>AP014721.1 GCA_001549895.1 Arthrobacter sp. Hiyo8 | reverse complement strand
GAAATGTACGAAGCCGAGCAGCCCCGGGCGTGGTCGGACACCCTCACGCCTGAGCAGGTGGCCTACTTGATGACTCCCGAGCTGAACCTTTCGGGCACCCTCATTGACCTGAAGCTCTCGGGCTTGATCCTGCCTCGCGTCCGGACGTGCCATGAAGTGCGCTCATCCGGCTGGCGTCGAAATCCTCCAGCCAGCAGAGATAGCCCAGGCGTTCGGGCCGACGGCCATGGCGTTGATTCCCCTCGCGCCCGGGTACGGGAAGCTCCGGAATGACACCAACGTGGACGTGTACCTCCAGCGGCTCAAGTGCGGCCACGCCGTGATGATCAGCGCGAGCACGGCCAAGGCTGACGAAGCCCGACGACTTGAAGAAATGTGGGACAGCCCAGTGAAAACCGACCCGGTAGTGGAGCTGAAGCAGCTGCTCATGGACGCCCGTGAAGGCAGGAAAGTTGACCCCGCGCACGTTGCCGCTCTCCGCGCCCAGATCGAGCTTGAAACCCTCGCTGAGGAAGGCCGCAGGGAACGAGCTGAAGAGGAACGGGCCAAGGCCGAAAAAGAGGCACAGGAAGCCCTCCTGCTGCCCCTGCAAGAGGAACTGTCCGCAAGCAGGGAGAAAGTCCAGGCGAAGCAGATCGAGGCCGCAAAGGCGATTCTCGCACTGCTGGAAGCCGTCGATGAAGACATGGCCGTGCAGGACGACGCCGTAGGCCAGCTGGTGACAGCCGGGATCCCTGACCACGAGGTCCGCCCACCGGCACGCGGCTACGTCCACATCACGCGGATAGGTGACCAGGACTTCCCCTACTTCCCCCGCGTCGAGTGGCTCACAGCCGTCCTGAATGCGATCACCCATGGCCGGTACCGGAACGGTGGACTCACGAGCATTGCTGGGCGCGACCTCCTGAAGGGCATTCCCTCGCCTATCGCTGGCGGCCCGAACATCGACCCCGCAGACCTCGAATAGAAAAGACTTCCTCCAGTGGTCCGAACCTGCTGGAGGAACCCCGGCATGCGCTTGGCTGTGGCCCGGGGAAAGCCGAAGCCCCCCGTGAAGCTGTCACTTCCTGCGGGGGGCTTCGTGCTGTCACAAACCATCCTGTGGTGAGAGGTGCCGTGGAACCCCATGGAACCCGTCTTGACGGCCCTGAACCTATCAAAACCCACCCTCAAAAGCCGGCCTATCAAAACTGTTAACGACGACGGAATATTGATAAACTGTGATCAAGCGAAAAGCCTTGAAAACAAAGGGGACTTACGGTGGCACTGATCGGTTATTTGAGAGTCAGCACACATGACCAGAACCTCGACCTGCAAAGGGACGCGCTCATGCACGCGGGGGCTGACAGGGTGTTCGTGGACGAAGGCGTGAGCGGTTCCACCATCGAGCGGCAGGGACTGGCTGACGCCCTCGACTACTGCCGCGCTGGTGACACGTTCGCCGTGTGGAGACTCGACCGCCTGGGCAGGAACCTGACACACGTCCGGAACACCATCAACGAGCTGAGGGCGCGGGGAGTGCACTTCCGGAGCCTCACGGAAGGCCTGACCGACGAGGGGGCCATGGGCAAGATGATGATCGACATCCTCGGGGCCTTCGCGGAGTTCGAAAGGAACGTCATGATCGAACGCACACAGGCCGGTCTGGCTGCTGCCCGTGCACGAGGCCACAAGGGCGGCAGGAGAAAGCTTCTGGACGAAGCGAAAGTGGAGGAAATGAGGAAGCTCAAGGCGCAGGGCTTCACCGTCGCCCGACTGGCCGACATGTTCCACGTGTCCGAGCCGTCCGTGTACCGCTACGTGCGCAACTGAGCAGGTGATCCCCTCGCGCACGCGCGCGCGTAAGGCGTACAACAAATACCAAAAATGGTGGCTCTACTAGTCCACGGGCCTACATGTGCACCGTGTCCGTAGTGCGACTTAACCGCACTCGGAGTGTTGACAAATTTTTATGGGAACACTGGCTGCATAGGGAAGTTGAGTTAAATTTTTACAGTTGAACTGCGGAAAATTTTTACTTGAAAAATTTTCGCCCTACGTCCGTGGCGTGTAAATCTGTATATGCTGTTAGCGACTGCACAGTTCACTACAGTTCTCTAGAGTCCCTTACAGTTCCCTAGAGTCCACCAGAGTCCAGTGTGGTTAAAGAAGAGTAGTGGCCCAGTTGGCGCTGGACCACTACGGATGGAGGGCTAGTTAAAACCAGTCCTTCAGCAATCGTGCAAGATTGACTAGAGCCGCGAAGCCGCTTACATAGATTCCAACCGACTGTAAGCGTCTCGCGGCTTCTTGCGTTCCCGAAGCCTTATCGACGTGCTTTCCCATAGCGCCACCACCTCCTTCCTTGGGATAGGGCCGCTCGTTGCTACACGGCAGCTGTCCCGAGTCTCGAGGTGAGACAAAAACAACCCTACTGGCGCTATGCGCAGTTCCTTGCAAAACCCCCAGCGGTTCCGGCCGGTTTTTTTGTGGGCGATGGACGCGGACGCCCGGAATCCCGCGCGGGAAGCTCGTCTGCGGAGTTGTCCACCGCTTAGTAGCTCATGTGGCAGGGCGGCCCACCTGTTATGACTTGCTGAGGTCTGGCACGTTCTCCAAGACGATCTGCAAGCCTCTAGAGGCCACGCCCTCGGCCCTGTAGCTTGGCCTGCATGATCCTTTTCAATGTGTTTCTGAAACTTGTCGATGTCGAGGACTGGGTATTCCTGGGCAATGTTTCCGCCGAGGACGAACGGCAGGGGGCGACCCAGGCCGAGAAGCTGGTGGCCGTGTACTTGCTTGAGCATGAGGACGCAGTTGAGGAACGGACTGAGCTGCGGGGCAAAGACTCCGGGAATGTTTACATCACGTGGACGCCTGTGCGCGAAACGTCCCCTGAAGCATGACACCCTAGGAAGCTGAAGCCGTCAGTCGTCCCCCACGATTGGCGGCTTCTTTCATGCCTGCTGGCACCCTGCTGCGAGCCTCCAGAGGGCCAGCCGCTGTCCCTGTAGCTTGGGTGCCATGAATGCATACAGCGCGTATCTGAAGCTTGCCGGTGACAAGAAGTGGATACTCCTGTGCCACCTGAAGGTCGAAGACCAGAAACAAGGGGTGGCAGAGGCTCAGGGGAAAGTCGCTGAGTATCTGCTGGCAAACAAGGAAGCCGTGCCCGAGGAAGCCCAGCTGCGGGGGCTGGGTTCGGGGCGCGTGCTTGTCTCGTGGACTCCGTCCCACCTCCCGGCACACTGACACCCCCTCTGCATCCCTGCCGCGAGCCTCCACGGAAGCTCTCACGACGGCCCTAGGCTGGCACCCATGACAGCACCCGTTCTAGGCCTTGCTGAGGCCGCTAAAGTCTGTGGCGTGAGCCAGTCCACGCTGCGCCGGAAACGGCCTGAATTGCTGGAACTGGGGCCGCGCAAGGGCCGAAAGGCTGGTCTATTCCGGTCACGGCACTGATAGCTCTGGGACTGATGGACAGGACGACCGCTGGCACCCCTGAAAGCCCTGCTGGCAGGCCACCAACGGCGGACGTGGCGGGTCTCATGGAACCCCCGGTTAAATCCCCCATGGAAGCCTCGTGGAAGCCCTGAAAGCCGATCTTGCCGAGGCCGAGAAGCGTGCTGCTGTGGCTGAGGCCGTGGCCGCTGAACGTGAGCGCATCATTGCTGCCCAGGCGCAGGCGCTACGGATGCTCGAAGCCCCGAAGAGTGAGCCGGCCCTGTGCCGGATGTAAGAAATCTTTATGAGGCCGCGGAGGGACAACCCGAGGGCCGAAATGAGCAGATTGTTCGGCAGAAGCGACCATGGCTGAGCAGGTTGCTCGGTGAAATCCGAAATGGTTAGGCACTCTGTATAGCCAAAGTGGAGACTCGCCGTAGTTTTGTCCAACGGCCTTCATTCGTGGGGCTTGAGTGAAGATGCTCTAAGTCCTCCAGAAATGGAGAAGCCCGCCAGACTCTTGCAAAGTCTGACGGGCGAGGCAATCAGTGGTAGTTTCTCAGGCTCTAATGATTGCGACTAGCCCAAACCTTACAGGGGTTAGTCCTATCCCGCTAGCGAAACGCCGTCTTTGGTCGCCTCCGAATATGAGGCGTAGGACGGACAACCCAGCGCAGGCCCGAGGGCCGAAGTGAAAACCCGAGCGGGCCTACACAGCCTTGCCGCCTACTGGGTTAGAGCCAGGGTCCAAATGTCGACCAACGGGGCAGGGTCCGTCACCGGAGTGAGCAATCGCCGGGATCGAAGGAGTGCCAAGGCCTACAGCAACCTAGTTGCCGGACCCGTTGGACATGCCGCCACTGGTGGAGCTAACAACCCACCCACACAGATGCAGCCCAGAGCTGCCCTATACCGACGACGACCGAGCGACTGACGCGGTGGTTTCCTTTTGTGTGCCTTGAAGTCCTGACATCTCCCCGTTGGGACTCCAAGGCACCCTCCTGCCCTCAAACTCCCTCGCTCCCTCTGCGGTGTCCGAAAAACCCCTAGTCAGGCACGGGGCAGGGAACACAGGGGACAGCAGCAGGGAGCCAGTCAGCAAGCTACCAACGATCCCCGGCCACCAACCCACGCTAAGGAAAGGAACCCAAAATGACCCAGAACGCACGCGACTTTGAAGCCGCAATCCGCTATGAAGCCCGCAGGTCCGGACTCAAGGAAGACCTATACGAGGACGCAGTGAAGCGAGAGGACTTTCCGAGGCTGAGGCCGTCGCCTGGTCACGCGCAGAAGCTACCCGGTTGGCCACCCTGCAAGTGCCCGAAAGCTCCTAGCTGCTGCCCGAGGTATGGCACAAATGGCGTCACATACTCTCGCCTGATGCGGTGTGTCCGTTTTCGCCCAGGGAACCACTGATTTAAAATTGGGTAGCCACCACGGACTGATCTGAATAAGGAAGTGACCCCGTGGCGACGCCTACCTTCAACCATGACCAAACGAGCACCCCGATTCTGTGGCGATGCTCCATCTGCGGTGCGATGGTTGGCGACACCGCAGCCCACGCCGCTTGGCACGTGGCAGGTGTGGTGTGAGCGCCGACCAGCAGCAACCTGAGTTCGTGACACCCAGCTACACGACGGCTTCCCCTGTCGGCTGGCTGTGCTCCAAGTGCGGGTGCGTCACCGTTGACCCGGGATCCCACAATTCGCACCACATCGCGCTCTTTCAGGCAGGTATCCGGTGAACCGCGATGAAGCCCTGGCTTGGTTCGACGCCCGCTACCGGACCCAGAAGAGCCAGCGGAAACTGGTGAATCTGGCCGTGCACGAAGTGTCCGCCGTGGATGAGCCGGCTCATGGTGCGCCCGGTTGGATCGTGATGAAGTCCGCTGGCACGCACAGGCACAATCCCGCTTTCAGCTACCTGACCGAGGCTGAGGAAAAGACTGCCGCCATGCTCTACGGTGTCGGCCCCGATACGCTCCGGAAGTCCTCGACCACGGCTGTCCCTAACGGTGTGATCGGTCGCGACGGCTGCGGTTGCCTGTACCTGTCCACGGCTCAAACGGTGGCGAAGGCCGAGGCCCAGGCCGCACGGGAAATGTACGAAGCCGAGCAGCCCCGGGCGTGGTCGGACACCCTCACGCCTGAGCAGGTGGCCTACTTGATGACTCCCGAGCTGAACCTTTCGGGCACCCTCATTGACCTGAAGCTCTCGGGGCTTGATCCTGCCTCGCGTCCGGACGTGCCATGAAGTGCGCTCATCCGGCTGGCGTCGAAATCCTCCAGCCAGCAGAGATAGCCCAGGCGTTCGGGCCGACGGCCATGGCGTTGATTCCCCTCGCGCCCGGGTACGGGAAGCTCCGGAATGACACCAACGTGGACGTGTACCTCCAGCGGCTCAAGTGCGGCCACGCCGTGATGATCAGCGCGAGCACGGCCAAGGCTGACGAAGCCCGACGACTTGAAGAAATGTGGGACAGCCCAGTGAAAA
The DNA here is from genome assembly GCA_001549895.1 of Arthrobacter sp. Hiyo8. Classification (GTDB taxonomy): domain Bacteria; phylum Actinomycetota; class Actinomycetes; order Actinomycetales; family Micrococcaceae; genus Arthrobacter. The sequence goes on along the minus strand of AP014721.1, from coordinate 8,780 downwards.
CCGACCCGGTAGTGGAGCTGAAGCAGCTGCTCATGGACGCCCGTGAAGGCAGGAAAGTTGACCCCGCGCACGTTGCCGCTCTCCGCGCCCAGATCGAGCTTGAAACCCTCGCTGAGGAAGGCCGCAGGGAACGAGCTGAAGAGGAACGGGCCAAGGCCGAAAAAGAGGCACAGGAAGCCCTCCTGCTGCCCCTGCAAGAGGAACTGTCCGCAAGCAGGGAGAAAGTCCAGGCGAAGCAGATCGAGGCCGCAAAGGCGATTCTCGCACTGCTGGAAGCCGTCGATGAAGACATGGCCGTGCAGGACGACGCCGTAGGCCAGCTGGTGACAGCCGGGATCCCTGACCACGAGGTCCGCCCACCGGCACGCGGCTACGTCCACATCACGCGGATAGGTGACCAGGACTTCCCCTACTTCCCCCGCGTCGAGTGGCTCACAGCCGTCCTGAATGCGATCACCCATGGCCGGTACCGGAACGGTGGACTCACGAGCATTGCTGGGCGCGACCTCCTGAAGGGCATTCCCTCGCCTATCGCTGGCGGCCCGAACATCGACCCCGCAGACCTCGAATAGAAAAGACTTCCTCCAGTGGTCCGAACCTGCTGGAGGAACCCCGGCATGCGCTTGGCTGTGGCCCGGGGAAAGCCGAAGCCCCCGTGAAGCTGTCACTTCCTGCGGGGGGCTTCGTGCTGTCACAAACCATCCTGTGGTGAGAGGTGCCGTGGAACCCCATGGAACCCGTCTTGACGGCCCTGAACCTATCAAAACCCACCCTCAAAAGCCGGCCTATCAAAACTGTTAACGACGACGGAATATTGATAAACTGTGATCAAGCGAAAAGCCTTGAAAACAAAGGGGACTTACGGTGGCACTGATCGGTTATTTGAGAGTCAGCACACATGACCAGAACCTCGACCTGCAAAGGGACGCGCTCATGCACGCGGGGGCTGACAGGGTGTTCGTGGACGAAGGCGTGAGCGGTTCCACCATCGAGCGGCAGGGACTGGCTGACGCCCTCGACTACTGCCGCGCTGGTGACACGTTCGCCGTGTGGAGACTCGACCGCCTGGGCAGGAACCTGACACACGTCCGGAACACCATCAACGAGCTGAGGGCGCGGGGAGTGCACTTCCGGAGCCTCACGGAAGGCCTGACCGACGAGGGGGCCATGGGCAAGATGATGATCGACATCCTCGGGGCCTTCGCGGAGTTCGAAAGGAACGTCATGATCGAACGCACACAGGCCGGTCTGGCTGCTGCCCGTGCACGAGGCCACAAGGGCGGCAGGAGAAAGCTTCTGGACGAAGCGAAAGTGGAGGAAATGAGGAAGCTCAAGGCGCAGGGCTTCACCGTCGCCCGACTGGCCGACATGTTCCACGTGTCCGAGCCGTCCGTGTACCGCTACGTGCGCAACTGAGCAGGTGATCCCCTCGCGCACGCGCGCGCGTAAGGCGTACAACAAATACCAAAAATGGTGGCTCTACTAGTCCACGGGCCTACATGTGCACCGTGTCCGTAGTGCGACTTAACCGCACTCGGAGTGTTGACAAATTTTTATGGGAACACTGGCTGCATAGGGAAGTTGAGTTAAATTTTTACAGTTGAACTGCGGAAAATTTTTACTTGAAAAATTTTCGCCCTACGTCCGTGGCGTGTAAATCTGTATATGCTGTTAGCGACTGCACAGTTCACTACAGTTCTCTAGAGTCCCTTACAGTTCCCTAGAGTCCACCAGAGTCCAGTGTGGTTAAAGAAGAGTAGTGGCCCAGTTGGCGCTGGACCACTACGGATGGAGGGCTAGTTAAAACCAGTCCTTCAGCAATCGTGCAAGATTGACTAGAGCCGCGAAGCCGCTTACATAGATTCCAACCGACTGTAAGCGTCTCGCGGCTTCTTGCGTTCCCGAAGCCTTATCGACGTGCTTTCCCATAGCGCCACCACCTCCTTCCTTGGGATAGGGCCGCTCGTTGCTACACGGCAGCTGTCCCGAGTCTCGAGGTGAGACAAAAACAACCCTACTGGCGCTATGCGCAGTTCCTTGCAAAACCCCCAGCGGTTCCGGCGGTTTTTTTGTGGGCGATGGACGCGGACGCCCGGAATCCCGCGCGGGAAGCTCGTCTGCGGAGTTGTCCACCGCTTAGTAGCTCATGTGGCAGGGCGGCCCACCTGTTATGACTTGCTGAGGTCTGGCACGTTCTCCAAGACGATCTGCAAGCCTCTAGAGGCCACGCCCTCGGCCCTGTAGCTTGGCCTGCATGATCCTTTTCAATGTGTTTCTGAAACTTGTCGATGTCGAGGACTGGGTATTCCTGGGCAATGTTTCCGCCGAGGACGAACGGCAGGGGGCGACCCAGGCCGAGAAGCTGGTGGCCGTGTACTTGCTTGAGCATGAGGACGCAGTTGAGGAACGGACTGAGCTGCGGGGCAAAGACTCCGGGAATGTTTACATCACGTGGACGCCTGTGCGCGAAACGTCCCCTGAAGCATGACACCCTAGGAAGCTGAAGCCGTCAGTCGTCCCCCACGATTGGCGGCTTCTTTCATGCCTGCTGGCACCCTGCTGCGAGCCTCCAGAGGGCCAGCCGCTGTCCCTGTAGCTTGGGTGCCATGAATGCATACAGCGCGTATCTGAAGCTTGCCGGTGACAAGAAGTGGATACTCCTGTGCCACCTGAAGGTCGAAGACCAGAAACAAGGGGTGGCAGAGGCTCAGGGGAAAGTCGCTGAGTATCTGCTGGCAAACAAGGAAGCCGTGCCCGAGGAAGCCCAGCTGCGGGGGCTGGGTTCGGGGCGCGTGCTTGTCTCGTGGACTCCGTCCCACCTCCCGGCACACTGACACCCCTCTGCATCCCTGCCGCGAGCCTCCACGGAAGCTCTCACGACGGCCCTAGGCTGGCACCCATGACAGCACCCGTTCTAGGCCTTGCTGAGGCCGCTAAAGTCTGTGGCGTGAGCCAGTCCACGCTGCGCCGGAAACGGCCTGAATTGCTGGAACTGGGGCCGCGCAAGGGCCGAAAGGCTGGTCTATTCCGGTCACGGCACTGATAGCTCTGGGACTGATGGACAGGACGACCGCTGGCACCCCTGAAAGCCCTGCTGGCAGGCCACCAACGGCGGACGTGGCGGGTCTCATGGAACCCCCGGTTAAATCCCCCATGGAAGCCTCGTGGAAGCCCTGAAAGCCGATCTTGCCGAGGCCGAGAAGCGTGCTGCTGTGGCTGAGGCCGTGGCCGCTGAACGTGAGCGCATCATTGCTGCCCAGGCGCAGGCGCTACGGATGCTCGAAGCCCCGAAGAGTGAGCCGGCCCTGTGCCGGATGTAAGAAATCTTTATGAGGCCGCGGAGGGACAACCCGAGGGCCGAAATGAGCAGATTGTTCGGCAGAAGCGACCATGGCTGAGCAGGTTGCTCGGTGAAATCCGAAATGGTTAGGCACTCTGTATAGCCAAAGTGGAGACTCGCCGTAGTTTTGTCCAACGGCCTTCATTCGTGGGGCTTGAGTGAAGATGCTCTAAGTCCTCCAGAAATGGAGAAGCCCGCCAGACTCTTGCAAAGTCTGACGGGCGAGGCAATCAGTGGTAGTTTCTCAGGCTCTAATGATTGCGACTAGCCCAAACCTTACAGGGGTTAGTCCTATCCCGCTAGCGAAACGCCGTCTTTGGTCGCCTCCGAATATGAGGCGTAGGACGGACAACCCAGCGCAGGCCCGAGGGGCCGAAGTGAAAACCCGAGCGGGCCTACACAGCCTTGCCGCCTACTGGGTTAGAGCCAGGGTCCAAATGTCGACCAACGGGGCAGGGTCCGTCACCGGAGTGAGCAATCGCCGGGATCGAAGGAGTGCCAAGGCCTACAGCAACCTAGTTGCCGGACCCCGTTGGACATGCCGCCACTGGTGGAGCTAACAACCCACCCACACAGATGCAGCCCAGAGCTGCCCTATACCGACGACGACCGAGCGACTGACGCGGTGGTTTCCTTTTGTGTGCCTTGAAGTCCTGACATCTCCCCGTTGGGACTCCAAGGCACCCTCCTGCCCTCAAACTCCCTCGCTCCCTCTGCGGTGTCCGAAAAACCCCTAGTCAGGCACGGGGCAGGGAACACAGGGGACAGCAGCAGGGAGCCAGTCAGCAAGCTACCAACGATCCCCGGCCACCAACCCACGCTAAGGAAAGGAACCCAAAATGACCCAGAACGCACGCGACTTTGAAGCCGCAATCCGCTATGAAGCCCGCAGGTCCGGACTCAAGGAAGACCTATACGAGGACGCAGTGAAGCGAGAGGACTTTCCGAGGCTGAGGCCGTCGCCTGGTCACGCGCAGAAGCTACCCGGTTGGCCACCCTGCAAGTGCCCGAAAGCTCCTAGCTGCTGCCCGAGGTATGGCACAAATGGCGTCACATACTCTCGCCTGATGCGGTGTGTCCGTTTTCGCCCAGGGAACCACTGATTTAAAATTGGGTAGGCCACCACGGACTGATCTGAATAAGGAAGTGACCCCGTGGCGACGCCTACCTTCAACCATGACCAAACGAGCACCCCGATTCTGTGGCGATGCTCCATCTGCGGTGCGATGGTTGGCGACACCGCAGCCCACGCCGCTTGGCACGTGGCAGGTGTGGTGTGAGCGCCGACCAGCAGCAACCTGAGTTCGTGACACCCAGCTACACGACGGCTTCCCCTGTCGGCTGGCTGTGCTCCAAGTGCGGGTGCGTCACCGTTGACCCGGGATCCCACAATTCGCACCACATCGCGCTCTTTCAGGCAGGTATCCGGTGAACCGCGATGAAGCCCTGGCTTGGTTCGACGCCCGCTACCGGACCCAGAAGAGCCAGCGGAAACTGGTGAATCTGGCCGTGCACGAAGTGTCCGCCGTGGATGAGCCGGCTCATGGTGCGCCCGGTTGGATCGTGATGAAGTCCGCTGGCACGCACAGGCACAATCCCGCTTTCAGCTACCTGACCGAGGCTGAGGAAAAGACTGCCGCCATGCTCTACGGTGTCGGCCCCGATACGCTCCGGAAGTCCTCGACCACGGCTGTCCCTAACGGTGTGATCGGTCGCGACGGCTGCGGTTGCCTGTACCTGTCCACGGCTCAAACGGTGGCGAAGGCCGAGGCCCAGGCCGCACGGGAAATGTACGAAGCCGAGCAGCCCCGGGCGTGGTCGGACACCCTCACGCCTGAGCAGGTGGCCTACTTGATGACTCCCGAGCTGAACCTTTCGGGCACCCTCATTGACCTGAAGCTCTCGGGGCTTGATCCTGCCTCGCGTCCGGACGTGCCATGAAGTGCGCTCATCCGGCTGGCGTCGAAATCCTCCAGCCAGCAGAGATAGCCCAGGCGTTCGGGCCGACGGCCATGGCGTTGATTCCCCTCGCGCCCGGGTACGGGAAGCTCCGGAATGACACCAACGTGGACGTGTACCTCCAGCGGCTCAAGTGCGGCCACGCCGTGATGATCAGCGCGAGCACGGCCAAGGCTGACGAAGCCCGACGACTTGAAGAAATGTGGGACAGCCCAGTGAAAACCGACCCGGTAGTGGAGCTGAAGCAGCTGCTCATGGACGCCCGTGAAGGCAGGAAAGTTGACCCCGCGCACGTTGCCGCTCTCCGCGCCCAGATCGAGCTTGAAACCCTCGCTGAGGAAGGCCGCAGGGAACGAGCTGAAGAGGAACGGGCCAAGGCCGAAAAAGAGGCACAGGAAGCCCTCCTGCTGCCCCTGCAAGAGGAACTGTCCGCAAGCAGGGAGAAAGTCCAGGCGAAGCAGATCGAGGCCGCAAAGGCGATTCTCGCACTGCTGGAAGCCGTCGATGAAGACATGGCCGTGCAGGACGACGCCGTAGGCCAGCTGGTGACAGCCGGGATCCCTGACCACGAGGTCCGCCCACCGGCACGCGGCTACGTCCACATCACGCGGATAGGTGACCAGGACTTCCCCTACTTCCCCCGCGTCGAGTGGCTCACAGCCGTCCTGAATGCGATCACCCATGGCCGGTACCGGAACGGTGGACTCACGAGCATTGCTGGGCGCGACCTCCTGAAGGGCATTCCCTCGCCTATCGCTGGCGGCCCGAACATCGACCCCGCAGACCTCGAATAGAAAAGACTTCCTCCAGTGGTCCGAACCTGCTGGAGGAACCCCGGCATGCGCTTGGCTGTGGCCCGGGGAAAGCCGAAGCCCCCCGTGAAGCTGTCACTTCCTGCGGGGGGCTTCGTGCTGTCACAAACCATCCTGTGGTGAGAGGTGCCGTGGAACCCCATGGAACCCGTCTTGACGGCCCTGAACCTATCAAAACCCACCCTCAAAAGCCGGCCTATCAAAACTGTTAACGACGACGGAATATTGATAAACTGTGATCAAGCGAAAAGCCTTGAAAACAAAGGGGACTTACGGTGGCACTGATCGGTTATTTGAGAGTCAGCACACATGACCAGAACCTCGACCTGCAAAGGGACGCGCTCATGCACGCGGGGGCTGACAGGGTGTTCGTGGACGAAGGCGTGAGCGGTTCCACCATCGAGCGGCAGGGACTGGCTGACGCCCTCGACTACTGCCGCGCTGGTGACACGTTCGCCGTGTGGAGACTCGACCGCCTGGGCAGGAACCTGACACACGTCCGGAACACCATCAACGAGCTGAGGGCGCGGGGAGTGCACTTCCGGAGCCTCACGGAAGGCCTGACCGACGAGGGGGCCATGGGCAAGATGATGATCGACATCCTCGGGGCCTTCGCGGAGTTCGAAAGGAACGTCATGATCGAACGCACACAGGCCGGTCTGGCTGCTGCCCGTGCACGAGGCCACAAGGGCGGCAGGAGAAAGCTTCTGGACGAAGCGAAAGTGGAGGAAATGAGGAAGCTCAAGGCGCAGGGCTTCACCGTCGCCCGACTGGCCGACATGTTCCACGTGTCCGAGCCGTCCGTGTACCGCTACGTGCGCAACTGAGCAGGTGATCCCCTCGCGCACGCGCGCGCGTAAGGCGTACAACAAATACCAAAAATGGTGGCTCTACTAGTCCACGGCCTACATGTGCACCGTGTCCGTAGTGCGACTTAACCGCACTCGGAGTGTTGACAAATTTTTATGGGAACACTGGCTGCATAGGGAAGTTGAGTTAAATTTTTACAGTTGAACTGCGGAAAATTTTTACTTGAAAAATTTTCGCCCTACGTCCGTGGCGTGTAAATCTGTATATGCTGTTAGCGACTGCACAGTTCACTACAGTTCTCTAGAGTCCCTTACAGTTCCCTAGAGTCCACCAGAGTCCAGTGTGGTTAAAGAAGAGTAGTGGCCCAGTTGGCGCTGGACCACTACGGATGGAGGGCTAGTTAAAACCAGTCCTTCAGCAATCGTGCAAGATTGACTAGAGCCGCGAAGCCGCTTACATAGATTCCAACCGACTGTAAGCGTCTCGCGGCTTCTTGCGTTCCCGAAGCCTTATCGACGTGCTTTCCCATAGCGCCACCACCTCCTTCCTTGGGATAGGGCCGCTCGTTGCTACACGGCAGCTGTCCCGAGTCTCGAGGTGAGACAAAAACAACCCTACTGGCGCTATGCGCAGTTCCTTGCAAAACCCCAGCGGTTCCGGCGGTTTTTTTGTGGGCGATGGACGCGGACGCCCGGAATCCCGCGCGGGAAGCTCGTCTGCGGAGTTGTCCACCGCTTAGTAGCTCATGTGGCAGGGCGGCCCACCTGTTATGACTTGCTGAGGTCTGGCACGTTCTCCAAGACGATCTGCAAGCCTCTAGAGGCCACGCCCTCGGCCCCTGTAGCTTGGCCTGCATGATCCTTTTCAATGTGTTTCTGAAACTTGTCGATGTCGAGGACTGGGTATTCCTGGGCAATGTTTCCGCCGAGGACGAACGGCAGGGGGCGACCCAGGCCGAGAAGCTGGTGGCCGTGTACTTGCTTGAGCATGAGGACGCAGTTGAGGAACGGACTGAGCTGCGGGGCAAAGACTCCGGGAATGTTTACATCACGTGGACGCCTGTGCGCGAAACGTCCCCTGAAGCATGACACCCTAGGAAGCTGAAGCCGTCAGTCGTCCCCCACGATTGGCGGCTTCTTTCATGCCTGCTGGCACCCTGCTGCGAGCCTCCAGAGGGCCAGCCGCTGTCCCTGTAGCTTGGGTGCCATGAATGCATACAGCGCGTATCTGAAGCTTGCCGGTGACAAGAAGTGGATACTCCTGTGCCACCTGAAGGTCGAAGACCAGAAACAAGGGGTGGCAGAGGCTCAGGGGAAAGTCGCTGAGTATCTGCTGGCAAACAAGGAAGCCGTGCCCGAGGAAGCCCAGCTGCGGGGGCTGGGTTCGGGGCGCGTGCTTGTCTCGTGGACTCCGTCCCACCTCCCGGCACACTGACACCCCTCTGCATCCCTGCCGCGAGCCTCCACGGAAGCTCTCACGACGGCCCTAGGCTGGCACCCATGACAGCACCCGTTCTAGGCCTTGCTGAGGCCGCTAAAGTCTGTGGCGTGAGCCAGTCCACGCTGCGCCGGAAACGGCCTGAATTGCTGGAACTGGGGCGCGGCAAGGGCCGAAAGGCTGGTCTATTCCGGTCACGGCACTGATAGCTCTGGGACTGATGGACAGGACGACCGCTGGCACCCCTGAAAGCCCTGCTGGCAGGCCACCAACGGCGGACGTGGCGGGTCTCATGGAACCCCCGGTTAAATCCCCCATGGAAGCCTCGTGGAAGCCCTGAAAGCCGATCTTGCCGAGGCCGAGAAGCGTGCTGCTGTGGCTGAGGCCGTGGCCGCTGAACGTGAGCGCATCATTGCTGCCCA
>AP014720.1 GCA_001549895.1 Arthrobacter sp. Hiyo8 | reverse complement strand
AGGTCAGGCCTTGGCTGATGCCCAGGATGACGTTGGCGGCCACGATCCAGCCCAGGACGGGCCGAAAATCAGCATCAACGGCACCGGTACGGCTACCAGCCACCCGGCTACCAGGGCCGGTTTGCGGCCGTAGCGGTCCGAGAGGGTGCCCGCGAGGTAGTTGGTGGCGGCTTTGGCCAGTCCGAAGGCCAGGATATAGGTCAGGGCGGACGTGTAGAGCTCCAGATGGAAGACCTGCCCGGCGAGCAAGGGAAGGATTGTCCGTTCCTGGCCCAGGGTTCCGCCGACGAGGGCGTTGACGGCGACCAGGAGCATGAACTGGGCCAGGTTCTGCCGCAGGCCCAGGGTGATGCCGTCGTGTTGTCCGGCGTGCTGCGGTGAAGAAGTGTTGCCGGAAGTCATTGTGCACTCCAGTTGTTGCGGACAAGGGCTGGGCGGCGGTCGGGCGTTCCGGGCCGCCGCCCAGGCGGTCAATCGGGCATTTCAGGTGCTTCCTGGATTTAGTTGCTGGACACGGACTCGTGCGTCTGGTTCCGGGTGGCCCAGGCGGCGTAGCTGCCGTCGAGTTCGACGATGTCGTACCCGGCGCGGCGCAGGGCGCTGGCGGCAACGGAATTCCGGACGCCGGACTGGCAGTAGCTCACGATGGCGCCTTGGGTGGGCAGTTCGTCGAGGTGCCACATGACGCGGCCGCCGCTGAGCTGGTGGGAGCCCGGGATATGGCCGGCGGTGTGCTCGGTGCGGTTGCGGACATCCAGCACCATGGCGGCGTCGAAGCCCTCGAGTTCCTCGGGCCGGATCAGCTTCGGGGTGCTCGTGGGCAGCCCGTCAATGCTTGTGACGTAGCCGGCGACGTTGTCAATGCCCACACGTACAAGGTGGTCCCACATGTCCTGGGCCTGGTCATGGTCCTGCGCCAGCAGCACCAGCGGGTTCTTGTCCGTCTCAGGGTTCACTACCCAGGCCCCGTAGCTGGCAACTGATTTGCCCGCGGGGACGTTCAGGGAGCGGGCAACAGTTCCCTCATGGACTTCGTTGTTGGGCCGGGTGTCGATGAACGTGACTTTGTCCGCCGCCAGGTCCTTGGCGACGTCGGCAGTGTCCAGTTCCGTAAGCGGCGTACGCTCACCCATGACGGCCGGTCCCTCACGGTTTTCGTGCTTCATCCGGCCGAAGTAGGCGTGGGCGTCGGGCTGGCCGTCGAGGAGTTCGTTGATGAAGCCCTGTTCGTCATTCGCGGCCAGGTACGGGCCCCACCAGGCGTAGAGCCGCTCGTACCCGACCGTGGAGGAGGGAATCGCGCCGAGGGCCTTGCCGCAGGCACTGCCGGCGCCGTGGGCCGGGTGGACCTGGACGAAGTCCGGCAGGGTCAGGAACTTGTCCCGCAGGCTGGCGAAGAGCTGCTTGGCCCCGAGGAAACGGGTGTCGACGCCGCCGGCTGCCTCATCAAGCAGATCCGGGCGGCCCAGGTCGCCGGAGAAGACGAAGTCACCCGAGAGCAGGTAGCCGGGCTGGTCGCTGAACGCGCCGTCCGTGACCAGGAAGGACAGATGCTCGGGGGTGTGGCCCGGTGTGTGCACTGCCTGGACACTGATGTTGCCCAGGGCGATCACATCGCCGTCGTACAGCCGCTCGCCGTCGAATTCGTACTGCCAGTCCGGGCCGCCCTCGCCGGAGACGTAGATCTTCGCGCCCGTGGCAGCGGCAAGTTCGCGGGTGCCGGAAAGGTAGTCGGCGTGGATGTGGGTTTCGGTGACGGCCACGATCTTCATGCCGTTCCTTGCGGCGAGATCCTGGTACACCGCGATGTCGCGGCGGCTGTCCACCACAACGGCCTCACCCTTGGCCTGGCAGCCGATCAGGTAGCTGGCCTGGGCGAGGTCTTCATCGTAAATGCGCTCGATAAGCATCTGGTGCTCTCCTTCTGAAAAGCGGGTGGAGGGGATGTGTTCCCCGTGTTCTAAAGAAAACAGTAATACCCCATAGGGTATTTCAAGGCCGGGGATGTGTGCCGTGCTGCTGCCTGGTTTCAGCTCTGCTGCGGTGCGTCCTGGCCCGGAGGCGTGCCATGTCGAGGTTTTTTACCTCCTGGATCACTTCTTCCAGTCCTGTGGCGTTGAGCGCGCCGGGCTGGGAGAAGACCAGGGATTTGTTGCGGAAGGCCATCAGGGTCGGGATGGCAGTGATCCCGGCGGCCGCGGCGAGGCCTTGTTGGGCTTCGGTGTCGACCTTGGCAAAGGTGATTTCAGGGTGCCGTTCGGAGGCAGCGCCGTAGATGGGGGCGAACATGCGGCACGGGCCGCACCAGCCGGCCCAGAAGTCAACGAAAACGATGCCGTTGTTCTCCAGGGCCTGGGCGAAGCTCTGTTCGGTGATGTCGATGGTTGCCATAACCAGGTTCGAGTCCTTCCAAAGGTGAAATGCGGTTGAATGATCCATGGCCTCGGGCAGGAGGGCTGGAGGGTCAGGTGGTGGGGAGGCCGGCCCGGGTCCAGGCGATCATGCCCCGGTCATGGTGTCGGCGCTGAAGCCGGCACCGTTGAGGGCGTCGGCGACGCGGGCAGAGCGGTTGCCGCTGCGGCAGACCGCAATGACGGGACGGCAGGGTCCAGTTCGGAGAGTCGTTCCTGCAGCTGGTCCATGGGGATGTGCAGGGCGCCGGGGATCATGCCTTCGGAGACTTCGAAGTCCTCGCGGACATCCAGGATCCGGGCGATGTCCCGGCGTTGCGCGGTTTCGGTGACGCTGATTTCAGCCATGGTGTGTTCTCCTTCTGGGGTTCGGCTGGTTGGGCGGATGGTTCGGACTTATCGGATGGGTTCGCCGGCTTGACGCCAGGCCGCCATACCGCCGCGGAGGGAATAGGCGTCATAGCCCCTCCCGGCCAGGAACCGTGCCGCGGAGGCCGAGCGGACACCGGAGGCGCACACGGCGATGACAGGCCGGCTCTTCTGGATTCCCGCCGTGCTGATTTGCAGCCGGTCCAACGGGACGTGCTTGGCCTGGGGTGCCCGGCCGCCGCGCCACTCGCGGGTGGAACGGACATCGATCAGGGTGGCACCGGATGCCATGAGTCCTTTCGCTTCGGCGACGGTGATTGTTTTGTAGGGCTTGGTGAAGACTTTCTTCAGGGAATTGATCAGGCCCATGGGGTGGCCTCCTTGCTTGGGTGTGGGATGGTGTGTCAGGCCGTGACGGTGCTGGCCGTGACCCAGGCAGCGACGGCGAAGATCAGCACCGCGAACGAGACGCGCACATGGTTCTCCTGGAGCCGGCGGGCGAGCCGGGCTGCAACGAGTGAGCCGAGGATCGCCGGGATGGCGAAGGCCAGGACGGTCGGCCACTCGATGGTGAATCCGGCCGCGTGGGCGCTGAAGCCTGCCACGGAGTTGATCACGATGATGGCCAGGGATGATCCGACGGCCTGTTTCATGCGCAGTCCGAGGAACAGCGTGAGTGCCGGCGTGATGAGGAATCCGCCGCCCACGCCCAGGAGTCCGGTCAGGAACCCCACCAGGAGTCCCACGCCGACGGCTTTGGGGGCGCAGGTGCGGAAGGCCCGGGTGGGCCCGGTGCTGCAGGAGCCCTCGGTTTCGCGGGTGCGGGTTAGCATGCGGATTCCGGCTATCACCATCAGGGCTGCGAATGCGAGCATCAGGATGTTCGGATCCAGGAGCCTTCCTATGGCCGTGCCGCCCCAGGCTGCCGGGATGCCAGCGGCGCCGACCAGCAGGACCACGGGCCAGTTAATGCCCTCGCGGAACCGCGGGATCAAGGCCGCCAGTGACGAGACGCCGACCACCAGCAGGGACGTGGGAATGGCCTGCGCAGGGCTCATGCCCACGCCGTAGACCAGCGCGGGGACGGCGATGATCGACCCGCCGCCGCCCACGACGCCGAGCACGACGCCGACGAACAATCCCAGGGCCAGGGCGGCGATCATGCCGCAGGCTCTGCCTGGCCGATGCCGCCGGCAGTTGCAGGATTGCCGTTTCGCGGGTGGGCTCCTTGGCGGCCTTGTTCCACGGCGCGGCCGACAGGGCCCGGCCCATGGCGCAGGTGTTGGTCGCGGCCGAGAAGGTCAGGCCCGCACCTATCGCGCCGGCCAGCATCCGGATCCGGGGTGAGACGAACTTTCCGCCGGCCAGGCCAGCACCACAAGGGAGCCTGCGGCGAGGCGGACCTGGCGTTCCAGATCCCAGCGGGCCTTGCCGCGGACCACGTCGCCGCCTGCCGCGGCGAACGCGGGAACCCCTCCGGTGAGGACGTGCGCGGTGCCGAGGCCTGCCCCGCCCAGGCGCTGCCGGGCTTGTTCGGCCGGGCCCCGGAGTGGCAGACGAGCACGACGCGGCTGCCCAGCCGGGCGGCGAGTTCCTCGGTGTGCTCGGACAGCAGCGGCAGGGGGACGTTGTAGGAGCCGCGGATGTGGATCGATTCGAACTCGGCCGCGGACCGTACATCGAGCACCACGAGGTCCTGGTGTTCACGGAACCAGGTTTCGAGGGTTTCCGGGGCGAGTGCGGTGACGGTGGGGCTGGCTGAAGGGGAGGGCGAAGTCACGGATGTCCTTTCAAGACAAGGCTGGATACCCCACCGAGTATTACAGATACCCCTAGGGGTATGCAAGACACCCCTGGGGGTATAAGATGGAGGCCATGACTTCGATAGGAGATGCCCGATGCAGCTTGATGCAACAGAACTGACCCCGGTGATCAACCGGCTCAAACGCGCACAGGGCCAACTGGCCGCGGTCACACGGATGATGGAGGAGGGCCGGGACTGCAAAGACATCGTCACCCAGCTCGCCGCGGTCTCCAAGGCCCTGGACCGGGCAGGCTTCGCGATCATCGCCAGCGGCCTGGAGCAATGCATCTCCCGCGAAGACACCAGCCTGGACAGGAAAGAACTGGAAAAGCTCTTTCTCTCCCTCGCCTAACCCCAGTCGGTTCCGGCCACATCCGAGCACAAGGAGCCCACATGAGCTACACGCATACCGTCACCGTCCAAATGGCATGGGGCGACGCAGTTCAACGCACCCGCGAGGCCCTCGCCGAGCAGGGATTCGGGATCCTGTCCGAAATCAATGTCCGCTCCACCTTTGAGGCCAAACTCGGATCCGACGCGGCCGACGCCCTCGGAGACTATGTGATCCTCGGCGCCTGCAACCCCGCCCTGGCAAGCCGGGCACTGTCCGCCGAACCGGACCTTGGTGCCCTGCTGCCGTGCAACGTCGTCGTCCGCCGCGGCAAGGATGCCACCGAGACCACCATCCAGGCCATCGATCCCCGGACCATGGTCCAGCTCAGCGGCAACCCGGCCGTACGGGACGTCGCCGACGACGCCGACACCCGGCTCCGCAAAGCCCTTGCCGCCCTTGGCGGCCCAGGGCAATTCTCCGCCTGAGCAACCTAACGGACGGCCTTGGATCCCGTGCCCGGATGCGGCCCCCGATACCCTGTGGAACCGGCTCGTTCCGAGACCCGAACATGGCTTCTGGAAAATCCGGCATGTCTGGTCCTGCCCCCGAGCAATGTCGGTCAAATTCAGCCCGCACACAGTGACATTGCGTGCGACCCGCCCCGGCGCTATCTGGGCATAGGAATGACCCTTTCTCGACGGGAAAGGCTGTCTCTGAGCGAGTCTCTCTCCTCGAGCACATCCAAGAGGGCGGTCGCGTAGGATTTGAGCCGTTTGTCCAGGCCACGGTTGGCCGCGACGAGCCCGGCATTCCGCTCCCTTTCGTCGAACAGGAGCTTCCGTAGGCTCTCGACCTCAGGTTTTATCCGGTTTAGCTGCCTTGCCCGTTCCTGGAATTCGAGGTTCAGGTCGGGGTTGTCGTGGGTGAGCCGGTGGCGCTTGACGCCGGCGAGTTCGACGAGGCGCAGGCCCGTGAGGGGCCGGGAACGCGGCCTTCCAGGAGGTCGTCCATGGCGCGTTCGAGGGCTTCGCGGGCCCGATCCTTTTCCGGCTCCGTCATGGTGTGCCCTCCTGGTGTGTTTCGATGATGCTTTGTATGGACTCTTTTATTGCGGTCGCGCGTTGGTAACGGATCGGCGGGCCAGCGAGTCGTCCGGCAGGCGCGCGAGCCTGGCGCGGAGTTCCTCGACGTCCGAGCCCGTTCGGGCGATGTTGGCGCACCCGGGTTGGCATTCAGCCAGGACGGGACCGTCGTCCGCTTCTCTGATGCAGCGTGCTTTGGCGCGGTCGAAGACGCAGTGGAGCCCGCGTCCTGGGTAGACCTGGAGTACGGGATCTTGGAGCAGCTTTCGGGCCTGTCGCCCGGTGAGGAGGACCCTCCCAGCGAATTTCTCGCGGGCTACCCTGATGCGTCGTTCCAGTTCGCTGGCGGCCGGTCCGCTGATGTGGCCGCCACCGTCGAGGTACGCTTCGAGGTCTGTGGCCTGGTCGATCCTTTCGAGCCATTGTTCGAAGGCAAGATCGTCAGGGAAGCCCGAGGCGTAGTTTCCGGCGTAGCCCTGGGTGACGTGGACGTTGAGGTGGCCGTATTGGATTGCCGCGGCGACGAGGCCGCGGGGCGGCGCACAATGTGCCAGGCGAGGGTCCGGCGGAAGCGGCTGGGGTGATCCGCCCGTCGGGGTCCTCCGGGATGGTGTCCGGACGGCGGTTCTCGCGGCAGAAGTTGTTGACCCACTCGGTGAAAGAGACGATGTCGTCAGCGACTTGCGTGGCTGTCCGGGCCTGGCCCGGCCGCACCCATACCCTGCGGGTCTTCGGGCGGTTTTCCTTGGGCCGGATGCTCTTGGGGAAGAGGAGGCGTCCGTTACCGAGTTCCTCGGCGACGGTGACGGCTTGGGCGACGAGGGGGTGGACGACCCATGGGTTCTCACGCGTTGCGCCTTCTTCTGCCTTGCCGCCGTGGGATCCGGTGGCTCCCTTCCACCGCGTGCCGGTGAGTGTCCACAGGTCCCGCTCGGGATCGTGATGGAGACATCCGGCCGTGAGGGTCAGTACCTCTCCTGGCCGCATGCCCGAGAGGTAGGCGATCACGATGTAGCAGGCGGTATGGAGTAGTCGGGCGTAGACGAGCGCGTCGTCGTACTTCATGGACCCGGGGTGCCAGGGGATTCCGTCGACGGTCACGGCGCAGCCGGGGGTCAGGTAGGCGTTGTCGTCTATTTGAAGGCCCGAGGCTTCGATCACTGATCGGTCATATTTGGCGTGCGTTGCCCCAGCGTGCCGGTCAGTCGTGCGAGGTGCGCCCACCGGATCTCGTGTGACCGTCGGCCAGCACGCGGCCGGAAGCCCCAGGCCTGCCGCACGCAGGTGCTCCAGGACCTGCGTCAGCTTCTGATGCCGCTCTGCCTCATACAGTCGAAGTCCTGCCTGCCGGTATTCGCGTCCGCCCACGAGGGTCCTGCGGAACTCGCTGAAGTTGGGCCGGATGTCCGTTGAGATCTCTTCGACGAACCGGATCGCCCATGCCAGCAGCGGAACGAGTGTTGCATCGCCGATCCGGGTGTGCGGTTGATTGGCTGGACGTCGGAGCGAGCACCGAGCAGTTCCCTGGCGGGCGCATCGTCCCAAGGGGGTGCGCCCGGCATCGCCAGCCGCGGCGGGACCAGGTCCCGATAGGACCACAGCCGCCGCACTTCCGCGACGGAGTGCTGTCTGGACCCGTAGGAGACCCCGGAATCGCCCAGGTACGCCAGGTACTCATCGAGGCGCGCTGCGTCCAGCTCCGCGAAGGATTCCATACCGCGTCCTGCAGCCCAGATGATGAGCCGCTCGATAGGACCCTTTATGAGAGACACCGATCGCAGGGAGCAGCGGACTCCGGCGCGGGCGGCTGGCAAGGCGCGCGGATGGTCTTCGTTGATCAGTTGCCACAGGTAGTCTTTGACCGCCTCCCGCCATGGCTGCGGGAGGCGTTTGAAGTTGATGCTCGTGGAGTCGCTGTGGTCCTCGAAGATCCCGTGAGTGAGGTCCCAACGGTCATCGCCGAACCGTGACAGTTTCTCAGGGGCGATCTCCGGCCGGACCGGACGGACGAGCAGGACCGGAGTGCCGGACTCCGGTGCCGGTCGGCCATTAACGATGGCGTGGATACTCATGGGATCTCCAACTCATTTTCAAGGAGGGCTCGGACGAGGCGGGTATCGTCGGCGGAGACTCGCCCGGCCTCCGCTTGGACATCTGCGCGCTGGAGCTGGAGGACGTCTTCGAGCCGGGCGGCCGGCGGGGCGAAACGCCGGTCCCACTCTGACGGCGCCATCTCGGAGCGTCGTCCTCTGAGCTCGGTGAGCATCAGGGCCTGGACCGGCACGTGCCTGGGCTCGGAACGCGAGCATGGGCAGGTGAGGCAAAGGAGGAACGACGCGGTGCAGGGCCGCCCTGCTCGCTGTAGGGCTGTGTTCGTTGTCCACGCAGGCCGATCCGACCGTGTCCAGTCGCCCGGCGAGAACTTTTCCGAGGATCTCCTCGCTGACTCCGAACCTCTCCGCCACCCGTGCCGGGTCGTCGAGGGCCGCGCGGCAGTCTTCATCGCTGAGGGCGCGGCCCAGATTCTCGGTGCGGATCCTCTCAACCTCGCCCTTGAGCGCTCCTGCCACGACACCTTGGTAGCTGCTGAGCGACGACTTGTCGCGGACGAGGTAGACGGAGGCGAGGGTGGCGCCGGCCTGGGCCACCGGACGCTGGTGGAGTTCGAGGAAGGTCCGCCGGAGCCGACGGGAGTCCACGCGCCGAGGAATGCCGTCCCCGCCTGAAAAGCCTTCCAGCGGCCCGAAATCGCCCACAGCAGGGGTGCGGTAGCCCAAATTCCTTGGGGTTCCCAACCGGTAGCTGAAGGAGTGGTAGACGATCAGATCGGGACAGGCGAGGTACTGCCGGGCGTCACGGCCGAGCTCGAGGGCAATCTCGTAAACGCCGTGGGCGGACCCGTAGTCGTCCCGGTCCGCCAGCGGTTTCCGCGCGGCGGAGAGGGTCAGGTCCATCTCGGACCGCAGCGGTCCGCGCCGCGGTTTGCTGCCACGGGTGACCAGGGCAGGAAACTCACCGGGTCCTGTCGACACGGAATGCTCAGCAGTCATTCCCAGTACCGTCGATGCGTTCAGACCCGTCATGCACATCATCAGGATGGCCATGGCCTCGGCTTCGTGCCTCAGCGGGTGCAGCTCGGAAACCAGATCGGCGCAAGACGAGTACCGCACCTTGCCGCCCGGTTTTCGTGGGACGCCCCCGTGAACTGCGACATACGCCAGCTTCGCTGCCCTCGTTCCTTCCCGGAAACAGGCCTCGCCCGGCCTGGGGTCCCCGGAGAGGTATCGGTCGGCCTCGGCCCGGGCAGCACGGACACGCGTTACCGCCGCGCGGACGATGCGCCGGGCCGCCCGCCGGATCTGGCGGAACTCGGCCTCGGTGTAGGCCGCTATGGCGGCGCGGGGTTGTGCCGGATGGACCGGGGTGTAAAGGGCATCGCGGAACTCGTTCGGGACTCCGTCGGCGCCTCGAAGCACCGTCCTGAGGGCAAGCACGACGGCGTTCCCTTCCCGGGTACCCAGCATGCGCAGCTCGAGGACGTAACCGGCCCGTAGCTCGCCCACGCATGCGACCGGTTTGGGCCTGGCCCGGATGAGGTTTGCGAAGGAACGCAGGTTTTCGAAGAGCCCTTCGGCGGACGGAATCGTCCGCCTCGTCCCCGCGGGCCTGTCGCGCGCGCGAAACAGGCAGCGAGTTCCCTAGTCAGGACCGGCGAGAGCCCGAGCCTTCCGAAGTGGAAGTCTCGAGGGCCCCGTCCCGTTCCGGATAGACCCGCACCACCGGAGCGTCGCCGTCGAGGAAGAGGGTCTGAGGGGTTGAGTAGCCATTCGGGGGCAGGGATGCCGCCCGCCCCGTCACTTACCGTCCCCCGGATCGAGTAGGCGAACCCTCGGATCGGAGCGCAGGAATGCAAGGACCCCGTCCTGGCTGAGCTCATCTCCGCTGTGCGCCAGGAGGAACTCCACATCCAACCCGATGAAAGGCTCAAGGTAGATGTTCCTGGTTGTGTTCACATCCGAATGGCCGAGCATCGTCTGCACCAGCGACCAGGTGTCGCCGAACTGCTCCCGGAAGTCCTCCATACGGTCCGACCCCGCCCCTGCCCGCCGATGCTCCCACACGAGCCGTCCGACGGCGTACCACCTTAGAGCGAAGCTGTGCCGGAGCATGTGGGGATGGCATTTGAGCCGGTCGATTCCGGCCTTGCGCACGCGCTTGTTGGCCAGGGCGAATGACTTGTACCAGGCGCCCTTCGCCCGCGGCGAGCCGTCCTCATTCAGCCACAGGGCCAACGGTTCAAGACCCTCTGGCCCTTCGGTGAACAGCAGCCTTCGGTCCGCGGGGGAGAGGTCATTCAGGTTCGCGTGCACGGGTTTTCCATCTGGGCCGCAATCCGCAACCGGCCGTTGTCGGTTATGCCTTGGACAATCCGCCGGGGAGTCAGGTTTTGGTACAAGCCGCTCTCGATGCCGCGGCGGATCGCGGCGGCCCGGTCGGTTTGGACGTAGTTCCACATGCCGTCTAGCGCCTCGCGGCCCATCCAGTACCGTCGGCTCCGGCCACCCTTTGCGCAGCTGGCAGCAAGACGAGCGGTGGCGTAGGCTTTCGCGGCACCCTCGGTCGGGAGCTCGGTGAGGCATATCGAGGCGAGCTCCTGTATGCGCAGCCCGTCCCGTAAAGTCCGTCAACAAATGCCGCATCCCGTGTCTGGGACCGTGGCCTCCAGCGCGTCTTCTCCGCCCCGTTGGGTTCCTTTCCGTGGATCCCCGTGTCGCGCCACAGGCGGAAGGCTCCTGGAGAGAGCCATTTGACGTCCGCTGCACGGATCGCTGAGGCCCTGGCCCGCGGGTCTCGCACCGCAGCCCGTTTCCCCGCCCATGCTTGCTTTTGAACCGCCGGAAGGAGCCGGTCGGTGCCTAGCCGGTCTGATGCCCAGTCGTGGAAGGCAAGGACTGCGGCAAGGTCGCACTGCCACGTCGCGCCGGAAATGCGACGCGGATTCTCCGAAGCTGAGGTCCTCCAGAAGCGATAGTCGAAAAGATCGCTCTCGGACGCCGCTGACCATTTCTTGCCCCGCGTCTGGAGGAAATTGAACCAGGTCCGAAGGGCAAACGCGTACTTCCGGTTCGTCCCAGCGGTCAGATTCCGCATCCGTCCGCTGGCAAAGAACCTGTTGCCCGCATCATGAGGCACGCCCCCGCGATCCAGGAAGAACGGACGTCCGGCATCAAGGCGCACACCCTGCCGGCCGGCGCGGGCCAGAAGATTGTCGTCCCCTCCCGGGCCGGAGTCCTGTGCGAAGTGTAACCACCACGTCTCGCCGTCAGATTCGACCATGGCCCGACAGTACGACCGATCTCATGAATCCACTTTGCAACACGCACAAGAGGGCGAGAGTTCACACGACGTCCACGGACCGGCGGTTCTTCACCTTCAGCCTTATCTGCACTAGAGCGCCGGTAGGACGAAAGGGAGAACCGCCAATCAAAAAGGGAGCGGCCCTAAAGCCATCGCCCTTCAGATCTCACAAAACCCTAGGTTTCGAGACGTTCGGGAGTGTAGCGGTTAGGGCACCCCGGATTCTGCTGATCGAAGCAACACCCAATCCAGGGAGTTCCTTCGATGTATCAACAGTTCGATTCGCCTACCGGTGTTAGGTTTCTTGCCCTCATCAAAGAGGGCAAGAGTTTCAGAGAATCAGTACGGGTGACCGGAATCGGTAAGGAGACGGGTTATCGGTGGTTGCGTGATGAGTACCTCCGATTCCGCAGGAAGGGCCTCGATCATGGGGCAGCCCAGACAGAACTGGGGTTCATCTCGCGCAACGCCGAGAAATGGAATGAACTCTTCCTAAACGGAACCGGGCGCCATCACTTCCAAGTCGACCCAGCCGTTGAGGAAACCTTCTGGTCCTCCTATTCCACCGGCATGAGCGTATTGGCTGTTGCCGCATCAGCAGGCGTAAAGCATACGACTGGATACCGGTGGGTCTACCGTCGCTTCATCACCTTGCGAAGCCGGCTGCCCCTGGCAGAGGTTGTAAAAGCTTTACGGCTGTCCCCGGGGACCTCCGTCAGGTGGGAAATCCAGCGGAAAGAAGAATTGAAAGCCGAAAAAGCACGTCTGCAGAAAGCCGAGCGGGACGCCATTGGGACCGCGAGGATCGTTGCCGAGAGAGTGGCAGCTCCCTGGTCACCAGCACAAAAGCGACGCGCTTTACGGGAGACACGGTACTGGGACCTGGTGAGTGCCGGATCCAGCAACGCTGAGGCCTGCAGGATGTTGGGTATGAGCAGACGCGCCGGCACGAAACTCAGGAACCAACGGGCCGAGCAGAGCCATATGAGGGTTCCTGCTCAAGGGTCCGGACGGTACCTGTCCCTGCTGGAACGGATTCAGATCGCTGACCTTCTCCGGCTGGACTGCTCACTGCGGCGCATCGGGCGTGAACTCGGACGCTGCCCCTCAACGATCAAAAGGGAACTGGACCGTCACCGCGACGGCCACGGCCAGTACTCGCCGCACGCCGCCGATCACAGCGCCAGCCAGCAGCGGCGCCGGCCACGGGATCGGAAGCTTAAACGGAACCGGCGACTACGCGCGATCGTTCAGCGCAAGCTCAATCGTCACTGGTCGCCCGAGCAGATCTGCGGCTGGCTCGCACTGCAATTCCCCTTCGAACCGGGCCTTCAGTTGAGTCCTGAGACCATCTACCGGGCACTGCTCTTCAACGATGACGGCGGTTTAGATAAGAAATACTGTCCCGGCTGCGCACCGGACGGAAAATCCGCAGACACCGCTGGCGGACCGGTTCCGGTCACGGCGCAGTGGTCCGGAACATGACCATGATCAGTCAGCGCCCGCCAGTCATTGAGACCAAGACGGAAGCTGGCCATTGGGAAGGCGATCTAATCGTCGGGCCCGGCTCGACCTCGGCGATGGTGACGCTGCGGGAACGCAAGACCCAGTACGGAATCATCATCAATCTGCCGATCGACCACACAGCGGCCCGGACTAACGCTGCCATCACCACCGCCTTCGCTTCCCTCCCACCGCCCCTGAAGCAGACTCTCACCTGGGATCAGGGCGTAGAGATGGCCCGACACCAAGAGCTGGCCGCAGCGACAGGCATCCAAATTTACTTCGCAGAACGCTCCAGCCCCTGGCAGCGGGGAGCCAATGAGAACTTTAACGGGCTGGCACGCCAGTACTTCCGCAAGGGCACCGACCTGTCAAAGTACACCCACGAATACGTCAAGAGCGTCTGCAACGAGTTGAACACCAGACCCCGCAAGACCCTCGGCTACCTCACCCCCAAGGCACTGTTCCAGGCCGAAAAAAGCACCACGCTTGCCACCTCCGGATACACTCGAAAACAGTCGGCTGAACGGCCCGACTCACTCGAACGTTGCGTCGATCCTTAGAATCCGCCGGACCAAGACTCCATCTCCTGACGCACCAGAAACAGATGTTTGAGTGCATTGGGCCGGGACAACACACACCCGGACGGCAGGGCAGACACACGCGGGAAACTCGCCGGAATTACGACACGGGTCTTCAAGCGCAGGGGGATTCCCAGCGGGCTGCTTCGCACGTTCACCCCAGAGTCCAGGAAGCCAATCCACAGGTCACGAAACCGCGGCCACCAACCCTTTAAAGTCGCACATATGTTGTCATAAAAATCCCGTAAAATAAGGGCAAGACCCTTGTTTTTCATATGAAAAAAGGTAGACTTGAGGTAGAAAGTCACCCAGACGAACGCAACTCATTTGATACGAAACCAAGGTACTGAAAATGACTTCCTCAACTACCGCCGAGTACACCATCTACACCAAGCCGGCCTGCAGCCAGTGCGATGAGACGAAGGCCTACTTCGACCGCAAAGGCATCACCTACCAGGCGGTGGACATCACCGAAGTGCCGGCAGCGCTGGAATACATCACCCAGGAACTCGGCTACTCCCAGGCCCCCGTCGTCGTGAACAACTCCGATGACGAAGACCACTGGGCAGGCCTGCGCCGCGACAAGCTGGTTCAGGCAGCCACGCACCACAAAGCGGCCTGATGAACACCCCGCAGGACCGGTTCGCCCTCACGCCCCGCCGGTACGACCCGGACGAGGACTGGTTCGGACTCGAAGCCAACCCTTCCAGCACCATCAACGTCCCCTCATCGACCCCTACCTCGTGGAGCCGGACCCGCGGCCGCCTGGTACGACACCGAGCAGGACAGTCCCGATACCGAAGACACCACCCTCAGTAACATCCTCAGGAAGGTCCACATCATGGCCGGCGAAACAACCATCACAGTGATCGGAAATCTAACAGCGGACCCAGAACTGAAATACTCTCCAAACGGATCCGCTGTCGCGAACTTCACCGTCGCGTCAACGCCGCGCACCTTCGACCGGCAGTCCAATGAATGGAAGGACGGGGAGACCCTCTTTCTCCGGCCTCGGTCTGGCGTGAAGCGGCCGAGAACGTCGCCGAATCCCTCACCAAGGGTATGCGCGTCATCGTCTCAGGCCGGCTGAAGTCCGCTCGTACGAGACCAAGGAAGGCGAGAAGCGCACCGTTATTGAGCTCGAGGTAGAGGAGGTCGGCCCAGCCTCCGCTACGCCAACGCCAAAATCAACCGCACCCAGCGCGGTGCCGGAGCCGGGGACCCGGGGCAACGGTTTCGGCGGCCAGGGCGGCCCACCCAGCCTGGCGGCACGGGCCAGTCCCTCCCGCAGGATGACCCATGGGCCACGCAGTCCACCGGCAATGCCGGCGGATGGGGCAACGGCCCGGACGCCGAACCCCGTTCTAAACATCAGCCAAGGGGGGTGCCTCTATGGTTTTCGTCAAGTTGCTGAGGGCGTTCGTGGTTCGTAGAACGTGCCGTCTCTGAGCATGGCGAAGAGCGTGTCGCAGCGGCGGCGGGCGAGGGCGATGAGGGCCTGGTTGTGGCGTTTGCCTTCGGCGCGTTTCCTGTCGTAGTAGGCCCTCGACGGCGGGTCCTTCAAGGCTGCGAAGGCGGAGAGGAACAGGGCTCTTTTGAGGATCTTGTTTCCTTTCCGGGATGGGTGGTCGCCGCGGATCGAAGACCCGGATCTCCAGGTCACCGGGGCGAGGCCTGCGTAGGAGGCCATGTGCCCTGCGGTGGCGAAATCTTTGCCGACGATCTCGGTGAGGATGCGTGCTGCGGTCCTGACGCCGACCGCCGGGAGTGACGTCAGGACCGGGTGAAGAGGGTGGGCCTCCACGAGGGCTTCGACCTGCGTGAAGACGGTGTCCCGTGATTCGCGGATGTCGGCGAGCATCCGGGCAAGCTGGGGCAGGACGATGGTGGCCGCGTTCGTCCCGATGACTGTGACCGTTTGCTGGTCCAGGGCGGCGATGATCTCGCCGGCGAGGCGTTCGCCCATCCGGGGTGCGAGCTTCTTGAGCCTGTTACCGATCCGGCGGCGGCCGGCATGACGGAGGGCTTCGGGGGTCGGCCAGGTTCGCAGCAGATCCAGCACGGCCGGGTGGTCCAGGCGCGGGCCAAGGACACGCTCCAGTGCCGGGTGGATCTGGGTGAGCAGGCCGCGGATCCTGTTCGACGTCGCGGTGGCCTGTTTGGCAAGGTCGTCGTCGAAGCCGCAGAGCATGGTCAGTTCCGCTAGCTGTTCGTCGGCGATCTGGATGGAGCGCAGGGTGTGGGGCATAGTCCGGGCCGCTTCGGCGATGATGAACGCGTCCCGGGCGTCGGTTTTAGCCTCGCCAGGGTGCAGGTCCGCGATCCGGCGCATCGCCAGTCCGGGCAGGTATCCGACGGTTACACCGGCGGCCTGGGCAACTGCGACGGGCAACGCACCGATCGTCGCTGGCTGGTCAACCACGAGCAGGATGCTGCCGTGCTTGTTCAAAGAATCGAGGATTTCGCGCAGCCTGACCTCGTCGTTGGGCAAGGCCTTGTCGAAGAGCTTCTTACCTGCCCGGTCCAAGGCAACGGCGTGGTGTTCGCCCTTGCCGACGTCCAGGCCGATAAAGACATCGATGCTTTCGTGGTTTCCGATCACCTGTACCTCCCAGTCGCAGCGGCTGATACCTGTGCTGGACTGTCCGCGGTGTCAGAGCCCGGCATCCACGTTACGCACGACGATCCCAACCTGTCCTGCCTCTATTAGCGGTCTCTCCGGCACCTACCGGACCCGGTGACAACACCCCCCGGATCATTGACGACTGGGGCGGCAATCATGCCGGGCCGGCAGGCCAGCACACCCTCATCCTGCAACAGGAACGGGCTACGAAAAAGGTAACGGGCCGGCCGCACCCTCCCTGCGCCCTGTCGTAGCCCCGTGCTATGGATAGAGAAACACGACGAAAGAAGCAACGGGAGGAATAATGCCGGGAGAATTCATCTGGACCGGGGTAGCTGTCCTCCTGGCCTTACTCGCAATAGCGACCTGGCTGGGCATCCGAGAGACAAGGATCCGGAAGGCTCTTATGGAAGATGTCCGGTCAGCGTCCGGCACCGATCTGGCATATCAATGGCCCTGACGAAACTTGTCACTGCGCGGGCCGTTTACTTCCAAAAGCTGATGCGTACCACGGAGCACGAGGAGGAGTTGCGGCTGAAGTACCAGCTGCACCGCGTGACCACGGCCCTGGAATACCGGGAGCAGGTTCGGGATGGAGGAATCATCCAGGACGAAGAGGGTCGGCAGAAACCATAATCACATCCCACGTCACGGCGGCCGAGGACAATACATCAGTAGTAGGAGTAGTATCGTTACTACTCCTACTACTATTCATGGACCAACAATCGAAGAGGTGCTTTGATGACGTCGAGCGTGAAGGACCGCGTCTACGCCGCGGCCGAGCAAATCAGTGCCGAGCGCAGGCCAACCGTGTCCACGGTCCGCGCGGCCGCCGGCGTGAGCAACGCCGACGCCACCCGGTACCTGAAGGAATGGACGGAGGAAAAGCAGGCCGCCGGCGGACAGGTCGCCGCCACCCCGCGGCCCTGCTGGAGCAGGCGGCCCGCCTTGCCGGAGCCTGCTGGGCTGAAGCATCCGCCCTGGCCGCTGAACGCCACACCGCCGTGGAAGCCTCCTGGGCACAGGAACGCAAAGACAAAGACCAGGAGATCTCCGAGCTCGTCGCCGACCTGGACCAGGCAAGCGCTGAGAAGGATGCTGCCGCAACTGCCCACGCTGGGGAGATCACCCGGCTGGAGGCCCAGCGGGGAGCCTTGGAGCGCCAGCTCGCCGTGATCGGCAAGCAGCTGGAGGATTCCAGGGAAGCCGAGCGGGCCGCCGCCAAGGAAGCCGCGGACGCAGCACGCAAACTGGCAACGGCCGAGGTCCGCGCCAGCACCCTTGAACAGGTCCACAACGCCCTGCTGCAGCGTGTCTCCCCGGAGACAAAGGGCGCGGGGGAGTGAGCAAAGCCAAACCCGAGAGCTTTTCCCCGTACTTCGCGATCGCGGACGCCGGCCAGGTCCGGGCGGCCTTCGCGGCCGCCGGCCACCTCGAGGGATATGCATCCATCTCGGAACTGATCGAGGCCGCTACGCTCAAGGAAGTCCGCCGGCTCCAGCGCAGCCACAACAACGGCAAACCCTGGGAACCTCTACCGCCGGGAAGCGCCCGCACCGGCCGGCGCGCTAAAGACGAACTATCCCGCCACTCTGGCGCCGTTACGGCCGATTGAAGGAGAACGAGATGCAGAACCACGTCGAGACGCTGGCCATCGCCTGGGCGGAGCACGACGGCCTAGAGAGCTGGATGCTCGCCGCGCCAGATGCACGGCCCCTTTCGCGGGAAACCCTGCAGGACATTGTGTCCGACTACCTCGCCAGTCACGATCCTTTCCCGGACGGCATGAGTGTCGAGGTCGCGCGCCAGGACGGCTCTGGCTGGGAGACGGCCGTCATCGTCGAGCGACCGGGTACGGATGAATGGACCGTCGAGTACGACGACGGCACCCAGGCCTGGCGCGATCACAGCGAGCTGCGTCCACGCCGTTAACGGTAGAGAAGGAGTAGGCAATGTGTGATTCGAGCTTGTGGGTAAGCGACCCTAGTCGGAGGTTGGCGCTGCAATAAATGTCGGAGGACCGTCTTAGACTCTGGTCCAGATCCACAGAAAAGGCTTGCCGCACCCCAGCAGAAGCGCCGCAAGGTCCGCCAACCACTCGCCTCAGGGAAGGAACCCGACATGAGGGAAGAAAGCCCCCAGGGAGGGAAACTGATGATCACCGATGGCACAGGACTCACAGACCGCCGTGCCCAGCTCTTCCGGAAGCTCACGATCGTCATTCCCTCTGTCTACGCAGTCCTGGCTATTGTCCTCCTCGCGTTCGCTCCGTCGAAAGCCCAGTTGGCTCTTGCCGCCACAGACCCGTCCGCCTTTGCCGTTGCCAACCCGATCGCGACCTGGTCGCTGGCTCCGGTCCTCCTGGTCAAGGATCTGGCGGCACTCGGCACGATCGTCCTGGCCGGACTCTGGATCGTCGCCGGCTTCGGCATGTTCGTCGGCTGCACCCTGTACGCCAGGAGCAAGGCGGCGGTAGCAACCGGAGCGCTCACCGCTGCTGCCGGAGCCGCAGGCTTGTACGCCGCCGTGTGGCTCTTTGGTCTGGTCGCCCAGCGGCTTGGCGGAGTCTAGAACTCAGGAGGAACCACCAGCGATCGGGACGGCGTCAAGGTTTCCTGGCACCCCTCTCTGGCTTTCCCGTGGGATGTCGTTATCGGGGCCAAACCCGAGAGCTTTTTCGCCGTACTTCGCGACCGCCGACGCCTGCCGGGTCCGGGCGGCCTTCGCGGCCGCCGGCCACCTCGAGGGACACGCGTCCATCTCGGAACTGATCGGGACAGCCACGCTCAAGGAAGTCCGCCGGCTCCAGCGCCGGCACAACAACGGCAAACCCTGGGAACCAATACGCCGGGAAGCGCCCGCACCGGGCGCCGCTCCAAAGAAGAAGAAGCCCGCCACCGGCAGTAACGCCGAGTAGTTGGCGGCAAGCAGTGGACTGTGTCTGTTGACTTCGTTTGGCGGTCGTCGGCAACCTCGTCCACATAAGCGCCTGTCTGGCGAATGGATTTCGCTAGGCATCCCATTCCGAATCGAGGTCGAGCGCAGGAAGGTGATGGGAGGCGACATACCCTGGCGCAGTCAACAGGCCTGTGCGTTTGTTGAGCTCGGAGAGCTTCATGAACTGCTCGTAGTTGGCTGACTGGAGCAGTTTGAGCGTGCCGGAGCGCAGCTTATCGAGGATGCGCAGCAGTCCAGGAATGTGGAAGTGGACCACTATCGACTGTGCATCAACCACATCGTTGGGAAGGAAACCTTGTCACCCAGCTCTGATGACCATCCTTGGCCCCAACTGTGGAACCTTCGGACGGCCTCGGGAAGATAGGTGTTCTCCGCGGCCGGTCCTGAAACCGCCAGTTCGTCGTAATCCCATCCGCCGTTAATATCTCCGAAAAGCCTGTAGCCGTCACCAAACTTGCGCCCGTGGTCGGCGAACAGCATCGAGCGCCCCAGATGCATTGTCGGATGCCGGACGCAGAACCAGAACGCCTGTGCAACAAAATCGGGCCAGCCGGTGGCTTCTGCGAACCAAGGACCGAATTCCTTGTCATTGATGTGGCCGTGCCGAAGAAAGTCGATCTGAGCCAGGCGGTTGATCACGACGCAGATGCCGTAGAGGATCTCAGACTCATCCACGAAATGGCTTGTCCTGGTTTCCTGTTTCCTGATTTGCTCCCGCACTCGTCGCCCGATGTGTTCACACCAGATGTCTATTTCGTGTATCTCTTCATCGAGCCAACGCGCGCGAGCGATGTCAGCCTGCTCAGCCTGCTCGGCGGTCTCGGGATTGCAGTGAGTGTCCATGCGACTACGCTGGACCTCCGTTCGTCCAGGTAAGCCGGTGGCCCAAACCCTTCAGAGACTCGGCCTCGCAAAATAAGTACGCTCAAGCCGAAAGTCTTGCAGGCGTAGGGATTAGGGGACACATAGGCCATAAGACACACCAAGTTGGATTAGGAGAAGAGGTCGGCCGCCCGCAAGAGGATTCCTTGCCGGACGCTCCGCGGCGGGGATGACGCCGAAGCCGGGAGCGTCTGCGTCAACCTTCATGCCCGAATTCTTTCCTCACTTAGACGGCGGATTCTTCCGATCCCTCACGAACCCGCTGGCCTGGCGCCCGCCACGCTCGCACAGCGGCGTATTCCTCTGCATTGGCCAAATGCCGCACCAGGTATTCAACCCACGCTGCAGTGTAGATGTACTGCTCAAACGTCCCGTTGTAGTGACAGAACTGCGGCTTCGTCGCCGTCCGATCCGTTGTATCGGACGGGGGCCGTACCCCATAGAACTTCCATGCCTGGGTATGCATGTGCATATTGAACGTCGCGTCCAGTCGCGCCGCGACTTGCTCAACAACTTCCCCGGCCTTCAATCCATTGAGGTCTTCGACCGGCACATGCTTTTCGCGGATAATCGTCTGCACTTGATCGAGCACGGCACGCTGATCCGCAGTGAGCTCTTCCTCGCGCACGAACGTCATCGAGGCGTCTGCCTGCGTCTTCGGCCCCTTGTGGGGTACAAGGTAGATACGGAAGTCGAAACGTTGGTCCGCGCTAAGGCCAGGCTCAAGGGAAGCATCAAAGTCCTGCACCCAGTCGAGAACCCCGCGCGGAATCTGGGCACGAAGAGCCTTCACTGCGGCGGCTGCGTGCTCGGTGATGGTCGATACAAACAGGGGAAAACGCAACTCGGAGCCGAGGGCTTCTTCCTGACCGAACCAGCCCACCAGAGTCTGTTCGTAGTTGATCAGAAGCGCTTGGGTGCGGCCGGCGACGAGCGCGGCGATCTTTGCCTCGTGGCGATGTTCGATTTGGTTGCGGAGTCCTTGGAAGAACGCGATGTTGCTGAGGCGCGGATCAGTGTTCGTGAACTGCTCGCTGAGAAGCGTCCGGAGGGGCTTGTAAAGGTACCCACCCTCAGGGTGCTTCCTGCGCCACCCCCGTGGATCACGCTCGATCAGCTCGCCACCATCGCCCTCTGTCCGAGCTTGCAGCAGCTTCGTCCAGCCGAGGTTCATATGAACGATGAACGCCTCGAGCTGTCGCTCGTTGCCGGATCGGTTGTAGAGGTCGACGGCCAGTCGCACCTCCCCTTTGGAAGCCTGTAACGTGTGCCACCACTTTGGACGAGGAGCCATGAGCACACCCTATGTTGTCCATACGGGTACACCGGTACATGCCGCACCCCGGCGATTTCGATGCGACATCCTTCTGTTGCTACTTAGCGGGTGTGAAGTGGCCCGCAAGGTCGCGCAACGTCGACAGTCTGCTTTCTCGCTGTGCCAGGTAAACGATCTTCAATCGGTCAGCTCTGCACCCGGTGGCGAAGGGCGTACATGGCCCTCCGGGTTTGCCGAGGTGACGGCTACGCGAGCTCCTCATGGGCAACGGTCGCGAGCGGGAGGGGAAGCCCGTTCGCCTCGTGCAGCGCAAATACGGTTTCTTGGATGGCGCTGGCTTTGAAGACTATTCCTAGGTCAATCATGTCGTCGAAGGTGGCGATGCCGGC
This sequence comes from Arthrobacter sp. Hiyo8, assembly GCA_001549895.1. Taxonomy (GTDB): domain Bacteria; phylum Actinomycetota; class Actinomycetes; order Actinomycetales; family Micrococcaceae; genus Arthrobacter. Next base: position 291,839 of record AP014720.1, on the reverse strand, counting down.
ACTCACCATCTGAACGACGCCGTTGACTTGGCGAGTGTGAACCGCAGCAACAACGCCGAGGAGCGCCATCCGGGAACCGGAGTGGGTTGATCCGTCACGAGTCGTGAACGTCCCGCGGTCGTACAGCACAACCGGGCTTCCGCTGGATCCCGGGAAAACCGAAGCATCAATCAGGAAGGCTGGCAGATTGTTGTAGTCATCAAAGATTGGCGTTGCGGTCTGACCACGTCTTGCGATCGGCAACATGGAGGACTGGTCAAATAATCCGTTTGGGTATCCAATCATCGTGATTTGCTCGATAGAGTCGAGCGAGTTCGCGGTGTCCCGTGTAACAAGCTGCTCGGGTCTAAACCCTCGATAGAACGGGGCAGCACCGCCATTTTCCATCGCCTTCACAACGTCGGCGAAGAACATGGCACCGATGTCGACGCCTGAGTCGGGGTGCCCCACCCAAGTTTGGGCACCGAAGCCGGTGACCAACGTACGTGTACCGCGGCTGGCTGGCTCGGCTGTGTTCTCCGCGGCGGGCATGGTGAAGGCAACTTGCTCTGCCCCGTCGAACACATGTTTGTTTGTGATGAGAACCAGCCGGTGGCCCTCCTGGGCGGGGTAGTTGATTATGAAGCCTGTTCCCATGGATCTAGCTGTAGGGGTAAAGGCTTCAATGAACACCGTTGTGAAGAAGAGATGATCCGCGATCGTTTCAACTGGGGGACGCGCCATGGGCAAAGCCTATCCCGCTCGTAAGCCGGGCCTCCACCTGTGGCAGCGGAGCAACCACGGCTTCGGGCCACGGACCAGCGGGCGCCATGCCTGGTATGTATCACACGATCCTTTTAAGGCTGACCCCCTCTCAGGACGTAAATGACAGAAGGAACTTGGCCGCGCCCATGGCCCCATTCCAGCTGTCCAGCGTTCCGGCCATTGCCACGTACAGAACGTACTGGCCCTTCACCACGATTAGCGTCGTGTCACCCACGCCTTGGACGGTGGAATTGAAACCGGCAGAGTAGTCCCCAAGCTGGGGCGAAAAGGCAACGGATGCAGGGCGCCGCCCGATTCCCTGGTTTGTGGCAAATGAAGCTGCGGCTGCTTCCCGACTGCCGAGGTCCGAGATGGAATAAGTCAGGGATCCTCGGGGACTCTGCCATGTGCACCCATCAACCTGGACCGAGGAGAAGCTCGTGGACGGCACCTGGCGGAGCCCGCCGCCGAGGTAAGCACCGGCGATCGTGTGGTCGATGATGCGGCACGAACTACCGAGCGGCGGAAGAAGGTTCCGTCGGTAGGTTGGCGGAGCGTATGTCGGCACCGGAATTTCAACCTGCGTGAAATGCGGTGCGGGGGTCGTATATGCGGCAGATGGCACCGCAGCCGGCGGGGTTGTCTGCGGCTTGTATGAAGGCGAGGGCATTGGGGTCACCGGATCGGTCACAGCCGTCGTCGCCCGGTGGGTCCCGGTGTCGGACGGTGCCGCGCGGAACGAAGTGGCCTTGTCCGGCCACAGGCTGGGCAGCACAAACACTCCCGCGCCAACGATCAGGACAGCGATGAGCGCCACGATGAGCCAACCGATGCGTAATTTCCAAGTGTCCGGCATGGGCCGATCATCGCATGATCGTCCGGTTCCTGGACTCGACGGCGCAATTGCGCCGCCCCTCGCCAATGAGCATCCGTCAGCGATTCAAAGCTGCCGGCACAACGAACGCACAGACCTCCTGGGCTGTCGGCAGCCGCAACGGTCAAAAACGACCGCTCATGGCTGTCTGCTCGGCTCCTGCATCGGGTGGTGGGTGTGTCAATTCCGCGCGGCTTCGCTCAGTGCGTTCGTGCGGCGTTGTTGGAGGGCGCTCAGCAAGAACTCCGCTACCGTGACCGTGCTGTTCAGGGCCAGCCTTGCATGCATCTCGGTTGCGATACTCGGAGCGGTACGCCCGTGTCCTGTGCCGATTTCATTCCGCAGCTCGGCAATGGACTGCACCGTCGTCGCGAGGGTGCGCAAGATTTTCTGAACGGTTTGGCTCGCCGGAGCGCTACTGGGGACGCTTTCGGCGTTGACGTTCAGAGCCGCCCCTACCTTCTTGTAGAGAGTTGGGATTTCATCCGAGCGGCCATACTCCACGTTCTCCTGGTCGAGAATTAGTTTAAACAGGCTTTCTAGAAGTTGCTTGGAGGAAGCGATTGCGTGGGCTGGGTCTCGCGTCAAGCTGTCCTTAATCCGCTGAAGATGTTCATGCAGGACGCCCGGGTCCGTCAGTAGTGGTTGCGATGCAATTACCTCGGGCACATCGCCATGGAAGGAGTCATCGAGCGGCCGAGCTTTATAGATAGGCCTGCCGCTAATGTCCCGTCAGGCACAAGATGGTAGTCATCGGCGCGAAGCGCCGCGTTGTAGACGTCTACAACTTGTGCAGCCTGCTCGACGCCGCGGACCAAGGGGTGAACCGTCATCTCCAGGAAGTGAAGGAAGTTCTCGTCGGTTCCCCACAAGACATTGAATCGAGGGTCCGTGAAGACGTAGTCGTCGTCCCAGTCTTGAGGGTTCCGGACTCGATGCTGCTGAATGTCCTCATAGGCGTTGTCGTAGCGACGGTCATTGCTCGGAAGTTCACTCAGGTTGTAGATCCGCGCCAAGAACTCAGGTTCCGAAAGATTTCCTGACCAGCTAATGCGCTGCAGAGGAAACACGTCGATTATCTTGCGCCTAGTGACTTCGGTGATCTGGCCTGACACGGCTTCTCCTACCTTCAGAAACAAGGCCACCCTTTGCGAGACCTCGATGCCTCTAAATCTAGTGTGGAACGGATCGTGCAAGGTAAAGCCAGCCGAACGCGCTCCACGGTATTGATAGGGCCCCAATATCTCGGCAGGTCGAGCATGAGCCGGAACTTCCGGGATGATCTGCTTTTTACCTTTTTGAACCCGAGATTTCGGACGCCGGGCGGACAGCTATCCCCTGGCCTTCTTGGAGGTCAATAATGACCCTTTGTGCCTGTAGGGACTGGGATGCCCGACCGCCCTCTCGAAAAGCGCTTTTGGCGATGCTACTCTGTTTCACAACTCGACTACGAAATCTATAAGGGTACTGTTAGTCAAAACTTCGTGAACGACGGTTTTTGAATGAAGGGTGGGGGCTGATGTGGCTACGTTGATGGGTTATGCCCGGGTGAGCACGACGGAGCAGTCGGTGGACCTGCAGCTGGATGCTTTGAACGCTGCCGGGTGCTTCCGGATCTGGACGGATTTCGCGTCCGGTGCGACGACTGAGCGGCCGCAGTGGCAGGACTGCCTGGATCACCTGCAGTCCGGGAACATCCTGGTGGTCAACGATTTGTCCCGGCTCGGGAGGAACACTGCCGACCTTGCCGGCATCGTGAAGACGCTGGCGGACCGCCATGTCGGGCTCCGGTCGTTGACCGAGACGTGGCTGGACACGACCACGTCCCAGGGAGTGCTGATGTTCCACTTTTTCTCTGCGATCGCCGAGTACGAGCGGAACAGGTTGCGTGAGCGGACCATGGCCGGGCTTGCCGCTGCCAAGGCGCGGGGAAGAGTGGGCGGGCGGCCGACCAAGATGACGCCGGACAAGGCGGCCACGGCGCATCGGATGCGCAGCGAGAAGCAGACGATCCGGGACATCGCCAAGACCATCGACGTCAGTGAGGCCACGGTGGTCCGTGAGCTGGCACGGCAGCGGAAGAGTCTTCAGGCCCCGCAGGAATAAGCGTGTGACTGTGCGTCCTCCGGGGCCTTCGCTAGCGTGGAGGCAAACGGAGGGGGAGCGGCGCACATGGCATCGAGGAAATCCAAGAACCACATTGAGGGTCAGCTGAGTCTGGAGTCCTTGTGGGCCGAACCGGGAGAGGTAGTCAATGAACGAGCACGGCAGACACGCCATGGAAACCATGAAGAAGCACGATCCGGAGGCCTTCGCGCAGATCGCGGACCCCGAGACGCACTTTTCGATGTTGGGGGAGGAGATTCAGCAGGCGATCTGGGACCTGAGCGAGGAACTGACGCCGACCAGGGGGTCGGAGCCGCCTCTGGAGTACATCGGGCTGGTGAACATGGCCAAGCTGCGGGCGCGGGAGATGGTGTACCAGGAGATGATCTACGCCGGCCTTCCATCGGAACCGGAGGACATGGAGCCGGGCTCCCCGAGCCGGGAGGACGGGCAGGACTAGCACCCGGATCGCAGCACCAGGAAACCCGCGGGCCGGCGACGGCTGGACGTTTCCGCCCCGGCTCCCAGGCCGACCTTGCCCCAACGGGCCAGAAAGCCCGGTTCGCGGCGAACCTGGAAGCAATCCGCATCGTGCGGGAGCTGGAGGAGCAGCAGCGCCCGGCCACCGGGGCCGAGCAGCGTTCCCTGGCGCAGTGGTCCGGCTGGGGAGCGGTGCCCCAGCTGTTCGACAAGGATGACTGGGCGGCCGAGCGTGCCCGGCTGGCCGGGATCCTGAGCGAGCGTGAGTACGCGGCCGCGTCGCGGACCACGACCAACGCCTACTACACCGACGCTGCCTTGGTGAAGGAGATCTGGTCCGCCGTGGAGGGGCTCGGCTTCAGCGGGGGAGAGGTGCTGGAACCGGGGTCGGGGCCGGGACGTTCATCGGCTTCGCCCCGGAAGGCGCCCGGATGACCGGTGTCGAGCTGGATCCGCTGACGGCCTCCATTTCCCGGGGGCTTTATCCGCACGCGAGCATCCGCACCGAATCCTTCGCGGACACCCCGATCACGTCCAATTCCTTTGACCTTGCCGTCGGCAACGTCCCGTTCAGCAAGAACACGCTCTACGACAAGACCCACAACCCCGACTCCCGGCACTCCATGCACAACCACTTCATCCTCAAAAGCCTGGCCGCCGTGAAGCCCGGCGGTTACGTCGCCGTGCTGACCTCCAGCTTCAACCTGGACGCCGCCAACCCGGCCTCGAGGCGGGAGATGAGCGCCATGGCGGACCTGGTGGGCGCCGTGCGCCTGCCCACCGGCGCCCACCGCCGCGCCGCCGGTACCGAAGCGCTCACCGACCTGCTGCTGCTACGCAAACGCGAGCCGGGCCGGGAGCCGGCCAACACGGACTGGGAAACCGTCGGGCCCGTCATCATCGCCGGGCGCAACGTGAAGATCAACAACTACTTTGACCTGAACCCGCAGAACGTCCTGGGACAGATCACCGTTGGACACGGCATGTACGGGGAAGACACCGTCTGGGTGAAAGCCGAGGACCTCACCGCCGTCCCGCAGCTGCTCGCCCGGCGGCTGGAGGTCATCGTTCAGGACGCCCTGGAGGCCGGCCTGGGCCACACCCCCGCCGGCCGGCTCCGGGGAAGACCCCCGCGGCGTTGCTGCCGGCCACCGGGCAGGAATGGGACGGCACCATCACCGCCGGCCCGACGGCACCTTCACCGTGGCACGGGGCGGGGAACAGGTCCCTTCCCGGTCCCGAAAGCACATGCGGCGGAGCTGCGTGAGCTGCTGGGGCTGCGGGACGGGGCACGGTCCCTGTTGGAGATGGAGGCGGCCGACAGTGAAGACACGCCGGAACTGTCGGCCCGACGGACCGCACTGGCTGAGAAGTACACGGCGTATGCCGCCACGTACGGGCCCTTGAACCGCTTCACGGAGACGGTCCGTACGGACAAGGAAACGGGCGAGGACATCATCACCCGCCGTGCGGCACCGGCCGTGCGGATCCTGCGCCAGACGGACCCCTTCGGTGCCCTGCCGCCGGCCCTGGAGAGCTTCAACGAGGAAACCCGGGCGGCGACCCCGGCGGCGCTGCTGCGGCACCGTCAGGTGGTGGCCCGCAAACCGCTTATGGGCGCGGACACCGTTGACGAAGCCCTGGTCATCGCCTTGGACACCTACGGTGCCCCGGAACTGGAGAAGATCGCGGAGCTGCTGGGCGTGACGGAGGAGGAAGCCCGCGACCGGCTGGGCACGCTTGTGTTCGATGACCCGGAAACGGGCAGGCTGGTCACGGCACCGGAATACCTGTCCGGGAACGTGCGGACCAAGCTCGACGCCGCCCGGGCCGCGGCGGCAGGGGACGAGCGCTGGGCCGTCAACGTCACCGCTCTGGAGGAAGTCCAGCCGCCGAGGGTGGGCATGGAAGATGTCGAGGCCCGCCTTGGCGCGGTCTGGATTTCCCCGAGGAGCACCAGCACTTCGTGCAGGACATTCTGGCCGATCCGAACGCGAGCGTGAGCAGCGTCGGCGCCGGCATCTGGCGGGTCAAGGCCAACCGGGGCACGGTGCGTTCGACGAATGAGTGGGGGACGGTGCGCCGGCCGGCCCGGACCTGCTGCAAAGCATCCTGGAACAAAAGAGCATCCAGGTCGAGGACAAGGACGAGGACGGCAAGTCCGTTGCCAATCTCGAAGAAACCGAGGCGGCCCAGGAGAAGGCCGAGGCCCTGCAGGAGCGCTTCGCCGAGTGGGTCTGGGAAGATCCCGAACGGGCGGCCGGCTCCTTGATGAGTACAACCGCCGCTTCAACTCCCTGGCGCTGCGCGACTACACGAAGGAAGGGCACCGGCTGAGCCTGCCGGGGTTGGCGAAGTCCTTCACCCCGCACCCGCACCAGCGCACCGCGGTGGCGCGGATCATTTCCGAACCGGCCGTGGGCCTCTTCCACGAGGTCGGGGCGGGCAAGACCGCCGAGATGGTGATGGGCGCGATGGAGCTCAAACGCCTGGGCATGGCCTCCAAACCCATGGTCGTCGTTCCGAACCACATGCTGGAGCAGTTCACCCGCGAATGGCTGGAGCTGTACTCTCAGGCCCGGCTGCTCTCGGCCGGCTCCGATGACATCAAGACCAGGAGCGGGGATGTGGCCGCGCGCCGGCAGTTCGTCGCCCGTGCTGTGGCGAACGACTGGGACGGCATCATCATGACCCAGCAGGCCTTCAAGAGCATCGGCGTGAAGGCCGAGACGATCGAGGCCTACCAGGAATCACTTATCGCCGACGTCCGGCAGACGATCGTCAACGCCCAGGAACAGGGTGAAGACCGGACAACGGTGAAGAAGCTGGAGACCAAGCTCCAGGCCGAGGAAGAGCGCATGAAAAGGCTCATGGACACGGCCCCGGATCCGGGCTGACGTTCGAGGACACGGGGGTGGATTATCTGTTCGTGGACGAGGCCCACGACTATAAGAACCTGCGCACGGTCACGAACATCAAGGGCGCCGAAATCGCCGGGTCCATTCGGGCCACGGATATGCATCTGAAGCTTGAATATCTGCGTGCCACGCACGGGGAACGCGTCGTTACGATGGCCACCGGCACGCCGATCGCGAACTCCATTACCGAAGCGCACGTCATGCAGCGCTACCTGCGTCCGGACCTGCTCCAGGCTGCGGGGGTGGAGAACTTCGATGTCTGGGGTGCGACGTTCGGGGAAACGGTCACGGCGATTGAGATGGATGCCGGTGGCCGGTTGAAGAACAAGCCGCGCTTCGCGAAGTTCAAGAACGTCCCCGAGATGCTGCGGTCCTTCCACGTCTTCGCGGATGTGAAGCTTTCCGAGGACCTGAACCTGAAAACCCGGACCTGGCCCGCCGGCCGGGGACGGGGAGCGGCAGCCGGAGCTGGTGTTGATTGCGCAGCCGCCGGAGCTGGCCGAGTACATGAAGGGCCTCGCGGACCGGCTGGACTCCCTGTCCGGATGGGCGGAGAAGGGCGCGGACAACGCCCTGAGCGTCTACAACGACGGCCGCAAGGCGGCCTTGGACATGCGGATGGTCGGCATCGAACCGGAGTCCGGGACGAAGCTGGATGCGGTTGTCGCCAAGACCCTGGCGGTCTGGGAAGAGAACCGGGAGAACGAGTACGACACGAGTTTCCGTTCCGGCGTCCCGTCGGTGAACAGGGGTGCGTTGCAGATCATTTTCTGCGACCTGAGCACGCCGTCCAAGAACACCGGTCCCGACGGGAAGCCGGTCTGGACGGCTTACCAGCAGCTCAAGGACCAGCTCGTTGCCGGCGGGATCCAGGCGGAGCAGATCCGGTTCATCCAGGACTCACCCAAGCCCGAGCAGAAAGCCCAGCTCTTCGCCCAATGCCGCTCCGGGGAGGTGGCCGTGCTGATCGGTTCCACTGCGATGATGGGGACCGGGACGAACGTCCAGCTCCGTGCCAAGGCGATCCATCACGTCACGTGCCCGTGGCGGCCGGCTGACCTGACCCAGCGTGACGGGCGCATCATCCGGCAGGGCAATGCCAATGCCGAGGTCCACAACTTCCAGTACGCCACCGTCGGCAGTTACGACAGTGCCGCCTGGGACGGGATCCAGCGCAAGGCCACCATGATCCAGCAGGTCCTTCGCGGGCGCCTGGATATCCGCGAGATCGAGGACGTCGGAGATCTGGCCCTGAACGCGGCACAGATCAAAGCCGCGACTTCCGGGAACCCGCTGGTGATGGAGAAGATCGAGGCCGACGCCGCACGGACCAAACTCGAACGCCTCAAACGCGCCCACGAGAAGGGCCAGAGCACCCTGGCCTGGACCAGGGCCGCAGCCGAAACCAGCATCACCAAAGCCGAAAGCAAGCTGCCCGCGGTGCAGGCCGCGCTACCGGCCATCACCCCGACAGCAGGGGAGGCCTTCACTGCGAGCATCGATGGTGCGAGCTATACCAAACGCGCGGAGGCTGTGGCCGCCATCTCGGAATGGGTCCGTGTGCACACACCTGAATACGGAAACTACTACCGCCAGAAACAGGACTACGGCACCATGGTTTCCCTGGGCGGTCACGAGCTGCAGGTCCGCAACGCGGCCGAGGACTCCCGGCTCGGCTCCTACCAGGATCTCGCGATCACCCTGAAGGACGTGCCGGCGCCGCCGCTGGTTTTCACCCGCATGGAGATGCTGGAAGGAAGCGCCGGCATCATCACCCGGTTGGAGAACAAAGTGTCCGGGCTACCCGACTACGAGGCCCAGCTTCGACAGACCATTATCGAAAAGCAGGCAGTGTTGGCCGACGTCGAGAGCCAGGCCGGCAAGCCGTTTAAATACGAGGACAAACTCATCGCCGCGCGCGCGAAGTGTGCGGAACTGGAGGGGAAACTCCAAGCATCCATCGACCCGCCCAAAGCACCACCCGCGGCAGAGGTTTCAGCACCGGTGGTGGAGGTGGACCCGGCCCTTGCCCGGCTGCGCCGACTGCAGGCCGCCAGCTTCCCCGCGGCTCCGAAACACACCCACCCGCCGCACACCCACCCAGCACCGCAGGCACGCACCGGAGCCGCCCACGATAAATCACGTGAGGGTGGTTTCGAGCGCTAACCGGGGCCCGCACCTTGCCGGCGCGGGCCCCGGTCGTTTGTCCCGTGGGTGGTGATTCAGGAACTGGTTCCTGAAGAGGTGAGGATCAGGTTCGGAGGTTGTGCATGATCGCCGGTCCCGGTGGTGCCGTGCCGGCCCTGGTGACCTGGCGGTTGTGTGCAACCGGTCAGGTGGGTCCCGTCGCCCACAGGTGTGCGGGAAAAGCCCGCAGGATTTAGCTTTTGCCGTGCCCCTGTGGGCGAGGGGCTGCTACTGCGAAGCGCCCGTCACGGAAGCTTCTTGGCCGGCGGTCTTCCGGTTGCGGGGCGGCCGCCGGTTTTCTTGGCCGGGGCGTCCAGGCCGAAGCTGCGCAGATCGGAGTCGGTCCAGTCGGCGCGGAGGGCTGCCTGGTAGTCCTTGGCGTACTTTTGTTCGGCGGCTGCCAGCAGCTGGGCTGCTTCGGCGAGTTCGACGCCGCTGGCGGCGGCGGTTTTCACTGCGTTGACTTTGACGTCGCGGGCGGCGTCGATTTTTGCGGAGGCTTTGGCGGCGATGTCGTTGATGTCCATGCACCGACTCTAACCGTTCCGCTACCCGCAGCCCGGGAGGGGTTTCTCCGCGGGTCGCACCAGGGGCCCGAAAACCATCGAAGGCAACCGTCCGGAGCAAGCTATACACTTACACGGGTGTAAGTGGCTTGTCGCGCTCGACACTTGGGGTCGGGTGCGGCACACTGGTCAGTGTGGTCCCGGGTCCGGGGTCGCTGCGCTGGGCATTCAAGGATTGGGGGAACGAGTGACGGAGGAGAATGCTGCTCGTTCCCGGCTCTCCCGGCGTCGCCGTGAGAACACTCCGGCGGGGACGAAGAAGCGGCGTGACGTGTGGGTGACCGTGGAGGAGGAAGCCGCCCTGGTCGCCAGGGCGGAGCGGGAGAAGGTCACGGTCCCGAACCTGCTGATTTCCTCTGCGTTGTCGGCGCATTCTGATTCGCCGACGGAACGCCGCGCGATCGCTGCGGAACTGATGTCCCTGCACAATCTTCTGGCGCGTTCCTCGAACAACATCAACCAGCTCGCAAGGCACGCGAACGCCACAAGTGAGTTCCCGGCCGAGGCCGCGAGGCACTGAAACATATCCGGTCCGTTGCGATGCGGATCGATGACGCCATTGACGGGTTGATGTAGCCGATGATGCCGAACATCACCCGCGGTTCGCGTATGGGCGGGCTCATGGTTTACCTGGCGTCGACGGATGCCGACAAGACGAAGAACGCCCACCAGGATCCGCACCTGGTCGCCGGGACGCGGCCATCATGGCCTGGTACGACGACGGGGTCCTTGACCGTGACGATGCCCTGGCGATCGCGAAGCATCTGGACCGGCCGCGCAAGATGTTCGGCGTCTCGGTGCAGATCAAAGACCTGCGGTGGGACGCGGCGAAGAAGGAGAGCGTGCACGTCGGGTACAAGGACGCCAGCGTGTGGCACTGCTCGCTGAGCCTGCGCGCCGAAGAGGGCGCACTGACGGACCAGCAGTGGGGCGATATCGCCAACGACTTCGTGGACTCCATGGGCTTCACCGAGACCAGCGGCAAGGCACGGTGCCGGTGGGCCGCGGTGAACCACGGAACCAGCGAGAACGGCAACCACCACATCCACTTGGCGGTGTCCCTCGTCCGCGAGGACGGCACGAAGGCCTCCACCCATGGTGACTACAAGCGTGCTCAGGAAACCTGCCGGGAGCTGGAGGTCAAGTACGGTCTGGAACAGCTCTCCACGGTGCACGCCACCCGCGGATACGACCGGGCCGAGAAGGCCACGGCCGTCCGGGACAACCGCGAAATGCACCGGACGTCCCTTGCACGGAAGGTACGGGCCAGCGCAAGCGCCTCAGCGACCGAGGGGGAGTTCGTCCGCCGGGCCCGCGACACCGGGCTGCTGGTGCGGCCCGCTACGCGAAGGACACCACCGACGTCATTGTCGGGTACTCCGTAGCCGAACGGCCGGGCGTGGGGGAGCGGCCTATCTGGTTCGGCGGCGGGACCCTGGCCTCCGACCTGAAACTCGGTGCCCTCCGGGAAGAATGGGCCGACGCCCGCACCTGGCCACGGAAGCCGCAGCCGAATGGAACGCAGCGGTCCGGAACAAGCGCACCGTGTCCAGGACCGGGCCCGAGAACGCCACGCCGCCGGCCGAAGCGTGGGTGGAATACACCCGCAACGCAGCCGCACTGGCCGACCAGCTACGCACCATTCCGCGGGACGATCACGCGACCTGGGCGAAGGCGGCACGGGAAGTATCGGGTGCGTTCGCGGCATGGTCCTGCCGGCTTGAACAGGCCCCGGACCCTTGGCGGCCACGGCGGCCGAGCTGTCCCGCACCGCCCAGTTGCGCGCACCACGGGAGCACGGCAAACCGGTAGCCATCCCGTCGATCGCGGGAACCGCCATGATGTTCATGGCCGCATCGAGCAAGAACAAGACAGCCGCGCAAACCGCGCTGATGGTGCAGCTGATCAACACCGCCTTCGCCGTGTATGAAATGCACGCCCAGTCCGGCGGACCCGTGAGGCCAGCGCATCCGCTCCGTGGTCGAGGAGCAGCTGGCCCGTTCACCGCCACCATGCCCCAGCCCGTTCTGGTGGGTGCGGAACAGCAGCCGGCCCCGACGCGGCAGTGGCGCCCAGGCCGATCGATATCGCCCGCCGCGGCATGGTCCCGATCCGTCCGGGATCGGCAGTACCCGCCACGCCGACACCGGCGACACCGGCGACAACCTCGCAGCCCGTCCGGCGCGACTCCGGGCCGGGCTACGACCGATAACCACAACTAACACCAACTGCGAGGGGAACAGGCATGAGTGAATCAGATGGAATCGATGACGTCCTGGACGGCGGTCTGCGGCAGTTGTTGATGATCGCCTCACGCATTGCCGAGACACTGGCACGCCGGCGCCAGGAGAGCCAGCGGCAACAGGAACAGAAGGACAGCCAGACAGCCCACGAAGCCGGTCACGCCTCGCCGCCGAACGCGGTACCGCGCACGCGGCCCTGACACCCGTGGAAAAAGAGCAATGGTGGGACAAGGCCCAGCCGGGCGACATCGCCACCGCCACGCCGTCGCCGAAGGCTGGAAGGACCACGACCCCGCCGCGCTGGCAGCCTCGGAGACGATCCGCCGGCAAGTCCTCACCCGCTACGGGATCGACACCCGCGACGTCGGCCCGGACGCCGCCTACCTGGAATCAGGCATCCAGGCCACCACCACCCAGAAGGCCCGGCAGAACGAGCTGGCCCGCGGCCAGGAAGAGACCCGGAAGGCGGCCGCCGAACACGAGAAGGCCATGGGCCTGCTCGCAGCGGCCCGTGCCGAAGAACTCCGCGCCCAGGCCGCGGCACTGGCCCGGAAATGGAACGACACCAGGTCCCTGTCGAGTACCTGGCCAACCCCGAACTGGCCCAGGCACTGCAGACCGCACACAACGCCAAGACCCCCAGGCACTGGGAGCAGCAGATGCTGGCGTGCAGGAACGGATGTTCCTCATCGGCAAGGACGGCATCAACGGACCCGACCTTGACCAGCTGCGGAAGGAAACCAGAGCGAACGTCAACGGCGCCGGCAACTCCCACTTCGAGGATCCCGCGTTCGTGCAAGCCGCCAAGGACATGCACGAAGCCAGACTCCTGGCCGAAGGCGGATTCCAAGGCTCCCAATGGATGACTGTGGAACAGCGGTACGAACGCGCCGAGAAGGAACTCTTCACCCGGATGGAGGGCGTCGGCCGCGAAATCGAGAACCGTGTCACCGGCAACGACAGCAGCCGGCTGACGGATCAGAACCTGAAAGGGGAGAGCAGCTCTGCCGCCGGGTACGGCTCGGTCGAACACCACGAGAAATTCGCCGAATCGCTCGCCAACACCGGCGCGAATGAAACCCAGATCCGCGGACGCCTCGCCGCCGCCCGCAGCGAAGGCACCCACCCCAGCACAGCAGTGACCATGGGCAAGGGCGCCGCCAAGGCCAGGAAGTCCCGCCCGGGAACAGCCGTGGGTTCCGAGAGAGGCAAGAACGGACTCAGCCCTTAGACCATTCCGTGGGTACTGCGCTTCGGTGTCGTGAGTGACTGGGAAGGCGAGGGACTTGCCGGCGCCAGGTCCGAGCCTGTGCTGCTCAAGGAGTTGACAAAGTTCTGTGGTTTTTCGCGTCACGATCCGTGCCCGGGCCACACTGTATCCGTTAAGAGCCCCTTTAACTCGACGGCCGGCGATGGCCGGGCGGTCAGAGTCCAAGGGCTGTGATGCCCAGCCGCACCGGGGAAACGCGTTCGTTCTTCCCCATTCCAAGGGCACACCGCAGGATCCAGCGCAATTGTCCAAAGCACTCTGGACAGTTGGCTTTTGACCGGTCAACAATCCGCAGAGCTGCGCGACGTCAGAGTCCTTGGAAGCCCGTGCCTACCTTAAGCGACTTGACGTCGAAGATCCGGGTCACGTCTGGTGGGAGACGACCAATCTCGGCAAATCCCTTGGCTTAGTCAGGGAGCATGCGGAGGCCCGCGGCAGAAGCTTCGCTTCATACATGGATCAACTTTTCTGGCCTGCCACTATGAGGGTGCTCTGGAGCTGCCCCCGGGAGCGGGCAAAACCGAAGCCCTTCGGGCAATCGACCTTCGTACGCGCCGGGCGTCACCGACTCCGATGACGCCCGCGCGGGAGTAGGCCTGCGGATGGCGGGTGCACGCAGGTGCTGCAAGGCCTGCACCTGTTGAACCTGACGTGGCCGGGCCGGGGGTGGGCGGCGGAGGGGCCAACCAACCGATAATCGAGATAGAACTCTCAATTGTGCCACAGGCTGTGGCGCAATTGAGATCGGTAGGGTGGAGCCATGACTTCTTCAGAAATCGACCTGCCGGCAGACTATGCGGAGCTGTTGGAGTCGCTGAAGAGCCGCGTCCGTGGCGCCAGGGTCCAAGCGCAGCGGACCGTCAATACGCTGGTCATTGAACTGTATTGGTCACTCGGAAAAGACATCTTGGCCCGCCAGGACCAGCATGGGTGGGGGAGTGGGGTCATTACTCAGCTCGCTGCGGACCTGCGTCTGGCTTTTCCGGATATGAAAGGGCTGTCCGCGCGCAACCTGCAATACATGACCGCGATGGTGCGGGCCTGGGGCGAGGAAGTAAATGTGCCACAGCTTGTGGCACATTTGCCGTGGGGCCATATCCGGACGATTTTGGACAAGTCAGGAACGGCCGAGGAGCGCGACTGGTACGCCGGCGCCGCCGTCCAATACGGCTGGTCCCGGAACGTCCTGCTGAACATGATGATGAACCGTTCGATGGAACGAACGGGTGCGGCGCCGTCGAACTTCACCAGCCAGCTCGCCGCACCGGATTCCGAACTGGCACAGCAAATCGCTAAAGACCCTTACAACTTCGAATTCCTCGGACTCTCAGGCGAAGTGGCCGAACGTGACCTCGAAAACGCCCTCACCAGCCGGATCACCGAAACCCTTCGAGACCTGGGGCCAGGGTTCGCCTTCGTTGGCCGTCAAGTCCACTTCGACGTCGACGGCGACGACTATTTTGTCGACATGTTGTTTTTTCATATGGACCAAAACAGGTACGTGGTGATCGAACTTAAAACTGGCAAATTTCAGCCCGAGATGGCCGGCAAACTTAGCTTCTACGTCGCGCTTGTCGACGACATCCTCCGCCGTGAGCATCACAACGAAACGATCGGCATCCTGATCTGCGGCACCAAGAACGACCGCAGCGTCCGGTACAGCCTTGGCCGCTCGACCTCACCCATGGCCGTGGCAGCCTACACCTACGACAAGCTACCAGCCGCCGAGCAGCGATCCCTTCCCAACGAGAGCGATCTCGTGGCCGCGCTCGAATGGGCAGAACCAGAAGCAAGCAAGCCGGACTCCGACTAACCTTCCTGGACGGTTCGGTAAAGGCCGTGCGACGTTTAGGCTTTCCCCATGAGAGTCGCCAAGACGGACATCATCGCCGGTGTGACCGCGACCCTTGCCCGGGATCTCGTGCGTCTCTTCCGGGGCCGGGCCTTCACTCAAGACGGCCCGGTGCTCCTGAACGCGTCGTGAGACGCCAAGTTTGCATTGGCCGCGGCTATTCCCGAATGTCTCCAGCGGAGTGATCCATTTGGGCTATGGGACCCCCCTTTTGGCCCTGGCCCTAGGACGAAGCGGACCTCTTCCCGCAAACGCCCGATTTTGAGAAAGGGTGTGGAGAGGCGGGCCGGAGGTCCAGCGAAGGCCGGTCTTCTTCTCAGAACCCGTTCTCACTCAAAGAAGGCGTTAGCCCACTTCTGAGAATTGTTTGTGAGAGGATTTTGGGATGAGGAGCGAGACCGAAGCCACCGCCCCATCCGACGCCGATGAGATCGAGCAGCACCCGTGCCCCGCTGCGACGTCCAGCCCGGCTCGCCGTGCCGGTCCGCTCCGGTGCCGTCGCCTCGACCTACCACACCGGCCGGTTCACCTAAGTCCCCGCCTGGTGAAGGAGCTGCGCGTGCCCACCCGGCCGACCGCGGCCCGGCCAGCCGTGGCGGCCGGCACCCCGCCGCCGGCATCACTCCCGCAGACACGCCGGGCGCGGACATCCGGGTCGGCTACGCCCGCTGCTCCCACCTGACCCAGGAACTCCAATCCCAGCTCGATGCCCTGGCGCGCACGGCATTCCGCGCGACAAGATCTTTGCAGAGAAGGTCTCCACCCGTGTGCGGGTCCGCCCGCAGTTCGAAGCCGCGCTCGAGGCGGCCCGGCAGATCAAGGCGCACGCCCCGCACTGCCGGGTCATCTTCACCGTCTACGAGATGAAACGCCTCGGGCGGGATTCCGCCGAGCTGACCGCCCTCGCCGACCACCTCACCGCACACGGCATCGCCCTGGAAATGCTCGCCGGCCACTCACCGGGATCTACGACCCGACCGGCACCGGCCGGGTGTTGTTCGCGTTCTTCGCCGCGATGGCCGAAACCGAACGCGAAAACATCCGCGAAGCCACCCTCGAAGGCCTCAACGCGGCCGCCCGCAAGGGAAACCACGGCGGACGCCCGCCGGTCATCACCGACGACATGCTGCACACGCTGCTGCGCCGCCGCGCGAACGGCGAGTCCCTCCACGACATCCGCCTTGACCTGATCATCCCCACCGGAAAACGCAAAGGCCGCAACCCCAGCCTGGCCAGCATCTACCGCGCACTTACCGAGCACGAGAAACGCCAGGCCCACCCCGAAGCCGTCGACCAGGCCCACGCCGACTTCGCCACCCTCCAGCCGGGCACCTGACGCGACTGAACGGCCGGTTTACCCAGGTCAGCCATATTCATGTCCGCCCGTTTTTCGGCGAGTACTAGGCGACCCCTGGCTCCACCGACCCGAAAAATCTAGTCTCCAACCCAGCGGACCCCTGCGATTCCAACGCCCCGGAATCATGCGGAGGTTTTCTGTTGGAGAGTCAGCACGGACCGTTGCCCGCTCGGCAGGCGCAGGCCTATACTCCGGTCAGGCCGGTTCCTTGCCGGGGCGGACGATGATTGAGGAGATCACGGTGGCGCCTAAATTCGGACTGCTTGCACTGGTTGAGGCAAAGCCCAACACCCGCAACGGGTGCAGGGCCCCAACCCCTGGCTATGTAATCGTCACGGCACCCGAAAAGTTACGCCCGGCCTGAAAAAGTTCTGCCGGCCACAGTCAGCCAACAAAAAGGGTCTGGCCGGCACGGTATCCCGGGGCCGGGGCGCCTCTCACGGGTACCCCGGGTAAAGGCCCACCCGTTCCGCATCATGCCCGAAGCACGGCGGAGAGGGTATCGCAGCGTCAGCGGGCGAGGGCGATGATTGCCTGGTTGTGACGTTCAGCTTGGGGGCGTTTGCGGTGAGAAGAACACTCCGAAAAGCGGCTGGCGTTGGTTCTGCGCGGGCGCATACCGGTGGAGAGTCTCTTTGCTGACGCGGATGCCGGGGGCTGACCTGGATCCCGGCCTCCGCCGGCCACGTCCGGACTCCCGCAGTGCTCAAGTTTTTACCGGACCCCTTGGTGGATGGAGTCCCGCACACGCTCCACCCGGGCTTTGTAAGATGCCAGGAACCACGGACCGGCCGGCCGGGGACGGGTCAGCCGATCCAGCTTCCTCGGCCGGTCACGAGGTCCAGCCCGGTGAGGCAGGACGCTCCGTTGTTACCTACCGTGATGTCACGGTAGGTGATGCTTTTGCCGTAGACATACCCGGCGTCGACCACGGCGC
Organism: Arthrobacter sp. Hiyo8; assembly: GCA_001549895.1. Classification (GTDB taxonomy): domain Bacteria; phylum Actinomycetota; class Actinomycetes; order Actinomycetales; family Micrococcaceae; genus Arthrobacter. The sequence continues at coordinate 274,305 of AP014720.1, read as the reverse complement.
CGGTGTCGGCTGAGCGTGCGGCCCACATCGGGGCTGAGGCGCTCGTCCCGCCGACGGTCCACCACCCGGACTGGCCTTGGTAGAGTACCGAGTCGTAGACGGAGACCCCCGAGGCGGGGTCGGCGTCAAGGGAGACATCCGGTGTGGCCCGCTTCGTGCCGCAATTGACCTGCGGGTACTGGCTGAACCCGGACTGGGCTCCTGCCGCGGTCTCGTATGCGCTGCACCCGCCGCCGGAGCCGCTCCAGCCGGTTTCGCTGGAGAACGCGCCGGTGCTGGTGAGGTTCAGTGTGGTGCCGCCGACGGAGATGACGTTCGGGGAAGCCGACGGGTAGGACGCCGGTGTGCCGGAGTCGCCCGAGGAGACGAAGAAGCTCACCCCGCTGTGCGTGAAGTGGGGGTCGTAGGCTGATTCGCCGCTGAACTCGGCGCCGCCCCAGCTGTCGGAAACGTACTGGGCGTGCGCGGCCGCGTAGTCTTCGGCAGCCAGCAGATTCGTGAAGCTGGTGCTGCCGGCCTCGACGAGCAGAATCTTCGCGCCTGGGGCGATGGCGTGGGCCCATTGGACGTCAAGGGAGATCTCCAGGGCCCATCCCGAGTCGGTGCGCGGATACTTCGTGCCGCCGGTCTGGTCGACTTTGCTGAAGCACCCGTTCGCGGTGGTGCACGGCGGCAAGCCGAACTGGCTGCTGAACACGCCGAGGTCGGCTTCGATGTTCGGATCGTCGTAGGCGTCCACGATGGCGATCGTCGTGCCGGCCCGGCCGTTGCTCCTGTCGGGAAGTTGTACGCCGACTTGACCGCGCCCGGGGACAGTCCCGTAGGGTCGTGGAAACACCGGCCTGACATGGAGCGGGTGAGTGGCGTAGTGCTCGGTAGCCACTCCGCCATCTGCGGTGGCCGCACCGCCAGCGGCGAGCACCAGGGCGAGGGAAACCGTTAGAACCGGAGCCAATCGACGCAAACCCAACACAGGAACCCCTTTTTGAAAGCCGACGTAACAGGACAGGACCCTTCCCGGTCCGGGGAAGGACGGTCACCGGCAACCTTCGGGCCAAAGCGCGCGTGACGCTCGTCCGCTGCAGCGTTCTACCAGCGGTTTTGGCGCCTGCGGCACAGGAATGTCCCGGGAGTCTCCGATTGTGCGTCCCCAACCAGCCGAGAGCAGAGCAAACCTGAGGCGCATGGTTAACATATGTCACTTGAGCCTCTTTGACCACAGAAGCACCCACCGTCTCGTCACAGGGTCTCCAATAACCCTTCGGCCGCCAGAGTGTGGGCCTGCGGGGCCTTCCCGGCACGGACTTCGCTACCGAACCAAGGTCTACGGGATGGCCTTCCCGCGGCGGATCTTGTGGGGAAAGCGATGAGTTTGAGGCAGCGTCGCTGGTTTCCTTCGTTGTCGTTTTCCGAAGACGATTGCACGGAGTGTTCAACGTCGACTGCACGACCGTCTGGTTCGGGTTTACCCCTGCCCCTTGACGGGTGTCCGGTTAGAGCCATTGAATCCTTGTTTGCGGACGGGTTTTCCGAGAACTCGAAAACGGAATCGGCATGGAAGACGAATCCTTGCCGCTGGCATGCCCGGAGGCCTAGGCTGTGAGTCACCGTCTCCGTGCATGGTCTCCACCAGTCATATTGGGAGAACGGTGAGCGTCCCGTCCAGGTTGTCCGATCCGGGCGGGGCGTTTCCCTCCCCGGACAACTTAACAGGCGCGGGATCGACACAAAGAAAGCCCCACGCGAGTTGGGGGTAACTCAAGCGTGGGGGCTTCCCCGGTTTTCGGCGCTTCCGCAACTGGGGGGTATGCGGAAGGGCCGTGCCTAACCTACCGCGCTTCGCTGTGGCCTGCAAAAAAACCAGTGCAATTGCCTGCTGACCTGCGGCCACACAAAACCCGCGGGGTGAAACGCAAGGCGCACCTTCAGCACTCCCCGGTTCTGCTGGAGGGCGGCGGGATGGCCGGGGCTGAAAATTACCTGTCCGAAACCCATACGCAACAGCGGCCGGGGAGGCTTATGGCATGGCCACAGCTGACAGGAACGCCGCGTTGGGTATGGGCCGGGACGCTGCGTACCGCCAGGGGAAGGAGAGCAGCTGTGATAAGGAAAAAGACTCCGGTCAAGGCCGGGCTGGCCGCCGAACTGGCGTGTGAGGTGTGCGGGCGGTTGCCGGAAGCGCCCAAACACCGCCTGACGCTGGCCAGTATCGCTGCGATGGTCCCTCTGGAACTGACCGTGAACACCCTCGCTGTGAAAGCGGATCTGCCGTCGCCGGTCAAGGTCCTTGTGCTGACCGTTGCTACGAGCCTGCTCGGCATCTGGGTGGCCGAGCCCTCGGTGAGGAGGCTGATGCGGAGTTGGCTGCACGCGCCGGCTTTGCGTCACCGCAGGCGCCTGACGGATGCTCCGGCACTCTGGCGGGCCCGGACATATCTTGAGGACCAGCCCGGTGCCCTGCAGCGCGTGACGCGTGCCCTGGCGCGCCAGAATATCAATATCCTCGGCATCCACGTCCACCGACTTCCGGACGGGGTCCTGGACGAATATGTGCTCTCCGCCCCCGATGGTCTCACCGAAAGGAGGCTCCTGGCCGCCCTGCAGGGCGGGGCGGGCGGGATTCCAGGGCGTGGCCTAGTACCGCACTGGCCCTGGCTGACGGTCAAACCAGGGCGTTGACTCTGGCGGCCCGCGTCGCGGCAAACACGGACGAACTTCCCTTTACCGTCGCCGAGCTCCTCAGCGCCACGGTCCTTCCCGCCGGCCCACAGCGGCGCGGGCAGGCAACAGCCGAGCTCCCCGGCACGGTGTTGAAGATTCCTTCGTCCCGGGGACCGCTCTACTTTTCGCGGGATGCGGAGCCCTTTACACCGGCGGAGTCCGCCCGGGCGCACCGGCTCGCGGAGCTCGCCGAAATCGTCGAACTCACCGCGTTGACCAAAGACCGCCCGCAGCGGAGGCGGGTATCTGAACACATGTTGGGTTCGGAGATGAGTGAGGCGATCCTCGCGAGGAGGTTGTTTTTCCGGGATGGAGAGGGGCAGTGATGCGGGTAGGACTTATCAGGGCGTTGACGACTTCAAACCGGCGGATACTTCACGCGCACGGGGACCTGTTGGCAGGAAGTTTCGGGTTTGAGGTTCTCACCCGCTGTGTCCCGGATCAGCCGTTCGGGGTTTACGATGATGTTTCGTTCCGGGCCGCGGCCCCGAAGGTGGCTGCACTGGCCCAGGACATGGCAGACGGGGTTGATGCGCTGATCATCAGTTGCTGTGCCGACCCGGGGCTCACGGAAACACGGGCAGTGCTGGATATTCCTGTCATCGGTGCCGGGTCCGCCGCGGCAGCGGCTGCCCTGGCGTTCGGAGGACGAGCCGGTGTCCTGGGACTCACCCATCAGGCACCGGGCCCGATCGCCGAAGCCCTCGGGACAGAATGCTGCTCATCGATGGGCCCGACAGTTCCGGGACCCCGAAGGATTCCTTACGCCCACGGGCATCTTCGATGCCCTCGCCCAGGCGCACATGCTCGTGGACGCCGGCGCCGAGGTCATCGTCCAGGGCAGCACCGGGCTTTCGAGCATCGGGATGACCGCGGTCCTCCGGGACAGGCTCGGGGTGCCGGTCATCGACCCGGTGACAGCGGCCGGATCCGTACTCCTCTCCGGAGCGGGCGCCGACCCGCGCACGCGGGCTGAAAACACGACCCCGCGCACGGAATGCTCCTGGTAATGAATCCGCTTACTTTAGGTCCACTCTCCCCGGTGGCCTCCAAAATCTAAAGTTCCAGCGACGGTACGTCCGCTATACAAGAAAATGACGTCAACGAAACAGGACGGCAACATCAGAGGAGCATCCTGATCTCAACGGTCAACCTGCACAGAGAAGGGAGCCGACCGTGGCTGCAACCAAGGAATCAATCATCCGGACGTGCGAGGCGCTTACGCACGGTGACGAAATTGAGGCGTGGCATGACGGCAGGCTCTTGCACAGAGGAACGGTGAGCCAGACCTTGCCCACCATGGGAATGTTCTGGATCGTGTGCTCCAGAACAGGGGCGCGCAAACTCGTGGATGTGGAAGCATCCGAGATCATCCGGATCTCTCCTCTCTCAAACCCAGGTCCGGAGAGACCGGAAAGGACGCCGGCCTGATTTCGCCCGGACCCGGCCGCCGGCCCACACCAGGGTAAGCACCGACCCGAAACCCGGATGTCCCTTCGGAGACACCTCAGGGGTGATTGCCGGGAGCTGGGCTGGTAGCCCGTCCTCTCATGCGCGCGGTTGCTGGGTTGTCGGGGGTGTGGCCGGATCTACTGCGCAGGGGATCCGGCATGAATGCCATCTGGGCCGGATCGGCTGGCTTCCTCCCGGCGGCGAAATGACCCACACTTGTGCACAAGGGATTCCTCTCTACATCGGCGGAAGGCAGGTCAGGTGGCGGCTTCTTTGATCTCACTGGCAGCACTTATTGGACCACAGGACCTCAAACCCTCCGCCCAGGCCCCCGGGACATCAAAGCCACCGACCTGCCCAACTCGCGGAGCTCGATCTGCAGGCCTACCCGGGCCGGGGCGGATAAGGATTCATTCATACCAGGATCTGCTCTTTCAGGGACAGTACGGAAGCCGGAAGGCTTCCTTCATCTTGTCCCCCGCCCAGGTTCAGGTGGGTCGTCATGTCGAGGGTGAAGCGTCCGTAAGGATTGATATGGGTCCAGAACAACGGTGTGAGGCCCCTGCGGTCTTCCGGTTCGAGGAGTTCGTTGAACTCCGGGACCTCGAGCACGGTTTGCAGCATCAAGGTGTTGACCAGGACCAGCGAGGATTGGAGCAGGTGCAGGGCGAGCATGGACACCTCGGTCGTTTCACGGTCCGGACCCGTGAGATCCCGGTTCTTCCCATAGAAGACAACGTCGTTTCCGCTGTTCCAGTTCTCCACCACCTGCAGCCCTGAATTGATTTCGCGTCGAAGGTCTTCGTTGGCGAGGTAGTCGGCGGCGAAGATTGTCCGCACGACTCTGCCGAGTTCTTCCAACGCCTGGTAGGTGGGGTGTTTCGGACCGCCCGGGTGAAGCGGCGCAGGATCGTCTCTGATTCGGCGGTACCGAGTTTGAGGGCGGTGGCGTATTTGACCATCTGGTCATATTGCTGGGCGATGATGTCCCAGTTGATCGGCCTGGACAGCACCGGGTTGATCTCCCCGTAGACCTCTTCATTGCCGGCCCGGTAAAGCCGGATCGATCCGATGTTCTTCAACCTCGGCAGCAGCTTGAAGCCCAGGAGTTCGGTGAACGCGAACCCCACGATCGAGGCGCCGTGCGTGTCAACGTAGTTCGCTTCGATCTCGGCCTCGGTGTCATGGCGCAGGACGCCTTCGATCATCGCCGCAACCTCGGAGGAGGAACAGTTCTTCAGCTGGGAATAGATGCAGGTCGATTTTTTCTCCACGTGCCAGTAGATCATCACTCCGGGACCGCCGTACCGGTTGTGCCATTCGGTCATGAGGTTCGATTCCCAGGAGCCGAACTTCTTCGAATCGGACGCACACGCGTTCCCTTCGCCCCACCAGTCAGGGTTCCTGGCCTCGAACGTCGCGTTGACGACTTTCACGATCGCTTGGCGCAGGTTGTCCTTCGTAATGAATGTCCGGCGCACGTGGCGCAGCTCCCGTTCGTTCTCTCCGTGGCCGCCGGCATCCGTGACGGCTTTGATGCCCATGTTTGTCCCAAGTCCGAACAGGCAGAGCAACAACCGCCTGCGAAGGGTCTCACGGTCAAGAACCTCACGGGAGGCCACTGAAACGAATTCCCCGGTGAACCCGGTCAGGAAGTCCGCCTCTTTGAGGACTTCAAGCAAGTCCAGGGTGCCCCACCGTGCCAGGACCTCGTCCTTGAGTTTGCCCAGGTTCGTTGGCTCTTCGAGTTTTTCCAGCTTGGGCACCTTTATCCACGGCGCCCCTCGGCGTCTGGTGATCTTCACCCCGCCGGTGGAATCGGCCAGCAGCCCGTTATCCAGATGATCCAGTGACCTCCTCATTGTCAAGCCCCGGGTTTGATGGAGCCGTTTTTAGTTGGAAATTGTCAGTAGTTCCGGTGCCGTGTGCCCGGCGTGGAGATGTTCATATTCGGCGGGTGGGACGTGTCCGATCTCGCCGTGCAAGCGACGGTGATTGAACCAATCGATGTACTCCGCGACAGCGACCTCAAGCTGGCTGATGTCCTTCCACGGGCCCTTGTTGCGCACAAGCTCTGCCTTGAACAGCGAGTTGAACGCCTCCGCGAGGGCATTGTCATAGGAATCCCCTTGGAACCAACGGAGGCCACCGCATCGGCTTCCTCAAGCCGTTGCGTGTAGCGAATCGAGCGATATTGGACTCCGCGGTCGCTGTGGTGGACCAGCCCGTCCAGATCAGCACCGTCCCTGGTCCGGGTCCAGATGCCCATCTCCAGGGCGTCCAGAGCCAGGTCGGTGTAGAGGCTCGTGGCCACCTGCCAGCCGACGACCCTGCGGGAGAACACGTCGATGACGAACGCGGCGTAGACCCAGCCGGCGAAGGTCCTGACGTACGTTATGTCGGCGACCCAGAGCCGGTCCGGCGACGTCGCCGTGAACCGGCGTTCGACCAGGTCCGCGGGTCTGCCAGTTTCCGGCGCCGGCTTCGTGGTCCGTGGCCCCTTCGCCCGCGACACCCCACGCAAACCCGCCGCCCGCATGAGCCTTTCCACGGTGCAGCGGGCCATCTGCCGGCCCTGCCGCCGCAACTCGGCGTGGACCTTCCGAGCCCCGTAGACCCCGTAGTTTTCCTCGTGGATCCGCCGGATTGCCTCGGTGAGCTCCGCGTCCTGGAGGCTGCGTGCCGAGGCGGGGCGGGTGCGGTGGGCGTAGTACGTGCTTGGGGCGACCTGCAGTTCGCGGCAGATCGGCTCGACCCCGTGCTCGTCACGGTGCTCCTCGATGAAGGCGCAGATCACCTCGACGGGCGGTCGGTGAAAGTCGGCCCGGGCGCGGTGCCAGCCTTACGGCCGGCCCGTTTCCCCGGACCGCTTCCCGAACCCGGCGGGCACCTTTCAATGCACCGGGCTCTCCACAAGCCGGTCAAGCGGCGTGATGGTGGTTTCATCGGTCGTGGGCCAAGGTGAGGGGATAATCGACCCGCGGTAGCGGTATCGGCTCGTAACCACTTTCTCGGGACGAAACATTTCCCGCTCTTGGCTTGCCGGCCACCAGCCTCCGCCGCAGTACTGCCGACGGAGTTCTTTGACCGTGGCCCGGCGATGTTTGCGCCGAAGCCATCGCCACACCGTCTGCCACGTGTAGTGGCTCAGGTAGGAGAAGACTGCGGACGAAACGCCGGGACGGAAATAGGCGCACCAGCCCCGCAGCATCGGGTTCAACCGACGCAGCAGCTCATCCAACGACTGGTTCTCGGTGACCTGTCGGCACAGCGTCTTGATCTTCCGCTTGGCCGCTTGCACGGCCTTCTTTGCCGGGTAGACATAGACGTAGTGTTCGTTCGTTCCTCGCTTACGGTGGCGCTGGATGCGCCACCCGAGAAAGTCGAGGCCCTCATCAATATGGGTGATCAAGGTCTTCTCCTCCGACAGGCGCAAACCCATCGTGGCCAAGACCTCCGCGATCCCTTCCCGGAGCCCTTCGGCATCGGCTCTGGTGCCTCGAATCATCAGGCACCAGTCGTCCGCATACCGCACCAGGCGGAAATTAGGCCGACCATGGCGCAGCCGCCGGGCTCGTTCCACTGGACTGGTCGAGGGCCCGCCGGGAGCTTGAGCGATGAACTCGTCAAGCACCGACAATGCCACATTGGCCAACAGTGGAGAAAGGATCCCGCCCTGCGGGGTTCCGGCGGTGGTTTCCTTCAGCTGCTGACCCTCGGAGAGGATCCCAGCCTTCAAGAATGCCTTCACCAGTCCCAGGACGCGTTTGTCACCGATGCGAGACCGAACCCTACCCATCAGGGCAGCATGGTCGATCTCATCGAAGCACGCCTTGATATCTCCTTCGACGATCCAGTCATAGCAACGTGGCCTCGTCGCGAGATAACGCACCTCGGCAACCGCATCGTGGGCCCGACGCTTCGGACGGAACCCGTAGGAACACGGGTGGAAATCCGCCTCAAAGATCGGCTCCAACACCAATTTCAGGCTGGCTTGGACGACCCGGTCGGCCACGGTCGGGATGCCAAGGCGGCGCATCTTCCCGCCGGCCTTCGGAATCATCCGTTCCCGCACCGCCACCGGGACGAAACTGCGGGCGCGCAAAGACAACCGCAGCCCGTCAAGGAACACCTCGACGCCTTCACCATCCTGAATGGATGCCGCCGTGCGGCCATCCACACCCGCAGTACGGGCACCCTTGTTCCCTCGCACCCGGTCCCAAGCCACCAACAAGAAGCCTGGGTCAGCCACGAGGTTGAACAGATCATCGAACCGGCGATGAGCATCATCACGGGCCCAACTATGCAGCTTGGTCTGGATCTTCAGTACCCGTTGCTCCGCCGCAACTACGGCGTGCTCCAGTTCGTCGATATTCACCGGCGACCATTCCTCCTGACATTCCATTCACTCAACCTGCTAACTTGCTGGCCCCTTCGCCCTGTGACCGGCTTTCCCGGTCCCCAATGGCGGGTCGTTACTCCCGCGACTACTACGAGGCCTCCGCCCCACCTTGTGGTCTTCGGTCGGCAACGGACCTACCCCAACCGGAACGCTGGCTACCTACCGGTTGGGGAACCACGAAATGGTTCCCACGTTCACTGCGTCATCGATCAGTCAGGGAGGCACCCGGCTCTACCCCGGCAGCATCGCCACGGCTACGCCGCAGGCCTTCACCATGGCCTCCCCACCGGCAGAACTAAACGGCTTCGGAGTCCAGACGCCACGCATGGCATCCAGTGCGCTGCATACCGGCCCATATCCACCAGATTTGAGCACGGCTTCGCGGTTACAGGGCGTCAAACACCAGTTCACTCACGTTGTACCTTCTGACCTTGCTCGACGAACCCGCACCGTCTGGTAGTCCCGGCACGTCTCGCCTTTGTCGGGGCCGCTTGCCACCCTCACCGGCGTTCCCCGGATCAGGCTGCCCCCAGCTCAATCAGGCCGCTGCGACGACCCAACCAGGACGGTCTCTCACCGCCCCTCGACACACACAGCGCCTCGTGGCGCACAGCTCCGCCGCGAAGAAAACCGCCGACTGGCGAAGGATCGTGTTCGCCCGCCGCAGCTCACGGACCTCACGCTCGAGCTCGGCGAGCCTGACCGCGTCATCGCTCGTGGTCCCGGGCCGCAGCCCTCGTCGATCTCGGCCCGGCTCACCCAGGTCCGCAGCGCTTCAGGATTGACCCCGAGTTGCTCTCCGATCCGGCGGTACGCGCCCGTCCTGGTCGACGGGTCCATCCTTGCCTCTATCGCCATCCGCGTCGCGCGCTCACGCAACTCGACCGGGTACTTCCGTTGTGCTGACATGGGAATCATCCTTCCGGGTAATCGATGTCTCCATCAAACCCGGTGCGATTCAACGCCGCCAAGAGCGTCAACCGCACTGGGCGCGGCGCTTCCTGGAAATCCGATGGATACATCCGCGCCGCCCTGGCCCGCCACGCGCTCACGACCTTCTCCGACACCCCGACGAACAAACCAGAAGGAAGATCCAGGCCCTGGGCCGCTGAAAGCTTCTCCACTTCTGCCAGCAACGATTCCAAACCAGCCGGGCCCGGATCAGCTTTCAACACCGACAACAGAGAACCCGCTGCACCGTCAGCGACGAGAGCTTCCAGGCCAGCAGCACCGTCCTGCCCCAAAACCTTGACGACATCAGCACATAGGCGCTGCTCAAACAACGCCCGGCCAGCACCAACAATCCTGCCCACACGCCCCGGCGGCTCAATCCGCTCCTGACGGCACCGTGCCAGCAAAGCCTGCACAAGCGCAGACTCACGAACCTCCGACGGACACACCCTCTCCGCCAACCAGCCCGCCAGCCGGCCTCATCAGCGGAGGTGAACTCCCGGAAACCAAACACTGATCGGATATCGGAGCGATGACGCTCGATTGTCCGCCCCGTCCACATATACGAACCAAGGCCTTCCGCCGGAACTCCGACCTGCTCAGAAACATAGGCCACCGCCGCGGGATCGAATTCATCTGGCCCACTCGGGAATCTCGCCTCGATCTCGAAGAACTTCAGCAACAAGGCGAAGCCCAGCCGTGTAGGGCCGGGCTTCTGGCCAAGCAGGTCCAAATCACGTCCGACCAATGTCCAGTCCTCAATAAGTCCGGGATTCACTCGACCACGATCACACAGGCAGGCACCGCACCGCTACAAACTTGGCGGCTCACGTCACGTTCAGGAGTGCCGGGCCAAGACGTCGCCACCGGGCTGCTGCGTAAGAACGGTCTCGAAGACGGTGACAGTGTGTTCGCCGCCCTCGAAGCCGGCGGCTACCTTGAGCGACTGGACGTCGAAGACCCGGTTTACGTCTGGGGGAGACGACCACCCTCGGCAACGCCTTGGCAATGGCCGGCTTTGGAAAGCCGATCAGCAGAAAGACTGCCGAGCGCCTGGTCGGCGGCCTGGTGGATCGTGCCCGTGAATACAACGCCGACGGCCGCAAGCCCTGTATATTGAACGGCTCCGGATCTTCGGCAGTTACCTACGGCAGTATGTCGACCCTCTGGGTGATGTCGACGCCGAACTCAGCTACGGACGACGCATCACCGACCCCCGCGCAGTCAGGGAGTACACGCGGGCCAGTGGCAGAAACTTCGCGTCCTACATAGATCAACTTTTCTGGCCTCAAAAGGAACTCCTCCAGCATCTGCGCAAGCGCTCAGCGGCACTGAACATCATGCTGGAGGACATCGACCTGCTCACCGCTACCTCCGAAGTGGTGTACACGATTGATGACGACCCCGGGGCGGCCCCGCCGCCACAGGACAGAGCCCTCTTCGGCAGGACCTGACCTTCGGTTGAACCGCCGTCGACTGCCATTCCGCCGTGGGCCCGGCAAGTAGCCGAATTCCCTACTTAGGCGCTATCGAGATCTCCTCAGGCACGGTTGCAGGACGGGGTCATGGCGTAGAGCCCATCCCCAGGCCTAGTCGAGCCTATTTTCCGGCGAGTTCCGGCGGCCGGTGGCGGAGGGTTTTGGTGATGGAGAGTTTGCTGGAGTATTGGATGGATCCGTAGCGGAAGAGGTGGACGGCCAGTCGCAGGACGAGGATGCCGAGGATGAACAGTTCAGCGATGACGATGATCGCTTCGGGGTGCTGAGTGTTCCGAAGCCGTTGCGGAGCATGGCGGTCACGGGGGCTGAGAGCGGGAAGTAGGTGAAGGCCTGGACGGCGGGGGAGTGCGGGTCGCTGAGGATCAGGCTGATCGCGTAGAACGGGACGAAGATCAGGGCCATGAGCGGGCCGAAGATGACCCCGGCTTCCTTGGCGGTCGGCATGACCGCGCCGATGGCGACGAGGACGGCAGTGAACAGGGTGAATCCGCCCAACAGGAGCAGGGCACCGGTGATCAGGGGCCCGGGTTCAAACACCAGGGAGCTCAGGTCGACGTCGGGCAGGGCGAGCCGGTCCCGGAAGAACGTGTAGCCGATGATGATCGGGGTGAGGAACACCCCGATCTGGACGAGGCCGACGAGGAACAGCGAGATGATTTTCCCGATGATCAGGGTCGTAGGGTTCAGGGTCGTGAGGATCATTTCGGTGACCCGGTTTTCCTTCTCCTCCAGGGTGCTGTTGAGCATCTGGCTGGAGAGCAGGATGAGGCTGACGTAGAAGACGAGCAGGAACATCAGCGGCGGGATGGCCGTGCCGAGGCCACCGGAGACGGCCCCGTTGCGGAACGTCTCCGTGTTGACGGTGACCTGGCCGCCGACGGCGGCGCTCAGTTCCGGGGACCCGATCTTGGACTGAGCCGAGAGGGTGAGAAGCTGCTTTGCGACGGCTTCGTAGGTGTTGTTCGCGAAGATGCCCTTGTCGGCACCGTAGACCTTCACGGGTTCCTTGGCGGGGTTCGCCGGGTAGGCGAAGTAGGCGTCGATGCGGCCGGCTTTCACCTCGTCCAGGGCGGTGTCCGGGTCGGCTGCTTTCGTGCCGCCCATGATGGAGGCGGCCTTGTCGGGGATGATCCCGGACGCGTCCGTGTAGGTGAAGGTCAGTGCGGCGTTCTTCTGCGCCTCGGCGGTGGCGCGGGTGGAGGAGTTGCTGGCGAAGACCAGGCCGAAGATGACAGCCATGACCACGGGGATCGCGAGGGTGGCGATCCAGAACCGCCGTTTCTTGATCGTGCGGATGAATTCGAAGCTGACGACGGTCCCGAGGTTGTGCCGGCTAAGGAACGAAGACCGGGCGGGTGTTGCGGTCATTTCAGGCCACCGCCGTTTCTTTGGCGCCGTAGACGCGGATGAAGATTTCCTCCAGGGAGACACGCTCGGTGGTGAAGCTGCGGACGGCCACACCGGCGTTGATCAGCTCCCGCAGCACCGCGGTCTCATCGGCTCCGTCGCGCGGGGCCAGGTCGGCGCTTCCCTCGCCGCTGGCCGTGATCTCGTATAGCTCAGAGGCCGGCAGGACACCGCTGTAGACGATCCGGTAGACGGTGCCGCCGAATTGTTCCTGGACCTCCGAGACGGTGGCGTAGGCGCGGGAGGTTCCGTCCTTGAGCAGGATCACCCGGTCGCACAGACGCTCCACTTCCTCCATCTGGTGCGTGACCATGATGACGGTGGAACCCGCGAGCTTCTGCTCTTCGATGATGTCCATCAGCAACCGCCGGTTCACCGGGTCAAAGCCCTTCGTGGGTTCGTCCAGTATCAGCAGCTCGGGTTCGTTCATGATGGTCACGCCCAGCTGGATCTTCTGCTGCTCCCCGCCGGAAAGCTTGTCCAGCCGGGTCCCGGCTTTGTCGGCGAGTTCCACCCGCTCCAGATACTCCAGGGACCATGTGCGGGCCTGGGCTTTGCCGAGGCCTTTGAGCCGGCCGAAGTAGGCCATGACGTCCAGGACCTGTTCCTTCTTGTACAGGCCGCGCTCTTCCGGGAGGTAGCCGAGTCGGATTCCGTCGCGCGGGTCGAAGGTCTTCCCGCCGATGTGCAGGGTCCCGGCGGTGGGCTGGTAGATGCCCAGCAGCGCCCGGAGCGTCGTCGTTTTGCCCGAGCCGTTGCTGCCCAGGAACCCGAACGTCTCCCCGGCCCTCACATCGAAGGACAGGTCGTTGATGACCCTCGTGTCCCGAAGTCCATCCTGAAATCTTTGATATGTACCAACGGCTCAACAGCCGCACCCCCAGCAGTCATGCCAACACTCTAACGGGCCGCCAAGCTTGGAACCGGAAAGTCCGCCTGCAGAAACACCGGCGTGGATCTAGGCTCGCTGCTCTATTTACTAGCACTCCATTGCTCGGACTGCCCTTCGGCGCGTGCAGCTAGCCAATGGGTTACTCCGAGAAGCCCCCAGCCAGCAGCAAAGAGGCGGGTTTCAAGCTCTCGGAAGGACAGCTGATATTGCGCGGAGGAGGTTTGCTCAACCTCTGCAGCAGTTTTGGTGAGAGTCCGAACCACACCGTCCGTGTCGATGTCGGCTCGAACGCTTCGATAGTTCAACACAATCGAGATGATTACGGTTCCGGCTACAACAACACCGAAAATTCCGTTGAACAGTTTCGAGACGATGGCCAAAACCCCTACTGGCGCAAGAGCACTAACCTCTCCGAAGTACGTGCCTGCCGCCGAGTAGTAAACGAAGGTCCACCAATCAGGCGTTGCCGCACCGGAGTACTGAGAAGGCACGAGGCTGTAGACGCCTTGGTTGATGAAGGCAAAGGCAAGCACGATCTGAAAGGTGAGGCTTAGGGCGGCCATTATGTTCAGGATCACTACGGAAGGACCCTTGCGGTAATCGTCGAGGCATGCTGCCCAGAATTGAAGCGCGTGCGCCAGCAGGACACGATACCCGGCGCTGTCCCGGTACTTCTTGGCATCGTCGGCAGTCCAAGATTTGATGGTAACGCGGTCCGGCATTATGGGAGCCGGGAGCTTATCGATGAGCTTCTTCTCCAACGCCCAGTTGACGAACTTCTTCTGGGCCCTAATGAAAGCCGCTGAGCGCAGTAGATCGATGGTTGTAATGGACAACCACCAAATCAAAGTAAGGACCATCCCACTGATGCCCGCAATTACCCAAGGCACTTCCTTGGAGTAGATCATGAACCCGGATAGGCATGCGACCGCCAGTGCAACGGTGAACGGGCGAGTACGCGACCCAATGCCGAAAGCGATTCCAGCAAGACCAACGACTAGAAGCGAACTGCGTTTCTTGATCAGAAATTTGGGAAGCTTCCAGCACAGCAGCACCAGCGGGAAACCGACAACGTAGGCGAGGCTGAGGCCGAGTTTGTGGGACTTGAAAAGTAGCAGAAGCAGGGCAGTCAGCACCAGAACCAGAAGCCAGCGGAAATCGAGAATCCAGAGAGCCTGCGGTGCGACGACTGCAAAAAAGGCTCGGTCCAAGTCGCCGATGAACAACTTCACAACGACGAATGCCCAAAGAGTCAGCGAAGTGACGTCGAGGGCTCGACGCCAATCTGTGCGCTTGCGCCGGCGACGTGCGCCGCCCGACGATGTTGCTTCTGGGCGTCGGTGGCTTTTGGCGCTTCAGGTTCAGGGGTTTCAGCTACAAGCCGATCGATGAGGTCCCAAACCACATCTGGCGAAGCATGGGGTGGGTTAGGCCGTGCAGTTTGGGCGCTCGTGGAGCGGGCGTAAACCTTCTGATTTCGTCCCGGTTCTGGTTTAGTCATCGGCCTGGTTCAATCCTGTTCTCGTCCACCTTCGTGCCAGGGTTCCCTCCCCTAGAATGGGATCGTACCCGTCGATTCATCTTGAATCAAGTCTCAAAATCGATTGTTTCGCAGGTTAGTTGATCTGAGGGTAAAAATCTGCACATAAAATACTGCGCATCGTATAAGCTGGGAATGTGAACGCTCAGGTTGAAGCCCTCAAGTCTCTCAAGCAGTCAGGTCTGTATGACCTACTCACGTGGAGTGCACGCGCCGCGTTCGCCCGCACAAACGACCTCTACGAGGAAGAAGCCGGCCACGACCAAGGAGTGGTCGGTTATCTCAACTACAAGCATCTGCTCGATCTAATGGACAGAGCCACTGCCAACGGTCGCTTCAGCCTTGGGGAAGATGTCGAGGGGGTTGCTACGGACGTAATACAGCGGGGGATCACACCGGAAGCGTTTAGGACGATGCCTGCCCTCGCTCCAGGAACTGTGAAGCGAAGCGATTACCGGGACTCACCAGGATGGTCGTCGGGCAGCTACAGAGTCCTGCTTCAGTCCTTTACCCTCGGCAAGATTGATGGGATTAACTGGGCAAGGCGGAGCGAAGCGAAACGAGTCATCGCATCGCAGAAAGCCTCCCGCGATACTCCTTTGTTCGAGGCCGAAGACTTCGGTCTGTCATCGCCGGTCGATCTCTCGTATGTTGAAGACTTCGAAGGCGTCACACTCGTGGCTGCTCATGCCCATGACCCAGTGACCGGACAGTATGAGATGTACATCGGACAAAGCAAAAACCCCGCGTATCGCGGAGATTCGTGCTGGCAGTGGCGCGAAGAGATATTGTCCGGCGGCAACCCCAGCGGTGGTACGCACTTGGATCTGCCTTCCCTACTTCCTGGCGACGCGGCGACCCGCGCGGTAGACGATATCGACGTTCGCATAAAGACGCCGAACACCGGCCGTCGTGTTGGTGCAGCAGATGCCTAGCCTCGAACGCCCTTCACGTTCTCTGGCCGATGCTACTTCCTTTTTCAACGGACAGCGGCTGACCATGGCGCGCCAACTGGCAGGTTTGAAGAAGTCGCAATTAGCAACCGTCATCGAGATGTCTCCTGCGTCGGTCACAGGATGGGAAAGCGGTGCGAAGCAACCCAACCGGGCGACGGTCGCCAAGCTGGCCTTGGCACTGAGGGTAGAGCCACAATTTTTTGCCGGCGATACCCCTGTAACGACCGGGCGTCCTCATTTTCGCTCCCTTCGCTCGACTCCTCAGGTTGCTCAGGACGAAGCGGAGGCGTATGGGCGACTAGTCGCCGAAGTAATCCGGCTACTGGATAGTGCCGTCGAACTTCCAGAAGTGCACCTCCCCGACATCCCAGTAAATTCAGATGAGCGAGGTGGGACACCTGAAGGTGCTGCACAGGTTGCCCGCGACTACTTCGGCGTCGGACTAGGTCCTATTCAACACGTGGTCCGCCTCGCTGAGCGGTCGGGGGTCGTAGTGGTATTTTGCGAACCTGGAGCCGCTGCGATCGACGCCTTTTCTGTGCACACTGCAGCACGTCCCATCATCGTGCTCAATCCCGTCAAGGACGATTACTACCGCCAACGGTTCGATGTGGCCCACGAGCTAGGCCACTTGATCATGCATCAGGACGCGGAACCAGGTAGCAAGATCTCCGAAGACCAAGCCAACAGATTTGCGGCAGAGTTCCTTATGCCGGCAGAACAGATCACTGGATCACTCCCGGTCTCTACGGCTGGAAAGAGCTGGAAACTACTTGCCGAGCTCAAAGAACATTGGGGCGTGAGCCTTGCGGCGCTTCTCTACCGTGCACGGACGCTAGGGGTCATGAACGATGTCTCGTACAGGAATGCCGTGGTGCGCATGTCACAGAACGGGTGGCGGCGGGCGGAGCCTGGTCGCACATCGGCCCTTGAAATGCCGTCGATGCTGCCCCGCGCCCGAGAAGTGCTGAACAGTGCGGGCGTAGAAGACGAGGAGTTCCTGGCGGGATCCGGATTGCCAGTCAGGCTTTACCAAGTCGCGGCCTCACGCGTGCCCACAACAAGGACAATTCAGTTCGGTGGTCGAGGACCGCAGGAGGGGCGGTAGTGGCTTCCATCGACCAACAAATCCGTAGCTCGAACGAAGCGATTTGCGGGGCCATAGACGCCCTCACCCCAAATCGCCCACTACTGTCGCAGCAGCTTCTTGGACAGCTTCGCAACCTCGTTGAAGGCGTTGCGGCTAAGTGGGATGCGGACACCGGAAATGCTACTTACGACTATGAAGCTATCAAGACCGCCGTCGACAGCCTCGGTTCAGCACCCAAGAAGCTTCATTTTCTGCAGCGTTTTCATAAGCTGCTACAACAAAGTGCATCGCACTACACCATGGACGGAAACGCCTCTGAACGCTTGATGCTCAAGTACTACGAGTATCTCGTTCGCCTTCGTGATCTTGCGCGTGATGAATGGGACATGGCCGTGCTCATGAACCTCCACAAGTTCCCACTCGACCTGGACCCGCACTTAGGGAGTACCACCAGAAGATTGCAGGGCGGATCGAGGCAGATAAGGCATCGTCCACTCCCGGACGACGCGACCGCTACTACATCCTGAAGACGCGCCCGTTCTTTGTCAGAAGCCGTATCTACTATGAGGTCACATTCCAAGATGCGAAAGACTACTCAAGCAAGAGCGAGCGGTACATTGCATTCACGGACATCGACATCACCGATAAGTACGCCGCTCATCTCACACTGAAACAGGATTCGATCGAGGTGCTCGATCACGTCATGCCGATCAGGCTCATCTCCGAGTGGGAAGTGTCCATACGTCCATGCGAACTGGAAAACTTCGGGCGACTCTTCGGCGATTACGCGAAGGTCTCGACAAGCCAGACAGAGTATCAGTACCTCATGCAGTACCTCACTGCGACGGGAAACGGTCTGCTCGATGTCGCAACCATGCCCGAGGCCGCGTTCGAGCGACTCAGAGCCGAGGCGACACGTCGCTCGCAAAAGCCGTACGTTTTCGGGGTCCTGTCTTCTGCACGCACGCTATTGGCAAAGAAGGCACCGGGGCACAACGTCATCCGCTACCTCATGCTGCGCATGAAAAATGAACTGCTGAAACAGCAATACGACTACGAAACGTGCCCCGGACTGTCGAATCTGCACCTGTCCTGGCGAGCCAAGCCATTCGACACAATGCCGTTCTGTACCTCTTTGGTTGCGCACAACCCACCCTTCTCTGACCTCATCGAGAGCATTGATGTTTCGGACAGGACGCATGAACTACTGGCACGTCGCATCAAGACAGAGGTTGAACAGGGCGGAAAGCTGTACAAGCCCCTCGATGAACTCGAAGGCTTCAGTGATATCCCTAGTCTGATCGCCCTGTACAACAGTCGTCTCTATTACAAGCACAAGCCCCAGCGTTGCCTCGTCCAAGACCGCGGACATGTGTTCATCACCGAATATGAGACTGAGACGAGCGACATCGTCAAGCATCTTCAGGGTTTGGCGGGAGAAGGCATTGATGGTTATGGCAACGCCGTTGACGTGTGGTTGTCGGAGGCGCCGCGGGGGATTGACGACGAGCTGAAGCAAGAGGCTCTGCGTACACTCTTCTCGATGTCGAAGGTCGCTCTGGTCCATGGCGCAGCTGGAACCGGTAAGTCGACCATGATTAGGCACATCGCCAGCTACTTCCACGACAAAGAAAAACTGTTCCTCGCGCACACCAATCCGGCGGTGGACAACCTGAAAAGGCGGGTTAACGTCAACGGTTCGGACTTCAGCACTATCAAGCGACACCTGGGGAACCGGCCGGCGAAGCACTATGACGTCTTGGTCATTGACGAGTGCAGCACTGTCAACAACAGCGACTTCCTCCGTGTGCTCAAACAGACCTCCTTCTCCTTGCTTGTTCTCGTTGGCGATGCCTACCAGATCGAATCCATTCAGTTCGGCAACTGGTTTGGGCTTGCGCCAAGTTTCCTGCCGAAGAAATCCGTCTTCGAACTCACGACCCCGTATCGGACCAAAAACGACCAGCTAGTCGACTTTTGGAATGCTGTGAGAAAGATCGATGACAACATCGCCGAGATCATCTCGTCCCAGGGTTACGCAGCAAACCTCGATGAATCACTCTTCGAGGCGCAGAAGGAAGACGAGATCATCCTGTGCCTTAATTACGACGGCCTATACGGGATCAACAACGTTAACCTGTTCCTCCAAAGCGGCAATCCCAAACCCCCGGTGTTCTGGGCCACTTCGACCTATAAAGTCGGTGATCCCGTTCTGTTCAACGACAGCCAGCGCTTCCGTGGGGTCATGTACAACAACCTGAAGGGCAGAATCACAGGGATCGAACACGAACCAGGACGTATACAATTCGACATCAAACTCGACCGAGCAATCTCCCAGTTTGAAGTATCCGGGCCTGACCTGGAGTGGCTCGGCGACTCCACGGTGCGCTTCTCTGTCTACGAGCACGGCAGCACAGACGATGATGACCAGGCATTGAACACCACAGTCCCGTTCCAGATAGCGTATGCAGTCGCGATTCATAAAGCGCAAGGCTTGGAGTACGACTCTGTGAAGATCGTCATCACCGCAGCAAACGAAGACAGTTTTTCGCACAGCGTCTTCTACACCGCTATCACCCGGGCCCGTCAGGATTTGAAGATCTTCTGGAGCCCCGAGACACAGCAAACCATTGTTGAGAAACTGGACCGGCCGAACAGTAGGAAGGACTTCGGAATTCTGGCAAGCAGGAGCGGGCTCAGGCCGATGAGGTAACGCAATCGCGTTGGCTAGACCTCCCGAGTGGTGCCTGCCTGAGATGCGGTCGGTTGCAGCGCATGGGCTGGGCAAGCCCCACTTGCCATAGCCAGCGTCCTCCCAATAACAGCGATAACTCAATTGATTCGAGATGAATCAAGACGCTACGATGAGGACATATCGAGGGGAGCACTACATGATCACGATGGATAGCAGTCTAGAAGCGATACACAAGGAAGCCTTGCAGCGCCAAGCGCGGCAGAAGGTTGACCTGATCGATGAGTTGAGAGCCGCTTTGAACGCCGACAGGCGCGGCATACCGCAGCGCGATATCGCTGACCTCCTAGCCACCAGCCAGGCGCGTGTGCATCGGTTACTTAAAGCCATTGAGCGGCGCGGAGGAACCGTTAACAAGGACCCTGAGGAGATAATCCTTCGCGCATTCGCGTACGACACATCGCGTCAACGACTCATGGAGGAATTGATGTCATACACGTACACCTTCGGCGAGCAAGCACCATATCCCCACGAAGGACGAATTCCCGGCACCTGGGACCAGGTTGTCAAGGCGTTCGCACAGGGACTGTTGACCAAGGGCGAATTCGACCAAATAAGGACGGCTGTTGGCCGATAACAGAGATGAGGTGCATGCGGCCCTCACCGATTTATACGCCACCGGCGGGGCCTGCATCACGCGCCGCTCGAACTAAGCGTGTACTTCGACGAAGATACTCTAGTCCGGGCCGCAAAGATTTACAGGAGCCTTCAAGGCGAGGTAGCAACGGACGGCAAGGCGGTCGTCGTGACCGCCGGCCCGCCGGGCGCTGGTAAAACCTCGGCCTTGGACACTCTCAACCTCAAAGGCTTCCGACGAATTGATCCCGATGTCGTCAAAGACATCCTGCTCGATGACGCCGAACGCCACGGCTTGCTGAAATATCGGCATGACCACACCCTTCCCGATGGAAGACCGGTTGGAGTGAGAGAATTGGGTTCCCAGGTACACCAATTTTCCACGTACACAGCAGACATCATTCGTTCGATGTCCCTAACTGCGGGTGAAAACGTCGTAATTGAAGGCACACTTTCCTGGCCCCAGCTAGCAGATGTCTACATCACCGACCTTTTTAACGCCAACTATGAGGGTGTTGAGGTCATAGACGTTGAGGCGCCATTTGACGTTGCACTTGAGCGAATCCGCGAACGCTGGTGGAGTGACCGCATCAAAGAACCCATGGGAGGAAGGTTTGTGTCGGACGACGTACTCAAGGGCTACTACGCCGACGGATTGGGGGAGTCAGTCTGTGCACACAACGCCGCAATTCTGGCGGAGCGGGCGGCCGACGAACTGGGACACGGAATCCTGCGGCGTTTCGACGTAGAAACCGACGGTAGTGTCAAACAGACATCAAGGACTGATTTTGGGTCCATGTCATAGACGGTTAGATCGATCACTCGAGCTTCCGAGTCGGTTTGGGTCGGGGCCGCTTTGCGTCTGAGAGCATTCCCTTTCTGATCAAACCGAGATTGTGCTTGACTTCGGCGATCAGCTCGCGCTCAGCTTCAAACAGCTCGGCACGAGTGAGTTCGAGAGTTTCATCCTTTTGGAATCGCAGCCGTGCCCACTCGTCCTCGGCCCCTGGTTGGCCCGACTCGGGCCTTTCAAGCTTTGGGTGAATCAAATTCGCGATGAAACGCCAGGCAAGGGACCCTCCATTTTTCGTAAGCTGCGGCAACGGTTTCGTCAAGGAGGATGAGATGGGGGTCCGCTGGTATCTCAGGCGGAACCACGTCTTCAACGCGGCCGCCATCGGTTTCCTTGAATTTTCTGTGCGCCGCGATAAGCGCGCGCCTCATGTCGACTGTCAAACTCTGGGTCGCACCGTGATTTCATCGACTCAAGTATCGAAGACGCCGTTCAATAAATCGAGCCACGACTTTCCCCGTGTGTTTGCCAGCCCGGCGAAAGGACAAGAACGTCGTTTGACATGCCGACGAGGATCCGACTTCGGTCATCGATCGTGATGCTGCTTGGAGTATCTGGCAATTGGAACTGCTGCTCCGTGAACGTGCTGAACTTCCGCAGGTTCCGTGCACGGACCATACCGTCGTGGCCGCCGGTGACGACGATGGGTGTCCCGTCTGGGAGTGCGGTGCATGCCACCGCTGTGACCCCGCCGGGGTGTGCCGGCAACGGATCACCTAACGGGGCTTGATCGGCCAGGTTCCAGAGCCGCACGGTGCCGTCGGCGCCCCGGTGACGGCGATGGGTGTCCCGTCTTGCAGTGTCGCGCATGCCACGGCGGTGACCCCGCCGGGTGTGCCGGCAACTGATCACCTAACGGGGCTTGATCGATCAGGTTCCAGAGCCGCACGGTGCCGTCGGCGCCGCCGGTGACGGCGATGGGTGTCCCGTCTTGCAGTGTCGCGCATGCCACCGCTGTGACCCCGCCGGGGTGTGCCGGCAACGGATCACTTAACGGGGCTTGATCGATCAGGTTCCACATTCGCACGGTGCCGTCGGCGCCGCCGGTGACGGCGATGGGCGTCCAATCCGGACGTGTCGCGCATGCCACCGCTGTGACGCCGCCGGAGTGTCCAGGCAGCCGGTCGCCAATCGGGATTCGATGCTCCAGGTTCCACAGCCCCACGGTGCCGTCGGCGCCGCCGGTGACGGCGACGGCTGTCCGATTCGGCAATGCTGCGCATGCTGCGGCCGACATACCGCCGGGCCCTGGCAGGGGGTCATGCAACGAGACACGA
Organism: Arthrobacter sp. Hiyo8; assembly: GCA_001549895.1. Taxonomy (GTDB): domain Bacteria; phylum Actinomycetota; class Actinomycetes; order Actinomycetales; family Micrococcaceae; genus Arthrobacter. The sequence goes on along the minus strand of AP014720.1, from coordinate 251,937 downwards.
CCGGTTGGATCCACACACGTACGATACCCTCGCGGCCAAAGGTAACGATCATGGTTGTTCCATCCCGCACCGTGGCACATGCCACTTTGAGCATCCCGCCGGGGTGCCCCGGCCTTGGGTCGCTCAATGGTAGTCGATCGGCCAAGTTCCATACCAACATCGTCCCGTCGTGCCCGCCGGTGACAGCGGCTCTCCCATCCCGCAGAGGGGCGGACGCCGCAGCCGTCATTCCGCCAGTGTGACCTGGTCGTGAGCTACCCTTCGGGACTCGGGCGGCCAAGTTCCAGACCCGCATCATCGTGTCGCGCCCGCCGGTGACGGCGATGGGCGTTCCGTCCGGCAGTATCGCGCACGTCACCGCTGTGACCCCGCCGGGGTGTGCGGGCAACGGATCACCTAACGGGGCCTGATTGACCAGGTTCCACAGCCGCACGGTGCCGTCGGCGCCGCCGGTGACGGCGACGGGCGTCCGATCCGGCAGCGTCGCGCACGTCACCGCAGTGACCCCGCCGGGGTGCGCGGGCAACGGATCACCCAACGGGGCCTGATTGACCAGGTTCCACATTCGCACGGTGCCGTCGGCGCCGCCGGTGACGGCGACGGGCGTCCAATCCGGCAGCCTGGCGCATGCCACCGCTGTGACCCCGCCGGGGTGTGCGGGCAACGGATCACTTAATGGGGCTTGATCGATCAGGTTCCACAGCCGCACGGTGCCGTCGGCGCCGCCGGTGACGGCTGTCCGATCCGGCGGTGTCGCGCATGCCACCGCTGTGACCCCGCCGGGTGTGCAGGCAGCCGGTCGCCAATCGGGATTTGATGCTCCAGGTTCCACAGCTGCACGGCGCCGTCGGCGCCGCCGGTGACGGCGATGGGCGTCCGGTCCGGCAGCGTCGCGCATGCCACCGCTGTAACCCCGCCGGGGTGTGCGGGTAACGGATCACTTAACGGGGCTTGATTGGCCAGGTTCCACAGCCGCACGGTGCCGTCGGCGCCGCCGGTGACGGCGATGGGCGTCCAATCCGGCAGAGTGCCGCACACCACCACCGCTATCTCTCCGGCAGCAGTAATGGTCGCCCGTAGTTGAGTGCTGCTTGCGCTTCCTGATGCCCAGTCCACATCCCACGTAACTGTATCGGTGGCACGGTTTGGACTAAGTCCGTCGAGAACCTCACGGACACCGAACCGAGCGCGATCAATCTGCAGGATTTGGCGTCGTCGATTTGGTTCGAGCTGTCGGTGGAGGTGGAGCGATTGAAGATAAATCGCGGCTATGGCCCGCCTACGCTGGTCGGCTCGGCCGGGCTCTTTACCGCCCACATGTTCGAGTCGGGCGAGCGCAGCTACGAAACTGTCGGGGTCGGCGTGAAAAACGTAGTCCGCATCGTCGAGGATGCGTAGGGTTTCGTCTGCGTCCATCGCGTGGTCGAGCGCGTGACGGGTTAGATATGGTTCGGCAATGCCCCACAGTCGGCGTCCCTCGGCGGTGGGGAGATCGCCGAGAAGCGTTTCAAGGATGTCTCTTGCTGTCGTTTTGCTACCGGTCCGGAGGTAATCTGTGAGTCCTTGGTGAAATGGCCGCCGCAGCAGTTCGCCATTGCCGTCGGTGCTTGTCCGCAGATAGAAGCGAACCTGATCAAGAGCACGGTTGAAGTCGTGATCGGTGGCTTCCACACCGGGCGCAAAGATTTCACGCGTGAGAAGCCGCAGCAATCGTAACGGCGTTCCGGATCCCTTTGACCAGGACAGGCACGTCAGGATCGCTCGGGGGAGGATCGCGTCGTCCCCAACCGCTAGGTCTAAGTCTAGGACCTCCGGGAGAGTCCGCGGCGCGTTTGCAAGGAGGTCGTCGACCGCATCATCGCTCTTTGGCAACCCACTGCGACGGATACTTACAGCGAATAGAGAGGCCACAAGGAATTCGCCCCAGCCGCGCCGTGTGCCCTGTTCTTGTGTGAGTCTTAAGGCCATCCCTTCAGCGATCCGTTGGGTGAACCGCCCGGGTCCAAGAACGGAGACCAAATAGGTTGACAAGTCCTCCTTGAGGATCGCCAACGGAACAGCTTCGAGATCGGTTTTCTGGCGATCAGCTAGGGTACCTACCCACTCCTCAATGAGGGGCCAGCCCTCCCCGGCCCGTGTTCCAATCAAGAGTCGGCATGCTGGAGTACCGTCTGAATTTCGGGTGTTGGCGAGATCGCGGAGTAGACCCACGGTCTCTCGAACGTTGTCGGCCTCATCCAGGGCATCCAGGACGATCAGTGGACGCCCCTGCTCCGCTTTCAGCGACTTTGCGAGCGTCTCCGGAGTCCAGGTCTCGCCAGGATTTGGTAGCTGGAGTTGTCGCGCGATGGAGTCAAGTATCTGTGCCAAGGGTCTGGCCCGGGCGTGAATCCCGGCCATCCTCTGTTGGAGGTTCGGCGTTGCCGCGGCTCGCGACCAGACTGATTTGGTCCTTTCTCGTAGAAAGGGGTGAGCCGCGCATACTAGAACGCCGAGGATGGCAGATTTCCCTGCTCCCGGGCTGCCAATGACAACTCGCACGCTGTCTCCCGGAGCAGGGTCATTGATCCATGACGACAAATCAACGAGCTGGCTTCGCCTGCCGGTGAAGGTCCCGTCGGGACCAAGCCCGTCTCGGCCGCGAGCACGCTCGGTGAAATGGTTCGGATCGAGGCCTTCGAGGCCTTCTGTGGACATCGCTGTGCCTGCGAAGGAATCCAGAAACGGTCCCAGCCCCTCAGCCGCCTCATTCTTTGCCTGCTGAAGGGGCCTGGCTCTACATATGCGGGATTAGGAAAGAACGGCACCTTCACGGTCCTGTTCAGCAGTGTTGAGGTCACTCGCTGGGGAAGGAGCCGGTCGCCTGCGCCCCGCTCGACCTCATGTATGACTTTGTCCCGGAATGTTTCCCACGGAACGAACTCAAGATCAGGTGCGAGACCCATTGTTTGACCTGCCACCGCCGCCAACTGGTTTGCGACGGCCCTTGTCAACCGACCATCGTATGCTGATCGATCCCGTTCCGACGCAGCCAAGACCCAGCCACGCAGGTCTTCGGCGTGAATATCTAGACCCCACTCAGACCGTGTTGCTTCTCCACTGTGGCAAGTATCCAGAATGAAAAGTGTCTTAGGACGCAGTCTGTTGTTGGATTGAACGAGTTTGAGCCAGTTCACAACGTCGCAGTCATCGTCGGTCTGCCCGTCAGCGCCTACGGGAAACACCGTTCCATGGCTTCGCTCCCCATGCCCGAGGATGTGTACGACTCGCACTCCGCTTCCGTCGTCATCATCGACGAGGTCCCGGAATCCTTCGTTCATCTCCGCGGCGGTCCAATTCCATGTGGCCGCCGGATCGTTAACCTCATAACCGAGCGAAAATAGGCCCTTTGCTACCCCGTTGACATGTCCGGCAAAATCCTCCAACGAGTCATAATCGTCACCGTCCGGCGTTGGTATCGCGACCACCAATGCTTTCCGGCTCAAGCGTCCCCTCGTCATATGCGGCAAGAATATTGGCAACTTCGGAGCACCTCAAATAAGCCTCAACATCATGAAATGCGATGGACCCAATGGTCACCTCAGCATCGGAGTCGACGCCGTCGAAGTATTGGCTGAGTCCCTTCGGTACGGCAATGAGGTCACCCTCATCGGCCACGTTGACCCAACGAATCACCCCGGCGGCTTGCGACGCTGTCCGGCTTCAAAGGGGTCAAGCCGGTCGGCAAAAATTCCGGGCAAAGCCAGCGGCGACCCAAGGGTTAGGAGCAGATCAACACGAAGGTTCGGCCAAGCCCACAGAGTCTCATAGGCCACGACACTGCCCAGCGAATGGGCGATGAGAATCCGCGGCTTCTCCTTTGTAATAACCTCAGCCACCGTCCGGCGGGCTTCATGCCGGCGGGATGCGTGGAGAGGATCGACGTACACGGCCACCTCCCGGAAGGCGGATGCCACAATGGCTTGGGTCAAGCCTTCTGCTGCCCTGTTTCGGATGAACCAGTCAATCCCGTCGCGCAGCCATCGAGTCGCTGGTCCTTGAACAACTGGTACCGGAGTTCCTTGGCTGACCAACCAAGCAGCGATAAGACGACATTCGGTCTCTGAAAATTGCTCGTCCGAGCCGCTGCCTTGCCGGGCTCCGAGATGTAGGATCGGCGCGTAGTACGCCAGCGCAAATTCTTCTTCCTTCAAACCCGCGGACCGCACAAGAGCTTTAGCCCACAGTTTTTGCAATTCCCGCGGGTCGCGGTGAAACTTGTATTGCCTTATGCCGTGCACTCCCACAACTCCCATACGTAGGCTTTTACACCATCCATCGGGCCTCGGTCCAGCAATACAATATTTGAATCGAATCGTGTCTACATACTTCGATTTCTCAAACTAACCGGTTCTTTGCAGCGAGACGTTTCCTGGTGATCCCCCGGACTTGAAGTCCGCGCCTAGCAGGGTGACCGAGAGCCCGCTAAAGCCGTCCGATGCACGGTGGTTGGGACACTGGGTGTGTCTGCGTGCCACGATTCGTGAAATTCATCCTGCGTCCATTCCTCGATACGAAACTCACGCAAATACCGGACTACTACCAAAGGCGCAGCCACGCGGAAAGCCGGGAATCCAAGGGCTGGTGACAACAGCGGCGATTCTGCATGTTCGGAAGTGCGGCCTGGTCGATCCGCCACTATTTCCCCGCCGCACCGCCGGCAGTCTTTACCGGTTAGGGCTTGGTCGCCGTGAACAGCTCAGGCAGTTGAAAAGGCAATTTGTGTTTTCGCGTTACGATCCGTGCCCGGGCCACACTGTATCCGTAAGGAGCTAACCGACGGCCGGCAGATCCCGGACCAGTACGTCATCGGGCAGCCGGATGGAATCCTGGTGCGCCTTCAGCCCTCCGCGGACGCCTGTCACACCGTCAGTCACTGGCGGCGAACGCACGGGCCGCGGCCAGGACCTGTTGCGCCACCGCGTCGATTGGGCCTTCGCGCAGCAGCCGCGCCGGCGGAACGTCCTCCAGCTGCGGGTTCATGCCCTGGAACCACGCTTGGACCACAGTCGCCGAGTCGCGCTCGGTCAGCAAGGCGGCCACATGATAGGCATGGCGGAGCCGGGTCATGACCTCGGCGGAGGGCTTCCTCTCACCGTCGGCCCACTGTCGCACGGCCCGGGTTTCCTTCACCGAACCGATGCACGCGACAAGCTTCGGGCCCAGAATGTCCCGAAGGTCGCGGACCAGCTCGGCCTCGGTCAGCCGGATGGAATCCTTGTGCGCCTTCAACCCGCCACCGGCTCCTGGAAGTGCTGTCATACCCCTATACTGCCACAAGGAGGCTGTTTCACAAGCTAAATCACACCCATAATCACAAGTGATAAAACGCCGATAATGGTGATTATGTCAAGTAATAGTCTGCGTATCTCATCAGATGAATCAATTCGCCCGAATCCCCTGAATCCGCCGGGACGGGCTCACTCACCCCGGGATTTCGCGGATTCTTGCACCCCCGCAACCCTGACGGGCAGCTTCCCGGACGATCCAGACGGCTGCGTGTGGTTGTCTGTGACGGCGTGAGACGCGCCTCTGACCTGCGGTTTTGTCGTGATGATGCGTTTGATGAATCATTGATTCAAATTATGAACATGATTCTGGCGTGATTTGGAGGCGAAATGGCGGTCGATGGGTCCGGGCGCGTGCTGCAACTGAGTGCTGTTCGGCTGCTGCATCCCGAGGAACAGACGCTCGAGGACATGCTTACGGGCTGGCGCAACCAGCAGCTCTCCAGGAACCTTCAGTTCGACACGATTGATAAGGGCATCGGATGTGTCCGAAGGTTCGTGAACCATGTGAACGAGTTCCCGTGGAACTGGTCACCGGCCCATGTCGAGGAGTATTTCGGTGACCTGCGCTCGATCCATCATCTGAAGCACTCCACGATCCGCGGTTACCAGTCCGCCCTCCGCCGGTTCACGTCCTACGTATCCAATTCCGACTATGGCTGGGACCAGGTCTGTGAGGAGCGCTTTGGCACACACCCGTCCCAGGTCTTCTTTGACTGGAACACCGCTGCGCACACGCAAGAGTACGAAGGGCGTCCTTCGAAGCGGCCATTCACCAAGGCTGAACTGCAGATGCTGTTCGACCATGCGGATGACCAGGTCGAACTCATCGCGGCCTCAGGCAAGAAAGGCTGGAAAGCAGCCTACCGCGACGCGGTCATGCTGAAAGTCACCTACTCGTACGGGCTCAGGTTCAACGAACTCCGGCACCTGCAGACCATCGATTTCGCGACCAACCCGCAGGCGCGAAGGTTCGGGAAAACAGGCGTCTGCAAGGTCCGCTTCGGCAAGTCACGCAAGGGCTCCCTCACAAACCCCGCAGCGTCCTGACGGTCTTCGACTGGACGGCCGGGGTCATCGACGACTGGCTCGCCAACGGGCGGGAGCGCTTGAAACACTGGACCTGTTCCCCAGCGAACGCGGCGGCCTGATCTGCGAATCCACCCTGCTGCGCAGGCTCCGGCGTTACCTGGACGAGCTGGGACTGCCGCTGGATGGCCTGGACCTGCACTCACTGCGACGCTCCTACGCAACACACCTCCTGGAGGACGGATGGGATCCTAGATTCGTGCAATATCAAATGGGCCACGAACACGCCTCCACCACCGGGATCTATCAATTCGTCAGCGACGACTTCCGCAACTCCACCCTCCGTGCGGCCCTGGACCGCACCATGGACGAAGTTCTGGGCGTGCAGATCAGGGGCCAATGGTGAGACGCGAAGTCGAATACAAATGGCGGCTTTCCGAGCTCATGGCAGCACGGGGACTACACAACACCACCGACCTCATCCCCCTGCTGGCCGAGCGCGGCATCACCTTGTCCCGGCCACAGGTCTACCGGCTCGTCAACCAGAAGCCCGAACGCGTCGCGCTGCAACTCATCGCCGCGATCTGTGACATCTTCTCCTGCGGCCCCGAAGACCTCATCACGGTGACAGCCGCCGACGCCCGGACCCGCAAGACCGGCACCAGCGCTCCCAATGTCGTTGACCTGAACCGCACCGTCCGCCCTCGGCGGGCCCGCATCATCGACGATGGACACTGAGGCTCCAGAGGGGCTGACTCCCCGCAACACCAGCCGCGGCCGGCCGCGCACCACCGGGACCGCCACTTGCGTCCGATGCGGCCGAAACGCCGGCCGAACACGCGCCACCTGGCCCGAAGGCAAAATCTGCGGACCTTGCTTCACCACCGCCACCCGCACCCACGGGACCTGCCCTGACTGCGGCCAGCACCGGCTGCTCCCGGCCCGCCCGAGACCATCGGCGGGCCGCGATGCGCACCCTGCGCAGGCATCCCCCACGACTTCCACTGCGGCCGCTGCGGTGTTGAGGGCGAGTTCTACCGACTGGGTATCTGCGCCCGCTGCGCTCTCCGGGACGACCTCAACGATCTACTGCTCACAGACCCTGCCGATTCAGGAACAGCGGGCAGAATCGTCGAGGTCCTCTGCAAGGCAGACCGGCCCGAAAGCATCATCACCTGGAAGCGCTCCCCCAAAGTCCAAGCCCTCCTGTCCTCACTCTCAAACGGGACAACACTTTTGACCCACGAAGGACTCAACGCCCAGGCCAAGTCAGCGGAACGAGAAACCAACCACCTGCGGGCACTGTTCGTCCACCACGGACTCCTCCCCTACCAAGACCCGCACCTGGCCCGGTTCGAGTCCTGGATCGAAGACAAGCTCCGCCCCTTGCCCGAACAGGTCGCAAGACCTGTCGAGCACTTTGCCACATGGCACCACCTACGGCGCATCCGGTCCACGACAACACCGGAAACAAGCGCCCGCGGCCCAGTGCACTCGGCCAAACAAGAGATCACCGAAACCGTCAAATTCCTGGACTGGCTCTGGCAAACCCACCAAAGAACCGCAGCCACCTGCACCCAGCAAGACATCGAAACCTGGCTCGCCACCGGACCCACGACGAGGAAGGCCATCCGCACCTTCATCGTCTTCATCAACAACACCGGAACAAACACCCGCGTGGAAATGGGCCATTACACCGCCAAAAACCGCCCGGCAATCACCCAGGACCAACGCCTGGCCTGGCTGCGGGAACTGCTCACCGGCACCAGCGAATCGCTGCCCTACAGAGTCACCGGGATCCTGCTGCTTCTCTACGCCCAACCGCTCGTGCGGGTAGCCAAACTCCGCGTCGAGGCCGTCGAGGCCGTCGAGGCCAACGAAGGCAGCGCGAACATGAAGATCGCCTTCGGCACGCATCCGGTCCCCGTGCCCCAGCCCTTCGCGGAACTACTTCAAGAACACCTGCGAAACCGGCCGAACCTCAGAACCGGATCGGACACCCGAAGCCCCTGGCTCTTCCCCGGAACCCGAGCCGGACAGCCACTTCACCCAAACACCATCATGGACAGGCTCCGCAGCCTCGGCATCGACCTGCGCGGCGCACGAAACACCGCCCTCGACGAACACCTCACCCTTTCACCGCCACCACTGGTCGCGGACGCACTCGGCTACAGCCACCAAGTCGTATTCCTTCACGCCGACGCGGCAGGCGACGCATGGTCCCGCTACGTCAACCTGAGGACCGCACCCTGAAGGAAGCCTTCGTCCACAAAACGAGGTTCGCCGGCCCATTGCCTGGACCCGGTTCGCGGCGGCACGCGCCTCGTCCCACTTTCCCTTCCGCGCCCCCATTCCAGCAAGGCCTACACTGACCCCATGCGGGACACTGACGGTGGGATCTTTGACGCGGCACTGAGGCGTGAGTTCACGGGCGGCGCCTACTGCAACTACAAAGTCAAAGCAGGCCCGCCATTGATTCGCCTCGTCGTCACGCCGCAGCAAGTTGAGTTCCGCGGCCGTGGACTACTACGCCTCTTCCGCCGCGGCCCGTGGATGGTGCCACGCGAACAGGTCAAAGCGGTTTTCGCCAAGCAACGAAAGAACCTGCTCCCGCCCAGAGTCTGGAATATCGAGATCGTCACAACGGATCCGTCAGTTTGGTGGACCTTCTGGTCACCGCAACGCCCGAACCCATTCTGCTCTCGATGGAAGAATGCGGCTATCCCGTCGATTGGACCCGCACAACTGGGCAGGAGCCCCCGTCGAGTGAGAGCCAGCGGGTGTCGCCTGCCGGCACTCAGCGGAAGAGCTTCCGCCGAGAGCGCGTCACCTTGAAATTGACGGAAAACTGGCGACGGCTGAACAAGAGAATACGCCCGGATTCAATCCGCAGGGATGCCACTAACTTGGTTGAAGTTTCAACTAAATTCCGGTTGAGGCCGGGCGGCAAGTGTTCGCTGTCAGTTGAAATGGCATCTTTGACACGCAACGTGGCAGCTTACGGGATTCGCGTCGTGCTGACAGCTAAGTTGGCAGCATGGGATTGCGCGATGGTCTGAGGTCGTTGCCGGTGAACCTGACCGATTCGGTCCGTCTGCTGGCTCGCTTCGGCGACCGGGTGGTCGACGAGCCGGTGTCGGCTGGAATTTCGGCGGTCCCTTTCGAATCCGCCATGGCCGTACGCTCGTTCTTCTCATGGCCGGGCAAGCGGAACTACGAGGGTTCGTGGTGGTCCAGTACGATGCGGGCACATGTGGGCTTCGAGAGCCTGCTCGAGCGTGACTTCGCGATGCTGGCAGACCACGACGGTGATGTGGTCGGCATTTCCTCGCAGCCGTTCGCGTTGCTGTGGCCTCATGGCACGGAGCACGCCCGTGGGCACGTTCCGGATTTCTTCCTCCGGCTGCGTGACGGCGGCGGCCGTGTTGTGGACGTGCGCCCGTCGGGCATGCGGATTCCGCGGCGGATCAGTTCGAAATGAGCCGCCAGGCGTGTCAGGAAGTCGGCTGGGAGTACGAGGTGTTCACCGGAATCCCTGAGCCACTGGGTTCGAACGTCCGTTGGCTCGCAGGATACCGCCAAGACCGTTTCGCCCCGGGGCCGAAGTCCTGCCGGCGATCGCGGCAGCCTTCGCCGAGGAGACGCCGATGAAAGTCGGGGTTCGGCGCGTGGCGCGTGGAGTCGGCCTCGACCGATCCATGGTTCACGCGCACGTGCTGAACCTGTTGTTCACGGGCGTGTTGACGGCCGACCACTCCCAGCCCCTCGCGCTGGATTCGCCGGTGTCGATCGCTGTGGAATGGCCGGAACAGATTGGATTGGAGGCAGCGTCGTGAGGTCGGTGAGCCTGTTCGACTACATCGAGTTCGACGGAGTGTCGTGGCAGGTCGTCGCTCAGGACGGGTCCGAGCTCGCCCTGAAGAACCTGACCACTGGCCGGATCCGCAGGATTCCGGTCACCGACCTCCTCTCGAACGATTCCTACCTTCCCGACTCCCCCTCCCGGCTCCCATCGCTGGATCGTTCCGCGGTTCTCGAGACACTCGATTCCGTCGCACGTGCCCGGGTCGAGCACCTTCAGCGCCATGTCCATGAGGTTCTTTACGGGATCCCGCCGGGCGTCGATGCCGGCACGGCGTCCGTCCCGGAGTACGACCTCCGGAACGGACTCCAGGACCGCATCGAGGCGAAGCGGGCCGAACTCGCCGCTGCGGGTAAGCCCATGGGCGAGCGGACCATGTTCCGTCACATCGCTGCCTACCGCAAAGAAGGAGTCGCTGGCCTCATCGACGCCAGACTTGTCAGGCAGAGCACGGTGTCCGGGCGCACCGATCCGCGAGTGGTCGCGCTGCTGGAGGCCGAGGTGGCCGGACAGCGGGATCTTTCGACCGGAACACGGTCGCGGGCCATCGTCAGAGTGCGGCGTTGGCCGGCCAGCAGGGCCTCACAGTGCCGTCAGACAGGAGTCTTTACCGTGTCCTGAGGAGGATCGAGACGTCCCGACACCCGTTCGGCAACGCCACGACCCGCCGCACCCAGGCGAACCGCCCAGCGCGGCCCTGGGGACGCCAAGCGCCCTCTCGTCCCGGGAACTGGTGGAAATCGACTCCACTCCCCTGGACCTCATGGTTGTGTGCCCCGATGCCACATCCAGCCGCGTTGACCTGACCGTCGCCCTTGATGTGGCGACGCGAACACCCCTGGCGGCAATCCTGCGCCCCGTGGCGACGAAGGCCGTCGATGCCGCGGTCCTCCTGGCCCGCGCCCTGACTCCCCTGCCGATGCAGCCCGGCTGGGACGCCTCACTGGCCTATTCGCGCTCGGTGCTGCCGCCCGGAATGCTGCCCGGAAATGAGGAAACCCGCGCAGCCATCGCCGCCAAGCCGGTGATCATGCCCGAGTCGATCACCGTGGACCGCGGCAAAGTCTTTGTTGGGTCGACATTCATCGCCGCGTGTGAACGCCTCCAGGTCAGCCTGACCAAGGCTGCACCCCGCACGCCCACAGACAAGCCCCACATCGAGCGGTTCTTCGCAGGCGTGAACTCCGGGTTCACCCAGTACCTCGCCGGCTACACGGCCCGAACGTCGTGCGCCGGGCAAGGACCCGCCGCCGAGGCACGGTTCACCCTCGCCGAGGTGCAGAACCTTCTGGACTGGTGGCTGGTGGCCGTCTGGCAAAACCGCCCGCACCCCGGCCTGCGGCACCCGGCCATGCCAAAGAAGGACCTCACCCCGAACGAAGCCTTCGCGGCCCTGGCGGGCGTCGCACCCCAAGTCCCGGTCACTCTGACCAGGGACGACTACATCGCCCTGCTCCCCGTCGACTGGCGCTCGATCCAACCCTACGGAGTCAACTTCCACGGACTCCACTACGACGCCGCTGCCCTCCATGACTATCGGGGCGTCCCCTCCGGGCTGCCCTCCCCGGCAAACGGCCGCTGGGAGATCCGCTACGACCCCTACCGGATCCAATCCATTTACGTTCGCGACCACAGGAAAGGGAAATGGATCGAGGCCGAATGGAGCCTTTCCCGGCACCTGGTCGGCCCCTTTTCCCTCGACGTCCTCACGGCCGCAAAGAAGGCCCTGGACAGACGCTCCGCCAGCATCCCCGGCGCGGACCTGCTCGCCGAGGTCAACCGCATTATGACCGCCCCGGCAGGTCGTGCCGAGGCCCAGGCCGCCAGACGCGCCAGCGCCGCGCCGTCGACCGTTCCGGATCCCACTCCGCCGCTGCGCCTGGCCCCTGTCCCCGAAGAAGAACCTGAGGCCGAACCCGGCGCCGCTGCCCCGTCCGAGGCGAATGCGACCGCGCCTGCGGTTCCGCGTCCGCGTCGTCATGCCCGCCGCATCGACCTTCTGGAGGACTGAGCCATCGCGACCCCCGACTCCCTGACTGCCTGGCGCTAGTTCGTCGACCACGCCCCGATCGAGCCGGAGCGGCTCTCCCGCAAGGAGCTCAAAGCCCTCTCTCCCGAGGAGAAGGACGCCTACGACCTTGAACGCTTCGCCTGGCTGGCGGCCGACACCGTGCTGGAAACCACGGACACGCAGGCCCTTACCCGGCAGACCAGGATCATCCTCGCGCGCAACGCGGCCACCACGGCCACGGCGCGGCGAGGGCTCGCGATCTCCGGGGCAGCCGGGATGGGCAAGTCCACCGCCGCGCTGCTGATCGGCAAGCGCCATGAGAAGGCCGAGCGCACGCGCCTCGGCCGCACCGACGACGTGTCCTTCGCCCCGGTGGTCTATGCCATGGTTCCGCCAGCGACCACGCCAAGGATGCTCATGCAGGCCTTCGCGAATTGGCTCGGCTCCCGGTGTTCCAAAGGGCGACCGCGCAGATGGTCACCGAGCGCGTCCTGGGTGTGCTGCGCACCCTCGGCACGTCTCTGGTGGTCCTCGACGAGGTGCACAACCTGACGACTAACAGGCAGGCAGGCGCCGAGGCAGCCAGCACCCTTAAACAGTTCGCCGACCGCCTGGACGCGACCTTCCTCTACGCCGGCATCGACTTGCCCACCACGGACCTGTTCGCCGGTGACATGGGGAGACAGATCAAGGCCAGGATGATCATGCACCAGATGCGCCCCTACGGGAACGGAACCAAGGCAGACCGCGAGGCCTGGACCGAACTCGTCCTCGGCGTCGAGGACCTGCTCACCCTTGCCGCCCATGAAGCCGAGTCCCTCGCCGAGGAAGCCGCTTACCTGTGGGACCGCACCGGCGGGAGCATCGGCGGCCTGCGCGCCCTCCTGTCGGACGCCGCCATCGGAGCGATCATCGACGGCACCGAGAAGATCGACCGTGCCCGCCTCCAGGCCACCGCCACCGACTACGCCGCCGAAGAACACCACCACAAACGTGCAGCCCTGTCCTCCGGCAGCCGCAAGCGCGGGCTGAACAGGGCCCAGTGACGATCCAGCCGCTCCCCGTCCCCACCAGGATCTTCGGCGGCGAGGGCTTGATCAGCTACGCCTCCCGCCACGCAGCCCGCAACGGCACTACCGCCGAGGAGATCGAACGCGCCCTCTACGAGGCGGGAGCCATCCCCAAGCCCAGCCACCGCCGGACCCGGAACGGCTGCAGGCCTGGCGCAACCTCGGCTCTCTCCACGAGCGCGCCTTCGCCACACCCACTGTGATCCACGGGGCCGACGTCATCGACCGCACCCTCTGCCTGCGCTGCACCCAGGGATCGGGCGGAACCGGGCGGCTGCCCCGCATCGGGTGGGTCTGCGCCAGACACCGGCGCTGGCTCGGCACTCCACAGCACGACATCCGTGCCCTGCCCGAACTCGTCGCCGCCGAACGCCGCTACCGCCGGTCACTCGCCCCACGCGGCGTCCTCGTCCGCTCCGCCATCATGCACTGGGCCCGCGAATGCGCGATCACCGGGGTCGCTTGATCCGTCATCGCGGAGCGGCACCGGCGAGGCGCCACGTCCAACCTCAACCTGCTCGCCTACCCGAAACCGTCAGAATCGCCCGTCTTGTCACGGACCCCGGATTCAACACACGGATGCTCCAACCAGGGCTCTGGCCCGGACCGCCACACGCTGAGCGTCAAAGCGACCACCGGGTTCTTTCCCAAAGCCAGCGATGACGAATGCTGGCGCGCCGCCCACCGGATCACCGCCATGTTCAACACCATCGCCCGAGAGATCGAGAGGAACCCCTCCCGCGTGGGAGACGCCACCCCCTCCAGCACGCCACTGGCTCAAGCCTGGACAATCTGGGGCAGATAGCGCGCGATCCCGCAGCATCTACGTGGCGAAACCGCCCTTCCAAATCTGTGCCCGTTCCAGCGTGGCTACCGTCCACATGTTCATTTAGCAGCAACTGGCGGTACCCTCACGGCATGAGCATGCTGTCGCCTCCGAAGCTCGATGTTGGTTTTCTTGAACCTGGGGCACTCGTCGCGGCCTTGTATATTCGTGATGCCCTTGGGCTCATGACCGGCCCCGACGCAAGACTGCGGCTGGATCCGCCCACAGGCCTGGCAGAACCAGCCGGTAACACTTTAGACAGCGAGTTGGTCTCTGCAGAATGGACCTCGTGGTGGTCAGAAATAATGGAACGCACCACCCAGTCGCTCACTGGGGTCCATCATCCGATCGACGTCGCTTCAGGACTGGAGTCCCGACCGGAACTGCGGAACGCGGCCGAGCCGATGCTCGGCGACGCGGAAGCCTGGTACCGGGACCAGGCCGAGCCGGTTCAAGGGTGGAAGGATCCCAGAGATAAGAAGTTTCTCCCGTTCCGCGTCATGGCCCTCGTCAAAGCTCAGCTGCGACGCGGGGTCCGGCGCCGTTTCACCACTATTGGTTTCTTGGTATTGCCGCTTGCTGGTGCCGTTGGTTGGGAACTGAAGCCCGGGCAGTATGTCGTTTCAAAGCACCTCGTTCGTGACACCGAAAAGTTTGAAAGCTGGTTTGCCTCACAGCTCCTGGCTGTCAAATAGTTGTTAATGTGCGCTTTCATGGGCGCAACATAACCCTTATCACCGCCGGCTTCCTGACCGGGCGGCCACCCATTCGGCTCACGCCAAATGATCGTATGCCTTCCGACCTGTGCCGCCGCGGCGTACCAGATCAGTCCATCCCCGTGCCATACGGAACTGCCAGATCAAGTGGCGCAGATTCATGACCATGCGTGCCAAATCGACCGGCATTCTCGCACGTCGCCGCTGCCAGAATAATTGTCCGCGGACAGCAAGCAGTCCCGCCCCTGGCCGGTGGAATATCCAATACCGGCAGATAGATATGTTGCATGGATCACATTTCGTCTATGGTTGCCCGGGGCGCCACAGCGTCGTGGCACCCAACTGAGAGCGGAGAAATTTTCGTGACGACAGACAAGTTTCGAGTACTGGTCCGCGTGCACCTCGACTGCGCAAAGGCCCAGGTTGCCACCCAGGGCCGCGTGACGTCCGAAAGCGTCCACGGCCTGTATGACGTGATGAAGCGTGCCAACTCGCTCACCGCGGGCATGACGCTGGAGCTCGATATGACCCGGGCCTGGATCGAGCCCGACGCGCTGGAAGAACTCCGGACTTGCTCGCGGTCCCGCCATCTGCCTGCCCACGTCGATCCGCTCCAGTCCGAATACCGGTTGAGCATCCTCGCCCCCGATTACGCTGCGCCCCTGGGGCCATTAGCTACCCAGGCGGCCTGACCCGCGACAGCAATCCCCGACATCGGGGTGGAAAACCCGCCAACCAATCTCCGCATGATTCGGCGAAACGGTCACCGCAGGGTCCTCACTCCCGTATTTTCCGGGGATTCTGCCAACGCCGATAGTAGCGACGTCCCCATTCAGCGTTGCTTGAGAGTATGGACTCCATGAATAAGTCTGCAGCCAGGAACATAGATGGATCGGACGCTGTCCTGGAGGTTCGTGTGGAGCTCGTCGGCAGCGTGCCTACAATTTGGCGTCAGCTTGAGATCCGGGGCTCCATGGCTCTGAAACAAGTACACAAGGTTCTGCAGGCAGCCTTTGGCTGGGAGGACGCACACCTGCACAGGTTCACAACGGATGATCCCTTCGCCCCGCTGCGGCCGCTAAACGGCGAGATTCCGGAAGTCCTGCAGTGGCTACCAAGGCAGGAATGCGAAGAACCGGAAGACAGTCCTGAAGAGGAGTGCTCCCTGGACCAGCTGCTCGACCTGAGTTCAGGCGCAGCCT
The DNA here is from genome assembly GCA_001549895.1 of Arthrobacter sp. Hiyo8. Classification (GTDB taxonomy): domain Bacteria; phylum Actinomycetota; class Actinomycetes; order Actinomycetales; family Micrococcaceae; genus Arthrobacter. The sequence goes on along the minus strand of AP014720.1, from coordinate 235,894 downwards.
TCTACGAATACGACTTCGGCGACAGCTGGCTGCACCGGATCGAACTGATGTCCCGCCGGCCCGCAAACGACGACTCTCCACCAGCTCTGCTGATTGACGGCGGCCGGCGAGGCCCGCTGGAAGACTCCGGAGGATTTCCCGGCTACGAGGAGATCATGGACGCCCTCGCCGACCCGTCCCATCCTGGCCACGCTGAACATTCCGCCTGGGTGGCCGACATGACCGGCTCCGATAAGCCTTTCGACCCTGCGTTCCTGGACATCGCGGCCGTGAACCTGGCGCTGGCCGAGGGGTTCTACCCCCGTTACCTTTTTCGTAGCCCGTTCCTGTTGCAGGATGAGGGTGTGCTGGCCTGCCGGCCCCGGCATGATTGCCGCCCCCAGTCGTCAATGATCCGGGGGTGTTGTCACCGGGGTCCGGTAGGTGCCGGAGAGACCGCTAATAGAGGCAGGACAGGTTGGGATCGTCGTGCGTAACGTGGATGCCGGGCTCTGACACCGCGGACAGTCCAGCACAGGTATCAGCCGCTGCGACTGGGAGGTACAGGTGATCGGAAACCACGAAAGCATCGATGTCTTTATCGGCCTGGACGTCGGCAAGGGCGAACACCACGCCGTTGCCTTGGACCGGGCAGGTAAGAAGCTCTTCGACAAGGCCTTGCCCAACGACGAGGTCAGGCTGCGCGAAATCCTCGATTCTTTGAACAAGCACGGCAGCATCCTGCTCGTGGTTGACCAGCCAGCGACGATCGGTGCGTTGCCCGTCGCAGTTGCCCAGGCCGCCGGTGTAACCGTCGGATACCTGCCCGGACTGGCGATGCGCCGGATCGCGGACCTGCACCCTGGCGAGGCTAAAACCGACGCCCGGGACGCGTTCATCATCGCCGAAGCGGCCCGGACTATGCCCCACACCCTGCGCTCCATCCAGATCGCCGACGAACAGCTAGCGGAACTGACCATGCTCTGCGGCTTCGACGACGACCTTGCCAAACAGGCCACCGCGACGTCGAACAGGATCCGCGGCCTGCTCACCCAGATCCACCCGGCACTGGAGCGTGTCCTTGGCCCGCGCCTGGACCACCCGGCCGTGCTGGATCTGCTGCGAACCTGGCCGACCCCCGAAGCCCTCCGTCATGCCGGCCGCCGCCGGATCGGTAACAGGCTCAAGAAGCTCGCACCCCGGATGGGCGAACGCCTCGCCGGCGAGATCATCGCCGCCCTGGACCAGCAAACGGTCACAGTCATCGGGACGAACGCGGCCACCATCGTCCTGCCCCAGCTTGCCCGGATGCTCGCCGACATCCGCGAATCACGGGACACCGTCTTCACGCAGGTCGAAGCCCTCGTGGAGGCCCACCCTCTTCACCCGGTCCTGACGTCACTCCCGGCGGTCGGCGTCAGGACCGCAGCACGCATCCTCACCGAGATCGTCGGCAAAGATTTCGCCACCGCAGGGCACATGGCCTCCTACGCAGGCCTCGCCCCGGTGACCTGGAGATCCGGGTCTTCGATCCGCGGCGACCACCCATCCCGGAAAGGAAACAAGATCCTCAAAAGAGCCCTGTTCCTCTCCGCCTTCGCAGCCTTGAAGGACCCGCCGTCGAGGGCCTACTACGACAGGAAACGCGCCGAAGGCAAACGCCACAACCAGGCCCTCATCGCCCTCGCCCGCCGCCGCTGCGACACGCTCTTCGCCATGCTCAGAGACGGCACGTTCTACGAACCACGAACGCCCTCAGCAACTTGACGAAAACCATAGAGGCACCCCCCGGATTTTGGGGTGAAAAGGCCTGGTCCTTAACGCCAGGCACAGCGCCTTCCACGCACGCTCCCCCAACCGCTTCCCGCCGCATATTGGTTATGTAAGGTTGTCAGTATGACAGGACAAGATACTTACCGTAAATACAATAACATCCACTCCCGTGAGGCGCTAGGATTTAGCGTCTTTTCTCCGTCGCATTTGGCTTGGTGCGGAGGCGATCAGCCTGTCGTACGATGCAACTAATTAGCGGGATCCCCGCGGAGTGAATGACGGCGATTAGGACGAGTCGAAACAGGTGGGAGGGCACATCTCACCGCGCCATCTGACGCTGTCGCAGGGCCAGACGGGGATACATCCTCGCGACGCAGCGGAGCTGGCCGGCGTCCTCCTCTCCGTTCATGCAGGTCAGCGGCCGTTTCTAGCGTTTAATGCGAGATTTTCGCTCACAGTTCAGGCTGTGGAGGAACTGGGCCGGATTCCAGCATTGAGTCAGTGCTCCGCGTGGGGAGCTGCTCCAGCGCGATGCTCAGCCTACTTATGCACAGAAGGCTCCTAGACCGCGAGATCCACTCCGAGGCCATCGCGAAAGACATTGATGCCGAGTTTCGCCGGACGCACGTAGAGACCAGAGTCATCAAGTGGAATATACATACGCAGGTCCGGGGCTTGCGCTGCGATCCAGAAGCCGGTTCCGTCGGGCATGATTGACTCCGCGAATCCGGTGCGCACGGTAGTTCCATCCTGGCGAAGCTCTACCGGATCTCCAGCCGAGGGCACCCATTTAAGGGCACGCACCGGCTGTTGCGACGGGATGTCTGTCTCAGCGTCCACGGTCTTTCCTCTCTTGAGCGGGTTGGCGTTCTGCGAGATGCTAGGCGGCCGCGCAGACCTTCGGTCGTCGGGATTGCGGATGTCCAATGCGGCGGGGAGTTTCTTCGGCGGCTGGTTCGACGTTGCGCGCTCACCTTTTGATCGCGTACTGGTCGGGGTAGGCAACCTCATTGGCGGCTTCGATGGCCCTGCTCGGCCTGAAGCCTTCGAGGAGTTTGGGCGCCTTGCCTGTTGTGATTTCCTCGGCGGCCAGACGTCCGGTCAGGGCGCCCAGAGTGACGCCGGTGGGCACGATAGTGACGTACAGGCCGGGGCGGCCGTCCCAGAAGCCGATGACGGGGAGTCCGTCGATGGGTATGGGCGGTGGGCGATCTGGATGCGTTCCGCGCGGACGGTGGTCGGGTCGACGTCGGTCAGCCCTTCCCCCAGCTGTTCGAACAGCTTCCGTATGGCTGGCTGGGGTAAGGTCCGGGTCTGGCGGTCGATCTCCGCGTCGATGGCGGAGGAGCGGACGACGACGCGCCCGCTGGCATCCGGCCGCACGGCGAGCCCTGGGAGGTGGAGCAGGGTGGCTAGCTTGGACGTGCCGGGCGAGGTGGTGACAGTGACGCCGGGGGTGCCCTCCGTGCGGACGGTCACTCCCTGCGTTTCGAGCAGGGCCCGGTGCCGGCACCGGCGGAGACCACGACGACATCGCCCTCGATCCTCTCGCCGTCTTCGAGGATGACGCCTTTGACCCCTCCGGTGTCCGACAGGAGCTCGGCGACTTTGGTCGAGGCGCGCACCGTGGCGCCGGAGCCGGTGGCGGCAGCGAGCAGGTCGTGGATGAGAAGGGAACCGTTATGTGCCCTTCCCCGGGGAAGAACACCCCCAGTTCGTACTCGTTCCGGACGCGGACCACTGGGTCGAGACGCGGGATCTCCTGCGGGGCCACGGGGATAGCCGCGTAGCCGGTGGACTCGAGTAGCTCTGCCCGCTTCAGCAGCTTTTCCACCTCGGCCGGGGTTGCTGCCACGTGGAGATGGCCATTGCTGTGGAGCCACGAAGAATCGCCCAGCTCCCTGGCGATGAGTGCCCACTCGGCTATCGAGATAATGTTCAGGTGGTGGTAGGGCCTGAGCTCCTTCGTGTTGGAGTTGAGCCAGGCGAAGCTGGCTGCACTGGCGGCATCCCCGGGATTTCCCTTGTCAAGGAGAGTCACGTCAACCCCGCGTTTTGCGAGCTGATAGGTGATGGATACGCCGAGGACTCCGGCACCGACGACGATCGCTTTCAATTGTTGGTCTCCTTCACGGTCAGTCATTATTGAGCCGAAGACCTCACCACCTCAGGACGGCGAAGTCCGGCTTAGTTCGTCGACGAGACGGAGCGGGGTTCGTCCATCGAGCTTTCCTCCATCATCACCGGGCTGGTCGGACCACCACCACGGTGCATGGACAGTGATGGACCAGGTTTGCGGAGACGGAGCCGAGCAGAAGGCCCGTGAACCCGCCCAGGCCGCGGGAACCTACGACCACCAGGTCCGCGTCTTTGGCGGCTTCGATGATGACCTTCGCCGGCGATCCGTGACTGACCACCGTCTGAATGGGGACATCCCCCGGGTGAGAGTCTGGAGAGCCGAGTCCAGCAGGCCTGCGGCCACCGAGGCGAATGCCTCCCGGTCCATCGAGACCGTCTCGTAACCGCCCGTCGTCAGGATCGGGAGCTCCCATGCGGTGACGGCCACGAGGCGTCCGCCACGGATGCGCGCCTCTTCTGCCGCCCATGCCAGTGCCTCGTGCGATTGTGGCGAGCCATCTACGCCGGCTACAACCGTATAGGCGTCCGTGTTCTGCATCCCTACCCCCCCCTTTTTCTCTCGGTACTTGGATTGCGGAGGATCGCGAACGTTGCTCCGCGGATGCCGGGGACGCAAGCTTAGCTCCCCCTGATCCCTGACCTTTCGCGAGGAACTTTGGTGATGACTGGCATTCGATCCCCCAGTATCTATCGGATATATCCGTATCGAGGTGACACATCATCGGGTGACCAAATAACGCCTGTTACGCCGCAAAAGTATCATTGGCGAAAAAAGGTGTCAACGATTTCGGCACCCGGCGCCGCGAAAGCCTGACTGGCGGCCACCCTGCCAGTCAGGGGTGATCGAGGACGCGGCGACGACCAGCCAGGAGCGAAGGGCCGGTGGCGGTCAGGCCGGGGGCTTCGCCGGGATTGTCGATCTCGAACAACGGGTCCGAGGTCAGCTGGCTGGCCGGCGCCTGGACGTTAGCCGAAGAGGAGTCTGGCTTCGTCCCATCGCTCCTGGGGTACGGTTTTCACGCGCCCGAGGGCCTCATTGAAATGAACGGATTCGATCGAGGTGCCTTTGAGGGAGACCATGGTTCCCCAGCGTCGGTGGGCGACCGATTCTACGGCGGCCATGCCTAGCCGTGTAGCCAGGACGCGGTCAAAAGCGGTGGGCACTCCCCCTCGTTGGATGTGGCCAAGGACAGTTGTGCGGGTTTCGATCCCGGTCCGCGCCTCGATTTCGCGGGCTATTTTGTCGGCAATTCCGTCCAGGCGTCGACGTCCGAAGGTGTCGAGGCCACGTTCGGAGTGTGCCGCTGTGTGACCTTGTTCGATGAACCCTTCTGCAACGACGACAAGGGGTGCGCGTCCGCGGTTTTGTGCTTCCTGTACCCAGGTTGCGATCTGGTCTGAGTGCACCGGCTGCTCGGGTATGAGGATTGCGTGTGCGCCTGAGGCCATTCCGGCGTGAAGCGCGATCCAACCGGTGTGCCTTCCCATGACTTCGGCGACCATGCATCGGTGGTGTGATTCGCCAGTGGTCCGCAGTCTGTCGATGGCTTCCGTGGCTATCTGGACGGCGGTGTCGAAACCGAAGGTGTAGTCCGTGGCTTCCAGGTCGTTGTCCACGGTTTTGGGGACGCCAACGATGTTGAGCCCGTCGTGGGACAGTCGCTCGGCGGCCGTTAGCGTTCCTTCTCCGCCGATGGCGATGAGGGCGTCAACACCCATGGCGTTTAGCGTGGACTTTATGTTCTCGACGCCGCCGTTGGGACCGTCGAAGGGGTTGGTGCGCGACGTACCGAGGATCGTGCCTCCTTGTTTGGAGATTCCCCGGACTCTTTCCCTCGGGAGCTCGATCACGTCCCCGTCCACAACTCCCCGCCATCCGTCGCGGAAGCCGACAAAACTGTGACCGTAGGCTTTGATGCCTTTCAAGACGGATCCACGGATGACTGCGTTCAGTCCTGGGCAGTCACCACCGCTGGTGAGAATACCTATTTTCATGCTGTGCAGCTTTCCTTTGGGCGGGGTAGGGCCGGAGTGGGCGAGCTGATGCTGCTGATAGGTTCGCTGGGAAGGCCAGCGCGGCACTTGACCCGGCTGCGAACCGGGCTGCGCTCCTGACGATCACCGGACGGGGACATCGGCCAGAAGGCCACAGTGGGGAACACCTTTAGGCAAGCCCAATGTGGTGTCCAGGCACCGAACACGGCGCACCGCAGCGGCCTAATCAGGGGGTTCCGGCGCCGGCCCCGGCTGTCGGGGTGTCTGTTGCGAATGTACACGCCGGCGCCGGAAGATGTGGTTGCTTCTCAACTCGCATCGATGAACCACTTCAGCTCGGTGTCGGGGCGGTCCGCGACGACTGAGCCGGGGAGCACTAACAAACTCGACCCTGTGTGAACATGATGCTCCCCGGCGAGTCGGAGTTGAAATGGGACTGACGCGTTCGTCTCAGCTCAGTTTTGCCCGCTCTCTGAGCAAAATTTCCTTGGGAAGCGGGAAGTACACGCCTTGGTTAAGAATGGCTCGCTGACCCTCACGGCTGAGCACGTAACGCAGGTATTCGCGCGCTCCCTCAGCCTGGGGTCCCTCTGCTCCCGGGTCGATGACGAGGTAGACGTTGCGGGCCAGCGGGTACTTGCGCGTCCCGAAGGAATCAACGTCTGCGGCGTAGAACGTGTCGCTGCCTCGCGGCGCGAGCGGCAGCGGCGTGACGTGCTCGACGCCCTCCGCGTGGTAGAGGCCTGCAAGCGCGATTCCGAAGCGATTCTGGGACAGCTCCGCCATCATGTCCTTCGTTGTCAAGGACCCGGGGGACACCTGCTTCGATCCAGCCTCCACGTATTCCCGATAGTTCGGGTTCCACTTGCGGCCGCCGCCGAAGACCACCCGTTCGAAGAAGGTGGTCATCCCCGTCTGGGCGAAGCCGTAGGTCTGGATCGGAGCATCGGCCCATTCGCCCCCCAAGCCGAGCTGGCCCCACACACGGATGTTCTGCTCTGCGCTGCGGGCGACCTCTGGATTCCAGCGGATCTCTTTGAAACCGCCCGTCCGCTCGGCACCGAAGATGCCGTCCAGTTGGTCCATCGTCAATCCCTCGACGGGATTGCTTGCGTGCACGAAGGCAGCGAGTCCATAGCTTCCTCCTGCGACATCGAGCGCACCGGTGGCCACGGCTATCTCGGCTGGCATGCGCCGAAGCTTCTCGCCGAACGAGAGGAACTCGGTGAGCACCAGCTCCCGCCCGTTCGCACCAAGGTCCGCACTCCCGGCCATGACGCCGACGACGCCGGATGCCTTGCAGAGGTCGTCTTCGAACTGCGCGTCCGGGTGGAATCGACGAAAGCCTTCTTCCCACCGGGGAACCATGTCGGCGAGCGAAACACCGTAATGCCGCAGCACCCCGGAGAATCGGGTTTTGGGCACATAGGGCGGCAAATCCTCGACCGACCGCACGATTTCTTCACTGTATTCCACGGTTTTCAGCCACCAATCACTATTCTGAGTCGAGACCCGGGGTTGTTCGGGGTGGTATTCATTCGTTCTGGTCGCGCAGCACTGTGACGGTGCTGTCGTTGTTCAGGATGAAAAGGCTCCCGGCGGAGGTGTGGATGAGTCCACTGATGGCTCCGGGCGCCGGGTCGTGTCCAAGCTCCGTAAGCCCGACCGGGGCGTCGGACACGAAGTCGTAGACCATCAGTTGACGGCAGGATGAACCGACGATGAAGAGTCGCTTCTGGGGGTTCACGACCCAGTTCGCCGGCTCATCGATCACGTCGATCGTCCGGGTGACGATGTGTTCTGTTCCAGAGACCGCTGCCACGGTGCCGGCACCCGTTGTTGCCTCGCCAGCGCCCAGAACCCACATCTCGTCCCGACCATTGATCGCCTGGATCGGCAGCATCCGGAACGGGCGGTGATTCACCGGAACGGTAGCGAGCACTTGATCATCGGCGATGCGAATGACCGTCACGGTATCGTCGGCCTCATTGGAGATGTAGATATTTCCATGCTCGCGGAAGATCGCATTCCGGTTGGGCCGGTGCCCCACCGGAATCCTGCGGATTACCTCGTTGGTGCTGTCATCAAACACGGTTACATCATCGGATTCCGTGCTCACGACGTACGTCTTGCCGACGGGCTGGGTGATCGGCTTATAGCTTGCCCCCACGGCTGGCCCCACTTGGGCAGGCCGCCAACCGGGATCGACGCAGTGATCCGGGCAGAGGACACCTCGACAGCGGTCACCGTGCCGTTCCCCTCGTTGAGGGTGTACACAATACCCCGGTCGAAAGCGGGCATGGTTCCGGTCGGCGCACTTCCCGCCGGTAACGAGACCCTCCTGACCACTTCACGGGTCTGCGGCCTGACAATCACCGCCTCATCCGCGGAACGGAGCGCAACCACCCCGACCGTGCATCCAGCATCGAAGGAGAAGTGCGCAGCTCCCCCGCCCAGGTGCCATCGATCTACCACACGACCGTCAGCATGGTCGAGCACCGTGATGGTGTCTCCCCCGGTGTCCGAGACCCAGACGTGGCCGGACTCCTTCACGTATCCGATGTGCAAGTGCGGGCCTGTGCCCACGTCCACGGTCGTGACCTCCCGATACCGTACGGCCGTGCCCACTGCCGGCGTCACCGGTTGACCTCTTGAATCATCATCATTGTTCTGCGTTCCTCTCGTTCTGACTTTGAGTCCGCCGACTCCTTACACGATCGACCGCAAGAGGCCAATCAAACGAAACCTATCCTTAAAATGCGACGATTGCTAGATCCAGTAGAAACAGCTGTTAGAAATTGCCTGAACGAACATAGCTAAGAGACTGACCGGGGTGTGAGAATGACAACATGACGGAAGATGAACAATGGACGATTGCTGAATTGCTCACCCTTGCGTCGAATGCCGCTTCGGAGGCCGGCGCGTGTTTTCTCCCTCAGGTTGGAGACCTGCAACGTCCCGGAGGAGGCGCCGCCAAATGAGGACCATCATTCCGAAGCACGCTGTCCTCGTCCCGCCGGAGGCGCGGCTCGCCTTTGTGGGCGTGATTTACCGCACGTACCAGTGGCGGCAAAGAACCTTCGACGGCACGTACCAGACCTTCGAGATGTTGAAACGTCCGGACACCGTTCAGATCCTCGCGGTGAGGAACGACGCAATCGTGCTTCTTCGTGAAAGGCAACCGGGAGGATTGCCGTACCTCTCAATCCCCGGCGGCAGGCACGACCGGGAGGATGAGACAGAACTCGACGCGGCCCGCAGGGAACTTCGGGAAGAGACGGGCATGGTCTTTTCTCACTGGAGGCTACTGGAGGTGACTCAGCCACACGCCAAGATAGAGCACTTCGTCTACGTCTTCCTGGCCACCGGATTCGACTACGCGACAGCGCCAAGCCCCGACAGCGGCGAGCGGATCCAGGTACAACTCGTTGATCTGAACACGCTGAAAGCGATCGCAACGCAGCCTGACGCACGAGGAATCCCTGCCAGTGTCCTCAATCAAGCCGACACCATCGAAACCCTCCTCCAGCTTCCGGCTTATCACCCGTAGGACGTCGCCTGGACAACCTCACCTGGGCGAGAGCTTCAGAAGGACCAGCTCGGCGTTGACGCTGCCCGGCACCGGGGCGGCGTACGGGTCCGACGCCGACGGCCAGCCAGTTGCCCGATCGGTCCGCCACATTCCGGCACCGCCGGAGAACACCAGTGGCAGCCCGGGCAAGTCCTCGACCATGACCTTCTGGATCGCCCCGATGGCGCTCTGCTCCTGCTTGCTGCCCGGTGCCGCCGCTGCATACGCGCTAAGCAAAGCGGGTGCGTTGGAGTTCGGGTACCGCTCGTAGTTGAGCTGGGTCCCCGTTCCGGCGGGGGCGCTGATCGGCTGTTGGTTGATGATCCGGTTATAGAAGTCGTACACCGAGGGCGTTCCCCGTTTGTCCGCATGGTCAGCTCGTAGTTGCCCATCTCGACATCTTTCACGTAGGCCTGCTGCTGCTCCGATTTCACCGTGACCTTGATCCCCGCTGCCGCCAACTCGGGCACCATCACGCGGGTCATGCCGAAGAGGTCGGCCTGGGGGTAGGTCGTGGGGACCGTGAGCTTGAAATCCAGCCGCTGGCCGTTCGGGGACACAAAAACGTTGTCCGGGCCAAGCTGGTAGCCCGCGGCGGTGAGAATCTTCTTTGCGGTGTCGGGATCAGCCTTGCCGTATTTCTGGTCGGAGTAGCTTGCGGCGATCATGTCGCCTCGCGTCTTGACGTCCATCCCGGTGGGCGATTCAACTGCGGCGTTCAGACCCGCTGTGCCGATCTTCGAGATCTCGTCACGGTCGAGTGCGATATCGATCGCCTTGCGCACCGGGAGTTGATCGAGCGGGGCGTGGGCGAAGTTCGGCAGGAGGAGCGCGACCGACGGGTTGATCGTGGTGTTCCAGTAGTCGATCGTGTTCGGGGCGAGCTTCTTGACCGTCGCGCCGTCGATACCAGCGGTGCCGATCCAATCGACGCCGCCGGACTGCAGGTTGGCGATCATGCTGCTGGACGAATCGGCCGCAAGGTATTGCACGGTGGAGAAGTTTCCGCCCGCCTGCCAGTAGTACGGGTTTTTCTGCAACGTGATGGCCTGCGGAGTGAACGACTTGAGCATGTAAGGTCCGGTGCCGACCGGGTTGGGGTTGGCGTACTTGACCGGATCCTGGACGTCTTTCCAGATGTGCTCGGGCACGGTCTCGGTGCGCCACCACATGACCTGGTAGGCGGGCTTACTGAAGTGGATGACGGCGGCCGTGTTGTCGGTAGCCTCGGCTCCAGTTAGTGGAAGCGACACTGCGTTGAACGCCGGGTTCGCCTTCATCAGATTGAAGGTGAAAGCCACGTCCTTAGCCGTGAACGTTTCGCCATCGGACCACTTCACCCCCTCCTTGGTCTTCAGCGTGAGGGTTTTGCCGTCCGGGCCCCAAGTGTATGAGGATACGAGCCACGGCCGCGTCTTGCCGCTGCCGAAGTCCTCCTGCAGCAACGGCTCGAAGATCGCGTATGCCGCAAACCCGGATGCACTCGACGAACTGGCTATGAGCGCGTTGAAGTTATCGGTAAATGGTCCGGAGGCACCTGCGGTCACTTTGAGGGTCCCGCCTGCCGTGTTGGTGGCGCTTGAGGTGGTACCGGTGCATGCCGCTGTCGCAAGCACGCAACCGACCATGGCGGCAGCCATGGTCACCCTGGCCGGAGCAGCGGACTCGTTGTCGTCAGGAACTTCATTGTTCTTCTTTCGTTGTGCGCGGCGACCGCGCAGAGCGTGATCGTGCCGCACGGTGGAAAGCCAGGCGGCCCGACGGCGACGCGAATCTAACGGAAGATATATTCGTTAGAGACAAGATAGTAGACCTTCGTGCAACGTCATAGCAATAGCTAAATTAACGATCGTTATTCCCAAAATTAGGACTAGAGTTTGAATGCAACGTAACCAAGAGCGAGGAAGACGCCGCCGAGGTGAGACGGCATCCTTCCTCATGAAAGGAAAACCATGTCGACAGTGCAGACGAGTGCCTCGTTATCCTGGAAGGCCCTGCCCGAGTATGAGCCGCGCGGCGAGTTGAGCGGCAGGCTCGTTGCCTGGGGGGATCCCGCCTTCCAGGAGCTCTGGGACGGATGGATCCGCCGTTTCGGGGAGTTCCATCCCGGGCTCGAGCCCGACTCCTTCCTCCGTGGCACGTCGACCGCCGTGGGCGGCCTTTATACGGGTGTCGCGGACATCGGTCTCTTCGGTCGTGAGATCCGCAAGCTGGAGCGCACATCGTGGAAGCGCATCTTCGATCACCAGCCAGAGGGGTTTGCAATCGCTACCGGGGCGTTCGACACATTCGCCAAAACCGTGGCGGTCGCAGTGCTGGTCAATGCCGAAAACCCGATCGCCGAGTTGAGTTTCTCCCAGCTGGACGCCATCTACTCGGCCGAGCGCCGGCGCGGCTGTCCCGAGCCCATCACCCGCTGGGGTCAGCTCGGTCTCACCGGAGAGTGGACCGACGCACCGATCCACGCTTACGGCCTGGACCGCGATACCGGCACGGCGCAGCACATATGGCTGCGGGTGTTGCAGGAGGGGCCATGGTCCGATCGGGCGATTCTTCCCGAGGGTGCGCCGACCCGGATGTACGCAGGGTCCGGGGGGCACGCTGCCGAGGCTCTTGTCACCACTTTGGAGAATGATCGCTATGGCATCGGATTGGCGGGATTCCGGAACCTGACCGGGCTTTGAAGGCCGTTCCGATTTCCGAGGACCCCGGTCCTGCGGTAGCGGGGACGCGGGAAACGACAGCCAGTCGTGAGTATCCGCTCAGCCGGTCGGTGTACGCGTTCGTCCGCGAGGCACCCCATTCCCGGTGGGATCCGAAGGTCAAGGAGTTCATGCGATTCGTGTTCAGCCGCGAGGGGCAATCCGTGGTCGCCGCGGAAGGCGACTACCTGCCACTCCCCGAATCGATCGCAGGCCCGGAACTCGAGCGGCTGATGAACCTGTCGTCGCCCTCGGAGTAGATCGGCGTCGTGCTGCCCGGGCCCGGGTCACGAACGGGCCCGGGCAGCACAGTCATGCGTTTTGCTTGTCGATCCGACGCGCCAGTTGGCCCGGTGTCGTGGCCGGCCGGTAGCCGATGTCGAGGTACGGCGTGTCCACCGCCTCTCCCCCGGACTGGCGGGAGGTTATCGCCGCGTCCAGGATGCCGCTGGTGAGCACGGTTCGCTCGATCGGGAAGGGCGAGAGCCCGGTGAACAGGAATCGGTCGAGGAAGCTAGCCAGATGGTCGAAGTTCCAGGTCGGTGGCTTCTTCTGTCCGGGCGTCGCGACACCGGCCCCGATCATCGGTACATCGGTGAGCTTGGAGCCGGTGGGCGTCCAGGTGACCAGGGGCTCGCGCATCCCGTCCACCCGGACGGCGACGGCGCGGCGCAGCATGAACCCTGTCAACAGCAGCACACTGACCCGGGTCCCGTCGTTATAGTCCACGACGACGGCCTCCTCCCGTCCGCGCGGGGAGCTCGCCGGCCCGTCGGCAATTGAAGAAGGATACCTCCTGTAGTACTCGCGGGCGCCGCCGGCATAGTGGGGCACGGCTTCGATCGCCGCATCAGCGAGCTCCCGGGACCATAGCCCTCCGTCAGTGAACGCATCCCAGAACCGGTCTCCGGAAACGAACCGCACCGACGCCACACCGGTCTCGAACCCGGCCCGCCGTTCGATCATCGACTGGACCAGTTCGAGCGGGTGGAAGATGGGCGGCTCTCCCGAACCTGTAGCGACGGCCACGACTTCCTTCACCCGTGATCCGACCGGGATCTCGATGGGAGGGCAGCGCACGGTCACAGGAACCGAGGAGCCGGCCATGAGCGGGATCGACAACCGCCGAGAAGTCTCGTAGATCTCGCTGATCTCCCCCCACGTGTTCCCCAGGTGCTTGTCGAGAAATACCGGAACCGCTCGCGCCGACCGCTCGCACTCCCGCGCGACCTGCATGAACATCTCGTGGCGACGGTCCCTCGGCCTGCCTCGCTCGTCGAACTCCTCGGGCCGCCCCGAGCGCGGGTTGCGTTCAGCGATCAGGACGACACCGTCGACGTCGATTCCTCCGCCGGTCCCCGACAGCGCGTCGCGCAACCTCCCGGCCGGGCGTACGTCCCACTCCCTTATACGACTCGCTCCGAGGTCGCCTGGCCCAGGGTCGAGCACGTGGAGCGACGCCAGTTCGCAGAGCGGTTCCGTCGGCGTCCACAGCACTTCATAGCCGTCGTGCAGGCGACCCACGAGGAGGTCGGCGTGCGATCCAGGCCAGAACTCGTTCACCACCGCGGCGAACTTCGGCTTCCTGCGCGAGCCACTGGTAGTAGTCATAGCTTCATTTGCCAACATGTTTCGACTCCCCTCTCTTTCGGGCGCGTCCATCGCGCCACAGAACCGGAAGGAGCACCAGCCCGAGGACCAAGGTCGGAATACCGCCCGCCAGCAGCCCCCACCGGCTCCCGAACTCCTGCGCGATCCAGCCAACCAGTGGGCCCCGATGACCGCACTTCCGCCCCAGCACATCGCCCACAACGCCATCACGCGACCCCTCATGTCGGGCCGCGAGGTCAACTGCAGGTTGGTCTTTGCGCCCGCATTGAAGGCAATGCTCGCGAATCCCACGAGTGCCAGCGCTGCCAGCGCCAGGGCAAGCGTGGGGGCTAACGCCGCGAAAATCATGGTTGCCCCCCAGGCGATTGCTGTCAGCGACAGGATGATGGGGCGGGACGCGGCTCGCCGTCCGGCCGCAAACAGTCCACCGACGATGGAGCCGATGGACAATGCCATGACCAAGGCACTGTACGTCGCGGCGTTCCCCGCGAACGCATCAGTCGCCAACAGGGGCAGCGTTGTCGGGAACTCCCACGCAAGCGTGCCGGTCACGGTGATCATCAGGAGCGTGATCGCGAGTCCGGGCGTCGCGAATACGTACCGTATCCCTCGCGGACCTGCCCGCGTGCGCGAGGGGCGGGGCCGACCGGAACATCTCGGATGGACGCATCATCACGAGGCTCACAATGACCGAGCCGAAGGACGCGGCGTTGCAGAAGAAGCACGCTGGAATGCCAATAATTGCGACCAACGCACCACCCACGCCCGAGCCCAGCACGCGGGCGAGGTTGACCATAACGGAACTCAGGATGATGGCGTTGGACAGCTCAGAGTCCCCGACCAGTTCGGAGATAATGCTCTGGCGTGCAGGGTTGTCGAACACCGTCAGGCATCCAAGCCCGAAGCTCAGCCCGAGCAAGAGCGGATACGTCATCAACCCTGTCATGGCGAGCACACCGAACACCACTGAACAGGCAGCGCATGCGGTCTGTGTGAACAGCAGCATGCGGCGCTTGTCGTGCCTGTCCGCTATCACTCCGCTGATCGGCCCCGCAACAAGATACGGCAGAAGCCGGACCCCCACAGCCAACCCGAGCGCGCTCCCACTACCTGTCAGATGAAGAGTGAGGAACGCGATCGCCAAAGTCTGCATGAAATTGCCCGCAATGGACACGGACTGCCCCACTGCATACAGCCGGTAGTTGCGGACGCGCAGCGAACTACCCGCAGCCACAAGCCTGAGACGCATGGCCTCGCGCGTGAAAGTCACGAGGCGGGAAAGTTCGAGATGCGTTCCAGCAGGTTTCCGGCCGCCACTAGCTCGCCCTGCTCGCGGTCATCGAGTGTCGCCTCGATCGCGTGCTGCAGGTGCGTGGATCTCTTTGCCCGGCGGTGGGCCATCGCAGTCCTACCCTTGTCTGTGAGCATGACGTTGACCCGGCGGCCATCGTTTGCATCGCGTCCGCGGGTGACATACCCGCCTGCGTCCAGCTCGCGCAATGCGGACGCGATATTCGAAGTGGTCATGCCCAGCTCGCGTGCGAGTTCGCCTGGCCGAGAGGCCCGACTCCCGGCGCGGACGATCGCAGCGAGCACTGAAATCGCGGTGCGGGACAGTCCCTCGATGGGTGGATGGGCTGAGCGGTTCCACCGGATGAACCGCTTGAGTTGCTCCTCTAGTCGCATTGCCTCCACACTATCCATATAGCTATCTTACATAGCTATATGGCATAGCAATATTCAGGAAGCTACCGACAGACTGCCGGACCCCGCCAGTGGGCTCCGGCAGCACTGCACCGCCCTGTGACGCGCCCGCATCAAAGGAAGAACACCAGCCAGCCTCGCTGCCCGGTCTGACGCCTTCGCCGACTCTTAGACGGGCGAAGGCGAGCAGCCCGAACCCGACGGCAGGGCGATCGATGCGTCACACGTGCGCTGTTCCCGCCCGGCTGACCCCGTCTTACGGGCAGGTTCTGTCCTGGTCTTCCGGTGCGCGGTTTAGTCAAACGATTCTGGGGTGGACCGGAATTCTGGTGAGGGACAGGGTTGTGAAGTCCATGCCTTGGTCGATCATCGCTGGCAAAGCCGCTGCGTAGCCCGCTGATGTTCCTGACCCGGGCTGGTTCATGTGGCCGATCACGATGTCTCCAGGCTGAACCGCAGCCAGTTGCGCGGCGACGGTGCCGGGCGGGAAGGTCGCTCCGCCGTCGGAGTTGATCGAGAAGTTGACGGGAGTGAAGCCTATGGCACTCACCACTTGAACAGCAGTTTCGTCGTAGAACGCGGTCCCGGCGCGGAACCACAACGACCGCTTCCGGGTCAGTGCGACGATTCGACTTGCGCCGCCGGAGACCTCGTCGATCACCCGCCGATCGTGCTTGTCCCGGCGATTCCGTAGGCGCTCCGACCGGTCGTGGAGAGCGGCACGTTGGCGAGGCCGTGGTTCCCGATCTCGAACAGGCTGTCGGAGGCGAGTTCTCCGCTCAGCGACGGGTTGGTGTTGATCCAGCGTGCATTCAGGAAGAGGGTTGCAGGCACCCCCAGACGGCGGAGAGTATCAATTAGCTGGGCGTCGTAGCCCGATCCTCCGGGACCCCCACAGGCATCGAACGTTAGGGCTACGGCCCGGGAACCCGTGTGGGTGACGATCCCAGGAAGATCGATACCCCACTGGCCCGGCGGCCTGCCGGCGAAGCGCTTCTCGATCTCGGCCCTGATAGCCGGGATCGGTGCAGCCGACGCGGCGGGTGTCTTCGCACCCGGAACGGCCGCTGCATTCGCGGTCGCCCGTGATGTCGGGGTAGAGATCGGGGCTGATGAGGCCTGTGTCACGAGTCCGCATCCCGCGGTTCCCGCGGCTGCAGCGCCGATAGCTGCGAGAAGGGATCGACGGGAAAGGCGCACCGCACCGGGTCGCGCAGCGGTCGGGGCAGGTCATGCAGGGTTCCGCAGGGCCGACCGTCCTCTGTGTTGGCCGAGTGATGTCCGCGTCGGATGGATTCAACTGTTCTCCTGATTCCCGCCGTTTAGCGTGATCCCACGGCCGGGTGCAGTGCGCTTGGGAGGCGCAGGGGTTTGACGAGCGTTTGGTGCACGGTGTCCTGACGAAGGGTCCGGGGCCGAGCATTGGTTTTTGAGATCGGCGCTTCCGTGCCCGTGGGCCAGGGCCGCCCTGGGGAACATCAACGCCGGGCCGTCCCTCTCAATCTGATTCCGAAGAAGTGCTCTCGAAAGGAAGAAGCGGCTGCCTCCCCTCTCGGGGAGGCAACCGCTTCCTTGTCTGTTCAGCGGTCACTGACGATGACATCGGGCTGCCTGGCGGATGCGGCAGATCCGGCCGGGATCAGTTCGCGGATCCAGGTCCGCAGCATGAGCCGGTCCCGGTCTTGGGGGTCATCTCCGAAGGTTGTTCGACCGTGCAGGAGGCGGCGGTTATCGATCACTGCCAGCTGGCCAGGTGCCAGTTTGACCTCTATGCGGTCGGGGTTGGCCACTGCCGAGGCCACTTCCTGGTCGAAGCGGTCAAGTGCGTGGACCTGCCGACCCGTTAATGGTGTGCCGAGGGGTGTCTGTGCCCGAGTTCGATGTACTCGCGCAGGTAGTTCACGTGCCATTGGCCGTCGGGTTGCTGGACGAGGACGGGCCGCGGAACGGGCGGCACACCGTCCTCGCGCTGGTCGAAGAGGAACGGCTCCTGCAACACGGCAAGTGCGTCGGAATCGAGCTTCCGGATAATTTCCCCGGTAGGGACAAGGATGAGGCCGCCTCCGACCCTGGCCTGTCGGATACACAGCAGGGCGAACCAGTCCGGAGCCGTGTCCGGGCGGTGCGGGCCGTCCGTGTGGAATTGTCCTCCTTCCCGGCTGTCCGAGTAACGTCCCGTGGCGCCCTCGCCGAGTTTGACGCCGCGGTATTTCACCTCGCGCACCAACTGGCCGGCGCCGTCCTGCGGAAGCAGGCGCCCGAGCGCGGAGGAGACCGCAGTGGCATACCGGGCTGCGAGTGCCGGCTCCTCCACCGGGATGCCTTCGACGATTGCCAGGCCGTGCTCGATCCAGCCCGGGCTCGTGAAGACTTCCTTGCGGAAGGCAATGACAGAAGGGTCCTCGAGGCGCCCGCGTGGGGTGGCATCGAGGGCATGCTGCGGGAAAGTCAGGTGTTCCATGGACGGGCTCCTTACAGGGCGGTTCTTCGCGGCAGTACCGCGCTACGGATACACCTCCGGCGAAGGCCCGCGGCTGGGCCTTCGCCGGAGGGGAGGACAAGCCGGGTCAGGAGGCGACGGGACTCTGCTCCTCGACGAAGGCGTTCGCGTAGAGGGTGGAGGCGTCGATGTCGACGGTCTTGACCTTTGCGCGGATCTGTCCGCTGAGGGTGTCATCGAACGGTGCGGACTTGATCGCATCGATGACGAGCTGCGCGGATCCGGGCGAGACCGTGTAGTCGCCTTGGGACAAGGTGGGCCATCTCTTGGCGATGGCCTGGACTGCATCGGCGGTTTCCTTGCCCGCGAGGTAGGTGGAGGACAGGAGTTCGGCGATCCGTTCGGGGGTGCGTGAGCGGACGTACTCCAGGGTGCGGCGCATCGCGTTGACCAGACGTTGGACGATGTCCGGGTGGTCCTTTAGGAATTCCGGGGTGACGAGCAAAGATTCTGCGGGCCAGACCGCGCCGAACTCGGCGACCGTGCTCTCCCGGGTGGCAAGGTCATACAGTGTGGAGACGAGCCCGGTTTCCTTCATATAGGTCGTCATGGGTTCCATGAAGGTCAGTACATCGACGGTACCTTCCTGCAGCCCCTGCGTGACGGCCTCACGCCGGCCATCGACCGCCGCCATCACCGGAGTGTAGCTTCCGCTGGGCAAACCGGCCCTGCTGGCGAGGTAGCTTGTCACGATCCCTTTGGCCGAGTGGCTGGCGCCCTCGGCGATCCGGCGTCCGGCAAAGTCTGCGGCGGAGCGGATCTCGCCCTTGGATGCCTCCGACACCATTACCGTGATGCCGGCGCGTCGTGCAGGACCATGACGGCAACCTGCGGCTTGCCGTTGACCACGCCGAAGACTGCGTGCTGGAACCAGTTCACCTGAGCGTCGAGGCGGCCACCGCCGGCCTCGAGGTCCTTGATCTCCTGCTTGTTCAACAGGGTGACGGCGAGATTCTCGTCATTGAAGTACCCGAGCTGCTGGGCGACGTAGGCGAGCCACGATGCCTTGGAGCCGAGCCGCAGCGGAAGCTGCGGTTCCTGGGATTCAGTCATTGAACCCTCCTTCTGGAGTGGGTTCCGGTGTCGCGGGATGCGGACCGGCCGCTCGCGTTCGCTAATGCACTACAACGTATCACTAACGAAATGCCATGCATAGATCTATCAGCTGTTACTTTTCAAAAATTCCAACTGCAATGGGCCTGGAGAATTGAAGCGAGGGGTTGCGTTCCCCCACCCAGCCGGGCGCAAGAAGAGCGGCGCCGGGAGACCTTGACTCCGGGCGCCGCTCTTCTGTGGTTCCCCTAAGCTGACCCGCTGTTAGAGTCCGACGCTGTCAGCCTCGTAGACACGGGCGGCAAAGTCCTCCAGGGTGGCGGCGCAGTCCGTCAACGCGTCCGCAACCTTGTCCGCCAGGGGCGCGCCGAGCATGTCGCGTGCCTTGACCTTCTGGTACCACCCCTTGAGCTTGACGAGGTCCTCCTCGTTTTCTTCGAGCTCGCCGTAGGTGAAGTGTTCCTCCCTGACTTCCTTCTCAACCCCGGCATGGAAGTCCCGGCACTTGTCGAGGATCTCTTCATACTCATCATTGCGGGCCGCATTGAACATCTCGACCAGATCCGTTTCGCCGATGATCGACGTCGAATTGATGAGAAATGCCTTTCCGGACATCGCTTCGACGATTTCATTCCGGAGAGCCCTCATGGCCCGCTCGCTCTGTGCTGTGCGGGGCACCGCAGCGGCGGAGTTCTGCATGTAGATCGCCCCCAGGTTGCGCAGCTTGCGCCAGACGGCGGCGCGCAGGCGGGTTGGCTCACTTGGCACCCGGTACACAAGGAGCAGCCACGTGGGCGAACCTTGGGCCCTGGCCCCGCCTGCCGCTCTGGCGCCGGAGCCGCGGCATCCGGGATCGCGGCCTCAAGGTCCAATGGGGCCTCTTTGTTCGTATTGACGCTCATCTGGTCTCCTCACTCGAGCAAGTCAATCGTACCCCGCGCACGCTCGAAAGTACCGTGACAGCCGACTCCTTGAATCCTTGACGACCGCCAAGTCCTGAATGCTCGGCAGATTCCCCATGGATTGATCAGCCGTTCCGTTCCCCGCATAACCTATCAATTAAATATCCGGCTATCTGTTGCTTAACAGATGTAACGGCCGTTAGTATGTTCAACGAACGCACATTCTTAGAGAAACAGAAAGGTGGTTGTCATGGGTTCAAGTACCGACTGGGGCTTGGCCATCTCCGTGTTCGTGGCCGCGATCGTGGAAATGGTCGAGGCCCTGACGATCGTGCTCGCCATGGGCATGACAAGGAGTTGGAAGTCCACGCTGTACGGTGTCGGGACGGCGCTCGTAGCGCTGACCGGCTTCACCGCGGTGACGGGTATGCGCTGGCGAACTGGCTGCCGCGCTCTAGCCTGCAGCTGATCATCGGCGTCCTGCTGCTGATCTTCGGACTGCAGTGGCTCAAGAAGGCCATCCTGCGCTCGGCTGGCCGAAAGGCCATGCACGATGAGGCCCGGATCTACCAGAACAAGGTCAACGCGGCGGCCGCGGCAGGTAACAAGGTCCGCTTCGGGCTCGACTGGTTCTCCTTCGTCGTCAGCTTCAAAGGCACCTTCCTCGAAGGCGTGGAGGTGGTCTTCATCGTCATCACCTTTGGCCTCAACGCCAACAACATGCCGGTTGCCATCATGGGCGCAGTCGCCGCCGTCGTGGTTGTCCTGCTCGCTGCAATCGTCATCCACGCACCGCTGACCAAGGTCCCGGAAAACACGCTCAAATTCGGCGTCGGGTTGCTCTTGACCACCTTCGGCACCTTCTGGGCCACGGAGGGCCTGGGCGCCCTGACACCCTCCCACACCAGCCTGGAGTGGGTGCTCTCGGACATGGTCCTCCTGCCGATCCTCGCCGGCTGGGTGCTGCTCTCGGCGATCCTCGTCAAGATCCTGAAGGTACCGGCAGACCAAGTTCCGGTCATCGAAATCGTCCAGCCTGTCAGCGTGCGAGAGGAAGTCTAGGCCATGAAATTCATCAAGGGATTCTTCGAATTCTGGTACGACTTCATCATCGGCGACGACTGGAAGATTGCAGTGTCGGTCCTCATCCCGCTCGTTGTCGGAGCAGGGTTCGTCCTGAACGGATTCGAGGCGTCGCTGCTTTTGCCCCGGTCCTGGCCGTCGCGCTGGCGGCATCCTTCGTCGTGGCCCTGGCCATCGACGTGAAGCAGCACCCGAGCGACTAGCCGCCCGGAGCGCTTCTGCCCTGAACGTGGCCCGGTGCCAGCGCTTGTCCTGGTACCGGGCCGCTTCCATATCCGTTGTAGAAAAAGGAGTCGTCGTGACCAAAGCCGCACATTTGCGCAGCCTCATCCGAGAGGGCAGGGCCCTGTACTGACGGCGGGAGCCCATGACGGGCTCGGCGCGGTCCTTGCCGAACGGGCCGGGTACCGTGCGGTCTGGGCGTCCGGGCTGGAAGTCTCGGCGGCCCACGGTGTTCCGGACATCGGTCTCCTGGGTATCAGCGACTATCTGGCCGCGGCCCGGACCATGAACCAGGCCTGTGGACTGCCCGTCATCGCCGACTGCGATACCGGATTCGGCAACGAGCTCAATGCCGCCTACACCGTCCAGCAGTACGAGGCAGCCGGCATCGCCGCGATCTGCATCGAAGACAAGGTCTTCCCGAAGGTCAACAGCTTCGCCGGCCACCGCCAGATGCTCGCCCCGACAGGCGAGTTCGCGCACAAGATCAGCGTGGCCAAGGCTTCCCAGAAGGACCCGGACTTCATGGTAATCGCCCGGACCGAGGCCCTCATCGCGGGAGCCGGCATGGACGAGGCCATGGACCGGGCGCACGCCTACGCCGACGCCGGGGCGGATGCCATCCTCATCCACTCCAAAGCCAAAACCCACGCCGAGGTCGAGGAGTTCATGTCCCGCTGGAGCGGGCGGCTTCCCGTGGTCATCGTGCCCACGACGTACTACGAGTGGAGCGCGAGCGACGCCGCCCGCGCGGGAGCCTCGATTGTCATCCACGCCAACCAGGGACTCAGGGCCACTGTCACGGCGATGATGTCCGCTTTCAGCATCATGCTCAATGACGGCTGCTCGAGCGCCCTTGAGGGACAGATCGCCAGTGTGAAGGAGATCTTCGACCTGCAGCGCATGGACCAATGGCTGGAGTTGGAAGCATGATCGCCTGCTGTGACCTCGTCTCCGGCCTCGCGGTCAGGGGCTGGAACCAGGGGTCCGGCGTGCCTTGCAGTACCTTCGCGGGGCCTATCGCCCACCTCAGTGCATCCGGACGCTACCGGGCAGCGGCAACGAGGGCCTTGCTCTTTCCGGGCCGCCGGCGCCCAGCTCGCCGGCCGCCGGGAGGCGGTCTTCCTCCAGAATAGCGGGATCGGGAACCTCATCAATCCCCTGACATCCCTTTGCCAACCGTACGCTGTTCCCGTGCTTGCCCTCGTGAGCATGCGGGGCTGGCCGGACCCCGGCGCAGACGAGCCCCAGCACGCGCTGATGGGCCAGACGACGGAAACGATACTGTCGGCCCTCGGTGTCTGGCACGCCGTGCTTACCGCCGAATCCCTCGAACCCGCCCTTGATCAGGCAAACGAGCTAATCTCCGGCGGGAAAAGCGCGTTCCTCCTGCTCCCCCACCGGTCCATCGGCCAGCACCCGGGCGCCTCGCCCGCCATCGGCACGGCCGGCCCGACACCGCGGAGGTGACCTCCGCAGTCGCGGCCGCGTGCCCGCCCGGCACGGCGATCTTCGCAACGACCGGCTACACCTCACGCTACCTCCACGACGCCGGGGACCGGCCCGGGAACTTCTACATGCAGGGATCGATGGGGCATGTCTCATCCCTCGCGCTCGGCTACGCTGCCGCCGCGCCGGAGAAAACCGTCATCGTGCTCGACGGCGACGGTGCCGCGCTCATGCATCTGGGGAGCTTCTCCACTATCGGCGCCGAGCAGCCGGCCAACCTTGTCCACGTAGTCATCGACAACGGCGGATACGAGTCGACCGGATCACAACAGAGCACTTCCGGAACCACCGACCTCGCCGCCGTCGCCAGAGCCAGCGGGTATCACGCCACCTCCACGGTGGACACCATGGAGTCCCTGCAGCAACAGCTCGCCTCCGCCGCCTTGACCCCGGCCCCATTTCATCCTCGTCCGCGCCGGACGAACGGTCAGGGAAACCCCACAACGCGCCGGCGCCTCCCTGTCCCTGCCACACATCGCGGAGCGGATGCGCAGCACGACAATTCCAAATACGGCAGTCGTCAGCCATGCATGACCTCCAGAGACTCCTGTTCACCGCGTCGAAGCTTGGACGCGCACCGCAGCTGCTCGAGGGTAGCGGGGCCTCCTCGGCGCTGAGCAAGATCGTTGGCCGCTCTCCCCGCCGGGTACTCGTCGTCGCAAGCCGGCGGACCGTCGAAGACATCCCGGGCATCGCTTCCCTGATACGTCACGGCGCGCACCACTATGGACTGATACGGCCCAATCCTTCCGTCGATGACGCCCTGGACCTCTCACAGGCGATCGAGGAGCTCCGTCCGAACACGGTTCTTGCCGTCGGCGGCGGCTCCGCCATCGACCAGGCGAAAGCAGCCCGCCTGCTCAAACCCGATCCCCGTTTCCTCCACTCCGGGCTGCAGGGGAACACCTCCTCGCTGCGGACCGAACCACCGCTCCTTGTCGCTGTACCAACGACGGCAGGAACCGGGGCAGAGATCACCCCCTTCGCCACCCTGTACCGCGGATCAGCCAAAGTCTCCCTCGACCTCCCGCAATGCCGCCCGACCTTGCAGTCCTTGACGGCGAGCTCACCCTGACATGCCCGGACCGGCACAGCCTCGCTGCGGCCCTGGATGCCGTATGCCATTCGATCGAATCCGGTTGGAGCCTGGCCGGCACACCTTCCAGCCGCGTATACGCCAACGCCGCCCGGGACCACCTCCTCCGCCACCTCACCCACAGCGCTCCTCCTTCCCCGGGGATCCGCTGGGCAGACGATTCACCGGCCTCCGACTCCCCCCGGCACCTGCTCCTCCTGGCAGCAGCGGTTGCCGGCGTGGCGATCTCCCAGACCCGCACAACCGGGGCCCACGCATTCGCCTACCATCTCACTGCCGAATACGGTGTTCCCCACGGCTTCGCGTGCGCGGCAAGCATGTCGTGGATCGAGGCCCACGCCAGCGCCCGCCAGCCAGAGACCGTGGACGAGGCGACCCGCGCCGTGGTGGAGACGCTCAGGAGGCACCTCGACGGAGCCCGGAGCGCCCGGCTCGTTAACCTGCCCTCCCTCGAAGGCTCAGCCCTTGAGGAGTACGTCGACGCCGGTCTCAATCTCCGGTCACGGATGGCGACACACCCGGTCCCCATCGAGCGGACCGAAGCAATCCGCCACATTGGGCAGGACGGGCGCCTCGGCGGGAAATCCGCCACCAAAGTTGCACAAAAAATGCCACAAAATGCTTGACCGGACCTTCAAGAAAAAGTTAGGTTAGGTTAGGCTTAGAAACTAACAGCTGATAGTAATTCTCTTGAACAGAGGTTGCTCAGTTCGTAGGAAACGTCAAAGGTCATCAGAGTCGAGGCCAGCGTTAAAGGTCGCGACCGCGAACGAAAGAGGGCAGCACATGCGCTTCCTCGCACGACGCCTAGCGTTCTATCTCATCACGGCGTGGGCTGCCATCACTATCAACTTTCTGCTCCCAAGGCTCATGCCCGGGGACCCGGTCCAGGCTGTCATGGAGCGGTTCAACGGCCAACTATCGCCGGAGTCCAGCGAAGCACTTGCCGTTGCCTTCGGCCTGGACCGCAGCAAGAACCTGCTCGAGCAGTACGTCGAATACATCGAACACCTCTTCCACGGAGACTTCGGGCTTTCTTTCACCTATTTCCCGACCCCTGTCTCCTCGGTAGTTGCAGACAGCCTGCCATGGACCATCGGCCTGCTCGGCGTCTCCACCCTCGTGGCCACCCTGCTCGGGACGCTCCTGGGCTGCATCGCCGGATGGCGCCGCGGAACGTGGATGGATTCGGTCCTGCCTGTCGGAGCGTTTCTGCGCGGGATCCCGCATTTCTGGGTCGGTCTGCTGTTGGTTGCGGTCTTCGCCGTCGGGTTCGGGTGGTTTCCGGTGAGCGGCGGGTACGACCCGTCCATTCCGCCCAGCTTGAGCCTGGACTTCATCGGCACGCTCCTTTACCACTCGATCCTGCCTGCGCTGACCATCGTCATCGGCTCACTCGCCGGCCACATGCTGATGCAGCGCAACATGATGGTGACAACCCTTTCCGAGGACTACGTCGTCGTAGCTCAGGCCAAGGGCCTCTCTTCGAAACGGGTCATGCTCAACTACGCGGCCCGGAACGCCATCCTCCCCGCAGTCGCGGGTTTTGCCATGGAGCTTGGCCTGGTCGTCAGCGGATCCCTGCTTGTGGAGAAGGTCTTCTCCTTCCCCGGCATCGGCTACGTCATGTTCCAGGCCGTGAGCAACCAGGACTTCCCGCTGCTGCAGGCGATCCTTCTCGTCACGACGTTCGCCGTCCTGGCCGCGAACCTGTTCGCGGATGTGGCGTTCTTCGTCCTAGACCCCGTACCCGGAACGCGTGAGGCACAAATGACATCCGCAGTCGAAATCACAAAAGTCGTCAAGAGCACCCGTCCGCGCCGCAAAAAACGCCACTGGCTCCGCTCCCGCAAAGTACTGGTCGGCGCAGCGATCCTCGCTGTATTTGGTGTGCTCGCGGTCATCGGGCCCTGGATCGCCCCCTACGACCCCTCCGCCACCAGCCCGGACGTCCTCGTGCCGCCCTCCCCCAACACCTGCTCGGTACCACGGCATTGGGAGAGGACGTTTTCTCGCAGGTCCTCGCCGGCACCAGGCTCAGCCTTGAGGTGGGCTTCCTCGCCGCGCTCATCAGCGAGACGGTCGCCATCCTGGTCGGTATCACTTCCGGATACCTCGGCGGCTCTGCCGACGAGCTCCTGTCCTTGGGCACAAACATCTTCCTCGTCATCCCCGTGCTTCCCTTGCAGATTCTGATCATCGCCTATCTCGGGAATGTCAGCTGGGTTGTCACGGCTGCCGTCATCGCGCTGACGGCCTGGTCCCACGGCGCCCGCAAGCTGCGTGCGCAGACGATGTCGATCCGCAAGCGGGACTACGTCGAGGCCGCCCGCGCTGCCGGGGAGCCGGCCTGGCGCATCGTTTGGTTCGAGATCCTGCCCAACGAGACAGCCATCATCGCCACGGGATTCCTCTTCAGCGTCCTTTCCGGCATCATCGTCCAGACGGGCCTGGCGTTCCTTGGACTCGGCGATGTCGCCAGCTGGAGCTGGGGATCGGTGCTGCGCTGGTCGGAAGCCAGCAACGCCTTCCTGACCGGCGCCTGGTGGTGGTTCGTCCCGCCCGGACTCTGTCTCGCGGTCGTCGGCATGGGGCTTGCCTTGATCAACCTCGGGATCGACGAGGTCGTCAACCCCCGACTGCGCGGTGTCGGCCGGGTCAAGACGGCACGCGAACGTTCGCGTCTGACGCGCCGCCTCATCCAATTGGACCACGACGCAGAAAAGACGGCCGCCCCTTCCCGTAGCGGGAATTCCGTCCTGGAAATCACCGGGCTCCGCGTCGACTACCAGACCGCGCATGGAGCGCTTCCGGCCGTGCGGGGCGTGGATCTGACCCTGCGCCGGGGAGAGGTCCTTGGCATCGCGGGCGAGTCCGGATCGGGCAAATCGACTCTGGCCTTTGCCGTGACCCGCCTGCTCCGGGCACCGGGTGAAGTCGTGGGCGGTTCCGTGAAGTACTTCGGACGCGCCAAGGACGGATCCGCTCTCCCCCGGCTGGATGTCCTTTCCGCGAGCCAGGCACAACTTCGCCGCTATCGCTGGGAAGAGACCGCCGTCGTGTTCCAGGCCGCCATGAACTCCCTGAACCCGGTACTCACCGTCCGCGCCCAACTTGACGACACCATCCGGGCGCACCGGCCGAAGATGGCGGCCGCTGACCGGGAAGCACGCGTCGGAGAACTCCTTGAGCTCGTCGGAATTGACCGGTCCCGTCTCGGTTCCTATCCGCACCAACTCTCGGGCGGGCAGCGCCAGCGCGTCATGATCGCCATGGCACTCGCACTCGATCCCGCCGTCGTCATCATGGACGAGCCCACCACATCTCTGGACGTCGTCGTCCAACGCGACATCATCCGCTGCATCATGGACCTACGCACCCGCTTGGACAGCTCATTCATCTTCATTACCCACGATCTGTCTCTGCTGCTCGAGATTGCCGACAGGATCGCTGTTATGTATGCGGGCGAGCTCGTCGAGCTTGGTGACGCAGCCCAGATCCAACACCAGCCACGACACCCTTACACCCGCCGCCTGCTGCTCTCGTTCCCGGTCCTTCGCGGCCCACGGAGGAAGCTCGCCGCGATCGACGGCGCCGCACCAAACCTGCGCAGCATCCCGACCGGGTGCGCATTCCACCCCCGGTGCCCGCTCGCCACAGACATCTGCCGGCAAGAAGACCCGCCTTTGCTTTCCCTGCCTGATCAGGCCGGCCAACCCGCCACCAGCGATACCGGCGGCGAGGCGAGGCTTGTTGCCTGCCACCACGTCGATGAGACCCTACAGCTGCGTCCAGTCGACGCTCTCGTCCAAGAGGAGTTGCCCAGATGAACGCCGGAATCGACGTGCTTCCCATGACCGAGAACATCAAGACGCCCGTGCTCGAGGCGACCGGTCTCGGCAAGACCTTCAACCTCAGCAGAGCCGTCGGCGGGCAACGGAAGGTCGTGGCCGTCGACGCCGTCAACCTCACCCTCTGTGCCGGGTCAACAGTGGCGCTCGTCGGAGAAAGCGGCTCCGGAAAGTCCACCGTCGCCCGGCTCCTGGCGCAGCTGCTCCCGGCATCATCCGGGGAAGTGCGACTGCATGGGAAACCCGTGCACCCCCGCACCGGGCGCCAGCGGCGCCGCTATGTCGGGAAGTCCAGCTCCTCCTGCAGGATCCGTTCGCGTCCCTGAACCCGGTCCACACCATCCGCTATCAGCTCACCCGGGTGCTCCGGTTGCACGGAGTCCGCTCTGGCCGCCAGCGCATCGAAGAGCAACTGGACGAACTTCTTTCCATGGTCCAGCTCCACCCGGCATCCCAATTCCTGGACAAGTATCCGCACGAACTTTCCGGAGGGCAGTTGCAGCGTATCGCGATCGCACGGACACTCGCAGCGTCGCCCTCGGTCCTGCTCTTGGACGAACCGGTCTCAATGCTTGACGTGTCCATCAGGCTTGGCATCCTGAACCTGCTCGCAATGCTCAAGGAACAGCAAGAGCTCGCCATCCTCTACATCACCCATGACATTGCCTCGGCCAGGTACTTCGCTGACGAGATCCTGGTGATGTACCGCGGGCACGTCGTGGAGCGGGGCCCGAGCGAAAGCGTGACCCAGCATCCGGCCACCCTACACCCAACTGCTCATCGAATCAGCGCCTGACCCTGCCAGGCGGGGCCGCAATGCGGCGGACGTGTCCGGGATCGGCCGTGGCGGAGGCGCGGCATCAGCAGCGACGCCGACAGGCTGCCCCTTCGCCCGGCGCTGTCCCTACGCGATGCCGGTCTGTTCGACCGAGATGCCGGCCGTCTCCACGGTGGACGCGGAGGGCCATGACGTGCGCTGCTGGCTCAACACCCCGGAAACGGCCACCGAGCCACGGGTGCCTTTGCACTGACTGAGCTTTAGAACCAGCATGGGGCCAGAAGCTGACGCTCAGAAGCTGTCTTCCGTGCTCAGCCCGCCCGTGGCCTCCGGTTCCGGCGAGTCCGCCTCCTTCGGATCCGGTTTCTGGGCCCTCCGGACAGTGATTGCTGCGGCACAGGTCACGAGAACCGACGCCGAGCCTCCGAAAGCGAGTGCGGAAGCAGGCCCGAACCGTTCGGAGAGGTACCCCAGGATCGGTCCCCCGAGAGGTGTTCCTCCCGCGGTGGCCATCACGAATGCGGACATCACCCGGCCCCGGAGTTCGTATGGTGTGACCACCTGGATCAGCGAATTCGCAGTTGTGTTGACGCTAAGAGCGAGAAAACCCAGAGGGACCAAGGTGGCGACAAACCAGCCGTAACTCGGCATGAAAGCGGACGCGATTTCGGTGAGCGCGAATACTGCTGTCACCAGCACGAGGTAGGAGAACCGGGGTCTTCCCCGCCAGGCGGAGACCAGCGCACCGGCCATGGACCCGGCTGCGAGGGCCGTGAGGAGGACGCCGTAGCCCTGGGCTCCGGTGTCGTACCGGGTTCTCGCACTCAGGGCGAGCAGCACCGGCCAGTTCATGGCGAACGTCGAGGTGACAAAGACGAGTCCGAGCGTGGCCCCGACCCGCCGGTCCTGGAAGATGTATGCCCACCCGGCCCGGATTTGCCTTCGGGCCTTGACCGTGGGGGCTCGACAAACAGCGACTCACGTCGCATCAGCGCCACTGATGCGATGACTGCCAGGAAGGATGCGGCATTGACAAGGAAAGCGGGACCGGCACCGACCAGCACAATCAGGGCCCCGCCGATGGCGGGCCCGATCATGCGTGAGACGTTGAACGTCGCCGAGTTCAGTCCCACCGCTGCCGGAAGATGGTCACGGCCGACCAATTCGATGAGGAACGACTGACGCGTAGGGTTGTCCAACGCGGTTGCAATGCCCATGACTCCGGCAAGGACGTAGACGTGCGTGAGCGTGAGTTGCCCGGCGAGAGCGAGAAGGCCGAGTGCCGCGGCCGTCAGGGCGAGCAGCGACTGCGTGATGACAAGGAGCAGCCGTTTGGAATAACGGTCCGCAAGGAGTCCTCCCCAGGAGCTCAGCAGCATCATGGGTGTGTACTGAATCGCCGAGACAAGACCGAGGGCCACGCCCGAACCGTTGCTCAGATCCAGGACGAGCCAGTCCTGGGCGACGCGCTGAGTCCAGGTTCCCGAAACCGACAGGAGCTGGCCTGCGAGAAAAAGGCGGTAGTTCCCGAAGCGAAGGGCCCCGAAGGGGCCGCCCGCTGCCGACGGGCGCCTCCCGGTTGGCGGCTGGCTCCCCGAGGAGGTCGTGGCGTTAACAGTCGAACTCAACTCCCTATCCTCAACCCGCGGCACGCAGTCGCGCCGAAAACCATCAGTCATAGATGTGGGCGTAGTTGATGCAGACAAAGCATCTCGGGCCCGAGCCGTCGTGCCGGCACTGCGCCTCGCGCGCTTCATGGTCTGCTTTCCGCTTCTCCAAGTAGACGTGCAGCCAAACGCTTAACCGAGCCACCATCGATGTCACGTCTTCCTCCTTCAATGGAGTGTCCCGTCCAGGACGTGGTGTCACCGCCGGGTAGGCTTGGGCTGCTGCTGGACCGCCGCATTGGCCGGGCCACCACGCGCTCGTGGACGGCCTGCCGGTTTTTCATAACGAACCACTACCCCGGGGCGCCGGAGGGAGAGGCGAGTGGAGGCAAGCCGGCCACCATCGCCTACGCAAATAACATAGCTAAAATCAAACAGCTGATACATTTCAATCTCCGCTCCCGCTACATCTAGGATATCATTTTTGTTATACACTAGATAGTGGAGTGATGGATGTATCTGCAACAACTGCCCGGCGGTGCTACCGTGCGGCTCGCCCGGGCCGACGACCTCCCTCGTATCATCGAACTCCTCGAATCCGACGCACTCGGACCGGCGGAAAGCCTGCCGGGCGCGACCGAAGAAAGCTACCTGCGGGCGTTCGAGGCCATTACCGGGGAACCCTGCAACGAGCTTTGGGTTGCCACCGACGAGAACGGGGATGTGATCGGCACCCTCCAACTTGTCTTCTTTACGACTTTGAGCTGGAACGCTGCGCTCAGGGCCCAATTGTCGGGAGTGCGGATAGCTGCGAGCCAACGCGGCCGCGGAACGGGTTCTGAGCTGGTGAGGTGGGCCGTGGAGCGGGCGAGGTCCAAAGGCTGCCGCGTCGTCCAGCTCTCATCAGACAAGAGGCGAGTCGATGCCCACCGCTTCTACGCGCGGCTGGGCTTCACTCTCAGCCACGAGGGACTACGGCTGGTCCTGCCATGAAACCCGTCCGCGTGCTCGTCGCACCCGATGCGTTCAAGTCATCCCTGTCGGCCACCGAAGCCGCCCGCCACCTCGCAGTCGGCATCGCCACGGCATCCGCGGATTGCACGACGGTCGAGTGCCCCATCGCCGACGGCGGCGAGGGGACCATCGCTGTCCTGGAACGCCTGGGCGCCCATCTGCACCACACCATCGTCACCGGCGCGTTGGGATATCCGGTCCCGGCATCGTGGGCTGCACACAACGGCACCGCATATGTCGAGGTGGCTCAGGGGCCGGCACGCACCACGTACCCATCCACACCGGGGTGACCTGCCTGAGGGCGATGAGCACCGGAGTCGGAGAGCTGATCGCAGCCGCCCTCGACGCCGGGCACCGCAAAATCATCCTCACCACGGGCGGCAGCGCCGTCAGCGACGGCGGAGCAGGCATGCTCCAGGCGCTCGGCGCGGAATTCTCCCCGCCCGACGCGGGCAGTGCCGGCGGCGGATCACTCTCCCGGATACTCGGCGTGGACCTGTCGACCTTGGATCCGCGGCTGCAGGAGGTGGACATCTCCGTGGCCATCGACGTCCGCAATCCGCTCCTCGGAGCTACGGGAACAGCAAAGACGTTCGCCCCGCAGAAGGGGGCCGGGGCCCGGGAAGTGGAGCTCCTCGAGGCCGGACTCACCCGATGGGCGGATCTCATCGATCGCTCCGGACACAACGCGGCCCTTGAAGCGGGCGCAGGAGCCAGCGGCGGTATCGGTTTCGCGGCAATGACGGCGTTGGGGGCTCGACGCATTGACGGCGCCGAATTGGTACTGGATCTCCTGCGGATCGACATACTGCTGGACGAAGCCGACCTCGTCGTGACCGGCGAAGGATCCCTCGACACGCAGAGCCTCTTCGGCAAGGCCCCCTCGCCATCGCGGCCCGCGCCGCTGCCCATCGGATTCCAACCGTTGTGGTCGCCGGCCGCATTGAGCTGACACCGTCAGAGCTTGCCAGGCACGGCATCATCGCATCGTGGAGCCTGGTCGAGCTGGCCGGGTCAACCGCCGCCGCGCTCGGCGATCCTGGCCGATGGCTTCAAGAAGCGGGCCGCCTCGTGGCAACCCGGGCATCGAAGCTGACCTAGCTGTACTGCCCAGGGACGTTGGTTGGGTGAATGTGATGACTCGCTGGAGTCGTTGACTCATGGGTGAGGACCTCCGGTTGCACAGTGGAGTTGCTTAGACAACCGCTGAGGCGACCAGGAGGTCCTCAATGTCCCACGCTAATGCTGCATTGACTCCACGCCAACGTTTACGCGTTGCGCGTTTGATCGTTGACCAGGGCTGGCCGGTTACTCGGGCCGCCGAGCAGTTCAATTGCTCCTGGCCGACGGCCAAACGGTGGGCTGAGCGCTACGCCGCGATGGGGGAGGCGGGCATGGCCGATAGGTCCTCGCGCCCTCACCGGGTGGCGAACCGGACCCCGCAACAACTTCTACGCAAGATCGTGCACCTGCGCTGGTAGCAGCGGCTGGACCGGTCGCGATCGGAGCGAAGCTGGCCATGCCGGCATCGACCGTTCATGCCGTCCTGGTCCGGTGCCGGCTGAACCGGCTGCATCATGTGGACAAGCGCACCGGGGAAGTCATCCGCCGCTACGAGCACGACAAGCCCGGAGCCATGATCCATGTCGACGTGAAGAAACTCGGCAACATCCCCGACGGTGGCGGTTGGCGCTACGTCGGCCGCCGGCAAGGAAAACAGAACCGTGCTGCGACTCCGTCAAAGCCGCAGAGCAGCCACCGCAATCCGCTGATTGGTACCGCTTATGTCCACACGGTCATCGACGACCACTCCCGGGTCGCATACGCTGAAATCCACAGCGACGAAACCCGCAGCCACCGCCGTCGGAGTGCTCAAACGGGCAGTGTCCTGGTTTGCCGCCCGCGGCGTCACCGTCGAGAGGGTCCTCTCCGACAACGGATCGGCCTACAAGTCCCACCTCTGGCGGGACACTTGCCGGGAGCTGAACATCAAGGCAAAGAAGACCCGGCCGTACCGCCCGCAGACCAACGGAAAGATCGAACGCTTCCACCGCACTCTCGCCGACGGGTGGGCTTTCAAACGCTTCTACGCCACGGAATCAGCCCGCAGAAACGCGCTCCCCGCATGGCTGCACCACTACAATCAACACAGACCCCACACCGCAATCGGAGGCCGCCCGCCCATCAGCCGTTTAACTAACCTGTCTGGGCAGTACACCTAGCCCATCCGGCCATGCGTTGGCAGCTGGACGCTGCAAGCCGTCCAGCTGCCGGAACACGGGGCACCCCGGTCAGCGACGCCGTATCAGTGACGGGCCGGGGCCAGCCGCGCCGCGATGTCGACCACGGACGGCTTGTTCGCCGTCGGAAGCCCGTAGGGATCCTGCTCGGAGGGCCAACCGGTGAACGCGTCGGTCCTCCAAACCCCTGCTGCAGAAGGGTTGCCGAGCGGAATGACCGGGGCTTCATCCACGAAGAGCGACTGGAGGCCGTCCAGAGCCTGTCTGTAGGCCGGGCTTGAACTCTCCGAGGAAGCCATGGCATTCAGAAGCTCCCCCGCCCTGGGGCTGCTGTAGCGCTCCCAGTTGACTACCGCTTGCTTTCCCGGAGCAGGCGCCGGCTGGGAGATAAGCCTGCTGAAGTTGTCATAGAGGGAACCAGCGCCGCCGGCTGCCCGCATGGACAGCTGGAAGTTGCCAAGGGCCACATCCGAACGCCAGGATTGCTGCGATTCGGGTTTGACGGTCAGCTTGATCCCGGCAGCTTTGAGACTCTCGGTCATGAGGGTCCCGGCTCGGACCCAGTCCCCGTACGGGTTCGTCGTCGGAACGGTCAGCGTCAGTGCCAGCTGTTTGCCATCGGGCGAGACGAAGTATCCGTCCGAGCCCACGGTGTACCCGTCAGACTGGAGGGTCTGCTTCGCAGCCGAGGCGTCGCCGCTGCCCAGCGAGACGTTCTTATACTGGTCCGCGATCATGCCCGAGGCCCCGGCGCCGTCGAGCCCCGTCGGAGACTGGACGGGTTGTGCGCCCGGACCAAATGCCAGCTTCGCAAGGTTAGGCCGGTCAATAACCTGGCTGATCGCTTTCCGGACCGCCGCGTCATTGGTCGGAGCCATAGTCGCGTTGGGCAGGAGGTAGATGGAAACCCCGAACGTCGATGCCCATGAAGCCAAGGTCGAAGGCGAGTGCTGCGTTATCTGCTTGGGATCGGTATTCGACGACACGATCCAATCCACCTGACCTCCCTGCATGGCGGCGACCATACTGCTCTCCGAGTCGTAGGCAAGGTACTGGACGCTATCCACCGCCGGCTTGCCGGCATCCCAGTAGCCCGGATTCTTATCCAGAGTAATCACCTGGGGAGTGAAACTCTTGAGCATGAAAGGCCCGGTGCCGACAGGCTTCAGGTTCGCATAGGTCACAGGATCCTGGACGGAAGACCACTGCTTCTTCTGGACCGGTTCCGTGACGTACCAAAGGGTCTGGAACGCCGGAGCAGAGAAGGTCACCACGGCCTGCGTCGGGCTCGCCGCCGTGGCCGACTTGACGGGCAAGCCGTTGAAATTCAGCGCCTTGAACTTGGTCATCAGCTCAAACGTGAACGCCACATCATCAGCCGTGAACGGAGTGCCGTCCGACCATTTCACCCCGGACGCAGGTCAATCGTCAGCTGCGTGCCGTCCTGGTTCCACTTCGCGTTCTGCGCCAACCACGGCTTGGTGGCGTCCTTGACATAGTCGACCAGCATGAGCGGCTCATAGATCAAAAGCCCGAATACCCGCTCGAACTTCCCGACGCCTGCAAAAACGGGTTGAACTGGGATGTGAACGGCCCCGTGGCACCTGCAGCCATCCTCAAAGTGTGCGAGCCGCCGGCTCCTTGGCCGGCGCCTCCCCCCCACATGCGCTCAACGCCAGGAGTAAGAACACGCTCACGCCGACAACGAACTTCCTGGACAGCTTCATCAATCTCATCGCGCACTCCGTCGTGGCCTTGTCGCATCCCCGCAAACGACCTTGATTCGAATATGTCAGTCACAAAATGTATCAACTGTTAGATTTGACAATATCAATCGCACAGTGGATAGGTCAACGGATGACAGGTTTAATCACTTAAACATGCTGCCTCCGCATCATCCTGAGGACCTTCGAGCGCATCGTGGAAATCTCGCGTCTGAATGAGGGACCAGTGCAAGCAGCACCGACAGCGCGCTCCTGTGTTGCTTTAGGGGATGCGCTGCGCCGGCGCGAGGTTTTCGTCGACGGTGCCGGTAAATGGCAGGATCCGGAGGACGATCTGCCCCGGACTTCGAGGCCTCGCGTGAACTCCACTACGAAGCCCTGCGCAAGCCCTTGGACCCGGCCCAATTCATCGCCGACCTGCAATCCAGGATGGCCCAATCGCTGCACACGCTGGACCGTGCTCTCCTGACGGATACCACCGGAGGAGTCAGCATTTACCCGCCGGAAGGGCGCACCCTGTGTGAAGGTTCCCAAACTCGAGAAACTCGAAGAGCCCGCCAACCTTGGCCGGCTCAAAGACGAGGTACTGGCCAGGTGGGGAACCCTGGACCTTCTCGAGGTCCTGAAGGAGGCTGATTTCCTGGCCGCGTTCACGCCGGGATTTACCTCGATCGCGTCAAGGGAAGTTCTCGGCAAGGACGCACTACGCCGCCGGCTGCTGCTGTGTCTGTTCGGGCTGAGCACGAACGTGTGCTTTTGTCAACGCTATTTGGCTCCGGTTTTTCAGAGTTATTCGGCCCCGGCTGGAGTGAGGTTGAGCCCAGTGGAGTGCGGTACCGATGGCGGCCCAAGCCGCGCTGAAGGGCGCGCGACGCCGTTGTCGGCCGCGGGCCGGGCTGTCTGTGCAGCCGCTGACGAGCGTCGGGACGTCCGACGGCTCCGGCACCGAGGGAGTAGTCCGGCTCGTATGCGCACACCCTGACGGACGGTGACCCGCGCCGCTGGAGCCCGTCCCGCAGGCCATCCGGTTTCGGAAGCGGCGCCTGTGCCTCTGAATCCTCCAGCAGCCTTGGCCAGTGCACGAAGCACCGCGGAACGCGTGCGGACTGCACCGGGCCAGGACCGACACGATCGGGCTGGTGCGCCCGAGGCTCTTTGGAGAGATAATTTCCGTGCAGCCCGTTGCCTGGAGCCACAAAACGGGGCGCCGGGCCGGCAACGGGCAGGGGCCAAGAGCAGCCGAGGGAAGGGAACAAGGATGTTCGGCTTCAGGTTCAGCAACGGCCAAGCGGCTGCGCTTCTCGCCGCAGCGGTGCTGCTCACGGTTCCGGGTTGCACCGGCCCGGCGCAGGACAACCCCGGCCACCTCAGGCCCGGCTTCCGGTGGCCTGAACCCCCTCCTGGACCAGCTGATCTCCTGGACCACAGCACTGAAAACCCTCCCCACCTGACCGCGGCCCGACGCCGCACCTGAGCGCCTGAACCGGCCGGGAAGCCAGCGCTCCCTTGAAGTGGTCGCCAACGGAACGTCCTGGACCCGGTGACGGGTCAACCGGGAAGCCAGGACCCGCCGGATGAGGAGCCGGGTTTTCCGCGGCCCCGGAGTCTCCGGAGTCTCCGGAACAATACCTGAAACGGCAGCGCCAGCAGCTCCAGCAAGCCCGCCGCAAGAAGCAGCACACCAAACAGAACCAGGAAAGGCAAGTACAACAGGAACACCGTGACCGCCGCTGCCACATAGCCGCCGGCGAAGCCAACGATCCACTGCGCATCCATCATGACTCCCATCAACCGGCCGCCCACCCGGGACCGCCGATATACCCGGGACCGCCGATAGAACGGTCATAGCAGCACCTGGACGCGTTGACAACGGGCGCGCCGGCCCGGCCGGGTGCTGGATCAGCAGCGTTCCCCGGCCCGCGGGTCGTCCATCTGCCAAGTACTTCCTGCGTTCAGTGGATAAGGCCGGAGACAAGGTTGATGGTCGTGGCCAACACTATGGCCCCAGCAGATAGGACAGGAGCGCCTGGCGCAGCACGGTGGTGCGGATGGCGTCGGTCTTCAGGTCCGCCTTGTTATGGAATGGCCAACAA
Source organism: Arthrobacter sp. Hiyo8 (assembly GCA_001549895.1). Lineage (GTDB taxonomy): Bacteria > Actinomycetota > Actinomycetes > Actinomycetales > Micrococcaceae > Arthrobacter. The sequence continues at coordinate 198,748 of AP014720.1, read as the reverse complement.
AACTGAGACGATCAAGACCCGCTTTATCTCAATTTAGTTGGCATTTTCCCACGTCAGCGTGGCCAACTAAATTGAGACCGGACATCAATTTTTTTGGTAAAAATCTCAACACACTTGGCGCGCAGTTGCCGGGCGATGTTACAAGCTACTCCCGAACAGGGACCACTACCTCGCCCTCTTCGAACGCTGGCTCACCAACAAGCTCGCGGACCCGAACCAGCGGAACTCACGCCTCTCACTTCCTTGGCACTCGTTGCGATCTTTAAGGAAGCGGGACTGCCCGACGGCGTCCTTAATGTTGTGACCACCTCGTCAGCGTCACGCGTTGTCCGGACGTGGACTGACAGCGGGATTGCCCGCAAGATCAGCTTCACCGGTTCCACCGAGGTCGGCAAGATCCTCCTCAAGCAGGCCGCGGACAACGTGATGCGCTCCTCTATGGAGCTTGGGGGCAACGCTCCATTCATCGTGCTGGCCGATGCAGACATTGAGAAGGCCGTGTACGGGGCGATGAAGGCAAAAATGCGGAACATGGGCGAAGCCTGCACGGCCGCAAACCGGTTCTTCGTGCACCGCTCCGTCGTGGAGGAATTCGGCGAGAAGCTCGCCAAGAAGATGTCAGAATTGCAGGTAGGCAACGGCGCACTGGCCGGGACCGACGTCGGTCCGCTCATCGAGCAGGCAGGATTGGATAAAGTGGAGTCCCTCGTTGCCGACGCCGTTTCCAAGGGTGCGCGTGTATTGACGGGTGGAAGCCGTCCGGAAGGCCAGGGCTACTTCTACTCCCCCACCGTCCTGGTGGATGTGCCCACGGATGCTGCACTGATGAGTACGGAAATCTTCGGACCGGTGGCGGCGATCGCGACGTTCGACAGCGAGGACGAGGTCCTCCGTCTTGCCAACGATACCGATTGGGGGCTTGTGGGGTATGTGTTCACGGAGAGCATGGAGAAGGCGCTGCGGTTCTCTGCGGAATTGGAGGTCGGAATGGTCGGCCTCAACACCGGGCTGGTCTCCAACCCGGCCGCGCCGTTTGGCGGCATCAAGCAGTCCGGGTTGGGACGCGAAGGCGGAAAGCTTGGAATTGAAGAATTCCTTGAGTACAAGTACACGGCAATAGCGGTCTAATAGGTTCAGCTTGCCGAAGCATGGAATGAGGAGATGGCAATGGCGGCACCGGGGGGAATGTTCGTATTGGAGAGCCGGCCCACGGCGCAGCTGATCGCTGACCAATTGCGTGAGCTCATTGTCCAAGGGGCGTTCAGCCCGGGGCAGCAGGTCAACGAATCGGCGTTGGCGAGCCAGCTCAGCACGTCCCGGGGCCCGCTCCGGGAGGCGCTGCAGCGGCTCTGCCAGGAGGGCATCCTGGTAAGCAAACGCAACCGCGGCGTCTTCGTGCTGGAGCTGTCAACGGAAGACGTCAAGGAGATCTACGCCGTACGGGAGACTTTGGAGCTCGCCGCCGCCAACACTCTCCTCGATTCAGCCCCAGAGCAGGTCACAGACACATGTCGGGAGCTCAAGGGCATCATCAGGGACATGGCCAAACAGGTTGCCGCATCGGACTGGCAAGCCATCGCCCGGCTGGACATGCAATTTCACACCGCCTTCGTCTCCGGAACGGAAAACAGCCGCCTGATCCGGATCTACGAGACGCTCGCGGCAGAATCCAGGATGTGTATCCTCAGTCTGGAAGTCGCATATCCACGCATCGACGCCCTGGTGCAGGAACACCAAATGATTCTGGACCTGCTCAAGGCAGGCGACCGGAGCGGTCTTCAGAAGGCCATCAAACGCCATATGCAGAAGGCCGTCGAAGACCTCACTTCCGCACCGGAAACGGCGGGAATCACCGCATAACAGCTCCACATCGCCGCAACGAGGAAGGACCCGGTTCCATCGGAACCGGGTCCTTCCTCGTTGCGCTAGTCCTTCGGAATTTCGGTCACTACCCACATCTTCCGGAGGGTCTCGTGGATGGTCCAGGTGCCCGTCCATCCAGCCGGGGTGACGAACAGCGAACCCCGACCAATGTCGAAGCTGGTTCCGTCTTCTTCCGTGATGGTCGCCGTACCACTGAGGATCTGGCAGATCTCGTCGTAGCCCGGGCGGGTGCTGGTGAACGTCCCCGGGGTAACCTCCCAGATGCCCGTCTTGTGGCCGTCGCGGGCCCACAGACGCAGCGAGACTTCTGTCTGTCCAGGAGTACTCGTGGTTGCTTTAGGGATGTGTTCTCCCGGGTTTACGGTTGTTGCGTCGCTCATGACAGTGGCCTTGACCATTGATGCTCCTTCTGGGACTGCGCCCTGTGAATGTGCCCGCCCCTCTTTGGAAGAGCACAAACCCCATCCTAGCAATTGTCAACAATCGACGATAGGCTTGTCGTGCAAATAATTCACACGATCGCCGTTCTGCCGTCGATGTCAGAAGCCGGTCACGAAGGAGAACGTTCCACCTGGTCAAAGGCCGGAAAATCAGTTTCCAATCCACCGCTACCGCCGCGTGCAGTGCGCAAAGTAAGCCGATGTCCATATGGACCTCTTTAGAGCCGGGAGATGTCGTCACCTTGAGCCTGCAGGGGTACGAACACCACAGGGGCACGGTGGACGACCGGACGGCCGATGGGCGAACGATCTGGGTGATCGACCGTCTCGAAGGCCGCCGGCTGTTCCACATCGACGACGGGTACGATCTCCGCGTCGGCGCCACAACCGATGCCGCCGCAGGACTCCCTGTTACCTGACGTGAAAATGGCGGGGTGAGGGACGCAACCGGCTGGTTCAGGGACAAGGGTGAGTTCGCCGCCGTTTGGAAGGCGGTGCGGGTTTTGTTCTTTGGCTTCAGGATGCTTGGGCAGAGGGCGTGAGCTGGACGTCATAGCCAAGTTGATGGAGTTGGCTGACGGCGTGGCGCTCGGTCGTTTTGCGGTGGGTGCGTTGGAAGTGATCTGGGCCGAGATCTTCGAATATTGTGCCGTTGGTGAGCATGTGCCAGATGGCGACGATCATGGAGTGTTCGATGGCGACCAGCGCCCTCATCGGTCCCCGTCGCGAGGTCAACCGCTTGTAGCGTGACTGCCAGAAGGTGCCGTTGGTTCTGACTGCCGCCATGGAGGCGATCCCGAGAGCGCCTTTGAGGTGAGTGTTTCCCGGCCGTGCGTGGCTGGACTTGACCTTGCCAGCGGATTCATTGTGCCCGGACAGACACCTGCCCACGACGCGAGATGCGCCGCTGTGGGGAACTGGGCCATGTCTGCCCCGTTTCGGCGATGACGATTTCGGCGACCGTTTTGCTGATGCCGGGGACTGTCGTGAGCAGGTCAACGCACCAAGCGAGCGGGGCCATGACGGAATCGATGCGGTCGCTAAGGCCGCTGATCCGCCGGTCGAGGGAGTCGATATGGTCCAGGTGCATTTTCACGGCGAAGGAATGATGGTCATTGAACCTGCCGTCGAGAGCCAGTGTGAGCTGCCCGGCCTTGTTTTTGAGGCGCCCTCGGGCCAGGTCTGCCAATGCGGCGGGATCGCGTTCACCGGCGATGAGTGCTTCGAGCATGGCCCTGCCGGAAACCCCGAGAGTGCGGGTGGCAACCGATGAAATCTTGATGTTGGCATCCTCAAGGAGCTTTTCGATGCGCTGAATCTCGCGACTCTTCTCAGCGACGAAGATGGTGCGGGATCTGGTCAGGTCCCGTAACTGGCGTATATGCTCAGGTGGCACGAAGGACGCTCGGACCAGTCCGTGGGCGCCGAGTTCGGCCAGCCATTGGGCGTCGGAAACGTCCGTCTTGCGTCCCGGAAGGTTTCTCGCGTGCCGGGCATTGACCAGCATTACGTTCAGCACTGGATCGAGCAGGTAGTAAAACGGCTTCCAGTAGTCTCCGGTCGCTTCCATGACGACAAGGGTGACTTTTTCGGCCACCAGGTAGTCTCTTAGCTCCATGATGTTGCGGGTCATGGAACCCGAGACGGTGACCAGCTTTGTGAACGTGTTGTGTCGGGCGCCGGGGACGCGAACGCAGACCTTCGCGTCGCGCTTACTGATATCCAGTCCCGCGCACCGGTGGTGCAGTACTTCCATGATCTTCTCCTTCGTGAGCAGCGCTTTGCCGCAGCAGCCCACGGCTGCCGAGACCCTGGTGCCGTCCCGGGGAAGACAGGGCAAATCTGGAGTCTGACGCTCGTGCTCGAAGCAACAATCCACGAATCCCGTGGAAGTCTTCCAACACCAGGCTCACGTGCGGGCTCAAAGGCACCAAGGAAACACCGGTGTAGACCGGAACAGACCATCCCATCATCGGGCCCACCCGGGCCGACATGCCATGGTGACCGGCGAAATTTTCCGTACGCACGAAGCGCCCGAAACGGGCGCTGGAAAGCTCATGTCAATACCTCCGGGAAGGGGCATTCGTCGCCTCAGGGTGGGGATGTAGCAGGACAGCCAGCCGAGGACTGGCTGTCAGTCGGTTTCCTGAGGGGGCCAACGGATGGCTGGATGGAATGCGGACACGGCGGCCGGCCCACTCGGGACCGGCACAGTGACCCTGGTGGAAGGTACTTCCTTCTGCATCTCCCTGCCGAATGGAGACATATGGCCCGATCACCCGCACGGCCTGTTCTTCCAAGACACGCGCATCTTGTCCCGATGGGGCCTCTTCATCAACGGACAGGTGCTGGAACCGCTGACGGCCCAGACCAAGGAACCATACCGGGCCATATTTGCCAGTCGCGTCAGCCGGTTGGATGGATACGCGGACACCCCGCTCATCGTGGAGCGCACCCGCGAACTGGGCATCGGCATCGTGGAACACATCACCGTGCACAACCACGCCACCGAACCGAAAGAATGCCTTGTGTCGCTCGCTGTCGACGCGGATTTCGCTGACGTGTTCGAGGTCAAAGAAGCACGGATCCAGCGGCAGTGGGAGAAATCCAACCACGCCGACGGCAACACGCTGACCATGGCGGTAACTTCTGGCGCAGGCTCTTCTCCCGCAAGGGCCTCGACTCGGTCGCCGCCTACTTTGTCATGGACTGGGCGGCCGTCTGGCGTTATATCGCCGGTGGGCTCCTGATTGCCGGCGCGATCGACGCTTGGATCCCGAAGGAGTGGCTGCGGGCTTTCTTCTTCGAGGGGAACGACCTCCTGGCGGCGCTCTGGGGTCCGATCATCGGGCCCGTCGTGGCGCTGCTCAGCTTCGTCTGCTCGGTCGGGAACGTCCCATCGCCGCCGTCCTGTGGAACGGCGGCATCAGCTTCGGCGGGGTGGCGAGCTTTATCTTCGCCGACCTGATCGTCCTGCCGATCATCCTGATCTACCGCAAGTACTACGGCACCAAGGCCGCCCTGCGGATCACCGGAACTTTCTATCTCGCCATGGTCCTGGCCGGGTACGCCGTCGAGGTGATCTTCGCTGCCACGGGCCTGACCCCGCACACCCGCAACGCCATTGTCGCCGAGGCTGGCATCTCCTGGAACTACACCACATGGCTGAATATCGCCTTCCACGCCCTCGCGTTGCTTCTCGTCACCCGGTTCCTGCTCAACGGCGGGGCGCGGATGCTCAAGATGATGGGCGGCAGCCCCGACACGCACGAGCACGCCGGTCACAATGCGCACGAGCACGCGGTGTCGGACCACGGTCACGAGCATGGGGCGCGCACGACGGCCACCAGCACTGAGGCGCCGCCCGTGTCTCAGCCAACGATCAAGCGGATACCCGAAAGGAAAGCGCAACGTTATGACGCACAGCGCCTCAAGCTACGACGCAGGCACGCAAACTGCCGGGCTGATCGCGGCCCTGACCCACATCGATGGCGTCGACTTCCACGGCATCGCTACCTCCATCGGCAAACCGTCTCCGAACATAGACCCGAAGTGGTCGGCCCTTCTCCGACATGCCCGCACTGTCGTCGCTGCGACGGGCTGGCCGGAAGAGCTTAGGCGGACCGCCCAGACGTTCGTGGATTCAGCCGGAAGGTTGGTATCTGCTCTCGATGGTAACGACGTCGAGTCCTCCAAGGGCCCGGCCAAAGAAGTGCACGTCGCCTACCACGCCTTGAGCGATGGCGGCTGGGAGCACCTCTCCACGATTGCCGGTACCCCAGAGGGATCTGCCGCTCACCATCACCCCTGACAGCGCGTGTGTCCGGCGATGTGCCCTTCCGCAGGCGTTGTCGAGACCACTCCCCTGCTGGACCGAGCAGATCGGGCTACGCATCGAGCGGCGACAGGATTGCCGCCTGACCTACGACGGCACTGCCTACCGGGGCTTCCTGTTTACCTCATGAAGTCGTCGGTTCTCGCATCGACTCGGCCAGCCTGTTGAAGGAAGCTTTGTCGCGCAATCTGGCCGGAAACCCAGACCACATGGCCAGCAAGTGCTTGGGCGGGCACCTCCCCGCCAGGCTCCGTGTCCTCTCCGGAACCTTGCTGTATACCCGTGAGCGGTATACCCTACAAGGCAGGCGCATACCCCCTAGGGGTAGCCTGAAGCGAGGAGGAGGCCGGCACTTGATTGCCCGGCTTCAAGACCGGCTCGATAATGGCTCGAAGCCTCAATCAACACCTAATAAGAAGAACCGTGAGGGCCGAGCACAACGCAGCCAGGCCCCGCCGCATGGCGGGAAACGGCACGGGCCACACGAAGGGAACTGCCATCATGAGCATCATGACCGACGACTCAGCTTTCGGCACAGAACCAGCACCCGCCACAGAGAATGACCCTCATCACGGGTACATCACCGACAAGGCCGACTACTTGGCGCGTCTCAAGCGCATCGAAGGACAGGCGCGAGGCATAAGCCGCATGGTCGACGAAGAGCAGTACTGCATCGACATCCTCACCCAGGTCTCCGCACTCAGCAAAGCTCTCGAGCGGGTCGCACTTGGCCTGCTCGACGACCATCTTCGGCACTGCGTTGTCGACGCCGCTCGTCTCGGCGGACCGGGATCCGAGGTCAAGATCAAAGAGGCGTCGGACGCTATCGCCAGGCTTGTGCGCTCGTAATCGATTCAGTGCCAGGCCGAAGCATCACGGGCCGCGCGGCCTCCCCTCGTACACGGCGCTACCCCGGAGGTCTTCTTCAAGGACCTTGCTGGCACGCCGCTGGGTACCCCTTCGGAGTCCGTCCCGAACGGGCTGAGCGCGGCAGGCTACTGCCTATCCGGGCCGCAATCACGAGGGTGGCGATTCCGGGCAGCGCGCCGGCGAGCAGCATGCCGGCTTGGGGGCCGACATACTGGTCGATATAGCCCACCATTGGACCGCCGAGGGCGATGCCACCGGACCAGGCGAGAAGGTAGATGCCCACGATCCTTCCATGGATCCCACCGGGGCGGCAAGCTGGATTGTGGAATTGGCTGAGGTCTGCAGCAAGAGGGTGCTCGCGCCGATGCCCAACAGTACCGCGCAGAAGACCAGCTGAGTCGGCGCGGCCGCCGAAACCATATAGAGCGCGGAGAGCAGAGCTGCGAACAGCACCAAGGTGCGCAGCCGTGTACGCCGCAGGTGGGCGGAGATGAGCGCGCCAAGCAGCGAACCGACCGCAACAATCGCGCCGAGAAGCCCATAGCCGCCCGGGCCGGAATCGTAGACCGACGTGGCGTAGACGGCCAGCGTGACTGAGATGTTGCCGGTGAACATCCCGTATAGGGCGATCAGGATTGTCGGCCAGAGCACATCCGGTCGACTCACCGCATAGCGCAGGCCCGCGAGCATCTTCCCCGCTCGGCCTTCGCCGGCGGGACCGCATGCAACTCGTCAACACGGACGCGCGCCACCGCGACGAGGGGCACCGCATAGCAGCCAGCGGCTATTAGGAACGAGGCACCCGGCCCGGCTGCGCTGATCAAGAGCCCGCCGATGGCAGGACCAACCGACGCTGTGAGCTGGGTCCCCGACGAGTTGATGCTAACCGCGCTCCGTAGCTGGGCTGGTGCGACCATCTCGGCGATGAACGCGACCTGGGATGGCCAACAGAGGGCATTCACGGTGCCGATTCCCGCGGCGATCAGCTGTACGTGCCATGCCTGCACCGCTTGCGAGAGCGTCAAGGCGGCCAGGAGGCCAGTCAGCGAGGCCCACCCGATACAGCCGAAGAGTAGGACTTGCCACTTCGGGTAACGGTCGGCGAGGACCCCGCCGAACATACCCAACGCTAGTGTCGGCAGGAACAGCAGCGCGGCCGTCACACCGACGTCGGAGGCGTTGCCGGTGAGGCTGAGCACAAGCCAGCTCTGCGCGGTGTAACCCATCCAGTACCCGGTGTTTGAGACCAGGTAGGCAGTCGCCATCAGGCGAAAGTTCCGTGAGCGCAGTGGTCCGAAGGTGCCAGGTCCCACAGCAGCGGCGGAAGGCCTAGCCTCGGTTGGGCCGGTCATTGGTTCCACATCTTCGCTACTTGGCCGGGCTGCCTTGCTCGAGTGAACAGACATCCCCGGCTTCAGGCGATCGCCGACGCCGCACGGACCACGGCGGGGCCTGCGTTGAACCCGGCGATGCCCGTCACTGCTCCATCAGCGTCCGCGAACTCGGTCAGAACGGCGTCGGGCCGCGGCGGGTCGATTGGCCAGGAGGCCGCTCGCTCGGAGCCGTCGGGATGCCGCATGCCGCGCGCGGCGATCGTCGTGCCGAACGCAGAGAGAATGAATCCCGTCGTCGACCTATAGGGACCCGGATCTTCGCCGCCCATGAAGTCGTGCAGGATCGTCCGCGCGGCGTGCCGGCCCTGGGCGACGGCGGCGTCCCAGTGGTCCGTCGTGAGCCTCGCGCCGCCGGAGGCGATGTACGCCGCGCTTCCCGCCGCATACCATCCGCCTTCGGGCCCGCGCAGGCGGTCGTCCACCCGGATTCCGTCCGGTGCGCCTGCCCACGAGGTCGCAGGACCCGCTCCGTGCGCGAGGATGACCGCGTCGACCTCGACGAAGCTGCCGTCGGAGAGGGCGAGCCGCGCGCGGGCACCGGTCGGCGTGATTGCGCGCACCGCCGCTCCCAGTCGCGCATCAGTGCGCGCACGCTGCATGGTGGCCAGCCGAGGGGAGATCTCGGCGCCGAGAGCGCCGACCAAGGGCATGGACGACCGGCCTACGAGCACTACCTCGGCGCCGGCGGCAACATAGTGGCTGGCAAGCTCGGTGCCGATAAAGCCCGCGCCGACCACAGCGATCCGTCGGCCATCGGCCTGTGGGATCGAGTCACGGAGCGCATCCGCCTCATCGGCGGTGTGCATCCGATGCAATGGACCTCCGGGGCGACGTCGATGCCATCCAGGTTCCGAGGACTGGCCCCCGATGCGATCAGCACCGCGTCAGCACTCAGACGCCGGCCATCGCTAAGCTCGACCGTGTTCGTGCCGAGGTCAACGGCAATGGCTTCGCCCGACGTCACCGGCACCCCTTCGACCGCCGGGAGGGCTATCTGCTCTCGCGTGAGCAATCCCGGAAGCAGCGCCTTGTCCAGCAGCGTGCGGTTGATCGCACCGCCCGGCTCGGCGTCGACCATTTCGATCCTGCCTGTGAATCCGCGCGTGCGCAGTTCCTGGGCGCAAGCGCGCCCGATGAGGACGCTTGGCTTCGCCTCCCGCTTCACTACACCACTTCCTTCAACGAGTATCAGAATACCCCTACCGGGTACCTGTTAACGAGACGATACCCTCTTCTTATCCGGATTAGGGGGTGTACCGACTACTTTCGCCAGTAAATCTGCGGACTCTTGTATCTATACCCCCGTAGGGTATACGTTATTTCACGAAGTACCATCTAGGGGTATGTATCGAGGCAGATGCCAAAGACGAAAGGATCTACTGATGAGCACCACCGAATACCAGGTCACTGGAATGACCTGCGGGCACTGCGAGATCTCGATCCGCAACGAGGTCGGGCAGATCCCTGGCGTCGAGCGGATCGACGTTAGCGCCACGACCGGCCGGCTCATGGTCGACACCGGCTCCGGTGACCCGGCTGACGACGCCGCGGTGATCGCCGCCGTGGATGAAGCAGGCTACTCGGCGGCCCGGGCCTGATGCGGACCGCCACGCGCCTGGGCCTCTACGCGGCCAGCGTCGCCGTCGCCTTCGGCGCGGCGTTCGCGATCACGGGCGCCACAATCCCGAAGACAGTGGCGCAGGACCGGATGGCGGCTATCGCTCAGGGACAGGACCACATGGCGGCGATGGGACAGGCTCAGGGCGGAAACGATGCCCTCACCCCCGGGGTCACCCTCGCGGCCGGGGGCTACCAGCTCGGTCCGGTCAGCGCCCAGCCGGCGTCGGAACCACCGGCACACTCTCCTTCACCATCAGCGACGCCGGCGGACAGCCGCTGCGCGAGTACGCGACTTCCCATGAGAAGGACCTGCACCTGATCGTCGTCCGCACAGACGGCTCGGAGTTCCGCCACGTCCATCCTCAGCGGAGTCCAGAAGGCTCCTGGTCCATCCCGTGGACATGGAAGGCCGCTGGCACCTACCGTATCTTCACAGACTTCGTCCCGGGCGGGGGCACCAATCCGCTCACCCTCACCCGCACGGTAGAGGTCGCCGGGCCGGTCACCCCGGCCGCCGCACCTGCCGAGACGCGCACCGCGCACGTCGACGGCTTCGACGTGACGATCGCCGGGGACCTCCGCGGCGGCGCCTCGTCGGAGCTCACGCTCTCCGTCTCGAAAAACGGCGCACCGGTCACCACCTTGCAGCCTTACCTCGGCGCGTTCGGCCACCTTGTCGCGCTGCGCGACGGCGATCTAGCGTATCTGCACGTGCATCCCGAGGGTGCCGAGCCCCAGAACGGCCAGGTCAGCGGACCGACCGTGAGGTTCGCGGCAGAGGCTCCGACCTCTGGGAGGTACATGCTCTACTTCGACTTCCAAGTCGACGGCGCCGTCCATTCTGCCGCGTTCGTACTCGCTGCGGACGGCACGCCAGGCGCGCAACCCGTCCAGACACCAGGCGAGAGCCACGGTCATTGAGCCCACACACCGGAGAACGGATCACTATGCCAACAACCACAGCACCGACTGAATCTGCGCGCACGAGCCTTGATCTCGAGATCGGCGGGATGACGTGCTCATCCTGCGCCAACCGTATCGAGAAGAAGCTCAACCGGATGGACGGGGTCGAGGCGAGCGTGAACTACGCGACCGAGAAAGCCAGGGTGCTCGTCCCCGAGGGCTACGACCCTCAGCTGCTCATCCTCGAGGTGCAGAAGACCGGCTACAGGGCAGCCTTGCCAACCCCACCCGAGCAGGCGGCACCGGCGAACGATGGCGAAGAACCCGACCATGAGCTCGCCGAGCTGCGGCGGCGGCTCATCGGGTCAGCGGTGCTGGCGGTGCCGGTCATCCTCATGGCCATGGTCCCCGCCCTCCAGTTCACCTACTGGCAATGGGCCTCCCTGGCCCTCGCCGCTCCGGTGATCCTGTGGGCAGCGTGGCCCTTCCACAAGGCAGCCTGGACAAACCTGCGCCACGGTGCCGCCACCATGGACACCCTCGTCTCAGTCGGCACCCTCTCGGCGTTCCTGTGGTCACTGTACGCACTCTTCCTCGGCACCGCCGGGGTGCCCGGCATGCGCCATGCGTTCGAGCTCTCAATCACACCGGTCGACGGCGCCCGCAACATCTACCTCGAGGTCGCCGCCGGCGTGACAATGTTCATCCTCGCCGGCCGCTACTTCGAGAAGCGCTCCAAGCGCCAAGCAGGCGCCGCCTTGCGGAGCCTCCTCGAACTCGGCGCGAAGGATGTCGCCGTGCTCCGCGGCGGCGTCGAAACACGCATCCCGATCGAGCAACTCGCAGCCGGCGACGAATTCGTCGTCCGCCCCGGGGAAAAGATCGCCACCGACGGCGTGATCCTCACCGGCACCTCTGCAGTGGACGCCTCGATGATTACCGGCGAATCGGTGCCCGTCGAGGTCGGCTCCGGCGACGCCGTGACCGGAGCGACCGTGAACGCCAGCGGGCGGCTCGTCGTGCGTGCCACGCGCGTGGGCGCAGACACCCAACTCGCCCAGATCGCCCAGCTCGTCGAAGACGCCCAGTCCGGAAAGGCCGAGGTGCAGCGCCTCGCCGACCGGGTCTCCGGTATCTTCGTCCCGATCGTCATCGCAGTCGCGGTGGCAACCCTGGGCGCCTGGCTAGGCGCCGGTTTCCCCGGCGCGACGGCGTTCACCGCCGCCGTCGCGGTGCTCATCATCGCCTGCCCTTGCGCCCTGGGCCTCGCCACCCCCACCGCGCTCCTGGTCGGCACCGGGCGCGGCGCGCAGCTGGGGATCCTGATCAAAGGCCCCGAGGTCCTCGAGTCCACCCGGAGCGTCGACACCATCGTGCTCGACAAGACAGGAACAGTGACCACGGGCAGGATGACCCTCGTCGAGGCAGTCGCCGCTGCCGGGACGAGCCGCAAGGACGTGCTGCGCATCGCCGGCGCCCTCGAAGACGCATCCGAGCATCCCATCGCGCAGGCGATCGCCACCGGCGCCACCGAAGCGCTCGAGACGCTCCTCCCCGATGTGAAGGACTTCCGCAACATAGAGGGCAAGGGCGTCACCGGCGTCGTCGATGGCCACAATGTGATTGTGGGCCGCCAGAGCCTGCTGGACGAATGGGCGGTCGCACCTGATCCCGTGCTCGACGAGGTGAAGCGAACCGCTGAATCACGCGGCCAGACGGCGGTCCTGGCTGCGTGGGACGGAGCAATCCGGGGCGTGCTTGTGGTTGCCGACCGGGTCAAGCCCACAAGCGCCGAAGCCGTGCGGCAGTTCCGGAGCCTTGGCCTCACCCCCATCCTCCTCACCGGAGACAACGAGGTCGTGGCGAAACACATCGCCGCCGAGGTCGGAATCGACCAAGTCATCGCCGAAGTACTGCCAAGCGAGAAGTCCGCTGTCATCGCACGCCTTCAGGGCGAGGGACGCACAGTGGCAATGGTGGGGGACGGTGTCAACGACGCCGCCGCGCTGGCGCAGGCAGACCTCGGACTGGCCATGGGGACCGGCACCGATGCAGCGATCGAAGCGTCCGACCTCACCCTCGTCCGCGGCGACCTGCGCAGTGCCGCCGACGCAATCCGCCTCTCCCGGCGCACGCTCGGCACAATCAAGGGCAACCTCTTCTGGGCCTTCGCCTACAACGTTGCCGTGATCCCGCTGGCCGCCCTTGGCCTGCTCAACCCCATGCTCGCCGGTGCGGCAATGGCGTTCTCAAGCGTCTTCGTAGTCGGCAACAGCCTCCGCCTGCGCTCCTTCCAAAGCCAGGCGTTGGACCAGCAGTCGCCCGCCCCAGACCGGACCCTCGTCCGGCCGAAGCGGTAAGCGCCTGATCTTTGCGAACCCAACGAAAGGAATACCCCATGTGCGAGGCACACAACCACGACGCCGCCCGGTCCAGGAGCACTCCCACTCCGAGCCCGCCGACGAAGGCCACTGCCACTCCCACAGCGTGGATGTGGCAGATGAGAGCACAGCCGAGTGCCCGGTGATGCGCGGCAACTACGTGGACAAGGCCGGCGCCGAGGCCACGGGCCTCATCCGTGACTACGACGGCACTCGCTACTACCTCTGCTGTGCCGCCTGCGGCCCGCTCTTCGACGCGGACCCCGAGAAGTACCTCGTCGCACTATAGGCAACCCAAGCCGTAGCCACCCCCGCCCCGGGCACACATCACGGGGAGTGCCGATAATCCGGCACTCCCCCGTGACCCCTTGTTACGCATCCCTGTGTTTGCCGTACTGAGGCGGTTCAACCCCCGGACGACGGACTCAGATCAGCCAGCAGGGGGCGCAGGGGTGAACAGGCAAAATTGAAGACTCCAGAGCGGATGCAACCCGCAGAGGGAAGGAGCCAAGGATGAACGGACACGACCACATCCACGCAGATGCGAGCCAGGACCGGGATGGCGAATACGCCGCTTTCTGGGCTCCGTACAGCACGGCGCTGGCTCAAGCCTCGAAAATCTGGAGCAGACCGCCCACCGGCCACGGCCCCCCAGCTCAGCGACACGGACCTCAGCCGCTTCCCTGAACCCATCCTCGTGGGAGACGGACGCCGAGCATTCCATACGGAATGGCCAACTAAATTGAGACAGCTCCCACCCCATCCGTCTCAATTTATCTGGCCATTTCCCACGACAAGGTGGCCAACTTAATTGAGAACGGACACCGCCCATTGCCATCCGCTACCGCGTCACTTATAGTCCCGAATACGGCTGTGACCTGCGGAAACACCGTGCGAATTGGCGGCCGGGACACCCGCGAGGTCATCGCGCCGCCTTCAAGAGCTGGGGCGCATCAGGCTGGAATCGCCTTCCGATCCGCGGATTTGCGCGGGATCTGCACTAATTGCATGATTCTTGCATCCGATGCAATGTATCAGGAGGGTTCGTGGCGGTCGATTCAGCGGGACGGGTGCTCGACTTCGGCGCTGTGCGTTTCCTTCACCCGGAGGACCACGTGTTCACCCAGATGCTTACCGGCTGGCGCAACCAGCAGTTGAGCCGGAACCTGGCGTTTGGCACCATCGAGGGCCGGGAACGGCTGGTGACGCGGTTCCAGGAGTCCACGAACGAGTACCCGTGGCAGTGGACGCCTGCCCACGTGGATGAGTTCTATGGGGATCTGCGGAGCGTAAAGGACGCCGCCCAGTCCACCATCCGTACCCAGGCAGCGCTCCGGGCGTTCTGCCCGTATGTGGCGTCTCCCGACTATGGCTGACCGAGTCTGCGAACAGTACTTTGGGACGCACTCTACCCAGGTCTGTTTGGATTGGAACACCGCGGTGGTATCACCCTGGACTACCACTGCTCCGGTTGCGGCACGGAAACCGAGCACTACCGCCAGAACACCTGCGCCCGCTGCGCTCTCCGGAACGAACCTCACGGCGCTGTTGCGCGTCGACGAGTCCCAGGGTCCGGTCGCCACGGCAGCGAAACTGCTCGCAGCGCTCTGCGGAGCCCAGCGCCCCGAAAGCATCCATACCTAGCTCCGCAAACCCGGCGTACGCGAGCTGCTCGAACGACTCACCACAGGAGACATCCCCCTCAGTCACTGAGCGCTACATAAAGAACCCAACAGCTACGCGTGGATCAACTGCGCAGTCTGCTTACCCATCACAAGCTACTCCCTGGGCGGACCACTACCTCGCTCTCTTTGAACGGTGGCTACCCAGCAAGCTCGACGACATTGATGACCCTGATGTTCGGCACACCCTATCGAGTCCTTCGCCTGCTGGCACCACCTGCGACGTATCAGGAGCCTCTCCACAAACGGGAAACCCACCGGCGACCCCGTACACAGCGCGAAGCAAGAAATCACCGAAACCATCAAATTCCTCACCTGGCTCAGACTCTCCCACGGATGGACCGCGCCTCCTGCGTTCAGGCGGACGTCGACGCATAGCTGGCCGACACCCACACCACCAGGCACTCCATGAGGACCCTTCTTCGTCTGGGCGGTCGAGAACCGGAGCTGCCCAGCATCACCTCGGCTTCCGGCAGGCAAGACGGTGCCATGCTCACCGTGGGGTCCAGCGACATCCCATGCTCAAAGCCTGCCTCACGGACAATGTCGACTCTCTGTCCTACCGCGTCGCGGGATGTAGGCCTGAAGGAAGTACGCTTACCCGGCGGCGACCTCGAGAAGGATCTCCAACGCCAGGCTCTCGAGCCTGCCTCTGAGCGTGGCCATGGGAGCCGGTCAGAAGCAGGGCCGGCCCCGTGGCACTCGTCTTTGCTCGGGTCTCCCTGACTAGGCGGCGGGGCGCGGCAGGCCGAAGAGGACGGGGAGATCGGCGATGTCGGTGATCCGTTCGTAGCCGAGCCAGGGCTCGTCGTGCTCGAAGCCCCGGTCCACGTACACCTTGTTCTTGATCCCCATGACGGCTGCAGACCGCAGGTCATACATCGGGCTCGCGGAGACGTGCACGATCTCCTCCGGGCTCACCCGAGCTTGTCGAACATGTACTCGAACGCACCCAGCCGCGGCTTGTAGAGGCCCATCTGCTCGGCAGTGATGACCACCTCAAAGGGGGCCTGAAGGTTCCCCGCAAGGCGCTCGGCCTGTGCGGTGTCGCTGTTGGTAATGATGACCAGCGGCACCGCCTCCGCCAGACGGTTCAGCGCCTCGGTGACACCCGGGTACGGGCCCCAGGTGGGGACAAGCTCGTAGACTGCCTGTGCGTCGGCCTCGCGGTACTCGAGGCCCAGGCGACGTGAGGCGCGGACCATGGAATTGGCGATGATCTGGTGGAACGGCTTGTACTCGCCCATGCACTCATCGATCCGGTACGCCTTGGTGGCCTGCAGGTAGGCATCGGCAAGCTCGGCCGGCAGCCGATCGCCCAGGACCTGACGGGTTGCGTCCGCGATAGCGAACTTGATCAGCGTCCCGTTCATGTCGAACGTGACGAACTTGGGCTTGGTCTCGAATGTCATTTGCTTTCTCCTGTTGAGAGGTTGGGTGGGTGCCGATTGTCGACGGGTTAATGGAAGGGTGACGGTACTAAAGTGAGACTTAGTGCAGGTCTTGGAAGGTGCGGCCCATTGATTCGAGCAGGCGGTCTGCGTCGTTCATGGAGAACGGAAGCGGGGGGCGGAGCTTGAGGACGTTGCCTTGGGCTCCACAGGCTGAAATCAGGATCCGTTCCTCGCGGAGCCTGTTCACGATGTGGGCTGCGGTTTCGCCGTCGGGAGCCAGGGTGGATCGGTCGGTGACGAGGTCGACGCCGATGAACAGGCCGCTGCCGCGGACCTCGGCGACCTGCTCCAGGCCGTGGCCGAGCTCCCGCATTCCTGTTTGGATCCTCTCGCCGACCTTGAGGGCGTTCTCCATAAGGGACTCCTCACGGATGACGTCCAGGACCGCCTGGGCGGCCGCGATCGCGACGGTGTTGCCACCGAAGGTGTTGAAGTAGCGGATGTTCTTCCCGAACTCGACCAGCAGCTCGGGCTTGAACACTGCCGCGGAGATCGGGATGCCGTTGCCCATGGGCTTGCCCATGGTGACGATATCCGGGACGATGCCGTGACGCTGGAAGCCCCACCATTGCTCGCCCGTGCGGCCGAAGCCGGGCTGGACCTCGTCCGCGACGTACAGGCCGCCGGCGGCGTGGACTTCTTCGATGATCGGGCGAAGGAAGCCCGCCGGGCCGGCAAAAATGCCGTCTGAGGAGAAGATGCTGTCGGCGATGAAGGCAGCCACACCGACGCCGTGGCGCTGCAGGTCGGCGATCGCGGCACGCACCTGATCGCGCAGGCGGTCTTCCAGGGAGCCCTGGCCCGCGTAGCGGAGGGCGTCCGGGGCGTCGATGACCCGAACATTCGCACCAAGGGGTACGCCGACGCCCAGCGACGGCGAGAACGCCGCTACCTCAGTGGTCAGGCCATGATAGGCGCCGGAGGTGACGATGATGCCCTGGTTGCCGGTGAAGTACTTGGCTACGCGCATGGCAAGGTCATTGGCCTCGGACCCGGTGCAGGTGTACATCACGTGCCCGAGCTCGTCGGGGAACGTCGAGAGGAGCTGCTCCGAGTAGTCGAGGATGGACTCCTGGACGTAGCGGGTGTTCGTGTTCAGCTTCTGCATCTGCTCGTGGACGGCCGCCACGACGCGTGGGTGGGCGTGGCCGACGCTGGGGACGTTGTTGTAGACGTCCAGGTATTCGTTGCCCTCGCTGTCGAAGAGCTTGGTGCCCTGGCCGCGGACCACTTCCACAGGGGTGTTGTAGAAGAGCCGGTAGCCGGGTCCGAGGCTCTGGTCGCGGCGCCGGATGTTCTTCTGGATGTGTTCGGGGAGCTCACCGAGACGGTCGGGATCGAAGCCGTTGACCATGGCTTTGGATGGCTTGGGGACAGAGGCGGTAGTGCTCAAGGTTTTCTCCTGCGGCTTGCTTGTCGGTGTCAGGGTGTGAGGTGCAGCTTGGGGGCTGGGGCTGCGGCCGTGGAGGCGAGGCGGTCCCAGTCCGGCTGCGAGTGGGAGAGGAGGTAGTCGCGCCTCTCGGGCAACTGGGTTGCCCGCCACTGTGTTATCAATGCCGCAGCAGAAGGCGGGCCGGCGCCGTAGCGGTCAGCGCTTCGAGCTCGTGAACGGGCAGCGGGCGGATGTTCCGGTAGCCCTCCATGACCTGAAGCGCGTGCTCCCAAGGTTTTTTTGGGTCTGCTCCCAGGATGTTGGCCATGGTGACGCTGATCTCGAAGATCACGGGGTGCGCACCGCGTCCCCGAAGTCGATGACTCCGGTCACGTAGTCTGGACTGTTCGGGTTGACCAGGATGTTGAACGGGCTGAAGTCTCCGTGGATCACTTGGGAGGTGAGGGTGTCAAGGAGAGGGACGACGCCTCCGTCGAACCGGTCGAAGATGTCCTCGGCCAAGGCTCTTCTTCTCTTGTCGTCGACGTAGTCAAGGAGCGGCCGCATCCGGTGGAAGTGCTTGAGGTCCCATAGGAGCATGCGGTCGGCGTGGGGATGGTCGAAGTCCTGCAGCGCTTGGTCCAGTCGGGCAAGGCTTGTTCCCACCAGCCGAAGCTGCGCCTCCGACGGCGCGTCCTTGGCCAGCAGTTGCCCGGGCATGAAACGCATGACCCGAAGCACCCGGTCAAATGGCCCTCGAGGGGTGGGAACGCGGACTTCAGGTGCCCCGCCGAGACTCCTGACCACGCGCTGAACGGGAAGATCAGGGGCACTCCGTTCTAGGTGCTCCATACACGCTGTCTGGAACTGGACGATCATCGGATCCTCATCCGATGGGGACAGCTTCACGAGGTAGGCAGCGTCTCCGTTCTGCAGGCGGAAGGTCTCGTCCTTCTCGGTGGGGATCCGGACGAGCCTCCCCCTCAGCCCGTAGAACTGCTCTAGGAGTCGCAAGACAGCCGAGTCGGCAAGCTGAGACTGCTCCGCAAGCAGTCCGCTTTCGGAGGCGACTCTGTCGATGAAGGCCGCGGCGCTGCTGGTGTCCCGGCCCCTCTGGGCATCTCCGAGGACGCCGTTGGCGTGGGCCGTGTCAGTAGCAGGTGTGGCGGGGTCGAAGGAGGGCCTCATGTCACGCTCTCAATGATCGAAGGGATAGGTCAGGTGACGGGCCGAAGGCGCCCGAGCGGGAAGGCCGTGCTCAGGACGCCTTCTGCCCCGGAACCTGACTTAGAGACCTAGGTGCTTGTTGATCTCGTCCAGGGATTTGACAGTTCTGTAGTCGTAGCCGCCGGTAATGGGGTCATAGCCACGGTCCAGCACCCAGAGGTTCCGGAAGCCCATGTCGTGCATCGGATGCATGTCGTAGCGCGTGTGTGAGGCGATGTGCAGGAAGTCCTCGGGCTTGGCGTTCAGGGTATCGAGCATGTATTCGAAGGCCTGGTAGCGCGGCTTGTAGGCCTGCGCCTGCTCAGCGGTCAACACGGCGTGGAAGTCTGCACCAAGCTTGGGGATGCTGATCTCCAGGAAGCTGTCGTCTGCGTTGGACAGGGCTACCAGCTTGTAGTTGTCGCCCATGAGCTTCAGCGGAGCGGGCACGTCATCGTGGGCACCAAAGCTGCGTACAGCGTCAGCGAACTCTGCGCCTGCACCAGGGGTCGGTCCAATGCCAAAAAACTTGCAGACACGGTCAAAGGAATTCTGGAGGATCTGCTCGTAGGGCTTGTAGTCGCCAAGGACCTCGTCGAACCGGTACCCGCGGAACACCTTTTTGAAGGCAGGCCACTGCTCTTCAGGCAGGCGGCCATCCAGCAGCCGACGGGTAGTGGCATCAGTGTCCCAGTTGATCAGGGTGCCGTAGATGTCAAAGGAGATGTACTTCGGCCGGAAGTTGGTGGTGGGCATGAGTCGTCCATTCAAGAGGGGTCGGAGAGGGCAGGTGGCTCGTCGCTCGCGAGCCTCCAGCCATCCGGCCAACGATTTTTATGCACCTTGAATCTACACCGGATCGAGTCGAATCGTCAACAATTTTTCTGTTGACAATTGTGCAATACTTGGGGTTTCATTCATGGTGAATGCTGAACGAGATCCAGCTCACGGTCCTATGCGTGAGCCTCCCTCAGCGGTTCACGCCCCCTAGGAGCAGTCGAAACGGAGCCATCATGAAGACCAGAAGCACGATTCACCTTGTGGCAGCCGGGATTGCCGCCCTGCTGGCCATGACCGGCTGCGGCGGCGCGGCGCCGGGCAGCCAGACGACGGAAGTCCCCAAGACGCAGAACACGCGAGACATTTCCGAGGGCGTCCAGCCTGACCCAGCAGCCGTGGCACTGCTGCCGAAGTCCTACAAGGACGAGGGCGAACTGGTCGTCGCCATGGACCTGAGCTCCCCACCGATGACGTTTCTCGCGCAGGACAACGTGACTCCCATCGGATTGAACCCGGACCTCGCCCGCCTCGTGGCCAAGAAGCTGGGACTGAAGCTGAAGTTCGAGAACACGGCCTTCGACACCATCATCCCGGCATCGACGGCGGCCGCTACGACTTCACTGCCACCACCATGTCCGCCACCGAAGAACGACTGAAAGTGCTTGACATGATCGACTACCTCAAGGGCGGATCGGCCATCGCCGTAGCCGCCGGAAACCCGCTCCATCTGACCAACGACACGCTGTGCGGAAAGAACATTGCCGTCACGAAGGGCTCCACGCAACAGCTGAAGCACCTGCCCAACGTCTCGCAGTGGACCTGCACTTCCCAGGGCAAGGCGGCCATCAACGCCGTCACCCTGCCCAACGTCCAGGACGCCCTGACCCAGCTGGCCTCCAAGCGCATCGACGGCGTCTTCTACGACGCCAGCGCTCTGGCCTGGGCCCAGGTTCAGCAGCCCAACGCCTTCACTGTCCTGCAGCCGAGGGTCGACACCCGCACTGACACCAATGTCGCCGTCGGGCTGAAGAAGGGATCACCGCTGACGCCGGCACTGCACAAGGCCATCCAGTCCGTTCTCGAAAGCCCCGAATACAAGAAATCGCTGGACTACTGGGACCTTGGAGAATCAGCCATCACCGACGCCAGAATCCGCTAGCCAGCCCTGTCGGACGGGCGGCGCCCACGGAATGGACGGGGCGATGGCCGGTCCGCGACTCATTTAAGGTTGGGCTATGAATGGCAACCCTGCCGCACGCGGCTACAACAAGGCCACGGTGCTCGATGCTGTCCTTTCTGAGGCGCCATTGACGCGTACCAGGCTGATCCAATTGACTCGCCTGAGCCAAGCGACCGTCTCCCGGAAGGTCGAGGAGCTCCGTCTCGAGGGGCTCGTTGTCGAGCGGGGATTCGACGAGGTTGCCGGCCGCGGCCGGCCTTCCACATATCTGGACGTGCCGCGCACAGCAGGGCACATTGTCGGCATCAGCTTGGGGGCGCAAACCACATGCGTCTTGGCAATGGACCTGAGAGGCCGCGAGATCACGCAGGCCATTGTCCCAACCATTGAAGGCGGCGACATGGAAACCACTGCCGAGTGGCTGGCGGACTTGGTCGCGGAGACCACTGAGCCGGCTCAGGGGCCACTGCGCCAGGTCGTGGCCGCGATGCCCAGCCGCCTCCGGAACGGCTCTACAGGTCCCGGGAGACCGGAATCAAGGAAGGTCTTCCTGGGACAGCCTTTCCAGAACGCTCTCGAAGATCGAGTCAAGGCGCCGGTTCTGCTGGACAGCGACGCCAACGCATCCCTTCGGGGGATCCTGAAGGATGACGCGCACATCGGGAACGCCGCCTTGTTCATCCTCAGTTCGGTGCTGAACTTCGCGAGCTGTATCCAGCATGAGATTGCCAACGGGCGCACGCCGGCCTTCGGAGAACTTGGCGTCCTCTTCTCAGGCGTCGGCAACGAGACCCTCGACGGGCTCCTGAGCGGCCAGGGCCTCCTCAGATTCGCTCAAAGCCAAGGACTGGCACTGGAACGCATCGATGCCCTCTGGTCCGAGCCGCAGGCCGCGCCCCGCGCGGAAGTCGTCGAGGCGTTCACAACGGCGATCGTCACGGCCGTCAGCGCTGTTGCGGTGACCTTGGACCCTGAGTCCGTTTACTTTGTGGGGCGCTTGAGCC
Organism: Arthrobacter sp. Hiyo8; assembly: GCA_001549895.1. Lineage (GTDB taxonomy): Bacteria > Actinomycetota > Actinomycetes > Actinomycetales > Micrococcaceae > Arthrobacter. The sequence goes on along the minus strand of AP014720.1, from coordinate 176,743 downwards.
CGCTTGTCGAGGAAGTCCTCCCCGAGGCGCGCAGGCGGCTGTCGCTAAGCCTTCCCAGTGCGCCGAGATCAGGGTCGTGCCGCAGGAGCTCGGACTATCTGTGGCCCGAGGAACGGCCTACGCCGGACTGGCGCAGGCTCAAGCCCAGCTCCGGGAATCCATCCTCCAGCCCGAAGACGCGAACTAGCGTGTGTTCCCCTGTCGGGTTTTCCTCTGCCAGCTCAGACGATTGACGATCCCGCGTGGAGGACCGCGTCGCCGGCGTTGTACCCGGCTACGCCGGTCACTTCGCCGTCGACGCTCAAGAACTCGACCAGCGCGGCATCGGGATGCGGCGGTTCGATCGGCCAGGCGGCCTCTCGCTCCGAACCGTCAGGGCACCGCAAGCCGCGCATGGCAATAGTCGATCCGAACGCGCGAAGGTTGAAACCGGTCCTCGGCCGATAGGGACCCGGATCCTCTGCACCGAGGAGGTCGTGCAGGATTGTCCTCGCGGCATGCCGGCCCTGGGCGACGGCCGCATTCCAGTGGTCCGTCCTGAGCTTCTCGGTGCCCGAGGCGATGTAAGCTGCGCTTCCGACCGCATACCATCCCTCTTGCCGGGTGCGGAGGCGGTTGTCTACCCGAATCCCGTCGGGTGCACCCGCCCACCCGGTTGCAGGAGCCGCCCCGAGGGCGAGGATGACGGCGTCGACCTGAGTCGAGCTGCCGTCGGAGAGGGTGAGCCGCGTGCGACCACCGCTGGGGGTGATCGCCTGCACGGTCACGCCCAACCGTGCATCGGTCCGCGTCCGCTGCAGGTCGGCAAGTCGAGGGGAGAGCTGTGCGCCGAGCGCGCCGAGAAGCGGCGTGGCCGACCGGCCCACGAGGACCACCTCGGCACCCGCAGAAACATAGTGGCTCGCCAGCTCAGTGCCGGAGAATCCAGCCCCGATCACGGCGACCCGCCGTCCTTCAGGCAGCGGCATCGACTGCCGGAGCGCGTCCGCATCATCCGCGGTGTGCAGATGATGCAGCAGCACATCGGAAGCGACATCGATGCCCTTCGGCCGATGCGGCGCGGCGCCGGTTGCAATCACTACGGCGTCGACAGCCAACCTCCTGCCGTTACGGAGCTCGACCGTCTTGTTGCCGAAGTCGGCCCCGACCGCTTCGCCCGGGATCACCAGGACCCCTTCAACGGGCGGGAGGGCGAGCTGCTCGCGAGAGAGCAGCCCGGAAGGAGCCCTTTGTCGAGCAGCGTCCGGTCTATCGCGCCGCCCGGCTCGGCGTCGACAATCTCGACCATGCCTACAAATCCGCGTTCTCGGAGCTCCTGGGCGCACGCGCGCCCGGCGGCTCCTCCCCAACGATGAGGACCGACGGACTTCCTTCTTGCATCACCACACGACCTTCCGTCGATGACCTTCGCCTGGCCTTGCCAAGGAACGCCCGGGCGCCCCTTCCAGCCCTTGGTAGTGCTGAACAGCGATTCCGTCCGGTTTCGTTGCCGTCCAACCCGGCGAGCGTGCTCGGCCGGAGCTTTTCTGGCACAGCTCGTGGTAATTGGTCCGTGTGTTGGGGACCATGCCAGGCCCCACTTCCCACAGACCCGCTCGGATGCCTTCACTCCCACACCGTGCGCGACGACTCCATCTTGCCGGGAACCTCGGCAGTTGCCTTCTCATGGCAGTCCTTTCGGCTAGATGGTCTCCAGGAGGTCTCCTACTCGCCCATGGTGGCATAGATCGCATGATTGTCAACTATGTGCTAATCCTGCTATCGTGAGCTTTATAGCCATGTCGATCGGCGGACCGAGAGACGGGGAATCGGCATCATCAACTCGAGGAGGGATCGTGAGTGGAGTGAACGCGCTCTCGGCCATAGCGCCACGACCGACGGCGGTCATCATCGCGGATCAGCTGCGCGAGGGGATTATCAACGGCGTGTTCGAGCCAGGCGAGCAGATCAACGAGGCCCAGGTCGCCGGCCAGTTGAACGTCTCCCGAGGGCCTGTGCGCGAGGCGCTGCACCGTCTCATGCAGGAGGGCATTCTGATCGGCCGGCCGAACCGCGGCGTATTCGTCCGGGAATTGACCCCAGATGATGTCAGGGAGGTCTACGAAGCCCGTGAGGCGATCGAAATCGCCGCCGCTTCGATCCTGGCCAGCAGAGACCACGCGTCTCGAGCCTCCGTCACCGCACAGCTCAACGAGATCATTTCTCGAATGCACAAGCCCGCCGACGCACTCGACTGGTCGGCGATCCACCGCATCGACCTCGAATTCCACACAACGCTGGTCCGAGAGACCCGGAACACGCGCCTTGTGCGGGCGTATGCCACACTCGCCACCGAAGCGCTCATCTGCATGGCGCACCTCGCCGACGCCCACCCTGATCCCGACCGTGTTCTTTCCGGGCACAGAGAGCTGGCGGTCCTCATTGAGCGGGGCGATCTGAACGCGCTCCATCACGTTCTTCATCAGCATCTCTCCCTCGCCGAGGACGAGCTGCGCCCACCCGCCAACGATTTGACGCGCCGCAAGAACCGAGGCCCGATGCTTCAGAAGGCCACGTCCTCGGAAGCGGCCTCAGCCCCTTCGCAGCGGAACCCGGCAGTTCTCGCAACCAGCCGCGGTTGACAATCGGTCTCCGACTCCGTAGCGCGAGCACGGGAACTCCCCGAGCGCTCTCACGGACCCTGGACGGCACCGACGGCACCACGAGGTGAGGTCGCCCAAGCTGCTCGCCGTGACACGAAAAGCATCGGGGTCCGCTGGAGGGCCCCATGCGGAGTGGTCGGTCCAGACCCGCAGCTGAGCAGGAGCGCTGTGATGCTCCGCCATCGGTAGAGCATCTCGGTGCGTCGGCTCATCGAGACTAGGGCGGGTGACGACGCGCCGTTGCTCGGAGCGTTCGGCGTCCTCAGCTTCCCATCAGCCGGCTCGGCAGGCCGTTCCTGCCGACGCTATTTGTCCGGCAGCGACAAAGGCCGGAATGATCTACAGATGAGGCAGGGCAAGGATTGAGACGATCTGGAGTGCGCCAAGCTACATTGGGGTGGCGACGATGAGTAGGACCGCGCGCGATACCCGCCGCGGGTGGCTGCCCGCGGCGGGGGCGCCTCGCTGCGGGCCTCCTCGGCCCGCCTTCGTGGCCTCCATAGCCTACGTCGACCCCGGCAACGTCGCCGCCAACCTCACCGCCGGCGCACAGTACGGTTACCTCCTCATCTGGGTGCTCGCGATCGCAAACGGGATGGCCATGCTCATCCAGTACCAGTCCGCCAAGCTCGGGATAGTCACCGGGCGCACGCTCCCGGAGCTCCTCAGTGAACGCCTCCGACCCCGGGGTCGACGCCTCTTCTGGCTCCAAGCCGAAGTCGTTGCGCTAGCGACCGATCTTGCGGAGGTCGTAGGTGGAGCCGTCGCGCTCCAGCTCCTGTTCCGCCTGCCCCTGCCGGTCGGTGCCCTTATTGTGGGGGCCGTCTCGATGGGTATCCTCGCAATCCAAGACCACCGGACACAGCAGCGCTTCGAGCTCGTGATCATCGGCCTACTTGCGGTTATCACCATAGGATTCCTCGCGGGACTCATCGTCCGTCCGCCGTCGCCTGCTGGCGTCCTCGCCGGTCTTGTTCCGCATTTCGAGGGCCGGACACCCTGCTGCTGGCCGCCTCGATGCTCGGAGCGACCGTCATGCCGCACGCGATCTACGTCCATTCAGCGCTCTCACGGGACCGGCACCGCGCAGACCCGCACACGCGGTTCCCGCAACCGCCGTCGCCCGTCTCCTGCGCGGTACGCGACTGGACGTGCTCATCGCGCTGGGCATCGCAGGCATTGTCAATGTCGGCATGCTCCTCCTCGCGGCCTCTACACTCGGCGGTGAAGACGGCACCGGCACCATCGAGGGAGCACACGCGGCTATCACGGAGGCGCTCGGCCCGCTCGTTGGCACTGTTTTCGCCATCGGGCTCCTTGCAAGCGGCCTCGCCTCGAGCGCAGTCGGTTCCTACGCTGGGCAACGATCATGGACGGCCTGCTCCAGCGGCGCATCCCCGTCGCACTTCGAAGGGCCATCACGCTCGTCCCCTCTGTACTGCTCCTCTCGCTCGGCTTCGACCCGACCCTCTCGCTTGTCGTCAGCCAGGTCGTGCTGAGCTTCGGCATCCCCTTCGCGCTCGTTCCGCTCATCCGGCTAACCTCCGACCCGAGTCTTGTCGGTGCGTTCGCGTCCTCACTGATGCTCAGAGCAGCATCGTGGACGAGCGCCGGGCTCGTCTTCGCGCTCAATATCACGCTTCTGTGGTTCACCTTCACGCAAATGGCTTGACGAGGTTGGCAGAAGGTATGAGTACCACCGCGAGACATCGTCGCGCGACCTCACACAGCGCTCGTACGACCGAGGACCTTCCGAATTAGGTGTTCAAGCCATCCCTGCCCGACGCGGGCGCGGCGGTACGGGAGCCGAGGTCTTTCACGACAGGTTCACCGCGTTCACGACTGCCGGCGCGCAACCCCGGATAGGACTGGGAATCTCACGGCCGTACGCCCAATTCCACTTCTGGGAGTCCTGGCCGGGTAGCCGTAGTGCGACGAGGAACTTCTCGGGTTCAATATAGACAAGCGGTCCCCGGAAGCAGCAGAGGCCACAGCCATACGCCTAATCGGCTCACCTCGAGACCGCCCTGGACGCCGAGTTCACCGAGCACCTCCGGCACGAGCACAGGCAGACCCCGTTGGGGTCGGACGTGCGCAACGCCCTCGCGGAGCACTTCGACGAGGTATACAGGGCCGCCTGTCCAAGTACGCGGTCAGCAGGATCATCGAGTAGGTGCCGGGACATGGCTGAACGGTCCTCACGGCCCCTGGACCCGGCAGTACGTCGACGCTATCCACCTCAAGGTCCGTGACGGGCAGGTGCGCTACAAGCCCTTCCTTACCGTTCTTCAGCGGCAATGTCACGGACCCGTGCACCGGGCCGATTTCGAAGGTGCATCCGTCGGCCTCTGCAATCGTGGTGCCTTTCCGCAATAATCTGGCAGATCTCTCGTCGTACCCGTCCCGAGTGCTCGCTTCGACCTCGGGATTGGACCACCCAGATCCCGCACTGATCTCCGGCCGTTCCGGGCACCAAGCGAAGCCTCCATCTGACCGGGCGGTCGGCGAAACGGGCTTCGGAACATGCTCGCCAGGGTTCAGGTTCGTGGTATTGCTGAGTTGACCGTTGAAGATGCAGGCGGCGCAGAACGACCCGTACCGCACCAGGCGCAGCGCCGGAGGAGGACCCGTCAATCGACGTTTCTGTAGCGAGGCCCTGTTTGTCTACCAGTTCCTGCGCTCGTAGGTGACGCCGAATGGGACGTCAGGGTGGAACTCGACCGTGAAGTCGCATGGCGAATGCCGTGTAACGAGAATTCCCGTCTCTGGACGCCGCAAGGCGTGCTCAACGAGATAGTTCACGCTGCGGACGAGCTGTTCGTCCATGTGCGCTCGGTCGTTCGCCGTGAAGGCTATGCACGAGGCCGGTACTGAAGGATGTGCCATTCGTTCTCTCGAGGACGGGTTCGTCAAACGGGTGGGGTCTGGTGAAGGCGGGGCAGCGCTCAATCGTGAGAACGCACCGCACCGCCACGGTGAGTTCCTCAGCCTCGCTGCTATCCACAGCGCGAGACGATCGGAGGCAAGAAAACTCACCGTGGCAGTGGATCCGGTCAGGGGCTTTACTGCTTGCTCGGACCGAAATGGTCGCGGACAACGGGCGTCGGGGCGGTGTTCTGGGGCGAGCGGTTCTGCAAGCGCATTGTTCGACCGCGACGGATTCCGTCTCGGCCGCTGCGGAAGTCGACGGTGAGGCTCGAGAGCGAGACTGCGAACACCGAGAGCAGCACGAGTGCTCCGGCGGGGACGAGCACCACAAGCGGTGCGCGTTCCACATAGGGCATGCCCTCTGCGAGGATCAGGCCCCAGTCCGGTGCCGGCGGTCGCGGGCCGAGGCCGAGGAATCCGAGGGCCGCGAGTGCGAGGGCGATGCCTGGCAGGCGGAGTGCGGCGTGCCGGAACACGGGCCGACCACGCCGGGGAGCACGTAGCGGATCATGAGGCGGGCACGGCCCACTCCCAACATCGGTGCTATCTGCACGTACGGCTGGGCCCTGACTTCGGCCACGAGGGCTGCAGTATGGGCTGCAAGCGGCGCCCACCCGGCGAGGGTTATAGCCAAAGCCGCACCGATGGCCGAGGGGCCGATGATGCCCGCGACGATCAGGCCCGCGATCACCGGCGGCAGCGCGTTCTTGACCTCGATCAGCCCGGCTGCGGCGTTGGGGAACATTCCGATGACGATGCCCAACACGAAGCACAGGGCGCTGACGGCGATCGCGACGAAGACGGTATCAAGCGCGCCGTGCGAGATCCGCGCGAGCAGGTCGCGGCCGGACTCGTCGGCGCCCAGGGGGATCGCCCAGCTCGGTGCCGCGAGGCGCGGCCAGGCGGCGGCATACGGGTCCCGGGGCAGGCCGAGGAGGACGAGTACCACGATGACCGATATCGAGGCGATGGGCAGGATCCAAGCCTTGCGCGGGCTCGGCGGCTTCGGCACGGCGGTGGGGACGGCGTGGGTCCGCAGTGCCGGCCCAGCAGGAGGCGCCGGACGATTCCCGCGCTGACCCCGAGGAACATCGCCAAGAACATCAGGAGGATCACCCGGCCTGGAGCATCGGCAGGTCCTGGGCCTGTGCCGCGTTCAGGGTCGCGCTGCCGATGCCCGGGATCGAGAAGACCAGCTCGACCGAGACGGCGGCGGCTGTGACGGCCACGAACACGAGGCCGATCTGCGGGGTGATGCCCGGGAGGGAGCGGCGGATCACCGCGGTGACCATGCGCTTCTTCGAGAAGCCTGCGACCGACCAGGTGGCCACCCAGTGCTCGCTGAAGGTGGTTGCCACGGCGTCGGAGAACAGTCGTCCCATGTAGCCTCCGGCTGGCAGGCCCATCGAGAGCGCCGGCAGGACGACGTTGGACAGATTGGCCCAGCCGTAGGGCGGGAACCATCGCAGCCACACGGCGAAGACGACCAAGAGTAGCGAGGCCAGCAGGAATTCGGGCATCGAGGTGAACGCCGCCGCGAGGCCGCCTCCGGGCCGGTCGGTGCGCCCGGCCAGGCCCTGCGGAAGGTCGGGATGCTCAGGGCCGCGGTGAGCACCGTGGCCACGGCGAGGGAGAAGACCATGAGCGAAAGGGATACACCCAGGGCGCCCAGCATCCGCGGCAGCACAGGCTGCTGGCTGACCCAGGACACACCCCAGTCGCCCGTGAGCGCCTTCCCGAACCAGGTGAAGAACACCCGAACGGCCGGCGCCCAGACCAAGCTCCTGCCGGATACCGTCCAGTGCGGTCGGGGTTATGTTCGCGTCGGGGTAGCGGGCCTGGAAGATCGACACTGCGGGATCCCTGTTGGACATCCAGGGGAGCATGCCCAGGAAGAAGATCACGGCCATCGCCGAGATGATCCGTGACGCTGTGGGAACCCACTTGCGCCACCTGCCTCTTCTCTGAGGACTTTGCGCGCGTCTCCGAAGGACAGGGACGAGTTGGGTGGAGTTGGCCATGGCTACTCCTTCTGCTCCGTACTGAGATTGTGTGCCATCACCGGACGACCGTCGTGTCGCTGTTGATCAGGAGACGCGCGAAAGGATCGCGGACGGCGCCGTTGACCCCGGAGGCCTCGCCCTGGAGGGCTTGTTCGTATACGATCGGGACCAGGACGTCCTGCTGGAGCAGGGTCGCCTCCACCCCCATGATGGCCTTCTCCCGGTCGGCCCGAGCTTCAGGGCGGATGCGTTGGCGATGGCCTGGTCGATCTGAGGGTTGCACAGCCGGGCGAGGATGTAGCCTGTGCCCTTGCAGGTGTAGTCGCCCTGGAGGTAACCGACGGGGTCGCCGGTGTCGAGCACGGTCGACCTCGAGCCGATCACCATGTCGAACGCCCCGCCCAGTGCGTCCTTGGACAAGTTCGAATACTGACGGATGTCCTGCTTGACCACGAAGCCGGCCTTCTCCAATTGCTGCTGAACGAGTACGGCGACCTCGGGCAGTTCGGGACGGTCCGTGTAGGTCGCCAGGGTTACCTGCTTGCCCTTCGGGTTGCCGGGGCGATCGAGGAGGCGGTGTTTCCCCGGAGGTCTTTCGCCCAGGGGATGGCGGGACCGAAGAGCCCGTCCGCCGCGTCGCCGTGTCCTTCGTAGACCCCGGATACGATGGCGTTCACGTCAAGGGCTGCCCGCGCTGCCGCCCGCATCGAGGGGTCGGCGAACACTCCCTTGGAGTTGTTGAAGTACAGCGAGGTCGTCCGAGGCATGTTCACCTGATGCAGCAGCTTGGGGTCCATGAGCGGAATCTGGGACACGGGTATTGATTCGGCAATGTCAGCCGATCCGGACCGCAGGGAGGCGGCGCGCGCCGTGCCGTCGCTGGCGAAGGTGACGTCGATGCCCGCGGCCTTCGCCTTCGTTCCCCAGTACCCGTCATAGCGGTCCAGCGTCGCCGTCGTCTTCCCTCCGACGTTGGTGATCTTGAATGCCCCGGTTCCCGTGCCGACGGGGCTGACGGTACCGTCCGGCTTGTACGCCGCGGCGGAGAGGATAACCAGTTGCGGGTTCGACAGGCGCGCAGGCAGAATCGGGTCGGGGGACGCCGTGACCATCCGCACGGTCATGTCGTCAGGCGTTGAGAGCTTCATGTTAAACCCGTCGAAGGCGATCGGGCGGGATTTTGCGTCGAGGGCCTTCTGCAGCGAGTTGACAACAGCCTTGGCATCGAGCTTCGTGCCATCCTGGAACGTCACACCCGAGCGGATGGTGAACTCCCAGGTCACGTCGTCGATCTGCTTCCACGAGGTCGCGAGCGAGGGCTGGGGGTTCCCCGACGTGTCGAGCTGGGTGAGCGACTCGGCGGTGTCCCATCGCGAGAGGTCGGACGCGTCGTTGCTGTACGGGGAGAGCCCGCCAATGGGAGCTATGGCCATGGCCAGCCGAATGCGGGCGCCCCGCCGCCTGATGCGTCAGCGGATCCTCCGGCGAAGCATCCGGTGAGGGAAAGAGCGGAGGCGAGCATGAGTGCGCCGGTCATCGTCGAGCGGCGACGTACATGGTTCATCGGTTGGGCCTTTCAGGGGATGGGCTTGATTTTGGGTGTCGGGAATGCTGCGGACGTCCTGCGGAATGGCGTTCAGCTCTCCGCGGCGACGAGCGCCTGGGGGAGGATGTGCAGGGTGGGGATTGCCGCGAGGAGCTCCCGGGTTCGGGGATGCTGCGGAGCGGTGAGCAGTTGGGCTGTCGGGGCGTCTTCGACGACCTCTCCACCGTGCATGACCACCGTTCGGTGACACATGCTGGCCACCATGGACAGGTCATGTGAGACCACCACGATGCCCGTGCCGCGCTCGTCCGAGATGCGGGTCAGGAGGGCGACGATCGACTCCCGCATCGGCAGGTCCAGTCCGCTGACAGGCTCGTCGGCGATTAGGAAGTCGGGCTTGGTGGCGATCGCGCGGGCAATCGCCACGCGCTGGGCCTGCCCTCCCGAGAGCTCGCTGGCGCGGCGCGAAAGGAACTTTTCGTCGAGTCCGACGGATTCGAGCGCCTCCCGCACGGCCTGGTCGCGGTCGCCTGGGACCTTCAGGCGAACCAGCGGTTCGGCCACGAGTTGCCGGACGGTCATGAACGGGTGCAGCGAGCTGGCCGGGTCCTGGGGCACGTACTGCACCCGGCGGCGATACCACTTCAGCTCGCGGATGTCGGCCGGGAACACCTCTTTCCCATCGCAGGCCACTCCCCCGGTGTCGGTGGAGTCCAGCGCCAGCAGGATCTTCAGCAGGGTTGTCTTGCCGGACCCCGAGACCCCCACGATCCCAATCCGTTCACCTGCCGCAATGGCGAGCGTCGTCGACTGCAGCGCAACCTTCATCTCTCGTTGGGTGAACGGCCTCTTGCGAGGCATGGGATAGGCGCGGCTCACCCCGCCAATATCGAAGAAGATCGGATGCCCGGGCGCTTGCACGGCCCGGTCTTCCGCCTGGAGCTTCTCGATGTAGGGCTCGACCGTCGCGGCACGTGCCGCGCGGATCAACTCACAGGTATATGGGTGCTTCGGCGAGGCGAAGATCTTGTGGATCTGCCCCTGCTCGACGATGTCGCCGTCCTTCATCACGACCGCCTCGCTGCATAGCTCGGAAGCGACGGCGAAATCGTGGGTGATGAACAGCAGTGCCGGGGTGTTCTTGCCTGTCGTGTACTTCTTCAGCACGTCCAGGACACGCGCCTGCGTCACGACGTCCAGCGCCGTCGTCGGCTCATCGGCGACCATCAGACGCGTATTGCACGCCAGTGCCAGCGCGATACACACCCGCTGACGCTGGCCCCGGACAGCTCCGAGCAGAAACGGTTGACAATACGTTCGGGATCGGGGAGCCCCACCGAGCCGGCCAGTTCGATGGCGGCGCTGAGAGCATCCCGCCTCGAGAGGCCCCGATGACGGCGCAGCGGCTCGACGAGCTGATCACGGAGGCGGACCAAGGGATTGAGTGCAACGGCGGAGTCCTGGAACACCATTGCGACGCGTGCGTGGTCCGGTCTCTTCGACACCGGAACGCCCAGCACCTCGACTCCGTTGATGCGGATGCTGCCTTCGGTGACAGCATTTGACGGCAACCGGCCAAGGACTGCGGCTGCGGTGAGGGACTTGCCCGAACCGGACTCGCCCAGCAGGCAGACCCGCTGCCCCTGGGCTACGGCGAATGAGATACCCTTCACGATCTCTCTACCACGAATCGAGATCTTCAGGTCAGTGACTTCAAGAGTGTCCACGATTTCCCTCTGCATTTTCGCGGGACGCATCATCGTTGATGCCCCGGATCGTTGCTTTAAAGCTAGAAGTGGATAGGACAATTGTCAACACTCAAACAATAAGGCTCTCATTCTGAGTAGGGCGTATTCCCTTGCCACGGCTTGTGTAGAGCGTGGGGACGCGATATGTCGGAGGGGAAGAACACCGTCGGCCAGACGGCGTACGAGAGAAGCGACCCACAGCCGCAGTGGGAAACGCGAAACACGTTTCCCGTCATCATGTGGACATCTTCGCCGCTCACGTGGGCCTAGATGAGTAATTCCGATTGCCCGGAACGGCGGGGAGGCTTTCAAAGTCAAGCGGAGAGTGTTAAACCCGGTATGTGAACCCCGACGTAAACACTCTCCTGACCACACTCTTTCGAGACATTCATCAGCGAAGACCTGGGCGCCCGCATCATCCGTCCGAACGCCAGGACGAGAAGCGCCGCGCTTGGGCAAACTCGGCGGGACCCGGCAATGGATCGAGTCGGTTTTCGACACCCTCAAAGGCCAGCTCACCCTCGAACAACACGGCGGACGCACCCTGAAGGCGTCAAAGCAGGCACCGATGCCAGACTCCTCGCCCTCGCCGCAGCAATCTGGCACAACTGGCGATCGACGCGCCCCGCAAACGATCCCTGACCGCCTACGACCACTGAATCCAATCGGAATTAATCATCTAGGTCGGGGCATGGCCAGACCCGCGCTCAAGTGGGGATGGGTGTTCGTCTGGGCCGATAGCTGCAGACGCCCGAACCCCCGACGGCTCCAGCCGAGGGTGAGTTCCCTGCCGACGTTAGGAAACCACCGTGCTGTCCGCCCCTGCGACAGGGAGAAGCCTTGCGAGGGCGTCGTCCTTGTGTGCGTCCAGCCGGTCCATCACAAGGTCCCGCTTCCCGTCGCGGATGGCCTCGGCGATTCCCCGGTGCTCTGCGACCCGGACCGATTCGTCCTCGTAGCGCCCCTGGAGGCGACTGAGGCACATTCGCGTCTCGGTCAGCAACGTGGCATGCATCTTCGAGAGCCTGGGGCTTGCGGCCATTTCCACGAGCTTTTCGTGGAAGGCGATGTCGGCTTCAGAGACTGCCGTCTCATCGCCTGAGATCCTGGCCTCATCCATGCGGTCGACGCGCTTGAGCAGCTCCGCTCCAGCCCGGGCGCGATCGCCGTCGGCAAGGATCCCGCCGGCGGCCTTCTCAACCGCTGTCCGCGCTTCGTATATGTCGCGGATGTCGCTGTCGTCGAATTCGGCGACGAAGACGCCCCTGTTGCGGATGCTCACGAGGAGGCCCTCCTGGGTGAGCCGCTGGATCGCCTCACGTATCGGCCCCTGCTCACGCCGAGTTCCCTGGCGATGTCTGCCTCAACGAGCTGGGCGCCGGGCGCCAGGGTACCCTCGGCGATGTGCTTTCTCAGCTGGGCGGCGATAAGTGACGGCGTGGACTCCTGCACGATGGGCTGGAGCACTCGGTTGGTCTTCATAGCACGCTTCCTGAGGCTTAATCGACGAGTACGTTGTTGTAGACAATCATATGTGGCTAGGCGCGGGAACAGGGACCTTTAGGCCTAACGGGCCCCGCCGTATCGTTCTATTGTTGACAATGTCGTCGCAGTCCCTCACGATGAAAGTAATTAGCGACAAGCAACGTGCGCCAGTCGGCGCCGCTGGGGTGACTCCAGGTGCTGGCCGCAATCTTGAAAAAGAAGGTGAAACGTGACTTCTCTGAGCCCCGTCCTGAAGCAGGCGACGCCCGTGGTCGTAGACCATGCTCTCGGCAGCTGGATCTTCGGCACCGACGGCGAGCAGTACCTGGACTTCACTACCGGCATCGGAGTGACCAGCACGGGCCACTGCCACCCCAAGGTCGTCGCGGCTGCCCGCGAACAGGTCGGCAAGATCATCCACGCCCAATACACGACGGTGATGCACAAGCCCTTGCTTGAGCTGACCGAGAAGCTAGGAGAAGTCCTCCCGGCCGGGCTCGATTCGGTGTTCTACGCGAACTCCGGCTCCGAGGCGGTCGAGGCCGCGATCCGGCTGGCTCGGATGGCGACGGGACGTCCCAACATTGTGGTGTTCCAAGGCGGGTTCCACGGCCGCACCGTGGCCGCTGCCTCGCTCACGACGGCCGGGACGAAGTTCTCCGCGGGCTTCGCACCGCTCATGGCGGGCGTGCACATGTCCGTCTTCCCGCACATGTACCGCTACGGCATGGACGAGGCGAGCGTTGTGGCCTTCGCGCTCAGGGAGCTCGACTACCTCTTCAAGACCCGCACCGCTCCCGAGGACACGGCCGCGTTTCTCATCGAACCGGCGCTGGGCGACGGCGGCTACATCCCCACCCCTCCAGCCTTCATGGACGGCCTGCGCGAGCGGGCCAACCGCCATGGGATCCAGCTCATCTTCGACGAGGTCCAGGCAGGCGTCGGGCGCACGGGCAAGTTCTGGGCCACCAGCACTCCCAGGCGACCCCAGATATCATCGTCACCGCCAAGGCGTCGCCTCCGGCTTCCCATCTCGGCGATCGCCGCCTCCACCGAGACCATGTCCAAGGCCTGGCCCGGCTCCCAAGGCGGAACCTACGGCGGCAACGCTGTCTCTGCAGCAGCGGGCGTGGCGACCCTCGAGGTGATCGAGGAGGAGGGGCTCGTCGAGAATGCCCGCGTCCGCGGAAACCAGATGCTGGCCGGGCTCAAGGAGATCCGGGCTCGCTTCCCCGCGATCGGTAACGTTCGAGGCATCGGCCTCATGGCCGGCATCGAGTTCACCGCACCGGACGGCACGGCCGACGCTGCCACCGCCACGGCCGTGCAGCAGGCAACCGTCGAGCAGCGACTCCTGACCCTCACATGTGGGCCGGAGGGCAATGTCGTCCGGCTCATCCCGGCCCTCATCGTGACCGAGGCAGAGATCGCCACTGGACTCGAAAGATTCGAAGCGGCCGTCGCCGCAGTCCTCGGCGCGCCGGTAGCACCGGCAGGAGCCGGTTCCTGAGCCAACGGCCACGGAGTCTCCTCCGCACCGCCGAAAAGCAACTAACCATCCAACTACAGCAACCAAAGGACAAACCCGTGACCATCACCGCCCGCTCCTGGAAGAGCTCCAAGTCGACCTGTTCATCGACGGACAATGGACCCTTTCCTCATCCGAGAAGCGCTTCCGAGTCGAGAATCCGGCGACCCTCGAGACCCTGGCACATGTGGCAGACGGCACCCCGGAAGACGCCCAGCGCGCCATCGAGGCAGCCGGCGCCGCCAGGCCTCGTGGGGGAAGACCTCGCCCCGATTCCGTGCCGACATCCTCCGCAAGGCGTACGAGCTCATCCTCAGCCGTGCTGAGGAACTCGCCGCGATCATGACCTCGGAAATGGGCAAGCCGCTCGCGGAGGCCAAGGCAGAAATCTCCTACGGTGCCGAATTCTTCCGCTGGTTCTCCGAAGAGGCCGCACGGATCGACGGCGACACCACGACCTCCGTCGACGGCACCAACCGCATCATGGTGACCAAAGAACCGGTCGGTCCGTCCATCCTCGTCACGCCCTGGAACTTCCCCTTGCCATGGGCACCCGCAAGATCGGCACCGCCATCGCAGCGGGCTGCACGATGGTCTTCAAGCCCGCCGCGCTCACCCCGCTGACCTCCCTCGCCCTCGCCGCAATCCTCAAGGAGGCCGGGTTGCCGGACGGCGTGCTCAACGTGGTCCCGACCTCCAGCTCCTCATCCGTAGTCGACGTCTGGATGAACAGCGGAATCGCCCGGAAGATCAGCTTCACCGGATCCACCGAGGTAGGGAAGATCCTTCTCCGGCAGGCTGCGGAGAACATCCTGCGCTCCTCCATGGAGCTCGGCGGCAACGCACCCTTCATCGTCCTGCGGGATGCGGACCTCGACCGTGCCGTCGAGGGAGCCATGGCCGCGAAGATGCGCAACATGGGCGAGGCCTGCACCGCGGCGAACCGCATCTACGTCCACCGGGACATCGCCGACGAGTTCAGCCGCCGGTTCGCCGAGCGCATGGAAGCCCTCGTCGTCGGCGACGGAGCCAGTCCCGGCACCCAGGTCGGACCCCTGATCGACCAGAACGGGGTGGAAAAGGTCGAGCAGCTCGTCAAAGATGCGGTGGCGCGCGGGGCCAAAGTCCTCACCGGGGCTTCCGGCCCGAGGGACCGGGATACTTCTACAAGCCCACGGTCCTGGTCGACGTTCCCGCCGACGCCGAGATCAGCCGGACCGAAATCTTCGGCCCAGTCGCCCCCATCACCGTCTTCGACACCGAAGACGAAGTCATCCACCTGGCCAACGACACCGAATGGGGCCTCGTCGGATACGTCTTCACCCAAGACCTCGACAAGGCCGCCCGCTTCTCCGCAGCACTCGAAGTCGGCATGGTCGGGTCAACACCGGAATCGTCTCCAACCCCGCCGCCCCGTTCGGAGGCGTCAAGCAATCCGGCCTTGGCCGCGAAGGCGGCCGGGTGGGCATCGACGAATTCCTCGAATACAAATACACAGCCATCCCCGTGCCCGCCCCGCAGGCCTAGCTTAGTCACCAAGAGCAGGGGGCGGCGAGTCCCCGCAGGGCCCATGTGGCTCACTGGGCACTCGCCGCCCCTTTGCTGTGCCCAAACCTCTCGAAGCCTGGCCTCAACGCTCCGGTAGATTGTCACCTCTTCTACAAAATTATTGTTGACAATCCAAGGCGATGTATGTCACACTCTTGGAAAGAGACCGCATGAGCGGTACACCGGGTTCACTCCAGTTCCGGCCCTTCGTACCGCACCCCACCTCAGGGAAGAGGTAGAGAGCGATGCCGACCAGTGGATCACCAACCACTCCGCAGCGATGGCCTTGGATCGTGATCCTCCGCCAGGAAGACGGGTCGCGGCGACGGGCGAACATTGCCCGACAAGCGGAGCCTGGACGACTCAGGCATGGCCGTCCGCCGCCGTCGGCATCCTGAAGGACGAGACTTACGCCGTCCCTCCATAGGGAGGCCGTCGAATGGCAGTACACGGCGGAGCTGAACCCATTTCGGCTCTCGACCTGGAAAGCGCCGTGACAGGAAAAACCAGTTCGGCATCCCGCGAAGTGCGGGTGTCGGGTAACAGCATTATCAGCGGAAAGGAGCAAGGCCGTGAAATCTAGATCCCGTTTCTCTCACAGGAACAATAATGCGGCCACGTACGTGCATATGAATGAATACCAGAGGCTCGAGCTCGATGAGGACCTCACGGAAGCATCCCTCTCCGGTGTACCCCACCACGAGTGGGTCTCCCTCGAGTCAAATGATCGAGTGACGGTTTACAGGGGCTGGGAATCCCGTTTCAGCGGAACAGTCGACGTCGTCGCCCAAGACGGGTCGGTCTTCTGGGTCTGGGCGACGAAGGGCGTGGGAGGATTGCTGTCCACGCCGAAGACGACGTAAGGGTGTGGCGTTCGGAGCAGTAGCAGCTGACGATCGACCGCGCGAAACGGAGACACCGAGCCCCGGCTGCAGTCCATGGTCTATGTCAGCCAGAGCCTAACGGTGCCCATCCTCCCCGGCGCCTGCAAGGCCGGCACGCGTACACGGGCAGGGTGACCTCGAGAGGTCTCTCCGTGGAATCGGTGAACGGCTCACCCTTTGGGTGGGGCCTAGGATCAGTGGCAGCCGGTTGGCCGATGATGGACGGGCCAGGGCGGCGATCCTGTTCCGCTCCCCGGAGCGAGAAGCTACTTGTTTGAGCTGGTGATGCCTGCGATACAGCGCTCGGCCAAGACAGTGCACGCAGCCGAGAGGTGGTCCAGGCTGGCGAAGATTGAGAGCGCTATGATCGGTTCGAATGCGTTCCCATTCGGCCGCAGTTGCCCTGCCTCGGCCGCCATCGTGATCGTCAGATCGTTCCCGATCACCTCGAACGCCACTTGATTGACGACTTCGGGGATCACTGGACGTACCTTGCCCTCTGCCGTCCAGGACTCGTCCTGACGCCACGGAAGGTCGATTTGCGCAAGGTCTTCCCCCCTGTGGGACGACAGCAGTGTCAGATCGTTGCAGATCCTAGAGAGCGTGACGGCGTTGTGCCTGAGCGCAGCCGAGAGGAGTACGAACCCGCGGCTGGCCAGATGCGCCTCTACAGGGCGTCCCGCTCTCTCGAGCGGGAGAGCCGTGATTTCGCGCAAGTACACCCAGAACTTCGACGCGTACCGCGGGTGCCGGTCGATCGCGGTGCCGGGCGCAGTGGCGCCGAGGCTGATCTTGTGCAGGTGAGAGAGCGCCTCACGTATCCGTCGTTGGTCCTCGTCCAGCATCACGGCGTAGCCTTCGAACTCTTGACCCAGGGTCATTGGCGTGGCGGCTTTGCAGCCTGTCCGGCCCATTTTCGATATGTCAGTGAGCTCGATGGCCTTTCGCGCAAGTTCGGCGCGAAGGTGCCCGATCGCCGAGAGGAGCTCTTGGGCACCTTGAATCGAGGCGATTCTTACCGCGGTGGGGTAGACGTCTTCGGTGGACAGGCTCATGTTCACGTCGCTGCTGGGATGAATCACGCTGTAGGAGCCTCGCTCATGCCCCAGCCGCTCGAGCGCACGATTGGCGATCACCTCGTTGGCATTCGTGTTCGTAGGCGCTCCAGCCCGCCTTGAATGGGATCGACCACGAACTGCTCGCGCAGCCTGCCTTGCTCGATTTCCAGGCAGGCCTGTTCTATGGCGTCCTTCTTCGATCGCTCGATCAGACCGAGATCGAAGTTGGCCAGCAGGGCGGCGCGCTTGATCTGGGCGAGCGCCGTGACAAGCAGTGGATAGGATGAGATTTCCGCTCCGGTGATGGGGAAGTTCTCTACCGCGCGGAAGGTCTGGATCCCCAATAGACATCGGGGGGATCTCTCGGACCCCGAGGCCGTCCTTCTCCATCCTGCGTCTTCTCAGCCTCGGCAGGGGTAGTGAGGCGGGTTGGGACAATCGTTCAATCCTTGTCTGGGATCGTTCTGGGTGGGGGAAACGCTGACCTCTCCCAGGAGTCTTATCGGCGGCGTTCTCCAGGGGCTGTCCGGTGATGAATCGGCTCAGGTTCCACTAAGAGCGGGCTCGGGTTGATGAGCTAGATCTCCTGTTCGCCGCTCGGAGCGTGTGCCGCCGGCCACGGTTCACGGTGAGGTTAGGGTTACCCCGAGAATGCCTCTATTGAGACGCCCGGGCAAGGTCGGCAGAATCCAGGGCGTCGATCATGGATAGCACGGCTGACGTGAATTCCGTCGTCGAGGCGGTGCCGCCGATATCCCGGGTCCGCACGCCGTCCCGGAGCACGGCCTCGAACGCTTCCTGAAGGTGCCGCGCGGCGTCGGCATGGCCGAGATGTTCGAGCATCATCGCCCGGACCACAGCTGGCCGACCGGATTGGCGAGACCCTTCCCTGCAATATCGGGTGCCGAGCCGTGGATGGGCTCGAAAAGGGACGGGTATTGGCCCTCGGGATTCAGGTTGGCACTCGGAGCCAGGCCGATCGAACCGGTCACCGCAGCGGCGAGATCCGAGAGGATGTCGCCGAACAGGTTGGAGGCAACGATGACGTCGAGCGTCCACGGCCGCAGGACGAGATGGGCCGCGAGGGCGTCCACGTGCTCCGTCGTGAGCGCGACGTCAGGGTGAAGACTTACCGTTTCGGCGACGATCTCGTCCCAGAACGGCATCGTGTGCACGATGCCGTTGCTTTTGGTCGCGGACGTCAGCCGCCCGCGGCGGGACGCCGCCAGGGAAGCTGCGTAGTGTGCGGCCCTGGAGACCCGTGGCGGGTGAAGATGGCTTCCTGGACTGCGCACTCCTGTGGGAGACCGCGGTACATCCGGCCTCCGACTTCGGAATATTCCCTTCGTTGTTCTCGCGCACGATGATGAGGTTGACCGGGTGCTCGCCGGCCAGAGGTGATGCAACACCGTCGAGGTCTTGACTGGGCGGAGGTTGATGTACTGCTGGAATTCCCGGCGAATGGGGATGAGCAGCCCCCACAGGGTCTCCGCGTCGGGAACCTCCGGGGAGCCTACGGCGCCCAGGAAGATCGCATCGTGCAAGGCCAGCTGCTGCAGTCCATCGGCAGGCATCATGGAACCCTGCTTCAGGTAGTAGTCCGAGCCCCAGTCTAAATGGGTGAATTCAAGCTTCAGGGAGTGGAGCTCCGCGACCCGCTCAAGGCACGAGATTGCGGCGGGGACCACTTCCTTCCCGATGCCGTCGCCCGCGATGACCGCGATCCTGTGAAGGCTCATGAGGTGCCGCCTATGCCGTGGAGCTCCTGCGTGCGCGCTGCATGGGCGAGGTTGATGATGGTGATCTTGGGCTCGAGGTTCGTGATGGCGCGCCCGACTTCGGCGGATGTGGATTCGCAGACCTGCCAGAGGAGTATGCCGTCCTCGGGGTCCCTGACGTCGAGTGGCATGTTCGCTGTCTGCCATTGTCTTTCGAAGAAGGCTCCTCCGGGGATGCCGGCAGCGAAGCCGCCAGGGCCGCAGCTTTAGGGCGCGTTTCAGGTACTGATGTGGCTTGCAGCACGGGATGTGTTCTCCTGTCTAGCTGAATCGGTCGTGGACTTTGGCGTATGCACCGATGAGTGGCAGGAACCAGGGCGGACCGAAGTGGCCGGGAACCGGTGGATTCTTGATGCCCTCCAGACGTTGGCGGACTCGTCGCCTGCCATGTACTGGACCATCTTCTTGCCCATATGGGTCGCCATCTGGACGCCGTGCCCGCTGTAGTTCAGGGAGTAGAAGATGCCGTCGTGGATGCCGGCGTGCACAATCTGGTCCATGGAGAGGTCCACGAGGCCGCCCCAGGTGTAGTCGACTCGGGTGTTGGCGAGGTAGGGGAAGAGCTCGGTCATCGCCTTGTGAAGGATCTCCCCGCTCTTGACGTCCGAGTCCGGGCTCGAGAGGGCGAACCTCGCCCGTCCACCGAAGAGGAGCCTGTTGTCCGGAGTGATCCGGAAGTAGTACGTGAGCATCTTGCTGTCCGAGGCCATCCGGCGGTTGGGAAGGATCCTGTTCACGACCTCTTCGGACAGGGGTTCGGTGACTATGATGAAGCTCCCCACCGGGATGACGCGCCGCTGAAGCCAGGGCGTCGCTGACCCGGTGTATCCGCTCGTGGCAACCAGGACCTGCTTGGCCCTCGTGATCCCGCGGGTGGTGTGGACATCGTGCACGGTTCCCGAGATTCGCTTGAGTTCGGTGACTCCGGCGTTCTCACAGATCAACGCACCGGCGTCGGCGGCTGCACCAGCCAGGCCGTGGACAAACTTTCCCACGTGGAGTCCAGCTCCCATGGGATCGAGCATGGCTCCGTGGTAGAAGTCAGAGCCGATTTCGCTGTGGATGTCCGCCTTCGGAATGACTCGGACATGATGATCGGCCAGCGTGGCAAGCAGTTCCTGCGACCTCAGCATCCCATCGTAGTGGGAGGGGTGGAACGCGAGCGAGAGCTTGCCATAACGGCTGTAGTCGCAGTCGATGCCGTAGTCGCCCACGAGCTTCTCGATGGTGACGATGGCGTCGTTGTATTCAGTAAACATCTCGACGGCCCGCTCGTTCCCGTACCGTTTCACGGCGGTGCCGAAGCCGATGGCCAATCCGGTCGTGGCCATGCCTCCGTTACGGCCGGATGCTCCCCAGCCGACCGTGTGGCGCTCCAGGAGGGCGACGCTGGCTCCTGCTGGGCAAGCTCCAAGGCTGCAGACACGCCGGTGAAGCCAGCGCCGATGACGGCGACGTCGACGTTCTCGGGGACCGGCGTGCGCCGGTAGTCCCCGGACGGTTCGGAAGTGTCCAGCCAGTAGGGCGTGAGTTTCATGGTGTGACTTCTCTCTCCTTTGTGGCGGCTCAGAGACCGAGGTGCTTGTTGAGCTCGTCGAGCGAATAGACGGTCGTGTAGTCGTAGCCGGGGACGTCCGGGTCGTAGCCGCGGTCGAGGTAGATCATGTTGGGGAAGCCAAGGTCGTGCATAGGCATGAGGTCGTAGCGCGTGTGCGAGGAGACGTGCAGGAAGTCCTCGGGCGAGGCGTTCAAGGTGTCGAGCATGTACTCGAACGCCTGGTAGCGGGGCTTGTAGGCCTGGGCCTGCTCGGCCGTGTAGACCGCGTGGAACTCGGCTCCGAGCCTGGGGACGCTGACGTCGAGGAAGGAGTCGTCGGCGTTGGAGAGGATGACGAGCTTGTAGTTCTCACCCATGAGCTTGAGTGGGGCAGGCACATCATCGTGCGCGACCCAGGACCGGACGGCTTCGCCGAATTGAGCGCCGGCGCCCTCGACGGGTTCGAGCCCCCACCGCCTGCTCACACGGTTGAAGGAGTCCTCGAGGACCTGCTCATACGGCTGGTACTCGCCGCAAATCTGGTCGTAGCGGTAGCCGCGGAACATCGCCTTGAACTTGGGCCACTGCTCCTCGCTCAGCCGTCCTGCGAGCAGGCGACGGGTGGTGGAGTCGACCGCGAAGTCGATCAGCGTCCCGTAGCAATCAAAGGAGATGTACTCCGGCCGGAAGTTCGTCTGTGCCATGGTGTTCGTCCTTTTCATCAACATTGATCGAGGGCCCTGTCCGGAGCTCGGCAGTCGGCTGAAGGCGTGATGCGCTCTCGCAGCGCGATGGACTGTAGATCGACTCTAGGAGGCCTATTGTAGAATGTCAACAACCTGGCATATAAGAACAGACCTTTGTCATATTCGCAGACTGTTGACAATCCTCTGTTCCCAAGGTTTCAATTGGATCAGACTGCCGAGACGAGACCCAAATTGGCGCCGAGCGCTCGTCGCAGTCCAAGGTGTCCAACCGCAGTGCATCTTTGCATCCGCCCCAGGCTGTGCGTGTCCAGACAGATCAGGACTGCGCTGAAATCATTCGAAGGGAAGCACTATGAAGATCGGAAGCAAGATCCTCTCTACAACCGCGGCGTTGGCCGTCGTCGCGACACTCACTGCATGTGGAAACGCGTCCGTCGCTTCGCCACCAGGAAGTTCGGCGTCATCCAACGACTCTGACATCGCTGCCAACGTCCAGCCAGACCCCGCCGCGGTGAAGCTGCTGCCGCAGTCCTACAAGGACAAGGGCGAACTCACAGTGGCGATGGACCTGCACTATCCCCCAACGACGTTCCTCGCTGCGGACAACAAGACGCCCATCGGCCTGAATCCGGACATCGCACGTCTGCTCGCCGCGAAGCTGGGCCTCAAGGTCGAGTTCGGTAATGTCGTCTTCGACACCATCATCCCGGGCATCCAGGGTGACCGCTACGACTTCACGGCGACCACGATGTCCCCACCCCGGAACGGCTGAAGGTCCTGGACATGGTCAACTACTTCGACGACGGCAACTCAGTGGCCGTGGCCGCCGGCAATCCGCTGAAGCTCAGCAATGAAACCCTGTGCGGCAAGAACATCGCAGTCACGGCGGGCTCGACCGGCCAACTGAAGCGTCTGCCGGCACTCTCGGAGCAGACCTGCACCTCCAAGGGCAAGCCAGCGATCAATGCCGTGGCACTGCCGAACGTCAATGAAGCGCTGACCCAGCTCGCGTCCAAGCGCATTGACGGCATCCTCTACGACACGCCCTCCCTCGCGTGGGCGGCGAAGCAGCAGCCCAATGCCTTTACCGTCCTCACTCCCCAGATCAACGTCGGTTCCAGCAACGTCACGGCAATCGGCCTGAAGAAGGGTTCGGCGCTTACGCCCGCCCTCCAAGCTGCGATGCAGTCAGTGCTGGACAGCCCGGAATACAAGAAGTCGCTCGCGAACTGGGGCGTCTCGGACGGTGCCATCACGAAGGCCACGCTCAACTAGGGAGGCTCTTATGCTGCAGAGCATCAGTCACGAAAGCGAACACAAAACGAGGGGGGCGGATCCGGCATTCAAGGCGCGCCTGCGGCGCAGAAGCGCCTTCGAATACGCAGCATGGATCGCATGCCTCCTGTTGGGCGTGGGTGTCCTCTTCTCGGTGTCGACGAACCCGAACTTCCAGTGGAGCGTCGTGGCGACGTACTTCACCGACCAGTCCATCCTCAACGGCCTCATGCTCACGATCTTCCTCACGGTCGCCACCATGCTCCTGGGGACCCTGCTGGGGCTGCTGCTGGCGATCATGCGCTCCTCGAAGGTCAAGCCCGTTGCGCTCATGGCAGGGGTCTATCTCACCCTGTTCCGCGGCACCCCTGTGCTGGTGCAGCTGATCTTCTGGTTCAACGTCGCCGCGCTGTACCCGAACCTGAGGATCGGCATTCCGTTCACGGATATAGGGGTGCCGCTCGACGTGAACGCCGTGATGTCGCCCATCACGGCCGCGCTTGTGGGCCTGACGCTCAACGAAGCCGCCTACATGGCGGAGATCATCCGGGGAGGCTTCGCGACGGTCGGCACGGGCCAGATCGAGGCTGCGGACTCGCTGGGAATGAGCACCTGGACGAAGCTTCGAAAAGTCATCATTCCGCAAGCCATGCCTTCCATCATCCCTGCCACCGGAAATCAGTTGATCGGGATGTTCAAGGAATCCTCGCTCGTGAGCGTGCTGGGAGTCGCCGAGCTTCTGCAGAGCGCCCAGCTCATCTACGCCCGCACCTACGAGACCATCCCGCTGCTGATCGTGGCCAGCCTGTGGTACCTCCTGATGACGCTCGTCCTGAGCTATCCCCAGTCGTTGCTCGAGAAGAAGTATTCACGCTCCACGTCAAGACTCCCGAGGAAGGCGCGCAACGTGGTGCTTACAGATCCGGAAGGAATTGCACGATGAGAGCAGACGGCACCATCCATGCCCGCAGCATTCGCAAGTCCTTCGGCTCCAAATCCGTGTTGAAGGACATTGACCTCGACATCGCCAGCGGCGAAGTCAGCTGCATTATCGGCCCGAGCGGGTCCGGCAAATCCACGCTCCTCCGGTGCCTCAACGGCCTTGAGACGGTTGATTCGGGCGTGCTCAAGGTCAATGGAGAGGACTTCGGCTACGACGAAACCCCCGCCGCCTACCATGCCCTGAGCCGCAAGCGGCTCGCGGAGCAGCGCACCCGGATCGGCATGGTATTCCAGCAGTTCAACCTCTTCCCCAACATGACCGCCCAGGAGAACGTCATGTCCGGCCCTGTCCTGGTCAAGGGAGCCGACAAAAGGCAGTCCGCCACGCGGGCGCAGCAGCTGCTCGCCAGCGTAGGACTGAGCGGATTTGGCGATAGCTATCCTGCACAGCTTTCCGGAGGGCAGCAGCAGCGTGTGGCCATTGCTCGCTCCCTGGCCATGGACCCGCAGATCATGCTCTTCGACGAGCCGACAAGCGCGCTGGATCCCGAGAAGGTCGGCGAAGTGCTGGCGGTCATGCAGGATCTCGCCAGCAAGGGCATGACGATGGTCGTCGTCACGCACGAGATGAACTTCGCGCGAGAGGTATCCGATTCGCTGCTGTTCATGGATGACGGCTACGTGGTGGAGCGCGGGGACGCCAGGGAGATCCTCGGCAATCCCCAAGAGCGCCGTACCCAGGCTTTCCTCGAGAAGGTGCTCTGATGGGCGCTATCGCAAGACATGAGCCCCCGGGTGGTGAACCCTTGTTGCAGGGGCGACCCACCGCGGAAGTGATTGCCGATCACCTCCGCGAACAAATAGTGCTCGGCGTGTTCCGTCCGGGGCAGCAGATCAACGAATCCGTTCTCGCCGCACAATTGACAACCTCAAGGGGCCCCCTGCGGGAAGCGTTGCAAAGACTCTGCCAAGAAGGATTCCTGATCAATTGGCGCAATCACGGAGTCTATGTATTGGAGCTGACAAAGGAGGACGTCAAAGAGATCTACGCGGTCCGTGAGGCAATAGAGCTATCGTCGGCGAGCACCTTGCCGGACGGCGAACAAGAGAACATCGATGACACGATCCGCGTGCTCAAGCAGATCGTCGGGGAGATGGCGAAGCACGTTGCACTACCCGACTGGCAGGCGTTGGCCCGCTTGGACATGCAATTCCACACCACCTTCGTTGCCGCATCCGGGAACTCACGACTCATACGGATCCACCAGACCGTCGCAGCAGAAAGCAGGATGTGCATCTTGAATTTGGATGTGTCCTATCCCCGCGGCGACGTCTTGGTCCGGGAGCATCAAATGATCATCGATCGGCTTGACGAGCGCGATCGGCGAGGACTACAAGAGGCAATCACGCAGCACATGCGCAAGGCCGTCGAGGATCTGACCCCAGGACGGGCGCCCCAAGTCCGCACCTGACTGATCCTCCCAATCCCATCCGAACAACTTACTCACGCAAAACGGACCATCAACAGCCCCGCAAAACAACAACATGCCGTTACGTCGATGTGCGGCAGGAAAAGAAATGGAGAAGAAGAATGACGAACTCGACCGGAGATATAACGACAGAATGGGCTAGGGGCATGCACCCCGAGCCCCAGGGAACTGCTCTTGCCGCCAAACTCAACTGGCTCCGCGCGGGCATCCTCGGCGCCAACGACGGCATCGTGTCCGTCGCGGCGGTCGTGGTCGGCGTGGCGGGCGTCACCTCGAACACCGGCCCCATCCTGGCAGCAGGCATGGCTGCCCTAGTCGGTGGGGCGATTTCGATGGCCCTGGGCGAATACGTCTCAGTCAGCAGCCAGAGCGACAGCCAGAAGCATCTCATAGAGAAGGAGCGCCTGGAGCTCCTGGAGAAGCCCGAGGAAGAACTCGCCGAACTCGTGGGCCTCTACCGCGGCAAGGGCCTGTCCGAAGGCCTCGCCACCAAGGTGGCGCAGGAGCTCACCACCCACGACGCTCTCGGCGCCCACCTCGACATCGAGCTGGGCATCGATCCCGAGGAGATCGTGAGCCCCTGGCACGCGGCCCTCGCCTCGGCGGTCTCCTTCCTGTGCGGCGCCGTGCTCCCCATGCTGGCCATCCTCCTGTTCCCCCAGGCCATCCGCGTCCCGCTCACGTTCGCGAGCGTCCTTGTAGCCCTCGTACTCACCGGAGCCCTCGGCGCATGGATCGGCGGCGGCTCGCGGACGCTGGCGTCAATCCGCGTGGTCATCGGCGGCGCCATTGCGCTCGCGACGACCTTCGCCCTGGGCAGCCTGCTCGGCACGACGGGAATCGCCTGACAATCCACGCTGGTCGCCAAGCAACAGGGAAACCATGAGGTTCCGCCTGTACATGATCGTCATGCTCCTGATCCTTGTCACGGGGATCATCAGCACCATCATGGCAAGCAGCCCGTCAGCATTGGCGGTCGGGCTGGCTTCGATCTCTGTCGGAGGCGGAGGACTATCTTCGGGAATCGTTACACGACTAGGCCGCCGGCCTTGAGATGCTTATCCCTCATTCTCGAGCCGGCCACCGTGTTCGGTGCTGACGTCGGTTTCCCTTGACAAGAAGCGCCCCATCCAAGTGTCTGCAGGCAGTCCTCCGACGATCGCGGGCAGGCCCCGCGATTCGCTCGCGGTCGCCATCCTGGGCTTTTTCGTGGTTGTCTTGGACGCCCAGATCGTCACCGTCGCTCTGCCAAAGATCGGGAACGACCTCGGGGTCAGCCTGTCTGGTCTGCAATGGATTGTCACCAGCTACACGCTGATGTTCTCCGCGCTGCAGTTGTTCTCGGGACCTTCTCCGACCGGGTCTGGGCTCGCGGCGCCTACGGGCTGGGCATGGTGCTGTTCACGTCCGCTTCGGCTGCATGCGCTTTCAGCCCGGCCCTCCCGGCCCTCATCGCCGGTCGTATCTTGCAGGGCATCGGCGCAGCGATGATCACCCCAACCTCTCTGGCGCTCATCCGGGAGGCTCACCGCGACGTGACCCGTCGCGGACGGGCCATCGTGTACTGGGGCCTAGGCGGCTCTGTCGCTGCGGCGGCGGGACCGGTAATCGGCGGAGTCCTGACTCAGCTCGACTGGCGGCTGAACTTCTTCGTGAACCTTCCCGTCGGCGCGGCGGCCCTCCTCATGCTCTTCCGCACCGCGCCCTCGCCTCGGCGCCCGAGGCCGTTCGACTGGTTCGGTCAGGTCAGCGCCGTCCTGGCCCTTTCCAGCCTGACCTACGGGATCATCGAAGGCGCTGCGGTCGGCTACGAGAGTCCCGGGATCCTCATCCTGTTCGGGGTGTGTGCCGCGTCGGCGGTTGCGTTCGTGCTGGCGCAGGTCCGAGGGGAGCATCCCATGGTCCCCTCGGACCTGTTCCGTTCGCCCACGGTCTCCATTGCCCTGGCGATAGCGCTTGTCACCATGGCCGCCTTCTACGGGGTTGTCCTCGTCCTAAGCCTCTACTTCCAGCAGCAGCGCGGCGCCACACCGCTGACAACGGGGCTGCTGTTCCTGCCGATGACCGGCCTCGTCGCCCTCCTCAACCCCCTGACGGCCCGGCTGATGGTCCGCTATGGGAAGATAGCCATGATCGTCGCCGGCCAACTGCTCCTGGTCATGGCCTAGTCGGCCTGTGGCTGCTTACGGCCGATTCTCCGACCCCGCTGGTGGCGCTCGTGATGGTTCCGGTCGGCGTCGGCGGATCCTTCACCGCGCCACCGATCGTCGCCCTCGTCCTGGACCACGTGACGACAGAAATAGCAGGGACGGCGAGCGGTGTGATCAACACCGTCCTGCAACTCGGCGGCTCCCTCAGTGTCGCTGTCTATGGTGCCCTGCTCAACGGGCACGACTTCACGGACGGGCTCCGTCTGGGCCTGGGCGCCACCGTCGTCGTCCTTGTCCTCCTCGCAGTGTCTCCGCCGCTCCTGAGCGCACGGTGACGCGGGGACTTCACAAAGGATCCGCCCGAAACCAACAATCGTTGACAATCGATTAAGGCCATGAGTAGTATCGATAGACAATTAGATCGTCGACAATATGCGTAGAGCAGTCGCGACGCTGGAGGATCCACCGCATTCGAACCAACCCAAGGCCGCCCCCAAACGGCTTACCCTCGAGAATCAATTGGCCGACCCGTACGGCCCTTTTGGAAATTCGCCAGCTGAGAGAACAGAGCGGGAGGCGGATAGGCATATTGGCTGGCTGTCCCCTCAACGCTGCGAAGGCATAGGAGAGTCAGGCCATGCCGGTGCATCGTCCGGGAAATGGCGCGAGCGCCGCATCGTTGTGGCCATGGAGGCACCGGCCTTCTGGCATGAGCAAGAAAGCAAGGAAGGTGCAGTTGTGATTCGAGTTGAGCCCCGATGAACGGGCCAGATGGTGCGGCCGGTCCCCCACCGCCGCCGGAGAACCCGTGGGCGCGCAGTCTATGGCTTGACGGGGTGGTCCAGGACCTGACGCCGAGGGAGGAGCTCTCCGGGACTATACGTGCGATGTCGCGATCGTCGGCGCCGGTTTCGGCGGGCTGTGGACGGCGTACTACCTCAAGAAGGCGGACCCGTCCCTGCGGGTCACCGTGGTCGAGGCCGAGATCGCGGGATTCGGCGCAGCCGGCCGCAACGGCGGTTTTGTCTCGGCCGGCATCGCCGGCAGCGGCGCACGCTACGCGCGCCGCAGCGGCTGGGACAGCGTCCTGCGAGCCGAGCGCGAGGTCCAGCGCGGGATCGACGAGATCGGCGCCGTCGTGTCGTTGGAGGGCATCGACTGCGGCTACAACAAGGCGGGGGCGCTCACTGTGGCGACCAACGAGCCGCAACTGCAGCGTCTGCGCTCCCGAGTCGAGGCAAAGCACCGTTCCGGGCTGGGCCCGGAGGACATCAGGCTCCTCACCGCCGACGAGTGCGCCGAGTACATCCGCGGCCCGGAAGGCCTCCTTGCTGCGTCCTTCACGCCGCACTGCGCTCACGTCGACCCCGCCCGGCTGGCTCGCGGCCTGGCCGATGCCTGCGAGCGTCTCGGCGTGAAGATCTATGAGCAGAGTCCGGCAGAACACCTGGGCCCGAAGGCGGTCCGGTCTAGGAACGGGCGGATCTCAGCCGATGTGGTGGTCCGAGCGACGGAAGCCTACACGATCGGCGAGCGGGGCCAGCGACGCAAGTTCCTGCCCCTCTACTCCTTGCTGATCGCTACCGAACCCCTCCCGCAGCGGATCTGGGATGAGCTCGGCTGGCGGGATGGCATCGGGTTCTCGGACCTGGGGCACCTCTTCTACTACGCCCAGCGGACGATGGACGGCCGGATCGTGGTCGGCGGACGAGGAGCGCCGTACCGGCTGAGCAAGCCCATCTCCCCGGAAAACGAGCAGGACGAGCGCGTGTACGAGCGGCTGTGCCAGACCCTGCGCGAGGCGTTTCCGGCTGTGGCGCAGGCTCGGATCACCCATCACTGGGCGGTTCCCTGGCGGTACCACGCGACTGGTGCATGAGAACGACGTTCGACCGCAAGACGGGACTGGGATTCGTCGGCGCGTTCGGCGGCCACGGCGTTACCGCCTCCAACATCTCCGGGCGCACCATGCGAGACCTGATCCTGGGCCACAGCACGGATCTGACATCGCTGCCATGGGTCGGACACTACAGCCGGGACTGGGAACCCGAGCCCCTCCGGTTCATCGCCTCCACACTCATCCACAAGACGCTCGCCTCGGCTGACGCCTACGAGGAGCGCACCGGGAAGCCAGCGAAGCGTGTGCAACTGGTGGCGCCGTTCCTGCCGCCCCACTAGCCGACGCCGGCCGGCTCGGATCTCGACCTGGGGCAGCGCCGAGCCGTGCGGACGAGCTCTCCAGAACCAGCGGGCGGGCTCATGGACCCTTGACAATCAGCGCACCTCGCCGTATTGTCGACAATCGACGGATTCTACAATCCGATAGTCAACAGATCATTCAAGTATCGACAGCAGGAGAAAGCAGATGGCATTCGAGACCAAGCCCAAGTTCGTCACGTTCGACATGAACGGGACGCTCATCAAGTTCGCGATCAACGACACGATGCGCGATGTCCTCGGTGACCGGCTCCCCGCGGAGGTCGCCGATGAATACCTGCGGATCTGCAAGGCGTACCGGATCGACGAATGCATGGGCGCGTACAAGCCCTTCCAGCAGATCGTCGCTGACTCCATGAAGCGCGCCTCCCACAAGGTCGGCATCGAGTTCCGCACCGACGAGGCACGCGAGGTCTACGACCGGATCCCCACTTGGGGTCCCTACCCGGGCGTCACGGCGGCGCTAAACCGCCTGGCTGAGGCCGTCCCGCTGGTTATCATCACTAACAGCGACACCGCGGTCGCCGAGCGCCTTGCGGCGAACCTCCAAGCCCCGTTCGAGGTCATCATCACGGCCGAGCAGATGGGCTGCTACAAACCGCGGCTCGCCGCATTCGAGTACATGTTCGACAAGCTCGGCGTGACGCCGGACGAGCTTGTGCACGTCTCCGCGAGCCCCATGTACGACCACCGCCCGCGGCCATCATGGGCATCGAGAAGAAGGTCTACGTCGACCGCGGCTTCGAGCACGACGAGCCCTGGCTCGGCTACGAACGGATCACCGACATCGCCGACCTCCCGGTCCTCTTCAGCCTGCCGCGCCCCGCCGCCTAGTAAGGGAGTCCCGGGTACAGATGAGTCTGCCACTACCTCAAACCGTAAAGGGCGCCTCGCCTTCAGATCGTCTCGAGGCCCTGGGTCTGGATCTGCCCGTCCTCGCTGATAATGCGTACTACGTGGACCACCGGGCGGTGGACTCCAGCATCCACATCGCGGGCCAACTGCCGTTCAAAGACGGTGAGCTGCTGGGCCAGGGCGTTGTGGGCCGCGACGTGGACCTTGAGACGGCGCGGGAGCTCGCGCGCCATTGTGCGCTGAACTGCCTGGCCGCCGCTGTACAGGCTGTGGGGGATCTGGACCAGGTCCGGATCGTGCAGATGCTGGTGTTCGTGGCCAGCGCGCCGGACTTCGGTCTGCAGTCGCGGGTCGCCAACGCTGCCAGTGAGTTGCTCATCGAGGTGTTGGGGGAGAACGGACGGCATGCCCGCACTGCGATCGGGGTCGCCGGGCTGCCGCTGAACACGCCTGTCGAGATCCAGATGATCTGCACCGCGGTCTAGTGGCGAACCGAAACCATGAGGAGGACAGCGTGAATCGACTCCAACGAGCGCTCGACGCTCTGGAGGGGCGCATCGACACCCCGCACCGATCGTGCTGGCCGACGTGATGCAGGAGAACATCGACCGCATGCAGGGCTTCGCCGCCCAACGCGGCCTCGACGTCAGGCCGCATGTCAAGACGCACAAATGCGTGGAGATCGGGCGCCGTCAGGTCAAGGCGGGGGCGGTCGGCATCACCGCCGGCAACGTCGGCGAGGCCGAGGTCTTCGCCGCGGCCGGGTTTGACGACATCTTCATCGCCTACCCCATCTGGCCCGCGGGAACGAAGGGGCCGCGAATCCGGAAGCTGGCCCAGACGACCCGGCTGCGGGTCGGCGTCGACAACCTCGCGGCCATCGACGCACTCGCCGACGCGATGGGCGACGACGCCGGCCGGCTGGAGGTCGTGATCGAGGTCGACTGCGGCGCCCGTCGCTCCGGGGCGCCTCCTGAGCTCGCAGGCGACCTCGGGCCGCCGCGCGCAGACGCGGCCTGGTTCCGGTCGGCGTCTTCACCTACCCGGGCCATGGCAGCTCGGGCACGGATGCACGCAGAGGTGCCGCGCAGGATCAGGACGCGGCTCTCACTGCCGCGGTGCGCAGCCTCAGTGTAGCGGGCATCACTGCGCACGTGGTCAGCGCAGGCTCCACACCGACGGTGGAGTTCACCACAGGCGGCGTGATCACCGAGATCCGGCCCGGCGAGTACGTGTTCAACGACCTGAACAACGCCCGGCTGGGCGACTGCACCGAGGACCAGATCGCGCTGTTCGTCGCCGGCACCGTGGTTAGCGACTGGGTTCCCGATCAGGTCATCCTCGATGTCGGTACCAAGGCCCTTAGCCGCGAAGGCAGCCCCGAGCACGGCTACGGCGGCATTGCCGGCACCACGGCCGTCCTCGCCAAGCTCAATGAGTACCACGGGTTCCTGCCGCTGCCACCCGGAGACTTCCGCCCGGGCGTCGGCACGGTGCTGCCGGTCGTGCCCAACCACGTTTGCCCGGTGGTCGTCAATTTCGAGGAGTACATCGTCACCGACAGCACGGGCACTTCGCTGGAGCGGTGGCCGGTGGATGCCCGCGGATTCCTCAGCTGATGCAACCCCACTACCTACCCACGAAGGAGTGCCTCCATGAGGCTTGAGAAGGTCACCGCCCTTGTGACGGGCGCCAACAGCGGGATCGGGCAGGCGGTGTGCTCCCGCTTCCGTCGTGAGGGGGCGCGACTGCTGCTCACCGGCCGCAGGGAACGCCTCGAGAGCGCCGAACCCGAAGACCTGTACGTCCCCGGAGACCTCAACGACGAGGCCTTTGTCCAGAGCTTGGCCGCCGAAGCCGCCGAGGCCTTCGGTTCCGTGGACGTCGTCGTCCTTAACCACGGCCTGCAGGTCAGCAGCTCGCTGACCGAGATGGCCTACGAGGACGCGAAGAACGTGCTGCACAGCAACCTGCTCAGCTCGTTCCTGGTGATGAAGCACTTCGCCCCGCTGATGCCCGCCGCGGGCGGCTCGTTCGTCTTGGTCGGCTCACGCCTCGGCATGGTCGGCAAGCCCGAGGAGGTCCTGTACTCGGCGGCGAAGGGCGGGATCATCATGCTCGCCAAAGGTGCAGCGATCGAGTGGGCTCCGCGGAATATCCGGGTCAACGTCGTCGCCCCGGGCCTGACCGCGACCCCGATCATCGAAGCATCCTTCCAGCGCAGGCCCGACCCTGAGGCAACCCGTCGCCAGCGCGAGGCCCAGATACCGCTCCAGCGCCTCGCCACCCCAAGGAGGTCGCCGACGCAATCCTCTTCCTCGCCTCCTCGGAGTCGTCCTACATCACCGGCGCTGTCCTCCCCGTCGACGGCGGATACACGGCGTTCTGAAAAACCAGAAGGAAACATGAAAGCGCTTGCGGCAACACCCCGAAACGGAGAACTCGGCTTCTGGATGGCCGGGCTCGCGGCCCAGAGGCCCACCTACCCCTGCTTCACAGGACAAGACTCCCTAGACCTGGCAATTATCGGCGGCGGCTTCACAGGCCTGTGGGCAGCGTACTTCGCCAAGAAGATCGAACCGTCGCTCTCGGTCGCGGTATTCGAAGCAGAACAGGTCGGCTACGGCGCATCTGGACGGAATGGCGGCTGGCTGTCGGCCATGCCCGCGGGAAACCGCGCCAAGTTCGCCCGCGCTTCTGGGGGCGGTGGGATCGAAGCAAGCCGCGCACTGCAGCAGGAATTCGTCCGCGGCGTCGACGCTGTCCTGGACATCCTCAAGGCTGAGGGCATCGACGCCGACCAGCACAAGGCCGGCGCGCTCGTCGCGGCCCACACCGAGGCAGGGCTGAGCCGGCTTGTCGCCAGGCGCGAGGCCGACCTGAAGTACGGGCTGGCCGACGACGAAAGCCAGCTGATCGACCGTGACGAGTTCCAGAGCCAGATCAACATCTCCACCGTCCACGGCGGCCTCTTCTACAAACACTGCGCCCGCATCCACCCCGCGAAGCTCGTGTACGGCCTCGCCAACACCCTGACGTCCATGGGTGTCCAGATCTACGAGGGCAGCCGAATCGAGCGCGTCGAGGGCAAGAGCCTCACCCTGGCCAACGGGCGCGTCACCACGGCTAAGACCTTCATCTGCACCGAGGGCTATTCGGGACCGCTGCTGGGCAAGCGGACCGTGATCCCGATCAATTCCTCGATGATTGTCACCAAGCCCCTCTCGGACGAGGCCTGGCAGCAGATCGGCTGGAACGGGCTCCAATGCCTCAACGACTCGGCGCACACGTTCATCTACGCCCAACGAACAGCGGACGGCCGCATAGCCATGGGAGGCCGCGGCGTCCCTACAGCTACGCCTCAGGCACAGGCGGCGACGGATCGACCCCCGCTCCACCATCGACCTCATCTTGCACAAGCTCGGCACCTTCTTCCCGGGGATCCGCTTCGAGGCTGAGCACGCCTGGTCGGGCGTCCTGGGCGTCACGCGTGACTGGAACGGCGGCGTGCACTGGGACCCGGCATCTGGGATCGGAGCGTCTGCCGGCTACGCAGGCCACGGCGTCACAGCCGCCTACGTCGGCGGCAGGACCCTCGCGGAGCTCGCCTTCGAACGGCATACAGAGCGGACGAGACTCCCATGGGTTGGCTACCGCGCACGGAAGTGGGAACCGGAGCCCATCCGCTGGTTGGGGGTGCACGCCATGTACCGGCTCTTCGGTCTCGCCGACCAATGGGAAGAGCACAGGGAGTCCACAACGACCTCGCTCCTGGCCCGATTCGGCGGCAGACTCGCCGGGCTTCACGAATAATGCACCAACCGGAATGTCGTCCGCATCGAAGGCAACTATGAAACCCACAAGAAAAATGCCTGCTGCACCGGACTCTTACCCCGTTCATGAATGAGGGCCCGGTGGTGGGTGTAGCAGCGGAGAAGTTAATGGAAATCCCGGATGCCTGCCATAGGCCTTCCTTGGAAAAGTGTTCGGTGCTCTCGCCGCGGCAGGCACCGCGTTTGCCTGATTCTGCGGCCCCTTCGAACCGCCGTCGCAGCTACCGGTGAATTTCTAATCGAGAATCGACATGGGAGGCTGTGTGATGGATCACCAGTTCCACTGGCAGGAGCAGCGGACGAAGACGCCGGATGGGGTCTACGGAGTGCTCCGTACCGCCATCCTAGACGGTACCCTGCATCCTGGGGAGCAACTGCGCGAGACGCACATCGCTGCAGATCTCGGGATCAGTCGGTCCCCGCTGCGTGAGGCACTGACCAGGCTTGAGGAGGAAGGGCTGATCTTGAAAATCCCCTTCCGGGGATCGTTCGTTGCGGAAGTGAGTGCTCACGACATCGCCGAGATCGCAGCCGTCCGGGTACTTCTCGAGCCTTACGCTGCCGAGCTCGCTGCCCCAACGCTACAGGGTCCTGAGCGGCTCCGGTTGAAGCAAGCCATCGCGGAACTCTATGGGGCCGCGGACACCAACGATATTCCGGGCAGCGTTGACGCGCACCTTCGCTTCCACAGGCTCTTCTACCAATTTTCAGGGAACGCCGTTCTGCGAGGTCTCTGGAACGGCTGGGAGAACAAGCTGCGTCTCTACCTCTCGATCGACCATCCTACTTACAGCGACCTGCATGACATTGCGGTTGAACACGAGCGGTTGGCTGCGCTTGCTCTGGAAGGTAACGTCGATGGTTTCCGGCAGGAGATGTCCAATCAGCTCCACAACGCGCTCCGAGCCCAAACTCCAAACCAGACGTAAGTGCACCCCGAATTCGACCTGACGATGAGCCCTGACGACCTTGCCTCCGCTCGGAGGGGCCCACAGGCCAGGGACCGCAGGCCAGGGACCGCAGGAAATCAGGATGAGAGTAGAGGTGGGAGTCCGGCATCCGCTGCACGCCGGCCCGACAGGCAACGCAATGTTGGCATTCCTGGACCCAGAAGAGCGTGAGCGTCTCTTGGCCGAATCACTAGAGCCCTTAACGCCCTACACCCTGATTGAGCCCGAGCAGTTGCGCGCCCGGCTGGATGAAATTGCACGAGAAGGCATGGGGATGTCCTTTCGCGACCATCGCATGGAGGCGAGCGGCGTTGCGGCCCCCGTCTTTGGACTCGACGGCACAGTTTGCGGTGCGATCTCACTCTCAGGTCTTGCAGAACGGTTCACACCAGCGGTTGCCAGAGAGGTGGCACCTAATGTTCGTCGGGTCGCGATTGAGGTGTCATTGGCCCTAGGGTGCAAACCTCGCGAAAACTGGAAGGCGTGGCTCGCCTAGCTGCTTGGGCGCCGGGTACACGGTGCAGCGCCTGGTGCGTAGGGGTACACCCCAACCCGACGTCGGGCAGCCCAGTCAAACACCGTCAGAATAGGTTCCAATACTGTGACTTTTAGTAAGGAATGGCGGTTTTTATAGTTGGGAATGGCGGTTTGGTTCTGTCCAACGCGTGACATTTGGCTTGGTAGATCTCGTGTCTTGCCGGTGTTGTCTTCGGGCAGATCAGGTGTTTGTTCTCAGGTATTGGTAGACGGTTTCCCGGCTGATCCCGTATTGGCGTGCAAGTCCGGATTTGGGTTCTCCTGCTGCGGCGAGCTGTCGCAGCTCGGCTGCTTCGTCGGGAGTGAGTGCTTTGCTGCGTCCGCGGTAGACACCGCG
This sequence comes from Arthrobacter sp. Hiyo8, assembly GCA_001549895.1. GTDB lineage: Bacteria > Actinomycetota > Actinomycetes > Actinomycetales > Micrococcaceae > Arthrobacter. Next base: position 140,765 of record AP014720.1, on the reverse strand, counting down.
GGCTTTTGCCAGCGTGATCCCCTCGCGTTGGCGTTCACGGATCAGGGCGCGCTCGAACTCGGCGAGGGCGCTCATCATGGAGAGCATCAGATTGGCCTTGGGTGAGTCCTCGTTGGTAAAGGTCAAGCCTTCATTGATGAACTCGACCCGCACGCCTCTGATGGTGAGTCTTTCTATCAGGGCGCGCAGGTCGAGGAGGTTTCGGGCGAGACGGTCCATGCTGTGCACGACGATGGTGTCGCCGCCTCGGGCGTAGGACAACAGCTCCTCGAGTTGGGCCGCTTCACGTCTTTGCCCGAGGACTTGTCGGCGAAGATCCTGTCCAGTTGGACGCCCGCGAGCTGAGGTTGGGGTTTCTGGTCCAGGTTGCTGACCCTGATGTATCCGATGCGCTGTCCAGGCATGGGTCCTCCGTGGGAAGGGTGATGGTTCAGCTGATACCGATGACGAGGGTGGAGCGTGCGGGTTCGACGACGTCGTCGGTAATAGCGGTCAGTTCGTTGATGCGCATGACTCGCTCCATCTGGGTGAAGAGCCGGTCGATGAGCCGGAAGTTACCCCTGGTGATGCGGGCAATTGCGGCGACGGCCTGGGAGTCGGTGAAGTCGTCGGGGTTGAGGTCCTGTCCGAGGCGGTGCCAGCGGCGGTCCAGAACGAAGCGCAGCTCTTCCCCTGAGAGAGGGCGGTACTCGTGGGCGAATCCGACTCTGCTGTATAGCTGCGCATAGCGCTGAACTGTTTTTCGATTCCGGGCATGCCGATGAGGATTAAGGCGATGTTGTCGCGGTCGAAGCGGTCCCTGATCAGTTCAAGGGCCGTCGGGCCGAGCCGTTCGGATTCGTCAATGATGATCAGTTCCACGTTCTTGCTCGCGCTGGTGCCGGGCCTGCTTTCTGGGCTGTTTTGTATAGTTGTTGGTCGATGCAGAGGGATACCCGCAAGGTGAGATCGTTGATTTCCGTCCGGAGCTCTTTGGGCGTAGTGAGCACCCCCGGGGTGTAGAAGACGGTCCGGCGTCTGGCCAGTGCCGCGTAGACCTGGAAGTCCGAGTCGTCCCGTGGCCCCATTGCTCCAGGAGATCTGCGGCTTTATTCCAGTTCGCGTAGTGCCTGGCGGAGAGGGTCTTGCCGATTCCTGCCTGACCAAAACAGATGCCGATCGTGCGTTGGCGGCGCACAGCGTCGGCAAACTCGATGAATCTGCGATGTTCCTTCGTGGCAACAAAGCTTGTGGCGGCCATCAGTCGTCCTCCTCATAGATCCGCAATGCGGGAAGCTTCGCGGGTTCAGCCCGTGAATTCTCGTTGCGCCTGACTCGTGCGGGAGTGCGTCGGGCAGGTACTCCGCGACCACCGCGATGTGTTCGTTGATCTGACTGCGCAGTTCGCGCCGACGGGCTGCCCTGGCGCTTTGAATCTCTTTGAGGGTCAGGGTGGAGGTTTCGTGGGTCGGGTCTCCCGCTTTGCACAGATACCGGCCCTTGTGGAAGATGCGGATCTCGGTGATATCGCGCGGATCGTAGCGGATGATGACCTGCTCGCCGACGTAGGCTGCCAGCAGTGGGGAGAGGTAACGCAGCCCGAGGAAATGCACTCCGTCCCGGTGGACGATCCTGGGTCTGGGGATGGTCAGGAGCAAAAGGTTCAGTTCCTCGATGGATGCGGGCAGCCGGGGTAGCCAGCCGTCCGCGATCCACGCCCGGTTCGGGGTGGAGTTGATCTCGGAGTGCGTGCGCCGGTGGTAGGTTCCGGTGATGAAACGGCCCACGGCATCGTCGAGTTCGGGCAGCGTGAGGACCGGCTCCGGGGCCCGGTTCCCGGGGCTCAGGTGCCCTGGAAGCTCGGCGAGGAGCTCGGTGTTCAGCGTCCCGAAGAAACGTTCGATCTTTCCCCTTCCCTGCGGTCTGGCGATGGTGGAATAGGTGATTTCGAAATGCAGGTCCATTGCCGTTTGGGCCAGATGGTGGCTTGTGAAGTCACTGCCGTGGTCCACGTAGAGCACGTCTGGGATTCCGCACATCGGCCACCCGCTCACGGCCTTGGGCCAGATTCCCTGGCGCAAGGCCAGGGCGGTGTTCATTGCGGACGGTGCACCCAGAAAAACCATGTACCCGCAGATCGCACGTGAATAGTCATCGAGGATGGTGGTCAGCCAGGGACGCGCTGGTTTGAGGTCGGCGTCCAGTATCAGGATGTCCAGTTCGGTGTGGTCGGCCTGCCAATGGGCATTGGGCCACCGGCACGGCGCCGCCAGATGAGTTCGTACTGGTCCCGGTAGGCCGCCGTACCCTGATGGGCAAGGGTCCTCATACCGGGGTCAAGGCCCTTGGTGACGGTGCGGACCGTGCTGTAGGAGACGGCGGGCCACCCCCGATCCGTTGCCGCCCGGTTGGCTTTCCGGGCAATGGCCGCCGTGGACAAGGGCGGCTTCACCAGTGCCAGGCCGCTAATCAGCGACACAAGTTCCAACGGAATCTTGCGGGGCCGTGGCGGCGGCTCGGAGCCGGCCAATGCCGGCATGCCCCCTTCTTTGAAGATGGCATGCCACCGTTCCAGGGTCCGCAGCCCGATCGACTGTTCCACCGAGAGCTCCTTTAAAGGGACCCGTCCTCGACGTGGCGGCGCAGGACAGCCCACCGCGCCAGGGCTCTTCCCACAGACCCGAAAGCAGTGTCTGCGCCCAGAGACTTACTGCCTTCACCCATGCCTACACCGTCGTCTTTGTGGCGGCGGATTTGCGCCGGGGCGGCGGAGCGGCCGCGGGTTCCCTGTGCAGGGCCCGGTAGACGGTGGTCCGGCTGACTCCGAGGACTTCACCAATCTTCGCCACCGTCATGTCCTTCTGAGCATAGAGACGCCGGGCAGTCACCAGTTTCTCCCGGGTCAGAAGGGAAGGGCGCCCACCCTTGCGACCGCGGGCCCGGGCCGCCTGAAGGCCCGCGTTGGTCCGCTCCCGGACAAGATCCCGTTCGAATTCCGCCAGCGAAGCGAAAATGTGAAAGACCAGGCGGCCACCGGAAGAGGTCGTGTCAATGTTCTCCTGCAGGGACCGGAACCCGATGCCGCGTTCCTGCAGTGCAGCCAACTGATCGATCAGGTGCCGGATCGAGCGTCCCAACCGGTCCAGACGCCACACCACCAGCGTGTCGCCGGGCCGCAGCTGATCCAGGACCTTGGCCAGTTCCGGCCGGGACTCAAGGGAACCGGACGCCGTGTCGGTGAAGATGCGGTAGCAGCCGGCCGCCGTCAAGGCGTCGTGCTGGAGGGCTGCGTCCTGACCCCCGGTCGATACCCTGGCGTAGCCCAGTAAATCTCCCATGCGCCAAATGTACCGATACCCGTCAACCAAAGGAAGAACCGGAACATAGAAATGAGTACTGGGTTTTGCTACAAAAATCGGGGCTCACCGCAGCCTTTGAACGAGCCCACTCACTTGTATCGAATACGAACGATTCAGGCGCACCTCGTCGCCCCTCACCGACTGGCATTTCCCTGCGCGATCACCGCTGTAAACCGCCATTCTCGACTGTGAAAAAACCGCCATTTCCAACGAAAAGTCACACAATACGGTTCCTGCATTTCCCCGGGCGAACAGTCTTAGACTCAAATCTGACAGAAGACGTCAACGACCCAGGCCCCAGGTACCCGGAAAACGCTCAATTGGTGAAGCTCCGGTCAAATAGCGGTTGACCGAAGCTTCGGTTCATTAGGCGTGTCCGAACCTTGGAGTTCCCTGTGAAGGGCGGGAGTCAAAGCCGCCGGGCAACGTGGGCAGCGCCGCTGGAATCACCCGCAGGCCCCGCACGAACGTTGGGCTCATCCAGACCACACCGGTGCCCACGTGAAACCCCGTGGCATAAAGCACGCCTCCCCTAAAAGCTCGGCGGAACGAGGCCTCTACTAATGGGTGGAGCGCGGTGTCAGGTACTCGCGTAGTCCTGGGATTGCGAAGTCCACAAGCCGTGTCCTGCAGGCTCTATTAGCCCGGCGTCCAGCAGCCGGGTTCGGTAGTTTCCCACGGCGTTGGGCCGCATGCCGGTTCGTTTGCCGATGTCTGTGGTGGAGGAAGGCCCGTGATCCTCCGCCATGGCCTGAAGGAAGTCACGATCTCTCCCGGATGTTGTAGACAGTGCCGCTTCAATGACCACGCGTTCGTTTCGGCGGCGGGCTGCGGCGACTGCTCTGTTTACGGCTGCAGTGTCCAGGCCTCCAAGGGCACTTTCGGCTTCCTGCCAGAGGTAGTAGCCGACCAGCTGGATCAGGAAAGGGTAGCCGCCGGTGCCTTCTGCCGCGTTCCTGGCCAGTTCGGGGCCGAGGGTCTTACCTGCGCCTTCAAATGTCTCGGCAAAGGAGCGTTCGACTTCGGCGATGGAAGCTGCGTGAAGGTCGATGCGGTCTGCTCTGCGCAAGAACGTGGCGACTCCTTCATTGAGCAGGTCGGAGACTGCGGCAGGCAATCCGGCAAAGATGAGCCCGATGGGCAGTCCCTCGCGGATGAAGTGCTGCACGTCGGCCGCGAGTTGGGATAATTCGGTGCGATCAGCGGCATGGATCTCGTCAACGGTGATGACCAGGCCGGTGCCGCGCTGTGCCAGCAGGCGGAGAAGCTCTGCACCGCGGACGCGCCAGTCAACCTGTTCCTCAGGAGCGAGTTGGGTCGTCACGGCGAAGCCGGCAACTGACAACGCGGTGACCCGCCGGCCTGTGGGCCCGTCTCCCAGTTCATTGGTTAGCCGTCGCATTGCTTCACCGATGCGGCCCAGGAACCCTCCGGTCGCGGTCTCGGAAACTACCGCCCAGCCACTTGCTATGGCGAGGTCTTCGGCGGCGCCCAGCATGACGGTCTTGCCGATGCCCGGGCTCCGGTGAAAATGGTCAAGAGACCCGGGGCTCCCGAACCGAGACGTAGACCGTATGCGAACTCGTCCAGCACTCCCCGCGCCCGACCAGATCGGGCGGAGTCGCTCCTGCTGTTGGACGAAACGGGTTTTCCATGAGCACTCCTGTGAATGTCTATGAATCCTGTGAATCTTGTGAATCTCAGCTTATCATTTGGGCGTTTGTGCGACCCCGTGGCTGTGGCCCGGTACCGGCCGGCTCCCAATCCCGCCACATTGTCTGGGAGCGCCGACGCTCCAGTCCTCATTTGTCCGGACACCGCCTGGGCAAATGCAGGGCTCAACAGAGCCTTCCTTCCCTAGCGAACTGGTTTGTGCGGCAGCTTGGTGCTCAATTGTCCAGAGACCCTCTGGACAATTAGTTCCGCTGCCCACAGCTGGGGAAAATCCTGATGGGTTATCCACCGCTACTGCTGCCAAGGGAGCTACCCTATGGCTCCCAATTTCCAGCCGTGGGTAACCCGGATTGACCCCAACTATGGACTGCTAGAAGTCACGGTTTGTATGGTTTGGCTCCCGTGCGATGGGGCTTCGTCGAGCTTGACTTGGAGGTCCCTGAACACTGCGTCGCGCTGTTTCTGGGAGAGCTGAAGCAGTGGCACATCACGCAGCTCGTCGAGGTTGTTGTCTTCGTCCTCCTGGTCATCGTCGTCGAGCATGACGAGCATGTCGTCGTAGGTCAGGACCATGACGTTGCGGTGCAGTGGCCGGAACGAGAGTTCACCCCAGTACTTGGCGAGGGCGCGGCATTCCATCCGGTGTTTTACGGATCCTTCTTCCATGCCGTCCTGGAGCCGGGGCGCCGCGTGCAGGGCGGTGACGACGGTACCGCGGCCTACTGCGTGAAGGATGGCTTTGAGTACTTGGTGCCCGGCCCGGTGCCCGCGGAACCGGGGCTGGACGCTCACCCAGGTCACGATCATCAGGTCGCCTTGGAGGACTGGTTCACCCTCGGTGCTGAGCTGATTGGGCTCGGAGCCTGCAGCGATGAACGCTTCGGCGAATTGGGACAGTTCGGCGCTGTGCGCGTCCAAGGTTTCGAAGAGGTTGACGTCGCCGATGTCGGGGATCACGTAGACGCTGGCTTCCGCGACGGTGACCCGGCCTTGGGCGTCGGCCTCCAGGGTGTGGTAGCCGGGTTCGAGGATTTCAGCGTCGATGTAGGCGCGCACGTCCCATGACTGCGGGTAGTCGGGGGTTGAGCCGCAATGGAACGGTCAGTCACGTTTTAGCGGCTTGTTTTGGGCTTTGTTCGATTTGAGGGCTTGCCAGGGTGAGTGTTTTGTGGACGACGCCGATTGATATGCCGAGGTTGTTGGCGATGGTTCTGATGGACTCGCCGCGTTCGCGTCGGGCCAGGATGGCAGCTCGTTTGTCGTCGTCAACCACGGGGCGTCGACCTCCGACACGGCCGTTCCGGCGGGCGGCTTCTAGGCCGTTCTTGGTTTTGGCTGAGATGTCGCGGCGGCGGTCTTCTGACAGGGCCAGGGCGATATCGAGGATGAAGGAACGTTGGGTGTGTTCGCCGGCGGCGATCCCGGCGAGGACTTTGACGGCGATGCCTTGTTGGAACAGGTCGTTCAGGACGATGAGGCCTTCGAGGAGGTTGCGTCCGAGTCGGTCGACTTCGTGGATGGCGAGCATTCCTCCGGGGCTAATCAACAGTCGTCGTACGGGCCTGGCGGGCTCAGGAACACGTCGACTGTTGATTAGCCCTCCTTGGGTTTGCAGGTCAGTCCTTCGTCGCGCCAGAGCCGGCGCATCCGCTTCCTGTTCAGCGCCACGCCCTCCCACGCAGGCTGTGCCTGCAGGTGCGCGCGCCTTCCGCCAGCCCGCGCCGGATGCTTGCCGGCAACGTCACGCAGGCTGCTCGGAGCCGGGCTTCCTCGAACCCGATGTCGGGTTTCTTCTTGCGGAACGCGGACCGGTTCTGACCGATGACTTTGCAGGCAAAACGTTCGGAGGCCCCGAACTTCTCCACCGCCATGCGTACGGCACAGCGGCGGGGTGCGGGGCTCAGAATTTTCCCTTAGACACCTCGTTCAGGATGTCGATGGCCAGCTCCTTTTCGGCCAGCCGCCGCTTGAGCCGGCCGTTCTCCTTCTCCAGTTCCCTGATCCGCTTGGACGCCTCGGCGTTCTCTTCGGAGCCGTACTGGTTCAGCCGCCGGTACCAGGTCGCCTCGGTGACCTGGAGCTCCTTGATGACCTCGACCATCGGGCGCCCGTCGTTGAGCATTTTCTGCCCTGCCGGACTTTGGCGATGACCTGTTCGGGGGTGTGTCTGCGTGCCATGTTTCGAATTTCCTCCTGCGTCCATTCTCCGACACGAAACTTTCTAACACCGGACCCTTTACGCGGGGACCCAACCACCACCGTGCACTAATTTATCTTGACAAGTTTGTCATGATCGGATAATTCGGCTCGTTTTTACCCTGATGCTTGGGAGTCAGCTTCGGCTGAGACTCACGCACTATATTCCGAAGCGGTGTGATCGCAGGATCCACTTACGGCTGGTTTTCTCTGCTGCTGGGGCTGGGAGGGCCAATGGGTTTGCTCGGCTCGAGCTGTTCGGGCTCGAGCTGTTTGATCGGCCACGCCGAGGCCTCGTGCTTGGCTCGCTCGCTTCTCCGCCGGCTGACGATGATCACCGCGGCAGCTGCCCCGAGTACCGCCAGGCCGGACATGCCGAGGACGATCGGCATGCTGCCCCACGTATCGGCGGTCACGCCAGTGCTCTGCGTCTGCTGGGATGGTGCGGCAGCCTGCGACTGCGTCGGCGCTGACTGGGCAGCCGCAGCTGTGGGGGCGACCGGCTGGAGGAGCCTCGGCCCGAGGACGGAGACGGTATGATCATCGGGGTTGGTGACGATGACCGATCCGTTGGGGGCGACGGCGAGATGGCCCGGGTTCTCCGCTATGGCTAGGCTGTGGGCGACAGCGGTGCCGTCTGGCCTGATGATGGACAGATTCTGGGCAGTGGCGACGACATAGACTGTGCCATCGGCGCCGACCGCGAGCTCCTTCGGGCCTTCGGACACGCGCACCCGGTACGCCACGTCTGTGCCCCGGGCTTGATCACGGCGACGGCGTTCCCGGTGATGTCCGCGACGTACAGGGAACCGTCGGGGCCGAGCGCGATGCCGTGGGGGTTGTCTGTCGTGCCCGGCGTGGCGCTGACCTGGATGCTCCGGGAGACGCTGCTGGCGCCCGCCGGGATCACCGAGACCGTTCCGGCCTCCTGGCTCGTGACGTAGGCGGTGCCATCCTTCCCGACGGCCACCTCTCTCGGTCCCGCCCCGACTGGGATCTCCCGCGAGACCGCGTCCGCCCCGGGCGGGATGACTGAGACGGTGTTCAAGTCGTGGTTGGGAACATAGACCGTCCCATCGGGTGCTGCGGCGATCAGGTGGGCGCCCGGCGTGACCGGGATCGTGCGGGTCACACCGGGCGCGCCTTTGGGGATCACGCCGATCAGCTCCTGCCTTTGGGCGGAATCCCACCCGTCGGCGAAAAGGGTGCCGTCGGCGGATACCGCCAGGCCCGCGACGCCGAAGCCGGTCGTGAGGATCTCTGAGGGATTGGACGCGCCGGCAGTGAGGACTCCCACGCCTCCGCCGGCGGACGTGAGCGTTCCTCCCGAGTAGTCGCCGATATACGCCGTGCCGTCCGGACCGATGACCACGCTGAGCGGCGTGCCGCCGACTATCACAGTGTCCCCGGAGGACGCCGACGAGGGGCCCGCGCCAAGCAGCAGCAGAACCCCTGCGAAGACCAAGCTCAGAACGTGCGTGAACCGCACCGCCACCCCCATCGACCGTCGGGCGGTCGAGTCCGCCGAGACGTAGCATACCCCAACCAAGCGTCCTCGGTTCCTGCGAACCAGGGCGGGACACCTGCCTGCTCTCCCCTGGATTCTGGGACGCCTTTACTCTGGGCACGGGGGTAGGCGGTCCGATCAATCGACCCCAACCCGACACCCCGGCAAGTTCACCACCCGAACCCCAAAACCTTACCCACAGTCGGGATGGCCAGCCACCACAGACCACACCTTGGACCGGTCACGGGCCACGGCCCCTTTCAGGGTATTCGGTTACCACCCCTAGAGTACCGGGCCTAGGAGGCTGAAGCTTCTTGCGGGCACCCCCTTCTTACCTGCGGAAATCCAGGTTTGAAATCCCCTGCCAACTTGTAAGCTTCGGTGATCAGCCAGCGTTCGCTTGCGTCGTCGTTGCTGATCACACCTGATCGACGCCGCCATCGATCACCACCGCGACGATCCTGCCTTCGGATACCGGTTCATCGCCGATGAGAACCCAGCTGTCAACTAAACCTTCAGCAGTCCCTTTTGACTGCCAGAGGTGGCTGGTATTGAGTATCTGCTTGGCTAGGGTCGGCAGATGGATTCGATCAGACGGCGCTAGACTTGCTGAGCATGGGAGCTGAGTCGATAGCACTGCCGGATGGAGTTCGGCTCAAGGGGCCCCTCAACTGCGTTACGCGCCGCCGACATGGGAAGGGAACCCTCTACGTAGGTCTCTTCGAATTTCGGTGGCAGCCGCCGTCACCATCTTCGCGGCTGTCGTGATGTTCTTCGCCTACAGCCTGGGGTCGGTGATCGCGCCGTTCACAGCTAGTTACCAGCACGCTGACGGGACGGTTACTGGTCTGGTGCATATCGACTCCCGGGCAAATAGGCAATGCACGCTGACGATTGCATTCGCCCTTGACGGGAGGCAGTTCCAAGGCACCTCTAGTGACCCGGTCGCCTGTGCCACAGCGCCGCCAGTCGGCACGGTACTGCAGATTGCCGTTGACCCACGGGTCCCCAAGGACGTACATGTCCTCGATCCTCGCTCGAATGCAGGCGCCTGGCCTTGGCTTGTCGGTTTCGGGGCAATCGCGCTCATCGGCGCTTCGGGCGTGTACCTGCGGGCGAAAGCGACCGCATACCGCCGGGTGCGCCGCCTCGTCTCACTCGGCCCGGACTGGCACGAGCTCACCGCCGTTATGAAGGGACACATGGACCGTGGCGGCGACACTCTCCTGCTTGAAGCGGAGGACACCGCGGGGGCGAGCCGACTCTTCCTCCTCAGCTACCGCGGCCAAGGGCCCTGGCGGCCACTGCCGCGCTCCGGAGACCGCCTCGAATTCGCGGTGGCCACCGACGGGACCGGCCTCTCGCTCCTCTCAACCGCGGGCGACCCTCGACTTTGGCTGGTCCGCCTGTATGTGCCCAACAATACCGAACTCAGGGCCATGGGAGCCTGACCCTACTCCTCCAAGTCCAACCTCCAAATGCATTTCGCCGGTTTTGGCTGGGATGCGACCACGTGGGCGGCTGGCATGTTCTGGGTTTGAAGTTCTTAGTTTCCTGGAGCGTACTTCGGGCTCGAACGGGGTTGCAGGAGTCGAGTCATGAGGGGTCCCCGCAGTATCGAGGACAAATCGGGCGGATATGAATATGGCAGCCGAACGGTAACCGGGCCGTTCAGTCGTTTCGGGTGCTTGGCTGGAGCGTGGCGAAGTCGGCGTGGGCCTGCTCGACGGCTTCGGGGTGGGCCTTGCGTTTCTCGTGTTCGGTGAGCGCCCGGTAGATGCTGGCCAGGCTGGGGTTGCGGCCTTTGCGTTTGCCGGTGGGGATGATCAGGTTAAGGCGGATGTCGTGGAGGGACTCACCGTTCGTGCGGCGGCGCAGCACGGTGTGTAGCATGTCGTCGGTGATGACCGGTGGGCGTCCGCCATGGTTTCCCTTGCGGGCTGCAGCGTTGAGGCCTTCGAGGGTGGCTTCGCGGATGTTCTCCCGTTCGGTTTCGGCCATCGCGGCGAAGAACGCGAACAGTACCCGGCCGGTGCCGGTCGGGTCGTAGATTCCGGTGAGGGGTCCGGCGAGCATTTCCAGGGCGATGCCGTGTGCGGTGAGGTGGTCGGCGAGGGCGGTCAGTTCGGCGGAATCCCGGCCGAGCCGTTTCATCTCGTAGACGGTGAAGATGACCCGGCAGTGCGGGGCGTGGGCCTTGATCTCCCGGGCTGCCTCCAACGCTGCCTCGAACTTCGGGCGGACCCGCACCCGGGTGGAGACCTTCTCGGCGAAGATCTTTTCGCGCGGGATGCCGTGCGCGGCGAGGGCATCCAGCTGGGATTGGAGTTCCTGGGTCAGGTGGGAGCAGCGGGCGTAGCCGACGCGGATGTCCGCGCTCGGCGTGTCTGCGGGGATTGGTGCCGGCGGTGGGGTGACCGGCCGCCAGGGTTGACCGGGTCCGCGGTCGGCCGGAGTCGGCACGCGCAGTTCCTTCGCCAGTCGGGGGACTTTGGTGAACCGGCCGGTGTGGTAGGTCGAGGCTACGGCACCGGAGCGGGACCGGCACGGTGAGCCGGGCTGGACGTCACAGCGAGGGCACCGGTGCTGCTCGACTTCATCGGCGTCGGATGGGGCGGTGGATTCGAGGCTCCTCATCCCCAAATCCTCTCACAAACAATTCTCAGAAGCTGAGTGAAGCTTCTTTGAGTGAGAATGGGTTTTGAGAAGAAATCCGGCCTTCGCCCGCCCTACGGACCGTGTCGCCGTATGCTTTCTCAAAAACGGGGGTTTGTGGAGGAGGCCCCGCGTCGTCGTTGTTTGTTTTGTCAGTATTTGTGGCCTCGAGGCCGGCGCCCCCTGGACGGCCCGGCTGCGGCGCCTCCAATGATGCAAACCCCACTGCGGAGGGCCAAGTAGCTGGTCCGCTGATTTGCCCTGAGACCTCTTCGCTCAGTCGACCCCACGGCGGCGGAACTGGCGCAACGGCGGACCACCGGATGGGGTTGGCTTCACACCAAGCCGCACGGCAGTCATCATTCCGTCAAGCCCCGCGCCGCACCTCGCAGTCAACCACATCGACCCGATCCCCGTTGCTGCTGGTGATAGCACCGTTACCAACAGCCGAAGTGATCACGCGCCTGCGGCGTGTCCTGCGCTCAAGGGTGCGGCAGGAGTTCCCTTGGGAACCCTGCCCATGGCACAGGTGGAGGTCCTTCAGCGTCTCGCCGATGAACCCGAAATGGGAGCCAGTGACCTCACCGATCGTCAGCGACTGGCGACCACACGGTCAGCAGCTTGGTCCAGCAAATGGTGACCTCTCAGGAGAAGCGCGCTTGACCGCCGGCGAAACAACACGGAACTAAGGTGATCGGGGGCACTGTTGCCTCATGTCGATCGCTGTGGGAAGGGTGAGTCGTTGCCTCCTTGGGCCCCGGCCGCCTGGTGATGGCCTGAGCTCAGACTTGAGCGGGCCTCTCCTGACGGGTGGGCCCCGGACGGCTTGGATGTCCCTCTCTTGGCGCCTAGTAGGTGGCGCCCCCGGGAGGATGACGGGTTTGGTGGGCTGCTGGTTGAAGTTGAAGTCGTTCACCAAGTTCCCGAGCTGGGGGTTGTTCTCCCGGACGTCGGGCCGGGAATCGGGACGTCCGTCGGTGGCCGGGTCGAGGCGTTGGCCGTGGAGGAAGTCGTCTTCGATGAACTTGGCGTAGGCGTCGTGGCTGAGGGACTGGTGGTCGATGTTGCCTTGTTTGGCGTAGGGGCTGATGACGATTCCCGGGACGCGGAGGCCGTAGCCGTTTTGGTCGACGGTGGGCGGGGTGACGTGGTCGTAAAAGCCGCCCCAGTCATCCCATGAGAGGAAGATGGCGGTGCTGTTCCAGTCCGGGCCCGACATGACGGCATTGATCAGGCCCGTGACGTAGGCCTGCCCGGTGCTGATCAGCGCCGGTGGGTGTTCGCTGACGGCTCCGGTGGGGTCGATCCAGCTCACGGCGGGCAATGTGCCCTTTTTGGCGGCATCGTAGAAGTTGGTGAGGGACTGGATGTTGCCTAGCTGGCCGTCCTGCTTGACGGTGTCGAAGTAGGGTAGCGGATTCCAGATGCCCGGCGTCTTCGCGTTCTGGGCTACGGGAGCGCAGGACATGGCTGCGTCGTCTTGGCAGTCGGGCTCTGTGCCGTTGAAGACGTAGTAGGCCCAGGGCACGTTCTGTTTGTGCAGCAGGTACGTCAGATCGGTCCAGGCGTAGTCAGGGGGAGCAAGCAGCTTGGCAGCGGCCAGCAGCTTTTGCTTGAGCGCTTCGGGGAGGGCTGCTTTGTCGATCGCGGCTTGGCAACTTGTATAGGAATCCGAGCCGGCGCAGTTTTGCGTGATGAGGGTGTGCAGTTGCGCGGCAATGTCCGGGGTGATCCCGGCCGCGGAGAGTGCGTCCTGGCAGGCCTTGTTCTGCAGGCCGGCCCGGCATTTGCCGATGAGGGTGGACTGGATCGAGGAGGTAAAGTCCGGCGGACTGCCCGGATTCTGGAGGGCGTTCATGCAGGATTGCGGGTCGCCCGCGCGGCTGCATTTGGCGGACCATTCCGACACCATGTACAGGTGCTCGGGCAGACTCCAGGAGGCGTTGGGTTCGAACATGTGGTCCTGCAACGTGAAGTCCTTGGCATATGCCCAGTAGTTGGGCAGGTCGCGCGCGTCGTGGTAGCCCATCACGTCGCTCTGGCTACCGCCCGCGCAGGCTGGGGCATTCGGTGCGCAGTTCGTAGAGGCTTTCTCGGCTTGCGCAATGAAGCCGTCCATTTTTCCGCCGTCGATGTCCGCAGTGGCATTGCTCTGGCTGTGCGGGCCACCTGAGTTCCGGTCGGCGGGGTCGTAGTACGGTTTCACGCACGAGCCGTGGGCCGGATCCGGACGCATACGGCCGGGGAACCGTTCAGCATCGGAATCCCGTCCGCTCCGGGGAACGTGCCGAAGTAGCTGTCGAACGAGCGGTTCTCTTGCATAATGACGATGACATGCTGGATCTTGTTGATGCCCGCTAAGGCCGGGGCGTTCGAGGAAAACCGGGCCGTGGCAATCCCGAAAGTTACGCCCGCCGCAACGAGGGCAGCGACCACGACGGTGGCAACCGCAGCGAGCATGCGGTGCTTGCCCACCCAATGCCGTACTCGAGCGGACGGACGCGGGCGCTTGCCGGCGGCAGTGACAAACCATCCCATCGGATACCCACTCCTCGTGGCCCAAAATGTGAACCAGCGATCGTGTTGACCCGATCACCATCGCACGCTCACCACAGAACAGTGTTAGGGAAATGTTCGCGTTGTGTAAAGGCGCGCAAAACGGCCGGCCCACGCATGAACCCGGCGCCGCATGCTCGTGGTACTGCTGACGGTGGGCGCCGCATCGCGTCGCTGCGCCCGACGGCACCGGGGTAGCCAGCAGGGCAGGCAGCGGACGGATTTGTGGGAGGAGATAAGCGCAGCGTCGACACAAGGAACCGGTGCGCCGGCGTCCGCCGGACGGTGGAGCTTGTTGGACCCCGTTGGCAGTCCAACTGCTCCGGGAGGCCAACCACGGTGGCTATGGAGGCGGCCCGGTTTACCTGGCGTCTTCGTCGGTGAAATAGGGTGAGAATCCCTCGGGCGTCCTTGACCATGCCGTTCCCTGCCTCCGTCCCGGATTCGGCGGGCCGGCCCGGAGCGGTGCCCAGGCGAGGCCGGCGTTGCCGATCACGGAACGTGCCGCGAGGCCGGCAGTGGCCCTCGCGGGCCTGTCCGAGGCGGGTCCTGGCCTGCCGCCATGGCGGGTATCAGCCGTTCCCGTTGCTGTTGCCGGGCTTCGACGGGGTTGTCGGGGGCTGGGGTGCCGTCGGCTGCGGGCCTGGCCCGGCTTGTCCCGCCGGTGGCCTGGTTGCTGCTGCGGGTCTGTGGCGAGTTGCCGCCGATGAGGGTCTGCGGCGGAGCGTCGAAGTCGCCATGGTCGTAAAGACCGACGACCTGCTGCATATACTGCGCCCACTGCGGTCCGGCGATGTAGGCCCCGTCAACCAGGGGGTAGTATCTGCCGTTGACCGTGATGTCGCGTCCGAGCCGCGAAGGGCCGCCGTTGAAAGGGTCTCCGAAGAAGGACGCCGTCGCCAGGCCTTTCGTGTAGCCGAGGACCCAGGTCTGATTGTTGTACTGGTTGGTACCGGTCTTGGCGGCGTCCGGGACGCCGAGCTTCTGCGGGATCAGCAGGCCGGAGCCCTTGGTAAGGACATCCTGGAGGACATTGGTGGTTGCCTCCGCGACATCCGGTTTCAGGGCGTTCGGCTGGCATGCCGATGCCTGCCCGCCGATTCTTTTGCCCGCGGCGTCGTCGACTTCGGCGATCGAGATGGGCGCACAGTAGGTACCGTCCGCGGCGAACGTCGCGAAGGCGTTGGCCATCGTCAGGGGGGCGACGTTCTGGCTGCCCAGGATATTGCCCAGGGTCGAGAGGTCGATTTTCTTGCCGTTCCCGTCGCCCAGGTGCAGGCCGATGGCGTCGGCGGCCCGCTGGACATCGCAGAAGTCGTTCAGGCCGGCCAGGGAGGCGAACGTTGCGGTGTTGATTGAGTTGTAGATGCCTTGCCGGACGCTCATGGGCCGGTACCAGCCGGGTTCGTCGTTCTGCAGGTCCGTGGAGGGTGGAAGAGTGCTGTCGAACCATCCATGGACGGGGCCGCATGTCGTCTTCCACGGGTAGTTGACGCCGTAGCGCCGCCTTGACGCGTCGACAATCTGGTTCGTCGTTTTGCCCTCGCCGAGCCAGGCCGCGAGGGTCACTGGCTTCATGGTCGAACCGGGCTGCATGCCGCCCACGCCGCCCAGGTCGTTGCCGTTGGCGTCCGCGCGGTCGACGTTGAAGTTGTATGTCGAGACGAAGCCGGTTCCCTGGCCGGCGAGCGTGCGGGAGTTCTGCGCCATGGCGAGGACCTTGCCTGTGCCGGGCTGGACCGTCACGAGGGACGCGCCCCATTTGTCCGGGTTCGCCCCTGTCGTGGCGTCAACCTGGGCCTGGGCGGGTCCTTGGAGGCGCGGGTCCAGGGTGGTCTTGATGGTCAGGCCGCCGCGCTTGATCTTCTGGATCCGGTCATTCTTTGTCGCGCCGTAAGCGGGGTCATCCTGGATCTGGTGGAGGACGTAGTCGCAGAAGTACTGGGCCTGGACGGCGTAGGCGCAGCCCTGCCTGGGCGGGTTGACCTTGAGCTGGATCGGGGTGTTGACGGCGTCCTGGTGTTGCTGGCCGTTGATGTAGCCGTGCTGGAGCATCGCGTCGAGGACCAGGTCCCGGCGCGTTTTGGACGCCTCGGGGTGCTGGGTCGGGTCGAACAGGGAGGGGCCGTTGACCAGGCCGGCGAGCAGGGCCGCCTGGGGCACGGTGAGGTCTTTGGCATCGACGGAGAAGAAGTACTGGCTCGCGGCCTGGATGCCGTAGGCGTTGGCGTTGAAGGAGACGATGTTGAGGTAGCCGGCGAGGATCTGGTCCTTCGTGAACTGCTTCTCGAGGCCGATGGCGAGCTTCATCTCCCGGAGTTTGTCGTTGATGCTCTTCTGGCCGTTGAGCACGACCTGGGCGTCTTTGCCCTGGGCGATGAGGTTCTCGTTGAGCACGTTGGTCACGTATTGCTGGGTCAGCGTGGAGGCGCCCTGCCGGGCCCCGCCGCTGTTCGTCACGAGGGCGCGGAGGATGCCTGTCGGGTCGATGCCCCCGTGCTGGTAGAAGCGGGAATCCTCGATCGCGATGATCGCGTTCTTGATGTTGGGGGACATCTGCTCGAGGGGAACCTGGGTGCGGTTCTCGTTGAACAGTGTCGCGATCTGGGATCCGTCTGCCGCGAGGACCCTCGTCACCTGCCCGGCAGGGGCCACGGTCAGCTCGCTGGGCAGGCCATTGAAGAACCGGGCCGAGCCGTTCGCCGTGATCCCGGCCACCGCCGCGGCGGGCACCATCAGGCCGGCCACGAGCATCCCGCAGACGGCGCTCACGCCGAGGAAGACCAGGATCCGGCCAAGCGTTGTTCCCGTGTCCAGGAGCCGGTTCCTGCCGCGGGTCACAGCTGCCGCCATAGGAGGTGTCTGTGGCTTTCGGGCACGCCGGATCGCCCACCTGGCCAGGGCCGAATTCGTATCTCTTGAACATATCTTCCTCAGGTTCTCTGGCGATGGATCGTGCTGGTTCTCGGGCGTAGTGACCCGCGCCACTCAAGCGCGCCGGTTCCGAGGCTGGCGCATCCGGCGTGCCGGGAAGCCGGAGCCCGACGCACCGCCCTGGGTGGCTTTCCCGGTTCCCCAGCCCCCTCGATGGCCTCTGCCATACGCTGCCGGACGGGCACGCCGGTGAAGGCATCGTGGCACAAAGCGTGCCAGCGGCGACGAAGGCAAGGAGCTTTCCCCGGAAGGTGTCTCTCCTGAGCATCAAGAAATTCCTTCGGTGAGCGTTGCCTGCGGGGCGGAGTCTCCGGGCACGGCCGTCGAGCGTCTGCGCCGGAAGAGCAGGGCAAACGCGACGGCGCCCGCGAGGAAGATCAGGGCGGCAACCCAGGTGTTCACCCGGAGTCCGAGGATCAGGTTGGCGTAGTCGGAGCGCATCAGTTCAAAAGCGAAGCGCCCCGCCGTGTACCCGGCAACGTAGAGGGAGAACACGCTTCCGGCCCCGAGAGTGAAGCGCCGGTCCACATACAAAAGAAGAAGCCCGACGACGACGCACCACAGCGATTCGTAGAGGAACGTGGGCTGGAAATAGCCCAGGACCACCGGTGCGCCCGCGGGATCAGTCACCGCCGACCCGGTGCCAGGGTCCATCTGATGGATCTGGAGTTGCCACGGAAGAGCCGTCGGATCCCCGTAGAGCTCGTTGTTGAACCAGTTACCCCACCGGCCCAGGGCCTGGGCAAAAACCACCCCGGTGCCACCGCATCCAGGAACGCAACCAAAGATACCTTCGACTTGCGGCAGCCGATCCATGCCCCACGATCCCAAGGCCACGGCGCCCCAGATCCCCAGGCCTCCGTCCCAGATGGCGAAGGCATTCCACGGATTCTTTCCTGGAAGGAAGTAGAGCTCGGGGTCGGTGATGACGTGGTAGAGCCTGCCGCCGATGATCCCTGCGGGCACGGCCCAGAGGCAGATGTCCAGAACCTGCCCTGCCTGGCCGCCCCGGGCGGTCCAACGTCGGGAAGTGAGCCAGATAGCCACCGCGATCCCGGCCAGGATGCACAGGGCGTAGAAGTGGATGGTCACAGGGCCCACGTGAAAGGCGCTCACGGTCGGCGACGGAAGGAAAGAATCAGAGGCAGTCATGGAGGTTCGGGATCCTGTTCGGGAAGTTAGGGCAAAAACAGTGTTGTTCGGCAACCTTGTGGTCAGCCGGGTTCCGGACGGTCCTCCGGGTCCGGAACAGCCTTGGGGCGGCGCGCCGTCCCAGGAATGACAGTACGGCTGCCGCGACACCGAGGATCGCGAAGAGTGCCACCGCGATCCGAAATCCGAGTCCGGGAAGCGGGCCGCTCCCCCGCTGTTGCCCAGGGCGTTGGCGAGGGAGTACGCGAGGGCGCCCAGGGCCACGCCCAGGGAGGTTCCGACGCCCCTGGTCATGTTCAAGACGCCGCTGACCATGCCGGCCTGGTGGTCGTGTCCGGCCGCTGCCACGGACGCGTTGTTGGCCGGGGTGAACAGGCCCAGGCCCAGTCCCATGGCCGCTAGGGCGGCTGCCGTGACCCACAGATCATGGGAGGAAAAAACCAGCACGGCCAGCGCGGCCGCGGCTAGTCCCATCCCGGCGGATGCCGGCAACCGGGCGCCGAACCGGTCCGCCAGCAGGCCCGCAACGGGTGCGACGAGTCCCAACGAGACCGGGAGGACCGTCAGTAACAGTCCGGCCTGGGCCGGGGAAGGAAATACTCCGATTCCAGGTGCAGCGGTGTCACGAAGAGGACCCCGAACAGGACGAGATAGCCCAGCAGTCCCGTTGCGACGCCGCGGCTGAAGGTCCCGGACCGGAAGAGTGTCAGGTCCACCAAGGGGTGTCTTGCCCGGCGTTCGCGCAGGACAAAGAGGACGAAGAGAACCAGCGATCCGGCCAGCAGCCCGAGAACGGTGAGGTTGCCGAAGCCGAGCCTGGATGCCTCCGACAAAGCCAGGAGCAGGGCGCCGACGGCCGGCATCAGGGCCGCGAGTCCCAGCCAGTCCAGCCGGGTGCGGGGGGCCTTGACGTGGGTGCGCGGGAGCAGGAACCAGCCCAGCAGCAGGCCGATGACCCCTGCGGGGATGTTGACGAAGAACACCCACCGCCACCCGCCCAGACCGATGAGGAGTCCGCCGACGGAGGGGCCCACGGCCAGGCCAATGGCCTGCGCTGCCCCCTGGAGCCCGATGGCCTTGCCGAGTTTACCGGCCGGCATGCTGGTCCGGATCAGGGCAACGCTGTTGGCCTGCAGCATGGCCGCTCCGACCGCCTGGACCGCTCTGGCGACCAGGAGCCAGGTGATGTCGGGGGAAAGGGCGCACCCCAGGGAGGCGAGGGTGAACAGAGCGAACCCATAGGTGTAGAGCAGTTTCCGCCCGCCATGTCCGCCAGCCGGCCGACCGCGGAGATGCTGCCCACCAGCACCAGAAGGTAGATCAGCGCCACCCACTCCACCTGGGCGAGGGAGGCGTTCATGTCAGACCTGATGCTCGGCACGGCCAGGGTCACGATGCTGGCATCCAGCTGGCCTATGAACGCACCGATACACACCGTCGCGACAACCAGCCACGGCGCACCGGGCCGTCGCCGGATCCAGTCCGGACGCGCCGGTTCCCGCCACAGCCTCCCCCAGCCGGTGGGTGAGGCTGCGTAAGGGGCCGCGCCTGAAGAAAGTTGTTCGGTCACAGAACTATTCTATAGGGGGACTACCGGGATAGGCTAATGGAATGAACACCGCCAATGCCTCCGCCCCGGCCACCGACCCGGCGGTCCGTGACTATGCCGGCGCCGATGCCTGGTCGCTGACCGGCGTCATCACGCGACTGCGGCGGGTCCTGCGCTCCAGCGTGCGGCAGGAGTTCCCCTGGGAATCCCTTCCCATGGCCCAGGTGGAGGTCCTGCAACGTCTCGCCGACGAACCCGGCATGGGCGTCAGCGACCTCGCCGACCGCCAACGACTGGCGACCAACACGGTCAGCAGCCTGGTCCAGCAAATGGTCACCGCAGGACTGCTCGAGCGCACCCCCCGTCCGGGGGACCGCAGGGCCGTGAACCTGAGCCTGACGCAGAACGGCGCGGAGATACTGGCAGCATGGCAGGCCGCCAACGACCGAAGGCTCGGCCAAGCCTTGGAACGGCTCCCGGAGGCCTACCAGAACGTAATAGAAAACGCCGTCCCGGCCCTGGCCGCCCTCGCGGCGCTGCTGGAAGCCGAGGACCAGACCCGGAACCGGGACCGGGCCCGGCAAAACGGGACACGGCCGTGACGGGCACTCCCCGGCCGCTACGCACCGGCAAGTACTGGCCCGTCCTCATGCTCGACATCTCAGCGGTCACCGTCTTTCTCGTCCTCGCCCTGACACTGCCCGCCGGTCCCTGGTGGTGGATCCTGGCCGCCCTCTGGACCGCCGTCGCCTGCCGGCGGGCCCTCAACCAACACCAAGCCCGCACGCGGGAACACCCCTAGAAACGCGGCACTGGCCAAACCGGGGCCGACTCATGCCGTCCGGAAGCCTCGCCGACGAACGTGCTGAACGGGCCCGCCTGATCGCATAAGCCATCCTGGTGAGTCCAAGCAGGAGTCAACGGTTGCCCTCTACTCCCAAGCCGGAGGCGGACTCAACGCGAAATGAAGGCAGCCAGCCTGCGCACCCCCGGTCCCGCCGAAACCCCATAAAGGTCCGGACCAACAAATCTCCCGGTTCGTGGACCTGATGTTCGTGATCTCCGAACGCCCACCCGGGGTTCAGGACAGTGCGGTGCCAGGGCGCCGGGGTGATCTCAGCATCGGCGAGGGCAACCAGTCCGCGATCGGGACCCTCGTGGAGAGAACCACCAACTACACAATGCTCGTTCATCTACCTGACGGATACGATCGCAGCCCGTTACAAGTTGTTCGGGCAGTTGGTGAAGGTAGCGGAGCTTTGAGTGCCGGCGATCACTGGACCGGGTAAGTAGCGCATCCAATAGAGTGCCCTACTTCAAGTAGCGGCCACTCGCGACCGGGCTGGTCATCATTCAGTAGTGTCTATTCCCATGACGTTCGCCCGCCAGCGATTCGGCGTTCGATAGGGGTATAGACGTGCTATCTACACCAGAGCCCCAGTGGTCCCTGACCCTGCTCAACGGGTGGACACTGACCCAGGCAGGCCATCGGCAGAAAGTAGCGCATCGTCAACAACGCCTGATCACCGCACTTGCCCTGCTTGGTGAGCGGCCGCGCACATTCCTTTCCGGCCTTCTCTGGCCCGACTCCTCCGAGGCCCAGGCGGCGGTCGGACTCAGGGTGAGCATCTGGCACATCAACCACGAACTCCCCGGCCTGCTCGACGCCGACGGAACCACCGATGTTTCCGTGGCCTCCGTGCGCAGGTGAGGGTCGATATCATCGACCTTGAACGCGATCTTCACACCCGGACCCTCGGCGTGCGTGATTCGTACCCGGGTGGGAACGGCTACGAACGGCGGAGCTTCTTCCGGGATGGTACGAGGACTGGATTCTGCTCGAACAGGAACGGTTCCGGGCCTTGCGGACGGCGGCCCTTGACTCCATCGCGGCATACAACCTCAGTCAGGGAAACGCCGAGGAAACCAAAGGTGCGAGCAAACTGGCCATTGCCCTGGAACCCTTCAGGGAGTCCTCGTACCGCTTGCTGATACAGGCGCACCTCGCCACCGGCGACCTCGTCTCCGCCCTTGAAACCTATCGGAGCTTCGCCGCCGACTTGAGACAGGAATTCGGCGTCGGCCCATCCCCGTCACTCGTCAAGCTCATCGAAGGTGCCCTCGGAGACAGCGGCCGGCAAAAGGACTTCGATGGTTTACCGCTCACGCTGCTTCCGTCGCTTCGCCCCGTGACTGCCAATCTGAGGCGTCTTGCGTAAACCTTGGCAGGGAACTGGCGGCGCAAAAGCTGTAGTCCGGCGATCACTTCCGGGCGTCAGGGCGTGCGGATCGAAGGCTCTCGCCGTTAGGGCTAGTGGGCTTCACCGTTGGATTCTGGCTGTGCCGTTCACATTGCCGGGCCGTGTCCTGCTCGTATTCGTCATGGGGCGTCGGGGTTACTGCCCGTCCCACCGCGCAGATGGATCACGACGGGCCATCGTGATGGGAAGCGGGGGCATCCGGGAGGCCCGCTGGCCCAGAGGCTTGCGGAGTGCAGGCCGTCCTGCCCTCCGCTGGTGCTGTTGCTGTTGCGGCACCGTTCCGCCGTGGCTCAGGAGGCCGAGGCGGCAGGGGTTTCGGAGGCGGCGGTGAAGCGGGTGCCGCGGGTCTCCTTGCTGAAGGCCATCAGGACGGCGATGAGCACGCCGACGGTCCCTGCGACGATGGCCATCGCGAGGCCGTAGTTCCCGCCGGTCCTCTCCGCGATCAACGCCTGGATGGTGGCGTTGCCGGAGGCGATGACGTTCCCGACCTGGTAGACGAAGCCCGGGAGCACCGCCCGTGTGCCTTCCGGGACGAGCTCGTTGAGGTAGGCCGGGATGACACCCCAGGCGCCCTGGACGAAGAACTGGACCAGGAACGCCCCGATGCCCAGGGCCAGCGAACCGGACGCGAAGGCCCACAGCGGGATGCAGGGCAGGGCCAGGAGCGCGAAGACGATGATCATCCGCTTGCGCCCGAACCGCTCGGACAGCGTGCCGGCCAGAACACCCCCGATGATCGCGGCGATGTTGTAGCAGATGGCGATGATGCTCACGGTGCCGGCGGGGAAATGCTGCTGGACCGTCAGGAACGTCGGGTACAGGTCCTGGGTGCCGTGGCTGAAGAAGTTGAACCCGGCCATGAGGAACACGGCGAAGAGCAGGACAGGCCAGTTGGCCGCCACCGCCGGCCAGAACGCGGGCTTGCGCTCCTGCGTTCCGCCACGCCTCCCGGCCCAGACCGGGGACTCGTCGACCCTGAAGAAGATGTAGGCCGCGAGCAGGATGGGTGCGACGCCGATCGCGAACATCCCGCGCCATCCGACCGTGTTGATCAGAAGCCCGAAGACCACCGAGGCGATGAGGTAGCCCAGCGGGTAGCCGGCCTGGAAGACCCGGAGACGAAGCCCGGGCGCGCCGCGGGATGGTCTCCATGGTCAGGGCCGAGGCCACGCCCCAGATCCCGCCCATCGCCACGCCGTACACGATCCGCAGCGCGAAGAACGTGCCGAAGTTCGGCGCCATCGCCGAGGCGAGCTCGATGAGCGAGAAGACCACGATGTTGGCCACCAGGACCGGCTTGCGGCCGAACCGTTCCGCCAGGGAGCCAAAGACCAGCGCCCCGACCGGGCGCAGGAGCAGGGTGAAGGTGATGGCCAGGGTCGCCGTGACGATGGTGACGCCGAATTCCTTGGCCATGGACGAGAGCGCGAACACCAGGACGAAGAAGTCGAACGCGTCCAGCGTCCAGCTGCCGGCGCCGGCGAACAGCGTCCGCCGCTGCGCGGGCGTCCACGCCTCTTTGGTTGGGGCAGAAGCCGAAATTGATCCTGACATGGGAGCCTGGCCTTCCTTCTGTTCCGTGCCCTCACCGTCGAGGACACTCCACGGCATTCTTCCGCCGACCGCGGGAAACGCGGTCGTTTAGTTCATACTGGTCACGGCAACACAGGCAGGGATCGGGAACATCCAGTCCCTGGGCTGCCAACCGAAGCCGCAGGCACACTCTCTTTGTCCAGGCCCTCTGCAGCCACGACGGATCCGACTTCAGCCACGGGGTTCAGTCACAGGATCGTAGTTGAGATGCACCGGGTACCAGCACTGTCTGCCCAGGCAACCCTGTGCAGAGGACACCTGAAATGACACAGTCTTCGTCTCGGAGGACGCTGAGTCTTCGATACTTGGGGGATCCAGCGGCGCACCGTGTCGCGGTGTTGCTGGAATTCTTCTGCCGAACCGTTTCTTGAGGACGGATGAATCGCGCTTCGGAAGCAATCTGTCAGCAGCCGATCTTCTTGGCAACGAATTGCCGATCCCCGTCGCGGAGGCGAGGTCCCTGGGCGCTTCCCCGACACCTCTGCGTGCTAGAGGACGGTCCGCCACCGCTAGGGCAGGGAACGCATCGCGGCGGCGACCAGTTCATGTTCGAACATGTGAATTCTGCCCGTTGTCACACCAGGGAATATATTTCGGATCGTTTTTATGGTTCCGGGGTCTTGTTTCGTGGATCGTTCCGCAGGGCACTGACGGGTGTACCTCGAGGGTGTATTTGATGGTGTCGTGTTGGGTGACGAGTATTCCGTGCCTGTGTTCCAGGGCAGCGGGTATCAGTTGGTTGACGGCGTCGGTGAGCTGGTCGTCTCTGCTGCTGGTTTCGCTGACGGCGATGTCGAGGCGGAACGGGTGGTTTCGTGCATGGGATCTCCTTGTCCGGGGCGGGCTTCGCGGCCGCGGGTCAGATCTGCGGGGAGGGTGTTGATGTGTTGGTGCGGAAGGCGAGGATGCCGCCCTGGTTGGTGAACATGGACCTGCCCTTTCCGGCGGGTTGGATCAGCCACAGCGTGTTCCCGTCGCGGGTGACGCCGTCGGCGAGTCCGCGGGCGATTTCCTGGTTGTCCCTGCTGAGCTTGATCTCCTCGCGGGTCCGGATCCTTGTCCAGTCGCGGACGTATTCGTCGATTGTCACGATCCTCTTTTCTGTGGGCAGCGCACGGTGCGGGGCGCTCTTTTCGCGCGACTGCGTTGTTGGGTCAGGCACGCGCGTAGTAGTGGGCGGGCAACGTATTGGTTTGTCCGTCGATCATTTGACGGGCCGGAGAGAAGTGCGATCGGCCTGCGTGGAGCACCACGCAGGCCGATTGTGAGGGGCATTGGTTGACGACGTTGCCACGCCAATATCTTCTATGCGGCGATGAGATTACCCGTCGTTGCCGGCAGGGGTGGTCGTGGCGGTGTAGCCCTCCAGCTTGAGCGCGGCCTGGGCGTACTTCTGGGTGAACGTGTCGGCGATGTTGACCTTGGAGGTGTCAACGCCGATGGTCTTCTCCTCGTCGAAGATCGTCTTGGGGCCACCTGCAGGCATGATGCCGTCCGGGAGGAACTGACCCTTGTCCTGATTCAGCCCGGCCACGTACTGATCCTTGGAGATGGTGCTGTTCTGGACGAAGGACTGGGGCAGCTTGTCGGCGATGTCCTGCGCGGAGTGGGTGCTGATCCAGTGCATCGTGTCAACCAGGGCGTTGACGACCTTCTGGGCCGCGTCCTCGTGGGTCTTGACCCAGTCCGACTGGGCGAGAAGGCCGGCCGACGGCAGGGTGCCGCCAAGCGCTGCGGTGGCTCCCTCAGTGGTGGCGAGGTCGATCGCAGGAACCGCGAGGTTCTTGCTCTCAAGGGCGCCCACGGTGGGCTGGGTGGTCATGACGCAGTCGGCGGATCCGCGCTGGATCGCCGCGATGGCGGTTGATCCGGCGCCGACGGCGATCGTGTGGTAATCACTCTTGGCGAGGCCGGCCTTCGCGGCGATGAACTGGGTGAGCTCATCGGTTCCGGAGCCGAGGTCGGTGACGCCGACGGTCTTGCCCTTGAGGTCTGCGCCCGTTTTGACGTTTGCCTTGGGGCTGCACATGATGCGCTCTCCCGGGGCACTGGAGAGCTGCACGAGGTTGATGACGTTCTTGCCCTTGGACTGGAAGTCGACGGTGTGGACATACCATGCACCGGCCATGTCCACCTGGCCGGAGGCCATCGCGTCCTCGGCCCCGACGCCGCCCTGCTGCTCGGTGGAGAGCTCGACCTTCACGCCGTACTTCTCGTAGTAGCCAAGCTGCTGCGCGAGCTGGTACGGCAGGTAGATCTGCTTGTCGATGCCGCCGACCATCATCTTCACGGTGGGCATGTCAGCCGCGCTTGGCGTTGAACCTCCGGAGGCGGCGGCGTTGCCGCTTCCGGAGCTGCCACCGCAGGCTGCGAGGCTGAGCGCGACGGCTCCGGCAGCGGCGACGGCAAAGATAGTGCGTTTCATCATTGTTTTACGCATCCTTTTGTTGATCCCCGAAGGGTTTTTCGGTGTTTTTGGCGGTACGGAATTGCCGGGTGAAAAGTTGCGTTCGTCCTCAGATTGCCTGGGCTTCGGAGCGGTTTGGTGGCCGCCATTTGAGCAGCTTGTGCTCGAGCAGGGTGATAAGGGCTTCGGCGCCGAGGGTGATGACTGCGATGATCACCATGCAGGCGAAGACCGTGTTGGGGTCGAAGGTTCCCTGTGCCTGGCTGATGATCAGGCCGATGCCCTGTTGGGCGCCCAGCACTTCAGCGACGAGGGCGCCGATGATCGCGAAGCCGAACGCTGTGTGCAGGCTCGCGATGATCCAGGTCATCGCCGACGGGATCGTCACATTCATCGCGACCTGCCACGGTGAGGCACCCAGCACCCGCACGTTCCCGACCAGGTTCTGATCGACTTCACGGACACCCTGGAAGGCGTTGAAGAAGACGACGAAGAACACCAGGACCGCGGCGAGCAGCACCTTCGGGAAGACCCCGAGACCGAACGCCACGATGAAGATGGAACCAAGCACGATTCGGGGAATTGAATTCACGATCCGGATGTACGGACCGACGACTGCTGACAGGTACTTGTTCGAGCCCAGGAGGAGCCCTAGCACGACGCCGACGAACGTCCCGAGCAGGAAGCCCATGAACGCCTCCTGCACCGTGACCCAGAGGTTCTCCCAGATGGTGCCGAAGGCCGTGCCCTCGGTGAAGAGGTGGACCAGGCTGTTCCAGATTTCCGTTGGCTGGCCGAAGAAGAACTTGTCCACCCAGCCGGCCGTCGTGAACCACTGCCAGCCACCGATCACGGCCACCGCCAGGATGGCCCGGCCGATCCAGATCCACGCGGTGCGGCGGTTCATGGTACGCCGGGCGGACACCTTGAGCTCGGCCGCTTGCTCGTGTGCGCGGGCGCCGTTATGTGTTGCGGTTGTCATGCTGCTGCACCTGCCGATTGCTTGTAGGCCCGGGTGACCTCGTCTTTCAGGGATTCCCAGATCCGGCCCTGGAGCTCCAGGAAGCGCTCCTCGTGGCGGATCTGCTGGACATCGCCGCGCGGCCGGGGAAGGTCGATGTTGAAGACATCCTTGATGGTGCCGGGGCTGCTGGTCATGATGACGACCTTGTCGGCGAGTGCTACTGCCTCGTCGAGGTCGTGGGTGATGAACAGGACGGAGGGGCGCAGTTCTTCCCAGAGCTGGAGCAGTTCGTTCTGCATGATGGCTTTGGTCTGTACGTCGAGGGCGCCGAACGGCTCATCCATCAGCAGGATCCGGGGTTGTTGATCAGCGCGGCCGCCATGGCGACGCGCTTGCGCATGCCGCCGGAGAGCTGGTGCGGATAGCGGTCCTCGAAGCCGGCCAGGCCCACGCGGCGCAGCCAGTCCCTGGCGAGCAAGGTGGCTTCCTTCTTGGGCGTCCCGAGCAGGACCGGGCCGATCAGGACGTTTCCGAGGACGGTCTTCCAGGGGAAGAGCGCATCTGCTTGGAACATGTAGCTGACGCCGTTGGTGATGCCGTCGACGATCTGGTCGTGGACCCTCACCGAGCCGGCGCTTGGCCGCTCCAGGCCGGAAACCTGGGCCAGCGTGGTGGACTTGCCGCAGCCCGTCGGTCCGACGATCGCGCAGAACTCGCCCGGTTCGACCCTGAGCGTCACGTCATTGATGGCCGTGAAGGTCTCGCCCTTGGGCGTCAGGTAACGCTTGGTCAACCCGACAATGTCGATACCCGCCCCTTCGGCTCTCTCGGGGGCCGCGGGGGCCGGTGGGGATGGTTGGCATCCATGTTGCTAAGACCTCTCTGTCTTTCGGTTCTTTGACCACCCGGGATCTGAAGCGCCACTGTGGTGCGTCAGGGACTCGAGACGGTCCGGTGCTTCTTTCCGGTTCAGCCGCGTCGTGGAACTGCGGTGTTGGTTGTGAAGCCGGCGCACACTGACGTCTTCAAGCCCGCCCATACCGGACTGGGGTGGGCGGCCGTGAACTCGGGTAGCAGGGGGGCCGGAACGGCGGCCGTGCGGCTACTTCTTTGTCCTTCTGACAGCGCTGTCACTCGAATCCCTTCCCGGGAGTCGCTTTCCTGCGTGATGTGGATCACCGGAACTATGTCAAGCTTAGAAAGTGATCATTCGGGCCAGAAGTCTTCAGTAAGTTGTGCGCCTTAACCGCAAAAGTGCACGTTTTGTGCGTTTTCTGCAATAGCGTAAATGCCCGTCCGGGGTGCGGATCCCGGTGAGCCAGGCGTCAGTGGCACAGCGCCTCCGGGCCGGCCGTTCTTCGACCCTGACCACCCAGATCCTCCTGGGATCGCTCTCGCTGCTGCTGCTCACAGTGGTTCTGGGCGGGGTTCTGTTCACGATGATCAGCAACCAGACCCTGGACCGGCAGTATCAGCTGCGTGCCCTGGGCATTGCGACCACCACCGCGCAGATGCCCGAGATCCGCTCCGCCCTCGCGGCCCGGGATCCCCAGCACATCATCGACGGGCTCGCCCGGGAGATCACGGCCGCCGCGCAGTCCTCCTATGTGGTGGTCACCGACCGCAACGGCATCCGGTTCTCCCACCCGGACCCGGCCCTGATCGGCCAGAAACTGGAGGAACCCGTCGCCGTATTGGACGGCGAAACCCATGTGGGGTTCGACCCGGGCAGCCTGGGCAGGTCGGCGAACGCCAAGGCCCCGGTCTTCGGGCGGACGGCACGGTGATAGGCCAGGTGTCGGTGGGCATCGAGGACACCCAGGTCCTGGACACACAGGTCCAGAACATCTGGCTGATCGCCGGGTTCTCGGGCCTGGTCCTGGCCCTGGGCGTGGGCGGTTCGCTGTTGCTCTCCCGCCGGATCAAGCGTGTCACGTTCAACCTGGAGCCGGCTGAGATCGCCTCCCTGTTGCAGGAGCGGGAGGCGCTGCTGCACGGGATCCGGGAGGCCGTCGTCGGCCTTGACGACGACGGGAAGGTGACAGTGATCAACGGAGAGGCCCGGCGGCTGCTCCAGATCGAGGAACCGGCGCTGGGAAGACCGGTTGCCGAGCTGGTTCCGGAGGGCGGCTCCGGGACCTGCTCACCGGCAAGCTCTCCGGCACCGACCAGGTGGCGCTGACGGAGGACGCCCTGCTGGTGGTCAACCGCATGCCCGTTGCGACCGCCGGGCGGAGCATCGGTTCGGTCGTCACCTTGCGGGACCGCACGGAGATCGAGGCGCTGGTCCGTGACCTGCATTCCGTCCGGGCCTGATGGAGGCAATGCGGGCCCTGGAGCACGAATACGCCAACCGGCTGCACGTCGTCGACGGCCTGTTGGAGATGGGGGAAGTGGAGCAGGCCAAGAGCTACGTCTCGCAAATATCCTCCATGTCCAGGTCGCTCGGCGAAGGGCTGCGCGCAAGGATTGCGCCGCCGGAGCTGGCGGCCCTGCTGCTGGCCAAGATCACCGTTGCCGCCGAACAGGACGTGCACATGGAGGTGACCGCCGGGTCCCGGCTGGAACGTCCCCAGGTTGACCAGGCGGAACTGCTGACCATCGTGGGCAACCTCCTGGACAACGCCGTGGACGCGCTGGCCAAGACGACCCGGCCGCGCACGGTGACGGTACAGTTTGACGACGCCGACGGCGTTTTCATCGCCGTGCGCGACAACGGCCCGGCGTCCCGGCAGACAAGATCGAGCAGGTGGTGGTGGACGGCTATTCCACCAAGGACCCGCGGCCTGGCATGCGGCGCGGAATCGGGCTGGCCCTGGTGCGGAGGATCGTCCACCGGGCAGGGGGAACCCTCGACGTGTTCCCGGGGCCGGCGGCAACTTTGAGGTATGGCTGCCGCCAAACCCCCACCTTCCGGACAAGGACAGGAGCGCGGACATTGATCAGGACATTGGTAGTTGACGACGACTTCCGGGTCGCCGGGATCCACGCGGCCCGCGTGGCCAGGGTTGACGGTTTCGAATGCGTGGGCCAGGTGTACAGCGCCGCGGCCGCGCGGGAGGCAATCGCGCGTCTCAACCCGGACTTGCTCTTGCTGGATGTGCACCTTCCGGACGAAGACGGGCTCTCCCTGCTGCGATCCCTGCAGGCGGCCGGAACCCCGGTTGATTGCATGATCATCACCGCCGCCCAGGACCTGGCCACCGTCAAATCAGCCATGTCCAGCGGCGCAGTCTATTACCTCGTCAAGCCCTTCAGCTTTGACCGGCTCCGCACACAGCTGGAGGCCTACCAAAAGTGGCGGCAAGAGCTGGAATCCGCATCAACCGCCAACCAGGCAACCATCGACAGCCTCTACAACGCCCGCACGGCCGGGGTCAGGCCCGCCGCCCGGCGCCGCGCCTGCAGCCCACCATGCAAAAAACGCTCGACGCCGTCCGCGCCGCCGGGGTCCCCTCAGCGCCGCCGAGATCGCCGGGCAGCTCGGGATCAGCCGCCCGACGGCCCAGCGCTACCTCAGTGTGCTGGAACGCAAGGGCCTCCTCATCCTGGACCTCACCTACGGGACCACCGGCCGGCCGCTGAACTCCTACACCGTGCCGTAACCGCAGGGGT
The DNA here is from genome assembly GCA_001549895.1 of Arthrobacter sp. Hiyo8. Taxonomy (GTDB): domain Bacteria; phylum Actinomycetota; class Actinomycetes; order Actinomycetales; family Micrococcaceae; genus Arthrobacter. The sequence continues at coordinate 110,361 of AP014720.1, read as the reverse complement.
GAGACCCAAGTACGCCTGAAACCCGCCACGGCAGTGCCGGACGGATTCAACCGGTCGTCGCAACACCGGGTTGTTGAACTGATCGTAGCTGTTCCTCGAGCGCTTCGGCGGGCGTCTTCCAGCCGAGTGCTTTACGTGGCCTGGTGTTGAGGGTGTGCGCGATCGCTGCGAGGTCATCGCTACTCCATCGGGACAGGTCGGTGCCTTTCGGGAAGTATTGGCGCAGCAGCCCGTTCGTGTTCTCGTTCGTGCCTCGCTGCCAGGGGCTCTTCGGGTCGGCGAAGTAGACCCTTACCCCGGTGTCGACGGTGAATCTGGCGTGGTCGGAGAGTTCCTTGCCGCGATCCCAGGTCACCGATTGACGCAGTTGTTGGGGTAGTGTCGTGATCGTTTTGGCGAGGGCGTCTGCCATCGTCACGGCGCCGTAGCCGGCCAGCGCGGGTCCGTTTTTCGTCCGTGGGATGATTCCGTAGCCTTCTTCGCGAGGTAGGTGGATCAGCATGGTGAACCGTGTCGTCCGCTCGACCAGGGTACCGATCGCCGATCGTTGCAGGCCGATCACTAAGTCCCCTTCCCAATGGCCGGGAACGGCGCGATCGGCGACTTCGGGAGGGCGGTTACTGATGAGGGTTTCCTCGGTGACATGAGCCCAGGACTGCCGTTTCGACCTGGCTCTCGGTACGCGCAGTGCGCGCCCCGTACGAAGATGCAGAACAAGCTCGCGTTTGAGCGCTCCACGGCCTTGGATGTAGAGAGCCTGGTAGATCGCCTCGTGAGAGATACGCATGGACTCATCATCCGGGAAATCGACTTTGAGCCGGTTGGAGATCTGCTCCGGACTCCACGCTGTCACCCACTCACGGTCGCCCCGGTGCGGCTTGTTCCTGCCCGTCCACTCCGGCGCCCCAGGGCCGGTGACGATACGACCGTCAGGTGCCCGGACGACACCGGCGAGCTTGTCCTGGACGTACTGATGCAGCCGTTCATTCGTGACAAGCTTGGCGGTCTTCGGGCGTTGGGCGAACCGTTCTGCCTTCCATTGCGCGACCGAGGCACGGTAGTCGAGCTTCCCCGCGCGAGTAGCTGCGTTCCGGCAAAGCTCCCGGGAAATCGTTGACGGGCTCCGTTTCAGTTCCTGGGCAATTTGCCTCACACCGCTGCCCTGCGCTTTCAACAGCGCGATCTCTTCCCGTTCTTCGAACGAAAGGTACCGGCCTTTGGGTGATGTGAGCATGAACGTCGGCATGCCGCCACGATCCCGGAACCAGCGCGTGCCAGCCGCTTGCGACACGCCGACTGATGTCGCCGCCACCTCGCTCGTGCACCCCGTCGCGATCGCACGCCAGAACGCCCGCTCGGTGTCCCGCCGTAATGACGGCTTCCCGGGTGATTTCATCGCAGATCTGCCCGTCAACGCCTTCATCCAGCCTGCTGGCCTGCCCATCGCTACCTCCAGAATCGAGGTGTTGCGACGACCGGTTGAATCCGTCCCGTTCCAGCGCTACGGGCGAGCTACCCGCAGTGACGATGCTCTCCATTGACAGGGTGGTCCGAAGGAGCTGCTTCGAGGGGCCAGCGGCGGAGGCTCCCGCCGCTGGCCCCGCGAGACAGGACGTGGATGTCCCTTGACCCTGGGGCTGCGGACTCCCCTCCGCCATCCGCGTCGGACAGCCGGGCCGGGAGACCGGGGCCGGCCCTTCAAGGCCGTTGCTCCAGTCAACTCCGGCCCAAGAAGCGCAGACCAGAGCGCCGTTCTCAGCCGTGAACTGGCAGGGCTGATGCCCCGAACCGCGTCCTGCACCTCCACCGGGGTGCCTCCGCACGACGGACCGGCCTGCACCTGCGGGGGCCGGCGACGACTGGGGTGAGAGCTCGAGCACCTGGCTCAAGAGACTCTCTCATCGTCGGCCCCGTCCCATGGGTCCGTGAACCGCGCCGGCACGGACCCTTATGCTCCTGTCTTAAGTAAATACCGGCTGCCGTCCACCGCATACGAGTATCAGGTACTCGTTTTCCAGGGACCGATGCGGCCTTGCGGCACGTCCGGGCATCCCGCGCCCCGCAGTGATGCAGGGTTAGGCTGGGTTGTCTTTTGGAAGGGAACGAACCATGGTGCTCGATACTCTCAGTCTGAGATTCGCCCTGGGCGTTGTCGCACTCACCCTGTGCCTGCTCTTTCACGGGTCCTTCCGCCGGACCCGGTCCGCGTACAGCGGGTGGTGGTGCGTTGCCCTCGCGTTTTTCCTGGCCGGGAACGTCGCGTTCCTGCTCACCGGGACACCCCAGCAGCTCTGGGCGGGTCCGGCCGGCAACGCCCTGCTCGTCGCGGGGGCGTTCAGCGTGTGGGCCGGTTCCCGCTCATTGAGGCTGCTGCCGGTGCCGCGATGGCAGCTCCTCACGGCACCGGCCGCCACGGCCCTCGCCTCGGCCCTGGAGAACCCGGCCTCCAACCCCTGGTCCGGCGCCCCGGTGTACCTGGTCATGATGGCCGTCGGCATGGGCCTGGCAACCCGTGAACTCTGGCTGTTGAAGCCCGGCAGTTCCCAGGTCCGCCGGACCCTGGCGCTGGCTGCCGGGATCCTGGCGGGATACTATTTCTGCCGGTGGCCGGTTTTCCTGGTGGAAGGACCTGACGGCCGGCTTTCCGCACCTATTTCAGCCCCGCCGTGACCAGCGTGCTCACCATCGTGCTTCTGGTCACCGTGTCCTTCAGCATGACGGCGCTGAGCAACGAACAGCTCATCAACGGACTCAATGAACGCGCCACCCGCGACGGGCTGACAGGGCTCCTGAACCGCACCGCGTTCCTGGAACTCGCCGCGAAGCAGATCGACCGGCTGCACACGGCCGGGTCGGTCTCCACCGTGATCCTCGCCGACCTGGACCACTTCAAAGCCCTCAATGACGGCCACGGCCACGCCGCGGGCGACGCCGCGATCCAGGCCTTCGCCGCGGCCTGCCAGGCCTCGGTCCGCCACACCGACCTCGTCGGACGGTACGGCGGGGAGGAATTCATCATCCTGCTGCCCGGCGCCAACCCGGAGAGCGCGGAGATCATCACCGCCCTGATCAGCCGCCGCCTGGCAGCGGCACAGGCACCCGGAGGCATCCCCTTCCCCACCGTCAGCTACGGCATCGCCTCCAGCACGATCGCCGGCGCCGAACTGGGACGCATGATCGAAGAAGCCGACACCGCCCTCTACCAGGCCAAAGCCCTCGGACGGAACCGCGTGGTCAGGGCCGGCTCCGGGCCGTAGCCGTCAGTGCCACCCGCATTCCCGGGGCCGCCACGGTGCTGTTTTTCTCTTCGCCCTCTGGAAGTCTTCGCGGGAGTCTGCATTGGATCTTAGGCCGGCTTCGAAGGAAAGCAGGTGAACCAAGGGCCGGCCCGGACACGGGCGGGTGCCGGTGGTCCGGGTCGGCCGTCCGGCCAACGGCCGATAAGTAGAAGGTGTCCTGGGCCTGGCTCCGGCGCCCCGTGACCCCGGAAGAGTCAGAGGCAACCACCATCGGCCCAGGCGCTACGATCGCCGGCCTGCGGGCCCTCTACCTCTCATCGCTCTCCGCGCTCAAGTCTGCGCAGCCTCGCGCGGCTATTACGATCGGAAACGAGCTGAGGGCAAGACCCACGTCAAAGCCACGCTGTCTCTTGCACGGCGCCGCCTCGATGTCCTCCGGCCATGCTCCGCGACGGCACCACCTGCTTTCGGGCGGCGGTTCAGGCTGCCCCGGTGGCAGCTTGACGGGCAAGCCGTCCCGCGGCCTCGGGCGCCTACGGAGTCGTTAACATGACATTGATTGGGGCCGCGGAGCTATTTGCCGCGTTTCTGACAGCGCAAAGTGCTGGGGCGTTCGAGGATCTGTCAACGGCAAGGAGTCCGGCGCTGGGCTCGGCTTGGTCGATTGAGCGATTCCACTGGATTGGCTCTCAGCCGGTGGCTGGCGTTTCTTCGTTCAGCCTAACCGCCGGGCCGGTCGGTCCTTGCCCCCGGAATAGTTAAGTACTCTCCACTCTCGCGCGGGGCACGTGAACGAGGTTGACTTATGGCAAGAAGCTTGGTTTTGCGCACCGGCCGGAATTCGGTGTCCGGCTGACAGTCGGGACCAGCGGCGGGAGAGAATCCCGGTTCCTGGCATGGATTCTCCGCTACCCCCAGACGCCGCTGGCCCCCTGGGGTCCGTTGACCGTGCCCTGCGGGGCTACCTTCAACGGCTCGCAATTTCCAGCCGCGGATAACCCGATTTGCCCCCGGTTGTGGACAGGTCAAAGTCACCCTGACTTTGCTGGACGTGCAGTGCTGTTTGCTCTTGTCAGCGTCCCGTCCCATACCTAGACTCTCTAGGCATGGGACGAAGTTCAGTGTACGGACAGCTTGACCTGCTGTTGCTTGGCTCGCTCGGAGCGGGCGAGGCGCACGGCTACGCGCTCATTGCGCGCATTCACGAGCGCAGCGGCGCGAGGCTGGAGCTTCAGGAGGGCTCGGTCTACCCTGCGTTGCACAAGCTCGAGGCGGCGGGATGCGTCGCGAGCCGCTGGGCGGACGACGCCGGCGGGCGCCGGCGCGTCTACGCGCTCACCGGGCCGGGCACGCAGAGCTTGCCCGCAGGGTGGAGGAATGGAAAGGCTTCTCTGCGGCAGTGCAGGGCGTTCTTGGGGCGGCGTCGTGAACGCGGGAACGGCGCCGGGCCGAAGAGATGCCCATCGACGCATACCTCGACGAGCTCTTCGTGGCCGCGCGCGACGGCGATCCCGCCGCAGCGCGCAGGCTCCTCGCCGAGACCGAGGCGCATCTGCGCGAGTGCGCCGCCCGGCTCCGTGGGCAGGGCCTTGACCCGGAGGACGCCGAGCGCGAGGCTGTCCGCCGCTTCGGCCCGGTCGGCACCGTGACGCCGGTCCTGCGTCCGGCCTTTCGCGACGTCGCCCGGCTGCCATTGCGCGCGCTCGTGCGCCCCTTGGTAGGCCTCGCGGCAGTTGGCGCGATCGCCGTCGGCGTGAGCGGCGTCGTATCGGAGCTGTTCGGCCGGATCTGGGGCGCGGGCTTCGTGGCCGGCGATCTCCCCGGCGTCGCGTATACGGCCGCCAGGTGCGCGGTCCTTCAGGCACCTTACGCTGGCCTCGACTGTGCCCAGGCCGCCGCCGAGCACCACTGGGGCGAGGTGGTCGAATACCGCGTGGTCTTTGGGGTGCTGGGCCTTGTCCTTCTGCTCGTATGGCGGCTCCTGCCGCGCGACTCCGCGCTCCCGGCAGGCCTCACGCCGTCGCTCGCAGCCGCGGCTTTCCTGCTCGCCGCCGCGGCGACCGGCGTCCTGGCCCTTAACGCTGCCGTCCAAGGCTGGCAGGGCACGGGGGCGTGGCTGAGCGCCGTCGTCGTCGCGCTGCCGCTCGCCGTCGTGTTCGCGGTAGCCGCCCTGCGCAGGATGCCCATGAAGCCCCTGAGTTCATAAGGCCCGCCCGACGACGGTGGACCCATCTCGCCGAAGGAGCGGACGGTTTACTGTCGCACGATGAGCGAAGCGAATCACGTCAGTCGTCACCAGTCCCGCAGATGCAGCGGATGGGTGCGTGTTTGGCTCCCCGTGCCGGCCACCGCCGATACCGAAGCCCGCAGCTGTCGACGGCCGGGCTGCAGAGCGGTGGGGGTGGACGGAACATCCGGTCCGCGGGTTCGAGGCTCGCTGCGGCCGCGCCATCTTGCTCACAACTGACCCCGCACAGGTGAAGACGGAAACGATCAGTCCCGGAGTGGCACAGCGTGGCCGCCCGGCGCAAACTCCCCAAGCCCGGCTTAACGCTTTCTGGGCCTGACATGAAATGGGCTGGCTCCGTAGTCCTCGATTGTGGTTGATGCAACCGGAGGCCGCAACAATTCCCGATAAGTGCTCTTTGGTCATCAGGCGCAGCCGCGTCCCTGGCGTCCGGCTCGTCTCGCAGTAGTACGACGGGTACGGGGTATAGGTCCTCTCTGGGGACGGATCGCAAGGTCGTTGCGGTAGAACTTCGGTCTAGGGTCATGTGCAGCCATCCGATGCCCTCGCGCGTTAGAACAGCGTGTCGCGGACCCGCAAGGGCCGGTAACCAGTGGGGCCGAGCTGCGCCAGCTCACCCTCGATGTCGACGTCGATGGATCCGAAGAAGTTGATGTTCTCGCTGTGCGCCGGGGAGATGTGGGTGAGCACCTCGTCGTCGATACGCCGCCCGGCAGTCCGCATCGATTCGACGGCCAGGCCGTAGTACTCGGTGGTCCACGCGACGACGGCGTTGGTGACCAGGGTCAGGCACCATGCCTGCTCGGTCTGCTGCTCCAGGTGCCGGGCGCGGACGGCGCCCTCGTGCGCGTAGAGCAGATCCCGTTTCAGGGCGTGCAGTGACTCTCCCTTGTTCAGCTGACGGGAGATTCGGCGCCGGTACTCGGGGTCAGCCAGGTAGCGGGCAGCGTAGATGGTCCTCCTCGCCGACCCGTACTCCTTCAACGCCGCCGCCAACGCATTCTGCCGCCCCGAGGCGGACAGCTTGCCCACCAGCAACGACGCGGTGGCGTGCCCGAATTTCAGTGACCCTGCCACACGCAACATATCGTCGTAGTGTTCGGCGATCAGATCGGTGTTCAGCTTGCGTGTCAGCAGCGACCCGGTGTTCGGGAAGTCGGCTTCGACCTGCGCACGGGACCCCATCCGGTTCAGGGTGATCTTGCCCAGGTCCCGTATGCGCGGAGAAAGCTGGAGTCCAAGCAGGTCGAACAACGCGAAGTTCACCAGAGTGACTCCGTGGGTATCCGTTGCATGTTCGGTGATGGGGATGTCGGTTGCGTTCCCCAGGATTTCGTCGAGGACGTAATGGGCTTCGCGCTTGGTCGCGACGATGATCTTCGTGCCGTAGGTGGTGTGCTGATCGGTCACGTGTGTGTATGTTGAAAGCCCTTCGTTCGCGAAGTACCGGCTCATTGCCCTGGCCGTGATGGACTTTCCCCGGGTCGGGAACCGCTGGCCATCGGACGAGGACAAGGTCCCGGTGCCGAAGACCGGGGTCAGCGGCAACTTCTGGTGATAGCTGATGATCGCATGGTTCGCTGCGCGCAGTGTCTCTTCCGAGGGTGTCAGATGGATTGTGTAGGGGTTCCGGTCCTCGTGTGATTGGAGAACACTTTGTCCATGATTGATTCCCATGAAGAGCTCGGTGCGGAACTCGCGGAAAAGGTTGCCGCGGCTGGGGACCTCGAGGCGCTCAAGGCCTCGGGTGCCTTTGATGAGCTGATGGAACAGATCGATGCCGGCCGGCTTCAGATCGATGGCAAGGACGGGTTCCTGAACCTGATGATCAAGGCCGTGCTTGAGCGGGGCCTGCAGACCGAACTGAGCGAGCATCTGGGGTATGAAAAGGGTGATCCTGCTGCCCGGCTGCTGCCGAACTCCAGGAACGGCAGCTACCCCAAAACGGTGGCCTCCACGGTCGGAGACGTCGGTCTTGCCATTCCGCGGGACCGGGCGGGCACCTTCACCCGCAACTGGTTCCAAGAGGTTCACGGCGCACCGGCGGGCTCGATGACATGATCATCAGCCTTTATGCAGGTGGAATGACGATCCGGGACATCGAACACCACCTGGAATCGACGATCGGTACCGAACTATCCCGCGAGACGATTTCCAAGATCACCGACGACGTCCTCGAAGAGGTCATGGCCTGGCAGTCCCGGCCGCTGGATCCGATCTACCCGATCCTGTATCTGGACGCGATCGTGGTGAAAATCCGGGACGGGCATCAGGTGAAGAACAAAGCCGCCCACATCGCCGTCGGCGTGGATCTTGACGGGGTCAAGCGCGTGCTCGGGATCTGGATCCAGGCTTCCGAAGGGGCGAAGTTCTGGGCAGGGGTCTGCGCGGAACTGGCCAACCGCGGTGTCAAAGACGTGCTGATCGCCTGCTGCGACGGGCTCACCGGGTTCCCCGAGGCGATCCAGGCGACCTGGGCCAACACCACCGTGCAGACCTGTGTCGTGCACCTGGTCCGGGCCTCCATGCGCTTCGTCGCTTACGGGGACAGGAAGAAGGTCGCGGCCTGCCTGCGGAACATCTACACCGCCCCGACCATCGAAGCGGCCCTGACGGCCCGGGAGGAGTTCGCCGCCGGGGAATGGGGACAAAAGTACCCGGCAGCTCTCAAGACCTGGGAAAACGCCTGGGAACGGTTCATCCCCTTCCTGGCTTTCCCACCGGCGCTGCGGAAAGTCATCTACACGACGGATGAAATCGTCAAGTCGGGCGGGTCGGTCTGTCCTGGTTGGCTCCTGCTGCTGTTGACCGGGCCGCGGGGCTCCGGGGTCAAGGGCGGCCGGAGGCCGTCGCGCAGCGATCACGACAGTGACCCTTGAGGGCGGAGGGGCGGCCACGGTAATCTCCCTGCGGCACGGGCCGACCAGGAAACCCCAGCGCGGAATCTCATTCTTGCCGGGGTCGGGTGAATTCGATCTTCTTCGCTCCGGCCGGGCGGCGAGGTTGCCAGTTGGAAATGAGCAATTGGTAGGCGCGTTCAGCGGTTTCGACGAGTTCCCGTTCCTCGCGGCGTAGCTGCTTGTCGTTGTAGGCGTATCCGGGTCCGCGGTGAGCCACGGCGCGGGGAGCACCGGAGGTGAGCTCGAGTTTGCGTTGTTTGAACGCGACCAGGCTGGGCCGGGCGAACGCGTACTCTTCTCCGCGGGTGTCCAGCGTCCAGGCCAGGGTGGCCAGCTTGCGTGCCGTGGCCACGACGGCGATCTGGAAGCCCCGGCGGGCCTTGATCCGTGAGTAGAATGCCCGCAGTGGTCCCGGGGCCAGTGCCGCGGTGAACGCCGCTTCCACGAGCATGCCCCGGGCGTGGGCATTGCCTTGCTTGGTGATCCGGCCGTGGTGTGCAGGCTGCCCTCCGGACTGACGCACCCTGGGATGCAGCCCAAGGTAGGCGACCAGCTTCTCGGCGGTAGGGAACCGCCTGAAGTCGCCCACCGCGGCGATCAACGCCATGGCCACGACCGTGGACACCCCGGGTATCGTCATCAGCCTGCGTGCCGTGGCATCCGTGAGCGCTTCGGTTGCCAGGGCCTGCTCATAGGAAGCCAGCTCATTACCCAGGAAATCCAGGTGCCGCAGCAGCGCGTGAACGGTGTCCCGCTCATCCGGCGGTAGCACCTGAAGGCCGAGCCAGGCCCGCCCGGCCTTGCCGAACAGATCGGTGGCCGTCGGGCGCGGCAGCAGATTCCTGGCCAGAACCGCATGCACCTGATTCTTGATCCGCGTGCGCTCCCGGACCAGCTGAGTGCGCTGACCGACAATACGGCGCAGCCGCGCGGTACGCTCGTCGGGCAACCACACCGGTGGCAGGAAATCCGCGGCAAGCAACTGGGCAAGGATGCGGGCATCGACCTTATCCGTTTTCACCTTCGCCTCCGCGATCGCGCGGGTCTTCAACGGATTCGATACCACGACCCGGCCGGCATACGGCCTGATCAGCAAGGCGATCGCCTCACTGTTGCCAGTCGCTTCCAACGCCACCTGATCGCCCGGACCGAGCTTCCGTGCCCAGCCAACCAACGCGTCTGGCCGGCATGCCACCTGACCGGCGTCACGGACCTCACCGTCCTGAAGAACAGCGATCTGCGCGAAATCCCGATGAACATCCAAACCGATAAACCGAACCATCACTTTCTCCTCCCACCCCGATATCAGGGATCGGAATCGGCCAGGCAATCGACACCTACGGATCCGCGTTCACGACGCAGCCGGACAAGTCGCGGGGCGACCATTTACTAACACGGGCTCTCAGCCCATCGTGCAAGACCGGTCTGCCCACCCGATTCCCTACAAGCGCCCCAGTTCCGGACGGTCTCACCGTACGACCAAACCACCAGGCCCAGCCAGCCAGACGAACAACGTGAGGCACCCACCATCTTTCATACCCGGTACCAACGCGATCGAGTCCCTGAACTACCAACTGCGCAAGATCATCAAGAACCGGGGCCATTTCCCCAACGACCAGGCCGCAGTGAAACTGCTCTGGCTCGCCATCTGCAACATCGAAGACAAACGCGCCAGAGAACGCCAGAAAACCAGAACCACCGACAAGGAATCCTCCGGCAACCACCTCGTCGAAGGGGCAGCCACCGCCGGCTGGATCCAGGCCCTGGGAGTCCTGAGCATCACCTACCCCGAACGACTCGAACCCTACCTCAGCTAAAAATGACTCCCGACCCCACACACAAACAACTTGACAGGCTCACTCAAGACAGAGCTGACCGAGATGCTGCCTTTCGCGCCGATCGTGTCTCTGCTGATCGAACTGGACAAACGCACAGGTTTTCTGGGCTTCTTCACCCACGCAGGGGGCAAACAGGCCCGCAGCCCGGAGCTGAAGCGGAATCTGATCGCGGTGCTCCTGGCGCACTCGACCAACCTTGGCCTGACGCGGATGGCCGATGCCTGCGGTATTCCCTATGACGTTCTGGCCTGGACTGCGGAGTGGTACGTCCGGGAAGAAACGCTGCGCGCAGCGAACCTTGCGATCATCAGCTATCACCAAAAGCTGCCGCTGACCCCGGTCTTCGGCACCGGCACCCTGTCTTCATCGGACGGCCAGCGGTTCCCGACACGGGGGAAGTCCATCACGGCCAGGGCAATGAGCCGGTACTTCGCGAACGAAGGGCTTTCAACGTACACGCACGTGACCGATCAGCACACCACCTATGGCACGAAGATCATCGTCGCGACCAAGCGCGAAGCCCACTACGTCCTCGACGAAATTCTGGGCAACGCAACCGACATTCCCATCACCGAGCATGCAACGGATACACACGGGGTGACTTTGGTGAACTTCGCTTTGTTCGATCTGCTGGGACTCCAGCTTTCTCCGCGCATACGGGACCTGGGCAAGATCACCCTAAACCGGGTGGGGCCCCGTGCGCAGGTCGAAGCCGACTTCCCGAACACCGGGTCGCTGCTGACACGCAAGCTGAACACCGATCTGATCGCCGAACACTACGACGATATGTTGCGTGTGGCAGGGTCACTGAAATTCGGGCACGCCACCGCGTCGTTGCTGGTGGGCAAGCTATCCGCCTCGGGGCGGCAGAACGCATTGGCGGCGGCGTTGAAGGAGTACGGGTCGGCGAGGAGGACCATCTACGCTGCCCGCTACCTGGCTGACCCCGAGTACCGGCGCCGGATCTCCCGCCAGCTCAACAAAGGCGAGTCGCTGCACGCCCTGAAACGGGATCTGCTCTACGCCCACGAGGGCGTCATCCGGGCCGGCACCTGGAACAACAGACAGAACAGGCATGGTGCCTCACGCTCGTGACCAACTCAGTCGTGGCGTGGACGACCGAATACTACGGTCTCGCCGTGGAATCGATGCGTCGATCCGGGCGGCGGATCGACGAGGAGGTGCTGGCACATATCTCTCCGGCACACAGCGAGAACATCAACTTCTTCGGCGCGATCGAGGTTGATATCGAGGGTGAACTGGCCCAACTCGGACCCACCGGCTACCGGCCACTGCGCGTCCGGGACACCCTGTTCTGACAGGCCCGGCCAGATCTTTTGCTGTCCATTAGGGGATCCCCTTACGCGCTGAGGGGATCGATCACCGTATCCTTGGTGCCCGTCAGCCGAACGTTGAGCTGGCTTTTTGCAGGCGGGCCCGGTGGGCCATTCTCGTTGCGGACGGCCTCGCGGTTTATGAGAGGTCACCTTTTTTGAAGAGGTCCGTCCACCGTTTCCTCCGCGGGCCCGTGTGGGCACGCGTCAGTTCACGCATCGCCTCGTAACGGGGTTGGTCCATGAATACGCCAAACCATCTCCATTGAACCCCGGACACGATGACGTCGCCACTCATTACGGACCCGTCGCGGTATTCGCCCGCCGGAGGCCGGGGAATGCCGTTGGCGATCACCTCACCGATGTCCGCGCTGAACGCTGAGGCTTTCTGCGCTGTGAGGACACTGAACAGTTCCGGCCGTATCCTGGCCGGTCCCTGCCTGAAAGGATTGGGGACTTCGCTGTCGGTAAACAGGGGCGGTGCGGTGGCCATGAACTCTCGCGTCGGCAGCTCTCCTGCGTCATCCCATAGCAGCAGTTCCACTACCGGGTTTTCGGTGCCTTTTGGCCAGCCGGGTTTATGCCCTACCACGACCACGATCGCGCGCTTACCGCCCGGAGACCGCAGCAGCACAGCATCACCGACGTCAAACGCCACACCGTGCGGCACCGGACGCTTCAAACGCTTCGGTGCCGGCTGCGGTCCGGCCAGCTTCTTCCGTAGCCTCTCCAGCACTTGCTGCCGCTGTTTCGCCAGGCCAGGGTCCTCCTCTTCCCAGCGGGTAACGTCGCCTCCGCGGTCAAGGATGTCCAGTGCCGTGTCCCGCACGTCGGGACGGAGTCGACCGGTCTCGTGCTGGGCCGCGGCCAAGGCAAGCCAAAACACCACACCGTCGTCCGTGTCGTCCGCCTGCGCCGCATAAGAATTGATGAGCTTTGCCGTCAGTTCCTCGGGAGGGACTCGGTCGAGGATCCCTTCCCGCCAGTCCGCACGCACATCAGCGGCCACGTCATCGGAAAAAATCGCCGTACCCAGCTACCCATGCAGACAGCATAAACACGACCACGCAATAATCACCGACCTCAGCGGATACAGACCCAGAGCTCAGGGCCCGACGACTTTCACAGACGGCCCGTCCAGCGCAGAGCGCCGGCCAGTCTCATTTGAGCATCCCCTATAGGGCGCAAGGGCGTCCGCTGAACCACCGGCTTACGGGCAGCCCAGCCGCCCACTGAGCGCACACAGAGAACCGTCAAAAGGGCACTCACATTCACTCGCCGTTTTCCGTTGACATGTCCTCGCTGTCTCGCGAACGTTCGTTTGCGAACGGCAGCTGCGACGCAAGGATGTCGTGGACCTAGCGGCAGTCGCCGTCTGAGACGATCTGGGCATGAGTATTAGCGCCAACGGCGAACCGGAGATCCTTCCACTGACGGAAGATCTGTCTCTTATTTCCGATGGCCGTCCGTCCGGGAATGGACCGGCCTGGGTTGAATCGGGGCTGCGCCGTCGGTTCCTAAGACGGCTCCGGGTGGCCGTTGCGTTGGCTGCGGCGACGGTCCTGCTGTGGGCCGTGGGTTTCTGGGCCGTGACAAGGCCATTTCATGAAGACTGGCCGCGCACCGGGGCAACTGTGGTGCGCACCCATGAGTACTACGCCAAAGGCCAACACTGCGACGTCTACCTCCGGCTCGCCTCCGCGGAACCTCCGCGCACCGTCATGTTCTCCGGCTACGCGCCCTGCAGCGGGCTGCCGCCCGGCGGCGACAACGTCACTGTAGCCGTGGATCCCGTTGACCAAAACTCGGTCCATATCATCGGCTATGACGGGCCGTTGTGGGCCGACATCTGGCTTCCTGCCACGGTTTTTGCGCTGCCGGTCCTCTGGGCTTCCGCGTATCTGCTCTTCGTCGCCGTGCGTTTCCGGCGGGTCCGCAAGACCGGTGGGGACCGTCCATGGCGGGAAGTGACAGCCCGGTTCGTCTCGCGTACCCATTACCGGGGCATCATCACCTCGCGGCTATGGGCAGTGGACGCGGAAGGCAAGGAGCGCACGTTCCTGCTCTCGGGGACGGCCACGGACCTGCCCGGCTTTGCCAGCGCCCGGCCGGGATCAATAATGACGTTCTGGCTGGTCGGTGACGGCGGCGGAAACGTCCTGGTCAGCCAGTCCGGTTCCGGCCGTGCCGGCACAGCCAGCATCCGAGTGCCCAACGAGTTCGAGCTACGCGCCATGGCATGATCCGGCCGGCGCTCGTCCCTTGCCGCGGCGGCGCCACCACCGGACGCTGGTTCACCTTTAGCATTACCAGGCGTTTGCGTAGATGGCAGGATCGACCCCATGGTTTCAGCAAAATCCGCGGATGAACTTCTTGGCGTCGAAACTCCCGCGTGGCCGATGTTGAAGGCGCGCTTTGCCGACGCAGCGGTCGACGTCAAGGTGCTCCCAGCAGACGATGCCACCAGCAAAAACGTGCTCTACCGCTTACAAGTGACGGCCGCCTCGACGCTTGGAGCAATCGCTTCGAGCTGCGGTGCACTCGTTCTCGATCACGGATGGCTCCGCATCCTCGGCGCTGGCACCGAGGGACTTGAGGACCTCGCGACCGCGAACGGTCTCGGCGATCCAAGCCATCGCACCGTGCCGCCAGGTCACCTCGTCTTCGCGTACGACGTCCTGGGAGGCGTCTTCGCCATCAATCACAATGATCTCCCCGCCCAGCGCGGCGAAGTCTGCTACTGGGGTCCCGATACTCTCGAATGGACACCCCTCCGAGCCGGCCACACAGCATTCATGGAGTGGGTGCTGAACGCAGGGGCCGCGAAGTTCTACCGTGACCTGCGCTGGCCAAGATGGGAAGCCGACGTCTCAGGGCTGTCTATAGACGAAGGCATCAGCGTCTACCCATTCCTCTTCACAGCAGAGGGCCGCAACATCTCAACTGCGGCAAGAAAGGCAGTGCCCTTCCGGGAACTGCTCAATCTGAACGAACAACTGGCCGAAAGCGTCCGCACCGGCGCCGAATAAGGACCTGCCTACCCTGTGCCCGGTTGAGGATCCCTTAGCGGACGCCAAATCCACCAAGTCGAAACGGAAATAGTCGTTCTGACTTGGTGGGCGCTTTACCCGCCGCCGTCTACGTTTCTGAAGCCGCGAGCGGATTCCAGCCCCGGGCAGATACGGACTTGGCGCGCATTGGCGGACCTCCGCTGCCGTGTACCCTGCCTGAAGCCGAACAGCCTCGGAGCCGGCACTTTCGCAATTGGAAATAACCGTGCGCTCAATGTTCCTGAGTTGGGCCTTGTGAGTGTAGCGGTTGATTGATACATTGCGTGTCAATTGATTGATACACGTGGAGGTCGCGGTGCAGCAGTGGATCATTATCCTTTGGGAATTGTCGCCGCTGATCCTGGGCGGCGTAGTGGCAGTCGGCGTCTGGCTGGCGACGCGGCGACACGGCACCACCCCGCTTCGCGGCCGGGCCGGTGTTCTCGCTGCCATCGGCGGTCTGGTGCCCGTGGTCAGTTGCACGTACTCGGTCGTGAGGATCACCCCGCAGCTGCTCGCAGCGATGGGGCTGGACGCGGGCAGGGGTGTTCAGGAGGCGCAATTCCTCATACCGCTGGCTGCCGGGCTCGTCGCGTTGGCCGTGCTCTGTGTCCCCGGCCGCCGCAACCCTTCAGCGTCAGCCGCAGGTATCGCCCGCAGGACGGCGTTCACTTTCCTGTCGTCAGGCTGGACTGTGGCCCTGACGGCGATAGCTGTTGTCACGGTCGCCCTCTCGCTCGCGGCGGGGCTGGCATCTGTCCCGGACCAAGCCGGCAACTACACCATGCTTACTGTCCAGATCGGCACCATGAGGGTGGGAACCACGATCTACGGCTGGTACTACTCGATTCCGGCGATGGCCCTGCTGATGGTTCTGATCGGCACCGCGTGGGCAGGCCTGGCGCTGGTTGCCCGCCCTCCGCTGGGCGACGCCAGAGAACAGGATGCCGCCATCCGCCGCACCCGGAGCCGCAACATCGCCGCGCTCACCACGGGCGCTATCGCCTTCCACCTCGCCGCGATCCTCGGCTCACTCGCTGGCACATCCAGATTGGGAGGAGGCCTCGCCACCGACGCCGGAGTGATCAACGTGGGGTCCCCGTTCGCCGCACTGGGCTCCTTCCTCTCCGCCAGCAGCTTCATGGCCACGTGCCTCGGCGCAGTGCTCTGCCTTAGCGTTGCACTCACGGCCGTTCCCCGGACCGCCAGGGCCCGGCAACACACCATCAAGACCGCGCCATGATCATCACCCTTTCCACGACCGGCGGAACGCCGGCAGAACAGATACACGACCAGATCCGCGGCCTCATCACCACCGGGGCACTCGCTGCAAACGAACGCCTCCCATCAGTCCGGCAACTCGCCGCCGATCTCCGGGTCGCCCCCGGCACCGTCGCCAAGGTCTACAAGCAACTCGAAGAAGAACAACTCGTTGAAACTCGAATCGGAGCCGGCACACGGGTCAGCCCACACGCCACAGCCATTTCCAAAGACGTCGCCCGAGCCGCCCGAAAGCTCATCGACACCTGCAAGCGTGACAACCTCGAACTCAGCGAAGTCCTCCAGGTCATCCGCGCCACCTGGTAACTGCCGATCCTCTGCACGCAAAAGGATCCCCTACCGGACCAACCTCACGACGAGCGTGAAGATGTAGACGGCCTGTGGGACGCTTCACCCGATCATGCTTCCTGTCTCTCCCGCGCCGAATGCTTCGCCGGGACATCATCTTGCCCAATTGGCCAAGTCGTAGCTCGGAGCATTTGGTATCGTGACGGTCAACCGAATAATGCCATTCCCAACCAAGCCGAGGCCTCTCTGGAACCGTCAAAACCGTCCGCCGCTGATCCCGGCGCACTGACATATTTCGATCGCCTGATAGCCTCGGGGAAATACGGTAGAGATTCCCTGTATTACTTGAATAGGTTTTGGAACTTCTTCTGGCTGTTCAAGGCCATTTTCGTTGTGGAAGCCGTTGCTCTCGTCGCGACCGTAGTATCGACCCGGCCCAAAGTATCAAGCCCGTTCTTCTACATTCCTATGAGCGTCCTGTGTCTGACACTCGTCATCTATATCACGGTCGCCGTTCTTCGGTTGTCGGCACTATTTCGTTCAAGGGCTCGCGATCGCCGAAATTTAAGGCAGCGTGTGGCCCTCGATATACCGCCGGTAGGTTGGAGCCCGCCTCGGAACTGGAAGCCCGGCCTGGCCGCCACATCTCAAGTCGAGTAAACCGCCGCCCAGTTCGACTCATATCGCCCTAAGTCCTCCACCGCAGGCTTACTCTCTTTACTTCATCCAGCTTCAGAACGTCCCGCTCAAGGATCCTCAACCGTGCGCTTGTTAATCTTCGGAGAGCCAGCGGCGAACGGAGGGTTCAGCTCGCCCAGTACGCTATGCCTGTGCAGATCCGCGAAGCCAGCTTGGATGACCTGGAACACGTGACTGCAATCTGTGATTTCAGCAGACGAACACGTTGGACCAGCGAGATGATCGCTATAAGGAGCGACCGCGTCGTTTTGGTGGCGGTCACAGAGGATGAAGTCGTCGGCGTGGCCAAGACGCATCTCCACCCGAATCCCGATGGCAACGCTCCAACGGGCCACTATCTCGGTGGCGTGGAAGTCGCTCCAGGGTTCCGCCGGCGAGGAATGGGTTCCGCACTCACTCGGGCGAGATTGCAATGGATCTGGTCCCGGGATTCGACTGCGTACTACTTCACGAACGAACACAACACTGCATCCATCAGGATGCACGAGGCTCTCAACTTCTGGCCGGTCGCCCGATTCTCGGAGATTCGCGGAGTGACCGCCGACAACGGTCGGTCAGACCTCATTCTTTTCGAGGCGTCCCGGTAAACGATCCTTCACCGGACGTTGAGTCAATCCCCGGACGATTCACCGCAGCGGGGGTGGTCTCTCCAGCCTTCGGTCACAAACACTGAAGAACAGCGGGCTACGCTGGGCGGGTGCAAATTCGAGCCGTCCTATTCGATCTGGACAACACTCTGTTCGATCATCCGTCATCCGCCCGTGCCGGAGTGGACGCTCTCCTTCACCATCTTGGAACGGAGCGTTCCACCGAACTGACACGTTGCTGGTTTCAAATCGAGGAAGCCAATTACCAGCGGTTCCTCGCAAAGGAACTTACTTTCCAGGAACAGCGCCGTGAGCGACTCCGCCAGTTCCTTCCCTTAGCCGGGCTCTCAGTTCCCCAAACTGACACCCGAATCGATGAGTTGTTCACCACGTACCTCGAGACCTACGAGGACGCCTGGATGGCCTTTCCAGACGCGGCGCCGGCATTGAAAAGCCTCCGGGCCATCGGCATGCCGGTGGGCGTCATCACCAACGGGAACCACGACCAGCAAACGTCCAAAGTTAACAGAATAGGGCTCAAACCCCTCCTAGACCGGGTATTCAGCTCCGAACTTACAAACCACGCCAAACCGGCACAAGAGGCGTTCTTACAGCCCTGCAGAAGCATGAATGTGTCACCGGCCGAGACCCTTTATATCGGAGACAACTACCGGGTCGATGTGGAAGGTGCCCGGAACGCGGGGTTGAAAGCCATACACCTCAACCGCGAAGGCCCAATGGGAGAGGGGCTATCCAAAGCCTTGCTGAATTGCCTCTTCGCCTCTTCGAAGGATCCCTTTAGGTTGGCAGGTGGTATGCGAAACTCCAGGAAGCACGATTTCGGACCCTATTTTGCAGCCCAGAAAGAGAACGAGTTCGCAGCGATCTCGACCACGACAGTTTGACCCCGCCATCGCGGTCAAACTGTCGGTAGTGAATTTCCGGATAGTCAGCTTCCTTAGCTGTTCTTCCTCGTGAGGTTGTGTACGCGGGCTGAGGGGCTTGGCCGCCGAGTGGTCACTTCCTTCGGCGGACGACGTACAGCGCGACAAAGACCACGAACAGGGTGACAAAGACTGCGACTAAGGCGCCTGGGGTGATTCCCACTGTTGTCATCTCTCCTCAAACAAGTCGCTGAGTCTCCCCTGGGTGCGGCGAAGACTCTGGTACGTGATGTCCAGCGCCGCGGGGACTTGTTCCTGACGGTACACCGACCCTATCGATTGCGGCTGCTGCCGCAGCCGCGCGCGGAGCACGCTTCGAGGCTATCGGTTCACAACCTCACGGGTATGAATCTCAGCGCTAAATGGAGGCATTTTATTGCAGCATTGACTGTCACCTCGCCGCGCGAAAGCCGATGCTTCACCGGACGCTATGCAGGCCGCTACGGGAGCGAGAGGTCCATGATCTGTGTGAAAACCATCTCCTCGCTCGGATCGCGGGCAGGCAGCATGGCGCCTCCCGGGTTCTGGACAATGCTAGGCGTGGGGGGTCTCCGCCGGTACCGTCCGAGCCCGAGCGTCGCAGTCTGGGCGCCGAGCGGGCGGGCGAACGCGGTTGCCATGACGCTGAAGCGGTCGCTGCCGCCGCCGTTCCCGTGAACCGATTTCGCGAATGTGCCGTCGGAGAGCCGTAGAACGAGCGCGTCGTCGTTGTGCTCCCTCCGCCGCGGACGATCAATGAAAGTCACGTTCACCCGCACAAACGAATCCCAGACCTCGTAGCTGGTTACATAGCCTCGGACCACCGAGCCGTCCGGGACCGTCACCTCGAATTCATGCCGCGCCGGCAGTAGCACCCGTTCCAGCCGCGGCGGCTCGCCCCCCATAGAGTGCACTGTACCGATCATCGTCACCATTGGTTAGCTCCTATTTCTGACAGCAGCGCGCCCCTCATCCCGTTCAGCGACACACCACCGATGATGCCTTATAGCCCGCAGCTGTCAACACTCACCGCCGGGGCAAGAGGCTTCCAATAGAAGCAGTGGGCTTCTATTGGCGGGAACAATTTCTTTCGGCTGCAGCTATCTCGGTGAGGGATCTCTCACCAGACATGTTGGGATTTGCGCAGCTGCGGTTACGGGCCGCCCATGAGATCGCAGGTGTAGGTGGCTTGGCCCGTCATGATCACGATCCAAGTCGCTGTGCCGCTTTGTGTTCCCGGCGACGCTGAGTAGATGTCAGCTCCGCCCGCGGTCTTTCCCCGTTTGGTCAATCCGTCGAGAGAGTGCGTGTTCGGCATCGGGTTCGCCCCGCATTTGTAGTCACGATTGGCGAACTGGACCTTCGACGGCACCTCCTTTGGCCAGAGCGCCCAGTCAGAGGTCATCTGATGGACGTCCCAGACCCGAACCCCCACTACAACGAGCGCGACGACAATGACCGCGCCGAGGGCCCCGCCTGCAACCCATTTCCCCCGTTTCACTCCGCAACTATCGCACGGGTCGCTCTTCCACCACCATGGGCGTACCCTTTCGCCGCAATTGCCCTTTGGGGCTGCCCGTAAGCCGGTCCCCCACCGCGACACCCACGCCCGTTGGCCCGCAGCGAAAATTCCTACACAAATGCTGGTGTGACCTGCAGCGGTGTCGAGGCCGATGAACAGCGGAGATTTCCCTGTCCCGGCGCCGAGGAGGCACAAGGGTAATCCTTTGCGGATCCAGTCCCCGGCGGCCAGGGTGTGGACGGCGGCAGGGTTAATGTTCGGGTTCCCATCGAAATCGAAATCCCGAGCCACTTGTTCCGGGCAGAATTCCCTTTGGTGCGTATGCTTCGCTGTAGCAGCCAGAACGATGGCTATGTCAGCATGAAAACATGAAAATGGGGGTGGTCCACAACAGTGGATCCAATTTATGAAGATGGTGCCGGCGTCTCCATCGATGAATTGCCGTTTGGGAACACGTCTGCCGTGGCTGCGAACGGACTTGACCGGCGCTTGCGGTGGCGCCGCTCCGTATGCTGGACCCTGATAGTGGCCGTTGTGACCTCGTCCCTTATTGGGACGATTCTTTGGCTCCAGCATAATTCCGGATTTACTGAACACGTCGACGCTACTATCACCGGTCAGCACGAGGTAAAGGACGATCGAGGGCCAGCTGTTTCCTTGACGTTCGCTACTTCGTCAGGGAGACCGTTTATACCGCTACGGTCCCAATAGGTGAATCGTGTGGGGCCAGCGCGTCTAACGGTTCCATTGTGGGGTTGCTGATCAACCCGGGCGATAGAAGTCGCCTGCCCCTGTTTGCCAGCCATAGTGGGGCCGCCAGCTTCACAGCCCTGGGCGAATTTTTTATCCTTGGCCCAGCGTTGGCCATTCTAGCGTTATGCGCGTTCAGGCTCCGGTCGTTGACGATGATATACCGCACCGCCAGTAGCCTGCCGTGGCGTCAGTTGTCTCCGCTCGGGTTCAGATATGTCAAAGGCCCCGGCGGCAGGCTGGCTCTGAAAGCATCCATCGCCTCGACGTCTGGCGAACCCGCCCTTTTGGTGTTGTCCGGAGTGGGTCGCTGGTCCATCGGGTCGTTGCGGAAAAGGCCAACCAGAAACGAGCCCATCTGGATAGCAGGCGACCTCACCGCCCCCTGGGCCGCGTTTTGCTGGGCAGCCCGAGACAAGACTTTGTTTCCGTCGTGACAGTTCGGCACGATAATTCAGACTAAAGCGTCCGGCAAATATCGGTCCCGACCCTGAAGACGCACTGTGCCGATCCATGATTCGAAAATGTTGGCTCATAGGCAAGGCACTCCGCTCAGATTACCCCAAATGGACACGCAGCGGCCGTGCAAGCAACTTTAGATACCCGTGCAGCCGTCTTTGGATAATGACAGCCGCGCCCGTTAGCCGGTCCTCCACCGGACATATCGGCGCTGCCCCGGAGCTGTTCAAGAGTGGCGAGATCCCGGGCCTGCCAAATTCCCATATGACCCGCCCCCAAAATTGCCCGGTGAAGGTGCCCTAAACGCTACAGTTCTGACCATGCTCATCGGTTACGCGAGATGCTCCACCAATTCTCAGGACCTCACCGCGCAGCGGAACGCACTTGCGGCCGCTGGGGTTGACCCCGACGCGGTCTACGTCGACCACGGTCTCACCGGCACGAAACGCGACCGCCCCGGCCTGCGAGAGGCCCTAGCCGCGTGCCGGGCGGGGACACCCTCGTAGTCACCAAGCTCGACCGGCTGGCGCGGTCGCTGCCGGATGCGCGGGACATCGCCGATGAACTCACCCGCAAGGGAGTGAGTCTGAACCTCGGTGGAAGCATCTATGACCCCAACGACCCGGTGGGCAAGCTCCTGTTCAACGTCCTGGGCATGGTCGCTGAGTTTGAAGCCGACCTCATCCGCGCCCGAACCCGCGAGGGCATGGCCGTTGCGAAGGCAAAAGGCAAGCTCCGGGGCAAGAAGCCCAAGCTCTCCAAATCCCAAGAGGCCCATCTAGTCGCCCTCCATCGGGCTGGAGAGCACACCACAACCGAGATCGCCGAGATCTTCAAAGTTGCCCGGTCCACGGTTTACCGGGCCATCCAGCGCGCGACGCCGATCGCGTGATCAGGGAGTGCGTGAGACACGCGCAAACCGCAAAACTAACGCCAGGGTCAGCACCACCGACCAAAACCTCACCCTGCAACAAGATGCGCTCACAGCCGCCGGCTGCCAGAAGATCTACACCGACACGATCAGCGGCGCCAAGGCCTCACGGCCCGGACTGGACAAAGCACTTGAGCACCTCCGGGACGGCGACACTCTCGTCGTCTGGAAAATCGACAGGCTCGGACGGAACCTGCGTGACCTCATCGACATCGTCACCACCCTCGACGAACGCGGTATCGGTGTCCAGTCACCCACCAACGGAATCGTGGACACCACTACCGCGCACGGCAAACTCGTCTTCGGGATGTTCGCGCTCATGGCCGAATACGAAGCCGCACTCATCCGCGAACGCACCCAGACCGGCCTGATAGCGGCCCGCGCCAGGGGAAGCAAAGGCGGACGCAAACCCAAAATGACCCCGAGCTCATCAACAAAGCCCAGCGCATGTACGACGCACAGCAATTCACCATGGCCGAAATCGCCCAGTCCTGCGCCGTTACCCCCATGACCATCTACCGCAACATCAAAACAACCAGCCTCAAACCCGAGCGCTCCTGACCACCGCGACGCCGACCCTACGATGACCCTGCAGAAGACAGGCCAAAGAGTGCCGCAGAAAGACCAAAACCCGATCCCTACGACACAATAAAGTTCGTTTTCTGCCATCGGTGCGACTGCGAAGTGTCCATGACGTTAGCCAACGTCGCCTCGGATAGGATCGCCTGATCTACACCTTCGGAGGGAAACGGCATCATGGGGGACACCAACGAGGACCAGACCGTGAGTTTCGTGATCACACTTACGTACACGGTTCCGCTACCGGAGATCGAGGAACATCTGGCGGATCATCGTTCTTGGCTTGACGAGCACTTCCAATCCGGTGACTTCCTCGCTTCGGGTCCAATGATCCCGAGAAACGGGGCGTCATTCTGGCGAAGGGAACAAGCCGTGAAGGACTGCTGAATCTCATTAGGAATGACCCGTTTTTCCGCGCCGGACTAGCCCGGTACGAGATCACGGCCTTTGAACCGACCCGCGGGCCTATGGCTTGCCGCCTGCTCGGCCATGCAGGACAAATTCCGGATCCCTGGTATTGATACTCGAATATCCTGCATCGAGGTCCCGGCCTGCGTCCCATGAAACTACGAGACTGCGACGCCCATAGGGTTGGCGTGCTAGGCAGCTTCAGGTGGGCTAAGCCATATCCGCCCGATTTTTCCCCGATATTACGGCGACCCCCCTGGGAGGGGAGCGAGCAAGGAAAATCATGGCTGGTATCGAGCACACCCGCGGCAAAGCAGTGGAAGGTGAAGTCCTACCCGACGACCACAACGACATCGGCGACGCCCTTCAATGGGTGCGACTGACGTACGCCCTGGACTACCCAGCCGACCGGACTCCTGGGACCGGCCCGAAGACTAGGGGGCTGAGCCGCAATGGAACGGTCAGTCACGTTTAGAGTGCTCGTTGGTCGTTCTTGGCGTGAGTGACCGTTCTGATGCGTGTCGGGCTGGGGTGGTTTAGATTGGCTGAGTGCCGGTTGAGTTCCTGACTGATGATGAGGCTGCCGCGTTTGGGCGTTTCGCCGGCGTGCCGGCGCGGGCTGATTTGGAGCGTGTGTTCTTTCTCGATGATGCGGATTTGGTCTTGGTCGCTGGTCGTCGGGGTGAGTACTCTCGGCTCGGGTTCGCGTTGCAGCTGGTGACTGCCCGGTGGCTCGGGACGTTTTTGGAGGACCCGTTAGATGTGCCGGTGGTTGTCCTGGATTTCGTGGCCGGGCAATTAGGGATTGGTGATCCGTCGGTCGTTAAAAAGTATCTCGAGCGGCGGACTACGTTATTCGAGCATCAGCTGCTAATTCGTGAGGCGGATGGGTGGCGGGATTTCTCCGCTGCGGAGGCTGACTTCACTGAGTGGGCGGCCGCGCGTGCGTGGACCTCGGGAGATGGCCCGAAGGGGATCTTCAGCGACGGGGTGGTGTGGCTGCGTCAGCGCAGAGTGCTGCTACCTGGTGTGTCCACGTTGGCGCGTCTGGTCGCTCGGGTTCGCAAGGAAGCCACTGAGCGGTTGTGGGGCGCGTTGGCGTCGTTGGTAACGGTTGATCAGCGACGTGTCCTGGACCGGCTGGTGGAAGTCGCACCGGGCTCGCGGGTGTCTGATCTGGAACGATGGCGCAAGGGCGTGGTCCCGCGCGCATCGGGGCCGACGATCATCAAGGCCTTGGATTTGGTGGCCGAAATCGCTGGGTTCGGCTTCGCACGGGTTGATTTAGAGGCCAGGGTCCCGTCTCAGCGGTTGGTTGAGTTGGTGAAGTATGGGATGCGTGCGGATGCTTCGATGTTGCGCCGCCACCCGCCTGCCCGTCGGGTCGCTACATTGCTGGCCACGGTGCGGCATGTGGAGGGCAAGGCGATCGATGATGCTTTGGAGCTACTGGATCTGTTGATGACCACCGAGCTGCTGGCTAAGGCACGTAACGCATCCGATAAGGACCGGCTCCGTAAGCATCCGCGTTTGGCGAAAGCCTCTGCTCGCCTTGCTGTGGCTGTGGAGGCGTTGTTTGCTGCGGAGGGTGGAGCGGAACCGACGGAACGGTGAGACTCGAGCAGATCTGGAGCGCTATCGAGGACGTTGTCTCGCGTGATCAGTTGCGTGCGGCGCTGGCTGTGGTCAACGAAGAAGTGCCACCAGCGGATGCAGATGCCGGCGATGATTGGCGTTCTGAACTGGTTAAGCGTTTCCCGACTGTGTCGGGTTTTTTGAAGGTCCTGACCGAGGTCATCGAATTCGGGGCAAACGCCGAAGGCGCGCAGGTCCTGGCAGCGATGACAGCATTGCCAGGGTTCTTGCTCATCGCAGCCGCTTATCCGCGCCGTTGATTCCAGGGGATCTAATCGATGCCGGTGTTGTGAGTGGGTCGTGGAAACACCTGGTGTTCGGCAGTCCCGTCTACGAGGCCGGGGCGGTCAACCGGCACGCGTATGCCTTGTGCGTTCTGGAACGATTCTGGCGCTGTCTTAAACGGCGGGAAGTTTTCGCCGAGGCGTCCACGCGGTGGCGTAACCCCCAAGCCGCGCTCTTAGACGGTGAACGGTGGCAGGGCATGCGCGCAGAAACGTTGACCGCACTCGGGCTTCCCGCGTCCCCGGAAACATTGCTGGTAGAACACGCCGATGCCCTCGATGAGACTTTGCGCAGGGTCGGAGGAAGACTGGTCGCTAATCCCGACGCACGCATTGATGAAGATGGAAAGATTCACTTGACGGGTCTCAGAGCTGTTGAGGAACCGCCGTCTTTAGTGGATCTGAGGACCCGCACCACCGCGATGTTGCCACGCGTTGAGATTCCCGAAGCGATCCTCGAGGTCATGAATTGGGTACCGCAGCTGCAAGAGGCCTTCACCGCAGCGTCTGGGTCACGGTCACGGATGACAGACCTACCGGTGTCGGTCGCGGCATGCCTGACAGCCCACTCGCTGAACGTCGGGTACCGTCCAATCGCGAGCAAGGGAACCCCGGCCTTGGAACGATCCAGGCTCTCACACGTCTACCAGAACTACTTCCGCCCAGAGACTCTCTCAGCAGCCAACACCCCGCTTGTTGACGCCCAAGCTGCCCTCCCTTTGGCGCAGGCTTGGGGCGGCGGCATGGTTGCCGCTGTCGACGGCATGCGTTTCGTCGTCCCTGTCCCTGCCACCTTCGCGCGTCCCAACCGCAAGTACTTCGGTTCCAAACGGGGCATGACCTGGCTCAACGCCATCAACGACCGCGGCATGGGCCGCGGCGCCAAAGTCGTCTCCGGAACGATCCGCGACTCACTGCACATGGTCGACGTCATCTTCGGCCTCGACGGCGGCGAACTACCCGAAATCGTCGTCACCGACACCGGATCCTACAGCGACCTCGTCTTCGGGCTCCTGGCCCTCCTGGGCATCTCGTACCGGCCCGCTCTCGCAGACTTGCCTGACCAAAAAGGCTGGCGCATCAACAGGGCGCCGACTACGGCCAGCTGAACACTTTCGTGCGCGGGCGTGTCGACTTGACCAAGATCGGCAGGAACTGGGAAGACATCCTGCGGGTGACAGCCTCGATCTATACCGGTGCGGTGCGCGCCTACGACGTCGTGGCGATGCTCCAACGTGACGGCCATCCCACTGCCCTCGGCGAAGCGATCGCCTCCTATGGTCGGATCTTCAAGACGCTGCACATCCTCAGCTACATCGACACCGACGAGTCCTACCGCCGCGACATCAAAGACATCCGGAATCTCCAGGAAAACCGCCATTCCCTGGCTCGCAAGATCTGCCATGGCAAGAAAGGCGAGCTCTATCACCACTACGAACGCGGCCTGGAAAACCAGCTCGGAGCCCTTGGCCTCGTCTTGAACTGTGTCACGCTGTGGACGACCCGCTACCTCGACGCCGCAGTCACCAGCCTCCAGGCTCAGGGTACCCGATCAAGGATGAAGACGTCGCACGTCTGTCACCGTTCGTCCACTCCCACCTTGGCGTCCACGGAACGTACGCCTTCACTGCACCTGAACTCCCGCCCGGCACGATCCGCGACCTACGCGATCCTGACGCCGATGAAGACGACGAGACATGACCAGCATCGAGGCTCTCCATCTGTTCATCAAACGATCGTCTCCCGAACACCACCACGCCCCGGCCCGCAAGGACACGAAACACACCACCGAACGTTCATCTGGCCGTTCATCAACTAGTAGTGTTCATCATGGTTGAAAACAATGTTTGATGAACGAATAGGTAACGCGCATGTCAATCCTCGTCGGCCTGGTCCGGGTCAGTACCGATAAACAGAACACCGCCCGGCAGCACAATGCACTGGAGCCGATCTGCTGGAAAGTCTTCGAAGAAAAAGCCAGCGGCAAACTGGCAACCAAGGACCGGCCGGTCCTGCTGGAAGCAATCTCGCAAGTACCTCCGGAGGAATGCTCGCCATCCACGAAGTCGACCGACTCGGACGCAACCTCCTCGAAGGCCTCATCGTCCTGAACGACCTGTTCCAACACGGCATCGCCGTCAAAGTCCTCGCCGGGATCGCCGCCGGCGAACACACCCAGCGTTCCTTCATCCTCGATATCGCCCTGGCCCTGTCAGAAGACCGCCGCCGCGATATCTCAGCCAAAACCAAGAACGGCCTGGAGGCCGCCCGCCGGAACGGCCGTGTCGGAGGTCGACGCCCCGTGGTTGACGACGACAAACGAGCTGCCATCCTGGCGCGACGCGAACGCGGCGAGTCCATCAGAACCATCGCCAACAACCTCGGCATATCAATCGGCGTCGTCCACAAAACACTCACCCTGGCAAGCCCTCAAATCGACCAAAGCCCAAAACAAGCCGCTAAAACGTGACTGACCGTTCTGAGCTGCCGTGGAGATCTCGGACAGTGGGGGGTTATCTCTTAAGCTTTGCGGTCCGGACTGCCTCTGCACGGGCGGTGGCGGTAGCGAGGGCTTTGTCGCGGGTGCGCCAGTGGGAGACCTCGGTGATCTGGGTGTCGGTGAGGGGTTTGCGGGCGTCGAGGCCGAGGTCGGGGCTGGGGGTCCGGCCCTAACTCTGTGGAGAATGCCCTGATGAGGCGGTACGTTCTCTATTCTCGCCGTGCTCGTGGCTCTGGCCGACCGATCGAACCGATGGTCAGGGAGCTCACCGGGACCGCGATGCTTGCTCCGGCTCGCACTAGGACCTAGTTAGCGGGTCAGAGCAAGTGCGGGACTGATCGCCGTTGCCCGGAACGCCGGCACCAGCCCTGCCGCAAGACCCGAGACGGTCCCGGCCCCGATCGACGACGCGGCCACGAGGGGATCAAGGACAGGTACCCAGTGCTGGATAAGCGCCACGACGATCACGGCCAACGTTCCCAACGCCGAGCCGAATAGCCCCCCGAGCAGTCCCAGGGCGGATGTCTCCGTCAGGATCTGGAGGAAGATATCGCGCCGCCGCGCCCCTAGAGCACGACGGAGCCCGATCTCTGAGGTCCGGAGGACGACTCCAATCGCTGTTGTGTTCCCGATCGAGACGGCGCCGATCACCAGGATCATCAAGCTCACGAGGAGACTCAGGAGTGTCACGCTCCCCTCAACTTCCAATCTGAGGGTGGTCGGGTCGGGAGGGGCAGTTACAACCAGGGACGCCGGTTGGTCAGGTGCGAGTGCAAGCGGAATCTGGCGGCCGACCTGGGCTGCAGCACCGGGCAGGGTCTCGACAAAAACCTCATTGGCCGGAGTCTGTCCCGCGGCTATGGGGTTTGCCTTCTCGTAGCTGATCGGGAGCAGGATTGCAGCCGCAGCATCTGGGACTCGGCTGACATCCGAGTAGATCCCTATTACCGAGATCGCACTGTCCCCGATGAAGATGGTGGTGCCTGCACTCGCTACTCCGAGGCGTTGGGCGACCGTCTTCGAGAGCATGCATACTGGGTCTCCTCTTGTGAGGTGACCGTTGTCGAAGATGCGTCCACTGGTCACGTGAGGCGAGATGGCAGCGAGGGCTTCGGTGTCGACCGCGAAGATGTCTGCGTTATCAGGTGCGTCCGGCTGCACGAAGAGCCGACGGACCGCGATGCTGCTGAGGGTCGTGATCCGGCCGGCGTGGACTATCCCCGAGATGGTTCGCGCCCTTTCTAAAGCAGAGGGAGTGAACCATGCGGGAGTCAGGCTGTCGATGTCTTGGGTGCTTATGGTGCTCGCGGTACTCACAGTCACTTCGGTTGCCCGCCTGATATCGAATGATGTCGAAATCTGGTGTCCCACAGTCCCTGTGAGTCCAAGAGTAGCGACGAAGGCGGCGCAGCCAAGGGTGGCCCCGAGAGCTGCAGTGACCGTGCGCCCGAGGTTTCGGTTGACTGACCACCAGGCCTCACGCAAGAGGTCTACGAGGAAGAGCCGGCCCGGTCGTGGGGGATCGTGCGGTGAGGGTCTAGCCTTTCGCAGGATCATGTGGCACTCCAGTCAGCCGGCCGTCGGTGACATCGACGATGCGATGGGCCAGCGCGGCCACCTCAAGGTCATGGGTCACTACGACAAGAGTCTGTCCTTGGTCGTTCAGACCTTTCAGTGACTGCATCACGTTGCGGGTGTTCTCCGAGTCGAGGTTGCCTGTCGGCTCGTCGCAGAGGAGCAAGTCGGGTTGGGAGCAGACGGCACGGGCGATGGCAGTGCGTTGCTTTTCTCCTCCGGATAGCTCAGATGCAAATGCATCGCGCCGGTGGGCCAAACCGAGGGATTCGATCGACTCTTCGACCCGCGCCCGTCGTGCTTTCCGACGCATTCCGGAGTAGAGCAACCCGAGTTCGATGTTCTCCACAACGGTCCTTCTCGGCAGGAGGTGAAAGGCTTGGAAGATGAAACCGAGGCGGGCGCCCCGTATTGCACCCCTTGTGCGTTCATCGAGCGCCATCACGTCGATCCCATCGAACGTGTAGCTGCCCCCTGTAGGAAGGTCGAGCATGCCGATGATGTTCAGCAAGGTTGATTTGCCGGACCCGGAAGGACCAACAATGGCCAGTGCTTCGCCTCGTTCGATCCGAAGGTCTATTCCCGCCAGTACGCTTGCCCGGCTGTTGGTCCCGTAGATCTTGCTGACATCACCCAGCTCCACGATGGGCGGTGCAGGCGTCGTGTCGGGGCAGTGGTCCGCTGACGTCACGGACCGTTCTCCATCCCGAGGACGACGGTATCGCCTTCTCGAAGGTTGGACCCCGTTGCCAGTTCCACCCAGCCGTCGATATTCTCTTTGACTGTGACGGGGATCCTCGAGCCGGCCGCGCCTGCCGGTACGACGTAGGTGGAACCGTCAGTTGCGGAGTAGATGGCGGTCACTGGCAAGACGAGCCCGGCCCCAGTGTCCGGACCGGTGATGATCTCCACCTTGACGGTCGTGCCTACGCCCGTGACCGGCGGGATCACCTTCGGGTCCGTGAAGGAGAGGTCCACCCTGATCCCGTTACCTAGGCCGGATACGTCTGTAGGGGCAGCACCGACGGCGGTCACCTTTACAGGAAATGAGTCCCCGTTGGCGGTGAGGGTGCCCTGGCTGCCCGCGGACACCTTGTTGGCTCGGTCCGGGTGGTGGTCGCGATCGCCGCATTCTGGGTCCCGTCAAGGCGGGCAAGGATGGCGTCCGCGGCGATCTTCTGGCCGACGTGCAGTGGGACCTCCGTCAGGCGGCTGGCGGACTTGGGCACCGAAACCACGTCCCGGGCGGGCAGGTAGACCTTTGGGGTGCCTCGGGCTGTGGATGTGTCCGAGCTGTTCGAGCCCGACGAAGAGGACTGTGCTCCCCCCGAGGATCTCTGAGCGGTCGTGGCATCCTGCCTAGGGACTGGATAGCCGAGGCTCTGGTAGAGCTCGGCCACACCCTCCTGTGTGAGCCAGTCGAACACCCCCGTTGTTCCGGTGGGAAGTGAGAGTGCGTTGAGGGAGTTCTGCAGCCCCTTCACATCTGGTCCGGTGTCTCCGTCATGGATGTCCCGGTAGGCGGGGAAGGGCCAGGCGAAGGCGATGAGGGGCTCTCCATCGACCTCGACTAGCGCAGCGCCCTCTTGCAGTTCGTTCGAACCCGTGCTCGGAAGTCCTGTTACTACCATCGAGGCTGCTACAAGTGCGTCGTCCGGCTTAATGTCCACAGTTGCCCCTGCCGCGACGGTGCCGCGCATGAGGACCGAGCTCTTCAATGCCCTCTGTTCGACCTTATAGGTGATCGGCGTCGCCGGCGGAGGGGCGGCGTCCGCAACGGCCTGCTGGGCGTCCTGAAGACGGGCAGGACCATCGACCCCAGCACGATCATCCCGAAAACGACAGTCAGGGAGAAGAACCCGAGAACGACCAGCCGAACCCTTAGGGTGCGCTTGCCCGTCCTCATGACGATGGCTGGGACTGCACCGCCAGGGCGGCCGCCTTTGCCGATGAATGGATCTTCGGACCCATCTCGGTAAGAGCGGTCTCATTCTTGGCAACAGCTGCGTGCTTCGCTTCGGTCATCTTCTGCACCCACACCGTGTGTACGCCTGAGTCGATAGAGCATTGGTACATTGCCGCAGCCGATTCCGACTCCTGCTGCGTCGGAACGTAGTTCGCAGCCGGAACTGCAGGGATCACCCGCACAGTGGAGTTCAATGATCCCGACACGCTCGGTCGCGGGATAGGTGGCTGCGTTCCCAGAGGCACGCCGAAGTCTACGCCCCACACCGGCTGCTTGTTCGGGCCATTTGGATCCACCGGGTATTTCCCGTTGACCATGCAGGCGAAGACCTTCTTGGTGAGCTCGTCCTGATTCTCTTTGGCAGCCGCGGCCAGAGCTCCCGAAAGGGTGTTGCCGAGGGAGGTGTAGTCCTGCACGAGCGTCTCGGACCCGAAATCGCCCCATATGCCTCGGATCGGCACTGCTTTAGTGTGTCTCCGAACGACTTGTCCTGTATCTGCACGAATGGGTCACGAGCCTCGAAGCTGTGCCCATAGCCCGCAGCTCGGGCGTACTCCTCCGAGGGAAACCAAGGCAATTCGGCGAAGGAAGCAAACGTCTGCGCGAAATCAGGGGTGGCGGCCATCGATCGGAAGCTGTTTGCCTTTTGGGCGGGCAGTACATCCAGGAATTGCGGGTAGCCGGCCTTGGCGTAGCAGCGATACTGCAGTTCCTGGATGGCGCTGTTAATGCTCAGCAGATCGCCGGCGAGGAAAACGTTGTAGGGGTCGTCAGGACCAGCCGTCGGCTTGGGTGGGGCCTGGGCGCTGCGCGACGGCCCGGCAAGGGTCTGATGGGCGGACGCAGAGACTGTCGCCGGAGCGCATCCGGCGAGAGCCATGGCACCGACGACCGCTGCCGGAAGCAGCCGAGCAAGACTTGGGGTAAGAAGCACGAGAGAAGACCTCAGAGGGGTTCGACAGGGAGAATGGGTTTCAAAGACCAGACAAGACCAGAGCTGAGTTGCGGTGTTGGAGCTTGTCTTCGGTCTTGATCTCAGGGCGAGATCAGCGCAGGTGCACCCAAGTGACTTCGACAGGACTGTTGAAGTTGCCGGTATACCAGTGGGGGCGGTAGGCCGAGTCATACCAAGCGCCTTCTATGTAGTCGTAGAACGTGACCCATCCGTCGTTGTTGCCCGTCGAGATCGTGCTGACATATTGCATGTACATGTTCAGGTCGCCGTAATTCGCGAAGCACTGCTCTTCGGTGTCGCTCATGAGTATGTACCAGTCTGTTCGCCCTGCACAGTCCACCTGATTTGCGGCATTGGCAGCAGCGGCACCTCCGAAAAGCATTCCCGCTGCCAGACAGACGCCGGTGAGGCTAACAGCGGCTTTGCGCATCGTTGGTTGAAGATGCTGAGCAAGTTTCATTGTTGTCCCCCTATGGACTTGTCATTGGGCAGGGTGATGTGAGTGCGTCCCTCCAGGATTAACGTTTATGAGAGCGCGGTGCGCGGTTAGCCGAGGAGGACAAAAATGGGATTTCTTCGGTACGAAGGAACGATCAAGCTGTAGCCTGAACGCGTTTCTGTTCTCCTGGGAGACGGCGGGTCAGCCCACAAAGCCGATCTTATTTCCCTGCGTACCCCTTCAAACGATCGGATCGTATGCGCCCAGAGTGCGATAGTGCAAGTTCGCACGCCTCTGGTTCCCGGACATTACGATTTTCGATACCCAATCACACTGGTCGGGCTCCGTTAGCAGTCCAGCGATTATGCAATAGCTAATTGGTTTCCTTGCGTCCAGTTTTCCCAGTATCGTTTCGGCGTCATGCCGTCCTGGGATCCGTGGGGCCGTTCATGATTGTAGATAGCTTTCCATTCCTCGGCCAAATACTGCGCTTCGGCCATGGTGTCCATGATTTCTCCGGAGAGTTGTTCCCTTCTGAATTGGGCGTTGAAGGATTCGATGAAGCCGTTCTGCCAGGGTGATCCCGGGTCGATGAACGCGGTATCCACCCCGGCGGTGTCGCACCACCCGATCAGCGCGGCGGCGGTGAATTCCGGCCCGTTGTCACACCGGACGCAGGTCGAAAGCGATGATGTCCTCCAGCACCGCGACCACGTCAGAGGCTTTGAAGGACCTGTCTTCGTCGATGACATTGAAGAAACGGACGTGCCGCCCGGCACGAGGTCACGTCGGACTGCAAATCGAAGCTGACCACATGCATCGGATACTGGGCGGTCAGCCGCTTCCGTTCCCCGGCGCCGGCCCGGTGCGGGCGCCGGGCCCGGCGCATGGGGCCTGCGAGTCGCGGTCGCCCGCGGTATGCCGGCTAGGACGGCCGCTTCCCGTGTCGGAATATCCGCCCCTGTGAGTTCGGTATAGGCGCCCATCAGGGCTTCCTGTACCAGGGCTGCTGCTCCGCACTTTCGGAGATATCCTCCAAAAGCTGCCGTGCTTTTTCCATGATGGACAACGCTGCTTCCGTCCGTACCAGCTTGCGTTCGCTCACCTCCAGCTGCCGGCGCAGATGGGCGATTTCATTCTGCCCGGCAGTGAGTTTGCCGATCTTCTCACCGGCCTTTCCTGCCCGCGAGCACTCCGGCTCGCGGAGCTTGCGCCACTCGGTGATCTGGGAGGAATAGATGCCTTCACGACGCAGGTAGGAATTGTAGAGATAGACATTGATGCTGATCCTCATTCTCGCCCTACGAATTAGACGGACTTGCTATGAGCCCTTGGCCTCAACTCACCCTGACACGTAGGGAGGGGGGCAATCGGGTTGACATGGCCCGGCACAGGTCGAATATCCGATCAGCCGTCCATCCCATTTACAGACCCCAGACGCTTGACTTGACAAGCATGGAAATTCGCCCGTAGCCTCCTCTCGGTATCCATGGACTTGTCATGTGCATGAGCAAACCAATACATATTTGGGGAATCTAGTGAGACGCCATAAAAGTAGTGCCCGGGCGACGACCATTGCTCCGCATTCGGCTCTCGACCCCTGATGCGTTTTTCATCGTGACTCGAAGGCACCCGCAGACCTTCACCTTCATCAAATCTCCTCGACCGGCTGGGGAGCGCGTTTCATCCCCGGTCGGTTAGTTATTGGCACCGATTCCGGTTGGTTGGTCGATCTGGTCGACCGAGCCGGAAGACTGCTTATGATCACCAGCTGTTGAGCTTCATCTTCCGTTGTCTGCCTCGCCAAGCCACGTCTTTCATAAGGCTGTGGGCTTCCCTTGAATTGGATTTTCACGAATGAACAGATTCGCATGGGCCTCTCGCCGCGCATTTAGTTTCGTTGCGGTACCGTTGGTCGGCGCGTTGGTCGGCGCCCTGATCCAAGGGATGCCTGCGGAAGCGCTCCCTTCCGCCAAAAACACGCAGTCATCAAACCCTCTCGCTGTGGCCACGGCTGAAGATTTCGGGCCCTCTGCATCATCGTCAAGTGATGAGGCGTTGGCGGGATTCGGCGACGCTTCCGGGTACCACGTTCAGCTCGGCAGGGAGTCCGGTGGATTTGCCTGGAAGTCCCTCGCGGTCATCAAACCCCAGGGAGTCGATGCTTCGTCATGGACGGGCTATCAGTGCCTGTCCGGCGACGGAAATATGCCGCGGTGGCTGTCCTGGCCGCTTCCTCGGTGAATCTGACCGCTGCCCGCGACCGCGGCGCGTTCGGCTACTCCATCGAGCTTGCAACAGGCAAAGTCACCCCGTTGTGAGCGGTGTCGGGTTGAAGTACTACTCACCTGGTTGCGGTGCCGCGGATACTGCCGTGTTCTCTCTCTCCCTGGGTGCCCAGGAGCAGACGACCGGGCTGGTGTCCGTTGACCTTGCTTCAGGGAAAGTCACGGCTTCGACGACAGCTGCGGGGCAGGTCTCCTCGGCTGTGCCGACCCGGGCGGGTCATTGGCGTCGTGGGGTCAGGTCTCGTCGCGGTACCCGGCAACGGAACGGATACTAGCCCGGCCAAACCGTCGGAAGTCGCGACCGTGAAGGGGTCAGCGTTCAATCTGCGTCCTTCCGGCGACGGCGGCGTCGATCTGCTGAACGTGGCCGTCGACAATTCCCACACGCAGGTCATGCATTTTGACGGCAAGAAGCTCACCACCCTTGGCCAGGGGTCGGTGAACAAGGTCGCGTTGTTCGGTGGCCGCGACGGCAAGAACACCATCACCGGGCTTGAAGCAGCACCGTCCAGTTCCGCGCTGAAAAACGTCGATTCATCACACCTGAGCGGTCCGGCCGTCGGGGCGTCCCTGAACGGGGACGCCGTTTTCGGCGCCAAGCAGACGCCCCCGCCCGGTGCCACCAAACCGGCGCAGCAGGCCGACCAGGCCCAGACAACAGCGATCACCGCCGGGGAAGCCGTCGCCACGGGCACCGGCAAACTCATCGACCGTTCGTTCGACCCCGCTGTCGGGACAGTCACCACTGCCGTGTCGAGCTATGTTCCCGCGGGCGTGGCCGGGCAGCGGACAGCCCCGGCTGAACGAAACACCATCACACCGAAAGAGTCTTCCGCCGCCACCCGTCACCGGGAAACCTGCCATCAAGGGCTCAGTGCAGCTTGGTTCCAGCCCCACGATCAACAGCGCTGTCATGCTCGATTCCGGCCCGACGATCAATTTGGCCAGCAGCACCGACACCCCGACGTGCGCGATCGGCCGGTTGGATCCGGCCATGCAGGTCATGCAGCCCTCCAACGCGCAGGTGAACTGGGCTGTACAGATGGCCGAACAGGGCCTGTTGTCCGGGTCGCAGTATGCCCGGCCGGCGAACTTCGCGAACATGGGACTGGTCAGCTACTCGCCCAGCGATGACTTCTCGCCCATCCCGCTGGACCACCCCACAGGCAGCACGCAGACCACTGTCCCGCGTTCGGTCATGCTGGGCATCCTGGCCCAGGAGTCCAATTTTAACCAGGCGTCCTGGCATGCCCTGCCGGCATCCCGGCCGACCCGCTGATCGCCGACTACTACGGTGTGCCCGGCAGCATCGACCAGATCGATTACCCGAACGCTGACTGCGGTTACGGCATCTCCCAGGTCACCGACGGCATGCACGTCGGCGACGTCTCGATCTCCCACCACGGGCAGATGAAGATCGCCAACGACTACCAGGAAAACATTTCCGCGGGCCTGCAGATCCTGGAAGGCACCTGGAACCAGCTCTACGAATCCGGGATCACCGCGAACAACGCCGACCCGTCCAAGCTGGAAAACTGGTACTTCGCCCTCTGGGCCTACAACAGCGGAATCCAGCCGACCGCGGCATTCGGGAACACGACCGGCTGCACCCCCGGCCCGAGCTGCACCGGACCCGACGGAACCTGGGGGCTGGGCTGGGCGAACAACCCCCGCAACCCCTCCTACCCGCCGAACCGCACCCCGTTCCTGCAAAGCACGTACGCGGACGCGGCCCACCCGGGCGACTGGCCCTACCAGGAACGCGTCCTGGGCTGGATGGCCAGCCCCCTGATCCGCTACGGCTACTACGGCTACTCCACCCCGGACTACCACGGCACCAACTGGCCGCAGCTCCCAGGCCTCAACGCCATGTGCGACAGCAGCAACGACTGCAACCCCGCCGACTCCACCGGGGCATACTGCTCTCTGGCCGATTATGAGTGCTGGTGGCACAAACCCGCCACCTGGGTGGCCACGTGTGCGACCACCTGCACCACGTCGGCCTACGAATACGGCGCCGGATCAACGGAACCTACCTATGCGGATCCTCATCCTCCGACTTGCAACCTGGATGGCACCGTCCCCTCGGGCCCGGGCGGCGCGCCCATCATCGTCGATGATCAACCCTCCCCGCCGCTGAATACTGTCGGATGTTCCGGGGAGAACTGGTCCAGCAACGGCACGTTCGCCATGAACTACGGTAAAGACACGAACGGTGTCACCGTCGGCCAGATCGACACGCACCAGCTCGGGTCGGTCTCGGCGGCCGGATCCTGTTCACCCACACTCAACCCGCCAATCAGCCCCAGGTCATCAACACCGGTGTGTGGACCCCGAACCTGCCGAGCCTGCAGTACTACAAGATCAAACTCCATTTCCCGGCCACCGGGCCACCGCTACGGACGTGGTCTACACGATCAACCCCGGCGGCGGAGCCGCGCCTTGGAAGATCCGTGTCAATCAGGACTGGGGCTCTGAACAGTGGGCCACCATCGGCACGTTCGCGATGCAGAACGGCGGGACCGTCAGTCTGGACAACACTAGCAACATGACAGCCGGGGCCTACGATGTCGCCTACGATGGGGTCGCGTTCATCCCGATGGGCGGCACCCCGGGCACCCCGATCGGCGGCCCGCCGGGAGTCCAGGACGCGCCCAAGGGCTCGAACCCGGCCTTCGTGAACTGTGGATGCGTCCAACGCACCGCCGGGGACCCGGTCAGCACCCAGACCGGGTACTTCGGTGAAAGCGCGACCGACCTCGCCACCCCGGGCTCGGCTCGCCCCTGAACGTGACCCGTTCCTATGCCTCCGCCATCGCCGACCCCGCCGGGCCCAACGGCTCAGGAGCCGCCAACGGACCCTTCGGCTGGGGCTGGACCTACAACTACGGCCTCACCGCCGCCACGGACGGAACTACCGGCAAAGTCACGATTACCCAGGAGGACGGCTCAAAAGTCGCGTTCACCCTTGCCGGCGGGGTCTACACCCCGACCGCACCACGCTTTGACGCAACCCTGAGCAAAGCGGGAACCACCTACACCTACACCCGCCGCGGCACCGCGGTCTTCACCTTCGATACCGCCACCGGCAGGCTGAGCAGCGAAACGGACCTCGCCGGCACCGTAGCGACCCCCGCGTACGCCACGAACCTGGCCTACGACGGCTCAGGACACTTGTCCACCGTCACGGACCCCTCCGGGCGTACCTACACCTTTACCTGGACCGGCGCCCACATCACCGGCGTCAAAGACACGGCAAACCGCCAGGTGAGTTACGTCTACGACGCCAACTCGAACCTGACCGATGTGTACGGGGTTGGCACCACCTTTACTGGCGGAACCCCGAACGACGCAGACCACGCCCAGTACGGGTACTCCTCCACGCACCTCATCACGTCCATGCGCACCCCCGTGAACTACGGCAAAACCGGGACACCGACCCCGGTCACGTCCATGGTCTACGACACCTCCGAGCGGGTCACCTCCCAGACAGACCCGCTCGGACGGGTCACGACGTTCACCTACGGCCCCAACACCGGGCGAACCTCGTCCAGGGGCAGACCCTTGTCACCGACCCCGCCGGCCACAAGACCATCGACAGCTACGACGTCAACGGGCTCCTCACCTCCGAAACCAAGGGAGCCGGGACCGCCGATTCCGGGACCTGGACCTACACCTACGATCCCGTCACACTGGGGGTCTCCACGCAGGTTGACCCCGACGGGCACACCCAGACCTACGCCTACGATGACCACGGCAACCGGATATCCTCCTCCGACCCCGCCGGGAACACGACCGTTGCCCAGTACGACAACGCCGGACACCAAACCCTCGCCATCACGCCCACCGGGCTCAGAACGGCCACCAGTTACACCCCGGCCGGGGTTCCTTCATCCGTCGCTGTGAGCCAGACCGTTGAAGACGCCGAGCTGGGAAACCCCGCCGGCGGCACCGGTGGCTCCGGAGCGGCAGCACGCACCGTCAGCTACGGCTATTCGGATGCGGCGCATCCCGGTGAGCCTACCTCCACGACAGATGCACGGGGCAAGATCACAACCGCGACCTACGATGCGTTCGGTGACCTCACGAGCACGACGGATCCGCTGGGCAACAAGACCCTCATGGGATACGCGACAGCAACAGGCTGGCTCACCAGCACCGTAGCGCCTTCGGGAACGGCAGCAGGAACCCCAATCACGTGCACTCCGCCGGCGAAGGGCTGCACCACCGCCGCTCACGACGCCTGGGGCCACACCACAACCCTGACAGACCCCCTCGGTCACCACACAAGCACGGCCTTTGACGCGGACGGCAACAAAGTCACCGCCACAGACGCGGACGGCAATGTGACCACCTCAAGCTTCGACGCGGCCGATCAGCAGACGAGTGTGAAGGCCGCCGACAACTCCGTCACCGGAACGCTCTACACACCGGATGGGCATGTC
Organism: Arthrobacter sp. Hiyo8; assembly: GCA_001549895.1. Classification (GTDB taxonomy): domain Bacteria; phylum Actinomycetota; class Actinomycetes; order Actinomycetales; family Micrococcaceae; genus Arthrobacter. Next base: position 71,238 of record AP014720.1, on the reverse strand, counting down.
TCGGATACCGTGGACGGCCTCGGAAAGCACACGACCTATGGCTATGACGGGCAAGGCCGCCAAACGACCGTCACCGACGCCAACGGCCACAAGACCACGACCGCCTACGACACAGCAGGACTGAAGAAGACCGTTACCACCGCGAACAACATCACCGCCACATTCTCCTATGACACGGCCGGGCGGATGAGTTCCCTCTCCTATTCCGACAGCACACCGGGAACCTCCGCTGTCAGCTACGACGCTGCGGGCAGGAGGACCGCGGTCACGGATGGAACCGGAACCAGCACCTGGGTCTATGACGTGTTCGGTGAAATCACCAGCCACACCAACGGCGCCGGCGCGACCATCGGCTACGGCTACGACCCTTCAGGGAATGAGACGAGCCTCAGCTACCCCGGACAGGCGGTCCCGGTCGCGCAGACCTTCGACGACGCCGGACACCTCTCCACCGTCACCGACTTCGCCGGCAACAAAACCAGCATCGGCTACACCGCCGATAACCAGGTCCAAACCCTGAGCTATCCGAACGGCACTATCGTCACCAACACCATTGACAATGCCGGGCACTGAGCGCCTCTGCGCTCACGAAAGGTGCTACGACCTTGGCGTCCCTGAGCTACACGAGGGACAACGCCAACCAGATCACCGGTCAAACTCCCACTGGGCTCCCCGGGGCAGCAGAAACCGACGCGTACAACAACCTCAACCAACTCAAATCCGTTACTTCCGGCGGCACGACTACCACCAATGCGTACGACGCCGCGAATAACGCCTCGACCCTACGGGGCGGCACCCAGACCTTTGACGCAGCAAACCAGCTGTGTTGGTCCAACCCCACAATCGTCAGCAGTCCGTCCTGCGCCAGCAAACCGGCGGGCGCCTCAGGCTACGGCTACGACAATGACGGCAACCGGACCATCAGCACACCCGCGACCGGTTCGGCGACCACCTACACCTACAACGGCTCCGATGAACTCACGAAGGCAACCACCGGAACCACAACCACAACCTATGCCTATAACGCAGGCGGGCTGCGGACCAGCAAGACAACTGGAACCACGACAACCAGCTTCACCTGGGACGACGCCAAGGTCGCGAACCTCCTCACCGACGGGACCAACACCTGGATCCACGGCCCCGGCGGTGTCCCCCTCGAACAAATCAGCGGAACCCAGCTGCAGTTCTTCTTCACCGATCAGATCGGATCCACCCGGGCGCTGACCGACAACACCGGCAATGTCGTAGCCACCTATAGCTTCGACGCCTACGGCAAAACCACCGGACACACAGGAACAAGCACCACACCCCTCCAGTACACCGGCGGATACACAGATACCGAAACCAGCTATATCTACCTCCGGGCCCGCTACTACGACACCAATACGGCACAATTCCTGACCAAAGATCCCGCCTACCAAAGGACTTTGCAGTGGTTTGCATACGCCGGTAACAATCCGTTGAATATCGTTGACCCGCTCGGTCTCTGGGGTTTCTGGGACACGGTCGGAGCCATTGGACTGGGTGTGGCTATTGTGGGCCTCGCGCTCACGGGTGTCGGCGCAATCGCTGAGATTGCAGCGGGGTCGGCCTTTGTGGCGGGAGAGGCTGTCGCCGAAGGGGCGGCAATCGGTGCGGAGGCCGCGGACGCCGCTGCACTGGCTTCCGAGAGTGCAGATGCGGCCACTGCGGGTGCCGAAGAGGCATCGGCAGCGAATGCTCCGCGCGAGGTACCATGGGCTAAACCGCTGAAGAACGTGGGAACTGCGATGGGCGACCTAGGTTTTGCCGGGGACGCCGTCAACTGCGGTGCCACCGGAGATGACCTCGCATGTGCAGCAACGTATGTCGGAGGTGTGGCGCTTGGCTTTGGCTGGGCTGCAGGTGCAGCCGGTGTAGTTGGCGGTGGATGGGACGTCGGTAGTCTTCTCTTTGGAGCTGGCGCATCCGGAATCGACGGCAAGAGCACCTGGGACGCGGTGGTGAAGGCATGCTCAGGAAAGGGCTAGATACCAACGATTTCAAGGCAGGAAAAATGCGTTTGAGCGTGGATGCCCGGATTCGGCGGGAATGGACCCCAAGGGTAGGTGAAGCAGCGGCAGCGAAGCTTGTCCGAGGCATGCACGATCGCTTCATCCAGCTCTCTTCTGCCGTTTTCATTTTTCTGTGGGCGATGGTTCCGTTGGCAGTCTCCGCTTCGATTTGGACGACTTTGCCTGCTCTCTTCCGGGCGTTGTTCACTGCTGCCGCACTAGCCGCCATCCTTTTCGGAATGGCCATGCCGGGCAGGCGTCGCGCCAAGCGAACGAGAGAAGCTGCCGTATGCGCCTTAAACTACCTCCGGGCTACAAACTACCCACGGCTCACCCGGCTCCCTTACACGGTCATGAGAAACCCACGGGCGTTCGATAAATACATTGGTTCCATCCCGTCAAACTAGACCGTAGGACGATTTCAGTAACAGTGCTACGCCGCCCATGATTATATGACCTTCATGGGGGTCGCCGTAGTATCCGGGAAAAATCGGGCGGATAAGGCTTGGGTAGGCTCCTGACCAAGAGATTTGTGGTGGTGGTCGGAGGGCGTGCTGAGTGGTTGTTCAGATATTCACGGATGAAGAGTTGGAACGGCTCCGGGAGTTCCCGGAGATCGGCAGGGATGAGTTGTTCCGGTTTTTTACCCTGTCGGCGGCGGATCTTGCGTTTGTTGATCCTGGCCGGGGAAGGGGCGCCTCGGACAGGCTTGGCCTAGCGGTAGCGCTGTGTACATTGCCGTGGCTTGGGTTCGTGCCGGATGAGGTGTCGTCCGCACCGCGGGTGGCGGTCGCGCGGCTCGCTGATCAGCTCGGTGTTGAGCCGGGCCAGCTCAAGTCCTATGGTCGGCGGGCGAAGACCCGGACTGATCATCTGCGATTGGTCGCGAAGTATTTGGGTTGGCGGTTGCCGGCGACGCTGGAGTTCAAGGAGTTGGATGAATTCTTGTTGGCTCGTGCGATGGAGCATGACTCGCCGACGCTGCTGTTCCGGTTGGGGTGTGAGTACCTGATCACGGCTCGGGTTATCCGGCCAGGGCCGGTGACTTTGGTGAAGGCTGTTGCCCATGCCCGTGAGGTCGCACGGCAGGAGACATTCGATCGGTTGGCGCATGAGTTCAGTGACGAACGCCGTGCCGGGTTGGATGCTCTGCTGGTGACCGACCCGAAGATCGGCATGACGCGTCTGCGGTGGCTGGGCAAGGGGCCGGTGGAAGCCTCGCCCGCGGCGGTGAAGACCGAGATCGAGAAGCTGGAGTTCCTGCGCGGTCTGGGCGCACCTGCTCTGGACTTGTCGGTCCTGCCGGCTGAGCGGCGTCGATTCCTGGCAACGATGGGCCGTCGAATGACCGCGCAATCGCTGGCCAGGCGTGAGCCGGAGCGCCGCTACCCGATCTTGCTGACGTTGTTGGCGCAGTCAGGGACTGAGGTTCTGGACGAGGTCGTGCAGCTCTTTGATCAGTCCCTCTCAGCGCGGGAAAGTAGAGCCTTGAACAGGATGCGTGACTATCTCGCTGAACGGGCAAGGGCCGGCGAGGATCGACAGGCGCTTCTGGACGCTGTCCTGGCTATTGTCGCCGATCCGGCCGTTCCGGATGAGGAAGTCGGAGGCCTCATTCGTGGTGGCCGGATTGGGTGGGATCGGCTCCGCTCCGCTCAGTCGGCCGCGTTGCCGCCTCTGCCGCGTGATCATGGGCATCTCGCGGCTTTGGATGGTTCATACGGGTATTTGAGGCAGTTCACGCCGCAGTTCCTCTCAGCGGTGACTTTCTCGGGCGGCACGGCTGCGACTGAGCTCCTGGACGCGGTCGGGATTCTCCGGGATCTGAACGTCACGGGCGCCCGCAAGGTCCCTTCAGAGGCACCGGTTGGGTTCGTCCCGGCGCGGTGGTCCGGGTATCTGCAGGCCGCGGCCGAGTCAGGGAACACGGTCGCGTACCGGCATTACTGGGAGTTGTGCACTTTGTTGGCTTTGCGTGACGGGCTGCGCACCGGAGACGTGTTCGTGCCAGGGTCCCGCCGCTACTCGGACCCGGCCGCTTACCTTCTCACCCCTGAAAGATGGGGGTTGCAGCGTGATGAGTTCTGCCAGCTGGTCGGCAAGCCGGCAGACCCGGCAGCTGCGCTGGCTTCGATGGAAGAGGAACTTAACGAAGCACTCAGTGGCCTGGAGGAGGTTCTTGCCCGCGGGGATGGACCGGTGCGCCTGGACGAGAACGGTGACCTGGTGATCTCGCCCTTGACGGCGGAGGACGTCCCGGCCGAGGCCGTGGCACTCAAGACAGAGTTGACCGAGATGCTGCCTTTCGCCCCGATCGTGTCTCTGCTGATCGAACTGGACAAACGCACGGGCTTCCTGGGCTTCTTCACCCATGCGGGGGCAAGCAGGCCCGCAGCCCGGAGCTGAAGCGGAATCTGATCGCGGTGCTCCTGGCGCACTCAACGAACCTTGGCCTGACGAGGATGGCCGATGCCTGCGGGATCCCCTATGACGTGCTGGCCTGGACGGCGGAATGGTATGTCCGGGAAGAGAGAGCCTGTCAAGTTGTTTGTGTGTGGGGTCGGGAGTCATTTTTAGCTGAGGTAGGGTTCGAGTCGTTCGGGGTAGGTGATGCTCAGGACTCCCAGGGCCTGGATCCAGCCGGCGGTGGCTGCCCCTTCGACGAGGTGGTTGCCGGAGGATTCCTTGTCGGTGGTTCTGGTTTTCTGGCGTTCTCTGGCGCGTTTGTCTTCGATGTTGCAGATGGCGAGCCAGAGCAGTTTCACTGCGGCCTGGTCGTTGGGGAAATGGCCCCGGTTCTTGATGATCTTGCGCAGTTGGTAGTTCAGGGACTCGATCGCGTTGGTACCGGGTATGAAAGATGGTGGGTGCCTCACGTTGTTCGTCTGGCTGGCTGGGCCTGGTGGTTTGGTCGTACGGTGAGACCGTCCGGAACTGGGGCGCTTGTAGGGAATCGGGTGGGCAGACCGGTCTTGCACGATGGGCTGAGAGCCCGTGTTAGTAAATGGTCGCCCCGCGACTTGTCCGGCTGCGTCGTGAACGCGGATCCGTAGGTGTCGATTGCCTGGCCGATTCCGATCCCTGATATCGGGGTGGGAGGAGAAAGTGATGGTTCGGTTTATCGGTTTGGATGTTCATCGGGATTTCGCGCAGATCGCTGTTCTTCAGGACGGTGAGGTCCGTGACGCCGGTCAGGTGGCATGCCGGCCAGACGCGTTGGTTGGCTGGGCACGGAAGCTCGGTCCGGGCGATCAGGTGGCGTTGGAAGCGACTGGCAACAGTGAGGCGATCGCCTTGCTGATCAGGCCGTATGCCGGCCGGGTCGTGGTATCGAATCCGTTGAAGACCCGCGCGATCGCGGAGGCGAAGGTGAAAACGGATAAGGTCGATGCCCGCATCCTTGCCCAGTTGCTTGCCGCGGATTTCCTGCCACCGGTGTGGTTGCCCGACGAGCGTACCGCGCGGCTGCGCCGTATTGTCGGTCAGCGCACTCAGCTGGTCCGGGAGCGCACGCGGATCAAGAATCAGGTGCATGCGGTTCTGGCCAGGAATCTGCTGCCGCGCCCGACGGCCACCGATCTGTTCGGCAAGGCCGGGCGGGCCTGGCTCGGCCTTCAGGTGCTACCGCCGGATGAGCGGGACACCGTTCACGCGCTGCTGCGGCACCTGGATTTCCTGGGTAATGAGCTGGCTTCCTATGAGCAGGCCCTGGCAACCGAAGCGCTCACGGATGCCACGGCACGCAGGCTGATGACGATACCCGGGGTGTCCACGGTCGTGGCCATGGCGTTGATCGCCGCGGTGGGCGACTTCAGGCGGTTCCCTACCGCCGAGAAGCTGGTCGCCTACCTTGGGCTGCATCCCAGGGTGCGTCAGTCCGGAGGGCAGCCTGCACACCACGGCCGGATCACCAAGCAAGGCAATGCCCACGCCCGGGGCATGCTCGTGGAAGCGGCGTTCACCGCGGCACTGGCCCCGGGACCACTGCGGGCATTCTACTCACGGATCAAGGCCCGCCGGGGCTTCCAGATCGCCGTCGTGGCCACGGCACGCAAGCTGGCCACCCTGGCCTGGACGCTGGACACCCGCGGAGAAGAGTACGCGTTCGCCCGGCCCAGCCTGGTCGCGTTCAAACAACGCAAACTCGAGCTCACCTCCGGTGCTCCCCGCGCCGTGGCTCACCGCGGACCCGGATACGCCTACAACGACAAGCAGCTACGCCGCGAGGAACGGGAACTCGTCGAAACCGCTGAACGCGCCTACCAATTGCTCATTTCCAACTGGCAACCTCGCCGCCCGGCCGGAGCGAAGAAGATCGAATTCACCCGACCCCGGCAAGAATGAGATTCCGCGCTGGGGTTTCCTGGTCGGCCCGTGCCGCAGGGAGATTACCGTGGCCGCCCCTCCGCCCTCAAGGGTCACTGTCGTGATCGCTGCGCGACGGCCTCCGGCCGCCCTTGACCCGGAGCCCGCGGCCCCGGTCAACAGCAGCAGGAGCCAACCAGGACAGACCGACCCGCCCGACTTGACGATTTCATCCGTCGTGTAGATGACTTTCCGCAGCGCCGGTGGGAAAGCCAGGAAGGGGATGAACCGTTCCCAGGCGTTTTCCCAGGTCTTGAGAGCTGCCGGGTACTTTTGTCCCCATTCCCCGGCGGCGAACTCCTCCCGGGCCGTCAGGGCCGCTTCGATGGTCGGGGCGGTGTAGATGTTCCGCAGGCAGGCCGCGACCTTCTTCCTGTCCCCGTAAGCGACGAAGCGCATGGAGGCCCGGACCAGGTGCACGACACAGGTCTGCACGGTGGTGTTGGCCCAGGTCGCCTGGATCGCCTCGGGGAACCCGGTGAGCCCGTCGCAGCAGGCGATCAGCACGTCTTTGACACCGCGGTTGGCCAGTTCCGCGCAGACCCCTGCCCAGAACTTCGCCCCTTCGGAAGCCTGGATCCAGATCCCGAGCACGCGCTTGACCCCGTCAAGATCCACGCCGACGGCGATGTGGGCGGCTTTGTTCTTCACCTGATGCCCGTCCCGGATTTTCACCACGATCGCGTCCAGATACAGGATCGGGTAGATCGGATCCAGCGGCCGGGACTGCCAGGCCATGACCTCTTCGAGGACGTCGTCGGTGATCTTGGAAATCGTCTCGCGGGATAGTTCGGTACCGATCGTCGATTCCAGGTGGTGTTCGATGTCCCGGATCGTCATTCCACCTGCATAAAGGCTGATGATCATGTCATCGAGCCCGCCGGTGCGCCGTGAACCTCTTGGAACCAGTTGCGGGGTGAAGGTGCCCGCCCGGTCCCGCGGAATGGCAAGACCGACGTCTCCGACCGTGGAGGCCACCGTTTTGGGGTAGCTGCCGTTCCTGGAGTTCGGCAGCAGCCGGGCAGCAGGATCACCCTTTTCATACCCCAGATGCTCGCTCAGTTCGGTCTGCAGGCCCCGCTCAAGCACGGCCTTGATCATCAGGTTCAGGAACCCGTCCTTGCCATCGATCTGAAGCCGGCCGGCATCGATCTGTTCCATCAGCTCATCAAAGGCACCCGAGGCCTTGAGCGCCTCGAGGTCCCCAGCCGCGGCAACCTTTTCCGCGAGTTCCGCACCGAGCTCTTCATGGGAATCAATCATGGACAAAGTGTTCTCCAATCACACGAGGACCGGAACCCCTACACAATCCATCTGACACCCTCTCTTGAGTGCCACAGCCTCGGCCGGGACGTCCTCCGCCGTCAAGGGCGAGATCACCAGGTCACCGTTATCGTCCAGGCGCACCGGACCATCCCCGCGGGCAAGAACCTCCTCCAGGCCACTGAGTGCTTCGTTAAGTTCCTCTTCCATCGAAGCCAGCGCAGCTGCCGGGTCTGCCGGCTTGCCGACCAGCTGGCAGAACTCATCACGCTGCAACCCCCATCTTTCAGGGGTGAGAAGGTAAGCGGCCGGGTCCGAGTAGCGGCGGGACCCTGGCACGAACACGTCTCCGGTGCGCAGCCCGTCACGCAAAGCCAACAAAGTGCACAACTCCCAGTAATGCCGGTACGCGACCGTGTTCCCTGACTCGGCCGCGGCCTGCAGATACCCGGACCACCGCGCCGGGACGAACCCAACCGGTGCCTCTGAAGGGACCTTGCGGGCGCCCGTGACGTTCAGATCCCGGAGAATCCCGACCGCGTCCAGGAGCTCAGTCGCAGCCGTGCCGCCCGAGAAAGTCACCGCTGAGAGGAACTGCGGCGTGAACTGCCTCAAATACCCGTATGAACCATCCAAAGCCGCGAGATGCCCATGATCACGCGGCAGAGGCGGCAACGCGGCCGACTGAGCGGAGCGGAGCCGATCCCACCCAATCCGGCCACCACGAATGAGGCCTCCGACTTCCTCATCGGGAACGGCCGGATCGGCGACAATAGCCAGGACAGCGTCCAGAAGCGCCTGTCGATCCTCGCCGGCCCTTGCCCGTTCAGCGAGATAGTCACGCATCCTGTTCAAGGCTCTACTTTCCCGCGCTGAGAGGGACTGATCAAAGAGCTGCACGACCTCGTCCAGAACCTCAGTCCCTGACTGCGCCAACAACGTCAGCAAGATCGGGTAGCGGCGCTCCGGCTCACGCCTGGCCAGCGATTGCGCGGTCATTCGACGGCCCATCGTTGCCAGGAATCGACGCCGCTCAGCCGGCAGGACCGACAAGTCCAGAGCAGGTGCGCCCAGACCGCGCAGGAACTCCAGCTTCTCGATCTCGGTCTTCACCGCCGCGGGCGAGGCTTCCACCGGCCCCTTGCCCAGCCACCGCAGACGCGTCATGCCGATCTTCGGGTCGGTCACCAGCAGAGCATCCAACCCGGCACGGCGTTCGTCACTGAACTCATGCGCCAACCGATCGAATGTCTCCTGCCGTGCGACCTCACGGGCATGGGCAACAGCCTTCACCAAAGTCACCGGCCCTGGCCGGATAACCCGAGCCGTGATCAGGTACTCACACCCCAACCGGAACAGCAGCGTCGGCGAGTCATGCTCCATCGCACGAGCCAACAAGAATTCATCCAACTCCTTGAACTCCAGCGTCGCCGGCAACCGCCAACCCAAATACTTCGCGACCAATCGCAGATGATCAGTCCGGGTCTTCGCCCGCCGACCATAGGACTTGAGCTGGCCCGGCTCAACACCGAGCTGATCAGCGAGCCGGGCGACCGCCACCCGCGGTGCGGACGACACCTCATCCGGCACGAACCCAAGCCACGGCAATGTACACAGCGCTACCGCGAGGCCAAGCCTGTCCGAGGCGCCCTTCCCCGGCCAGGATCAACAAACCGGAACAACTCATCCCTGCCGATCTCCGGGAACTCCCGGAGCCGTTCCAACTCTTCATCCGTGAATATCTGAACAACCACTCAGCACGCCCTCCGACCACCACCACAAATCTCTTGGTCAGGAGCCTACCCAAGCCTTATCCGCCCGATTTTTCCCGGATACTACGGCGACCCCCAGGGGCGCTCTGAATGTTTGTAGGGTGTGCCGGGTTCACCGTACCGGACACTGCTTTGTGGACAATAGAGCCCGTCCGAGTTTCGGGTTGTCCTTTTAGACAGGTAGTGCCCGCACGTCGGGGAACCAGCCTTCGGGTGCCTTTTTGGGTTCGAGGTGTTCGGGTCGCGGTGTTTTTGCATGTCGCATTTGTAGAACGGTCCGCGGGGGTCCAGGAGCACGTTCATGTGGTGGTCAGCGTGGTCTTTGAACCAGACGCTGATGCCGGTGGCTCCGTCGAGTCTGAGGTGTTCCCATGCCCGCCACAGCGCTTCGACGCGGGAGAGTGCTTCGGGGTGGAAGTACCATTCGAGGCACCATTTTGCGGCGCGGCCGTCGACGTCGCGGACGTAGGTCGGCAGGAGCTGTTCGTGCAGGAACTCCTCGGCTGAGCCGTAGACCAGTTCCGGTGGCTTCTGCTCTTCCGCCGGCCTCTCGGCAGGTGCCTCTGAGTTGGGGGTGGCTGTGCTGAATCGTCCGATGTTGCTGGCCATCTCAGAGCCTCCTACTTTGTGACCCAGGGGTTGGCCACTGGCCCGGCAGCCGCCGGTGGGCCGGTTCTTCGGGCGGGGCTGTGGGTCTTGATGGACGCTTCGACGGCGTCCTTGCGGGTGCCGGTGTACCAGGGCAATGTCCGGACCAGGGTGGCGGGTGCCCGGAGGCGAGCACGACGGCGCGGCCGCGGTCGAGTTCGGCGAGGTTGGAGACGTCGAAGATGCGTTCCTTGGCCTCCTGCCGGAGCGGCTGGACCCGGTTTTGCCGGTGGAGATGGAGATGTTGGTGTAGCTGTAGTCCCCGATGAGGTCCGAGAGTGCGCGGAGGAAGCCTTCTTCGGCGACGCCGCCGCCGTAGACCTTCACGTTCGCGGCGGACCAGATTTTCCGCATGTTCGCCTCCCCCCATAGTTCAACGCCCTGGGACCAGGACTGCAGGATGGCCATGACGATCAGGCCCTTGGAGCCGTAGTGGCTGAACTGGTCCGGCAGCCCGGCCCAGCGGACGACGTTGGCCAGCTCATCCAGGGCGAACAGCGCAGGTTTGGGCAGCCGCCGCCGCTGCGCTCGGCCCGTTCCTCCATGGCTTCCGCGATGGCCACCGTCAGGGCCGTGGTGAGCGGCGCGGCGGAGCCGGCCCCTTCCTTGGAGAGGATGTAGATCGTCTCCCGAGAGGCGGCGAAGTCGCGCGGGTTGAACCGGCGCCGGGGATCCGTGGCCACGGACGCGCCGCGGGCCGGGCGACCCAGCGCAGCGTGTTCCTGGACTTGAGGCACTGGATCATCTTCTCGGCGGTGCCGAAGATCCCGTCGCGCTGCTTGTCGGCCAGCTTCAGCGTGGACTCCAAGCCCTTGTACTGCAGCTCGTAGTCGTGCTCCTTGAGGATTTCGATGGGTTCCTGACTGACCTGCTCCGTCACCCACAGATACACCCGGGTAATGGGCAGCTCCCCAGCGCGGCAGCGAGGAAGTACGAGGAGAGGATGTCTTCGGCCTTCGGGTCGAAGTACGCGTCCGGTTTGGACCCCGGGAGGCGTGAGCCGACGGCGAAATGCTGGGTGAGTTTGTAGGCCTTCTCCTCGTCCGTGACGTAGGAGAGCGGGTTCCACCACCAGTCCGGTTCTTCCTGGGCGATCTTCTGCGGATCGAACACCCACACCGGAGCGGTCAGGACCCGCACGCCGCGGGTGCCGTCCACGACGTCGCGCTTGTTCGAGGTGGAGACCACGGCGCCGGGTGCGTCCAGGATCGCCGGCATGACCCGGGAGGTCGACTTACCCGTCCGGGGCCCCCAGATGTCGATGCTGAGGTCTTCCCAGGACTGGATGAACTTTTGGCCGGTCGAGACGACTTTGCCCACCACGATGCCGGGGGTGTCTTTCACGCCCAGGCGCTCGGCCGTCGCTTTCGCGCCCTTCTCGGAGAACGCGGCCAGGGATTTCCCGCGCCCCAGGTACCGTGCGGCCTTATCGACCCGTGCACGCTTGGACGCCCCTTTCTTCCAGGCCACCAGCACGACGAGGGCCAGGACCAGGACCATGCCGGCCATGAGGGCAGCGGCGACCGTGGACTGGACAGGCCAGGGCACCCGGCCCTTGGCCAGCCCGGCGATCAGATCAACGGGCTGCGCCGGGGTGCGGCGATGCCGGCCATCCAGGAGCCCAGATGCACGGCAGCGTAAATGCCCCCGCCAAAGACAACGATGAAGCCAATGGCCACCCACACCAGCAGGACATCTCCGAGGCCCATTCCTTTGCGGTTCGGCGCACTCACGGTGTCTCCCCTTCCACGGGCAGAACAGGCGCGGCAGGATCCATGAGCGTCTCGGCGGGTGTGCTCCATCGGGTGTTGGTGTCGTTCAATCCCTCGTCCTGTTCGATCGACGTGAGCCCGATCTGGACCGGGATTCCCGGGCGGCCGCCGACCTTGATCAGGAACTTCCCCCGGCCCGGGGGTTCGACGTCGACCCCGCGGGAGTCCCATGCGGGCGGGTCCTGCCAGGAGATGAGTTTCTGCTGCTCCTGCCGCGACAACGGGATCGCTGAGGTCAGCAGCGGCATCTCCGAAGCGGGCAGGCCGCCGCAGATCACCATGCCGGAGCGTTCAACGAATCCGCGGGCCTTCATCCTGTCCTCTTCCGCCGGCAGTGCCAGCAGGTCGGACATGGTATGGGAGATCATGATCTGCCCGACACCGACCGAGCGGTTCAGGCGAGTCAGGGCGTCCACCCGGTCCACCATGCCCTTGCCCGAGCGCAGCGCCCGCCACAGCTCATCCAAGACCACGAAGTAGTTCCGGCGCGGCTCCAGGCCGGCATCTGCCAGGGCATTGGCGACGTTGACCGTTCCGAAGCCGTAGGACCAGCAGGCGAGCAGCACAGCGGCCTGCAGGTCCGTCTCGGTCTCGTCGATGCTGGAGACGTCGAAGACCACGGCGCGGTCCCGTTTCATGGGGTTGGTGGTCTGGGCGGAGAAGATTTCCCCCAGCTTCCCTCCCCCGGCCAGGCCCAGCAGGGTTGCCTCCAGCGCCCGGGTTTCCTGCAGGTAGACCGCGATGTCGCCGCGGTCCAGGGCGACCTGGCGCAGCTCCTCCGGGGCGGAGACGATCACGTCCAGGAGGTCCTTCAGGACCGGGATGCCGTCGAACGTGTCATCGAGGACCCGCAGGGCCCGGTCCAGGATCGTCTGTTCCTGGTCCGTGGGCGGGTTGTTCCGGCTGATCGTGATGAGCGAGACGACCATGTTCAGGCGGCGGCCGTGGGCGTCGGCCCGGACCCGGGTGGCGGCTTCGTGGTGGCCGCTGGCCTCAAGGAGCTGGGCGACCTCGACGGCCTGGCCGGGATCAAGAATGTTCAGGTACCCCACGCCGCGGCCCAGGGAAATGACCTGCCCGCCGAGAGCCTTGACCGCCTTGACGTGCTCGCCCTTCAGGTCCCCCAGGACCAGGGGGTGGACGCCCTGGGCGGAGAGCCCCAGGAACATGCGGCGCACCAGGGTGGACTTCCCCAGGCCGGGCTTGCCGAGGATGAACGCGGAGGGGTTGGAAATGAGCCGTGCGCGCTGGAACCAGCTGATCGGGTCGCAGCAGACGGTGGCGTGGGTTTCCTCGTGGCGTCCGAGCGGGACGCCGATCATGGGCGAGGACGCACCGGAGGAGAATGGCCACAGCCCGCAGACCTGCACCGTCGTTCCCCGGTACTCGGTCACGGACGGGACGAGCGCGGCCATGCCCCGCCGCGCCCGGCCCAGCCCGGGAGCCCGGCCCGGCCTCCCGTGCCTGCCGCCCTGTCTTCGCCGGCTCAGCGTTCGCCGGCGTCGCCGTTACCCGCTCAGGTGTCTTCCTGGACGGGCGGGTGAAGAGTTTCATGCGGGCCATTAGAGGGCGTCCTTGATTTCGGAGGGCAGCATGCTGTGCTTGGGCAGGACCAGCCCCAGCGGCAGGGAGGCCGCGAATGCGGTGTCCTGCGCACCGTAGGCGCGGCGCAGCAGCACCCGGGCGGTCCCGGAGGTCTGTTCGATGGCCGCGACGGCATCGGGCAGGCGCTCCTGGTCGGTCACGGTGGCCGTGACGACCATCCCGAAGTTCACCAGCCCGGCGCCCTGGGCTTCCTCCTGCGCGGTCTGCACCGCGGAGCGGGCATCGACCAGGGCACGGGCGGAGGGCCGGGTCCCGGAAGTGATGCGGACGTTGGCGTTGTTCTGGTCCCGCTCGACCACGGCAGCTGCCCGGGCGGAGTCCATCGGACGGTACAGCAGTGAAATCCGCTTCCGGTCGATGTCCCCGTGCGGGGCCAGCAACCGGGACAGGACCGAGGAGTTCACCGACCCGCGCGGTGCGCCGGTCATGGTCCAGGAGGCCGAGAAGGCGCTGTCGTGCCGGTAGTCATCCCAGCTTGCCTGGGTCGCGGTCGGGCCGACTTCGTCCCAGGCCAGGGACACCGGGGACCCGGCGGCGTGCGCTTCGTCGATGATCAACGCAGCGGGCGGGTCGTAGGCGATCCGGACGACTTCGCAGAGTTCCTGCGCCGACATGGGACGGGCGATCCCGGCACCGGTGGACTGCAGCCGGCCGAGAGCCCCGGGATCCGGGAGGCAAGGTCCCGGGCGACATCTTCGGGGGTGCGCTTCTTGGACCCTGCCCGGAGGGCGGCGTTGAACGTCAGGGACACCCAGGCCCGGACCGTGGCCGATCCTTCCGGGTAGGTGTCAACGACCTCGCGCAGAATCGCCTGGGCAAAGGCCGGCGCGTGGGGGTCGATGTTCATTTCCACTTCGTTCCGCAACCGGTACCCGGAATCCGGTGCGGTCTCCACCGTCACGGCCGCGGCGTCCAGGCCGGCCTCATTCGCCAGCCCGGCGAGCCAGCCGCCCCAGTTCGCCACCCACGCATCAACCTGCTCCGGGTCCACCAGTGAGGCCCCGTCGGGTTCGGTGGAGAAAATCACCGTGAAGTGGCTGGTGGCCGGCACATGCAGCAGCGCGAACGGGCGCTTGTAGGAGTCCGTGAACTCGTACAGGGTCGACGTCGCCGCAAGCCCCGGCAGCTGGTACATGCCCCAGTCCGTCACGCCCAGGGGCCCGGAACGGTAGAGATTCGTTCCGGAGGACCTGGAGATCCGGAAGCTCATCCGTGTGGCGAAGCGGTCCACAGCAGACTGGCCGTGCTTGTCCTTCACGGTCAGCAGCAGGGCGCTGGCCCGGCCACGCCCAGGACGGCCAGGCCCGGGAACAAACCCCAGATGGCGAAGCTGATGATCCCGGCCAACAGCCCGGCCATGACAATCCCGGTGCCGATAGCGCCGAGGTTGCCCAGCCCGGCTGAGCGCGGGACCCGCCAGTTGCCGTAGGACGGTTCCTTGTACTCGGTATTAATTGCTGCCACTGGGGCCCTCCGTTGTTTCTGATTGGCCGGTTGAATCCTGTGCGGTCTGCTGTGCGGCCTGCGAAACCTGACCGGCGATCTGTGTTCCTGCAAGGACGGCGACTCCTACGGGACCAGCTGCTGCTGCACCCTTGCCCGCTCCCGTGGCCGCACCCGCGGTGCCGCGGTTGTGGTGGCTCCACCAGGGCCACCTGGACTTGTCGAGGCCGGCGTCGGCTGGCCGCCGTTTCCCTTCGGACCAGGTGTTCCGTTACTGCCCTTCGGAGGCGTGCCTGGCTGGTTGGGGTGCGTGCTCGCCGGCGTCGGTGCGACATTGCCCCTGCCGCTGCCGCCCCGGCCCAGGGACACGGCACCTGTAGCCATGGCACCGACTGCCGCGCCTGCCCCGGCTCCCCGCCGGAAGCGACGGCCCGACCATCGGGTCACGAACCGCATGAGTGCCGGCAACGCGAACAAGGCAACGATCATCAGCGTGAAGCCCGTGATGGAACCGGTCAAGGCGTCCTTCCCGTTGTTGTTTCCCATGAGAAGGAACGCGACCGAGTAGACGATGGCCGCAGCGGGTTTGTAGAGGAGGAAGGCAATGGTCCAGCCGACAGCTTTCTGGAACCACTGCCTGCCCATCTCCGTGTTCGTGAACGCGGCCGTGGTGGGCAGGATGCCGGCAAGGATCACCAGCATGCCGCTGCGCACCACCATGAGGACGATCTGCACGAGGGAGGCAAGCAACCCGATCAGGCCCAGGACAATGAGGATGAACACGCCGCCCCCCGTCTGGCCGGTCAGAACCAGGAGCTTCATCGACTCAGCGAAACCCTTCCCGTCCGTCGAGCGCTCGATGATGGCGGCCGAGAAAGCATCTGCCGCGATCACCAGAATCGAGATGACACCCAGACCCAAGCCGGTGACCAGGGCGAGCGTGATCAGGGAACGCAGCAGGTCCTTCAGCGGCGCTCCGCGCTGTTCCCAGATCATCCGGATGCCACCGAGAATGACGGCCAGGACCGCCAGCGTCAGAGTCCAGACCATCAGCTCGCTGTTCACCATGGAGACGACGTGGCCGGCGTCGTTCCGTCCTGGCTGGCCAGATTCACGGTGGGCATGGACACCCAGAACGTGGACAGTGTCGTTACCATCTGGCTCATGGCCTCCAGAATGGCTTTCGCCATGTTGCCCATGGCGTCATCAGCCAGACCTGAGAACCAGTCTCCTACCGGGTTCCAGGTAGGCCTCATGCTCCACTCCAGAGGATGAATCCGGAAAGGTCACGAACCTGTCGTGGTTCCTCCAAAGGTGCGCCGCTGTCGGCGACGACGCCCTTCCAGTCCCCGTCCTGCCACAGCAGCGTTGTCCGCACCGAAGCGAGCGCTCCGTTGTCGGCTTTGAACGCGAGTTCCACTACGGCCTGGTTCGCCGTGTATGAGACGTTGAAGCCCGCTATCTGGACCTTCATCGCCGAGGCCGAGGCCGGGGCCTGGGTCTGGGGTGCTTTCATCCCAGCATCACGGCCAGGTCCTTTGGCTGCTAGCTGCTCGGCAATGGCTCGCTCTTTGGAGGGGTCAATACCTAGTGCCCAAAGGTTTACCGCCGCGTACAGCGCCCCTGTTGGTGTATGGGCGAAACAGGATCTTATGCCCTGATCGTCCGTTTTTCCCGGGCCGATTTTCGGATCGGTTGGCGCAGCCATGGTCCCCACGAGTTCCCACTTCGTCTTCGGTGCAGCCCCAGCGCCGACTCCGACGCAGCGGGAAGTCCGCAGATACTTTGGCCGGCTGCAGCCGTGGCGCTGGGCTCGATGTGGCCGGGCTGCCGGACTCTGCCGGGGCGGGCTGCGGGGGTGTTGTCCTGTCCTTTGGGGAGCAGGAAGATGACGAGGGCAGCTGCGATCAGCGCGACCACCAGCGCGGCAGCAAGGATGAAACCGGGTTTGGTGAACGGATTGCTTTCGGTGGTGCGCTCTGTTGACTGGCTCATGGTGAACCTCCCGTTGTTGGTGCTGGTTTAGACGAAGGCGCGGACGATGCCGGCGGAGCTGGTGATGATGATGCAGCCAAGGAGGACCCAGCCGAGTTTTGCGATGGCTTGGGCGCCTCGCCGCGCTGGAGCTGGATGACCATGCCGATGCCGACGATGATGACGCCCAGGACGCCCAGGACCAGGCCGATGCCGGAGGCCCAGTTCAGGATCGTGAGGAGTCCGCCGGCCTCGGTCGGGACGACCGGGGTGGGGTTGGGGATGACGCTTCCGTCAAATGCGACGAAGGGGTTCATGGTGAGACCTTTCGGTTGGTGGTGCGTGGTGCGGTGTCGGTAGCCAGGGCGGCCAGGTCGGTGATGAATCGTTGGTACTCGCGGGGTCGCGGTGGTGTTGTGGAGTCCCCGTGCCGCCAGGCCTCTACCCAGGGCAGGGTCCAGAGCCGGGGCGCTCCCCCGCCGACGATGGCGGCGAAGTCCCGGAGGGATTTGGGAGTCTTTCCCGGCGCGTCTGCAAGGACGGCGAGGCCGAGCAGATCCAGTGTCGGTGCCGCCCCTGATGCCCATTGGGTCAGGGCGTTCCTGGCGGTTGTCAGGCCGCGCATGTCTGCCCGGCAGACCAGCAGGACCCGTGGTGTGCTTCCGTCCTGCAGGACGGGCCAGCAGTGATCGGTGACGCGTGCCCCGTCGAGGAGGGCGGCGATCCGGCTTTCACCGGCTCCCCCGTGGGCGCCGGTGATCCACACCGTTGCGGTGCCTGGCATGGTGCGGCGGCCCAGGCGGTCTGCCGCGTCCGGTTCGACCATCCCTTCAGGGGCGCAGTGATCACCGCCTCCGGCGGCAGCTGCGTGCCCGGTGCTTCCTCGTCCGCACTGTCGGCGGCGTCTTTGGTGATCCAGGGGTTCAGGGACTGGTGCATGGTTCCTCCTTCCACGGTCCGTTTGGGGGGTGTCTTAGAAGCCGCTGGCGACGGCGGCTGCTGCTGCCAGCCATGCCCGCCGGGTGGCGGGCTGGAGGGCTTCGTAGCGGATCGGGCCGTTGACCAGGGCCGGGTCGTAGGGGATCCGGACGACGGCCCGGACGAACGGCTCAAAGCCGTCCGCGATCCGCTGCGCCTCGTCTTTGGCCCGTTTGAGGGCTTCGCCGGTCATGCTGCGCTTGGCGTCGGTGGATTCGGAGACGATGACGACGGCGTTGCGGGCCAGTTCCGCGTTGTGGCCGCCACGGGATTCGAGGGTCTGCAGTGTCAGCCGGGCGGCTTCGGCGCGGTCTTCGATGGCCGTCACGGGGACGACGAGCTGGTTGGTGTGGTCGATCATCCGGCGCCAGTTCGCTGCCCGGGCGGTGTTGCCCGAATCCATGACCACGAGCCGGTAGTAGCGGGTGAGGACCTGGTGGGCGATATCGACTTCCTCGGCGGTGACTTCGTGGTCGCCTTCTTCGTTTTCGTCCGAGCGCAGGACATCGAACTTGTCGGCGGTCTGGTGATGGACGAACTTGGCGATTTCCGCGGCGTTCGTTGCCGGTGAGAGGAGCTCGGTCGATGAATCGATCAGGTCCAGGACGCTCCGGTCGTGGGAACCCTTTTCGGTGCGCCAGCCCAGGGTGCCTTGGGATTCGTTGTTGTCCCAGGCGACGGTGGCGGCGCCGCTGTAGCGGGCGAGGATCGCCGAGAGCATGACCACGGTGGGGTCTTGTTCGCCCGCCCTTGCGGTTGACCACGGCGATGGTGCGGGGACCGGGCCAGTGCCGGCTGACGGTGCGGATGTCCTCGCGCTCGGAGAGTTCTTCCGGTGAGGGGTCCATCCGGAATCCCAGGCGTGTGAGTGTCCCCGCCAGCCCTGCGTGGCCGGTTCCAGTACCGGGCGCTGACCAGGAACGAGGTCTCCTTCAGGGTCCGCCGGGCCGGAGGCGCTTCCCCGGCGAGAGCGGCGGTCTGCGGTTCCACGGAGTTGGCCGGCGTGGTGCCAGATGCGACGGGGACGGGCGGCGAGGTCTGCCCGTCCGCCGTTGCCGCAGCAGCGGGGACTGCTGCGGGATCTGTCGGGTGGCTGCCGGCTGGGGTGCACGAGCCAGGGCGGCCTCGGTCACGGCCGGGGAGAGCGTCCCGGGCGTGGTTTCGGGAGCTTCTGCCCGGCGGCGGGCTGGGCGGGGCTCGTAGGAGACGGATTCGATCTTGTTGTCCGGGTGCACGATCAGTTCACCGTGCCCTTCGGGATCCTCGATCTGGACCCTGACGGGGCGCTGGAGCGTCTGCGCCTCGCCCACCACTAGGGCCAGGGCGTTGTTGCGCAGTTCCTGCAGGGACTCCCCGGCCGGAACGATCCGGGAGTTCCCGGCGACGATGACCTCGGCGGTCCGGTTTTCGCGGACGATGGCGCTGATCTTTGGAAAGGCCAGGACCTCGGTTGGTGCAGTACCCATGAACTTCTTCCTTTACGTGTGCGGTGGCAGAGGTGCGGCGTTTAGGACGTTGGCGGTGTGAGCCGGTTGACCTTCCACGGGGCGTCCTTGTCCGTGCGGAGCAGCTGGATCGTATAGGTCCCGGCGTTGGTGGGGACGGCGGCTGTGACGCCGTAGCCGTTGGCGTCATCGACGGACAAGGTGGCGGCCCCGGTGACGCGGGTGGCCGGGATGTTGGCCGGGTCCACCGCCGAGTAGTCGGCGGTGGCCTGTGGTGTCAGCCAGCGGGCAAGGTCGTTGGCCCATTGCTTTTCCTCCACGGCGGGGCGGGCGAAGTCGGCCATTGCGTTCTGGGCGGTTTCGACGGCTTTGTCTTTGCTTACCTGGTCCCAGGTGATGCCGGTGCTGGCGGGGGCTGTTCCTCCGGGCGCCTGGGGTCCGCTGCCGGCGCTCAGCGAGACGGGCGCGGACGCCGCGATGGTGGTGCCGGCTGATTCTGCCGGTGCCGTGCTCGCTGCCGGTGCGCAGGAAGCACAGAGCAGGGCCACGGCAGGCAAGGCGGCGGTGAGCAGAGGCACTGTCAGCAGGGTCGGCGGCTTTTTCACTTGTTCTCCTCTTGGGTGGGCAGGTACAGGAAGGCTGAGGGACAGTGTCGGTGACGGTCCGGGTGTAGTAGCTGTGGTCGTTCGGGGGCGGGTTGCCGTTGTAGCCCTCTTCGACGTAGGTCCCGTTGTCCCTGACCTCTTTGACGACCGCGACGTGGCCGAATGTGGGGTCCGCTCCCCCGGTTCCGGGCGCGTACCAGACGACCGCGCCGACCCGGGGTGTGTTCCCGGTGGGCCAGCCCTTGGCGTCCCAGCCGGCCTTCCACGTCACCGCGGAACCCAGCCGTTGTCCGTCCGGGCGGAAGGTGCCATTGAGGAACTTGAACGGTGCACTGGTGGATCCCATCTGCTGGTTCACCCGCCACAGGGCGAAGTCCACGCACTCGCGGTAGTACATGTCCAGCGGCGAGGTGCTGGCCTTGTTCGCCCCTGCCTGCATCCAGGTCGGGGAGTCTTTCCACGGGTAGTCATCCCCCGTACCGGACTGTCCCGAAATGGCGCAACCGCTGCCTCCCGGGCTGAATTTTTGGTCCGAAAGTGCCTGGACGAGTTTGACCGCCCCGGGCCAGTACTTCCGGTAGTGGTACGGATCGGCGTTGTGCTGGACCTTGTTGGCGGCGATGGTCGGCTCAAGGAGTTCCCAGCCGGGAACGGCCTGCAGGGCCTTGATGAAGTTCCTCGCGCTGGTGGCGGGGTTCATTCGGTCCGCGTAGGAGCCCCACGCGCCGTTGTCGCGTTGCTGGAACAACCCCCGTGAGTCCGGGCCGAGTCCGTCGCCGGTATCCAGCACCCGCAGGCCCGACTCCCCCAGGGCAACCATGACGCTGATCATCTGACCCTTGACGGACAGATCCAGCGCCTTTCCGGCACCCATGATCGCCGCGGCGTTCTTCAGCTGTTCCGGGGTGTACCCCTCAACCTTGGTGTTGGCGTCGATGACGACGGAAACAACCGGGCCACAGCTGGCCACCGCCGGCTTCGCAGGGCCAGCAAGAGCAACATCGTGAAGATCAGACCAAGGAACAGCCCGGGGATGACAAGGAGTGCCACCAGGCCAAGCGACTTACGCTGCATCAGAACAGTCCCCGGCCTCGATCCGGACACAGGACTCCGTGAGCCGCGAGGGGCCGGCGGCTACGACGGTCAGGACAACACCACGACCTCGGACCCGCAGCACCACCCGCGGGCGGCCATCCTTGAAGGCCCCTGCCTCCCCGTGGGAGGTCAACAGGCCCGCGCCCTTTGGAGCAGGGAGGCCATTCCGGACGGCGTCCCCCAGACCTGTGCAGCGGGCGGGCCCAACCGGTGTTGCCGACCACCGCACCGCAGAATGCACCAAACCACCCATGTCCAGCACCTCCCCTTTGCTCCGCACGGTCCCATTTCCCACCAGCCCTCCCGACAAAAATCCATCGATTGGAGCCTGGCAAATCCTCCCGCAAACCAGCGGTATGTTCTTGTCACATCCGCCGAAGAGACGGATCTCACCTCCTGGGTGACGGACATCCGTCACAAAACAGGTCAATCGGTATGATGTCTGCGATTAGAGCGTAGCGCATAGTTTAACTATGCGCTACGCTTCTGCGTATGACCAAGTTCAAAAGGTTGGGGCAAGATATAACTCATGCCCCGCTATGTCCGACCGAAAGCGCCAGCCTCCTTGGAGGCGGCAATTGACGCGTTCGGCGGCAATCACGCGAAGGTTGCCGTCCTTGGCTTCCTTACAGAAAAGGGCCCGCAACGGCGGCCGAGGTCGCCGACGGCACAGGACTGGGTCGTCCGACAGTCAAAGCCCACCTGTATCAGCTCGCGGACGCCGGGGTGGTTGTTGCCGACCCGGCGCGAGTGCTTCCCGTGGAAGACCGCACCGGGCGGCGGGTCAAATATTCCGTGGTCGCGGATGAGCTCCGCCGCCATTACGAGGCCCTGGGCAGGTCCTTCGGGCTGGTCGATTAGCCGGGTTCCCCGCATGATTTGAATCGCGTAGTTGAGCTCTCGGATTAGATGGGGTCCGAAATCAGATGGGCGGCACCGAGCTGTCCAGCCAACCTCAGCTGCCCCGACAGCCGGTACACACGACCACACCATCATCGGCCGTCGGCGCGGTCAGGCGGGGACGGAGTCGGAGTGACCGAACGAGGCTAGCTCGCCACCGGAGGAGACGTGAGGGACTTGGTACGGCTGATGTCGATTTCGGCAAGTGTTTCTGTTTCAACACGCCGAAAGCTGTTTCAGTTTCAATCCCGGGATAGATCACTCCCCGGTGATAGTTTCGGTTTCAGAGATGCCGAATTACCCAGCTCTTCGACTCTCAGGGCCACTAAGACATTCGGCCCGACCAATCTATTGAAGCAACGGCGGCTTTCAACTGCCGAGTTCAAAGGACAGGGATGATGGCACCTATAACCCGCACAGGCAGGCGCTCCAAAGGCGACCGCAAATTCGTCGGATTCCGCATCGCTACGCCGAAGGCAGACGCAATGGACCTCATTGCCAAAGCGGAGGGGTACCAGTACGTAAGCGACTGGCTGTCCGACTTGGTCGACCAACGCTTGGCCAACACTAACCTTCACGCAATAGTTCAGCAGGAGGAGTTGCCCCTTAGGCGCTTAGCCTCATAAAGAAGAAGGCCCGCATTAAGCGGGCCTTCGACGAAGATTGAGACTTACTTTCTGGATTGCTGGCCGGCGAGACAGTAAGTAAGTCGAGTGGTTGACCCTCGCAGGCCCACCTTTTTGCTGCTATAAAACCAGTCTGGCAGGACTGGCCTTTGTCATTCCGTTCGACAGGAACAAAGTTATCGTACCCCAGCACGCGCTCGTGCTGCCAGCTGCCCTCGGCGTTGGCGTGTCGCGCGATTCAAATAACCCGCACACGTGTGGTCTGCACTTGCATCCATGCTTGCAGGCCAGCCGCGCATGCGGCTCTCCAAAGACGCCGGAAAGACCTACCCGCAAAAGCACGAACGGAACCTCACCGAAGCTCTGCCGACGTTTCCCGCAGCGGTCCGGATCTTCGGTAAAGACGGCACCTGCGCCGCGATCTTCCTTGACTTCGATTCCTCGGTCGCCGGCATTGACTGGGTGCTGGCTGACGTCCGCGCCGTCCAGACCTGGCTGCACAACTGCGGTGCCCGCTGGATTGAGGACTACTCCCCCAGCGGCGGCCGCCACGTTTACATCCCGCTGGCTGAACGGGTGACCTTCTCGGAAGCACGCGACCTGGTCGAGGCACTGGGCACGCGATACCGGACCCTGGACAAGACCCCGCACCAGAACATACTTCACGGTTGCATGCGTACCCCAGGGTCGCCGCACAAACGCGGCGGCCACCAAGAACTCGCCATGTCACTATCGATGGCGTACGACATTGCCCGCCGGCCTAACCCGACCTCCGTCTGGTCGGCCATGACCGACGACCTTGCCCGCGAGATTGCCGCAGTACGAGCCCTACGCCTTGAACAGACGTTCACCCCCGCGGCCGTCGATACACCCAGGGTCCATCACCCCGCCGGCCGGATGTCCCGCGCCATGCAGCAGATGGCCCTCACCGGGCTTTATGACGCGAACCGGTACGCCTCCGATTCGGAGGCCAGGCAGGCAATTCTCACCGGAGTCGCAGCGGCCGGTATGGAGCTGGTAGATGTCGAGCGCCGGATCCTTCAAGGGATCTGGCCCGGGCTCGCTTCGTTCTATTCCCGTTATGGCTCCCGGCATCGCCTCCCCTCGTTGCGTCGCGACTGGGTGAAGGCCGTCAACTATCTGAGCAAAAACAAAGACTCCGGACCCGGAAAGAACAATGCCCGTATATCCCCCACAAGCCAGCCAAATACACAGCCCCCTGGGATTCAAGGCATTTCGATTTCGTCCAGCCCCGATGCTGAGCATCGGTTCATCAGAACCTGGCGCAACGCCCTCAGTCTGAGAGAACCCATCTACACAGATTCCAGGACCGGACTTGCTCGACGGATGGTTCTGCGCGCCTTGGGGGAGGCAGCACATAAGACAGCCTCCAGATTTGTTGAATTCGGCGTTCGATCAATTGCGGTGGCCACGGGTCTGGATCACACAACTGTCGGATCACACCTAAGGGCATTGCGCAGCGAAAAGGATCCCCTGGTCACGTTGGTCGAAGAAGGCCGTGGAACCAAGGGGACCTCTATATGTTGACGGTCCCCGAAGGAGTGAAGGCCGCGTCTGAAGACCTGAGCTGGAAGAAGGGGAAAATCCATGCCCTCCGTCCTGTCTTCAGGGAGTTAGGCATGCCGGCAGCCTTTGTCTACGAAACCCTTGAACACTCCCCCGGCCTGTCGACGGCGGAACTCGTCCGGATCACCCGCCTATCCCGTACCGCTATCAGCGAGGCGCTAGAGATGATGGCTGCATGGAACATGATCGCCCGGGACGGACACAAAGCCTGGTCGGTGGTGTCGACTACATCGCTGAAAGACCTCGCCGAGCACTTTGGCGTGCTGGAGGCGGTCGCCGTCCAATTGCAGAAGTATCGGAACGAAAGGATCCTCTGGCGGGAGTGGCTGTCCAAGAACGTCAACACCGTCGCCGAGCTGCTCTCCCCTGGCGAAGACTATCCCTGGGAGTCCTTTGAGGGCCCTCCGGATGATTTGACGCTGTCACATATGGCGTTCACGAGTGCCGCATGATGACCTCGGGATTGAACATGGCAGCGCCTCTCACTCACCTGCCCGGAGGTTTTAACACTGATGGGCCACAATCCGACACGCCGACACGCCGGTTCAAAAAATGATTTTCAGACCCCTCGACTACATCCTCTTTGGTGCCGACAGTCGACTCGTCCCTCGGCCGCCACGGTTCGCTGCGACGAAACGCGAAAATGGTTCCATTATCGGAAATGGAACCATTCCACTATTTGGACTTGAAATGCCATTTCCACGACCCAGAAGGGCCCGAGAACCAATGGTTCCATTTGCGCTAAGACCGATATTGGTACCAAGAAAAACAGTGTCCGATCAGTTGACCAGGCAGCCCTACTCCCCGCCATTCCGGGGGTCCAGGCCGTATGGCTGCAAACTTTTTCAGCCTCCGGGAACTCGGCTTTACCCGGTGGTAAGTTCAGATGAACCGGAAAAAGTTACAGGCAATCGTCAAAGCGGCGGCTTGGAGCTTGGACCACCAGGTCCTCTCCGGTGACAAAGTTCCAGAACATCGCATTAGCATCTGGCCAGCCTGCTAAACCCGTCGTGGAAGCCCCAGGCACCAGGCACGGGATTCGAAGGACGTTGGATCACATGGCTACCTCAGGAAACCGTGGAGGCGGACAGCGAAGCAAAGGCGACCGCCGCTTCGTTGGAAGTCGCGTACCCGTGGACGTTTACGATCGGCTGGCCCAGACAGCTAAAGCAGAAAATCTGACGGTCAGCGAGTTCGTGGCTGCCCTCATCGGCGAGAAATTGGGCCCCGAAGGCCCCAATTCCCTACGACTGCAAGGAGAGCTGCCTATCGGCCGCATCGCCTAACACAAGAAGGCCCGCACAAGGCGGGCCTTCCGATGAAATCAATACTCTGCACCTGACTGCTTCCCGGCTACCCAGGCGCTGAGCGCGGAATGGCTCTTTTTGAGGGCTATTCCATAACAGACACCCCCGAAAGGGTCCCTTTGTTATGCCTGTAAGTCTACACGGGCAGCTGGACTCTTCAATGCGTGGAATTCGGCGCGTCGCACCCTGCGCGGCTGATGAGTCACGCCCTGAGGACCTCCGCCATGCCGTAAAACAAGCCATCATCCGACACCACCGCGTCCAGGCTTTCCGCGGCGGCCCGACCAAGCATTCCGCTTACCCGAACCGTGGCGAAGAGATGAGCTCTTTCGAGTTCATCCAGATCAACCCCGCGGACTACCTGAACTTCCTCGTCGTCGACGTCGACCAGGATGACGCCCTCATCCGACTTTTGCACCCTGCCGTGCCCGAGCCGCACTGGATCATCGAGAACCCCGCCAACGGGCACGCACAAGCCGGCTGGATGATCGAACCCGTCCTTCGCGGACCCGGGCGCGTCCCCACCCGATCCGGTACGCCCAGGAAGTCCAGCGTGCCCTGGACCTGCTGACTGGCAACGACGCGGCCTTTACGCGCTTTCTTGTCCGAAACCCGGCAGCCCACTCCCCCGCCGGCGACGTCCGGTTCGGCCGGCGCGCCCATCCGTACTCCCTCGGCGAGCTCCGACGGCACATGCAGGACTATAGCGACCCGTTCGACAGTGAGTTCTCGGCCTGGCCCTCCTCAGCGGCCCTGGAGGCTCCTCAGAAGCCCGCAGCGCCGGACACGATAACCGGGAGGAACAATGCCATCTTCTACCGCACCAGAAGCGAATTGTGGCGCCGTTATCAGGACACCGGGCAGCTGCCGGCGCTGGCAGAGTCCCTGGACTACGCAATTTCCCTCAACAATGACCTTCCCACTCCCCTCCCCTGCCGTGAGATCCGGGATCTAGCTGCATCGGCGGTCCGCCAGGTCGCCAACGGCAAGGGCCGACCGCTCCGTGGCACGTCCAATCCCTGGTTCGCCGAAAAAGGCAGGAAGGGCGGGAAGTCAACGACCCGTTCCAAGCGCGCAGCGGCCGTCCAGAACGCCCGCAAAGGCACCCAGACTCGCACGAGCCAAGCGAAGACCAGCGCGGACGTTGCAGGAGCTCTGAGAGCCTTGGGACGGACTCTTGCTGAGATCGCCCGGGAGCTCGGCAAGAGCATCAGAACAGTCCAGCGGTACCTCTCACAGGCCTTCGTAAGGGACGACATTACCCAAGCATCAGGTAGTAGTCCTGATGTCCCCTCTCAATCCTCCTCACCTGTTGCAAAGCCTCGCCGCCACTCCCCTGCCACTGGTAGCGGCCCCTCTGAGACTTCCCCCACTGCTCCGGTATCACTCGGCCCGGCCTATTCCCCCACCCAGGAGATGAGACGCGTCTGCGGCGAGCAGGGAAAGCTACCGGGTCCTGGTTCCACGTCCACCCTCATGTTGCTCCTCGAGACGCAAATGCCACCATTGAACCCTTACCGCAAATGCCACCATTTCCTCTTCATTGACTACAGCTCTTGTCCGCCCCTCCCCCACTGCGGGTCTGACTGCACGGTAGGGCCAGGGGCATCTGACGCAAAAGGTTCTATTTGCGCGGAAAGGAATGGTTCCATATGCGCCGATTGATCCAAGGTTCCATTCGCTTGAGCACGCCAGGATCCGATTGCTCAAATGGAACCATTTGACCTGAGCCGTGGGTAGCCATGACAACAAGGGAAAAGGGTGTGGATTCGAAGTCACCTGCTAGCGGGTCGACCAGCTGAGCTGCTACCTAGCCAGACCAGGCGGGCGCCATAGGCACGTTTCGATTGAAACCGCTTCTGATCCACCAACCGGATCCACAACCCAATCAGGAGTTTCGCCAGGCTACCTTGCAGCCGCTGCGGTAGCCATCGCGATGGGTTGGCCGGCCGAAAAGGGGCAAGTGAGGACCGGATCGAAACAGAATGGCACCATATGCGCAATGGGTGCCGTTTGCTCTCGAGGTGGGATGTACGCATATGCCACCTTTTGCGGAAGCAGTACCTATCACTCAAATGGTGACATAAGAGAGATTCCCACCATATGCGCAAACAGAACGATCTGAACCATATGGGGGCACTTGCGCAAATAGAACCATTTGAGTTTGTGCCACCAATCCCACCTCAAGCGCAAATCCCACCTTGGCCAACCTATGACCTGGCTCTTATGCCACCATTTGCGTAACACCTAGCTAGTCGAACCAGGATGCGCAAGGGGTTCCTTTAGCGCATATGCCACCATATGCGCCGTCCCGTACCTTCGAGATCTAGCACGAGCGTGCCAAGAAACAATGGAACCTTTTGCGCACCCCAAGGATGACGCAGAGAGGCGTGGTACAGGCGCGCGGCGGTAGCCAGGGGCAAGACTCAAAGTCGCAAAAGGAACCATTTTCGCAAGGTCGGCGGTAGCTGCCCACGACACCCGCAGGATCGGAGATTCTTCGCAAATGGAACCATATGCGCAGAGTTGTGGAGCGTCCACCCCCTTGGGGGCTGAGTGCGCAAATCCCACCAATGGAACCATTTGAGAAAATGACTCCTGAGCTCTCAAGGTGCGCAAAAGGTGCACTAAGCGCATATGGAACCTTAGGAACCTTAGGGTCAAATGGTGGCACGGGTACTCTTCGCGCAAATGTCGCAAATGGAGGCATATGCGCACAAGGGGGCATTGCCTCCAATGGAACCATTTGCGAATCGAGGCACTCCGGGCGTGGCGTGCAACCAACCGGCAGGGCGCCCGTTAGGGTTAACCCATCGGTGCCGGCCCGATGCTTCCCGCCACACGTGGGCCTTCCGCACCGTTCTCTGTGTCTTTGAGTAGTGCAACGGAAGGTACCCCAGTCATGTCGGCAAAGATCATCGCCGTTTGCAACCAAAAGGGTGGCGTCGGTAAGACGACCCTGGTCACCGGTCTGGCAGAGGTGTTTTCTCGGGTCCTCGGCTTGAAGGTCCTCGTCATTGATGCGGACCCTCAGTACAACGTGACGTCGGCCTTCGGAATCAACAGCCCTGAATTTACCCTCAACGACGTACTTTACGGTGACGAATCGAACAACCAGAAGATACTGCCTGGTGTGGCCGCGGACGCCATCATGGCGGCAGGGGAGGCCTGGCAAGCCAAGTCCGAGAAGAAGGAAAACTTCCCGCAGCTCGATTTGATTGCCGCCGAGCGCAACCTGGCCTCACGTGAACGCGATTCCATGATGGCCCGGGAGCATCGTCTTCGTATCTCGCTGAAGGGCGTAACGGACGATTACGACATCATCCTCATCGACTGCCCTCCGTCGCTGGGACTCCTGACGGTCAACGCGCTGACTGCGGCAACACATGCACTACTGGTGACCGAACCTCGGGTCGCCTCGGTTGAAGGACTTTCCGAGATTGTTACCACCATTTCGGAAGTCCAGGAGAACCTGAACGAAGACATCGAACTTCTCGGCGTCGTTATCAACAAGACCAAGAAGAACCGCCCGGACCAGTTGCATTGGATTGAGAAGGTAAACGCGAACTTCGGTGACCTCGTGCTTGAACCTATGATCCGTGACGCGGAGGTCTTTGCGAAGGCGCAAGCCGCTGCACTGCCCATGCGGGCGTATGGATCCGAAGGCTCTGATCACCGGGCTGACCTCATTCAGCTGGCCACGGTGGTCTGGAAGGGCGCGAACGCAGCATGAACCGCCCAGGACCGGCACCCGAACGGGGAGGCACCCCCGACGCACTTGCGAACATCCGCAGGGGCGGCCTGAAAAAGGCGCGTGCCACCAGCGTCATTGCCGAAATGACGTCTTCGGACACGAGCAGGGCAGAGGAGCAATTTCAAGAGCGCCTCTACTCAGTACCGGCGCCAGAACCGGAGGCACCAGCGTCGCACGTTCCGGCCCCCGCTGCACAGCATGAAGCGCCCGCCCAGACCGCGCCTCAGGCGCCCGCACCAGTTGAGCAACAGCCTGCTGCTTACACTCAGCCCGTTCAAGCTGCCGTGCAACAGCCGCAGTCTGCTCCCCAGCAGCAACAGCCTGCTGCTTACACTCAGCCCGCCCAGGCTCCCCAGCAGCCACAGGCCACGCCTCTGCAGCAGCACGTCGCCTACGCCCAGCCCGTGCAGTACGCCCCGCAAACCATGCAGACGCCAGCGCCTGCGCAGCCCGAACCCGAGCCTGCACCGGTGAAGAAGGCGTATCGGAAGACCAGCTTCTTCCAGTCGAAGGAGTCCGGTTCACGGATGCGCGCCGCTTATATGGCGACCAGGCATCTGACCGGTTCCCGAACGCTATCGGAGTTCATCCTCTCGGCCGTTGAGCGGGAAGTTGAAGCGCTGGAACGGGCCCACAACAGTGGTAACGAATTCGCAGTCGACCCTGGCGGAGTGCCCCGCGGAAGGCCTCTGGAAAGCTAGCGGCGGGCCCTGTGCGCAGGCATAGGGCTTCGTTCGCAGTGTTCCCGAAGCCGTTCATGCGGCACCGGCGGAACGGTTTGCACTCACTTCCTCAAGAACTCAAGTGCGTTTTTTCTCATCAAGAAAAGGTCGGCATGCAGTACGCGCCGAATCATTCGGCGGCCACGGGGGAGAGGCGAAGCAGCTGCACCAGATATACCGCGTAGGCAGGCATTACATTGGCACTCGGTGAACTTACGGGTTATCGACGCTTGGCTTCTTTCCGACCAGGACGGATGAGTAACCGCTGGAGAGGACAGCGGGGCGCTTGAGTCCATCATCTTCCACACCATGTTGGAAGCTCCGGCTGGTACAGGTGTCGTCGGTAGTCATTGTAGAAGGGTCTTGTGGAACGTCCATGAAGTTAGCGCCCTGCGAGCTAGCAGTACCACCGGAAGGGTTCCAAGGAGTAGCGCCGCCCGCGTTGTTATAAGGCTGCCGGGTACGCTAACTTTGCTACCTGCAGAGGGCAAGTGGAAAGGCTAGAGCACGCTCGCTACATACCTGACCATCGCTTCTGGTTCTAAGTTTTTTGGCTCGGTTTCGAAGTAGCTAGGTTTCGTCTGCCCGCAGAAATAGGCTCCGGTCTCCAAATCGAGCAGGCCCTATATTCGTAAGCTCCCTCGACGCGTTCTTCCAGGACCCATGAACCGTCGGGGGCTGCACACTCCTTGGCCCGCCATTGGCGACGCTGCTGGTCGGTTATCAGTCTGGTGACTTTCTGAGGGACGTCCATTTCCACTTCAACTCCTTGTTGCTGATAGTCATGATGGTCCGCCACATGAGCCGGAACGGCTTACCGCGACACGCCCACGCCACGGGGAGCTGTCCCCGGCAGCGGGGGGTGTCGCTAGCGCAACGGCTACACACTGGGTGCCCGATTGGGGTATACCCCAACTTGGTTCAGTTTTACGGCCAAATCCTGTCAGATTAGAGCCCGTTTTGAGTTTTCTGGACGCCGAAGTCCAAGAGTCCATGAACCTATCCTGACGTAATGCGAACACTGCGACCCTCACTTCCTGGATCGCCTTGCCGGGATGAGTTTCTATGGCTGCCCAGAAGTTGGTCGAAACCACTGGACGAAGCGTCCTGATTGCGGCACGTGCTCTGCTGCAGCCCGGATCTGATGGCAGACTTCGATGAGCGCGAAGTGGGCAAGGGTAAGGTGGGCAGCGTGAACAGCAGTGTCGGGCGCATCGCCCTCATCACCATCGGTGTGATCGCTGTGATCATCGGTGGAGTATTCGCCGGGCAGGGAATGAACCTGATCCCGGGAAGTTTCAAGAGCGTAGTTTCGATGTCCAGCATGATGTTCTTCGAATCGAGAGGGCGCCCGTAGCGGAACCTTCACCGGGACTCTCCGCGACATAGTTCCTGTCGGAGGATCGCGTCTGTTTTGATGGCCGTATGGCAGTCTTCTTCTTTGACGGTGACCAGACGCTGTGGGATTTTCAGGCGATGATGAGGCGGGCCCTGGCAGCCACGATCGGCGAGCTCCGCAGGCTTCGGCCGGGACCGGAGAAGACATGAGCGTCGAGGCATTCGTCACCGACAGGGAGGTCGTCGCGGAACGGCTGCCGGGCCACGTGACCAACCTCGAGCAGGTGCGGTTCGAAGCCTTCAGACAGAGCCTCGCCCGCCTGCGATTGCGGGACGACGATCTCGCGGCCCACCTCAACGATTTTTACCTGCAGCGTCGGTTCGCGGATGTGATGCTCTACGACGACGTCCTGCCGGTCCTGGCAGAGCTGTGCCAAAACCACCACGTGGGCCTGCTGTCCAACGGCAACTCCTACCCGAAGCGTCTCGGCCTGGAGGATTGCTTCCAGGTCGCCGTCCTGTCACAGGACCACGGTGTTGAAAAGCCAGATCGCCGGATCTTCGACATCGCCTCGGACCTGTTGCCAGGGGAACCACGCATCATGGTCGGCGACTCGCTGGCCAATGACGTCGCCGGAGCTCAAGCGGCAGGGTGGGCCGGAGTCTGGCTCAACAGGGAAGGCGCCGCGACACCGAAAGCCGTCCCGGACCTTACGATTCGAAGCCTGCACGAACTTCTCCCCATGGCGAACGCCTTGTGACTACAGCATCCCGATGAGGGATCCCGCACCAAACGGCAGCTACTACAGCGTTGAGGCCCGGCCGGGTTTTCGCCGCGCATCTGTCAGAGCACCGCACGGGTGCTACGGAAGCCGGCCCGGCCGGCAGTCGATTTCGGTCGTCTCCCCTGGCATCTCAAATACGATCGTATTTTGAGTGTGCAAATGACGACCGGCTCTGAGGGGCTGGCATCCCGGGATCTAGACGGAGTCACGTTATCCTAAGTCTTCTCAGAAACTAATTCTCAGAACGCAAGTAATCATTGAGTAAATGAGAACGGGGCAGGCAATGGCACTGATTGGGTACATGCGGGTAAGTACGGCGGATCAGAACACGGAGGGCCAGCGGGATGCACTGCTTGTGGCCGGGGTGAAAGACGACGCACGTCACCTGTTCACGGACCAGGGCGTGAGCGGGGCGAAGGCCGAACGTCCCGGGCTCACGAACTGCCTCGACTCGCTGCGGGAGGGGGACACATTGGTTGTCGCGAAGCTGGACCGTTTGGGGCGGTCACTGGGGAATCTGGTGCAGCTCTTCCAGCAGCTGGCTGAGGAGGGCATTGGCGTTCGCGTGCTGGACAATCCCATGCTGAGCACGGACGGGAACAGCGCTCAGGCAAAGCTGATGCTGGGGATCTTTGGCGCGCTGGCTGAGTATGAGCGCGACCTGATCCGGGAGCGTACCAACGTTGGGCTGGTGGCCGCGCGTGCTCGCGGCCGCAACGGTAGCCGTCCCAAACTGCTTGACAGCGGGAAAGTCAGCAGGGCAAAGCATTTACACGCGGCAGGCGTCATGAGGCCCAAGGAAATAGCCAACGCTGTAGGCGTCTCTGTTCCGACGCTCTACAGGTACTTGGCTAAATAAGTCAG
This sequence comes from Arthrobacter sp. Hiyo8, assembly GCA_001549895.1. Classification (GTDB taxonomy): domain Bacteria; phylum Actinomycetota; class Actinomycetes; order Actinomycetales; family Micrococcaceae; genus Arthrobacter. The sequence goes on along the minus strand of AP014720.1, from coordinate 38,357 downwards.
CGGCGGCGGGAGCAATGAGACCAAGGCAAACAGGGAGTTGCTTAGTCTTCGGGCGAGTGTCCCTGGCGGTCGGTCTGGCCGCGCAGCCAGATTCAGACGTTAGAGGCGCTGCAACTCCGCCCTGCTTCGGTGATCTGCTCCAAGCGGGAGACTTGATCGCTCGAGAGTCGCAGGCTCACCGCCGCCAGCACGTCCGGTAACTGCTCGGGTACACGGGCTGAAACGATCGGTCCCGTGACGCTCTGCCTCGACAGCTGCCAGGCGAGGGCGACCGTAGCGGGCGCGACATTAGCTTCGTCGGCAACTTCGAACAGAACGGCCACCACCCGGAATGCGTGGTCATCGCCGTAGCTTTTGAGTTGGCGTTCACGATCGGCTCCCTGCACATCGGCCGGTGTACGGTACTTGCCCGTCAGAAAACCGGCGGCGAGGGAGAAGTAGGGAAACACCGTCAGCCCGTACTTTTGCGCGAGCGGCTCATACTCCTGCTCGTAGGTCTCGCGAGCAAGAAGGTTGTAGTGGGGCTGGATGGCCACGGGGCAAGCGAGCCCATTGGCCTCCGCGACGTCCATCCATGAGGTGATGCGTTCCGGACTCATGTTTGAGACGCCGAGCCGCAACACCTTACCGGCGCGAACCAGCGAGTCGAAAGACGCCGCGATGTCAGCGATGTCCTGCTCTGGGTCGTCATTGTGGGCGTAGTAGAGGTCGACGTAGTCGGTTTTGAGACGACAGAGGGACTGATCGATGGCTGCACGGATGTTGTCGGCAGCCAAGCCGCGATACTCCGGGTGCTGGCTCACTTTCGTGGCGACGAAGACCTCGCTGCGGTTTCCCCGCGACGCCAGCCAGTTTCCGATGACAGTCTCCGACTCGCCGCCCTTGTTTCCAGGCGCGAATGCGGAATAGCTGTCAGCGCTGTCGATGTGGTTGCCGCCGGCCTGGACGTATGCGTCTAGGACTTTGAATGAAGTAGCCTCGTCGCTGGTCCACCCGAAGGTGTTTCCGCCCAGCGTGATGGGAAAAAGGTTGGGGAAGGTCTCTGAATTGCTCATTATCCTGCTCTCTGGCGCGGTTCCGGCTGGCTGACCGGTCCGCGCTGATATTCATTAGCGGTTGCTTGGCGAGCTCTTACTGCACGCGGGGAGGTGGTCCGTGGGGGCACGAGCGTGTCTCGCACCAGCGGTGGGCCTAGACGAGGTAGCGGGGGATCTCTATCGTTTCCAGATACTCACCCCACTGCTTTGTGGTTTTTAGACAGCCGCTCGTGGCTTAAGAAGCGGGGATCGGCGCGGATCGCAACTATCATCATGGAGGTCAGTGGCCGTTGTCGCGTCAGGGCACGCTCTTCCTTAGTTGAAGTCGGAAGGGCTGCAGGGCCCTGACGCCCCATACCGCGGCGCAGCTTGACCGTCGCCCTAGGGCCGTTTTCCGCTACAGATCCATGAGCACTAACACGGTCCTGGAAACTTCATCTTTGATAAACAGACGGCGCTCGTTTCCGTTGCTGTGCATTATCCAGAGAAAAGATCCGTCCGCAGATGCGGTATCGACCGTACCTGTGTTTCTTTGTTGGTCATGACCTATTAAGAGCACGGTGTCCCCGGGCATGAGTTCCTGCCAGTTCGCTGGGGACAATAGCGTGCTGATCCAGGACTCCCTTATGAGCTCCCTGGATTGCTCAGCGGGCGTTTCACAGTTGGATGGCGTGCAAATCATGATTCATGTACGGGGCTTAGAGCCCGGTCGACCATCTCCGAAGTCCGCCAGTCGTGCTTTTCCCTGATAAGGCCGAAGGGGACAGTGTCGCTCAGTGCGACGGTAAAGCAATCGTAATCATGTCTTGTCACGAGAATGCCCTTCGCCGGAGGGTGCATTGCCTTTGACTGAGCGAGGGCGACGGCTGCGTCGAGCTGCCGCTCGAGGCTGGCACGATTGGGCACGGTAATGGTAAGCGTAAAGTCCTGCGTGTTAATGATGGTCAATCCTTCCCAAGTTTTGTTGTTTGCTGGTACTCCGCGCTTGCCCCCATGGTCATAATCCGCAGTGAACCGAAGAAGTGTCGTCACACCGCTCTGTATCCGTTCCCGCGCGGCAACCCCGTCGGGCAGTGCCTACTTATTGAAGCTAGTCAGCTGTAAAGTGCGGGTTTCGGGTTCAACTTCACGGCAACCTTCTCGCCGCTCTTTTGTGCCTCAATGCCGGCTTCGCAACACGCGGCGGTGGCGTACCCGTCCCAGGCGTTAGGGCCACCGATCTCGCCGCCGTGGGCAGCGTTCACCCAGGACTGAACTTCGACGTCGAAGGCAGCACTGAAGCGATCCTCGAATCCGTCTGCAATTTGACCGCCCACCGGCCGGCGCTTCGCGTATAGAGGCCGGTGTCTCCGCCGATGCTCACGATGCCCTCTTCAAAAGTGGCCTGAGCAGCGACCGCATATCCGAACCTGGCGTTGACGAAGATCTCAACATCAGCCAGCACGCCGGAGGCGGTCTCGATCAGGATGTGCTGCGGATCGTGCTGTCCGTCAGGGGCATGTCTACTGGACTTGCCGGCTCGTACTTGAACGCTGGTGATTTCCTCACCGGTGAGGAATCGTATGGCGTCGAACTCGTGCACCACGGATTCGTTTATCAGCATCTCGTTGGTGAAGCCTAAGGCAGTGTTGGGATTGCGGTGCTGGTGGTGAAGCATCAAAAGTTCGCCCAGTTCCGAGTTCCGGATGATTTTGCCCAGGGCGTCATGTTCGGCATCGAAGCGACGCATGAAGCCCACTTGGATGCGCTGGTGTCCGAGCTGTTCCTCCGCTCGGACGATTTTCCAGGACGACTCAGCGTCCCTCGTGAGAGGCTTTTCGCACAGGATGGGGATGTCCTTGGCGATGGCCGCAAGCAGAATGTCCTCATGCAGGAAGCCAGGGGTCGCGATCAGCACGGCGTTGACGTCGCCGTTGTTGAGTGCTCCCTCTGCGTCGGTGAGGGCGATGGCACCAGGGATGCCTTCGACTGCGGCTAGCGCTCGTGATCGGTCTACGTCGACGACGGCAGCGACTTCAGCGCCATGGATGCTCTTGTTGAGCCGCTGGATGTGATCCAGGCCATTCGACCAGCGCCAATGACCGCGACGCGAAGAGCTTTTGTCATCTTGTTCAGTTCCTTAGTATTGAAGTTTCCGGGCGGACGCCGTGAAGCACATTGCTCTAACGTCGGGTCCCGTTAGGGTCACAGAGACGGACCGGGCAAGCCGCCGGCCTCTGCTCGCCAGCCTCGGTTTTCATGGCGGGGCCGGTTTTCGGTAGTCGGGCACACCAGCAGTTCCAACGATGGCACTGGTACCCGGGGTTCTCGTCCGCGTGGTGGTCGAAGAGCGCTCGGACGTTCCCGTTGACGGCCAGTGCTGGGAGCGGAGGGCGTGCCACAGCCGTCCACACCCCAGCACTTCGACGGTTATTTTCTGGGGCTAAGGTTCAGAGAATCATCCAAGGGGAGAACGAGCTACCCGACAGTATGGGGATACTTCAGCACGCGCTCTTCCGTCTGCATGGTGATCATCTTGAGCTGGGTGAACTCGTTGAGCCCTCGGACCCCTTCTCTCGGCCATATCCGCTCCCTCTTGCGCCTCCGAAAGGCAGCGCATTCGGAGAGGAAAGAACATCGTTTATCCAAACCATCCCGGACCGGAGCGAGTGTGCCACCTTCATTGCCCGTCTGATATCACGCGTCCAGACGCCGTTGGCCAGGCCATACGTCGTGCCATTCGCAAGCGCTACAGCCTCTTCAGCGGACGCGAAAGTGATGACGCTCAACACCGGGCCGAAGATTTCTTCTTGGAAGACTTCGTGATCATGTGCCAGACCCACAACCAGAACAGGGTGAACAAACGTCGGCAATAGCTGGGTGGCCGCCGCCCCGTTTGAGGCCGGCAGGATCCGGGCGCCGTCCTTGCGCGCCCTGTCGATGAATCCACGGACCCGGTCGGCCTGACGTTCATCGATGAGAGGTCCCAGGTCAGTTGAGGGATCCTGCGGATCGCCGACACTCAGAGATGCCACCCGTGTAGCCAGCATGGAGACAAATTCATCGGCGATTGAGTCTTCAACGAGCAGCCGTGTCCCTGCCGTGCACACCTGGCCCTGGTTGTGGCAGAACCCCTTCATTGCTCCGTCGACAGCTTCGTGGAGGTCAGCGTCGGCAAAAACAATCGTCGCACCCTTTCCTCCAAGCTCCAGGGACAAGCGCTGAGGGAACGGGCGGTCGACCCTCGAAAGCAGAGAAGCTGTTGCAGTGGACCCTGTAAACGACAGGAGATCAACATCCGTTGACTCCGCCAGCGGCTGTCCAACCTCCGGCCCGTACCCGTAAGCACGCTCAGTGCCGTCTCCGGAACACCCGCGCGATACGCAAGTAGGGAAAGCTCGATCGCAGTCCCTGACGTCAGTTCCGAGGGTTTAGCAACCACGGTGCAGCCGGCAGCAAGCGCGAACGGGACTTTGCTGGCGTAAATGACCGCGGGAAAGTTCCAGGCGACGATTGCGCCCACCACGCCGACAGGTTCCCTGGCGGCAATCCCAACTTCAGAGCTGCCAAGATTGCAGTAATAGTCGCCGTGGACGTTGGTGGCGAGCATGCCGGCGTGTTCGGTGAGCCCTGCGGTCGTCTCAATGTCAGCCAGCGCTTCGGCGAGTGGCTTGCCGGCTTCCTCGGACTCGATTCGGGCCAGAGTATCGGCATTCTGGCGGATCAGGCGGACCCATTCAAGGATGATGCGGCCCCGTTCGGTGCCGCTCAGCCGCGGCCAGGTTCCTTCGTCAAACTCTTTCTTCGCTACCGCGATCGCCAGCCGGGCGTCCTCCGGCGTACCCCGTTCGTATCGGGAGGTATTTTCGCCAGTGGCAGGGTTAATTCGTTCAATAAAACTATCGTTCTCTTGGCGTTCGGCGGCGATGAGCTGCTTGTAGACGCGAACTGATGCGGGACTGGTGTGTACTGTGGTGGTCATCGTTTGTCCTTCCTTGGGTTGTGATTAGGTCGGCTAGAGCCTGGGGTCGACATGGATTTTCGGTCCTTCACCGGCGGCGGCCGGGCGTTCCCCGGCGAGGACGGCGGCGACTCCGTCGAGGCCGACGGTGGCGGCGACGAGGGGTCGGGGGTCCACCTCGCCGGTCGCGTAGAGCTCTATGGTTTCGCTAGGCCCGGCGATGCGCTGAGAACGCCGACGGCCGTCACGTCCTTCATGGCCAAGGTCCTTGTATCGATCAGGCTGGGGCTGCCGGCGAGGCCGACGTAGACGACCCATTTCGCCGGTTCAACCAATTCGAGCGCTTTGGCCGGGAGGGTTGGCGCGTTCGAGGCATCGATCACGGCATCGAAGGGAAGTGCCGGCAGTTCGTCGGCTGCCCAGACACCGTGGAATCCCAGCGTCCGGGCAAAGTTTAGGGAGCGTTGTGTCTTGCCCATCACATGCACCTCGGCGCCTTGGGCTTTCGCGAAGAGTCCTGCGAGCAGGCCGATGGTACCGGGTCCGAGGACCAAGGCGCGGTCTCCGGTCTTGAGTGCCGCTCTCTGGACTGAGCGCAGCGCGCTGCCCCCGGGCTCGACCAGGGCGCCAAGAACTTCATCGACGCCGAGCGGGAGTTCGTGCAGCGATGTCACCGGGACTGCCAGCTGCTCGGCGAGGGCACCGGCGAAGCCTCCGCGGATGCCCACTTCGAACCGATGCTCGCAGACGTGCTGATTACCGCTCAGACAGCGTCGGCACGCGCGGCAGCCGAGCATGGTGTCGCCGGTGACACGGCGGCCGAGCCACCGGGCGTCCACGCCGTAACCGACGGCGGATACTGTTCCGCTCCATTCGTGGCCGAGCCGCATGGGGAATCGGGCGTGGCCGTCGTGGAGGTACTGCATTTCGCCGGTGAAGAATTCCACGTCGGTCCCGCACACACCGACGCGTTCGACGTCGACGACGACCTGGTCAGGGCCGGCGACGGGGGTGCGACGTCCTGGACTTCCGATCTTCCGGGTCCGGTCAATACAAAGGCTCTCATCGGGGTTACCGCCGTGCCAGCATGGGTCGGCCTGCTGAGCCCAGGTTTTCGATGCCGGGCCTCAAAACCTCTCCGGCATGTACCTCGGTCCGGGACTCGAACCCCAGTGTGCTCATCGCTTGTCCTGCCAGTCGTCAGTTGGATAGGTCGTGACACTGGCCAAGTGCCGCTGGTTAGTGGGGGAAGCTTCGGCGGCGGGTGCTTCGTATGCGTCATGGAGCAAGGAGGCTGCCTTTTGATAGGCAAGTTTGATGTAGCCAGCTTCTCCCATGTGTTCCAGGAGCGCAGGATTCGGCACTTCAACACTGACCGGAATGGTTGGACCAAGCCTTCTCAATAAGCGAACCAGAGGAAACTCGCCATCTCCTGGCAAATCTCTCAACACACGCGATTCCAGCTCCCGGGCGGTAGCCCCCTCCCTCTGACCCATGGGATCGTTCGCCGGAATGGCTACTTCCTTCCGCTCCGCGATCGGGCCATCACTGAGCTGGAGCATGGAAAACTGCGCGAGAGGAACGTTTTCGATGTCCTCGGGCTGGCTGCCGGCTCGCTGGAAATGCAGGGTGTCAAGCATGATCCCGCCCCTGCCGACTTCAGTAACGATGGAGGACGCATCTTCGATGGTGCTCACCGCCTGGTAGGAAATGGGTTCAAGGCTTGCCCGTATACCAAATCCTTCTGCGTCTGCTGCCAGGAGGGCAAACCTGTCAATCAACCGGTCGCGTGTCCAGTCCGAACCAATCACGTTGAGAATCCTTGCTCCGAGCTGACGGGCCACATCAAGAGCGACGAGCCAATCATCCCGGCTGATTTTTGAATCAAGGCTCAACGCCTCCACGTCCAAGACCGTGATACCGGTATCTTCGAGTGCCTTCCGCGTCTCCTTAAGCAGGTACGAACCCGGGCCCATGTCATGGCGGATCTCAGAACTCGTCGCAGGCAGGAGCCGGATTCCGATACTTCGGTAGCCCGCTGTTGCAGCCAACGTAGCCATGACCGGCGGCGGGGTGCCAAGAATCGTCAGATGTGCGAGAGCAAGGGTGGGTGTCGTCATCAGGCAACCTTTATGGAATGTCGTTCCGAAATGTATCGTTGTTCCATTATCATCGTCCATAGGGCATGATGTTGTCCACATCACTACCGATATCTAAGGAGCAATCATGGGCCTGGCCCGTCACGAACTCGAGTACGGATGGCAGAACTTGCCTGGTCACCTCAACCAGGCACTCACCAAAATCCTGATCACCCGCGGTGAGAAGGATGAAGCGGGGAACGCTGCCCAAATGCAGTTCATGCAGTCCTCATACGAACCCGGCGGCTACGTGGAGCTGCATGCCCACGAGGAAACCGAGGAGATCTTCTACGTTATCTCCGGGCGGGGAAGGGCGCAGGTCGGGGACGAACTGGTGAATCTGGAGCCAGGGAGCTTTATGTGGGTACCCCTCACACGGCGCATGGGATAACGAACTCAGGCACGGAACCCTTGAAGTTCCTCATCATTGCCTACCCCCAGTACTACACCGACTGGCAGGACCACAAGATTGCTGACGGCGCCCCTGCCGTGAAGTAGGCAGCCCGGGGCGGCATCCCTGCGGTCGGCGCGAGCGAATCCGATGGCACACCGGCGTCCGGGCGGCGGTTGGTCCGCCGGCAAACTCCGAAGCGCAACGGTGAGCCCATCTTCGAGTCATAGCCGGCCCCACGGGTGAGCGCGCACTCCGGCACCACCGATGCAACAGGGGCCCAGGCCAAGCACAGAAATGAGAACAGGACCAGAATGAACGGCAATCTCGGTATCGTCGAATCCGGCGGGATCATGAAACTTACGCTAAACAGCCCTGGCGACAGGAACGCCCTGACTGTCAAAATGCTCACGGAACTACTCAACGGAATCGACCGGGCTGAAGCTACATCCAGGGTCATCCTCATTGATTCGCTGGGGGAGATGTTCTGCTCCGGCGCCTCACTCCCCGAAGTCGCACGGAAAGGCATGCAGGCAATCGCATCTTTGTTGGTTGACGTGCAGCGCCGTCTCAGCGCAAGCCCCCTTCCCGTTGTCTCGGTCGTCCGCGCCCGCGTCCAGGCCGGTGGGTTCGGGCTTCTGGGAGCCTCAGACATCGTATTGTCAAGGGATGACGTCCTCTTCCAGTTCACAGAGGTAAGAAACGCTGTGGCCCCGGCAGTGATTTCCCTTAACATCCTTCATCGGATGCCGAGTCGCCGGGCCGCTGAACTCATGCTCACGGGACGGGAATTTGATGCGGCTGAAGCGGTGGCAGCCGGTATCGTCACTCGCACAGCAGTCGGAATGAGATCGACGCAGCCGTAGAGGATCTTCTGCAGGAGCTCCTGTCAGGTTCCCCGCAGGGCCTCGCGGAAACCAAGCAAATTTTGAACCGTCGAATCCTCGAGGACCACGACGCACTGGGACAGCAGATGGCAGCAACAGGCGCCCGGCTTTTTAACAGCGACGAGGCTCAGCGCTTGTTGCTAGCCTGATGCCGCGGGTCCTCCAAGAGGACCTCTGAGGAAGGCATCCCTGGCGCGCGTCCACCACGGGATGGAAACAGGCCTAACCGGGAGCACCGTGCCCGCACGGGGGACGCTCAACGAAGGCTCCCCGGGTTATCGCCCCCGCATTGGACTCAAGCAACGTCGCCCATAGCACTGGGCTGACCACGGTGTCTCACCTTGGTCAGCCCAGGGAAATGTCGCGTGCGTGACTCACGGCTCGAACCGCAGCCCTCTAGACGGCGCGCAGAGTCAATGCGTAAAAAGTAGAATTCCGTTCAAAAAAGGAACGGCGTTCCATTGACAGGAACGCGCCTTTGTGCGCTTACTTGTTAGACGACGAACGATGTGAGGCGACTCACACAAGATCAACGACGATTAGGAAGGTCGGGCCGATGACTGCCTCGACGCGAAACGCAGTTGCAGAAGTCCGGGGCGAAGCCACCGTTCATTCTGCAAGGCGACAAAAAATGAAACGAAAGATTTCCGAGGCCGGCCTCTTGGGCGTAACGGGACTCGTGTTCCTTATCCTGTTTGTGGCATCGCCAAGCTTCAGGGACCCCACGAATCTCCTCAACATTCTTCAGCAGAACTCCATCTACGGCATCGTGGCCTGCGGAATGCTGGTCATGATCATTTCCGGTGGATTTGACCTCTCCGTGGGAGCTACCGGCGCCGCCGCCACCGTCGCCACCGCGTACCTGAGTTCTACCGGCATGCCGCCGTGGATCTGCATCCTGGCCGCATTGGGCGTGGGCCTGGTGGTCGGCATCGTGAACGGCGTCGTCATTGGGAGAGTGAAAATCAATCCTTTCATCGCGACTCTCGGCACTAACAGCATCATCCTTGGATTGCTGTTTGTTATCACCGGAGCCCAGCCGGCCATGGCAAAGCAGGAGGATTACTACTGGCTCGGTCTCGACTACACATGGGGGGTCCCAAATGCCTTCTTGATCTTCATGGGCTGTGCCATCCTCACATGGTTCATTCTGACCAAGACCAAGTTCGGGCACTACGTGTTCAGCATCGGCGGCAATGAGTACGCTTCCATGCTCTCCGGCGTCGGGGTAGTTAAGACGAAAATAATTGTCTTCACTTATGGAGCCGTCATGGCTTCTGTCGCTGGGCTCGTACTCATTGGCCAAACCGGTACAGGGCAGCCGGGCGCCGCCGCCGACTGGCCGCTGGCAACAATCGCGATTTGCGTTGTCGGAGGGGCTGCTCTCTCAGGAGGCCAAGGCCGGGTCCGAGACGTCGTCGTAGCCACCCTGCTGTTGGGCATGATCACCAACGGACTAAACCAGCTAGGTGTCTCAACGTATTGGCAACCGGTGGTTACCGGTCTCGTAATCCTCGTGGCTGTCGTCATGGACAGGTCCAAACGATGAAGCCAGAACCTTCAAAAACAACCGACAAAACATCCGATGAACTGCATGGAGTCAAAATGAATACCACTCGCCCCCGGAAGCCGAAGCACCTGGCCGCCACAGTCACCATTGCCTTCATGGCCGCTTCACTGCTCGCAGGCTGCGGAACCTCTGGAGGTGCAAGCAGCGCACCGGCTAAACCTCAGATCGGGGTCCTGATCAAAGACACGACCATTCCGTTCTTTGGTCGCCAAATCAAGGGATACGAAGAAGCTGCGGCCAAATACGGTATGGACGTGACTATCTACAACGGAAAATCCGACAACGCTACCCAGGTAGGCCTCATCCAGCAGCTGATCACCAAAAAGGTCGACATGATGATGGTCACCCCGGGAGATCCGCAAGCAATCAACGGCGCCCTGAAGCAGGCAGCCAATGCCCACATTCCTGTCGTTGCAGTCAACACAGAACCCAACGATAAGACCAACATTCTTTCATTCATAGGTGCCAACGACGTTGAGTACGGGCACGCTCTTGGCAAACTGGTGGCCGCGGCCACCGGAGGCAAGGGCAAGATTGCCGTTGTCCGCGGCAAGCTCGGAGATCCCGCCGACACGCTTCGACGGAAAGGCCTGGAAGAGGAACTTCAGAACACTCCCGGCCTCCAGATTGTGGCAGAGCAAGCGTCAAACTGGGACAGCGCCAAGGCCCTCAACGTGACCCAGGACTTCCTGAACAAATACCCCAAAGGTGAACTCGACGCCGTCGTCGACGTTGGACCCGACACGGTAAGCGCCGCGAAGTATGCGCACGACAACAACCGTTCCGAAATCAAGTTCATCATGGGTGACTTCCCCAGCAACGTTAAGCAGGGCATCAAGGACGGCTACATCTACGGCACCGTGAACCAGGATCCATATGAGCAGTCCGCAAAAGCAATGGAGCTGGCGGATAAGTACTTCAAGGGGACAAGAGTGCATTCCCCGCAACCCAGTACCTTCCGTTGCCCCTGGTCACCAAGGAAAACGTCGACAACTACCCGGCTGCCTGGTGAATCCCCAGTCTTCCAATGAGAGGCCAGAACAGTGAATGACAAATCTCTAGCCCTGGAAATGAAGGGGATTTCCAAGTCATTTCCAAGCGGGCAGGTCCTCTTCGACGTCGACCTGAACGTCAGGCCAGGAAGCGTCCACGGCCTCCTGGGGCAGAACGGTGCGGGAAAAAGCACCCTGATGAAGATCCTCGGAGGCATATACCCCGACTACAAGGGTGAAGTATTCATCGGTTCGGAACCGATCAGGTTTACAAGCGTCTCCGCGGCCATGAAGGCGGGAGTTACCGTCATCCACCAGGAATTCAGTCTCATTCCCAAACTCACCGTGGCTGAGAACATCCTCCTGGGTCGCGAACCCCTCCGCGGAGGCCTGATTGACAGGAGCAAACTGCTCTCAGAAGCGCAGCACTGGCTCGACGAATTCGGCATCAGCCTGCCATTGGAGTCCCGCGTAGACACGCTCGGAGTAGCTCAGCAACAGATAACTGAGATTATGAAAGCCGTCTCCCGGAGCACACGTGTCCTGGTTATGGACGAACCCACGGCACGACTGCCGGAGCCGGATCGGGAGGTCTTGTTCGCCGTCATTCGGAAGCTGGTCGCCCAAGGGGTCGCCATTGTGTACATCTCACACTTTCTCGACGAAGTGCAGAGGATATGCGATGAAGTCACGGTGCTCCGAGATGGCCGCAAGGTGGGATTTGAACGATGCCAAGACCTGGACGTCGGCAAGATCACCAAGATGATGGTGGGCAATGTCGTCGATCGCGCTGATCCGCGAATAAGACCTGATATCTCCGATTCTGCTGTTCTCTTGGAAGCCAGGAACATCTCTCAGCTGCCGTATCTTAAATCTGTAAATCTGACGGTCCGGAAAGGTGAAATTGTGGCCCTGGTCGGGCTGGTCGGCGCAAGCCGTACCCGCCTGGCGCGATGCATCGCCGGTGCGGAGAAGCTGACAGCCGGAGAACTCAGGATTGAAGGTCGATCACTTCGTATCAGGCGTCCGGCCGAAGCTATAAGCGCCGGCATCACCATGGTTCCGGAAGATCGCAAGACCCAAGGGCTGATACTTGGACTTCCTGCATTCCAGAATTTGATCCTCACCGGCCTGACAAAACGCTTTCACCGCTACGGCATGGTCAGGAAAAACCTGGCCACCACAGTCGCCAAGGAACTATTTGAGGCCCTGCAAATTCATCCTCTTCGTCCGGAGCTACCTGCCGGATCCTTCAGCGGAGGAAATCAGCAGAAGATCGTACTTGCGAAGGCAATCGCAGCCCAAAGCCGGCTGTTGATCCTGGATCAGCCGACAGCAGGGGTTGACGTGGTCACAAAGGCGGAGATCCATACGCTGATAGATGGCCTCGCAGCGGAAGGCAAGGGAGTAATTCTGGTTTCGGACGATGTCGATGAAGTTCTGAGGTTGGCCCACCGCGTCCTTGTCATGGGCCGAGGGGAAATTGTGTCCGAACACTTGTCCGGTGACCTCAACCAGGACGATCTGAACAGTATGATCGCCAACAGCCGCGGCTCAGCTCTGTCCCGATGATTCACATTGAGGCCCACTTGGGTTGATAATGGTGTTCCGGAACTGAATGCCTTTCCAAAATAGATTTGCTGTAGGAAGAAGAGGGAAGCAGACATGGCAGGAACACTGACCCGAGGACTACAGATCCTCAGAGTTCTCGTCGGCAAAACAGAGGGTGCCGCGTTATCGGAGATCGCAGAGGCTGTGAACCTTCCGAAAAGCGCCATTCACCGGATTCTGGGAGAACTCTGCCAGACCGGTTATGTCCGGCAACAAGATTCTCTGGGGAACTACATGCTCACGATACGGTTTGTCTCCATGGGCATCCGTCATCTGGCAGCCAATGGGCTGGTTCAGCTGTCAAAGCCACAGCTCAGCGAGCTCGCCGACATATCTGGTGCACTGGTCAGACTCTCGTTGGTCGATGATGACCGGCTAATCTTTGTGAGCCAATTCCAGGGAGCCCGAACAGGCCTAAGGTACGACCCCGAGAATGGCGAGGCCGTAGGGCTCAGCAGTTCAGCTTCCGGGCACGCCTGGCTGTCGCAGGTAAGTGAAGAACAGGCGCTGGAGATCCTCTTCAAGCAGGGGATCGGTTCTAAGTCTGAACACGGTCCGAATGCCCGGAGACTGTGGATGAATTGCTCTCGGTGCTGGCTGAAACCCGCAAGCGCGGATATGGCTCAGTCGAGGACTCGTTCGAGATAGGTACATCTGCAATAGCCGCCCCTGTGTTCGGCATGGATGGGCAGGTCGTCGCCGTAGTCAGCATCGCCGGCCCGAGCGCCCTCCTCACAACAAGCAAGCGAGAAGAACTATCGAAACCATTGCTCGACGTCACGCGGCAGTTGTCAGAGCTGGACCTCCATGCCTCAATGAGTGCCGCCGTCTAGATAGCTCTCAGCGCCGAACCCCCAACCCGAACGACGATTGAGGGACGGCGGACCCGTGTGCGGTCGGGTGGCACTTAGTTCCGGCGGTGGCCCCACGGCTGCCGCCGGACCCATCTAAAGGAAATGTTAGAAATGGCCACTCCTGATTTCGTTCTCGCTCTACGCCGAAAAATTGGAAACGACTTGCTGTTCCTCTCGGGCGTCACTGCCGTCGTACTCAAGGACAACGACGTACTACTGGTGCGCGGGGCAGAATCGGGGCATGGACCCCGGTGACAGGCATCATCGATCCCGGCGAAGAACCTGCTGACGCGGCCGTGCGCGAAACCTATGAGGAAGCCTCCATTCGAGCTGTCCCTGAGAAACTCGCGATGGTACAGGCACTTGCACCATCACAGTACGACAATGGGGATCAAGCCCAGTTCTTGGACCTCGTCTTCAAACTGCGTTGGAGAGCAGGGGCTCCCCACCCCGCTGACGGGGAAAACACCGACGCTCGGTGGTTTTCCCTCGAAAATCTCCCCGACATGCCGCAGAACATGCTGAACCGCGTTCACGCCGCTGTCGCGGATACGCCTGAGACCACTTTTTCCTGGGCCCAGCCGACAACAGTCGTTCAAGAAATCGACGAACCACGTGGGTTCTCCGCATCGGCGGCGGCGGCACTTTTCGATATGGATGGGACGTTAGTGGACTCAACGTCCGTGGTCGAAGGGGTGTGGGCTGAGTTTGCACAGCAACATCACATCAACCTGTCCGAGCTGCTGGACTATGCGCACGGCCGAAGGACGATGGAGACAGTAGAACGATTCCTTCCTGAAGGACAAAACGTGCAACTTGCCACATCCGTTCTAGATGAAAAACAACTCACACGTGTAGACGGGATCGTCGAAATTCCTGGAGCGTCGCGGTTCCTGAGGCAGCTCGCCGGATCCCCTATGGCGATTGTGACCTCAGCACCCCGCCAGCTGGCCTTGAACCGGCTACGTGCTGCCGGCTTGCACGTACCCGAGGTTTTGGTAGCCGCGGAGGATGTGAGGACAGGGAAGCCTTCCCCTGAGGGATACCTGGAGGCGACGCGTCGATTAGGCGTCCTCCCAAACGAGTGCATCGTGTTCGAGGACGCCGAAGCCGGTTTGCTTGCTGCGAATAGGTCAGGTGTTCGGCGAACTGTCGTGGTAGGTCGCCACGCGTCTTCCACCACGACGGCGCTAGATCGGATCCTCGACTACACAAACATTTCAATCAACCGGAACGGGCGAACGACGACATTCACGCAGAAAGCAGAAAGCCATCCCCGAAGGCGTCGACATGTCATACCTTTCGAGCAGTGCTGAGGAAAGCACAGTGCTGATACCGGCTTCTAGTCTCCCACGCAGTTGACCCTACCAACGGTGATCCGTTGACTCCCATCTCTAACGGGAGAGGAACGACCACGGACAACGGGTGGTCCCGCGAGGCTGCGTAAGCAATCAGGAAAGGCGCTAATCACGAGCGTGACAGAGGAACCCGAGAAGAAATCAACCGCGGCGCCATCGATTCCATTTGTTCCATGACCAATTTAATGGCATCGGGCTGCTTGTCCGGCGGATACCCGTTGATCACCAGGAGCCGTTTGATGGATGCGCGAAGTTTCGCCCGGACGTCGTCCCGAACCGTCCAGTCAGTGCGCACGTCGCGTCGCATGACGCCAACGAGCTGCCGAGCGATCTCGGCCAGCTTCCCTTCGCCCTGAACCTCCACTGCGGACTCGTTCTGGGCCACCGCGTCGTAAAACGCCAGCTCATCGGAGTTCAGCGGGGGAGTGAACTGGGTACCGCGCTGCCCCTCGACCGCCACTTCGCGGGCCAGCTCCACCAGCTCCGCTATCACCTCCGCGGACGTGAGCTGCTGGTTGGTGTATTTCTTCATCAGCTCGCTGATCCGCTCGGAAAATGCCCGCTGCCGGATCACGTTGTTCCGGGTGGAAGACGCGGACTCATCAGCGATCAGTTTCCGCAGCGCCTCAATGGCCAACTGAGGGTTCCGCGCCTGCTGGGTCTTGGCAATGAACTCAGGCGTCAGGTCATCCAGCGACGGCTTGGGCATGCCTGCCGCCTCATAGATATCCAACACCTCTCCGGACGAAGTTGCGGAGGCAATCAGCTCTCCCAGCAACCGCTGGATTTCCTCCGGCACCGGCTCGCCGCTGGCTTGCCGGTCGGCGGCGTCGTACTTTGCCATCCAGACGCGGATCTCTTCGTACACCTGGATCTCGGGCCGCAGCCCGGCCAGCGTTTCGGACCCTGAGCAAAGGGCCCAGGCCCGGGACAGCTGGCTGGAGAACCTGCGGTACTTCGCGGCCAGCGACTCTTCGCCGTCGGCGGCTGGTTGCCGGGCGTGCCGGGACTCCGCAGGTAACTGACGGCACCGGTGACGGCGTTTAGGAATGCCTTGGGCCCGCCCTTTATCAGCACGGCCTTCCAGTCGTACCCCGCAAGCAGCTCTTGCAGGGAGTCCACGAGCGAAAGCGTCACGCCGATGGCCTCGTCAATGTTTCTTCCCACCGGCTTGTTCGTGCGGTCGGACTGTGTGTACTCGCCCAGCGCCTTGGCCAGGTTCTCCGCCAGCGGCGCGTATGCCACCAGCAGCCCGTCCTGCTTGCCGCGGAACGTGCGGTTCACGCGGGCCAGCGTCTGCATCAGCAGCGCGCCCTTGAGCGGCCGGTCCAGGTACAGGGTGTGAAGCGGCGGGGAGTCGTAGCCGGTGAGCATCATGTCCTTGACGATTACCAGTTCCAGCTCGTCGTCGACGTCCTTGAGTCGCTCCTTCACGGTGGCGTTCAGGGAGTCGCGGCGCACGTGGTCGGAGACCGGCGGCACGTCGGACGCGGTGCCGGAGTAGACCACCTTGATCTTGCCTTTCGCGAGGTCATCGGAATGCCACTCGGGTCGCAGCTCCACAATCGCCGTGTACAGCTTCGCGCAGATTTCCCGCGTGCCGCCCACGATCATCGCCTTGCCCGGCGCCTCGATGAACTTGCCCATCCGGGCGCGGCGGTTCTCCCAGTGCGCCACCAGGTCAGCGGCCAGGGCCGCGATCCGCTGCGGCGCGCCATAGACGGCGTTCACGACGGCGACACTCGCCTCGATGCGCGCCCGCTCGGTATCGTCCAGGCCCAGCGTGGCCTCGTCGGCGGACTTGTCCAGATCCTCCTCGGTCACATCCGAGGCCAGCCCCACCTTGATCAGCCGCGGCTCGAAGTACACGGGCACTGTGGCGCCGTCCTCCACCGCCCGCGAGAGGTCGTAGATGTCGATGTACTCGCCGAACACGTCCTGTGTGTTGCGGTCATCGAAGGAGATCGGCGTCCCGGTGAACGCGATGAGCGTCGCGTGCGGCAGCGCGTCGCGGAGGTGCCTGGCGTACCCGTCCAGGTCGTCGTAGTGGGAGCGGTGTGCCTCGTCCACCACCACGATGATGTTGCGGCGGACTGACAGCAGCGGGTGGTCGGCGCCGGCGTCCTTTTCGGACTTGCTGCGGCCGAATTTCTGCAGGGTGGTGAAGTAGATGCCGCCAGTGGTGCGGTTGCTCAGCTCGTCCCGGAGCTCGGAGCGTTTCCGGATCTGCTTGGGCGACTCCGCCAGCAGCAGGCTCCGGTCAAAGCCCTCGAACAGCTGGCCGTCGAGTTCATTGCGGTCGGTGATAACGACGACGGTCGGGTTCTTGAGCTGGGGGCTGCGGGCCACCAGATTGGCGTAAAGCTCCATCTCCATCGACTTGCCCGAGCCCTGGGTGTGCCAGACGACGCCGGCCTTGCCATTGCTTGCCACGGCCTGAATGGTGCTGCCTACGGCCTTGGTCACGGCGAAATACTGGTGCGGCTTGGCGATCCGCTTGCTCAGCCCCTCCGGGCCGCCGTCGAACGCGGTGAAATTGCGTGTCAGCTGCAGGAAGCGCAACTGGTTGTACAGACCGTGGAGCGCGGTCTCCAGCGCAGTCACGGCCTCGCCGTCCTCCATGTACCCCGGCGCGACGGGCACGCCGTCGTCGTCCACGTTCCACGGCGAGAAGTGGTTCAGGGGAGTGAACGGCGTGCCGTACTTGGCCTGGATCCCGTCCGAGGCGAGCGTGAACACGCAGAAGCGGAACGCCATGGGGAAATCGCGCAGGTAGGTCTGCAGCTGGGCGTGGGCGGCGGCGACGTCAGCCGTGGCGCTGCCGGCCTTCTTCAGCTCGATGACGCTCACCGGCAAGCCGTTGCAGTAAAGTACGACGTCGAAGCGGCGCTTGTAGTCGCCCTGCACCAGGGTGACCTGGTTGACGGCGAGCCAGTCGTTCTGGTCCGGGTCAGAGCTGAGCAGATGGATGGTGGGGTTGGCCTCGTTGCCGTCCGAGTCGATGTAGCTGAGCCGGTAGCCGTCCACGAGGTAGTTGTGGAGGCGGTGGTTCTCGGTGATGGCGTCGTTGGACTTGGGCGAGGCGATCTCCGCGAGGGCCTGCTGCAGGTACTGGACCGGGACCGTCGGATTGAACCGCGTCAGGGCGGCGAGGAGCCGGGCCGGATCAGCAGCTCGTCCCAGGAGTCCCGCTCGTCGGTGCCGGGCGCGATATCCTGCCCGGAAGCCGGCCGCCAGCCGAGCGGCTCCGCCAGGAGCTCCAGGGCCATGCCCTCCCAATCGGCTTCGGAAAAGGCTACTGCTGGTGTTGCTGTCACGGTGGTTTCCCTGGTTGACCGGAAGTCATTCTGAAATATCGCCTGAAAGTTCGGCTTCGAGTTCGCTGATGGTGGGAAGGCTGGATGCAAACTCCTCGGGGAGCGACTCGACGATCTCCGCTTTCCACTCGGAGACGCCGATGGGCATCGACGTGGTGCGCAGCGCGTACTCGGCCACCAGGTTGTTCTTGGACTTGCACAGCAGCAAGCCGATCGTCGGCTTGTCATCGGCATGGGCCAGCAGATCGTCCACGGCGGCCATGTACATGCCCAGTTGGCCGAGGAAGCCCGGTTCGAACTTTCCGGCCTTCAGCTCGATGACCAGGTAGCAGCGGAGTTTGAGGTGATAGAAGAGCAGGTCCGCAAAGAACTCGTCCCGTTGATCTCCAGCCGGACCTGCTCGCCGACAAAGGCGAAGCCCTGACCGAGCTCCAGCAGGAACTTCTCGATGTGCTGGACCAGCTGCGTTTCGAGCTCGCGTTCGTTGCGCCGGTCCGTCATGGCCACGAAGTCGAAGACGTACGGATCCTTGAGCGACTGCTGGGCCAGGTCGGAGTCCGACGGCGGCAGGGTGGCCGAGAAGTTGGTGATCGCCTTGCCACTGCGTTCGTGGAGTTTCGTCTCGATCTGGTGGACCAGCACGTTGCGCGACCAGCCGTTTTCGACGGCGGCTGCGGCGTACCAGAGGCGTGTGTCCGGATCGCTGAGCTTCTCAAGCAGGGCGATCTGGTGACCCCACGGCAATGTTGCAACGCGTTGCAACATTGCCGGATCGGGCCACGCTTCGGCAAACGACTTCATGTATCGGAGGTTGCGGGGAGAAAACCCGCGCGCGCCGGGAAACTCATATGAAATGTCGGCGGAGAGACGCAGTACAACTTTCGCACCCCAGCCCTCGGAGGCCTCACGTTCGAGCAGATCATTGCCTATGGCCCAGCTTGTGGCTGTCAGCTCTCGATTCATGGCTTGAACGGCTTGGAAGCGTCCGCTGGCGATCCGCTGGGTGACAGAGGCGAGGAGTTCCGGGTACCACTCCGGCATGGAGCTTTGCGCCGGGTACCTGGGAAAGACGCGCCGTTAACGTGCTTACGCGTACCGGGCTGGATCTCGCCTCCGTTCTGTTTCATACGCCTGCGCTCTCCAATGCCTTCTCGGCGTCCTTGACGCGCAGCTTGCCGGACATGAGCTGGGGTAGGAGAGCATCTCGTGTAGCTGCAAGGATCCGGTTCTCGATTTCCAGGGCGTGAACTGACTCGCGCAGCGGTGCCGCCAAAGCTTCAAATGAACCGCGAGCGTCCTCACACAAGAGCGGTACTGGCGCCTCACTGAACCTGTCAGCCCGGACGGCGGGGTAAGCGCTGCCTTCCGCCACAGTTTCGAGATAGGCCGTGAACTCAGGCATCTTTGTGACCTCGTACACGTAGGCAAAGCCCACCGTGCGGGGTGAGATAACCGCCAGTCCAGTCGACCCCACAAGAAGTGAATCGTCCGAGAGGTTTAGGGCATGAGACCTGCGATTCGGCCGAACTGTTGACCAAATAGTGTCGCCTCTTGTCACGCGCCGCCGTGCTCGTGAGGGTGCAGTGTCCCAGCCGGTGAGGGCCGGAAAGTTAAAGGACCCCACATCTACGGAAGCAATGTCGATGTACCGAAGCTGGCCGCCAGCAACAGGCTTTACAGTCTCAACGTTGACATCGGCGATGTCGCCTAGACGGACTTCATCCGTCTCCGCCTCTGACAAGGCAGAAAACCTTGCGGACAAAATTTCGTCCGTTGTTGCAGCGATCTTGGTGTTGGCGGCGATCTTCTCGTCAAGCGCCCCCAGCACATCCGCAATCGCCCGCTGCTCGGCCAGCTCCGGAATCTGAACTGTTAATGCACGCAGTTGACCCAAGTTGAACCCTGGAATAGTGCTCCCGATGGCCTGGGACTGAACTTCGAAAATCATCTTAGGCTGACTCATGTTGTAGTAGAGGAAGAGTGAGTCAACTTGCCCAGGATCCGGGCTCAGCTTCATCTGCTTGTTGGACACGATGTACTCGCCGTATTGGGCGGCGGCATCTATGAGGCCGATTTGGCCGACAGATCCCCAACAGGTGAAAACAAGGTCGCCTTGCCGAGCTGTGCTGCGCTCGAAGGTGGCAGCAAGGTCTGGGTCCAAGAACACCAAGTCCCGTTCATCCAGTTTGGTGCCCACATCGTCGCTCAAATTGCTCCCGCGCAGCATCGGAACCCCGCTTTGGCGGAAATTCTTAGAGGCCACTGCGGAACCAAAAGGTCCAGTCGAAAGCGCAGATTTCTTGCCTGAGGCTAAAGATTCGATGGTCGCGCTTCGCCATGCACTCACGAAACCCTCCTTAGCTGCTCGCGCACAGCGACTGCCAACCGCTCGGACTCCTCGAAGTGCTCGAACAGCTCCTTCGACAGCCGCGCGATCTTCTCTTCGATGGGCTCGCCGTCGTCCTCCACGTCTGCTGCGCCGACGTACCGGCCCGGCGTCAGCGCGTAGTCCGCGGCTTTGACCTCCGCGAGGGTGGCCGAATAGCAGAAGCCGGATTCGTCGTCGTAAATCAGGCCGCCCTCAACAGCCGAAGATGTGCCGCGCCAGGCGTGGTAGGTGTTGGCGATCTTGGCGATGTCTTCATCGGACAACGCGCGCTCGGCGCGGTCCACCATGTAGCCGAGGTTCCGGGCGTCGATGAAGAGCACCTGTCCGGTGCGGTCCACGGAGCCGTTCTTGCCAGCGGTCTTGTCCTTGGCGAAGAACCAGGTGCAGACCGGGATGCCGGTGCTGCGGAACAGCTGGGTGGGCAGCGCCACCATGCAGGAGACCAGGTCGGCCTCCACTAGCTGGGCGCGGATCTCGCCCTCGCCGCCGGAGTTGGAGGACATGGAGCCGTTGGCCATGACTACGCCGGCGCTGCCGTAGGGGCGAGTTTGGAGATGATGTGCTGGATCCAGGCGTAGTTGGCGTTGCCGGCCGGTGGCACGCCGTATTTCCAGCGGGGTCGGACTCGGAGCGGGCCCAGTCCTTGATGTTGAAGGGCGGGTTGGCCATGATGAAGTCCGCGCCGTTGTTGCCACTGAGTTCGGGGTGCTGATCCCGGGCGAAGGTGTCGCCCCAGCGGGAGGCGAGGTTGGCGTTGAGGCCGTGGATGGCGAGGTTCATCTTGGCCATCCGCCAAGTGCGCTCGTTGAGCTCCTGTCCGTAGACGGAAATGTCCGAGCCCTCCATGTTGTGGGCCTCGAGGAATTTCTCGGCCTGGACGAACATGCCGCCGGAACCGCAGCAGGGATCGTAGACGCGGCCGCGGTGCGGTTCCAGAACCTCCACGAGAACGCGGACCACGCCGGCGGGGTGTAGAACTCGCCGCCGCGCTTGCCCTCGGCCTTGGCGAACTTCTCCAGGAAGTATTCGTAGACCTCGCCGAGCAGGTCGCGGGCCTTGCTGGCGCCTTGGCCGGTGAAGCGGGCGGAGTTGAACAGGTCCAGCAACTCGCCGAGGCGGCGCTGGTCCACGTTGTCCCGGTTATAGATGCGGGGGAGAGTGGCGGCCAGAGACTTGTTGTCCGCCATGATCAGGTCCATCGCCTCATCGATGAGCAGACCGATCGACTTGGCCCGGCCCCGTCCATCGCAGGCAGGCCCTTGGCGTTCTCGGCCAGATAGTTCCAGCGGGCCCGCTCCGACACCCAGAAAACGCCCCGGCCGGTGTACTCGTCCACATCGTCGATCAGCTGGGCGATCTGCTCCTCGTTGAGCCCGTCCGCCTCCAGCTCCGCCTGGATCTGCCCGCGGCGCTCCTCGAACGCGTCCGAGACGTACTTCAGGAACACCAGCCCAAGGATCACGTCCTTGTACTGGGAGGCATCCATGGAACCGCGCAGCTTGTCTGCGGCCTTCCAGAGAGTGTCCTTGAGTTCCTTCATGGTGGACGGGGCGAGGTCCACCTTCAATTTCGGGGCATTAACGGGTTCCTTCGGTCTGTGGTTCGGCGAGCTTAGTGCTGGGGTCTGTCAGGGTGAGGCTTCCGCCCGCTACGCCGTCCGTAATCAGGGTAGCGAGTTCTTCGAGCCGCCTGAGCCGCTCGCGGGCTTGCCGCTGCTCGTGTTGCAGCCGGACGAGGGATTCGGCCAGTTTTTTGCGTTGGGCGTCCGGGACGTAGCGCAGGCGCCACTGGCGCCAGGCTTTGTCCTCGGCGCGGAGCTTGTTGATGTCCGCGGCGACGACGTCGGCCAGCAGCCCGCCGGGGTCCCCTCCATCGATCCGTAGCACGCGGGCGGGGAAGACGACGGCGGAGCCACCTTGCGCGTCCACCAGAGCGGCGGGCCGGGGTTCGTGCAAAAGACGACGTCGCCAGGCTCGGTGAGACGGCCGGAAGGGTTACTGGCGGCGAAATCCAGAAGGCTGATGTGCCTCCTCTGCCTGCCGTGCGGGTCGAGCAGTTCGGCCGGCCCAGGACTCGTGTCCCGCCGCTTGGCGTCAGGTCCGCATCCTCGAGCCGGTTGCCCTTGATGTACTTGAGATTGCCGGCGGCGATGAGTTCCTGGACCGAGACGGGCTGAACCTTCGCGTGAGGCTCTCCTGGGAACACTGCCACGTCACCTGGTTGTTCAGGCCTGCCGGCTCGCAGCTTGCGCACGAGTTCCTCGACCCGAAGGGCGGCCTCCGCGCCCTTGGAACTCGGGGCCGAGCCGTGGGATTGGGCTGCCGCCAAGGACTTCCTGCTGGCCAGCAGGAGACGGGTCTGTACCAGCCGGGCGAAGCGGAAGGAGTGGGCGCGCACCGTGGCGCGGTTTCCCATGGAGGCAACGATGTCGCTGACCAGGTCCTGCCGGACGTCTTCTGTGAGGGCGCGGGTGCTGAGGTCCGCCACCATGGTCCAGCGCTCGGCAATGGGCACTTCAGCGAACGACGGTCCCAGTACCCACAGCGCCTGGGCTTCGCGCGGCTTGGAACGCAACAGTCCCTGCGGCAGCCGCACGATGGCGCGCACCCGGCCGGTTCGCAGCAGCCCGGACCGGAGCCCCGCGGCGTGAGGGGCAAGCGGTACATCGCAGAGAACCCGTGCCGGGGCGATGATGACCGCCCGCTGCTGATCGTCCATCTGCAGGACAAGGTGTTCCACCGCCGAGAGAATCTGCCTCGCGTCCGTTCCGGGTTCACCGGGGGACGGGTACTGCCCCACGTGTACTACAGGTCCATGGACGGCGAACTCGCCACTCGGATCGACACGGATCTGCCCGCCCTCCACGCCGTGGACGCGCAGGCGGCGACGCACCAGGCGGCCTGCGCCGCCGTCGTCGTCCGCTGTCAGAAAGGTGACCGGAGCACCTTCGCCGGCAGCGTGAACGACGCCCATCAAAAGGTCGCTGCCGCCGCGTGTGGAGTCAGCAAACACGGAGTTTCCGCCAAGAGCCGCGGCCAGTTCGACGACCGCAGCGGCCACCAACCCCACGGCAGAGTCGGTGAGGGCGGTCTCCGAGTGCTCCCGCAGCCCCGCCCGGAACCTCGCGGCAAGCAATTGCTCGAAGGCCGCATCCGTGTTGTAGGCACTGTCCACCAGCCGGTCCGCGAACGCCGCCGTGGAAGCAAGCGACGTGCCCAGGGCTGCCAGTTCCGAATACAGGAACGTGTCATCCGGATCGCACTCATCTGCAACGTCCAGAAGTTCGTCCGGGCTCAGCTGTCCCAACGAGTTGCCGGCCATTGCTTTAAGCGTCAGCAGGGCCGTGAGAGCGTCGAATGTGTTTCCTTGGGCGCCACCGGCAGCCGTGCCGGCATCCGGGCGAAGGCGGCGACGTCGTTGGCGGCCTCCGGGTTATTGCCCCGTCCAGTGACGGTCAGCCAGGCGGCGATGTGGTCGGCGTCGAAGAGTTCCAGCCCGCCGTCGAGCGCTGCCGGCTGCGGAAATGGGTGGATAGACCCGGCGCTGCGTTTGCGCCACATGGAAACGACGGGGCGCTGGACCTGAGCGAGGGCGGCAACGTCCGAGAGGGTCATGCGCAGGGCTTCTGCTTCGTTCATTTGCGCCTCCTTACGACGTCGACCCTCAGCCTAACTGTGCCGGGCAGATTTTCATGTGGGGTGTTGATAACAGGGGTTATCAGTGATCTTTGGCTTTCGCCGGGGCGGCCCGCCGTAGCTTCGTTCTGCAGCTACGAAGGAATCCTCCGGAGCTGTGACGGCGGCGGGAACCACGCATTGGGGGACTGGTATCCCGCCGCCGCTCAGCAGCCATCCCTGAACAGAGGAAGACATCATGTTGAATACCGAGACCGACGAGCCGGCGCGAACGCCGACCGATGACGTACCGGAGGAGGCTCAGCCAGCCAGCGAAAAGGGAAAGCCGGGACGGAAACGGCGGATCTTCGTTACCGTGGCCGTCCTGGCCCTGCTAGCTGGATCGGTCGCCGTCGGCACCACGCTGCCGGACCCGAAGTCCAGCGAAGCCTATGCGGCGCTGGCCGGGGAGAAGGCGTCCGTGGAGTCCGAGCGCGATTCAGCCAAGTCCAGTTACGAGTCGATGAAATCGAAGTACGACACGCTGCAGAACGGCATTTCAGACCGTGAAGCCAAGGTCACCGCCCGCGAAACCGAGGTCGGGAAGGCCGACGCAGCCGTAAAGACCGCCGAAGCCGCAGTCAAGGTGCGCGAAGACGCAGTCACCGGCGCCGAGAAGACCAAGGCGGCCAACACCATCGGTGACGGAACCTGGACGGTGGGCAAGGACATAGAGCCGGGCACCTACCGTGCGGCGGCAGCGGTGGGATCCACCTGCTACTGGGGCATCTACGCCACCGGAAGCAACGGCAGCAAGATCATCCAAAACGACATCCCGGGCGGCGGCCGCCCTGCGGTGACCCTCTCCGCCGGGCAGGACTTCAATTCAACCCGCTGCGGCAAATGGGAAAAGCAGTAACACGCCCTCCGCACATCATTCGCCAACCCAAGAAAGGCATCACCCATATGAACCAGCACCATCCTCAGACGCCCGTCGCCGAAACCATCACCACCCAGCCGCGCCCGTTCTTCAAGAAGAAGCGCTTCCTGATCCCGGCCGGTGTCCTGGTGCTGGGCATCGCCCTGGGCTCCTGCTCCGGCGGCACCAAGCAGGCCAGCGACGTGAGCCCCACTGCGCCGTCATCCGCCGCCGCGTTGTCACCGGCTTCATCCGCAGCCCCGGCTCCGGCAGCTCCCGCGCCGGTCACCGCACCTCCGGCTGCCGCACCCGCCGTCGGCGTTCCCTTCAGTGTCAAGATGAGCAACGGCAACGTCGCCAAGATCACGATCGTTTCGGCCGTCCGGACGGCCAGCGTCAGCACCACTGCATTCGCCACTCCGGCGAAGAACGGAAGCTATCTGCTCCTGGACGTTCTCTGGGAAACCGAATCAGGCAAAACCAGCTCCAATCCGTTCTACTTCTCCGCCAAGGACACCAACGGGCGCAAAGCCGATCTCGATCTCTTCGCGGACAACCAGCTCGCCTCAGGAGACGTCCTGCCCGGTGACAAAGCACGGGGCTTCATCGCCTTCGACATCGCTCCCGGCGCATCAACGGTGATGATCTCCAACACGCTCATGCAGGAATCCGCACGGATCCAGATACCGGGGTAAACCCTACGGGGCTGGTGAAGGTTTGCTTGACTAGCTGACAACTAAGCCTTCAGCAGCCCCCGAGACATCACCAGTGTCTGCGTCGAACGTCGGCTTGCATCCGGTAAAGGATTGTCCGTCGCCTCGGGTGCGGATCAAGATTCTCAAATTTCCCGACAGACATGTACATCAAGTGTTAGACATCTCTCGGGAGGACCCCAGCCGCGCCGAACGCAAGGCGCAGCGGCGCCACCTTGGGGGATAGTTTGGGGGTCAATGACTGACAGGCAACTCGGCACCTCGCCGTAACAAGCCCAGCACGCTGCTGTTTGCTCCGGTGTTCGGTTCGTATGCCGCCGGGCCGGAGACCGGCGAATCTCGATAATTCTTCTCCCCTCTGAGAGACCAGAGGGCCACACAAGTGCGGCCATTCGGGGCCGACATAGCCTGATTGGGGTTCCACTATGCATGAAATCAAGTGCCCGCACTGCGAGCGGACATTCACTATCGATGAGGCCGGCTACGCCGACATCGTCAAGCAGGTTCGCGATGCTGAGTTCGAACAGCAGCTCCACGGGCGGCTCGAGTTGGCCGAGCAGGACAAGGCCAACTCTCTCGAACTGGCGGAGACGAAGGCCGCCAGCGAACTTCAGAGGACTGCGGCTGCCAAGGACGCCGCAATCCAGGAGCTGAAGGCGAAGCTCGATGCCCGTGAAGTCACGCAGAAGCTCGCTGTGACCGAGGCCCTTAGTGCCGTCGAAAAGGAGCGCGACGCGCTCGTGAACGAGCTCGAACAAACGAAGCAGGAGAAGCAGTCATCAGTGGAGCTGGCCGAAGCGAAGCTCGTCAACGAACTTCAGAAGGCCGCCTCGACGAAGGACGCCGCGATCCAAGACCTCAAGGCGAAGCTCGAGGCTATTGAGATCGTGCAGAGGCTTGCGATCACCGAGGCAGTCAGCACCGTCGAAAAGGAGCGGGACGAATTCAAGAGCGGACTCGAACGAGCCGAGCTCGAGAAGCAGCTCGGCGAGAAGTCCCTGAAGGACAAGTACGAAACCCAGATCAAGGACCGCGAAGAACAGATTGAGCGACTGCGAGACCTGAAGGCGAAGCTGTCGACCAAGATGGTCGGTGAAACCCTTGAACAGCACTGCGAGATTGAGTTCAACCGCATCCGTGCCACAGCCTTCCCGGGCTCCTATTTCGAGAAGGACAACGATGCCCGGGCTGGTAGCAAGGGTGACTACATATTCCGCGACTCCGACAATGCTGGTACGGAGATTGTCTCGGTCATGTTCGAGATGAAGAACGAGAACGACGGCACCGCGACAAAGCACAAGAACGAGGACTTCCTGAAGGAGCTCGACAAGGACCGCACCGAGAAGGGGTGCGAGTACGCTGTGCTGGTCTCTCTGCTCGAGCCCGACAGCGAGCTTTACAACACTGGGATCGTTGACGTCTCTCACCGCTACCCGAAGATGTATGTCATCCGGCCGCAGTTCTTCATCCAGTTGATCGCGCTGCTGCGGAACGCCGCGATGAACTCGCTCAAGTACAAGACCGAGCTCGCACTGGTCAAGGCGCAGAACATTGATATCACGAACTTCGAGCAGCAGATCGAGGATTTCAAGGACGTGTTCGGCCGCAACTGGCGGCTTGCTTCCGACGGTTTCGGGGAGGCGATTAAGCGCATCGACGAAGCGATCAAAGACTTGGAGAAGACGAAAGCGGCTCTGCACAAGTCGGCCAACAATCTGCGACTTGCCAACGACAAGGCTGAAGACCTCACGATTAGGAAGCTCACACGAGGCAACGCGACAATGGCCGCCAGGTTTGTCGAGCTGGAACAGGCTAAGACGGCCGAGTGGGAAGTCAACTGATGATGCGTCTTCCGGTTGCGAGCAACAACATGGCTACGGTGGGCTACGACGAAGCGATTCACATGCTTGAGGTTGGATTTAAGGATGGCTCCATTTACCAGTCCCTGCAAGTTCCGGCCGGTGTGTAATGGCAGCCGGCACTAGCTAATGGATTCCAAGAGCCACTGAGTGGCCACGGGATTCCGGCGCAGCAGAAATGTCCGCAAGGCTGAATTGGCCGAGAGCTTGACCTGTACCCTCCAAAATTCGATATCCACGATGTTCCCAACGCCTACCGGCGCGGACCGTCGTGGCTCCCACCAGGAGTCCCTGGTGAACCAGTGCAGCGGCTCCGCCGCGACTGCCCACACGCGCCCGTCGTAGCGGACGGCAAGGGGGTTGCCGGCCGCGGTGAACCGGACATCCACGGGGACGTCCAGGGCGGTTTCACTTGCTGTTGCTGTCACGGCTGGTCCGCTCTCCCAAATTCCTGTTCATCATTTCTTCCCGGCGGTTGACCGCCGAGCTCCACACCCAGGTCCGGTAGGTCACCGGCCCGTCCTTCCATGTCACTTCCGCGGCCTTCGCCGTCCAGGCGTACACCTCGCCGTCCACGAGCTCCGCGCAGTTCGGGAACCGGATCCAGGCCTTCACTGGGATTCCGGGAACCCGTTCTTGGCTGGGAAGTGTTCGAAATCGAGCTCTTCCACGGTCAGCCCGATCGGGCCGGCACGCCGCGCGTACTGCGCCTGCAGCGCGGCCGCATACTCGGGGGAGGACATACCACAACCTTAGAACATATATTCGAATCGACACTCCACTAAAATGCGGCCACCCAGGCCGCAGAGGTTCAGAATAGGGGCGGGCACCGACAACGAACGGGTTGTTCCCAATGGGGACAGCTTTGAGCTGTGCGGAGGGCTCCACCTGCCCCAGTGGGCACAACCCGTTCAACGCGATTTGCGGGGGTTACCGGTCCTTGATGTGCGGCGGGAGTTCCACGTCGGCGGGATCCAGCTCGGGTCTGGCCCGCACAAAAGACAGAGGATGCCGGAACGATCTGCCGGATCACGCGACGTCGGCCGCGACTTCGACCACGAGCGCTTCGACCAGCGTCAGGTGCACCGGGCCTTTGTCCTTGCTGAATCTGTTCAGCGAGGTTTCGCTGATCTCTTCGGGCCACGGATGCCCGGGCTGCGCCGGGCGGAGCTGGCGGCCCAGCTCGAGCCCTGCACGTGCTGAAAGGACTGTAGAGCGGCCGACGATCCGCAGCTGCCCATCAATGGGCAAGCCCGCGATGATCGCGTGGGGCTGCGTCAACGGCCCAATGACGGCGGCGCACACGTTCTGTTTGCTGATACGTGTTGTTGGCGTCGATTGAACGGCGTGGACTGGACTTCAGCTTCGGGGTGCCTGGACGGCGTCCGCTATCGCGGCTCTGGCCAACGTCGCTCTTCGGGGTTGATCGCCAGGCCGACGGTCAGGGCGGCCAATCCGAGCTCGAACTGCTCCTCGCCGGCGACCTCTGGCAGCTCGTCGAGGACGCTGGCGACGAAGGGAAGCTCAGATTGCGGCAGATATGCAACTTCTCGCCGCCAACCCGCCGCGTACGTCGCTTTGGGCTGCCGGCGGGTGCGCGGTATTTCCCAGGCGACAAAACCCGTGGCGTAGGTGAGGACGGCGTAGACCGCGCGGACGCCCTGCGCCGGCGGCATCCCGGCTCTGGCCAGCGGTCCTAGGAGGGCCTCGAGCCCGCGCAAGATCCCGGGGCCGATCACCGGGCGGGAGAGGAAGATCATGGGTAGGCTCGGGTGCTCGATCAGGTTCAGACGGAGGGCCGTCCCCAGGCGCGCAGGATCGCTGCGGCGTTAGCAGGGAGGGGGTGGGAAAGCCGGAGGTCGCGCAGCCCACGTTGGGCGATGGCATCGAGCAGATCTTCCTTACTGTTCACATAGCCATAGATGGTCATCACCCCACATTTGAGGCGGCGGGCCAGCATCGGCATGGTGAGCGCCTCAAGACCTTCCTCGTCGGCCAGTGCCAGCGCGGCTTCGACCACTTGCTCTCGGGTCAGGGAGCCCCGCGGTCGCCGTTTTCGAGGGGTCTTGACAGGGTCCTGCATGGATGTATCGTACTACTTACGGTAAGTAATACGCTCGTTGGAGGTGAGAGCGGATGTCCCCGGACCAGGTTGTCGGCCTCGCGGCCAACGTCGCGATCTACCTGGCTCTCATCGCCTTCCTCTTCTATCGGCAGATGAGTGCGCATCCTCTCAGAGGCCGCGGGCTGGTGCTGTTGCCTGCGGCGCTTGGCTTCTTCGGACTCCAGCAGCTTGGCCGCCAATCTCTTGCGACAAACGTGAGTGGCGTAGCCCTCCTTGTTGCCGGCCTCGTCATCGGATTGGCCGCTGGCCTCTGGCGCGGGACAACCTTCCAGATCTGGTCCGTTGCTGGCCGGGTTATGGTCAAGGGGACGAGGATGACGCTGGTGACCTGGGCGGTGCTGATCGCGATCTGGTTGCCATTCGCGTTCTTCGGTCACCCTGGGAGCAATCCTCAGGGCTTCATGGTGGCCGAGCTGCTCCTGGCCCTGGCGGTGACGTTCGCCGCCCAGAACGTGGTTATCTGGGCCCGGGCAAAAGACCT
This sequence comes from Arthrobacter sp. Hiyo8, assembly GCA_001549895.1. Classification (GTDB taxonomy): domain Bacteria; phylum Actinomycetota; class Actinomycetes; order Actinomycetales; family Micrococcaceae; genus Arthrobacter. The sequence goes on along the minus strand of AP014720.1, from coordinate 8,162 downwards.
CGGCGTTGACCAGGCCGTGGTCCGCGATTCCAGCCAGAAGCGGTAGGCCATGAACTTGAGGCGCGGAGAAGCGAGCTCGACACGCAGCCGGCAGGGAGGGGGATGAAGACATCGCCCTCAGCGCCACGCGCGCTTGAAGCGCCGGGCGGTCCGCTGACCCGGGGTCGGAAGGCGATGTTCGCATTCGCATGCATCGTAGCCGGATTCCTGCCGATCTCGGCCGGATACGTCCAAGGCGATGTCGCTCGGCTCGCCTACGGTCTGGTGGTCGCCACCGCCTTGCTGGCCCTCGCGCTGCTGGCGCGGCGCAGTGCCGCATTGCGCAGGTACTGGGAGATACCCCTCGCTTTCTTTGGCATGTCCCTATTCACCCTGGCTGACCGTTATGTGCCCGGATTCTTAGCAAGCCAGGTCCTGCGGAGCCCTCCGGTCGCCGGCAACCCCCTGGCGTCGACAGTTCAAGGCACGGTGCTCATCGAACTCGACGAGTTGCTGCTCACCGTCCTCGCCGTCCTGGTGGTGGTCTGGATCTCAAGGAGCTCGCTGGCCTCGATCTACGTCCGCAGGGGGCGATTCGGAAGAGCATACGTGATCGGAATCCTCGCTCTCATCGCCTTCTACGTATTCACTTTCGGAGCCCTTTCGCACTCACGTTTCATGCCTGTGCACGGCACCTTCGATTTCGGCCGCTACCTCAGTCTGACGCCTGCGCTCTTGGCCGCGGCGGCTGCCAATGGGTTCCTGGAAGAGCTGATGTTCCGCGGGATGCTGATGTCCAAGCTCAACATCGCATTCGGACCCTACCTGGCAACCTTTATTCAGGCGGTCATCTTCGCGTCCTGGCACGTCGGCGTCACCTACACGTCCTCCGCCGTCGTCTTCATCGTTCTGTTCGCCTTCCCTCTCGGTCTGATCGGCGGCTATCTCACGCGCAGCTCGCGCAGCATCGTTCCCTCCGCCCTTCTCCACGCGGGCGCGGACATCCCGATCTACCTGGGATTCCTGTCCTACGTCTCTTAGATTCCCGAGGGCGTTGACCGGTTCGGACGCTCGCGCCGGGCGTGATCGCCGTCGGGCTCCCGCGCGTTCGTCACGGCGCCTCGGCTCGAAGGTCCGGATCGCTCTGAGGCGTCGGGGCCACTGAGTGGGTGCCTTGCGGATCTCGCTATCCGCAAGGACATCCGATGGCCACCACGTGGGCTGCGGGAACTTCTACGCAGCCGCCGAGAAGGGCGCCTTGCCTGCCGTGAGCTGGATTGACCCCGCCGGAGCCGTCAGAGAACACCCCGGCGCTCATAAGCACCACGCAGGCCTGCTTCACGTATTTGGCGCCAATGAAGGGATACCTCAGCCGTCCTGGTCCGCCCGTCAGGACATGTCGGCTCAAGACTCAGGCGCAGGTCAGGCCATCACTGGGCGTGGGGGATCCGATAGAGGCAACGACTCACCCTTCCCGGAGCGATTGACCCGAGGTAACGGTCCCCCAAATCATGTAGTTCCGTGTTGCTCGCCGCGGTCTGCCGCGTTTCTAGCGGTTTTCCCGTGCGCGGCTTTGGTGTTCGTTGAGGGCGCGCCGGCAGGCGACGGCGGTCCAGAGGGCGGCCAGGATCCACCACCAGGGCCGGCGGGCAGAGCGAGGCGAGGAGAAGAAGGACAGTGACCGCTGAGATGTCGAGCAGGAGAACGGGCCAGTACTTGCCGGTGCGTAGCGGCCGGGGAGTACTGGTCACGGTCGTGTCCCGTTTTGCCGGGTCTGGTCCTCGGCTTCCAGCAGCGCCGCGAGGGCGGCCAGCGCCGGCACAGCGTTTTCTATGACGTTCCGGTAGGCCTCCGGGAGCCGTTCCAAGGCTTGGCCGAGTCTTCGGTCGTTGGCGGCCTGCCATGCTGCCAGTATCTCCGTGCCGTTCTGCGTCAGGTTCAGGTTCACGGCCCTGCGGTCACCCGGACGGGGGTGCGCTCGAGCAGTCCTGCGGTGACCATTTGCTGGACCAGGCTGCTGACGGTGTTGGTGGCCAGTCGTTGGCGGTCGGCGAGGTCGCTGACGCCCATGCCGGGTTCGTCGGCGAGACGTTGCAGGACCTCGACCTGGGCCATGGGAAGGGATTCCCAGGGGAACTCCTGCCGCACGCTGGAGCGCAGGACCCGCCGCAGTCGCGTGATGACGCCGGTCAGCGACCAGGCATCGGCGCCTGCATAGTCACGGACCGCCGGGTCGGTGGCCGGGGCGGAGGCATTGGCGGTGTTCATGGCATTAGCCTATCCCGGTAGTCCCCTATAGAATAGTTCTGTGACCGAACAACTTTCTTCAGGGGCCGCCGCTTACACAGCCTCACCCACCGGCTGGGGGAGGCTGTGGCGGGAACCGGCGAGGCCGGACTGGATCCGGCGACGGCCCGGTGCGCCGTGGCTGGTCGTGGCGACGGTGTGTATCGGCGCGTTCATGGGCCAGCTCGATGCCAGCATCGTGACGCTGGCGGTGCCGGCCATCAGGTCTGACATGAACGCCTCTCTCGCCCAGGTGGAGTGGGTGGCGCTGATCTATCTTCTGGTGCTGGTGGGCAGCATTTCAGCGGTCGGCCGGCTGGCGGACATGGTGGGGCGGAAGCTGCTCTACACCTATGGGTTCGCCCTGTTCACGATCGCGTCCCTGGGGTGCGCCCTTTCCCCGACATCACCTGGCTCCTGGTGGCCAGGGCCGTGCAAGCGGTCGGAGCGGCCATGCTGCAGGCCAACAGTGTTGCGCTGATCCGGACCAGCATGCCCGCCGCGAAACTCGGCAAGGCCATCGGCCTCCAGGGTGCCGCGCAGGCCATCGGCCTGGCCATGGGCCCTCCGTCGGTGGGCTCCTCATCGGTCTGGGCGGGTGGCGGTGGGTGTTCTTCGTCAACATCCCCGCAGGGGTCATCGGCCTGCTGCTGGGCTGGTTCCTGCTCCCGCGCACCCACGTCAAGGCCCCCGCACCCGGCTGGACTGGCCGGGGCTCACGGCCCTGATGCCGGCCGTCGGCGCCCTGCTCCTGTCTTTGTCGGAGGCATCCAGGTCCGGTTTCGGCAACCTCACCGTTCTTGGGCTGCTGGCCGGATCGCTGGTTCTCTTCGTCCTCTTTGTCCTGCGCGAACGCCGGGCAAGACACCCCTTGGTGGACCTGACACTCTTCCGGTCCGGGACCTTCAGCCGGGGCGTCGCGACGGGATTGCTGGGCTATCTCGTCCTGTTCGGGGTCCTCTTCGTCACGCCGCTGCACCTGGAATCGGAGTATTTCCTTCCCCGGCCCAGGCCGGACTGTTACTGACGGTCCTGCCGGTCTCGTTGGGACTCGTCGCCCCGGTTGCAGGCCTGCTGGCGGACCGGTTCGGCGCCCGGTTGCCGGCATCGGCCGGGATGGGACTGGCCGCGGCCGCGCTGGCCGTGCTGGTTTTTTCCTCCCATGATTTGTGGGTCACGGCAGCGGCTCTCGCGGCCATGGGCCTGGGCCTGGGCCTGTTCACCCCGGCCAACAACGCGTCCGTGGCAGCGGCCGGGCACGACCACCAGGCCGGCATGGTCAGCGGAGTGTTGAACATGACCAGAGGGGTCGGAACCTCCCTGGGCGTGGCCCTGGGCGCCGTCGCGTACTCCCTCGCCAACGCCCTGGGCAACAGCGCCGGCTCCCCGGCGGTTTCCGGACTTGGCTTCCGGATGGCCGTTGCACTCTTCGCGGTCCTGGGTGCCACGGCAGCCATACTGTCATTCCTGGGACGGCGCTCCCGCCCCAAGGCTGTTCCCGGCCCGGAGGGCCCTCCGGAACCCGGCTGACCTCAAGGTTGCCGAACAACACTGTTTTTGCCTTAACTTCCCGAACAGGATCCCGAATCTCCATGACTGCCTCTGATTCTTTCTTTCCGTCGCCGACCGTGAGCGCCTTTCACGTGGGCCCTGTGACCATCCACTTCTACGCCCTGTGCATCCTGGCCGGGATCGTGGTGGCCGTCTGGCTCACTTCCCGGCGTTGGACCGCCGGGGCGGTGCGCCCGGGCAGGTGCTCGACATCTGCCTCTGGGCGGTGCCCGCGGGGATCATCGGGGGCCGGATCTACCACGTCATCACCGACCCGAGCTCTACTTCCTTCCGGGGAAGAATCCGTGGAATGCCTTTGCCATCTGGGATGGCGGACTGGGGATCTGGGGCGCCGTGGCCCTGGGGATCGTGGGGCATGGATCGGCTGCCGGAGGGCGAACGTGTCTCTCATAGCGTTCCTGGACGCGGTGGCGCCGGGGGTGGTTTTTGCCCAGGCCCTGGGCCGGTGGGGTAACTGGTTCAACAACGAGCTCTACGGGGATCCGACCGCTCTGCCGTGGAAGCTCCAGATCCATCAGATGGACGCTGCCACTGGGTCGGCGGTGACTGATCCCGCGGGCGCACCGGTGGTGCTGGGCTATTTCCAGCCCACGTTCCTTTACGAATCGCTGTGGTGTGTCGTCGTCGGCTTCTTCTTTTGTATGTGGACCGGCGCTTCACTCTCGGGGCGGGAAGCGTGTTCTCCCTGTATGTTGCCGGGTACACGGCGGGGCGCTTCGCTTTTGAACTGATGCGCTCCGACTATGCCAACTTGATCCTCGGGCTCCGGGTGAACACCTGGGTTGCCGCCCTGATCTTCCTCGCGGGCGCCGTCGCGTTCGTCCTGCTGTTCCGGCGCAGACGCTCGACGGCCGTGCCCGGGACTCCGCCCCGCACTCCTCTGAACCGCTGACGGCCGGCGGCTGACCTGCCGTGCCGTTATGCCGGCCCGGACCCGACCACACCTGGCCCACGTGCCTGAAATGCGGGCACCGCTCACCACCGGGGCGCTTGAGAAGCGCGGGCACGACGCCCGAGAACCACCACGATCCATCGCCGGAGAAGCTGAGGAAGATATGTTCAAGAGATACGAATTCGGCCCTGGCCAGATGGGGGATCCGGCGTGCCCCGAAAGCCGCAGACACCTTCTATGGCGGCAGCTGTGACGCGCGGCAGGAACCGGCTCCTGGACACGGGAACAACGCTCGGCCGGATCCTGGTCTTCCTCGGCGTGAGCGCCGTCTGCGGGATGCTCGTGGCCGGCCTGATGGTGCCCGCCGCGGCCGTGGCCGGGATCACGGCCAACGGCTCGGCCCAGTTCTTCAACGGACTGCCCAGCGAGCTGACCGTGGCCCTGCCGGGCAGGTGACGAGGGTCCTCGCCGCGGACGGATCCCAGATCGCGACACTGTTCAACGAGAACCGCACCCAGGTTCCCCTCGAGCAGATGTCCCCCAACATCAAGAACGCGATCATCGCGATCGAGGACTCCCGCTTCTACCAGCACGGGGCATCGACCCGACAGGCATCCTCCGCGCCCTCGTGACGAACAGCGGCGGGGCCCGGCAGGGCGCCTCCACGCTGACCCAGCAATACGTGACCAACGTGCTCAACGAGAACCTCATCGCCCAGGGCAAAGACGCCCAGGTCGTGCTCAACGGCCAGAAGAGCATCAACGACAAACTCCGGGAGATGAAGCTCGCCATCGGCCTCGAGAAGCAGTTCACGAAGGACCAGATCCTCGCCGGCTACCTCAACATCGTCTCCTTCAACGCCAACGCCTACGGCATCCAGGCCGCGAGCCAGTACTTCTTCTCCGTCGATGCCAAAGACCTCACCGTGCCCCAGGCGGCCCTGCTCGCCGGCCTGGTCAACGGCCCCTCCCTGTTCGACCCGACCCAGCACCCCGAGGCATCCAAAACGCGCCGGGACCTGGTCCTCGACGCGATGCTCCAGCACGGCTACATCAACGGCCAGCAACACCAGGACGCCGTCAACACCCCGATCCAGCTCAAGGTCAACCCGCCCAAGCAGGGCTGCGCCTACGCCGTCCAGGCCCAGTACTTCTGCGACTACGTCCTCCACCAGATCCAGAACGACCCGCCTACGGCGCGACAAAGAATGACCGGATCCAGAAGATCAAGCGCGGCGGCCTGACCATCAAGACCACCCTGGACCCCCGCCTCCAAGGACCCGCCCAGGCCCAGGTCGACGCCACGACAGGGACGAACCCCGATAAATGGGGCGCCTCCCTCGTGACCGTCCAGCCCGGCACAGGCAAGGTCCTCGCCATGGCGCAAAACTCCCGCACGCTCGCCGGCCAGGGCACCGGCTTCGTCACGACGTACAACTTCAACGTCGACCGCGCGGACACCAACGGCAACGACCTGGGCGGCGTGGGCGGCATGCAGCCCGGCTCCACCATGAAGCCGTGACCCTCGCGGCCTGGCTCGGCGAAGGCAAAACAACGAACCAGATTGTCGACGCGTCGAAGCGGCGCTACGGCGTCAACTACCCGTGGAAGACGACATGCGGGCCCGTCCATGGCTGGTTCGACAGCACTCTTCCACCCTCCACGGACCTGCAGAACGACGAACCCGGCTGGTACCGGCCCATGAGCGTCCGGCAGGGCATCTACAACTCAATCAACACCGCGACGTTCGCCTCCCTCGCCGGCCTGAACGACTTCTGCGACGTCCAGCGGGCCGCCGACGCCATCGGCCTGCACCTGGGCGACGGGAACGACAAGAAAATCGACCTCTCCACCCTGGGCAATATCCTGGGCAGCCAGAACGTCGCCCCCTGACGATGGCCAACGCCTTCGCAACGTTCGCCGCGGACGGTACCTACTGTGCGCCCATCTCGATCGCCGAGGTCGATAACGCCCAAGGCAAGAAAATCGGCGGCAGGCATCCGCGTGCAAGCCGAACGCCTTGAATCCGGATGTCGCGAAGGCCACCACGAATGTCCTCCAGGACGTCCTTACCAAGGGCTCCGGCCTGCTCATACCGCAGAAGCTCGGCGTCCCGGACGCCGCGAAGACCGGCACCAACCAGTACAACAACCAGACCTGGGTCCTTGGCTACACGAAAGGCCTGGCAACGGCGTCTTTCTTCGGAGACCCTTTCAACGGAAGCGCCGCACGGCTCGGACGCAACATCACGGTCAACGGAAAGTACTACCCCCTGGTGGACGGGGCCTACATCGCCGGCCCGCAGTGGGCGCAGTACATGCAGCAGGTCGTCGGTCTCTACGACCACGGCGACTTCGACGCCCCGCCGCAGAACCTCATCGGGGCTCCGCTCCACAAACCCGCAGCAGCGACCAGGCCACCGGCGGGACGAGTCCGGGCCAGGCACCGCAATCGACGGCTCCCCAGCCCTCGACAGCCCGGTCGAAACCCGGCAACGGGAACGGAAAGGGCGGATGACCCTTCACTCCCTTCGATCCATCTTGCCTAGGGCCCAGGCGGACGTTTCGTGGTCGGTGCCGCGCATCCGGGTGGCCACGAGGATGCCGGATGCTGCGGTGAGGGCGGCGACGACGGCGACCGCGGCCGGGATGCCGAAGGCGTCGGCGATGATTCCCGACAACAAGGCTCCGACGGCGAAGCCGCCGTCGCGCCAGAGCCGGTAGATCCCCACGGCGCGGGCACGCCAGGCGGGGTGGGCGACGTCGCCGATGGCGGCCAGCAGGGTGGGGTAGACCATGGCGGTTCCTGCCCCGAGCAGCACGGCCGCGATGAGCCAGGTTCCGAAGTCGTGGCCGAGGGCGACCAAAGCCAGGCCCCGGCCTGGACCAGCATGCCGGCCACGATCAAGGGTTTGCGTCCCGTCCTGTCCGAGAGGGCGCCGGTCACGAGTTGCCCGGCTCCCCAGACCGCCGGGTAGACGGCGCTGAGGATGCCGACGCGTTCGATGCCGAGCCCAGCAGTGGCGAACAGGACTGGAAACAGGCCCAGGCCAGGCCGTCGTTGAGGTTGTTGACCATGCCGGCCTGGCTGACGGCGGACAGGGATTTGTCGCGGAAGCTGGTCAGCATGAAGATTTCCCGGTTGCCCAGCCCGGCACTGTGGCCTGCACGGACGGGAATGTGGGTGGCCGCTTCCGCCGTGGCATGGTGGTGTGTTTCGCGGACGGTCAGCACGGAGAGGCCCAGGCCGACGGCAATGAACGCGGCGCCCAGCAGGAACGGTCCGGGACGGAGCCCGTAAGAGGAGGCAATATATCCGGTGGCCAGGGCGGTTCCGGCGACGCCGAGGTAACCCGCGGCTTCGTTCAGGCCCATGGCCAGGCCCCGCCGCTCCGGGCCGACGAGGTCCATTTTCATCATGACGGTGGGTGACCA
>AP014719.1 GCA_001549895.1 Arthrobacter sp. Hiyo8 | reverse complement strand
CTGCTCGCCGGCCTGGTCAACGGCCCCTCCCTGTTCGACCCGACCCAGCACCCCGAGGCATCCAAAACGCGCCGGGACCTGGTCCTCGACGCGATGCTCCAGCACGGCTACATCAACGGCCAGCAACACCAGGACGCCGTCAACACCCCGATCCAGCTCAAGGTCAACCCCCCAAGCAGGGCTGCGCCTACGCCGTCCAGGCCCAGTACTTCTGCGACTACGTCCTCCACCAGATCCAGAACGACCCCGCCTACGGCGCGACAAAGAATGACCGGATCCAGAAGATCAAGCGCGGCGGCCTGACCATCAAGACCACCCTGGACCCCCGCCTCCAAGGACCCGCCCAGGCCCAGGTCGACGCCACGACAGGGACGAACCCCGATAAATGGGCGCCTCCCTCGTGACCGTCCAGCCCGGCACAGGCAAGGTCCTCGCCATGGCGCAAAACTCCCGCACGCTCGCCGGCCAGGGCACCGGCTTCGTCACGACGTACAACTTCAACGTCGACCGCGCGGACACCAACGGCAACGACCTGGGCGGCGTGGGCGGCATGCAGCCCGGCTCCACCATGAAGCCGTGACCCTCGCGGCCTGGCTCGGCGAAGGCAAAACAACGAACCAGATTGTCGACGCGTCGAAGCGGCGCTACGGCGTCAACTACCCGTGGAAGACGACATGCGGGCCGTCCATGGCTGGTTCGACAGCACTCTTCCACCCTCCACGGACCTGCAGAACGACGAACCCGGCTGGTACCGGCCCATGAGCGTCCGGCAGGGCATCTACAACTCAATCAACACCGCGACGTTCGCCTCCCTCGCCGGCCTGAACGACTTCTGCGACGTCCAGCGGGCCGCCGACGCCATCGGCCTGCACCTGGGCGACGGGAACGACAAGAAAATCGACCTCTCCACCCTGGGCAATATCCTGGGCAGCCAGAACGTCGCCCCCTGACGATGGCAACGCCTTCGCAACGTTCGCCGCGGACGGTACCTACTGTGCGCCCATCTCGATCGCCGAGGTCGATAACGCCCAAGGCAAGAAAATCGGCGGGCAGGCATCCGCGTGCAAGCCGAACGCCTTGAATCCGGATGTCGCGAAGGCCACCACGAATGTCCTCCAGGACGTCCTTACCAAGGGCTCCGGCCTGCTCATCCCGCAGAAGCTCGGCGTCCCGGACGCCGCGAAGACCGGCACCAACCAGTACAACAACCAGACCTGGGTCCTTGGCTACACGAAAGGCCTGGCAACGGCGTCTTTCTTCGGAGACCCTTCAACGGAAGCGCCGCGCGGCTCGGACGCGACATCACGGTCAACGGAAGATACTACCCCGTGGTGGACGGGCCTACATCGCCGGACCACAGTGGGCGCAATACATGCAGCAGGTCGTCGGTCTCTACGACCATGGCGACTTCGACGCCCCGCCGCAGAGCCTCATCGGGGGCTCCGCGCCACAGACCCGCAGCAGCGACCAGTCCACCGGCGGGACGGGTCCAGGCCAGGCACCGCAACCGACGGCACCGCAACCCTCGACAGCCCGTCGAAACCCGGCAACGGGAATGGGAAGGGCTGACGCCCTTCACTCCCTTCACTCCATCTTGCCAGGGCCTAGGCGGACGTTTCGTGGTCGGTGCCGCGCATCCGGATGGCCACGAGGATGCCGGATGCTGCCGTGAGGGAGGCGACGACGGCGACCGCGGCCGGGATGCCGAAGGCGTCGGCGATGATTCCCGACAACAAGGCTCCGACGGCGAAGCCGCCGTCGCGCCAGAGCCGGTAGATCCCGACGGACCGGGCCCGCCAGGCGGGGTGGGCGACGTCGCCGATGGCGGCCAGCAGGGTGGGGTAGACCATGGCGGTTCCTGCCCCGAGCAGCACGGCCGCGACCAGCCGGGTTCCGAAGTCGTGGCCGAGGGCGACCAAAGCCAGGGCCCCGGCCTGGACCAGCATGCCGGCCACGATGAGGGTTTGCGTCCCGTCCTGTCCGAGAGGGCGCCGGTCACGAGTTGCCCGGCTCCCCAGACCGCCGGGTAGACGGCGGTGAGGATGCCGACGCGTTCGATGCCGAGCCCAGCGGTGGCGAACAGGACTGGAAACAGTCCCCAGGCCAGGCCGTCGTTGAGGTTGTTGACCATGCCGGCCTGGCTGACGGCAGACAGGGATTTGTCGCGGAAGCTGGTCAGCATGAAGATTTCCCGGTTGCCCAGCCCGGCACTGTGGCCTGCACGGACGGGAAGGTGGGTGGCCGCTTCCGCCGTGGCATGGTGGTGTGTTTCGCGGACGGTCAGCACGGAGAGGCCCAGGCCGACGGCAATGAACGCGGCGCCCAGCAGGAACGGTCCGGGACGGAGCCCGTAAGAGGAGGCAATATATCCGGTGGCCAGGGCGGTGCCGGCGACGCCGAGGTAACCCGCGGCTTCGTTCAATCCCATGGCCAGGCCGCGCCGCTCCGGGCCGACGAGGTCCATTTTCATCATGACGGTGGTGGACCAGGTCAGGCCTTGGCTGATGCCAAGGATGACGTTGGCGGCCACGATCCAGCCCAGGACGGTCCGAAAATCAGCATCAACGGCACCGGTACGGCTACCAGCCACCCGGAGATCAGGACAGGTTTGCGGCCGTAGCGGTCCGAGAGAGTGCCCGCGAGGTAGTTGGTGGCTGCCTTGGCCAGTCCGAAGGCCAGGATATAGGTCAGGGCGGACGTGTAGAGCTCCAGATGGAAGACCTGCCCGGCGAGCAAGGGAAGGATTGTCCGTTCCTGGCCCAGGGTTCCGCCGACGAGGGCGTTGACGGCGACCAGGAGCATGAACTGGGCCAGGTTCTGCCGCAGACCCAGGGTGATGCCGTCGTGTTGTCCGGCGTGCTGCGGTGAAGAAGTGTTGCCGGAAGTCATTGTGCACTCCAGTTGTTGCGGACAAGGGCTGGGCGGCGGTCGGGCGTTCCGGGCCGCCGCCCAGGCGGTCAATCGGGCATTTCAGGTGCTGCCTGGAGTTAGTTGCTGGACACGGACTCGCGCGCCTGGTTCCACATGGTCCAGGCTGCGTAGCTGCCGTCGAGTTCGACGACGTCGTACCCGGCGCGGCGCAGGGCGCTGGCGGCAACGGAATTCCGGACACCGGACTGGCAGTAGCTCACGATGGCGCCTTGGGTGGGCAGTTCGTCAAGGTGCCACATGACGCGGCCGCCGCTGAGCTGGTGGGAGCCCGGGATATGGCCGGCGGTGTGCTCGGTGCGGTTGCGGACATCCAGCACCATGGCGGCGTCGAAGCCCTCGAGTTCCTCGGGCCGGATCAGCTGCGGGGTGCTCGTGGGCAGCCCGTCGATGCTGGTGAGGTAGCCGGCGACGTTGTCGATGCCGACACGTACCAGGTGGTCCCACATGTCCTGGGCCTGGTCGTGGTCCTGCGCCAGCAGTACCAGCGGGTTCTTGTCCGTCTCAGGGTTCACCACCCAGGCCCCGTAGCTGGCAACTGATTTGCCCGCGGGGACGTTCAGGGAGCGGGCAACAGTTCCCTCATGGACTTCGCTGTGGGGCCGGGTGTCGATGAAGGTGACTTTGTCCGCCGCCAGGTCCTTGGCGACATCGGCAGTTTCCAGTTCCGTAAGCGGCGTACGCTCACCCATGACGGCCGGTCCCTCACGGTTTTCGCGCTTCATCCGGCCGAAGTAGGCGTGGGCGTCGGGCTGGCCGTCGAGGAGTTCGTCGATGAAGCCCTGCTCGTCGTTGTCGGCCAGGTAGGGCCCCACCAGGCGTAGAGCCGCTCGTACCCGACCGTGGAGGAGGGAATCGCGCCGAGGGCCTTGCCGCAGGCGCTGCCGGCGCCGTGGGCCGGGTGGACCTGGACGAAGTCCGGCAGGGTCAGGAACTTGTCCCGCAGGCTGGCGAAGAGCTGCTTGGCCCCGAGGAAACGGGTGTCGACGCCGCCGGCGGCCTCATCAAGCAGATCCGGGCGGCCCAGGTCGCCGGAGAAGACGAAGTCACCCGAGAGCAGGTAGCCGGGCTGGTCGCTGAACGCGCCGTCCGTGACCAGGAAGGACAGATGCTCGGGGTGTGGCCCGGTGTGTGCACTGCCTGGACACTGATGTTGCCCAGGGCGATCACATCGCCGTCGTACAGCCGCTCGCCGTCGAATTCGTACTGCCAGTCCGGGCCGCCCTCGCCGGAGACGTAGATCTTCGCGCCGGTCGCGGCGGCAAGTTCGCGGGTGCCGGAAAGGTAGTCGGCGTGGATGTGGGTTTCGGTGACGGCCACGATCTTCATGCCGTTCCTTGCGGCGAGATCCTGGTACACCGCGATGTCGCGGCGGCCGTCGACAACAATGGCTTCACCCTTGGCCTGGCAGCCGATCAGGTAGCTGGCCTGGGCGAGGTCTTCATCGTAAATGCGCTCGATAAGCATCTGGTGCTCTCCTTCTGAAAAGCGGGTGGGAGGGGATGTGTTCCCCGTGTTCTAAAGACAACAGTAATACCCCATAGGGTATTTCAAGGCCGGGGATGTGTGCCGTGCTGCTGCCTGGTTTCAGCTCTGCTGCGGTGCGTCCTGGCCCGGAGGCGTGCCATGTCGAGGTTTTTTACCTCCTGGATCACTTCTTCCAGTCCTGTGGCGTTGAGCGCGCCGGGCTGGGAGAAGACCAGGGATTTGTTGCGGAAGGCCATCAGGGTCGGGATGGCAGTGATCCCGGCGGCCGCGGCGAGGCCTTGTTGGGCTTCGGTGTCGACCTTGGCAAAGGTGATTTCAGGGTGCCGTTCGGAGGCAGCGCCGTAGATGGGGGCGAACATGCGGCACGGGCCGCACCAGCCGGCCCAGAAGTCAACGAAAACGATGCCGTTGTTCTCCAGGGCCTGGGCGAAGCTCTGTTCGGTGATGTCGATGGTTGCCATAACCAGGTTCGAGTCCTTCCAAAGGTGAAATGCGGTTGAATGATCCATGGCCTCGGGCAGGAGGGCTGGAGGGTCAGGTGGTGGGGAGGCCGGCCCGGGTCCAGGCGATCATGCCCCCGGTCATGGTGTCGGCGCTGAAGCCGGCACCGTTGAGGGCGTCGGCGACGCGGGCAGAGCGGTTGCCGCTGCGGCAGACCGCAATGACGGGGACGGCAGGGTCCAGTTCGGAGAGTCGTTCCTGCAGCTGGTCCATGGGGATGTGCAGGGCGCCGGGGATCATGCCTTCGGAGACTTCGAAGTCCTCGCGGACATCCAGGATCCGGGCGGTGTCCCGGCGTTGCGCGGTTTCGGTGACGCTGATTTCAGCCATGGTGTGTTCTCCTTCTGGGGTTCGGCTGGTTGGGCGGATGGTTCGGACTTATCGGATGGGTTCGCCGGCTTGACGCCAGGCCGCCATACCGCCGCGGAGGGAATAGGCGTCATAGCCCCTCCCGGCCAGGAACCGTGCCGCGGAGGCCGAGCGGACACCGGAGGCGCACACGGCGATGACAGGCCGGCTCTTCTGGATTCCCGCCGTGCTGATTTGCAGCCGGTCCAACGGGACGTGCTTGGCCTGGGGTGCCCGGCCGCCGCGCCACTCGCGTGTGGAGCGGACATCGATCAGGGTGGCACCGGATGCCATGAGTCCTTTCGCTTCGGCGACGGTGATTGTTTTGTAGGGGTTGGTGAAGGCTTTCTTCAGGGAATTGATCAGGCCCATGGGGTGGCCTCCTTGCTTGGGTGTGGGATGGTGTGTCAGGCGGTGACGGTGCTGGCCGTGACCCAGGCGGCGACGGCGAAGATCAGCACCGCGAACGAGACGCGCACATGGTTCTCTTTGAGCCGGCGGGCGAGCCGGGCTGCAACGAGTGAGCCGAGGATCGCCGGGATGGCGAAGGCCAGGACGGTCGGCCACTCGATGGTGAATCCGGCCGCGTGGGCGCTGAAGCCTGCCACGGAGTTGATCACGATGATGGCCAGGGATGATCCGACGGCCTGCTTCATGCGCAGACCGAGGAACAGCGTGAGTGCCGGCGTGATGAGGAATCCGCCGCCCACGCCCAGGAGTCCGGTCAGGAACCCCACCAGGAGTCCCACGCCGACGGCTTTGGGGGCGCAGGTGCGGAAGGCCCGGGTGGCCCGGTGCTGCAGGAGCCCTCGGTTTCGCGGGTGCGGGTTAGCATGCGGATTCCGGCGATCACCATCAGGGCTGCGAATGCGAGCATCAGGATGTTCGGATCCAGGAGCCTTCCTATGGCCGTGCCGCCCCAGGCTGCCGGGATGCCGGCGGCGCCGACCAGCAGGACCACGGGCCAGTTAATGCCCTCGCGGAACCGCGGGATCAAGGCCGCCAGTGACGAGACGCCGACCACCAGCAGGGACGTGGGAATGGCCTGCGCAGGGCTCATGCCCACGCCGTAGACCAGCGCGGGGACGGCGATGATCGACCCGCCGCCGCCCACGACGCCGAGCACGACGCCGACGAACAATCCCAGCGCCAGCGCGGCGATCATGCCGCCGGGCTCTGCCTGGCCGCGGCACCGGCAATTGCAGGATCGCCGTTTCGCGGGTGGGCTCCTTGGCGGCCTTGTTCCACGGCGCGGCGACAGGGCCCGGCCCATGGCGCAGGTGTTGGTCGCGGCCGAGAACGTCAGGCCCGCACCGATCGCGCCCGCCAGCATGCGGATCCGGGGTGAGACGAACTTTCCGCCGCCAGGCCAGCACCACAAGGGAGCCTGCGGCAAGCCGGACCTGGCGTTCCAGATCCCAGCGGGCCTTGCCGCGGACCACGTCGCCGCCTGCCGCGGCGAACCGGGCACCCCTCCGGTAAGGACATACGCGGTGCCCAGGCCTGCCCCGCCCAGGCGCTGCCGGGCCTGTTCGGCCCGGCCCCGGAGTGGCAGACCAGCACAACGCGGCTGCCCAGCCGGGCGGCAAGTTCCCCGGCGTGTTCGGACAGCAGCGGCAGGGGGACGTTGTAGGAGCCGCGGATGTGCATCGATTCGAACTCGGCCGCGGACCGCACATCGAGCACCACGAGGTCCTGGTGTTCACGGAACCAGGTTTCGAGGGTTTCCGGCGCCAAGGCGGCGACGGTGGGGCTGGCTGAAGGGGAGGGGAAGTCACGGATGTCCTTTCAAGACACAGGGTGGATACCCCACCGAGTATTACAGATACCCCTATGGGTATGCAAGACACCCCTGGGGTATAAGATCAAGGTCAGAACCTCGATAGGAGACGCCTCATGCAGCTTGATGCAACAGAACTGACCCCCGTGATCAACCGGCTCAAACGCGCACAGGGCCAACTGGCCGCGGTCACACGGATGATGGAGGAGGGCCGGGACTGCAAGGACATCGTCACCCAGCTCGCCGCCGTCTCCAAGGCCCTGGACCGGGCAGGCTTCGCGATCATCGCCAGCGGCCTGGAGCAATGCATCGTCCGCGAAGACACCAGCCTGGACCGGAAAGAGCTGGAAAAGCTCTTCCTCTCCCTCGCCTAACCCCAGCCGGTCCTGGATACACCCGAGCACAGCAGCCCGCATGAGCTACACGCATACCGTCACTGTCGACCTGGCATGGGAGGACGCCGTTGAACGCACCCGGGCGGCCCTCGCCGGGCAGGGATTCGGGATCCTGTCCGAGATCAATGTCCGCTCCACGTTCGAGGCCAAGCTCGGATCCGATGCCGCAGAAGCCCTCGGCGACTATGTGATCCTGGGCGCGTGCAATCCCGCCCTGGCGAGCCGGGCCTGGCTGTCGAGCCGGACCTTGGTGCCCTGCTGCCGTGCAACGTCGTTGTCCGCCGAGGCAAGGATGCCACCGAGACCACCATCCAGGCCATCGATCCCCGGACCATGGTCCAGCTCAGTGGCAACCCGGCCGTCCAGGAGATCGCCGACGACGCCGATACCCGGCTCCGCAAAGCCCTTGCCGCCCTTGGCGGCGCAGGGCAATTCTCCGCCTGACAACCTGCGGGCACCCTCAGACCCCGTGCCGGGTCGCAGCCCCAAATACGCCCCGGTACGGTCCACTCCCGGACTAGCTAGCTGACTGTGAATTGGGTGTACATGCCTGCGGTGTAGTGGCCGGGGAGATTGCAAACCAGCTCATAGCGCCCCGGTGGCAACGTGAGAGTCACCCATCCTGACGCGCCGGGCAGGATCCCCTGGCCAGGGCCTTCGCCGCAGCTGCGGGAGGCTTCACCGAGACTGCCCGCCTCATCGATCCTTGCGTCAGCGCCGACCAGGCGTGTGCCGGGGATCAGCTCATCCGGAAGCGGAAGGATGACGAGTTCATGGCTAATGCTTCCCGAATTAGTTGCCAGGAAGGACACCGTGCCGTGCATCACCATGCTCCGGTCTGCTGTCATCCGCATCGCTCCGCCGATACCGTCGGGCCGGTCCATCATGGGTCCACCCATGTTGATCAGCGATACGTCGACGACCTGCCCGGGAAGATCGGGAACCGCGCACCGGGCCCGGGACGCAAAACCGGTGCCCCCTGGATTCACAAGACCACCCGCGAAGCCGACCGCGACTAGCGATAGCGCGGTCAAAAGGATGACGGCCGCCACCCTGAGGATGACTTGGCCGCGGCCGGTCACCGACTTCACTCCTGGCGCCTGAGAGCGGCACGGCGAGCAGTGAACTCCTGCTCATCAATCTCCCGCGGGCGAAGCGCTCACTCAGGATACGCTCGGCGTCGCGATGCAGCGGCCGCGGCGAAGCCTGGCCTCCTTCTGAGCGGGTCTGCCGGAGCAGGAGCACAACGACGGTAACCACAACTCCCCAGAAAACCAGCATCAGCACGGCCGTGACCACCCACGCGCCAACGCCCCACCCGCTCCCATACCAGCCACCCATCATCTTCAACCCTCCTCCTCCGAAATTAGGGCCGGACAGGTTTCCGGAAACAGAGGCTTAAGCCCGTGGAGGCTGACGCCGGGAACGAACCGCTGTACTTTCGGCGTGGACGGCATACCGGCGGCCATTAGGACCGGAGACTGGGGCCTGACTGTATCCAAGACAAGGTAAAACTATCCGGCCGTCCCGCCTGCGCTGTGTCTCATGAGACATTCGACTTGCACATAAGGGCTCGGGAAACCGCACTGTGCCGCCTCGAGCGCGATCGGCAGGATGACGGGCTGATCGAGCACAAGCGGCGCTACGGGTACAGCGCGCATCGGGTGAAGCTCCTTCTCGAACGCATGTCGAATAGCTAGACTACGCCCCGCGCCGTCGGGGTACAACACGAGAGCGAATGGCATATCCCGCTCACCATTCGATAGACCATTCCGAATGCCTTTCAGATAGACTTGTGGCTCATATACGAGTCGTCTATCGAGAGGAGTGCATCATGGTCGCGACCATCGTTGCAGAGAAGCCGAGCGCAGCACGGGCCATGGCGGCTGCACTGGGAGGCCCGAAGGGTCAGTACCAGGGCGTGGACTACGAGATCACGAACCTGCGAGGTCACCTCTACGAGTTCGTGGCTCCCGACAAGATGGTGGATCCGTCCCTCGCCGATAAGTACCAGAAGTGGGATCTCGGGAATCTTCCCTGGGACCCGGACGACCTGACGTGGAAGCGTGCGCCTCAGCAGAACGTCGGTGATGTCATCAAGAACCTTCGCACCGCCGTCCAGCGCGGTGACGAGATCGTCATCGCCACAGATCTGGATCCCTCCGGTGAGGGCGACCTGCTCTTCTGGGAGGCCATCGACGAGCTCGGCTTCCATGGCAAGCGTTTCTCGCGCATGGAGTTCATGGACGAGGCCGCAGCCTCGATCCAGAAGGCGTTCACCTCGCGCCGGCCTGTGAAGTCGATGCAGGACGAGGGCGACTATCGCAAGGCGATGTACCGCACGCAGTTCGACTTCCTGTCAATGCAGTGGAGCCGGGCCGCGACCAATATGGCGCGCTCGTCCGGCAAGGACACCGTGCTGCGGCAGGGCCGCCTGAAGTCTGCAATGACGCAGCTGGTCGGCGATCAGCTGAAGGCCTACAACGACTACGTGAAGAAGCCGTTCTTCCAGAACCGGTTCCGCGACGAGAACGATGTGATGTACACGAACCCGGAGGAGCCGCGGTTCGACCAGAAGGGCCAGGTGCCCCAGCAGTACGTGGCCTCCCCCGTCGTGCTCGACAGCAAGACGATGAAGCAGACCGCTCCCCCGAAGCTGCTGGATCTGGCAGCGCTGTCCTCGATGCTCGTTGGCAAGGGCGTGAAGGCGAAGTTCGTGCTGGAGACGTACCAGAAGATGTACGAGGCCCAGGTCGTGAGCTACCCGCGCACCGAGGACAAGACCATCACGCCCGAGCAGTTCAACGAGCTTGCACCGCTGGTCGACAAGATCGCCGCGGTGGTCGGAGTCGACACAGCGCTGCTCACGCACCGCACGCCGCGCAAGACGCACGTCAAGCCGCAGGGTGCGCACGGCGCGAACCGCCCGGACCGAAGGTGCCGGCCTCGCTGGCCGAGGTTGAGCAGCGGTTCGGTGTGACCGGACGGCTGATCTACGAAACGCTGGGCAAGAACTATCTGGCGATGATCGCTGAGGACTACGTCTACGAGCAGCAGAAGGGCCACGTCCAGCGCTACCCCGAGTTCGTCGCGATCGCGAATGTGCCGCAGAGCGCCGGGTGGAAGGCCGTCTTCGACCCCAACGCCGGCGACGACCCCGCCGACAAAGACAGCGCGAACGACAGCGATGCCAGCGAGTCGGCCAAGGGGTTGGGCCAGAACGCCGAGCCGTTCGTCTTCGAGGGCGCGAACAAGCGGCCCGAGCACCCGAGCATGAAATGGCTCATGAAGGAGCTCGAGAAGCGCGATGTGGGCACCGGCGCGACCCGCACCTCAACGTACTCGGAGGTGACGAGCACGAATGCGAAGTATCCGCTGCTCATCGAGAAGGGCGCAAGCTCACCCTGGCCGAGGCCGGTGAGATGAGCTGGCTGCTGCTGCCGGGCACACACATCGGGGATCTCGCACTGACTGAGAAGGTCTACGCGGACATGAAGGACATCGCCGCGGGCACGGCTACCGCCGAGGAGCGGCTGGCCATCGTTGCCGACTGGGTGCGCGAAGACATCAGCGTGATGGCCAAGAACGCGGCCTCCATGCGCTCCAGGCTGGGCCTGAAGGAGGAGGTCCTCGCACAGAAGGAGCGCGCGAAGGGCACCTGGGGCACCCGGGAGGTGGCTTTCGCCCGCGAATGGGGCGGACATCGCTTCAGCGACGAGGAGGTCGAGAAGCTGTTGGCCGGAGAGACGATCGACTTCCAGGCCACGAGTCAGCAGGGCAAGACCTACGACGTCTTCGGCAAGCTGGGCGAGGGTACCTACAAGGGCAAGAAGTTCGTGGGCTTCCAGAAGCTCGGCTTCGGCCGCCGGGACGCCAGCGGTGCAGTCCTGCCGCCGAAGGAGTGGTGCAAGCACGTCTTCACGCAAGCCGAGATCCAGAAGCTCACGGCGGGCGAATCGATCGAGGCCGGCGACTTCGTCAGCGGCAAGACCGGCAACAACTTCAGCTGCAAGGTGAGCTGGGACTCCAAGACGCAGAAGATCGTCCCGGACTTCGGCACGAGTGGCGATGAGCCGCCGATGTCCTGGTGCGGCGTGAAGTTCACCGATGCGCAGCGCAAGGATCTGGCCCACGGCAAGACGATCGAGGGGAAGGGTTTCCTGTCGAAGAAGACCGGCAAGAAGTTCGACGCGAAGCTCACCTGGAAGGAGGAAAAGGGGGCGAAGAAGCTGGTGCCGTCATTCGGCTGACGGTGTCATGGCAAGACCCGTTCGTGGAGCGATGAGCTCTGCGGGCGGGTCTTGTCGTATCCAAAGGCCATTCGAATTCCCTATAGAGTCGCATTCCGATAGCGAGTAGACTGGCTGCCTGACTTCAGTTCGATTACCAGGCGAAAGGACACGATTCATGGCGATGACGTCCACTGCAACCACCGCGACACGACCGCGCACGGCGGACATGACCCCCGCCCTGGGCGGACGTGTCGGTCTGATCGGCGACACCCACGGAGACGCAGCGTTCCTGCGCCATGCGGCGACGGTCCTGGCGGCGCGGGGCTGTACCTCACTGGTCCAGCTCGGCGACTTCGGGATGATCTGGCGGGGCACCCGCATGGAGTCCCGGGCACTGGCGGAGCTTAATGACGTGCTCACGGTTCTGGGCATGCCGCTGTACGTCGTGCTCGGCAACCACTAGAATTACACGCTCATCGACGCCCTGCCGCGCAACGAGCACGGCGTAGCACGCATCTTCTCTCACATCGGGCTCCTTCCTCGCTCCGGCGCGATCGCGGTGTCGGCCGGCAGCGGCGACGGCGGTACAACACATGTGGTCGGCTGGCTCGCAGGAGCCGCGAGCATCGATCGAGGCATGCGCACGCCGGGAGAGAGCTGGTGGGC
This sequence comes from Arthrobacter sp. Hiyo8, assembly GCA_001549895.1. Taxonomy (GTDB): domain Bacteria; phylum Actinomycetota; class Actinomycetes; order Actinomycetales; family Micrococcaceae; genus Arthrobacter. The sequence continues at coordinate 4,686,279 of AP014719.1, read as the reverse complement.
CGCCGAGCTGCCCACTGACGAGCAGGCGAAGGGTCTGGTCACGCTGCCGATCAGTCCCGACGTGGTTCTGGCGCATGAGGCCCTGGCGACGCCGGGGCTCATCTCCAGGCTCGGTGACGGCTTCGGCTGGGATCCGAAGGACCTGGCGTACGCGCGTTTGGCGCAGCGGGAGCACACCTCGCGCGTGCTTTCCGTCCTGGATCCGACGAAGGAGACACTGCTGGTGAGCGGCCACTACCACTTCCGCCACTCGGAGCGCGCTGCCCTGGAACGCCTGAGTGACGGCGAGGTGGTTTCACTCCCGGTCCGCCAGGAGATCCTCGATCGCGAGCGGACGCCGGGGAGCCTCGCGGTCCTCGATCTGACCGGCGAAACACCCCGGCTGGAGGACGTGCCGGCGTAGCAAGAGACGCACTGCCGGCGGTAGCTGACCCCCACGCCTGGAGAGATCCGGGCATGGGGTTTTGCTATTCAAGACACCATTCAATAGGTGTCTTGAATAGCACTCATGCGATAGGCTGGAGTCGTGATTGACTCGTCTTTCAGGTCATTCGCATAGGAGACACGACAGGACCAAGGAGTAAGGACGATCCCGATGGCGAAAAGTTCGTATCGCATCACTACGCCGCTCAACCGCGGCTACCTCGACCATGAGATCTCGTTCCCGATCTTCGGCTGGCAGATCCCGGCGACACCGCTGAAGCAGTTGGTCTTTCTCGGCGGCGGCATGCTGGTCGTGGTCTGGGCGGCGATGACGACGTTCATCAAGGATGCGAACCCCGGACTCATCGTACTGTTCGTGATCTGGGGCTTCATCGCGGTGTTCTACCTCGGTGGCCTGACGAAGACCCGCGAGCTGCGCTTCAGGACGGTGCCTGCCTTTCTGGCGTACGCGCCGAAGCGGGCCAGGCACGTCTTGACCCGTCGCAACGCGGACCCGAGCGAGTTCTACTCGATCGTCGGCATTGACGATGTGACCGAGGACGGAGAGATCCACTATGCCGACGGCAGCGTCGGACAGATCTATCTGGTGGTCGGCTCGGCGAGCTACCTGCTCTTCGACGAGGACCGTGTGGCGATCCTGGACCGCGTCGACTCGTTCTGGCGCAAGGTGCAGACGACGTGCGAGTACGACTTCATCACGACGAAGGAGCCGCAGCGCATCTACCACCAGCTTGCGAACCTGGAGCGCCGCAACCAGGCCCTCGAGATCCGTGACCCGGATCTGCTGGAGCTGCAGAACGAGCAACACGACATCCTCACCGAGCATGTCGGCGGGAAATTCAGCTCCATCCATCAGTACGTGCTGCTCAAGGGCAAGAGCTCGGAGGCGCTCCGCCAGGCGCGCCTGATCCTGCAGGCCGAGGTCGAGCAGTCCTCGCTGATGGTCAAGGAGGCCACGGTGCTCGACCGCGAGGAGAGCTACCAGATGCTGCGGGTTTTCTACCAGGGCGTAGATGCGGCATGAGCAGAGAGCAGTACAGGAAAACCGACAGATTCACGAAGACGACGAGCCGGAGATGCAGATGGCACTGATGACGAAGATTCGAGACCGCCGGGGCGCAGCAAGCCCACGGCGGAACAGGGGGTGCTCGACGAGAGCACGAGTTCGACCGGCGACAGCGAAAGCCTGATCGCCGAGGCGGAGGCCGTTCTCGTGGAGGACGCTGTTCTTTCGGAAGACACAGCGGCACCGCGAACGGAGCAGCCGACGACGAGCAGCCTGAACCGAAGCAGAACTGGTGGCAGCGCCGTCAAGAGATAAAGAAGCTCGAGGGCAAGTTCGATAGCTACCCGCACCTGCTGGCTCTGAAGCCGAAGGAGCGGTATGTCTTCCGCTCGGACTACTTCGAGGTGGACTCCTCGGTCGGCTGCGTGCTGTCGTTCTTCCACGATTCGGCTGCCCAGGATGGCTTTGCGGCCTTCTGGGGCATCGGCCGGATCCCGGACGGTCTCGACGATCGCGTGACCGCGGTCGTACTTGAGCAGATCGTCCGACGGGACCAGAAGTGGATCGACCAGTACACCAAGCAGTCCGAGAAGCTGGACAAGCTGGAGAGCGGCGAGCAGGCCGAGAGCGGCACGACGTCCTCGCGCCGCAAGGCCAAGAAGGTCGCCGGCGACATGGAGACGGTGATCGGTGAGCTGCAGGACGGCGCGGCGTACCTCTCGGTGCAGAACCGGCTGCTGCTCAAGGCTCCGGATCTGGCGACACTGGAGGAGACGATCGAGCGTATCTCACGGCTCTACATCGACCGCTTCGGAACGATCAAGGCGGCTCCGTATGCCGGTGAGCAACGTCAGGAGCTCTCGGGCCTGTTCAAGAAGAACGACAAGAAGCGCGGGCCGGGTTCCACTTCACCTCGACCGAGCTGGCCGGCTCCTACTCGCTGGTGACCAACGGACTCAACGACTACGCAGGCGAGTATGTCGGTTTCATGATCGGCGACGTGAACAACAGTGCCGTGCTCATGGACACCAACGGGTACAGCCATCATGTGGTCATCGCCGACAACGCCGTCTCGGATTACCTGGGTCGGGAGCGGGTCGCGAACATGTGGGGCTCGAAGCTTTCGCAGTCGTGCCTGCTGGCCAACGGCTCGGTCGTGCACCTAGTGCTCGACGGTGCGAACCTCGACAAGCTCGGACCGAAGTTCGATGGCCTCACGGCCCGCGTCGATCTCAACAGCGGCGACGTGAACATGTTCGAGATGTTCGGTGACGAGGAGGATGAGCTGTCGATCTTCTCCTCGCAGATGAAGAAGCTCACGCTCATGTTCGAGCAGCTCTATGAGGCTCGAGACGCGGGGATGAACTCGATCATCCGCGACAACCTCGAGACGATCGCCGAGCAGTTCTATGTCGACCAGCGGATGTGGGTGCGCAACGCGAAGGAGAACCGCTCCCGCCTGCGTGTCGTGGGTATCCCCCACGACCAGGTGCCGCGTCTGCAGATGTTCATGTCCTACCTGGACACGGCACTGAAGGAGCGCGAGAACTCTTCGAAGAACAACCAGTCCACGCTGGACGCGCTGACGGTGCTGACCGGTGTTGCCCGCAATCTGCTCAACACCAACGGCGACCTCTTCAACAACTTCACGGCTGAGGCCGTCGACGGCGTTCGTGACGCCAAGCGCGTCGTGTACGACTTCTCTCGGCTCATGCGCCGCGGCAAGGGTGTGGCGATGGCGCAGCTGGTGAACATCGTGGGCTTTGCGATCGGCAAGCTCCAGCACGGCGACACGGTGATCATCCACGGTGCCGAGCACATTGACGAGCGGGTCAAGGAGTACATCCAGGGCCAGTTCGAGCATCTGTTCCACCGCGGTGGCCGGGTGGTGTTCTCATACAACGACGTGGACAAGATGCTCGCAGACGCGGCGCTCAACAAGTTCGACGCCGCGGACTTCACGATCTTCGGCACGATGCGCGACAAGACGGTGGAGGACTACCAGAAGCTGCTGCATCAGGAGATCCCCAAGGATCTGACCAAACTGATCACCCGCAAGGGCGAGAACTTCTCGTACCTGCGCCGCGGACACTCCAACGTCGTGTTCCACCTGGACCTTGCACTGGGCATCAACCCGAACCGCGAGAAGCAGCGCCGGGAGATGCAGCGCAAGGCGCGGCAGCTCGAGGAGAGCAAGCGTCTGGCTGCAGTGATGACCGAGAAGCCGGTCCCCGGGGCGAATACCACTGGTGGTGGCGGCAGCAACGAGGACCGCAAGCAGGCTGAAGAGAAGCGGGGCGCGCTGCCGGTTCGCATGCGCAAGGCCGCCGAAAAGAAGATGCTCGCGACGGCGGGCAAGGCCAGCAGCGGGCCGCAGATGACGATGACCAAGCGACGAGACGACGGGAGTGCAAGATGACCCAGAAGACGGGACTGGCGATGAGACCGGCGGGGGTGATTGCGCAGGTGTGGGGCGGGACGGGTTCCTCTATCTCGGCCATGAAAGCGCTGCGCACCCGCGCCGCGGCGCAGCCGACCTGGGTGCGCACGCTCACCGGCGTGCTGCTGCTGGCACTTCTCGTGCCGCTGATGTTCCTCATGGCCACCTCGACGGCGCATGCCGCCGATGACCAGCAGGCGGAGGACTACTCTCTCTACAAGCTCAGTTCGAACGCCAACGTCTACTTCGCAGACCGGTTGTCGCCGAAGAGCAGCAACACGGCTCCTGACAGCAAGTGGGCAGGCATCTACCAGAACCCGGCCGAAGCGGGTTCGATGATGGGGTACGCCGACGACGGGAACTGGGTCAACTGGCTGTTCTCGACCGTGACCGGGGCATCCCACACCGTCAAGCTCGACGTGTTCCCTGACGGGTATCAGGGCATGAAGAGCTACGCCCAGTTCGGCGCGGCGAACGCCGACCTGGGTCTGGACAAGATGTACTCGGCCGCAGGCTTCGACCCGATCATCCGCGGTGTCGGTGGTGCGCTGATATGGCTGGTGTACATCCTGGCGATCGGCGTGGGGCTGCTGTTCTGGGGGTTCATCCAGATCCTGCAGTTCATGAATCCGTTCCTGTGGTTCCACAAGGGACTGGCCGCCGTGTCGCCGGCGTACAAGAACTTCGCCGACGGCATGGTCACCTCGAACGTGAACGGGCAGGAGACGGTGCACGCTGCGCCATCTGGCCTGTCGGGGCTGGAGAGCTTCATCGCCGACTGGTACGGCACGCTGGTCTCGATGTCCTGGGCGTGCTCGTTCCCTTGTTCATTGGGTTCCTGCTGATCGGCCTGGTCTTCTTCAAGAAGATGGACAGAGGATCAGCATTCAAGAAGATCGTGGTGCGCGTGCTCTTCCTGGCGTTCGGGCTGCCGATCTTCGGCGGCATGTACACCTCGATCCTGGCGCAGTTCAGTGAGGACCTCGGCACGCAGAACAGCGGACCGACGCAGGTCGTCGCCTCGACGTATGTCGACTTCGAAGGCTGGATGAACAAGGACCGGCTCCATGTGCCGGACAACGCCTCGATCACCTGGGACCCGAGCACCGGCCACGCGCTGCCCATCTCGACGTTCTCGGTAAGAAACACAGCGCTGGCGATCAACAAGCAGGTGCACGCTGGTGAATTTGCGAACCTCAGCGTCTCGGCGGTGGACAAGAACAGCAACGCGTCCTCGGTCTGGGCGAACACGCCGAGCATCAACGGCGACAAGGCCCAGCAGTCTGATGCGTCTAGTGCCGGCATGATCATCGACATGCTCTGGCGGTACATGAGCCATCAGACGGTCAGCGCATCAGACTTCGAGTCGAAGATCCAGGGTGAGATTCAGGCGAACAAGACGATGGATCAGACGTACAAGCAGCAGCTCTTCACCAAGAGCAAGTACGAGGACGCCTCCGGATTCGGCGAAGAAGCGGTTGGCCAGTCGGGTGTCAATCCTGAGCAGCACCCGCTGTTCTCGACGAACCACTCTGGACTGACGGCGTCGGCAGTCGATGGAACCAACGGTGTGTCGTTCTCGTCGAGCGGCACGACGCAGTGTGATTTCCGGGTCGTGAAGGACGGGACCAAGGATCCGCTGGATTGCAACCTGGCTCCGATGGCGGCGTACAACTACCAGAACACGGCGTTCAATGCGGATTCCATGACGGTCTACTCGGCCAACAAGTCAGCCTCGGGATTCACCCGGACGTTCCACTCCTCGGTGGCCCAGGTCGGCACTGGAGCATCTGCGTTCATGTACTGGGCCAACGCCTTCGTGCTGCTGCTGTGCATCGCGCTGCTCGGCATCACCTACGGCCTGGGCATGCTCACCGCGTCGCTGAAGCGCGGCTTCAGCACCATCGTCGCAGTGCCGTTTGCGACCCTGGGTTCGGTCGCGAGCATCGCCAAGGTCATCATCTATGCGACCGCGATGATCCTTGAGGTGCTGGTGACGGTGTTCCTCTACCAGTTCGTCTCGAAGCTGCTGATCTCGCTGCCGCAGCTCATCGAGAGCCCGATCGCGAACCTGTTGAAGCCGTCGAACGGCAACTTCGTCAACGTGCTCGCGAGCTCGACCCTGGGTCCGGTGCTGGTCGTGGTCATGACCCTCGTGTCGATCTTGCTCATCGTCGGCATCACGATCACGCTGATTCGGGTCCGGGGATCGGTGCTGAAGGCGATGGACGAGGCCGTGACCAAGCTTGTGGACCGGTTCCTCGAGACTAACACCCCGCCGAAGGCCGGCGGTGGGCTCATGCCTGCGATGGCCAGCGGTCTGGGTGCAGGTGCAGGCAGTGCCTTGGCGAGCCGTTTGGGCGGCAATAAGGGCTCCTCGTCGATGAGCAACATGGGCAAGCCTGGCGATCCGTCGTCCACGACTGGTGGGCAGGCGACGAATGTCGGCGGCACGAATGGAACCGCGGTCGAAGGTGGTCAGCAGAAGGGCGAGCTGGGGGCCGGTGCGACCGGTGGCAATCCAGATGACGGCGGGAACGCCGGCGGCCTGAATGGAGTACCCGGTGGTCCCGGTCTTCCGGGGGCCCAGGTTCAAACGGCACAGCGAAGGCCCTGCCGGGGGCTCTGGCTCCGGTGGTGCCGACGGCGTGAATGGCGCTGACGGCTCCGCACCCGGCGGTCCTGGTGCTGGTCCTGCCAGCGGCGACGGTCGTGGAAGCACGGCCGACCAGGGCTCGACGATCAACGCCTCGGACCGCGCGGGACAGGGTGCTCGTTCCCTGGACGACCGCCAGCTCGCTCAACGCGTCGGACAGCAGGGTGGTCTCACGCAGCTCGGCATCGGTAGCGTCGGGACCGGCGGCAAGACCACCGGTGGCAAGGTCAACACCAACCAGCCCAACGGTCAGCAGAGCCAGGGCAGCCGTCGTGAAGGTCGTGTGCCGACCGCGGGCCAGCCCAGTGGTCAGAAGACCCAGCTGACTGGCGGACCGTCGCGGCTGAATGCTGGTGGGCAGAAGACTCTGGCTCCGTCTCCCCAGCGTTCGCTCCCGGCTCGCAACGCCGGTACGCGGCAGGGCCAGGCTCCTCGACAGGGGCAGCCGGTGCCCGCGAAGCTTCAGCAGGCTCTGCCCGCGGTTCCTGGCAGGGTGCCGACCGGCAGGCCGGCGACGGTGCAGCAGGCCAAGGGCAAGGAGGTGGCACGAGCGCAGCGTGAGCAGCGTCGGCCCGCCTCTCCCGTGAAGGATGACAGCAGGCGCTGAGTCCGACGGCTGATACAGAAGAACCCCCGGTGGAAATCCACCGGGGTTCTTCGTTGGTGCAGGCCGTGATGTCAGCTTCCGCAGGTTTTCATGCCCTCGTCGAACATCGTCTTGCCCTGGGATCCGTTTCGAGCGACGAAGCTGCGATCGCCCACCTTGACCGAGTCATCGTTGATGGTGATCGGGTCGCTGCCGTGGTACTTGCCCGACTGCGTCCAGGTGATCTGTGTGCGGTCCTTGTTCAGCTGGCCCACGCTGGTGTCGGACGTGTAATTGGACTTGCCGGGGCATTCGAGCGAGGTGAAGGTCACCGTGTCGCCGTCGATCTTGACGACACCGACGGGGCCGCTGGTCGCGCCGATGTACTCGCCGTTGCCGCTCGGAGTCCCGCTGCAGCCGGCCAGTGCGAGCATCAGAGCGACAGCACCTATGGCCAGGGCGGGCGTTCCGCGTCGCTTGGTCGTGGTGGTCATGGTCTGTATCCCCCTAGGATTCGTCCTGCTGTCCGGCGTGCATCTTGTGCGTTTCTACGTCCATTCAAACACAACTGCGAATTTGCTGTCGACATGATTACTCGAATCGTGGTAATGGCGATTCGAATCGGATTGGAGTGCAAAACGCACGAAAGTGACACCATGAAGGGATGCCAGCGCAGCAGCCTTCTTCGCCTTCGTCCCCTGCTACCGCCCGCGATGTCGTGCATCACCTGTACGTCAACGCCGGCGACCTTTTGCCGTACTGCGGGGTGATTCCCGGTCCGGATCCGGTCACCGGCGACTGGCATACGGGCCACGACCGGGACACACTCCTGGAGACGGTCCACTTCGGACTCCCTGGTTGCGTGACGTGCCTGTCCCCGCGGCCCTTGGAGGATTCACGCCGCTCATCATGGACGAGGACGAAGAAGTCATTACGTTCGACGGCGATGTTCCCGTGTGGGCGACGACGAGCCCGAGGTCGGCTGACGCCGTTCTTTTATCTGACCGGTTCAGGTCAAGCGCGTCGGTCGTCTGTGACGACGGAGTCATAGACCGATGCGAACGGACTGTTTGCGGCAGGTCGCTTCGGCTCCGTCGAGGTGGGGTGTTTCGACGTGGCCGCCACGGGCAGCACTTCCCAGATCAGCGTCCAGAAGCCGTCTTTGCTCATCGACACGAGCCGTGAGTTGCGATGGGCATGCAGATCTTTGTTGAGCTCGTCGATGTTCGTGCAGGTCGAAACAACCAGGTGCTCACCCAACGCCCGGCTGTAGGTGACGAGGAAGATCCCGTCGATCCGGTCGATACTCTCGACCTTCCAGCCTTCAGCGGCCATGGTGTTGAGACTGCCGTCGAAACGGCCGTCCTCGGAGCGGTACTTGACCTGTTTGTATTCGTATCGCATGCCTCGACTCTATGTCGGGCGTGATGTGATGCCGCAGATGTGCGGCGTGTCCTGAACTGACGGCAGGTGCGGCCACAGGTCGAGGCGTGCGATACGACCGCTGTGTGGCCCTTCCTAGCCGGCGATTCCTACCCACGTCATCAAGTAACATTTGATGACTCACCTCATGAAACAACTTTGGCCCCACTGACCGCGGTGAGGTGGGTGGTGCCGGTGGTTTTCATCGCCGTCTCCAGGCTTTCGTCCAAGCCCGTGGTGTCGCCCGTGACCATTCCAGGCAGGAGTCCGGCGGCGTCGCCCTGCAACCACTCGGCGGCGGAACTGAATTGCCTTTTCAATTGGGCTGCACCGTGGGGAACGTCGGCAGGTCCTTGTGTCGGGTGCCTTGCTTCTGGCTTGTTCTGTGTGTCTGGCTTGTTCTGTGTGTCTGGCTTGCGCTGTGAGTCCGGCCGCATGGGTGGGGTGGCGGCGGCAAGAACACCAGCCTCGACTTGTCCTGGCTTTGCAGGCTTCAGTTTTCCGGCTGTTCTTACCTCCTGTCCCGTGACAACCTGCCCCCAGCCTTCGCCTCCGGTCAGCAGAATTCTGGTGCGGGAGCGGATCAGCATGCCGTCGGCCGCAATATCAATCACTTCGGCCGGCACGGCCCACCGTCCCGATCCACGGGAATCCGTGCCTAACTCGCGAGGATCACCCACGATCAACACATGAATGACCACCGAATCGCGCGCCGCTGCAACGTCGGCAACCGGTCCGTCGTCGCGCTGTCCGGCTTGCATTGCGGCGTGGGCGGCCACGGCCGCGCCGAACAAACACGCAACGGCCAACGTGGCAGGAAACGTCCTCAGGCTACGAGGAGCCCTGGCCCGAGTGGCGAGAAGAAGACACGCGGCGAGGGCCAAAGCCACGCACACAACTCCCGTCCAGAGGGAAGGTAGATAGGCGGCCGCAAGGGAGACAGCCCACGTGAGAACGGCAGACGGGCCAGCCGAAGGTCTACGCGGCCGGGGCTCAGCTTGACTCCGCTCACCCTAGACCGTCACCAAGGGCAGAAGCGATTCCATCATCTTGGGACCAACACCATCCACGGCATCGAGGTCCTCCACGGCAGCGAACGGGCCGTGCTGCTGCCGCCATTCGACAATGCGTTTGGCCAGGACGGGCCGACCTTGGGCAAGGCGTCGAGCTCCTCGGCCGTCGCTGTATTGAGGTTGACTTTTCCACCGCCAGAAGTCCCGGTTCCCGCGCCACCGGCTGTGGGCGCACCGCCAATTGGCCCCGCAAGCTGTGACGGAACAGCCTCCCCCAGCCGCGGAACATGAATCTTCGCCGAGTCCTCCACGATGGCGGCAAGGTTGAGGCTGTCAAGCTGGGCAGTTGTATCCGCACCACCAGCTGCGGCGATCGCGTCGAATACCCGCGCACCGGCGGGCACCCTGACAATCCCGGGGTTCTTCACGGCACCCGCCACGTGGACTATGAGGAGCTGGGCTCCATCGGGTGATTCCAGGTCCCCATCGACACCGCCATTTCTACTTCCCGCGCCCGCTTCGGGATTTCCTCCCGCATGTGAACTTCGAACGAGAGGCTCAACCATCGGCTGCCCAGACCAGGACTGCCAGAAGAACCAAATCACCAGCAACAAACAAGGCAAAGCCAACAACACGGCTACCCGCCATGGAGTGCGCCACCGAAGCCTCGATGGAGGTCCTGCCTCTTCGGACACCCCTTCGGTGCCTGACTGCTCCCCACATCGTCCATAGCCGGTCCGGATGTCATCAAGGCCTGCAATGGAAGCAGAGGCTCCGTTTTGTTGACGTGGCCAGGCTGAGCCTCGGCCTCGTGGTCCGTCGGTGACGCAAGACGAGCAACGAATCGGAGCCGGGCGGCACTCGCAGCATCATCCGCGGGTGAGGCTCGGTTCCTACGTGGCATATCCACGAGCCTAGAAGGTCCGAGCCCGCAGCAGCAGCCCGGACCGGTGCTATGTGGACAGGCCCGCCGCAGAGTGCTTGTGGAGGATAAGTGGGCACAGGAGAACGCCCATCTCGGGACTCATAACTGGAAGTAGTGGTTTCTCCGGGGTTTGCGGTGGGGGTCGATGTGCGGTGGCGGGATGAACCAGGGCACGCCCGCTTGGACCTGGATGTGCCAGTCTTCCTTGTGGATCAGGTGGTGGTGATGGCTGCAGAGCAGCGTCCCGTTCGCGGCGCTCGTGACTCCGCCGCGGGACCAGTACTCGATATGGTGGGCCTCGCACCAAGGGGCCGGCATGGTGCACCCGGGGAAGGCGCAGCCCTTGTCCCGCGCGGTGATGGCCTTGCGGATGTGCGGCGGGAAGATCCGTGAGGCCCGTCCGATGTCCAGGACCTGGCCCTCGCCGCCCAGGACCACGGGGATGATGTCGGCGTCGCAGGCCAGTTTGCGCACCGAGGCGGCCGGAACGGGCCCGGTGAACGTGAAGGACCCGGTGCCCGAGCCCTGCCGGGGACGGTCGAACAGGGCGGGCTCGCCGACTTCTGAAGATGGCCCGGACGGCCAGGCTTGACCGGGCTGAGAAGATTGCCCGTCTTGCGAAGCTTGCCCGGTGTGCGGATCCCGGTGGTCCTGGGGGAAGAGGTCGCGGTGGTCGATGGTGGCCAGGATCTGCGGGCGGTGGCCGCCCGTGGCGGGCAGGGATCCTGTGGCCAGGGCGAGCTTGCAGGCGCCGACCAGACCGTCCAGGAGCTTCTGCGCCCGCGACCGCCGGTCCGGCGCCCCGGCTCTCCCGGACGACTCGCCGGATGCCTCGCCGGGGAATCGCCGGACGACTCGCCGGATGGTCCCCCGGACGAATCGCCGGAAGGCTCCGCGCAGACCTGAGCTGTGCCCTGGGTTGCCGTGCCGTGGGGATCCGGTTCCGGGGGTTGGTGGCGGTGTTCATGACCGTGAGCAGGTGTTCGTATTGCTCGGTGGTGGCGAAGATCTCCACATGCGCCAGGCCGTGTTTGGGGCGGCGCAGGAACGCTCCTTGGTGGTGGCGGAGGGATTCTTCGGACGGTTCCGGTCCGTCCTGGTCGATCGCCTCGATCCAGCGCCGGGCCACCCTGGCCAGGAAGTCCTGGTCGTTTTCCTCCGCGGTGCGGGCCAGGGCGTATTCCATTTCCGTGGCCTTTTCCGGGCTGCACAGCGGACGCACCTTCGCCACGGCCATCGTGATGATCCCGGCCGAGCGGGACCCGATCACCCCGGACGCCAGCGCCGCGGCCGTTTCCCCGTGCCGGCAGGGACCGTTTGCCCGGTGAGGCTCCGGCCCGGCAGCAGCTCCCGGGCGAGGGCGAGCCGGCGCCCGGCCTCGGCGGCACCGATCCGCAGCAAGGACCGCAGGTGCTCGGCCGTGGACCTGAACTCCCCGCCCCGGGCGCTGCCCGTTCCCGGGGAAGGAGCCGCACCGGCCTGCGCGTCCGCGGGGCCGCGGTGGTCCCGGACGTCCAGCCCGCGCCGGCGCCCGGATCCGCGCCGGCGGCCCAGCCCGTTGTCCAGCCCTGCCTGGCGGCGGGTTCATCGTTCCGGGCCCTGTCCAGCCCGGCAGCGGCGGCCACCTGGAGATAGTCCAGGGTCCGGGAGAGCTCCTCCACCCCGGACGCGAACGCAACAGCCTCCTCGAAACCCAGGACTCCGACGTCGTCCGCGGCTTTGTCCGCCAAAGACCTCGCTGCCGCCACGGCCCCGTCCAGAACGGCCAGCCGTCCGTTCCGCCCGCGCGGATCCACAAACACCAGCCCGCCCGGAGGCGTGCCCGGGCCCCGGCCAAGCGCCGACCACGGGCACGATGCGACGCCACGAAAAGCCCACCGGACCCGAGGCCCTGCCGGGTGTCGACGCATCCGATCGCATCCATGGAAACACTCTGCCAGGAGGCTACGACAAAATAAGTCCGTCGCTCAGGATGCGCATTGCCTCATTTGAAAACTTACGCCTAGCGCCGCCATTCGAAAGTGTGGCGGCCGTTGGGGGTTACGCCCATTTTCATGGAGCTAACGACGGACCGGCAAAAAGCTCAGGACCTCTGCCCGCGAAACTTGACCGCGGTTACGGTGTGCTCCGCATAGTGTTCGCGGGATCCGTTGCGGCTTTCGCGCTGTCACCCAAAAGCGTCGCGGCGCCAGGCGTACTGCTTTCCCCCACAACCACGGCCAATACGCCGAGCCCGGCGTGGGCCGCGAGAACGGCCGGCAGTGCGCTGATCTGTGCAGGCTGGCAATCGGGGCACCCCTCGCCGAGCCGGTCCGCGAGCCTCTCTGCCTCTGCCAGGTTTCCAAAGTGATGCACGGCGAGCCGCGATTGTCCTGGCGGCCGGGAATTGACATCGGCGGCAACGATTTCTTCCAGCCGGGCAACGGCCTTCGCAGCCGAGCGCACCTTCTCGAGCGGTACGATCTTGCCGTTGTCGACCGCGAGGATCGGCTTGATGGACAGCATTGTCCCGAGCCAAGACGCAGCAGTGCCGATACGACCCCCGCGCCTAAGCTGCTCAAGGCTCGGCACATAGAAGTAGACCTTGGTGCGGCCCAATCGCTCCTCGGCAAAGTGCCGGACTTCGGCTGCCGAACGGCCGTCCGCGGCGGCAACCAGCGCGCTTTGGACGCCCATGCCTTGAGCCATTCCTACGGTGCGGGAGTCAATGACTTCGACCGGAATGGAGACGCGTTGCGCAGCCAGCCTGGCGGCGTCCGCGGTGCCGGACAAGCCAGCGGAAATGTGGATGGAGACGACGGCTTCGAAACCGCGGTCCCGTGCGGCGAGATAAGCCTGTTCGAACTGGCCGGGTGAAGGACGTGAAGTCTTTACGGACGATCCCGCGGCCAGGGCCAGCGCGAGCGTCTGGGTGATGTCGTCCTCCCCCTCGCCGTAGATCTCTTCGCCCACCATGACGGGCATCGGCACGACGGCGAGGCGGCCGTCCGCGACGAAAGCCTTGACCCACTCGGCCGGGAGAGCGGCAGCCGAGTCGGTGACGACGGCGATGCGCACGACGCGCGCCGGCTCTGCTCCGGCGCGTCCCGGCGTCGTGGACTGGCGCAGGCGGGCCAAACGTTCCTTGAGCCACAACCAAGCGGGTGGTTCGCGGTCCGTCAAGGGAGCCTCCTGGAGCTGGTGGCCGGCCGCCGGCAAGCGCCGGCGGCCGTTTCCCGACTAGGCCGGGACGATGTTCACCAGTTTAGGCGCGCGCACGATCACCGTGCGGATGCCGCGGCCATCGAGTGCACGCTGTACGTTTTCGCTTGCGAGAGCGAGCTCTCGCAGCTCATCCTCACTGATGTCCGGCGAGACGTCCAAACGGTCGCGGACCTTGCCCTGGACCTGCACGACGGCCGTCACGGTGTCCTGGACCAGAAGGGAGGCATCGTGGGAAGGCCAGCCGGCGTTCGCCACGGAGGCCGGGTGGCCCAACTGGTTCCACAGGTCCTCGGCCGTGTATGGCGCGAAGAGGCTCAGGATGACCGCCACGGCCTCGGCGGCTTCACGGACGGCGGGGTCGGCGCCACCGGCACCGGAGTCGATGGTCTTGCGGGTCGCGTTGACGAGCTCCATCAGCTTGGCCACCACGACGTTGAACTTGTTGTTGTCCAACAGCTCAGCGGCGTCGGCAATGGTCCTGTGGGTGACGGTGCGCAGCGTGCGGTCACCAGTGGAGACATCGACGCCGGGCTCGCTTGCGACATCCTGGCCAAGGCGCCAGGCGCGGGCGAGGAACTTCGCGGAGCCCGACGGCGAGACATCCGCCAGTCGACGTCGTCCTCCGGCGGCGACGCGAAGACCATGGTCAGGCGGACGGCGTCGACGCCGAACTTATCCAGTTGCTCGCCAAGGTCCACGCCGTTGCCGAGGGACTTGCTCATGGCCTTGCCGCCGTTGAGGACCTGCCCCTGGTTGAGCAAGGCGCTGAAGGGTTCGTCCGCGTCGAGCATGCCCATGTCGTGGATGACCTTGGTGAAGAATCGCGCGTACAGCAAGTGGAGGATGGCGTGCTCGACGCCGCCCACGTACTGGCCGACCGGCATCCAGTCGTTGATCTTGGCAGGATCGAACGGTCCCTCGGTGAAGTGCGGGGACACGAAGCGCAGGAAGTACCAGGAAGAGTCCACGAACGTGTCCATCGTGTCCGTGTCGCGCTGGGCGGCGCGTCCGCAGTTCGGGCACTCGACGTTGACCCATTCCAGCGCCGCGGCCAGGGGTGACGTGCCCCTCGGCGACAGCGCCTCGCCGCGCAGGTTTTCGGGCAGCGTGACAGGCAGCTGATCGTCCGGTACTGGCACCTCGCCGCATTCGGCGCAATGGATGATGGGGATCGGGGTACCCCAGAAACGCTGGCGGCTCAGGAGCCAGTCGCGCAGGCGGAAGTTGACGAACTTCTCCCCTGTACCCAGCTTCTCCAGGATGGCGATGGCTGCGGGGATGGCATCGGCCTTGGACAAACCGTCCAGTTCGCCGGAGTTCATCAGGGTGCCCTCGCCGGCGGTCGCGATGCCGGTCTCCGCCGGATCTTCTCCGCCGGTGTTGAGGACCGGACGCACCGGCAGGTCAAACGCGCGGGCGAAGTCGAGGTCGCGCTGGTCGTGCGCAGGCACTGCCATGATGGCGCCCGTGCCGTAGTCGGCGAGCACGTAGTCGGCTGCCCACACGGGCAGTTTTTCGCCGTTGAGCGGGTTGATGGCGTAGCGGCCGGTGAACACGCCGGTCTTCTCGCGCTCAGTGGACTGGCGCTCGATGTCCGACAGGGCCTTGACCTTTTCGCGGTACGCCATGAGGGCATCGTGTTGTTCGGCGTGACCAAGTCCAGCGCCAGGTGCGCGTCCGCGGCGACGACGAAGAACGTTGCCCCGTACAGGGTGTCCGGGCGCGTGGTGAAGACAGTAACTTCGCGTTCGGGGCGGCCGTCCGTGGCTTCGATCGCGAACCGGACGTGGGCACCCTCAGAGCGGCCAATCCAGTTGCGCTGCATTGCCAGCACCCGCTCGGGCCAGTGTCCTTGGAGCTCGGACATGTCGTCGAGCAAACGGTCGGCATAATCGGTGATCTTGAAGTACCACTGATTCAGGGACTTCTTCGTGACAGGGGTCCCGCAGCGTTCGCACGCGCCGTTGACTACCTGCTCGTTCGCCAGGACGGTCAGGTCCTTCGGGCACCAGTTAACCGGGGAATCCTTGCGGTAGGCCAGCCCGCGCTCGTAGAACCGCTTGAACAGCCACTGCGTCCAGCGGTAGTACTCCGGGTCCGAAGTGTGCAGCCGGCGGACCAGTCGGCAGAGATCGCGTAACGCTTGAACGACGCGGCCTGCGTGTCGATGTTTGCGTACGTCCACTCGCTGGGGTGTGCATTGCGCTTGATGGCGGCGTTCTCCGCGGGCAGGCCGAAGGAGTCCCAGCCGATGGGGTGCAAGACGTCGAAACCCTTCTGGCGGAGGTATCGCGCCACGACGTCGCCCATCGCGAAGGCCTCAGCGTGGCCCATGTGGAGGTCGCCTGAAGGGTACGGGAACATGTCCAGGACGTAGCGCCGCTCGCGGGAGCCGTCGTCGACAGGAGTGAAGACTTTGAGGTCTTCCCAGACCTGCGGCCACTTGGCCTCCATCGAGGCGAAGCTGTAGACACCCTCCTCGGGCGTCTCGCCTGCCACTGTTGACTGTGCTCCGGTTTCTGTCTCCGGCTGAACGCTCACTGCTGCCCTCTTCTGTTCTTCCATGACGGTTTTGCCTCCTGCTCCGGGCCCCGGAAGGTCCCGGACACACAAAAGCCCCTCGGCAAGGAGGGGCGGCCGCTCGGTTCGCGATGCTTTAGATCGACGTATACCGGGCGGCTAGCTAAGCAGAAGGATCGCACGCATAAAGCCACCTTACCGCACCAAGTCCATGGCGTGGTTTCAACGGCTGCGCGTAGGTGAAGGTTGAGGGAGGCCGCACTTCGCCCGGGTGTGGTGGGCACCGCGAAGCGGGCGGGGCAAGTGCGGCCTCCCTCAACCGAGGTGAGACCTACTTAACGTCCTCGTCCACCCAATCCATGGACTTGGTAACAGCCTTCTTCCACAGGCGCATCTGGCGCTCCTGCTCTTCGGCCGGGAGCTGCGGCTCCCAGCGCTTGTCCTCGCCCCAGTTTGAGCTGAGTTCGCCGAGGTCTTTCCAGAAGCCGACGGCGAGGCCCGCCGCGTAAGCGGCACCCAAGGCCGTGGTTTCCACGACCTTCGGACGGACCACAGGCACGCCCAGGATGTCGGCTTGGAATTGCATGAGCGCCTCATTGGCGACCATTCCGCCGTCGACCTTCAACTCAGTCAGCGGAACGCCCGAGTCCGCGTTGACGGCGTCGAGCACCTCGCGGGTCTGGAATGCGGTGGCCTCGAGTGCCGCGCGGGCGATGTGGCCCTTGTTGGCAAAACGGGTCAGGCCAACGATGGCACCGCGGGCGTCGGCGCGCCAGTACGGGGCGAACAGTCCGGAGAACGCGGGCACGATGTAGACACCGCCGTTGTCCTCGACGCCTGCCGCTAGCGTCTCCACTTCGGGAGCGGAGCTGATCAGGCCGAGGTTGTCGCGGAGCCACTGGATCAGTGATCCCGTGACGGCGATGGAGCCTTCCAATGCGTAGTGCGGTTTCGCGTCGCCCAGCTTGTAGCCCAGCGTGGTCAGCAGGCCGTTCTTCGAGTGGACGATCTCCTCGCCCGTGTTGAAGATCAGGAAGCAACCGGTGCCGTAGGTGTTCTTGGCTTCGCCCGCCTGGAACGCCGCCTGGCCGAAGGTTGCCGCCTGCTGGTCGCCCAGGATACCTGCGACGGGCACTTCGCGCAGCAACTGCGAGGTGTGCACCGTGCCGTAGACCTCGGAGGAGGACTTGATGGCGGGCATCATTGACGCCGGCACGCCGAACGCGTCGAGGATGTCCTGGTCCCATTGCAAGGTGTCCAGGTCCATGAACATGGTGCGCGAGGCGTTGGTGACGTCTGTGGCGTGTACGCCGCCGTCCACGCCGCCTGTCAGGTTCCACAGGACCCAGCAGTCGGTGTTCCCGAAGATGAGGTCCCCGGCTTCGGCCTTGGCCGCGCTCCTTCAACGTTGTCCAGGATCCACTTGATCTTGGTTCCGGAGAAGTAAGTGGCCAGGGGAAGGCCGACCTTTTGCTTGAAGCGCTCTGGGCCGCCGTCCTGGGCCAGCTCGTCCACGATGGACTGCGTGCGGGTGTCCTGCCAGACGATCGCGTTGTAGATGGGCTCGCCCGTGTTCTTGTCCCACACGACGGCGGTTTCGCGCTGGTTGGTGATGCCGACGGCTGCGATGTCGTGCCGGGTCAGGTTGGCCTTCGACAACGCAGAGCCGACGACCTCCCTGACGTTGTCCCAGATCTCCACCGGGTTGTGCTCTACCCAACCGGCTTGGGGGAAGATCTGCTCGTGCTCCATCTGGCCGGTGGAGACAATGTTGCCTGAGTGATCGAACACGATGGCACGCGAGCTGGTGGTTCCCTGGTCAATGGCGATGACGTATTGCGACATTTTGACGTCCTTGTCTGCTTGCTTTGGTGTGGATGCGGTGTAGGTACTGAGCGGTTTGCTACTTGGCGACAGTGGCCATGATCGGTATGGAGTGGGCGACGAGTCCGGCGATGGTTCCACCCAGGAGCGGGCCGACAATCGGAACCCAGGAGTAGGCCCAGTCGCTGGAGCCCTTGCCCTTGATCGGCAGAAGTGCGTGGGCGATACGCGGACCGAGGTCACGGGCGGGTTGATTGCATAGCCCGTCGGGCCGCCAAGGGACGCGCCGATGCCGACGACGAGCAATGCCACCGCGAGCGGCCCTAGGCCGGAGGGAGTGCCGCCGAAGGTCAGGATCACGAAGACCAGTACAAACGTGGCGATGATTTCGGTGACGAGGTTCCAGGGGTACGAGCGGATGGCCGGTCCCGTGGAGAATACGGCGAGTTTGCTGGCTGCCAAGGGCTCGGCGTCGAAGTGCTGCTTGTGCGCGAGCCAGGCAAAGACAGCGCCTAGGAAGGCGCCGAGCAGTTCTCCACCGAAGTAGGTGAACGTGGATGCCGCACTTACGGCCACACCGGGGGCGAACTCGGCCTTACCGTCAACCAGGAGACCAAGCGTGACCGCCGGATTCAGGTGCGCAC
Source organism: Arthrobacter sp. Hiyo8 (assembly GCA_001549895.1). GTDB lineage: Bacteria > Actinomycetota > Actinomycetes > Actinomycetales > Micrococcaceae > Arthrobacter. The sequence continues at coordinate 4,667,595 of AP014719.1, read as the reverse complement.
CGGACATGGCCGCTACGTAAACGCCGGCAAATACTGCGATGCCCCAGCCAAAATTCACCATCAGGAACCCGCCGCTGTTGCCCTTTGTGCCCTTGAGCGCGACGTTTGCCACAACGCCGCAGCCAAGGAGGGTAAGCATTCCGGTTCCGAACACTTCGGAAAGGAAAACAATTCCGAGAGACATCTTTGACTCCTCATTTTCTTCTGTTGTCAGCCCTGCAGGTTTTGTGGGGGCCGTTGGGACGGCGTCTGTTAGCGCCGTCCCGATTGCGGTCCCCCCTTCCGGAGCAGAAGACCGCAACCCTTGTGTCCAGGCTTCTTGGCCGGAACAATCAAGCTGATGTGACGTACATTACGTTCATGCGACGAGGCTGTGAACAGTCACGCCATGAAAACGTAGAAGCACCTCCTGGGCATGCTGGATTTCCGCTTGACGCTTCGCCGAATCCCAGCCAAGCTGCGTGGCGAGGACTTCGGCGATTTCGTTCAGGAGCTCTCCGGTCACGAGTCCCCGGAAGGCCAGCGAGGTGCGGCGGATGAGGACATCCACGAGGTGCCCGATCTGTTCGTTGGCGGCCATGAACTCGAGTTCCCGGACGCTGAGCTCGTTCGTGGAGCGGAGCTTCCGGTCTTCGCCTGCCCCTAGGTAGGCGATGACGTCCTCGGCGCGCGTGCCGTAGCGGGTCAACAGCCCGCTGACCCGGTCGGCGTCGAGCCCGGGAGCCATGTGCTTCTTGACCCAGTCCTGGATTCCGTCTTCGCTGTCCGGGAAATCCAAGCCGCCTCCGATGGCGAGTTTCGCCGTCGAGACCTTCCGCTCCAAGCCCAGCTCGCGGAGGACGTCGTTGCTCAGGTGTTCGGCGAGGGCCCGGAAAGTGGTCCACTTGCCGCCGATCAATGAGAGTACGACGGCGGCCTTGCCGCCTTGGGCGGCCGCGGCACCGGAGGCTTCCCGTCCGCTTCGCTCGATGCGGTAGTCGCGGGATACGAAGCCCGGCTGCGTGTCATCGTGACGGGGAAGCGGCCGAACGCCGGCGAAGCTGTAGACGATGTGGCTGCGCTCAACCTTGATGGAGGGGAAGACGTGGCCGACCAGGTCGAAGAAGTAGTCGATCTCGGCTTCGGTGCACACGGCATCCTGCGCCATGTCCGCCTCGACGTCGGTGGTGCCCACCAGGACGCGGTCACCCATGGGGTAGATCAGGACGATCCGCCCGTCGGTGTGTTCGAAGAAGATCTCGCGGCCGCCGCACGCTGCGAGCAATTCCGGGTGGTCCAGGACGATATGGGATCCCTTGGTTCCGCCCATGAAGCGGCTCGCGGCACCCATCGCCGCGTTGGTGAGGTCAACCCAGGCGCCGGTGGTGTTGACGATCACGTCGGCCTGGAAGCTGAATTCCTCGCCAGTGAGCTCATCGCGCAGCAAAACAGCGCCGGCTGAGTCGTCCGCGGAGGCCATCGAAACAAGGGAGACGTAGTTGCTGGCCCGGGCGCTGCCGCCCGGCAAGCCGCTTCCGATGCCCGCCTTTTCGCCGTCCTGCAGCACATCGAGCGTCAGGCGCTCCGGGTTGTGCACGGACGCGTCGAAGTAGGTGGCTGCGTATTTGATGCCGGGGTGCAACCGGGGCAACTCAGCCAGGGCCTTCTCCTTGCCACGGAACTGATGGCGGGGGACGCTGCCGCCGTCGCGGGAGAAGAAGTCGTACATGCTCAAGCCGAGCTTGATGAGGAAGGCGCCGCGCTCCTTCGGCTTGCCTTGCTTGTGCGTGAGGAAGCGGGTGGGGGCGGAAAGTATTCCGGAGAAGGTGCTGAAGATCGGGATGGTCGTCTGCAGGGGCTTGACGTAGTGCGGAGCGATCTTCAAAAGTCGGTTGCGCTCGACCACGGATTCCTGGACGAGGCGGAATTCCCCGTTCTCGAGGTAGCGGATGCCGCCGTGGATCATGTGGGATGAGGCTCCGCTGGCGCCCTGGCAGTAATCGCCGCGTTCCACGAGGGCGACGTCCACGCCTTGGAGTGCCAAATCGCGGAAGGTTCCGACGCCGTTGATGCCGCCTCCGATGATCAGCACCTGGGCCTGCGGCCGTTCGCGGAGTGCCGAAACCGAAGCCCGACGTGGTGATCCTGCTGCGGAACCGGAATTGCTGGTGTATCCCAAAACTGCTCCCTTGGGCTTTGGTGTATGCGCTGCATCACTTGACGTCGCACCTTGCACAACTATTCTTCGAAGGAATGGAAAATGAAATCAAGCTAGTTGCACAAACGTGCAGAACGGAATTGAGATGCCACGATCACGACATTCAGAGGCCCTCCGGGCGGCACAGATGTACTACCTCCAGGACCTCACCATGGACGCCATTGCCCGCGAGCTTCGGACCTCGCGGTCAACCGTTTCCCGCTTGCTGTCTTCGGCCCGCGAGTCGGGACTGGTCCAGATCCAGATCCGCAGTCCCCTGGATTCCGCCCCTGAACTGGAGCGCATGATCCGCAACCACTACGGGGTCGATGTGCACGTGGTGCCCGTCCTGGACACCTTGAACGAGGCGGAAACCCTTGACCGGGTGGCGACGCAGGCGGCAAAGACCATTGGTCCCCTGGTGGATTCCAACGCCATCATCGGCGTGGCCTGGGGTGCCACCATCAGTGCCGTCAGCAGGCACCTGACACGCAAGATCACGCACGGCAGCACCATCGTGCAGCTCAACGGCGCCGGCAACATGCAGACCACCGGCATTACTTATGCCAGCGACATCATGCGCCGTTTCGGCATCGCCTTTGGTGCGCGGGTGGAACAGTTCCCGGTGCCCGCCTTCTTCGACCATGCCTCCACGAAGACCGCCATGTGGAATGAGCGCAGCGTCCAACGCGTGCTCGATCTGCAAGCCAGGATGAGCATCGCCATCTTCGGTGTCGGCTCGGTGCATTCGGACTACCCCAGCCACGTCTACGCAGGTGGGTACCTCGATGAAACGGACTTGAACTTGTTGGCCAGCTCGGACGTCGTGGGCGACGTTGCCACCGTCTTTTTCCGCGCCGACGGCTCTTCCGACGGCATCACCCTCAACGAGCGGTCAACAGGCCCAAGCCACGAGCAACTACGGCAGGTGCGTCGCCGGATCTGCGTCGTCTCTGGTGCATCCAAGATCAACGGGCTTCGTGGAGCACTCGAAGCGAAACTGGCAACAGATCTGATCCTGGACGAGGCCACGGCGAAGCGCCTGGTCAGTTTCGGCAGCCCTTCCTGAATAATTGAAGGACCCTGAAACATTCCCGGCATCGAGGTAGGTAGAGTCTTGGCTATGAAACCCTCGCCTAGGCTCAGTCTCAACAATGGTGTCTTGATTGACCAGTTGGGGTTCGGGCTCTACAAGGTGCCGCCGGCGGATGCCACTTCTTTGGTCGCCACTGCGCTGGGCGCCGGCTACAGGCATTTCGATACAGCGTCCATGTACGGCAACGAGACCGGGGTCGGACGCGGCATCGGCAGTGCGGTCACACCCCCGCCCGGCATCGACAGCAACACGGGAGGCTCCGGGGAAGGAACTCACGGCCTCTCCCGCGAAGACGTCTTTGTCACCACCAAGCTCTGGAACGACGACCAGGGGTACGACTCCACGCTGCGCGCCTTCGATACCTCCATGGCCAATCTCGGCCTCGACTACGTCGACCTGTACCTGATCCATTGGCCTTGCGCTGGCCGTGGATTGTTCCAGGAGAGCTACCGGGCAATGGAAACCCTGTACCGTGAGGGCCGGGTGCGCGCGATCGGCGTCTCCAACTTCCAGCCGGCCCACCTCGAAGCGCTCATGCAAAAAGCCGAAGTGGTTCCTGCGGTGAACCAGATCGAGCTGCACCCGTGGTTGCAGCAGACCAGGCTCCGGACCCTCCACGAGCAGTTGCGCATCCGCACGGAGGCGTGGAGCCCGTTGGGGCGTGGCCAGGTCCTCCAGGATCCGGCAGTCAGTGCTCTCGCGGATAAATATGGAAAGACACCTGCCCAAATCATCATCCGCTGGCACCTCCAGCTCGGAAATATCGTGATTCCCAAAGCCAGTACCGCGGCACGCATCCAGGAGAACTTCGACGTCTTCGGCTTCGAGCTTGATGCCGACGACATGGATGGCTTGGCCGCCCTCGAACGCCACCACCGCACCGGGTCACACCCGGACAACGTCAACTAGGACCTGCCGAATGGAACAAGTGGACACCAACCACTCCCCCGAACCCGCACCAGCCTCCCCACGGGAGTTCTTCAGCAAGGCCTTGGCCTCCAGGACGAGTGCCTCGGACATCGACCTCGACGGCAGCAACGTCGCCTATTGGTGCTACGAACCGGTCACGGTGACCCCGGCGACGCGCACCATACTGGTCATCCACGGCTTCCGCGGCGACCACCACGGCCTGCTCCGCGTAGTGGACCACCTGCCGGAAATGCGCGTCATCATGCCCGACCTTCCCGGCTTTGGCAGCTCGGAGCCTTTCGCCGGAGACACCCACACCGTGGAACGCTACGGGAAGTTCATCACCGGTTTCATGGCGGCCTTGGGCCTCGGAGCGGACACAGTTCTCTTGGGGCACTCCTTCGGATCCATCGTCGCCAGCCACTTCGCCGCCGCGAACCCGGGCGCCATCCGCCCGCTGATCCTGGTCAATCCCATCGCCGCCCCCGCGCTTGAGGGCCCCAAAGGCCTCATGACCAAGCTCGCGGTCCTGTACTACCAGGTCTCCGCCAAGCTCCCGCGCCGGCTTGGACTCGCCGTCTTGCGCAGCCGCCTCGTTGTCCGCGTCATGAGCGCCGCGATGGCCAAGACCCGGGACAAGGAACTCCGGGCCTTTGTCCATGGCCAGCACGATGCGTACTTCTCCGCGTTCGCCGACCGCGCTAGCCTGCTGGAGTCTTTCCGGGCTTCGGTGTCCAGCTATGTGGCCGAGGTCGCCGGGCAATTGGACCTTCCTGTGTTGTTGGTGGCCGGCGAGAAAGACGAGATCGCCCTGCTCAAGGACCAGCACAAGCTGCTGGAGATGCTCCCGGACGGCGCGCTGGAAGTGATTCCCGACGTCGGGCATTTGATTCATTACGAGACACCGGCGCCGGCCGCCGCCGCCATCCGCAGTTTCCTGGAGGAACACCCCGCGTGAAAATCGTCATAGATGCCCGCTTCACCCGCACGGACCATCATGACGGGATCAGCCGCTACGGATCGAGCCTCATCGCGGCGACGTCCAAGATCGCGGATGTCACCATGCTCATCAGTGACAAGCGTCAGTTGGCGCTCCTCCCGGATGTCCCCTACGTTCACATCAGCAGCCCGCTGTCCCCCGCGAACTGTTCGTGGCGCGTGAAGTCAACAAGCTCGGTGCCGACGTCGTGGTCTGCCCCATGCAGACCATGGGAACCTGGGGCCGCAAGTACGGGCTGGTCCTGACCCTGCACGACCTCATCTACTACGAGCACCCTGCCCCTCCGGGCTTCCTGCCCGCACCCGTGCGGCTGCTCTGGCGGCTCTACCACAAGGCCTACTGGCCGCAGCGATTGCTTCTCAACCGGGCCGACATCGTGGCGACCATCAGCCACACCACCGAGTCGCTCATGGCGAAGTTCAATCTCACGCGCCGCCCGGTCCGGATCGTGGGCAACGCGCCACAGCCGGGCCAGAAGCCGCGCGATCCCGCAGCCGGCGCCGAGAAATCCCTGCTCTACATGGGCTCGTTCATGCCCTACAAAAACGTGGAGACCATGATCCAGGGAATGGCCGACTTGCCAGGATTCACGCTGCATCTGCTCAGCAGGATCACCCCCCAGCGCCGTGCGGAGCTGGAGCCCTGGTCCCGCCTGGCGCCCAGGTCGAGTTCCACAACGGCGTCACGGATGCCGAATACGATTCCCTCCTGCTCCGGGCCACCGCCCTCGTCAGCCTGTCCAAGGCAGAAGGTTACGGGCTGCCCCTGGTCGAGGCGATGGCACTTGGCACTCCCGTGATCGCCAGCGACACCCCCATCTTCCGTGAGGTCGGCGGGGACGCCGTGAGCTACGTACACCCCGAATCGCCCGGCGAGTTCGCCGCAGCGGTCAAGGCCCTTGAAGACGGCAAATTGTGGCAGGCACGGTCGCGCCGCTCCGTGGAACGCGCGGCTGATTTCAATTGGGACGAGTCTGCGCGCCAACTGCTGGCGGTGGCCGAAGAGATCGTTGCGATGCGGAGCCGCAAACGGCGCTGAGGACGCTAGAGGACGTCGACGCCGTCGAGCCGCAGTTGCACCGGTCCTGAGGTGCGCTTCGCCGCACTGGCGGCTTTGACGGCCCTCATGGAACGGGTGGCAACAACTGCTTGTGCATAGGGAATGAAGATCAGCGTCCGGACGTCCGGATCGTCGTCCCGCCCTGAAGCGCGCTGCGCCGATAGTGCAAGGGAGACCGGCGCTGGGCCCGCAGTGCGGAGCTGGATGGTGTCGGCCAGGCTTTCGGTGAAATACACGACGTCGGCCCGCTTGCCCGTCACTGAGGCGATCCGCACGGCGGGCGGTAACTGGAGTTCCTGCCGCAGTGCCAGTTCTCGGGAGGCATATCCAGCGGGTCCCAGCGCAGCAGGGCACCTGTCGCGGCGGTGTCGTCTGCGGTGACAACGACGAGCCCGCCTTCGTTCGCGGGCCGCACGAGGGCCGCGGCATTGAACCATCGCCGAACGGTGTCCTCCCCGGCGCGCAGGTTTTCCCTGCGCAGGAGCGAATTGCCATCCAGGAGCAGCGCCGCTGCGTAGCCGCCGGCTGCCATCGGCTCAGCCCCACGGTCGCCACCACCAGGGCGCGGGCATCGGACACTGTGGCTTTGACTTGGTCTCCCGACGATGTCACCACAGCCTTGCCTGGAAAAGCCCTGCCCAGTTCTTCCGCTGTCCGCAGCACACCGGCTGCTCCTCTGCGAAGGCGGCCTGCGCCGCAATGCCGGCAACGCCATTCCGGGGCCGGCGTGGAGCACCAGCGGCACTGCGGCAGGGCCGATTGTCCGGCGATTGCGAGGGGTCCCTGGCAGTTGTTGCACCTGGCGGTTTCGCGGCACTCCTCGCAGACAAGGGAGGGGGCGTAGCCGGCCCGGGCCACCTGCACCAGGACGGGCCGCGTTCCAGTCCCTCTTTGGCGGCCCGCCAGGCGGCGCCGGGCAATCGTGCGATCTTCGCCAAGGGGTCGTGCTCCTGCTCGAAGCTGTCAGCCGTATTGAGCACCCGGGGCGTCCTGGCGCGGACCACTTGCCGGGGAGCTTCCACCGGCACGGCCCACCCGCCCTCAACGAGCCGTTGAAGCTCGGTGCTGCGGCTATGCGCAGCCATGAGGCACGCCGCTGATTCCTGTTCGGAACGCAAGAGCAGGATTTCCCTGGTGTGGCGTAGGGAGCGCGCTGGTCAATGTGGAGGTCGTCGCCGTCGTCCCAGCACACCACGAGGCCAAGGTCCTGCACCGGAGCGTACGCGGCGGAGCGGGTGCCGACAGCCACCTGTGCCGCGCCGCTGAGGAGCCGGAGGTAGCTCCGGTACCGCGGCGTCTGGCCGTCGTCGGCCGTCAGCCGCGCGACGTCTCCTGGTGGCAGGACAGCGCGCAGTGCCGCCTCCATGCGGTCGAGATCACGATAGTCGGGAACGACGACGACGGCGCCCCGCCCTGAGGAGCGGACTGCCGCCACCGCGGATGCCACGAGCTCGGGCCAGCCTGCGGTTCCAAAACCTGCGTTGCCGTCAAGACCGCGCGGGGTGAGCCACCCCGGCCAGGTGTTGCAAGTATGGCGCTCCGTTGGTGTAGGAAGCCCACGCCGCGTGCGCCTGCGAGGCCGAGCCCTGGGACGGGATGCCCTGGGGCGCCTCGGTGTGTTCGGCAGGGGTGGCCGGCTCGTCCGAAAGGGAATCGCCGGACAGGAGCAGCTTCTCCAGCCGCGCGACGCGGGGCGGAATGGCGGTCCGGAGGACATCGCTGCGCGTTCCGGCGTAGCGGGCCGCGACACTCGTGGCAAGGTCCAGCAACGCCGGAGTCAGCACCGGGACGGCTGAAACCACCTTGAGAAGGGGAGTCAGGGCATGCCCGGCTTCCGACGATTCCATGCGCTCCAGGACGTAGCCGCTGAGTTCCTGGCCGCTGAAGCGGACTTTGACCCGGACGCCTGCCAGGGCCGTCCCCTCCAACTCGGCCGGGACACTGTAGTCAAAGGCCTGTCGAGATGCAGCAAGGATGATTCGATCAAGACCCGCGCCACCGGGTTGCTCGCCGCGAGCGGCGGTCCGCCGACGTCGTTCCCGCGCGAGGGGAAGCCTTGGAGCAAGGACGGCTGACGGGCCGGCGAAGACGACACCATGGCAAACGGAAGCAACGAACCATCGCTCATGCTTGTCACCTCCCTGGAGTGCCGGATGCCTTCGTCCAATCCAAGCAGGCCCCACCGACAATTCCGGATTCCGGCCGGCACGGGCAAGCCGTTTCAGGCGTTGAAGAATTCCTTCAATTCGTCCACGCGGTCCAATCGTTCCCACGTGAAATCCGGCTCGTCGCGGCCGAAGTGGCCATGCGCCGCCGTCTTGGCGTAGATGGGGCGCTTGAGGTCGAGGGCGTCAATGATGGCGCGCGGACGGAGGTCGAAGATCTCCGCAATCGCTTCGCTGATCTTGGCCGGGTCGACACTCTCGGTACCAAAGGTTTCCACGTAGGTACCCACCGGACGTGCCTGGCCGATCGCGTAGGCGATCTGGATTTCGGCCCGCTTGGCCAAGCCTGCTGCCACAACGTTCTTTGCTACCCAGCGCATCGCGTAGGCCGCCGAGCGGTCCACCTTCGACGGATCCTTGCCGGAGAAGGCACCGCCACCGTGGCGGGCCATGCCGCCGTACGTATCAACGATGATCTTGCGGCCTGTCAGCCCGGCATCGCCGACGGGACCGCCGATGACGAAGGCGCCGGCGGGATTCAGGATATTCGCGACGTGGGAGATATCCAGGTTGGCCGCAGCCAGGACGGGGTCGATCACGTGCGAGGCGAGATCGGCGCGCAAGAGATCGAGGTGGGTTCCCTCTGCGTGCTGGCTGGAGATAACCACCGTTTCAACGGAAACCGGACGGTCACGGTCGTAGCCGACCGTCACCTGGGTCTTGCCGTCGGGGCGCAAGTAGGCCAGTTCGCCGCTCTTGCGGACTTCGGTAAGGCGCTCCGAAAGGCGGTGTGCGAGCCAAATGGGCGTCGGCATATAGGACGGGTCTCATCGCTCGCGTAGCCGAACATGATGCCCTGGTCACCGGCGCCCTGAAGGTCGTAGTCGTCCTCCTGGCGGCCTTCGCGGGCTTCGAGCGAATTGAAGACGCCGCCGGCGATGTCGTTGGACTGCTGTCCGATGGAGACAGACACGCCGCAACGGGCGCCGTCGAAGCCATTGGCCGACGAGTCGTACCCTATTCCGAGGATGGTCTCGCGGACGATCTGCGGGATTTCAACATACGCGTCCGTCGTGACTTCACCGGCTACATGCACCAAGCCCGTGGTGGCCATGGTTTCAACAGCCACGCGCGACTCAGGGTCTGCCGCCAGGAGCGCATCAAGGATGGCGTCGCTGATCTGGTCGCAGATTTTGTCCGGGTGCCCTTCCGTAACCGACTCCGAGGTGAAGAGCCGGAGCTTGGACGGGGTGCCGTGGGATTCATGGTGCAGCGGTAAAGTCACTCGACTACCTTACTCGGTTGGGGGCGGCCGGCTTCCGCCGTATGTCCCTATGCTAAGGATGGACCAGCCAGGAAATGAGCCTCGCCGGCGCCTACGTGGCCGGGCGTACTCGGCTTAGTTCAGTGCTGATTCGGTCAATGACAGCGGCCGCGACGTCGGATTTGGAACCCGCCGCCGACTGCGGCGCCGCGCCATGGCCGGAGAGAATGATCACAGAATTCTGGTCCTGGCCGAACACTCGCCCAACGCCGACCTGGTTGACCACCAAAAGGTCGCAGCCTTTGCGTTTGAGCTTGGCGGTGGCGTGTTCCAGGACGTCGCCGTCTTCGTCCCCGGTTTCGGCCGCAAACCCGATGATCAACTGCGTGGATGCCGCGGCGTCGCGGCGCACTACCAGTTCATGCAGGATGTCCGGGTTCTGCACGAGGCGCACCACGGGGGCGTCGTTGCCGTTGACCTTCTTGATTTTCGTGTCTGAAACCTCGGCAGGACGGAAATCCGCGACAGCCGCGGCCATGATCACGACGTCGGAGCCGACGGCGGCTTCCAGCGCGGCGTCACGGAGCTCCAGTGCGGATTCAACCTGGACCAGTTCGACGCCGGCAGGTGCCTGGACGTCCATGTGGGCAGCGAGAAACCTCACGTGGGCTCCTGCGTCAAGGGCCGCGGCGGCCAGCGCAACACCCTGCTTGCCGGAAGACCTGTTCCCAAGGAAACGGACCGGATCCAGGGCTTCCCGGGTGCCGCCCGCGGAAATCGTGATGGTGCGCCCTGCCAGGGGTTTGGGTCCAGCAAGCGGAGTTGAGGGCGAGGAGGCGTCGACCAAAGCCATGGCGGCCGCGAAGATCGCTTCCGGCTCGGGCAGCCTGCCCGGCCCGGAATCCGCTCCTGTCAGACGGCCCACCGCGGGTTCCAGGACGGTGATGCCCTGCTGCGCAGTGTTTCCACATTCGCCTGGGTGGCTTGGTTGTGCCACATTTCGGTGTGCATCGCCGGAGCGAAAAGCACCGGACCATGCGCCATGAGCAGTGTGTTGGTGAGCAGATCTCCCGCTTGGCCGGTTGCCGCCTTGGCCAGCAGGTCGGCAGTTGCCGGGGCGACCACAATGAGATCCGCTTCATGGCCGAGGCGGACGTGGTTGACCTTCTCGACGTCGTCAAAGACGCTGTTGCTCACCGGATTGCCCGAGAGGGCCTCCCACGTAGCCACGCCGACAAAGCGGATGGCGGCCTCCGTGGGAATGACCGTGACGTTGTGTCCGGCTTCAGTAAAAAGCCGGAGGAGCGATGCAACCTTGTAGGCTGCGATCCCTCCCCCGACTCCGAGGACTATGCGCACGTGACCTCCGTCAACAGGCAGTCTGTTTACTCTGCGGGCTCGATGGGCGTGGAAACCAGCAGGCCTTCGTTGATCTCGCGCAGGGCGATGGAAAGCGACTTCTCGTTCAGCTTGGTGTCGACCAGCGGGCCAACGTACTCGAAGAGGCCCTCGTGCAGCTGGGCGTAGTACGCGTTGATCTGGCGCGCGCGCTTGGCACCGAAAATCACCAGGCCGTACTTTGAATCGGCAGCAGCAAGCAGCTCGTCGATCGGCGGGTTGATGATGCCTTCAAGGTTCGTGGACACGAATTCTCCAAATTCTAACGGGCTGACAAGTGCTAGCGCTTAGCGCTGGTGCGGGGTAAGCCCCATGAGTGAAACAAGCTCGTCCGCTGCCCGGCGTACGTCGTCATTGATGACGGTGTGGTCAAACTCCGGTTCAGCGGCAAGTTCCAGTTTAGCGGTTTCCAGCCGTCGCTGCTGTTCCTCCGGGGTTTCGGTGCCACGGCCCACCAAGCGGCGGACCATTTCGTCCAGCTGGGCGGAGCGAGGAACACGAAGTTGGCGTCCGGAACTGCCGCCTTGACCTGGCGGGCGCCCTGCAGATCGATCTCCAACAGCACGGACCTGCCTTCGGCGATGGCGGCGTCCACGGTGCTGCGGAGCGTGCCGTAGCGGTTCTTTCCGTGGACGACGGCCCACTCAAGCAACTGGCCGTCCGCAACGAGTGCGTCGAATTCTTCGGCGGACTTGAAGTAGTAGTGGACACCGTCCTTCTCCCCCGGCCGCGGTGCGCGGGTGGTGGCTGAAACCGACAGCCAGACCTCGGGTAATTGTCCCGGATATACGTGGATACTGTTCCCTTGCCAACGGCAGTGGGGCCTGCGAGGACGGTCAGTCCCGGATTCTTGCTCACATCGTCCTTCGTGGAGATTCTATATATGCTGCGTATCTTCTAAACGCTGCATTTGTTGAACGCTGCATTCGTTTAAACTCTGTATTTGTCTTCCATAAAATCTATCAGCGACCGGGATTGGTGAATTCCCAGGCCCCTGAGCCTGCGTGAAGGAGCGATCCCGATCTCCGCCATGATGGCCGCTGCCCGTACCGGGCCAATGCCCGGTACGGCCTCGATCAGCTCGGAAACGCGCATTCGGGCGATGGCCTCGTCGGTCTGCGCCGACTTGATCAGACCGGCAATGCTGAGTTCGCCCGTCCTGAGCTGTTCCTTCGCGAGTGCGCGTCTTGCCCGGGCTCTCGCTGCCTTTTCCAAGGCATCGGAACGTTCCTCTGGCGACAGAGCCTTTAAGGTCACTGACACATCCCCTTTGGCCGGCATCGAGTGCGTAGCGGATTGGACTGATCCCGAAGCTATCGCGTGCCCAGTGCGGAGCGCAATGCATTGGACCGACGAAGATCAGGCTCAGGCTTCCAGCAAGCCGTCGCGGGTGGACTCGGTGGCGGATCGTAGTCCGGCAATCGTTGGACCAGCCGCCAGGATTCCGCGGCTCGACGTCCCGAGGACCGCCGGGTATGCCGCGCCGAAAGTGGCACGCAGATCCGCCGGCGTGGCTCCTTGCGCGCCCAGCCCGGGCGCAAGGATGGGCCCGTGGACGGCGTCGAGGTCCAGCCCGAGTTCCACGAGCGCCCTGCCGATCGTGGCACCCACCACGAGACCGACAGACCCCATGGCACCGGGATAACGGCGGTTCTCCTCGGCCGCGGCCTCGGCGATCCGCCGGGCCACCGATTCCGTACCGCCAACATGCTGCACGGACTTGCCCTCCGGGTTGGACGTCAGGGCGAGCACGAAAACACCACGGCCGGACTCCGCCGCGAGGTCGAGCGCCGGGCGCAGCGACTCGAAGCCGAGGTACGGGCTCAGCGTCACCGAGTCTGCTGCCAAGGCGGAGCCATCCCGTAGCCAGGCGTCGGCGTAGGCAGCCATCGTGGAGCCGATGTCTCCGCGCTTGGCGTCGGCGATGCTCAATACTCCGGCGTCCGATGCGGCCGCAAGGGTCCGTTCCAGGACCGCCATGCCTGCCGAGCCGTGACGCTCATAGAGTGCCACCTGCGGCTTGACCGCGGCAGCGAGCGTTGCCACGGCCTCCACGACGGTGAGCGAAAAGCGCTCCAGGCCGGCGACGTCGTCGTTCAATCCCCAGTCCGCCAAGAGCCCCGGGTGGGGGTCAATGCCGACGCACAAGGGGCCGCGGGCTGCCATTGCGGCAGCCAGGCGGGAACCGAAAGGTTCCCTTCCCGGCTGCGCAAGTGAACGCTGCCCGGCTGCGGCAGACTCAGGCATTGACGGCCTCGGCTGCCGCGGCCTGGGAAGCTGACAGTGCCGCTGCGTGCTCCTGCAGGCTCGTCACCGACCACTCGTAGGTGCGCAGTGCCTCGATGGCCTGCACGGCGGCGTTGAACTCGGCAACCGTAGTGATGCAGGGGATGCCGATGGACGTTGCGGCCGCCCGGAGTTCGTAGCCGTCGCTGCGGGCCTCGCCGCCGGAAGGCGTGTTGAAGACCATGTCGATTTCGCCGGCGATGATGAGGTCCGCGATGGTTCCTTCGCCTTCGGCGCTGCTGCCTTCGGCGACCTTGCGGACCGGGGTGGCCTGGATGCCGTTGCGGCGCAGGACATCGGCGGTGCCACCCGTCGAGACGATCTCGAAACCGAGATCGGACAGGCGCTTGACGCCCATGATCACCGATCGCTTGTCCCGGTTGGCCACAGAGACGAAGATCTTGCCTTCGGTGGGCAACGCGTTGTTGGCCGCGGCCTGGCTCTTGGCGAAAGCGGTGTCGAAGTGCTTGTCGATGCCCATGACCTCACCGGTGGAGCGCATTTCCGGCCGAGCAGCGAGTCCACTACCTTGCCTTCCGGGGTCCTGAAGCGGCTGAACGGCAGCACGGCCTCCTTCACCGCGACAGGCGCGTCGAGCGGCAGGGTTGAACCGTCGCCCGTCTCCGGCAGCATCTTGTAGGCGCTGCGGAGCTGGTTGATGGTGACGCCGGTGCCGATCAGGGCCGCAGCTTTGGCCATTTGCACGCCCGTTGCCTTTGAGACGAACGGAACGGTGCGGGAAGCGCGCGGGTTGGCCTCGAGCACGTAGAGCACGTCTGAAGCCAGCGCGAACTGGATGTTGATGAGGCCACGGACGCCGACGCCTTCAGCGATGGCCCGGGTGGCCGTGCGGACGCGTTCGATCACGTTGCTGCCCAGGGTGATCGGGGGCAGGACGCACGCGGAGTCACCGGAGTGGATGCCGGCTTCCTCGATGTGCTCCATGATGCCGCCGAGGTACATGTCCGTGCCGTCGAAGAGCGCATCGACGTCGATTTCGACGGCGTCCTCGAGGAAGCGGTCGATCAGCACCGGGTGGTCCGGGGTGATTTCGGTGGCGTTGGCGATGTAGCGCGAGAGGTTGGCCTCGTCGTAGACGATCTCCATGCCGCGTCCGCCCAGCACGTAGGACGGACGGACGAGGACCGGGTAGCCGATTTCGTCGGCGATCTTCTTCGCGTCCTCGAAGGACACAGCGGTGCCGTTCTTCGGGGCGATCAGTCCGGCCTGGTCAAGCACGCGCGAGAACATGCCGCGGTGCTCGGCAAGGTCGATCGCTTCCGGGGAGGTACCCAGGATCGGCACGCCGGCGTCCGCCAGCTGCTGTGCGAGCTTGAGCGGGGTCTGTCCGCCGAGCTGCACGAACACGCCCATGACGCCGCCCGTGCGCTCCTCGGCCGCGATGACTTCGAGGACATCCTCGAGAGTCAACGGTTCGAAGTAGAGGCGCGTTGAGACGTCGTAGTCCGTGGAGACGGTTTCCGGGTTGCAGTTGACCATGACGGTCTCGTAACCGGCCTTGCGCAACGCCATGGAGGCGTGGACGCACGAGTAATCGAACTCGATGCCCTGGCCGATGCGGTTCGGTCCCGAACCCAGGATGATGACGGAAGGCTTGGAGTGCAGGCCGACCTCGTCCTCCTCGTCATATGACGAGTAGTGGTACGGGGTGTAGGCGGCAAATTCAGCGGCACAGGTGTCCACCGTCTTGTAGACCGGACGGATGCCCAGGGCCTGCCGGACGCCGCGGACAACGGCCTCCGGGTTGTGCGTCAGGGCGCCGATCTGCTCGTCCGAGAAACCGTGGCGCTTGGCGTTGCGGAGCATGTCATCCGTCAGGGCGCCGGCCTTGCGGATCTCGTGGGACATTTCGTTGAGCAGCTGCAGCTGGTCGAGGAACCACGGATCGATCTTGGTTGCGGCGTAGAGTTCCTCAACCGAGGCGCCGCCGAGCAGGGCGCGCTGGACCTGGTGGAGGCGGTCCGTCGTCGGGCGCTTGGACTTCTCGATGAGTTCCGGAACTTCCCATTCGGGAACGTGGCTGAAGTCCAGCTGCGAGCCCTTCTGCTCGAGGGAGCGAAGGGCCTTCTGCAGGGCTTCCGTGAAGTTGCGGCCCATGGCCATGGCTTCACCGACGGACTTCATGGTGGTGGTCAGCGTGTTGTCCGCGGCCGGGAACTTCTCGAACGCGAATCGCGGAACCTTGACGACAACGTAGTCGAGCGTCGGCTCGAACGATGCCGGAGTCTTCTGCGTGATGTCGTTGGGATCTCGTCCAAGGTGTAGCCCAGGGAGAGCTTGGTGGCGATCTTGGCGATCGCGAAGCCGGTGGCCTTGGAAGCCAGCGCCGAGGATCGCGAAACCCGCGGGTTCATTTCGATGACGACGACGCGTCCAGTGTCCGGCTCGATGGCGAACTGGATGTTGCAGCCACCTGTGTCGACGCCGACTTCGCGGATGACGGCGATGGAGATGTCGCGCAGCCTCTGGTACTCGCGGTCCGTCAGGGTCAGGGCCGGGGCAACCGTGATGGAGTCGCCCGTGTGGACACCCACCGGATCGAAGTTCTCGATGGAGCAGACAACAACGACGTTGTCGTTCTTGTCGCGCATCATCTCCAGCTCGTACTCTTTCCAGCCGAGGATGCTCTCTTCGAGCAGGACCTCGGAGGTGGGGCTGTACTGCAGGCCCTGGCCCACGATGCGGCGCAGGTCGTCCTCGTTGTACGCCAGGCCCGAGCCCAGGCCGCCCATGGTGAAGGATGGGCGGACAACCATCGGGTAGCCGAGGTCTTCCGCCGCAGTCAGTGCTTCATCCATGGTGTGGATGATGTGGCTGCGCGCCGACTCGGCGCCGCAGCGTTCCACGACGCCCTTGAACTTTTCGCGGTCCTCGCCGAGTTCGATCGCGGCAATGTTGGCACCGATGAGTTCGACGTTGTACTTCTCGAGCACGCCGTTCTTGTCGAGCGCGATGGCCGTGTTGAGGGCCGTCTGTCCACCCAAGGTAGGCAGGACGGCGTCCGGGCGCTCCTTGGCGATGATCTTTTCCACTACCTCCGGGGTGATGGGCTCCACGTAGGTGGCATCGGCGAACTCGGGGTCCGTCATGATGGTGGCCGGGTTGGAGTTCACGAGGATGACGCGCAGGCCCTCCTCTTTGAGCACCCGCAGGGCCTGGGTTCCGGAGTAGTCGAATTCGGCCGCCTGGCCGATGACGATCGGGCCGGACCCGATAACGAGGACGCTCTTGAGATCTGTACGCTTTGGCATTACTTGGTGTCCTCGTTCTTCGCGGAGTTCGATGTCTGAGTGTCGGTGCCCTGTGCGGCGTCCTGGCCGTTCTTCGTGCTCTCCATCAGCTCGATGAAGCGGTCGAAGAGGTAGGCGGCGTCGTGCGGTCCGGCCGCGGCTTCGGGGTGGTACTGGACCGAGAAGGCCGGAATGTCGAGGCAGGCGAGTCCTTCGACGACGTCGTCGTTGAGGCTCACGTGGCTGACCTCGACCCGGCCGAAGCGCTCTTCCGGAGCCATGGTGGCACCGTCCATGGGAGCGTCGACGGCGAAGCCGTGGTTCTGCGAGGTGATTTCGACTTTGCCCGTGCGGCGGTCCATCACCGGCTGGTTGATTCCGCGGTGGCCGTACTTGAGCTTGTAGGTACCGAATCCGAGGGCGCGGCCCAGGATCTGGTTGCCGAAGCAGATTCCGAAGTACGGCAGCTTCTCATCGAGCACGGACCGGAGCAGTTTCACCTGGGCATCCGCCGTGGCGGGGTCGCCGGGGCCGTTGGACATGAAGAAGCCGTCAGGGTTGACTGCCTTGACGTCTTCCAGTGTTGCGGTGGCCGGCAGGACATGGACACGTACGCCGCGTTCGGCGAAGCGGACCGGGGTCATGGCCTTGATGCCAAGGTCGATCGCGGCGATGCTGAATTTCGGCTCGCCGTCCCAGCCATGGTCCGCGGGCTCGACGACGTATGCTTCGTCGATGCTCACTTCTTCGGCCAAGCGGGCACCTTCCATGGGTGCGCTGGCCAGGACGGTGTCCAGGAGCTCCTTGTCGGTGGCCTGGGCTGCCTCGCCGGAGAAGATTCCGGCCCGCATGGTCTTGTGCTCACGCAGGTGCCGGGTGATGGCGCGGGTGTCCACGGCCTGGATGCCGACGATGCCCTGTTCGACGAGCTCTGCGTCGAGGCTGCGCTCCGAGCGCCAGTTCGATGGGCGGCGCGCGGCGTCGCGGACCACGTAGCCGGCCACCCAGATGCGGCGGGACTCGGCGTCTTCTTTGTTCACACCGGTGTTCCCGATATGCGGAGCCGTCTGGACCACCAGTTGGCGGGCGTAGGAGGGGTCCGTAATGGTTTCCTGGTAGCCGGTCATACCGGTGGCGAAGACCGCCTCGCCCAGGCCACGCCCGTGGCGCCGTAGCTGCGGCCGCGGAACGTGCGGCCGTCTTCGAGGACCAGCACTGCCGCGGAGGACTCTGCTGGGTTGGTATTGCCTGTCACTGCGTTGGTGTCCGTCACTTTGTTACTTTCCACTATCGGCATCTGCCTGGGGGCTGCAGAGATCAAATCTTGAAGTGCTTCGAGGAGCGGTTGCTTGTCAGCGGCGCGCCTGGGCCTGAATCCGGTATCGAGTTCGTGTTCTCCAAGCATCCAGCTCAAGACCACGAGTCCATCCTTCTCCACGAACTTGCCTGCCATTCCGTTGGCGCTGCCGCAATCGGTCACGGCTTCCGCCGGAACGAACAATGGTGAGGTCCCCTTCCGGTCGAAGAGGATGCCTTCCGGATGGACGCTCATTTCCGCGTTGCCGCGGAAGCCAAGCCCGTGGACGGCCACCCGGTCGAGCCAGTCTCCCGCCGTCGTCGTGGCCACATACTGCCCTTCAGCCACAATGCCTGCCGGGCCGAGCGGTTCAGGTACATCCGGAAGCTGCCCGAGGCCGGCCTGCCGCTTGAGCCTGCCGCGCCAACCTATCGCAATGAGTCCGGCCGCGACCGCGGCGAGAACCACAACGAGGAGCAGCGAAGCAATCTTGGTGTCCATCAGTTGCTGCCGGCGCCGGCCGGCTCCGCTTCGTGGCGGTACGGCGTGTTGAGCTTTCCGTCCAGCACGGTCGGGTGGCCTTGAAGAAGGTGGCGACGACGGCGCCCGGCAGCTCTTTGCCCGCAAAGGGTGAGTTCCGGCCCATGGTCGCCATCTTATGCGGATCCACGGTCCACCGGGCAGCCGGATCCACGAGGATGACGTTCGCGGGCTCGCCGGCCTCGAGCGGACGTCCCTGATCCGCCACGCGGCCAATGGCCGCGGGAACCGTGGACGTGACCCGGGCGAAGTCGGCCCACGTCATGAGCCCCGTTTCGATCATGGTTTCCTGGACTACCGACAAAGCAGTCTCCAGTCCCGTCATGCCCATGGCCGCCTGGGCCCACTCGCACTCTTTGTGCTCGCTCGGGTGCGGGGCGTGGTCCGTGCCGACGACGTCGATGGTGCCGTCCGCGAGCCCGGCACGGAGCGCCTGGACATCCGCGTCGGTGCGCAGGGGCGGGTTGACTTTGTAGACGGGGTCGTAGCTGCGGACCAGTTCGTCGGTGAGCAGCAAGTGGTGGGGTGTGACCTCCGCGGTGACGTTGATCCCGCGTTCCTTGGCCCAACGGACGATCTCCACCGAGCCGGCGGTGGATACGTGGCAGACGTGGAGGCGCGAACCGACGTGCTGGGCCAGGAGGACGTCCCGGGCGATGATGCTTTCCTCGGCGACTGCCGGCCACCCGGCCAGGCCGAGGACCGCGGACACGGTGCCCTCGTTCATCTGGGCACCCGCGGTGAGGCGGGTTCCTGCGCGTGCTGGGCTACGACGCCGTCGAACGCCTTGACGTACTCCAGGGCGCGGCGCATCAGCACGGGATCGTGGACGCAGATTCCGTCGTCGGAGAAGACCCGGACCTGCGCGCGGGAGTCCGCCATGGCGCCGAGTTCGGCGAGCTGCTCGCCGGCGAGCCCGACCGTAACGGCGCCCACCGGGCGGACGTCCACCCAACCGGAGGCGCGGCCCAGGCTGTGGACCTGCTCGACGACGCCGGCCGTGTCCGCCACCGGGTTGCTGTTGGCCATGGCGTGGACCGCGGTGTAGCCGCCAAGGGCCGCGGCGCGGGTACCTGTCTCCACGGTTTCCGCGTCTTCGCGGCCAGGTTCGCGCAAGTGCGTGTGGATGTCCACCATGCCTGGAAGCGCCACGAGGCCCGCGGCCTCGATCACGGTGGCACCGTCGGCGGTAAGGCCGGTGCCGCGCTCAGCGATGACGCCGTCGCGGATCAGCAGGTCCTCGGCGCCGCCACCCAGGATGGCCGCACCTCGGATCAAATAGGTACCCGTTGCTGTCCCTGTTGAGGTCTGGGTCATCAGTTGCTCTCCTTATCGGAACGGGCGGTGCCCGGCATGGGGGCGGCTTCACGGGAATCCCCCGAGAGCAGCAAGTACAGGGCGGCCATCCGGACCGACACGCCATTGCGGACCTGGGCCAGGACGGTGGAGCGCGGCGAATCGGCGGCGGCGGAAGAAATCTCCAGCCCGCGGTTCATGGGCCGGGGTGCATGATGATGGTGTCCTTGAGCCCGAGGTCGTCGAGGGCGCGGAGGCGGGCATCGTCGAAGCCCCAGCGCCGCGAATACTCGCGGGTGGAGGGGAAGAAGGAAGCGTTCATGCGCTCACCTTGGACGCGCAGCATCATCATGGCGTCCACTCCGGCCTCGAGGGTCTCGTCGAGGTTGTAGCTGACCTTGCAAGGCCAGTGTTCGACGCCGATCGGCAGCAAAGTGGGCGGGGCCACCAGGGTTACTTCCGCACCAAGCGTGCGCAGGAGCCACACGTTGGATCGGGCGACGCGGGAGTGCAGGACGTCGCCGGCGATGGCGACGCGCATCCCCGTGAGGTCCGCGCCCGTGGACGCCGAGCCGTGCAACGCGGACCAGTGGCGGCGCATCGTGAAGGCGTCGAGGAGTGCCTGCGTGGGTGTTCGTGGGTACCGTCCCGGCGTTGATGACGGCCGCATCGATCCAGTCGGTGGCGGCCAGGCGGTGCGGAGCTCCGGAGGCCCAGTGGCGGATGACTACCGCATCGGCCCCCATGGCTGCGAGGGTCTGCGCGGTGTCCTTGAGGGACTCGCCTTTCGAAACCGAGGAACCCTTGGCTGCGAAGTTGATGACGTCGGCGGACAGCCGCTTCGCCGCGGCCTCGAAGGAAATGCGGGTGCGGGTGGAGTCCTCGAAGAAGAGGTTGACCACGGTGCGGCCGCGCAGGGCGGGCAGCTTCTTGACCTCCCTGTCCCCCACTGCGGCCATCTCTTCGGCGGTGTCCAGGATCCGGATGGCGTTCTCGGCACTCAGGTTCTCGGTGGAGAGCAGGTGTTTCATGCGCCCGCCTCGATCACTACTTCATTGATGGGCTGGCCATCAACGGAATCGAGTTCCTCGAGGTGGACCCGGACCTTTTCCGAAGAAGACGTGGGCAGGTTCTTGCCGACGTGGTCCGCGCGGATCGGCAGTTCACGGTGCCCGCGGTCCACGAGGACGGCAAGGCGGACGATGCGTGGCCTGCCGAGGTCGATGATGGCGTCGAGGGCTGCCCGGATGGTGCGGCCCGAGTACAGGACGTCGTCGATGAGGACAACAACCTTGTTGTCGATGCCGGACAACGGCAGCTTGGTGGGGTATGGAGGCCTGGCGGGCTGGTGCGAAAGATCGTCACGGAACATGGTGACGTCCAGCTGACCGACAATCGCGGAAGCGTTGACGGACGGATCCGCGGCGGCGATTTTCTCTGCCAGCCGCACTGCCAGCGGATAACCGCGGCGCGGGATGCCCAAAAGAACCAGGTCTTGGGAGCCTTTGTTGGCTTCGAGGATCTCGTGGGCGATACGAGTGAGCGCACGATCGATATCCGCGTGGTTGAGAACAACCCGGGACGGCACCGGCGCAGTGACTTCAGTCATCGCTCGTCTCCCCTTTCCCCGCCTCACGGGACGGAATTAAAAAAGGAACATTTGCTCTTCAAAATTACCACAGGGCTCAGGCCTGCCGGACGCGCCCGGGCCAGGGCGCTGCGTTTTAGCTCACAGTTGCGGGTACGACGAAGGGCCGGTGCCCGCGGTTTCCCGTGGCTCCGGCCCTTCGTCTGCTTCCAATGCCGCTTATGCAAGCAGTGAAGGCTTCAGCGTCTGCAAGCGGCCGAGGAGGCCGTTGATGAACGCAGGAGATTCGTCGGTGGACATGACCTTGGCCAGGGCTACCGCTTCGCTGACTGCTACGCCGTCAGGCACGTCGTCGTTGTAGAGGAGTTCCCAGGCGCCGATCCGCAGGATGATGCGGTCTACCGCCGGCATCCGCTCCAAGGTCCAGCCCTGGGCGTAGGTCTGCAGGAACTCGTCGATGGTGGGCTGCATGGCAACCACGCCTTCCACGATGTCCACCGTGTACGGGTTGACGACGAGGTCGGTCATTTCCCGGCGGGCCTTCAAGACCTCGAAAGCGGAGGCGGAACGCTGCTCCGCCTCGAACAGTACTTCGAGGGCCCTGTTACGGGCCTTACCACGGGCGCTCACTAGTCGTTGACCCGGCCCAGGTAGCTGCCGTCGCGGGTGTCGACCTTGACCTTGGTGTTGTTCTCAACGAAGAGGGGCACCTGGATCTCGTAGCCGGTCTCGAGGGTAGCCGGCTTGGTTCCGGCCGAGGAGCGGTCGCCCTGCAGGCCCGGCTCGGTGTAGGTGATTTCGAGGACAACGCTCGGGGGCAGTTCGATGTAGAGCGGGGTGCCCTCGTGGATGGCGATGTTGACCATCTGGTTTTCCAGCATGAAGTTGGTGGCGTCGCCTACCGTGGCACCGGAAACCGTGATCTGGTCGAAGTCCTGGGTGTCCATGAACACGAAGTCCGCGCCGTCCTGGTACAGGTACTGGTAGTCGCGGCGGTCAACCGTGGCGGTTTCGATCTTGAGGCCGGCGTTGAAGGTCTTGTCGACCACTTTGCCCGACATGACGTTGCGCATCTTCGTGCGCACGAACGCGCCGCCCTTGCCCGGCTTGACGTGCTGGAACTCAATGATGTTCCAGAGCTGGCCCTCGAGCTTCAGCACGGTTCCATTCTTGATGTCATTTGTGGTTGCCACTAGTATCCTCTGGTTTCTCTCACTGGTGCTAGCTACTGCTTTAGCTACTGGTTTAGCTTCCAGCCGACTATGCCAAGCAGGCATGCCGTGACGGCCGCCAGCGCGTATTTATCAAAAATCCAAAGTCCATTCTACCGGCAAAATGCGCCGAGCCTGGCCGCGCCCGTGTCAGGAGGCGAACTCGAGGACGTTCCGGGCGCGCTGCAGGGCCACAGCAGAGGAGTAGATCAGCGAAGCGTCGGCCGCCAAGGCGACCCGCAGGTCCAAGGCCTTCGTAAACGATTCTGCAGCGGCGACGTGATTGCCGGCCACAAAATAGGCCCGCCCCAAATATTGGTGGACGACAGGTTCCTTGGCGGTGCCGTGGACTTCGCCCAGGAGTTGGCGGAAGAGCTCCACGGCCCGGTCAAAGCGGTTGGTGGCACGGTGCAGTTCGGCCTCGAAGATCCGCAATTTGAACGACTCGGGATCGTTGTAGCGCGCCTCGGCCAACAACTCGGCGGCTTCACCCGGGTGGCCTTCGAGCATGAGGGCCATGATGCGGTCGGCCGGATCGCTCGACTCGGCCAGTGCTGACTGCATGGCTTCCTCGTTGACGATGGCCGGCAGGAGGGTGTCAGGGTTGGTGCGCACGCCGGGGAATCCGCCCGTGGGCCAATCGCTGATGCTGCTGAAGGTCTCGGTGGTCATGATGCGATCTCCTGGTAGGCAGCGAAGAGCAACGAGGTGTCCGGGACGTCAAGGATTCCGGGCTTTGCGACGCCGTCGAGCACCACGAAGCGCAAGAGGTCTCCGCGGGATTTCTTGTCACGGCGCATGCCGTCCAGCAGGCCCTGCCAGCGGTCCCGGCGGTAGGTGACCGGCAACCCGAGTCCCTCCAGGATGGTGCGGTGCCTGTCGGCGTCGACGTCGGAAAGCCGGCCGACGCTGCGGGCGAGCTCGGCGGCAAACATCATGCCGACCGAAACCGCTGCGCCGTGGCGCCACGAGTAGCGTTCCACGAGTTCGATCGCATGGCCAAGGGTGTGCCCGTAGTTGAGGATTTCACGCAGGCCGGATTCCTTGAGGTCTTCGGAAACCACCTTCGCTTTGACCGCGATGGCGCGTTCGATGAGCTCGCGGAGCACCGCCGAGCCTGGATCGGTGACTTCCTCCGGCTTGTTTTCGACGAGTTCCAGGATGGCGGGATCGGCAATGAATCCGCACTTGATGACCTCCGCCATTCCGGAGATCAACTCGTTCTTGGGCAGCGTCTGGAGTGTGTCCAGGTCCGCGAGGACAGCCGCGGGCGGATGGAAGGAACCTACCAGGTTCTTGCCTTCGGCCGTGTTGATGCCGGTCTTGCCGCCAACCGATGCGTCCACCATACCGAGGAGGCTCGTGGGCATGTGGATGACCTTGACGCCGCGCAGCCACGTTGCGGCGACGAATCCGCCGAGGTCGGTGACCGCGCCGCCGCCGACCGCCACGATGGCGTCGGAGCGGGTGAAGTCGTTCTGGCCAAGCACTTGCCAGCAGAAGGCGGCAACCTGGATGTGCTTGCCTTCTTCGGCGTCGGGGATCTCGGCTGTGAGGGCCGTGAACCCGGCAGCCTCGAGTTCGGCGCGGACCGTATCGCCCGTGAGGCGCAGGGCACGAGGGTGGATCACGAGAACCCGCCGGACCCGCTCGCCCAGCTTCGCGGGAAGGGTCTCCAGGAGCCCGCGCCCGACAACGACGTCATAGTTCTCGTTGGCGGACTGGCCAGTGACCTTGATGACAGTTGCTTCGTTGCTCACTTTTGCACTTCCTCTTTCAAGGCCGCGTATTCACGCAGTCTTTCCTCCACGTGGAGGGCGATTTCCGCCACTGTCCCGGACCGGACGTCGACGATGATGTCTGCAAGGCGTTCATAGACTGGACGCCGGGCGGCAAAAAGGGTCTCCCAGCGGGCCATGGCGTCGCCGGCCAGGAGTGGCCGGCCTGTGTTGCGGGCAATGCGCTCGGCGACAGTCTCGGCGTCGCACTCAAGGTAGATCACGGTGCAGTCGCCCAGCAGCTGCTGCGTGCCCGAATCGAGCACTGCGCCGCCACCCAGCGAGACTACGGCACGGTTGATGTTCGCAGCGTCGACGGCGCGTGCCACCGTCCTGGCCTCGATCTCCCGGAATGCGTGTTCTCCGCGACCGGCGAAAATATCCGCAATCGTGCCGTGGTGCTCAACGATGACGGCGTCCGTGTCCACGAAGGGCACGCCCAATTGTTGGGCGAGTTGCTGGCCGATGACCGACTTGCCGACGGCCATTGGCCCAACCAAAACGATCGCGCGCCCATAACCGGCGCCCGAGTTACCGCGGACCACTAGTGGCCGACCGAGTCCAGGGTTGCCGGGATGCTGTCCAGGTAACCCCGAAGGTTCCGGGCGGTCTCAGCGACCGAGTCACCGCCGAACTTCTCGGCAACGGCCTCGGCCAACACCAGGGCAACCATGGCCTCGGCCACGACACCCGCCGCCGGAACGGCACAGACGTCGGAGCGCTGGTGGTGCGCCTTGGCTGCCTCACCGGTGCTCACGTCAATGGTCTTCAACGCACGCGGGACGGTGGCGATGGGCTTCATGGCGGCACGGACACGAAGGACTTCGCCGATGCTCATGCCGCCTTCGATGCCACCGGCCCGGTTGGTCTTGCGGACGATCCGGCCGGTCTCGTCCTTGACGATTTCATCGTGCGCGGCGGAGCCACGGCGGGCCGCTGTCAGGAAGCCATCGCCGACTTCGACGCCCTTGATTGCCTGGATGCCCATCAGGGCAGCGGCCAGGCGGGAGTCGAGGCGACGGTCCCAGTGCACGTAGCTTCCGAGTCCCGGCGGAAGGCCGTAGGCCAGGACTTCGACAACACCGCCGAGGGTCTCGCCTTCCTTGTGTGCTGCGTCGACCTCGGCCACCATGGCGTCGGAGGTCTCCCGGTCGAAACAACGCAGAGGATCGGCGTCGAGGGCCAGGACGTCGGACGGCACGGGCAGGGGGCGGCCCTCGGGCACGGTCACGCTCGCGATGGATACGGTGTGGCTCACGAGCTCGATGCCAAGCTGCTTCAGGAATTGCGAAGCGACGGTACCCAAGGCGACACGCGTGGCGGTCTCGCGGGCGCTGGCGCGTTCCAACACAGGGCGGGCCTCAGGGAATCCGTACTTCTGCATGCCTGTGAAGTCCGCATGGCCGGGCCGCGGACGTGTCAACGGCGCATTGCGGGCTTGGTCCGCGAGGACTGCGGGGTCCACCGGGTCGGCAGACATGATCTGCTCCCATTTGGGCCATTCGGTGTTGCCGATCTGGATCGCGACGGGGCCACCCTGCGTCACGCCGTGCCTGACGCCGCCAAGGATGGTCACTTCGTCCTGCTCGAACTTCATCCGGGCGCCGCGGCCATAGCCGAGACGGCGACGCGCCAAGGCGTCACGTATTTCCTCGCTGGTGAGTTCAACACCGGCGGGGACGCCTTCAACAATTCCGAGCAGTGCCGGGCCATGGGATTCACCGGCAGTCAACCAACGCAACATATATCCAATCCTGCCATGTAAGGCCCTTACTAGACCCGCCGGGGAAGCCCGACTGAGTCACACATCACATCTATGACATCGGCGGTGACGTCGGCTCCTGAAAACAAACGGATTTGCTCCACGGCCTGATAGAGCAACATCTCGAGGCCCGGAACCACCACTCCGCCCCGCGAACGCCATGCTTCGGCAATACGGCTGGGCCAAGGATCGTAGGCCACATCGAGCAGCACACCTGTGCCGACGTCGGGAAGCGTGCCGTCGGGAAGCTGCCCAAGCTGCGCCGCAATGCCGTCCGCCGCCCGCGGCGGAAGCGTGGAGATCACCAGATCCGCTCCTGCCATGCCAACAGCCGCTTCGGTCATCGGCCGGAGGTGGATGGAAAGCCCGACGGCGGCTGCCGCGGCTTTCGCCTCGGCGGCCCGCCCGGCGTCGCGCACAAAGACGTCAACGTGTTTCGAGCCGAGCTCCCGGAGCGCCGCAATAGCCGCTGCCGAGGTCCCTCCGCCGCCAAGGACCGCCGAGCCCGGCTGCTCCTTGACTCCTGCATTCCTGACGGCGTCGACTATGCCCGCCACATCCGTGTTGTGGCCGACCCGCCGCACGCCGTACTCAGTCGCTTCGAAAGCCACCGTGTTGATGACGCCCAAGTACGCACCGGCCCCCCGGACCTCGTCGACTTCGTCCACCATGGCGGTCTTGAGGGGCATGGTGACGGACAAACCGCACCAGTCATCCCCGTCCACGAGGCCCGCCATGAAGGCCGGGAGCCGCTCCACCGTTACATCGATCGCCGAGTATTCGATGTCGAGCCCGAGCTTCGCGTAGGCCGCTCGGTGGAGCGCCGGTGACTTCGAGTGGCTGATGGGGTGCCCCAGGACGGCAGCACGTCTACTCACACGCACCGTCCGGCGTTGGCAGCACACCAGGCGTTGTATTGGTCAACGTATTTGAGGTGTTCCGCCAGGGTGCTGGAGAACTTGGTTTCCTTGGTGTCGAGATTGATCGTCACCCAGTAAAGGTAGTTGTTGGCTGTCGGCTTGGCGGCGGCATCGATCGCCGTCTTGCCGGGTGAACCGATGGGCCGACCGGCAGGCCCACGTTGGCGTAGGTGTTGTAGGGGTTGCCCTTGTCGGCCTTCTGGGCGTCGGTCAGGTGGAAGGTCTTGGTACCCAGGCCGTACGTAACGGTGGCGTCGGACTGGATGAGCCCGTTCGTCTCGGTGTTGCCCGGCTTGAGCCTGTTGTAAATGGCGCCGGCCACGTTGCCGTAGTCGGCCTGCCCGCCTTCAGCCTGCACGATGCTGGCTACCGTGATGGTCTGGTACTGCTTGGCGGGATCCGTGACACCCTGGGCCTTGAGCTCGTCGGTAGTGGCCGTGACCAGCTTCTGGAGGATGTCCTTGGCAGAGGTTCCAACGGGGAAACGGTACTCCCCGGTGCCAGGAAGCCTTCCAGGTTTTTTGCCTGGGCAGGGACGCCAAACTGGGCCGGCGAGTCGCTGAGCGCCTTCAATTCGGAGAGAGGTATGCCCGAACCCTTGGAGATCGCGTCAAGGGATTCACCGATGCGCAATCCGGCACTCAATGCGAAGTACATGACCTTGGAAGAATCCTTGCCGAGGAGCACATTCACCGCATCGGAGTTCTTCATTTCCGTTTTGAAAGTGAAATCACCGGGTGAGAGCTCACCACCGGCGGCAGTGAAGGCTGCCACGAAAGAATCCGCGTCGGCAATGACGTGCTGGCTCTGGAGGTTGCTCGCGACCAGCTTGGGGCCGGAGCCCGGGGCAACCGTGATGGTGACCGAGCCGGTGCCCGGGCCTGGGTAGTCGCTGACCTTGTCCATCCCGAGCAATGGCTTCAGGAACTGTGCACCAACGGCAACCGCTGCGACGAACACCGTGAGGGTGAGCAGGAGCGCGACAAGCCGACGGCGCCTGCGGACTTTCTTCGAGGGGACCTTCGGCGCAGGAGTCGCAGCTGCCATGAGGTCGTGCGCACCGTGCTCCTCGTGGACCCCGTAGTCGAACTGGGGGTCGTGGTGCGCATAACCTTCGTCATGGGCCTGCAGGTCGTGAAACTCGTCATCGTGTGCAACGTCGTAGCTGTGAACAGCGTCGTGCTCGACGACATCGGGGTGGAGAGTATCGTGCCTGACGTCGTCGGGGTGCGCCACGTCGTAGTGCTCGACCTCTGGCTGCACTGTGTCGTCGATGGGGTGCACGGCGTCAACGGGCTGCAGGGGAACTTCAGGCTGCGCCGGGTCAGGGTGCTCCTGCAGGTCCTCTTGGGACCGGACTGCTTCTCCATGGTTACCGTCGCCATAGATACCGTCGTCGTGGAGGTCAGCGGCGTGCGCGGTCGCTTCCGGGGCCGCCGGCGCATAGTCCGGGACGTATGCAGGCTGCGGTTTCGGGACTGCGACAGGTTCAAAGTGGACAGGCACAGGTGGTGGCAACACCTCCTGGTTCTGCGTCTCCAGGAATCGTTCCCTGGCACGGATTTCACGACGCGTCAGAGGCCGGGTACGGTCTTCTGCTGCGTCGTTGGAGGGTCGTTGTTGACCGGGCTCACTATTGTCTTCCCCTCGTTGGAGAGTGTGGATCAATGCCGGAGGCCGGCAGCGGCGCACTGGCACCGTCAATGTGTTGGGGTGGCATCGGCGCCTGCACGCGCCTGCCCACATCCGCACCTCTGGCTTTTTGCATGTCGATCGCGTGCTGCAGAATTCCGGCAGCGGCAACCTGATCCACCACTTTACGATGATCCTTGCTGCTCATGCCAGCTTCATGGAGATTGCGGTGGGCCGTCACAGTACTGAGCCTCTCGTCCACCATGTTGACTGGAACATCGAGTCCACGGCGCTGCAAGTGGGCTGCCAGCAAGTCCGCGTAGTCCGTGGCCATGGCCGCAGAAGCGTGTTCTTCGCCCTTCATCGTCCGCGGCAGGCCGACGAAGATCTGGACTACGCCGAGCTCATCGGCATGCCGGACAATGACCCCGATATCGGAATTCTTCTTGGCGTCCCGGCTTACCGTCTTGAACGGCGTGGCCAGGATCCCGTCCGGGTCGCAGATGGCGACTCCCACACGGACGGTCCCGACGTCTACCCCAGTTTGATGCCCGGGGGTAGTCGTCGTTGCTCGCAATGGCCTCCAAAATCAGCGCTTGGCGATCGCGTCCACAACGGCCGCAAGGCCGGTGCGATCTTCGCGGCGTCGGTTCCGCCGCCTTGGGCGACGTCGTCCTTGCCGCCACCGCCGCCACCGAGGATTCCTGCGGCCACGCGGACAAGGGCGCCTGCCTTGACGCCCGCTTCACGCGCTGCCTCGTTGGTGGCGATGATGATGACCGGACGATCGTTGCTGACACCGGCCACGGCAACCGTGGAAGCTTCGGAGCCGAGCCGGTTTCGCAGGTCCATGGCGAGGCTGCGGAGGTCGTCCGCTCCCCCGACGTGGCCGGCGTCGTGCGCCACTACCCGGACGCCTGCGGCATCCTGGGCCGTGGCAACGAGGTTCGCAGCGGCTGCGGTCAGCTGTTCCTTGCGGAGGCGGTCGAGTTCCTTTTCCGTTGCCTTGAGCTTGGCCAAGGTGCTGGAGATCCGGTCCGCCAACTGGCCGACGGGACCTTGAGCATCTCCGTAAGCTCGGTGACCAAGGCTCGCTCAGCTGCGAGGTGCCGGAAGGCGTCGAGGCCGACGAAGGCTTCTACGCGGCGGTTTCCCGAACCCACGGATTGCTCGCCGAGCAGCGACAGGCTCCGATGAGGGAGGTGTTGGCCACATGGGTGCCACCGCAAAGCTCACGGGACCACGCGCCGTCGATCTCCACAACCCGGACTTCGCTGCCGTAGTTTTCGCCGAAGAGGGCCATGGCGCCCAGGGCCTTTGCCTCGGCGAGGCCCATCACCTTGGTGTCCACCCGGAAGTTATTGCGGATGGCGATGTTCGAGACCTCTTCGATCTCGGACTTCGTGGCTGCGCTCAATCCCTCGCCCCAGGCGAAGTCGAAGCGTAGGTAACCGGCCTTGTTGAAAGAGCCACGCTGGGTGGCTTCCGGGCCGAGGATCTGGTGCAGGGCGGCGTGCACGATGTGGGTGCCCGTGTGGGCCTGCTCGGCGGCGTGGCGGCGTTCGCGGTCGACGGCGGCGCGCACCAAAGCGTCCGAAGCGATCTCGCCTTCGCGGACGATAGCCTTGTGGACGCTCAGGCCTTCACGGGGCGCTGGACGTCGAGGACCTCGACGACGAAGCCGTCACCGGTGATGAGGCCCTTGTCGGCCGACTGGCCACCCGCCTCTGCGTAAAACGGGGTCTCGTTGAGCACGAGCTCGATTTCGTCGCCCGTGGAGGCGTGGGCAACACGCCGGCCGGAGCTCACGATGCCGCGGACCCGGCCTCGCCTTCCAGTTCGGTGTAGCCGGTGAAGACCGTCTCGCCCTCGGCCAGGAGCTCCTGGAAGGCCGAGACGTCGGCGTGTCCACCCTTCTTGGCCTTGGCATCCGCCTGGGCGCGCTGGCGCTGCTCCAGCATGAGGCTGCGGAATTCGGCTTCGTCAACCTTCAAGCCGGCCTCCTCGGCCATTTCGAGGGTGAGGTCGATCGGGAATCCGTAGGTGTCGTGAAGGGCGAAGGCATCCTCGCCGGACAGCGGCTTTCCGGCGGCCTTGGAGAGCACCACGGCTTCCTCGAGGCGCGCGGTGCCGGAGGCGATGGTGCGCAGGAAGGCTTTTTCTTCGGCGTAGGCGATGCGGCTGATGCGATCGAAGTCGGTCTCCACCACGGGGTAGACACCCTTCATGGCGTCGCGGGAAGCCGGGAGCAATTGCGGCAGGCAGGCTTCTTCGACCCCGAGGAGGCGCATCGCACGGACGGCACGGCGGATCAGCCGGCGCAGTACGTAGCCGCGGCCTTCGTTGGACGGGGACACGCCGTCGGAAATGAGCATGAGGCCGAACGGATGTGGTCGGCGACGACGCGCATCCGGACGTCGTCCGTGTGGTGCGGGTCGTCAGCGGACTCGGCAGAGGTGTATTCCTTGCCGGAAAGGGCTGCGGCCTTGTCGATGACGGGACGGACCTGGTCCGTTTCGTACATGTTTTCGACGCCCTGCAGGATCATCGCGAGGCGTTCCATGCCGAGGCCGGTATCGATGTTCTTCTTGGGCAGTTCGCCAACGATGTCGAAGTCCACCTTCGAGCGGACGTTCTCGATCTGGTACTGCATGAACACGAGGTTCCAGATTTCGACATAGCGGTTTTCGTCCGCGATGGGACCGCCTTCGGCGCCATAGGCCGGGCCGCGGTCATAGTAGATTTCCGAGCACGGGCCGGCAGGACCAGGCTGCCCGGTGGACCAGTAGTTGTCGGCCTTCCCCATCCTCTGGATGCGCGAGGCAGGGATGCCGGTGTTCTTGAGCCACAAGTCCTGGGCTTCGTCGTCTTCCTCGTAGACGGTCACCCAGAGGCGCTCGACGTCGAGTCCGTAACCGCCGTCGTCGACGCTCTTGGTGAGCAACTCGAAGGCGAACTTGATGGCGTCTTCCTTGAAGTAGTCCCCGAAGGAAAAGTTTCCGCACATCTGGAAGAACGTGCCGTGGCGGGCGGTCTTGCCCACTTCCTCGATATCGCCGGTGCGGATGCACTTCTGGACGCTCGTGGCGCGGTCGAAGGGCGGCTCCTCGCGGGCGGTGAGGTAGGGAATGAAGGGAACCATGCCGGCCACAGTGAAGAGCAGGGAAGGGTCGCTGGATACGAGCGATGCTGAGGGGACGGCTGTGTGGCCCTTGCTGACAAAAAAGTCCACCCAGCGTTTGGTGATCTCCTGCGACTTCATTAGCTGATTACTTACCCTTCTCAATTCACTGCACATGAGTTTGTGCGCGGTTCTGGCATGCGCCATTGCCGCAGCTTCTAATTCTGCCCTGTTGACGGCCGCTTGGGCGAACCGCGGCTGCTAACGGCTGCCGGCGTCGGACTCTACGATGCCAAGCGCGGCCCTGAGGTCGACTTCGCGTTCATTCATTCCGGCGCGCACGGCGTCGGCGAAGTCGTACACGCCGTCGGCCAGCCGCGCAACGGCACGGTTCAGGCCTTCGGGGCCAATGGCGGCCTGTGCTTGGGTGATCTTGCGGAAGGCGATGACTCCGATTGCCATGCCGATCCCCATCCAGACAATTCTTTTCACAGTTTTCCTGACATACGAAGGTCGTGACTTACGAACGGATTCAGCGGCTGCGGCGGCCACTGCCCGGTTTGCGGCGGGCGGCAAAAGCCGAGCGCACTCCATAGCTGAACGCTGCAACCTTGATGAGCGGCGAACCGACTGTTGCGGCCACCAGCGAGGACAAGGCAGAGATGTTGGCGGAGGCGTCGGAAACGTTGGAGGTGATGCCATCCACCTTTTTCAGCTGCTGGTTGGTGGTGGAAACCGTCGCCGTGACCTCGTCCATCAGGGGGGTCGCTCCGTCGCTCAAGGAACGGATGGAGGTGCGGACCTCATCGAAGACCCGCCCGAGTTTGAGGATCGGCACGGCCAACAGGACTACAAGGAGCGCGAAAACTCCGGCTGCGATCAGGCCTGCAATATCGCCACCAGTCATGGACACTCATCTCCTAGCATTTGTTGCTTTGCCGCTGGTTCGCCATGTGGTTCTACACAGGCACCCCGGCGTGGCTTCCCCAAGTACCTTACATACAAAGAAGCCCGCGGCGCGTGCCACGGGCTTCTTTGTATGTGCTTGCTGGGAATTAGCGAGCGTAGAATTCGACCACGAGCTGCTCTTCGCAGGTCACGGGGACCTCGGAGCGCTTCGGGCGACGAACCAGGCGTGCCTGGAGGGCGTCGATCTTGACGTCCAGGTATGCCGGAACGACGTTCAGGACGTGTGCGCCGGCAGCTGCAACCTGGAACGGAGCCATGACTTCGCTACGGCTGTGAACGTGGATGAGCTGGCCTTCCGCAACGCGGAACGACGGGCGGTCCACGCGGATGCCGTCAACGAGGATGTGGCGGTGCACAACCAGCTGGCGGGCCTGGGCGATGGTGCGGGCGAAGCCGGCACGCAGCACGAGGGCGTCGAGACGCATTTCGAGCAGTTCGATCAGGTTTTCACCGGTCAGGCCCTTGGTGCGACGTGCTTCTTCGAATGCACGGGTCATCTGGGCTTCGCGGATGCCGTACTGGGCGCGCAGACGCTGCTTTTCGCGCAGACGTACGGCGTAGTCAGAGTCCTGCTTCTTGCGGGCACGGCCATGCTCACCGGGGCCGTACGGACGGCGCTCCATGTACTTGGCGGCCTTGGGAGTCAGAGCGATGCCGAGTGCACGCGAAAGGCGTGCGGTACGGCGAGCACGAGTGTTGTTAGCCACTTGTGTCCTTCCAATATCTGCGGTGTGTCAGTGTTACTGGCCTCCATGAGGGAGAGCATCGGCCAACCGCTGCCTTTTGCTACGGGGCGCAGGGCACAGCATCAAAACCTGGATTTTGATGGATTGTGCGCCCGAGCCTTGCCAGACAAGCATCTAGCCTACCATGGCGGCTACTTGCCCCGGATGATCCTGCGCAGCCGCTCAAGCCTCGGAGCAATATCCCGTTCGGCGCCGTTTGCCGTGGGCTCGTAATAGTCCCTGCCGACCAGATCGTCCGGAGCGTACTGCTGGGTGGCAACGCCATGCGGGGCATCGTGGGCGTACTTGTAGCCTTGGCCGTGGCCAAGGCCTTTCGCTCCTTGGTAGTGCGCGTCCCGCAAATGCGCCGGAATCCCGACCCCCATCCCCGCACGCACATCTGCGATGGCTTTGTTGATGCCCAGGTAGGCGGCATTTGACTTGGGCGCAGTCGCCAGATGCACCACCGCTTCGGCGAGGATGATCCGGCCTTCGGGCATGCCGATCAACTGCACTGCCTGGGCAGCGGCGACGGCGGTCTGCAGCGCCGTCGGATCCGCCATGCCGATGTCCTCGGCGGCCGAAATGACGATCCGGCGGGCCACGAAGCGCGGATCCTCGCCCGCCTCGAGCATGCGGGCCAGATAGTGGAGGCCGCATCGACGTCGGAACCGCGGATCGACTTGATGAACGCACTGGCAACGTCATAGTGCTGGTCCCCCGCACGGTCGTAGCGGACGGCAGCCGTGTCCAGCGCCCGCTCCGTATGGCGGAGTTCGACGACGACCGGAGCCTCGGGGGCGCCGTCACCTGCCAGCCCTTCCTCTTCAGAAGCGTCTTCGGACGCGTCGCCGTCGTCGTGGTTCCTGTCACCGTAGGCGACGCCGGCAGCGGCCTCGAGCGCGGTGAGCGCACGGCGGGCATCGCCTCCGGACAAGCGGACCAGGTGCTCCAAGGCTTCCGGGGTGAGCTCCACTCCCCCTGCCAAGCCGCGGGCATCGGCAACGGCGCGCTGCAGCAGCGCTTCGATGTCGCTGTCGGTGAGCGGTTTCAAGGTAAGCAGCAGTGACCGGGAAAGCAGCGGCGAGACCACCGAGAACGAAGGGTTCTCGGTGGTAGCTGCGACCAGGACCACCCAGCGGTTCTCGACCCGGGAAGCAGGGCGTCCTGCTGGGCTTTGTTGAAGCGGTGGATCTCATCCAGGAACAGCACCGTGGTGGTCCGATAGAGATCCCGGGCAGTCAAGGCATTTTCCATGACCAGGCGGACATCCTTGACGCCCGCGGTAATGGCGGACAATTCGACGAACTTCCGGCCGGGTCCGCGGGCAATGACATGTGCCAGCGTCGTCTTGCCGTACCCGGGGGTCCCCACAAGATGACCGAACTCGGCCGGCAGGACCGGCGGCGTTGGCCCCTGCGGCAAGCTGCCGCAACGGAGACCCCTGGCCCAGCAAATGCTGCTGGCCCACAACGTCGTCGAGGGTCCGGGGCCTCATACGGACAGCCAAAGGGCTCCGCGGCGACGCCGGACGCCCTGTGCCTGCGCGTCCATCGCTGAACGGTCCGAATCCGCCTGGCTGCCGGCGTCGTCGTCATTGTCCGCGTCGGCACCAAAGAGATCTTCCACATGGATAGGCTACTCATGATTCCAGCGAAGGAGACATCGACGTGGAGACCCGGCCGTCCGGCCCAACGAAAAGCCGCCGCCAGGGGCGGTGCGCACCGCCTTCATCCCCGGTCCGCGGCTGACCGGCTGGGTGGAGCGCTTCGCCGCGAGCCATGGCGCCGTTCAGGAAGAGCCCGACGACGGCGGCACGCTCCTGCGGGCGGCCGATGGCGCTACCGCGCTATTAAGGGCCCCTGGCCTGTCGATGGACGGCCCGGCAGGGGCGCAACCGCGGTTGAGCGCCTGGCGTCGCTTGCTTCGCAGGAACGGCGGCTCGGAATCATCCTGGTGCGCCGGGGCGGCTACGCGGTGGGGTGGTGAGCGGCGGCAAAGTGTCCGCCTCCAAATCGGGTTCACGTTACGTACAATCCCGCTCGGCTGCAGGTGGATCCTCGCAGCAGCGCTTTGCCCGTCGTCGTGAGAACCAGGCCAACGCACTGACGGAAGCGGTGGCCGGTTATGCCGCCGCTGTGTTCGCCGGAGACAGTATTGAATATCTCGTTCTGGGCGGAGACACCGCACTCTCCGCGGCGGTCCTCGAAGAAAAGGCGTTGAAGGAATATTCGTCCCGGGCGAAGCTCGCGTTCCTGACAGTTGCCGACCCCAACGCAACCGTACTTCGCAGGGCTGCGGCAGATGCCTGCGCCGTGCGGATCGACGTCACGGATCCGTTGTAGGAGGGGCGCCGGGCCAGCTAACAGCCCGACAACGCCCGCTGCGGCCGGGCCTGCCGGTAGAGGTACCTGCCGCGCTCTGCGAACCCCGCGCCTTCGTACAGGGCCCGGGCGCCGGTATTCGACGCCATTACCAGTAGCCAGAACTCGGACACGCCTCGGTGGGCGCCCGCTTCCAGAAGCGCTTCAAGCACCTGCCGCCCGTAGCCACGGCGGCGGTGCTTGGCCGCAGTTGCCATGCAGTAGATGCCTCCCTTGCCGTCCACCAGGGCGAGGCGCCCGACGGCGGCCGGGACGCCGTCGTCGTCCTTCGCGAGAGCGTAGACGGAAGGGCAAGACACCAGAATCCTCCGGGCGATGTCCAGCTCGGCGTCTCCCCCGCGGCCGTCAACGGACCACCACAGCCGGAGCCACTCTTCGGAAGGCTCCTCCGAGATCTCGACGCCGGTTGCCGGGCCACCGGGCAGGGTAGCTGGAAGGGCGCCGCCCGGACGGACCATGATGAGGGTCTCCGACTGCCGGGTGAATCGCTGCGCATCGAGCACACTGTTGAGGCCCGCGCTTCGCTCATCGTCGAAAATCTGGAAGATCAGCGGCAGGCGCCGGGAGCGGTACCACTGCGTGGCGGCCCGTACTGCCGACTCGTGGTCGCTGGCCTGCTCCCTGGGCCAGACCGAGTTTGCCCGCTGTGTCACGCCTCCGGCGGCCCGCATGACCCATCCCCCGGTGTCCTCACGGTCCGGGGCGGGCCATGCCCGGTCCATGAGCTCCTCGATCGATGCAAGGCCCATTTCCTGTGTCACGCGTCCTCCTCGAATTCAGTCGACGTCATGCTACGCCGAAGGCCCCGCAATGTGCGAGGGCCTTCGGGCTACTTCTACGGTTCCAGCTACTCCGGCTTGGCTGCCGCTGCCTGCGGCTTGGCTTCAGGCTTGAAGTCGACTCCGGCTTCCTTGCGCTGCTGCGCCGTGATGGGCGCAGGAGCAGCGGTCAGGGGGTCGTAGCCGCCGCCGGACTTCGGGAAAGCGATGACGTCGCGGATCGAGTCCACGCCGGCCAGAAGGGCCACGACCCGGTCCCACCCGAAGGCCATGCCGCCGTGCGGAGGTGCGCCGTACTTGAATCCCTCGAGCAGGAAGCCGAACTTGGTCTGCGCGTCTTCCTTGTCCAGGCCCATGAGCTCGAAAACGCGTTCCTGGACATCGGCCTCGTGGATACGGATGGATCCGCCGCCGATTTCGTTGCCGTTGCACACGATGTCGTAGGCGTACGACAGGGCCGCTTCCGGGTCCTTGTCAAAGGAGTCCAGGAACTCGGGCTTCGGGGAGGTGAAGGCGTGGTGCAGGGCCGTCCACTGTCCGCCACCCACCGCGACGTCGCCGGAAGCGACGGCTGCGGCAGCCGGTTCGAACATCGGGGCGTCCACGATCCAGACGAAAGCCCAGTCCTTGGGATCGATCAGGCCGGTGCGGTGGCCGATCTCGACGCGGGCAGCACCCAGCAAGGCGCGGGATGGTGACTTCTCGCCGGCGGCGAAGAAGATGCAGTCGCCGGGCTTTGCGCCGACGGCGTCAGCCAGGCCGGCACGCTCGGCGTCCGTGAGGTTCTTGGCAACTGGGCCCGTGAGCTCGCCGTCTTCCTTGAACAACACGTAGGCGAGACCCTTGGCGCCACGCTGCTTGGCCCATTCCTGCCAGGCGTCCAGCGCGCGGCGGGCCTGCGAGGCTCCGCCAGGCATGACGACGGCGCCAACGTAGGGCGCCTTGAAGACGCCGAAGTTCGTGTCCTTGAAGAACTCCGTCAATTCAGTGAGCTCCAGGCCGAAGCGCAGGTCCGGCTTGTCGGAGCCGTACTTGGCCATCGCCTCGTGGTACGTCATGCGGCGGATCGGCGTCGGGATCTCGACGTCGATCAGCTGCCATAGTGCCTTGACGATGCCTTCGCCGAGCTCAATGATGTCGTCCTGGTCAACGAAGCTGGCTTCGATGTCGAGCTGGGTGAATTCCGGCTGGCGGTCCGCACGGAAGTCTTCGTCGCGGTAGCAACGGGCGATCTGGTAGTACTTTTCGAAACCGCCAACCTGGAGCAGCTGCTTGAAAAGCTGCGGGGACTGCGGAAGCGCATACCAGGAACCCGGTGCCAGACGCGCCGGAACCACGAAGTCGCGGGCGCCTTCCGGCGTCGAGCGCGTCAGCGTGGGAGTCTCGATCTCAACGTAACCCTGCTGGTGAAGCAGCTCGCGGGCCACGCGGTTCGCTTCGGAACGCAGGCGCAGGTTCCGGGCGGGGCCGGGCGGCGCAGGTCAAGGTAACGGTGCTTGAGTCGCGCTTCTTCACCGACCTCCACGTGCTCGTCGATCTGGAACGGAAGGGGATCCGAAGTGTTGAGGATCACCACTTTCTCGGCGATGACCTCGATCTCGCCGGTGGCGAGGTGCGGG
Organism: Arthrobacter sp. Hiyo8; assembly: GCA_001549895.1. Lineage (GTDB taxonomy): Bacteria > Actinomycetota > Actinomycetes > Actinomycetales > Micrococcaceae > Arthrobacter. Next base: position 4,629,370 of record AP014719.1, on the reverse strand, counting down.
TTCTCGTTGCCCTCGGGACGCTTGCTGACGGTGCCCACGATCTGCAGCACGTATTCATTGCGCAGGCCGTGGAAGACCTCTTCCTCGCGGACAACCACCTGGGCGACACCGGACGCGTCACGCAGATCGACGAAGGCCACGCCACCGTGATCTCGGCGGCGGCCTACCCAGCCAGCCAGGGTGACGGTCTGTCCAATGTGCTCGGAACGCAAGGATCCGAGGTCATGTGTGCGCAGCACAGCATTCCTTTCAACATGATTTTCAGGACCATGACAAAACGATCCCGTTCGAGTTTACCCGTATGAACGAAGCATGGCCCACCGGGCGCGGCCCGCTCCCGCCCGGGCCCGCGGGCTTTTGCCTTGAGGCGCCGGTTCGTGGCTATCGCGTGGTGATGCGGACGTGGAGATCCTCGGGTGACGGCTCCCAGTTGGCCGGATCCGCGTCGACTTGCTCCCCGGTGCGGATGTCCTTCACTTGGTGCTTGCCGTCGTCGTCCGTGAACCAGACGAAAGGAATGCCGCGTCGGTCGGCGAATTTGATCTGCTTGCCGAACTTCTCGGCCTTCGCCGCAACTTCGGTGGCGATCCCCGTCCACGCAGCTGGCCGCCACATCCTGGGCCGCAGACCAGCTGTCGTCGTTGTTCAGCGCCACCAGGACTGCCGTGGGCACCGAGCGCGACGCCGTCGCGAATTCCTGGCTCAGAATCCGGGAGACCAGGCGGGTCACGCCGATCGACAGCCCGACGCCGGGGAACTTGCGGTTGCCCTTGCTGGCGAGGGCGTCGTAGCGGCCGCCGGAGCAAATGGAACCGAGTTGCTCGTGTCCCACCAGGACGGTTTCGACGACCGTACCGGTGTAGTAGTCGAGGCCGCGGGCGATGCTGAGGTCGGCAACAACTTTGCCGGGGGCGCGCTGCACAGCAGCCTCGATGACTTGTTCCAGCTCGCTGAGGCCCTCTTCAAGAAGCTCGTCCGATACGCCAAGCGCACGCACCTGCGCCACGAAGGACGTGTCCTCGGTGCGGATGCTGGCAAGTTTCAAGGCAAGCGCTGCCTGCTCATCCGTGGCGCCAAGCTCGCTCCTGAGCAATTCGGCAACTTTCACTTCGCCGATCTTCTCGAGCTTGTCGATGCTTCGAAGCACGCCGGCAGTGTCGGTGAGGCCGATACCGCGGTAGAAGCCCTCGGCGAGCTTGCGGTTGTTGATGCGCAGGCGGAAGTCCGGAATGGGAAGGGCGCTCAACGCTTCCGCGATGACGAGGGCGATCTCGACGTCGTAGCGGAAAGGCAGCTCGCCGTCGCCCACGACGTCGATGTCCGCCTGCGTGAACTCGCGGGCGCGGCCCTCCTGGGGCCGCTCCCCCCGCCACACCTTCTGGATCTGGTAGCGGCGGAACGGGAACGCCAGGTAGCCGGCGTTCTCGACGACATAGCGGGCAAACGGCACCGTGAGGTCGAAGTGGAGCGCCAAGGCGTTGGGATCTGCCTTGTCCGACTTTCCGCCTTCGCCGCCGTCCTCGTCTTCCTGCAGGCGGCTCAGTCCGTATACCTCTTTGTCTATCTCGCCCTTGCGGAGAAGCTGGCCGACGGTTTCGACAGCGCGCGTCTCGATGGAAGAGAAGCCGTGGAGTTCAAACGTCTTGCGCAACGTGTCCAGCACATGCAGTTCCACCAACCGTTCCTGGGGAAGCCACTCGGGGAATCCGGACAGGGAGGCGGTACGGGCCATGGTGGAAATTTCTCCTCAATGATTGCGCGGGCCGGACCCAGCGCCACGAACCACGGGCCGATTCGGCTCAGGATGGGCTGGCGTCCAGCCAGTCATGCATAAACTATGTGCGGCAGCCAGTTTATGCTTTCGGCGCCTGCACATCTAATGCGGGCGCCCGGGTTCGGCTTGCTTGCGAGGGAAGCTTGTCCAGACAACCAGGAGGACCATTGTCTACAAGGCCGCGGGACAACCGTGAAGCCAAACGGCGCATCAGGCAGATGGAAGCCAAGCGCGAGCTTCGGCGTGCACAGGGCAAGCGCCGCCGCCGGGACAATGTGATCGCGGTCAGCGTGGGTGCCGCCGCCCTGATTGCCGCCGTCGTGCTCCAACTCACGGTGTTCAACTCGAATCCGAGCGAATCGGAGTTCGCAGCGGCCCAAGCCGGGCTGAGTTCGCCGTCCGCCTCTGCCAACCCCTCCGCTTCGGCCGCGGCGACGGGCTCGAATAGCGCCGGCATTCCCAAAGCGGACACGGCCGCAGGTAAGACTTTCACTGGCCAGCTCAGCCTCAATGGAGGGACAGTCGGCGTCGAACTGGATGGCACAACAGCTCCCCAGGCCGCAGCAGTGTTCAAATCCCTCACTGACGCGAGTTATTACAGAGGCCTCAAGTGCCCTCGATTGACTACCGCCGACAATTTCTCGGTGCTGCAGTGCGGAGCCAAGGGGACGGACACCACAGACGACCCCAACTTCCACTGGGGACCACTTGAGAACACCCCGGCGAACAACACCTACCCGGCCGGAACCATCGCCGTCGCCAGGACCGGCAACAACGCCTATGGCAACGGGCACCAGTTCTTCATTGTGTACAAGGACACCGTCATTCCCCGGACTCCGCCGGCGGGTACACGGTGGTCGGCAAGGTGACGAGCGGCATGGACGTGGTGACGAAGATCGCCCAAGCCGGTATTAATCCGGGGAGCAGCGCCACCGACGGCACCCCTGTGGCAGCTGTCACGATAGACTCGTTTTCTCTGAAGTAACTAGCCCGGACCATCGTCCACGGCGCATTACCTTAGTAATCCCTCCAAGCGAAAGACTTTTAGCGGTGACAGACAGTCAGAAATCCGACGAAACTGCAGTAGTGGCCAACGACGAAGAAACCCAGGCTCCCGTAGCTGAGCAGGCCGGCGTTGCGCCGGTTGCCCCAGCCGAGCTCGCTGCCCCGGCAGAACCCGACGCCCCAGTGGCCGACGCGGCAGAACCGACGCCCAGTGGCCGACGCGGCAGAACCCGACGCCCCAGTGGCCGACGCGGCAGAACCCGCGCCCAAGCCTGCCTCTCCGGCGCCACGTCCGGCCCCTCGCATGCGCCTTCCCCCGCAGCATTTGCTGCCCGCCCAAGGCAGCCGCCAGTGTTATTCCGGCCGCGCCGGCAGCCCAGCCTACGGCTGTGTCCCTGGCGGAAGCCGCCAAGTGGGGCGCGCCGAGGGTGACGGCCACGTCTTCCTGACCATCGACGGCGAAGAGCAGCCGGTGGGACAGTACCCGGGAGTGAGCACCGACGAGGCGCTGGCATACTTCGCCCGGAAGTACGACGACGTTGTTGCGCAGATCGTTTTGATGGAACACCGCGTGGAGTCCAAGGCCCGGCCACGGACATGCAGAAGACGGTCGAGCACCTGCGTGAGCAGCTGGCAGAGCGAAACATGGTGGGCGACATCCGCACTGCCGAGGCTCGACTCGATGCCTTGGCTGGACAGATTTCCGAGTTGGAGAAGTCCGAGAAAGCTGCACACGACGCCGCACGATCCGCGGAGCTCGCGGCACGCGAGGCGATCGTCGCCGAAGCCGAATCCATCGCATCCCAGGATCCGTCCCAGGTCCAGTGGAAGACGTCCAGCGCCCGCATGAACGAACTCTTCGAGAGCTGGAAGACCGCCCAGAAGAACGGCATCCGGCTTGGACGAAGCAACGAGGACGCGCTGTGGAAGCGGTTCCGCTCGGCCCGTACCGTCTTTGACCGCCACCGCCGTGCGTACTTCTCCCAATTGGACAGCACCAACTCGGCGGCCAAGGTCGCCAAGGAACAGCTGATCGTCGAGGCCGAAGCCCTCTCCAGTTCCACGGATTGGGGATTCGCCGCCGGCGAATACCGCCGTCTCATGGACCAGTGGAAGGCTACGCCTCGCGCCAGCCGCAAGGATGACGACGCCCTCTGGCTCCGTTTCCGTGCCGCGCAGGACGTATTCTTCAGCAACCGCCAGGCTGCCAACGACGAGATCGACCAGCAGTACACGGCAAACCTTGCCGTCAAGGAAGAGCTCGTTGTCGAGGCACAGGCCCTGCTGCCGATCACGGACCTCAATGCTGCCAAGAAGGCCCTGCAGTCCATCCGCGACCGCTGGGAAGAAGCCGGCAAGGTCCCCGCGCCGACATGGGCAGGATCGAAGCCGGCCTTCGCAAGGTTGAGGACGCCGTCCGCGACGCCGAAGAGGACAAATGGCGCCGGAGCAACCCGGAGACGAAGGCCCGCACCAACAGCGCCTTGTCGCAGCTGGAAGCGGCTATCGCCGGCCTGAGGGAAGACCTGGAAAAGGCCGAAAAGGCCGGAGACCAGCGCCGCATCAAGAACGCCCGCGAGGCCCTTGAAGCACGAGAGGCATGGCTTGACCAGATCCAGCGTTCGGCAAGCGATCTCGCGTAGTAGTAGTTGTAGTAGTAGAGCTTGAACCAACAGGCCCGTGCCGGTTATCCACATAACCGACACGGGGCCTGTTCCGTTGCGGCAGCCACGCGATGATTGCTGAATGGCCCCGAGATTACCGCCTGCGCAGCAACAGGACTTCCCTGCCCAAGAGCTGTACGCGCCCAGCCCGCAGTTCACGTGGGCCGAGCTTCAATCAATGGCTACGGACGGCGTGCTCACACCACTCTACGAGAAGAGTTTCACTCCCTCGGGCTCGATGTCACGCCTCGGCTCCGAGCCCGCGCGGCCGCCCTGGTGGTTCCGGATCGCATTCGCAGGAAGGTCATCGCGGGGCGCATGACGGCGGCCTGGATTTACGGTTGCGCGGATGCCCCAGAGAGGCTTTCGCTTCTCGTGGACGCCAAACACCGTATATCGAGCTTGCGTTCGGCCGCGGCTGTATCCTGCACGAAGTCCGTTTAGGCCAACTGGACGTGGTCAGCATCGGCGGGCTGCTCGTGACCAGTCCCCTGCGGACGGCCGTGGATGTGGCCCTACACGTAGAAGCCAGCAGGGCCTTGCCGCACTGCGGATGCTGCTGTCCCGGGATGAATTGGGCGTCCGGCTGCGGCTCTTGACCCTCGCGGTGGAGGCGTCCACGAGGGTGCCCCACAAGAAAGCTGCACTGCGCAAGATTGCCGCGTTGGCTCGGACCGCTGACCCGCCGCCTTCCGACGTCTTGCCGCCTGAGGTAGCCGCCTGAGTTGCTAGGTTCAGCTTCTCCTGCGGTTGCCCGTGGTCCGGTAGACGTCAAAGACCCCGTCGATCCTGCGCACGGCACTGAGCACGTGGTGAAGGTACTTAGGATCGCCCATTTCGAACGCGAAGCGGGAGATGGCTACCCGGTCGCTGGAGGTGTGCACGGAAGCAGCCAGGATGTTGACGTGGTTTTCCGAAAGCACGCGGGTGACATCCGAAAGCAACGACTTCCGGTCCAAGGCTTCCACCTGGATCTCCACCAGGAAGACGCTGGATTGGGTCGGAGCCCATTCAACCTCGACGATGCGATCGGGCTGGTCACGGAGGTCCGAGACATTCGTACAGTCCGTGCGGTGTACCGACACCCCCGAGCCGCGGTCACGAACCCGAGGATCGGATCAGGCGGTACAGGCGTGCAGCAGCGGGCCAGCTTCACCCAGACATCCCCACGCCGCGGACAATGACGCCGGAGTCCGAGTACCGGGTCTTCTGGAGTTGCGAGGGAATGCTGACTTCGTCCAGGTCCTCATCGGGCGTCTCATGCCCACCGAGGTGCTCCATGAGCTTTTCCATGACGGACTGCGCCGAAGTGTGCCCGTCTCCGACGCCGGCATACAGGCCGGAAATGTCGACGTAGTGGAATTCCTCGGCCACCGTGGACAAGGCGTCATGTGTCATGAGCCGTTGCAGGGGCAGGTTCTGCTTACGCATGGCGCGGGTCAGCTGGTCCTTGCCCCGCTCGATGGCCTCTTCGCGGCGTTCCTTGCTGAACCACTGCCGGATCTTGTTGCGCGCCCGGGCGCTTTTGACGAAATGCTGCCAGTCCTGGCTCGGTCCTGCGCCCTCGGCCTTGGAGGTGAAGATCTCCACCCAGTCGCCGTGATTGAGTTCGCTGTTGAGCGGAACCAGCTTGCCGTTGACGCGCGCACCGATGGTCCGGTGACCCACTTCGGTGTGCACCGCGTAGGCGAAGTCCACCGGTGTCGATCCTGCGGGAAGGGCCATGACCTCGCCCTTGGGGGTGAAGACGAACACTTCCCGGGCATTGATTTCAAAACGCAGCGAGTCCAGGAATTCGCCCGGATCCGATGTTTCCTGCTGCCAGTCGACCAGGGAACGCAACCAGCCCATGTCGCCGTCCTTGGGGCTCCCCGGACCTACGGCGGTCCGGTTGGGCTGGTCCTTGTACTTCCAGTGTGCCGCCACGCCATACTCGGCACGGCGATGCATTTCGTGGGTACGGATCTGGATCTCAACGGGCTTGCCCCGGGCCCGATCACGGTGGTGTGCAAGGACTGGTACATGTTGAACTTCGGCATGGCGATGTAGTCCTTGAACCGTCCCGGAAGGGGGTTCCAGCGCGAATGCAAGGTGCCAAGAGCCGCGTAACAGTCACGGACGGAATCCACGAGGACACGCACGCCCATGAGGTCGTTGATGTCGTCGAAGTCCTTGTCCCGGACAATCATCTTTTGGTAGATCGAGTAGTAATGCTTGGGGCGGCCCGTGATGGTGGCCTTGATGCGGGCGACGCGCAGGTCTTCGGCAATCTGGTTGCGGATGACGCTCAGGCTCTTCTCGCGCTCTGGAGTGCGGTCCCCCACCATCCGGACGATTTCTTCATACACCTTCGGGTACAAGGCGGCGAAGGAAAGATCCTCAAGTTCCCATTTGATGGTGTTCATGCCAAGGCGGTGGGCCAGCGGTGCAAAGATCTCAAGTGTTTCGCGCGCTTTGCGGGCGGAAGATTCAGCGGAAACAAAGCGCCACGTACGGGCGTTGTGCAGCCGGTCCGCCAGCTTGATCATCAGTACCCGGATGTCCTTGGCCATGGCCACGACCATCTTGCGGACGGTCTCGGACTGTGCGGCCTCACCGAATTGGACTTTGTCCAGCTTGGTGACGCCGTCCACGAGCATTGCGACCTCGGGGCCGAAATCACGCGTCAGGTCAGCGAGGGTGTAGGGAGTGTCCTCGACGGTGTCGTGCAGGAGTGCAGCAGCAAGGGTTGTGCCTGTGAGGCCCAATTCGGCCAGGATCGTGGCCACCGCAACGGGGTGGGTGATGTACGGATCGCCGCTCTTCCGCTTCTGGCCCTGATGGCTGCGCTCTGCCACGGTAAAGGCCCGCTGGATGAGATCGAGGTCTTCTTTGGGGTTGTTGGCCCTGACGGTCCGCAGGAGCGGTTCGAGGATGGGCGAATAGGTGCTCGTGCCCCGTCCCGTCAACTTCGCCAGCCTGGAGCGCGTCCGCTCGCGTCGTCCGGGGAACGTCGGGCGCACGCCCGGGGAGTCCACGGGCACACCGTCCACGGTGCTTCCCGTAGCTGCAGTTGCGGTGCCGGGCACGCGGCTCAGGCCGTCCTCTCCGCCCGCCGGCGGCGCCGACGTCGTACGTTCCTCCACAAAAGCACCTCTCACGACTGACTTAATTCTCCCAGTCTATTCCCGCTGGTGAGCTCTCCAAGAACCGGTACCCAGATGACGGAGCCGGGAACGCAAAAGGGCCGGTCACCACTTTTCGGCGGTGACCGGCCCTTCAAGGGGAAACGAGGCTAAACGGCTGCTGCTTCCGAGTTCGCGCTGACGGCTGCCGCGCGCCGGGTCGCCACCTTCTTGGCCTGCTTCTGCAGCTCGGGTTCGCTCTGGCGCAGCCACGCGTAGAGCGGAGCCGCGATGAAGATCGTCGCCGCCGTACCGATCAGGATACCGACGAACAGGGCGAGGGACAGGTCGCGGAGCGTGCCGGCGCCCAACAGTCCGGCGCCGATGAACAGAATCGCGGCGACCGGCAATACTGCCACCATCATGGTGTTGATGGAGCGCACCAGGGTTTGGTTGACGGCAAGGTTGACCTCTTCGGCGAAAGTGCGCCGGCTGGAGGTCGCGATGTCCGAGGTGTTTTCACGGATCTTGTCGAAAACCACCACGGTGTCGTACAGGGAGTAGCTGAGGACCGTCAGGAAGCCGATGATGGCCGACGGTGTCACCTCGAAATCGCTCAAGGAGTAGACACCGGCCGTAGTGAACATCGTGACCAGCATGCCGGCAAGGGCAGAAACCGACATCTTCCAGGTGCGGAAGTACAACGCCATCAAAAGAGCGGCCAGCCCAACGAACACCGCGAGGCCGATCAGGGCCTGCTTGGTGACATCCTGCCCCCAGGTGGGGCCGATGAAGGTCGAGGTGACCTGGTTTTCGGTCACGCCGTAGGCCTTCGCGAGATCCGTCTTGATCTTGATGGTCTGGTCATCGCTGAGTTTGTCGGTCTGGATGCGCATAGTGCTGCCAGCGACGTTGGCGACGCGCGGAACGGCACCAGCAACGACGTCGTGGACTGCCTTCTCGCCCGGGGCGGATTCGGTGGTCTTCACGTTGGACACCGTGAACTCGGAGCCGCCCCGGAAGTCGATTCCGAGGTTGTACCCGCCCTTGACCACCGGCAGGAGGATGGAGATCGCCACCGCTACTGCGGCGATGATGAACCAGATCTTCTTGCTGGAAACGAAGTTGTAAGAACGCTTGCCCGTGTAGAGCTCGTTGCCGAACTTTGCGAAGCTCGTGGTCATTACTTCTCCTCCTTGGTGCCGTTGGAAGAACCAGTCAACTGGGCCTGCTTCTCGGCAAGCCGGCGTTCGGCGATGGTCATGCGGCGCTCGGCTTCAGCGGCAGCACCGGTGTTGCGGGCGCGCACGACGGCGGGCTTCTCCGTTGGCGTGCGGAGCCGGCCGGCACCGCGGTACAGCGGCACGGCGCCCAGTCGCTCAGGGTCGAGGCCGGAGAAGCGGTGCCCCTCGCCGAAGAACTTGGTCCGGGCCAGCACCTGGAGCGTGGGGTGCGTGAACATGAACACGACCAGGAGGTCTGCCAGCGCGGTGAGGCCAAGAGTGAAGGCGAAGCCGCGGACGTTTCCAACAGCGACGAAGTACAGCACCAAGGCCGCGAGCAGGTTGACGGCCTTGGACGCAAGGACCGTGCGCTTGGCGCGCTTCCAACCGTTAGCGACGGCGGACACGAGGCCCTTGCCCTCACGAAGTTCGTCACGGATGCGTTCGAAGTACACGATGAAGGAGTCGGCTGTCTGGCCAATGGCCACGATAAGACCTGCCACACCGGCAAGGGACAGCCGGTAGTTTTCAGTCCAGCCAAGGATCGCGATGGCTAGGTATGTCAGTCCACCGGCCACAACGAGGGAGAGGATGGTGACAAAGCCCAAGGCCCGGTACTGGAAGAGCGAATAGACCACCACGAGCAGGAGCCCGATCACACCGGCCATCAGGCCAAGACGAAGCTGCTCGCCACCGAGGGTGGCGGAAATCTGTTCCTCGGACTGAATATCGAAGCTGATGGGCAAAGCGCCGTAGCGAAGCTGGTCCGACAACGCCTGTGCCGAGGCCTGCGTGAAGTTACCCGTGATCTGCGGCTTGCCATCGGTAATGACTGCGAGGGCACGCGGCGCGGAAATAACCTGGTCATCCAGGACGATGGCGAACTGGGCCTTGGGGTCGTTGCCGCCCTGCGCCTGCGATGCCACGTAGAACTGGTTGAGCCTCTGCGTAACGTCCTTGAAGGTCTTGGTGGCGTTGGCATCGAACGTGATGGTCACGCCCCACGCATTGGTGACCGAGCCCTGCGCGCCCTGGACGGGATCGAAGGAGGACGACACGATGTCCTGGCCCTTCACTTCGACCGGGCCAAGGATGTACTTGACGGCAGGAGTCTTGGCCGTTGCCGGCTCGCAGGTCACCAGCGGCTTGGCGGGATCCGACCGCGGCTGCTTATCCTGGGCCGGGTTGACGCAGTCCAAGGCTTCGAAGGCCTTGTAGACGTCGGCTGTGACCCAGTTGCTGTCGCTGGCGTTGGTCGGCGCAGCGGTGGGCTTGGGCAGGCTCGCGTCCGGCGTGCGGGATGCGACCGGAACGGCCGCAGGGTCACCGGTGGTGATCACTGGGCGGAAGTTCATGTCGGCAGATGCCTGGATCAGGGCACGGGTTTCCGAACTTGGCGTACCGGGAAGGCTTACCACGACGTTACGGCCGGACTGCGTGGTGATTTCCGCTTCGGCGACACCGGAGCTGTCAACGCGTTGGCGGATAATCGCGACGGCCTGGTTCAACTGTTCTTCGTTGATGCCGGTTGATCCTTCGACCTTGGGCGCGAGAATCATTTGCGTGCCGCCCTCGAGGTCAAGCGCGAGCTTTGGGGCCCAGCTGGCGTGACCAGTGATGACGCCGCCACCGAGGACTGCTGTCAGTACAGCGAATATTGCGACAAGCCAGATCAGCACCCTGCGGGCTGCATTTTTGTGGCCGGTTCGTGCCATGTTCGATCTTCCTGTTGATGACGGAACAGCCGCCGACGTGCACGGGTGAGCGCAGGCCGGCGGCGATTCATTGCCGTAGAACTATTCCCGCTTGTAGAGCGGGTACGGGCTAGTTGTCCTTCTTGCCCTCGTCGTTGAGGCGCTTGAGGGTCTCGTCCGGGTCTCCGCGGATGCAGATGCATCGGCATCCGCGGCCGTCAGCGACGACGCGTCGTCCGGAACGTCAACTGCGGCCTCCTCGGCGGGCTCAACGATCTTGGTGACGGCCTGGCGGTGCACCGTGGCGAGGTTGCCCGGGGACAGTTCCAGGACAACCTTGTTCTCGGCGTCGTCCATCGAGACGATTCGGCCGAACAGTCCGAAACTGGTCATGACGTCAACGCCGGGGGCAAACTGGGACTGCAGCTTGGCCTGCTGTTGCTGCGTCTTCTTGTTGCGGCGGAACATCATGAAGATGAAGACGCCGAGCATGGCGAACAGCAGGATTGTCATTGGATCCACAGGGAAGTTCCGTTCTTTACTTACGTTTTTGTTTCACGGCCATGTCTGCCGGTGGATCCGGCGGCCGTGGAGCTTTCGCCCACTTGGCCGCACAATGCTCCGACGGCGGGCACAGAACCAAGGACTCGAACGTGCCGAGTGTCATACCAGTCTAGAGGGTTAAGCTGAATGGATCGTGCTAACGGCCGGTGTCGATGCTTTCCGCCCCGTTTTCGCTATCCTCGAACAACGCCAGCGGGTCCTGCCCGAACACTCCTGGCGGCACGGCGTATCCGAGGTGCGTCCAGGCTGACGCCATGGCAATCCTGCCGCGCGGCGTCCGTCCCAAGAGGCCTTCGCGCACCAGGTACGGCTCAGCGACCGTTTCGACGGTCTCCGGTTCCTCCCCCACGGCGATAGCGAGGGTGGAGAGCCCTACGGGACCGCCGTTGAACTTGAGGATCAGGGCTTCCAGCACAGCACGGTCCAGGCGATCCAAGCCACGCTGGTCCACCTCGTACATGTCCAACGCAGCGGAGGCGGCACGGGCATCGATTTGTTCGATGCCGTGAACCAAAGCCCAGTCCCGGACACGGCGAAGCAGCCGGTTGGCGATACGCGGGGTTCCGCGGGAACGGCCCGCAATCTCGCTGAAGCCGGCCGAGTTGACTTTCAGGTCAAGCAGTCCGGCCGAGCGGCGCAGTACGAGTTCCAGCTCCGCCACTGAGTAGAACTCCAGGTGCCCGGTAAAACCAAAGCGGTCACGCAGCGGTCCAGGCAGCAGGCCGGCCCGCGTGGTGGCGCCCACGAGGGTGAAGGGCGGCAGCTCAAGCGGAATGGCAGTGGCGCCTGCGCCCTTGCCCACCACGATGTCCACCCGGAAGTCTTCCATGGCCATGTACAGCATTTCCTCTGCGGGCCGGGACATCCGGTGGATTTCGTCGAGGAAGAGCACTTCGCCTTCAGAAAGCGAGGAGAGGATGGCCGCAAGGTCTCCGGCGTGCTGGATGGCCGGCCCGCTGCTGATGCGCAAGGGTGCGTTCATCTCGGCGGCGATGATCATGGACAGAGTAGTCTTGCCGAGCCCAGGAGGGCCCGAAAGCAGGACGTGGTCCGCGCTGCGACCGCGCATCCTCGAGGCTTCCAGCACGAGCGAGAGTTGCTTTCGGACACGGTGCTGGCCTACGAAGTCGTGGAGGTTCTTCGGGCGAAGTGCGGCTTCGATGATGCGCTCTTCGGGTTCCTCTCCCCCGGTAACGAGGGACTGCTCAGCCACGGCTGCCTACCCGGTTTCCGGCGCGGGCGCCGTCCTGCCCGAGCCAGCGAAGGGTTGCGCGCAGGATCTGGGCGACGTTGCCGGCGTCGGCAAGTTCCGGGGAATCGGCCATTGCCTTGTCGATGCTGCCGGCAGCGTCCTTCTCCGACCAGCCCAGGCTCGTCATCGCGGCGACCACCTGCGGCTTCCAGACAGACTCGGCCGCGACGGCGGGGCGGCCCGGGCGCGGTGCCGTGGGGAACGAGTTTGCCCGCCAGTTCCAGGACGATCCTGCCGGCCACTTTCGGGCCGATACCGGGGACCTTGGTGAATGACTTGGCATCGCCGGAATGCGCGGCCACCCGGATCGCCTCGGGCTCGTGGACGGCCAGGACTGCAAGGGCCAGGCGCGGCCCCACCCCGCTCACACTGAGCAGGACATCGAAAACTTCGCGTTCGTCGTCGTTCGAGAAACCAAAGAGCGTCAGGGAGTCCTCCCGGACGATCAACGAAGTGAACAGCTTCGCTTCGTCGCCGACGTGCAGGTGGCTGAGGGTTTGGGGCGTGGCGTAGACGCTCAGACCGGCGCCGTTGAGATCGATGACGGCCGTGGAGAGACTGACGTGTGCCACGGTTCCGCGGAGAAAACTGATCAAGACCCGGCTCCTGAAGTACTGCCCCGCGCATGCTGCGCCGCGGGCTATCCGAACATATCTACGAATACCCTAGCAAGGGCCACCGACAATTACCGGGCGCGGCGCGCTTTCGCTTCGGCTTCAGCCCAGGCTCGCTGGGCGGGCGTCAATGCGCTGCTCCCCGGCCCTGTGGTGGCGACGGCGGCACCGCTGCCGGCCCGCCACGCGTGGGTGACTGCGAGGGCCAACGCGTCCGCGGCGTCGGCCGGGCGCGGCGGGGCGTCCAGGCGCAGGATCTTGGTGATGAGTTTCGTCACCGCTTCCTTGTTGGAGGTGCCGCTTCCCGTCACGGCGGCTTTGACCTCCGACGGCGTGTGGAGCGCCACCGGGATGCCCCGCCGCGCGGCGGCCGCGATGACGACGCCGGATGCCTGGGCAACGCCCATGACCGTACTGACGTTCAACTGGGAGAAGACCCGTTCGACCGCGAGAACGTCGGGTTTATAGAGGTCCAGCCATTCATCGATGGCCTTGGCTATGACCAGCAGTCGCTGGTCCAATGATTGCTCCGGGGAGGTTCCCACGACGCAGACAGCTACCATCGTGGCGCGCCGGTTCCGTTCGACGTCGACCACTCCGATGCCGCAACGGGTGAGGCCCGGATCGACTCCCAATACGCGAAGAGTCAAGTCCGGGCCTCCCTGTTTGTTGTGAAGCTGAATGGCAAGCGGGCGCTACTCGGCTTCGAGCGCAGCCTGGACTTCCTCGCTCATGTCCGCGTTGGTATAAACGTTCTGGACGTCGTCGAGATCCTCAAGGGCGTCGACGAGCTTCATGAACTTCTTGGCACCGTCAAGGTCCAGCGGCACCTGCATGGACGGGACGAATTCAGCTTCGTCCGTTTCGTATTCGATGCCGGCCTCCGTGAGGGCTTCGCGGATTGCCGGGAGATCGGTGGGTTCCGAGTGGATTTCCCAGTTGTCGCCGTTGTCCTTGACTTCTTCTGCGCCGGCGTCGAGCACTGCCATCAGGATGTCGTCTTCGCTGAGCCCGTTCTTGGGCAGGTTGACGACGCCCTTGCGGGTGAAGAGGTAGCTCACGGAGCCGGGATCGGCGATAGTGCCGCCGTTGCGGGAAATCGCCAGGCGGACCTCGGAGGCGGCACGGTTCTTGTTGTCCGTGAGGCACTCGATCAGGAGGGCGGAACCCTGCGGGCCGCGGCCTCGTACATGATCTCCGTGTAGTCGACCACTTCGCCGGTGAGGCCGGCTCCGCGCTTGATGGCGCGGTCGATGTTGTCGGCGGGGACCGAGGTCTTCTTGGCTTTGGTCACAGCCAGTTCGAGGCTCGGGTTGCCGGCAAGGTCCGGTCCGCCCATGCGGGCCGCGACTTCGATGTTCTTGATCAGTTTGGCGAACGACTTGGCCCGGCGGCTATCGAGGATGGCCTTCTTGTGCTTGGTCGTCGCCCATTTGGAGTGGCCTGACATGCTTTAAACTTCCCCTCTGATCATTCGAATAAACAATTCATGCACGCGCTTCTCCCCAGTCACTTCCGGGTGGAAGGAGGTGGCCAGCAACCGACCTGAGCGCACTGCAACAATTCTAGCCAACCCGTGCAAAGTGTCCGTGTGGGTCGCTTTGCCCGGTTCCACCTGCGCGAGGATTTCGACGCCGGGTCCGACCCGTTCCACCCACGGTCCGCGGATGAAGACGGCGTGGACGGGGTCGACGCCGGACTCGCCTGCGCTGAACTCGAGGCCCTTGAAGTCAAGATCGGTTTCGAAGGACTCGCGCTGCCGGCCGAAGGCATTGCGACGGACCGTGATGTCCAATCCACCGAAAGTCTGCTGCGGATTTCCGGCGAGGTCCGTGGCGGGATCGGCGATGTCGTCCGCCAGCAGGATCATGCCGGCGCAGGATCCATACACCGGCAGCCCGGACGCGATCTGCTTGCGGATGGGATCGGCGAGTTCGAAGATGCGCGCCAGCTTGTCGATGGTAGTCGACTCGCCGCCGGGAATGATGAGGCCGTCAATGTCGTCGAGCTCCGCCGGACGCCGGATGCCGACGCCGGTGGCACCGGCCGCTTCGACGGCGTGGATGTGCTCACGAAAATCGCCTTGTAGTGCGAGGACGCCGATGCGCAGGCCCGCGCCCACGCTTGATGACGCCTCGGAAGGGGATTGGTCATTCGACCATCATAATGCGCTGCCACTGCCGGGCTTGCGCCGGCAACCCGATCGCGGCTTTACGGCACGTGGTTTATGCACCAACTGGGATATATTACAGAGCATGTTTTCGTTCACCGTTCCACTCGGCAAGCTGGTCCGTGCTGTGTCCCGGCTGCGCGGCGGGGTTCGGCTTTGCCCGGCCTCGTGGTCGAGAAGATCGACCCCGGCTTCATGCAGAGGACGCTGTCCTCGCTCCCCCACGGTGTGGCGGTGGTGAGCGGAACCAACGGCAAGACGACCACCACAAAAATGGTGGTGGAGCTCCTGGAAAGCCAGGGCTTGAAGGTCTTCACCAACCGGACGGGCAGCAACTTCACCCGTGGCGTTGCGGCCGCTCTCCTGGGTGAGGTGGACTGGCGCGGCAGGTTGGACGCCGACGTCGCGGTGTTGGAACTCGACGAGGCACACGCCGTGCATTTCGTGAACAAGGTGCCGCCGCGCTATTGCCTTCTCCTCAACGTCCTGCGCGACCAACTGGACCGTTTCGGCGAAATCGACACCACGGCGCTACTCCTCCAGCGCATCGCCGAGCGAACCACCGGGACCGTGGTCCTGAACCGCGAGGATCCCGGGTCGCCCGTATTGCCGGAGCCGTGAGCGGCCCGAGGTGCTCTACTTCGGATTGGACGAATCGCTCCGCAGCACCTTCCCGAACGACGACGACATGCGCGCCGCGGCTCCGGAAACCAGCCCCGCGGTGAGGTCCCCGCATCCCGGCGGCCGACGTCGTGCTCCGCCGGGTCGGTACCGACGACGCCGACTTCGAGTTCGACGGAACCCTTGTGTCCACGCACATGAAACTCCGCGGCGTCTACAACATCTTCAACGCCGCAGCCGCGTTGGTCCTCGCCAGGAGCATCACCGGGGCAAGCGGGAGGCCCGGCGACTCCGCCAAGCTGGTCAAGGCGCTCTCCGAAGTGGCTCCGGCGTTTGGCCGCGGGGAGAGCCTGACGGTGGACGGCCAGCCTTTTGAGTTGGTCCTCGTGAAGAACCCGAGCGGTTTCCGCCTGGGCCTGAAGTCTTTCCGGCGAAGGGCTACGCGTCCATGATCGCCATCAATGACAACTATGCCGACGGCCGGGACATGTCGTGGCTTTGGGACGTTGAATTCGACTCCCTGCGCGAGGACGGTGTCGAGGTCGTCACCGGCGTCCGTGCCTATGACATGGCACTGCGCCTCCAGTACGACGAGGTCCGCTTCGGCTCAGTGGACACCGACATCACTGCGGCCTTGGCCGAATTCATCCGGGGTTCGGCCGGCAAACCGAAACGCGTATTCTGCACGTACACCGCGATGTTGGCCATCCGGCGCGAACTCTCCAAAATCACCACAGTAGAGGTGGTCTCATGACCCCGGCCGAAGGTACCGCACACACTAGCAAGGGCACCATCCGGGTCCTGCAGCTGTACCCCGGGACATGAACATCTACGGGGACTGGGGCAACGCACTCGTCTTGCGGCAGCGCCTGCTCTGGCACGGTTACACGCCCGAACTCCTTGAATACAATGTGGGCGACGACTTCCCGAAGATGTCGATCTCATTGTCGGCGGTGGCGGCCAGGACAGCGGCCAGGTAGTCATCCAGGACGATCTCCAGTCACGCGGCGAGCAACTGCGCGGGATGGCCGAGGACGGAACGCCCATGCTGGTCATTTGCGGGCTCTACCAGCTTTTCGGCAAGTTCTTCAAGACGAAGAGCGGACCTGTTATCCCCGGTATCGGCATCCTTGACGTCGAGACCATCGGTACGGACGAACGCCTCATCGGAAACGTCACGCTCACTTCACCCGAGTTCGGTGAAATCATGGGTTACGAAAACCACAGCGGACAGACCTCCCTGGGTGCCGGCGTCGAGCCGCTCGGCACCGTGTCCAAGGGTGCCGGCAACAACAGCAAAGACAACCACGAAGGCGCCAGGCACCGGAATGTGGTTGCCAGCTACTTGCACGGTTCCCTGTTGCCCAAGAATCCGGCCATCGCCGATTTCCTGATCCGGACCGCCGTCGAACGCAAGTACGGTACTTTCGTCCCCGGAACGCCCGACGACGACTTTGCCCGCCTCGCGCGCGAACACGCGGCGCGGCGGCCGCGCTAACACGGGGAAAACCGTTGTGGGCGGGGCCCCTGCATGAAAGGGTTGCTTCATGACGAACCCCCTCTTGGAGCCGAGTACCCTTCCCTTCGGCTTGCCGCCCTTCGCAAAGATCCAGGACAGCCACTTCGCCGAAGCCGTGGATGCGGGCCTCGCTGAGCACCTGGCCGAGATCCAGTCCATCGTCGACAACCCGGAGCCCGCATCCTTCGAAAACACGGCGGTCGCGATGGAACGCTCCGGCCGCCTGCTGGAGCGGGCAGCGGCGGCCTTCTTCACATTGGTTTCCGCCGACGCCTCGGAGGCCATCCGCGAACTCGAAACCGAGCTGTCTCCCCGGTTCGTGAGCCATCAGGACGCGGTCTATCTCAACCGCGGACTGTACGAGCGATTCGCGGCCGTAGACACCTCGGGACTCGATGACGAATCCATCCGGCTGGTGCAGGAGTACCTCCGCGAATTCCGCCAGTCGGGCATCCAGCTCGACCCGGCTGACCAGGAAAAACTCAAGAGCCTCAACGCGGAACTCTCCCGCTTGGGAACGGAGTACGGGCAACGGGTCAAGGAAGCCATGAAGGCGGCCGCCCTGGTGGTGGATGACGCCACAGAACTTGCCGGCCTGCCGGCGGACGACATCGCCAGTGCTGCGGAGGCCGCACGCACTGCCGGGCATGAGGGAAAATACCTCCTGACTCTCATACAGCCGAGCAACCAGCCTGCTTTGGCTTCTTTGCAGAACCGCGAGCTCCGCCGTCGCCTGTTTGAGGCGTCCGTTGCGAGGGAAGCGACGGCGGCAGCCTGGACGTCCTGGAACTGGTGAAGGCGATGGTGCGCTTGCGGGCCGAGAAGGCGACACTCCTCGGGTTCGGCAACTACGCCGAAATGGTCATGGACCGCCAGACCGCCCCCGATTTCGCGGCCGTGCAAGCGATGCTCAACCGACTTGCTCCGGCCGCCATCCGCAACGCCGACGCAGAAGCGGCTGCCCTGGCGGAGAGCGCAGGGCACCCATTGGAAGCATGGGACTGGGCGTACTACTCCTCGAGGGTCCGGCGGGAGCGCTACGAAGTGGACGAACAACTCCTTCGGCCCTATTTCGAATTGGACCGGGTACTCGTGGACGGCGTGTTCTTCGCAGCCACGAGCCTCTTCGGGATTACTTTCCACGTGCGGAATGACCTTGAGGGGTACCACCCCGATGTCCGCGTCTGGGAGGTGCGAAACGGAGACGGCTCCGAGCTTGGCCTCTTCCTGGGCGACTACTACGCGCGGGACTCAAAGCGCGGCGGCGCCTGGATGAACTCGCTCGTCGAACAATCAGCACTCCTGGGTACCAAGCCGGTGGTGATCAACAACCTGAACATCTCCAAACCGCCGGCCGGAGAACCCACCCTGCTTACCCTGGACGAGGTCCGGACCACGTTCCACGAGTTCGGCCATGCCTTGCACGGACTCTTCTCCAACGTCATGTATCCCCGGTTTTCCGGCACCTCGGTCCCCGGGACTTCGTGGAGTATCCGTCGCAGGTCAACGAGATGTGGATCATGTGGCCCGAGATTATCGGTAACTACGCCCGGCACCACGCGACTGGCGAAGCGCTTCCCCAGGACATCATCGACCGCCTCAACGAGTCCAAGCTTTGGGGCGAAGGCTTCGCCACGACGGAATACCTCGGCGCCGCCCTTTTGGACCTGGCCTGGCACGTGCTGGACGTCGACGGCGTTCCTCAGGACGCGCTGGACTTCGAAGCCAAGGCATTGGCTGCTGCAAGCGTGGCGCACTCCCTCATTCCGCCCCGGTACCGCACGGGGTACTTCCAGCACATCTTCGCCGGGACTTCTACGCCGCCGGGTACTACTCGTACATCTGGAGTGAAGTGCTGGACGCGGAAACGGTGGACTGGTTCACGGAAAAAGGCGGGCTGCTGCGCGAGAACGGCGAACGATTCCGTTCGGAGCTGCTCTCCCGTGGCAACAGCCGCGATCCGTTGGAATCATTCCGCACGCTCCGCGGCCGCGACGCCTCCCTCGAGCCGCTCCTCAAGCGCCGCGGCCTCGAATAGCTGCTTGGCCGCCCCAACTGACTCGCAGTTAATGTCGTTATGGAGCCTCATAACGACAACAACTGGGAGTCAGTTGGGTTAACGCACGACGCCGGCCGGTCACCGAAGAAGGTGACCGACCGGCGTCGTACTTAGCGGGAGAGCGGTGCCATGGACGGTGCGACCCGCCAGCGCAAGGCGCCGGGCGGTGTGATCCGGCAGCCTGCGTAAAAGGGCCCCGCCCCGAGCCGCTGGAAAGCCGCGGCAGCGAGTCGCGGGGAATAGCAGGCCGAGGATCAGCGCCGACCGGCGCCAACAAACCGCGCCGTCTGGCGCGTCGGCTTAACGAAGGCCTACCAGCCGCGCTCGGCGAGGCGGTGGGGTTCGGGGATTTCCTCGACGTTGATGCCCACCATGGCTTCGCCCAGGCCGCGGGAGACCTTGGCGATGACGTCGGGGTCGTCGAAGAAGGTGGTGGCCTTCACGACGGCGGCGGCACGCTGGGCCGGGTTGCCGGACTTGAAGATGCCCGAACCGACGAACACGCCGTCCGCACCGAGCTGCATCATCATCGCAGCGTCGGCCGGGGTGGCGATGCCGCCGGCAGTGAACAGCACGACGGGGAGCTTGCCGGTCGCGGCAACTTCCTTGACGAGCTCGTACGGGGCCTGCAGTTCCTTGGCCGCAACGTAGAGTTCGTCCTCGGGCAGTGTGGAGAGGCGGAGGATCTCGGCGCGGATCTGGCGCATGTGGGTGGTGGCGTTGGAGACGTCCCCGGTGCCGGCCTCGCCCTTGGAGCGGATCATGGCCGCGCCCTCGTTGATACGGCGCAGCGCCTCACCCAGGTTGGTGGCACCACAGACGAAGGGAACGGTGAAGTTCCACTTGTCGATGTGGTGGGTGTAGTCGGCCGGGGTCAGGACCTCGGACTCGTCGATGTAGTCAACACCGAGGGACTGCAGGACCTGTGCCTCGACGAAGTGGCCGATGCGGGCCTTGGCCATGACGGGGATGGACACGGCGGCAATGATCTGGTCGATCATGTCCGGGTCCGACATGCGGGACACGCCGCCTTGGGCGCGGATGTCGGCGGGAACGCGCTCGAGCGCCATGACGGCCACGGCACCGGCATCTTCGGCGATGCGGGCCTGCTCGACGTTGACGACGTCCATGATGACGCCGCCCTTGAGCATCTCGGCCATGCCGCGCTTGACGCGGCTGCTGCCCGTAACGCTGGCTGCGGACGAACCGGCTTCGTTGCTTACATCAGGTGTAGACACAAAAACCCCTATGGGTAGATAGAAGACCTTGGCCGGGGCGCAGGCGGACGGGGGCCACACACAGCGCGCACCGGATTTCCAGGTCACATTGACCAAGTAACTTCAATACTAGTCCCCGCGCTGTGACCGTCGTACTTGATTACCAGCCTCGGCCACGCGTTCGCGCCGGCACCGGCGGGCGTCGCGCACCGGGTGATATTGGTCCCGCGTGTCGCGGATACTTCAGGTGCATTGACGGCAGCAAGTTGGTGGGCGGATTGACGGCGCGGGAGTCTGTCTTCTGCAATTGTGAGTGCGGCGCCGGCCCGATCGCCGAGGCGATCCGGGTTCATTGGGAGCTCAGCACCTGATTCTTGGCACGTGTTTTCCTTGTTTCGCTTTTCGCGACGCCGAACGGCCGTGCGCGAGGTAAAAATGTCCGACCCCCGTGACAGGGTTTATTCATGGAAGGCATCGGTCAACTCGTCGCACCTCCGGCGGCCGCGCCCCGACGGCGGGATCCCGTCGCCGGGACGCCTGTCCCGCCGGCTGAAGCCCGTCCCCGCCCGGCATGCCCAGCTCCAATTCGCAGCCCAGTTCCAAAACCCGGCCCAGTTCCAGATCCCTTCCCGGCTCCAAAACCCGGCCGCCGTGCCGTCCGCCGCGGGTGGCCTTGACCGGGCGGTCGCGGCGATGGATGCACTGCGCTCAACCGCCGTCGCCGACGCCCGCTCGTTCGGTTTCCTTGATGCCGCGGATTTCGCCGGCACGGTCGAAGAGATCTCCCGGACGGTCGAGTTCCTGCAGCTCGTCGCGGCCCACGCCGTGGAACGGACACGCAGCGAAGCCCAGGCCTCCCGCCGGCCGTCCCAGCGCCGGGCTGGCGGACCGGCTGGACCGAACCCGCCGCAGCAGATACGGGAACCGCAGCAGCGGACGCGGGAATTCCGGCAGACGCGGCGGACGCGGCAACCGCGCCGGATGCGCCGGGTCCGCACCCGGCCCCTCGGCAGCGGCCGCGGTCGACGACGGCTACCGGAACGCCGCCGAATTCCTGCGCGCCCGGCTGCGGATCGGCATCGGCGAAGCCCGGCGCCGCCGGCTCGCCCTGGCCGCCGGCGTGCTCCCACAGACAGGACTCACCGGACAAGATCTCCCCGCACGCCACGAACTCCTCGCCGCGGCCCTGTCCACGGCAGCCGTGCCGACCCGCTCGGCCACCATCATCAGCACGGCCCTGGAGCAGGTACGCCACCACGCCGACACGGACACCGCCCGCCAGATGGAACACTCCCTCACCCGCACCGCCCTGGAAAGCGATCCCGACTTCGTGCACCGAACGGCCAAACGCTGGGTCGACGCCATCGACCAGGACGGAACCGAACCCGGCGAAGAAGAACTCCGCCACCGCCAGGGAGCGTTCATCCGCAAACCCCGCCGCGGCCTGCACCACCTGGAAGTCTTCGCCACCGCCGAACAATACGAAACCCTCGCCACCGCCATGAACACCGCCACCAACCCCCGCCTCCAGCACACCACCGACGCCGACGCAGCCGACGGCGACGGCGCGGCTGACACCGGCGCGCACCCCGCCCTGGACCGCCGCTCCCGGGCCCAGAAACTCCTCGACGGGCTCACCGGCGCCTGCGCAGCGGCCCTGACCACCGGGCAACTGCCCGCCAACGGCGGCCTCCGGCCCCAGGTCATGGTCACCATCGACTACCAAGACCTCCTCGGCCGCCTCCAACACCTCGAACACCTCGACCGCGAAACGCGCACCGCCACGGGTCCGGCCGCGCCTCAGCAGCGGCGCGTCCACGTTCCAGGGCCCATCCACCCCGCCATCATCCGCAAGATCGCCTGCGACGCGGACATCATCCCCGTCCTGCTCGGCAGCGACAGCCGCGTCCTGGACATCGGCCGCACCACCCGCATCTTCCCGCCCCACATCCGCAAAGCCATCATCGCCCGCGACCAAGGCTGCGCCTTCCCCGACTGCACCATCCCCGCACCCTGGTGCGAAGCCCACCACATCACCTACTGGTCCAACCAAGGCACCACCGGAACCGACAACGGCACCCTGCTCTGCAGCCACCACCACCACGTCATCCACAAAGAACACTGGACCATCACCCTGGACAACGGCACCGCATGGTTCAAACCACCACCCCACCTCGACCCCGCCAAACACCGCGCCGCAACCACCACTTCAGACCCACCCGGACATAAACCCGCCCGGAATGAGACACGGGGGTTGACCGCCGTCGCGCAAAAGCAGGGCCTGCTACGGGCGAATCACCGCTTAAGCGGGCGTCCCGCCGTCGACGTCTGCCATTGCCTGTTCGCGGACGGCGGCCATCCTTTGGACGACGGTGACTGCCGTTGCGGCGGCGAGGATGACAAGGGTCACCAGCAAGACGACGGGGGGCAGCCCCAGCCCGGTCAGACCGGTGACAAGGAGCACGGAAATAAGCCGCTCAGCGCGCTCGGCGATGCCCACATTGGCGTAGAAGCCCAATGATTCAGCCTTGGCGCGGGCGTACGAAACCACCATCCCGAGCACCAGGCAGCCCAGGGACGCGATAGCAATCGCGCTGTTCCCGCCTCCCGTGAAGAACCAGATTGCGACGCCGGCGAAAATGGCGCCGTCTGCCAGCCGGTCCAGCGTGGAGTCGAGGAAGTTTCCCCACGGGCCGCTGCGTCCCTGTTCCCTTGCCATGATGCCGTCCACGACGTCGGACAGCGCGAAAACGGCGATCAGCAGCGAACCCCACCAGAGCTGGCCCAGGGGGTAGAGAATCAGGGCACCGAGAACTACGCCCGCGGTCCCGACGACGGTAACGGCGTCGGGCGAGACCCCCACCTTGAGCAGGAACCGGGCCAGGGGCGAGAACAGCCCGGTGAAGAACCCGCGGGCGTGCCGATTAAGCATCCGGCTCCCCGGACAGATCCGACTCTTCCGGCCAGGCGTCGGCCACTTGCTGGCGGACCTCGTCAAGGGTCTGGGTGACAGCCTTCGTCTGGGCGATGATGGGGAAAAAGTTACCGTCCCCGCCCCAGCGCGGAACTACGTGCTGATGCAGGTGGGCTGCGATGCCCGCCCCGCCGGCCACACCTTGGTTCATGCCCAGGTTGAAGCCGCTCGGGTTGGCCACCTTGCGCAGCACCCGCATCGCGGTCTGCGTGAGCTCCGCCATTTCCGCCGTTTCCTGCACGGTAATGTCCGTGTAGTCCGGAACATGCCGGTACGGGCACACGAGCAAGTGACCGGGGTTGTAAGGGAACAAATTGAGGACCACGTAGCACGTCTTGCCGCGGCGCACGATGAGGGATTCCTTGTCCGTGCGGCTCGGAGCCACGCAGAACGGGCAGTCGTCCTCGTTCTTGAACTGGTTCTGCCCACCCTTGATGTAGGCCAGGCGGTGCGGAGTCCACAGGCGTTGGAAGGCATCAGGAACACCTGCCAGGCCGAAGTCGTCAGTCACTTCGGCATCGCCCGGATAGTCAGCTGTCACGCCCGTGTTCTCCTGCATTTTTCCTGGCCCCGCGGTGTCCGACTCGTCAGCTCTCGCGGTTCTTGACGGCGTCCACGATCCTTCGGACGGCCTCGGCAACGGGCACACCGTTGTCTTGGCTGCCGTCACGGAAGCGGAACGACACCGCACCGGCCTCTGCGTCCTCTCCGCCGGCAATGAGGACGAACGGAATCTTGTCCTTGCTCGCGGTGCGGATCTTCTTTGGGAAGCGGTCGGAGGAAATGTCCACTTCGGCACGGATACCCGCAGCCTTGAGCTGGCCAACGACGTCGAACATGTAGTCGTTGAACGCCTCAGCCACCGGAATGCCGACCACCTGCACGGGCGAGAGCCACGCGGGGAAAGCTCCCGCGTAGTGTTCGGTGAGGACGCCCATGAAACGCTCTACCGAGCCGAACAGCGCGCGGTGGATCATGACGGGGCGCTGGCGTGTGCCGTCGGCAGCCTGGAACTCCAACTCAAAACGCTCAGGCAGGTTGAAGTCCAGCTGGATGGTGGACATCTGCCAAGTGCGGCCCAACGCGTCCTTCGCCTGCACGGAGATCTTGGGGCCGTAGAACGCGGCTCCACCCGGATCCGGAACAAGTTCCAGCCCGAGGCCTCGGCTACTTCTGCCAAGGTGCGTGTGGCTTCTTCCCAGGCGGCGTCTTCCCCAACGAACTTGTCTTCGTTCTTGGTGGACAGTTCAAGGTAGAAGTCGTCCAGTCCGTAGTCCTTGAGGAGGCCAAGGACAAAGTTCAAGGTGGTGGTGAGCTCGTCCTTCATCTGTTCGCGGGTGCAGTAGATGTGGGCGTCGTCCTGTGTCATGCCGCGCACGCGGGTCAGACCATGGACAACACCGGACTTCTCGTAGCGATACACAGAGCCGAATTCGAAGAGCCGCAGGGGCAGTTCCCGGTAGGAGCGGCCGCGCGAACGGAAGATGAGGTTGTGCATCGGACAGTTCATCGGCTTCAGGTAGTAGTCCTGGCCGGGCTTGCGCACGGTGCCGTCGTCGTTCAGTTCCGCGTCGATGTGCATCGCCGGGAACATGCCTTCCCTGTACCAGTCAAGGTGGCCGGAGACCTCGTAGAGGTGTCCCTTGGTGATATGCGGGGTGTAGACGAACTCGTATCCGGCGTCCACGTGGCGCTGGCGCGAATAGTCCTCCATCGCCTTGCGGATGATCCCGCCCTTCGGGTGGAACACCGGCAGTCCGGAGCCCAGCTCATCCGGGAAGGAAAACAGGTCAAGTTCCGCGCCGAGCTTGCGGTGATCTCGGCGCTCGGCCTCGGCGATGCGCTCCTGGTACGCCTTCAGCGCATCCTTGGTGGGCCAAGCGGTGCCGTAGATACGCTGCAACTGCTGGTTGTTCTGGTTGCCCAGCCAGTACGCCGCCGAGGAGCGGGTCAGGGCGAAAGCGTTGGAGATCAGTTTGGTGTTGGGCAGGTGCGGGCCTCGGCAGAGATCGCACCATACGCTGTCGCCGCTCTTGCGATCCACATTGTCGTAGATGGTGATTTCCCCGGCGCCCACCTCGACGTTGACGCCCTCTCCGGCGTCGGCGGCGTCGTTCTTCTTGCCCAGCAGTTCAAGCTTGTAAGGCTCGCCCTTCATGGCCTCGCGGGCTTCGTCCTCGGTGACGACGCGGCGCACGAACTTCTGGTTCTGGTTGATGATCTTCTGCATCATCTTCTCAAGCTGCCGCAGGTCTTCAGGAGTGAAGGGCTCGGCGACATCGAAATCGAAGTAGAAGCCGTCTGTGATGTAGGGACCGATTCCGAGCTTGGCGTCCGGACGAAGCTGCTGCACAGCCTGGGCCATCACGTGCGCGGTGGAGTGGCGGAGGACGTTCAGGCCGTCCGGTGAGTCGATGGTGATGCCGTCAACCTGGGCACCCTCGGGCAGCACTTGGTCGAGGTCCTTGAGTTCGCCGTCGACTCGGGCCACAACGACGTCGCGGCGCTCAAAGAAGAGTTCCGCGCCGGTGGTCCCCTCCGTCACCTTGGTCTCTTCGCCATCGACGATGAGGGTGATCTGCTGGGCATCTGACACGGGTGTCTCCTATTCATTGATAAGGCTTCATAGCTTGTGGCGTACGGGGACCACAGCCAGCCATCGTCCATCGTATCCGCTCGGGCTGGGGCAGCCAAAGCAGGCGCAGGCGTGCCGTTTTCCCCCGAGGAGACTTGGCGGGACGGCATTTTCGGCATGCGTCATTGCAGCCCGTTCAATCCGTAACGGAGTGCCCTGTGGGAACTGGAGTGCGGGGCGGTTTGCGAACCCGCGCTATCGCAGGGCTACAAGCGGCCTGCTGCGCTTCTCACTTCGTGCTTCCGCCATGCGGGTTGGTGGAACAGATGCAAGTGGTGGGCCTGACGCTCAAGGGACGGCGTCCACCGTCCGTGGCTCCTGTCCTTGATGAGGCTGTTCCGGCGATCTCCCGGAGTGTGGATATCCCGCGGACAGCCGATTGTTTGGTGGCAAAGGTCGTAGACATCGCCAGGATCTCGCCTTCACCGTCGCGCAGTGCAATCCTGTATCCATCGTTGGGTCCATCGACCAGCTCAAAGTATCCAGCCATTGTGTAGCCTCCTTTGAAACCTGAGGTTGTAAAGGACACCAACCAGTTTACAGAGTCAAAGCCGTGTCGTGGCGGGTTTTGGGACCGCCGCAATGGCTCCGGCAGGTCCACTAAGCCTTGGCTTGGAGCAATGCAAGGAGGGCACTGCCGTCCGGA
This sequence comes from Arthrobacter sp. Hiyo8, assembly GCA_001549895.1. Lineage (GTDB taxonomy): Bacteria > Actinomycetota > Actinomycetes > Actinomycetales > Micrococcaceae > Arthrobacter. The sequence goes on along the minus strand of AP014719.1, from coordinate 4,602,635 downwards.
CTGCCCAGGCCTGTGCAGGGATCCCAACCGGTCCCGGCGTGGTAGCTTCCATTGGAGCCTGAGGTGATGTCATGGAAGCCCGACGCCGGTTGCTTGCCGTTTTGGTAAAGCAGCGGCTGGATCAGGCCGAAGCGCCTGTTGGTGGCCTGGGCGAGCCGGGCGACGAGGGCCGCCCAGAGCGGCGCCACCGCACTTGTTCCACCGATCACCATGTCTTTCCCGTCGACGCGCACCTGATAGCCGGTCTGCGGGTCGGCAACGCCGCTGACATCGGGACGCCCCTTCCGGCCTTCTTGGGCACAGGCTTGTGCTTGGCGTGCCCCGGGATCCCCGACTGCCAGGAGGGCGCCGGAAAGACGTCGCTGAATCCTCCGCCGGTAGCCGAGTTGGGTCCGTCGTTCCAGACCGTTTCCGCCCTGATGACACCTGTTGCAGTGTCCGCTTGAAGTCTGGTTCCGCCGCAGGCCAGCACATGCGGGCTCGACGCCGGGAAATCGGCGTGATCCTTGTTGTCGGTTGCGCCGTCGGCACTGCCGTTGTCCCCGGCTGCCGCTGTCACCGTCACGCCGAGGGCCGCGGCGTCGGCCATGGCCTGGTCGAAAGCCGTCCGGGCTTGGCCGGTCCAGGCGTCTTCGCTCTGGCCCCAGCTGATGCTGATCGCGGCCGGCGTCGGGGTTGCATGCGAGGCAGCGATAATCGCATCCAGGAAGCCGGCGTCGGTGTTGGGGGCGAAATAGACCAATATGTTGGCCTTTGGCGCCAAGGCGCCGACCACCTCGATGTCCAGCAGGACTTCCCCGTCGGCGCCCGACGGATCCTGCCCCGGCTGGTTCGCCCCGCCGTCGACTCCTACTGCGGTGACGCTTGGCGTGGGGATACCAAGGCCCAGGAAGTACGTGTCAAGGTCTTGCTGCCCGTAGCCGCCACCCAGCTCGAGGATGGCAACGGTTTGGCCCGTCCCGTCCGTTCCCGCAGGGAAATTGTAGATCCTTCCCAGCTGCGGCGGGGTGTAGCTCGCAGCGGCCGCAGCGAGGGAATGGCGCGGAATTGGGCGCGGGCCTGCGGCCGGTCGTCAAGGCCGAGGACGGCAACGATGACGCCGTCGAGGGCCGCAGGGACGTGGAGGCCTCCGGTGCGGTGCCGGTGGGTGATAGCGGTACCGTCCGGCTTCGGCTGGTCAGCTCGTCCAGGGATGTCCCGAAAATGCTGCTCATCTGCTCCACGGTTCCGGCCAGCCGAATCCTGCGGCTGGCCGCGTCCGACTCCACGACGTCGAGACCAAGGTTGGTGAAAGTGCCTACAGCAAGATCCAGGTCTGCGGCCGATGCGCCGTATCGGGAGGCAAGTTCGTCCCGCGAAAGCACAGCGGACGGCACCTCGGGCATTTCTTCCTGGCGCCTCAGGATGACTGTCGCTTCGATCCGATGGGAAGGATCGACAGGGCCGAGAATGTCCCGGAGGCCCGGGCGGGAGCCCTGTCCGATCCTGGTAGCGGAACGCTTTGCGTCTCCCCGGCCGACGATCTTCTGGAGTGTCCTGCATCGACATTGGTGCCTCCTAGCCTCACGGTGACAGAGCTCCGTCCCCTGCGATTATGCACCAGGAGTCACTTTGGCACCATGGCCTGGAAGGCCACAGGCTGCGACGATCTGAACGATGGCGGCTCCCGAAAGTGCTTGGGTACGGCGTACGCACGCGGTAGCGTGGGGCCTTGGCGGGCCATGCCACCGCAGCGGCGAGTCAAAGGAGCGAACCATCAATAGGTCACACCGAACATCAGCCCATGAACCCGACACTGCAGTAGAGCTGAACCCCGTCTTCAGCCGACCCGGAGAATCCAGTATTTTTCCACGGTTCACCATTCCGGACGGTGAGTCCCTTCCGTCGACCGCCTATCAGGTTGTCCACGACGAAGCCATGTTGGACGGCAACTCCCGCTTGAACCTGGCAACATTCGTTGGAACGTGGATGGAACCGGAAGCGTCGAAGCTGTACGCCGAGACGTTCGACAAGAACATGATCGACAAGGACGAGTACCCGCAGACGGCGTTGATCGAAACCCGTTGCTGGCGGATGCTCGCAGACTTGTGGAACGCACCCGATCCCGCCAAGTCAGTCGGGACCTCAACGATCGGTTCTTCCGAGGCGTGCATGCTGGGCGGCCTGGCCTTGAAACGTCGCTGGCAGCACGCACGGAGGGCGGCCGGCCTGTCCACGGACAAACCCAACCTGGTCCTCAGCTCGGCCGTCCAAGTGTGCTGGGAGAAGTTCTGCAACTACTGGGACGTGGAGGCCCGCTTCGTTCCGGTGTCGCAGGAACACCAAATGCTGGACGGCTACGAGCTGGACAAGTACGTCGATGCGAACACCATCGGCGTTGTCGCGATCATGGGCGTGACCTACACGGGGTCTATGAACCCGTCGAGAAGATCTCGGCGGCGTTGGACGAGATCCAGGCAAAGCGGGGCCTTGATATTCCGATCCACGTCGACGGCGCCTCCGGAGCCATGGTTGCACCTTTCCTGCAACGGGAGACCGTCTGGGACTTCCGCCTGCCGCGGGTTGCCTCGATCAACACCTCCGGCCACAAGTACGGCTTGGTCTACCCCGGCCTCGGCTGGATTATCTGGCGTGACGAGCAGGCACTCCCCGAGGACCTGATTTTCCATGTCAGTTACCTGGGCGGGAACATGCCGAGCTTCGCCCTGAACTTCTCACGCCCGGCGCCCAGGTGCTCCTTCAGTACTACCTGTTCCTCCGGCTCGGATACGAGGGATACAAATCCGTCCAGGCAACCTCCCGGGACGTGGCACTCTATCTCTCCAGTGAAATAGGGCAATGGAGGCGTTTACTTTGTGGAGCGACGGATCCGACATTCCTGTCTTTGCCTGGCAACTCACCGACGGCTACACCGAGAGGTGGAACCTTCACCACTTGTCCGAAAGGCTGCGGATGAATGGGTGGCTCGTCCCCGCCTACCCCATGCCGGAAGGATTGAGCGAGATCACAGTCCAACGGATCGTTGTCCGCAACGGATTCACCCGCGACCTCGCATCCAGTTTCCTGGCCGATCTCAAGAAAGAAGTCGCCTACCTGGACGGCCTCACGGCACCGATGCCCGCCGGTGGGCAGACCCAGGCGTTCCACCACTAGCCAGCAGCAGCTTCGCCGCCAGACGATTGAAGGAAGGATGCGTGCCATGTGCCGATTGTTCGGCTTGCATGCCGGTTCGCAAGCAGTCCGGGCCACTTTCTGGCTTTTGGACGCCCCGGACAGCCTCGCTGACCAGAGCCGGCGCGAGCCCGACGGCGCCGGCATAGGCACCTTTGACGGTGACGGCAAGGCCCATGTCGCCAAGCAGCCACTCGCCGCATGGGAGGACCACGCCTTTGCACGTGAAGCACGGGTCCTGAAGAGCACGACATTCCTGGCCCATGTGCGATATGCCAGCACCGGCGCGCACACCATGGTCAACACGCACGCTTTCGAGCAGGACGGGAGGTTGTTCGCCCACAACGGTGCCTTCGGCGATCTTGAGCGGTTGGACCAGCGGCTGGCGGAGTCCGGTGTCGCGGATCTGGTGAAGGGCCAAACAGACAGTGAGCGCCTCTTCGCCTTGATCACCGCGGAGAGCAGAAGAGCGGATGGCGACGTCGGCGAAGGTATCATCCGAGCGATCAGCTGGATCGCCAAGGAACTGCCGGTGTTCAGCTTGAACCTCATCCTGACGACGGCGAGCGACGTTTGGGCAGTCAGGTATCCGGACACGCATGAGCTTCACATTCTGGAACGGCTTCCTGCCCGCTCGGCCGAGGCGGCTCCCCTGGACGCGCGGAGCTCCAGGATCCGCGCCCACAGTAGGGAGGCCTCGCGTGCAGGACACGTCCTCATCGCCACCGAGCCTATGGATGACAACCCCGAGTGGAGAGCGCTTCCCGGTGGTGCCCTGGTCCACGTCAGTCCGGATCTGGCTGTGACCATCAGCCACCCCTTCCCGGAGGCTCCCGCACATCCCCTTACGCTGGCCGATCTCTCCCCCTCCGCGGCCGCATCCCAGAAACCGTGATCCTCGAACACAAAACGTCGCCCGGCGACTTAGCCTGGAGCTCGCGTGTTCATCGCGCCCGTGGGCCCTGCCGCACATAAGATCGATCCATGACCGCTGAAGTCGAATCCGAAACCGCCTTCGTCCCGGCCGTCCAACTCGACGGGCAAATGAGCATCAACGACGTCCTGCTGGAGTTGGGGCGGGAACCCGTGGTCTATCCGTCCGCGAACGCCGATGCGGGCGATTTCCATATTTTCTAGCACGACGCCCGGATCCCGGACGACGTCGGGGTCCTCACCGCTGCCGGGAGGTGTCGTTAATAGAGGTACTGTCAGGGACTCCCTCAGGGCGCTACGAGGTCACTATCGTTGATCGCATGGACAACCGCAACGACGCTCGCGACTTCCTTGCGTCCCGGCGCGCGAAGATCACCCCCGAACAGGCAGGGCTGCCGACGTCGGGCGGCAATCGGCGAGTACCAGGGCTCCGTCGCGGCGAAGTCGCGACCTCGCCGGAGTGAGCGTTGAGTATTACACCCGGCTCGAACGCGGGAACCTTGCGGGAGTGTCGGAGAGCGTCTTGGAGGCACTGGCGAGGGCCCTCCAACTCGACGAGGCTGAGAGTGCGCACCTGTTCGATCTGGCGCGTACCGCCGAACAAGCAAGAGGCAGCGTCGATCCGCACCACAGCAGGTCCGGCCAAGTGTGCAGTTCGCCCTTGACGCCATTACTGACGCGCCGGCATTCGTCCGCAACGCCCGCATGGACATCCTTGCCGCCAACAAACTCGGCCTTGCTTTGCATTCCGAGATGTACGTCAACCCAGTCCGGCCCGCCAACTACGCACGCTTCATATTCCTGGATGAAGAACGGGCCCGGCGGTTCTTCCCGGATTGGGAACTCGCCGCCAACAATATGGTTGCCATCCTCCGCACCGAGGCCGGCCGCGACCCCTTCGACCGCGGGCTGAGCGACCTTGTAGGAGAGCTTTCCACCCGAAGCGATGAATTCCGCACTCGCTGGGCCGCGCACAACGTGCGCCGCCACTACAGCGGTTTCAAGCATTTCCACCACCCCGTGGTGGGTGAACTCCGCCTACTTTTCGAGGCAATGGAATTGTCGGCGGACACCGGCCTCTCGCTGTTCATCTACCCTGCAGAACCTGGCTCCCCCTCTGCAGACGCCCTGCGCCTCCTCGCGAGCTGGGCAGCCACCCAGGAAGTGGCGGAGCAACCTCAAGCCGCACCTACGGCAGGTGGGCGTGATCGCAACCGGTTAGCCTATGGTCTCGGGTCCAGGCGTCCTCCCCGTCGCCTCGGTCGTCGTCCGCTCCCGACGGCCGCCGTCGTCGTCCCGGTCCGACGGCTACCCGCACTATCCGGATCCGAGCGGTTGCCGGCATCCGGGTCCAACTCTTCTGCCCGCCGCAACCTGTCCTGCGAGACTTCGTTGGCGCGCTCGGCGGCTTTCTGCTTGTCCGCGGCCTCCCGGTGCAAGCGTTCCGCCTCGCTCTCGGCGCGCGCGGCGTCTGCGGCCGCCCGAGCGGCCTCGGCGCTGCGCTCATGAGCTCCGAGGGCGTCGGCACGGGCTTTCTCGCGGAGGTCCGCAGCGCGCTTGCGGTTAGCGGCGTTCTTCGCGCGGCGCCCATAAACGACGACGGCGACGATCACCGCGATGATCACGACCGCCACCACGATCCAAATCCAAAGTTGACCGTCCATTGGAACTCCCTCGAAAATTGACTGCGCCTCCGCAACGCCGGTGTTATCGATCGGCCGACCCTGCCGTTGGCCAGCCGGGATCGGCGTCCTCGGACAGCGCGCGGATGCCGGTCCCTTGAGTCAACAACTTTGTGTGAACCATGACACGAGTAGCTTGTACTTGTTTTCCCCGGAGGTTCAAGCGGACTGACGGTCCTGGTTTACTCCACGGCCGGCGACGGAGGCCGAACGCCGAAGGACAGCGAGGGCTCGTCGGGGGTAGCGAGGGTCAGGACGGCCTCCTCGACGGTCTCCTCGTCCTCGAGTTCCCGTTCCACGCGGCGCAGCGCGATGGCCACTTCGTGCTCCCGGAGGTCGCCGGTGATATCCACTGCGGCCACGAGGTACAACTTGCGCGGACCGACAAACTCCAGGTGAAGATATGTCAGGCGCTCGATTTCGCGGTGTTCCATGACCCTGATCGCCATCGACTTCTCGAGTTCCGGAGTGACGCCCTGGCCGACAAGGAAGCGACGATTGCGATCTATCAGCACTACGGCGATGACACCGAGAAGAATGCCGACAAATATGGATCCGAGCGCATCCGGAAGTGGTGATCCAGTGAGCTGGTGCAGGAAGATTCCCAAGAAGGCAATGAGCAGGCCTATGAGCGCGGCGCTGTCCTCCGCGAAGACTGCACGCATGGTGGGATCTGAACTCTTGAGCACTTGCTCCAAGGTCCGGCGTTCGAGCTCCCGTGCGGACTTGCGGGCCTGCCGGAATGCCTGGACGAACGAACCCCCTTCCAGGACGAACGATACCGCCAAGACAATATAGGCGACCGCGAAATCACCGGCGGGCTCCGGCGCGAAAAGCTGTTGGATGCCGTGCATCACGGAAACAACGGCGCCTGCGGTGAACAAGCCAAAGGCGGCAAACATCGACCACACGTATGCTTCCCTGCCGTAGCCCATCGGATGGGCCACGTCCCGCTTCTTCGAGGATCTCCTCTCGGCCACCAGCAGGAAGACCTGGTTTCCCGTGTCCGCCCAGGAGTGGGCGGACTCAGCGATCATCGAAGCGGAGCCGGTAAGCACGGCGGCGACAGTCTTTGCGACCGCAACAAGAAGGTTTGCCGCAAAAGCCAAGATCACGGTCATGAGGGATGAAGCTGGCATCCTGACCTTCTTGGTTTCAACCATGGAAACTACCGTACCCAACAACCATGGAGTCCACGCCTAGTGGTTGCCGAGGAAGGAACGGAGGGTGCGGGCATTACGGACCGCGTTACCGCCGCCGTCGTTATTGAAATAGACGAAAACCTCCTTGCCCGCCGTCTCCCATTCCGCAATTCGGTCGGTCCACCAGCGCAGGTCCTGATCGGAGTATGAACCTCCATAAAGGTGGTGGTGATCCGGCCCATGCATCCTGATGTAGACAAACGGCGCCGTCGCTCGGAGGACGCACGGGAGCTCCGCCCCGCTCATGATGCAATAGGCCGTCCGGTGCTTTTCAAGCAACTCGTAGACAGCCTCGTCATGCCAGCTGTCATGGCGGAATTCGACGGCGACCTTGATCCACTCGGGGAGGAGGCCAAGGAAATAGGCCAGCCGGCCGTCGTCGCGCTCCATTCCCGGCGGCAACTGGACGAGCAGGACCCCACGCCTGTCCCCGAGCTCATGCCACGCCGAGGTGATCCTGCCGATCCAGGCTTCGGGTGCGTAAAGGCGCTTGCCATGGGTGAGCCCACGGGGCGCCTTGACCGAAAACACGAACCCTTCAGGTAGGCGGCGTCGCCAACTGGCGAACGATGAATCGCGCGGCCAACGATAGAAACTCGCGTTGAGTTCGACGGTCTCGAATTGCTGCACGTAGTAATCGAGCCGGTTGCGGGAGGGGGTGCCGGCGGGATAGAGCACGTGGTCCCAGTGGTCGTAACTCCACCCCGACGTCCCTACGTGGGTTGCCATCCGGCCAGCCTATGGTCGAAGTCGCTGAATAAGTAAGCTGATTGATATTCGGAATCGATGAGAGGTTGGTCGATGGCCATGCGATTCGGGTCGATTTTCGGGCTGATCGTGGTGATCTGGCTCGTCATAGGAGCAGTAGCGGCCGGACAGCGAGGCTACTTCAGCGCCGTCCCGGCGCAGTGCTCCCAGCTCGCAACGATTAGCCTGAATATTGTTGCCGGTCCCTTGAACTACATGGGACTGAATCCCGTGGCAGGCTGCGAACTGCCGCGGCCGTCGTGAGCGGACCGGAAGATCCCCTGTTCCCGGGCCGGCTCCCGACACCAGGCACGAGTCCGAGGACCAACGGATGGACCGAAACTGGAATGAGCTGCTCCAGGAGATGCGCGTCCTCCAGACGGGCGTGCAGATTATCGGCGGCTTCCTGCTGACCCTGCCGTTCCAGCAGCGATTCGGCACGCTCACAGAGATGCAAAAATGGTGGTTTCTCCTGCTGGTTGTCCTGGCGACCATGACCACCGGGCTCATGCTCGTTCCGGTAAGCCTGCACCGGCGGCTCTTCCAGCATCACGTCAAGTACCGGCTGGTGGCTGCAGGCGACAAGATCGTCAAGGCCGTCGTGGCGTGTGTGTCCCTGCTGATCGCCGGGTGCGCCGGACTGATCTTCAGCGTTGCCGTGGGGCCTGAGGCCGGCCTCGCCGCGGGCGGCAGCATCCTTGTCGCCCTCGCGGCGCTCGTGCTGCTGTACCCGCTGCTTTCCTGGTCTCCCCGGCGCCGGAAGGCCGGGCAGAAACGATAGTTCGAGGCCCTGACGCCGGCCTAGTCTAGGCCTTCTCGATCGACATAGTAAGTTTGCTGATCAATTTTCCCGAATCCATGGACAAGTGACCTCCCGGCCTACTAGTTTCGATGTGGTAACAGGCTTGAACGGGCGTCGACAGAGGGCCGGAGGCCTTCTGTCCGGGGCCATGGGCCTGCATTCAAGGCCGGCTTCCGGTCACCGACGGAAGCCGTCCTGGGTAGCGGGTCATGATTTTCCACCAACAAGTTCAACCAATACGGAAGGACGGCATGGAAATGGACGAGCAGCATGGAGCCGAGGAAGAGGCAGCCGGAGGCTACGGAACTCCGACGCCGGAACAAGAAACAGCAGGACGAGGGGCCCAGCAGGCGAATCAGGGCGGGCACAACGGATCAGCCGCGGTGCCATCGGCCGACGCCGAGCTGGATGAGTCGAACTCCGAGGGAAGCAATGCAGGGACTTCCTTCTCATCCGAACCGAAGGGCGATGCGACAGGACTGCCCAAGGATAAGTCCCCGAAAGACGACGACGGCGAAACATTCGACGCCGGCTAGATCGCCAAAGCCCAGCTACATCCGCAGGAACAAGCGCTAGCAAGGAGAATGAACATGGCTACGGTCAACCGAACAATCGACGTGGAAGTTCCCGTTTCAGTGGCTTACAACCAATGGACCCAGTTCGAGTCGTTCCCGGAATTCATGAAGGGCGTCGAAGCGGTCGAACAAATCGACGAGACAGCCCTGCATTTTTCCACCAACGTCGGCGGCGTCAAGCGCGGCTTTAACGCCCAAATCCTTGAGCAGGTCCCGGATTCCCTGGTCAGCTGGGCCAGCGTCGACGGACCAAGGAACGCCGGCACCGTAAGCTTCGAACCACTTGGCGCGGACCGTACCCGCGTGAGTGTGGAGATCGAATGGGAGCCGGAGGGCTTTGCCGAAAAGGCCGGCTCGATGGTGGGCATCGACGATATGCGGGTTTCAGCCGACCTCGACAAGTTCAAGAAATTCATCGAGGAGCGAGGCTACGAGACTGGCGCTTGGCGCGGTTCCGTGGCCGCCGGCGACGTCGACGACTCCGGCTCAGCAGCCACCCCTGTTGAGGCCACGTCGGAGCTGCCCGCCGTCGACCCTGATTTGACGGCCCCTGCCGCTATGGAAGCGGCCGACGGCGGTGACGCGACTCGCGTCGGACAATACACCGAGGGCGACTACGGCACGGAGCGGGTCGCGGATCTGCCCGCCGAGCGGATCGAAGGCGACTACACCACCGAAGAAACGCCTCGTGACCCTTCCGTGGAACGCGGCGCCGGAGCGTGGCCTGCCACGGAAGCCGGTCCGGGCACAGAAACAGGTCCTCGTCCGTCGGACCGCTGAGCCCCGTGGGTCGGCCACGAGCTGGCCGGCCCACGGACGTCCGCCCGAACTTCATTGACGATTCGAGGAGCAAACAATGAGCGAGTTCCCTCCCGACCCGACGCGCGACCCTAACGCTGACCCTACCCGGGAGCCCGGCCCAAGCCCGACGCCGGAGCCGGTGCCGTTGCCTGAACCAGGGCCGACGCCTGTACCGGCCCGGGTCCGGACCCGGACCCGGACCCGCCCGGGAACCCCGAGCCGGTTCCGCTGCCCGAGCCGGGCCTTCCCTGTCCCCGAGCCGGCCCGGACCTTCCCTTCCCGCCCTCGCGGCCCTTGGGAGAGCCGCCCCTGACGATCTTGTAGGCCGGACACGTAGGGCAGGCCACCCGCTCGGAGCGTATGAAAGGCAACTGAAAGATGTCGAAAGATCCAGAATTGCGGCCGGCACCGATGCAAACGGAAGACATGGACTCCCTTCGGGCCCTGGCTACGCAATTGCGTGTGGACTCCATCAGGTGCAGCACCAACGCCGGTTCGGGTCATCCCACGTCGTCGCTGTCGGCCGCGGACCTCATGGCGGTCCTCCTCACGCGGCACCTTCGCTACGACTGGGAACAGCCGGCGTTGCCGAACAACGACCATCTCATTTTCTCCAAGGGACATGCTTCACCCCTGCTGTATTCCATGTATCGGGCTGTGGGCGTCGTCGAGGAAGATGAGCTGCTGAATACCTACCGTCAGTTCGGTGCCCGGCTTCAAGGACACCCGACGCCGGTGCTGCCTTGGGTGGATGTGGCGACCGGCTCCCTGGGACAAGGGCTGCCGGTCGCCGTCGGGGTGAGCCTCGCAGGACGGTACCTGGACAAGCTTCCCTTCCATACATGGGTGTTGTGCGGCGATAGCGAACTAGCTGAAGGGTCCATGTGGGAGGCAGTGGACAAGGCGGCGTACTACAAGCTCGGCAACCTCACCGCCGTCGTGGACGTCAACCGGCTTGGCCAGGACGGCCCCACAGAACTTCAGTGGAACATGGACGCCTACGCCCGGCGGGTCGAAGCGTTCGGAGCCCAGGCCCTTATCATCGACGGCCATGACATCTCCCAGATAGACGATGCACTGAGCAGGGCCACGAGCGATCCCGATAAGCCGACGGTCATTCTGGCCAAGACGATCAAGGGCAAAGGGGTACCTGAGATCGAAGACCAGAACGGCTGGCACGGCAAGGCGCTCCCGGCAGACATGGCCGAGAAAGCCATAGCGGCCCTTGGAGGGCCAAGCAGCGTCCGCGTGACCACCCGTCCTCCGGAACCCGGCACTCCAGCAATCACGCCGGGCACTCACGTTTCCGTCACGCTCCCGGATTGGAAGGTCGGCGACAAAGTGGCGACCAGGGCCGCCTTTGGGGCCGCCGTGTCCGCGCTGGCGGCCCGCCCCGAAGTGGTGGTCCTCGACGGCGAAGTGGGGAATTCGACCCATGCACGGGACTTCGAGGAAGTGGCCCCTGAGCGGTATTTTGAAGTTTTCATTGCCGAGCAGCAACTCGTGGCCGCCGCCATCGGCCTCTCAGTCCGCGGATACGTGGCCTTCGCCTCAAGTTTCGCGGCTTTCCTGGTTTCGCGGCCATTCGACTTTATCCGCATGGCCGGAGTCTCGGAGGTGGACATCCGACTCGTCGGCACGCATGCCGGCGTTGAAATCGGGCAAGACGGTCCCTCGCAGATGGCCCTGGAGGACATTGCCGCCATGCGGGCGGTGCACACTTCCACGGTGCTCTATCCGGCTGACGCTCCGTCCACAGCGCAGCTCGTGAGCGCCATGGCGGACACACCCGGAATCTCATACCTGCGCGCCACCCGGGGCGCCTATCCCGTGATTTACGGTCCGGACGAACAGTTCCCCTTGGCGGAAGCAAGGTCCACGGTGCCGGCCCGATGACCAGGTGGCGCTCATCGGCGCCGGCGTCACACTCCACGAATGCCTCGCTGCCGCCGAGCAGCTGGCCGAGTCGGGGATCAGAGCGCGCGTCATCGACCTCTACTCCGTCAAGCCGATCGACGTCGACACCTTGCGCCGGACGTGCCTCGAAACCGATGGCCGGATTGTTGTCGCCGAAGACCACTACGCCCAAGGCGGCCTCGGCTCGGCCGTCCTCGAAGCGCTTGCGAGCGCCAACACGCCCAAACTCCATATCGCGCTTCTCGCCGTGAGGGAACTTCCTGGTTCCGGTGAGCCCAAGGACTTGCTCAACGCAGCGGGCATTTCGGCACGCCACATTGCCGCCGCCGCCCGCGACCTCGTCATGGACTGAAAAGCAACGGCCCGACGGCGGAACGGCGCCGCCGTCGGGTCCGCGTCACAAACCACCGTTTCCAAGCCATATTCGTCGTTCTGAGCATTTAGCGGTGAACAACCCGGGCGCCCTCATTACTATCTAGTGGATGGGGGCGAATTCCGGACCTAACTGGGAGTTGCCGGGATGAAATATCAGGAGCTGGCAGTGTCGGAACCTTTGGAGTCTGAAGACCCGCTCGTCGAGCCGGAACCGGTTCTGGTTCCCGGTGACGACCGCGACACTCTGGCCGCCCTGCGTGAGCAGGCGCAGGAAATCATCGACGAAGTCCTCGGCGGAACCGAACCGAGTGGCGAACACCTCCGTGCAAAACTGAGGTCCAGCATTGCGCGCCACCCGGATTTCCGGAACTGGCGCTGCTCGAGCACCTGATGAACCGGGCAAGTGGCAGCTGACCCGCCCCGGGTTGCACACGTTTTACACAGGATTTACTCACGCGGTCTTGTTAGCCTCAACGCAGTCAGAACAGACTGAATATCACGTGAAAGACGATTCACGGTGGTTGTTCAACCAGAGCAGCGGACGGGAATGCAGCGATGCTCCGACCCGCTCGTAGTGAAGTCGCTACCGAGCAGGGTCCGCAGACCGGGAGGTAGCAGTGGCTGGCATATTCGAAGTGTTTCTTGACGGGGAGTCCTTCTTCAGGTTCCGCCTCAAATCACCTGACGGGGCGGTCATCGCTGTTTCGACGCCGTTCGAGGACAAGCCCGCGGTTGTTGCCGGCATCGCCGCTGCGCGGGAGTGTGCCGGCATGGGGCTGGTCACCGACCTTTGCCCGTGGCAAGCGTGCGTGAACCGGCCGTGACCGTGCGTCCGAGCGCGGTCCCCACCGTGCGGCTCCCCGGCATGCGACGAACCGCGCACGGCGTCCGACGGATTCCGCACCCGCGCCAAGGAACTCCGGCACGCGGCAAGCGCGCCAAGATGGACCGGCGCGGCGTAAGAGCTCGACAAGGTCAAGACCGACGGCGCACTGGGGGACTCACCTGGGTCTCAGCAGGCAAGATGCGCCGCCGGCCGTTTTGGTCCAGCCCTCATTCTTCCACTCATTGCCTGCCGGGCCACCTTCCCGGGCTGTCTGTCAGTCGTGCTTGCGCGCTCGGCTCGGCTGCACACGCGGCGGTTCGCCCGGCATCTTCGGGTAGTCAGGCGGGAACGGCATTTCCCCAAGCCCTGCACCGAGATCGCGTTCCCACCATTGAAGCAGGACGTCGATTTTGCCGGCTTTGGAGTTCATGTCACCCCAAGGGTCCCCCACCGATTTCAACCTGCCAGGCACCGTGAGGATGGTGAAGCCTTTCGGGTCCGCCGATTCAAGTTCGTCCCACGTGATTGGACAAGAGACCGGAGCGTGGGCGAGCGCCCTCGGACTGTACGCGCCTGCTATGGTCCGGTCACGATTGGCTTGGTTGAAATCGACGAACACCCTTTCACCACGTTCTTCCTTCCACCAGGCCGTGGTCACCTTGTCCGGCATTCGGCGCTCGAGCTCCCGGGCGGCTGCAATCACGGCATGCCGTACGTCCAAGAACTCATGCGAAGGCTCGATCGGGCATAGACGTGGAGCCCACGGTTTCCGGAGGTCTTGATGAAAGTGGTCAATCCGGCCTCCGCAAGTACGTCTTTCAGCGCAAGGGCTGCGGGAATCGCGTCGTCGAAATCCGTTCCAGGCTGCGGGTCCAGGTCGATCCGCAGCTGGTCAGGGTTGTCCGTGTTTTCGACCCGCGAGGGCCAAGGGTGAAAGACCACTGTGTTCATTTGGACGGCCCACACTGCAGCTGCCGGCTCATCGAGCACCAATTGGGGATGCGAGCGCGCACTCGGATAAACAACCTTCACGGACCGGATAAACTCCGGTGTTCCTTTCGGCGGATTCTTGGAGAAGAACTGATCGCCGTCGATGTTGTCCGAAAAGCGCTGCAGCGAGACCGGCCGGCCGCCGTTTGCGGAGATGAATGCTTCCCCGACCTCAACGATATAGCGCGCCAGATCCAGCTTGGTCAGGCCGATCTCGGGCCAAAGGACCCGGCTAGGACTGGAGATCCGTATGTCGCGAGGACCGTTCGGCCCGTCAACGGTGAGGGTGGTTGCTTCGGTAGCCATGGGGACAAGCTACCCCGGCCCACCCCCGGTGTCAGCAGCCTGAATGGATTCCGCATTCGTCTCACGGCGATGGTTTCAGCACCATCGCCGAGCCGCCGCCTCGTCTGACCGGCTCGGCGGCAGCGATCATGAGCCCGCCGGGCCTGAACTCGATCGCGGTTGCGGCACCGATCTCCGCCGCCGAGGTGAATGCGTCGCCGGATGGCGTGAACTGGTGGCCATATGGTGTGAGTTGGCTACCGTACGCCGTGATGAACTCCGGTTCGGCCGTGACCTTTGCCGTGTTCCGTTGGGAGGCACGCGGTGCGGCGATCGCGTCGGAAATGCTCATGCCCAGGTCCACCCTGTTCAAGATGGTTTGCAGCACGGTTGTGATGATCGTCGATCCGCCGGGCGAGCCGAGAGCGAGGAACGGCTTGCCATCCTTGAGGATGATGGTCGGGGACATCGACGAGCGTGGGCGCTTGCCGGGATCGATTCGGTTGGGGTCGCTCGCGCTGTAGACGGCCGAGAAATCGGTCATCTCGTTGTTGAGCAGGAACCGCGTCCCGGTACCACGATGCCTGATCCGCCGGTCTGCTCGATGGTGAGCGTGTATTCGACCACGTTCCCCCACTTGTCCGCGACCGTCATGTTGGTCGTCGAGATGTTCTCTGTGTCCTTCTCATCGGCGAGCGCGGCAGCGGAAGCCGGGCACACGCCGTCGTACCCGGTCACATCCCCGGTGCGACGGGCTTCGTGGCCGCGTGCAGCGGGTCGATCTGGCAGGCGCGTTCCTTGCCGAAGATCGGGTCGGTGAGCGCTTCCGTAGGAACATCGACGAAGGCCGGGTCCCCAACGTACTTTCCACGGTCGGCGAACGCGAGCGCGCTCGCCTCGAGGTAGTGATGCAGAGCGGCGGGTTTGGACATTTCCGAGAGGTTGACCGTGTCCAGGATGTTGAGCGCCTCGCCCACGGTGGTGCCCCGCTGCTCGACGGCGCCATGCCGTAGACATCGAGGCCGCGGTAGTCGACGTGGGTGGGCGCCTGGTCCAGGGCCTTGTAGGCGGCGAGGTCGGCTGTGGTCATGTGCCCACCGGGATGGGCAGCGTGGTGGTGGCAGTCTTCGGCGGGCCTGGACTGTTGCCGCGATCTCGGCGGCCAGCGGGCCGTCGTAGAAGGCGCTGATGCCCTCCTTCGCGAGGAGCCGATAAGTCGCGGCGAGGTCGTGGTTCTGGAAGACGCTGCCGACGGCGGGTGCGTCGCCTCCTGGGAGGAACAGCTTGCTGGTGGAGCTGAACGCCCCGAAACGGAGCTTGTTGTCGAGTGTCTGTTGGCGGAAGGTTTGGTCAACGACGAAGCCCCGGCTCGCAACCTTGATGGCCGGCTGGAGGGCATCTCCAAGGCTTAAAGTACCCAACGCTCCAGAGCGCGCTCCCAGGTTGCCGCTGTTCCGGGGACACCGACTGAAACGCCACTGGTAACGAGCTCGGGAGTGAAGTTGTACGGCTTCCCCGTGGCGGGATCGATGAACGCGTCATGCGGCATCGCCGCCGGCGCGGTCTCGCGCCCGTCGATGGTGCCGATCTTGCCGGTCTTCGCGTTGTAGAACACGAAGTAGCCGCCACCACCGATCCGGCACTGTACGGTTCGGTCACGCCTAGCGTCGCGGCGGCGGCGACGGCGGCGTCCGCCGCGTTGCCGCTTTGCGGAGGACCTCGATGGCGGCAGCGGATGCTTCAGGGTCTACGGTGCTGACCGCGCCGCCGTATCCGGTGGCGGTGGCGGTCTTTTCAGTCTGGCGCGGATCGGCAAAGGCAGGATTGGTGACGGCCCCGCTCGCCACGCTTAGCGCGAGTACTGCCGTCATGGTGGCCAGTCGAAGTTTGAGATGTGACATGGTCGCTCCTCAATTGGTGGTGCGAGGTGGGTGGGGCCACCCTACTCCGCAGCTACGCGACGCTCAACGGATCCAGGCAAACCGGCAGTCCCAACAACCTTGTGCAAACCATTGACAAACTTGTACAAGTCTTTCCATACTTGCAGGACAAGGTTTCAACGAAGCAACTGGAGGACAGATGTCGGCAAAACTCACGGATGTCGCAAAGCTGGCGGGGTCTCCCTGGCAACGGCGTCGAGGGCATTCGGAGACCCCGGCCGGCTGGCAGCCGAAACGCGGCAGAAGGTCATGGCCGCGGCCGAGCAGTTGGGATACGACGTGCCCGGAGTGACGGGCAGCCGGACGTTCGGCGTCATCGTCCCCGACATTTCAAATGCGGTTTTCGCCGCCCTCATCAAAGCCATCCAGGACCAGGCATGCACGGCCGCCACCGGATGGTCCTCGCCGACACCTCCGAATCGTCCTCGCGGGAACGCGCACATCTTGAATCCTTTGCCACGGGCGTGGATGGCATCATCCTTTGCTCACCCCGGCTGCCTTCCGAGCAGATCCACGATCTCGCGGGCAGCGCACCGCTGGTCGTGATCAATGGCGAGGCGGAGCACGCCGCACGGGTGCTCATGGAGGCCGGCGAGGGAATCCGCCAAGCCGTCGAGCATCTCTACGCCCTCGGTCACCGCAAGCTTGCTTACATTCCCGGACCCGCGTCATCGTGGGCCAACAGCCAGCGACGTGCAGCCATCACCCGCTTCTGCGCCGATTGGGGCATCGAGCTTGTCACCGTGGGGAACCAGAATGCAACGGTCGACGGCGGATTGGCCGCGGCGGCGTCGGTGGTCGCCAGCGGTGCCACCGCGGTGATCGCCTACAACGACCTGGTCGCCATCGGCATGCTCGCCGGTGCCCGGACGCTCGGCTACCACTGCCCGGAGGACATCAGTGTTGTCGGCATCGACGACCTCGACATTGCCGCCGCGGCAGAACCCGGACTCACTTCTGTCCGTGTACCCATCGACCGAAGCGGCGCCCTCAGCCTTGAGCTCCTCCTGGAGCAGATGGCCGGAAAGCCGATGGCCACGGAAGCCGTCCACCTCAGTTCCCAACTCATCGTGCGTGGCTCCACTTTTGCCGCGCGCACCGCAGAGCAAGCCCTCCAGGGAAAGTAGCCATGAGAATCGTCATCGCAGACCCCAACCTGATGCCCCACCGCTCCACCTTCGAAGCCGCACTCCCCGAGGGCGCCCTCACCTCCTGGCACGACAGCTGGAGCGAGCATGCGGTGCTCACCGACCTCAAAGATGCCGACGTCTACGTCGGGCCACGCTTCACCGAAGCCATGGGCTCGCCGCGGGCAACTTGCGCCTGGTCCACGTGGGCGGTGCCGGATACGACGGTATCGACGCGTCCGCACTGCCCGCAGGGGCGGTGTGCGCGAACACCTTCCACCACGAAAGCTCCATTGCCGAACATATCGCCGCGGTTTTGGTGGCCCTCCGTCGCAACCTGATCGGCCAGGACGCGGCGCTGCGGAGCGGTGTCTGGTCATCCTCCGTCTACTCTTCCGAGATCCGGCAACCGGAAACACTCCGCGGCGCCGTGGTGACCTTCCTCGGGTTCGGGCACATCGGCGGGGCAGCATGGTCGCTCCTTAGGGCCTTCGGCGCCGAGGGCATCGCCATCACCCGCAGCGGAAGCGTGGACGCACAGGCGAACTCCTTGCGCTGGGCAGGTACCACCGAACGCCTCGGCGAGGCACTGAGCGAATCCGACATCCTCGTGGTCAGCATTCCGCTCACGGAGCAAACCACCGGCATCGTAGGCGCGGCCGAACTCGACGACCTCGGCCCGGACGGCTTGCTCGTCAACATTGCCCGCGGACCGGTCGTCGCCGAAGCCGCCCTCTACGAAGCCCTGAAAGACCGGCGGATCGCGGGCGCTGCGATTGATGTCTGGTACCAATACCCGGGCACTGACGGCCGCGGCGACCCTTCCACCCTGCCGTTCGGCCGGCTGGACAACGTCATCATGACCCCGCACTCCTCCGGCGTCACTGCAGAGACCTTCCGCAGCCGTGCACTTGAGATTGCCGAAAACATCACCCGCCTTTCCACGAACCAGCCGCTGAAGAATGTAGTGATTTCCCGATGACCCGAAAAATCGTCGACGTCGACGTCCTGGTAACCAGCCCCAGCCGCAACTTCGTCACCCTCAAGATCACCACCGACGACGGCATCGTCGGATGGGGTGACGCGACCCTGAACGGCCGCGAACTCTCTGTCGCGAGCTATCTGCGCGATCACCTTGCCCCAGCCCTGCTGGGCAGGGACGCGGACCGCATCGAAGACACCTGGCAATACTTTTACAAAGGTGCATACTGGCGCCGCGGGCCGGTGACCATGGCCGCGATCGGCGCCATCGACCTCGCCCTCTGGGACATCAAAGGCAAGGCCCTCGGGGTTCCGGTCTACCAACTCCTGGGCGGCGCGGCCCGCGACAAGATCCTCACGTACACGCACGCCACCGGCTGGGACCTTCCGGAGTTGCTGGACTCGATAGACCAACGCCGCGAGCAGGGCTTCCGCGCCGTCCGTGCCCAGTCCGGCGTCCCCGGCCTCGACAAGGTTTATGGCGTCACCAAGGGTGCCGCGAGTTATGAACCGGCCGGACGCGGTGCCGGTCCAGTCGAAGAAGACTGGGACACCTCTGCCTACCTGCGCCACGCCCCGAAGATCCTCTCCGCAGTGCGTGAGCACGTCGGCCCCGAGCTCAAGCTCCTCCACGACGTCCACCACCGGCTCAACCCCACCGAAGCCGCCCGCTTGGCCCGCTCTTTGGAAGACGTGGACCTGTTCTGGCTCGAGGACGCCACCCCGCCGAGAACCAGCGGTTGCTCCGTACGCTGCGTCAGCAGACCACCATTCCCTTGGCCATCGGCGAAGTCTTCAACACCGTCTGGGACGCCGAGTTGCTCATCACTGAACGGCTCATCGACTACATCCGCACCGCCGTCGTACATGCCGGAGGCATCTCCCACGTACGCAAGATCCTGGCTCTCGCCGAGGTCTACCAGATCAAGGGCGCACCCCACGGCCCGTCCGACGTCTCCCCCATCAACCTGTCCGCTTCGCTGCACCTCGGCCTTGCCACCAGCAACTTCGCCATCCAGGAGTACATGGGGTACGACCCCTTGGTCTCGGAGGTGTTCCAATCGAGCTTCCGCTTCGAGGACGGCTACCTGCACCCAGGTGACGAGCCCGGCCTGGGCGTCCAGGTTGACGAAGCAGCCGCAGCCCGCTTCCCGTACACGCAGGCCTTCCTGCCCATCGCGCGGGAGCTCGATGGCTCCATGAAGGACTGGTGACCCATGGCCACACCAATCCTGCCGCCGCTGAACGCGGGAACACCAGGAATCCTTCGGCGAACTGCCGCCCCGGCTCCCGGCATCGTGCACCTCGGTTTCGGAAACTTCCACCGCGCACACCAGGCCGTGTACACGGAAGCCGCCATAGCCTCCCGCGGTGGTGACTGGGGAATCATCGGAGTTTCCAGCCGTTCCTCAGCCATTACCGACGCCATGCACGCCCAGGACATGCTCTACACCGTGGTGGAAATCTCACCCGAGGGATCGAAGTTCTCGACCCCTCGCGTGCACACAGATGCCTTCGTCGCGGCCCAGGAACCGCAGCGCGTGGTGGCCGTCATCGGTGCCGAGACCACGCGCATCGTGTCCCTGACGGTCACGGAAAACGGCTACACCTACAGCCCGGCAACAGGCTCGCTGAACGTTTCCGACCCTGACGTGCAGCACGATCTCGCCAACGGCGCTGCCCCCGCACCCCGATCGGGCAGATCGTCCGCGGACTTCAGCAGCGGGCACGAACCCACGGTAAACCAGTGACGGTCCTCAGTTGCGACAACCTGGCGGACAACGGGCACCACACCCAACGGCTCGTCCGCGAATTTGCCTCATTGCTCCCGGCCGGCGAGGCCGCCGAGGCGCTGCAATGGATCGATGCGAACGTCACCTTTCCGTCATCCATGGTGGACCGGATCGTGCCCGCCACGACGGACCGCTACCGTAGCCTCGTCGCCGAACAACTCGGCTATGCGGACCAGATCCCCGTGCCAGCAGAGCCATTCACGATGTGGATCCTGGAGGACGACTTCATAGCCGGCCGCCCTGCTTGGGAGGCCGGAGGTGCGATCTTCACGGACGACGTCGCAGGCTATGAGCAACTCAAGGTCAGGCTCTTGAACGGCACCCATTCCCTGATCGCGTACCTCGGAGCGCTGTCCGGAGCGGCCACCATTCCCGATGCTGCTGGCATCGACTACATCGAAGCCGCCGCCCGCCGGGTCCTCCGCGACGAGTACCTGCCAAGCGTCACTGTGCCAGGGGCCGTCGACGTCGACGCCTACGAGGAGCAACTCTTCCTGCGTTGGCGCAATTCGGCATTGGGGCACCGGACCAGCCAGGTAGGCAGCGACGGATCCGTCAAACTCCGCCAGCGGATCCCGATTCCCGCCTTGGAAATGCTCGACGCCGGGGCCATGCCCCACTACCTCGCCCTCACCGTCGCCGCGTATCTCTCATGCATCGCACCTCTTCGAGGATTCGACCCCGGCAACCACGCCAACGCGATGCAGGACCCGCCCGCGGGACACTCCAGGACCTCGCAGCGGGATCCAGCTCCGGGCGGGACCTCGCGGCGAAGGTACTCGGCGAACACCATCTCCTAGGTGACGAACTCGCGACCCGCGAAAGCTTCGTCCGGCGCACAGGCGAGCTGATCGACATCATCCACCGGCAAGGTCCCCTCGCCGCCGCAAACGCTGCCGCCGAGTCAACGTCACTACTTCCCGCACAGACCCGGAGCATCCGATGACCACCCAAACAGTCCGCCGCGCCGACGGAACCTCCCTGCCGCTGACCACGGAAGCCGCAGTGCTCCACGGCGCAGGCGAACTCCGGATCGAAGAGAAACCCCTCAAAGCCATGGGGCCGAAAGATGTCATCGTTGAAATGCGTTCGGGCGGCATCTGCGGCTCGGACATGCACTACTTCGCCGACGGCCGCAACGGCACCAATGTCCTCCGGCAGCCCACTGTCCTCGGCCATGAGGGAGCCGCCGTCGTCATTGCGGCCGGTGAAGCTGCAAGCATTGCCGCGGGCACCGCCGTCGTGATTGAACCGGCGCTCCCGTGCCGGAATTGCCCAACCTGCCTCTCCGGACGCTACAACCTCTGCCCGGCGGGGACCTGCTTCGGCTCCCCGCCCACGGACGGTCTCTTCGCCCGCCACGTGGTGGTGCCCGACGCCGCCCTCCACGAACTCCCGGCCAACATCCCGGCCGAGATCGGGGCAGCGATCGAGCCCCTCGCCGTCGCCGTCTGGGCGGTTGAACGCGCCCAGGTGCGGGCCGGGCACCGGGTGCTCATCACAGGCGCCGGGCCGATCGGCCTGCTCGTGGCGCAAGTGGCGGCCTGCCGCGGCGCGTCGGAGATCGTCGTGACCGACGTCAACGACGACCGTCTGGCTGTTGCTGCCCGGTTCGGCGCCACCCGGACCATCAACACGTCGGTGACGGCCTTGGACCTGAAAGACATGGATCGCCTGATCGAATGCTCAGGCAACACCAGGGCGCTGGCTGACGGAATCCTGACACTTGCCCCTGCCGCCCGGGCAACCGTCGTCGGCCAGGCCCGCCCCACCGTCGACGGGATCCCGCTCGGCTTCCTCCAACGCTTCGAAATCGACTTGGTGACCGCGTTCCGGTACGCCAACGCGTTCCCGACGGCGATTCAGCTCGCTTCATCGGGGCTGTGGACCTCCGGTCCATCATCACCTCCACGTTTGACCTCGCGAACGCCGCGGCCGCACTCACGGCGCCCGTGAGCGACCCCACCAACCTCAAAGTCCTCATCACCTACTGACTCGGCCCACGTACGGGCCAGCGGACATCCATTCAAAGGAGTATGGAAATGACCACAGCAGCGAACCTCCCGCCCACGCCAGTGGACCAAAGCAAGGTCCGGAAAGCCGCCGTCGCCGGACTCATCGGCACCACGCTTGAACTGTACGATTTCGTCATCTACGGCACCGCGTCGGCACTCGTGTTCAGCAAGCTCTTCTTCCCGAACATTTCCCCGCGGCGGCGCTGCTGGCCAGTTTCAGCACCTTCGCCGTCGGATTCCTGTTCCGGCCCCTCGGCGGGATCTTCTTCTCCCACTTCGGCGATCGGCTTGGCCGCAAGTGGGTCCTGGTGGTCACCCTGCTGCTCATGGGTGGGGCGACCCTGGCCATCGGGCTCCTGCCGACCTTCGGCCAGGTAGGGCTCCTTGCCCGATCCTGCTGTGTGTCTGCCGCGCTGCCCAGGGCTTCGGCGCCGGTGCTGAACAATCCGGCGGCGCAACACTGCTCACGGAGTCCGCCGCCCCTGGAACCCGGGCAAGCTGGCCTCGCTGATCATGGTTGGCGCGGCCGCCGGAACGGCGCTCGGCGCACTCGTGTGGATCGCGGCCCAGTCGCTGGCACCCAACGACATGCTCACGTGGGGCTGGAGGCTCGTCTTCCTCTCCAGCATCTTCGTGACCATCGCAGCGCTGGTCATCCGGCGCAAGCTGGACGAATCACCGGTCTTCGAAGAGATCAAGCAGGCCCGCACGGAACCCCGGCACCCCTGCGGGAAGTTGCCAAATACGGCAAGGCCAACGTCCTGCGCGTCATCCTGATGAACCTCGGCGTCAGCACCCAGTCATACACGATCCAGGTGTTCATGGCCTCGTACCTCATCACCGTGATCGGAACGGACCCAAAGTTCATTCCCCTGTGCTGCTCATCGGTTCGCTCTGCGGCGGGGTCGCGGCGGTCTCCTTCGGAATCCTGTCCGACAAGATCGGGCGCCGGCGCGTCGTATCACTTATCACCGGCGCACTCATCCTGTTCCCGGCCCCAGCGTTCCTGCTGCTGACCACCGGCTCGCCGGTAGCCATCGTGTTGGTGATCGTGGTCGGCTTCGTCCTGGCATGCCAAGGCGTGGTGGGCGTGCACATGAGCTACTTCCCGGAGATCTTCGGCAGCCGCTACCGCTACGCAGGCGTCACCTTGGGCCGCGAGTTCTCTTCCATCATCGGCGGAGGCATCGCTCCCATGATCTGCGCGGCACTGCTGGGATGTTCAGCAACTCCTGGATTCCCGTGGCGATCTATATGTCGGCGACCATGCTGATCAGCTTCATCGCCACCCGCATGTCACCGGAAACCCTGAACCGCGACCTCACGGACCCCGAGGACGCGGCACACGGCAAAAGCGGGATTATCGCGGTGACCTCCGAAGCGCAGCACGTCCAATAGCACCCGAAGGGCAACCGACGGCGGCAAGTGCCGCCGTCGGGAAGGCCCGCCAGCCAACCAAGATACGAAGGGGATCCATGTTCCATCTCGAAACCCCGGACACCGTCTCCAGTCCGGCGCCATCCGCCATCCTCCTCGACACCAGGGTCGTGGCAGTGTTGCGGGCCAAGCATGCCAAGGACTACAGCCCCGTCATCGAAGCCCTTCGGGTCGGCGGTGTGCTCAGTATCGAGTTGACCTTGAGCACGCCCGGAGTGTTTGAGGAGCTTCCCCTGTTGCTCGATCGCTTCGGCGATGCCGTGGAAATCGGCGTCGGCACGGTGACCACTCCTGCTGAGGCCGAAACGGCACTCGACCTGGGCGCCGCGTACATCGTTACGCCCATCACCGAACCGGACGTCATCACTGCCTGCACTCGACGCGGCGTGCCCGTCTTTCCCGGTGGGCTCACTCCCACCGAGCTCCACACCGGCTGGAAGCTAGGCGCCACCGCCGTCAAACTCTTCCCCGCATCCACGGTCGGGCCCGGCTACATATCGCAACTCCGCGGCCCCTTCCCTGACATCCAAGTGGTCCCGTCAGGCGGCCTCACTATCGAAGACGTACCTGCATGGATCCGCGCAGGCGCATTGGCGGTGAGCCTCGGAGGCCGCTCCTCGGCGATGCCTTCAAGGGCGGGAGTCTGCCTGAGTTGACCACGCGGGCGCGACGGGTCCGGAACCTCGTTGATGGGGCGCGTGAATCCCGATGAGCCACGGAACATATGTCGTCACCCTTGGCGAAACCATGGCGCTCATGGCTTCGGACAAGGCCGGCCCGCTGGCCCATGCGTCCACCATGAGCCTCGGCATCGGAGGGTCTGAGTCCAATGTCGCCATCGGCCTGCAACGCCTGGGTGTCCAAGCTGTCTGGTGCAGCCGCATCGGCGCGGATTCCCTCGGCCAGCTTGTAGAGCGGGAGATCCGCGCAGAGGGCGTCGTCGTCCACGTGACGGTGGACGACGACGCGCCGACCGGCCTGATGGTCAAGGAACGCCGGACCCCACAGCCCAGAAAGTTGCGTACTATCGCTCCGGCAGTGCGGGTTCCCGGATTGCGCCCGACGACGTCGACGAACGGCTGATTGCGGGGCGGCGTTGCTCCATGTCAGCGGGATCACCCCGGCGCTCTCTCCGCAGGCCGCTTCCACCCTTCACTACGCTGTCGCCGCAGCCAAAGCAGCCGGTGTTCCGGCATCTTTCGACCTGAATTACCGCAGCAAGCTCTGGGACGCCGAGGCCGCCGGAAGCGCCTACCGCGAGATCATCCCGCACGTGGACATCGTCTTCGCGGGCCTTGAGGAGGCCGAACTCGCAGTCGGGACAGTCAGCGACGCCGAAGAGGCCGCCAGGCGCATCGCCGCCATGGGTCCGGGCCAAGTGATTATCAAGTTGGGCGCAGATGGCGCGTTGGCATTCATCGACGGCCAACTCTTCCGACAGGAAGCCATGGAAATCGACGTCCTCGATACCGTGGGCGCCGGCGACGCGTTCGTGGCCGGATACCTCGCCGAATTCGTCGAAGGCTTGGGGGCTGGGGAGCGTCTTCAGACAGCCGTCAGAACCGGTGCATTTGTGTGTCTCGTGCCCGGCGACTGGGAGGGGCTCCCCCGGCGCGATGAACTGCGACTCCTCGGCAACCCTGAACCGGTCAGTCGATGAGCACCTTCTTTGTAGGGCCTACGCGGCAGGGGCCTACGCGGCAGCACCAAGCTTGAAGCGATGGGAAGCTCGATCTGGCCCGCCGCGCCGAACCGTAACCTTCCCTCCATTCGGGACGATTACCCCACGGGGGACGAATGTCCATGTCCCCGGCAAAGGGGCCTAGACTGTACGGGCTCCGTCGGTTCGAAGAATGCGAGGTAAACCCGTGCCGGATGGCCCTATCACTGGAGACAGCGATGCTCTTATTGCGGGTCGGTACAGGCTGGGAACCCTGATCGGCCGCGGCGCGACTGCGTCGGTGTACCGGGCACAGGACGAGAGGCTAGGCCGCGACGTGGCGCTAAAGCTCTTTGCTCCCCAGCTCGGAGGGCCGGACGAGCTTGCCCGGCATGAAAACGAGATGCGGCTCCTGGCGACATTCAACCATCCGTCACTCGTGACTCTCTTCGATGCCGGTACCGACCATCGGGACCCGGAGCATGCCCGGACATTCCTCACTATGGAACTGATTCATGGTCCGGATCTGTATTCCAGATTGCGGGACCGGCCGCTGACGACCCAAGACGTAGCCCACATAGGAGCGGATCTGGCATCGGCCCTGGAATACGTCCATGGGCGCGGGATCATCCACCGCGATATCAAACCTGCGAATGTCCTCCTGCCTGAAGCCCCGGTAGGGTCACCCATCCGGCCCAAGCTCACCGACTTCGGAATCGCCCGCATCATCGAGGGAACGCGCCTGACGGCAACGGGCACCATGGTGGGAACCGCCGCGTACTTGAGTCCGGAACAGGCCACCGGCTCTGCCCTCGGACCGGCCAGCGATATCTACTCCCTCGGCCTTCTCCTCCTCGAATGCCTGACCGGAAAGCTCGAGTACCCGGGAACCAGCGTGGAGTCGGCCGTTGCGCGGCTCCACCGGCCGCCCCGTGTGCCCGAGGCCCTCGGGACGCGGTGGGTTGACCTCCTCACCGCCATGACATCGGCTGAGCCCTCCGCCCGGCCGGCGCACTGGAGGTTGAGCAAGCACTGCGGGATGCCTTCAGTTCCGGCGTTCCCGCGCCAACGCCCGTTGCCCCGAATGGAGCCACGCAGAGCCTTCCCCGCATGCCCGATCGCCCGCCCCGCACAGCGAAGGCCACCGCCCAGATGGGGTGCAGCCCGCGGCAATGGCCGGGCGGGGAAGCCCGTAATCCGAGCGCGCCGAAAGGCGTGGGCCGTCGGTGCGGCATTTCTTACCACCGCACTGGTGATTGTTGGTGTGAGTGCCTTCCAGCCGCCTGCGCCCGCCGCACCGGACCCGTCCGTCTCGGCAACGCCAACGCCCAGCACCCCCACGCCGACGCCTTCACCGAGCGTTGAGATATCGACGCCGGTTGCTCCGGCTCCTGTAGCACCGGTGCCGCCGGGGCGCCACAAGGGCAACGGCAAGGGAAACGGCGGTTAGGAACCGGCGCTTGGTCTGAGGACGCGGCAACAATGGGTTTGATCGCCGTCCGGGCACATGGAAAAGGGGAGGGCCGGCACGCCGACCCTCCCCTTCGTTCCTATTGTTGCTAGATTCCGCCGTCGCGGGTGTCCCTGGTCACGATGCGGTCCCCCGTGACGGGGTCTACTGTGGCGCGGCTTTCGCTGATTCGACGGTTCCGGCGCGGGCCGAACACGAAGAGGGAAACGATCAAGCCGATGACGCCGACGACCATGAGGATGTAGCCGACCATATGGAGGTCGATGAATGACACGACATCTCCGGGGATCGCGAAGGCCAGAATGGCGCCTATCGCAATAAGGAAGATGGATGATCCGATACCCACTGGTGTACCTCCTGCTGAACCGCGGACCCGGCGGTGGCGGGTATTACTAAGCTTACTTTGCATCGCCAAACTACACGTCGACGCCCCATCCGGCAACCACATCCCTGCGGAATCCCGGATCCGTGCGGCGCAAGGGGCTAAACGCTAAGGGTGCTTTGCTTTAAGGTGACCGCCGGGTACGGTCGTTAGAAGGACGATATGTCTCTATTGGGGAGGTCAGCGTGGCAGGAAAGTTTGAACTATTTGTCGATGCCCGGGAACGCTACAGGTTCCGGCTCAAGGCGGCGGACGGGACCGTCATGGCGGTCTCGAAGGATTTTGAGACAAAACGCGCCGCAGTGGTGGGAATCCGCGAAGTGCGGGCATGCGCGGGAATGGGACTGATCACGGACCTGTGCCCGGGCCAGCCGGCAGCACCCGGACCGGCATCCGGAATCTCGGCGCCAGCCCTTCCAGAAGCGAGGCCGCCCGGGGCCGGAGTTGGCTGGGCCGAACCTCCATCGCTCGCAAGCGCGGCATCAAAGCACTGACGTCCAAGCGGTGGCCGAACCTGGTCAAATAGCGCCGGACTGCGGAAAAGGCCGGTTCCGCACTCTTCAGAGAGTGCGGAACCGGCCTTGTCTGTTAAGCCTACTTTGAGACCGGGGTCTTCTTCCGGGTCAGCGCGGCCCACCGGGAGGCGAGCCCCACTTGGTGACGTTGATCATGGCCTCAACAACTATATTGCCGCTCATCTTGGAGGCACCAAGCTCGCGCTCAACAAATGTGATGGGGCATTCGACGATCTTCAGGCCGAGCTTGGCGACCCGCCACGCCAGATCCACCTGGAAACCGTAGCCAACCGATTCGACCTGGTCCAGCTTGAGCGCCTCTAGCGTGCTGCGCCGGAACGCGCGGTAGCCGCCGGTGATGTCCTTGATCTTCAAGCCAAGCATGAGCCGGGCGTAGGTGCTCCCCGTGCGTGAAATCGCTTGACGGTAGAACGGCCAGTTCACCGTGCCGCCACCGGGAACCCAGCGTGAGCCCATCGCAAGGTCGGCGCCGTCGTTGATCGCGTCAAGCAGCAACGGCAGCTGCTCGGGCTGGTGCGAACCATCGGCGTCCATCTCGACAAGGACGTCGTAGCCGGCGGCCATGCCCCATTTGAATCCGGCGATATACGCGGCTCCGAGGCCTTCCTTGCCCTTGCGGTGCAGGACATGGACCTGGCCGTCCTCGGCGGCGATGCTGTCGGCTAGCTGTCCGTGCCGTCAGGGCTGTTGTCGTCGACAACCAGGACGTCTGAGGCGGGCACAGCCGCGCGCAGCCGTCCGAGGGTCTTGGGTAGCGATTCCAGCTCGTTGTACGTGGGGATGATCGTCAGGACACGCAAGAAGAGGCCTTTCCTTGATGGAGCGGTCAGTGGGCCGGAGCAGCAGCGTGGCTGGCATTCAGGCGCAACTCTCCATTATAGAACGACAACTTGACGTACCTGGGGACACCTGTGGCGTCCGCCACATGGGTCTCACTTGGCCGCGGGCAGGCCCACTAGCGCAGGTCCAGTGCCGGCACGCGTGTTGAACTCGAGGCCGAACCGTTTTCTGCGGCGCAGTGGACCTGCCCACTACGAGTGCCACGGTCTTGGAAAACGGGTCCGTTGACTGTTTTTGGCAGCGGACCCCACCGCGGCCAGACAACCAGGTATTTCCTGTGGAAGCCTGTTGACCCTAAATGCTACGGACTTCACAAATCCTGTCAAGCGCCGCCTGAGCTGGGGCTTTATCTATACATGCAGGTCAGGGGCCCCAGGACCGGCAAAGCTATCTGCAACTATGACCGCAAAATTTCGCTCGCGAAGATCTCCTGGCCTTCGCGTACGGTCTGCAGGCAAGCGGGATCGCTACCGCTGTCCAGCGCGGGGAGGAGGGGCGTCCGTGCACGTGGATCGGTAGACCAGGACTGGACGCGGTCGTCGGCCACCTGCACCATCAGCTCTTCGACTTCCCACACCGCAAAACTCGCAGGTGCCCCGGGAACCAACTGTCCCATCAGCGGATTGCGCTCTTTGCCGGCCCGCCAACCGGCCCGGGTGTGTCCGAGGAACGCTGCCCGCGCCGAAATGCGCTGATCCGGATTGCTGTGTTCCAAGCATGCCCTGACGCTGGACCATGGGCGCAACGGGGTGACCGGGCTATCGCTTCCGAAGCACACCGGCACGCCAGTGGAGTAATACGAAGCGAAGGGGTTCATGGCCACGCTTCGCGCCCCCAGGCGCTGCTCGTACAGTTTTCCCGCCCCGCCCCAGGTGGCATCGAAGGCGGGCTGTGCGCTCACTGTGATCGAATATTTCGCAAGCCGGGCGAGATCGCCGGCATCGGCCATTTCCACATGCTCAAGACGGTGCGCGGCGGCACGGACCCGCTGCTCCCCCACCTCCGATGCGGCAACGTCAAAAGCGTCCAGCGCCGTCTTCAGTCCTGCGTCGCCAATGACGTGGAAGCCTGCCTGGATACCGAGCGCTGAACAGGCCGCAATGTGGCCGGCGGCTTCGTCGACGGAGACGTAGAGGCTTCCACGGTGGCCTGGAGCGTCGGCGTAGTCTGCGCTGAGGGCAGCCGTTCTCGAACCGATGGAACCGTCGATGTTCAAGTCCCCCGCCAGGCCAAGGACGGGCACGCCCAAGCCTTCCAGGATGGCAGAGGCGTGCTCGGCCGATGTGGCGAGTTCGCCCCAATAGGGAAGGATCCCGGGCACGCCCGCGCTGCCCTCCTTCCACGACGCAGAGTTCCACGACGCAGACATCCGAAGGTCGTCGACGCTGCAAATGTGCGGGCCGCCATCTCGGCCAAGGCGACATAGCCGTGGGCCGCAGCCTCGCGCAGGGCCAGTTCCTGGTATCGGCGGCGCTCGGAGTCGGGGAACTGCCTGGCGACCAGCCGGGCCGCGGCGTGGGCGGCCCTCAGGACGTGCGCCGAACCGTCGTAGCCATCGAGGCCGTCCAGCCCGGCCGCGGATGCCAAGGCGGATGAGGCAAGAGCCGAGTGCGCATCTACGCGCGCCAGGTACACCTTGCGCCCGCCTGCGGCGCGGTCGAGCTCCTCGGGCGTGGGCAGCGTCTTTTCGCGCCACACCGACTCGTCCCAACCGTGGCCAAGCACGACGCCGCTGGTACCGAGTGCCTTGGCGGCCAGGGCGACGGCGTCGAGCAGCTCCCGCGCCGAGCGGACCCCGGCCAGGTGGAGGGAATCGGAAGCAATTCCGGTCTCCGTGAGGTGCATGTGGGAGTCTACGAAACCGGGCGCCAGCAAGGCTCCCCGGAGATCGATCACCTCCATCGATGAGTCGGCAATCGATGTTGCAGCCTGCTCAGAGCCAACCCAGGCAACAGTGTCACCGTCAACCAGCATTGCCGTCGCGAAGGGATCAGCGGCTGTGTAGACGGAGCCGTTCCGGTACATCGTGACCTTGCGGGGCCGGGTTTCGGCGGGCACGCCTGGATGAGTCATGGATATGCTCCTTGCTGGGAATCTGTGGTGTGTCAGGAGACGTTGGAGTAGGCGACGACGCCGCGCGGACCAGATCGATCGCTTCGCGGCACATCTTGGTTTGGCGCCGTTCGAGCCTGGAATCTTCGCCATCTGGTCCAGCAGGTCGATGACCTGCTTCGCCCAGCGCACAAAGTCGCCTGCGGCGAGGTCGGTGCCGCTGAGGACCTCCTGGAGATGGCGGCCCTTCGCCCACTTGAAGATGGGCCAGACAAGTCCCAGCTCCGGTTCGGCGGTGAGCGGGAGCCTGTTCTTGTCCTCGACGTCCTCCAACGCAGACCACTCCCGGACCACGATGTCCACGGACGTTTCGAGGGATACGGACGGCATTTTGGGTCGCAGGCCGCGATCGTCGCGCTTGGCTTGGTAGACCATCGTGCTGGCCAGCGCAGCCAGTTCGGCGCCATCGAGGTCCTTGATGGCCCTTGGCGGATGGATTGGGAGATCAGTAGGTCTTTTTCGCCGTAGATGCGGCGCAGGCGCTGGCCGTCCGCGCTGATGGTGACATGGCGGCGTCGGACGTCTGGAGGTAACCGTAAACGGCGAGGACATCGCAGACCCGGTCAAATGTCTTCGCGATCGTATTGGTACGGCCCTGGATCTGCCGGATGAGCCCATCGGTTTCATGCCGCAGTTTCCACCAGCGTTCGGCCCAACGGGCATGGTCCTCACGCTCGCTGCAGCCGTGGCACGGATGGGCTCGCAGTGCCCGGCGAAGGTCTGCGATCTTCTTTTCCTGGTCCGGCATGTAGCGGGCGCGCCCGAAGTCCTCGCTCCGGTTCGTGCCGCGGGCCGGCGGACGCCCCTCCCGCA
This sequence comes from Arthrobacter sp. Hiyo8, assembly GCA_001549895.1. Taxonomy (GTDB): domain Bacteria; phylum Actinomycetota; class Actinomycetes; order Actinomycetales; family Micrococcaceae; genus Arthrobacter. Next base: position 4,571,222 of record AP014719.1, on the reverse strand, counting down.
CGGCATTCCGCATGGCGGATGCCAGATCACGGCGGGATTTGGGCAGCTTGGCGTTGAACGCCTTGGGAATCCGGATCCAGGACACGGGATCGACCGGCCTTCGACTTCGTGGGCACCGATCCTGTGAAGCTGGTTGTCTTCCGTCAGGACCGCGGGCCGAGGTTCGCGCGAGTTCGGATCGGCATTGAGCACGACGGCGTAACCCGGCGTGCGTCCGCCCGGAACCTTGACGATGTCGCCGGGCATGAGCCGGCTCAGGGAGTCAACGGTCAGCGACTTGCGGCCCGCGAGGTGCTCCTCGAGGCGAATTGTTCTGCCTCGCTGAGATCCCGCCTGAGCTTGGCGTACTCGGTGAAATCGCCGAGGTGGCACTTCATGGATTCGGCATAGCCGGCCAGGGACTCTTCACGGCTTCGCACCTGCCGGGCCAGCCCGACGACTGAACGGTCCGCCTGGAACTGGGCGAACGACGATTCGAGGATCTGCCGTGCCCGGGCCGCCCGAACTGGGCAATCAGGTTGATGCTCATGTTGTAGGTAGGGCGGAAGCTTGAGTTGAGCGGATAGGTGCGCCGCGAAGCGAGGCCGGCGACGGCAGCAGGATCCGTACCCGGTTGCCAAAGCACCACTGCGTGGCCTTCGACGTCGATTCCGCGCCGTCCCGCCCGGCCGGTCAACTGGGTGTACTCCCCCGCGGTGATGTTGACGTGGGCTTCGCCGTTGAACTTGTCGAGCTTCTCCAGGACGACACAGCGTGCGGGCATGTTGACGCCCAGGGCGAGGGTCTCCGTGGCGAAAACGGCTTTGACCAGGCCATCGGCGAAGAGTTTCTCGACGACTTCCTTGAAGGTCGGCAGCAAACCGGCGTGGTGCGCCGCGAGCCCGCGGAGCAGCCCGTCGCGCCAACTCCAAAAGCCCAGGACATCGAGGTCGTCGGCGGGAATCTCCCGGCTCGCCTCGTCCACCCGGGACGCAATGATCTGCTGTTCGCGCTCGGTCGTGAGCCACAGCCCGGCCGCGGCACACTGCGCAACAGCTCCGTCGCAACCGGCGCGGGAGAAGATGAAGGTAATGGCCGGAAGCAGTCCTTGACGGTCCAGGCTCGCAATGATCTGGGCCGGCTGGCCTTGCGCACCGGGCTGCGCTGCTCACTGGCTGTGTTGTCACGCTGGCGTCCTGCCGCCGGCGGCTGCGTCCGCCATGGCCAAAGCGGCCGCGGAAGTTCATCTGGCTTTCCGCCCGTGCCATGGAAAGCAACTCCGGGTTGACCTCGAATTCCCTTTGCGGGGGTTCCTGTCGGGCTCCCGGACTGGCTCCGGCACGGATCCTTCGCCGTCTGCTGCCTCCGGAGCGATCTCGTCAAAGGTGGTATCCCCCGCGAAGAGATCAACGATTTCACGCCCACCATGACGTGCTGCCACAAGGGGACGGGACGGTGTTCGGAGACAATCACGTCGGTGTGTCCACGCACCGTGTCCAGCCACGCGCCGAACTCTTCCGCGTTGGACACCGTGGCGCTCAAGGAAACCACTTGCACTTCGCTGGGCAGGTGGATGATCACTTCTTCCCAGACTGCGCCGCGGAAGCGGTCTGCCAGGTAGTGCACCTCATCCATAACGACGTAGCCAAGGTCCCCCAAGGTGTCCGAATCGGCATACAGCATGTTCCTCAGGACTTCAGTGGTCATCACCACGATCGGAGCCTCGCCGTTGATGGTGGTGTCGCCGGTCAGCAGTCCCACGCTTGAGGCACCGTACTTCGCCGATAGCTCGGAGAACTTCTGGTTGCTCAGCGCTTTGATCGGCGTCGTGTAGAACGCCTTGAGCCGCGTTCGAGGGCCAAGTAGATGGCGAACTCGCCGACGATTGTCTTCCCGGCCCCCGTGGGCGCCGCCACGAGTACTCCCTTGCCTTCCTGGAGCGAACGGCACGCGTCACGCTGGAAAGGGTCAAGCTCGAACTCCAGCGACTGGGCAAAGGTGCCAAGATAAGTTTTCGACTCGGCACTCCGTTGCGCTGCTGCTTGAAAGGCTTCTGAGGGCGAAAGGGCCCCTGAATTGGAGGACATGCTTCAAGCCTAGTGGCCGTGGGACTACAGGTTCTCCAGATCGGAGGCGGGTGTGGCGAGGTCGGCCGTGGCTTCCGTCTCGGCGGCAATCTTCGACTGCTGGCGGGCGCGACGTTTGTCGTTCAGCATGCAGAGACCAATCGCGGCGAAGAACAGCACCAGGAGCGGGCCGGCAAGCATGAACATTGACAGCGCGTCCGCACCGGGCGCGGCAACCGCTGCCAGGACAAACACGAGAAAGACCGTGATGCGCCAGGCCTTGAGGATGGTCCTGCCGCTCAAGACGCCCGCCATGTTGACGCCCACCAGCACCACCGGTACCAGGAAGGCGATACCCAGGAAAAGAAGCATGTGCGTAGCGAACGTCAAGTACTGGGAAGCGTCGATGTTGTTGGCACCGTTTTGTGGAGTGAACTGCAGCAGTGCCCGCACGACGTTCGGAATCACCAGCCAGGCGACGTACACGCCAACCAGGAACAATGGCACAGCGGCGGCCATGTACCCGAGCGTGTACCGGCGTTCCTTCTTGGTCAGGCCGGGAGTGATGAATGCCCAGACCTGGTAGATCCAGATAGGGCTTGAGAGTACCAGGCCGATCTGGATAGCAATGCGGAGCTTGAAGTCGAAGGGATCGGCCACGCTAGCGAAGTTCAGGACCGCGGTGCGTTTGGTCTCCTGCGCGATCTTGACCAATGGATCCGACAGGCTGTTGACTACCGGCTCATAGAGGAACCACCCTGCCACGGCGCCTAGGAGAATGCCGATGGCAGACTTGATCAGCCGGTTCTTAAGCTCCCTCAGGTGGTCTAGGAGCGCCATCCGCCCTTCGGGGTTGGCTTTGCGGCCGTCTTCGTTGCCACTACTGCTTAGCTACGGCTTGCAGGCGGAACGTCGGTGTCGTTGCCGCTCTTGTTCGCTTCGGGGTGGTTGACCACTTTGCCTTCAACGGGGTCCGTGTCGTCCTTGGCCGCCGGCTTGCCGTCGTTCTTCATTTCCTTGACTTCGGATCTGATGATGCGCATCGATTGGCCGAGGCTGCGGGCCATGGCAGGCAGCTTGGGTGCCGCGAAGAGCAGCAGGGCCACGATGATGATAATGACAATTGGCCAAGGGCCATCAAATAGTCGTCCCACGGGAAGTCCTTTCGTTGGAATACATCCTACGTCTAACTGAAATCGATGTCGTGCAGAGACTGGGGTTGGCCCCGTTCCGCTTTGCGCTTAACGCGCTTCTGGCGACGCACTTCCTGGCGGGAGGCCTTGGCCGTCACGTAATCATGACGCATCTGTTCCGGTGAGGCAAAAACGGCCGCACCGAACACTTTCACTGGAGACTCGCCGTCGTCGTCGGGGCGTTCGGGAAGGTGCGTGCGGTGCCCCAGCCGCTCCCCTGCGGCACTCAATTCACGCACCGTGGCCATGAACTTCCGGAAAAGCCGGACGCCCAACAGGACGTAGCAAAGCAGCGACACCGCGATCAGCGCGAGCCATAAAAGGATCCAGGACCACCAAGGCATCTGAGTAGTCTAACCAGCCTTCATTGCTTGTACTGCGCAAGTGCGGCAGCCAGCCAGGCGACCGAGGCGTCGGCAAGCCCCTCTGGCGCTAGTATGCGGGCCGCACCGCCGTGCTGTGCGACAAACATCGGCAACCAGTCCGCATTTCCGAACCGGACCTCGGCAAGCAAGCCGCCGTCGGGAAGCACGGCCGTCCGTTCCGCATAATAGTCATCCGCCAGCCCCGCGCCTTGCCGGGTCAGCTGGAGCACGACCACCACGTCCTCGTCGTTCGGTGTGTACAGCTTCACCGGGACGCCCTCCTCGGTGCTTGCGCTCTTGGAAACGGAACGGCCGTTGGGCGCGATCTCCTCGATGCGGTCCAGGCGGAAGTTCCGCAGCCCGGCTTTGCTGTGGCAGTACGCCTCGAAGTACCAGGTGTTGTCCAAGGAATAAAGCCGGAAAGGGTCGACGTCCCGTTGGGACACGGAGTCGTGCTGCTGCGACAGGTAGCGAAGCCGCAATTGGCGGCCCTCCTGGATCGCGCGGGTGATGGTGTCGAACGCCCCGGCGTCGGCCGGGGCGACGGGCGGGCCAGCGACTGCCGCCGCCAAACGGCCGGCCTCCCCTGCCGCGCCGGTGAGCTTCAGTGTTACTGACTGCAGGGCTCCGCTTTGCTCGTCCTCCGACATTCCGGCTTGGGCGGGAAGCCCGCCCAGGGTCGCCAAGCCCGTCAGCAGGGCGGAAGCCTCATCAACACTGAAGCCGATGGGCCGGTTGAGGTCGAGGTGCTCGCGGATGTAGACGTGCTCGTTTTCCCAATCGATATCGAACAAGTCATCCGGATAGCCTTCGGGGCGGCCGGAGCAAATCAGGATCTTCAGGTCCTCGACTAGTTCCTCGCGGGTGACACCGAAACGGTCCGCCACTTCCTGGATGGGCAGGCCCTGGTTATGGACAAGGAAGGGGACCAGCTGGAGCATGCGGTTGAGCTGGTCTTCCGAGGTCCGCTTACGCGCCCGCGGTGCCGGTCCGGCGTCTTCGAAGCGGACCTCGACGGCGGGGCCCGAGGCGAACGCGGCGGCAGCCTCAAGGCGACGGATCACGGCGTCGCGCAGCTCGGGAGGTCCCTCCACGAGCACGTGGGGACCGTAGGAGGCCAGTTCTTCGGCGAGCAGTTCGCTGTCCCGGTACGGCACGGAGAGGCGGTCCCTTCCCATCCGGGAGCCACTGACGCCTCCGGCTCCGCCGACACCCACCGCGCGCTTGCGAAGACCTAGCAGACGGCCTTCGGCGACGTCGAGTTGGGCCTCCTGCAAGGGAAGTTCATTGAGGCCGTCCAGTTCGGCACGGGTATCAAACCCTGGGGGGATTTCGCAGTGATATGCCGTCTCAACGTGAACATCGCTCGTCATCCGGGACAGCCTGAAAAACCGTCTCGCTTTCCGGCCCCTGTCGTAGCCCACCAGGTACCACTGGCCGAACCGGCTCCCGAGGCCCCAGGGCTCTACCATCCGGCGTTCGTCTTTGCCGGTACTCGCGGCACGGTAGCCAAAACTCACAGGGTGCCGGCCGTTCATGGCCACGATGATGTCGTCAAAAGCCTGGCCGGCGGGCTTGATGCGCGGCTGGACTCCGGCGGGGAGTTCGACGTCGGCAAGGTCGCCGGAAGCCTGCAGCTTACGTAGCGCGCTTGCGGCGGCAGAGCCAAGCGCCGCGCGTTCCCACAGCTGCGCGGCCAGAAGCAAAACCGTGCCCTCGGCCGGCGTCAGGTGCACGTACGGCAATCGATTGGACTCCTTGCCGATCCGGTATCGGGTCGAAGCGGGATCGTCCGAGCCGAAACCGTGGTCAAGGAGCGTTTCGATGTCGAAGCCAAACCGCTTCAGCTCCGCCTTGTCCCGCTCAAACATGCGTCCGAACGCGACGTCGCTCTCGCCGGAATCGTGATAGACCTGCTGCCTGAGAACGGCCCGTGACAGCCCGTATTTCGTGTTCAGAAGGGCGATCAGCAGGTTCAGGAGTCGTTCGGTACGTGATGCGGACACGCCTGCTACGTTACTAAATTCCTCCGGCAAAGGCGGAAGGCGCGTCTGCAGCCGGATTTCTCCGGCTGCAGACGCGCCTTCCCATGCTGCGAAACCTAGCGGACTGCTACGAGGTCCACCACGAAGATGAGGGCTTCGTTGGGCTTGATGGCCCCGCCCGCTCCACGGGAGCCGTAGGCAAGCTCGGACGGGATTTCAAGGCGACGGCGGCCGCCGACCTTCATGCCAAGCAGGCCCTGGTCCCAGCCCTGGATGACCTGGCCGACTCCCACGCGGAAGTCCAGCGGTGCGCCGCGGCCCCAGGACGCGTCGAATTCCTCGCCGGTGGACCAAGCAACGCCAACGTAGTGGGTGGAGACGGTGTCGCCGGCCTGAGCCTCGGCGCCGTCACCAACGATGATGTCCTTGATAACGAGTTCCGTCGGACGTCGCCCTCCGGGAAGTCGATCTCCGGCTTAGTGCGGTCGTAATCGCGCTGACCAAATGACATGGGTACTCCTCAATTTGATAGGGACGGTATTATGGAGGTTTGCGGATGCTTACTGGGCGCCCAGGATGTCCACGACGAAGACGAGGTCGCCTGTGGGCTTTCCGTTGTCGGGGGTCGCATCGGGGTACGCCAGAGCCTTCGGTATGACGAGCAGCACCCGTGAGCCGACAGTTTTGCCAGCGAGGCCTTGCGTCCAGCCCTTGATCACGTTCGTAAGCTGGAATGAAGCAACGCCCTTGTGCTTAAAGCTGTCATCGTAACTGGAATCGAAAGGCTTGCCATCGGCCAAGGTGACGCCGACATAGTTTGCGAGAACAGTACTTGTCTCTTTCAAAGCTTCGCCTTTGCCCTTAATGAGGTCCTGGGCAACTAGACTCTGCGGCGCCTTCGCACCGTCAACGGAAATCTGTGGGATTCCCTTGTCATCAACTTTCACGGTAGGAAGGCCAGCGGGAGGGGTGACGGTGTCGCCCTCGGGCTTGGCATCTTTTGCGGACACGATCTTAAGGACCGCCAACTGAGGGGCGGAAGCTGGCGTCTCACCAGAGGCTGCGGTGCCGGGAGCGGCGAAGGCCACGTATGCGCCCACTTTCGCGCCGACAAGTGCGTTGTAAATGATCTCGTTACCGCTCTTGAATGTGTCATCTAGCACGAGGGACTGCGGACCGCTTGCGAAGGAGTCATTGACGGTCTTACCGTCCTTACCGTCAACCGATACGAATGACAGGCCTATGATCTGTCCGGCCTTCACCTTGTCGCCGGTGCCGTCGCTGACCATTTTGATGGTCGGCTGCGTTACGTCCAGCGGCTTGTTGAATTCCAGGCCGGGTGCCTTCTTTTCTCCATTGTCGGAGACCTTAAGGGAATCCAGCTTGGCGACTTCGCCGGCGGACTGACTGGTGGGCTCCGGGGTTGCTGTTGGTGCCGGGCTTCCGCCGCAGGCGGTCATCAGCAAGAGGCCGGGGATAAGAATTGCTAGTAGACGTCGCACAAATTGAACTTTCGTCGGGGCAAAAGGAGGGCATGGACGGGCCAGGCTCGGCCATGCGCGTAGAGGCCTGTTAAAAGGCCAACCTCCAGAGTAGCGGGTGAAGCTGGGAGTCAGCTCATCGAGTCCAGGAGGGCATCTACTCTTTCGTCGACGCTGCGGAAGGGATCCTTGCACAAAATCGTCTGGTGCGCGCGGTCGTTCAACTTCAGATGGACCCAATCCACGGTGTAGTCACGGCCGAGTTCCTGGGCACGCCGGACGAAGTCGCCGCGGAGTTTTGCCCGGGTGGTCTGCGGCGGCGCATCCACTGCATCCTTGATGTCCGTGTCGGCAACCAGACGCCGCGCCGCGCCGCGGGACTGGAGCAGGAAGAAGAGGCCGCGCTTGCGTGAGATGTCGTGATACGTCAGGTCCAATTGCGCGATCCGCGGGGAGTCCAGGCCGATTCCATGGCGGCGCATGTACCCATCCATCAGCTTCTTCTTGATGGCCCAGTCCACTTCGGTGTCTATTCCACTGGTGTCGCCGCTATCGATCGCGTCCAGCGTCCGCTCCCAAAGATCCAGGATGAGCGGCACGTGCTGATTGTGGGCTCCATTCGATGCTACAAAAGCGGTGACCTTTGCAAGGTACTCCCGCTGGATGTCCAGGGCCGTCAGTTGCCTCCCGTTAGCCAGGCGAACCAAGGCCTTACCGCTGAGATCATGGGAGATTTCCCGGATGCTGCGGATGGGGTTCTCCATCCGCATGTCCCGCATGATCACTCCGGCCTCAATCATGCGCAGGAGCAGATCCACCGTTCCCACCTTCAAGAGCGCGGTGGTCTCGGACATGTTGGAATCGCCGACGATCACGTGCAGACGGCGGAAGAACTCGGCATCGGCGTGCGGCTCGTCACGGGTGTTGATGATGGGGCGGGATCTCGTCGTCGCCGAAGACACGCCTTCCCAAATGTGGTCGGCACGCTGGGAGAACGCGAACGTGGCCCCGTGGGGCGTCTTCAGGACCTTGCCCGCACCTGCGATCAGCTGACGCGTGACGAGGAAGGGAATGAGGATCTCCGCGAGCCGCGAGAACTCGCCCCGCCGCGGAATCAGGTAGTTTTCGTGGCTGCCGTAGGAATTGCCGGCGGAATCGGTGTTGTTCTTGAACAGGTAGACCGTTCCGTTGAATCCCTCCGCCGCAAGCCGGGCCTGTGCTTCATCAACGAGGTCATCGAGGATGAGCTCCCCGCCCTGTCGTGGGCGATCAGCTGCGCGAGGTCGTCGCATTCCGCGGTGGCGTACTCCGGGTGCGAGCCGACATCCAAGTACAGGCGCGAGCCATTCGTGAGGAAGACGTTTGAGGAGCGTCCCCAGCTCACTACTTTGCGAAAGAGGTACCTGGCCACTTCCTCGGGAGCCAACGGCCGTGAGTCGGGGCTCGAGTACGAAATACCGAACTCCGTTTCGATCCCGAATATCCTCTTGTCCATCTCAGGCCTCCCCTGCCAGCAGTTGCGTGATTTCGTCAGCCCTGAGCCGCCGGAATGCCCTCCGGGATCCGCGCCCGCTTTCCGGACTCCGATCCAACACCGCGGCTTCGACTGCCGTCCCGGGAAGCGCGTCCACTTCCTTGTCCGTGGCCAGCGCCTTGACGGCCAATCGAAGCGCCCCGGCCACGCTGAGGTCAGCCTTCCAACCGCGGCCCACCGTCTCGGCTACTTGCTCGGCCAAGCCGCCCATCACCACAAAACCGTTCTCGTCGGCAATCGAGCCGTCGAAAGTCAGCCGATAGAGGTGGTCCTCGGCCTGTGTGTGCCCGACCTCTGCCACCGCCAGTTCGACTTCGAAAGGTTTTTGTTCCGCGGTGAAGACGGCGCCAAGGCTCTGCGCGTAGACGCTGGCCAGACCGCGTGCGGTGACGTCCTCGCGATCGTATGAATAGCCGCGGACGTCGGCGTAGCGGACACCGGCTTGCCGAAGACTCTCAAACTCGTTGTACTTCCCCACGGCTGCGAACGCGATCTTGTCGTAGATCTCACCGATCTTGTGGAGCGACGGCGAAGGGTTTTCAGCCACCAGCGCGATGCCGTCAGCGCAACTGATCACGACGACGGACCGGCCGCGGGCGATACCCTTCCGCGCGAAGTCCGCACGGTCCTTCATCAGTTGTTCGGGCGAAACATAAAACTGCTGGGTCATCTCAGGCCTCCCGTCCGGCAACTGCGCGCGATTCAACGATCGCGCCGGCGATCGCTGCCAGCTCCCGTTCCGACACCCTGCGGGCACCGGCACGGTTGACCGTGTAGACCACCGGCCAGAGCTGCCGGACCGGGTCCGGACCGCCCGTGGCGGAGTCGTCGTCGGCGGCGTCGTAGAGGGCTTCAACCGCGACGGCGACAGCCTCGTCTTCGGTGAGGTTCGGCCGCCACAGCTTCTTCAGGGCGCCGCGTGCGAAGACCGAACCCGAGCCGACCGAATGGTGCTCCAATTCCTCGTACCGTCCCCCGGTGACATCGTAGGAGAAAAGCCGTCCCACGCCGGCTGCCTGGTCAAAGCCCGCGAAGAGCGGGATCACCGCGAGGCCTTGCATGGCCATCGGCAGGTTTCCCCGGATCATGGCGCCAAGCCTGTTGGCTTTGCCGTCCAGGCTCAGCAGAGTGCCCTCGATCTTTTCGTAGTGTTCCAGTTCCACTTGGAACAACCGCGTGATGTCGATGGCCAGCCCCGCGGTCCCGGCAATTCCCAGGACGGAGTATTCGTCGGCCGGGAAGACCTTCTCGATGTGCCTGCTGGCGATCACATTGCCCATCGTGGCACGCCGGTCCCCGCCATCAGGACGCCACCGGGGTAACTGAGGGCGACGATCGTTGTGGCATGGGCACGGGGGAATCTGTCCCGCGGGCAGCGCTTGATTAAAGGGGAGGAGTTCAGGCCTGGAGCGTTGCAGATGCTCTATGAACGAAGACGTTGCTTGGGTGGCCAGGTGGCCGGTTGATGGATCCTGCATTGCTGCGCTCCTTCGACTCTGACATCCGATGCCCGGCGGCCTCGCGCCGGCCGGGCCCTTGGCTTAGCTGGCGGCTGGCTATTGGCCGCCCTTTTGCACAAATGCCCTGACGAACTCTTCGGCGTTCGATTCAAGCACGCCATCGATTTCGTCGAGGAGATCGTCCACGCCCTGCGTCGCTACCGAGGCCTGGGCCTCCGGCGCTGCGGGCGGCGCCTCGGGGCGTCGGTCTCTACCTCGACGTCCCGCGACTGCGGTTGCTGCTGCTCCTGAGCTGCCATTTCCTTCTCCATTCTGTCCATCCCCGGCAACGGGGACTTCCTGTAATGCCATACTGCCACGGGGCGGGCCGCCACGCTGCGGTTTTAAGGGCCCGTTTGACGCCCTTTAGCCGGCTGCTTGTTCAGGCAGGCGGGCCGGATCCAGGCCGAGCAATTCACGGAGGAATGCGCCCGCCGTGTCGTGTTTCCGAAACAGTTGTCCGGTGAGTGCTTCCGTGCCGCGGAGGGGTTCCCGGGTAGGCACGCGCTGCAGTTTTCCAATGCCGGGAACGTCGAAGATGACCGAATCCCAACTGGCACCGACCACGTCCTTGCCGAAGCTGGAAACACACTTCCCGCGGAAAAACGCGCGCGTGTCCGGCGGCGGTTCGACGACAGCGCGGCTGATGGCGGCTTCGTCCACGATTGTCTGCATGCGGTCGCGGGAAAGCATCCGGTAATAGAGGCCCTTTTCCGGCCTCACGTCGGACCATTGCAAATCGACGAGGCCCAGGCGGGCATCGTTCCATTCCAGGCCGTCACGGTTCCGATAACCATCCAGCAAGGACATTTTGGCGAGCCATTCGACCGATGACGCGGCACCGGCGGGGTTGGTCCCCAAGAGCCCCAGCGTCGACTCCCACCGTTCCAGGACATCCCGGGTGTGGCCGTCTCCGCTGAAGGAATCAGAAACCCCGGTTTCCTGTCCAAGTTTGGCCGCTGCCTCGTAGTACATCCACTGGATATCGAGCGCTGTGACGCGCCGTCCGTCAAGAAGCCTGACCGTGGCAGTCAGGGAGGTGTCGTGGCTGATTGCCTGGAGGCCGGCCACCGGCTCATGCACCTCGATCTTCGGAGCCTGGCCGGCTTCGATGAGGCTCAGGACCAAAGCCGTGGTGCCGAACTTCAAGTAGTTCGACACCTGGCTCAGGTTGGCGTCGCCGATGATGACATGCAGGCGCCGGTATTTGTCCGCCGTCGCATGCGGTTCATCCCGGGTATTGATGATCGGGCGCCTGATGGTGGTTTCCAGTCCCACCTCGGCCTCAAAGAAATCCGCACGCTGACTGATCTGGAATCCGGCGGTTGAACCGTCCTGGCCCTTGCCGAGCCGTCCGGCACCACAGATGACCTGGCGCGTGACGAAGAAAGGCGTCAGGCCGCGGACGATGTCCCCGAAAGGTACCGACCGTGGCATGAGGTAGTTTTCGTGGGAACCGTAGGACACAGATTTGTTGTCGGTGTTGTTCTTGTAGAGGTTGATGGCCGGCAGATCCGGATCCGCGGCGACTTTCCGAACCGTGGCCAGGGCGACGAGGTCGCCGGCCGCGTCCCACGCGACGATGTCCCGGGGATTCGTGACCTCCGGACTCGAATATTCCGGATGGGCATGGTCCACGTACAGGCGCGCCCGTTGCCGAGGACCATGTTCATCAGCAACGAGCCTGACTCGTCGCCGCCGTCGGCTTCGAGCTCTTGGCGCCCGTACGCCAAGGCGACTGCCTCGGCGTCGAGCACCGGGGGCCTGTCCGTCAGCTGGCTGGGGTCGGCGGCACTGCGCTCCACCGTCCAACCGCGCGCGTCATGCAGGGGCTCTTCGTCCGTATAGTCCCAGCGGGTCTCGGCCCCGCCGGCCGCCCGCTGTCGCGTGAGGTTGGCGTAGGCCTGGATGATCCGCGCGGACATCATCGTGGCGTTCGCCCCCGGAGCGGAGGGCGCATGGATACCGTATTCAGTTTCCGAACCCATGACCCGCATGGCCCGCCCACGGGAAGCTTGTCCGAAGGCAGGCCTTCCGGCCGGGCCGTCACAGGTACTGGCCGGTGTTGGGAGTCGTTTCGATCGACTTCCCGGGCTCCTGCCGGCCTTGCCCTGGACGATGGTGCGGATGTAGGTGATGCGTTCGCCCTTCTTGCCCGAGATGCGTGCCCAGTCGTCCGGGTTGGTGGTGTTGGGCATGTCCTCGTGTTCGCGGAATTCGTCGACGACGGCGCGCAGGAAGTGGTCGATCCGCAGGCCTTTCTGCTGGGTTAGCAGGAGGTCCTTGATGGCGTACTTCTTGGCCCGGTCCACGACGTTCTGGACAACCGCGCCGGAGTTGAAGTCCTTGAAATAGAGCATCTCGGTATCGCCGTTGGCGTAGGTGACTTCGAGATACTCGTTGGACTTCTCCGTCGAATACATGGCTTCAACGGTGCGCTGGATAATGGCGTCGACCGTGGCCTGGACGTCGCCGCCGTGCTCTGCCAGATCCGTCGCGTGGAATGGAAGGTCGGTGGTGATGTACTTGGCGAAAATGTCGGCGGCCGCCTCGGCGTCGGGCCGCTGGATCTTGACCTTCACGTCAAGCCGCCCGGGACGGAGAATAGCCGGATCGATCATGTCTTCACGGTTCGAGGCACCGATCACGATGACGTTGTCCAGGCGTTCGACGCCGTCGATCTCGCTCAGGAGCTGCGGGACGATGGTTGTTTCGACGTCGGAGGACACCCCGGTGCCGCGGGTGCGGAACAGCGAGTCCATTTCGTCGAAGAACACCACCACGGGGCTGCCATCGGAGGCTTTCTCCCGGGCACGCGCAAAGATCAGGCGGATGTGCCGCTCTGTTTCGCCGACGTATTTGTCAAGGAGTTCAGGCCCCTTGATGTTCAGGAAATAGCTCTTCAGGTCTACGTTGCCGGCCCGTTCGGAGGCGCGGGCGGCGAGCGAGTTGGCAACGGCCTTCGCGATCAGCGTCTTGCCGCAACCCGGAGGGCCGTAAAGCAGGATGCCTTTGGGGCTTTGAGGCCGTGTTCGCGGTACAGGTCCGGGTGCAGGAACGGCAGTTCCACCGCGTCGCGGATCTGTTCGATTTGCGGGCCCAGGCCGCCGATGTCCTCGTACGTAATATCCGGGACTTCCTCGAGGACCAGGTTTTCGACCTCTGCCCGGGGCACCTTCTCCAGTGCGTAGCCCGTGCGGGAATCGAGCGACAAAGCATCGCCGACGCGCAGGTGCACCTTCTGCAATGCGCCTGAGAGCCTGACTACCCGCTCTTCATCGGCCCTGCCCACGACGAGGGCGCGGTCCGTGCCCAGCATTTCCTTGAGCGTGACAAGTTCGCCTGCCCGTTCGTAGCCCAGGCCTGTCACCACGAGGAGGGCCTCATTGAGGAGGACTTCCTGCCCAACGGCCAGCTGGTTGATGTTCACCAGCGGGCTGACGCCCACGCGCATCTTGCGGCCGGCATTGAAGATGTCGACCGATTCCTCGGTGGCCGCCTGGCCGGTGCTGCCTGCAGTCGGCTGGCGCCTTGGATTGATCTGCAGGATGGTCCCGAAGCTGTACGGTGGTTGACCGTCCTGCTCGAGGGCACCTTTGAGTCGCAGGATTTCGGCCTTCGCCGTCTCCAGCATGGTCACGAGCTTGGTGTTGTTCTGGGTGGCGGCGGCAAGCTGACGGTCGATATGGCGCAGTTTGTCTCGAAGGATGTTTATCTGGCGTTCCGCGACAGTGAGTTCCGCGGAGTCGTCCACCGGTTGGATTGCCCACCCCCGTGTCCCGCTTTTCCTTCAGTCACAGCCTTGTTCGATGGCTCCTCCGGCGTTGTTCGCCCGAAGTCATTGTTCGACGTATCCACGAAGCATCAGCTCCTTCCCGCTTTCTATAAATAGACCTTAGCCCTCAAAAGCGTTGGGTAACCTGTGACATCCGGAATGCGGACCAGTTTGTGATCTTTCCCTAGGGGGCGGGTGTGGGGTCGTCCTTGACGTTGGTGCCGGCAATCGCATCCCGTGCGGCCCGGCGCAGTTTCTTGTCGGAAACCGCACGCTCTCCTACCGCCCCCGGAGTCCAGGCATTCAGGTCCTCTTCGCTGAACTCGGTCTTGGACGGTCGCCGTTTGACGGAGATTCCGGTCACGCCGTCGGCGAGGCGACGCGTCACCAAAAGGAAGCCCGTGTGGGCCACCATGCGGTGGTCGGGACGGACAGCGAGGCCCTCAAGGTGCCAGCCGCGGACCATGGACTCCCAGGCGTCCGGTTCCGTGAAACGACCGTCGGCGCGGATCGCTTCAGCGGTACGGGAGAGCTGGGTCACGGTGGCCACGTAGTTGATCCACACGCCGCCCGGGGCCAAAACGGTGGCTACGGCGTCGAGGCATTCCCACGGAGCGAGCATGTCCAGCACCACGCGGTCCACGGACCCGGGCTCTTCGGAGCGGACGACTTCCTCCTGGAAGTCGCCAAGAGAGATCTTCCAGGCCGGGTGCGGACCGCCGAAAATGGTTTCCACGTTGCCGCGGGCAATGTCGGCGAATTCTTCGCGACGCTCGAAGGAGTGGAGGTACCCGTTGTCGCCGACTGCTCGAAGCAGGGAGATCGAAAGGGCGCCGGAACCAACGCCGGCCTCCACAACGCGGGCCCCGGGAAGATATCGGCCATGGTGACGATCTGGCCGGCATCCTTGGGGTACACCACTGCGGCACCGCGGGGCATGGACAACACGAAGTCCGAGAGCAAGGGACGGAGGGTCTGGTACTGCTGGCCGATGTTGTTGGCCACCACTGAACCGTCAACCTGGCCGATGATTTCGTCGTGGTTCAGGAAGCCGCGGTGCGTATGGAAAGCGCCGCCTTCCTCCAGGGTGATGGTGTTCATCCGGCCGCGTTCGTCCGTGAGTTGAACCCGCTCGCCCACACGGAAGGGCCCTCGGCGCCGGGCCGCACCAGTCGGCTGAATGGCGGTGTCGGCGGCGCCGGTGGCCGTGTAGTTGGCTGCGGTTTCGCTGCTCATGGGTGTTTCCTCGCTCCTGTACGGCTGGGCCGTCATTTGTTGCCGCAGTTGCTGCTTAGTGATGCGCACTGCCGGCCGGGTTATTTCACGACCGGCAGGTAACTCTACCGGGAAGGTCCTACGGGCGTCCGCTCCGTCGGGCTACTTTACCTGTAATGGCTGTCACTACCGCCTGCTGACGCAGCAGGCCCATGACCGTGCCGCGTTCGTCCACGACCGCGTATTCGGCGCCGCTGAGCTGCGCCAAATACTGGATCAGTTCCTGGCCGCTGGACGTCCAGGGGACGTAGGCACCGTCGGCGAGCGGGGTGGAAACCGCGGTCACGAAGGTCGTGGATACCTCGGAGGCCGGCACGGCTGCAGTCGCGGCCGGATCTACCAGACCCTGTGGCCGGCCATCCGGTCCGCAGATCACGACGGCGGGCGTGCCGTAGGGGGCCACGCGCAGGACTTCGGCGACCGTGGCCGAGTTCGGAATTCCGACGGCGGGTTCGGCCAAGGCGGCGGCACTCACCGAGGGGAGGCGTCCACGGAGCGTCGCTTGCTTGATCGCGCCCGAAGCGCCCATCCACAGGAAGCTGCAGACAAGGAGGGTGATGAGCATATAAGTGAAATTAATCGGGCTCCCGCTAAGCAGCGGCGGGGCTATGAACCCAACAACCAGGACGATGACGACGATCCTTCCGGCCCAGCCAGCCGCCACTGTCCCCTTTTCCTGGCTTCCCGTCACTTTCCATACCGCGGATTCCACCAACCGCCCTCCGTCAAGGGGCAGACCCGGGAGCACATTGAAAATGCCGATCAACAGATTGGCCCACATGAAGCTGTTGGCCAATTCCTCCGCCACCCCGCCGAAGACGTGGGCCACCACCAGCGGCCAGGCGGCTGCAGCGAGGACAAAGTTGGCGGCGGGTCCTGCCAAGGCCACAAGCACCGAGCGGCCAGGAGACGAAATGAAGCTCTCGAACTGGGTGTGGCCGCCCCACAGATTCAACACGATCTTCTCCGTGGGCCAGTTGAACGCCTTGGCGCTCAAGGCATGGGCGAGTTCGTGGACCAGCACGGAAAGGGCGAGGAGCACCGCATAGGCAAAGGCAACGAAGTACGCTCCGTTTCCCAGGGAGGGGTGCTGCACGAATACGACCGGGCCAACCGCGATCACCGTGAACGCGGCGATGATGAACCAGGAGTACGCAAGGTACACGGGGATTCCCGCGATGCGGCCGAGCGGAATCCCGTCCTTCCTGCTGCTGCGTGTGCTGTGGCCACCGTTCCGGGGAGTGCTCACTTAGTTTGCCTGTCCAAGGAAAGCCGCGGCGGGCATGGTGGCGGAAGCGCGGGCGGCGACAAGCGCCTCAAGGTCGGAGACCTTCCGTCCCTGCAGGGTGTCCCAGGTTGCCCGGCGGGCATCCTCGGGCAAAGCCATTTGGTGCGGAATTCCCACCGTGACCACCCCGGAGGCGATCGCGGACGCAACGCCCGGCACGGAATCCTCGAGGGCGACGCAGTGATCCACGGTCAGCGCAGGATCCGTGTCCCGGAGCCGCTCGACGGCGGCGAGGTAAGCCTCGGGGTGGGGTTTTCCTTGGCTGACGGTGTCCCCCGTGATGAGGAACTCGAAGTAGGGCTTGGGGAGGTTGGCGACGACTTCCCGGGCCATCGGGCCTTCGGACATCGTCACGAGGGCGCAGCGGACGCCCGATTGATACAGCTCGTCCAGCAGCTCCTTGGCACCGGGCCGCCACGGCACCTCGACGCGGAGGCGGTCGATGACCTGGGCGCTCAAGGAGTCAACGATCTCCCGCTTCTCCAGGTTCACTCCAGCCTTTTGGAGAATGCCGGCCGAGTGCATGAGCGATTGCCCTACGAGCTGCATGGCTTGTTCATGGCTCCAGGCGCCTCCGTAGGACTCCACGAGGGTGCGCTCTGCGGCAATCCAATACGGCTCGGTGTCCACCAGGGTGCCATCCATGTCCCATAGCGCGGCTTTGAGCTCGGCTTTTACAAAGGGCTGGGTGGCTGAAGCAAGCATGCCTAAAGTCTACGTGGAAGGAGGCAGGGCGATTGCCGCTCTACGCCCGGGGCGAAGTATGGCCACGCCGGTCCCCGCACGCCATGCATCGGTGGCGGTGTTGGACGTAGGGTGAGTGAATGAACAGTTTGGACGGAGCCCCTGACGGACAGGCCACTTCACCGGAGCCTGAGCGCCTTCTCCAGCCTGTAGCCGAAGGTCAGCGCATCACCGTGATGCTCGCGGCTTTCGAAGGTTGGAACGACGCCGGTGAGGCGGCCAGCGATTCCCTGCACTACTTGAACAAGTTGTGGCAAGGAAAGAAAGTGGCATCCGTTGATGCCGACGACTATTACGACTTCCAGTTCACCAGGCCGACTGTGCGACGCACGGCCGCCGGGACGCGCAAAGTGAAGTGGCCTTCCACGCGCTTGTACAAGGCCAGCGTCCCGGACAGCAACGTCGATGCGGTGTTCGTGCTCGGCACCGAGCCGTCCTACCGCTGGCGTGCCTACACGGCCGAGCTTCTGGTCCACGCTGAAACGCTCAAGGTCGACTATGTGGTGTTGATCGGCGCCCTTCTGGCCGATGTCCCGCACAGCCGCCCAATCCCCGTGAGCACCACCTCGGACGACAGCGGATTGCGGCAGCGGTTGAACCTGGAGGCTTCGCAGTACGAGGGTCCGGTAGGCATTGTGGGCGTGCTGGCGGAATTCGCGCTGCTCGCGGGCTTGCCCACGGTGTCGCTGTGGGCGGCCGTGCCGCACTATGTCGCCCAACCGCCCTCCCCCAAGGCGCAACTGGCCATCTTGAACAGGATCGAGGACCTGCTCCAGGTGCCGCTGGACACCCACGCCCTCAACGAGGAATCCGAGGCCTGGGAGCGGGGCGTGGACGAACTGGCCACCGAAGACCCGAAATCGCCGCCTACGTGCGGCAGCTCGAGGAGGCCAAGGACACGGCCGACCTGCCGGAGGCCAGTGGCGAATCCATCGCCCGCGAGTTCGAGCGCTATCTCAAACGCAGGGGCAAGGACAAGCCCTAACCCAACGCGGGGTCACTTACGGCCCGTCCAAGGGGACATTATGGGCCGTAAGTGACCCCGCGTTGCTTAGAGCTCGACGCCGAGCAATCCGTTGATCGCGTCGCTCACCAGGGCGGAATCCAGTGCACTCGGATTAGCGGTGGACGGATTACTGAGAGCCGCCGCGGCCCAGGCATCGACGGCGGCGACCGCGCCGGGAGCATTCAGGTCGTTGGCCAGCTCGGCACGCATCCGCGTCAGCAATTCCGCCGCTGTTCCCTCGGGAGCGATGTCCCGGGCGGCCCGCCACGTGTTGAGGCGTTCCTTGGCCTGGGCGAAGCCTTCATCGGTCCAGGACCAATCCGAGCGGTAGTGGTTGGCCAGGATCGCCAGGCGGATTGCGGCGGGCTCTTCGCCTGCTGCACGGAGCTTGGACACCAGCACCAGGTTGCCCTTGGACTTGCTCATCTTTTCACCGTCCAGGCCCACCATTCCAGCATGGGCGTAGTGGCGTGCCAGGGGAATGCCGCTTAGCGAATACGCGTGTCCGGCGCCCATTTCGTGGTGCGGGAAAACGAGGTCAGATCCGCCGCCCTGCACGGTGAACGGTTCCGGCAGGTACTTCTGCGCGATGACCGTACATTCGATGTGCCAGCCGGGACGTCCGTCACCGAGGCTTGCGCCCGGCCAGCTCGGCTCGCCGGCGCGGGCAACGCGCCATAGCAGGGGATCAAGGGGATTCCGCTTGCCGGAGCGGCCGGGATCGCCGCCGCGCTCGGCGAAAAGCTCGAGCATTTCCACTTCGCCGAGCCCCGAAATGTCCCCGAGGGTCCACGCGTCCGGGCTATCCGACGCCTTGCCGGCTGCCTCGACGTCGTAGTAGACGTCGCCGTCGGGTTCGCCACCCGTGCCGTGCACGCGGTAGGCGAGCTCGTCCGCGATCAATTTCTCGATAGCCGGAACGATCATCGGGATCGCTTCGACGGCTCCGATGTAGTAATTCGGGGCCAGCACATTGAGGGCGTCCATGTCGGTCTGGAAAAGCTCAATCTGGCTCGCAGCCAACTCCCGCCAGTCAACGCCGGTGGCGGTGGCCCGCTCCAGGAGCGGATCGTCGACGTCGGTGACGTTCTGGACGTACGCAACGCGCTGGCCGCTGTCCGCCATGCCCGGTTGAGCAGGTCGAAGGCGACGTAGCTGGCGGCGTGGCCCATGTGGGTGGCGTCGTACGGCGTGATGCCGCAGACGTACATGGATTGCTCCGCACGTGGCTCGACCTCCACGAGGGACCCGAGGGCGGTATCGAACAGCCTCAACGGGGGCATGCTGCCGGGTAGTTCAGGCACAGGGCGGGAGATCCACGATTTCACAGCCTCAACCATAGTGCTAGGCGCTGATGACATTGAAACCGAGCAATACATAGAGGGCTAGTCCCAGGAGAATGCGGTACCACACAAAAGCACGGTAGCTGTGGGTGGAAATGAATTTCAGGAACCAGCCAATGATGATGAAGCCCACCACGAAGGCGATGACGGTGGCCAAGGCTGTTTCCGGAAGGCCGAAGGGTCCGGTGATTCCTTCCTTCGAGACCACCTTGTACAGCTGGTACAGGCCGCTGCCGAAGACAGCGGGTATGGCAAGCAAGAACGAATACCGTGCGGCGGCTTCACGCGTGTACCCCATTAAGAGGCCGGCCGTGATGGTTCCGCCGGAGCGGGAGACGCCCGGGATGAGAGCCATGGCCTGGGCCAGCCCGTAAAGGATGCCGTGCTTGAAGGTCAATTGGCTCAGCTCGCGTTCCTGCTTGCCCACGGCGTCGGCCACCGCGAGGATCATGCCAAAGACGATGAGCATCGTGGCGACGATCCACAGGCTGCGCAGGACGGATTCGATCTGGTCCTGGAAGAGCAGGCCGAGCACGATGATAGGCACGCTGCCGAGGATGACCAACCAGCCCATCCGCGCGTCGGGATCGTCCCTGGAGACTTTCCCCCGCAGCGATCCGAACCAGGCGCGGACAATCCTGACGATGTCGCGCCAAAAGAAAACGATGACGGCCGTCTCGGTGCCTAGCTGGGTAATGGCCGTGAAAGCAGCTCCGGGATCCGCCGCATTGGGCAGGAACGAGCCGACAATTCGCAGGTGTGCGCTTGAAGAAATCGGAAGGAATTCTGTCAGGCCCTGCACGAGGCCAAGGAAGGCTGCTTCTATCCAGTTCACGTGAATAGACCCTACGTCATGATCTACCCGATCTCCCCGTAAGCTATCAGCTATGCAGCAGCGTTACGTCGGCAACAGCGGGTTTCGGGTGTCCACCCTTTCCCTGGGCACTATGTCCTGGGCGGAAGAAACGGACGAACAGGATGCACGGGAACTGCTCCATACGTTCATCGCTGCCAGCGGCACCATGATCGATACCGCCGCTTCCTACGCCGGTGGACGGGCCGAAGCCCTGCTGGGTTCCATGCTGGGGGACGTTGTGGCGCGTTCGGAGGTTGTCCTCTCCACGAAAGCGGGCGTCTCGACGTCGGACGGCCGGCGCAGCGTCGATGCGTCCCGCGGATCCATGCTGTCCGCTCTCGACGCCAGCCTCGCCCGCTTGGGAACCGACTACGTGGACATCTGGTTCGCGCACGCTTGGGACGGAAACGTACCGCTCGAGGAAACCCTTTCCGCGCTGGACCTCGCGTTGCGCTCGGCCGCGCACGGTACGTCGGCATCTCCAACTACAACGGCTGGCAGACCGCCAAGGCTGCGGCGATCGCGGGATTCACCCTGGTGGCCAACCAATCCGAATACTCGCTCCTGCACAGGAAGCCCGAAGACGAACTGGTGCCTGCCATCGAGGACGCCGGCCTCGGCCTCATGGCGTGGGGGCCCTCGGCCGCGGAGTGCTCAGCGGCAAATACCGCGGACAGATTCCGTCCGAATCACGGGCGGCTGAAGGCCGCCTCAGCGGCTACGTCGAGAAGTACCTCGATGCGCGGGGAGCACGGATCGTCGAAGCGGCAGCCATGGCTGCGCGCGGCTTGGGACGGTCCGCCGTCGATGTTTCCCTGAGCTGGCTGCTCTCGCGCCCTGGGTATCCACCGCCATAGTGGGCGCACGCAATGCGGTCCAGCTCAAGGAACTGCTCGATGCGCAGCTTTCGCCTCTTCCCGCCGAAATTTCGAGGGCACTGGAAGACGTTTCAGCGATCTGACTCGACTGAAACTCGGGCATTACTGATCGGGCTTACTGGTCGAGGATCTCCAGCTCGTCTTCGTCGAGGAGTTCATTGTTGTCCTCGTCGTCATCTTCTTCATCGTCGTCGAACACCTGAAGTGGTGTGACTTCCGAGTAGGCCTCGTATAGTGAGTCCTCATATACCTCAAAGGCATCTGCAACGGCGAAAAACGCTGCCTCCACAGTGGGATCTCCTTCGCCCCGGCGGGCGGAAGCGGCAATCAGGTGCTCTTCCAAGGCTGCTGTCAATGACTGAAGCGCGACACGCGGATCGATGCTCATGACTTCACGTTAGCCCGAAAAAGACGAAAATGGAGAGGGATGAGAGAACAATTTCTGAGCAGTTCAGTGGAGCGTCAGCGGGACTACGCAAGGCAGTACGAGTACCTCGTACTGACTGTCAGCCCTGACGATTCCTTGCCCGAGGCGCGGCGTCGGCTCGTGGAGCACTCCGAATACGGCAAGTGGGAACTGGAGCGGAGCATCCTCTATATCGGCGGCGGTCGCCGGTTCTGGCTGCGCCGCAGAGTACTCAACGTACAGCGCACCGTGTAAGCAGCACGGCCGTTATTTCAGGGTCCCCGCTCCAGTGTTCGAGCGTTTCAGCTTTCGAGCGGACCAAGCCACGCGTTGGCAACTGTGGTGTGCGCGGATTCCTCATTGGAGGGATGGAAGATCCCGGCCAGCACATCGCGGTACAGCCGTTCGAGTTCGGAGCCCCGGAAGTAGCTGGAGCCTCCCGAAACTCGTATCGCCACGTCCACGATGGTCCGGGCGTTCTCCGTGGCCCGCACTTTGAGCCCCACGAACTTGGGAAACCACTGCGACCCGTGATCGACCAGGGCATCCACGTCACGGGCCACCGACGCCAAATGCGGCTGGATGGAATCCATTGCCATGGCGGCGTCGGCAATCTTCCAGCGGATGTCCGGGTCCTGCGAAAAGCTTCGGCCCCGTACTTGGCCGAGGTACGGCGCTTGACGGCCTCGACCGCCAGCGTGAATGCCCGCTCCGCGATGCCTGTGTAGACCGCGGCAAGCAGCGTTTCGAAGCACGCGAAAATCGCGAAGATCAACGGATCCTGGTTGGGTCCTACGGGCAGTTTCCGGAAGATCCGTTCCGGCGGCACCATGGCGCCGTGGAGGAGCGTGGTGTTCGATTGGCTTGCCCGCATGCCCAGGGTGTCCCAGTCATTCAGTGTCTCGTGGCCGGGCGCGTCGCGTTGGATGAAGCCGAAAACCAGCTCACCGCTCCCCTCCCGTGCGCCGCCATCCTTGCCGAAGATGCCGAGGCGGGTCCATGCCGGCGACAAGCTCGTGAAGATCTTCCGCCCGGTGAAGCTGTACCCGCCGTCCAGCTGCGGTTCCGCCGTGGTCCCTGAGTCGAAGAGCATGGAGTCATTTCCCGGCTCGGAAATCCCGAAGGCAAAGACCTCGCCGTGTCCGGACTCCTTCAGCACAAAGTCGAGGGAGCCGTCGCCGCGCCTCGCCAGGACGTGCGCGACGCCGGTCCAGACAAGGTGCATGTTGACGGCCAACGCCGTGGCCGGGGCAGCCGTGGCAAGCCGGCGCTGAAGCGCCGCCGCGGCTTCGAGCCCGAGCCCCAGTCCGCCGTCGGACTCCGGGACGAAGATCTTCAGGTATCCCGCCGCGGCGAGCTCCTCAAGATCCTCGTGGAAGAACGAGTTGTTCTGGTCGTACCCCGCTGCGCGGTCCCGGATGCGACGGAGCATCTCGTCCGGCAGGATCTCTTCGGGGGTCAAGGCGTTCTCCCTAGTAGTTGCTGAGCAGGGTGTTGAGCACCCTGGACCCGAACTTGAGCGAATCGGCAGGAACGCGTTCGTCGACCCCGTGGAACATGCCAGTGAAGTCGAGTTCCTCCGGGAGCATCAACGGGGCGAATCCGTAGCCCGTGATGCCGATCTTGCTGAGCGACTTGTTGTCGGTGCCGCCGGACAAGGTGTAGGGCAGCACTTTGGCGCCGGGGTCTTCCGAGTGCAAGGCATCGATCATGGCGTCGACCAGGTTGCCGGCAAACGGCACTTCCAGGGACACGTCTTTGTTGACGTAGCTGACCTCCACGCCGTCTCCGGCGAGTTTCTTGACGGTTTCGAAGACCATCTCCTGCTGGCCGGGGAGCGTGCGGCAGTCCACCAGCGCTTCGGCCGATTCGGGGATGACGTTGTGCTTGTATCCGGAGCTCAGCAGCGTGGGTTCGAGGTGTTTTGAAGGGTGGCTCCGACGAAGCGGGCGACCGTGCCGAGTTCCTTCAGCAGGGCCTCGGGATTGTCCGGATCGAACTCGACGCCGGTCAGTTCCGTCACGCCGTCGAGGAACTGACGGGTAGTGGGGGTCAGCTCAATCGGCCAGGGGTATTCGCCGATCCTCGTGACTGCCCCGGCCAGGCGGGTGATCGCGTTGTCGGTGTTGATTTGCGAGCCGTGCCGGCACGGCCGTGCGCCACAAGGCGCAGCCAGGAAAGTCCCTTCTCCGCGGTCTGCAGCAGGTAGGTGCGCTGGCCCCCGATGGTGGCCGAGAACCCACCTACCTCGGAGATCGCTTCCGTTGCGCCGTCGAAGAGTTCCCTGCGATGCTCGACGGCGTAGCGCGCGCCGTGGTTGCCCCCGGCTTCCTCGTCGGCGAAGAAGGCAAAGATGATGTCGCGCTTGGGCTTGCGTCCCGTCCGGGCGAAGTCACGCATGACCGCGAGGATCATGGCGTCCATGTCCTTCATGTCCACGGCGCCGCGTCCCCAGATGAGTCCATCCTTGAGTTCGCCGCTGAAGGGATCCACGGACCACTGGTCCTTGAGCGCCGGAACCACGTCGAGGTGGCCGTGCACCACCAGGGCGCCGGCCGAGGGGTCCTCCCGGCCATGCGCGTGACAACATTGGCCCGGCCCGGAGCCGACTCGAAGATTTCCGCGTCCAATCCAACTTCATTAATAAGCGCCGCCGTGTATTCCGCTGCGGCGCGTTCGCCAGGACCGGAATCGTCACCGAAGTTCGAGGTGTCTATGCGGATGAGTTCCTGGCAGATCCGGACTACTTCGTCCTCGGGTCGGATATCAGTCATGGAACTCTCCTTGCTGGCTGGGATGGACGTACTCCGGCGGGAAGGCAGATGGTGCGGACGCTCCCCGCGCGCTTCCCCAGCCTACCCACCGCATGCCCGTTTGGCCGCGCGCTTTCCCGCGTTTTGGCGCGGATTGGCGAGGCCCAATTGCCGTTGACAGCGCCGTCTCGAGCTCCGGTTTTTTTATTTCCCAGAAACCGTGTTAGAGTTTTTCTCGCTGCTTCGGAGGAAAGAGAAGCGCCGAGAGGCGCAGAACGAACGCTCCGAACACCACCTGCGCGGGTGGCGGAATGGCAGACGCGCTAGCTTGAGGTGCTAGTCCTCGAAAGGGGGTGGGGGTTCAAGTCCCCTCCGCGCACAATTGCAAGGCCTGGAATTCTGAGAATTCCAGGCCTTGTTTGTTTAACCTGAATTTGCCTTTTCGGACGCTAATGCGGCGTTCATCACATTTATTAAATTGCATTACTGGGAATTCACCACCGGCAATGAATCCGCCGTCGAACCCGGCTCCGCGACCCGGCTCTGAATCCGGCTCCGTCAGGCGCGACGACGGCGGCCGCCCGCGTGGGTGACCGCCGTCGTCGTAGCTCTTGTTGGACCCTGGACCGTGACCCTGAAGCTTGCGCCTGAACCTGGAACCCCGAAACCGGCGCCCTACAGCGCCGTCACGGATCCGCTGAAGTGCCTCCTGCCGCTTCGCGGGTTCCAGGCCACGTAGTCCGAACGCTCCCACGAGCCTGACGCGGAGTGGACCGTGCCGATTTCCAGGGCCACCCGCGCCGGAAGGAACACCGGCGCCTCGAAGTTCACGTCCCACCGGAACGCTTCCGACTTCACCGAGCCCACGTCAGCCAAGGCCCGGGACGCAAGGTACATGCCGTGCGCGATCGACCGCGGCAGGCCCAACGCCTTGGCCGAGAGCAGGCTCAAGTGGATCGGATTGAAGTCCCCGGATACGGCGGCGTACAGGCGGCCGGTATCCACTCCGAGCTGCCAGACGGCGGTTGGTGCGGGCGCCCTGAACTCCGGTGGAGCGGCGGCCGCGGCGGCCTTGTCGACTCCCGGAAGGAAGACCCCTTGGCGAGGTACGTCGAGACGCCGCGCCAGAGCAAGGCCCGCCGTTGCTTGACCGGACTTCGGCGACGACGTCCAGCTGGGTTCCAGCCCTGTGGCCGCGCATGTGCTCTGCCCAGGACCGGACGTCGAGCGGCTCACTGAACTGGACTGCCCGCAATTGCTCCACATGGTTCTTCAAATGGATCATCCCCAGCAAGGGAAGCGGGAAGTCGTCCCGGTTAAGCACGCTCATGGCAACCGGGAACGCAAGGGCATGGATGAAGCCCGCCGGCAGTGCGTCACTCGCTGTCTCGCCGATCAGGTGCTGGTAGGCGGTGAGGTTCGCGACGTCGGCCCGCACCCCGCGGACCTCGTGGCTCCCGTGGGGCAGCGCGGTGGCTGCCTGGAACCCCATCACCCTCCGCCGTGCCGCCGTCGCCGCCGCGTTCACATACAGCTTAGAGAGGGACGGCAGTTCCCCAGGATGAGCGGTTGTTCCGTAGTCATGCACCCACCAGGTTCTGTCCACAGACCCTGAGCACTTCTCCCGTGATTCCACCGGCCTCGTCCGATGCCAGGAACGCGATTGCCTCTGCCACGTCGCCGGGCAGGCCTCCCTGCTGCAGCGAATTAAGCCTGCGGGCTACTTCCCGGGTAGCGAAGGGGATACGGGCGGTCATGTCTGTCTCTATGAAGCCGGGCGCGACGGCGTTGATGGAGCTGCCGCGTTCAGCCAGCAAGGGCGCCGTGGCCTCACCATGCCGATCACTCCCCCTTTGGATGCGGCGTAGTTTGTCTGCCCGCGGTTGCCCGCGATGCCGCTCGTAGAGGCCACGGATACGATCCGCGGGGTTTTGTGGAGCTGGTCCGCACCAAGGAGTGCCTCGTTGATTCTCAACTGCGAGGCGATGTTCACGCCGATGACGGAATTCCAGCGGCCCTCATCCATGTTGGCCAGGAGCTTGTCCCGGGTAATACCCGCGTTGTGGATGACGATGTCCAGCGCGCCATGGCGTTCCACGGCGTGGTCGATGATCCGCCTCCCGGCGTCCCGGCCGTGATGTCCAATTGCAGGGCAGTGCCATGAACCTCGTTGGCGACGGCGGCGAGGTGGTCACCCGCCGCGGGAATATCCACCACCACGAGCCGGGCGCCGTCCCGGTGCAGCGTCCGTGCGATCGCCGCGCCGATCCCACGGGCGGCTCCCGTCACGACGGCGACCTTCCCGGCCAAGGCTTGTCGGGGTCGGCGGAAAGTTGGCCGGCGCCTGAGGTGACGGTCAGGAACTGACCATCCACGAACGCGGACCGGCCGGACAGGAAGAAGCGCAGCGCGCCGAGCGTGCTCGGGCTCGTGGTGCCGGCACCGTCCCGAGGAGAATGCCGTTGGCCGTGGCACCCGCCCGGAGTTCCTTGGCGAGCGAACGCAGCAGCCCGTCGACGCCTTGACGGCCGGCGGCAACAGCCGGGTGGCAGCGGACGCGGAGGTGCGGGAGATCGGGACCACCCGCGCGCCGGGGCCAAATCGCGGAGCGACGGAGCCGCAGTGAGAACTGGTCCGGCAAGCTCTTCCGGATGCTCGACGGCGTCAAGCACCAGGACGATCGCACCCAGCTTTTCCTTGGGCAAGGCGGAACGCCGAACGTCGAGGCCCCAGCCCGCCAGGGCGGCAGCCAAGTCGTCGGAGCCGGCGGTTCTGCCGTTGCCGCTCCCGAGTACCAGGACCGGACCCGGAACCAGCGGCTCTCCCTCTTTGTACCTCCGGAGCACGGCAGGTTGGGGCAGTCCGAGCTTTTTGGCCAGGTCCTTGCCGATCCCGTGGCTGACAAACTGCGTGTATTTGTCCGTCATGCCGGTTACCGACCTTCCGGAGCGGAGTAGGCCTCGAGGATCGCGACGACGCCCTGCCCTCCGGCAGCGCAGATGGAAATGAGTCCGCGCGCAGGGCGGCCGTCAACCGGGCCGTTGTCGTGGAGCATCTTCGCCAGCGAAGCCACGATGCGTCCTCCAGTGGCGGCAAAAGGATGTCCGGCGGCGAGGGACGAGCCATTGACGTTGAGCTTGGCGCGGTCGATCTTGCCGAACGCACCGTCCAGTCCCAGCCTGGTTCGGCCGAATTCCTCGTCTTCCCATGCGGCGAGCGTGCTCAGGACGGTGCCCGCGAAGGCTTCGTGGATTTCGAAGAAGTCGATGTCTTCGAAGGACAGCCCGTTGCGTGCGAGGAGTCGCGGTACCGCAAAGGCCGGGCCATGAGGAGTCCGTCCTTGCCGTGGACGAAATCGACGGCGGCCGCCTCTCCGTCAACGACGACGGCCAGCTTGGGCAGGCCACGGGCGTCAGCCCAGTCCTCAGTGCCGAGGAGCACCGTGGAGGCGCCGTCCGTGAGCGGAGTCGAGTTGCCGGCCGTCATGGTGGCCTCCGCGCCAAGGCTCTTGCCGAAGACGGGCTTGAGGGTGGCCAACTTCTCCATGGACGTATCGGGCCGGAGGTTCGAATCACGGCTCAGCCCGCGGTATGGAGTGACGAGGTCATCGAAGAAGCCACGATCGTAGGCCGCGGCGAGGTTGTGGTGGCTGTTGAACGCGATCTCGTCCTGGGCTTCGCGGCTGATCTTCCATTGGGCCGTGGTCAGCGCCTGGTGTTCTCCCATCGAGAGGCCGGTACGCGGTTCCCCTGTGTTCGGAGCATCCGGGGCGAGGTCCTTGGGACGCAGCCGCGAGAGGACCTTGAGCCGATCGGGCAGGGACTTGGCGCGATTGAGGTCGAGCAGGACCTCGCGGAGGCCCTCGCTGACGGCAATCGGGCATCGGAGGCAGAGTCGACGCCGCCGGCGATGGCCGAGTCGATCTGGCCAAGCTTGATCTTGTTGGCGAGGCCCAGGACGGTTTCAAGGCCGGTGGCGCACGCCTGCTGGAGATCGTAGGCGGGTGTCTCCGGCGAAAGGGCCGAGCCAAGCACCGCTTCGCGTGTCAGGTTGAAGTCGCGGGAGTGCTTCAGGACAGCTCCGGCTGCGACTTCACCGATCCGTTCCTCCTGAAGGCCGAAGCGTGCGATCAGCCCGTCCAGTGCAGCCGTCAGCATGTCCTGGTTCGAGGATTTGGTGTAGGCGCCCCCGGTACGGGCAAAGGGGATCCTGTTCCCGCCAACCACCACTGCCTTGCGGACTGTACCCGGGGCTACCGGGGATTCGTGTGGCGCGCTCGCGGAATGTGCTGCTGCAGGCATGCGTTGCTCCTTAGATCACATCGGGTTACTGATACCCAGCGTACCTGATACGCTGAGTATCGTGAACATCCCCAGCCCAGGACTTCCCGCCGACCGCGACGCCGTGACCCCGCCCCCGCGGACAGCGAGGCTCCCGCCGTCGACGGCCGTGCCGCCCGCTGGCAGGTCCACCGCGAAGAACGCCGGCGGGAACTCATCAAGGCCGCCCGCAAAGCCGTCCATGCACTGGGCAGCGACGCCTCCATGGAGGACATCGCGACCGCGGCCAGCACCTCCAAGTCGGTGTACTACCGCTATTTCGGGGACAAAGCCGGCTTGCAGCAAGCCATGGGCGAAGTAGTCCTCGGACAAATGCAACGACGAATGAAGGAAGCGGCAGAAAGCGCTCAAACTCCCCGCGAAGGCCTGTTCGCCATGGTTTCCGCGTACCTGCAGATGGCGGAGTCCAGCCCGCCGTCTACGCGTTCATCACGCGGCTCTCGCAAGGGGAACCATCGGCGCAAGACGCCATCGCAGCTTCGGGAGCCCTTGGCCACTTCTTCGAATCAATCAGCGCCATGATCGCCAGGCCCATGCGGGAACACCTGGGGGCGGAAAAGGAAGCGTTGATCGACTACTGGCCCACCGCCGCCATCGGGCTTGTCCGCAATGCCGGCGAGAGGTGGCTCGGCAGTCCCGCCTCCCCCGCTAAGCCCGACCAGGAAACCATGGCGGCCCGGATCACCGATTGGCTGTGCGTGGGAATCGCCCCGGAACTCAAGATCAACTCCCCTGAATATCAGCAATGACTCCACGTTGTTCGGAACCAAAGAAGGAATGACCATGACTGAAGTAGTGGACCGCACCTCCTCCAGCAACCGGGTGGCCGCGGAAACGGCTGCAACCACACAGCCAGTTGAGCCGCCCCACGGTGGACGTAGCGGCCCTTGGCGAACTGCTGCTCGGCAAGTGGGCCCACATCCGGCACACGGCACGTGACCTCGCGGGCCGCCCGAGGTGCACAAGATCGAAGGCTTGACGCATACCGAGCACCGCAAGCGCGTCTTCGGGCAGCTCAAGTACCTCGTGGACAACAACGCCGTGCACCGGGCTTTCCCCACCAGCCTGGGCGGTTCGGATGACCACGGCGGCAACATCGCCGGCTTCGAGGAGCTCGTCACTGCCGATCCATCACTGCAGATCAAGGCCGGCGTCCAGTGGGGCCTCTTCGGTTCAGC
This sequence comes from Arthrobacter sp. Hiyo8, assembly GCA_001549895.1. Taxonomy (GTDB): domain Bacteria; phylum Actinomycetota; class Actinomycetes; order Actinomycetales; family Micrococcaceae; genus Arthrobacter. The sequence goes on along the minus strand of AP014719.1, from coordinate 4,541,278 downwards.
CGTGATGCACCTCGGCACGAAAGAGCACCAGGACAAATGGCTGCCCGGGATCATGAGCCTGGAGATCCCGGCTGCTTCGCCATGACCGAAACCGGGCACGGCTCCGATGTTGCGAGCATTGCCACCACGGCCACCTACGACGAGGCCACCCAGGAGTTCGTCATCAACACTCCGTTCCGCGCCGCGTGGAAGGACTACATCGGCAACGCAGCCGAGGATGGCCTGGCCGCCGTCGTATTCGCCCAACTGGTCACCCGCAATGTGAACCATGGCGTCCACGCGTTCTATGTCGAGCTGAGGGACCCGGACACCAAAGAGTTCCTGCCCGGAATCGGCGGCGAGGACGACGGCATCAAGGGCGGGCTCAACGGGATCGACAACGGCCGCCTCCACTTCACCGACGTCCGCGTCCCGCGCACCAGCCTGCTCAACCGTTACGGCAACGTCGCCCCCGACGGCGAATACACCTCGCCGATCGCCAGCCCGGGACGGCGCTTCTTCACGATGCTCGGTACTTTGGTGCAAGGCCGGGTCTCCCTCGACGGAGCCGCAGTCGCAGCCAGCAAGGTGGCCTTGACGACAGCCATCCGGTACGCCGCCGAACGGCGCCAGTTCAACGCCTCATCCCCCACGGACGAGGAAGTACTGCTGGACTACCAGCGGCACCAGCGCCGCTTGTTCACTCGCCTTGCCACCACCGTTGCGGCGAGCTTCGCGCATGAGCAGCTGCTCGAAAAGTTCGACGACGTCTTCTCCGGCCGGCACGACACCGACGCCGACCGCCAGGACCTCGAGACCCTGGCCGCCGCCCTCAAGCCCATGAGCACCTGGCACGCCTCGACACCCTGCAAGAGTGCCGCGAGGCCTGCGGCGGCGCCGGATTCCTGATCGAGAACCGATTCGCCTCGCTGCGTGCGGACCTGGACGTCTATGCCACTTTCGAAGGTGACAACACCGTGCTTCTGCAGCTCGTGGCCAAGCGCCTCCTGGCGGACTATGCCAAAGAGTTCCGCAATGTCGACTTTGGCGTGCTGGCCCGCTTCGTCGCTGCCAGGCTGCCGACGTCGCCATCAACCGGACCGGCCTGCGGCAAGTGGCGCAGTTCGTGGCGGACACCGGATCAGTCCAGAAGGCTGCTTTGGCCCTGCGGGACGAGGAAGGCCAACGCACGCTCCTGACGGACCGGGTGCAGTCCATGGTGGCGGAGGTCGGTTCGGCGCTCAAGGGTGCGAACAAGCTTCCGCAGCACCAAGGCGCCGCCCTGTTCAACCAGCACCAGGACGATCTGATTGAAGCCGCCCAGGCCCACGCCGAGCTACTGCAATGGGAAGCGTTCACGGAAGCCCTTGGCAAGGTCGGCGATCCGGGCACCTTGCGAGTGCTGACCTGGCTCCGCGACCTGTTCGGCCTTTCGCTCATTGAGAAGCACTTGTCCTGGTACCTCATGAACGGCCGCCTCTCCATGCAGCGCGGACGCACTGTGGGGCCTACATCAACAGGCTGCTCGTCAAGATCCGTCCCCACGCCCTGGACCTGGTCGATTCCTTCGGCTACGGTCCGGAGCACTTGCGGGCGGCCATCGCCTCGGGGCCGAGAAGGAACGCCAGGACGAAGCCCGGGGCTACTTCCAGGCGCAGAGGGCAAGCGGCGAGGCACCCGCCGAGGAGAAGAGCCTCCTCGCCTTGAAGGGAAGAAAATCCAGCTAGCATCCTGCCGTGACCGGCCGGTGAACATCTGCCGAATCCTTTAACGACGGCGGCGCCGCACCCTCAGCGGGAGTGCGGCGCCGCCGTCGTTCTTCCCCAACTGACTCGCATTTGTTGTCGTTATGAGCCCTCATAACGACACTTACTGCGAGTCAGTTGGCTGGTGGGCTACTGGGTGAGGACCGAGCGATAGACCTCAAGGGTTGTTTCGGTGATCGATTCCCAGGAAAAGTGTTCCTCCGCCCGGACGCGGCCCGCGGCGCCCATGACCTTGGCTCGCGCAGGATCGGACACCACCTCGTTGAGGGCGGCGGCGAAATCTGCGACGAACTTTTCGGGATCCAGCGGGGTGCCGGTACCGTCCGTGACCTGCTCCAGTTCCACCAGCAGTCCTGTTTCACCGTGCTGAACCACTTCGGGGATGCCGCCCGTAGCGCTGGCCACCACGGCTGCGCCACATGCCATGGCCTCAAGGTTGACGATGCCGAGGGGTTCGTAGATCGACGGGCAGGCGAAGGCCGTGGCATGGCTGAGGACCTGGATGAGCTCATGCCGCGGAAGCATGCGTTCGATGACCAGGACACCTTCGCGCTTGCCCTGCAATTCCTCGATGAGCCGGGCCGTTTCGGCCGCGAGTTCCGGAGTGTCCGCCGCGCCCAAGCACAGCACAAGCTGCACATCGTCGGGCAGGCTGGCCGCAGCCTTCAGGAGGTAAGGAACGCCCTTCTGCCGGGTGTTGCGCCCGACGAAGACCACACTCGGCTTGGCGGGGTCGATGCCGAGGGCACGGATTGCGTCTTCGCCTTCGTCCGGCTGCCACATGTCGACGTCGATGCCGTTGTGGACCACGCGGACCTTGGCGGGATCCACGTTCGGATAGCTGCGCAGGATGTCCTTCCGCATGCCTTCCGAGACGGCGATGATAGCGGCGGCAGCCTCATAGGCGGTTTTTTCAACCCATGAGGACAACGCGTAGCCGCCACCCAACTGCTCCGCTTTCCATGGGCGCAACGGCTCCAGGCTATGTGCGCTGAGCACGTGGGGTATCCCATGCAACAGGGACGCCAGGTGGCCGGCCATGTTGGCGTACCAGGTATGGGAATGGACCAGGTCCGCTCCGGCGATGTCCGGCACGATGCGCAAATCCACGCCAAGGGTCTGGACAGCGGCATTGGCCGCGCCCAGATCATCCGGTGTGGAATACGACGTCACCGTTGCCCCGTGGAAGTCCGCATCACGGGGCGCGCCAAAGGCACGCACCTGCAGATCCACGTGCTTCGCCAAGACGCGGCTGAGCTCGGCAACATGCACACCGGCCCCGCCATAGATTTCGGGTGGAAACTCTTTAGTCACAATGTCTACGCGCACGCTACCTAACGTAGTCCTTCCGGAGTATGTGTTCTAGTGTGAAAGGGTCCGGCAACCCGGGCTTTTTTCGGGGGCTACAAAGACGTACAGGGAGAGCAAACACCATGGCGTTGAAGAAAGTATTGTCAATTGTGTTGGCAGGCGGCGAAGGAAACCGCCTTATGCCATTGACGGCAGACAGGGCAAAACCTGCGGTGCCGTTTGCGGGGGGCTATCGGTTGATCGATTTCGCTCTCTCGAATCTGGTCAATTCCGGGTACCTCCAGATCGTGGTGTTGACCCAGTACAAGTCGCACAGTCTTGACCGCCACATCTCCGAGACCTGGCGGATGTCCACCCAGCTGGGAAGATATGTCGCCTCGGTTCCGGCCAGCAGCGCGTGGGCAAGAGCTGGTTCCTCGGCAGCGCGAATGCCATCTACCAGTCCCTGAACCTGATTCACGACGCCAACCCGGACATTGTGGTGGTTGTCGGAGCGGACCACGTCTACCGCATGGACTTCCAGCAAATGGTTCAACAGCACGTTGCGAGCGGAGCCAAGGCCACGGTTGCGGCCGTCCGCCAGCCGCTGAACATGGCCAACCAGTTCGGCGTCATCGAGGTCGACAAGAACGATCCCCAGAAGATCTCGGCGTTCGTGGAAAAGCCCGCTGAAACGGAAGGCCTCGCCGCCGATCCCTCGCAGTTCCTTGCTTCCATGGGCAACTATGTCTTTGACGCCGATGCCCTGGTGGAAGCACTTCGCATCGATGCGGAGCGCTTGGACACCAAGCACGACATGGGCGGCGACATCATCCCCTATTTCGTGTCCCAGGGTGAGGCCGGCGTCTACGACTTCACGCTCAACGACATCCCCGGATCCACCGACCGCGACCGCACCTACTGGCGTGACGTTGGAACCATCGATTCGTTCTATGACGCCCACATGGACCTGATTTCCCCGGTCCCCGTGTTCAACCTGTACAACTCGGAATGGCCCATCTACACGCGGCAGAGCATCTCTCCGCCGGCCAAGTTCGTCCGGGAGACAACAACACGGTCGGCACCGCTTTGGACTCCATCGTGGCCAGCGGCTCGGTGATCTCCGGAGGAATCGTGGAAGGGTCCGTCCTCTCCAACGATGTCTACGTTGGACCGGCCAGCAGGATCCAGGACTCGGTGCTGATGGACAAGGTGCGCATCGGTGAAGGCGCCGTCATCAAGCGGGCCATCATCGACAAGAACGTGAAGGTTCCTGCCGGGCCGCCATTGGATTGGATGCCGACCTCGACCGCGCGCGCGGCTTCAAGGTCACCGAATCCGGAATCACCGTACTCGCCAAGGGTCAGGTAGTACCGGAGCCTGACGGTTCCGAGCTTGCCCTGGCTGCCGAGTACCGCCGCTCGGTGCCGGAAGCAATCAAGGCTGCCACGGAGAAGTTCCCGACATCAGGGACTCCGCGGAGCAGGTCACGAAAATCCAGGCGGACTCGGTAGAGGTCTGACCCGGAACACCGGAACCAGGATAGCCCCGGCCTCCCGGCCGACAGCAGGCCTCCAGCCTCTGTTGCCCGGGAGGCTTTGCTGTGCCTGACCCTGTAAAATTGACCCAATGAGCCCCGCCGATTTGACGCCTGAAGAGATCCAGGCCTGCCTCAAGGTCTTGAACACCATCCACGCCTACGACGAGGAGCACCCGGACTACGTCGCAATCCGTCGTGCCACGGGAAAGATGTTCAAAGCCGTCAAGCGGCATCGCCGGGTCACCAAACGGGACGAGATCGCGGAAGCCGACCGCGCCGTCATCGCACTGACCGCCACCGCGGCCCGGACAGGATCGACGACGAAACCCGCGGCAACAAGCTGGCAACCTCGGCGACGGGCGAAATCGCCGGCCACCTCATCCGGTCCAGGCCCTGCTACATCTGCAAGCAGCACTACACGCAGGTAGACGCGTTCTACCACCAGTTGTGCCCGGAATGTGCGGCCTTCAGCCACAGCAAGCGCGATGCCCGCACCGACCTCAGCGGACGCCGCGCCCTCCTCACGGGCGGCGCGCCAAGATCGGCATGTACATCGCCCTCCGCTTGCTCCGCGACGGCGCACACACGACGATCACCACCCGCTTCCCCAAAGACGCGGCACGACGCTTCGCCGCCATGGAAGACAGTGCTGACTGGTTGCACCGGCTCAGGATTGTGGGCATCGACCTCCGGGACCCCTCACAGGTCATGGCCTCACCGATTCCCTCAACGAAGCCGGCCCGCTCGATATCATCATCAACAACGCCGCCCAGACCGTCCGGCGTTCGGGAATGCGTACAAGCCCTTGGTGGATGCCGAGGACGAGCCGCTGCCTGAGGCCTTGGAGGCAGCCAACGGCGGCCCCGAACTCGTCACCTTCGGGCATGCCCACGACAAACACCCGTTGGCCATCACCCACAGCGTCACGGAACATCCCGTGCTCGCGGGAGATGCGATTACCTCGCTCGCGCTGTCCACGGGCTCCGCGTCGTTGGAGCGGATAGCGACAGGCACCGCGATCGACGCCGGCGGCCTGGTTCCCGACCTCGCGGCCATCAATAGCTGGACCCAGGTGGTGGACGAAGTAGACCCGTTGGAGATGCTTGAGGTTCAACTCTGCAACGTCACGGCGCCGTTCCTCTTGGTGAGTCGGCTTCGCGGGGCCATGAAGCGTTCCACGGCACGCAGGAAATACATCGTGAACGTCTCGGCCATGGAAGGGCAGTTCTCCCGCGCCTACAAGGGCCCGGGCACCCGCATACCAACATGGCAAAGGCCGCGTTGAACATGATGACGCGGACCAGTGCGCAAGAGATGCTCGACAGCGACGGGATCCTGATGACCGCCGTCGACACCGGATGGATCACGGACGAACGCCCGCATTACACCAAAGTGCGGCTCATGGAGGAAGGCTTCCACGCGCCGCTCGACCTTGTGGATGGAGCGGCGCGTGTCTACGATCCCATCGTCATGGGCGAAAACGGCGAAGACCAGTACGGCGTCTTCCTGAAGGACTACAAGCCTCCCCTGGTAAATCCAGGCGGAGGGCCGCGGTCCTGCTAAGTGAGCCGGTTATCTCGACAGTGACGGTGAGGCCTGAGCCGCCGCCCCGGACAAGATCCCTTCAAGGGCGGAACATCCCGGTAATCCCGGCCCCGCGCCACGGTGACGTGGAGATCTCCGGCAGGCTTGTGGTTGGTGGGATCCCAGCTGCGCCATTCGCCGTCCCACCATTCCAGCCACGCGTGGATTGACCCGCGACGGTTTCGCCGATCTCTGCCGTGGGCCGCGGATGGATGTACCCGGACACGTACCGGGCCGGATGCCGCAGCTGCGGAGTGAGCCGATAGCCAAATGGGCCAGGTCCTGGCAGACTCCTTGACGCTGGTTCCAGGCTTCTTCGGCGTTGGTGGTGACGCCCGTGGTGCCCTTCACATAGCTCATTTCGCCGCGCATCCATTCGAAAATGGCCATGGCTGTCTCGTGCGGATTCTTGCCGGCGACGACGGCGGGAATGATGCCGAGGACTTCCTCCCCGGACCCGTGAGCTGCGACTGGGGCAGCCAGTCGCTGAACTGGTCCCGGATCTCGTCGGAAGCCATCACATCCCAGCCCACAATCTCGTCGTCCAGGGCGACCCGCTCCACCCGGTGGACCTCAACGGTGGTGGTTGCCACCACTTCGAGGCGCTCGTGCGGCATCTGCATATCGAAGGCGGTGACGCGGGTGCCCCAATAGTCACGGTAGGTGCTCACGGCAGCTTGCGACGGCGTGATCTTCAGCGAGGATTCAAGCACCACCTGTTGCGGATCGGTCAACGGGGTCATGCGTGCCTCGTTGTACGACAGGGTCACTCGGCGGTTGTATTTGTAGGCCGTCTTGTGGACGATGCTCAGCCGGGTCATGAAACTTCTCCCACCCAGGCCAGTTCATCCGCCTGATTGAAGTACTTACGGGAAATCGCGTCGGAGGCCTGCGTGACGGCTTTCTGCACCCGGTCCATGTGCTCGGGCAACTCGGACATGAGATCGTCCGTGCGATGGAACTCAAGGAAGGTACGGGCCTGGCCGACGATCCGACGGGCGTCGTTGATGAAGCCCACCCGCTGGGCGGAGGGATCCAGCTTGGCCAGGCATTCGTCGGCGTCGCGCAGGGCGAAGACGATGGAGCGGGGAAACAAACGGTCCAGCAGGAGGAACTCCGCGGCGTGTTGGTCTCCGAACGCCGCACGGCGGTCCGAAGGAACGACTCGTAGGCGCCGGCGCAACGCAACATGTTCACCCAGGACATTCCGGCGGAGAGCACATCCCGGGTGGAGAGCATCCGCGCGGTCATGTCGGCGCGTTCGAGCGAGCGGCCGAGGACCAGGAAGAGCCAGCTTTCGTCGTGGCTCACCGTGGTGTCCGCGAGGCCCCTGACCATTGCGGTGCGTTCCAGGACCCAGTTGCAGAAGCGGTACGTACCCACGACGTCTTTACGGTGCTGGTTCAGCCCGTAATAGGTGGTGTTGAGGCTCTCCCACAATGACGAGGACACAGTCTCGCGCGCGCGCCGCGCATTTTCACGCGCGGCCCCCAGGGACCGGCAATCGAGGTGGCACTCGTCTTGTCGTAGGCGAGGGCGTGCAGCAGCTCCGGCAAGCCGAATTCCTCGCTCTGTGGCCGGGCTCCCATGACAGCCAGGAGTTCCCTCGCCACACTGCGTTGCTCCTCGAGCGGAAGGTGGTTTAGGCGTTCTAGATGGACGTCCAGGATTCTGGCCGTTCCGTCGGCCCGCTCCACGTAACGGCCGATCCAGAAAAGGGATTCAGCAATACGGCTCAGCATGGGGCTGTGCCTCCTTCGGGTCCTGCGTTGTGACGATGAATGTATCCTGCTCCGGCACCATAGCGTGACGGATCACTGCTGCTGGTCCGATTGGCGGTCCCGCCAGTTGCTTTCGACGGCCAGACCGAGACCTGTTCACGCACCGTGATGGAGGAACGGGCAGTTCGACGGCGGCAGTTGCGGGAGTCGGAGAGTACCCACGTGTCCTTGGAACCGCCGCCTTGGGAAGAGTTCACGATCAACGAGCCCTCCTTCAGTGCCACCCGGGTCAGCCCGCCCGGCAGCACCCAGACGTCGTCGCCGTCGTTGACCGCGAACGGACGCAAGTCCACGTGGCGGGGCCCGAAGCGGTCTCCCGAGAGGGTGGGCACGGTGGAAAGCTGCAGCACCGGCTGCGCGATCCAGCCTCGCGGATCCGCCAGCACCCGCTTCCGCAAGGCGTCCAGCTCGTCCCGTGAAGCATCCGGACCGATCACCAGGCCCTTGCCCCCGGAACCGTCCACCGGCTTGACCACGAGTTCCTCAAGCCGGTCCAGGACCTGCTCCCGGGCTTCCTTCTCCTCCAGCCGGAAAGTCTCCACGTTCGCGATCACCGGCTCTTCGTGCAGGTAGTACCGGATCAGGTCCGGCACGTAGGAATAGACCAGCTTGTCATCGGCCACCCCGTTTCCAACGGCGTTTGCGATCGTCACACCGCCCGCCCGGGCCGCGTTCACGAGTCCGGACACCCGAGCATGGAATCGGAACGGAACTGCAGCGGATCCAGGAATTCGTCGTCGATCCGCTTGTAGATCACGTCCACCCGCTGTTCACCGGCCGTGGTGCGCATGTAGACCCGGTTACCGCGGCAGATCAGGTCCCTGCCTCGACCAGTTCAACGCCCATCAACCCGGCCAGTAGCGTGTGTTCGAAGTAGGCGCTGTTGAACACACCGGGGTAAGCACCACCACCGTGGGGTCATCGACCCCGGACGGCGCCGTCTTCCGCAACGCCGACAGCAGACGCCGCGGGTATTCCTCGACCGGACGGATGTGCTGCTGCCCGAACGCCTCCGGCAAACCCTTCGCCATCGCCGCCGGTTCTCCAGCACGTAGGACACGCCGGAAGGCACACGGACGTTGTCCTCCAGCACCCGGAAGGTGCCCGCCGCATCGCGGACAACGTCGATACCGGACACGTGCACCCGCACGCCACCGGCCGGTTCGAAACCATGCACGGCACGGTGGAAATGCGCGCTCGTGGTCACCAATGCCCGCGGCACCACGCCATCAGCGACCACCGCCATCCGCCGTAGACATCGTCCAGGAAAGCCTCCAGCGCCCGCACCCGCTGCGCCACCCGCGCTCGAGGACATCCCACTCGTCAGCCGGAATCACCCTCGGCACGATATCCAGCGGGAAGGTCTCTCCTCCCCCGCATAATCGAAGGTCACGCCCGGTCCAAGAAGGTCCGCGCCATCGACTCGGCACGCGCGCTCACATCCGCAAGCGAAAGCTCGCGAAGTGCGCCGTCCACCTGGCCGTAGGACTTTCGGGCAACGGTGCCTGGGGCGAACATTTCGTCGTAGGCGCCGGAACGCGCGGCGGCCTCGGAGTAATCCCGGAATAGCTCTGACATGGGATTCAGACAATCACCTTTTCGATTACGAACGCATTTCGCGTTCTGCATGTTGCGACACCAAGCGTGAACCCGGTTCGCATTTCAGCGCCTGCATGCATCAAGGTTGACGAATGCACTCCAATCGTTTCCCGGCCCCGGTCTCCCGATTGGGAGCCGGGATCGTCATGGCAGTGGCAGCCACTGGACTTGCCTTCATTGTCCATGCCCTGCTTCCCCCATCCCTGCCATGACAGCCGCTGTAGCGCTGGGTTTGTTAGCTGCAAATATACCGGGCACGGCGGCATGGGCTGCCGGACGCGCCCGCCCGGCCTCGACTTCGCGGGCAAGCACCACATGCGGGCGGGCATCGTGCTGTTGGGCCTAAAGGTCAGCGTTGTCGATGTCCTCGACCTTGGCTGGTTCGCTCTCGTCCTGATTGCCGCAGTCGTGCTCCTCAGTTTCGCGGGCACCTATGGGCTGGCCCGCTTGGTAAAGCTTCCCCGCGAGGGCGCCCTGCTGATAGCCACCGGCTTCTCCATCTGCGGTGCCTCCGCGATCGGAGCCATGGCCGCGGTACGCCGCATCAAACACCAGGACACCGTCCTGCCGGTTGCCCTGGTGACCCTTTGCGGCACGCTCGCGATCGGCGTCCTGCCCCTGCTCATGCACCCCTTGGGCCTGAGCCCGGAACAATTCGGCGCCTGGACCGGGGCTTCCGTGCACGACGTCGGCCAGGTAGTCGCGACTGCACAGACTGCCGGTCCGGTGGCGCTGGCGCTCGCCGTCGTCGTGAAACTGACCAGGGTGGTCCTGCTGGCCCCCATCGTGGCCGGGCGGGCCTTGCGCAACGATGGTCCATGCGGCGGAAGTCGCGCAACGGTACGGAAGCGAACGACGACGGCGGTAAGTTTCCGCCGATCGTCCCTCTCTTCGTGCTCGGGTTCATCGCGATGGTGGCCGTCCGTTCCGTTGGCTGGCTGGGTCCTGGCGTGCTGGACGCCGCAGGAGGGCTCCAGGACATCCTGCTCGCCTCGGCCTTGTTCGGGCTGGGTTCGGCGGTCCGCGTCCGCACGCTGTTGCACACGGGTGGCCGCGCCGCGCTAGTCGCGCTTGGCTCCTGGTTCCTTATCGCCATCTTGGGCCTGGGCGCAGTCTTCCTCATGATTAGATAGCTGGGTGTCGAATCACAACTTGGCGCGCGCTGAAGCCGCCACCCGTTCAGCCCTGATCAGCACCCACAGCTACGATGTCTCCCTTGACGTCCGCGAAGCCGCAGATACCGGCGTGCCGGGGTACACCAGCCGCAGCATCATTGACTTCTCCGCGGAGCCTGGTTCCTCCACGTTCCTGGATTTCATCCACGGCGGCGTGCACAGCGTGTTCCTCAATGGAAAAGGACTCGACGTCGCCGAGGTGGTGGACGGCGACAGGATCCACCTCAACAATCTCCAGGCCGAAAATCAGGTCACGGTCACCGGAACCGCCCTTTACAGCCGATCCGGCGAGGGCATGCACCGCTTCGTCGATCCGGCCGACGGGCAGTGCTACCTCTATACGCAATACGAACCGGCGGATGCCCGCCGCGTGTTCGCGAACTTCGAGCAGCCGGACCTGAAGGCCGAATTCACCTTCCACGTCATGGCTCCTTCCGCTTGGCAGGTGGCTTCCAACGGCGCCGAGCTTGCCCGGACGCAACTGACCAGCGACCCGGCCACGAGCCGCTGGGACTTCGCCACCACCAAGCGGATGTCCACCTATATCACCACCGTCCTCGCCGGTCCCTATTTCCGCGCTACTGACCGCTGGAGCAAGACGCTCGACGACGGCACCAGTCTTGAGGTTCCGCTGGCGCTCTATTGCCGCGCATCCATGCAGGAGTCCTTCGACGCCGCGGAGCTTTTCCGGCTGACGAAGAACGGCCTGGACTTCTTCAACGATCTCTTCGACTACCCCTACCCGTGGGGCAAGTACGATCAGGCGTTCGTGCCGGAGTACAACCTCGGTGCGATGGAAAATCCCGGCTTGGTCACCTTCACGGAGAAGTACGTCTTCACCTCACGGGCCACCGATGCCCAGTACCAAGCCCGCGCCAACACCCTCATGCACGAGATGGCCCACATGTGGTTCGGAGACCTCGTGACCATGACCTGGTGGGACGACCTCTGGCTCAAGGAATCCTTCGCCGACTACATGGGCACCCTCGGCGTGGACAAGGCCACGGACTGGGACACCGCCTGGGTGAATTTTGCGAACAAGCGCAAGTCCTGGGCCTATGTGCAGGACCAGCTGCCCACGACCCACCCCATCGTGGCGGACATTCCCGACCTGGAAGCCGCCAAGCAGAACTTCGATGGCATTACCTACGCAAAGGCGCTTCCGTCCTCAAGCAATTGGTGGCCTACGTCGGGTTCGAGGCGTTCATTGCCGGCTCGCGACGCTACTTCAGGGATCACGAATACGGCAACACCTCGCTGACCGACCTCCTGGAAGCCCTGGGCACGGCATCGGGCCGGGACCTTGGAACCTGGGCCCGACAGTGGCTGCAGACCTCGGGATCTCCACCATTGCGGCCGAGATCTCCGGGAGCGGCGATGCCATGGCGGCGGTCACCCTGCGCCAGGACTCCGTGGACCCCATCACCGGCAAGCAGGAGCACCGGCCGCATAGGCTCAGGATAGGTCTTTACAACTTTGACGACGGCGGACAGTTGTTCCGAACCGAGGGCATCGAGCTCGACCTCGACGGCGCCGACACTACCGTGGGCGGACTCGCCGGCAAGCAGCGCCCGGCCCTCCTTCTCGTCAACGACGACGACCTCAGCTATGCGAAGGTCCGCCTGGATGCGGGGTCCGAAGCAACAGTACGTTCCTCCCTGGACCGGATCAGCGATCCGATGGCCCGGGCATTGTGCTGGACAGCCTTATGGGATTCAGCTCGCGACGCCGTGACCCCGGCGACACTGTACGTCGCCGCCGTCGAACGCTTCGCGCCCGCCGAGCCAGGAATCGGCGTCCTCCTCAACGTTCTCGGCAACGCGGTGACCGCCGTCGAGCGCTACGTACCGGCTCCGCAACGCGATGAGGTCCGGGAGGGCCTGATGGCTGCCAGCGCGATGCGGTTGCGAAGCTCCGAGCCGGGTTCGGACCAGCAACTCGCGTGGGCCAGGACCCTGGCAGACTTGTCGCGGCATGATGGCGCCTACGTCGAATTCTTCCGCGGCATTCTCTCCGGCAACGTCGTAGTGGACGGGCTGGCGGTGGATGCGGATCTCCGATGGAGCCTGTGGCAGGCATTGGCAGCGAACGGAGCGGCCACCCTCCCGGAATTGGATGCCGAACTCGCCCTGGACCACACCGCCTCCGGACGCGAAGGCCATGCACTGGCCGCGGCTGCCCGTCCCGATGCCGACGTCAAGACGGCCGCATGGAATGCCGCAGTCAACGACACCGGGCTCTCCAACGAGATTCTGGGCGCGACAATCGCAGGCTTCTCCCTTGCCCCGTCCGGGCTCCTGGACGGCTTCACCGAACCGTACTTCGACTGCCTGGAAGACATATGGCAGTCCCGGAGCATCGAGATCGCGGGCCGGATTGTCCGGGGGCTGTTCCCCTCGGCCCAGGATCTGCAGGCCGGCATGGCGCCGGCAGATCATCCGGTGCTCCGACGCACGGACGATTGGCTAGGCACCCACACGTCAGCCCCGCGGGCGCTCCGACGCATCGTCATTGAGCAGCGAAGCCATTTGTTCCGCGCCCTGGCGGCCCAAGCCGCCGGTGCCCCGCAACGGGAAGCTGTGGCGCTCGAGCGGGGCTGACGCAGGAGCCGGCGATCCCGGGGTGGACTGCTGGCCTTGAACCAAGGGGATCGCCGGCATCGTCTTTAGTTGCAAAGCCCGGCGCTCCGCATGGGCCTTTCTTGAGGACGGTCACCATGAAGATTCCTCGCCCCGTGCTTGCCGTCGCGGCGCTGGGTGCCAGCCTTTTGCTCGGGGGCTGCTTCGGCGGACAACCTGCCGCTCCGGCGCCCGCAAGGCCGCCGGCGAGTACAACGCCCGCCCAAGCACACCGTCACCCGCGCCGACGGCGACGCCGGTCGCACCGCCTGCTGCCCCACCCGCCGTCGTTCCAGCCACGGTTCCACCCGCAGCGCCAGCCGTCGTTCCGCCACCCCCAGCGCCGCCAGCCGTGGTCCAGCCGCCGGTACCGGCGCCACCGCACATGGCGCCGCCGACCCCGCGGCACCCCAATGGCGGCGACCGCGACGGCGACGATAACGGCGGACCGGACGACGGCGATGGAAACCGCTAGCACGCCGCCTCGCAATAAACCGGCACTGTCCGCCGGGCTCTCCTTGGGCACGGCTGCTGCGATAATCGCCGTCGCAGCTTGCAGTTCCGCTGGTCAAAGCCCGGGTTCCCGCCCCGAGCAGTCTGCGGAAGCGCCGTTCGGGTGGTTCACGGCGGCACCGGCCCCGGCAGGCTGGAGAACCATGGACCTCCCGGATGGCACCGGGGTCCTTTCGGTCCCTGCCGATGCGAGTCCTGCGGAAAGCGACCCGGGCAGCGTGTCCGCGGCTGTCTCGTCCCCAACGGGTGAACTTCGGATCTACTTCAACGCCACGCCCCGGCAGGGCAGCGAGTCGCTGGACAATTGGAGCACCTTCAGGATCGATCACTTGGCGGACGAGAACTCCTCGTCGCCCACCAAAATCGCCGAGCGATCCGGAATGGCTTTCCTTGGCGGTACGGGATCCTGTGTCGAGGACAGCTACGTGACCCGCGTCGGCAACAACCAATACCGGGAAATGGCCTGCCTCGTAGCGGGGAGTAAGGGCATCAGCGTCCTCATCGTGGCGGCTCCCGCCGATTCATGGCCGCTCTACGGTCCGGTCCTGGAACAGGCAGTGGACGCGTACCGGGCCGGCTAACGAGGGAACACCCGCAGTTAAGGAACACGGTGCAGTTAAGGGACACGGTGCAGCCATTCTTCAGTACCGAACTTTGACTGCACCCGCTCCCGGGCTATCGCCAATTCAGCGTCGGTGATGCGGGACTCCGTGGCGCCGTAGCGCTCGGTGAAGACTTCCTGCATGGCTTTGATGATGTCCGTCCGCGCCAGGCCGGTTTGCCGTCGGAGTGGATCCACGCGCTTCTTTGCGCTGCGGGTGCCTTTGTCGGAAAGCTTTTCCTTGCCGATGCGCAGAACCTCCACCATCTTGTCGGCGTCGATGTCGTAGCTCATGGTGACATGGTGCAGCATGCCGCCGTTGGCGAGGCGCTTTTGTGCGGCACCGCCGATCTTTCCTTGCTCGGTGGCGATGTCATTGAGCGGGACGTAGAACGCGGTAATGCCCAGTTTTTCCAGGGCAGCCATGACCCACGCGTCCAGGAACGCGTAGGAGTCGGCGAAGCTGATGCCATCGACGAGGCTCTGTGGCACATAGAGCGAATAGGTGATGCAGTTCCCCGCTTCCATGAACATCGCTCCCCCGCCGCTGATGCGGCGGACCACCGTGATGCCGTGGCGAGCAACGCCGTCGGGATCCACCTCGTTGCGGTAAGACTGGAAGCTGCCGATTACCACCGACGGCTCTTCCCAGTCCCAGAAGCGCAGGGTGGGCTTGCGTAGCCCGGCCCCGACCTGTTCGGTGAGGACCTCGTCCAGCGCTACATTGAGGTGGGTGGGAAGGACCGACGGCGGGATGACCTCCCACTGGTGGTCCGCCCACCCGCTCGCCTTGGACAGCGCCCTGCGGACAGCGACGGCGACGGCGTCGGCAGAGAAGCCGAACAGGACAGCGTCCGCGGGCAATGCGGCGGAGACGGCAGCGGAAATCTCTGCCGGCGTCGAACTTTCCGGAAGGCCCGTGAGCGCCCGGTTGATGTCCTGCAGGGCCTCGTCCGGTTCCAGGAAGAAGTCTCCGCTGAGCGAGACGTGCGCGAACTGCCCATCCACGACGTCGAGGTCGACCACCACGAGCTTTCCGCCGTGGACCTTATATTCGCCGTGGAGCAGGGGATCGGGTTGCTCGAAAGCCATGCTGGAAGTCATGGCTTCCATCCTGCCGGAAAACGCAAAAGCCCGCAGCCACCGAAGATACGGCGGGTGCGGGCTTTCACAGAAGCTTGGAGGTGAAGTTGATTACTTCTTGCCGCCGAAGCCCTTGAAGCGAGCGTTGAAGCGCTCGACGCGGCCTGCAGAGTCCATGATGCGCTGCTTGCCCGTGTAGAACGGGTGGGACTCCGAGGAGATTTCGACGTCGATGACCGGGTAGGTGTTGCCGTCTTCCCACTCGATGGTCTTGGAAGAAGACACGGTGGACTTGGTCAGGAACTTGACGCCGGAAGCCAGGTCGTTGAATACAACAGCTTCGTACTTCGGGTGGATATCAGACTTCATAATGGGACCTTTGTTCACGCAGCTGGATTTTGCCAGTTGCCAGGTATGAATGGAGGTGGTCCGTTGCTTCCATTTGCAAATTTCAGCGGTCGGGCCAACAACCAATCATAGCGGAAACCGCAGGGCCAAACGAACCGAGGTCAGCCGCGGGGGCGGTCTCCTCATTGGCCGCGCCTGTCAGGAGTGCCTGCAAGTGTCCTGGCTAGTTTGCTTCCCTGTAGTCGTGGTGGACGTCGTTCGGCAGGGACTCTGCCTCGCGTGAGCGGAGTTCTGCTTTCAGCTTCCGCGTCTTCTGGATCTGTATTTCGTTGAGTATCAGAGGAATGAGCACAAAGAGCGGGAAGACGAGCCGCCCGAAGACAGGGAGGTCTTCGAGAAAGATCGCCCAGAACATTGCGAAGACGAATACAGCACTATAGATGTACCGGAAGACAAGCATGTTTCTCCTCGTGCGTTATGCGCAGTCGCGGGCTGGCATGGGTATGGCCCCGGCTCCAGGATTCCAAATCCTGAATCCGTAGCAACCCCACAGGAGAAGCCCTGAGCTGGACTGCCAGACGTTTCCGATGTTGCTGATGGTGTCAGCCTCCCAGCCGTACATGGCGACGACCGGGTATGGAATCCACTGGATCGAGGGATCCGCGACGATTGGATAGGCAGCACCGTTGGTGTTGACGTGCTGGGTGATTTTTGACCCCTTGACGGTATACGACGTCGGGAGCTTCTTGCCGTTGGAGTCGAGTGCCCATGGGGCACTGATGAATCACGATGCGGGCGGACTGGTTGCGGAGCTGCACGCCGCCGTCGTTGGTGAGTTCTGCGACGTACCCGTCCGGGATCGACATGGAGAAGTCCGCGGAAGCTGCCGCTGCCGCGGTTCCCGTGGGCAACTTCTTCAGTGCATTCATCAAGTTGTCCCCTAACCTCTGATTGACTTGGAATCAGCAACGCCAAAGGTGATAGCCGTCTTTCACTTTATTTTGCGGCGTCGACGGAAACGTCATCCTCGGGGACTAGATTGTGCGCCGATTCGGTTTTGCCTGGTCCACCTATCGGATGAGCCGGATAACGACGCTCAGACCCTTCGCGCCGCAGGCGTGCCCGACCGGGGCAGAGCGCCGGCTGTTGCTTGGCTCGCCCGTCTAGTGTTCGACGGGTCGGAATCGCGGGCTCGAGTTGGCGAAGAGACAGCAGACCCCAGCCAAAGAATCATGCTGCACTTTGTCTCAGAAGTCCGCATGTGGAGCGGTGGATCCCACTTCAGCTGTACGAGGCCACGCCGACTTGCGCCGAGATCGCAATGGAGGGTCGGAGCGGCTAGCGCACCAACTGGGTCTCCTCCTCCAAGTGGCCCAGCTTGTCCGGGTTACGCATGGCGAAGATCCGCGCGATCCTGCCGTCCTCCACCACCAGGCTGATGAGCGACGGACCGCCTGCTTCGTCGTCGATCCGGATGCCGAGGCCGCCGTTGAGCCAAAGCAGAGCGATTTTCGGGTTGAGCGCGGCCTCTGGGAAGGACCGCAGCAGATTTGTCACCTTCTTCGCACCGTACACCGGCACCCGAACCGCCTGCGCGAGGCCGCCGCCGTCGGCGATGAGTACGACGTCCGGCGCCAACACATCCATCAAGCCCTGCACATCCCCGGTGGTGACCGCCGCCAGGAACCGTTCGACGACTTCCTGCTGCTCGCTGCGGTCCACGCGCATGCGGGGGCGGCGGGCGGCCACATGAGAGCGCGCACGGCTGACGATCTGGCGCACGGCGGCCGCTGACTTGCCCACGGCCTCGGCAATCTCCTCGTAGGGCACGTCGAAAACCTCCCGTAGTACGAAGACCGCCCGCTCCACAGGGGTGAGGGATTCGAGAACCGTGAGCATGGCGATCGAGACGCTTTCGGCCAGTTCCACGTCCTCGGCGACATCCGGCACGGTGAGCAGGGGCTCGGGCAGCCATTCCCCGACGTAATCCTCCCGCCGTCGTGACAGCGTGCGGAGGCGGTTGAGCGCCTGGCGGGTGACGATACGGACGAAATAGGCCCGCGGGTCACGCACCTCCACGCGGGCTCCGGCGCCCAGGTCAGACCACCGCAGCCAGGCCTCCTGCACCACGTCCTCGGCATCGGCGGCGGAGCCGAGCATTTCGTAGGCGACGGTGAAGAGCAGGCTGCGATGAGTGACGAAAAGGTCCAAGCTGTCGGCGGCGCCGGAGCTGCTCATGCCCGCCACGCTACCGCGCGCCGCTTCGTGCCGCGAGCGGCTTCAAGCCACAGGCATCCGCGAAACCCTCGGACTCAATGCCCAGGGCGACGTTGCCGCGGGTGGTGAGGTTGGCAAAGCCGATAACGCTGGTCAGCTCAACCAGGGCCGGTGAGCCGAGCTGCTCCAGCAGCCGGGCAGCGAGCTCGTCAGTGACCGTTACGGGGGTCGTACTCATCGCTTCGGCATATTCCAGCACGTCCCGCTCCAGGGGCGTGAAGACCCCGGAATCACGCCAGCGCGGGATCTGCTGTGCCTTTTCCAGGTCGAGGCCGTGGTTGTGGGCCATGAAGTAGTTGTAGTCCAGGCACCACGTACAACCGATGAGTGAGGCCACGGCCATGTGCGCATAGGACTTCAGCGACTCGTCACACCTGTTCCACTTCTGCAGCTTCTGTCCGAAGCCCATGGATGCCTTGAGAACGGCTGGTTGTGCCACATGACGCCCAACGATTCCGGGACTTTGCCAAACATCTTCGCGCTGAATTTCTTGATGAGTGCGCCGTAGAAACCGGTGATCTCTGCGGCCGGGATCCTGCTGGTCATGACTCCTCCTGCGGGTCTGTTCTGGGTCCTACGACATGAAGACACCGCCCGCGCCCGATCTGTGACAGCGACGCCGTGAAGCCAGAGGGCGGCGTCCACCTGATCTGATAACTGTCCCCGCCCGCGTAGCCTAGGGCTAACGATTATTGGGGGAACCAGTGAATTTAAGTCCAGCCTTCAGTGTTATTGGGGTTCTGTACGCGATCGTCACGTTCGTGCTGGCCGGACTGGCGGTGTACGCCCTGGCCCTCGTCATTGTTTTCCTTCGGCTGCGGATCGCCGAGCTGAAGCAGGCGGCACGGCGCAAAGACGATCCCCTGCGGTGATGACTCGAGCAAGCGAATGACCCGGTCAGATGCATGTCTGGGCACCCTGACCCGACTCAGATTTTCCTGCCTGCCATTCGTTACCTCGTCGCGTAGAAGGCGACAGCCGACGACGCAGCAACGTTCAGCGAGTCGACGCCGTTCATCATCGGAATCGTCACGCGGGCATCAAGTAGTTGATCTGTCTCGGGCTTCAGCCCGTCGCCTTCGGTTCCGAAAACCAGCACCAGGTTTTGATGATCCTGGGCCACCAGCTCATCCAGAGTGATGGCTCCCTCCCCCAGGGACATGCCTGCCACGAAGTAGCCCGCCTCTTTCAGCTGTTCGATGCTAGCTGGCCACGGGTCGACCCTTGTCCACGGCACCTGAAAAACTGTGCCCATGCTGACCCTGATCGAGCGCCGGTACAACGGATCGGCACACTGAGGTGACACCAGCACGGCGTCGACGCCAATGGCCGCGGCTGACCTGAACACGGCTCCGACATTTGTATGGTCGGTAAGGTCCTCAAGCACTGCGATCCTTGATCGCCCTCGTGCACGAACGCAATCGGCGAGAAGTTCCTCGAGGGCACCGGTGCGGGCGATGCATGGCCGCCATGGCACCGCGGTGCAGGTGGAATCCAGTGATTTCCTCAAGCAGCGAAGCTTTGCCGATGTAGACCGGGACCTCCGGGAACTGTTGGAAGACGTCGTCGAGGTCTTCCAACCATTTCTCCGCCAGGAAGAAGGAACGGGGTTGGTGCCGGCCGCGAGGGCGCGTCGCAGGACCCGTGACGACTCTGCGATGTACATGCCCTCCGCGGGCTCGCGGAGCTTGCGGAGGTGGACATCCGTCAGTTGTGTGTAGTCGGCAACGCGCGGGTCGTCTGCCGTTTCGAGATAGTGAAAAGTCACGGGGGTTCCTATTTCAGCAGGTTGGCGATCATGAAGCCGAGTGCCACGATGCCGAGCGCGAAGATCACGATGCGCAGCGCGAGGGGCTTCAAACGCCGTCCCACTTTGGAGCCCACCAGACCGCCGATCAACGAACTGACCGCGATGACTGCCACCACCGGCCATTCGATCCGGCCAAAGGCAAACAAGAGGTAGGAGCAGGCTGCCACTACGTTGACGGCCAGCACCAGGATGTTCTTCATCGCGTTGGCGTTCTGGATGGTGCCGGTCATGAAGACACCCAGAATGCCAACGAGCAGGATGCCTTGGGCTGCGACAAAGTAGCCGCCGTAGACCCCCGCGAGGTACACCAACACCACCAGGATCACGGTGTGCCGCTTGTCGTGGATGGCGTGCTCCGGGTTGCCGGCCCGGTCCTGGACCCACCGTTGGAGTTTCGGCTGGAAGAGCACCATGAGCAGCGCGACCACGATCAGGATGGGAGCGGCGTAGTAGAAGACCTTTTCCGGAAGGTGCAGCAGCAGCCAAGCACCCGTGATGCCGCCAAGCAGCGACGCCGGCAAGAGCCTGAGCAGTTGCCGGCCCCTGCCCCTGAGTTCGTGTCGGTAGCCCAGGCCCTGTCACGTTGCCGGCCACAAGCCCCATGGCGTTGCTGATGGTCGCCGTGACGGGCGCGTAGCCCAGGGCGATGAGGACCGGGAACGTCACCAGGGTGCCGGAGCCGACAACGCTGTTGATGGTTCCGGCCCACAAACCCGCGAAAAAGATCAGGATGCCGCTAAGGATCTCCACTGCTTCTCGCTGCCCCGGCCTAGCGGCGGCGGTGGCCGTGTAGCGGCCGGAGTTTTCGGTCACATCCAGGGGCAGGCCGAAGGTGTTGCTGAGGTGTTCCGCGGTCAGGACTTCCTCGATGGGTCCTGCGGCAACCACCCCGCCGTCGCGAAGCAGCATGGCGTGGGTGAATCCCGGAGGAACTTCTTCAAGGTGGTGCGTCACGAGGACCATGGCGGGGCGTCCTCGTCACGGGCGAGTTCACCGAGTTTGTGGACGAGCTCTTCGCGTCCGCCGAGGTCCAGGCCGGCGGCCGGCTCGTCGAGGAGGAGCAGCTCCGGGTCGGTCATGAGGGCCCGGGCGATCTGCACGCGCTTGCGCTCGCCTTCGGAAAGCGAGGAGAAGGAGCGGTTCAGCAGCGGACCCATGCCCATTCGTTGAGAAGGCCGAAGGCCCGGCGCTCGTCGTCGCGCTCGTATCCTCACGCCAGCGGCCGGTCACACCGTAGGCTGCGGTGACCACGACGTTCAACACGTTTTCCTGTTCCGGGATCTGGGTAGCCAGGGCCGCCGAGGAAAGGCCGATCCGCGGACGGAGCTCGAACACGTCCACCCGGCCTAGCGTCTCGTCCAGGATCCCGGCCTTCCCGCTGGTGGGATGCATCCGGGCTGCGGCGATCTGGAGCAGAGTGGTCTTTCCGGCACCGTTGGGACCGAGGATGACCCAGCGTTCGCCTTCATTGACCTGCCAGTCAACCTTGTCCAGCAGGGTCTTGGTACCTCGGACAACGCTGACGGAAGCCAATTCAAGAACATCACTCATAGGAGTAGACACTAGGACAAAAATAGGGCGATGGATAACTGGAACTTCGGTCACATGGTTTGCGCGACGACGTGGATGAAACACGAGTTCGGGCGGCGGTTCCCCGCTCGCTAAGATTGCAGCCATGAGTTCGAACTTGACCGCGGTCAGCTATGGCGTGAATTTGTCCCTTTCGGAGCTTGAACACCTGCGCAAGGTCTTGTCCGGATCGGGGGCTACCTTCACGTCGGAGTCGCGTTCGGGCGACGAGCGCTTCGGGGTCTACACCATGGGCCTGGCCGTTGACGGGGCTACTGACACCGACTTGTCAGGCCTCCGGCGCAGGGTCGCCGAGGCCTCCGCACCGGGCATGGACACCGCGATTGTCGCCGACGCGCTGCGTGACGCTTCGCGCAAGCTGCTGATCATGGATGTGGACTCCACCTTGATCCAGCAGGAAGTGATCGAACTGCTTGCCGCGCACGCCGGCAAACGCGAGGAAGTAGCGGCCGTGACCGAGGCTGCGATGCGCGGCGAACTGGACTTCGCGCAAAGCCTCCACGCCCGGGTGGCGGTCCTCGCAGGCCTGCCGGCCGCCGTCGTCGACGTCGTCCGCGCCGAGGTGCGCCTGAGCGAGGGGGCCGCGGAACTCGTGGCCGCGTTCAAGGCCGCCGGCCATGCGGTGGCGGTGGTATCCGGTGGCTTCAACCAGATCCTTCGGCCCATCGCTGAGGAACTCGGCCTGGACTACTGGATCGCAAATGAACTTGAAATCGTTGACGGCTTCCTGACGGCAAGGTCCTTGGCGACGTGATCGACCGCGCCGCCAAGGAGAAGTACCTTCGAGAGTGGGCAGCCGCCGAGGGAATCGACCTGGAGCACACCATCGCAGTGGGCGACGGTGCCAATGACCTGGACATGCTGGGCGCTGCGGGCATCGGTGTGGCGTTCAACGCCAAGCCTGCCGTCCGGGCGGTAGCCGATGCCGCCATCAACATGCCGTACCTGGACGCGGTCCGGCATATCGCCGGCGTTTAGGCGGAAATTCACGCGCAACGACGAAGCGGCCCGGGACAGTGTCATTCAGACAGTCCCGGGCCGCTTCTTGATGCGCTAAGAGGTGATCAGGCGCTCTTGCCGAAGTAGTCGGCGCCGCCGACGTACTCGGTGTGGCCGCTCTCGACGTCGGCCGTGGCCATCTTCGCCACCTCGGCTGCGAACTCCTCCACCGAGTACAGCTTGCCGGCCTCGGCCCGGCGGGCCTCGATGGCGCCAGGGTTCGAGCGGTCCAGCAGGGTGGCCGTCACGGTGCCCTCGATCATGTCGCCGGAAACCACCACGAGGGAGATGCCCTTGTCGCTAAGGTTCGGCAGAAGTTCACGCAATGCGTCTTCGCCGGCGCGCTTGCTCCGGGCAACGGGCTCGTACTCGGGCATCGTGGGAACGGTCTCGACGAAGTGCGCCTGGTGGCTCGTGACGAACACCACGCGGGAACCTTCCGGCATCAGCGGAACTGCGGCGTTGAGCATGTTGATCTGGGCGTCGCGGTTCAGCTTGAGGGCGTAGTCCTCTTCCATGCCGGACTCCATGCCGCCGGAAGCGTTGAGCACGAGGACGTTCAGCGAACCGAATTCCTCCATGGCGGCGCTGGCCAGCGCCTGGACGCCTTCCTGCGTGGTCAGGTCCGCGCCAACGGCTACGGCACGGCCGCCGGCCGCCTGGATCTCGCCGACTACCTTGTTGGCCCGGGGGGCCTTCTGGCGGTAGTTGACGACGACGGCAGCGCCCTCGCCAGCCAGGATCTTGGCTACTTCAGCGCCGATGCCGCGCGAAGAACCGGTGACGATTGCCGTCTTGTTGTCCAGCAGTCCCATTCGTGCTCCTTTATTCAAAACGTCCAACTTGTTGAAAACATCCAACTTCTATTAATTCCGAGTCAATCATGCCAGCGGGATTGGTGATCTAGTGGCCCATGCCCAGGCCGCCGTCCACGGGGATGACGGCACCGGAAATGTATGCGGCTTCGTCACTGGCAATCCAGCGGACCACGTTGGCCACCTCGGAGGCTTCGGCAAAGCGGCCGGCCGGAACACTCGCCAAGTAGGCCTTCTGGGTGTCTTCGGGAAGCTCGGCGGTCATGTCCGTGTTGATGAACCCCGGTGCCACCACGTTCGCCGTGATGCCCCTGCTACCAAGTTCGCGGGTGAGGGAACGGGCGATGCCCACCATGCCCGCCTTCGAGGCCGAGTAATTGATCTGTCCCGGTGCGCCGTAGAGACCCGACACGGAAGAGATCAGCACAACCCGGCCCTTGCGCAGGCGGATCATGCCTTTGGAGGCACGCTTGATCACCCGGAAGGCGCCCGTGAGGTTGGTGTCGATGACGGACGTGAAGTCGTCCTCGCTCATGCGCAAAAGGAGAGTGTCCTTGGTGATCCCGGCGTTGGCTACCAAAACCTCCACGGGTCCATGGGCGGCCTCGACTTCCTTGAACGCTGCGTCGAGGGAGGCCTCGTCCGTCACATCGGCCTTGACGCCAAGGATGCCCTCGGGAAGGGGGGTTTCGCTGCGGTAGGTCACGGCGACCTTGTCGCCGTTGGCGAGGAATGCCTCTGCGATAGCCAGGCCGATGCCGCGGTTTCCGCCCGTAATGAGGACGCTGCGGCGGTTGATACTGCTTCAGACATGCTGCTCTCCAGAGTTCCGCGGCAGGACTGTGCCGCTTGAAAGTGGGTGATTTCCTGCATCGATCTTAGCCGCCGCGAGGCCCGGCCGCGGGTAGCTGCACCTGGCGCGGTTTGGGAGGCCCGTTCAAGGGTGAGAGAATTGAGGGAAGCCGTTGGAGCGTGATGAATCAGCCGTGACAAGAGATAGCAGTCCCCTGCAGGCGCCCGGGACCCGGACGCCGTATCAGGTGACCCCGTGGTGCATAGCATTACCGACGCCGCCGCCGCCCACTCGGACGACATGCGCGAACGAATGATCAAGTACGCCTTGGCAATGGGTATCCGCTTGGTGTGCCTCATCCTCATTTTCGTGGTCGACGGCTGGTTCAAGATCATCGCTGTCGCAGGGGCCGTGTTCCTGCCCTGGATTGCCGTAGTGATCGCCAATGGCAGCGACAAGGCCGAAGTCCACAGCGACGCCTTGCTGGACTACGTCCCGGCCGTCGAGCTGGAAGCGGGACCGGCTGAAGAAGGGGCGCCGTCGGCGGCGCCCGTCACTGTCCTGGAAGGTGAACTCATCGACGACGACGGCGACGACGCCACCGTCCAGGACGCTTCCGGTCCGGAAGCAGCCGACAACACCGGTGCCAGCAAGCAGCGATATCCGCTCGGCGGGGAAGAACAGGCGGCTTCATGAATATCTTCACTATGGGCGGCCTTGGGCTGGAGAATGAAGAGCACGCGGGCCGGGGCGGGACTCATCCGGCCGTCTGCTCACGCAAGGCGTGCCGCGCCGAGGCGACGTGGCAGCTCCTGTGGAACAATCCCCGCATCCACACTCCCGAGCGCCGCAAAGTATGGCTGTCCTGCGAGGAGCACCGGGAATGGTTGGAGGACTACTTGCAGACCCGCGGCCTCTGGAAAGAGACCATCCCGTTCGCGATGACCACTGACCCAGGCGAGGCCAGCTGAATGTACCGCTTTCTCTTTTCCAGCAAGTGCTGGGCTACTTCGTCTTGGCCGTGATCTTCGCCACCGGCTGCGTCTTGCTGGGTCGCTGGCAAATGGACCGCAGGGCCGAGACGTTGGCCGAGATCAACCGCGTTGTCACCAACTACTCGGCCGCTCCCCTTCCCTTCTCCGCCGCCAAGGCGGAGTTCCAGTCCCTGGACCCCGAACGGGAATGGGCACAAGTTGAGCTCCACGGAAGGTATGACGTTGCGGGCCAACGAGTCGTCCGTAACCGTCCCCTCAACGGCCAGCCCGGGTACGAAGTAGTGGTCCCGTTCCGATTGTCGAGTGGCGACGCCGTGGTGATTGACCGCGGATGGTTGCCCATCGGAAACAAGACGCCCGGGCACCCCGACAGCATCCCGGCCCGCCGGCCGGCGAGGTTACCGTCGTCGCCCGCTTGAAGGCCTCTGAACCGGATCTGGGCCGCGGCGCCGTGGACGGCCAGCTGGCATCGATCGACCTCCCTTCATATGCCACGGAGCTTGGCTATCCCATCATGACCGGGCCTACGGGCAGCTCGCCACGGAATCGCCGCCGTCCAGGTGATGCCCGCGCCGTTCGCCAAGCCGGCCACCGACGAGGGCACCCACCTTTCCTACTCCTTGCAGTGGTTCGCGTTCGGCGTGCTGATGTTCGTTGGTTTCGGCTACGCTGCCAGGCAACAGGCCCGCAATGCCCGGATTGATGCCGAGGACGAGGAAGAAGAAATCAGCGCGATGCCTCGTCCGAAGGCACCCGCGCCACGGAAATCAAAGCGGCCAACGGCCGAAGAAGAGGAAGACGCCATCCTGGATGCGCAAGGCTACTGAAACGATCCCGGCCTCCGTGCTGAACGTGAAGTCCGCCCTGACCGCGGCGGGCGCCCAGGACACGGTGCTCACCTTCGACGACGATGTCCCCACCGCCGCTGCGGCAGCATCCTTGCTGGGTTGCGACATTGCGGCCATCGCCAACAGCCTCGTCTTCGAACTCGACGGCACTCCCCTGTTGATTCTCGCGAGCGGGCCGCGAAGGTGGACACCGCCTTGGTCGCGGATTCCTTGGGCACAGCCAGGATCCGCCGGCCAGCCCGGACTTCGTCTTGGAGCACACCGGCCAGGCCGTAGGCGGCGTGGCTCCCTTTGGACACCCGCGGCCCTACGAACCATCCTCGACATCTCGCTCCAGGAGCATCCACTGCTCTGGGCGGGCGCGGGTGACCATAACTCGATGTTCTCCATCAGTTACAGCGAACTCCAGCGGATTACGGCCGCCCAGCCCCTCAAGGTCCGCTGATCCGGTGGTCCGTCGGGTCATTGATCCGGCGGAGCCGTCGTTCCGCTGCGGCCTGGGGCTAGGCTGTTGAGCATGGCTGAATACACCTACGTCACGTACATCGAAGGAACCGCGGACCAGATTTGGACGGCGCTCACGGACGCAGCCCAAAGCGCTGAATACTGGGGCCATGCCAATGTCTCGGATTGGAAGGCAGGTTCACGATGGGAACACCAGCGCACGGACGGCTCCGGAACCGCCGACGTTGTGGGACCATCCTGGAAGCAACACCCCCGGCGCGCCTGGTGAACACGTGGGAGGATCCCGCGGTTCCAGCGGTGGTGAAGCCCGACGTTGTCACGTTCACCATCGAGTCGCATGACGGCATTGCAAGGCTCACGGTCCATCACAGGAACATCGCCGACGACGAACAGTTGGCGATCGCAGGCCGCGGCTGGTCGGCGGTCCTGTCCAATCTGAAAAGCTACATTGAACTGGGCCGCCCGCTTGCCTCCGTGCCGTGGGAAATGCCCTGACCCTCAGCCTTAAGCGAGCGTGATGAGGTCCAGGTAGTCTTCGTTCCAGTGGTCTTCGACCCCGTCCGGAAGCAGGACAACACGTTCCGGGTTCAGGGCCTGCACGGCGCCCTCATCGTGGCTGACGAGCACGACGGCGCCGGAATAGTTTCGCAGTGCGCCCAGGATCTCGGCGCGGCTGGCCGGGTCGAGGTTGTTGGTGGGTTCGTCGAGTAGCAGCACGTTGGCACTTGAGGCCACGATCGTGGCGAGGGCCAGCCGCGTCTTCTCACCGCCGGAAAGCACACCTGCCGGCTTGTCGACGTCGTCACCCGAGAACAGGAACGACCCGAGGATCCCGCGGACCTCTGCGTCCTTCATGTCCGGAGCCGATGAACGCATGTTCTCCAGGACCGTACGGTCGTGGTCCAGGGTTTCGTGTTCCTGCGCGTAGTAGCCCACTTTGAGCCCGTGGCCCGGGACGATATCGCCGGTGTCCGGCTTGTCCACCCCCGCGAGCATCCGCAGGAGGGTGGTCTTGCCGGCACCGTTGAGGCCCAGGATGACCACTTTGGAGCCACGGTCGATTGCCAGGTCCACGTCGGTGAAGATTTCCAGTGAGCCGTACGACTTGCTCAAACCCTCTGCCGTGAGCGGAGTCTTGCCGCACGGAGCAGGATCCGGGAAACGCAAGGCTGCCACGCGGTCATTCTCGCGGACTGCTTCCAGGCCGCCAAGCAGCCGTTCGGCACGCTTCGCCATGTTCTGCGCGGCCACGGCCTTGGTGGCCTTGGCACGCATCTTGTTGGCTTGGTCCATGAGGACCTGGGCCTTCTTCTCGGCATTGGCGCGTTCGCGCTTTCGGGCGCGCTCGTCGGTTTCCCGCTGCTGCAGGTAGCGCTTCCAACCCATGTTGTAGAAGTCGATCTGCGCCCGGTTGGCGTCCAGGTGGTAGACCTTGTTGACGGTGGCTTCCAGGAGCTCCACATCGTGGCTGATCACAATCAGCCCGCCCTGGTGGCCCTTGAGGAAGTCGCGGAGCCACGTGATGGAGTCTGCATCGAGGTGGTTCGTGGGTTCGTCCAGGAGGAGGGTCTCGGCGTCCGAGTAGAGGATCCTGGCTAGTTCCACGCGGCGGCGCTGGCCGCCGGAGAGTGTCTTGAGCGGCTGGTTCAGGAGACGCTCGGGAAGTGCCAGGTTGGAGGAAATAGCTGCGGCTTCCGCCTCGGCCGCATAACCGCCTCCCGCGAGGAACTCGGCTTCCAAACGGTCGTAGCGGTTCATGGCCTTGCGCTGGACCGTGGCGTCCTCGCTGGACATGTCCGTTTGCGCCTGCTTCAGCTTGCCCACCACCACGTCGAGGCCGCGGGCGGAAAGGATGCGGTCGCGTGCAAGCTGTTCCATGTCCGGGGTCCGGGGATCCTGGGGCAAGTAGCCAATCTCGCCACTGCGGGCAACCTTGCCGGCAGCGGGGAGTCCCTCACCGGCGAGGACGCGGGTGAGGGTCGTCTTGCCTGCACCGTTCCGGCCCACCAGACCGATTTTGTCCCCCTTGTCCACGCGGAAGCTCACCTGGTCCATGAGCAGGCGGCGCCGGCGCGCAGTTCGAGTTCCTGGACGGTAATCAATTCGGGGATGCCTTTCAATGGGGAACACCCGCAGCACCCGAAGTCAAGGCGCGGCTGAAGTGGAGGGGCCGAACAAACGGCCTTTACGATTCTACCGCCCACGGGGTCCCACACTCGCCAGCGCCAGGGCAGGGCGCGGAACGCCCCGAAATAGTAAGCACCCTTGCTACTATTTTCGGTGCGTGGTTAGGTGAAGGTAGGACGATTGCGAAGGAGGCTCTCGATGAGCAGCACAACAGGATCCGATGGCAAACACGTCCGGGCCGACCGCGGCCAGGATGAAGTCCCTTACACCGAACCACGCCGTGACCGGGTAGGAGATGTACCTGGAACCGGCCTGGCTACACTGACAACAGCTACGTCGACGAGACGAGCAGCTACCCCGTGGTTCGCGCCGCATCAGACCCAAACGCCGCCACCCGGGAGACAGTCATCGCCCGCGAAAAGGAGCAGTTCGGCGGAATCAAGATCGGCTCGGCCTTCTTCGGTTGGCTGACCGCCACGGGAATGGCCGTGCTCCTGGTCGCCCTCGTGGCGGCGGCCGGATCGCTGTTGGACTCGCGAACAACGCGAACGTCAGTGACGCAGCGAACCTGGCATCATCGCAGCCCGTCGGCATTGCCGGGATCATCGCGCTTCTGGTGATCCTGTTCCTCTCCTATTATTGCGGCGGCTACGTTGCCGGACGCATGGCCCGGT
The DNA here is from genome assembly GCA_001549895.1 of Arthrobacter sp. Hiyo8. Lineage (GTDB taxonomy): Bacteria > Actinomycetota > Actinomycetes > Actinomycetales > Micrococcaceae > Arthrobacter. Next base: position 4,512,008 of record AP014719.1, on the reverse strand, counting down.
TCAACGGCATCAGGCAGGGGCTCATGGTCTGGTTTTGGGCAATTATTGTCGCCGTGTTGGTCGCGTTGCTGGGCTTGTTCGCCGGACCGCGGTTCAATATCCTCGCCACCGTGAACAGTTTCCCGAGGATTCCGGTGAATGAGGGACAGCTGAGCACCATCGGCATCATCGCCGCCCTGGTCGTGGCAGCAGTGACCCTCATCGCCGCGGCACTGGGCGGACTGGCTGGAATGCACTACCACCGCAGGGTTGACCGCGCGGGCTTTACCCCAACAGCAGAGGACGTCGAGGCTTAGCCAAGGCGGCTCCGGCAACCAACAGCGCCGCTCTTTGTACCTTGGCCCAAGGCCCGGGCGCGTTGCTCGTGGACACCCTACAAAATACAGTGTCAGGCCGCTCTGTAGTGTCGGTTTCAGGGGATTCCCTCTGCCCCGGCACCAGATAGGACTCACGATGAGCAGCACCGAAACCGCATCCACGCGAAAAACTTCACCCCGAACCCGCTGGACGTCCACGGACATCGGCCTCATTGCGGTATTCGCAGCCCTCGTGGCCGCCTCAACACTGATTCCAGGCATTCCGGTGGGCGCCCTGGGCGTGCCGATCACCCTGCAGACCCTCACCGTCATCCTCACGGGCCTTGTGCTCGGCGGCGGGCGGGCTTTTGCCGCCGTCGGTCTTTACACCCTGCTTGGTTTCGCGGGACTGCCGATCTTCAGCGGAGGTCGCAGCGGGCTCGGTATCCTGGCGACACCGTCGGCCGGCTACATCATCGCCTTTCCCTTGGCGGCAGCCGCCACCGGCTGGCTGGCGGCAATCGTGATCCGCAAGACCGTCAAATACCGCGCCGTTTTCCTGTTTGCCGCAGCCATGATCAGCACGATCGTCCTCATCCACGGCCTCGGAGTGCTTGGCTTCATGGTCAATGGCAAGTTCGACTTCGCCAAGGCATTCCTGGCCGATCTACCCTACTACCCGGCGACACCATCAAGAACGTCCTTGCTGCGATCATCGCCGTCTCGCTCCACAAGGCCTTCCCGGACATCCTGGTCCGCCGCGTCAAGTAAAGCGGGAACAATCAGTACATGAACACCATCATTCTCAGCGAAGTCGCGGTGCGCGTAGCCATCGATGGCAGCCCGGCGCCCAAGACTTTGCTGCAGGACGTCTCCTTGGAACTCACGGAGCAACGCATCGCAGTCATCGGGGCCAACGGCTCGGGAAAGTCCACCCTTCTGCGCTTGCTCAACGGCTTGGTGGCGCCCAGCGAAGGCACCGTCAGCGTCAACGGCGCCGACAGCTTGCGGGACGTCCGCCAGGTCCGCAGCCAGGTGGGATTCGTCTTCACCGACCCCCTGTCGCAATTGGTCATGCCGACCGGGCGGGAAGACGTCGAACTATCACTGCGGCGTTCCATCAAGAACTCCAAGGAGCGCACAGCCCGGGCGGAAGCTGTCCTGGAACGGTTCGGGCTCCTCGACCTTGCCGACCAAAGCATTTACGAGCTGTCCGGCGGCGAACGGCAACTACTCGCCCTGGCCGCAGTCCTCGCGGTAAACCCCGGCGTGTTGGTCCTCGACGAGCCGTCAACATTGCTGGACCTGCGCAACCGGGAGCTGCTCAGGCGGACGCTTGCGGGCCTGGAGCAACAGATCATCATGTCCACCCACGATCTCGACCTCGCCCTCGAAGCGGATCGTGCCCTGGTGGTGGATTGCGGACGGATAGTGTTCGACGGCGGAGCAGCCGACGCCGTCGAACACTACCGCGCGCTGTGCGCCGCTGAGCCCGCACAAGGCAAGGTCGAGGCGACGTGAGGGCCACGGGGTCCTGATCCCGAATTATGTGCCGGGCGACTCGATTGTGCACCGCACTCCCCTATGGCTCAAGTTCCTGCTGGTTGCCGGCTGCGGCCTGGCGTCGTTCCTCGTTGTCGACTGGCTTGTCTCGGCAGCCGTCCTCGGGTGATGTGCGTGCTCTTCCTGCTCAGCGGCGCGGGGCTCAAACGTCTCGCGCGTTCCGTGTGGCTCGTGACGCCCATCCTCGCCGTGATCGGTGCCTTCCAATGGTGGCAACTGGGCGGCCCCGTAGCCGCGCGGATCGTGCTCAATGTGCTGGTCTGCGTCGTTGCGGCGTCGGTATTGACGGTCACGACTCCGGTGCAGGCGTTGCTGGACGGGGTGGTTGCCCTGTCCAAGCCGTTCAAGCGGTTCGGGGCGGACCCCGAGCGTTTCGCGCTGACCATCGCCATTATGCTACGCAGCCTTCCGTTCATCGCCGGCGCATTCTCCGATGTCCGTGACTCAGCCCGTGCGCGCGGCCTCGAACGCAATCCGCGCGCCCTGGTATTGCCGGTATTCATCACCACGGTTGCCTATGCGCGCCAGACCGGCGATGCCCTGGCCGCGCGCGTCTTGGCGACGCGGAAGACTAATTGCCCTGCAACTGGGAGTACTGGAACATTGCCGCCGTGCCCATGCCACCCGCGATGCTGATCATCGCCAGTGCCAGGCTCTCCCGGCCGGGCTGATCTTCGGCAATCCTGCGGGCCTGGGCAAGTAGCCGCGTTACCAGGACAGCGCCCGACGCACCGTAGGCGTGTCCCAACGCCAGCGCACCGCCGTCGAGGTTCGCCCGTTCCGGTTCCACTCCCAGCGCCTCAAGGCAGGCGAGGGTCTGCGAAGCGAATGCCTCGTTGAATTCCACGAGGTCCAGTTCCGCAGGTTCAAGATCGAGCCCGGCCAGCAACCGTCTGGCCGCCACCGAAGCTCCGAGCCCCAGCAATTCCGGGTCCACGCCCGCGGTGTCACAGCCCAGGACGAGCAATCCGTCGGCGGCACCAAGTTGCCGTGCGCGCTCGAGTGAGGTGATCACGACGGCGGAGGCCGCGTCAGCGTCGAAGCACGAGTTTCCGGCGGTCACAGTGCCGCCCGGTACGAATGCCGACGGAAAGCGGGCCATGAGTCCGGCCTTGAGGGATGCCCGGGGTCCGTCATCCGCCTGCACCACGGTGCCCCGGCTTCCAAGGGAACAATTTCGGAGGCGAATGCGCCGGCGGCACGGGCAGCGACGGCGCGCTCGTGACTCCGCACGGCGAACCCGTCCTGTTGTTCGCGACTGACGCCACACTCCCGCGCTACGTTTTCAGCGGCCACACCCATGTCCGGATCCCCGAACCCGGGCGGCACGAAGGTGGCGCGGGTGTAGAAGTCCGGCTCGCCGTCGGGGTCCGGATTTCGCCTGGCACGCAACGGAGCAGTACTGATGCTCTCCACTCCCCCGGCGAGGAAGACGCCGTTACCCCCCGCGGCCACGAGCCGGGAGGCCAAGGCGATGGCGTCGAGTCCGGAACCGCACTGCCGGTCCACGGTCAGTCCTGGAACACCCACCGGCAGTCCCGCGAGCAATGCGGCATACCTGGCCAGGTTTCCGCCCCGCCCACCGCATTCCCGATGACGACGTCGGTGACGTCCGGGCCGGCAACACCGGTGGTTTTGAGGAGTGAGCGCAGCACGGGAGCGAGGAGTTCCTCGGCGCGAAGCGGCTTCAGTTGCCCATTGGCCCGGCAAATTGGTGTACGCAAGGCGGCGATGATCACCGGCTGGCGCGAAGGGTCCAGCCCCGTGCCCCGCTCACGGCTAGGCAAGGGTTTCGCCCGCGGATCGTTGTTCTCAATCCAGTCGAGCAACATTTGGCGGCTGACCTTCCCGCGGTCCGTCACGGGCAATTCGGACAGCGTGAAATACCGCAGGGGTCGCTTGTCCCGGGCGAGCAAACCGTCCAGTCCCGTCTTCACTTGGGTTGCCGTCACCGAACCATAGGCGGGTACGATTCCGGCGACGACTTTCTGGCCGCGCACTTCGTCCAACATCCCGGCCGCTACAGCCGCCGAGACCCGGGGACCGATGCCAGGGCAAGTTCCACCTCGTGGGGATAGACGTTCCTCCCGGAGGTGATGATCATGTCGGACCGACGGCCGAGGATGTGGAGGACACCGGAGTCCACATAGCCCTGGTCCCCACCGTGTACCAACCGTCAAAGCACCGCAGCGCTTGGCCGTCGTCGCCCCACAGATATCCGTTGCTGACCATGCCGGAGCGGACACAGATATTCCCGTCTGCCCCTTCGGGCCGCTCCGCGCCGTCGTCGTCCATGATCTTGAGTTCGACGCCGGAAACGGTTGGCCGATTCCCGTTCCGCCGCGTCGAGCGGTTCCCCGGCGGCAAGGCGCGTTCCGGAAACGAAACTGAGCTCGGACGCACCGTAATACTCGAAAATTGCCGCATTGGGCGCCCACCGCCTGGCCGCCTCAAGGGTACGGGCGTCCAGCTTCGAGCCTGCGCAAATAATGCTCCGAACACCGGATGCGTCCACGCCCCGGTCAATCCGCGCTCGCTCAAGAGGCGCAGCATCGTAGGCACGAGGACAAGGCGGGTGACGCCGTCGTAAGCGATGGCCGCGTGGACATCGCCGACGTCGAAGGTCTCCAGGGTATGGAAGGCCGCCCGGCATACAGGCATTCGGACAAGGCGTAGAGGTTCAAGCTCGCGGCCAGCGGCCCGGGCGCAAGCGTCCTGTCCTCCGGCGTCAGCCCGAAGAATTCGATGGAGGCGTCAAACGAGACCTGCCACGAACGCCGTGAACGGGTGAAGGCCTTGGGGACGGACGTGGTTCCGGACGTCAGCCCGATCAGGAACGTGGAGTCCGGATCGCCGTCGGTCAGCTGGTCGCCTTCGCCATGGTGGAGGCCGGTGGCGGGCCCGGTTTGCCTCATCCTCCCGGTGACCTCATCGATCATGGCGTGCGGCCACAACGGGTCGAGCACGGCGCAGCGCCGCTCGCCGGCCACCGCGGCCGTGTACGCCACCACGAAGTCCAGGGAATTAGGCTCGGCGAGTATCGTCGTCGCGGCGGTCTCGCCCAGGCGCAACGTTGCGGCGTCCCGAAGGTCAGCCCAGTTGAGTCGTTTGCCGCCGACGACGACGGCGGTGTCGTCGGGGCGGTCATCGGCCCAGCGCTGAAGTTTGTCCAGAAAAGGCATCATCGAATTTTAGCCTGTGCGGCAGCGTCGGGGCTTACTGTGACGCCGTGCGGGTACGACGACGGCCGGTCACCTTTCGCGAAAGGTGGCCGGCCGTCGTCGTACTTTAAGCAAGCGGTGGGGATCCTAGATGTTGAAGCCGAGGGCCCGCATCTGGTCCTTGCCGTCGTCAGTGATCCGCTCGGGACCCCATGGCGGCATCCATACCCAGTTGAGGCGCCAGTCGTCGACGATGCCGTCGAGGGACTGGCCGACCTGCTCCTCGAGGACATCCGTCAGCGGACAGGCCGCCGTCGTCAACGTCATGTCGATGAGCAGGGCGCCGTCCTCCTCCGAGTATTTCAGACCGTAGAGCAGCCCAAGGTCCACCACGTTGACACCGAGTTCCGGGTCAATGACATCCTTGAGCGCCTCCTCGACGTCCTCGAGGCTGGTGCGAGCCGCGTTGATTTCGGTCATGGCGGGAGTCCTAACTAGGCCTGTGCTGCTGCGGCAGCAGCGATGGTGGCTGCACCGGCGCCCGTGGCGTAACGGTCGTAGCCTTCTTCTTCGAGGCGGTCGGCCAATTCGGGGCCGCCCTCTTCGACAACCTGGCCATCAACAAACACGTGGACGAAGTCCGGCTTGATGTAGCGCAGGATGCGGGTGTAGTGGGTGATGAGCAAAGTACCCATGTTGCCCGTGGCGTGGGCGCGGTTGACGCCCTCGGAGACGACCTTGAGCGCGTCGACGTCCAGGCCGGAGTCGGTCTCGTCAAGCACGGCGAACTTCGGCTTGAAGAGTTCGAGCTGGAGGATCTCCACGCGCTTCTTCTCGCCGCCCGAGAAGCCCTCGTTGACGTTGCGCTGTGCGAAGTCGGCGTCGATGCGCAGCTGCTGCATGGCCGCCTTGACATCCTTGGTCCAGGTGCGGAGAGCGGGAGCTTCGCCGTCGATTGCCGTCTTGGCGGTGCGCAGGAAGTTGGTCATGGTGACGCCCGGAACCTCTACGGGTACTGCATGGCCAGGAAGACGCCTGCACGGGCGCGCTGGTCAACGGTCATGGCCAATACGTCTTCGCCGTCGAGCGTGATGGTGCCCCTCGTGACGTTGTAGCGCGGGTGGCCGGCAATGGTAGACGCCAGGGTGGACTTGCCCGAACCGTTGGGGCCCATGATTGCGTGGGTCTCGCCGGTCTTGATGGTCAGGCTGACGCCCTTCAGGATCTCCTTGGTACCCTGCTCCGTCTCGATGCTGACGTGCAGGTCCTTGATCTCAAGAGTAGACATGCTCTTCTTTCTTTCGTAAGTCTTTAGGCACTTGGCGCTCAGTAGTTCTGTACTGACGCGCCGTTCACAACGTTGGTCACGTCCACGTAGACGTCGTCACCGTCGAGGGTGACGGCGAAGACGGGGACGGGTCATAGGCAGGGAGCTGCAAGGGCTGTCCGGTGCGAAGATCGAACTGGGAGCCGTGGCCCCAGCATTCGATCGCGCAGCCTTCGATTTCACCCTCGGCAAGCGAAATGTCGGCATGCGAGCAGGTGTCGCCGATGGCGTGGATCTCCCCATCGAGTCCTTGACGATGGCTACGGGGTAGTCATCGATCAGGATGCGCAGCGCCTGCTTGACCTGGATCTCGTTGGCGTTGCATACCAGTTCGCCTTGTGGCTGATCGCTCATAGTCTGTTTTCCCTGCTTGGCTTGAATTAGTTGTCGCTCGCGGCGAGTTCACGCTCAACAGCCTCGGTGAGGCGCTCTTCGAGTGCCGGTACCTTGATCTGCTGGATGATCTCGTTGAGGAAGCCACGGACCACCAAACGGCGGGCGACGTCTTCCGGAATGCCGCGTGCCATCAGGTAGAACAGGTGCTCATCGTCGAAGCGGCCGGTGGCGCTGGCGTGGCCGGCACCCTCGATCAGACCGGTCTCGATTTCCAGGTTCGGCACCGAGTCGGCGCGTGCACCGTCAGTGAGGACCAGGTTGCGGTTGGCCTCGTAGGTATCGGTGCCTTCTGCTTCCTTGCGGATCAGGACGTCGCCGACCCACACCGTGTGCGCGTTGCGGCCTTGCAGGGCGCCCTTGTAGAGGACGTTGGACTTGCAGTTGGCCACGGCGTGGTCAACAAACAAGCGCTGCTCGAGGTGCTGGCCGGCGTCGGCGAAGTACAGGCCGAACATCTCGGCTTCCGCGCCCGGCGCCGTGAAGCGCGTGGACGGAGTCATGCGCACGACGTCGCCGCCGAGGCTGACCACGATGTGCTTGAACTTGGCGTCCCGGCCCAGCTTGGCCTGCTGCGAAGAGGCGTGAACAGCGTCGTCGTTCCATTCCTGGAGCGAGATGACCGTCAGGTCGGCACCGTCTTCGACGAGGATTTCGACGTTCTCCGAAACGATCGCGCTGCCCTGGTGGTCCAGGACGATCCGGGACTTGGAGAAGCGCCCTGCCACGAGCACGATGTGCTGGGCGGAAGCTTCAGTGGAGGTGCCGGTCAGCAGGACGGACACTTCGCCGTCGAGCTGGAGCTCCGCGGGCACCGTAATGACGGTGGCCTCGGTGAAGTTCTCCCAAGCGTTGGCGGACACGCGGTCCTCCGGGATGGCTGCGGAGCCGATGCGGACGTCGTCCCGCCCCACGGTCTCGACGACGACGCCTTCCGGGGCGGTCACGGCGACCGACGGTGCCGAACCGGAGAGGACCTCGTTGTGTAGGCCGCGAAGCCGCTTGAGCGGGGTGAAGCGCCAGTCTTCTTCCAGTCCGGTGAGGGGCTTGAAGTCGGCCAGCTTGTACGAGGTCAGTCGACCTGCGCGCGAACTGTCCGGAATTCCAACGCCGCCGCCGTGGGAGTGGCTCTTGGCCGAGGCGCCCGCAAGCGGTCCGGCCGAAGGAGCCTGTTCCGAGGTCTTTTCCGAGGTGGAAGAGGTGTTCGTGCCGGTGTTGACAGGCGAGAGGTTCTCGCCTTCTTCGGTGAAGCCGTCAATAAATGGCTGTGCCGAGGGCGCGCCGATGCGGGCCTTTTCAGTAGTGATTTCAGTCATTGCTAACCGACGGATCCTTCCATCTGCAGTTCAATCAGGCGGTTGAGTTCAAGGGCGTATTCCATGGGCAACTCACGGGCAATCGGCTCAATGAAGCCGCGCACGATCATGGCCATGGCCTCGTCCTCGGGCATACCGCGTGACATCAGATAGAAGAGCTGCTCCTCACTGACTCGGGAAACGGTGGCCTCATGACCCATCACCACGTCATCCTCGCGGATGTCGATGTAGGGATAGGTGTCGGAACGGGAAATGGTGTCTACCAGCAAGGCGTCGCAACGCACCGTGTTGGCGGAGTGCTTGGCGCCTTCGCGGACCTGGACCAGGCCTCGGTAGGCTGCACGGCCGCCGCCGCGGGCAACGGACTTGGAAATGATGGAGCTCTTGGTGTTCGGCGCGATGTGGACCATCTTCGAGCCGGTGTCCTGGTGCTGGCCTTCGCCGGCGAAGGCGATGGACAGGGTCTCACCCTTGGCGTGCTCGCCGACCAGGTAGACAGCCGGGTACTTCATGGTCACCTTGGAGCCGATGTTGCCATCGATCCATTCCATGGTGGCGCCTTCTTCGCAGATGGCGCGCTTGGTGACCAGGTTGTACACGTTGGTGGACCAGTTCTGGATGGTCGTGTAACGGACGCGGGCGCCTTTCTTCACGATGATTTCCACCACTGCCGAGTGCAGCGAGTCCGAAGTGTAGATCGGAGCGGTGCAGCCTTCGATGTAGTGGACGTAGGAGTCTTCGTCCGCGATGATCAGGGTGCGCTCGAACTGGCCCATGTTCTCGGTGTTGATGCGGAAGTAGGCCTGCAGCGGGATGTCCACGTGGACGCCCTTGGGGACGTACACGAAGGAACCGCCGGACCATACGGCCGTGTTCAGCGAAGCGAACTTGTTGTCGCCCACCGGAATGATGGTGCCGAAGTATTCCTGGAAGATCTCCGGGTGCTCACGCAGCGCGGTGTCGGTGTCCAGGAAGATGACTCCCTGCTTTTCCAGGTCCTCGCGGATCTGGTGGTACACGACCTCGGACTCGTACTGCGCGGCCACGCCGGACACGAGGCGGCTGCGCTCGGCTTCCGGGATGCCCAGCTTCTCGTAGGTGTTGCGGATGTCCTCGGGAGGTCTTCCCACGTGGCAGCCTGCTTCTCGGTGGAGCGCACGAAGTACTTGATGTTGTCGAAGTCGATGCCGGAGAGGTCTGCACCCCACGTGGGCATGGGCTTGCGGTCGAAGTACTTCAAGCCCTTCAGGCGCAGGTCCAGCATCCATTGCGGCTCGTTCTTCTTGGCCGAAATGTCGCGGACTACCTCTTCGTTGAGACCACGGCGTGCGTTGGCGCCGACGTCGTTCTTGTCGGCCATCCGTACTCGTAGTTGCCAATACCGTGCAGCTCGGGATTCTTCTCCAGAATCTCCGAGATCACAGCACCGTCAGCTAGCGCTTTCTCTGCTGTTCCTTCAGCTAATTGACCCGTCATCACGGCCTTTCTTACTGATTGTTGGATTCGACATGGGGCGTGGCCGCAGCTTCGGAAACCCGAGGGCTTCCTTGGCGGCCGGCCTGCCGGTTGGAATGTGGGTGGTGCAGACATGTCCGCCCTGCGCGAGGGTGGAAAGCCTGCGGACGTCGACGCCGACCAAACGGGAAAACAATTCGGTCTCGGTGTCGCAAAAAACGGGAAATTCCGCGGCGAGCTGCTGGATGGGGCAATGGCCTTGGCACAGCTGGACGCTCGAGAGGGAAGCGGGCAACGGCGCCTTGGTCTCAATAGACGCAGCGGACGCGACATATCCGTCCCTGCTCAGCGCCTTGGACAGTGCCACAGCGCGGGCCGCAATGTCGGAACCCGCCAGGTCCACTTCGGGTGCGTAGCGCTCTTCCATTTCGGCGAAGCGCTCCACCGCATAGTCCCTGACAGCTTCCTCGCCTGCGAGGTCCCTGAGCTTCCGCAACGCGGAACTGGCAATGTTCAGGTAGTCATCCCCGAGCTTCGACTGCCCTTGTGAGCTGAGGACATAGCGACGGCCGGCCGGCCTGCGCCGGCACCCGCCTTCGCGACGCGTTTTACCTCAATGACCCCGGCGCGCTGGAGGTGATCCAGGTGACGGCGGACGGCTGCGGGGTGAAACCCAGCATGTCGCCGAGTTCAGCCGCGCTGACGGGACCGTGCTCCAACACCGCGTTGAGTACACGGTCGCGGGTGCGGTCTTCCGCGTCAGCCGCGCCAGCAGCTGTGCCACCGGGCACAGGCATGACCGCGCTATGCCTTGCGGGCACGGAAACAGAACTCCTCATGGAATACACAACACAATCATGTCGTAATTTAGTCCGGGCATCCAGTAAGGCAAGGCTGGCCTGCGGCACCTTGCCCGCCGCACCGTTACTACTTCACGTAGAATACTCTGGTGCGATCCCCCGAATCCCCTGTCCTCACCATCGATGGACTCATCAAGGACGTTGGCCCGCTGGCTTCCCTTGACGGCAAGATGCTCCGGGTAGTCAGCGGCCTGTCAATGTTCGCAGAACGCGGCCAGATCACCGCCTTGCTCGGTGCAAACGGCGCGGGCAAGACGACAACGCTCGAATGCGCGCAAGGCCTTCAAAAACGTACCGGCGGCCGCATCGCGCTCCTTGGCGAAGACCCCGACACGGCCGGCGCGAACCTTCGTTCGCGCGTCGGCGTGATGCTGCAGGACGGCGGCCTCCCGCCGTCGGCCCGGCCCATCCCCTTGCTTCGGCACATTGCGGGCATGTACCAAAACCCGCTGCCCCTGGATGGACTCGTGGAGCGCTTGGGCATCGACACTTTCAGCCGCACCGGAGTCCGCCGCCTGTCGGGCGGCCAGAAGCAACGGCTCTCGCTTGCGGCCGCCTTGATCGGCAACCCCGAAGTCCTGTTCCTGGACGAGCCCAGCGCGGGCCTCGATCCCCAGTCCCGCCAAATCGTCTTCGAGCTCATCGCCGAACTGCGGGATGCCGGCATGGGCATCATCCTCACCACACACCTCATGGATGACGCCCAGAGGCTTGCGGACTACGTCTACATCATCGACGCCGGTCACAACGTCGCAGAGGGCACCGTCGCCGACTTGTTGAGCCACGGCCACGAGGCCATGGACGGCGTGACCGAACGCACCCTGTTCTTCGATGCCCCGGCCGGACTCGACATAGCCGCGGCCATCGGCGACGAACTCACGATCACGGAAAGCCGGGCAGGCAGCTACGCGATCGCAGGCACGCTGACTCCGCAACATCTGGCCAAACTCACGGCCTGGTGGGCCGAAAAGGGCATTATGCCGGCGTCCCTCCGCTTGGAGGCGCGCAGCTTGGAAGACGTATTCCTGGACATTTCCGGAAGGGACATCCGATGACCACTGCGATCCCCGCGCGCAGCACACCCCACGCCGGACCCGCACCTTTGATGCGCAGGATCCTGCTGCAGGGCGCTACGAAACCTTGACCATGATCCGGAACGGCGAGCAGCTGATCCTGGCTGTGATCATGCCCTTGCTGGCCTTGGTGGGACTCGCCGTCACACCGCTGCTCGATGGCTTGGGCGCCAGCCGTGTGGACATCGCGACGCCGGGCGTCCTCGCATTGTGCGCCATGTCCACGGCATTCACGGGCCAAGGCATCGCCACGGGCTTCGACCGGCGCTACGGCGTGCTCCGCTTCCTCTCGACCACTCCCTTGGGCCGGACCGGCCTCATCGCCGGAAAGATCATCGCCGTCTTGGCCGTCCTGGTCCTCCAGGTCCTGGTGATCGGCGCCGTGGCCGGGTTGCTGGGCTGGCATCCGCGTCCCGAAGGCTGGCTTCCGGGCCTGGTGCTTTTGGTTCTCGGCGCTGCCGCCTTCACCGCGCTCGGGCTTCTGGTTGCCGGTACAGTGCGGCCGGAGGCAACCCTCGCCATCACGAACCTGCTCTGGATTCTGCTGGGCGCCCTCGGCGGAATCGTGGTTCCTGCCGAGCGTTTGCCGGAACTGGCACAGAACATTGTGCATTTCCTGCCCTCGGGAGCCCTGGGGCAGTCGCTCAGGGACGCTTTCCTCCATGGCAGCGTCTCCCTGCCCTACGTTCTTGTGCTGTTGCTGTGGACCATCGTTCCTGGCGCGGCCGCCGTCCGCTGGTTCAAATGGAACTGAGCGTCCCGTTGTGGAACCAAAACGTCAGCGTGAATTGAGTACCGAGAATTGAGAAAACTGTGAGCACGGCTTCCCGCCTCCCGAAGTCCATCCAGCAGTTGACCGCCAAGCTCCCCACGGAGGTCAACAGCACCGTCCGCAGGCTGGCGATGTTGTCGCTGATCGGCCAGGTGGTCCTGGTGGTCACCGGCGGCGCGGTCCGGCTGACATCCTCCGGGCTCGGCTGCCCACGTGGCCGCGCTGCACCAGCGGTTCCCTGGTGAACACGCCGGAGATGGGCATCCACGGCTTCATCGAATTCGGCAACCGCATGTTGACGTTCGCCCTGGCCGCCGTCGCCGTCCTGATGCTGGTGTACTTGTGGAACCTCCGTAAGGAACGCCGCGACCTTTTCCTCCTCGCCGTGGGCCTGCTCGCGAGCATTCCGGCCCAGGCCATCATCGGCGGCATCACCGTGCTGTCGAATCTGAACCCCTGGGTTGTCGGCCTGCACTTCCTGGTTTCGATGGCCCTGGTTGTCTTCTCCACGCTCCTGGTCAACCGCGCCTACGGACGGACCGGCCGCTTCATGAAGCTGACGTTGGCGCCGATTCCGGGCGCCATGAGCCCCGTCATGACCGCCGTCGCGTTCTTCTCGGCAGTCGCTGTGTGCCTCGGCGTGGTGGTGACCGGTGCCGGACCCCACGCAGGCGACGCGAACGCGCCGCGCAACGATCTCGATTGGGACCTCTTCTCGCATATCCACGCAGTGCCCGCGTACCTCATCACGGCGGGAGCCGTCTTCGCCGTCTACTTCGTCCTGCGCAAGGGCATCACCGGCTTGTTCCGCACAGCTGCCCTGCTGCTGCTCGCGGTGACGGTCCTGCAGGCGGTCATTGGCTTTGCCCAGTACTACAACGGCATTCCTGCCCTCCTGGTAGGCGCGCACATGTTGGGCGCCGCCCTGCTCATGAGTGCCGCCACGAACGCGGCGGATGTGGCCCGGTTCAGCCCGAAGCTCTAGCACCTGGCGGCTGATGGCCCCTGCGAAAGCCAAACGAAAGACCCTCTTTCACGTCATGCGACGTGAATGAGGGTCTTTCGTTTTAGCGCTATCAGTGAGCGGGCGTTCGGGAAAACGGCCCCATAGGTGAGCGGGCGTTCGGGGGTGACGGGGATGTAGAAGGCGAGTGTGACTGGCCGTCAGCCCCCGATGATCGGGGAACCGATGAACGGGTCCACCGCGAGGGCAATGAAGAGGAGCGTCAGGTAGCTGATGGAGCCGTGGAAGACCTTCATGGCTCCCTTGTTCGAGACGTCCCGCCCTGTGCCCGGTTGTAGAGGGCGTGTGATTCATACAGGAACCAGGCGCCCGCGAGGACGGCGGCGATGGTGTACACCCAGCCGGCGCGGCCCACGGGCACCAAAAGCAGCGAACACGCAACCATGGCCCAGGCGTAGAGAACCACCTGCACGGAAACCACCTTGGCACCTGCGATGGCACCCAGCATGGGGACGTTGGCGTTGCGGTAGTCCTCGCCGTACCGCATGGACAGCGGCCAGTAGTGCGGAGGAGTCCACAGGAAGATCACCATGAAGAGCACGACGGCGGGCCACTCCACAGTGTTGGTCACGGCGGCCCAGGCGATCAGCACCGGGAAGCAGCCGGCCGCGCCGCCCCACACGATGTTCTGTGCAGTGCGGCGCTTGAGGATCATCGTGTAGATGACAACGTAGAAAACAATCGCACCAAGGCCGAGCCACGCCGACAGCGGATTGGCCCCGAACCACAGGATGGCGATGGAGGCAGCTCCAAGGATCCATGCGAAGACGAGTGCTTCGCGAGGGGTGACTTCGCCCGTCACGAGGGGCCGCTTTTCGGTGCGGTGCATCAACTTGTCGATGTCGCGGTCGATGTAGCAGTTGAAGACCCCTGCGCTGCCGGCTGCGAAGGCGCCGCCCACCAACGTGGCGAGGATCAAGCCGATCGAAGGAAAGCCCCGTTGCGCGAAGATCATGGTGGGCAGGGTGCTGACCAGCAACAATTCGATCACGCGGGGTTTGGTCAGTGCCAGATACGCCTTGAACTTACGGGACATTCCGCGCTTCCCCACAGCCGGGGAAGCATTGAGGGGCGTATCTGTTGTGCTCACGTTGGCAGTCACTCTGTTCTTTGCTGGTGTTGTCAAGGCGGGTTTCCCGCGGTGGCGGCACCCGGTTCGGCCTCCAGTTATCATACCGTGGCCTGTCCGACGCCATGGCACCCGGAACTTTCCTTTGTTTCCGAAAGTTCACCGGCGCTTTGCCGCTGCCGTGATTCATAAAACGGAATATGCGTCCATTTTTTGAGATTCCCACCATTCGGGGTGGCGAACCGGGCTAAGCTGTCTGCAGATCAGCTCACGCAGGTTTCCGAGAAAGCGTATTCTCAGATTTGCATGTCTGGATGATAGATCAACGTTTCAATGGTGAACGGCTGGTAGGAACTTCGCAGCGGGCGCCATCCTGTGCCCGAGGCTTGCCATGTGCCGTCACCAGCCGTCAGCACAGAGAGGGGCTCGGTTTACGTGCCACATTTGGAAGAGCAAGAACTGACTTGGACAAGCCTGGACCAGCGCGCCGTGGACACCGTCCGCGTTTTGGCCGCTGACGCCGTCGAGAAGGTCGGCAACGGTCACCCCGGTACGGCCATGAGCCTTGCGCCGGCCGCCTACCTGCTGTTCCAGAAGCTGATGCGCCACGACCCGAAGCACCCGGACTGGATCGGCCGCGACCGGTTCATCCTGTCCCCCGGACACACGTCGCTGACCCTGTACATCCAGCTGTTCCTTTCCGGCTACGGCCTGGAGCTGAAGGACCTCGAGGCCCTGCGCACCTGGGGCTCGCTGACCCCCGGCCACCCGGAATACAAGCACACCGCCGGCGTCGAGATCACCACCGGCCCGCTGGGCCAGGGCCTGGCCTCCTCGGTGGGCTTCGCCTACTCGCAGCGCCGCCAACGCGGCCTGTTCGACGCCGATGCTCCCGCCGGCGAGAGCCCGTTCGACCACACCATCTGGGTCATTGCCTCCGACGGCGATCTCCAGGAAGGCGTCACCTCGGAAGCTTCTTCGCTGGCCGGCCACCAGGAACTGGGCAACCTCGTGGTGATCTACGACGAGAACCACATCTCCATCGAAGACGACACCGACGTGGCCTTCACCGAAGACGTCCTCAAGCGCTACGAGGCCTACGGCTGGCACACCCAGCGCGTGGACTGGACCAAGACCGGCGAATACGTCGAAGACGTCCAGGAGCTCTACGGTGCCCTGCTCGCCGCCAAGGCCGAGACCGGCAAACCGTCCATCATCTCGCTGCGCACTATCATCGGCTACCCGGCTCCCAAGAAGCAGAACACCGGCAAGATCCACGGTTCCGCCCTCGGTGCCGAAGAAGTCGCAGCATTGAAGGAAGTCCTGGGCTTCGATCCCGAGCGTTCCTTCCAGGTTGACGAGGACGTCCTGGCGCACGCCCGTGCAGTCGTCGAGCGCGGCGCAGCCGAGCGCAGCGAATGGCAGGCATCCTTCGAGGCGTGGCAGACCGCCAACCCCGAGGGCGCGGCACTGCTTGAGCGCATCGAGGCCAAGAAGCTCCCCGTCGAGCTCGACGCCGCACTGCCGGTGTTCGAAGCAGGCAAGGAAGTTTCCACCCGCGCCGCTTCCGGCAAGGTCCTGAACGCGATCGGCCCGGTCCTTCCGGAACTGTGGGGCGGCTCAGCCGACCTCGCCGAGTCCAACAACACCACCATCGAGGGTTCGCCGTCGTTCATCCCGGCCTCGCGCTCCACCGGCGCGTGGAAGGGCAACCCGTACGGCCGGGTGTTGCACTTCGGTATCCGCGAGCACGCTGCCGCGTCGATCGTGAACGGCATTTCGCTGCACGGCCGGACCCGGGCGTTCTCCGGCACGTTCCTGATCTTCAGTGACTACCAGCGTCCCGCGATCCGCCTTGGCGCGCTCATGGGCGTCCCTTCGCTGTACGTCTGGACCCACGACTCGATCGGCCTGGGCGAAGACGGCCCAACCCACCAGCCGGTGGAGCAGCTGTCCACCCTCCGCGCCATTCCGGGCCTGGACGTTGTCCGTCCCGGCGACGCCAACGAGGTTGCCGCGGCATGGAAGACCATGCTTGAGAACCACGAGAACCCGGCAGGCATCGTGCTGACCCGCCAGAACATCCCGACCTACGCACGCGGCGAAGGCCTTGCCGAGGGTGACACCTTCGGCTCCACCGCCGGGGTCGCCAAGGGCGGCTACGTCCTGGCAGAGGCTTCAAAGGACGGCGCTACGGTCCCGGCCGAGGTCATCCTGATCGGCACCGGTTCCGAGGTCCAGCTCGCGGTGAACGCCCGCGAAGCGCTCCAGGCCGAAGGCATCGCCACCCGCGTCGTCTCCATGCCGTGCGTCGAGTGGTTCAACAAGCAGGACTCCGCGTACCGCGAGTCCGTGCTCCCCGCCGCCGTCAAGGCCCGCGTCTCGGTCGAAGCCGGCCTGGCACTGGGCTGGAAGGAATTCGTCGGCGACGCCGGACGCTCCATCAGCCTCGAGCACTTCGGCGCCTCGGCAGACTACAAGCGCCTCTTCAAGGAGTTCGGCATCACGGCAGAAGCAGTCGCCGCCGCCGCAAAGGACTCCCTCGCGGGTCTCAATAGCTGAAAAAGCGTTTGAGACGAATCCGACAGCAACGAACAGATTTCCAAGGAGATTAAAGAAATGACTACGACTCCCACCCAGCAGCTTTCCGACGCCGGCGTGTCCATCTGGCTTGACGACCTCTCCCGCGAACGCCTTTCCAGCGGCAGCCTGCAGAAGCTCATCGAAGAGAAGAACGTCGTTGGTGTCACCACCAACCCGTCCATCTTCCACGCCGCCATCACCGCCGGCAGCGACTACGACGCCGTGATTGCCGAAGAGGCCGCCAAGGGCGCAACCGTCGAAGAGACTGTCTTCGAGATCACCACCACCGACGTCGCCGATGCCTGCGACCTCTTCGCCCCGGTCGCGGCAGCGAGCAACGGCGTGGACGGCCGCGTCTCCATCGAGGTGGACCCCCGCCTGGCGTGGGACACCGAAGGCACCATCGCCGAGGCCAAGCACCTGTACAAGAAGGTCAACAAGGACAACGTCCACATCAAGATCCCGGCAACCCTCGAAGGCCTCGCCGCCATCACGGCAACCCTGGCCGAGGGCATCAGCGTCAACGTGACCCTGATCTTCTCCCTGGAGCGCTACCGCGCCGTCATCAACGCATTCCAGTCCGGCCTGGAGCTGGCCAAGGAAAACGGCCACGACCTCTCCAAGATCCACTCCGTGGCGTCCTTCTTCGTCTCCCGCGTGGACACCGAGATCGACAAGCGCCTCAACGCCATCGGCACCGATGAGGCCAAGGCCCTCAAGGGCAAGGCAGGCGTCGCCAACGCCCGCCTCGCCTACCAGGTCTACGAAGAGCTGTTCTCCACCGAGCGTTGGGCAGTCCTGGCCGAAGCAGGCGCGCTCCCCCAGCGCCCGCTGTGGGCCTCCACCGGCGTCAAGGACCCGGCGTACCCGGACACCCTGTACGTGACCGAACTGGTCGCGGCCGGCGTCGTCAACACCATGCCGGAAAAGACCCTCGACGCCACGTTCGACCACGGCGTCGTCACGGGTGACACCATCTCCGGCACCTACGAAGAAGCAAACAACGTCCTCAACGCACTCGAGGGCCTGGCATCTCCTACAACGACGTCGTCGCAATCCTCGAATCCGAGGGCCTGGACAAGTTCGTCGCCAGCTGGAAGGAACTTCTGGCCGACGTCGAAGGTGCCCTCGCCTCTGCACGGAAGGCTTCCTAACCCACATGAGCACTCTCAGCTACGACGCCAGCGGTGCTGCGCAGCAGGCCATCGAGCAACACATCCCGGCACTTGTCGAAGACCGGATTGCCACCAGGATTTTCGCCAAGGACCACACTCTGTGGGTCCGGATGCCGAATCCGAATCCGCCATCCGTCTCGGATGGGTGGAAGCGGCAACCGTTTCCCAGCCCTTGGTCGAAGGGATCCTGGAACTCCGGGATGCCCTCCGGGCCGAAGGCGTC
This sequence comes from Arthrobacter sp. Hiyo8, assembly GCA_001549895.1. GTDB lineage: Bacteria > Actinomycetota > Actinomycetes > Actinomycetales > Micrococcaceae > Arthrobacter. The sequence continues at coordinate 4,493,718 of AP014719.1, read as the reverse complement.
TCCCGCATTGTCCTGTGTGGCATGGGCGGCTCTTCGCTTGCCCCCGAGGTCATTGCCGGCACTACTGGCGTCGAGCTGACCGTGCTGGACAGCACAGACCCCGAACAAGTCGGTGCTGCCCTCGCGGACCGCCTGGCCGAGACCGCCATCGTGGTCTCGTCCAAGTCAGGCTCCACTGTCGAAACCGACTCGCAGCGACGGGTATTCGAGCAGGCCTTCACCGAGGCCGGCATCGATGCCAAGAGCCGCATCGTCATCGTGACCGATCCGGGTTCCCCGCTGGACAAGGCCTCCCGTGAAGCCGGCTACCGTGCCGTCTTCAACGCCGACCCGAACGTCGGCGGCCGCTTTTCGGCGCTGACTGCTTTCGGCCTGGTCCCCAGCGGCCTCGCGGGAGTCGACATCCAGGCATTCCTGGACGAGGCGGAGGAAGCTGCGGAAATCCTCAACGAAGACTCACCCGAAAACATCGGGCTCCGGCTCGGCGCCGCCCTGGGCGGAACCACCCCGCTGCGCAACAAGATCGTCATCGTCGAAGACGGTTCCGGAATCGTCGGCTTCGCGGACTGGGCCGAACAGCTCATCGCCGAGTCCACCGGCAAGCTCGGCACGGGGGTCCTGCCGGTTGTTGCAGGTCCTTCCGCACCCGAGGTCAGCAGCGGTGCGGAAGACGTCCTGGTGATCCGCCTCGTCGGTGCGGAATCCGACGTCCAACTCGGCGAAAACGAAGCCGCCATCGCCGGTGGCCTCGCCACCCAGATGTTCGTCTGGGAATTCGCCACCTCGGTCGCCGGCCGCCTGCTGGGCATCAACCCCTTTGACCAGCCCGACGTCGAGGCAGCCAAGATTGCCGCGCGCGGCCTGTTGGACGCGCGTCCCGAGCCGACGCCGGCGAACTTCGTCGACGGCGCGATCGAGGTCCGCGGAGGTGCGTGGCTCGGCGACGCGGCAACGGCCGCCGATGCCGTCAAGGCGCTCCTCGGCGAACTCGGCACGGACGGCTACCTGAGCGTCCAGGCCTATTTCGACCGGATCGCGTTCGCGCAGCTTGAGGGCATCCGGGACGAACTCGCCGGGTCAGCGGCCGCCCGGTCACTTTTGGCTGGGGTCCGCGCTTCCTGCACTCCACCGGGCAATTCCACAAGGGCGGACCGGCCATCGGTTCGTTCCTGCAAGTGACCGCTTCCGCGACCGGCGACATCGCCATTCCGGAACGGCCGTTCACCTTCGGCCAGCTGATTGCAGCCCAGGCGGCCGGCGATGCCCAGGTTCTCGAGAACCACGGCCGCCCGGTACTACGTCTGCACCTCACGGACCGCGGAGCCGGCGTTGCCCAGCTCCAGGAAATCGTCGCCGCATTGGCCGGCCAGGCCAGCGCGCTCGAAAGCTAAGGCACAAACCCAAACATGCCAGAAACTGAAATCGGTTACCGGTCCACCGGAAAGGCAAGCCACCGCAATCCCCTTCGGGATCCTCGGGATCGGCGCCTGAACCGCATCGCAGGGCCATCGTCGCTGGTGTTCTTCGGAGTCACCGGTGACCTTGCCCGGAAGAAACTCATGCCGGCGGTCTACGACCTCGCCAACCGCGGGCTGCTGCCGCCGAGCTTCGCGCTCGTCGGCTTCGGCCGGCGGACTGGAGCAACGAGGACTTCGCGAACGAGGTCAAGGAGAACGTCAAGGCGCACTCCCGCACCCCGTTCGACGACGCCGTCTGGAACCAGCTCTCCGAGGGCATCCGCTTCGTCCAGGGAGAATTCGACGACGACCAGGCGTTCAAGCGCCTCAGCGCCACGCTGGACGAACTGGACGAAACCCGCGGCACCCGCGGCAATCACGGTTTCTACCTGTCCATCCCGCCCAAGGCCTTCGAGCAGGTCTGCCAGCAGCTCTCCAAGCACGGGCTGGCGCAGGCCGGCGACGGGCAGTGGCGCCGCGTGGTCATCGAGAAGCCCTTCGGCCACGACCTGGAGTCCGCGCGCAAGCTCAACGACATCGTGGAGTCCGTCTTCCCGCCGGACGCGGTCTTCCGCATCGACCACTACCTTGGCAAGGAGACGGTCCAGAACATCCTGGCCCTGCGCTTCGCCAACCAGTTGTTCGAGCCTTTGTGGAACGCCAACTATGTTGACCACGTCCAGATCACCATGGCCGAGGACATCGGCACCGGGGCCGGGCGGGTATTACGACGGCGTCGGCGCGGCCCGCGACGTCATCCAGAACCACCTGCTGCAGTTGCTGGCCCTGACGGCCATGGAGGAGCCCATTTCCTTCAATGCCGACGACCTGCGTGCCGAGAAGGAAAAGGTCCTCGCTGCTGTCAGGCTTCCCGAGGACCTCTCCACCCATTCGGCCCGCGGCCAGTTCACCGGGGCTGGCAGGGCGGGGAATTGGTGCAGGGCTACCTGGAGGAAGACGGCATTCCGGCCGATTCCAAGACGGAAACCTACGCGGCCATCCGCCTGGACATCAACACCCGGCGCTGGGCCGGGCTCCGTTCTACCTGCGGGCCGGCAAGCGTCTTGGCCGCCGCGTCACGGAAATCGCCGTGGTGTTCAAGCGCGCACCCAACCTGCTGTTCCGCGGCCACGGCGAGGACGACTTCGGCCAGAACGCCGTGGTCATCCGGGTCCAGCCCGACGAGGGCGCTACCATCCGCTTCGGGTCCAAGGTTCCCGGCACGCAGATGGAAGTCCGCGACGTGACCATGGACTTCGGCTACGGCCACTCGTTCACGGAGTCCAGCCCCGAGGCGTACGAACGCCTGATCCTGGACGTGCTGCTCGGCGAGCCCCCGCTCTTCCCCGGCACCAGGAAGTCGAGGAGTCCTGGAAGATCCTGGACCCCTTCGAGGAATACTGGGCCGGACTCGACGAACAGCCCGAACCCTACGCTCCCGGCAGCTGGGCCCGGCCTCGGCCGATGAGCTGCTTGCCCGCGACGGACGAACCTGGAGAAGGCCATGATCGTAGATCTTCCCGACACCACCACCTCCAAGATCTCCAAGAAGATCACCTCCCTGCGCGAGCAGGGAGGTGTGATCGCCCTTGGACGAGTCCTGACCCTCGTGGTGGTGACCAAGTCCGGGCTTGAGGAAGAAGCCATCGAGGCAGCCAACGAGGCCAGCCGCGAACATCCGTGCCGCATCATCGTGCTCGCGGACGCAGGCAGCGAAGCGCCGAACCGCCTCGACGCCCAGATCCGCGTGGGTGGCGACGCCGGAGCATCAGAAGTCATCGTGCTGCGCGGTTACGGCGAGCTCGCCAAGGAAAGCGAATCCCTCGTCGCGGCACTGCTGCTCCCGGACGCGCCGATCGTGGCCTGGTGGCCGCACGGAGCACCCGAGAACGCCTGCGAGACATCCATCGGCAGGATCGCGCACCGCCGCATCACGGACTCCGCCAACGAGGCCGACCCCGCAGCAGCGCTGGCCCGGATCCGGAACACGTACCGGGCCGGCGACACCGATCTGGCCTGGACACGCCTGACCAACTGGCGCCTCCAGCTCGCGGCAGCCCTGGACCAGGTAGACGAATCCCCGTCACGGCCATCGCCGTCGAGGGTGCTTCGGACTCGCCCAGCACGCTGCTGCTGGCCGCCTGGCTCACCCTGTTCCTCGACGCTCCGGTCCAGATTGTTGCCGACCCGGCGGGAACAGGCATCCGCAGGGTACGGCTGAGCCGCGCCACAGGCGACGTCCAGCTGGTCCGTCCCGGACTCACCATTGCGGAACTGACCCAGCCGGCCAGCCCGCGCAGCGGATTTCACTGCCTCGCCGCAGCCTGCGGGACTGCCTCGCCGAAGAATTGCGCCGTCTTGATCCGGACGATGTCTTCGGAGAAGTGATTACTATGGGACTGCCCCGAACCAATAGCAAGGAGTGACCGTCCCAGTGAGCGCTGACCCAAGAGTAAGCATCCATCCCGACTCCGCCGTCCTTATGGCCGCGATCGCAGCACGGCTCATCACCAAGCTGGTGGACGTCCAGGACAAGCACGGAGAAGCCACTGTGGTCCTCACCGGCGGAACCGTGGGCATCGGCACCCTGAAAGCGGTTGCCGATTCGCCCGCGGCGCCGGCCGTTGACTGGTCCCGGGTGAACTTCTGGTGGGGTGACGAGCGCTTCGTCGGCAAGGACAGCACCGACCGCAACACCGTGCAAGCGCGTGAGGCACTGCTCTCCAGCTTGCCAGTGGACCCGGCCCGCGTGCACGAACCGGGATCATCGGATGAGTTCGCCACCGCGGACGAGGCCGCGGCGGACTACGCGGCCGGCTCAAAGCCGCTGCCGAGGCCGAGCACTCCGCGGACACCTCGGACAACCGTCCCGAGGAGGCAGGCGAGTTGCCCCGCTTCGACATCCTGCTGCTCGGGGTGGGTCCGGATGCGCATATTGCCTCGCTCTTCCCGGAGCAGGCAGGTATCCGCGTGAAGGACCGTACGGTGGTGGGGGTCGAGAACTCCCCCAAGCCACCGCCGTCGAGGATTTCGCTGACCTTGCCCGCCATCAACTCCGCCCAGGAAATCTGGATGGTCGTGGCAGGCGAGGACAAGGCCGGCGCCGTGGGCTGGCACTTGCCGGGGCCAACCCGGTGCAGGTTCCCGCCTCCGGGCCCAGTGGCCGCTCGAGGACCCTGTGGCTTATCGATGAGAATGCAGCCTCACGCGTCCCCCAGCAGCTCGTCCGAAAGGACCCCGCGGGCGCGTAGCCGCTTGAGCGCTCCGGCCAGGACAATCTCCGCGTCTTGGCTGGAGCGTCTTTCTTTAACGTAGTCCAGGTGGCTCTTGAAGATTTCTTCGTCCGCACGTTCCATGGTGGCTTCGCCCTGTTCGCGGACGGCAACCAGGCCACACTTCGGGCAATCCCACCGGATCGGGATTTGATCTTCCGGGAGTTTAACGAAAACAAGCCGCGTCTCATGTCCCTTGGCGCACCAATAGGGAACACGAATACGCGGCAAGCTTTCGCCGACTACAGAGTCGGGTTGGTTTCTTGGGGCCGATCCAGCTGTTACGCCGGCCCGTGTGCCCGGAATCCAGAAGTACCATGAACCATCGTCGATCCCCTTGAGAGTTCGGCTGCATGGCTTGAAGGCCATGCAGCCTAGTCTAGTGGGAGGATCCCGGTGACGGCAGTGCTAGGAGTCTCCGCCCGCGGTGAAGCGCATGATGAGGCCAAGTCCAATGATCACGACACCCCAAGTGCAGCCCAAGACGATGGTGAAGCGGTTGAGGTTTCGCTCTGCGACACCTGAAGAACTCAATCCTGAGCTCATGCCACCGCCAAACATATCGGACAACCCGCCGCCACGTCCCTTGTGGAGGAGGATGAGCAGCGTCAGCAGAAGGCTGGTAATGCCCAGCAGAATCTGCAGAATGACTTGAAGAACGTCCACGACGGCCTTTCAGAAGAACGGAAAACGGGAGCGGAACCGGAAACGGACTAAGCCGCGCTGAGGTGGCTCTCGAACCTGACAATGTTAGCAAACTCGGCGGGGTCCAGGCTCGCGCCACCCACCAGCAAGCCGTCGACGTCGCTTTCGGCCATGATCGCTGCCGCATTGTTGGCCTTGACCGAACCACCGTAAAGGAGGCGGGTCTTGGCGGCCACAGCATCGTCGAACAAGGATGCGAGCTCTGAACGGATAGCGGCGCACATCTCCTGTGCGTCTTCGGGACCCGCGACTTCGCCAGTACCAATGGCCCAGACAGGCTCGTACGCGACAACCAGTTCGCCGGCCTGGTCTGCGGTGAGGCCTTCGACGCCGGCGCGCAACTGGGCCAGCGTGTGCTCCACATGGGTGCCGGCCTGGCGGACCTCAAGGCCCTCGCCGACACACAGGACCGGCGTAACGTCGTGGCGGAAGGCTGCTTTGACCTTCGCGTTGAGGACCTGGTCGTCCTCGTTGTGGATGGTGCGGCGTTCGCTGTGGCCCACCAGGACATAGGCGCAACCGAGCTTGTTGAGGAACTGGCCGGAGATATCGCCGGTGTACGCTCCGGAGTCGAACTGCGAGAGGTCCTGTCCGCCATAGACGACGTCCAACTCGTCGCCCTGGACGAGGGTCTGCACACCGCGCAGATCGGTAAACGGGGGGAAGACTGACACCTCCACCCGGCTGTAGTCGTGCTTGGCGTCGGAGAGGGTCCAAGCCAGCTTCTGCAGCAGGGTGATGCCCTGGACGTGGTCCATGTTCATCTTCCAGTTGCCGGCAATGAAGGGCTTGCGGATGAAGTTTCCGTTGGCAGAAGTTGTCACGTGTGCTCCAAAGATGCGTTGAGATAGGGAAAGCCGGCGGGGCGCTTGCCTTCAAGGAAGGGCGCCCCGCCGGCCATGTAGCCTTAGCGGTCCAGAACGCTCAGGCCGGGAAGATCCTTGCCTTCAAGGTATTCCAGGCTGGCGCCGCCGCCCGTGGAAATGTGTCCGAACTGGGAGTCCTCAAAGCCGAGGGTCCGGACGGCCGCGGCGGAGTCGCCGCCGCCAACCACGGTGAATGCCGGCGTCTCAGTCAAGGCCTGGGCGATGGCACGGGTGCCGCCGGAGAAGGCTTCGAATTCGAAGACGCCCATGGGGCCGTTCCAGAACACGGTCTGTGCGGCCTTGATCTGCTCGGCGAAAGCCTCCGCGGATACCGGTCCGATGTCCAGGCCAATGCCGGAGGCGCCGAACGAGCTGTCCTCGATCGCGTCAGCGGCGACCACTTCGTGTTCAGCGTCGGCGGCGAAGCGGCTTGCGACCACGACGTCGGTGGGGATGACGAAGGCGGTACCGGCGTCGGAGGCGCGCTTGAGGTAGTCCTGGACCACGGGGATCTGGTCAGCTTCAAGCAGGCTGCCCGCAACCTTGTGACCGGCCGCTGCGAGGAAGGTGAAGAGCATTCCGCCACCGACGAGGATGGTGTCTGCCTTGCCGAGGAGGTTGTCGATCACTGCGAGCTTGTCAGAGACCTTGGAACCGCCGAGGACCACGACGTACGGGCGCTGGGTATCAGTGGTGAGTTTGCGCAGAACCTCCACCTCGGTGTGCACAAGGTCACCCTGGTAGGAAGGAAGCCGGGTGGCGACGTCGTAGACGCTGGCGTGCTTGCGGTGGACAGCGCCGAAGGCGTCATCCACGAAGGCACCGTTGTCGCCGGTGAGCGCCACGAGTTCATCGGCGAAGGCGCCGCGCTCGGCGTCGTCCTTGCTGGTTTCGCGGGCGTCGAAACGGACGTTCTCCAGGACCAGGACGTCTCCATCGTCCAGGGACCCGGCCAGCTCCTTGGCGGACTCACCAACGGTGTCTTCCGCGAGCTGGACCTTGAATGGCGCGAGCTCCGCAAGCCGCGCCACAGCCGGCTTGAGCGAATACTTGGCCTCGGGAGCGCCCTTGGGGCGTCCCAGGTGGGCCGTGACGAGCACGCGGGCACCGGCGTCCGAGAGCTTTTCGATGACCGGGAGGGAAGCCTTGATGCGGCCGTCGTCGGTCACTGTAGAGCCGTCGAGCGGCACATTCAGGTCACTTCTGACAAGAATGTACCGCCCGCGGACACCTTCAGCGATCAGTTCGTTGAGGGTGTGAGATGTCATGTGTCTACCCTAGCCCAGCTTGGATGCGACGAGCTCCGTGAGGTCAACGAGGCGGTTGGAGTAGCCCCATTCGTTGTCATACCAGGAAACAACCTTGACCTGGTTGCCGATGACCTTGGTTAGGCCGGAGTCGAAGATCGAAGAAGAGGGGTCGCCGACGATGTCAGAAGAGACGATCGGGTCTGCCGTGTAGCTGAGGATGCCCTTGAACTGCTCGGTCTCCGAAGCTGCCTTGAGAGCCGCGTTGACTTCCTCAACGGTTACTTCGCGGGAAACCGTGACGGTCAGGTCCGTGGCGGAACCGGTGGGGACCGGGACGCGGATGGCGTAGCCGTCGAGCTTGCCCTTGAGTTCCGGAAGGACGAGGCCGATCGCCTTGGCAGCACCAGTGGAGGTGGGAACCATGTTGATCGCTGCGGCGCGGCACGGCGGAGATCGCTGTGGGGGCCGTCCTGCAGGTTCTGGTCCGCCGTGTAGGCGTGCACCGTGGTCATGAGGCCGCGTTCGATGCCGAAGGCGTCGTTGACCACCTTGGCCAGCGGGCCGAGGCAGTTGGTGGTGCAGGAAGCGTTGGAAATGATGTGGTGTGCTGCGGGGTCGTAGAGCTCGTGGTTGACGCCCATGACGATGGTGATGTCTTCGTCCGAAGCAGGAGCGGAGATCAGGACCTTCTTGGCACCTGCGTCGATGTGCTTCTGCGCAGCGGCGGCCTTGGTGAAGAAGCCGGTGGACTCGATGACGATGTCGACGCCCAGTTCGGCCCACGGCAGGTTTGCAGGGTCGCGCTCTGCGAGGACCTTGATGATGCTGCCGTCGACAATGAGGTTGCCCTCTTTGACTTCGACGGACTGGGTCAGGCGGCCGCCGACGGAGTCGTACTTCAAAAGGTGGGCAAGTGCCTCGGGACTCGTGAGGTCGTTGACCGCAACAATTTCGAGGTCGGCACCCTGGGCGAGTGCTGCGCGGAAGTAGTTGCGGCCGATGCGGCCAAAGCCGTTGATACCAATACGGGTGGTCACTATTTCAGTCTCCTTGGTGCTCTTGCAAGCACACCTAGTGAGTCGGATCTTGATTCCAACTAACAATTCCCGCACACCATTGGGCAGAAGTGATTATCAGATCGGAGGGCGACCAGCCACATTGCTGAAGGCTAACCGCCTTCCGTGACCCATCTTACGTTTAACTACGTCTGCCCCGCAACTGCGGGGGCAGACAATCCGGTATTTGGGCGAAATTCACCTGAATGTGAAGTTTGTTACATCCCCGTGTATTCCGCGTCACTCACCGATCCTGGGCGGAGTCCCTAGAGAACGATCAGCCCGGTGGCGTTCGCGCGGGCCGCTTCGAAGCGCTTTGCGACGTCGGCCCAGTTGACGATGTTCCAGAAGGCCTTGACATAGTCGGCCTTGACGTTGACGTAGTCCAGGTAGAAAGCGTGCTCCCACATGTCCAGCATGAGCAGCGGCGTGGTGCCGACTGCGACATTGCCCTGCTGGTCGTAGAGCTGCTCGATGAGGAGGTTGCCGCCGATGGGCTCGTAGGCAAGGAAGCCCAGCCGGAACCCTGCAGTCCAAGCGCGGCTGCCGAGAACTGGGCACGGAAAGCATCGAAGGAGCCGAAGGCGTCATCGATGGCCGCAGCCAGCTCACCCTCGGGCTTGTCGCCACCGTCCGGGGAGATGTTGTTCCAGAACACGGAGTGGTTGATGTGGCCGCCGGTGTGGAACGCGAGGTCCTTGGAGAGGCGGTTGATGTTGGCGAAGTCGCCCTTGTCGCGCGCCTCGGCCAACTGGGCCAAAGCGTTGTTGGCGCCTGCTACATAGGCGGCGTGGTGCTTGCTGTGGTGCAGCTCCATGATCTTCGCCGAAATGTGCGGCTCAAGTGCTGCGTAGTCGTAGCCGAGCTCGGGCAGTACGTACTCTGTCACGAAATCCTCCAATGTAGTGGACCGGGTCCGTTTGGTAACTCTCGTTTTGTTCATCCGACCGGCGAACCGGCCGGAAATCTACACCCTGACGATTCTAGGACGGGCGCCCTATTCGTCCATCATTTCGGGGGTCACATTTGCCTCGGTGCCCGGGATCCCCAGGTCGCCGGCCCGCTTGTCCGCCATGGCCAGCAGCCGGCGGATCCTTCCCGCGATGGCGTCCTTGGTCATGGGCGGATCGGCAAGCCGGCCCAATTCATCGAGGCTGGCCTGCTTGTGCGCGACCCGGAGTTCACCCGCGTACTTGAGGTGGTCCGGAACGTCGTCACCGAGGATTTCCAGGGCCCGGTCCACGCGGGCGCCAGCCGCGACGGCGGCCTGGGCCGAACGGCGCAGATTGGCGTCGTCGAAGTTCGCGAGGCGGTTGGCCGTGGCCCGGACTTCCTTCCGCATGCGGCGCTCCTCCCACACCATGAGGGCGTCATGCGCGCCCATCCGGGTGAGCAGCGCGGCGATGGTGTCGCCGTCACGGATGACCACGCGATCCACGCCGCGCACTTCCCGGGCCTTGGCCTGGATGCCGAGGCGGCGGGCAGCGCCCACCAGGGCAAGCGCCGATTCCGGCCCGGGGCACGTGACCTCGAGCGAGGATGACCGGCCGGGTTCGGTGAGGGAACCGTGAGCCAGGAACGCGCCGCGCCACACAGCCTCCGCGTCCGACGCCGAACCGTTGACGACGGCGGACGGCAAGCCGCGCACGGGTCGCCCGCGGCCGTCGAGGAGGCCGGTCTGGCGGGCCAGGGCTTCGCCGTCGCGCACTACGCGGACAACGTAGCGGCTACCCCGACGGAGTCCCCCGCCGGAGACGACGATGATCTCGCTCTGGTGCCCGTAGACTTCGGCGATCGCGGCGCGCAGCCGCCGCGCCGTTGAGGCGAGGTCAACCTCCGCCTCGATCACGATGCGGCCCGAAATGATGTGCAGCCCGCCGGCAAAACGCAGCATGGCCGAAACTTCGGCCTTGCGGACGGACGACTTCTTGATGTCCAGCCGGGAAAGTTCTTCCTTGACCGATGCGGTCAGTGCCATCGCATGTTCCTAACTATTCCCGAAGATATCGTGATACGCCGATGCCAGACGCAGCGGGTCGTGGACTGGACGGCGGCTCGACGCCCCCACTTTACCCAAGACCACCTCCGCACCGATCATCCCGGCAGCGCGTTCGAATTCCTTGAGGTCCGATATCGAGGTGGGATCGGCCAGGACAACGTCCACGCTGAACTCCGGCGCATAGTGGCGCAGGGCATCCAGGTGGTCCGCCGCGGACATCCCGGAGGTTTCCTTGGTGTCCATGGCGAGGTTCATGGTGAGGCAGCGTTTGGCGGGGGTGTCGCACAAGGCCTGGCGCATTTCCGGCAGCAGCAAATGCGGCAACACTGACGTGTACCAGGAGCCGGGACCCAGGATGATCCAGTCCGCAAGCTCGATTGCGGTCAACGCTTCGATGCAGGCGCGTGCGTCTTCCGGAAGGAGCCTGACGTTTTCGAGCGATCCGGCAACGGCGCACTTGGCCTGGCCTTTGACGATCTGGAACTCGTACCCGCCCCGGGCAGTGGCACCCGGACGTCGCCCTCGATGTTCAGCGGCTGGGTGGACATCGGGAGGACCTGGCCGCGGGCACCCAGAAGGGCGCCTGCCCATTTCAATCCAGCCACTGCGTCGCCCAGAAGCTCCCAGAGGGTGACAATGAGCAGGTTCCCCATGGCGTGGTCGTCCAGGGAACCTTGGCGTCCGCTTGGAGTCTTGAAGCGATGCTGCATGACGTCCCGCCAGGTGCGGCCCCAATCGGTGTCGTCACACAGTGCGCTCAGCGCCATTCGAAGGTCGCCCGGCGGAAGGACGCCGTACTCTTCGCGGAGCCGCCCGGAGGATCCGCCGTCGTCGGCAACGGTGACAATCGCGGTGAGCTCGGAGGTCAGGAGCCGCAGTGCCGACAACGATGCGGAAAGCCCGTGTCCGCCGCCGAGCGCCACAACCGAGGGGCCTTTGGCGGGCTGGCTGCCCGGCGTGCCTTTCGGTGGAACCAGCGGCAGGGGTCCGGTCAGGACCCCCATTATTCGCGACCCAGATCGCGGTGGCTTGTGGTGACGGTGACCCGCGGGTATTGCGCGAGCCGTTTGGAGAGTTCGACGGCGACCGCGACCGAACGGTGCTTGCCGCCGGTGCAACCGACGGCAATGGTGGCGTAGTGCTTGTTTTCCGTCCGATAGCCGTCGAGGACGGGCTCCAAGGCGAGGACGTAACGGTCGACGAAGTCCTTCACGCCAGCGGCCCCAGGACATAGTCGCTGACGTCGGCGTCGAGCCCTGTGTGCGGACGCAATTTCGGAACCCAGTGCGGGTTGGGGATGAAGCGAGCATCCGCCACGAAGTTGGCGTCCACGGGCAGGCCGTATTTGAAGCCGAAGCTCATGACGTTCAAGCGCAGCGCCACAGGGCCGTGTCGGTGAAGAGTTCGGTGATGGCGGTCGCCAGGCCGTGGACGTTGTACGTGCTCGTGTCCAAGACGACGTCCGCGGATTCTTTTAGCTCTTTCAGGACGTCCCGCTCCGCCGCGATGCCGTCCAGGATCCGGCCACCGCCCTGGAGCGGATGCGGGCGGCGGCCCTGCTCAAACCGCCGCACCAGGACGTTGTCGCTGGCATCGAGGAAGAGGACGCGGAAGGTGATTCCGGTGGCGCTGAGCGCGCCGAGCGCCGTCCTGATATCGGTGAAGAGGCCCTTGCTGCGCACGTCCACGACGACGGCAAGCTTGGGGATGGACTGTGGCGCGTGCGAGACGATTTCCGCCAGCGTCCCCAGCATCTGCGGGGGAAGGTTTTCGACGACGTACCAGCCATGGTCCTCCAGGGCGTCGGAGGCGGTGCTCCGGCCTGCTCCGGACATGCCGGTCACCACCAGCAGTTCCGCTTCGACAGGCTTGACGGGTACCAGACCGTCCTGCTCCGCGCCGGATCCTGCTGTTGGCTCTGACATCAAGTTTCCCCGTTTCTGAGATGGTCCAAAGTTTTTGGGATGGTCCACAAGCGGACCCCTTCAGGAGGGTCCGCTTATTACCCTAGCTAAATTTCAAGGATTTCGCCGGTGGTCATGTTCACGGCAGGAGCGGCCTCTCCGGAGGCACCGGCCGCCGCGAGATGGCTGACGACCGCTTCCGCCAATGCCGGGCCGATCCCCTTCGCGGCCGTGAGCTCGAGGCCGTTGCCGCCTTGATCTTCTTGAGCGAACCGAAATGCGCCACGAGCGCCTTCCGTTTGGCTTCGCCGAGACCCGGAACGCCGTCAAGCGCCGACACCGTCATGGCCTTTCCACGTTTCTGCCGGTGGAAGGTGATGGCGAAACGGTGGGCTTCGTCGCGGATGCGCTGGAGCAGATAGAGCCCCTGGGAGGTGCGGGGCAGGATCACCGGGAAGTCACTGTCCGGCAACCAGACCTCTTCGAGGCGCTTGGCGAGGCCCACGACGTAGACGTCGTCGATGCCCAGTTCCGCGAGGGCCGGGCGCCGCATTCACTTGGGGTTGCCCGCCGTCGACGACGACGAGGTTGGGCGGATAGGCGAATCTCGCCTTGGCACCCGTGAGGGCAGCATCCTCCGACGACGGCGATTCCCCTGTTCCGGGATTCGGAACTTCTCCGCTCTTGGAAGCTGGGCGGATTTATCCTGCAAGTAGTGCCTGAAGCGCCTGGTGAGGACGTCGTGCATCGCAGCGGTGTCGTCGCTTGCCGCCGCACCGGTGATGGAGAACTTCCTGTAGTCGGCCTTCTTCGGGAGGCCGTCCTCCACCACCACCATGGACGCAACCACGTTGGTGCCTTGCACATGGGAAATGTCGTAGCACTCGATCCGGAGCAACGGCACGGGAAGCTCGAGCGCTTCCTGCAGTTCCTGGAGCGCCTGGGAACGGACCGTGATATCGCCGGCGCGCCGGACTTTGTGGAGCTTCAGCGCCTGCTCGGCGTTTTCGCGGACGGTGGACATGAGGGCGGCCTTGTCGCCACGCTGCGCACCCGGATGTCCACCTTGGCGCCCCTGAGGCCGCCGAGCCATTCGAGCAGTTCGTGATGGTTGCTCGGAATCTCAGGGACGAGGACTTCGCGCGGAATACGGCCTTGGTTGTCGCTGTCCTCTCCGTAGACCTGCTGCAAGAGGTGTTCGATGAGTTCCGGAGTGGTGGCGTCTTCGACTTTTTCCACGACCCAGCCCCGCTGGCCGCGCACCCGGCCACCCCTGACGTGGAATACCTGCACGGAAGCCTCAAGGTCGTCGTCGTGCAGGGCGAAGACATCCGCGTCGGTGTCTTCGGAAAGCACGACGGCGTTGCGCTCGAACACTTTGCGGAGCGCGATGATGTCGTCCCGGAGCCGGGCCGCCCGCTCGTAGTCCAGCTCGGCGACGGCGGCGCCCATGTCCTTTTCGAGGCGGGTGACGAAGCGTTTGGCTTCGCCACCCATGAACGAGCAGAAGTCTTCGGCGATGGCCCGGTGCTCTTCGGCGGTGACGCGGCCGACGCACGGGGCCGAGCATTTGTCGATGTAGCCGAGCAAGCATGGCCGGCCGCTGGCCTGGGCACGCTTCAGCACGCCGGGACTGCAGCTGCGGACCGGGAAGACGCGGAGCAAGGTGTCCATTGTTTCGCGGATGGCCCGGCCGTGTATGGCCCGAAGTAGCGGGTGCCCTTGCGGCGCTCCCCGCGCATGACCTGTACCCGCGGGAGCTTCTCCGCCATGCTCACGGCAAGGTACGGATACGTCTTATCATCGCGGAAGACCACATTGAAGCGGGCTTGAATTCCTTGATCCAGGTGTATTCGAGCTGGAGCGACTCAAGCTCGCTGCCCACCATGGTCCATTCAACGCTGCTGGCCGCGTGCACCATCGCGTGCGTCTTCGGCAGCAAACCCGCCGGGTTGGCAAAGTACGAGTTCAGCCGGGATCGGAGGTTCTTCGCCTTGCCCACGTAGATGACACGGCCGTGCGGATCCCGGAACCGATAGACGCCGGGGGTGGTGGGGATTTCTCCCGTCTGGGGTCGATAACTCGCTGGATCTGCCACAGATCCAGTCTAGTAAGGGAATCGCGCTCCCCGTACGGGCCCGCTTCGCGGAGGGCTACTCCGCGGACTTGCTCTGGTTGTAGCTCGTGGAACGTTCCTGGCCGCTCAATACCGCAATGGCATCCATGATCTTGTCCGTGACTTCGCGCCTGGCCGGCAGGGAATGGTCCGCCCGGTCTTCTCGAAGTACAGCGGCTCGCCGACCTTCATGGTGAAATGCTGTGGACGAACGGTGTTCCGGTCCACGGGCTGCAGCTTGTCCGTGCCGATGAGGCCAACCGGCACCACCGGCGCCCCAGTTGTCAGGGCAAGCCAGCCGACACCGGTCCGCCCGCGGTAGAGCAAGCCGTCGCGCGAGCGGGTCCCCTCCGGATAGATGCCGATGCCCTGCCGTTCTCCAGGATGTCCAGGAGGGTCTTGAGGGCCTGCACGCTGGCTGCCTGCTCTCCGCGTTCCACCGGAATGGATCCAACGGCCTGGAAGAACGCCTTCATCGCGCGGCCTTTGAAGCCTTTGGTGGTGAAATACTCGGCCTTGGCAAAGAAGCCCACCGGCGCGGCATCAAGGCTTGGACAATAACGCTGTCCAGAAAAGACAAATGGTTCGGGGCCACGATGAAGGGCCCTTCCTTGGGCACGTTCTCCAGCCCGATGACCGTGGGCCGGCAGGTGCTGGAAATCAGTCCGCGCGTGGTCCAGCGGATGACATCAAAGGCTTCCATCGTTCTGCACCTCGCTCAGGGCCGCCGCGCGGACAGCGTCAAGTTCTTCGATCTTCTTCAGCAGCTGCGCCGCGGTGTCCACGACGGCGACGGCGCCTGCCTCCTGAAGTTCGCCGTCGGGCGCAAATCCCCAACTGACCCCGATGCAGTCGAGGCCGTTGGCCATGGCCCCGGCAACATCCTGGTGGCGGTCTCCGACCATCACCGCAGGCTGGGAACGCAACGTGGCCAGAGCGGCACCAACGATTGCCACCTTACCCGGAGTTGTATTGGCGGCTATTGACTCGTCGTCCGGCGCACCGCAGATGGAGGCAAAGAAACCGGCAATGCCATGGTGCTCCAACACGATGTGGGCCAAGCCCTGGGGTTTCTGGGTGGCGACGGCAACCGGCCGCCGCGACTCCGCGAAGAACTGCAGGAGCTCACGGATTCCGGGGTAGAGCCGGCTTTGAGCGATTCCGACGGAACGATAATAGCTGCGGTACAGCCCAATGACTTCGTCGACTTTTCCTGTGGGAACCCCGGCAATGTGTTCCAGGGAATCGCTGAGCTTGGGCCCGACCATGGAGTCCAGCACGGCCTGTTCCGGGACACGGAGCCCCATTTCGCCCAGGGCCGCGGCGATACCGCCGGTTATGCCGCCTGCAGGATCGACAAGGGTGCCGTCCAGATCAAAGATTACGGGCACCATTGTTTGAGTCACCGGGTTAGTTTCTCACGAGTTGAGGCATGCCTGAAACTCACATGCCGGCCAGGGAATACTTCGACCACTGCCGAAAAATTCCCGGCCGTTCACGCAGGGCTAACCGAGAATCTCCGCCAGGAAGGTTGCGGTATGGCTTTCCGTGGACTTGGCAACCTGTTCGGGCGTGCCCGTTGCCACGATCCGCCCGCCGCCTGAACCGCCATTGGGGCCAAGGTCCACAATCCAGTCAGCGGACTTGATGACGTCGAGGTTGTGCTCAATGGTGATGACCGTATTGCCCTTGTCCACCAAACCCTGCAGCACCATGAGCAACTTCCGGATGTCCTCGAAGTGGAGGCCCGTTGTGGGCTCGTCCAAGACGTAGACGCTCCGTCCATTCGAACGCTTCTGCAGTTCCGAGGCCAGCTTCACGCGCTGCGCCTCGCCGCCGGAAAGCGTGGTGGCCGGCTGCCCGAGCCGGACATAACCTAGGCCGACGTCGACGAGGGTGTTCAAATGCCGGGCAATGGGGGTGAAAGCGGCAAAGAACTCGGCACCCTCCTCGATGGGCATGTTGAGGACGTCCGCGATGGTCTTGCCCTTGTAATGGACCTCCAGGGTCTCGCGGTTGTACCGGGCACCGTGGCACACCTCGCAGGGAACATAGACGTCCGGCAGGAAGTTCATCTCGATCTTCAGGGTGCCGTCACCGGAGCACGCCTCGCAGCGGCCGCCCTTGACGTTGAAGGAGAACCGTCCAGGCTGGTATCCACGGACCTTGGCTTCGGTGGTTTCCGCGAAAAGCTTCCGGATGTTGTCGAAGACGCCCGTGTACGTGGCAGGGTTGGAGCGCGGGGTCCGCCCGATGGGGCTCTGGTCCACGTGCACCACTTTGTCGAGGTGCTCAAGGCCCGCCACGGAGCGATGCCGGCCGGCGACCTGCTTGGCACCGTTGAGCTTGTTGGCAAGGACCTTGTAAAGGATCTCGTTCACCAGGGTGGACTTCCCCGAGCCACTGACGCCAGTGACTGCCGTGAAGAGGCCCAGCGGGAACGTTGCGTCAACGTTGTTCAGGTTGTTTTCGCGTGCGCCGATGACCTTGAGCTCGCGCTTCTTGTCATACTTGCGCCGCTTGGCCGGGATGTCGATCTTGCGCCGGCCGGACAAGTAGTCGCCGGTCAGCGAGTCCGTGTTTTCCAGGAGCTCCTTGTAGGAACCGGAGTGCACCACCTGGCCACCGTGCTCACCGGCGCCGGGTCCAATATCCACAACCCAGTCGGCCTCGTGAATCGTGTCCTCGTCGTGCTCGACCACAATCAGTGTGTTGCCGAGATCGCGCAATCGGGTGAGCGTCTCGATCAGGCGGCGGTTGTCCTTCTGGTGCAGCCCGATGGACGGCTCGTCCAGGACATACAGGACGCCCACCAGGCCGGAGCCGATCTGCGTGGCGAGCCGGATACGCTGGGCTTCGCCACCGGACAAGGTCCCGGACGGCCGTTCGAGATTCAGGTATTCGAGCCCGACGTCCAAGAGGAATGTCAGGCGCGCCTGGATCTCCTTGAGAACCTGGTGGGCGATCTGGGCCTCGCGGTCGGTGAGCGTGAGGCTACCGAGGAAATCCGCGCAATCACGCATCGGAAGGGCCGCAACTTCGGCGATGGACTTGCCGTTGATCAGCACGGACAGCGACGCCGGATTGAGCCGCGCACCGTTGCATGCGGGGCAAGGAACCTGCCGCATGTACTCTTCGTAGCGGTCGCGGGCCCAGTCGGAATCCGTTTCGCCGTGCTTGCGGTGAACGTACTGGATGGCGCCTTCGAAGCCGGTGCTGTACTTGCGCTCCCGGCCGAACCTGTTGCGGTACTGGACGACTACTTTGTGGTCCTTGCCGTGTAGCACCGTCTGCCGGACTTCCTGCGGCAGCTTCTCCCACGGGGTGTCCATGGAGAACTCGAGCTCCAGGGCCAGGCCTTCGAGGAGCCGGTTCCAGTACTCCGTGGTGGCAGTACCCAGCGACCAAGGTGCGATGGCACCCTGGTTCAAGGAAAGTTCCGGATTGGGGACAACCAACTCTTCGTCGACCTCGAGCTTGGTGCCGATACCGCTGCAGGCCGAACATGCGCCGAAGGGGTTGTTGAACGAGAAGGAGCGTGGCTCGATCTCGTCGATGGCCAGCGGGTGCTCATTGGGGCAGGCAAGGTTTTCGGAGAAGGCCCGGATCCGGGCTGGGTCTTCGGCGTCGAGATCCACGAACTCGACCAGTACCCGGCCTTCCGCAAGCCGGAGCGCGGTTTCGATCGAGTCGGTCAGCCGCTGGCTGATCCCTTCCTTGACAACGAGCCGGTCCACGACCACTTCAATGGAGTGCTTGAATTGCTTGCCGAGCTTGGGCGGATCGCTCAGCTGGACGAGATCTCCGTCCACCCGGGCGCGTGAGTATCCCTTGGCCGTGAGCTCTTTGAAGAGCTCGACGAATTCGCCCTTGCGTCCGCGGACCACAGGGGCAAGAATCTGGAATCGGGTGCCGGATTCGAGTTCCAGCAACTGGTCGACGATCTGCTGCGGCGTCTGGCGCGTGATCGGCTCGTGGCACACGGGGCAATGCGGCCGGCCGACACGTGCCCAGAGAAGGCGCATGTAGTCGTAGATCTCGGTGATGGTGCCCACTGTGGAGCGCGGGTTCTTGCTCGTCGACTTCTGGTCGATGGACACTGCCGGCGAAAGGCCCTCGATGAAATCCACGTCCGGCTTGTCCACTTGGCCCAGGAACTGGCGGGCATATGCCGACAATGACTCCACGTACCGGCGCTGGCCCTCCGCGAAGATAGTGTCGAAAGCCAAGGACGACTTGCCTGAACCTGACAAGCCCGTGAAAACGATCATTGCGTCACGGGGAAGATCGAGATCGACGTTGCGGAGGTTGTGTTCACGCGCTCCCTTGACCACGAGCCGGGACAGGTCATGTCTTACGGGCGTGGCAGCTTGCTGCTCGGAAACACTTGCGAAGGATTCGACGGCGGGGACTTCAGCTACGGCTTTAGGCACCCACTAATGCTAATCGAAAACTTCTTCGAATTTCCATGTGGCTTCCCACAGCCTACCGACGGGTATCAATCGGCGTCGTAGGCAGCCGCCAGAAGCTGCACCGCCTCCGCGAAACTGGCGCCCTGCGCTTTGGCCGCAGCCGAGTAGCTCGCAGCCACGGCTGCCAACGCGCTCCAGCGGTCATCCCGGGCGCACACAACTGTTCCGTTGCGGCCACGGGTGGCCACTACTCCAGCAGCTTCAAGTTCTTTATAGGCCCGGGCCACCGTGTGGGGGGCGACATCCAATTGTTCGGCCAAGCTGCGCACCGCGGGGAGCTTGGTACCGACAGCCAGGATGCCGCCGTCGGCCAACTCGATGACGCGGAGCCGAAGCTGTTCGTACAGCGCGACGGTACTGGACTGATTGGGACGCCACGAACCGGGAAACTCAAGCGGGCTCATGATGCTTCCCTCTCTCCTTGCCCGGCGCGGTGCTTCGCGGACCTCACCGGCATCGCGGCGAGTTCGCCGCCTCCGGCGGCAAACTGCGCTTCATGCAAGTGGGCGTAGTGCCCGCCAAGCGCCAACAGCGAATGATGCGTGCCGTGTTCAACGATCCGTCCGTGGTCCATGACGAGAATTAGATCAGCGTCGCGGATAGTGGACAAGCGGTGCGCAATGACGAATGACGTCTTGTTGCTCCGGAGCCGGTGCATCGCTTGGCGGATAAGGACTTCGGTGCGGGTATCCACCGAACTTGTCGCCTCGTCCAGGATCAGGATGGGGCGGCCCGAGAGCCGTGCGCGCGCGATGCTCAGCAATTGCCTCTGGCCCTGGCTGAGGGTTCGCCTCCGTTGCTGAGCATGGTTGAGTACCCGTTGGGCAGCGAGCGGACAAAGTGGTCGACGTGGCTCGCCTCGGCTGCGGCCACGATCTCGGCCTCGCTGGCGCCCGGAAAGCCATACTCGATGTTCTCCCGGATGGTGCCGGTGAAAATCCACGGATCCTGGAGAACGACGCCGAAATTCCGGCGGAGTGCGTCGCGTCCCATGCCCGCGATGTCAACGCCGTCGATGGTGATCCGTCCGGAGCCGAGTTCGTGGAAACGCATGAGGAGGCTGACCAGTGTGGTCTTCCCGGCTCCGGTGTGCCCGACAATCGCAACTGTCTGTCCCGGTTCCACCTGGAAGGACAGGTCCTCGATGAGGGGCGCATCCGGCCGGTAGCTGAAGGAGATGTGTTCGAAGGCAACGCGTCCCGAAGGGCATCAAACTGCGCGTCAAACCGCGACTCAAGGCCCGGACCGGAGTCGGCGCGCGCATCTGCGCCCTGTTCCGCACGTTCCCCTGTCAGTTCGGCGGCGTCCAGCAGCTCGAAGACCCTGCTGGCGGAAACCGCGCATGATTGCAGGACCTGGGCCAATCCGCCGATCTGGCCCAGCGGCTGGCTGAAGAGGCGGTTGAATTGGATGAACGCTTGAATGCCCCGATACTCATCGCCCCGGCGAGGAACTGCAGGGCACCGACAATGGCAACCCCACGTAGCTGGCGTTGGACACGAAAGCCATGAGGGGCACCAGCAACCCTGAAGCGAACTGTGCCTTGGAACTGGCCGCGTAAAGCCCGTCGTTGTGATCAGCGAAGCGGACCGCCATCGATGACTGGGCGTTGAAAAGCTTGATGGTCTCGTGACCCGTGGCTGTCTCCTCCACAAGCGAGTTCACGTCGCTCGTGGCTTCCCACTGCCGGACGAAGTATTTCTGCGAGCGTCGGGTCACGATAATCGACGCCAGCGCCGAAACCGGAACGGCCAGCAGGGACACGACGGCGAGGAGCGGCGAAAGCAGCAGCATCATCACGAGCGAGCCGATGACCATCAGTGTTGAGGTCAGGAGCTGGGAGAGGAGCTGGTTGAGCGTCTGCGACACGTTGTCGAGGTCGTTCGTCGCGCGGCTCAGCACGTCGCCCCGGGAGCGGCCGTCGTAGTAGGCCACGGGAAGGCGATGCAGTTTCCCTTCCACGGCTTCGCGGAGGTCGTGTGCGAGGCGCTGGACGGCGAGGGCGTTGAGGCGGCCCTGCGCCCAGCTAAGCAGCGACGTGACGCAATACATGCCTGCGGCCAGGAGCAAGAGGAAGACGAAGCGCCCGGCGTCGAACTGCGCGCCGAACACGGCGGCGGCGATGACGTCGGTAGCGTCACCGAGTATTTTGGGTGCGGCGACATTGAGCGTGACAAAGCCGCAGATGCACAGGATCGCGGCGGTCATGATTCCCCGGGAGGGCTTCATCAAGCCCACCAGGCGGAGGAGCGACCGCGACGGTTTCGCTGGAATGGCGAGGTGTTCGCCTTCGCTGCTCACGCGGCGTCGTCCGTTTCCAGCTGGGACGCTACGATTTCCCGGTAAGTTTCCGAGGACTCGAGAAGTTCGGCATGGGTTCCTTGTGCCACCAGGCGGCCCTCGTCGATGAGCAGTATCTGGTCCGCCGACACCACGGTGTTGATGCGCTGGGCGACAATGATGACGGTCGCCCCCCGGAGTTCCGGTTCAAGCGCGGCCCGGAGCTTTGCTTCCGTCACCGTGTCCAACGCAGAGAAGCTGTCGTCAAACAAATAGACGGATGCAGGGCGCAGAATGGCGCGGGCTATGCATAAGCGCTGCCGCTGGCCGCCGGACAGACCGGCGCCGCCCTGGGACAACATGGTCTCCAGTCCTTGCGGCAACTCGTTCACGAAATCCGCGGCCTGGGCCGTCTCGAGGGCATGCCACAATTGCGAATCTGTCGCGGAAGGCAAGGAAATCCGCAGGTTCTCGGCGATGGTTCCGCGGAACAGCCAACTCTCCTGGGGCACGACGCCGAGCTGGTTGCGCAAGGCATTGAGCGGAACGGCCGCGATGTCCCGGCCGTCGAGCGAGATACTTCCACTGCTCACCTCAAGCAGCCTCGGCACAAGGCTGACGATGGTCGACTTGCCGCTTCCCGTGGAGCCGATGACCGCCGTCGTGCTTCCCGGGCCGCGTGGAATGTGATGCTTTCCACTACTGGTGTTTCGGCTCCCGGGTAGGCGAAAACGACATTGTCGAAGCGCAGGCCTTCAGCCCGCGAGGGCGTGCCACCATCCCGCCGGCAGTGTTTCCCGGCTGCGTGATTTCTGATTCCGTGTTGAGCACTTCGGTGACGCGTTCAGCGCTGACAGCCGCCCGGGGGGCCGTGCTCAACACGTACATTGCCATCATGATCGCGAGGAGGATCTGCATGATGTAGGCGATGAACGCCGTGAGCGCACCCAGCTCCATGTCTCCCGCGATGATGCGGTGCCCGCCTAGCCAGACCACGCCCGCGGATGAAAGATTGACCACGGTCATGACGAGGGGAAGCATGGCCGCGACAATCCTGGCCGAACGGAGATTGTTCCTTGTCAGTGCGTCGTTGGCGGCCTCGAACCGTTTCATCTCGAACGGCTGGCGGACGAACGCACGAATGACCGCGGTCCCCAGGATCTGTTCCCGGAGGACGCTATTGATCCGGTCCACCAAGCCTTGGCCCTCGCGGTACAGCGGGACGAGCTTGCGGACAATCAACAGCATGATGGCGAGCAACACGGGAACGATGGCGAAAACGATCCAAGACAGGGCAACGTCCTGTTCGACCGCCAGGATCACGCCTCCGATGCCCATGACGGGCGCCGCCACCAGCATGCTGAAAACCAGGACCGTGATGTTCTGCAGCTGCAGGACATCATTCGTCGTCCTGACCACGAGGCTGCCGGTCCGAAGGCTGCGACGTCCTGGTCGGGCAGGGAATGAATCTTGTCGAAGAGTTCCTGCCGCAGCCCGCGGCCGACCTTCATGGCGACAATCGCTCCGAGGTAGCCGGCGAGCACCGCGGCGAGCACCTGGATCACCGTGAGGACCAGCATCCAGGTACCCAGGCGCAGGATGACCTCGCTGTTCCCGGCGACCAGGCCGTCGTCGACGATCTTCGCGTTGAAGGTGGGCAGGAGGAGTGTGGCGCCGGTCTGGACGAGCTGCAGGAGAACGATGGCCAGCACGTGGGGCTTGTAGGGGGCGAGGCGCTGCAACAGCAAGGATGCCAGCACACTGCCTCCAATCGTTGGCCTCCGGAGCAGCGGATTCCACACGATGCCACCCCGAGATCGCGTTGCCATTGTAGTTCAGAACACAGTGCGAAACCTTGTAAACGCGGCACTTCCGGCGTCCTTTGGACGCGGCCCGCTCAGCCTCGTTTTTGTGCCACCGCAAAAACCCTGCGGAAGGCAAACACTGTTCCGTGCCGGCCCCGCGGATAGGCCTCGCGGAGCGCGGCTGCGTAATGGTTTTCGAACTCGCGTGCTTCGTCTTCGGGAAGCCCTGCGAGCACTGGACGCAGGCCGGTCCGCGCACCCACTCCAGTACCGGATCGGCTCCCGGCAGGAGTTGCTGGTAGGTGGTTTCCCAGGCGTCGGCGTCGCATCCGGCGTCGAGCATGATCCGCAGGTAGTCGGCCGGTTCGCCCACGGCGTCGTCATGGCGGAGCACGCCGGACAGCCTTCCGGACCATTCCGGCGAAGCGGCCAGTTCGCGCATGAGCACGTGGGACGGCGCACTGAAGTTTCCGGGGACCTGGAGCGCAAACCACGCACCAGGTCTCAGCGCTTCCAACCACGCGGAGAGCATCGTCAAGTGGCCCGGCACCCATTGCAGCGCCGCGTTGCTGACCACGACGTCGGTGTCCGCTTCCGGTGCCCATCCGGCAATGTCTGCCTGCACGAACGAAAGGCCCAGTTGCGCGGCAGCGAGGACTTGGCTTTTGCCAGCATTTCGGCTGAGGAGTCCAGCCCGACGACGGCGGCGCCCTGCCATCGCGTCGCGAGGGTCGCCGTCAAGTTCCCCGGACCGCAGCCCAGATCCACGACGTGCCGGGGTCCTCCGCCAGAATCCTCGACGTCAGGTCAAAAAACGGCCGGTCGCGGTGATTGCCGAACTCGATGTACTTGGCTGGATCCCACTTCACTGCATCCTCCATGGTCGGTCCCGTGGTCTGCTCCACCCACACTAAGCTGGAAGGCAATGAAACTTCTTGAGCAGCTCCCCGACGGCGGACGCGTTGACCCGGACGAAATCTACACACGCTTCGTCGCCTGGACGGAGAGCCGCGGACTTCAGCTCTACCCCGCCCAGGACGAGGCCATCATGGAACTCGCGTCGGGCGCCAATGTCATCCTGGCAACCCCCACCGGTTCCGGAAAATCCCTCGTGGCGATCGCCGGGCACTTCGAGGCGATGTCCCGCGGCTTGCGCAGCTACTACACCGCCCCCATCAAGGCCTTGGTCTCGGAAAAGTTCTTCGCGCTTTGCGACATTTTCGGAGCAGAGAACGTCGGCATGATCACCGGAGATTCGGGAGTCAACCAGGATGCGCCGATCATCTGCTGCACCGCCGAAATCCTCGCCAACATCGCTTTGCGCGAAGGCAAGGAAGCCGAGCTCGGCACAGTCATCATGGACGAATTCCACTTCTACTCCGATCCCCAGCGCGGTTGGGCTTGGCAGGTGCCGCTCCTGGAGCTCCCCCAGGCCCAGTTCCTGCTGATGTCGGCCACCCTGGGAGACGTCAGCCGCTTCGAAGCCGGCCTGAGCGAACTCACCGGGCGGTCCACTACCACCGTGAGTTCGGCCGAACGGCCCATCCCGCTGCACTATTACTTCCAGGAAACACCGGTCCACGAAACCCTCGAAGAACTGCTCAGCACCAAGCAGGTTCCCGTTTACGTGGTGCATTTCAGCCAGGTGGAGGCCATCGAGCGGGCCCAGAACCTCATGAGCGTCAACATGTGCTCCCGCGAGGAGAAGGACAAGATTGCCGAGCTGATCGCGGGATTCCGGTTCGCCGCCGGCTTCGGCAAGACCCTGAACCGGCTGGTCCGCCATGGGATCGGCGTCCATCACGCCGGCATGCTGCCCAAGTACCGCCGCCTCGTTGAGCAGCTGGCACAAGCAGGACTCCTGAAGGTCATCTGCGGCACCGACACCCTCGGCGTCGGGATCAACGTTCCCATCCGCACAGTCCTCCTGACGGCGCTCAGCAAATACGACGGCGTCCGCACCCGCCTGCTGAACTCCCGGGAGTTCCACCAGATCGCGGGCCGCGCCGGCCGGGCGGGCTACGACACGGCCGGTACGGTGGTCGTGCAGGCTCCCGAACACGTCGTGGAGAACGCGAAGGCGATGGCGAAAGCCACCGCGAAGTTCGGCGACGACCAGAAGAAACTGCGGCAAGTGGTTCGGAAGAAGCCACCGGAAGGCTTCGTCTCCTGGGGCCAGCCCACCTTCACCCGTTTGGTGGAGTCCGTGCCGGACCCGTTGACCTCGAGTTTCACTGTGACGCATGCGATGCTGCTCAACCTGATGGAGCGCCCCGGCGACCCGTTCGCCGCTGCCCGCCGTCTCCTCACTGAGAACCACGAGGCACGGCCCGCCCAACTGCAGCTCATGAAGAAGGCCCTGAGCATCTACCGCGAGCTGTTGGCAGCCGGAGTGGTTGAACGCATTCCCGCGGCCGAGCAGGAGAAAGAAGGACGATCCGTCCGGCTGACCGTTCACCTGCAAGCCAACTTTGCCCTGAACCAGCCGCTTTCACCGTTTGCGCTTGCCGCGCTCGAGCTCCTCGATCCGGAGTCGCCGTCGTACGCCTTGGACGTCGTGTCCGTGATCGAAGCGACCCTCGAGAAGCCCCGGCAGATCCTCTCTGCGCAGCAGAAGAAGGCACGCGGCGAGGCCGTCGCCGCGATGAAGGCCGACGGCATCGATTACGACCAGCGCATGGCGATGCTTGAAGAGGTCAGCTACCCGCAGCCCCTCGCGGAGATCCTGGGCGAAGCGTTCGAGGTGTACCGCAAGGCCGCACCCTGGGTGGGCGACTTTGAGCTGGCTCCGAAGTCGGTGGTCCGCGACATGTATGAGCGCGCCATGAATTTCGGTGAGTTCGTGCAGTTCTATGGGCTGGCCCGCTCCGAGGGAATCGTGCTGCGGTATTTGGCCGACGGCTTCAAGGCCCTGCGCCAGACGGTCCCGCAGGACGTGCTCCGCGAAGACCTCGAGGACCTCATCGCCTGGCTGGGTGAACTGGTCCGCCAAGTCGACTCCAGCCTGCTCGACGAGTGGGAAGAGCTCACCTCCGGGGTGGCTCCGACGCCGCACGACGCTCCACCTCCCCCGCCGCCGTCGCTCACGTCCAACATCCGCGCCTTCCGGGTCATGGTCCGCAACGAAATGTTCCGGCGCGTTGAGTTGTTCGCGGACGAGGATGCGGCTGCCTTGGGCGAGCTCGACGTCGGCAGCGGCTGGGATGCGGAGCGCTGGGAAGACGCTTTGGACGACTACTTCGACGAGCACGACGACATCGGAACCGGCCCGATGCCCGCGGCCGGGACTCCTCATGATCACGGAGGAACCAGGCATCTGGCGGGTGCGGCAGATTTTCGATGACCCGGCCCGCAACCATGACTGGGGCGTTTCCGCCGAAGTGGACCTGGCAGCCTCGGACGAGAGCGGCACCGCCGTGGTCAGGGTGACCTCGGTCAACCGCCTGTAGGCGCCTAGTAAGCTCGAATCATGAGTGTTGTCCGCCCAGCCACAGTGTCCGACGTCCCCGCGATCCTGCAGATGATCCATGAGCTTGCCGTCTATGAAAAAGAGCCCGACGCCATGAAGAACACGCCGGAAATGCTCACCGAGGCCTTGTTCGGCGAGAATCCACGGGTGTACGCGCACATGGCGGAAAACGCGGCAGGAGACGTCCAGGGATTCGCTTTGTGGTTCCTGAACTACTCCACGTGGGAAGGCGTCCACGGCATCTATCTCGAGGACCTCTACGTCACGCCCGATGCCCGGGGCGAAGGCCACGGGAAGGCGCTCCTGCAGCACCTGGCCGCCACCGCCGTCGAACGCGGTTATGCACGGGTGGAATGGAGTGTCCTGGACTGGAACGAACCGTCCATCAACTTCTACCGCGGCCTCGGAGCGGTGCCCATGGACGGCTGGTCGACCTTCCGGCTGACCGGCGAAGCGCTGGGTGCCTTCGGCAGCGACAAGGTCATGGCTCGTGGCTGAGCGCGTGGTTGAGGGCGTGGCGCACACCATCCGGGCACGTCACGAATTCCGGGGCGTCCGCACCACCGAACACTTCTTCGCGGTCCCCCTCGACCATTGGGCGTCCGCAGGTGTGGAAGCCGACAGCACCGCGGAAACGATCACAGTCTTCGCGCGGGAGTTCGTCTCCGCCGAGCACTCGGAGGAGGACACAGCCCGGCTACCGTGGTTGCTCTACCTCCAGGGCGGGCCGGCGGACGCGGAACCCGGACCACCTCCCTGTCCGGCTGGATGAAGGCTGCCGCGAGGAGTTTCCGCATCCTGATGCTGGATCAACGCGGCACGGGCCTGTCCACGCCGGCGGACCGAAATACCTTGCCGCTCCGGGGCGATGCCGCCGCACAGGCAGACTACCTCACGCATTTCCGGGCGGATTCGATCGTGGCCGACGCCGAACTCATCCGCAAGACCCTCGGTTCGGAACCCTGGACCGTCCTGGGCCAGAGCTTCGGCGGTTTCTGCGCGCTGACCTACTTGTCCTTCGCGCCGGAAGGTTTGAGCGAAGTGCTCATCACGGGAGGTCTGGCGCCGCTGGAAGGTCCGGCCGAACGCGTCTACAAGGCGACTTTCCAACGGGTCGCGGAACGCAACGCGGAATACTTCGGGTGGTACCCGGAGGACCGCAAGCGGGTCACCCGGATCGCGCGGCATCTGGAATCGACGGACGAGCGGCTGCCCAGCGGAGAACGCCTCACCACGGAACGCTTCCAAATGGTGGGATCGTTCCTGGGCGGGAACGCCCGCGTGGATGCCCTGCACACCCTCCTGGAGGACGCCTTCGTGCCGTCTCCGGCGGGCGAACGCCTCTCCGACGCCTTTCTGGAACAGGTCTACGGCCTCGTTTCCCGGGCATCGAATCCCCTGTACGCGGTCTTGCACGAGTCCATCTACGGACAGGGCAGGCGACCGGCTGGCGGCGTGGCGGGTGAGCGGGGAGTTCCCCGAGTTCCATCCCGACGCCGCGGAGCCGCTCCTTACGGGCGAAATGGTCTACCCCTGGTACTTCGAACAGGATCCAGCGCTCGTGCCCCTGCAGGAAGTGGCTGCGCTGTTGGCCGGCAAACAAGACTGGAAACCGCTCTACGATGTGTCCCGGCTGAAGGCGAATACTGTGCCGGTCGCGGCAGCTGTCTACCGCGACGACATCTATGTGGACTTCCAGCTATCCATGGAAACCGCGGCCGCCGTCCGCGGACTGCAGGCCTGGACCACAGGGGATTTCCATCACGATGGCATCGGCGAAGACGGGGAAGGAATCTTCAACCGGCTCCTGGGGATGGTGCGCGGCAAGAACTGAGGTTCTGCTGTTCAGCTCAGCCGCCGGCCGTACTGCCGGACGCTTCACCGAAGCCGCGACGACGGCCAGCACGACGACGGCCACGGCACCGGAAGCCATGTTCAGACCCTCGTAGCCACCCAGCCCAGCACGAGCCCGGAGAAGCCTCCGCCCAAGGCACCGGCAGCCCCCATGAGTGTGTCTGAGACTCCCTGGACGATGACGCGTTGCTGCCGCTCGACGCTCTCGGCCAACAGGGTGGATCCTGAAATCGTCGCGGCCGACCACCCTAGGCCGAGCACCACGAGCCCCACCGTGACCAGGCCGGGTCCTGCTGCCCGAAGCCGGCCACGGCGACAGCCACCGCCAGCAGCACGAAGCCCAGCACGATCGTCTGGATCCGGCCCGCCCTGTCCGTCAGCCACCCCATCAGCGGCGACAAAGCGAACATGCCGGCGATGTGGAGGGAAATCGTAAATCCAATGATCACCAGGGCGTCGGTACCCATGGCGTGGCCGCCCTCGTGACCCACATGGCCCCAACCGGCCCGGTGGAGACGAGCTCCTGCAGGTGCAACGGCGTCATCGACATGACCGCCACCATGATTCCATGCGCCGCAACCACCGCAGTCAGGGCCAGCTTGGCGCGCGGAGACGCCCGCACGGCCTGGAATCCGGCAGTCAATGAACGACGTCGGGGTCCTCCTGCTTCGGCACGGGCGCCAGCGCTTCCGCCGTCGTCGTGCGTCCCCTCGGCCAGGCGCCTTGCAGCAACAGCGGGTCGGGCGCAGTGCGGCCATCAGTAACACCGCGGCCAGAAGGAGGCCGGCAACGGAGAAGACGAATGGCCGGAGATTGCGGGCAGGCCCAGAGCTTCGCCCACCGCAGCGCCAGGTTGGATGAGGTTCGGACCGGCCACGGCGCCGATGGTGATTGCCCAGACGACGGTTGCAAGCGATCGTCCGCGGTGCTCCGGTGCGGCGAGATCGACGGCGGCGAATCGCGCCTGGAGGTTCGATGCCGTGCCGAGACCCAGCAGGGCTGCACCAAGGAGGAGCACCGCGAAAGCCCCGTAGCCGCCGCGACGATCATGAAGATTGCCCCAAGCATCGCGGCCAGGAGACCGGTGACGAGTCCGGAACGGCGCCCCTGCGCTCGGCAAGACCGGCCAGGGGCAAAGCAGTGACGGCACCGGCGAGCGTGAGGATAGTGGTGACCGATCCCGCCCAGGCGCTCGATCCACTGAGCTGGACGGCAAGCAACGATCCGATGGACAGGGTGGCGCCGTTGCCCACACCGCTCAGCAGTTGTGCGGTGCTCAGCAATCGGACTGTGCGTCGCTGTACTGCTGCCGGATCGAGGGTCATCGGAGAGGTCAACGCCATGCCAAGAGCATATCTCCGCCAAACGCTGAGCCCGGCCACAGTAAGGGCGGGGCTCCGAAACGTTCCGCAGTTGACCCGTGTTAGTTGCCGCTGACTTTGTTCATGCTCTTGCGGGAATCTTCTTCGAGCCGGGCATCCAGCTTGGACTTGCTGCCCGCCGGGGTCAGGAGGCTCGCGACAACCGCCACGACGATGGTGCCGAGGATGACCGCGAGGGACACATAGGTCGGGATCTCCGGAGCCCATTCGATGTGGTGGCCGCCGTTGATGAAGGGCAGTTCGTTGACGTGCATGGCGTGCAGGACCAGCTTGACGCCGATGAAGGCGAGGATGATCGACAATGCGTGCTTGAGGTAGATCAGCCGGCTCATGAGTCCGCCAAGCAGGAAGTACAGCTGGCGCAGGCCCATGAGGGCGAAGATGTTGGCGGTGAAGACGATGAAGGCGCTCTGCGTCAGTCCGAAGATGGCCGGAATGGAGTCCACGGCGAACAGGAGGTCCGTCATGCCGATGGTCACGAAGACGATCAGCATGGGAGTGAACAGTTTCTTGCCGTTGACCGTTGTCCGAAGCTTGCCGCCGTCGAACTTCTCCGACATCGGGACAACTTTGCGGATACGGGCGATCAGCGGGTTTTCGGCACCGTCTTCCTCGTCTTCGCCGTTGTCCGTGGCTTGCTTCCACGCGGTCCAGAGCAGGAACGCGCCGAAGATGTAGAAGACCCAACTGAACTGCTCAATCACCACGGCACCCAGGGCAATGAAGATACCGCGCAGGACGAGGGCGATGATGATGCCCACCATGAGCACTTCCTGCTGGTACTTACGGGCACCGAGAACCGCGCCATGATGATGATGAAGACAAAGAGGTTGTCGATACTCAGGCTGTATTCGGTCACCCAACCGGCGATGAACTGGCTGCCATGCTCCGGGCCGGCAAAGGCGAACATCGCTCCGGCGAACACCAAGGCGAGGGTGACGTAGAAAGCGACCCAGAGGCCTGCTTCCTTCATGGAGGGTTCGTGCGGACGCTTGACCACCAGGAGAAGGTCGACAAGGAGGATGATTCCGAGAACGACGAAGGAGCCGATCTCAAACCAGGCGGGGAGTTGCATCTAAAATGCCTTTCGCAGGTACGCCAAAACGGCGTAAGTCTCTCCGACCTGCCTGCGTCTCCATGCCCGAAGGCAACAACGCTCAAACGGCGATCCGCTAGGCCCGGCGAGGCGTCTGTGCCTTGCGTGTTGACGGACGTAGCGCTTGGGATACTCCCCTACGTAGCCCCAACTTTACCCTAAGCGTGCCCGGCGGACTGCATTTGGCGGAGTTCGCGCTTGAGGTCGCCCACCTCGTCACGGATCCTCGCAGCGATCTCGAATTGGAGCTCAGCGGCAGCCGCGTGCATCTGCTCGGTCAGCTGTTCGATCAGGCCCACGAGGTCTTCGGCCGGCGCCGCGGCCAGGCCATCTTGCCGGACCTTCGAAGCGCCCTTGCCCTTACCGGTCCGGCCGCCCTTTCCGGCTGCGGCCAACAACTCGCGGGTGTCGGCGTCTTCGCGGGCAAGCTGATCGGTGATATCTGCGATCTTCTTGCGCAACGGCTGTGGATCGACCCCGTTGTCCGTGTTGTACTTGACCTGGATTTCCCGGCGGCGGTTGGTTTCCTCAATGGCCTTCGCCATCGAGTCCGTGATCCGATCGGCGTACATGTGGACCTGGCCCGAGACGTTTCGGGCGGCGCGCCCGATGGTCTGGATAAGGGAGGTGGCCGAGCGGAGGAATCCTTCCTTGTCGGCGTCGAGGATGCTGACAAGTGACACTTCGGGCAGGTCGAGGCCCTCTCGGAGCAGGTTGATGCCCACCAGGACGTCGAAGCTGCCCATGCGGAGCTCCCGGAGCAGTTCCACGCGACGGAGGGTGTCGACGTCGGAGTGCAGGTATTGGACCTTGACCCCATGGCCAGCAGGTAGTCGGTCAGGTCCTCGGCCATGCGCTTGGTCAAGGTGGTGACCAGGACGCGTTCGTCGCGCTCCACGCGCGTCCTGATTTCGCCAAGGAGGTCGTCGATCTGGCCTTTGGTCGGCTTCACGATGACTTCGGGATCGATCAGTCCGGTAGGGCGGATAATCTGTTGGACGAACCCGTCGGCCTTGCCCAGCTCGTACTTGCCGGGGGTCGCGGAAAGATAGACGGTCTGGCCCACCCGTTCCAGGAATTCATCCCATTTGAGCGGCCTGTTGTCCATGGCCGAAGGAAGCCGGAAACCGTGGTCCACGAGTGTGCGCTTGCGCGACATGTCGCCCTCGTACATGGCGCCGATCTGTGGAACCGTGACATGGGATTCGTCAATGACCAGCAGGAAGTCGTCCGGGAAGTAGTCGATGAGGCAGTGCGGGGCCGTGCCGGAGCCGCGGCCATCGATGTGGCGTGAGTAATTCTCGATGCCGTTGCAGAAACCCATTTGTTGCATCATCTCGAGATCGTAGGTGGTGCGCATGCGCAGCCTCTGGCCTCCACCAGCTTGTTCTGGCCTTCGAGGACCTTGAGCCGCTCCCCGAGCTCGTTCTCGATGGCGGTAATGGCGCGGGACATGCGTTCCGGACCGGCGACATAGTGCGAGGCCGGGAAGATGTACATCTCGGTTTCCTCGCGGATGACGTCGCCCGTTACCGGATGCAGAGTATAGATGTTCTCGATCTCGTCGCCGAAGAACTCGATGCGCAGGGCCAGCTCTTCGTACATAGGGATGATCTCCACGGTATCTCCGCGGACCCGGAACGTGCCGCGGTGGAAGTCCATGTCGTTGCGGGTGTACTGCATGCCGACAAACTTCCGCAGGAGATCGTCCCGGTTCATTTCGGCGCCCTTGGTGAGCGTGACCATCCCGGCGATGTATTCTTCCGGGGTGCCCAGGCCGTAGATGCACGACACGGTAGCCACAACGATGACATCCCTGCGGGTCAACAGCGCATTGGTGGCCGAGTGCCGCAGCCGCTCCACCTCCTCATTCACGGAGGAGTCCTTCTCGATGAAGGTATCCGTCTGGGGGACGTAGGCTTCAGGCTGGTAGTAGTCGTAATAGGAAACGAAGTACTCCACCGCGTTGTTGGGCAGCAGCTCCCGAACTCGTTGGCGAGCTGCGCGGCCAAGGTCTTGTTTTGGACCATCACCAAGGTGGGCCGCTGCACTTGTTCGATCAACCAGGCGGTGGTGGCACTCTTGCCCGTACCGGTGGCGCCGAGCAGGACGACGTCTTTCTCGCCGTTGTTGATCCTTTCGGTCAGCTCGGCGATTGCGGCCGGCTGGTCACCTGCCGGCTTGAATTCGCTGATGACCTCAAAAGGCGCGACCACACGGTTGATCTCCTGGGCAAGACTCATGAATCCAATGTACCCCGCCCGCGGACAGTTACTGTCCGCGTTATCCGGTGGAACCGTCACCTCCGCCTGGCCTGGTCCAACCGTCGTCGAGCCGCCCCATGATGGAACGGAACATCTTGACGGCGAACCACACTCCTGCCCCAAGCCAGGCGGTCCATGCCAACCAGAAAGCTGTGCCCGGCACGAGGACGCGCCACGTCGCCGGCTGCGTTCCAGCGACGAACTCCTCGCGGCCGCCGGCAAGGAACCACAGCAGCGCGGCCCCGGCATGAGGACGACGCCGCCCCACGCCAACGCACGAACGGCGCCGAGCCGCTGTCCCTCAAGGTGCGGCGTGATTCTCCGTTTCGGGGCCATGCCTAGCCTTGCGCCATGGAGTACGACGGCGGCTGCCAACCGCTGCTGCTGGCCCAGGCATCCATGAGCGGCCACGCGACCTCGGTGAACCAGGGCTCCTTGGCTTCCGCATACGCCAGGGTCCGGCCGTCACCGGCGTACTGCGCGGCAAGCTCTTGCTTCAGGGCCGCATACATTGCCACGGCCTCGGGGTTGGCGCGGAGCCAATCCCGGAACAACAACGCATAACGCCAGCCCGGGCTTCCAAGCACCCGGACATGGACATTGGCTGCCCGCCGGGGTCCGCGTTGGCATGGAAGCGCTTTTGCCATGCCGATGGATCCAAGTCCGGTGGCTTGGGTGTGTCACGGGCAGAGGCCTCCCGCAACGGGAATCCTGCCTCACCCAAGACCCCCGCTATCCGGTCTGCGGCTTCAAGCGAGGACACATTGACCTGCAGGTCGATGATGTCTTTTGCAGGAAGGCCGGGTACCGACGTCGAACCGATGTGGTCTGCGCCCAACACCTCCGGGGATGCCGCCGGATCCGGGCAAGCAGCCGCCCGGCCTGGGCCGGCCAGTCGGGGTTTGGCGGCCGCAATACAGGTCCGCCGGCTCGTGGGGCCGGACGGCCGCCGCGAGGTTGCGGGCAAACGGCACCAATCGTTCTTCCCAGAGGGTTTCCACCAGCTCGGTGACTTCCTCCACGGTTCCGGAGTTTTCCAACACGATGTCGGCCGCGGCCAGCCGTTCCTCCCGGCTGGCTTGCGCGGCCATCCGGGACACCGCGTCCTCCGCTGTCATGCCTCGGATCTCCGTCATGCGCCGGATCCGTTCCTCGTCCGGCGCATCGACGACGAGCACCAGGTGGAAGCTGCTGCCCTGCCCGGTTTCGACCAGGAGTGGAATATCCTGGACGACGATGTCGCCGGGTTTCGCGGTCGCGAGCATCGCCGCAGCCTTCTCCCTGACCCGGGGATGGATGATCGCGTTGAGCGCTTCGCGGCGATCCGGCTCGGCGAAGACGATCGCGCCGAGGCGTGCCCGGTCAAGGCGCCCCTCGGCGTCGACGATGTCTTTACCGAACTCGGCCACGACGTCCGCCAAGCCCGGAGTGCCCGGCTCCACGACCTCGCGGGCCAGCGCGTCGGCGTCGATCAAGACAGCGCCCAACTCCCTCAGCCGGGCGGACACGAGCGATTTGCCGGAGGCGATCCCGCCGGTAAGTCCAATCTTCAGCACCCCTCCACACTAGACTGGGTCGGTGGCAGAACAGGAAGAAAGCCGGGCGACCGCGTACACAACATTGGCGCCAGGAGACGATTTCCGCCACGAACTCGAGATCAAACGTTCGCGCTTCATCACGGTGCTGCGCCGCGCTTCCGACGAGGACGCCGCCCGCGCCCTGGTGGCGGAATTGCGCAAGGAATTCCATGACGCCCGGCACCACTGCTCGGCATTCGTCCTCGGTCCGGACCGCGTCATCCAGCGGTCCAACGACGACGGCGAACCCTCCGGAACAGCTGGCATCCCCATGCTTGAGGCGCTCATCAAACGCGAGACCTTGCCTGGGGTGGCTGACCTCAGCGACGTGAGCGCCGTCGTCGTGCGCTATTTCGGTGGGATCCTCCTGGGCGCGGGCGGACTGGTCCGTGCGTACTCCGAATCGATCTCGGCCGCGCTGGACTCCGCTCCCCTGGTCCAGCGCCGCCGCCTGCGGATGTGCGACATCCCGTGCCCCACCAAGCGGCCGGGAGGCTGGAAAACGATCTGCGCTCCGCGGGCTACGTCATGGCCGAAACTAGCTACGAGCCCTCGGAGACAATCCTGCGCGTGGCGCTACCCGATGATCCAGGCGCAATCGCGGACGCCCGTGAGCGGCTGGCATCCCTGACCGGCGGCGCCTCGGGCCTCCACTTGCGGGGAACGGAATGGGTCGACGTCCAGGCCTGAGCACCCACGGGACATGCCCTCCCCTGTCACGTGGGGAGCCGGGCAAGAGGGACGCGGGTGAGAGGCACAGGCAAGCAGGCAACCAGTGCAAGGGGGTTAAACAAAACGGCTCCTGCGATTCGTGAATGAATCGCAGGAGCCGTTTTGATCCGGCCCGGAAACCCGGGCCAGTGGCAATTAGTTGCCGGTCAGCTTCTCGCGCAGGGCGGCGAGTGCCTCGTCGGATGCCAGGGTGCCCGCGTTGGACTCGGTGGCAGCCGGCTCGGAGGAGTAGCTGGTGGTGCCGGAGTCGCTCTCGCCGGAAGCGGCAGCAGCGGCGTCGTCAGCAGCGTGCTGGGAAACCTGCTTCTTGTGAGCCTCCCAACGTGCCTGGGCGTCAGCGTACTGCTGCTCCCAAGCGGCGCGCTGCGTCTCGTAGCCCTCGAGCCATTCGTTCGACTCGGGGTCGAAGCCCTCGGGGTACTTGTAGTTGCCCTCTTCGTCGTACTCAGCGGCCATGCCGTACAGAGCCGGGTCGAACTCGGTGCTCTCAGCGTCAACGCCCTCGTTAGCCTGCTTGAGGGAGAGCGAGATGCGGCGGCGCTCGAGGTCGATGTCGATGACCTTGACGAAGAGCTCGTCGCCAACGGAGACGACCTGCTCAGCAAGCTCAACGTGGCGGACAGCCAGTTCGGAGATGTGAACGAGGCCTTCGATGCCGTCTTCGACGCGGACGAACGCACCGAACGGAACCAGCTTGGTGACCTTACCCGGAACAACCTGGCCGAGGCGTGGGTGCGGGCGAAGGTCTGCCACGGGTCTTCCTGCGTGGCCTTGAGAGACAGGGACACGCGCTCGCGGTCCAGATCCACTTCGAGAACCTCGACGGTGACTTCCTGGCCAACCTCGACAACCTCGGACGGGTGGTCGATGTGCTTCCAGGACAGCTCGGAAACGTGAACGAGGCCGTCTACGCCGCCAAGGTCCACGAATGCACCGAAGTTGACGATGGAGGAAACGACGCCGGGACGAACCTGGCCTTTTCCAGCTTGTTGAGGAACGTGGAGCGAACCTCGGACTGGGTCTGCTCGAGCCATGCACGGCGGGAAAGAACAACGTTGTTGCGGTTCTTGTCCAGCTCGATGATCTTGGCTTCGATCTGCTGACCGATGTACGGAGCAAGGTCGCGGACGCGGCGCATCTCGACGAGGGATGCGGGCAGGAAGCCGCGCAGGCCGATGTCGAGGATAAGACCACCCTTGACAACCTCGATGACGGTACCGGTGACAACACCGTCTTCTTCCTTGACCTTCTCGATGTCGCCCCAGGCACGCTCGTACTGAGCACGCTTCTTGGAGAGGATCAGTCGGCCTTCTTTGTCTTCCTTGGTGAGCACCAGGGCTTCGACCTGATCGCCAACGGAGACGACGTCCCCGGGGTCAACGTCGTGCTTGATGGAAAGCTCGCGGGAAGGGATGACACCTTCGGTCTTGTAACCGATGTCGAGCAGAACTTCGTCGCGGTCAACCTTGACGACGATACCTTCGACGAGGTCTCCGTCGTTGAAGTACTTGATGGTGGCGTCGACAGCTGCGAGGAAGTCCTCAGCGGTACCGATGTCGTTGATCGCGACTACGGGGGTACCGGGCTTCTCGGTGGAGGTGATGGTCATGTAGTAGGGGCTCCGTTGTGGATAGAGTATCGGTCAGGCAAACCGCCCGCTTCCCGTTGCCGGTCCGCAGGACACGGCAAAACGCCGGGTCATCCTGAATTGTGGATTGTAAATTTGCGCGCACGTAGTATGCGCCCGTTCATTCTAGTCGTTTGCCTCAAGGAGGGTCAAAGCGGCAGCGTGTCACCAAGCCGCGCGAACGTCACGCCACGGTCCAGCAGGCCCGGAAGGGCGCGGCATAGCCCTCCGCGGTACCGCCGGCGGGCTGGTTGAAATGCGAGATCACAATCTGGCCGGCGCCGTGACCTGCGGCAATTTTCCCCACTTCGCCCGCGACCGTCGGTGCCGGGAAGGTCGCGCCGCCGTCGCCGTTCACCGTGAAGCTCACGGGTACCAGTCCGAGGGCATTGGTGATCGCCGCCGCGACGTCGTCGTAGTAGGCGGTTCCGGCCCGGAAGAAGCGTGGGGCTTTGCCGGAAAGCCGCTCCATGACCTCTTGGTTGCCCATGATTTCGTCATACACTTCACCCGCATTGGCGGTGCCCGGATTCCGTACGCCGAGCGTCCGTTGACCGATAGGGGCTGGTGCCGGAAGCCGTGGTTGCCGAGCTCGAACAAAGGATCGGCCGCG
Source organism: Arthrobacter sp. Hiyo8 (assembly GCA_001549895.1). Taxonomy (GTDB): domain Bacteria; phylum Actinomycetota; class Actinomycetes; order Actinomycetales; family Micrococcaceae; genus Arthrobacter. Next base: position 4,455,923 of record AP014719.1, on the reverse strand, counting down.
AGCTCGGCCGCCAGCCCGGGATTGGCCTTGATCCACCGGCCATTGACGAACAAGGTGGCGGAACGCTGAGCTTGCGGAGGGTCTTGAGCAATCGTTGATCGCAGTCCGAGCCTTGGGGCCACCGCAAGCATCGAACGTGAGGACCGCATGCGTCGACGCCGTTTTCGAGACCACGCCGGGGACCGCAAGACCCCATTCGACGGGCTTGCGCGCGGAAAATTCAGCTACAACCTGGGACCTCGACGGCGGCACCGGCCGCGTTTCGGGCACCACCGGATTCTGGCCGGCCTCGTCCACGACCGGCGTTGAAACCGTTGCGGGGCGTGGCGCGGGGGCGGCTGCCGGTTGTTGGGCGCAGGCCGCCAGGCCGGTCATCGCGAGTCCGGCGGCAGCCGCCAGCAAGGACCGCCGGCCCGGCAGCCCTGATGGGCCGGAGGAGTGGCCCCCGGCTGGAATTCCCCCATGGAATCCTCTTCCGTTGTAGATCGAGTGTGTGGGTGGAGATGCGCCTAGAAGTGCGTCAGGCAATGGGCTGGACGTTCGACGGCGAACATGTGCCGGGCAGCCAATGCTGCTCCTGGCGTGTGCTCGCGGATCCGGCCAGCCGAAGCCAAGGTTACAGGATTGACGGCACCCAAATAGACAGACCCTAAATCGGTGACGTCCATGCTCAGGTCAGGGCTCCCGCCATCCGCCGCATTGACGGTGACAACGCCGCCGTCGGACGTCAATTCCCAGGTACCGTCGGCAAAACCGAGCGCATCCCGGATCTGCAGGACCAACCGTCCATCGGCGCTGTAGCGGCGGGCTGACAAGGCTGCAGGGACGTCCAGGACGCGCAACCACAACATGTCGCGGTAGTCGGAAGACGCAATGCAGCGTCCGTCCTCGAGCGCCCATACGAGGGGGTCTTCAACGGGAGCGTCGGGCCAGGAAACCTGTTCGACGAGATCGATGCTGCCCAGGAATTGCCACAATTCCAGGTACGCGGAGTCCGTCGCGGCGACAAGGTCCACGATTTCCACCGTGTACGGCTTGGTGTCCCAGCCGGCGAACTTGTATGACACGTAGCCGTCGATGATGCCGTCCGGTGCATAGTGGAGCGCACATTTGATGGCCTTGTCTTCGCTGCCGTCGCGCGTCATCGCCCGGACACGTGATGGCGGTAGGAGTCCTGCCTGACGATGGACCCCGGCGTACGGTGGTGGACCTGTTCGAATACCTCGGGCGCTAGGTCCAGGAGGACGCGTGGATCGGCGATCTCCACCCGGCCAACGGGCTCATGACGGATGCGGAACTTCGGACCGGTGTCCACCTTGATGCTTCGCTCGAAGGTCGCGACGCCGAAACCGAAGCGGCCGTAAATGGACGCTTCGGATGCGGTCAGTGCGGCCATGGCGAAGCCGCCGTCCTTGGCATCGGCGAGGTCGGCGGTCATCATCCCGCGCAGGATCCCATGCCGCCGGTGCGTTCCGCGCACGGTCACCGCGGTGATCTGGCGCGTCCGCAGCTCTTCGCCGAAGCCAACATTCAGCTTGTTTTCCAGCGTTCCAAATGTCGCCACCGGAAATCCCGGGTTGAGCGCATGCAACGGAGGTTCTTCGTTGACGTAAACACCGGTCAACTCACGGTTGTCCGCTTGGTACATCGCGAGAATCTTGTCGATGAGCTCATCGCTTCGCTGCTCGTCATGGAATCCGAAGCCGACGGCGCGGAGCCAATCACGGGCTTGTCCGTAGTCCGGGTTCTCCTTGCCGACGGAACGAAAGCGCTTGACGTTGTACTTTTCGTTTGTTTCCTTGGGATCAGCCACCTCCCGAGCCTAGCCAGACAGCATGGGGGCACGCCACCATATCGGCGGCGTGCCCCATGCAGAACGGCTATGGAGGCCGGCGGCCCGCTAGTGCCCGGCGTCGTACCAGCTGGAGCCGACGCCTACCTGCACGTCGAGCGGCACCGTGAGCTCGGCCGCCGTCCCCATTTGTTCGGTGACGAGCTTTTCGACGGCTTCGCGTTCGCCGTGGGCGACCTCGAGGACGAGTTCGTCGTGGACCTGCAGCAGCATCCTGGACTTCAGCCCTGGCTGGTCAACTCGGCCGAAACGCCGAGCATGGCCCGCTTCATGAGGTCCGCCGCCGAACCCTGGATCGGCGAGTTCAGTGCAATGCGCTCGGCGATCTCGCGGTGCTGGCGGTCCGTGCTGGTCAGGTCCGGAAGATAGCGACGGCGGCCTTCGATCGTGGCCGTGTAGCCGTCGATCCGGGCCTGCTCCACCACGCCGCGCAGATAGTCGCGCACGGCGCCGAAGCGGTCGAAGTAGTCCTTCATGAGGGTCCTGGCTTCGTCGACCGAGATTTCCAGTTGCTTGGACAGGCCGAACGAGGTCAGTCCATAGGCCAACCCATAGGACATGGCCTTGACCTTGGAGCGCATGGCACTAGTGACGTCTTCCGGTGCCACGTTGAAAATGTGCGAGCCCACATAGCGGTGCAGGTCCTCGCCGTCCTTGTACGCCTGGATGAGGCCTTCATCGCCGGACAGGTGGGCCATGATGCGCATTTCAATCTGCGAGTAGTCGGCAGACAGCAAACATTCGTAGCCCTCACTGACAACGAAGATTCCGCGGACCCGCCGGCCTTCCTCGCTGCGCACCGGTATGTTCTGCAGATTGGGGTTGTTCGAGGAAATACGCCCCGTGGCCGCGACGTTCTGCGCGTACGTGGTGTGGATGCGGCCGTCCTCAGCCACCGATTTCTTGAGGGTCTCCAGCATTTGGGCCAGCTTGGAGGATTCCCGGTGGGCCATGAGCTGCACCAGGAACTCGTGGCCGGTCTTCTCCAGGAGGGCCTTCAGCGAGGCAGCGTCCGTCGTGTAGCCGGACTTGATCTTCTTGGTCTTGGGCAGGCCGAGCTCTTCGAAGAGGACGGTCTGGAGCTGCTTGGGCGAGCCAAGATTGACCTCGTGGCCGATCGCGGCAAATGCTTGCTCCTGGGCGTTGTCGATCACCTTCGCCAGGTCCGCGAGCTGTTCGTTCAGGCGTTCCGTGGAGATGGCAATGCCCGACAGTTCCATCTGGGCCAGGACCCGTGCGACCGGCAGCTCCAAGGTGGTCAGGAGCGCCTCGGCCTTGCGTTCGGCGAGCTCGCTTTCGAAGTGCTTGCTCAGTGTGTGCACGACGGCGGCCTGCTGGACGAGCGCGCTGGCGGCGGCCCCGTCCGGCCATCACCAAGATCGAGTTCCAGCTGGCCGGCTTGTACAGCCGCAGCCGCGACGGTGATCCTCAGGTGGTGCTGGGCGAGCTCGGCGAGTTCGTAGCTGCGGCGGTCCGGCTGGATCAGGTAGCCCGAAATGGCAGTGTCGTCCACCACGCCTTCCAGGCCGAGTCCACGGTGGTTCAGGGCCTTCAACGCGTCCTTGAACTCGTGCATGACCTTGGCTTCTTCGGGGTCTTGAAGCCACTTGGCAAGGACGGCATCGGCCGCCGCGTCCAAGGATGACAACTCGATGTAGGCCGCCCCGTTGGCACGCACGATGGCGAGGGCAGAGGCGTCGTCACCGATCCGCCCGGGAACCAACTGCACGGCGACGGCGGCACGGCTCCCCGTACCGGCGGAGAAGAACTCCTCCAGGGCGGCGGCGTCGTCCAGGATCTTGTAGTCGGGCGCGTCGATGGTTTCGGGGGCGCGCCAGCGGTGTCGTCGCCATAGAGTGCGAACAGCCGGGCGCGGAGGGTCTTGAATTCAAGGGTGTCGAAGAGTGTCTCGACCTCCTGGCGGTTCGGGCGCGGCTCCTCGAGTTCCGCGAGCGTCACGGGGAGCTCAAGGTCTTTGAGCAGCTGGTTGAGGCGGCGGTTCCGCTTGACGGCGTCGATGTTTTCCCTGAGGGCTCCACCGACTTTGCCGCCGATCGAATCCAGGTTCTCCAGGATCCCTTCGAGGCCGCCGTACAGGTTGATCCACTTGGCCGCGGTCTTGGGGCCGACGCCGGGAACGCCGGCGAGGTTGTCGGCGGACTCCCCTACCAGCGCGGCGAGATCGGAGTAGCGGGACGGGGGAACGAAGTACTTTTCTTCGATCGCTGCCGCGTCCATGCGGGGAATATTGGAAACACCCTGTTTCGGGTACAGGACGAACACGTTGTCCGTGATGAGCTGGAAAGCGTCACGGTCCCCTGAAACCAGGAGGACTTCGTAACCTGCGGCCTCTCCCCGGGCCGCGAGTGTGGCAAGAATGTCGTCTGCCTCGTACCCGGGCATCTTGATGGTCTTGATGCCCCACGCTTCCATGACTTGGTCGATGAGATCGATCTGCCCGCGGAATTCCTGCGGCGTCTCGTTGCGGCCACCTTTGTATTCGCTGTACTCCGCCTTGCGGAACGTCGTGTCGTCCGAGACGTCGAAGGCCACCGCAACGTGGGTGGGCTTCTGGTCCTTGATGAGGTTGATCAACATCGAGGTGAAGCCATGCACGGCGTTGGTGTGCTGGCCCGAGGATGTGGCGAAGTTCTCCGCCGGCAGGGCATAGAACGCCCGGAACGCCATCGAGTGACCGTCGAGGACCAGGAGCCTCGGCCGGCCACCGGCCGCCGTGCCGCAGTGGTTGTTGAAGGGTCTGGTGCCGTTGCGGTGGCAGTTGACACTGCGCTTGCGGTTGCCGTTGACGTTGCCGTTGGAACTGAGTCCGGTTTGGTTGTTTCGCTCACAGGTGCCAGCCTAGTTGCCATGATGGACAATTTCACGCCGGGCCGTTCACCGACGAACTCAATGCGGCCGGCGTTCCGCAAGAGTTGCATGGTTGGCTTTCCCGCTATGGCGTGGGTTCCCTCGTAACGAAGATGGGCATCAAGTTCCTGGAACTGAGCCCTGAACGGACCGTTGCCACCATGCCGGTCGAAGGCAATACCCAGGTTGCCGGCATCCTCCACGGCGGAGCCCACGTGGTCCTCGCCGAAACCCTGGGCTCCTTCGCGGCAGCCCTGCATGCCGGAGCCGGGCGCCACGTGGTGGGAATCGAGGTGGGCGCAACCCACCATCGCTCCATTGCGAGCGGCCTGGTCACCGGCACTTGCACGGCCATCCACTTGGGCGGCACGCTCGCCACCCATGAAATTGTCATGACCGACGATCACGGCCGGCGACTCTCAACTGCCCGGATCACCAACATGATCCGGGAGAACAGGGCCCGCTGAACCGGCACGCGCGGGGAACCTGTAGCGCACCTCTACTGCCGCGCTACCCAGGGTGCGGGAGGAGACCAACTCGAGCGGCGCCGTCGGGCTTTCAACAGGCAACAAGCGCTTGCCGGAACCCAAAGCGACCGGGATCAGGGTGACAATCATCTCGTCCAGCAGGCCGGCCTTGGCGAACTGGGCCACGAGGTTTCCGCCGCCAACCAGCCACACGTTCTTGTCGCCGGCGTCGGCAGTCAGGTCCGGCGCGAATTCCTCAACCTCGCCACGGACGAATGTGACGTCCGCGCCGGGCGGCGCGGCGTATTCGCGGTGGGTGAAGATCCAGCATGGAACACCTTGGTAGGGCCACTTGCCCGGTTCGTGTTCCATGAGCCAGCGGTACGTTTGGCCGCCCATGACAATGCAGCCGATGCCCGCCATGAAGTCTTCATAGCTTTCGGTGACGCCCTCGGCCTCTTCGAACTGGAGCAGCCAGCCAAGATCGTCTTCTTTCGTGGCGATGAACCCGTCAAGCGAGGATGCCACGTAGTACTGGAAATCCGCCATGGCCCCACCCTACCCATCAGGCAGCAGCGTTCACAGCTACTTCGAGAAGTACGGAACGATCAGGTAGATCCCGAAAAGCACGGCGATGCCGCAGGCCGCAAAACAAGCGTAGGCGAGCGACCGGACCATGCCCGGCGATTTCTGCCGGGCGTCGCCCGCGATGGCGGTGAGGCGGACACCGAGCGAATACAGCACGACGAGGAGAACGGCCGCCACAAGGGTCGCGCCGGCTACCTCCACCAGATCAAACCACTTCATGCCTGGATGTCCTTACTCGCGCTTTTGCTCAGGTTCTGTTTTCTAGCCTTCTTCTTGCGGAAGCGGACTGCGGTGCCGGCTTCCTCGACTTCCACGGCGTTGTGGTGGCCCACGTGCGATTTCCTCGAGTAAATGAACATGTAGACGACGACGGCGGTGCCCACGACTGCGGCGATGACCACGCCGACGGTACCGGTGCCGATGAGGAACGCCGTCAAAGCGCCCACGATTGCGGCCGCAGGGAGGGTGAAGAGCCAGCCGGTGGCGATGCGCCCCACCGTTCCCCAGCGCACCGTGGTGCCTTTGCGTCCGAGTCCCGAGCCGATGACCGAACCGGAGGCCACCTGCGTGGTGGAGAGCGCGAAGCCGAGGTGGGAGGAAGCGAGGATGGCTGATGCCGTGCTGGCTTCCGCGGAGAAGCCCTGGGCTGGCTTGACGTCGGTCAGCCCCGAGCCCATGGTCCGGATGATGCGCCAGCCACCCGCATAGGTTCCGATGGCGATGGCGAGTGCGCAGGCCCCGATGACCCAGAGCTGCGGGCCGCTGCCGGCCGGCTGGGTTCCGGCGGCGATCAGGACGAGGGTGATGATGCCCATGGTCTTTTGCGCGTCGTTGGTACCGTGGGCCAAGGCGACGAGGCTCGAAGTGAAGATCTGGCCGGTACGGAATCCGCCGCGCTTCTGGGTCAGCTTGTCGCCGGTTTCGGGGTCATGCCGGGACGTCAGGAGGTAGGCCAGCTTGGTGCACAGATAGGCCACGGCACCGGCGAGCAGTGGCGAGAAGACGGCCGGAAGGATCACCTTCTGGAGCACGGTGTCGAAGTTGACGGCGTGGAATCCGATGCCGACGATCGCAGCGCCGATGAGGCCGCCAAAAAGCGCGTGCGAAGAACTGGACGGCAGCCCCTTGAGCCACGTGAACATGTTCCACAGGACGGCCCCCATCAGCCCGGCGAAGATGATCTCCGGCGTGATGTGGATACCGTCCGTGCCCTCGCGGATCAGGCCGCCCGAAATGGTCTTTGCCACTTCGGTCGAGAGGAACGCGCCCACGAGGTTGAGCACCGCGGCCAAGGCAACAGCCGTCTTGGGTTTGATGGCACCCGTGGCGATCGGAGTCGCCATGGCGTTCGCAGTGTCGTGGAAGCCGTTGGTGAAGTCAAAAAATAAGGCCAGCGCTATGACAAGCGCGACCATGAAGGTGATTCCCACCTGGTGCCCAATCTGCAGAGTCGATGATGCGCAGTTCCACTTCCCCGGGGCCTGCCCAACAAAAAACAGTTCAGCACGCGTTCATCTGACTGTACTGGCGGAATTAACTATGGCGGGCGTGAAACCTTAAGAATCTTACGTGCCATTGCCGGCATGGCCAAACATCGAATCATCCAAGGAATTGCCGAACAGCCGCGATATCGCTGCGTGACAGGCCCGCCGCGGATCCGGTGAGATCCACAGCACACGGTTGCCGAGGAACTCGGCCCAGGACCGGGCAGCGGCTTCATGGTTCAGCTGATCGTCCATCCACACGATCCGTTCGGCTCCGGACTCCTGGACGTCCTTCTGCAAGACGTCCAGCTTCCACCAATCGGCAGTCTGGTCCCAACCATCGCTGGTCAAGACGGGCCAATGCTCGCCGTGGAGACCGATGGCGGGGCATAGGAACTCGGGCGCGAGCCGCTGCCACGTGGTCAACCATACAAACCTCGCCGCGGGGTGGGCGGCCAGGTCATTGAGTTCGTCAACCAGTTCGGAGGCGTAGACGACGTCCAGGATTCCGGCGTCGGCGATTTTCCATTCCGTACCCCAATCGGTGAAGCCCAGGGGACCGAAGGGGTTCACCACGCCGTCGACATCCAGATACAGCGACACGGTGGTCATGCAGCCCCCTCCCGGACGTGCCAACAAAGCCAGCGTAAGGCAAGCGCTTTGGAACGCCACCGGGACTGTCCGGAAATTCACTATCTTGACGTTCGTCACATAAGTGATAATCTCAATGCATGGAAAACCGCACCGGCCACTCCGAAGAGACCATCAGGGCCCGAGGGATCAGGCCCATCGAGGATTCGGTCCGCACCGACTTCAGCCGGGCCATGTCCTATGGCGGGTATCTGGACCTTGACCGCCTCCTCACGGCCCAGCACCCGTTGAGCACCCCGGAACACCATGACGAAATGCTGTTCATCATCCAGCACCAGACCAGCGAACTGTGGCTCAAGCTGATCCTGCATGAGCTTCTTGAAGCCCGCCGGCTCCTTGATATGGACAACCTTGCCAAAGCCCTCAAATGCATCGCACGCGTCAAGGCGATCCAGCGGACCATGACCGAGCAGTGGTCTGTCCTGGGCACGCTCACTCCCGCGAGTATTCCGAATTCCGGCGCTTCCTGGGCAGTTCGTCAGGCTTCCAGTCCCACCAGTACCGCGGCGTCGAGTTCCTCCTGGGCAACAAGAACCGCGGCATGCTCCGGGTCTTCGAGAGCGATCCGGCAGCGCACAGCCAGCTCAGTACCCTCTTGGAGGAGCCGACCCTTTACGACGCCTTCCTCGCAGTGCTGGCGCGGGCCGGTTATGCCGTTCCGGCCGACATCCTGGAACGCGACACGAGCGAACCCTGGACGTTCCAGAAGGATCTGGTACCGGTCTTCCAGGAGATCTACGAATCGGAAGCCACACCCTGGGGATTCTACGAAGCGTGCGAAGACCTTGTGGACATCGAGGACAACTTCCACGCGTGGCGCTTCCGCCACCTGCGTACCGTGCAGCGGACCATCGGATTCAAGGTGGGCACGGGAGGCTCCTCCGGCGTCGACTTCCTCAAGCGGGCCCTTGACCTGACTTTCTTCCCGGAGCTCTACGCCGTCCGTACCGAAATCGGCAACTGAACAGCAAATCCCAAGCAACCCATCGCTTTCTTCAGGAGAGACATGAACAGCGTGCAGCAAATGCAACGGCCGACGTCGGCAGAGCTCGACGCCGCGGATCCCCTCGCCGGGCAGCGTGAGGCCTTTTACGCCCCGTCGGACGGCCAGCTCACGGCCTACCTTGACGGGAACTCGCTCGGCAGGCCGCTCAAGGCGACGTCGGCGAAGCTCGCGTCCTTCGTCGAGGACGCCTGGGGCAGCCGCCTTATCCGCGGCTGGGACGAACAGTGGATGGATGAGCCCACCGCAGTGGGCGACCGCATCGGCGTCGTGACCCTGGGCGCGGCCGCCGGCCAAGTGACCGTGGGGGATTCCACGTCCGTGATGCTCTACAAGCTCATCCGGGCAGCGGTCGACGCCCAAGCGGGCCGCGATGAGATTGTGGTGGACCGGGACAACTTCCCCACGGACCGTTTCATCATCGAGGGCATCGCCGCGGAGAAGGGCGCCACCATCAAGTGGGTCGCTTCCAACCCGGCCAGCGGCGTCCGGACCACGGACCTCGAGGGACTGCTCAGCGAGCGGACCGCCGTCGTCGTACTCAGCCACGTGGCATACCGTTCGGGTTTCCTGGCGGATGCCGCGGCGATCACCGCGATGGTCAAGGAAGCCGGAGCGCTCATGCTCTGGGACTTGTGCCACTCGGTAGGCTCGGTGCCCTCGAACTGGACGCCTGGGGTGTGGACCTTGCTGTTGGTTGCACCTACAAATACCTCAATGGCGGCCCGGGCTCCCCCGCGTTCGCGTACGTCAACGCGTCGCAGCAGGACCGACTGCAACAGCCGATCTGGGGCTGGATGGGCGCCGACAACCCCTTCGGCATGACCGAAAGCTACACCCCGGCCCGTGGGATCCGCAGCTTCATCACCGGAACTCCCCGGTGCTGGCCATGCAGCCGCTCAAGGACATGGTTGAGCTGATCGCATCAGTAGGCATGGAGGCTGTGCGGGAGAAGTCCATCAAGCTGACGGAGTACGCAGTCGCCTTGGCTGAGGACATATTGGTTCCCCTCGGCGTCGAGATTGTCAGCCCGCGCAACACCGCAGAGCGTGGCTCGCACATCACGGTGGACCATCCCTTGTTCGGCGAGGTGACCCGGACGCTTTGGGAGCGGGGTGTCATTCCGGATTTCCGTCCGCCGCACGGATTGCGGATCGGGCTCTCGCCGCTCAGCACCAGCTACGCGGAGGTTGAGCTGGGAGTGACCGCCATCCGGGACGCCCTGACCGAACTCCTGTGAGTGCCGTCCTCGACGACATGGACTCCCGGCCGGGAGTACCACGTCGTTGCTGCGGACCGTCATCGGCTTATACCTGCGCGATGCCGGCGGATGGATGTCCTCAAGGCACATCATCGTCCTCATGGAGGCCCTTGGCGTGACCGCTGCCGTGTCCCGAACGGCCTTGTCACGGTTGAAAAAGAAGGAAATCGTCCTTCCTCAGCTCCGTGAAGGTGTTCCCGGCTTCGCCGTCACCGAGGGCGCCGCCACGATGCTTGCCCGCGGAGACCGCCGGATCTTCAACCCCCGCCTGATGTCCCCGCGGACCGCTGGTGCCTCGTGTCCTTTTCCATTCCGGAAACGGAGCGGGAAAAGCGGCACCAATTGCGGCGGAGATTGCACTGGATCGGCTGCGGCACGGTGGCAGCAGGGCTGTGGATCTGCCCGGATTCGCTCAGGGTGGAAGTGGAGGAGATCCTCGAGGACCTGGGGTTGCGCGGAATGGCCACGGTGTTCGTGACGGACACCCCCTTGGTGGGCGGCAGCCTCCGCGAGGCCGCATCCGCATGGTGGGACCTGGACACCGTGGCAGAACTGCATCGCGACTTCATCCGGCATCATGGTTCCGCGGCGGACGACGGCGGCCAAGACAGCGGTTCCGACGGCGGCCCGGCCTCGGCCGAAACCTTCGCCCGTTACGTCCGTTGCATCGACCGCTGGCGGATCATTCCGTACCTTGATCCGGGGCTGCCGGCGGAATTCCTTCCCGAGGATTGGCCGGGCATGGCGGGAATCGCCTTGTTCGAGCGCTTGGGGGCCGCCTATTCACGGCCCAGCGCGGACTTCGTGCGGAGGACGCTGGAAGCTTAGGGGCCAAGAACGGGTGATCACTCCGGGCAGCAGGCGTACGCTGGAAGCATGAACTTCGCCGATGGTGGATGGTTCGCGGGGTTGTCATGACCCGTCCTTGGTTGCGTTGGTTGCCGGCCGCGCTGGTTCCGGTAGCCCTTGCTGCGGCGGCCCTCGCTGGTTCCTACCAGGCGGGAGCTGCGACGAGCCTGCCTCCTAAAACGGCAGAGGAAGTCATCGCGATGATCGGCCGGGCCGACGTCCATGCTTTGTCCGGAACCCTTCAACAGAGTTCCGATCTGGGACTCCCCCAGCTCCCCTCCGTCGGGCCAACGGCAACCCAAGGCCCCGCTTCGGTCATGGAACTGTTGAGCGGATCCCACACGGTCCGGGTCTACCTGGACGGCCCGCCAAGGCCAGGTTCCAGGTGATGGACATGCTCGCCGAGCGCGACCTCGTCCGCAACGGCAACGATCTCTGGCTCTACAACTCGGCCGACAACAGTGCGGCGCACATGACGATGCCGCCGAACCGGCCCGCGCTGCGGCCCCGCGCGCGACGCCTACTCCCGGAGCGATCACGCCTGATGTCGTCGCGCAGCACTTCCTCGCCGCCGTCGGCCTACAACAGACGTGACCGTGGGCGACGGAACCGCGGTGGCCGGCCGCACGGCCTACCAACTGGTGATCAAGCCGCGGAGTACCGGCACGCTGGTCGATTCCGTGACAATCGCCGTCGACTCCGCCTCCGGCCTGCCGCTCGGCGTCGAGGTGCGGGCACGGGCCAGGCCGCGGCGGCCTTTTCGCTCGCGTTCACTGACGTGAGCTTGTCGGCGCCCGACGCCGCCCTGTTCAGTTTCACTCCGCCCGCGGTGCCGCCGTGGAAGAGAAGGCAACCCCGCAACCGCGTACCCTCCCCGGTAAGACCGGGCAAGCACCGCAGGTAAAGGCAACCGGGGGCCGGCCAACAGTCACGGGAACCGGCTGGGACGCAGTGATCGCCATGCCCTCGGGGACCGTGCCCGCCGATGTCCGCTCGGCTCCGATGGTGGCCCAGCTCACCCAGCCGGTAGCGGGCGGCCGTGCAGTGACCACCAGCCTGGTAACTGTCTTGATGCTCGACGACGGCCGCGTCTTCGCGGGAATGGTGCCACTTGAGCGGTTGCAGGCCGCAGCCGCCACGAAATGACGGAGGCACCCCCGCCGGCTGAACTGGCGATAGAGACGCAAGGCCTCAGCAAGCGCTTTGGTCACCGGCCGCCGTCGAGGGCGTCGACTTGGCGGTTCCGCGCGGTTCAGTCTTTGGCTTCCTCGGTCCAAATGGCTCGGGCAAGACCACCACCATCCGGTTGCTGCTTGGATTGGCGGCCGCCACGAACGGCCGCATCCGGGTTCTGGGTGGCGATATGCCGCGCCAACTGGCAACGGTCCTGCCCAACGTGGGCTCGCTCGTGGAAGGCCGGCCTTCTACCCTTTCCTGTCCGGGGCGGCGAACCTTCGGCGATTGGACAGCGCCGATCTTCACGCATCCCCGCGGACCAGGGCCGCACGGGTGGATGAAGCGCTCGAGAGGGTGGGGTTGTCCCATGCCGCGGGCAAAAAGGTGCGCGCCTATTCGCTCGGGATGAAGCAGCGGCTGGGAATTGCACATGCCCTGCTGCGGCCGAGGGAACTGCTTGTCCTCGATGAACCCACCAACGGCCTGGATCCGCAAGGGACCCGGGAGGTGCGCGGCCTGGTCCGCTCCCTCGCCGCCGGGGGCACCACCGTGTTCGTCTCCAGCCACCTCCTCGCGGAAGTGGAACAGATGTGCACCCATGTGGGTGTCATGAGCGTAGGCAAACTCGTGGCGCAAGGAACCCTGCACGAACTGCGCGCCGCGGGAACGGCCACGATCCGGCTCCACACGCCCGATATTGAGGCCGCTGTCCGTGTCCTCTCCAGGCTGGCCTGCAATCGGAACTGTCAGTGCCGCTGCCCGGATCGCACGGTGCCGATGGCCAGAGCCTCGTCAGCACCGGGCCGCCGGGGTACGGGGTGGCTCCCGAGGCGATCGTGGCTGCCCTCGTGTCCGACGGCGTCCGGGTGCGGGGCTTCGGCGTGGAGGACGCCAGCCTGGAGGAGCGCTTCGTCTCCCTGACCGGAGAGGGTTTCGACATTGCCGGCTGAACGCGGAACCGACGTCACGGCTGCCGCGCAGGGCGCCCTGGTAACAAACACCCGGCTATCAAGCTCGTTGTCACTCATGGCCTCCGAGCTCTCGGTGCTGTTCAGGCGGCTGCGGACATGGGCCATGCTCCTCGCGCTCGCGGCGATCCCCATCCTCATCGCCGCGGCGGTCAAGCTGAGCTCGCATCCCGTGGCGCCAGGGCGCGGTCCGCCCTTCCTTGATCGCATCACCCAGAACGGGCTTTTCGTCGGCGTCACGGCAATGATCGTCTCCGTGCCCTTGTTCCTTCCCCTCACGATCGGAGTGGTGGCAGGCGACACGATTGCCGGAGAAGCGAACCTTGGCACGCTCAGGTACTTGCTCGTCGCCCCGGCGGGACGCGTCCGCCTCTTGTTGATCAAGTACGCGTCCGCCGCGGCTTTCTGCCTGGCAGCGACCCTTACGGTGGCCGCCGCCGGTGCCCTGGCCGGCGTCGCGCTCTTCCCGGTAGGTCCGTTACCCTGCTCTCCGGCGACACGATCGGCGTCGGCGAATCAGTGGTGCGTTCCCTGCTGATAGCCGCGTACATTGCTGTGTCACTGTTGGGCTCTCCGCCATCGGGCTGGCAATATCCACCTTCACGGACGTGCCGGTCGGGGCCATGGCCGCAACGATCGTCCTGTCCGTGGTGTCACAAGTGGCCGACAACCTGCCGCAATTGGAGTGGCTGCACCCGTGGCTGTTCAGCCACTACTGGTTGGGTTTCGCCGACCTCTTGCGCCAACCCATCTCGTGGACGAGCTTCGGCGACAATGCCCTGCTGCAGGCGGCCTACGTCGTGGCGGCCGGCGCGTTGGCTTATGGCAAGTTCACCAGCAAGGATGTCCTGTCCTGAAGTACGGCCTGCCCGTAAGCTCGTGGCATGGCAAGATTCTTCGATGTCCACCCGCAGGACCCCCAACCACGCGCAATTGCCCAGGTGGTGAATATCCTCCAGTCCGGCGGGCTCATCGCCTATCCCACCGATTCCTGCTACGCGCTCGGCGCACAAATCGGCAACAGGGAAGCCCTCGACCGGATCCGCTCGATCCGGCAGCTGGACAGCAAGCACCATTTCACCTTGGTCTGCAAGGACTTCGCGCAGCTCGGTCAGTTCGTCATGATCGACAACGATGTGTTCCGAAGCATCAAGGCCGTCACACCGGGTAGCTACACGTTCATCTTGCCTGCCACCAAGGAAGTCCCCCGCCGCCTCCTGCACCCCAAAAAGAAAACGGTAGGCGTGCGGATTCCGGACCATAATTTTGTCCAGGCCCTCCTGGCCGAACTGGGCGAACCGCTACTTTCCAGCACCTTGCTGCTCCCCGACGAGGAGGAGCCGTTGACCCAAGGCTGGGAGATCAAGGAACGCCTGGACAATCTGGTGGAAGCCGTGATCGACTCCGGCGACACCGGCGCAGAGCCCACCACGGTGGTGGACTTCTCGAGCGGCACCGCGGAAGTGGTCAGGCGCGGCACCGGCGATCCCTCCCGATTCGAGTGAGCATGCGTACCGCCGAATCCAGTGTCACGATCGACGTCGACGGCACACCGGTCTCCGGTATCTACGGCCGACCGGACAACCCGGTCGCGACCCTCGTTCTCGCCCACGGAGCCGGGCGGGCATGGAGCATCCGTTCCTGGGCGGCCTCGCGCACGCTTTGAACGACGACGGCGTCGCGACCTTGCGCTTCAACTTCCCCTACCGGGAAGCCGGCAAGAAGTTCCCCGACCGACCTCCCGCGGCTATCGCGGCCTGGCGGGCCGTCATGGCGGAAGCCGCGTCCCGTTCGGAGGGAGAACCGCTGTGGGCGGCCGGCAAGTCCTTCGGTGGACGCATGGCGTCGATGGCAGTGGCCGAAGGCATGCCCGCCGAGGGACTCATCTATCTCGGCTACCCGCTGCACCCGCCCGGAAAACCCGAGAAGCTCCGTGACGAGCACCTTTACGGGCTCACGCTGCCGATGCTCTTCCTGCAGGGCACGCGGGACACTTTCGCGACGCCCGAGCTGCTCGAAAACGTGGTGGCCCGGATCGGCCCCGCCGCCACCATCGAGTGGTGGGAGGGCGGCGACCATTCCTTTGGCCGCGCGGGAGTCAAGAAGAGCGCTGCGGAGGTGGGGGCCTCATTGGCACCTCCCGTTTCAGCGTTCCTTCGCAAGAACCGCTGACCTGGAAGGAGACTCTGAGCCTCAGGCTTTCGCCGAGGCGACGGCTATGCCGGGCGGCAACGGCTCGTGCCGCAAGTACTCCCGGCGGAATTGACCGCTGCCCGCCGTCAGTCCCCGCAGCACGATCGCGTACCGCAGCAGTTCCTGCTCCGGCACTTCGGCGCTGATCTCCGTGCGCTCTCCGCCCACGGATGTCGTCCCGGTGACGCGCCCGCGGCGGGAGGACAGATCGCTCATGACCCCGCCCACGTGCTCGTCGGCCACAAGGACCGTCACGGCCGAAATCGGTTCGAGCAGTTGAATGCTGCCCGCCGCGGCGGCTTCCCGCAGGGCCAAAGCGCCAGCGGCCTGGAAAGCCGCGTCCGATGAATCGACGCTGTGGGTCTTGCCGCCCACCAGGATCACCCTGATGTCGACCACCGGGAAACCTGCCCGCACCCCCTTGCTCATCTGGGCCCGGACGCCTTTCTCGACCGACACAACATACGTGCCGGGGATGACCCCGCCAACAATCCTGTCCACGAATTCGAAGCCTCCCCGCGTTCAAGGGGTTCCACTTCGATATCGCAGATCGCGTACTGTCCGTGGCCGCCGGATTGTTTGACATAGCGTCCGTGGCCCGCGGACTGGGCGGCAAAGGTCTCCCGGAGCGGGGTAATGACATCCACGGTCTGCAGCTTCACCCCCTGCTCGCGCAAACGGTCCAGGACTGCCTCCGAGTGGGCCTCGCCCATGCACCACAGGACCAGCTGGTGCGTCTCGGAGTTGCGCTCCACCCTCAGGGTCGGATCTCCCGCCGCGACCTTGGCCAGGCTCTTGGACAGCGCGTCTTCATCGCCGTGCGAGGCTGCTTCGATCGCCACAGGCATCAGCGGCTCGGGCATGTCCCAGGTTTCCACGAGCAGTGGAGCCTCGCGCGCGGAAACCGTGTCTCCCGTTTCGGCGCTCGCCACCTTCGCCAGCGCGCAAATGTCTCCGGCCACGGCGAACTGCACCGGCCGCAGGCTTGAGCCCAACGGGGAGTACAGGTGGGTGATCCGCTCGTCGCTGTCGTGGTCGGGGTGCCCGCGCTCAGCCAGGCCGTGTCCACCCACATGCACGGCAGAGTCCTCTCGCAGCGTCCCTGAGAAGACCCGGACAAGGCACACCGTCCCAGGAACGGGTCAACAGTAGTCCGCACCACTTCGCCAAGGAGCGGACCGTCCGGATCGCATGCCAGGGGTTCCAAGGGTGTCCCGCCCAGGTCAGTCACCGTCGGGAGGCTTCGCTCAGTCGGAGGCGGAAAGGCGCGGGTCAGCACTTCCAAGAGTTCGGCCGTGCCGACTCCGGTCACGGAAGAGCTGGCCAGGACCGGAAAGAACGTCCCCGGACGATCGCGGTCTCCAGATCTTCCACGAGGGTATCGATGGGGACGTCCTCGCCGCCGAGGTACCGGTCCATCAAGGTCTCGTCCTCGCTCTCGGAAATGATGCCCTCGATGAGTTCCCCCGGACACCTTCCGCGCCGGCCAGTTCCGCCGCTGTCGCCGCCCGGACCGCGGGCCGTGGTTCCCCGGGGGTGTACTCCGACACCGAGCCGAAAGCAGCCCGAGCACTCCGGAAACAGCGTCCGCGGTGCGGACCGGCAAATGAAGGGGAAGGACAGAATCGCCGAAGGCGGACCGGCATTCGGCCAGGACGGCATCGTAGTTCGCCCGGGGATGGTCAAGCCGGCTGATGACCACGGCCCTGGGCATGCCAACGCGCTCGCATTCACCCCACAGGGCGGTGGTTCCGGCGTCGACGCCGTCAACGGCCGACACTACGAACAGAGCCGCATCCGCGGCACGCAGCCCCGCGCGCAGCTCTCCCATGAAATCGGCGTAGCCCGGGGTGTCGAGAAGGTTCACTTTGATGTCGTCGAAGACCAAGGGCGCCGCGGACAGCCCGATGGATCGCTGCTGGTGGATGGCCGTCGCCTCCGAGTCGCTCACGGTGGTGCCATCCACGATCGAACCCATGCGGTTCACCACCCGGCAGCGTAAAGGAGTGATTCGAGCAGCATCGTCTTTCCCGCGCCCGAGCGGCCAATCAGGACGACGTTGCGGATGTTTTCGGGCCGATCGGCTGGCGCCGAGGACGGGTCCGCCCGTCGAAGATCGGGGTTGGTCCGGTTCGACCCCTTCGTCGCACTGCCTGGGCCTTTCACCGACATGAGCACCTCCTGGAGTAGAAGCCGAATCCCCCGCGTCCTTTGCTAACCGATTCCACACCCTGGACTGGCGCACGGCAAGAGCAATCGACCCAGTCCGTGCCGAAACCGCAGCCTTAGGAGAGCATGCCCCACACCGTGCGAAGGGAAACACCGCGCTTGCTGCGATGACAACGGCGAAAGCCACGAGCCACAGCAAGGACGGCACCCCCGTGGACCGGGCCAGGATGTAGGCATCCGACGACGCGAGCCGGTCGCGCCGACGGGTGTGGACCGAAGCCACCTTGAACCAATCCCGCACGGCGCCCACCTCGAGGGCTATGCCAAGTCCGAGTACCACATGGCTTACCGTCGAGGGAGTGGCGAACATGACAAGCAACTGGGCAATCGCGGCACTGAGGAGCGCCACGAAGATTCCCGTGAAGTTCCGCAGAAAGATCAGTGCGAGCAGCAACACCAGCGCGCCGATGGACATGGCTGCCCCGGACCGCCCTGCCGACACGGACCAGATGAGCGCCACGCCTACCACGGCGGGACTCGGATATCCCCAGAACCCGGACCAGGCTGCGCCGAATTTGCCGCGCCCGCTGCTCAGGAGCTGTCCGGAGTGGTCCAGCCCGATCCGGAGCCCGTGGACGACCCGCCCCGTCATGAGGGCAGCGAACGCGTGGCCCAGTTCATGCACGAAGGTCACATAAAGACCAAACCAGCGCCAGGTGGCGTGCGGGATGCTCAGTACGACGGCAGCAGCCAGGATGCCCAGCACAACAGGGGTCGCAAGGTTCGGGACCTCTTGTGTGGTGAATCCCCGCAGCACGGCCTGCCACCAGTCGTTGACAAGGTCAGCGGGACGCAATTCCATGTTCATCACCGTGGCATCCTAAAGAAAAAGCCTGTGAACGCCTCCCAGCCAGCTGGAACCACCGGCAAGCCGGGGTCACATCTTCCGCTTGGTCTTGGCCGTTGCTGGCGCTGTCCACGGGTCCTCGGCCAGGGATGCTTCGGATAGCGCCCGCGCATCTCCGCACGGACCTGGGCGTACGGGCCGGACCAAAAAGAGGCCAGGTCATCTGTCACGGCCAGCGGTCGCCTGGCCGGAGAAAGAAGGTGGAACAGCACCGGCACCCGTCCGCCTACCAAGCGCGGCGTCGCAGCCCAGCCGAAGCACTCCTGCAACTTGACCGCCACCACCGGCCGGCCGTCGTCGTCGGCAACGTCCGGATAGTCGATCCGCACCCGGGAACCGCTCGGCACCTCAAGCCATTCCGGCGCCAGCTCACCGAGCCGGCCGCCTCGGCCACGGCAAAAGCCGCCGCAACGGCTCGGCCAGGTCGATCCCGTTCGTCGCAGCGCCTCCTGCGAGCGCTTCGAGCTCCGGTGCCAGCCACTTCTCCAGCCTGGCCAGCAAGGCGGGCTCGGAGACGTCCGGCCATGGATCGCCCAGTTCCCTGTGCAGCAAAGCCAGTCGCCGGCGCAAGGTATCGGCTTCCGTCGACCAGCCAATGGTCCCCAGGCCTTCTTTCGCCAGGGCGCGGGCCACGGCAGCGCGACCGTCGTCGATGGTGGGCCGTACGGGCGTCGACGAAAGCAGAATCGCACCCAGCCGCCGTTCCCGCCTGGCGGTGACGCGGCCCCGCGTGAATTCGGCTTCCACCGTATCGCTCAGGAGGTGGCTGGCGGCAGCTTCCGCCGCATCCGCCGCCAAAGGTGCAGCGGAACGGATGACGGCGCCAGTGCCTGCCGCATCCCGGCCGTCCGCACGGGATACCTCGGCCACAGCGAGCCAATCGTGGCCGGCGAGCGGACTGCCCGCCGGCAGCCCGGCACGTGTTCCGGACGTCAGCAGGTAGCGTTCAGGGCCGGTGCCTGGAACGCGGCGCGCAACACGGTCGGGGAACGCAAGCGCGACCACGAACCCCAAGGCTTCGGCAGGACTCGCCAGTGAAGGCATGCTCGGCGGTGCGGTCAAGGAAGGCCCGACACCGGATCGCTCCTGGCGTGCGATCGCCTCCATGCGGCGGACATCCTCGGCCCAACGCCGGCCGCGGGGTCCTTGCCTGCCCGGAGTGCGGCCAGCAGGCGCGTCAAGTCAGCTCCGAGAGCCCGTTGATCCCCTGCCACGAGGGCGACAGCCTCGGCAGCCGCCCGGTGCCCGACAGTGGCGGCACCATCCAGCAATGCACGGGCCAGTCGTGGATCGGCGGGATCCGGGCCAGGGTCTTCCCCACGTCCGTGGCAAGTCCGTCCGCGTCGATGGCGCCAAGTTCCCGCAGCACTTCAATGGCATCGTCCATCGCGCCTTGGGGCGGGAGTCCGGAAGTGCGAGCCCCGGCCACCCGGCGATCCCCAACACGCGAGGACGAGCGCCGCGCCCGTCAGGTCGGCGGCCGCAATTTCCGGTGTGGGGTGGGCCGGTGCGGCGCCGTATGCTTTGTGCTCGTAGCAGCGGACCACGCGCCCTGGCCCTTGGCGTGCCGCGCGTCCGGCGCGTTGTTCGGCGGAGGCACGGGAGCAGGAGACCGTGACCAAGCCGGACATGCCGCGGCCGGCGTCACGCCGCAGTTCACGGGACAGCCCCGCGTCGATGACCAGCCGCACTCCCGGAACGGTCAGGGAGGATTCGGCCAGGGCTGTCGAGACGATAATCCGGGGAGATCCGCCGGGCTCCCGGCCGGAGACCGCCCGGTCTTGTTCCGCCGGGCTTGCCTGGCCATGAAGCTCCAATACCTCCACGTCCCTGGCCCTCGCAGCCAGTCTGGCGCGCAGCCGGGACGCGACGTAGGAGACCTCCCACGCACCAGGAAGGAACACCAGGGCGTGGATGTCCGGATCAGCGGCGAGGGTGTCCGTGTACGACGACGCGGCAGTGTCCGCCACATGGTCCAGGAAGGCGCGGGTCACGCCGCGTCCGTCCAACCGTGGACCTGCCGCGGCCGCCCAGTCCACCGTCAAGGGATGCAGCGCGGACGGACAGTCGACGACGGGTGCCGGCCCGCCGCCGTCGTGCTTTCCGCTTGTGCCTTCTCCGGCGCCTCCAATCAGCGCGGCAAACCGTGGCGCGTCGAGGGTTGCGGACATCGCGACGAGCGTGAGGTCCTCCCGCAGTTCGCGGACCTCGATGAGCATTCCGAGCAACAGGTCCGTCTCCAGGCCGCGCTCGTGGACCTCGTCCAGGATCACAGCCCCGGCGGTCTCAAGCCCCGGATCCGCGAGCAGGCGGCGCAGGAGGATTCCGGGAGTCACGAACTCGATCATGGTCCCGGGCCCGCCTGGCTTTCGCCGCGGACCGTGTATCCGACCCGTTCGCCGAGCCGGCTGCCGTCGAGGGCGGCGAGGCGCCGTGCCGCTGAGCGTGCGGCGACCCGCCGTGGTTGGGTCACGATCACCCGGGGGCGCTGCCTTCCGGTCACCGCGCCGGCCGCGCCGTCGGCGAGCAGGATGTTGGCAAGCAAGGGCGGCACGAGCGTCGTCTTGCCGGTCCCCGGGGCGCTTGCACGACGGCGGTTCCTGCCGTTCCCCTTGTATCGAGGGCTTTGGCGAGTTCCCCCAGCGATTCTCCGAAGACGAGTCCCTCGCCGATGGTGTCCAGGTCGAAAGGGCGGTATGCGAGCGCGGCATTCCGGGGAACGGGTGGGGATTTCACTCCTCCATTGTGCCTATAAGCGGATCAGCCGTTGAAAGGTGGACTGCTTGCCGAATCGGGAGGACGATTAAAGGGCAGTTGCTAGAAGGAGGTCTGTGATGTGCTACGGCTACAACAAGGATTTCCGGCGGGACACCAGGAAAGATGCCTCACAGGAACCCGAGGAACGCCCTGAGCCCAAGGTCGACGCGAAGGACTTCATGTTCTGGGCCTTCCCACGCCGCTACCGTGAGTTCAGGAACGATCCGGAGCCGGTTATCGACCGGACCCGCGAAAGGGTCTAAGCCACGAAATTGAGAGGAACGTCCCAGAGGGCGTTCCTTTCATTTGTGGCCCTACAACTCGGCGATTCCAAGGTATTTACTGGAGATACAACGTAAGCGGGTTCGCCTGCCTCGCTGCGGAAAGTGGGCTCCCTTTTCCCTCCACTGCCACCGAAGGATCTCCGCCATGAACGCATTAGCACTTAGCGACGAAGCCGGTGTGCGGCCATGACAGCGGACGCCATCACCTGGCTGATTGTCTTGATTGTCCTGCTGGTCATCTGGTTTGCGATGGCCGTCCACATTGTCACGCAGTATGAGCGCGGTGTCCTGTTGAGGCTTGGGAGGATCCAGGGCCTCCGGACCCCGGGCCTTGTGATCATCATCCCGTTCGTCGACCGCCTGAGGAAGGTCTCCCTGCGGATCGTCACCATGCCGATCCAGTCCCAGGGCATCATCACCCGGGACAACGTCAGCCTGGACATTTCCGCCGTCGCGTATTTCCGGGTGGTGGACGCCATCAAGTCCGTCCTGGCCATCGAAAACGTCTACGCCGCGATCGACCAGATCGCACAAACCACGCTGCGCAAGGTGGTGGGTCAGCACACCCTCGACGAAACGCTCGCAGAAACGGACGTCATCAATGCCAACATCCGCCAGATCCTGGACGGACTGACCTTGGAATGGGGCGTCGAAGTGACCCTCGTGGAACTCAAGGACATCCAACTGCCGGACAGCATGAAGCGCGCCATGGCCCGCCAGGCCGAGGCCGAGCGTGAAAAGCGCGCCAAGATCATCGCCGCCGAAGGCGAGTCCCTGGCCGCTGCCGCGCTGGGCATGGCCTCTGACACCATGATGGCCCATCCACTGGCCCTGCAGTTGCGCAACCTGCAGTCCATGGTGGAGATCGGCGTGGACAAGAACACCACGGTCGTCTTCCCGGCTCCCTTGATGAGCACCATCGGCGAACTCGGAGCATTCCTGGCCCGCGAAGCCGCCGCCGCGAAAGCCGCGCAACCACCAAGGACCATGACAGGACGGACGATGGCAGGGTGAGTCCGGCAGAATGAAACTGAACGGCGCCTATACTCGTTGAAGCCGTCGTAAAGCCCGCGAACCGGGCGAACAAGCTACGGAAGGAGGAAGACCATGACCGACCCCTCACGGGCCGCGCCACCGCCTTCCTCCTCCGCACGGGCCTGTTGGCAGGACTGCTCGCGATCATCGGCGGAATCGTCGGGATGCATGTCATGGCGGGTGGGCACAGCATGCACGCCACCCCCGCTATGAGCCAGTCCGCCGTCGTGGGCCCGCCACTGTCATGGGCCGTCGCACATAGTTCAGCACGCGGATTCATCTCCGGCGCAGTCGTGTGCAAGCCCGGGCACGTGCACCACGATGTCGGCCCTGCACGCCGTCTGCGTCCCCGCTCCGGGCCATAACACCCTGACAGCACCCCTACCAGGTGTCCCGCCCTACGCCAATGCGGGCACGTCAGAGGCCGGTACCCTGGTCTCCGGATATTCGCATCGCCCGGGTAGTCCTTCCCCGGCGATCTCTGCATCAGCCGCACGTAAAATCCACCGCCGCACCGGGCTGCCGGCCCGCTGCACAAGACTCCACCCTGACGCGCCACCCCACACAGTGGGCTTGCTGTGCGTGTCCCACGCAGCCGCGCTTCTGCAGGCTGATTGATTGAAGGACCCCAAAACCATGAGAAAAAACCTGACCCTCGCCACCTTTACCGTGGCCACAGCAATCGCGCTCGCCGGCTGCTCGGCCGGAACCGGCGGCAGCAGCATGCCGGGAATGGACCACGGAAGCGCCTCTTCGTCTGGTTCGGCCGCATCCCCGGCCGCGGCGACCGCGGGAGACCATAACGCGGCGGATGCCGAGTTTGCCCGGATGATGATCCCCACCATGCCCAGGCCGTCCAGATGAGCGACGTCATACTCGCCAAGAACGGCATCCCTGCCCAAGTGACTGCGCTCGCCGGCAGGATCAAGGCAGCCCAAGGCCCGGAGATCGAGGAGATGACCGGCTGGCTCAAGGACTGGAACGAGCCCGCGGGGATGTCTGGCGGCCACACCATGAACGGAATGGTGGACAACGAGGACATGACGAAACTCGAGGCCGCCCAAGGCCGGGATGCAGCCAGGCTGTTCCTGACCCACATGATCGCCCACCACCAAGGGGCCGTGGCCATGGCGCAGAAGGAAGGCACCGACGGTAAGAACGCCGATGCCCTCAAACTCGGCAAGGACATCGTGACGGCGCAGGAGGCCGAGATCAAGGAAATGCAGGAGCTGTTGGGCGCGCTGTAGTCGCAAGCACCCTCCAGACCACACCGCCGGCCCACCTGTTTTTTCCAGTGTGGGCCGGTGCCTGCGGCTTGGGTTACGGCGTCCCGGGCCTAGGCCGTGGCGCCTACGGATGTTCCTTCCGCCGCGAACAGCGCCTCCGCCACATCTTCCCTGAGGTGGTAGTCCCTGGCTTCGACGGGATACAGGGAACCGCTGACCACGTAGTACCCGCGGCCTCGCCCGGCCGCCGGCCGCGGCATCAATAGCGGCGATCATCCCCGGTTCCAGGGGCTTTTCTTTGCCTGCCTCGCGCAATCGAGCGAGGTCTTGGGCTTCAAGGCGACTGATCAAACCCGGAATATCGCACATCTAAAACACCGTCCTGTTCGGTACATGGGAATGGTTGCGCCGTCGCCCCAGCCCTTGGTGCATGCCAAGAACAGTAAGGCCGGGCATGGCTCGTGGCAAGGGCCAATTGACGACGGGTCCACTGAATGGACTCCGCTTGCTGACGCTCCGCTTTCATGCTGCGTTCTTGGTTCCGTTGCCTACTGTTCAGTAACGGTGTGCAACATCGAGTGAGTGACTTCACCATGCAAAGCCCATTCGGGCGACAATGTCTCCTTTTCCTCTACCCGGCGCGGCTTCCTGGCCGCCGCACTGACCGGCGCGGCTCTGACCCTGGCCCGGTTTCGTTCGCGGCAGCCGCTACCGGAACCAGCAAGAGCAAGACGATCACCGGCCATCTGGATCCGGGAGCAGCGGACTTCGTCTATTTGCCGATCGAGGTCCCGGCCGGCGTCAACAAGATCAGCGTTTCGTACACCTACAGCAAGCCCAGGTGGCCTCCGGACTTCTCACGAACGCCTGCGACATCGGAATCTTCGATGAGAAGGGTACCGACCTCGCCGGGAAGGGATTCCGCGGCTGGTCCGGTGGTTTCCGCACCGAATTCAGCATCAGCGCCGGCGACACGACGCCGGGTTACCTGCCGGGGCCGATTGGGAAGGGCACGTGGAACGTTGTTCTCGGCCCGTACCAGGTGGCCGAGCAGGGCCTTGACTACACGGTGAACGTCACGCTTGAGTACGGACCCGACGTCGCCCCTTTCAAGCCCCAGTATCCGCCGCAGCAGGTTGCCGGCCGCGGCGCAGGCTGGTACCGCGGGGACGCCCACCTGCACACCGTCTACTCGGACGGAAAGCGCACGCCCGAGGACGTCGCAGCCGGCGCCCGCGCCGCGCGCCTCGACTTCATGATCTCGACGGACCACAACACGCCGGCATCGCACGGCGTCTGGGGGCCGCTTGCCGGCAACGACCTGCTCATCCTCACGGGCGAGGAAGTCACCACGCGCAACGGCCACTACCTCGCGCTCGGCCTGGAGCCGGGCGAATGGATCGACTGGCGCTACCGTGCCCGCGACAAGGGGTTCGAGCAGGAAGCCCAGCGGATCCACGCCTCGGGCGGAATTGTTGTTCCGGCTCACCCGTACTGCCCGTATGTCGCCTGCCGCTGGAAGTTCGGCTATGACGACGCCGATGCGGTTGAGGTATGGACGGGCCCGTGGACCCTGGACGACGAGTCCTCCGTCAACACCTGGGATTCGATGCTCGCGCACTCCGTCCGTACCGGTGGCCGGTGGCTCCCGGCGATGGGCAACAGCGACGCCCACAGCGTCCCGCAGGTCATTGGCTTCCCGCACAACGTGGTCTACGCCGCAGCGTTGTCCCGCGATGCCCTGCTGGACGGCATCCGCAATGGCCGGAACTGGATCGCCGAGTCGGCTGACGTCTCGGTGGACTTCCAGGTCACGTCCGGCGGCAAGAGCGCGACCGTGGGCGAGCGGCTCAACGTCGCGGCAGGTGCCCCGTCACGGTGACGGCGAAAATCGCCGGCGTGCCGAACGGCGTCGTACGCTTCATCACGGATGAAGGACAGACCCAGCAGGTCACCCTTCCCGCGTCGGGCCAGGGAACGAGCACCTGGGTCACCACCCCGCAACTCGCGGCTTACGTGCGCGTTGAGGTCCGGCATCCGAAGATCGACGGAACATCCGGCAGCGGCACGGAGATGGGAACAGTCATCCCGCTCGGTCCCATGGCAGCGCTGACGAACCCGATCTTCCTCGGCGCCAGCTAGTCCGCAACGGATCCCATTCCGTTGAGGGAGTCCCTGCCAGTACCCCTACCAGCAGGGACTCCCTCACGTCGGAATTCTCCTGTTGGATGGATAGTGCCAATCCTCCGTCCACCAACAGGAGAATAATGCTGACCGTCAATGCTTACGCAGCCCCGTCCGCAAGCGAAGCCCTCGTTCCGACCACCATTGAGCGCCGCGACGTCGGCGCCCACGACGTGCTCATCGAGATCAAGTACGCGGGCATCTGCCATTCAGACATCCACACAGTCCGCGGCGACTGGGGACCGCAGTCCTACCCGCTCGCCCCCGGCCACGAAATCGCCGGAATCGTCACCGAAATCGGCTCCGACGTGACCCGCCACAAGGTCGGCGACCGCGTCGGCGTCGGCTGCATGGTCAACTCCTGCCGCGAATGCGAGAACTGCCGCAAGGGCGAGGAGCAATACTGCCTGAAAGGCATGACCGGGACCTACGGCGCCGTTGACCGCGACGGCACCATCACCCAAGGCGGCTACTCAACCCACGTCGTCGTGACCGAGGACTTCGTGGTGCGGATCCCCGAAGGGATAGCGCTCGACGCCGCCGCCCCCCTGCTGTGCGCAGGCATCACCACCTATTCGCCTCTCCGGCATTGGGGTGCCGGACCGGGCAAGAAGGTCGGCGTGGTCGGACTCGGCGGGCTGGGCCACATGGCCGTCAAGCTCGCGCACGCCATGGGCGCCGAGGTGACGGTGCTGTCCCAGTCGCTCAAGAAGATGGAAGACGGCCTGCGTTTGGGCGCGGACCAGTACTTCGCCACGAGCGAGCCGGCCACCTTCGAAAAGCTCGCGCGGACCTTCGACCTGATCATCAACACCGTCAGCGCCCCGATCGATATCAGCTCCTACCTTCAGTTGCTGGCGCTCGACGGCGCGCTGGTGAACGTGGGCGCACCGGCGGAACCGCTGCCGGTCAACGCCTTCGCACTCATCGGGGCCGGCGTTCGTTCGCCGGATCGGCGATCGGGGGCATCCGGGAGACCCAGGAAATGCTCGAGTTCTGCGCCGAACACGGGCTGGGGGCCGAGATCGAAGTCATCCCGGCCGAGAAGATCAACGACGCTTACGAGCGGGTCCTCGCCTCCGATGTGCGGTACCGCTTCGTCATTGATGCCTCCACGCTGGGCTAGGCGGGAAGGGCGGGCGTAATCTCTTGGCCGCGGGAGTCCGCAGCAACGATGATGTCCCATGAAGGCAATGCGATGAACAAGAACCGGCTTGAGGCATTCAGCGACGGCGTCCTCGCGATCGTCATCACCATCATGGTGCTTGAGCTGCGGGTGCCCGCGGAGCCTAACTGGCATGCCTTGCTGAGCGTCTTTCCCACGTTCCTCAGCTATTTGCTCAGCTTCGTCTACGTGGGGATCTACTGGAACAACCACCACCACATGATCCATCTGGCGGATCGGGTCAACGGCCGAATTCTCTGGGCGAGCCTGCACTTGCTGTTCTGGATATCCCTCTTCCCGTTCAGCACACGTTGGATGGATGAGTCGGGCTTCGCCGAGGTCCCGGTGCTGGCTTACGGCTTCAACCTGCTGTGCGCCGCCGTTGCCTACTACGTCCTGCAGCAGTCGTTGATCCGGCGCCAGGGCCGGCAGGGTGCGCTGGCCCAGGCGATCGGCCGGGACTGGAAGGGGAAGACGTCGCCGCTCATCTATGTGGCCGGCCTTGGCCTCTGCTTCCTCCATCCTTTGCTCGCCGTCGCCGCGTACACCGTCGTGGCCATGATCTGGCTGGTTCCGGACCGGCGCGTTGAACACTTCGTCACCCGTGCACACGAGGATCGGTCCGGGTAGGGCAAGCCCGGTTATCCAGCGCCCACAAGGGCGATGCCAAGGCGCGAGAGCTCCCCCATGGTGGGATCGTTCGCTGGCGCATCGGTAATAAGGCCGGCGACGCTGGCGAAAGGCAACACCGAGTAGCGCGAAACGGCCCCGATCTTCTCGGCGCTCGCGAGGACGTACGTATCTGCCGCACGGGCGGCGAGAGCACGCTTCATGGCGGCTTCGTCGGCGTCGGCGGTGGTGAGTCCGTGGACGGGGTGGATTCCGGTGACACCGAGGAAGAACAACTCGGCGGAAACGGCCTGGGTGGCCTCGACCGCCGCAGCCCCGCAGGTCACGGCAGAGTGTTTGAACAAGCGGCCCCCGAGGAGGAACACCTCGATGAGGGGATGCTCGACAAGCGCCGAGGCGATGGTCGGACTGTGGGTAATCACAGTGCAGTCGAGCTCCGCCGGCAGCGCGTGGACCACCGCGAGGGTGCTGGTGCCGCCGTCGAGGATCACGGCGGAACCCGGCTGGATCATCGAAGCGGCGCAGGCAGCAATGCGCCCCTTGCTCTCCGGCTCGACCGTAGCGCGGGTGGCATAGTCGGCGATCGCAGGAGAAGCCGGCAGCGCACCGCCGTATACACGCTGGCAGAGCCCGGCCGCGGCAAGCTCGCGCAGATCGCGGCGCACGCTGTCTTCGGACAGGCCGAGTTCACGGGCGATGTCTTTGGCGATCACCTTGCCATCGGCCGCAAGCCGCGAGAGGAGAAATTGGTGCCGTTCGGCAGCAAGCATGCGCGTTCCTTCCTGATGTTGCACGATCATGCACTATTCTAGCGGGATGACTCCGAGAATCGATGCCCCTCCCACGACGTTGCGTCCTGGAATTGATGTCCCCGACCACCGCGGCCGCACCGGCCTCGACCAGGCAGGCCGGGGCCTCGACCGCAATCCCGCCGTGGTGGTGCGCGACGTCGAAGTGACTTCCGACGGTTGGCACGTGCTGCGTCGCACCACCTTCGACTACCGCCGCAGGGACGGCCGATGGGTCACCGAGCAACGCGAAAGTTACGACAGAGGGAACGGAGCAACGATTCTGTTGTACGACGCCGGCCGGGCACGGTTCTGCTCACGCGGCAGTTCCGCTTTCCGGCCTATGTCAACGATCATCCGGACGGCATGCTGATCGAGGCTGCTGCCGGATTGCTGGACGACGACGATCCCGAAACGGCCATCCGGCGCGAGGCAAGCGAGGAACTCGGCGTCGACGTCGGAACGCTGCGGCACGTCTTCGACGCATACATGAGCCCGGATCTGTCACCGAACGGCTGCACTTCTACGTCGCGCCCTACACCCCGGCGGACCAGACAGGCCCGGCGGCGGAGTAGCCGCGGAGGGCGAGGACATCGAAACCATCGAGATTGCCTTCTCCGATGCACTCGCCATGATCGACGACGGCCGCATCGTGGACGGAAAGTCGATCATGCTCCTTCAGTGGGCGGCCCTCAACCACCTCTGCCAAGTGCCATAAGCCACCCTCGGCCCCCCTCAGACCGCGCTGCTCAGACCCGGCGTGAGCGCCGTTCAAGCAGGAGCGTGTCGCGCCATTGGCCGGCAAGGGGCCCTGTGCTCATGCGTGCGATGCGTTCGCGACGGCCAACAATGGTGAATCCGTTGGCCTCGTGAAGGCGGATGCTGGCCTGGTTCTCGGGGAAAATGCTCGACTGGATGGTCCAGATGCCGTGCTCTTCGGTCGACGCAGCCAGCGTTTTCAACAGCAGGCCTCCAACTCCCCGTCCGCGCGCAGAACCGGCGACATAGACGGAATGTTCGACGACACCGGCATATGCCGGGCGCGCAGACACAGCGGAAACAGCAGTCCACCCCACCACGAGGCCGGATGCAACAGCGACGAATCGGTGATCAGGAAGGCGGCCCGCGTTGAACTGCTCCCAGTCCGGGGCTGCCGCTTCAAAGGTTGCCTGCCCGGTCTCGATACCCTCCGTGAAAATCGCACGGACCGCGGGCCAATCCCCGGGATTCATGGGCCGGATCAGGACGGCTCCGGCTTCGCTGAACATTCACCCATTATGCACATGGATTGACGAGCCCTTGATTGAATCCCCCGACCTTGTTGCACTTGTCCCATGAGCAAAGAACAACTGATCATCATTGGATCCGGCCCCGCCGGTTACACCGCGGCAATCTATGCCGCCCGGGCGGGCCTGAGCCCCCTCGTCCTTGCCGGATCAGTCACCGCCGGCGGCGCGCTGATGAACACCACGGAGGTGGAAAACTTCCCCGGATTCCCCGCCGGAATCCAGGGACCCGAGCTCATGGATGGCCTGCAGGAACAAGCCGGGCGCTTCGGCGCGAAGATAGTGTTCGACGACGTCACTCAAGTCCAGCTGGCCGGGCACCTCAAGCGCGTGGTCACCGGCTCCGGCGACACCCACGAGGCACCGGCCGTAATCCTTGCGACCGGTTCCGCCTACAAAGAACTCGGCTTGCCCGAAGAGAAGAGGCTGAGCGGACACGGCGTTTCATGGTGCGCCACATGCGATGGCTTCTTCTTCCGCGAACAGGAAATCATCGTGGTGGGGGGCGGCGACTCCGCCATGGAAGAGGCGATGTTCCTGACCCGGTTCGCGAAGACCGTGACCGTCGTCGTCCGTAGGGAAGAGCTAAGGGCGTCCCGGATCATGGCCCAACGGGCCAAGGACAATCCGAAAATCCGCTTCGCGTGGAACTCGGCGATCACGGCGATCCACGGCGACGCCAAGGTTACCGGGTTACCCTGGCCGACACACGATCCGGTGAATCGCGTGAACATGCGGCTACGGGCATATTCGTGGCCATTGGACATGTCCCGCGGACGGACCTTGTCGCAGGACAGGTGGAACTCGACGCCGAGGGCTACATCAAGGTGGATTCCCCACCACTGTTACCAACCTCTCCGGAGTTTTCGCTTGCGGCGACGCCGTGGACCACCGCTACCGCCAGGCCATTACGGCCGCCGGCACGGGTTGCGCCGCGGCCCTGGATGCCGAACGGTACCTCGCCGCACTCGATGACGCGGACAGCATCGCCACGGCATTGGTGGAAGAACCCACCCACGCCTGAGCCGCACCCAACTAACTCGCAGTTGATGTCGTTTTGAGGGCTCAAAGCGACACTTACTGCCAGTCAGTTGGGCAAAGCGCGTGCCTTATCAAGCTGCACCTAAAAACTACTTTTCGGTATGCCTAACTTAACGGTATCCTCATCATGTCCGTATCCCGCTGTTGAGGAAACCATGGCTGCCACGATTGTTGAGCGACCGGCGAGCAAACCCCGGTGGAAGTCCCGGCTGCTCCTGTTGGGCCGGCTTTCGTGGCTGCGATCGCCTATGTCGATCCGGGCAACGTCGCGGCAAACCTCACCGCGGGAGCGAAT
This sequence comes from Arthrobacter sp. Hiyo8, assembly GCA_001549895.1. Taxonomy (GTDB): domain Bacteria; phylum Actinomycetota; class Actinomycetes; order Actinomycetales; family Micrococcaceae; genus Arthrobacter. The sequence goes on along the minus strand of AP014719.1, from coordinate 4,424,796 downwards.
TACGGCTACCTCCTCGTGTGGTCCTGGTAGCGGCGAACATCATGGCGGTCCTGGTGCAGTACCAATCGGCGAAACTTGGTTTGGCCACCGGGCACAGCCTTCCGGAGCTCCTGGGCAAACGCTTGGGAACCCACCGCCGCAGACTGTTCTGGGTCCAGGCAGAGGTGGTGGCCGGGGCTACCGACATGGCCGAAGTCATCGGCGGAGCCGTGGCCCTCAACCTCCTCTTCGGACTGCCACTTCTCATGGGCGGCATCATCATCGGAGTGGCTTCCATGTTGCTCCTGGCGCTCCAGTCGTCACGGGGCCAGAAGTCCTTTGAATACGCCATCATGATGCTCTTGGCCGTCATCGCCGTTGGTTTCGTGTCGGGTCTCTTCGTCAATCCCCGGAGACCGGTGGCGTATTGGCGGGTCTGGTGCCGCGATTCGAGGGCACGGACACTGTCCTTCTTGCCGCGAGCATGCTCGGCGCCACGGTCATGCCGCATGCGATCTACCTGCATTCAGCCCTGGCCCGCGACCGGCATGGTTTCTCGGAGGACCCCGCTGAACGGACGAGGCTCATCAAGATCACACGCGTGGACGTCGTGGGGGCTTTGGTGCTTGCCGGGGTCGTGAACATCGCCATGCTCCTTTTGGCCGCGTCCAGCCTGCGGGGAGTCGAAGGAACCGACACGATCGCCGGTGCCCATGCAGCTGTGACATCTGCCCTTGGTCCGATCATCGGCGTGGCTTTCGGTATCGGTTTGCTTGCCTCAGGCCTCGCTTCAACGTCCGTCGGATGCTACGCCGGAGCAACGGTCATGGGCGGGCTCCTTAAGATCCGAATACCCCTACTGCTCCGCCGGGTGGTTACGCTGGTCCCGGCGCTGGTCATTCTCGGCGCGGGCATCGAACCCACGCTGGCACTCGTGCTCAGCCAAGTCCTGCTGAGCTTCGGCATTCCTTTCGCCTTGATTCCGCTGATCCGGCTCACCGGCAAGCGCGAAGTCATGGGCATCCACACGGATTCCACGCCATTGAGGATTGCCGGGTGGACCAGCGCTGCACTGATCGTGGGACTCAATTGCGTCCTCATCGTCCTGACAGTCACGGGGAAGTCCTAGGCCATGAGCAACCCCCAGGGCCTGGCCCGTCGGCTGGGTACCTTCGACGCGGTCGTGATCGGATTGGGCTCGATGATCGGCGCCGGCGTGTTCGCCGCCTTCACTCCTGCCGCTTCCGCCGCAGGATCAGGGTTGCTGATCGGGCTCGTCATCGCGTCGACTGTGGCATTCTGCAACGCGACGTCCTCCGCCCAGCTCGCCGCCGCGTACCCGACGTCGGGCGGAAGCTACATTTACGGCCGTGAACGGCTGGGACCCTGGGCCGGATACCTGGCCGGTTGGGATTCGTCATCGGCAAGACCGCCAGCGCGGCGGCCATGGCCATGACATTCGCCGCCTACGCAGCCCTCCCGGGTGGGAACGTCCCGTGGCCATCGCCGCCGTCGTCGTCCTCGCCGCGGTGAACTATCACGGGGTGACCCGCACGGCTGGCCTGACCCGCATTCTGGTTCTCGCAGTGCTGGCGGCCCTCGCCGTCGGGGTGGCAGCGTGTTGGGGCGGCTCTGCCCGTCTCCGGCCAACATCCCCGGGGACGGACTGCTTGCGCACGGCTGGTACGGGATCCTCCAATCCGCAGGGTTGCTGTTCTTCGCCTTCGCAGGCTACGCGAGGATCGCCACGATGGGAGAGGAAGTCCGGGACCCCGCCGGGCGATTCCGCGTGCCATCGGGATCGCCTTGGGCATCGCCGTCGTCATTTACGCCATCATCGCCGTGACTCTCCTTGCCGCGCTCGGCCCGGACGGTGTGGCTGCCACCCGACGCCGCTCGCTGCCGCGGTCGGAGCCGGGACCTTAGCCTGGCCGTCCCGGCGGTCCGCGCGGGAGCCGCCGTCGCCTCCCTCGGTGCACTGTTGGCCCTCATCGCGGGCTTGGGCCGGACCACCCTGGCAATGGCCAGGCACCACGACCTGCCGCACTGGCTCGCCGCCGTCCACCCCCGGTACCGTGTCCCGCACCGGGCCGAGGTCACTCTCGCCGTCGTGATCTGCGTGATCGTCGCGTTCGCCGACTTGCGCGGCGCGATCGGTTTCTCCTCGTTCGGCGTCCTCATCTACTACCTGGTCGCCAATATTGCGGCGTATACCCAACCGGCCGAAGACCGCCGATACCCCAAAGCGCTCCAGGTGTTCGGAGCCCTGGCCTGTGTGGTCCTCGTGAGCACGCTCCCGCCGCTATCGGCGGCCGTGGCGTCCTCATGTTCGCGGCAGGCATCCTCCTGCGCGTCGCGAGGCTCAAGCGATAGCGTCATGGGTTGGCGCAGGGCCAGCAGGAAGTTCCTTCGGCAGCGTTCGCCGCGACGTCCGCCCGGCCAGGACAATGACAAGCAGGGCCAAGACCGTGAGTGCGGCGCAAGCCGCGAAGATGCCCTGGTAGCCGAGCGCCGTCGTCGATCCCAAGGCGATGATGGGGCCCGAGACGATAGCGCCGACGCGGCGCGTGTTGGTGTAGAGCCCGAAGCCAGGCCGGGACGGGGAATCAGCCGCTGGAACAACGTCAACCCCACGCCCGCCACAATCCCGAAGAACCAGGCATTCAGGACCTGGAGCGCAATCAGGGTGGCGGGGTTGGAGACAAAGGCCATGCCCGCGTAGTAGGCGATCCCGCCACGCATCCGGAGGCGATGAGCGCCCGGCTGGAGTAGCGGCGCGCCAGCCGCCCGATCAGGAAGAGCGCAGGTATCTCAAGCGCGGCCGACACGCCAAGCGCGATGCCCGCCCAGATGACATCCACACCGAGCCCTTGGGTCACGAACAGGCTCATGATGGACACAGCGGCGCTGTTGGTGGCCTGCAAGGCGACAAAGGCGAAGACGACGGCAGCGACCCCGAATTTCGAGAACGGGTGCCCATCCTCTTCGGCATGGGCCTTGGGACGATTCTCGTCGGAGGCAGCGCGCCGTCGGGAAATCATGGCAGCAGTCGTGGTGACGTTGAGGACGGCCACCACACCAAGCGCGAGCAGGATGGCCCGATTGCCCAGCGCGCCCATGATGAATGTCGCGAGGGGCGGTCCCGCGACCCAGGCGAAAGAGACAATCGCGCGGGTGTTCATCACGTCGCTCATTCCGGCGCCTGAGTGCCTGAGGTGGGCGAACAAGAGCGAGCTTCCGACCCCTGCCGGGCCGCCAAGGACTATCAAGCCCACGACGGCGAGCGGCAGCGAAGTGCTCATGGCCAGGAGGGTGGACAGCGCCAGGGTCAGGACGCCACAGGCCAGCATGGGGCGCAAGTAGTCGTTTGCACGGTCGGCATACGCCGGCACAAGAAGGGAAGCGACGAAGCCGCTGGCATTGTAGACCGCGAGGACCCACCCCACCTCGGCCGGGGTGGCGTTGAAGAGCGCCACCAGCAGGAGTGCCAGCGCGGGGTTGAGAAACGCGAACTGGAACCCCACAACAGCGCCGCAGACGGGACGAGCAATCGCTTCATGCTTCCATTCGGGTTATCCACGCCCTCAACCCTAGAAGCCTTCCCGGCCGTGAGGGAGGCCCTGCCGGTACCTGTATCGGCAGGTCTTCCGGCTGGTCAAGACGGATTTTGGCCGCGGGCCCGAGAGGATCCGGCCGGCGGCGGGCTCTGACAAAACCCGAATCAGGGGTGGACGGCGGAGGTCGCACAGAGCAGGATTGAGCCATGAGCATCCATGAGGCACTTCTGAAGCAGGCCAGCGTAACCGCCACGGAAGCCACGCTCGTGGCGAAGTTCGAGATCGAGGGCAACATCCCTGGTTCCGGCGCCTATGTCGTAGGCCTGGTCGCGGCGACTCCGGACTATTCCTCTCAGCGAAGACTGGGTATCGAGTTCATGAACGGGGAGGCGATCGCCTTCTTCTCTTTAACCACGACCAAAGCGCCGAAGAGAACTACGACCTGAAGGGTGTTGAGCACTCGGGGAACACTATTACCGGCCATTTCCCCCTCTCGGCGATCAACGGCCTTGGCAAGGGACATGTGATGACGCCTTCAGTGAAGCCGACGGCCGTGAGTTCCAGTCCGGCGTCACCGTCGAAGAGTCGCTCTAGGACCGCGCGCCCAAATCCATGACCGATTCGCCCTTGCGTGTCATGTGACACATGCGCGCGAAGGAATAGTGCCTGCCGGGTTACCGTTGATGCGAGTAGTTCAAAACAACGACGGCAGGAGAATCCGTGGACTTCACCCCCGAATCCGGCACCATCACTATGTTCTCGACCACTTGGTGCGGTTATTGCAACCGCCTGAAGAAGCAGCTGGACGCCAAGGGCATCGGCTACAACGAGATCAACATCGAAGAGGTCGAGGGCACTGCCGAACTCGTGGAGAAGCTGAACGGCGGGAACCAGACCGTCCCCACGGTCCTCTTCCCGGACGGAACCGCGGCCACCAACCCGTCCGCAGCCGAGGTCGAAGCGCGCCTCGCCGCCTGAACCTCCAGAGCTGGGTTATCCGGCTGAGTTATCCCGGTGGTGCGGCTGGTTCCAGGCGCACCACCACGGACTTGGACGCAGGAGTGTTGCTGCCCTCGGCGGTCGAATCCAGCGGTACAAGGACGTTTGCCTCCGGGTAATAGGCAGTCACGCAACCGCGGGCCGTGGGGTACGCGATCAACCGCAGCTGGCGCAGGACCCTGTCCACGCCGTCGTCGGCTTCGCTGTGGACGTCCACATAGCCGCCGTCGGCAAGGCCCAGGTCAGCCAGGTCGTCGCTGTGCGCAAAGAGCACCATGCGGCCCTTCTTCACGCCGCGGTAGCGGTCGTTCATGCTGTAGGTGGTCGTGTTGAACTGATCGTGGGAGCGCACCGTCTGGAGCAGCAGGCGCCCCTCCGGGACATGGATGGTCTCAAGGTCGTTGACAGTGAACATCGCTTTCCCGGTGGCGGTGGGAAACTTCCGCTCGTCCCGGGGCCGTGGGGCAGGACGAAACCGTCACGGCTCCGGGCTTTCTTATTGAAGTCCTCGAAGCCAGGCACCACGTGGGAGATGTGTTCGCGCACTGAGTCGTAGTTCGCTTCGAAACTTCGCCAGTCCACAGGGACTTTGTCGCCGAGTACCGTGGCGGCCATGCGGCATACGATCGCCACTTCGGACAAGACTTTGTCCGAAATCGGCTCCAGCCTTCCCGCCGAGCGGTGAACCGCGCAGACGGTGTCCTCGACGGTGACGAACTGCTCTCCGCCGGCCTGGCGGTCTATTTCCGTACGGCCGATGGTCGGCAGGATCATCGCTTGCTCCCCCACCACGGCGTGGGAACGGTTGAGCTTCGTGGAGATCTGGACTGACAATCGGGTCTTGCGGACGGCCGCCTCGGCAGCAGTGGTGTCAGACATTGCGTGCACGAGGTTTCCACCGAGCGCTACGAGCACCTTGATCCTGCCGTCCCGCATGCCGCGGATGCTGTCCACGGAATCGACGCCGGGGTGCCGCGGCGGTCGAAGCCGAATTCCTGCTGCAGGGCGTTGAGGAATGGTTCGGGCATCTTCTCCCAAATGCCCATGGTGCGGTCGCCCTGGACGTTGCTGTGCCCACGGATCGGCGACGGTCCGGCGCCGGGTTTGCCGATGTTTCCACGGAGCAACAGCAGGTTGACGATCTCCTTGATGGTGGACACGGCCTTCTTGTGCTGGGTCAGGCCCATCGCCCAGGTGATGATGACTTTCTCCGCACGCAGGTAGCGGGATGCGAGCTCGTCGATTTCCTCGGTCCTTAGGCCCGTCGCGGCAAGGACGTCCTTCTCGTCCAGCTCGTCGATGTGGGCTTGGAACTCTTCGAGTCCTTGGCAGTGCTCCTCGATGAACGCATGATCGAGTACCGCCCCCGGCGCTGCCTTCTCCGCGTCCAGAACCCGCTTGGAGACTGCCTGAAGCAACGCCATGTCTCCTGCGAGGCGGATCTGCAGGAACTGGTCCGCCAAGTCCGTTCCTTTGCCCACCAGCCCACGGGGACGTTGCGGGTTCTTGAAGTTGATGAGTCCGGCTTCGGGGAGCGGGTTCACCGCCACAATGCTGGCACCAGCGAGTTTTGCCTCCTCCAACGCGGTGAGCATCCGGGGGTGGCAGGTCCCCGGGTTTTGGCCCATGATGATGATCAAATCCGCCTTGGCGAAGTCCGTGTAGCTGACGGCGGACTTTCCGACGCCGAGCGTCTCACCGAGGGCAAGCCCGTGGACTCGTGGCACATGTTCGAGCAATCGGGCAGGTTGTTGGTTCCGAACGCCCGGACGAAGAGCTGGTAGACAAACGCGGCTTCGTTGCTCGTCCGCCCGCTCGTGTAAAAGGTCGCTTCGTCAGGCGATTCCAGGGCGTTCAGCTCACGGGCCACAATCCGGAACGCATTGTCCCAACTGATGGAACGGTAGTGGCTGGAACCCGCGGGTTTGTAGACGGGTTCAACGAGCCTGCCCTGCTGTCCCAGCCAGTATTCCGAGCGCTGGGCGAGGGATTCGACGTCGTTCTCGTCCCAGAAACCGGACGGAACCTTGAGCGGATCAGCCTCCCACCCGACGGCCTTCGCACCGTTCTCACAGAACTCGGCCAGCTTCCGCTCGGGAGGATCCGGCCAGGCGCAACTCATGCAGTCGAAGCCGTCCTTCTGGTTCATGGCCAGCAAGGACTTCCAAGTGCGGGACGGCCCCATCTGGCTCACCGCACGCGGCAAGGAGTCCACCAGGCTGGGCAAACCCGCGGCCGATCGCTTCGGCGGTCCAACGGTGAGGTCCGCATCGGAATCGTGAACAACCGATGGCTTCTTGTCCATTGTTCTACCTCGGTCCACTTGCTTGTGGCCTCAAGCGTAGTCCTGGCAGTATTCGTCTACAACGCCGTGCTGGTGCTCGTCACGGGGAGCAGGCTCTGGAAATCGCCGTCGACGAGTTCGGCATATTCCGCGTAAGCCGCGACGACGGCTCCCTCCACCGTGGGTACGTCCAGCTGCGGCAAGAGGTCGTTGGCCGCCCCGGCAGTGGCTGGGTCCCACTCGAGTCCGAGGGCGCCATAGCTGGCAGTGAGGACTTCGCGGATGGGCGCCGAGTTCTCGACGACGATCACCGAACTGAACAGCCACCCCCGGAGACAACCCTCTGGGCGGTCCCGACCAGCTTGATCTGGTGCGTTGGAAAATCGGGTCCAGGCCGTGGACGCTGAACTCGCCCGGGCAGTACTCCCCGGGGATCTCCCCGACGGCGGCCTGCACCCCGACGCGGCGGAGCGCACCAGCGAGCAGCTCGCCAAAGAAGGAGAATCGGGCCTTCGCCCCGGCAATCGCGTCGGCGTGAGGCTCCACATGATCGATCACCAGGGTGCCCGGTGGTAGGCCGCGGCACGCCGCCCGCCTTGCGGATCAGGGGTTCGAAACCCAGGTTCCGGCAGGCCTCGGACGCGGCCTGGAATCCCGGCAGCTTGGCATCGCGTTGCCCGAACGCCACCGTAGGCCGGGGCCTGTACATTCGGAGCGTCGGGCCGAGCAGCCCTCTGCGGGCACGGTTGAGGAGTTCGATCCCGAAGTCCAGGTCATCGGCGACTCCGAGGGATTCTTCCTGGCGCACTACCGTCAGCGTGCGCTGTGTCCGGGCGAGGTCCTCAACCATCAGCTCTTCCTCAGCGTGAGGATCTGCTCCGCGCGGCCGAAAGGGCCACTGATGTCGTGAAGCACGGTGGATGTGAGGCCGATGCCGTCGTTTCCGAAGGAGACCATATTGTCCAGGCCCAGCCATTCGCCCGCAGGTTCGCGGTACATGTGGATCTGCAGGTCAAGGTTGGGGAAGATGTAGCTGTTCTTTCCGGGTGAAACGCGCGCGGCAATACCGTTGGCTGTGTCCACGAGTCCGACCAGCCGCGCGAGATCGCGGCTGTCCGCAGCATCGGTGAGCGGATGCTCCGTGCGGATCCAGACTTTGCCGGAGCCTGCCCGGTGTCCTTCCGCTATCCGCATTTCGAGGGACCGGATGTAGCCACCCGGCCATACGCTCGCGCCGTCCCACGGCTTGCATTCGTCCGGGCCGGCATTTCAACGTCTTCTATGGCGGCGACGGCACTCGTGTCGCTGGTCGCCATGCGCCAGGCGGTGGCACGGATAGCCACGCGTCCTGCCGCCGAGAGTTCCGCCTGGATCAATTCAATCGTCCTGCCGGGGCGGACCGTGGCCGTGGTGATGTCGAATTCGCCGCCGGGGATCAATCCGAGGATTTCGTAGCTGAGGCGGGCCATCCGGACGTCGTCGCGCGGCTCGTGGCGGAGCAGGGCATCAGCCAGGATGCCCGATGCAGGCGCCATGTGCTGCTCGTGCGGATTCCACGCCCCCTGGGCGTGGATGGTTGAGCGGAAGCGCCCATTCCCGAGCGATTCGTAGTAGAAGTCGCCTTCCGCAAGGTCCGGAAGCTCAATACTCAACGCCTGCCCTTTCGCCGGTCCGGTAATGGAACTCAGACCACTGTATCTTCTGGCGCCACAGCCGTCCGACGCCGACGTCGCATGACCAGGCAGACCGCCAATCCGGCAAGGATGAGGAACAGGAGCGCGGCGGCAAAAGGGGAGGCCGCCATGACGGCGAGCCAGGCATCCATCGCCGCGAGGCCGATGGTCGCGTAGACGAGGGCCCAGATACCGGAGCCTACAATTGCCGCAGGGAGATACCGGCTGAGTGGCATTCTCGCAGCCCCCGCGGCCAGGTTCACGGCGGTTTGGAGTCCGATAGTCAGGAAGGTCAGCACGACCGCGTAGGGACCAAAGCGCTGAATCAGGGCCTGCGCTTTGCTTGCTTTGGGGCGATGCAAGGCGCGTGCGAACCGCGTGCGTTCCATTCCGGCCGCTGCGCCGCGGCCGATCCAGTATGTCGCGTTGACCCGGACCATCACGACGGCGAAGAGCGCCGCAAGCGCCACTTCAAAGGGCAGGTCGAGGATCTGGTCCACGCGCGCCCTCCCCGGTCTCCTTCACAGCTAAGTCTTACCTTAGCTCACGAGGAAACACGGCCGGCCGGGCGGCTACGAGCTCCCGCCTGTGCGATCGATCGTGAAATCACCACCCGGATACAGGATGGTCTCGTGGCCATCGTCAAAACGGACGAAATACGGCGGCGCACCATTTGCGCCGCGGACTTCGATGATCTCGCCGTGCCGGTCGGACGCCCCGACCGTCCTGCCATGAATGATGATCCGATCTCCCTGGGCTGCTTCCACAGGAACCACCTCCCAGCATTCAGATTACGAGTGTTGGGCCGTCGTGGGAACAGGGTGCCGGCGGTCCACCCAGCTGGCTGAGCGGTGGCACGTCCCAGCTCCTAGATTGTCAGCCCTCTCCCGTACGTTCGACGAAATGGTCGCCGAACCGGTCGCCATGCGCCCAAGTCGCCCAACCGCCTAAGAAGCCCAACCGCCTAAGAAGAGGACAGCCAGTGCGAAGCCAAGAACTGAAACCGGAACAGACCACGACGGCGGCGGAAGCCGCGGCGTCGTTCGCTGCTCCCCGGCGCGCACCTCCATGCCGGACTGGTACCCCGAGCTGCTTGCCAGTGTCTCCAAGGAAGTCGGCACGGGACGTTCACGGGCCATTTCCGCGGCGAACAAGGCGCTGCTTGCTTCCTATTGGTCCATCGGCAGGCAATTGGCGCAGCGGGAATCGGAGCAAGGCTGGGGCTCGAAAGTCGTCACCCGCCTGTCGGCAGACATACAAACCCGGTTTCCTGGATCCAAGGGATTCTCGCCAAGGAACCTCCGCTACATGAAGACTTTCGCCCAGGCTTGGCCGGAGTTCCCAATGTTGCAAGTGCCGCTTGCAACATTGCCCTGGTACCACCAGATCGCGCTGCTTGAGAAGCTCGACGACGCCGCGACCCGCCTCTGGTACGCGGCTGCCGCCGTCGAACACGGATGGTCGCGCAACGTCCTTGCCCATCAGATCGAAACGCGCCTCCATGAGCGCTCCGGGCAAGCAATAACCAACTTCAGCACCACCATGATGCCGGCGGACTCGGACCTTGCCCAACAAGCCACCAGGGACCCGTATGTGTTCGACTTCGTCGCCATGACAGACCGCCGCAACGAGCGGGAACTGGAGCTTCAACTCGTCCAACATGTGGAGAAGTTCCTCCTGGAACTGGGCCAAGGCTTCGCCTTTGTCGGCGAGCAGGTCCGGCTGGAAATCAACGGCGACGAGTTCTTCGCCGATCTCCTCTTCTATCACTTGAAGCTCCGCTGCTACGTAGTGATCGAGCTTAAGGCGGTGAAGTTCGAGCCCGGGTTTGTCGGCCAGCTAGGCATGTACATGTCGGCCGTGGACGATCTCCTGGCGCATCCCGATGACAAGCCAACCATCGGCCTCCTGCTCTGCAAGGAGAAGAACAACGTGGTGGCCGAGTACGCCCTGCGGGGAATCAACCTGCCCATCGGTGTCTCGGAATGGCAGAGCAAAATCATCGAATCGCTGCCGGAGGAACTCGCCTCGAGCCTTCCAAGCATCGAACTCCTCGAGGCCGAACTGGCCGATGAACGGGCGAACGTCGCGTCCAAGGGACGCGCGCCTGCCGTGGAGGCTCAACCCAATCCGTGAACAGTGGCCCCGGCGCTGGGGTAACAAGCTTCCGCGACTGGCGGCTCAAGCTACTGGCGGTTCAAGGGACTGGCGGCTCAAGGGACTGGCGAGGGGAACTGCAGCTCAGGCCGTCGCTTGGCAACGTCGTTGAGAACGGTGGAGACCGCTTCCCTGACCACCTCCGCTTCGGCGCCCATTTCCCGAGCGGCGTCCAGCGCCACGGTGGCGTGGCTCACAAACGCTTCCCAGTCGCCTCCACCGCCACGGAGCGCCCGCAGGGGCGACATCAGGGCAGCGCGGCATAGCCACTCGTCATGCTCCCGCACCCATCGATCCATCACGCTTCCAGCCCGCGCCTTGGCTTGCCCTTCCAGCCCGGCGATCAAAGGTCCGATCACGTCCACCGCGAGCGGATCTACGAGTTCACGCAGCCTTCCCTCGCGGACAAAACCCTCAAGGCGCGTCAGATCGGTATTCGTCAGCAGATGGACCTTGGACTGCAGAAGGACGATTGCCGCGAGCCGGCGTTCGAAAACGGGAACCTCCCACAATTCCGAACTCAAGGCAGTGACCTCGTCATGCTCGAGTCCCGGGTGGCGGCGGAGGGCATCGCGGACTGTCCCACGGATAGCACCGATCGAGGACCCGTAATGCTGGAGCCCGTTTCCCAGCCGTGCCTGGGCCTGCTCTGCACGGATCCACGAGCCTTCACGGCGCAAGGCCTCATCGATGAACTCGCCGGCGTCACTCATGCGAACATTCTTTCGCAATACTGTCCGTTCAGACGTACTCGCCGAACCAGGCCAACATGTCCTGCCAGGCGGCTGTCGCCTGCGTTTCGTTGTACCGCTCGCTGGTGTCGTTGTGGAAGGCATGGTCGACGCCGGGATAGACAGTGAGCTGGTGGCGGACGTCGGTGGCTGCGAGCGCATCCCGAAGTGCCGGCATTGCGCCGGTGATGCGCTGGTCGAGTTCGGCATAGACGCCCAAGACGGCAGGTTTGATGGATGGGACTTTATCCAGGTCGGGCGCCGGTCCGTAGAAGGCCGCTGTGGCTTTCAACCTGGGTATCTCGGTGGCGGATTGCCAGGTGATGCCGCCGCCAAAACAATAGCCGTTCATGGCGATCCGCTCGCCGTCCACGAATTCCAGTGATCGAAGGTAATCGAAGGCCGCGGAAAAGTCGGAAACATGGCGCTCAGCTCCCGCCCGTGTCAGCGCCCCGGGCACGGCGTCGGGATCCATGCCGGGTGTGCCTCCCTCCCGGCTCAGGAGATCCGGCGCCAAAGCAACGTACCCGGCCTTGGCGAAACGGCGGGCCACGTCCTGGATGTGCGGGGTCAGTCCGCGGTTCTCGTGGCAGACAAGGACCGCGGGTCCCGCACCGGCCCCGTCGGTCCTCGCAAGGTAGGCGCTGATCCCGGTTCCGCCGGAGGGGAACCGGACGGTGGCCGTCACGAGGCCGAACGCGCCCTCAGGTACGGAAAGCGGGCTCTTCGCCCCCGGTACTGGCCCGGAAGCCGCCGTCGTTGCGGGCCGGGCGGCCGAGGCCTCGGGGCTTGGCATGGGATCGGTGCTTAGCGGAACCTCATCCGGAGTGCATCCGAGCTGCAGCATCGTCGAGGAGGCGGCAGCCATGCTCCCGGTGATAAATGCGAGCCGGCGAATGAAGGCTCGCTGCGACATGTCTCCCGAGCGGTAGTCGTCGAAGAATTCCTCGACCAGGTACTTTTCAAATTTCCCGAGCTGGATCATGGAAGGCCTCCTGAGTCTGCCGCATATCCTCCTCCCAAGACCGTTACCGGGCAAGGGCGCCCTGGATGATGGGCGTAGCCGCCAAGTAATGAGACACTCGGTTCCATGCGTGAATTCGTGGTTCTCGGCACCGCCTCCCAGGTCCCGACCAGGACCCGCAACCACAACGGATACGTGCTCCTTTGGGATGGCGAGGGCCTGCTCTTCGATCCTGGCGAAGGTACCCAGCGGCAGATGATCCAAGCCGGCGTCTCGGCCAGCCAGATCACGCGGATCTGTGTTACCCATGTCCACGGCGACCATTGCTTCGGGCTGCCGGGCGTGCTTTCGCGCATGGCCTGGACCGGGTGGAGCATCCGATCCACCTGCACTATCCTGCGTCCGGCGAGGACATGATCCGCGCCCTCGTCGCTGTCGCGTCGCCCGGCGTCGACCTTCGGCTTCATCCGCACGGTGGTCCCGGTCCCATCGCCGAAGGGGTGGAGGTGCGCCCGCTGCTCCATCGGATCGAGACCTACGGCTATAGGGTTGTGGAGCCCGACGGCCGCAGCCTCCTGCCGGAGCGGCTTGCGGCGGCCGGGATTACCGGATCCGATATCAGCCTCCTGCAGCGGGACGGGAGCCTGGGCGGTGTGCGCCTGGAAGACGTGAGCGTGCCGAGGCCCGCGCAGAGCTTCGCCTTCGTGATGGACACGGCGCCGTGTGACGGCGCTGGGGAACTCGCCAACGGCGTGGACCTTCTTGTGGCTGAGTCCACTTTCAGCGACGACGACGGCGACCTCGCCGCGCAGTACCGCCACCTCACCGCCGGGCAGGCGGGGCATTGGCTGCCACCGCCGAAGCGGGCATGCTCATCCTGACCCATTTCTCGTCGCGCTATCCCGACGTCGGACTGCTCGCGGAGCAAGCCCGGGCGCGGTCCGGCGGGGCCTCCGTCATGGCCGCGAACGACCTGGACCGGGTTCCCTTCCCGAAACGGCAGCGGTGGTTGTAGGCTTGTCATCCATTCAGTTCTGGGGGCCGAAATGACAAACGAAATACGGCCGCTGGATCAGTTCGGCTTTTTTGGCGGCCTGGTCGACGCCGTACCGGACGCCTTGCTGGTGATCGACGCAGACGGTCAGGTCACGTTCGGCAATGCCTATTCAGAGCAGCTCTTCGGTTATTCGCGTAGCGAACTGCTGGGCAAGCATTATGAGGTGCTGCTTCCGGCGCGGTTCGAGGGCCAAGGCGGCGCCATCCGGGACCTCTTTGCCCGTGATCCGGGAATACGCCGGGCCGGGACTGACCTGAAACTGTTCGGCCGCCACCGCGACGGCGGCGAGTTTCCCATTGAGGTCAGCTTTGCTCCCCTCGGCGTCGGACCGGCCATGCAGCTCGTTGCCTCTATCCGCGAAGTAAGTGACCGCGTCCGCGTTGATGCCGAACTCCGCGATGCCCTCTCCCTTCTCAGCGCTACCCTTGAGTCCACGGCCGATGGCATCCTGGTTGTCGCGGCGGACGGGACTATCGCGGGGCGAACGAGCGCTTTGCCGAGTTGTGGGGCATCCCGCGGATCTCCTGGAGTCGCACGACGACGGCCGGCTGTTGGCTTTCGTCCTCGACCAGCTCACGGATCCCGACGGGTTCATAGGCAAGGTCCAGGAACTGTACGCCGATCCGGGGGCGGAGAGCCTGGACATGTTGGAATTCCGTGACGGGCGGACGTTTGAACGGTATTCCCGGCCCCAACAGGTCGGGGATGAGATCGTGGGACGGGTCTGGAGTTTCCGCGACGTCACTTCCCGTCAGCGCGCACAGGACCAGGCGCGGGAGGCACTCGCCCAAGTGGAGGGCCTGGCCGCAATTGTTGAGTCTTCGGCCGACGCGATCATCGGCATGACCCCCGCGGGCGTCATCACCAGCTGGAACCCTGGGGCGGAGAAACTGTACGGATACACTGCCGCTGAAGCGACCGGGCAGAACGTACAGCTCCTCATTCCGGACTACCTCCAAGCCGAGGACGAGGTGTTCACCGCCGTCCAGAATGGTGGCCAGGCCCGTAGCTTCGAGACGGACCGGATGCGCAAGGACGGGTCCATCGTGCCTGTGTCCCTCACGGTCTCCCCGATCCGCGGCGACCACGGAGTCACCGGAATTGCGAGCATCGGGCAGGACATTACCGCCCGGCGTGCCGCCGAAGCGGACCTGTTGGCAGCCAGGGAGGCCGCCCTGGAATCGAGCAGGTTGAAGTCCGAATTCCTCGCGACGATGAGCCATGAGATCCGCACCCCCATGAACGGGGTCATCGGCTTGACAACGCTGTTGTTGGACACGCCGCTGGATGAAACGCAACGCAAGTACGCCGAAGGTGTCCAGACCGCTGCCGGAGCTCTATTGACCCTGATTAACGACATCCTGGACTTCTCGAAGTTGGAAGCGGGGAAGATCGACCTGGACATCACGCCCTTCGATCCGCAGGACGTGATGGAGGAAGTGGCGTCGCTACTGGCCGAAGCAGCCCAGGGCAAAGGCTTGGAACTCATCGCGTACTGCCACCCCGATGTTCCCGCGCAATTGGCCGGTGATGCCGGCCGGATCCGGCAGATCCTATTGAACCTGGCTTCGAACGCCGTAAAATTCACCGCGTCCGGTGAAGTTGCCATCCGGGTAACCATCGCAGACAAAGACGCAAGAACAGCGCTTGTTCGATTCGAAGTCAGCGATACCGGCATTGGTATCGACGCCGCGGATCACTTGCGCTTGTTCGATTCGTTCTCCCAAGCAGATGCATCCACCACGCGTCGGTACGGTGGAACCGGGCTGGGGTTGGCCATCTGCCGGCGCCTGACGGAAGTGATGGGCGGGGACATCGGCTTGACCAGTACCCCTGGTGAGGGAAGCACGTTCTGGTTCTCCCTCCGATTGCCGCTCGCCAAGGAACCCGGCGGGTTCCCGCCCGCACTGTCCCTGGCCCACTGGCGGGTCTGCGCGTTTTGGTGGTCGACGATAATGCCACCAACAGGTTGGTGTTGGAATCGCAATTGAACACATGGGGGCTGCGACCGGACCCGGTTGCCGACGCGCGTACGGCGCTCGACCGGTCACGGAAGGCAGCCGCCGCAGGGAAACCCTTCGACATTGCCGTGCTCGACATGTGCATGCCGGACATGGACGGCCTCGAGCTTGCCCACGAGCTCTCGAAGGACCCAGGCTTGCGGGGCATCCGCCTTATGATGCTGACCTCCGCGTCCCAGGTATCCAAGCCCGATATGGCCGGCGCGGGAATCAGCGAATGGCTCACGAAACCCGTACGCGGTTCGGAACTCTACGACCGCCTGGTGCGGCTGGCAGCGGGCAATGCGGCGACCGGACCGGCGTCCGCACTTGCACGGCCACCGAGGCCGGACAGGCCCTCCAAAGGTAGGATCCTTGTGGTGGAGGACAACGCGGTGAACCAGCTCGTCGCCTGTGAAATGGTTGCCAAGCTGGGCTACGAAGCCGAGGTCGCTGCCGATGGCGCCGAGGCTGTCTCCGCCATCGCCGCCCGCTCCTATGCGGCTGTGCTCATGGATTGCCACATGCCCGTCATGGACGGCTTCGAGGCCACCAGGAGCATCCGGGTGCAGGAGAACGGCTCTGTCCGCCTGCCCATCATCGCCATGACCGCAGGAGCCCAGGACGAAGACCGCGAGCGCTGCCTCGCAGCCGGCATGGATGATTACCTCAGCAAACCAGTCGATCTGGCCGGCCTGGAAGAAGCCCTCAATCGCTGGGTTCCCCGTGCGGTCCCTTCATCGGGCATTTGATCACGGGGTGCTTACGTAGGATTCTCCGCGTGTTCCGCAGCCCGTGCCTGGAAAACGAGTAGGCGGCACTCGTGCCTCCGGGCCGGGAAAGATGTTGAATTAATACAGGAATACATCCGCGGCTTGAAACAGACCAGCCGGCCCTCCGGGACCGGCGTTGGACGGGGCCGACGGCGGGAGTGCCCCTGGAGCCCGGGGCTCGGGGCGCTCTACCCCAGACGCCGCCGGCCCCCCGGGTGCCCAAGGGAACGCCCTTCGCCACATCGGGTTTGTGCGCCGTCTGTTCTTTTTCCGTGCCGGCCGGAGCACAATTGAGAAATGTTGGACCGTGGGCGGTGCGGCATGAAAACCTCTCCCGCTGTCCCGGCCCTCCTTTCATCAGCCTGTTGTGAAAGGACACCGAGATGTTCCAGCCAAGCAAACGACTCACAGCGTTGGGTTCTGCACTCGTGCTGTTTCTGGCAATGTCCGCGGTGGCGTCGTGTTCCGGGCCAAGCGGTACGCCTTCCCCGGCCACGTCGAACGGGCCCCTGACAGGGCCGACGTCGGGATCTGCCCCGCCGACTGCTACCCCGACGGCGACCACGGACGCCGCAGAGTTCTGCGGGGCCGGGTCCGCCATCCACTACGACCGCTCGGCCTTCCAGCCGGCGCCAAGGATTGACAACAAGTGGTTTCCACTGAAGCCCGGCATGCAGTACACGACCAAGGGCATGGTGAAGAGTGCCGACGGCACCACCGAGCGCACGGTGGTCCACTCGGTGACCGGACTGACAAAAGTGATTGACGGCGTGAAGACCCTCGTGATGTGGGACCGTGACTACTACGACGGGCAGCTCGTGGAATCCGAGCTGGCCTTCTTTGCCCAGACGGAAAAGGGAGCTGTCTGGCTCTTCGGGGAGTATCCGGAAGAGTACGAGAACGGCACTTTCACCGGCGCGCCCCGCACTTTCATTCACGGCATTTCCAAGGCCCAGGCAGGGATCGCCATGCAGGATCAGCCGGTGACCGGTACCCCGGGGTACGTCCAAGCCCACGCACCCGATGTGGGCTTCCTGGATTGTGGAACTGTCTTCAAGCAGCATGAGCGGGTATGCGTACCGGCCGCGTGCTACGACGATGTGTTGACCGTTGATGAGTACAATCCGCTGGAACCGTCCGTTGGCCACCAGCAAAAACTCTATTCAGCGGGCACGGGGTTGGTGAAAGTGACAGCGATTGGCGGCGCGGACCAGGAGTCGTTGGACCTCATCAAAGCGGAGGCGCTCGCGGACTCCGCCCTGACTGAGATCAATCGGCAGGCGTTGGAATTGGACGGGCACGCCTACCAGGTCAGTGCGAGTGTTTACGGAACGACCCCCCGCGCCGAGGTTGCGACACCGGGCTCCAGCGGCTAGTTCTTGCGTATACCACTATCACTTGTGAATGGACGAAAAATTCCCTGTCATTATCCTGAGAATCCTTGCATTGAGCGTTGACCCAAGGTTCGGCCGGGGCTCATGATTGACGTACACGTCTGGGGGCGCTTTGGCACTGTTCCAAGGAGCGGCGTGGTGGACAGGTACCGGGGATCTAACATTTTCAGCGGGCACTCACCGGACATCGATTCTGGGGTGTCTCCTCCCCGCTACGGCTTCTCCACCTTCACACCCAAGGAGCCGGGTGACCGGCCATGATGGGCACGGTCCTCCGGTGGGTACTCCAGTTCCGGTTTCTGGTCCTGGCCGTGGCGGTGGGGATCCTGGGTTTCGGCTTCACGAGCCTGCCGGGCATGGCAGTGGATGCCTTCCCGGAGTTCGCCCCTCCACAGGTCGAAATCCAGACTGAGGCCCTGGGGCTCTCCGCCGCGGAGGTTGAACAACTGATCACCTCCCCCATGGAGGCAGACCTGTTGAACGGTGTGGCGTGGGTGGAAGCCATTCATTCCAAATCCGTCCCGGCCTGTCATCAATCCAGATGGTGTTCAAGCCGGGGACCGACCTTTTCCGGGCCCGCCAGCTTGTGTCTGAGCGTTTGACCCAAGCACGCGCCTTGCCGAACGTGTCTGCCGCACCCGTCCTGATGCAGCCCCTCTCATCGACGAGCCGGGTCATGATGATCCGGCTGACCTCCAAAGAGATGTCGGCCATAGACATGTCTGTTCTGGCCCGCTGGACCTTGAAGCCCGGACTCCTGGCGGTGCCCGGCGTCGCGAACGTGGCTATCTGGGGCCTCCGCGACCAGCAGCTGCAGGTCCTGGTCGATCCTGGGGAACTTGAGGCCAAGGGCGTGACGCTGGACGAAGTCATTACCACCACCGGCAATGCCGTCTGGGTGTCGCCTTTGAGCTACCTTGAGGCGTCCACACCCGGTACCGGCGGCTTCCTGGAGACGGGCCACCAGCGGCTTGGAGTGCAGCACGTCCTGCCAATCACCACGCCCGAGGATCTGGGCCAAGTCAGTCTGGAAGGCCGGCCGGAAAGCTGGTGTTGGGCGATGTTGCACACGTCGTGACCGATCACCAGCCGCTGATCGGGGATGCACTCTCCGGCAAGGATGCCGAACTGCTCCTGGTCATCGAAAAGTTCCCGGAGACGAACACAAGGGATGTGACCCGGGGCATCGATGATGCGCTCCACGCTCTCCAGCCAGGCTTGTCCGGTGTCACTATCGACACCACCGTCTACCGGCAGGCAGCGTTCATCGAAGAAGAGGTAGGCACGCTTGGTGTCGCACTGCTTGTCTCGCTCGTGTTGACAGCCACCATGTTTGGCGCGTTCTTCCGCTCCTGGCGCACCGCCGTCATCAGCCTGATCACGATTCCGGTCTCCCTGACGGCGGCGGCCTTGGTGCTGTACCTACGAGGCACCGGGATGAACACCATGGTCCTCGCCGGCATGGTCCTGGCCTTGGCCGTCATCGTCGGAGACGTCGCCGAGGACCTCTATGGCGCAGTCCGAACTGGCAGGGCACGCGTCGCGTCCGACGTCGGGTCCGGCGCCGCGTCCGGCGCGTCCGGCGTCGGGACCGCGCTATTGAGTGACACCTTGGTGACGGCGGCCCTGCGCGCAGTGCGAACGCCGATTCTCTATTCCCTGCTCATCATGGCGTTGTCTGTGCTCCCCGTGTTCTTCGTGCCGGGCGAGGACGGAGCGCTCTTCGGCCCGCTGCTCCTTTCCTACCTGCTCACCTTGGCTGTCGCGATGATCGTGGCTCTAACGGTAACCGCGGCGCTGGTCTTCGTCCTGCCTGTCGGCCGGACCACCGCACGCGAAGGACGCACCCTGAGCCGGGTCCACAGCGGATACGGCCGTGCGTTGTCCGGGACAGCGGGAAAGGGCCGGTGGGTACTCGCGGGCGCCGCAGCCTTCGCCCTCGCCGGACTTGCCCTCGCCCCCCAGTTAGCCAGCGGCCGTCCGACAGTGCCTGTCCTGCCGGACAAGACCCTCGTGGTGCAGTGGAGTGCGATCGCTGGCACCTCAGACCAGGAAATGACGCGGATCACTGATGCGGCCGCCCAGGAGCTCCGGACACTCCCGGGCGTGGTCAATGTGGGGGGACACATCGGGCGCGCCATCACCTCGGACCAGGTGGGCGACATCAGCGCCGGGAGCTTTGGGTGACAGTTTCCGCGGAGGCCTCCTACCGCGACACGGCGGCGGCCGTCCAGCACGTGGTGAACGGGTACCCGGGGCTGACCAGCAAAGTATCCACGTACCCGCAACAGAGGATCGAGCAGATCCAACAGGCCGCCGACCCCGGGTTTACCGTCCGGGTTTACGGCCTGGATATGGCCACCCTCCGTCAGAAGGCAGAGGAGGTGCGGCAAATCCTGGCCCGGACCGACGGCGTCGTCAATCCCCATGTCGACGCGCCCACCCAACAACCGATCGTCGAGGTCCAGGTTGACCTGACCGCGGCCCAGAAAGCGGGCGTCATACCCGGCGATGTCAGGCGCGCCGCCGCAGCGCTGCTGCAGGGAATCGAAGTCGGCAACATATACCAGCAACAAAAAGTCTTCTCGGTGATCGTCAAAGGAACTCCGTCCACCAGGAACAGCCTTACCAGCGTCCGCGAGCTGCTGATCGATACCCCCGGCGGAGGTCACGTACGCCTCGGCGACGTTGCACACGTCAACATGGTCGGGAACGAGGCTGTGATTCTGCACGATGACACTTCGCGCCGGATCGATGTGAAGGCTGATATTCAAGGGCGCGCCCTCAACGACGTTCAGCAGGATATCGAGAAGGGCCTCCAGCAACTGCAGTTCCCGCTCTCGTACCATGCGGAAATCCTCACCAAGTACGCAGAACAACAGAACAGCGCCCGGTGGCTGTGGCTGCTGGCGGCGGTCGCCGCGGCCGGAATCCTGGTGCTTCTCCAGACGGCGCTGGGAAGCTGGCGGCTGGGTGCGACGGTCTTCCTGGGCTTGATTGCCGCGCTCTCGGGCGGAGTGCTCGCTGCGCAGATGACGGGCGGAATCAACTCCTTGGTCTCGCTTCCTGCATTCTCGGCCCTCCTGGGCATTGCCGCACGTGGATCCATCCTGTTCATTCGGCACGCCCGAAGCTTGGGGTCCGAGGACAGTCCTGCCTTTGGCCCCGCGCTCGTGATCCGAAGCGCGCGGGACCGGTTGATGCCCGTGCTGATGTCGGCCCTGATGACGGCTCTTGGCCTGCTGCCGCTCGTGCTCATGGGTGGCGTGGTCGGAACGGAAATCATCCAACCGCTCGTCATCATCATTTGGGGCGGGCTGCTGACCACGACCCTTTTCCTGCTATTTGTCTTGCCCGCGCTGTTGCTTGGATTCGGACCGGAACCGGCGTCCAGGACCGCACCCCGGAACGATCCGCTGCTCCGGGCACAGAGCGAGGACGCACCATGAAGAAGTTAGCTTCGCGGCAGGGCCGCAGCACGAAAGTCCTGATCGCCCTGGTGGTCGCCGCTTTGCTGACGCTTTCACTGCCGGCCTGTTCCCAGCCGCAAGCCGAAGCCGTGCCTGCCGCTGACGCCCCGGCCACCGTGGAGGAAGTCCCGGGGACGGACCTGCACCGCGTCACCCTGACGGAACGCGCCGTCGAACGTCTGGGGCTAAAGACCGGGACAGCGTCGTCGGGTCCGCAGGGGAAGCTGACCGTCCCCTACGGGGCGATCCTGTACGACAGCCAGGGCAGGACCTGGGTCTACACGAATCCGGAGCTCCGCGTGTATGTCCGCCAGTCGGTAAGTATCGAGCGAATCGCCGGCGAAGCCGCATTGCTGAAGGAGGGTCCGCCGATCGGCACGGTGGTGGTCACGTTAGGGCCGAGGAATTGTTCGGCGAGGAATTCGATACGGCCCACTGAGATGCGTTGGATCATAGGCATCAGCCTCAAATTCAGGACAGTGGTTGTTGCACTGGCCTGCGCGGTGATGCTGTTGGGCTCAGTGCAATTGAGCTCGGCGTCCATCGATGTCTTTCCGGAATTCGCGCCCCCGCGCGTGGAAATCCAGACGGCCTGCCTCGGCCTGACCGCGCAGGAAGTGGAAGAACTGGTCAGCGTACCGATCGAGGCTTCCCTGAGCGGCATGCCCGGCCTTGATGAGCTGCGCTCCAAGTCCGTCCCGCAGCTGTCCTCGATCGTGCTCATCTTCAAGCAGGGTACCGATTTGCTGAACGCCCGCCAGGTGGTCTCGGAACGGATGGCGGCAGTGACATCCGCTCTGCCGACGTGGGCGGCTCCGCCGGTCATGCTTCAGCCGCTGTCGTCGACGAGCCGCGTGATGAAGATTGGCATGACCTCCTCCAGCCGGTCCCTGATCGAGATGTCCATGCTCTCCTACTGGACGATCCGCGCCCGGTTGCTCCGGGTACCCGGAGTGGCCAACGTCGCCATCTGGGGTGAAAGGCTCCAGATGCTGCAGGTCCAGGTGCAGCCGGACCGGCTCAAGGCTGAAAATGTTTCGCTCAACGAGGTCATGGAAGTCACCGCCGGAGCCGTGGACGCCGGCCTCCTGAAGTACTCGCCCGGCCGGTTCATCGGCACGGGAGGCTTCATCGACAGTCCGAATCAAAGAATGGGCGTCCAGCATGTCCAGGCCGTTTCGAGCCCAGCGGACCTGGCACAGGTCACCATCAGGGAAAAGGACGGCGTCGCGCTGCACCTGGGCGACGTGGCCAAGGTCGTTGAAGACCATCAGCCGCTCATCGGCGACGCTGTCATCAACAACGGGCACGGGCTCATGCTCATCGTCGAAAAGCTCCCCTGGGGCAACACCCTCGATGTGACCAAGGGAGTTGAGGACGCCCTCCGCCAGCTCCAGCCAGGGTTGAGTGGAATCACCTTTGACACCACCATCTTCCGTCCGGCGAGCTTCATCGAGGAGGCGATTTCCAACCTCAGCCTCGCGCTGCTCCTGGGCTGCCTCCTGGTTGTGATGATCCTCGGCGCCTTCCTCTTCCAGTGGCGCACCGCCCTGATCAGCCTTGTGGCCATTCCGCTCTCCCTCCTGACGGCGGCGCTCGTGCTGTACTTCACGGCGAGCTCCATCAACACCATGGTCTTGGCGGGGCTTGTCATCGCCGTGGGTGTGGTCGTCGACGACGCGATCATCGACGTCGAGAACATCATGCGCCGGCTCAGACAACATAGGGCCCTGGGCAGCGGCGAACCAACGGCCTCGGTGGTGCTCAGGGCCTCCCTGGAAATGCGAAGTCCCATTGTCTACGCGACCCTGATCATCGTCCTCGCGGCCGTTCCCATTTTCTTCCTCGACGGACTGACCGGTGTCTTTTTCCGGCCGCTGGCTGTCTCCTATACCTTGGCCGTCCTCGCCTCGATGCTGGTCGCGCTGACGGTGACACCGGCCCTGGCCCTGATCCTGCTCGGCAACGCGAAACTGGAGCAGCGCGATCCTCCACTGGTCCGGGTGCTCAAGCGCGGATATCACGCCATTTTGTCCCGGACCATGAACCGGCCCCGCTACGGCTACGCCGGTTTCGGCGCCGTCGCTCTCGCGGGGCTGGTGATCGCTCCGTTGCTGGGCCAGTCCTTGTTCCCCACCTTCAAGGAACGGGACTTCCTGATGCACTGGGTCGCAGAGCCCGGCACTTCGGCAGCGGAGGAATACCGCATCTCACAAAGGGGCTGTGAGGAGCTCCTCAAGGTGCCCGGGGTCCTGAACTGCGGTACCCACATCGGCCAGGCGTTCACCGCAGACGAAATCGTCGGCGTCAACGCCGGGGAAAACTGGATCAGCATCGACCGCCACGCCGACTACGAAAAAACGGTGGCAGCTGTCCAGGAGGTTGTCGACGGCTATCCGGGCCTGCACCGCGACGTCCAGACTTACCTGAAAGAGAGGATCGAAGAGGTCCTGACCGGCTCCAGCGAACCAATCCTGGTCCGGGTCTACGGGGACGACCTGAACGTGCTGCGGGACCAGGCCCAGAAGATCAAGTCCATCCTTGACCATATCCAGGGCACCAATGAACCCCACGTTTCCCTGGAAGTCGAGGTACCGCAGATCACGGTCAAGGTGGACCTTGCCGCAGCGCAAAAGTACGGGCTGAAACCCGGCGACGTGAGGCGGGCGGCCGCGACACTCGTGGCCGGGGAAGAAGTAGGCGACGTCTTCCGGGACGGACGCGCCTACGACGTCCAAGTCTGGAGCACCCGGAGACCCGCGCCAGCGTCACCAGTATCGAGGACCTGCCGATCGACACCCCCGGGGGACAGCGCGTCCGGCTGGCCGACGTCGCCGCCGTCAGCGTGCAATCGACACCCAACCTCATTGACCGCACCAACGGATCCCGCCGGGTTGAGGTCGGTTCCTTTATCGATCAGGGGCAGACCTCGGGACCGTTGTCCGCACGCTCCAGGAACGCCTCGAAGACATGAAGCTGCCGCCGGGTTACAGCGTCCAACTCCTCGGTGAGTACACGGAACGCCAGGCGGCCACCGAACGCCTGACGATCTTCGCCGTGGCGTCCCTGGCCCTGATCTTCCTGTTCCTGCAAGCGTCGTTCCGGAGCTGGCGGCTGGCCCTGCTCGCGCTGCTGACGCTCCCCATCGCCCTGGTCGGCGGGTTTTCGCTGCCTACGTGACCGGCGGGGTCCTCTCGCTCGGCTCACTCGTCGGTTTCCTCACGGTGATGGGCATCGCAGCCCGCAACGGGATCCTGCTCATCAGCCACTGCCAGCATCTGGAAAGGAACGAGGACGAAGCCTTCGGCCGCGCCCTCGTGTTGCGCGGAGCGGCGGAACGGCTTTCCCCGATCCTCATGACCACCTTGGCTACCGGACTTGCCCTGGTGCCCTTGGTGGTTATGGGAAATATCCCGGGCCACGAAATCGAACACCCCATGGCCGTGGTCATTCTGGGCGGACTCGTCACGTCCACCCTGCTCAATTTGTTCATTGTCCCCTCGCTCTACCTCCGCTTCGCAAAAGCAGGGTCCCGTGATCCACGGGAGGCACTCACGTTCCTTTTCCGGAGATTCAGGCGAGTGGTTCCTTCCCGAGCGCAGGAACCGAGCTAACCGATTCTGCCTCGCGCACCGGTCCAACGGCGCCAAGATTAAATTGTCGGTGCCTCCTGAGATGCTGTGGGCATGGATCGAAGGACAGCCTGGAGTGCGGACAACGGCGCGGTCGTGCAGGCCATCGCCGCGTCCGTCGCCGCGTTTGCCTCCTTCACCCGCGACGCCGGTTCTTCCGAGACCGCCGATCCGCTCCGGGATCGGGCGGATGCTTGCCTGGACGGCCTCGCCGAAGTGGCCCGGCTGGAGGCCCGGACCGCCGCGCTGAAAGCGAGGCTCGCCGCGGACTACGCCCAGGCGGCCAGGGCCTGGCGCCGCCGGCGTCCTCGCCCCGGGAGTCCACCGCCCACGAGCTCGCCCTGGTCGCCGAGCTCGCCTGTGTCCTGACCGTCAGCGAACGAACCGCCCGCACCCTCCTGGCCGAATCCCAGGCATTGACCACGGACCTGCCGCTGACCCTGGCCGCCCTCGAGTCCGGGTCGATCTCCTGGCAGCATGCCCGGATCATCGTCGATGAAACCGACGGCCTGGGCCCCGCCGGAGCAGCGGCAATGGAAGCGCACTTCCTGGACCCCGACGCCCCAACCCCTCCCGGGCTGCCCCGCCGGGAGCTCGTCCCGTCCCGGTTCCGGGCCAAAGCCCGCACCTGGCGCGAACGCCACCACCCCGTCAGCATCGAAGAACGCCACACCACACGAGCCGCGGAGCGGCGGGTCGAATACCTCCCGGACCGCGACGGCATGGCCTGGCTCTCCGCCCACCTTCCCGCCAGCACCGCGGCCGGGATCTGGGAACGGACCACCGCCGCCGCCCGCGCCCTCCAAGGCCCCACGAGGCCGGACCCTCGTCCAACTCCGCGCCGACGTCACCGCCACCTGGCTCCTCGCCAACACCGGCTCCGCGACGGTCGACGGCGGACCGCCCGACGGCGGCACGGGCGACGGCGGTTCGCGAGCCAGCGGCACGGGCGCCCGACGAGTTGAACCGGGGCTGGCGGGCGGGTTCCGTCCCCGAGGGCGCAAGTCCTGATCACCGTCCCGGTCCTGTCCCTGCTGGGCGCCACGGACGAACCGGCCACGCTCGACGGGTACGGGCCGATCCCGCCCTCCATGGCCCGGGCACTGGTCGCCGACGGCGCCGACTCCTTCCACCGGGTCCTGACCGACCCCCGCGACGGCGCCCCGCTGGAAATCGGACGCACCAGCTACCGCCTCACCACAGCCCAGCGCCAATGGCTCCGGCTCCGCGACGGCAAGTGCCCCTTCCCAGGCTGCAACAACCACTCCCTGGACAACGAAGCAGACCACCTCCTGGCCTGGGCCCAGGGAGGCACCACCGGCATCTCCAACCTCGGCCAGCCCTGCCCCAAACACCACCGCCTCAAACACACCACCGCATGGACCCCCACCCCGGCCAGCAAAGACAATCCCCCCGGGTGGACCTCACCCTCACACCGGCACTACCCCAGCGAACACCAGGACTGGGAACCACCCCACTGGCCACACCACCTCCCGACCGGCCAGGAACCGGACACCCTCCCTGACCTGGACCCGCCCGCATTTCAGGAACCGGAACTGCCCGCGGATCCGTTCCCGGACTGGAACTCCTTCACGGCCGCGCACCCATGGCCCGACGCGGACTCGGAAGCCGACGATCTCTACGACCCGGACTGGCCTGTGCCCCTCGACGACCCCTTCCCGGAATCCGCCGCGCACCAAAGCGCCTGACCACGTGGAAGTCCGGAGAGGGGACACCGGCCGGCAGCCTCTGCACGCCCTCGTGACGGCGCGGCGAGGCTGCGCGTCCTAGTAAGCTCAAGCCACAAATGATGAACAGGAGGCTGAGGTGGCAGAGACGTCCGTGCACGAGATAGTTGCCGAGCTGGCCGCGCTCGAGGACCCGAAAGCACGCGCGGTGAACGAGAAACACGGTGACGATCACGGTGTGAACCTCGGCAAACTGCGCGCGCTCGCGAAGCGGTTGAAGACGCAGCAGGAACTCGCGCACCAGCTCTGGGCGACCGAAGACACGGCAGCCAGACTGCTCGCGATCCTTATCTGCCGTCCGAAGGCGTTCGAGCGCGATGAGCTGGACGTCATGTTGCGTGCTGCACGTGTACCCAAAGTGCACGACTGGCTCGTCAACTACGTGGTGAAGAAGAATCCGCACTGCGAAGAGCTCCGCCTTGCCTGGTTCACCGATCCCGATCCAGTGGTCGCGAGTGCCGGCTGGGCTCTGACCACTGAACGCGTTTCAAAGAATCCCGAGGGCCTGGACCTCGCAGGACTGCTCGACGTCATCGAGGCCGAAATGAAAGACGCCCCGGACCGCCTGCAATGGGCCATGAACCACTGCCTGGCCCAGATCGGAATCGAACACGCCGATTACCGCGCCCGCGCCATCGACATCGGTGAGCGCCTGGAGGTGCTCAAGGATTACCCGACTCCCCCGAACTGCACCTCTCCGTTCGCGCCCATCTGGATCACTGAAATGGTGCGCCGACTAGATAAGTAGGTATTGGGGAAGGAAATAACGAAGCTGCCCCCGCACGGATTTCCGTGCGGGGCAGCTTCGTTGACGGCTAAGACGACCGACGCCGAGGAAAAGGAACTAGAACTCCCAGTCCTCATCCTCAGTGTTAACAGCCTTACCAATGACGTAAGACGACCCGGACCCCGAGAAGAAGTCGTGGTTCTCGTCAGCGTTAGGTGACAGGGCCGACAGGATGGCCGGGTTTACGTCGGTGACGGACGCCGGGAACATCGCCTCGTAGCCGAGGTTCATGAGGGCCTTGTTGGCGTTGTAGTGCAGGAACTTCTTGACGTCCTCAGCCAGGCCGACGCCGTCGTACAGGTCGTGCGTGTACTGGACTTCGTTTTCGTACAGCTCGAAGAGCAGTTCGAAGGTGTAGTCCTTGATTTCCTGGCGCTTCTCCTCGGAGACCTTTTCGAGGCCCTTCTGGAACTTGTAGCCGATGTAGTAGCCGTGCACGGCTTCGTCGCGGATGATCAAGCGGATGAGGTCTGCCGTGTTCGTCAGCTTGGCCCGGGAAGACCAGTACATCGGAAGGTAGAACCCGGAGTAGAACAGGAACGATTCCAGCAGCGTCGAAGCGACCTTGCGCTTCAGGGGATCGTCGCCCTGGTAGTAGTCCATGACGATCTGCGCCTTCTTCTGCAGGTTCTCGTTCTCGAGGGACCAGCGGAAGGCGTCGTCGATCTCCTTGGTGGAGCATAGGGTCGAGAAGATCGAGGAATACGACTTCGCGTGCACCGACTCCATGAAGGCAATGTTGGTGTACACGGCCTCTTCGTGCGGGGTGATCGCGTCCGGGATCAAGGAAACCGCGCCAACCGTGCCCTGGATGGTGTCCAGCAGGGTCAGGCCCGTGAAGACGCGCATGGTGAGCTGCTGCTCGTCCGGCGTCAGGGTGTGCCAGGACTGGACGTCGTTGGACAGCGGCACCTTCTCCGGCAGCCAGAAGTTGTTGACCAGGCGGTTCCAGACCTCCACGTCCTTGTCATCCTGGATGCGGTTCCAGTTGATCGCTTCGACGTGGCTAAGCAGCTTGACCTTCTCGGTCATTTCGTCCCCTTAACGTATGTGTTCTTTAAGGTAAGCGTACGACGCCGGGCGCTCACCCGGCGTCGTGCTCTTCAGTTTTGAGGCGCGGCGGCTGCCGCAAATAAACAACCGTTATCGGTTACAGCATGCAGGAAACGCAGCCCTCAACTTCGGTCCCTTCGAGCGCGAGCTGGCGGAGGCGGATGTAGTAGAGCGTCTTGATGCCCTTGCGCCATGCGTAGATCTGCGCCTTGTTGATGTCACGCGTGGTGGCGGTGTCCTTGAAGAACAGCGTCAGGGACAGGCCCTGGTCCACGTGCTGCGTCGCCGCGGCGTAGGTGTCGATGATCTTCTCGTAACCGATCTCGTACGCGTCCTGGTAGTACTCCAGGTTGTCGTTCGTCAGGTAGGGGGCCGGGTAGTAGACGCGGCCGATCTTGCCTTCCTTGCGGATCTCGATCTTCGACGCGACGGGGTGGATCGAGGACGTCGAGTTGTTGATGTAGCTGATGGAGCCTGTGGGCGGGACGGCCTGCAGGTTCTGGTTGTAGATGCCGTGCTCCATGACGGAAGCCTTCAGCTCGCGCCAGTCGTCCTGCGTGGGAATGTGGATGCCGGCGAAAAGCTCGCGGACGCGCCCGGTCTCCGGGGCCCATTCCTGCTCGGTGTACTTGTCGAAGAACGTGCCACTGGCGTACGTCGAGTTCTCGAAGCCGCCGAAGGGCTGGCCGGTCTCGATGGCCAGCTTGTTCGAGGCACGGAGAGCGTGGAACAGCACCGTGTAGAAATAGATGTTGGTGAAGTCCAGGCCCTCTTCGGAACCGTAGTGGACGTGCTCACGGGCAAGGTAGCCGTGCAGGTTCATCTGGCCGAGGCCGATGGCGTGGCTCTGGGCGTTGCCCTGCGCGATGGACGGCACCGAGTTGATGTAGGACATGTCCGACACCGCA
Organism: Arthrobacter sp. Hiyo8; assembly: GCA_001549895.1. Lineage (GTDB taxonomy): Bacteria > Actinomycetota > Actinomycetes > Actinomycetales > Micrococcaceae > Arthrobacter. The sequence continues at coordinate 4,395,630 of AP014719.1, read as the reverse complement.
CTGAGGGCCCGGATGGACGTCTCGATCGAAAGGCCGAAGTCCGGGGAATCCATGGTCTTGGCGATGTTCATCGAACCAAGGTTGCAGGAGATGTCCTTGCCGACCGTCTCGTAGCTGAGGTCCTCGGCGTAGATGGACGGCGTGGACACCTGCAGGATCTCCGAGCACAGGTTGCTCATGGTGATCTTGCCCGCGATCGGGTTGGCCCGGTTCACGGTGTCCTCGAACATGATGTACGGGTAGCCGGACTCGAACTGGATCTCCGCGAGGGTCTGGAAGAACTCGCGGGCGCTGATCTTGGTCTTCTTGATCCGGGAGTCGTCCACCATCTCGTAGTACTTCTCGGTGACCGAGATGTCGGAGAACGGGACGCCGTAGACGCGTTCGACGTCGTACGGGGAGAAGAGGTACATGTCCTCGTTCTTCTTGGCCAGCTCGAACGTGATGTCCGGGACGACGACGCCGAGGGACAGCGTCTTGATGCGGATCTTCTCGTCGGCGTTTTCACGCTTGGTGTCCAGGAATCGGTAGATGTCCGGGTGGTGGGCGTGCAGGTACACGGCACCCGCACCCTGGCGGGCACCGAGCTGGTTGGCGTAGGAGAAGCTGTCTTCGAGGAGCTTCATGACCGGGATGACGCCGGAGGACTGGTTTTCGATCTGCTTGATGGGGGCGCCGTGCTCGCGGATGTTGGTCAGCGAGAGGGCCACGCCACCGCCGCGCTTGGACAACTGCAGCGCCGAGTTGATGCCGCGGGCGATCGACTCCATGTTGTCTTCGATGCGCAACAGGAAGCAGGAGACCAGCTCGCCGCGCTGGGCCTTGCCGGCGTTGAGGAACGTGGGCGTGGCGGGTTGGAAGCGGCCGTCGATGATTTCGTCGACGAGGCGGCTGGCCAGCTCCTCGTTGCCGCGGGCAAGGTGCAGGGCAACCATGCAGACACGGTCTTCGTAGCGCTCCAGGAAACGCTTGCCGTCGAAGGTCTTGAGCGTGTAGGAGGTGTAGAACTTGAAGGCGCCGAGGAAGGTCTCGAAGCGGAACTTCTTCTTGTAGGCGCGGTTGAACAGGTCACGGATGAAGTTCATCGTGTACTGATCGAGGGTCTCGCGCTCGTAGTACTGGTTCTTGACCAGGTAGTCCAGCTTCTCTTCCAGGTCGTGGAAGAAAACGGTGTTGTTGTTCACGTGCTGCAGGAAGTACTGGTGCGCGGCCTCGCGGTCGGCTTCGAACTGGATCTCCCCGTTCGGACCATAGAGGTTCAACATGGCATTGAGCTCATGGTAGCCAAGGCCCTTGTAGGCCTCCGGCAATGGCTTCTTGACCTTGGCGGTGTCCATAGCGCCCTTGGTTACTTCTGTATCTGCGACAGTCGTGTCCAAAACTTTTCCAATCCTTGATTGACCCGGTCAACATCTTCCGGAGTCCCCATGAGTTCGAATCGATAAAGAAGCGGAACCCGGCATTTGGTGGCGATGATGTCTCCCGCCATGCAGTAGTTTTCCGCGAAGTTGGTGTTTCCTGCTCCGATGACGCCGCGGATCAGTTCCCTGTTCTGCGGGTTGTTCAGAAACCTGATGACTTGCTTGGGCACCGATCCTTCGCCATTCGTGCCGCCATACGTGGGCAGCACCAGGACGAAAGGTTCCAGTGCGAGCAGCGGTGCGTCCTTGGCATGGAGCGGGATGCGTTCCGCGTCGACGCCGAGCTTCTGGACGAAGCGCTTGGTGTTCTCAGATGTGGAGGAAAAGTAGATGAGGTGACTCCGCGTGCTGACGGCTTCAGCGTTCAGTTGAGCAGTTGCTGTTGCCAGCGCTGCCATGGGAGTCACCTCGACTACATTGGAATACTTTGTTGTGGCGGAGTCCTGAAAAACTACGCTACCGAAGCGGCAGCCAGCGCCAGCTCTTCGATCTTGTCCGGACGGAATCCTGACCAGTGGTCTTGCTCGGTCACCACGACGGGGGCCTGCATGTATCCAAGGGCCTTCAGGCGCTCAAGGGCCTCGGCATCCTGTGAGATGTCAACGCTCTGGTAGGCGATGCCCTTTTTGTCGAGTGCACGGTAGGTTGCGTTGCACTGAACACAGGCCGGCTTCGTGTAAACCGTAACAGTCATGGTCCCTGTCCCCTTTGTTGAAGTCTTTGCTCTTCGCTTGGCAGGCCCCGACCGGAACTGATTCCGACTCCGATGCCGGCCCGCCGACCGCCTAGGCGGCCGAACTCTTCTATTCACGTCTTGCATTCATGTCTTGCATGTCTTGTGCTGGTTTCCCGCTCAATCCGTAAATCGATACTACATGTAGTGCAAGCGCCTCAGCGGAACCCCAAGATGATGTATTACAAGTATGTCATTTTACGCACCGGTAGTCCACAGGCAAGGGAGGTAAAAATGTCCGGAATCCGCCAAATCCGGAGACGTAATCCACACCCTGTGGACTACTTAGCCACATTTAATCCTCAGCGTGTCGCTTGGATCCCGGCGTGTCGCGGCATCCTGCAAACACGGTTTCGTGGCTCCCCCGGGCAGCAGCGGAGACCGAATTCACACCGCTATGCTGGCTGGGCACGGATTTCGGCCGGCATCGAGCCTAAGGATCACTGATGGTCAACCTTCTCCACCTGCGGACACTGCTTGAAGTCACGCGGCTCGGTTCCTTCGCGGCAGCCGCCGCACGGCTCGGCTACACAGCCTCAGCCGTATCCCAACAGATGGCATCCCTGGAACGGGACACCGGCGTCGAGCTCTTCCACCGTTCCCCACGGAGCGTGGTTCCCACCGAAGCCGCCCTGACCATGGTGCGGCATGCCTCCAAAGTGCTCACCGACGTCGAGACCCTGCTGGCCGCCGCATCGAGGAGTGCGGACTCCCCCGTCCAGGAACTGCGGCTCGGCATCTTCCCCAGCCTGGCAACCTACGTCCTGCCGGACATTCTCCGGAACCCGCGCTGGAAAAAGCTTGGCATAGAACTCCGTGTATGGGTGGCCGAACCTTCCCAAACCATCCAAGGGCTGCGCACTGGCGGCGAACTGGACCTGGCGCTGGTGTACCAAGTGGGCCAGTCCGGACTCGCGTGGCCCCACACCCTGGACCGGCAATGGATCGGCGACGACGACTTCCGGGTGGTGCTCCCCGCGTCCTGGGGCATCCGGGAGGACGCCGAAATGCAGGCCTCGCAACTCTCGGACATGCCCTGGATCATGCACCACCCGGGCACCAGCGACGCGGTGGTGATTGAACGCTTGTTCGCCAGTTGCAATCTGCACCCACGCGTCGCGGCCTATAGCGACGACTTCCACGCCAGCCTCGAGATGGCGGCAGCGGGGCTCGGCGCCGCACTGGTGCCGGAACTCGCGCTGCGGCACCGGCCGCCCGGCGTCGTGGTCCTCGACGTTCCGGACATCCGGCTAGCCCGCAACGTGTTCGCCCTGCTCATCAACGAGAAGCGGACAGCGCAAGTGCAACTCTTCACGGAATTGCTGGCCGATACCCTTCGCGGGAGCACCGCAACCGTCCGCGCCGGCAGTGCCGCTACGATGCCCAAAACGACTCAAAAGTCAACGCCCAAACCACGCACCTGAAATCTTCCAGGATGCTGGAACACGCCGCTTGTTTGGGACTATCTTGAAGACATGAGCAAGGTAGCGAGCAAACATTTTGGGGAGATCGAGCTCAACCACGGGCGGGAGCACTGTTACGTGGCTTCGCACGAGCTCGCCGGAAATCCCCTGGAACTGGACCTGAACGTCGCGGCGCACGACCACTTCGACGAGAAGGCACTCCATAAGGTGGACTACCGCCTGGGCTACCTCCCCGAGCTGGTGGACCAGGTCCGGGACATGATCGCCGAGGAGCTGGACCAGGACGGCACCAACTCCCAGCAATTCCTCCACTTCCACTCCAACCAGCTCAAGGACGAGCAACTGGAGGCAGTGTTCGGCGTCCGCGACAAGACGCAGCTCACCAAGGACGTCTTCCTCAAGGCCCTCAAACTAGGCCATGTAGCGATCTACCCCGGCCAGCCGGAGCGCTATTTCGTCCTCGACTTCACCTTGGGCTCGCACTTCACCGACGAACTCCTGGTAGTCGCGGCGGACGAGGACGGCGTGGTGGACGACGAGATCCTCTGGGAGTCGTGACGCAGGACCAAGGTCCTGAGGCAGAGTTAACGACGGCGGCCGGTCACCTTTCGAGGTGACCGGCCGCCGCCGTTCGTACTACGTGATGTCTACTTGGCTGCTTCGAGCAGGCTGGCGCGGACCGTCTTGGTGGCCTTGACCAGGTTGCGCAGGGACTCTTCGGTCTCGGCGTAGCCACGGGTCTTCAGGCCGCAGTCCGGGTTGACCCAGAGCTGGCGGGACGGAACGTGCTTGACGGCGGTGGACAGCAGCTCGGTGACTTCGGCCTCGCCCGGAACACGCGGCGAGTGGATGTCGTAGACGCCCGGACCAACGCCGCGGCCGAAGTGATGCGCCTCGAGGTCGTGGACAACCTCCATGCGTGAACGTGCTGCTTCGATGGACGTGACGTCGGCGTCGAGGCCGTCGATCGCGTCAATGATCACGCCGAACTCCGAGTAGCAGAGGTGGGTGTGGATCTGGGTGGCGTCGGCGGCACCGGCGGTGGCCAGGCGGAAGGAGTCAACCGACCACTTCAGGTAGGCTGCGTGGTCGGCCTTGCGCAGCGGCAGGAGTTCGCGCAGGGCGGGCTCGTCCACCTGGATGACCTTGATGCCGGCAGCTTCGAGATCGGCGATTTCGTCGCGCAGCGCCAGGCCCACCTGGTTGGCGGTCTCGCCAGCGGCTGGTCGTCGCGGACGAAGGACCAGGCCAGGATGGTGACCGGACCGGTGAGCATGCCCTTCATCGGCTTGTTGGTGAGGGACTGCGCGTATTCGGCCCAAGCAACCGTGATGGGAGCCGAACGGGTGACATCGCCCCAAAGGATGGACGGACGGGTGCAACGCGAGCCGTAGGACTGGACCCAGCCGTGGACCGTGACGTCGAAGCCTTCGAGGTTCTCGGCGAAGTACTGGACCATGTCGTTGCGCTCGGGCTCGCCGTGCACCAGGACGTCGTAGCCGAGCTCTTCCTGCAGCTCGACAACGCGCTTGATCTCATCCTTCATGAGCTGTTCGTACTGCTCGTTGGTGAGGTCGCCCTTGTTGTTGCGGGCACGGGCGGAGCGGATTTCCGAGGTCTGGGGGAAGGAACCGATGGTGGTGGTGGGCAGCGGCGGCAGGTGAAGCGCTGCTTCCTGTGCGGCTTCGCGGACCGAGTACTCGGAGCGGTTGAAGTCGGCCTCGGTGAGGGCAGCGGTGCGGGCACGGACGTCGGCGCGCTGGACGCCTTCGGCGGTGGCGCGGGAGGCGATCACTGCGGAAGCTTCGTCGATGGCGGCCTTCGCGGAAGCCGGGTTGGCCAGGTAGTCGGCGAGGGTCTTGACCTCGACGGCCTTCTGGTCAGCGAATGCGAGCCAGCTGCGGAGCTGCGCGGAGAGCTGGGTTTCCTCGGCAGTATCGTGCGGAACGTGCTGGGTGGAGGTGGAGGTGCTGACGGCGAGCTTGCCGGCCGCGGCCTTCAATTCGTCGAGCTTTGCGGCCGAGACCGCGAGGTCGTTGCGCCAGATGTTGTGGCCGTCGACGACGCCGGCAACCAGGGTCTTGTTGCCGAGGCCGCCAGGGCTGCCGCGGACGGTACCGCGCCCTTGAAGACGTCGATGTGCAGGGCGTCGATGTTGGTGGCGGCAAGGGTACCGAGCTGGCCGTCGAGGGAGCCGTACGGGGTGGACACGAAGAGCTGGGGGCGCTCTGCGGCACCGGAGAGAACTTCGTAGGCACGGGCAACGGCAGCCTGGATTTCTTCGGCCGGGGTGTCCTGGTCGACGACGAGGGCGGGCTCGTCCAACTGGATCCAGCTGGCGCCGGCGGCGGCAAGCTTGCCGAGCAGCTCAACGTAGACCGGGAGGATGTCCTCGAGTCGGGACAGCGGGGCGAAGCCCGCAGGAGCGTCGTCCGAAGCCTTGGAAAGCAGCAGGTAGGTCACCGGGCCCACGATGTACGGGCGGGTCTCGATGCCGTTGGCCAGGGCGAACTCGAATTCCTCCACGATGCGGTTGGAGGCGAGCTTGAAGTCGGTCTCCGGCCGATTTCCGGCACGAGGTAGTGGTAGTTGGTGTCGAACCACTTGGTCATTTCCAGCGGCTGCTGTTCCTTGTTGCCGCGGGCCAAGGTGAAGTAGCCATCGATGTCGAGCTGGCCTTCGGCGTTGAGCAACTGGCCGAAACGGGCCGGGACGGCGCCCAAGTGAGCCGTCGCGTCGAGCACCTGGTCGTAGAAGGAGAAGGTGCCCGGAACGGCGGCGGCTTCGTTGAGGCCCAGTTCCTGGAGTCGCTTCGCTGTGGTCAGCTGGATGTCCTTGGCAGCGGCGTCAAGGGCAGCGGCGTCGATCTTGCCGGCCCAGTAGGCTTCAACAGCCTTCTTGAGTTCACGACGGCGGCCGATGCGCGGGTAGCCGAGGAGGGATGCGGCGGGAACTGGGTGATGTTCTGTTCAGTCATGGGATTTCCTTGGGGCAGTAGGTGCAAATCGATGTGTCTAGGGGTGTGCGGAGCAGCGTTGGCTGATCAGCTGACGAGTTCTTGGCGGCGGGCGATGGCACTGAGCCTGCTGGCGGGCCTGGCCGGCCGGGCAAGGCAAGCTTGTCCAGCACGTCCAGGGCGCAGGCGTGCTCGTTGAAGGTGTACAGGTGGATGCCCGGAGCACCGGCCTGGAGGGCGGCGTTGGCCAGGTCCACGGTGGCGCGGACTCCGATCCTGCGCCGTTCGGCGTCGCTGTCCGCCGCGGCAAGGCGCTCGATGAGCTCCGGTGCCGGCTCGACGCCGGTGAGCTCGCCGAGGCGCTTGAGCCGGCGAAGGCTGGTCAGCGGCATGACGCCCGGGATGATCGGGATCGTGACGCCCGCACGCCGGGCCCGGGAGATCAGGTCCGCATATTGTTCGGTGTGGAAGAAGACCTGCGTGATGGCGAAGTCTGCGCCCGAACGCTGCTTCGCAAGCAGCACCTCGACGTCGTGCTCCACACTCGGCGACTCAGGGTGGCGGGTGGGATAGGCGGCCACGCCAACGGCGATCTTGCCCGCGCACAGCAGGGCCGAACGTCGCTGTTCCACGCGCCGGATCAGTTCGATCAGGTCCTGGGCGTAGCGCAGCGAACCGTTGACCGGCTGTCCGCTGTCCTTGGGGAGGTCGCCGCGCAGCGCAAGGATGCCGCGCACGCCGTTGTCCAGGAGCTCGCCGATGATCTCGGCCAATTCCTCCGGGGTGTTTCCAACGCAGGTCAGGTGGGCCAATGGCCGCAGGGTCGTTTCGAGCAGCAGCCGGTTGATGAGTTCGACGGCGGTGTCCCGGTTGGAGCCGCTGGCGCCGTAGGTGACCGAGACAAAATCGGGGTCAGTGGCCTCGAGCTCCCCGATGGTCGTCCAGAGGGACTCCGCGGCGGCGGGAGAGCGGGGAGGGAAAAGTTCGTAGGACAGGGCAACGGGAGCCGTGCCGGTCAAGTTTGGATGGGTGTCGATGAGGCTTGGTGGTGACATTTGCGTCCTTGGCTGTGTGTCAGCGGGCCTGCGTTCACGGACTTGAAAGCCAGGTCCATGGACTGCAGAATCGGTGAATTGAGTTTGGGGATACACGCAACGAACTCCAGCAGGGCGCAGCCGCGACTGTTACGCCTGGAATGAAGTTGTCCGTGTGCAAATGTCAGGCCCACATGGGGGCACCCACACCCTCCTGCCTGCCTTCAAGAGGCAGATCCGGCGGAGGATCGCTGACACGTTACCGCGGTAACTTGAATACGACTCTAGATCGGGGTTCCGGGCGCCACAAATCCCCCGCCGAATTAAGACGCATTTTTACGCTAGGTTTCGCCTGATTTCTGAAGATTGTTCGCTTTGGCTACTGGCAGGGTTTAAAGCCGAAAACAGTACGCCACAGAGAAGCCCGTTGCGAGCCCTCCCCATGACGGTCCTGCAGGACTATTCTTTTGCCATGATCCAGCTTCCAGCCAGTTATCAGGAATACCTCGACGGCAAGGACGAGCGGTTCATCCAAACCGTCCGCCCCATCTTGATGCAATCGGCCGCGGACAAGCTTCACGGGGTGCGGGTGCTTTACAACCGCGGCCTCACCGGCCACCAAGCACACCTGGATGATTCCATCCCCTACGGCACCATCGTGGAGGACATCGACTGAGTCCTGGCTGTCGGCCGCTCAGCCCTTCATCGCGCCGGACAGCGCAAACGCGCTTCCCGAACCCTTGGCGACCACCGTGTAGAGGATAAGCACCGGGACCGAATACAAGATGGAGAACGCGGCAAGTTCCCCGTAGGCAATGGCTCCGTGCTGGCCAAAGAAGCTGAAGACAGACACCGCGGCCGGCTGCTTTGAGGTAGACAACAACAGGATGAACGGGACGAAGAAGTTCCCCCAGGCCTGGATGAAGACGAAGATGAACACCACTCCCAGCCCTGCCTCATCAGGGGCACCACGATTCTCCGCAGCGTGGCCAGTCCCGAGGCGCCGTCCATCCAGGCGGCTTCCTCCAGCTCCAACGGCACGGAGTCCATGAAGTTCTTGGTCATCCAAATGGCCATCGGCAAGGTGGTGGTTGCCATGAAGAAAATGGTTGCCGGCATCGAGTCCAGCAATTGCAACTGTACGAACAGGCCGTAGACCGGCACCATGATCGCCGTGACCGGGAGCGAAGTGCCAAACAGGATCGCGTAGAGGAACGGCTTGTTGAAGCGCGATTGGTAGCGGGACAGCGGATAGGCCGCGAGCACGGCAACTGCCAGGTTCACGACGGCGGTTCCGGCAGAGAGCAGGAAGCTGTTCACGAGCGGGTGGAAGAGCAGCCCGGGCGTCATCACGGCGGCAAAATTGGCGGGCGACGCCGATTGCGGCCACCGCGTCTCGTATCCGGCGTTCGGATCAACGGAGGCGAGAAGCAACCACGCAAGGGGCAGCACAAAGCACAGCCCAATCACGGCCAAAGCCGCATTGGCAGCGAAGCGCACGCGGAGCCGCCGCCCTGGTACCGCCGTCGGGCGCTTCCCGGCGAGCACGGGCGCACGCCGCAGGGAGGTCACGGCTTCGCCCGCGGATCAGCCTGACGTACACAGCCCCGAAGACCATGCCGATCAGGATCAATACCGAAGCGATCGCGGTGCCGTAGCCGATGTCTCCGAGCTTGAAGGCTTCCTGGTACGCCAGCACGGGCAAGGTGGTGCTCGCGTTGGAGGGACCACCGGCCGTCATCACCCAGATGAGGGTGAATACCGCGAGAGTCTGGAGGGTGATCAGCATGAGGTTCGTGGCGATGCTTCCCCGGATGATCGGCAGGGTGATGAAAGCCAGGCGTTGCCAACCCCTGGCGCCGTCCATGAGGGCGGCTTCGGAAATATCGCGCGGGACCTGGGAAAGCGCGGCCCTGTAGACCAGCATCGAGAACGCGGTGCCGCGCCACACATTGGCCAGGATGATGGCGGCCATCGGAAAAGCGTAGAGCCAGTTGGTGCCTTGGACACCGAACATTGCCAAGAGCTGGTTGAGTGTGCCGTCTTGGCTGAAGTACGCGTAGGCCGCGAAGGCCGCCACGATCTCCGGCAGGATCCACGCCGCGACCACCACCGTGCCCACCAGCGACGCCGTCGCTCCCCGGATCTCGTCATCAACAGGGCGATGACCAGGCCCAGGGCGTTCTGTCCGAGGATCGCGGAAACGGCCACGAAAATTACCGTCAGCCATGCCGAGAGCGGAAAGACCGAATCCGTCAGCATCCGCGCGTAGTTGTCCAGGCCGACCCATTGGGGGTTCAAGGCCGCCTTGCCGGACAATGCGGCGTTGGTGAAGGAGGCGTAGAAGGACCACGCCACAGGTGCCACCATGAAGAGGGCCAACAGCAGGATTGACGGCAAAACCGGCAACAAGCGAAGCCTGCGACGCAGAGCCTTTCGGACGGGCGATCTGCGTCGCAGGGAACCGCGGTTGAGGGAATCAGGGACTGCCATGCGTCATTTCTGCATGACCTTGGCTTCGCCGACGAGTTTCTTGACCGAAGCGTCGTATTCGGCTGCGGCTTCCGCGGGGTTTTGTTTGCCGGTGATGACAGCCTCGGTGGCTTGTTGGACCGCGAGGGAGATCTTCGGATAGTCGGCGGTTGCCGGGCGATAGTGGGTGACGCCCACCAAATCGGAAACATCCTTCACGAACGGGTTGGCCGCTTGGTATCCGGGATCGGAAGCGACATCGGTGCGGACGGCGATCTGCGAGTTGTTCACGTCAAACGCCAAGGCATTCTTCTTGTTCACGGCAGTCGTCAGGAACTTGAAGGCCAGGTCCGGGGTCTTGGTCTTCGCGCCGACGGCGAGCGTCCATCCACCGGACATGCTCACGCCACCGGGATCCTGTCCACGCTGTGTCGGGAACATGGCCACTCCCATGTCCTGCGCATAGCCGGCCCATTCGTAGGAGCCGCCCTTCTGCCAGAAAGACGGCGCGTAGGAGCCTTCCACGGTGGCACCCATTTTGCCTTGCGGCAGCCACTGTCCAAAGACTTTCTTCCAGACGTTCGAATCGAGGGCATCCGCAGGGGTCACGGAAAGCTTCTCGTCGTAGAGGGTCTTCAGGAACTGGAGCGAGTCGGTGAACCCCTTGGAACCCACAACCCACTTTTTGTCACTTTCCGAATACAGGGAGCTTCCCGTTCCATAGAGCAATTCGTAGAAGCTCTGCATGACGGTTCCCTCACCGGTGCCTTTTCCGGCGTACATGCTGAAGGGAATCACGCCCGGATCCGCGGCCTTCATCGTGCGGGCCGCAACCAGGATGTCTTCCCAGGTCTTCGGCTGCCAGGGCACCGAGATGCCGGCCTTCTGGAGGACTGTCTTGTTATACCAGATGGCCCTCGTGTCAGTGCCGAGCGGGACGGCGTAGATGCTGCCGTCGTCACCGCGTCCCGCGGCCTTGGCACCCTCGTTGAACTTGGACCACTCGTCCCACGCGGCCAGCTGCGAGTCGAGTTTCAGCAAGTATCCGGCGTCGACGTCCGAGCGGACCTTGAAGGTGTCCTCGTAGAAGACGTCCGGAGCCGTGTCCGGGGAACGCTGGGCCAGCGCGAGCTTGGTGCCGTAATCGTCGTCGTTGGCTTGGATGGGCTCCAAGTCCACGGTGACGCCGGCGTTTGCCGCCTCGAATTCCTGTTTGGCGTCCTGGAAGACTTTGTCCAGGGCGGTGAAGGAGTCCGTCTTTTGATAGACGATCTTGATGGTTTGTTTGTTAACAGCTTGCGGTTGGGCAGAGCAGGCGGCCGAGGCCAAAAGGCCTACGACGCCGAGCAGTGCTGCTCCGATCCGGACTGGGCGACGCATGACGCTCCGATCTTCAAGCGGCTGCAGCCCCACACTTCAGCTGGCCCAGCCTGTTACCGATATTGATAAATGCGACCCTGCGACGCAGGACGTGGTGAAGGCCTCAGCCTTCCAAAAGGAGCCGCTGGGCGCGCGGCGCAAGCGTATGTTCCAGCACCAGGCAGGCCGCGCCGATGGCGCCGACATCTTCGCCCACTCCGGTCCCGACAACCTCGATGCCGTGGATGCTGTTGGCGGCGCTGTTGGCCGCGAGCAAGGGCGGAATGCGATCCAGGTAACGTTCAGACATCCGGCCCCAGAACGGGCCGCCAAACACGACGCGTTCGACGTCAAGGGTGTTGGTCACCACCGCGACCGCCCGGGCAACCAGCACCGCCGACTTGTCTATGATCGCGATGGCCCGTTCGTCACCTGCATCCGCGGCATCGCAAAGCCGGGCAAAGCCTTCCTGGACCTCCGGGCCTTCGGTGCCTTTGCGGCCACCGTTCAGGACACCTTGCTCTTCGGCTTCGGCCACGAGCACCTGCGGGATGCAGGAGGACTTGACGCAACCGCGCAGGCCGCAATCGCATGCTGGCCCGTCCGGATCGACAATGATGTGTCCGATCTCACCGGCGTTGCCGGACGTTCCACGGACAACTTCGTCATTCAAGACGATGCCGCAACCAATACCGGTACCCATATACATGAAGATGAAACTTCCGGTGCCGCTGGCCCCGCCCGCCCAGGTTTCGGCGACGGCCGCGCTGGTAACGTCCTTGTCCACAAGGGTCTCGAGCCCGGTGGCTTCGGCAAGGGCGTCCCTCAAGTGCACCCGGTCCCAACCCGTCATGAGGGGCGGATCCACGACCGTACCCTCGTCAAGGTCTATGGGGCCCGGCGCCGCGACGCCAAGTCCCGCGATCTTTCCCGTATCAACACCTGAATCTTCGATCAGCGCCTTGATTTCCTCCGCTATGGCGGCGATGACGCGCTGCGGATTGCTTCCGGCCGGCGTGGGAATCCTGGAGTGCTTCACAACGTCTCCGACCAGGTCCAGGACCACGGTGGTGATGACCGCAGGATCGAGATGGACGCCAAGCGCGTACATTCCGGAAGGGTTCAGGCGCAGGATGGTGCGGGGCTTGCCCGGGCCGCTGCCTTCCTTGCCCGCTTCGACAATGAGATGTTGATCCAGGAGGCGGCGGGAGATGTTCGAAATGGTCTGCGGTGAAAGGCCGACAATCTGGGCGAGTTCCACCCGGCTCAGTCCGCCGGACGAACGCCTGATTGCGTCGAGAATGACGGTCAGGTTGAAGTCCCCCATGCGGGGCAGATTGGTTCCGCGCCTCGGAGTCGGCTGGCGGATCTCAGTCACGGATTCCCCTAAAATCATTCGAATAATGCTGTTGCATTTGCATCGTACGGCACCTGTGCTTGTCCCGGTATGCCCACACGCTGCCCAGGCGTAATGGACCCGGATATTGCTGATCGGAGGCCCCGGAATATGGCACTCATGCCGCAGGCCGAGCTGGACATCACCGCAGGGTTGGTGAGGAGTTTGCTCGAAGATCAACTGCCAGGGCTCGCCGACCTTCCCTTGGAGTTGGTGGCCAACGGCTGGGACAACGTCATGTACCGGCTCGGCAAGGAGTGGGCCGTCCGCTTGCCCGCCGGGAGGCGGCAGCGCAGCTGATACTGCATGAGCAGCACTATCTCCCCGGGTATGCCAAGCGTTCGCCAGTGCCCCTCCCCAGCCCATCCATTCGGGGCGGCCATCCGCGGATTATCCATGGCCGTGGAGCGTGACTCCTTGGTTGGAGGGACTCTCCGCGGCGCGGCGCCCCAGGAGTTACGGAACGCGGCAGCCGAGGACCTTGCCGCGTTCCTCGTCGCCATCCACGTTCCGGCCGCACCGGGCGCGCCCGTCAATCCCGTCCGGGGGTGCCTTTGGCAGCGAGGTCCGGCGTGGTCATGGAGCGGCTCGACGATTCCGGCCGCTATCCGCAGGCGGCACGGTTGCGGACGCTCTTTTCCGAGGCCTGCGGGCGCCGCCGTGGGACGGCCCCGGGCTGTGGCTGCATGGAGATCTCCACCGGCCAACGTCCTCCTGCGGCCCGACGGCCGCCTCGCCGCCGTCGTCGACTTCGGCGACCTCGGGGCCGGGGATCCCGCCGTCGACCTCGCCGTGGCATGGTTGATGTTCGACGGCGGTGCGCGGCGCCGTTTCATGGCGGCCTTCGGAGGCGCGGTGGACGCCGCTACGTGGGCCCGGTCCCGCGGCTGGGCTGTGGTCCTTGCGACGGCGATGGTCAGTTTCTCGGATGACAATCCGCGGATGGCGGGAATCGGGCACTTCGGGGTGGAGCAGTTGCTGTCGGAAGCGCTCTGATGGTTAACGTTTGATACTGCGCGTCACGGTGAATTTCGGGTTGCGGCCGATTTCGGTGGTGGGACCGATCAGCCTTTCGAGCGCCGCGCGGTACTGCAAATGGCTGTTGTAGACAGTCCAGAGTTCGCCGTCGGAAGACAGGACCCTCGCCGCGGCATCGAACATCTTCGTGGCCGCCCCGGCATGGACGCTTGCGCCGAGGTGGAACGGCGGGTTCAGCAGGATGAGGTCGGCGCTGCCCGGTTCGAAAGTGGACATGGCGTCGTCCTGGACTACCGTGATGCGATCTGCCAGTCCGTTGGCTGCCGCGGTTGCCCTCGCGGAAGCGACGGCTGCCGCCGATTGGTCCGTCGCCGTAACCCGGGCGTCGGGATGCTTCCGGGAGTAGATCGTGGCGAGGATCCCGGTACCGCAGCCGAGGTCTACCGCGTGCCGCGCTCCAGGGATCCTGTCCAGGAAGCCCAAGAGGAAACGCGTGCCGATATCCAGCTTCGTGCCCGAAAACGCACCCCCGTGGGCGCAGACCGTCATCCCCAGCTCCGTGTTCTGTTCCGAGACCGGGAAGGGCTCCGGGGTGTCCGGCCGCTTGGGACCGGCGGCAAGCAGGACACGTGACTTCCGTTGCGCAAGCTGCGGCTGCACCGATTCGAAGCGGCGTTCAAGGACGGCGTTCATCCCCAGGGACATGTGCTTGACGCGACCTCCGGCGAGCAGGACGGCACCCGGCGCCGCAAAGCGCGCTACGGCGTCGACGATTTCTTCCAGTTCCGCGAGGGCTTTGGGGAGCTGCATGATCACCAGTTCGGCGCCATCGAGCAGGCCGGCGCCCAGCTCGAACTGATCAAAGCGGCCGGACAGCCCGGACGCCTCGGCGTTCCGCTGCAGCGCGAGCCTGCCGGCGTAGAGGTCCTGGGTCACCCGGACGTGCCCGACGCCGAGCGCCGCCAAGGCGCCGAGGGTCAGGGCTCCGTAGCGGTCGCCGATCACCGCAACGCGGGATTCCGGATTACTGAGGTAGCCCGCCGCGGTCTCAAGGAGGAGCCGGTCGGTGGCGTCATGCGCCCGCAGGTTCTCCGCCTCGACGTCGGGAAAGCGGCGCAGGGTGCCGAAGAGCGTCTCAAGGTGTGCATCCAGCTCGGTCAAGGTCACGGTGCACCAATCTATCCCCCTCAGGAACCCTCGACAACACGGGGGTGGCGGAGGATGGTAGAGATTGCAAGTAATCGACCGTCTGACCGCTGCTGAAGGCACGGCACGCGCCGCAAGCAGCCCGGACATCAGGGTCCGCTGCGAAGGGCGAGCCACGTTGCGGACCTGGAAGACCAGGCTCCCACTCCCCTTGTGAGCAGACCATGACTGTCAACCTCGTCACTCAGCTTGAAGTAAAGTCGCACAATTCCCCCGATGAAGTTCGCCGCCCGGAGAAAACCGTGGTGGAAAACGTCACTGTTGGTGACTACACGATCGGCCGCCTCAGCTTCGAACCGGGCTGGAGCTGGGCGGACTGCATCAAACCGGTGGTCCAAACGGATTCCTGCCAGCTCAACCACGTGGGTTACTGTATTGCCGGCGCACTGGAAGTCGAGACCAGCGACGGCAAGAAGATCAGCATCTCCAAAGGAGATTCGTACACCATTCCGCCCGGACACAACGCCTGGGTGGTAGGCGACGAGACCTACTCGGCGATCGAGTTTGTCAGCGCGGCAGAATATGGAGTCAAGCGCGAGTAGCACGGGGCATCCACGGCTTTCCACGGAGAGACGAAAAAGGGAACCACCCGCTCGGGTGGTTCCCATTTCTTGTGGTGGAGCTGAGGGGACTCGAACCCCTGACCCCCTGCATGCCATGCAGGTGCGCTACCAGCTGCGCCACAGCCCCGAACTTTGCTCACCGGGACTTCCATCCCCGCCGGAGCAACTCGTCAATACTAAACCACAAGGATGTGAGATAGGAAATCGAACGCCGTCGGCACCCGGACCGAGGATGTGCGGTAGGACAGATGAGGTGCGGTCGATTGCTCGGCCGCACCTCCCCCCATTACTGCCCTTCAACTAGTTGCCGCAAACACAACGAGCCGCTGGACTGAAGTCTAGAGACTGGCCGCCCATTAAACAAACCGTTCAACCGGTTTATGACCGGTTGGGCTCCCGGGAAACGTGGTAGGCGGAAGAAAATTCACCAAGGGCACTGCTGAACGTTTCCGGTTCGAGCCCGGAGATCCGCCAAAGGCCTCCGGAGGAATACCAGTGATCCTTCGTCACCAAGTCAACCTGATGGCTACTGAATCCTGCCGCGCGCAAGGCCGGGCCTGCCTGTTCGTCATCTCCCAGGAACTTGGGGCACTCCACACCGAATACCCGGGCAACGCTCTCCACGAGGGATGACACCGGAACAGGTTCCGAATATGCGGCATGGAAAGCGCGCTCGGGTTGCCGGGGTGCTAACGCAAGCGCGGAAAGCAGCCTGCCAAGGGCCTCGACGCCGATGATCGAAAGCAGCGCCGAACCATCGCCCGGCCACCCGCCGGCAACCTTCATCAGCCTGAGCAGGCCCGGAACAAACCAGCGGTCTCCCGCACCGAACACGAGGTTGGGGCGAACAACTTCGCCGCCGTAGCCGAGAACCAGCTGTTCGGCAACGGCACGGGTGGCGCTGGCAACCGAGGCCGGGTGATATCCCACCTCGGATTCAAGAATGCCGCGGTGGGGACCGCTCCCGTAAACACTGCACGTACTGACATAGATCAGCCGGGCTACCCCGGCTTCCCGGCACTGCTCAACGACGTGACCGGTGCCGGCCTCGTTGATCGCATGGGCAAGGCGAGGCTCGTCGCCCACATAGGATGCTGCGTGGATGACCACATCCGTACCGGCCAAGAAGGGAATCAGGCTCCCCGGGACGGAAATGTCAGCGGTCGCAATGGTAGCGTTGTTGTTTCGTAGTCTTGCAACCGGTTTTCGTGAGAGTGCAACAACGTGCGCCCCTCCGGATCCGGCGAGTGAGGCTACAACCCGGCTTCCAATGAAACCGGACGAACCGAGGACCAGCACCCGGGGCACATGGTCAACACATGTTGACATGTCCCCACCGATCTTCGGGTCCGTCAGTTTCATGTACTCAAGTATCCCGGACGCAGAAACCGGAGAGGTCTCCACGCGGATCATGCAACAACGTGCCAAAGCCACCCGAACGGCAGTCATCGAGGGTGCAGCGTCGATCTTTGAAGAGGTCGGTTACGGGAATGCAAGCCTGAGCGACGTCACTGAGCGCGCCTCGGTCACTAAAGGCGCGCTCTATTTCCATTTCAAATCGAAGGAAGACCTGGCGCTTGCTGTCATCGCCGAACAGCACAACATCGTGCGTGTCGCCGGGGAGAAGATCGCCGCCGCGGGACTGCCAGCGCTCGAGACCATGATCGCCATGTGCCGGACATTCGGCCAACAGCTACTCGATGAGCCAATCGTCCGGGCCGGAATCCGGCTGACCTTCGAAGCTTCGGCGTTCAATGGAGACGTCAAAGGTCCCTACCAGGACTGGGTAACCACCATGGAGATGCTGACGCGCCAAGCCCAATTGGACGGTGACGTGCGGCCCGAGGTCGAGGCCGCAGACTTCGCACGGTATTTGGTTGCGTCTTTCACGGGCGTCCAGATGGTTTCCAACGTGCTGACAGAACGGCGCGACGTTCTCAAAAGGATTGACGACATGTGGGGTTTCATGATGCCGGCATTAATGCCCAGCCACCCGCAAGGCCAGGGACGCCCTGAGTCAATGCGGCGTTTTGACCTGAGCCAACAAGGACATCAGAGTCTCTTCTTCGTGCAACAACCGGACTCTCATCACACCATGGGCGGCATGTGATTCGAGTCGAGTCACAACAACATCCACGGGATAGCTGAACTCAACCAACTTCATGAATTCCGCCTCAAACAGGGCAAAATCGACATCCGGCCGGGAACACGCTGCGCGCGCAGCCTGCCTTGCGGCCTCCACCAAGAGCATTCCCGGACGTGGTCCAGCGGATGGTCAAAGAAGATGGGGTGGGTTGGGTCAACCCGCAGCGGCCAGACGAAGGGGCGCGAGCTTGGCCCGAGCATCACGTTCCGCTGGGTGGCATGCCCGACGTCGGCACACGCCAGCAAGTCTTCTCCAGCGGCCGGCAATACAGTGGGGACCGCCCCGCGCAATCGCTGGTACGTCGCAGGATTCACAATGCGGGCCGCCGCGGCCCCTTCCCCGATGGAGTGCCGTCAACAACGAACCGAGCAGTGACAGTCAGGGCGGACAACTGCCCTCCACTGAGCTTCATATCCTTCACGTCAAGTTCGACCGCAACTTGCGCAGGTACCAAGGGATCCAGGAGCGCGGCTTCTACCGAGATGCTCATGTACGGCATGAGGAACTTGTGGGTCAAGGGCACTCCGCACAAATGGGACATGAAGATTACCGCCTGCCTCAATGTCTCAGCCATGAGCGCCGAATCAGGCGAACCGTCCGGCGACCCATAAAAAACGTGCCATCGCGGCCACTGCGCTCCCGCAATGAACCGCCTTGAACTTGTTTGGACAAAGTCAGTCAAGAAGACTTCCGAAACGGAGCGCTTATGAACGAGCTCCCGCTTGACGGAAGCCTCGAAGAGCGCTTCATCGCGCATTGGGTCCCCCACTCCTCCCAAAATCTGCCAGAGCAGCGATCGCTACTGTTGCGCCCTTATTAAACGACCAAATCCTATCGGCACGCTGTGCCCATCGGATGATCGAAGCCGGCGAACTACCCAGATTGACATACCTACTGGTCGGTTTGTAACGTGGCAATATGGAGTTCGGCGACACAGGCAGTACGCCCAAGGGCGCGGCCACACGGAATGAGATCCTTCGAGTTGCCGCGGACGTTTTTGCGCGCAAGGGGTTCGAGCAGACCCGGATGGACGACATCATCCGCGAAGTCGGGCTCACGAAGGGAGCCATCTACTTCCACTTCTCTTCGAAAGCAATGTTGGCCCAGGCCGTCGTCGACGAGCAAAAGTCACGTTGGCTGCGTCGCGTGCAAGAAGAAATTCTGAGCAAGAACAACCCGCTGGAGGAGTTGCGCAGCCTCGGGGAGTTCATGGTCAGAACAGTCCTGAGCGACTCTTCCGCGTGGGGCGTGGTGCATTTGGCGAATCAACTGGCATCCACGAAGGAGCACCCCGGTGGCGCCTCTCCCCTGGCCGCATGGGTGGATCTCGTGGCCGGCATCCTTCAAAGGGCCGCGCAAGCGGCGTCCTGGCGTTTTCAGGCGATCCCGGCGACGCGGCAACGGTTATCGTGGCCGCATTCGACGGGTTGAAGTCGGTCACCGATGCCCTTGACCCCAAAGATCTCGATGCCTTCGAGAGACGCGCGAACCTGCTGTTGCAATTCCTCGAGCAGCAGTTCATTTCCAGCCAGTAATGCAGCAGGCCACGAGCCTGAGACTTCGACTCGTGGGCAAAAAACAAACCGCACAGTCAGTTTATTAACAGTCGGAACGTAGGAGAAGAAAATGAACATTTCAGCCAAAACAGCCCTCATCACTGGAGCCTCTACGGGCATTGGTTCGGTCTTCGCCCGCAGACTTGCCGCTGAGGGCGCACGCTTGATCCTGGTTGCGCGCAGCCAGGACAAACTTGACGCGCTTGCGGCTGAACTCCGCCGGCACGGCACTGAAGTGACCGTCCTTGCCATGGACTTGAGCCTTCCGGACTCCGCAAAGGAACTCCAGCTCGCCACCGATTCGCTGGGACTCACAGTGGACATCCTGGTCAACAACGCGGGATTCGGAACACACGGACAAGTCGTCCAAGCGGACGCCGACCGCTACGCCGAACAGATCCAGTTGAACTGCTCCACCTTGGTCGGTACCAGCACACGCTACTTGCCTGGTATGGCTGAGCGCGGCTCGGGGGCCATCATCAACATCGCGAGTACGGCCGCATTCCAGCCGATACCCCACATGGCCATCTACGGCGCGACGAAGGCGTTTGTGCTCTCCTTCACCCAAGCGCTGTGGGCGGAGACTCAAGGAACGGGCGTGAAGGTCCTTGCCGTTTGCCCGGGGGCTACGGACACACCCTTCTTTGACATCGCCGGCGAGGCAGCAGCCGCCGGATCCTTGCGGACCCCGGAGCAGGTGGTGGACACCGCCATGTCCGCGATCCGCGGGAACAAGCCGAGCGTCGTGGATGGCCGGCTCAACTCCTTTGTTGCCCGGGTGGCCGTCAAGCTGCTCCCGGAGAAGCTGGTAATCGCAGCCGCGGGACGAGCCGTCCGCCCAGCCAACTAGTCCCCACGGCCACCCTCGCCCCGCAAGTCCCAACTGACTAGCAGCAGGTGTCGTTATAGGCCCTCAAAACGACATCTACTGCGAGTCAGTTGGGTGCCCGCCCGTTAGGTTCCCTGGATGATTCCGATCTGGACCACTCCGGTGTTGACCAGTGTCTTGGCCAGGTAGACGACCTGGCCGGAGTGCTCCACGGTCTGGGTCAGGATCAGCACCGGGTCCTGGGCATCCAGCTCAAGCAGCTCGCCGCGCGCGACGCCCGGGGTGCCTGCTGCGATGTCGGTCTCGCCGGGACCAAAGGCCGGGCCAATAGCCGAGATCAAGTTAGCCAGCAGCGTGGCCTCGCGCCCGACGTCGTCCACAATGGCGCGTGCCGCTTCAGGGTCACGATCGATGAGACCCCCCTCGCTTGCGACGTGCTCTTGGACCAAGGCGATAGGAGAGCCGTCCCGTCTGAGGACGCTCTCGAAGAACCAGGAGGGCTCCTCTTCGCGGATTCCGAGGGGCTCTGCGGTAAACACCGACGACGACGGGTGCAGTACGTGCTGCGTCCGGCTGACCTGGATAGCGGATCCGGCCTCAGCGAGAGTCTCCTCCATGGGCCTGATCCGCTCCAGGCCGACCCGCGGCAGGCGCGTGGCCACAAACCGTCCAATGCCCCGGCGGGACCGCACATAGCCGTCTTCCTCGAGGAGCATGAGCGCCTCACGGACTACTGTCCGGCTGACCTTCATTGCCGAACCCAGGTCCGTTTCCGAAGGCAATAGCGAGGAAACAGGGAAATGCCCCGCCCTGATGGCGTTCATGATGCGCGAGTACACGGCAACACGGAGCGGGATGTTGGCCGTAGCATCCAACGGCTCCGAAAGAACGGCTTCAGCACTGCGGTCCAAGATGGCTCCCTTCGTCGATGTTCAGAGTTTACGCGATGGGTATTCCGAGCTTGTATAACAAGCGTGTATGATGCACATATAAGCCATCCTGTGCTCTGCGCCACACCTGCATCGAGCCGCCCCCAGAAGCCGTTTTGTTTCAAACAAGGAAGTTTGTCCATGACCACCCAAGCCACCAGCACCGCAGGGCTCCCCTTCGGCGAAAAGCAGCGCGAGTGCCCGTCCTCATCGCCACGCTCATCCTTTCGATCCTCAGTTACCAGCTCAACGCCAGCCTGTTCTCGGCGGCCCTCCCGGCCATGGCCGCCCATTTCCAGGAATCCACCGAAAACGTGGCCAAAGTCCAGTCGCTGTTCTTCCTGACCGGCGCCGTCCTGGGCATGGCGTTTTCGCGATGGAGCGACTTCCTGGGACGCCGCCGCACCTTGCTGATCGTCCTCTCGATGATGTTGTGCGGCACGGTCCTATGCCTGTGGGCGCCGAACCTGACCATTCTTCTCGTGGGCCGTGTCCTGCAAAGTGCCACGAGCGCCACGTTCACCATTTCCTTCCTGCTTCTGTCCGAGCGCTTCAGCAAACGCCTCTTCGGCATTTCCGTCGGCGTCATTTCGGCGGTCAACGGCGGCATCGGCGGACTCGACGGCTTCCTGGGCGGTTTCATCACCGACACGATCGGATGGCAGTTCCTCTTTGTCCTTGTCCTCGGTGTGGGCGTGCTGGCGATCGTGTTGGTCGCCGTCGTCGTCCCGAAAAGGGCCGCCCGGACACGGGAAGGACGCATGGACTGGTGGGGCGCGGGCACCCTGGGCACGTTCCTGGTTCTCTTGAGCAACCTGATCGGACAGGCTTCCACGTCCGGATGGGGCGATATCTGGACCCTTGGATATCTCGCCGGCGCCGTGATTGCCGGGCTGGCGTTCGTGGCCGTGGAAAAGAGGGTTGCGCGTCCCCTGATCGCCATCGAACAGTTGCGATCCCGCCAGGTATGGCCGGTTTTGGCGAGCACAGTGCTGACCCTTGGCGGTATCTTCTCGGCGTTGAACTTCACCGTGATCCTCCTCAGCCAGGACGCACACGCGGGATACGGACTGTCCGCCTCGATGTCAGCCCTCCTGTACCTGACGCCTACAGCGTTCGTGGGTGTGCTCGCTGCGGTGTTCTCCGGCTGGTTCGCGCAGCGCATCGGCTGGTTCAAGGCCCTGCGGATCAGCAGCGGGCTGATCGTCGTCGCGGCAGTCGCGGTGGCAATCTTTGCCGCGGACCGCTGGATGGTCTTCGCCTTGCTGATCATCATGGGAGTCCTTTATCTCGGCCAGTTCCAGAGCACCGTCAGCGGGATCGCTGTGCTGAATTCACCCAAATCGGCGCCCGGTTCCGTGCCCGGCCTGAATGGAGCATGCTTTGGAATCGGAGCCAGTGTGGGAATCGCCGTCGTCGCACCCGCCGTCGCCGCTGGAACCATCGCCGGTTACCAAACTGCCCTGTGGATCTCGGCAGGCTTCGCCCTGGCGGCTTTTGCTGCTTCCCTGATCCTCCGCCCTGTCGCTGCGAGCGCCGCAGCGGCACCTGCCGCCGTCGCCGCCATGCTTAAGCCCGAACCCACGTCACCAAAACCCGAAGGAGCACCATGACCACCACCACACCGCAGCCGTTCTACCTCGATTGCGATACCGGCATCGACGATTCCCTGGCCATCGCCTATCTCCTGGCGAGCCCAGAGGTGGAGCTGGCCGGGATCGGAACCGTCAGCGGCAACGTCAGCGCCGCGACCGGGGCCGTCAACACCTTGAATCTGCTCCATGCTGCGGGCCGGGCCGGGATCCCGGTTGCCGTGGGTGCCCACGATCCCCTCATGGGACGTTCGACGGCGGGGCGCCGCACGTTCACGGCGAGAACGGCATCGGCGGATCACCTTGGAAGACGCCGGACTGACGGTGGAATCAGAGACTGCCGCGGAGATGCTGGTGCGGCTCGCCAACGAGTATCCGGGTGAATTGCGCGTCATCGCCGTAGGCCCGCTCACCAATCTGGCCCTCGCGCTGCAGCTGGACCCGAACCTCCCGGCACTCGTCCGCGATGTCACGATCATGGGCGGAGCCGCGTTTGTGCCGGGCAACATCAGCCCCGTCGCCGAGGCCAACATCTTCAACGACGCCGAGGCCGCGGCCGCAGTGATGGAAGCCGACTGGCCGGTCACGTTGGTGCCCCTGGATGTCACCATGAACCACCGCTTCGATGAGGCCCATCGTGCGGCGCTCGGAACTGCCGGACATCCGGTGGCCAGCGCACTGTCGGGCATGCTCGTCCAGTACTTCGCCTTCTACAACACGATTTTCGGTGAACACTGCGCCGCCCTCCACGATCCGCTGGCGGCCGCAATCGCCGTGGGTGCCCTCGAGCTCGACGACGCCCCGTACGTTGGAATTTCCGTGGATACGAGTAAGGGTGAGGCCCACGGCAAGACCCGCTGTGAGCGGCTCGACGGCGAAGCCGCCGGCGTGCGGGAGGTGCCGGACCGGGCATCGCGGGTTGTGCTGTCCGTCAAGGGCGACGCCGCGGCACACCTCTTGGAGCGGATCCTGTCCCTGCCGGCAGCGAACTGAAGCGGCTTTTGATGAACACTTCGTTACCCGCCAAGCCAAGCCAGGCCGACCTTGAGTTCCTGCACCGCGCCATTTCGCTCGCGCGGGCTGCCGGGATCGCGGCGACCACCCGTTCGGTGCACTCCTGTTGGCCCCGGACGGAACCCTCGTGGAAGCCATGAATACCGTCAACACGGAACACGATCCCACCGGGCATGCCGAGACCAATTTGGTCCGATTGAGCGCCAGGAAACTCGATGCCGCGGCACTGGCCGGCAGCACTTTGTACACGAGCACCGAACCGTGTGCCATGTGCACCGGTGCCATCTATTGGGCGGGAATCGGGCGCGTGGTCTATGCCTTGTCCGAGAAGGACCTTGCCTCGATCGTCACCGAGCAGTCGGGCGTGCCCACCCTTGACCTGCCCTGCCGCGAAGTCCTTGCCCACGGCGGCAACACCGTCGCCGTGACCGGCCCGGTTCCGCTTCCCGAGGCGACAGAAGTCCACCGTGGCTTCTGGCACTAGGCCGGAAACCCGACCCCGCAATCCAGCACCACCCGAAGGACAACTCATGCCCCACCCCAGCACGCTCACTGTTGTCGGCAGCCTCAACGTCGATCTCACGTGCCGCGTCCATCGCTTGCCGTCCCCCGGTGAAACCATCGGCGGCGGCACGCTCACCCGCCAGCCCGGCGGAAAGGGAGGCAACCAGGCCGCGGCAGCTGCCCGGCTCGCCGGTGCCGCCCGCATGGTGGGCGCAGTCGGCGCGGATCCGGATGGCCGGCTTCTGACGGAGGCCCTGGACCGGGCAGGGGTTGACACTTCGGCAGTGGAGCAGGTTTCAGCGCCGACCGGCACCGCGTTGATCGTGATCGACAGCGAGGGCGAAAACCAGATCGCCGTGGCTCCTGGAGCCAACGCCATGGTTTCGCTGGAGCGCGCTGATTTCTCGGATGGCGGGCCGGTACTCGCACAGCTTGAGATCGCCGTCGAAACCGTACTGGAAGCCGCGCGCCGCACCACCGGGTTCTTCGCCCTCAACGCGGCCCCGGCACAGGCACTCCCGGCAGCGCTTCTTGAACGGTGCGATCTGGTGATCGTCAACGAGTCGGAGTACGAGCTCATCCCCCAGCTTCGAAACGCCAAACGCGTTGCCGTGACGTATGGTGCGGGCGGCGCGTCGATGTACGCGCAAGGGGTCAAGACCGCCCATGCGCCCGCGACGAGGACGAGCGTCGTCAACTGCGTGGGGGCCGGTGACGCCTTCTGCGCGGCGCTCGTCCTCGCACTCTCGTCCGGCCTCGATGAGGAAAGCAGCCTCGCGGCAGCCTGCGCGGTGGGCGCCGCCGCCGTCGGGAGCGAGCTTTCGCAACCGGAGTTCGCGCGGCTGGAACACTACCTGCCGAACTAGGAATCCGGACTTGGGATCATCCCGGTGTGCTGGACGCCGCCCGGCAACAGCGAACCGCGGGCCGCACCCACCATGCCCTCCACTGCGCGGGCCAGGTGCGTTCCGCGGTCGCTGACGCCATCCCAGCGCACCAGCGCCTGGGCGTTCAGTCCGTCCACCATGCCCAGGATCTGCCAGGCCACAGACGGAGCGTCGAACGTGTCGAACTCACCGGCGTCGATCCCCGCCTCGACCACGCGCTGCACCACGGCCTGCCATGCATCCATCTGCTCACGGACGCAGGCTGCGAGCGCCTCGTTCCGGCGCCCAGGGTCCACGCCTCCACCCAGATGGCTGTGACGTCCAGGCGGCTGCTGTCCATGAGCGTTTCAAGGAGCATGCCGAGCTGTTCCAAGGGAGTCGGCTGCGCCTCCAGAAGGCCGGCAACCTCCTCGGTCTCCGCCGCCACGATGGTCGAGAAGATCCCCGCCACCAAGGCCTCCGCGTTGGGCTGATAATGCGCGACGAGGCCCGAGGCCACCCCTACCCGCGCTGCAACGTTCCGCAGCGTAATGGCGGAAAGCCCCTGCTCAAGCGCTATTTCCTTGGCGGCCTCGGCTATTTCGGCCGCGCGTTCGGCCGGCGTCTTCCGCGCAGCGCGTTTCTGTATGGTGCTTGACATCACACAACAGTCTAAAGTAGTTTTCCTGTTGTTGATCATGCGATCAATAAGAAATGACACCTCACACCACATTTCACCTCACAACACGGAGGAGACTTCCATGGCCTGGAGAATGCCAGCCGAAACCGCACCCCATGAGCGCACCTGGATGGCGTTCCCCCGCACTGGCCTGACCTTGGGCGACGACGCCGCTTCGGCGGAAGAAGCGTACGCGGCCTGGACCGCCGTCGCGCATGCGGTGTCCAAGTTCGAACCCGTCACCATGGTGGTCGACCCCAGCGAACGGGACAGGGCCAGCCGGATGCTCGGCGCCGGAATCGAACAGCTTGAGGCTCCCCTCGACGAATTCTGGATGCGCGACGTCGGACCCACCTTCGTCGTCGACGACGAACGGCCCGGAGTGCTCGGCGCAGTTGACTGGATCTTCAACGGCTGGGGCGCCCCGGCCTGGTCCGAATGGCAGAAGAGCGCTGGCATGGCCCGTTTTGTCGCCGAAGAATCCGGCGCTGAACTGGTCACTTCCTTGCTGGTCAACGAAGGCGGGGCCATCCACGTCGATGGCGAAGGCACCGTCCTCGTTACCGAAACCGTTCAGCTCGATCCACACCGAAACCCTTTCGCGGACAAGGCACGGGTCGAAGCGGAACTGTCGCGCACCCTGGGCACCACCCAGACCGTGTGGGTACCACGCGGTCTCACCCGTGACTACGAGGACCTCGGCACACGCGGCCACATCGACATGGTGGCCACCCTTCCCTCTCCCGGCCGGGTCCTGCTGCACTCGCAGACCAACCCGGGCCACCCCGACTTCGAGGTCAGCCGCACCCTGCAGCGGTTCTTCGAAACCCAGCAAGACGCGGCTGGCAAGCCGTTCGAGATCACGCTGCTTCCCGCGCCTGAGACCCTCCGCGACGACGAAGGCTTCGTCGATTGGAGCTATGTCAACCACCTCGTAGTCAACGGCGGCGTGATCGCATGCGGCTATGGCGAAGAGCGCGCTGACGCCCTGGCCGCGGAAATCCTGGCAGAGGCCTACCCGGGCCGCCGGGTCGTGACCGTGGACGCCCGGCCAATCCTCGCCCGGGGCGGGGGAATCCACTGCATCACGCAGCAGCAGCCCACACTCAACGGGCCGGTGGCACGATGAGCCGCTTCGACGTCGTCGAGGCCTCCATCGCGCAGCTGCGCACCGCCCTGGAAGCCGGCACGGTGACCAGCCGGGAACTCACCCAGGCGTACCTTGACCGCATTGACGCCTACGACCGCAACGGCATCACGCTGAACGCACTGGTGGTGATGAACCCCGACGCACTCGCCGATGCCCGGGCCTCCGACGTGCGCCGGGCAAGCGGCACCGCCCTCGGGCCCCTCGACGGCATTCCTACACCGCCAAGGACAGCTTTCTGGCCAAAGGGCTCACGGCCGCCGCTGGCTCCCCCGCGTTCAAAAACCTCATCGCGCAACGCGATGCCTTCACCATCGAACGCCTCCGCGCGGCAGGGGCCGTGCTCATCGGCCTGACCAACATGCCGCCCATGGCCAACGGCGGCATGCAGCGCGGCGTCTATGGACGCGCCGAAAGCCCCTACAACGGCGATTTCCTCACCGCCGCTTTCGGCTCCGGATCCTCGAACGGCTCCGGAACCGCTACCGCCGCGAGCTTCGGAGCCTTCGGCCTGGGCGAGGAGACCTGGTCCAGCGGCCGCGCGCCCGCGTCGAACAATGCCTTGTGCGCGTACACACCGTCTCGTGGGGTCATTTCGGTGCGCGGGAACTGGCCGCTGGTCCCCACCATGGACGTCGTGGTGCCGCACACCCGGTCCATGGCGGATCTTTTGGAACTGCTCGATGTCATTGTGGCCGACGACGCCGAAACCCGCGGCGACTTCTGGCGCGTGCAGCCCTGGGTCCAGATCCCGGCCGCGTCCCAGGTCCGTCCGGCCTCCTACCCGGCGCTGGCACCATCCAACGTAGACGGCGCCCGCTCAGCGTTGAGGGGCAAGCGCTTCGGGGTGCCGCGCATGTACATCAACGCGGACCCCGACGCCGGCACCAGCGAAACTCCCGGCATCGGCGGACCCACCGTCAACGAATCCAGACGCGCGATTCCGTCATGGCACTGTGGGAGGCAGCCCGGCGCGACCTCGAAGCCGCCGGCGCCGACGTGGTGCTGGTGGACTTCCCCGTGGTTTCCAACTACGAAGGCGACCGCCCGGGGCGCCCACCATCGCCACCCGCGGACTGGTGAGCCCGGACTTCCTCAAGCGCGAAATCGTCGATCTCTCGGCCTGGGCCTGGGACGACTTCCTCTCCGCCAACGGGGATCCGTCGCTCAACAGCCTGGCCGACGTCGACGGCGCTGCGATCTTCCCGCATCCGGAAGGCGCGCTCCCGGACCGTTATGACGGGTTCGACGACGATATCGCCGACTACCCGGCGCACATCCGCTTGCACGGGGCTTCCTCCGTCACCGACATCCCGTCCCTCGAAGAAGGCCTGCGCGGACTCGAAGAGACCCGGCGGGTGGACCTTGAGGAGTGGATGGACGGTCTGGCCTGGATGCGGTCATCTTCCCCGCGGCAGCCGATGTCGGCCCGGCCGACATGGACGTCAACGAACCCTCAGCCGATCTCGGCTGGCGCAACGGCGTCTGGGTGGCCAACGGCAACCTCGTCCCCCGGCACCTGGGGATCCCGACAGTCACCGTACCGATGGGAACTATGAGCGATATCGGCATGCCCGTGGGGCTCACGTTCGCCGGCCGCGCGTACGACGACACCGCACTGCTGTCACTGGCCGCGGCCTTCGAAGGAACAGGCGAGCGCCGCACCGCTCCCCCGCGCACACCGCGCCTCGACTAACGGATCAGGTGGACTCGTCGTCGAAAGGGCCTTCTGCCCGGCCGCCAACCGCACAACCGGGCGGGCAGGAGGCTGTCCAGGGGTCTGTGGCTGGGTTGGGATGGCAGGCTCAGGAAGCGGCTCGTCCTCGAGGAGGGCTTCACGGATGATACGGCGAGGATCGTATTGGCGCGGATCCATTTTCCGCCAATCGATGTCCTCGAATTCCGGACCGAGCTCCTGGCGAAGCTTTTCCTGCGCTCCGGAAGCCATGCGCCGCAGTTCGCGGATAAGCCGCCCCAGCTTCCTCGCATACTCCGGAAGCTTGGTGGGTCCAAGGACCAAAACGGCAATGATCAGGAGAAGGGCTACCTTCTCGACCGAAATATCGATCATGGCTCCATTCTAAATCCGCCGCCAGGTGGTTCCGGGCGGCACCGGCTTAGGAGATCGCGTACAACGCTACGGCAAGTCCAGCTGCCACCAACGCCTCGCGGACACCCTTCAATCGGGGTACGGCGTGCGATTTACTCTCGGCCGGCATCGCGAACGTGCCCAACAGCCAACCCGTGGCGGCGAAAAGCATGAGGATCGCGCCCATGATGTCGGCGAGAATGATGCCCAGTTGGTGTCCTGGATGATCCGACACCGATCCGGCTCCACTCGACGCGGAGAGCAGCACCCAGCCCGAGAGGGCTGCCACCGCTGCGCCATAGATCGCCGACCACCGCCCGGCTCCGGCGGCTCCGCTGCCCGTGGCCTTGGTACACGATCCTCACGACGGACAAGAGGAAGACAACGCCAGTCGCCGCTCCCAGCGGGACCACACCGAGCGGAGCCCACCCGAGCCCTACCGCCGCCATTGCGGCGGCCAATATCCCGGCGCTGCGGCGTCAATCCGGGCCGCGACACTCTTGGCCCGGAAGATGGCTCCGAACCCCAACACGGCCGCTGCCCGAAAAGCAGAACCAGAGCGCCTACAACAAACGAACCTCGGAACATATCCTGCCAATCCTCCTGCGCGCTTCCGGATGAAACCCACCCGCAGTCATATCAGTTCCGGATGGGAGAACCCTGCATGCTACGAAGATCAGCGCTGGAACAGCAGCGCAATGATTCCGGAGCGGACAATGATGGTGAGCCCAAGCGCCACATACACCACGGGAATAGCCCAGTTTCCGGCCCGCCGGCAGAACGCGCCCACCTTCGGGTGGGCTGTCAGCCAGTAACCGGCGGCACACCACACCGCCACCAGCACCGCGAAAGTCAGCCCCGTCACGACCGAAGCAGTCGGTCCCAGCGAATGGAACAGTGGAATGTATACCGAGATGTTGTCTCCACCGTTGGCAACTGTCACCGCGACAACCACGGGCACGGTCAGCGAACGGGGCTTCGGTGGATCTCCGGACGGGCGGGAAACCTTAATCAAGGCGTAGCAGCCCAAGACAAGCGGCACCAGACCCAGGAAACCAACCCACTCAACCGGGACGGGAGTGAGCGCCAACGCGGCCGCGGCCGCCACACCGGTCAGTATTCCAATGCCGATGTACTGGCCTATCCAAATTTTCCAGAGTCTGGGCACCGGCGCGTCCTGGCTGACAGGAAGAGAACGGACAAGACCAGAAGGTCATCAAGATTTGTCGCCGCGAAGGCTCCAGCCGCTGTCAGTACGGTGCCGCCCAGATCTTCCATCGCTGATGACACTACCGCGTCGGGCGGTGCCCTTACCCGGACCACACCGGCTGGCGCAGTCGACCCCGCCATGGCAGCATCGGACGATGACTAGCGATAGCCGTCCGTACGTCGAGCCCGGGCAGTCGGAATCTGCCGTTCCACTTCTCGGCGGGACGTGACGGAGGGGCTCGTCCGGGTGGGCGATACAGTGCGGCGCCCTGTGAGCGACGCTTCTCCGCGGGTCCGCCGCCTCCTGGATTTCCTCCAATCGGCCGGCTTCCAGGGCGCGCCCCGATTCCTGGGCATCGACGACAGCGGCAGGGACACCCTGAGTTTCGTTCCGGGGACACCGCCGGCCGTCCCTGGCCAAGCTGGGTAGCCGACGAATCGAGTGCCATCAGCGTCGCGCGCCTGGTGCGGGCCTACGATGACGCAGTGCAGCCGCTGGGCGTACCCGGCTGGGCACGCGCGGACGACGCCGCTGATCCTCTTGGGTGCCCGGCTCAATCGCGGGACCGGCGACATTCCTCGCCCACATGGACATCACCCCGGAGAATGTCGTCTTCCGGGACGGCACCGCCGTCGCCCTGATTGACTTCGATCTGCTGCGCCCCGCGACCCGGGCCGAAGAGGTCGCGAACTTGCTCCTCTGGTGGGGCGCGTGGATGCCCGTCACCGACCGCGATCCCGTCATGCGCGGAGTCGACGCCGCCTCCCGGGCTGCCATGCTGGTGGACGCCTACGGCTTGGGCCGGCCGATCGGCCAAGATTGTTGGCGTAACCCGGAACGCCGCCGAGCGCTCCTGGCATGTGATGCGGCACAGGGCGCTTGCCCAGGGCGGCGGGTGGAAACGGATGTGGGACGAGGGCATCGGGGACAAGATTCTTCGCCGCCAAGCGTGGCTAGCCGAAAACGCCGCAGTTCTCCACGCCGCAATAACGTGACCTGGCCTTAATCGTCGTCGAGGTGACGGAGCAGAAAAGGAAGGGTCGCGCGCATGGTCCGGAGATCGCCGTCGCTGGCTGCTTGTTCCCCAAGGTAGTCTCCATGGTTTCCAGGCGCGATCATCAGGCGGCTCCCGGAAACATTTGGATTAATGAGAATGATTATTGATAGCATCAGTAATCATATCGCCCCTAGCCGAAAGTTCACCATGCACCCTGCCCTCCTTGTTCAGGACTTGAGGGTGTCCCTCCATGGACGCGCCCTGATTGACGGAGTCAGCTTCACTGTCGACCGGGGCCAAAGACTGGCCCTTTTGGGAGCTTCGGGTTCGGGCAAGTCCCTGACGGCGGCTGCCCTCCTGGGACAGCTCCCGGCTTCGATGAGCGCCTCCGGGCAGTTGCAGATCAACGGAGTAGACGTGACCTTGTCCGACCGGCGAACCCGCCGCTCGGGACTCACCGCAATCCATCAGGACCCCATGTCCGCACTTAACCCTTTGGTACGCCTGGGCAAACAGATGGAGATCCCGCTGCGGCATGCCGGCCTTTCAGGCTCCGCGGCGCGGAAAAGGGCACTTGAGCTGCTCGCGTCGATGGGAATAGAGGAAGCCGAACGGACCATGGAAAGCTTCAGCGGCGAACTGTCGGGAGGTCAGCTGCAGCGGGTCTGCATCGCGCTCGCCTTGCCTGCCGCAGCTCCGTCCTGGTAGCGGATGAACCCACTACCGCATTGGACATGGTCAGCCAGGCCAAGGTCCTTGAGGCCTTGTCCCTGTATTCGGAATCAGCTTGCTCGGAATCCGTGTATCCGGAATCCGCGCGTTCCGCGGCCGCCGGCGCGATGTTGTTCATTACGCATGACCTTGCTGTGGCTGCGGCGTTTTGCCACCAGGCCCTCGTCTTGAGTTCCGGCCGGATCGTCGAAGAGGGATCCATGGAATCGGTGGTGGAGCGGCCCCGGCACCAGTACACGAAGCAACTGGTGGAAGCCGCCCATCTCGGATTCGATTCCCTCCGCCGGAGAGCCACAGCATGAAGGCAGTCCTGAGCGCTGGCAATCTCGGACTCAGCTACCCGGGCCGCAGGCTCCTGAAGCAACGGCCGGCCCGGCCGGCATTGCAGGACGTTTCCCTCAGGATTGCCACGGGAGACAGCGTTGGCCTGGTGGGTGGCTCGGGCGCCGGAAAATCGACACTCCTACGGATCCTGCTTGCTTTGGAGAAGCCGGACGCTGGAACCGTCACGTTCAACGACACCCCGGTTGTGCCCGGCCCGGCGTCGTCCTTGAGGTGGTACCGCCGCGCGGTGCAATACATCCCGCAGAATCCGGCGGCGAGCCTTGATCCGGGCATGAACGTGGAGCGGCTGCTCCTTGAACCCTGAGGCAACTGCGCATCAATGGAGATCACCGCAGGATGATCCTGGATGCCTTGCAACGGGTCGATCTCGATCGCGGCTTGCTTGCGCGTCGGCCCTCGGAACTCTCCGGCGGGCAAAAACAACGCGTGGCCATTGCACGGGCCCTGGTCCCGCGCCAACCATCCTCCTGGCTGACGAGCCGGTGAGCGGACTCGACCTTCCCCTCAGGAACTCGGTCTTGGCCCTCTTGGAACAGCTGGTCCATCGGGACGGGCTTGGGCTCCTGTTTGTCTCGCATGACCTGGCCGCCATCGCCCGGTTGTGCTCCCAAACCCTGGTCCTCTCCGGGGGAAGCATCGTGGAACAAGGACCCACCTTTGCCGTGTACGCGAACCCACAGACCCGGGAGGCCAGGGAGCTTGTCACCTCCATCCCCGGACTGGGCAGGGACGTACGACAGGACAAGCCATGAACTCACGCGCGGAGCCCACGCCCCGGCTACTGCTGGCCAGCCAGCTCATCTTCAACCTTGGCTTCTACTCGGTTGTCCCCTTCCTGGCGGTTTTGATGCGCGAGGACTTTGGCATGGGCGCAATGGCCGTGGGAATTGTCCTCGGCGCACGTACCTTCGCCCAGCAAGGATTGTTCCTCGTGGGCGGAGCCGCCGCGGATCGTTGGGGAGCCCGGCCCGTCATGATTGCCGGATGCCTCGCCCGGATCTCCGGGTACCTTTTGTTGCTGTGGGCTTCGGACTTCCCCCTTTTCCTCCTGGGAGCCGTCATCACAGGGGCGGGTGGCGCCTCTTTTCACCCGCTTTGGAAAGCCTTGTGGGTGGGGCCGAAGAACGACGTGCCACCCTTCAGCCCACAAAACCACTCTTTTCGCGCTGCTGGTCATTTTCGGGGAAATCGGCGCCGTGGCCGGTCCCCTGCTCGGCTCCGTCCTGCTTCAGACCGGCTTCGACGCGGCCCTGCTCGTCGGGGCGGGGTCTTCGCCGTGATGGCAGTGGTCTTCGGCACTTTCCTACCAGCGACGACGGCGAGCGCCGTCGCAACGTCCGCCGGGAACTCGGCCGCCGCGCCGCCGTCGGACGCTTGGTCCTGCCTCAGGCAGAAGGGCTTCGTCTCATTCGCGGCTTTCTATAGCGTCAACCTCTTTGCCTACAACCAGCTCTACTTCGGGTTGCCCATCGAGCTGGAACGGAGCGACGCGGGTTTGGGTGCGCTCTCGGCGATTTTCGCCTACGCATCCATTTTGATCATCACCCTGCAATGGCCCATCGCCAGGCTCATGAAACGGAAGGGACCGGGCGTCGCGCTCGCCGCGGGATTCGCCGTTCAGGCCCTGGGTTCGTCGCTATCGCAGCCATGGCCGCCTTCCCCCGCCCGACGCATTCCCTGCGCTACCGGCGTTCCTGCTGGTCACTGCGCTCGCCGTCGGGCACATGTGCGTGGCACCAGTTGCCATGGATCTGGTCCTCGAATTTGCCGCAGGACGCTCCACCGGCGCCTATTACGGCTTGCTCGCGAGTTGCGGCGGAACCATGGTTCTCCTCGGCAATTTGCTCCTTGCTCCGCTCTATGAACAGGCCACCACACCATCCCTGGCCGCGGTCTCTCCGTGGCTGGTGTCGGCAATTCTCGCGGCGAGCTCCGCGGCACTCATACATCGCTTCCTTCCGGCATCCGTCCCGGCACCGCGTCCGCAACAACTCCACACCGTTTGATCCACTCACACCCACGAAAGACAGGCACCAATCCATGGCTATTCCACGCCAAAAGCAGTTGCCGCGATACTCCTCTCCTCCGCAATGGCCGCCGCCTCAGCGCTTGCTTCGCCCAAGGCACCGCGCCATCAGCCAGCAGCACCGACTCCCGGATCAAGGTAGCCATGCTGCAGCCACCGCGTTCAGGACTTACTCCCTTGAGCGACGACGCCTTCAAACTCTCACGCTGGAAGACCGCCGAGACTTTGGTTGTCCTGGATGCCCTCGGCGATGCCCAGCCATCGCTTTCAACAGCCTGGACGCAACTGGACGGCAGGAACTGGCGCTTCGAACTCCGTGCAGGCGTGAAATTCCATGACGGAACGCTCCTGACGGCGGAGCAAGTGGCGGCGTCGTTAACGGCAGCAGCCAATGCCAAGCCCAAGCCGCGGATCCTCGACGGCGTGCAGCTCAGCGTCCGCACCGACGGCGGGAACGCCGTCGTCGTGACCACCCAGACGGACGACCCGCTTGTTCCGCAGCGGCTTTCCAGTCCCCAGCTTTCCATCCTCGCCGCGTCCGCCTACAAGCCCGGTGGCGTCGTGAGCCCCATCAACGCCGGAACGGGCCCTACGTCCTGGCGTCCGCGGACGGCACCAGCTCGGCAACACTCAACCGCTTCGCCGACTACTGGGGCGAGAAAGCGGCGAGCGGCGGCGTCGACGTCCAATACGTTCCCGACGGCACGGCACGCGCTGCCGCCCTCAGGACCGGAACGGCCGACGTCGTGGAGGCCATTCCCGTAGGCCAGGTCGCCCAGATCAAGGCGGACTTGATCCACGAAGTCCCCATGCCCCGCACCAACACCCTTTACCTGAACACCAAGGGGGGTCCTTTCGCGGATCCGTCGGTCCGGGCAGCGGCACGGACGTCGGTCGAACGGGCCACCATTGTTGACCGGGTCTACGAAGGACGGGCGGACATCGCCGAAGGCCTCCTCGGCCCGGCTCTCCCCTGGGCCGCCACGGAGCGGCAAAACGCCTCCTACATCGAAGCCCTGAAGAAGCGGGCGGAAGCGGCACCCGCCAACGGCCGCCGCATCAAACTTGGCACGTTCACGGACCGGGCCGAGCTGCCCGAGGTCGCCGTGCAGCTTGAGCAGCAGCTCGAAGCCGCCGGCTTCATCGTGGAGCAGGAAGTCCGCGAGTACCAGCACATCGAGGCAGACGCCTTGGCGGGCAAATTCGATGCCTTCATCTTGTCCCGGCCACTGTCCTCGACTCCGGCGATCCCGTCGCCTACATGTTCAGCGACTTCTCCTGCAAAGGCTCCTTCAACATCTCCCAGTTCTGCGATCCGGAGGTTGACGCGGCACTGAGCAAGGCCGCAGCCATCCGGCAGGCCGGAGCGCCGGCGGCAATTGCCGCCGCCGAGGCACTGATCCTCTCGAAGGACGCGGCCGTGCCGCTGCTGCATGAACGCGTCATTCAAGGCGAATCGGCCAGGATCCGCAACGTGGAACGCGATCCCCGCGAGCGCGCCCTGATCACCAGCAAGACAGGAATCTCCGGCTGATGCGGTGCCCCGCGTTCATCAAAGCTGCGGTTTCCCGAGCTGTGGCGCTCTTTGCCATAGTCGTGCTGATCGGGCTCCTGCCGTGGCTTTCGGGACACAGCCCGGAATACACCATCCTGCGGCCCGGTATGCCGACCGGGAAGCGACTGACGAAACGCTGGGCATGATCCGCGCGGAGCTTGGACTCGATCGAGGACCAGTACACATCTTCTTCGACTGGGCCGGAGGCCTTGTGGGCGGGGACATGGGAAATTCCTGGATCACCAACACGCCTGTTGGCGCCGGCACTGTGGAAACCCTCGGCGTCTCCGTCACCCTGATGGCCTGCGCGGTGGCCGTTGCAACGGTGGTGGCCACCGCACTGTGCGTTCCTTCCGTGATGCGGGGCTGGCCGGAACCCCAGGCGGGCTCCGGCGTCGTGGCGGCGGCCATGACGGCGCTCCCCGAGTTCCTGCTGGCGGCGATGCTCCTTGTCGTCGGCGCGGTGTGGCTGGGCTGGTTCCCGCCGTATGGCTGGCAGGTCCTGGACCACGCGGTGTTGCCGGCTCTCGCCCTCGGCCTGCCCGCCGGCGGGCTCATCGGGCGGCTCCTGTCCGACGCCATCAGCGTGGCGTTCGCCGAAAAATGGGTGGCCACGTGGGCCATGGCCGGAGCAAGCCGCGCCAGGCTCACCGCGGCTGTGCTCCGTCGGGCCCTGCCATCGGTGATGAGCCAGATCGGGCTTGTCCTCATTGGCCTCACCGGTGGGGCAGTTGCCGTGGAGAAGGTCTTCGCGATTCCCGGTTTGGGCCGTGCGGTCCTGGGGGCGGCGAGCGCCCAGGACATACCGGCGCTGCAGGCAGGAGTACTGGCCCTCCTCATGCTGGCGATCGGGGCAGGTTCCCTCAGCGCCGCGGCCCGGAACCTTCTCATGGGAGCAGCGCTGCGCTCGGGGACAGTTCCGGTTCCGGACTCCCGGGAACACCACGACGGCGGATGCCGCGGTTCCGCTCGTCGCTGCGGGAGCGTTGCTGCTCATCGTCGTCGCGGGCTTGCTTCGCGATCCGTTCACCTCGAGCCATGCACGGCTTGCCGCCCGGGTTTGGAGCTGCCCTTCGGGGCCGATGCAAGCGGACGGACCTCCTTGCCCGGGTGGGGCATGGCGCCGTGTCCACGTTGGGAACTGCATTGCTCGTGGTCCTGGCTTGCCTTGTGATCGGGATCGTCGTCGGGCTCTTCCCGCTCGCGGCCACCGGTCCCCTTGAAGTAGCCAACGCCGCTCCGCCTATCCTGGCCGGCTGATCGTTGCCGTGATGACCGGCCCATCGGCTGAAGGTGCGGCGATAGCCGTCACCCTGGTCAGTTGGGCACCCCTCGCCGCCCACACTGCCGCCCTGGCGCAGGAGGCCAGGGCCCAGCCCTACGTGAAGATCCTTCCGGTCCTGGGCGTGGGAAGGGTCCGCATCCTCTGGCGCTACATCCTCCCGACCATCCTTGGCCCGGTGTTCAGGCATTCGATGCTCCGGATACCGGGAATCGCGCTCGCCTTGGCTGCCCTGGGGTTCCTGGGCCTCGGCCCCCATCAGCCGTCGCCCGAGTGGGGCCTCGTCCTTGCCGAAGGAATCAACTACGTGGAGCGGGCACCGTGGGCCGTTGCCGCCCCGGCGTCGGCATTGATCCTCGCCTCGATTCTGGCCGTTTCACTGTCGAGCGTCACGTGGTCGCGCTCGCAGGGGGATCCGGCCCCCGATTGACTCATTCGAATATATGTTCGAAAATTGAAGCATGTCATCCCGCCTGTCTTCCGCTTCGCCGGCTTCGCTGCGCGATGACTTGCAGGCACAGATCCATCTCATGCAGGGCAAGCGCGGAAGCGAACGTTCGCTTCCCGTACTCCCCTCGCTCAGCAGGCTTCTCCCGGGCGGACTGAGACCGGGAGCGGCGTACTCCGTACAGGGATCCATGTCGCTGGCCATGGCCTTGTTGGCCGGCCCGTCACGCAATGGCTCATGGTGCGGAGTAGCTGGGCTGCCTGACTTCGGGATCGAGGCGGCAGCAGGTTTCGGCATTGCGCTCGACCGGCTGGTGCTGGTGCCTGACCCCGGGCCAGTTGGATGCCGGTGATCGCCGCCTTGGCGGACGTGCTCTCGGTGGTCCTTGCGCGGGCTCCGGAAAAAGTCGCACCCGCCGAGGCTGCCCGCTTGGGAGCCAGGCTCCGCGAGCGGAGTGCCGTCCTCCTTGTCTTGGGACCATGGCCGCAGAGTGAAGCCGTCTTGCACGTGAATGGATACGAGTGGGCGGGCTCGGACAGGGCCACGGACATCTCGCCAAGCAGGAACTCGAGCTCGAGGTTGCGCTGCGGGGCAGTTCCCGCAGGGCCTCCGTGGATCTTGCGGACAGCGGCACGGTGGATCTGTCCCGCCATCGGATGGGAGCATGATGCTGTTTCAGCTTGAAACCCCGGTACGGGCGTTGGTGACTTGGTTCCCGGATTGGCCCCTCGTCGCCGCCCGCCTGGCAGATGCCCTGCCGCCTGATGTACCTGTGGCAGTCATCGGCCAAGGGGTCATTGCTGCTTGCTCCACGGAAGCCCGGGCAGAGGGAGTGGTCCGGGGCTTGCGGCTGCGGGAAGCGCAGACCCGCTGCCCTGAGCTGGTGGTGTGTGCCGTTGATCCGGTGCGGGATGCGAGGGAATTCGAACCTGTGGTCTCGTCACTCGAGGAACGGACCCCTGGCGTGGAAGTGCTTCGACCCGGCCTCTGCGCTATCCGGGCCAAGGGTGCCGCCCGGTATTACGGCGGAGAAGAAGCGGCCGCAGGTGCTGTGCTTGAATCGGCCGACCGCCTCGGCGTGGAGGCCCGGGTGGGGATCGCCGATTCCGTGTTCGCCGCCGAGCAAGCAGCCCGGAGCACCAGCGAACTATCTGCCGTCCTGGTCCTCCCGACGGGTTCTTCCCGGGATTTCCTGGCTCCATTTCCGGTGGAAGTACTGGGGCAGCCGAAGCTGGCTTCCTTGCTCAAACGCCTTGGCATCCTCACTTTGGGGAATTTCGCGAATCTTCACGCAGCAGATGTCAGGGCCCGTTTCGGGGCTGCCGGAATCACTGCGCATGCCCTGGCAAGCGGACAGGATCCCCGAAAGGTGCTCCCCCGGACTCCTCCGCGGAAACTGGATCAACGTGTCGAATTCGAACCCGGCCTGGACCGGGTTGACCAACTCGCCTTCCAACTCCGCGCCACGGCAGACGCCTTCGTGGCCGGGTGCAGACGGAAGGCCTGGTCTGCACGGAGCTGAGGGTTCTGATCACTGACGAAGGAGGGAGCCGCTCCGAGCGGACGTGGGGCCACCCCGCCATTTCACAGCCAGCGACGTCGTGGACAGGGTGCGTTGGCAGCTTCAGTCGCAGCCCCCTGTATCCAACGATAAAACTGCCCAAGCCAGCGGAACGCACGACGGCGGCATGGCACGCGGCGGACTGTCGTCACCGGTCACGCGGGTCGAGTTCGTCCCCGTCCGTGTGGATTCCATTGCCCATCATGGTCGGGCGCTCTTTGGAGACGGAGCCGAGGAACAGATTCATCATGGACTCAGCCGGATCCAAAGCATGCTGGGGCATGAAGCCGTGGTAGTGCCCGCGGTTTCCGGAGGTCGCTTGCTGGCCGAGCGGCGCCGCCTGGTTCCTTGGGGAGATGCCTTGCCCGCGGGAACGGCCGCCCTGGCCTCCAGGCCGTGGCCGGGCAGGATTCCAGACCCGCAGCCCGCCACGGTGTTCGCTTCCCTCATCCCCGTCCTGCTGCTTGATGCGAACAAGGAAAAAGTCCGTACAGACCATCGCGGCGGATTGATTGCCCCGCCCATGTGGTTCTGTCCCGGCGGAGACCCTGCACGACGGCGACTGGTAGCTCAGTGGGCCGGCCCCTGGCCGTTGCGGCAGAGGTGGTGGGACGCCGATCATCGCCTTGAATCGGACCGGTTCCAGCTTGTGGACGGAAACGGAGAGGCTTGGCTCCTTCTCCTGGACGAGCAGAACTGGTGGGCAGAGGCCCGCTACGACTGAACACCAGACACTGAACTTTAGTCAGGAAGACAAAGATGGCTTGGAACAACCCGTCGATCCCGTGGTCGGAGTTCGAACGCACGCTGTCGGACCGGCGCGTGCCGGAGATCGGCAAGTCCAAAGGGACGGCGGCGACAGCCCCGCCTGGTCAAGGAAACGCGGGCCTTACCGCCCGGTCCCCCTCGATCCCGCAAGGGTCGCGTCGAGGGCGGGTGCCGCCGTCGTGCCTTATGCCGAACTGCACGCGCATTCGCACTACAGCTTCCTGGACGGCGCCTCCTCACCCGAGAAGATGGTTGAGGAGGCGGTCCGGCTGGGCCTCCATGCCCTCGCACTGACCGATCATGACGGCTTCTACGGGATCGTGCGAATGGCGGAGGCCGCCGAAGCCTACGAGCTGAAGACCGTGTTCGGCGCTGAGCTGTCACTCGGGCTCAGCAAACCCCAGCAAGGCGAAGCCGACCCCGAAGGTGACCATTTGCTCGTCCTTGCCCGCCAGGAAGAGGGGTACCACCGTTTGGCAGGGGCCATGACGTCCGCCCATCTGGCGGCCGATGCCGAGAAGGGCCATCCCATCTACGACCTCGACGAGCTGGCGCATTCGCTGAGGAACCACTGCCTGGTGCTGACCGGATGCCGCAAAGGCTCAGTCCGGAGGGCCCTCATGAGCGACGGCGAGCAAGCCGCTGCCTTTGAGGTGGATGGGTTGATTGAGAGATTCGGGCGGGAAAACGTGGTGGTGGAGCTCTTCGATCACGGGAATCCCTCGACAGCAGCCACAACGATGCCCTCGTCCGGATTGCCGAGCGCGCGGGCATACCTTTCATCGCCAGCAACGCCGTACATTATGCGTCCCCGGAGGGATATCCGCTGGCAACGGCCATGGCGGCGGTCCGGGCACGCCGCAGCCTGGAGGAGCTGGACGGGTGGCTGCCCGCAAGCAGCGGCGCCCATTTGCGGAGCGGTTCCGAGATGGTAGCGCGGTTCGCCCGCTACCCGGCGCGGTCGAACGGACTGTCGAGATCGCAGACGAGCTTGCATTCCAGTTACGGGCCGCCCGCCCGAAGCTTCCCAAGCTCGATGTTCCTGCGGGGCACAGCCTTATCACGTGGCTGCGGCAACTTGTTGAAGAAGGGGTGAGGGACAAGTACCCGGACGCCGACGAACGGGTCCATCGCCGGATCGAGCAGGAACTCGCAGTGATCGAGGCGAAAAACTTCCCCGGCTATTTCCTGATTGTGCACGACATCGTGCAGTTTGCCCGTTCCCGCGGCATCCTCTGCCAAGGCCGGGGGTCCGCGGCGAACTCTGCCGTTTGCTACGCGCTGGGGATCACCGCGGTCGACAGTATCTTCTACAACCTTCCGTTTGAGCGTTTCCTCTCCAGCCTCCGCGAAGAAGAACCGGACATCGACGTCGATTTCGACTCGGACCGGCGGGAAGAAGTCATCCAATACGTCTACCGCAAGTACGGACGGTTCAACGCGGCCCAAGTAGCGAATGTCATCAGTTACAGGCCGAAGAACGCCGTCAGGGACATTGCCAAAGCACTCGGCTACAGCCAGGGCCAACAGGACGCCTGGTCCAAGCGGCTCGATCACTGGGGCGATCTCAGCGATGGCAAGACCAACAACATCCCGGCCCCGTCCTGGACCTTGCTGACCAGATACTGGGCTTCCCCCGGCACCTGGGCATCCACTCCGGCGGCATGGTCCTCACCGAACGGCCTGTCGGCGAGGTGGTACCCATCGAACGCGCCCGGATGGAAAACCGCACGGTCCTGCAATGGGACAAGGACGATTGCGAGTGGATGGGCCTGGTCAAGTTCGACCTTCTTGGCCTGGGCATGCTCGCCGCCCTGCAGTACTCCTTTGA
Source organism: Arthrobacter sp. Hiyo8 (assembly GCA_001549895.1). Classification (GTDB taxonomy): domain Bacteria; phylum Actinomycetota; class Actinomycetes; order Actinomycetales; family Micrococcaceae; genus Arthrobacter. Next base: position 4,353,982 of record AP014719.1, on the reverse strand, counting down.
TTTGATCGACAAGCATTTCGGGAGCGTTGGACCATCGAGACCATCCCGCGGGAAGAACCGGCCGTCTACGACATGCTCTGCCGGGCCGACTCGATCGGGGTGTTCCAAGTGGAATCACGGGCCCAGATCAGCACGCTGCCGCGGCTGAAACCGAGGAAATTCTACGATCTGGTGGTCGAAATCGCGCTGATCCGTCCAGGTCCGGTCCAAGGTGGCGCCGTGCACCCCTACATCCGGCGCCGTGCAGGCACGGAAAAGATCACGTATCTTCATCCATTGCTGGAGCCCGTGCTTAAGCGGACTTTGGGTGTGCCCTTGTTCCAGGAGCAACTGATGCAGATGGCAGTTGCCGTGGGCGGCTGCACCGCCGAGGATGCGGACCTGCTCCGCCGCGCGATGGGCTCCAAACGGGGCCGGGAGAAGATCGAGTCGCTCGAGGCCAAGCTCTATGCGGGGATGGCGGCCAACGGGATCAGCAAGGACGACGCCGACGCCATCTACGCCAAGATCCAGGCCTTTGCGAACTTCGGTTTCGCGGAATCCCACTCCTTGAGCTTCGCGGTGTTGGTCTACGCAAGCTCGTGGCTGAAGCTGCACTACCCTGGCGCATTTCTCGCGTCCCTGCTGCGGCACAACCCATGGGCTTCTACTCCCCGCAAACCCTCGTGGCGGATGCCCGCAGGCACGGGGTCCAGGTGTTGCGCCCGGATGTACTGCATTCCCTTGCCGAGGCGACCCTCGAAGTGCTCGACGAGGCGACAAGTGCCGAAACAGGCCAAGTGGGCGGCATGGATTCCTGCCTAGACTTCCACCAGCCGGAGATCGGCCTCTTCCAGCAGGATCGACCACGCGAGGACCACCTGCACCGGCGGGATGGCTCACGCGCCGTGCGGTTGGGGCTCGACGGCGTCACGTCCATCGGCGCCGAAGTGGCGAAGCGGATCGTCACCGAGCGTGCGGAGCATGGCGCCTACCGGGACATGGCGGATCTGTCCCGCCGCGCGAATCTCAGCGCGGATCAGCTGGAGGCACTCGCTTCAGCGGGAGCACTCGATTCGCTGGAATGAACCGCCGCGAAGCATTGTGGCAAGCCGGAGATGCCGCGCTCGAGCGGGAAGGACAATTGCCCGGGACCCACGTCGCCGTCCAGCCACCGCTGCTGCCCGAGCTCTCCCCCCTGGAAAATGTTGCCTACGACATGTGGGCGACAGGAATCAGCACCGATGACCATCCGATGCGCCATGCCCGCGAGGCCCTGGATTCGAGGGGGTGCTGCGGGTGGACCGGCTCTCCCAGGTCGAGTCCGGCACGCGTGTTGAAGTGGCCGGCGTCGTGACCCACCGCCAACGCCCCAGACCGCGCAAGGGATCACCTTCGTGAATCTGGAGGACGAGAGCGGCATCCTCAATGTCATCTGCAGCGTTGGCCTCTGGAAGAGGCATCGCCGCGTCGCCCGGGAATCATCCGCGCTGGTCGTCCGGGGTTTCCTCGAACGATCGCCGGAAGGAGTCACCAATCTCGTGGCGGACAAGCTGGAACCCTTGGTCCTGACAGTGAAGTCCAACTCCCGCGACTTCAGGTAGCCAGGAGTGCCGCACGGGCGAGTTCCCGGTCGTGTTCATTCGGGAGAGGTACGTGTTGACCTTTGCTCAGGACCGTGATGCCGGAATCCGTGACGTTATAGCCGCGCCGTCGGTCCAGGTCCGGATCCAGGCCGATGGTTGCGCCGGCTGGAACCCTGACGTTCTTGTCCAGGATGGCCCGCTTGACCACCGCCCCTTCGCCGATGGTGACGTTGTCCAACAGCACCGAGTCGATAACGCGGGCACCACTGGAAATGAACGCATCGTTGGAGAGCACCGAATTTTCCACGAGACCGCCCGATACGATGACGCCGTTGGAAACAATCGAGTCCTGGGCCGTGCCGACGGTTCCGCCTTCCCCGCGAACCATCTTGGCCGGAGGCGAAGCGCTTTGCCGTGTGTAGATCGGCCAATCGGAGTTGTAGAGATTGAACACCGGATCCGGCGAAATCAAATCGAGGTGTGCCTCAAAGTATGAGTCGATAGTACCGACGTCGCGCCAGTAGTTGCGGTCACGATCCGTGGCCCCTGGGACATCATTGCTTGAAAAATCATAGGCGAACGCTTCGCCACGGGAAACGAAATAGGGGATGATGTCACCGCCCATGTCGTGTCTCGTGTCTTGCCGGGTGGCGTCGTGCTCAAGCGCCCCCACCAAGGCATCGGCGTCGAAAACGTAGTTCCCCATCGATGCCAGGAACTGGGAAGGGTCTTCAGGAAGCCCACGCGTCGAAGCCGGCTTTTCCACAAATGCTGCGATCCTCTTGGCCGTGCCGCCGCTCGCGCTATCGGAACCAGCGGCCTGGTCCACCTCGATCACGCCGAACTGGTCGGCCATGGCCAGAGGTTGACGCACGCCCGCCACAGTGGCCTTTGCGCCGGAGCTGATATGGCTGCGCACCATGTGCTCGAAATCCATCCGGTAGACGTGGTCAGCACCCACGACCACGACGATGTCAGGACGGGCGTCTTCGATGAGGTTGAGCGACTGGTAGATCGCATTTGCGCTGCCTAGGAACCAGCTTTTACTGACGCGCTGTTGAGCCGGAACCGACGCTACATAGTTGCCCAATTGTGCGGACATCCGCCACGTTTCTGAAATGTGCCGGTCCAGGCTGTGGGACTTGTATTGGGTCAGCACCACAATCTGCCAATAGCCCGAGTTGGTCAGATTGGACAGGGCGAAGTCGATCAGCCGGTAACTCCCTGCGAATGGGACGGCTGGTTTGGCGCGATCTCCGGTAAGCGGCATGAGTCGCTTACCCTCACCGCCGGCCAGCACAATCGCCAAGACTTTCTTCGAAGCCATCGTCACTCCCTTGTGTTTGATGTTGGCCGTGGAACTACTCACCGCGCGTTGCGATGAAGCTCGGGGTGGAACGCGCCCCGCTGCTCGAACAGCAGCGGGGGCGCATTCCTAGGCGTTCGCGATCAGCCCCAGTTCGGCCTTGGAGGCCAGGGAGGGGTGTTTCGGGAAGACCCGGACGGTGTAGCCGAAGGACCCGGAGCGGTTGATCAGGATGGACCCGGTGAACAGGTGTCGCCCGTTGCCAAGGTCCTCCGTTTCGGTCAGCTCGACCAGGGCCACATCTTCCAGTTCGTCTCCGTCCTGGGCCCGGCCATACGCCACCTCAACCGACACGTCCTCGGGCGTGAGTTCGTGCAGGGCGATGTAGGCGTTGACCTGGAGGGTGTCGCCGATCTGGGGCTCCTCGGAGACGCCGATGGAATCGACGTGTTCCACGATCAGCTGTGGCCAGGCGGTGCGGACCTTGGTGGTCCAGGCCGCGAGTTCCTTCGCTTCCTTGAACGACGCCGTTCCCGCCTGCCTCCCGGCGACAGCCGCCGGGCGGTAAAGGGTGTTGACGTAGTCCTGGAGCATGCGGTCGGCCGAGACGGCCGGGCCGAGGTGGGCCAGGGTGTGCTTGATCATCGAGACCCAGTGCGTCGGCACGGCTTCCGGGCCGGACTGCGAGGGCCGGCCGCGCCGGCTTCCGCGGAGACGGTGGAGCCGTAGAAGCGCGGGGCCACCTGGGTTTCCAGGAGCTCGTAGAGCGCGGCCGCTTCGATGTCATCGCGTTCTGTCGGGGACGCGTCGTTGTTCGCGGTCGGGATCGCCCAGCCGTTCTCGCCGTCGTACATCTCATCCCACCAGCCATCCAGGACCGAGAGGTTCAGGGAACCGTTGATGGCGGCCTTCATCCCGGAGGTCCCGCAGGCCTCCAGGGGCCGGAGCGGGTTGTTCAGCCACACGTCGCAGCCCGGGAACAGGGTGCGGGCCATCGCGATGTCGTAATTGGGCAGGAACACGATCCGGTGCCGCACGGCGGGGTCGTCGGTGAACTTCACCAGGTCCTGGATCATCTTCTTCCCGGCGTCGTCCGCCGGGTGGGACTTGCCGGCGATGACCAGCTGGATGGGGTGCTTCGGGTGCAGCAGCAGCGCCTTGAGCCGGGCCGGGTCCCGGAGCATCAGGGTCAGGCGCTTGTAGGTGGGCACGCGCCGGGCGAAACCGATCGTGAGCACGTCCGGGTCCAGCACGGTGTCCGTCCAGCCCAGCTCCGCATCGGCAGCCCCGCGCTTCTTCCACGAAGATCGCAGGCGCTTGCGCACGTCATCAACCAAGGCCGAACGCAACTCGCCTCGCAGGGCCCAGAGCTCGGCATCATCCACGTCGTAGATCTTGTCCAACCGGTGGCATCCACGTCAGTGCTGCCGAAGTACTTTGCGGCGAGCCGGCTCATCTTCGGATCGATCCAGGTGGGGACGTGGACGCCGTTGGTGACGGAGGTGATGGGGATTTCGGAGTGGTCGAAGCCTGGCCAGAGCCCGGAGAACATCTCGCGGGAGACCACGCCGTGGAGTTTGGCCACGCCGTTGGCACGCTGCGCCAGGCGCAGGCCCATCACGGCCATGTTGAAGACCGCGGGGTTGCCGCCGTCGTAGTTTTCCCGGCCCAGGTCCAGGACCTTCTCCACGGGCACGTCCGGGGCCAGTCCGGCGTCGAAGAAGTGCCTGATCTGCACGGCCTCGAAACGGTCGATGCCGGCCGGCACCGGGTGTGGGTGGTGAACACCGTGGACGCGCGCCCGGCGGCAAGGGCTTCGGACCAGCTCAGCGGGGCCTCGGTGGACATGAGTTCCTGGATGCGTTCGATGCCCAGGAACCCGGCGTGGCCTTCGTTGGTGTGGAACACTTCCGGGGCCGGGGTGCCGGTGAGGCGCTGGTAGACGCGCAGCGCCTTCACCCCGCCCATGCCCAGCAGCAGTTCCTGCTGCAGGCGGTGGTCACCGCCGCCGCCGTAGAGGCGGTCCGTGATCCCGCGCGCGGCGTCGTCGTTGGCCGGAACGTTCGAATCGAGCAGCAGCAGCGGCACGCGCCCGACGTCGGCCCGCCAAATGTGCGCGCGCAGCGTCCGGTCGCCCGGCAGGGAAGCGTGACCAGGGCCGGCGAACCGTCTTCCTCACGGAGCAGTGTCAGCGGCAGGCCGTCGGGGTCAAGGACCGGGTAGGTCTCCTGCTGCCAGGCATCCCGGGACAGGGACTGCTTGAAGTAGCCCGCCTGGTACAGCAGCCCGACGCCGATCAACGGCACGCCCAGGTCCGAGGCGGCCTTCAGGTGGTCTCCGGCCAGGATCCCGAGCCCGCCGGAATACTGCGGAAGAACCTCCGTGATGCCGAACTCGGGCGAGAAATACGCGATGCACGCCGGAGCATCCGGACCCAGGCCCTGGTACCAGCGCGGCTCACCCAGGTACCGGTCCAGATCCGAAGCCGCCTGCTGAACACGCTCGACGACGGCGCCATCCGCTGCGAGCTCCTGCAGTTCCTCGCGGCTGACCAGGCCGAGGAAGGTCATGGGTCATGATTGCTTTGCTCCCAGGCTTCGGCGTTCAGCGCGGAGAACAGTTCGCGTGTCGGCAAATGCCAGGACCAGCGCAGGTTCTTCGCCAATCGTGCGAGCGGGCGATTGCTTCCGGCAGAACCGTTCGTACCGTGAACCGTCGAATCGCTTTCACTTCCGGCCACCTTCGAACGCGGACTGGGCCGGTTTGGTCGACGTTTCCATGCGGGTTACCTCCAAGAGGTTGTTGTGATGATTGGGGAGATGTTGGCTAAGGGTGGGACCACCGCGGCGCCGGGGTGGGTAGGCCTCTGCGGGCACAACCGGCACAGGGCAAGCGCTTACATGCTGTGGACGGGCATCATTGCCCCTCCTGCGCCCGGTCCCGGAACTCAGAAGCAGGCAGCGGTCTCCAGGTTCCGTCCACGCGCTATTCCGGGCCTTCACGAGCCGGGAACAAGGGGACGCGGCTACTCGTGGATCCGCGGCGGAAGCCGGCGAATTCCCGCTCAGGTTTGCGCGACATCGACCGCATCGTCAATTCGGATGATTGGTACCGAATGATTCCAAGCACGACTTACTTCCTTAGTCTCCGGGAACTCTGATCGGTGACCATCCGCCATGTTGTATCAGGAGGAATCTCATCGCCGTTCGTCGACGCGCCTTGTCGACGCGGGTCGATGGCTCGACAGTAGTTGGCAGCGCGACGGTGTGTCAAATGTCACAATCACGTTCGATAGGAGCGCGTAATGAATGCCTCGAATTGGCGGACTGCACCCGGACGGCGGGGCGATTCTACGGCTGCACGGCGCGTGCCACGGCGGTGCTTCCGCGCAACGTCAACACCGGTTCAGCGAGCCACTGCACGGCATCCGGCCCGTCACTCCTGAGGCGCCGGGTAAGGAATTGTGCTGCTTCACGACCCATGACGCTCGGTTCGGCGGACGCCGTCGTCAGGGCGGGCATGAAGCGCTCCGCGGAGCCGGCACTGGTGTTGATCGCGACAATGGAGAGAGACTCGGGCACTCGCCAACCGTGGGCCGCCGCCGCACCCAGAAGGCCTGCAGTCGCCGCTTCGTTGATCATCACGAGCCCGGTTGTTTCCGGAGATTCTTCCAGGATCTGTCCAAACACCTCGCGACCGCCGGCAAGTGAGCTCGTGGCCGGATACAGCCGAGCGCTGATCCCGTGCCTCGACGCAGCAGCTGCCACGGCATCCCAGGATCGGACCATCGGGCCGTATCCGCTGTCCAGGGACTCACGCGAATGCGTCACAAGGCCGATCTCCGTGTGCCCAGGCTGACGAGATGCGACACTGCCAGCTCCCCCATTGCTTCGAAATCTGCGTCCACGAATGTCAGGCCATCAGCATCCGTGGGCCGTCCGATCGTGACGAAGGGAACACCGGTTTCCAGCAGGACGGGAATCCGTTCGTCGAATGACCTGACTTCCATCAGGAGGATTCCATCTACGAGGCCCTGGGCCACGATCCGCTGCATCTCGCCCAGGTCGTCGGGGTCCATTGGCCACAGAAGGAGATGGTATCCGTCAGCACGCGCCTGCTCGGCGGCACCTTGGACGTATTCGAATTCCGTGGTGTTCATGCCTTGCTCCCCGACCGGAAAAATCAAGGAGACGATGCCGGTCCGTTTGCCGGCCAAGCCCTGGGCGAGCAGGTTCGGCGTATAGCCAAGATCGGACATGGCCTTCAGGATGCGCTCCCGCGTTTCGGGAGCAATCGGCCGGACACCACTGAGGGCATAGGACACAGTGCTCCTGGAAACGCCTGCTACCCGCGCAACATCGGCCATAGTTACCAAGGACTATCCCCCTGTATTGTCGGTGGCTGCTTTGCGATGGGCCCGCGAATGACCGCGAGCCTCCAGACGGTAATGCCTCATAGTAAACCGTAATCGGTTGGGAAAGTGGTGGAGGCATGCTGAGCCCACTGTTGCATACACGCGGCGGCTAAGCGAGGGTGCCGGGATTTACGCGTTCTTGCCTACAACCCAAGACACCGCTGAAAATGCCGGAGAAACGAAAGAGCCACCCCCGGCGGGGTGGCTCTTTCAATTTCCACAAAATCTGAGGCCCTGCCCGGAACATAAAACCCACGTTCCAAGCAAGGCCTCCATGGTGGAGCTGAGGGGACTCGAACCCTGACCCCCTGCATGCCATGCAGGTGCGCTACCAGCTGCGCCACAGCCCCATATTTTCGCTGCTTCACGAACCGTGAACTGGCCGGAAAACCCCGTCCAGTTTTCGGATTCCTCCGAAGCAACTCAAATATCTTAGAACAGCATTTCCGAAAATTCCAAATCGGGCATATTCAGTTGGTCGGTGCCTTAAAGCCTAGGATTCCTCGACGGCGGGAGCCTTCGCGGAGGCGTCGTCACCGAGTTCCAGGTCCACTACGGGGCAGTCTTTCCAGAGGCGTTCCAGGGCGTAGAAGACCCTGTCCTCGGAGTGCTGGACGTGCACCACGATGTCTGCGTAGTCCAAGAGGACCCAGCGGCCCTCGGAACGTCCTTCGCGGCGGACCGGGCGGAGATCCTGCTTGAGCAGCTCTTCCTCGATACCGTCGACGATGGCGTTGACCTGGCGCTCGGTCGGAGCCGAGGCGATCAGGAAGACGTCAGTCAGGCCAGACGTTCGCTGACGTCGAGGGCGATGATGTCCTCGGCCAGCTTGTCCGCTGCCGCGCGGGCGGCGTGGCGGGCCAAGAGGACGGATTGTTCATGTGCAGTCACGGGACTCCTTGTATGCGGCTTCGAGAATAGACGAAGCCTGTTTGGTGGCAAAAGCCGTTATGGTCAGCGGGAAAGTCCGCTGGTGATCATGATGATGCCCGCAATCAGGGCGATGGCTCCGATGCCACCCAGTCCCAGGACCAGGAGCCGGGTACGCTGGGCGCGCCCAAGTCCCGCCGTCGCGGCGTCGAGCGGTTCAAGTCCGTAGGCCGAACTTGCCGAAATAGGCGGATGTTCTGCCGCCTCGGCCAGCGCTTCGCCATCGGGTTCGGAGCCCGACGTCGGGCGTCGACCGGCCGCTTTCGCAGCGGCCTCTGCGCGCGCCAGCACGCCTGCGCGGCCGCGCAGGTTGCGTGGCTTGCCCGACGCCGACTGCCCCGGCTTCAGTTTCGGCGCCGGGGAGGTCACAAGCGGAACGAATGTGGTGCCGGGCGGCTTCATGACGGGACGATCGAGTCCCGGAACCTTCACGAATTCCAGGGGCGTCACCATGGCCAGGTTGCTGGCTACGGAAGGTTCAGCACGGACAGGCCCGGAAGGACGGCTGTTCTGTTCGGCGAGCTTCTGCTTGGCCATGGCCCTCTTGTTGAGGATGGCCTCGCGTTCAGCCTGGGCGATCTGTTCGGCCAGGGCCTCCGGGTCCGCCGGCTCGACGTCGGCACCGGAAACCGCGGATTCGGCGGCGGGGACTTTCTGCACCGCAGATTCCATTGCAGCGATGTGCTCAAACTTGTTGGACTGGTTGTTCGCTTGGGCGGCCAAAAGCTCACGGGCCATCAAGGCCTGCTCCACGGTCATTTCCGGCGCACCGGGAGGAGGCCCTGCCGTGACGCGGACGCCGCCGCCGGGCAAAACGCCCGGGCGATCAGGACCGGACTGCTGCCTGCCGGGAGCCTGGACCGGGACACTGGATGTCCTCGGCCCTGAGCCCGGTGCCGGGACAACGGGGATCGCCGAGGTGCCCGGAGCAACTTCTTCCTGCAATTGCTGGAGGCGCAGCTGACGGCGCGTGGGCGGACCGCCGCGGGAAAGCTGCTGCTCCTTGTCCGCGAGTTCCTTGATGGCACGGAGGGCGGCGCGGTCGCGTGCACGCGCCTGGGAGGAACGTTCCGAGGCGGGTTTGGCGTCCAAGGGAGCATCTGCCACCCGGCGCACCCGATTGGCCGAGGCGCCGCCGGACGCGTGGTTGGCGTCGTCGGAGGTAACGGCCTCGGCTACCGCGGGACGTGCGCCTGTTTCTTCCAGGCGTGCGTCCCGGGCTCGTCGAAGCTCGCGCCGGCTAGGGATGGGGGGCTGTTCCTGGCTCATTCAAAACTCACTCGGTACGGGCTTGGTGTTCTGTTCCGGTCATAGCATGCAGGGCTCCCCCATGCCGGGTTTGCCCGAGTACAGCTTGTATTTGGCGATGTACTGCACTACTCCGTCAGGTACGAGGTACCAGACCGGATTGCCTGCACCCACGCGGGCGCGGCAATCCGTCGACGAAATCGCCATGGCGGGCACTTCCAACAGACTGACGTCTTCCCTGCCCATGCCGTCAAGAACATGACCGGCCTGGTGACACCGACAAAATGCGCCAAGGACCAAAGCTCGTCGACATCTTTCCAGGACAGGATCTGTGCCAGGGCGTCCGCGCCCGTGATGAAGAACAAGTCCGCATCCGGCCGCTGCGTCCGCAGATCCCGCAGGGTATCGATCGTGAAGGTGGGACCGGGGCGGTCCACGTCCACACGGCTCACCGTGAAATTGGGGTTGGAAGCCGTGGCAATGACCGTCATCAAGTACCGGTGCTCGGCTTCGCTGACTTGCTTGTGCGATTTCTGCCAGGGCTGTCCGGTGGGCACGAAGACCACCTCGTCCAAGCGGAACTTGGCAGCAACCTCACTGGCAGCAACCAAGTGGCCGTGGTGAATGGGATCGAACGTCCCACCCATCACGCCCAAGCGAAGTCGGCGCCCCGTTTTCTCGAAGGGTTTCGCGGCGGAAATGTTAGTGACCCAGCCCTGGGTGCTTGGCCGGGTGCTGGCGGTGCGGATCCGAGTGTTCTTCGACCGCGTCGTGACGGTTGCCAAGGTTCGTGTAGGAGACTGCCACAAACATCAGGACCAGCAGGATGCAGAACATGGAGACACCGAAAACCCAAGGTTCAGCCCACAACGGTGCCGGCGCTTCGGCTCCGCTCTCGCCCCCTTGCGTGAGAATTGAAATGGCGATCTGCTGAAACTGCATTTTCTCCCCTAGCGGTTCAAAGGATTTCGACGGCGGATCCTCCCGCCGTTCAGGACTTCTGTTCTATGTTACAGCGTTGCTAGGCGCGGACCTGGCCTTCACCCTGGACGATCCACTTCGTGGTGGTCAGCTCGGTCAGGCCCATGGGACCGCGTGCGTGCAGCTTCTGGGTGGAGATTCCCACCTCGGCGCCCAGCCCGAGTTCGCCGCCATCGGTGAAGCGCGTGGAAGCGTTCACGATGACCGCCGCCGAGTCGATGTCCGCAATGAACTTCTCAGCGTTCGCCAGATTGTTCGTCAGGATGGCCTCCGTGTGGCCGGTCGACCATTTGCGGATATGCGAGACGGCCTCGTCAAGGTTGTCCACCATCGCAACAGCGAGGTCAAGGTCCATGTATTCCGTAGCCCAATCGACGTCGTCGGCGGGGACCGTGTCCACGGAGCCGGACAGCGCCGCTTCAATCCGGGAGTCGACATGCAGGGTGACCCCGGCGGAACGAAGTGCGGCGGCGACCGCGGGCAGCACGGTGGATTTCGAGTGGACCAGGAGGGTTTCCACGGTGTTGCACACACTGGGGCGCTGGGTCTTGGCGTTGAGCAGGATGTCGACAGCCATCTCTTCGCTGGCGGACTCATCGATGAAGATGTGCACGTTGCCTTCGCCGGTCTCAATGACGGGCACAGACGAGTTGTTCACCACAGTCTGAATCAGGTCCCGTCCACCGCGGGGAATCAGCACGTCCACGCGGCCACGGGCACGCATCAGGACATTCGCGCCCTCGCGGCCGAACTCGTCCACGCTCTGGACGGCGTCGGCCGGCAGCCCTACGGATTCCAGCGCATCGCGGAGGATGGTCACAAGGGCTGCGTTGGTGTGGGCGGCAGCCGATCCGCCGCGCAGGATCACGGCATTGCCGCTCTTCAAGGCAAGTCCGGCGATATCGACCGTGACGTTGGGGCGGGCCTCGTAGATCGCAGCGACTACTCCCATGGGCACGTTGACCTGGCGCAAGCGCAGGCCGTTGGGGAGGGTCTGGCCACGGACGACGTTGCCCACGGGATCCGGCAGACCCGCCAGGTTTTCAAGGGCGGCCACAAGGCCGTCGATGCGGGCAGGAGTCAAGGTCAGGCGGTCCAGCATGGCAACGGAGGTTCCGTTGTTGCGGCCGGACTCAACATCCTTCGCGTTGGCGGCGAGGATTGAATCCTGCTGTTCCCGGAGGGCCGCGCCGATAGCGCGCAGGGCGCGGTCCTTCCAGGCACGGTTCGCCTGGGCCATGTGCCGCGCTGCCTGCCGGGAGCGGTCCGCGATCGAATGCACGGCCGCCTCGACTTGCCCGGGCGTGAGCGGCGCGGTTCCCAGCTCCGGAGTTTCCGGCACCCGGGTGGCATTGCCGGAAGCCAGGGCGTCGGTTATCACAGGAGAATCAGGGGTAAGGGCCTCAGTCATTCTCCAAGTTTAGTGGAGCGGGACGGCTGGACCAGTACGAGGTCGTCAACATGAACAACTACGCGGTCATATCCACGGCCAAGGTCCTTGGCGAGCTCCTTGGTTGAACGGCCAAGCATGCGGGGAAGCTCTTCCGCGGAGTAGTTCACCAGTCCCCTCGCAATCACGGTGCCGTCGGCGGAAACCATCTCCACGGGATCGCCGGGCTCGAAGTCCCCCTGCACCGACGATATTCCGGCGGGCAGCAGCGAGGTGTGACGGTCGCGCACCGCCTTGACGGCGCCGTCGTCGAGGATCAAACGGCCCCGAACCGAAGCGAGGTGGGCCAGCCACAGCAGGCGAACCGGTTTGCGGTTGCCGTTGATGGCGAACCAAGTGCCCACGTCCTCGCCGGCCAGTGCAGCGGCGGCATTCGCCGTGGACGTGACGAGGGCGTGGATGCCGGAGCCCGCGGCGATCGAGGCCGCCTCCACCTTGGTGGTCATGCCTCCGGTACCGACGCCGGCTTTGCCCGCCTTGCCGATGGTCACGCCGACGAGGTCGGCGGGACCGGTGACGAGCGGAATGCGCTTTGCACCCAACGACGGCGGACCGTCATACAGGGCGTCGACGTCGGACAGCAGGACCAGCGCGTCGGCCCGGACAAGGTGCGCCACCAAGGCGGCCAGCCGGTCGTTGTCACCGAAACGGATTTCGTGGGTTGCCACGGTGTCGTTTTCGTTCACGACCGGCACGACGCCGAGGTTCAGCAAGCGGTCGAGCGCCCGGTATGCGTTGCTGTGCTGGGTGCGCCGCATCAGGTCATCGGCAGTCAACAGGACTTGGCTGACCGTGACTCCGTGCGCAGCAAAAGCCTGCGAATAGCGCGCCATCAAAAGCCCTTGGCCCACACTGGCCGCAGCCTGCTGCGTGGCGAGGTCCTTGGGACGCTTGGCGAGCCCGAGCGGTGCGAGACCCGCCGCGATGGCACCGGAGGAGACCAGGATGATCTCCGTCCCGGAATTGCGCTTCTCGGCCAGGGCGTGGACCAGGGCCGTCAGCGCTTTCTCCGAGATGCCGCCTTTGATGCTGGTCAACGAGGACGAACCTACTTTGACCACAATCCGCTTGGCGCCGGCCAACGCCTGGCGTTCCGCGGCGTCGTCGCCTTCGGTGACTTCAGCGATGCGGGCCGTGCTAGTCGTCATTTCCGGCTTCCAGGCCGCTTTCCTTCAGGGGCTTGGGCAGACGGCGGCCGCTGACGGACTCGGTCCAGATGCCCGCCTTCCGCTCGGCTTCGAGCTCGGCACGTGCTGCAGCCTTGGCCTCGCGGCGCTCGAGCTGCTCGTCGCGCTTCTGCGAACGGGTGGGACGGTCGCCGATGTCGGCAACGCGAATGTCGGTTCCTCGAGGCGTCGCCAGGAGTTCGGCGCCCGCCATCATGGTGGGCTCCCAGTCGAACACCACGCCGTCTTCCTCGCCGATCACCACGGTGTCGCCCGGAACGGCACCCATCTTGAACAACTCGTTTTCGATGCCGAGCTTGGCCAGTCGATCGGCGAGGTAGCCAATGGCTTCTTCGTTGGTGAAATCGGTCTGCTTGACCCAGCGGACCGGCTTTTCCCCGAGCACGCGGAAGAGCGGTTCGAGGTTCTTCTCCTCGCGGCGGATCTTGAAGCCGGACTCGTTGACGGCCCGGGGGCGCAGGACAGGCGCTGCGACCTTGGGAGGCGCAATCGCAACGGCCTTGCGGGCGGCCATGACGATCTCGCCCATGGCGAAGCTCAATTGGCGCAGGCCTTCATGGCTCGTGGCAGAGACTTCGAAGACGCGGTAGCCGCGCTGTTCCAGTTCTGGGCGGACGAACTCGGCCATATCCCGACCGTCAGGCAAGTCCACCTTGTTCAGGACCACAAGCTTGGGGCGCTCGTTCAAGGGGACCACTTCGCCGTCAACGCCGGCGTAGCTCATGTCCACCGCGTACTTGTCCAGCTCTTGCTCGATGATCGCAAGATCGGTGAGCGGGTCCCTGTCCGCTTCCAAGGTTCCGCAGTCCAGCACGTGCACCAGCGCGGCGCAACGCTCTACGTGGCGCAGGAAGTTGTGGCCGAGGCCCTTGCCCTCGCTGGCGCCCTCGATCAGCCCGGGAACGTCGGCGATGGTGAACCGGACGTCACCGGCCTGGACCACGCCAAGGTTGGGGATCAGGGTGGTAAACGGGTAGTCGGCGATCTTGGGCCGCGCCGCGGACATCGCCGCGACAAGGCTCGACTTGCCCGCGGAGGGGAAGCCAACCAGCGCGATGTCTGCGATGGACTTCAGTTCCAGGACGATGTCGCTGGACTCGCCTTCAATACCGAGGAGGGCGAAACCGGGCGCCCTGCGCTTCTGCGAAGACAACGAAGAGTTACCAAGGCCGCCCATGCCGCCTGCGGCGGCGACGAACTCGGTGCCTTCGCCGACGAGGTCAGCAAGGACGACGCCGTCCTTGGTCTTGACCACCGTGCCGTCCGGGACGGGAAGGACGAGGGTTTCACCGTTCTTGCCGCCCCGCCAGTCGCCCATGCCCGGGCCGCCGTTGGTTGCGTGGCGGTGCGGTGCGTGGTGGTAATCAAGCAGGGTGGTGGTTTGGGCATCGACGCGCAGGATGACGTCGCCGCCATTGCCGCCGTTGCCGCCGTCGGGTCCACCGAGGGCTTGAACTTCTCGCGCTTAACAGAAACACAGCCGTGGCCGCCTGTTCCGCCGGATACGTGAAGTACTACCCGGTCTACGAAGGTCGCCACGTGTTTCTCCTCTATGTGGAAATTACTGCTTGAAGTGCGTGTTGCGCCGCTGTCGCGCGGCCGCCCGCCCTAGTAAATTCTAGTGCGGTTAAAAAGACAGATGGAGCGGGCCATACGGCCCGCTCCACCCGTTCAGAACGTGTTATTACTCTGCAGCTGCAGCAGCAACGATGTTCACTACGCGACGGCCACGGCGAGTACCGAACTCAACCGCGCCTGCCTGCAGGGCGAACAGGGTGTCGTCGCCACCGCGGCCGACACCGGCGCCCGGGTGGAAGTGGGTGCCGCGCTGGCGGACGATGATCTCGCCTGCGGAAACGACCTGGCCACCGAAGCGCTTCACGCCGAGGTACTGGGCGTTGGAGTCACGACCGTTGCGAGTGGAGCTCGCGCCTTTTTTATGTGCCATTTGAAATGCCTGCCTTTAAATTCTGGGAATCTGTTGAAAACCTGAACAGCAACCAGTGGTTACTTGATACCGGTGATCTTGATCTTGGTCAGTTCTTGACGGTGACCCTGGCGCTTCTTGTAGCCGGTCTTGTTCTTGAACTTCTGGATGACGATCTTCGGACCACGGAGGTCTTCGAGGATCTCAGCCGTAACCTTGACCTTGGCCAGATCCGCAGCTGCGGAGGTGACCTTGTCACCGTCCACCAGGAGCAGTGCGGGCAGCTCAAGGGTGCTGCCGGCTCCACCGGGGACGCGGTTCAGGGTTACGTAGTCTCCAACGGAAACCTTTTCTTGGCGGCCGCCTGCGCGGACAATCGCGTACACCACTTGGGCACTCACTTCTCTCGACGTTTATTACTAAATTTGCGTGCGGAACCCCGATCCAAAAACGGGCCTGGTTCACGCTGTGCCTCAACGCCGTGGACTCCGGTACGGAATCCATGAGTCATCCCTCGAATAGTTCTAAATGAAAGGTCAGTTCCAAATGAACGGTTTCTAGGGGCATAACCCAAGTGTTGGCGTAAGCACCGAAGATCTAGATTACGCTAGTTTCGCCTTCGGCTGCAAATGAGGCCAGGTCCGGAGGCTGCCACGTGATGGCTGCCACAGACTGGCTATGCCGCCATCCGGTACCGTGCCCGTCCACCTTACCCTGCCGGCCGTGAAAAGCTCGGATCCTCACGCCGACACGCTGCAACGCCTGCGGGGACAGGCCCCGTTCCGGTGCCTCCTCCCCGGAAGACCGGCTCAGCCGTGCAACCTTGGAGCATCGAAGAACGCCGTTTCATAGCGGCAGGATTGGGCAAACGCCTCCATCATCGCTGTGCGCTCCGCGGGCGACGCAACCTGCGCGGCGGCATCCGTGATGTCGATCGCCTTGCGGGTGGCCTCCGCGAACGCCTCGTCCGCGTAGGTGCGCAGCCAATCCGCATAGGGGTGCTTGTCCGATGCTCCAGCCTCGACAAACCCATGGTGGAGCCGCTGTCCCACCTCGGCGTACAACCAGTAGCAAGGCAACACGGCAGCAACCAGCACCGCATAGCTTCCCGACGCCGATGCCGCCAGCAAGTGGTCCACGTAGGCCTTGGTGACCGGGCCCAGCTCTCCGCTCACCTGGCGTCCACTGAGCCAATTCCGGTGCAGCTCGGATTCGACTTCAAGGCACATCTGCGAGCCGCGGGCCCAGAACAGCTGTTCGGTTTCACTCGGAGCGAGGGCGCTTGCCCGTGCCAGGACCCTGGAATAGCCGTTGAGATAGATGGCATCCTGGGACAGGTAGTAGCTGAACTGCGCTTCGCTGAGACCACCGGATTGCAAGTGCTGGATGAAGTCCAAGCCATAAATGGCTGCCAGTTCCGTTTGGGCGGCGTCCCACATCCGGACGGCGAAGTCCCCGGTTGAAGGGCCTGCTGGAGCGCGTGGAAATGATGGATCGGCCCGTTGCCCTTCCCTACTTCCAGCACCTCGGACCGGGTCAGCGCCTCCTGGAGCCAGGGCTTGACGACACGCAAAGCAGACTCCCAATCGCCGAGCCGCGCCTTGGCCGTCGCCATCGCCGACGACAGGGAACATCCCGTCCCATGGCTATTGCGGGTCTCCACCCGTTGGCCGGCGAATTCCACCACGTCCTGGCTCAGGACTCCCCCGGTATTGACCAGGGCATCGGGCAGCCGGCTCCCTGCAGATGGCCCCCTTCACCAGGACGGTGTTTCCGCAGCTAGCGGCCAGGCGCTTGCCTTGCTCCAACGCCGATGCCCAATCAGTGGCAACAGGCTCGCCAAGCAGCATGGCCAATTCCGGAAGGTTGGGGGTCACCAAGTCTGCGAGGGGCAGCAGTTCCCGCAGTGCGGTTTCAGCGGACTCCGCGAGGAGCCTGTCGCCACTGGTCGCGATCATCACCGGATCCAGGACGACGACGGCGGGGCGCGCCTTGCCGAGCCAGCGGCGGACTTCGTGGATGACCGCCGCGTCCCCGAGCATGCCGATCTTGACGGCATCAACCGTGATGTCGTCGCTAATGGCGTCCAATTGCTGGCGCAGGAACTCCACGGGAGGCACATGGACGCCAGTGACGCCCTGTGTGTTTTGTACAGTGAGCGCCGTGATGACGGCCATGCCGTAGCCGCCGTTGGCCGCAATGCTCTTCAGGTCTGCCTGGATCCCGGCACCACCTGAGGGGTCCGAGCCGGCGATGCTGAGGACCCTGGGGATGGGGCGCTGGATGGCCTTGAGCGGGTAGACAGATGATTGCGCCGAAACAGTCATGCGAGACATCCCTTCGCCGGTGCTAACCGGACAGGTTCAACGGGTCTGGTCTCAGCCGGCTCGGTGCGCGGCACCCCGTGTCAGTCCCCTAGCTTAACCCTGATCACGCCTCGCCCGCTGAAATCGCCCTTTGCAACCGGACTGCCAGGGTCGGCGGATTGGCCCACAACGCCGAAACCCCGGCGGTTTCCACAGGAGCGGAAACGGCCGGGGCTTAGGCACGGTACTGCGTTCAGAGTTCGGACTTCGGCACACCGACGCCGAGGATGATCGGTTCCGCTGCCGCCGTCGGCTTCGTCGGGGCGGCGTCTGCTGCCTTGGCCTCATGCGCGGCCCACCGGAAGCAGCCGCGGCAACCTCGTGGTGCTCCACGTTGGTGGCGTTGGCGGCACCCTGGGCCCGGCTGGCGCTACGGTTGCGTCGGCCTCGGCGTCCACGCGAACCCGAGTCCGGGGATTCACCGCTTGCAACGGCTGCGGGGCCTCTGCGGGGGTTTCCTTGGCTGACGTTGACGTCGTGGCGGTGTCCGGAGCTTCTCCGAGGCCTGCGAATGCCTGTGCCAATAGGTCCAGGCTCATGGCAGGTGTGCCACTTGCAGCCTCCTCTTCGTGGTGGACGAAAGGCAACGCAACTTCCTCGCCGCCGAATCGCAGCACAGGCTTCGAACGTTCCTCGCCACTCGAAGCAGCGGCCGGAGCCTGGACCGGGGCCGCTGGGGCCTGGACCGGGGCTACTTCCGCTGCGTGCCCGTCGGCGAGCAATTCCGCCGCGTGGTGGAGCTCGTCGTCGTGCAGGTGGGCAGCGTGGGCTGCAGCCGCGATGGTGGCAAGGGCTGCGCGGGTGGCTGCCTGCCGGTTCGGGTCGGTGGATTCCACAGTGTGGACCGGCACCGGAGGGGTGACGGGCAGTTCAGTGGTCCCGGGCCCCGTGCCGCGGCCGCGGCGACGCTTGCGCTGCTCGGGGCGGACGGCTGGCTGTGACTCCGTGCGCGGGTGGTGGTGTTCAGCTGCCACGACGTTGGCCCGACGGTGCTCCACGGGCTCGTCGTGCGTGACGATTCCGCGCCCTGCGCACGTCTCGCACTGCTCGCCGAAGACCTCCAGCAGGCCGGTGCCCATGCGCTTGCGGGTCATCTGGACCAATCCAAGCGAGGTCACCTCGGCGACCTGGTGCTTGGTACGGTCCCGGCCGAGGCACTCGACCAGGCGGCGCAACACGAGATCGCGGTTGGATTCCAGGACCATGTCGATGAAGTCGATGACGATGATTCCACCGATGTCGCGCAAGCGGAGCTGGCGGACCACTTCCTCGGCAGCCTCAAGGTTGTTCTTGGTGACGGTCTCCTCGAGGTTGCCGCCGCTGCCGGTGAACTTCCCGGTGTTGACGTCGACAACCGTCATGGCCTCCGTGCGGTCGATCACGAGCGAACCACCGGAGGGCAGGAAGACCTTGCGCTCCAAGGCCTTGTGGATCTGTTCGTCCACACGCCATGCCGAGAAAATGTCCTGGTCCGAGGTCCACTTCTCGAGGCGTCCCACCAGGTCCGGCGCCACGTACGTGACGTAGGCCTCGATGGTGTCCCAGGCTTCATCGCCGGAGACGATGAGCTTGGAGAAGTCCTCGTTGAAGACGTCACGGACAACCTTGATGGTGAGGTCCGGTTCGCCGTACAGCAGTTCCGGAGCCAGGATCTTGGTGGACGTGGACTGGCTTTCGATGCCTTCCCACTGGGCCCGCAAGCGGTTGATATCGTGCGTCAGTTCTTCCTCGGAAGCACCCTCGGCGGCGGTGCGGACAATAACGCCCGCGTTCTCCGGGAGGCGGTCCTTGAGGATTTTCTTCAGGCGGTTGCGCTCGACGTCGGGCAGCTTGCGGGAAATTCCCGTCATTGACCCGCCCGGTACGTACACAAGGTAGCGGCCGGGAAGTGAAATCTGGCTCGTCAGGCGTGCGCCTTTGTGGCCCACCGGATCCTTGGTGACCTGGACCAGCACGGAGTCGCCTGACTTCAGGGCGTTCTCGATGCGGCGCGGTTTGCCTTCCAGGGTGACGGCATCCCAGTTGACTTCACCGGCGTACAGTACGGCGTTGCGGCCGCGTCCGATGTCTACGAACGCGGCTTCCATCGACGGCAGCACGTTCTGGACCTTGCCCAGGTAGACGTTGCCGATGAGGGAATCCTGCTGTGTCTTGGACACGAAGTGCTCCGCGAGCACGCCGTCTTCGAGGACACCGATCTGGATCCTGTCGTCGCGCTGGCGAACGATCATCTGGCGGTCGACGGACTCACGGCGGGCCAGGAATTCGGCCTCGGTGATGACCTGGCGGCGGCGGCCGGTCTCGCGGGATTCGCGGCGGCGCTGCTTCTTTGCTTCAAGGCGGGTGGAGCCCTTGACGCTCGTGACTCGGTCGGAGCCGCTGGTGGACTCAACGTGCGCGCGGGGAGCGCGGACGCGGGTCACAGTGTTGGGGGGATCGTCGTCTCCGCCGCCCGTCAGTTCCAGGTCCTGATCGCCGCGACGACGGCGCCGGCGACGGCGGGAGGTCACGCCTTCTTCGAGGGCCTCCTCGGTACCGGCTTCTGCCTCGTCCTCGGATTCCGCAGAGGTTTCTTCTCCCGCGTCATCACGCTCGGTGCCCGGCGTCCGCGACGGCCACGGCTGCGACGCCGACGGCGGCTGCCGGCTTCGTCCAGTTCGTTCTCCTCGGAACCTTCCTCAGCTTCGGCCCGCGGTTCCTCGTCGACGACGGCCGGACGGACAACGGCGCTCAAGTCAGGTGCCTGGAAGATCATGGACGTGACGGAGGCAGGTTCCAGGAACAGCGACGCGATCGGACTTGCGGCTTCGGCGTCGACGGCCGGCTCCCCGGTGGTTTCCTCGGGCGCGGGCTCCTCGGCCGGCGGCTCCACAGTGTTTTCCCCGGGCGACGCAACGTCGGCAGCCGGTGTTTCAACCGGGGCTTCTTCGGCAACGGGCTCGGCGCTCTTTGCCCTCGCGGTACGACGCCGGCGGACCGGCTTTTCGGGGCGGCTTCGGCCTCTGGTGCTATTTCAGGTACGACGGCGGCAGCAGCCTCCGGTGCCTCGCCACCTTCCGTGGACGCTTCTTCAGCGAAACCCGGCAGCGGCTCGGAGGTTTCGACCTTCTTTCGAGCCCTGGTGCGCCGGACGGGAGCCTTGGGCGTTTCCGCGTCGCTCGCTTCGGCGACAGGCTCGGCGGCGGTTGCGGCAGCTCCGGCGTCGGGGCTTCATCCGCGGCGACCGTCTTCGGTGCAGCCTTGCGGCGGGTGCGGGTGACCTTTTTAGGTGCTTCGGTGGTCTCGGTGGACGCCGCATCTTCGGCGGCGGCTACAACTTGCTCGTTATCCATATGTGGCAACACTCCTGCCCTTGCGCAACCGCCACATCCGGTGCCCAGAGGGGCAATATTGTCAAAACCCGCAGGCGTTGACAGAAGTCAGTAGTAGTCTTTCCGGTTCGCACCAGCATGGGGGTGCGGCATCCACGGAAAGCCGGCTTCGCTCCAAACCCGTTGTTCTAATGCCACAACCAGGTGCCGTCCATGGTCACTGCGGCCCTGCCGGGGATCATTGGATCCTGGGCATGCCCTGCAAATGATTGGCGGTCTTGGGAACAAGATACCGGACCGGATTCCGCATGTGGATCGGCTTCCGGCCATGTTCATTCTCTCACACGCCCGCACTCCCGGCAGGAAGCATGCCCTGAAAGCTTCCGTGCCGCCGCCTTTGCTGGACGCGTCCTCCAGCCTCCGCGGCTAGAATCCTCCCAAGAGCAGTCCCCGGTCCCGCGCCGGGCCATCCAGAAAAGGACAGCCAACCATGCCGAGCCCCGCCAGCCCGAACCTGGCCAATAACGATGCCCGCTCCCTCAGGCAGGAGGGAACCGGCAAGCACACCGACGACGCAGCCATGCCGCGCATGGTCCGCGACCGCCCCTTTGCCTGGCTCTTGCTCGCCACCGGCGCCATCGCGTGGCCTGCGTCCGGCGCACTCGTGCTGGAAAAGCTGCAGGTTCTCATGGACCCCAACCACATAACGGCCTGCGACCTCAATCCGTGGGTGTCCTGTGGCAGCGTCATGAAAACACCGCAGAGTTCGGTTTTCGGTTTCCCCAACATGTTCATCGGGATTGTCGCCTTCGCCGTGATCATCACCACCGCCATGGCGATCTTTGCCGGGGCCAAGTTCGCCCGCTGGTATTGGATCGGACTGCAGACGGGCGTCACACTGGGGTTCATCTTCATCGTCTGGCTCTGGTCCCAGGCCCTGTATGTCATTCATATCCTGTGCCCGTTCTGCATGGTGGTGTGGGCATGCATGATCCCGCTCTTCGTCTTCGTGACCATCAGGAACGTGGCGCACGGAGTCATTCCAGCGCCCGCAGGACTGGCCAAGATCCTGAGCGAATCCGGTTGGATCATTTCCGCGCTGCTCTACGTTGGCGTGATCGCCAGTATCTTCTTTGCCTTCATCAACGTCTTCATCGGCACGTCGGGTTACTAAGCACCAAGCCGTCAACAGCGGAAGGGGCCCATGTTCGCATGAACATGGACCCCTTCCGCTTTTGGTGTGTCTGAAAACTACGCGCCGAACCAGATCTTGATCTCGCGCTCGGCGGAATCCACCGAATCGGAACCGTGGACCAGGTTCTGCTGCACAGCCAGGCCCCAGTCACGGCCGAAGTCACCGCGGATGGTGCCGGGCGCCGCCGACGTCGGGTCCGTGGTTCCAGCAAGGGAACGGAAGCCTTCGATCACGCGGTGGCCCTCGAAGATGGCAGCGACAACCGGGCCGCTGAGCATGAACTCGACTAGCGGCTCGTAGAACGGCTTGCCCAGGTGCTCTTCGTAGTGCTGCTCAAGGAGATCGCGGGTTGCGTTGACCTTCTTCAATTCGACCAAGGAGTATCCCTTGGACTCGATGCGGGCGAGGATGCTGCCGCTCAAGTTGCGGGCGACGCCGTCGGGCTTGATCAGTACAAGGGTGCGCTCAATGCTCACGGTTGCTCCAATGTTGGATGTGTGGGTTTCCCAGCCAGTTTACGGGGTTTCACTCAGGCGACGCCCGCGCTGCCCCAGAGTCCCCGTGCGAAGCGTTCCATTCGGCTTGCTCACGATCACGCTGGGCGTTCTCGCGGTCGATTCTCATGCCGGCACGGATGCCGTACCACCAGCAGGCCGCGAACAGGACTCCCACCACGAACATCGTGGGCTCGACGAAGCCGGAAAGAATCAAGACCAGCTGCATAACCCAGCCGACCCCGATGCCCCACGGCTTGCTAAGCACGGCACAGGCCAGGATCAGGATGACGCTCAGGCTGATGCCGAAGGTCAGGATCAGGGCCGGCTGCACCTCCCCGCGCTTCAGTCCGAAGACTGCCAAGGTGGCGAAGAACGCGACGAAGGCCTCCAAAAGCAGGACGGTCGAAGCGAACATCACCTTGGTAGAGCGGCGCTTCTTGGGCATCCCGGGCCGCCATTCGCGCTGGGCTTTGGTGAGTTTGGCCATGCTCAGGAACCAACCTTCCCCAGGAGCATGCGGGCCTCCGCCACCACGGTGACGGAACCCGTGACGAGTACGCCGCCGGCCAGGTCATCATTCGCTTCGGCACGCTCCACGGCCCACTCGATCGCGTCATCCAGCTTCTCGGCAATGTGGACATTGTCCGCACCGAAGCCAAGGTCGACGGCGAGATCGGCCAGTTGCGCCGCCGGGATGGCCCTCGGCGAGCTGGACTGTGTGAAGCAGAACTCCTCTGCCAGTCCACCCAGCGATTCCTTGAGCTGCCGCAGGATTTCCTCCGCGTCCTTTTCCTTGAGGACCCCGAGGACCACCACCAGCTTGCTGAAGCTGAAGGCCTCTTCAATTGCCTCGGCCGAGACGCGGATGCCGTCAGGGTTGTGGGCCGCATCCACGATGATCGTGGGAGCGGTGCGCACCACTTCAAGACGGCCAGGCGACGTGACGCTGCCGAACGCTTCGCGCAGGAGGTCGCCGTCGAGCTCTTTTTCACCGCCACCGAAGAACGCTTCAAGCGCCGCGACCGCGACGGCCGCGTTCTCGGCCTGGTGGGCGCCGTGCAAGGGAAGCAGCAGGTCCTCATAGCGGCCCGCGAGCCCCTGGATGGTCAGGACTTGGCCTCCGACGGCAACGCTGCGGGACTCGACGCCGAATTCGACGCCTTCGAAGCGGAACGGCACCCCAACCTCGCGCGCCTTCTCAAGGAGCACCTGCGCGGCGTCCACCGGCTGGGCCGCGCTGATCAGGAAGCCGCCGGGCTTGATGATTCCGGCCTTCTCGCGCGCGATATCCTCGGTGGTATCGCCGAGGAGATCCGTGTGGTCAAGCGAAATCGGCGTCACCACGGAAACCTGTCCATCGCCCACATTCGTGGCGTCGGTGATGCCGCCGAGCCCCACTTCAATCACGGCGACGTTCACGGGTTGGTCCGCGAAGATCGCGAAGCCCAGGATGGTCAGGCACTCGAAGTACGTGAGCCTGGGCTGGCCATCCGCCTCGAGCTCCTTGTCCACGATTTCGAGGTACGGACGGATCTCGTCCCAGATCCGGACAAAGGTCTCGTCCGAAACCGGCTCGCCGTCGATGCTGATGCGCTCGGTGACCTTCGACAGGTGCGGACTCGTATAACGGCCTGTGCTCAATCCGTGGGCACGAAGCCCGGCCTCGATCATCCGGGCTGTTGAGGTCTTGCCGTTGGTGCCCGTGATGTGGATGATCGGGAACGCCTTGTTGGGCTCCCCCAGCACATCCATCGCCCGGTACAGGGGCGCGAGCCGCGGCTCCATTTTGTTTTCCGGGGCGCGGCCCAGGAGTTCGGCGTAGACGCTTTCTACGGAGAATTCGTCGCTCATGTACTAGGCCTCGATCTTGGTAACGGTGATCTGCGGCTCGGCGGCGTCGCCGGAGACGACGGGGTCGAGCTTGAGGGACAGGGTTTCGGTCTTGACCAGCTCTTCGTTGGCGCGCAAGGCGTCAACGACGTCGTGGACGGCCAGGACCGTGGTGTGGATGCGGTCACTGACGTTCAGTCCTGCGTCCTTGCGGGCCTGCTGGATGGCGCGGACCATGTCCCGCGCCAGGCCTTCGGCTGCCAGTTCCGGAGTGACTTCGGTGTTCAGGACCACGAAGCCGCCGCCCGGAAGGACAGCGACGGCCGCGGACGAGCCGTCAGCAGATTCCGCGACGACAGTCTCGAGCGTGTACTCCTGCGGTTCCAGCTCGAGGCCGCCCGCCGTGACCACTCCCGCATCGGAAACAGACCAGTCGCCTGACTTGGAACCCTTGATGGCCTGCTGGACGTTCTTGCCCAGTCGCGGACCTGCCGCGCGGGCATTGACCACGAGTTTCTGCTCGATGCCGAATTCCTCCGGCGACGCCGTGGCGGCGTCGAGGAGGCGCACGGAACGCAGGTTCAGTTCATCCGCGACGACGGCGGCGAAGCCTGCCAGCGCATCAGCACCGGGTGCCACCACAGTGAGTTCCTGCAGCGGCAAGCGAACGCGGAGGTTGGCGGCCTTGCGCAGGCTGGAACCGGTGGAGCAGATCTGCTGGACCCGGTCCATCGCCTCGACGAGTTCCGGGTTCGCCGGGAACAGCGACGCCTCGGGCCAGTCAGCCAAGTGCACGGAGCGCCCGCCGGTCAGGCCGCGCCAGATCTCCTCGGAAACCAAAGGAAGGAGCGACGCCGAGACTCGGCAGACCGCTTCGAGCGCCGTGTAGAGGGCGTCGAAGGCGTCGGTGTTCTCGTCGAAGAAGCGCTGGCGGCTGCGGCGGACATACCAGTTGGTGAGCATATCCAGGTAGCTGCGCAGTTCATCGCAAGCCCCGGAAATGTCGTATTCGTCCAGGCTGGAGGTGACGTTGCGGACGAGGTCACCGGTGTTTGCCAGCAAGTACTGGTCCATTGTGTCCGTGTAGCCGTCGTAGCGCAGCTTGGCGTCATAGCCGGCGGCTGTCCCATCCACTGTGTGGGAGGCGTTCGTGTACAGCGTGAAGAAGCTGTACACGTTCCACAGCGGCAGGATGACTTGGCGGACGCCGTCGCGGATTCCCTGTTCGGTGACCACGAGGTTACCGCCGCGCAGGATGGGGCTGGACATCAGGAACCAGCGCATGGCGTCGGAGCCGTCGCGGTCCAGGACCTCGGAGACGTCCGGGTAGTTGCGCAGGCTCTTGGACATCTTTTGCCCGTCCGAACCCAGCACGATGCCATGGCTGATCACATTGCGGAAGGCCGGCGGTCGAAGAGTGCCGTGGACAGGATGTGCAGCATGTAGAACCAGCCGCGGGTCTGCCCGATGTACTCGACGATGAAGTCGGCAGGGTTGTGGGTGTCGAACCATTCCTCGTTCTGGAAAGGATAGTGCACCTGCCCGTAGGGCATGGAGCCCGAGTCGAACCAGACATCCAGGACGTCCTCCACCCGGCGCATGGTGGACTGGCCCTCTTCAGGCGAGCGCGGGTCGTCCGGGTTGGGCCGGGTCAGTTCGTCGATGAACGGGCGGTGCAGGTCGACCTGGCCGTCGTTGTTCATCGGAAGGCGGCCGAAATCGGCCTCCATCTCGGCGAGAGAGCCGTAAACGTCCGTGCGCGGGTACTCGGGGTCGTCGGACTGCCACACCGGGATGGGCGAGCCCAGTAGCGGTTGCGGCTGATGGACCAGTCGCGGGCATTGGCCAGCCACTTGCCGAACTGTCCGTCCTTGACGTTGCCCGGGATCCAGTTGATCTCCTGGTTCAGTTCGGACATCCGGTCCTTGAACTTGGTGACCTCCACATACCAGGAGGACACGGCACGGTAGATCAGGGGGTTGCGGCAGCGCCAGCAGTGCGGGTAGCTGTGCTCGTAACTGGCCTGGCGAACCAAGCGACCGCCGGAACGCAGTGCCTGGGTGATCGGCTTGTTGGCATCGAACACCTGCAGCCCGGAGATTTCGGCGAGCGGTCCGTGCGCGAACAGGTGGAGGAACTTGGCGCCCTCGTCGACGGAAAGGACCACGGGGATCCCCGCGTCCTCACAGACTTTCTGGTCGTCCTCGCCGTAGGCCGGAGCCTGGTGGACGATGCCCGTACCGTCGGTGGTGGTGACGTAGTCCGCCACGAGGAAACGCCAGGCGTTCTGGGTGCCGTACTTCTCGGTATCGGAGAAGTAGTCCCAGAGCGGCTCGTACTCCAGGCCGGCCAACTCGGTGCCCGTGTAGCTTGCCGTGACGGCGGCGGTAGCGGCAGCGCCGTCGTCGTACCCCAGATCCTTGGCGTAGGTGCCGAGAAGATCGGCGGCCAGCAGGAAGCCGCCCGTCACCGGAGCCTCCGCGGAGGCGGCCTTGATCCCGTTGGGACCGGCCGGAACCACCGCGTAAGAAATGTCGGGCCCGACGGCGAGCGCCAGGTTGGTGGGCAGCGTCCAGGGGGTCGTGGTCCACGCGAGCGCCTGCACGCCTTCAAGGGACTTGGAGAGTTCCGACTCCCCTGCCTTGATGGGGAAGGTCACGGTGACGGTCTGGTCCTGGCGGTTCTTGTAGACATCGTCATCCATGCGCAACTCATGGTTGGACAGCGGCGTCTCGTCCTTCCAGCAGTACGGCAGGACGCGGTACCCGTTGTAGGTGAGGCCCTTCTCGTGGAGCTGCTTGAAGGCCAAAGGACAGACTCCATGTACTCGACGTTGAGGGTCTTGTAGTCGTTGTCGAAGTCCACCCAGCGTGCCTGCCGTGTGACGTAGCTCTTCCATTCGTCCGCGTACTTCATGACCGAGGCGCGGCAGGCGTCGTTGAACTTGTCGATGCCCATGGCTTCGATCTGGGTCTTGTCCGTCATGCCCAGTTGCTTCATGGCCTCGAGTTCGGCGGGCAAGCCGTGGGTGTCCCAGCCGAAGCGCCGTTCGACGCGCTTGCCGCGCTGGGTCTGGTAGCGGCCCACCAGGTCCTTGGCGTAGCCGGTCAGGAGGTGGCCGTAGTGGGGCAGCCCGTTGGCGAAGGGAGGACCGTCATAGAAGACGAACTCGTTGCTGCCGGGGTGCCCTCCGGGCAGGTCCGCGCTGCGGTTGTCGATGCTGGCTTGGAAGGTGCCGTCTTCATCCCAGTACTTGAGGATGCGCTCTTCGATCTCCGGGAACTTCACGGAGGCGGACACCCCTCGTGGGGTGCCGGAGAGAGCTGTGGAGGCCTTGGGGTAATACGTCATCTCTTCATCCTGGGTTGAGCCGGTGAACACAAAGTTTCATTCAGGATGCGAGGACGGCGCCAGCTGCGTTGTTTCCAACAGCGCCGGTACCGCGGTACCACCTCACTTACCGCCGCTGGCGCGGCCCCTTCGAAGAGGAGCTGTTCCGGCGTCGGCCGCTCATTGCTGCTGTGACGGGCTTACCCGTCCGGTTCTACTGGCCCCCGGGGTGGCGGGGCGTTCTTCCGGAAGCTCACCGGTGATGTCCGGGTCAAAGCTTGTGGCACAAGTCTAGCGGCAGCGGCACTGCGAGCTCCACTTGGGCTGCCGCGCGGGAGCCGGCGACGCCGGTACCTTAGCCCTTGCGGATCAACTTGTGGGTAGCGGCCTGCGCCACAGGGCGGACGATGATCTCGTCCAGGTTGATGTGGTGCGGCAATGAGACCGCGTACTTGACGACGTCGGCGACGTCCTCCGGGGTGAGCGGCTTCTCGACGCCGGCGTATACCTTGGCTGCCGCGGTGGCATCGCCGAGGCGGTTGAGAGCGAATTCCTCCGTGCGGACGAGGCCGGGTGCCACCTCGATGACGCGGATGTTGTTCTCGGCTTCCTCCAGGCGCAGGGCGCCGGTCATGGCGTGCTGGGCGAATTTGGCCGCGTTGTACCCGCCGCCGCCCTCGTAAGCCGTGAATCCCGCCGTCGACGTCAGGTTCAAAACGGTGCCCTCGCCGTTGGCCCGCAGCATCGGGAGGAAGGCCCGGGTCAGCTTCAGCGTGCCGAGCACGTTGACTTGGTACATCCAGTCCCAGTCCTCGGTCTGGGCATTGGCCAGCGTGTCGGCGCCCGCGCACCGCCGGCAATGTTGATGAGCGTGTCCGCTCCCCTGCCTCGGTGACGGCTGAGAGCAAGGCCGCGACGTCGTCGTCGTTGGTGATGTCCGCGGCGAACGGCACGGCGCCGCTCTCGGCGCCGAGTGCCTCAAGCCGCTCGGCACGGCGGGCGACGGCGAATACCTTCCAACCCTCGGCGGTGAGGGCCCTCACCGTGGCTTCGCCGATTCCCGTGCTGGCGCCGGTCACTACTGCGGTCTTCGTCTGTACTTCCTCAGTCATGGCACCACCCTAACGCGGTTCACCGGGAGAAACCGCACGCCCAAGGATGTGGGCGATCGACGGAGACAGCGGGCCGGCGGAGAAGCCGAAACGCTCACTGTGCAGCACCTGGAAGCCGGCTGCGCCGATCGCGTGCAGGGTGTTGCGGTTGGGATGGCAGCCTCCGGCCATGTGCCGCCAGGCCGGAGTGAGTAGATCTTCGACGGCAGCGAGAAACCGCTTGTCCGAGCGCACGTGCTCGTAGAACGCCAGGGTTCCGCCGGGCCGAAGCACCCGGCGGATTTCCGCTAGCGCGTCCGCCTGGTCCGCGACGCTACAGAGGACAAGGCTGACTACGACGGCGTCCGCCTCGCCGTCGGCCGCTGGAATGTTTTCGGCGGTTCCGGGAACAACCGTGACCGGCACTGCGGCAAGCCCTGCCTTGGCTCCAGCAAGTTCCCTGAGGTAGTCATCAGGTTCAACCGCGAGAACACTTTCCACGGTGGCCGGGTACAGGCCGAACGACGAGCCCTCGCCGGCGCCGACCTCGATGACGCGGCCTCGCAGGCCAGCCAGCAGGGTGCGCCGGTGTTCGGTGCCGCCGCGCAGGTTTATCGCCGGAACCGCCGGGCGTAGGCCCGCGCGAAGCGCGGATGCTGCGGCGTGGTCATATGTCCGTCTTCCCGGCGCCCAGCAGGAACTCCAGCAGGACGCGGGCGTGATTGATTTCAGGGTCCCTGGCGCCGTAGAGCAGCGTGACGCGCTTTTCCGCGGCCGCCAGCTCCAGCAGCTGCTCCACGGCGGGATTCTGTTCCAGCTCAGCCTGGTACGAGCGGCGGAAGTCCTCGAATCGCTCCTCCATATGGGCAAACTCGGTACGGAGGGACGGCGAGGGAGCGATCTCCTTGAGCCAGAGATCCAGGTGGGCGCGTTCTTTGGATACCCCTCGCGGCCACAGCCTGTCGACCAGAACCCGGTAGCCGTCGTCGTCCGCTGCTTCGTCATAGATGCGCCTGATAACCAAAACGTCCTTGAGTTCCGTCATGGCCCGCATGCTACTGCACCCCTGCGTGCCGCGGAACAAAGGGCGCCATGAAACAATTGGCCCATGGCTGAATCAACGCAGGGTACAGACACGCCCGCCACCGCCCCCATCAACGTTCCCGACAAGCCGGCCCTTGAAGGCCTCGAGGCTGCCCTGACGCAGCGCTGGCTGGACGAAGGAACCTACAAGTTCAACCCGGACACCACCCGGGAGCAGGTCTACTCGATCGACACTCCCCCGCCCACCGCATCCGGTTCGCTCCACGTGGGCCACATGTTCTCGTTCACGCAGACGGATGTCCAGGCCCGCTACATGCGCATGACC
Source organism: Arthrobacter sp. Hiyo8 (assembly GCA_001549895.1). Taxonomy (GTDB): domain Bacteria; phylum Actinomycetota; class Actinomycetes; order Actinomycetales; family Micrococcaceae; genus Arthrobacter. The sequence continues at coordinate 4,323,985 of AP014719.1, read as the reverse complement.
GGCAAGAACGTCTTCTACCCGATGGGCTGGGACGACAACGGGCTGCCTACCGAGCGCCGCGTCCAGAACTACTACGGCGTTCGCTGCGATCCCGCCATTCCCTACAACGCCGACTACCGCCCGCCGGCACAGCCGGCCAAGAACCAGCGCGATTTCGACGTCGTCTCGCGCCAGAACTTCATCGAACTCTGCGAGGAACTCGCCGTCGAAGACGAAAAGGTCTTCGAGAACCTGTTCCAGACACTCGGCCTGTCCGTTGACTGGGACCTCACCTACCGCACCATCGACGACACCTCCCGTGCGGTGTCCCAGCGTGCCTTCCTCGCGAACCTGAACGCCGGTGACGCCTACATGGCCGAGGCCCCCACCCTGTGGGACGTGACGTTCCGTACCGCCGTCGCGCAGGCCGAACTCGAGGACCGCGAGGTTGCCGGCGCGTACTACCGCTACCCTTTCTTCACCGCTGACGGCGAGAAGATCTACATCGAGACAACACGTCCGGAACTCCTCGCCGCGTGCGCCGCGTTGGTGGCGAACCCCGACGACGAGCGCTACCAGCCGCTGTTCGGCAAGACCGTCACGTCTCCCCTGTTCGACGTCGAACTCGAGGTCAAAGCCCATCCGCTCGCCAAGGCGGACAAGGGTTCCGGCATCGCCATGGTCTGTACCTTCGGCGACCTGACCGACGTCACCTGGTGGCGCGAGCTGCAGTTGCCCACCCGCGCCATCATGGGCCGCGACGGCCGCATCATCGCCGAGACACCCGAGTGGATCACCACCGACGCCGGCAAGGAAGCCTACGCGGCGATCGCAGGCAAGACTGCGTTCTCTGCCAAGGAGGCGGTGGTCGAGCTTCTCGCCGCCGCCGATTTGCTGGATGGCGAGCCCAAGAAGATCACGCACCCCGTGAACTTCTTCGAGAAGGGCGACAAGCCCCTTGAAGTTGTCACCTCGCGCCAGTGGTACATCCGCAATGGCGGACGGGACGAGGACCGCCGCGAGCGGTTGATCGCGCGCGGACACGAGATCGAATTCCACCCGTCGTTCATGCGTTCCCGCTACGAGAACTGGATTTCCGGGCTGAACGGTGACTGGCTCGTTTCACGCCAGCGCTTCTTCGGTGTGCCGATCCCCGCCTGGTACCCGCTGGATGCCCAGGGCTACCCGGACTACGAGAACCCGATCCTGCCGTCCGACGAGTCCCTTCCCGTGGACCCTGCGGCGGACGCGGCCCCCGGCTTCGACGAGTCCCAGCGCGAGCAGCCCAATGGCTTCATCGGCGACGCGGATGTCCTGGACACCTGGGCCACGTCTTCGCTGACCCCGCAGATCGTGGGCGGCTGGAGCCGTGACGAGGAACTGTTCGGCAAGGTCTACCCCTTCGACCTCCGGCCGCAGGGCCACGACATCATCCGCACCTGGCTCTTCTCCTCGGCTGTCCGGGCAGATGCCCTGCAGGACAGCGCGCCGTGGAAGCACGCCGCCATCTCGGGCTGGATCCTGGACCCGGACCGCAAGAAGATGTCCAAGTCCAAAGGCAACGTGGTTGTTCCCACCGACGTCCTGAACGAATTCGGCTCCGACGCCGTCCGTTACTGGGCCGCCTCGGCCAAGCTCGGCGCCGACACCGCCTACGAGATCGCCCAGATGAAGATCGGGCGCCGCCTGGCCATCAAGCTGCTCAATGCCTCCAAGTTCGTGTTGAACCTGGGCGCCACGGAGAACTCGGTGGTCGGCGCGGACCTTTCCGTCCTGAGCAACCCCTTAGACCGGGCATTGCTCGCGCAGCTGGCCGATGTCGTGGCACAGTCCACCAAGGCGTTCGACAACTACGACTACGCCCGCGCCCTGCAGATCACGGAATCGTTCTTCTGGCAGTTCACGGACGACTACGTGGAGCTCATCAAGGATCGCGCCTACGGTGCGGCCGGCGAGACCGAGCAGGCATCCGTGCTTGCTGCCCTTGCCACCACGCTGGATGCGCTGTTGCGGCTGTTCGCGCCGTTCCTGCCCTTCGCCACCGAAGAGGTCTGGAGCTGGTGGCGCACGGGTTCGGTCCATCGCGCGGCGTGGCCGGCAGCAGTGGAAATCGTCGACGGCGACACCACCATGCTGGGCACCGTCGGCATCGCGCTGAGCGGCATCCGCAAGGCCAAGTCCGAGGCCAAGGTCAAGCAGCGCACCGAGGTCCTGTCGGCCACGATCACCGCTACCGAGTCGTTTGTGGCACAGCTGGAAGCCGGACTGGGAGACCTGAAGGCCGCGGCCAACGCCCAGGAGATTTCACTGGTAGCCGGGACGGCGAACTCACGGTGAGCGACGTAGTCCTGGCGCCTGCCGAGGAACCCGCCCAGGCGTAGTTTGGAAGAGCCCGGGAAGTTTCCGGGCCGCCGGGAAGTTCCAGGCACTTGGGATTTCAGGGCAAAGGGGAAGCCCCATCAGCGTTTAGCCGTTGGTGGGGCTTCGACTTTTCGGCTGCCCGGTGACGTCTTGGCAGTCTGGCGGAATCCTCGGACTTTCAGGTCTTCCTACCTCGTCACTGGTAGCTTGCATCCAACTTTGCCGAAGGCTGCGTCAGATGCATATCACTGAATCTCTGGTTTCCGTGTCCCTCTTCTTTCGAAGTGGGTAAGTTCTATTCTTGACCCGCTCCCCGGCCAGCACAAGCCCCCTTCAGGAACTACTGGCATGTAATTCGGAGGCCTCGCTGCGGGCCTCCGGGGTTCTGGGTGCCGGTGCTTTGTGGCACAGTGTTGCTATGCCAGAACTTCCCGAGGTGGCCGGGCTGACTGCCTTTCTGGGCAGGAATCTTCTCGGTGCCGAACTGACGAAGATCCAGATCACCTCTTTTGCCGTGCTGAAGACAGCCGATCCCCTTACTCAGCGCTGGAGGGTCGCAAGATCGTCGGTGTGGAACGCTTCGGAAAGTTCGTCAGCCTCGACGCCGAAGGCATCCATTTCATCTTCCACCTCGCCAAGGCCGGGTGGCTCCGCTACACGGAGCAGCCGTCGCAAACCCAGCTTCGGATGGGCGGCAGCAATATTGCGGCAAGGATTGGCTTCACCAAGAGCGACGGTTCAACCCACGTCGGAGTGGACCTGACGGAGGCCGGGACGAAGAAAAGCCTGGCCGTATACGTGGTGCGCAGGCCCCTGGACGTTCCGGGAATAGCGACGCTTGGCCCGGACCCGCTGAGCCCGGCCTTCACGGAGGAGACCTTGGCCGGAATCCTTTCCACAAACGCGCACCAGATCAAGGGAGTCCTTCGGAGCCAAGGCGTCATCGCGGGCATCGGGAACGCCTACAGCGACGAGATCCTTCACGCAGCCAGGATTTCACCGTTCGCGATCGCCAAGTCGCTGGACAAGGACACCACCCGTGTCCTCTATGAGTCCATCGAAAGCGTCCTGGGTGCGGCTGTGGCCGCCGCCGTCGGGAAAGCGTCAAGCGAACTCAAGGACACCAAACGGAACACCATGCGGGTCCACGGCAGGGCGGCCAGCCTTGCCCCGCGTGCGGGACCACGATCCGCGAGGTGTCCTTTGCCGACACGTCATTGCAGTATTGCCCTGGCTGCCAGACAAACGGAAAGATCCTCGCAGACCGTCGAACGTCGCGGTTCCTGAAATAGCGTGGCCCACGGCTCAAGCTGGTTGAATTCCGGGCTAGTTGAATTCCGGGCTTTCCGTGCGGCTGCGCTTGAGTTCGAAGAAGTGCGGTACCCGGCCAAGGTGACCGTGGCGTCCCAGATCCGGCGGCTTCCTCGCCACGGGAATACGGGTGAGGACAGGACCGAAGAAGGCCGTGCCGTTGACGGCGACCACGGGGGTGCCAACATCCTGGCCCACCAAGGAGATCCCGATTCATGGCTTGCACGCAGCTGGACGTCGTATTCCTCGGAATCGGCGAAGCGTGCCAACTCGGCGGGAAGGCCGGTTTCAGCCAGGGCCTTCGAGATGACCTCGGCGAAATCCTTGATGCCTTCGTGGTGGATGAGGGACCCCATCGCGTCGTACAACGGCTTGACGTATTCGTCTCCGTGCAGCTCGCGGGCGGCAATGATGACCCGGACAGGTCCCCAGCCCTGCTTCATCTTCTCGGTGTATTCGGCAGGCAGTTCGCGGCCTTCGTTGAGGACCGAGAGACTCATGACGTTCCAGTTGGTCTCGATGCCGCGGACGTCTTCAACTTCACCGATCCAGCGGGATGTCACCCAGGCAAATGGGCACATGGGATCGAACCAGAAATCGACCTTGTTGGCGGTCTGCTCGGGCACAGGGAACTCCTTCGATAGGCGTAAGGGGCGCGGGTAGGCGGACGAAAACGGTGTCCGGCACCAATCATGCCAACCTCTGGCTAGGCGGACTTATTCCGACGCTTCGCAATGACCTCGTGCGCGATCATGGTGGGCTGGCCCTTCTTGTTCACGGCATCGGCAGTGATGACGACGCTGGCGATGTCGTCCCTGCTTGGCAGGTCGAACATGACCGGTAGCAGCACTTCCTCCATGATGGCACGCAGGCCGCGGGCTCCGGTGCCACGTTCAAGGGCTTGGTCCGCGATCGAGTCCAGGGCGTCGTCGTCGAACAAAAGCTCCACGCCGTCCAGCTGAAACATCTTCTGGTACTGCTTGATCAGGGCGTTCTTGGGCTTGGAGAGAATCTGGATGAGCGCGGAACGGTCAAGGTTGGACACAGTGGTGATCACGGGCAGGCGCCCGATGAATTCGGGAATCAGCCCGAACTTGAGCAGATCCTCCGGCATCACCTCGCCGTAGCTGTCCGCGTTGTCCTTGACCTCGTTGAGCGGGGCCCCGAAGCCTATGCCTTTGCGGCCGGACCGCGATCCAATGATGTCCTCGAGCCCGGCGAACGCACCGGCCACAATGAACAGCACGTTGGTGGTGTCGATCTGGATGAATTCCTGGTGCGGGTGTTTGCGTCCGCCCTGGGGCGGAACCGAGGCCACTGTGCCTTCGAGGATCTTGAGAAGCGCCTGCTGCACACCCTCGCCGGACACATCGCGCGTGATGGACGGATTCTCGCTCTTGCGCGAAATCTTGTCGATCTCGTCGATGTAGATGATGCCTTGTTCGGCCTTCTTGACGTCGTAGTCGGCGGCCTGGATGAGCTTCAGGAGGATGTTTTCGACGTCTTCGCCAACGTAACCGGCCTCCGTCAGGGCCGTGGCGTCGGCAACAGCGAACGGTACGTTCAGGCGGCGGGCAAGGGTTTGTGCCAAGTAGGTCTTGCCGCAGCCGGTGGGACCGATCAGCAGGATGTTGGACTTGGCGATCTCCACGTCCTCATGGTGTCCACCTTCACCGAGGCCGGTCTTCGGTGCGTGGCCCGCCTGGATGCGCTTGTAGTGGTTGTAGACCGCGACGGCGAGGGAGCGTTTCGCGGGCTCCTGCCCAATGACGTATTCCTGGAGGAAGTCGAAGATCTCCCGCGGCTTGGGCAACTCGAAGCTACCGAGATCCGATACTTCGGCGAGCTCCTCTTCGATGATCTCGTTGCAGAGTTCGATGCACTCGTCGCAGATGTACACGCCGGGCCGGCAATCAGCTTCCGAACCTGCTTTTGGCTCTTTCCGCAGAAAGAACACTTCAGCAGATCCGTGCTCTCGCCAATCCGAGCCATGTGGGAATCCCTTCGTTTCATGCGGGTGGTGCAGCCCCGTACCTATCCGCGATTTCGCGCCGATCGCAGCGGGGGCGCCACCATGACAACTTCCACTGTAGGACACAATGGGCTGCTTGGGTTGAAACAGAACGCCGATGCGGTCCATATTTCCTGAACCGCACCGGCGTCGAGTTTTGGCCAGTTACCTGGCGATAGCCTGGGGCTTGATCTTGCGGGAATCGAGCACCTGGTCGATCAATCCGTAGTTCATTGCCTCGGCAGCGGTGAGGATCTTGTCGCGCTCGATATCGTTGTTGACCTGTTCCGGCGTCCGACCGGAGTGCTTGGCCAGCGTGTCCTCAAGCCATGAGCGCATGCGCATGACTTCTGCGGCCTGGATCTCGAGGTCGGAAGCCTGGCCCCCTTGGCCGCCGGACAGCGACGGCTGGTGGATCAGGACCCGGGCGTTGGGCAGGGCGAGGCGTTTGCCCGCCGTACCTGCCGCGAGCAGCACAGCCGCCGCGCTGGCCGCCTGGCCGAGGCACACGGTCTGGATCTCCGGACGAATGTACGTCATCGTGTCGTAGATCGCCGTCATGGCCGTGAACGAGCCACCCGGCGAGTTGATGTACAACGTGATGTCGCGGTCCGGGTCCGTGGACTCGAGCACCAGCAGCTGGGCCATGATGTCGTCGGCAGAAGCGTCGTCAACCTGCACACCGAGAAAGATGATGCGGTCCTCGAAGAGTTTCGTGTACGGGTCCTGGCGCTTGAAGCCGTAGGGCGTGCGCTCCTCGAACTGCGGGAGGACGTAGCGGCTGGACGGGAGATTACCGGCAGACCATCCAAAGTTGTAGTTCATTTTCATTGCTCCTGATCTGAATGTTTCTTGGTGCCGGTTACTTCTCGGAATTCGACGAGTTGGCCGTTCCGCCGCCACCGGCCACAGAGCCTGCGTGGGCGGAGATCTTGTCGAAGAAGCCGTACTCGAGCGCTTCGGTGGCCGTGAACCACTTGTCGCGGTCGTTGTCCTTGAGGATGGTCTCCACGGTCTGTCCGGTCTGTTCGGCTGTCAGCTCGGCCATGACCTTCTTCATGTGAAGGATCAGCTCCGCCTGGATCTTGATGTCCGACGCCGTGCCACCGATGCCGCCGGAAGGCTGGTGCATCAGGATGCGGGCGTTGGGCGTGGCGTAGCGCTTGCCCTTGGTGCCCGAGGAAAGGAGGAACTGGCCCATGGAGGCCGCGAGGCCGGTGGCAACCGTCACGACGTCGTTCGGGATGAACTGCATGGTGTCGTAGATAGCCATGCCGGCGGTCACGGAGCCGCCAGGCGAGTTGATGTAGAGGTAGATGTCCTTCTCAGGGTCTTCAGCCGAGAGGAGGAGGAGCTGGGAGCAGATCGCGTTGGCGTTTTCGTCACGGACTTCGGATCCGAGCCAGATGATGCGCTCTTTCAGCAGGCGGTTGTAGATGTAGTTGTCCTGGGCCGCTGGATCGACGGTTGCCATCCTGGGGCCTCTGCGTGCTGTGACATAAGTACTTACCTCTCGCTGGTGACAGGGCCATTGCTGAACTTGCCATCCCTGATCTTCACTACTTGGACACTAACCGTTTTCCACGGCGATTTGTTCTCCCAAATCGCGCTGTTCGCTGACGGCGCACGATTGCGGAAGGGCGTACTTTGCACGGTTCCGGGCTTAAACCAAGCCGCCCCGGATCTATGATCCGGGGGCGGCTTGAGTTGAAACTAGAACTTCACTGCGGCGGGGTCGTCGCTCGGAACAACAGCTGCCTCTTCGGCTTCCTCGACGGAGGCCTCTTCGCCTGCGGGGCGCACGAAGTCGCTGAGGTCGACCTTGTTGCCCTCGGAGTCGACAACCTCGGCCTGGCCGAGGACAACTGCGAGAGCCTTACGGCGGCGGACCTCGGAAACCATCATGGGAACCTGGCCACTCTGATCGATGATCTGGGCGAACTGGTTCGGGTCCATGCCGTACTGGCTTGCCGTGGTGACGATGTAGTCGATCAGCTCGTTCTGGCTGACGCTCACTTCTTCCTTGTCGGCAATGGCGTCAAGGATGATCTCGTTCTGGAAGGCGCGGGCGGTGTTGGCCTTGACCTCGGCGCGGTGTTCCTCGGTGTCGTGATCGCCTTCACCGTGGGCGTTCTCCGGGTTGAAGTGCGCTTCGAGCTGCTCTTCGACTACAGAGTCCGGAACCGGAACCTCGATGAGCTCCACGAGCTTGTCCAGGACCTTGTCACGGGCTTCGACGCCCTGGCCGACGACCTTGGACTCAGCGGCCTGCTTGGCAAGGTCTTCACGCAGTTCGGCGAGGGTGTCGAACTCGGATGCCAACTGGGCGAAGTCGTCGTTGGCCTCAGGAAGCTCGCGCTCCTTGACGGTCTTGACAACAACCTTGACCTGGGCTGCTTCGCCGGCGTGCTCGCCGCCAACCAGGGTGGTGTCGAAGATTGCTTCTTCTTCGGCAGAAAGGCCGGTGACGGCCTCATCGAGGCCTTCAAGCATGGTGCCTGCGCCAACCTGGTAGGACAGGCCGGTGGCGGAGTCGATCTCAGCGCCGTCGATCGTGGCGGTGATGTCGATGGTCAGGAAGTCACCATCGGCGGCCGGGCGGTCAACGGACTTCAGCGTGCCGAAGCGGCCGCGGAGCTCGTCGAGGGCCTTGTCGACGTCGGCGTCGGAGGAATCGGCTGCGGCAACCTCTACCTTGATGCCGGCGTAGTCGGGGAGCTCAACCTCGGGACGGACGTCGATCTCAACCTGGAACTTCAGTTCACCGTCGGTCGAGGACGGGTCCGGAACCTCGGTGATCTCAACCTCGGGACGGCTCAGCGGACGGAGGCCGGCTTCCTGGACGGCAGCCTGGTACCAGCCGTTGAGGCCATCGTTGATGGCGGTCTCCAGGACGTAGCCGCGGCCAACGCGCTGGTCAACCAGCTTGGAGGGAACTTTGCCCTTGCGGAACCGGGAACCTGGATCTGCGAAGCAACGGTCTTGTAAGCGGCATCGATGCTCGGCTTCAGTTCCTCAAAGGGAACCTCAACGTTGAGCTTGACCCGCGTGGCGGTGAGGTTCTCGACAGCGCTCTTCACAGTCTAAGTACTCCTGGTTTTGTGGGATGGGGTTCTGCCGCGTTCCGGACCGGAACAGGCACACAGAGTCGGGGTGACAGGATTTGAACCTGCGACTTCCTGCTCCCAAAGCAGGCGCTCTAGCCAAGCTGAGCTACACCCCGTGAATGCACAGGACAGTCTACGGGCATCTCGCCGGAGAATGCACATTTGACACTTGGCCCTGAATTAGGTTTAGTTATATCCGGCTTCAACAGCCACCGGAAAGATGCACGGAACCCTCTGATAGATTCGTAGAGACCCATGCAGCCTTGCGCGGGGACGTAGCTTAATGGTAAAGCCTCAGTCTTCCAAACTGATTACGCGGGTTCGATTCCCGTCGTCCCCTCCACAGAACGAAGGCCCCTCCATGAGGGGCCCTTCGTGTTTCCGCCTGTTCGTGTTTCCGCCTGTTTGCGCCCGCCAAAGGCGCACTTCAGTTCTGGCAGCCGGGGCACCAATAGAGTTTGCGCGCACCGATCTCGGCCAGTCCCACTGTTTCGCCGCATCGCCGGCACGGCTGTCCGTGCCGCTTGTAGACAAAGTGCGCCTCGCCGTCGAGCGCTCCGGCGTTCCCGCCGCTCCACAAAGCCGATGGGGTCGTAACAATCCGCCCGTCACGGACGCCGTCGGACATCGCCGCCACGGTGTCATCCCACAGTCGTCCGGCGGTTTCGGCGCCCAGAGAGCTGCCCGGGGTCCACGGATCAACGCGCTGGCGGAACAGCACTTCCGCGCGATAGATATTGCCGATTCCGGCCACGATTGCCTGGTCCATGAGGAGGAGCCCGACGGCGGTCTTGCGGCGCAGCAAGCGGCGGACGAACTCGTCGCGATCGTCGGGCCGGTTGTGGAGAGGATCCGGACCCAGGCGCGCCAGGACGGCAGCGGCCTCCGCATCGGTGATCGCTGCGCACGTCGTAGCGCCCCTGAGATCCGCCCAGCCGTTCGCTGAAATGAGGCGAACGCGGACGGCACCCACGGGCTCAGGCGGACCCGCGTAGCTTCTGGCGCCCCCTTTGCCGGCACCTTGCTCTGCTTCCGGCGAGAAACTCTCCCGTTCGCCGATCCGCCGCGGAGCCCCGATGCTCGAGGCCCCGGTGAAGGATTCATCGCCACCGAAGCTCCACGCACCGTAGAGACCCAGATGGACATGCAGGAGCACCCCGTGGTCAAAACGGAGGAAGAGCTGCTTGCCGTGCGCCGTCGCTTCGAGCAGTTCGTGGCGGTCCAAAAGCGCCGCACCCGCGGTGAAACGGCCCTGGGGCTGGAGACTTCCAGCACGTGGCCGGCGAAAACATCCTGGAACTGGCGCGCCAGGCGATGGATGGAATGCCCTTCAGGCATTAGGCAACGATTTCGCCGGTGTTCTCGTAGGTAGCGATTTTTCCGATGCGGCGCACGTGGCGTTCGTCGTTGCTGAACGGTTCTTCCAGGAAGGCCTCGATCAGTTCGGTGGCTTCCTCGACGGTGTGCTGGCGGCCGCCGACGGCAACCACGTTGGCGTCGTTGTGCTCCCGGGCAAGCTTTGCGGTCGAAAGGTTCCAGGCGAGCGCGGCCCGGACACCCTTGACCTTGTTCGCGGCGATTTGTTCGCCGTTGCCGGATCCGCCCAGGACGATGCCCAATGCGTGAACGCCGGCCTCTTGGTCGGCGACCACCGCGGCAGCCGCGTTGATGCAGAACGAAGGGTAGTCATCGAGGGCGTCGTACACCTTGGGGCCGTGGTCAACGACGTCGTAGCCTTTGGCGGTCAAGTGGCTTACGAGGTGGGCGCTGAGCTCCATGCCGGCGTGGTCCGTGGCAATGTGGACGCGGGGTGTGGTCACAGGAAGTCCATTCAGTCTGGCGCGCGAACGCGGCAAAGCCGGGCGCGGCGTTGAGGGATGCGGTTCCTAGGTTACTAGGATCGTGCCCCGGCCCACCTCTTAAGACGAAGCCGGCAGACCGGGCGACCTTCCGGCGCTCACGGGCCGGAGGCTGCTCGCCGCGCTGGGCACGTGCCGCGACGCGGTTCAGGATCCCGGCGAGCCGGTCCGCAGTGGCCGAGGTCCCGGCGCTGAACGCCACCCTGCGGCCGCTGACCTGGCGGACGACGACGGCGGGACCGCTGCTCACGAGCATGGCCGTCGCACCTCCGTGGTGCCGGAGTCCCCAGCCGCCAAAGTCCGCGGCCCTGACTTCCTGAGCGGCTGCGCCGGCGATGTCAACGGCGGGCACCGTGAGGACCCGCAGGACCCCCGCAGCAAAGACCTGCACCCCTTTCCTGTCCGCCCTCACCCGGACAAACAGGAAACACGCTCCGATGACCGCGACCACTGCCAACAATGCGCCCAACCACGGGAGCGCAATCGCGATCAGCATGGCCGGGAACAAGGTGGCGACGCAGATCATGACGAACACCGAACTCCGTGCATGGACCCACAGCAACATGGAATCTTCCGCCAGGCCAGGGTCTTCCGTCCGGATCCGCTCGGCCTCGAGGGCGGCGTCGTCTTCCGGAGTCCAATGCGGGTCCGGCTTGAAAGCCATCATCATGACCACGCCCAAGGGCAAAGCCGCACCCGCGCCGAGGGCAAGGACCGTGGCATCAACGTGCGAGCTGCGGGCGTCGGCGAGGCCTGTTTGCCCAACAAGGCCAGCGGCCAGCACGGAGGTAATGAAGAGGGTCACCATGAGGCCCATGCCCATCATGACCCTGCGCATAATCACCGGCCGGGCAAGGGGAACAGCCTGGATGAACACCAGCCAACCCGCGACGACCAGAAACCCTCCTCCGCCGAGTACGTAGGCGAGGAACGGCGCAAAGCTGATTCCGCCGTCGGCATTCCAAGCGATGGCCACGGGATCCGGGAGATTGTTGCGCAACATGAGGGCGCACACGGCAAATGCGGCGGCCAGCAGCAGCGGAAATGCCACTGCAAAGCGGAGTGCCCGGAGGTCCAGCGAGTCGCGCATCTTTCCCATATTCCAACGCTACCCCGCGCCGGCGACACTGTGATCGAGCTTCCTTGCCAAGGCGGAATCAAGTGAAAGAATGACTTCACAGCGCCGGCGCTGGCTGAAACCAACCGGCTTCTCGAAACCATTCTTGGAGGCATACCTTGCCAGGCCTGAACCTGACGCGCGCCGAAGCCGGACAGCGCGCAGAATTGCTCACCGTGACCTCGTACGACGTCACCCTCGACTTGACCAAGGGCGCCACGGTCTTCGGCTCCACGACCGTGGTGAAGTTCTCCGCCGCCGAGGGTTCCTCGAGCTTCATCGACGCGATCACGGAAACCGTGCACAGCGTGACGCTGAACGGCACCGAACTCGATCCGGCGGTGGTGTCCGACGGCGTGCGCATCCAACTGCCCGGGCTCGCCGCCGAAAACGAGCTGAAGGTAGTCGCCGATGCCCCGTACATGAACACCGGTGAGGGCCTGCACCGATTCGTGGACCCGGTGGACAACGAGGCCTACCTGTACACGCAATTCGAGGTGCCGGATTCGCGCCGCATGTTCGCTGTGTTCGAGCAGCCGGACCTGAAGGCCGCATTCACCTTCACGGTCACCGCACCGTCGCATTGGGACCTCATCTCCAACTCGCCCACTCCCGTACCGCTGGAAACCACTCCCGGGGACGACGGCGGGGCGCGCTCGGTTTGGCATTTCGCCCCACTCCCCGCATCTCTTCCTACGTCACCGCCTTGATCGCGGGACCGTACCAATCGGTCCGCAGCAAGGTCACGAGCTCCGATGGCCGGGTCATTCCGCTTGGGGTGTTCGCCCGCAAGTCCCTCATGCAGTACCTGGACGCCGACAACATCTTCGAACTGACCCGCCAGGGTTTTGAGTTCTTCGAGGCCCAGTTCGGATTCCCGTACCCCTTCGAGAAGTACGATCAGCTCTTCGTTCCCGAGTTCAATGCCGGCGCCATGGAAAACGCCGGCGCGGTGACCATCCTCGAGGGCTACGTCTTCCGCGGAAAGGTCACCGACGCCCAGATCGAACGCCGCGCCATCACCGTGCTGCACGAACTGGCCCACATGTGGTTCGGGGACCTCGTCACGATGCGCTGGTGGAACGACCTTTGGCTCAACGAGTCCTTTGCCGAGTACATGTCCCACCTGGCCGCGGTCGAAAACACCGAATTCGACCGGGCCTGGACCACCTTTGCCTCGGTGGAGAAATCCTGGGCGTACCGGCAGGACCAATTGCCCACGACACACCCGATTTTTGCCGAGATCAACGATCTCCAGGACGTCGAGGTCAACTTCGACGGCATCACATACGCCAAGGGAGCTTCCGTGCTGCGGCAGTTGGTCGCCTGGGTTGGACCGGAACAGTTCATGGCCGGCGTCCGCGAATACTTCCAGAAGCATGCCTGGCAGAACACCGAGCTTGTGGACCTCATGAAGGAACTCGAAGCTGCCAGCGGCCGCGACCTGGACCAGTGGGGCAAGCTCTGGCTCGAGACTGCCGGCGTCAATACCCTCTCGCCCGAGATCGAGGTCGACGCCGACGGCACCATCACGTCCTTTGCGATCGTGCAGACCGCTATCGACGAGCAGCCCACGCTGCGCCCGCACCGCCTCGCCGTCGGCTTCTACGACCTCTCAGCCGAAGGCAAGCTTGAGAGGACCCACAGGGAGGAGCTCGACGTCGACGGCGCCCGGACCGACGTCCCTGCCCTTGCCGGAAAGGCGCGTCCGGACCTGGTCCTGCTCAACGACGACGATCTCGCCTACGCGAAGGTGCGCCTCGACCCCGCATCCTTGGCCACTGCGAAAGCCCACCTGAAGGACTTCGCCGGCAGCCTGCCACGCACCCTCGTGTGGGGCTCGGCCTGGGATGCGGCGCGCGACGGCGAAACCCCGGCCGCGGCTACGCCGAGTTGATCCTGGCGAACATCGCGTCCGAGACCGATTCCTCAGTGATCCAGACCCAGCTCCGACAGCTGGCCACCACCCTGACGTACTACGTCACAGCTGAGCACAAGGATGCCGCCACGGTGGCCGCGGCGGACGCTCTCTGGGAGCTTTCGAGCACGGCGGCTGCGGGATCGGACGCGCAACTCCAATTCGTCAAGTCCTTCGCGCTGCTCGCCGCAAGCAGCTCCCAATTCGACGCAGTCCAGTCTGTCCTGGACGGCAGCATGGTCCTGGATGGCCTGACGGTCGACCAGGACTTGCGCTGGGAACTTCTCACCGCATTGGTGGTGGGCGGGCGCCAGGGCCAGGACCGGATCGACGCCGAACTCGAGCGCGACCACACGGCCAATGGCCAGAACGCCGCCGCCTTGGCGACGGCGGCCCTTCCCACACCCGAGGCCAAGGCCGCCGCGTGGAAGAAGATCGTGGTCACGGGCGAGCTCTCCAACGCCATTCAAAGCTCCGCCGTCACGGGCTTCACCCGGGTGCTGGACACCTCCCTGTTGGAGCCGTACGCGGAACAGTATTTCGAGGCGGTTCCGGAGATTGTTGCCAACCGCACCCATGCGCTGGCCCAGCAAATCGTCGTCGGGCTCTACCCTGCGCAACTGACAACGCAGGCCACGGTTGACCGCACGGACAAGTTCCTCGCCGAACTGCCGGCGGATAGCAGTGCCCTGCGCCGCATGATGCTAGAAAACCGCGACGGCGTAGCCCGTGCTTTGAAGGCCCGCGCGGCAGACATCTAAAACGGTCGGATAACCCACCGAAAGGCCCCGGTTCCGCTTCACTGGAACCGGGGCCTTTCCGTGTGCCGCCCGCGAGTGCACCGCCGCTAGACTTTCCGCATGAGCCTGGACGAACACCACTACTCGCTGACCGTGCGCTGGACCGGAAACCTGGGCACCGGGACATCCACCTACCGTGGCTACACCCGGGACCACGACGTCGAGATCCCCGGCCTGCCCGTCCTGAAGGGCTCCTCGGACCCCACCTTCCATGGCGACCGCAGCCGATACAACCCCGAACAACTGCTCCTCACCGCCCTCTCGCAGTGCCACATGCTGTCTTTCCTGCATGTCGCCGTCAAGCACGGGGTGGTAGTGACCGATTACGTGGATCACGCCGAGGGCATGATGAGGCTCAATCGCGATGGCAGCGGCCAGTTCGAGAACGTCACCTTGAAGCCGCACGTCACGGTTGCCGACCCGGCGCATCTTTCCCTCGTGGACAAACTGCACCATGAGGCCAACCAAGTGTGCTTTATTGCCCGGAGCGTCAATTTTCCCGTTCTGCATGAGCCGAGCACGACGGCGGCCGCCAGCTAATCAGGTGTCAAGAAGGCCGTCCGGCCAAGAACCACGATGCGGATCCGGCCACGCTACGGCGATAGGGTTGACCGTGGACAGAGTGTTCAGCGCCCGGCAATCAGGGCCAGGCGAACAATTGGATCCCGTGAGGAGCATTCCCGCATATGAACGTCGCCTCGTCGACCGACAACATCGTGGCCGATGCAGCCAAGATCGATTACGCGTCCATCTTCGTGACGCTAGGCATCGGGTTGGTGGTCTGGGTTGTGGCCCGGTTCATCATTCTGCGCATAACCCGCCGGGTGGCAGAGGGCACCAGCTTCTTCAAGAAACCGCATTTCAGGTGGGTCCAGCCGGCTTTCCGGGCGCTCGACCATGAACGCCGCGCCCAGCGCGCCCACACCATCGGCTCACTGCTGACAAGCGTGCTCAGCGTGGTGGTGGTGGTCATTGTCATCATCTACGTCCTCAAATACCTGAATGTGGATATTGCCCCGCTGCTCACGAGCGTCGGTATTTTGGGTGTGGCCATTGGCTTCGGCGCCCAACAGCTCATTCGCGATTTCCTGTCCGGCATCTTCATTACCATCGAGGACCAGTTCGGGATCGGCGATGTGATCGTAACCACTGAAGTGATCGGCACCGTTGAATCGGTAGGACTCCGGATCACCCGGCTCAAGGCTGAAGACGGGGCCATCTGGTATCTGCGCAACGGAGAAATCCTGCGGGTGGGCAACCGCTCGCAAGGCGATTACGTGCCTGAAGACTCAACCGTCCCGGACGACGTTCCGCCTGCACCTCCAGGGACGGCGCCTGCCGAAACCGCCGCCTCCGGTGCGCCTCCGACTTCAAAGGAAGCCCTCAAGATTCGAGAGCAGAAAGCAGGTGAGTGACGTGGGCAGCCAGCCGGAATCCGCAGCACCCCAGCCGGCAGAGCGGCGTCAGTTGATGCAAAACGATCCGTTCAGCCAGCCTGCGTACACCGACAGTTTCTATGAGGCCATCGGTGGCCACGAGACTTTCGTGAAACTGATCGATGTCTTTTACGACGGTGTAGCGGGAGACCCGTTGCTCCGGCCGATGTACCCGGAACAAGACCTCGACCCCGCAAAGCGGCGGTTCCTCATGTTTCTTGAGCAGTATTGGGGCGGTCCGGGCACGTACAGCGAGGAACGCGGGCACCCCCGCTTGAGGATGCGGCACATGCCGTTCCAAGTGACGCCCGAAGCCAAGGACCGCTGGCTCTTCCACATGCGCGCGGCAGTCGATTCGCTCAACTTGTCGCCGCTTCACGAAGGGACGTTGTGGGATTACATGGAGCGGGCTGCGCTCACGATGGTCAATAGCCCGTCGGTCCAGCAGCCCTGAGCTTGTAGGACGGTGCTGTGTGTCGGGCCGGGCCTAGGCTCGGGTTCAGCGGGCCTGGAAGCCCAGGCCTGATCCGGATCGAGCCAGGATGTGGCCCCGGCTCCCACTGAGCCGGAACCAACGGCCGTTGCGGAAGAGCCGGTGTTCGCCGTCGCCCAGGAAACCGAGCGCCAAGGCGGCGAACGCAGCGCCTGCGGGCACGCCGTCGAGTCCCGGGATCTCCCGTCCCCACACCGCGGCCCTCGCGTTGTTGACGATCAATGCGCCGGGCTGATCCGGAACAATCCCGGCCACCTCGGCAATGCCGGCATTCGCGACAGACTTGAGTTCGGCGTCGGGCACTGAACGCAGCGGCTCCCAGCCGCTGCGGGGCGCCCGACTCCCGCCCACGATTCGGAAACGGTCGACGGCGGGATGGGAAGCTCGACGTCGTCGGCACCGGAACGCGCCAGGCGGTCGAGGACCGAGGAAAGAGTCACGGTGACGTCCGCATGCGCGTCTTCGGCAAGGGCGATAGTCCGTAGCCCGAGAATGGTGGGGGTCGCTTCGCCCAGGAGGCGCGGCCTCAAGACGCACACATATGCAGCCAGGACGCGGCCGGAGGCCTGAAGCCGGATGGCGCCATCATCGATGCTCTTGGCACGCGTGACATAGGTGCGGAGATCCGCCAGATCACGGGGATCGACGAAATGGAAGGACTGGGTCAATACATCGGACACATCATCGACTCTACCGGCATGTCCGCGGTTGAGAGGGTCAGGGTGGCGTCTAGAGTCGAACCATGACTGACGCGCACGCCGGCCTGGAACATCAGGTTGCCCTTGAGGACCCCACATCCACCCTCATCGAACTGTTGTCCCTCGCCGACTTCGACGGCGCGAGGACAGCCGAGGACATCTTCCTTGGACCCTCCCAGAAACAGCCGCGCCACCGGGTATTTGGCGGGCAGGTGCTCGCCCAGTCGCTCGTGGCCGGAATGCGCACGGTGGACGAGGATCGGACGGTCCATTCCATGCACGGCTATTTCCTTCGTCCGGGCGACGCCAACCAGCCGATCACTTTCAGTGTGGAGCGGCTTCGCGACGGACGCTCGTTCTCGGCCCGGCGGGTGCACGCCTACCAGGAAGGCCAACCGATCCTGTCAATGATCGCGTCCTTCCAGACCGAGGCGGAGGGCGTGGAACACCAGTCCTTGATGCCGGCCGGAATCCCGGACCCCGAAACGCTGCCGAGTACCGCCGAACTCCTGCAGAAGTACGACCACCCGCTCGCCCGCCACATGTCCTTCGAACGGCCCTTCGATGTCCGCCACGTCGATCCCGCAATCTATGTCGAAGCGCCCAAAGACCGGATAGCCAGCAATGCCGTCTGGATGAAGACCTTTGGCCCGATGCCGGACGACCCCAATCTTCACTTGGCCGCCCTGGCCTACGCGAGCGACTACACCATCCTGGAATCGGTGCTTCGCAAGAACGGATTGAGCTGGATGACGCCAGGCATGAGCGTCGCTAGCCTTGACCACGCCATGTGGTGGCACCGGCCCGTCCGCGTCGACGAGTGGCTGCTTTACGTGCAGGAGTCCCCCAGCGCCCAAGGCGCCCGCGGACTTGCCACGGGCAAGATCTTCAGCCGCGATGGCCAGCATGTCGCCACGGTGGCGCAAGAGGGCATGCTCCGGATCCCGTAATCGCTGCTCAGGTAGCTGCCGCAACACGGCCGAGATTCCGTGCCGCAAAGAAGGCCGGCGCCCCGGAAGATATATCCAGTGCGCCGGCCTTCTGCGGAGCGATCCGATTTAGTCGCGGGTCAGCTTGCGGTGCGTGACACGGTGTGGCTTGGCAGCGTCCGGGCCGAGTCGCTCCACCTTGTTCTCCTCGTAGGACTCGAAGTTGCCCTCGAACCAGTACCACTTCGAGGGGTTTTCCTCGTCGCCTTCGTAGGCCAGGATGTGGGTTGCAACGCGGTCGAGGAACCACCGGTCGTGCGAGACCACGACGGCGCAGCCGGGGAACTCGAGCAGCGCGTTCTCAAGGCTGCTGAGGGTTTCGACGTCGAGGTCGTTGGTGGGCTCGTCAAGAAGCAGGAGGTTTCCACCCTGCTTAAGGGTCAGCGCCAGGTTCAGGCGGTTACGCTCACCACCGGAGAGCACACCAGCCTTCTTCTGCTGGTCCGGCCCCTTGAAGCCGAAGGCCGCGACGTAGGCTCGGGACGGCATTTCAACATGGCCGACCTGAATGAAGTCCAGGCCGTCTGAGACGACCTCCCACAGGGTCTTGTTGGGGTCGATACCGCCACGGCTCTGGTCGGCGTAGGAGATCTTGACCGAGTCACCGATCTTGAGGTCGCCACCGTCCAGCGGTTCCAGCCCGACGATGGTCTTGAACAAGGTGGTCTTGCCCACGCCGTTAGGACCGATGACGCCGACGATGCCGTTCCTGGGCAGTGTGAACGAAAGCCCGTCGATCAGGGTCCGGTCCTCGAAGCCCTTCTGCAGGTTCTTCGCTTCCAGGACCAGGCCACCCAGACGCGGTCCCGGCGGAATCTGGATTTCCTCGAAGTCGAGTTTCCTGGTGCGGTCAGCCTCGGCTGCCATTTCCTCGTACCGGGCCAGACGGGCCTTCGACTTGGTCTGGCGACCCTTGGCGTTGGAGCGGACCCACTCAAGTTCCTCGCTGAGGCGCTTGGCTTGCTTGGCGTCCTTCTTGCCCTGGATTTCGAGGCGGGCGCGCTTCTTCTCCAAGTACGTGGAGTAGTTGCCTTCATAGGGGTAGAGACGGCCGCGGTCCACTTCACAGATCCACTCGGCGACGTGGTCGAGGAAGTAGCGGTCGTGGGTGATGGCGAGGACGGCACCGGGGTAGGAAGAGAGGTGCTGCTCGAGCCACAGAACACTTTCGGCGTCCAAGTGGTTGGTGGGCTCGTCAAGGAGCAGGAGGTCGGGCTTCTGCAGCAGGAGCTTGCAGAGCGCCACGCGGCGGCGCTCACCACCTGACAGGACCGTCACGTCGGAGTCGCCCGGCGGGCAGCGGAGTGCGTCCATGGCCTGCTCGAGCTGGGAATCGATGTCCCACGCATCCGCCGCGTCGATGGCTTCCTGAAGGTGGCCCATTTCCTCCAGCAGGGTGTCGTAGTCTGCATCCGGGTTGGCCATTTCCTCGGAGATCGCGTTAAAGCGCTGGATCTTCGAGTAGATCTCGCCCACGCCTTCCTGGACGTTGCCCAGGACGGTCTTTTCCTCGTTCAGGGGCGGCTCCTGCAGGAGGATGCCCACGGAGTAGCCGGGGCTGAGGCGGGCTTCGCCGTTCGACGGTGTGTCGATACCAGCCATGATCTTCAGGATCGTGGATTTACCGGCTCCGTTCGGGCCAACGACACCGATCTTCGCGCCAGGGAAGAACGACATGCTGACATCGTCCAGGATTAGTTTTTCGCCAACGGCCTTGCGAGCCTTGGTCATCGTGTAAATGAATTCCGCCATGCCGTTAAATCTAATGGGTGGCAAGGCATAACTCACATTCGGCCCTGCTAGCGGGAATCCCCGACGAAGCATTTGCCGCTGGCCAACACGGGCAGGACCGACACTGAAACCTGCCCGTCCCTGATCTCACCCATGACGCAGTCCTTGTCCAGCCTGGCCGCGGCCTCGATGGCGTCGACATCCAGTCCCGTCGGCGTCTTGCTCGCGGACACCTCTACGGCAGAGTCGGCGATGCCGGCCGAAACGAGCTGTGATCGCAGTGCGTCTTGTGCCGGTTTGGGGTTGCCGCGGCAATCGTCTTGAGTACGGACTCCATGGTCTGCTTCAGCGCGGCAGTGCCGCGCTGAGCGAAGTCGATGCCGAGGGGTTGCCAGCACTGGGTGTGACGGCGGGGGTGGAGCTGGCTGTAGTCGAGGGGGTGGGCGATGAAACCCAGTGCTTCTTGACACCGTTGGTGCAGGCGCCGTGCAGCCGGCCACCAGTCCGGCCAGAAGTAACGGCACCGCAAGCAGCAAACCCGGGCTTCCGGCAGCGTGGCGGCGTCCAGATGGTTTTTGCGGCTTTCCCCTGCTCATCACCCGGCTATTCTGCCATGCGGTACACCACGCGCCGCGCCGCATGGCATCCGCGGCGGCCCCTGTTTCAAGGCCGGCTCCATTTCAAGGCCAGTTCCATTTCAAACCTTGGCGTCCACAAGTTCTCCCGTCTCAGTATCAACGAGTACCGACTCATCGCCTTCTCCTGCCGGAAGGATAACTTCCCGCTCGGCTGCGGCACTGCCATCCTCGTCGTCATGCGGGTCGCCTTCCGCATCTTCCTCCGCCGAAGGCCATGGGTTCTCTGGCTCCACCTCGGGGCCGCGGGCATGGTCTGCGGGCTGTTGCTGCCGGTGGTCCGGATGAAGTTCGCCGAGCCCCACATGAGGTCGTGACCCACCGACTCGGCGACAATTTCGGCGACTTGGTAGATCTTGCCGTCGTGTTCCCATTGCCTCAGCTTCAGTTTCCCGACGACGATGACCCGCTGGCCCTTCTTGACGCTGCAGCCAATGTTTCCCGCTAGATGCCTGAACGCCTGGACGCTGAACCAATTTGTGTTGCCATCCGCCCAGACATCATTGGCACGGTCGAACCTGCGCTCCGTTGAACCGAGCCGGAACGATGCCGTCCGGGTTCCGCCCGGGGTCGTCGAACTTTTGGGTTCCGTGGCAACGAATCCCCGGACAGTGATGATGTCATTCATGGTCTTGTCCTAACGTGAGTTGAGCTGCCTGTCTGGCTCTCCCAGCTTCGCGTGCCGCGAACGCCCGCGGGAGTACCAAATCCACGTATGTGGATAGCCCTGTTCTTACGCGGATTGTGGAGGACAAGTTAGACGCAGAATGGGGCGCCGCCCACAAAGACCGGCGGGGTTTTTGAAAATACGGAACCGCCATCTAAATTGGGTACGATCGCCCAGTCTCGGGCCTGCTCTTTGGGGGACAGATCGTGAAAATTACTCTGGCTAGAAGTGCGTCCTACGTGGGCGCCCTTATTTTGCTGACGCTGGTGTCGTTCTGGCGGATCCCAGCAACGGCCCAAGGCGTCGTCTGGGCGGAAGACGGCGCGGTGTTTCTCACGGACGCTTTGAACCCGACCCGGACTTTCACGCCGATCCGGCCGTACGCAGGCTATCTCCACGTCGTCCCCCGCCTCGCAGCCGAGGTGGTTGTCCGGTTCTTCGCACTTGAGGACTACGCTATTGCGCTTACTGTATTGGCTTGCGCGGCTGTGGCCGGCGTCGCCCTCATGACGTACCACTGCGCCCAAGCCTTGACCAGCAACACCTGGATCCGCGTAGCTTGGGCCGCGGTTCCCATTTTCGTGAACGTCGGCGCTTTTGAGGCTCTTGGAAACTTCGCGAACCTGCACTGGTACCTGCTCTGGCTCACTCCCTGGCTATTGATGAAACCGGCAAAGTCCAAACTCGAGGGAGGCATGCTTTTTGTCGTCGCGGCCCTCGCCTCCTTGACCGAGATCATCTCGATTGTCTTTGTTCCGCTCTTCCTTTACCGGCTGAGGGACAAAAACATGTGGGCCGCCCGCGCGGGTCTCAGCCTGGGTCTTGCCTGCCAGGTTATTGCGACGGTGACGCATCCTCGAACAAGCGGCGGCGCGAGCTACCAGCTTGACCCCTGGTCCCCGGTTTACGGGTGGTTTATCAACACCGCAGGACCCATCGTCTACGGCACCGCGTCCGGTGTCATGCAACAAATCGTGAACTTCGGAGCTGCTCCGATGATCGTGGCCTCCCTCCTCGTCCTCGCCGTCCCGGTGGCTGTCCTGATCTTGGGCTCTGCGCGGGAGAAATGGCTGGCCGCGTTCTTCATCACGGCCTCGATGGTTATTTGGGTTGCCTGCGTCGCTTCGAACCCGGCACCGTACCTGGACTACGCAACCTTCTCGGCGGCGGATTGGCCCGCCAGGTTCGTGTTTGGGAGGTACTCGGTAGTGCCTACGATGTTCGTCCTCGCCACGGTTCCGTTGCTTGCTTCCGCGTTGGCAAGGTTTGGGCGTGCTGCACCCATTGCGGCACTCATGGCTTTCTCGCTTCTCTTGGCGTCGATGTACTTCCCGCCCTCGACATCCAGAAACAATGGTCCTGTCTGGGCCGAGCACGTCCGCACCGCGCGCAATCTCTGTGCACCCGCGTCCGATACCGACTTCTACGATATTCCGACCTCTCCTGTATTTTTCAAAGGCATAGTACGAATCCCCTGCCCGATCCTGAAGGCCCGGCAATCCTCCTGAATTGTTGGCTAGCCAAACCCAGCGATACACTTGGGTGCGGTTCCAGCCCCAGTAGCTCAGAGGATAGAGCAGCGGCCTTCTAATCCGACGGTCGGGGGTTCGATTCCCTCCTGGGGCACTTGTGTGATGAGTCGAGACATCCTTCATGGATGAGTTGGGCCATCGGTTACACCCCGGTCTTCGGACCGGGGTGTTTTTCATTCTCTGCGTCCAACTGAGGCGGGCAGGGCGTCCGGTATCTAGGCTGGTCGGATGAGAAACACTTCCGAAGCCATCATCACGGGCCCCGCAAGCTGGCCGGATGTCGAAAGGCTATTCGGCGTCCGCGGCGAGCCTTCGCGCTGTTGGTGCCGGTGGTTCGCTCTCGCCGGTCAGGATTGGAAGAACACTCCCCCAAGGCACGGAAGGAACAGCTCAAAGCCAAATTCGACGACGGCCCCGAACCTGGCGTCCTCGCTTTCCGGGGCGGCGAAGCAGTGGGCTGGTGCGCGGTGGAGCCGCGCCAGTGCTATCCGCGCATCGAACGATCCCAAGTCCTCAAGGCCGCAGGAACGGGCGGCCTGGAAGGCGCGGAAGTTTGGTCGGTGAGCTGTTTCGTGGTTTCTCCCGGCCACCGCCGGAGCGGGGTGGCCGGCGCATTGCTGGAGGCCGCCGTCGGGCATGCCTTCGCGCATGGCGCCGACATCGTGGAAGGCTACCCCGTGGATCCGTCGCTTCGGCCCAAGGCCGGTCCGGCCGATCTCTACCAGGGAACTGTGAAGTTGTTTGGGGCGGCCGGCTTCTCCACGGTTTCCACGGCGGTGCCCGGAAGGGCGGTCATGCGCCTGCGGCGCTGACTTTCCGGTCCCGTATGCCGAAACTACCCAGCTAGGGAAGCGTCAAGACAAGCGGTCCATCCGCGGTGATCGCCACGGTATGTTCGCTGTGCGCAGCACGGCGGCCGTTGGCCGAGCGCAAGGTCCACTGGTCGTCGTCGTGGTAATAGTCGTCGCTGCCGCCCAGGATCAACATCGGCTCGATGGCGATCACCAAGCCGTCCACGAGCTTCACGCCGCGGCCGGGCCGCCCCATGTTCGGCACGCTCGGCTCGGCGTGCATGGTCCGGCCAATGCCGTGCCCGCCGTGATCGGCGAGGATCCCGTAGCCGCTGCGCTTGGCTTCTCCGCCAATGGCGTACGCAAGGTCGCCCATCTTGTTTCCAATCCGGGCAGCGTCGATACCGCGGGCGAGGGCGGCGTCGGTGGCATCGATCAATTCCTGGTCCACCGGATCCGAGGTGCCCACAATGAAACTGACTGCCGCGTCCCCGCACCAGCCCTCCACGAAGGCCCGCAATCGACGCTCAACAGATCGCCATCCTGCAACACATACCCGTCCGGGATGCCGTGCACCACGGCGTCGTTGACGCTCGTGCAGATGACCCCTGAAAAGGCGTGGACGCCCACCGCGGGCGATAGTTCAGGAACGCCGGCTTAGCTCCGGCGGCCTCCATGAAAGCGGCTGCAACCTCGTCCAGTTCCTTGAGCGACACGCCAACCCCGGCGTGCGAACGAACCGCCGAAAGCGTGTTGGCAACCACCCTTCCGGCTTCGCGCATGAGCGCAATCTCTTCTGGCGTCTTCACCATGGACATCAAAGGCCTCCAAGCATCAAGAAGAGGGGCCGGACCGGCCACCGGACAAACCCTTCCACCCACTCTATGGGCACCATCAGCCCGGTCAACAGGGTTGCGCGTCCGCGCCGGCCCACGGGTGTCCTAAAGTCGCCGTATGGAACACCGAAGAATCGCCATCATCCGTGAACGCCTGCAGGCAGAGGCAGACCCGGACCGCGCGAAGGCGGCACAGGCCTACATGAAATCATCCATGCCTGTCCTCGGTGTCAGGGTCCCCGTAGTCCGTCGCATTGTCCTCGCGACCGCGAAGGAAATCCCTTTCGGGTCCCCTTCCGAACTTCGTGACGATGTCCGGCTGCTGTGGCGGGAAGCCACATGGCGGGAAGAACGCTACGCGGCCATCGATCTGACCTCGCTCAAGTCCGTGGCCAAGGATCTGGAGATGCTGCCGCTGTACGAAGAAATCATCCGGACCGGCGCATGGTGGGACTTCGTTGACGGTGTCTCCGACCGTATTTGCGCCCTTCTGCAACACCACCGAAGCACGCTGACCCCGCTCTTGCGGACATGGGCAAGCGACGAGGACTTCTGGATCCGTCGGGCGTCCATCACCTCCCAGCTCAAGGCAAAGTCGGCCACGGACCAAGAACTTCTGGCCGCGGCACTTGACGCCAACCTTGCCGACAAGGAGTTCTTCATCAGGAAGGCAATCGGCTGGACCCTGCGGGAGTACGCCAAGACCGATCCTCAATGGGTGCGGAGCTACGTTGAAAGCCGGAGGACCAGGCTCAGCCCGCTATCCCTGCGTGAAGCCATGAAACACCTCGGCTGAATCCGGTTCAGGACTTCGGCTTGAGCTTCAAAATCCCGCGACGCGGGCGGAACAGCACGTGGGTCTTCTTGTCAAAGAACACCAAGTAGGCGATGAAAGAAACCGCAATGGCAATGGCCACTCCGCGTACCACCTCGATGGGGATCCACTGGAAGACACTCAATTGGTCTGTCAGGGCGATAAGGGTGAAGAACGCCGTCAAGTAGAAGACCGTCCGGAGCTGGGCGCCGTCCGCGACTCCCGTCACGGTGAAGAACACCAGCAGCCACACCATGTACCAAGGCTGAATCACAGGCGCCAGGACGACGACAGCGGCGAATGCCCAGGCCATCCGGCGAAGCACAGTCTTGTTGAACTCGGGTTCGTCGTCGAGCGGCGCGGGCATGCCGATTCCGCGGCCGGGGTCCGAACGGCGAGCCAGACGATGGCAAGCGCCGAGACCGCCGTTCCGGCAGTCTGGATAACATCCGTCACCGGAACGCCTGGACCGCCGAAAAGTCCGACGACGAATCCCACCGTGTGTGCCAGCAAACCCACCGGCGCGTACCAGATCCAGACGGCTCCCGGAGTCTGGAGGGCGCCAAGCCAGCCAAACCCCAGGCCATTCACCAGTCCTGCGGCGGCCAGCAAGCCTAAGGACAAACCCAAGGTGGCCGTCCAACAGAGCATTCTGCGGCCCAACCGGCACGGGCACCGGCCCACAGCAGCCCCGCAAAAGGCAAGGCAATCAAGGTAATCGGCTTGATGGCGATCGAGGCCGTGATCAGCACGATTCCCAACACAGGCCGTTTTACCGAGGCGAAGTACAGTCCGGCAACAACCAGTCCCAGCATCAAGGAGTCATTGTGCGCGCTGGCGATGAAGTTGATCAGGAGGACCGGGTTGAGGACGCCAAGCCAGAGCGCACGGTCCGGGTTCACGCCGTGGAGCGCGGCCAGACGGGGAACGTAGACAGCGAGCAGGATGACACCGGCGAGGGCAGCCAGGCGGAAGGGAATCAAAGCAAGCTCGGGGACGCTGGCGCTCACCCACACGGCACCTTGTTCGATCCAGAGCCATAGCGGACCGTAAGGCGTAGGTGCTTCCGTCCATAATTTGTCGGGCCCGAGTGAAAAGTAGTTGCTCAGGGCCGAGATTCCGTTGGTGTATGGGTTCAGGCCCTGCTCCATGAGCCGGCCTTGGCCGATGTAGGCATAAGCGTCCCTGCTGAACAACGGCAAACTGAACATCATCGGGAGTGCCCACATCCACAGTGCTCGCCGCAGCACCGGACGCGAGGACGGGTTCCATCCGCCGATCCGCTGGGCAATGCGCAGCCAAGAGCGTAGGAGCAGGAGTGCACCGAGGCAGAGCATCACGGTGCAAAGGATCACGCCAACCGGAGATGTCCTGGCCATGATGAAAATAGGAGTACGGATCAAGGCGCTGCTGCTGGCCAGCCAGCCGACGCCGATCGAGCCTGCCACCATGAGCAACGACCCGACGAACCCTTGGAGGATCGCCGTCCTCGCCGCTTTGGCTATCACGGTGCCGTGTACCGGGGCGTTGGAATCGCCAAGCGCCTCTGGATGAGCCAACGAACTCCCCACCTCACGCTCACGAAACTTCGACGTCACCATCAAACAAAATCCTGTCCGGTTCCCTGCCGCATCCGGGCCAAAGTGGCACTTCCGGATGCCATGGATTATTGCAACTGTAGCATCGCCACCCTTGGCTTCCCGGGGCCAACCGGACCATCGGTCGGCCTGCGAAAGGGGCCTGAGATAGAATGGATGGGGCTCTGGCGGCTCCGGGCCGCTGCGCCTTACGGCACCCTGTGACGATTACTACCTGACAAGGATCCTCCCATTTCCACGGACTCATTCTTCAGCGCGCTCACACGGTTCCGTCATCGGGTTCTTCCCCCTTCGCTGGAGGCAAGGCTCAATTCCCCAAAGGCCTGCTTGTAGGCTTCTGCGTCGTGCACTTGGTCTTCCTGGTGTTCGCGCTGATCCTTTCCCTGCGCGGCGAGGCCTTTAGCGACACTTTCATCTACCGGGACTGGACCTCCGCCGGGTTCCGGGATGAGAACCTCAGCGGCGGCCCCAGCCCGTGGGTCTACCCCGTTCTCGCCTTGGTGCCTATGGCGATCGCGGGCTTGGCTGGACCCGGCCGTTCTTCTTTCTCTGGGTACTCATGATCACCCTGCTCAACGGCGTCGCTCTAGCCAAGCTCACCGGACGGGCCGCCATCGCGAGGCCATCCCGGCGGGATGGTGGTGGCTGGTCTTCGTCTTCATCATGGGTTGGCTGGGATTCGCCCGGGTGGACGGTCTGACTGCGCCGATCGTGCTAATCGCCTTGGCATACGGCGTATCACACCCTTTCATTGCCTCGACCCTCCTGAGCATTGCCACGTGGATGAAGGTTTGGCCGGCCGCCGTCATGCTTTCGTTGTTCACCGTGGTCAAGCAGCGAACCAAAGTGGTCGCTGCCGGAATTCTGACCAGCGTTTTGGTCATCGCCCTCACGGCGGCAGTGGGTCAACTGCCGCGGCTCCTCAACTTCCTGACCCAGCAAGGCGATCGTGGCATGCAATTGGAAGCCACCTTCACCACTCCTTGGTTGTGGCTGTCGGTCCTCCACGTGGGTGACTCGAGGATGTACATGAACACGGACATCAACTCGATGCAAGTGGATGGTCCTGGCACCGCCTTCATGTCCTTCCTCATGCAGCCCCTTCTCGCCCTGGCCGCGATCCTGGTGGCGGCCCTGACCTTCTGGGCACTCCACAACGGCAAGCGAACCGGCGGGGCGGACCGCACCGAACTGTTGTTGGCTGGATCCCTGACGATGGCCACGGCTTTCGTCGTGTTCAATAAGGTCGGGTCACCCCAGTTCATGGTGTGGCTCGCGCCTGCAGTCGCGGTCGGCTTGCCCACAGCTGGAAAGAATGGCGGGTTCCCGCGGCGATGCTCATCGCCATCGGTGTGGCCACATACTTCATCTATCCCCTCTTCTACGACGCGCTCAGCCACAACAACCCCTTCATGGCGCTGGTTTTGACGGTGCGAAATGTCCTGCTGGTGGTCCTGTTCTGCTGGTCCGTTCGCCGCCTGTACCTTCTGGGCAAGAAGATCCCGGCCAACGAACCGGCCGCCGCTGCCAAGGAGTCCTGAGATTTCCGTTCGATTCTTTGACGGGCTGGCCCGCGTGCGCGACGCCGCCCTGCCGCCTGCCGCCGTCGCCTGGTTCGGCCGTCCATCCAGCGTATGGTGGGGTTTCGCCGCGATCCATGTGTATTTCCTCGGCTGGATGGCAAGCTTCTTCCTGGCCGGAAACACGTTCAGCGATACTGAGCAGTACCGTCAATGGGCGATGGCCGGCTACAACCCCGCGGATCTCCACGGAGCGATCAGCCCTTGGGTTTACCCGGTGCTTGCCCAGATTCCGATCTTCCTGGCCAACATCGCGGGCCCGGGTCCTTACCTGCTGGTGTGGACGTTGATCATCACGGCGCTCAACGCCGCCGGCTTGTTCGTCCTGACCCGCGGCCCGCGCAGGACAACGGGAATTGCCCCTGCTTGGTGGTGGCTGTTCTTCACCGCCTTCATGGGCTATCTCAGCTTCGCCCGGGTGGAGGGCATCACGGCACCCATCGTGTTGGTCGCCCTGCTGTATGCGGCCACGCGACCTGTGGCAGCCGGTATCCTTCTCAGCATCGCCACGTGGATCAAAGTCTGGCCAGCCGCCGTTCTGGTACCCATCATCATCGCTAGCCACCGCAGGCTGCGGATCATCGCCTGCGGTGCCGGCGTCACTGCCGCCGTCGCACTGGGCACCTACCTTTCGGGCGGCCTGCCGCATATCCTCGACTTTCTGACCAACCAAGGCGAACGCGGCATGCAACTTGAAGCCACGTTCTCAACCCCCTGGGTCTGGTTGAGCGTGCTCAATATCGGCGGTTCCAAAATCGCCGACAACGTCGCCATCAATTCCACGGAGGTGTATGGGCCGGGAGCCAACGTGGCAGCGTTCCTGATGCAGCCGCTCTTGGTGCTTGCCGCCGTCGCGGGCTCTGCCCTTTTGCTTTGGGCGCTTCGGCGGGGTGCCGAGCCGGAAGAGTTGTTTCTCGAGGGCGCCCTCATGATGACCACCGCATTCATCGTCTTCAACAAGGTGGGTTCGCCGCAATTCATCATCTGGCTTGCGCCGGTGGTTATCGCAGGGCTGACCCACGATTGGAACCGTTGGAGGGTTCCTGCCGCCCTCCTTATGGGGATCGCCATGACGACTTTCGTCATCTACCCGCTGTTCTACACGCCGCTGATCCATGCCAACCCCGTGATGGCGGCAGTGCTCACCACACGGAATGTGCTTTTGGTGGTCCTGCTCTGGTGGTCCGTGCAGCGGACCGTGGAGCTGGGCCGCAAGTCCGGCGCACGAAGCGCTATTCGGAGCGCCTGAGCCGCCGTTCAAGCCTGCGAAGCAGTTGCGTTGGGCTGGAGCGGATCAAGAGTCGGCGTGTGTGAACGTCCAACACCATCAGGTAGACGGTGAATCCCACGGCCACCAGGAAGGCCAGGGAGGACACTTTGACGTTCAATTCCACGAAAGACAACACCGAAATCTGGTCCTGCGCGCCAAAGGCAACGAAAAACGTGACGGCGACATAGAGGGACTTGATCTGCCAGTCGTCCCTGATGCCCGTGACCGCGAGCAGCGGGATGAACCACAGGATGTACCACGGCTGGATAATCGGCGAAAGCATGACGACGGCGGCAAACGCGAGGGCGGCGCGCCGCACCAGCCGTGAATAGTCGCCGCGGAACATCAGGACAACCACCAACCCGATTCCGGCCCACTTCATGAGGGTCCGGAGCCCGGTGGCCACGGTGGAGCCCGGCAAGCCCAGGAGATTGGCGATCACCTCGACCTGCTGGCCGAGGAAGCCCGAAGGCGAATATCCCGTATAGCCCGGTGTGGGATCGAGGATGGCCCAGACCCATCCAAAGCCAAGGTTGTAAGGAATTCCGCTCACTGCCAGGACGGCGAAGCTGATACCCGCCGTCGCGCCCCAGAACAGGAACTTGCGGGCCCAGCTCGCGGCAGGACCAGCCCACATGAGGCCTATGAAAGGCAAGAGGAGAACGGTGATCGGCTTGATGCCGATGGAAGCGGTCACCAGCAGAAGCCCGGTGATATGGCGACCGGTGGCTGCAAAGTACATTCCGGCCACCGCCAGGCCCACCATGAGGGCATCGTTGTGGGCACTGGCGACGAAGCTGATGAGAAAGAGCGGGTTGGCCACGGCGATCCACAACGCACGGCCGGGGTTGATCCCGTGGAGTTCGGCGAGCCTGGGAACATACACCACACAGAGCACCACCCCCACGGTCGCAAGCACCCGAAAGAGCAGAACGGAAAAGTCGGGCTGGGCGTCGGTGATGCCCACAACCCATCTGGCAAGCCACAGGAAGTAGGGTCCGTACGGCGTCTTGGCTTCAGCCCAGGCAGGATCGGCGCCCAGGGAAAACCAGTTGCTGAGCGTGGAAATGCCGGCCGTGTAAGGGTTCTGGCCTTCCAGCACCAGCCTGCCCTGGCCGGTGTAGGCGTATACGTCGCGCGAATAGATGGGCACGGCAAACATGAGGGGAGCCGCCCACGCCGCAACGGCGACAACCACGGACCTGAGCGAGCCCGGCCCCCAGTCCTTGAGCCTTTGCCCGAGCCTCAACCATGACCTGACCAAAAGCATGGCCCCGCCGTCAGCAGGATCGTGGAGGTCGTCACGCCCCAACCTTCGGTGCGCAGGGCGATGACAAGGGGTGCCTGAACATGGGCGAGCCGTTGGCGATCCAGCCGGCTCCGATTGAGCCGACGAAGATCATCAGGGACCCAAAAAAACCTTGCCAGACAGCCACGTAGGCCTTGATCTGTCCGGGGGTGCCGGCTCCGATGTGCGCGGCATCCGGGAGTAGAGCCCGGCGGCGGCCTTCTCTGACGGCACCGCAGGTTCCTTTGCCTCATCCCGGCTATTTGAGGTGCCCACGCCCGTTCCGCCTGCCGTCATGATATTCCAGTCCCTACGTACATTGGTCCAGCTCATCGATGCAGGCAACAACCGCTCGACAACGGCCCAGTTTACCAGCCGCGGTACGCCGCAGGGGCGGAATGGGCGCCCCGCCACCCTTCCCATGCGCCTGAACTGTAGGCTGGTCGGGTGCCTATTACTAATGAACGCATCGTCTGGATCGACTGTGAGATGACCGGTCTCGACCTGGTGAACGACGCCCTGATCGAGGTTGCGGCCTTGGTCACCGATTCGGAGCTGAACATCCTGGGTGACGGCGTCGACGTCGTCATCAAACCCGAAGACGCCGCACTTGAACAGATGAACGACTTCGTCCGCGACATGCACACCCGCTCGAAACTCCTGGATGAACTCCCGCACGGCAAGACCATGGCCGAAGCCGAAGCGATCGTCCTGGAGTACATCGAGAAGTGGGTACCGGATCCGAAGAAGGCCCGCTGGGTGGCAACTCAGTCGGAACCGACCGGATGTTCCTCGCACGGGACATGCCCAACATCGTTGAACACCTCCACTACCGGGTCATCGATGTGAGCACCATCAAGGAACTCTCGCGCCGATGGTTCCCCCGCGCCTATTTCCAGTCCCCGCTAAACACGGCGGCCACCGCGCGCTTGGCGACATCAGGGACTCCATCGACGAACTGCGCTATTACCGGGAGGCAGTGTTCGTCCCGGCTCCGGGTCCCGATACGGCCACAGCGCAGAAGATTTCCAAGCAGATCGCAGCCGGCCCGGAGACTCCGGAGGACACGTGATCTGGGGCACCTTTTCGGGAAATTTCAGCCAAACGGTCAAAAGTGGCAAAACCACCCCTCAAGACGGGGTATAGTTTTTGTCGTTGCCTTCGCAGCTAACGGGTCATTCCGAAAGCGCAAAAGGCTCATGGTGGGCGTAGCTCAGTTGGCAGAGCGCCTGGTTGTGGTCCAGGAGGTCGCGGGTTCAACCCCCGTCGCTCACCCTCATGAGGTCGGTAGCAGTTTATCGATCGCAGCCAAAGGCCGTACTGGTTATCCAGTGCGGCCTTTGCTTTGTTCCGGCCGATTCCGGCCATTCCAGACCCGAGAACCAGAGGAACACCTGACATGACCGTCCTGCCAGTCACCATCTGGGCGAACCCGTGCTTCACCGCCGGGCGAGCGAGGTGGAAGTGTTCGACGACGAGCTGCGCACCTTGATTGCCGACATGTTCGAAACGAACGAGGCGGCCAACGGCGTCGGTCTGGCGGCACCCCAGGTGGGGGTGGGCAAGCGGATCTTCATCTTCAAATACGCAAACGACGACGACGCTCCGGACGAAGGCGTCCTGGTGAACCCGGTCCTCACCCTCTCCAAGATCCCTGGCGCCCTTCCCGATCCCGAGGAAGACGTCGAAGGCTGTTTGTCCTTCCCAGGGGAGCACTACCCCCTGCAGAGGGCCGATTGGGCCCGCGTCCAGGGCTTCGACGGCCACGGCCAACCGGTGGATTTCGTCGCGACCGGTTGGTTCGCGAGGGTCATGCAGCACGAATTCGACCACCTCGACGGCAAGCTCTATGTGAACCGCCTGGTTGACCGATACGCCAAGAAGGCGATGAAGCAGGCCAAGAAGAACGGCTGGGGAGTGCCCGGGCTGAGCTGGATGCCAGGTGTCGACCCGGACCCCTTCGGTCACTGAGCGATGACGGGCGTCGCGCAGGACGAATTGTTCACGCTTCTCGACATCCAGGGCGAGGACGCTTTTGAGTGTGCCTCGCTGCTGGCGTCACCTCCTGGAGACGGCACCCGACGGGCCCTTGCCAGCCTTGACGCCCGTCTGGGCGTCTTTCCGAGCACGTCCGCCTCCGCCGATGGCTGCACGGAAACGGACTGGATCGAGGCGCTCCTGCGCTTTGCGCCTGTAGTCCACGGCCATCATCTTTCCCTTGGCATTCCGCCGAAATCGTCTGCCGCGATCCTGGCCGATGTGGGACTGAACCTTCGAATCAACCGAAGGGTCCATGGTCGCTTCGGCTTGGACACGTGGGCATGGCTGACCCTCCACATGGCCGGAAACATCTTCCGTATCGGCCGCCTGCAATTCCACCTTGTCCGCAGCGACGAGGAAGGCTCCGCCGCCGCAAGTGACTCCTGGGTGCTGGGTGTGCACATCCCCGAGGATGGCGGCCTCTCCCTGCCCTCGTGGACACGAGCTTCAGCCAGGCCAGGGAGTTCTTCGACCGTTACTTCCCGGACAAAGCGGTCTCCGTGGCGAGCTGCGACTCCTGGATGCTGGACCCCTACCTGGCCCGGAAACTCCCGCACAGCAACATCGCCGCTTTTGCCCGCCGATTCACCCTGGACCGCTGCTCAGACGCTCCGGGCGACGCTGTCTATTTCACTTTCCGGCAGCGCGGCATGGAAAACCTCGATCGGCTCCCCGCGAGACCTCGCTTCAGCGGGTGGTGCTGGAGAGGATCGACGACGGCGGGGTCTGGCAACTTGGACACGGCCACCTGGCGCTTCCCGCAGCACGGAGCACCCGGCCTGAAGCGGCCGCCTCGCGGCCTCAGTTGCTACATCGCCCTGATGGTCCGCTGGCCGGGGCACGAGTCCAGGACGCGCTTCATGGCGTCCTTCTCCGCCTGGGTGACCCAGAG
Organism: Arthrobacter sp. Hiyo8; assembly: GCA_001549895.1. Lineage (GTDB taxonomy): Bacteria > Actinomycetota > Actinomycetes > Actinomycetales > Micrococcaceae > Arthrobacter. The sequence continues at coordinate 4,290,232 of AP014719.1, read as the reverse complement.
CCGGTAGGCGGCTTTGACGGAAACCTGCCGGGCTACGTAATGGCAGCGAAGGCCCTTGTTGGCAGGGAGCCAGCTCGCGGCGTCGCTCGCGCCTTTCTTCACGTTGGCGGGCCCGTCGACGGCAATCAGGTTGAGGGGGTCATTGGCGAGGCTTTGGCGCTGTTTGGCGGTGAGCTGCTGGGCCCCCTTCTGCCAGGCGTCCCCGAGAGCCACCACATGGTCGATCTGTACGGCTGAGCTGGTTTCGGAGCCCCTGCGGAAATGGATGTCTTCGCCGATGTACGGCTCACGCAGTTCCCCGGACGCGATCCTGCATTTCGAGCCTGCCGTGAACTCCGCTGCCGTAAGATCCCGCCTCAGGATGTCGTTCCTGGTATCGCAGCCGTTCCGGTCGACGTCGAGCCACGCCTGGCCGAATTCATTGCGGTCGTAGTTGTCCTTGGCGGCGCGCCCCTTCACGGGAAGTGCCTCCAGGGCATCAGCCGCCGAACCGAGGGGCACCGGCTGAACCGATTCCACCGGCTTCATCCACTCCGGGTCGAAGACCGGAGCTTCCGTTGGCCCGTTGACCGGGCCCTGTCCCACTGAGAACTGGCCGTCGGTGAAGAACCACCCGACGCCGGTAAGCCCACCCGCGATGATGAGAATCACCAGTACCCAGGCCTGCCGGGAGTGGCGGCGGGCACGTCGATAGGCGGCCCAGGTGGTGCTCAAGGGATTGCGTCCTTTCGGGGAGGAATACGTCCCTTGAGACTAGTTCAGGCGCTGTTCGCCGACGCTGATATCCACAGTGTGGAGGACAAGTCACAGTGTCGGAACAATCACAGCGCAAGCTGCAGGGGCGGCTTACTGCTCCCTGGTGACACGCTTCAGGTCTTCGGCGGCCAGCTCGAGAAGCGACCCCAATTGGATGACCCGCTCCTCTGAGATATCACCCGCTGCATGTGCCGCCTTGGCTTCGTCGAGCAGGCGCTGGGCTTCCTTGAGATTGGCGCGCGCCACGTCCAGTGCGTGTTCCAGGGTTGTTTCATGATCCAGAATCTTTTCGCTTTCCATGCGTCCATTCTGGTCAGGTTTCCCGGCTGATACCAGCGCATCAGCCGGGAATACCCTGTGTCTTTCCTGGCCTCGGCCTCGGCCGCTAGACGCCGGCGGGCTCCAACGTTGCCTTGGGTTCAAGGTTCACCGCGACGCCGCGTGCCGGGAACGACGGCGGGTTCACGCCGGCCATTTCTTCCATGACGCGGACGACCTGGCAGGAGTAGCCGAATTCGTTGTCGTACCAGACGTAGACCACGAGGTGCTTGTCGGTGGCGATCGTGGCGAGGCCGTCCACGATGCCTGCACGGCGGGAGCCCACGAAGTCCGTGGAGACGACCTCGGGTGAGTCGATGAAGTCGATCTGCTTGCGCAGCTCCGAGTGCAGGGACATTTCACGAAGGTAGTTGTTGACTTCGTCCTTCGTGGTTCCCTTTTCAAGGTTCAGGTTCAGGATGGCCATGGACACGTCCGGGGTGGGAACGCGGATCGCGTTGCCGGTCAGCTTGCCCTGCAGTTCCGGAAGGGCCTTCGCCACAGCCTTGGCCGCACCCGTTTCGGTGATGACCATGTTCAGGGCGGCCGAGCGGCCGCGGCGGTCACCCTTGTGGAAGTTGTCGATCAGGTTCTGGTCGTTCGTGAACGAGTGCACGGTTTCCACGTGGCCGTGGATGACGCCGAACTTGTCGTTGAGGGCCTTGAGCACCGGGGTGATGGCGTTCGTGGTGCAGGAAGCCGCGGTGACGATCGTGTCCGAGTCCTCGATGGAGGAGTGGTTGATGCCGTGGACGATGTTCTTCAGCTCGCCCTTGCCCGGAGCCGTGAGCAGCACGCGGGCCACACCCTTGCTCTGCAGGTGCTGGGACAGGCCCTCGGCGTCGCGCCAGCGGCCCGTGTTGTCCACCACCAGGGCATCCTTGATGCCGTAGGCCGTGTAGTCGACGGTGGAGGGGTTGTCCGAGTAGATGACCTGGATCTGGACGCCGTTGGCCGTGATCGTGTTGGCGGCCTCGTCCACGCGGATGGTGCCCTCGAAGGAACCGTGCACCGAGTCGCGACGCAGCAGGCTGGCGCGCTTGACGAGGTCGTTCTCGGCGCCCTTGCGGACCACAATCGCACGCAGGCGCAGGCCGTGGCCGCCGCCGGCCTTTTCGATCAGGAGGCGGGCCAGCAGCCGGCCGATGCGGCCGAAACCGTAAAGCACGACGTCGGTGCTGGTCCGGTCGTCCGCGCCGCGGCGCCCGACAACCCCGGCAAGCTCGGCGCGGAGGAAGTCTTCCAGGGGCGTGCCCGCGGCCTCGGCCTTGTACTTCTCGTTCAGGCGGGCGATATCGATCGCAGCGGCCCCGAGGTCAAGTCCGGCCAGGATGTTCAGCAGCGGCGCGGTCTCTTCGAGACGGAGTTCGTCCTTGCTCATCCGGCGCGCGAAACGGTGGGCTTTCAGGATGTTCATCGACGACTTGTTGATCAAGCTGCGCCCGTGGATGCTCGTCACCACGTTGTTCTCACGGTACAGCCGGCCGATCACCGGAATCATGGCCTCGGCCAGCGCTTCGCGGCCCATCCACGTATCAAGACAAGAATCTGATGACTGGCTCACAGAACTACCTTCCTAGGGTCAGCTACATACGTCCTCGTACGTAGATGGCGGCCGCCCGGAGTAATCCTGCGGCACTGGCATCGGCGGGACTTCGGTCTGCCCGGACACCTTGAACGCTGCAAAGAAAAACCGCCGGCTGCGAACGCAGAACCGGCGGTGGAACTTCTACGTTCACTGTCCATTCTAAGGTCTGGCACGGGACGACTTGGCCGCCGGAACGCGTGAAATCACTCACATAGGCGAAGGGATGGGTTGACCGATACGCCGGGTTCTGTCCTCCCTGCCGTTGCCGGCGAAGGAGTGGCGACCATCCATCTACGAACGCCGTTGCCGACGCCCTCCAGCGGCCTACCCGGACACTCGGGCGAGCAGCCCTCGATCGTGCCCTGTCTGGCCTTGCTCCGGGTGGGGTTTACCTAGCCTCCCTGGTCACCCAGGGAGCTGGTGGTCTCTTACACCACCGTTTCACCCTTACCTGCTGCCTGCCTGTGCTGGCACAAGCAGACGCGGGCGGTCTGTTCTCTGTGGCACTAGCCTGCGGGTTACCCCGAGTGGGCGTTACCCACCACCCTGCCCTGTGGAGCCCGGACGTTCCTCGAGCCACTCACGTGGCGCGCGGCCGCCTAGTCAACCCATCCGCCCTACAGTCTACCGGCGTCGGGCCCTGCGCATTTCCGGACGGCACTGCCGGAAGGTACCGCTAGGCAGCTGGCGCCTGTATTACTGGCAATACAGCTAATATCGACTGGTGCTGATTCTGCTGCCGCCCTCCGAAGGCAAGACCCCCGCTGAGAAGGGCTCCGCCGTCGAATGGGAGTCCTGAGCTTTCCGGAACTCAACAGCTACCGGGCCAAAGTGCTCGACGCGCTGGGCCTGGTCAGCGCGCACGAGGACGCCCTCGCCTTATTGGGGGTGGGCGCGTCCTTGAGGGACGACGTCGAACGCAATACCCGGCTCCACGCCGAACCCGCCGCCCCTGCCCATCAGGTGTATTCCGGTGTCCTCTACGACGCGTTTGGCTACAAGACCCTGACGCCGGCACAGCGCCGCAAGGCGGTGGAGTCGATCCTTGTGGTGTCCGCCCTGTGGGGCGCCATCGGTTTCGGCGACCGCGTGCCCGCCTACCGCTTGTCCATGGGAACCGCACTGCCCGACGTCGGGCGCCTCGCGTCGTTCTGGAAGCCGCAGCTCACGCAGGCCCTCGCCTCGCGGGTGCAGGGCGAACTGCTGGTGGATTGCCGCTCCAGCACCTACGCCGCGGCTTGGGCTCCGCCGGCGGCGCAAACTGTCTCCGTCAACGTCTTTTCCGAGTCCAATGGCAAACGCACCGTCGTCAGCCACTTCGCCAAGCACACGCGCGGCGAATTGGCGCGTCACTTGCTGAGCCGCCGAGGAAAGGCGCCGGGACGCCCGAACAACTCCTCAAGGCAGCCTCGGAAATCTGGACGGCGGAGTTGACGGAAGGCACCGCCCGCAAGCCGCACACCCTCAGCATCATCCTCCCCAACTGACTAGCACTAGATGTCGTTTTGACGCCTCATAACGGCACTAACTGCGAGCTAGTTGGGTGGGGAACAGGCGGTTAGTTCCACTCGGCGGAGCGCACCAGGATGCAGCCGGAGTCAGGGCAGAACACGATCTCGTCCTCGGCCGCGGCCTTGACCTCGGCGAGGTCGCCGGGGCTGAGCGTCATTCCCGAGCCTTCGGACTTGCCGTGGAAAAGCCGGGCGGCCCCCACACCGCGCTTGGCAAGGGTCTTTTCGTAGATGGCCAGCATCCCGGCGTCGAGCCCTTCGGCGAAGCCGGTCCTCTGGGCGCGTACATCCGTCTCTTCGGAAACAATCTCGGCGATCGCGGCGTCCAGCTCGGCACGGATCCCGGAGAAGGACCCCTGGATATCATCGACGATCTGCTGTTGCGCCGCTTGGCGCTCCCTGAGTCCGTCCAGGCGTTCGAGGATTTCCAGCTCGACATCCTCAAGGTCCGAACGGCGCTTGTTCAGTGATGCGATGTCGCTTTGCAGCGCGACGAGGTCCTTGGAAAGTCCGGTGCCGCTGTTCAACCTGGCTTCATCCCGTGCAATGCGGCTCGCCACTTGCTCGACGTCGGCCTCAGACCTGCGCAGCTCTGTTTCGGCGTCGTGGACGGCAAGTTTCGCGGTTCCGAGCGCACCGTTGGCCACACTGAGCGCGTCCTGAAGATCAGTGATGCGGGGGTCTGTCTCCAACGTGCGACGGCGGTTCGCCAAGGATTTGAGCTTCGCATCCAACCCCTGCAGTTCGAGCAATTTCAACTGTTCCGCCGGTGCTGCCTTGGCCACGCTTACCTCCGCTTGATCGTGCCAGGGTTGGTATTCAGCCCCAGCCAGGCCTTGGGCCTGTTTGTCTCGACTCTATCGCCTAGGGCGCTCCCCTGCCTCGCCCGCCAGGCCTAGCCGGGAGTCAGAATGAAGTCCCACGGATCGCTGTTGGTGGTTGCCACACGGATCTCGACGTCGTGGCCCTGGTCCGCGAGCACGTTGCCGAGCGCTTCGGCCGCGGCGGGCAACCAGAGCCACTCGCTCGCGAAATGCGATACGTCAACAAGGTACGGCCTCCCGTCAACGGCAGCTTCGCGCGCCTCGGACGCCGGGTGGTGCCGCATATCCGCGGTGACGTAGATGTCCGCCTGGCTGGCCCGGACGGCGTCGAAGAGGCTGTCTCCGGCGCCGCCGCAAACGGCCACACGGCGCACCAGCCCGTCCTTGTCCCCGGCGACCCGCACGCCGCCGGCCACCGAAGGCAGGATCTCGAACACCCGCGCGGCAAAGTCTCCCAGGGTCATGAGTTCGGGCAAGTCGCCGACCCGGCCGATCCCCTCTTCCGGCAGGCCGTGGGCCGCAGGCGCCAGCGGGACAACGTTGTCCAGCCCGAACGCGTCGGCGAGGACATCGGAAACGCCACCGACGGCGGAGTCCCCGTTGGTGTGCACGGTCAGCAGCCCGGTACCGGACTCAATGAGCCGATGGACGGCGAGGCCTTGGCGCTCGTGGCAGCAACGGAGGTGACGCCCTTGAGCAGCAACGGATGGTGCGTAACGAGGAGCTCGGCGCCCCATTCAATGGCCTCTTCAATGGCGGCGAGGGTCGGATCCACGGCGAACATGACCTTCGTGACGGTAGCGGTTGGCCGTCCGACAACCAGTCCTACCTCGTCCCATTCCTCGGCAAGCGATTCCGGCCAGAGCTCCTCCACTGCCAAGAGGACCTGACCGAGCGTGGGGGTACCTGGCGTCCCGGCTGCACCGTTCTCCGATTCTTCCCCGGATCCCGTATCTGCAACCGCGGTGTTCACAGCTTCCATGCATTACATTCTTGCGCATCCGGCGGCCAAGTCGCGCTTGCGGCCATCGGACTGTTTGAGATTGTTGCCACCGGCGGGATCTGCTCCGTCACACTCCCGTAAGGTTGTGCGGAATCATCCAGGACTCCCGCCATTGAAGAGATCATGAAAACTTTTGTACTTGGCGGAGGCTGCTTCTGGTGCCTCGACGCTGTCTATCAGAAGACCAAGGGCGTCAGTTCCGTGGTTTCCGGCTACACGGGCGGGCACATCCGCAACCCTGACTATTACGACGTCTGCTCCGGAATGACGGGCCACGCAGAGGTCGTCGCAGTGACTTTCGACGAGGACATCATTCCGGCGGACATCATCCTCGACATGTTCTTCGCCTTGCACGATCCCACCACGCTCAACCGCCAGGGCTACGACGTCGGAACCCAGTACCGTTCCTCGATGTTCTACACCACCACTGAAGAAAAGATCCTCTTCGAGGAAGCCATCCTCCGGAACCAGGAACTGTGGTCCAAGCCGATTGTGACCGAGGTGAGCAGGCTGCCGGAATTCTACGAAGCCGAGTCCATCCACCAGGACTACTACGCCAAGTTCCCCGAGCAAGGTTATTGCCAGGTCATCATCAACCCGAAGCTCGCCAAGGCCCGGAAATATTACTCTTCGTGGCTCCGCGCGTAGCAGCGTGTAGCACCGCTCGTTAGGCTGACCTCAGCAGTAGCTATTTCAGCGAATTCAGAGAATAGGCATGATTACATGGCACGGATCTACGACGACGTCACCCAGCTGATCGGCGGAACCCCCCTGGTCCGCTTGAACAGGCTCACCGAAGGCTTGGACGCCACGGTTGCCGTGAAGCTGGAGTTCTACAACCCCGCCAACAGCGTCAAAGACCGTATCGGCGTGGCGATTGTCGACGCCGCCGAGAAGTCCGGTGCGCTGAAGCCGGGCGGCACCATCGTCGAAGGAACGTCGGGCAACACCGGCATCGCGCTGGCCCTGGTCGGTGCGGCACGCGGTTACAAGGTCATCCTGACGATGCCGGAAACCATGTCCACCGAGCGCCGCGTCATGCTGCGCGCCTACGGTGCGGAGATTGTGCTGACCCCCGGCTCTGAAGGCATGCGCGGCGCCGTCGAGAAGGCGCAGGAGATCGTCGCTAACACGGAGAACTCCATCTGGGCCAGCAGTTCGCCAACGAGGCAAACCCGGCAATCCACCGCGCCACCACGGCCGAGGAAATCTGGGCGGACACCGAAGGCGGAGTGGACATCTTCGTCGGCGGCGTCGGCACCGGCGGCACCATCACCGGCGTCGGACAGGTCCTGAAGGAGCGCAAGCCCGAAATCCAGATCGTGGCCGTTGAGCCCAAGGACTCCCCCATCCTGAACGGCGGCGCCCGGGCCCGCACAAGATCCAGGGTCTCGGCGCGAACTTCATTCCGGAAATCCTTGACACCAACGTCTACGACGAGGTCCTCGACGCAACCCTTGAGGACTCCGTGGCCACCGCACGCGCCCTCGGCACCAAGGAAGGCATCCTGGGCGGCATCTCGGCCGGCGCGGCTGTCTGGGGTGCGCTGGAGCTCGCGAAGCGTCCGGAGAACAAGGACAAGCTCATCGTGGCAATCGTTCCCGACTTCGGCGAACGTTACATCTCCACGGTGCTTTTTGACGATATTCGCGGCTGATTGCGGACCCCGCGCAACCGCTTTCTTTCATTTCCTGTAGAAAGGTCTTTGTGAGCTTCTTCGCAAGACTTATGGAGGACCTCGAGGCCGCCCGGTCACATGACCCGGCGGCCCGAGGCTCCTTTGAGAACTTTTTTGCCTACTCCGGCCTGCATGCCATCTGGGCGCATCGCCTGACGCACAAATTGTGGCAAAACCCCGAGCTACGCTTCCCGGCGCGGCTCATTTCCCAGCTTGCCCGGTTCCTGACCGGGATCGAGATCCACCCCGGCGCTACCATCGGCCGCAGGTTCTTCATTGACCATGGCATGGGTGTGGTGATCGGTGAGACGGCCGAGATCGGCGAAGACGTCATGATCTATCACGGCGTGACGCTGGGTGGCCGTTCCTTGGCAAGGTCAAGCGCCACCCCACCATCGGAGACCGCGTCACCATCGGAGCCGGGGCCAAGGTCCTTGGTCCCATCACCATCGGCGCGGACAGTGCCATCGGCGCCAACGCCGTCGTGGTCAAGGACGCACCGCCTGAGTCGATCATCACCGGTGTGCCCGCAACGTGGCGGCACCGTGATGCCAAGAGCGAAACGAAACCCGCCGTCGACCCCGCCGAGTACTACATCGAATACCGGATCTAGCCGGAAAAACGTTTGTAGGCGTTCCAGAAAACCGTGTCGAAGGCCCGGTCGGGAAGCACCCTCCGCAAGGCCAGAATGGTCCAGGCTCCCCTGCCCACCGGTATCGGGTCCTGGGCCTTCCCGATGTTGCCGCGTGCACGATAGCGCGGGCCACGGTACGCGGGCGGGTCGAAAGCGCAGTCCCCGACGTCGACGCCAAAGCAGCCGCCACGATCCCGGCCTGCCCGCGATACGGTCCGTGTCCCGAGACAGTCAGCAGGCTCTCCCACGCGATGGTTCCCCATTCCGTGTCCGTGCCCGCGGGCTCAATGATTGCCACGTCGATGCCATGGGGCTTTAGTTCAAGGCGCAGGGAGTCGCTGAGGCCCTCGACGGCGAATTTTGTTGCGTGGTACCAGGCGCCAAGGGTTCATACATTTTGCCGCCGATCGAGGACACGTTGATGATCCTGCCGGAAGCCGCAGCACGCATCACGGGAATCACCAGCTGGGACATCCGGGCGAGGCCGAAGACGTTGACCTCGAACTGGCGCCGGCCCTCATCCAGCGGCACCTCTTCCAAGGAACCATAGGACCCGTATCCGGCGTTGTTGACCAGTACGTCGATCCGTCCCTGCTCTGCCAGGACAAGATCCACGGCGGCCTTCATCGAGTCATCCTCGGTGACATCCAGGGACAACACCTTGATTCCGTGGGCTTTGAGCGGTTCCATCTTTTCGACCCGCCGAGCGCCCGCGTACACGACCATTCCCGCCTTGCTGAGCTCGACGGCGGCTTCGAAACCGATTCCGGTTGACGCACCTGTGACAAATGCGACGCGTTGCGGCATGGACTGCTCCTCGTGTGACGGGTTGAATGCGCACGACCCGCCTACGGCAAAGGCCGGCGCCTCCACAGTAACGCGGAAGTGCCGGCCTTTGTCATGAACCGAATGGGGCAGCAAGCCCTAGTGGGTGTCGACTGCCGAGATCTCGGACTTGTCTTCGCCCCACAGGGTGTGGAAGGTACCCTCGGCGTCAACGCGGCCGTAGGTGTGCGCTCCGAAGAGGTCGCGCTGTCCCTGAATGACTGCGGCAGCGAGGCGCTTGCGGCGAAGTCCGTCGTAGTAGGCCAGCGAGGAGGAGAACACCGGAACCGGGATGCCCAGCTGGACAGCCGTTGCCACCACGCGGCGCCATGCCGGCAGCGCGCCGGCGATCGCCTTGGTGAAGGCCGGAGCGAACAGCAGGTTGGCCGGCTTCTCAACGGCAGCGTAGGCGTTGGTGATCTCCTTGAGCAGCTCGGCCCGGATGATGCAGCCGCCGCGCCACAGGGAGGCGATTTCATCGAGCTTGAGGTCCCAGCCGTATTCCTTTGCGGCGGAGGTCAGCATGTCCAGGCCCTGGGCGTAAGAAACCAGCTTGGAGGCGTACAGCGCCTGGCGCACGTCCTCGACGAAGTTCTCGGGGACCTCGACGGCGATTTCCTCGCCGGCGAGCAGCTCCTGGCCAAGCTTGCGCTGTTCTGCCTGGGAAGAGAGGGCACGCGCGAAGACGGACTCGGCGATGCCCGAAACCGGGGAGCCGAGCTCGAGGGCGGAGATGACCGTCCAGCGGCCGGTGCCCTTCTGGCCGGCAGCGTCCACGACGACGTCGACGAACGGCTTGCCCGTCTTGGCGTCGACGTGCCCGAGGACCTCTGCGGAGATCTCGATCAGGAAGGAAGCAAGTTCGCCCTTGTTCCATTCGGCGAAGATCTTGGACTGCTCGGCCGGCTCGATGCCGGCGCCGGAGCGCAGGAGATCGAAGGCTTCGCCGATAACCTGCATGTCGGCGTATTCGATGCCGTTGTGGACCATCTTGACGAAGTGGCCGGCGCCGTCGGTGCCGATCCAGGCGCAGCAGGGCTGGCCGTCAACCTTGGCGGAGATCTTTTCGAGCAGCGGGCCCAAAGCGTCGTAGGACTCCTTCGAACCACCGGGCATGATGGAGGGGCCGTTCAGGGCGCCCTCTTCGCCGCCGGAAACACCGACGCCCACGAAGTGCAGGTCCTTCTCGGCCAGCGCGGATTCGCGGCGGCGGGTGTCCTCGTAGTGCGAGTTGCCGGCGTCGATCACGATATCGCCGGGCTCGAGCAAGGGAACGAGCTGGTCGATGACGGCGTCAACCGGCTTGCCGGCCTTCACCATGATCAGGACGCGGCGGGGCTTCTCGAGGGAGTCCACGAGTTCCTGGAGGGTTTCCGTGCGGATGAAGTCGCCGTCCGTGCCATGCTTGGCCAGCAGGGCGTCGGTCTTTTCGACGGAGCGGTTGTGGAGGGCAACGGTGAAGCCGTTGCGGGCCAGGTTGCGGGCCAGATTGGCGCCCATCACCGCGAGGCCGGTGACACCGATGTGTGCTGACATCAAAACTCCAATTCATTCTTGTGCATCGAGTCCTGCTAGGAGCGAGGAAACGCTTTCTAGAGCAGTAGCTGGAATAAACCATACGTATTTGGACCACGTCTGGGAAAGTTGCGCCCACGTTTTGGAAACGTCCGCGTCACAAAAGAGTCTATGTTGCGAGCTCGTGCTGTGGGAGTTCACCGTCGCTCGGGCTTCCAGTGGCGGAACCATCAACGCCACTATGCTTACGACTATGTCAACCAGTCTCCACTACCGCGCTGTCGAGCATCTGGGTACCCGGATCGTCGGCGGTAAGCTCCCTACCGGTCACGTCATGTTGGCTGAACACCTTGAGGACGAGCTCAAAGTGTCGCGGTCGGTGGTGCGTGAGGCTGTCAGGGTGCTGCAGTCTTTGGGACTGGTGGAAACCATCAAGCGTGTTGGCATCCGGGTCCTCCCCGCGCACCGCTGGAATCCCTTCGATCCGCTGGTCATCCGTTGGCGGCTGGCCGGAGAAGGCCGCGGCGCCCAGTTGCGCTCCCTCGCCGAACTCCGCTCCGCCGTCGAGCCCGTAGCGGCGGAACTGGCCGCGGAAAACGCTCCGGAGTCCCTGCGCAGCGAACTGGTGGACATTTCCCTGGCCATGCGGGAAGCAGGCCGTGCGGGCGACATGCCCACCTTCCTGGACCTCGACATCCGCTTTCACGCCCTGGTGCTCTCCGGTTCCGGCAATGAAATGTTCGCGAACCTGATCGGGCAGGTCACTGAGACACTCACCGGCCGGACCGTTCACGGCCTCATGCCGGAACATCCGAAGGAAGCGGCCCTGCAATGGCACCTGGATGTAGCCCAAGGCATCCGGGACCGAGACGGCGACAAGGCCCGCGAGGCCGCCTCCAACATCATGCGGGAGACCATCGCGGACCTGTCACCAGACTGGGAAGGCCAGCCACGGGTATTTGTTCCAGTCGAGCGGCGCTGACGGCTGAACGCCTGCGCAGCCCGACTCATCGCTGAGAGCCTATGCCACAGGCTGGAAGTTCAGCAGGACCTTCCCCGATTCGGCCGAGTTCTTGGCCACCTCGAAGGCCTCCAATCCACGGTCCAGCGTGAATTCGTGCGTCACCACCGGGTCCACGTAGAGTGAGCCGTCCGCGAGTGCGGTAATGACCTCGTCGATCTCGCTGTTGAATCGGAAGGACCCGAGCAGTTCTAGTTCGCGGGTGATGGCCAGCGAAATGAAGACCGGCTGCGGCCCGAGGGCAGCAGCCCGACCATGACCACTTTCCCGCCGCGGACGGCGCCTTTGATGGCCGATGCGAGTCCGAAGTGGCTGCCGGAGGACTCGATGACGACGTCGGCTTCCACGGCGGCGATCGCCTCGGCGTCGTCACCCTTGAGGACCTCGTCGGCGCCCACTGCGCGCGCGATCTCAAGAGGTTTGTCGTGCATGTCGACGGCCACGATCCGGGTTGCCCCCGCGCGCTTGAGGACAGCAACAGCCAGCGCGCCGATCGGACCGCTTCCGATCACCAGCGCCGTCTTCCCGGCAACGTCCCCTGCGCGGGCGACGGCGTGCCAGGCGACACTGGCCGGTTCCACCAGCGCCGCCGTGCGCAAGTCCAGCGTGGCCGGGAGGCCCGGAGCATGCGGGTCGGCAGTGTGGCGTAGCGGCTGAAGGCGCCGTCCGTGTGCGGGTACCGCGCCGCGCTCCCGAGGTAGGTGCAGCCCGGGGAGAGGTTGGGCCGGTCTTCCGGATACTTAGCGGCACCCGGGGCCGGCGTCGCGGGGTGGACGGCGACGGGCGTTCCGGCTGCCGGACCGCTGCCGTCCGCGGCCTGCTGGACAACGGTCCCGACGATTTCGTGACCGAGCACCATCGGAGCCTTGAGGATCGATTCCCCCGCCGCGCCATGGAGCCAGTAGTGCAGGTCCGAGCCACAGATGCCACCGTAGGCGATCTCGACGACGGCCTGGTCCGGGGCGGGAACAACGAGGGCTATGTCCTCGATGCGAAGGTCGCCGCCGCGTGGGCCACGACCGCGGGTGAAGACTGCGGAAGCTGGAAAGCGCTCATTAGACGACCACCGTCATTCCGCCGTCGACGAAGATCGTCTGGCCGTTGACGAAGTTCGACGCCTCGGAGGCAAGCCACACTGCCGGACCGGCGAGATCCGCCACGGTGCCCCACCGGTGGGCGGGCGTCCGGCCGAGGATCCAGGAGTTGAAGTCGGGATCGTCCACGAGGTTCTGGGTCATCTCGGTGTGGATGTAACCGGGGCGATGCCGTTGATCTGAAGGCCGGAGGCCGCCCATTCCGCGGTCATGGCGCGCGTCAGGTTGCGCAGCCCGCCTTTGGCCGCGACATAGGGGGCGATCGTGGGGCGTGCCAGGTCAGTCTGCACGGAGCAGATGTTGATGATCTTGCCGTGGCCCTAGGGATCATGTGACGGGCGGCTTCGCGCCCTACGAGGAAGGCGCTCGTGAGGTCGGTGGTGATGACCCGCTCCCAGTCCTTCACGTCCAGGTCCAGCATGGGGACGCGGTGCTGGATACCGGCGTTGTTGACGAGGATGTCGAGGGGGCCGACGTTCTCCTCGACCCAGGCGATGCCCCGGCCGCTTCGGTGTCGCTGGTGACGTCGAACGCACAACTGTGGATCCGGCCGGGCCCGAAATCCGCCGCCATGGCGGCTTCCGCGTCCTTGAGCCGTTCCGTGTTGATGCCGTTGAGGACAACGGTGGCACCGGCGTCGGCCAATCCGCGGGCCAGCGCATTGCCGATGCCGCGGCTGGATCCGGTCACGAGCGCAACGCGCCCGGTGAGATCAAAGAGTCCACTCATGGTTGTTTCCTTACGTAGTTCAAAGGGCTGACGGAAGAGTCGCTGAGGTTGGCGATGGCCTGGCGGACAACTGCGAGGTCCTGGTCGCCAAGGCCCTGATCAATCAGTTCGCGGTAGAGTTCGACGCCGGCAGCCGCCATCGGGACAGCGGCACCGGCCGCTTCGGCGCTTTCGAGCACGAACTTGAGGTCCTTGTGCATGAACTTCGCCGGACCCGTGGGCGCGTAGTCCTTGGCTGCGAGGCGTGGACCGACAATCTCCAGGACCCGGCTTCCGGCGAGTCCTCCGGAAAGCACCTCGAACAGGGTTTCGACGTCCATGCCCGAGCGCTCGGCGAGTTCAGCGGCTTCCGCGAGCGCCGCCGTCGTAGTCCCGACGATCAGTTGGTTGCATGCCTTTGCCAGCGATCCGGCACCCAAGTTGCCCATGCGGCGGACGGTGGCCCCCATGGATTGGAGCACGGGAAGCGATCGCTGGAAGTCTTCCTCGGCGGCCCCACCATGATGGCCAGCGTGCCGTCCTGCGCACCTTTGGTGCCCCCGCTGACCGGTGCATCGACGACGACGGCGTTCCCGCCGCTTGCGCTATGGACCGTCCGGCCGAATTCCTGCACGGCGGCCGGAGACACGCTGCTCATGATGATGATCGTGGTCCCCGGAAGCGGCGCGTCCGAGCGCCAGGACTCGAGCAACGGCGCGGCGGCATCCAGGATGTAGGAGAGATCCGGAAGCATGAAAATGATGACGGGCTGGTCCCGGAGTCCGGCAACCGACTCCGAACGATTTCCGCCGAGCTTCTCCAACTCGGCGAGCGCTTCGGCGGAACGGTTCCACGCAGTCACTTCCCAGCCGTTGCCGAGCAGATTGGCTGCCATGGGGAAGCCCATCAGCCCGAGTCCCACAAAACCTGCGGTCTTGGCGGTCATCTTTCGCATACACCTCACTTCTTTGTGGTTCATCTTTCAAAAACTGTTCAATATCCTAGCCTCAATTCAGTATGATGAACACCATGACGACTGATGAACTCACCATCGCGATCGCAGTCCCGCTCGAAGCCGAGCATGTGGAGCGTATCCGCGCAGTAGATCCGAGCATCACGGTGCTCTACGAACCCGAGCTTCTTCCTCCGGAACGCTTCCCGGCCGACCACTCGGGCGATCCGGACTTCAAGCGGACTCCCGAACAAGAGGAACGCTACTGGTCCATGTTGAACAAGGCCCAGATCCTGTACGGCTTCCCCAACGAGAATCCGGCCGGCCTGGCCCGCATCGCACAGAGCAACCCGCACCTGCAGTGGATCCACGCCATGGCCGCAGGTGCCGGTGGCGCCGTGAAGGCCTCGGGCTTGACAGCGAGACCCTGCAGAAGTTCAAGGTCACCACGTCGGCAGGCGTCCATGCCCTTCCGCTGGCCGAGTTCGCAGCCCTGGGCATCCTCAACGGCTTCAAGCGCAGCGGGGAACTTGCACAGGACCAGGCTGCCAAGGTCTGGCCCGAGTTGCGCACCCCCACCAAACTTGTGAACGGCTCCAAGCTGGTCATCACGGGTCTCGGCGAAATCGGCCTCGAGACCGCCCGCATCGCCCGCGCCCTTGGAATGAAGGTGAGCGGAACCAAGCGGAACGTCGAAGCGATCGACGGAATCGACGAGGTCGCGGACAACGATGGCCTGGCCGGACTCCTTGCCACGGCCGACGCCGTTGTCAACACCCTCCCGGGCACTCCCTACACTGAGAAACTCTTCAACCACGAGGTCTTCTCGGCGATGAAGCCTGGCGCGGTCTTCGTCAACGTTGGCCGCGGAACCGTGGTTGACGAAGACGCGCTCCTCGAAGCCTTGGACACCGGCCAAGTGTCCTACGCCTGCCTGGACGTTTTCGCGGTCGAGCCACTCCCCCAGGACAGCCCGCTGTGGAACCACCCGAAGGTCATGGTCTCGCCGCACACCTCGGCACTCAGTGCCGCGGAGAACCGCCTCATCGCCGAACGCTTCGCCAGCAACCTGCGTACGTTCCTCGACGGCGGGGAACTCCCCCACCTTGTGGACACGGTGCACTTCTACTAAACCGCCGGCTTCCCAGCGCCATCGTGGCGGCCCCTCCGGTTTCCGGAGGGCCGCTTTGCTGTATGGGGCGGGTTTGCCGGGGTTATCCGGGGTAGGGCACGAAAAAGCGACGGTCCCCTCCGCACCTAGGAGGGACCGTCGCTGCTTGCGTACCTCGTGGTACGGGACTTCTTACTTCGCATCCTCCAGGGAGAGAAGGTCACGGCCGGCTGTTTCCGGTGTGAAGAACGTGGTGATGTATGAAATCAGCGCGAGGACCAGCGAGTAAACCGCCAGGACCACCCAGGAGTTGCCCGTCGCAGCAAGGAGCGCGACGCCAACCAGGGGCACGAGTCCGCCGGCCAGGACAGCAGAGAGTTCGCGGCTCAATGCCACACCGGTGAAACGGTACTGCGAGCCGAACAATTCCGGCAGTAGCGGGCACTGCGGACCAAGCATTGACTGCACGCCAAGGGCGATGCCGACAACCATGACGGCCCACACGAGGGTCACGTTGCCGAGGGTCACCAAGTAGAACGCGGGAATAGCGAAGATCGCCTGGAACAGTGCCCCATAGCGGTAGACCTTGACTCGACCAATACGGTCAGACAAGGCGCCGAAGGTGACCACCATGACGGCGGCGAATCCAGCGGCGATCAGCAAGCCGACCGGGCCGATGAACTTGTCGCCAGGGAAGACACCTTCCTTGACGGACATGAAGGAGATGAGCAAGGCAGAGTAGATCGAGGAGTTGCCGTTCTCACCCATGCGGAGGCCGATGCCTACGAGCACATTCTTTTTGGAGTGCTTCCAGAGCTCACCAACGGGGTTCTTCACCACGTTCTTGTGCTTCTCAAGCTCCTGGAACACCGGGGTTTCCTTCAGCTTCAGACGGATGAAGATTGCCACGACGATCAGAATGATGCTCGCGAGGAAGGGCACGCGCCACAACCAACCTTCGAGTACGCCCTTATTGGCCATGCCAATGAGCGCAAAGGTGCCGGCGCCGAGGAGGGTTCCAAGTTGGATGCCCACGAACGGCAGCGAAGCGAAGTAGCCGCGGCGCTTAGGGGGTGCAACCTCGGAGATCAGCGTGGTTGCGCCAGCCTGTTCGGCTCCAGCTCCCAGGCCCTGGACAATACGGAGTGTCACCAGCAGGACAGCTCCGAGCATGCCCGCCTGGTCGAACGTCGGAAGCAAGCCGATCGCGAAGCTGGCAAGGCCATCATGCCGATGGTCATCAGGAGGACCACCTTGCGGCCAAAGCGGTCTCCGATGAATCCGAAGAAAATGCCACCGAAGGGCCGCGCAGCGAATCCAACGCCATAGGTAGCGAAAGACGCGATCAATGCGCCGCTTTCACCCAAGGGCTTGAAGAACAGAGGTCCGAAGATCAGGGCCGAAGCCAGACCATAAATGTAGAAGTCGTAGTACTCCAGGGCGGATCCTACCGAGCTGGCAAGCGTTGCCCTTCGCAGCTGTTCCGGCTCAACTACTGCGCCGTCCATATCAGCAAGCTTTGTCTTAGTACGAGTTGTCACAAGCACTCCCTCAAGAACACTCCAGACCCCCGTTGGCCTGGCGAGATAGTGTCAGCCGCCATGGCGTGAATCACTATATTGAACAGAGTACAGCACGTTGTACAAGTTTCAAGTGGTGTAATCAGATTTATTTATGACCCCGTCGGGGCGGCCAGATCTATCCCATCGGGTTGCCCAGCGAGTGGGCGAGCTCCTTGAGTTCCTTCACCATGAGGGCAGCCTGTTCCTCGGAAAAAGTGGCCTTCAGGGCTGTCACCGAGAGACCGAGGCTGGGGCCATGCGCCCCGTGGGTGGGGACGGGCACGGCGAGGCAAACCACGCCTAGTGTGGATTCCTCATCCTCCAGGGCGTAGCCCTGCTTGCGGATCGCGACAACCTGGGCCTTGAGCTCGGCGGCACTCCGGAGGGACTTCGGGGTCATGACAGGCAGTTCCACGTCGTCCGGGAACATCGCCTCGATGTCATGGTCGTGAAGCTGGGCCAGGAGGACCTTTCCGACGGCGCTGAGGGAAAGCGGCATTTTGTCGCCGATGTTCGACGTGAGCCGGACGGCGGGGTGCCCTTCGTAGCGGGCCAGGTAGATGATGTGATCGCCGTCGATCATCGCGATCCGCACGGTTTCGCCGGAGAGCGTCGGCGCCTGTTCACAGAACTTGTAGAACTCCTGGACTTCGTCGAGCCGGCTAAGGTAGGCGGCGCCAAGTTCAACCAGTTTCCGGCCAAGTGAAAAATCGGCACCTTCGCGGGTAATCAGCCGGGCTTCCTCAAGAGCGAGCAGCAGGTTTGACGTGGAAGACTTCGGAATCCCGAGTTCCCTCGCAAGGTCACTGAGTGTCAGCCTGCCTGAAGGGGCCTCCGCCAAGGCATCAAGGACCGCAGCAGCGCGGGTCACGGCAGGCGCCGGCGAGGAGCTCCCCAAGCCTTCGGCGGAACGGGGGGTGCGGGAATCGGCCATGATTCTCCTTCGCGGTTCGTGCGTCTGGCGCAGAGCGGGCGCGTGCCAGGTAGAAACGCCACCCTGGGGCAGCGGAACTCCGGTCCGAGGCACAACGCTTGTTCAATCCACTGAACAACCACCATCATAGTGGCTTGGTGCTGGGATGAGACGCGCCGGACGGGGATGGCTTCCTTTCCATATCCAGAAATTCTCTGTATATTCATCTATGAGCTCTCCACCGCGGCATCCCCCAATAGTCGCGGTGGAGAGCTTTTCCAATTCCCGGCACCGAATCCGAGCCGACGCTAGGGGTTATAGGACAAAACGTGTGTAAATCCCGCGCGTGTCACGTGCGTCCTGCCCAACCTTTGCGGGCCCAGAGGCCTTCCTCTGCGGTGGCTGTGTTGCCGTATTCCTCGGGTCCGTGTGGCTGCTCGACGGCGGTTTGGGCCGCCGGGCGTGTGGGTGTGTATTGCTCGGGGCGGATGAGCTGGGCGGGCTGGTCCGGAGTTTCGCTGTGGAGATAGAGGTACCACTCGATGGCCCGCTTCTGGTGCTCTTCGCTCATCCCGCGGTGGGCCCGCAGAATCAGGCGCAGCTGCGCGTTCGTGCCGCCTTCGATCCGGTTTGTCGTGGCCGCGATATCGAGTCCTGTGAACTCGGTACGCAGGTAGGTGAACAGGCTCCCTGCTTGGCTGAGCCGCTCCAAGAGGCGATAGGCCTTCCGGAGCCGGTCATGGGTAAACCACCAGGCCTGATTCGCCCGCACCCACGCCGGTGCCGGGGAGGCTGCGGTGCGGTAAGTCCGGGCCCGGACCAGTTGCCCGTGGTTCTGGTACCAGTCATTGAGGTGGCCGAGCCACGCCGCGGCCTGCGCGGGTGTGCTGATCCGTGTCAGGGCCCGGCCAAGGCGCAGGAGAGCTTTGCCGGCCTCGGTCCTGGGCCTGCTGGTCAGGTAGGTGCGCACGTTGCGCTGGACATGGACCAGGCAGCGCTGAATGGCGGTATCCGACCAGCAGTCAGAGAGCGCGGCGGCGATCCCGGAACCACCGTCGGTGATCACCACCCGCGGAGCCGGAAAACGTCCAAGCAACGCCGCCCACGCGGCCTTCTTCTCGGTGTCGCACCACTGCCAGCCGATCACATGCTCACCGGCGATCGCGATCAGGCAGCACCACGAGCCGACGTAGATCCCGTCGATCTGGACCTGGTCATGGATCTCGCCCGTGGCCGGAATCGCGGGGGCAATATTCCAGCACCACGCCGTGCGGCGCCGGAAGGACCGGGCCGTACCGAACGAGTCAACCAGCGCTTGGCCGCCGGTACCCAGCAGCCAGCCCAGAAACGCACCCAGCTCCGCACGCCGGCTCACCTCCGGGCGTTCACCCGAGCGGCTCGCCCGCATTCCAGGCACCGGTAGCGCTGCTTACCCGCGGCCGTTTTCCCGTTCCGTACCAGCGCCTGACCGCAGACCAGACATTCCAGAGATATGCAAGCACCCCAGCCACCCTAAGCTTCCAAAGCTTAGCTACCCCGAAATTCGCCCGCCAACACTGGGAAGCAGGCACAATCCATACACACGTTTTGTCCTATAACCCGACGCTAGCGTGGCTGCTGCCAGGGAGTGAGCCGTGGCAGCCAGCGGGGGACGTTGGCACGGTAGTCCTCATACTCGGCGCCGAACTTGCGGGCCAGGGTGGGCTCCTCATACAACCTGACGAAAGCCACCACGCGAACTGCGCCCAAGGCCGCGAGGCCGAACAGCTTTGGCTGTCCCAGCACGAGGCCCTGCCCGACGATCGCGGCGCAATGCCCACGTAGATGGGATTCCGCACGAACCTGTAGAAACCACTGACCACAAGGTTCTTCGGCGGCGCAAAGGGCGCAGGCGTTCCCAATCCTTCAAGGGCGAACCGCGCGAAAGAATTGGTAATCACCGCCGCGCCGGCGCCGATCAGCAGAACACCTGTGCACTGGGCCGCCAGTCCGCCCGGCACAGGCTGTTGCACCCTCCAGCGGGTCACAAACCATGGCAACAGACCGGCCGCGGTAGCCGGAGCGACGGCGAACACCGCCGTACCGATTTTCGCCAGCGTCTTGTCGCGCGCTGCATCTCCGGACGCTGTCATGCTGCCATTCTGAACCGGCAAACGACTGGCCACAACCATCGGGACCCTAGGGCCCTGGAATAAAAAGAAAAGAGCCCCTGAGCTGCATTTCCGCAGTTCAGGAGCTCTTCTTCTCGGTGGGTCCTACCGGGATCGAACCGATGACATCCACGGTGTAAACGTGGCGCTCTACCAGCTGAGCTAAAGACCCAAAACACTGATTTCGGCACCCTCGGCGCTTCAACCAACGAACATGTACTCTACCGGATCAATCGCCCGGAACACTAATCGACTACTTGGATGGCAGCAGATCGGGAAGCTCAGCGGCAAGCCAGGCCAACGCGCCACTGACTCCTACTTCCACTTTGAGGTCCGCGAAACCGTCACCGCGGGTCGGTCCACGGTTGATGATCACTACCGGCTTGCCGAGTTTGGCTGCGTGCCGCACGAACCTCAGCCCGCTCATGACAGTCAACGAAGAACCCGCCACGAGCAACGCCCCGGCTTCGTCAACCATGGAATAGGCACGCTGGACCCGGCCCTTGGGCACATTTTCACCGAAGTACACGAAGTCGGGCTTGAGCGTCCCCCCGCACACGGGACAAACAGCAACGACGAAGGAACGGATGAGTTCGGGATCCTCCACCGAGGCATCGGCGTCCGGTGCCATTTCCACGACGCCGGAAGCCTGGGCGGCTTCGAGGAAACCGGGATTGATTTCCTCCAGAATCGATGCCACGAGCCGCCGGGTAAACAGGTGCCCCTCATCAAGGCAGATCACGCGATCATAGCGGCCGTGCAGGTCCACCACGTTAATGCTGCCGGCGTCCTCGTGCAGCCGGTCCACGTTCTGCGTGATGAGCCCCGTCATCAGCCCGCGCCGCTCAAGGAGGGCGACGGCGGCGTGCCCGGCATTGGGGTCCGCATGCCGGAGGTGCGACCATCCGAGGTGGTTCCTCGCCCAGTACCGGCGCCGGTTGGCCGGGCTTCCGATGAATTCCTGGTAGGTCATGGGATTCCGCGGCGCGGCTCCAGGGCCGCGGTAGTCAGGGATTCCGGAGTCCGTGCTCAGTCCGGCTCCGGTCAAGACAGCAAGCCGCTTGCCACCGAGAACCCCGGCGGCTCGGCGGAGAACGTCCACCTCGTCCGCATCCAACTCAACCGTCGAGGCCGGCGGAAGTATGGCGAAGCCAGTCATTCCGACGCCGGGCCGTTGGGCGCTCATCGCCGTTAGACCTGGCCAAGTGCGGACAATGCCTCGCGGTATTCCGCCAGGTCGCGTGCCTGCCCGCGCGGATTGACGACGACGTAACGGATGATCCCCGCGGCATCGATGATGAAAGTGCCCCTCAACGACATGCCGGTAGCTGGATCAAACACGCCATACTTCTCGGCTACTTCCCCGTGCGGCCAGAAGTCGGCCAAGAGATCGAACTCGTAGCCTTCCTTTTCCGCATAAGCCCGCAAAGCGAACTTGCTGTCCACCGACACCCCGAGGACCGTGGCGTTCGCATGTTGGAAAATACCCAGATTGTCGCGGATCTCGCACAGCTCCCCGGTGCAGATTCCAGAGAAGGCGAAGGGATAAAACACCACCACCACGTTCCGGCCGCGAAGCCCGGACAAGCGGACCGGCTCCCCGAACTGGTTCACGAGCTCAAAGTCCGGGGCTTCCTGGCCCACAACGGGAACTCCCGGACGCAGCCCGGAAGGGTTCAACTTCGTGTGTGTCACTTGTTCTTCTTGCGCGCTACAAGCCGTGTTGCGCTCCAGTCCTTGGAGACGCCTGCGGAGGTAGTGCAGTGCAAGCGGCCGTAGGAGCAGCGTCCTGAATATCCGAGGGCGAGACGTAGTTGTCGCGACCCGACTTGGGGGTCAGCACCCAGACAACACCGCCTTCACCCAAGGTGGTCAAAGAATCAACTAGTGCGTCGACAAGGTCTCCATCACCATCGCGCCACCAGAAAATGACCGCATCCACTACCTCGTGATCGTCTTCGTCAAGCAGCTCGGAACCCGTGAGTTCCTCAATGTCATCACGCAAATCGAAATCGACATCATCGTCGTAACCGAGTTCCTGAATTAGATCCCCATCTTTGAAACCCAATCTTTCCGCCACATTTACCGATGTGGCGGCGTCGGCCTCGCTCACGTTTCCTCCTCTTGAAGTGATTTCGATTACTACAAGCCAACACCCTTTGGGCGTGTGCTTCAAGCCATTGTCCCGCGTTCCACCATTATCCGCGCCCCAGCCACGGCTTAAGCCATGGCCAGGATCGGGGCTACAGCCATGACTACGGCTGCAAGTGCCTACGATGTAACAGCTTGAGTGTGACATACAACGCCTTCACGACCGCGCGGCTACGCATCGCGGCTCGTACAAAGCTACAGTGGCCATTGAAGACTTTGGCTGCAGGGCAACCGCCCGCCGCGAATAGCGCAGCTTGAGCTCAAGAGAACCTGCCCGGCGCACATGACCGGGCTGTTGTAACCGATATGTCGCACACGCCGCGTTCATGACGGGCAGTTACCCTGCCGGACCTGAGGCGACGATGAATGCGCCAAAAGAGAGGTTGGACGTGGCTGCAGGAGAAGAGACCTCACACATCCTTAGCGGGTTGACTTCCCAGCTGCCTGATCGTGATCCGGAAGAGACTGCCGAGTGGGTTGAGTCTTTGGATGCGTTGATCAGGGAGCAGGGCACGGAGCGGGCGCAGTTCATCATGCGCAGCCTGCTTCAGCGGGCGGGGTCCCAGTCGGTGGGGGTGCCGATGGTGACCACCACCGATTACGTGAACACGATCCCGGCGGACCAGGAAGCGGAGTTCCCGGGCAACGAGGAGTTCGAGCGCCGGTACCGGGCGTACATGCGCTGGAACGCGGCCGTGATGGTGCACCGGGCGCAGCGGGCGGACATCGGGGTGGGCGGGCACATTTCCACCTATGCCGGGGCCGCGACCCTGTACGAGGTCGGCTTCAACCATTTCTTCCGCGGCAAGGACCACCCCTCGGGCGGGACCAGGTCTTCTTCCAGGGCCACGCGTCCCCGGGCATGTACGCCAGGGCGTTCATGGAAGGCCGGCTCTCGGAGGAGGACCTGGACGGGTTCCGGCAGGAAAAGTCCAAGCAGGGCCACGCCCTTTCCTCCTACCCGCACCCGCGCCTGATGCCCGCGTTCTGGGAATTCCCGACCGTGTCCATGGGCATCGGCCCGATGAACGCGATCTACCAGGCCCAGTCCAACCGCTACCTGCACGACCGCGGCCTGAAGGACACCAGTGACCAGCAGGTCTGGGCGTTCCTGGGCGACGGGGAAATGGACGAGCCCGAGTCCCGCGGCCTGCTCCAGCTCGCCGCGAACGAGAACCTGGACAACCTGAACTTCGTGATCAACTGCAACCTCCAGCGCCTGGACGGGCCGGTCCGGGGCAACGGGAAGATCATGCAGGAACTGGAGGCGTTCTTCCGCGGCGCGGGCTGGAACGTCATCAAGGTCGTCTGGGGCCGGGAATGGGACGAGCTCCTGGCCAAGGACACCGACGGGTCCCTGGTGAAAATCATGAACGAAACCGTCGACGGGGACTACCAGACCTACAAGGCCGAATCCGGCGGGTTCGTCCGCGAACACTTCTTCGGGAAAACCCCGGCCACCAAGGACATGGTCGCGGACCTGGACGACAACCAGATCTGGAACCTCAAACGCGGCGGCCACGACTACCGCAAGGTCTACGCCGCGTACAAGGCCGCGGTCGAGTTCAAGGGCAAACCCACCGTGATCCTGGCCAAGACCGTCAAGGGCTACGGACTCGGACCCCACTTCGAGGGCCGCAACGCGACCCACCAAATGAAGAAACTCACCATGGAAGACCTCAAGGCCTTCCGCGACCACCTGCGCATCCCCATCACCGACGAGCAGCTCGACACCGACCTGTACCGTCCCCCGTACTACCACCCCGGCATGGACGCCCGGAAATCCGGTACATGATGGACCGCCGCGCGGCCCTGGGCGGTGCGGTGCCCGAACGCCGCAGCACCCACACCCCGTGACCCTGCCCGAGGCCAAGTCCTACGAGGTCGCCAAGCGCGGCTCCGGCAAGCAGCAGGCCGCCACCACCATGGCGTTCGTGAGGCTCCTGAAGGACCTCATGCGGGACAAGAACTTCGGCAAACGCTTCGTCCCGGTCGTCCCGGACGAATCGCGGACCTTCGGCATGGACGCGTTCTTCCCCACCGCGAAGATCTACAACCCCAAGGGCCAGAACTACCTCTCCGTGGACCGGGACCTCGTCCTGGCCTACAAGGAATCCCCCATGGGCCAGCTCATCCACCCCGGCATCAACGAAGCAGGCGCCGTCGCGGCCTTCACCGCCGCCGGCACCGCCTACGCCACCCACGGCGAACCCCTCGTGCCGATCTACGTGTTCTACTCCATGTTCGGCTTCCAACGCACCGGCGACGCCTTCTGGGCCGCCGCGGACCAAATGACCCGCGGCTTCATCATCGGCGCCACCGCAGGACGGACCACCCTCACCGGCGAAGGACTCCAGCACGCCGACGGACACTCCCCCATCCTGGCCTCCACCAACCCCGCCGTCCTCACCTACGACCCCGCCTACGGCTACGAAATCGGACACATCATCCGCGACGGCCTCGAACGCATGTACGGCCCGGACTCCACCGACCGGAACTTGATGTACTACCTCACCGTGTACAACGAACCGATCAGCCAGCCCGCCGAACCGGAAAACCTCGACACCGAGGGCCTCCTGAAGGGCATCTACCTGCTCGCCCCCGCGAAAACCGACGGTCCCCGCGCGCAGCTCCTGGCCTCCGGCGTCTCGGTCCCCTGGGCCCTGGAAGCCCAGAAAGTCCTCGCCCAGGACTGGGGAGTCTCCGCCGACGTCTGGTCCGTGACCTCCTGGAACGAACTCCGACGCGACGGACTCGCCGCCGAAGAACACGCCTTCCTGAACCCCGGCGACGAACCCCGCACCCCCTTCGTCGCCCAGCAACTCGCCGGCGCCACCGGACCGGTCATCGCCGTCACCGACTACATGAAAGCCGTCCCGGACCAGATCCGCCAATTCATCCCCAACGAATTCGCCTCCCTCGGCGCCGACGGATTCGGATTCTCCGACACCCGCCAAGCCGCACGCCGCTTCTTCAAAAACGACACCCACTCCATCGTCGTGAAGACCCTGCAACTGCTCGCCCGCCGAGGCGAAGTTGACGCACAGGCGGCGGCCCAGGCAATCGAGAAGTACAGTCTCCTCGATGTCAACGCCGGCACCACCGGCGGGGCAGGCGGCGAAAGCTAAGCCTCCAGCGAAGCACAACGAACCCAAGCAACATCTCGACGGCGGTCCACACCGAAAGGTGCGGGCCGCCGTCGGGCTTTAACACCCGGCTTCAACAATCGCCACAAAGCAGCAAACGGCGCTGCCATCGCGTGACGCGCGCCAATCTCAGTTGTAGCCTTCGCACAAATGGAGCTTGTGGATGATGCGCCGTATGCTCAAGGAATGGCAGAGCCGATTCAAACCCCCGCGAAACGCAAAGCGGCCGCGCGCACGGTAACACCGGAAAAGGCGGAGACACTCAAGCGGCTCCGCGCCAATGTGGGGCAGCTGTCCACCACCACCATGCGCAAGCTTGAGAAATCGCTGCCCTGGTACAGCCGGCTGAGCTCCGACGAACGTTCAGCCTTGGGCCTGGTAGCCCAAAACGGAATCGCGGCCTTCGTGACGTGGTACGAGCGGCCGAGCTCGCCGTCGTGGATCCTGACGGACGTCTTCGGGAATGCTCCCACCGAGCTGACCCGCTCCATCAGCCTGCAAAAGGCCCTCCAGTTGATCCGGATCGTCGTCGAGGTGGTGGAGGACCAGGTCCCGGTGATCGCGCCGGAAGCCGACCAACCGTCTTTGCGCGAAGCAGTCCTGCGCTATTCGCGGGAAGTGGCATTCGCCGCCGCGGATGTCTATGCGCGCGCCGCCGAGTCCCGCGGTTCCTGGGACACCAGGCTCGAAGCCCTGATTGTGGACGCCATCCTCCGGGGCGAGAATACCGATGCCCTTCGTTCCCGTATCGCCGCCCTCGGCTGGAAGGCCCAGGAGCGATTCACGGTGATGGTGGGAAACTCGCCGTCGGAACCAAGCGCAAGCTATGTGAGCGAGTTGCGCCGGACCGCCGGACGCTACGCTGAGGACGCACTGGTAGGCATCCAAGGCGACCGCCTCATCCTGATTCTGGGTGGCGTGCAAGACCGCGACACCGCGTATCTGAAACTCAGCGAACTTTTCGCCCGGGCGCGGTGGTCTACGGACCCGAGGCCGGCTCCCTGTTGGAGGCAAGCAGCTCCGCCCAGGCGGCCTTTGCAGGGCTCACCGCTGCCAAGGCTTGGCCTTCGGCTCCGCGACCTGTAGCGGCGGACGATCTCCTCCCGGAACGGGTCGTCTCAGGCGACGACGCCGCCCGCCGTTCCCTCATCAAGAACATTTACCGGCCGCTGCTGGCCGCTTCAAACGGCCTTGTAGAGACCCTCGGCACCTATCTGGAACTCGGCCATTCCCTCGAAGCGACTGCCCGCGAGCTGTTCGTCCACGCGAACACCGTGCGGTATCGTCTCAAGCGCGTCTGCGACGTCACAGGGTGGACCCGCTCCTCCCGCGGGAGGCTTTCGTGCTCCAAACCGCACTGGTTGTGGGCAGGCTTTCGGCCCAGCCAAAGGCGACGTCGGAGCGTCACGGTACCCGATCCGCGGGTTGAACCGTTGTAGACTTCCTACAAACTGACCCAGTGAGCTTGGTGTACGCAAACACCAGTAGTTCACGCGGCAATTTGGAAAGCTGGTTACGTGCTTGCAATCGTCTGCCCTGGACAGGGCTCCCAGACCCCTGGATTTTTGGCCCCTTGGCTGGAGCTCCCTTCCGTAGAAGGCCATTTGGCCTCCCTGAGCGAAATCGCAGGCATCGACCTCAAGGCCCACGGCACCACCTCCGATGAAGAAACCATCAAGGACACCGCCGTCGCGCAGCCCTTGATCGTCGCCGCAGGGCTCGTGGCAGCGAAATCGCTGTTCGACGTCGAACTCAGTACCCTTCCGATCGTCCTTGCCGGCCACTCGGTCGGAGAGATCACGGCCTCGGCGCTTGCGGGTGTCCTGAGCGAGGAAGAAGCCATGACGTTCGTCCGCGAGCGTGCCAACAACATGGCCGCTGCCGCCGCCGTCACCCCCACCGGGATGAGTGCCGTCGTCGGCGGCGATCCGGCCGAAGTGCTTTCCGCTATTGAGGCCGCCGGCGCAACGCCGGCAAATGTCAACGGCGCAGGCCAGACCGTTGCGGCAGGCACGTTCGAACAGCTCCAGGCACTGGCTGACAACCCGCCGGCCAAAGCCAGGGTCATCCCGCTGAAGGTCGCCGGAGCATTCCATACTTCCCACATGGCTCCGGCCGTGAGCGC
This sequence comes from Arthrobacter sp. Hiyo8, assembly GCA_001549895.1. Taxonomy (GTDB): domain Bacteria; phylum Actinomycetota; class Actinomycetes; order Actinomycetales; family Micrococcaceae; genus Arthrobacter. Next base: position 4,262,647 of record AP014719.1, on the reverse strand, counting down.
ACTTGAAGCACTGCGGCCGTCCCTCAAGCCGCAGGCTCCCACGGTTCCGCTGCTCTCGAACTTCGACGGCCAGGAAGTCACCGACGGCGGCGCCGCCGTCGAAAGCCTGATCGCCCAGGTCTCGCGCCCGGTGCGTTGGGACCTGTGCATGGAGAACCTGGTCCAGCGCGGAGTCACCGGACTCATCGAACTGGCACCGGCCGGCACGCTTGCAGGCCTCGCCAAGCGCGGCATGCCGGGCGTGAAAACCGTTGCCGTCAAGACGCCGGATGATCTGTCCGCCGCACTTGCACTCTTCGCGGAATTGGAGGGAGACGCATGAGCGCCCCGTACTCAAGCAGGCACCAAGGAACGAATACTCACGCGTTGTCGGCATCGGGGCATACCGCCCGGACATCATCGTCACGAACGACGACGTCTGCCAGTGGATCGATTCCTCGGACGAATGGATCCGCCAGCGCACGGGCATCGTGACCCGCCACCGCGCCGCGGCCGATGTCAGCGTCATCGACATGGCCGAAGGAGCTGCCCGCGAGGCGCTCAAGCAGGCCGGCATTGAGGCTTCCCAGCTCGGTGCCGTCATCGTCTCCACGGTCACGCACCCGTATGCCACGCCTTCCGCGGCTGCCGCCCTCACCGACCGTTTGGGCGCCACCCCGGCACCGGCTTTCGACATCTCCGCGGCATGCGCAGGCTACTGCTACGGAATTGCCCAGGGCGATGCCTTGGTCCGATCCGGCGCGGCTGAATACGTCCTGGTGGTCGGCGCCGAGAAGCTCTCCGACGTCATCGACAACCATGAGCGAACCATCTCTTTCCTTCTGGGCGATGGCGCCGGTGCGGTTGTCATTGGCCCGTCCGATACGCCCGGCATTGCCCCGTCTGTCTGGGGATCCGATGGCAGCAAATGGAACGCGATCGGCATGACGCATTCCCTCGACGAAGTCCGCCACCTTGGCGAGACAGCCCGCCATTCGGACGAATCCGACGATCAGGCCATTATTTCCGCAGCGCAGGATGTCTGGCCGACGCTCCGCCAGGACGGCCAGACGGTCTTCCGTTGGGCCGTCTGGGAAATGGCGAAAGTTGCCCAGCAAGCCCTCGATGCCGCAGGGATCGAAGCCTCGGACCTGGCGGCGTTTGTCCCCCACCAAGCCAACATGCGGATCATCGACGAGATGGTCAAGAAGCTCAAACTTCCCGAAACCGTGGTGGTCGCCCGGGACATCGCTGAGGCGGGAAACACTTCTGCCGCCTCCATTCCGCTGGCCACGCACCGACTCCTCAAGGAGAACCCGGAACTCAGCGGTGGCCTTGCCTTGCAGATCGGCTTCGGTGCCGGTCTTGTGTTTGGCGCCCAGGTAATCGTTCTTCCGTAATTTCGGACCGCGCCTACCTTCAATTGAATAGTGCTTTGAAACCCAAGCCGTAACCGCGGTTTGCCCCCATTTCCGGCAATAGCCGGCACAACAAGAAAAGGAGCCAACAATGGCTAGCAACGAAGAAATCCTGGCCGGCCTGGCTGAAATCGTGAACGAAGAGACCGGCCTCGCCACCGAAGCCGTGGAGCTGGACAAGTCCTTCACCGAGGACCTGGACATCGACTCCATCTCCATGATGACCATCGTCGTCAACGCTGAAGAGAAGTTCGGCGTGCGCATCCCGGACGAAGAGGTCAAGAACCTCAAGACCGTCGGCGACGCCGTCAACTTCATCTCGAACGCACAGGCCTAGCCTGGCCTCAACTGTGCCGGACTTCGGGTGCGCCCTGTTGCATCCGAAGCCCGGCACAGCTGCTATATCTCCCAGAGTTTTTTCCTGCCTCCCAGTGAGAACAGCACGTGGGTTGGCTGATCCGACAGAGAGTGATCTCATGGCACGCAAAGTAGTCATAACCGGTCTGGGCGCCACAACGCCCATCGGCGGCGACGTCCCCACGATGTGGAAGAACGCGCTCAAAGGGGTCTCCGGTGCCCACACACTCGAGGACGAGTGGGTTGCCAAGTATGACCTTCCGGTCCACTTTGCCGCCCGGTGCTCGACGCCGGCCCTCGAAGTTCTGAGCCGCGTTGAAGCCAAGCGCATGGACCCGTCCACGCAGTTCGGTGTCATCGCCGCCCGCGAGGCCTGGGCAGATTCCGGTATCACCGAAATCGACCACGACCGCCTTGCCGTGGCTTTCGCCACGGGCATCGGCGGTGTCTGGACGCTCCTGGACGCTTGGGACACGCTGAGGGAAAAAGGCCCCGGCGGGTTCTTCCCATGACGGTCCCCATGCTCATGCCGAACGGCGTCGCCGCCGCTGTCAGCCTTGACCTTGGTGCCCGCGCCGGTGCGCACACCCCCGTTTCTGCTTGCGCTTCCGGCACCGAGGCGATGCACCTCGGCCTCGACCTCATCCGCTCGGGCAAAGCCGACGTCGTCGTGTGCGGTGGCGCCGAAGCTGCCATCCACCCGATGCCGCTCGCCGCGTTTTCCTCGATGCAGGCCCTTTCCCGCCGCAATGACGATCCGGAGCACGCATCGCGGCCATATGACCGCGACCGCGACGGCTTCGTCATGGGTGAAGGCGCCGGCGCCCTGGTCCTCGAGGCCGAAGAGCACGCGATCGCCCGCGGAGCGCGCATCTACGCCGAGCTCGCCGGTACATCGGTCACAGCCGACGCCTACCACATCACGGCACCGGACCCGGAAGGCCTGGGCGCAACCCGGGCTTTGAAGGCCGCCATGTTCGATGGCCGCATCCAGGCCGAGGACGTGGTGCACGTCAATGCCCACGCCACCTCGACCCCTGTCGGTGACAAGCCCGAGTACACGGCCCTCCGTGCCGCGCTGGGCGCTCACGTCGACAATGTGGCAGTCTCTGCCACCAAGTCGCAGATGGGCCACTTGTTGGGCGCTTCAGGGGCCGTGGAAGCAGTGCTGACGGTCCTCGCCGTCTACGAACGCCAGGCTCCGTTGACCATCAACCTCGAGAACCAGGATCCGGAGATCCCGCTCGACGTCGTCACTTCGGCACGCACTCTGCCCGCCGGTGACATCGTCGCCTTGAGCAACTCCTTCGGTTTCGGCGGCCACAACGCCGTCATCGCCATCCGCAACGTCTGACAGTCGCTGCCGGTTCGAGGCACAAGCTACGCACAAGAGGAGGGCCCCACCACGGTGGGGCCCTCCTCTTGTGCTATGGAAAAACTGTCTTCGGGAACTTTGTTCCCTGGCCGGGCTAGTGTTCCCCGACCGGCATGGTGTTCCCTAACCGACCTGGTGGAGCCAACGCACGGGAGCGCCTTCGGCGGCATGCCGGAACGGCTCGAGCTCTTCGTCCCAGGCCTCACCGAGCGCCAAGGAAAGCTCGTGGTAGACGGCGGCGGGATCTCCAGCCGCCGACTCGTAGGCGTAGCGGATGCGGTCCTCTGTCACCATGATGTTGCCGTGGACATCGGTGACGGCATGGAAGATACCCAGCTCCGGTGTGTGCGACCAGCGCGCGCCGTCCACGCCTTGACTGGGCTCCTCGGTCACTTCGTAGCGAAGGTGCGCCCACCCTCGCAGTGCCGAAGCCAGTTGGGCGCCCGTTCCGGGGACTCCTACCCAAGAGAGCTCGGCGCGGAACATTCCGGGCGCGGCAGGTTGAGGGGTCCACTCAAGATCGGTCCGCTTGTCAACGACCGATCCGATGGCCCACTCGACGTGAGGGCACAACGCAGTAGGGCCGAATGCACAAACAGGACACCGCGGGTTATTGCAACAGACATTCCATCCTCCATAGCTGTAGGTACGTCTTCCCCAACGACCTCTGCCTGGATGAAATTTTGCTGCGCGGGTGCCGCGCCGTTCCGGTTTCCCTACCTATCTATGATTTTTTCCGCAGCGGAAGAACGTTCAAGTTTAGGTTGAAAGTTTCCCCACAGTGCTTTCATTTTGCCGTACGGACCGGAATTACGCCAGTGCGATTCACGGACGAGCGGATTTCCTTCCTCGGGACTCATCGAAGTGTCGCACGGTTTCCGGGTCTCTAAGCACGGGGATGGGCTTGCTGATAGCTCTTGCGAAGCCTGTCCACCGACACATGGGTGTAAATCTGGGTTGTTGCGAGGCTGCTGTGTCCCAGAATTTCCTGCACGGCACGCAGGTCCGCCCCGCCGTCGAGCAGATGGGTGGCGGCAGTGTGGCGCAGCGCGTGGGGTCCGGTCGCGGCGGTATCCCCCAAGGCGGCCAGCAGGTCGTTGACGACGCTGCGGGCCTGGCGCTGATCGATGCGGTTGCCCCGTGAACTGAGAAAAAGTGCCGGTCCGCTACGCTCATTTGCGAGCCGTGGCCGGCCGCGGCGGAGCCAATCGTCGACGGCGAGCGCAGCCGGTACCCCGTAGGGCACCGTCCGCTCCTTGTTGCCCTTGCCGAGCACGCGAAGAGTCCGGCGGTCCGGATCGAGATCATCGATGTCCAGGCCGGCAAGCTCGCCGACGCGGATTCCGGTGGCATAGAGCAATTCGACGACGGCGCGGTTTCTCAACGGCATCGGAGAGCCATCCGCGGCTGCCTCTGACAGGTTCTCGAAGATCCTCGAGACCTGCTGCTGGTGAAGGACCCCAGGGAGCGTGTGGTCCCGTTTGGGGGCCTGGAGGCGAAGAGCAGGGTCTGAGGCGATGAGTTCTTCGCGCAGGGCCCAGGAGGTGAATGCGCGGACCGTCGCGGCATGCCGGGCGAGTGTTGCCCTGGACCTGCCGGATTCGCTTTGTGCCCCAGCCAACGCCGCAGGGTGCCGAGCTCCAGGTCTGCGAGCTCCCCCACGCCCTCCGCGGCAGCGAAGCGCAGCAGGCTCTCCACGTCAGCGATGTAGGCCCTCACCGTGTGGGCGGACCGGGCCCGCTCGCTGTCGAGGTAACGCCGGAAGTCCTCGACAGACCCGGCGAGCGCTACGGGGAGCGGATTCTCTTGCACCCTTCCACTGTGCCAGCCGAGGGCCGGACGGCCGGCATCGCCACGTTCCGTGCGGAGCCGGCCAAGGTCCGGCTCGTGTGATCCCACCAGGCCCGCACCGCACTCCCCCTCAATATCTCTTCCCGGACCTCTTCCACGCGCCGCTCACTGATACCGCCAACCCCAACAGGCCTAGGCGTCCAAGACCCGCCCTGACGGACTCGGGGCTGAGTCCTGCCACAACCGCGAGCTTCTCCACGGAGCTCGTCGAACGGACCGGCAGGGCATCGAGCAAGATCAGGTCCTCAAGCGTGAGTCCATCGTGGTCCGAGGCAGCGGTTTCCTTGTCCTCGACAAGAGACTCACCGCTCGATCCCGCCAGTTCCGCGATTTCGCCGACATCCGTGACGCAGACAGCCCCGCCATCCCTGAGGAGCCGATGGCAGCCTGCGGAGTTGGCGCTGTGGATGGACCCCGGGACCGCGGCGACCGCCCTGCCAATTGATTCAGCATGATGGGCCGTATTCAGGGCGCCCGAACGCCATCGCGCTTCCACCACCACTGTCACGGCCGCCAAGGCGGCGATAATCCTGTTTCGCTGAAGGAAGCGGTAACGGGTGGGCGCCGAGCCCGGAGGAACCTCCGCGATGACCGCCCCTTGGTTTGCCACGGCACGCAGCAGATCCTCGTTTCCGGACGGATAGTATCGGTCCACTCCCCCTGCCATCACAGCGATAGTCGGCATGTCGCCGGTGCCCCGGCCAAGGCCCCGCGGTGTGCGTGGGCGTCGATCCCGTACGCGCCTCCGGAGACGACGGTGCAGCCGCGCTGACCCAGCCCGTAGGCGAAGTCGCCCGTTACGGAGGCCCCGTAGCTGGTGCTATCCCGTGAGCCGACAAGGGCCACGACCCGCTTTACGGGTGGGAACTCCACTTCGTGTCCCCGCCACCACAAGCACAGCGGTTCATGAAGGCCCAGATCTGCCAACTGCACGGGCCATAGCGGGTCGCCAGGGATGACCATACGGCCGCCGAGGCGTTGCATGGTGGCAAGATCACGTTCCGGGGCAAGGTCCGGGATCCTTGGCGCCCACCGCCGTAGTGCAGCAGCCAATCCGGCCCCGGGTTGGAAACCCCGCTGTCAACCAACAAGGAAGCCACTTCCTGCTCAAGCCCGGGCCCGGGAGCGAGCTCGCCGGTCGCGATTTTAAGACCGTCAACGGCCCCTGCAGCCTTGACCAGGGCGAGCCCGGCCGCATCTTGCGGTTCCATCAGCCGCGACAGTGCTGCCCGGGCCAGGCGTTCCCCTTTTCGCTCCGGAGCGTCCGTGGTGAGCTGCTGGCCGTGTTCAGTCATGGAGTGTCCTTTCATGCGGCCGCGACCGCCTGCCGCAAGCCAAGGGCCTGCCCGATGTCGTCGCTGTGGGGTTGGTCCCTGTGGCCTAGGTCCGCGAGGGTCCAGGCGAGACGCAGAACGCGGTCGTAGCCTCTCGCCGTGAGGATTCCGCGCTCCAAGGAGGTATCCAGAATCTTCGTGGTCGCGGAAGGGAGGCGCAGTTCGCCGCGCAGTACACGCCCGGGAACCTGCGAATTGGTTTCCATCCCGAGACTCCCCAGGCGTTGACGCTGCCGTGAACGTGCGGCTTGGACCCTCGATGCGACGGTGGCGGTGTCTTCCTCCACGCCGGATTGCCCGAAGTCCGCCAGGGATACACGTTCCACCTGGAGCTGGATGTCCACCCTGTCCAGCAGCGGCCCGGACATGCGCCCGAAGTAGCGGCGCCGCATCACCGGAGTGCAGGTGCAGTCGACTCCCTTGCCGGTCGCTTTCCCGCAAGGGCAGGGATTCGCCGCGAGGACCAGTTGGAAGCGTGCCGGATATGCGGCGGTTCCGGCCGAGCGATGGATGACGAGCTCTCCGCTTTCCAGAGGTTGCCGCAAGGCGTCCAGGACCCGGCGTTCATACTCGGGCGCCTCGTCAAGACTATTGACGGCACCCCACGATTGGCTCATAATCATGCCCGGAACTGAATATATGCAAGACCTTCGATTCGCCATCTATGCCAGGATCAGCCGCGACCGTGTCGGCGCTGGCTTAGGTGTAGAGCGCCAGCAAGAAGACTGCGAGAGCCTGGTCCAACAGCTCGGCGGAACCGTCGCTGCCAGCTTTTCCGATAACGACATCTCGGCTTTCTCAGGCAAGCATCGCCCCGGCTATGAAGCACTGCTCCAGTCGATCAAGGCCGGTGAGATAAACGCCGTTGCCGCGTGGCACCAAGATCGGCTCCTACGCCGGACGATTGACCTCGAGAACTACATCGACGTCTGCCAACCGCTGAACGTGGCCACCTACACCGTCAAAGCCGGCCAACTTGATCTGACCACGCCATCGGGCCGAGCCGTCGCCAAGACCCTCGCTGCTTGGGCATCTTACGAAGTCGAGACCTCCACTGACCGAGTGAAGGCCGCCAAGTTGCAAGCAGCAAAATCCGGGCTGCCTTCAGGTGGAAACCGTGCTTACGGTTACGAGCAAAACGGGATGGTCATCATCGAGGATGAAGCTGCGGTGGTCCGGGAAGCTATCAAGAGGTTCACCTCTGGCGACTCCTGGAACCGTATCGCCATGGACTTCAACGCGCGCGATATCCCTACCGCCAAGGGCAACACATGGAATGCGATCAACGTCCATAACATCGCCAATCGAAAGCGCAACATCTCAATCCGTACGCACAACCGTGATGAGTACCCAGCTCAGTGGCCACCGCTAATCGACATGGAAACTTGGGAGGACCTGCAAGTAGCCATCAAGAGAGGCCAGGCCATTTATGGCAAGCGGACTCACGCTCGCAAACACCTGCTCACCGGCTTCATCTTCTGTGGTCTGTGCGGCAACAAGATGACGATCATCAATGCTCAGCAGCGCGATGGCAGCTACTCCCCCGCATTCAGCTGTCGCAGGAAGAATCCCCGCGGTGAGGAGACTGGCTGTGGAAAAGTGAAGCGCAAGAAAGACCCAGTTGAAGATCTGGTCATCGACTGCATTATGTACCGCCTAGACACACCCGATCTTGCCGAGATGCTGGCGAATAGTAAGAGCGACACAGGCGAACTCAAGGCGCTGATGCGTGACCACGAAGCCCAATCACTGCGACTCCAAGAAATCTTGAACCTCTATTCAACCGGCGGCATGACCTTCGACGAGTACAAGACTGCCAAAGTCGCAGCCTCGGCGCGGCTAGATGCCCTTGGGCGCGAGCTGGACAAACAGTCGAGTTGCAACACGATCGGACTCATTCCTGCCGGCCAAAGCGTTCGTGAAGCCTGGGATAAGGCCGACCTTCCATGGCGGCGACAGCTCGTGGATACGCTGATCGACAAGGTGTTGATCTTCCCGAAGCAACCCGGGGACAATAAAGCCCGCTACAAACAGTGGCGCTTCGAACCGAGCAGAATTGAAATCAGCTGGAAGGTCTAACTACTCATCACTCTGGTCCGAGCTGGCTTTCTCTTTTTTCAACTCTTTGGCCGCTCCCAACTAAAGTCGAGATTTTCATAGCCCGGCATACCGTATATATGATCAATCATGGTGTCTCCATTTCGATCGGCACCGGCGTTATAATCAGAAGTGACTTTAAGGAATCTTTTGACGGCGTCTTGATCCACATTGTCGATCGCCACGTGATACAGCAATGAGTTTGCGTCGGTCAACACCTTGTGCATTGTGGACATAATCGCCTCAAGTTTGGCTACCCGGATTCGAAGCGCCTGAAGATCGACATTTACGTCATCTTCGTCTTCATCAATCCGGTAGGGGCTTGAACTGGACCTTGCCTCTGCTTCCAGGAACTTCAGGAACACCTCCGCACCCTCCTGCTCATGGCGAACCAGAGTGCGGTAGGTAATATCCCCCGCCTTGGCGAGGAACTCCGTTCGACGGTCGGTCAGATTCTTGTGGTCCCGCGCCCATAGCGCATTCAGGAATGCATCCTTGTACTTCCCGCGAGTCATGGCTTCTGCCGCTCGCTCAAACATGCGTCGAATCTGTTTGGCATCGGCGTCTACTAGGGCGTGAAGCTCAGCCTCCTTCTCTACAAAGACCTCCTTGTCCATGCCGTACCCCTGGCAGAGACTACGCAGTAGTCCCACCTTTTCTTCGCTGCTCAGCTCATCGGTTGTTGTCATACAGCCAAGCTACACGAATCGACATGCTGATGCCACCCTTCCGACATGGCATCCTTGTTTTACATGCAGTCGCCATGCTACCGTCATGTCCATGTCCAGGTGGAACCCCCGGATCAAGGAACCGCAGCTTGACAACTAAACAGTGAGAACCAACCCAAGGAGCAGTCATGGATTACTACGTCACGCTCTTCCTCGCCAACACGGCGCTCGTCATCGCTTCAGCCGGAGGTCTCTTCACTCTGTGCAACCAGTTCGCCAAGCTGACCGCCCGCTGGTCGGTAAATAGGGCCAAGAAACAAGAACTTCAGGCTCAGTTCGCTGAGTTCCTCAAGGCGCGCGAAGCAGAACAAGCAGAAACGTCCGCGTAAGAAAAATCAACCAATCCAACACTGAGGGAGCCTCCAAATGAACATCAACCGAGCAGTAGAAGCGTCCATGCAAGACCAAATGTCAACGGGTGAGATAGTCGGCGCCTTCGCTATCACCGCGGTGTTGCTGATTGTTTTCACAGTCATCATCATCTGGGCGGCAATAGCCGTCACTCGCGATCCGAAGGCGACCAAGGCGGTGAACCGAAACTGGCACAATGCAAATGCGCCACTGCGAGGTTTCGGAAAGCTGTTCAAGGACGGCTACGACAACGGTCGCAACCGGGCCCTAGGGGCACTAGCCTTCCTTGTCCCGACAGCATCAGCCGTTGACGTCGAAACCAAGTTCAGCGACGGAGTTGGCCAGGTACTGGAAGGCATCTGGCTCATCATTCTTCCGTACGCTTCGGTCGCCTTCGTCCTCTTCCTCATCATCATCGCGCTGAAGAAGCTCGCTGGACGTTCGCGGTAGCTGGTCGAAAGAGCCACATTGTGCCACAGTAAAAAGTGGCATGATGTGGCTCTTTCTATTTTCCCTTCTACCTCCATCGTTAGCATTGGGAGTAATAGATATGAGACTCAAAAAACAAAGTGAGCTTGATCAGGAACGCAAATCTTTCCTCATCACTTTCCCTAGCGACTTGTCCGAAGAACGCGTGCTGGCGATGCTGCGCGTATTAAGCAGTAGCATCCATTCCGGCATCGAGCGCATCTTTGGCGTGAAGACCATCGTCTTTGAAACATGGGCAACCTCTACTGGTATCAAGCACCGCGTACTCCTCCCCTGGCAGATAGCCGACCAGGTTACGAGCCACATGCGTCACCAGATCCCTGGTCTCATCGTCGAGCCGGACAAAGAGCGGCTGCGCCCGGTATGGAAGAACGCAGTCGAGATTGGAATGGCACGATCAAGTCATCAGCTTAAGGTGGGTGATGCTACCGACTTATCCACAGGAATCCTGACTGCCGCGGCTCACGCTCTTACCGATGGTGAATCAGCCGTCTTGCAGTGGATCATCACGCCGACAGCCGGCAGTAGTGAGTTCAGCATTATGGGCACACTGCTAGGACGCCAAGAGAACCCTGACGACATCAAGGACCGCCAAAAGAAACTGGAAGAGCCAAACTTCCTCGTCTCTGGACGCGTGGCCGCGACAGCAGGGACAGAGGCAAGGGCTCAGTTTCTAGTCCGTGGCATTGTCGATGTTCTGAAGTCGAGCAACGGGGGCTCGGCTTATCTAAAAGTTCTAGGCGGGTCTTCGGCGACAGTTGGTGAGAGTCTCAACCATGCTGTTACACCCTGGCTCTTCCCGTGCCAGTTCAATGTCTCGGAGCTGGCAGCGTTGGCCGGCTTCCCCATCGGCAATCCGTTCATACCTGGTCTCCCCCGCGCATCAAGTCGCCATCTTTATGCCACCGAGGAGGTAGCCCGCACTGGTCGGCATTTAGGTATAAGCAACTACCCTGGCCATCCGCGAGACATTGCCCTTAGCTATAAGTACGCGCCCTATCACAGCTATATCTCTGGGTCTACTGGTTCAGGTAAGTCAACCATGATGGCCAACGGGGTAGCGCAAGATATGGCTAACGGATATGGCGTCATTGTCATCGACGCGAGCAACAGCGAATCTGACGAGACACTGTTCAACCGGTCGCTTGGCTACATTCCTTACGATCGGCTAGGTGACACCATCATCATGGACGTCAATAAGTCGCTTGACCGACCAGTTGGCTTCAACGTCCTTGACCAGGGCCATGCACACATGGTGGTTGACCAAATATCGGGCCTGATCCAACAGCTCTACCCTGATAGCAAGGGTGTCTGGACGCGTGAACTTATCCACCATGGGCTGTACGCGCTGATCGATCACGGCAACTGCACCATCATGGATCTGATGACGTTGATCCGTCCGAACAGCGACACCGAGAAAGTCTGGGCCAGAGACGTCGTCAAATCAGTCAAGGACCCGCGTATCCGCCAGTTCCTAGAGGAATGGCTCGCACTCAAGGATGAAGAGAAGCGCACCAAGTCGCAGCCGCTGTATGACCGCCTCTGGCAGTTCAATAACCGTCCTGAGATTCACAACATCCTGGGACAGACCGAATCTGCCTTCCAAATGCAGGACGTCCTGAAACAGAACAAGATCTTGCTCATTAACCTTGCAGGGCTACCTGAGGAGACCTCCGCGCTATTGGGGACACTCCTGTTCGAGGCTCTGTGGACAACTGCTCAGTCGCTGAAGCCGGCTAGAGATAACTTCGTCTACCTAGATGAGGTGCAGCAGATGACCAAATCATCGGTCAATCTTGGTGACATCATGGCTCGTGGCCGTAAGCATCTGTTCGGCCTGACACTGGCGACACAGTACCTCGACGGTTCCAAAGTGAGCGCTGAGACTAAGTCAGCCATCATCAACAACGTGGGCACGAAGATCATATTTGCCACCAGTTCCCAGGAGGCGAAGATCTGGGGCAACGAGTTTGGCCATCACATCACACCAGATGATTTCATCAACATCCGTCAGTTCGATGCGTACGCCAAGATCAGGAATAAGGCCGGGGCTGGTGAACCCGTCTCACTAACCGCAGCTCCCCCACTTGAACCGATGGGGAACGCGGCTAAGGCTATCGAGCTGTCAGCGCTCAAGTATGGCAAACCGATTGAACAGGTTGAAGCTGACATCGCAGCGCGGCGTAGTCCATCTAAGTCCGCTGACGAGGAGCGGCCAACGCTAGGTAGCTGGAAGTTGTAACGAAAAGCCAACAAAAAGGTCCCCACCGGCAATGGTGGGGACCTTTTTGTGGAATGGACCTCTAACCGACCGATTCGTGGTAAGCATCCTCAACGGACTTTGCGATACGTCCACGGGCGTTCACTTCAATTCCCTGCGAAGCAGCCCACTCCCTGATCTTTTTGAGTTCTTGTTTGTCGCTCTTAGCGGAGGAAGAAGCAGCGCGCGGAAGACGCGAGACTTCTTGGGTAGCAACGGATGTGTACTTCTGCATCAGCTTGCGGAACTCATCAGCGTTCTTCTGCCCAAGGTCGATGCTGTAGGACTTACCTTGGAAACCGAAAGTGAGCGTTTCACCCTGGCCTTCTTCAAGGACTTCGTTGGTGAGATCATCAATAACGCGGGTATACGTCTGCTTTGCCATATGACAACAGTACAGAACAGTCACTCAATTCAAAAGCCACCTAGCGCGCTTCTAGGTGGCTTCATTTTTTGGACGACTGTTGTATCAGGTTTTCATGTACGAACGCTGAGAAACGATGATAGCAGCCAATTAGCCACTATTTCAGGCTGCGTTGCTGGCGGATGTGCAAGACGCCAAGTCCAAACGCGGCGAGGATGGCATTGATGAACGTGGCTGTGGTGTCTGGCAGTGATATGTAGCCCGAGTCAACCAACGCGTTCGTGATGACTAGGATGACGCCGACCCAGAACGGTACGTCTGTCCAGAATGATTTGATTGTGTTTTTCATAGTTGCTCCTTTGCTTTACGTTGTTGTTCCTGCGCCAGGGCGATGCGATGCTCAATCGCTAGCTGCGTACGCAGACGCCCGATGACGACAGGGTTTGTTGTGACCACCAAGGTGTTGTTCTGCGCTTTCCAGCCCTTTGGCTGTGCGCCGAGCTTCAGGCTGATGCCAGCCCCTTCCCCCGACACGCTCCAGTTGGTCGAGCCCTCAAAGGCAATACCCTGGCCAACCAGCACCCCGGCCTTTGTGTGACTTATCTGGTGTGTTGCCGACTGGCCAATTGCAATCGAATTGCTAAATCCCTCTGGATCTCGAGCTTCATCCATGGCGAGAAGATTGCGTTCGTGGACACCGCCAGCCTGAGAGCGGTCAAGTGTCCCCTGCACCACAACCTCTGGGTTTTGGACGAGCTTCATGATGTCGGCGTTGATCTCATCGTCTGCGTACCCGTACTGGTTGAAGTCGAATTCAAACTGCTCGCGTTGGATCAGATGCCGCAAAATGCCGTGTACATCGTCCCGACCGACAAGGAATACGTAGTGGCTACCAAAGCCAGGCGTTAGCTTGCCTTCCGGGGTGAAACGCGCGAGTTCCAATATGCGTTCATCGTCAACCATCACCCGTTCCTTCTAAGTGCGCTGACAAGCCAATCCACAACTGTTGTGAGCCATGTTGATGTTTTTGGTGGAGTTAAAGGAGGATTCGTTGCTTGTGATGTAGGAGGTACGACCGTTCCGGTTGGTTTTGTCGGTACTGGCTTGTCAGCCGCTTCAAGTTGCTGAATGGTGGCGTTTGCTGCTGCAACAGCTTTGTTGGCAGCGTCGAGTTTGACAGTGAGGTCGTGGATCTTTCCCGCGTCATCGCTAGCAATGCTTTCAGCCTGCTTGACGTCTTCATTAGCGGCGGAAAGTTGAGCCGTGAGGTCAGCGACGTTCTTGACCAGCCCGACGCTCTTAGACTGTTCAGTCGCGAGTTGAGTCTTAGCCGCTGCCAAGTCGGCTGCTGTCTGGGCTTGCTGTTGAGCCACTGTCACACGGCCAGCCATATATTGCTGGCGTTCTTCGGAAGCCAGGATGTCGTCGGCAACGAAGTCGACCGTGTAGTGACCTACGTAGTGGTCAATGGCCCCCTGGTCAGGTTCTCGACCGAGATAAGCCCAGTAGATAGCGTTTAGTCCTGCGTTTGTAATCATGTCTGTATCACCTCCTTGTGATGGTTGGGTTGCTATCGTTTTGATCTTTGGTCGCCACTTGCCAAGGTAGCCTTGCGAAAAGAAGGCATCGAGTCCAGCTGTCCGCCTACCAGCAAAATTCTGGTCATAAATCTTGCCGTGGTACCAGATAGCGATGTGACCATATGGGCCAGTCCAGTTGCCGACGTCATCACCCCAAACAAGAATGTCGCCATCTTGTGCCGTAGTCCCGGCCGGTAAGCGGTCAAATGCCACAGGAATTGCTGGGTTCGGGTTCGTCCAGTAATCCACCGCGTTGCCCAGGCGCCTGGTTGCATATCGAAACACTGGGCCAAATACTGCGAAACCAAACTAACGCACTCGCCTTGGTAGCCACCCTGGTAGTTGGCCACGCCTTGCCTATGGTGTCGTTGTAGAACTGGTCCAGAGTCTTTGCCATGCCGCTACTTGCCTACGTGGCCGCCTACAACAAGGTAGACAATGCCGCCGACGATTACATTTGATATGGCTAACGCGGTGGCCACCTTCGACCAGATCTTGTCGTACCGCGAGTTGAGGGCGGCGATCTCGATTGAGTGTTCACCCTGCACTTTGGCGAGGTTGGTGATCTCGGTGATGAAACTGTCGGTTTTCTTCTCAACAGCCTTGGTGATACTCGCGCCGTTCTCATGAATCGCCTTATCCATGCGTTCAAAGATGACGGCGTTGTTCTCAAGCAAAGCGATCTTGATGTCGTTTTTGTCTACCTGGTTGTGCTGCGTGCTATCCATTGCTAAGCAGCCTCGTAGGTTATCGTGAAGCAAATATTGTCTCCGGACGCCCATGTGACAGGGTTGGTTGGACCCCATGAGGCACCGGAAGCGGCCGAGTTGTATATCTGGCAGACGGAAGCCCCAGCATTAGCTTTTGCAGAACCACCTAGATAGCTCACGCCGGACCTAAAACCCCATGCCGAGCCTATATACATAACGCTCTGCGTTGCTGTCACTACTGGCAGCAAAAATGTATACTCACCACTGCCATACGTCGTGGTTGAACCTGTCGTGATGGTGACTGTAGCCGTAATCGTCTTTCCGACCTGGATGTATCTTCCCTTGATGGTTCCATTCCCTAAGGTTGGCCACGTTCCTGTCGATGTCCACGTTGGGGCGTAATTTATCCATGACGCGGCGATGCCATTGCGAACGCTTGTGATGGCGCTACCACTTGTAATTACCTGTGAGAGCCATACTGCGTTGACAGGCAAAGCTGGCTGTGCGGCCCGTTAGCTACCTCGTTGTAGGTCACGTTGCCGTAAACATCCACTGCGACATAGGTGTCTTTGCTCGCGGTGAATGCTCGGCTTGCGATAGCGGCAAGGTTGACCGCCAACATGACGCCGCTGATGTTGACGTAAGCAAGTCCCGCAGTCATTGTGCCGTTGAGTCCCGATACGGATGACCACACCAGGCCGTTGTCTACGTAGCTTGCAGCTCCAAGCGCGAGTGCATTTCGAGAAGCAGCAAAGACGCGCTTGTCAGTGATGTTTGGATTGGTGATCGTGCTGACGCTTGCGCCCACAGCAACTTGCGCCAGGATGATGTACGGGTTGGCGGCCCCAATGGCTGTCTGAATCTGGCTAAGCGTCGGGACAACTGGCGAGCCTGAAGGAGTACCGGCAACCGATGCGAACTTCAGGACGTTGTTGGTGTTGTTGACGTTGGCACCAGAGGTAGAGCCCGCCACCGCCTTATCGATGTAAGCAAGGACATAGTCGATACGAGCTGAGGCAGCGGCTGTCGCGATGGTGACTGCCTCGCCCTGGCTACCCGTGTCGTGGCTGATGAGGTAGCCGTAAGAGCTTGGATACGTGCCCGTGGTGATTCGGCCACTGCCAGGCTGCACATAGACAGTCATGTTTGGCGACGAGTTGGCAACTACCGCGAAGCCTTCAATTACGTCGCCTTGAAAGAAGCGGTTAAAAGTTACGAAAGTTCCGTATTCATCCGAGGTACTGCTGCCATTGGCGGTGTAATTTGCTACGAGTTTCGACAAGGTAATGTTCTCTATTTATGTTTCTGTCCTTAATGTAAAACAATGACCGTCTTTTGCCTACCCTATTTACGGCGTGACCTGTGCCACGGTGTACGTAGCCGGTGAGATTGTCCAAAACGAAACGCCGACGCCAAGCGAAGACGTTGTTGAGCCGACAGCTATAAGGTACAGACGAAACTTTTGCACACCGCCGACTGGCGGCAATGGATCAAATCGATAGCTCGTGACCGCACCGGATGGCCGAATAGGTTGAAGGAGAAATCGTAGGCGATGACGGGATTGCTGGCCAGCGTATTGGGAGTCAGGGTTATCTCGATACACTGCGGCGTTGTGGTGGTAAGACTGGTCAACGTGATATCGATGTTCGATGTTTGGTTGTAGATCACGTACGTGCGCACGTCACTGGCGCCAAAGGTTTGATCCTGACGCATATCGTTCAATGTGGTGCGCAGGTAGGCCAGCTTCTCCTCAACGCCATTGTGGGTTGGCGCTCTAGGTGGTTCATATCAGCCTCGCGTAGGCAACGCTGACCGGGACCGTCGCGTAAATGTGAGCCTTAAAGTAAAATATGCTGGCGCTGACGGCATTCCGCGCACTGATCTGATACCAGTACTGAGTTTTAGTGATGTCGTCGGTAATGATCTTGTTGTAGGTGATCTGGTAATTGCTCACCAGGGTGTCATGGTACGAGGTACTCGTATTGGGTATCCACAGCTCCGGGGTAAAGGCCGATAGGAAGCTGGAGGCGTCCACCGATGTCGCCGTCACTAGTAGTAGGGCGAGAACCTGGTTGCTGCCCGCCGATGCACCAAGCGAGCCGGTCAGGTCATAGGCGTTGCCGCTGGAGTACTCATACAGTTTTGCTTCGGTGAACTGGACGCCGGTCTTCAGTTCCCGGATACCAGCATCAAGCTCATTGACCTGAGCGATGAAAGTGTTTTCAGTTTGTTGGTTGATACGGCTAGTCATAGGTTCCCTAGTAGCTCAGGCTTAGGCTTACCCCTTTACACGTCATCATCGTTCGAATCTTGATGTAGACAGAGGCACTCGAAGACCCGGCTTGCACCGCAATCGTCCAGCTCATCTTGTTCGCCCAGCTAGTGGCGACGGCGGCGATGGTAGCCAGGAGTAATAGGTGCCTGTTGCGTCAAGCTGCTGGTAGTCCGATAGCCGATGGCCGGCGTCCGTCCCGCCGTTATAGACCTGGCTGTACTGGATGCCATAAGGCTGGGCTGCGACCCATCGCCGGTAACCGTTATGACGAACGAGTGCAAGGTGTTGGCTGGAATGCTGTAGGCGCTTAGGTCAAAGGCATTTGCAGTCTGGACGACGTATGTCCGCTTCACCAGTGCCCGCCCGATGCTCTGTCTCGACTTCAATTCAGCAAAATCGCTCTGAAGGTTCTTGATCTCAGTGAGCGCGGCGTTGTCCTGGTCTTGGTCAAGCCGACTATTCACTCTGGTTGACTCCGTAGTTATCAAAGGTCAGGGTGATGGCGCTCTCGAAGTCGTTTTCATCGATCGTCACGTCCATCTGCTCGATTCGGTACAGGCCGTTGATGTTGGAAAGCCACGTGTGACTGTTGACCTGGAGCGGGATGCGGTCACCGACGCTAAGGAAGCTGGCGTTCAGTTCCTTGCCCGTGATGGTGATCTTCGGCAGCTCAAGGATGTCCTTGGCAAGCGAGACCGCAGTCGTCGTGTTCTGGTCAAGCGTCGCTTGGATGACCACCGAGTTGAACTGCAGGATCTGCTCGCGAATGTAGTAGTTCAGCTGGCTTGTGGCGTCCGCTTGAGTGCTAAGCAACTGGTCGGTTCCGTAGCCGGAACCTATGCCGTAGATCTTGTTGAAAAGGTTGATTCCGCTGCGCGAAAGCTGGAAGCCGGCCACGTTTGAGAGCGGTCCCCCGTAGATGAACTTTAGATCCGTCCGCCGTGCACCGATCTTGCTGTACGTCTGGAATTTCTTGTCCCATGTAAAGGCGAAGTCGAAGTTGCCGTCAATCAGCGTGGTCAGCTCTTGGATCTTGAGCTTTACGTTGTCGCGTTGGTAGGTGCGGTCGCGGTTGACCCCCGTGATGTACTGGCTGACCGCGTTAGTGACCCCGACGCTGCCGTTGGTCTGCGCTTGGGTAGTCGTCAGTAGGTCCGTCGCGATTGAGGTTGCTTCAGTCGCCGTGTAGACCTTGGAAACATAGCGGTCTTTGAACAAGTTGAGGTAGCCGGTGCAGGTAACCGTCACCTTATAGTCCTGTGACGTCGCCTGAGCTCCCCCACCGCCTTCTCCAGCCCGAGACATGTCTGTGGCCAGGTCGAAGCTAATGTCCACCACCTGCGCGCCGAAAAGGTACTGACCGGCTCGTTTTACTTTGACGTCGGTGACATAGGGAGCAATGAGCGTGTGCGGATCTGCGCCGCCTAGGTTGTTCAGGCAGTAGTTTTCAAAGGCAAACAGGTTGAGGCTGAAGGTCAGTGTCTCCGCTTCGTTTCGTTGCATCGAGTATGAGCGGTTGAAACAGAGCGCGGATATGTCAGCAATGCGCGAACCTCCCGCGCTCCAGAGTTCGATCTCGTACAGCCGGGAGCCGCCGAAATCCATTTAGATGCCCCTGTAACCGCTTCGCCAGGAAACGGTCGCCACGGTCGTATCCGTGCCGTCATTAGTGGTCAGGTTGATGCTGTTATTGCCAGGAAGCAGCGCCACCAGGAACTTGTGCTGGTCATGAACGGCAAGACTGAGCCGCCGTTGAGGAGAACCGTGCGGTTCTTCATGTCGATCTTGAGGACGTCACCGGCAGTCGTTGTGAGGCCTGTCAGGGTGAAGAACTGGCCGGTCGTCTGGTTGGTGATCGTTGGTTGGTCATCTTGTCGGTCAGCGTGATCGTCGGATAGATGGTTGCATTACCGGTGTTGTTGACCGTCGTTGGTTGAGATCCAGCAGCCCACGTAATCGGCCACGTGATCGGCCAAGTGATGCCGCCGCCCCTCGCTGGGGTGACTGTGACGCTCATAGAGCCGCTGGATGAGTTGTCATAGATGATCGGATCGGTCGCGATAAGGGTGATCTTGAACGGCGCCTTATTGATAGCGCGCAGGATCGGCATATCCAGCGAGTCGATGTTGCAGTTAATGAGGTACTGGTTGCCCCCGTTGGTTGTGATGTTGAGCGTTACGCTCGATGTGGCAATAGCCGCGGCAAGGGCTCGACGGCTCGTTTCAAGAGCGGCAGGACTGCTCGAGAAGAAGAAGCCAGTCAGCGTTATGAGACGCATCCCATAGAACTGGGAGCCAACGTAGCCGCCGTCACGGCCGCTGTAGTTGCCACTTGAGGTGCGGACAGGTGGGAGACCGAGCCCGTCGATAGGTTCATCTAAGTAGAGACTGTTTGGGTTGGTCGGATCATTCAAGACGTAGCCGTTGAGTGAAACGATCATCGCAGCGACAACTTCCACCCGAGGTTAGCCAAGAACCTCCGCTCATCCATGTTGTTGTGGATGTGCAGGCGCCGGTGATTGTTAGATTTGGACCACCCCCTTGGCCCATCGCTTGCTGGGTTTCCCTCGCGGTGTGAACCTTTGAGCCCGTAGGCAGGTTGACCAGCTCCGGACCGTTCTCGCCGACCATCGTGAGGCCGCCAGGGGCGAAGTTGGTGCCGAGGGCATAGCCGCCAACCCCATCGTTGTGCAGGAATTTCTTAGCTAGCGCTTTGGCGTTGGCATCGCTGTTTGGGTCTTTATAGACGGCAACAAAGTGGCTAACGAGTTTGCTGTCCTCAGAGGCGAGTTGTGATTTTGCATCTGAAGCAGCGTTGACGGCATCTCTGGCTTGCATGGCTGCGTTGTAGACCAAGGCAATGGCGGCCAGAGCAGCTCCCACGGCGATGGCTGGCATAGCTATAGGAGCCGCAATAAGCGCATCCAGACCGGTGACTTGAGCAATTAATGCAGGGATGCTGTTACTCGAAAGGATCATGAATCCTGTTTGCAGGACACTGAAGGCTTCTTGGAGCATCATGGCAGCTCTTAGCGCGACGAAGCCCCCGATAATCGGAATCAAGAAATCTTTGTTTGTAATAAGGAAGTTGATTACGGGGTGACGACAGTGAGAAGAGCCGCCAAGACATCGACAGCTGCCCTAACGGCTATAACGAACAGACCGCCAAATATCTTAATGAGCGGAACGAGAACTTCCGCCCATAGTCGTTCTAAGGTTGGCGCGACCTGCGTCGCGATGACCTTTCCGAGATTTTCAAACGATGGTGTTAGAAACGCCGACACTTGCTTGGCCATGTCGATGACCTTTTGTTTTGACGCTTCGATTTTCATGCCGAAATCAACGATCGATCCCACTACCGTGGTAAGAACTGGTAACAGCTTTTGTCCGAGAGTCAGCAGACCGACGCTAATTAACTGGTGGAATTGGCTCCACTTGGTATTGAAGTTGCTTTGAATCTCGGCCCAGCCTTTGACATTGTTTCCGGCTTCAGCCGTCGCGCCGCTGATCGACTTAATCGCATCGGTGGTAACGCCGTAGTTCTCACCAGCGAGCATGAGGGCCACCTTGAGTCCAGTGGCATCACCCGTGGCTTTGCTCAGCGCCTGACCGTAGTTCTGCATGACACTTGCGCCGGTCATTTGCTGGTCACCAATGCGGTGCATAGAGCCAGCGAGGGTGGCGAATGATGCTGCTTGTTTGGCACTGATTGGATCAAGCGCCAGGGCAGCCTTGCCGTAGTCTTTGGCGCTCATCGTGCCGTCAAACAGGTGCATGCCGAGTTCCTTGACGGCAGGCGATAATCCGTTCAGCGCAGTCTTCAGGTCCAAGATCACTTTGTCTGATCCCGGAGGCATCAGGTTTTGAATTCTGGTTGAGATCTCCTGGAGCGTCCCCGACAAGCCGTGGGTCTTCATATCGTCGGCGAGCTGCGTCGTCGTCAGGCCGAGTAGAGCCAGCTCTTTACCCTGCAAGGCTGTTGGTGCCTGCATGTGGCGGATAACATCAGTCAGGTTCTCAGCTGCTTGCTGGGCGCTCATACCGTGAACGGTCATGGAGGCCATGTCGCCGAGAATGTCGTTGAGCGATACGTGGGCGGCAGAAGCGACTGGCAGGATGGCCGGCATGGCGGCAGCTAAGTCCTGGAAGCTCATTTTGCCGGCTGCGGTCGCAGCTACGAGTTTGGACGTAACTGTCGCGGCATCCTCTGCCTTGAGGTGGTAATCCACCAGGACGCTGGTGAGTGCATCAGCCGTCGTGGTTAGGTCTGAACCTTCAGCCTTGGCACCCTGGGCAGCGGCTTTGAGCACGATCAGTCCAGCAGCGCCGTGTTGTCCGCCTGATTCAACCTTGTACATGGCGTCGGCAAGCTCAGTGACGCTATCTCCAGTCTGGAGGGCGAGGCTCTTAATGCCGCTGTTGACCAGGGCTAGGTTGTTCGCGCTCTCGCCAGCACTGGTGACAAGCTTGGTGAGCTGCGCCTGGAAGTCCCCGGCTTTATGCGCTGCCTCTGAGAAGACCGCGATGACACCGCCGAAAGCGAGAAGGCTCGGAATCAAACCGCCGCTGAGTAGACCGCCGGTTTTGCTCGATTCGGCACCGAGTGCATTGACCTCACCAGTGGCAGCTTTGGTTTGAGCGGCAGTCTTAGCAATAACGGCAGAGGCTTCGTCTTTTGCTGCGATCAGAATGCCGATTGTATTTATAGATGCCATGCAGTATTTAGTTATGTGTTCCTTGACTTTAAATTATCACGTTTGGCATCAAGCGACCATATAAAGAAGGCGCGGTTTATTACTTCGATTGGTTCATTCATCGCCTGCTCATACGTCAGATGAAAACGCTCCATATATCGAAAGAGCCGTATGTCATCGGCGACAGTACGGCTAATATTCGAGGAGTCTTCAAGAACAATCGCGTCTTCGTATTGTTCGTAGATTTCTAGAGCGCGGTCGTAGGCTCGCTGGTCGGTGACGTTTCCGTCGCTGTCGATAAAGCTTTTGGGTCGAGGGATACCCCCACGATCTCGCTGAACAGCTTGTCTACCAGGTCTTTGCTGGCGTCAACGTCTTCAGGCAGCAACTCACCGAGAACCGTCTTGCCGTCGTCGTCAAGCAGGTTGACCTTGCCTGAGACGAGGTGTTTCTTGACGAAGTCGATTAAGTAGGAAACAGCCTCGAGCTCTGTTTTGTCCTTCATAGCGCTGAACTCGATATATTCGGCGTAGCTAGCTGGAGTAACGAGCGCGAAGCAGTCACTCCCCCAGCCATCAGCAACCCCTTCGAGCGAGACGCGCTTAGTGATCGCCAACCTACGCATGTGCGTAACCGTTCTGAAGGTTAGTCAGGACCGCTTGAAGCATGTAGCCGGCAGTCGTGTTGAGTTCAGCGTGGAAGTTGTAGGTTGCGCTCAAGGTCTGTTCGAGCTTGTTGTCCAGGGTTTGTGGATCAAGACGGACTTGAGGGGCTGTGAAGATCAGGCTTGGTTTGGCCGACGTACCGATGGTCACGTCTGTATTGACGATGGCGATGCTCATTGCCTGTGCGGTATTAGCGAACGCGATGTCTTCTAGCGTCGTGTCGGTGTAGCGCGTGACGATGGTGCCAGTGACACCCCAGGCGTTGGGATCGAAGGAGACAGGGTCGATGCCGCCCAATGGCGTGAAGCGTTCCGCCTTGCGGCTGATCTTCAGCTTCAGGCTCTTTGCCTGTAGTGCCGTCGCGCCAGCCAGGCCAGCCAGGTTGGCCGCCGTCTTGATGGTGACATGCTTTGAGGTGAAGAGGTTGTTAGCGGTGTAGGCCACCGTCTCGGTGCTAACCGTTCCAGATTTAGCTGTCACAGTTGCGGTGAACTGCACCCAGTCGTTCTGTTTGATATCGATTTCAAGATCGGTCAGGGTACCCATAGCGAAGCGTTGAGATCGGACTGGGTTAGAGCGAGCGAATGTCAGGCTTGGTGGCAGAGTGCTTGAGGCGACCGTAAAGGTGTTGTCGTAGACGATCGTTTCGGATGAGTGGAGCGCTGGCGTGACGATGCCAAACATGTTGGCCAGGAAGTAGCCGATAGTGGTGTCGCCGACGATGCCGTTGATTGAACCATCCACCCATTCCTCAGTTACTGCTGAGTCGTTGATGTCCTCGACACGGCCCATGGCGCTGTTGTTCTGAACAACCGTCGTCTTTGGATCGAGCGTTAGCGCCATCTGTTTCTTCCACGCTTGCGGGGCAACCGCGGTTCCTGGTGTGGTTTCAATACCGACACCGATTGAGTCTCTTTTTCCAATAAATGGATTACCTGGCATCACCTACCTTTTCTTCTTTCGTATTAGTTTCGTCGGCTTCTAGCGCCTGCACTTGGGATACAGCGTCTTCCAAAGACTCGGCTTCAACTTCACCCCTTGTTGGACTGAAATACTTCCGTTTCGGTGTAACGAGCTTCTTAGCGATTACTTTCTTTGGCTTTTCGTCCGGTGTATCTTGCATAATTTCAACTTAACATTTAGAACACGTCTTTGCTATAGGAAACTTCGATATCAAGGTTGCATAGCAACAGCGAGCCAGACTTGCCATTGGCGATATACCAACGACCTTGTTTTACGACCATTAGCCAGTTCTGGATTGTTGGATCAATCGTCGAGAGTTGACCGATGTAGTCGGAGTGCTCAGTGGTGTCGATGATCAGGTCAGTCAGGTCGTACATGCGGTTGTAGATGCTGCTCTCTACTTCGTCGGGTGAGTTCAGCGGGAAGTGCATGATGACAGCGAAGGAGACGGTGTGGTCATTCTGAGCGTTGGTGACGATGGTGCTGTTCAGGTTGTTCGGCAGGATGCGGATGGCCGGATAGCCCTCGAACTCGTCTTTAGTGTTGTCCAGGACGCTAACGAAGGCCGGCTCAGGACCAGCGCCAGTGTCGTAAGTGATCCCACTCAAAATTGTCTTCAGTGCGTCTTTGATTCGGCGGTTCATGCCTATGTACTGGGTCATATTGCTTGCATCCTTCCTAGGTATTGGGCGATTCCCTCGCTGAACATGACTGCTACAGGCCCTTTCGTAGCCTGGTAGGTCGGTTCTATGTAAGGGTGAGGTTTAGTGCCACGCAGTTCGATGCTCTTGGCGACAGCCCAGACATTTAGTCCCTTCATCTCGCACCACTGCGCCAGGGAACTGTCTGGACCGCTGGTGGTCGGTGGGGACGTGAGCCAGTCTCGACGGCGTCGGCGTAGGCAATGCTGTTGTTCGGCTTGATCATGGCTGTTCTGAGGGCGGGATCTATGTCGATGCCGATGTTGTGCTTGAGTCCTTGGCCGTTGACACCACCAACGCCCTCTGGGGCGCGGCTGCTCATCTCTTCCTTGATGAAGTACGAAGCGTTGTGCAACCACGAGTTGATGTAGCTGTCGAGTCCCATTGACATAGCTTCCAAGCGCTCGGGCAGGCCGTTCGTATCCATAAAGATCTGATATGTGATGCCGTTACTGGCCATTGGCGTGCTCCGTCTCCGCAGTCATATGGAGATGGCTGACGAGTGGCATGTTGGCGTAAGGCTGCTTGCCGCGGATGATGTAGGTCTGGCCGTTTTGCGTCAGGCGGTCGCCAATCTTGACGTCAGTTCCATCTAGGAAGTAGATGTCCCAGGCAAAACCAACGCTAAAACCGTTCTGAATCGCCGCCTGTGCGCTCATAGGCAAAAAGAGGCATTGCATACCAGTTGCGAGCGATGTGAATGAATGACGGCCATTGGTGCCGACCGGCTGGTTCCTGGCGATGTCACAGGTATGGACAAGTAGAGGCCCCATTACAACCTCTGCAGTGCGTAACCCTTGATTGTCATGAAGTGAGCCTCAGCCGCGTCCTTGTAGGGCGTTGGACCGGTGTTGGCTCCTCGTACTGCGCCCGAATACTCCTGGCGGAAAGAGCCGACTGAGGTAGCAACGATTTCTTTACCACCCGCGATAGTCCAGTTGTACATTCCGAGAGCTACACCCATTGCCGCTTCTTTGAGATCGGCCGGCACTGCCGTCGTGCCGTAGCTATAGCTGACTTCGATGTAGTCGTTGTAGTAGCCGCTTGGACTAGACGGCCGACCTGCCAGCATCCAAACAGCGTGATACGTCCCCACCCGTTATTGAAGTAGCTACTCGAAGGCAGTGTTGTTTGGATCTGGCCTGGCCAGCCAACCTTGATAGCGGTAACTGCCGTGACATCCATGTGTCGAAGCCAGAGCGTCTTACCCCAGTCGTAGCGCTCGACGACAGTCTTAGTCTCACCCCAACACCGATGAGTCTGTGTCTCAATGTATGCGTTGACCGATGCCGTTACCTCAGCAGCTGGACCAGACTGTAATGTTTTGCCCGAATAGGTGTTCAAATCTGCTGCGGTAAAGATGACGCTCATATATGTTTGTAATTTATAACAAAAGAAGCGCCATTACTAGACGCTTCATTTGTTGTTAGGTGATTAGCCTATTAGTTGACCTGTACTTGAACAAACACGCCGGCACCGACCGCGAGGCCAGTTCCGTTTTGTACCATCTGCACATCGAAAACGTCATTGCCTTGCACCGCGAGAGGTGCAGTTACAGGGACAGTGATAGGCGTTTCGGCGACGAGGTTCGCGCCAACAGCCAACTGCAACGAGGCAATTGTGCCGAGGCTAGAACCTGCACGAAGCTGGCGAACGTTGAACGTTACGTTGTTAGTCGCAACACCAGTGACAGTCGAAAAACCGGCTGGTGGTGTGAGCGTGACGGTGACACGGTTCGTGACATCACCATTCGTCGTTTCAGCCGTGCCCACATAGGTGGTTGACGTCGCGCCAGCGGCAGTTTGAGCGGGAAGTGCTTGAGTATAACGACTCATTACTTTTTCCCCTCAGCTGTCTTAGCGGCTACCTTGGCTTCAGCCTCGACAACCTCTGCTTCGACTGCTTTTTCTGCGCGAACGGTAGCGTCGCTGAACTCCTTGTACGCACTTGATGCAATGTGCTTGAGTTCATCATCCGCCAGTTTGACGACATCGCCAACGCAGTGCGGGTACACATCTTTTACGAATTGAACTAGTTTAGACATTTAGTTTCTCCTATTTGACAGCGGTTAGTTTGCTGAAGGATTCACCGATGACTGGTTGACCACCAACTCGTTTGATGACGCGCAAGCTGATCTTGTCGTTAGCAAAGTCGCTACCGTTTGTACCGTAGTCAACACGCAGCCCACCACGATCACCAATGAAGTAGTTTTTGAAAACGCCGTACCAGATTTCAGTGGTGTTACTGCCACCGCCTAGGTTTGCTGGGATCTCATCAACGATGAAGACCGGACGACCAAGCAGCTTGTCAGGTTGACCTTCTGCGAGACCTTCGCGCCAGATTGGACGACCGTAGTTGTCACGGACGTTCTCAAGAGCTTGAGCAGCGGCGCTTGACACGAGGTAGACAGCCATCTGGCGGTATGCCGTGGCGAGCGAGTACTTCAGAGCCGTAACGTCGGTGTAGGCGAGAGATGCACCAGCCTGAGCAACGCTGTTTGGTGTGATCGCGCTTGAGCGGAAGCCGAACGGTTTGTTTGAACCATCACCGTTAACGAATGCAGAGTTTTCAAGCAATGCCAGGGCGATCGCAAATCTGCTCTCGACGTAGTTCTGGATGCTTGGATTGGTTGCAGCGTCAGCGATAACTTCGCTCGTGAAGCTGTCCAAACCGGCAGCTTTGTGAGGCTGGAGGAGGTTCGGATCGAAGACTTCACCACTTTCAGTGATTGGAGCGCCTTCGTTTACCCAGTAGGCCGTTGCCATCGTGTTTTCGCTTGGAAGTTGCAGGCTTGCAGGCATGTTGTCGATGACCGTCGCAACCTGGCGAAGAGGTGAGATGTAGTGCATCTTCGAAATGATGCTGTCAGCCACGGTCGTAGGAACGAGGATGCCGCCAGCGGTGCCTGAGCCAATCACGCCTTCGGTCTGAGCCTTAGCGCGGTACTCTGCCAAGTCTTCACCACGCTCAACAGCGGCGTCTTCGTGTTGTTTGGCAATGATCTCGTTGATCGCGCGCTGTTCTGTTTCGTTCTTGGTGAGAAGGGCTTTGTACCAACGACGTGTTAGGTCCTTCTCTTCCTTGTCCGCGTTCGCCTTTGAGACGTGTGCGCCGTTGACTAGGTTTTTAGCTTCTTGTTTCTGGATCTCTTTAAGTTGAGCTTCAACTTCGGCCGATACCATTTGGCCCATGTAATCTTTGACTTTCATATCACCCCCTTAGGTGTATATAAGTGGTCGAATGACCGGTTAGTAGTGTTTCCGAGAGACTGGTCGTCTGCTTCGTCTTAGCACCAGGCTGGTCGGGTTACGCCGCCTTTAGCTAAGTACCACTGTGGGTGTCTGCGCTGTTTATTGATTTGAATGTGCGGCTTCTAGTTCTGCGTCGATCTGCGCTTGAAGCTCGGGGGTGAGCTCAGCGTCCTCGTCGAACTCGACAGGTTTAGCTGCATCTTCTGCAGCTTTCGCGTCAGCGGCAGCCTGAGCTTCTTCAGCAGCCTTTTTGTCGGCCTCAGCCTTTGCAGCGGCCTCTTCGTCGGCTTTTGTCTGTGCCTCTTCAGCCTCACGAGCTTCGCGCTCTTCGTCAGTTTCAACGGGGAAGGTAATAGTTTCGATCTTTGCGGACATCGCAGCGTTCTGTTCGCTGAGCGTGTTCATCGTCTCGGCGACCTTGCCAAGCGCGTCGGTGAGTGCTGATAGCTGTGATTTAACTTCGTCCATGTTTTCTCCTTCGTCAGTGATTTGTTCCTTGAGCTGGGCATCGAGCAGGTCCGCTTCTTTGCGCATGCTGTCTCGTAGCCAGGTCGCAGTTTTGGTGCTGATTTCACCGGACTTGTACTCCAGGGCAATGGCGCGTGGGTTCGCCGGGATAGCGACAACGCTGACTTCAAGCAGCTCGTTGTCCTTCAGGATCGGCACATCGTCTTGCACGTCCCAGGTGTGGTTGATAAAGCCTGCCGAGACGCAGCGCAGGGTGCGTTTGACCAACTGGCGGAAGATCGTGTCGGCCTTCGGGTTGGTAGCTGCATCATCGAACTGCGCTGTGATGTAGCTCTTGCCGTTGTTGTTCAGGTCAAGGCTGATCCCCTGGCCCAGCACATTCTCGTTCTCGCTGGGATCGTGGCCCCAGAGAATGAGCGGGTTGTTCATGTAGTTCTTGACGTCCCAGCTGGCCTGGTCGACGATCTCGCCTTGGCGGTCGAGCTGGTTATCGCTAAAGCAGAAAGTGATCGTACGCGCCTGCTCATCAACTGACTTGATGTCGATATTGAACAGTTTGTTTATCTTGCGTACTTCAGTCATAGCGATTTATTTAGAGCCTCTTAGAGTTTTCTGTCCTTAAAGTAAATTATTCCGTGGATAAATACAACAGTTAGCCGACCGGAACCGATACGCTCAAAATTCGACAGCGACAATTGGCATGGAGGGCGGTACCGCGATGTCGTCATAGTTGATATTGATAGTCCTGTTTCCGTTCGTCACCACGTCCCCAAGCTGTAGAAATCGCTATCCAGGCTGATGATCCGCCCATCGAGAGCCCGGCAGTTCGGGCAAGTTTTTTCATCGTTCACCGTGTACCACTCTTTTCCGGTTACGATGCCGCTCTGCTGCCAAGCCTCAACGTCGGCAAACCCCTGAGCCCTGGTCACCTCTGTCCGCGCAATTCGGTCGGCACGATAAGTAAGCGCTGCGCCCATGACGATCTCAACGCGGGCCTGTAGCTGATCGTCCGACTCGTCGTTGTCGACTCCTTGGCTCAGAGTGGCGCGCAGCTGCTTCTCCGTCTCGGCGTTGACGTCCTCAGCGATCTTCTGCGAACGCTGTTGGTAGTAGTTCATGACATCCGGCGTCGTCGGGTTGAACATGCTTGGGTCCAGATTGAGGTCCTCTGTGGCGTCCTTGCCCGTCTCGACGATGAGTGCGTAGATGATTGGTGCGATGGCTAGGCGCATAGCGTCGTTGTAGGCACTCCAGGCAAGCAGAGCTGCTAAGTAGTCCCGTTTGTCATGTTTGGTGACTCGACGGCTGCCGTAGTCCTTAAAATGCTTCGTAGCCGCGTTGCCCAGGATCTCGGCCCGTTGCTTTTCAAACTGCTGACGGAGCGCAGTCAGTAGCTGCTGCTCATAGACCTCGCCGCGCTGGTTGTACTTGGCGGCTTTAGCTTCACCGCGGCGTTCACGTGCTGCCTGAATCTCTTCAGGCGTCAGGGTTTTTTTATGCTCTGCTTACCCTCTAAGGATTTGTTACTTGGGTCTTCGGTCAGATCATCGTCCCCATCGCCGTCTGGGTCTTCAGGGTCTTGTGGCTTTGGCTTAGCCGCTGGAGAGTCGTTGGCCAGGACGTCTTCCAATGAGACTGGCGCACCTTTTCCAGTGATGATGATGTGCTCACCAAGACCCTCAGGCAGTGGGTCTTCGCCGTACATGTCACGGACTTCATCAATCGTCCACCACGTATTCACTCCAGCACTGGCGGCTCTGAGCTTGGCCTCAATGTCCTCAGGGACAGGGCTTACAAAGTCGATCTCGAGAGTTGGATCGTAGACCTTTACTAGGGTGGCGTTGACCTGGCGAACGAATTGGCGCACACGTGGGACCACGTTGACGACGGCGTTTACGTAGAAGCCGGCCTCAAGGTTAGAGCGGTTGACGTTCTCGACTGATCCGATCATGCCGGGCTCACCTTGAACATGGCCAGGATCTCGTCACGGCTGAACTTGCGGCTTTCGAGGAAGTCGAGGTCTTGCTGGTTGAGCATCCATGGCGTGGCTTTACCGCCTTCGATAAGCAGCGGTTTGTAAGCGGAGTTCGTACCTGTGTGGTCGTCGGCGAACTGCGCTTTCCAACGGGCGTAGGCATCATCATCAAGCGGCTGGTCAGTCTGGAAGATGAGGCTTGGTCGAGCACCGTTGGCGAACAGCTGTTGGTTCCAGGCTTTCATCTGCTCTTCGAGGTCAAGCGTTGCAGCTGAGGCAGCGATGATCGAGCGACCGTTGTAGGGATTGAACGGATCAGGGTTGAGGTCGCGGATAAAGGCGGTGACTGGATACGTCTTGCCACCAATCGAGACGGTGCTCTTGGTGTACGTCTCCCCAGCCGGAACTGGCCAGGTGAGCTGGAAAGATATCGAGGGCAGCCGGTAGCCGGCCCTTTGCCGGAATGAATTCCTCGCCGTTGATGTCGCGCATGAAGATGTAGCTCTCGCCCACGATGTTCATGTAAGTGAAGTGCAGCTGGCGCATCTGTTCGCCGGTATGGACCACGTTTGGACCGTCCAACAGCTCCATGATTTCCATGGCTGGTCCGCTGGTGACTTCCTCGCGGTCGCCGTCCTTCTTCTTTCGGTACAGCTTGAGCTCGACAGCGGCGCATGGCTCAGCGATGGCACTGTTGGCGGCGAATACCCAGCCGGTGAGGGCAGCCAGTTGTGAGGGCTTGTCGGCGTAGGTGTTGAGACGACCCCGACGCTCATGCCTGGATAGGTGACACCATCTACGGGGTTCAACGCCGGAACCAAAGATTTACCGCTGATTACATTTGCCAGGCGCTGTCGAAATGGTGTCCGTTTTTGCATAAAGGTTGTTTATTGCCCTATTTATAATTCTGTTTTGATAGTAACAGCAAAGGACGATGGCTTAAATAGCAATTATCCGGAACGAATTCCAATCCCTCCTGAAAGTAAGTATGGTTTAATATCCTGCTTTCAGGTAAGGTTTGTCGCAACCATGGTGACAGGAGGCATCAAGTGAGCTCCGACGAGGACCACAAGTTACCGCCATCAGTGGATGTTGCGAAGGTATACCGCGTAGTCAGATCCCTTGCTTGGGGGTTGGCTTTAGTTGTATTCATTGCATCCTTATTGGGCGCCCTCCTTAGCAACTCGCAAAATCTCATTAGGAGCGTGTCGAACGCCTCCACTTCACCACCGGTAGATTTTGCAAGCACGATATTTCTCGTCGTGACGATCAGTGCTGCTGCAGTTGCCATTTCCAGCCTGTTTTCCTACTGGCAGTTTAGGGCTCGTCAGAAGTCTCTAAAAGAAATACGTGCCCTTGAGAAGAGCTTCACAGATAGACCACCAGACTTCGAACAGATCTGGGCGCTTACCCAACGAAGGCTGGAGTACTACCACGAGATCGCCATAAGCCAGTCCCGCCAAAGTTTCATTAGCACGCAGATTTCTACCGGGATAGGATTCTTGGTGATTATCTACGTTGGATGGCTAGCCTCGCAGTCTTCCAACGACATCGGGAGGATTTCTGCAGGAGCCGTTGGAGTAGCGGGCGGCGCTCTCAGTGCCTACATTGGCCGCACTTTCATGAAGGCTCAGTCAGAGGCTTCTGCGCAGTTGCAACAGTTCTTCCTTCAGCCAGTTGAGTTCTCCCGGCTACTGGGCTTGGAACGGCTCATTGAGTCTCTGCCAGCGGACGAGCGAGCAACCGCCGTGCGTCAGATAATTCGCTCGACCATGCGTACGCCGTTGGTTCCTACCGCTGCAAAGAGAGCAACTCGAAAAGTGCGACGGAACACGCGTGGCGGGTCGACCTACCCTACAGAATGACTCACGCTGTCCTCACCCTAAAAACGGCTTTCGATGGGTTCGCCACTCTGTCGTAGATCGCTGCCAAAACGTCGGGCGCATCATCGTGCTTGTTCTTGCCCTTCTTCTGGTAGCTCATCAGCTGCTTGTAAAACGCCGGATACTTGTGCTCCCAGTTGTGCGGCATGAAGACGTGCTTATTCACCCAGGCACTCGAAGCTAGGATGCGAGCCTCTTTATTCGCCGTCTGCGCTGCCCACTTCACCACGCAGCTTCTATTGCCATGGGTCTCTTTGAGCAGCCGCTCTATGTTTCGCGCGAAGCCACGTCCGCCGTTGTTACTCTCGATGGTCGCCTCATTGACCTGGTCGGCGTCGAGCATGGCCGCAACTTGGGGCTCGGTTGTCTCCATCGACTCATCGGTCATCACGACGTCGGTGATATAGACGTCACCGCCTTCCTCGATGTAATCCACGCTGCACAGGAAGTCAGAGCCCGTATCCGCGGTGTCGGTGTAGTTCCACCGCCTATGGAGTCCAGCTGGCAAGGAGCTGTAAACAGTGAAGTCAGTGAACAGCCGGCCCTTCACATCTATCGGCTGCTGGTTGTAGTTGGCCTCAACGATGTCTGGGTTCATCTCTTTGGTCTTGAGTTCATAGTCACGCTGGTTGAGAACCGACTCGCAGAGCATCGTGCCATCGTCTTGGACGGCCTTGTAGGTGACGACTTCAACCTCATCGCCATAGGCGTCGATGATCCTTCCGGCGAGATCGCCTTCAGCCCACCGGGTCATGAAGACATAGACCTTCCAGTCATCGCCCTCCGTACGCGAGAGCATTGTGTTGGTGAACCAACTCCAGTGCTTCTCAAGTACCAGGTCGCTGTAGGCCTCTTCCGCGTTCTTGATGATGTCGTCGATAACGATGTCGTTGGCGCCAAACCCGGTTGCGGTTCCACTTGGGGACGTGGCGAGATAGTTGTCCTGGCTGCTGCCTTCAAGCGCCCACTTGCTGGCGCTGGCCTGGCCATATTTCACCAGCGTCTTAGGAAAGATGTCGCGGTAGACAAGGACACCATCAGAAGGCGTCTCATCAATCGTGTCCCGGACCTTGCGGGCGAACGTAGTTGAAAGTGTCTCATTGTATGAGCCGGTCATCACCTTGCGGCTGGGGTCTTCGCCGAATCTCCATTCAACGAAGTTGCCGGCAGTGAAGCTTTTGTAGTGGCGCGGTGGCATGTTGATGACCAGGAAACGCTTTTGGTTCTGCTCGCTGAACCACTGGACCTTGTCGCAGACGTTCTTGAGATAGGTCCGATCATCCGCGAAGTGGCGGGGGTACTTTAGCTGGCAGTAGTCATAAAAGTGACGTCTAGCGAGCTCAAACCGAGCCTGTTGGCGAACGTAATCGAGCCTGTCCATTACTCACCAGATGCGAGCTTGCGCAGCTCCTCAGTAGTCAGGTTGCTGTATGCGCTGATCGACTCACCCTTGCTGGTGTGATCAACCTCTGATCGGTCTTTCCAGTTGGAGTTGTTCTTGAGCCAGAAGATAGAAGGGGTAGCCGGGGCATCGCCACTCATCATGCGCTCTTCCACCTGCTCGTTTATGCGGGCCTTAGCGTCCTTTATAGCGTCAGAAAACCGATCGCCGGACTCGTCGGTATCGTCCTGCTCGTCGTACTTGCCTGACTCGTAGTCCAGCAGCGTTTCTCGACTGGTCCTAAGCGCCCTAGCGAGCCCCAAGATCGTGTACGGTCGCTGCTCGGTCATTACTTCACGAGTGACCCAGTTGGTTGAACCGTCCTGCTTGGTGCCGTCTTCCATGCGTCGCTGCGTGGTGTGTGGATCACAGGAGTTGAAGTACGTGTCGATCTGCTGCTTCAATTCAGCGACCGTCTTGAACTTGAGCGGTCGACCGCCTTTGTTCTTCTGTTCTTCGGGGGGTGTTGCGTCTGCCATATGTGCCCCTATTTATGCACAAAGGAGCGAAAATTAAAAGAGATCCGCCGCTCGCCGCCGCCAGCACCGAGCGCAATCTCATGTGATCGACGCACCACGGCATCGCCAGGACTTGGGGCCCTAGGGACGGTAACATTGCCCTGTGCCATACTCAGCTCACCGTCGTGAAGACTTCCGCAAGATCGAGCTTTCTCTCTTGCCATCCATCGCCTCCATGACCGAAGACTCGATCGTGGCGCACGGCGACTCACTGATGCTGCTCGAGCACATGCCTGACGAGTCGGTGTCACTGATACTCACAGACCCGCCCTATCACTCGACTAAAAAGGACAACATCTACGGCGACAAGGCCTTCCAGGAAGACGAACACTTCCTGGAGTGGATGGAGGCCTACGCTGCCCATTGGAAGCGGATTCTGCGACCGAACGGCACAGTTTACGTTTACTGTTCCGCTCAGATGTCTGCCCGCCTCGAAGTCATGATGTCCAAGTACCTGCGTCCGATCAACCACATCACGTGGACTAAGCCCAACGAACCAGGCTACGACGGCTGGAAGGGCAAGATGAATAAGGAAGCGCTTCGGCGTTGGTACCCGCACTCAGAACGCATCCTCGTGTTTGAACAGGGTTCCTACGGTGATATGAACGCCATCCGTCGTTCGCCGCTTGGCCAGTACTTGCAGGATTGCCGGAAGAAAGCCGACATGTCCGGTCACAAGCTCACCGAACTCATCGGAGCATACGGCAAGGTCAACCATGGTGGCGCGGTTGCGAACTGGGAGGCTGGACGCAATATCCCAAGCCGAGAACAATACGCCAAGATTGCTGAAGCTATTGAAGCCACAGGCGCGGTCGAGAAGATGCTTCCCTACGAAGACATCGTTCGTCCGATGGATCTGCACGGTGGAGTGGAATTTACCGATGTATGGGACTTCCCGAGCGTGCGCCCTTTCAAGGGCAAACACCCAGCCGAAAAGCCTCTAGACATGCTTCGGCACGTCATTTCAGCGTCCAGTTACCCTGGCGACATTGTCCTCGACTGCTTCTCGGGTTCGGGCTCAACAGGCGTAGCAGCGCTGCAGTTGGGCCGTCGAGCCATTTGCATGGAAATCGAAGACCAGTGGGTTGCGCGCATGGCCAAAGACCTGGTTCAGACGCAGCCGCTGGACGAAGACGCGCTACCTGCTCGACCGGCTACATCTAACAGACAGCGCAGCAATGGTCTACTGACTGAGAGCCTTTTCGACTGACAATTTGTCTTCCTGAATCTTCTGCCAGCTATCACCGTTGTTGTCGACAACTCGCTTCATCCATTCCAGCGTCGGAATTATGCCAGCGTCTTTGACGACAACGTTGCAGTGATGATGGCCCCATCCAAGGTTGTACGGTCTGTGTTGCAGTTTCCCAACCCGAAGTTCCTGGATGTGGAACAAGCTGATCTCAGTAGCAGTTAGGTCGTAAGTTTCGCGACCCTCGGCTTGCTCTGATCGTTTGATGAAGTCCAACGCAGAAAGCTCATTAAGGCACAACGGACAGACGGTTTGATTGCTACTGTTCAGCATCCTCACGTCTCGAAGCCTCTCTGTATCCCATAAACCGCGTTCAGTGGCCTTGCGCATGTTCGCCTCTTTGAGCTTCTTCATTCCGTCGACAGTCAGTGACGACTCTGACGCTGAAGCGAACACATCACTACACGCCCAAAAAAGTGCTTCAAGCTGAATCTTGGTATCTGAAATAGTCTGCGACGACGCATACTCGTAGACCCGGATGCCTGCGCCGCGAAGGGCTGACGAATTGAATCCTTCTACTACACCGTCAGCCGCAGTCGTGGCGTGGATTCGAGCAAAGTACGTGCCGCCAAGCGGGTTCGATCTCGAAGTAGCCGGTTGGAACGGCTTTCCGTTGTCCAAAGTGCCCGACGTTGGACGATATGCCAACCAATCAAATCGGCGGTTGTAGTAGAGCAGAGCGTTGACACCAAGCTCGACGCCCTCTGCTGCCAGGATCTCATCAGCTTCCGGGGTCATGAAGTACCACTGCGGTTCAATGATGACGATGAATCCGTTTTCGTATCCGTCCGAACCATCATTGGGCATCTTACATAGTTCCCATTGATCCCACGGTATAAGAACTGGGTTGTAACGTGTCACCCTGTTCTGGTAGATCTCGCGCACAGTGGCCCCACGCGTGTAGCCAGTCTTGCTCAGTTTCTCTACTACTAATGCCGGCAGCTTAGGCCGTGCGGTCCCCCCATTTGAAGTCACCGAGCAATCGTAACTGACCCAAGCGACTAAAAGCGGCAACCTAAACCCGTCGCGGCGTGCAGGCTAAACCAAACGATCAAGTTAGGACGCTGCGTTCACGATGCAGCGTTATGCTTGTTCTGGCCCGTCGGCACGCGCCCCCAATCGTTGCCGGCGGGTCTTCGCTGTCCGGTGGTCCAGGGTGTTCCGCGGCCAGCCCCAAAAAATGTCATCCACCACCGGTAACGTTGAGCCATGACTGCTGACGCTCCCATCGCAAGGACAAACACCGTCCCATTCCTCGCTGCGGGAGCTCTGTTCGAATCGATGAGTCCGTCGCTTACGGGCATCATGGGGAAGCCGTTCATTAACGTTACCCAGAACATTGGATCGATTGTTCTAAAAGAGATCGACGTGTCCGGGATCTCGAAGCTAATTGCGGGTATGACGCAGACGCCCAGTTTCTCGAAGATGATCGCTGAACAATATGCAAGCGTTGGAGCCATTGGACAGGCTCTTGCCAACATGCACAAAATCCAGTTTGAGCCGATGTACCAAAGTGCCGATCTCCAGAAGGCTATGGCAGCCTTTTATCGCTCATTCACTCACTCAGTCAGCACTCCGAACGTGGGTGCTCTCTTGAACCACGCGACCTCGCTGCAGGGCATCTTGGTTGATCGGCCCGACGTCAACGAGTTTGCGGCAGAGTTTTTCGAGGAACAACCGGAACTCGCTGAATCAATCGAGCAGTTGCCGTTCCTCATCACACTGTCGAGTGCAGATCGCAAGCTGATGGTCTGGTTCTTCACCGTTGTGGTCGCGATCTACGTCACGATGGGCCTATCAGCCATCGGCTCCGCAAGTCCTGATTTGCACTCGATCCTGGGCGATCTTGGCGTCAGCGGTATGGGTGCCGGGGCAATCGCCGGGCCGCGACGAAGAAGGTTCTAGATAGGGCAATCAATAAGATTCCCGCAAACGAGACCGAGTAGATCGTATGGTTAGTCTTCACTTCATACACTGTTAGAAGGCTCAGATAAATACTTCGGCGTTCACCGTTTTATATCGCTTCTAATAAGCCCGCTATCGCGAATCCTAAAGCGTCGGACTAACATTCCCGCCATAGACCAGGAAATATCAATAAGCGTATAATTCTCCATACTCCCTAAC
This sequence comes from Arthrobacter sp. Hiyo8, assembly GCA_001549895.1. GTDB lineage: Bacteria > Actinomycetota > Actinomycetes > Actinomycetales > Micrococcaceae > Arthrobacter. The sequence continues at coordinate 4,225,548 of AP014719.1, read as the reverse complement.
GAATTCTAGGGGCCTTTTCTTTTAAAGGTGGAAGTAATGGAGACGGATAAGCCGATTCGTTCGCGGCGCCGAATACGTCGATTCATATTCTGGTGGTTCAAACTGCTCGTCACCCTGGTCGTTCTATCTGAGCTGATAGCGGTGGCCTTCACCTGGATCACTCCCCCGCGAACTGCTTTCATGTTGGAGGACGGCGAGCCAATCGCTTATCAGTTCGTCTCCATCGACCACATCAGTCGGTTTGTGCTGGCAGCGGCAATTGTCCATGAAGATGAACAGCTTGGCACTCGGAGCGGCGCGTTCGACATGAAGGACTTCAATGCGCGGGTAGATGCCTACCTAAATGGCAAACCTGACCCGAGCGGTTCCACCATCCCGCAACAGCTCGTGAAGAACATCTTCCTTTGGCCGGATCAAAACGCGCTCCGTAAGGCGCTGGAGGCTGGCCTCTCGACTGAGTTCAGTTACACACTGAGCAAGCAGCGGATCATGGAGCTCTACCTCAACTACGCGCAGTTTGGTCCGAAGCTTTACGGCATCTGCGCCGCCAGCTGGTATTACTTCGATGAGGCTCCATGGTACATGTCGGAGTACCAGGCTGCTCAGCTCATGGGCACCCTGCCGCTGCCGAGCCTTGTGCAGCGTGCTAAGGGCGGCGGCTTCCTGCTAGACAACACGGCTCAGTCTGGTTGGGCGATCAACTACATCAATGGTGCCGCCAATGTGTGGGTACCGATGCAGATAAAGGACATGGGCGGTTGGCAAGCTGTGGTGGCGACGATTGGCATCACAGACAAAGCGTCAGACCATGCTGCAACTCAGAATCAGCCTGATGCCTGCTCGACAATGCCACAGAGCGTGAGTGATCAATTGAACTAAGAGGGCGGTAAAAGCTGAGACAACACTCGCACCTTTCGAAAGTCTCTATGCAGAGACGGGATCACCTGCCTACACTCTGAGTCACGATGCTCACTTCGGGTGTCTGGGTCTTGGGAGGGGGACATAAATGGCCAACTGTGGTCTTTGTAAAGGTTCAGGTAAGTGCCCGATGTGTGACGGGGATGGCAAGGGCCTAACCGGAAAATGCGTGATGTGCTATGGCAACCGCATTTGCGGCAGCTGCCAGGGCACTGGCAAGGCAACCGGCTGGTAAGGAACTGAGCCGGATGGGACTCGACGATTACCGACCAGAGCGTACTCCGCTTGACGAGTATGCGGCGAAAGTGGCTAGGCGCCTACGTAAGCGTTCAATCCCGACGGGCTACTGGTCAGCCCGTGGGCATACGGTGAGCGGGTGGCAACTAAACAGCGAATCCTGGAGCAGCGAAAAAGACTACGGTGGCGGAGTTTGGCGAGAAAACTGGGGTCTAGCGGTTTCTTACTGGGTGATGATGGCAGGGTTTGGTCCTACACTGCCAGCCGCGAATACAACTCATCAACTGTTGGGATGTCCGAATCTGCTTCCCTGAGCGAAATGGATTTAGGCAACCATTATGTCGAAGATACGAACAATCGGGTCGCCATATTTCTGCGCAAGATAGACAATGAAACCGGCGGCTAGGCATTCGGCTCTCGGCAGTTGTTAAACTGCAGTTTGATCTGTCGACCGCCTAAGTCGGTGGCCGCGAGAGTCTGCTCAGTGTCATACGGAGCTGCCACACTCTTCCTATGAGTGGCCTCAACGAACCAGTCGACAACATCCCGCAGCCATTGGCTGTTGCGCCCGAGCTGGTTGACCTAGCGCATATGACTCGCCCAAAGAAGTCTCTGGCTGTCTGGGTGCGTGTAGCAGTTGATGACGGAAGTGAACGGACGGAGCCAGGCTTTGCGCTTGGGTGGACAAAGGCACACGTATTAGTACAGGTGCAGTGGCCTGCCGAGTACTACAAGGGAGCACGTGAGTTCTGGGTTGAAGCGGAGCGCGTGAAGCGGCGTGTGATCGAGCCAGGGCGATTCTAGCGACTACTGCTTACGCTGTGATGCAGCGACACGGTTGCTGTCCTTGACTAATTGATCAAATGCTGAATTAGACGTCTTAATGTATTCGTCGACCGGCATACAATCGCCGCCTACAGTGGCATGATTTATGCCAGCCTTGAACTCAATATCGGCGGTCCTTGCCTCAGCCGCATCTACCGCCTCGCTTATCGCCGCTTCGTGGAGCTGGGTGAGGGCCTGACGAGCTTCAAGTGGATTGAGCGTCTTTGAACCCGCAGAGAGCTTATTTCCATTGGCCGCGGCAACGAAGTTTCGATGGGCTAGTAGTATCTCGTCCAGTCCCTCTTCAAATGGTGTATTGGTGGTGGTCATTACTTCCCAATCCCCTTACAGTCGAGAAACCGACCATCCCAGGCGCTGTATTGTGGATAGCCGCCCATGTCCAAGCATTTTTGTCCGGCAACGCTCGGATTAGCAGGGTCTTTCGCCCAATCTTTTTGCTGCTGTTCGGCGTATGCGGTGTCTTTTGGTGTGACAGTCCAAAGACCATTCCACCATCCACCAAACCCCATAAGCAGGTGGATGACCACATAGCCCACTACTACCGCCCCTGCAATTCCGAATGCTGCAACAGCTATATCAAATCCGTCGAACTTGTCATTGTCGCTCATACCTACTCTCCTCCTTTTGCTTTGAGGGCGGTGACGGGCTTCCACCGCCTGTCGTTAGCTTTGGGTTCTTCTATTAAACTAACAACACCTTTGCATAGGTCATATAGTTCAGTTGCCAGATTATCCCAACCCATATTGCAACCACTCATCTTATTAAAAGTTTTGCTCCAGCCATGGACTCTTACGTACTCGCTGTTGCCACTAGGCCATTGAACCTTGATAATACTTCCTTTTGGGACATCACCAGACCTAATCTTAGAAATTATGTCATTGCTGTCATAGTAGATGCTTTTAGGTGCTTGAGCGTCAATACTGTCTAAATCAATCATACTCATTTCTCTCCAGTCTGTTGTTTAGGGTTGGTAAGGATGCCGATATGCCATGCAATGTGACCTTGTAGTTCGTCTTGTCCACCAGCCCTATAGCCACATTTGCAGAAGTGATAGAAGCCGTAATCTATTGCGCCGCCTTTCATGTCTTTGTGGGTGAAGAAATGCCCTTCGTTTTGTATATCAATCCGTATCTCCCTCTCACGGATGGCGTCGTGGGCGTGGATGAGCTGAAGTAGCGAATCTTGCTCTATATCAATCTGGTGGGTAATGTCGGCGCTAAAAGCCGCTGCTTGACCTGGCTGAATACGGGGTTCGCTTATCGCATACTTCCGCATAATGTCAGCGATAGCGTCTTTATAGTGATTCAGCACTAGACGTATCTGTATAGCGTCCTCATCTCGTGGCTGGTAGTGGTCATTCGTCACCCTCCTTCAACTTCACCTCACCGATCTTCTCGAGGATGAATCGCTTGGCAGCAATGAAGCCGTTCATTTTAACCGTGGCGATAGCACTAAGTGTGTAGTCCTTCTCCGTCTGACTGACCTTGAGCCACTTCCGCCCTTCGTCGTCGGCCAGTTTGTACTCCTGTCTAAGTTCATCGATAGTCATGATTCTTCTGTTCCTTCTGGCTCAAAGCCCGCGTCTAATATCTTTGTGCTGACGTTCAATACCCGGCGCATGTCGTCCTCCGGCGGCTGCTGGTCGCGCAACCAACCTTGGACATATCCGCGGCTCACGCTGGCTGTTTCCTCGTCTAAAGCGCCAAGCTCGTTCAGTACTACGTAGGCGCTGGCTTCGGCCCGATACTCAAACTGGCCGCGATGCTCTTGGTAGAGCGCAAGGTTCTCGGGAGTCGTATCGCCGTGCGTGACGTGGGACGCCTCATGGATGGTCGTCCGCAGTGGGTACGGCGCTACCGGGTTGATCGCAATCTTGTTGCCCCTGGCATAGCCGCCAATGTTGCCGTCGTAGTTCTCGAACGGCACCCGCTCGATGCCAAGAGTCTCCAGGGCGCGGTCGACACTCCAGCCTGGTGGGCAGTACGGTGGCAGATCGTCGCCGGCCGTCTGACTGACGGCAAAGAGGGCTCGGACGACTTTGAAACGGCGCACCAGTTTGTACTGCTCATCGCTGTTGTCATCTGTCTCTACTTTGACCTGAATCGGTCGGAGGATCGAATAGGCCTTGCTGCCTTTCGTGACGTGACGACCAAGCTCTTGCCACCTCTTGAAGGTTGCGATTGGCTCTGGCGGACAATTTTGAAGTGCCAGGAAGCCAAGGTTTCGCGGGCTGTAACGGTGAAATCTGGAATATGTCTCACCGGTCGATCCAGCCAGTGTCAGTAGACCTTCGAGTAACTCGCGGGACTTTGGGACATCGATAGGAGGACGCTCACTCATATCACCGCCTTGGCGAGGAGATCGGAAGTCTCGTAGATGTTGCCGATGACCTCAAGCGCTGACCAAACTGGAGTTCGAAGCATGTCTCCGAGGTTTGGCTCAGAGGAGACTTCAGGATTGCTGAGCACAAACGCTCCTGCCGAGAACGACACCGGCGAATTTGACAGAGGTATTCCTTCTAGACCGACGATGTCACCCTCATAGATCTTCAAACCGCTCTTGTCTTTGAGGCCGGTGTACTGCATGAGGATGACGGTTGTTTGTCTATGCAGATTATCTAGTGCATTGAAAAGCAGACCCATGTCCGTGTCATAGTCTTCATCTTTATGGGCAGCGACGTACTCATCTGAGCCAGCCCAGGTCTCTGGGTACCATAGCTTTGCCCCATCCCACGCCCTAAATTTGATCTCTCTCATTTGAACCACCGGAAGAAATAGTGGATCGAGTTGGCGGCGCGGATGATGCTGAGTAGTTTCCTAGTGGTACTCATATTCAGTTGTTCCTGTTTAAAGTTCTTGATACCCCTATAGCGCTCTCGCAGTGGCGCTATAGGTTGTTGTCACCACCAGTTGCCGACGTCGCGCCCGTTGATCGGAACGCGAGCCAGCCAGTGAGCTTTCGCTGCGGCCCAGGTCTTGTACCGGGACCGCATGTAGCCGGTGAAGTACTCGTCCTGGCACTGGTAGGTTGTCTGCCAGTCGGGGCATCGTGTTGCGAGTACGCCGTTGCAGTCTTGCCCGAGGCCGATGCAGCCGGCGCTGTTTACCGCGTCCGTCCGGTTGCTGGATTCCTTCATGTAGATGAAAGCCTTGGCTTCGGACTCCGTGTCGATGGCCGGCGCTGGTGCTTCATGTATGGGTGGTACCTGGAGCTCGTGCTCAACAGGCGGTTCCGTCTGTGGTTGTGGCGCGCTGCTGACGGAGGCTAGCGGCTTTGTTCTTTTGACGTGGTTTGCACGGTCATCGCGCTGACGTTGGATCGGATGAACCAGCCGCTGACGATGCCGGCAATGGCAAACGTCATGATGGCAACGATGAACCATGGCAATGCTTCACGCAGTGGAATGGTCTTAGGTGCCTTGGTTACTTCGGTTGTTGTTAGTGTTGATTTTGACATGTGATTGATTCCTGCCCGCCCGGGGCACTAAATGTTGTGAGTGTCGGCCTTGTAGTGCCGGTACCGCTCAGGAAGTTTGGGGGTTCACCTGAGCAGAACTGGGATTGCAAGTCATTGAAGACATGTGGCTGCCGCTGCTAACTAACGCGTCACGGATAAACCACCGAAAGAGCTTGCCGCTGGTATGACTCGCCCTACCCTAAGCGTTAGCTGTACCAGCTGCGGCCAGATGCCTTCAACGTGTTGTGCGCGTGCATGGCTGCTAGATAGTTGCGCGTGCTTACCCGAGTAACGGCTCATATTCTGGATTACTCCGCGTGAACCTCAGCTGTCGACGCTCAGCCTGATGCGATAAAGGGAGCCAATCGCAGGTCAACGCTCGCGGTTCCTCACCGTCTGCTACCTACTAATCTCTTGCACGTCTTATAACAGGGTCTTATCCGTTACCGTTGCGCGACCCCCATATAGAGGGTGGTATGTTTTTACTTTCTAGCAACCATGTAATGCGCACAACCAAAATTTTCAATGTTCTCATTCAACCGCTGCGACCAAGCACCTCGACGACATTTGACTCTTACGTTTCGAGTCGTGGACCGCATCTCACGGTCTGGTGTGCTGGTTGCTCAGTAGTAGCGATTGAATGTTCTAGTTCGTTTGAACTGCATGTATTTAAGCACGGCAGTGCATATTTGTAAATACATAAATTAGCGTTACTGCCTACTCACCTCTGTTAGTCGTTGCATAAACTACAACGAACTACTATCGAGAGAAGCGGCGCGGATGTCGTCAATGTACTTACTAAGGATCTCCACGATTACTCGGTCAGACTCATCAAACAGACGGTCAACCCGCTCTTGCAGTTCATGATGGTCAATTGGTTCGTGGTCCGACATCTGGCTTCAATATGCGCCGAGCCGAATCGTTGGTCAATAGGATTTACACAGAATGCGTGAGCGTCGGCGTAGCGGCTGCCTTAGCTTCAATCGTCGCTCGCCAGTACTGGGCCCGTGGGACCATCATCATTGTGATGTTGTTCTGAGTGCCGGCTGTCTGGATAAGCAGCGTGCCAAAGCCCAGCAGCTGCGCGAAAACCCCTCCTTGCTTGGCGTTCACGTCCTCGACCTGGTTCCACTCGCACTCGGCGGTATTGCTAAAGAACAGTGTTTGCCAGTTAGTGATCGTGATACCGGCGTCGGTAAGCACGATGCTTGAGAGACGGTAGACGTACGTGGTTACAAGGTCTGCGAGCAGCACGACGACCATGATGACTCCCAGGAACGCGTATACGTTGGGCGTCAGCTGGCCCTGGTGAAAGGTCACGGCGACGGCCAGGACAAGTGCAAGCTCGACCGCAAGGCCGGCTGCCAGAATCACGGCAAGGCCGAACCAGTGTTTGCGAATGATTGTTGATTGACCCTGCATGTCTTCATTTATGCACAACAGCCCGATGTTTAAAAGGCCTTGGCAGCTATACAATCAGGCAGTGAGTCTCGGAAGAGTCTCGCACTTCAGGGCAGGGCAAGTACTCACCGATGGCAATCTTGAGATGATGGATGTGTTTTATGATCTCTTTTCTTGACGGGCTTCGCGACCTAAGAACTTCAATATCCTCCGGACTCATCATCTTGTTTGGCATCTGGCTGAATATTGCCCCGTTTATGAGTGAGATATCCAGTACGCCGGGATTCGGCTCAGAATTTGCCAAGCTCCTAGGCTTTCTCGGACCTGTTGGATCAGTAGCTCTAATCTCCTTCATAGCATACATTGTTGGATTACTACTGCCATTCGGAAACCTATTTATTTACATTCACGACAAGTTCGAGTTGCGCTCTCAACAGAAAGACCGTCGCAAAAATAAAAGAATAGGCCAAATAACTGAGCCCACTCGAGAACGTTTGACTGCATTCATAAAGAACGAAGTTGACTTAGCGCTGAGCAGGGCGTTCAGCCAGCCGAGATATATTCGGCAATGGATGGACTTCCGGGAAAATCCGGTCCTCGGCTCAAGAAGCGCAAGAAAATCGACCGAAACTCGTCGGTGATATCAGACGCTATTCTGATAAGTATCATTCGATGGGAACTCAACGATCTCGCAACAAGACTGAAGTTCAATCAAAATGAAATATTTGAGCGATACGATCGATTCAGGGGAGAAGCTGAATTTCGCTTTGCGCTAGTCTTACCACTAACTTTTGCCTTGTTTACAATCTTCGCCCGTAATGCCCGACCCGAATGGATTATAGTAAAAGGGGTCGAAATTAGCTGGTGGGACCTATCAACAAAGGGCACCGTGCTGATTATATTCCTACTGTTCCTCCGAGGTCTCGAGGCCAATAGACAATCAATCAGCCTACTAGCAGACTCCATATCACTTGGCATAGTGGAGTCGGATTCAATCAAAGTATTACGGGATCTTCAAGGTAGTCGCGAGGACCGCTGGCTTAGATAAGATGCAGAAACCATGTCGCCCCCTTCCCTTGCTAAGACGGACCGCGAGCTGCTCGACGCTTTACAACTTGTACCTGAGACCTTTTAGCATCCAAACCTACTCGGTGATACAGCCGAACTACTTGTGAGCACCGCATAGACCAGGTTGACGTTTAGGGGGCAATCAATCAGTGCCTGGGTTTAGCGCTACTAGCAAGTTCATTCATGGAGTTTTTATACATGATCTCCGAACAATTCTCTGTAAAGGTATTTACACAATCGACGCGATAAGTCATAATCAAAGGCAGCAAGAAGCGTGTCAACCCACTAGAAATAGTGGGATTACCTTTTATCAGGAGTCCCTAGTCTAACTGTATGGCTCAACGCGAATCGCAAGAAGCGCATCGAGCTGCTTAACATTATGAAGCCTAGACCGGAATATTCAAGACGCAATGTGAGAATTCCGATAGACAACCATCATAGGTTTTCCACAGACCTAAGCAGTCAACAGTAGTATTTTTGAGAGCATCGTGTGTGGATAAGTCCGAACTCGAATGCCTAGGCAAAACCGCCCCATGATTCATAATGCCGTGTATGAGCTTTAGTGACCTTATAAACAGACGATTCGTGGTGCCGATCCTCAACGTTGCTTACTTCGGACCGACCCTGGCAGAACGGACCAAGAAACGCGACTGGGGATTCAACCGAACAAAAAAGCCGACTGATAAGTAGTCGGCTTTTTCTATGTGGTGAGTCACTTATCGCAGTACCATGATCGCCAGGAGCGCCCAGCCTGCAAAGATAAGTATTTGTCGGCCTGTGTATCGTCTTTGGGCGTATCGGCGCTGTGGGCGGCTAATACGAGCTTGAGGGTGTTGGTTTGATTGGTGGACGATCTCGCCTGTGTAACTGTCTAGAGTGTGATAGCGGCTCATGTGATTGATTCCTTGTTTACTTACTCTCTATATTTTACAAAATAGCGCCGTGTTTGTATATACAAATACACGAACTTAAGTTGTAAAACACGCTTAAGTAACAGAGGTGATGAAGCCCTCGGCCAGGTACACGCCAAGCATGTCGTCAAACTCTTCGCACTCGCGCCGTATGACGCTCTCTATGCTGCGCTTTCGCCTATCATCTGGCACCAGGAACACCACGGCCGGCACGCGTTCCATATCGCGCGTGGTGGCGTATTTGAAAATGTGGACATAGCGCTTCACCATCTCCGCGACGACTGGCAGCGATTCAAAGCCACGGTCTATCTCTAGCCAAAGACTGCGCCCTCGCCCTGGCCAACCAGTTCATACTCCATAAACAAGTCAGGCCGCACCTTAGTTCCCTGTATATCCATGTGGCTATCTGGCTCCGTCAGAAAATTCAAGATGCGAATCTTGCCATCTAGCTCAGCGGTGTAGAACTCGCTGTAGGCGTCAGCTATCTCCAGCATGTGCTGCTTGACCGTGCGGTGTTGCGGAACGTATTTTCCGCGCTTACCAAGGAAATCGTGTCCAGCAGCGCCGAGCTGGTAGACGTATTGGCCAGATCCACCACCGTTGCCGCCAACCAGACGCCGTTCAACGCGGGCTAAGAGCTTGAGAGTTACCAGACGTTGGAGCACCCGTTGCATGGAGAATTTGTTTGTGTTGTCGAAATAACAATGCCAAATGTGACCAGACGTGAGCTGACCGAACTGGTCAACAGCCTGGATAATCGCCGCATCTCTTGAAGTCATACGCACATCGTCAGTATAGAGCAGAGCTTTCTGACGTCCTAGGGGAACGTTCTCGCAGGTCAGCAGCCGGTTTGCCGTGGGTCGACACCTACGGCAAACCTATAGGCAGACCTACAGCAGTTTGTTGGCCGACTTTTCCACAGTCTCTGATGTATTTACTACTTCATTTTTGTATTTACAAAATGACACTCATGGCTCATAGTGATGCACAGCGAACGCACGGCACAAGCGATAAGCCGACAGCAACTAGCAAACTTTCAATCACAACTTAGACAGGAGACTTAACCCATCGAAGGAGAACAACATGAACGAGATTACATATCCAAGTCGTAAAGATAACTCAGGCGTACCAAAGATACTCAGCTCCGAACGATTTGACCCACTGCTCCTCAAAGCCATCAACGAACATGTTGCTTGGCAAAAAGAGACACTAGGCGTCAACACGTCCAGGGCGAACATCTTCAGCACCTCTGTACTTCAACACAACGACCGGATCAGGAAACGATATAACGAACTAGTAAGAAAGGAGCGCAGCAATGGCAGAAAATACCTCGACGGCATCAAGACGCCGCAGCACGCAGTCTACCGAGAGAACTTTGACACTTAGGCGATTACGCGAGCAACGCCAGGCGCGTACCAATACAACGTACGTGGCTCATCGTCGGGACTTCTCGACCAAACGTAAGGGAACAGGACTATCTCTGTTCAAGGGGATCGTCGTATGGGCGAGCCTGTAGCTAAATCAGAGCCTGAGAGCTTCGCCTCACTGAACCTGTACCAGAAGCTTGCCCGCATTACCGGCGAGGTCGGAGCCATCAAAAAGGGTGGTACCAACCGGGAACAGGGATACGGCTTCATCGAGTACGCGGCAGTAGCTGGCGAGCTCCGTGGCCTATTCGCTAAATACGGCGTCGTTATCGTGCCACGGATGCAGCAGGGCATAAAGCAGAGTCGCTCCCAGGTAACAAGCGCCAGAGGAGCCGTTGGCAACTACCTGCTAGTTGATATGTACTTCACCGTCACGAACGCAGACAACCCAGAAGACAAATTTACTGTTAGCTGGACTGGCGAAGCTCTCGACTACGGCGATAAAGCCACCAACAAGGCAGCAACGTCGGCGCTCAAATACTATCTGATGCGACAGTTCAACATCAGCGAGAAGGGCGAAGATGCCGACGAGCACACGCCTGAGCCAGCCGTAACCCGCGTCCCCGAAGATTCAGCGCCAAAAGCCTCGGCTACTAAAGCAGCATCGGACAAGCAGAAAGGTCTTATCGCCTCCCTGGCTCTCGAGGCAGGCAAAGATAACGCCTGGATCGACAACGTGATGCAAAAGACCCGCACATCTGCTGACGCCTCCGCGGTCATCGATCAGCTCCAAGCACTAAAAGATAAGGACGGCATCAACCAGGAGCGGGTATGGAAGTAGCTGAGTACAAAGTCAAATTCATAGCAAGGGTAAAGGGACTCTTTGGCCCGACGTTTGAATCAGTGGAGGTATACGAAGCAGCCACCGCCGCCGAAGCCATCGAAAAGTGTAGAGAAGACTTCGTACGTCAAGGAGGTATCTATGCCGATGAGGTTGAGTTATCAATCACGGACGTGGAGAAAATCTGATGGAAGAAGAACACTACCAACCAGATAACTCCGATTTCGACGGACCCCTCGGACCTTGTATCGCCTGTCTGTATGAGGAAGAGCTCGACAACAACAGCCTGTGTGCCGGCTGTCGGCCATCTGATCCAGAGATGCTCAAAGCCTTGACCGACTTACTAAAGCCAGCGGAGCCAGCAGTATGACCGACCGAGAGTTTCTGCAATTGATCATCCGCCGCGTAGCCGCTGACCTCAAACCCGAAGCAATCAGGGAATTAGCGGCAACGATGCCGGTAAACAAGACCCAGGCGACTGTCGAGTTCGAGGAGCATCTAGCGAACTGGTTTGGGACAGAGTGCGTCGTCAATGACGTCAACCTGGCCTGGGAGCTGTTAGAGACCGTAAAGAACGCCGAGACGGGCGTACTGATCATCAAAACTAAGGAGGCTGATGCTCGGAGAACAACTAAATGGGTAAACCCCTAACAGAGCAACAGTTCAACACCATCACCGCGCAGCTACGCAAGAAGAGCAATGACATTGCCAAGGTAGCTGAAGCAAGCGGTCTCAAGGTATCAACAATCAAAGCAGTACGCCGAGCGCAGACCTGGGAGAACTACCAGGAAGTCCGTAAGGCCCAGGGCGAGAAGATCAAGGCACTCCATCAACTCAATAAGATCGCTAAGACAGGCCCTACCGAGCCAGCGCAACCTTTGATTCACGAGATCAAGCCTGTGGCTAAGAAGGCCGCCAAAGTCGATCTGGAGAAGATTCTCAAGGACCAAAGCTACATGCTGTCCGAGCTAGCCAAGCTAGCAGAGCGCCTCGGCAAAGTTGAAGAAGCAGTCAGCGAGACTCAGCACGATGCGATTGTGAGTGACATCAACCAACGACGTACTTTCTTGGCCCGATTCCGAAGGGAACAACGCTAATATGTCCGGCAACCGAATTGGTGGAATCAAAGCCCGAGACGCAAACCTGGCGACCGATCCTGACTTTTACAAAAGGATCGGCAAAATCGGAGGCCAGCGCGGAAACACAGGCGGCTTTGCCTCGTTGATTGAAGGCAAAGACGGCCTAACCGGACAAGATCGCGCTCGTATCGCTGGAGCGCGAGGCGGACGCAAGAGCCGCCGTAACAAGTCAACTGACCAAGCAGCATCTGACCCGACGCCCGAAAGATCTGAGTTGTTACTCAGACGGCGAATCTCACGAGCGGCAGGAGCTGAATCATGAGCAAGTACGTCTCAAATGAAGATTTTGTCATCGCCTTGGTTACGGCCAAGGACATCGATGAAGTCCTAAAGACCACCGGAATGACCAGTGCCGCTGCTAAGCAACGCGCAACCATGCTTCGAAAGAAGGGCGTCAAGCTCTCACGAATGACGCGACGGGAATCGTACGGGCAACTGGAAATAGCCCGCCTCAACGCCCTCGTGAAGAGGTACTCAACGGAGAGAGCATCCTAGTGGCCAAAGTTATCGCCTACGTCCGTGTCAGCACCGACAAACAGGAGCTCGAGAATCAGCGGTACGAAATCCAGAAATACTGCGACAACCACTCGATCACGGTTGATGAATGGGACGAAGAAGTAGTGAGCGGAACAGTAAGAGTCAAAGACCGTAAGGTTGGGGCTCTCCTGGACCGCTTGGAAGCCGGCGACATGCTGATAGTCAGCGAGATCAGTCGCATCTCTCGAAGCATCGTGACGGTACTGAACTCAATTCAGCTCTGCATCGACCGCAACGTCCAAGTTGTATCCATCAAAGAGAACATCACGTTTGCCGACAATCTCAACTCAAAGGTCATGGCAGTCGCGTTTGGACTCGCAGCCGAGATCGAGCGCAGCATGATTTCAGCCAGGACGAAGGAAGCCTTGGCCCGCAAGAAGTCTGAAGGCGTCGTGTTGGGCAGGCCGCGGGCAGTTACAAGCCAGAGCATTACAAGCTGCATGGCAAGAACGACGAGATTCTGGCCTACATGGAAAAGAAAGTTTCAATCGCCGCGATTGCCCGATTGCTTGACGTTAACCGTAAAACGTTGCAGACCTACATAGATCGCAACGATTTAAGGGGTGAGCTGCGTTGGCGTCGCTACAAACAATTGGGCGTATAGATTATATGGACTAAATACGAGCAAAAGCGCATAAAAAGGTCGCTTTCGCTACACTACCCGAGTCAAGCCACAAACTTGCACCTTCCACAAATCCCTACTCTTGCACAAACAAGGAGGCACTAAATATGTAACAAGTCCAAGGAGGACCAAATGATAAGTGAAGACCTAACAAACAAACGAGCCCAAGTCACCATCGACCTGATGGGCAGCCTGGCCAAGGCTGTCGACAAGTTCCTGGATGAAGGCAAAGCCAAGGAAGCCAGCAACGTGGCTGACTCCCTCACAATGCTCATCGTCAAGACTTTCGAGGTTGAGGCCGTGAACACGATGAGCGAGAGCGTGGACCGCGCGTCGCGAAGGGTCGGCAAGATGAACAAGCACGACTTGGGGGACCTCGAGTAATGGCCAACAATCCATACGAGATCTCTTTCACAGGCAATCCGTTCAGCTACACAATCAATGGTTACGACCTGGGCACCAGCCAGAAGTACAGCTGGGTTGAAGGACTTGCTAACTGCCCGAAGTGTGCCGCTGAAGTGACCAGCTCTCGCTTCTACTGCAAAGAATGCGGCTACGGCAAGGACAAGAAGACCAAGCCGGTGAAGGTCACGGGCTACGAATACGTCATCAATGATGAATACGAGCATGGCAAGTACTTCAGAGTCGCAGACAAGAGTCTGTTCGAAACCGTGATCATCGAGCCTTACAAGAAGCAGATGATCGTCGAAGCCCTGTCGCTCGTCGAGAACAGCGACCTCATCTTCAACCAGTGGGGATTCAAGGACACAATCGAAAAGGGCACAGGCGTATCGCTCCTGTTCCACGGCCTCCCAGGGACCGGTAAGACTCTGATGGCTCAGGCCGTCGCTGACTACCTAGGTAAGAAGCTGATCACCATCACTGCGGCCGAGGTCATGGACAAGTACGTCGGCGAGACGGAAAAGAAGATCGCAGAGCTGTTCGACAAGCACAAAGAAGACGTCATCCTCTTCGACGAGTGTGACTCCCTTCTCGGCAGCCGTGAGCGTGCTCGCGCATCCTGGGAGGTGAGCCAGGTAAACGTCCTGCTGAACAAGCTTGAGAACCACCGCGGCGTCACCGTCTTCACGACGAACCACTCCACCAACCTCGACAAAGCGCTCGACAGGCGTATCGCCGTCAAAGTGCGCTTCGAGATGCCAAGCCAGGAGCTTCGCAAACAGATCTGGCGTCGCATGTTCCCGAAGAAGGCACCCTTGGCAGCCGACATCGACTGGGACCTACTAGCCTCATACGAAATCACCGGAGGCTACGTGAAGAACACCGTTCTCCGAGCTGCCCGCATCGCCGCATTTCGCAAGGAGACAGAGATCACCTTCACTGTGCTGAAAGAAGCGCTCAAGCAAGAGCTGATGGCGCTGATGGAGTACGAGAACGTCGAGCAAGCAGCAACGGCGGCACAGGAGACACCGGAGAAAGAGCAACTGAAGCTGCACCAGAACCGATAAGCACGGCCTTGCCGCCCATAAGGAGGGTTAGCCGTCAAGGAACCACACATGGAAAGAGACTTCAAACAAGACAACGAAACCAACTCGAACGAACGCACCATCACTACGATGCTTGGTTCGGCCCGCATTGCCGTAACCTCACGCACCGCCGAGGAAATGACCGTGGAAGTGCGCCTCGAACTTGAAACCGGCGAACACAGGGACTCCTGGTATGTCGTCACTCCCCCGCAGGCCGACATAGAGGAAACCCTGGCCTACCGGGACGCTTGCGAAGCCCTGGGCATGGACGTCGACAACGTCTAGTCGTTGCTCACTCCCCCACATCGTCAAACTAACAATCATTAGTTCTTACAACTCGATGTGCGGGAGTGGCCAAGGACCACACGAACTGTCCACAGTGCGATGTTTTTATTACACCCATTTTGTATTTACAAAATTGGGACGGTAGCTCATAGTACGTGGCATAACTAAATAAGGAGAATATATGGACCAACAACAAACTAAAGCCTCATCGCACAAAGGGGCGTCGATCACAGTCGGCATCGTGCTACTCGTTATCTTGTTTCTGATCTTCTGCTTTCGCATCGTCGGAGTCGGAGATATAGCGATCATCACGACCTTCGGTAACGTCACGTCGCAAACCGGATCGGGCGTGCTGATCAAGGCACCGTGGCCGATTCAGTCGCTGACAAAGATGAATGTCCAGGTTCAGAAGGAACAGCAGGACGCCAGCGCAGCGAGCAATGACCTTCAAACCGTCACGACGACCGTTGCCTTGAACTACCACCTAACGCCAAACACAGCCGGCACGGTCTTCCGGACCGTTGGCGTTGACTACAAGACTCGCATCATCGACCCACTCCTACAGGAGACCATCAAGGCGACCGTCAGCCAGTTCAACGCTGAAGAGCTGATTTCAAAGCGACCAGTGGTTGAGGCGTCGGCGCTCAAAGCTATCTCAAGCAAGCTGGGCGAACGAGGTATCACCGTCGACAACATCAGCATCGTCAACTTCAACTTCAGCACTGCGTTTGACCAAGCTATCGAAGCCAAACAGGTTGCTCAGCAGAACGCGCAGAAGGCTCAGTACGAGCTGCAGTCAGCCGAGACACAGGCCAAGGCTCAAGAGGTTCAAGCAACGACGCTCACACCTGACTACCTACGCCTACAAGCAATCAACAAATGGGATGGACACATGCCACAGTACGTTGGGGCAGATGGTGTCTTTGGAATCCCTCTAACTAAGTAACGGTGCAGCGCACCAAGGAATAACTGAATATGGCTTCGGAATCATCAAGTTCATCCAACGATGTAATCGGCAGCACGTCTATCGTTCTCACAATCGTCTTCATCGTCTTGAAGCTCACTCACGTAATCAACTGGTCGTGGTGGTGGGTGCTGTCACCACTTTGGATCGGAGCAGGCATCGCCGTCCTGACGATCATCGTCGTGCTGGTCGTGGTGGTAATAGCGGGGCGCGGTCATGACAAGGGACACTCAACTGATCCTGACCACCGGAGGCGTGATCTTCGCCCTTGCGGTATGCGTTGGCCTACCCATATTTTTCGCGCTTCAGCCAAAGAGTCCACCGCAGCCGAGCACGGCCGAGCAGGCCCTCGCGATATGTAAAGCGAACGGCGGTCTACCGAGCGTGGCTAGTAAGCAGGTGGCGACCGACGTCGACATTGACGGCAGGACCCATCCAGTCATCAAGGAAGAGCTCACGTGCGAGGCGAAGAAGTGAGCGAATCTCTCACCCAAACCGCCAAGATCCTGAAGCTACTGAAGGCCAAGGGCAAGGTATCCAACTTCGAGCTGAGGAAGATTGCCTGGCGCTACCCGGCACGCATCCTCGATCTGAAGCACGAAGGTCACCAGATACGGAGCGTTCACGACAAGGGCGCAAGGTGGTTCTACATCTACGACGGTACTGATGGCCAGGAGCCAGCTGTATGAGCACCGTACAAGGACAAACAACCGCCCACGCTGACCTTCGAGCACGAAAGCGGATAGGAGTATCCGACGTCTCGAAGCTGTTCCAAGAAGCCCTAACGAACGGCACACGACGCCAAGAGCTTCGAGGAACCTTCAGCCGCTACATGGACAAACAGGCCATAACCCATCGGAGCAACTTCGTCATCTATAAGAACGTCGTCTTCTGGTTTGGAAAAGACAACGTACTTAAGACTGTGATTCCTCTTCATCAAAAGTGGCACAAATATATAAAGCCCAAGCCCATCATCCCGGCGAGCTCAACTACCGAGGGCGGTGTATGAGTGAGCGCTTTCCAGACCTAGAGGGAGGCGCTTGCATGGACTTAGCTCCCTCTGTCGTATCTAAGTATTTCGACTCGGATGGCCATAAACAGCCCTTCCTATCCAAGACTGCCAAAGCTATCTGCGCCCGCTGTGTCATCCAGCCGGCCTGCCTAGAAGCAGCGCTCAACCGCACGTACCCGGAGCGTGGAGTCGTCGGCGGGCTGACAGCAAATGAGATCCGTGCAGTCAAAGAGTGGGAAGCCTACGACAAAGGCCTCAGGGAGACACCGCCGAAGCGTTCACGCGTGACGCTCGTGCAGCCCACCCCATCGCCAGCAAGCGAGTTTGCAGCTGAGATCCGCGAGAAGCAAGCACTGTCCTTTGAAGAGCAGGTCTACGGAGTCTTCCTGGACGTGAGGCGAGGCAAGTACCAGAACTTGAACCTGGCCATTGCCGACATCGCTCTGATCCACAGCCAGGCCATGGAGGCGCGGGTATGAATGGCCGCATCAAATATGAAAGCACAAGGAGGTGATATGAAATTTTTCAAGAAGAAGAAAGCGGACATCGAGACCCCTCTTGAGCCAAAGATTAGTATTCCGGAGCCAGAACATCCCGCAGGAACTCGACGACTTGTTCGGATCTGGGACAAGGACCTCGCCAGGTATGCGTACGAACTTCAGCGCTATGAACGATCGGCGATGTGGTTTGGCCCCGCGGACTATTGGTACTGGGCTACTGAAAGCCAGGGCGATCTCGAATGGGCACAGCGCACAGCTGATCACTACGGCCTCACCGTTGAGGATGTTGATAAGGGAAAGGTAAGAGAGATATGAGTAACTATGCACTAATGCAAAAGAAGCGACTAGCCAGGCATCTAGGGAAAGTACGCTCCTTCCTAAGAAAGAGATACGTTGGTGACCGAAGGCAAGCGCTGAAAGCCAAGGTTGACAATGAGGGGACTGAATCATGACCACCCCAAACACTCCTCTCGCAGCTGGCGAGGAGTTTACGTTCACCAATTCAGCACCAGACGACAAGGAGTGGACAGCTGGTATTGAGCTTCTAAATAAGTGGACGACACCCGACAGATATTTGCGCCACATCATCCAGTATGCTCGCAGCGGTAAACACTACCCCACTGATATGCACGTTGATCTAATCGAACAGATTATTAACCAACGGCTAAAAGCATCCGAGAAAACCATGGCTGACATTGAGTACAAGTCTGCTATCAATGACCTCACTACGAACGGTGAGTACGTCCACAAGGATGAAGTTGCCAAACGAGAACGTGCCGCACGTTTGGATGAGCTAAAAATGATAGAACCACTACAGGGGTGTCGTTACATAGGTGGTGCTGTTGTAAATCAAAAACAAATCGACGGCAGCACTAGCACGACTATTGATTACAAAATAATTGAGCAGCGAGTCGCCGCCCTTGAACAAGAGCAGAAAGCTGTGGATAACTGATTGACAAGAATCACGCGCTGCTTCAAACTGTGGCCAGGAGAAACACACTATTAGTGAACTTGAATCCATCCATCTGTACTTTGAGAAATTACCGTCTGAAGAAATAATCGTGAAGAGAGCCGCAGCACGTCGCCGCCTCCACTCGTAAAAGCTAGTTGCTCGTTGTCTGCCCACCAGGCACGGCCAATCTCATTGTAGGCAACTGCTAACTCCAGACGATCATCACAGGCTGCCCGCCTTAGACCGTGTTGGTGGCATATTCCCACGCCAACGGCATCCTGTGCATCCAGAACTTTTACAACCAGATTGACCCAGCGACTGGTCGCAGCAAGCACCTGATGCGACCAAACCACTAGCCGTGAACGGTGAAAACTTGCCAGCATGCCTTGTCCGAGCTCCACACTTTGACATTGTTGGGTGAAACTCCCGCAGGCCGTTCACAATGACTAGTTCCAGTCGCCTGGTCAATCTATTCCACGCAGCCCCATCAGATAGACGCTGACTGGTCTCCGTGGGCAGACGAATGAACCCTCGCAAATGGCTCGTCTGTACTTGCACCTTCCAACACAACGAACTCGCTGCACCAACCACGGTTACCCTCCTTTTGATTACCCCCTGGTGCAGCACCTAGTCCTGCCTGCAATGCGTCTGTGATTGAACGAGTTGCAGGTGGGACCGGGTGAGGAGCCCCTATGTAATGCAACACGATCGAATTTTAGGATCACCAACACATCAGCTCCATGAGCGCCATGACGAACTGTTCGCCAGCCTTACTGAGATTCATCACGCGCCCGAACGGCGCGAGCAGATCCGCCGAGAGCTAGCGTTTGTCGCCTTCGAGCTTGAGCAGCGCTGTCACGCCGAGGTCAGTGGTGAGTGAGTTGATCCGACCAGTCTTTGACGAGACGGACGACACCGAAGAAATTTTGAAACAACGGGAGACGGCTGTTGTCTATCTCGGCAGGGTGTCCGTTGCTCTTTGCAATGCCAGTGCTGAGTCGATCCACACCATCAACACGATCATCGGCCTCAACATGAAGCTGCGTCAGCACGGCGTCTATGATGCGTAGGCCTGTCAGGTTTGCGTCTGAAGCCATGTTGCACCAACAGGTGTGCGACTACTTGCGGCTGCGCTATCCCTACGCGGTGTGGCGCACAGATTTTGCGGCCGGCCTCAAGCTACCGCCACAGGTAGCCATGCGTCACAAGCGACTCCAAAGCAGTGCCGGCTTCCCTGACATCACGATCTTTGAGCCAAGCCATGTGATGTACGGCGAGTATCCACTCCTGGCAATCGAGCTGAAGGCAGAGGGCGTCGAGCTGTACAAGAAGGACGGCACGCTTCGGGCAAATCCTCATATTGAAGAGCAGGCCGAGATGTTGCAAAAGCTCCGGGACCGCGGCTACAAGGCTGAGTTCGCTGTCGGGTTCGACCAGGCTAGAGATCTAATTGATCAATACTTACGAGGTGGCACAAGCCTCTTCTGATCGCTAACGGAACACTGCGCCCAATCGGACGCAGTGAACCTTTCACGATTTAGAAGGAAGTGATCAGCGTGATTCACGCAATCCAGATACCACAGGACGAAGAGCGTCCCCTTTACAAGGTGGCAATCGAGAACCTGGCGGGTATGCAAGCAGCAGTTGGCGGCTACATCGAGATCATCGACCTCGGACCGCTCATGGCTTCACTCATCATCAACGAGGAAGGCAAGCTTGAGAAGCTGCCGATCAACCGGAGGGCGACCTTGCTCTTTTGGTTGCTGTTCCCGAGCATCCGTCACCGTGATGCGATCGTCGGTGACGTCCTTATTGTCGGCCACCCCGATAAAGATGGAAACACCACTGACGCCCCGGCCAACGTGGTTGAACTCCTGTTTGAAACGAAGTCCTACAAGGCTGAGTTCCAAACGTTTGACCATCCAACTAAGTTCAACGGCAACCTGCGCCGCTTCGATGACTACTTTGAGGCGGCGAACTACGCGCTGCTGAAGGCTCAAGCTTGGACTGCAGTAGAGCAGACGCGGGTAGTTCCGGCAGGTGATGAAGTTGCCTAAGGGGATTTTGATTCCTGCGGACAACGACAAACCGCTGGAGCTACAGGAGTTCTCTGATCTCACGGCGACACTAGGCGGTGAGGTTGAACGGTTCGCAGTGAACCGGCCTGATGCTTCGCTGTTCCAGAGTGAAAGCGCCGTCTATCTTGAACTGCCGACTAACCGGCGTGCCACGCTGCTCCTGTGGTGCCATGCAACCTTCCTGAGGGGCAAGCAGGCACTTCAGGGTGACGTGGTGCTGCTAGGACGTGTGAACGACCAGAGAGAGCCGCAGGACGTGCCTCTTTGGTACGTCGCCATCCTGCTAGAGGCCGAGCACTTCAAAGTCCATGCACAGCGGCTTGAGGACAATCTCTGGCGCGAGCATGATCGAGTGTTTGATGACTGGCAACAGGCGTACACAACGATCCTGCTGCACGCTGAAAGGAACGCGATGATTGCATGCGTCAGAGTCGTACCTACCTAAATCGTGGAAGAGCCCCAGTCTTATGACCGGGCTTCTTTCAATTTAAAGACCCGCCACCCAGAGAGAAAAACTCAAATCTGGATGGCGGGCCGCTTTTAGGGATCACCTCCTTGGTCAGGAAGTCTTGGGTGTAAACCCGTTCCTTCTTCCCCGGATGTTGTCGGCGTTTGCCAGGACGTCACTGGTCACGACTTTGTCGAAGTCCGCCTTGCTGACGATGAAGGATTCCTCCTTACCGTCCGCGTGGCGAAGCTCAACTTCAACGACGTTAGTGAGTCGCTTCAACCCTTCCAGCTCTTCAGCTGAAGCGTCGAAGAGCTTTCCGAGCCCCCGAACGACGACTGTGATTACCTGGTCGTCATCGAGAACCTTCCCGCTAATGTCGGAAGTCCGTATGTTCCGATATCCCATAATCTTTCACCCCCTCATAGGGCTAGGTGCGAGCAACCACTGAATGCGATCACTACTGCCGCTGATTATGAGGGAAGGCTATTTATTGTCAATGGGATTATTGATACAATAGACGGCAGATGAAGGAGTTTGATCTCATCACTTACCTAAACAAATCCACGCAGATTAGTGGAGTTGCTTTGAAGGTGAGATCTTCTCAACTAATAGCGAAGATTGCCGATCTGGTGGCCCACCAGGCTCACGAAGCCTAAACTCCTACGAATCTCCGTTGAGCTGAGCGGCCCGGTCCCTGAGAACTTCCGCTAAGGCTGGAGGCATCGACCATCCATCGGTAATCTTCAGGAGGTGTTGAGAGGCTAGGGTCTTTCGAGGCCGTGCCAGGGGCGTCATCGCCCATTCGGCTGTCGCGGCTAGTTCGGTCGCGATTTGATCCAGGTTCTTCTTGATCTCCAATTCCAACCTTACGGACTCGGCCGCAGCCCGGCTCGACACGTAGGCCAGCGCTAAATCTCGGGTACTATCCCTGTCATTCTCAGAGATAGGGAGAATAGCCTTCGCAACCGCTATGCGCTCTCTAGCAGGCGAGGCACGGAACTGCGGGTCCGACATAAGTTCCTCAACCAGCTTCTCTGCGTTCACTCGCTTTGTTGCTTGTTGGTCGGCGAACTGCTGCATCTTGAAACTTCCGGCCTTTCCGACTGCAAGCTTGATCTTCTCTTTTGTCTGTTCCACCCATGCCGCCTCTGCCTGCCATGAACACAGGAGGCCAGCTGTTGCCCAATGGACCGAAACCTGGGTGATATTCCCCTTGTGTCGGGCCACTGAGGCCATAATCTTCGCAACGTCGGGGTTTTCAATCGCATCAGGATCGTCGCTGATGAGGTCTTCGGGATCGAATTCTTCGTATTCTGGGAAGACCATGGCGGCTCCGGTTGCCGCCGCTGCCTCCAGAGCTTCATCCAGAGAGGTGTCAGCAGCGACAAAATACATGTCTGCAGGTCGCGCAATCCCTGGCGGACCTATCTTCAGACCATGTTGCGCTGACAAGGCCGGCAACGTGTCCCGAATACGCACGAGATCCGCAGTTGTCAGGCTGCCACCGTCGACTGACATCATTCACCTTCGCGTTGCATAGTGACCGCAGCTTGCCGCGCCTTCTGTGATGTATCAACGGCGTACGGGTCTACCTCGATGCTCGTCGCGTTCACGATACTCAAGTAGTTCAGAGCCGCCTCCTGGACGTCAGCGGTTTGCGCTCCAGTCAGCGGCGTCGTTGTTATTACCCTTAAGTGACCGACATCGAGCACAACAGTCCCAAGGACACCGAATTCATGTAGCAAGCGACTGACGTCCCTAAGTAGGTGACTAGTGAGTTCGTTGCGCATGTGGTCATCCTGCGGAGCGCGCATCCCTCGCACTGCGTCTTCAACGGTATGTCCGTAAGGGCGGCGCGAACTGATTCCAGAGCCCTGCCTCTGAAGGTCTCTTACTATGTCTAGGACTTCCGAGACAATGTCCTTCGTCTCACGTTCCGGTTGTACGTCGGCGGGCTGCTCCTCATTTATCGCCGCCAATTTTTCCTCGAGCTTCGGCCACCACACATCAAAAGCCTCAGAGACGTCGGCATCCGATCTCGACTTCGTGAGACTAGCGTTGGCCGACTTAGCCAACTTGAGAAGTCCCTCACGGTCGAGCAACGCCAGATTGAACTCCGATAGCGGCCCTTTGTAGTCAGTTTTATGCTTGAAGTCGATGAGAACGGGCACTACCTTGTTATCTTGTCCGTCTACAGCTTTAGATATCGCTCCTGCTTCAAAGCTGATCCAGGGTGCCGATTGATTGTCTGGAGTAACGCAGATAATACCGATCTTGGTTTCGGCGAGTTCATTCTTGATTCGATCCGACCACCGGGTGCCTAGCGCTATGTCATCATCGCTAACGAACGCCTCTGTTGTAGCAATGACTTGCTCAATCCACCACTTGAGCACCTTGGCAACTTCCATGCTCTTCTTGCCTGACCAGCTAATAAAGACCTTCAAGGCTCACCCCGTGCTCGTTCGGAATACTCAGGCAAGGGTACCAACGAAGGAGCACAGGCTTGGGACAGCCAGCCTGTGCTGGCTTAATTGGCCCAGCGAAACCATGCCTTAGCACGTCGTAGCTAGGGTAGTGATACGCGAGTATCGTGAGCGTATGGCTGCGCCTGGAACTGGTAGTACCTCCGGATTGCGTGGGTTCTTCCACAGACTGCATGTGTCCACTAATCCCGCTACGTGGGCAGTCATTGGTGCCGCGGTGGGTGTGCTCGTGACAGGCACCATCTCCGTCGTTACAGCCAACATCGCGTCTGATACCTCAGTCAAAACTGCCGAAATAGCCCGACAGGGAGCAGCCGATGCGGTTAACGCGGCAGCAGCCCAATCTAAATCAGATTTTCTACGCTCCCAGCGTCTGACTGAGTACACGAACTATCTCACCAAAGCTACACAGTACGAAAACGCCGCTCAGACCTATTCCGATTCGGTACAAAAGGGCTCGCCGGCTCTGAGTCAGGAAGAGCTCGACGGCTCCTACACGGCCCTTAATTCAGCGTACGCGGCCTACGTTGAGTCCGCATGGCGGGTGCGAGAGATAGCCACTGACCCAGTAAATTCTGAGTGCGACAAGATGAACCAATATGTAGATGACAACAGCAAAGCTCTTCGTCTTCCACTAGGACGAAGCCAGGTGGACCCTGTGGCAATTGCAATGATCATGACAACTTTCCATCAACAGATGGAACAACTAAAGTCTCAGGTCTCGACCGTGACTCGAACCGAGTTCGTCGCAAGCCAATAGTGCGTCGTTTCGGAGTCTCGACCCATCAGAGCCGCCAGAGGTTCGATCCGGAGCATTTCTCGGGATTCACGGGGGGTGTCTGGAGTATCATTGCCTCGTCCAGGAACAAGACGCCACGGTGCGCCCGTGATGCCGCCCCGGCCGCGGCAGGCCGGAACCGCCGCCGATGATCGCTGCCGCGGTGGCGCTGTGATGGGGATTCTCAAAGGGCGGCCGGCGCAACAGCCGTACCGAATCAACATGGACAGCCGAAAGCGAATGGATCGCCGTGACCTCCATGGCTTCCCGGTCCCCAAATCAGGCAAGAGTCCCGGGAGCCGCTCGGCAAGCATCGTCTTGCCGGCACCGGGCGGACCGCAAAGCAGCACATGATGTGCCCGGCTGCCGCAACCTCCAAGGCGCGGCGGCATCGCCCTGCCCCGAGACATCACAAAGATCCGGAACAACAGCGGCAGCGGCGTCCTGATCCCCTGCGACCTCGCCGTCGGCCGGGTCGTAATCGAGGGCCAGGTCCTGCGGGTTGGCCCCGAAATCAAACGCAAGACGAGCCAGGGTCTTGTAGCCACGGACCACCGCCCCGGGTACCAACTCGGCCTCGGCGACGTTGGCGTGGGCCACAACAATCTTGGGGTGGCCTGCTTGAACAGCCGCCATGACCGCCGGCAAGATGCCGCGAACGGGCCTCAACCTGCCATCCAGTCCCAACTCGGAGATGAAGACTGTGTCTTCTGTGGAACGGATATCGCCCGCGGCGCGCAATACTGCCATGGTGATCGCGAGGTCGAAACCCGAGCCACGCTTCGGCAGGGAGGCCGGAATCAGGTTTGCGGTGATCTTTCGACGACTCAGCGGGATGCCTGAGTTCTGTGCCGCGGAGCGGATGCGTTCCTTGGCTTCGTTCAGGGAGGCATCCGGCAGCCCCAGGATCACGAAATTGGGGAGGGTTTGGCCGATATCTGCCTCGACCTCCACGATGTAGCCGTTCAGGCCCAACAGCGCCACGGAGTAGCTTCGGCCGACTCCCATCTAGCCCACGCCCCTGAGGTGTTCGAGCTGGGGCTCGCCCACCCCGTCGTCGATGATTCCCACGACGTCCACCCGGCGGAGCACGGCGCGCACCTCGTGGTCACGGCACCATGACCCGGCCAGGCGGTGGAGCCGGGCGAGTTTGGCCGCGCCGACCGCTTCGAAAGGATGCCCATAGGCCAGGTTCTTCCGGGTTTTGACCTCTGCGATCACCAAGGTGTCGCCGTCGAGCGCCACGATGTCGATCTCGCCGTCGGAGCATCTCCAATTGCGGTCCACAATCCGCATTCCCTGGGTTTCAAGGAAAGCTACGGCCAGCGTTTCACCGCGCTGTCCCAACACGTCTTTGGCTTTCATGACCACCTCCGCTTCCAGCCTGGAGGCGCGGAGAAGTCAAAGACAGGGGCAGTTCGGCTATGTGGGAAAACTCCGTCAGTCAGACGGTGTGGAGGACAAGTTGCCGGGCTTAGCTAATTGCCCAGGTTGCCGAGATCCCCCAGATCGCCATCCTTCGGCAAGGAAAGTTCCTCGCTGCGCGGAAGTTCTTCGACGTTGACGTCCTTGAACGTAATGACCCGGACATTCTTCACGAATCGGGCCGAACGGTAGACGTCCCACACCCAGGCGTCCTGGAGCGTCAGGTCGAAATAGACCTCGCCATCGGCGCTGCGGGCCTGCAGGTCGACGTGGTTCGCCAAATAGAACCGCCGTTCGGTCTCGACAACGTAGCTGAACAAACCAACGACGTCGCGGTATTCGCGGTAGAGCTGCAGCTCCATGTCGGTTTCGTAGTTCTCAAGATCCTCGGCACTCATAGATCCATCTTGCACCATAGAGCGGGCAGGCGCCGCCACGGCCGGGCCGGCGGCATCCAAGGCAAGGAAAAGCGAAGGCTAGACCAGGTTCCAGCTGGTCCGGTGGTACGGAGTGGGACCCAACGATCTGATGGCGTCGCGGTGGAAGGACGTGGCGTAGCCCTTGTTCTCATTCCAGCCGAAGGCCGGATATTCCTCGTGCAGCCCGACCATGATGCGGTCCCGGGCAACCTTGGCCAGCACGCTGGCGGCCGCCACGCTGAGGCAGCTCAAGTCCGCCTTCACACGGGTGTGCACCGGCGCCTCGCAAGCGGGCCCGGACGGCTCGGTATCGAACAAGGAACCTTGGTTCTGGGGAGAAAGCCAGTTGTGGCTCCCATCCAGGAGCACCAGGTCCGGATGCACGCCCGAGGCGAGAATCTCGAACCAGGCGCGTGTGCCGGCAAGGCGCAGGGCACCCACGATGCCCAGCGCATCGATCTCCACTGAACTTGCGTGGCCCACTGCGGCGCCAACCGCCCATTCGCGTACCAGCGGTTCCAACCGCTCGCGGTCCTCGGGCTTGAGAAGCTTGCTGTCGCGGACATCGGCGAGCAGGCCGTGGTCCCTGAGGTCGACGACGGCGATCCCCACCGACACCGGTCCGGCGAGGGCTCCGCGGCCTACTTCGTCGACTCCGGCCAGAAGCGTGACCCCTGGAGCCAGGAATCCCCGTTCGACGTCCAGGGTGGGAAAATCAGGAGCGTGTTTGGTCCGCGCGGCGGGTTTCCGCTGCGTTCGAACCGGCGTTGCCGCTCGCGCTCCCGCGGGAACCATCACTTGCTCGCTGGAGCCGTGGGTGAAGCCGTGTTCTGGGGCGACGGCGAAGGAACGTTGCGGAAGACCTCGGAGTGGTTGTCAAGGATCTGCCACCGGTTGATGGGCCACGCAATAACCGTTGCTTTGCCTTCGACGTCGGCGATGTCGATGAAACCACCATTGACCGATTGGTGTTCGCGGGAGTCGGCCGAGTTGTTGCGGTTGTCGCCCATAACCCAAATTTTGCCCGCAGGGACCACTACATCGAAAGACTTTGCCATGGGGACCTGGGCAGGATTGATGTAGCTCTCGTTGAGGACCGTGCCATTGACGCTGACCCGCGCTGAACTGTCGCAGCAGGAGACCCTGTCCCCCGGCAGGCCGATCACGCGCTTGACGAGGTGCTGATTGGTCTCGTCCGGAAGCAGTCCGACGAAGACGAGACCGTCCTGGAACCATTTGAAGGGTCCGGGAGTCGTCTTCTGCGTGGGCGGCAGCCAACCTTGTGCGTCCTTGAAGACCACGATGTCGCCCCGCTCCAGCGCGAAAGGTTGCGGGACCAGCAGATTAACGAAGATCCGGTCGTCAACGTCAAGGGTGTTGACCATTGACTCCGAAGGAATGAAGAAGGCACGGAACAGGAAAGTCTTGATGAGGAAGGACAATACGATGGCGATGACCACCACCGTGCCGATTTCCCTGAGCCAGCCGAGGAACGGACTGCCGTGGGTTTTAGCGGGAGTTTCGGAGCGATCGCTTTCGCCCGATTCCGGCCGTGAGCTCCGCCGTGCGGCGCGGCGCGGCGACTCGTGCTCTTCAGGCCGGACCGCCGTCGAGCCGGTCGCGCCCACGGGGGACGGATCGCCGTCGCCCGCTGCAAGATCCATGGCGGGAGCGGACGGTCCGTCCAGGGGCCGGGCGTCGCCGTCGTGCCGTTCCGGCTTCCCGGGAGTTGTCTCGGGCATCTATTGTCCGTTCTTCGAGGTTGTACCGGCCTGCGCAGGGCGAGGCAGTTCTGCAAATCTATCAAGCGGCCAGATAATCCGGACTGGACGCCCGATGACACGCTCCAGCGGCACCATCCCTCCGCCGGGTGCGCCCAGAAGGCCGCGCGAATCGGCCGACCGCGAACGGTGGTCCCCCATGAGCCACAATCTGTCACTCGGAACGATGACGTCGAACCTCTGTTCGCTCGGCGTGTCGCCGGGATAAAGATAGGGTTCCTCAAGCTGCTGACCGTTGACTGTGAGTTTTCCGTTGCTGCCACAACAAGCCACGTGGTCTCCGGGAAGGCCGATGACACGTTTGACGTATGTCGTGTCGCTTCCCGTCAGGCCCAGCCAATGGCCGGCGGCGGCGACGGCATCGGCAAACGGTCCTTTGCCGCTGTTCAGCGGAGCGAACGTTCCCCTTCCGTCGAAGACCACGATGTCTCCACGGCGAATAGGGTCCCCGGCGAAATCGGTGCGGGACACCAGGATGCGGTCTCCGGTGCCCAGGATCGGCTCCATGGACTCGGACGGGATGAAGTAGACATCGAGCCACAAGGACCGGACAAGCCCGCTGATGGCCACGGCCAGGAAAAGTGCGAGCAAAACAAAACGCCAGCCCTGTTTCCGGGGCTGGCGTTTTGCGTGGTCCATGATTCGTTTCCTGTTGCGTTGCGGATTTCTCCGGCGCAGGCCGGACACGAATCCAGGACCCGCTGTTGGTCGAAAGACCTACTTGCCGGTGGCGAAGTCGCGCTTTTCCTTGATCTTCGCAGCCTTACCGCGCAGTGCGCGCATGTAGTAGAGCTTGGCGCGGCGGACGTCACCCTTGGTGACGACCTCGATCTTCTCGATGATCGGGGAGTGAACCGGGAAGGTACGCTCTACGCCGACACCGAAGGAGACCTTGCGGACCGTGAAGGTTTCGCGAACGCCGTCACCCTGGCGACCCAGGACGAAGCCCTGGAAGACCTGGACGCGGGAGTTCTTGCCTTCAATGATGTTCACGTGAACCTTGATGGTGTCACCCGCGCGGAACTCGGGAACATCGTTACGCAGCGAAGCTGCATCTACGCTATCGAGGATATGCATTAATCCACTCCTGGTGAACGCCACAGGTCATCCACTTTGGGTCACGGCGGGCAAGCCCGGGGCGCAAGGCCGGCCGGAAATTACCGCCGAAGATTTTCAAGTCCGGTACCGCCACTGATTGGCGGTTCCGGGTTGTCAGGCTGTTGGTGACGCTCCCCCTGTGGCAGGCGCGAACCCAGTAGACACAAGGGTTAATTCTGCCACACCCCGCGGGTTCCGGCGAATCCCGCGAATGCGGCCCGGTTCCTGCGGTCGGGTGGAGCATGAAGTTGCCCGACGGCGGGAGGCTCAGTCCGGGAGGTCGCTGTCCGGGAGGTCGCTGTCCGGCGGCGCCGCAACCGGCCATCGACGACGTCGTACCCGAGTTCACCGAAAGCCGTGCGGTCCGCACGTGCCAGGTGGCCGGCGTCGAACTCTGCGAGGAGGTCCGGGCGACGTTCCGCCGTGCGGCGGAACTGTTCGTGGCGGCGCCACTGGGCGATCTTCCCGTGGTTACCGCTCAAGAGGACCGCGGGCACGTCACGATCGCGCCATGACGAGGGCTTCGTGTAGACCGGATATTCCAGCAAGCCGTCCGAATGGGATTCCTCCACCAAGGATTCGGGATTGCCGACGACGCCCGGAAGCAGGCGTCCGATGGCCTCGACCATGGCCAGGACTGCGACTTCGCCGCCGTTGAGGACATAGTCGCCCAAGCTGACCGGACGCACGGTGAAGTGCCCTGCCGCCCACTCCATGACGCGTTCGTCAATGCCTTCATAGCGGCCGCAGGCGAAAACGAGCTGCTCTTCCTCGGCGAGCTCATAGGCGAGTGCCTGGTTGAAGCGCTCCCCCGCGGGCGACGGCACAATCAGGACCGGCTTTTTCGCCGGCGCGTCCGACGAGCGCTCAGGCGCGGCAGTTCCAACTTCGGCATTTTGTGCAAAGGCAATGGATTCCAAGGCCTGGGCCCAGGGCTCGGCCTTCATGACCATGCCCGCACCGCCACCATACGGAGTGTCGTCCACGGTGCGGTGTTTGTCGGTGGTGAAGGCCCTCAAGTCATGGACATTGACCTCCAAGAGCCCATCCTGGCGGGCCTTGCCTATGAGGGAAAGCTCAAGCGGCGCCAGGTACTCGGGAAAGATGCTGACGACATCAATGCGCATTTAGGCGCCATCCTTGGTTTCAGCGTCGTCCTCTTCCGTATCGGTGCCGGAAGCATCAGTGTTCAGTTCGAAGAGCCCGGCGGAGGCGTGAGCAACACGTAGCCGTCTTCGACGTTGACCTCGGGCACGATCTCTTCGACGAAGGGCACCAGGATTTCCTTGCCGTCAATGTCTTCAATGACCAGCAGGTCCTGGACCGGCATGGTGTTGAGCGCGGTCACCTTACCTACGGTCTGCGAGCCGACGCGGACCTCAAGGCGACGAGCTCATGCTCGTACCAGCCTTCGTCGTCGTCCTCTTCCAGCTCTTCGGTCTCGATGAACAGCTTCGCGCCGCGGATTTCCTCCGCCTGGTTGCGCGTGGAGATCTCTTCGAAACCGAGCAATAGGATGTCCTTGTTCCACCGGGCGCTGCTGATGGTCAAGGGCCGGCCTTCGCGGGCTCCACCACAAATTCGGTGCCCGGGACGAAACGATCGCCAGGGGCATCGGTGAGCACCTGGACGGTGACTTCGCCGCGGATTCCGTGGGGCTTGCCGATTCGGGCAACCTGGAGCTGCATGGGGTTCCTCTGATTTCTTCGCTGGGCCCGGATGAGGGACCCACGGCTGGGTTTGCTCGTAAAACAATCCGGCCCCTCCACCATAATCTGGTGAAGGGCCGGATTTAAGACAAGTATTGCTGAGCGCGTTACCGGCGACGGTCGGTGTCGACGACGTCGACCCGCACCTGCTCGCCGCCGCCAATGCCGCAATCACAGTGCGCAAAGCGCGTGCGGTGCGACCCTGGCGACCGATCACCCGTCCGAGGTCGTCCTGGTGAACGCGCACCTCGAGGGATTCCCCGCGGCGGTTGTTCTTGGCACTGACCTTGACGTCCTCAGGGCTGTCAACGATCCCGCGGACCAAGTGCTCGAGCGCTTCTGCCAGCAACTTACTCAGCCTCGGTGGTCTCTGCTTCAGCGTCAGCGGGAGCTTCAGTTGCTTCCGACTGCTTGGCCTTCTTGGTGATGGCTTCCGGAATGATGACGGAACCCTTCTCCGGTGCAACGAAAGCAGGCTTGGCGACCTTGGTCTTCAGCGTGCCTTCCTGGCCCGGGAGGCCCTTGAACTTCTGCCAGTCACCGGTGATCTTGAGGATCGCGGCAACCTGCTCGGTCGGCTGGGCGCCGACGGACAGCCAGTACTGTGCACGCTCGGAGACAACCTCGATGTACGAGGGCTCTTCGGTGGGGTGGTACTTGCCGATTTCTTCAATCGCACGGCCATCGCGCTTGGCGCGGGAGTCCATGACGACGATGCGGTAGTACGGTGCGCGCATCTTACCGAAGCGCTTAAGGCGAATCTTTACGGCCACTTTTGTGGTCACTCCTGTTTCTGAAACGGGGTTGAGCCCGTCGTTCTGCACCCGTGGGGCGGGCCATACTTGAGGGTTCCAAGGACAAGATGCACACACGGAGAGAGGGGCCGCGCGGATCGAGTACCTGTCCATTGTGCCAGATGGCGGACAGTATTTCGAACACGCGGTCCGTGCGGCGGCTTTTCTGCGGGATTACTGCTCAGCGGACCAGACGTAGAGACCGCCCCGTTCGGCCTTTTCGACGTCGCTCGCGAGGCCGCCAACTGCTGGACGTACAGGCGGGCCTGTTGGGCATCAAAGGGCATGTCCTCTTGGGCCGCCCAGCGTTCGGCGACGTCGTCGAGGACGTTCCCTTCGCCTTCGGTCTCGTAGCTAAGGAGCTCAGACAGGGCACGCACCATCGCTTCCGGGACGCCCAGCAAGGCGTCGCTGGTGACGTCCACCAAAGCAAGCTCATAGTCGGCCCGCCTGCGTGCACGGCCGTGCCCGCGAGGTCGCCGAGTTGTTCTACTTCGAAATCGCTGATTCCCGGGATCCGTACCGCGGCGCCGGATACGTCGCTGCCCTTCTCCAGGGCAGCGGCCCTCTTGAGTGCTTCATCGTGGGTGGCAACAAAGATTTCAGCAAAGCCCATGGAAAGTACTCTCATTCAGTCGTGCCAACGGAGCTGCGGCGCAGCGGCCGAGATGCGCCACGCCGTCGGATCAAGCGTAGCGGACCGCGACCCGCAGGCGGTTGCGCCACGGGTCCTCGAAGCGGAGCTCCTGGCCCGTGTGGTGCGAGGCGATGCCCGCTACCTTGAGGCGATCGGCGAGCGCGCCGACGTCGTCTCCTGACGGCACTTCGATGACCACTTCGCCGAGGCCGAGGGTGTCCTTGCGCGGGCCTGCACCGCGGCTGTTCCACACGTTCATGGCCATGTGGTGGTGGTAGCCGCCCGCGGAGACAAACAGTGCCTGCCCGTGCCAGCCGGCGGTCTGCTCGAAGCCGAGGGTGTCGACGTAGAAATCATGGGCGGTCTTCACGTCGCCCACCTGGAGGTGGACGTGCCCGACGCCGGCGCCCGCCCCATGCTGGCCCGTCACGGCCGCTTCACTCAGGTACTGCTGGAGGTAGCGCTGCGGCGGGAGCGGCAAGCTGTCCATCACGACCGAGCTGCCGTTCCACTCCCAGCCTTCACGGGCTTGTCGTAGTAGAGTTCGATGCCGTTGCCCTCGGGTCGGTGAAGTAGAAGGCTTCGCTGACCAAGTGGTCGGCACTGCCGACGAAGGCGTGGGGTTCATACTGCGCAGCGGAGGCAACAGTTGCGGCGAGCGAGGGCTGGTCCTCGAAAAGCAGCGCCGTGTGGAAGAGTCCGGCCTCTCCGCGGCCCGGGATCTGGAGACCAGCGGCCGGCGCGAGGTGCACCAACGGCTTGCCTAGCCGGCCGAAGTAGAGCCCGCCGTCCTGTTCGGCGACAACGTCCAGCCCCAGCGCCCGCTGGTAGTAGTCGCCCATGAGCTTCATGTCCCCCACTTTGAGCATGACAGTGCCCATGGTGAGTTCGGCAGGAAGGAGATCCTGGCTGGATGTGATGGTCATGTGAAACTCCCGGCTTTTTGTGGCGCCGCCCTTCGGCAACCTCTATGTATCTAAATTACTTGAAGCTTCAATTTATTCCTAATGCCCGGCGCTTCCTGAAATGTGTCCCCTCAGAACGGTGCATCCGGGCTGCAGCACGATCTCTAGGGACGCTCGGGATCCTTTGCGTAGAGCACGACGTCTGCGCTGGCGCCTTCGCTGATGCCGTCGGCACCCAACCACTCACGGGCGGACCAGCAGGCAGCATCGAGGGCGGCGGCCGCCGGAAGACCCGCCCGCTGGAGTTCCAGGATCTCCTCGCCGATCCGGCCGTGTTTGATGACGCTTCCGGCGTCGGTTCCGGCGTACACCCGCACTCCGGCGTCGAACGCCTCAAGGACCCGCTCATGCCTGCCCTCCCACAACGCGATCATGTGGGCGGCGTAGCGCGGAAATTTGGTTTCAGCCTGCTTCGCGATGTCCGGAAACGTCGCAATGTTGATGAGCGTGGGGACAATCGGCACATCCTGGTCCAGCAGCCGGGAATGTGGTGGGGCAACAATCCGGTGGCGTGCTCGATGCAGTCGATCCCGGCGTCGAGCATGTCATCGATTGTCCCTTCGGCGAAGCAATGGGCGGTCACCCGCGCCCCTCGTCGTGTGCGGCCGCGACGGCGTCCTTGACGACGGCGGCCGGAAAGGACGGGCCGAGATCCCGGCGGAGCGGTCGATCCAGTCCCCACGATCTTGACCCAGCCGTCTCCGGACCGCGCCTGCTTGCGGACTGCCTCCATCAGATCCTCCGGCTCCACCTCTTCGGCCAGCCCGGGATGTACCGCCGTTGCCTCGCGATGTGCCTGCCCGCGCGGATGATCCTCGGCATGTCCGCCCGGCGTTGCAGCCAGCGCGTGTCGCTTGCGGATCCGGCATCGCGGATCAAGAGGGTCCCGGCATTCCGGTCCGCAGTCGCCTGCAGGCGGCAGTCTCCTCGTCGACAGCTCCGCCCTTGCCCAAGCCAACGTGGCAATGCGCGTCGACCAGGCCGGGAAGCACCCAACCGTCCAGGACGACGTCGGGCTTCGCAAGGGGCCGGACGAAGGTCAGCCGTCCGTCGACCGACCAGAGGCCGCGCCGTTCCTCCTCCGGCCCGGTGAGGACGGCGCCGCTGAATTCGATGATTTCCGCCATGATTCCACCCTAGTTCCCGGGAGCTTCGCCGGCGCGGTCACATCTGTCACAAGCGCTGGCAGCTGTGGTAGCTTCGTCTACGACCACACGGGGGCCCTTGCAAGGGCTGAGATCGGGCTGATGCAGCCTGCGACCGTTGAACCTGTCCGGGTAATGCCGGCGAAGGAAGTGAGTAATCCTTTGAGCACCAAAGAAACACAGCTGAGCCCTACCCAAAAGGGATCGGACCACGATGTGACCCAATCCCTCAAGTCGCATTCCCTCGCGTTCCTGGAGGATGCCGACACGGGAATCCGGGTTCCAGTGACGGAAATCGCCCTCGAACCGTCCCCCAACGGCGAGGCCAACGCCCCGTTCCAGGTGTACCGGACCGCCGGACCCGGGAGTGATCCCGTAGTGGGCCTCGAACCGTTCCGCAGCGAGTGGATCGAAGCCCGCGGCGACACTGAGGCCTACAGCGGCCGCGAACGGAACCTGCTCGACGACGGCAAGTCGGCCGTGCGCCGCGGCGCCGCCTCCGCGGAGTGGAAGGGGCTCAGCCGGTGCCCGCCGCGCCGTCGACGGCAAGACCGTGACACAGATGCATTACGCGAAACAGGGCATCGTCACGCCCGAAATGCAGTTCGTGGCACTTCGCGAAAACTGCGATGTGGAACTCGTCCGCAGCGAGGTCGCTGCCGGCCGGGCCATCATCCCCAACAACATCAACCACCCCGAATCCGAACCGATGATCATCGGCAAGGCGTTCCTGGTGAAGATCAACGCCAATATCGGCAACTCGGCCGTCACCAGCTCCATCGCCGAAGAAGTGGACAAGTTGCAGTGGGCAACGCAATGGGGCGCCGACACCGTCATGGACCTGTCCACGGGCGATGACATCCACACCACCCGCGAATGGATCATTCGTAACTCCCCCGTACCGATCGGCACCGTGCCCATCTACCAGGCCCTCGAGAAGGTCAACGGCGAAGCCAACAAGCTCACGTGGGAAATCTTCCGCGACACCGTCATTGAGCAGTGCGAGCAGGGCGTGGACTACATGACCATCCACGCCGGCGTGTTGCTGCGGTACGTGCCGCTCACCGCGAACCGCGTGACGGGCATCGTTTCCCGTGGCGGCTCCATCATGGCGGGCTGGTGCCTGGCCCACCACGAGGAAAACTTCCTCTACACCCACTTCGACGAGCTCTGCGAAATCTTCGCCAAGTACGACGTCGCGTTCTCGCTGGGTGATGGACTGCGCCCGGGCGCGACGGCGGACGCGAACGACGCCGCGCAGTTCGCCGAGCTGGACACCTTGGCCGAGCTCACGAAGCGCGCGTGGCAGTACGACGTGCAGGTCATGGTCGAAGGCCCGGACACATCCCGTTCCACCTGGTGCGGGAGAACGTGGAGCGCCAGCAGGAGCTGTGTGACGGCGCGCCGTTCTACACGCTGGGCCCCTTGTCACCGACGTCGCCCGGGCTACGACCACATCACCTCCGCCATCGGCGCGACGGAGATCGCACGCTACGGAACCGCGATGCTTTGCTACGTCACCCCGAAGGAACACTTGGGCCTGCCCAACAAGGACGACGTCAAGACCGGCGTGATCACGTACAAAATCGCCGCCCACGCCGCTGACCTGGCCAAGGGACACCCCGGCGCCCACGAACGCGACGATGCGCTGTCCAAGGCCGCTTCGAGTTCCGCTGGCGTGACCAGTTCGCGCTGTCGTTGGATCCGGTCACGGCCGAATCCTTCCACGACGAGACACTCCCGGCAGAACCGGCCAAGACGGCGCACTTCTGCTCCATGTGCGGACCAAAATTCTGCTCCATGCGCATTAGCCAGGACATCCGCGACGAATACGGCTCGGCTGATTCCCAAGCGGCCATCGCGGAAATGTATAGCGGCATGCGCGAAAAGAGCGAGGAGTTCCTGGCATCAGGGGGCAAGGTCTACTTGCCCGAGCTTGAGGTTCCCGCAGGAAAACGTGAGGCGGCGTCAGGAAACCTGAACTGATCAGGAAGCCTGGACTGATCCTGCGCGGCTGGCATCCGCGATGAAGGAGCGGATGATCCGGTCTCCTTCAACTGAGTCATGAGGCCGGTGTCCTCCAGCCGCAACGCGGTGGAGGGCGCGGTTTCCTGCAAGTAGCCGGCGATCTCTTCGTAGAGGGGTTCCCAACCACCGGTCAGCACAAGCGTGGGAACTCCCGGCACAATGTGCAGGGGCGCTTCCCACGGCGGAGCCTGGAGCCGCAGGCGTCGCGCGGTTCGCCGGCCTCCGGGGTGCTGAGGACAGCCGCCTCGGAAGAAAACGCCCTGCGGACGAATTCGCGTTGGTAATCGTCATCGCTGAGTTCGTGCCGGATCCGGAACAACGGCTCCATGAGTGCCCGGTACGCCGCGGTGGCGGGTAATTCAGCTGTCAAGGAAAGACAAGCCGGTTCCACCAGCACGAGGGAGCGGACCAGGTCCGGCCGCTCCACCGCGGCCAACATGGCGGAAATCGCGCCTTGCGAGTGCGCGACCACATGGCCCCACGCGCGGGCCGGGGCCGATGCGGCCTCCCGAGCTCCGAGGCACTCGAGGATAATCTCCACATCGGCTGCAACATCGGATTCCAAAGGCTCGGTCTGCGCATCAAAGCCGTGGCGTTTCAGGAACAGTGCATCGTACGCCAGCGCCATGCCATGCTGTTTCGGCCACGCCGCAGCGCCGAATGTGCCTGCTCCATGGACGAACACGACGCGCTGCTTTTGCATCCCCCCAGCCTATGGCACGGGGCTGACAACCCAACTCACTAGCAGTTGTTGTCGTTCTGAGGGGTCAAAACGACACCTACTGCTAGCCAGTTGGGTGGGACGGCTACTTGCCGAGGAACTTGTCGAAGCCCTTGGGCAGGTTCAGCTGTGAGGGGTCGAAGTCGCCGGAAGGCTGGCCGAATGCCGCGCCGGTGCGGACGGCGTTCGCCCGCTTGTTCTCGGCGTCGCGCAGTTCCTGGGCAGCCTTGGCGGGGTTTCCGGAACGGGCCTTCTTCTTGGGCGCATTCTTGCTTGCCTTGCGGGACCCGCCACCGAGGCCGGGCATGCCAGGCATCCCGGGCATGCCGCCGCCCTGGGCCAGCTTCTTCATCATCTTCTGGGCCTGCGCAAAACGCTCCAGGAGGCCGTTGACCTCGGAGACGTGCACACCGGAACCACGGGCGATGCGGGCCCGACGGGAGCCGTTGATGATCTTCGGAGCCAGACGCTCGTGCGGGTCATGGAGCGGACAATCGCCTCCACGCGATCGATTTCCCGCTCGTCGAACTGCTCCAGCTGCTGGCGGATGTTCTGCGCACCCGGCATCATCATGAGCATTTTCTTCATGGAGCCCATGTTGCGGATCTGCTGCATCTGGGCGAGGAAGTCGTCCAGGGTGAAGTCTTCCTGGTCGGCGAACTTCTTCGCCATCCGGGCCGCTTCATCCTTGTCCCAGTTCTTCTCGGCCTGTTCGATCAGGGTGAGAACGTCACCCATGTCGAGGATGCGGGAAGCCATGCGGTCCGGGTGGAACAGTTCGAAGTCGTCCAGGCCTTCGCCGGTGGATGCGAACATGACCGGCTTGCCGGTGACGGACGCGACCGAGAGCGCGGCACCACCGCGGCGTCGCCGTCGAGCTTCGACAGCACGACGCCGGTGAAGTTGACGCCTTCGTCGAAGGCAACTGCCGTGTTGACGGCGTCCTGGCCGATCATGGAGTCAATGACGAACAGCACTTCGTTCGGGATGATCGCCTGGCGGATACGGCGCGCCTGGTCCATCATTTCGGCGTCGACGCCGAGGCGTCCCGCGGTGTCCACGATCACGACGTCGTGCAGCTTCTGCCGGGCTTCGTCGACGCCGGCGCGTGCGACGGCGACGGGTCGCCGGTGGGAACATCCAGATCCGAGGTGGTGCCGGGGTGCGGAGCGAACACAGGTACGCCGGCCCGTTCGCCGACAATCTGGAGCTGCGTAACGGCGTTTGGACGCTGGAGGTCGGCGGCAACGAGCACAGGGCTGTGGCCTTGCGCCTTGAGCCATTTGGCAAGCTTGCCCGCGAGGGTGGTCTTACCCGCACCCTGCAAGCCGGCGAGCATGATGATGGTGGGCCCGGTCTTCGCCAAGCGGATACGGCGGGTCTCGCCGCCGAGGATCTCCTGGAGTTCCTCATTGACGATCTTGACGATCTGCTGGCTCGGGTTCAGTGCCGCGGAAACCTCGGCGCCAAGGCGCGTTCACGGATGCGGCCGGTGAACTCGCGGACCACGGGCACGGCAACGTCGGCGTCCAAAAGGGCACGCCTGATCTCGCGGACGGTGGCGTCGACGTCGGCCTCAGTGAGGCGGCCCTTGCCACGGAGATTCTTGAAGGTTGCTGTCAACCGGTCAGAGAGTGAATTGAACACGCGCCGTGCACTTCTTTCAATGGTCTACGAATGGCGGCCGTTCCGACGCACCAATATCTTGACGATTCCTGCCCCAAACAAATCTGACTCAACTGAGGGACTCGACTATCTAGGGTACCAAGACGCGCCTGCAAGATGGCATGCTGGCACAGTGACCAGCAAAACAACAGTAAATACGTTGCTCATCCTAGGCGCCTCCGGAGATCTGACGGGCCGATTGCTGTTGCCGGGCCTCGCCAGGCTCGTGGCAAGCGGCCTCGCGGACGGCCTGAAGCTTGTCGGAGCGGGCTCCGACCCATGGACGCCCGAACAATGGACCAAACGCGTGGGCGACGCCTTCGAGGAGGCAGCCACGGGTGCAAGTGCCGCAGGCAAGAAGGCAATCGCGGCACTGGAGAAAAGTACCGAATACTATCAAGTGGATGTCACGGCGGACGGCCAGCTCGCGACGCTCCTGGCAGGGCTTGAAGCACCAATCGCCGTCTATTTCGCTTTGCCTCCACACATCAGCCAGAAGGCCTGCGAGGTCCTCACCGCCCAGCAGCTCCCTCCCGAAACTAGCCTGGTGATGGAGAAACCCTTCGGATCCAGCTCCGAATCCGCCCGTGAACTCAACAAGACCCTCGCCGCTTTGGTCCCGGAAGACCACATCCACCGCGTGGACCACTTCCTTGGCAAGGCCACCGTCTTCAACATCCTGGGCCTGCGCTTCGCCAACAGGTTCCTGGAGCCGGTGTGGAACCGGGACCACATCGAAAAAGTGGAGATCATCTTCGACGAAGACCTCGCACTCGAAGGGCGTGCCCGCTACTACGACGGAGCCGGCGCCCTCAAGGACATGATCCAGAGCCATTTGCTCCACATCATGGCATTGCTTGCCATCGATGCCCCCTCCACCATCGGCGAGCGCGATCTCCGCGACGCCATTTCAACGGTGTTGCGTGCGAGCAGCATCACCGCGCCCTACAAGAAGTCCACCCGACGGGCGCGCTACACCGCCGGCCGGATCGGCGACCGGGACGTGCCGGACTATGTCGCCGAAGCGGGCGTGGACCCTGCACGGGAAACGGAGACGCTCGCAGAAGTCGAAGTGGGAATCGATAACTGGCGCTGGAAAGGCGTCCCTTCATCCTGCGCTCGGGAAAGGCTTTGGGTGCCGCGCGGAAAGAGGCGATCGTCACCTTCCGGCCCGTCCCGCACCTGCCGTCCGGATTCGAGGGTGTGGACTCCCCCAACCAGCTGCGCATCGGCTTCGGTCCTGACACCTTGCAGATCGACGTCGACGTCAACGGTCCCGGAAATATCTTTACTCTCGATCGAGTGACGCTCAACGCAGAACTGAATGCCTCCGATCTGCTGCCCTACGGAGAAGTGTTGGAAGGCGTCATTACCGGCGATCCGCTGCTCTCGGTCCGCGGCGACACCGCCGTCGACTGCTGGCGGATCATCGAGCCCGTGCTCAAGGCCTGGGCCAAGGATTCCGTGCCGCTCGAAAAGTACGACGCCGGCGGGCCGGGTCCCGCGGACTGGCCCACCGCCGTCGGGGACTAACCAGGCGGCCACGCTCCTGCGCTCCCGCGCTCCTATGCAAGGCACACGCAAGAGGGGCCGGTACCTTTCCAGGTACCCGGCCCTCGTTGCGTTGGGCCTTAGATGGCTGCTGCGCCCCGCTCGCCCGTGCGGACACGGACTGCTTCGTAGACGTCTACGGTCCAGACCTTGCCGTCACCGGCACGGCCGGTATTGGAGGAAGCAATCAGGACATCGAGGATGTCGTCTGCTTGCTCATCCGTGGCCAGGACCTCCACGCGGATCTTGGGAAGCAGATCCACGTTGTACTCGGCCCCGCGGTACACCTCGGTGTAACCACGCTGCCGGCCGTAGCCGCTGGCCGCGCTGACCGTCAGTCCCTGTACCCCGTATGCTTCGAGCCCCTCGCGGATGGCGTCGAGCTTCTCCGGGCGGACGATCGCCGTAATGAGTTTCATGCCTGGACACTCTCCTTGCCTGATACGGATGCTTCGTCAGCTGCTTCGGACGATACCTTGCCGGTGATGAGGTCGTGAAGGGGCTGGAAGCTTCCGCCGTGGCCGCCGACACCGAACTCGTACGCCGTCTCGGCGTGCAGGCTGAGGTCTGCTCCGGCGATCTCCTGGCGTTCGGAGATGCGGAAGCCCATGAGCTTGTGGATCGGGTAGGCGATGATGAACGTCATCACGCCGGTGAAGACGATCGAGCAAAGTGCCGCGAGCGACTGCGCAACCAGCTGGGTGGTCCCCCCGCCGTAGAACAGGCCTGCGGGACCCTGGGTCGGGGTGGCGAGGAAGCCGATGGCCACGGTGCCGATGATGCCGGACACCAGGTGGACGCCGACGACATCCAGGGAGTCGTCGTAGCCGAGCTTGAACTTCAGGCCGACAGCAAGGGCCGAGGCGACGCCGGCTGCGATACCGAGGGCGATCGCGCCGAGCGGGAAACGTTGGCGCAAGCCGGGGTGATGGCAACCAGGCCGGCGACGACGCCCGATGCCGCACCAAGCGACGTGGGGTGGCCATCACGGATGCGCTCCACGACAAGCCAGCCGAGCATGGCCGCTGCCGGTGCGACGAGCGTGTTGATCCAGATCAGGCCAGCCTGCTGCACGTTTGCGGCGGCACCGGCGTTGAAGCCGAACCAGCCGAACCAGAGGATGGCTGCACCGAGCATGACCAGGGGCACGTTGTGCGGGCGGTGGTTCGGGTCCTTGCCGAAGCCCTTGCGGTTGCCGATGATCAGGACGAGGATGAGGCCGGCCACACCGGCGTTGATGTGCACCACGGTGCCACCGGCGAAGTCAATGACGGGAGCGAAAGTCTGGCCGAACCAGCCGGTTGCCGAGAAGAGGCCGCCGCCCCAGACCATGTAGGCCAGGGGTGCGTAGACGAGGGTGGCCCAGATCGGGGTAAACAGCGTCCAGGCCGAGAACTTGGCGCGGTCCGCGATGGCACCGGAGATGAGGGCGACGGTGATGATCGCGAAGGTTGCGGCGTATCCAACGTGGAGGAGGTCTGCCGGATCGGTGAAGTTGTGCAGACCGAAGTGGCTGAACGGATTCGCGAAGATCTGGAAGAAGTTGTCCGTGTTGCTTGTGGACATCGAGGCGCCCCACAGGACCCATACGAGGGTCACTGTGCCGATGGCGATGAAGCTCATCATCATCATGTTCAGGGCGGCCTTGGCACGGGTCATGCCGCCATAGAAGAATGCCAGGCCCGGGTCATGAACAGCACGAAGGCTGATGCGACCAGGAGCCAAACGAGACCGGCGGTGAAGTCCATGTCTACGTCCTCTCTGCTTTTAGTTGCGGGCTGAGCCGCCTGTCCCAACGCATTTGCGTTCTACATAAGAGTTTGCGGGGCAGTGTTTCACCTGCGAAGGTTTTAGATTGCGGGGCTGTTACAAGAACTTCTCGAACGTAAATGGTGCATAT
The DNA here is from genome assembly GCA_001549895.1 of Arthrobacter sp. Hiyo8. Lineage (GTDB taxonomy): Bacteria > Actinomycetota > Actinomycetes > Actinomycetales > Micrococcaceae > Arthrobacter. The sequence goes on along the minus strand of AP014719.1, from coordinate 4,183,377 downwards.
CACCCTTGTTACGGATATGTTTCGTCAGTTCCACTTTCCCGCGCTCGTACTACCCAGAGGACCCCGACACCATGACTGCAAGCCCCGAATCCCCCGCCAATCAAGGAGCGAGGGCCGCGAAGGCTGCAATGCCACGGGACATCAAGGTGATGTTGGCGGCAGCGTTCCTGATTGCCCTGGGTTTCGGCCTCGTGGCGCCCGTACTCCCCCAGTTCGCCACGACGTTCGACGTCGGAGCAACGGCAGCCGCGGTGATCGTGAGCATTTTCGCGTTCATGCGCTTGGTGTTCGCTCCGGCCGGGGGTGCCCTGATGGGTCGGTTCGGCGAGCGTCCCGTGTACATCGCAGGGTTGCTGATTGTGGCTGCGTCGACGGCAGCCTGCGCCTTCGCCCAGAACTATTGGCAGCTGCTGGTCTTCCGGGCCTTGGCGGAGCCGGTTCCGTAATGTTCACGGTTGCGGCGATGGGCCTCTTGATCAGGCTCGCCCCTCCGGAAAGCCGCGGACGGGTCTCCGGCGCGTACGCCTCCGCATTCCTGATCGGCAGCGTCCTGGGGCCCGTGGTTGGCGGGCTGCTCGCCGGGTTCGGCCTGCGCGTCCCCTTCCTCGCCTACGCGGCAGCCTTGGTCCTGGCGGCCTTGGTTGTTCGCACGCAGCTGACGGGACGTTCAGGGGAGCGACGCAAGGCGGCGCGGCGGGGCCGGCAATGCGCATGAAGGAGGCTTTGGGCGATTCTGCCTACCGGGCCGCCCTGTTCTCCAGTTTCAGCAATGGCTGGGCGACCTTCGGTGTGCGAATGGCCACTGTCCCCTTGTTCGCAGTGGTTGTGCTGGCCGGAGGCTCCGCCTCGGCGGGTTGGGCGCTGGCCGTGTTCGCGGGAGGAAACGCGCTGGCGCTGACCTTCTCCGGCCGCATGGCTGATAGTTTCGGCCGGAAGCCCATGATGCTGCTGGGCTTGATAGTCACCGGCCTGGCCACCGCGACCATCGGGTTGACCGGCAATCTTCCCGCGTTTTTCGCTGCGTCGGCTGCTGCCGGCTTCGGCTCCGGCTTGCTGAACCCGGCCCAGCAGGCCGCCGTCGGGGACATCATCGGCCGTGGCCGTTCCGGCGGCAAGGTGCTGGCGGTTTTCCAGATGGCCTCCGACGCCGGAGCTATTGTTGGCCCTGTCCTCGTCGGCCTCGTGGCTGATGGACTTGGCTACGGCTGGGCCTTCGGCGCAACCGGCGGCATCCTCCTGCTCGCCGCCGTCGGCTGGTCCGCGGCACGCGAGCCGATGCAGCGCGGCTACGAAAGCGTCGACTCACCCAACTAGCTAGCAGTAGATGTCGTTAAGAGCCTTGAAAACGACAACAACTGCTAGTTAGTTGGGCTGGATGCGCCTAGTTGAGCAGGGCGTCGACGAAGGCTTCGGCCTCGAACGGCGCGAGGTCGTCCGGGCCTTCGCCCAGTCCAACAAGCTTGACCGGCACGCCGAGGGCCTTTTGGATCGCGACGACGATCCCGCCCTTCGCGGTACCGTCCAGCTTCGTAAGCACGATTCCCGTGATGTTGACTACCTCGGAGAAGACCTTGGCCTGGTTCAGGCCGTTCTGTCCGGTGGTCGCATCCAGTACGAGCAGGACTTCGTCCACTTCGGCCAGCTTCTCGATGACGCGCTTGACCTTGCTGAGCTCGTCCATGAGGCCAACCTTGTTTTGCAAGCGGCCGGCGGTGTCGATCATGACGACATCCACTTCCTGCTCAATGCCGGACTTGACGGCTTCATAGGCGACAGAGGCTGGGTCTGCGCCGACGACGTGCGACCTGACGGTTGCGACGCCGACACGCTGGCCCCACGTAGCGAGCTGCTCGGCAGCCGCCGCACGGAAGGTGTCGGCGGCGCCCAGCAGGACGTCCTTGTCTTCGGCGACGAGAACGCGCGCCAGCTTGCCGACGGTGGTGGTCTTGCCCACCCCGTTGACGCCGACGACGATCATGATGGCCGGGTGGGCGCCCTTGCGTTCCACGTTCAGGCTGCGGTCCATCGTGGGATCCACGAGCTTGATGAGTTCCTCGCGCAGGAGGGCCTTGACATCCTCGGGGCTACGGGTGCCTTGGACCTTGACCCGCGCACGCAAGGCATCGACCAGCTGCATGGTGGGCTCAGTGCCGAGGTCGGCGAGCAGCAGTGTCTCTTCGACTTCGTCCCAGACGTTTTCGTCGATCTTGTCGCTCGAAAGCAGGGCCAGGAGACCCTTCCCGAGAATGCTGTTCGATTTGACCAACCGCGCGCGAAGCCGGTTGAGGCGGCCCTCGACAGGCGCAGGGGTCTCCACCTGGATAAGTTCCAGTCCCGCGGCGTCGTCCGGAACGTCGGTCTCCGGTACGGCGAGGTCGGCGGGTTCGACGACGGGCCGGGCGCCGTGCGATCCGGCGCGGTCCCGGGGCGTCGTCGACGATCGTTCCGCCGCCTGCCGGCGCCCTGTCGGCGGGGTCGTTGGCGTCGCGCGTTCCAGCGTAAGTCGAGGAGGACTTCCGCGCCTTGAGCAGGACAGGAATCAGCCCTCCGACCACCACGATGGCAGCGACAATGGACAAAATAATGGGGAGGAGATCGTTCACTCCCCTAGCTTCTCACAAAGCTAGACCTCGGCACCGAGCCTTTGGCTGATGACGGTGGACACGCCGTCGCCCCGCATAGTCACTCCGTAGAGGGCGTCCGCGACTTCCATGGTCCGCTTCTGGTGCGTAATGACAATCAGCTGGCTGGACTCGCGCAGCTCTTCGAAAATCGTGATCAGCCTGCCCAGGTTCGTATCGTCCAACGCGGCTTCCACTTCGTCCATGACGTAGAACGGCGAAGGCCGCGCCTTGAAAATCGCCACGAGCAACGCGACAGCCGTCAACGACCGTTCGCCACCGGAAAGCAAGGACAACCGCTTGATCTTCTTTCCGGCAGGCCGTGCCTCCACCTCGATGCCGGTGGTCAGCATGTCATCAGGGTCCGTTAGCACCAACTTGCCTTCACCGCCGGGGAAGAGCCGCGCAAAGACGTGGTCGAACTGTTTGGAGGTATCGGCGAAGGCCTCGGCAAAGACCTGCTGGACGCGGTTGTCCACCTCCTTGATGATGTCCAAAAGGTCCTTGCGACTGGACTTGAGGTCTTCCAGCTGCGTGCTCAGGAATTGGTGGCGCTCCTCGAGTGCGGCGAATTCCTCAAGCGCCAGGGGGTTCACTTTGCCAAGGGCTGCGAGGTCCCTTTCGGCCTTGCGGAGCCGTTTCTCCTGCTCGGCGCGGACGAAGGGAACACCCTCGACGATGGCGTTCCCGTCCTCGTCCACCGGCGCGCGGAGTTCGGCCCACTTGTCCACGGCGGCGGCAGGCACGGGAACGGGCTGCTCCGGACCGAAGTCGGCCACGAGTTGTTCCGCCGACAGGCCAAGCTCCTCGATGGCGCGGGTTTCCAGCGCTTCGATCCTGAGCCGTTGCTGGGCTCGCGCGAGTTCGTCCCGGTGGACGGAGTCCGTCAGTCCCGCGAGCTCCTGGGCCAACTTCTCATTGCTGCTCCGGACATCAGCGAGTTCCTTTTCGCGCTGCTCCCGGACGGCCTCGGCGACGTCCCGGGCGCGGGCGGCCAGGTCCACTGACACGTCAACGAAACGCACGGTCTGTTCGACGGCGGAAGCAACGGCGGAAGCCCGCTCGGCTTGCGCTTTGCGACGCAAGGCCGGCGGGCAGCTTCCTCCCGTGCCCGCCGTTCGCTCGCGGCGGCCCGCTCCAAGGAGGCGGCCCGGTTGCTGGTCGCGGCGAGCTGTTCTTCAGCGCTCCGCAGGCCCAGCCTGACCTCCATCTCACGGGACCGTGCTTCGCTGGCAGCCCTGGCCAAGGCATCGCGTTGCTCCGTGGACGGCTCTTCCTCCTGGGGGCCTCTTCTGCTGCGGCCAACCGTTCCGCCGCAAGCTCAAGGGACTCCTCTGCCACGGCGATGTTCAGTTCGGCCTTGGCCAGGGACTCCGCCATTCGATCGCGCTCCGCGACGGCGCTGCGCAACTGGGAATTCAAGTGGCCAAGCCGTTCGGCGACGGCAGCCAGGCGGGCATCCGAATCGTGGAGTTTGTCGAGCGCCGCGTTCGCCCGTTCCTGGGCATCGGCCCGGCGTGCTTCGGCTCCAGCCAGGGCGAACTTTCCCCGCTCAAGACGGGTGGCGAGCTCCAGGAGCCGGGCATCGGCGTCGTCCACTGCGGCCTGGACTTCAAGGAGCGACGGCGCCGTGGCCGATCCACCGTCCACCGTCAGTGCCCTGAAGACATCTCCTTCCCGGGTCACTGCGGTAAGCCCCGGGTTGCCGGCAATGAGGCTGGCCGCCGTTTCCAAGTCGTCGACGACGGCGGTGGACGCCAGGAGGGTCATGACGCCTCTCGCTTCGGGAGCGTCAGCCGCCACCAACTCGGCGGCCCAGCGAGCGCCGTCGGGCAGCATCGGCGACTCCGGCAGGCCAGCCTCGGGACCCGCAGAGGGCACAGCGCCTGCCACCAAAAGCGAGGCGCGTCCGGCGTCGGCGTCCTTCAAGAGCCGCATCGCGGCGACGGCCCCGCGCCGTCCGCCACCACGACGGCGTCGGAAGCACTGCCAAGTGCTGCGGCCACGGCAGTCTCATACCCGGGCTCCACCCTCAGGAGGGAAGCGAGCGGGCCCAACACACCGGGGTGGTCCGAGGACAGAAGCCGCGAGGAGCCATCCTTGCGGTTGAGTCCAAGCTGCAAGGCATCACGGCGGGCGGTGAGCGCATCGCGTTCGCGGACTTCATCGCGTTCGGCAGCCTTCAACGCCTCAATCTCGGCGTTGATCTCGTCAAGAAGGGCGCTGGCGTCTTCGTATTCGGCGTCGAGGCTTTCTTCGCCGTCTTCGACGCCGGCCACTTGCGACTCGAGGGCCGTAAATTCGCTTTGCGCGTGGCGACGACGTTCCTCACCGGCTGCCAGCGATTCCCTGAGCCTGCCCGCTCAGCCTCGGCCGCCTCGGCCCGGGAGCGTGCGGCGGCCAATTGACCGACGAGCTTCGCGAGGCCTTCACGGCGATCGGCGGCTGCCCGCAACACGGCCGTCAGGCGTTTGTCTTCGGCGGCGGCCAGGTTCTCGGCGTCCTGTTTGGCTGCGGTTGCCTCAAGCAGGCCCGCTTGCTTCGCCAGGATGTCGTGCTCGAGCTCCGATTGTTCCTGCCGGACCCGGGCGGCCTGCCGGTCCAGATGGTCCGGATCGCGGCCTGAATCCGGGGCGGCGTCGGAGGCGCCAAGGAGGCGGCGACGCTCGGTCGCGAGCGATCCCAGGGCGCGGAGCCGGTCCCTGGTTGCGGACAGCTGGTACCAATCGTCCCTGGCCGCATTGAGCCGGGGTGTCGCCTCGGCCGCGAGCTGCTCGAGGCGGATCTGGCGTTGGCGGCCTGCGGCGAGCTCCGCTTCTACTACCTCGCGGCGCTCTTTCAACGCGGCCTCGTCGGCGACATCCTTCTCCAACGCCCGGGTGTGCCGGACGAGATCATCGGCCAGCAGCCGGGACTTGGCGTCGCGGACGTCGAACTGCACGGTCTGGGCGCGGCGGGCGACTTCGGCCTGCTTGCCCAGCGGCGTGAGTTGACGACGGATTTCCGCCGTGAGGTCACCAAGGCGTTGCAGGTTCGCCTGCATGGCTTCCAGCTTGCGGACGGTCTTTTCCTTGCGACGCCGATGCTTGAGGATACCTGCGGCTTCTTCAATGAATCCCCTGCGGTCCTCGGGGTGGCGTGCAGGACGCGGTCCAACTGCCCCTGCCCCACGATCACATGCATCTCCCGGCCAAGGCCTGAATCCGAGAGCAATTCCTGGATGTCCAGGAGGCGGCAGGGCGATCCGTTGATGGCGTACTCGGATCCGCCGGTCCGGAAGAGTGTGCGGGAAATGGTGACTTCGCTGTACTCGATCGGCAGGGCGCCGTCTGCGTTGTCGATCGTCAGGGCAACGTGCGCGCGGCCCAGCGGAGGCCGCCCCGATGTGCCGGCGAAGATGACGTCTTCCATTTTGCCGCCGCGCAGGGTCTTGGCGCCCTGTTCGCCCATGACCCAGGCCAGCGCGTCAACCACATTGGACTTGCCCGAACCGTTGGGGCCAACAACGGCGGTGACGCCCGGCTCGAAGTCGAACGTCGTGGCCGACGCGAACGACTTGAACCCCCGGACAGTCAAACTTTTCAGATGCAAGGTGTTTCGGATCTCTTTCAATGTCGCCGGTGGCTACTTTACGGCTAAATCTACTGCCCGACGGCGGAAATCCCCGGATTTGCGGGGCAAACCGGCGAATCCGCGCTACCAGCGGCCGTTGCGCGGCTTCGGCTGGCAGATCGGGCACGTGTACGAGGAGCGGTTCATGAATTGCTCGCGTTTGATCACACCCGGGAGTCCCACGGCGGAACACCGCCTGCACGGCTCGCCCGCCCGTCCATAGGCATCCAAGGACCGGGCGAAGTATCCCGAAACTCCGTTGACATTGACGTAAAGCGAATCGAAGCTCGTCCCGCCGGCTGCGAGGGCGTCGCTCATGACTTCCTTCGCGGCATCGACAAGCCTCACGGCATCGGCCCGCTTGAGGGTGTCTGTCGGTTTGGCATAGTGCAGCTTGGCCCGCCAGAGCGATTCGTCGGCGTAGATGTTGCCTATCCCGGAGATGACTCCCTGATCCAACAGGGCACGCTTGAGCCCGGTCTTGCGGGCTTTGACCTTGCGGTAGAAGTCGTCAAAGGAAAAGTGCGGGTCCAGCGGATCGCGGGCGATGTGCGAGGCTTCTTCGGCAATTTCCGGGAGGGGTGTCTCGCCCTGGCCGCCGGGACCGCCGTCGGAGGTCGGTACAAGCAAGGTGACAAACAGTCCGCCGAAGATCCGTTGGTCCACGAACCGCAACTGCTCCGGCATGCCATCCGACGTGCTGAGGCGGAAGCGGACTTTGAGGTGCTTCTCGTCCGGAACCCCCGGATCCTGCATGAGGAGCTGCCCGCTCATACCGAGGTGCGCCATCAGCGCGACGCCGGGGACCGCTTCGCCGGGGATCATTTTGCCGGACACAGCCCCGCCGGTGCCGCCGGGTTCCTCGGTCCGCAGGGGCATCCACAGGAACTTGCCGCGCCGGACGACATCCAAAACCGTGGAGTTCTCAAGGTTCCCGATGAAGTCTTCCGTGCCCAACGCGTGACGGCGGATGGAACGGGGATCGAGCACCTCCACGTCAGTGATGGTCCGGCCGCGCACCCAGCGTGCCAGGCCGCGGCGGACCACTTCGACTTCGGGCAGTTCCGGCATGTGAAGAATCAGGCGCTGTGCGCGGGATCAGCCGGAGAGTCGGCTTTGCTATTCAGCGCGACCTTGCTGTTAAGGGTGCGCCACGCATCTGCTGCGGCTTCCTGCTCGGCTTCCTTTTTGGAGTGGCCCGTGCCTTTGCCGTAGGCGGTGCCGCCGATCTGGAGCACTGCCTCAAAGCTGCGCGCGTGGTCCGGGCCGGAGCCTTCGACTGCATAGTAGATGGACCCGAGCTGACGGCTTGCGGCAAGCTCCTGCATGCTGGTCTTCCAGTCGGTGCCGGCGCCGAGTGCTGCGGCATCCTTGAGCAAGGGTCCAACGAGCCGCATCACGAGCTGCCGGGCGGTCTCAATGTCGTTGGAAAGATAGGTGGCCCGATGAGCGCTTCCATGGTGTCCGCAAGAATTGAAGACTTGTTCTTACCGTCGGTGAGCCTTTCGCCCTGCCCGAGGTAGATGAATTCGCCGATTCCGAGGTCCCTGCCGATACCCGCCAGTGCGCGGGTGCTGACGACGGCGGAGCGTCGCTTCGCGAGTTCGCCCTCCGGAAGCGCCGGGTTGTCGCGGTAGAGCGAATCGGTCACGGAAAAGCCCAGGATGGAGTCGCCCAGGAATTCGAGGCGCTCATTGGTGGGAATCCCACCATTTTCATACGCGTATGAACGATGTGTCAGAGCAAGACGAAGCGTCTCGGCGTCAATGGAGACACCGAGACGCTTCAGAAGCTCTTCAGTTGAAGACATCCTTGTCAGCCTTGTGGCGGATTTAGACGTCTGCGACCTTGCGGCCCTTGTATTCAAGGAACAGCGCGGTCCCGGCAGAGTCGGTGACGACCTTTGCCTGGTGCGGCAGGCTGTAAACAACCTGGCCGTTTTCGATGGTCTTGACCAAGTTGGGGCAGTTGCCTTCCACTGGGCACGGCGGGCGCGTGTATTTGCGCGAGACATTTTCCGCTTGGGAACAGCCACGGCTATCTCATTTCTCTTTTAGTCAACACTTACTAATCAGTTTGCCGGTCGGTCTTAGCCAGTTCAGCTAGGGCAGCCCAGCGAGGATCCAGGTCCTCGTGGTGGTGCCCGGCTCGTCTTCCAGACGCACTCCGCAGATTGAGCAAAGGCCCTGGCAGTCTTCCCGGCACACCGGCTGGAACGGCAGCATGGTTACAACCGCGTCCCGCAACACCGGTTCAAGATCGATTAGATCGTGCTCGACTCGACGTTGCTCTTCATCGTCTTCTTCGTCCGAAAGCTCGACGCCTTCATAGAAGAAAAGTTCTTGCACATTGACCTCAAGGTCATACGCAAGGGGATCCAGGCATCGTCCGCATTCGCCCTTGACTTCAGCGAACACAGTTCCAGATACCAGAATTCCTTCGTGTACGGCCTCAAGCCTCAAGTCGAGCTCGATATCCGAGCCTTCCTGAACGCCAATGAGTGCCACGCCAAGGTCACTTGGCGCGGGTACATGTTCCGTGAGCGTCCGCATGCTTCCTGGACTACGTCCGAGGTCCTTGACGTCCAGCGTCAAGGGCGAACTTGCATCTCGCTTAATGAGAACTCCTGTAGAACATATGACCGACGTACCATCTTAGCCTGAACGCGCGAGCGGACTCAAACCGGGTCAATTACAACGCGTTCTGCCCGAGGTACCGATCCAGCTTACCCGTTGCGGGGCTACTCCGCTGCCGACCCGCCAGCAAGGAGCCTCCTGAGCACCGATTTAGGCACGAAATCAGAGACATCCCCGCCCAGGAGGGAGATTTCCTTGATGAGCGTGGACGACAAATGCAGGTAATGGGCCTCAGCCGGAAGAAAGACGGTCTCGACGCCGGACAACTGGCGGTTCATGGTGGCCATGGGAAGTTCGTAGTCAAAATCCGAGGACGAACGCAAGCCCTTCACGATCGCCGAAATTCCCCGGTGCCTGCAGTATTCGGCGAGCAGTCCCTCACCCATGGGCTCCACGATGATCCCCCGCAAGGAAGCCAGGGTCTCCCGGCCATGTCCATGCGCTCTTCCAAGCTGAAGCGGTACTTCTTCGCGTAGTTGGTGGACACCGCGACGACGACTTCATCGAACAAGCCGGCGGCCCTTGCGATGACTTCCAGATGTCCGTTGTGGATAGGGTCGAAGGAGCCAGGGCACACAGCGCGTCTCATGGTTCGAACCTACCCCATCCGGGGCCGCAGGCACTATGGCGATACCATGGCTGAAACGGCGGGCCGGACGAGCCGGAAGCCAGCACCCAGGAAGGCAACCCCACAGTGACGAGCCCGGCCTCTCTCAGCCAGAACACGTCCGCCGCGCCATGGCAGCGAGCCGCCAGCGGAGCCAACCTGCTTTCGGCCGACGGCAGCCTAGGAGTGACCATCTTCGAAGAAATGACCACCCTGGCGATGTCCACCGGCGCAATCAACCTGGGCCAGGGATTCCCGGACGAGGACGGGCCGGCGGAAATCAAGGCAGCAGCCCAGGCGGCCATTACGGCGGGAGCCAACCAGTACGCTCCCGGCAAGGGCATCCCTGAACTTCGCGAGGCCATCGCCGCACACCAGGAACGCTTCTACGGACTGACCCGGACCCGCAGACGGAGGTCGTTGTGACCACCGGAGCCACCGAGGCCATCGCCGCCGCATTGCTCGCATTCATCGAGCCCGGCGACGAGGTCCTGACTTTCGAGCCCTTCTATGACTCTTATGGCGCCATCATCGGACTTGCCGGGGCCAAGCATGTGACCGCTCCCTTGCTGGCACCGGACTTCCTTCCGGACGTGGATGCCATGGAATCGGCATTCAGCGAGCGCACCAAGGTTGTGCTGCTCAACAACCCGCACAATCCCACGGGGGCGGTCTTCCCGCGCGAGGTGCTGGTACGCGTCGTCGAACTCGCCCGGAAATACGATGCCGTGATCCTCAGCGATGAAGTCTACGAGCACCTCACCTTCGGTGTGCAGCACCTTCCGGTCGCCGGTATCCCCGGAGCGGCCGAACGAAGCGTCACGATTTCCTCCGCCGGCAAGACGTTCTCGTTCACCGGCTGGAAGATCGGCTGGCTCAGCGGACCCGCCCACCTTGTGGCGGCGATCCGCACCGTCAAACAATTCCTCAGCTACAGTTCCGGCACCCCCTTCCAAAGTGCGATCGCAGTGGGCCTTGCCCTTCCCGATGAGTTCTATAGCGGTATCGCGTCCACCCTCCAGCACAAGCGGGACATCCTGGCCGAGGGACTGCGGGCCGCCGGCTTCGGCGTCTACACGCCGCAGGGAACATACTTCATCAATGTGGACACCGCGCCCCTCGGCATCAGGGACTCCGTGGACTTGGCACGAAAGCTTCCCGAGCTCGTAGGAGTGGCCGCCATCCCTGTACCCGTGTTTTGCCACCCGGAAGGCGCGGAGAGGACGCGCAGCCTGCTCCGGTTCGCGTTCTGCAAGAAGACCGAAGTATTGGAAGAAGCGGCCGCCCGGCTGGCCACCCTGCGGAACAAGCTCTGACCGTGTCAACGGAGCAAAATCACGAGGGGCGTCGATTCCTGCGGGCCACCGGCCAGCATGCCGCAATCGAAGCCGACACGCTGATCGACGGCGCCTACATCCTGCGCATCGGCGACGCCGAGCAATCCCATGTCAACCTCGCGGAACCCGCGGAAATCTTCTACGAATACCTGCGCAGGATCGGCCATGTGGTGGATCTGGCCGCGCCGGCCGGACAAGCAATCACTGCACTTCATCTCGGCGCTGGGGCCTTGACCCTGGCCCGCTATATCCAGGCGACGAGGCCAGGTTCGGAACAACACGCCGTCGAACTCGAACGTGAATTGCTCGACTTCGTGCTGCAGAAGTTGCCCATGCCTGACGGCACCCTTTTGGAGACCCATATCGGCGACGCGCGCGAAACACTCGCCGAACTGCCCGCGGAACTCGAGTTCGACGTCGTGATCCTGGACATCTTCTCCGGTCCCGAGGCTCCGGCGCATATCGCCTGCCGGGAATTCTATGAAGAGGCCGCGGCGCGGCTCCGGCCCGATGGAGTGCTCATCGTCAACGTCGGCGACGAAGCAGCCCTGACCCTGGTACGCAGCCAGGTCGCCGCGATGCGCCGGGCGGTGCCGGACGTTGCCGCGTTCGCTGAGGCTGGCATGTTCGCCGGCCGCTATCCCGGCAACATCATCCTGGTGGGAACGCGCCGGCCGTGGCCGGCTGGCTGGACAGCGGAACTCCTGGCCCGGGGCCGCACCCGGCGGCCGTACTGAGCGGAGTGGAACTGGACCGGCTTTCGGGCTAGCGCTAGACGGGCTCGGCGAACCAGAGCTTGGTTTCGCCGTACTTCTTGTCGGCAAACCGTTCCAGGGTGTCCGGCCAGTCCGGTTCCGGGGACCGTGAGGAACGCTCGACGACGACCACCGCGCCTTCATCGAGGTGGAAGGCAAGCTTGGTGAGGACAGCCTTGAGGGAAGGCTCATCCAAAGGGTACGGCGGATCCAGGAACACCAGGTCCCAGAGGACGTCATCCGCCGCGCGTTCCAGGAAGGACTCCACTTTGGAACGTAGGACCGAGACAGTCCTTCGCCCCAGCACTTGGTTGGCCATGTCTGCATTTCGCTGGCAGACCTCGGAGGCGCGTGCATCAAATTCCACGAGTTCGGCAGAGCGCGCGCCCCGGCTTGCACTTTCGATGCCGAGAGACCCCGAACCCGCGTAAAGATCCAGAACCCGGGCGTCGTCGATGGCGTCGAGCGCCTCGAGCCGGGAGAACAACGCTTCCTTGACGCGGTCCGTCGTGGGCCGGGTGGCGTTTCCGGGACGCTGACCAGCGGGTTTCCGCCGACCACGCCGGCAATGATCCGGCTCACCGGCCACCTCCCGGGGCGGCGCACCCAGATGTGCCTTCAGGCGTAGATTCCTTAGCCGCGTTCAAGGAACGCCTCCTTTTCGGGGTTCAGATACTCGTCAATTGCGGCGGCCAAGGCCTGTTGGCCCTCCAGTCCGGGATCGTTGGCAACGAGCCACTGGGCATCGGTGCGGGCGCGGGCGATCACGTCCTCATGCTCCAGGACCCGCAACAACTTCAGGGTGGAGCGCCCGCCGGATTGCGAAGCGCCCAGGATATCGCCTTCCCGGCGCAGCTTGAGGTCTTCCTGGGAAAGCTCGAAGCCGTCGGTAGTGGAAGCAACGGCATCCAGGCGCCTGCGGCTTGGGTGGCCGGGTTCGAGCGTCGTGACCAGCAGGCAAGTCCCGGAAGACCACCGCGGCCTACCCTCCCACGCAACTGGTGGAGTTGCGAAATGCCGAAGCGGTCGGCGTCGAGGATCACCATCAGGGTGGCGTTATGGACGTCCACGCCCACCTCAATGACCGTGGTGGACACCAGTAGCTGGGTCTGGTTGGCGGTGAACGAGGCCATGGTTTCGGACTTGAGTGCCGGATCCTGCCGTCCGTGGAGGGGCTCCACCCGGACGCCGCGCAGGGCGGCTCCTGGCTGAGCGTTTCAACGACGGCGGTCACCGAGGCGAGCTCGCGCGCGGGGCCTTCCTCCGAAAGTTCGGCGTCGCTGGGTTCCGCTTCACCCGGGCTGAAGTCGCCGTCGTCGTCGTCTCCGATCTTGGGACACACGACGTACACCTGGTGGCCGGCGTCGATCTCTTCCCGCGAGCGTTTCCAGATCCTGGCCGCCCAGCCCGGGTTTTCGGCGAGCCCGACGACATGGGTGGAGATGGGCGCCCGGCCCGCAGGAAGTTCGTCCAGCACGGAGGTTTCGAGGTCGCCGAAGACGGTCATGGCAACAGTGCGCGGAATCGGGGTAGCCGTCATCACCAGCAGGTGGGGTGGCCGGTTGGCCTTGGCCCGCAGGGCGTCGCGCTGCTCCACGCCAAAGCGGTGCTGCTCGTCCACCACGATCAGGCCGAGATCCTGGAACGAGGTTTTGTCACTCAGGAGCGCATGGGTGCCGATCACAATGCCGGCGTTGCCAGAGGCCGCGTCCAGCATGGCTTGCTTGCGGGCAGCAGTCGGCATCGAGCCCGTCAGCAAGGCGACCTGGACCGTACCGGGTCCACTCCCGGGCTCGCTGTCCAACAATCCGGCCCCGCCCAGCATCCCGGCACCTCCGAACAAACCGTCGCGGGACAGCGTGCCCAGGGTCTTCCGGATGGAATCAAAGTGCTGTGCCGCGAGGACCTCCGTCGGGGCAAGCAGCGCCGCCTGCCCGCCGGCATCCACCACTTGCAGCATGGCCCGCAAGGCGACGATCGTCTTTCCGGAACCAACTTCGCCCTGCAACAAGCGGTTCATGGGCGAGTCCTGTGCCAGCTCGTGGGAAAGCGTCTTTCCGACGGCGGCCTGGCCGGCAGTCAACGTGAACGGAAGCTGCCCGTCGAAGGCAGCGAGGAGCCCTTCGGGCACCGGCCGACGAGCGGTGGCCTCCTCTGCGGCCAGCTGGGCCCGCCGCCGTGCCAGCGCAGTCTGCAGAACCAGTGCCTCCTGGTAGCGGAACCGGTCACGGGCGCGCTGCCAGTCAGCCGCCGTTTCCGGAGAATGGATCAGCCGGTACGCGTCCCCCACCCCCAGGAATTTCTCCCGGAACGCGATTTCGGCAGGCAGCGGATCCTCGATGCTGTCCACATCGATGGTGTCCAGCAGCGTGGTGATGACCTTGTGGATGGACCAACTGGTGAGCTTCGCCGTGGCCGGATACACGGGAATGGGCATGGCTGCAAGCTTTTCCGGATCGACGGAACCGGCCAGCTCCGGATCCTCGTCGAGCAGCATGAAGTCCGGATTGGTCATGCCCAGCGATCCGCCGTAGCGGCTGACCTTGCCGGAGAACATCACCCTGCGGCCCGGTTGAAGCTCATTGCGGGCGCGGAAGCCGTTGAAGAAACTGATCTTCAAGGTTCCGGGAATCTGCTCACCGCTGGCCTCGTCCGTCACCACGACGTCCGTCAAAGATCCGCGCCTTGCCCGCATTTGGCGGGTTGAATTGGACAGCACCCTGGCAATGAGGGTGGCCTCTTCATCCAACGGCAGTTTACTGATGGGCGTCAGCTCCCCGCGGCTCAGGTAACGACGGGGAAAGTAGTTCAGGAGCTCCCCGACAGTGTCCAGGCCAAGGTGCTTCTCGATGACGGACGCGGAGCGTTTACCGATCCTCCGCTCGAGGGGAAGGTGAAGCTCAGTATTCATGCCCGTGCAGGCCTGCCGGAAGGCCTGGGTCGCGCGGCATGGAGAGCTGGCTGACGGAGATATCGGTGGGCTCGCCGAGCGAGCGGATGACTGCCACGGCGGATTCAGCTTCCGGAACGTGGACGTGGACGCGCCACCGGTAGCTGGCTTCTGCGGTGTCCTCGTCGTCATCGTCGTCGTCCCCGCCATCATTCGGTCCCGATGGGCCGTTCGCGCTGCCCACTTGGCTCATGATGACGGAGTCGCCAAGTTCGTCCAGCCGCTGACGGAGCGTGGCAGCGTCCAACGGTGAAAGGCTGATGGTGCACATGACCTCGACGCCGTCGTCGTCTGGCATTCCCGCATGGATGTGCGGATCCTGCAGGTCATAGCCGTGCAGCCCGTCCAGGAGCTCATCCTGGAGTTCTTCCCCAAGCACAGCCGAACGCAGGCAGTCCAGGATCAAGAGCATGCCCACCCCACCCGCATCCACTACGTGCGCGGCGTGTAGCGGTGCGAGTTGGTCCTCGGTTTGCACCACAGCATCCAGCGCGGCATTGACGGCGGCGTCCAGGGCAAGGCCAGCGCCTGGTTGCTGTCGTCGCCGTTGTGGGCACTATCGCATTCGCCTGCCGCCCTGGCGGCAGCTTCGAGAACGGAGAGCATGGTGCCCGGAACCGGCTCGCTCAAGGCCGACCATGCCCTGATCTGGGCCCGGTTCAGGGCTGCGGCAAGCAGGGGCGCACTGAGGCGGGTGTGCCCGACCAGCGGCTCGGCCATTGCGCACAAAAAGACAGCAAAGAGTGTTCCGGAGTTCCCCGGGCCTGCTCCATCGCCACCCGTCCGGCCGCGGCCAGAACGGCGCCGACGTCGTTCACCGGTTCGTCGGCGATGGAACGATCTGCGAATGATGCCGCGGCGGAGCGGACAGTGAGGTAGAGGTTCGTGCCGGTGTCGCCGTCGGCCACCGGGAAGATATTGATGGCGTTGAGGCGGTCGCTGTGGTTCCCGAGCGTCGTCTCCGCTTTGCCCAGCCACCGCTTCATGGCGTGCGTATTGGCGGCAATCTTAGTCTGCAAAGTGATCCCATCCCACGGTGTCAGCGGGCATTCCCGCTATCCGGACGCCGCTGTGCTGTCCTTCGGCAACGGCCTGGATCGAGCCTATCGCAGTGAAGCCGGAAGGTAGCTGAACATCTGCTGGAAATGTCACCAGCAGGCCGTGGTCCTCTCCCCCGCCCAGGATCCAGTCCATGGGATCGCGGCCAAGGGGAGCCGAGGCAGCTTCCAAGGGTGCGGCGAGTGCCTTGAGCGCGATGGGATCGAGGTCGAGCGCGACGCCGCTGGCTTCGGCGAGGCGGGAGCCGTCGCGCAAGAGCCCGTCGGAGACGTCCATCATGGCCGTCGCTCCTGCCTTGGCAGCCTGCGGCCTGCGGCGAGGGGCGGCTGCGGCCGGCACTGGCTGTCCATGAGTGCGCGCTCGGCGGCGTCCAGCTTGCCTACGGGTATGGTGCTTTCGAGCAGGGCCAGGCCGGCTGCGGCACGTCCAACAGTTCCGGCAAGGGCCAGGATGTCTCCCGGCCGGGCCCCGGACCGCAAGACAGCAGGGAGTCCGTGCATTGTCCCGACGACGGCGACGGTCACCGCGATTTCGCGGCCGCGGCCCAAGTCTCCCCCGGCAACCGAACAATCGGCAGCCCCCAAGCCGACGATGCCGGCCGTGAGGCCATCCGCGAAGTCCACGACCACTGCACCGGGGTGCCGGGCGGCATGGTCAAGCTGACGACGAGGGAGACGGCGGTACCACCCATTGCGTTGATGTCGCTGAGATTCTGGGCTGCCGATTTCCAGCCGACGTCATAGCCTGTAGTCCGGTATCCGTTGTTCCATTCCAGGCGGAAGTCCTGGTCCTGGGTCTGGGTGTCGATGGAAATGAGGGTCCGGCCATCCGGGGCGGCGACGACTGCGGCGTCATCCCCCGGCCGAGCAGCACGCTGTTGCTGTGGTTCAGGCGCGGAAAGATGCGCGCGAGGAGCTCGCCTTCGGAGAGCTCACCGACAGTCTGTTGTTCTTTGGACACAGCTCTACGCTATCGCGAACCGCCGACAACAAAGAGCTGTCCGTGGCGCCCGCTTCCCGATCCTCGGCTCGCCGCAGCCGCGATAGGCTTGATCAATGCATCAAACGAAAGCCGCTGTGTACGTCCGCGCCCTCTGTTCCTTGACAGCCGCGGCGGCTTCGGTTCTTGCCCTTGCAGCCTGCTCCCCCGTGGTCGACGTGAAGCCCGCGGCCGATGCCGCGAATGCTGCCTGCGCGCCCATGATGGTTTCGCTCCCGGACACCATCGGCGACGCCGCCCTGCGGAAGACCAATAGCCAGGCCACGGCGGCATGGGGCGACCGTCGGTGTTGATTCTGCGTTGCGGCGTCAACGTCCCCGGCCCACCACCGACCGCTGCGTCACCGTCAACGACGTCGACTGGGTCATCAAGGAAGGCGACCCGGTATGGACCCTGACCACGTACGGGCGCGAGCCCGCCACGGAAATCCTCATGGACCCGAACAAGATCAGCTCCGCCACGGTCCTTGCCGATCTGGCGCCTGCGGCGGCGAAAATCAAGGCCGTGCGCAAATGCGTCGGCCAGCCTGAGCTGCTGCAGAACCTGCCCACGAGCACCCCGGCAAGTAGCAGGCTCAGCCCAGGCCGGTCGTCGGCACCGGCCGGCTATCAGCGCAGGCCGGTTTTGCGGTTGAGCGCCAGGTAGATGAGTTCGTCGATCAACTCGGCATAGCCCAACCCGGAAGCCGCCCACATTTGCGGATACATGCTCTTCGGGGTGAATCCGGGCATCGTGTTGATCTCGTTGATGATAAGTTCGCCGTCCGGAGTGTAGAAAAAGTCCACGCGGCTGAGGCCTTCGGCACCGACCGCATCGAACGCGGCCGCCGCGAGCTCGCGGACGCGCGCAATGGCCTCGTCGGGAATGTCGGCCGG
Organism: Arthrobacter sp. Hiyo8; assembly: GCA_001549895.1. Taxonomy (GTDB): domain Bacteria; phylum Actinomycetota; class Actinomycetes; order Actinomycetales; family Micrococcaceae; genus Arthrobacter. Next base: position 4,165,926 of record AP014719.1, on the reverse strand, counting down.
GCAGCTAAGGGCTGCTGCGCCGTCCTCCACATATTTGGCGTTGAAGTCGTAGAACTCGTGTTCTCCTGGAGCGACGGCGATTTCCCCGGCATGGAGGTTCGCGGGCCGCAGTGCCACGTCCTTCAAGGACTGCGCACTCGATTTCGCGGCCGACAATCCCGGCCTCGATCACCAGCTTGAGGTCGTGCCGCCGTGCTTCTTCGATGGCGGCATCCAAATCATCCATCGAATCAACCTTGGAAATTCCCATCGAGGAACCGGCGCGGGCGGGCTTCACGAAGACGGGAAAGCCGAGACGGTCCACGCGCTTGCGCACGGCTTCGGCGTCGTTGATCCATTCGCGGTCAGTGACGGCGACATACGGTCCCACGGTAAGCCCGGCGGCCTCGAAAACGACCTTCATGTAGTGCTTGTCCATGCCGACGGCGGATGCGAGGACTCCCGCTCCAACGTAGCGGGTGTCCGAGAGCTCCAGAAGGCCCTGGATGGTGCCGTCTTCGCCCCACGGGCCGTGCAGGAGCGGAAAGACGACGTCCACGGAGCCCAGTTCCTCGGGCACCGCATTTGGCGCCGTGACGATCAATTGGTGGGCTCCGCCCACCTCGGCGAGGGTTACGGTCTTGCCGGAAGGCAGCACTTCAGGCAAGGCCGAGGCGCTCAGCGACCACTGGCTGATGTCAGCCGAGGGAATCACCCACTGCCCTGACTTGGCTATCCCGATGGGGACGACGTCGTACTTGCTCTTGTCGATGGCGCCCATGACGCCGGCCGCCGTCACGCAGCTGACCGCGTGCTCGCTGGATCGGCCACCAAAGAGCACGGCGACGCGGGGCCGCCGATGTTTGGCCGGCTTCGCGGACCCGGCAGTTCCGGCAGAAGCGGTTGTTCCGGCGGACTCAGCGGTTCCGGCAGACAGGGATTCTTCGGTCACGGTCAGTAATCGCCTTCGGACTTCAGGGAGCGGGCCAGGAGTCTGGGCCCAAGTTCATCAACGGACAGTTTGCCTTCGAGGACGGCCACAACGGCCGCGGTGATCGGCATGTCGACACCGAGTTTCCCGGCTAGTTCGTAGACAGCGTACCCGGATTTGATGCCTTCCGCCGTCTGAGTCATGTGCTCGGTGACCTGTTCAAGGGTCAAACCTTCGCCGAGCAACCGCCCGGCCGTGTGGTTTCGGGACAAGGGCGAAGAACAGGTAGCCACGAGGTCTCCCAGTCCGGCAAGTCCGGCCATCGTGCGCGCTTCGCCGCCCAGGGCAAGAGCCAGCCTCGATGTCTCCGCGAGGCCGCGAGTGATCACGGACGCCTTGGTATTGTCGCCCATTTGCTTGCCTTCGCAGATACCGACGGCAAGGGCAATGACGTTTTTCACGATTCCCCCGATTTCGACGCCGACCACGTCGTTGCTCGTGTAGGGGCGGAAGTACGGCGCGGTGCAGTAGAGCGCGAACGATGCAGCCGTGGCTTCGTCGCTGCAGGCCACCACAGAGGCTGTCGGTTCCTGGCGGGCGATCTCCATTGCCAGGTTGGGTCCCGAAACAACGGCCACGCGTTCCTGCGGAATGTCGAGTTCCTCGGAAATGACTTCGCTCATGCGGGAATCCGTACCGAGTTCAAGGCCCTTCATGAGGGAAACGACCACGGCGCCGGGTGCCACGAGCGGTTTCCATTTGCGCAGTTGAAGCCGAAGCGACTGCGCCGGCACGGCGAGGATCACGATTCCGGCGCCCGCAAGGACCCCGGCCACATCCGTTGAAGCCGTGATGGAGTCTGGCAGTGCAATGTCCTTCAGGTACTGCGTGTTGCGGTGCTCCGCGTTGATCTGGTCGACCACTTCGTCCCGCCGGCCCCAAATGCGGATACTGCGCTCCGCACCGCTCGCAAGTGCAGCATCAGCCAGGACCTTCGCGAACGTCGTACCCCAGGATCCGGCGCCAAGCACGGCCACAACGCCTCTGTCGGCGATGAATTCTTCCCCGGAAGTCACTTCGGTCCGTCCGTACCATCGGTGCCCGCGGTTCCCTCAGTCGCTTGGAAGCGGCCGTGCTTCGACTGATTGTGGGCAGCAGGGTCCCAGCGTTCCTTGGGCGGTTCTTCCCCGCGCAAGGTAGCAAGAAGCTCCGTGATGGCAACCATGATGATGTCCGTAGCCTCAACCAGGGTGGCCCGGTCCAGCGGCCGACCCTGGAAAGCGCTGAGGTCCACGGGATCGCCTACCAGGATGCGGGATGTCTTCCGCGGGAACACGTGCAGGCGTTTGGCGTAACGGGAAACACCTCATGGGCACCCCAATGGGCAATGGGAACCACAGGGGCACCCGTCTGGATTGCCAGGCGGGCAGCTCCCGTGTGGCCCTTCATCGGCCACAAATCCGGATCGCGTGTCAGGGTACCCTCCGGATAGATGATGATGGCGCCGCCGGCATCCACCACTTCCTGGGCGGCTTGCAACGAGCGGTTCGCCCCGTCGTCGAGCGCTCCACGGGAATCTGGTTCGTGGCGCGCAACAGGCTGCCGAGGACCGGCGCCTTGAAGAGGCCCGCCTTCGCGAGGAAATGCGGCGGACGCTTCATGTTGTAGAGCATGTGCCCCACGACGATGGGGTCGATCTCGGTGCAGTGGTTCGGGGCGGCGATGAAGCCACCCGCGGGAAGCTTGTCGGTCCCCTCCCACTTCTTTGCCATGAGGACGTTCATGAGCGGTCGTGCAAGTCCCGCAAGAACAGCGAACATGGCACGGCTCTGGGCCGATTCCTTCAAGGTGTCCCCCGTTACTTGGATTCGGTGAGGTCGAAATCGGCGCCCAGGCCGGCGAGCTTTTCGGTGAAGCGCTCGTAGCCGCGGTTGATGATGTCGATCCCGGTCACCCTGGACGTGCCGGTCGCGGCGAGCGCCGCAATGAGGTGGCTGAATCCGCCACGGAGGTCGGGGATGTCGATGTCGGTTCCCCTGAGCGGAGTGGGTCCTGAGACGACGGCGGAGTGCAGGAAGTTGCGCTGGCCGAAGCGGCAGGGCACGCTTCCGAGGCATTCACGGTGGACCTGGATGGTTGCGCCCATGCGGGTCAGGGCGTCGGTGAAGCCGAAGCGGTTTTCGTACACGGTTTCGTGGACGATCGACACGCCTTCAGCCTGGGTCAGGGCGACCACCAGGGGCTGTTGCCAGTCGGTCATGAAGCCCGGGTGCACATCCGTCTCAAGGACGAGCGGGCTCAGCTTTCCGCCAGGGTGGTAGAAGCGGATGCCGTCCTCGCGGATGTCCATTCCGCCGCCCACCTTGCGGTAGGTGTTGAGGAACGTCATCATGTCCCGCTGGGAAGCGCCCTCCACGAAGATGTCTCCCCGGGTCACCAAGGCAGCCGAAGCCCACGACGCCGATTCGTTGCGGTCTGCCAGTGCGCGGTGGTCGTAGCCACCCAGGTCCCGAACGCCCTCGATCCGGATAGTGCGATCGGTCTGGACGCTGATGATGGCACCCATCTTCTGCAGCACAGCGATGAGGTCGATGATTTCGGGTTCGGTGGCGGCACCGCTGAGTTCGGTGATGCCCTCGGCGCGGGTGGCACTCAGCAGGACCTGTTCCGTGGCTCCCACCGACGGGTACGGGAGTGAGATCTTGGCGCCGTGAAGTCCCTTGGGAGCGGAGATGTGGATGCCGCCCGGGCGCTTTTCGACGACGGCGCCAAACTGGCGGAGCACGTTCAGGTGGTAGTCGATGGGCCGGTCGCCGATCTTGCAGCCACCGAGATCGGGAATGAAGGCTTCTCCGATCGCATGGATCAAGGGACCGCAGAGCAGGATCGGGATACGGGAGTCCCCGGCGTGCGCGTCGATCGCAGTGCTGGACGCCGTCTTCGCATTCTTGGGATCCAGAGTGAGATCGCCGGTGACGGGATCCTTCTGCACAGTCACGCCGTGGAGCTGCAAGAGGCTGGTGACCACCTCGACGTCCTTGATTTCCGGGACGTTCCGCAGCACCGACGGTTCGTTGCCGAGGAGGGAAGCCACCATGGCCTTGGGAACAAGGTTCTTGGCACCTCTGACGGTGACGCGGCCAGTCAAAGGGACGCCGCCGCGGATTGTCAGAACACTACTCATCTATACCGGTTTCCTCACGAGTTGATGCCCCACACTTACGAAGGCTCCAGCTAAGCATAAAAGCTGACGTTACCGATTCGAAATGCCGGGGCGCGGCGAAGGCCGGCTTTCAGCGACGCGGGGTCACTTACGGCCCATGTTGCCGCCCGGCATGGGCCGTAAGTGACCCGCGTTCGTGCCCGATCCATGGATAACCCTCATTCCAACCCCAACGACAACCATGGAGGCACAGTTGCCAGAATGGCCCGGCACAATGAGCTGGTCCGGATTTGCCGGGCTTGTACCTTCCGGTCAGCCGATGGATGGAGCTTGAGGATTGACCGTTGTCCGCTGGATGTGGCCGGAAGCGCAAGACGGTGCCGAACTCTCGGTGAAGCTGCACAACGCCGGGATCAGGCCATGGCCACATCCCGCGAAACGCGTCACGCACACGGAAAGGACCGGCGCACCCGTTCTTTCGGGTGCACCGGTCCTTTCAAGGTACGGAAGCTGCTCGGTTCGCGCTACTGGGTGCGCGCCGGCAGGGTTTTCGGTTTGAAGGAAGGCCTTGTGGCCTCGTAGGCCGTGATGTCTTCCTCGTGCTGGAGCGTCAGTCCGATGTCATCCAGGCCCTCGAGGAGGCGCCAGCGGGTGTAGTCATCGATCTCGAAAGGTGCGACGACGTTTCCGCACTCAACGGTCTTGGACACAAGGTCCACCTTGACTTCGGTGCCGGGCGCGTTTTCAAGGACTTTCCAGATGAGCTCGATGTCGTCCTGGGCAAGCTCGGCCGCCAGGAGGCCTTGCTTTCCCGAGTTGCCGCGGAAAATATCCGCGAACCGGGACGAGAGCACGGCTTTGAAGCCGTAGTCCTTCAGCGCCCAGACTGCGTGCTCGCGGGATGAACCGGTACCGAAATCGGGTCCCGCCACCAGTACGGAGCCGGCGTTGAAGGGTTCCTGGTTGAGGATGAAGGACGGGTCCTTCCGCCACGCCGAGAACAGGGCGTCCTCGAAACCGGTACGCGTAATCCGCTTCAAGTAGACCGCGGAATGATCTGGTCCGTGTCCACATTGCTCTGGCGCAGCGGGACACCGATGCCGGTGTGGGTGGTGAACTTTTCCATGGGGCCCTCCTAGGCGGCGTCGGTGGTGGTGGATGCGGAAACAGAGGCGGGCTCCAGGTCCGAAGGCGAGCTCAGCGTTCCGCGGACTGCCGTAGCTGCGGCGACTACCGGCGAAACCAGGTGGGTACGTCCGCCCTTGCCCTGGCGTCCTTCGAAGTTGCGGTTCGAGGTGGAGGCACAGCGCTCCCCCGGTTCCAGCTGGTCCGGATTCATGCCCAGGCACATGGAGCAACCGGCGAAGCGCCATTCAGCGCCGAATTCCTTGAACACCTTGTCCAGGCCCTCGGCTTCGGCTTCAAGGCGGACGCGTGCCGAGCCGGGGACCACGAGCATGCGGACCTTGGGGTCCTTTTCGCGCCCGCGTATGACATCGGCGGCGGCCCGGAGGTCCTCGATGCGGGAGTTCGTGCAGGATCCGAGGAAGACCGTGTCCACACGGATGTCCTTCATGGGCGTCCCGGCTTCGAGGCCCATGTACTGCAGCGCGCGCTCGGCAGCCAGCTTGGCGTTCTCGTCACCGAAGTCCGCGGGGAACGGCACTGCCTCGTTGAGCGAAATGCCCTGGCCCGGGTTGGTCCCCCAGGTCACGAACGGCTCCAAGGTATCGGCGTCGAGGTCCACCTCGACGTCGAAAGTTGCGTCGTCGTCGGTGCGCAGCGTGTTCCAGTATTCGACGGCGGCATCCCACTCGTCGCCCTGGGGGCGTGCGGGCGGCCGTACATGTAGTCGTACGTCGTCTGGTCCGGGGCCACCAGGCCAGCGCGGGCGCCGGCCTCGATGGACATGTTGCAGATGGTCATGCGGGCATCCATGGAGAGCGCCCGGATGGCCGAGCCGCGGTACTCCAGGACGTAGCCCTGCCCGCCGCCGGTGCCGATCTTGGCAATGACTGCAAGGATGATGTCCTTCGCCGAAACGCCCGGACGCAGGGTGCCTTCAACGTTGATGGCCATGGTCTTGAACGGCTTGAGGGACAGCGTCTGGGTGGCCATGACGTGTTCCACCTCGGAAGTGCCTATACCCATGGCGAGTGCTCCGAAGGCGCCGTGGGTCGAGGTGTGTGAATCGCCGCAGACAACCGTCATGCCGGGCTGGGTGAGGCCCAGCTGGGGTCCGACAACGTGCACAATGCCCTGCTCGGCGTCGCCGAGCGAGTGCAGGCGGACTCCGAACTCCTTGCAGTTGTTCCGCAAGGTCTGGATCTGGGTGCGGCTGGTCAGATCGGCAATCGGCTTGTCGATGTCCAGGGTCGGAGTGTTGTGGTCCTCCGTGGCGATCGTGAGGTCCGGGCGGCGCAGGGGTCGTCCAGCAAGGCGCAAGCCCTCAAAGGCCTGCGGGGAGGTCACCTCATGCACGAGGTGCAGGTCGATGAACAGAAGATCGGGCTGGGCGTTGACTCCTTCGCCTTCGCCCTTGCGCACCACGTGCGCATCCCAAACTTTCTCGGCCAGTGTCTTTCCACGGCCTGCTCCCTTCACTGCGGTTGGCTTGACTACTTCCACTGAACATCAGTGATCCGAACTGCGCCAGTGAAACAACTTGCATCTCAGATATTGAGACGGCAATATCATTACATGGACAATTCTAGTGGAGTCGGCGTCATCGATAAAGCGGCCCAGGTGCTCGACGCACTTGAGGCGGGCCAACCACCTTGGCTCAACTTGTGGCGGCAACAGGGCTGGCCCGCCCCACGGTGCACCGCCTTGCGCTGGCGCTCGTCCACCACCGCCTCGTGAGTCGCGACATCCAAGGGCGTTTTGTCCTCGGCAGCCGCCTTGTCGAGCTTGCTTCGGCAGCCGGCGAAGACCGGCTCATCGCTTCCGCAGGCCCCGTCTTGATCCAGTTGCGCGACGCCACCGGAGAGAGCGCCCAGATCTTCCGACGCCAGGGCGACTGGCGCGTCTGCGTTGCCTCGGCCGAACGCCCGATCGGCCTGCGCGACACCATTCCCGTAGGCACACAGCTCTCCATGAAGGCCGGCTCCGCCGCCCAGATCCTGCTGGCATGGGAAGACCACGACCGCCTCCTGGACGGGCTTCAGAACGCCCGGTTCACGCCGACAGTGCTGGCAGGAGTACGACGCCGGGGCTGGGCGCAGAGCCTCGGCGAACGCGAGCCTGGAGTCGCCTCGGTCTCCGCACCGGTGCGCGGCCCTTCCGGCCGGGTCATTGCTGCGGTGTCCATCTCCGGCCCCATCGAGCGCCTGACCCGCCAGCCCGGACGCCTGCATGCCGAAGTCGTCTGCAACGCCGCCCGGGTACTGACCGAAGCCCTGCGCAAGAACAACGACTAAGCGCTTCCCGTTTCCCGCCAGCCTCCCCGTCCTCGCCCCTACCTGCAGACGGGCGCAGGTAGGGTAGGCGCATGAACAGCTTTGCCGTGTTCCTGCGCGGGATCAACGTGGGCGGGATCAACATCAAGATGGCCGACCTCAAAGCAGCCCTGAAGGCGCACCCCTTCACCGACGTCAAGACCTTGCTGGCCAGCGGCAACGTGGTGCTCCGGAGCGAGCTCGACGCAGCGGGAGTCAAGGACGAATTCGAAAAGTGCTTGAGGTCAGCATTTGGCTACGACGCCTGGGTGGTGGTCCTGAGCTCCGAAAGGGTTGCCGAACTAGTGGAAGCCTGCCCCTATCCGGCAGACGATAAAACCACGCACAGCTACATCACCCTCGCCTCGGACGCGGCCATGCTGGACGAACTATTCGACGCCGGCGCGGCCCTCGGCGCACCAGGGCAGGGCGGCGTCGAGCAAGTCCGGCTGGGTCCCGAGGCGACGGCGTGGCTAGCCCCGGCGGGAGGAACCTTGGACAGCCCCTTCAGCAAGCTCTCCGCAAAGACCCGCTACAAGGCGAGCACCACCACGCGGAACCTCCGCACGCTCATCAAGGTCAGGGATGCTGCAGAGGCCCTTCAGAAGACCACCTGAGCCGCCAGCCATGCTGCTCTCCCCTTTATTGAGGGGAGAAATCCACACGAACTTTGGGCAAAGAAAAATCCCCCAGAACCTGATGGTTCCGGGGATTCATTTTGTGACCCCAGCGGGATTCGAACCCGCGTTACCGCCGTGAGAGGGCGGCGTACTAGGCCGCTATACGATGGGGCCTTGCACTTTGTTTTACTGCCATATTGAATACCGCTTCCGGCATTCAAGCTGAATGAGTATTTCATACATCCAGCATTGTTTCAAATCGGCGAACCGTTTTGAAACTCCAAATTCCCGCGCAAATTCGCGGATTATTCAGAGCTGGGATACCAGGACTCGAACCTAGAATGACGGTACCAGAAACCGTAGTGTTGCCAATTACACCATATCCCATTGGCGCTTTTAGGCCGGATTCGATGGCGTAAACCTTCGCTCCGTGCCCCTCAGCACGAGTAATTACTTTACCCGAGACTTTCGATGCACACAAATCGACCGCGCACGCCCGCGCCCGCCCGATGCGCACCTCGACAATCCCCCGGCAAGGATGACGACATCGAAAAAACCCTTGCAATCGGCAGGGTCTTAGCTTTACTCTCGGTAAGTTACCAATCGGTAACCAACGCCACGCACTTGTTTCGTGGCACAGCTACAGGCCGGGTCGCCTGTTAGCTGCGTCACATGGGGGATCCCTGGCAGCAGCGCCGCTGTCGGGAAAGTCATCGAGAGGAATTGCCCATGACACCGAACCCTGCAACTGCCACCAGAACGCGGAGCCGTGCCCAGATAATCGCCATTGCCGTGCTCGCACTCCTGTTGATCGCGCTCCTCGGCTTCTACACCCTGGTCATTGGAAGATCGCGGCGGGGTCGGCGCAGCTGAATGACGGCGCAGGCCAGGCATCCGCCGGCGCAGGCCAGCTCAAGGACGGCGCGGCAAGGCTTGCGGGTGGAGCTGCGGAAGCCGGGACAGGTGCGGCCAAGCTGGCTGATGGCGCCTCAAAAGTCCAAAACGGAATCCAAGGCAAACTAGCCCGGGAGCCCAGCAGTTGAAGGACGGAGCCGACAAACTCGCAACTGGGGCCGTGAAAATCCAGAATGACGTCAACGCCAAGCTTGCGCCGGGAGTCTACAAAGTGGACGACGGCGCACAGAAGCTCGCGGCGGGTGCCCTGCAGCTTTCAGCGGCACTGACTCCGACGCCGGGCGGCAATGCTGAAAACAATCTCGGAGACGGCGCCACCCAACTAAACAACGGTGCGAACCAGCTCAACAGCGGAGCCGCCCAGCTCAACTCCGGTGCCGCCCAACTCGATGCAGGTGCTTCCAGGCTCGCGGCGGGCACCGACCAGCTGAAAGGCTACCCGGGTGCCGGAGACGATCCCACCAAGGGAACCGGCTCCGCTGCGTTGGCCCAGGGCTCCAGCAGCTCGCCGACGCCGCCAACGGTATCCAGGGCGTGGTGCCCCTGGCAACGCTGAAGGCCCAGATCAATGCGCTCAACGACGGCGCGCACCGCCTTGACGCCGGAGCCTCGCAATTGCAGGCCGGAGCTGGCCAGCTTTCGGCGGAGCGGCGCAACTGCACGCCGGCACCGGACGGCTCGCCGACGGCACCGGGAAGCTGGCAGCAGGGACCGGCAAACTGGCGGACGGTTTCGCCATCCTCGCCCAGAAGCTCAACAGCCAGGATCCGGCGTCCCGGGCGTGGTTCTGGGAACCCAAATGCTCGCCGATGGAACCGCGAAGATCCGCGTGGGCATGGACGGCGTACCTGGCGACCCTGAGCATCCGGGCCTCCTCAAAGCCACCGCCAGCATGACGGAGGGCACGTCCCGCTTGGCTGCAGGTACGGACTCGCTGATGACAGGGATCAAGGGCAGCCCTGCTGATCCTTCCTCACCCGGTCTTCTTGACGGTTCCACTGCGTTGGCAGCGGGCGCCTCCAAGTTGTCCGATGGAAACGCCAAACTGGCAGCAGGCTCAGCCCAGTTGTCCACCGGTGCCGACAAACTCGCGGACGGAAATGCGCGGATCGCGGCGGGCACCGCGGAACTGCATCAAGGAGCTGCGGCGGTGTCGCCGTCGAGCATGGCTGAAAAGTCGGATACCGGCACGGCGCTCGGACTTGTGGGCGTCCTGGGAGCGGGTTCCATCGGAACGTTCGTGTTCCTGCGGAAGTTCCGGCTGGGCGCTTAGCTGCAGAGCTTCAGGCGAGCAGCCGGGTCAAGGAGTCTATTTCCCGGCCGGAAAAGTCGGAGGCGAGCTCACCAGTGCGATTCAACCAGATGCCCAGCAATCCGGCAGCAGTGGCGCCGTCGGCGTCGAGAAGGCGGTTGTCTCCCACAAAAAGGGTCTCGGCCGGGGTGGTGCCCAAGCGACGGACCCCTTCCAGGTAAATGGCGGGGTCCGGCTTGGGCACGCCTACGGTGTCCGTTCCGACAAGGACCGAGACCCGGGCAAGCCCGCACTGTCGAGCTTGACCCGCTGGTAGTCGTGAACGTTGTTGCTCACGGCGCCGTAGGGATGCCCGCGGCGTCGAGGGCGTCGAGGACGGGCAGGACATCGCTGAACGCCCTGACATAACTGGGCTGTAGGCGCGAGTAGTCATTGAGCCACGTGTGGGAGTCCTCTCCCCCGAGCTCCACGCCGAAATGCCCAAGGGCCGCGCGGCCACGGAGGAGCCGCTGCTCGTTGAACGTCAATTCACCGGCTAGGTACCGGTCATAGAAATGCGTGGTTTCGTGCGTGAAGATCCGTCCGAACTTCTCCCACCCGGCCTGGTCCAGGCCGGGCAGGAGGTGTTCGCTCACGTCACGCAAGGCCGTGGTCATGGCGTACTCAAGGTCCACCAGGGTGTCGTCGATGTCGAACAGGACACCGCGGACCGTGCCGAATGACTCATGAAGTGCGTTGATCACGGAGTGCCTGAACTAGCCGCGGAACGCGCGCAGGCGGGTGAGCGAGGAATCCTTGCCCAGGATGACCATCGATTCGAACAGCGGCGGCGAGATGCGGCGGCCGGAGATTGCCGTGCGCACCGGGCCGAACGCGAGGCGCGGCTTGATCCCAAGATCTTCCACCAACGCTTGCTTGAGCGCTGCCTGGATGCTTTCCGCTGTCCAGTCGGCGAGGGTTCCAGCGCAACCAACGCGGCGTCCAGCACCTCGACCAGGTTCTCGGGAAGTCCCTTGCGGGCGTCGTCGGCGATGTCGATCGCGTCGTCCTTCTTGAACAGGAAGGCGAGCATCTCGGGAGCTTCGCCCAGCAGGGTGATCCGTTCCTGGACCAGCGGCGCGGACTCGGCAAGGATCTCTTCCTGGCGCGGAGTCAGGATCTCCCCCACGAAACCTGCGGCACGCAGGTACGGCACGAGCCTCTGACGGAAGTCCTCGGGCGTGAGCATGCGCACGTGCGTACCGTTGATGGCCTCGGCCTTCTTGATATCGAAGCGCGCAGGGTTGCCCAGGACATCGTGGATATCGAAGTTGGCCACGAGCTGCTCCACGGTGAAGATATCCTCATCGGCGCTCAGCGACCAGCCCAGGAGTGACAGGTAATTGAGCAATCCTTCACGGATGAACCCACGTTCACGGTGCAGGAACAGGCTGGATTCCGGATCGCGCTTGGAAAGCTTCTTGTTGCCCTGGCCCATGACATAGGGAAGGTGGCCGAACTCGGGCATGTACTCAGCCACGCCGATGGCGTAAAGCGCGCGGTAGAGGGCGATCTGCCGGGGCGTGGAGCTGAGCAGGTCCTCACCGCGGAGGACGTGCGTGATGCCCATCAGTGCATCGTCCACGGGATTCACGAGCGTGTACAGCGGAGCTCCGTTGGCACGCACCACAGCGAAGTCAGGCACGGATCCGCCTTGAACGTGATCTCCCCGCGCACAAGGTCGTTGAAGGTCAGGTCTTCGTCCGGCATGCGCAGGCGCAGCACGGCATTGCGGCCCTCGGCCTTGTACTGGGCGAGCTGTTCCTCGGTGACGTGCCGGTCAAAGCCGTCGTAGCCGAGCTTCGGGTCCCGCCCTGCGGCGCGGTGCCGTGCTTCGATCTCCTCGGGAGTGGAGTACGACTCATAGATGTGACCGCCGGCCTTGAGCTTGGCGATGACGTCCTGGTACATGTCGCTGCGCTGCGACTGGCGGTACGGTTCGTGCGGCCCGCCAACCTCGACGCCCTCGTCCCAGTCGATGCCGAGCCACTTCAACGCGTCAAGCAGTTGGTGGTAGCTCTCCTCGCTGTCGCGGGCCGAATCGGTGTCCTCGATCCGGAAAATCAGCTTGCCACCCGTGTGCCGCGCGTAGGCCCAGTTGAAGAGGGCCGTGCGGATCAACCCAACGTGCGGAGTTCCCGTAGGTGAGGGGCAGAACCGGACGCGGACCGGGGTTTCGGCGTTTACGGCGGGAATGGCGGCAGAGTTCGGCGCAGCAACAGTAGTCATAGTGGTTCCAACTTTACCCCGTGGCGGTGGGCGGAATGCCCAGTGCCAGCGGGTCCAGAGCGACCGGCTGGGCGGAACGCCGAGCCTCTTAGCGGCGGACTACCGGGTTGGACAAGCGGCCGATGCCTTCGATCTCGATCTCGTAGCGGTCGCCCTCCTGGACCAGCCCGACGCCGGCAGGAGTCCCGGTCATGATGACATCACCCGGAAGCAGGGTGAAAGCCTGCGAAACGATCGATACCAGCTCGCGCACGCTGCGGATCATCTGGTTCGTGCTGCCGTCCTGGCGGAGTTCGCCATTGAGCCAGCCCTTGATGGCCAGGTCTTCGGGATCGAGTTCCGTCTCGATCCACGGGCCGAGCGGCGCGGAGGTGTCAAAGCCCTTGGCACGCGCCCACTGCAGGTCCGTCTTCTGGACGTCGCGGGCCGTGAGGTCGTTGCCGCAGGTGTAACCGAAAATGACGTCGTCCACGCGGTCCTCGGGCACGTCCTTGCAAATGCGGCCGATGACGACGCAGAGTTCCGCTTCGAAGGAGACTTCCTCCGAGAACTCAGGCAACACGATCGGATCGTTGGGGCCAACGACGGCGGTATTCGGTTTCAGGAACAACAAGGGGTGCTGCGGAACTTCATTACCGAGTTCCCGGGCATGCTCGGCGAAGTTCCGTCCGACGCCGATGACCTTGCTGCGGGGAATAATCGGGGCCAGAAGGCGAACGTCCTCCAGCTTGTGGCGGACCGAGGTCCGCTCGACGCCGTTGAAGAAGGGGTCGCCGTGGATGACAGTGATCATTTCACTGCCTGGCTCACCTTCAACGACGCCGTAGACGGGATCAGAATCAACAACAAACCGGGCGATACGCATGGGTTCTAGCGTACCGTCCGCCGGCGGCCGCTATGCGCGCACTGAAGAGGTGCCTGCTAGCCGCGCAGATAGTCCAATTGCGCCGCCACCGAAGTTTCAGCTGCCCAGCGCACGGAAGGATCGACGTCGGGATACACCGCATCGGTGACAGCTTGGACTTCGGCTTGGGCGCCGAGGCGCGCGAGTGCTTCACGGATTTGGTCCAGGCGCATCTCCCTGTGGGCCCGGTACTCGCGGCACACGGCGTCGACGGCTGGCAGGACGGGGCCGTGTGCGGGCAACAGCGTCGCCGGACCGAGGCTTTCGAGCTTGTCGAGGCTGGAGAGGTAATCCCCAGCCGTCCGTCAGGATAGTCCAGGACGGTGGTGCCCCGCCCCAGGATGGTATCGCCCGTCAGCACCGAGCCGTCCGGTCCGTCGCCCGGAAGGTGGAAGCAGACTGAGTCCGAGGTATGGCCCGGCGTGGCAAGAACCCGGATCTCAACGCCTCCGGCCTCGATGACCTCGCCACCGCGCAACGGCTCGCCGCCGTGGCAATAGGCGGGATCCGCCGCACGGACGGGCGCGCCGGTGAGTTCGTGGAACACCTCAGAGGCCTCGGTGTGGTCCTTGTGGCGATGGGTGATGAGAACGAGCTCCACAGGCCCCGCGGCGGCCAGGGCCGCGAGGTGCGATTCGTCGAGCGGCCCGGGATCCACGACGACCACTCCAGCAGCGTCCGGCGCGGCAATGACGTACGAGTTGGTGCCGTCAAGGCTCATCGGACCCGGATTAGGCGCGAGCCGCGAGCGGGTGAGGTGGCTGCTGTTCTGGAAAGTGGCGTCATTGACCGGATTCACTTCTCCATCTTGGCACACGCCAAGTGGCGGGACCTTGGACGGGAAGCCCGGTTCCGCGAGCCAGGAAGCAAGAGGCAGGCACGGCACACGACGTAACATGGTGCCAAGGAACTGGGATGGATACATGTGGACAGTTGCGGAGGAGGAGCCGAATTGGGGCGGAATCACACCCGACGAAGAGAACTTCTCCGGACGACGACGGCGATCGCCACCGCCTGCCTTTCCGTCCTCGCACTCCTCAGCGCCTGTTCCTCCGACACCGGACCACGGTCCGCCGCGGCCCAGCCCACCGTGGTGATCATCGGAGACTCCCTCAGCACGGGTCACGGCACCTCGCCTGACGAGGCCTGGCCAAAGCTGGTGGAGAACGATCCCGGCTTTCAACAGCTCCAAGCGACCATCGTCAATGCCGCACGGGATGGCAGCGGCTACGTCAGTGTCGGCGAGGACGGATCGACCTTCGGTTCCCAAGTGGACACAGCGGTAACCGACGAGACCCGCCTGGTGCTGTTCTTTGGTTCCGAAAACGATATGGGAACGGCCGCAGGAGAAACCGAGGCTGCGGCCACGCGGGCGTTCGCCTCAGTCAAGTCCCGCGCTCCCCAAGCCGACATCGTCGTGGTCGGGCCGCCGTCGTACACGAGCACGCCCGAAGCCGAAAGGCTCGACATCCGCGACCAGGACAAGGCCGCTGCCCTGAAAGCCGGCGCGCACTTCGTTGATCCGATCGACCTCGGCTGGATCATGGACGATGCCGCGGAGCTCATTGGTCCCGACGGCGATCACCCATCCGCGGCGGGCCAGCAATATCTGCAGGCCAAGATGGAAGCGCTCATCGGACCGCGGCTCCAGCAAGCCAGCACCGGTAACAACCAGCTCACCGGTTAACGACGACGGCGACCCGCCCACCAGGGTGGGAGGCCGCCGTCGGGCATTTTCCAAGACAGGGCCCACGCCGGCGAGGGACCCAAGCCACGCTTGCGAGGCTTGGGAGCCGGTGGGGACTTAAGCCAGTCGGGTGAGCCAGCCGTGCGTGTCCTTGACCGTTCCGGTCTGGATGCCGAGCAACTGCTCGCGGATGGCCATGGTGGTTTCGCCTGCCTTGGCGTCCTCGGAACCGATGAACTCGGTCTTGTCCTTGAGGACGCCGATGGGGGTGATGACGGCGGCGGTTCCGCAAGCAAAGACCTCGGCGATTTCGCCGGAGGCCACGCCGTCGCGCCACTCGGCGAGGGTGATCTTCCGTTCGGAAACCTCGCGGCCCATGTCCTTCGCCACCTGGATGACGGAAGAACGGGTCACGCCTTCGAGGATGGTTCCGGTGAGTGCCGGAGTGACGAGTGAGCCGTCCTTCATGACGAAGAAGACGTTCATGCCCCGAGTTCCTCGACGGCATCGTCGTTGAAGTGGTCCAGGAAGAGGACCTGCTTGCAGCCGTTCTCTTCGGCTTCCATCTGGGCAATCAGGGACGCGGCGTAGTTTCCACCGCACTTGGCTGCACCGGTGCCGCCGCGGCCGGCGCGCGCGTACTCACGGGAGATCCAGATGGATACCGGCTTGAGTTCGCCGCCGAAGTAGTTGCCGGCCGGAGAAGCGATGACCCGGAAGGAGACCTCGCGGGCTGCGCGGACACCCAGGAAGGCTTCCGTCGCGATCATGAACGGACGCAAGTACAGGGCTTCGCCGTCGCCGGACGGAACCCATTCCTTGTCCGCCTGCACGAGTTCGCGGATGGCGCCGAGGAAGTACTCCTCGGGCAGTTCCGGGAGGGCCAAGCGGCGTGCCGACTTGTTCAGGCGGGCGGCGTTGGCCCCGGACGGAACGTCCAAACGGAGCCGTCAGCGTGGCGGTATGCCTTGAGGCCTTCGAAGATCTCCTGGCCGTAGTGCAGCACTGCCGCCGAAGGGTCCAGGGAAATCGGTCCGTAGGCCTCGACGCGGGCACTGTGCCAGCCGCCCTTGCCCTCGGTGTCGACGCTGTAGTCGACAATGACGGTGTTGTCGGTGAAGTAGTCGCCAAATCCCGGGTTTGCCAGGATAGCTGCACGCTCCTCAGCAGACTTCGGGGTCTCCGAGAGCTGCTGGCTGAATTCGACGCCGTGGGCAGTCTGAGTCATGTTTCCTCCAGTCGGCTACCAGGCAGAGCAAACCATCTCTTGGAGGATATGGTTCAGCGACGGACCACGGCAGCAGTAAATAATTCAAGTAAAGCTTACGCCCGGGTACAGACCCTCAGTGCCAGTACGGGCCCTAGAGCGCGGCAGCGATGGCATCGCCGACGGCAGCGGTGCTGCGGCTGTCGCCGTTGCGGCTTTCGATGTCGGCGACGACGGCGGCTTCGATCCTGCGGGCGGCTCCCGTATAGCCGAGGTGGTCCAGCAACAAGGCCGCGGACAGGATGGCGGCGGTTGGATCTGCCTTCTGCTGTCCGGCGATATCCGGGGCGGAGCCGTGGACGGGTTCGAACATGGAGGGCGCGGAGCGGTCCATGTTGATGTTGCCCGAGGCCGCGAGACCGATCCCGCCGGTGATGGCGGCGGCGAGGTCGGTGATGATGTCTCCGAAGAGGTTGTCGGTGACGATCACGTCGAAGCGGGAGGGGTCGGTCACCATGAAGATGGTGGCGGCGTCGATGTGCAGGTAGTCGTGGGTGACCTCGGGGAATTCCTTGGCCACGGCCTCCACGGTGCGCTTCCACAAGTGGCCTGCGAAGACCAGGACGTTGTGCTTGTGGACGAGGGTGACGTGCTTTCGGGGACGCTCGCTGGCGCGGCGGAAGGCGTCACGGACAACGCGCTCGACGCCGTGGGCCGTGTTGAGCGATACCTCGGTGGCAACCTCGTGGGGGGTGCCCCGCGGAGCGTACCGCCGTTGCCGACGTACGGACCTTCGGTGCCTTCGCGGACCACGATGAAATCGATGTCGCCGGGATTGGCCAGCGGGCTGCCCACCGTCCCGTAGAGCCGCGAAGGGCGCAGGTTCACGAAGTGGTCAAGGCTGAAGCGGAGCTTGAGCAGCATTTCGCGTTCGATGATGCCTGAAGGAATGCGGGTGTCCCCGGTGCCGCACCGACGGCGCCGAACAAGATCGCATCGCGGGTACGCAGATCGGCCAGGACCTCGTCCGGGAGGGTCTCGCCGGTTTCAAGCCAGTGCTGGGCTCCGAGCTTGTATTCGGTCTGCTCGAGGGTGACGCCTTCTTCGGCGACAACCTTTTCCAGGACTTTGAGGGCTTCGGCAATGACTTCGGGCCAATGCCGTCGCCGGGAATGACAGCCAGGTTGATCGTTGCGGCGGGTTGCGTTGCACTCATGTTTTCAGACTGCCAACGCATCCACATGTTGGTCAAAATCGTCTCACCATTTGAGCGCTCGAAGTCCATGCGGAGCGCGCCTCGGGAGAAGCTACTGGCCTGGAACAAGTGAAGCTACCACCGCGACATTCTTGCCCCAGAGGTCCTGCGTGTAGCAGCTGATCAGGACCAGGCGGTTGGGCACCGCTGTCCAGACGGGACTGTCTTTCAAAGTCGATTTTGTGTAGGTGGTGACGGAGTCGACTTTGTATGTCATCGCTCCCGTTGCCGTGACGACTTTGAGCTCGTCCCCCGGTGCCGCTGCATAGCTGAGGTGGTTGAACGGCGCGTCGAGCCCCTCCCAACTGTGCCCGATGACGTAAGTGGTATTCGTCGATCCCGTTCCGGGGGTACCGAAGGGACTGAGCCAATATCCGTCCATCGTTTCCGGCGGCTCGATGCTCTGCCCGCCAGCAGGGTCCGGTCGCAGCGGATGAACCAGCACATCCAGGCCAACCGCCGGATAGGTAATCTGCACCGGGGCCGACGCCGCGGGCAGGTGCGTTCCCGCCGCAGTGGCAGGAGCGCCCACCGCCGCGCGGTTCGGCTCGGCTTTGCCCGCGGGAGCCGCCGTCGAAAGCGCCCGATTCCCTGAGTCGAAAGCGGCCGGGTTCTGGCCGGATACGCCATAGACCAGCCAGACACCAAGCAGCCCTCCGGCGCAGATCGCCAACACGAGAAGATCCCTGGAACAGATCAGCAGGCCACGGACGCGAAGTGCGTGAGGCTGCCGCGTGAAGCGGTGACGGGCCATGACCACTCCTGGAGATAGTGAAGCAGGTGGCGGGGTGCCGCCCATCGTAGTGCGGCACCCGGCCGGGTTTGCCTAGTGCCTGGCCTTGCGGGCCCGCACCCCGCTCCTCGCGACTACGAACACAGCCACGGCACTGAAGAGACCAGTCAGGCCGGAAAGCCAAGCGGGGATACCTGTGTTTGCCTTACCGCCAACGGCCGTCTGGACGTTGTAGCCCACGTTGGTGATGGGGGCGTCCGGAATGGCTGCGGCACCGGCCGCAGCTGGAATGACGGCTGTGGGCACAGTCGCCGACGGAGTGACGGCTGCGGGCACAGTCGCCGACGGAGTGACGGCTGCGGGCACGGTCGCCGCAGGGGCAGCGACCGGAGGAACCACGGGGGTGACGACCGGCTGGGTGGAGACGGGTTCCACGTGCTCCACGGGCGGGGTGGTCACCGGCGGGCTCGTCACCGGATCCGTCGGCGGACTCGTCACCGGATCCGTCGGCGGACTCGTCACCGGATCCGTCGGCGGACTCGTCACCGGATCCGTCGGCGGGCTCGTCACCGGGTCCGTCGGGGTAATCACCGGCAGGCCGGCCACCTTACAACCGGCGTTGAGGATGGCGATGTTTTCCGGGGTGAGGTTTTGTCCGTTGGGCATGTAGTCGCCTGCGTTTGCAGGAACGATGTCGTTGGTGTCGGCGATATGCCCGGACAGCGCCGACAAGTTGATGGTCACCGCTACGTAGGGGTTCGACGCCGAATGCGTGGCGTGGCAAATGGTGATCTTGTCTGAGGGAGCAGCGTTCGCCGACACCGTGGCACCCAGCAATCCCAGGCCCACGACCCCCAGGGTCGCAATGGTTCGTTTCATTTCGGTCCCTCCACATCAGGTCCGAGCTGACCAGACTTTGCGGAGTAACCGTCTTCGAGACCCAGGAAGGACAAGTACGGGAGACCTCAATAAGCGAGATGAATCTTGACAGTTACTCCCCAGAAAGTGTCATCAGTTCGCTTGCTCTTCAGGCTAGGTTTCGGTCTCCTGATTAACGCGAGTGGTGGGTACGCGTTTACCGGCAGGAAACAGCGTCCCTTGTCCCGGCTGCTACCTGCGCCGAGTGGATCCCACTCGCCAGCGCGAAGAGATCACGTGGAAGTCCAGCGAGCCGCCGGATCCGCCTCGGGACGCTTACCAATCATGGGACGGGAAAGGGAACACCCCTCACCCGGTGGGATGAGGGGGTGTCACGCGCAGCAAGAGTGAGCGGGCGTCCGCCCAAAAGGCGACTTAAGTGAGCGGGCGTCCGCCCAAAAGGCGACTTAAGTGAGCGGGCGTCCGCCCAAAAGGCGACTTAAGTGAGCGGGCGTCTAGGACTCGGCGGGCTCCTCGTAACGCGGGAAGATCGGGGCCGGCGGCGGGAGCTCCGTACCGGGACGATCGGCGTGGCGACGGCCGCGAACTGGCGGGCTCGCCGTCGGGCTGTCCCAGGACCTCAAGCAGCTTGGCGGCCGACGTCGGCATGACCGGCTGGGCGAGGATCGCCACGATGCGGACAACCTCCAGCGTGACGTACAGGACCGTGTTCATGCGCTCGACGTCGGTCTTGCGCAGCACCCACGGGGCCTGCTCGGCAAAATACGCGTTGGTGTCGCCCAGCACGGCCCAGATTGCCTCGAGGGCACGGCTGAATTCCTGCTTCTCGAAAGCCGCGCGGGCCACGTCCAAAAGTCCGGCGGCCTGGGCAAGCAGCGCGGAGTCCTCCGCCGAGAAGTCTCCCGGAACCGGAACCCTGCCTTCGCAGTTCTTGGCCACCATGGACAGCGAACGCTGCGCCAGGTTGCCGAAGTTGTTCGCGAGATCGGCGTTCATGCGGCCCACGATCGCCTCGTGGTTGTAGCTGCCGTCGGCGCCGAACGGAACTTCGCGGAGGAAGAAGAATCGCACCTGGTCCAGGCCGTACTGCTCCACGAAGTCCTTGGGGGCCACAACGTTGCCGAGGGACTTGGACATCTTGACGCCATTGTTGGTCAGGAAGCCATGGATCATGACGCGCTTGGGCAGTTCCAGGCCCGCGCTCATCAGGAAGGCGGGCCAGAAGATGGCGTGGAACCGGGAGATGTCCTTGCCGATGATGTGGACGTCGGCGGGCCAGAACTTACGGAACGCCTCAGAATCGGCATCAGGGTAACCGACTCCCGTCAGGTAATTGGTCAGGGCATCAACCCACACGTACATGACGTGTTTGTCGTTGCCCGGCACCGGGACACCCCAGTCGAAAGTCGTCCGGCTGATGGACAAGTCCTGAAGACCCTGCTTGACGAAGCTGATGACCTCGTTGAAGCGGTACTGGGGGGCGCCGAACTCCGGCTGCTCCTCGTACAAGGCCAGCAACTTGTCCTGGTAGGCGGACAAACGGAAGAAGTAGCTCTCCTCCGCGGTCCACGTCACTTCGGTATCCGTACCGCGCGAGTACCGGACGCCGTCGTCCTTCAGTACTGTCTCGTCTTCGGTGTAGTAAGCCTCGTCGCGGACCGAGTACCAGCCCTCGTATTTGGACAGGTAAATGTCCCCCTTGGCTTCCATCTTCTTCCAGATGGCCTGGGAGGCGGCATAGTGGTCGGCATCCGTGGTGCGGATGAACCGGTCGTAGGAGATGCCCAAGGCAGCGTGGGCGGCCTTGTAGATTTCGGCATTCCGGTCCACGAGTTCCTTGGGCGTGATGCCTTCCTTCTCCGCAGCCTGGGCAATCTTCATGCCGTGCTCGTCCGTGCCGGTCAGGAACATCACGTCATAGCCATCGAGGCGCTTGAACCGGGCCATCGCGTCGGTGGCGATGTACTCGTAGGCATGCCCGATATGCGGCTCGCCGTTCGGGTAGGTAATGGCGGTGGTGATGTAGAACGGGGGTTTATCTGGAGACGTCACTCTACGAAGTTACCTTCTCTTGGAGATGGAAAGACCGGACCGGCCGCATGTGACGGCCGGTCCGGAAGCAGCGGGCTACTAGTTCAATTCAGTCAGCGTATCGCTGAGCCTGACAAGCTCGTGGTCGTGGGAGGCCACCAGCACGGCGATACCGTCGCTCGTGGTGTCCTTCAGGATGCTGATGATGCGATTTGCCGAAGTACGGTCCAGGCTGGCCGTTGGCTCGTCCACCACCAGGACCCTGGTGCCCAGGATCAGGGCGCGGGCGATCGCGACACGCTGGCGCTCACCGCCGGACAGCTGCGCCGGACGGTGGCGCATGCGCCGGCCCAGCCCACCAGGTCCAGCAAGTCCTTGGCCATTTCGGTGCGCTGCTCCACTTCGCCGTCGGGACGGCCGGCAACAGCACATTCTCCAAAGCGCTCATGCCGTCGATCAGGGCGCCGCCCTGGTCCACGTACCCGATGAGGGCGCGGCGGCGGTCGGCGATTTCGTCGTCGCCCATCTTCTCGAGGGAATCGCCCTCCCAGAGGACGCGGCCCGACGTCGGAAGCGTGAGTCCCGCTCCCACCGTCAGGATGCTGGTCTTGCCTGAGCCGCTTCGCCCGGCGACGCAGTGCATCTCACCGGCGTGCAGGGTGAGGTTGAAGTCCTCGACGACGGTGACCGGCTCCGCTCCACCATTGTCACCGCCATAGCGGATGGTGATGTTGCTCAACTGCAAGGGCATGCCGTGGTCCGCAGCCCGCACGATGGTGTTGGCGCGGGTCTGGAACGACTCGTCGGTGGATTCCGTGGTCGCGGTCAGATCGGGTTCGAGGTTGTCAGTCATTTGACCACTTTCGTTGCAATGGGAATCCAGCAAATTACGGCCACCACTCCGGCCAAAGCGGCCCAAAGTGCGGCATAAGGAGCGAGCAACAGGCCCAGGCCCAGCGCCCCACGACGCCGAGGATCAGCGCCACTGCTCCGACCAAGGCATTTTCGAAGAAACGGACCTGTCCCAGCATGTCCGGGTTCCAGCCCATGGCCCGGAGCGTGCCGAGCTGTTCGCGCCTGGCCTGGAGTTCGAAGCGACCGGTGACCAAGGTCAGTACGAGGCCAACGAGCACCCCGCTCACCGCCAGGATGACGCTCGGCAAGGCGATCGTGGCGGAGGCGAGCCCGCTGAGGGCACTGGCTCCAGCTGCGCGCGGGATGTCAATGAGCAACGCGATCAGCGCGCCCACGGCAGCGCCGAACACGCCCACGGCAACGGCCAGGGCCACTGAGCTGAAACGGTGGGTAACCAGTTGGCGGTACGCGAACGTGAGCGGTGAATCCACCGGGATCAGGCGTTCGTCGTGTTGGGGTTCCTGGTCAACGATGTCGCGGTGCCGCAATTGCTGGGCCGCGATGTAGGCGGCGGCACAGTAAATGAGCAACACGGACGCCGAAACAATGACCGTGGCCAGGTTCCAGCTCAGAAGGCTTAGCGCAATGCCTGCCACGGCAACGATCCCCGCACCTATACCGAACTCTTCGAGGACCCAACTTCGGATCTTCCTTTGGGTCCAGCCCATGGCGCGGAGGATCCCTGCCTCGCTGCGTCGCTGGCGGATATAGCTCACGGTTGAAGCGCCGGTCAGGAGGGTGGCCCGCACAGCGTCAGGAAGAGGAGGGTGATGTTGGTGCCGGTCAGGGAGCCGGAAACGGCGTCGGCAGCATCCTGCCGGACCCACGACTGCTGGACGGTACCCAGCGCGGATTCCTTGCCGGCGTCGTCCTTGGAGTATCCCGGGACGAAGATGTTGGCGTCTTCGCGCGCGGAGCCGGCCACCACTGTGGCTTGGAGACCCATGTCGCGGATCTGGGCCGCGAGCTTGTCGACCTCCGGTTGGGCCTGCTTCCAGTTGCCTGGCGCGCTGGCGCGGACCCTGACGGCGTCGATCACGTTGGCGTTGGAATCGTAACCACGCGCTGCGGCAAGGCCGTAGTAGTCGGTGATGGCACCGGCAGACTGGCTGACCAGGCCGGTGGCGCTCAGCGAAGGCTTGAGGCCCTTGGCTGCGGTGTCATTTCCCGAAGCGTCCTTCTGGAGCGTCATCGGGGCCGGGTCGTAGCCACCCAAGGGCAGCTTGTTGACGTCGCCCGCTGCTTTCTGGATCTGGGCCGGATCAAACGTCCCGTAGACCATCGGCAGCGGCGTAGCGGGCTTCGATCCCGTGGCAAGGTTCTCCCGGTACGAGCGCTCATCGACCGGCTTGCGCTGGCTCTGGTCGACCATCGCCCCGAAGGCCGACTTCTCGGGCAGCTTGTTGACGGTCACCCAGTCTCCCGGCGTGGCGGACTTGCCGACGGCGCCGTTCGCGGAAGTTTCGCCGTCCTTGTACTTGGGTGCCGCGGCGAAGTCCGTGCTCCACTGGGCTGGCTGGTACAGGCCTTGGCTGAAGTTGCCCATATTACCGAGCAGCTGGCTGTGGTCCGTGGATCCTGGCCATGACAGGGCGAACGGCGACTTTGACACGAAGGGCAGGTAGTCCTTGTCCAAAGAGCGCGAGACAGTGCCGACGTCGTTGACGACCTTGCCCGAATCATCGATTTCCTGGATTTGGACCGAGTACTTCAGATCCAGCGAGGTTCCCTGCCGGACGATCAAAGGAATGGCCTGTGAGGCATCCGTGATCTGGCCGGAGAGCTTCGCCTGCTGGTACTGGGTCATGAGGGTGCCCAGTATTTGAGCTTGACGCCCATGAAATCCGGGCCTTGTTCGAGTTCCTGCTGCGTAGGGCTCTTGGCGAAGAGCTGTTCGAAGTAGCGGCCGATTGCGCCGGCGTTGCGGGTGTCGGCCGGCGGCGCCTTTTGCAGCGGTGCGAGGAAGTCTCCGGCGGAGCCCAAGAGCGCGCGCTCGGCGGTCGGATCGACGGCGACGACCGACTCGGTGACCTGCGGAGCCATGGGCAGCGCTACGGAAAGGTTGAAGAGGTTGTGTTCCGAGCCGCCGGCGGGAGCGGGGAACTTGATGCCGGTCTCCCCCGCGGGTCCGGCGATGCGGATGCTCTTGCCTCCGGCAGTCTGCTGCTCAACAACCTGCCCCTTGCCGAGGGTGCCTTCGGCGCTGGTCTGGAAGAGGGTTTGCTGGGACACTCCGTCGGAGCTCACGGCGGTGGCGGTCAGGCGGTACTTCTTGGGCTTCGCGGGAAGCACGGATTCCGGTGCGGGCCAGCTCTTGGAGTCCGTTCCGGTCGGATCTCCCGCGGTGGCTCCACCAGCCAGTCCCGCGTTGTAGCCAAGGTAATCCATCGCGTCGAGACGCGGGGTTTCCAGGTTCTGCGTTACCCGGGAAACGAGGCTGATGGGCGCCGCGACCGACGCGCCGCTCAGCCCACGGATCTTCTCGAGTTGCGGGAAGCTGATGCCGCCCTGGCCGTTCGCGATGTCCGGCTGGAGGAGCGCCCGCCGTCCTTTGTATTCGCGGACTTGGCCTGGACCAGGATGTCGTACAGGCCGCGTGAGTTCTCATCCACTGTCCGGTTCAGCGCGGCCTGCGACTGGCTCTGGATGAATACGGACAAACACATGGCGACGATCAAAATGGCCGCGGTCAACAGAAGCACACGGCTTCTGATGAACCTCTGGACGGCGTTCATAGGGCTCCCTGAGTCCTGGATTGCGGGTGTGCACACTGCTGTCCCTGGAACCATGCCGAGGCAATAGGAATCCACCGGGTGTGTGCAAAAGTTATTGGCCGGCCTGCCGCCGGTTCCGAATTTCGGACCAAGCCATTGTAGGCAGACCGGCCAATGATATGTGGCCGATGTGAAGTGCGGCACACTTTTCTAGCTCAAACGGTGAGGATGCTAGTCCTCCAGATCCACTTCACGAACCATGTCGGCGCCGATGCCGGCCTTGATGGCTTCAAGGACCTGCTGCGGCACCGAAGTGTCGATCGTGAGCAGCGCCAGGACCTGGCCGCCTTCGCTCTGGCGGGCCACCTGCATGCCACCGATATTGATGTTGTTCATGCCCAGGATGTGGCCGATGGTGCCGATGACACCGGGACGGTCCGCGTAGGAAACAACCACGAGGTGCTCGCTGATCGGGATTTCGACGTCGTAACCGTTGACGCCCACGAGCTTCTGGACCTGCTTGGGTCCGGTGAGCGTTCCGGCTACGGAAATCTGCGATCCGTCGCTGAGTGCCCCGCGGATGGTCAGGACGTTGCGGTAGTCCTCGGCTTCCGGCGTCGTGATCAGGCGGGTGTTGATGCCGCGCTGCTCGGCGATGACGGGTGCGTTGACGTAGGAGACCTGCTCGGTCACGACGTCGGCGAACACGCCCTTGAGCGCCGCCAGTTCGAGGACCTTCACGTCCAGGCTGGAGATTTCGCCCGCGACCTCGACGTCGATCTGCGTCAGGGATGCGTGGGTCAGGGCCGTGAAGATCCGGCCGAGCTTCTCGATCAGCGGGATTCCGGGGCGGACGTCGGAAGCGATCACGCCACCGGCCACGTTGACTGCATCCGGGACGAGTTCGCCGGCGAGGGCGAGGCGCACGGACTTCGCCACGGAGACGCCGGCTTTTTCCTGGGCTTCGTCCGTGGAGGCACCCAGGTGGGGCGTCACGATGACATTGTCCATGCCGAAGAACGGAAGGTCGGTGCTCGGCTCCTTGACGAAAACGTCGATGCCTGCGCCGGCGATCTGGCCGTCTTCCAAAGCCTCGTGGAGGGCTTCTTCGTCGATCAGGCCGCCGCGGGCGACGTTGACAACGTAGGCCGTTTCCTTCATCTTCTTGAAGGCATCGGCGCCCAACATGCCCACCGTTTCCGGGTTTTGGGCATGTGGATGGTGATGAAGTCGGACTTCTCCAACAGTTCGTCCAGGGTGACGAGCTTGACGCCGAGCTGAGCGGCGCGCGCGGAGGTGATGTAGGGGTCGTAGGCGAGGATCTCGGTCTCGAAGCCCTGCAGGCGGGCGGCCACGAGCGCTCCGATGCGTCCGAGGCCGATGATGCCGATCTTCTTCTCGAAGAGTTCGATGCCCGTGTACTTGGAGCGCTTCCACTCGCCGCCCTTCAGGGCGGAACTGGCCTGGGGGATGTGGCGGGCAAGGCTGAGGATGTGGCCGACCGTCAGCTCGGCAGCGGACACAATGTTCGACGTCGGGGCGTTGACCACCATGACGCCGGCCTGGGTAGCGGCCTTGATGTCCACGTTGTCCAGGCCGACGCCGGCACGCGCGATGATTTTGAGGTTCTTGGCTGCGGCAATTGCCTCGGCGTCCACCTGGGTGGCTGAACGCACGAGGATGGCGTCGACGTCGACGATTGCGGAGAGCAGCTGGGAGCGGTCCGCGCCGTCGGTTTGGCGGATCTCGAAGTCCGGACCAAGGCCTCGATCGTGGCGGGCGAAAGTTCCTCAGCGAGGAGTACTACTGGCTTGGTGCTAGTCACCGGTGACCTCTTTAGCTCTCTTTTTCAGGTGGGGTTTTGGTGAAACGATTCTTTGACGACGAAGGCCGGACCCGGTATACCGAGTCCGGCCTCCATGCCGGGCGGCTTCATTTCGAGCCTATCCCGAACGGCGTTCTGTGTTGAATTGCTACGGCTCCTGCCGCGGCTTCAACGGGTGCCTTGACTAGCGGGCCGCGGAGCCTTCGACGTAGTCCTCGTCCTGCTGCTGCCAGGAGAACAAGGAACGCAGCTCGCGGCCGACCCCCTCGATCGGGTGCTGCTCTGCCTTGGCACGCAGCTCCTTGAACTCGACTGCGCCGTTGTCCTGGTCGTCGATGAAACGCTTGGCGAAGGCACCGGACTGGATGTCCGCGAGGACACCGGCCATGTTTTCCTTGACGCGGGGGTCGATGACGCGCGGGCCGGAGACGTAGTCGCCGTACTCTGCGGTGTCGGAAACGCTCCAGCGCTGCTTGGCGATGCCGCCCTCCCACATGAGGTCAACGATGAGCTTGAGCTCGTGAAGAACCTCGAAGTAGGCGATCTGCGGCTGGTAGCCGGCTTCGGTCAGGGTCTCGAAGCCGTACTGGATCAGCTGGGAGACGCCGCCGCAGAGGACAGCCTGCTCGCCGAAGAGGTCGGTTTCGGTCTCTTCGGTGAAGGTGGTCTTGATGACGCCGGCGCGGGTGCCGCCGATCGCCTTCGCGTAGGACTTGGCCAGGTCCCAAGCGGAACCGGAAGCGTCCTGCTCGACGGCGATGATGTCCGGGATACCTCGTCCGGCTTCGAACTCGCGGCGCACGGTGTGGCCCGGAGCCTTCGGGCGATCAGGATGACGTCAACGCCCTCGGGCGCCTCGATGTAGCCGAAGCGGATGTTGAAGCCGTGGGCGAAGGCAAGGGCCTTGCCGGCGGTCAACTTGTCCTTGATGGAGTCGTTGTAGATCGCGCGCTGGTGCTGGTCCGGTGCCAGGATCATGATGACGTCGGCCCATTCGGCGGCGTCGGCAACGTTCTTGACCGTGAAGCCTGCGTCCTCGGCCTTTGCGATCGACTTCGAGCCTTCTTTGAGCGCGATGACAACCTCGACGCCGGAGTCGCGCAGGTTCAGCGCGTGGGCGTGGCCCTGGGAACCGTAGCCGACAATGGCAACCTTGCGACCCTGGATGATCGACAGGTCTGCGTCGTCGTCGTAGAACATTTCAGTCACTTGCGTAACTCCTCTTGAGTGGTTTTGTAGATATTGTCTGTGGTTCGGTATCGGGCTACTACGCAGTACTAGGACAGTACCTAAGCGCTGCGCAACGCCCTGTCACTCATGGAGCGGGATCCCCGCCCAACGGCCAAGGTGCCGGACTGCACTATTTCGCGGATGCCGAACGGCTCGAGCACAGAAAGCAGCGCTGCAAGCTTTTCCGGGGTACCGGTTGCCTCGATGACCACCGAGTCTGTGGAAACGTCAACCACTGAGGCACGGAACAAGTCTGCAGCTTGGGTGACCTGCAGGCGTGTCGCGGCATCCGCACGTACCTTGACCAGGATGTGGTCACGTTGCACGGAAGATTCTGAAGTCAGCTCCACAATCTTGATCACGTTGATCAGTTTGTTGAGCTGTTTGGTGACCTGCTCGATGAGGTCGCCATCGGCGTCGACGACGACGGTCATCCGGGAAATCCCGGAGACCTCGGTGGGGCCGACGGCCAGGGAGTTGATGTTGAAGGCCCGCCGGGCGAAGAGGCTGGCCACGCGGGTCAGCACGCCGGGCTTGTCTTCGACCAGAACGGACAATGTGTGGCGGCTCATGGCTAGTCCTCCTCTTCCCATTCCGGGGTCATGTTGCGGGCAACCTGGATCTGGTCGTTAGAGACTCCGGAGGGGACCATCGGCCACACCATGGAGTTCGGGCTGACCACAAAGTCGATGACCACGGGACGGTCATTGATTTCCAAGGCCTTCTGGATGGTGGCGTCAATGTCCTCGTCCCGCTCGCAGCGGAACGCGGCACAGCCGTAGGCGTCCGCCAGCTTGACGAAGTCCGGGATACGGACGGTGTCGTGGCCGGTGTTCAGGTCGGTGTTGGAGTAGCGGCCTTCATAGAAGAGGGTCTGCCACTGGCGCACCATGCCCAGCGAGGAGTTGTTGATGATGGCAACCTTGATGGGAATCTTGTTGATGGCGCAGGTGGCCAGTTCCTGGTTGGTCATCTGGAAGCAGCCGTCGCCGTCGATCGCCCAGACCACGCGGTCGGGTTCGCCGACCTTGGCGCCCATGGCTGCCGGCACGGCATAACCCATGGTCCCGGCTCCACCCGAGTTGAGCCAGGCGTGGGGACGCTCGTACTTGATGAACTGGGCGGCCCACATCTGGTGCTGGCCAACGCCTGCAACGTAGATGCCTTCCGGACCCGTGAGCGCACCAATGCGTTCGATGACCCGCTGGGGGGCGCTGAGTCCGTCTTCCGGCTCGGTCCAGCCAAGGGGGTAGGTGTCGCGGAGGTTGTTGAGGAACGCCCACCAACCGTCGAGGTCCGGGGTGCCGGATTGCTCGAAAGCGTTGCGGACAGCCTCCCTCAGTTCCGGAATGATCTCCTTGACGGAGCCCACGATCGGAACGTCGGCCGTACGGTTCTTGGAGATCTCCGCGGGGTCGATGTCCGCGTGGATGATCTTTGCGTGCGGAGCGAACGTGCTGAGCACACCCGTCACGCGGTCATCGAAGCGCGCACCAAGGGTGATCAACAGATCGGACTGCTGCAGTGCGGTAACCGCGGAAACCGTGCCGTGCATGCCGGGCATGCCGACGTGCAGGGGGTGGGAATCCGGGAACGCGCCGCGGGCCATGAGCGTTGTCACCACGGGAGCGCCGGTGAGTTCCGCGAGCTCGCGCAGTTCGGCCGATGCGTGGGCCTTGACCACTCCGCCGCCGACATACAGGACAGGCTTGCTTGCCGCAGCGATCAGCCGGGCGGCTTCGCGGACCTGCTTGTTGTGCCCGCGGACCACCGGACGATAACCCGGCAAATCGATCTTGGGCGGCCAGGAGAAGGTCATGGTGCCCTGCTGGGCATTTTTGGCGATATCCACCAATACGGGACCGGGACGACCGGTGCTCGCAAGGTAGAAAGCCTCGGCCATGACGTGCGGAATGTCATTGGGATCCGTCACCAGGAAGGAATGCTTGGTGATCGGCATGGTGATGCCGACGATGTCAGCTTCCTGGAAGGCATCAGTGCCGATGACGGAAGCCGATACCTGGCCGGTAATGGCCACGAGGGCACGGAGTCCATGTGGGCATCCATGATGGCGGTAACGAGGTTGGTGGCACCGGGGCCCGAGGTGGCGATGCAGACGCCGACCCGTCCGGTAACCATGGCGTAGCCTTGCGCTGCGTGGCCGGCTCCCTGTTCGTGACGGACCAGGACGTGATTCATCTTGGAGGCCATCAAAGGGTCATAGGTGGGGAGGATCGCGCCACCGGGCAAACCAAAAATATCGTCCACGCCGAGTTCTTCGAGCGAGCGGACAATAGCTTCCGAGCCGGTCATCACCGTTGGGGGTACAACGTTGTTCGGCCCGAGTACAGGAGAGAGAGTTGCAGCATTGTCGACGACGGCGTCAGCCGGACGGTCGACCTTTTCCGGAGCCTTGGGGGCTCCAGCGGACTTTGCAGCCATCAGCGAGGGGCTGATCGGCGATCCTTTGCTCATCGGACTCTTCCTTTGGGGATCTTCAATTAGTGAAAGTTACTGCGTGGGTACTGCGTTCATGCTGGTTCTTGCTCAATGCGCCGTCCCCTGCGGGAAATAAAAAAACCCCTCAGCCTTGCGGCTCTTCGAGGGGTTGCGCGTGACGGTTCGTTACCAGTCGGGCTAGGAGGCCACGCGCTTGGTAAGTACGACAGTGCCCACGGTGGCGCCGACAGTAACGAATGCGATCATGCGTTCAGTGTTCCCTCTTAGTGAGATAGGTGTCAAACGATGAAGATGTCATCTCACTATGTGGACCTCATTGTCCACGGACTGGTCCTACCCCACCCTCCGGCGTGAACGCCGTCCGGCCGGGGCCCTCGGACCAGCCCTTATTAAGCCCTGCCGCCTCCAGCGGCCTTGTCACCACTGGAGGCACGGGGTACTTAGCTTCAGCCGCAGTAGGCGCCTGTGGAGGCGCTGTGCACCAGCTTGGCGTACTTCGCGAGGACGCCCTTGGTGAACTTGGCCGGGAGGGGCTCCCAGCCGATCTTGCGGGACTCGAGCTCGGCTTCGTCCACCAGGAGGTCGAACGAACGGGCAGCGATGTCCACGCGGATCTTGTCGCCGTCCTTGACGAAGGCGATGGGTCCGCCGTCGACG
The DNA here is from genome assembly GCA_001549895.1 of Arthrobacter sp. Hiyo8. Classification (GTDB taxonomy): domain Bacteria; phylum Actinomycetota; class Actinomycetes; order Actinomycetales; family Micrococcaceae; genus Arthrobacter. The sequence continues at coordinate 4,134,864 of AP014719.1, read as the reverse complement.
GCTTCAGGCGCAACGTGCCCGATGCAGAGGCCGGTGGTACCGCCCGAGAAGCGGCCGTCGGTCAGCAGGAGCACGTCCTTGCCAAGGCCCGCGCCCTTGATGGCGCCGGTGATGGCGAGCATCTCACGCATCCCGGCCGCCCTTGGGACCTTCGTAACGGATCACGACGACGTCCCCCGCCTTGATCCCGCCCTTGTCCAAAGCGTCGAGCGCACCCTGCTCGCGCTCGAACACGCGGGCGGTTCCTTCGAACACATCGGCGTCGAAGCCGGCGCTCTTCACGACGGCACCTTCCGGGCCATGGAACCGTGCAGGATGGTGATCCCGCCGGTCTTGTGGATCGGGTTGTCCAGCGCGCGCAGGATCTTGCCGTCGAGGTCCGGCGGGTTGATGGAGGCCAGGTTCTCGGCAAGGGTCTTGCCCGTGACCGTCAGGCAGTCGCCGTGCAGCAGGCCGGCGTCGAGCAGCGCCTTCATAATGACCGGCACGCCGCCGATCTTGTCGACGTCGGTCATGACGTAGCGGCCGAAGGGCTTGAGGTCGCCCAGGTGCGGGATCTTGTCGCCGATGCGGTTGAAGTCGTCCAGGGTCAGTTCGACCTCGGCTTCCCGGGCGATCGCGAGCAGGTGCAGGACGGCGTTGGTGGAGCCGCCGAAGGCCATGGTGACGGCGATGGCGTTCTCGAACGCCTTTTTGGTCATGATGTCCCGCGCGGTAATGCCGAGGCGGAGCAGGTTGACCACTGCCTCGCCGGACTTGCGGGCAAAGTCATCACGACGGCGGTCTGCCGAGGGCGGGGCAGCCGAGCCCGGCAGGGACATGCCGAGGGCTTCACCGATGCACGCCATGGTGTTGGCCGTGTACATACCGCCGCAGGCGCCTTCACCAGGACAGATCGCGCGTTCGATGCGGTCCAGGTCGCCCTTGCTCATCTTGCCTGCAGCGCAGGCGCCCACGGCTTCGAAGGCGTCAATGAGGGTGACTTCCTTCTCCGATCCGTCCTCAAGCTTGACCCAGCCCGGCATGATGGAACCGGCGTAGAGGAAGACGCTGGCGAGGTCCAGGCGGGCGGCTGCCATCAGCATGCCCGGGAGGGATTTGTCGCAGCCGGCCAGCAAAACGGAGCCGTCGATGCGCTCGGCCTGCATGACCGTTTCAACGGAGTCGGCAATGACTTCGCGCGAAACAAGGGAAAAGTGCATGCCCTCGTGGCCCATGGAAATGCCGTCCGAAACGGAAATGGTGCCGAACTGCATGGGGAAACCACCGCCGGCGTGAACGCCTTCCTTGGCGCCCTGGGCGAGCCGGTTCAGCGAGAGGTTGCAGGGGGTAATTTCGTTCCACGAGCTCGCGACGCCGATCTGGGGCTTGGCGAAGTCATCATCGCCCATGCCTACGGCCCGGAACATGCCTCGCGCGGGGGCGGCATGGATGCCGTCCGTTACGACCCGGCTGCGTGGCTTGATGTCCGGCTGGTTGTCTGTCGCAATTGGGGTGTGGTCACTCATGGGCACGAGTCTATGACTCTTGGGCTGTGGCCAACGAACATGATCGGCGGGTTAAGGCGAATTTGGCACTATTTCAGCCAATATTTCATTCAAATAATGGACAGTCGTCTCGCTATGTGAGACATGGGTCTCATTGTCGGCTGCTGGCCCATCCGACAGGATCGCTGATGCGCTGAAGAGCCGCGAATCGATTGACTAACCTAGACAGCCCCGTGACACGGACGTAACGTCAAATCACGACAGCTGCGCCACTCGAACAGACATGCGCCAATTGAACAGACAGAAGGGCTCCTCCCATGGATTGGTTGATCTGGGTCATCGTCATCGTGTTGATCGTCGCGATTGTTTGGTGGCTCCTGAGCCGCAATAGCGCGAAGTCTTCTTCGGCTCCGGGGCTTCGCCGTCGCAGGCCGCCTCGTCACCACAAATGGACGTCACAGCAGCCGCATTGACAGGCTCCGCCCCTTGGTCGCCGCAACCGCGACCGCCGATCAAGAGCTAGCCGAGTCGCGCGCAGCCGCACCCGAGCCGGAGCCGGAAGCCGAAACTGAGGCAGGCGGCGTCGACGTCGACGACTGGGAGCGCCCCGGCCCTCCCCTCGAAACCGGCATGGCCGCCCCGGAAGAAGAATCCTCAGCAGCCGGCCCCTCGGTGGTGGAGCCCGTGTTCGAGGAGCCCACGCTCTCGGAACCCGTACTGTCCGAGGACGCGGTTTCCGAGGCTACAGCCTCAGAGACCGCCGCACCGCTGGCTGCCGAGCCGGAACTTGAAGGGGGCGTGACGGCCGACGACGTTACCGCGGCCGACGCCGGCCGTCCGTTCCGCGGCTGCCGGCGTTCCGGCGTCGTCGGGCTCGGAACCAGCCACCCCCGAACAGTTGGCCGACAGCGCCGAATGGGAAGCGACCTGGAGCGAAGGCAGCGCACCAGTGGCTCCCGCCCCGATCCACCACCGCGAATACACGGACGCCCATGCACCGACGCTTCCCGGCGCGGAATCCGCCGCGGCGGAGGCAGTCGACACTGCAGCCGAAGGGGCGCAGGAAGACCGGGCCGAAAATCCCGACGCGGCACCTTCGCCGGTTGAGTCAACCACCGTGGCCCAGGATTCCGCAGCCGCATCGCCGCTGGGCGGGCATCTCGCAGCCGAGCAGCCGTATGGCGAAGGCTCCGCCGCGGCCGGCGCTGACGGGAGTGGCCCTGATGGCTACACCGTCAAAGGCAACGCGGACACCATGACCTATCACGATGAAGACAGCCCGTCGTACGACGAGGTCAAGGCCGACGTCTGGTTTATTTCCAGCGCCCACGCCGAGGCAGCCGGCTTCCGACCTCCTCGCAGGAACCGCCGCTGAGAGCCCCAAGGAGCTGACCCAGGGCGGCAAGCAGCCCTGCAACCAGGACCAAGCAATGAACCAGGCAAAGGCGGGATCCGGGAGCGTCTTCCGGTCCCGCCTTGCGCTCGTCCGGGCTCCCGTAGCGGTGGCCTGCCTCGTGGCCCTGTTGCTGAGCGCCTGTACAGGGAGTGCCCCCGGACCGGGGCCTACCCAAGGCAACGGACCCGAGTTGAATCGGAAGCTTGACCTGAATCTGACAATTCCGTGGTCGATCGTGTTCCTCGACGACGGTACTGCCGTCATCTCCGAACGCGACACCAAGCTGATCAAATCGGTCCGGAACGATCGGGCCACGACGGTAGGCGAGGTTCCCGGCGTCGTACCGGGGGCGAAGGCGGGCTGCTGGGGCTGGCGCTCTCCCCGACGTTCGCCAGCGACCGCCTGCTCTATGCCTACTTCACCGCTGAATCGGACAACCGGATTTCGCGCATCCGGCTGGAGCAGGCCGCAGACGGGCGGTTGAGCCTCGGCACACCCGAAGTCATCTTCACCGGCATTCCCAAAGCCGCCACCCACAACGGCGGGCGCATCCGCTTCGGTCCCGACGGGTTCCTCTACGTCGGCACGGGAGACGCGCAGCACCCGGAGCAAGCACAGAACCGCACTGCGCTTGGCGGGAAGATCCTGAGGCTGACCCCGAGGGAAAGCCGGCACCGGGCAACCCGTTCGGCAATCCCGTTTACAGCTACGGACACCGCAATGTGCAGGGTTTGGCTTGGAACAGTGACGGCAGGCTGTGGGCGAGTGAATTCGGACCCGACGTCAACGACGAACTCAACCTCATCGAAGCGGGCGGCAACTACGGTTGGCCACAAGTGACCGGTGCGCCCGGCCGCGCCGGTTACATCGACGCCAAGGTGGTCTGGCCGTCGACGGCGGATGCCTCACCGAGCGGTCTGGAAATCGTGAACGGAACGGCGTTCACGTGCGCGCTGCGCGGTCAGCGTTTGTGGACCGTACCGCTGCGCGGAGAAACCGCGGGGAATCCCGTGGCGTACCTCACGGCCCAGTACGGACGGCTGAGGGACGTTTCGCTAGCGCCGGACGGCACACTGTGGGTCCTCAGCAACAACCAAAACCCCGACTTTGCACTGCTCCTGAAGCCTCCCCGCCAGTGACGCGCAGGAGGCCCGGGCCGATTTCACACTTCGGCAAGTGTCGTGTAGAGTTACATGTCGTTGCGGAGATCAACGAGGGAAGAAGAGCCCTCAGCCGATCGAAATCGACAAATGCACCTCTAGCTCAATTGGCAGAGCAATTGACTCTTAATCAATGGGTTCCGGGTTCAAGTCCCGGGGGGTGCACCAAAGGGAAGGACCCTTGAGCGGCAGTTGCCGCTCAAGGGTTATTTCTTTGCGTTGCGAGCAACAAACAATTGCACCTCTAGCTCAATTGGCAGAGCAATTGACTCTTAATCAATGGGTTCCGGGTTCAAGTCCCGGGGGGTGCACCAAAGGGAAGATCCCTGGATGGCTGAATGGCCGTCCAGGGATCTTTTTTATTTTCCCCGGACTCGGCCGGAGCCGCTTCCGCCCGGACCTGCGGAGGCCTAGTTGGAGGGCTCGCCCGGCGCCACAGCTGAATCCGCTGCGGCCACAATGTCGTTCACGACTGCCGAGGAATGATTGTTTGCCAGTTCGCGTACAAGCGACTGGAGCTCCCGCCGCAGTTTGGCGGTGTCCACGGGCACGGGTGCAAGCACTTCGCGTTCCAGCTGCGTGGCGAGTCCGAGGGTGCGCTCCCCCGCCTCGGTCAAACTGACCACTTGGCTACGGCGGTCGGACACGCTGCGTGCACGGCTGACGTGGCCGTGTGCCTCCAGCCTGGTGAGCGTCTTCCCCATTGTCTGCGCCTGAACCCGGACGATCTGTGCGAGCATCGACTGGGTGGTCGGTCCGTTGACGGCAAGTACTTCCATGACAATGACCCCGGCATGGGTCAGGTCCATACCGCGCAGTTTCTCGTTCCAGGCATGCTCCACGAGTCGCGCGGCCGTGGAGAGCAGGCGCCCAGTGGGCCACCGTTCCATATCAGGCATAAGGGCCAGTATATAGACCGCTGCGCGCGGAGCAGGACCGGGGTTCAATTCGTGAAGCGGCCAGCCGATCACTAAGCTGAGTGATCGCGAACGCTAGCAAGGAGCACAAATGGCTGAACGACTCATTCCAGGCGACATTGCCCGGACTTCACCCTCAAGGACCACGCGGGCCGCGAGATCAGCCTGGCCTCGCACCGTGGCCGCAATACAGTCATCTACTTCTACCCGCGGCTTCCACCCCGGCATGCGCCAAGCAGGCCTGCGACTTCCGCGATTCCCTCGCAACCCTCCAGGCGCCGGTTACGAGGTTCTTGGCATCTCTCCGGACACCGTGAAGGATCTGGAGAAGTTTGTGGCCGAAGAATCATTGACCTTTCCACTGCTGTCCGACGAGGGGCACCACGTGGCTGAGGCCTATGCGGCGTGGGGCGAAAAGAAGAACTACGGGCGCACCTACCAAGGGCTGATCCGCTCAACGATCGTGGTGGACCCGACGGCAAGGTGGCCTTGGCCCAGTACAACGTGCGGGCCACCGGCCATGTCGCCAAACTCCGCAGGGACCTCAAACTCGACAAGTAGCCACCGCATCGCCGCATAGGCGCGGCTGGAATGGGTGGCGCGAAACCGCGGGTACAATGGAGGCCGGTAGAAGACCGGGGCGGGAATCCCTGAATCCCGATCCGGAGACCAACACCAGCGCGAGTGGTGAAATTGGCAGACACGCAGGATTTAGGTTCCTGTGCCTTCGGGCGTGGGGGTTCAAGTCCCCCCTTGCGCACATTCAGGAAGTGCCCCGGTCCTTGGCCGGGGCACTTCCAGTTTCCAGCCGGGACTCAGGGCCCTGAACTAGACTGGACCGCGGTCCGGCTGCCGCGGGCCCCAAGCCCGTCCAACTGCCTTGAGGGGACAAGAGTGGTAAGCAGCAAGCTTCGCCGAGTCACGCTACAAATCGGCGCAGGCCTTCTGGCCCTGGCCTTGACCTCGTGCACGGTAAGTCCTGGACCGGCACCGTCAGCCTCGGCCGCGGGCAGCACCAAGGCAGAGCCGAGCAAGACCTTCAACTTCGGCACCCCGTCGATGCCGCTTGGGCTCGATCCCGCCGTGACGAACGACTCCGAGTCCTATCGCGTGACCCGGCAAGTGATGGAAGGCCTTGTGGGGGTCGACGCGTCCACCGGCCAACCAACTCCCCTGCTTGCCACCTCTTGGTCACAAGGGAACGACGGACTCAGCTACGACTTCACGTTGCGGTCGAAAGTCACCTTCCACGATGGCACCGTCTTTGACGCCGCCGCCGTCTGCAGCAACTTCAACCGTTGGTTCAATTTCCCGGCGACCGTGCGTCAGCAGGCACCGGGCATCGCATTCAAGAGCGTCTTCAAATCCTTCGCGGACGACGCTTCGCTTTCGCTCTTCAAGAACTGCAAGGTCATCTCCCCCGATCACGTCCAAATCAACCTGGCCAAGCCCTTCACAGGCTTCCTTCAGGCTTTGACCCTGCCGGCGTTCGCGATGTCCTCCCCGAAAGCAATGGCCGACGGCAAGGCCGACGTCCTGGACAAGAAGCTGTCAGGCCAGCCGGCGTCAGCCTATGCCTCCCACCCTGTGGGCACGGGACCTTACCTTTTCTCCTCCTGGAGCCAGGACCGCATTACGCTGACCAGCTACAAGGGCTACTGGGGCGACCGGGGAGAGATAGCCACGGTCAACTTCATTCCGTTCGACTATCCGCAGGCCCGGCTCCAGGCCTTGCTCGCTGGAACCATCGACGGATACGACCTTGTTACCGCCGGCACCTTCGACCAACTGGTCAAGAAGGGCATGCAAATCGTCCAACGGGATCCGTTCTCCGTGATGTACCTGGGGATGAACGAGTCCGTGGCGCCCCTCCAGAACCTTGGCGTGCGGCAGGCAATAGAGATGGCCATCGACAAAGACACCCTTATCCACAAGTTCTTCATCGACAACACCTCACCTGCGACCCAGTTTGTTCCCCCCAAGCTGAGCGGCTTCAACAACAACGCACCGTCCTTGGGATACGACCCGGACAAGGCCAAGCAACTCCTCGCCAAGTCGGGCTACAAAGGCGAGGAGCTCAAGTTCTACTACCCGCTCAATGTCACGCGCGCCTACCTTCCCACTCCGGAGAAGATCTACGCGGAGATCAGCGCGGAGCTCACCGCCATCGGACTGAACATCAAGCCGGTGCCCGTGAACTGGGACGACGGCTACCTCCAGAAGGTCCAATCACCCGGTGACCATGCGCTGCATTTGCTCGGCTGGAATGGCGCCTACTCGGACCCGGACAACTTCGTTGGAACCCTCTTCGGTGAAAACAACGGTGAGTTCGGCTACAGCGATCCCCAAGTCTTCTCAAAGATCGACCGGGCCCGGGGACTCCCCGACGGCGCTGACCGCAACTCGCAGTACCAGACCATCAATGCGCAGATCGCTGCCACCGTCCCGGCGGTACCCATCGCCTTCCCGATCTCGGCTTTGGCCCTTTCCGACCGCGTCGAGAAGTACCCGGCATCGCCTGTCTTAAACGAAGTTTTTACAAACGTTCGCCTGAAGTCTTGACGTCCCGCCGCAATTTCAGTTATGTGCCCACGCGGGATATTCTGTGACAGCCAGTGCCGCCGCTATCGGAGATAGATCGTGACCTTCATTTCCAAGACACACCACGCTGACGTCGTCCTTATTGGGGGCGGGATCATGAGCGCAACCCTGGGGGCGTTCATCAAGCAACTCGAACCCAGCTGGACCATCTCCCTTTTTGAGCGACTCGACGAAGCCGGCCTGGAAAGCTCCGGACCGTGGAACAACGCGGGAACCGGGCACGCAGCGCTCTGTGAGCTTAATTACTCGCCCGCAGCCAAGGACGGCTCGGTAGACCCGTCCAAGGCCCTCCACATCAACGAGCAGTTCCAGCTCTCCCGGCAGTTTTGGTCCCACCTCGTGGACAACAAATTGATCGGCTCCCCGAAGGGATTCATCAACACCGTCCCGCATATGAGCTTTGTCATCGGCGACAAGCACGCAGACTTCCTCAAGACCCGCTACGAGGCACTCAAGCCCAACACGCTCTTCCGCAGCATGGAATACACGGAAGACCAGGCACAGATCGCCAAGTGGGCTCCGCTGATCGTCAAGGGCCGCGACGCCAAGCAGCGCGTTGCCGCCACCCGCGCCGCTGAAGGCACCGACGTCGACTTCGGCGCCTTGACCCGCGAACTGACCGGCTACCTCGCCGCGAACGGCGTTGAAGTCAACTATGGCCACGACGTCACCAATGTGAGCAAAGCCTCCGACGGCGGCTGGGACCTTTCACTCAAGTACCCCGCTTCCGGCGAACACAGCCGGATCCACGCCAAGTTCGTCTTCGTCGGCGCGGGCGGCGGAGCACTCCACCTGCTCCAAGCATCGGGCATCCCGGAAAGCAAGGGCTACGGCGGTTTCCCGGTATCCGGACAGTTCTTCCGCTGCACCGACGAGGCCATCGCCAGCCAGCACAGCGCCAAGGTGTACGGCCAGGCCTCCGTCGGCGCCCCGCCCATGTCCGTGCCGCACCTTGATACCCGTTACGTCGGCGGCAAGCGTTCCCTGCTTTTCGGCCCGTACGCCGGCTTCTCCACCAACTTCCTCAAGACGAGCAGCTACCTTGACCTTCCGCTGTCCATCCGCCCGAGCAACATCATCCCGATGCTGGCCGTGGCCAAGGACAACATGGACTTGACCGCGTACTTGATCAAGGAAGTGGCCAAGCGCCACGACGCCAAGGTGGAGTCCCTTCGCGAGTACTACCCCCAGGCCGACGGCGGCAACTGGGAGCTCATCACAGCAGGCCAGCGGGTTCAGATTATCAAGAAGGACTCCAAGAAGGGCGGCGTGCTGCAGTTCGGCACCGAGGTCATCACGGCCCGTGACGGATCCATCGGAGCACTGCTCGGCGCCTCCCCCGGCGCCTCGACCGCCGTCCCCATCATGATCGAGATGCTCCAGCGGTCCTTCCCGAAGAACTTCAAAGGCTGGCAGTCCAAGCTCAAGGAAATGATGCCGGGCTACGGCGTCAAGCTAAACGACAATCCCGACCTTGCGGCCGAGCTGGAAGCGAGCACTGCCCGTTCGCTCCAACTCGAGCCTGCCGACGCCGTCCAGCACTAGCAACCGTCCGGGCTGCGGCCGGTTCACGACAAGAGACAGACCGTAGATCCCAGGAGACAGTGCGATGTTCCGTCTGGCAAAGCTTTCACTGGCGAACAGGGCACTGATCGCGCTGATCACCGTCTTCGCGGCGGTGTTCGGCGTGATCACCATGTCGTCCCTCAAGCAGGAACTCATTCCCTCGATCGAGTTCCCGCAGATCTCGGTGATCACGGCGATGCCGGGCGCGTCGCCGGAAGTTGTCGACAAGCAGCTCAGCCGCCCGCTCGAAGCAGCACTGAACAGCGTCGAGGGCCTGGAATCGACCACGTCGACGTCGCGGAACGGTGTTTCGCAGATCTCCATGGTGTTCACCTATGGTTCGAACCTGGACCGCGCGCGCAACCAGATCGACCGCGCCATCTCCAACGCCAAGCGTGTGCTGCCGGCCGACGTCGAGCCCCGATCCTTTGCCGGCAGCATCAGCGACTTCCCGATCGTGTACCTGGCGGTGTCTTCGGACAAGCCTCTCAGCGAGCTGAACACGGACCTGCAGCGATTGAGCGTTCCCCGGCTCCAGAAACTGGACGGGGTCCGCAGCGCTGACGTGACAGGCGGAGCCACCCAACACATCCTGATCCAGCCCAAAGCCCAAGCCATGGCCGCGAGCGGCGCCACCGTCCAGTCGCTCACGAACGCCCTCAAGAACAACGGGACCCTGGTCCCGGCAGGAACCATCGAGGACCAGGGCAAGACCCTTTCCCTGCAAATCGGCAGCCCGGTGGACTCCCTCGACGTCATCAAGGGCTTGCCGCTCACCGGCGCCAAGGGCGGAACCACCATCGGCTCCGTTGCCGACGTGAGCATCAAGGACGACGCCGCAACCTCGATTACCCGGACCAACGGGAAGCCGACGCTGGCCCTGTCCATCACGAAAAAGCCCGACGGCGATACCGTTGCCATTTCGCACGCCGTGAAGGATTCCATTGCCCAGATGGAAGCCGAACTCGGCTCCAATGCGCACTTCACGCCAGTGTTCGACCAAGCCCCATACATCGAAAAGTCCATCAAGGACCTCACGACGGAAGGCCTTCTTGGGCTGGGCTTCGCGGTAGCGGTCATCCTCGTGTTCCTGATGTCCGTACGCTCAACGCTCGTGACGGCGGTCTCCATTCCGTTGTCGCTCCTGATCACGTTCATCGGAATATCGGCGACCCACTACTCGCTCAACATCCTCACCCTCGGCGCGTTGACCATCGCGATCGGCCGCGTGGTGGATGACTCGATCGTGGTGATCGAGAACATCAAACGGCACCTCAGCTACGGCGAGCACAAGCTCGGGCCATCCTCAATTCGATCCGCGAAGTTGCCGGCGCCATCACAGCGTCCACCCTCACCACGGTTGCCGTGTTCCTGCCGATCGCCTTTGTGGGCAACCTGGCTGGCGAGCTGTTCAGGCCCTTCGCCCTGACGGTGACCATCGCCCTGTTGTCCTCGTTGCTCGTCTCCCTCACCATCGTTCCGGTCCTGGCTTACTGGTTCCTCAAGTCGCCGTCGCCGGCTTCGGCTGCGGAGGACGCCCGTATCGCCGAGGCCGCCCGATCCAAGGCGCACGAGGCGGAGCAACGCAGCCGCCTGCAGCGCGGCTACTTGCCCATCCTGGCCAAGTCCCAGAAGCACCCGGTCATCACGATCGTCGCTGCTGTGCTGGTCTTGGGCGGGACTGCTGCCATGTCTCCCCTACTCGCTACCGACTTGCTGGGTAACTCCGGCCAAAACAGCATGACCGTCCGGCAGGTCCTTCCTGCCGGCACCAGCTTGGAACAGACCGGCGCCGCCGCCGCCCAGGTGGAATCGGTCCTCCGCGGGATAGACGGCATCAAGGACGTCCAGGTCACGTCAGGCAACGCCCAAACGGGATTCGCCGCGCTCACCTCGAGCGGCGCTTCCAACTCGACGTTCACCGTGGTGACTGACGATAAGGCTGACCAGCAGAAATTGCAGGACACGGTCCGGTCCCGGCTCGCCAGTGCCTCGGCTCCCGGGAAGGTCACTGTCGGTGCACAGCAAGGCGGGCTGGGCACCTCTTCCAGCGTCGACATCACTATCAACGCCGCCAACTCGGCGGATCTCAAGACCGCAAGCGACGCCGTGGCGAAGGCCATGGACGGCGTGCCCGGGAGTGCCGAGGTAGCCACCAACCTGGATGCCAGCCAGTCCGTAGTCCAGGTGAAGGTAGATCGCGCCAAGGCCGTCGCCGCCGGGCTGAACGAGGAACAAGTCGCCGGGGTCCTCGCGTCCACGGTCAGCCCGATCCCCGCAGGCACCGTCCGTATCGACACCACGGACTTCCCGGTGCAGATCGGCGAAGGCACGCACTTCACCAGCATCTCCGATGTCAGGGCCATCAATCTCCCGACGCCGGCCGGGCCCGTTCCGCTGTCGAGCATCGCGTCCGTGGATCAAGTTGACACCCCGGTCTCCATCACGAGCAGCAACGGCCAGCGGAGCGCGAAGGTGACCGTCACGCCGTCGGGCTCCAACCTTGGAGCCGTCAGCACGGCAGTCAGTGACCGGCTGGCCTCGGTGCAGCTCCCGGCAGGCGTTACCGCCACCATCGGCGGCGCCACGACGCAGCAGGCCGACTCCTTCCGACAGCTCGGGCTCGCGCTCCTGGCCGCCGTCGCCATTGTGTATGTCATCATGGTGGCCGCGTTCAAGTCCCTCATCCAGCCCCTCATCCTGCTCGTGTCCGTGCCTTTTGCGGCGACGGGCGCCATCGCTCTGCTCCTGGTCACGGGCGTTCCGCTGGGACTGCCTTCCCTGATCGGCATGCTCATGTTGGTGGGAATCGTCGTGACCAATGCGATCGTCCTGATCGACCTCATCAACCAGTACCGCAAACCACACGATGGCAGCCCCGGAATGAGCGTGGCAGACGCCATCACCCACGGAGCCAGGCAGCGGCTACGCCCGATCCTCATGACGGCGCTTGCTACCGTCTTCGCCCTGACACCCATGGCTTTGGGCCTCACGGGCGGCGGCGGGTTCATTTCCCGGCCGCTGGCGGTTGTGGTCATCGGCGGCCTCGTTTCGTCCACGGCGTTGACGCTCGTCCTGGTGCCCGTCCTTTACAAACTGGTCGAAGGCCGGCGGGAGAAGAAAGCGCTCCTCAAGGCACTCACGCAACGCCCCGACGTCGCGCAGGACGGGTCGCGGGCCAGGGCGACGGCGACCACCTTGACTGGACCACCGGAATGATTCCCAAAGTCTCCGGCCGCCGATCCGCCTCCAGCCCCGCCGAGTAGGGCGACACACCGGGAACAAAATGATGCCTCACCCTGTTGCAGCCAGTGATACATGCAAATGCATCTATTTTGGGATAGACTGTTGGCAGAGCCCGGACACCAAATCGGGCAGGCAGAAAGGCACATCATGGAGATCGGCGTATTCAGCGTCAGCGACATCACCACTGACCCCACCACGGGCCACACCCCCACGGAGAACGAGCGCATCAAGGCCGCCGTGGCGATCGCCAAGAAGGTCGAAGAGATCGGCATGGACGTCTATGCGATCGGCGAGCACCACAACCGCCCTTCTTCTCATCGTCCCCCACCACCACGCTGGCGTACATCGCAGCGCAGACTGAACGCATCACGCTGTCAACGTCCACCACGCTGATCACCACGAACGATCCCGTCAAGATCGCCGAAGACTTCGCGATGCTCCAGCACCTGGCGGATGGACGCGTGGACCTCATCATGGGCCGCGGCAACACCGCCCCGTCTACCCCTGGTTCGGCAAGAACATCCAGGACGGGATCGAGCTCGCGATCGAGAACTATTCCCTGCTGCGCAAGCTCTGGGATGAAGACACCGTCAACTGGAGCGGCAAGTTCCGTACCCCGCTGCAGAACTTCACCTCCACGCCCCGCCCGCTCGACGGCGTCGCGCCCTTCGTCTGGCATGGCTCCATCCGCAGCCCGCAGATCGCGGAACTTGCCGCCTACTACGGCGACGGCTTCTTCGCCAACAACATCTTCTGGCCCAAGGAGCACTACCAGCAGCTGATCGGCCTGTACCGCGAGCGCTATGAGCACTACGGCCACGGCAACGCAGACCAAGCCATCGTCGGCCTCGGCGGGCAGTTCTTCATGCGCAAGAATTCCCAGGATGCCGTGAAGGAGTTCCGCCCCTACTTCGACAATGCACCGGTGTACGGCCACGGGCCCTCGCTCGAGGACTTCACGTCCCAGACACCGCTGACCGTCGGCAGTCCGCAGGAAGTCATCGAAAAGACCCTGACTTTCCGCGAATACTTCGGCGACTACCAGCGCCAGCTGTTCCTCGTGGACCATGCGGGCCTCCCGCTCAAGACCGTCCTGGAACAACTGGACCTCTTCGGCGAGGAAGTCCTGCCCGTCCTGCGCAAGGAATTCGAGGACCGCAAGCCGGCCCACGTGCCCGACGCACCCACCCATGCATCCCGGGTGGCAGCGTCCGTGATCGCCTCGGCCAGCGAGGCGGTTGCCGATTCCGCCGGGCGGACCCCGTGACCACCGCCGCGCCCACCTCGTCGTCCGTGCGCCTCGCCGCCGAAACCTGGGAGTCCTTGTTCCGCTCCCAGGTGGCGGTGATGCGCCGCCTCCAGGCCGGGCAGGCGTTCAAGAAGCTGCCCATCAAGGAGTATGACGTCCTGTTCACTCTTTCCCGTTGCCCCACGGGCAAGCTGCGGCTGAACGAGATCAACGATCACGTCCTGCTCAGCCAGTCCAGCCTGAGCCGGCTGGTTGACAGGTTGGAGAAGCGCGGGCTCGTGGAGCGCAGCATCGCTCCCGACGACGGACGCGGCATCCTACTGGGGCTTACCGCGGCCGGGCAGGAGCTGCAGAAGGAGATCGGGCGGGAGCACGTCCGCGACATCGCCGAACTTGTGGCTCCGGCTTTGACTGCCGAGGAGCAGCGTGAGCTCCTTCGCCTGACGGAAAAGCTGCAAGCGTTCGTCGCACACAAGCAGCCCGCGAAGGCTAGCGGAGGACGACGAGCTTTGCCGGATCCTCATCCGGCAGCTCGTCGGCCACCACCGCGGTGACTTTCAGGCTCTTCAATGACAGGCTGCCGCCCACCGTGGATAGAAACGCGGTGTCCGAGGAATCGCGTCCGGCCGTGATGCGCAGCATGGACTCGCGCGGGGCCAAGCCGGTGGGATCGATCACGTACCACGTTCCGTCGATGTGGGCCTCAGCCACGGCGTGGAAGTCCATGGGGCTCAGTCCGGGCGCGTACACCGCCGCAAGCCGGGAGGGGATGTCCTTGGAACGCAGGAGGGCAATGGCAAGGTGGGCGAAGTCCCGGCAAACCCCTTTGCGGTGCAGGAGCGTCTCCACCGCTCCATCCGTCCCGCGCGAGGAACCACTGACGTAGCGGAGCTCGTCGTGGACCCAATTCCGGACTGCCTGCAACAGTTCTTCGCCGTGGAGCCCGCCGAACTCGGCGTACGACGTCGGAAGGAGCCGATCGGACTCGGCATAACGGCTGGGCCGCACGTAGCGGATGAGTTCCATACGGGAGGACTCATCCGGGGCACCCAAGCCCTCCACCGAGGCACGGTAATCAACCGTTACCTCGCTGGGTTCCTCGAACTCCATGTACTGGAAGCGTCCGCCGTGATGGTCCCTCAACTCAGTGAACGGAACAGCTTCGCCCTCCACCGTGACGGACAGCTCTTCGGTCAACGAGTCATAGCCCGGATTGCTGGCCACGGCGATTGCCATGGCCACTTTGGTGTTGGCGACGGTTTTGAAAACGAGCTGGGCAGCAACGTTGCGTTCCATGGATCTCCGGAGTGTTGCGGCTGGACAACCCAGTAATTGGGCAGAGTTGGCGCCGACGAATGTCTATCAACCTTGGTTCTACAGATTGACCTTCAGAGACAATAGCATCCGCTGGACGTTGGCGAATTCCGAGCTCTGGTCAACGTACTTGGCGGCCTGGTCCAAGGTGTCGAAGGACTTCGCGGGAGCAACTACTTCATCCGTGGCGAAGGCATGCACGGCTTGCATGTCCCCGAAGTAGTAGTTGCCCTTTCCTGCAGGTCCCACCACAAGGTTCCGCAGTTGGCAGGCCTGCCCATCGGTTCCGGCTACCAGGTTGGTGATGCCGTACGAACCGAAGAATTTATAGCCCTGGATGACCCGGAACACCACGTGCGGGGGGATCGTGGAATCACCGTCGGCATGCGGCAGGTCAATAGGCACGCTGCTGACCACGACGTAAGGACGCTTGGCGGCCGGATTGCAGTCAGCCGGACTCGCCGACGGCAGCCCGGTGTGAAGGGTCGCCAGGTACCCTCCCTTGGCGTCTTTGACCTCGATCTTCAGGGCGCCCGGCATGGAACCGGCGTCGGGCGTGACCGATTGCGCAATCCAGTCACTCGGAAGATCGAAGCTGACCTTCTTGGCCGCATCCGAGTACGTTTTCCACGCCGCGGCAGTCGCCCCCGCCGTCGCGGTGCTTCCTGCGGAAGGGCTGGCACTGGAACCGCCCGACGGCGCGGCTGTGTTTGGGCCCGACGGCGTTGCGCTCCCGGGAGCCGCACTGCTGGACCCGGCTGTCCAGACGGCACCGCCCTTGCCCTCGGAACTACAGCCGGCGGCGGCGACCACAATGAGCGCACCGAGGACGGCGACTGAAAACTTCAACGGGATCCGCTTTGCTCTCATGCGCACCAGCCTAGCGGCGCCGAGCCGCTGCCCGTCCCTCCGGATCGGCGTTTCGCGCCTGCAAACCCAGCCGATGCCCTACGGGCCGCCCCTTCGGCCCGCGCGGTAGGACTAGGCTGGACGCATGGCTCCCGATCTGCTCGATGAGGACGAAAACAGTGTGGCGGACATTTCCGCCGTGGACATCGCAGACTGGCGTTTGCGCACGTTCGCCTTGTACGACGACGTCCGCAAGATCGCGATGGACGACCCCTTCCAAGCTCACGTGTACTGGCGCCAGGAACGGGACCGCATGTTCGGTACCCACCCGGCCTCGGCGCTGACTCCCGCCAGCAAGCAGGCTTTTTCGGGCTTGCGCACCGCGGACTACGATCCCCGGTTCCGCCGCTATGCCACCCTTTCGCCGGAAGGCGCGGGCCAGGAGATGAACGTCCAGACCGGGACCGACGGCGTGGTGCCGTTTGTCCGCCTCGGCACCTTCGACCTCGACGAGCTCGGCTCGCTGGCCGTGTGGCGCCTGCGCAGCTACGGCGGCGGCATCTTCGTGCCCTTCCGCGACGCCACGGCCGGCAAACCCGGAGGAAGCTACGGCGCCGGCCGCTACTTGCTGGACACCATCAAGGGAGCCTTCCACGGCCTTCGAGGATCCGGGCAACAGGAGTTCGTGCTCGACTTCAATTTCGCCTACAACCCATCCTGTGCCTACAACGAGGCCTGGGCCTGCCCTTGGCCGGGCCCGCGAATCGCCTGGCCGCGGATATCCCCGTGGGCGAGCTCTACTTGCCCGTCTAAACCTGCCGCCTCAAGAGGTTCAAGGACGTAGGATGTCTTCATGACTTCCTCACGTGCACGCCGGATCGCCCGCGTCCGCCCGCTCTCCCCCACCTCACCGGACGAACAGTTCTTCGTAGCGAACGACGCCGCCGACTTCGCTTCCGCGGAAGGCCGGAGCTGGACGGTGGTGGACAGTCCGTTCCCCGGGTCGCCGGCAAATAGCAGCAGCGCAGGGCGGCCAGGTTGGGTTGCAGGCTCTCGTGTCTCCGAGGATGTGTTCACGTTCCTGGCGCCGTCTGTTCCCGCCAACGTCTTCGGCATGGCGCACAACACCGGCCAGCCAGGCCGGGATTTGCCTGCGCAGGCGTTCCACAAGGCCGCCACAAGCGTCATCGGACCAGGCGACGCCATCGAGCTCGCCTCCGGCGTCGGATACGTGGACCCCGAAGCGGAACTGACCGTCGTCGTCGGGCGCAAAGTCCGCGGACTCACACTCGACAACGCGCGCGACGCCATCCTCGGTTTCACGATCGGCAACGACGTCTCGGCGCGGGACCTGCAGAAGACCGACGACTTGTGGATCAGCGCGAAAAGCCAGGACACGTTTACCCCTGCGGGACCGTGGATCGTCACTGACCTCGATGACAGTGATCTTTCGATCGGCATCGTGCACAACGGCAGGGAATTGCGGACGGCCAGCACCGCCGACCTCGGATGGAAAGTGGACGAGATCCTTGTCTACCTCACGTCGTTCATGACTTTGCACCCCGGAGACCTGGTCCTCACCGGCTTCCCCGCCGAGTGTGCCAGGATCGCGCCAGGAGACCTTGTGAGCTGCCGCATTGAGGGCATCGGGGAGCTCATCAACCCCGTCATCGCAGCAACTTGGGAGAAAATTCCCAGCTTGATATGACAGGCTTGAGCAATGGAGCCTCCTGCCGTGCCGGCAATTGAGACGCGGCAGACGTCCCTTTCCAGGCCAAATACAAGCAAGCGCCGCAAAGGCGTGCTGCGCTATCCGGTGGTCAGGCAGCTCATCCGTTTCACCGGCGTCGGGATCATCTGCACCGTCACCTCGCTGGCACTGTACGCGCTGTTCAGGCCGTGGTTGGGACCCCAACCTGCCAACGCCGCAGCGCTGATCATCACCTCGCTCATGAACACGGCCCTGAACCGTCGGCTGACCTTCAAGATCAGTGGCAACCGGAAGAGGACGCGGGACCACTTGAACGGGTTGATCGTGATCGCCGTGGCGCTGGTCATCACGGGCGGGAGCCTGGGCGTGCTGCATGCGTTCCGGCCCGAGGCAACCCTCGAGGAGGACCTCTGGACCACCACGCTGTCCGGATTCGTCGCGACGGCCGTGCGGTTCACGATGCTGCGGCACTGGATTTTCCGCCGGGCCCGCCACGTCTGACTCCCAACTGACTCGCATTTGTTGTCGTTTTGAGGGCTCAGAACGACAACAAATGCGAGTTACTTGGGGTGGGGACCGTCAGCGGCGGCCGAGCCCCTGGACGCTCCCGACGGCGGCAGCCACGGCTTCCGCGGCTTGGTCCAGTTCCGCTGACGTCACCGTGGAGTCGAAGCTGAAACGCACAGCTGTGTGGGCCACCTCGGGCTCGATTCCCAAGGCCAGCAGGACCGGAGAGGGGCGTCGGATCCAGCGGCGCACGCCGATCCGCTGGAGCACACCACCCCAAGCCGCTCAAGCTCAAGCAACACCGACTCCCCGCTGGTGCCGGGGAAACAGAAAGACGCGACGGACGGTAAGCGTTGCGAGGGGTGGCCGGTCAACACGGCACCAGGCACAGCCTCGAGGACAGCGCGGATGAAGGCATCCCGCAACTCCGTGACACGTCCGGCAAGTCCGGACTGCCCGGCATGGGCAAGAGTCATTGCGGTGGCCAGCGCGACGGCTCCCGCCACGTTTTCGGTCCCGGAGCGCCTGCCCCGCTCCTGTCCGCCGCCATGGACGAGCGGTTCAAGTCTCAGCCTGCCCTTGGCATAGAGCACGCCGCTGCCCTTCGGTGCGCCGAGCTTATGGCCTGAGATACTCAGCGCGTCGACCCCAGTTCTTTGACGCCAATCGGGAGCCAGCCCGCAGCCTGGACGGCGTCCGTGTGAAACGGCACACCATGTTCCGCGGCAACCTCGGCAAGTTGCCGCACGGGCTGAACGGTCCCGATCTCGTTATTCGCATACATGATGCTGACGAGGGCCGTCTCCGGGCTCAGCGCGGCCCGGAGCGCCTCAACCGTCACCACACCGTTCCGGTCCACGGGGACCACATCCACCTCGAACCCGTGGACGCGTTGCAGGTAGAGTGCGGATTCCTCGACGGCAGGGTGCTCGATGGCGCTGATGACAACGCGGTTCAGGGCAGGATGTCCCGCACGTCTCGCGAGGGCAATTCCTTTCACCGCCAGGTTGTCCGCCTCGGTGCCGCCGGACGTGAAGGTGATCTCCCCCGGCCGGCAGCCCAGAGCCTTCGCTACCGCCGCGCGTGCCCCGGACAACGCGTTCGCGGCTGCTTCGCCGAGGTTGTGATGGCTTGAGGGATTGCCGAACTCCCCCGTCAGATACGGCCACATGGCTTCGAGGACTTCCCTGCGGACCGGTGTGGTCGCCGCGGCGTCGAGGAAGATCATGGTGTCAGCCGAGAGCCAGGGATGGGTCCGGCGCCACGTCGAGCGTCACGTCCAGGCCGAGATCCAGCGCGCTGACGCTGTGGGTGAGTCCGCCGATCGAAATGACATCGACTCCCGCGGCCGCGATGTCCGCCACGGTGTTGACGTTGACGTTGCCGCTCGCCTCGACGACGGCGCGGCCCGCCACCTGCTTCACGCCGGCACGGAGCTCCTCAAGCGAAAAGTTGTCCAGCATGATCGTGTCGACACCGGCCGCCAGCACGGGTTCGATCTGCTCGGCGCGGTCCACTTCCACCTCGAAGTGCGTGGTGTGGCCCAGTTGGGCCTTGGCGGCCTTCAGCAGCGCGGTGAGTTTCGCGGAATCACCACCGGTCATCACGGCCAAGTGGTTGTCCTTCGCCAGCACGGCATCGGACAAGCTGTAGCGGTGGTTGGCTCCTCCGCCGCATCGCACGGCGTAGCGTTCCAATACCCGCAACCCGGGAGTAGTTTTCCGCGTGTCCGTGATACGCGCCTTGGTGCCCTCGACAAGCTTGACGAATTCCGCGGTCTTGGTGGCAATGGCGCTCATGCGCTGGGCAAGGTTGAGCCCGACGCGTTCGGCGAGCAGCACCGAGCGTGCCCGGCCGCTGACCCGCGCCAGGTGGGTTCCGGCGTCGAACGCTTCACCGTCCGCGAGCAACAGCTCCACTTCGGTGTCCGGGTCGACGAGCAACATGGCGTCACGGAACACCGTTCCGCCGCTGAACACCCCCGGAACCCGAGCATTGAGCACGGCGGTGGCCCGGGCTTCGGCGGGAATGAGCAGCTGCGAGGTGATATCGCCGCTCGGCGCGTCCTCCGCGAATGCCCGCTCCAGGATGTCCCGGACGGGTGCTGCGGGGAGGGTCAGGCTAGTCATTGACGAGGCTCGCTTTCCGGCGGATCGTGTATCTCTGAACAATTTCTTCACGCGGGGTTTCGACCGCATCACTCCGATAATGCGCCCCAACGACCCCCGCCGCGCCCCGCAGCCCGCACCAACAACTGCGCAGCCAGGAGCAAATTGGCATCCTCGTGAACCACGGAATCCACCGAGTCCGGCACATTCTCAGGAAGCACGACGTCGGCCCAAGCGTTGAGTGCCTCAGCGGCCTCCCGCAGCAACCCCCGGTCCGAAGCACCCCGGCTTTGGCAGTCATCAACCGCCGAAGGGCGGCCCGGCTGAAGGGCTCCGGAACGAGCTCAGGCTGCCACACGAGCGCCCCGGTCGGCTCGGTGGTTCCCGAAAGCGCCGTTGTTGCGTGGAGGTCCACGCCGGCCGCCGAGCTTGCGAGGCGTTCGCCGGCGAGAGACCGGAGCGCAAGCGCCGAGGGAACTAGCGGGTTGGTCCCCCACCGTTCGGCGGCGCCCACCCAAGGAATCCTTCAACAGCCCGCCGTCCAAAGACAAGCCCTTCGAGCAGCGAGTTACTAGCCAAGCGATTGGCGCCCTGCACCCCGGTACAAGCAACTTCGCCGGCGGCAAGCAAGCCAGGTACAGACGTCCGGCCGTGGAGATCCGTGACCACCCCACCCATCCAGTAGTGGGCGGCAGGGCGACCGGAACAGGCTCAAGTGTCCAGTCGACTCCGGCTTCGCGGTCCGGGCGCTGAGCGTGGGGAAGCGTTTCTCAAGGAAGCCTTTCCCCTTGTTCGCTTCCACGGTCCGGGCGTCAAGGAAGACGTGGCCGTTAGGATCACCAAGTGACGCAAGGTGGAGGGCGATGCTGCGGGAGACGACGTCGCGCGGCGCCAGTTCGGCGTCGGGTGGTAGCGGGGCATGAACCGTTCGCCGTTCGCGTCCACCAGGATGGCGCCTTCGCCGCGGACGGCTTCGGAAATGAGGAGCGGATCGGCGCCGAAGGGAGCCGGTTTTCCTGCAGCGGAGAGGACCATGCTCGTGGGGTGGAATTGGAAGAACTCCAGGTCCGCGAGCTCCGCGCCTGCCCGCCATGCGAGCGCGAGTCCGTCAGCCGTTGCCACCGAGGGGTTGGTGGTCTGGGCGAACAGCTGCCCCGCCCCGCCGGTGGCCAGCAGCACGGCATCGCCGAATACGCTCTCAAGGCGGCCGTTGCGCAGGAATTCAACGCCCGTCACGCGACCCTCGGACTGGATCAGTGACGTCGCCTGTGAATGTCCCAGCACCTGGATCTTCCCGGCGTCCTGCGCGTCAAGGACTGCCAGGATGAGTGCGTTCGCCACCCCGGCACCCGTGGCGTCTCCACCGGTGTGGAGAATCCTTGGCGCGGAGTGGGCGGCTTCGAGCCCAAGGCGGGATCGCCGTCGTCGTCCGCGTCGAAACGGACGCCGAAACGCTCCAGCCCCCTGATGTCGAGGCGAGCTTCGGTGCACAGAACCCGCACGGCCTCCTCATCGCAGTGGCCCGCGCCGGCTGTGAGGGTGTCCGTGATGTGCGCGGCGACGGTATCGCCGGGGCCGGTTCGTCCAGCACTGCCGAAATCCCGCCCTGGGCGAAGAAGGTATTGCTGTCCGCGAGCGCGCCCTTGCTGAGCAGGACGACCTCCGCACCGGCCTCGGCGGCCAGCAGCGCGGAGTAGAGGCCGGCGATGCCGCTCCCGACGACGACGAGCCGCCGCCGCGCCTGGGCGCCGGGAATGCGTTCTGCAGTCATGTGAGGCTCGATTCGACTGGTTGGTACGGGATGTGGCCTAGAGCGGCCGAGCTGCGAGCATGCGTTCGAGGGCGATCTTGGCGTTGTCCTTGACCGAATCGTCCACAGTAATGCGGTTGACCACGCGGCCCTCCACCAGTTCCTCGAGTACCCAGGCGAGGTAGCCGGGGTGGATGCGGTACATCGTGGAACAAGGGCAGATCACTGGGTCGAGGCAGAAGATGGTGTGCTGCGGGTTCTCCGCGGCCAAGCGGTTCACCATGTTGATCTCGGTGCCGATCGCGAAAGTGGTGGGCTCGGTCGCGGCGGCGATGGCCTTCTTGATGAAGTCCGTGGAGCCTGCGCCGTCTGCCGCGTCAACAACCTCCATCGGGCACTCAGGGTGCACAATGACGTTCACGCCCGGGAATTCGGCGCGTGCCTTCTCGATCTGGCCCACGTTGAAACGCTTGTGGACGGAGCAGAAACCGTGCCAGAGGATGACGCGGGAATCCAGCAGGGTCTGTTCGTCGTTTCCGCCGAGTTCCTTGCGCGGGTTCCACATGGGCATCTGCTCCAGCGGGACGCCTAGCGCCTTGGCCGTGTTGCGGCCCAGGTGCTGGTCAGGGAAGAAGAGGACCGCTGGCCGCGTTCGAAGGCCCATTCGAGCACCGTCTTGGCGTTGGAGGACGTGCAGACGATGCCGCCGTTGCGTCCGCAGAAGGCCTTCAATGCGGCCGAGGAATTCATGTAGGTCACCGGGATGACCGGGGCACGGCCTTCGGAATCGGGGGCGGTCCCGAAGAGCTCCTCGAGCTGCTCCCAGCATTCCTCCACCGAATCCTCGTCCGCCATGTCGGCCATGGAGCAGCCGGCGGCCAGGTTCGGCAGGATCACGGCTTGGTCTGCGCTGGACAGGATGTCGGCTGTTTCGGCCATGAAGTGAACACCGCAGAAGATGATGGCCTCGGCGTCGGGCTTGGTCAGGGCAGCGTTGGCGAGCTGGAAGGAGTCGCCCACGAAATCCGCGTACTGGACAACTTCGTCGCGCTGGTAGAAATGGCCCAGGATGACAGCCCGGTCCCCCAGCGTCTCCTTGGCGGTACGGATCCGGGCGTCGAGCTCGGCGTCGCTGGCCAGCTTGTACTCTTCGGGCAACTGGCCTTGGCGGGGCGTGGCCTTCGGAGCGTCGTCGGCGCTGGACGCACCGGGACCGTAAGCGGGATGCCTGCGAGGGCTTCGGCGAGGTCGTACTCCCAGGGGCCTTGGCCAGAGCGGGGCTGCACGTCGACCCGGCCGCGGAACGGCCGTTTTCGGCTTCTTCCCGGGTGATCAGCTGGATAGCTGTATTGACGCTGCTCATGGTGTACTCCTGTTGTCTGGCCCGAGTCCGGGCGTGCCGGTGAAGCGGTAGAGGCGGGGCGGCGGTGTTTTCCGCCCTGGAGGTATTCACCGGTTTCCTCGATTTCCGGTGTTCCCTTGATTTGCCGGCGGAAGTTTGCCGGATCCAGCTGACGGTCCAGGACAGCCTCGTAGACTTCGCGGACCTGTGCCAGGGTGAAGAATTCACCCAGCAAGTGATAGGCGATGGACCCGTAGGCCATTTTGTTGCGCAGCCGCCACAAGGCGTAGTCCACAATCGCGTTGTGGTCGAAGGCCAATTCCGCGAGCCTATCGGCCCGGAACCACCGGACGTTCTCGGATTCGTCGGCCAGGGCGGCTTCCGTGGGCTGTACCAGGGCCCAGTAGACAATCGACACGACCCGCTGGGCGGGCGAGCGGTGCAGGCCGCCGAAAGCGTAGAGCTGTTCGAGGTATTGGGGAGCCAGCCCCGTGGTTTCGCGCAGGTTGCGGGACGCGGCATCCTGGAGGGATTCGTCGTGCTGGAGCGGTCCGCCGGGCAATGCCCACATGTCCTTGAACGGTTCGCGGATGCGGCGCACCAGAGGCAACCACAGCGTGGGCGGCCGGAGCTTTCACTGGGGCGGAGGGCGAAGATCACCGTCGATATGGCCAACGACGGCGGCGCGAGCCTGCGCTCTGCGACATTCGCGGAGGTGGCGTACACGGTACTCACCCCGCTTCTTTGCCGTAGGGATCAGAAAACTAGTTATAGTCAAAATGACTAGAACTAATGGTACGACTGTCGGCGGACAGTGTCCAAATGTTTCAGCCCGCGTTCTCCTTGGCGGCAGCTTCCAGGAGGGGCAAAGTGCGGCCTTGGAAATGCGTATTCAGCACGATCACCGAGGACGAACGGAGCACGGTCTTGGTGGCGATGAGCTTGTCCAGCACGCGCTGCAGGTCCGAGTTCGACTTGCCCACCACCCGCACCATGAGGTCCGAACTACCGGAAACGGTGTGGACCTCAATGAGTTCAGGGATCGCTGCCAAAGCTTCGACGACGGCGTCGTGCCCCAGGTCCTGGTTGATGGTCAGCGAGCAGAAGGCGACCACCGGATAGCCGAAGCCGGCAGGATCGGGCTGCGGAACCCAGGGAGCCACCACTCCGCGCTCGGCCATCCGGTCCAGCCGCGACTGGACCGTGGCACGGGCGACCTTCAAGACCCTCGATGCCTCCAGAACGGACGCCCGCGGGGAGTCTGTGAAAAATCGGACAATCTTGGCATCCAACTCGTCCACAACCATCAGTTTTTCCTGCTTCCGCCCAAGGGGATGTACAAATCGGCACTTCATGCCCAGATGCCACTCCAGCTTGTAACCATCCTCTCACGAGTGTTTTTCGCCACTTTCATCCGGAAGCGGTAAATTCGATAAGTCCTACGAGGACCAGCGAACAAACCATCCACAAGAAGGCAAACACGAATGACAACGAAGTCCACCGCTGTTCGACCCTCCATTCCTTCGCGAGGCC
Source organism: Arthrobacter sp. Hiyo8 (assembly GCA_001549895.1). GTDB lineage: Bacteria > Actinomycetota > Actinomycetes > Actinomycetales > Micrococcaceae > Arthrobacter. The sequence goes on along the minus strand of AP014719.1, from coordinate 4,110,128 downwards.
TTGGCCACTCGATGAAGCCGCGCCAGCTCACCATGATGGGCTTGGGCAGCGCCATCGGCGCGGGACTCTTCCTCGGTTCGGGCGCCGGAATCCACGCCGCCGGCCGGCAGTGCTCATCTCCTACCTTGTGGCGGGCACCTTGATCATCGTGGTGATGTGGGCCCTAGGCGAGATGGCAGCCGCCAACCCGAACAGCGGCGCCTTCTCGGTGTACGCGGAAAAGGCCATGGGCAGGACGGCCGGGTCCACGGTCGGCTGGCTTTGGTGGCTGCAGTTGGTAGTGGTCATCGCCGCGGAGGCACTCGGCGCAGCAGGGCTGCTCTTCTCCGTCTGGCCAGTCATTCCTGTGTGGGCGCTGGCGTTGGTATTCATGGTGGCCTTTACCGCGATCAACCTTGCCGGGGTCCGGAACTTCGGTGAGTTCGAATTCTGGTTCGCCATCCTGAAGGTCGCGGCCATTGTCGCTTTCCTCGTCATCGGCGCAGCTTTGCTGTTCGGCTGGTTGCCCGGCGTAGCTTCCCCGGCCTCGCAAACCTGACCGGCAACTTTGCACCGTCCGGCTGGTCTGGAATTGCCGCAGCCCTCTTCGTAGTGATTTTCGCCTTCGGGGGCACCGAAATCGTGAGCGTGGCTGCTGCGGAGACGCAGAACCCGGCACACAGCGTCGGCAAAGCCATCCGCACGGTGGTGTGGCGCATCCTGGTCTTCTACATTGGTTCGGTCTTCGTCATTGCAGCAGTACTGCCCTCCGATTCCGAAGGCTTGAAGTCGCCGTTCGCCGGCGTCCTGGACCTTGCCGGCATCCCGGGAGCCGGCGCTGCCATCACGCTCGTCGCCGTCGTGGCATTGCTTTCCGCGCTCAACGCAAACCTCTACGGCGCCTCACGCATGGTCTTCTCCTTGTCTGAACGCGGCGAAGCACCTGCCTTCCTGTCACGGCTGCGCGGCGCCCAGGTGCCCATGGCCGCCGTCGGGGTTTCCGTTGCATTCGGCTTCATCGCCACCATCCTGGAACTGCTGTTCCCCGACCACGTACTCCCCGCCCTGCTCAACCTTGTCGGGTCCACGTGCCTCGTAGTCTGGGGAACTGCGCTCGTGTCCCAGTTCATCCTGCGCCGGCGCGCCGACCGCGAAGGAACCGAACTGCCGCTTCGCATGAAGGGATTCCCCTTCCTTACGGTATTCGGACTGGCGTTGCTTGCCCTGATCTTCGTGGTGGGCTTCTCGAATGCAGAGAGCGCCGGTCAGCTGATCGGCACGTTCCTGTTGATCGCGTGCATCGCCGCGGCCTGCCGGATCGGCGCCAAGGTGAAGTCCGCACGAAACGCCTAAGCTGACCCAACTCACTCGCAGTTGTTGTCGTTTTGAGCCCTCATAACGACAACAACTGCTGGCCCACGCCGCCAGGGTTCCCTGGCCGAGCTTGCGAGGCGAGGGTGGCGGTGGGGAGTTAGTTGGGAGATGCGCAAATTGCTATGTGTCCCCAGGGGAAAGCTGGCAGTCCATGGCAGTTTGACTAGCCCCGAATAGGCGGATTGCCTACGTTCCGAACAGTGACTACGGTCGCCTCCATGGACTCATCTCTTCCCGTCGTGGCCGCAGCCGACGCCGCACCCCTGTCCCCTGGACAGCTCAGGGAGCTCTATTCCCTGATGGCTGCCGTTCGATACCTCGATACCTCGGCCGTTGCCTGGCAGCGCCAGGGAATCATCCCCGGCTACGCTCCGGAACTCGGCCAGGAAGCCGCCCAGGTCGGCAGCGCCTACGCCCTCGACACTGCCCGCGACTTCGCCTTCCCGACGTACCGCGAGATGGGTGTCGCCAGGACCATGGGCGTGGACATGGTGGCGTACATGTCCACCCACAAGGCAACGTGGCACGGCGGAATGTACGATCCCCTGGCTAGCCGCCTCGCGCCCATCCAGGCCGTGGTGGCAGGCTCGGTGCTTCATGCCGTCGGCTGGGCCCACGGCCAGACCCTGAGCGGCGGGCACGGAGTGGCCCTCAGCTACTTCGGCGATGGTGCGTCCTCCCAGGGCGATGTCCACGAGGCCATGAACTTTGCCGCCGTGATGAAGGCACCTGTTGTCTTCTTCATCCAGAACAACGGCTGGGCGATTTCCGTGCCCACCGAGCGGCAGGTGGCCGGCGGTTCGGTAGCTGCCCGAGCCGCGGGCTACGGAATCCCGGGCATCCAGGTGGACGGCAACGATGTGGTCGCCGTCCATGAGGCCACCCGCAACGCCTTCGCCCACTGCCGCGCAGGAAAGGGTCCTGCTGTGGTCGAAGCCATGACCTACCGCCGCGGGCCGCATTCCACCGCCGACGATCCCGGCCGCTACAGGAGCCTCGACGACGAGCGCATCGACGCCGGCGAGGATCCGCTGGAACGCCTCCGCAAGCGTTTGCTGGCCGAAGGCGTAGCCGACGAGGCGTTCTTCACCGCCGCCAACCAAGCAGCCCGGGCAGAGGAAGAAGCCATCCGCACCGGAATCGAAGCCCTCGGGCCCGGCCCGGCAACGAGATGTTCGATTTCGTCTTCCAGGAAACCACCCCCGCCCTTGAAAACCAGGCCACCCGTTGGCGCGAGGAGTCAGAACATGTCTGAAAGCACCACAGCCACCCTCGAAGCCAGGGCAGCCACAGAGAACCAGTCCGTCAAGCTTTCCATGCAGCAGGCACTCAACCGCGCCCTGGACGAGATCCTCTCGGCCGATCCGAAGACGGTGGTCTTCGGCGAGGACTGCGGCCGATTGGGCGGGTCTTCCGCATCACCGACGGACTGCAGGCCAAGCACGGAGAATCCCGGGTCTTTGACACGCCGCTCGCGGAATCGGGCATCCTGGGGATGTCAGTGGGCCTGGCCATGGCCGGTTTCCACCCCATTCCGGAAGTGCAGTTCGATGGCTTCGCGTATCCCGCCATCAACCAGATCGTGTGCCAGATCGCCCGGATGAACTACCGCAGCCGGGCAAGCTTCCGATGCCGATCACGCTCCGCGTACCCAGCTTCGGCGGCATCCGCGCCCCGAACACCATGGCGAAAGCCTCGAGGCACTCTTCGCGCACGTTCCGGGGCTCAAGGTGGTCTCGCCGTCGGACCCGCACGATGCCTACCACCTGCTCAAGTACGCCGCCTCGCGGCCTGACCCGGTGATCTTCATGGAACCGAAGTCCCGGTACTGGCAAAAGGGCGACGTGGACGCCTCCGACGGCGGTACCCTCACCGGCGCCCGCGTTGTCCGGCCGGGCCGCCACCTGACCCTCGTAGCCTGGGGTGCCATGGTTGCCCGGTGCCAGCAGGTTGCCGAACTCGCCGCGGAAGACGGAATCGACGTCGAGGTCCTCGATCTGCGCTGGCTCAAGCCGATCGATGCCGAAGCACTGGCGACTTCCGTCGGAAAGACGCGGCGCGCCGTCGTCGTGCATGAGGCTCCGCTGACCTCCGGCCTGGGGGCCGAAGTGGCCCAGCTGATCACGCAAAGCTGCTTCGACACGCTCAAGGCGCCCGTCGAACGGGTCACCGGCTTCGATGTGCCGTATCCCTCCGGCGACCTGGAGGACGAATACATTCCGAACATTGACCGCATCCTCCTGGGGATCCAACGAGTACTGGAGTATCGACGTGGCTGAAATCAGCTTCCCCCTGCCCGATCTTGGCGAAGGCCTCATCGAAGCGACCGTCCTGGACTGGCTCGTCTCCCCCGGCGACCAGGTGGAACGGAACCAGCCGCTCGTGGAGCTGGAAACGAGTAAATCCGCCCTCGAGTTGCCGAGCCCGCAGGCGGGTAAAGTGATCCGTATCCACGGAGCGCCGGGCGAGACCATCAACGTCGGTGAACCGCTGGTGGTGTTCGAGGTGCCGGACAATACTGCCGGTATCGTGGGCACCGTTCCCAAGGATGACGCACCGAAGCGCCGGGTCCGCCTGAGCGCCGTACTTGATGAGGACTAACACCATGAGCGGCAGGCACAAGGAAGAGCACATCCACACTGTGGAAGGGACAGATCCGCATCTGTTCGTGGAAGTCCATGAGCCTGCCGAAGGGACCGACGCCGGATTGCGCCCTGTCCTGCTGCTGCACGGTTTCTCCTCGTCCACCAAACTCAATTGGGGCGACACAGGCTGGATTTCCACCCTCAGGTCCGCGGGCCGGCGTGTCATCACCGTGGACCTTCCGGGGCACGGCCAGAGCAGCTCGCCCGAGGACCTGGACTCCTACTCCCCGAGCCGGATCCGCGCGGACCTGCTCCAGATAGTCACCGACGCCGGTGCGCGCCCCGTGCGCGCCGGTGACCCTACCAGCGGGCTCGACGTCATCGGCTACTCTTTGGGCTCCCGGCTCGCTTGGGAATTCGGGGCAACCCAGCCCGAACTCGTGCACCGGCTGGTGTTGGGCGGCCCGAACAAGGAAGACCCCCTGGCGTCGTTCGATCTCGCAGCAGCCCAGCGCTACCTCGCGGACGGCACACCCATTGAAGACGAGTCCACGGCAGGGTTGCTCAAAATGGCACAGCTCTTGCCGAGCAACGATCTTTTTGCGCTCTTGTCGCTCATCGAGGCCATCAAGGGCGAACCCTTCGATCCTGCCGAAGCCGTGCCCCACATGCCGATGCTCCTGGTGGCCGGCGACAAGGACGAGCGCGCCGTCACCATGCCGGAGCTCGCTTCGATCGCTTCCCATGCCGGGGGCATGGTTGAACAACTGCTCGTACCGGGCGGAACCACAGCAACGCAGTGACCAGCCGGGTTTTCAAGGACGCTGCGGTGGCGTTCCTCGGCGTCTAGGCGGTGGCGGAGCGGCTGATAGTGGCGGAGCGGCTGCGCTAACCCGCCAGCCGCTCGGCGTTGAGCGTCATGCGCTCCAGCACGCTGACGGCCATGGCGTATTCGTCGATACCGATCCCCATCGAGAGGTCCCGCCGGGATTCTTCAACGAGCTTTTGGGCTTCCGTATGTTTTGCGTGGCCCAGTTCGCTGAGGCTGAGGCGATCGTCCACCATGATGATCATGCCGCGGCCGACCAGGGCGGCGAGTTCGTTTTCGCGACGTCGCGTGTCGCCGCCCCAAAAGGGTTGAGTATTCCGTCAAGATCATCGGGCTGATGGTTGTCTCGGCCAGGACGTTGAGCGTCTGCCACTGCCTCCGGCTGAGTTTCAACCTCGCCAAGGTGCTGTCCAGGTGCGCCTCCAAAGCGGCGTCCAGGCGTTTGGTCCAGTAACCGATCGGCTTGTTCACATGGCCCATCGTGGCAGCGCAGAGCGGTCCCGGCAACAAAGGTAGGCTTGATTCAGCGCTGGATGACGTGGAAGTGAGACGAATGGGCATGCGCTTCAAGGACCGTGCGGACGCCGGACGCCGCGTGGCAGCAGGGCTCCCGCAGCTCCGGCATCGCCCGGACACCATCTTGCTGGGCCTCGCCCGCGGTGGAGTCCCCGTGGCGGCCGCTGCCGCCGTCGAGCTCCACCAGCCATACGGCGCCATGCTGGTACGTAAACTCGGCATCCCGGGCCGCGAGGAAACTGCGTTCGGCGCCCTCGCCTGGTCCAACGGCAGGATCGTGCGTATCCTCAACCGGCCCCTCGCCGAGCGCATGCTTCGGCATGGAATCACCCAGGCTTCGCTTGACGCTGTGGAGGCACGCGAGCGCGGAGAACTCCTGCGGCGAGTGAAGACCTACCCGGGTATCAGCTTCGATCTCTCGGGCAAGACTGTTGTCCTTGTCGACGACGGACTCGCCACGGGCGCAACGATGCGCGCCGCCGTCGAGGCCGTCCGCGCGGGAGGCGCGGCGACTGTGGTAACCGCCGTCCCCGTGTCATCCCTCGAAGCCCAAGCGTCCATCAGCCGGGTGTGCGATTTCATGATGTGCCTGCACACGCCGGGCAAATTCCATGCCGTGGGCGCGTTCTACGAGCACTTCGAACAATTGACCGACGACGACGCGGTGCGGCTTTTGGAGCAGGCGGGGTAGTTCGCAAATTTGCCGGAGCGTTGCGCTTGTTCGCGCCAAACGCGAGCGAGCGTCGATGAATTTCCCGTCATAGCTGAGCGAGCGTCGGAGAATTTCGCGTCATAGCTGAGCGAGCGTTGGAGTGCGAACGACGACGGCGATAGCTCGCCGTCGTCGTCGGACGCGCCGTGGCGCGTTCAGTCCTTCCGCTCGAGGAACTCCCGCACCCGGGCGCGGGCCGGCTCGCGGTCGTAGCTGTTCACGAGGGCGGCAGCCATGCGGACGGGGTCGCCGAAGAAGAAGTACTCATAGAGGGCCTGGCGCCCGGCGAACGCGGAAATGCTGGCATCGAAAGCGAGCTTGAAGAGGCGCACGCGCTCCGGGCCGGTCAGGGTCTTCGCCTGCAGGTACAGCTCGATGTCCGGCAATGCCTCGCTGGCTACGTCCGCTTCGCCCGGCAGGGCCATGAGGCCCGACGCCGAGAACTTCCGGATGATCGCGGGGAACCGCTGGGCAACCTTGGGGTACCAGTTGCGTGCCGCATTCAGGGTGGGCCAATGCGGCAACAACACGCCATCCGGGCTTGGAGCTGCCTGGGCCTCCGCGGCCACCATGAGGGCCTTGCCGATTTCGACGGTCTCGATCAGCTCCGCGAGGTCTTCCTGGATGTGCTGGAATCCGTCAATCCCGATCGACGCCGCAATCTCAGAGGCCAGGCCGAGGAAGAACTCGCTCTTCGCGATGGTCCTCGTGACCACCTGGTGGGTCATGAGGGCCCCGGCGCCGGTCTCGAGTAGAAGGCATTGCACAGCTCGGGATGGCCGAGCATGAAGATGCGATCGTTCGGAACGAATACGTGGTCGAAAACGACGACGGCGTCCATCTCCTCGAAGCGGCTGGCGAGCGGCTCGTCGTGGGTGCCTCCGCCGTTGTAGAGCGAGGTCCGGCACAGGTAACGCATGCCCGGCGCATCGTTCGGGAGGGCGAACGCGTAGGAGTAGGGAGCATCTTCCGGCGTCGAGCGTAGGAGCGTCGAAGGGAACACGAGGAGCTCGTCGGCGATCGGCGCGATGGTGGCGAGCATACGTGCGCCGTGGACCACGATGCCGTCTTCCCGCTCCTCGACGACCCTGGCCGAGAGTTGCCCGCCGAGCTGTTCGGAACCTGACACCGAACGGTTGACTTGCGGCGGGATCAGCGTGTGCGTCGCAAGGAGATCGTTCTCGCGGCAATGCTCATAGTATTTGCGGATGTTTTCGCCGAACATCGGATCGGCCTGGGCAAACCATTTTTCTGCGGCCGCGAGTGCCGTAAGGGCGCCGTTCATGTAATCACCCGTCCGGCCCAGGAACCCATGGGAGTACTCCGCCCAAGTGCGGATGGCCGCATGCCGATGTTCGAGGTCTTCCTTGGTGCGCGGCACCAGGAACGAGGCGTTCACCCGGTCACCCGTCGTCGGGGACTCGTAGGTGAGGGCGTCCGCATACTTCGGGTCATGCTGCATGTCGAAGAGCTTCGCGTACGTGCGGGCCACATTCCTGAAGGACGGGTGGTCGGCGATCTTCCCGGTGACCATTTCGCCGTCGATCAGGACGTGGGGTTCATCGAGTTGAGCTTGTCCAGGTACTGCTGTCCGGTCCGGATTCCCATGGTTGTCTCCAATGATGGTTGTGCTGAAACGGCATACGGATGCGGCGTCGACGGGCGCCGGCAACTACAGAAGATCCTCCATTCCCAATTGGCTTTCCGGGATAGTGGTGAAAGAGCTGTTGGCGAACGCGAGCGCGTCGCCGCTGCGGTAGTTGAAGTCCACCACTTCACCCACGTAGAGGGTGTGGTCTCCGCCGTCGTAAGCCGCCCAGGGCGTGCATTCGAAATAAGCGAGGACGTTGGATAGCCGGGGCGCCGTGTCGCCTTCTACCCAAAGGGGCTCGGGCCCGGGTCGGCCCGCGAAATGCAGGGCGAGTTGCTTCTGTTCGGCACCCAGGATATTGACGCTGAAGGGCGCCCGGCCAGCTCATCGTGGGCTTTGGCGTTGCGGGCGATGCTGACCAGGACCAGCGGCGGTTCCATGGATACGGCGGTGAAAGAGTTGACGGTGATACCGTGCCGCTTGGTGGCGCCGTCGAACGTCACGATAGCGACACCTGTGGCGAAGCGGCCCAGGCTGCCGCGGAAATGATGTGCCCGCGGCCGCGAAGTGCGGCTCAACGGACCGGGCTCCGCATTATGGCTGGACTTGGCAATCATCGTTGATTCCTGGCTAGCGATTGTTCCATATGTGAATTTGTTCTATATTTGAACAACAAATTCTCATACAGAACCATAGTCTCTTGTGAGTGACAGCACAAGACGGCGGGCCGGTCGCATTAGGCCCAACATAGGATGGAGCGCATGATGTCTCCCAGCGCCGCAAAAAGTCTGCAGGACACGACGGCGACGGTCTCGCCTTCGCAGACCCTCTCCGCGGAATCCAGGCCCTGGAAATCCTGGCGGCAGCAGAGCGCCCGTTGACCATTGCAGAACTCGCCGGCGCCCTGGGCGTTCATCGCTCGGTGGCCTACCGGATCCTTCGCACGCTGGAGGATCATTCCCTGCTGGTGCGCGACGACGCCGGCCGTGTTCAGCCAGGTCCCGGCCTTGCGGTGCTGGCCCGGGTGTCTCCCGCGACCTCCAGACGGCCGCCCTACCGGAACTGACCCAGCTTGCCAACGCCCTGAACATGACGGCATTCGTCGCGGTCTGGGATCATCAGGACTGCGTCACGCTGGTCACGGTCGAGCCCCGACACTCAGCCGCGACCCTGGCACAGCATCCCGGCACCCGCCACCCCGTGAACACCGGGGCGCCTGGAATCGCGATCCAGTCGACCATGAGCGAAGAAGAATGGGCCGCCCGCGCGCCGGGCCTGCCGTATCGTCCGGAAGCGGCAGAAGCGCGCCGGCTCGGCTATGCGGCGAGCCACGACGAAGTCATCGCCGGCTTGTCATCCTTGGCCGCCCCGATCCGGGTGCCAGGCGGGCGGCCCGCCGCGATCGCCGTCGTCTACATCCGCCGCGAACAGGACCAGGCCGCCGTCGGCGAAGCACTGGCAGCGAGCGCGTCCCGGATAGAGTCCCAGCTGGCGTAAGGACCCGCCGATGGACTCGTGGGGCTTTTCACCTTTGGTGCGCGCGTTCGTCCTGTTTCCGACGCTCGCTCACTTATAGGGCCAAAACCTGAAACGCGCGCTCAGATGATCTGAGCGAGGGCTTCCCAAAAGTGGCCCATTAGTGAGCGGGCGTCGTTATGGTTGCGTGCTTGGCCGGCGCCGGAGAACCAGTCCTGCAACGATGCCGAGCAGCAAAAGCGCGCCGGAAGCGGACGTGGACACCACAAATGCGGTGCCCGGACCCTGCGTCTGGGCCAACTGGCCGGCAACGTAGGCGCCCAGCGCCGTACCCGCCACGATGCCGCTAGCCAAGGCGGTCATGACGGTCGCCATGCGGCCGGCCGGTGCCACGACTCCCCCGATGCTGAAGACCGTCACCATGACCGGTCCCACGGGAATTCCGAGCACCAACAGAACGATGACCATCGGCCAGATCCCGGCGGGAAGGAACAACAGTAGGGAGAACGCCGTCATCGCGGCCGCGGCGAGCACCCAGCGGATGGCCAGCCCGAAGCGCTGCGGCCAATAGGCAACGGACAACGCCGCGACGGCGGAGCTCAGGCCCATGACGGAATACATCAGCCCCGCAATTTCAGCCGTGGCGAACTGGGCGGAGAAGGCGCTCAACGCATTCTGGGTTGCACCAAAGAAAGTACCCATGCAGACCATGGCCAGCACCGGAACGGCGACCTTCAGCCAGGCCACGGATCGGACACTTGACTGCCGCTGTGCAGGGACGCTCCCGACGGCGGCGCGCGCCTTGCGCTTTGCAGGCACCACGGCCAACTGCGAGGGATGGACGGCGAAGGCTGGCACGAGCGTGGCCGTCAGGACGGCCGCCAATGCGAGCGGAAGCCAGGGGGCTACGAGGCTCGCCAGAATACCGACCAGCGCCGGCCCCAGGACGAACGTGACCTCGTCCGCGGTTCCTTCATAGGACAACGCGGTGTCCAGGTCTGCGCGGCTGGACGCCACACTTCCAGGACCGTTGGTGTTCAGGTTCCTAGTGGTCAGGGCCATCCAACGGACACGGGCCATGGGCCCCACCTGCGGGCAACTCGCTCCAGCCAGGAAAGCCGTCACCAAAATGGCAATCGCGTCCGTGGGGGCGTTGAAATCGGGCGTCAGGTAGGCGGCCACGAGCAAGGCGATGACGGTCACGGCGTTGACAACCGCGGCCACGAGGAGCACAGGGCGCTGGCCTGAGCGGTCGGCAAGGGAGCCAAGCACCGGCGCGCCCAAGGCCGAGCCAATGCCGACCGCTCCGGCGGCCAGGCCACCGATGGCGTAAGAATGGCTGACAGCTGTGACAAGGGTGAGGGTGCCAACGGTCAGCATCGCGAGTGGCAGCCTCGCGAAGAGACCCAATGGGAGGAAGTTCCGGCCTGCGAGTTCGGGCAAGCGGGCGAAGCGGCCGGGCAGACGCGAACGGCGCGGCGCGGCCGACGGGGCAGTGCCGAAGGCGGCGCGGAAGGAAATTCAGGGTGAAGCTTAAGCGCGGTGTTCGCCGCGGAGTGCTGTGGGGAGGAGTTCATGATTCCGGGTTCGCTGAATGGTGCGCATCGTCCCTCCTCCCGATGCGCGCGACCCGGTGTTACCCTCCAAGTCTACCGGACGGCCGCGCCTGCTCAAGCGGGCCCATACACGACGAAGCGCCCCAAAACCGGTGCCTAGGCGGCCGAGGTGTCGACGATTCGAACGGTGGAACCGTTCCGGTTCTTGATTACCTGCAGCTGGCTGCTGATTCTCTGCTTCATCTCCGCAACGTGGCTGACCAGCCCCACTACCCTGCCGCCGTCGCGCAGCCCCTCCAGCGCATCCATGACCTGCTCAAGGGATTGCTCATCAAGGCTTCCGAAGCCCTCATCCACGAACAAGGTCTCGATGTCCACACCGCCGGCCTCCTGCTGGACCACGTCCGCGAGCCCCAGGGCCAACGCGAGCGAAGCCATGAACGACTCCCCGCCGGACAGGGTTGCGGTGTCCCGCCGCTGGCCAGTCCACTCATCCACCACTTCCAGTCCCAGGCCTGATTTCGCGCCCGGGCTGCCTTGGCATCTGTGTGCTGCAGGGTGTATCGGCCATCGCTCATGGCGATCAGCCGCTCCGACGCCGCCGCCGCGACCTGTTCGAGGCGGGCGGCCAGCACATAGCTGTTGAGGCTCATTTTGTAGCCGTTGTCGCCCGCCCCTCTTGCGGTTTCTGCGAGCTCGTTGAGTACCCGGGCGCGATCCCGGGGCCGCGCCCGGAGGCCGCAGCTTCCTCGTACTGCGAGCGGATCGCAGCCAGGCTGGTCACCGTGCGGGCAGCGAGTCCTGCAGCAAGATCCAGCCGTCGGGCTGTTTCTTCCGCCCGTCCGGCGTCTTGTTCGAGGGCTGCGAGCTCGACGGCGGTCAGTGGCACCTCACCGATCTGGGCTTCCTTGGCCGCGAGAACGAGATCCTCGGACTCGAAGAGCTCTGCGAGCCGGGCGCTCTCGGTCTCCGCGGACCTGATGGCTTCGTCGAGCCTTGCAGCGTGCTGCTCGTCGAGGATTTCGAGGCGCGCAGCATCCGCGGTGTCGAATCCGTTCGCTGCAAGGGCGGTTTCCAAGGCCGCAGACGCATCGTCCAAAGCCTCCCGGGCACGTTCAAGTTGCACTCCGGCGGCGACAGCGGACTGCAGGAGTTCGCGATGCCCGGTCAGGGCATCGATCCGCTCGTGCAGCGTGTCGAAGCCATCACGCAGCCCGCAAAGCAAGGTCTCCAGGGACTCACGTTGCTCACCCAGCAGGGCCATGGTGGACCCGGCCTGCGCCGCAGCGGTGTCCTCTTGGACTTGTTCTTCCTCCAAGCGGGCAATCCGCTCCGTCATGCGGGCGAGCTCTGCCTTGCCACGTTTGAGGCTGTCGACGGCGGAACGCGCCAAGGCCAGGGCGTCTTTGGCCAGGGCCTCCGCCGAAGCGGCTTCCTTGGGATCGATGCCTCCGCCCTGGGCGGCGAGCACGGCAACTTCCTGCTCGGCGGCCGCCAGCTCGCCTGCCGCTTGGAGAAGTTCATGCTCGCTTTCGTCATAGCGTTCGTGGGCGGATTGCTCTTCCTCCGCAAGGGCCAGTGCGGTTAGCCCCGCGGCTGCCGGGACGGGTGTTCGGCGCTTCCGCAGACCGGGCATGGATCGCCGTCGTTCAGCTTTGCGGCGAGTTCGGCAGCGGCATTGGCCAGCCGGGATTCGCGGAGATCCAGCCAGAGTTGCCGGAGGTCCTGGGAAAGCGCGCGGGCAAAAGCGTGGCGCTTCACTGCCGCGGACTGGGAATCCAGGGCGCTTGAGTAACGGGCAACTGTCTTGACGGTGTTCTGCGCTGCTGCCGCTTCGCTTTCCCGCAGGGGTAGCTGAGAAGCGGCCGCTTCCAGCGGGCCCAGCTCGCCTTCCAAAACAGCCGCATCCGAGCGAAGCCCGGCCAACGCAAGGGACCGCGCCGCATTGGCCGACTCGCGCTGCCGTGAAGCGACGTCGAGGGCATCAAGCCTGGCAGTGATGTCCTCGAGCTTTTGTTCGTCCCCGATCCGGGCCTCAACGACAGCCATGGTCTCTTGAATCCTCGCCAGCGACGTGCCCGGCTCGCTTGCGTCAAGAGAGGCGGCAAGCAGCTTCGCCGTCGCCGACTCCGCCTTCGCGCCCGCGATGTCTAAGGCCTTGGCAGCGCGGTCGACGGCGTCGAGTTGTCCTCCGAGGACGGCGGCTTTACGGTGGCGTCCAAGCCGCTCGCGGAATTCCTGCACTTCAGCCGCACGTGTGGCGAGGACTTCGCGCCGGCAAGTGGCGGCGTCGAGCTTCGCGTGCCGTTGGACCCGTTCCCGCGCGGAGTTGAGCTTGTCGGCAAGCTGAAGCCGGACGGCTTCGGCAGAGCCGGCGGCTTGTTGCCGCTTGAGAGATTCGGCACGGGCCGGCCTCGAGGGTCCCGAGCCGGAGTTCGGGCGTGGAATCGTTGGAGCCTGCGTTGGATCCTGCGTCATCAAGATCCGGGTCAGCCGCCTCGTCAATGCCGAGTTGCGCGAACTCGGACTCTGCCCGCTGCGCGAGCAGCTTAAGTCCGTTCTGGTTGTCCTGCACTTCTGCGCGCGCGGCGTTTGCTTGGAGTGCCAACTGCTGCTCGATCGCTTCAAAACGCTGGGTTCCGAAGAGCTTCTGCAGAAGATCCAGCCGGTCGGACGCCTTGGAACGCAGGAAAGCCGCGAAGTCTCCCTGCGGGAGCATGACCACCCTGGTGAATTGTTCCCGATCCATCCCCAGGACATCTCCGATTTCCATGCCGGCTTCGTCGTTGCGGGAGGTCTTTTCTTCCCACGAGCCATCAACCCGTTCACGCAGGAGGGTTTTGGCCTGCTGGGTGGTGAAGCCCTTGCGTCCACGGGCACTTGGCCTGTCCCACGCCGGTGAGCGGGTGACCTCAAAGCGTCTTCCGCGCGCCGAAAATTCGCAAACGACCCGCGGCTCCGCAGCCGGTTCCGCGTGGTCGCTGCGCAAGCGTTTTCCGTCCTGGCGGGCGCCCGGTACCGAGCCGTACAACGCAAAGCAGATGGCGTCGAGCACGCTCGTCTTTCCGCACCGGTGGCACCGTTCAAGAGGAACAGGCCCTGGGCGCCCAACTGATCGAAATCAATCGATTGAACCCCGGCAAACGGCCCGAAAGCCTCAATTTCAAGGCGGTGGATTCTCACAGCTCTGCCCCTTCCAACCGGACCGCTTCCAAGGCTTCACGAAGGGCGGAAAGTTCAGTCTCATCAGCCGGCCTTCCGCGCACATGGTCGAGGAAGCCGCAGCAAACACCAAGATCGTCCTCGGCCTCCGCAAGCCGGCTGCTGTAGCTGGCTTTGACCTTTCCCGCGGCGTCTTCAGGGTCAAAGCCCAGCACGAGCGTCTCCGGGAACCGGGCACGCAGCTGTTCCATCGCCTGCGCAGGCCGCGAGGAGTCTGTGAGGGTGACTTGGCAATACGCAGTCTCAGCCCAGGAATGCTCCTCCGACTCCAGAAGCTCAGCGAGCTTCCCCCGGAGAATCGCCAGCTCCCGTGGTGCTTTCCACAGAACTTCCTCGACGCTCTCAACACCGCCGACGCCGATATCAATCAGCCACGCACCCTTCCGATGCCTGGCCTCGGAGAACGAATACGCCAGCGGCGAACCCGAATACCGGACGCGCTCCGAAAGTTCCTGCCGCCCGTGCAGATGTCCGAGGGCCGTGTAGCCGAAGCCATCAAAGAGATCCAGGGGCACTGCCCCCAAACCGCCGATGCTCAAATCGCGTTCGCTGTCCGAGGTGATGCCGCCGCTCGCGAAGGTGTGTGCCAGCACAACGGAGTGCACCGGCCCCGCTTCGCTTCTCCGGGCAATGTCCTCACGGATGAGCTCCACCGCGGCCTGCGTGACGTCAAAGTGGCTCGGGGTTTGGGTGCCGAGCCGTTCGGCGACAAGCCGCGGTTCAAGGTACGGAATTCCATAGACGGCAACCACGGGCGCACCCGGCTGAGCTGCACAGTGGTCGCTATCCAGGGGAAACAGGACGGGCGAATCGAGATCCTCTACGCGGGTCCGCAAATGGACTCCCCGCGCTCCAGCAGGCGTGAAGCGAAACCAAGGCGGATCGCGGAATCGTGGTTGCCGCTGGTCAGCACCACCTTGGCTCCAGCATCCGTGATCCGTACGAGGCGTCGTCGAGGAGCTTCACGACATCCAGGCCAGGCAGCGCACGGTCGTAGACGTCGCCCGCGATCAAGACGACGTCCACCGACTGTTCCCGGACGACTGCGAGCAATTGCTCAATGAAGTTGCGCTGGGCGTCAAGCATCCCGACGCCATGGAACGAGCGTCCCAGGTGCCAATCCGAAGTGTGCAAAAGCCTCATGTTTTCAAGCTAACTGGAGGCCCCGACATTATTGGTGCGGCGCGGCGGCACCGGCCGTAACAGGGCCTTCCGGACAGCTGAATTCCTGCGTCAGCCCCGCTTGCCGTCGAAGAAATCGCGGGCCGGGTCGACATCTGGCTTCTCTTCGACGGGTGCCACGGCGGACTCCGCAGCGGGCGTGGAAACCTCGGCCGCGCTTTCCGGGACAGCCGCTTCAGCGTCGTCGTCGGACTTTTCCTCCCAGCCGTCGGCCGGCAACGGCTCCTCGACCTCAGCCACGGCAACCGGGGTGGTTTCGCCGAAACCGCGGAAGATGAGGCCTGCGATCGCCGCTCCGACCAGCGGTGCGACCCAGAAGAGCCAGAGCTGCTCCACTGCCCAGCTCGAGCTGAAGATTGCGGAGGCAGTGGCACGTGCGGGGTTAAAGGCAAGGTTGCCCGTGGATTGGCCAAGCTGCAGCAAGACCGCGACTGTCAGGCCGACGGCGAACGGTGCTGCGAGCTTGCTGGGATTGCGTCGAGCGGTGACACCCAGGAAGACCCCTACCAGGAGCGCGGCGCCGAGGACCTCAATGAGCATCACGCCGGTCACGGGAACCTGGAAGCTGGAGTGCGTACCGAAGCCGGAGGTCGCCGTGTCAAACACAGTCCGGCTGTCCGTGATCCCCGGTACAGTTCGGACGACGGCGAAAATCGCCAACGCGCCCAGCAAAGCGCCCACAATCTGGGCCCCAGGTACGCGGCCCATCCACAAGCTTCATCCGGCCGGCAACCAGGTGACCAACCGTGATGGCCGGGTTGAAGTGGCCGCCGGACAGGTAACCGAAGGCCAACATGGCAGCAGTGACGGTCAGGCCGCTGGCCAGCGACGCCGGCATCGGAACCGCCTGGGGGTTGATGAAGATCAACACACCCAAGCCAATAACCACAAGGAACAGCGTCCCCAGAGCTTCAGCGGACGCCCGGCTAGGAGCCGGGTTCCGCGGGAGGAGGGAGCGGACACAGTTGTGGTCATGTCGAGGATTCCTTTGTTCGAAGTTCGGGTGGTCTGTTGCGGAGGCGGACACTCCGGGCAAGGCAAGAAGCCGTGCGGCGGACCGCTTTCTTGCCCCGCAGCATCCTGTCAGCCGAGTCTGGACGCTTCCTGAATCCGAGCCTAGCCGCCCAAGGCGATTGCGGCGACCGCAGCGCCGGCAAGCGCGATGATGGACACGGCGCTTGCAAGCATCAAGACTGCCGACGCTTCCTCCGCGCCATGGTGCAACTGGTGGGACCTGGCCCACACAACGCAGCCGAGGACGATCGTCGCTGCGGCGGCGGTCAAGGCGCAGATTCCCTGGTAGTCGAGCCCCGGTATCCCGGTGGGCAGTTGCCCCGCACCGGATTTGGCCGTCAACCACCTGCGCCAGATGAAGAGATCCACCACCAGAAGCGAAATCAGGGTCCGGCGCCAAGCGAGCGTTGTACGCTCCGGCTGCAGCCCCGGATCTCTGGATTCAACGGTCAACGCGCCACCAGGATCAGCACGGCAAAAGTGAATGCCGCCACCGCAACCACGATGGTCATGAGCAGCATGACCCGTGAGAACGGCAGGGCCTGGTCGTTCCGCATGGCCGCCTCCATCTGCGCCCACCGGCGGTAGGCGAGCGTCGCGAGGCCCGCGCCGATCATGGAAAGAACGACGCACAAGACAATGCGCACGGGCTGGGGCGCGATGTTCGGAGCAAGCTGGTCGATGGCGACGGCACCGGCCAACAGGGCCAACGACGTACGGATCCACGCGAGGAAGGTCCGCTCATTTGCGAGGGAGAATCTGTAGTCCGGGGTCTTTCCGGTTTTCCGCCACGCGGGTTCACGCATCATTGCCTCCTGGTTCACGAGCCACCGTATCAGCGGGCAGGTGAAGACCGGCCGAGCAGCCACGGTAAATTACCACTATGAGCGCTGAACCATCCCCCTCCGCCGTGCCATCCTTCGAGTCCCGGGTTAACGGTTGCCTGCTGGGCGGTGCTTGGCGATTCGCTCGGCTACGCCGTCGAGTTCGACGACGTAGCCACGATCCGCACCCGCTTCGGCGCAGCGGCCTCACCTCTTTCGGCCAGCTCGACGGCGGCACCCACTTTTCGGACGACACCCAGATGACGCTGTACACCGTCGACGGCCTCGTGGAAGCCCTGGAGTGGGCCAACGACGGCGTAGCCGCGGATGAAACTGCATGTCTCTGGCTGGCTTACCTGCGATGGCTCGCGAGCCAGGGCGTCGCGTTGCCGGCATCCGCCCCCGTTCCCCAACCGCGGTGGATCGACGGCCAAGAAGTGCTCCGGCACCGCAGGCACCCGGGAAAGGCGTGCCTGAGCGGACTCGCTACGGGCGAGATGGGAACCAAGTTCCGGCCCGTCAATCCGGAATCGAAGGGCTGCGGCACGGTCATGCGCTCGGCTCCCTTTGGCCTGGTCCCGCATATTTCCGAGGCCGCGGTCTACAAGCTGAGCACCGATGCCGCGTGCTTGACCCACGGGCACCCTTCGGCACGGCAAAGCGCGGGTGCCTTCAGCGTGCTCGTGCACAAGGTGACCGCGGGCTCAGATGTGCGGACTGCGGCTGAGCATGCCCTGAGCGTGGTGTCAGCACTGCCGGATCCAGCCCCGAGCTCCTGGGGCGCCTCCGGGAGGCGCTGGAACTGTCTTCCACCGGCACGCTGCTCAGCCCGGAAGAACTCACCGCGCAACTGGGCGAGGGCTGGGTCGCGGAGGAGGCACTCGCCGTCGGGCTCTATGCGGTGCTGGCGACCGCGCGGGCAGCGGAGACGCGGAGTGATCCGGCCGCCCATTTCCGCCAGGCCATAACCGTGGCGCTGAACCACAGCGGTGACAGTGACTCCACCGCCTCGATCGCGGGCAATATCCTTGGGGCGCTCCACGGCGAAGAGGCACTGCCGTCGGACTGGCTTGAAGCCCTTGAAGCCCCGGAAGTGATCCGCGGGATGGCGCAACGGCTCATCGCTGTCACAGTGGGCTAAGAGCCAAACGGTTCAAAGCCTGCGAAGCGCGATATTGTTGCACGCTTCGCAGACGTCCGCGGGAATGAGTCCGCGCCTCTGCAGGATCCCGAAAATGGCGCAGCCCAGGCAGAATCCCACAAACGATTCGAGGGACGCCGCGACGATCAGCAAGGCGAGCAGGATCCAGGAACCTAAGGCGAAACCGGCGAAGAACAGGACCACGGCCGCCGTGCTGAGCACCGCGCCGATTCCCTGTGCGAAACGCTTGGGCGGCCCCGGGACAAGTTTGGCGGGGCCAACTCGGGGAGCCAAAACCTTGACGGATAGCAGGGCAAACGGCGAGATCCTCGGCCCGAACAACACCCGCAGCCAGAAGCCGGCCGCGATCAGCACGAGTCCCCAGCCGACGCCGCTCACGAGGGTGGCCACTGCGGCAACAACCACCAGGCCGCCGTGATCCTCGCGGCGTATTCGTTGACCGGATTGGGGAAAGCGAAGACGGCGCGCCATCCGGTGGCCGCCGGAGCCGGCGTTCCTACGGCGAACGCTGCAGTGTCAGCCTGTCTTCCCTGTGTCATGGCTCAAGGCTAGGAGCGCCGCGACACAACGGGAAGCTTTGTTGCTCCGTGTGAATATTGGCGCGGCTAGCGTCCGCCGACCATCTGCAGGAACTCCCCCTCGGACAGCACCTCGATCTGCTGGCCTCGGCTGTGCAATTCCAGGACCCTTTTGGCTTTGCCAGTGAGGCGACCGTTCCGGAGATCGCCGGCTACAAAGCCGTCGCCCACTACGAGGACCGTGGTCCTCCCGGTCACGCGGCTCTCCGGACGCGCACCCATCTCCGCTGCCCGCTGTTTCGCTTCGGGCCGGGCAATCGCAAGCTCACCTGTGAAAACGACCGTTTGCCCGAACAGGGGGTGGCCCGGTTCCGCTGCAGGGTTGGGCTCCGGATTGTCGCCTTCTTCAGGCCAATTGCTCCAGGCGCGTCCAAGCTGGCCGGCACCATTCCCGACGCCGGACCGGCCCGCGGCCGCGTCGCGCCCTCCACCGGCCCAGCGAGCGCAGCGAGCGTTTGCTTGGACAGTCCGTCTCCTGGCTGGAAGGCCTGCTGTTTGGGAATGGCCAGGCCGAGGGACAAGTAGAGCTCTGCGATGCTGTTGGCGTTGTTCCTGTGCGCGATGTCCACCAGGATTCCGGCGCAGGCCCGGGCGTCCTCCGCGGCGTCGTGATGGTTCACGAGGGGCACGCCCGCCTCCTCCGCGGCGTAGGGCAACGAATTGGATACCAAGGAGTAGCAGCGCCGGGACAACATCACCGTGCAGACGTACTCGTAAGCGGGGCCAGGCAGGCCGGAAACTTCGAGTCCGGAACGGATCACGCCCAGATCAAACGCGGCATTGTGGGCGGCAAGGATATCCCCGCCGATGAAAGCCCCGATTTCAGGGAAGAGTTCGCCGAAGCGCGGAGCCCCGGCGACGTCCTCGGCTCGAATGCCGTGGATCCGGGTGTTGTGGTACTCGAAGTGGTCGTGGTTTTCCGGCGGCCGCATGAGCCAGGAGGCTTCCTCCACCACGACGCCGCCGCGGACCTTGCTCAGGCCGACCGAGCACGGAGAACCCTGAAGCCGTTCGCAGTTTCAAAGTCGATCGCCGTAAAGTCCAATGCCACTGGTCAAGGTTACAGGTGGAAAGCGGCCCCAATGGCGCCGGTGACGGCCGCCCCCTGCCCCGGAGCGTCTTTCAGACCTCGTCCGCCGTCTCCTGCAGCTTGGTCAGGGCCTTCTTGGTTGTTCTTTGGGTCAGGACATGGATGACCGCCCTACCGCGCCCCCGGCGAAGGCGAACAGCAGCACTCCAGGCAAGGAGTCCTCCAGATTGGTCGCATCCTTCGGCGCGGCTTTCCGGTCGACTTGCTCCAGATGGCCTCGAGGGCTTTGTTCGCCGCAACTCCGGCGCCCATGCCCACCACCAGGCCAAGTAGTTTGATCAGGACGTTCATCTCGTTCCTCCGATTGTGGCCAGACGTGTGGTCCGCGGCTGGGAAATACGTCAACGCAGCCGCCTGGACACAAGATTATCAGCATGCTTATCTTCTCTTCTCCGATGCGGGCCGGGCCTGCGACGCCGTGCGCAGCACCGGTGGGACTTACCGACGTCTCGTCAGTTTCGTCTCCCGGGGACCGGCGGGGTAGCCGCCGCGGCGGCTCGCCAGGATGATTGCGAGCGCTGCCGCCGTCGGGACGGCTGCGGCTAAGGGCACCCACAGGGCGCCGACAGTGGTCAGGGCCAGGGCGCCATATCCGGCGCCCACGGCGATGCCCAGTTGAATGGTCACCACGGTCAAGCCGTTCGCGGCGTCCTTGTGCTCTCCGCCGGCGCGAAGGATAGCTGCCTGGTTGTAGATGCCGATGGCCCCGAAGGCGGTTCCCACACGGTCACCAGCACAAGCTCACCCACCCACGTGCCGCCAAGCAGCGGCAAGAGGCCGAAGGCCAGCACCAGCAGGGCGACCGCGGAAATCAGGGAGCGCCGCGGATGGGAATCGGCGGTGAGGCCGGCGATCCAGATCCCCACGAGGCTGGCAGCCCCACCACGGACAACGAAATGCTCGTGAAGGCATCCGGCAGTCCGGAGACGTGGAGGAAAGGCGCTATGTAGGTGAAGAGCGTGAAGTGGCCCAAAAGCAAGAGTGGCCACGCTGTGGCCACGGCGATCACGCCGGGCAGCTTCAGGGCTCCGCGGAGGGTCGGCGTCGCATGGCCGTCCTCGTCGGGGCTGCGGGGAGTACCCAAATGGCCAGCAAAGCGAGAACCGCGCCGACTCCGGCCAGGATCAGGAAGAGGCGCGCCAGGTGAGGACCGAGCCCATGAGCGTGCCGATCGGAGCGCCGACGGCGAGCGCGATGCTGTTACCGCTGAAGACCATGGCCATTGCTCTTCCGACCGAGTGCGCCGGGACGATCCTGGCAACGTAGGGGGCCATGCTTGACCACAGCATCCCGTGGGCCACGCCTCCGAGGAGCCTCGCGGCAACTGCCAATCCCAGGCTCGGGCTCGACGCCAACAGGACATTGCTGAGTGCGAACGCGAGCACGGTGCCGATCAACAACGCCTTGCGGGGAACTCGTCCGCCGAGCAGCCTGGACAACGGAAGCGCCGTGAAGACGATAACTGCCGCATAGGCGGCAGTCAGGGAACCTACGGCCGATTCGTCTACTCCCAGGTCCCGGCTGATCTGGGGCAGCAGCCCGGACGGGAGGAGTTCCGTAGTCACCGCGGTGAAGCCTGCTGCCGCGAGGATCAGGAGACCGCCCCACGGGAACACCGGGGCTGACGCAGGAGCGGCCGTCGCCGCTGTTTCGGGTATAGCTACGTCGCGCATCAAAAAGTTCTTCCTCGTCATTCATGCTCAGTTAGCTGCGGACGCAGAAGTTCTCGTCATTTCTGCCCACGTCCACCACGCTACGCATGTCCGGCGAGTGGAGGCAGTGTCTGTCAGACACCCCCAGCGGATGTGTCAAGGGCCCGACGGCGGTTGTCCCGTACCCTTGAAGGGTGACCCTTTCTGCGATGAACGACTTTGCCGTATCCGCTTTGGTGGGTGCAGGACCGGTGCAGCCGCATATGTCCGCGCTCCTCCCCGACTGGTTGAACCCCAGATCTTCCTGGCCGACCCCGCCCTGGCACCATGGGTAGTCCTTCTCGTGTGCGGCATCGTGTTCGCCGAGACGGGACTCCTGGTGGGCTTCTTCCTGCCCGGCGACTCGATGCTTTTCACCGCTGGGCTCCTCGTCGCCACGGATACCATCAAATTCAACATCTGGGCACTCGCGGCCCTCATCATCGTGTCCGCGATCATCGGCAACCAGAGTGGCTACCTCATCGGTTCCAAAGCCGGACCGGCCATCTTCAACAAGCCTGATTCCAAGCTGTTCAAGCGGGAAAACGTCGAGAGTGCGCACGCCTTCTTCGAAAAGCACGGCGGCAAGGCCCTGATCCTGGCCCGCTTCGTGCCCATCATCCGCACCTTCGTCCCGGTGATTGTTGGCGTCGCGCAAATGGACAAGCGCAAGTTCTTCATTTTCAACGTCATCGGGGCGGTGCTCTGGGGCGGTGGCGTCACGCTGCTCGGCTACCTGCTCGGCGACAAAGTTCCGTGGGTCCGGGACAACCTCGACATCATCTTCGTGGTCATCGTCCTGATCTCGGTGGTCCCCGTGGCCGTGGAAGTCATCCGCGGCTTGCTGGCCAAGCGCAAGGCAACGAACGGCGGAGCAGAACCCGCCGAAGAATTGGTCGACGGACGCGAAGCCGGAAAGCACGGCGAGCGCTAAGCCCGTTGCTTCAACAGAAGAGGCACCCCGCACTTTGTCTGCGGGGTGCCTCTCTCGTTAATGCTGGCGCAAGTTCTAGCGCAGGGCGTCCACGATCGCCGGGAGCAGCGCCCTGAACGCCTTGCCGCGGTGGCTGATGGCGTTCTTCTCCTCGGAACTCAGCTCCGCGCAACTGCGGTCCAGTCCCTGCGGCTGGAGCACGGGGTCGTAGCCGAATCCACCTGCGCCGCGGGGCTCATGCAAGAGAGTGCCTTCCAGCTGGCCGTACTCGACCACCTCGCGTGCCCCGCCGTCGACGGCGGCCGGTACAGCGAGCGCCGCGGCGCAGACAAACGCGGCTCCCCGGTGTGCGTCGGGGACGTCCGAGAGTTGCGCCAGCAAGAGCTGCAGGTTGGCGGCGTCGTCACCGTGCCGGCCGGACCAGCGGGCCGAGAAGATGCCCGGAGCTCCACCCAGGACGTCCACGGCCAACCCCGAGTCATCGGCAATCGCCACTATTCCCGTGGCTTCAGCCACGGCTCGTGCTTTGAGCAGGGAGTTCTCGGCAAACGTCACGCCGGTCTCGGCAACGTCGGGAGCACCGGCCGCAGCCGCGTCAATCACTTGCGTATCGACGTCGAGTCCCGGTACCTGCCCCCTGAGGAGTTCCCTGAGTTCGCGCAGTTTTCCCTTGTTGTGCGTGGCGAGGACGAGCCGCGGCGCAGTCGCCCCGCTCACGGGGCCTCGGCCAGGGTCTCACGTTGGATGGCTGCCAACTCGCCCGTGCCGATAAGGGCAAGGTCCAGCAAGGCATTCAGTTCATCGCGGTCGAAGGGGGCTCCCTCGGCGGTGCCCTGGACTTCCACGAACTTGCCGGAGCCCGTGACCACCACGTTCATGTCGGTTTCGGCGCGCACGTCCTCGACATAGGGCAGGTCCAGCATCGGGATACCGTCGATGATTCCCACAGAAACGGCAGCGATGGTGTCGATCAGCGGCTGTGCGTTCTTGGCGATCATCTTGTTCTCGCGGGCGAAGCGGATCGCTTCGGCGAGCGCCACGTAGGCCCGGTGATCGCGGCGGTGCGGGTGCCGCCGTCGGCCTGCAGGACATCGCAGTCCAGGACGATCGTGTTCTCGCCCAAGGCCTTGGTGTCGATGATGGAACGCAGCGAGCGGCCGATCAGGCGCGAAATTTCGTGGGTGCGTCCGCCGATCCTGCCCTTGACGGACTCACGGTCGGAACGCGTGTTCGTGGCCCGCGGCAGCATGGCGTATTCGGCCGTGACCCAGCCGCGGCCTTCGCCCTTGAGCCAGCGCGGAACGCCCTCGGTCAGGGAAGCCGTGCACAGCACCCGGGTGTTGCCGAATTCGATCAGGGCCGAACCTTCGGCCTGCTTGGACCAACCGCGGGTGATGCTGATGGGACGGAGTTGATCGGGTGTGCGGCCGTCGGCACGGATGACGGGGACAGATGTGGCTTCGGAAGTCATACTGCAAGCTTAGCGATCCCCGGCCTCCGCTGGACTGCGGGTTCAGACGGTGTAGTGGACTCCGGCAACCGCGACGGCGACATCGCCGGCGAACTCGGGCCGCGCCTCGGCCATGACCTTGCTCTGCGATGTCCAGACCGGGATGTGGGTCAAGAGGAGGCGTCGGGCTCCGGCGGCTGTCGCTGCCTGGCCCGCGCGCTTGCCGGTCAAGTGCACATCCTTGATGTCGTCGTCGCGCCCTTCTTCGAAGGCGGCCTCGCAGAGGAAGAGATCGGCGTTGCGGGCCGCGTCCTCAAGGCCCTGGCACGAGTCTGTGTCCCCGAGTACGTGAGGACCCTGCTGACCGCTTTGCCTTCTTTGTCCGGCTCGGTGACCTCGACGCGCAAAGCGTAGGCCTCTTCCACCGGGTGGTTCACGGCATACGGGGTCACGATGAAGGGTCCGAGCTGCACGGATTGCCGTTCGCTCCAGTTGCTGAAGTCGAATTCCTCGTGCATTCCGGGTTCCAGCTCAAGGCCGTAGGCGGTGGCCATGCGGTCGGCCGTCGCGGCGGGCCCCAGACTGGGATCCTGTCCCGTCCCCAACCGCCCGGCTTCCAGCGGACCGCTACGTGCAGTCCGCAGAGGTCCATGCAATGGTCCGGGTGCAGGTGGGTCAGGAAGATAGCGTCGATGTCTTCGAGGTCCGTGTACCGCTGGATGGCCCCGAGGGCACCGCTGCCGAGGTCCATGACGATCTTCCACTGGCGTTCACCGTCGTGCGCGGTCAGCAGATAGCACGACGCCGGAGAGCCGGGACCAGGGAAGGAACCCGTGCAGCCAACAATGGTCAGTTTCACTGGATGCGGCCTCCGCGGGCCGCGCCGAATTCGTTCACTGTGAAGGCTGCGGGGTCAACGAAATTGGACGTCCTCGCATGATGGCCGCCCGCGCGGGCGGCCTCCAACATTTCCGGGGTGATGCGGGCGAGGCTCCCGGTCGGGTACTGGGCGGCCACATGGTCCACGTGGCGCACGGACAGGACCTCCGGCCGAGGAAACGGCGCGCCAGGGTCTCAAACTGGACGGCGTCGCCGGTGGCCATGAAGTCGTGCCGGGGCAAGCCGGCATCGGTCCGCTGGATCCCGTGGGTGGCCAAGGCGCGGTAAACGTCTTTGGCGGTCTCTTCGGCACTCGACACAAGAGTGACGTCGTCCCCCATGACGTAGGAGATCACGCCAGTAAGCAAGGGATAGTGCGTGCAGCCGAGCACCACGGTGTCCACGCCGGCTTCCCTGAGCGGTTCCAGGTATTCGTGGGCCGCGGCCAGCAGCTCGGGCCGGTCGTAATGCCGGCCTCCACGAAACTCACGAATTCGGGGCAGGCTACCGAGGTGATGCTGAGGTCCGGGGCTGCGGCAAAGGTGTCCTCGTAAGCGCGGGAACCCACTGTGGCCGATGTCCCGATCACGCCGATCCTGCCGGATCTCGTCGCGGCCACCGCCCGGCGGACTGCGGGTTGAATGACCTCGATGACGGGAATCCCGTAGCGGGCCGTGTAGCGTTCGCGGGCATCGCGCAAGACGGCGGCCGAGGCTGAGTTGCAGGCGATGGTCAGGAGTTTCACGCCGGAGTCCACGAGCTCGTCCATGACGCCGAGGGCATTGGCCCGGACTTCGGCGATGGGGAGCGGCCCGTAGGGTCCGTTGGCTGTGTCTCCCACGTAGATGATCGACTCATGGGGCAATTGGTCGATGATGGACCGTGCCACGGTGAGTCCGCCGACTCCGGAATCGAAGACACCGATGGGGCGTGATCCCAGCAAGGGGTTGGGTGCTGTGCTGTTCAGTGTTTCCGGCGTGCGCTGGGATTCCAACGCCGCTGCGGCGCTCTCCCCATCCGATACCGCGTCCGATGCTGAGTTCATGATTCTTAGAGAATAAGCCAAGGCATGTGCTGCAGCGACGACATGTGGCGGGGGCCTCGTGTCTGTTTTGTCACACGGACGCCCACAAGCCCACTCAGGGCTTCCGGTCCATCGAGGCCATCATGGCCTGGACCAACGATTCCTGGAGCCACGTGGTGAAGTTGTAGACGAGCGCCAGGTAGCTCTCCACGTCTTCGGCCTGGGACCAGTCCTGCATGGCATGGACATGGTCGGCATCCGCTTCGTCGCGGATATCGAGGCGCTCCGCCAGCACCAAACGAACATCGTTGAGGGCCATGGACCAGAGCTTCGCCTCCTCCGGGGTGAGGACGAGTTCGTTGCGGTCCAGGCCCATGGCAGCGGCTCGAAGGGCGCCGATTTTTCCTTCCCGCAGCGAGCGCTCGGTGAGCTGGCGGAACTCGAGGGACGCGGCGTCGTCATTCTTCATGACGTTCGGCAAGAGCCGCAAAAGGGCGCGATCGGACGGTTCCTTGACGTTCATATCCAGGCCGATCAAAGCCGTCAGGGGATCTTCGTTGCTGGACAGCTCCGGTTCCAGCATCGAAATGACATCATCCACGAGTCCGCGCAGGAGTTCGCGCTCGGCGGGCTCAAGATAGCCGGTGATGCCCTTGAGTCCGTACTTGAAAGCCTTAGCCACGTGCGCCGCCCTTGCGTCCCCGGCCGTCGCCGCTGCTGCTTGCCTTTTCAACCGTTGCCCACAGACCGTAGCCGTGCATGGCAACCGCGTGCTGCTCCACTTGTTCCTTGCCTCCGTGCGCCACGATGGAACGGCCCTTCTTGTGGACCTCGAGCATGAGTTTGTTGGATTTGGCCTCGGAATAGCCGAAGTAGCTCTGGAACACGTAGCTCACATAGCTCATGAGATTGACGGGGTCGTTCCAGACCACCAGGTTCCAAGGGATATCAGCAGCACTGAGAAGGTCGGTGGAGGACTGCTCCGAGATGTCCGTCCGTTCTTCTCCCTTTAAGCCTGCGTCTGTCACTGTGCAGGTGGCTGCATAAATGCCGGGGGCGACGGTAGTGGTCATCTGTCCATTCTAATGGTGATGGATGGGCGAGCTAATGACGGGCCCACACCGCCGAGGGCCCTGCGTTGAGCGAAGCGAGACGTGGGAGGCGGTGGGTGGGCCCACACCGCCGAGGCCCCGCGTTGAGCGAAGCGAGACGTGGGAGGCGGTGGGTGGGCCCACACCGCCGAGGGCCCGCGTTGAGCGAAGCGAGACGTGGGAGGCGGTGGGACTAGAGTGAATTCGTGAGTAGATCCGTCGCCTGGGACCACCCCGCACGTCGTTGTACACCGATCACTACGAGCTGACAATGCTGGAAGCCGCCCTCCATTCGGGCGCGGCGCACCGGCGCTCGGTCTTCGAGGCCTTCGCCCGCCGCCTGCCCGACGGCCGCCGCTACGGCATCGTCGCCGGCACCGGCCGGCTGCTTGAGGGAATCAAGGACTTCCGTTTCGGCGATGCCGAGCTCGCGTTCCTCGATCAGCACAAAGTCGTTGACAGGCAAACACTGGACTTCCTCGCCGACTACAGGTTTTCCGGCGACATCTGGGGCTATCCGGAGGGCGAGGCCTACTTCCCGGCTCGCCCATCCTGATCGTCGAATCAACGTTCGCGGAAGCCTGCATCCTGGAAACGTACATCTTGTCCGTGCTCAACCATGACACCGCGATTGCTTCTGCTGCTTCCCGGATGACCAGCGCGGCCGGCAACCGGCCTTGCATCGAGATGGGCTCCCGGCGCACCCAGGAGGAGTCCGCGACGGCGGCAGCCCGCGCTGCGGTCATCGCCGGTTTCGGCAGCACCTCCAACCTTGAAGCCGGACGCCGTTACGGCATCAAGACCGTGGGCACGGCCGCCCACTCGTTCACTCTCCTGCACGACACCGAGCGCGAGGCCTTCGAAGCCCAGATCGCCGCCTTCGGACCGGAAACCACGCTCCTGGTGGACACGTACGACGTCGAGGTCGGGGTACGGACCGCGGTGGAACTCGCGGGTGACAAACTCGGGGCTGTCCGGCTGGACTCCGGAGACCTCGTGGCCCAAGCCCAATGGGTCCGCGAGCTGCTGGACAACCTCGGCAACATCAACACCCGGATCGTCGTCACCTCGGATCTCGATGAATACGCGATCGCGGCCCTGCAATCGGCCCGGTGGATGTGTACGGCGTGGGCACCTCCCTGGTCACAGGATCGGGAGCGCCCACCGCCAGCATGGTCTACAAGCTCGTCAGCCGGACCAACGATGCCGGGGAATTCGTGCCCGTGGCCAAGGTAGCCAAGAACAAGGCCAGCGTGGGCGGCCGCAAATACGCCCTGCGCAAGCTCAACGAACTCGGCATCGCAACCCAGGAGATCGTAGGCATCGGACACCGCCCGGAAGACGATGGTAACGACCGCCAGTTGCTCCAGCAATTCATCAAGAACGGTGAGCTGCTCCCGGGATGGACCGGACACGAGGGCGTAGTCCGGGCACAGGAACGCCACGCTGCCACCATGGCCGAATTGCCTCCAGTAGTGCGCAGGCTGCAGCGCGGTGAGCCGGCAATCCCCACCGTCTATGAGGAGGACTGAATGTCCCGTGCCCTGATTATCGTGGACGTCCAGAACGATTTCTGCGAAGGCGGCTCCCTCGCCGTGGAAGGTGGCGCCGCCACGGCGGCTGCTATCAGCGAATACCTGGACGCGAACCATCAGCACTTCGACCACGTCGTGGCTACGCAGGACTGGCACGTGGACCCGGGCAGCCATTTTTCGGAAACTCCGGACTTCGTGGACAGTTGGCCGCCGCATTGCCGCGCCGGGAGCAAGGGCGCGGAGCTCCACCCGGATCTCGACGCCGAATACGTCCAGGCCTATTTCCGCAAGGGACAGTACACGGCCGCCTACTCGGGATTCGAAGGAGTCCTGGCGCCCGAAGACGAAGTGCCCATGGGCGAACTCGCGCCCGGTGCAGTCCCCTCCGTCGAGCTGGATGAGGACGCCCTCGGGCTCGATGACTGGCTGCAGAGCCACGGAGTGGAAGAAGTCGTCGTGGTGGGAATCGCGACCGACTACTGCGTCAGGGCCACCGCGCTGGACGCCGTGCAGGCGGGCTACTCGGTGACGGTGATCGGTGAACTCACCGCCGGAATCGCGGAAGATCTTGACGAGACCTACGCGGAACTGGAAGAAAACGGCGTCGAGCTGGGGCAGCGCTAAGGGCAGGAGCCCTGCCAAGCACTTCTACTTCCGTCCGATGAACCAATCCTGGAGCTTGCGCAGGCGCGACTGCAATTGCTCCTCGTTCGCCTGCGCGACTGCCGGTCCGCCACACACTTCGCGCAACTTGTTGTGGACGACGCCGTGCGGGTGCCGGTACGGGCCGACCAGGCCGCGACGTTTTTTGCGAGCTCATTGCGCAGGTCCATCAGCATGCGGTGGTCCGGAACCGCGGGTGACGCCGCGGCAGCCAACGGAGATTGGCGTTTCTTCCTCGACTGCTGGTCATGCTGCCGCTGCCGGAGCAACGTTCCCACTTGTTCGGCGTCGAGCAGCCCGGGGATCCCGAGGAAATCAAGTTCGTCCTCGGAGCCGATATCGGCTCCCGTACCGAATTCGCCGCCGTCGAACAGCACCCTGTCAAAGGATGCCTGCGAATCGAGGGCCTCGAATTTGCCCTTCTCCAGGGAGTCCGAGGCCTTCTCTTCGCGGTTGGCCTCAGCCATCAGGCTCTCTTCGGGGTTGAAGAGGCCGTCCGGATCTTCCTTCTCCGGCCGGTCCAGCGCGTGGTCCCGCTCGGCTTCCATGGAGTTGGCCAAGGCCATGAGGGGTGGCACGGAGGGCAGGAAGACCGACGCCGTTTCCCCGCGTTTGCGGGCACGGACGAAGCGGCCCACGGCCTGGGCGAAGAACAGCGGCGTGGAGGTGGACGTCGCGTAGACGCCGACCGAAAGCCTGGGGACGTCGACGCCTTCGGACACCATGCGGACGGCCACCATCCAGCGCTTGTCGCTGGCGGTGAACTCCTCGATCTTGTGCGAAGCCTTGGAATCATCGGACAGGATCACGGTGGGCGACTGACCCGTGATCTTCTTGAGCTGACCGGCGTAGGCGCGGGCGTCGTCGTGATCCGTGGCAATCACCAGACCGCCGGCGTCGGGCACGGTGCGCCGCACTTCACTGAGGCGCTTGTCAGCGGCAGCAAGCACGGCGGGGATCCATTCGCCGCTGGGGTTCAGCGCGGTCCGCCACGCCTGGGAGGTGATGTCCTTGGTCACGGCGGCCTCGCCGAGGGAAGCCGCCATTTCGTCTCCCCCGCTGGTGCGCCATCGCATCTGGCCCGAATACGCCATGAACAGCACGGGACGGACGACGTGGTCCCTCAAGGCATTGCCGTAACCGTAGGTGTAGTCCGCTTTCGAGCGGCGGATGCCGTCACGGTCTTCGGCGTATTCCACGAAGGGGATGGGTGAGGTGTCGGAACGGAAAGGCGTTCCTGTGAGGGCCAGGCGCCGCGCCGCTGGATCGAATGCTTCGCGCAATCCGTCGCCCCAGGACAACGCTTCGCCACCGTGGTGGATTTCGTCGAGGATGACCAGGGTGCGGGCTGCCTCGGTCTTGGCCCGGTGGAGCATGGGCTTGCTGGCCACCTGCGCATAGGTCACTGCGACGCCGACGAAGCCCCTGCCGTGCTGGCCGTCCGCATTCTTGAAGTTCGGATCGATGGCAATGCCCACCCTGGCGGCGGCGTCCGCCCACTGCCGTTTCAGGTGGTCGGTAGGGGCGACGATCGTCACGCGGTTCACGGTTCCGCTGTCAAGGAGCATGGACGCAATCCGCAGGGCGAAGGTGGTCTTACCCGCGCCCGGCGTTGCCACGGCGAGGAAATCGCGCGGGCTCGCGTTCAAGTACAGGTCCAGCGCTTCCTGCTGCCAGGCGCGCAGCTTCGGGGCGGTTCCCCAGGCTGCGCGTTCCGGATAGGCCGGAGGCAGCGCCGGGCCGCCGAAGAGTGTTTCAGTCACGCGGATTCCCCCCGACCAGCAACGATTCCAAGCAAGGCCGCTGCAGCCAGCGAAACCCAAATAACCACAAAAAACACCAATCTGTTCCGGATGCGCCGAATCACGCAGGGCAGCACACAGGCAGGGGAAAGCGTTCCCCCGCCTACTACCAGGAAATACCCGACTACTGGGGCTTACTCGCTACTTGGAGCCGCCCGAGCCGCCTTTGTCTCCGCCGTCGTTACCCGGGCGAAGTCCTTCATAGATTTCTTTGCACTCGGGGCAGACCGGGAACTTCTGCGGGTCCCGGCCAGGGGTCCACACTTTACCGCACAGCGCAATCACGGGTTCGCCCGTCAGGGCGGACTCCATGATCTTTTCCTTGCGGACATAGTGCGAGAAACGCTCCCGGTCACCGGGTTCCACTTCTTGGCGCAATTCCTCGCGCTCAATGGTTGCAGTGGAAGTTCCGGCTCCGGAAAGCTCGCGCATGGGATCGTTTTCGAATGGGTCCGGAGGCAGCGTCGTCATGCCATCCATCTTAGCCGCTGCAGCTTCGCGATCAGATGCACCGTGTCAGATGCTCTGCCATTTCGGCTTGTTGTCATAGGTGTGGCGATAGTAGTCGGCGAGCTTGAGCGAGGACGCCGCAGCCTCATCGATCAAGATGGTGGCGTGCTGGTGCATCTGCAGCACTGATGCCGCGCAAATGGCAGCAACCGGCCCCTCGACGAAGTCCCTGACGGCCTGGGCTTTCTGGGCACCCGTAGCGATCAGGACCACGTGCCGGGCATCCATGATGGTTCCCAAACCCTGCGTGACCACGTGGTGGGGAACATCGTCGATGCTCTTGAAGAACCGTGCGTTGTCCTTGCGGGTCTGCTCGATCAGCGTCTTGATCCGGGTCCGCGAAGCGAGCGATGAGCCGGGCTCGTTGAATCCAATATGGCCGTCGGTGCCCACGCCGAGGATCTGCAAGTCAACGCCGCCGAGTTCGCGCATGGAGTCCTCGTACGCTTGGCAGGCCGCGGGAAGGTCGGCCGCGGTACCGTCCGGGCTGTGGACGTTGGAGGGGTCGATGTTGACGCGGTCCGTGAATTCACGGCGGATGACTTCACGGTACGACTCCGGATGGCCAGGCTCGAGCCCCACGTATTCGTCAAGGGCGAAGGCGTGTGCCTGGCTGAAGTCGAGGCCCCTTTCCTGATGGCGGCGCGCCAATTCGTCGTAGACAGGGAGCGGAGAGGACCCTGTGGCCAGGCCCAGGACGGCATTCGGCTTTCGGAGGAGCAGCGCCTCGATGGCATCCGCGGCAAGCGCCCCGATCTGCTTGCTTCCCGGAAGGATGACAACTTCCATCGTCCACGACCTTTCTAGCTGTGTTTCCCGGATCGACTGGTTCAAACTCGAGGTTATCCCATGTCCCATAACTTGTCATTGTCGTTCATGGAATCAACGGTTGACGCTCAATTGCGCGAAGAGCTCCGGCCCGCGCCGGTCAAGCCATCGGCCGCCGATCCGGACACCCGCAACGAACAATGCCGCTCCGAGAACCGTACCAATTGCCAGATTGATCCATCCCCACAGTGGATCGCCCGTGACCGACTGGACAATCACCAGGACAAGCTCCGGAAGGACGAGGAGGAACAAGACTGCCATTCCCCCGAACTGGACCGCCAGTGTCTGGGCAACGTTTCCCGGCGGCTTCTTGAACGGGCTGTCACCGGGCAACGGCACGGTGGACGTGTACCGTGCCGACACGATGGAGGCCAGGCCCAGTCCGGTGAACAGCACACCGAGGGAAAGACCCAGGACACCGGGCAACCAGCCCCAGTCGCCGGTCAGGAAAAAGGGCCCGACGGCGAAGATCAACACCACCGGGAGGGCGAATGCCAGGCAGGCCAAGGCCCGGCCGAGCCGGTCGTGAATGCCGCGGACCCCGGTGGCCAGATGCAAGGCAAAGGCGGTGTTGTCGTAGGAGACATCCGCGGAAATAGACCATGCGAGGACAAAGGCGGCCATGGGTCCCAGAATCACCAGCATGGAGTAGCTTCCGGACTGCGCTGACTGGAACAGGAAAATCACGGGCAACAACGGGACCACCATCAGCGAAGCTGCGTAGCGCGGATCGCGGACCCAGTAGCTGAGGGAGCGTGCGGCAATGGCACCGGTGGGAGTTGCCGGCAGCAGTCCGAACAAGCCAAGTTTGCCGCCGCGTTTCCTTGATCCACCCGAATATGGCGGAGTGACCAGCGCCCGCTTGAGCAACGCATTCCAGGCGGCAAACAACACGAGGAGAGTGGCGAGGCCGATCACTGCCTTCAGGCCGGCGGCGGCAATATCTCCGGACGCCAGATCCCCGCCAAGCGACCAGGAAGCTCCGAGTGGAGTCCAGGAGACCGTCCGGGCAAGTTCCGGGAGATAGCCCGTGGAACCGGATACTCCCCTGAAGACGCCGGCTACGATCGGTCCCATCAGCACGAGTGGCACAAAGACCACAATGCTGCTCACGTCTTTGAAACGGCGGGAGGCCGCGAGGCTTGCAGTCGCCGTCGTGATGACTTTCGACAGGACCACGCAGCTCAGCACGCCCAGCACGGCACCCAGCAGGGCGCCGAGCGCCGCCGGCACGCTGCGCCACCATGTGGCCGCAGTGAACAAGGCCACAATCGTCGTGGACAAGCCCGGCAATCCGATGAATCCGGCGAGGGTAAGCCCGGCCAGCAGCTGGCGCATGGGAATCGCCGACGTCGTGAAGCGGGAAGGGTCAAGCGTCATGTCGGCGGCCGAGGCCATCAGGGGAACGATTGCCCAGGCAAGGATCGCGGCGGCGCCACCGAGGACGACGGCGGTGTGGGCCGTCTCGGCGTCGGCCACCGCAGGGCGACGAGCGTCACCACGAGGGTCGCGACGACCCCAGCGCATAGAGCCCTCCGATCGCGATTCCCACAAGCTGGCCGGGGCTGCGCCGAAAGCCGTTCAGCAGGAGCCGCCACTTCAGGCTCAGAAGGTGCGCAACCATTCCAGGCCCCCCGTCTGGTTTCCGCCGCCCACGAGCTGCACAAAGCGGTCCTCGAGCGTGGCGCCATCGCGGACCTCGTCGACGGTACCGGCGGCGAGGACCCTGCCGGCAGCCACGACGGCTACGTGGTCGCACATGCGCTGCACAAGGTCCATGACGTGGCTCGAGACGATGACCGTCCCTCCCGAGGCCACATAGTTGTCAAGAATTCCCCTGATATTGGCTGCCGAGACGGGATCCACGGACTCAAAGGGCTCGTCCAGCACCAGCAGCCTGGGCGCATGGATGAGCGCCGACGCGAGGGCAATCTTCTTCGTCATGCCGGCGGAGTAGTCCACCACGAGGGTGCCGGCGTCGGCGCTGAGATCCAGGGCGGCCATCAACTCCCCCACCCTTTGGGCAACGACGTCCCTGTCCATGCCGCGGAGCAAGCCGGCGTAAGTAACAAGCTGCTCACCCGTCAAGCGGTCGAAGAGGCGGACGCCGTCGGGCAGTATCCCCATCAGCTTCTTGGCTTCGAGCGGCTTCGTCCACACATCCACGCCGTGGATGTAGGCCGTCCCGAAATCCGGCCGCAAGAGGCCGGTGGCCATGGACAACGTGGTGGTCTTGCCCGCCCCATTGGGACCAACGACGCCGTAGAAGGAGCCGGACGGGACGTCCAGGCTGATGCCGTCGACGGCGATTTTGCCGCCGAAGCGTTTCGCCAGTCCGCGCAGGGCCAAGGCGGGCACCGGGGATGTGGGAGGGGAACCGGGAAGCTGGACAGTCATGCAGTCAGCCTAGCCCGGGGGCCGTGCCAGGGGTCGTCCCGGAGGGGGAACTACGGGGCGCCTTTACGGATCCGCCTCATCCCAAAGGACTAGCTCCTAGAAGCTGTGCCGTGGAACCGCGCGCTGATACTGCGGCGCCCAATCCAAGGGGAAGCCGAGTTCAAATGCCGCGCGGAGCCACCAGTGCGGATCGCGGAGGGCTGCCCGTGCCATGAATACACCGTCGGCTTGGCCCGTAGCTACAGTGTGTTCGGCCTGTCCTGAGGATGTCAGGAATCCGACGGCTCCGGTGGGAACTCCCGCTTCGCGCCGGATCTGTTCGGAGAATCCCGTCTGGTATCCCGGGCCGGCCTTGATCCGCTGATGGGCCACCGCACCCCCGCTGGAGACGTCCACCAAGTCCACGCCGCGCTCGGCCGCGGCCCTCGCGAGACGCACCGAGGCGTCAATGTCGATGCCGCCCTCGGCCCAATCACTGGCGGAAATCCGCAGCAGCAACGGCATCGAATCCGGAATGACCGCACGGACGGCGTCAACGACCGCAAGCATCAAGCGGTTTCGTGCCGCCTCGCTGCCTCCCCAGGAATCCTCGCGCTTATTGATGAGCGGGCTTTGGAATTGGTGCAGGAGGTAGCCATGCGCGCCGTGGATCTCCACCGTGTCGAACCCGGCGTCCACAGCCCGTCCGGCCGCCGCGGCGAAATCCGAAATCACGGCGTGGATGTCCGCCTCGCTCATGGCGCGAGGAGCTGCAAGCCCGGCGAAGGCCTCAACTCCGGGGCCGCGGGTAACCCACCCGCCGTCGGACTCCGCTACCGATCCGCTCTCTTCCGCGAAAGGCCAATAGGTGGAAGCCTTGCGGCCGGCGTGCGCCAGTTGGACGCCGATCTTGCCGCCACCGCACTGTTGCGGTGGACGAAGTCCACAATCCGCTCCCAGGCGCCCGCTTGCTCGTCCGTGTACAGTCCGGCGTCCCGCGGGCTGATCCGCCCCTCCGGGCTGACGGCCGACGCCTCGGTGAGGATGAGCGCCGCGCCGCCCGTGGCAAACGCTCCAAGATGCACCAGGTGCCAATCGTTCGGCACGCCGCCCCCGCCGTCGGGCGAGCAGCTGTATTGGCACATCGGGGAAACCCAGCCGCGATGCGGCAACGTCAAGGAGCGCAATTGAAGCGGACTGAACAACGCCGGCTGCGTCATTAGAAGAGGACCCGCGCCAGACCTTGCCGGGCCTTGGCAACGCGTTGGTCCGCAATGCCGACGACGTCGAACAGCTCCAGCAGGCGCACACGAGCCGTCTCGCGCTCGGGCCCGAAGTTGCGGCCAATGAATGCGATGATGCGGTTGAACGCGTCCTCGATGTGTCCGCCCGAGATGTCGAGGTCGGCCACTGTGAGCTGTACTTCGATATCGTCCGGCTCCTCCGCCGCACGCTGACGCATGGCTTCGGCATCCGTTGCCGTCAGGAGCTCAATCCTGCCCATGAGTTCCACCTGGGCAAGTCCGGCCTTCGCCTCGGCGTCAGCCGGTTTCTCGGCCAGCGCCTGGCGGTAGGCACTGGCGGCGGCGGCGTAATCCCCCGCTTCAATGGCGTCGAAGGCTGCCTGGTGCAGCGGCGGCAAAGGAGGGGCCTCCGCAGCAGCGGGGCCAGCGCCGATGCTGCCCGTTACGCCGTTGGCTTCGGCCACCTTGAGGAGTTCATCGATGAGGGCACGGATTTCCTGGTCCGACGCGGGCCCTCGAAGAGCGGCACGGGCTGGCCCTTCAGGACCGCGACGGCGGTGGGGACAGCCTGGACCTGAAATGCCTGCGCAAGCTGCGGGAACGCGTCCACGTCCGCCGCGGCCAGCACCACTTTGCCGGCGTAGCTTTCGACGACGCCTTCGAGGCTATGAAGGAGGGTCGAGGCCTCCAAGGAGCGATTGGACCACAAGAGGAAAAGGACGGGAATCTGCGCGGAGAGCTGGACGAGGTCCTGGAAATTGGCCTCGGTGGCATCTACGCGAAGGGGCTGGCCGCTTCCCGGCTTCCGCGGAGGCAGCCGGGGCACCGCTCGGTGCCGCCGGCGCAGGGCGCCGCAATGCAGAGAGGTCGACGGCGCCGCGCAGGTTGAGCTGGCTGGCAGCGGCTGGAGAGACGGGACGGGATCCTGGCGAACTCATACCGTCCACTCTAGCCGCTGCGCCGACAGCATTTGCCTACTGGAAGCTGGCTCCCACCAGGCCGCGGACCGCGGCAACGAGCTTCATGGGAGCGGTCGAGCCTGCCGGCGGAATGTAAACGGCTACCGACTCCGAGAAGGTCTGCACAAGGCCGACTTTCGTGGAATCCCCGCCCGCGAGCACTGCCGCGGCTTTGTCCACGGTCAGCGTGTCTCCATCCGACTTGGGTTTGCTGGTGAAATCGAAGTTCAGCTTTCCCACCACCACGGCGCCGCCGTCGGAGGTGCGGAACACTGCCGTATCCGTCGGAGAGGGCGTGTGCGTGAAGGTGAAATTGCCGTTGGTACCGGACTTGACCGTGCTCGCCTGGTAGTCAAGGACATCGGCTATGTAGGGCGAGTTGGTGCCTTCCACGAGCTTGTCCTTGAATGCCGAATCGGCCTTGGTCAAGCGATCGCCCAGGGCTGCCATCGCCTCGGTCCCGCTGTACTGCAGCCCGGACTTGTCTCCGGCCGCCAACTGCGCGGTTCCGCCCAAGGGGATCGCCGGGAAGGACGTTCCCGGCTGAAGCGGGGAAGTGCTCTTCAGCTTGTAGTTCTCCCGCGGCGAGGCCTGCACGAGGGTCAGGACCTGGGGAACCACGTTGCCATCGCCCTGGGTCAGGGCGATCACGGTGCGGGGCCAGGTTCGCTGGTTGGAGATGACGCTGCCCAGCAACTTGCTGGACCGGACGGGCATCCGCGCCTCGTGAGTAGCAACCTGGGACCGTATTTTATAGTTCTGCGTGCGCACCTGCAGTTCCGCGCCGTCAACCCTGGGAGCAAGTTTGGAGGCATCGCGTGCGGCATCTCCGGCCGCCACGGCGCCGGCGACCTGGTCCAGGATGCGCTTGAGCTGCGCGTCCACCAAGACGGGGACGTTCTGCGCTCCGGCGGTCCCCGCGGGCTCGCCGTCGCGGATCCGGAGGGAGAAGGAGTCTCGGCCGCTTGGGCACCTGCCGCGGTGCCACCGACGAGGGCCGTCACAACAGCTGCGGCTACAAGCGAAATACGAAGTGCGGGACCCGCGGCTGTGCCTTTGTTGGTGTCCTGGGCAGGTGCGTCCCCGGCAGGTGTGTCCTCGCCCAGGGGTCCTTGTCGGTTTCATCGGCGGTGCCTTTGCTGGCGGTCTCCGGGGAGTTTCCGGTGGTTACGCCGCCCCGCGGACCGTTGGGGCGGCCGCCCGGCCCTTGGTGAACTTGCTGACGAACGGCAACGCCGCACCCGCGACAATGAGGATCGCGCCAATGACGATGAGCGGTACGGCCCACGGCATGGTGGCATCATTGGCGAATGTAATGGAGACCGACGACGGCGCCGGCTTGGTTCCGTCGCTCGCCAGAAGGAGGGACCAGTTGCCGCTCGCGGGAGGGGTGAAGGTGTACTCCAGCTGTCCGTCGGCGTTCTCCGTTTGGACCCACAAGTCCGATCCGGCAGGAGAGGGGGCGTTTGCTTCGCCGTCGGTGCCTGCAAGCTGGAGGGACTTGCCGTCCTCGGAGACGCCGTTGATGGTGTTGTGGGCGGTCTTGCCGACCCACGCATCGACGTCATCCGGACGTCCCACAGCCAACACGAACTTGCCGTCGCCCTTGACGCTGATCTGTCTCGGACCGCCCTTGTGGGTCAACACGTCTTGGGTGATCACCGTCAGCGGAGCGGCTTTGGAGTCGCCAGGGGCGGACGCGGTTACGGTCTCGGCCGGGGCCCAAAAGGTCAGCTGGCCAATGCCGGCCAACAGTGTCAGCAGGCCAAGCAGCACCAGCGAAACTGCAGTCTTCAATCGCACAGGAATACCAATCATCAGCGGTCGTTGAACTTCAAGGGTAACGGTTTTGTTACCAAGGAGTCAGTTCGGGGTCCTCCCAGAGGGCTTCCCGCCGGAGGGCTTACCCTCTAGAATTCGGCAATTCCGGCCTGCTGATAGTGTGGCGAACAACATGACATCGGGCACCCCTCGAGCCTGACCGCGGAACGAAAAGGCAGCTGAAACACGTGAAAGAGCGCAAGGATCCCACACCCGCCGAACAAGGGCCCGGCACCAGCCCGGGTGGCTTGGATGATGGGTCTGCCCAAGACGGCAGGGATCACGGCGAGGGCCTGATGGCGTCCTTCGTGCGCCGCCTCCGCCAGCCCATTCCCGGCGCCCAACCGCGGGTCCGTTTCGAAATGCCTCCCGAACTTGAGCACGATGCAACCGCCGAACCCGCCTTGGATGAATCCGACGGCCCGCGCTTCGGTTCCCCTGGCCCGAGGATGTCCGCGCAACACCCGCTGTATGTCGGCTTCATGGGCACGGCCGGCGTCGGCGTCGCCCTCATGCTGTACTACATCGGCACCAACACCGCCCAACTGCTGTTGTGGATCGTGACGGCCCTGTTCATTGCCTTGGGACTTGACCCTGTGGTCCGCGGGCTCGAAGAGCGCAAGGTGCCGCGCCCGGCCGGCGTCGTCATCGCCGTCGGGGTCCTCGTTGCCGGAGTGGCGGCGTTTTTCGCCACCCTGATCCCCACCATCGTGGAACAGGTCTCACAGATCGTCCGGCAGGCTCCGGACTGGATCCGGGGCTTCGTGGATTCGGATTTCTTCCGCTCCCTGGACAGCCAATTCGGCGTCCGCGACAAGATCAGCCAGGAACTCGACAAGTTCGTCAAGAACCCGGACGCCATGGGCGGTATCTTCGGCGGCGTCGTCGGCTTCGGATCCACCGTGGCCAACGGGGTCTTCGGGACGCTGATCGTCCTGGTCCTCAGCCTCTACTTCCTCGGTGCCCTGCCTGCCATGAAGAGATGGGGATACAGGCTCGCACCACGGTCGCGCAGGCCCGGGTGGAAGCGCTATCCGAAGAAATCACGCGCTCGGTGGGCAACTACGTGATCGGCCAGGTCTGTGTTGCCTTGCTCAACGCGCTGTTCGCGTTCATCGTCATGAGCATCCTGGGCATTCCGTTCAGCGTCCTGTTGGCGTTCGTGGTTGCCCTGCTTGCCTTCATCCCCTTGGTAGGCGGGCTGATTGCCGCTGTGGTGGTCATCCTGGTGGCTTTGACCGCCGGCTGGCAGACCGCCGTGATCTACGCCATCTGCTACTTCGCCTATCTGCAGTTCGAGGCCTACTTCATCTCTCCGCGCATCATGCAGAAGGCAGTTGCCGTCCCGGGTGCTGTCGCCGTGATCTCGGTGATCGCGGGCGGCAGCCTGCTGGGCGTGCTCGGTGCATTGATCGCCATCCCGACGGCCGCAGCCATCATGCTGCTGATCAAGGAAGTCTTCATCGTCCGCCAGGACCGCCACTGAGCGGTGGCTGTTAAACCGTAGCCATTAGGCCGTGGCCACTGGGCCTGCCCACTGGCGAGGCAAGCCATGGGGTCCTGCACCGGCTTCCGTCACGTCGTCCACAATCTCGTCCAAAACCCGGGCAGCGTACTTCTCGCCGACCCACAAGTGCTTGGCGCCGTCGATCCCCACCACCCGGGCCTGGGGCACCAAACTGAATCGTTCCGCGGCCTCGGCGGGCTGAAGATAGTCGTCGTGTTCCGGAACCAGGACCGTCAGCGGCTTTCCCGAAGCAGCCCATTCCTTCAAATGCACGTCCGTTGCACGGTGCAGCGGCGGAGACAGCAGGACGGCGCCCTCCACTTGGGAAGCCACCGGTTCCACCGCACCGTACATCAAGGCCAGCTCGGTGCCGAAGGACCAGCCCACCAACCAGCGGTTCGGAAGCCCGCGCTCCACAGCGAAGCGAACAGCAGCCTCGACGTCGTACCGCTCGCCGATGCCCTCGTCGAAGTGCCCCTGGCTGGTACCCGGGGCGAATGCGTTCCCCGCGTGTTGAAGCGCAGAACCGCGACGCCGGCCAGCGCCGGAAGCCGATAGGACGCCTTCCGGTAGACGTGCGAATCCATGAATCCGCCGTGCGTTGGCAGGGGTGCAGGGTAATAAGGGTCGCCGAGATCTCGCCGGATTCCGGCAGCGCCAGCTCACCCACAAGCAACTTGCCGTCTTCGGTGCGGAATTCCACGTTTTCGCGGTGCGCCGGCAAAACGGTGGATGCCCTGATGTCCGTGGCAGACTCCGGCTGGCTGAAAACGAGGGAAGCGGGATCGAAACTCATGCTTCCAAGCTTAAGCGCTCAGCGGTATCTGTAGGTCCGGCCGGTCCAGCAGTTGTTGTGCCAGTGGCGGCGCTCCGCCAGGCCCGCGGCATCGCCGAAGAGGTGCGTCTCGGACCACACCACCAGGTGGGCGATGCCAGGCACGATGGCCATCGAACAGCCGGGACATATATACGTCTTCTCGGCATTGCGTGCGGTCATGGTCCGGACCATCCAGTCGCCGTCGGGGCGCTTTCCCGGCGGGCGATGCCCGAGCGGGCACGTTCCAGGTCCAGTTCCGGCGACTCGCCTGTCCGTTTCCAGCTTGCCTTGGCTGATTCGGTGCGTCGGGGGCGGTTGGAGCGGGGCATGACTCCATTCTGCCCCAGTCGCTAGTTGCGCGGGGCAGGGGATGCGGCAGAGGAAGTAAAGTGGAGCGGGTGCGACTCGTCATAGCCCGTTGTTCCGTAGATTACGTTGGCCGCCTCAAGGCCCACCTCCCCCTTGCCACCCGGCTTTTGCTCGTCAAATCCGATGGTTCGGTCCTGGTCCACTCGACGGCGGCTCCTACAAGCCGCTGAACTGGATGAGCCCGCCCGCAAC
This sequence comes from Arthrobacter sp. Hiyo8, assembly GCA_001549895.1. Classification (GTDB taxonomy): domain Bacteria; phylum Actinomycetota; class Actinomycetes; order Actinomycetales; family Micrococcaceae; genus Arthrobacter. The sequence continues at coordinate 4,068,746 of AP014719.1, read as the reverse complement.
CCTCCGGGTGACGACGCCGGAAGAGACCGAGGTGGAAGAAGGCGTGGTGGAGCAGTGGACCGTGCAGTCGGCCAAGACCGATGACCGGCTCATCATCAACATCTACGAGCACCTCCATGACACGTCCCACGACCTCGGAACGGACCCCGGGCTCATCAAGGACGGCGTCGAGGCCGACCTTCAGCGACTGCTCGCCGAGCAGATCGAAACACTTGGTGCCGGCTATTCGCTCATCCGGCGCGAGTACTTCACTGCCATCGGTCCGGTGGACATCCTCGCCCGCGACGGCGACGGCAGGACGGTCGCCGTCGAACTCAAACGGCGCGGCGACATCGACGGCGTCGAGCAGCTCACGCGGTACCTCGAACTTCTCAATCGCGATCCGCTGCTGGCCCGGTGCGGGCATTTTCGCCGCCCAGCAGATCAAGCCGCAGGCGAAGGTCCTTGCCAACGACCGCGGAATCGACTGCGTCACCCTGGACTATGACGCGATGCGGGGCGTGGACGACAGCGAGTCCCGCTTGTTCTAGCGGTCCGGGCCCTCATGCAGGGTAAACCGGGCCAAGCGCGGGCCCGGCAACTAGAATCAAAACATGACTGTCCCAGACCGGCCTGTATCTTCTTCTGCGCCTGTGCGCCACCTGATCACCGGAACCATCGTCAGCGACGGTGCGGTGATCGAAGATGGCCTGGTGGCGGTGGAAGACGACCGCATCGCCTTCGCCGGGCCGGCCGCCGAATTCCACGAAGCAGCCTTCGAGGGGTTCGAGGAAACTCCCCGGACCGATTTCCCCGCTGAACGGTATATCGTTCCCGGGTTCGTGGATGTGCACTGCCATGGCGGCAATGGAGGCGACTTCCCCGGGGCTGATGAATCGTCGGCGCGCAAGGCCATCGATTTCCTGCACCGCTCCGGAACCACCACGCTCCTCGCCAGCATGGTCACGGCGCCCCGGGAGGACCTGCTCCGCGGCATCGAGCTTTTCGTGCGCCTGGCCGATGAAGGACTCGTAGCGGGAATCCACCTTGAGGGCCCTTCCTCTCGCACGCGCGATGCGGTGCCCAGAACCCTGCTTATTTGCTGGAACCGGACCTGGACCTCATGACGGAGCTCGTTGAAGCCGCTGCAGGCAAGCTCGCAACCATGACCTATGCCCCAGAGCTTCCGGGTGCCGCGGCACTCGTGGACTTGATGACGTTCCACGGAGTAACGCCGTCCCTTGGCCACACGGATTGCGACGACGCGACGGCGGCAGCCTCCCTCACTGCGGCGCGCGAGGGCCTGGAATCCGCCGGTTTCGACGGCGTCAGCTCTCTGCCCACCGTCACGCACTTGTTCAACGGCATGCCTCCCATGCACCACCGCTCCCCGGCCCCGTGGCCGCCTCCCTTCGCACGGCCCAGGAAGGCAAGGCCGTGGTGGAACTGATTGCGGACGGCACGCACCTGGACCCAAGCACGGTCGCAACCGTCTTTCAGCTGGTAGGCGCAGCAAACGTTGTCCTCGTGACCGATTCGATGGCGGCGGCGGGACTCTCCGACGGAAACTACATGCTTGGCCCCTCCCCCGTGACCGTGACGGACGGCGTCGCTACCTTGGATGCCACGGGATCCATCGCGGGTGGCACCGCCACCATGCTCGACGTCGTCAGGCGCACGGTTGCGGCCGGCGTCGGGCTCGCCGACGCGGTTGCCTCGGCGACGGCGGTTCCCGCGGCGGTCCTGGGGCTCTCCGATGAACTTGGCGGCCTTCGCAGGGGCTTGCGGGCCGATCTCGTCGTCGTGGACAAGGAGCTTCAACTCGCTGGCGTATTGCGCAATGGTGATTGGCTCGCCTAGGCCGAATTGGCGGGTTCCCCATGGCGGATCCCGTGGCCGGCGCGCTTTCTTCCGTTACCTTCTTTTTACTTAAAATTTGTCGGAATTCCCCAGCAGACCGTTGACCTCCACTATCCGCCATGAAAGTGTTGTAGCAGTCTTTGTGTAGGTGTGATTCATGCTCGCAAGACGTGTTGCGAGCGTGAAGCTCCTGCGAAGCCAACCAGGCCTTGCTTGGACGGAATACCAGGTCTTCTCGCGGAGTAACCAAGGCCGGCACGCGGTGTGCCGGACTTAATAGTTCCACAATGAGGAGAAACAAAAATGGCACTGGGCACCGTCAAGTGGTTCAACGCTGAAAAGGCTTCGGCTTCATTACCCCGGACGACGCTGAAGGCGACGTCTTTGTCCACTACTCCGAGATCCAGACCGGCGGATTCCGCACCCTCGACGAGAACCAGCGTGTTCAGTTCGAGATCGGTCAGGGCGCAAAGGGCCCGCAGGCCACCGGCGTAACCGCCGTCTAGTTTGACTGCTTGAATTCTGCTTGGCAGGTTCAGGGAAGGGTTCCGCACAGGCTGCGGGACCCCTTTTCCTTTTCAGGCGACCAGGGTGCGGAGAAGCCTGGCAGTTTGGCGAACGGATAGCCGGGCAAATATGCGCGGCTTAGCGCGGCGCCGATCGCGGGAATCTCCAGGCTGTCCTGATAGTACATATACAAAGTCCTGTACTCCGGCTGGAACCTCGATTTGAAGCGGGCCAATGAGCGGAATCCGTAAACGGGTTCCAGGGTCCTGCCCACGAGGTCGAGAATGCCCGCCAGGCCGGCTTCCCCGCTGGAGAATTCCTCGGTCTCGCCGGCAAGAGGAGAGCCCGACAAAGAAATGACCTCCACTCCCTGCCGCAACTCGTGCACTGCCGAGGCAATCATGAATTCCATGAGGCCAGGAAAGGCATCGCTTCGCCGACGCATGAAATCCAAGGTCCAGCTGATCACCCGCCCGTCACGAAACACCGGCAGCCAACTGGTGACCCCAAAGACAAACCCTTTGCGGTCGACGGCGATGCAGCACAGCACTTCATCGACCATCAGCTCGTCGAGGGAACCCAAGGTAAAGCCCATTTCGGGTACTTTTTTCCTGGCGGCCCACTCTTCCGACACTTCGCCGAGTTGGGAGCGTACGTGTTGCGGAAACTCCGAATAGCGCCCCACCGGGCTTCAACGCCGGCCTTTAGCGCGCGGTTCTTTGCTGTACGGACGTTTTGCCACGCTTTGCCCGTGAACTCAAGGTCACGGATGGAGAGCCGGGTTTCCTGGGCGACCGCAATTCGGCGAAATCCCGCGGATTGCAGCATCGGCCACAATTCCTCGGTGCAGGAATAGAGGCACGGCACCAATGCATGGTGCGCACAGTAGTCCAGGAACCCTTCGGTCGCGGCAGGGGCTTGTGCGGGATCACCGAACGGTCCGGCAAGGGTCAGTGCCACGTTTCCGTGCTGCTGGTAGGCAATTCCAGCGTCCATTCCGGGAGTGAACCAGAACTTGTTCGGCTCCCACAGCGCCATCCACGAAAGCGACTCCCCGCCGCGTTTGACCAAAGCCTTGGCCGCCAGGCGGGCCGGATCGTCGCCGCCGGGCCCGTGCTGCCGTTTCAGGAGCAGCGTCCACACCGCTGCCATGGCCACGAGCCAGAAGATGATCCGGACCACGCGAACAATATCGACTCGGCGGCGCTACGTTCCGCGAACACTCGACCGAAGGCCGTGGGTATGGGCAAGGGAAGATACTGCCGGGCGAGTTCCGCAATGAGGCCGAGGATGCCGCCGTCGTGCGCCATACCGCCCGAGCCGAGCCAGGCCCGGTGTAGCCACTCGCCAAGATGAGCCACGTACCGCCAACCAGCCATGCCATTTTCCGGCGGAGCGGCGCCTGGAGCCCACCACAAAGTTGCCCCGGAAAAGGAAGAGCAGGACCGCCAGGATAAGGGGAACCAGGGCGAGGGTCAGAATGTGGAACACCGCGGAGCCCATGACTACCGTGCGGCCCCGCCCTGGAAAATGCGGAATGCTGGCAAACAACACCAGATAGGCAAAGGACAAAGCCACCACACCGAGTTGCACGGCGATGGCGATTTTCAATGCCAAGCGCCTTCCTTGGCGCATGCCCACCGCGCAGATCAGGAGAAGCAACGCGGGCACCACCGCGAGGGCCACGCCGGCGGGCCGGGATAGCCCTGGCGTCCAAGCTCAAGGCAGCTGATGTCCACGGTTCCACCGCAGTTCGCCTGTAACTGGTTGAGCGTCGGGACCGGGTTCAGGACCATTTCGCGGAGCAACGCGAGCGGCCCGCGGGCTCCTCACCGCGCCCGCCACCAAGGCCCGACGCCGAAAATCGCCACCATGAGGGACAACAGGTTTCGGGTTTCACGCCTGGTCGCCCGGTGGCTCGGTTGAATCCCGTGGTCGAGCTGGAGCCACAGGCCCGCCCCAGTCCGAGCACGGCTCCGGCCAGGGCCATGACGGCTGAGGGGTCGCCGACGTACAGGACCAAGAGGAGCGCCAAGGACACAGCGGTCGCCCTCAGGCGCCTGCGCCACAGGGTCGGGAGAAGGCCGCTGGCCGCCATCGAGACGAAGAGGGTTGCCGGAAGCGGCCCGGAAGTCCTGGCGTCCATCATCCGCCCCAGCCAGCCATCGTCGGCGTAGGCTGCCAACTGGACCACCAACAGAAAAGCGGTGACCGTGGCAAACTGTCCGCCAAAGAAGCCCGCCGCCGTGCGGAACCACCCCAGCTTGCGCTCTGCAGAGCCCAACAGCACGACAAACAACAACGAGCTCATCGTGTAATCGAGGGGGTTGGCTGCAAAGAACATCGACGTCCAGATGGACCACCAGTCCCCGACTTCAATCCTCCGCCGCTCACGCTTGAAAGGTGCCGCAAGACGTCGGGCCGTACCCGAGATCTGAGTCGAAGATCGCGGGAGTGAGAAGGTACAGGGCGAGCACAATCACGGTGAACGGGATTGCCCCGATGTGGGCAGCCACGTTGCCAGGATGGCCCGGGCAAGCGTTGCCACCATCTTCCGAGCGGGTTTGCCTTCTTCGGGATCAGTCGTCTGGTCCTTGGATAACCGGGCTTCCTGGGTGCTCACTGGACGAGTCCCCAGCGAGGGCCAGGAATTCCATGGCGGAAGGAAGCTCTTGCACGGCGACCGCCCACGAATGGCCGGCTCCGGAAACTGAAGCGTGCCGGATTTCGAAGCCGGAGGTGCGGGCGGCCGCCGCAAGCTCGGTGGCGTAGCCGACGAATTCGCCGTCCGAGGCCCCGACGGCGAAGAAGCCCGCAAGCCCGTCGTAGCTTCGCTGTTTCATCAGGTTCAACGGTGTCAGGGCGTCGAAGGCCGTAGAGTCGCCGCCAAATGCGGTCTGGATGGTCCGCCGGCGGTCCGGGCCAAGTGAAGGCTCCCGCTCTCCCGAGAACGCGATGAACGAAGGATAGATTTCGGGATGCAGCGTAGTCATCTGCACGGCACACGTTGCGCCGAAGGAGAACCCGCCGACCGTCCACTTCCTTGGGTCGGCCGAAACCTCGAGCGTCGAATTGATCCAACGCGGAACATCGATCGCTAGGTAGGTATCCGCACGTGCGATCCGGCTATCCATACACATCGTGTTTGCGGTATCGGAACCGTTGGGATCGACCACCACGACGACGGGCGCCACGCCTCCGTGCCGGGCGGCGAAAGTATTCATGGCCGGTTCAAGGAGACCGCCGGTCAGCCAGTCGGCGGGACGTCCGGGTTGGCCGCAAAGAGCACCAGAACCGGTAGTTGGCTGCGGTCAGCGGATTGGTAGGCCGGCGGCAGGTAGATGAAAGCATCCTGGGCCGTGAATCCGGATTCGATTCCGGGGATCGACGCCCTGCGGACAAGTCCCCCCTCAGGCAGCGACACCGGGAGGGTTCGGGAAGAACCCCTTTTGAACCCCTCCTCAAGCTGTGGGATCCGGCCAACATTGTGACCGAAGAGATCAGCCGCCGTGTGGTTAAGCCCGAAGTAGCTGTTGATCTGAAACGCGGAGAGGAGCAGGACCGCGAAGAACGAGAACCCTGCGGCGCTCCTGCCGCGCCACGAGGAACCCGGAAGCCGAAAAAGGAAGAGGGCCAGCGCGGAAAAGGCAACCGTCGACCAAGCGAGGACATCGAAGGGGAGATCCTCCGGGAAGACGGTGAGGACGTTGACGAGTAGCCAATGAATGACCGCAACAACTCCACTTGCGGCGATAAGCGACACAACAATGGAAAGCAGCCAGCGCCGGTCCCATCGCAGGAGAAGGAATGCGCTCCCGGCAATTCCAGCGCCAAAGATGGTCCAATAGAAGGGACCATCAACAAGGCTCAGGTTGTACAGGAATTCCACTGTCCTCAGCGCCAGGTGCCGACGCCCACCACGGGGCCGGCCTCCAGCCAGGATGACAACCCGGCGTAGGCATCAAATCTCATTGCCAGCATGAACCGCTGGCCTTCGTGCTGGAGTTCGACGACCACGACGTCGGGCTGCAGCCTCGTCAGTTCTTCCTCCGTTGGCTTCCGGCGGCCCAAGAGTTCCAGGGAGCTGCGGCGGAAGCTGTGTCTTGGACGGAAGCTAAGGGAAAGCAGGCGGAACCACTCAAGCTCCGAGTCCTGATAACGACAAACCCCCATCCGCCAGCTGTTTCCAGCCGTGCAAATGGAGGCGTCGACCGTGCCCAGGGCGCGCCGCAGATTGAAGCGGCGCACCCCGACGAGGCACAGTGTAAAGATCAGCAACGCAAACGCCGTTGCCAAGGCGATGAACGGAATAGCAGAATCGTCCATCAAGGTCTTGCTATCGGATCCCCGCAGTAGCTGAATCGCCCAACTGGGCATTGTCAGCGACGATCACCACGCGGTTGTTGTCGACGGAGAAGAACCCGCCGTCCACAACTACTGCAAGGCGGTCTCCGGTAACCGGCTCGATGGCCAGCTCGCCCGCGGCCAGAATGGCGAGGAGCGGCGAGTGGCCCGGCAGGATCCCGATTTCACCATCGCTGGTACGGGCCTTGACCATCTTGGCCGCACCGGACCACACGAAGTGGTCCGCTGCGACAATCTCAACCTCGAGCTCAGCCATACTACTTGGTCTGTTCCTGGATCTTGGCCCACTGGCGCTCGACGTCATCCAGGCCGCCGACGTTGAAGAACGCCTGCTCTGCGATGTGGTCCAGCTCGCCGTCGCAAATCGCCGTGAAGCCTTCGACAGTGTCCTTGATGGACACGGTGGAGCCTTCGACGCCGGTGAACTGCTTGGCGGTGTAGGTGTTCTGGGACAGGAACTGCTGGATGCGGCGTGCACGCGACACGACGATCTTGTCTTCTTCGGACAGTTCGTCAACGCCGAGGATGGCGATGATGTCCTGGAGTTCCTTGTTCTTCTGCAGGATCTGCTTCACACGGACAGCCGTGTTGTAGTGGTCCTTGCCGATGTACTGCGGGTCCAGGATGCGGGAAGTCGACGTCAGCGGGTCAACGGCCGGGTACAGACCACGGGAGGCGATTTCACGGGAAAGTTCCGTGGTCGCGTCGAGGTGTGCGAAGGTCGTTGCCGGAGCCGGGTCGGTGTAGTCATCAGCCGGCACGTAGATAGCCTGCATCGACGTGATCGAGTGGCCCTTCGTCGAGGTGATGCGCTCCTGCAGGAGGCCCATCTCGTCAGCGAGGTTCGGCTGGTAACCAACTGCGGACGGCATGCGGCCGAGCAGGGTGGAGACCTCGGAGCCGGCCTGCGTGAAGCGGAAGATGTTGTCGATGAAGAGCAGCACGTCCTGGTTCTGCACATCGCGGAAGTACTCCGCCATAGTGAGCGCAGACAATGCCACACGCAGACGCGTTCCCGGCGGTTCGTCCATCTGGCCGAATACAAGGGCAGTGTCCTTGAGGACGCCTGCCTCTTCCATTTCAACCCAGAGATCGTTGCCTTCACGGGTACGCTCGCCAACGCCGGCGAATACCGAAGTACCACCGAAGTTGCGGGCCACACGGGTGATCATTTCCTGGATCAGAACGGTCTTGCCGACACCGGCGCCACCGAACAGACCGATCTTTCCACCCTTGATGTACGGGGTGAGAAGGTCGATGACCTTGATGCCGGTCTCGAGCATCTCCGTGGAGCCCTCGAGGGACGCGAAGGCCGGGCCTTGCGGTGGATCGGCCAGTAAGCGTCCGCGTTGATCTCGGACTCGTCAACGTCCAGCGGCTTGCCGAGAACGTTGAAGATGTGGCCCTTGACGCCGTCGCCGACAGGCACGGAGATCGGGGAGCCGGAGTCCTGCACGGAGGTGCCGCGGACGAGTCCGTCGGTGGCCTGCAGGGAGATGGCACGGACGAGGTTGTCACCCAGGTGCTGGGAGGTCTCGAACGTGATGGTCTTGGTCTCACCGTTGAGGGTTACCTCGGTGGTGAGTGCGTTGTAGATCGACGGGATTGCGTCAGCCGGAAATTCGACGTCGACAACCGGGCCGATGACGCGGGCAATGCGGCCGGTGGCGCCGGCCGTTGCGGCTGCGTGCTCGGTAGCGGTGGCAGTCATCTCTCTCACTTCACTCAGTAGATGGCGTGGGGTTAAGTTTATCTATTTGGTGCAGGTGCAGCTTGCGCCGAACCATGCACCGGCAACTACGCGCTCAGGGCGTCGGCGCCGGCCACGATTTCGGAAAGCTCCTGCGTGATCTCAGCCTGGCGGGCCGTGTTGCGCAGACGCGTGTACTTCTTGATCAGTTCGGTCGCATTGTCGCCTGCCGACTTCATGGCGCGCTGGCGGGCGGCGAGCTCGGAAGCCGCTGCCTGCAACATTGCCGCGAAGATGCGGGACTCGATGTAACGCGGAAGAAGAGCGTCAAGCACCTGCTCCGACTCCGGTTCGAACTCGTACAGCGGCAGAAGCTCGGACTCGCTGACTGCCTGCTCTTCGACCTCGAGCGGCAGCAGACGGACAACCGTGGGCTCCTGCGTCACCATCGACTTGAAGCGGGTGTAAACGACGTGGATCTCATCCACGCCACCCTCAGCGAAGTCGTTGGCGAACTCTTCGAGAAGAGCGGCGCCGACTTCCTTGGCAGTCTCGAATTCCGGTGCGTCCGTTCCGCCGGTCCACACGCGGGAGTACGAACGGCTGCGGAAGTCGAAGTATGCCTGGGCCTTGCGGCCAACCAGGTAGGTCTTGACTTCCTTGCCCTCTGCCCGGAGAAGCTCGTTGAGACCTTCAGCCTTCTTGAGCACGCTTGCGGAGTAAGAACCAGCCAGGCCACGGTCCGAGGTGATGACCAGGACGGCGGCACGGCGGATCTGCTCCGGCTCGGTGACTAGCGGGTGATCGATTTCGCTCTGGCTTGCGACAGCAGAAACAGCACGGGTAATCGCGTTTGCGTAGGGCGTCGAAGCTGCAACGCGGGCGCGGGCCTTACCGATGCGCGAGGTAGCGATCAGTTCCATCGCCTTAAAGATCTTGCGCATCGACGTCGTCGAGCTGATCTTCTGGCGGTAGACCCGGATCTGGGCTCCCATACATTTCCTTTCCTAAGATCCCGATGGATCAGCGGCTAAGGCTTTGGCGAAGGTACCGGCCTGCGGATTCCGCAGACCCGGTAACCAATGCTCTAGCGCTTCTGCTTGACGATCTTTTCCTGGTCGACTTCGCCACCGGAAATCGCTTCGTGCTCTTCGTGGCCGGCGCCAACCAAGCGGTTGTCGCCCTCCCCGAAGAAGCCCTTCTTGAAGTCGATGATCGAGGACTTCAGCGCTTCAGCGGTGTCGTCGTCCAGGACGTTGGTCTGCGCCAGCGTGGTCAGGATGGAGGACTTGTGCTTGAGGTGCTCCAGGAACTCGGACTCGAAACGGCTGACATCCTCAACCGGAACGTCGTCCAAGTAGCCCTTCGTACCGGCCCAGATGGAGACAACCTGGTCCTCGACCGGGAACGGCGAGTACTGGCCTGCTTGAGCAGTTCCATCAGGCGGGCACCACGGGTCAGCTGCTGGCGTGAAGCCGCGTCGAGGTCGGACGCGAACATCGCGAAGGCCTGCATGTCGCGGTACTGCGCCAGGTCCAGCTTCAAGGTACCGGAGACCTTCTTCATGGACTTGACCTGTGCCGCACCACCAACACGGGACACGGACACGCCGACGTCAACAGCGGGGCGCTGGTTGGCGTTGAACAGGTCCGACTGCAGGAAGATCTGGCCGTCGGTGATGGAGATGACGTTGGTCGGGATGTAGGCCGAGACGTCGTTCGCCTTGGTTTCCACGATCGGAAGACCGGTCATCGAGCCTGCGCCGAGCTCATCGGAGAGCTTGGCACAACGCTCCAGCAGACGGGAGTGCAAGTAGAAAACGTCACCCGGGTACGCTTCGCGTCCCGGCGGGCGGCGGAGCAGCAGGGACACTGCACGGTAGGCTTCGGCCTGCTTCGACAGGTCGTCGAAGATCACCAGGACGTGCTTGCCGCCGTACATCCAGTGCTGGCCGATGGCCGAGCCGGCGTACGGAGCCAAGTACTTGAAGCCTGCGGGGTCGGATGCCGGGGAAGCCACGATGGTGGTGTATTCCAGCGCGCCGTGGTCTTCCAGGGTCTGGCGCACAGCGGCAATGGTGGAAGCCTTCTGGCCGACACCGACGTAAACGCAGCGCACCTGCTTGCTGACATCGCCCGAAGCCCAGTTGGCCTTCTGGTTGATGATGGTGTCGACGGCGATGGCGGTCTTGCCCGTCTGGCGGTCACCGATGATCAGCTGGCGCTGGCCACGGCCGATCGGAATCATGGCGTCGATTGCCTTGAGACCGGTCTGCATGGGCTCGTGAACCGACTTACGCTGGGTCACGCCCGGAGCCTGGAGTTCCAGGGCACGGGTGGTCTCGGCCTTGATCTCGCCGAGGTCGTCGATCGGCTGGCCCAAGGGGTCAACTACGCGGCCAAGGAAGGCGTCGCCTACCGGGACGGACAGGATTTCACCGGTGCGGTGGACTTCCTGGCCTTCTTCGATACCGGTGAAGTCACCGAGGATGATGACGCCGATTTCGCGGACGTCGAGGTTCTGGGCCAAGCCCAGGGTGCCGTCTTCGAAGCGAAGCAGCTCGTTCGCCATGACCGAGGGAAGGCCCTCAACACGGGCGATGCCGTCACTTGCGGCGGTCACGCGGCCGACCTCTACGCGCTCTGCGTTTCCGGGTTCGTAGGACGCCGCGAACTCGTTCAACGCATTACGGACGTCGTCGGCGTTGATGGTCAATTCGGCCATCTGCAGTCCCTGCTCTCCTGTTTTCGTGATCATCGTTGCTCACGATGACCGGTGTTTGTATCAGTTAAGTTGTGCTTGTCTGGCTAGCCAGCGAGTTGCCGGCGGAGTTCGGACAGGCGGGCTACGACGGAAGCGTCAACCACTTCGTCTGCCACCTGGACCCGGATTCCACCGATCAGAGTTGGATCAACGCTGACGTTGACCTTCAGCTCGCGGCCGTAGAGGGCATCAAGCCCGGCCTGCAGACGGCTGGCCTGCGCATCCGTCAACGGACGGGTAACGCGGACAGTTGCGATCCAGCGCTGCTGGCGCTTGGCTGCAAGCTTGGCGAAATTGTCGATGAGCTTGCTCGGCTTGACGCCGCGCGGCTGCGATACGGCCTGGGCGATGAGGAGCTGGGCTTCCGGGCTTGCGCCAGGAACCAACTTCTCCGCCAGGCTGATCTTGGCCGCGGCACTTGCCTGCGACTCTCCCAGGGCACGTTGTACCTCGTGGCTGGAAGCAACGGTCTGGTTGAAAGCAAACAGATCGTTTTCCAGCTCTTCCAGCCCCGTGATTCCGGAGGCAGAAACGGCCGACTTGTTCTCAGCCACGGCGATGACCACCGTGGCGGCAAGAGTCTCGAGTGCATCGCCGATATCGCGTGCCGATGCCCAGCGTGAGCTGGCCAATCCACTCGCGATTTCCGCAGCATCAGCGGAGACTTTCCCGCCAACCAGCTGCTTGACCAGCGCCGACTTTTCTTCTCCGCTGCGGGAGGGGTCAGTCAGGGCGCGGCGCAAGCCAGCCGAGCTGTCCACCGTTCCCAGGATTCCGAAGAGGTCCTTAGCCAACTGCAGCGAGGCCGTCGGAAGCGTGGCTTCCAACTGCTCCAGCGCCTTGGTCAGCGATTCGCTCGATACACCTGCCATTACTTAGCTGCACCTGCGCTCTGGGTCTCCAGATCTGCAAGGAAGCGGTCCACCACGCGGGCGGCACGCTCGTCATCGCTGAGCGATTCGCCAACGATGCGCTCTGCCAAAGTCGTGGCAAGGGTGCCCACCTCGGAACGCAGGGAGACAACAGCTGCCTGGCGCTCCGATTCGATCTGGGCGTACGCCTGCTCAGTGATGCGAGCCGACTCGGCTGCTGCCTTGGTCTTCAGCTCCGCGAGGATCTGGGCACCTTCGGCTCGAGCTTCTTCGCGGATGCGGTTGGCTTCGGCGCGGGCATCGTGGAGCTGCTGCTTGTACTCTTCGAGAGCTGCAGAAGCTTCGGCCTGGGCCTTTTCAGCCTTGGCAATGCCGCCCTCAATCGCCTCTGCGCGCTCGGCAAAGGTCTTCTCGAACATCGGGACAACAAACTTGACCACGATGTACAAGAGGACCACGAAGCCGGCGAAGACGACGCCCATTTCCCAGAGATTGGGAACGAGCGGATTAGCCGACTCGGCGGCACCTTGAGCGGCGGCTGAGATGATCTGCTGATTCATGTTTCACCCGTCCTTATCTACTCGGTTCTGAATGTTCGCTTGGTTCTTAGCGGTTTACTTGAGAACGAAAGCGAAGACCAGGCCGAGGATGGCGAGGGCTTCCGTCAGAGCCAGACCAAGGAACGCGATCGGCTGGAGCACGCGCTGGGCTTCCGGCTGACGTGCAACACCGTTGATGTAAGCAGCAAATACGAGACCCACACCGATACCACCGCCGATTGCGGAGAGACCGTAGCCAATGAGGTTAAGGGAGCCGTTGATGTCGCCGTTCATTGTATTCCTTTCAAGATGCCGCAGTCGCGGCAGGTTGTTTGGTTTGCTTCAACCCCCGAAGGGGAAGATTGAGGGGTTGTGCCTAGTGGCTGTCGGCGTGGAGCGCGCCTTCGATGTAGATCGCAGTCAGAAGGGTGAAGACGTATGCCTGAAGCACCATGATCAAGGCTTCGAGCATGTACATGGCGACGGCGCCAACAAGTACCAGCACGGATGCGCCTTTGAGAAGGACGTTCTCCTGCATGACAAGGAACTCAATACCGGAGCCGGCGATCATCACGATGAGGTGTCCGGCCATCATGGTGGCGAAGAGACGGAGGCTGTGCGTCACGGGCCGGACCAGGAAGTTGGAGATGATTTCGATCGGTACGACGATCGGCAGGATGTACCAAGGAACTCCGGAAGGAACCGTGGCCAGCTTGAAGTACTTCAGGCCGTTCTTCCTGATGCCGATGCCGATCCAGGTGACGTACACGACTGCGGCCAGCACATAGGCCCCGCCGACGTGCGAGAAGCTCGGAAGCTGGATCACGGGAATGGCGCCGTAGATGTTGTTCACCAGGATGAAGAAGAACAAGGAGAACAGAAGCGGCACGAACTTCATGAAGTCGCGGCCGCCGATAATGTCCTTGGCGATGCTGTTGCGGACGAAGCCGTAGGCCATCTCGCCTGCGAACTGCAGTTTGCCGGGAACCAACTGCTGCTTGCGTGCAGCAGCAATGAAGAATGTGGCGATAAGAACCACCGACAGGATCACCAGCAACATCTGCTTGGAGAAGCCATCGCTCGCACCCCACGGCAGGATAGCCGGCAGGTGCATTTGGTCGATTCCGGGAGGAGTGAAGGTCCCTGAATCCTGGGCCGGGAGCGCAAGCGCGATCAACGCGTTTCCTCTCTGCAGTGTCCATCATTGGGCGTTGTTGAGGATCCGGCCGCGTTTCTTGCAGCCATTTCCCGTGTGAAATTATTTGGCATTACTGTTCCCGTCCTGGGACGGACCACTGTCTGCTTTGCTTCCACCGGAAGACGAGCGATGACTTGTGAGGCCGTGCATATGGGAAAGATAGAACCCTCCTGCGGCTCCAAGCAGAGCGCCAAGGAGCACAATCCAGCGAGTCCCCCACAGATTATCCAGACCCCAGCCTATCAAACTCCAGACTATGATTCCGCCAACAATGTAGCTGAAGACGGCTATGCCGGCGTTGTATCCGCCGTCGCTTCCGTCGCTCACTTGCTCAGCGGAATCGCCGGTTTTTGGGGCATTGAGCGTAGCGGAGCGTCGCTTGTTCCTAGGAGTGAACATCGTCGCCCCCTTTGCCCGCTGCGGGGTCGTTGTAGATCTGGAGCCGGGCCTTGCTGAAGCCGTAGATTTCGGCGGCTTGCCACGAGACAACCGTGACGACGGCGCCGATCACGAACCAGCGTCCGTGCAGCCAGGCGGGCGCTCCCAAGACGAAGAGCACCACCGCGAAGCCGACCACCTTGACAAAGTAGCTGGCAACGAACAGGCCGACCGCGCCGGAGGGGTTATCCCGGCCGACGAAATGGCCGATCAGGAGGCTGATAGCAAAAAATGCCATCACGATCGCCCCGCCGAATGCGGCAGAGAGTACCCCTACGCCACCGTTCATGACCGCCGCAACAGCCGACGTTGCCGCGAGGGCCGCCACCGCCGTCGTCGAGCTGAGGAAAAGAAGCCGCAGCCACAGCGAAGACATGGAGCGGGGGGCAGCAACGCCGCTCGAGTCGGACTGCTGTCCGCCGGCGTTGGAGGTCATGGGGATGCCAATCGTCGTGGCAAGAATGCCAAATTCTCAAAAAGGGTGGGTGCGCGGGCGAGTGACTGTCCGCCCTAGAATTCTACATGAGATAGAACTGTGATGTTAACGCCCTCGTCACACATCGTCTACTGGGCAGCGCGCCCTTTTCGGACAAAGTAGGGCCAGGCCGTCACCCCGGCCATGATCAATGCGGCCACGATGTCGACCGTGAGGACCATCTGCCAGGGGAAGATGGCGAACGCGAGGCCTCCGAACGCCAGAATGCAGGTCCACACGTACATCATGAGCACCGCCGTGCGGTGGGTGTGGCCGAGCTCGATGAGCTTGTGGTGCAAGTGACCGCGATCCGCAGACCATGGCGATTGGCCGCGAGCTGTCCGCCGCAACACCGCCAAGCCGAGGTCCAGCAACGGCAGCGACAAAATCGCGAACGGCAGCAGGATGGGCACGATGGTCGGAATACCGTTGGCGCGGTCGTAGAGTCCGGAACTGATCTGGCCCGTGGACACCACACCGGCCGAGGCCATCACGAGGCCCAGAAGCATGGCGCCGGAGTCGCCCATGAAGATTTTGGCCGGGAACCAGTTATGCGGCAGGAATCCGATGCAACAACCGACGATGATGGCCATCAGCAGCGCCGCCAGATCCGAGCGGTCCGTCAGCGTTGCATTGCGGTGGACCCAATACGCCGTCAGGAAGAACGCAACCCCGCCGATCGCGGCGACGCCGGCCGCGAGGCCATCGAGGCCATCGATGAAATTGACGGCGTTCATGGTGGTCACGATGAGGAGCGCAGTCAGGACAATCCGTAGCGGTTCCGCCTCGATCCGGATGGGTTCCGGGACAAAAGGAATCACGGACATCTGCACGCCCCAGACCGCAACGATCGTACCCGCCGTGCATTGACCGATCAGCTTGACCCACCAGCGGATGTCCATCACGTCGTCGGCAACACCGACCGCGACGATCACCAAGGCACCCGCCAGGATTCCCCACGGCGCACCGTTTCCGTGGAAGATGTCCTTCACGAAGAACGAATTGCTGGCTACCACGAGGGCCACGGCGAAGCCTGCGAAGAGTCCCAGGCCTCCGAGCCTGGAAATCGGGACTGAGTGCATATCCCGGCTGCGGATGGGGGCGAAAAGCCGGAGTTTGTTACCCATCTGGCGGGCTACCCACGTAGCGAGATACGACACGACGGCAGCCGTGAGCATCATGAGCGAATACATGATCACGTGGCGGCTCCTGTTGGCGGTGGTGGTGGATTATGTCCCTGGCGACTAGCTGCCGGCACAACACCTGCAACACCTCTGCGCACCGCCGAATATTGCTGTACTACAGTTGGACTCTGTCAAGATACTAGCGTCAACGGCGGCTTTGCTCCGTTTCACGCGCCCCTAGGGCGAGCCGGGAGGACCCTCCCCGCGAGTGCCCGGAAGGAACCCTACATGACTGTCTCCGTTGCCGTAGCGGCTGTGACCTTTGACCGCCCCGGAGAGCTAGCAGTCTTGCTCGACGCCATCAACAAGCAGTCCATGCCCGTGGACACCATTTGCCTCGTGGACAGCGGAACCATTCCTTCGCGGGAGCTTGCGTCAAGCCATCCAAAAGTGGACTACGTCCGCTCGGAGGCGAACCTGGGCGGCGCGGGCGGCTTCGCCCTCGCAATCCTCAAGGCGGTCGCCAGCGGCGCCGAATGGGTCTGGATCATGGACGACGACGCCGAACCCGGCGATCCTGCCTGTCTTGAAACCCTGGTTCGCGAAGCAGAGGCCCGCGGACTCGACGCCGTCGTGCCGCTCGTCGTTGCGCCCGGCCACCCGGACAAGCTCTCCTTCTTCTTCCGCATCGACGGCAAGGTGACCCACGAACGCGCCGAAGTCGAGAAGGCGGGGTTCCTGCCCGACGTCGGGCACTTCTTCAACGGCGCGCTCATCCGTTCCAATGTGTTCTTCAAAGTGGGAGTGCCGGATATCCGGCTGTTCATCCGGGGCGACGAGGTGGACTTCATGATCCGCCTCAGGAAAGCGGGAATCCGCTTCGGTACCGTCGCGACGGCCTGGATCAGCCACCCGCACGCGTTTTCCGAGACAAAGCACGTCTTCGGCGCGCGCTGGCACGTGATCGTGCCGGATTCGGCGTTCAAGCGATACTTCTACTACCGCAACCGCGGCTACTTGATCCGCCGCTACCGCCGCGGAAAATCCCTGGTGGCCGACGTCGGAGGCTACTTGGGCTACTTCCTCCCCCGGGTGACTTCCGCGGGCTCGCCGAATGGTTCCGGGCGTTCTCCGCCGGCTTGCGGGACAAGGGCTTTGGCCCCCTGGAGGACCAGAAGTTCTAGCGGTCCTGCCGGGCGCTTCGGTTCAGGCGCTGTTCCTGCCGGAGAGCCGACGGCGGACCAGCAGGCCGAGGAGCACCCACGGCTCGCCGAAGACCCTGTAGGCGACGCGTCCCGGGTGCAGGACGAGCCGCCATGCCCATTCGAGCCCGAGGCGGCCCAGCCAGCGTGGAGCGAGCTTCTGGAGGCCCGCCAACTGCTCGATGGCGCCACCCACGGTGCAGTAGACGGCAGGCGGAAGCTCGTCGAGACGGCGGTGCAGGACCGATTCCTGCAGCGGCATTCCAAGGCCAAGAAGCACGAGTTGCGGGCGGAATTCCGCGAGCCAGGCGACGGCGGCCTCTTCGCTGTCATCGTCCCAATTCTCACCGGGCCGCCCGGAGACCTCGGCGCCCGGCACGATTTCGCGGAGGCGCTCCACCGTCTTGCTGTTGGCCTCGGGGCCGGCGCCGACGACGGCGATCCTGCGCAGGCCTTCGACGCCGCCTAGCGCCGGCACCCAGTCAGTGGATCCCAGACGGTATTCCATCAACCCCGCGGCATCGCCCCGTGAAGCTCCGCGCCGTCCAAGTCCCCAGAGCATGGCGACAGGCGCACCATCCATGAGCACCACATCGCTGCGTTCATAGAGGCGGCGGAAATCCGGGCTCGAATGGAACAGCGTGACGCTGTGCAGATTGTGCCCGAGGACAACCTTGGTGGTGCCGTCCGAAACGTACCCGCTGATGGCCTCGATGAGTTCGTCGGCGCACAGTGCGGTGACGTCTACGTCCAGAAGGGGAACGCGATCCCGGACCAGGCTCATTCGGCCCTGGTCTCCGTGTGGACAGGGGTCTCGGCCTGTTCCTCCGGGGCTGTTTCCGTCTCGGACGCCGGTTCCGCCGCTGTTTCAGCCGCGGCCGTTTCAGGCGCCGGTTCAGTGTCAGGTGCGGCTTCAGCCGCGGTTCGGGCGCGGCTTCCCCGAGGGCCAGCACTCCGGGAACAATCTCGCGGAGGCGTTCCAGGGAAATCGCACCATCGCGGACCACCCGAAGCGGCAGCGCGGTGGCGTCGACAATCGTGGACGCTACGGACTCGGTTCCCTCGACAGGCCGGAAGCCGCCCTCAAGGTACACCTCGACCGATTCAGCAAGCTGGGTCCTCGCCTCGGAGGCTGTCTGCGCGGCGGCCTGGCCGGTGCGGTTTGCCGAGGACACCGCTAGCGGTCCGGTGCGGTTGAGCAGTTCAAGCGCAATTTCATCGTCGGGCATGCGCAGGGCCACGGTTCCGCGGGTCTCCCCCAGGTCCCAATCCAAGGACGGCTGGGCGTGGAAGATCAGCGTCAGGCCGCCGGGCCAGAAGGCTTCCGCGAGCTTGCGGGCTTCTTCCGATACATCGGTTGCCAGCCCGTCCAGCGCATTGAGCCGCGGAATCAGCACCGGGGGCGGCATATGGCGGCCGCGGCCTTTCGAGACAAGCAGCATGGTCACGGCTTGCGGCGAGAAAGCGTCGGCGGCAATGCCGTAGACAGTGTCCGTCGGCATGACGACACACTTTTTCTCGCTGATGGCGCGCTGCGCATGCTCCAGGCCTTCGGCGCGTTGTTCCTCTGACGTGCAGTTGTAGCTTGTGGTCACAGCGCTATTCTTTCATTTCCCGGAGGCAGCGATTGCCAACACTGCGCTCGTGGCACGTTCCTTGCCATTGAGATCGAGGTGGGTGGCGACGTGCGTCCAGCAACCGGCAGCCTTCAGGTGTTCGGCAATCCAGCCCGCCTGCACTTCCGCGTGCTCCATCACGAAGTAGCCGCCGCCCTTGAGGAGCCGGGCAGCGGAGGCTGCAGCCGCCGTCGGAAGCTCCATTCCGTCCGCTCCCCCGCCGTACAGTGCCTCCGGCGGATCGTGCAGCGCCACTTCAGGTTCGTTCGGAATTGCTTCAGCCGGGATATAGGGCGGATTGGAAACGACGACGTCGAACGTTCCATCGTGTTCGGGCAGGGCATTCCTGAGGTCGCCTTGAACGAGCTTCACCCCGAGGGGCTTCAGGTTCTTCGCGGCCCAGGCGTGGGCGAACGTGCTGAATTCGACGGCGTGGACCTCGGCCCCGGGCACTTCGTGGGCGATCGACGCCGCGATGGCGCCGGAGCCCGTACCAAGGTCAACCACCTTGGGGTGCTCGAGTCCCTGGAGGTGGTCGATGACGAGCTGGACCACGGATTCCGTTTCCGGTCGCGGAATGAACACGCCAGGGCCCACGGCGAGCGTGAGGTAGCGGAAGTGCGCGACGCCAGTGATGTGCTGGAGCGGGACGCGCTGGGCCCGCTCGGCCACCAAGTCCGCGTAGCCTTCCGGGCCTCGGAATCGCCCAGCAGCATGGCGCGCAGGCGGCCGAGGCCGACGCCCAGGAGGTGTTCCGCGAGGAGTTCAGCGTCCACGCGCGGAGTGGGGACTCCGGCGTCGGACAGGATGGCTGTTGCCTCGCGGACAGCGTCGGCGAGGCTTTGGCCCGGAAAGAACGTCATGAAGATCCTTGCAGGCTGTTACTCGCCCAGGGCATCCAGGCGCGACTGTTCATCCATTTCGATGGCCGATTGGATGACCGGCTCCAGGTCGCCGTTCATGACGGCGTCGAGGTTGTAGGCCTTGTAGCCCGTCCGGTGATCGGCAATCCGGTTTTCCGGGAAGTTGTACGTGCGGATGCGCTCGGAACGGTCCATGGTGCGGATCTGCGACTTGCGCTGGGCCGAGTTCTCGGCGTCGATCTGCTCCTGCTGGTGTGCCAGGATACGGGCACGAAGGACGCGCATGCCGGCTTCACGGTTCTGGAGCTGGGACTTTTCGTTCTGCATAGCCACCACGATGCCCGTGGGGAGGTGCGTAATGCGGACGGCAGAGTCCGTGGTGTTGACGGATTGGCCGCCGGGACCTGAAGACCGGTAGACGTCGATCTTGAGGTCGTTCTGGTTGATTTCGAGCTCTTCAGGCTCATCCACTTCGGGAAGCACGAGTACGCCGGCCGCGGACGTGTGGATGCGGCCCTGCGACTCCGTGACGGGAACACGCTGGACGCGGTGCACGCCGCCTTCGAACTTCAAGCGGGCATAGACGCCTTCTGCGGGATCGTTCGAGTTGCCCTTGACGGCCATCTGGACGTCCTTGTAGCCTCCCAGGTCCGATTCCGTGGCCGAAATGAGTTCGGTCTTCCACCCGCGGGACTCGGCGTAACGCATGTACATGCGCAGCAGGTCCCCGGCGAAGAGCGCAGCTTCGTCGCCGCCTTCGCCGCCCTTGACCTCGAGAATGACGTTGCGGGCGTCGTCGGGATCGCGAGGGATCAGCAGCCTGCGCAACTTCTCCTGCGCTGCCGGAAGCTTCGCCTCGATTTCGTCTACCTCGGCAGCAAATTCGGCGTCCTCGGAAGCCATTTCCTTGGCCGCTTCGAGATCGTCCATGAGCCCGCGCCAACGGTTGTACGCCTCGACGATGCCCTGCAACTGGGCAGAGCGCCGCCCCAACTTGCGGGCCAAAGCCTGGTCGGCATAAACGGCAGGATCACTCAACTGCGCCTGGATAGCAGCATGCTCGTCAAGCAATCCCTGTACGGACTCAAACATTTTCAAACCTCTTTCGACTTCTACAAGTCTAATAACTGCAACGCGGGGTCACTTACGGCCCATCCAGGCCCTCGGCATGGGCCGTAAGTGACCCCGCGTTGCAAAGGGAAGGGGCGGGAGCGGAACATCCGCGCGGCACCAACCGCACGAACGAACCAGCGCCCGCCCCTAAAACAGCTATTTGTCGTTATCCGACTTGGCTCCAAGAGTCGTCTTCTGTACCTGCATGAGGAACTCGACGTTGCTCCCGGTCTCCCGGATCTTGTTGGTCAAGAGTTCAAGGCTCTGCTGGGTCTCGAGTCCGGAGAGGACGCGGCGCAGCTTCCACATGATCTTGACTTCTTCGGCCGAAAGCAGGTTCTCTTCGCGACGGGTACCCGAAGCGTTGACGTCCACGGCCGGGAAGATGCGCTTGTCCGCCAGCTGGCGGGACAGGCGGAGCTCCATGTTGCCCGTGCCCTTGAACTCTTCGAAGATGACCTCGTCCATCTTGGAACCGGTCTCCACGAGCGCGGTTGCCAGGATGGTGAGCGAGCCACCGTTTTCGATGTTGCGCGCAGCACCGAAGAAGCGCTTCGGCGGGTAGAGCGCAGCGGAGTCGACACCACCGGACAGGATACGGCCGGAGGCCGGTGCTGCCAGGTTGTAGGCGCGGCCCAGGCGGGTCATGGAGTCCAGGAGGACCACCACGTCCATGCCCATTTCCACGAGGCGCTTGGCGCGTTCGATGGAAAGCTCGGCAACCGTGGTGTGGTCATCGGCAGGACGGTCGAAGGTGGAGGCAATGACCTCGCCCTTGACGGTGCGCTGCATGTCCGTGACTTCTTCGGGACGTTCGTCCACCAGCACCATCATGAGGTGGACCTCAGGGTT
Source organism: Arthrobacter sp. Hiyo8 (assembly GCA_001549895.1). Lineage (GTDB taxonomy): Bacteria > Actinomycetota > Actinomycetes > Actinomycetales > Micrococcaceae > Arthrobacter. The sequence continues at coordinate 4,047,290 of AP014719.1, read as the reverse complement.
GTTGGTGGTGATCGCGTTGGCGATGGACTGCAGGATGAGCGTCTTGCCGGCCTTGGGCGGGGAGACAATCAGGCCGCGCTGGCCCTTGCCGATCGGGCCACGAGGTCGATGACACGCGGGCCGATCTTCTTGGGGTCCGTTTCGAGGCGCAGTCGCTCGGACGGGTACAGCGGAACCAGCTTGGCGAATTCGACGCGGTCCTTGAGCTCTTCGGGCGTCTTGCCATTGACCGACGTGACGCGGACGAGCGCGTTGAACTTCTGGCGCGCGGACTGCTGGCTGCGGTCCTCGCCGTCGCGCGGGGCGCGGATTGCGCCGACGACGGCGTCACCCTTGCGCAGGTTGTACTTCTTGACCTGGGCGAGGGACACGTACACGTCGTTGGCGCCGGGCAGGTACCCCGAGGTGCGGATGAACGCGTAGTTCTCCAGTACGTCCAGGATGCCGGCAACAGGCAGCAGGACGTCGTCCTCGGTGACCTCGACGTCGTCGACGTCGGGACCCTGGCCACGGCCACGGCGGCGTTCGTTGCGGTCGCGGAAGCGGTCGCTACGGGTGTTTCCATCGCGGTTGTCACGATTGTCCTGCGGACCCGGACGATCGTTGCGGTCGCGACGGTTGCGACGATTGCGGCGGTTGCCGGTGTCATCGCCGTCGTTCGTGTCTTCGCGACGCGTACGGGTGTTGTCGCGGCGTTCGCGCTGGCCGGGTTCGCCGGCTTCGACAGAGGCCTGCTCGCCCTGGCGCTGCTGTGCCTGACGCTGATCGGGCTGGCGCTGCTCTGTCTGGCGCTGTTCAGGCTGGCGCTGCTCTACGCGGGGCTGTTCGGCCTGGGGCTGCTCTGCGGCGCGGGTCTCGGCGGCCGCTTCACCGGCCTCTACCGGAGCGGCCTCGCCACGACGACGGTTCCGCGTGCGCGGCTGGCGGCGTTCGCCGGCGGCCTCGCTTGCTTCTGCGACGGGAGCGGCGGGAGCCTCGACGACGACGGCGGCGGGAGCCTCCGCGGTTTCCGTGGCGGCAAGAGCGGCAACAACGCCATCGCTGGTGGCGCGACGGCTTCGGCCACGGCCACGTGCACGGGTGCCGTCCTGCGCAGGAGCTTCAACAGGTGCTGCGGCAGGTGCGGCAGCGGTCTCAGCTTCCGGGGCTGCAGGCGCGGCCTTTGCTGCCACGGCCTTGGCCGCGGTGGGAGCCTTGCTGGTGGTTGCACCGGCACGGTGGGCCGAGATAGCCGAGACCAAGTCCCCTTGCGCATCCGGGATCCGCCCGAAATGCCCAGCTGACTGGCGAGAGCCTGGAGCTGCGCGAGCTTGAGGCCTGCAAGGCCGCTGCTCTTAGCGGTTGCGGCCGTTGATTCAGCTGCAGAAGATGTTGTGTCCACAGCTGAAGCCAGCTCAGTGGTTTCTGTCACGAAGGATCCTTCCCCTCGACGGCGTCCAGACCTAGAGCTGGACGCGATGATTTGTTCTGGACTGCAGTTCAGATCTGCAGCCGTGATTTCGGTCTTGCCGGTTTAGTTTCAGCAGGGCCGGATACTAATACGTCTTCGATGCTCCGGCGGGCGGGGCGCGGGCTGACGGCTCGGGTAACAGAAAGGGTTCTGTGGCACCTGCGACAGGCCGATAAGGAGACGACACCGGCAGACTTCGACACAGTAGGAGACGGGAACGGCAATAAGCCGGGATCCAATGTCAGGGAACTGCCCGCGGTTCTACCGCCGGTGCAAGTCCACTCTAGCACCTTCAACGTCCACTGCCAGTGTCATCACGCGCCACGCAACATCCGGAGTGTTGTCCGCGGTGAACGAATTAATCAATTCGGCGATCGCCTTGGCTTCATCCGCGCCGTTGGCCAGTGCCAGAACTGTGGGTCCCGCTCCCGAGACCACGGCTGCATGGCCCGAAGACCGCAATGCCTTGATCAGCGCCGCACTGGGCCGCATTGCCTCGGCGCGGTAGCTCTGGTGAAGGTAGTCCTCGGTTCCGGGAAGCAGGAAACGGGGGTCGGCCGTCAATGCGTGGATGAGGAGCGCCGCGCGTCCTGAGTTCATGGCTGCTGCGTGGTGGCCGATGGAAGCGGGCAGCAAACCGCGGGCGGTCTCGGTGGACAATTCGTAGTCAGGCACGGCGACGATCGGGATGACCGACGGGACCACTTCTGCGCGGGTGCTGCTGTACTGCTCGCTGTCCTGCCATGACAGGGCCAATCCGCCGAAAATCGCGGGTGCGACGTTGTCCGGGTGCCCTTCCATCTCGCTCGTGAGCTGCAGGATCCAGTCGCGGTCGCGCTGTGCGGATTCGGGCACCAAGGCGTTGGCCGCGGTCACGGCGGCAACCACGGCCGACGCCGAGGAGCCAAGTCCGCGGCCGTGCGGGTTGACGTTGTCCGCGGTGATCCTGAGGCCGCTGTGCCGGAAACCGAGCCGCTCCAAGGCCGTGTTGAGGGCACGCACGACGAGGTGGCTCGCATCCCGGGGAAGGGAATCGGCTCCCTCACCGGAGAGCTCGAACTCGAGCTCTCCGGTGGTGAGTGTTTCGACGGTCAGGGTGTCGTAGATCGACAATGCCAGGCCGAGGCTGTCATAGCCGGGCCCAGGTTGGCGCTGGTGCCCGGGACCCTGACGGTCAGCTGCTGGCCTGCCGCGACAAGCGTGAGACCCGTCGCGGTGGGCTGCGTGGTTTCCACTCTTAGTTTTCTTCCAGTCCCAGTTCGGATGCCACGGTTACGACGTCGTTCGGCACCTTGACCGGTTGGACCTCACTGCCGTCTTCGGTACGGAGTGCCCACTGCGGGTCTTTGAGTCCGTGTCCGGTGACGGTGATGACGATCGTCTTGCCGGTGGGAACCTCGCCTGCGGCGTGCTTCTTGATGAGCCCGGCTACGCCTGCTGCGGAACCGGGTTCCACGAAGACGCCTTCCTTGGCGGAGAGCCAGCGGTGGGCATCGAGGATTTCCTCGTCGGTCACGGCGTCGATGAAGCCGCCGGATTCATCACGCGCCGCAATGGCCGTGTCCCAGGACGCCGGGTTGCCGATGCGGATGGCCGTGGCGATCGTGTCCGGTTCGGTGATGGGGTGGCCTGCCACGAACGGTGCCGCGCCTGCCGCTTGGAATCCCCACATGGCTGGCGTCTTGGTGGAGACGGCGGGAAGGGTGCCGGCGGTCGCGGACTCGAAGGGGGCGGAATACTCCTTGTAGCCCTTCCAGTACGCGCTGATGTTGCCCGCGTTGCCTACCGGCAGGACGTGGATGTCCGGAGCGTCTCCGAGGGCGTCGACGATTTCGAAGGCACCGGTCTTCTGGCCTTGGATACGCGCCGGGTTGACCGAGTTCACGAGGAACACCGGGTAGGACTCGCCGAGCTTGCGGGCGATGTCGAGGCAGTTGTCGAAGTTGCCGTCCACTTGCAGGAGGGTCGCGCCGTGCGCGATGGCCTGGCTGAGCTTGCCCATGGAGATCTTGCCTTCGGGGACCAGCACGGCGCACTTGAGCCCGGCGGCGGTGGCGTAGGCTGCGGCGGAGGCCGAGGTGTTGCCCGTGGAGGCGCAAACAACGGCCTTGGCGCCTGCTTCGACAGCCGCTGTCATGGCCATCGTCATGCCGCGGTCCTTGAAGGACCCGGTGGGGTTCATGCCCTCCACCTTGAGGTACACGGTGGATCCGGTGAGTTCGGAGAGCTTCTGCGCGTGGACGAGCGGAGTTCCGCCCTCGCCGAGGGTAATGACCTTCGTGGCTTCCGTTACAGGCAAACGATCAGCGTATTCGCGGATTACTCCGCGCCATTGGTGAGCCACTTAGACCCCTTCTACCCGCAGGACGGATGTCACAGAATTGATGACGTCCAGGCCCTTGACGGCCTCGACGGTTGCCGCGAGTGCGGCTTCGGATGCGCGGTGGGTGACGATCTTCAGCTCGGCCGACTCAACCTTCGAGGCGGCGTCGCGGTGGATCGTCTGGCGCATGATTTCGATCGACACGCCGTGCTCCGCAAAGATGTGGGTGATCCGGGCCAGGACGCCGGCCTGGTCGGCAACGTCGAGGCCGATGTAGTAGCTCGTGGTCGAGGCATCGATCGACAGCGCAGGCACGTAGCCCGTGGTGGTCTCGGTACGGCCGGGACCGCCCAGTACCACCCGGCGGGCTGCCGAGACGAGGTCGCCCAGGACGGCAGACGCCGTCGGGGTTCCGCCGGCTCCCTGGCCGTAGAACATGAGCTCGCCGGCGTTCTCGGCCTCGATGAAGACTGCGTTGAACGCACCGCGAACGGCCGCCAGCGGGTGCTCGCGGGGCAGGAGGGTGGGGTGGACGCGGACTGAAATGCCGCCGTCGCCGTTTGCGTTGGTGATCTTCTCCGCGATGGCGAGCAGCTTGATGACGAAGCCTGCGTCCTTCGCGGCGGCAATATCCGCTGCGCTGACCTTTGTGATGCCTTCGCAGTACACGTCTTCGAGGGCGAAGCGCGTGTGGAAGGACAACGACGCGAGGATGGCGGCCTTCGCCGCGGCGTCATGGCCTTCGACGTCGGCAGTCGGGTCGGCTTCCGCGTATCCGAGCCGCTGGGCCTCGGCCAGCGCGTCGGCGAACTGCGCACCGGTGCTGTCCATTTGGTCGAGGATGAAGTTGGTGGTGCCGTTGACGATGCCAAGGACCCTGGTGATGCGGTCGCCGGAGAGGCTGTCGCGGATGGGTCGCAGGATCGGAATGGCTCCGGCGACGGCGGCCTCGTAGGAGAGCTGGACGCCCGCCTTGTCGGCCTCTTCGTAGAGGGTCGGGCCGTCCTGTGCCAGGAGTGCCTTGTTGCCAGTGACGACGCAGGCGCCGTTCTGCATGGCGGTCAGGATGAGCGAACGGGCAGGCTCGATGCCGCCCATGAGCTCAATCACCAGATCGGCGTCCTTGACCAGGGTGTCGGCGTCGGTGGTGAACAGTTCGCGCGGCAGTTCGACGTCGCGCTCTGAATCAAGGTTCCGCACGGCGATGCCGGACAGCTGCAAGCGTGCGCCGGTGCGGGCCGCAAGGGCGTCGGCGTCGTCAAGGAGAATCCGCGCTACCTGGGCTCCCACGTTGCCACAGCCCAGCAGGGCCACCTTCAGGGTTCGCACTTCAGACATTCGCCACTCCCATGTCGCGGTTCAAGAGATCTTCTTCGGTTTCCCCGCGGACGATCAGCCGGGCGGATCCATTGCGCACAGCGACAACGCCAGGCCTGGCCAGATAGTTGTAGTTGCTTGAGAGGGCCCAGCAGTAAGCGCCGGTTCCCGGTACAGCGAGCAGATCACCGGCTGCCACGTCTTCGGGCAGATATACATCTCTAACAACTATGTCGCCGCTCTCGCAATGTTTGCCCACTACTCGGGACAGTTGCGCGGCAGCGTCCGAGGTCCGCGAGGCGAGAATGGCCGAATAATCCGCGTCGTACAGCACCGGACGGGCGTTGTCGCTCATGCCGCCGTCCACCGACACATAGCGGCGCGGGAACGTAACGTTTTGGTTGCCACCGGCATCTACAGGCGCGTCCACGCGGACGGTTTTCAGCGTCCCGACCTCGTACAAGGTGAAGGTGCTGGTGCCCACGATTGCGCGGCCCGGTTCGATCGAAATGCGCGGCGAGGCGATTCCCAGCTCAGCGCACTTGGAGCGAACGACGGCGGCCATCGCCTGCGCGATTTCGGCCGGCGGGCGGGGTGTGTCCACGGGCGTGTAGGCGATCCCGTAGCCACCGCCGAGGTCCAGTTCCGGCAGGACGATGGAGTACTTCGCCTGCATCGCGGCAAGGAATCCCAAAAGCTTCTCGGCTGCCAGGGCGAAACCGTCAGGCTCGAAGATCTGGGAACCGATGTGGCAGTGCAGGCCCAGGAGTTCCACATTGGAGTACGAAGTCGCCGCAGCGACCGCTTCTTCGGCGGCCGAGAGGCCGGCTGACTCCGTGGTATCCCCGGCCATGGAAAGACCGAATTTTTGGTCCTCGTGGGCCGTGGCGATGAATTCGTGGGTGTGGGCGTGCACGCCGGGAGTCAGCCGCAGCATGACCTTCGCCGTCTCGCCGCGGCCGGAGGCAATCTTGGCGACCCGCTCAAGCTCATCGAGGCTGTCCACCACGATGCGGCCGAGCTTCATGTCCAGTGCCCGGTTGATCTCGGCGTCGGACTTGTTGTTGCCGTGCAGCCCCAAATTGGCGCCGTCGATGCCGGCGCGGGCCGCGACGGCGAGTTCGCCCCAGAGCACGTGTCCAGGCGCAGGCCTTCCTCGGCCACCCAACTGGCCACGGCAGTACACAAGAAGGACTTTCCGGCGTAGTAGACGTCCACTCCACCGCAAATGTCCTCAAAAGCCGCGTCAAAGGCGTCCTTGAAGGAGCGGGCGCGGGCACGAAAATCACCCTCGCTCATGACGAACAGCGGAGTGCCGAACTGCGCCTTGAGCTCGCTGACGGGAACGCCGTCAATGGCGAGCTCGCCGTCGTCGGTCCTCTGGACACCTTCGGCCCACATCGGCGCGTGAAGCGCGTTCACGTCCTCCGGCACGACGAGCCACTCGGGGGCAAGGGCGAGGCGGCGGTGTTGTTTTGCACGCTGATCACATCCGTTCCGGAGCTGAAACGCCGAGGAGTTCGAGTCCGTTGGCAAGTACCTGGCTCGTGGCGTCGTTGAGCCACAGCCGTGTGCGGTTGACGTCCTGGACTGGCTCGTCGCCGAGCGGTGAGACGCGGCAAGCGTCGTACCAGCGGTGGTAGGCACCGGCGATGACCTCGAGGTGGCGGGCCACACGATGCGGTTCGCGGAGCTCGGCGGCCTTGGCAACGATGGACGGGTAGCTGCCGAGGTAGGACAGCAGCTCGTTCTCGGTGGCGTGGTCCAACAAGGACGCGTCGAAGGCGCTGTGGTCGACGCCAGCCTCGATCGCGTTGCGTGCCGTGCCGCGGGAGCGGGCATGCGCGTACTGCACGTAGAACACTGGGTTTTCGTTGCTGTTCTTCTTCAGCAGTTCCGGATCCAGCGTCAGCGGAGAATCGGCGGGGAAGCGGGCCAGCGAGTAACGCACGGCGTCCTTCCCGAGCCATTCGATCAAGTCCTTGAGCTCGATGATGTTGCCGGCACGCTTGGACAGCTTGGCGCCGTTGACCGAGACCAACTGTCCGATCAGGACCTCGATGTTGACCTCGGGGTCGTCGCCCGCACAGGCTGCGATGGCCTTGAGCCGGTTGATGTAGCCGTGGTGGTCGGCGCCGAGCAGGTAGATCTTCTCCGTGAAGCCGCGGTCCTTCTTCGACAGGTAGTACGCGGCGTCGGCGGCGAAATACGTGGGTTCGCCGTTGGCCCGGATCATCACGCGGTCCTTGTCATCGCCGAAGTCCGTGGTGCGCAGCCAGACCGCCCCGCCGTCGTCGAACACGTGGCCCTGCTCGCGGAGGCGGGCGACGGCGGACTCGATCGCACCGCCGTCGTGCAGTTCCTGCTCGGAGAAGAAGACATCGAAAGCCACGCCGAACTCGGCCAGGGTGTCCTTGATGTCCTTCATCTGGGCCTGGTAGGCCGCGGAACGGATCACCGGCAGTGCGGCCTCGTCGGTCAGCTCGCGGATTGCCGGATGGGCCTTGAGCACCTCGTCGCCGAGTTCCCGGATGTACTCACCGGGGTAGCCGCCCTCCGGAACGCCGCGTCCGTGCAGGCGGGACAGCACCGAGTTCGCGAAAACGTTCATCTGCGAGCCGGCGTCGTTGATGTAGTACTCCGCGGTGACGTCCGCACCGGAGGCGCGGAGGACGCGGGCAATCGAATCTCCCAGGGCCGCCCAACGCGTGTGGCCGATGTGCAGCGGTCCGTGGGGTTGGCCGAGACGAATTCCATGTTGACCACATGGCCTGCGAGCGCCTGGTTGGTTCCGTAGGAGCTTCCCGCCTCGACGATGGCCTTGGCCAGCGCACCGGCGGCCGCCGCATCCACGGTGATGTTCAGGAAGCCCGGGCCCGCGATGTCCACGGCGGTGACGCCGTGGATCGCTTCCAGCCGCTTGCCCAGGATTGTGGCGAATTCACGCGGGTTGGTCCCGGCATGCTTGGCAAGCTGCAAGGCAATGTTCGTGGCCCAGTCGCCGTGCTCCCGGTTCTTGGGTCGCTCCACGCGCACGTCCTCAGGGAGGGCAGATTCGGAAAGCGCAAGCTCGCCGGCGGCGACAGCGTCTTTCAGGCAGGCGGATATGGCGGCTGAGAGTTCTTCGGGAGTCACCCGTCTAGCCTACCGGTGGGGCTTGCAAGTGGTGGAATTCTAATGCTTAGCAATGCGCACACGCGGGCACCAGCGCGCACCCAGCCGGCGCCCAGCTTCGGCCAGTAAAGCTCCCAGACTGAACCGATAGGCTGAAATCACCGTCAGTGGTGTGATCGGCCCACGGCCCGAAGGAACGCGCATTGACCACTTTTCGAGTCCAGTTGAAACGAGCAGAACCATGACTACGCCACTCCGCAAGGGCCTCCTGGTGGGCGCCGCCGGCCTCTCCCTGGCCAGTTCGGTGGCAGCTTGCGCCCCCTCGGCACAAGGCAGCACCCCGCAAAAGACCTCCACGATTTCCGGCCCCTACAAGGACGGTACCTACAGTGCGGACGGTGACTACATTTCACCCAACGGCGGTGAAACCGTGGGGTCAAGCTGACATTGGCCGGTGGCACCATTTCCGCGGTGGACATCACAGTCCATGCCAACAACCCGAACACCAAGGAATTCCAGGGGCAGTTCAAGAACGGCATCGCGGCGCAGGTGGTCGGCAAGAAACTGGATGAGATCAACGTCTCAAAAGTCGCCGGCTCCTCCTTGACCAGCCAAGGATTCAACAAGGCCGTGGAAACCATCAAGTCCGAGGCCAAATAGGCGCATGGCGCACACGGGCTGGAGCGTGTTCGGCTTCGACGGGATCGGAACCACGTGGGAAATCTCGACGCCGGAGCAACTCCCCGAGGAGGTGCGCGCCGGCTTGCTCGGCATCGTGGAGGACTACGACAGAAGCTACTCGCGCTTCCGGGACGACTCCCTGGTTGCAGCGCTCGCCCGTGAACCCGGCACCGTGACCCTCCCTGCCGGGGCAGGCGAGCTGGAACGGCTTTTCAAAAAGCTGTACCGCCTCAGCGACGGCACCATGACGCCGCTCATCGGCGGCAGCCTCGAGCACCTGGGCTACGGGGCGGACTATGCCTTGCGGCCCTCGGCCATCCGGTGCCGGCACGGCGCTGGGAAGACGCCCTCGTATGGAACGGCACGGAGATTTCCGCTTCCGTCCCTGTGGTTTTGGACATCGGTGCTGCCGGGAAAGGCCAATTGGTGGACCTTCTGGCCTCGGTCCTGCGTGGAGCGGGAACCACGGAGTTCCTGGTCGATGCCAGCGGCGACATGCTTCATTCCGGGGCGGAGCCGTTGGGCGTGGGCCTCGAACACCCCTACGACCCCACCCAGGCGATCGGCGTCGTCGAACTCCATGACGGGGCGCTGTGCGCTTCAGCCGCCAACCGCCGCGCGTGGGGCGACGGGCTGCACCATGTCCTCGACGGCGCCACCGGGTTCCCGATAGAGACCGTGGTGGCCACGTGGACCATGGCTACCACCGCAATGGAAGCCGATGCGCTGGCCACGGCGCTCTTCATGGTGGATCCGAAAGTACTTGAGCGAGAATTCGAGTTTTCCTGGCTCATGGTCTATTCGGACGGACACGCCGCCTATTCGGCCGGCTTCGAAGGGACACTGTTCTCATGATTGCCATCAAAGCGCGAGTGGATGCCTGGCTCGGCCATTTCACGATGTACCGGCTGATTCTTTGGGTCCTTGCCGTTCTCGCGGCGTACAGCATGGTGTTGAACGCCCTGGGCTGGTTGAGCTTCGGGCTGCCTGAAATGGTTGTCCATCTTGTGCTGTGCCTGGGCCTGACGTATGCATCCAACCGGCTCATGGCCATGCTCTTCAAGGTCCAGCCGCACTCGGAGTCCTCGCTCATCACGGGCCTCTTGTTGTACTTCCTGTTCTGGCCCACCGAGCTGATTCCTTCGGTCCAGGTCCTCGACCTCGCCGGAGTCGCCGTGGCATGCGTCTTGGCCTCGGCATCCAAATACGTCTTGGCGTTCCGAGGCCGGCATATATTCAATCCCGCCGCGGCGGGCGCCTTCATCGCCGGGCTCACCGGTTTGAACATCGCCACGTGGTGGGCGGCAACCCCGGCCATGTTGTGGCTCCTGGTTCCCGGCGTGCTGTTGGTGCTGTACCGGACGCTGAAGGTGCTCATGGCCTGCACTTTCTTCGTCGTGGCGCTGTCGGTGGTGTGCGCCGTGCTCCTGCGCGGCGGAATGTCCTTCGGACCCGCTTTGTGGCAACCGATCGCGCAGCAGCCACTGCTCTTTTTCGTCGGTTTCATGCTCACCGAGCCCCTCACCCTGCCTCCCCGCCGCTGGCAGCAAATGGTACTGGCCGCCGTCGTGGCCTTGTTGTTTGCTGTGCCGTACAACGTGGCGGGCGTGGCCAATTCGCCGGAACTCGCTCTGCTGATCGGAAACCTCCTCGCGTTCCTCGTGGGGCAGCGGGGCGGGATCATGCTGACGTTCAAGGGTTCGCGCCCCTGACGCCGTTCACTACCGAGTTCCGCTTTGAGCCACGACGGCCCGTCCGTTTCCTCCCGGGGCAGTTCATGGAACTCAACCTTCCGCACTCGCGCTCGGACGGTAAAGGGCGGCGACGGGTCTTCAGCATCACCAGCTCGCCCGACTCGCCCGAGATGACATTCGGCGTCGGCACGGCGGAACCAGTCTCCGCCGCCAAGCGTGCGTTGCTCGCGCTTGAGCCTGGAGAGTGCGTCAGCGGAACCGCGGTGGGCGGCGACTTTGTCCTGCCGCCGACGCCGGCAAACCCGTGCTGCTCATCGCGGCCGGAATCGGGATTGCGCCTTTCCTTTCCCAGCTGGCGTCCGGCAGCTCCGCGCGACGGGACATCGTCGTGCTGTATCTCGCCCCCAGCGCCGCAGAACTTGCCGGGAGAGATGTCCTGGAGGCCTCGGGCGCGCGGGTCATCGCCCGCCTTTCGGACGGTTCCCCGCCGCCGTCGTTCATGCACGACGCCGGGCGGAGCCGCATCGACGGCGACTCCCTGCGGGAGCTCATCCCCGATGTGGCCGAGCGGGACGTGTACGTCTCCGGGTCCCCGGCAAACGTGGACACCCTTCGCTCCGCCGCCCGCCATGCCGGAGCCGGACGCATCCATGTGGACGCTTTCGCGGGCTACTGACGGCTCGCCCCCGCCCGTTTTCCATTGCGGCGCGGTGACCTGCTAAGCTCGTGGACGTCCCTCCGGCAACGGACGGGAGCCCGGATGCCCTCGTAGCTCAGGGGATAGAGCGTCTGCCTCCGGAGCAGAAGGCCGTAGGTTCGAATCCTATCGAGGGCACAACAGAAAACCCCGCCAGTTCAAGGAACCGGCGGGGTTTTCTTTGCCTCACCGTTTGCCGTGGAGCCTCGCCGCTTGCCAGTCGGGCAACAAAAAGTGGAAAACTGCGTCACGATTGGCCGCCTGCCAGCACAACGTTCTTGTGCAGACAACAAAAAGACCAGGGCAGACACCTCAACAGGAGCCCGCAGCAGCGTTCCCCGAGCTCGAGTCCATTGCCCCGGTTCTCGCCAAGAAGCTGTCGCGGCTCCCAGCAGCACATCTCGCAACCATCCTTTGCCCACAACCCAAGGACACCGATGCCTGAATGTGAAGCCGCCCGCCGCAACAAGCAAGCCCTCTACGAAATCGAACTGGCCTGGGGCAATGGCATCGTGGACCTCGGCAAGCTGCAACGGATCCTGAAGGGCCCCGAATATGAGGAGGAACTGTTGCCGGTGTGCTTGCAGGAGGCCTCCGAGTCGTCGTGATCCCGGACATGCCGCACCGGCCCGGCTAAAAAGTCAGTAGCCACTCCTAAGCTGTTCGTACCCGTCCAACAGGTACGAAAGGGTTCGCCGTGATCTGTTCCATCATTCCTCCCTACATGCTGCGAAGGCTGGCGGCACAGCACGAGCCCCGCCTGCGGGTGATCGCACGGGCGGCCAAGGAATCCCTGCTCCACATCAAGAACCTCCAGGCGGTCCGCGCGCTTCCCGTGCCGGCCCCGTGCCGACGGCACGGCAGGCGAAGCCCGGCCCGCCCAAGCGGACCATCTACGACGCTGGCTCCACCGAAGCCCTGCCCGGCAAGCTCGTCCGCAAGGAAAAAGGTCCGGCAACGGGCGACCCCGCCGCCGATGAAGCCTACGACGGACTGGGCGAAACCCACGCGCTGTATGCAGGTGCGTTCAGCCGTAATTCGATCGACGGCGCCGGGCTGAAACTTGATGCCACTGTCCACTACGGCGAGCTGTATGACAATGCTTTCTGGAACGGCAGCCAAATGGTCTTCGGTGACGGCGACGGCGAGATCTTCCAGAGGTTCACGAAGTCGCTCAGCGTCATAGGGCACGAGCTTGCCCACGGCGTCACCCAATACACGGCAGCCCTCGCCTACCGGAACCAGGCCGGAGCCCTCAACGAGTCCATGTCGGATGTTTTCGGGGCGCTGGTGGAGCAATACGCCAAAAAGCAATCGGCTGCGGAGGCCAGTTGGCTGATCGGCGAGGGCTTGTTCACCGACGCCGTCCAAGGCACCGCGCTCCGTTCCATGAGGGCACCCGGCACCGCGTATGACGACGACGTTCTGGGCAAGGATCCGCAGCCGGACTCCATGGACAAGTACGTCCGCACTACCGCGGACAACGGCGGTGTCCACATCAATTCAGGCATCCCCAACCGGGCGTTCTCCCTTCTTGCCCTGGAGCTGGGTGGCAAGGCGTGGGAGGCTCCGGGGCAGATCTGGTACAACACGCTGACCAGCGGCGTATTGCCTGCCACGTGCACCTTCGGACGCTTCGCCAAGGCCACAGTGGCCTCGGCAGAGGAGCTCTTCGGCGCCGGCTCACACGAGCATGACGCAGTCCGTACGGCGTGGGAAACTGTGAAGGTAAAGCTCTAGCAGCACCCTCCGGAGCAGTGGAAGCCGCAGAACATGAAAATCACCGTCCAGCGCAGCGGTGGCGTCGCCGCGATCACACGCGTCTGGACCGTGGATGCCGCCACCTCCGAAGATAAGCAGCGCTGGATGCCGATCGTGGAGGCCTGCCCTTGGGACCAAGTGCCGACCCGCGGTCGCGCCAGCGCACAGGCGGCCGCGCGGGCACCCGGGAAAGCTGCCGGCAAGCCGACCGGTTCATGTATTCAATCCGCGCCGGACAACACCGTGCCACGCTCCCGGAGACCGAGGTCACCGGGCCATGGCACACCCTTGTGGAGAACGCCAAGGTAGAAGGCCACGAGACCCTCCGCCGCTAGCCAACTTCCGCCAACTGGCCGCGGAAAGCCTCCGGTAAGACTGAGGGCTCGTGGCCAGGACCTTGGCGAAGTGGTGCCGCAGCAGCACGGAATGTCCGAATCCTGCTTCGCGCGCAATTTCGTCGATGTTCAACTCCGTGCTTTCCAGGAGCTCCTGTGCCCGGAGCACCCGTTGCGAATTGAGCCACGCCGCCGGTGTGGCACCTGTTTCGGCCCGGAACCGGCGGGCGAAGGTCCGGGCGGACATGTGCAGCCGGGAAGCCAGTTCGTTGACGCTGTGGTCATGCTCGAGGTTTTCCACCATCCAGCGCAGCAATGCCTCCATGGGCGCAGAGCCGCACGTGGGCATGGGCCGGTCGATGAACTGGGCCTGGCCGCCGTCGCGGTGCGGCGGAACCACCATGTCGCGGGCGATGGCAGCAGCAACGTTTGCGCCAAGCTCGACGCGGACAAGATGGAGGCAGGCGTCAATGCCGGCGGCCGTGCCGGCACTTGTGATGATCGTTCCGTCCTGGACGTAAAGCACATTTTCGTCCACATGAATCTGCGGGTACCTGCTGGCGAGGTCCTGTGAATAGTGCCAGTGCGTGGTGCAGCGGCGCCCGTCAAGGAGGCCCGCACGGGCAAGCGCGTACGCCCCGGAGCAGATCGACATGACCCAAGCCCCGCGCGTGTGGGCCGCCCGTAGCGCATCCAATACAGGCTCCGGGACGTCCTCGTCCCGTCCATACGGGCCATGATGACCAAGTCGGCATCGGCCGTAGCTTCCAGGCCCAGTCCGACATGCATCGACAGGCCGGACTTCATCTTCACGTCTCCCGGTACGGGGGTGCAGACCCTGAAGTCAAAGCGGGAACGCCACTCCCCGGTCCGCTCGGTCAATGCCAAAGACCTCGCAGGCGGTCCCGAATTCGAAGATCGAGAAGTTGGGAACAACAATGATTGCCACCGTTTTCAACATAGATCCAGTGTGGCAGAAAATTGCCTAAATGGGTCATTTCTGCCACTGTTTCTTGGGGTGCGTGAGGAACACGATGGAGTCATGGAATTCATCGGAGTCTTGCTCTTCATCATCCTCATCATCACTGCCGCCGCTTCCATCTCAGCGGTCCTTCGGGACGGCCGCGGCCGCCTTCCCGACCGTTCCGAGCCCTGGACGGCGAGGGACCTGCCTGACAACTCGTGCTGGACACTGCGCGCGTTCTAAGGACAGCCTGCCCCTCAACACGGACGACTTTTGTCCGCATGGTGGGCTAGATTCAGTGCCATGATCCAAACGTCCGCAAGGCTCCTGCAATTGCTGTCCTTGCTGCAGGTCCGGCGTGAATGGACCGGCCCGGCATTGGCCAAGCGGATGGGTGTCACGGAGCGCACCGTCCGCCGCGATATCGACAAGCTCCGGAACCTCGGCTATCCCATCCACGCCTCGCCTGGGATAGCCGGCGGCTACCAACTGGGCGCCGGGCCCAGCTCCCGCCGCTGCTCCTTGACGACAATGAAGCTCTCGCCGTCGCCTTGGGACTGAACTCGGTGGCGGCGGGTCCGTGGCCGGTATCGGCGAAGCATCGGTCCGCGCCCTTGCCAAGCTCGAGCAGGTGCTTCCCTCACGTCTCCGCCCGAAGTTCGCGATGCTCAAGGCCGCGGTCACCACACTGCCCAGCAACGCGGCGTCGGTTGACCCCCAGCAGCTCACTGTGGTCTCCGCGGCGATCGCGGACAAGCGACAACTCAGTTTCGACTATGTCAAGGCAGACGGTGACGCTGGCCGGCGTTTGGTGGAGCCATACCGGCTCGTCGACACCGGGCGGCGCTGGTACCTGGTCGCATGGGATGTGGACCGGGAAGACTGGCGCACGTTCCGTGCCGATCGCATCGCCACGCTCCCGGCCGAACGGAAAAAGTATGTGCCGCGCCCCCTGCCTGCCGAGGACCTCGCGGACTACGTCCAGCGCTCCGTGACCGCTCGCCTTACCGTTACGACGTCGTCGTGCGCCTCCACGCCCCATCGGCGACGTGGCCGCCGTCGTCGGCCCGCAGCTCGCTAGCCTGAGCGACGACGGCGGGAACGCAACCCTGCTCCGCGCCGGCTGGGACAGCTTGGCACAGCCCGCGGCGCACCTCGCGGCGCTGGACATGGACTTTGAGATCATCTCTCCTGAAGAATTCAAGGAGTACGCCGCACCATGGCCGGGCGATTGGAAAAGGCCGCGGGAAAGCGCGCACTGCGCGCCGACGCGCCGCCACAGTAGACTGTCAGCAGCCATGACACTTCATATTTCCTACCCCGCAGAGCTGCCCGTCTCCGAGCGCCGCGAGGACTTGATGGCGGCCATCGCCGCAAACCAGGTGACCATCATCGCCGGCGAAACCGGTTCCGGCAAGACCACGCAGATCCCCAAAATGTGCCTGGAACTCGGCCTCGGCGACAAGGGCCTGATCGGCCACACCAGCCGCGCCGCCTTGCCGCGCGCACCGTCGCAGAACGCATCGCCTTCGAGATGGGCGTCGAGATCGGGCAGGAAGTGGGCTTCCAGGTCCGTTTCACCGGCGAAGTCAGCAAGGCCACCAAAATCAAGCTAATGACCGACGGCATCCTGCTGGCTGAGATCCAGCGGGACAAGCTGCTACGTAAGTACAGCGCCATCATCATCGACGAGGCACACGAGCGCAGCCTCAACATCGACTTCATCCTGGGCTACCTCAAGCGGATCCTGCCGCAAAGGCCGGACCTGAAGGTCATCATCACCTCGGCGACCATCGACCCCGAGCGTTTCGCGAAGCATTTCGGCAGCGAGGAAGAACCCGCGCCGATCATCGAGGTCTCGGGCCGGACCTACCCGGTGGAAATCCGCTACCGGCCGCTGTCCCAACCGGCCGGCGGTGCATCCGGCGAGGATGAGGACGCGTCCGACGACGAGCTCGAGGAAGACCGCGACCCACTCGATGCCGTGTGCGACGCCGTCGACGAGCTCGCGCTTGAGGCTCCCGGAGACATCCTGGTGTTCTTCTCCGGCGAGCGCGAGATCCGCGACGCCGCCGAGGCGTTGAACGGCCGGATCCAGGCCAACCGCAGGCTGGCGGGCACCGAGGTGCTGCCGTTGTTCGCCCGCTTGAGCCTGCAGGAGCAGCACAGGGTCTTCAACCCGGGCGGCAAGCGGCGGATCATCCTCGCTACCAACGTCGCGGAAACGTCCTTGACCGTTCCCGGCATCAAATACGTCGTCGACACCGGCACGGCCCGCATCTCGCGCTACTCGCACCGCACCAAGGTGCAACGGCTGCCGATTGAACGCGTGTCGCAGGCATCGGCAAGCCAGCGTTCCGGCCGTTGCGGGCGCGTGTCCGAGGGTATCGCCATCCGGCTCTATTCCGAGGAGGACTTCGAGTCACGCCCCCCGTTCACTGATCCGGAGATCCTGAGGACCAACCTTGCCGCGGTCATCCTGCAGATGACTGCCATGGGCGTTGCCCGCGGCCCAAGGACGTGGAGAACTTCCCCTTCGTTGAGCCGCCGGACTCCCGGGCCATCAACGACGGCGTCACGCTGTTGCGCGAACTCGGCGCCTTGAGCGCGGCCCGCACGGGCGACGGCGGCGCTCCCCCACCCGTCGACGGCCGCAGCGCGCGCGGGGGCGGCACCGACAACCGCGGCGGCCTGACCGCCGTCGGGCAGAAGTTGGCCCAGCTCCCGGTGGACCCCGGCTCGGCAGGATGATTGTCGAGGCCGGAAAGCGCGGCTGCGTCAAGGAAGTCATGATCCTGGCGGCGGCCTTGACGATCCAGGATCCGCGCGAGCGTCCGACGGACAAGCAGCAGCTTGCCGCCGAGAAGCACGCACGCTTCAGGGATGAGAACTCGGACTTCACCGGATTCCTGAACCTGTGGAACTACATCCAGGAAAAGCAGCAGGAGCTCTCCTCCACGCAGTTCCGCCGGCTGTGCAGGAACGAGTTCATCAACTACCTGCGCGTCCGCGAATGGCAGGACCTCTTCCAGCAATTGCGCCAGCTCGCCAAGCCGCTGGGCATCACCATCGACAACAAGCGCGAGGCCGACCCCGTAGGCAACAACGAGGGAATCCACATCAGCTTGCTCTCCGGACTGCTGAGCCACATCGGCATGCTGGATGAACGCAAGCGCGAATACGCCGGAGCACGCGGCAGCCGTTTCGCCATCTTCCCGGGCTCGGCGTTGTTCAAGAAGTCGCCGCCTTCGTTATGGCCGCGGAATTGGTTGAAACAAGCCGGCTCTGGGCCCGGGTCGCGGCGAAGTTCGATCCCTTGTGGGCGGAGCAGGTTGCACCGGATCTCGTAAAGCGCTCCTACAGCGAACCCCACTGGTCCACCCGGACGGGCTCGGTTATGGCCCACGAGAAGGTGATGCTCTACGGAGTTCCCATCATCCCGAACCGCCGCATCAACTACGGCAGGATCGACCCCGAGCTCTGCCGCGAACTCTTCATCCGGCATGCCCTCGTCGAAGGCGACTGGAAAACCCACCACAAGTTCTTCCACCGCAACCGCGCCTTGCTCCACGAAATCGAGGAGCTCGAGACGCGGATGCGCCGCCGGGACATCCTCGTGGACGACCACACGCTCTTCGAGTTCTACGACGCCAGAATCGGCAAGGACGTGGTCTCTGAACGCCACTTCGACAAATGGTGGAAGGAAGCCCGCCAGCAGGACCCCACGTTGCTGGACTTCGACCAATCGCTGCTCATCAGCGAGGACGCGGAAGCCCTGGATGATTCCGCCTACCCGAAAACCTGGCTGCATAAGGGCTTTGAGCTGCCCCTGAGCTACGAGTTCCATCCAGTGGCTCCCGGCTCGCCGCCCAATCCGTCGGATGGTGTCACAGCCGAGGTCCCGTGCTGTTCCTTAATCAGCTCGACGACGCCCTTTCCGCTGGCAGATACCGGGCCAGCGGGTGGAGCTCGTCACCGCCTTGATCAAGTCGCTGCCCAAACACATCCGCAAGAACTTCGTGCCTGCCCCGGATGTTGCCCGGCAAGCGGCTGCTGCTTTGGAAACCGACTTCGCTCCCGCCTCGGACGATCTTGAGGCCTCACTTGAGCTGGTGCTGCGCCGTATCCGGGGACACATCGTTCCTCCGGGATCGTGGAATTGGGACGCCGTTCCGGCGCACCTGCGCGTCAGCTTCAAGGTAGTGGACAGCCGCGGCAAGGTGCTCGACGAAGGCAAGGACCTGGCCGCTCTCCAGGAGCAGCTGGCTCCGGCTACCCGCCGTGCCATCGCCGAATCCCTCGGCGCAACACCCGCGACGACGGCGCGCACCAAAGGTCCGAAGGGCGCTGCACATGCCGGCGGTGCCGGATCCCCCAGTGGAAACGGCAGCGGCGGCTCGACCCCGCAGGCCGCCGGTTTCCTCTCAGAGCAAACCGGGCTCACCGCGTGGACTTTCGGAGCTATCGAACGCCAGGTGACGCGCACAGTGAAGGGCACGATGTCACGGGTTTTCCCGCTCTCGTGGATGAGGGCACATCCGTTGCGTTGCGGGTGTTCCAGACCCGGGCGGAGCAGGAGCCGGCAATGCGCGGCGGCGTTATCCGGCTGCTCGCGCTGCGGGTTCCCGCCCCGGACCGCTACGTCCTGGAACACTTGAACAACACGGAGAAGTTGACGTTCAGCCAGAATCCCCATGGTTCGGTAAGTGCCTTGATTGCCGACTGCGTCCTCGCGGCCATCGACAAGCTGACTCCGGCCGAACTTCCGTGGGACAAGGAGGCATTCGACGCCCTGTACGAGCTGGTCCGTGCGGAACTGATCGACACCGTCTTCACGGTGACCGCCGTCGTCGAACGCATCTTGGGCAGCACACGGCGGATCGAGAAGCAACTCAAGGGCAGCACGAGCCTCGCCTTGATCAGCGCGCTCAACGACATGAAGAGCCAACTGGAGCAACTCGTGTTCCCCGGTTTTGTGGCACGGACGGCTACGCCCAACTGAGCCAGCTGCCGCGGTATTTGGCCGCAATCGAGAAGCGCCTCGAAAAGCTCCCGAACAATGTCCAGCGTGACGGGCTGAACATGTCCGTTGTTCAGGCGTTGGAGGACGACTACGACGACGCTGTCTCCGCGCTGCTGCCGGGCCGACGGGCAGGAGCTGAATTAACACGGGTGCGCTGGATGATCGAGGAGCTGCGCGTGAGCCTCTTCGCCGTCGAACTCGGCACGGCCTACTCGGTCTCGGAAAAGCGCATCCGGGCGGTTCTCAACCAGGCGCTGGCCCCCGCGTAGCCGGGGCGGTACCAACGCCCGCTCACCTATATGGCCAAATCCCAGGACGCCCGCTCACCTATACGGCCATTCCTGCCAAAGGTGAGCGAGCGTTTGGGAAAACACCACCAAAGGTGAGCGAGCGTAGCTGGGTGCCAGCCTCAATCTGCGGGAACGTACTCGCCGTGTCCGGCGGCGACGAGCCCGGCGCGGAGTTTTGCCGCATTCGCGTCGAGCCGGGCAGGGTCCGGGTTGTGCTCCACGGTTCCGAAATCGAAATCGGCCAGGGACGTTGCCGGGAAGACGTGCACGTGGAAGTGCTCCACTTCGAAGCCCACCACGGACAGCCCCGCCCGTGGTGCGCCAAACGCCTCCACTTGTGCCTTGCCGATTATCTGCGCGACCGACATGACTTTGTTGAGGAGCTCGGGAGGGACGTCGGTCCAGCGGTCCACCTCTTCGCGCGGCACCACGAGGGTGTGGCCATCGGTCAGCGGGGCGATGGTCAGGAAAGCCACCACATCGTCGTCCTTCCAGACAAAACGTCCGGGAATCTCGCCGTTGATGATCTTGGTGAAGAGGGTGCTCATACGTCTGCCTTTTCCGAAGGGGGCTGAAGGGTCTTGGTATCGAGGACGAAACGGTATTTGACGTCGCCGGCAACCATGCGGTCGTAGGCTTCATTGAGTTGCCGGGCGGTGACCACTTCGACTTCGCTGACGACGCCGTGCTCAGCGCAGAAATCCAGCATTTCCTGGGTCTCGGCAATGCCGCCGATCAACGAGCCTGCATAGGAGAGCCGCCGCCGGATCAGCGCGCCAGGACTGACCGGAGGCATGTCGGTGGGAGGCAGCCCAACTGGAAGAGGCGCCGTTCAGCCGCAAGGTCCGGAAGTACGGGTTCAGGTCATGGGGCGCCGCGACGGTGTCGATAATGACGTCGATAGTGCGGTCGGCGCCTTCCATGGCTTCGGGGTCCTTCGAGAGGATCACGTCGTCCGCACCGAGCTCTATTGCCGCCTCGACCTTGGCATCCGAGGTGGTGAAGACCACCACCTGCGCCCCCATGGCCTTCGCGATCTTGACCGCCATGTGGCCGAGTCCGCCAAGTCCGACGACGCCCACCACGTCCCCTCCTCGACGTCGAAGTAGCGAAGCGGCGAGTAGGTGGTGATGCCCGCGCACAGCAAGGGCGCCGCCGCGGCCGGGTCAAGGCCCTCGGGAACGCGCAACACGAAGCGGCGGTCAACCACCACGGAAGTGGAGTAACCGCCTTGGGTGATGGCGCCGCCGTTCCAGGAATCCTTCACCCCATAGGTGCCGACGTTTCCGCGTTCGCAATACTGCTCCAAGCCTTCGAGGCAGCTATCGCACTCGCGGCAGGAGTCCACCAAGCAACCGACGCCCACCAGGTCTCCGGGCACGAAGTCGTCGACGGCGGAGCCCACCCGACGGACCCGGCCCACGATTTCGTGGCCTGGGACGAGCGGATAGCTCTGGGCACCCCATTCGCCCCGCGTCGCGTGGACATCGGAGTGGCAAAGACCGCAGAAGTCGATCTCGATCTCGACGTCGTCTTCCTTGGGAACGCGGCGGGCCACTGTCAGCGGGACAAGACCGCTTTCCGCGGAAGTGGCGCCGTATGCGGCAGCCAGGGTCGGCATGCCTTTCGCGGCCACGGGTGCAGCGGGGCTGGCCTCCGCGGTCTCGTCACTCACGACGAGCGGCTTGCCAAGGGGCGGAGGAACGGGGCGTCCGGGAGTCATGCCTCGACGCTACCCCTGCGGGCGGATTTTTTGCCACTCCGCGCTGCCATACCCCTCCGGCGTCACCGGACCCATGACTCATGGGCCCGGAGTGCCTAGCGGCGCTGCACCGGTGACAACCGGGTTGGCGTCGAGCGAGGACCATTGCGAAAAGGAGCCCGGGAAGAGGGCTGCCCTGAATCCGGCGATTTCGAGGGCGGCGATTTCGTGGGCTGCCGTCACCCCGGAGCCGCAGTAAACCGCTACCTTGCTGCCTTCGTCGATGCCCAGGGCAGCAAATCTATTGCGGAGCTGCGCTGCGCGGAGGAACGTGCCGTCCGGTCCGAGGTTTCCGCTGGTGGGGGCGCTCAGCGCGCCGGGAATGTGTCCCGCGCGGGGATCAATGGGTTCGATTTCGCCCCGGTAGCGCTCCCCGCCCGGGCATCGAGAAGGATTCCACGGCTGTGCCAGTCAGCCGCGTCCTCCATGCTGATGGCATCCATGTGGCCGTGTCCAAGCACGACGTCGCCCGGAACCGGCGGTTGCTCGTCCTGCGCCAGCGGGTGGCCTGCGGCGCGCCAGGCACCCAGTCCACCGTCGAGCAGGAAGACGGAATGGAAACCGGCGTCCCGCAGCAGCCACCACAACCGTGCCGCGGCAGTGCTGCCGCTGTCGTCGTAGGCAACCACGGTATCGCCGTCGTTGATTCCCCAGGCACGGGCGCTCCGCTGCAAAGCAGCGGTGGACGGCAACGGATGCCTCCCCTGGCCCTCGGCCGTGGGATCGGCGAGTTCGTGATGGAGGTCCACATAGACCGCGCCAGGAATGTGGGCTTGGCGGAAGTGCGAATGGCCGTGCGGATCGCCCAACACCCACCGGACGTCGAGCAACACAGTCCGCTTGCCCGCATCCATGCGGTCCTTGAGTGCGGCTGCGTCAATGATCGTGGCCATCAAATCTCCTTTGTTTTGCTGTGTCTACCAAACGATTGCGACGCTGCCGCCGTGCAGCTGCCAACCGGCTACCAGCCTATCCTTGGGCGGCAGCCTCCGCCGGTAGGCTGGATCGGTGAGCACTCTACGCAACCAGGACCGGGCATGGGCCAGCGAGGCAATCCGACGAATCGAAGCCGAGAACAACCGCTCGGCGGATACGCACCTCTACGCAGTGCCGCTCCCCGAACACTGGGGTGTCCAGCTCTACCTCAAGGACGAGTCCACGCACCGTTCGGGCAGCCTCAAGCATCGCTTGGCCCGCTCGCTTTTCCTCTACGGCCTGGTCAATGGATGGATCACGGAAGGGACCACCATCGTGGAGGCTTCCAGCGGGAGTACCGCCGTGTCCGAGGCGTACTTCGCCAGGCTGATCGGACTTCCGTTCATCGCCGTGATGACCCGGACCACCAGCCCGGAAAAGATCGCCCTCATCGAAGAGTTCGGTGGCGCCTGCCTCCTTGTGGATCACGCCTCTGAGGTCTACGCAATGGCCGAGGAGGTTGCCCGGACGTCCGGCGGTTACTACATGGACCAATTCACCTTTGCTGAGCGCGCCACCGACTGGCGCGGCAACAACAACATTGCGGAATCGATTTTCGAGCAACTCGCCCTCGAAGAACATCCGGTGCCCGAGTGGATCGTGGTGGGCGCCGGCACCGGCGGCACCAGCGCCACGATCGGCCGGTACCTGCGGTACCACTGCCACTCAACGCGGCTGGCCGTGGTCGATCCTGAAAATTCCGCGTTCTACCCCGGCTGGCGCGACGGCGTCTCGGACTACTCGACGGGAATGCCATCCTGGATCGAAGGCATCGGACGGCCGCGCATGGAACCCAGCTTCGTCCCGGCCGTCATCGACACCATGATCCAGGTCCCCGATGCCGCTTCTGTGGCCGCCATGCGGCACCTGCGCAGGCTGGCCGGGCTGCACGCCGGGCCCTCCACGGGAACCAACCTGTGGGGTGTTTGCCAACTGATTGCCGAGATGGTGGCCCAGGGAAAGCGCGGCAGCATCGTGTCACTCATGTGCGACGCCGGTGATCGCTACGCGGCAGCTACTACAACCCGGACTGGCTCGCTGAGCGCGGCCTGGATCCCGCCCCATACGAGGCCGTACTGGCCGACTTCTTCGAGACAAGTACGTGGCCGGGCAGCATGTAGGCGGCGCAGACTGAGCTAGACCTCCACGGACTCGAGCGGCGACAACCTCGCATAGCGGGTACCGTACTTCGCGCCGATCCGGGTTACGTGGCCTTCCACCAAACCGCGTCCGAGTTCATTAAGCAGGCCATCGTGGACCGGGTAGGCCTGGGGTGCGCGGACCGCGATCACGAAGTCAACCACTTCGCCCACCTTTGACCACGGCGCGTGGATGGGCACCAGCAGGGTTTGCACGTCGATGCCATCGGGGACGACGAATGAGTCCCCGGGGTGGAAGACATTTTCGTCCACGAGGTAGCCGATGTTGGCCACCACCGGAATCTGCGGGTGGATGAGGGCATGCTGCCCTCCGAAGGAACGGATCGCGAAGCCCCCGGTTTCAAAAGAGGTGCCGGGTTCGACGGCGTGTACACGCTCGCCGTCGTCGCCCGCCTTCTCGGCAAGTCGGGACGCGACACCGGAGGGTGCGTGCACCTGCAGCCCTGGGTTTCGCTTGAGGGCTCCGACGACGGCGTCCACGTCCACGTGGTCGGCGTGCTCATGGGTGATCAGCACCGCGTGGGCGCCTGCGAGCGCTTCCTCGGACTCGGAAAAAGTCCCGGGGTCGATCACAAGGACCTGGCTGTCCTTTTGCAGGCGGACACAAGCGTGGGTGAACTTGGTGAGCTTCATGGAGCCAGCCTAGGACGGGCCTCCAATGGTGTCCACGAACCGGCGTCCGAGCGTGGCCTGCTGGTAACGTTGGTACTTGCGAACAACCACATCGAAATGAGTCCACGAATGTCACAGGGCGCCCATGCCGCCACGTCCGGGCCCACAGCCCGGTCGCTTCCGGATGCCAAGGATCCCGCCGTCAAAGAGCAGCGCGTCACCAAGCAACGCCTGGCCGTCAGCGCCGCCCTGGACGAACTCGACGATTTCGTGAGCACCCAGGAACTGTACCGGCTGCTCCAGAACCAAGGCGTCTCGGTGTCCCTGGCCACGGCGTACCGCATCCTGCAGTCACTTGCCGACGACGGCCTGATCGATGTTCTGAGAAACGCCGATGGCGAAGCCGTCTACCGCCGCTGCGCGGTCACAGGCCACCACCACCATTTGCTGTGCCGCAATTGCGGCAAGGCCGTCGAAGTGGAAGCTCCGGCGGTGGAGACGTGGGCAGCCCGGGTGGCTGCCGAGAACGGCTACACCGAAGTGGCGCACACGGTGGAGATTTTCGGGCTCTGCCCTGAGTGCACTGCCAAGAAGGCCGCGGGCCTGCTCTAGCCGGCTACCGCCTGGTCTTCCACTGCCTGGCCCATGGCAGCGTGGGGACGGACGATCCGGCCGTTGTTCCCGCGTTTGGCGCGCACGTTGCCGATGACCCGGCACACCACATAGATCAGGAACGACAACGTGGTGACATAGGGGCTGATGGGAATCCTGCTGCCGAGCGCCAGGAGGATGCCGCCCACAGTCGCTGTGATTGCAAAGACCACGCTCAACAAGACCACGAGCCGCGGCGAAGTGGTCACGCGAAGGGCAGCGGCAGCGGGCGTGATCAGCAAGGCCAGCACCAGAAGCGCGCCGACTATCTGGATGGACAAGGCAACGCTGACGCCGAGCAACACCATGAAGGCAATTGCCAGGCCGCGGACAGGCACTCCCCTGGCTTCCGCCATCTCAGGATCCACACTGGCGAAGCTGAGCGGGCGCCATATCGCGGCCAGAGCGAGCATGACCACCACGGCCGTGCCTGCCAGGACCTGGAGCTGGACAGTGTCCACTGAGACGATCTGGCCGGTCAGTAGCCCGAACTTGTTGGCCGCCCGGCCTTGGTAGAGGGCCAGGAACAAGATGCCCAGGCCTAGCCCGAACGGCATGATGACGCCAATGATCGAGTTCTTGTCCGCGCCCGGACGCCCATGAGTCCCAGAAGCAGCGCAGCCGCAACGGATCCCGCGAGCGAACCGAAAATGATGTCCGCCCCGATAAGCAGGGCAAAGGAGGCACCGGCGAAGGACAACTCCGAAATGCCGTGCACCGCGAAGGCGAGGTCCCGCTTCATGACAAAAGTGCCTATGAGCCCGCCGAGCAGGCCAAGGACCGCACCGGCCCAGATGGAATTCTGGACCAGGGCCAGCAGTTCGCCATAGTTTTCAAAGTTGAAGATGGTGTGCAGGATGCTTCCGAGATCCATTTAGTGACCTTCCTCCACACCGGCGTGGGCGTCATCGTGGTAGTGCGTCGTCGCGTCCGGAAGGCCGACGACGACGATCCTGCCGTTCGCGCGGATGACCTCAACGCGGCTGTTGTACAGCTCGGACAGGACCTCGGTGGTCATGACCTCTTCCGGTGTTCCCACGCGGAACCTGCCGCCGGCAAGGTAGAGGACGCGGTCTACGTAGTCGATGACCGGGTTGATCTCGTGCGTCACGAACACCACGGCGCTGTTCCGCTCGTGGCATTGCTGGTTGATGAGGGCACTTACGGCCTGCTGGTGGTGCAGGTCCAAAGACAGCAGCGGTTCGTCGCAGAGCAGGAGTTCAGGCTCCGCGGCAAGGGCTTGTGCAACCCGGAGCCTCTGTTGCTCGCCACCGGACAATTGGCCAAGCGGTACGCGGGCGTAGTCACTCGCCCCACCAAGTCCAGGAGGGCGTCGACGCGCTCATTGACGGCCTTGGCCTTGATCCGCAGGCCCCAACGGTGGCCGTCGACGCCGAGGGCCACGAGGTCCCTGGCGCGCAAGGGCGTATCCGGAGCAAAGGACTTCTGCTGCGGGATATAGCCGATTTTCCGGCTGCCACGTTCCACGGCCTGTCCGGCCACGGTCACCGTCCCCGAGTGAAGCTGCTGCAAACCGAGGAGGACTTTGAGGAAGCTGGTCTTGCCGCTGCCGTTGGGCCGAGCACAGCGAAGAACTCACCCGCCTGGATGTCCACGTCGAGGTCCTTCCAGAGGGCCCGTTGGCCAAACTGGAGGCCCGCGCCGCGAAGGCTCACTACCGGTGTCAAAAAGAATCCTCGATCCATGGGGTTCGCGAAGAGATGTCGCTGCCGGCCTGCACTTGGATGAACAGGGAGGCCCCGCAGCCGCCCTGTATATCTTAGGACGATTGCGGGGCCCGTCTGTTCGTATCTGCATAAGCCTTTACTTGTTCAGGGCAGCAGCAACGTTGCCCACATTGTCCGTCATCCAGGCAGCGTAGTCCTTGCCCTCGGGAAGTGTCTCGGTAAAAGCGATCACCGGGACGCCGGCAGCAGTTGCCGCGGCCTTCAGCTTTTCCGTCTCAGCACTGGCGGTCTGCTCGTTGTACGCGAGGAAGCGAACCGACTTCGAGGCAATCAGATCGCTCGTTTCCTTGACCGCTGCCGGCGGAACGTCCGAGCCGACCTCAATGGCATGGCTGAATTCCTCGGGCGTCTTGTTCTCCAAGCCCGCAGCCTCAAGCAAATACCCCGGTACGGGCTCTGTAACCGCTACCGGAGCGGAACCCTTGGAAGCCTTGATCGCTGCGACTTTGGCGCTGAGTCCGGTCAGCGAGGACTTGAACTTGTTGGCATTGGCGGTAAAGGTCTTGGCATCGGCGGGGTTCAGGCTTCCGAGCTTCGCAGCGATAGCATCGGCCACTTTCGCCATCGCGTCGAAGTTGTACCAGACGTGCTCGTTGAACCCTTCCGGCACCGCTGAGGGAGATGTGCCGGCCGTGGCCGCGGGAAGGAGCCCGGAGACGTTGACGGCGGTAAGGGTCTTGTCCGCAGCGACCTTGCTGTCATCGGCCAGCTTGCTGAAGAAGTCGTCGTAGCCCGCGCCGTTGTCGATCACCAATTGGGCCTTGGAGACGGCCAGCTTGTCCTGGGTGCTTGCCTCGTAGGAGTGCGGATCCTGGCTGGTCTTGCTGATGATGGAGGTGACTGACACTTTGTCACCGCCGACGCTCTTGGCGATGTCGCCGTACACGCTGGTTGAGGCCACCACGTCGATCACCCCGGAGGACGACGACGGCGCCGTCGCGGCGGGTGCCGCGCATGCGGAAAGCAGGACTGCCAGGCCCGCGGAAGCGGCAAGCGAAAGGCGGGCGGCAAGGGAAAGGCGGCGGCGGCACGACGCACGGAAAACCTCGGATCTACCGGATCAAGCACAACAGGGACTCCATGAGTGTACCCACAAATGGGAATGATTCCTATTTAGAATTTTGGGTGGCTCCTGCCGGCCCCGTTGGAGGCCAGCAGGAGGCTACGCTGATTCCGTTCCGCCCAGCCGGCGGATTCCCCTGGCCTGGGTGGCGTCGCGGATCTCGCCCACAAGCTGTTCGATGACGTCTTCCAGGAACAACACCCCCAGAGTCGCACCGCCCGTCCCCACCACGCGACCCAGATGCGAGCCGGTCCGCTGCATCACGGCCATCGCATCTTCGATCTCGTCTTCCGGTGCGAGGTTCACGAGGGACCGGATCCGGCTTTCCGCGATCGGATAGCGGCGCCCTTCCTCGGGAATGGAAAGCACATCCTTGATGTGAAGGTAACCGGTCAGCTCACCGTCGTCGTCCAACACGGGGAAGCGTGAGAAACCGGTGCGGCTGACCGCTTTCTCGAGTTGCCGCGGCGTCGAGCCAGGCTTGAGCGTGACGAGTTTGTCCAGCGGCACCATGATGTGCGCAGCGGTGTGCTCGGAAAACTCCAAAGCGCCGCTCAGCAGGCCGGCGTCGTCGTCCACCAGCCCGTGACGGGTCGATTCCTGCACGATGGACTGCACTTCCTCGAGGGTAAAGGAGGAGGTCACCTCGTCCTTGGGCTCGATCTTCATCAAGCGAAGGATGCGGTTGGCCAGCCAGTTCAGCGTCCAGATGACGGGCTTCACGAAGCGGGCCACGTGGACCAACGGCGGCGCCAGAAGCAAAGCCGCCTTGTCTGCGACCGAAACAGAGATGTTCTTGGGGACCATCTCGCCAAAGGTGACATGCAGGAAGGTGACCGCGAGCAAGGCAACCGCAAACGCGATGACGTCTGCCAATTCAACAGGGACGCCGACGGACTCCAGCGGCGCCCCCAGCAAATGGTGGATGGCAGGCTCCGCCACGAGGAGAATCAGCAAAGAACACACCGTGATGCCAAGCTGGGCACACGCCAGCATCAGCGAGACGTGTTCCATCGCATACAGGGTGGTCTGCGCGCGCTTTGACCCGCGTTGGGCCAAAGGCTCGATCTGGCTGCGGCGCGCAGACATTACGGCAAACTCGGCGCCGACAAAGAAGGCGTTGCCGATCAACAGCACCACGAGCCACAGGATTCCTGCCCAGTCGCTCATGCGGCACGTCCTTTACGGCTGGTTTTGGCCACAGGGTTGCCAACCGCATCGCCTGCAGAACCGCCGGACCCCTTGCTCAACCGCTTGCTGGCCTGCTTCCTGCTTTGCCATCCGCCCGAATCGCTCTCCGCTGTGCCAATTTCGCCGGTGCCTTCGTCGTCGTCGGCGTCACCGTCGGCGCCGTGGGGTGGAAACAAATGCGGTCGATCCGGCGGCCGTCCATCCGGGTGACGGCCAGCGTGCCGCCGCCGGCCTCGACGACGTCGCCGACCATCGCGATCCGGCCAAGTTGGCTCATGACGTAGCCACCCACGGTTTCGTAGGCGGGGTCGTCGGGAACCGTGAGGCCGGGATCTGTTCACTGACCTCGTCCGGACGCAATAATCCGGGAAAATACCAATCCCCCGAGGCGCTCTGCAGCAATCCGGCCGGACCCTGTCGTGCTCATCCGCCACCTCGCCGACGATTTCCTCCACCAGGTCCTCAAGGGTGGCGATCCCGCAGTTCCGCCGTACTCGTCAAGCACGACGGCGAGTTGCAGGTTGCCCTCGCGGAGTTCCAAAAGCAGGGCGTCAAGATGGATGGTCTCGGGAACGCTCAGGACTTCGGACATGATGGCTCCGGCCTCCAGCCGGCTCCTGCGTTCCGACGGGACTGACACGGCTTTCTTGATGTGCACCACGCCCCGGATGTCATCGGCCGATTCGCCGATGACCGGGAAGCGCGAATACCCGGTCCGCCGGGCCGCTTCGATGATGTCCGACACGGGCTGGTCGGCGTCGATGGTTTCCATGCGGATGCGCGGGTCATGACGTCGGCCGCCGTACGCGCCGAGAAATTCAGGGTCCGGGCAACAAAGTTGGCCGTCCCGGCGTCGAGGGTTCCCAGCTCTGCCGAACGGCGCACCAGGGAGGCCAGTTCAGAAGGCGAGCGCGCGCCAGAGATCTCCTCCTTGGCCTCGAGTCCCACAAGGTTGAGCACCTTGTTCGAGAAGCCATTGAGCACAATGATTGCGGGCTTGAACACGGCCGTGAACATCAGTTGCGGGCGGGCCAGCGCCCGGCCGAGCGGAAATGCCAAGGCCAGGGCCATGTTCTTGGGAACGAGTTCGCCGATCAGCATCGACAAGCCGGTAGCGAAGGCCATGGCCAGGATGAGCGACAAGGACTGGGCAGCAGCCTCAGGCAGCCCGGCCCAAAGAAGCGGTCCGTGCAAGAGGGAGCCGACCGATGGCTCCATGACGAAGCCGGTCAGCAAGGTGGTGAGGGTGATCCCCAATTGGCAGCTCGAGAGCTGGGTAGAAAGGGATCTGAGGCATCTGAGCAACGCCTCGGCGGCGTGGTCGCCGCCGTCGACCGCTCTTTGGACCGTTGACTGGTCGAGTGCCACGAGTGAGAACTCGACGGCTACGAAGAAGCCGGTGCCCAGAATCAGGAGCACGCCGGCGAGAAGGAAAAGCCACTCCATTAGAGGCCGCCGGATCGTGCGGAGGGCAGGAGCAGGGCACCAGGAGGGCTAAAGGCTGGTTGGCCCGGCGGGGTTGGTCGGACGCAGCGGATGAGCGATCCGCCGACCGGCCGGCCAGGAGATCCGGAGTGCGATGGGCATGTGTACGGGTATTGCCGGCTCGGCGGGTGCGTTGCGCGGAGATTGCCGAACGGCTTCCCCTGCAGCTCCCAGGCCGGCACCTAGAATTACTGTCCATAAGAATTCAAGTCTACAGTCCGGCCGAGACGCGGCTTCACGCGACTTCACCGGCCTGAGCCGGGCTCTGCGACGCAGCAAACGACCGGAAAATCCCGGGAAAGAAGAGCCCCCTGCGGACGCAAAAGCCTGGCCATCCCACCTTCAGCATGATTTAGGTCACCACTATTGGCAGATAGCCGCCGCTCGTCACTAGACTGGCTAGGGTCTGAGTTCGCGGGACCCGGACCCTGGCTCGCCTTGCACCCCCCTGCAGTCCCCGGGCCAGCTGGAAATCAACACTCATGGAAGAGGCGTATTTCAAGTGCCAGAGCAGCCAAGCCACCGTCTACCCGAGGAATTTGGCGGAAACGAGTGGCTCGTTGACGAACTGTACGAGCGGTACCAACAGGACAAGAATTCGGTCGACGCCAAGTGGTGGCCGCTTTTCGAGTCCTTCGATACCGCTGACGGCACTTCTTCCAACGGAACATCAGCAGCCCCTGCCAACCCTCCCACTCGCGAAATTCCTGTCGTGGCACAGGCCGCCGCAACGGCAATGACGCCGGTCGCGCCCGTGGTTGCCCCGGCAGCTCCCCCGCCGCCCCGCACCTGCTCCGGCTGCTCCGCGGCACCGGTCAAGAAGGCACCGGCCACTGTCGCCAAGGACGGCGCGCAGAAGCCATCCGACGGCAGCCAGTCCCAGCCGATCCCGGCACAGCTTCCCAAGAGCACCAAAGCTCCACCCCGCCGGAAGAGGACGTCGTCTCCGTCCTCCGTGGTCCGGCCAAGGCCATTGCGTCCAACATGGTCATGAGCCTTGAGGTTCCTACCGCCACGAGCGTCAGGGCCGTTCCTGCCAAACTCCTGATCGACAACCGCGTTGTCATCAATTCCAACCTTGCCCGTGCCCGTGGCGGCAAGGTTTCCTTCACCCACCTCATCGGCTACGCAGTGGTCCGCGCACTGTCCCAGTTCCCGTCGATGAACGTGTACTACGACGAAGTGGATGGCAAGCCCGTTGCCGTGCAGCCCGCGCACGTCAACTTCGGCATCGCCATTGACATGCCCAAGCCCGATGGCACGCGCCTCCTGATGGTTCCCAACATCAAGAAGGCCGAAACGATGAACTTCGCGGAGTTCTGGCACACCTACGAAGACCTCATCAAGCGCGCGCGCAACGGCAAGCTCACGGCGGACGACCACGCCGGCACCACCGTGTCCCTGACAAACCCGGGCGGCATCGGCACCGTGCACTCCGTGCCCCGGCTCTCGAAGGGCCAGGCCGCCATCATCGGCGTCGGAGCCCTCGACTACCCGGCCGAGTGGCAAGGCGCGAGCGAGAAGATCATCGCCCAGAACGCCATCAGCAAGATCCTCACGCTGACGTCCACGTACGACCACCGCGTCATCCAGGGTGCCGGAAGCGGCGAGTTCCTCAAGCTCGTCCACCAGCTCCTCCTCGGTGCCCAGAACTTCTACGACGAGATCTTCGAAGCGCTGCGCATTCCCTACGAGCCCGTCCGTTGGAGCCCGACCTCCAGGTCGACCCCGCTGACGAAATCAACAAGGTTGCCCGGATCCAGCAGTTGATCCACTCCTACCGGGTCCGCGGCCACCTCATGGCAGATACGAACCCCCTCGAATACGTCCAGCGCAAGCACCCGGACCTCGACGTGCTGACCTATGGCCTCACCCTGTGGGACCTGGACCGCGAGTGGCCCACCGGCGGATTCGGCGGCAAGCCGATGCTCAAGTTCCGCGACATCCTGGGCGTCCTCCGCGACGCTTACTGCCGCACCACGGGCATTGAGTACATGCACATCCAGGAACCCGAAGAACGCAAGTGGTTCCAGGACCAGGTGGAGCACCCGTACTCCAAGCCGAGCCGCGAAGAGCAACTGCGCATCGTATCCAAGCTCAACGCAGCAGAGGCCTTCGAAACCTTCCTGCAGACCAAGTTCGTGGGCCAGAAGCGATTCTCCCTCGAAGGCGGGGAATCCCTGATTCCGCTGCTGGACACCATCATTTCCGACGCCGCCGACGACGGACTCGACGAAGTCGCGATCGGCATGGCCCACCGTGGCCGCCTCAACGTGCTCACCAACATCGCGGGCAAGACGTACGCCCAGGTGTTCCGCGAGTTCGAAGGCACCCAGGACCCCCGCTCGGTGCAGGGCTCGGGCGACGTCAAGTACCACCTCGGCACCGAGGGCACGTTCACGTCGGACAACGGCAATGAGACCAAGGTCTACCTCGCCGCCAACCCGTCCCACCTCGAAGCGGTTGACTCCGTGCTTGAAGGCATTGTCCGGGCCAAGCAGGACCGGCTGGACCAGGGCGAGGCGTTCCCCGTGCTGCCCATCATGGTCCACGGCGACGCCGCGTTTGCCGGCCAGGGCGTTGTGGCGGAAACGCTCAACTTGTCCCAGCTGCGCGGTTACCGCACCGGTGGAACCATCCACATCATCGTGAACAACCAGGTCGGCTTCACCACCGCACCGTCGTCGTCGCGCTCTTCGACGTACTCCACCGACGTGGCCAAGATGATCCAGGCTCCGGTCTTCCATGTGAACGGCGACGACCCCGAGGCCGTGGTGCGCATCGCGCAGTTGGCCTACGAGTTCCGCCAGCGCTTCCACAAGGACGTCATTGTGGACATGGTGTGCTACCGCCGCCGTGGACACAACGAGGGCGACGACCCCTCGATGACGCAGCCGCTCATGTACAACCTCATCGAAGCCAAGCGCTCCGTCCGCAAGCTCTACACGGAATCCCTCATCGGCCGTGGCGACATCACCGAGGACGAAGCCGAACAGTTGCTGCGCGACTACCAGGAACGCCTCGAACGCGTCTTCGCGGAGACCCACGCCGCACAGACTTCGCCTATCCCGATCATCACGGCGGATTCCGCCGCGGTGTCGGACATCGAGCGTCCCATCGCCCAGCAGGCGGACTTCGGCACCAACGCGCCGGCCACCACCGCCATTTCAGCCGAAATGCTGCAGCGGATCGGCCAGGCGCACCTCGATATTCCGGAAGGCTTCACGGTCCACTCCAAGCTCAAGCAGCTCTTGGAGAAGCGTGAGCAGATGTCCCGCGAAGGCGGCATCGACTGGGCTTCGGCGAGATCGCGGCCTTTGGTTCGCTTGTCATGGAGGGCGTCCCGTCCGCCTCGCCGGCCAGGACTCCCGCCGCGGCACGTTCGTTCAGCGTCACGCCGTGTTCCACGACCGCGCCAACGGCAGCGAATGGATGCCGCTGGGCAACCTGAGCGGGGATCAGGCCAAGCTGTGGATCTACGACTCCTTGTTGTCCGAATACGCGGCCATGGGCTTCGAGTACGGCTACTCCGTGGAACGCCCGGACGCCTTGGTGCTCTGGGAGGCCCAGTTCGGTGACTTCGTCAACGGTGCACAGACCATCATCGACGAATTCATCTCCTCGGCCGAGCAAAAGTGGGGCCAGCGTTCCTCGCTCGTGCTCATGCTGCCCCACGGGTACGAAGGCCAGGGACCGGACCACTCGTCCGCACGCATCGAGCGCTTCCTGCAGCTTTGTGCCGAGGACAACATGATCGTGGCGAACCCCACCACGGCCGCCTCGCACTTCCACTTGTTGCGCCGGCAGGCTTACAGCCGTCCGCGCAAGCCGCTTATCATCTTCACCCCGAAGCAGCTTTTGCGCCTCAAGGGTGCGGCTTCAGCGGTGGAGGACTTCACCACGGGCGGCTTCAAGCCGGTCATCGGCGAACACGAGCCCCTTCAGGCACAGAGCGTTGACCGCGTGATCCTGGTTTCCGGCCGCCTGTACTACGATCTTCTGGCGAACCGGCAGAAGACCGGCGACACGTCGACTGCGATCATCCGCCTGGAGCAGCTGTACCCGCTGCCCAGGCCCAGCTCGAGGCGGAACTGGCCAAGTACCCGAACGCCGACATCGTCTGGGCGCAGGACGAACCCGCCAACCAGGGTCCGTGGCCGTTCATCGGCTTGAACCTGCCGCAGGCACTGGACCGCAAGGTCCGGCTCGTTTCGCGTCCGGCATCGGCCTCTACGGCAGCCGGTTCGATGAAGCGCCACAGCGCTGAACAGGCCACGTTGCTCAAGCAGGCATTCGAACGCAAGTAACCCTCAAAAGAGAAGGCCGCCCGGCTGGAGGTTCAATACCCGCTTCCAGCCGGGCGGTTCTGTTTAATGGAACAAGTGCCCGGTGATCCAGCCGCCCGGCCGGGCACAGTGCAAGGACCGCAACGTTTGGTGAAGAGGTAACCGTGGAAGACAGGAAGCTGCGCATCGCAGCTGTTGGTGATGAACTACTCGCCGGGCTCGGTGACCCCAGGGCCTTGGGCTGGCTCGGAAGGGTTCTTGCGCGGACTCCCCAGGACTCCGTTCCCGTGGAGAGCTACTCGCTTCCCTGCCCCATGGAGGGCACGGAGGGCCTTGCGGCGCGCTGGCTCGACGAAGCCGGGAGACGCTTCAGCAACGTCCACGAAAACCGCCTCGTAATCGGTTTGTCCGGCCGCGACATCGAATTCGGTGTCTCCACGGCACGCAGCCGCCTCAATCTTGCCAATATCCTCGACGGGCGTCCCAAAGCAACATCGAAGTATTCGTCGTCGGTCCACCACCCACGCTGGACCCGGCCAAGAACCGCCGGATCGCGGAACTCAATGCCGCATTTGCGGACGTCACCACCCGCCGCAACCACCACTACGTCGACACGTTCTCGCCGTTACTCAACCACGAACAGTGGCGCACCGACCTCGCTGCGAATGGCGGCACCCCGGGCCAAGCGGGCTACGGGCTCATGGCCTGGCTCGTGTTGCACCGCGGCTGGTTCCAGTGGTTGAGGATCGCCCAGCCGGAATAGCCAGGGCCCGAGGCACCCTTCCCGCAGTCAGGACCCATTGCCAAGCGCGATATCGCGATATATCGTGAATTCATCAACGCGATATATCGCGACAATGGTAGCGCAGCAATGGAGGGGCCATGTCAGAAGAGAACTGGACCGTTACCGGTCCGCAGACCATCGACGTCGACGGCGTCCGCTCACTCAAGCTGGGGATCGTCAAGGGTCGCTTCGACGTCGTCACGCACGACGAGGCGATCACCAGGATCGAAGTCTCGGAGATCGACGGCGATCCGCTGAGCGTCAGCCTCATTGACGGCCGGCTCGAGGTCCGCCACCAGTTGCACGGCCCCCAGGGCTGGTTCCGCAACCTGATGGGGACCGTCAACAACACCAGCACCAACACGATCGTCATTAGCATCG
This sequence comes from Arthrobacter sp. Hiyo8, assembly GCA_001549895.1. Lineage (GTDB taxonomy): Bacteria > Actinomycetota > Actinomycetes > Actinomycetales > Micrococcaceae > Arthrobacter. The sequence continues at coordinate 4,011,543 of AP014719.1, read as the reverse complement.
CACTGCCAGCCGGCGTCGACGTCGAAGCAGGAACCGTGGGCGGCGACGGCATGGTGTCGGGAGTCACCGGCCATATCCGCCTCAACACAGTGTCCGGGTCAGTCCTCGCGGACGGCACGCGGGGCGAGCTTCACGTCAACACCGTGAGCGGCGAAGTCATCGCCCGAAACCACGACGGCGTCATGACCGCCAAGAGCGTCTCGGGCGAAGTCACGGCTTCGGGCCGTTTCAAGAACATCCGGGCCAATACTGTCAGCGGCGACCTCAGCTTCGACCTTCACGGCTACACCCAGGATTTCGGAGCCAACTCCATTTCAGGGGACCTCACTGTCCGCCTTCCGCATGACGTGGGCGTGGACATCGTGGCCAAGACGGCAAGTGGCACCGTGATGATCGATGACCAGCTCTATGCCCAGTCAGGTGGAAGGGTCCAGACCATCGTTGGCCCTGACGAGCGGCTCATGGTGGCACGCACCAATTCCGTGTCCGGAAAGACCTCCATCATCCATGGCAGTGCGCCAGCCCCCGGAACAACGCACTCAGCACCCGGAGAGGAGGAAGCCTGATGCCGCCGTCTTTGCCCACGGAGCCCTCCGGCTTTACCTGCTGGCGCTCCTGGAATCAGGCCCAAGCACGGCTACGAGCTCATCAAGGCCCTCGGCGAACGCTTCGGCGGGACCTACTCGCCCAGTGCCGGAACCATCTATCCGCGCCTTGGCAAACTCGAGGAAGAAGGACTCGTAGCCACCAGCAGCGACGGGCGCCGGACCAACTACTCCATCACCGCGGCCGGACTGGCCGAACTCAACAGCCGACGGCAGGAACTGGCCGACGTCGAGGACAACATCTCCGCCTCCGTGCGGCGCTTGGCCGACAATCTCCGAGACGACATCCGCAGCAACATGCGCGGCTTGCGTGCAGACCTGGCGGCGACTGCCGAAGCCGCGCGAGCCAATGCGAAGTCCGCGGACTTCCAGTCGTGGGCCGGAAGCTACTCTCCGGAGGGACACCGCATCCTGAAGGAAGCCGAAATGATGGTCCAGTCCTTCCGTGATGACATCCGGGTGGAGCTGCGACAGCACGCCGGCTCCAAGGCCCTGACTCCGGTCGCCCTTGAGACCGTGCGCACTGTCCTGGACCAGGCCAGGATCTCCATCCGGAATTCCCTGCGCGGCTGAGTCCCCCGATTCCCTCCGCGGTTGGCCGGCACGGTTCGCGGGCGGCCCCGTGATGTGGGAGACTGGAGGGCAGCTTTATTGAGTATCAAGAATCTAAGGAGGCCAGCTATGAGCAAGCGTGCACGTAAGCGTCGTGACCGTAAGCGCGGCGGCGCAAACCACGGCAAGCGTCCCAACACCTAAGCCAGCGGCTTAGCGTAAGACTTAATGCGGAGGGCCCCGGAAACCATCAGGTTTCCGGGGCCCTTGCCGTTTGAGGCTGTTAGACGTCCACGGACTTCATAGCGTGGATCCTGTCCAGGATCGAGTTCTTGAGATTCTCAGGAGCCGCTTCCGTACAGGAGCGCTTGACCACGGTGCGAATGACGCACTCAAGGTCGTATTGCTCGGTGCACTCCGGGCAATCTTCCAGATGCACCTTGATCTCTGCGATGTCCTCGCGGGTCAACGCACCATCGAGGTACTCGTAGATACGCTGCATCCGAGCATCGTCGCAGTCGCCCAATCCTTGGCAGCTCATTTCCTTTTCTCCTGTTTTTTGCTTGTGGCCGCGCCCACGGCCAAGGCCTTTTCTTCCGCGCCGGCGCTGATTCCCCGTTCTGCGGCGTAGTCCGCCAGCAGATCGCGCAACATTTTCCTGCCGCGATGAAGCCGGGACATGACCGTGCCGATCGGGGTATTCATGATGTCTGATATTTCCTTGTAGGCGAAGCCTTCGACGTCAGCGAAGTACACCGCGAGCCGGAATTCCTCCGGAATGGACTGCAGGGCGCTCTTCACGTCCGAGTCCGGCAAATGGTCCAGTGCCTCCGCCTCCGCAGAACGCAGCCCCGCCGACGTATGGGACTCCGCCCGCGCCAGCTGCCAGTCTTCGATGGTGTCCGAATTCGACTGCAACGGTTCTCGCTGCCGCTTCCGGTAGAGGTTGATGTACGTATTGGTCAGGATGCGGTACAGCCACGCCTTGAGGTTGGTACCCGGCTTGTACTGGTGGAAGGCGGAGAAGGCCTTGGTGTAGGCCTCCTGGACCAGGTCCTCGGCGTCGGACGGATTCCTGGCCATGCGCATGGCGGCCGAATAAAGCTGGTCGACATACTGCATCGCGTCGCGTTCGAAGCGCGCCCTCCGTTGTTCGGGGTCTCCGTTGCGAAGTCCACCGCAATCTCGACGTCGGACTCAACCGTCGCGTCGCCGTCGGACGTTGCGTCCGTGACTTCGGTCGCTGCCTTGTACATGGCCGCTGCGGCCGGATCCATGGTGCTCATTGCATCCAAGTCTACTGTCACCCTCCGGGAGTCCCCTGGCAGCTCCCGCCAAGCGCCAAGTGTCCCTCGCGGTCCTTAACCAAGGCCAAAAAACCATCTCCACTCAAACGACATGACAAAGCGCGGCACCACACACACGCCACAATCCAAGGTCCAGCCCATACCGCACCTTCTTCTGACAACGGCAAGCTCCGGGCAAATATTCCGCAAAGATGCAAGACTAGATCCGACTGCACCCCGTGAACACCGCACCACTTGAACGCAGCACCACCTGAACACCGTGGCACGCCATCCAGGAGGCAAAACATGTCCCTCGTCCGTTTTCTCGCCAGGCCAATGTTGGCTTCCAGTTTTGTCGTCGCAGGGCTGGACAAGCTCAAGAACGCGGATGACACTGCCAAGCAGCTCTCTCCGCTGCTCCGCCGCGCTTCCGAGTCACTGCCTTTCCCGGCGGACGAGAAGACGCTGGCGAGGGTCATCGGCGGTGCGCAAGTGGGCGCCGGCGCCTTGCTGGCACTCGGCAAATGCTCCCGGTTCTCGGCAAGCGTGCTTGCCGGCATCTCGGTCCTGAACACTTTTGTCGAGTGGCGTTCTGCCGACATCAGCACCAAGGAAGGCCGGCTCGCCCGCCGCGCCCAGTTGCTCAAGAACATTTCGCTGACGGGTGGCGTTTTCCTCGCCGCCGTCGACACCGCGGGCAAACCAAGCCTCGCATGGCGTGCCGAACACCTCGCCATGGACGCCAAGAAGGCCACGGGCAAGCAGTTCAAGAAGACAGACCGTGCCGTCCGCAAGGCCGTAGACAACGCAGTTGGAGCATAAGGAAGCATGCCAGGATCCCCCGCCACGCAGACCGACGATTCAGGAAGCGCTACGGCGCCCGCACTCCCCCTGTGGCCGGCACCCTTCGCCAGCCACCCTGTGGATGCCACGGTCACGGTTCCCGGCTCGAAGTCGCTGACCAACCGTTATCTGGTCCTGGCGGCCTTGGCCAACGGCCCAAGCAGGCTGCGGGCACCCTTGCATTCGCGGGATTCCGCCTTGATGGTCGAGGCCTTGCGCCAGCTTGGCGCCACCATCACCGAAGTTCCCGGCGATGGACACTACGGCCCGGACCTTGAAGTCACCCCCATCGATCCCGCGGCCACGGCGTCGGAGACCGACATCGACTGTGGCCTGGCCGGCACGGTCATGCGCTTTGTGCCGCCGCTCGCGGCCCTCCGCAACGGCGCTTCGGTGTTCGACGGCGACCCCCACGCGCGGCTTCGTCCCATGGGCACCATCATCGAAGCCCTCCGGACACTCGGAGTGGAAGTCAGCGGCCTCGACGGGCATACAGCGAACTCCCTCCCGTTCAAGGTTTCCGGCACAGGCTCTGTCCGCGGCGGCCACTTGGTGATCGACGCAAGCGCTTCGTCGCAGTTCGTCTCCGCCCTGTTGCTGGTCGGCGCCCGGTTCGATGAGGGCCTTCACCTCGAGCATGTCGGCAAGCCCGTGCCGAGCCTCGACCACATCAACATGACCGTCTCGGTCCTGCGCGGCGTCGGAGTGCAGGTGGATGACTCCGTGCCGAACCATTGGCGGGTCGCCCCCGGCACCATCCAGGCGTTCGACGAGAGGATCGAGCAGGACCTTTCCAACGCGGGTCCCTTCCTCGCCGCGGCGTTGGCCACGAAGGGAACCATCCGCATCCCCAACTGGCCGGCCCACACCACGCAAGTCGGGGACCTTTGGCGGGACATCCTCGCCACCATGGGTGCAACCGTCACGCTGGACAACGGCACACTGACGGTCACCGGCGGACCGGAAATCCTGGGAGCGGACTTCGACGAAACCAGCGAACTCGCTCCTACCGTAGCGGCATTGTGTGCCCTGGCAACCGGTCCTTCCCGGCTCACCGGCATCGCGCATTTGCGGGGACACGAAACGGACAGGCTGGCCGCGCTGGTCGCCGAGATCAACCGGCTCGGCGGCGACGCCGAGGAAACCAGCGACGGCCTGGTGATCCGGCCCGCAGCGCTGCACGCCGGCGTCGTGCACAGCTACGCCGACCACCGCATGGCTACTGCGGGCGCCATCCTGGGCTCGCCGTCGAGGGTGTCCAGGTTGAAGACATCGCAACGACGTCAAAGACCATGCCGGAATTCCCGCACATCTGGGCGTCGATGCTCACTGCCGGCGCAGCTGCCGCGGACACCGTTTCAATGGAGACAAGCAACTGACGATGGCTCGCGACGCACGCTCCTGGGATGAGTCCGATGTCCGGATCCGCCCCAACAAGAAGGGCACACGACCCCGTACGAAGGACCGCCCCAGCCACGACGACGCCGTGATCGGGCGTATCATCACAGTCGACCGCGGGCGCTACACCGCGATCGTGGGCGAAAGCTCGGACAACGAGCGCATCGTCATCGCGGCCCGCGCCCGGGAGCTCCGTCGCTCCCCTGTGGTTCCCGGAGACTTCGTGGCGCTCGTCGGCGATGTGTCCGGAGCACCGGACACCCTCGCCCGCCTCGTGCGCGTCGAGGAGCGAAAGACCCTCCTGCGGCGAAGTGCCGATGACACGGATCCGATCGAGCGGGCCGTCGTCGCCAACGCCGACCAGCTCGTGGTGGTGGTTGCGGCAGCCAATCCGGAACCACGCACCGGATTCATCGACCGCGCCTTGGTGGCAGCGTACGACGCCGGAATCGAGCCGCTGCTGCTCGTCACCAAAGCAGATGTCAAAGATCCGACGGAACTACTCGCCAACTATGTGAGCCTCGGTTTCCCGATCATCATCAGCCGGACGGCCGACGCAGGCGCCTCCGGAATCGACGCCCGCTCCGACGACGGCCTGTCCGCCCGCCTCGACAGCGACGCCGTCGGCCAGTTGCGGGACTACCTCGACGGCAAGGTCACCGTGCTTCTGGGCCATTCCGGCGTCGGGAAGTCCACTATGGTGAACGCCCTCACCGGGGCCGAGCGAGCCACAGGCGGGGTCAACGCCGTGACGGGGCGCGGACGCCATACCTCGTCCTCTGCCCTCGCACTGAAGCTCAGCGACTCCCCTGGCGGAAGCTGGATCATCGATACGCCCGGCATCCGTTCTTTCGGCCTCGCCCACGTGAACCCGGACCGCATCCTGCACGCCTTCCCGGACCTGGAGCCGGGGACGGAAAGGTGCGAGCGTGGTTGCAAGCACGATGCCTCCGCCGTTCGATGCGGGCTGGATTCCTGGGTCGCCGAAGGCCACGCGGGCGAGGCCGGCCCGCCCGCCTCGCATCGCTCCGCAGGCTCCTTGGTGCGGACCCGCGTATGGAAGCCCAAGAGGCCAAGGAACTGGGTACGGTCAACTAACTCAGCGCATGCCGTCCTACCTCCCCGGCTCACCGGCGAATAGACGGTAGTTTGGAACCATGACCCAACCCGATTCGAGCTACAACGACGACCTGCGGCTGGCCCATGTGCTGGCCGATTCCGTCGATTCCCTGACAATGGAGCGGTTCAAGGCGCTGGACCTCCAGGTGGAGACCAAACCCGACCTGAGCCCAGTCACCGATGCCGACAAAGCCGCCGAGGAAGCAATCCGCGGGCAGCTCTCCCGCTCCCGGCCCCGCGACGCCGTCCTCGGCGAAGAATTCGGCAGCACGGGCCACGGCTCGAGGCGTTGGATCATCGATCCCATCGATGGGACCAAGAACTTCGTGCGCGGCGTACCCGTCTGGGCTACGCTCATCGCCCTCGTGGACGAGGGCGAAGTAGTAGTGGGGCTCGTGAGCGCTCCGGCGCTCGGCAAGCGTTGGTGGGCGGCCAAGGGCTCCGGCGCCTACATGGGCCGGTCGCTGGCCGCCGCCACCCGGTTGAAAGTTTCCAACGTGTCCCGGCTCGAAGACGCCTCGCTTTCCTACTCCGAGCTTTCCGAGTGGAAGCAGCACGGGAAGCTGGACAACTTCCTGGGCCTCGAGAACGATGTCTGGCGCAGCCGTGCGTACGGCGATTTCTGGTCCTACTGCCTCGTTGCCGAGGGCGCCGTGGACATCGCCGCCGAACCGGAACTCCAGGTCTACGACATGGCCGCCTTGGTGCCGATCGTCACCGAGGCCGGCGGACGCTTCACATCCCTGGATGGCGCGGACGGCCCTTCGGCGGAAACGCCGTCGCCACGAACTCGATCCTCCATTCCGAGGTCCTCAAGAGGCTCAACCCCGAACTCGACGACCTTCTGTAGCCCCCTGTTCACTGAATAAACGACGGCGGACGCCCCCTTTTGGGGACGTCCGCTGCTTTTTCTTCGACTGAAGGCACATTTTTCGGGCGGTGTAACAATCCGCTTAACAATCGCGGTCACATTGGAACCGGCCTTGCCGGTGTCCTACTCTCTTTACAGGTCACGAGTGCCAGCGCGAAACCCCGGTTTGCTGGCCGGCAACCCTCCATCGCGGCGGGTGCCCGGGTGACGACCCGGCCGGTCCGGAACGGATGCGGCAAGCGCGGACCCCCTGCACGCAGGGGTCCCTCTTGAGTGAGGTCCCATGAGCACAGCCACAATTACTTCTACGGCTCTTTCGCAGCACCACGAAACCGCACAGCAGCTGCCTCGGGCATCCCGCCCGCTGGCCGCGGTCACCGGCGCGGAGTTGCAGGCACCCCTGATCCAGGGCGGCCACATCCGCTACGCCAACCTTGACTACGGCGCGTCCGCACCTGCCCTGACGGTTGTTTCCGCGTACCTCAACGAGATCCTGCCGTACTACGCGAGTGTGCACCGCGGCGCAGGCTACGCCTCCCAAATCAGCACCTCCGTCTACGAAAACGCCCGCAACATCGTCCGTGACTTTGTTGGCGGACGGCCGGACGATTCCGTCATTTTCACGCGCAACACCACCGATTCCCTCAATCTCCTGGCCGGCTGCTTGCCGGTCACAGACGGCAAGCACACCGACGAAGTCCTTTACCTGGACATCGAGCACCACGCAAACCTGCTGCCGTGGCAAGGCGTCCCCACCGAAGCATTGTTGCCGCGGAAACCTTGTCGGAGACCGTAGCCAATGTCCGCACAGCCCTCTCCCATGGTGGCGTCAGCCTCCTGGCTGTCACCGGCGCGTCGAATGTGACCGGCGAAATCCTGCCCATCAAGGAACTAGCTGCCTTGGCCCACGAATTCGGGGCGCGGATTGTGGTGGACGCGGCGCAACTTGCCCCGCATCGCCGCATCAACATCGCCGCCGCGGATGTCGACTACTTGGTTTTCTCGGGGCACAAGCTTTATGCACCGTTCGGCGCGGGTGTCCTGGTGGGTCGTCCCGACTGGCTCGACGCCGGCACGCCGCATCTGGCAGGAGGCGGCGCCGTCCGGGAGGCGCGCCTCGATTCCGTCAGCTGGGCCACTGGACCGGCCAGGCACGAAGGCGGCTCGCCGAACGTTCTCGGTGCGGCCACCCTCGCCCGGGCCACACAAGTCATCGCCAGCCTCGACCACGACGAATGGCACGCCCACGAGGCCGCCATCCGCTCACACCTGGTCGAAGGCCTCAAGGAAATCGACGGCGTGACCGTGCACCAGATCTTCAGCGACACGGATCCCGAGGACACCATCGGCGTCGTGAACTTCTCGCTCCAGGGCTACGACGCCGGACTTGTGGCGGCCTATCTTGCGGCCGAGCACGGCATTGGCCTGCGCGACGGGCGCTTTTGCGCCCACCCGCTGCTCAAGCGCCTCGGTCTTCCCTCCGGATCCCTCCGGGCCAGTTTCGGCGTAGGGTCGCGTTTGGAAGACGCCACTCGGCTCATCGCGGGCATCCAGGCGCTCAAGAGCAATGGCCTCGGTTGGGACTACGTGGTGGACGCCGGCCGGTGGGTGCCCGCGAACGATCACCGCAGCTACCCGGAATGGGCTCCCAACACTCCGGGGACCGCGGGCGCAGCTCCCTGCAGCATCGACTGATTGCGGTAGATTCGTAGGGTATTTTTCCTGTCCTACGAAGGAGTTCCCGCGTGGCCCCGCGACCCAAAGGCACGTCAGCCGGCCCAAGCTCTATGAGGAACGGCGCCTTGAACTCGGTCAGAGTTTCCAGGACGGCGGAGAGCACTATGACCGAGTCCGGCCCGGATACCCCGCGGATTCAGCTGACTGGCTGCTGCCGGAAGGCGTGCGGGACGCGGCAGACATCGGCGCCGGCACCGGAAAGTTCACATCGCTCCTCGTCGAGCGCGCGCTGGCGGTGTCCGCAGTGGACCCCTCCACGGACATGCTCACGCAACTGCGCAAAACGTATCCACAAGTGATCGCTCTGGAGGGCAGTGCCGAGGCAACTGGACTGGCGGACTCAGCATTCGACGTCGTCAGCGTTGCCCAGGCATGGCACTGGTGCGATCCCCTCGCCGCCAGCACCGAGATCGCCCGGATCCTTCGGCCCCAGGGTGTGATCGGCTTGATCTGGAACCAGCTGGACACGTCGGTGCCCTGGGTCCATCGTTTGTCTCGCATCATGCATGCCGGCGATGTCCACAAACCGGACTTCCGGCCTGTGGTGGGCCGGGAGTTCGCCGGCCTCGAAAGCCATGTGACGCGTTGGGAGGATCCCGTGACTCCGGCGGACATCCTCGAACTCGTGAAGTCGCGCAGTTACTACCTGAGGGCGAATGAGACCACCCGGGCCAAGGTGACGGGCAATCTCGAGTGGTACCTTTTCGAGCATCTGGGCCATGCCGAGGGCGAGGTCATCCCCTTGCCCTATCTCACGCAGAGCTGGCGGGCGCGGAAAGTCTGATGCGGCCGGTTCACGATAGGCTTGGAACCGTGAAGACCAGTGCGCCCTCCTCCTCGATCGAGGACTACGTCAAGGTCATCTACTCCTTTACGGAGTGGCAGGACAAACCCAAACCCATCACGTCCTCACAGCTCGCGCAACGGCTCGGCGTCGCCAATTCCTCCGTCTCGGAGATGGTCCGCAAGCTCAAGGACCAAGGGCTGGTGGACCACCAGCCCTACAGCGCCATTTCCTTGACCCCCCGGGGAATGCAGCTTGCCCTGGGCATGGTCCGCCGCCACCGCCTGATCGAGACATACCTGGTGAGGGAGTTGGGCTACAGCTGGGACGAAGTCCATGACGAGGCCGAGATGCTCGAACACGCCGTTTCGGACACCTTCATCGATCGCATGGCCACCAAGCTGGGCAACCCCGGACGCGATCCCCATGGGGACCCCATCCCTGCCGCGGACGGTTCGGTGAGCCTGCCGCATGCGCACCGCATGATCGAGCTCGACGACGGCCATTCCGGCAAGATCACGCGGATCAGCGACGAAAACCCGGAGTTGCTGCGGTACTTGTCCGCAGAGGAAATCGACCTCGACGCCACCATCCAGGTGATTGGCCGCAAGCCGTTCGGTGGGCCCTGGTGGTCCGGATCGGAAAGGGTCCGGGCAGCCGCGACTATGATCTCGCGGATGAGGTCGCCTCGGCGCTCTGGGTGGCCACCGACGTCGAACACGACGGCTGCGTCCTCGCGGAACACTAACGAAGCCCTGTTGTGGAAGGCGCTGTTCAGGCGCGCTGGGCAGCCGTCCCGCCGTCGTCGGGCGCTTGACCTTCGGGAGAGTCCACTACAGCAGCGCCCAGCACCGGGTTCCGGATCCCGACGGCGGATGCCACCGCCCCGAGGAAGAACAGCACGGCCGTGACCACGACGGCGTTCATGAGGCCTTGGCGGCTGAAGACCGGGCCGATGATGAGCCCGGCAAACGCGATGCAGATCAGGCCTGCGATACGGGCAACAGCGTTGTTCACTGCGGAACCGATCCCTGCCTCTTCCGTGGGTACCGCGCCGAGGATGGCCGCGGTGAGGGGCGCCACCAAGGTGCTCAGGCCGATCCCGAAGACGATCTGCCCGGGCAGCACTTGCGTCCAGTAGTTCAAGGGCTCCTGGACGGCCAAGGTCATGAGGAAACCGATTCCGCAAATGAATGGTCCGGCCGTCATGAACCACCGCGGACCGTATTTGCCGGCCAGCCCGCCGAAGAATGAGGCCGTGAGCATCAGGAGGACCGTCGCGGGGAGCAACGCGATGCCCGCCGTGGTGGCCTTCATCCCTCCCACCTGCTGCAAGTAGATGCCCACGGCGAAGAAGCCCAATGACAGGGCGCCGTAAATGGCGAGCGTGGCAATGTTTCCCCAGCCGAAATTTCGGATGCCGAAGAGCCTCAGGGGCAGCATCGGTTCAGGGGTCCTGGCCTCGTGGACCAGGAAGAGGACCAGGCCGACGGCTCCGAGGGCGAGCGGCATCCAGACCACCATGTTGCCCCAGCCCATGCGCCCTTGTTCGATGAAGGCGTAGACAGGGCCACCGAGTCCCACCATGGCAAGGAACGCGCCGAGGTAGTCGATCTTCTTGCTCGTGTCCGTGGCGGCATCGGACTTCCGCAGCCCGGCGAGGATCGGCCAGACGGCGACGGCCGGAATCACATTGATGAAGAAGATGACGCGCCAGGACAGCAGATCGACCGATGCGCCGCCGATCAGCGGCGCGACGATGGCGGCCGCGCTGGTCCAACCGGACCATTGGCCGATTGCCTTGGACTGCGCGGGACCGGAAAAGAACGTGACGATCATGGCAAGCGAACTCGGGACAAGCAGGGCACCGGCGATCCCCTGGAGGGCGCGCGATACCACCAGCACCTCGCCGTTCCAGGCGAGGCCGCAGGTGACGGAGGTGAGGGTGAAACCGGCGAGTCCCCATTCCAGGATGCGTGCACGGCCGAAGTGGTCGGACAGGGATCCCGCGACCAGGATCAGCGCGCCCAAGGTCAACAAGTAGGCATCCACCACCCATTGCTGGATGACAAGCCCACCACCCAGCTCGCGGCCAATCGCCGGGAGCGCGAGGTTCACCACGAAGCCATCCAAAATGGCAATGAAGGAAGCCACAATAGCCACAACAAGGACCCGCTTTTGAAGCGGGGTGCTTGGCAGCAGGGCCGCTGCGTCGGTCATGAGCACAGCCTACGCCTGCTTGTCAGCTCCCGTCCGGATCCCAGCACGATCGTGCCTCGGCGAAAGTCCCGTATCGTTGAATGGTGATTAGCAGACGTGACGCCGCACTGGCCCTTGATATTTCGATGGAAATGGCCCAACGCCACGGCATCCCCTCCAGGCTTTCACAAGCCGAACTGAACGAACTGCAAGACAATCCGCCCCAGTGGCTCGTCCAATCCCGCGCCAACCGCACCGGCAAGCGCCCTGTCTGGGTCCACTTGAGCTGCGTCGTGTGCGGCTACACAGAGGCCGCGCGTCCCAAGAAATGGTGGCCGGAGTTCACCTACGTCTTCTGTGGCCACCACCGGAACAGCGAGGTTCCCGGAATCCTGCCCGGCGAAGTCCGCAGCGAGTACGAAGGAATCGGCTCCCGGTTCGTGGGCGTCGTGGACGTCCCGGCTCCGAAGGCTGGCCACTAGGCCGTCCGGCTGTCGGTTGATTTCGGGTGAAACAGGCGTAGCTTACAAGGAGAGGGCCTTTCAGGACCCTCTTTGCAGGATCTGCAGGGAAGATCCGTAGTTAGGGAGCATGACATGCCTGACAAAGCGCCTCACCAGCACGAGACGAAGAAGAGCATCAAGTCCATCAAGGAGAAACGGGCAGTGAAGCGTGCCAAGCACGAATCCGACGCCGCAGTGGATCCGGTGGCCCATTTGAGGATGCGGAAGAAGTAGCAAAAAAGCCGGAGCCAGCTTGAACTGGTCCCCGAAAGTTGGACTGGCTAAGTGAGATCCTAAGCCGCGAGGGCCTGGGCACGGTATTGCACCGGACTCAGGCCCTCAAGCTTTGTCGAGATCCGTTCGGTGTTGTACCAGCTGATGTACTCGTGAAGTGCCGCTGTCAGTGCCTGGGTGCTGATGAACCGGACACGGTGGAAGAGTTCTTCTTTGAGATGGCCGAAGAAGTTTTCCATCACGGCATTGTCGTAGCAGTTGGCCTTGCGTGACATTGATTGGGCCGCTCCGGCAGCGCTGAGGAGATTCCGCCAGGAGTGATGCTGGTACTGGAATCCCTGGTCGGAATGCACCAGCGGTTTCTCACCGTCCTTGAGGGTCGTTAACGCCTTACTCAGCGACGTGTTGGTGAGCTCCAGGTTCGGCGAGATGCCGAGGGTGTACGAGATGATCTGCCGGTCGAAGAGGTCCATGACAGGTGAGAGGTAGAGTTTGCGGTCGCCGACGCTGAATTCGGTCACGTCCGTCACCCACTTCTGGTTCGGGCGGTGGCTTCGAAATCCCGGTTGAGCACGTTCGGAGCGACGGCGCCTTGTTCGCCTCGATAGGAGTTGTAGCGCTTCTTCCGCCGGACCTTGCAGACCAGCCCGAGCGTCCGCATCAGCTTCAGCACGGTCTTCTTCGCGGTCCTCCAGCCTTGCTTGGCCAGCTCGATGTGGACCCGTCGGTGCCCGTACCTGCCATGGTTCTTCTTAAAGATCTCCGTGACCGCGCGCTTGAGAGCCTCTTGCGGATCGGGGGCCTGGAGCCGGGCCTGGTGATAGAAGAACGTCGAGCGGGCAATGCCCGCGATGTCCAGGAGCAATTCCAGGCGGTGTTCGGCCTTGAGAGCGATGACGGCGCGGACCTTTACCGCCGATCCTCGTCCCTCAAGGCCTGCACTTTTCCCAGGAACGCCACCTCTGCCCGCAAGCGCTCGTTCTCACGGCGCAACCTTTGCAGTTCTGACTCAGGCTGCGACGGCGCCCGAAAGGCGACTTCGGGCGGCCCTTGGGCTTCGGACGCAGACCGTCTTCACCTTCATTCCGATACAGGCTTGCCCACTTCTTGATCAGAATCGGGGACGACAGCTGGAACTCCTGCGCCAAGGCCACCTGGGTCTCTCCAGCCAGAAACCGCTGCACAACAGCGAGTTTGAACTCAAACGAAAACTGCCGCTTGGTTGGCTTGGCCACTAGCGTTGTACCTCCGCGAACTCTCCACCGGTCATACAACCGGCCTATAGCCCGCTTGCTCACCCCGAGCTTTGCGGCAACGGACTTCGCGCCCCAACCGGTCTCAAACAACGCTACCGCGGCCGCGCGCTGCTCCTCGGACAACGAACTGCTTTTTAACATGAAACTGCTCCCCGTAAGTCAGAACTGAATTCTCAGTCCAACTTTCGGGGAGCAGTTCAGCTTGGCTCCGGCTTTTTCGCGGACTGGCTCCAACAGGTCCGCGGCTCCTCATGAATCCGCGTCAGTCATTTCACTGGGAACTGCCACAATCGCGTCGACTTTGCCGTCGCGCAGGACCGTCAGGAAGAACGGCTCCCCGATGGCCTGCGAAAACAAGAGCTTTTGAAGGCTCTCGGCACTGGATACCGCCCGCGACTGAGCACTGAGCACAAGGTCGCCCGCGAGCAGTCCTGCCCGCTCGGCCGGAGATCCTGCAATGACTTCCACCACCCGCAGCGCCTCCTTCTGGCCAGTCCGGATCACCGCACTCGCATCCAAAGGAATAGGGGTGCTCACCAAGCCAAGGTATGCCCGGCGGACCCGGCCGTCCCTCAGCAGGGCGGCGATGATCCGCTGGGTGGTGGTGTTGATGGGCACTGCAAGTCCGAGGCCCAAACCGGCCACGGCAGTGTTGATTCCCACAATCCGCCCCTGGGTGTCGGCCAAGGCTCCCCCGGAATTGCCCGGATTCAACGCAGCGTCGGTCTGGATGACGTCCTCGATGACCCTGCTGTGCCGTCCGGACCTGACCGGGATGGAGCGCCCGAGCCCGCTGACGACGCCTGCGGTCACTGATCCTGCCAGCCCCAGCGGGTTGCCCACGGCGATCACCAATTGGCCTACGTGCAGCGACTCCGCGTTGCCCAGGATGGCCGGCGGCGGCGTGTGGCGCCCGCGGACAATGGCGAGATCAGACAAAGGATCCGCACCGACGAGTTCGACGTCGGTGTGGGTTCCGTCAGCGAAGATTGCCCGCCCGGAGCGGAGACCCGAGACCACGTGGGCGTTGGTCAGCATGTAGCCGTCCCCCGTGAACACGACAGCCGATCCGCTTCCAATCCTGACTTGGCCGTTCCTGCGGGCGCTGCTCATCTCCAAAGCTGCAACATGCGGCGTGACCGTCTCTGCGACGTGCATCACTGTCCGCGAGTAGGCGTCCAAGGCTTCGTCATCTGACGGGGCGTCAGGGATGTCCTCGGGAAAAACTTGTTCCGGCAACGTACTCATCGTGCACCTCCTGTAACCGGTGGTGTCTATATCAACGAATACGCTGCTTCGGTTAGTCCGTTCCGTCCTACGCCGTGGGTGAACTCTGCCACTGCACGCCGACACGGTGAGTGCCGCCGTCGTTACCTTCTTTGAACTGGTTAACAACCACACTCGACGGACCGCAACAGCGGTCGCGTACGAATCCCCGAAAACAAGTAGGGACCACTCAAGACGGCAACCGCCCGCAGTCCTATGGTGTCGGTCAGCGTCCATGCGACAACAGATGGGCGGATTGCAACGACTGGGCTCAGACCGGCGAGGGGTCGCAGCCAATAAGGCAAGGGGGCTTGCTGAATGGACTACCCACAGTTCAAAAACCGGGGTCGGTGCATCGCCTACGCAAACCATCAGGAGAAAGACTGACTCCTCAGCGGGCCCGCCTTCCGGCCTAGGCAGGCAGGGCAACGGCCTTTCGTAGTACAAAGCGGGACGCAGCCGACGGGCTGAGATTGGGGCGAACGTGGACGGGCAACAATGGATTTGGGTCGTGATGGTCCTCATCGGAGCCGCAGTGGTAGCCGTTGTGATGGTCTTTGGACACCGGCGACTGAGGCTGGTTGATCGCAAGAGCACTGCCAAACATCGCAACGGGGAACCTGGAAGTTCAACGGACAACATCGAGAACTCGGATGACGAGCCCGCGGCCCGAAGTCCGAATCATTAAGATCACCCGGGAATGGAACGTCGAATCTTCGGCGGGATCACGATCCGAGGCAAAGAAGCACAACGTCAAAGAAAAACACCCGGTCCGAAGACCGGGGTGTTTTCAGTGAGACGGTTTGTTCGTGCGCCGTGGTTAGAGGAAGTAACCCGAGACATCCGCAATGAGTTGGGCGGTGCCGCCGGAGCGGTTGTACAGATTGACCTTGCCATCCGGTCCAATTGGAATGGTGACGCTGTTGGGGACAATCTGGCCGGTGGCGTAGTTCAGATTCGACGCGTTCGGGAGTGCCGCCCCGGAGGGATAGGCCGTGACAAAACCGAAGGACGTCGAGTTGGCCACCGTAAGGTTGAAAATCGTCGCAGCGGCAGTAGCTGGGACTCCGCCCACGCCACCCACCTGGAAGGAGATTGTTCCGTCCCCTGCCACCGCCGTGGTGTTCCTTGTATCAAGGAACCTCGTTGGGCGATCGGCTCGAACGTACCCGGGAGCGTTGCTACGCCCGACAGGTAATATCCCGAGACGTCGACGATCAATTGCGCAGTGCCACTGGACTGGTTGTACAGTATGACCTTGCCGTCCGCTCCGACCGGGACCGTCACCCTGTTCGGGACGATTTGCCCGGTGGCGTAGTTCAGGTTGGATGCATTTGGCCTCAGGGTTCCCGAGGCATAGGCGGCAACAAACCCGAATGACGTCGAGTTCGCGACCGTCAGGTTGAAGGTCACGGCCGACACGTTTGCCGGGACTCCGCTCACTCCCCAACCTGGACCGAAACGGTGCCGTTCGGAGCCACGGGCGTTGGGTGTTCCTGGTATCAAGGAACCTGGTTGGCGCGATCGGCTGGAATGCGCCTGCGGCGGCCGCTGTTCCTGCGACGTAGTACCCGGAAACGTCTGCTATCAGTTGTGCCGTGCCGCTGGACCGGTTGTACAGCGTGACCTTTCCGTCGGCCCGACCGGAACCGTGACGCTATTCGGGATAATTTGTCCCGTGTCATAATTCAGGTTCGATGCGTTAGGTCTCACGGTGCCGGAGGCGTAGGCCGTGACGAACCCGAATGAGGTTGAGTTCGCGACCGTCAGGTTGAACGTCACCGCGGCGATGCTTGCCGGTATTCCGTTCACTCCAGCGACCTGGAATGAGACGGTCCCGTCGGGAGCCACCGGGCCGCTGCTGGTCCTCGTGTCGAGCAAGCGCATCGGGGTCAACGGCTCGAACGCGCCGGGCGGCAATACTGCTTCCGTCAGGCTGTAGTCATCGGTAACCAGTGTTCCCAGGCTGGTAAGGGTCAGTGCCATGGTCATGGCGGTGGCGCCGGCAGGCACGGGTGGAGAGGTATAGGTGACCTGGGTGTAGGCCGCGGAGGCAGGATAGAGCGGACTCGACGTCCAATACTGCCAGTTGCCCTGACCCAGCCTGTAGTAGAGCTCGAATTGGGTATTCGCCGTCGAGTTGTACCAGGCCGACATCGTGTATCTCTTGCCCGGCGTCACGGTCGGGGTGCATTGGCCCGTATCAAGCGGTGGCAATATTTTGGCATCACCGTCCAGGTAGGTGGTCATGACCAGTTGTTCGGCGGCAGTCCCGGTGTGGGCCCCGGTTACCGTGCTGTAGGTGTAGGTGTTGTTGCCGTAGCCTCCCGGAACCCAGCACGAAGGCGCCCCTCCGGCGACGGGGCCGGCGGTCTCAAAACCGGGATTGCGGAGAAGATTTCCGGAGGTGATGGGCGCCGGCGGCGGCGGCCCGGCCGGGTTGGTCTTGACAGTGCCGCCGATCACTTGGTCGACGGTCTTGACAATGATCCGGCCTGCGGCCTGCTCGGCCACCAGGAAGTCAATGAGGGCATTGAAGTTTGCGGTGCTCACGTTGAGCGGATTGTTCGCGATGTTGATGTGGTGGAAGGTGTATTGCATCCACCCGCCGCCGGGCTCGGCTTTGAGGGTCAGGTCCTTCAGGTTCTGAAGTGTCCACGTGCTGTCGATCTGGTCCGGTGCCTTCGTCAGATATGGGTCGGCTGGCGGCATGGTTTCAGAGAGCGGCATGCCGGCCGATGCGGGGATCTGGCTTGCAATGTCACCCAATCCACGGGCGCTGTTGTAGCCGCAACTTTGGACAATCGTCTCTATGGCCGGGGTGGACGAGGCATAGGGGTACGCAAAGTTCGTTACGCGCAACCCCATGTTCGTCAGGTTTGTGCGGTCATCGCAAACCTGACGGGTAACCTCACCCGCGTCAGCCTGGGCGAGGTCGGGGTGGGTCACCGTGTGCCCCCCGATCTCGTTACCCGCTGCCTGAAGCGCGAGTGCCTGAGCAGTCGTCATGTGCAGGGAGTCAGAGTTCAGGAAGCCTGACGGAGTGAAGAATGTTCCGTGAAGGCCCTTCGAGTTCATGTAGGCAGCGGCTGCCATCTGATCCACGTGGGCGTCATCAAAAGTAAGGGTCACAGTGACGAGGCTTGCCGCCTGGGCTGCCGGCGCCAGCAGGACCGCGTTGAAGAATGTCGCAAGGACAAGCACCACTGTGCCGATGGCCGTGGCTGCGGTGCCACCGGACTTGAGAATTTTCCACCACTCGAGTATTTTCCACGGCTGGCCCCGCTCGGGCACTGAGGCAACCGTCCACCGGTCTGCCCCACAGAAGTATTTTGGACTGGCGCGTCATTCTGCCTTGATCGTTTCATAGGACCGAACTCGTTTCACAAATGCGGTTCGTCCCCCATGTCCTGCCCGGATATGGCCCGAACGAAACCGGAACGGGCATTCTCACTGCCGGCCACCCACACCCACAAGTGATCGACCCTCCCCAAAATACTGTCGTTCCCACACAGCGACTTGAGTGTCGGCTACCTGTCTTTCGGACACGCCACTCGGTTTCGTCCGGGTCTCCCGCGCAGCGAGTAGCGGAGCTCTGCCCGGTTCGGAAACCGGCAGGGCTGACAGGCTAGTCGCGAACGTGAGCGGCGTGTACAGTCGGTTTTCGCAGCCCCTTCCGGTGTCCCCGACCGGGTCCGAGGAGTAAGGAGTGACTGTGACGCTGCCTGCAGTCGACAAACGCGAACAGCCGGGACGCGAGCACGGAAGCCCGTCACGTGCTTTCACGTCGAAGTCTGCCGCCGGTCTCATCGTCGGGCTCGCCCTCATTGCACTGTTCGCGGCCGTCCGGGTGCTGGCACCATCAACGCCGGAGGTCTTTGCTCTACCCAACGCTGCCCGCGACTTCGCCACACTGTCGATCAGCGTCGTCGTCGAGTCCCTGCCGTTCGTGTTCCTCGGGATCGTCCTCTCGATCGCTGTCCAGGTCTGGCTGCCGGAGGGCATGCTGCTCCGCCGCCTGCCGCGGAGCCCGGTGCTGCGGAGGCTCGTCCTGTCGCTTTTGGGAATGCTGCTGCCTGTTTGCGAATGCGGCAATGTTCCGCTTGCCCGGGGTCTGGTGGTCAATGGCCTGACGGTTGCGGAATCGATGACTTTCCTGTTCGCGGCACCCATCCTGAACCCCGTCACCATCGTCACCACCGCGCAGGCGTTTGGTTGGGACAACGGCATCCTGGCCTCCCGTGTCCTGGGCGGCTTCTTCATCGCCAACCTTGTCGGTTGGATCTACAGCCGGCATCCGCGGCCAGGTGAGCTGCTGACCGCCCGGTTCCAGGAGACGTGTTCAGTAGCAGACCACCACGCGGGCTCTGCCGGAAGGATCAGGCGCAGCGTGCAGATGTTCGCCCAGGAGACACGCGCAATGATGCCTGCACTGTTTGTTGGTGCAGGCATGGCGGGGCTGATCCAAGTTGCCGTTTCCCGCGAAGTGCTGGTCGCCTTGGGTAGCAACCCGGTCTGGTCTGTCTTGGCATTGATGGTGTTGGCTTTCGTCGTTGCGATCTGCTCAAACGTGGATGCCTTCTTTATCCTGTCTTTCGGAGCAACCTTCATGCCGGGGGGCATTGTGGCTTTCCTCGTCTTCGGGCCCATGATCGACGTGAAAATGCTCGCCCTGATGCGCACCACGTTCACCGCGAAAACCCTCCTTCAGCTCAGCCTGCTGGTGGCACTTTGCGCGGCGGTCCTCGGATTGGCGGTCAACTATGGTCATTAGGCGGCTCGTGGGCCGGTGGCAGGGCGTGGTCCTCAGCCTGATCGGCCTCATCGCAACGATCTGGCTGGGCGTGTCAGGGCAGCTTGCCTTGTATATCCATCCGCGGTATTTCGTGTTCACGGTCATCATGGCCGTGATCGCAGGAGTACTTGCCCTCGCGGCCTTCGCCTTTGCTCCCGGCACCCAAGACGGGCACGAGCACACCGATGAGCCCGGTTCGCGATGGGGCTGGCTGTGGCCGGTCGGAAGCGTGCTGACCATCATCGCCGCCGTCGTCGCCTTACTCATCCTGCCGCCGTCGACCCTTACTACTGCCACCGTCGCGCAACGGGACCTCAACGGTTCGGCATCCGCCCTGACCCTGAAAGCCCCCGCACTGCCCGGAAAGGGAGACTACTCCGCTTTCACGGTGAGGGACTGGGCATCGTTGCTTCGGTCCGGCGCGGGGCAGGACTTTTTTGCCGACAAGACTGCCACCGTGACCGGGTTCATCAGCGCGGACAAGACAGATCCAAATGTATTCTTCGTGACCCGTTTTGTAGTGACCTGCTGCGCCGTCGATGCCCAGCCGATCGGTGTTCCGGTCTATCATCCCGGCTGGCAGAACGAGTACAAAACCGACAGCTGGGTCACCGTCACCAGCAGCTTCCGTGCCAACCCCAATGCGGCCAGCCGGGAGTCAATCGTTCTGATACCGGACTCCATCAAGCCCACCACACAGCCGGCACAGCCCTATGTCTACTAAGCGCCGTCCCGTCTCAGCCAAGCGGGCCGCGGCCATTGCTGCCGCAGCAGAGCTACTGGCCGGACGCCGTTTTGCCCGGCGCCTCTACGGCGCCATCGCGATCCTTGCCGTCCTTGCCGGCGGGTTGACCGTAGCAAACCTTTCGAAGCTACCGCACCCCCATTCCACTTCGGCCCTGGCCCGCTCGGCCACTCCGGCCGCCTTCTCGCTGTACACCCTGCAGAGGGACACCGGCAAAGACAACTCAGGCCTGAAGAAGCCGGACACGATCCTCGGCTCAAGCCTCTCCGGAAGCGATCAGGGCACCGTCATTGTCAGCGCCCCCGCATCCAGGAGTATGCTGCCCTGCCGTCCGCCCTCGCCGTCGTCACCGTCAACGATGACAACACCAGCTCACTTGAGATGGTCCCGCTCACCGGCGGCCCGCCGTCGCTTGTTCCTTTGCCAAGCCTCGGGACGGTGGCCAACCTTCACGCGGCAGGATCCAATCACCTCATAGGCTTCACGTTCACCGCTTCTTCTGCCACTGGCCAGTACTGGAAAACGCTCTTTGTCTACGACGTCGACAAACCGTCGTCCGCTCCGTGGGCTGTCCAGGGCATCCACGGTCCGGTCACTGCGACGGACTGGCGCTTTGTTCCCGGCGCCGCCACCTTGGTGGCGCAGGCAGACGACCAATCCATCTTCCTCATCGATCCGCTCGACTCCGGCAAGGTGTCCCCTTTGGGCACGCATGCCGGAATCCTCGGATTCCCCGGGACGAACGAGCTTGCGGTGAGCGACCCGGGGCTGAAGGTGGGCGTCGACCCGCCACGGTATTCGACCATCAATCTCTCCAACGGTGCGCTCACGCCGGCGACCCTCGCGGGAGGCGCCGCCCCGGAGAACAACCAAAGCGCCACGACCACCGTGGGCCAGCCCGTGATCCTCGACGGTTCGGGGCAGTTTGCGCAGGTGGTGAGAAAGTTCGACGCCGGAAAGGAGACCTCATTGGTCAATCTCACCGACCGGAACGGATCGCGCGTGCTCTACCGGCCTGACGCTGCCTGGTCGCGCATCCTGGACACCTGTGTCTCACCGGCCAGCGATTACCTCGCCGTCGAAACAGCGGCACCCCAATATGCGGGCGACCAATACCCGGTCCGCCCCGAACCGACTCCCATGCGGACAGACCTCGTGGACTTGAAATCGGCACTGTCGTGAAAAGCGTTCCCGGTTTCCTCCCCAGTTGGTGCGGGTGAACATACCCGGGCAACGGCCGGCCATCGTGGTCTGATGCTCCCGCGGGCAAAGAAAAACACCCCGGTCCGAAGACCGGGGTGTTACCGATGACCCGACTCATCCATGAGGGATGTCTCGACTCATCACAAAAAGTGGAGATGGGGGAATTGAACCCCCGTCCGATGTCGTGTTGTCAGGGCTTCTCCGGGCGCAGTTCGCGTCGGACTTTCTCGGCCCAGCTATCCTGCGAACAAGTAGCTGATCCGGGCCCAGTCATCTAAGAGTCCCGCTTGCCTCGATGACGAAGGCAAACAGCAGTGGCTATCTAAATGACGCCAGGATCCGGGGCAATAGCAACCTCGGGCTGACGGACTGTCTTACTGCTTAGGCAGCAAGAGCGAAGTCAGTGCGCTTAGAATTGGCACTTATTGGTTTGCAGACAGCGTTTACGAGATAATTCTGCATCCTCGGCCCGCTTCACCTGTCGCGACTAACATCGTCGAAACCGATCATCCCCGTATTTTGTTATCAATCCCCGCAGGACAACGACCGCCCGAAAACGACCACCTAAAAACCTGCCGGGTTAATCATCATAACGCATCGCGGCACCCGAACATTCCGGGACACGCCTTGGCTGCCTACCCGCGTGGCGGCCTGGGGAAATCAACGGCGGTTGCGCTCGCGCAGTTCGCGGAGCGATTCGCGCTTGTCCTGCTGCTCACGCAGGGTCTGCCGCTTGTCGTAATCTTTCTTGCCTCGAGCCAAGGCGATCTCGACTTTGGCGCGTCCATCCAGGAAGTACAGCTGGAGCGGCACTACGGTCAGCCCGGTCTCGCGGATCTTGCCGGAGATCTTGTTGAGTTCCTCGCGGTGAAGCAACAGCTTCCGACGGCGGCGCGCGGCGTGGTTGGTCCAGCTCCCCTGGTTGTACTCAGGGATATGGATGCCCTCCATCCACAACTCGTCATTGTAGAAGGTGCAGAAACCGTCGACCATCGATGCATGGCCTTCACGCAGGGACTTTACTTCGGTTCCCATGAGGGCAATGCCGGCCTCATAGGTATCCAATATGTGGTAGTCATGCCGAGCCTTGCGATTGGTGGCCACTACCTTACGGCCACTTTCCTTGGGCACGGTAGAACTCCTTGGTTGTCGAAGAATCACACTAGTCTACGCCAGCAGATCCCTGTCGTGTGGGCTACAAAAGGTTCATCGGGTCAACAGCCTGCCCATTAACCCAGGTTTCAAAGTGCACGTGGCAACCGGTGGAGTTACCCGTGGTACCTGAATAGGCAATGAGCTGACCTTGACTCACTTGCTGTCCGGAGGAAACCACCACGCTGGTGTTGTGGTAGTAAACCGTGGTCAGGGAATCACCATTGATGACTCCGTGCGATATCTTGACACGGTTGCCACCGCCGTCGTTGCCCCAACCTGCAGAAAACACCGTGCCTGCAGCGGCTGCGTATACCGGCGTTCCGCAGGGGCACCGAAGTCGATGCCCGTGTGCATATAGCCGCCCTGGCCGTAGAAATCGATGGTTCCAGGCGGCGTCGCACGCCAACCGAAGCCTGACGTGATCGGGATGTTCGCAGGCACCGGGTGAATCAGGCCGAAGTTCGAGCGCGGGTTGCTCGCCGGTGGGACAAAAGGCTGCGGGGCTGCCTGGTTTTGCGCCTGGCCGCGGCCGCCGCGGCTGCGGCGAGGCGCTGCTGTTCGGCCAACCAAGCTTCGCGCAGTTTACGGTCACGTTCCGAGATTTCCGCGGCGACGGCGTCCTGGTTCGCCTTCACTTGCTGGAGTTGGCTTGGATCCCGGGTTTGGCTGCTTGAAGCTGGGCGTTGAGACGAGTGGTGTCGGAGATGAGTTTGTCCACCTCCGCCTTCTTGGCAGCGGCGTCATCCCGGGCTGCCTTCTCACGCTCAAGTGCGGCGTCCGCCTTTGCCTTGAGATCGCGGATTTCCTGTTCGACGGCGGTGAGCCGGGCCTGGGAGTTCACGTTCGTCGCGCTCTGCTGCGTCAATTTCGTCATCGCGGCGTTCTGGCTGCGCATCGCTTGGTTGGCGAGGTCCATGGTTTCCGTGAGGTTGCCGCCGTCGTTCGATCCGAACAGCAAAGCGACGTTCGTTGGAACCCCTCCGGATTTATACGCCTGCGCCGCGATCTGGCCGATGAGCTTCTTGGTGTCGGTGATCTTTTGCTTGTCGTTTTCCAGTTGCTGGGTGATCTGGGCTTTACTCTGCTGCGCCAGATCCACGCGGGCGGCCAAGGCATCAGCCTCCTTGACTGCTGTGGCAACCTTGCCCTGGGCTTCGAGGAGTGCCTGCTGCGCCCCCGGAAGCTGTCCTTGGTAGACAACGAGGTCGCCAGCCGCCTTGGCGATGTTGGCGTCAACGAATTCCAGCGACTGCTGCACACGCGCCGATTCCGCGTTGAGGGCAGCCTGTTGGTCATCGAGATTGTCAGCGTGCGCCCCGGGCGCGGTGCCGAGGCTCGCGGCGAGCGCAATGGCCAGCACGGAGCCGGCGACCTTCGCCCGGCCGCTCACTTTGCGCAGCTGCAGCGCAGCCTGGTACTTCCGTGTCATCGGCTGTCCTGTTCGCCCGGGATCTTTGCTCTTCATGGCTAGACCTTGAGATATCGGCGGAGGGTCAGGAGCGACGATATCCCGGCCAAGCCACCGCCCAACGCTATCAGGACCGGCGCAATCACGAGTACCTGGGTCGAGGAAATAAACGGAGTGTTCAGGAACTGCCGCGACAAGTCTCCGTTGAGCCAGAACTGGGCCACCAGCCACAGTGTGCCTGAGGCCAGGACTGCACCCACGACGGCGGCGATGACGCCTTCGAGGATGAACGGCAGTTGGATGACGGTCTTCGATGCTCCAACGAGGCGCATGATGCCTGTCTCCCGTCGCCGGCTGAACGCGGACAACCTGATGGTCGTGGTGATAAGCAGGACTGCACAGAAGATCATGACTCCCGCCACCACCATTGCCGCCACAGAGGCACCGTTCATCCACTCAAAGATCCGTTCAAGGACCTGGCGCTGATCGCTCACGGTCTCCACCCCGGCCTGGGACGAGAACGTTTCGCTGATGATCTGGTACTTCTGGGGGTCCTTCATGTTGATTCGGAAAGACGAAGGAAGCTGGTCCTGGGTTACCGAATCAACGATCGGAGAGTTGGAGAACTGTTCCTTGAAGTGCTTGAACGCATCGGCTTGCGATTCGAACTGGTAGTCGGTGATGTACTGCTTGACAGCCGGCGAATCGAGCATTTTGGCCAGATTGGCCTGCTGCTCCTTGGTGACCGCACCCGAGGCACATCCGGTCGACGTCGAGGAGTCGTTGCAGAGGAAGATGGCGACCTGGACTTTGTCATACCAGTAGCCCTTCATCTGGTTGATCTGCATCTGCAGCATTCCGGCCGCACCAACAAAGGTGAGCGAGACAAAAGTCACCAGGACGACGGAAATCACCATTGACAGGTTCCGGCGCAGACCGCTGCCGATCTCGCCCAGGATAAAAGCGAGCCTCACTGCTGGACCCCCTGCGCGCGGTCGATTTCCGCATCGCTCGCGTCCTTCATCCGCCGGGACTCTCCCACTACCGGAATCATCGAGGTGTAGAGGGCCCTTGCCTCATCGCGGACCACCACTCCGTTCCGGAGCTCCACCACGCGCTTGCGCATCTCGTTCACAATGTCGTCGTCGTGCGTCGCCATGACCACAGTGGTGCCGTTCTGGTTGATCTTGTCGAGAACGCCCATAATGCCCATCGAGGTAATGGGGTCCAGGTTTCCGGTGGGTTCGTCCGCCAGCAGGATGCCGGGACGGTTGACGACGGCGCGGGCGATGGCCACGCGCTGCTGCTCACCACCGGACAGCTCATGCGGCATGCGACGTTCCTTGCCTTCAAGCCCAACAGTCTTCAGCACTTCCGGAACCGTCTCGCGGATGATGCTGCGGCTTTTTCCGATCACCTGCATGGCGAAGGCAACGTTGGCGAAGACATTCTTCTGCGGCAACAGGCGGAAGTCTTGGAAAACGACACCGATTCCGCGGCGAAGTTTGGGGACCCGCCAGCTTGAAATGTTGGCCACGTTCTGGCCCGCGACGTAGACGGAACCGGATGTTGCCCGGTCTTCCTTCAGAATGAGTCGTAGAAACGTCGACTTGCCGGAACCCGAGGCCCCGACGAGGAAGGTGAATTCTCCACGGTCAATCTCAAGGTTGACAGCATCCAGCGCCGGACGGGCATTGGGGTCGTAGACCTTGGTGACATTCTCAAATCGGATCATGACTCTTCAGAACCCGCCGGACATGCCACGTTCGACCAGTCCAACCGCCAGCGCACGGGCTTTCATTGGGGGAAGTTGAGCGCCGGCTCTTCGACTATACGCACGCTCCGCGATGGAATCGCGGGCTTGGCGCGGTGTGTCGCCCAATCAAGTAATCAGCCCGGGCGCCTTATCCCTCGGCGTTGCGGTTACCTGTGCGCCAGCGAATCCCTGCGTCAATGAAGTCGTCGATGTCGCCGTCGAACACCGCAGACGTGTTGCCCACTTCGTGCTCAGTCCGCAAGTCTTTGACCATCTGGTATGGATTGAGCACATACGAACGCATCTGGTCCCCCACGATGCCTTCACGTCACCTGCGAATGCCTTCTTCTCAGCATCTTCCTGCTCCTTTTTCAGGAGGAGGAGCCTTGATTGGAGCACGCGCATCGCGGCTGCGCGGTTCTGCAACTGGGACTTCTCGTTCTGCATGGAGACGACAATCCCTGTGGGGATGTGGGTCAAACGTACTGCGGAGTCCGTCGTGTTGACGGACTGCCCGCCAGGGCCGGAAGAGCGGAAGACATCGACGCGGATCTCGTTGTCCGGAATGTCGATCGAGTCGGTCTGCTCAATGAGCGGGATGACTTCGACGGCGGCAAAGGACGTCTGTCGCCGTCCCTGGTTGTCGAACGGGCTGATCCGGACAAGCCGGTGCGTCCCGGCTTCGACGCTGAGGGTACCGAAAGCGTACGGCGCTTTGACCTCGAAAGTAGCCGATTTGAGGCCGGCCTCTTCGGCGTACGAGGTGTCCATCACGGTAGTCGGGTAGCCATGGCGTTCTGCCCAGCGCAGGTACATGCGCATGAGCATTTCGGCGAAGTCCGCCGCATCAACACCGCCGGCGCCCGCACGAATCGTGACGACGGCCTCGCGTTCGTCGTATTCGCCCGAGAGCAGGGTAACCACTTCAAGTTCCTTGAGGGCCTTACGGATTGATTCGAGTTCCGTGGCCGCCTCCACCATGGAGGCGTCGTCGTCCTCGTCCTGGCCGAGCTCGACAAGGACCTCAAGATCGTCGATGCGGCCCGTCAGCCTGTTCAACCGTTCAAGCTCCGACTGCCGGTGGGACAACTTGGACGTAATTACCTGGGCGGCAGCTGGATCGTCCCAGAGGTTCGGTTCACCAGCCCGCTCGCTCAGTTCTGCGATCTCTTCCTTGAGCTTCTCGACATCGGAAACCTGTTCGATGGAGCGGTAAGTGGAGCGAAGCGCGCGGATTTCTGCGGGAAAGTCAATCTGAGCCATGGTTGTTCCAGAGTACGCCATCCGTTGACGGCCTTGGCACGGAGCCTGGACGTGTGACGCTTGAAAATCAGCGGGTCAGCCGGGAACGCGCAGTGGAACGGGCTTCGATCGGAACACCGTCGGGAAGCAGAAAGCTGACCACAGGCGGATGGGCAACCGCGCTGAGCACCACTTCGGCCGTGGTGTTGTCCGGACTCCCGGTACCCGGGCCGACGGCAAGTTGATCGAACCGTGAATGGGCGCCGTTTTGGCTGAGGTATGACTCGGTAATACCTCTTACCCGCGCGCTGTTGAGGACGGCCGACGGCGTTTCGGCGCCGCTGTCCACTTGGCCGAGGGCATAGCTGTCCGCGGCCGCCACAGAAGCTCCGTCCGCCACGGAGAGGAGCTTCTTATGTTCGATGTAGATGGCCGAGGCCGCAGCAACGACCGTTGCAAGCAATAACGCGACCACGACATAGCCGATGGTCAAGACCATCAAATGGCCGCCTTCCGCCTCTGATTTTCGGGATAGCAGGATGTCCGTCTTCGCGGGAAGACCTCTCACCGGAACCGCCCGACGATTTGCGTAGCCGACGCACTCAGATTCGCGGCGTCCAGATTCAGGGTGTCTCCAAAGGGCAGCATGGGCAACGGCACCGTGAGCTTGACCGTCACCGTCACAGCAGCGCCGGCGGACAGGCAATCGCCGCGGTCGCACGCGACGTCGACATTTGCCCGCTCCGCGGAATGGCCATAGTCGGCAAGGGCCAGAAGGGCAGCCTGTTCAGCGGCGACGCGCCCTTGGGAGGTGTCCTTCTGCATGACATAGACCTTGGCGGCTTGGTCCGCTGCCCCCACGACGGCGAAGGAACCGCCCTGGATCTGTCCAATAGTGACGATGAAATAGACCACGGGAACCATGAGTAGGAGGGACAGGAGGATGAACTCGACCACCGCGCTTCCCCTCTCAGGGCACACGGAGGGCCGGCAGGTTCGCGGCCCTCCGCCGCCGGCCCCTCCGCCGCCGGCAGGCAGACCACCTCCCTGAAGCGGGAGAGCGCTGCACGGCCAGGATCAACCCGAAGTCGCAGCATGGCCCCTCACCTCCAGCCCTGCTACGGGACCAATCAGTCCGATAACTGGCAATGGTGCACGGACTGTCACCTCCAAGGTGCGGATTCCCTGGAAGCTGGCCTCCGATGTCGAGATGTCCCGGGCAAAGTCCGCGTTCAGCGCCGTTCCGATCAGCTCTGCTGTGCGCTCACGGGCATCGGACGATGTCCTGTCGGCGAGAGTGCCGTAACGGGCTCCGGACGAGGCCGCATCAATGAGCGTATTGCGCACGTGCAATATGAGGGTCAGTTGAATGACAACGAGGAAGAATACCGTCAACAGACCGCCGACCAGCACAAAATCCACGACGGCGGAGCCGCGTTCATCGCCCTGCCGACCCTCACGCCACTGCCATCTTCCGCTACCCGGCTGCGGAACGGCATGGACTTACTTTCCGACCTTGCTCATCGCCTGGTTGAAGAGTCCTTCCAGTGCCGGGCCGGCCAGCGCCAGCAGGCCCGCGACAAGTGCGGCGGACATCAGGGTGATCATGACCCAACCTGGTACATCGCCCCGCTCCGGATGATCGTCGTCGGGGACCGGACACTTGTGCAGGTTGGTTCCAAGCGCTGATCTGGACGACGGGAGTGTCCACAGCTGCCACAGCAAGAGTCCTGAAGCGGATAGGCCTTCGCGTCCGAGCTTTTTCATTTTCACCATTTCATCTTCCCCATTTCATCTTTCCCAATTCCTTATGCAGGAATCCATTGTGATCCGTGCTGTCTTGGTATTCAGGCGGACGCCCATGTGACGGATGTGAAAAGGCTTGACTGAGATTCGTCATTAGAAGCCGAGATCCAACGCGGCCAAGCCCGGATAGACCGCGAAGATCACCGTGAGGGGCAGGACGCCGAAAACCAGCGGGACCATCATGGCGATTTCCTTGCGGCCCGCCGCTTCCATCAGTTCCCGCTTGGCTGAATCGCGGACATCCGCAGCTTGGGCCCGCAAAACATCGGCCAAGGGAGTTCCGCGTTCGACGGCAACGACAATTCCATCCACGAACCGAACAAGCGGGCCGAGCTCGGTTCGTCCCGAAAACTCGCGCAGGGCTTCGATCAGGGGCGTGCCGGCCGGGTGGCGGCCAACACCAGGGCAAACTCCTTCGCCAGTTCGCCGCGGGCTGTGCGACACACTCGATCGAGGGCACCGCTGGCGCTCTCCCCCGCACCCACCGCAAGAGCCATCAACTCGGCAAGGCTCGGGAATTCCGCCAGCATCCGCCTTTCCCTTCGTTTGATCTGCACCCGGAGCATGTAGTCGCGGAAAAGAAACCCTGCCAGTGCACAAACCAGGACCGTAGCAACCGCGGGCACCGGACTGAACCGACCCCCGGTGGCATTCCCGACCACCACGACGAGCGCCGTGGCGAAGCCCGCGGCGGCCCACAGCAGTTGCTCCGCGCGGAAGTCCAGCGCGGACTTTCCAGAACCGGCCTTTGCCAGCTTTTTGTTGAGGGATGTGGTCCCCAGGTTGAACTTCGCCAGGTAGCCGAGGGCGTCGCGAAAAACCGGCCGCAGGATGCGCTCCAAGGCGCCGAACGGTGCGATGTCCGAGGGTGCGGAGAGCAGGCGCGATTCGAGGTTCTGGGACCTGAGTTGCGGCTCGATGCGCTCCACGAACCGAATCGCCCGCATGAATGGCATGCGAACAAAGATGAGCCACAATCCGGCTCCCAAAAGAAGTCCGCAGAATGCAGCCAAGGCAGTCAGCCCAGTCATCGAAGGACCCTTTCATCTTCAGGAAGGGCGGCGATGCGCAGCATCACCCAATAGCAGAAGGCCGAGACCAACAATCCGCCTCCAAGAACGCTGGCTCCGGCCGCCGAGTTATACGCGGCAACGGCTTCCGGCCGGCTGGCCAGCAACATCAGGACGATCCATGGGGCGGCAACGGCCAGGCGAGCACCATTGATGGTCCATGATTGTCGCGCCTCAAGCTCGCTGCGAGTCCTCGCGCTCTCACGAAGGAACTCGGCAAGAGTTCCCAAAAGGCGGCCGAGATCGGATCCGCCCACGTCCCGGGTCAGCCTGAGCGCCTCAATGATCCGGTCGGCAACGGGATCGGCCAAACGCTCCTTTAGTTTGCTCAACGCCGCATCGAAATGGCCGCCGGAACGGTAGTCCGCGGCAAACTCGCGGAAGAGAGCCCGCAGCTCTTCGGGACCTTTGTCTCCGAGCTGGATAAGCGCCTCGGGCAGCGAAAGCCCCGCACGGATCGCCGAGCGCAAATGGTCGACGACATCGGGCCAGAGCTCCCTGAGCATGGCGGTCCGCTTGCGCGCCCGCCAACTGACAACGGCCAAGGGAAGCCACATACCGAACAAGCCGAAGCACGCTGCGATCGAGAACGACGCGGTCATGATGTAGATCACCAGTGCGGCGAAAAGGCCCAATCCGAGGCACGATGCGATGAATCCCCCGCCGCTCACTTTTTCGATCCCGGCAGTGAGCAACAAGGACTCAAGGCGTTTAGGTTTTGGCTCCTTGACGGCAAGCGGGTCTTGTTCCCATGCCGACCACCAGATGAGGAAGACACCCAGCCCGCAGAGAACGCCTAGCAGCGGCGCCATTAGAAGTGCCCCAGGAGCGCGGCGACGTCAAATCCGGCCCGGGCGAATTTCTCGGCGGCCGGCATGGAATTCGACGTGGCTTGGAGCCGGCCGTCCTGCATCGTGAATACCTTGGACGACTCGATGATGCCGTTCTCCACGCGTCGCCCCAGCGAAAGGATCTCGGTGACTTGCCGGCGACCGTCCGCGTGGCGGCTGCAATGAACCACGAGATCGATGCATGAAGCCACGGTTGGAACGACGAACGCGCTTGAGATGTTCCCGCCGGCCAGCAGCGGCAAGGTGCAAATCTTTGTCACGGCGTCATGGGCCGAGTTGGCGTGGACGGTGCACATGCCCGGCAAGCCCGAATTCAACGCAATCAGCATGTCCAGGCTTTCGGCTTCCCGGACCTCGCCCACCACGAGACGATCCGGCCGCATACGAAGAGCCTCTTTGACGAGCCGGCGGAGGGGAATTTCGCCTTGGCCCTCAAGGTTTGGCTGGCGACACTGAAGGCCAACGACGTCGCGTAGCGGGAAGTGAAGCTCAAAGATCTCTTCGACGGTGATGACCCGCTCGCGGGAGCCGATATTGGCTGCCAGGCAGTTGAGCATTGTGGTCTTTCCGGCCTGGGTGGCTCCTGAGACGAGAATGTTCAATCCACTGGCGACCGCGGCTCCCAGGAACCGGGCTGACTCGGGCGTCAACGTCCCCAACTCCACGAGATGCTCGAGCCGGGTTGCCTTGACCACAAATTTGCGGATATTCACGGCCCAATGACGACGGGTGACGTCGGGAATGACGACGTGGAGCCGAGAGCCATCGGGCAGGGCCGCATCCACAAAAGGTGAGGAGAGGTCGAGCCTCCGCCCGGAACTCTTGAGCATCCGCTCGACGAGGTCGCGAACCTGCTGCTCGGTGAGGCTGATCGAGGTAAGTTCTGATTCGCCGTTCCTGGCAACGTAAACCTCGTTTGGCGCGTTCAGCCAGACCTCTTCGATGGTGGGATCATCCAGAAGTGGCTGGATAGGCCCGAAGCCGGCAACGGCGTCGAACACGTACTTGCGCGCAGTGTCCAAGCGTCCCAAGGGAGGCAAGGGGCCCAGAAGAGCCCGCTCATCGTAATCATTCACGGCGGCCTCGACGAGCCGGTGAATTTCGACTGCTTGACTCGAAGGATCCAGTCCACGCCGACGAATCAGCTCCCGCACTTCATCCTCGACGATGCGCAATGCTTCCATGTTCCCCCCAATGCAGCATGCGCCCAGGCGCTGCGGAAACCTTCAACCAAGTTAAGGCTAGGGGAGGTTGCGACTCCCTGCCAAGTAGATTTGGGCGGTTGTGGATAACCACGAACACCACGGCGATTGACAAGGAAGTCCCCGGATTCAACTGAACCTGCCGCGGCTGGATTTTGCGGGACTATCCGCGGCACGGCATGCACGAAACCGGATGGATTTGAGGCACTACTCGAGTGTTGACGGTGACTAAATACGAGTGTTGACACCCTGATTGCCCGCTCGTAGCGTCAAGTAATCAGGCGCGCGCCATTGGCCAAAAGGCCAAGCGCCTTTTGCTGTTAAGCCATCGACGCGCAACCGGGTTAATAATAAATGAATGCCCACAATGAGTACTGGCGACCCCGAATTGTGCTGAGGGTAAAACTGCACAGAAGGTCGCACCGGTCAGGTTGCAGGCGCGACGAACGGACTTGAGATGCAAGACGGGTGCATGGTGGCCTCCCGCATTGGGCGGAGGCCCTCCTTTGAAGCTCAAAAAAACCACCGAAAAGCGTTTGCCATGGCCGCAGCCGCGCTCCTTTTGGCGACGCTCTTCAATGCGGCGCTTTTGACCCGGCCGGCCCAGGCCGCGGGTCCTCTTGTCGTCACGTTGACATTTGACGACGCCAACGCTGATCAGGTGGCTGCGGCGAACTATTTGAATTCCAAAGGAATGTTTGGGACGTTCTTCCTTCCCTCCGGTTACCTCAACGCGACCGATCCTAATGGTGGCCCGCCTCCCTACATGACGACCGCCCAGGCACTCGCACTTCAATCGGCAGGCAACGAAATTGCCGGGCACACGGTCACGCACCCCGACCTTGCCCAGATGGACGCGAACGAGGTGCACGCCAGATATGCAATGACCGCGTCAACCTGACCACTATGGGCTTCCGGGTCACGAATTTCGCCTACCCGTTCGCCTCCGCCACTCCCGCCGTCGAGCAACAAGTCGCCAACTGCGGCTACAACAGCGCACGTGGCCTGGGCGATCTGAAAAGCAAAGCCGCCCCAACGCTGACCGAAGTTGCTGAACCGCTGCCCGTTCCTACCGCGGACCTCTTTTTCACCAAGGCGCCCGATGAGGTAGACAACACGTGGGCAGTTGCCGACATGCAGGCCGTCGTGACCCAGGCGGAGGCCGGCGGCGGATGGGTTCAATTGACTTTCCACCACTTCGACTCGGCTACAGACCCTCTAACTGTCACGACCACCAACTTCCAGGCGTACGTGAATTGGCTGGTGACGGAGCAAACGGCCGGCAGGATCGTCGTCAAGACGGTGCGCCAGGTGATGGCCGCCCAATTCCCGGATCCCGCAAATCCGGCGCTCGACCTGGATAAGCCACTCGTCAATGGGCCGGCCGCCCCGCCACCCATCACGGTGGGAAACCTGATCCAGAACCCGAGTTTGGAAACAGCAGGCCCGGTGGCCACCGGACTCCCCTATTGCTGGGCAATCGGAGCATATGGCACCAACACCCACACCTTCACCAGCGTGTCCCGGGCCACACGGGGTCCGTTGCAGAACAGATGGTCATTTCCGGCTACGTTGACGGCGATGCCAAGCTACTGCCGACTTTGGACCTGGGCCAATGTGCGCCGAGCGCTACGCCCGGCCATATCTATCAAATGTCCGCTTGGTACACGGCGACGGCTCCGACGCAATTCGAGCTCTACTACCGAACGGGCCTTGGCACGTGGAATTACTGGACCGCAAGTCCGAACTTTGCCGCGGCAACAGCGTGGACCCAGGCCACCTGGACCTCCCCACCGGTTCCGGCAGGTGCGAGCGCAATCAGCATGGGCTTGAACCTGCTGAGCAATGGAACCCTGATAACTGATGACTACGCGTTGTACGACTCGGTTGCCGTGGCCAGCGTGTTCAAATCGATGACACCAAGCAGGCTGCTCGACACCCGTAACAGCACCCCGGTGGCGCCAGGGGCACGGTGTCCTTCCAAGTCGGCGGCGTCAATGGCATCCCGGCGAATGTCTCGGCAGTGACCTTCAACCTCACGGTGGCCAATCCGACGTCGTTCGGCTTCGTCACGGCCTACCCATCGGGAACCGCACGGCCGAACGCCTCCAACCTGAACTACGCCACGGGACAGATCGTCCCCAACTTGGTCACGGTCCCGGTGGGTTCGGACGGGAAGGTCACCCTGTACAACCAGTCCTCGGAACCGCGCAACTGATCGCTGACGTCTCCGGGTACTACGTCCCGGCTGCCACATCGGCTCCTGGTGAGTTCCAAGCGCTGGCGCCAAGCCGGTTCCTGGACACCCGCAACAGCACCCCGGTGGCACCGAACGGAACGGTGTCCTTCCAAGTCGGCGGGGTCAGCGGCATCCCGGCAACAGTCTCGGCCGTCACTTTCAACCTCACGGTGGCCAATCCGACGTCGTTCGGCTTCGTCACGGCGTACGCGTCCGGAACCGCCCGGCCGAACGCTTCCAACCTGAACTACGCCACGGGACAGATCGTCCCCAATAGTGTCACCGTTCCAGTGGGCGCGGACGGAAAAGTCACGCTCTACAACCAGTCCTCGGGAACCACGCAACTCATCGCGGACGTTTCCGGTTACTACCTGGCCGGCACCGCAACGGCGTCGGGAACCTTCCAACCCATCGCGCCAAACAGGTTCCTCGATACGCGGAACAGCACTCCGGTGGCACCGAACGGCACGGTGTCCTTCCAGGTCGGCGGGATCAGCGGCATCCCGGCGACAGTCTCGGCCGTCACTTTCAACCTCACGGTGGCCAATCCGACGTCGTTCGGCTTCGTCACGGCGTATGCGTCCGGAACCGCCCGGCCGAACACCTCCAATTTGAACTACGCCACTAACCAAATTGTCCCCAACTTGGTCACGGTCCCCGTGGGTGCCGACGGAAAGGTCACGCTCTACAGCCAATCCTCGGGTACGGCGCAGCTCATCGCGGACGTCTCCGGGTATTTCCTGCCATGAACTACTGAATACACAACACCCAAGTAAAAAAACACCGCCGCTCCGGCCTGCACCGCGCAGGCCGGAGCGGCGGTGTTTGGCTGTTGGCGGCCGTGCAGACAGTATCCGAACTGCATTGAACCACTCACTCAAATCCCATTGGCCACATTAGCACCACCTTGCACATCAGTGTTATGGTTGCCTTCGAATTAGAAGTGCCAACAGCCATTTACCGTCGCGGGTTTGAAACGGCGGAATGAATCAAGTGCCGCCCATCGGGAGCCGGCAATCTCGTGTGGAGCCAAGAGATGAAGACCATTCAATTTAAAGCCCCTGTCTCCACTTCCGGGTGCGCCGCGTTCAAGACCTTGCGCTAACAGCGATGTGCGGCGCGGCGGTCTTGCTTCTCTCTGCAACGACGGCCGTTGCAGCACCGGCTCCTTCACCGACGCCCTCCCCGGCGAGCTCCCCGACGTCGTCTCCCGCTAACTCCCCACAAACGACGGCGACCCAGTTGCCGAGCGCAAGCTCAACGCCTTCACCGACGCAGCCGGCAGCAAAAAGCCAGACAGCAACGCCGTCACCAACCGCGACGGCCCAAAGCAGCACAGATCGCCAAGCCGCAATGCGCGCAGCTGCCGGACCAGGGGCGCGCAGATGGGCCAACGCTCCCCACGAGTCCAGGGCGCGGTAACCGCCCAGGGCAGCTGGACACCCACCTTCGGCATCCAGGGTCTCGATGTCAGCTACTACCAGGCCGGCGTCGATTGGCAGCAGCAGTGGAACATGGGGGCGCGATTCGCCTACGTCAAGGCCAGCGAGGGAAACTACTACACCAGCCCACGTACAGTTCGCAGTACCAAGGCTCGCGGGCAGTCGGAATGATCCGCGGCGCCTACCACTTCGCGATTCCCAACTGGTCCTCAGGCGCCGATCAAGCCAACTACTTCGTGCAAAACGGTGGCGGATGGAGCTCGGACGGCGCAACGTTGCCGCCCGTCCTGGACATTGAGTTCAATCCGTATGCAGGGCAGACCATCAACGGCGTCTACATGGGCAACACCTGCTACGACATGTCGCCCGCCCAGCTCACGTCGTGGGTACAGAATTTCGGCAACACCATGCGTTCCCTGACGGGACGGCTCCCGATGATCTACACCAACACGAGTTGGTGGAAACAGTGCACCGGAGATCCTGCCGGATTCGGGGACTACCCCCTCTGGGTCGCCTCGTATCCAGGCGGGCCGTCGAACGACGCTGGAATTCTTCCTTCCAGTTGGGCCAACTACAGCATGTGGCAGTACAGCAGTACGGGTCCCTTCAGCGGCGACTCGGACGTCTGGAACGGGGACTACGCTTCCCTCCAAAGGTTTGCCGGCAATCCAGCCAGGGGTTCGTTCGATTCACTGTCGCTCGTCCGGGACACCACCTCGGCATACCTGAGGGTCACGGGCTGGTCTGTAGACCTTTCCAGACCTTGGGTATCGACTCCCGTCAATATTTCAGTTACCGATCCGGGCAACGCGACCACCGGGTACTCGTTCCTGGCGAACGCATATCGCCCGGACGTTGATCAAGCCTTCGGTTACGGCCCTGCACACGGCTTTGACAACAACATCCAGATCACCGCATCCGGCACGTACAAGGTTTGCGCCACCGCCGTCAGCGTCAACGGCACTGTAGACCTTGGCTGCAAGAGTTTTCAGGCAAACGGTGTTGAACCTCCCATCGGATCGTTCGACACGCTCGGACAGGTTCGTGCTCCCGACGACGTTTCCCTTCGCCTGACGGGCTGGGCCATTGACCGTGCCAACCCGCAAACGGCCTCGTTCGCCGACGCCTACGTCACCGACCCCAGCGGACAGACCACGGGCTACCGCATCACGGCCAACACTTCCAGGCCGGATGTGGGAAGCGCTACCGGCTACGGTTCGAACCATGGCTTCGACAAGTCGATCAGCCTGAGCAAAGCCGGTACATATCACGTGTGTACCTATGCCATCGGGCAGTACTACAACACCGCGCTTGGCTGCAAAGACATCACTGTCGGATCCAACCCGCCGCCGAAGGGATATTACGACTCCATTCGAATCTCGCAGGCGCCCGGCGCGGCCAACCTCGTTGCGACGGGCTGGGCATTCGACCCCACCAACACCGCGGCCAGCATTCCTGTCCATGTCTACGTCCAGGCACCGGATGGAAGCAACGTCGGCACGGCATTCACGGCAAATCAATCCCGTCCCGATCTGAACAACGCCTTCGGCATTACCGGTAATCACGGCTTCAGCGCCTCATTGCCAACCAAGGGCACCGGCACCTACACCGCCTGTGCCTATGCCATCCCGGTTGCCCCGCTCGCTTCGGGGAACACGGCGCTTGGATGCATGTCCATTCAGGTAAGCAATACGCCAGTCCCGGCCGGCTACCTCGACTCCGTCGGAGTTGCATCGGTGTCAGGACAAGCCAATATCAGGGCGACGGGGTGGACATACGACCCAGCCGTTCCGGGCTCGTCCAATCCAGTGCATGTCTACATTACGTATCCGGACGGGAGCCGTCAGGGGTATGCCTTCGCGGCGAACGTTTCGAGGGCTGATGTGAACAACGCTTTCGGCATTACCGGAAATCACGGCTACTCGACGCTGGTCCCCGTCACTCAACGGGGCAGATACACGGTTTGTACTTATGGCATCGGGATAGCACAGTACAGCTCAGGCAACGCGCTTGCAGGCTGTCAATCCCTGAATTACTAAGTCTCCTGCACGGAGCGGGACCTGTGTACCGCGCCTCAACCAGAGGGCATCGAGCCGAAACGGGCTACGACGCTCAGGTTGAACGGTTAGGGTTATCAAGACGCAAGTCTCAGCTATACCCGTAATCGAAAGGACCCCGGTGCATCATCGGTCGATTCACCGAGCGGCAGGATGCCTCCTGCTTGTCGGTATCAGCTTGGCCGCCTGTGCCAGTCCCCCAGCCAAACAGCAAAACATCCGCGGCGCGCTCACTGCGATTGGAAGTCCCATTCAGAGCGATCCGATCGGAGCATGGTCCAGCGCTTGGAAAAAGACCTTCACGGCCACGTCATTGAGCTATTCTCCGGACGGCTCTGACGTTGGGCTGACAGCCTTGGCCACGGGCCAGGCCTATTATGCAGCCCTCGACGCCCCTTGACCGCTCAGCAACAAGACGCAACCAAAGCGGAATGCGGTCCGAATGGGGCGTTCAGCGTTCCGACCTCGGTGACCTCTATCGGCGTCGTCTTTAATATGCCAAGCATCCGGAGCCTCAAGCTCACGCCTGACCTGCTCGCCAGGATCTTCACCGGAGATATCAATCGCTGGGATGACAAGGCAATCGCAGCGATCAATCCGGGAACCACGCTCCCGGACGCGCCGATCGTCCCGGTGACCGCGAGCACAGCTTCAGCGCTGACCTCGGCCAGCACAGGCTATCTGGCGGCCTCACCCAGTTGGTCGTCCGGCGTAAGCAACAAGTGGGCCAAGATACCCGGCGGCCAAGAGGTCAAGAACTTCAGCGACATCGCCAAGAAAGTCGACGGCACCGCCGGCGCAATAGCCTTCATGGACTCGGCGTCCATCGGGTCCCGGTTTGACACGGCGTTGCTCTCGTTTGGCGGCAGCTTCGTCAGAATGTCCAAGGACTCGGTGGCTGCGGCCGTCCAGGACGGCACCACCAGAACGGTGGCCACGGGAGTCGAGTTTCGCCTTCCGGACAAGACCGACCACGGCTACGCATTGGGGAACGTGAACTACCAGGCATTTTGTACCAGCTATAAGAACGGGGAGGTTGCGTCCCTCGTGAAATCCTGGGCAGACTTCGTGGTCGGCCCGATGGTCAGGTCGCTTCGACCTATTTCGCCGGGTGGCCTCCCCGAGTGAAGAGTCCTTGCGGGATGCGTCACGCCTGATTGAGAAGATCGGGAGCGACCAATGATCGACCAACCAGCTGCCCAAGGCCCCGCTCGTCCCGACGTTCGACAGGAGTCGCTCTCCCGGGCAGGCGGATTGCGGTCCCGGACTCGCAACGTGTCCCCCGCCACCAAGGCCGGATTCGGTTTCTTCATCCGCGTTTTTGCCTTGCTCTCAGCCCTGATCACGCTCTGGATCCTGGCCACGCCGCTGATGGCGTATCCCGACGAACCCGCCCACACCATCAAGGCAGCAGCCGTGGCGAGGGGGCAGTTCTTCCCGGGTCCCGGCGAGTCCTATGGCAACGGGGTCCACGTACAGGTCCCCTCCTACATCGCCAACGTCGATTCCCAGCGGTGTTTTGCCTTCCTCAAGGAGATGCCCGCGGGCTGTGCGCCTGCCATTCCCGTTGGCGACACCTACACCACCATCGGCGTGACCTCGGCCGGCTTGTACAACCCCTTCTACTACTGGTTCGTCGGCTCCCTAGCCTGTTCATGTCCGGAGCCCCCGCGATCTTTGCCATGCGGATTGTCAGTGGACTCATGTCGGCCGCCTTCTATGCGGCCGGGTTCACCGCGCTGTCGAGGCTGCGGCATCCCAAGTGGCCCATGGTTGCGGCCGCGGTTGCGACAACGCCCATGGTTTTCTTCCTGGCCACGGGAATCAATCCGAACTCCCTGGAGGTCGCGGCGTCGATGGCAGCCTTCTGCGGTTTGGTCTCCGTGCTTGAGAACTCAAGGCAGCTTCACCTGGCCCGCCCGGGAATCCTGGCAGTCGGAGTATC
The DNA here is from genome assembly GCA_001549895.1 of Arthrobacter sp. Hiyo8. Classification (GTDB taxonomy): domain Bacteria; phylum Actinomycetota; class Actinomycetes; order Actinomycetales; family Micrococcaceae; genus Arthrobacter. The sequence continues at coordinate 3,971,974 of AP014719.1, read as the reverse complement.
GGCAGCGACCTTGGCCAACACCAGGAACGTGTCCTTGTTGTGGCTCCTTTGCGGGGCGATTGTGGCCTGCCTCTTCTTCCGGGGCGCCGACATCGTTGCAATCTTCCGCAATCGGCTATTGCTCATAGTTGCCGGATTGTCCGCCATCGGAGTGGCACTGGGTGTCATCTGGAACTTCATCATGTTGACCGCGCCTCCGTCGGCAGGCGAGGCGCCCGCCGGAATCTCCAATGCGGTTGAAGGCCTTCGGCCCTCCAACGCCTTCGCCACCATGCTGGACAGGTCGTTCGACTTCGTCAATCAGTACATCGGAGTCGCAGGCTGGCTTGATGCTCCGGTGCCGCAAGCCGTCCTGATGTTCTGGAACATGCTGCTCATTGCCCTGTTGCTGCTGGTCTTCCTGATGCGTCCGGCTAGATTGCAGCTGGGCTTCTGGGCCGCGATCGGAATGCTTGCGGTAGTTCCCGCCCTGGTCCAGGCCGCGCTTGTCACGAGCAGCGGATTCATCTGGCAAGGAAGGTACAGCCTCCCGTTGTTCGCGATCGCGGTCATCTCGGCCGGGTTGGCGCTTCGGTTCCGCAAGTTCCACGCAAATCTCATCAGCCGCAGGGTCGCCAAGATTCTTCTCTGGGCAACCTGCGCTGCCCATATCTACGGCTTCGTGTACATCCTGCGACGGTACGTAGTGGGAATACCGGACTTCGCGAACTGGCTGGTGATGTTCACCAAGCCGGATTGGCAGCCGCCCCTTTCCTGGGAAGTCCTCACCCTGCTCTTCGCCGTTGCATTGGTCGTTGCGGCAGCCCAGCTGTACCGTTTCCTCTACCCCGGCCTGCCGTTCTTCCCGGTCCCGGTGATCCGGGCGCTGCGTTGGGCGGCGCGCCGTCCGGCGACTGCCGCCGTCGGGAACCAAGCAAGCAAGGAACCCGCGGAACGCCAGCGCGTCGAGTAAAGATCGCGAAACCCAACGCAAAAGGTCTGGCCAGGCATTGCCTGGCCAGACCTTTTCCATTGGCGTAGCTACGCCTCCGAGTGCTAGCCCCGAAGGTAGGCCGTCAGTCTCTCGGCACTGCTCGCTGGAACAAACCCTGCGCCCTTGATCTTGCTCAAGTCGAGGATGCTCTTCAGCGGCCGCGGGGCTGCGGATTTGCCCGCAAAATATTCTTCGGTGCTCACGCCGGTGACGTCGTCTCCCGAGGCACCGCGGAGCTCGTAGACGTCTCCTGCGATGTCCGCCCACGACTGCGGTTCACCGTCGTTGCTGAGGTTGTACGCGCCGTACGGCGCGCGGGACTCCAACAGGTGCCTGATTCCAGCAGCGATGTCTTCCGTGAAGCTGAGCCGCCCGATCTGGTCGTTGACGACACTCGGCTTGATCCCGCGATCGGCGAGCGAGGCCATGGTCCGGACGAAGTTGCTGCCTTCGCCGATCACCCAACTGGTGCGCACGATGTAGTGGCGCGGAACCACGCTGACGACGGCGTCCCCGGCGGCTTTGGTTTGACCGTACACGCCAAGCGGGGTGTACGGCTCGTTTTCGTCGTGCGATTCCCGCGACCCGTCGAAGACATAGTCCGAGGAGACATGAACGAGCGTGAGATCGTGTTCGATCGCGGTCCTGGCGAGGCGCGCGACGGCCGAGACGTTGACCTGCCAGGCGGCTTCCCTGCCTTCGGGACTCTCGGCGGCGTCAACCGCGGTGTAGGCGGCCGCATTGATGATCGCAGAGTAGTTCTTCCAGTTCCGTCCGTCGAACGACTCTTCCTTTGATAGGTCGAAGTCGGCTCGTGCCGCGAACTCAACCGAAGGGTCGCCGTCGTACAGTCCACGCAATGCCTTGCCAAGCTGGCCGTCTGCACCCACCACAAGGATCTTCCGGGACGGCATCGGCTCGACCTCGGCGAGGCGCGGATGCGCTTTGTCCTTGTCGGACAGCTCAGCCTGGTCCAACGGCACGGGCCAGTCGATGGCAGCGGTCTCGTCGGCGAGGTTGAGGAATGTGTACTGGCTCTGTGCGTCCGCAGACCAGTGATCGTTGACGAGGTACGTGTAGGCCGTATTGTCCTCGAGGGTCTGGAATGCGTTGCCCACCCCACGCGGAATGAAGATGGCCTGGCTCGGATCAAGCTCCGCGGTGAAGACCGCGCCGAAAGAAGGACCTTCACGCAGGTCGACCCACGCACCGAATATCCGGCCCGTCGCTACCGAAATGAACTTATCCCAGGCTCGGCGTGAATGCCGCGCGTTGTGCCGGCCTTCTCGTTGAACGAGATGTTGTTCTGGACAGGACGGAAGTCCGGCAGCCCAAGCGCGACCATTTTCTCCCGCTGCCAGTTCTCCTTGAACCAGCCGCGGTTGTCGCCGTGAACCGGCAGCTCATAGAGAACGACGCCGGGAATCGGCGTTTCGCGGGCCGCGAGCGGCTTCGAAAACTCGATCGTCATTGGTCTACTGGCCCTGTTCCTTGTATTTGGCTTCAGTGGCTGCCTTCTGCGGGCGCCACCAGGACTCGTTGTCCCGGTACCAATCGATGGTGGCTTCGATTCCTGCGTCGAAGTTGGAGTATTGCGGCTGCCAGCCGAGCTCATCGCGGAGCTTGCTCGAATCGATCGCATACCGCAGGTCGTGGCCAGGCCGGTCAACGACGTGGTCGTAAGCATCGGGCGACTGACCCATGTGCTTGAGGATGAGCTCAACAACGTCTTTGTTGTTCTTCTCGCCATCGGCACCGATCAGGTAGGTTTCACCGATCCGGCCTTTTTCGATGATTGCAAGCACGGCGGAGGAGTGGTCGTTCGCGTGGATCCAGTCGCGGACGTTTTCACCCTTGCCGTAGAGCTTGGGGCGTATGCCGTCGATCACGTTGGTGATCTGGCGTGGAATGAACTTCTCCACATGCTGGTACGGCCCATAGTTGTTTGAGCAGTTGCTGATGGTCGCCTGCAGTCCGAACGATCGCACCCATGCGCGCACCAGAAGGTCGGATCCGGCTTTGGTCGAAGAGTAGGGGCTGGACGGGTTGTACGGCGTCGCTTCGGTGAACCGCTCGGGGTCGTCCAACTCCAAGTCGCCGTACACCTCATCGGTGGAGATGTGGTGGAACCGCTTGCCGTGCTTCCGGGCAGCCTCGATGAGCGTGTACGTCCCGATGATGTTTGTATCCAGGAACGGGCGCGGGTCATGCAGCGAGTTGTCATTGTGTGATTCGGCGGCATAGTGGACCACTACGTCGCAGTCTTCAACGAGCCGATCCACAAGTTCCGCGTCCGAAATGTCACCCTGGACGAACTGGAACCGTTCCTCCGGAAGCCCCTTCAAGGAGTCCACGTTGCCGGCGTAGGTTAGTTTGTCGAGAACGGTGACACTGTCCTCAGTGCGCTCCAGGACGTAGTGGACAAAATTCGAACCGATGAAGCCGGCACCGCCGGTAACCAGAAGTTTCTGCATGGGAACAGCCTACCGAACCCCAAGGTGAAGGCCGTCAAGAACCCAGGCGTACCCGGCGTAGCGCTTCGAACATCAGGCGGGCGATCATCATCCGCGCTTTGATGATTTTGACGAGCGAACGCCACCCGGCGGGTGTCTGGTTGTCGTCGTGCAGACGTCGGAGCACGGTCGATTCGTCAAGGTGGCGGATGGACCGTGCAACGTTTCCGCAAATGGCGAGCCAGAGGTCATGCGATTCGTTCACATAAGACGGGATCGGCACGAAGTAATTGAGCGCATCCCGGCGGATGCCCATGGCGCATCCGTAGTAGGCCCGGTACCCGATCAGGATCGCGAACAGATTGGCCAGGTGCCTCGCCGAGTCGGAAGAACGAAGCCTTGGAATCCAAGGTCTCGGTCCACCGCCGAGGACGTCGAAGTTTCCTGCGACAACCTTGTGGTCGGCCAGCGCATCGAGCATGATTTCCACTCGCCCGGGAATCCATACGTCATCCTGGTCGGAAAGCATGATGAATTCGCCACGGCTCATTTCCACGGCCTGTTCAAACGTCCTGACATAGCCCTTGTTCACAGATGCCCCGACAAAACGGATCCGCGGGTCCCGAATGCCCTTGACGATCTCGGCGGTGTCATCGGGCGACGCATCGTCCACGACCACCAGTTCATCGTCGGGACCAAGATCCCGAAGAATCGAGGCGATCTGCTCCTCGATGAATCGGGATCCCTTGTAGGCCGCAAGGCAGACACTCACCCGGATCGCCTGGCCGTCCGGCGTCGTCGAATCGTTCATGACCTCCACTCTAGGCGAGTTACCAGGGCGTTAGCGGGCAGGCATCATCGCGTATCATCGTAAGGTCACGCCGTCGAGCAATAGGACCTACCAGTAATGAAACCCGTGTTGCTTCGACTCGCTGGATTCACGCTGCTTCCGCTTCTCGCACTGGTACTGCCTTTCCTCCTGCTGCCCGTCATTGCCCGTGTCGCAGGGCGGCCGGCTGGTCAAGCATCACGTCCGGCCAGGCCATCGGAGTATTTGCCGCCACGATCATTCTGTGGAGCTGGAACATTTCCGGTCCCGTGGCCATTGCCCGGAGCCCCTCACCGCAGGCTCGCGCATCACTTTATTCAAGAAGCATCCGAACGCGCATCATCATTGCGCTCGTCGTCTTTCCGCTCATGAGCATCATCGTTTCCCTCGTAGCGCACGACGGTTACCGCCTTGACGCGATTACCATGGCGTGGGCCACTGCCCTCACCGGCTTCTCCCCGGCCTGGTTCGGTATCGGCACAGGACAACCGCGGATTCTGGCCGTCTATGACACCCTTCCCCGGTTCTGCGCAGCACTGCTCAGCGTGCCATTCATTCTTGCGACCGGCCAGATTTGGATCTATGGCGTCCTTGCACTCCTTGCCACCATTGTGGCGTCGATAGCATTCCAGCTTCGATTCGGGGAAAGCGGGACGTGGTTCCCCGGCGCCCGGGGAATGCCATCCGCGAGATCGTTCCCGAAAGTGGGACCGCGGCAATCAATTTTGCCGGAAGCGCTTACGCCTCATCCCCCGTCCCGATAGCCACGGCGACGGTGCCGTTGGCAACGGCCACTGCAGGATTCGCCTCCGCGGACAGCATCTACCGCTTTGGCCTTTTCAGCGTGGTGGCCGTCGGGAACACTTTTCAAAGCTGGACGCTTGAGGGAAACCCGAGGACTCCCGACGGCGCCACACAGTTGCGCTGATGACGCACCTCGCGCTCGGAGCCGCCGGAGCGCTCGGCCTGGGCCTGCTGGGTCCATGGGCTTCTGCCATCCTGTTCAGCGACGCGAATAAGGCCGATACCGCGACGTCCGTCTTCTATGGGATTTCCTTCTTCTTCCTCTCGGCTTCAACGCCCTCATCAGGAACCTCCTCATTCCCGCCGGGCGCCAGAGTACTGTCCTTTTGTGGACCGGGCTGTCGGCAGCTGCGGGAGTCGCGTTCATGGTAGTGGCCGGCTTGGCGTCAAATGTTCCGGGTGTGGCACTGGGAATGGCCATCAGCGAAGCGTTGCTCTTCTTCGGCCTCCTCCTCCCCGCGTCAAGGCTGCTGCCCGCCAAGGCGCTCCCCGTAAGTGTGGACGGGTAGGATCATCTCCGTGATTGAAAGTCCACAAAGACGAACCGCAGCGGTGATCGCCGCTTTCAACCCAGACGACGAACTGCTCACCAACGCTGAATCCATCGCGACGCAAGTAGACGAACTCATAGTCGTCGATGACTGCAGTACGTCTCCGGCGTCGGAGCAGATCTTTGACCACCTTGCCGGTAACGGAACCAAGGTACTGCGCCTGGACAACAACTCCGGAATCGCAGCCGCACTGAACCGCGGACTCGAAGAGCTGGAATCGACCAGCCGCCCGGATTTCGTGCTGACTTTCGACCAAGACTCGCTGCCGGTCCCGGATTACGTCTCAAGCGCCCTCGCCACCTATGACAGGGCCACGGCCGAAGGACAAAAAGTGGGCTTCGTGAGCGCTGAGACGTTCAGCGGGCACCAGGTGCCGGTCCTCGGAGCATCCCACGGATTTCCGGAAGCCTTCGATCCCATGCAGTCCGGTTTCTTCATCCCGATGACTACCTTGGCCGACGTCGGCAACTTCGAGTCGGGCTTTTTCATCGATTGCGTGGATTCCGAGTTCACCGCGCGAGTCCGGGCAGCCGGCTACAGCATCCTCATCGGGGCAGGTTGCGAAGTCGGGCACAGGCTCGGGGCGCGCCTCCCGGCGAAGGTGCTTGGGCGGCCCTTACGGCTCCGTGGCAACGATTTGTCCTTCAACTACTACTCGCCTTTCCGGATGTACTACATCATGCGAAACGGCACCACACTCGCCCGCAGGTACTGGCGCCGCAACCCGGCCTGGGTGATTCGGCGCATGCTGGAAGACGCGAAAGCACAGCTTCTCCGCTTCGCATTCAGCCCGGATCGACGGTACTTGGCGATCGCCGCTTGGGAGGGGCTCGTCGATTCATGCCGCGGACGGCAGGGTCGCATCAGCCAGGACCTCCTCAACCGCATCCAGCCACGATGACATATAGGAGAACGATGGAAAATCATGACTCAACGCGGGTCTTGGTCATCATGCCGGCGTGGAATGAAGCCGAGTCGGTGGGCGACACCGTGCGCGAAGTCCTCGGCGTCGGATGCCCTTACGACGTACTGGTCGTCAATGATGGCTCCTCCGACGCCACCGCGGAAGTTGCCGCCGAAGCCGGAGCGACAGTCTTGAACCTTCCCTTCAACCTCGGCGTCGGTGGTGCCATGCGCGCCGGCTTCAAATACGCGAAGCGCCTCGGCTACAGCCGCGTGATCCAGGTCGACGCCGACGGCAGCATGATCCCCGGAACATCGGCGAGGTGCTCGCCGGACTGGAGCACGCCGACATCTCAATCGGCGCCCGATTCGCGGACAAAGGTGAATACAAGGTGAGCGGCCCCGGAAATGGGCAATGCAGTTCCTCGCAAAAGTCATCTCCGGCCTTGCAAAGACGCGCCTCACTGATGTGACGTCAGGATTTCGTGCCGCCAACGACCGCGCCATCAGCCAGTATCTTGACCACTATCCCGCGGAGTACCTCGGCGACACGATTGACTCCCTGGTCGTGGCAATACGTTCCGGGTGCAAAGTGACCCAGATCCCCGTGGCCATGCGCCCGCGCCAGGGCGGAACTCCAAGCCACAATCCTGCCAAGGCAGCGGTTTATCTCGGCCGTTCCACTTTCGCACTCCTTTTCGCGCTTACACGTAAGAGATCCGCTATTCCATCCGCATCAACAACATGGGCCCAGGAGGCATCCTAATGGGAAATCTGGCGGCCTTCCTCCTCTCGTTGGCGATCGTGGGGATCGTTTTCGAAATGCTCCGGCGCAAGAAGCTCCGCGAGAAATATGCGGCACTATGGCTCGTGGTGGGCATTGGAACTTTGGTCCTTGCCGCGTTCCCGAGTTTGCTGACAATCGTTGCCGAACTCGTTGGCGTGCAGCTTCCGTCGAACTTGCTGTTCATCATCAGCATCCTGCTGCTGCTGGGCGTCTGTTTGCACCTTTCCTGGGAGATCTCGGTCGTCGAAGATGAGACCAGGACGCTGGCTGAGGAAGTTGCGATCATGCGCACCCTCCTTGAGCGCCTCCAGGCCGCCGAGACCCAGGAGGACGACACCTCCGCTCCTTCCGGACCAAAGTAAGGAACCGAATGGCCCTTGATATCTTCATCCCCTACTGGGGGGATCCTGACTACATGCGGCAGGCAGTCGACAGCGTACTGGCACAGAATTCGGACGATTGGCTCCTGACCGTTGTGGACGACGCCTATCCGGGCGATGAGGTCCGCCGATACTTGGAAGAAATCAACGATCCACGCATCACCTATGTCCGCAAGGAAACCAACGAAGGAATTACGGCAAACTTCCGCACGTGTGTCTCCCGGGCAACGCAGGACACGCTTGTGGTCATGGGTTGCGACGACATCCTGCTCCCTAACTTCGTTGATGTCGCACTTCGCGCCCACCGGGATTTCCCGGAAGCCTGGATCATCCAGCCAGGCGTGGAAGTGATCAACGAGGCCGGGGAGAACGCCCGGCCGATTGCCGATCTTGTGAAGCAGCACCTCGTCAAGCCACACGGGTCCCGGCCCAGGGTGGTCAGCGGCGAGAAACTGGCAGTCAGCCTTCTCCATGGTGACTGGCTCTACTGGCCCTCCCTGATTTTCCGCCGGGACAAAATCGGGAACTTCGATTTCAGGGATGGTCTCCACGTCATCCAGGACCTTGGCTTGATCATCGACATGGTCTTGGCTGGAGCTGAGTTACTCATCGAGCCGGAGGTATGTTTCGCATACCGCAGGCACACCGCCAGCGCTTCCTCAAGCAAATTGCTGGACGGCTCCCGTTTTGCCGGCGAACGCGGCTACTTCGAACTTGCTGCAGAGCTCTGCAGGAAGAAGGGGTGGAGAAAGGCATCACGGGCGGCTGCATTGCGCCTGACGTCCCGGGCCCATGCTTTCTTGCTCCTGCCCAATGCCGCCTTGCACGGCAGCCCCGCGGCTGTCGGGTCCCTCCTGAGGCATACCCTTGGAAACTAGGAAGTTCGACTTGCCAACCGAAATTGATCCGTCGAAGCGGCTAAACAACGTAGCCGCGGTGGTCACCGCCTATCGTCCGACGTCGCACCTGGTCCGTAACGTCTCGTCCTTGCTGGGCCAACTCACCACCGTTGTAGTAGTCGACGACGGTGGCGGGCCCGGTTTCGATCGGATCTTCGAGGACGCAGCGGATGCCGGCGCTATGGTGCTGCGGCTTGAAGAAAACTCCGGAATCGCATCCGCGTTGAACGCGGGGATCGACTTGGCGCGCAAAGCGCCGATCGACTACATCATCACCGTCGACCAGGATTCGCTCCTGACCGCCGAATATGTCCACCGGCTAGTGGAGGCCGCCCAGTCGGCCGAGGCCGCAGGCATAACCCCGGGCCTTGTTTCCCCGGCCCGCATCCATGGCAATCCCGTGAAGAAGGCCGGTTCGAAATCCGGGATCCAGCTGGGACGGGAACCAATTCAATCCGGACTGCTGATTCCGGTTTCCACCCTGGACGCTATCGGCAACTTCTGGGATGGCCTTTTCATCGACCTCGTGGACACGGAATACTACTTCCGCGCCCTCGATGCCGGGCTTCCGACTGTACTTGCGGACGCAGAATTCGACCATTCGCTAGGAACCTTGGTAGATGCGAATATTCTGGGCAGGGACATCAAACTTCAAGATCGTCCGTTGAAAGTCCGCATTGCTGCTTCCTGGCGTTATTACTACATCTTCCGAAACAGGATTCTGGTTGGCCGGCGATACGCGAAGGCACATCCAGGATGGGTTGCCTCTGGCTTGTTTCTCGACATGAGGCACCTCGTTTTCGTGTCAGTGTTGGCGCCCGGCCGCGCTGCCCGGCTCCAGTCAGCATTGAGGGGAACCATCGACGGCCTCCGCGGCCGGAGCGGAAGAGCGCACCTCGGCTAGGAGTTGAGTCGGTGGCCATTGGCCAGTCGCTGGTTTTGCCGCGGACTCGAAGGTAAGGGATGATGGGGACCATGCGTGGAATCATTCTTGCCGGTGGCACCGGCTCTCGTCTCCATCCGATTACTCACGGCATCAGCAAGCAGCTGGTCCCGGTTTATGACAAGCCGATGATCTACTACCCCCTCTCCACGCTCATTCTGGCGGGCATTCGAGACATTCTCGTCATCACCACTCCCCACGACGCAGAGCAGTTTCAACGGCTCCTTGGCGACGGTTCCCAATTCGGCGTGAACATTTCCTACGTCCAGCAACCGTCGCCCGACGGTCTCGCCCAAGCATTTATCCTGGGCGAGGAACATATCGGAAATGAAACCGTTGCCCTCGTCCTGGGAGACAATATCTTCTACGGACAGGGCATGGGAACGCAGCTTCGGAAGCATGCAAACATCGACGGCGGTGCGGTCTTTGGTTATTGGGTGAAGGATCCCAAGGCCTACGGCGTGGTCGAATTCAATGAAGATGGCAAAGCCATTTCCTTGGAGGAAAAGCCGGAGCACCCCAAATCGCACTACGCCGTTCCGGCCTGTATTTCTATGACAACGATGTTGTGGAGATCGCCAAGAACCTCAAGCCTTCACCCCGTGGCGAGCTCGAAATCACGGACATCAACAGGACATATCTTCAGAACGAAAAGCTTCATGTCGAGATCCTTCCGCGGGGCACGGCCTGGCTCGACACCGGTACCTTCAACGACCTCAACGACGCGTCGAATTTCATTCGCACGGTAGAGAACCGCCAAGGCCTCAAGATCGGAGCTCCCGAGGAAATCGCCTGGCGCCAGGGTTTTCTTTCCGACGACGAGTTGCGGGCACGTGCCGAGCCGTTGGTCAAGAGCGGTTACGGAGCGTACCTCCACGGCCTGCTGGAAGACTAGTCCCCGCCCGTGTGGTGGTCTGTCCTTCCGCAGTTAGTCGGTGCTGCCTTATTGCTGGTTGCTCCCGGACTGCTTGTGGCACTCGGATTGCGCTATCGAGGATTTGATGCGCTAGGGCTGTCCCCTGCCCTCTCGGTAGGCGTGATTGTCCTGGCTTCGACGCTGAGCCCCTTTTTGCATGTCCGGTTCACCGTGCTTCCGGTCGCTATCGTGGCGGTCGCGCTCGGCGTCATCGCGTGGTTCGTTTCCCGGTTCCGTCCTCGCGCCGGGGAAATGCCGAGGCCGGGCTTTGGCGGCGGTCAGCACCATTTGTGGCCTGTGCGCTCGCACTCGCGGTGGTCGGCGCCAGGGTTATGCAGGCTATCGGCGGCCCCGAGCATTTTTCGCAGACCTACGATGCGGTGTTTCACCTCAACTCCGTCAAGTACGCCCTTGATACCGGGAATGCCTCGTCCCTGACGATAGGCGACATGACCGGCGGTGGTTTCTATCCCGCAGGCTGGAACGCGGTGGCGACCTTGGTCGCCTCGACCTTCGCGCTGGACGTTCCGGTCGCCGTGAACCTCACGAGCATAGTCCTCGCGGCAGTGTTTTGGCCTCTAGGCTGCGTCTTGGCGGCCAGGTGGACCATCGGCCGTTCCTCCGCGGTTGCACTGGCGGCCGGCATAGCGTCTGCCTCGCTTGGCGCATTCCCGCTCCTGATGATGGACTTCGGTGTCCTGTACCCCAATCTGCTGTCGATCAGCATCCTGCCGGGTTCCATAGCCCTGGCTGCGGCAATTTCCAGGGTTTCCCCGGTCTGGGTGCCCCGGGACCTGTCGGCGGTCCTCGCGCTCTTGTTGAGCCTTGCGGGGCTCCTTGTGGCGCATCCGACCACCTTCATGGCCTGGCTCACATGGACGGCCCCGATGGTCGGTGTCCTTGCGTGGAAGGCCTTCAAGCTCCGGAGACGGGGTTTGCTGCGTCTTGGGAGGGCCAGGTTCATGGTCCCCTTGATCGGCTATTGCGTTGTATTCCTCATCCTCTGGATCGTCCTCAGGCCACCGTCGGACGCTTCATTCTGGGCCCGTACCATACGGTCCCGCAAGCTCTCGGCGAAGCCTTTGTTTTCTCTCCGTTGGATTTGCCTGCCGCCTGGCTGGTGGCACCGGTGGCGCTCCTGGGCCTTTGGGCGGCGCTGGGGCGGATTCGGTACAAATGGCTCGCAGGAGTCTTCCTGATTTTCACGGTGCTGTTTGTGGTTGTGTCCGGCTTCCCCATTTCCAGGGTCCGTAGTATTTTGACGGGCGTCTGGTACAACGACAGCTACCGTATTGCAGCACTGTTGCCCCTTGTCGCTGTCTTGCTTGCTGCCGTGGGCGTCGAGTGGATCTGCCACAACCCATACCTTTCGCAACTGTTCAAGCGGGTTTTCCGTCGAAGCGGCTCAGGGATCCGCCGGTCCGGTCTCCGGAATGCACTTCAATACGCCTTGGCTGCCGTTCTCGTCGCCGTTGCCGTCGTCGTCGGACAAGTGGGCGGAGTGAACAAGGAAGTGGAGCAAGCGGCGTCAAAGTACGCCTTGTCGGCGGACTCCCCTTTGGTTTCGAGCGACGAGCTGGCAATCTTCCAAAGACTGCACAATGACGTCCCGCAAGACGCGATCTTGATCGGGAATCCCTACACCGGAGCGTCTCTTTCGTATGCCCTCGGTGATCGCAAGTCTGCTCAGCTCCATATCCTTAGCTATGTTTCGCCTGATCTCCAAGAGATCTACGACCACTTGGATGCAGTCTCAAAGGACCCCGCGGTGTGCAGGGCTGTTCGGAGCGAGCATTCCTATTACGTCCTTGACTTCGGATTGCTGGAAGTCCATGGAGGCAACCACACTCCGGCTGGTCTGGCCCGCTTGGACCAAAACCCCGGAGTTCAGCTCGTAGACAGCCAGGGAAATGCGAAGCTCTACAAGATAACCGCATGCGGAGCCAGCTGAGAAGGCGCACTGTCCAGTTGGTGTCCTCAGGTGTCGGAAGCGGTATCCAGGCCGGCCTTGGCGGTTGGCCGGCCCCTTCGCTAGTCCCGCGCACCTGGGCTAGTCCGCCGAGCGGCGCCGGAGTTCCCGGACGACGTCATGCACTTCGCCGTCCATGATGATCTCGCCGTGCTCCAGGAGCACACCACGCTTGCACACCGAGGCGACCAGATCCAAGTCGTGGCTCACTACGAACAGCGTCTTGCCGGCCGCTGCCAATTCGTTGATCTTGGTGATGCATTTGCGTTGGAACGGTTCGTCGCCCACGGCAAGGATCTCGTCGATGAGGAAGACCTCCGGGTCCGTGTGAACCGCGATCGAGAAAGCCAACTTCAGGTACATGCCCGATGAATAGAACTTGACCTCGGTGTCGATGAACTCTCCGATTTCGGAGAACTCCACAATCGAGTCGAACATTTCATCGATCTGGTTTTGGCTCATCCCAAGGATGGCCCCGTTGAGGTACACGTTGTCGCGCCCGCTGAGGTCGTGGTGGAAACCGGCTCCGACTTCGATCAGTCCGGCGACTCTTCCCCTTGTATGCACGGTACCCTCGTCCGGCTGGAGCACGCCCGAAATGAGCTTCAAGAGAGTTGACTTGCCTGAGCCGTTAAGCCCGAGCAACGCCACGGTTTCGCCTTGTTCGACATCCAGCGAAACGTCCTTCAGCGCATCGAACTTCTTCGAAAGGTCCCCTTTACGCCCCGTCAGCAACCAGACAATTGCTTCTTTCATGCTGCGGGTGTGCCGGAGCACGAACTTCTTCCGCAAATTCCGGCAGGTGATCGCCACCCTGTCGGAAACTTCCGCGGGTACAGTCATTTCAGAGCTCCTGGGCAAAGTGGACAGACAACTTCATGAAGACGAGCTGGCCGATCACGAGGACGAGTGCAGCGACGCCAAAGGCAGAGGGGAACCAGACGGTGAGCAGGTCCGGCGGCATGGAAATCGACCCGGATTGCGCAGCGCTCAGCGTCGGGGACCAAAATGCCCAGTGGAAGATTTCGACGGCGACTGTGACCGGATTCAGCTGGTACAAAAAGAACCAGGGACCCATGACGCGCTGCACCATCGGCCACACGTAAAGGACCGGTGAGGCCCACGTGACGATCATGAGGATCATATCCACGATGTTCTCGGAGTCGCGGAAGTAGACGTTGGCGGCACCGAAAAGGAGGCCAAGGCCGGTGGAAAGAATCGCTGTCAGCACAAACGCCCCGACGACTGCCAGCAATTGCCAGACCGAGGGACTCCAACCGGTCAAGAGGCAGGCTCCGAGCAAGACCACTACCTGGGGAAGCAAATGGGCTGCGGAAACCCACACGGTCGAGACGGGGAACAGCTCCCGGGGCAGGTAGATCTTACGGATAAGGTCTCGGTTGTCCACAATCGAACGGGTCGCGTTGCCCAGCGACTCCGTGAAGAAATTGACCAGCACAATTCCTGCAAACAGATAGATCGCGTAGTTGGGGGTTCCGCGCTGCATGTCGAGGAAGACGCCGAGAGCGACGAAGTAGATCAAGAACTGCATCAGCGGCTTCACGTAGGACCACAGGAGTCCCAAGACGGAGCCGCGATAGCGGATCTTGATCTCCTTGCGCACCAGTAATTGCAGCAGGAACTTGTGCTTGTAGACGTCGACGATGCCGCGGCCGCGGCCCGGTTGGACCAAGTCGGTCACGGGCTGTGCCATCTAGTGGCCTTCCTCGTCGGCCAAGCCAAACGTCTTCTTCCAAGCTTCCATGGAGGTGATCTCCGGCAGGGCCTTGCGGTACTGCTCCGAGAGCTCCTCCCACTGGCGGTAGAGATTGGCGTGGAGCTTTCCTGCTTCCGCCAGCATGGACTTGAGCTTGTCAGGATCGCGTTTGTACCAGGAAGCCGCGGTGCCATCGGCGTTCGAAACCACAACGCTGTCATAGTGCGCCAAGCGGAACCATCTGTTGTCCCGGTGTGCCAGGAAGCCCTGCGGCCGCTCTGCCGATTCCGCGGCCGGCTTCTTCACCAACTGGCGGGCAACCGTGGTGACACCCCATTTAACGAGGTCCTTCTTGTTGGGAAGTCCAATGGGATTGAGACCGGAGGGACCGCGGCCCAATGCCGGGGCTGGAAAATCATCGACGTTCTCGCGCATCTCCGCGTCGGGATAGTCGGACTTCAACGCATTGATCTCGCCGAGCTTCGTGGCGAGATTGCCGTGCAGATGCGCGGGCCGAGGAAGAGATCCTTGAGGGCATCGAGGCGTGAATGTTCGGTGAAGTACTGCATCGAAACCAAGTGCTTCACATCGGCTTGGAACGACTCCCGGATAACGCGGCCACCCTTCTTATAGGGGCTGTAGATGAGCGTGGTGATCAGGCGGTTCCGGCCATGGAAATAGGCTTGCCATCCGACCAGGTCGTCCTTGTCGATCCAGGAGACATGCCAGACGGCCGCGCCGGGCAAGGAAACCGTGGCAAAACCGGCTTCACGGGCGCGAAGTCCGTATTCGGCGTCGTCCCACTTGATAAAGACGGGAAGCGACAGCCCGATCTCGCGGATGATTTCCGTCGGGATCATGCACAGCCACCAGCCGTTGTAGTCGACGTCGACGCGCCGGTGCAGCCACGGCGTCTGCCGAAGGTTCGCAACGCTGAAGTCGTGCCTCATCTCCATGTCCGCATGGGGCATGGCCGGCACGAATCGATAGGGGTCCACCACTTCACCAAAGGTGTGGAGAACGCTGCGGCTGTAGAGGTCGAACATGTGACCGCCGACGATAGTCGGCTTCCGGCAATGGTCCGAGAACGTCAGCAGGCGCGCGATACTCTCCGGTTCGATCACGACGTCGTCGTCCAACAGGAGCGCGTAGTCGCTGCCGTTCTCCACGGCCTCGTACATGCCGCGGGAGAAGCCACCCGAGCCGCCGAGATTGGCTTGGTTGATGATCCGCAGCTTGTCACCGAGGGCGGACTTCACTTCGGCAAAGCCTGGCTGCTCGGCAACCTTTTGGGTTCCTTGGTCCACGATGAGGATTTCCTGGACGTGTTCCAGCACCTCGGGATGCTCCGAGAGGATCCTGGCGTTGTTCAGGCAGAAGTCCGGCTTGTTCATGGTGGTGATCTCGAGGGTCACCTTGCCGGGGTTGCCCTCGCGCTCCGCGCCTTGCCATTCCGCTGAATCGAGCGTCAGTTCCTCACGGCTGGAGGCCAGATCGAACCAGTACCACCCGCCGTCGCCGAAGGGCTTGAGGGAGAGTTCGAATTCGGTGACAGCGGCGCCCTCGACCCTCGCACCATCAACACGCTGGAGAGTGCCCCGCGCGTTCGACTTGTAGACCGTGACTGTACCGTGGCCCGTTGTACGGACAACAAGGCGGACCATTTGAAGGTCCGTCCAGCGGCGCCAGTAGCTCGCGGGAAACGCGTTGAAGTACGTTCCGAAGGAAAGCTGCTCTCCCGCGCGGAGCCTTACGGAACTCCTGGAGAGGACGTCTTCAAAATGGACCTCTTCGCCGCCCGAACTGACGAAGTGAAGTTTCTCCTCGGTCGACTTGGGGTTCCTGGCGAATTCGTCGTTCTCGCGGAGGCGGATACCGTTCGCTGGTCCGGCGTCGACGTACAACGCTGTGGTGTCCAGCTGGTCATCAGCGGGCAGGATAACCCGCTGCAATACTTGCATCTTGATTTCGCTGCTCACGCGTCTACTCCTCCACTTTCAATTGCCGCGCCGCTTTCGAAGTGCGGACGAATCCTGTTTTCAAACATCGACAGCGCCGAACCGATGGCCATGTGCATATCGAGGTACTTGTAGGTGCCAAGACGCCCGCCGAAGAGTACATTCTCTTCCGCCGCCGCCAAATCCCGGTACTTGAGCAGCTTCTCCCTGTCGAGTGCCGTGTTGACCGGGTAGTACGGTTCGTCGCCCTTTTCCGCGAATCGAGAGAACTCACGCATGATCACGGTCTTCTCCGTCTGGTATTCGCGCTCGGGGTGGAAATGCCGCGGCTCGATGATCCTGGTGAACGGGACGTCGTCGTCGTTGTAGTTCACAACGGAGGTCCCCTGGAAGTCGCCCATGTCCAGGACTTCCTCTTCGAAATCGATGGTGCGCCAGGACAGGTCTCCGGCGACGAAGTCGAAGTAGCGGTCCACCGGGCCCGTGTAGACGACGGGAATCTTGCCGACAACCTTGTCCTTCGAATACTCATGGGAGTTGTCGAAGAAGTCCGTGTTCAGCCGCACTTCGATGTTCGGATGCTCGGCCATCTTCTCGACCCACGCGGTGTATCCGTTGGTCGGAAGGCCCTCGTACTTGTCGTTGAAGTAGCGGTTGTCGTAGTTATAGCGGACGGGAAGCCGGGAAATGATCCCTGCCGGCAGGTCCTTGGGGTCCGTCTGCCACTGCTTGCCGGTGTAGTGCTTGATGAAGGCCTCGTAGAGTGGACGGCCGATCAGCTGGATGCCCTTGTCGTTGAGGTTCTGCGGATCGGTTCCCGCAAGTTCGCCAGCCTGCTCCTGAATGAGTGCCCGCGCCTCGCCGGGCTTCAGGTTGGCCCTGAAGAACTGGTTGATCGTTGCCAGGTTGATGGGCAGGGAGTAGACCTCGCCCTTGTGGACGCCGTACACCTTGTGCACGTAATTGGTGAAGGTAGTGAACCGGTTGACGTATTCCCAAACCCGTTCATTCGAGGTGTGGAACAGATGCGCACCATACCGGTGCACCTCGATGCCCGTTTGCTCTTCCATTTCGCTGTATGCGTTGCCTCCGACGTGGTGCCGGCGGTCGATGACAACAACCTTCAAGCCCAGCTCGGTGGCTGCCTGTTCTGCGATTGTCAGGCCAAAAAAGCCCGACCCGACAATGACGAGGTCAGCGGTCACAAAATCTCCTGGTTCGAATATGGGCAGCCCAATGGTGTGCATTGGCTGCAGGTCAAGCCTACCCGAGATGGCGCGCCCGGTTTTCGAGCCGGCCCCTCCCGGGCGAACGAGTGCCACGTTTTCCACATAGGCCAACTGCCCAAGAACACCCGGTGCTCAGCACAAATATCGTGGGAGAACAGCAGACGCGCGAACCGAAGGAGCGGACACAATGACATTCCATTGCACCCTTGTCCGGGCCCCGGGGCGTTACGGCAAAGTGAGCCCATCGAACTGACCATGGCCGCGGGAAACGGCACACCCGGCGCCGTCGTCGAGGCCGCAGTCGCGGCTGAGTTCGGAACCGGAAAACTCGCGGTCGATGGACTGCCCCTCGGCGGCCTCACCGTTGGTTCGGCGCCGCTCATCTCGGGAGCTGTGTTGGTGGACGGGGCCGGTCAGGAGGCGCGGGACACCCGTGACGGCAATCGGAGTCCGGCAGCGTTGTCCTTGCTGGTGCATGCCGGACCAGCCGCGGGCCTGGTCATACCGTTGGAACGGGCACTTACACGATTGGCCGGAGCAACGCTGATATCTGCCTCCCGGATCCCGATGTTTCCCGGGTTCACGCCGTCCTCACGATCTCCGAAACAGCCGTCACCATAAGCGACACGGGGAGCGCGAACGGAACAGTGGTGGATGGACGCAAAGTCCGCTCCGCCACCTCTCAACCGCTTCCAGGATTCGATGTGGTGGCTCGGTCATGTCAATAGTCTTCGGCGACGATGAGCATGGAGCGGAGTCGCTGGGGACCGCAGGCCTGGGCGTCGCCGAGCCGATCCTGGTTCCCCGGCGCCATGATGCCGGCAACCGAACGCAACTTCTCCTCACGGCCGGGCTCCCAGTCCTGCTGGGAGTCGGAATGGCACTTGCCACCGGCATGTGGATGTTCCTCGGATTCACCGCAATTTCGGCCATCGCGATTCTTGTCCCGGCAATTTCGGGAAAACGCGAGCGCCGCCTTCTGGCTGCCGCGATCGCGGCGGCCGTCGAACAGGATCGGGCCAGACGACGGCGGTGTTCACCATCCGCCGCTGAGCTCGCCTTTGCCGTCAGCTCAGCAGCCTGCCTCCCCACGGAACACGGACGAAGGCAGTTGACACCGCCAAGAACCAGCACAACGCAAGGAACCGGCACGGTTAAGGGAGCCCGTACGAAGCACGCCTCGGGCGCAACGCAAGGAACGGCGGGCTGCCGCGATGTCTGGCTCCGGCTCGGCACCAGTCCGCAGAATGCCCGCGTTGCGCTCGATCCCGCGGACCCGGGCTTTCAGCCACCGCATTTAGGCCCGGTTCCGGTAGTTCTGGATCCCTCCCTGCAAACCGTTTCCCTCTCGGGACCCGAAGCCAAGGTGCAAGGAATGTTCAGATTCCTACTCATGCAACTGGCCGCCTTTCCGGGCGCAAGCAACGTCCCCGTCCTCATACACGGAGCGATGACCCACTTGCCGTCAAGTGCCCGGTTCCTCCCCGCGTCACCTTGACCACGGACTCCTCTTCAGCCGCAACTGTTCTTTCCGCGCCCACGGACAGACCGGGAGCACTGTTTCTGGTGGGGCCGGAACGTGATCCCACCATCGGCGCACTCCGGGCGGCGGCGATCGAGTCCGGATGGAGAGTCTTCCAACGTTCCGCAGGCGGGGACGAAAGCAGTTGCGCGGTCGAACTGTGGAGCAATGGCGCAATCCTCCGCTCGTGTCTATCGGAAACGGAATTTGACCCTGACCTTGTACCGCACCTTGTCTTCGACCGCTACTGTCGGTCATTGGCGAGATTGCCCGGCTCGGCGGCAGAAGGGGCGCCGCTTGTCCCCTCTTGTTGCCAACTTGCCGAATTGCTTCCGCCAGAGCCTTCAAGCATCGCGGACCGCTGGAGCGCTTCTTCAGTACGCGGAGGGCTGTCTGCGGTCATCGGGCAAGGAACCGACGGACCCCGGTCGTTGGACCTGGTTTCAGACGGCCCGCATCTCCTCGTTGCTGGAACTACGGGATCGGGAAAGTCAGAGCTTCTGCGCACGATAGTGTCCGCAATCTCGCTGACCCACAGCCCGGACAGGGTCAACTTCCTGTTTGTTGATTTCAAGGGAGGTTCGGGCCTCGGGCCGTTGCTCGACCTTCCGCAATGCGTCGGAATGCTGACGGACCTCAGCGAACACGAGCTCGAACGTACCCTCTCCTCCCTCCGGGCCGAGGTTCGGATGCGGGAAGCGACCCTTTCGAAGGCCGGGTCCCTGATTTGCCAGCATATTGGGCCAAAGCCGGCGGAACCGGGGCGGGGCGAGTCGGGACGAAGGAGCCGGTTTCCAATACTGCCCGTCTTGTACTTGTAATCGACGAATTCAGGATGCTCATTGAAGACGCCCCGATGCCTTGGCCGAATTGATGCGGATCGCCACGGTAGGACGGTCTCTGGGCATTCACTTGATCATGGCTACACAACGTCCACAGGGTGCCCTGAGTGCGGACATCCGGGCCAACGTGACTACCAGCATTGCCCTTCGCGTCCAATCAGAAATGGAATCCCGGGACATCATCAACTCACCGGCGGCGGCATCGATTCCGGTGTCTCGACCTGGCCGGGCATATATGGTTCGCGGAGGGGAGGATGCCGAGCCCTTTCAGTCGGCAACTCTTGCGGGCAGCGAAAAGGCCCGGCGCTCACAAAGGCCGTTGCATTGCCGACAACGGGGTCGCTCCGCTTCGGCGGTTGGTCTGAAACAGCCGACGCAGCGACTCAGGGGGCGATCGCGACGCCAGCAGAAGCCGCCCGTTCCATTATTAAGGCGATCAACCAGGTTTGGGACGTCCGCGGGCGTTCAGCACCCCGGAGACCCGTTGCACATCCGCTTCCAGAATCCGTTCCCTTTCACGATTCCCCGGCATAGCGGCAATCACGGGAAAGCGCGCGGCAAGCGGATCGCCGGCAGGGCCGACAGCCTACCTTGGCTTGGCAGACTTGCCGGCGCAACAACGAGTTGCCGGCTTGTACTGGACTCCGCTCGTCCACGGGAATCTTGGACTCGTTGGTCCTCCTGGGAGTGGAGTCGACGATACCTGTAAGGCGGCAGCGGCGCAGCTTGTTGGAAGTGCCGAGGAACTCCATCTCTATATCCTCGACGGCGACGGTTCGTACACCGACGTGGCAGCCCAGGGACGAGTGGCGGCCGTCGTCTCCTCCACCGACAGCAGGAGGGGAGTCCGCATCCTGGAGAGGCTCGCGGCTGAGATGTCGTCGCGGCAATCCCCGGGAACCGCCGGGCAGGTCCCGCTTCTGCTGGTTATCTCGAACTGGGGTTCGTGGGTCTCCGAGTTGCGCGCCGGAGCGCTGGCCTGGGCAGAAGACGTTGTTCATGCGATCGTCCGCGATGGACCAAAGGCAGGAGTGGCTGTTCTTGTCACCGGCGATCGCGAACTGACAGCGTCACGCATGTTCGCGTCAATCCCCAACCGCGCCTTCTTTCCCACCGGGACAACGGAAGAAGGGCGCTTGGCGTGGCCGCGTTTCGTGGCTATGAAGCCTCTGACAGGCCGGGCGGTCGTGAGTGGCAACCTGCTTGACGTCGACACGGCAGTCGCGCAGCTCGTGGCGCCCCCTCCAGGCGTGGCCTGGCCATACGGCGTGCCCCGGAGCCCGCACGGCGCCCATTCCGGGTGGATCCCCTGCCGCAGTTCATCCGGGCTTCGGATCTCGCTGCCCTTAGCCGAACCGAAACCGCTGCCCTTTCCCGCGCTCGCGCGCAGGGGTCGGTACTCCTCGGGGTTGGAGGGGACGAACACGAACCTGCTTGGATCACACTGCCGCGCCCAGGCATCCTCCTCGCCCTTGGCACTCCCGGTTCCGGCAAGTCCTCGTTGCTCACCGCGTTGGCCATGCTCAATCCAGGCCATCATTGGTGGGCGCCACCCGAAGGGACCGATCCTGATGCCTGTTGGCTGCATTCCACCGGGATGCGCGCCGCAGGCTCGTGGGAGCAGAAGTCATCCCCCTCGTGGACGACGTCGATCGCCTCAGCAGCGAAACCGCCGTCCTCCTGGCTGAACTTCCCGGCATGGGCTTCTCAGTCGTGGCGACTGCGGGAAGCCCAGCCCTCATGCAACGGACGCCGCTTGCTTCCCTGGCCGGAAACCACGGAACCGGACTTCTCCTTGGCAATGCGCCGCCTGCCGCTGCGGATTTCTTCGGCGTGCGCATCGCCGCCGAACAAGCGCCGCCACCGGGTCGTGCTGTCCTCATTGAGAATGGACGAACACGCTCCCTCCAGATCGCCGCTCCGGGTTAGGAAGCCGTACCAAAGCGAAAACAGCTAGAGGGCGGCGCGGGATCCGCCCGCCGGGAAGCAAAGGCAACCACCCGCTTGTCGAACAAAAAGACGATCGCGGCCAAAGCCGGCACCACCATGGCCAGGCCGGCGAGAACCAGGCCTCCGGTCATGGTGGGAAACCCGATGGTCAGGGCGAACAGCTGGGCAACCAACGCCGGTGCCCGGGTCCAACGGTAGCCACGGAACAGGAAGTGTCCCACGGCAAACAACAATGCAGAAAAGGCCAGCAGAAGGCCCAAAGTAAATACGGCTCCCCAGAATGAGGCCACCGGAGCCCCTGTCACGAGCTCGTATATATACAGCGCCCCGGCGATCAATAGTGCGAGGGCTTCCAGCACAACCACAATCGAAATAACAACGATTCCTGCAGGACGCGGTCCTCCGCCGATTGCCCGGCCTAAGTTATCGCGGCTGGTCCCCTGGCCGTCGTCGCCGGGCGCTGCTGGGTGATGGTGGGGGTTCAGAGGGGGTCTTGACACACTGGCACACTACCGGACATAGTCGAATACCTGTGAGTAGGCCGGTATCCAATGTGATGCATCGCTCACGGTTTCAAACGCTTGAACCCTTGTTTACATGGCGTTAACATGACACGCTTGACTCAGACGACCAAGGGGCCCAATGGGTCCCCTTTCCTATGAAGCCTCTCGTGAATATTTTCACAAAAGGCTTAACTAGTACTCACGAATGGAGTGACTGATCAGCATGGATTGGCGTAACCGCGCAGCCTGCCTTGACAAGGACCCGGAGCTTTTCTTCCCGTAGGCAACACCGGCCCTGCGCTTCTCCAGATCGAGGAAGCGAAGAGTGTCTGCCGCCGCTGTCCCGTCGTGGACACATGCCTTCAGTGGGCCTTGAGTCGGGTCAGGACGCTGGCGTCTGGGGCGGAATGAGCGAGGACGAGCGACGTGCACTCAAGCGCCGCGCCGCCCGCGCCCGCCGCGCTTCCTAAGCGACTCGGCCCGCAAAACACAACGCCTGAGGCAAAGAGAACACACGAAGATGGCCCGGACTGATAAGTCCGGGCCATCTTCGCATTTCTGACCGCGGTCAGAGACAGAGCGCGTCGCCAGCGGACGGCGTCAGCTCCGGACGAGGTTCAGGACGATCTCGACGGCGGTGCCGCCGCCGTCGCGCGGCCGCCACTGGATGCTGCCACCCAATTCGCTCGTGACGAGCGTCCGCACAATCTGAAGGCCTAGACCTTCCGTGTATGACCCTCGGGCAGCCCGACGCCATCATCGGCGATCGTCACCGTGAGGAGTTCATCGCCGCGCTCCCCCGTGGACCGATCGGCCATGAGCCAAACCGTTCCGGCCCGTCCTTCAAGGCCGTGCTCCACCGCATTCGTCACGAGCTCATTGATGACAAGAGCAAGGGGCGTGGCAAAGTCGCTCGGCAACTCGCCGAACAGGCCCGCGCGCTCGGTCCGGACGTGCTGCGAAGGGGACGCTACTTCTGCGGAGAGCCGGAACTGGCGTCCAATGAGTTCATCGAAATCAACGCTCTGCGTGAGGCCTTGCGAAAGTGTCTCGTGAACCAAGGCAATCGTCGCCACTCGCCGCATTGCCTGCTCCAGGCCTTGCTTCGCCTCATCGCTGACCATCCGTCGCGACTGCATGCGCAGCAAAGCCGCCACCGTCTGCAGGTTGTTTTTGACGCGGTGGTGGATTTCACGAATTGTCGCGTCCTTGGTCACCAGCTCGAGCTCACGGCGTCGCAGTTCGGACACGTCGCGGCACAGCACCAAGGCTCCGAAGCGATGCTTCTCGTCACGCAACGGAATCGCGCGCAACGACAAGCTGACACCGCGGGACTCGATCTCGCTCCTCCAGGGCATCCGACCCGTGACGACCAGCGGCAATGTCTCGTCCACCATCCGCCGGTCCTTGAGGAGTCCTGCGGTTACTTCCGCAAGGGACCGTCCTTCCAAGGTTTCCACCTCGCCGAGGCGACGGAAGGCGGAGACACCGTTTGGACTCGCATACTGGACGATCCCGTCGGCGTCGAGCCTTATCAGGCCGTCACCCACGCGGGAGCGCCACGGCGGGAACCCGTCGGTGAAGCGAAATCCGGCCAGAGTCCCAGCGTTCCCATCCGGAGCAGATCGTAGGCGCATTGCCGATAGGTGAGCTCCAGGCGGGAAGGCATCCGCGAACTGGAAAGGTCCATATGCGACGTGACGACGGCAAGGGTCCGTCCGTTCCTGACCATGGGAACCGCCTCGACGCGCAGGGCCATCTCGCTGCTCCAGCTCGTTTCGCTGGAGCGTTCGATGGAACGGCTGGACCACGCTTTGTCGACTATCGGTCGCAGATCCGAGCGGATGCCTTCCCCGACGAAGTCCGCATGAAACACCGTGTGGCTCGTCGACGGCCTCACGTGAGCAAGCGCGATGTAACCGAATTCAGGATGCGGAAACCATAGGGCCAAGTCCGCGAACGCCAGGTCGGCGACCATCTGCCAGTCGCCGACCAGGAGGTGCAGCCATTCGGCATCTCCAGGCCCGAAATCAGCGTGCTCCCTGATGGGGTCTGTAAAGATTGCCACTGCACCTCCATATAACGCCGGGCTTGTCCCTAGCGTCGAACGATTGACCTCAAGAGCCTCAATGCTACCGACAGAGAAGCCATGTCGTCGGCCTCCAGCGCGTTGACCTCGTCGAACATGCTCTTCGCGCGGCCCAATTGCTCGGCATTGATGCCTTCCCAGGCCCGCAAACGGGCCTCGGCGTCGAGGTCGGCGTCGGTCGATTCGAGCACCGATGTCGTCATGTCCGCTACGGTCGAGTAGAGGTCGTCGCGCAGGGCTGCACGGGCAAGAGCCTGCCAGCGGTCATCGCGCGGGAGCGCGGTAATTCGCTCCAGCAATGAATCGACGTGGAAGCGGTCGAATACCGTGTAGTAGACGTGGCTGACCTCTTCCACACGGGCGTCGCGGCTGTGCGTGATCTTGGCGATGTCCAGGAGCACGAAGCTCTCGAACAGCTCGGCCCAGCGATGGGCGAGCGTGTCGGGAAGGCCCACGAGCGCGCCTTTTCGAGCCAGCCGGTAACGCGCTCTTTGTCGCTGCCGCGCAAGTAGTCGAGCACCCGGGCCCGCATCGGATCCATCATCGGCTTGAATTCCGCGACGATCTCCGAGATCGGCTTCGAGGCGTTGCCCTGGCTCAGCAACCAGCGAACGGCACGGTCCAGAAGCCTCCGGATGTCGAGGTGGACGGTGCTCCAGTGTTCCGTGGGGAACGAGGCAGGCAGGGCATTGAGCTCCCGCACCATCGACTCGAGTTCGTAGATCTCACGGAGGGCTACGAACGCCTTGGCGACGGCGACCTCGGTAGCCGAGGTCTCCTCCATGGTGCGGAAGGCGAAGGTGATCCCGCCCAGGTTGATCATATCGTTGGCCACCACGGTGGCGATGATTTCGCGGCGCAAGGGATGGGTGTCCAGTTCCGCGTCGAACCGCTCTCGGAGCTGCTTCGGGAAGTAGGAGCGGATCGTCTTACGGAACCAGGGGTCATCCGCCAGATCACTGTCCCGCAATGCCGAGCCCAATTCGATCTTGGCGTAGGCGGCGAGCACGGACAGTTCCGGGGACGTCAGGCCCTGGCCCTGTTCCAACCGTTCGCGAAGCGTCTCGGTGGTCGGCAGCGCTTCGAGGTCCCGTTTGAGGTCGGCGGACTTCTCGAGCCAGTCCATCAGGCGCTCGTAGCTCGGGCTCCATTCGGCGACGCGAGTGCGGTCGTTGAGCAAGAGGATGTTCTGATCGATATTGTCTTCGAGCACAAGGCGCCCGACCTCGTCGGTCATGTCGGCGAGGAACGAGGTGCGCTCGGAAGCATCCAGTTTTCCTGCGGCAACCATCCGGTCGACGAAGATCTTGATGTTGACTTCATGGTCGGAGCAATCGACGCCGGCAGAGTTGTCGATTGCGTCGGTGTTGAGGATGACACCCTGCAGAGCGGCCTCGATACGTCCGCGCTGCGTCATTCCGAGGTTGCCGCCTTCGCCCACGACTTTGACGCGGAGTTCGCGCCCGTTCACGCGGATGACGTCGTTTGCCTTGTCTCCCACCTCGGCGTGGGACTCGGTGCTGGCCTTGATGTACGTTCCGATTCCGCCGTTGTAGAGGAGATCGGCCGGAGCGAGGAGGATTGCACGCAGAAGTTCAGGCGGACTCAGCTGAACCGTTCCGTCCGGCAGGCCAAGGGCACGGCGGACTTCCGGCGAGATCGGGATGACCTTGGCCTGGCGGGGGTAGACCCCGCCGCCTGCGCTGATGAGCGAGCGGTCGTAGTCGTCCCAAGAGGAGCGGGGAAGCTCGAAGAGACGCTGCCGCTCGCCGAAGGACGAAGCCGCGTCCGGCGTCGGGTCCAGGAAGATGTGGCGGTGGTCGAAGGCGGCCAGCAGGCGGATGTGCTTGGAAAGCAGCATTCCGTTGCCGAACACGTCGCCGGACATGTCGCCGACGCCAACCACGGTGAATTCCTCGCTCTGGGTGTCAAGGTCCAGCTCGCTGAAGTGGCGCTTGACCGACTCCCATGCGCCGCGGGCCGTAATGGCCATGGCCTTGTGGTCGTACCCCACGGAACCACCGGAAGCGAATGCGTCCCCAGCCAGAATCCATACTCGGCGGCCAGGCCGTTCGCGGTGTCCGAGAAGGTAGCGGTGCCCTTGTCAGCTGCCACCACCAGGTACGAATCGTCGTCATCCTGACGGACAACGTCCGACGGCGGCACAATCTTCTCGCCGTCGCCTGTGGTCACGAGGTTGTCGGTGAGGTCGAGCAGGCCGCGGATGAAGGTCTTGTAGCTTTCGATGCCCTCGGCCATCCATGCGGCACGGTCAAGTGTCGGATCCGGAAGTTGCTTCGCGAAGAATCCGCCCTTGGCGCCGGTCGGCACAATCACGGCGTTCTTGACGGTCTGTGCCTTGACCAGCCCGAGGATCTCGGTCCGGAAGTCTTCACGGCGGTCCGACCACCGCAAACCGCCACGGGCCACCTTGCCGAAGCGCAAGTGCACGCCTTCAACGCGAGGCGAGTACACCCAGATCTCGTACTTTGGCCGCGGGAACGGCAGTCCGTCGATCGTGGTCGGATCGAGCTTGAAGCTGACGTACGACTTGCCCTGGAAGTAGTTCGTGCGCAGCGTCGACTCGATGAGGTTGACGAAAGTCCGCAGGACCCGGTCGGCGTCGAGCGTTGCCACCTGGTCAATTGCTTCGGCCAGTGCGGCGCGGGCGCCCTCCTGGCGGGCCGGACGCGCGGCGTCAGGCGACGACGGATCGAAGCGCGCCCCAAAGAGGTCAATAAGGCCGCGGGCAACCTCCGGGTTGGCGAGGAGGGTATCCGCTATGAACTCGAAGGAGTTGGTGTTCCCCATCTGGCGCATGTACTTCGCATAGGCGCGGAGCATGACAACCTGCCGCCAGTGGATACCTTCCCGGAGGACGAGCCGGTCGAAACTGTCGGACTCCACCGCACCGGTCACGGCGGCGCTGAAGGAGTCCGCCAAGAGCTGGCCGGTAGCCACGGGATCGACACCGGCGGGGTACTTCAGGCCAAGGTCGTAGAGGAAGAAGTCCCGGTGGTCGGCAGTCTCAATCTCGAAAGGCCGCTCATCGAGAACCTCAAGGCCAAGATTGTGGAAGTAGGGCAGGATCTGGCTCAGGCTCTTCGGTTCCAAAAGGTAGAGCTTGACGCGGGCATCCTCTTCGAGCAGTTCACCGGCGCCGTTGGGCAGGTAGACATGCACGCCGGGGACCACCTGGACAGCGACGGCGTCGCGGTCGGTTGTGGCGGCATACTTCTCGAAACGCTCAATGTCCTTGAGGGCGTCTTCGACTTCGTAGTCGACCCGGTAGCCGGCGGGGAACGCATCTGCCCACAGGGCGGACAACCGCTCGGCATCCAAACCGCTGGTGTTCTCGCGGAGCACCTCCGCAATTCCTTCGGCCAGGACCGCGAAGCCCGGACAAGCCGCTTTTCGAGTTCACCGGCGTCGACATCGCGAAGCTCAGCCTCCCGCGGGAGCCGGATACGGAAGAACACCCTTGAGAGTGCGGACTCCGTGATCCGGGCCTCGTAGTCGATGCTCTCGGCTTCGAAAGTCTCGCGGAGTTCCTGTTCAATTCGCTGCCGGACGTTGGTGGTGTAGCGGTCACGGGGCAGGTAGACCAATGCCGACATGAATCGCCCATAGATGTCCGGGCGCAGGAAGAGCTTCGTACGACGCCGCTCCTGCAGACGCTGAATGCCCAAAGCCGTTGCTGCCAGGTCCTCGGTCTCTATCTGGAAGAGTTCGTCACGGGGGTAGGTCTCGAGGATACCGACAAGGTCTTTGCCAGAGTGTGAGTCCTGGGGGAAACCGGCCGAGCGGAGCACGGCGTCGACCTTTTCCCGAACGATCGGGATGTTCCTTACGGAACCGGTGTACGCGCTCGTTGCGAAGAGGCCGATGAAGCGGCGCTCACCGTTGACGTTACCGGCAACATCGAAGCTTTTGACACCGATGTAGTCCAGGTACGCAGGGCGGTGAACGGTGGACCGCGAGTTGGCTTTGGTGATGACCAAGGCACGCTTCTCGCGCGCCTTCCGGCGTCCGGCATCGGTGAGGTGCTGGATTTGGTGCGGGTGGTCCCCGCCCTCAAGAGTCCCAAACCGCTTGCTTCACGCAACTCGAGTACGTCTTCACCGTTCTCGGTGATGAGGTCGTATTCCCGATAACCAAGGAACGTGAAGTTGCCGTTGTCCAACCAACGCAGCAGGTCCTGCGCTTGCCTGAGTTCCGCGATGTCTTCCGGGTGGGCCACTTTGTCCAGGGACGATGCCAGCTCGAGCGCCTTCGTGCGCATTTTGGGCCAGTCTTCGACGGCGGCCCGGACGTCGTTCAGGACGCGGTGGATTCCGTCCACGAGTTCCTTCTGGAAGTCGTCGGCCACCCTGTCAACCTCGACGGCGATCCACGACTCCATGTGGGAGACATTGTCACCTTGGGCGATCAGATGGGCGATGTTCGGCATCGCCGCGGTGTCACCGCTCGAGATGCCGATGTTCGACGGCACCCGGGCAATGTCGGACAGGTCGCCGGTGAGGTGGTCACGCGAAACCACGAAGAGCGGGTGCATGACGAGCCGGATAGCGCAGTTCTGGCGAACGAGTTCGGCGTTCACCGAGTCCACGAGAAACGGCATGTCATCCGTGACGATGTACAGAATGCTGCGGTCACCCTCATTGGCGATCCTGACGTTGGCAGTGCCCGGCTTGCGGCTCTGCCCCGCTTCCCGGTGTGCCGCCGCCCTGGAGGTCAACTGCTCGGCAGCGTACCCGCGCGCGTCCTCCTCAGCGAGATGCTCGTAGTAGTCCCCGAAGAATCCCTCCCGGACTACTGCAGGTTTAGAACGATCCTCCACGCTGGATCCTGACGACATCGACAAACGCCTCCATCACATCTCAATTGCTGCGTCCTTGCAGCCCACATGGCGAGCCTAACGCTTTAGACGACGCCTTGCTCTGGAATAAATGACAGAGGATTTGCGATTTTGCTGGACAGGTGCACATACCATATTTGCGATGGCGAGCCGCAATGGAGATTCGGGCGCAGCCTCGAAGAGGACAGAGCCGGACAACAGGGCCACGTCGCAGGCTTCAGGATCGGATGGCAGGAACGCTTCGATGCCTTGATTGGGTCCGTACCGCTCCCATGCTTCACGGAGTTCACGTTCGGGTGAGCGGCCAGCGGATGCGGCCCGGACCTTGTTCAAAACCACTCGGGGAGCCGCGTGCGGGACAGCCTGTTCGAGCTCCGCGAGGCCACGCACGAGTCGCGGAACGCCAACGGCATCGGCCGCGCCGACGGCGTAAACGGTGTCCGCCAGTTCGATACTGCGGAGGGTCGCGGCATTGCGTCGAGGGGCCATCGTGTCGAAGCTGAGTTCTTCGTCCGCTTCAAGGCAGAAACCTGCGTCGACTACGACGACGTCCGCGATCTCCTTGGAGAGCTCAAGCACCGAAGAGAGCGCGGCGGCCCGGAGCTCCGTCCACCGGTCCGCGCGCGTAATGCCGGTAAGAACCCGGAAGCTGGTGGTTTTGGCGAAGACCGGCGCGGCGATCCGCTTGAGCGATTCGGTATCCAGCAATCCTTGGTCCGCCAGTCGACAAGACTGCGCCAGTCCGGCGGATTCGTCCAGCAAGCCCAGCGAAGCCGCGACGCTGGCCCCGTAGCTGTCTGCATCGAGGAGGATCACTGACTTGCCTTCCGCCGCCAACTCTGCAGCAATGTTGACCGCCACAAGAGTCCTGCCAGGCGCCCCGGTAGGCCCCAGACCGCGATGATCCGGCCAGCCCCGGCCGGCACGTGTTCCGGTTCTTCCGGCGCATCGGTGGGACGGAGTTCTGCCGCGGTATCCGCAAACCCGGAATCCCGAGGCTCCGCGCGTCGTCTTCCTTGTCCGGGCAACTGGCCTACGGCATCGGAGATCCTCGACGCCAGCGTTGCCGAATCCACATCGAGCGACGCCGTCACGACGCCGATGCTGCGCAGGCGGCTCTCCTCTCCCGGATCGTCGCTCAGGGCGACGATGGAGACTCCGACAGCCGCCAGCCGGTCGACCAGCGACGCCGTCAATTCCCCAGCGCCTTCGGCGATGACTGCGGCGCGGGCGAGACCGCTTTGGCATGCGGCCAGGAGTTCGGCGAGTTCACCGCACCGACGCACCACCGTCACCGGCCCGTGGAGCCGTTCGAGTCCGCCGACCAAATCTTCCCGGGATTGCCCGACTGTGACAACCGGGATACTCACTTGCCGGCACCGCCCGGATTCCACACCACGGCAATCTTCGCTTTGTTTGCCTGCGCACCAAGAAGGTTCGGCATCTGCTCATCGGTCACCAGGACCAGAACCACCTTCTCCTTGGACGCTCCAAGGGTGGAGGCACCCTCCGTGACCTGGGCGATCTCCGCCCCGGGCAACAGCAACTGCGGCGTGCCGAAACCGTTGCGCACATCGGGGTGGGCCACCCAGACGTCGACGCGGGATCCTGCCACAGCCTGGGAAGGCAGCGATTCCTGGATCGCGATCGCCACCGGCTTGCGGTCCAAGGAGTCGGCGGCGCCCAGGCTTTCCTGCGGGACGAGTTGGTTCTTGGCAATTCGCTGGATGGCAACTCTTCCCTCCGGCAGACCGCCAGCCAGAGTGACATAGCTGGACTCAACGTCGTCGAGCCGGACCTTGACAACCGCAAGATCGTCCTTGCTGACTTTCTGGCCCACGGCAATCGACTCGCGCGCCGCATAGACCTGAATGGTGCGGTCAGCGGTTCCAACGAGGGCGATGACGCCGGCCAGCGATGCCAAGACCAGGAGAATCCCCACCAAAAGCCGCGGATCCCTCCATGACGGTTTCCTGAGCCGCGCTGCAGCGGCCGCGGTAGTTACACCCATCCTGCTCCCCCGTTTGTTTTGTTAGTCGGCGTCGACCTTCAGTGGCCTTTATTCTGACCGCATCTGGGTCCTTCCGAAAGCCACATGCCTCAAATTACGTCAACCTGTGGATAACCGCGGCAAGTGGATCGAACAGTGGCAAAATGGATGCATGCCCCGATTCCTCACCCTCGCTGATGTCGCCGAACAGCTTCAGATCAACTCGCCGCAGGCATACGCTCTGGTGCGAAGCGGTGAGCTCAAGGCCATCCAAGTGGGCGGCAGGGGCCAGTGGCGCGTCGAAGAAAAGATGCTGGAGCAGTACATCGAGGAACGCTACGCCGAGGCCAGCAGGATCATCCAAGAAGCCAAATCCAAGTCGTCCTGATCTCCGTCCAGCGCCCCAGGACAACGACGGCGGGGAGCCGGCCGGGCTAGAAGTCCTGGCCCCGCAATGAACGCAGCGCGGCAAGTGACTGGAACGGAATTGTTGCCACAGATACGACGTTCCCGGACCGGCGGACCTCGCCCGGCAACATCACCGCGAGATCAAAGTGGTCCTTGCCCACGCGATCAATGACGCCCCGCATCGTCCGCTCCTCCTGCGCCAACTCAAGCAGATGAACCGCCAGTTCCGCCCTGTCACGGGCCAGCATTCGCAGTGCGCTGGCCAGGCCAAGCCGCTGTGATGCCTTCGATTGGCCAGCCCGGACCTGCCGGCCAGGCCCTGATACGCCAAAGCCGCCGCGACGGGCACCAACCACTGGTGGCGACCTTCGTCCAAAACCACCGATTCGCTCCCGACATGACTAAGCGTCCCTGACACCTGCGTTCCGGATCGGAGCTTCACATCAATCTTCCGGCCGATCGCGCCACGCAGCCTGTCGGAGACGTCGATTCCGGCGATCTCCACACGTGCCCGCTCTGAAATTTCCGATTCAAGTCCCAGCAATCGCTCAGAGGCCAACTGTGCCTCCATGTCTTCAAACAGAGCATCCCAACGCATTGCGTCAGCGTAAGCGGGCATCCCTCGACGGTCAATCTGTCTTCATCGACAAGCTAGTCCTAGACAAATGCCGCTCGTTGTGACCAAAATAATTCAAACATCATTAAATAGCATCAAATTGCACATACTTGCATCAACTGGGTAAGGGGAACCCATGGAACAGACGAACAGGCCCGTTCGGAACGATGTTGCAATGGCGGTGACCATCCTGGTGCTCGCCCTTTTGCTCGCTGTCACTGGACTGATCTTGGTTGACCGATGGAACTCCGCGGCAGGACGACTCCAGACACCCATGTTCGAAGACCTCCTGGGATTTGTCGCAACTGCCTCCGGTCTGGGGATCGGCGCCTGGTGGATCGCCACGTTCATCCTGGCAATGGCCGCCGCGCTCCTCCAGCAAATGGGAAAGAACCGCTGCGCGAGCGCCACTGCCAAACTCAGCCCTGCGTTCATGCGCAGACTGGCCGTTGCAATTCTGGGCCTGAATCTCGCGGGAATCCCCGTGGCGAATGCGGCACCGGCACAGTTTGAACCAGCGTGGAGCCCGGCGAACGGCTCAAACTCGTCGAGCGGCATCTCTGCCCAATGGAAACCCTCCCCTAGTCCTTCTCCCCATCGCCCGGCCATTCCCTCGTTTGAGTCCGGCTCGTTGGAGATCAACCCGCATTGGCAACCCCGCGCACCTGCCACTGCGCCCGGGCTCCTGGGTAACGGGCCGCAGCGTGGCGCCGAACAGCCTGCTTCGCCAAATCAACGCGAAGTGGTGGTGAAACAGGGCGATTCACTGTGGTCGATTGCCGCCCGGCAGCTGGGCCCCATGGCCAGCGACGTCGACATTGCCCACCACTGGCCGAGGTGGTACTCCACCAACCGGCATGTCATTGGAGACGACCCTGGGCTCCTCCTACCGGGTCAGGTCCTCCAACCACCGCCGAACCAGTGACCCAGCCAACCACCACCAACCAGCGATCCGTAACCGAGGAAGTCCATGAGCGCATCACCAGCCGTCCGCAGCGTGCCGAATGAAGTCCTTCAGGCGGCTTCGCCACCCATTGCCTCCCGTTCGATCATGGCTTCCCCTCGTGCGAAAGCCCGAACGGACGGGCCGTCGGGCGGGGGCCATCTCCTGCCCGCAAAGCGGCCCAGATCCGCAGTCTCGACGGCGAAATCCGCGCACTGGCCCGCAGCATCGCCCAAGCCGCGGTCGAAGTCCTTGCAGGCACCCGGCCGGCGCAACAGCTCTCACGGACCCTGGATCCCGGATGCTTCAGCGCCCTTCAACACCGTGCCGCACTGACGCGAGCCCATGCTGCCAACGCCCCGGGCGGGCAGTCGCGCCTTCACCGAAGTCCAATGGTCCGTTCCGTGCGTGTCTGCGCGGTGAACGACGGAGTGTACGAGGCCAGCTTGGTTGTCTCGGAAGAACTCCGCTCCCGCGCCGTAGCCATGAGGCTTGAAGGGATCAACGGCACATGGCGGGTTACCGCCCTCGAAATCGGCTGACGGCCCGGTTCAAAGCACGCGAAAACGGAGAGGGACCAGAACGCGCGTTCTGGTCCCTCTCCGTTTTCGCTGCAGGCATCGGCTTATTGGAAACGTCCGGAGGCTGCGGGCGTCAGCTACATGCGTCAGGCAGTCGGAGGGTCAGCGGCGCTTCTTCCTGTTGGATCCGCGTTGCTTGTCATCAGCGGCAGCCTTGGCGGGTTGCCTGAGCGGCCCGAGGCCCTCCCCTCGACGCGGGTCTGGCTCGCGCCGTCTTCACCAGGCGCCGTGTACTGCAGCTGAACAGGCTTTTCCGGGGCTTCGAGGCCGGCCGCGCGGATCTGCGGATCGTGATGTTCCACGTGACCGCCTTCAGGGCTGCCATCCACTACCACCACGTCTTCGGCGGGCGTTACTTCCACTTCCAGGTTGTAGAGGAAGCCCACGCTCTCTTCGCGGATGGCTTCCATCATGCTCTGGAACATCGTGAATCCTTCACGCTGGTACTCGACCAGGGGATCCCTTTGGGCCATCGCGCGCAGGCCAATGCCTTCTTTGAGGTAGTCCATCTCATAGAGGTGTTCCTGCCACTTGCGGCCAAGGACCGAGAGGACAACCCTGCGCTCAAGCTCGCGCATGTTCTCGGCGCCAATGGCTTCTTCCCGCTCCTTGTAAACGAGCTGGGCGTCCGAAAGGATCTCGTTTTTAAGGAATTCAACGGACACCCGCGCCTTCCCGCCGGCTTCGTCGATGATGTCCTGGGCCGTAACAGTTACCGGGTACAGGGTCTTGAGGTTGGTCCACAGCTGGTGGAAGTCCCAGTCATCGCCGGTTCCCTCTGCCGTCGCGGCATCGATCAAGGCATTGATGGTGTCTTCCAGGAAGAACTGGACCTTTTCGTGCAGGTCGTCGCCTTCAAGGATCCTCCGGCGGTCGCCATAGATGGCTTCACGCTGGCGGTTCAGGACGTCGTCGTACTTGAGGACGTTCTTGCGCTGCTCGGCGTTCCGCCCTTCAACCTGGCCCTGGGCCGAAGCGATCGCGCGGGACACGAGCTTGGATTCGAGTGCAACATCGTCCGGTACCGAGCTGTTCATGAGGCGCTCGGCAGCGCCGGAGTTGAAGAGCCTCATGAGGTCATCGGTCAGCGAGAGGTAGAAGCGGGACTCCCCGGGTCGCCCTGGCGGCCCGAGCGGCCACGCAGCTGGTTGTCGATTCGACGGGATTCGTGGCGTTCCGTGCCCAGCACATACAACCCGCCAAGTTCAAGCACTTCCTCATGCTCGTCCTTGACTGCCTGCTTGGCCGCTTCGAGCGCTTCGGGCCATGCGGCCTCGTACTCCTCGGAGTTTTCCTCAGGGTCCAGGCCCCGCTTTGCCAGTTCGGCGATGGCCGTGAACTCGGCGTTTCCGCCCAGCATGATGTCAGTACCGCGGCCAGCCATGTTGGTGGCGACCGTGACGGCGCCCTTGCGTCCCGCTTGCGCGACAATCGCGGCCTCGCGTGCGTGGTTCTTTGCGTTCAGGACTTCGTGCCGGATGCCCTCTTTGGCCAGCAGCTTGGCAAGGTATTCGCTCTTCTCAACGCTGGTAGTGCCGACGAGCACGGGTTGGCCCTTCTCGTGCCGTTCCGCGATGTCCTTCACGACGGCTTCGAACTTCACGATTTCGTTCTTGTACACGAGGTCCGACTGGTCGATGCGCTGCATGTCCCGGTTGGTGGGAATGGGTACCACGCCAAGCTTGTAGGTGCTCATGAACTCGGCGGCTTCGGTTTCAGCCGTGCCGGTCATGCCCGAGAGCTTGGAGTACATGCGGAAGTAGTTCTGCAAGGTCACAGTGGCGAGAGTCTGGTTCTCAGCCTTGATCTCGACGTTTTCCTTGGCCTCGATCGCCTGGTGCATGCCTTCGTTGTAACGCCGTCCGGCGAGGATACGGCCGGTGTGTTCGTCAACAATGAGGACTTCGCCGTCGAGGATGACGTAGTCCTTGTCCCGCTTGAAGAGCTCTTTGGCTTTGATGGCGTTGTTCAGGAAGCCGATGAGCGGGGTGTTGGCGGATTCGTACAGGTTCTGGATGCCGAGGTAGTCTTCGACCTTCTCAATGCCGGCTTCGAGAACACCGACCGTCCGCTTCTTTTCGTCGACCTCGTAGTCGACTTCAGCCTGGAGGCGCTGCACGACCTTGGCGAATTCGCTGTACCAGCGGTTGGTGTCACCCTGGGCAGGACCGGAAATAATGAGCGGAGTACGGGCTTCGTCGATGAGGATGGAGTCCACTTCGTCGACAATCGCGTAGTTGTGGCCGCGCTGCACAAGCTCGGATTTGTCCCACGCCATGTTGTCGCGCAAGTAGTCGAAGCCGAATTCGTTGTTGGTGCCGTAGGTGATGTCTGCCGCGTACATCTGACGGCGCACTTCGGGATCCTGGTTCGACAGGATGCAACCGCTGCTGAGGCCAAGGAAGCGATAGACACGGCCCATGAGTTCGGACTGGTATTCGGCGAGGTAGTCGTTGACTGTAACGACGTGCACGCCCTTGCCTGTCAGGGCATTGAGGAAGGCCGGAGCGGTGGCCACAAGGGTCTTTCCTTCACCGGTCTTCATTTCGGCGATATTGCCCAGGTGGAGGGCGGCCCCACCCATGAGCTGGACATCGAAGTGGCGCATCCCCAAGGTGCGGGAGGAAGCTTCACGCACCGCTGCGAAAGCCTCCGGCAAGAGATCGTCCAGCTTCTCGCCGTCCTCGTGGCGGGCGCGCAGCCTGTCCGTCTCCTCGCGCAATTCGGCATCGGAGAAGGTCTTGAAGGAGTCTTCGAGGGCGTTGATGGAATCGGCGTAGGTCCGCAGTTGCCTCAGGGTTTTTTTGTCACCCGTGCGGAGAAGTTTTTCGATAAGTGATGCCACGTAAAGTTGCTCCCAGTCTCAAGCTGCCGAATTCTGGCGGTTTCAGTCTACGGGAGAGACCAACGCCACGCGGCCCCGTTTCCCTGAGAGCGGAGCGCAAGGCGCCCGCAGGCCACCGCCGGAGACCCATGACCTCAGCCGCGGGCCACTGCCGAGGCAAGCGGCGACGAGAGATCGCCCATCGGTGACACGACGACGTCGTCGAGCCCCAACCACTGCGCCATAAGCCGCAGCTCGGCGGCAAGCTCGACGGCGGTGTCCGCCGGAGCGTCCGGCTCGCCGTGGGCGGCACGCACCAGAAGCTGCTTGGCTGCGCGGTCGGCCTTGAGGTCTACGCGCGCGACCACTGCGTCCCGAAGGAGGAAGGGCAGCACGTAATACCCGAACTTGCGTTTCTCCGCAGGCGTGTAGATCTCGATCCGGTAATGGAAGCCGAACAACTCCTCGAGCCTTCTACGCTCAAAGACCAGTGAATCAAACGGGCTGAGCAAGGCACGGCCCGTGGCGGCCCTGGGAAGACGGGCCTCCGCGTGCCGGTACAAGGCCCGGTCCCAACCACGCACCGTGACGGCTCCAGGCGGCCGGCGGCAACGAGCCTGTCGATCGATGCTGCAGCTGCCTTCACCGGAGTCCGGAAGTAATCGGCGAAGCAGCGGATTGATCCGATTCCATGGGCCTGGGCTGCCGCGTCGATCAGCCGGTCCATTGCCGCCGTCGACAGCTCGGAGCCGCCGTCCGGGAGGGCTCCTGCTCGGGGGATGACCGCAGGCAATCCCGATGGCAGGACCCGCGATGTCAGCGTGTACCGGCGCTCGAACTGCTCTGTCCTCGACGCGGCCGTCACGAGCCCCTCTTCAAACAAGTGCTCCAAAACCCTCTTGACCAGGTTCCAGTTCCACCCCCAGTTATCGTGCTGCCGGTCTT
This sequence comes from Arthrobacter sp. Hiyo8, assembly GCA_001549895.1. Classification (GTDB taxonomy): domain Bacteria; phylum Actinomycetota; class Actinomycetes; order Actinomycetales; family Micrococcaceae; genus Arthrobacter. The sequence continues at coordinate 3,934,592 of AP014719.1, read as the reverse complement.
CCTGGTGCCCTAGGTGGGCCGTCAATTGTGCGGCAGTCATGGGGCGCCCGGTTGCGAGCGTATCGAGGATCCGGTTGGCCATGTCCTCCCGGAGTCCATGTTCCAAGTGGGCTGCGCCCACCCATGCGCGGTTTTGCCAGAGCAGCAGATCCTGGAAGTGTTCCGGGCGGATGAAGCTCGCCTCGTGCGCCCAGTATTCCATCATGCGCCGCGGACTTCGCCCGGCCATCGCATGAAGGATGCTCCGGTCGTAGTTGCCAAGCCTTGAGAAGAAAGGAAGGTAGTGGCTGCGCGAGAGGACATTGACGGAGTCGATCTGCACCACGTGGAGGCGGGCAAAGGTGCGGCCCACCGCCCGCGAAGTCACGGGCCGGTGGGCCGTTCCTTGTCCAGTCCTTGGGCTGCCAATGCAATCCGCCGTGCCTGCAACAGGCTCAGCGAAGCGGCCATGCCAGTCCTTTCATGGGAATTACGAATGCAAGCTAGGCTGTGGCGGCTTGGTCATTCGAACGGTAAGCGTGGATCTTTTCCTCCACTGGTTCGTCTCCTGGTTCGCATGTGGAGTCCAGAGTGATTACTCCATATGTCCAGCCACGGCGGCGGTAGACGACCGACGGCGTGTTTGTTTCCTTGTCCACGAACAGGTAGAAATTGTGGCCCACCAATTCCATGTTGTCCACCGCGTCATCAAGGGTGAGCGAAGCGGCGGGGAAAACCTTGCGACGAATCAGGACCGGGGAATCACCGGCCGGAATGTCGTTGTCGACGTCGTAGGGCGAGGTCTCCACCGGTGGCGTCGTTGGCTCCTGGTGGTTGCTTGCCTCTACGTAAATGGGTTCGCTCGCGCTGGCCGGCTCGAGCGTCGCAGTAGCCTCACGAACGGCTTTGGGGGTGTGGCGGCCGTGGTGGACCTTCTTGCGGTCCTTGGCCCTGCGGAGCCTCTCCAGCAGCTTGCTATAGGCGAGATCAAAGGCGGCAAACTTGTCAGCGGCGCTCGCTTCGGCCCGGATCACAGGGCCCGGCCCAGAACTGTCACTTCGACCGTGAGCTGGCCCGGTGTCTGGCGCGGGTTGGTTTCCTTTGAAACCTTCGCGTCGACCCTCTGGACCTTGTCCCCAAGCGATTCAATCTTTGATATCTTCTCGCCGGCATACTCGCGGAAGCGATCCGAAACGGTCAGATTACGGCCGCTGATCATGAACTCCATGGTGCCCTCCAAACAACTCAGGTGACACGATAAGGGCGCTTCTAGGGCTGATCTGACGGACAGTCGAGCCCTTTCCGAGCCGCTATCGACAGGTACATCTGTTCTTGGTACCCATAACCGACGTTAGTTCATCGCCACTGGTAATTCATCCTTTCGTCACTTATTTTTTGTTTGAGTCGGCGCGGGCTGGGTGTCCAGCCCGTCCGCAGGTAGGTCGCTGCCGGCCGGCGGCCGGGTGGCGGCAAGGACCACCGCTCCACACACCACGCCTCCCGCCGACGACACGGCCCGGCGGCTTCGGCGAGGGTCGCACCCGTAGTGAGGACGTCGTCGACGATGACGCATGCCCTGCCCTCCAATGACCTTTTGCGGGACAGGCGAACGGTCATGGAACCACGGACACGGCGCGCACGCTCTCCGCGGCCCAAGCCCTTTTGCCCGCTTCCCGGTCCGGGCGCCTTCTTCAAGGCATCCGTCATGTGCAGACCCGGCAAAGCGCCACGTTGTCCCAAGCGGCCAAGCAAGAGATGGACCGGACTGAATCCGCGGCGCCGGAAAGCCGCGTTACTGCTGGGAACAGGTATAAGGCAGACGCCTGCCGCGTCTCCAACGGCAGACCGGATGGCCTTGCCCAGTGCAGGCGCGAGCACGGAGGCGAGCCGTCCCTGGCCCAGATGCTTGAAAGAAAGCAGGGCTTGGGCCAGTTCGTCCCGGTAGTGTCCGCCCGCGACGACGGGCAGGATCACGGCCCTTCCGCCGTGAGCAAAGCCGGTGCCTGTCCTTCGGCGCGAAACGGACGGGCGCATAGCAGCCGCAGGCGCCGTGCACAGGTGCCGCAGAGGGCCGAATCTTCGAAACCGCAGCACACACATTCGACAGGGGCCAGAACAGCCAGCAGCTCGACGAAGGCCTCACCGACGCCCTGCGCGAGCCTCGCCAATCGTGCAGGATGGACTCCCCGATGGCGTGCGTCGTCACTCGGGACCACAGTGCGGTCAGGGTCACGCACCCGGCAACGGCCCACAGTACCCATGCCCAAGCATCCGGCTCCTCGACGGCCGACAACACTCCCCAACCGCGCTATGTGGAGAACAAGTGGCGACGTTGTCGGAACGTGGGCCCACGCCGCCCGGGTTCCCTGGCCGAGCGAAGCGAGGTTAGGGAGGCGGTGGGTGGGCCCACGCCGGCGAGGGCCCGGCCTGAGCTTGCGAAGGCTGGGAGCCGGTGGGACTAGCCCGGGAAGGAGGGGTCTACCGGACCCTTGAGTTGCAATTCCCACCCATTGCCGACCCGTTGGAAGACGCCTGCGCCGACTGTCCAAAAATCTGCTCGGGTCCGTTGCCCGCGCTGATAGTCGTCAGGTTCGGCCATGCCGGCAACAGCTGCGGCTGGCTCGATGTCAAGGACAACAGCTCGGGAACCACGTTCTCCGTTGACGAAGCTTTCATCACCGCGACCGTCGTGGAATTGACCCAGACCCCTTGATCAACAGGGGCGGAAGAGAACAAGGTTATGGGTGCAGTCAGGTCTTTGGGGTGCCGTCAGGATTGCGGACAATTCCGGTCACCTGCACCGATGATTTCCCGTTCATCTCGGAGATCACCAGTGCGCGCGTCCCTTCGCGGGATATCCGGAAGTCCCTCACAACGCGCCCTGCCAACCAGGCCGGCGCCATCGTCACCGTGGGGACGGGCTGTCCAAGAGGAACGTTGGACGGTTTGAACGCCACCACCTCGGTGGCCCCGTTGGCTCCTGGACCTGCCGTCCAGACCCAGTCCTGCGGGCTGAAGGACGGATGGCTCAGGGTTGTCCTGGTTGTCAGTTGACGGGCGGGTAGGCCGGGAATCATCGAATACAGGCTGGTTCCGGCACTGTTGAGGAAGGCCACGGCCTGGGACGTCGGGGACTCGGCGGGAGCGCTAGGGTTCAGTCCGGCCACCGGCTGCATGTCCGGGAGGGCCGAGACCCTGTTGTTCTCGTAGCGGACGAGTTCGTTGTTACTGACGGCGATTTGGCGCGCGGGAGCATTCTTCTCAAGCACGGGCGGCAGGACCGAGCCGTTGTCCTCCACGCGGACCAGATCCTGGTCGGCACGCAACTGAACATTGACCACGTCCGGCTGGCTACGGAAAGTCAGGGTCAGCTGGTTTTGCATCCGCTGCCGGTCCTCGGCAGACGCATCCACGAGTTCCTTGGCGGAAAGGTCCACCTGGGCGGCTCCCGACACCACCGGGACCGACTCCCGGGCCAGCTTCATGCCGGAGGGAAAGGCACTGACAACCGCACCCTGGAGGTAGGGCGCAGGACCGTCGAGCAAGGCGCTGGTCATTGCCTTGACGGTGTTCTTCTTGATGAACCACCGGACGTCCGGAACCGCATAGGTGAAGGTCGGGTCGTAGAAATAGATGGGCTGGGCCGCGTAGATGACTTTGAACGTCTCTTCCGGTATCGCGGTGCCGTCGGGGACCGCCGAGATCCGCCATTCGCCGTCGACCTGTTCCAGGGTCACCGGAATTGTCTCAGTGGTTCCTTCGGGGAACTGCGTCGCAACGCCGTCGGCGTCGACCGCGTAGGCGAGGTCCAGCTGGTACTTGAATTCGTTTTCCACACCGGTCTTGACGACGGTCGCCTTCCGGAAAACGAGCGTGCGCTTGTCGGACTTCCAGCTGACGGACAGCGCCTGCGTGAGGTACTGCCTGGCCACGGCGTAGTCGCCTTCGTAACCGCTGCCTGCACCATAGAAGTCTTCGATGATGGACTCCGGAGTGGCACCGGGGTGGGGCGGCGGCGGGAAGAAAACAGGAGCGTTCGGTTGCCCGCGCTTTCGTCCTTGCTCTTTCCCACCGGACCAGACCGTGGGATCTGGGCGCAGGAACTAAGGACCACCATGAGGACAGCAAGAACGGCGATCACGGCCCTTAACACGTACGGGCGTCGGGAGAGGTACGGGCGTCGGGAACTCAAGGTGCCGTTCCCCCTTCGGCTTGGTCGTCGTCGTCGTGTCCTGCCGGAGGCAGTACGGCGGGCAGTACGGGAGGCAGTAGTGGCGGCGCCGGCGTGTCTTCCAGCCCCGGGTCCGCGGCGGAACCGCGCTCGAGAGGCGGATCGCCGGCATCCAATACGAGCATCTGGCGCTCAGGAGCGGCGCCCGGCAAATGGATGTCTGCCGGTTCAAGCTGCAACGGTGATTTCACGATGGTGCCACCCCTCTTGAGAGGCAGCGTCAGCCGGAAGTTGGAACCGGATCCCTTGCGCCCCAAGCTTGCAACCAACCGTTGTGGAGCTTGGTGTCCTCTGCGGCGATGGAGAGTCCCAGTCCGCTGCCACCCGTGGTCCGCGCACGCGCGGGATCGGCGCGCCAGAAACGATCAAAGACCCGCGCGGCTTCTGCCGGGGTCATCCCTATGCCGAAGTCACGCACAGAGATGGCGACTGCCTCTTGGTTGGCGGCAACGGAAACGTGGACCGGTTTCCCCTCGCCGTGTTCGACGGCGTTGAGCAGCAGGTTCCGCAGGATGCGATCGATCCTGCGGGCGTCCATCTCCACGATGATCCGCTTGTGGCGCGAGGTAAGGCGAACTTCGGAGCCATATTCGGCGGCAACGGGAGAGGCACCGTCGATGACATGGGAAACGACTTGGAAGATGTCCGTCGGCTCGGAGTCCAACACGGCGGCCCCTGCGTCGAAGCGGGAAATCTCCAGCAGATCCGAAAGCAGCGACTGGAAGCGCTCCACCTGGTTGTAAAGCAGCTCGGCGGAACGCTTGTTGATGGGGTCGAAGTCATCGCGGGCATCGAACAACACTTCGGCTGCCATCCGAACGGTCGTGAGCGGTGTCCGCAGTTCATGGGACACATCGGAAACGAACCGCTGCTGCATCTGGGACAACGTGGCCAGCTGCGTAATCTGCTCCTGCAGGCTCGCGGCCATGTGGTTGAAGGAGGCGCCCAGCCTGGCCACCTCGTCTTCGCCCTTGACCACCATCCGCTCCTGCAACTGGCCTGCGGCCAGCTTCTCGGAGACGACCGCGGCATGGCTCACCGGACTCACGACGTTCCTGGTCACGTACCAGGCAATACCGCCGATCATGAGGATGAGTGCGGCTCCGCCCGCCACAGCACGTTCTGGATTTCGTCCAGGGTTTGTTGGGCGGTATCCAGGTCGTAGAGGAGATAGAGCTCGTAGACCGTGCCATTGAAGGTGACTTTGTTCCCGACCGCGATCCCGGGGTGGTCCTGGTTGCCGACGGGGAACTCGGTGGAAGCCCAGTACTGGTCCTTGCCCGATTCCTGCACAGACTTGCGAAGGGCCGGAGGAATGACGCGGACCGTCAACTGATCCGAGGCCCGCGATTCCACCCAGCGGTTGCGCGGTTTGGTTTGTTCGGGCATCGCTTCGAAGACGTATCGCCGCTGGATGACCGAGCCGTTGCCCTCCACCGCTTTGAGCGTGTCATAGACAAGTGTGATGACGCTTGATTGGTCGTTGGCCTGTGACCCGTCAAAGGTGTCCTGGACTTGCTTGACGTAGTAGCGGCTTTCGGACTCGGCTTGCTTCAAACGCTCCTGGAAAAGGTTGTTCGCTATTTGGTTCGAGAGATATGCGCCGACCACCGCAAACGACACCATCGACAGCACGATTGTCACCGCGACGGTCCTGAATTCGAGGGAGCGGCGCCAACGGCGCAGCAAGGCGCGCCACAAGTACCGGATCCCTGGCCGGATGTGGCGAAGTCCGGTCACCACGAGGCGGGAGACACGCAGTGCCAGGATCAGGGCGCGGCGCGTCCAAATGCGGGTGCGCTCCAGGATCCACGGGAGATTCAATGCCCGGGCGTCCGTGTGTTCCGGGACAGGATGTCCTGAAACGGGGTGTTTGACCTTGGCCTCCGGGGCCTCCTGGTCGGTGCCGGCTCGCCGGTGGAAGACTCAGGCGCCTGCTTTATATCCGACACCACGAACCGTCAATACAACTTCGGGAGCTTCCGGGTCACGCTCGATCTTGGACCGCAGGCGCTGGACATGGACGTTGACCAGCCGGGTGTCGGCAGCGTGGCGGTAGCCCCACACCTGCTCAAGGAGCAGTTCGCGGGTGAAGACCTGCCAGGGCTTGCGCGCCAGCGCGACCAACAGATCGAATTCCAGGGGTGTCAGCGAAATCCGCTCGCCGCCGCGTGTCACCAAGTGGCCCGCGACGTCGATGGTGACGTCGGCAATCCGCAGGGTCTCGGGCGCTTTCTGGTCGCCCGGACGCAACCGGGCGCGGACCCGGCCACGAGCTCGGCTGGCTTGAAAGGCTTGGGCACGTAGTCGTCAGCACCGGATTCAAGGCCGCGGACGACGTCGGAGGTGTCCGATTTGGCGGTGAGCATGACGATGGGAACGTCCGACTCCCGCGGATCTGGCGGCACACTTCGATGCCGTCCGATCCGGGCAGCATCAGGTCAAGCAGTACCAGATCCGGTTTGGAGGAACGAAACACCTCCAGCGCTTGTCCGCCGTCCGCGCAAAAAACCGGGTCGAAGCCGTCGTTCCGCAGCACGATGCCGATCATTTCGGCCAGCGCTTCGTCGTCGTCTACTACCAGGATGCGTGCCTTCATAGTTATATATTCCCTTATGACCAAGCCTTTGTCCCGTTGAGCCCGATCACGGCATGGCGCGCTGCAGCCCGCAAGCAAATGGGCTATGAGGCGCGACGGCGGAACTATAGGCTGGTGCGAACGGCCCTTTCGGGGTCCGTGCATTGCCGCGGACGCATCTTTTGGGAGGAAAACGTGTCACAACCCGATCCGGGTTACCGGCCTGAACAGGGACCGCGGCCACCGTGGGGCGCCCAGCCACAATGGGGCGCGCCGCAACCGGGCGCCCAGCCACAATGGGGCACCCCACCGCAATGGGCGTGCCGCAGTATCCGGGCAATCGTGGGGCCCGCCGGTCGATCCGCGCTGGCCGGCAGGCGGTCCGCCGCCGTACGGCCAGCCCCGCTATGTGGCTCCCCGAAACCCGGAATCGTGCCCTCCGGCCGCTCTTCTTCGGTGAAATCATGGACGGTGCATTCCAGACCGTCCGCCGGAACGCCAAAACCATGTTCGGCTCCGCCCTCATTGTCCAGGCCGTTGCCGGCGCATTGAACGAGGTGGCCGCGCTGGGCATGCTCGGGATGGTCGAACCTCCCGTAGGAGGATTCACGAGCCAGGACGAGGCGATGCGGTATCTTGGCCCGGCCGTTGGCGCCACTGCAGGGATCATGGGAATTTCCTTGCTCACTATGGTGCTCACAGCCGTCCTTCAAGGGGTTATGGCCATTCCCGTCGCCAGATCCGCGTTGAACCGGCCCACGGGGTTCAAGCAAATGTGGTCCTTGGCCCGCTCGCGTATCTGGCCCTTGGTAGGACTTGCCGCCCTCCTCCTTGCTGGATCATTGTTGTTCTTCCTGGTCCTGTTCTTGCTGGCCGTCCTCGTCCTGGCCGGATTGGGTCCGGCCGGGGTGCTCTTGCTTTTCCCGTTGGTATTCGGCGCCGCCGTCGTATTTTTCTGGATCTATACGAAACTGTTGGTGGCCCGGCCGCCATCACCGTAGAAGAACTCGGCGTCTTCGCCGGTCTTCGGCGCTCGTGGACGCTGACGCGCCGGAATTGGTGGCGGATCTTCGGAATCACGCTGCTGGTGGCCTTCATGGTATTTATCATCGGGTCGGTCATCCAGATTCCCTTGGGCTTGGCTTCCGGTGGAATAAACTCCGTGTTCGCCCCCCATGCCGGCGCCGCACAAGTGACCACGACGGCGATTGTCCTCGCCGTGGCCTCGCTGGTCGTAGGGGTCCTCGTAAGCGCCGTTGGCTTCGCTTTCCAAACCTCCGTAGCAGCCCTGATCTACATGGACCTGAGGATGCGACGCGACGGGCTGGACGTGGAACTCCTGCGGCTTCTGGAGACCGGGGAAGATCCCGACGGCGTTCCCGGCCGGCGCAGGGCACGTCAAGTCGGTGCGCATCCATGGCCGCCGAACACCGCCCAGGGTTCTCCACAAGGATGATCCCGGTCTCCGCGTCCCTTGCTCTTCTTCTCCCTGCCATCGAGCCTCCCGTTGATCCGGACCGCGGCGAGGCCCAGCGGTGGGCGGCCGAAGAACTGTCCAGGCAGCAGTACGCATCGGCCAAGCCAAGTTGGATCGGCGAGGTATGGAATCAGTTCGTCGACTGGCTCCGTTCCTTGAACGGCGATTCCATGGGTGGGGCAAATATCGGCGTGCCGCTGATCGGCGTCCTGGCCGTGGTCCTCATTGTGGTTGCCGTGATGGTCGTCAGGCCGAGGCTCAACGCGCGGAAGAAGGCGTCGGCGAAGGTTTTCGACGGCGAGCCGACGGTTGATGCCGATACGTTCCGCGCCCGCGCATCTGCAGCGGCAAGCCGTGAAGACTGGCAAACGGCCGTCGTCGAACAGTTCCGCGCCGTGGTTCGCTCTGCGGAGGACCGGGCAGTCATTGACGTCCAGGCTGGCCGGACCGCGGACGAGGCGGCTGCCCAATTGGGGCGCGCGTTCGGGGATGCCAGTTCGCGGCTTGAGGAAGCCGCCAGGATTTTCGATGGCGTGAAATACGGAAAGGCGACCGCCACCGCTTCCGACCATGCAGCCGTCCTCTCACTGGACACCGGACTATCGGCCATGAAACCTGATTTCGCCGGGCAGTCCGCCAACGGTTTGGCGGTGCCGCGATGACATCGGACACTCACGCAGTCCGGTGGTCCGCGCAACTGCGGGGTTGGTTGCGCCGCCATATGGCCTGGATCATCATCGGGGCCATCGTGGCGGTACTCGGATCTGTCACTGTGTTCCAGTCCCCGACGAACACGGACACGGCACCCCTCTCCGCCCGCAATGCCGCTCCTGATGGCGCCATGGCTGCGGCCGAAATCCTCCGGCGGCACGGAGTCACGGTCACGGAATCCGATTCATTCGCGACGACAACCTCGCTGCTGGCCGGGAAACCACGCGCCACCGTCTTGTTGTATGACCGCAACGGCTATCTCGATTCCGCCCAGTTGCACAGCCTGCTGCAATCGGCCGACCGCGTGGTGGTCATCGCTCCCGGCTTCCGAACCCTGACGGGGCTGAGCCGCGAGATCCGTCATGCCGGAGTGGTTCCCAACGGGACGTCAACGTTGGAAGCAGGGTGCGGGCAAAAAGATCCACTTGTTGCGGGGCGTGTCTCCGGCAAGGGCGCGTTCCTTTACACGGGAGCCGATGTGACGTGCTACCGGCCTGGCAGCAACGACGGAGGCATGTACGCGGCCAGTGCGGACGGTCGGCTGGTGGTTCTCGGCAGCACGGCCGTTCTCAGCAACGATCTCCTGCAGGTAGAGGGCAATGCCGCACTGACTCTTCGGACCCTCGGGCCAACGCCGGATCTCGTCTGGTATCTGCCAGGCCTTGGAGACGTACCGAATAATGGCACACCGCCCACGCTGGAGGAATTGGCGCCGCCGTGGGTTGGCTTCCTGGGATTGTGGCTGGCGGTGGTCGCGTTGCTCGCTGTGCTGTGGCGGGGCAGGCGGCTTGGTCCGCTCGTGTTTGAGCCGCTGCCGGTGGTGGTCAAGGCTGTAGAGACCGCCGAAGGCCGTGCCCGTCTCTATCAGGATTCCCGCGCTGTCGGCCAGGCCGCCGACAATCTCCGGGCCGGCACTTTGACCAGCTTGCCAAGCACTTCCGGCTCGGCCCCGAAGCCCGCGCGGAGGCCGTCCTCGATGCCGTGTCCCGAAAGGTCAACCAGCCTGCACAGGAGTTGCGCATGCTCCTGCTGGACCACCGGCCACGCACCGAATCAGAACTCGTCCACTGGGCACAAAGCATCGAAACACTCGAGCAGGAGGCAACAGCCCCATGAGTAATCACGCAATGAGCAATCAAGCAAACAGCTACACCGACGGCAGCTATGGCTACCCGGGCGGCCCGGCGTCGCAGGGGCAGCCAACGCAGGCGGCTACCGGTCCGACCCTGCCCGCAAAGCCCTGCTGGACGTCCGTCACGAAGTAGGCAAGGCCGTGGTCGGACAGGATGCAACGGTGTCGGGCATGCTCATCGCGCTGCTGTGCGGTGGCCACGTACTGCTTGAGGGTGTTCCGGGCGTCGCCAAAACCCTCCTGGTACGGGCCTTGTCCGCCGCGTTGAGCCTGGATACGAAGCGCGTCCAGTTCACTCCGGACCTCATGCCGGGCGACGTCACCGGCTCACTCGTCTACGACTCGCACACCTCGGAATTCACCTTCCGCGAAGGACCAGTGTTCACCAACATCATGCTGGCCGACGAAATCAACCGAACGCCGCCCAAGACCCAGGCGTCGCTGCTGGAAGCCATGGAGGAGCGCCAGGTATCCGTGGACGGACTCTCCCGGCCTTTGCCGTCGCCGTTCATTGTTGCCGCCACCCAAAACCCTGTCGAGTACGAGGGCACCTATCCCTGCCCGAGGCGCAACTGGACCGCTTCCTGCTCAAGCTCTCCATGCCGCTGCCCGGACGTGCCGAAGAGATCGAAGTGGTCCGCAGGCACTCGGAAGGATTTGATCCGCGCAATTTGCTGGCTGCGGGAGTCAGGCCAGTAGCGGGCGTCGCCGAACTCCAGAATGCCCGCGACGCGGTGGCCGAAGTGACCGTGGCCCCGAGATCCTCGGCTACATCGTGGACGTCGTGCGGGCGACGCGGGCAGCGCCGTCGTTCCAGCTGGGAGTCTCCCCGCGCGGCGCGACGGCGCTTCTGAACACCTCGCGTGCCTGGGCATGGTTGTCCGGCGCAACTTCGTCACCCCGACGACGTCAAAGCGCTCTCGTTGCCGTGTTTGAGGCACCGTGTCGGACTGCGACCCGAAGCCCAAATGGACGGTGTGCATGTAGATGATGTCCTTGGCAGCATCCTGGCGTCCGTCCCCGTGCCGCGCTGATTGGCCTCGCCTCATGACTCTCTACTTCGGGCAGTACTGAATGGCGATCACAGGCCGCTTTGTGCTGCTCGTTTTCGCCGCGTTGGCCCCTTGCTGCTGTTTCCCGCGTGGAGTACGGTCCTTCTCGCCACCGCCTTGCTGCTGGCGTTGGTGTTGTCCGACCTCCTGCTGGCCGCGTCCCGGCCAAAATCGCCCTTCAACGCAAGGATCCCGGGAATGTCACCCTGCACGCGGACACGGAGTCCGTTCTGACGCTGGAAAACGGCAATCGGCGTAGATTCCGCGGAGTGGTGCGTGACGCGTGGCAACCCTCCGCGGGGACGGTCGCCCCGGTCCAGCGTGTTGAAATCCCTGCTGGTGAGCGGCGTCGGATGTCGGTGGCTCTGAAGCCAACACGGCGCGGGACCTGTCGGCACCGCACGTAACGCTCCGTTCCTTCGGCCCGCTCGGCCTGGCTGCCAGGCAACGCACCGTGACCCTTCCCGGCCGTCTTCGCGTTCTGCCGCCGTTCCATTCCAAGCGGCATTTGCCGTCCAAGCTGCGAAAACTCCGGGAGCTCGACGGCAAAGCGGCCGTGCAGATCCGCGGGGCCGGCACGGAATTCGATTCCCTCCGCGATTACGTCCGGGGCGACGACGTGCGCTCCATCGACTGGCGGGCAACCGCCCGGCGCACCGCCGTCGTCGTCCGGACCTGGCGACCCGAACGGGACCGCCGCGTCGTCATCATGCTCGATACCTCGCGCACGGCAGCAGCCCGAATCGACGACGAGCCCCGCCTGGACACCGGGATGGAAGCGGCTCTCCTGCTTGCGGTGCTGGCAGAGCGGGGCGGAGACCGCGTGGACTTCTTCGCTTTCGACAGGCGCGTCCGCGGGCGCGTCGATTCAGCGGCCAAAGGCAATCTGCTCGGCTCCTTGGTCCAGGCCATGGCTCCGCTGGAGGCGGAACTGATCGAGATGGACTGGGCCCAGATCCCGGCGCAAGTACGGGCCATTTCGGCGCACCGTTCCCTTGTGGTCCTGTTGACCTCGCTCGACAGCGGCGCACCCGAAGAAGGACTCATTCCTTTGGTGGCGCAACTCGTACGGCAGCACGTCGTGCTGCTTGGATCGGTGCGGGACCCTTGCTGGGCCGAATGAAGGAAGAACGCACGACGGCGAGCCAGGTCTTCCGAGCCTCCGCCGCCGAACGTGCCCTGCTGGACCGTGAGGCCGTCAGCGCCCAATTGCGCCAGCTTGGGGCGGAGGTAGTCGACGCCGAGCCGTTGGAACTGCCGCCGCTCCTGGCGGATGCCTACATTCGGCTGAAGGCCGCGGGACGCTTATAGCCTTGCCAGGCGCCCAGTCCAGATATCAACAACCCGGAATCCGAGGAAAGCACATGAGCACACCCATCTACGAGTTGGCGCTGGGCGCTAAGTTCCGGCAATTGCAGCCCGAACTCCAGGACTATTTCTCCCTGGCCCCGGGCTCCGGATCTTACGGAATCGGCGAGGGCGTGTTCGACGTGGTCGGTTGCAGGCAGAAGTGGCTCCGCCCACTCCTTGCCACGGTTGCCGGCGAAGAGGCCTTCTTCCCCGAGTACGGCGAGCGCATCCCGTTCCGCATCGAAAATCATGCGCACCTTGATCCCTTCGGACGGTCCAGCCTCACGGCCCGGCGTGAAATATTCTTTCCCGGGCACACCCGCTTGTTCCATGACACCACTGTCGCGGAGGCCGCCCACGACGGTGGCACCCGCTTGGTCGACTATTTGGCCGATACCGCAGGCTGGCCACGGCGTTGGACCTGGATGTCACCGCGGAAGGGCGTCTTCGCGGTGTCTCGGGTGCATCACGCCTGTTCCTGGGTCCGCTGAGGCTCAGCTTGCCGGCTTCCCTCGACGCAAAAGCCTACGCAGAGCAGTGGTGGGATGCGGCAGAAGGAAAGCATCAAATCCAGGTGAAGGTGCTGCAGCCGCAGGTCGGACTGGTGCTGGTCTATGCCGGCTCCTTCGACTACCGTTTGGCGCCCTCGCTGCCCGCGAACGATGGTGCAGTTGCCAAGCGTTCCGCCACTGCCGCCGTCGGGCTCCCCCGTTACGCCGAGCCGGACCGTTGGGAACGGCGCGTCTAGAAGGGCCCGGACGGCAGGCTAACCGAGCGCGATCTGGTTGAGCCCATCCGCAATCTGGGTCAAGCGGTTAAGAACCTCTTTAGCCCCCGACGGCGAGAATCCGGCCAGACCGTCCGACGGCGTGACCCGCACGGCACCCAGGCTCGACGCCGGCAGACCGAGTTGACGCCAAGGTTGCCAGACGGTGTCCACGAGCTCGGCGGTGCGTGGCAGGGTTGCCCGTGGATTCCCTACGGGCAAGACGCCGGCCCACAGGCGTTTGCCCGCTTCCACCGCAGTGGCAATCTGTTCCCACTGACGCGTGGTGAGTGCCTTGAGTGGTAGCGCGACGCCGTCAGCTCCGGAGGAGAGGATCTGCTGGATCGGGGCTTCGATTTCCGGAACGGAAACCACGGTCTCGGCCACTCCTGCGGCCCGCAGCGCGTCGATCACCAACCGCCAGGCTCCCGTGACTTCCTCGCCCGGGATGGAACGCAGGGTGCGGTAGCCACTCGCCGTCGGGATGGTGCCGGCCAGCACGGAGGAGACGTCCGGTTCGTCGAGCTGGACCACGATCGCGGCGCCGGGCACGGCAGCGCGGACTTTGGATACGTGCTCGGCGACACCGGCGGCCAAGGACTCCGCAATGTCCCTGCGGGCGCCGTAGTCAAGAAGGGCGCGCTCCCCGTTATGCAAGTAAAGGCCCGCGGCTAGGCTCAAGGGCCGCGCAGCTGAATCTTGAGTTCGTCGGCGGAGGATTCTTCCGAGCCGGCAACGTCGGCGAGGATATTGATGTCGGTGGCAAGGGCGGACTTCGCACGCCGCAGGTCTTTCCCCGGGCGGTCAACCAGGCGCCAGCCGTGCGGCTGCACATCGATGGCCAGCTCGACCAGGAGCGATGCCGTCCGGCCGAGGGCATCCGAGCCCACGCCACGATCCGGAAGCTCGGCCAGGAACGGCAGGTGCGGGCTGCCCAGTTCGCCGCGGATGATCCGGGCTGCCTCAGCAGGATCCGTTCCGGGCCAAGGACCCAATGCCGTGGCGCTGACCTGGTTCTGCGCGGTTTCGGCTTTCTGCGCGGTCTCGGCGGCCACGTGTTCAGGCCTGCGCGATGGAAGCCTGGTGGCCTTCGGCGATTGCCTCGTGGTGCCGGATGACCTCACTGATGATGAAATTCAGGAACTTCTCCGCGAAGGCAGGATCGAGGTGCGCTTCTTCGGCGAGCCGGCGGAGCCGCGCGATCTGGGCGGACTCGCGTCCCGGGTCCCTGCGGGAAGCTTGTGCGTCGCCTTCAGGACTCCCACTTTCTGGGTGGCTTTGAACCGCTCCGCGAGGAGGAAGACGAGGGTGGCATCGATGTTGTCGATGCTGGAGCGGATGGAGAGCAACTCGTCCATGACGGCCTGGTCCACGCGGCCGGCGAGGGAGCTGGCGGAAGGATCGAAGGAGTCGGCGTCGGGGAGGGCGTGGTTCTGCTCGGTCATTCCTCCAGTCTAGGGTGTGCGGGCCGGCCCTTGAGGGGCAGAATGGGCATGTCCGCGCCGATGATAAGGAGAGCACGCATGAAAATCGCAGTTCTTGGCACCGGAATGGTGGGGCATACCCTGGCCGACAAATTGGTGGCCGTAGGCCACGAGGTCATGATGGGTTCCCGGGAAGCCGGCAATCCCAAGGGGACGGAGTGGGCGGCGCAGGCGGGTCCGGGGCAAGCTCCGGTTCCTTCGCGCAGGCGGCAGCCATGGCCGAGCTCGTGGTCAACGCAACCCCGGGCATGGTCTCGCTCGCGGCGTTGAGCGAAGCCGGGGCTGCGAACCTGGCGGGCAAGGTCCTGGTGGATGTGTCCAATCCGCTGGATTTTTCCGCCGGCTTCCCGCCGTCGCTCTCCGTCTGCAATACCGACAGCATTGCCGAAACCATCCAGCGCTCCTTCCCCGCGGCGCGTGTGGTCAAGGCCCTCAACACCTTGACTGCTCCCCTGATGGTTGATCCGCTCAGGCTCGCCGATGGTGCCCATGACGTCTTCGTGGCGGGGAACGACGACGACGCGAAAGCCACCGTCGTCGCGCTCCTGCGGGAGTTCGGCTGGCTTCCGGAACACATCCACGACCTGGGCGGGCTCGACGTTGCCCGTGGCCTTGAAATGTGGATGCCGCTGTGGCTCCGGATCTTCGTGCGCCAACCGAAGGACAAGCTCTTCAACATCAGCATCGTGTCCGAATAGCCGCGCAGAACGGACATGCCCGCCCTTCGTGGAGAAGGGCGGGCATGTCCGTTCTTGCGGATCGCCGCTTGGATGGAGGGCTAGATGCCCAGCAGCGCGCGGTTCTCTTCCCGGCGTCGGGCCTGTTCATCAGGATCCGGCACCGGCAGCGAGGCAATGAGCTTGCGGGTGTAGTCGTGCTGGGGATTGCCCATGATCTGGCTGCCGATCCCTTGCTCCACGAGCTTGCCCTTGTACAACACGCCCACCCAGTGGGAGAGAATATCCACCACGGCGAGATCGTGGCTGATGAACAGCGCAGCAAAACCGAACTCTTCCTGGATGTCCTTGAACAGTTCCAGGACCTTTGCCTGCACGGAAACGTCGAGGGCCGAGGTCGGCTCATCGGCGATCAGGAGGCGCGGGTTGAGCGCGAGCGAACGCGCCAGCGAAGCGCGCTGGCGCTGCCCGCCCGAGAGCTCATGCGGAAAGCGTTCAGCGTACGACGCCGGCAATTGGACCGATTCGAGCAACTGCGCCACGCGCAGGCGTGCTTGGGCCGGGCTCGGGTGGGTATGGATCAGCAGCGGTTCCGCGACGCACTCGCCGATGGTCAGGTGAGGGTTGAACGAGGCGGCCGGGTCTTGGAAGACGAAGCCGATGTCCTTGCGCAGCGGCTTGAACGTGTGCTCCTTGAATCCCAGCATTTCGTAGCCAAGGACCTTGAGGCTGCCGCCGGTTGCCCTGTTGAGGCCTGCGATGGCGCGACCGATGGTGGACTTGCCCGAACCGGACTCGCCGACCAGGCCGAAGACCTCGTTCTCGGACACCGTGAAGCTGACGTTGTCCACGGCTTTGAACCCGGGCTTGCCGAGGCGGCCCGGATACTCGATGGTGAGGTTCTTGGCCTCGACCAGGATCTTCCCGGTCTGGTGCAACCGTTCGGTGGCCCCCTCGGACGCTGAGTTGCGGCCAAGGTGCGGCACAGCGGCCAGCAGCTTCTTGGTGTAGTCCTGCTTCGGCTCGGCGAAAAGGACCCTCGCGGTGGCTTCTTCGACGACGTCGCCTTGGTACATGACCACGACCCGGTCGGCCAGGTCGGCCACGACGCCCATATTGTGCGTAATGAGCACAATCGAGGTGCCGTACTTGTCCCGCAAGTCCCGGAGCAACTGAAGGATCTCGGCCTGGACAGTGACATCCAGCGCCGTCGTCGGTTCGTCCGCCACGATCAAACCGGGGTTCAAGGCAAGCGCGGCCGCGATGACGACGCGCTGCTTCTGGCCTCCGGAAAGCTGGTGCGGATAGTAGTTGACGCGGGTTTCGGGATCGGGGATGCCCACCTTCCGCAGGGCTTCGGTGGCCCGTTTCTTGGCCTCCTTGGCCGAGATGCGGTGTCCGTCCGAGGCGTGTGCCCGGATGCCTTCGGCGATTTGCCAGCCAACCGTGAACACCGGGTTCAGGGCCGTTGAGGGCTCCTGGAAGACCATGGCCACGTCGCGGCCACGGATCTTGCGCAGTTTGGACGCGCTCACGCTGATGACGTTGTTGCCGTTGATCAGCACAGCCCCGGAGCTGATGGCCGTTTCAGGGAGGAGGCCGAGAATGGTCTTGGCCGTGACGGTCTTGCCGGAACCTGACTCCCCTACGATCGCCAGCACTTCGCCGGCTTTGACCTCGAGGCTGACGTCCTTGACCGCGTAGACGTCGCCGCTGTCGGTGGCAAAGGTGACTTTGAGCCGTTCGATGTCCAGGACGGGCTGCCCGGATGTCAGCGGCTGGTCCGAAATGTTGCCGATGTTGGTGGTCATGCCTTACCTGCTTCTGGTTCAGGAGCGGTGGTGGCCCCTGTGTTCGTGCCGTCGGTTCCAACTGCGGCCTTGGAGCGGGAGGCCTTGCCTCCAGCACGCTTCCGGCCGCGTAGGCGGGGATCGTTGAGGTCGTTGATGCTTTCGCCGACCAACGTCAGCCCCAGCACGGTCAGGACGATCGCGATACCGGGGAAGACGCCGGTCCACCAAATGCCGGAGGACGCGTCCGCCATGGCCTTGTTGAGGTCGAAGCCCCATTCGGCGGCCGAGGACGGTTCAATGCCGAAGCCCAGGAAGCCAAGGCCCGCAAGGGTCAGGATCGCTTCGGAGGCGTTCAGGGTGAACATCAATGGAAGCGTCCTGGTGGCGTTCTTGAAGATGTGCCGGGTGATGATCCGGAGGCTGGACGCGCCCAGGACCATGGCCGATTCCACGAATGGCTCGGCCTTGAGCCGGATGGTTTCGGCCCGGATCACGCGGAAATACTGCGGAACGAACACCACGGTGATCGAGAAGGAACAGGCGAGGATGCCGCCCCAGAAGCTCGACTGGCCACGGCTGATGACGATCGACATGACGATCGCCAGGAGCAGGGAAGGAAAGGCATAAATGGCATCGGCGATGACTACCAGCACCCGGTCCAGCCAGCCACCGAAGTAACCACTGAGGAGGCCCAGCGCCACGCCGAGGAAGATGGACATCACGACGGCGACGACGATCACGGTCACCGCTGTCTGTGAACCCCACAGGACGCGGGAGAGGACGTCATAGCCGCCGACTGTGGTGCCGAGCAGGTGCTTGCCGCCGGGAGCCTCCTGGGTGGGGAACGAGCCTGTTGCGTCACTCAGCTGGGAATATCCGTACGGCGCGATGAACGGCGCGAGCACGGTCGAAAGAAGGAAGAGCCCGGTCAGCACAAGCCCGGTGATGAGCATGCCCCGCTGGAGGCCGACGCTCTTTTTGACGTGGGAGATGACAGGAAGTGCGGACAGGAAGGACTTCTTCCGTCCTGAAATTGTTGCGGTGCTCATGTCAGTACCTCACTCGCGGGTCGATCAGCGCGGCGACGACGTCCACGACGAAGTTGGTAAATGCGACGATGACGGCCAGCAGCACCACGATGCCCTGGACCGCTACGAAGTCCCTCGCGTTCAGGTATTGGACCAGCTGGTAGCCAAGGCCCTTCCATTCGAAGGTGGTCTCGGTGAGTACGGCTCCGCCGAGCATCAGGGCGATCTGCAAGCCCATGACGGTGATGATGGGGATAAGCGCCGGCTTGTAGGCGTGCTTCGTCACGAGTCGGAACTCGCTGACGCCGCGGGAACGGCCGGCCTCGACGTAATCCTTGCCCAGGGTCCCGATGACGTTTGTCCGGACGAGTCGCAGGAAGACACCCGCGGTCAGGAGGCCCAACGCGATAGCGGGCAAAACGGCGTGGGACACGACGTCGCCGAGTGCCGTGAGATTGCCGCTGCGCAGGGCGTCGAGCCAGTAAATGCCGGTGGGAGCGGCAAGTTGGCCCATGGTCAGCTCAGTGCGGGTGGATACGCGACCGGCCACTGGGAGCCATCCGAGCCAAACGGAGAACGTCAGCTTCAGCAGGAGTCCGGAGAAGAAGACCGGAGTGGCGTAGCAGAGGATGGCAAAGCAGCGAAGGAAAGCGTCAGACGCCTTGTCGCGCCGTTGCGCGGCGATCATGCCTAGCGGGATGCCGACCGCGAGCGCCACGATGAGCGCGTTGATCGAGAGCTCAAGGGTGGCTGCACCGAAGGTCGACAGCATTTCGACGACGGCCGCCGGTCCGTGATGGTGGTGCCGAAGTTACCGGTGATCAACTGGCCCAGGTATTCGAAGTACTGGATGATGATCGGCCGGTCGTAACCGGCGTCGTGGATTCGCTGCGCCAGAACATCCGGGGGAAGCCGGCCGCCCTGGGCTGCGGTGATGGGGTCTCCGATGACCCGCATGAGGAAGAAGACCAGAGTGACGAGGATGAAGATCGTGGGAATGATCAGGAAGAACCTGACCACGATGTACCTGCCGAGACCCCGCCCGCTGATTTACTCTTGGGAGCGACCGCGTCCGGTTCGACGTCGGGCACCTCTATAAGTGTTGTCATTGCTACCTAAAGTTCATTGCCCGCGGATCGCGCGGGGTTTTGCTCAAAATGTGAGGCAATCAGCAATAAGGGGAGGCAAAGCACCTGTTGGCACCCGCCTCCCCCTACCGGCTGCTTACTTTGAAATAGTTCCCAGTCGGAACTTGAAGGAAGCGTCAAGCGTCTTGTCGACGCCGTTCACGCCCTTCGCCGAGATGGCAACCTGGGCACCCTGGAGCAGCGGCAAAGTGGAAATGTCCTTTGCCAGAGCGTTCTGGGCGTCCTTGATGGTGGATTCGCGAGCCGACTTGTCCGTGGTGGTCAGCTGCTTGTTGATCAGGTCGGTCACGGCCTGGTCGTTGAAGTGGTTCTTCAGGAAGCCGCCGTTCGGGAAGAACGGGGTGAGGTAGTTGTCGGGGTCGCTGAAGTCGGGGAACCAACCGAACTGGAAGAGCGGGTACTCGTCGGCGCGGCTGGCCTTGCTGTAGGTCACCCATTCGGTGGACTGCAGGTTCACCTTGAAGAGGCCCGACTTCTCGAGCTGGTCCTTGATCATGGCGTACTCGTCGCCCGAGGACTTGCCGTAGTGGTCCGGGTTGTACTGGAGGTTCAGCGTGACGACGTCCTTGACCCCGGCATCGGAAAGAACCTTCTTGGCTTTGTCCAAGCTCGGCTTTCCGTTGTCGCCGTAGGCATCCTTGAACGACTCGTTGGCGCCCAGGAAACCGCTGGGGACGTTGGAGTACAGCGGCAGGTAGGTGCCCTTGTAGACCTGGTCGGCGATTGCCTGGCGGTCAACGAGGTTGGCGATCGCCTGGCGCACGGCAAGTGCCTTGGCCGGGTCTGCACCGGTTGCCTTGGCGCCGAACGGCATGGTGTTGAAGTTGAACGTGATGTAGCGGATCTCGCCGCCGGGACCAACGTTGACCTTGACCTTGGAGTCCTTCTTGAGGTCGTCGACGTCGGTGGCGCTGAGGCTTCGGTTCGCAACGTCGATGTTGCCCTGCTGGATGTCCAGCTTCATGTTGGTCGGCTCGGCGTAGTACTTGATCGTTGCGGCGTCGTTGGCCGGCTTGCCCAGGACACCCTGGTAGTCAGGGTAGGCCTTGAGGCTGATGAGCTCGTTCTTCTTGTAGCTGTCGATCGTGTACTGGCCGTAGAACGCCTTGGCCTTGATGATGTCGTCATCCGAAAGGAGCTTGTCGGCCGGGAAGACCTGGTGGTCCACGATCGGCGCGGCCGGGCTGCTGAGGATCTGCGGGAACGTCTGGTCGTTGGCGAGCTTCAGCTTGAAAACGGCCGTGTTGGCGTCCGGGGTGGTGACGCTGTCCAGGTTTTCGAGCAGGCTTGCCGGACCAGCGGGGTCGTTGATCTTGAGCTGGCGGTCGAAGGAAAACTTGACGTCGGTGGAGTCCAGCGTGTGGCCATTGGCCCACTTGAGTCCGGGCTTCAGCTTGACGGTGTACTCGGTGGGCGACGTGAACGACGCCGACGCTGCCAGGTCCGGAACGGGGTCGGCGCTTCCTGGCTTCGAGTTGAGGAGGAAGGAATAGACCTGGTTCATCACCATGAAGGAACCGTTGTCGTACGAGCCGGCGGGATCGAGTGCGGTCACCTTATCGGTGGTGCCATAAGCGATCGGACCGCTGGCAGCTGAGGAAGCTGAACCGCCGCCGCCCGCCGGGCCCGTGCAGGCCGTCAAAGCGAATACGGAGATGCCCGCGAACGCGATAGCGCTTCGCAAGGCTTTTTTGTTCAATGCCATCAGTGAACTTTCTGTTCGATGGATACGGCGAACCGCCGTCGGTAATTTCTTAGGAGCGCATACTCCTGACTCCACGATTCAATCAGAAGCTTTTCTGGTGAAACGTTTGATTTTGTGAGTTGAGACACAAAATTTACTTTTCTTTTGGCGCATACTCGGCTAGGGGAAAGCGGCAGGCCGCACTGGACGCTGATGAAACAGGCCCGTTAGCGCTAACAGTCTTGCGGACCCGGATTCACCCGCTGCGGAGCGCGGCCGGGCTTAGAGTTCCGCGCGCTGAAGCGACCGGGCGACGTCGATAGTTGCCTGGCCGAGGACACGGGTGCCTTGGTAGAGCACGATGGTCTGACCGGGGCCACTCCGCGGAGGGGATCGACGAGGGTCACCACGAGGCCCTCGCGCTCGATGCCGGCGTCGTCGACATGCCGCTCGACCGAGGACTTCGCGGGTACCGGATCGCCGTGGGCGCGCACCTGCGCATAGCAATCGAACTCGGCGCCGGTAGCCACCTCGGCGATGGGCAGGCCGCCCAGGACACCTTGATCCCGCGGATCTCGTCGATGGCCAACAGTGCTTCGGGCCCGACGACCACCTTGTTTTCCTTGGGCCGGATTTCCAGCACGAAGCGCGGCTTGCCGTCAGCGGCCGGGGTACCCAGCTTGAGGCCGCGGCGCTGGCCTACGGTGAAGGCGTTGGCTCCGGGGTGCTCCCCTACCTTGGTTCCGGCCTCGTCCACGATGTCGCCGGTGGTCATCTCGATCTTCTCGGCGAGCCAGCCGGCCGTATCGCCGTCCGGGATGAAGCAGATGTCGTGGCTGTCCGGCTTGTTCGCCACGGACAGGCCGCGGCGTTCGGCCTCTGCGCGGACCTCGGCCTTGGAGGGAGTCTCCGCCAGCGGGAACATGGAGTGCTTGAGCTGTTCGTGGGTCAGGACGCCGAGTACGTAGCTTTGGTCCTTGGCCCAGTCTGCGGCGCGGTGGAGTTCGGGTTGCCGTCCGCGTCCTGGATGACCTTGGCGTAGTGGCCGGTGCAGACCGCGTCGAAGCCCAGGGCGATGGCCTTCTCCAGCAGGGCGGCGAACTTGATCCGCTCGTTGCAGCGCATGCAGGGATTGGGAGTGCGGCCGGCCGCGTATTCATCGATGAAGTCCTGGACTACGTCTTCCTTGAAGCGCTCCGAGAAGTCCCAGACATAGTAGGGAATCCCCAGCACGTCGCAGGCACGCCAGGCGTCGCGGGAGTCTTCGATGGTGCAGCACCCGCGGCTGCCCGTGCGCAACGTTCCGGGCATGCGGGACAGCGCCAAGTGGACGCCGACGACGTCGTGCCCGGCCTCGACGGCGCGGGCGGCGGCAACAGCGGAGTCGACTCCGCCGCTCATGGCTGCAAGAACTCGCATGCTGGCTTTCTGTTGATGGTGGGGGGAAGAATTGCGGCTGAAGTGAGTAAGCGCGCCCAACTATTCTAGCGCCCGCGGGAATCCGCCCCAAAAATGCCTTGACCAGCATCCCGGACGATTCTAAAGTCAAAACTAACAGTTTTAGATCGCGGCTGCGCGCGCGTTGACGCACACGCAGACCGCGCATGCGAACCGCCAACGCCCCGCGAATCGAGTCACCATGGACACCGAACACATCCTGATTGCAGGCGGCGGACTGGCCGGCGCCACGGCTGCCAAGACACTGCGCTCCGAAGGATTCCAGGGCCGCATCACCGTGGTCTGCGCCGAGAATGAACAGCCCTACTTGCGCCCTCCACTCTCGAAGGAGTTCCTCCTGGGCAAGGCCGGCGAGGATACCGTCCCGGTGCTGGCGGCCGGCTGGTACGGGAGAACGACGTCGAACTCCTCCTTGGCGAGGCGGTCGCGGCTGCCGATCCTGCCGCCCACACGGTGCATCTGCGATCAGGAACCGGGCTTCCGTTCAGCAAGCTCCTGATCGCCACGGGGGCGCAGCCGCGCCGGATTCCGCTCCCCGGTTCGGATCTTGCCGGTGTCATGACGTTCCGCACCTTCAATGATTCCCGCAGGCTCAAGGAAGAACTGTCCGGAGGAGGCCGGAATGTGGTGATGATCGGCTCGGGTTGGATCGGCATGGAGCTTGCCGCGGCCGCGAGCAGCTACGGAAACGCCGTGACCTTGCTGGGACTGGAAGACGTCCCGCTCGGCGTCGCCATCGGACCCGAACTGGGAGGCTTCTTCCGCAGCCTGCACGAAAAGCACGGCGTGCAGTTCCGGCTCCCCGCGAGCGCCGCGGAAATCACCGGCGTCGGGGCAAGGCGAGCGCCGTTGTCACGAACTCCGGCGAGGTCCTCCCTGCCGACCTCGTGGTGATGGCGGTCGGGGTCGTTCCGGATACGGCCCTGGCCGAAGCAGCCGGCTTGGAGATCCGCAACGGAATCGTGGTGGATGCTTCGCTCCGGACCAGCAGTCCGGACGTGTTCGCAGCCGGAGACGTTGCCAATGCATTGCATCCCTTCACGGGCGAGCACCACCGCAGCGAGCACTGGTCCAACGCCCTCAACGGCGGCAAGGTCGCCGCCAAAGCGATGCTGGGACAGGACGCGATGCTGGACGTGGTCCCGTATTTCTATACGGACCAGTTCGACGTCTCGATGGAGTACTGGGATATCCCACGCTCACGGCAGGTTCCGTGCCCGTCATCCGCGGCGCGTTGGAGGAAAACACCTTCCTCGCGTTCTGGCTACGGGATGGCGCCGTCGTGGCGGGCATGAGCGTCAACCAGCAACGGGTACAAAAGCCCGTCAAGGCACTCATTTCAGGGCGCATCCCGGTGGATGTGGACCGCCTGGCTGATCCTGCCGTTCCGCTGGATCAGTTGTTGCCGGCGAGCTGATGGCCGGCCGGACCGCCGGAGGAGCCGCTACCGTGGCCGCGGGCCGCTGTGCCTGCGGTCTGGATGCTGGACTCGTGGCCGGCCATTCCGGCGAGCTTTGCCCGGGCATACGCGTCAGGCAGGGCCTTGAGGAGGGCGTCGACGTCGGCGTCGTTCGAAGAGTGCCCTAGGCTGAACCGCTGTGCCCCGCGGGCGGTGTCCTCGTCCAACCCCATGGCAAGCAGGACGTGCGAGGGCCTGGGACTCCTGCCGTGCAGGCGGATCCGGTGGATGATTCGATGCCCGCGAGGTCCAGGAGGAACAGCAGGGAATCGCCTTCACAGCCCGGGAACGTGAAGTGGGCGTTGCCGGGCAGCCGGGCGTCGCCGGCGCGCCGCGCAGCACTGCTTCGGGAATCGCGGCCCGGACCCCGTCGATGATCCGGTCACGCAAGGCGCTGATCCGCTCGCGCTCTGCCACGAGGTTTTGGGCCGCCGACTCCGCTGCGGCGGCGAATGCCGCGATCGACGCCGTGTCCAACGTTCCCGAGCGGACGTCGCGCTCCTGCCCTCCCCGTGCTGGACAGGGGTGACCTTGGTGGACCGCCCCAGGAACAGGGCACCCACGCCCACGGGGCCGCCGATTTTGTGGCTTGAGACCGACATCGCGGCGAGTCCGGATTCGCGGAAGCCCAGCGGAATCGAGCCGAAAGCCTGGACTGCGTCCGAGTGCACGGGGATGCCGTGGGCGGCAGCGATTTCCGCGATCTCCTTGACAGGCTGGATGCTGCCCACCTCGTTATTCGCCCACATGACGGTGACCAGGGCTACCGATCCCGGATCACGCTCGATCTCCGCCCGTACAGCGTCCAGCCGCACGACGCCCTGGGAATCGACGGGGAGCCACACAGCCTCGGCCCCTTCGTGCCGTTCCAGCCATTCGACGGTGTCCTGCACCGCGTGATGCTCGACGGCGGAGCAAAGGATCCGCTTGCGGCGGCCGTCTTCGTCGTGGCGGGACCAATACATCCCTTGACGGCGAGATTGTCTGCCTCGGTGCCGCCGGACGTGAAGATGAGCTCGGAAGGATGCGCCCCGGCCGCAGCCGCAATAGCTTCCCGCGCCTCTTCGACGGATCGCCGGGCACGCCGTCCGGAAGCGTGCAACGATGAGGGGTTGCCGGTCCGTGCCAGCTCGCGGGTCATGGCGGTGAGGGCGACGGCGGCAAGGGGCGTGGTGGCGGCATGGTCCAGGTAAACAGGCACTACCCAAGTCTATCGAGACAGGCGGATCCGGGCTTCGGCGGCGGAAGACGCCTTTACGGGCCGCTTCTCCGATCGGGACTAGTCCGCCGGACTGATCAGGATGCCGGACGGATTTTGGCGCAGCAATGGCCTTCGCGGTTGTCGTCGGCGATCCGCTCCTCGGCAATTCCGCAGACGGCCGCCGCTCCGCTGAGGAAGGCGCCGTTCATAGCGCAGACGACGCTCGTGTGGCTTTCGGCCAGCCGGTGGAACGGGCAATTGACCAGGGAGTACCCGCCGTCGTCGTCAGGTTCCGGCCTGTAACCGTAGCTTGCCAGGACATCTTCGAAATGCGGCTCCGCACTGCCGGCCTCGCGGCCGCGGGCGTAGGCGGTTTCGAGGAGCACTTCGCGGGGGGAACCACCCTTCGCCATCAGGTTCTGGATGGCAGAAGCCATCACTTCACCGGCGAGGTCATAGTGGCGCTCCGGAACCGAGGCGCCGATCTCTTCAACGACAGGTGAATACAGCTTCGCCGGGCGCCCGGAACCCGGACCGACCTTGCCGCCGAGCTTGCGGAACTCAACACTCAGGAGTCCGTCGCGGACCAGCCGGTCCAGATGGAAGGAGGCCGTGCTGCGGGGAAGCCCGAGGGCCATCGCGGCGTCGTCCCGGCTGACGGCGTCGCGTGCCCCGCAGACGTGCTCGTACAGGCGGCGGCGGTTGCCGTCGTCGAGGGATGCCAAAGCGGAGAGTCGACGCAGCCAGGGAAGTCCGGTCATGCATCAAGCTTAACTCTAAAATCAACACTCATTGCTTAATTCCTTTGGGACTTTCTAAAATCAAAGTATCCAGTTTTAGAAAGAAGGCATCATGAACACTGCATCATCCCCGGCCCAGGCGAAAACCGGATCGCTCATGTCCATGGATCCCCAGCGGCAGGCATTCCTGCTCCTCCGGACCGTGTTCACCGTGGCGCCGATCATTTTCGGCCTGGACAAGTTCACCAACCTGCTCACCCACTGGACGATCTACCTGGCGCCCGTGGCCACCTCCGTCATTCCGGTCCCGGCCCAGACCTTCATGTACATCGTGGGAGTCGTGGAGATTGTGGCCGGCATTGCGGTGGCGGTCCGGCCACGCTTTGGCTCGCTCCTGGTGGCGGTCTGGCTTCTGGGCATCATCGTGAACCTGCTGGTGCTGGGCAACTTCTTCGACGTCGCCCTCCGCGACTTCGGCCTGCTTGTGGGCGCACTCGCGCTCAACCGCCTGGCCGTCGCCTCGCAAGCTGACGGCCAGGCTTAGGCCAATACCCGCAGGGCGCCCGGAACCACGTCGATGTCCAAGGGAAGATGGCCGATCCGCTCACCATCGGCGTAGGCCACCACATTCTCGGCGGCAAGCCGCACTGAACGCACCCGGCGGATTTCCACCGCCGGGTGCGAGGTATGCCGGCCGGAGAAGACCTTGGGGAAGACAGCGAGGAGGGCCAGCCGGGATAACGGCTTGACGATAAACAGATCCAGCAGCCCGTCGTCGGGCGCGGCATCCGGGACGATGCGCATGCCGCCGCCGATCGATGGGGCGTTGGCCACCGAAATCAGCATGGCGCCTTCCTTCGTTTCCGCGCCGTCGGCAGTCACGGTGTAGTTGATGGCCCGGAACGATCCGAGCTCCCGGAGCATCGCCAGGGTGTAGCGGAGCGTACCGCGGGGCCACCTCCAGGAGTTGGCCCGTTCATTGACGGCAGCGTCGAATCCCGCCGATACAGCTCCCGCAAACCACACGGTCCGTCCGCCGGTGGTGATGCGGCCGGCGTCGAGCACCCGGCCGCCGTCGGCGAGCGCCGAAATCACGCGGGCACAGGAGCCCTCGACATCCTGCAGAGGCAGCCCAAGCATCCGGGCTACGTCGTTTCCCGTACCCACGGGAACAATCCCGAGCGGCAACCCGGTCCCGCTCAGTGAGTTGACGCCCAGATGGACCATGCCGTCGCCGCCCACCACCACCAAGGCTTCGGCGCCTTTGCGAAGCGCTTCGTCCACCGCTTCCCGCAGGGCGTCCATGCTGTCGCGCCGAAGTACGACGACGTCGAGACCCGCCTCGCGGAGGCAGCGGGCGGCTTCGTCCCCGGCAAGGGCGTGCCGTCCAAACGCTGCGGTTGGATTGACCGCCAGCACGATCCTTCGGAGAGATCCGTTCAGCCCGTGGGGGCCGGTACTTGGCAGGTGAATGGGATGATCGGGCCGGCCGGGGAGTTCACAGCATGAATCATGCCACCGGCACGGGCGTGATCCGGGGAACTAAAGCCCGGGCCGCCGTCGTTCTCATGGTGGGCTGGCTAGACTTGCCAAGATCGCCGCTCCGCACCGGGACGGCGGGAAACTTCAGAATCCCAGAGAAAGGCCCGTGGTTGGCTCAGGGCAGCAGTTCCCACTATCAGATCCTCCGGGTTCCCGTCACCGCGACGGACAAGGAGATCAAAGTGGCCTACAGGAAGGCCGCGAGGAACGCCCATCCGGACCATGGCGGGGATCCTGAGGTCTTTCGGCAGGTCACGCTTGCGTACGAGACCCTGATCGACCCCAAACGACGCGCAGAGTACGACCGGCGGTACGCCAGCGGCACTTCCGGCAGGGCGAACCTTTCCCGGCGCAAAGGCCGGATTACGCCGGGACCGGCGCTCCAGGGCCGGAAACCCGCACCGGCGTCCACAGGCCGAACACCCCGCGCAACACGGCCGGCGACGCCCCCGTCTATGTCCCGCCTTCGATGATCCCCACGAGGTGCCCTGCTCTCCAAGGGCGAGGCCGCCTTGCAGATCCACGGGATTCCCCGGAAGCGTGGAATCTTCGGGGCCGAAGCCCGCATTCAGCGCGAAATGCGGACAGTCCAGCTCATCAGCCGCCAGATCCTGCCTGCCATCCGTCGGCCCGGCTCGTCAACGGGCTCCGCTCCCCTCGGACGACAGCCACATCGACCACGCCCTCCTCGCCGGCTACCGCCTGGCGCTCATCGGTTCCATGCTGCTGCCCAAGGGCGCCTATGCCTGGGACGGGGTGGCGCTCAAGCACGGCGGACGTTCGGTGCCACCGCCCCAGCTCGAGCTGATCGTTCGCCACATGCAGGAGATCTTCCCCGAACTGAATGTAACGGGTTGGGTAGTCGTCCACAGCCCGGACGGCAACCCCCACGAGCCGGTCATCGACCACTACCGGCGCCAGGACGGGGACTTCGGTTCGGTGCAAATCGTCAACGCCTCCGGTTTGGCCCGCGGCCTCAAGCAGTTCCTGAGTTCGGGCCCGTGCCCAACACCGTGGTTGTCCCGGTTCTTGCCCGGTTGCTCCGCGGCATGCACTGAGCCCGCAGGAGCCACCCCGTATTTTCGCTGGCTAGGATTGATACGTGTTCCGCATCCTCTTCCACACCCCTGAAATCCCGGGCAACACGGGAAACGCCATCCGGCTCGCCGCCATCACCGGCGCAGAGCTCCACCTCGTGGAGCCGTTGGGCTTCGACTTCTCCGACGCGAAGCTGCGCCGAGCAGGACTCGACTACCACGACCTGGCGGTGGTCACGGTGCACAAGGACATCGAGGCCGCATGGGCGGCTTTGCAGCCCGAGCGCGTCTTCGCGTTCACGTCCGACGGCGAATCCTCCTATACGGACATCGCTTACGAGGAGGGCGATGTCCTGATGTTCGGACCCGAGTCCGTCGGGCTTCCGGACTGGCTGAAGCAGGACCCGCACGTCACGGCCCGCGTCCGGCTCCCCATGCTGCCGTCCCTGCGCTCGCTGAACCTTGCCAACGCTGCCTCTATCGCGGTGTATGAAGCCTGGCGCCAACACGGTTTTGCGGGCGCGAAGCTCTAGCGGGCCTGCTCGTCCGCCCGGACATCCACTGGGTCACCTCCGCGGGTCACCCATCCAAAGCTCCCCCTGCGCCGAATACCCTATGCAGGCCAACAGCCTGGGCAGGCAGCTGGCCTGCGAAGCAGGGCCGGTGGGCGACGGCCGCGGAAGGGGCACAGGTGACTACTCTCAAGACCCGCAGTGCTTCTGGTACTGCCAGGGTCACGAGCAACCTATGCTGGACGGTGATGGATACACCGAATGTGGGAGGCCCGAGGCCCCCGGCCTGATTGCCGGCTCGAATGCGCAGCTTGCGGAGTTGCTGGGGTTGATGGCCGACGGCGACCGGGTCGCCTTCAGCGAGTTCTACCGCCTCACTGCGCGGCGGGTCTTCGGCATGGCCAAGCGAGTGCTAGTGGATGCCGGCCTGAGCGAAGATACCACCCAGGAAGTGTTCATCCAGGTCTGGCAGAACGCGGCCAAGTTCGATCCCGAGGCCGGCAGCCCGCTCGCGTGGCTCATGACCATCACCCACCGGCGCGCTATCGACCGCGTCCGCTCGGCCCAGTCCGCCACGGACCGGGAAGCGAAATACGGCGCCGCGAGCCAACTCCTTGACCACGATTCAGTGGAAGAAGAAGCCAGCAGCCGGCTTGAAGCCGAGGCCGTCACCCGTTGCCTCGGCACCCTGACGGAAACGCAATTGGAATCCGTACGGCTCGCCTACTATGGCGGGCTCACCTACCGGGAGGTCGCCGAACAACTCGGTGCCGCGATTCCGACCATCAAGTCCCGCATCCGCGATGGACTTCTCCGACTCAAGACTTGCCTGGGGGTGAGCTGACATGACCGAACACGATGACAACAAACGGAACTTCGGGAAGGAAGGCCTCCGCAGGATGTTTGCCACCGATATAGCCACTGACCTCGCCGAAGGCCGCGTCTTGGAGCTTGCCGAGATCTATGCCCTCGACGCCTTGAGCGACGCCGAGCGTGCTGAAATCGACAACTACATTGCCACGGCGCCTGAACGCTCGGCATTCCTCGAACGGGTCCGGCAGTCACGCGAAGCCCTCACCGCTTCCTTCGCCGACGAGGCCGAACCGCGGCCGGGCTCTTGCAGGACATCCTGCGGCAGCTCCCGGAACAACCACGAACTGCACAAACCGGCACAGCGTCCGCGCCGTCGTCGGTTCCCGAAGTGTCGACTGGAACCGCAACGCACGTTGCCCCCGACGTCGTGGACCTCGCCGCCGAACGGAACCGACGGGATCGCCGACGCTTCGGAGGCGTCCGTGGTTGGGTGGCAGCCGCTGCGGCTGCCGCGGTGATTGCGCTTGGCGGCGTGGGCGTCGGCGTCTACGTAGCCGGTCAGAACGATCCTGTGAACCAAGTGCTGCAGGCCGGCGATGTCCGTCAAGCCACCGTCGACGTCAACGGTGGCGGTACCGCCACCGTGTCCATCTCCAGCTCGAAGAACGCCGTGGTGGTCCGCATGAACGGCGTTCCCGCTCCCCCGGCCGGCAAGGTCTATCAGATGTGGCTCATTCCCAAGGACGGCTCCGACCCTGTATCCCAGGGCCTTATGGATGCCCAGGCATTGAGCCATCCGGCGGTTGTCTCCGGCATTTCCAGCGCGGCGTCCATCGGCATCACGGTTGAACCCGTGGGTGGCTCCAAGAAACCGACCCTCCCCACGGTCGCTGCAGCACCTCTCACCTAGAGCGAGAGGCCCTGCCCGCCGTTGGCTCTTGCGGCAGGGCTTGACCTTGACGTTACGTCAACTTCTACGCTGGATACATGAAGCAGGACAAGGCAGGTACCTGGACCATTTCCGAGCTGGCCAAGGCCAGCAAGGTCTCCTCGCGGACTTTGCGCCACTATGGCCACCTCGGGCTGTTGGAGCCTGCCCACACAGGATCCAACGGCTACCGGTATTACGGTCAGCCTGAGCTGCTGCGACTGCAGCGGATCCTTCTGCTTCGTGAACTTGGCCTTGGGCTCGAGACCATCGGCGAAGTTCTGGATGGCCAGGCCGACCCTGCGGAGGCACTTGCCGTGCACAGGGATTGGCTGCTGGCCGAGCGCGACCGACTGGACCGGATGTCCCGGACGGTCGACGCCACTATCGCAGCACTACGTCAAGGAGAAACCATGACCGCGGAGAACATCTTCAAGGATTTCGACAACAACCCCTACGAGGCCGAGGCTCGCGAGCGCTGGGGCGATCGTGCCGTCGACGAGAGCAAGGCCCGGCACTCGGCGATGACCACAGCCCAAAAGCAGGCGTTCATGGAAGAGTACGCGGCGCTGAACCAGGATCTTGCCCACTGCTTCGACGCCGCCCTTCCGGCGGACCACCCGGACGTCCAGGCCGCCGTCGGCCGGCATTACAAGTGGATCTGCGCGAGTTGGACGCCAAACGCCGAATCCTACGTAGGCCTGGGACAGATGTACGTGGACGACCCCCGGTTCACTGCAAATTACGACAAGGTCCGGGTAGGCCTGGCGCCCTACCTGCTCGAAGGCATCAAGGTCTACGCAGCGCAAAAGCTCAGTTAAGGCACTCTTGCCGAAAAGCGCGACGGCGGCCCGTCCCCACTGGAAAAACAGTGGACGGGCCGCCGTCGTACCGGCTGCTAAGCAGCCCCGCTAAATGATCAGCGAGAGCACCATGATGAAGCCGAAGCCGACCACCGAGATGAGTGTCTCCATCACCGACCAGGTCTTGAACGTCTGCCCGACCGTCAGGCCGAACAGTTCCTTCACGAGCCAGAACCCGGCGTCGTTGACGTGGGACAGGAAGAGCGAACCGGCACCGATGGCCAAGGCAAGGAGTGCCGCGTGGGTCGGGCTCAGGCTGCTTGCCAACGGAGCCACGATGCCGCAGCCGTGACAGTGGCAACTGTCGCCGAGCCCGTGGCCAGGCGAAGCGCCACGGCCACCAGGAACCCCAGGACCAGCACGGACATGTTGGCGCCTTCGGCCCATTTCTTGACTGCGTCACCGACTCCGGCACCGATGAGGGTCTGCTTGAAACCGCCGCCCGCGCCCACGATCAGAAGGATCGCGGCGATCGGTCCGAGGCTGCTGCTGAGCTTGGAGGTGATCTTGCTACCGGTGAAACCGACCGCGTAGCCGAAAGTCACCATGGCGGCGAGCACGGCCAGGGTCATCGCAACGAGGGGCTGGCCAATGAAGTCCAGGACGGTGCGGATCATGGGTGCCGTCTTGGGATCGGCCAGACGATGTCTGCGACGGCCTTCAACAGCATGAGCACCACCGGGAAAATGATGGTCAGCAGGGTGACCAGGAAGCTGGGCTGACGCTTCACTTCGCTGAGGTCGACGGCGTGCTTGGTGTCGACGCCGCCGGCCACCGCAGGAGCATCAACTGGAACCCAGCGCGCGGCCAAGCGGGAAAACAGCGGTCCACAAATGATCACGGTGGGAACGGCCACCAGGAGCCCAAGAGCCAGGGTGGTGCCCAGTTCAGCCTTCACCGCGCTGATGGCGATGAGTGGGCCCGGGTGCGGCGGGACCAGTCCGTGCAACACGGACAAACCCGCGAGGGCCGGAATGGCAATGCGCATGAGCTTCATCTGCGAGCGCTGGGTGACCAGGACGATCACCGGAAGCAGCAGGACGAGGCCGATCTCAAAGAACATCGGGAGGCCGATGATGACCGCAACCAAAGTGATCATCCAGACCACCTTGTTGCCGCTGGCTTTCTCCAACAAGGTGTCCACCACGCGGTTTGCGCCGCCGGAGTCCGCCAGGAGCTTGCCGAGCATGGCGCCGAGGGCAATCAGGAGGCCGACCTCTTTAAGGACGCCGCCCACGCCGTCTTCGAAGTTGCTGACCACTTTATCGAGGCCGACTCCCGATGCCAGGCCGACGAAGGCCGAACCTAGCACGAGGGACAAGAACGGATGGACCTTGAATTTCGCGATCAGCAGGACGATCAGCGCGATGCCGATAGCCGCGACCACCAGGAGTTGGGTATCGTGCCGGTCCAGTTCACGCTGCATCTCCGGTTGTGTGTGCCGGCTGTGCCTCAAGGCCGAGCCGTTCGATGATTTCGTCTGCCTCTTCGGCAGGAGAAGCGGAGACGCACAGCGAGATGTGGTTCTCGTCCTCGGTGGGCGCTTCCAGCGCATCGAATTGGGATTCCAGCAGCGAAGCAGGCATGAAGTGCCCGTGGCGCGAAGCCAGCCTGTCGGAAATCTTGTCCTTGCTCCCCTGGAGGAAGACGAACACAACGCCCTCGCCGCGCAAGACGTCCCGGTAGCGCTTCTTCAAGGCCGAGCACGTGATGATGCCCGGCTTTCCAGCTGCCGTACGCTCCTTGATCCAATCGGCAATGATGTCCAGCCACGGCCAACGGTCCTCATCACTGAGTGCGTGCCCCGCCTGCATCTTTGCCACGTTCGCTTCCGGGTGCAGGTCGTCGCCTTCGGCGAGGTCCCAGCCCAGGCGTCCGGCCAATACGCCGGCCACTGTCGATTTACCGGAACCGGAGACGCCCATGATCACCAATACCGGTTGTTGTGCAGTCTTCGCCATCAAAGTCTGCCTCTCTCAATTAAATATGATTTAAACGAGACTAAGCATATGACACAGGTTACACATCAGCAATTTCAGAAACCGGCGATGGTTTGGGACCCGTTGACTTCCACCACATGGAACGCTTCGGCGCTGCGCCCGCCGGGCATTCCGGCGCGCGAGGCATTGTGCCGGAGCATGCCCCGCACGGCCCGTTCCATGCCTTCCAGATCGGGGTGCTGGCTCGCGTGGATCCGGATGGCAGCCAGTTTCGCGTCCACGTGGTCGGTGACGTCCACGAAATAGTTCTCACGGGTTTCGGGACCGGCGAAGAGCCACAGCCATGGCAATTTGAAGGCCTCGAGGCCCGCTTCGGCCAGTTCCGGGTACGCGAAGGGATTCTCAAGCGCGGGTACACGGCCCGCGTCACGATCTCCCCCACTGCGAGGTGGTCGGGGTGGCTCTTCTGGATCCGGTCCCAATTGCGTTCCGGGTGCATGGCAAGAACGATGTCCGGGCGGATCTCGCGGATGAGTTTCACCACTTGCTTGATGACCCCATGCGTCGGTTCCAGGTAACCATCGCGCTCATGGAGGTAGTGCACGTCCGTCACGCCGACGAGGGCAGCGGCCTGTCGCTGCTCCTCTGCGCGCATGGAGACGATCTCTTCGCGGTGTGCAGGATCAAAACCTCCGGCATCGCCGTCTGTCATGACGCAATAGCTGACCTCGACGCCGGCAGCGGTCCAGGCAGCGATGGTTCCGGCCGCGCCAAAGTCGACGTCGTCCGGGTGGGCGGTAAAACAAAGCACCCGCTCAACGCGCTCTGTGGAGGCGTTGAACGGGCTCTTTGCTGACGTAGCGTCAGAAGACAAAGGGATCAGCCTTTCCGCTTTTTGATCTCTTCGGTGGCCTGTGGAACAACCTTGAAGAGGTCACCGATGATGCCGAAGTCCGCGATCTCGAAGATCGGCGACTCAGCATCCTTATTGATCGCGACGATGACCTTGGAGGTCTGCATCCCGGCCTTTTGCTGGATCGCCCCGGAGATGCCCGCCGAGATGTAGAGCTGCGGAGACACCGTCTTGCCCGTCTGGCCAACCTGGTAGTCATGACCGATCCAGCCCGCATCCGTGGCGGCACGGGAAGCCCCGAGCGCGCCGCCCAGTGCGTCGGCCAGTTCTTCCAAGGGACCGAAGTCGCCGTCGACGCCGCGTCCACCGGCAACCACGATCCGGGCTTCGGTGAGCTCGGGACGGCCGCTGGCAGGCTTTTCCGCACGCCCGGTGACCCGTGCGGCATTCGCGGTGGCATCAGCCGGGACATCGATGGTGACAGCCTCGGGCGTGCCTGACGCGGCCGGGGCCTCGACGTCGACGCTGTTCGGCTTGACGGTGAGCACGGCGACGGCGGTGCGCGCCTTGGCCGTGGTGGTGTACGAGCCGGCGAGGACCGATTTGTGGGCCGTGCCGTCGGCGTCGACCCCCACAACATCGGTGATGACGCCGGCGTTGAGCTTCACGCCAAGACGGGCTGCGATTTCCTTGCCGTCGGCGGTGTTCTCCAGCAGGACGGTCCCGGCTCCGGAGGCCTCTACGGCCGCGGCCAGATAGGCGGCTTTCGGCCCAACCAGGTAGTCGTCCAGGTCCGTTGCGGATGGGCGGTAAAGAACCGAGGCTCCGTGCGCACCCAAGGCGGCTGCGACGTCGTCGTGCAGTTCGCCGTTGACGGCGACCACAGCTTGCCCGAGCGAACGCGCGATCGTCAGGAGTTCCAGGCTGCTCTTCTTGAGCGCTGTGCCGGGTTGTCAATGAATACAAGTGCTTTTGCCATGTGTCGGAATCCTCTTAGAGCAGCTTCTGGGCGGCCAGGAACTCAACCAGCTTGATGCCGGCGTCGCCTTCGTCGGTGATGATGGTGCCGGCAGTGCGCGGCGGCCGCGCCTCCGCGGTCTCGACGGCGGTCAGGGAACCCGCGGCGCCCACCTGCGCGGCATCGACGCCGATATCGGCCAGGGTGAGTGCCGTGATCTTCTTCTTCTTGGCTGCAAGGATGCCTTTGAAGTTGGGGTATCGCGGTTCGTTGATCTGGTCCGTCACGGAGACCAGCGCGGGCAAGGTTGCCTCCACGGTGTCCGCGTGGGCGTCACCGTCACGGCGCGCTACGATGCGTTCGCCGTTGACCTCCAGGGACGAAGCAAAAGTGACTTGCGGGAGTCCGAGCCGCTCGGCGAGCTGTGCCGGAACCAAGGACGTTTCGCCGTCGGTCGACGCCATGCCCGTCAGGACGAGGTCAACGGGCGAGTCTGCACCGAGATACCGGATCGCCGCGGCAAGGGCCAGCGAAGTGGCTGCGGCATCGGAGCCGGCCAAGGCGTCGTCGCTCAAATGCGCTCCCGAGGAGGCACCGATCTGCAGGGACTTCTTGACCGCGTTCACGGCACCGGCTGGACCCATGCTCAAGGCGATGACCTCGTTGCCGGCCTTGGCACCGCCGCGGGCTTCGCTGAGCTGCAGCGCGGCTTCGAGTGCATACTCGTCCAGTTCGGACAGGATGCTCTCGTCGCGGTCCGTGGTGTTGCCTGGGCCGGTGAGGTGTCGGTCGAACTGCGCGTCCGGGACGTGCTTGACCAGAACAACAATCTTCAATGTATCTCCCACTGTGTTCGAGGCAGCCTTCCATACTCGGGGATGGCCAGCAACTAGGCGCATGGCCAAGAGTGCCCGGCATACGGGCTCGTCCTAGCTAAGCATATTGCGGGACAAGTCGGACAACGGCGCCGCGTTAACTCCTGTTTCGTGGATCGCCACCGCCACGGCGGCAAGAGCACACGACGACGGCGGGCCGCACCGGTGGTGCCGCCCGCCGTCGTCGACGTGCTAGTCAGTTCGCGTGCTGGAATCCGCTGCTACGGCGTAGCTGTTACGGAGCAGCGTCCAAGGTCACGTCGAGCTCCTGCGACTGGCCGCTACGCTGGACGGTCACCTTGACCGTTGCGCCTGCCGGCTGCTCCCGGACAGCCGCAGTGAGCTGCTCCGGGTCGGTGATGTCTATACCGGCGAACTTGGTCACGACGTCGCCCACCTTGAGCCCGGCCTTCTCAGCTGCGGAGCCCTTGGTCACGGCCGCGACCTGCGCGCCGATAGAGAACCCGGAGCTGCTGCCTGTTGCCGACTTAGGCTGAACGCTGACGCCGAACTGCCCATGGGTTGCCTTGCCGTTCTTGATGAGTTCCTGCGCAATACGCTTCGCGTTGTTGATCGGGATGCTGAAGCCAACACCAATGTTGCCGCTGGACGAAGACGAAGAACTGCTGCTGCCGGCAGAAGCGATTGCCACGTTGACGCCGATGATCTCGCCTTTGGTGTTGACGAGCGCTCCACCGGAGTTACCCGGGTTGATCGGCGCGTCGGTCTGGATCACGTTGAGCGAAACGGTGCCCTGGCCCGCACTGCTCTGGCTCTGGCCACCGCCTGGAGGGCGAATTGGAATCCGCCCTGGCCGCCGTTTTGCGAATTGTCCGAGCCGCCGTTGGGAACAGCCGAGGACGCCACGCTGATGGTGCGGTTGAGCGTGGACACGATGCCGTCGGTGACCGTGCCGGGCAAGCCGAGCGGAGCACCGATGGCGATGGCGTTGTCTCCGACGTTGATCTTGCTGGAATCACCCAGGGTGGCCGGCACGAGGCCGGAAGCGTTGTCCACCTTGATGATGGCGAGATCCGACAGCGGGTCCGTACCCACTACCGTCGCCTTCAGCACGCGTCCGTCGCTCAACCGCACTTCAATGGCGGCGTTGGCGCTGGCACCGTCAAGGGTCACCACGTGGGTGTTCGTCAGGATGTGGCCTTGGTCGTCGAGGATGATGCCCGAACCGGTGCCGCCCTGGCTCCCGCTTGAAGCCATGATGGTCACGACGCTCGGAGTAGCCTTGGCCGCGGCTGCTGTGATGGCGTTGACGTTGTCCGTGTTGTTGACAATCACGGTTCCCGCCTGGCCGCTGCCGGCCGCCACCGGGGTCCGGCTGTTCAACAATTGATCGCTGGCGGCCACCACGCCTCCACCCACGAGACCGGCTGCCAGGATGCAGGCCACCAAGGTCCCGACGCCGAAGACCGGCTTGCGCTTCGGACTAGCCGCCGGACCTCCCGGGTGGGCGGGGAACTGCTGAGTGGGATAGTGCTGCGCAGGGTTCGGTCCGCCATAGAAAGGCTGGTGCTGCGGGTAGGCGTGCTGCTGTCCCGCGCTGTGCTGGGAGGCTCGCTGTTGGGCGCTCCGTTCTGGGGAGCGCTGTGCTGAGCGTGGATCTGCTCGGTGGCGTTTTCGGCCGGGCCTTGGGCCCATGGTGCCGGGGCTACCGGGGTCTGTGCTGTGTGCTCCCGCTGCGCTGTGTAATCGGGCTGCGCCGGGTAATCGGGCTTCGCAGTGAAATCCTGACCCGGCTGGTATGCCGGCAGCGGGGCCGTAGGCTGGGAATTGGCTTGCTTGTCCGCTTCCGCCTTGCCGGTGCTCTCAGGACCATGGTTCTCGGGCCATTGTTCTCAGGCTCGGCGCCCTGTGCTGGGTTCTCCGTCATGGGACTTCCTTTCTTCCTCGTCCCTTAACTATCGTCGCTCTTGCTGGATCAAGAGTCGACGTTCGCTGGGAGCTTGCTGAACGCCGTCATCGGATTGGCCCTATGCCGTCGAATGCCGCCGACAAGCCCCTCAACGTTGGAGAAGGTACGATTTCTCCCCGTTTCGCTGGCGGCATATTTACCGCTGTGGACGCTCCAAAAGGTGCACCATAGTATCAAGTGGAATTGCCACAGCGACCTGCCGCTTGACAACCATGCGTGGGGCGCTGATGCATTCTGTTTCGATTGCTCCGGCCGGACCAGTCGCAGACGTGCTGAAGGGTTGCACATGCGGTCAATGTTGAAACGTGTACTCGCCGTCAT
Source organism: Arthrobacter sp. Hiyo8 (assembly GCA_001549895.1). Classification (GTDB taxonomy): domain Bacteria; phylum Actinomycetota; class Actinomycetes; order Actinomycetales; family Micrococcaceae; genus Arthrobacter. Next base: position 3,896,072 of record AP014719.1, on the reverse strand, counting down.
CGGCCTGGCCGGATTGCTGGTCCTCCCGGCCACCGCAGCCTGGGCCGAGGGTCCGGTGACCATCCCCTCCGGCCAGAACATCGTGGACAACGCGAATGTCCTGGGCAACCGCAAGGGCGAGGTCCAGGATGCCATCCAGAAGCTCCTGAAGGACCACAAATACAACTTGTACGTGGTCACGGTGAATTCCTTCGACAACCCCTCATCGCCCGCAGACTGGGCCACGGCAGTGGCCACCAAGAAGGGTATGGGCAAGGCTGACGTCATTCTGGCCATCTCCACGGCCGGTCAGTATTATTTCGCACCCAATTCGGCCAGTGCGATCTATTCCAAGAGGTCAACCATTTCGTCCAATGCCATCGCGGCCAATCTGGGCGCAGGCAAGCGCGACTTTGCCCAGGCAGCCATCGACACTGCGGCCGCCGTCGGCGACGCCGCCGGCGGGGCAGCGGCACGGTTCCTAGCGGCAACTCGGGTGCAGTCGTTTTGATCGGTGCCGGCGTTGTCGCGGCCGGCGGTGTGGGCACGTACTTGTACTTCCGTAACCGCCGCAAGAAGGGCCAGGCATCCGGAACGAGCTACGGCCCGCAGGGCGAACAGCTCGATCCCCTCGCCTCCTTGAGCATCCCGGACTTGCGGCGCAAAGCCGGGTCCCTGCTTATCGAAGCGGACGACACCATCAAATCCAGCGAGCAGGAACTCGGCTTCGCCCAGGCGCAATACGGCGATGCCGCCGTCGGGAACTTCACCAAGGCCTTGCTGGAAGCAAAGAACCATATGACCGAGTCGTTCAAGCTCCAGCAACAGCTCGATGACCACATCCCGGATACCGAAGAGCAGCAGCGCAGTTGGCTTGGCGAAATCATCCGGCGCTCGGACGCGGCCCTCGAGTCGCTGCGGGAGCAGAAGGCCGATTTCGACTCCCTGCGCGAGCTGGAGAAGAACGCGCCGCAGGCTTTGGCCACTGTTGCCGCCGGGGCGAACGAAGCCGAGGCAAAGATCAGCAGCGCGGAGCAATCGCTCAACGGACTGCGCGAGAAGTACGCAGACAGCGCACTTGGCCACGTGAGCGACAACATCACCCAGGCCAAGGACCGGCTTGCCTTCGTTCACAACGCAACAACGACGGCGCAGGAAAAGCTCGCCGCAGGTGAGAGCAGCCTCGCCGCTGTGGCCGTCCGCGCCGCGGAAGAAGGCCTGCACCAGACCAACGTCCTGATCGACGCGATCTCCAAGGTGGCGGGCAACCTCGACGAAGCCCGGAATTCGCTGGAGGGCGCCGTGGTGGAGACCAGCCAGGACCTGGCCCAGGCCAAAGCGATGATCCAGTCCGGCGAACACCCGGAGCTGGCCGGTCCGGTGGCGGGCGTCGAAGCCGCACTGGCGCAGGTCAAGGCCGAAATCCAGGGCGGAAAGATCGATCCCATTGCCACCCTGGACCGGGTGGAGAAGGCACACCAAGCCTTGGACCAGTCCCTCTCGGGAATCCGTGACCAGCAGGAACAGGCAAGGCGCGCGCAAGCCGCGCTCCAGCAGACCATCATGGCTGCCCAGTCCCAGATCAGCGCTACCTCGGACTACATCGCGGCGCGACGCGGCGGCGTTGGCCCCGAGGCCCGTACTCGTTTGGCCGAAGCCCAACGGAATCTCGACTACGCCCTGTCCATTTCCCGCAATGACCCCGTCACCGCACTGACGTACGCCCAGCAGGCCCAGTCGCTCGCTGCACAAGCCGCGCAACTGGCCCAGTCCGACGTCGATCAGTTCGGCGGCTTCGCCAACCAAGGCTACGGCCGCGGCGGCATGTTCGGTGGTGGAGGCAGTGGTGGCGGCCTCGGCGGAGCGATCCTCGGCGGCATCCTCATCAACTCCATCCTCCACGGCGGAGGGGGCGGCTGGGGCGGTGGAAACAACGACGGCGGAGGCGGAGGCTTCTTCGGTGGCGACGGCGGTGGGGCGGAGGCTTCTTCGGCGGCGACGGTGGAGGTGGAGGCGACTTCGGCGGCGGCGACTCCGGTAGTTTCTAACTCCCAAAGACTAGGTGGGGGCCTGTTCCCCACGTAGAGCGGTACAAAAAACTGATCACTGGATTCAGTGGGCACCACTGAGCAGGACGAAAGGCAACACCATGGTTAAGCAGTCCATTTTCGGGCGGATCGCGCAGCTCGCCAAGGCGAACATCAATGCCTTGCTCGACCAGGCTGAGGACCCGCAGAAGATGCTGGACCAGATGGTCCGCGACTACTCGAACAACATCGCCGAAGCCGAGTCCGCCGTCGCGCAGACCATCGGGAACCTCCGCATGCTGCAGGCCGACTACAACGAGGACGTCAAAAACGCCCAGGACTGGGGCAACAAGGCCCTCGCAGCCTCCCGCAAGGCGGACGAGTACCGTGCGTCCGGCAACGCGGCCGACGCCGTCAAGTTCGACAACCTTGCCAAGGTGGCCATCCAGCGCCAGATGTCGGCCGAAAACGAGGCCAAGGCCGCCGAGCCGAACATCGCGTCCCAGTCGGAGGTCGTGGACAAGCTCAAGAGCGGCCTCGACCAGATGAAGGGCAAGCTCAACGAACTCACCAGCAAGCGCAATGAGCTGGTTGCCCGCTCCAAGACGGTTGCTGCCCAAACCCAGGTGCACGACGCCCTCAAGAGCATCGACATCATGGACCCCACCAGCGAGGTAGGCCGCTTCGAAGAGAAGATCCGCCGCGAAGAGGCGAAGGTCCTCGGCCAGCAGGAACTGGCAGCCTCCAGCCTGGACGCCCAGTTCAACCAGCTTGAGGACCTCGGAGAGCAGACTGAGATCGAGGCCCGCCTGGCGGCCCTGAAGTCGGGCGGTTCGAAGGCCGCTATCGGCGCCGGCGCCACCGCTCCGGCAGACGATACCGTGGACGAAGCCGACTTCGACAAGCTCTAGTTCAGCCAAGCGAATGGCCGGGCCTCCAATGAGGCCCGGCCATTCGCTTTCTGAGTGCTTTATGCCCTACGGCGAGCCGTCCAACGATGAGCCTCATGATTTCGTTGCTGCCTTCCAGGATCTGGTGGACGCGCAGGTCCCTGGCAATCTTCTCGAGGCCGTATTCCGACAAGTAGCCGTAGCCGCCGTGCAACTGGATGGCTTTGTTCGCCACGTTGAAACCGGCGTCCGTGGCGACGCGCTTCGCCATGGCGCACAACCTCACGGTGTCCGGGCGCCACGGTCCAAAGCGTCCGCGGCCGGAGGATCAGGGTCCTGGCAGTTTCCAGTTCCGTATCCATGTCGGCAATATCAAACAGCAGGGACTGCTGGTTGATGAGCGGGCCGCCAAAAGCCGAGCGTGACTTGAGATAGGCGATGGACTTCTCCAGTGCCGCCTGGCCACCTCCCAGCGAACAAGCGCCCATGTTGACCCGGCCCCCGTTGAGGCCCTTCATCGCGATGCCGAATCCGCTGCCTTCTTCGCCAAGCCGGTTCGCCACGGCGACGCGTACGTCCTCGAAGATGACCTGCCGGGTGGGTTGGGCATTCCATCCCATCTTCTTTTCATTCGGGCCGAAGGACAGCCCAGGCGCGTCCGCGGGCACAACGATTGCGGTGATGCCCTGACTGCCCGTGTCCGCGGTCCGCGCCATGACCACATAGACGCTGGAAACTCCGGCACCCGAAATGAACTGCTTGGTGCCGTTAAGAACGTAACTATCGCCGTCGAGCACTGCCTTGGTGCTCAGCGCGGCGGCATCCGAGCCGGCTCCCGGCTCCGTAAGGCAATAGCTGCCCAGCGCTTCCATGGACGCGAGCTGCGGCACCCACTGTGCCCGCTGCTCATCGTTGCCGAAAGCGTCGATCATCCACACCACCATGTTGTGGATCGAGATGTAGGCCGCGATGGTGGGGTCTGCCTTGGACAGCTCCTCGAAGATCAGCGCCGCATCCGTGCGGGAAAGGCCCGAGCCGCCGAATTCTTCCCGGACGTAGATGCCTCCCATGCCGAGGGTGCCCGCTTCACGCAGGACATCCACAGGGAAATGCTTGGTCTCGTCCCATTCTGCGGCGTGCGGCGCAATGGCCGTCGTGGCGAAATCGCGCACCATCTCCACCACCGCTTGCTGGTCCTCCGTGAGCTCAAACATTGGCACTCCTTTTCCCGGGTTGTCCGGGTTGTCCGGTTTTACTGGCCTTTTTCTAGCTATCCGCTGGGGTTTACTTGCTGACTTTGCCCATCAGGGAAGCGACAGGGCGAAGGAACAGCGGCCTCGCGAGGAACCACGCGCCCACAATCACGAGGAGGGACACGGCGAAAATGCCGAAACCAACCCAGTTGATATCGTCGCTGCCGCCATACATGTGGTTCAGGTTGCGCAGCGCCCGGTAGCGAGGACCAGGGTGACGTGCACGATCGTGAAGAGCACGAAGTACACCATCACGGGGAAATGCACCGCCCGGGCGAGTTCGATGGGATAGACCTTGTTCACCGTGCCGGCCTTCTTGGGCCAGGCAGAGGAGGTGCGCAAACCGGTGATGATGGCGAGCGGGGCGGCGATGAAGACCGTGACGAAGTAGGTCAGCAATTGCAGGGCGTTGTAGTTCACCCAACCGTCCTCAGTGGGCCAGTTCAACGAGGCGTACTGGAGGGCGGCGGAAAGGGCGTTCGGGAAGACATCCCAGCTGGTGGGAATGATCCGCATCCATTGCCCGGTGGAAAAGATCACGATGATGAAGACGATGCCGTTCAACACCCACAGTGCATCCAGGGTTAGGTGGAACCACAGGTCCAGGCTGATCTTGGTTGGCGCGTTTTTGGTCCGGATGAATCCTTTGTTGTTTCGGGTCCATTGGGCCGGAGGCCTCTTGGCTGTGCGAACCTGCCAACCGGAACGAACGATGAGCACCATGAAGAAGACGTTCAGGAAGTGCTGCCAACCGAGCCAGGCCGGGAAACCTACGGGAGCGTTCGCCGGGAGGCTGGAGGCACCCGGGAAGTCGTGCAAGAACGACTGCACACCCGACAGGCCCGTCAACCATTTGGCAAACAAGACGATGAGCAAAAGTACGACCAGCACGCCTGGAACCACCCAAAGGGGTTGGGACCATTTGCTCTTGGCTGCTGTCGACTTTTTGGCGGGGGTGGACATCTTCTCAGACACCTCTCGGAAGAACTTTGCAATCAGGGACGCATCAAGCTAACAGGCTTTGGACCGAAGCGGCCAAAGCCTGTTACGCCGTCAGTTGGAACGGGCTTTGACGGCCTCGATGAGTTTCGGAACAACGGTGAAAATATCGCCCACGATTCCGAAGTCGGCCACCTCGAAAATGGGCGCGTCCCCGTCTTTGTTGATCGCCACAATGGTCTTGGCGGTCTGCATGCCTGCGCGGTGCTGGATGGCTCCGGATATTCCCAATGCGATGTACAGCTGCGGGGACACGCTCACACCGGTCTGGCCCACCTGGGCCGTCTGGGCAATGTAGCCGGCGTCGACGGCGGCGCGTGACGCACCGATCGCCGCGCCCAGAGTGTCGGCGAGCTGTTCAACCAGCACAAAGTTCTCGGACGAGCCCAAACCCCGTCCGCCGGAAACCACCGTCGCTGCGGTCCGAAGCTCGGGCCGGGCCGAGACGGCAGCATCGTCATTGAACTGGTCTATGATGGCGGCGCCTTCTGCTCGAGCATCGAGGGACACCGTCTGCAGGTCTGCCGTGGCTGCGGGAGCCTGGCCTTCGATCGCCCCCTGCCGGATGGTGAGGATGGGCAGCCCGCCTTCCACCACGGACTCGACGGTATAGGCCCCGCCAAACACCGAATGCTGGGCAACAACGGTTCCGTTGTCGCTGCGCACCTGCACGACGTCGGCGAGCACGCTCCCGCTTGCCCGCACGGCAAGCCGGGCGGCAGCTTCGCGGCCGTCCACCGAATTCGCCGTGAGGACGGCAGTCGGCCCGTAGGCGTGGACGGCACCACTCAGGGCATCCACGGCGGGTGACACCAAAACGGTGCCGGCGGCAGCTGTCACAGCCGAGTAGATCCTTGCCGCGCCGAGCTCACCCAGGCGCGCGACGTCGTCGTCCGCCAGCGGTGCCGAGGACACGACGACGGCGACCGGCGAACCCAGCGTGGCTGCGGCAGCCAGCAGCCCGCGGGCCGAAGCGGCAATCCCGCCGCGGTGGGAAATTTCAATGAGCACCAAGACGTTCGACATTTCTTTTCCTCCGTCAGACCAGGCGGTTCGCAACGAGGAACTCGGCCAGCTCGTCGGCCGCGGTCCCGTCATCTATGAGTTTTCGTCCGGCCGCGCGCGGCGGCCGCTCAACGGTGGAGACCACTACGGTGTGGCTGGCGCCCGTCGGGACGCCAAGCTCGGCGGCGGACAACGTGGTGACGGGTTTGCGCTTGGCCGTCAGGATGCCCTTGAAGTTGGGAAACCGGGCCTCTGGAAAACGCTCGGTCACAGTGATGATGGCGGCAGTCCGGCACGGACATTGAGGGTTCCACCCTCACCCTGGCGAACGCCGCTTACGCCGTCGTCGGCGATTTCCGCGGAGATCAATGAACCCAACAGTGGCAGTTGGAGATGTTCGGCAATCATGGCGGGCACGACGCCGGCGCGGCCATCCGTCGATTCGTTGCCGGCCATCACCACGTCGAACCCGGTAGACCTCAGTGCAGTCGCCAGCGTTGCGGCCGTTCGACCGGTGTCGGCGCCGGCCAGGGAATCATCCACAATGTGAACCCCTGAATCGGCTCCCATGGAGAGGGCCTTGCGCAAGGTCTGCGTGGCGTCGTCAGGACCCATGGTCATTGCCACAACCTCGGTGCCTTTGTTGGCATCCTTGATGCGCAGCGCGGCTTCGAGGGCGCGCTCGTTGATTTCATCGACCACGGAGTCGGCAGCCTCACGGTCGAGCCGGCCCGTTGCCAGATCGAGCTTCCGTTCCTCGGCCGTATCCGGCACTTGTTTGACGAGCACGACGATCTTCATTCAACAGCTCCCTCGATGCAAATGGCTGACGCTTGGAATCGAGAATACTAGGAACTCCTAGTATTTACCATGGAGCGAAGGAAGGAATACTTGGAACTCCTATTGATTCTGCCGGGCATGCGGCTTTCCGGGCCGGCGTGGGGATTCGGGCCGGCGGCAGGTTGCAGGCCTTCTTTCGAAGCGATCGATCTAGCCCTGGCGAATGCCGAGGGTGTTCCCGTCGGGATCACGGAACCATGCGCCACGGGCGGGCCGAGCTGAGCGATGTGCCCTGTTGTGGCAAGGGGACCCTCTGTGTAGTCGAGGAACTCCACGCCCTTGGCGGCCAAGTCGCCGACCACGGCCTCAATGTCGTCCACTTCGAAGTGGGCAAGGGTGTGCTCTGTAGCGGTAGGCGGACGCTTGAAGACTGAGATCTCGCTGACGGATCCGCAACGGTACCGCACGCCGACCGGAGTCTCCCAGAGGAAGGTCAACCCCAGGATGCCGCCATAGAATTCTTTCGCCCGCTCCAGATCGGTGACCGGAATCGTCGCCACTACCATCGTCGCACTGATCATCTCGGGCCTCCTCAGGCGGCCCATTCCGTCAGGATGAACGGGCCATTCGGCCCAAGTGTCTTCCTCCGGGAGCTGACTGTCAACGAGGATCGGGAGATTCAGCGGTGCTGCGTCGCACGGCCATCACCACGCTGACAAGTACCGACAACGCTATGACCACGACCATTCCGGCGAAGTTCGGCTGGAATTCCAAGGCCAGCGCCCCGTTTTCGGCTCCCCGAGTCGCGGTGAAAAGTCCCGGCAGGGTCGCCGGGAACCCGTCGAAATGGCGATCACGCTCACTGCCACGCACAGAATGAACGCCAGGGCCAATCCGCCGGCCACGCCGTCCAGCGCTGCGCCAACTATTTTCGACACCGTTTTCATTGGGGTCCCTCCTCGAGCCGGCCAACGCGGAGCGCGCCTGTATTCCAGTGATGAAGCTTTGTCCCCGCCCAAGAAACTACTCCGACATTCTGCCTCTCGGGGGTCGAAGTGGTTAAGATCCGTACAGATTTGCCAAAAATCAGCGTGTTTTCCGGCAATCTCAGTGTGGATCTCGGCGCTTCTGCGTGTGAAAAAACGTTTCACCCGGATCGGCCCGCATGGCCGTCTAAGACCGCGTCCAAGACCTGCTTGGGGAAATTAGGAGCGGATGTCTCCACTGCGCGCCCACATCAGGGTCGGGAGGGCGGCGAAATGGGGTTAAACGAAAGAGTCCGCCCAGACGGGCGGACTCTTTCGTTTATTTGGTTGCGGGGACAGGATTTGAACCTGTGACCTCTGGGTTATGAGCCCAGCGAGCTACCGAACTGCTCCACCCCGCGTCGCAGAATCAACTCTACCGCACATTCGAGGGCGCCCCTGACCATTCAGATGTGCGCTGCAGCACGATGGGATCTGGAGGACCTTCGGGCGAAGTGACAGCCCTTGAGGGGCTATTCTCGGGGGCTTGGCGCCATCCTGACCTTCTTTGCTTTGGGAAAGCGCTTGCGACACGGCGAGTCGCGTCATTCTGGCGCCCAGAAGGCTCAAAGAAGGTCAGGACGGAGCTGGCACAGCCGTACCCGGCACATGCTCCACCGATCCCGCACTCCCCCATCCACAAATCGGTGGAAAACAAAAAGATCCGGCACAGTGTTTCCACTGTGCCGGATCTTTTCTCCAGTTGCGGGACAGGATTTGAACCTGTGACCTCTGGGTTATGAGCCCAGCGAGCTACCGAACTGCTCCACCCCGCGTCGCAAGAACTACTTTACCTGCAGGTGAATGTCAGGCCAAATCGAAACGACGTGACCTCCGTCTCCCCCGCCGGGCGGCCACCATGCACGGGCCTCCATATCAAAAGGAAGACCGGGCCAGCCCTGGTGTGAGGGCTGGCCCGGTCTTGCAAAAACCTCCAGCTAAGCCGACATCAGCCAGCTGGAGAGTTGCCTACTTACTCGGCGAAGGCGAAGGCGACGGCGAGGCCGACGGGCTCGCCGAAGGGCTGGCAGTTGCCGACGGAGCCGGGGTGGCACCAAGCCTGGACTCGGCGTCGAGCGCTTTCTGTATCGCCGCCGACAGGAGGCTCTGCTGGGCGCCGTATCCGGCGAAGTCGCCCTTGGCCAGCGCGGCCTGGCCATCCTGGATGGCCTTGTTGGCCTGATCCAGCGCAGCCTTCAGCTGGGCCTGTGCATCCGCCGTCGCAGGTGGCGTAGTAGTCCCCGGCGGAGTTGTGGTCTGGCCGTTGTTGGCCGAGTCTCCCGCCGAGGCCCCTGAGTCGCCCCCGAAGAGGATCTTCAGCGCACCGTCAAGCGTGGGGGCAAAGCCGACCTTGTCGCCGAAGGCCACGAGCACGCGTTGAAGCGTCGGATAGGAGGTCTCACCAGTGGACTTCAGATAGACCGGTTGGACATAGAGCAGGCCACCGCCGACCGGCAATGTCAAGAGGTTGCCGTTGAGCACATCGGATGCTCCCTGCCTGAGCAGGTTGAGTTCCCGCGACACTTCAGGATCGGAGTTGAACTTGTTCTGGGCCTGTCCTGGGCCTGGAACCTGGGTATCCGTTGGCAATTGGAGTAATCGCAACTGGCCGTAGGTGTCTGCCTTCACCCCCTTCTGGCTACCGGCGTCGGAATCGGCTGCGAGGAAGCCATACAGGATGTTCCGGGCGGCGCCGTTGACCACCTGTGGAATGAAGGAAGACGTCAGCTGGAAGGCCGGCTTGGTCTGGTCGGGCATCTGCAGGGACATGTAGAACGGGGGCTGCCGGACGGGATCCGTGACCGTGGGTCATTCGGAACGCTCCACGCGTCGTTGTTCTGGTAGAAGCTGTCCGCGTTGGTCACGTGGTAGCGCCCAAGCAGCTCACGCTGGACCTTGAACAGGTCCTCCGGGTAGCGGACGTGGCTCATCAGCTGTCCCGACATCTCCGAGTACGGCTTGACGGTGGTCGGGAAAATCTTCTCCCACGCTTTGAGGATGGGGTCCTGGTCATCCCAGGCGTACAGCGTGACCGAGCCGTCATAGGCGTCAACAGTGGCCTTGACCGAGTTCCTGATGTAGTTGACCGCGCTGTTCGGCAGGGCCGCCGTGCGCCCGGAGGTCGTCTGCGAATCGGCCGTAGCGTTTCCCAGTTGCTGCTGCTGGGAGTAGGGAAGTACTGGCTGGTGGTGTAACCGTCCACGATCCACTTCACCCGGCCGTCGACAACTGCCGGATAGGCGCTTCCGTCAACCGTCAGGTAGGGCGCAACCTTTTGCACGCGCTCACGCGGAGTGCGGTCGTAAAGGATCTGGGACTTCTCGTTGACGCCGTCAGACAGCAACAGGTCCGAGGACTGGAACTTGATCGAGTAGAGGAGGCGGTTGAACCAGTTGCCCACGTTGGGGCCACCGTTGCCGGTAAAGGTGTACTGAGTTTCAGTAGACGTGTCTTTGCCGGCCGGTCGGTCCTGTTCGCGGTGCGGAGCGCCATCGGGAGCGCCGACCACCGAGTAGTCCGGCGAATCTTCACCGAAGTAGATGCGGGGTTGGTAGCTCGCATCGCTGCCAAGGGTACCCATGGATGGAATTCCGGACAGCAGGAAGTCCGGCTTTCCATCAACCGTGAAGGTGTTGCCCTTGGCGGCCACGACGCCGTAACCGTGGGTGTAGACGATATGCCGGTTGACCCAGGTCTGCTGGCTGGCGTTCAGCCCGTCCTGGTTCAACTCCCGGACGGCGATCACGGTGTCCTGGGTCTTGCCGTTCACGGTGTACCGGTCGACATTCAGGGCCTTGGGAAACTGGTAATACGGACGGTACTGCTCCAGTTGGGAGAACGCCGAGGAAACCAGGTTCGGGTCCAACAGCCGGATGTTGGCGGCTGTCTGGGCATCCTTGGCAAGCGCCCCGGTCTTGGCGTCCGTGGTGGCGTTGTAGGGAGAAACCTTGATCTTGTCCAAACCGTAGGCGGACCGGGTCATGGCTATGTTGCGGTCAATGTACTTGTTTTCGAGCGTCTGCTCCGAGGGGCGGACTTGGAACTGCTGGATGACCCAGGGATAGACACCACCGGCGAGGATGGATGTGATGATCAGCATGGCCGTGCCGATCACGGGCAAGCGCCAACGGCCAATCACGGCGGCCACAATGAAGAGGACGGCCACCAGGCCGCGGCAACGGCCAGGATGGTCTTGGTCGGAATCACGGCGTTGACGTCCGTGTAGAGGGCACCTGCCCAGTGGCCACCGTTGTTCTGGACGGTGCTGTAGACGTCAAGCCAGAAGTTGGCTCCGAGAAGCAGCAGGAAAACGGCCCGGTCACGGCCAAGTGGATTTGGGCGGCACGGCTGGTGAAGATGCCGCGTTCCATGAGCCGGATGCTCCCATAAAGGTAGTGGGTGAGGATTCCGCGATTCCGGCAATCACCACAACGCTCATGAGGAAACCCGTGACAAAGCCAAGGAACGGCAAAGTCATGAGGTAGAAGCTGATGTCCAGGCCAAACTGGGGATCGGCCTGGCCGAAGGGTACCTGGTTGAAGAACAAGAGCACCGATTGCCATTGGCTCGCGGCCGCGCTGCCGGCAAAGAGGCCAAACAGCACGGGGATGCCGATCATGACCACGCGTCGCACGGGCTCCAGTTGGGCCTGGTACCGGTTCAGGTTGTCCCGGACCTCGGAATCCGGAGCGTAGACCGGCCGTGCATGGTAGGCAACGCGGATGGCGTAGAAGACCGGCACGAACATCAGGACGAATCCCGCCAGGAAGATCAGGATCCGGGCAAGGTTCTCCTTGAAATAGACTTCGAAGAAGCCCAACTGCTGATACCAGAGGACGTCTGTCCACACATTGGCGAAGAAAATGAATCCCACCACGGCGACGGCGACGATGATCAAAGTTGGAGTGAGTGCACCCCGTCTCCGCTGCGGTCTTCCGGGCGGGCTGGTGCTGGCTGGACGGGACAAACTCGATACCTCATCGCTGGTCGTCAGTTAACGGTCATCAGTGCGTGTGTTCGTCGGCCCCGGTGCCGGGTAGTAATGGCGGAGGCCGTCATTAGTGCCACGAGTGGCGGTGGAGCTAAGTTCCATCATCAGTCTAGTTGTTGGAGCATGTCGGGAGGCGGGACACATCCTGGCCCGAGGCGAGTCGCTCCACAGCGGATTTCGCGTCCGCGAGGGTGTCCACTTTGACTACCTGCAGCCCGTCCGGAACGTGGCCCACGACCTCGTCGCAATTGGCGGCAGGCGCGAGGAAAAGCGTGGCGCCGCCGCTGCGGGCTCCGCGCATTTTCTGGGCGATTCCGCCAATGGGTCCCACGGTGCCGTCCGGCGAAATGGTGCCGGTGCCGGCCACATGCTTGCCCCCTGTGAGGTCCCGGGGGTGATGCTGTCGATGATCCCCAGCGCGAACATCATGCCGGCGCTCGGTCCGCCCACCTGGTCCAGGGAGATCTTGACGTCAAACGGGAACGTGAACTTGTACTGAAGCAGTACGCCCAGGATGTACTTGCCGTTTGAGCCCTTGCCCGGAGTAATACTCACCGTCACCGGTTTGCCGTTACGATCGACGACGACGGCGGCAGGCGCGCCCGCGCCGTCGGCCAATGCGGTTTGGACGACGTTCAGGGACGTGACGGCCTTGCCGTTGATCGACGTGAAGACGTCCCCGGCCTGGAGTTTGCCCGCCGAGGCCGAGCCATCGGACAATCCTGCGACCGCAAGCTTCTGCCCGTACGGGATGTTCTCTTCCTGAAGGGCCGAAGCTATTGCGTTCTCCTGGGACGTGGTCATGGCAAGCGCGCTTTCCTGTTCGGATTGCTGCTTGGTGGTGCCCTTGGGATAGAGAAGTTCTTCGGGGTACACGGCCTTGGAACCGTCCAACCAGGCTTGGAAGGCCTCGAAGATGTTGACTGGTCCGTTGGGGCCGCCGTTGATATAGACGGTAGTCAGGTCCAGATTTCCCTTGGCGGGATACGACGCGTGTCCGGTGATGCTAATGACAGGCTTGTTGTGGTCCATGCCCAGGTGTTGAACGTCGGTCCGGGAGATTCCACGACGTAGGGAACAGGAAGGACAGCCGCGGCGATTCCCAACACAATGGTCAGGGCCCCGGCGACCAACATCGCGACGTACCGGCCGTCGCGGCGCCGTGCCGGTGGGGGCGCGTCGGGCGCTTCCTGTACCGGCTCCTGCGATGGTGCGGTGTCCCGCTCCGGGGAATGGCCGTCCGATGTCGGGACGTCCTGGGAGTTGGAGCGGCCGAGAGGCTTTCCGGGTTCCCCGGCAGCTCCGGGGCTCGGCAAACTAGTCAATGAAGGACCTCTCCGCGCCGGAACCGTGTGTCCGACGCTACCGTTTCGACCCCCTCAGCGCGGAGGCCGGTAAACATACCAACGATCCACCCTACTTGCTGTGCCTGCCAGTCGTGCTTTGCCTAGAGCGAACGACGCGTTCTTGAGGCAGACAGCCCCCGGGCATCGCGGTACCTTGAAAGTGATCACCAGTCACACCGACGATCGGCGGCACCATGACCTCCAACCCCAATACCCCCTCCAATGGAGACGATTCACCCGTGGATCCCTTGGCAGAAATGCTGAAGAACCTGATGGGCGGGCAAGGCATGGGCAACATCGACCCCGCCGAATTGGCAAAAGCCGCAGGGCTGCCGAACGACCCGAATATGCTGCAGCAAATGTTCGCCCAAGTGCAGGCCATGATGAGCTCCACTTCCGAGGGCCCCGTCAATTGGCAGCTTGCCCACGAGAACGCCCGCCGTGTTGCCGCCGCCGGCACGGATCCGTCGGTGAATGCCCTGCAGGCCCGCGAAGTCGACGAAGCGCTCCGCCTCGCGGAACTTTGGTTGGATCCCGTCACCGATCTTCAGGCAACGGGCCTCATTGGCCGCGCCTGGTCGCGCGCTGAATGGGTGGAAGCCACCCTCGCCACGTGGAAACGGCTCACTGAGCCGGTGGCCAACAGCATCGCCAATGCCCTGTCGGACGCCCTCACCCAGCAGATGCCGGAAGAAATGAAGGCCATGATGGGGGGCACCTCGTCCATGTTGCAGAACATGGGCGGAGCCATCTTCGGCATGCAACTGGGCCAGGCCATCGGGGCCCTGTCCGCCGAAGTGGTCAGCTCTACCGACATCGGCGTTCCGCTCGCTGATCTCGAGATGGCATTGCTGCCGGCCAATGTGGCGAAGTTCGGCGAAGGCCTGAGCGTCCCGGAGAGTGACGTGCGGTTGTTCCTTGCGGTCCGCGAAGCCGCGCATGCCCGGCTCTTCGTACAGGTTCCATGGCTGCGCGGACATCTCCTCGGGCCATCGAAGCCTACGCCCGAGGCATCCACATCGACTTGTCCCGCGTCGAGGACCTCGCCCGGGACCTCGATCCCGGCAACCCCGAGGGGATTCAAGAAGCCCTGTCCCAAGGTGTGTTCACGCCCGAGCGCACTCCCGAACAATCGGCTGCCCTGGAGAAACTCGAAACTGCCCTGGCGCTGGTTGAGGGCTGGGTGGACGAGCTCACGGCTGCTGCCACCGAGAATGTGCTGCCATCCGCCGTCGCACTCCGCGAGACTGTGCGGAGGCGCCGCGCCACGGGAGGACCCGCCGAACACGCGTTCTCCTCGCTGGTGGGACTCGAGCTGCGCCCGCGGCGCCTGCGCGAAGCCGCCGCGTTGTGGGCCGCCCTGAAGGACGAACGTGGAATCGCCGGCCGCGATGCCATCTGGCAGCACCCCGATTTGCTCCCCACGGCACACGACCTCGACGACCCGGCGGGCTTCACCGAACGGCGCCGCCTGGCTGAAGCCAGCGACACCGAAGTGGACAACGCGCTGCAGAAGCTCCTCGAAGGTGGCTACGACGCTCCGAATGATGAGGAGAACACAGCGGACAGTCCGGAGGCTCCGAAGCCTGAAGACGGAGATTCCCCTGACGACGCGGAGCCCGGAGAGCCCAAAGCCTAGCCGCTCCTGAATCGCCTAATCGGCGTCGGCGTCCCAGCCCGCGGCTGGGCACCGGCGCCTTCTTCATCCGGCCAAGCCCCGCGACGTCGCAAAGGCGACGCCTTCCAGGAAGGCCTTTGCCCGCTGTGTTTCGGGGTACGCCTCCAGCAAACGCCAAAACGCGGCGTTGTGCCCGGCCACCAGCAGATGCGCGAGTTCGTGGAGCAGCACATAGTCGATGACCCACTGCGGCATGGGCTGGAGCTTGTCCGAAAGCCGGATGGTCCCGTCCGCCGGAGTTGCCGACCCCCACCGTGACTTCTGGTTGCTCACCCAGCGGACCGACGTCGGGATGGACCGTCCGCCCAGATACTTTGACGATAGTTCCGCGGCATGGGCGGCAAGCGCTGTGTCGCTTGCGGGTCTCCTCCTGCCGGCACCGTGGGCGCCCGCTCCCCCTGGCGCTTGAGCTTGTCCAGCATCCGCCGGACCCATTCGCTCTCTTGTGCTTTCGTGAAATGGGCGGGAATCGCGACGACGGCGTTCCCGTCCTCCCAGAATGCCGCCACGGTACGGCGGCGGCGGGCTGAGCGACGAACGACGACGGGCGCCCCGTCGTCGGTGGTCAGCGGCAAAGCGGCTGGCCCGCGGCCCGCGGCACTAGGCGGATCCGTTCTCGACGAGAACTGCCAGCACGGCTTCGCCGTATTTTTCCAGTTTGGAGGGCCCGACGCCGGCGAGTTTCGCCAGGTCCTCAAGGGACTCCGGCCGGGCCTCGGCGATGGCAGTCAACGTCGCGTCCGTGAAGACCACATAGGCCGGAACCTCGTTGCTCAGGGCCTCTTCCTTCCGCCATTGACGCAAAGCCTCAAAGGTCTGGTCTTCGTACGTGGGCGGGCACTGGCTGCAGCGACCCACTTTGCGTTCGGCGCCGGTAGCGAGCATCGTGCCGCAGACCCTGCACGACGCCGGTGCCGCCGCCTTGCGCCGTGGCGTGGCGCGGCTGCGCGCGCTGGCTCCGAGCACCGAATCCGGGCGAAGCCCGTCGAGGAAGCGCGAGGGCTTGCGATTGGCACGGCCACCCGGCGTGCGGGCCGTGGACCAGGACAGGTTCAGGTGCTCGCGCGCCCGCGTGATCCCGACGTAGAGCAGGCGGCGTTCCTCGTCCACGCTCTCGGGAGTGTCCGCGAAGGAAATGGGCATAAGGCCCTCGCTCAAGCCCACCAGGAACACGGCATCCCATTCCAGGCCCTTCGCGGCGTGCAGCGATGCGAGCGTCACGCCCTGGACCGTTGGTGCGTGCTGCGCAACCGAACGTTCCTGGAGTTCGTTGACGAATTCCATCAACGTGAATTCCGGCCCGCGGCTGGCGGCGAGTTCGTCCGCAAGCGCCACGAGCGCTGCGAGCGATTCCCAGCGTTCGCGGAGGGCACCGCCGCTGTGCGGGGCGGCATCCGTGTAGCCGAGCGAAGCCACGATGTCGCGGACCAGTTGGCCGAGCGGCTCCTTCGCGGAATCCTCGGCTACGGCACGCGTGGCGGCGCGCAACTGCAGGATGGCGTCCCGGACCTCCTTGCGCGCGAAGAAGCGCTCACCGCCCCGTAGCTGGTAGCCGATGCCCGCCGAGGCAAGAGCTTGCTCGTACGCTTCCGATTGGCCGTTGGTGCGGAACAGCACGGCAATCTCGCTTGCCTTGGTGCCGGCGTCGATCAATTCACGAATCCGGCCCGCGACCACCGCCGCCTCGGCCTCGTCATCGGGGCACTCCATGAACCGCGGCTCCGGTCCGGCCGGACGCTGGGCAAGCAACTGAAGGGGTTTGGCCCAAGCGGCGTCGGCAACCGTTCCACCACTGCGGCGTGACCCCAGGAGATCGTTGGCCAGCTTCACCACTTGGGGCGTGGAACGGTAGTCACGAACGAGTTTGACGACCGTCGCCGAGGGGTACTGGCCCTTGAATCCCAGGAGATGCTTGGGAGAGGCTCCCGTGAAGGAGTAGATGGTCTGGCTGGCGTCGCCCACGACGCAGAGTTCGTCGCGGCCGCCAAGCCACAGTTCCAGCAGCCGCTGTTGCAGCGGGGAAACGTCCTGGTACTCGTCCACCACGAAGTGCCGGTACTGCTCGCGGACCGTAGCTGCCACTTTCGGGTCTTCCTGGAGGATGCCCACCGTGATCAACAGGACGTCCTCGAAATCGATCACGTTGCGGTCCGTCTTCACGTCCTCGTAGGACTGGAAAACCCGGGCGACGGCTGTGAGGTCGAAACCCCCGGGAGTGCCGCGGCCATGCGCGTTCTCGAGGTAGTTGGCCGGCGTCAGCATGGAAACCTTGGCCCACTCGATCTCCGCCGCGAGGTCACGGATGGAAGCACGATCGGTACTCAGCCGCAGCCGTCGCGCGGCTTCGGCGATCATGTTCGCCTTGTGGTCCAGCAGGTTCGGCAGGACACCGCCGACCGCCTGCGGCCAGAAGAATTGCAGTTGCCTGAGCGCTGCGGCGTGAAAGGTGCGTGCTTGGACGTTTCCGACGCCTAGATCCCGCAGGCGGCTGCGCATCTCGGCGGCGGCCCGGGAGGTGAACGTGACGGCCAGGAGGCGCTGCGGGCTGTAGACACCGGAGTGCACACCATAGGCAATGCGGTGCGTAATCGCCCGGGTTTTTCCCGTCCCCGCTCCGGCGAGGACGCACATGGGCCCGTTGAGGTTGCTGGCGACTTCCCGTTGCTCGGCATCAAGGCCGCCGAGAATCCGGTCCTCGAGTGAAACGGTGTCGCTGAAAATGCCGTCTGTCACTGCTGGAGGTCCTCGATGACGCCGCCGTACCAGTGCTCGATCAAGGAACGCGCAATCGAAAGCCTCGTGGAGATCGTGATCTCGCCGCTGAGCACGGCTGCCTGGAGTTCCGCGCGGCTGAACCAGCGCGCCCGGGTGACCTCGACGCCGTCGGGCCGGGCCTCGACGTCGTCAGTTGTTGCGGTGAACCCGAGCATAAGCGAAGCCGGGAACGGCCACGACTGCGAGCCAAGGTACTGGCAAGCGGTGACCCGTACACCCACCTCTTCCCCGATTTCGCGAACCACGGCCTGTTCGAGCGATTCCCCTGGCTCAACGAAGCCGGCCAGTGTGGAGTAGTTCTTGGCGTCAAGCGGCCCACCTCCACCGAGGAGAAGCCTGCCGTCGGAACCGACCACTGTGACGATGATGGCCGGATCGGTCCTCGGATAGTGCTCCGATTTGTCCCGCGGGCACCGCCGGACCCAGCCGCCGGCTTCGATTTCCGTGGGAGTTCCACACTGCGGGCAGTGGGTATGGGTGGCATGCCAGTTGGAAATCGCGCTGGCCTCGACAAACAAGGCTGTGTCCAGCGCACCAAGGCGGGCGGCTACCTCCCGGAATCCCGCCCAGGAGCCGTCGGCCGGAAGGCCCGCGGCTCCAGGCGAAACCGGCTCAGCAGGCACAAAGAGGACAATTGGGGTTTGCTCCGGGACGGCGGAAGCAGCAAGGGTCCGGCCGAGATAAATGGCAGTGAGCGGTCCGCCGGCGGCCTGGAGGGATTCGAAGAGCGGCGCGGCGTCGCCCAGCCACAGCTTGTCGCCCAGTACGAGCGCTTGGCGCTGCGACACCACCATGGCCTTGGCCGAACCCGAGGAGATCACTTCGTCAAGCATGCCCGGTTTCAGGCGTTCGGCAGATCCGCGGTCAACCATGGCAGGGCGCACCGGAAGAACAGTGTCAATAAGGTGGTTTGCCGGCGCCTGGAACTCGGTGAAACTCATGTACCTACCGTACTGACTCGCACCGACAATTGACATTTGGATCTTTCAGCGACGCATGCCCCTGGTTCCGGTTTTCCAGCGGATCTGAAGACTCGCCGCACTGCATCGCTGCCAGAGGCGCTTGTCAATCTACCGTGGAAGACGTGAGAAGAACACCGTTCGAACTGGCCGCTGTAGCTACTGCGGCGGTGCCCGGCCTGACGCCGATGGCTGCCGCCTCTGCCCCGGATGATGCTGCCGATTTCGATTCGGCGCTCCTGCTGGACTCCGAGGGCAAACGGTGGCGTGTCCGTTCGCCGCGCCATCCGGAAGCCAGCGCCCGGCTGGAAACCGAATTCATGATCCTGCGGGCTTTCGCGCCGGCGATCCGGGCCGAGCTGCCCTTTTTGATGCCCACTGTGGCCGGAACGGTGCGCCAGGGCGCGCTGAGCACCTTTGTTTACGCCCACTTGGCTGGGCCACGCGCAGCATCGAAGAGTTGTCCACCTGCAGCGATGCCTTGGCCAAGGAGATCGGTGCGGCGTTGGCCGCCGTGCACGACCTCCCCAATCCCTCGTCAATAACGCCGATCTTCCCAGCTACACGGCCAACGAATTCCGCCAGCGCAAGTTGAACGAGCTGGACCAGGCCGCCACAACGGGCAAGATTCCGTCCTCGCTGCTCCGTCGCTGGGAGCATGCGCTGGAGGACGTGGCGCTCTGGCGCTTCAACCCGTGCGTGGTCCACGGGGACCTCCATGAAGACAACCTGCTGGTCGACGGCGATAGCGTGACGGCCGTGACGGGGTGGACCGATCTGCGCATCGGCGATCCTGCCGATGACTTCGCCTGGCTCGTGGCGTCAAACGAACAGAAGTTTGTTGAGTCCGTCCTCCGGCACTACACGGAAGCCAGACGGGATACACCTGACAGCCACCTGCTGCGACGCTCGGCACTTCTTGCCGAATTCGCCTTGGCCCAGTATCTCGTCAAGGCCTTGGCGGCCGGTCACAGTGAGATGACGGCTGAAGCCGAGGCGATGCTTAAATCCCTCGCCGACGACATCGAGGAGCAAAACGCGTTGGCGGCCGAGGAGGCCGAAGCCGCCGCTGCGGAGCGTGCCGCTGCGGACGGGCTGGCGGCACCGGCAGTTGTCATTGGTTCCGAAGCCAAGGCCCCGGCGGGCGGCCCGGCGAAGCCACGGTAAGTATCACAGCCATCCCGGAGCCTGCTCACGACGACGTTCCCGAGGTTCGCCCGGAGACGGCCGCGGCAACGCCGTCGGTCACGGTTGAACCGTTGGAGGCCGCCGCCTCAGACGAAGCCGCCGCTGAGCCTGCGGGAGAATCAGCGAACGGGACCGCCTCGACGACGGAGACGGCGTCCGAATCCGACGACACGTCGACGACGGCCCTCCAGGTAGTGGAGCCCGCGCCACTCCAGGACGCCAAGGACCGTTAGTCCATCCCGGTCTAGCTGCCGTGGTTTCGGCTGCCTAGCGGGTTCGGTTGCCTAGCGCGGAAGCGACGATGTTCTCCAGTTCCTCGGCGGTGCCCAGGTCGTGGGGCCTCACGACAGAGTCGTCGGCAACGTAGTAAAACGCTGCACTGACCTGCTCCAACGGCACACCCTTGAGGCGCGCCCATGCCAGGCGGTAGACGGCCAGTTGCACGGCGCGGGTCTTGAGTTGCCTGCCGGCCGGGCGCTTGCCCGTCTTCCAGTCCACCAGTTCCCATGTGCCGTCCGCCCCGCGGAACACTGCGTCAATCCGCCCGCGCACCACGACGTCACCGATCCTTGTTTCCACGGGAACCTCGACGAAGGCCGGGGACCGGTGTGCCCATTCTGAATTGCTGAACGTCGCCACCATGTCGTCGAGTCCATACGCTTCGTCGATGTGGGAATCGGAGCCGGGTGCTTCGTCGAGATCCAGCATGCCGGTGGTTCCGTAGTATTCCTCCACCCAGGAATGGAAGGCGGTGCCTTTGCGCGCCGAGATCCCGGGTTGCCGGGCACCGGGCGCCGGAGCTGGGCCAGGACCGCAGCAGGATCGTCTCCGAGATCGACGAACATGGACGCCGAGATGTGTCCGGGCAAATGGACGTCTTGGACGGGTTTCCGCCGTAACTGCCTTTCCAGCAACAGTTCCGCTTCGGCAGCCCAGCCGGCTGCCGTCCCGCGGAGGGACGTCAGCGAGGCATCCATGACAAGCGGCGAATCCGCCCGTAATCCTTCGACTGCGTCCCTGACGCGGATTGCCGCCGCCTCCATGGCAGCCCGCCGGCCCGGACCAAGCGGAGCCGTTCCCCGTGCGGGGGTCACTCGGGCCCTCGAGCGGATCGTAGGGGAAGACCGCCACCTCCGTTCCGACTGTCAAAGGGCTCTCCGTGGGCAGCGCGTCTTCGCTCAGGGACTGGGGATGAATGGCAGCGGCCGTTGCCCGGCCGGTCTCGCCTCCTGCCCCACCGGCAAGGCCGGCCAGCTCGGCAAGGAAAGGTGACGTCTCCGCAATGCCTGCCCGGGAACCATTCCACGCGGCGCTCGATGCGCACAGGACGAACTTTGCACGGGTATAGGCAACGTAGGCGAGTCGCCGCTCTTCGGCCTCACCGTGGTGCTGGACTTCCGATTTGAAGTCCTTTTCGGCGTCCAGCCAGCCCTTTTGGTCCGGCTGGTCCAGATCCCATTGAGGGAGGTCCGCCCGGTCGCCACGCAGGGCCATGGCAAGGCAGCGGTACCGCTGCTCCACCGGGAGTCCCTGTTGCTCGGGAAGGCCCCGGCGTTGAGGCCGGGGACAAAGACAACGTCCCATTCCAAGCCTTTGGACGCGTGGACTGTCAGCAACTGCACTGCCTCGTGGTTCACCTCTGCGTCGGCCATGTCCAATCCACCTTCTTCTGATGCGGCCGCTTCAAGCCACCCCAGGAAGGCCAGGAGATCAACCCGCTGCGAAGTCTGCAGGAAACCCGCCGCGGCATCATGGAATGCGTCCAGGTTGCGGCGGGCCTGGTGGATGCTCGTCCCGGGCTTGGCAGCGACCTCAATGTCCAGCAGCATGGCACGTTCCACCTCGCCGATCAGCGTGCTCAGATCGTCTCCGATGAACCCCCGCAGGTTCCGAAGCTCCGCAGACAGCCGGCCAAGACGGTCCAAGGCCGCCGGGCTGAGGGAGCGTCCGTGACCGGAAGTCCACCCTGGGCGGGGCAGGAAGTCCAGCGCCTCCACAAGGCTGGCCGCATCAGTAATGTCGCTCTCCACGACTGTCTCCATCGGGCTTTCGTCCGCGTTGGAGGCATCGTCTGCAGTGCCGCCGTCTCCCGAGCCGCCGTGTGATCGCCGCCTGGCAAGGAACTGGGACCAGTCGCGGAAGGCCATCAGATCAGCAGTTCCGATCCGCCACCGGGCGCCTGCCAGCAAACGCATCAGGGCATCGGAACGGCCGGGATCTGCGAGGACCCGGAGCGCAGCCACGAGATCGACTACTTCAGGGGTGTCGAGGAGCCCTCCGAGGCCGACTATTTCGTACGGGATACCTTGGACCTCGAATTCACGCCGCAAGCACTCCATCTGTGCCCGACGGCGGCAAAGCACTGCCATGGTGGGGGAAACCGGCGTACCGTCTGCCGCGGTTTCAAAGACTGTGCGGCGGTAGCGGCGGACGTCCCGGCAATCGCTGCGGCTTCGTCTTCGTCGGTGGCAAATCGTCCGAGAACAACGCTGCCGTCCGCCGCTGCCGGGCTCGGCTGCAGTGGAGGTACCGCCACAGTACTCTCTTCGGCCCTCGAGCCGGGGCTCCCTCACTCGCGGCCGCCTTGTTAAGAGGCGCGGCAATGACGTTGGCGGCGGCCAGGATGTTGCGCCCGTTCCGCCAGGCAGTGGTCAGATACGAGGTGGGTGCCTTGGCAAGGGATGCCGGTCCCAAGCCGTCTTCCACCCGGACGGGAAATTCCTGGACAAAGTGGAACAGCTGGCCGGCCGAAGCACCCCTGAAGCCATAGATGGATTGGTTGGGATCCCCTACCGCCGTCACGGCATGCCCTCCCCCGAACAGGCGGGAGAACAAGACAAGTTGCGCGTGTGAGGTGTCCTGGAATTCATCCAACAACACAACCTTGTAGCGGGCCCGCTCGGTGGCGGCCGCCAGGGGTATGTCCTGGGCAATCTTCGCAGCGAGCGCAACGAGGTCTCCGAAATCGAGGACGCCGCGGTTCCTCTTGGCCTCTTGGTAACGCCCCACCATGTCCGCGACGCTGGCCCTGGTCCGCAACATGGCGCCTAGATCGCCGGCAGCTTGGGTTGGGTTCTTTTTCGCGGCGGACATATAGGGCAATTGGGCGAATTCGGACACCCGGTCCATTAACCAGCCCTGAACTTCGGCGGGTTCGCGCAAGTGTTCGGCGCACTCGCCGGCCAACTGCATCACGGCATTGACCAACGTGGACTTGGCAGCGGTGAAGTGCTCATAGTCGCCGTCGTACGCTTCGACCACTTCGCTCGCAAGCTGCCACGCCTGGGCGCCGCCAAGCAGGACCACATCGCGCTCGATACCCAAGCGCAGGCCGTAGTCGGACACGATACCGCTGGCGTAGGAGTGGTAGGTAGACACTTTGGGTTCAAGCTCGTCGGAGCCTGCAACCCCCTCCGGGAAGCCGTACTCCCCGTTGTCCGAGGATGCGATGCGCTGCAGGGTGGCCAATTTCGCGCGGATGCGGCTGGCCAGCTCCCCTGCGGCTTTACGGGTGAAGGTGACGCCAAGGACCTCTTCGGGGCGAACCCACCCGTTCGCGACGAGCCACACGACACGGTCCGCCATGGTAGCGGTCTTGCCGGATCCAGCGCCGGCGATGACCAGCCGGGGGGTCAACGGTGACGCAATAATGGCGGATTGCTCTTCCGTGGGACGGTTCCGCTCGCCGAGGATATCGGTCAATTCGCCGGGCGAGAATCGAGGTTCCGGCAGTACGGCGGCTTCTTCGGAGGCCTCTCCGGCTTCGATTCCGGCGAGTGTCTGGACGGTCATTCGGTGACCTGCTTTCCCCTGGCGCACAATGGGCAAATATCGGGCAGTCGGCAGCCGTGGCCTCCGTGGCTGCCTTTTGAGGGATCGTGGCGTGCTTCGAAGCTTGCTCCGGCCATGAGCACGGCGGCCTCACTGACGAGGTCCTGCGCCCAGTTATCTCCCGGATCCAGGGGCTCTTGCGCTTGGACCACGGGCGTCTTCGTCTTGGTTCCCAACTGTGCCAGGACGGCACCGCCCGGAAGCCCCGGAACAGGGAGGTCCTGGAACGCCCGTGCAACACGGCCGCCTGATACGCACCGAGCTGGGGGTGCGTGGCGAGTTCGGCTTTGCCAGGCTGGCGTTTGCCGGTCTTGAGGTCGACAATCACCAGCCTGCCCTCCGTATCTATTTCCAAACGATCCACTTGTCCCCGAAGCACAGCGTTCCGGCCAGCATCGGGATCCTCGGCACCGTGGCCCAGGCGCACTTCCGGCAGCGGAACCTCGAAGTCCGCTTCGACCGCCGCCAGGCTGCGGCCCTCGCTCCGCATGACAAGGACGTATTGGGCGAGTTTCCGGACCATCTGCTCTGCCCGTTGGAAGTCCAGCCTGCCTTCCCAGTTGTCCTTCATGCCCAGGGTGGGCCAGCGACGCACGAGCTCCGCGACATACTCGGCGCCGGAAGCTTCGGGCAGTTCCTGGGCAATCGCATGGACCAAGGTGCCCAGGCTACGGGCAAAGTCGGTAGCGGCTTCGCCACCTGCCGCTTGGACAAACCAGTCCAAAGGCGATTTGTGCACAGTTTCGACCTTCGAAGGAGAAACGTACACGGTGCCTTCCGCCGGCACTACCGGCGCGTCGCTGCTGAGCGGTGCCAATCCCCACCAGGAATCCGGATGCGCCCCCGGCACTGCAGGCGACGCGGTGGCGAGGTGTGCCAGCACGCGCGCGGCTTCGGCGGCGTCCTCGGCCACGCCCGGTCGGGCAAGCGCGGCGTCGTCCGGCTGAACCCGCTGCCTCAACTCGGCCACCAAGGCACGCAGGGTCATGGGCCGGCCAACCGGCGTGTACTCACGTTGGTACTGCCCGGCTCCAAAGGCGCCACATAGTCGAGAAAGGCAGACTGCTGCTCGTCTTCCGAAGAAACCGCGGTGCAGATGAGGACTTCCCGGGCACGCGAAACGGCTGTGGAGAAGCTCCGCAGTTCGTCGTAGCGGATATCCCTCAGCCTGCTGAGGGGCCCGCGCTGCAAGGCGTGTTCAACTCCATCCTCCACGGCATCGGCAAACAAAGTACTGCCGAGGAGCTCACCCCGGAGCCTCGTATTGGGCCAGACTCCCTCCTGCAGCCCCGCCACGATGACCACGGCCCACTCCCGCCCGGCCGCGCTGGCAGGCGTCATGAGCTCCACCGCCTCCTCCAACTGGGCCCTGGCGGCAAGGGTGTCCATGGGGAGTTCCTGGCTGAGCAGATACTCCAGGAACTGTTCGGGACCGGAGCCGGGAAGCTGGTCGACATAGCGCTCGGCGGTGTGGAACAAGGCCATCATGGCGTCGAGGTCCCGGTCCGCGCGGGCGCCGGCAGCGCCGCCGTCGAGCGCCATTTCCGTCCAGCGTGAAGCCAGCCCCGTGGCTTGCCACAACGCCACAAAACCGTCTCCGCGTTGGCTCCGGGTTCGGCGGCCGCCGAACGTCCCGCCGCGATCATGCGGGCCAAACGCCGGGCCGAGCTACCCTCGATGCCCAAAGAACCCAGTGCCCCCGGCTCCAGCAACGCTTCGACCAGCAACGCATCGCTGGACCGTCCACCACCGCCCAAGAGCTCCTCCCGGCGCAAGGATTGGCGCAGGCGGCGCAACTCGATAGCGGTAGCCCCGCCGATCCTCGACGTGAGAAGCGAGACGGCAGACTCAGGCGTCAGATTGGCGGCGTCCAAAACCACCCCGTACACCTCGAGCAGGGGACGGACAGCCACTTCGTCGCGGACAGCGGAATCCGCAACGGGGACACGGACGGGGATTCCCTGACCGCTCAGGTACCGCTGCAGTTGCGCCAATTGCCCGCCGTTGCGCACGATCACTGCGATGTCGCCGAACTCGTAGTTCCCGCGCAGCTGGGCTTCGAGGATGCGTTGTGCCACGTAGCGCAATTCATGGACTGTGGAGGGCAGGACATGTGCTTCGACCCGGCCCGCGGCTCGATTGGCTCCGGAACGTGCCACCTCCGCCGATGCGGGAAGTGGGTCCAGGCGCCGGGCCAGCTGCCCTCCCGCACGCTGCGAAATACGCGCAGCCACGCCCGTCCACGCTTTTGCGACACCGGGCAGGTGCCGGTGGGTGTGCCATAGAGGAAGCTCCCGAACGGCACCTTCAAGGCCGCCGAGAAGCCGCGGGAGTTCGGCGACGAGGTCCGGACGGGCACCGCGGAATCCCTGGACCACGGTGTCCGGGGAGGACGCCACCAAAACGTCCTTTCCTTCGGCGATGTCCGCGAGCAGTTCAAACACTGCGGGATTTGCCTCTTGGACGTCGTCCACGAGTATCAACTGCAGCCGCTCGCGCTCAGCCGCCAGGAATCCGGGCGAGTCCTGGAAGATCTGGCGCGCGGCGGTGATGATTCCGGCCGGGTCGAAGGCTTCCGGCATGCGCAGGTCCAGGACGTCGCGGTACTCCGAATAGAGGTCTGCGGCGGCTATCCAGTCCGGCCTGCCGCATTCGTAGGCGAGCGACGTAAGATCATCCGCCGTGCGGCCGGATTCGATGATCCGGTCGAAGAGCTGCCGGATCTCCTGCCGGAAGCCACGCGTGGGCAGCGCGGCGGACAAGTCCTGCGGCCAAGGAAGTTCAAAACCCGGCCGGGCGTGCCCCTCCAGCAGTTCCTTGATGATGAGGTCCTGTTCCGGCCCCGAGAGCAACTTGGGCGGCCGCTGCAGCGGCAGCACGCCCTCGGCTTTGGCTCGCCGGATCAGGTCGAAAGCGTATGACGCCCAAGTGCGCGCCGGCGTCGTACTCAAGCTGCGGTCCAAGCGCCCCGTAAAGGTGTCCCGCAACGCCGACGCCGCATGCCGGCCGGGTGCGAGAATCAAGATCCGTTCCGGATCCACGCCGTCACGCTGAACCCGCCGGACGGCGGTTTCCACCAGCACAGTGGACTTCCCGGTGCCGGCGCCCCTGGTATCAGGACCGGCCCGGATCCGTGCGGGAGCCCGACGACGGCGGCCTGGTCGGCGGACAACTCCGGCGCTGCGTAGTGGACCTCGCGCGGCGGAAGCAGGCGCAAGCGGGCAGGCGCTTGCCGCGATGGTGCTTGTCGCGATTGTGCCTGCCGTGGCGCCGGCGTTGCTTCCTGCGTTGTTGCTTGAGGTGTCGGTGTTGGACTCACACGGTCATTTCATCATCGGGTACCGACAATTTATGGAGCTGACGCTCGAGTTGCTCAGAGATCGCATCGATACTGTCGAAGTCACGGTCCGTCGGGGCCCACCGGGCGAGGGTCAGGTCAACGCGCCAGCGGCCTTCGCCGATCCGCAGATACTCCGCGTAGGCGCCGTGCAGCGGCGTTCCCTCGTCCAAGTAGTGGTGCAGCGCTTCCGACTCAAGGCCTGGGGGCGCCTCGCCGCTGGCACGCAGTACGCGCCACCAAGCCACGGTGCTTCCGTGGTGGCTCATGACCGATCCGATCTGCCGGGGACCGCCCGAGCCCAGAAGCTCGGCAACATCCCCATAGGACACGGCAACGCCGGGCGGCATGAGATCCACGACGGCCAGCACCGCCGTCACAAACTCCATCCGCATGCCCCCAGCCTATCGGCATGGGCCGCCGGATCGGCGCAGAAGGAGTGTCGCTCCGGTTCTTGTCGGAGGGCGCCGGTAGCGTTGAAGCATGAGCTCCTGGAATACCCTCCCCGCGCCGCGTTCGACCTTGAGACCACGGGACGGAACTCCCGTTCCGCGAGGATCGTCACCGCTTCGATCACCGTAGTGGACGACGACGGCGGCGTCATCAAAGAACTCGAATGGTTGGCGGATCCTGGTATCGAGATTCCCTTGGAGGCCAGCGAGATCCACGGCATCACCACGGAAAAGGCGAGGGCCGAGGGCCGACCGGCAGCAGAAGTGACGCGCGAAGTTGCCGCCGCACTCCAGGAACTGTTCGACGACGGCGTGCCGGTCATTGCGTTCAACGCGAGCTATGACTTCACGGTCTTGGCCGCCGAATCCGCCCGCTACGGCGTGCCGCAACTGAGCCGTTTCCCCGTGCTTGACCCTACGTCATGAACAAGCAGGTCGACCGGTACCGCAAGGGCAAGCGGACCCTGACCGCTTTGTGCGAGGAATACGGGGTGAACCTCGATAACGCCCATACCTCCGCTGCGGACGCCCTCGCCACCTTGCGCGTCCTTGATGCCATGGCCGGCAAGTTCCCGAAGCTGCAAATGCCCGCCTCCAAGCTGCATCACCTCCAGGTTGATTGGGCAGCCGCACAGGCCGCCGATTTCCAGAGCTACCTGCGCAAGACCAAACCAACGGCAGTCATCGAAGGCAATTGGCCGGTTCTTCCCCGGAAGATGCCAGCCGCGGAGACTTCTAAGGCTTCCGGATTTTCAAAACGCCCGTCCACGTACCGGACGCTTTTCCGGCGTCCGCATGATGGGACGCACGTCACATCGCTGTTGCTGCCTGAAAGCCAGCTGGACGTCAGTCACGAATTCCCCACGATACCCGAGTGACGCGGCACCTCAAGGGCACTTTCCACACTTCGCTGAATTTAATTCGGAGTTTCCGGAATCGCACGCCTTATCGTCGTCAATTTATAGCTGAATGAGTGGATGACATAATTAAGTTTGGCGGGTCGAGTTCTGATATTGCGGCCCAAACCTGCTTTGGCTGCGTTCCCCGCCCGTCTCGATACGAACGCGTGTTCCCGATGAAAGTGATTTGCTTGATGAAAATCAAAGCCCTGAAGTGGTTCTCTGCTGTCCCTGTGGCTGCAGTTCTCGCCGTCTCCCTGGCCGCCTGCGGTGGCGGAGCGGGCAGCACCAGCAGCGCCTCGCCGACCGACGCCCTCCAAGGCAGCGACCAGAAGACGCTGGACAAGTACACCACCAAGGACGTCACTCCGGTGGACAAGATCGACAAGTCCAAGCTGGGCCTGATCACCGACGGCACCCTGCGCGTCGGCACGCTCTCGGACGCCCCGCCGAACATCTTCATCGATCCCTCAGGCAAGTTCACCGGCTATGACAACGAACTCCTGCGCGCCGTCGGCGCCAAGCTGGCCTCAAGGTCGAGTTCGCCTCCACTGACTTCTCGGCGCTGCTCTCCCAGGTCAAGAACAAGCAGTTCGACGTCGGATCCTCCTCGATCTCCACCACGGACAAGCGCCGCGAGACCGTCGGCTTCACCAATGGTTACGACTTCGGCTACATGGCCGTCGTGACCAAGACCGACTCCAAGGTCAAGGGCTTCGCGGACCTCAAGTCCGACGTGCGCATCGGCGTCGTCCAGGGCACCGTCCAGGACGACTACGTCACCAACACGCTCAAGCTTGAGCCCGTCCGTTTCCCGGACTACAACACGGTTTACGCCAACGTAAAGAGCGGCCAGGTTGACGCTTGGGTCGCCCCGTCGCAGCAGGCAACCGGCCAGGTCAAGGACGGCGACAACACGAAGATCGCCGAAAAGGTCGTCAACACCCAGAACTTCACTGCCTGGGCCGTGAACAAGGACAACCAGCCCCTGATCGACGCCCTCAACTCCGGCCTTGACGCCGTGATCGCAGACGGTACCTGGACCAAGCTGACGGCCGAGTGGTACAAGGACCGCCCGACCCAGGCGGAGCAGACCCCTCAGGGCTGGAAGCCGGGCAGCAAGGCCGTCCAGATCCCGGCCAAGTAACCCAGGCGTTCCATGGATCTCCAGGAAATCCTCAAGCAACTCGGTGAGACCTTCCTCGATTGGAAGGCGATAGGCGAAGTCATCCCCAAGATGTTCGCCGTCGGCTTGCCGAATACCATTGTCTTGGCCGTCACCTCGGGCGTGATCGGAACTGTGCTCGGCATGGCGCTCGCCTTGATGGGGATCTCCCGGAACCCCGTGGCCCGGTGGATAGCCCGCATATACACCGACGTCCTTCGTGGGCTGCCGCCCGTCCTCACCATCCTCGTGATCGGCCTCGGCTTCGGCCCCATCATCCGTCAGCTGAGCGGCTCCACGAGTCCGTATCCGTTGGCCGTCGCGGCGCTGTCCCTGATGTCGGCGGCGTACATCGGCGAGATCTTCCGTTCCGGTATCCAGAGTGTTGACAAGGGTCAGCTAGAGGCAACGCGTGCCCTGGGGTTCGGCTACGGCCCTGCCATGCGGCTTGTGGTGGTTCCCCAGGGCGTCCGGCGGGTCCTGCCGGCGCTGGTCAACCAATTCATTGCGTTGATCAAGGAGTCGTCGTTGGTCTTCCTCCTTGGCTTGCTCGCCTCAGAGCGCGAGATCTTCCAGATTGGCAAGGATGCGGCCTCCACGAGCGGAAATCTGTCGCCCTATGTAGCGGCAGCAATCTTCTACCTGGCGCTGACCATTCCATTGACGCACTTCGTGAACTGGATTGACCGCCGCCTCAGGACAGGCCGGCCGGAAAAGAAGGAACCGGACGAGGCAGCCGCCGTCGTCGGGAAGGGAGCCCAGGCATGAGCGAATTCGCTTCAGGAACACTGACGGCCAAGAACATCCACTTGTCCTTCGGGTCGAACCATGTCCTGCGCGGCATCGACCTGCACGTCGAGAAGGGCACCACGGCTTCCGTGATCGGCCCTTCCGGCTCAGGGAAATCCACGCTCCTGCGCGTTATGAACCGGCTGATCGAACCCGCCCAGGGCGACATTCTGCTCGATGGCCGTTCGGTACTCAAGGACAACCCGGATGAACTGCGCCGGCGGATCGGCATGGTCTTCCAGCAGTTCAACTTGTTCCCGCACAAGACAGTGGCGGAGAACATGTCCTTGGCCTTGCGGAAGCTCCGTGGCATGTCCAAGGAGCAGGCGCGGGAAGACGCCCTGGCCCAACTGGACCTCGTAGGGCTCAAGCACAAAGCCGACGTCCGGCCAGCCAACCTCTCCGGCGGGCAACAGCAGCGAGTGGCCATTGCCCGCGCGCTTGCCATGAAGCCCGAGGTGATGTTCTTCGACGAGGCAACATCGGCCCTGGACCCTGAACTGGTCAAGGGCGTGCTCGCGCTCATGACCGATCTGGCCAAGGGCGGCATGACCATGGTGGTGGTAACCCATGAGATGGGCTTCTCAAGGAACGTCTCCGACACCGTGACGTTCATGGACGCAGGCGTCGTCGTAGAGACCGGTTCGCCGGAACAACTCTTCACCGAGCCGCGGACCGAGCGCCTGAAGGGCTTCCTTTCGGACGTGCTCTAGGCCTTAGCAACGGGGAACCCCGGCTTTCAGACGAAACACCCCTCGTGGTGAGCCGTCCGGTAGCCGGGGATTTTTCGTGGCCGGAGCTACTTCCCGACCTTCACCTGAAGGACAGTCAAGGCCGCGGCATCCACTGAGTCGCGGAATCCAGGATCGGTCTGCGCCCGTTGCAGCACCTGGGCATACATCGCCGGAACTGAAGCAGTGTCCGCGCACAGAACCATGGTGCCGCCCGCCCCGATGAAATTCGTTGCCCTGTCCCCCATGCTCCAGGGCGACAGCTGCACGGCATTGCACAGATCATCGGACACGATGACGCCGGTGAACGCTGCGTCCGTCCGCAACATGGTGCGCATGATCACCGATGAAAACGGCGCCACATGGTCGGGATCGATCTTGTCGTAGTAGGCGTTCGAAATCATGACCCACCGGAGTCCCCGGTCGATCGCTGCCTTGAACGGCATCAGGTAGGATCCGTCCGGGTGGTTTCGGTGTCGTGGACGTTCGCGCTGACGTCGGTGTTCAGGCTGACGCGCCCCATTCCCGGAAAATGCTTGACCACCGGCGCCACCCCTGCGTCCCGCAATCCGTCCGCCATCGCGTTCCCATGCTCGGACACCGCCGCCGGATTGAAGCCGTATTCGCGCTTGAACGCCCCAATGGGCTTATTCGAGGGTGCAAATTCGGGGCTGGGCACCGTATCCAGTACGGGTGCCAAATCAACATTCACTCCGGCCTGCAAAAGTTGGGACCCCCAGTTCCGGGCGTCGGCGCGAAGTTGTTCCGGGCTCGAATTCCCTTGGTCCAAGGCTGCGGGAATAGGCAGGAACCCGGGTCCCGGAGGACTTGAACAGAGCCGCCTTCCTGGTCCGTCGCGACGGACAGCGGCAAGCCACGGCTTGAGGCCGGCGAAATGCCCGCCCTCAGCTTTGCCACAACTGATGCCGTCGCCGCGACCCCTGCCTGGCTTCGTCCGGCCAGATAGATATTGCCCACGTGGTTGTTCAGGAGGTCAGCCACCGCGCTCGAATCGCTTCCGTCGGCCTTGGCCGCCACCATGAACAACTGCCCTACCCTTTGTTCCAGGGTCAGGCCCGCGAGCCGCTGTTCCGGCGTCGGGTGTGGAGGCGGCGGCAAGTCAGTGGGCCGGCGGGAGTAGCAGAAGCAGGCGGCGATCCCGCGGGCGGCGAGCTGGAAAACCAGGCGTCGGGACGGCCTGTGGGCAGTTGGCGTGGCGGGCGGTCCCCGGCCGCCACCAAACCGCCGTCAGCGGTATCGGCATGCGCAATTCCGGCGAATGCCCCGGCCATCAGGGCGAAAAAGATGAACAGTGGAATTCTGGACGGCTTGAGCAGATGAATCATCGCCTTGTCGATTCGATCGTTGCCCACAGCCTGCTCCCCGGCCGGCAGTGGGCGCAAGGAACAGGCTGCAAAGCATCGGAAAAGCGCCGTAGGTCAGGCTGCGGCCTCCGCGGCCGCCTTGGCCGCAGCGGGAAGGGCGTCGAAAATCCGGTTCATCGCGGCATCGTCGTGGGCAGCGGAAAGGAACCACGCCTCGAAGACCGACGGCGGCAGGTAGACACCGGAGTCCAGCATGGAGTGGAAGAACGGTGCGTAGCGGAAGACGTCCTGGGCCTGGGCGTCGGCGTAGTTGTGGACTCCGTTGACCGACGTACCGAAGGCCACCGAGAAAAGGTTCCCTGCGCGCTGGATCGAGTGGTCCACGCCTGCGGTGTCCAGCGCCGATGAGAGTGCCGCCGAGAGTTCCAGCGAGCGGGCATCCACGAAGCTGTAGACCTCCGGCGTCGCGAGCGTCAGGGTGGCGACGCCGGCGGCCATTGCCACAGGGTTCCCGGACAAGGTTCCTGCCTGGTACACCGGGCCAAGGGGCGCAAGGTAATCCATGACGTCGGCACGTCCGCCGAGCGCCGCCGTCGGCATCCCGCCGCCGATGACTTTGCCGAAGGTCAGCAGGTCCGGCGTCCAGCCTTCCTGGCGGCCTGTGAGGCCCAGTAGCCCGCGTAGCCGGTGCGGAAGCCGGTGAGCACTTCGTCCAGGATCAACAGCGCGCCGTGTTCGCGGGTGATGCGGGACAGGCCTGCGTTGAAGCCGTCGTTCGGCGTGACCACGCCCATGTTGGCGGGAGCGGCTTCGGTGATGACGGCAGCGATGTTGTTGCCGTGCGCAGCAAAAGCGGCTTCCACCGCACCGAGGTCGTTGTACGGCAGGACGAGGGTTTCAGCGGCGGCAGCTTCGGTGACACCGGCTGAACCGGGCAGAGCCATGGTCGCAAGGCCCGAGCCAGCCGCGGCGAGCAGCCCATCGAGGTGACCGTGGTAGCAGCCGGCGAACTTCACGATCAGGTTGCGGCCAGTGAACCCACGGGCCAAGCGCACGGCGGTCATGGTGGCCTCGGTGCCCGTGGACACCATGCGGATGCGTTCGACGGCGGAGACGCGTTCCTTGACGATCGCGGCGAGGTTTGCCTCATCGGGTGTCGAGGCACCAAAGGACAAACCGCGGTCGACGGCGGCATGGACGGCGTCGAGGACTGCCGGATGTGCGTGACCCAGGAGCGCCGGACCCCATGAGCAGACGAGATCGACGTATTCGCGGCCATCTGCGTCGGTGAGGTAGGGACCCTTCGCCGAAACCATGAACTTCGGGGTGCCGCCGACGGAGCCGAAGGCGCGCACCGGAGAGTTGACGCCGCCGGGCATCAGGGATCGGGCGCGGTCGAACAGCTGGTCGGAGACAGGGGTGTTTGAAGTCATGGTGTCCATTCTTTCAGGGATTCGGGACGGTTCAGGCACCGAAAAAGTGGGCTCAGGCGTCGGCAAGCTGCTCGGCCACCAGTGGGGCCACCACAGTGCCGAAGAGTTCGATGCAACGCATCATGGATTCGTGGGGCAGGGTTCCGTTGCTGTATTTGAGGTCGAAACGGTCAACGCCGAGGTTCCGCTTCAGCAGGACGATCTTCCGGGCGACCGTTTCCGGGGAACCGACATACAGGGCTCCTTCGGGTCCGCACATGGCGTCGAACTCGCCCCGGCTTGCCGGTCCCCAGCCGCGTTCCGCGCCGATGCGGTTTCGCTGGGCCAGCCAATGCGGGAAGAGTTCCTCCCGGGCTTGCTCGTCGGTTGGGGCAACGTAGCCAGGCGAGTGCGTGGCAATTTGCTGCATGGGGTGCCCGTATTTTTCCATTGCCTCGCGGTAGAGCTCCACGAGCGGGGCAAAGCGGCGCGGTTCCCCGCCGATGATGGCGAAAATGATGGGGTAGCCGTATTGCGCGCAGCGCAACACTGATTCTGGAGTACCGCCCACACCGATCCACGTTGGCAGCAAGTGGTGTTCCAGCGGCGGAAAGACGCTCATTCCGTTCACGTTCGGCCGGGTGCGGCCTTCCCAATGCACCGGCTTCTGCGCCCGGACCTTGTCGAAGAGTTCCAGCTTCTCCTCGAACAGGACTTCGTAGTCGGCCAGATCCAGGCCGAACAGCGGGAACGATTCCACGAACGAGCCGCGGCCCAGCATCACCTCCGCACGACCATTGGAGAGCGCGTCAACGGTGGAGAAGCGCTGGAAGACCCTGATGGGGTCGTCGGAGCTGAGCACGGTGACGGCCGAACCGAGCTTGATCTGGGATGTCCGGGCTGCCGCGGCCGCGAGGAAAACTTCGGGCGCCGAGACGGCGAAGTCGCGCCGGTGGTGCTCCCCCACCCCAAAGGCGTGAAGCCCGACGGCGTCCGCCAGCTCCGCTTCCGCCAGCAGCTCCCGCAAGACCTGGGCATGCTGTTTCGGGTTGCCGTCGGCGTCCACCCCGGCGTCACCGAAAGTATTCAGCCCGAGGAGGATCTCCGCGGCTCCGACAGGGGCCGTGGGAGTGGAAGCGGTATCGGTCATCAGGACTCCTTAAGCCAGCCGGCAAGTTCGGAGGCCCAGTACGTCAGCACCATGTCGGCGCCGGCCCGCTTGATGCCGAGCACGGATTCTGTGATGGCGCCGCGGCGATCGATCCAGCCGTTCGCGGCGGCCGCTTCGATCATGGCGTATTCACCGGAGATTTGGTAGGCCGCCACGGGTACCGGGCTCCTGGCTGCGACGTCGGCGAGGATGTCCAGGTAGCTCATGGCCGGCTTGACCATCACCATGTCAGCGCCTTCTTCGAGGTCGAGTTCCACCTCGATGATGGCTTCCCGGCGGTTGGCGGCATCCATCTGGTAGGTCCGGCGGTCACCCTTGAGCTGCGAGTCCACGGCTTCGCGGAAGGGGCCGTAGAAAGCGGAGGCGTACTTCGCCGCGTAGGCCAGGAGCGCGGTGTTCTGATGTCCGGCCTCTTCAAGGGCCTGGCGAATCACGGCGATCTGGCCATCCATCATCCCGGACGGCCCTAGGACGTGGGCACCGGCGTCGGCCTGCGCTACTGCCATTTGGGCGTAGATTTCGAGGGTGGCGTCGTTGTCCACGTAGCCGTTGGCGTCCAGGACACCGCAGTGGCCGTGATCGGTGAATTCGTCGAGGCATACATCGCCCATGACCACCAGGTCATCGCCGACTTCTGCGCGGACGTCGCGGATGGCCTTGTTCAGCACGCCGTCGGGATCCAGGGAAGCTGTGCCGCGGGCATCGCGGACTGCCGGAACACCGAACAGCATGATTCCGCTGACACCCAATTCCACGGCTTCGGCAGCGGCGCGTTTGAGCGAGTCCGTGGTGTGCTGCACGACGCCGGGCATGGAACTGATCGGAGCCGGTTCGCTGAGTCCTTCGCGAATGAAGGCGGGCAGGATGAGGTCGGCGGGAGCCAGCCGGTGTTCGGCAGTCATCCGGCGCATGGCGGGGGTGGTGCGGAGCCGGCGGGGCCGGTGGTTTGGAAAGCTCAACTTTCGTTCCCTTCGGTGTCGAATACGGTGCGTAGGGCGGCCACGATGCCGGCGGGTGTGGGTTCCTTGGCGGTTGCCGCGACCGGGATGCCGAGGGCGGCCGCCTCTGCCGCCGTCGAGCGCCCGATCGCAATGAAGCGGCAATCCCGCAGCGGCGCCAATGAGGCGTGGATGCGGCGGGCAGCGCTGGGTGAAGCGGCGACGACGGCGTGGAGCCGTCCGCCGGAAAGCTCGGCCTTCGCGGCTTCCGGGGTGAGCTCCGGCGCCCGGCCCGCCCGCGTGCCAGCCGTTCGCTGCTGCCAAGGCGGCAGTCAGCCGGCGTTCGGGGGCCGCAGGGTAGTCCACGGTGTGGTAGGCCGTCACTGCCTGGACCGAGGCCCCTTGGCTTCGATACCGTCCAACAACATCGCGTCGGCAATGTCCGCTTGGGGCAACAGAACGTTGGCCGGGCCTGTCGGCCAGGCGGAGACGAGTCCTGCGGCCGACTGGACGTCCTCCGGCGCGAGGTCCACCGGAATGCCTTCCGCCTCGAGGACCCGCCTGCTCGACGGACCGATCGTCGCGATCCGGACGGACTCCGGAATCAGCTCCTTCAGCTCCAAGCGCCGCTCTGCTGCCTTTTCCTTCAGGGCACGCACCGTGGTGATGCTGCTGACCACCAGCCAGCTGTACGCTCCCGCACGGAGGGCGTCCAAGGCGACCTCAAGGGAATGCTGGTCGCGGGCACGCTCGAAGTCGATCAACGGCAACAGGAGCGGCTCCGCGCCGGCTTCGCGCAGGGCGCTGACCAGCGGGGCGGCACGATCCGGGCTGCGCGTCACAAGAATCCGGGCGCCTTCAAGGACCCGGGCCTCTCCCGACTTCACCGCGCTGTGCCGTCCCATGGTCTCCTGTTGGCTCCGGTTATCGGGAAGCTGCAAGATCTGTGATGTCCGCGGCACCCGCGGCAAGCAGGAGCTCGGCGACTTCGATTCCCAGCAACGTGGCGCCCACCTCAGTGAGCCCGTCCGTGGCTTTTTTCTCACGCACCGACTTACTCCCGTCCACAGCGCAGACGACCGCTTCCAGGTAGAGCATGCTGCCCTTGCGGTAAGCGTAGGCGCCCACGGGCGCAGCACAGCCGGCTTCGAGGCGGGCCAGGACGGCCCTCTCCGCGGTGACGGCAAGCCGGGTGTCTTCGTCGTTGAGCGCGGCCAGGGCCTGGGCGAGTGCCCCCTGGGAACCTTCAGCCGAGTCGGACTGTCTCGGTGCATCGGCCGTGCGGCACTCGATCGCGAGCGAGCCCTGTCCGGGGGCAGGAAGCATGACGTCGGTCTCAAAGAACTCCGTCACGACGTCGAGCCTGCTGATCCGTTCCAGTCCCGCGGCGGCGAGGACGACGGCGTCGAGGTCGCCGGGTGCGTCTTCTGCATTCCCGGCGAGCCCCGGAACACGGCCCAGCCGGGTGTCCACGTTGCCGCGGATGTCCACGACGTCGAGATCCGGGCGGGCGGCGCGCAACTGGGCAGCGCGGCGCGGCGATCCGGTGCCGACCCTTGCGCCTGCTGGAAGATCCACCAGTTTGAGCCCGTCACGGGCGCACAAGGCGTCCCTGACGTCGACGCGCTTGGGCGTTGCGGCGATGGTGAGTCCGAGTGCCGCGCCCGTGGGGAGATCCTTCAAGGAGTGAACAGCAACGTCGCACGCGTTCTCCAACAGCGCGTCGCGAAGCGCGGCGACGAACACTCCGGTGCCGCCCATCTGGGACAGGGAACCCGTCCGGACATCGCCTTCGGTCTTGATGCGCACTAGTTCAACGGGAAAGCCACCGATGGCGGCCAGCTGGTCCGCGGCCTGCTGGCTCTGGGTGAGCGCGAGTTTGCTCGCGCGGGTACCGATCCGAACGGTCATTTCGCGCTTTCTCCTGCGGGGTAGGCATCGTGTCCGGTGCCGACTGTGGTGTCCGCACCCGCAATCGTGGGCTTCTCTCCGCGGAAGTTGGCGCAGCAGCCCGGACGGCAGATGTCGTACCACGGGCCCAGCCCGGTCATGGCGGGGCGATCGGCGATGTTGTTGGCCACCGTCCGCTCGCAAATGAGGTCCACCAGGCCGGAAACGAACTTGCGGTGGGTTCCCGGCGTGGGAACCCGTGTTGCGGCGAGGCCGAGGTTCTTGCACGTTTCCAGGGCCTCGGTGTCGAGGTCCCAGGCCACTTCCATGTGGTCGGAGACGAAGCCAAGGGGTACGATCACGACGCCCTTGATCCCTTGACCAGCCAGTTCCTCGATGGCATCGTTGATGTCCGGCTCAAGCCACGGAACGTGCGGGGCGCCCGAGCGGGACTGGTACACCAAGGACCACGGCGCGGTGAGCCCGGATTCGGATTCAACCCGCCGGACAACTTCGGCGCCGGCAGCCAGGTGCTGTGCCACGTAGGCCGAGTCCTGCTCGAAGTCGCGGGGCTCGCCGTCCGAACGTCCGGCGCCCTCGGCGTCACGGGTCGGAATGGAGTGCGTCGCGAACAGGATGTGCACCGGCGCGCCCTGGAGGCCGTCCGCTGCCAGTTTCTCCTGGACCTCAGCAAGTCCTGCAGCCGTTCCTTCCACGAAGGGCTCGACGAAACCTGGGTGGTCGAAGTACTGGCGTACCTTGTCCACTTCGAGTTTGCCGTCGAGGCCGGTCTCGGTCAGCGCGATGCCGATGTCCTCGCGGTACTGGCGGCAGCTGGAGTAACAGGAGTAGGCGCTCGTGGTGACCATCAGCAGCTTGCGGTGGCCGGCGTCGTAGGCTTCCTGGAGCGTTTGCGGGATGTAGGGGTCCCAGTTGCGGTTGCCCCACAGCACGGGCAGGCTGATGCCGCGCGATGCCAACTCCGCTTCGAGGGCGGCCTTGAGGTTCCTGTTTTGCTGGTTGATGGGGCTGATGCCACCAAAAGCGCGGTAGTGGTGGGACACCTCTTCGAGGCGCTCATCCGGGATGCCGCGGCCACGGGTCACATTGCGAAGGAAGGGAATGACGTCGTCCTGGCCTTCCGGCCCGCCGAAGGAGGCGAGGAGGACGGCGTCGTACTCTTTGGGAGCCATGCGTCCGGCCTCGGTGACGTCATTGACCTCGGTGAGGCTGGCCGGGCCCGCGGAGTGGCGGCCGCTCACGCGAGGACCTCGGCGATCTCCGCGGCGGTGATGCGGCGGCCGGTGTAGAACGGGATTTCCTCGCGAACGTGGTTGCGGGCGTCGGTGGCCCTCAGGTGGCGCATGAGGTCCACCAGGTCAACGAGTTCGGGTGCTTCCAGGCCGAGGATCCACTCCCAGTCGCCCAAGGCGAAGGAGGACACGGTGTTGGAGATGACCTGGGGGAAGTCGCGGCCCAGCATGCCGTGATCGCGCAGCATCTTTCCACGCTCTTCGGCCGGCAGGATGTACCACTCGTAGGAGCGGACGAAGGGGTAGACGCAGAGCCAGGTGCTGGGCTCGACGCCGCGGCGTAGGCCGGAACGTGGTTCTTGGCGAATTCGGCTTCGCGGTGGACGCCCATGGCGGACCAGACGATCTCGGTGCCTGCGAAGAGCGCGCTGCGGCGGATGTCGCGGACGGCCTGCTGCAGGGCCTCAGGCTTGGCGCCGTGGAGCCACACCATGATGTCGGCGTCAGAGCGCATGGCGGAGACGTCGTAGCTTCCGCGGAGGACCACGCCGTCCTCGGCGAGCTTGGCAGCCAGCTGCTCGAAATCCTGCACAGCGTCGGCGCTGCGCAGGACATCGCCCGACCGCTTGAACACGGTCCACAGCGTAAAGAACTGCTCTTCGGATTCGGCAGTTTTAGTGACAGATTCGGCAGAAGTGTGGCTCATGGTACAAGTCTGCCCCGTCGATGCCGCTAAGTCGAAATGCATCACTTCTACAAGACGTAGAAGTGATGCATTTCACAAAACTGCGTCGATTTGCGCGGAGGTGTCCGCAACCACGGCGGCCAGGCCGTTTCCGGCGAGCCAGCCTCCCACCACGGTCAAGCCGTCGGCTCCGGAGCAGATGCGGCGCACCTCGGCAACGCGCTGTTTGTGACCGACGGCGGCGAACGGCAAGGCCCCGCCCAACGGACGACGTCCCAATCGAGCACGTCTTCGCGGACAATCGGCACGGTCAGCAAGGTCGAGGCGTCGCGGAGCGCAGCGTCGAGCAGAGCATCGTCATTGAGTGAGGCGACGGATTGCGCGGCCGCCGATCCAGGGGCGTCCGCCCCTTCGGCGCGCCCATAGGACAGGCGCAGCACGTGCGTACCGGGTCCGCTTCTTCCGCCAGCCAATCCCATTTTGCCGTGGCATGCGTGAGCGCCTTCGCCTCGATCCCGGCGGTCTGCGGGGCGACGAGAATGCCGGTGCCGCGGGGACGACGGTCCAGTTCAGGCACGTCCACCACCAAGGTCACCAGGCTCACCAAGGGACCCGCGGCGGGCGCAGCGCGGACAGCTCCGGAAGCGCCCCTCCAGCAACCCGACGGCGGCCGGACCGTCGAGCGCCACCACCAGCCGCACGGCGTCGTACGTTGTGCCCGCAGCGCTGGCCTGCCAACCGCTTTCAGTGCGGCTGATCGCATCCACGCGGGCGCCGGAAACGAGGGCGACGCCCTGCGAACGCAGCTCCGCCACGAGGGCGGAGACCAAGGTGTTCATTCCGCCTTTCAAGCCGCCGACGGCGGATCCGGCCTTCGCCGTTCCGGTCCCGTTTTGCTTTGAAGCAGTTTGTCCTGAACCGGCTGCGCGCTGGCTGGCCACGGCCGCGGCCAACGATCCGTGCTTCCGCAATGCCGCACGCAGGCCGGGGCCACCATGTCGACATCGAGCAGTCCCGGATCGGCGGAGTGCACTCCCCCGACGACGGGTGCGACGAGCCGTTCGAGCACCCGCTTGCCCATCCGCGCCCGCACCAAGGTTGCGACGCTGGTGACGTCGGCAGAGCTGCCCACCGATGTGGGCAAGTAGCGGTCAAGCGAGGCCCGCAAGGAGCCTGCGAAGCCCAAGGAGCGGCGGACCTCGGGGTCCCACGGATTCGCGGGAATTCCGAGCACCCCGGTCTTGGGGAGCTCTTGCGGGCCATCCGGCAACTGCACCCAGGCACCCCCAGGATGCGGCGCCACGATGTTGCCACTGAGCCCAAGATCGCGGGCGAGATCGGCCACGGCCGTGGAGCGCGTGGCGAATGACTCGGCTCCGCTGTCCAGCCCAAGGCCGCCAACGGTGTGGCTTCCCACGCAACCGCCCCACGCGTCGCTCGCTTCGAGCACGGTGACACCGAATCCGGCCTTGGCCAGTCCCGGGCAGCGAGCAGGCCGGAAATGCCGCCGCCCACCACGACGGCGGGGAGGCCGGCTGCCGAATGCCCGGGAAGTGCGTGTTCGGACCGTGTTTGCTCGGACTGCGCGTGCCCGCGGCTCATGCTCGCTATCCTGCCGGGATCGAGTGGATGAGTTCCACTACCCGGGTCAGGACCGCGGGTCCGTCTCCGGGGCACGCCATGGCCGAGGTTCAGGACGTGGCCCGGGCCGCGGATCCGGCTGCGATCACCTCGCGGACATGGGCTTCCAGGACCTCCCACGGCGCGGAGAGCAGCGCGGGTCGATGTTGCCTTGCAAGGGCACGGTGCCGCCGAGCCGCCGGTTTGCCTCGTCAAGGGGCAGCCGGTAGTCCACGCCGACGACGTCCACGCCGACATCGCGCATCGCGACGAGCAACTCGGACGTTCCCGTACCGAAATGGACCAGCGGCGCGCCGAGGTGGCGGACGTGGTCAAGGGCGCGGGTCGAGGCGGGTGCAACGTACTTGGCGTAGTCGGCCAGGCCAAGGGAACCTGCCCAGGAGTCGAACAGTTGCCCTGCGGAGGCGCCGGCTTCCAGTTGCGCGCGCAGGAACATGCCGGAGGCGTCGGCTGCCCAATTGGCCAGGGCGGTCCAGGTTTCCGGATCGGCGTGCATCATGGTGCGCGGACCGAGGTGGTCGCGGGAAGGCTTGCCTTCCACCATGTATGCGGCGAGCGTGAACGGCGCGCCGGCGAAGCCGATCAGGGGCGTGGTGCCGAGCTCAGCGACCGTCAGGCGCACGGCCTCGCGGATCGGTTCGAGGGCTTCCCAGGTCAGCTGCGGCAGGCTGCTACGTCGGCAGCGGTGCGGACGGGCTTGTCCAGGACAGGACCGATGCCGGGACAATGTCCACGCCGACCCCCGCCAGCTTGAGGGGGATGACGATGTCGGAGAAGAAGATTGCCGCGTCGACGTCGTGGCGGCGAACCGGCTGCAAAGTGATCTCGGAGGCGAGTTCGGGACGCAGGCAGGAGTCCAGCATCGCCACGCCTTCACGGACTTTGAGGTATTCCGGCAACGAGCGGCCTGCCTGTCGCATGAACCACACCGGACGGCGGGACGGCTTGCCTCCGCGGTACGCCTGGATCAGCGGGGAGTCTGCGGTGCGGCCATCCATCAGCGGGTGGCTTGCATCAAGGCTTGAGGCGGCGGTGCCGGAAGTGCCGTTGGCCGGCACAGAATGAGGCAGTGCGGAGCTGGAAGTCATGCCTTCGATTGTGCCGAAGATCGGGGCCAAAAGATAACGACAGCCTGTCCCCACCATCCGTGGTGACGGGCATCACTCCCGGCAGTGCGGAGAACCACTGACCCGCGTTGTTCTACATGGCGCCGAAAAGCTATGATTGCTTTGCTGTGGTTCTTTTCTCATTGGTGGCTACACACGCCGACATCGATCTTGAGACCGTCGCTCAGTTGAGCAACGGTTCATCCGAGGTTGCCTCGTCCGCCTTGGCCGATTCCCAACTTGTCTCCGGCGCCGTGGTCCTGGCCACCTGCAACCGCTACGAAATCTACGGCGAAACGCCGCACGCAGAGAATCTCGAAGCGGCCCGCTCGGCGCTCGTCTCGCAGATCAGTGGCCTGAGCGGACTCAACGAGCAACTCGTCTCGCGCGCCTTCAGCACCCGCACCGGCCCTGAGGTCAGCAGGCACCTCTTCGCCGTCAGCGCCGGATTGGACTCCGCCGTCGTCGGCGAACGCGAAATCGCCGGCCAGGTGCGTCGCGCCCTCATCACTGCCCAGCACGAAGGAACCGCGAGTTCCGGACTGGTCCGCTTGTTCCAGGCCGCTTCCAAGACGGCCAAGGACGTCGGAGCCCAGACCGCACTAGGTTCGCGGGGCCTGTCCATCGTTTCAGTTGCGCTGGACCTCGCCACCGACCTCTCCGAGAATGCCGACTGGAGCACCAAGAAGGTAGTTGTCTTCGGGACCGGGCCTACGCCGGAGCCACGATGTCGCTGCTTCGCGATCGCGGCTGCACCGACGTCTCCGTCTACTCGTCTTCCGGCCGCGCCGAGGCTTTCGTAGCAACCCGCGGCGGAACCGCGCTCGACGCCGAAACCCTCCCTGCCGCCGTCGCTGCCGCCGATGTGATGATCGGTTGCAGCGGATCGGACACCCGCGTTGAGGCCGAAGAGCTCGCCAAGGTCCGCGCTTTGTCCACCCAGACCCTCATCGCGATCGACCTCGCCCTCACCCACGACTTCGACCCCGCAGTGGGCGAGCTCGACGGCGTCGAGCTCCTGACGCTCGAATCCGTGCGGCTCGCGGCGCCCAGGAACAAGCGGAGTCGCTGGCACAAGCGAGCACCATTGTTTCCGGCGCGGCAGAAGCCTTCGAGCAGGAGCGCGAAGCCCGGTCCGTCGATTCGGCCATTGTGGCGCTGCGCCGACACACCATGAACGTGCTCGACGCCGAGATGGAGAAAGTCCGGGCCCGGCACGGCTGCACCGCCGCGCCGAAGAGGTCGAGTTCGCGCTCCGCCGCATGGTCAAGCAATTGCTCCACATCCCCACGGTCCGCGCACGCGAACTCGCCGCAAACGGCCAGCAAGACGAGTACGTGGCCGCGCTCGAGGCCTTGTATGGCATCCAGGTGGAGCAGCCGGCTGCGTCACCCGCAGCAGAGTGCCCGTGGACCACCGCCAAGCACCTCAGCAGGCTGAAAGCGCCTAGCTTCCGCGACCCCGCCCTAGGCGAACGCGTTGACGCCCGTCATTTCGGCAGACACGGCCCACAGCTTCGTTGCGGCTTGCGGGTCCACTGCGTGCGCATCCACTCCCTGGTACCGGGCGAGCGGCGAAGCCGGGTCCGTGGGCTTGGCAATGTCGCAGTCTTCGCAATACACCCCGCCCATGCCTGCCAGGGCCGGGACGTGGCTGCCCAGGTGGACGTGGCGGCTCCCTGCTCCGGAGTCTTGAAACCCTCCCTGACGTTGCCCGCGTCGTCCATCCAGCCCGCCGCGACCATCTCTTCGCGGGGCAGGTAGCGCTGGAGCTCGGTCATGATGCCGCCGGGGTGGACCGCGAAGGCCCGCACCCCGGAGGAGCGCCCAGACGGTCAAGCTCGACGGCGAACAGTGCGTTGGCCGTCTTCGCCTGGCCGTAAGCCTTCCATTTGTCGTAGCCGTTCTCGAAGTTGAGGTCCTCGAAACGGATGGGCGAGAGTTTGTGCCCCGTGGAGGACAAGGACACGACGCGGGCCGAGCCGGCAGCTGCCAACGCGGGCCACAACGTGTTGAGAAGCGTGAAATGGCCCAAGTGGTTGGTGGCGAATTGCGATTCCCAGCCCGGACCCACACGTTGTTCCGGCTGGCCATGATCGCCGCGTTGTTGATCAGGATGTCCAGCGTTGGGTTCGATTCCAGGAAGCGTGCCGCAAAATCCTTCACTGCTTGCTGATCGGATAGATCCAGGCCTCCACGGTCACTTTCGCCAGGCCGGCCGCGCCGAGGACCTCCTTGGCATGTTCGGGACGCCGGCGGGAACCGTGACCCGGGC
The DNA here is from genome assembly GCA_001549895.1 of Arthrobacter sp. Hiyo8. GTDB lineage: Bacteria > Actinomycetota > Actinomycetes > Actinomycetales > Micrococcaceae > Arthrobacter. The sequence goes on along the minus strand of AP014719.1, from coordinate 3,851,278 downwards.
GCCAGCGGAGGACAACGCCCTCACCGTCTCCAGGCCGAGCCCGGAATAGCCGCCCGTGACAATTGCCGTCTTACCGTGAAGGTCCAACCCCGCCACAACGTCAGATGCCGTGGAGCCATGGCCGAAGCCCGATCCGATGGGATATTGCGGTGTGGTCATGGATTCCTCGCTCATATCGGGACCTTTCGTGTTCACGGGCGTTGTGGGTCAGTAAACCGGCTTGTTTGGCTCGACGTCGTGCACCCACGCCAGGATCCCGCCGTCGAGGTGGCTCACGCGTGTGTAGCCGGCACGCTGTGCAGCCGCGAGCACAGCCGCGGAACGGGTACCTCCCTTGCAGTGGAAGACGATCTCTTTGTCCTGCGGGAGTTCCGTCCAGGCCTCTCCCGCCAGGATGCGTCCCTGCGGGATGAGCACCGAACCGTCGATGCTCACAATCTCGTGTTCACCGATCTCGCGGACATCCACCAATTCGAAGTCGCGTTCCCCTGCTGCGCGGGCTTCGAGCATTCCGGAAAGTTCGGTGGGCGTGACGGTCGGAACCGAGTCGCTTGCGGGCGCAGGGGTGATGCCACAGAAAGCCTCATAATCGGTCAATTCTGTGATCGGCTCGGCCTCCGGGTCTTTCGAAACCTTGATTTCGCGCCAGCTGCCGCCGAGCGCGTCGAAGAGCGCCACGCGCCCTAGCATGGAGCGCCCGACGCCGGTGATCAGCTTGACTGCCTCGGTCACCATGAGCGAGCCGACAGCGGCGCACAGCATGCCGAACACGCCGCCTTCGCCGCAGGACGGGACCGAGCCGGCGGGAGGGGCCTCCGGGTAGAGATCGCGGTAGCTGGGTCCGTGCTTCTCCCAGAACACACTGACCTGGCCGTCGAAGCGGAAAATGGATCCCAGACGTACGGTTTGCCGAGAATCGCGGCAGCATCGTTGACCAGGTACCGGGTGGCGAAGTTGTCCGCGCCGTCCAGGATGAGGTCGTAGCCCGAGAAAATCTCCAAAGCGTTGGAGGAGTCCAAGCGCACGTTGTGCAGCTGCACGCTGACGAGCGGGTTGAGTTCCTTGATGGCGTCACGCGCCGATTCGATTTTCGGCCGTCCCACATCGCCCACGCGGTGGATGATCTGACGTTGCAGGTTGCTGAGGTCGACGTCGTCGTCGTCCACGATTCCGAGCGTCCCCACCCCGGCGGCGGCGAGGTAGAGCAACGCCGGAGAGCCCAGTCCGCCGGCTCCGATCACGAGGACTTTGGCATTCTTGAGCCGACGCTGACCGGCCGCTCCGATTTCGGGAATAATGAGGTGGCGCGAGTAGCGTTCCACCTCTTCGGTGGTCAGTCCCGCGGCCGGTTCCACGAGTGGCGGCAGCGAAGACGGCAACGTTTGGGCAGCAAAAGTAGTGGCCATACTTCAAAGTATCCCCGCAGGTGCCGCCCGGTCATATTACTGCGCAGTATTGTGGTCATAACTGCAAGGGGAAAGGCGGCAGACAAGTGGCCGAGAGTGCACGTATCAAACAAGAGGCGCAGGTCAGGCAAGATCGGACCGGTTCGCCCCGTTCGGCCAGGTTGCCACGCGATGAGCGCCGGGCCCAGCTCTTGAATGCCGCCTTGGAAGTTTTCGTTGCCAACGGCTTCCATGGTGCGGCGATGGACGAAATCGCCGAGACCGCCCATGTCAGCAAGCCGGTGCTGTACCAACACTTCCCGTCGAAACGGGAGCTCTACATGGCCCTCCTCGACAGCCACCTGGCCACGCTCACGGACCAGATGCTCACGGCGCTGAATTCGACGTCGGACAACAAGGAGCGCGTCCAGGCCGTCATGCGCGCCTACTACCGTTTCATCGCGGGCGATGACCAAGCCCACCGGCTCGTCTTCGAATCCGATCTCATCAATGACCGGACGTCAGCTCCCGGCTGGAGACTTTCAACCGCACCTTCGCCGACGCCGTCGCCAAGGTCATCGCCGAAGACACCAAGCTGCCCCCGCTGGAGGCCCAGCTGCTGGGCCGGGGCCTGGCGGGAATGGCGCAGGTCAGCGCGCGGTATTGGCTCGAAACCGACGGCGATTTGGACCTCGATGTCGCCAGCGACCTGATCTACCGTTTAGCTTGGCGCGGAATCAGTCGCTTCCCGAAAGAGTCCTAGACTACAAATAGAGGACTGAGTATTTTTTTGATTGGCTGGGAGGCCCCGCTGTGGAAGTAAAGATCGGCATTCAGAATGTTGGCCGTGAGATCGCGCTTGAGTCCGCTCTCGACGCCGAGGCTGTTGCCAAGATCGTGAGCGAGGCCATTGCCAACGGCACGGACCTGCGCCTGACCGACGAAAAGGGCCGCCAGGTCATCGTTCCCGGCAATGTCCTCGGATACGTGGAGATCGGCGCCGAGGAAGTACGCCGGGTCGGCTTCGGCGCCCTCTAAGCAACAGGCAAGAACACCAGCGAGCCAGGAGTCCGCATGCTCTCACTTGTCATCGTGGCGCTAGCCACCATCGCTTCAGGCTTCATTGTCTGGGGAACTGACAAACACCGTGGAACGTACGGAATCACCCTGCCCGCCGGCGTTTCGGTCGCCGTAGCCATGCTGAGTTGGATGATCTTCATCCAACTTGGCTTTGGCTACCAGCCTGGCGTGACGTGGATCCCGTGGGTCCTGCCCATCATTCTGGGGACCGTGGCGGCCGCCGTGGCGTCCTACTTCCTGGGCCGCCATCGGAAGCGGCACGACACCGCCCAGCTGACCGCGGCGCTGAGGCTCTAACCAGCGCTGCGGCTCTAGCTACGGATCCGGCTCATGGCGTGGCTTCCGGTTTGGCAACTGCCCCGGCTTCCGCGGCCGCTTCGCTGACGCTCTTAGCCGCCCGGACGTCGCGCTGCGTTACCTCGCTCCCGGCATCGTGGGACGTGTAGCGGATGAACACCCGGTTGTAGCGCCAGTCCAGGTCCGGGTGGTGGTTCTGCTGTTCGGCAATGCGCCCGACGGCGGCAATCAACTCGAGTGCGGCAGCCGACGTCGGGCACCTGTAGGCGGTGACGAGGGCGCCCTGGCGATACCGCCAGTCCGGCAGCTCCGCCAGGGCGTCGTCAATAGCGGACCTGGAAAGAATGTCGTCCTTGCCGGCCATTCGGGGCTCCTTCACAGACGCGGAATCTTCGCAGGAATCCCCGGAGCGGCCAGCGTCGGCCGCTAGAGGAACTCGGCCCGGCCTTCCATGGCCGAGGAGGCCAGGGCGTGTTCCCTGCGCGGGATGCGGCCCGCCTGCTTCGCCAGCCTACCGGCGATGACCGCGTGTTTGAAGGCCTCGCCCATCTGCACCGGATTCTGCGCGCGGGTCACCGCGGTGGCCAGCAGCACGGCGTCGCAGCCGAGCTCCATGGCCAGTGCGGCGTCGGACGCGGTGCCGATGCCGGCGTCGAGCACTACCGGCACCGAAGCGCGGGACACAATCAGCTCGATGTTGTGGGGATTCAGGATGCCCAGGCCGGTGCCGATAGGCGCGCCCAACGGCATCACCGCAGTTGCCCCGAGGTTCTCCAGGCGAAGCGCAAGTACGGGGTCGTCGTTGGTGTAGGCGAAGACCTTGAAGCCGCGGTCCACCAGCTTCTCCGTCGCATCCACCAACTCCACGGCGTCAGGCAGCAGCGTCTGTTCGTCGGCGATGACCTCGAGCTTCACCCAATCCGTTTCCAATGCCTCCCGGGCTAGCTCGGCTGTCATGACGGCATCCTTGGCGGTAAAACAGCCGGCGGTGTTGGGCAGGACACGGATGCCGTGGTCTACGAGCAATTGGAACAGCGAACCGGTTTCCGTCGGTGAGTACCGCCGCATTGCGACGGTAGTGAGTTCTGTGCCGGAAGCCAGCAAGGCTGCCCCGAGGCCGTCGAGGCTCGGAGCTCCGCCGGTTCCCATGATGAGGCGCGAGCCGAACTCAACACCGTCGATCACCAGGGCATCGGTTCGGGTGCCTGCTTCGTGAGTGCTTGCTGTGGTCATGGTTCAGCCTCCCTGTACTGCGGTAACGATTTCGAGTTCGTCGCCCTCTGCGAGCGCGGTGGCAGCCCACTGGCTGCGCGGCACCACTTCGGAATTGCGTGCGACGGCGACGCCGATCTTGCGTCCGTCGGCCGCTTGGCCGCTGGAATCCACAACGCGTCCGGTGATGTGGCTGACGAGGGTGGTGACGGAAGCGTCGTCGCTCAGCGTGTGGTCTGCGCCGTTCAATTTGATGTTCATGCGTGGTCCTTCAGAAGGGATTTAAGGTATCGGCCGATGGGCCGTCTGCGGAAGCCTTGCTGCTGAGAGCGGGCGGGAGAAGCGGTCCGGGCGAAATTTGTTCCACCGGGGATCGGCGGTGCCATCCATGAGTCCAACGCAGATTTTCGCCGCTGCCGGAGTGAGGAGCACGCCATGGCGGAAGAAGCCGCTGGCCACGATGAGGCCGGGCACGGTTCCTTCCCGACCTTCGACGCGGCCCAGCAGCGGTGCGTTGTCCGGGGTGCCCGGACGGGCCCGGGCAGTTGCTTCGAGGAGTTCCAGCTCGGCAACGGCCGGAACCAATACCTGGGCGTCGCGGAGCAATTGGTAGACGCCGCCGGCTGACACCGGGTTGGCCGCTCCCCCCGACGACGACAATCCGTCCTCACGTTGCGTCGCGCCGATCACCACGGTCCCGTCATCGCGGGGAACGATGTAGACGGGCACTCCGCGCACCATTCCCCGGACCGTGGCGGTGACCAGCGGTTGCAGGTGGGCCGGGACGCGCAGCCGCAGTATGTCGCCGTAGACGGGACGCAACGGGAGCGACAATCCATCCGGCAGTCCTTTCACGCGGGCGGCATCGAGTCCGTTGGCTACCACCGTTTCCGTGGCAAGCACATCGATGCCTGAGCCGAGCACGGCCCCGACGGCGCGCCCGTCCTCCCACAGGAGGCCCGCCGCAGTGTCCCGGACCGCGAAACCGCCTTCGGCCCCCGGAATCCAACTGGAGCTACCGGGCTCGTGGTCTGCCAAAGCGCCTAGAATCGCGGCCGAAAGCCGGCGCGGATCCACTTGGTGGTCGCCCGGGATGTCGAAGGCACAGGAAATCTGCGGGCTCAAGAGCGGCTCACGCTCCCGTGCTTCGCGCAACGGCACGGATTCCACCACCAGGCCATGGGCCAGCTGGACGTCAAGAAGATCGGCGAGCGCCCGGCGGTCCGCTGCGTCCGCACCCACGGCGAGGGTCGGCGTCGTCCGGTAACCCGTGCTGCGTCCGGTTCGTGAGCCGGTCACATTGTGTTCGAAGTCCGGCCACAACGCCGACGATTCGAGCATGAGCTCCAGGAGGTCCTCTTCCTGGTAGTGCAGTTCACTGACTGGTGCCAACATCCCCGCCGCCGCGAAAGTAGCGCCGCTGGCCGGCGCGGGATCGATCAGGGCAACCGAGCGGCCCGACCTTCGGGCTTCCCACGCGATGCCCAGGCCAATGACGCCGCCCCCGATCACCGCCACGTCTGCACGCAGGGGCCCGTGCTGGGTGTTTACTTCGTCCATGGAGTCCTTCCCTACGCCGGTACTAGCCGGATCAGGTCAAGCGGTCGGCGCTGAAGCCCTCTCAGCCGCGCGGCGATTGTGACTGCCGCCGCGGCTCCCGCGGTACCTGCCCAGTTTAGAGGAACTACTCTGTTTCCATGACCCCGCACGATGTCCACACCACCGCCCGCCTGTACCTCTGCACCGACGCCCGCAAGCAACAGGGTGATTTTGAGCAGTTTGTCGATGCCGCATTCGAAGGCGGCGTGGACATCATCCAGCTGCGCGACAAGACCATTGAAGCGGCCGAGGAACTGGAACTCCTGGAGATCCTGCAATCCGTGGCGCACCGTCACGGGCGCCTCTGGGCAGTCAACGACCGCGCGGACGTAGCGTCCCTCGCCGGCGCACCGGTGTTCCATATCGGCCAAAAGGACATTTCGCTGCGCTCGGCCCGGAAGCTGCTCCACGACCCCACCATCATCGGCCTCTCCACGCACACGCCGGAGCAGATTGACGCAGCCATCGCCGCGTCGCCTGGCCGCAGCGGCTTGGACTACTTCTGCGTCGGGCCTGTGTGGGCCACGCCCACCAAGCCTGGACGCTCCGCCGTCGGGCTCGATCTGGTGAAGTACGCTGCCAATGCGGTGAAGCAGGCAGACGAAGAGACCGTCGGCGGCGTAGTGCTTCCTTGGTTTGCGATCGGCGGCATCGATCTCAGCAACGTGGAAGACGTAGTGAGGGCCGGCGCCAGCCGCATTGTTGTGGTCCGCGCCATCACCGAGGCCGGGGATCCGACGGCGGCAGCCCAGGCACTCCTGGCCGCACTGGACGCAGCGGCGGCCTAGCGAGACGCCGGGAGATTTTGGAGTTACCCTGACTTTCGTGTCACATCAGCGCATAGCCCCGAACGTCTCTGAAACGTCGAACCAGCTCGCGGAAGCACTGGCGGCGCTTCGGACCGAACTCGAGCTGCCCGCGGGTTATCCCGCTGAAGCACTGCGCGACGCGGAGGCCGCGGTTTCAGGACACAGGCTGCCGGCGCAGGACCTCACGGACGTTCCGTTCATCACGATCGACCCGGCCTCTTCCACGGATCTCGACCAGGCCCTCTTCATTGAGCGGTCCGGGAATGGTTACAGGGTTCTCTACGCCATCTCCGATGTGCCCTCCTTTGTGCCACCGGGAGGAGCGCTCGACGCCGAGACCCGCCACCGGGGACAGACGTACTATGCGCCGGACGGCCGCATACCGCTGCACCCCGAGATCATCAGCGAGCACGCCGGAAGCCTGCTGGCGGGCCAGGACTGCGGAGCGTTCGTGTGGGACTTCGAACTCGATGCCGAAGCAGAGTTCCGCACCGTCTCAGTTCGCCGGGCAAGCGTACGCAGCCGCGCCAAGCTCAACTACAAGGGCGTCCAGTCCGCGATCGATTCCGGGACAGCTGATCCCGTCCTGCAGTTGCTCAAGGAGGTCGGGCTCAAACGGGTGGAACTCGAACGCCGCCGCGGCGGAGCGAGCCTGAACATGCCTGAACAAGAAATCGTCCAACTGCCCGACGGCGGGGGTACAGGATCGTCGCAGCTCCCTCGCTGCCCGTCGAGGACTGGAACGCCCAGATTTCGCTCATGACCGGGATGGCGGCGGCCCAGCTGATGCTCGACGGCAAGGTTGGAATCCTGCGCACCATGCCCGCTCCCGATGAGCGCTCGCTGCTCCATTTCAAACGGCAGGCCGGGGCGCTCGGCAAGCCTTGGACCGAGGGGACCAGCTACGGCGAGTACCTGCGGACCCTCGACGGCAAAGACCCCCGGCAATTGGCCATTCTCCATTCCGCGGGGCTGCTTTTCCGGGGCGCCGGCTACACGCCTTTCGACGGCGAAGTACCGGGCAGCGTCATGCAGTCAGCCATCGGCGCACCATATGCCCACACCACTGCGCCTTTGCGCCGGCTGGTCGATCGTTTTGTCCTGGTCATCTGCGAAGCACTGAGCAACGGAACGGAGATCCCTGCATGGGCCCGGGATGCTTTGCCGAGCCTGCCGGAGATCATGGCGTCATCCGACCAGCTTGCCGCCAAAATGGAGCGCCTCGCCTTGGACACGGTGGAGGCCGCACTCCTGGTGAACCACGTCGGACAGGAATTCGACGCCGTGGTGATTTCCGGATCGAAGCCTGCCAAGAACAACGGAAACGGGAACGGGAACAGCACCAACGGCCACAACGGAATGGGAATGGGAACGGCAACTCCCACGGCCCCTCCGGCATCGTCCAGATCGCCGAGCCGGCGGTCACCGCTCGTTGCGATGGCGAAATGGAGTCCGGTACGAAGGTCCGAGTGAAACTGCTTGACGCGGACATTGCCACCCGCCAAATCACCTTCGAACTGCTCCAGTAGCGCAATCAGTTCACCGGACCGCGGCCGCGATCCGGGGTTTATTGCACCCAGACGCTAGACTGTGTGAGTAGTAATGGATGCCCGGTCGTTGATTCAGTTAATTTTTTGACATCAACAAGCCCGCCCCTACGCGATCTTGAGATACACCAGCTGGTCCCCAGTGCCAGTATTTAGATAGCCCGCGATCGGCTTCCACTGGATTTGCTTGCGCCCGTCCGTGCTCCGGAACGGCCCTGCCACAACCGTTGAGCACGCAGCGCAGCCCAAATGAATAAGGAAAACTCCACTGTGAGTGAATTGCACACCCATGAAGTTCTGACAGACGGAACCGAAACGATCGAACCCGAGGAAACCATTTCCTCGGACGAAACACCCCACGAGATCGCGGAAAAGTCCTTCGCCGACTACAACGTCCGCGCCGACATCGTCGAGTCCCTCGCCGACGCCGGAATCACCCATCCCTTCCCCATCCAGGCCATGACCCTGCCGGTGGCCCTGGGCGGTCACGACATCATCGGCCAGGCCAAGACCGGTACCGGAAAGACCCTCGGCTTCGGCATTCCTGCGCTGCAGCGCGTCGTCGGACCGGGCGACGCCGGTCACGACAAGCTCGCTGTCCCGGGTGCACCCCAGGCTCTCGTGATTGTTCCGACCCGCGAACTCGCGGTCCAGGTGGCCAATGACCTCCAGACGGCATCCCGGAAGCGCAACGCCCGTATCGCCACCATCTATGGCGGCCGCGCTTACGAGCCCCAGATCGAAGCCCTGCAGAAGGCGTCGAGGTTGTTGTCGGCACGCCCGGCCGTTTGATCGACCTCTACAAGCAGAAGCACCTGAACCTCAAGAACGTTCGCATGGTCATCCTCGACGAAGCGGACGAGATGCTTGACCTCGGCTTCCTTCCGGACGTCGAGACTTTGATTGCCGGCACTCCCGCCGTCCGCCAGACGCTTCTCTTCTCGGCCACCATGCCCGGACCGGTCATTGCCATGGCCCGCCGCTACATGACGCAGCCCACGCACATCCGTGCCGCAGACCCGAATGACGAAGGCCTGACCAAGCGCGACATCCGCCAGCTCATCTACCGTGCCCACAGCATGGACAAGATCGAGGTTGTCGCCCGCATCCTGCAGTCCCGCGGCCGCGGCCGGACCATCATCTTCACCAAGACCAAGCGCACCGCCGCCAAGGTAGCCGAGGAGCTCGTCGATCGCGGCTTCGCTGCCGCGGCCATCCACGGCGACCTCGGCCAGGGTGCCCGCGAGCAGGCCCTGCGCGCCTTCCGCAACAACAAGGTCGACGTCCTGGTGGCCACGGACGTCGCCGCCCGTGGCATCGACGTGGACGACGTCACGCACGTCATCAACTACCAGTGTGTCGAAGACGAAAAGATCTATTTGCACCGCGTTGGCCGCACCGGCCGTGCCGGCAACAAGGGCACCGCGGTAACGTTCGTCGATTGGGACGACGTCCCCGCTGGGCCCTCATCAACAAGGCCCTGGGCCTGAGCTCTCCCGAGCCCGTGGAGACGTATTCTTCGTCCCCGCACTTGTTCGCCGACCTGGATATTCCGGAAGGCACCAAGGGCCGCCTGCCCCGCAACCAGCGCACCCTTGCCGGCGTCGACGCCGAAGTCCTGGAGGACCTGGGCGAGACCGGCAAGAAGAACTCCCGTTCCGGCGGCGATTCCGGTCGTGGGCGCTCCGGCCGTGACAGCGGCCGGGACGGTGCACGCCGCGGTCCCAAGTCCGCCGAGGCCCGGCCCGCGACGGCGACGGTGAGGGCGGCCGCAACCGCACGCGCCGCCGTCGTACGTCCGAAGGCGAAGCAGCCCCCGCTCAGGCAACGGCCAGTCTGCCGAGCCGCAGTCCGGCGAGGCTCGGACAAGCCCGCCGCGCACGCCGTTCCCGCACCCGCCGCCGCAACGGCGAAGTGGTCTCGGCTTCCGGTGCCTCCGGCGAGAGCACCGAGGCTTAACGGCCTCAATGACTGACACTGTTTGGGCGCCGGACGGCAGCAACTTGGTGGTTCACGCGGACAACGCGGATTTCCTCCCGACGCTGCCGGACGGCGCCTTCACACTGATTTACGTGGACCCGCCCTTCAATACGGGCCGGGTCCAGAGCCGCCAGGAAACGCGCATGGTCCGCAACGCCGACGGCGACGGCGACCGCGTCGGCTTCAAGGGACGCTCGTATGACACCATCAAGGGCGCCCTGCACCGCTACGACGACGCGTTCAGCGACTACTGGTCCTTCCTGGAACCCGGCTTGTGGAGGCCTGGCGCCTCCTCGCCGACGACGGCACTTTGTACCTGCATCTGGACTACCGCGAAGTCCACTATGCCAAGGTCATGCTGGACTCGATCTTCGGCCGGGAGTGCTTCCTGAACGAGATCATCTGGGCCTACGACTACGGCGCACGCGCCAAGAACCGCTGGCCCACCAAGCACGACAACATCCTCGTGTACGTCAAGAACCCCGCCAAGTACCACTTCGACAACGCCGAGGTCGACCGCGAGCCGTACATGGCGCCGGCCTCGTGACTCCGGCCAAACGCGAACTGGGGAAGCTTCCCACGGACGTTTGGTGGCACACCATCGTTTCCCGACCGCAAGGAAAAGACCGGCTACCCGACGCAAAAGCCGGAAGGCCTGGTCCGGCGGATCGTCACGGCATCGAGCCGGCCAGGAGACTGGTGCCTCGACTTCTTCGCGGGTTCCGGCACGCTTGGTTCAGTCGCGGCGAAACTCGACCGCAGGTTCGTGTGCGTGGACCAGAACGCCCCGGCCATCGATGTGATGCGCAAGCGCCTGGACGGCAAGGCCACTTTCTACCCCGTCTAGCGGACTACCGAACTACCCGTGCCCAGCTCCTCGATGCGGGCCAGGACGTCGGGGACGTCAGGTTCTCCCGAGCAGGTTGGGTTTGCCGGTTCCGTGGTAGTCGGACGATCCGGTCATGAACAAACCGTGTTCGGCAGCCAGTCGCCGCAGGAACACGCGGCCTTCCTCGGGATTGTCGCGGTGCTCCACTTCCAGCCCCAAGAGGCCGGCGTCGATCATTTCCCGGTAGGTCCGTTCCCCGACCACCCGGCCGCGGGCCGAGGCCACCGGATGCGCGAAGACGGGACACCGCCCGCTGCCCGGACGAGTTCGACGGCGAGCGCCGGGTCCGGTGCGTAGTGCTGCACGAAATAGCGCGAGTGCGAGGTCAGGATGGCAGTGAACGCTTCGGAGCGGCTCGCCACCGCACCGGCGGCGACGAGGGCGTCGGCAATGTGGGCCGGCCCACGGTGGCGCCCGGAGCCACATGATGGATGACATCGTCCCAGCTCAAGGGGTAGTCCTCTGCCAGGAGCGTGACCATGCGTTTGGCACGGGTGAGCCTCGCGTCCTTCGCCTTGGTGATCTCCTCGAGCAGGCCGGGGTGCGCCGGATCGTGGAGATAGCTGAGCAGATGGACGCTGATCCCCTCCCGGGTGCGGCACGAAATCTCTATCCCGGCACGAAGGCCACCCCGAATTCGAGGGCGGCGACAGAAGCTTGCTCCCACCCGTCGGTGGAGTCGTGGTCGGTCAGGGCCACCACGTCCAGACCCGCAGCAGACGCTGAAGCGATCACTCCCGCGGGAGCCTCGGTCCCGTCGGAAACATTGGAGTGCGCGTGCAGGTCGATCTTCACTTTCCAAGCGTATTTGATTGGGGACGGCTTGGACCGTTTCGGCGTTGGCCTAGTGTCGGCCTTGATGGGACGATGGGACGGTGAACGATGCAGAAAACACCCAAAACGGTGAACCCACAGCCTCCCAGCCACTGGAGGAGCGCGTCAACAACCGCTCCCAGCGGCCCACATCCGATGCCTTCAAGGCGTTCATGGCCAGCAATTGGCGCCCGCGCCGCAGGTAACCCCTGCACGTGACGCCGTCGCAGACCACGCCGCCACACGTCGTCGGGCCATCTCCGGCAAGTTCGCGGGCTTGCGCCTCGTCGTACCAGCCGGCCCGCTCAAGGTCCGCTCGAACGATTGCGACTACCGCTTCCGCCCCCACTCCGGCTTCGCCCACCTCACGGGCTTGGGCCTGGACCACGAGCCCGATGCCGTGCTGGTCCTGGAACCTGTCGAGGAAGGAACCGGCGACGACGGCGGCAACCACCTCGCGACGCTCTACTTCCGTCCGCTGGCCGGCCGGGACACGGAACAGTTCTACGCCGACTCGCGTTCCGGTGAGTTCTGGATCGGCGCGCGTCCCACGCTCGAAGAATTCGAAGCGCGCCTCGGACTCAGGACGGCGCACCTCGACGAACTCGAGATGGCCATCACCAAGAACGTCGGTGCCCCGGAAATCGGCGGCATCTCCATCCGCTTGGTCCGCAAAGTCGACGAGAACATTGATGCCCTCGTGGACACGGCCCGCTACAACACCGCCAAGGATCCGGAGAACCTGGACCTCGGGGAACTCGATGCACTGGACGAACTGCTCAGCGAGGCGCTCTCCGAGTTGCGTTTACTCAAGGATGCTTGGGAAATCGAGCAGATGAAGATCGCCGTGGCCGCGACCGTGGAGGGTTTCGCCGACGTCGTCCGAGCCCTCCCCCGCGCCATGACCCACCACCGCGGCGAACGCGTCATCGAAGGCGCTTTCTTCGCGCGCGCCCGTGAGGAAGGGAACGAGCTCGGCTACGACACCATCGCGGCCGCCGGAAACAACGCCACGGTGCTGCACTGGACCCGGAACACGGGCAAGGTCAACGCAGGGGAACTCGTGCTGCTCGACGCCGGTGTGGAGGCAGATTCGCTCTACACCGCCGACGTCACGCGTACCATTCCGGCTAACGGAAAGTTCTCGGACGTCCAGCGCAAGGTCTATGAAGCCGTCCTTGACGCCGCCGACGCCGGATTCGCCGCGGCCCAGCCGGGCGTGAAGTTCCGCGACATCCACACCGCCGCCACGACGGTCCTCGCCGAGCGCCTTGCCGAGTGGGGCCTGCTGCCGGTCTCCGTGGAGGAAGCCATCAGCACCGAAGGCCAGCAGCACCGCCGCTGGATGCCGCACGGTACCAGCCACCACCTTGGCCTGGACGTCCACGACTGTGCCCAGGCCAAGCGTGATCTCTACCTGGACGGCGTACTCACCGAGGGCATGGTGTTCACCATCGAACCCGGGCTCTACTTCAAGGCAGAGGACCTCGCCATTCCCGAGGAATACCGTGGAATCGGCGTCCGGATCGAGGACGACATCCTGATGACGGCAGACGGTCCCGTCAATCTCAGCGCCGCCCTCCCCCGCAAGGCCGACGACGTCGAATCCTGGATGGCGGGCATCTACCAGGACGCCGAAGCTTAACCACCGAGGCAAAACGCACGAGGAGGGCTACCGGATTTTGATGATCCGGTAGCCCTCCTCTTTCGTTAAAACACGTAGACGCCGGCTTCCGTCCACTTAATTTCGGGTTTTTTACACTGAGATTTGCCGTTTTGACCACTGAGATTGACGAAATCCACACGGAGACGCCCCGAGGCACTTGTACCCTCCTCCTAGGCGCAGCACCGATAGACGATCCCCCGTTTGGTGCCGTTGCCATACCACAAAGTGGTATTTCTCTATCTTCGAATCGGTCAAAAGGAGGAGGTGAACACAATGGAGATGGTCTCAGAAGATGTGCTGGAGGCGGGAGCCACCCTGGCCTGTAGCAGCGGGTGCATGTGCACCTGATTTAGCGCTCGGTTCGTTGGTGGCGACGCTTGTGCTTCGCCACCAACGAGCCAAGTGAGATAGCAAGGATACGAACAACACTGAATTTGGGGGGCAGCGTGCGCTTGCCACTGTTCAATATTTTCGACTTTCCAAAGCACAAGAATTTCTATGAGGCTATTCATGCTGCGGGGCCAGTTGGCGCGTGGAACCTTATGAAGGTGCTCGACGCCCTCGATCGACCCATCTACCGGGCAAACCAACCAGACGTAGATAATTTCGACGTCTTGAAGGCCGGGCCCTGGATTTCATGAATGCAGTCCCTGGGCTTGATGGCTTCGACAAGGAATTGCACGCCAGGAGCTTTGCTGGGTACGGACCGAAGCTGCAGTTTGAATCGACCTTCATCAATCTGTGGATGAAGGACACTGAGACGCTGTTTCGGGACGTTGTGGCTGTCGATGGGCCCCGCCACCTTCACGAGGCGGCGTCCAGTGGCCGAGGGGTAATCGCTCTCCCGCTCCATCTCGGACCCTCATATGCTGCCATTCCCATGCTCGCTTATGAAATGCCGACGACGACGCTCTACAACCGGATGAATTTTGACGAGATCCGCGCAGCGTCCTTTCCTGATTTAGACTTCCGTGGGATCCGGCTCGGGAGCACATCGGCGATGCGCTCTGGCCTGACCGCCCTGCGTGAGGGCAGGATCTTCTCCATGTTCCCTGAACTGGACCCTCGTGGAGTGGATGAGCACCATGCCCGAATTCCCTTCTTAGGGACAACCATCATGGTTCCCACCGGTCCGGTTGTCCTGAGCCATGTTTCCGGCGCCCCTATGGTCCCACTCACGCTCAGGGCCGTCGGCGACGGCCGCTTTCGACTCAAATACCACCCTGCGATACCACCGCCGGTATCTCCCGGTGAACGCCGCCGCTCCCTGCTGGCCGTTTGGGATGTCATTGAGTCAGAGCTTCTCGCCGGCGACGTCGGAGAATGGGAAATGTGGTTCGAATTTGACCGGATGCTCCCCCAGGTCTGGGCTATCGAGTCATGACCGTCGCCCCTCTTCCCGCCATTTCCCTTAAAGGCGTTCGTCGCCACTATGACGACGGTGCCGGAAACGAGAAAGCTGCACTAGACATTGATGAACTCGAGATCCAGCCGGGTGAACTTGTTGCCGTCATTGGCCCATCTGGATCCGGTAAGTCAACCCTGCTCCAATTGGTCGGTGGAATCGATTCGCCGACTGCAGGGTGTATAGACGTAGCAGGACTCCGGGTCTCCGAGATGGATGAAAAACAGAAGACAATCTTCCGGCGGGAGAATATTGGATTCATTTTCCAGGCATTTCATCTTGTTCCAAGCATGACGGTGGTGGAGAACGTCGGGTTGTCATCGATTGTTTCCGGTCAAAGAGGCTTTCGTTGGCGATCAGATGCTCTGGTGCTGCTCGATCAGCTCGGGTTGTTTGAATATGCCGAGAGGTTTCCCGATCAATTGTCAGGCGGGCAACGTCAGCGGGTCGCCGTAGCTCGAGCGGTATTCGGGGCTCCTAGCGTCGTCCTAGCCGATGAGCCGACAGGAAGCCTCGACTCCGGGAATAGGGATATTGTTCTCCGTCTGATTCGCGACGCGATCGGAGACGGTCGTCGCACGACCGGGCTGATGGTCACCCATGATCCATATGCTGCGAGTTACGCCGACCGGATCATCGCCCTGCGGGACGGGAAGATCGTTGATCAGCTTGACCTGACCCTCAATGAACCAGATCGGGAGGGGGATTCTCACCATGATGAGCGCGTTCGCTCGTGGTTTGCGGCAACTTCGCTTTGATTTTCCCCGATATGGAGTCGCAGCGGTTGCATTGGTCTTCGGCGTTGCGCTCATTTTCGGCACCCTGCTCACATCGAAGAGCATCAACGACCAGCTGTCGCAAGGAGCCGGCTCGCTGTCAGGCATAGGCGACGTCGCGGTCGTGCCTGCTATTCCCGGAACCACAGTCCCGGAGAGCGCAGTCAAGGCCGTGGCGGATCTCCCTGGCGTTGCGACGCCGATCCCGACTCTGGCACGGAATTCGAGCGTCCGGCCTGCGGGAACCGTTGGAACAGGCCGCCCGCTGACGGTTACGGGTTACCCCACGACGTTCAACACTGAGCTTCAACTCATGAGGCTTGAGCTTCGGGCGGGCTCCCTACCGTAAACAACCCTGAGGCACTGGTTCCGTCTGATGTGGCTTCGCGCTTAGGGGTGGACATAGGCGATTCCCTGGTGGTCGCGTCGAGCGACGCTACCACGCAGCTGCGCGTCGTAGGGGTGTTCAATGGCAAGGTTCTTGGTCCGTTGGCGTACGACAACATTTTTGTCGATTTGTCCTACGCCCAGACGATATTCAACGAGCAGGGCCAAGTATCAAGGGTTGACATCCAGCTGTCGGCCGGGAACTCCGCTGAACGCTGGCAGAGCGAGTATTCGTCCAGCCTGCCTCCTCAGTTCAAAGTACAAGACACTTCTGCCTTCAATTCGACCCTCGGTCCCCTCATCGCGGTTGTTTCACTCATCTTGATGATCGCCTCCGGCACCGTACTGGGCATCTCGATCCTCCTATCGGCGACGGCCTTCCAGTCAGTCGTGAATGCCCGCCGGCTGACTTATGGTGTCATGCGCGCTGTCGGCGCGCGCGGTTCCTGGCTGGCGGCCGCCGTCCTTTATGAGGCACTGATGCTCGCGTTCGCGTGCTCGATGGTCGGGCTTGGGCTCGGGTTTGGTGTCAGCTGGATCCTCAACCAAGGGCTATCGTCGATGGGGAACATACCTCCAGCCACCGTGGCGGTCGAACTTTGGCAAGTTCTGCTTGCCATCCTGAGCGGGGTCGCCGCGGGCTGCGCCGGGGCGGCCCGGGCCATCATGAACGTGCTGCGCCAGGCCCCTCTTACGGCTATCTCGCCTGAAGGCGCAGAGCGCAGGTCTTCAAACAGATTCCGCGTCGCCCTCAGCATCATGCTCCTCATATTCGGAGCAGGCAGCTACTGGTTCGACTCGCTCGTCGTCAAGCTCGTTGGCTTCGTCCTATCGCTGGCCGCCGCGGGCTTCCTCGCTCCGTCAATTCTCATCGCATGCACCAGGCTACAGATCTTCGCAGGATGGACAGGGAAGGCTGCGGCTCAGCGCCTGCGCAGACACGCATCGCTCGACTCCACGACGGCCATCATGGGGATTGTCGTCTGCCTGGGTGCGGCCCTTGTCATCGGGTCGGCTCCGTACGGAGCGCCATGATGGACCAGATTGGCCGTCAATTCGGGGCCGACATTCAAATATCGTCCACGACGCCCATCGTTGAGAAATTAGACGAACGTCTGGCGTCAATTCAAATGATCAACCGGGTTTCGGACACAGTTTGGGATCACGCGGCATTGCAGTTCCAAGGCACCACGAGCCAGGTTGCAATCCTTGCTGTCGATCCAAAGAGCTACTTCGCCACTGCTCAGCTTCCATGGCGCCACGGAAGTGACGGATCTGCACCAGCCGCCCTGGAAAAGGGAGGCGCGGTCATCATTCCTGAAGCTCTCGCCGCCAGCCGCGATATTTCCTTGGGCGACTACGTCAGATTAAGTCGGGCAGGCAAGACCCTCTCGCTTCGCATCGTCGGGACGTATGCGTCCTTGGCAACAGGGAATCAGGTGGTGATGAGTCGCGACGCGGCAGCCGAGCTCGGAATTACCGGATCCAACGGCTGGAATGTAGAAGCGAGGCCGGGTGTCGACGTCACAGCGCTCCGGGACACGATCGCTGATTCAGTTGCCGACATCCCTGGCGTCTCGGTGATCACGGCCGCAAAAATGAAAGAGCGCGCAGAATCAGAGCTCGGCTCCTACGCCGGAGCCGCCTTCGGCATCGTTGTGCTTGCGCTCAGTCTCGGCGCAGTCGGCGCGGCCGGCCTGTTCTCAGTCGGCGTCGCTCGTCGGGAGAAAGAGTTCGGGATGTTGCGCGCGATTGGTGCCACCCGGGGCGACATAACGAGGCTCGTTGCGGTTGACGCGATCTTGATCGGAATTGCGGCGCTTGCTTCGGGACTTCTCGTTGGTCAGTTGGCTGGGTGGGTACTAACCCGGCTTGTCGCCGGGCACTCGGAGTGACGCTGAGCACGACTGTTTCCGTCCTGGCATTCAGTGGAATCGCAATTGTCACCTTGACTGCATTGTGCTTGGCGGCGATAGGACCGAGCCGCAGGGCGGCTCGAATAGAGCCCGCAGCGGCCCTGAGGGCCGAGTGATGGCCGATAGAGGAGGAGCGAAGATGGGCTGCCGCCCGTTGAGACTGCGGGACAGCGTGCTCGTATTCAACCGCGATTGTCGAATGCAGTTCATTTGCACCATGGAACTCAGGGTCCTTGAATTCGACGTATCCCCGTTTGTGATCGAGTTGATCCCCTTGCTTGACGGGTCGAATTCCATCGAAAGGATCGAATCAATCCTCGAGGGAAGTGCCGGGTTCAGTTGCAAATCGCTTGAAAACGTCCTGGCCATCATGGAAACTGAGCGCCTCTTTGATACGTACCCGCAGCCGGAGCACCCGAGCGCAAACAAGTTCGAACGTCAAGAGAGGCTGTTCCAGGAGTTCGCATCCACGTTTTCCCTTACTAACTCGCCAACTCAACTGCAGGAGAAACTCCGCACTTCAAAAGTGGTGGTCGTTGGAGTCGGCGGAACCGGGACCTGGCTACTGCAATCCCTCGTCGCGGCAGGCATCGGCAGAATTGAGATTTTCGATCCGGACATTGTAGAACTCACAAATTTGAACCGGCAGATCCTATTTCAGCCTGGCGACCTGGGCTTGGCTAAGGTGGACGTCGCCGCCGAACGGTTCACGTCGATCGACGAGAACCTTCAGGTCACGGCGAACCGTCGCCGAGTGGTAGCCGCAGCAGATCTCGAATCGGCGTTAAGGGATGCCAGCCTGGTGGTCGGATGCGCCGATGAGCCGGACGTCGTCGTCCTCTCAGATATCATCGCTGAAGCCGCGACGGAAGCGCGCGTTCCCCACATCGTTGGTGGGGCGTATGGCGGGAACCTGGGCGTGCCCGGCACCAGCATCATCCCCGGTCAGACAGTGTGCTGGCAGTGCATCCGTTCACAGACCATGAATGATCACAACCGCGCCGACTTCCTCCCGCTCAAAGGACGAACGAGGAGCGGGGGGAGCATCGCAGCTATTTCGGGCTTGGTGGCGAATCTGGCGGCGTGGGAGGCTATGAAGATCCTGCTCGGGTTGCCGCTTGCCTTGTCTGGGCAGGTACGGGAACTCGACCTATTCACCTTGGACTGGCGCGTCCGGAAGCTCGCACGCCTTCCAGATTGCAGCTGTGAGGCCCCGCAATAACTACTGCTTCGCCTGATCCTCACCATTTCCGGTCTGCTCGCCGTTTCCTGGTTCGTTCACCCGCACGCCGTATTGCGGACGGCCGTCGGGAAGGTCCGGGTAGCGCACGCCGGCGGTCGGCCGCGCGGCCGCAGCCGGGGCCGCGGCGTCCGCAGCAGGCTGGGCGGGCTCGCCGGCGGTTGCCTGTCCGGCTTCCGGTCCACGCTGGCCATACGGATCCTGCCAAGACGCCGGGCGCTCCGGGCCGGACCCTGCGGTGCACCGGGATGCGCCGGCGGGTTCCGGTAGTCCTGCGGCGTGTAGGCCTGCGGCGGCCGCCCGAAGGCTGCCTCGGAAGGATTCATCGGCAACTGGTGAAGGAGACGGCGGGCTTCGTGGGATGCCTCCAAGGCGACAATGACGTCATAGTTCGTCGCCACTACCTGGCTGGTGGAGGTGAAGTCCCGCTTCCCGCGCTGTGCTGCGTAGGTGACGATCCCAAAGAGCATGAAGAATGCAGCACCCATGAGGACCGACGTCACAATCGAGAAGGGGCCACCGGCCGGGGTGAAGAACGAAAGCATGACGCCCACGAACAGGCCGAACCACATGCCGCTCAGGGCTCCGGACAAGGCGACCCTGGGGTAACTGAGCCGTCCCGTAACCCGCTCCACCATTTTGAGGTCGTTTCCGACAATGGAGACATGCTGGACGGGGAACTGCTGGTCGGCAAGATAATCCACCGCCTTCTGGGCATCGAGATAGGAAGTGTAAGAGCCCACGGTGTCGCCTTTAGGGACGCTGCGGGATTCCTCCGTGGCCTTAGGGGCACCGAAAATGTTCGCCATACCCCCATTCTGTCCCATACACATGTGAACCGGCTGAAATTCAGCTAAAAGAGAGCAGACTCGGTAGCCTGTAAGGGTGAGCACAAATCCTTCACGCATCTTTGTTGCGCGCTTGCTCGGCCTCGACGTTTTCGACCCCCTCGGCGATCGCCTGGGCCGGCTGCGCGACGTCGTGGTGCTCTCGCGCGGCTTGCGCGGGGCCCCGCACGCAGTGGGTATCGTCGTCGAAGTTCCGGGCAAGAAGCGCGTCTTCGTTCCCATGACCAGGCTGACGTCCATGGACCAGAGCCAGATCATCTGTACCGGACTGGTCAACCTGCGGCGCTTCCAGCAACGCGGTGCCGAGCAACTGGTGGTCGGCGAGCTCTTTGACCGCAAGGTGACCCTCAAGGACGGCAGCGGCGACGCCATCATCGAAGACATCGCCATGGACCAGCAGCGCAACGGTGACTGGCTCGTCTCCAAGCTTTTCATTCGACGCGGCACGTCTACGTCCAGGCTCCGGGGGTTGCGCCGCGGCCATACCCTCCTGGTGGACTGGGCGGACACGCTGCAGGGCTCCGAGAACGATCCCCAAGGTGCAAGCCACTTCGTCGCCACGCACGAGGACCTCAAGCCGGCCGACTTCGCCGACGCACTCCAGGAGATGTCGGACAAACGACGGATCGAAGTGGCCAGCGAGCTGCAGGACGAACGCCTCGCCGATGTGCTCCAGGAGTTGCCGGAAGAAGACCAGGTCACGCTGTTGTCCGCTTTGGACAACGAACGCGCAGCCGACGTCCTGGAAGAAATGGACCCGGACGACGCCGCAGACCTGTTGGCTGACCTGCCTTCCGCGAAGGCCGAGGAACTACTGCTCCTGATGGAGCCCGACGAGGCTGACGATGTCCGCAGGCTCCTGCAGTATGACGAGGACACCGCCGGCGGCCTCATGACCCGGTTCCCGTCATCCTTCCACCGGAAGCCACGGTGGCCGAGGCACTTGCCCATGTGCGCAGCGAGGAGCTCTCCCCGCCCTGGCCTCGGCCATCTTCATTTGCCGCCCGCCGTTGGAGACACCGACGGGACGATTCCTCGGCGTCGTGCATATCCAGCAATTGCTCCGCAGCGCCCCGCCCGAACAGCTGGGCAGCATCGTGGACAAGAACCTGGAGCCGGTTTCCGATCACGCCAGCGTCAGCGAGGTCAGCCACACCATGGCCTCCTACAACCTCAACTCCCTCCCGGTCGTGAATAGCGCCGGCCGCCTCGTAGGGGCGGTGACTGTTGATGACCTCCTAGACCATTTGCTCCCGGACGACTGGCGAACCCACGAAGACGGAGCCCCGATCAGGAAACTAGGAGGCCGAATTGGCTGAGAAGCCCACCAGCGGAGGATTGGACACCCCGCTCGAGCTGCGTTCCCGCATGCTGCCGAATTTCGGCAGCGATCCCGATGCCTTCGGCCGGTTTGCCGAACGCTTCGCCCGTTACATGGGTACGGCGAATTTCCTGTTCTACATGACGATCTTCGTGATCGTCTGGATCGCGTTCAACGTTATTGGCTTGTTCGGCTTCCAGTGGATCCCTACCCGTTCATCCTCCTCAATCTCTTCTTCTCCACACAGGCCTCCTACGCCGCGCCCCTGATCCTGTTGGCCCAGAACCGCCAGGACGACAGAGACCGCGTGACAATCGAGCAGGACCGGGCCGTGACGAGCGCAATCTGGCTGACACCGAATACTTGACCCGTGAGGTCGCGGCTCTCCGCATCGCCCTGCGCGAGGTCGCAACCAGGGATTACGTGCGCGCCGAACTCCGCTCGCTGCTGTCGGATCTGCTCGAAGCGCAGGAAGAGTTGGGGCCGAACAATTCCGGCGGCTCCAACAACGGCGAGAAAGCCAAGGACAAAATCAAGGACAAGCGCAACAAACAGCGCAATCCTCCCACCCAGCAGATCCCCAAGATCCATCCGGCGCATTCCAGCGCCAGCCAATCCGAACCCGACCTCTCGTCCGTCGGCACGTCGCCAACGCGGAACCCGGGTCCCCCGCCCAGCCCGAAAGCTGAACACCCACCCCATGAGCACACCATCCGTCGAGGCCCTCAACGCTGCCTTGGCAACCGTCATCGATCCCGAACTCCGCCGGCCCATCACGGAATTGGGGATGCTGGATTCGGTAGAGGCCAGTCCGGACGGAACCGTCCGGGTTGCGGTGCTGCTGACCATCGCCGGCTGCCCGCTGCGGGAAACCATAACGGCCGACGCCACCGCCGCCCTGACGCGGGTTCCCGGCGTGACCGCCGTCGATGTCGAGCTCAAGGTCATGACACAAGCGCAACGCGATGCCCTCAAGGAACAGTTGCGAGGCGCAGGCGGGCAACGCGGAATACCTTTCAACGAGCCGGGTTCCCTGACGAAGGTCTTCGCCGTGGCCAGCGGCAAGGGCGGTGTAGGCAAGTCCTCCGTGACGGTCAACCTTGCGTGCGCCCTTGCAGCGCAGGGGCTGCGCGTGGGAATCGTCGACGCCGATGTCCACGGCTTCTCCGTTCCGGCGCTCATGGGAATCACGCAGCAGCCCACCCGGGTGGACGACATGATCCTCCCGCCCGTGGCCTTCGGCGTGAAGGTGATCTCCATTGGCATGTTCGTTTCCGGGAACAAAGCGGTGGCCTGGCGGGGGCCCATGCTGCACCGCGCCCTGGAGCAATTCCTCACGGATGTCTATTTCGGCGATCTGGATGCCTTGTTCCTGGACCTTCCACCGGGCACGGGCGACATCGCGATCTCGGTGGCACAGTTGCTTCCCAACGCCGAAATCCTCGTGGTGACCACCCCGCAGGCCGCGGCAGCCGACGTTGCCGAGCGGGCCGGAACCATCGCAACGCAGACGGGCCAGAAGCTTGCCGGCGTCGTGGAGAACATGTCCTTCCTGGAGATGCCCGACGGCGGCAGGATGGAATTGTTCGGAAGCGGCGGCGGGCGGGTGCTGGCTGAGCGGCTGAGCGCCGCCGTCGGGTCCGACGTTCCGCTTTTGGGACAGATCCCCTTGGACATCCGTCTGCGCGAAGGCGGCGACGCTGGCCGCCCCGTGGTGCTGACGGCTCCGGAGACGGCCGCTGCACAGGCACTTCAGGCCATCGCGGGAAAGCTCAATGCCAAGCCCCGCGGCCTGGCCGGAATGTCCCTCGGGATCCAGCCGAAATAGCCTTCTTAGGTGGCTTCAGCGTCGAAGGGCGCTTTTTCACCGACGGAAAGCCGTTCGACAACCCGTTCGGGAGCTTTCGTCGGAGTGTCCACGGCTGCCACAGCGACAGGCGCACCGTCGCTGACGGGCTTCGTGTCGTCGTCGAGCAGCGCTTCCTTGATGATCCGGCGCGGATCGTACTGGCGCGGGTCATACTTCTTCCAGTCGACTTCATCTATGTCGATGCCGACTTCTTCCTTGATCTGCTCACGCGCGCCGGACGCCATGCGCCGCAGCTCCTTGACCAGATTCGTCAGCTTCCGCGTGTATTCAGGCAAACGGCTGGGGCCGATCACGATGACGCCGATGATCAGCAGGATGAGAAACTCCGAGCCATTGATTCCAAACACGTATCGAAGATTACCCTGTCCGTTGGTCCGCTCAGAAACCTGCGAGGCCCGCCAGGGTATGGAGTCCCCGTTGCAGCCGATCGTTCCAGGTCTCTGTGCTGTTTTCGGCGGGCCGGGAAACCACCAGCGAGTCGCCCGCTTTCACGAGCTCCGGAACGGCTCCGGCGGCCTGGCTGGCAGGCATGTCGGAGGAATAACGCAGCACTGCCACCGGCGAGGAGTAGACGGCCTGCCACGGGCCCCCTGGGTAATGGACAATTGGGTCCCCGAAGCGCCGCTGCCCTCCAAGTGCTGCTCCACCAGCGTGGCGTGGTGGTCACCGTCACTGAGGTGCAGCTCAACGGCAGGGTGCCCGTCCTGCATCAGGGCCCGGGCGGAAACCACGTGGTAACCCATGCTTGCCATTTCGGGACATGCCCAGCCGTCCCTCCGCAGTTCGGACAATTTCTGCTCGCTCAGGTTCACCGTCCCGGCAACGCCGACGGGCAGGCTCAACTGCGAACCCGTCACGGGGAGTTGCTCTGCGGCGTTTCCGGGCACGGTGGAACTGACCAGGGTCCGGACTTCCTGCTCGCCACGGTCGGACGCCTGGGGCGCAACTTCGCCGCCAAGCGCGTAGGCCGCAACCGCCAGGATTCCTGCGCTGACGGCGAGCCCGCCGGCCGCGGCGCTGGCGAGCCGGATCCCGTGCCATACGCTTCGCTGGGGCGCCGGGCGCTCGTCGACATCGGATTGCGCCAACCGCTGGGTGTGCTCGATCAGCCTGTTGGTGAAGTCCTGGCTCGCCTCGGGAACGGCGGCACGGCGAAGCCGTTCGAGGTACTGGCGTTCCCGCAGGACAGCGGCGTGGCATTCAGAGCATTGCTGCAGGTGGCCGGGGGCTCGGCTGTGCCGGATATTTCCCCGAGTCAAACCACCGCGTCGTCCTTTCAGCAGACCCATCGGCGACTAAAGGAGGCCGGCGATGCGCGGCATCTTAAGGCGCGGCTTGCGGGCCTGGACCGGACGCGGATCCCGGTGCGCCAGTTTTTCGCGGAGCATTGTCCGGCCGCGGTGGATGCGGGACCTGACGGTTCCCAGCTTCACGCCGAGCGCCTCGGCAACTTCGTCGTAGGAGAGGCCTTCAAGATCGCAAAGCACGACGGCGGCGCGAAAGTCCGGGGCAGTTCTTCCAGGGCGCGCTGGACGTCGAGATCGAGGTTGTTCAACTCGAAGCTCTGCTCGGGACCGGGTTCATGTCCAGGCAGCCGGGATTCGGCGTCTTCGGCCAGGGCATCGAATCGGATACGGCTTTTCCGACGGGCCTGGTCGAGGAAGAGATTGGTGGTGATCCGGTGCAGCCAGCCGTCGAGTGTGCCTGGCTTGAAGTTTTCGAGCGAACGGAAGACCCTGACGAAGACTTCCTGGGTGAGGTCCTCGGCGTCGAACTTGTTTCCGGTGAGCCGGTAGGCAAGGCGGAAGACCTTGGCGGAGTGGTTCTCCACCACTTCTTCCCAGCTTGGCCTGACCCATTCTTCGGCTGGCGGGGCCGTGTCGGTGGAACCCAGGACTGCTGCCGTTGCCTGGACTGGCGCAGCACTTGATGCCCGCATCGTCCGCTCCCCTCAAACTGTTTGTCATCCTGCCGGTCACTCAGGAGTTCGTTGCCGGCCCTCACTTGGATGGCTGGATATACATCATCCCAGTGTTGCCTGAGATTTTGCTGATCGCAGGCAGGCTTTTCCCGCAGAGCGAACATCATCCGGAGGAAGCCGGAGAGACACAGAATTGCGGGCCGCAGGCATCCGGGCTGGGCGGCCCGTAGCCAGTAGTCTGGAAGGAATACCCCTCTGCCTGGAAAGCGAACCCCCATGAGTGCCGACAAGTCAACCAGCTGGTCCTATGCAGAAGATCTGCCTGCCGAGGACGACGTGTTGCTTCGCGCCCGTGAACGCTCCTTCGAGCTGGGCGTTACTCCCGTCAGCCCCGGCGTTGGCGCCGTCCTGACAGTCCTGGCCGCGGCGTCGAAGGCACAGACGGTTGTGGAGGTCGGCTCCGGGCAGGGGTCTCCGGCGTGTGCCTGCTGCGCGGCCTCAGCCCGCAGGCCGTCCTGACCACTATCGACGTCGACGTCGAGCACCTCAAGGCCGCCCGCGAGGCCTTCCTGGAATCCGGCAGTCCGGCGAACCGCACCCGGACGATCTCCGGCCGTGCGGCCGACGTTTTGCCGCGCCTCACCGACTCCGCATACGACCTCGTGTTCATCGACGCCGACAAACCGAACTTTCCCGGTTACGTTCAGCAAGCCATCCGATTGCTCAAGTCGGGCGGAACATTGGTCATCAATGACGCGCTGGACAAGGACAAAGTTTCCAACCCGGCTGCCAGGGACAGCACCACCGTGGTGTTGCGCCAGATCGGCAAGGCCATCCGCGACGACGAACGGCTCTCGTCAGCGATGCTTCCCACGGGAGACGGATTGCTGGTAGCGGTCAAGAAGTAGCTGGCCCTCGTTCGCCTTCAGGCTTAAACATGAAAGCAGGGCGCCGGCTCTTCTGCCGGGGCCCTGCCCAGTGAATCTATTCGGTAACGCCTACGAGGCATTCCTTGAGGTTCGCCGCCTCTGCTGCGTTGAGCTCGACCACCAGCCGTCCTCCGCCTTCGAGCGGCACACGCATGATCAGGCTGCGGCCCTCTTTGGTTACTTCCATAGGGCCGTCGCCAGTACGTGGTTTCATAGCCGCCATTAGGAAAATCCCCTCCAGTTGTCCCAAATCCCGCCAACCCGGCCGGGTTGGCTCCGCGTGGAATATACGGCGTCGACAGTCATGGCAGTTCAGTCGTCGTCGCCGGGCACCCGAGGGTGCCTTTGTCCTTGCTTGTGTCCATTATCTCGTAATTACCCGCCCGTAGCTAATTGATGGACTTTTCCCGCCGGGCCGTGATCGCGCTTGAACTGGCGAAACGACGCGGAGGCATCACGGAGGATAGTCGCCGCCGCCCGGCAACTGCGCCCACGCCCACAGCCAGACGATCCATACGATCTGGAGGAGGAAGAACATGACCACCACGGTGCCGCGGTAAGCCTTCGAGCGGGACAACCAGGCCGTGCTGAGCGCCAAGGGGAACAAGGGCAAGAGCATCCGGAACGTGCTCGTCTGGGGTGCAGGAAGACCAGAAGATACCCCACGTAGCACGTGCACCAAAGCCTCAGTTCGGTGCCGAGGGCCCGGACAGGTTTGCTCAACATCAGCAGGGCAAAGAGCGCGACGAAGACGAACGGCGCGAGAATGCCGAGTACCGGCCCGAAGAGCATTTGGCCGGTCTCGAACCATGGCTTGAACGGAACAAGGTCGTCCCCTCGCCAAACAGTTTCGGTCTTGGTGTAGGCCAGCGGATCCCCCGTGACCGCCCAGGCGATGGCCGGCCACGCGAGGGCCCCCGCCGCGCTGACCCCCACTAGCGCGGCCAGCGATCCAAGCTCCCGGAGCGTCGGGATCGACCCGGCGGCGGGCACGTCGGCGGGCACGTCGCCTGGCACTGACGGGCGGCGCCCGAACCTCTTCCACAAGTGGTGGACCAGGAGTAGGCCCACCATGGCCGCGAAGGGCACTCCAGTGGGCCGCGACAGGCACATGAGCAGGACCACGGGCATCGCCGCGAGGTACTTGCGACGCACCAGCAGCAGGAGCGAACCCGCCAGGAGCAGGGTATTGAGGGATTCCGCGTAGGGGACCTGCAGGATGGCCGAGACGGGGAACATCGAGAAGAAGGTCAGTGCCCACAGCGCCGTGGTCCGCCCGGCGAATTCCCGGAACAGTTTGTAGGCCACCAGGGCCGCCCCAAGCCCGGCCACCATCGCGACGACCGTCAGGGCGGGCAGCGTCGCCAGTCCGGTGAGTGCACCGAGCGCCTTGGCAAGGTACGGAAAGAGTGGATAGAACGCCCAGGAATTTTCCGCGACGCCGCCGTTCGCATTGACCGGCAAAACAGAGGGGTACCCGTTGTTCGCCGCTTCGGCGTACCAGCGCCCATCCCAGATGGTGATGAAGTTCCAGTAGTCAGGTGCCGGCGGAAACCACGGATTGACGCCTTGCTGCAACGCTGCGGCCATGAAGATGCAAGCGCTGACAAGCCTCGAGGCGATGTAGACGAGGGAGACCTGGACCCACCACGGCCAGCCCGCGGCGTGGGCTCCGGCGCGGCGCAATCTTCGGACCAGGAATCCCGTCGGGGACCGCGATTCGAGTGACGGGGTCACTCTTTTGGGTCTTCCTGGTTCCCGGCTGCCTCCAGGGCCAGTTTCAGCCGTTCGATTTCCCTCTCCTGCGAGGTCAGCTGATCCCGGAGCTCATCGAGGACCTCATCCACCTGGTCCATCCGGTAGCCCCGCAGCCCAAGGGCGAAGCGCACGCGGTCGACGTCGGATGCCTTGGCTCCTGCCGGCAACAGGACCGGCGGCAGGTTCGGGACGGGTTCATCCAAACCGGCGCCGGAGTCGCGGGAGGATCTCGCCATTCCGGCGCCGAGGAACAACACGGCACCGATAATGACAATCGCGAGAAAGACCAGAAAAAAGCTCACAGCAACCATCGTGCCAGACTCAGCTGAGAGTGCAGTGACGGCAAGGCTACTCCGGGCGCTGGTCCCCGTTGGTCGAGGGTGGCCGCGGGATTCCGTGCAGGACGCGGTGAACGGCGTCCGCAGGATCGTCCACAAGCTGGATGAGGTCCAGGTCCTTCGCGGAGACCATGCCTTCGGCCACCAGGGTCCCCTTGATCCATTCGATCATCGGGCTCCAGAAGTCGACCCCCAGAAGGACGATGGGGAACGATGTCACCTTGCGGGTCTGCACCAGGACCATGGCTTCGAACAGTTCGTCCAGGGTTCCCAGGCCGCCCGGCAGGACAATGAACCCTTGCGCGTACTTGACGAACATGGTCTTGCGGGCAAAGAAGTACCTGAAGTTGATGCCAAGGTCCACCCAGCGGTTGAGGCCTTGTTCGAACGGCAGCTCGATTCCCAGTCCCACGGAAACGCCGTTGCCTTCAACGGCGCCCCTGTTGGCGGCTTCCATGGATCCCGGGCCACCACCGGTGATGACGGCGACGCCGGCTTCCGCGAGGTGGCGGCCACCTGCACGCCCATATCGTAATAGCCGGTGCCCGGCTTGGTGCGGGCGGAACCAAAGACACTGACGGCGGGGCCGAGCTCGGCGAGCGCACCGAATCCTTCAACGAATTCACTCTGGATCCGCAGGACCCGCCACGGGTCGGTGTGAATGAAGTGGTCGGCTCCCCTGGTGTCCAGGAGTCGCTGGTCCGACATCGGCATAGCGGCCTGTTTGCGCCGAAGCTCCAAGGGTCCTTTGTGCTTGGCTGGCGGCTCTGCGGCTACGGCCGGAGCTGACGCTGCCGATCCGTTGCTCATCGCCTTGCCATTGGCGTCTGGACTAGGAACTTGGGGCTGGCTGGTACTCATTGACCTAGGCTAGCGCGGATGGCGGCTGCAGCCGTTCCGGCGTGGCCTGTTGTTTGCGGTATTGGGTTTCCTACCCATCATTTGCTGTCAGATAGCTGCAAAGCAGGTATCTGTTGAATCACGATCCACGTAAGTTAGTGTGAGCTGGCTCAACTTGAATCATTTCTTCGCTAGATTCGTCACATGACTATTCAAGCCGCCAGCGATGCCCTCGTCTCCCTGAATGGCGTCAATAAGCACTTTGGTCAACTACATGTCCTGAAGGACATCAACCTCCAAGTGAAAAAGGGTGAGGTTGTGGTTGTCATCGGGCCTTCGGGCTCGGGCAAGTCCACGCTGTGCCGGGCCATCAACCGCTTGGAGACCATCGATACGGGCGAGATTTCGATCGATGGCAAGAAGCTGCCTGAGGAAGGCAAGGAACTTGCCCTTCTCAGGGCCGATGTCGGCATGGTCTTCCAATCGTTCAACCTGTTCGCCCACAAGACGATTCTCGAAAACGTCACGCTGGGACCGATCAAGGTGAAGAAACAGGACAAAGCAACCGCGGACAAGGACGCCATGGCGTTGTTGGAGCGGGTCGGCGTCGGGCAACAGGCACCCAAGATGCCTGCACAGCTCTCCGGTGGCCAACAGCAGCGTGTGGCAATTGCCCGGGCTCTCGCGATGAAGCCGAAGGTCATGCTTTTCGACGAGCCGACCTCGGCACTTGATCCGGAAATGATCAACGAGGTCCTGGATGTCATGGTCCAGTTGGCCAAGGAAGGCATGACCATGATCGTGGTCACCCACGAGATGGGCTTTGCGCGCAAAGCCGCCGACCGCGTTGTCTTCATGGCCGACGGCCAGATTGTTGAAGACGCCAAGCCGGAGGAATTCTTCACCAACCCCAAAGCAACCGTGCCAAGGATTTCCTCTCCAAACTCCTGACTCACTGACACTCACCGCACCCAGGCCGCGGGGGTGGCCGCACAATGAAAGGAATATCATGAAGTCTTTTATCACCCGGAGGAAATCCCTCCTGGTCGCTGCAAGCGCGGCGCTCGCCCTTTCGCTGAGCGCATGCGGTGGCGGCGGCGGTTCCACCACCGCGCCAAGCAGCGAGTCCGCACCGTTCACGGTGGCCCAGAACGTGTCCATCACGGGCAGCCCCACGTTCGACAAGATCAAGTCGAACGGAAAGATCACGATCGGCGTCAAGCAGGATCAGCCTGGCCTGGGCTTCAAGGATGCCGCGACCGGCGAGTACAGCGGTTTTGACATCCAGGTTGCCCAGTGGATCGCCGCATCCCTCGGTTTCTCCAAGGACAAGATCGAGTACAAGCCCATTCCTTCGGCCAACCGCGAGTCCGCCATTACCAACGGCGACATTGACTACTACGTCGGGACCTACTCCATCACGGACAAGCGCAAGCAGTTGGTCGACTTCGCCGGACCCTACTTCGTGACGGGTCAAGGCCTGCTGGTCAAGAAGAGCAACACGACCATCAACAGCGAGAAGGACCTGAGCGGGAAGAACGTCTGTTCGGCCACGGGTTCAACCCCATCCAGAACATCAAGGCAAACTTCCCAGGCACCAAAACCACTGAGTTCGACACGTACTCACAGTGTGTCGAGGCGCTCAAGAGCGGCCAGGTCGATGCTGTGACTACCGACCAGGCAATCCTGATCGGTTACGCCTCCCAGGACACCGACAACCTCAAGG
Organism: Arthrobacter sp. Hiyo8; assembly: GCA_001549895.1. Lineage (GTDB taxonomy): Bacteria > Actinomycetota > Actinomycetes > Actinomycetales > Micrococcaceae > Arthrobacter. Next base: position 3,820,726 of record AP014719.1, on the reverse strand, counting down.
TGGTAGGCCAGCCGTTCACCACTGAGAAGTACGGTGTTGGCTTGAAGAAGGGCGATACCGCCTTCCGCAAGTTCGTGAACAAGATGTTCACTGACGGCGGCTCTGTGTGGCAGAAGATCTACGACTCCACACTGGGCCAGTCCGGCACCAAGGTCACCCAACCCGCAGTGGACAACTACTAAACCCATGTTGAGGGGCGGCCGTTGGCCGCCCCCTCGAATATCGGCTGAAAGCGACCATTCTGTGAATACGCTGCTGAATAATTCGGACCTGTTCATCACAGGGTTCCGGAACACCCTTGTACTTTTCGTCGTTGCCGGGATCTTCGCCCTGATCCTGGGCACCATCGTGGCGACCTTGAGGGTATCCCCCATCCCTGCGATGCGCGCCGCAGCCACTTTGTACATCAACGTTGTGCGCAACACCCCATTGACGTTGGTCCTGTTCTTTTTTGCCTTGGGCTATCCGAAGCTCGGTCTCGTGGAAATTGATTTCATGACCGCAGCAACCGTCGGCCTCAGCCTGTACACCGCTACTTATGTGGCGGAAGCCGTGCGCTCCGGCATCAACACCGTGCCTGTCGGCCAGGCCGAGGCTGCCCGTGCCATCGGCCTTCCGTTCACCCAAACCCTGACCCTGGTGATCCTCCCCCAGGCATTCCGTGCCGTCATCCCGCCCATGTTCAGCGTGTTCATCGCATTGCTCAAGAACACAACGGTGGCAGCCGGCTTCTCGGTCGCCGAAGCGGGAGCCATCAGATCGAATCTTTCCGAGCGCGGCGAGCCTGCCATGGCCGGGCTGCTCTGGGTCGCACTGATCTTCGTTCTGCTCGTTTTCATCCTTTCCTTCGTCCAGCGGAAGCTTGAAAAGAAATGGAAGGTGGCCCGATGAGCTCGGTCCTTTTTGACGCTCCGGGCCCGAAGGCCCGCGCACGCTACCGGATTCTCGGCGTCGTGACCGCCCTGGTCATTCTCGCCATCGTCGGATTCATCGTCCTTCGTTTCGCCCAAAGCGGCCAGTTCGACGAGAAGAAGTGGCATTTGTTCACCTTCCCGCTGGTCCAGCAGACCATCATCCAATCAGTGGGCGCCACGCTTTCAGCGTTTGCCACGGCAGCCGTGCTCAGCTTGGTGCTGGGTGTCTTCCTGGCCTTCGGGAGGCTCTCCGACCGCAAGTGGATCAGCTTGCCTTGCTATGGGTTCACGGAGCTCTTCCGTGCCATTCCGTTGCTGATCCTCATGATGATCTTCTACTACGGGCTCCCTCCCCTCGGCGTCCAGGGGATCACGCCTTTCACGGCAGTCGTTGCGGGCCTGGTGCTCTACAACGGATCGGTGCTCGCGGAAGTCTTCCGGGCCGGCATCGAATCGCTCCCCCGTGGCCAGAGCGAGGCCGGCTACGCCATCGGCTTGCCGAAGAGCGCGGTCATGACAAACATCCTGCTGCCGCAGGCGGTCCGCTCGATGCTCCCGGTGATCATTTCCCAACTCGTGGTCATCCTCAAGGACACCGCATTGGGCTTCATCGTCACCTACAACGAGATCCTCTTCCAGGCCAAGTACTTCGGAAGCCAGGCCCAGTACGGTTCGCCCATCATTCCTTCCGCGATCATTGCCGGTGTCCTGTACGTCGGGATGTGCCTGATCCTGGCCGGAATCGCCAAGTGGCTTGAAGGCCGGATGCGCCGCAACGTCAAAGTGGTGAAGGTGGCCAAGTCGGAGATTGTGGCAATCGAGGGCTAGTCGCAAGAACGTCGCAAACGTGGGTGTGGCCCGTGGGCTTGGTTCCGGAACCAAGCCCACGGGCCACACCCGCATTCTCAAGCAAAAATAGGGTCACTCCACCTAGTCAGCCAGCCACGACCGCAACGCCCGGAGGCACTCACGGATGGCGTCGGCGTCGACGTGTTCGTTGTCTTTGTGCGCAAGAAGCGGATCGCCCGGTCCGAAGTTGACCGCGGGAACGCCGAGCTCGCTGAAGCGCGCGACGTCGGTCCAACCGTACTTGGGTTTGGGCTCGGCACCGACGGCGGCAACGAAGGACGCCGCAGCCGGGTGGTTGAGGCCGGCCGCGCCCCGGCGGCAGCGTCGGTGCGGACGACGTCGAAGCCGTCCAGAAGTTCCCGGACGTGGGCTTCGGCCTGGTCCGGGTCTTGTCCGGCGCGAAGCGGTAGTTGATCTCCACGACACAGCGGTCTGGGATGACGTTGCCCGCAGTGCCGCCGTTAATCTTCACGGCATTGAGGCTTTCCCGGTAGTCCAGCCCGTCCACGTTGACGGTGCGAGGTTCGTAGGAGGCCAAGCGGCTCAGGATGGGAGCGGCTGCGTGGATGGCGTTGCTGCCTATCCACGCCCGGGCGGAGTGCGCCGCTTCCCCGACCGTGGTGGCTTCGAAGCGGCTGGTGCCGTTGCAACCGCCTTCCACCGTGCCGTCGGTGGGTTCGAGCAGGATCGCGAAGTCCCCCTCCAGGAGATGGCCATGGTTCCGTACCAAGCGGCCGAGGCCGCTCTTGACCGCTTCAACTTCCTCATGGTCATAGAAGACGAAGGTGACGTCTTTGCCCGGCTCGGCGCCGCCGTCGAACATTGTCGCGGCGAGCGCAAGCTGCACCGCGACCCCGCCCTTCATGTCGGTGGCTCCGCGTCCATACAAGGTTCCCGTCCCGGGACGCCGGACTCCCACGTGGCGGGCACGGTGCCGAGCGAACCCTCCACGGTGGGCAACGGCACGGTATCGAGGTGGCCGGCCAAGATCACGCGCTCCGGGCGTCCCAGCTCGGTCCGGGCAATGATGGCGTCGCCGTCCCGCACAAGCTGCAGGCCGGGGATCGTACGAAGCGCGGATTCAACGGCGTCTGCAAGCGCGGCTTCGTTGCCGGACACGCTGTTGATGTCCATCAGCGCCGCGGTCAGCAGCGCAACGTCTTGCCTGATGTCAAGAAGGATCGGGGTAGTTTCAACGGTCACCTCTCCACTGTATCCCGAGCGAATTGCGACCCCTCGGTCCACACACGGTTTCAAGGGAAGCAGTGGCTCTCGATAGACTTGCGCCATGACTGAAACCGCTGCCTCTGCCGCTCTCGATAGCGCTTCTGACAACGATCGCTCCGCCTACGGCTTTGGCCTGGCCACCATCGCCACCTCCGACGCCGGAGAAGCGACAGTGCTGGACGTATGGTTTCCGGCACCGGCATTGGGCGAAGCTGCCGCATCCCTGCGCGCCGTGGAGCACGCCGACGAGTCGCTGACCGCTCTCGCAGCTGAAAGCCACGACGCCGACCGCCGGACCGAACAGAAGGTGGTCTTTGCCCAGATCAACCTGGACGAGGCCCCCGCCGACACCGTTGACGCCTACCTGCGCCTGCACTTGCTTTCGCACCGGCTCGTCAAGCCCAACAGCATCAACCTGGACGGGATCTTCGGCAAGCTCCCCAACGTTGTGTGGACGAACTTCGGCCCGCAGCAGTGGACGGCTTCGAATTGACCCGCGCCCGCCTGCGTAAGCGCGGCGCCGTCACGGTCTACGGAGTGGACAAGTTCCCGCGCATGGTGGACTACGTCGTTCCCACCGGGGTCAGGATCGCCGACGCCGACCGGGTCCGCCTGGGCGCCTACCTCTCCGAAGGCACCACGGTCATGCACGAGGGCTTCGTGAACTTCAACGCCGGCACGCTCGGCACGTCCATGGTGGAAGGGCGCATCTCGGCAGGTGTTGTTGCCGGTGACGGCACCGACGTCGGTGGCGGCGCCTCCATCATGGGGACCCTCTCCGGTGGCGGCAAGGAAAAGATCGCCCTGGGTGAGCGCGTGCTCCTGGGTGCCAACTCCGGCGTGGGCATCAGCATCGGCGACGACTCCGTGGTCGAAGCAGGCCTCTACGTCACGGCTGGAACCCGCGTGCGCATCCCCGGCCCGAAGGACGCCAACGGGGAAGACACCAGCAGCATCATCAAGGCTGTTGAGCTCTCCGGCGTGCCGAACCTGCTGTTCCGCCGCAATTCCACAACTGGCGAAGTCGAGGTCCTTCCCCGCAAGGGCCAGACGGTGGAACTCAACGAAGCCCTCCACGCCAACTAGCTGATACCTGGATGCGCCGTCTCCGACGCACCATCATCTTGTTGCTGGCGCTTGCCTTGGTGGCCGGTGCCATCTACGCCGTGGTGACTGTACTGCAGCGTTCCGAAACCTTGGTCACGGAACGCTGCGTCGCCGTCGTGGGCTCGGACTCCTACGAGCTGGCGACGGACCAGGCCGCGAATGCCGCCCTCATCACCGCCATTGCCGTGCAGCGGGGCTGCCTCCGCGCGCGGCCACAATCGCCGTGGCCACAGCCATGCAGGAATCCAAGCTTCGCAACATCGGACACGGTGACGAGGTTGGCCCCGATTCGCGGGCCTGTTCCAGCAGCGCCCCTCCCAGGGCTGGGGCACCGAAGCCGAGGTCATGGATCCTGCCTACGCGACGAACGCTTTCTATGACCACCTTGTGAAAATACCCGGCTACGAAACCATGGCGATCACTGATGCGGCGCAAGCGGTCCAGCATTCGCCTACCCCCAGGCCTACGCGCAGCAGGAACCCATGGGCCGGGCGTATGCGTCGGCGCTCACCGGACATTCCGAACGGGCCCTCGACTGCACGCTCCGGGCCGCGGACACCGCCGGCGACCCGAACGCCGTCGTGGCCGCCATGACCACGGAGTTCGGCGCCCTGCCGGCCGTGGCCCAGGGCCGCACGGTCCAGTTGAACATCAGCGGTGCGCAGGCGTGGGCTGTGGCCCAGTGGGCCGTGGCGAATGCCAAGGACCTTTCCGTGACGCAGGTTGACGTGGCTGGCGCCACCTGGAACCGGCAGGACCACAAGGGCTGGCAGGATTCAGCGGCAGCGTCGGGGTCCGTGACCATCACGGTTTCGGCTCCGAAGACCTAGTTTTGGGCGGGCCTCGGCGGCGCCTGGCGGCGTCGCCCGGCTTCAGACCAGTAGTTCAACCACCGGCTGGACGTAGCTGCGGAAGATATCCGGTTCGGACAAGAGCTGGTGGCTCATGATCATCTTGTCCGGCTCAAGGTACCAGGCCCTTGGCTCGTTGAGGGGTAGCTCGATGATCGTCAGCTGGAAGTCCCGGGAACTTCGTCCGACTTCCAGCAGCCGGTCCTCCACCATGTCCCCAGAAGCAACGTGGCGCCGCTCGCTTCGCGTTCAGCCTCCAGTTTTTCGTACTCTTCAAGGCGCTCACGGGCCCAGGTCAGGGCGGCTCCGAAGTGTGCCTGCAATACTCTGCGCAGGGCAGGCGAATTGCCGAAGGCGTTGAATCCGGGGGTGAAAGCTCCGGCGCGGCATCCGGATACGCCCTCAACAGCTGCTCCCACCAGGCCTCCCACTCTGTCTTGAGGGCCGGCACCCCGCCTACCTCGGCAGTGAGGTGCGTGTGGTCCGCGTGCCTGACTTTGGGTGTGGCGTGGGACAACGTTGGCGTACCGGCTCCGTCCAATCCAGCAACGTCTCTCAGATACAAGGCAATGAGCATCGGTCCGGAGGTGTCCATTGTGATTCGCCACCCCTGACCGCCTGTGTCATGCATCCGATTGCCTCCCTTGGCAGGTGCCCACTCAGGGTTCCAGTCTATTCCCGATGAGCCTCGACGTTAACGGTTGGACGGGACCGCAACCAGAGTCTCCAGATGCGCGGTCAGAACGTCGCGGCAGACCTCGGCCGTCATCCACTCAGGCTGCAGCAGGGCATGCATGCACAGTCCGTCGAGGGTGGCCAGAAGGCGCTCGGCCTCGGTCACCAGGCGCTCCTGGCCGGATCCGCCGTCGGGCATCAGTCGCATCACCAAGCGGCCGACGACGGCGGCCACGGCCCGGTGGCTGCGTGCCGCTTCCTGTTCGAGTACTGGCCGGATTCGGGCCGCGTGCCGGAATGCCATCCAGACACAGGCGTCGACGGCCAGTTCCTCGTCGAGCGGAAGGAATTGGCCCACCAGGGTTAAGACGGCGGCGCCGTGTTCCGCCGAATCCGGATCCAACGATTCGACGACGGCGAACGCGTCCTCAAGCCGCGCGGCGATCCTGTCGATGACCACGGCAAAGGAGTGGACCAGCAGTTCATCGCTGCTGGCAAAGTAATGCCGGACCGAGCCGACGGCGAGCCCGGCTTCGTCGGCCACCTCCCGCAAGGAGGCACGTTCCAGGCCATCCGAGGCGATGATCCTGAAGACAGCTTCGACTACTTCCTGGCGCCGGGCTTCGGCATCAACAATCTTGGGCACAGATCTTTTTAGCACGAACGTGCTTGAACGGTACCGCCCGGCGCACCGGAACTGCGGGACTGTGGCGCACGCAACACTGAGCGAGCCTTGGCAAGTTCGGCTAGCGTTGCTTGCATGAGAATTCTTGTCACGGGTGGCACCGGCTACATCGGATCGCACACCGTCCTGTCCCTGCTGGAAACCGGACACGAAGTGGTCGTGCTGGACAACCTCGTGAACTCAAGCGAAGAGTCCCTGCGCCGCGTCGGTGAGCTGGCGGGAAAGACGGCGGCGTTCCATAAAGTGGATCTGGTGGACGAGGCCGCGGTTGAAGCTGTGTTCGATCAGCACAGCATCGACGCCGTCATCCACTTCGCCGGGCTCAAGGCAGTTGGCGAATCCGTGCAGGAACCCTGAACTACTACTACAACAACATCGTCGGCACGCTGAACCTGCTCCGCGCCATGGACAAGCACGGGGTCCGGTCGATCGTTTTCAGTTCCTCCGCCACGGTATACGGCGAGCACAACCCCATCCCCTACATCGAGAAGATGGAGATCGGGGCGAACAACCCCTACGGCCGCACCAAGGAACAGATCGAGGACATCCTCACGGACCTCGGCGCCGCGGACGAACGCTGGCACATCGCCTTGTTGCGCTATTTCAACCCGGTGGGCGCACACCCCTCGGGCCGGATCGGCGAGGACCCCCAGGGTATCCCCAACAACTTGGTCCCCTACATCGCCCAGGTCGCCGTCGGCCGCCGCGAAAAGCTCATGGTCTTCGGCGGAGACTACGACACCCCGGACGGCACCTGCCTGCGGGACTACATCCACGTCGTCGACCTCGCCGGTGGCCACGTCGCCGCATTGGGCTACGTTGCGGAGCGCCCCGGCGTGCACCGCTGGAACCTTGGCTCCGGGAAAGGCACGTCCGTACTGGAGATGCTCCACGCCTTCGAACAGGCCGTGGGCCACCCGCTGCCGTACGAGATCACGGGCCGCCGGGCGGGAGACCTGCCCGCGTTCTGGGCCGACGCCTCCTCCGCCCTGGCCGACCTGAGCTGGTCCACCACGAAGACCGTGGACCAGATGTGCGAAGACCACTGGCGCTGGCAGAAGAACAACCCTCTCGGCTACAGCTCTTAAAGTGCAACGCGGGTCACTTACGGCCCATGATGTCCCTTGGGACGGGCTGTAAGTGACCCCGCGTGCTGGGCCCACACCGGCGGGGATTAGACCGCCGGGTAGTCGCGTTCCGGCTCTCCTGTGTAGAGCTGCCGCGGACGGCCGATTTTCGTTTGGGGATCGTTGATCATTTCGCGCCACTGGGCAATCCAGCCGGGGAGTCGGCCGATCGCGAACAGCACGGTGAACATCTTCTCGGGAAGCCCATGGCCTTGTAGATCAGGCCGGTGTAGAAGTCGACGTTCGGGTAGAGCTTGCGCTGGATGAAGTAGTCGTCCGCAAGGGCCTTCTCTTCGAGGCGCATCGCGATGTCCAGGAGCTCATCGTTGCCGCCCAGCTTGCCCAGGATCTCGTGTGCCGTCGCCTTGATGATCTTGGCGCGGGGGTCGTAGTTCTTGTAGACCCGGTGTCCGAAGCCCATGAGGCGGACGCCGTCCTCCTTGTTCTTGACCTTCTCCATGTATTCCTCGGGCTTGATGCCGTCGGCCTGGATCTGGCGCAGCATCTTCAGCACGGCCTCGTTGGCGCCGCCGTGGGCGGGACCGAAGAGGGCGTTGATGCCTGCGGAAACAGAAGCAAACAGGTTCGCGTTCGAGGAGCCCACAAGGCGGACGGTCGACGTCGAGCAGTTCTGCTCGTGGTCGGCGTGCAGGATGAGCAGGAGGTCCAGCGCCTTGACGACGACAGGATCCAGCTCGTACTGCTCTGCCGGCAGGCCGAAGCTCAGGCGCAGGAAGTTCTCCACGAGGTTCATGGAGTTGTCCGGGTACAGCATGGGCTGGCCGATGGACTTCTTGTGGGCGTAGGCCGCGATGACCGGGAGCTTCGCCATGAGGCGGATAGTGGAAACTTCCACATGCTCCGGGTTGAACGGGTCCAAGGAGTCCTGGTAGAACGTGGACAGCGCGGAGACAGCCGAGGAAAGCACCGGCATCGGGTGCGCGTCACGCGGGAAACCGCCGAAGAAGCCCTTGAGCTCTTCGTGGAGCAGCGTGTGGTGGCGGATCCGCTGGTCGAACGCGTCCAGCTCGGTGGGAGTGGGAAGGTTGCCGTAGATCAGCAGGTAGGAAACTTCCAGGAAGCTTGAGTGCTGGGCAAGCTGCTCGATCGGGTAGCCGCGGTACCGCAGGATACCGGCGTCGCCATCGATGTAGGTGATTGCCGACGTGGTGGCGGCAGTGTTCATGAAGCCGGGGTCATAGGCGACGGCGCCCGTCTGCTTCAGCAGCTTGGAAACGTCGTATCCTTCGTTCCCTTCTACAACCTTGATCCGCGGGAGCTCGAGCTCTCCGCCGGCATGGCGCAGGGTAGCGCTGGTGGTCTCAGTCATGGAGTCCCCTTCATGAGGCTCTTGGCCTCGGTCGAAAGCTTGATCCAACCAACATCTGGTGACTCCAGCCAGGAGTCTGCAGGTGCAGACACCATCGGCCGAACTGCCTTCGTGGAGAAAGCCACCATTGATAGTCAGTTAAAAGCTACCGCCAGTAAGCGGGACAAACTAATTCACAAGCTACGGTTACTGGCGGAATGACGCGCCCTGTGCGGGAAGTCACAGCATTGTTACCGGGCAGTGTCCAAGCGTTCGACTGCCGCATCGATGCGTTCGTCCGTGCCGGTGAGCGCCACACGGATGAAACCATTGCCCGCGTCTCCATAGAACACCCCGGGCCCGACGACGATCCCCAGGTCCGCGAAACGGCGGACTGTGTCCCACGTCGCCTCCCCTGCGGTGGACCACAAGTACAGGCCAGCTTTGGACTCGTGGATCTCCAGGCCGAAGTTCTTCAGTGCCGGCAGGAGGCGTTCACGGCGCCCGCGGTAGAGATCCTTTTGGGCGAGCACGTGGCCGGCATCGCCGAGCGCGGTGCGCATGGCTTCCTGGACCGGATACGGCACGATCATGCCGGCGTGCTTGCGGCTGTTGACCAGATTCGCCACGATCGACGAGTCACCAGCCACGAAGGCGGCACGGTAGCCGGCGAGGTTCGATTGTTTGCTGAGGGAGTAGACGCACAAGAGTCCGTCCGTGGATCCTCCCGTGACGCGCGGGTCAAGGACACTAGGCACTGCCTCGCCGCCACGCTGGGCATCCCATTCGCCCCAGCCGAGTTCGGCATAGCATTCATCCGACGCCACGACTGCGCCGATCTCGCGCGCCTGGGCGACGATCTGCCTGAGGGATTCGACGTCACGGACGCTGCCCGTGGGATTGCCGGGGAATTGATCCAGATGAGCCGGACCCTCGCGCGGGTGGCTGCGTCCAGTTCGTCCAGGCTGTCTGCCGCGACGGCAGTGGCGCCTGCGAGCATGGCGCCGATGTCGTAGGTCGGGTACGCCACAGTGGGACGGACCACGACGTCGCCTGCGCTCAGTCCCAGCAGGAACGGCAACCAGGCCACCAATTCCTTGGAGCCGACGGTCGGCAGGACGTCCCTCGGATCGATTCCCGGGACCCCGCGGCGGCTGGCGAACCAGTTGGATACGGCCTCGCGAAGAGCTTCCGTGCCGTGGACCGTCGGGTAACCATGGGCGTCAGCTGCCCGGGCAAGCGCCTCGCGGACCAGTTGCGGCGTCGGATCCACGGGGGTTCCGATGGAGAGATTGACTGCCCCGCCCGGGTGTTCTGAAGCCTTGGCCACGTACGGCGCCATCGCTTCCCAAGGATAGTCAGGCAGGTTGAGGCCGAAAGCGGGGGCCGCAGAAATCAAAGGAAGCAACCGTTCTTAGTGGTCTTGGTTCTGTGGGGCAGCGCGGCGATGAAGGGGTGGTCCTTACCGGTGTTGCCGATCTTGGCGGCTCCGCCCGGGGAACCAAGGTCATCGAAGAACTCGACGTTGGCCTTGTAGTAGTCGGCCCATTCCTCCGGGTGTCGTCCTCGTAGTAGATCGCTTCCACCGGGCACACGGGTTCGCAAGCTCCGCAGTCCACGCACTCATCCGGGTGGATATAGAGGGAACGTTCGCCTTCGTAGATGCAGTCAACAGGGCATTCTTCAATACATGCCTTGTCCTTGACGTCCACACACGGCTGCGCGATTACGTAGGTCACGTCCCTTGCCTCTCCACAGTTGTCCCGGAAATTCCGGGTAGTACCACCGGCCCTGTGGCCGGTACATCGAATTCTGAGCCTATTATCCCCCAGCGGGAACTCAGCAACCTAGCCGGGCGTCTTACTATGAACTGGTGAATCTGCCCCGGCCCCAGGATTTCCTGCTCAATACCGTATCCGGAACACGGGTAGTTGTCCGATACCGCCTGGACAACGGCTTCACCGATGCCCTCGGCTACCTGCTCTCGGTCGCCGACGGTGCGTGCACCATCCGTACCCGACAGTCCGACGTCGAGATCCCGCTGGCCCTTGTTGTGGCGGCAAAAGCAGTCCCTCCTCCGCCCCAGCGCCGGGATCCGCGCACAACCCGCGAGTAGTTCCGCCTCATGTCCCGGAGGGTCAGGCGCCATGCACCTCGTCGGGGAGCCTGCGCATTCCCCACAGCGGGGAGAACAGCACAGGCGCAACAAAAACAAGACTTCCGCCCAAGCCGATCCAGAGTGTCGGTACGAGGCCGATATTCTCGGCCAGGAGGCCCGAGGCTAGGGCAGCGATCGGCATGACCCCCCACACCACGAAGCGAATGGACGCATTCATGCGCCCCAGGAGCCGGGGCGGACACACGCGCTGCCTCATGCTCAACTGCATGATGTTGTACACCAGCACTCCGAAAGCGAACCCGAACTCGGAGACGATGAGCATCACGAGGGACATCCATCGCTCGGGGGCAAGCACGCACAACGGAACCAGGAGGAGGAAAAGCGAGCTGATCATCGACGCCACGGGAATAACCGTCCCCTCGCCGATCCAGGCCGCCAATCTGGGCGCGGCAACCGCCCCGATCAGTCCGCCCACGGCGCCGACCGCCATGATGAGGCCCATGCCCTCCGGACCGAGTTCCAGTTCACGAAGTACCAACACCGGCATCAAGGTGAAGGCAAGCGTGGTGAAGAAGTTGACCCCGCCCGTGCACGCCGCAATCCTGCTGATCAGGGGATGCCTGACCACGAAGACCAGGCCCTCCTTGATTTCGCTTGCCAGCGGCTGCCGATCCTTCGCGGCCACGGGCCGTTCCGCATCGCACGTCCTGAGCAGGAAGATGGCCGACAGCAGATACCCGATCGCCTCCCCGACGAACAGCACCGGGGCGGACACGACCGTCAGCAAGCCACCGCCCGCGGCAGGACCCCCGATCCGTGCGATCTGGGAGGTGGCCTCGAGCTTGGAGTTCGCCTGCGGCACTTTCGCGGCATCCACGAGCACGGGCACATAGCTCTGGTAGGAAACGTCGAAGAAGACCGTCGCGGCCCCGACGACGGCGGCTACGGCGTAAAGGTGCCAGATCTGCAGGATGCCGGCCCACCAGAGGATTGGTACGGTCGCCATTGCCGCGGTCCGGACCAGGTCCGCCACGATCATGGTGCGACGCTTGAGCCAGCGGTCAACCCACGCTCCTGCCGGCAAACCGATCAGCAGGAAGGCCGCAAGGCCGGCGGCATTGAGCGCGCCGACTTCGAACTCACTGGCGCCGAGCAAAGTCACCGCGAGGACGGGAAAAGCCAATTGCCCCAGTTGCGCCCCAAGCTGGCTGACGGCCTGGCCCGACCAGAAGGTGATGAAGTTCCGGTCCCGCCACAGCGAGGCAGTGTGCTGAGCTGTGTCAGTTTGCTGAGCATTGTCCGTGGTCCCGGCGTTCACCCGCCCAGTTTCCTGTAGTGATTGGTATATGTCAATCACTCAAGGCTGGCTACACTGGCCACCATGACGGAACACGAGCGGGAGGACAGCGACCTGGTGGCCAAGGGCCGCGCCTTGAGCTCCCCCTTGCGCCTGAGGATTCTCCGGCTCTGCCTGCACCACGCTCGCACCAACAAAGAGATTGCGGGCTGTTGGACATCAATCCGGCGTCAAGCCTGCATCATGTCCGGACCTTGGTGCGCACCGGTTTTCTTGAACCTCAGGAAGGCCGGAAGGGAAAGAGGGGCGCCAAGGAGGTGCCGTACATCGCCACCCGCACCTCGTGGAGCACTCCCGTCGACGATATTGCCCCTGTCCTGATCGAAACATTCGTCCAGGAAACCCGCGGGCTCATGCCAGGGGACATCGATGTCTGGCGGCTTGGCGTGAAGTTCAATGCTGCACGGCAGCAGGAGATGATGGGCAAGCTGCGGGCGGTCGTCGAGGAATATATGCGTCTTCCGGCAGACGACGACGGCGACGCCACCTCGCTCTTGATCGCCCACCACCGGACCCAAGCGCCGACTAGCTAAGCGCGCGGAGGACGCCCGTAGCGCCGGCACCACAAGAGCATCACGAAAGTGATGCCCGCACTCCCGTAAACCCACACATTTCCGGGCACATCCGCGACGATCAGCTGCTTGCCCGTTCCGCCCGTGGAGAGCACGCCTACGGCGGCGTAACAAACAATGCCCACCACCGCCGTCGGGATCAAGGATCGCGACCACGCACCCAGCAGGAGCTGGAGCGATGCGAGCAGGAGCAGTGCCGCTGCGGTACCCCAAGAGACCTCGACGCCGGCAATAAGGAGCGCCTGCCGGTGCAGTGCGGTGCCTGCAAAGGCAGCAAAAAGAGCCACCGGAACAGCCACGGCAATGCCGCGTGCTGTTCCGGTGGCTCCCTTATTCAATGCGTCAGTCCGTTGGGCGCGTCAGTACTTGATCAGCCCAGCAGGATCAGACTTTGGCGCGTGCGCGGGTAGCCTTGGCGCGCTCGTTGGCGTCCAGGATCACCTTGCGGATGCGGATGGAGTCCGGGGTTACCTCAACGCACTCGTCTTCGCGGGCGAATTCGAGGGACTCTTCGAGGGTCAGGTCGCGCGGCGGCGTCAGGTTCTCAAAGGTGTCAGAGGAAGCGGCACGCATGTTGGTGAGCTTCTTTTCCTTCGTGATGTTGACGTCCATGTCGTCGGCGCGGGAGTTCTCGCCGACGATCATGCCTTCGTAGACCTCGGACGTGGGCTTCACGAAGAAGGAGCCGCGTTCCTGCAGGTTGATCATGGCGAAGGGGGTGACCACACCGGCGCGGTCGGCAACCATCGAACCGTTGGTGCGGTATTCGATAGGGCCGGCCCACGGCTCGTAGCCTTCGGAGATCGAGGAAGCGATGCCGGCGCCACGGGTGTCCGTAAGGAACTTGGTGCGGAAGCCGATGAGGCCACGTGCCGGAACGATGAATTCCATGCGGCACCAGCCGGTACCGTGGTTGGCCATGTTGGTCATGCGGCCCTTGCGGGCAGCCATCAGCTGCGTGACCGCACCGAGGTACTCTTCAGGCACGTCGATGGTCATGTGTTCCATCGGCTCGTGGATCTTGCCGTCGACGGTCCGGGTGACAACCTGCGGCTTGCCGACAGTGAGCTCGAAGCCTTCGCGTCGCATCTGCTCCACGAGGATGGCCAGCGCAAGCTCGCCACGTCCCTGGACTTCCCAAGCATCCGGACGCTCGGTGGGCAGGACCTTGATGGAGACGTTACCGATCAGTTCCTTGTCCAGGCGATCCTTCACCTGGCGCGCCGTGACCTTGGCGCCCTTGACCTTGCCGGCCAGCGGGGAGGTGTTGATACCGATGGTCATGGAGATCGCGGGGTCATCCACCGTGATAAGCGGCAGCGGCTGCGGGTTCTCGGCGTCAGTGAGGGTCTCACCAATGGTGATTTCCTCGATACCGGCAACAGCCACGATCTCGCCCGGGCCGGCAGACTCTGCCGGTACGCGGTCAAGGGCCTTGGTGGCCAGGAGCTCGGTGATCTTGACGTTCTTCAGCTCACCGTTGGCACGCGCCCAGGCGACGGTCTGGCCCTTGCGGAGGGTGCCGTTGTAGATGCGCAGGAGTGCAAGGCGGCCGAGGAACGGGGAAGCGTCCAGGTTGGTGACGTGCGCCTGAAGGACACCGTTCGGGTTGTAGGTCGGCGCCGGGATGTGCTCGATGATCGCCTTGAAGAGGGGTTCGAGATCTTCGTTTTCCGGGGCCGAGCCGTCAGCCGGCTGCTCGAGGGAAGCGCGGCCGACCTTGGCTGCGGCGTAGACCACGGGTACTTCCAGGATCTTGTCCAGGTCCAGGTCCGGAACTTCGTCCGCGAGGTCGGAGGCCAGGCCAAGGAGCAGGTCCATGGACTCGTGGACAACCTCTTCGATGCGGGCGTCGGGGCGGTCGGTCTTGTTGACCAGCAGGATGACGGGCAAGTGCGCGGCAAGGGCCTTGCGGAGGACGAAGCGGGTCTGCGGCAGCGGACCTTCGGAAGCGTCGACCAGGAGGACCACGCCGTCAACCATGGACAGGCCGCGCTCCACCTCGCCACCGAAGTCGGCGTGGCCGGGGTGTCGATCACGTTGATGGTGATGGTCTCGCCATTGGACGACGGGCCGTTGTAGGCAACCGTGGTGTTCTTGGCGAGGATGGTGATGCCCTTTTCGCGCTCCAGGTCACCGGAGTCCATGACGCGGTCTTCCAGGTGGTTGTGCTCGGCGAAGGAGTTGGTCTGCTTGAGCATGGCGTCGACCAGCGTGGTCTTGCCGTGGTCAACGTGGGCCACAATCGCGACGTTGCGCAGATCACTGCGCGATGCAGTGGTCGCGGCGGTGTTGGTGGTGGTTTCAGACATGCGTAATGGCTCGATTCAGTGGTGAAGTCAGCTGTTGTATCGCGACATTTCCAACCGGAACGCACGACGGATTAGACCCTTTGACACAGGGCACCTTCATAGAGTCTAAACGCTGTGGTATTTATTGGCCTAAAAATCACCCTCCAGGTCATCGAATTGTGCCCTTCATCACAATCGGCAGCGAACTCCGCATGAGCCGGAAACAGCAAAAGAGCCGGTACCACTTCCCCCCACGGAAGTGGTGCCGGCTCTTCTGCTCCCCCGGCTGGCACTCAGCGCACGGGCGCCAGGACCGTCAGGCCACCACGGGCGGAAGCATCAGGCTGGCACCCGGGATCGCGTTGAGCAGGGCCTTGGTGTAGTCCTGCTGCGGCGAATCGAAGACGTCGTCCGTGCTGCCCGTTTCCACGAGCTTGCCCTTCTGCATCACGCAGACATGGTCGGCGATCTGCCGCACCACGGCGAGGTCGTGCGTGATGAACAGGTACGTCAGGCCAAGATTGGACTGCAGCTCGGCCAGGAGGTTCAAGACCTGGGCCTGCACCAAGACGTCCAAAGCGGAGACCGCTTCGTCACAGATGATCACTTCGGGGTCGAGGGCGAGCGCGCGCGCGATCGCGACGCGCTGCCTTTGGCCGCCGGAGAGCTCGTTCGGGTACCGCTGCATGGTGGACTGAGGCAGCGCCACCTGGTCCAGGAGTTCCCGGACCTTCTTCTCGCGGCTGACCTTGTCACCGATCTTGTGGGTCCGGAGCGGTTCCTCGATGGTCCTGAAGATGTTGTACATCGGGTCGAGTGAACCGTACGGGTCCTGGAAAATCGGCTGGACGCGGCGCCGGAACTTGAAGATTTCCCGGCTGTTCAAGGTGGAGGTGTCCACACCGTCGAACACAATCCGGCCCGACGTCGGCGCGAGCAGGTTGAGGACCATCTGGGCCACGGTGGACTTGCCGGAACCCGATTCACCCACGATCGCCGTCGTCGTCCCCCGTTTGACGTTGAACGAGACGTTGTCCACCGCAGTGAAGTCCGTTGCCTTGCCGACGCCGGAGCGCAGCTTGAAGACCTTGCTGAGGCTTTCGACCTTTAGGACGTCGTCGGCCAATGCCTTTTCGGCCACAGCTTCGGTGGGCGCCAGGAGTTCTTCCGTCTGGATTCCTTCGGCCTTGGCGGCCTGGATCCTACGCGAAGCGAGTGACGGCGCCGAGGCCACCAACCGCTGGGTGTAGGGGTGTTGCGGGTTGCGAAGCAATTCGAGGGAAGGACCGGCCTCCACCACGTTGTCGCGGTACATGACCACTACTTTGTCCGCGCGCTCGGCAGCGAGGCCGAGATCGTGGGTGATGAGCAGGACTGCCGTGCCGAGCTCCGCCGTCATGGTTTCGAGGTGGTCAAGGATCTGCCGCTGCACCGTGACGTCCAGGGCCGACGTCGGCTCATCGGCGATCAGGAGCCGCGGCTGGCAAGACAGGCCGATGGCGATCAGGGCCCGCTGGCGCATGCCGCCGGAGAATTCGTGCGGATACTGCTTGGCGCGGCGTGCGGAGTCCGGCAAGCCGGCCTCCCCAGGACGCGGGCGACATCGGCAGGACCGCTGGGCTTGCCGTTGGCGCGCAGCGTCTCGCGGACCTGGTATCCGATCTTCCAGACCGGGTTGAGGTTGGACATCGGATCCTGCGGAACCATGCCGATCGTGTTGCCGCGCAACTCGATCATGCGCCGTTCCGGGGCGTGGGAGATGTCCTCGCCGTCGAGCAGGATCTGCCCGCTGGAAACCCTGCCGTTCTCCGGCAGGAGGCCAATGGCGGCGAGCGCCGTCGTCGACTTCCCCGAACCGGACTCACCCACAATGGCGACAGTCTCGCCGGGCATGATGGTCAGGTGCGCATTCTTGACGGCCTGGAATTCGCCGCTCGCCGTCTGGAAGGAGATGGCGAGGTCCCGGATTTCAAGGAGCGGACGCTCTTCGGTTCCGGCTTCGTCGATGGTGACGTTGGATGTTGTCATGATTGCCTCCTTCATCGCTTGCGGCTCTTGGGGTCGAGGGCGTCACGCAGCGCGTCGCCAAGCATGATGAAGCTCAGGACCGTGATGGACAGTGCGGTTGCGGGGAACATCAGCACCTCGGGGTTGGTGCGCAACGTGTCCTTCGCCGCGGAAATGTCGTTACCCCAGGACATGATGCTGCCGGGCAGGCCAATGCCCAGGAAGGACAGCGTTGCTTCCGTCACGATGAAGACGCCAAGCTCCATGGTGGCCAGGACGATGATCGGCGCGAGCGCGTTCGGAACGACGTGCCGGACCAGCGTGCCGATCTTGGAGACACCGAGCGAGCGTGCGGCCGTGACGAAATCCGCGTTGCGGACTTCGATCACGGCCCACGGGTGATGCGGGCCATTTGGGGCCAGCCGAGCATCACGATGACCATGACCACCGTGAAGACGCTCTTGTTCTCGCGGAAGAAGGGGAGCTGGGTAACTACCAGCGCGCCAAGGACCAAGGGCAACGCGAAGAAGATGTCGCCGATGCGGGCAATGATGGTGTCAACCCAGCCGCCGAAGAAGCCGGCCAGTGCACCGAGGGTGACCCCGATGATCAGGACGAAAATGACGGAGACGACGCCGACAGTCAAGGATGCCTGGGTGCCGTGGATGACGCGGGAGTAGATGTCGCAGCCCTGGAAGGTGAATCCCAGGGGGTGGCCGGCCGAGGGGCCCGCGAGGGAGTCGCCCAGCTGGCAGTTGTCGTTCGGGCAGTCTGCGTGAAGAGGCCCGGGAAGAACGCGACTACGAGGAGCAGCAGGATCATGAGCGCCGAGATGATGAAGAGCGGCCGACGGCGGAGCTTCCGCCAGGCATCCGCCCAGAGGCTCAGGGGCGCTGCGTCGACCTTGAGGGTATCGGTCGCCAGCAGCGGTGTCTCGTCGATAGGGGCAACATAGTGCTCGATCTGACGGTTACTTTTCATAACGGATCTACTTTTCATAGCGAATCCTGGGGTCAAGCCAGGCGTAAAGGAGGTCCACCAACAGGTTGGCGGCAACGAAGACCAGTACCAGGACGCTCACAATGGCGACGACGGTGGGGCCTTCGCTGCGGATCACGGCCTGGTAGAGCTTCTGGCCGACGCCGGGCACGTTGAAAATGCCTTCGGTGACGATCGCGCCGCCCATCAAGCCACCCAGGTTCGCGCCCAGGTAGGTGACCACGGGAATCATGGAGTTTCGCAGGATGTGGGCCAGGACCACGCGGGGGCGGGACAGGCCTTTTGCGGTTGCCGTGCGGACGTAGTCGGCGTTCATGTTTTCAATGACCGAGGCGCGGGTCAGGCGCAGCACGTAGGCAAAGGACACGAGGCCAAGGACGGTGGCCGGAAGGATCAGGGTGCCCCAATCCGCGTTGGATCCAACGGTCGGCTTGGCCCAGCCAAGCTGTACGCCAACGACGAGCTGAAGCACGAAGCCCAGGACGAACGTCGGGACGGCAATGACCACGAGGGACGCGACAAGCACGGTGGAGTCGAAGATCTTTCCCTTGCGCAAGCCTGCAATCAAGCCGAAGGCCACACCGAAGACAGCCTGGATGGCAAGGGCCTCGACGGCGAGCATGGCGGTGACCGGGAAAACGCGGCCGAGGGTGGCGGCGATTGGCTGGCCGGTGAAGTCCACCCCGAGGTTGAACGTGAAGAGGTTCTTGAGGAACAGTCCGTACTGGACCCAGAACGGCTGGTCGAGGTTGTATTGCTGGCGCAGCGCGGCAATGACGGACTCGCTGGGCGGTCGGTCGCCGAACAGGGCGCGGATGGGGTCGCCCGGGAGGGCAAAGACCATGAAGTACACGAGCAGGGTGGTTCCCAGGAACACGGGAATGACCTGCAGCAAACGCCGGAGGATGTACTGGGTCACAGCAACGGTTCCTGGGCGCTCTTGAAAATGTGGGGATTCATTTGGGACAGCTTTCGTGCCGAATCAAGGCATGGGGGCCCGGTTTGTGGCCGGACCCCCATACGCTAACGAGCTTGGAACAAGTCCAGTAGGACTACTTTGCGGTGATGTTGTAGTACAGCAGGACGCCGTTCCAGCCGGAGTCAACGTTGCTGACGTTCTGGCTCCATACAGCCTGGCGTGCCTGGTACCACAGGGGCAGGTTCGGGAGGTCCTTGAAGAGGATTTCCTGAGCCTGGGTGAACTTCTTGTTGGCGTCGTCCGTGGACTTGGAAGCCAGGCCCTCGGTGAGCAGCTTGTCAAACTCAGGGTTGCTGTAACCCTCGTAGTTGGCGCTGGCTCCGGTCTTCAGCAGCGGGCCGAGGAAGTTGAACAGCGAAGGGTAGTCTGCCTGCCATCCGGCGCGGGTGAAGCCCGGGAGGGTCTTGGCCGTGCGGAGGTTCAGGATCTCGGCGAACTTGGCGAACGGCTGGCCTTCTGCCTTGATGCCGAGGTTGTTCTTCAGGTTGTTGGCAACGGCGTCAATCCATTCCTTGTTGCCACCATCGGTGTTGTACGCGAGCTGCAGAACCTTGTCGGCGGGCCACGGGCTCATGGCGTTTGCCTTTGCCCAGAGGTCCTTGGCCTTCGCGGCGTCGAACTTCAGAACGTCGGAGCCTGTCACGTTGGCGTTGTAGCCATCGATGGACGGCGACGTGAAGTCCTTCGCAGGGATGCGGGTGCCGTTGAAGACGACCTTGGTGATCTCATCGCGGTTGATCGCCATGGAGATGGCCTGGCGGCGCAGCTGGCCGGCGGGTCCCTGGAACTCAGGCAGGTAGTTCGGGATGTTCAGGGTTGCGTTGCCCGCGTAAGCCTTGTTGAGGCTGTGGTCCGGGAAGTCCGTTGTGTAGGTCTTCAGGGCGTTCGTGGGCAGGACGTCGGTTACGTCAAGGTTGTTGGCCTGGACGTCGGTGTAAGCCGGAGCCGGGTCGGTGTAGAACTTGAAGGTCACGCCGCCGTTCTTGGCCATGCGCGTGCCCTTGTAGTCCGGGTTCTTGACGAGGGCGATCTGGCTGTCGTGCTGCCAGGCACCCTTGGCGGCCATCTTGTACGGGCCGTTGCCGATCGGGTTTTCGCCGAAGGCCTTCGGGTCCTTGAGGGCGTCAGCCGGAAGCGGCATGAAGGCGGAGTAGCCGAGGCGCTGCGGCCAGTCGGCCTCCGGCTGGGCCAGCTTGACCGTGATGGTCGAGTCGTCCTTCAGCACCAGGCCGGACATCGTCTGGGCGGTCGGTGCGGGAGTCGACGTTGACTTTCCGTCCGCGCCCTTGGTCTTCGTGACGGCGCTGACTGCGTCGTAGCCTTCGATGGATTCGAAGAAGCTGCTGCTGGACTGGGCGTTGGTGCTCAGTGCGGCGAAGTTCCAAGCATCAACGAAGCTCTTGGCGGTGACTGCCTCGCCGTTGGTGAACTTGGCGCCCTTCTTGACCTTGATGGCGTAGTTCTGGCCGTCGCTCGTGTCAATGGATTCCGCGAGTGCGTTCACGGACTTGCCATTGGCGTCGTAGCTGGTCAGGCCTTCGAACAGGAGGTCGACAACGCGGCCGCCGTACACCTCGTTGGTGTTGGAAGGGATGAGGGGTGCTGGGGTTCATTGCTGTATGCGGTGATGATTTTGTTCGGATCGCCGGCAGCGGTCGGGCCACTGCTTCCGGAGCCAGCGCTGCCGCATCCGGTGAGGGCAAGCGCGGCGACTGCGAGCAAGCCAAGAGCTTTGGAAGTGCGCGAAAAACGCATTCCGCCTCCTATGGATTCAGGGGGATGGGTCGGGGCAACTCATAGCTGCCCCCGGGGCCAGGCACAGAATTATCCTGTGACGCGGCCTACATGGATGTGTAATCCTAACCACAGCTTGTCCGAAATATGGAATCCCATTGGCATGAACAACGAAGTGTGCACTTGACAGTTTTAGTAATGAAGCAGTCATTTCAAGTAAATGAAGCAGTCATTTCACGAAATGGGATTTTCCTTGCTACACTCGACATGCCTGACCCTTGGTTTCCCCCGGAAAACCAGGGTTTTTCGGGCATCCCGTACGGTGTGCAACCGGCCTGGCCAGCGCGTCAACAAGCACCAAAAAAGAGCCCCCGCCGCCCATGGCGACGGAGACTCTTTCGGTTGCGACCATCAGTTCGTGCCGCCGCGAGTGCCTTCGGGTTGCTACTCGATGCCGGCCGCCATGAGTTGGGCGCGCAGTTCGCGACGCTCACGCTGCTTCTCGGGGTCCGGCAGCGGCACCGCGGCCAGCAGCCTCTGCGTGTACGGCTCCTGCGGATTGCGAAGGATCTGGTCGCGGGTGCCCTGCTCCACGATCCTGCCCCGCTGCATCACGCAGATCCGGTCCGCGAGCACGTCAACCACGGCAAGGTCGTGCGTCACGAACAGGCACGCGAATCCCAGCTCCCTCTGCAGGTTCTGGAAAAGTTCCAGGACCTTCGCCTGCACCGAGACGTCCAGCGCCGATGTCGGCTCATCCGCGACCATCAGCTTGGGCTGCAGGGAGAGCGCCCGGGCAATGCCGACGCGCTGCTTCTGGCCGCCTGACAATTCATGTGGATAGCGGTTGCGGTACCCGCGCGGCAATTCCACCTGGTCCAGGAGGGTCTCAATCCGTTTCTGCAGATCGACGCCCTTCGCGACCCGGCGAGGTACATCGGTTCGCCGATGCTTTCGCCGATGGGCAGCCGCGGATTCAACGACGACGACGGATCCTGGAACACCATGCCGATGTCGCGGCGCACTTCGTGCAGTTGCTTTCCATTCCGCTTTGCGGCGGAAATGTCCTGCCCCACCACGCGCATGCTGCCCTCGGCTACGGGCAAGAGCCCGACGGCGGCGCGTCCAATGGTCGTCTTGCCCGATCCGGACTCCCCCACAAGGCCTACAACCTGGCCGGGGTAGATCACGAGGTTGGCTCCCTCGACAGCTCGGAACGCGGGGACCCGGCCCTGCTTGGGGTACTCGATGGCGACGTCGACCAGCTCAAGTACGGGCTCACCCTTGGGCTTGGCTGCTTCTTCGGCCGCCGCCTTCAAAGCGGCCTGGTTCTCAAGTTCCCGGCGGACCAGCTCATCGTGATCGACCGATTCCAGCTCGGAGTGGGTTGCGGCAGCCAACGCCGCGGTGACGTCAACGTCGGCGCTGTCAGCACCCTGTCCCAGGTGGGGAACAGCGGCTAGAAGAGCTTGTGTGTATCCGTGCTGCGGGTTGCTGAAGATCTGTTGCGCAGTGCCGCTCTCCACGATGACGCCCTGGCGCATCACGGCAATTCGATCGGCGAGGTCGGCCACAACGCCCATGTCGTGCGTGATCAGGACGATGGCGCTGTCCAGCTTGTTGCGCAGGTTGCGCATCAGGTCCAGGATTTCAGCCTGGACAGTCACATCCAAGGCAGTGGTGGGTTCGTCTGCGATCAGGAGCTTGGGATCACAGGACAATGATTGCGCGATCATGGCTCGCTGCCGCTGGCCGCCGGAGAGCTGGTGCGGATACGACTTGAAGGCCTTCTCCGGGTCCGGCAGCTCCACCAGCTCGAGCATGCGCAAGGCCCGCTGCTTGGCTTCATCGGGCGAGATCGAGTTGTGCAGCCGGATCGTCTCCACTATTTGCGTACCCACGGTGTACACAGGGTTGAGCGCGGTCATGGGCTCCTGGAAGATGACCGCGACATCCTTGCCGCGGACTTCACGGATGTTGCCTGATTTCTCACCCAGCAGCTCCTTGCCCGAGAGCTTGACGCTCCCCCGGACACGGCTGTTGCTGGGCAGCAAGCCAAGCAGTGCCATGGAACTTGCACTCTTGCCGGACCCGGACTCACCGACGATCGCGAGGACCTCGCCGGCCCTGACCTCGTAGTTCAGTCCGATGGCGGCAGGGACCCATTTCTTATCCACGCCAAAGTCGACGCTGAGATCGCGTACTTCCAGGACCATGGCCCGCGCGCGCTCTTATCCGACTCGGTCTCGAGGTGGGTGGCCTCCGGTTCGGGGCTGGCGTTGTCAGTCATGTTGGGTCTTCCCTTCCGACCGGGCCACCCTCCAAGGGGTGATTAGTGAAGTAGCCCGGAATCCTGAATTATTAGGGGCATGAGCAGAGCGCCGTATGCCGGAAATGTCGAAATCTTCAAGGCCCGCACCAGCAAGATTTTTGCTTGGATCTGCTGGGCAGTTGCCGTTTTCGGAGTGGTCGTTGCGCTCGTGGCAGCCGGACCGCGCTCCCTTCCCGGAACCACTCCCCTGCTCTTCGTAGCGTTTCTTGGCTGGTTGCTCTTCTGGCGCCCGGTTGTGGTGGTCCGGGATTCCGGCGTCGCGCTGGAGAATCCCTTCCGGACCATCGATGTTCCGTGGGATGCCCTGGTGCAGGTTGATACCCGCTATGCCCTCACGCTGGTGACGCCCCGCAAGAAGTATCCGGCGTGGGCTGCTCCCGCGCCGGGAATCTGGGGCGGGCGCAATGCCCGCCCTGAGCATCTCAAAGGACTCCCGGGCACCACCTACGGCCCCAGCAGCTCGGTTCGCCCCGGAGATCTCAAGAACACCGATTCCGGCGCCGCAGCGATCCTGGTGCGCACCCGCTGGCAGGACCTGGTCGAGGCCGGACGCGTGGAGCCCGGCCGGGCTGAAGACGCTTCGGTGACCGTTGCCATCGGATGGTTCCGGATAGCAGCCACGGTAGCCCTGGCCGCGGCCAGTTACTGGGCGGTCTTCCTGTAGGAGGTTTCCCTGGACGGGTAGCACTCAGCTGCCTTTCGAGGCGTCGGCAACGGGCGCCGTCGTGCTCGAGTGGCGCGTGGTTTCGATGGCGGTCTTGGCTTTGAACTTCTTCTGCCGCGGATCGAAGGCGTCCCGCAGGCCGTCTCCGATGAAGTTGATGCTGAGGCAGATGAGGATGATGAACAGGCCGGGGAACCAGAACAGCCACGGCCTCGTTGCGAAGGCTTCTTGGTTCTGGGCAACCAGCAGGCCGAGCGAGGTGTCGGGAGCCTTCACGCCGAGGCCCAGGTAGCTGAGTGCCGTCTCGAGCAGGATCGCCGCGGACATGGTCAGCGTCACGTTGACGATCAGCACACCGACGGCGTTGGGGAGGATGTGCTTGAAGATGATCCTTGCGTTGGACGCTCCGGAGATCCTGGCTGCGTCAACGAACTCCCGCTCGCGCAGGGTCAGGAACTCACCGCGGACCAGGCGGGCGAGGCCCACCCAGCTCACAAAGCCGAGGAAAATGCCAAGGATGACGACGCCGTTGTTGGCGGCAAATCCGGTCAGCCAGCTTCCCTCATCCCTGCGGTTGGCTATCTGGCCAACAACAGCCGCAAGGAGCAGCAACGGAATGATGATGATGACATCGGTCAGGCGCATGAGGATGGCTTCGACCCAGCCGCGGAAATAGCCGGCGAGTCCCCCGACGATTGCGCCGACAGCGCCCGCGATGGCGCCGATAAGGACCATGACCGTGATGGATTGTTGGGCACCGCGCATGGTCATGGCAAACAGATCGCGTCCAATACGGTCCTGGCCGAAGGGGTGCTCTCCCCAGGCGAGCGGCCAAAACGACGACGTGGGGCACCGTCATTGACCAAGGGCGAAACGTCCACATGGTTGTACTTCCACCATCCGGGAATCCCGAATGCGCCCACCGAGGTGAAAGCAAGCAGGAAGATCACTGCGAAAACCGCGAGCCCGATCAGGGCGCCGGTGTGGCCGAAAAACCTCTTGCGGACAATCTGGCCCTGGCTCAGGCCGCTGGTGACTTCGCTGCTTGCATGGGTGGCTGCAGCTTCGGCAAGCGCCTGTTGCGCGAGGAGTTCTTCCTCTTGGGTTGGCTGGCTCATGCTTTGATCCTTACGCGTGGGTCGAGCGCGGAGTACGCGAGGTCCGCTATCAGGTTGAAGACCATGGCGGTGATTGCAACACAAAGGAACACGCCCATCACGGGTTCGGGTCAGTGTGCAGCAGTCCGTCGATGAACAGGAAACCCATGCCCCGAACGGAGAAGACCGTTTCCGTGATGACGGCGCCACCGATCAACGCACCGATGTCGAAAGCAACGATCGTTGCAATAGGGATCAGGGCGTTCCGGAAGGCGTGGCCCATGATCACGGAACGTTCGCTCAGACCCTTTGCCCGCGCAGTCCGGATGTAGTCCATGTTCATGATTTCGAGCATCGACGAGCGTGTGAACCGGGTGTAGCTGGCCAACGACACAAGGATGAGGGCAATCGTCGGCAAGACGAGGTGGGTCAAGGTGTCTGTCGACATGATCCAGAAATCGCCTTGGATGTTCGGGGTTCCTGCCCCGATCGTGGCGATGGGGCGCCCGCGCACCCGGCTGTTGTTGAAATAGGACGGCCAAGCCTGCATGAATTTGTCCACAACCACAAGGAACCCGACCAGGAAGGCGGTCAGCCCGGCGGCGCGCATGGACTGGCCGCGGTCGTAGCCGCCCATGAAGTACCCCACTGCCACGCCAACCAAGATAGTGGCGATGGCCAGGAGGAAGATCATCAGCCCGGTCGCGTCATTGAGCAGCGGCTGCACAGCAAAGTAGGCAACCACGCCAATGCCCACCACGATCAGGCTTGATTGCAGGGCCTTGCGGTTCTTGAGTCCGGAAACCAAAATCGTGATTCCGAAGGCGATTCCAACCCCCATGATGGCGATGATGACCGGCCCCAGGCCGGGATTGCGGAACCATTGAGTCAGCGAGAAGTAGAAGAGAATAAGCGAAACAGCCGCAAAAACCGAGCCTCCGACGATCAGTCGGCGCCTCACCGCACCGCCGACGACGACGGCCCCGACGATGCCAAGGACGGCCCCGATTCCAAGGGCCACGACCGGCGGTATTTCGGGATTTCGGAGGAAGTCATTAAAGCCGATGGCACCGAATTCCTTGAGGAGAACGGCTACCCAGAAGATCGGCAGGGAGAAGAACAGGAAAGCCATGAAGGTTACGCCGTAGTCCAACGCGCTGTACTGGCGCAGTGCCGTAACGATGCCGAGCGAAATGCCGATGAGAATCGCAAGGATTGTCGCACCGGTAACCAGCGTCAGGGTTTGGACCAGCGCGAAACCGAGCGCCTCCGTGATTGGCTGCCCGGCAATGTTCTTACCAAGATTGCAGGCATTGCCGAAGGGAACCAGACACTGGGCAGCGCCTCCCAACCACTTGAAATAGCGCAGCGGCGCCGGTGTGTCGAGGTCGAGCAGATTGATTCGCGCATCCATCAGTGCTTGCCGGTTCGGCGCGCTGCTGGTGCGGAGCTCTTCCAAAGGGTCCCCGGACAACGCCGTCAGGAGATACACCAGGAAAGAAGCTCCAAGGAGAATGAATGCGGCGGTTACGAGCCGCCGGACGATATAGGTCACCATGGTGAAGAACCTCGAAATCCAGGCCCGGGTCTCCGGCGCCTATCGCAGAATCGTGCCCCTTCCCTGCTTGAGGTCGTTGGGGAAGCAGACAATGTGCCGGTTCGCCAACCCGAAGGCGCCGGGACCATGATACGTCGGTCCCGGCGCCTCGGCTGGCGATATTGCGCGCTAGTTGGGCCTTACTTCTGAGCCCACTCCCAGAAGTTCCACCAAACGCCAGTCTGGTTCGGCATGAGCTTCACACCGGTGATGCGGTCGCTGTAGGCGTCCACGTTCACGGACTGGAAGAGCGGCACGCCGTATGCGGAGTCCCAGATCTTCTTGTCGATCTGCTTCTGCAGATCATCCTGCTTGCTGCGGTCGGTGGTGACCACGAGCTCTTCCATCAACTTGTCAGCGTCAGTGTTGCTGAACTGGTTGAAGTTGTTGCCACCAGCGGTCTTGAAGATCTGCGGAACGCCGGAGACACCGACGCCCGGGTTGATCCAGCCGAAGATGGTGGCATCGTAGCCGCCCTTGCCCAAGGCCTTGCCCCAGTCGGACTTGCCCAGGCCGCCGTCGACGATCTTGAAGCCAGCCTTGGTGGCGGATTCGCGGATCAGCGAGAAAGCGTCAACGCGGTTGGGGTTGTCCTTGTTGTACATGATGCGGATTTCCGGAGTAGCGCCGTTCAGGAGCTTCTTGGCACCATCAATGTCCACGTCCTGGTAGGCCGACGAGCCGTTGTTCTTGGCAGAGTCGGCGTAGGCAGCCTGCTGGGGAACGAAGATCTGCGAGTCCAGCGGCTTCGCGTTCGGGTCAAGCTTGCCAATGATCTTGCTGACGATGTCCTTGCGGGCACTGTCTTCATGAAAGCGGTACGCACGTTTTGGTCGGCCAGCGGACCCGAGAAGTTCAGGTCCAAGTGGTCGAAGGCCAGCTGGTTGCCCTGGTCGACAGTGACGCCCTGGCTGGAGAGTGCCTTCAACTGGTCGAGGGTGTCCGCGGAAGCCTGCGGGGCAATGATGTCCGCCTCGCCGTTCTTGAGGGCCTGGACCTGTGCCGGCGCCGAACCGATGTACCGGACGGTAATTTCGTCAAGGTTTGGAGTCGGTCCCCAGTTGTAGTCCTTGTTGCGAACCATGGTGAGGGACTGGTCCTGGTTCATGCTCTTGACGATGTAAGGACCGTTTGAGAGGAACAGGGTCGGGTCAGCGGGAAGCGTCTTCGTGTCGAAGCCGGTGTTCCACATGTCCGACATTGCCTTCAGCTTCGGGTCGGCGGGCAGCGGTGCCTTGGAGTCTCCCCGCGGCTTGCTCTTGAAGAAGTCAATCAAGGCCTGGGTGTCCTTCAGGCCGGCCTTCTGCGCAAGGACATGGGCAGGAACGTCAATGCCGGACCACCAAGCACGATCTCCCAGTCAGCGAACGGCTTGGAGTACTTGAGGGTGAGGGTCTTGTTGTTGTTGCTGATCTCCGGGAAGTCCGTCAGACTCAGGCCCGTGTTGTCACCAGCGTACGAGAAATAGGACGTGCCCGTCTTTGCCTTGGCATCGGCGTCGTCGTAGTAGCCGGAGAACGCCGCCCACTGCAGGAGGAGGTCAGCCGCGGAGACCGGGGTGCCATCAGACCACTTCACACCATCGTTGATGGTGTACTTGACGGTCAGCGGGTTGTCCGAGACCTTCTCCATCTTGCCGAACTTGTCGTTGTGTACGACGTTCAGCTTGTTGTCGATGTAGTAGAAGCCCGAGTGCGTTGCGTAGCTGACCTTGGAGTTGATGTCAGTATTGCCATCGGCTGTGTTGGGGTTGAACGTGTTGAAAGCGTTGACCTCGACCACAGTGGCCGTGCCACCCGTCTTGGCTGCTCCAGTGGATGGGTATTGCCACCGGAATTGCCGGCACAGGCGCTCAGTGCGATCGCGGCGATTGCCGCAATACCCACTGCTTTGGAAGTACGTCCGAAACGCATTCCGCCTCCTATTTTTTTGAGTGGAAAAAGCCGGCGCTGTTGACTCCGGCAGACTGCCACAACCCCCTCAGCAGGCTTGTGGCTCGTCTCACATGAGCAGTAGCCTAGCGCCCGGAACGGATCTTTGGGTCTAAAGTTTCCCGC
The DNA here is from genome assembly GCA_001549895.1 of Arthrobacter sp. Hiyo8. Classification (GTDB taxonomy): domain Bacteria; phylum Actinomycetota; class Actinomycetes; order Actinomycetales; family Micrococcaceae; genus Arthrobacter. The sequence goes on along the minus strand of AP014719.1, from coordinate 3,792,177 downwards.
CGGTAAAGTTTGTTATCGAGATGCAATCATTGAAGGACGTCCTAGGGTTCCGTGATCCGCGCCAACATGACATAAGCCCCGATTCACGGCGAACCGGGGGCTTATGTCAGTTAATTCCCATCACTGAACCCTCCTGGCGGGGAGTGCCTGGAACAGATCTCACGATCCGATGGCAGCGTGCAGCGGTATCCAGACCTCGTGTTGGGGTTTACGTTGAGGTGCATGGGCGAGAAATTCACTTATGTGGGCGGTCCCCGTGATAAAGAACGCAGCGAGGGCGAGGTATCGGACTTCTATATCCGGCGCTTCAGTCCTACGTGGGCCGTCCGGTATCCGAGTCGGGTGTAGAAGGCTCGAGCCTGCTCCCGTGCTTCGTCTGTGGTCACTTGTGCCAGTTGCGCCCCGCGCGCACGCCCAAAATTGTGTGCCCACTCAAGCATCGCGGTGCCCAGGCCTTGTGAACGTTCCGCGGCAGCAACCCGCAGTCCCTCGATCTGCAAGCGGGAAGAACCACCCCGGGAAAGTCCTGGGATAACAGTCAATTGCATCGTGGCAACGATGCGATCGGCATCATTTCGGACAACCCCCAGATAGTTGGAGCGGTCCCGAACAACCAGGTTGTAGGCCGCCTCGTATCGTTCGAGCTCGACGCACTCACGATCGGGGCCGAACTGATCATCGGACAGCAGCGCGGCGATGGCCTCGACATCATCGCGGCTCGCCCGTTCCAGCCTGAAGGTCCGGCCCGCCACCCGCAGCAGTCCTCGAACCGAGGATCGCGCATCTGCCTGCAAACGAGCGACCAGCAGATCGAGCCATCCGCCGACGTTCGCTCGAGCCTCAACGGTGTCGGGATAACGGCACCTCAAATGCAGGCCGGACTCGTCCAGGATGAACCAAAGCATGACGCCGTCCGTGTCGATTGTCGCGCTCACGTACTGGGCGTCGAGTCCGACCGAGTCGATTCGTACCGGCAGCCTGCGTAGGTCCAGCCAGGAGATCGCGAACATCCCAGGAGCGACGGGCATGCCGCCCCATGGAGCCAGAACGTCCGCGAGCGGCCACGAGCCAAGCTGCACAGCCTCTTTTACCGCGGCCGCCGCGGCGAGCGGCTCGGGGACCGCAGATTCAAGCACCGAATTGGTAATGAACCAGCCGACTGAGTCATGCCATTTGTCGTCGAAGCGGCTGTGCACGGGAAACACAGCCCGCAGCGGGGTTCCCGCCAACTCGCGGGTCACCGCGGTCATCGCAACAACAGCGAGTGCGAGCGTCGAGACGCCGTCGTTGCGGGCTTGCGCCGCGAACGCCGCACCGTCGTCGAGATCGAACACATCCCGGACTTCCACACGCTCGCGCTGAGGATTGGGCGCACCCAGGGGCAACGGGAATTGCGGCATGACTCCGCCGCTGTCCCCGATGATTTGTTCCCACCGTTGACGCACGTGGTCCGGCGCCGCTTTCCGGTCTAGAAGTGCTTGCGTGTGCTCAACAAATGCCGGGGCTGGCTCGGGCAACAATTCGCGGCCGGCGCTCCCGGCGTCGAGGGCCGACAGCAGGTCGCGCGCGATCACCAGCATCGACCACATGTCGACGTGGGAGTGGTCGGCTGCAATCACAACCGTGAGTCCGGCAGCAGTCTCCAATACGCACAGGCGGTGTGAGGGTTGTTGGTATGGCGAGCACGCGGCGTCGAGAATGTCCCGCACTGCGTCATTGACGGCTTGGCCTGGAGACACCTGATGCTCCACCCAGGTTCCCGGACCAACATCAATTTCGTAAAGCTCCGGCTCACCGTCCTCACCGGGAACGAAAGCCGTTCGCAGCGTGCCGTGGCGGCCGACGACGGCCAGCCAGGCATCGGCAATCGACTCACGACGAGTTGGTGCAGGCAGCCGAAAAGACATTGCCATCCAGGAGCCGGGCCGGTCGCCGGCTCCTACATGGAGCCGCTGATCAAAGGACACCGGAAGACGCCGGCGGAGCGCAGACACGCTGACGTCATAGCCCAAAGTCGTCCGAACGGTAGCCGCAGGTGCGTGACGTTGGTCAGGCGCATGGCAGTATCCTATCGCCCCAGATAGCCTGAACGTTCAACGCGGCCGCTCAAGGTGGCGCTGCCAGTCACGGAACGAGGAGCCTGATGCCCACTTTCGAGGTTCCCGGAGCCGAGCTTGCGGTTGCTTTGAGCGACGAAGGTGGACACCCGGTTGTCCAACTGCATGGCCTGACATCAAGCCGCGCGCGTGATCGGGTGCTCAACCTCGACCTCGGCCGAGGGCTGAGTGGAACTCGACTGCTGCGGTACGACGCACGCGGCCATGGCCGGTCGACAGGGCGCAAGGTCCCCGAGGACTATCAATGGCAAAACCTCGCCGATGACCTCCTGCGGCTGCTCGATCGCTGGTTCCCCGGCGAACGTGTCCACGGAGTCGGTCCCTCGATGGGTACCGGCACGCTCTTGCACGCCGCTTCCCGCGAGCCTGGCCGCTTTAGCGGGCTCACGCTGATGGTGCCACCCACCGCGTGGGAAACCCGAGCCGCACAGGCTGCAAACTACCGGGCTGCCGCGGCGCTTATCGAGGCTGTTGGCGTCGAGGAATTCCTGGCCACCACGCGCGGGGCAACACCGCCGCCGGCCACAATTGGGGCGCCAGAAACCGTGCCCGACGTCGCCGACGCCCTCTTGCCGTCGTTGTTTCGAGGCGCGGCACTCAGCGATCTGCCTGATCTTGAGGCCCTCGCGCGAATCGACGTACCGGCGACGATCCTGGCCTGGGTAGATGATCCGGGCCACCCGCTGTCAACCGCGGAAACCCTTGCCGCGCTGCTCCCCAAGCAACGCTGACAGTAGCCCGCACCCCGGAGGACGTCGAAACCTGGCCTAATATCCTGAGCCAGGATGTCGCCGGTTGGGGTTAAGCCAGGATGATCGTTACCCGATCAGGTAGACCATGCCGCGCCCCTCGTCGGCGAGATTGGTGGCGAAGACCCGGGCCCGTCGAAGATAGCCAATGGCATACTCGACGTCAAGGTCCCGATCGACATATGGCGAATCCGGCAACCGCTGCCTCACCTCCGCATCAGAGATATCGTCCAAGTCCTGAGCAATCGACAAAACCTCGGACGGAGTCAGGGCCCTTACCCACGGATCCCAACCTTCGCCATGCATGGTCACGTTGCCTTCAAACATACGAAAAGCGGGTCGCGCCGCCATGGCCGCCCCCAATGGGGCCGTGAGAACCTGCAGATGCCGCCATGCCTTGTCCAGATAGAGCATGTCGCGCTCAGATATCAATTGTTCGAAGGTGGTACCGCTGGTCCCGACACCAGGGTCAAGGCCCCAAGCATCAGCAAGTGGATCGACGGACACGAAGGTCATCGGGTCGGAAAGCACCTGTTCAGTGAGTTCGCCGTCGAATGCATATGCGTAATATCTGATTCCCATTCACCAAGTATTGCCAAAGCGCAAGCTGCGCAGGAGGGCTGAGTTGCGTTATGTGGATAACTCGCGAGATGAACTGTACCGGCATGTCGATGACCAGCCGCACCGATTTGTTCACGCACCCCTGAGAGGCGTGATGGCCGCGATCTGCCCGGCCGCACGAACTTCGGCAACGTCGGGGATCGGCCATCGGCGAAAGACCGGGCACCTGACCAGGATGTAAACGCCGTGATCGCCGTGGCAGCAGGCATCCGGCCGGCGAAGTCGCCCTGGTCTACCCCGTGCCGGATAGGACGGCGTAAATATCCGAGCCACCGCAGCGTGCGGGTGGTTAGGCTGGGTGGATGGCGACAGTTATTCTCGTGCGGCACGGCCGCACTACAGCCAATGCCACGGGGCTGCTGGCCGGGCGGGCGGTCGGCATCAGCCTGGACCAGGTCGGGCGCGACCAGGCGGCTCTGGCTGGAGACCGGCTCGCCGCGGTGCCCTTGGTCGCGGTGGTGTCGAGCCCGCTTGAGCGTTGTCAGCAGACCGCCCAGCTCATCCTCGATCGCCAGGCTGGCACGCCGTACGCGCCGGTCGATCCCGATCTCACCGAGTGCGATTACGGTCAGTGGCAGGGCCGCATGCTCAGTGATCTCGCGACCGAGGATCTGTGGCCGGTTGTGCAGTCCCAACCGTCCGCCGTCGTCTTTCCCGGAGGTGAATCCATGGCCGCGATGCAGGCCCGGTCGGTGGCCGCGATTCGGCGCCACGATGCAGCCTTCGAAGCCGAGTACGGGCCAGGAGCTGTGTGGGTTGCGGTAAGTCACGGTGACATCATCAAGTCAATCCTCGCCGACGCGCTCGGCATGCACCTTGACCTGTTCCAGCGTATTACCGTGAACCCCGCTTCCGTATCGATCGTGCGCTACGGCGGTAACCAGCCGAGCGTCTACGCGACCAACACCGATGCGGGTGATCTGTCCTGGCTGTCGAACGGCATCCAGTCCGGCGATGCGCCGGTGGGCGGCGGTCCAGGGCGGAAGGCGCCATGAACCTCATGTGCCTAGAATACTGACATGCCTACACGTGTTCACGAGTTTGCCTGGCCTGATCGGGTCGTCGTCGGCACCATTGGCCTTCCGGGGGCGCGCACGTTCTACCTGCAGGTGCGCGCCGGGACGCAGATCGTGACTGTGGCCCTGGAGAAAGAGCAGTCGGCTCTGCTCGCGGAGAAGATCGACGAAATTCTCGACCAGCTCATCACCGTGGAGGGCAACCCCTTCAGCGTCCCCACGGGTACTCCCGTTGAACTTGTCGACAATGACCAGCTCGAGTCCGTTGAGGAGCAGTTCCGCACCGGCGCCATGAGCTTAGGGTGGACCCAACCACGGCCCAGATCGTACTAGAGGCCTTCCCCATCACCGATGCCGACGCCGACGCCGACGACAACGACAACGATGAGGACAGCGCTAACGAGACCGAAATGCTGCTGGTCCGCATGCCGGTCGGCACGGCCCGCGCCTTCGCCAAGCGCACCCGTGAGATCGTGGGCGCCGGGCGTCCGACGTGCCCGCTCTGCGGGTACCCCATCGACGCCGACGGGCACATCTGCACCCTTCCCGAGGTCTGATGCCGACGCCGGAGCTCAGGACCGCCGAGTTGAAGCTCACCGGCCGCATCACGACGGCTTCAAACGCTACATTTCTGGGCAGCATCGGCGACGTGGTGGTCGTCTATAAGCCCATAGCCGGCGAAACTCCGCTGTGGGACTTTCCCCACGGCACCCTGGCCCACCGGGAGGTGGCCGCGTACCTGGTCTCGCAGGCTTTCGGCTGGGACATCGTGCCGCACACTTGGCTGCGCGATGGTCCGATGGGCGAAGGTATGGTGCAGCTCTGGCAGGACCAAGACCCGCCCAAAACGCCGTGGACCTCGTGGCGACAGACCACGTGCCGGAGACGGGCTGGAAACACGTTCTCGAGGGACGGGATGGCAACGGACGCATGGTCACCCTCGTCCACGAAGACTCGCCAGCACTCAGGCGCATGGCGGTGTTCGACACCGTCGTCAACAACGCCGACCGCAAGGGTGACCACATTCTCGCCATGCCGGACGGACAGCGCCATGGCGTGGACCATGGCCTCACCTTTCACCGTGACCACAAGCTGCGCACGGTGCTGTGGGGATGGTTGGGAGACCCTCTGACCGCCGAGGAACGCGAGGGCATCGATCGTGTCAGCGAAGGACTGCACGGTGAACTGGGCCGAAACCTGGCGGACTTGCTCAGTGCCGAAGAAATCGCATCGCTCGCCGCGCGCTGCGCCCGGTTGCGCTTGGCAGGGCGGTTTCCGGCTCCGAGCGGTGAGATGCCAGCGGTGCCCTGGCCGCTGTTCTAGGGAATTGCCCTCCCGCAGGGGCTAGACGTTGAAGCGGAACTCCACCACGTCGCCGTCGGCCATGACGTATTCCTTGCCTTCAATTCGGACCTTGCCGCGGGACTTTGCCTCGGCCATGGACCCGGCGGCGATGAGGTCATCGAAGGAGACAACTTCGGCCTTGATGAATCCGCGCTGGAAATCCGTGTGGATGACTCCTGCGGCCTGGGGCGCGGTGTCGCCACGGTGGATGGTCCAGGCGCGGGCTTCTTTGGGACCAGCAGTCAGGTAGGTCTGCAGTCCAAGCGTGTGGAAGCCGACGCGTGCCAGCTGGTCGAGGCCGGATTCGTCCTGGCCGTTCATCTCGAGCATCTCGCGGGCTTCTTCCTCGTCGAGTTCGACGAGATCCGATTCGAGCTTGGCGTCAAGGAAAATGCAGTCCGCCGGCGCCACCATGGCGCGCAGTTCCTCTTGCTTTTCAGGGTTGCCGAGGATTCCTTCGTCCGAGTTGAAGACGTAGATGAAGGGCTTGGCCGTGAGGAGGCTGAGCTCTTTGAGGTGCTCCATCTCGAGCTTGTCGCTCTTGACCGAAGAGAAGATCGTGTCGCCACGTTCCAAGACGGACTGGGCAGCCAGGATCGCTGCGAGTTCCGCGGCTTCCCGCTTTTTGATCTTGACTTCTTTTTCGATCCTGGGAATGGCCTTTTCGATCGTCTGGAGATCGGCCAGGATCAGTTCGGTGTTGATCGTCTCAATGTCCGAGCGCGGATCGACTTTGCCGTCGACGTGGACAACGTCGGGGTCATCGAAGACGCGGATGACCTGGGCGATGGCTTCTGCTTCGCGGATGTTCGCGAGGAACTTGTTGCCCAGGCCTTCGCCCTCGGAGGCGCCCTTGACGATACCTGCGATGTCAACGAACGAGACGACCGCGGGCAGGAGGCGCTGCGATCCGAAGACCTCCGCCAACTTCTGCAGGCGCGGGTCCGGGAGGTTGACGACGCCGACGTTTGGCTCGATGGTGGCGAACGGGTAGTTCGCGGCCAGCACCTGGTTGCGGGTCAGTGCGTTGAAAAGAGTTGATTTGCCGACGTTGGGCAGTCCGACGATGCCAATAGTAAGAGCCACGAGCATTGATTCTACCCGTTGAGTGCCCCTCTCCGCTTTCGCGGGTGGAACCGTGGACCCCACGCCCGGGTGCCGAGATCCGGCTTCGCTATATTGTCCGACCACTATGCCAAGGTTGGAGACATGGATGGTTTTGCAGTAATACTCGCTTTGTTCATGCTTCTTCTGGGAGCGGCCGCCGGGGTGGTGGCTGGTTTCCTGCTGTTCAGGCGCCGCACTGCCGCGCTTGAGGAAGATTTCGACGGCGTCTCCGCCCGGCTTGCCGCGGTGAACGCCCAGTTTGCCGCCGCCGACGCCGAACGGCGGCTTCTGCTGTCGCAGAACCGTGAACTGAACGAGTCCAGGAACCAGGATGGCAGTGTGTTGCGCGCGCTCGCCCCCGTTGCCGAGAAGCTGACGGCCGTCCAGCAACAGGTCTCGCTTCTGGAGCGTGATCGCTTGGAGCAGTACGGCCAGCTTGCCCAACAGCTCCAGGAAGCCCGGCTGTCCGATGAACAACTCCTGCGCTCCACCCACGCCCTGGCCTCCGCCCTTCGGTCGAACAGTGCCAGGGGGCAGTGGGGTGAAGTCCAGCTGCGCCGGGTGGTGGAGGCCGCCGGCATGCTGCGTCACGTCGATTTCCACGAGCAAGTGCATTCCGCGTCCGCCGACAACGCCGTCCGGCCGGATCTTGTGGTCCAGTTGCCGGGTGGAAAGCAGTTGGTGGTGGACGCCAAGGTTCCGTTGGCGTCCTACCTCGCTGCCCAGGAACAGGGCAATTCCACCCAGCGGGTCAACGGCCTCCAATCTGTGGGCAACGGCGCGGATGCCCTGCTGCTCGCACATGCGAAGGCCCTCAAGTCCCACGTGGATGCCCTGGGGTCCAAGAAGTACTGGGACATCCCCGGCAACTCGCCAGAGCTGGTGATCTGCTTCCTGCCCGCGGAGTCCATCCTGGCCGCCGCTCTCGAAGCGGATCCGGCGCTCTTGGATCATGCCTTGTCCAGAAACGTGGTGCTCGCGTCCCCGGCACCTTGTTGGCAGTTCTAAAGTCCGTCGCGTTCACCTGGCGCCAGGACGTCCTGACGGACAATGCCGGGAGCTCTTCGAGCTCGCCCGGCAGCTCTACGAACGCATGGGACGCTCGGTGACAACGTAGGCAAGCTGGGTTCGTCGCTGAAGACCTCGGTGGATCGCTACAACGCGCTGGTCGGAACGCTGGAAGCACGCGTCTTGCCCACCGCACGGAAGCTCAACTCCATGGATACCGACGGGCTGGTGTCGCCGTCGGCCGTGGAAGCCGTGCCGCGGACCCTTGCAGCACCCGAACTGATCGAAGACGAATCCGCGGCCTAGGACGGCCTGGTAGTCGTCCGGCCCGCACCCTGCGCTGGCCCGGACCCAGGACCCAGGACCCAGGACCCAGGACCCAGGACCCAGACTACGAAGTCGGTCGGTTCCCGCGCCCACCCAAGGCGCGAGTGACGTCCCCGGCCTCTTTGAGGGTGGCGCGCAGTTCCTTCGGCAGGGAGAACAGCAGGTCTTCCTCCGCCGTCACCACCTCTTCAACCGCACCGTAACCGTATTCGGCCAGCAATCGGAGAACGTCCTGGACCAGGACCTCCGGAACGGAGGCGCCGGACGTCACGCCCACTGTGGCGACGCCTTCGAACCAGCTCTCGTCGACTTCGTTCGCGAAATCGACCCGGTAAGAGGCCTTGGCGCCATATTCAAGCGCCACTTCGACGAGCCGCACGGAGTTGGAAGAATTCGCAGATCCCACCACAATCACGAGGTCGGCCTGCGGGGCAATCTTCTTGATGGCCACTTGGCGGTTGGTAGTGGCATAGCAAATGTCGTCGCTGGGCGGATCCTGCAACGTGGGGAACCGCTCCTTGAGCATCCGGACGGTCTCCATGGTCTCGTCGACGCTCAGCGTGGTCTGCGAAAGCCAGATGGTCTTCTCCGGATTGCGCACAGTGACCTTGTCCACCTCATGCGGACCATTGATGATCTGGATGTGGTCCGGGGCTTCGCCCGCCGTTCCTTCCACTTCCTCGTGGCCGTCGTGGCCGATCAGGAGAATGTCGTAGTCTTCCTTGGCGAAGCGGACGGCTTCGCGGTGCACCTTCGTGACAAGCGGGCAGGTGGCATCGATGGTCCGCAGGCCACGGTCTTCGGCCGATTGCACGACCGCCGGGGACACGCCATGGGCCGAGAAGATCACGAGGGCGCCTTCGGGTACCTCGTCCGTCTCTTCAACGAAGATGGCACCCTTCTCCTCCAGCGAGGTGACCACGTGGACGTTATGCACGATCTGCTTGCGCACGTAAACCGGCGGCCCATAGTGTTCCAGTGCCTTCTCCACCGCGATGACCGCACGGTCGACGCCTGCGCAATATCCGCGGGGGCCGCGAGCAAGACGCGCTTGGGGCCGGCGACCGGAGCGGCGGCCAGCACCTCTTCCGGCGTCCGACGCCTACGCGGGACAGAGGGCATCGGAATGGAAACTGCTGAGCTGGTCATCCCTCCATGCTACCGGCAGCGTTCACCCGCACGCTCGGCCTGGCTTTGCGTGAGAAGATCACGCCGAGCAGGCCAAGAAGCGCGAGCACTCCAGCGGCAATCCAGGCGATGGTGATCCAGCCGGCGAAATTGTCGACCGCCGCTGCCAGCAGCTCACGCGCGAAGAGGCCACCCGTAGCGGTTCCGCCCAGGCCCGCATCGCCTGCGCCCTTCAGCACCGTCGTGGCCACTTGCCACAGCGCCGCGACTGCGGCCAAGCCCAGTCCGGCAAAGAGGAGAACCACACCCTGCGCCTCGCGGCAAGCAGGCCCAGGGCAAACAGCAGGACGGCGCCGAGGCCGGGAATCCACCACATCGGCGCATATGCGGCGATGGCATCTACCTGCTGGCGCTGGGCGGGGCCGCCGATGTTGATCAGCGTGGAGTCCGGCGTCGCAATGGGAGGCCCGTTGCCGCGTGCAGCCGGTCGGCGGCAAGCTTGACCAAGGGGCCGACGTCGAGCACCAAGGACGTTCCCGCGGTCGAGTTCCCGGGGCGGGCACTGCCTGCGAAAGTCAGTTGGTGGCTCCGGCGTACGGTTTCATTCCACGCTTGCGGGTATTCGGGCCACGTGGTCATCGCGGTGGCCGCGTCCTTGAGGAAGGAAGCGCCAAGTTGTTCCACCGGCGCCGGCAGGTTGACCTTGGATTCCAGGCTTGCGACGGCAGTAGCCGCCAGGCGCGCTTGGAACGCTTGATCCTTCCCGATCGAAGAGGTAAGCGCCACAAACCCGTCTTCCCGGACGATGTTGGTGTCCGTCCATGCCATCGGGACGGCGATTGCTGTGAGCAGAAGGGCAAAGATCACCGCGATTGCAGAGACGAACGAGCGCAATGGATTCCTCAAGTTTGGAGTGCAGCAGTTCCAGGCGGGGCGACGACGGGTAAATGTCGGCCATGCATGCTACAAGGTATGGATAGAGTTGGAAGCCTGCCGCCTGCTTTTCGGTAGCAAAATTTCAGTAGCTCTTATAGCAGGAATACTTCCGGCACCCCTAGCAAAGTACCAGCGAGGACAGAACCATGCACCAGCCACCAACAGGAGGCTACCCGCGTGTCCTATGACGCCGTACCCGGCGGGCGCCACGCGCGTTGCCGATTTCGGGATTCCCGAACCCTGGATCAGAGGACGAAGAGTCCCGCCAAGGAGAACCCACGAAGGCAGAGTCAACCCTTCCGGCGACGGCGTCGGAGACCAGTCCCGACAATCCTTGGCCGCTGCAGTTGCTGTCCCGCAAGCTCAAGACCCACATAGAACGGGCTCCGGCCGCTTGGATCGAAGGCCAGGTCATCGAGCTCAACCGTCGCGGCGGCAGCGCCTTCGTGACGCTGCGTGATACCGACGCAGAGATCTCCTTGCCCGCATCGTTGTGGTCCAATGTCCTGGACCGCCATAAGATGCCGCTGGAGCGTGGCTCACGCGTCGTGGCCTTGGTGAAACCTGAATTCTGGCTCAAGACCGGCCGGCTCAACATGTCGATCAAGGACATCCGTCCCGTCGGCCTCGGCGATCTCCTCGCCAGAATCGAGCGCTTGCGCCAGGCCCTTGGCGCTGAAGGGCTTTTTTCAGACTCGAGGAAAAAACGGCTGCCCTTGCTCCCCCACCGGATCGGGCTCATCACCGGCCGCGATTCCGATGCCAAGAAAGACGTCCTGCGCAACGCGGCGCTTCGCTGGCCCGCCGTCGAATTCGCCGTCCGGGAAGTCGCAGTCCAGGGTGTCACGGCAGTCGGCCAGATCCTGGCTGCGCTCAAGGAGCTCGACGCCGATCCGCACGTGGACGTGATCGTGATCGCCCGTGGTGGCGGAGCCCTGGAAGATCTGCTTCCGTTCAGCAACGAAGAGCTCGTCCGGGCAGTATCCGCGGCGGCCACTCCGGTGGTCAGCGCAATTGGCCATGAAGCCGACCATCCCATCCTGGACGACGTCGCCGACCTTCGCGCATCCACGCCCACCGACGCCGCAAAGAGGATCGTCCCTGACGTCGCCGAGGAATTGGCGAGGGTACGCCAGGCCGCGAGCAGCTACGCCGCGGCGTGGGACGCCTCGTGGACCGCGAAACGGATCGACTCCACGCGCTGAGATCACGCCCTGTGCTGGCGTCCCCCGAAGGAATGGTCACGGCGCGGGAGGACGACGTCGAACGGCTCCGGAAGCACGCCCACACTGCGGTGAGCTCCGCGGTTATCCGCGCACTTGACCAGGTGCACCACCTTCGCGCCCAGGTAAGGGCATTGTCCCCACAAAAAACCTTGGACCGCGGGTACGCCGTCGTCCAGCTTGCGGGAGCGGACGGAGTGGGACACGACGTCGTCCGGAACCCGGACCAGGCCCCTGACGGCACGGAGCTGACGCTCCGTTTGGCGGAAGGCCGCCTTGGCGCTGTATCTTCCGGAACCATGGCACCTGCCGGACAACCCAGCCAGCACAAGCAAAATGAGGACTAAGAAATGACAGCAGAAAACACATCCCCTGCGCCAAGGCTTCCGCTGAGGACCTGGACGCCCTCAGCTACGAGGAAGCCCGCGAGCAGCTCATGGCCATCGTTGGCCGCCTCGAAGCCGGCGGAGCAAGCCTTGAGGAATCACTCGCTCTCTGGGAACGCGGCGAGGCTTTGGCGAAGCGCTGCGAAGAGTGGCTGGAGGGTGCCCGCAGAAGGTTGGCCGCGGCCCGGAACAACGGCGAGGATGAAGCGACGGCCTCTTAGGATTGGACGGCCATCGCCCGTTCCGCCGACACGTCAAAGTCGGCTTTCGGCCAGCTCAGGTCCAGCTTCCCGAGGGCCTCAAGCAGAAGCTCCTGGACGGCGATCCTCGCGAACCATTTCTTGTTCGCCGGAACCACATACCAGGGCGCTACCTCCGTTGAGGTCTTCTCAAAGACCAGCTGATAGGCCTCCATATAGGAATCCCAAAACGCGCGTTCCTTGAGATCGCCTGTGCTGTACTTCCAGTGCTTGGACGGGTCATCCAATCGCGCCAGCAGTCGCGTTTTTTGTTCATCGCGGCTGATGTTGAGCATGACCTTGACGATCGCCGTGCCCTGTTCGGCCAAGCCTGCCTCGAACTCGTTGATGGCCGCATAGCGTCGTTCCAGTTCATCTTCATTGGCCCAACCGTGCACCCGGTGGATCAGCACGTCCTCGTAGTGGGATCGGTCAAAAACCCCGACGAATCCCGCCGCCGGCAGGGCCCTCTCGATCCGCCACAGGAAATCGTGGGCCTTCTCCTCATCAGTCGGAGCCTTGAACGGAGCAACCTTGACACCCTGGGGATCCATCGATCCGACGACGTGCTCAACAATCCCGCCTTTGCCCGCCGTGTCCATGGCTTGCAGGATCAACAGCACTCGTTTGGAGCTGCCGAATTTTCCCTCGGCAAAGAGCATCTCCTGCAGGACGTCCAAACGACCGTCCTGCGCTGCCAGCAAGGCGACGCCGTCAGACTTCTTTCCCTTGTAGCCGGGCGTCGATTCGGGGTCTGCTGCATCCAGCGAGAATCCAGGCCGGCCTTCAAGATCGTGGATACCTGCTTGGTGAACTCCTTGGTCCCGGCCATGTCGATGTCCCCTCTGGTCCGGCCGCATTCGTCGCGGCTTGCACAACAGGCTAGTTGCCTTGGTACCGCCCGAGGAAGTCCGCCATGCGTCCAATCGCTTCTTCAATATCCTTGACGTTCGGCAAGGTCACCATGCGGAAGTGGTCAGGCCGCACCCAGTTGAAGGCGCGTCCGTGTGAGACGAGGATTTTTTGTTCCTTGAGCAGGTCGAGGACGAATTTCTCGTCGTCGCGGATGTGATAGACCTCGGGGTCCAACTTCGGGAACAGATAGAGGGCACCCCTGGCCTGTTGTGTGCTGACACCGGGGATGGCGTTGAGCAGATCGTAGGCCTTGTTCCGCTGTTCGAGGAGCCTGCCGCCGGGCAAGATGAGATCGTTGATGCTTTGGTGGCCACCGAGGGCGGTCTGGATGGCATGCTGGGCCGGCACGTTGGCGCAAAGGCGCATGTTGGCCAGCAGGTTGATGCCCTCGAGGTAGTCTGCGGCGTCTTTCTTGGGGCCGGAGATCGCCATCCAGCCGGCGCGGTAGCCACATACCCGGTAGGCCTTGGACAATCCGCTGAACGTCAGGCAGAGGACATCGTCGCCGGTGAGTCCGGCAAGATTCACGTGGACAGCGTCTTCGTAGAGGATCTTCTCGTAGATCTCGTCGGCGAACACAACGAGTCCATGCTTTTCAGCGAGGGCCACGATCTTCTTGAGGGTTTCCTCCGGGTACACGGCACCCGTGGGGTTGTTGGGGTTGATGACCACGATGCCCTTGGTTTGAGGCGTGATCTTCGATTCCATGTCCTCGAGGTCCGGCTGCCAGCCCGATTCCTCGTCGCACAGATAGTGGACCGGACGGCCGCCGGCAAGTGCCACCGAGGCGGTCCAGAGCGGGTAGTCGGGAGTGGGAATGAGGATCTCATCCCCCACCTCCAGCAAGGCCATGAGGGACATGGTGATGAGCTCGCTGACGCCGTTGCCAAGGTAGATGTCGTCAACGTGGATGTTTTGGATGCCGCGGGTCTGGTAGTACTGCGAGACGGCGGTACGGGCCGAGAAAATTCCGCGCGAATCGCTGTATCCCTGGGCATGCGGCAGGTGGCGGATCATGTCCACCAAGATCGCGTCCGGCGCTTCAAATCCGAACGGTGCCGGGTTTCCGATATTCAGTTTGAGGATGCGGTGACCCTCTGCCTCCATCTGCTGGGCGGCCTGAAGAATCGGTCCACGGATGTCGTAAAGGACATTATGAAGCTTGGTGGACTGCTTGAATTCTGCCATTCATCAAATATGCCACACCGGGGATGTACTTCCGTTGAGACATCACTCACATTGGGAACGACGGCGGCGAGGCCCACACCAGGGTTCCTCGCCGCCGTCGTCCTTAGCCGGGGCCTCCGCCGCCGGGCACTGCTTGGGAAAGCTACTTCACGATCCCTTTGTCCTTGAGCCAAGCGGCTGCAGCGTCCTTTGGATTCTGCTTTTGGTTGCCACTGACCGCGCGGTTCAGGTTGATGAGGTCGTCCGTGGTGAGGATCTTCGAAACGTTGTTGAGGGCTGCCTTCGCCTTGTCCGTCATCTTGGCCATGTTGTACAGCGGGAGGACCTGCTGGGCCTTGAAGTTGTTCTTGGGATCATCCAGGACCACCAGGGCGTTGTCCTGGATGGACGGCGTGGTGGTGTAGATGTCGGCAACCTGGACATCATTGGTCAGCAGGGCCTGCAGCGTGAGGTTCCCGCCGCCGTCGCTGAACGGCTTCAGGCCCTTGAGCACGCAGTTGTAGTTGGCTTTGAGGCCAGGGAACCCGTAGGCGCGGGTCTCAAAGGTTGCGGTGCTGCCATCGTGAGGTCCCCACAGACCTTGGCGAGGTCCTCGATGGACTTGAGCTGGTACTTCTCCGCCGTGGCCTTCGTGACAACCATGGCGTCCTTGTCCTCAGCCTTGGCGGGATCGAGCACTCCCAAGCCCTGCGGAAGCTTCCCGGGCAGCGCCTTGTAGACATCATCGGCCGATACCTGCGTGGCATTCGTGTCCAGGTAGGACAACAGGTTTCCGGAGTAGTCAGGGGCGAGATCGATCGAACCGTCCTGTACGGCCTTGAAGTAGATCTCGCGGGATCCGATATTGGGCTTCGTCGTAGCGGTAACGCCGGCGGCGTTCAGTGCTCCGGCGTAGATTTCGGCGATGACCTGGCTCTCGGGAAATCTGCCGAGCCCACCGTAAGCGAGCCGCCGGCCCCGGAGGGGGCGTTGGTGGACGGGCTGGACAGCGGGCTGCCGCCACATGCGCTGAGTGCAAGCGCAATGCCGACTCCGGCCGCCAGGCCGCCGAGCCCGCGGCGGGTCAGGGTGACGGGTTGCTTCATGCGGTACCTCCTTGAACGGCAGCCCCCGCCGGTGCGGCGGCTGCGAGATCTCCGGCGGCCTTGTGGCCGCCGCTGGAATCGATGGAAAGTCCGGGCGGGAGGAGGATCCTCTGCGCCACGGCCAGAACGAGGTCGACGGCGATTGCCAACGCCGCGATGAGCAGTGACCCGCCGAGCATGCGGGGGAAGTCCTGAAGGACCAATCCGTCAAAAAGATAACGCCCCAGGCCGCCCAGCGGAAGGTATGCCACCACGGAAACCGTCGCGATGACCTGAAGGACCGCCGTGCGGATGCCGCCGAACATGACCTGGAGTCCGTTGGGCAGCTCTACCCGGAACAAGATCTGCAGTTCCGTCATGCCCATGGCCCGGCCCCGTCAACCACCTTTGGATCCACGCTGGAAATCCCGGCGTAGGTCCCGGCCAAGAGCGGTGGCACTGTCAAGATGACGAGGCCCAAACCGGGGCATGAGTCCGCTTCCAGCCAACAGGGCAAAGAGGACAAGCAGGCCGAGGGTCGGAAGTGCCCGCAAGGCCCGGCGAACGCGACGGCGACCACGCGTCCGTGTCCCGTGTGGCCGATGAAGAGGCCCACGGGCACGGCGATCGCCGCGGCAATTACGAGGACCAGCCCGGAGTACTGCAGGTGTTCCAAGAGCCTTGTGGCGATTCCGCCGCTTCCTGACCAGTGGACCGGATCCGTGAGCCAAGCGAGGGTGTCAACGAAGATGTTGCTCATCGGGCGGCCTCCCCGTGGATCTCGGCATCCGCGATGAACTGGGCCGCTTTACTGTCGGCTTTGCCATCCTGTCTGGTGGTTGCGGCGCTCGCCCGCGTCCAGGGGGTCAGCAGCTTCTCGAGCAGGACCAGGAACGTGTCCATGACGAGGGCAAGCAGGAGAATCGCGATGATGCCGATCACCACCTCCGTGACGAACGCCCGCTGCAGCCCGTCGGTGAACAGCATTCCCAGGTTCCCGACGCCTAGAAGCGCGGCGACGCTGACGAGGGAGATATTGCTGACGGACACCACGCGCAGGCCCGCAAAAAGCACAGGCAAGGAAAGCGGAAGGTCGATCTGGAGGAACCGTGCGGTCGGCTTGAATCCCATGGACACTGCCGCCATGCGGAGGTCGTCGTCCACGGAGTCGAAGGCGTCCATGGCAGCCCGCACGAGCAGGGCAACGGCGTACATGGTGAGGGCAACCACCACGTTGAGTGGATCCAGGATCCGGGTTCCGAGGATCGGCGGCAGGATGATGAAAAGCGCCAATGAGGGAATGGTGTACAGCAGGGAACTTGCTGTAGTGACCACGGTCCTGAGGGTACGGTTCCGGCGGGCCAGTTGCCCCAAGGGCACCGCAATGAGCAGACCCAGAACCATGGGAATCAAAGCCAGGACAAGGTGCTCGCCAGCCCGTTCGAAGACCATGCCGCTGTTCGCCAGGAACCATTCCATCAGGGGCGTCCTCCCGGTTGTGCCGGGTCTGTTCGATGAGCGCCAGCACTTCATCGGCTTTGAGGACCCCCTCGAGCCGCCCGTCGTCGTCCACCACCACGCCAAGGCCGGAAGGCGAGGACAACGCGGCATCCAGCGCCCTGCGGAGCGTGTCTCCGCGCCGGAACAAGGACCCACCGGGAATCAGCCCGGCGCCGTCGCGTGGTGAAGCCCATCCCATAGGCCGGGAGTCGCCGTCGAGCACCAGCGCCCATTCGGTGCTGCCCGCGGCAACGTGCGGGGCTTCCACGGTCTTGACCGGATGCACCGGAACAGCATCGGCGCCGTTGAAGGAAAGGTGCCGGAATCCCCTGTCACGGCCAACGAACGAGGCCACGAAGTCATTGGCGGGTGCCCGGAGGATCTCTTCGGGTGCCGCGTATTGCGCCAGTTTGCCCCCGACGGCGAAAACGGCCACTTTGTCGCCGAGCACGGTGGCCTCATCGATGTCGTGGGTAACGAAAACAATCGTCTTGGCCAGTTCGCGCTGGAGCCGGAGGAGTTCCTGCTGGAGTTCGTCGCGGACCACCGGGTCCACCGCGCTGAAGGGCTCGTCCATGAGCAGCACGGGCGGGTCGGCTGCGAGCGCTCGCGCCACGCCGACGCGCTGCTGCTGGCCGCCGGACAATTGGGACGGGTACCGCTTGCCGAGCACGGAAGCCAGGCCGACGACGTCGAGCAGTTCTTCCGCGCGTTTGCGGGCTGCCGCCCTGGAAACGCCGTTGAGCCGCGGAACGGTGGCAATGTTGTCCAGCACGGAGCGGTGCGGCATGAGTCCTGAGGACTGCATGACGTAACCCATGGAGCGGCGCAACTGGGCGGCAGGTTCGTTCGAGACATCCTTGCCGGCCACGGTGATGGTGCCCGAGGTGGGCTCTACCATGCGGTTGATCATCCGCAGGGACGTGGTCTTTCCGCAGCCCGAGGGTCCGACGAACACGGTGATGGCACCCTTGTCGATGGACATGCTCAATCCATCAACAGCGGGTTGTCCGCCCTGATACTGCTTGGTGACGCTCTGGAACTCAATCATGGCTTCAGCCATTCCGGGGCTTACCTAACTTCTTGGGCCGCAAATATCAACGATGGAACTCAATCAACAGCGAACTGATGTTCTACAGCCTAACCAGCACCACCGACGATGTCAGTGCAGGCGCGAAGACCGTAATGAATCGGCAATGCTCAGGGCGTCTGCAGTTTTCCGTTGAGGGGACGCTCACTGAGCAGGCGGAGGCCGATGTCCACCAGTGACACCCGGTTCAGTCCGGGAACCTTGCCCAGCGGCACCCAGGCGGCGTGGGTAGTGCTGCCGTCAATCTCGTGGGTCAATTCGCCGCCCGTGATGCTTGCCTCGTAGACCAGCCGGATTGCCTGGAAATCACGGCCTGATCCGTCCAGCCGCTCCTCACCCGGCCAGTGGCCGACGTCGATGCCGAGCATCGCTCCGATGTCGGCGTCGTATCCGGTTTCCTCCTGGATCTCGCGGCGGCAACCGTCGACTGGATGCTCCCCCAAATCCAGGCCTCCCCGGGGAGGGTCCAGCCTTCCTTGCCGTCTTGCTTCCAATAGGCGAGAAGGATCGCTCCGTCGCGGATGACCACTCCGTACGCGGCCGGGCGGGTGTCGAACTGCATGCTCATGGAGCCAGCCTAGGCCTAAGCTGGAGGGAACACTGTTCAGCACATGGAGTTGTATTGTGACCAACTTGGAAACGGCCCGTCCCAGGAAGTCTGCCCGGCCGGACATCCCGGGCAAGGACCTTTTGTACAGCTCTGGCCGGCCCGCGAGGTTCCCCTCGGCGGCGTCCGGGCCATGAACGTCTCGCGCACCCTCCCCCAACGCGGAATGCCGACGGTTGGAGCCTGGTGCTTCCTGGACAGCTTCGGCCCGGACCGCATCGCGATGAGCGTCCTTCCCCACCCGCACATGGGACTTCAGACGGTCACGTGGCCCCTCCAGGGCGAGGTGCGGCACCGCGACAGCGTCGGAAGCGACGTGCTGGTCCGTCCCGGGCAGTTGAACATCATGACGGCCGGTCGCGGCATTTCGCATTCCGAGTTCGGTGTCCCGCCGGCAGGACTCGACCCGGACGCGCCCGACGGCGGCGACCTCCTGCCGCTGTCCCGGGGCCTGCAGTTGTGGGTTGCTTTGCCCGACGCCGTGAGGCACCGTGCGCCGTCGTTCCAGCAGATCGTCGACCTGCCGGTGGTCGTGGCGGACGGTTTCAGGGCCACTGTTCTCGTGGGAGAGTTCGCCGGACAGCGCTCCCCCGCGGTCATGTTCAGCCCGATTGTCGGCGTGGAAGTCTCAGCCTCGGGCGCCGTCGAGTTACCTCTGAATCCCGATTTCGAGCATGCGGTGCTGGTCCTGGACGGTTCCGCGATGATCGACGGCCAGGAAGTCGACCCCGGCCCCTTGGCATTCCTCGGCATGGGCCGGGAATCGCTCCGCCTCGACGCAGCCCGGGAACCCGCTTCATGCTCCTGGGCGGTGAACCCTTCGAAGAGGACATCCTGATGTGGTGGAACTTCGTGGGCCGGACGCACGAGGAAGTGGCGCAGGCCCGCGAAGATTGGGAAGCCCAGGCGCTCCTGAGCGACGAGGACGCCCGTAATGCGCGCTTCGGTTGGATCCATGGCCACGGGCCCGACGCCGGAGCGGAAGCCGGGCGCATCCCCGCACCGCCTATGCCAGGGGTCCAGCTCAAGCCGAGGTCCCGGAACAGGGCTACTGACTAACGGTCCCGGCTAGGGCAGCTCCGCGACAATCCGCAGCACACCGAAAACCGGTTCCTGGTCCAGGACCCGGACATCGGTGATCCCGTGTGCGGCCAGTCCCGCCCGGAAAGCGGACTGTAAAGGCTCCACGTTCATGCCGAGCCCGCCGCCAAGAATCACCGGTCCGGGAAGGCCGAGTTGCCGGACAGCTTGCGCCGCGAGTTCCGCGAGATCCCGTCCTGCCTGGTCCAGGAGTTGGCGGCTGATCTCGAGGCCTTCCCGCGCGGTCTCGACTACGGCGGTTGCGCGCTGGGCCCAGTACCGCCGGTCGGTGTCCTCCGAGTGGAACAGCGCGATGAGTTTGTTGGGATCGTCCACCCCGCAGGATTCCAGGAGGGCCGCTGTGAGGCCATCCGGTTCCAGCCCTTTGTTCATGCGCCGGAGGCTGTGGCGCACCGCCTCCCTACCCAGCCAGTATCCGCTGCCTTCATCGCCCAGGAGAAAGCCCCAGCCCCGGCACGGGCTTCTTCCCCCTCGGCATTCTTGCCCCAGGCCGCGGATCCGGTTCCGGCAATGACAGCCACTCCCGTGCTGGCCCGGCCTGCCGCCAGTAGCAGCCGGGAATCGTGGACCACCGTGACCTGCGCCCCTGGAACATGGGGTTCGATCAGCTCGGCGAGGGCGCGGGCATCGGCGTCGGTGTCGATTCCGCCTGCCCCGGCAAGGACCCGGTCCACGTCGCCGCCGCCGATCATGGCGAAGAGCTCTGCGAGATTCCTGGCCGCCGTCTCGCGGCTCACGTTCTGGACGTTCGAGCTGCCGGTGCTTTCGTCGCGGACCGGTTTGCCGTCTTCGAACCGGACACCGCGGGTCTTGGTGCCGCCGATGTCGAGCCCGATGACCGTTGCGTCGGGCCGGGGGGTTTTGTTCTCTGCAGTCTCCACGTCCAAAAGCCTAGCGCGGGGCAACGGGTGGTCCTATTGGGTTCCGGATCGCGCTTTGACGAGGCCTGCGAGCAGCCCAGGCCCTTCGGAAAGCACGAGTTCGCGGAAGAGCCTGACGGGGTCCGGTTCCTTGCGCCGTTCGCGCCAGGCAATCCCTATCTCCCGGTATGCGAGCTCCGAGTCGAGCGATACCTCCACCCACCCCAGGTCCGTGGAATCAAGGACACCTTGTGGTCCAGGCCCGAGTCCTCCCGGCGGCAGGATGCTGTAGCCCAGCCCGGCCGACACGAGTCCTCGGATGGTATGCGAGTCCTGGCTCTCGAAAGCGGTCCTCGGGCGGAAGCCCGCGTCCCGGAAGATCGCGTCGGTTAGCGAGCGCAGGCCGAAACCGGGTCCCATGGAAACGAACGGCTCATGCTTGAGCTCGGCGAGCCGCACGCTGGGCCGCCGGGCCAACTGATGGCGGTGATGGACCACTAGCCGCAACGGCTCGCGGTACAGAGAAGCCGAGCCGAGGTTCCTGCCCGGAGCCGCCACGGGTGCCGTCAAGGCGAAGTCGGCGTCACCGGCGATGAGCGATTCAAGGCAGGCGGCACGGGCTCCTTGGCTGAGCTCGAAAGCCGTGAAAGGGTGCCGGCTCCGGAATGCGCTCATGAGCAGCGGCAACGTGGCCTCGCCGAATGTGTGTTGGAAGCTCACCGCGATTCTGCCGCGGACAACATCGGATTCGTGCCGGACCACATCCAGCCCCGCCTGGAATTCCGCGAGCGCCGCTTCGATATAGGGAAGCAGCGTCTTGGCGGCCTGGGTCAGCCGGACTCCGCGGCCTTCACGGACAAGGAGCTCGGTCCCGACGACGGCGCTTGCCCGGCCAGCGCCCGGCTCACCGTCGATTGGGGTACTCCGAGCAACTCGGCCGTCTCCGTGACATGTTCCGTCCGGCCAAGCTCAGCCAGCAGGGGGAGCAACGGCAGCAGTTGGACCAGTTGCTTGTGTTCGATGTCCATGCTTGTCCACCCTCAGATCGACCTCTTCAAAACCATCCATGTCCGCTATCAATATTAAGCGAATCATGCATTGGAGTCATCACTGATGCTCGCCCTACTGTGGACGGGTGAGTACAAACGCAGCACCCAAGAGCCTCGCAGAGTCCGATTGGGAAGGCCATCTGAAGGGCTCCACCGCGTACCGGCGGATCCTCGCCGGCCTGGCCCTCGCCGGCGTGGCCACCTTCGCGCAGCTCTACTCCACCCAGGCCGTCTTGCCGCTCATGGCGAATGAGCTGCACATCACGGCGGCCGAGGCTGCGCTCACGATTTCCTTGGCCACGGTGGGCCTAGCGGCAACGGTATTGCCGTGGTCCTTCGTCGCCGACAAGATCGGCCGCGTGCGTGCCATGGCCATCGGAATCGCGGCGGCCACCGTCTTGGGCCTGCTCGTCCCCCTGGCCCCCACCTTTCCGCTTGTCCTCGCTTTGCGGGCGCTGGAGGGCATGGCCCTCGGCGGTATCCCGGCGATCGCCATCGCGTACTTGAATGAAGAAGTCAACAAAGTGCACGCCGCGCTCGCTGCCGGCAGCTACGTCGCCGGAACCACCCTCGGCGGTCTTGCCGGCCGCTTGCTCGCGGGACCCATCGGTGAATTGTGGGGTTGGCGGGCCGCCGCCTTCGCGGTCTCCATCCTGGCGACGGCGTCGGCCGCCCTCTTTCTGCTGCTGGTCCCGAAGCCACGCCGCTTCACCCCACGCTCGGCCGAAGGTTTCCGCGGCGCCATGAAGACGTTGGCGGACCATTCCGCTAATCCGCGGCTGCTGGCCCTATACATTCAAGCGTTCCTCTTGATGGGCGGCTTCGTGGCCGTCTACAACTACCTCGGCTTCCGCCTCCATGCCGCGCCCTTCGGACTGCCCGCCACCGTGGTCAGCCTGATTTTCCTGGCCTACTTGTCCGGAACCGTGAGCTCCCGCTGGGGAGCCGGACTGTCCATGAGATTCGGCCGCCGCACGGTCATGCTCGCCGGGATCGCGACAATGACGGCCGGACTGGGACTCACCCTGTGGGACAACCTCGCCGCGGTTCTGGCTGGCTTGGTGGTCTTTACCGGCGGCTTTTTCGCCGCGCACAGCATCGGAGCAGGCTGGACCGGGACCATCGCGACGAGCGGCCGCGCGCAAGCAGCGTCGTTGTATAACCTCTCCTACTACCTGGGGTCCAGCATTATTGGCTGGGCCGGCGGACTCGCCTTCCAGGCTTTCGGGTGGACCGCACTCGCCTGGACGGTCATCGCCTTGGGATGCACGACGGCGGTGATCACCGCCGTCGTGCACCGATCCCAGCGCCGCAGCTCGCCGTCGTCGGCTCCTTGAACCCGGCCGGACGGGGAAAGTAGCGGGCCCTACCGGGTGGACTCGAGGGCCTGGACCAGGTCGTCGATGATGTCGGCGGGATCTTCCAAGCCGATGGAAAGCCTGAGCATGCGCGCCTGGGGCTTGGCCTCCGGGGCAACCGGGCGGTGGGTCAATCCGGCGGGGTGTTGGATCAGCGTGTCGATGCCGCCCAGCGATACCGCGTGGGTGATGAGGCGGACAGCGCCCGGAATGCGCTCCGCATGCTCGGCCGACTCGAGATCGAAGGAGATCAACGAGCCCGGACCACTCATCTGCGTGCCGACCAGGTGCAGTGGATCGCACTCGGGAAGCCCGGGTAGTACACCTTGGCCACGAGTTCGTGACTCGCGAGCGCCGCCGCGATCTTGTGGGCGTGGTCCTGTTGGGCACGCACCCGGATGGGAAGTGTCGCCAGGCCGCGGTGCAACAGGTAGGCGGGCCAAGGAGTCAGGATGCCGCCCGTCACGGCACGGACCCGGCGCAGCCGCGTGGCCCACTCCGCACTGGTTGCCACCACGCCGCCCATGGCATCGCCGTGGCCGCCCAGGAATTTCGTGGCACTGTGGAGCACCATCGCGACGCCGTGCTTGAGCGGTTGCTGGAGGATCGGCGTCGCGAACGTGTTGTCCACGAGCACCGGAACGTCTGCGGCGTCGGCCACCAGGCGGTTTAGGTCCACAAGATCCAGGCTCGGGTTGGCCGGGGTTTCCACCACCACCAGGCCGGTGTCCGGACGAAGGGCATCCCGCACGCCGTCGGCCTTGACGAAGGTGACCTGGTTACCCAGCAGGCCGCTGGCCAGGACGTGGTCCGTGCCGCCATAGAGTGGCCGCACCGCAACCACGTGCGTCTTGCCTTCTGATTGGGCGGCGAGCAGCACGGCGCTGAACGCAGCCATCCCCGAGGCAAAACCGACAGCTTGCGCAGCGCCCTCGAGCGCCGCTACGCCGTCTTCGAACCTGGCTACCGTAGGATTCCAGAGACGTTGGTACACCGTGCTCTGACCGTCGAGGGGCACGCCGCCCGTGGCCATCTGCTCGTAGGCGAGGCCGCCGTCGTGGACAGAAGGCAAAGGCGCAGTGGTTGAAAGGTCGATGGGAACGGCATGCACGCCCTGCTCCGTGAGTCCCGTCCGGCCGGCGTGGACTGCGAGTGTATCGATGGCTGTCACTGCTCTCCTTGAATTATTCACCGTTGAATTCGGTCAGTATCTGGCAATAATTCGGAGATTGACAGTGCAAATGAATGGATTGAGTGGAAACTGGCACCTATGATGAATAGACAGCAATTTCAGGAGGATCCGTGACCATCACCCCGAAGAACGTTCGGCCCGTCGGCACCAGCGAGCCATTGGATGCGATCGATGAGCGCATCCTGGCGGCTTTGGTCGACGATGCCCGGATCTCCAACAAGCAGCTGGCCGAACTCGTCGGAATTGCTCCGTCGACGGCGCTCATGCGTACGAGGTCACTCTCCGAACGCGGCATTATCGAGGGTTTCGAAGCAGTCCTCAGCCTCCCGGCGATCGGCCGATCGGTGCAGGCCTTGATCGCCGTGCGCCTTCGCGCGCATGACCGCGACCAGATCGACCGCTTCACGGCCCGGGTCCCCGCCCTCCCTGCAGTGATCTCCACGTTCCACACCTCCGGCTCCGTGGACTACCTGCTGCATATCGCGGTCGCCAACACCGACGACCTTCGCGACTGGGTCCTGGACAACCTCGCCACCGACCCCGTGGTGGGCCACACCGAGACCACTTTGGTCTTCGCCCACATCCAGGGCAACCACGGGCCGCTGCCGGAATAACGGCTGACTTGGACGCGGCTTGGATTAGACCCGCTTAGCGGCGTGGCTCGAGTCCCGAGTGGGCCGCCGCGATAGCGTCCTGGCGCAAGTCGCCGAGTTCCTGCCGGCGCCTCAACGCCGCTTGCTGCACCGCCAGCTCGAGCGGAGGAATGGAGCGCCTGCGCTCGGCCCACGAGACAAGCCCGGATCCGATTCCGGCGGCTGCCGATTCCAACATGGAGGGCCGGCGGTAGGTGCCGCATGATGCGGTGGCTGTGCTCATGACTCTTTCCCTTCGGTGCCTGCTGCGTGCGACTTCGCATCGCGGGACTTCTTGTCTCCGGCCCACGCCGGGACTCCCAGGATCGGGAATGCGTTGAAATGGATCTGCACGGGGCGGGCGTCGTCCGCCTCGGGTTCGCTCCGGATTTCCTCCAGGAGATTGCGGGCGAAGGCTTCCATGGAGCGGGCGTAGCGGCCAAGCTGCTCCGCTGACATCCGGGCGTTGGCTGTGTTGACGATGGCCGCGTCGAGCCATTCTTCGTCCAACGAGTCCATGCCGTGTGCCATGAAGTCGGCGAGGACAGCCTGCCTGCTGCGTTCGAACTCGCGGGTTACCAGCCGCGATGCCTCCTGTGTTGCCGGCGAATGTGCCAACTCGGGCGAGGTGATCTGAATGGCTCCCCTGGGCCGCTCCCACCACCGCTCCCGCGCGGTCCCCTTGCCCTGGACTTCATGGACGAAGTCGAACTTGGCGAGTTGCCGCAAGTGGTAGCTCGTAGCGCCGCTGGATTCATCGAGGAGTTCGGCCAGGCTGCAGGCGGTCTGTGGCCCATACCGGGACAGCATCTCAAGGATCTGAACCCGCAACGGGTGCGCGAGCGCTTTGAGGGATGCCGTATCGACCTTGCGAACGGGAATTCCGGCTCTTGAACCTTGTCCATGCCGGAAACGCTACTCTTGCAAAGAAACCTTTGCAAGAGTTTCTTTGCAAATCAACCTTTGCGAACTTAGTTCGCAGTCAGAACCGCCGGTCAGCCCCTGCGGAGCACCCTGCGGAGGGATGCAGCAGCGAGCACCGTAGCTGCCAACCCGCACACCACAGTGAAATCGCTGGCGGCCGCGCCTAGCCCGATCACCGAGGCAGCCAAGCCCAAGCCGATGACCGGCACCGCGCTTCCAAGGTAGGTGATGACGTACACCGTGCTGATGATCTGGGCATGTCGGGACGCCTCGACTTTGCTGGCAACGTCGTTGAACACCAAGCGGAAGGCGATCCCCTGCCCCACCCCGGCGGACAGGCTCGCTGCCACCAGCAGAATCGGACTGGACAGCGATGCCGCCGCGCCGACCAGCACAATGGAAATTCCCAGGACCATCAGGCCAGCGGGCACGGCGAACCTGCCGCGGACCGTCAGCAGCTGGCTGAGCGCGGACGCTGCGAGCGTCAAGCCGGCGAGCAGCCCGGTCATGGGGCGGGAATCGGCGTGCACCACGACGGCGAAATAGCCGGGCGCGAGCGAAAGGCAGAATCCGAACACGGCAAAGCTGAGGAATCCCACGCTCGAGGCCAGCCAAAACGCTCCCCTAGCTTCCCGGGAAACCGAGGGCCGTCGCGGGGCGAGCGCCATGTACGGACGCGGGCCCTCCGCAGGCCGAATCGCCGGACGCGCCTTGAGAAGCCACAACGGGACGAGCAAGAGGAGCAGGACGGCCGCGTGAATGAAGAACGGCGTTGAGGTTGCACCCGGGAGAAGCGAAAGCAGTCCGCCGATGGCAGGACCGGCAGCCACGCCTCCCGAGGACGAAAGCAAGGTGAAGCGGGAAGCCCACTCGGGCCGGGACGGAAGCAATTCACGCAAAGCGGCCGAGCTCGCTCCGGTGGCGAGGCCCACGGCAATACCCTGGAGCATGCGGCCCGCTGAGAGCATCAAGAGGTTGTCTGCGTTGGCGAAAACCAAGCCGCCCACCAAGCCCACGAGGACGGCAAGCACCAGCGCTGCACGCCTGCCGATATGGTCGGACCAGTGGCCGGCAAGCATCAGCACAGCCACGAGCGCCAGGACGTAGCTTGCAAAGGCAATCGTCACACCCAGCGACGTGATTCCCAGTTCCGACTGAAGCAGCGGATACAGGGGGCTCGCCAAGTTGGCACCGACCAGCAGTGTGAACATGACGGCGCCGGCCAGGACAAGCCGCGCCGTGGTGGAAGCATCCCAGCCCCAGCGCCCGGCGGTGGCCTGGCGCATGCGCAGTTCGCTAAAGACAGTCATTTCCGTGCCTTCGCCTCAGCGGCCATCGCGGAACCCGGCCTTGTGGGCCTGGACTGGACGGCCCAAAATATTTGATGGCAACAGGATGTCGCAAGCCTGCCAGATAGATCAGATGTCCATGAAAGAATTGATCAAAATCTTCAAAATTGATGTCCATAGATGACCACAAATGAGCCGGAGTGATGATTTGAACACCCTCGATCCTACGGACCTGAAAATCCTGCTGGAGCTGATCCGTGATCCCAGGGTTCAGATCGGTGAACTCAGCGAGTCCCTGGGGATTGCGCGCAACACCGCCCAATCGAGGATGCGCCGCCTTGTCCGCTCGGGCGTATTGAACGACGGCGGCCGCGAGGTCGACCTCGAAAAGGTGGGGTACGACGTCGTCGGCTTCGTGACGCTGGAGGTGACCCACAGGGAACTCGACGGCGTGATCGGAGCCCTGCGCCGCATCCCCCAGGTCCTCGAGGTGCACGAAATTTCCGGGCGGGGCGATCTCTTATGCCGGGTGGTGGCCACCGACACGCACAACCTGCAAACCGCGCTCCGCTCCATCCTCAGAACCAAGGGCGTCATCCGCACGGAAACGGTGCTTGCCCTGCACACCCATATCCCCTACCGGACAGAGCCGCTCATCGGCAGGCTCGTGGATGCCGCTGAGACGGCCGACGCCGCGAAACGGGTCAAAGCACAGGTTTCCACTGATTCGCCGGTCAGGGAAGCCGACTAGGATTCCAGAATGGATTGGCTCTCTTCTCTTCAGCACCTCAACTGGCTGGCGATACTCCTGGCCTTCGTTTCCAGCATGGTCATCGGATTTGTCTGGTACATGCCGGCGGTCTTCGGCAGACGGTGGATGCAGGCCATTGGCAAGACCGAGGAAGACCTCAAGAAGATCGACGGCGGCGCAGGAATCTGGATCCCCCTGATGGTGGCCGCAGCCCTCACGAGCATCGTGTTGGCCGTCCTGATCGGCAAGCTGGGCGTGCAAGGAAGCTTGCACGCTGGTTTCTTTGCGCTGGTGATTGCGGTGGTATTCCGAGTCGGCGGCCACGTCATCCACAACGGTTTCGCGGGCAGGCCGTCCGCCGTGACCCTCATCGACTCCGGCCATGACATCGTGGCCATGACTGCCGCCGGGGCAATCATCGGGGCGTTGCAGTAGAGGAGGAGAATAACCTCGTGACCATCATTGACAATGCCGTCTATGTGAACGGCATCCGGACCGCGACTCCGGGAAGCCTCGAGCAAAGCGTCGAAACACTGGCCGCGCACGGCGGAATGGTGTGGATTGGACTGTACCGGCCGGACGAGACGGAAATGGCGGCCGTGGCTGCCGAATTCGGCCTCCACCTGCTCGCCGTCGAGGACGCCGTCAACGCCCACCAGCGGCCCAAGCTGGAACGCTACGACAACAACCTCTTCACCGTCCTGCGGCCTGCGAGATACGTGGACGCTACCGAGACCGTGGAGTTCGGTGAACTTCACATCTTCACGGGGAGGAACTTCGTGGTCACGGTCCGGCATGCGGAAACACCCGGGGTGGCCAAAGTCCGTAGGGATCTGGAACAACAACCGGAGCTTCTGCGGCATGGCCCCGAAGCCGTCCTGTACGCACTGCTGGACCGAGTGGTGGACGACTACGGCCCCGTGATCTCGGGCCTGGAAAACGACATTGACGAGATCGAGGACCAGCTCTTCGGTGGCGATCCCCTGGTTTCGCGGCGCATCTATGAACTCGCCCGCGAAGTCATTCAGTTCCAGCGCGCAATCAACCCGCTCCCCGAAATGATGGCCTCCCTGA
Organism: Arthrobacter sp. Hiyo8; assembly: GCA_001549895.1. Taxonomy (GTDB): domain Bacteria; phylum Actinomycetota; class Actinomycetes; order Actinomycetales; family Micrococcaceae; genus Arthrobacter. The sequence goes on along the minus strand of AP014719.1, from coordinate 3,763,382 downwards.
AGCGCGGGTTCGAGAAATACGGAGTAGACATCGAGCTACAGCGCAAACTCCGCGATGTGGAAGACCACGTCGAGCAGGTAATTTCGCGGGCAAACGGGTTCCGCGACCTGCTCCAAAACGCCCTGACCCTCGACGGGACCCTCACCGCGAACCGGCAAAACGAAGCGAGTGCGGCACAAAACGAACAAACCAAGAAGATCTCCTCCTGGGCCGCGATCTTCTTTGCACCGGCGTTCGTCACCGGGCTCTACGGAATGAACTTCGACGTTATGCCTGAACTCCATTGGCCGCTCGGCTATCCCATGGCACTCGGCATGATGGTTCTCGCGGGCTTTGTCATGTATGTCATCTTCAAGCGGAAGAACTGGCTCTAGTGGTTCCCGGACAGGAGGGCTTCAGCAGGGGCAAGATCATTACTCCCGGAACGCCCGCGCAACTGGGAGCCTTCGGTTTGTTCCATCCGGCGAAGTCACAGGAGCGGATCCTCACCCCCACGGCGCAACGGCTCACCGTCAAGGCGGCCGACGATGTGCTCTGGGCCAGTTTCGCGGAGTTGTGCGGCGGCCCCATGTCGACAGCGGACTACATGGCTTTGGCTAAGGACTACGGAACGTGGGTGATCGACGGCGTACCCTCGCCGACGGCCGGATCGGTAGCCGGGTCCGCCTCGGCCTGGCAACGCCTCAGCGATCTGGTTGATGTCCTGTACGAGCAGGACATCACTCTGTTCCTGGTGGGCCACGGCCCCTTGGACTGGGATGTGGCCGGCGGCTTGGCGCACCGGACGAGTGCCGGGCCCGTTGACGGGGCCAAGATCGCGAGCCGCCTGTCGCTCCTGGGCCGAGTGGAGGCCACGGAGCCTTTTGAAGAAGTAGAGGCCGGGGGCAGCTGAAGGCTGGCTCGCGGGGGGCGGCATCCGCCCCCCTCCCGAACCTAAGCCCAGGAGGGGTGGCGGTGCCGCAGTTGGACCCTAGACGCGTGACCTGCCGCGGATGAAGTGGAAAATCAGGACGATCACAGCAACAACCAGAAGCAGGTGAATGAGCCCGCCGCCGATGTTGCCAATAAAGCCGAGAAGCCAGAGAACGGCAATAACGATGGCTATCCAAAGCAACATGAGAGTCTCCCTTGTTTGGTTGCGTGCCCTGGCCGGCGGCCGAGGCATTCATTGGTAAGTATACTTATCAATGGGGGTGAGTGGGTGGTTCAGTGCGGTTTTTCCATCTGGAAGCCACACCGGCACGCGGAAATATTGGAGCAAACTTGTCCGGTTGAGCGTTAGTGGATTGGGATCTCGGCAGAGGCTAGCTTGCACGGAGGCCGAGCGCATCGAGGGTGGCAACAGCCGTCGTCGGGCCTCCGCAGTCACGGCCGTCCGGATACGTAGCCGTGGGCTTGAGCCTCACATGGCTCATGCCGATCGACCAGCCGGAGGTGTTGGTGCCCGACGTCGTGAGATCGAGCGGGTGGTCGTTGATGCCGGCCTCGATACGAACGTCGATGCTTCCATCCGCCATGCGCAAGGACACCGATTGAGGCGCCCCGGGCGAGTTCGGCAGGGGAATGGGACCGGGTGTAAGCGGCGTCAAGGCGTTGGCGGAAAAGCTCTGGCACGCGCCGTCCTGGCACAGCTCTATGACGAGCGCGGCGAGATTCGCCGCGCGCTCCGCGGTGACGTGCAAGCTTACCAACGAGATGTAGCCGACGGCCGGGCACACGCTGGCCGATCCACATGACAGGAGCAGGGCGCCCCGATGGCGAGTGCGCCAAGAACCGCACAGACGCGACCTGCTGGACCGAAGCGACGCATCGGGACCCCTTACCGGAATCATGGTACGTCTGTCAGTGAGCGACACCAGGTCGCATGCTCATCCATTCGGCCCGAAGGATCGAAAATACCTCCTTGTCGTACCGCCTGCCGTCGTAGACCCAGCTACTGCGAAGGACACCGTCGGAACGCATCCCCAGCCGCTGCGCGACGGCTACGCTGCGGTCGTTGTCGGTGCGGCAGCGCCATTCGACGCGGGACATCCCCCGCTCTAGGAAGGCCCATTCCATGAGCAGTTCGACCGAGCGGGTGATGAGGCCCCTCCGACAGCACCGGGTTCGAGCCAGCAGCCCATTTCGCAAATGCCCCAGGCGGAGTCGAACGTCACAAACATCACGCCTCCGACGATCCTGCCGTCGTTCCAGAGCCCATAGATGCGCGCCCCATCGTTCGCTGTGGCTGTGGCGTAACGCTGAAGCGTAGCGCGGGCACCCTCGACGGTCTCGGTGACAAAGGTCGGCCCGACCCACGGCCGGATATGGTCCCGTGCCCTGTCCATGTGCTCGGCAAAATCACGGGCGTGCCATGTCTCGAGAGGCTTCAAGACGACGCCTTCTCGCACTACTGTTTCGAACATAGTTTCTCCAGAGGGTTTTCCCAGGCTTTGCTTGCCACTGGGGTGGGTGATTTCTCGGACGTGTGCGCCTCAGAACAACAAGACCAGCCCGACGCCGGCCGCCGCGGCTCCGACGCATGCCGCCATCGTGCCCACTCCGTTGAGGAGGGCCAATCCAGTCCGGCCGCTCTGGACAAGCCTGACGGTCTCCAAGCTTGCCGTGCTGAAGGTCGTGTATCCGCCGAGGAATCCGGTGCCGAGAATCAGCTGAAGGGATTCAGGAGCCTGATGTGACATGACCAGCCCGGCCAGGATCCCCATGAGAAGTGACCCGGAGAAGTTGATGAAGATCGTGCCCAACGGCAGCGCAGTCCGGGCCCAGGAACGGACCACCCCATCCACCACGAAACGCGCGGCCGCCCCTGTGCCGCCCGCGAGCGCCATCAAAAGGAGGGTCATTTCAAGGCCTTCTGACCTTGTTGGGTGGACCGGTGCCGGAGCGCCCCAAGCCAAATACCCAGGGTTGTGGCCGCGACACCGCCTAACAGGCTGGCTGCCAGGTACCACATGGCGTCCATGCCGCGTCCTGCTCCGAAGAGGTGCACCGAGTCCAGCGCCAAGGTGCTGTAGGTGGTGTAGGCCCTAGGAAACCACTACCGATGCCCAAGCGGGCAATCCGGCGAAGGCCGGCGTCGGGTCCGCTCCGGGCGAGTGCTTCGAGGAGCCAGCCAAGCGCGAGCGCACCGGACAGATTGATAAGCAGGGTGGGAAGCGGCCACGCCCCTGGCGCCGGAAGGGCCATGCCGAAACCGTAGCGGCTCAAAGCCCGAGGATTCCGCCGGCCGCGACGAGCAGAACGAACCGCCCGTGAAGATGGAGCGGGCGGTGCGGTTGCCGGTCCGGTTGCGCCGCCTGGGTTTTGGCTCCGTGCGGCGCGGTGCTGCTTTCCTTCATTGATCCCTGCTTGGGTCGTGACGGCCCAAGGGAACCATGAGCACTGGGCAGTTTTGGCGATGTGCCAGATGCAAGGCTACCGATCCGGTGACTAGTCCTTCAAACCTCGGACCGAGGCCATGTTCCTTGGTTCCCACGACGATCATGGAAGCGTTGATACCCGCCGCATATCGGCCTAGCGACCGGGCAGGCTCGCCGGCGAGCGTCACGAAGGTCCACTGCACACCCGTTCCGTCGAGTTGATCCGCGATGCGGGATCGGAGGGACTCGGTGATGGCCGCGGCGTCGTCGTCGATGCCGTCGGGGTCGATCGCTTGGGCTGTGAGATGCCCGTCCCGGTCCCTGCCGCCGGAAAGCTCGTGACATCGGCGAAGGCCAGGACCAAGTGCAATCCGGCACTGAGCGCTACTTCGGCGGCTTTCTCAACTACCGCGACCGGCTGGTGCGGGAGCACCCCTGCCAGCACCGGCCCTGTCAAGCGGGCCGGGCTGACCTTGTCCAGCGGCATATCCTCGCCACGCGGGTTGCTCATGGGCCCTCCAAATGTCCGGATGGTCAGGATGCGGGTTCCTCGTCTTGCTCCAGTATGGACTTCTACGACTGGCGTTGTCCCAAGCGCTACGCGAGAATGTCGATATGTGCGGTCGGTTCAGTGTCGGTTTCGAAGCAGACTATCTCTCGAGGAAGCTCGGTGCCGTGCTGCGCGGTGATACCGACTATCCCTCGCCAACGCTCCAGATCAACCCGACTGACCCCGTGGTCTTTGTGCGGGGACGCGCCGGGACGATTCGCTCGGACGCGAGCTCGCGGCCGGGCGCTGGGGCTTGGTTCCGACCTTCTCCAAGTCCTTCGATTCGAAGGTACCCACGTGGAATGCACGCTCGGAAACAGCTGGGTCAATCCCCGCGTTCAGGGCTTCCCTGCCGAAGTGGCGGGCGGTCGTCCCTGCCTCTGCCTACTACGAGTGGAAGAAGTCGGGCCCCGGCCGCAAGGATCCCAAGCAGCGCTACATCGTCGAGCCACAGGACGAGCTGATTACCTTCGCCGGATTGTTTGCGCCATGGCGCGACGAGAGCATCGAGGACAAGTCCGCACCCGGCGCGTGGCGTTTGTCCTGCTCGATCCTGACCATGGATTCCCCTCCCGAAGGCGTTCACGAAAGACTGCACAATCTGCATGACCGGATCCCGGTGCCGATCTCCGCGGACATGATCGACGATTGGATCGACCCCAAGGAAACCAGGGGCCAGGCCCTGTTGGACGCCGTGCTGGGCGAGGCGTATGGCTTGGCGTCGGCATGGACGATGAGGCCCGTGGAACTCATGGACGACAACACCAAGCTGGTGGACGTCGCAAACCCGGCTGCCTGACTCAACGCTCTCTGCGCTCAACGCTCGTAGCGCAGCTCGGCCCTCACGTCCGTGTCCTTTAGCCACGTCATTCTGGTGGCCGATCCGAAGGGATTCGGCCACCACTGCACCAGGACCTTGCCCTCCGACGTCCGGGTGACCATGGCCGGAACATATTGGAGGTACTTCGGCCAAACGAGCTTGGCGATCACGGGCACCCTTGAGACGGTTGACAGCGGTTCCGTTTGGCGCGGAGGCGGGCGCCGACTGAATTCAACGGCGCGGGATATTCGGGCTGGTCAGGCATGCCCGAATACTACTGCGAGGCCTCGACAATATGGAGGTTGTTCCCGGCCGTGCGGCGGCCACTCCCCCTGCTTCGGGGAAGTGGCCGCCACTCGCTGGAACCGCGCTAAAGCCGGGTGTCGAACGAATCGCAGAACACGTTCTCATTGAACGTTCCCTGGAATTCGGACTTCCCCTGGATTTTCTGGATCGTAGCCCGGATGGCCTCGCGGGTCCCTGCATGGGCGTTGATGGCCGTCTTGACCATTGGCACATCGATCAAGTGGTTCGGCTGGTTCAGGGAGACGAACACCGTGGGAACTTCCGTGACGTACCAAGGGATTTCCGCCGCCATGGGACTGGACCACTTGATACGGATCGCAGCCTCTTGGGCAAAACCCTTGACATTGGCAAAGACGAACGCGGCATCGTACTTTTCCGCGTAGTCACCCGTGGCCTCGTCCGAGATGACGGTCATGAAGTTCACGCCCGACTCCCCCGCAGCTTCGCGTTGCTCCGCCGTCTTGAAGAGGTGGACCTCGAAACCGGCGATTTCAAGTTCTTCCTTGACCGTATCCAGGTAGGCCAACGGATCTGCCCGGGTGAAATCGGAACCGCCGGAGATCCCGTATAGGCGGATGCGCTTATGCGTTTCCGGTGTGATCGGCAGGTTGCCGGCAGTGTCCTTGATCAACGTGACGGTCTTGTCGGCGATTTCGGCGGCGACGGCGAGGTGCGCCTCGCTGCCGATCAGCCGCAGGGCCTCAGGCGACGGCGTCAGTTCTTCCGGCAGTTTCTTGTGCAGCCCCAGGCTGGCCTTCAACCCCAAAATCCGGCGCAGCGCGTCATGCAGGCGCTGATCGCTGACCACGCCTGATTTGTAGCCGTCCAACATGTACTGGAAGTCCTCCGCCGGGTTGCGGAAGAACAGGAACATGTCGCACCCGGCGGCGATGGTGGTCGGGACCAGGTCCTTGCGCTTCTTGGCCTGGGTGAGGCCGACCATTTGGGATGCATCGGTGAGGATCAGTCCGTTGAAGCCGAGTTCGCCACGGAGCAAGTCCTGGAGAAGCTCCGGAGCGAGGGTGGCGGGCAGGATGTCCCTGTCTTCCGTCCCCGGACGGAAATGCCGCGTGAGCTCTGGCGCCCGATGTGTCCGACCATGATCGACTGGATCCGTGGCCGATCATTTCCCGGTAAACGTGCCGTAGCTGGAATTCCACTCCGCGTACCCGAGCGTGTTGTACGAAGTGACCACGTGCTGGTCGCGTTCGTCCACGCCGTCGCCCGGGAAATGCTTGATGGCACAGACAGTGGCCGATTCGCTGATGCCGTCGAAGTACTCCTTGGCGCGCTCCACGACGATTTCCGGAGTGTTGCCGAACGCCCGGGTTGAGATGACCGTATTGCGCCAGTTGTAGTGGATGTCCACGATCGGCGCGAAGGCCCAGTTGCAGCCCAAAGCCGCGGTTTCCACACCGGCCACCTGGCCCATTTTCCGCGCGATGGACTTGTCCGGGTGTGAACCGGCCTGAAGGTGGGTCGACACGAAAGTTCCGTCGTCGCAGCTTCCTGCTCCGCCCATTTCCGGGTTGGAGGCCACCAAAAGCGGGATGCGCGTTTTGGATTGGGCATAACGGATGTGCTGCTGGACAGCGGCGGACGGACCCGGCCTGTACCGCATTCCGCCAACGTGATAGTTCTCCAGCACACCGTCGAGGTACTCCGGGGAGTAATCGTTGTTGTGGTTGATGAAGAGCTGCCCGATTTTTTCCTCAAGGCTCATGCCGCGGATGGTGGCATCCACCCACGCAACAGCCTCGTCGTCGAGGTTGAACGGCGCCGACTGGAGGTCGACGTCGAACTGCCGCGCCGGAGTGCCCGCGATACCGGCGCTGCCGGCCGCCGGAGCTTTGGAACCCGCGACGGCGGCAATCCCCGCCAACGCCTCCGAGACCACCTCGCTGACCGGTGCGGCGATGTCGAGCACGAACCCGGCCTCGTCGGCGTCGAGCGGTTCCAGGGTGGCGAGCTGCGAATCAAGGAGGGCGGGCGGCATGAAGTGGCCGGAACGCCCTTCTGTCCGTTCCCTGAGTACCTCTTTGCTGCCGTGCAGGTGCAGGAAAACGGTGTCCGGGGCTTTCTCGCGGATGGCGTCCCGATAGCTGCGCCGGAGGGCGGAGCACGCGAGAACCAGCCCGCCGTTGCCGGCGTTGGCGAGTTCGGTGCCCACGGTCGCGAGCCAGGGCCAGCGGTCCTCATCAGTCAGGGCGTGCCCGCAGCCATCTTGGCAACGTTTTCCACCGGGTGGAGCGAATCGCCGTCGAGAAACGGAACTCCCAGCGCCCGGGCGACGAGGTCTCCGATGGTGGTCTTGCCGCAACCGGAGACGCCCATCACCACGATGCGCCGCGGCTGTTCCGTGGCTGCGCCGGGGTCGCCCGCCACGGCGATGTTCCTACCAGTCATGGACGGTGCCGTCCACGAGGCGGTTGTAGGGCAGGTAGGCCTGCTGGTACGGGAAGGAGTTGGCGGCTTCTTCGTTGAATTCGACGCCGAGGCCCGGCTTGTCGCCGGGGTGCAGGTAGCCGTCGGTGAAGGTCATGGACTGCTCGAAGACCGTGTTGGTCTTGTCCGAGTGCTGCATGTATTCCTGGATGCCGTAGTTGTGGATGGCCAGGCCCACGTGAAGCTGTGCGGCGAAACCGACCGGCGAAATGTCAGTGGGCCGTGGAAGCCGGACTTGATCTGGTACTGCGCGGCGAAGTCCATGACCTTCTTCAGCGGCGAGATCCCGCCGAAGTGCGTTGACGCGGCCCGGACGTAGTCGATCAGCTGTTCCTTGATGAGGGTCTGGAAGTCATAGACCGTGTTGAAGATTTCACCGATGGCCAGCGGCGTGGTGGTGTGCTGGCGGACCAGGCGCAGCCCTTCCTGGTTTTCGGCCGGGGTGCAGTCTTCGAGCCAGAACAGGTCGTACGGTTCCAGGGCCTTGCCGAGCTTGGCGGCCTGGATGGGGGTCATGCGGTGGTGGCCATCGTGCAGGAGCGGGATTTCCGGGCCGAATTCGTTGCGCACCGCTTCGAAGACGGTGGGCAGGTGGCGCAGGTAGGCGCGGGTGTCCCAGTCTTCTTCCTGCGGAAACGCACCGCGGCCGGCTGGCTCGTAGTCGTAGCGCTCGCCCGAGGCCTGAGCCTGCGCGGCCACGCCGTAGACGGCCTTGATGCCCGGGATCGCGGTTTGGATGCGGATCGACTTGTAACCGAGTTCCAGGTGCTCGCGGACCGAGTCGAACAAGGAAGGGATGTCCGCGCCCGAGGCGTGCCCGTACGCGCGAAGACCGTTGCGGGAGGCGCCGCCCAGGAGCTGGTACACCGGCAGTCCGGCCACCTTGCCCTTGATGTCCCACAGGGCCATGTCGACGGCGGCGATGGCGGCCATGGTAACCGGGCCGCGGCGCCAGTACGAAGAGCGGTACAGGAACTGCCAGGTGTCCTCGATACGGTGCGGGTCTTTGCCGATCAGCAGCTGCGCGACGTGTTCCTTCAAGTACGCGGCCACTGCGAGTTCACGGCCGTTCAGGGTCGCGTCGCCGATGCCGGTCACGCCGTCCTCGGTAGTGATCCGCAAAGTCACGAAGTTCCGGGTAGGGCTGGTCACGAAGACTTCAGCGGCAATGATTTTCACAGCTGGTCCTTTCAGGGTTGCTGATCGAGGGCTGGCCTGGCCCGGATGCGACGTGCACCACAGGGCGGGTAAAGACGATCTTAGAATGGATGACAATTATTGGCAACCGGTTGCAGTATTATTTCGTCGAGATTTTTTCTGGCCCGGCGGTTTCCCGAGCGGTTTCCCCGGCCGTCGACGAGGCAAGTTCCGAGGCTGCCCGCTCGACGGGAGTCGCGGACTCGGCCTCCGCGCCAAATGGCTCTGAGCCGGATGCTTCCAGGGCGCGACGGGCCTTGATTTCGCCCAGGATCTGGGCATGGAACGCGTCGGTCAACTTGTACTTGGCCATAACGACGATCGCGAGGACGGTCATGATGGCGGGCAGCGCACCTGCGGCAAACTGGATGGCTTGCAGGGACTCGGCGCTGTGCGTAGTGCCGGACTTATAACCGCCGGCAGCGAGAGCATATGCGGCAAGGGCGCCGCCGACGGCTTGGCCGTCTTACGGGTAAAGGAGAACAGTGCGTAGGTGATGCCTTCAGTCCGGACACCGGTTTTCCATTCGCCGTACTCCACAGTGTCTGCTTCCAAGGCCCACACCACGATGTTGACGGCCATCACGCCAAGCATGCTCAGGAGCAGACCCGCGAATCCAACCCAGACGAGGGTGGCCGGAGCGAAGAAGACGATTGCGCCGCCGATGATAGCGAGGAAACCGGCAGCCACGTAGATGGTCTTCTTGCCGAAGTTTCGGACCAACCTCGGCATGAGCGGAGCGAGGGCAAAGGTCACCACAAGCTGGACGATGGAGAGGACAGCGTAAAGATCCAGCCTGCCGAGGACGTCGCGCAAGTAGTACAGCTGCACCGAAGACAGTGCCATGTAGCCGGTCAGGAAGAGGAAGGAGCTGAGGCACAGCATGAGCAGGGGACGGTTTGTCTTGAGCGTCGCCATGCTTTGCTTGAAGGAAACTTTGGGTACCGCACGGTGCACCCGCTCCTTGGCGGTCAGGAACGTGAAGAAGTACAGAGCCGCGCCGATCGCGACGAAGGCCAGAGTAATGATGGTGAACGTGGACTGCAGGTTGGCGCCGGGCTTGATCAGCGGAGCTACGAAGATGCCCAACGCGGAACTGACCAAAAGGGCGCCGACCATGCGGGCGGATCCGAGCTTGGCTCGCTCCCCGGCTCCTGGGTCATCGCGCCCGCTAGCGAACCGTACGGGATGTTGACCAGCGAGTAGGCCAGGCCCAGCGCCGCATATGTCACGTAGGCATAGAGCAACATCCCTGTTTCGCCGACCTGTGGAATGGAGAAGGCCGCGACACTCAAAAGCAGCAATGGGATGGAGCCGAACATGATGAACGGGCGGAATTTTCCGAAGCGCTTGCTGTAGGCGCGGTCAACCAATCGTCCGGCGAAGACGTCGGCGAAAGCGTCGAAGATCCTGACCGTAAGCAACAGGGTGCCGGCGGCCGCCGCGGATATGCCCGCGACGTCGGTGTAGTAGACAAGCAGGAACATGGTGGCAGTAGTAAAGGCAAGGTTGTTGGCGGCGTCGCCAGCCCCATAGCCTAGGATGCTGAGTTTGCTGAGCTTATTCATTGCGGGCTCCTTTACCCTTGCCGATACCCCATGCCCCGGCTTGCGATGATGGAAAAGCTTCGGCCGACTAGGCCAGAAATTGTTGAAGCTTGATGTAATTCTAATCACCCTGGCAATCATTCGGCAAGCGGTTGCCAAATGTTTCCATAGAAACTTTCCAACTTCTGGGCACATTCAAGATGTGAGCGAGCGATGCCGAAAAGGCCGTCAAAGATGAGCGAGCGTCAGGGGAAAGTGCCACATATCCGAGCGAGCGTCAGTTCCGGCAAACGCCCGCTCACATATGACCCGACTCCGGCGAACGCCCGCTCACATATACCGGGCCAACGACGACGGCGCCCGTCGCCTTCACGGGGAAGGCAACGGGCGCCGTTGAAAGTGCCTGTCGGATTAGCTGAGGTTGCCGGCAGCCGCGAAGGACTCGGCCAAACCCTCAACAAGGTCCACGATCGCCCTGTCTTCAACCAAGTCCGGATCCACGAGGCCGAGCAAAGCCTCGAGCCGGGTACGGCCAGTGAGGAGGTTCGCGGCGGCGATCCCTGCCGCCTGCGGGTCCTGGAGACCTGTTGCCGTGGCGGTGTAGGCGGTCCAGGCCGCGATCATCCGCGCAGCGGCCTGGCCGCTGCGGCCGGCTGCGCGCTCGGCGCGGAGCACAGGCACTGCCCGCATGCGCAGCTTGGTGCTGCCGTCCATGGCGATCTGGGCCAGGTGGTGGGCGATCCGGGAGTTCCCGAAGCGTTCCAGCAGGGCGGCCCGGTACTCGGGGATTCGCAAGTCCTCACCAGGCAGGTTGGAGGCGGCCTCGTCCCAAAAGTCCTCCACGGCCCGTCGGCAGGAATCATCAGCGAGGGCTTCGGCCACTGTCTTGTGTCCACGCAGCTGCCCGGCATAGGCGAGCAGCGAGTGGGCGCCATTGAGGAGCCACAGCTTGCGGTTCTCGTACGGCTCGATCTCGTCCACGAAAACGGCACCCGCGTCCTCCCAGTGCGGTCGCCCAGCGGGAAAGTCCCCGCTCAGGACCCAGTTGAGGAACGGCTCGGCGACCACGGGCGATTCGTCGCGGTATCCGCAGGCGGCGGCGACGGCGTCGATATCGGCTTCCGTGGTCCGCGGCGTGATGCGGTCAACGGAAGTACTGACAAAACTGACGTTGGCGTCGATCCAGGCGGCGAGTCCGCCGTCGAACGCCTTGGCCATCCCCATCACGGCCCTTCTAGCGACGGTCCCGTTGTTGGAAAGGTTGTCGCAGCAGACGACGGCGAGGGTCCGCCGTCGCCGTCGCGCCGTGCGGCGAGGCCCAGCACGAGCCGCCCCAGCGGCGTCGTCGGCTTGCCGGAAGCAGAACCGCCAGCGAGCACGGCGAGGTCCGCGACGACGTCGGGCGCCTGGTTGTCCAGCTTGCCGTCGGCCCCGAGCCGGTAGGCGGCTTCGGTGATGGTGAGCGTGATGAGCGAGGTCAGCGGCGCCGAGACAAGCTCGACAAAACGCTCGACGTCGGCACCGTCAACAGCTTCGACGATGCTGCCGATGACTTCGAAGGAATCACCGGCGTCTGAGCGTTCCACCACGGTGTACAAGCCGTCCTGTGCGGACAGGACCTCCGCGGCATCCGGGCGGCGGCCCGTGAAGGAGGCAATGCCCCACTCGGCCGCGTCGCCTGCATGCTGGGTGTACCACGCCTGGTGGGAGCGGTGGAAGGCCCCCAGTCCCATGTGCACAATGCGTACCGGGCCTTGGCGATGGGCCTGACGGAGCGGCTCAAGCGGGGAAGCTCCGCAGTTCGCTCGGGTTCGTTGCTCACAGCTTGAAGACCCTTCGGGGTGAGGAGTCGACGACGTCGACGATGATTTCGTGGGCTCGGTCCTCGCTGACACGATGTTCGGCGACGAGGCGCGCAAGGAAGGATGCTTCGATCCGGCGGGAAGCGTCGTGCCGGGCCGGGATCGAGCAGAACGCGCGGGTGTCGTCGATGAACCCCGATGACCGGGAGAAGCCGGTGGTCTCGGTGACGGCGGAGCGGAACCGCAGCATGGCGTCCGGTGCATCGAGGAACCACCAGGGAGCGCCGAGGTACACGGAGGGGTAGAACCCTGCCAGGGGCGCCAGCTCGCGGGAAAACACGGTCTCGTCGAGGGTGAACAGCACCAAGTGGAAGTCCTTGGCCGTGCCGAAGTCCTGGAGCAGGGGGCGGATGGCTTCGGTGTAGTTGGTGGCGAACGGGATGTCGTGTCCAGTGTCCGCTCCGTAGGCCGCGAAGGTGGGCTGGTGGTGGTTGCGGAAGGAACCCGGGTGGATGGTCATGACCAAACCGTCTTCCACCGACATCCTGGCCATCTGGTACATCATGTGGGCTTCGAACGTGTTGCGGTCCTCGGCCGTGGCCTTGCCGGCACGCGCCAGTTCGAAGATCCGCTCGGCTTCGGCCCGGTCCAGCTTGAGCGTCGCCGGGGTGAGGACGCCGTGGTCCGCGGAGACCGCGCCGTGGTCCACGAAATAACGACGGCGGTTTTCCAGGGCTTTGATGTAGCCGGTGTAGCCGCTAGCGCCGTCGGCGGCGGAATCGACAAGCCGCTCGACGTTGGCACCCCATGCCGGGTGCGCGATGTTCAGGTAGGCATCCGGACGGAAGGTCGGCAGCACGCGGCCGTTGAAGGAGGGGTCCTCGGCGATCGCCTTGTGGCTGGCGAGACTGTCCAGGGGATCGTCCGTGGTGGCCAGGACCTCGATGTTGAAGTCCTTGAAGAGCTGGCGGGGACGGAAATCGGGCTCCACGAGCTTGGCGGCAATGGCGTCATAGCTGGCATCTGCGGACATCTCGCCAAGGTCCGCGCCGAGCTTGAACACGCTGTCGAACTGCGTGCGCAGCCAGTACCCAGACGCCGTGCCTTCGAAGAGGGGCCACGCCTGGACGAACGTCCGCCAGATCTCCCGCGATTCGGACGCGTTGGCGCCTCCCGAGAGCAACTTGTCCATGGGGACTCCGCTGGCGTGGATCAGCCTGGTGACGTAGTGGTCCGGGCTGACCAGGAGCGCGGCCGGATCGGGAACGGCGTGTTGTGCTCGATGACGGCGGCGTCAACGTGGCCGTGCGGAGAGATGATGGGCAGGTCCTGGACGCGCTCCAGTAGGGAGCGCGCAATGCTGCGCGTCCCGGGATCCGCGGGCAGGAGCCGGTCAGGATTGGCTGCGATCGACTGTGACATAGGTCAATTTTCGGCCGGAAGAATCAATCTGTCAACCGGTTGCCAACTATTGCCACCGCGTTGCATCTTCCACCGAAGATCACTTGAAACTACGCGATCAGCCGCCCGCTGGAACCGCGCACCACGAGCTCCGTATCCACCCGGACGGCTTCCGCGGGCCCTTCCTGGCCTAGCAACATGTCCAGCAGGAGGGCGGCAGCGCGGGAACCGCACTCCCCCAGCGGCGACCTCACGGTGGTAAGCGCCGGCGTCGTGAAGTCTGCCCCGAAGATGTCGTCGAAGCCTACGATGCTGATCTGGTCCGGAACGTGCATGCCGGCGGCCTGGAGCTCCTGCATGAGGCCTATGGCAAGGAGATCGTTGTAGGTGATTACCGCCGTCGCGCCGCTCGCCAGGACGTCGCGCGCTACTTGGCGGCCGCCGTCGACCGTTGGCTTGGACGATTCCAAGCGGACGGCTCCCAACTTGTACCAATCGCAGGCAGCTTGGACGCCTTCCCAGCGGCGGCGCGACATCCAGGACTGCGGCGGCCCCGCAACATAGGCGAGCTGCTGGTGGCCGTTGGCGGCTAGGCTCCGCACGGCCTGGCCAATCCCCTTGTTGACGTCCGGGACTACGCACGGCACGCCCTCTATTTCGCGATTGATCACGACTACCGGCTTGTCCGCAGCCAAAGCCCGGATCTTTTCGTCGTCCATGCGGGGCTCGCCAGTATGAGGCCGTCCACCGTGCCCAACATCCTGCGGGCCGCAATCAGTTCGGTTTCAGGCGACTCCGCAGACTCGGCCAACACCAGGGTGTAGTCCCGGGCCGACCCGGTGGTTTCCGCACCGCGGATAATGTCGAAGAACGTCGGGTTGGTGATATCCGCGACGATCAGTCCGATCGTCTGGGTACGGCCGGTGGGAAGCGCCCGGGCGAAGGGGTTCACCTGGTAATTCAGCTGCTCGGCGGCATCCTCGATGATTTTCTGGGTCTTGGCACTGACCCTGCCCGGTTTGCTCAGCGCGCGCGAAACCGTGGAAGGGTTGACTCCCGCGAGCCTCGCGATGTCGTAGATGGTGGGCGAGGATTTCTCCCCGCGTCCGCGCTTGGCGGGGGAAGTTACTGCTCCGGAGTTCGTCGCTTCAGTCACGGCTCAATCGTAATCTGGCTTGGCAACAAAAGCAGGACGGTTGCCAAACCACTCGGCCGGCGACCGCCCTGCTTAAGTGCCCTACTCACGCGCCCTGCGAGCTAGGAGCGCTCGGCGAACTTGCCTTCTTCGCTGATGCGCTTGTTGAGCTCGCGCATGTACTCCTCCTCGTCGAAGTCCAGGGAGACTTCCTTGCCGGTCCAGCTCGACAGGTGGATGGCGTTGGCCAGGCGGACGCCTTTGATGCCGTCCGAGCCGGGTGCCAACAACGGAGTGCCGTCGAGGATGTTGGCCGCGAAGTTCTCCAGGACGCCGGCGTGTTGGCCGCCCCAGGCCGACTCGAACTCGATCACCTCGGTGGTGTAGTAGTCCTCGGCTTTCAATTCGCCCATGAAGAGCTTGCGGACATCGTCCATGTCCATGCCGTCGCTGAGTTCGCGCTCGGGTTTGACCAGGCGGGTGACCGTGGCTGTCTTGCTGTTTTCCACCACGATCTTGCCCTGGTCACCCAGGATCTCGAAGCGGTCCGTGCCCACAAGGTCGTGCGTGGCCGTGACGAAAACTCCGGTGGCACCGTTGCCGTAATCCACGACGGCGGTGACCTCGTCTTCCACGGCGATGTCCCGGCGGAACCCGTACGCCACCTTAGAGTAGACGGACTTCGGCACGCCGCAGATCCACTGCCACAGGTCGAGCTGGTGGGGTGCCTGGTTGACCAGGACGCCGCCGCCTTCGCCGCCCCACGTGGCGCGCCATTCGCTGGAGTTGTAGTAGCCCTGCGGGCGCCACCAGTTGGTGATGATCCAGTTGGTGCGCCGGATGGCCCCGATCTCGCCGTTGTCTACGATCTCCTTGAGCTTCTTGTACAGGGGGTTGTTGCGCTGGTTGAACATGATCCCGAATGAAAGCTCGGGCTTGGAAGCCGCGAACTCATTGAGCCGCTTGACTTGCTTGGTGTAGACACCAGCGGGCTTCTCGACGAGGGCGTGGATGTTGCGCTTGAGCGATTCGATGCCCATTTCCGGGTGCAGGTAGTGGGGCACGCACGTGACGATCGCATCGACGTCGCCGCTTTCCAGCATCGCGATGTAGTCGTCGTAGAACGGCGCACCTGGGTACAGGGAGGCCGCCAGCTCCTTCTTTGCAGGATCGGTGTCGCAGATAGCGCCGATCACCATGTTCGGAACCAATCCGTCAGTGATGAACTTGGCGTACGTGCCGCCCTGCTGGCCTAGGCCGATGATGCCAAGGCGTACTTTCTTGCTCATGAGTAGATCTCCGTTGTAGTGGGATTAGAAGAGGTCGGCGTGACCCATGGCCACCAGGTTGTCGTATGAAGTCTGCAGGGCTTCCCACACCGTTCGGCCATAGAGCTCGTCCTGCTCCACGAGCAAGTACTCCGCGCCGGCAGCCTGGGCCGCGTGAATGATGGACGGGAAGTCAAGGTTGCCTTCGCCCACTTCGGCAAACTGGACCACGTTCTTGAACTCGGCCATGAAGCCCGCGAGGTCCCCCGTTTCCAGGAGCCCGAAGGCCAATTCCGGCAACTCCCCTATCCGGTAGTCCTTCAGGTGCACCATGGCCGTGCGTCCGGCGTATTTGGCCAGGGTCCGGACGGGATCCAGGCCGCCGCGCTGCACCCAGTGCACGTCGATCTCCATGCCCATGGCCGGGGAGTTTTCGGCGATGATGTCCAGCATGTATGTGCCGTCGAACTTCGCGAACTCGATGTGATGGTTGTGGTAGTACAAGCCGATGCCGTGTTCACGGAGGCTTTCGGCGTATTCGTTGGCTTGCTTCGCGAAGTCCACCACGGCGTCGATCGACTTCATCGCCGGGAAGGGCATCATGCCAATCCGCAGTAGGTGGGTGTCCAGCCGCTTTGCGTCGTCAACGATCTTGTCGAGGTGGTCCTTAAGTGAGTCGCCGGGCATGCCCTTAGGCGTCTCCATGGCGACCGAAAGCGCCGCGATGTCCATGCCCAGTTCGCTCCGGGAGCGATCCAGTTCGGCAACGTTTTCCGGCGTCATCGGGATCTGCGAAATCTCGACCGCGTTGTACCCGATCGCACTGACCTTGCGGAGCGTTTCAAACGCCCCGTCTTCGGCAAAACTGCCCTTCAGCATCATTGCCTGTACGCCGATTTTTGCCACTTTTGTCCTCCGTTGGTTCCGGGCCTTTATGGGCCGCGTGGTTAGCCCACTTGCCCGGAAATGTCCGGGTAGCTTTGGGCATAGATGTCTTTGACGATCCTGAGTGATTTTTCGGCTTCCACGGGGCTGATCCAGAAGGGAGCAGGATCCCCGAGCTTGGCATAGAAGTCCTTGATCAGGAGTTCGTGGGATACGCCCCAATACGCGCGCCCACCCGATTCCAAGGCCCGTTCCGCGATGGTTTCCACGGTGCCGTCGCTGTAGCTGACAACAAGGTCGCCCCGGAGGCTGAGCGTGGCCTTTTCGGTCACGATGTCCAGCGTCACCGGTGCGTTGGTGACGTTCGCCAAGGTCGCATAGAAGACGCTGGTGGCACCGTTTGCGTGCCCGGCGATAAATTCCGCCGTATCCTCCACCTCGATCACGCCGCCCAGCGAGCGCGTGGAGGCGTGGCCCTCCACCTTGGTCACGTCACCTACCAGCCACTGGAGCAGGTCCACCGTGTGGATGGCCTGGTTCATCATGAGGCCGCCGCCTCCTTCGGCCCAGGTACCGCGCCACGGCCTGTCACGGTAGTACTCGGCCGTCCGGTGCCACATCACGGTTGCCGAGGCGCCGAGAACCTGGCCCAGCCCGCCGTCGTCGAGCAGTCTCCGCATGGCCTGGGACGTCGCGTTGTAGCGGTTCTGGAAACATACGGCGATCTTCGCCGTACTCCGTTCGGCCGCCTCAACCAGCCGGCGTCCCTCTTCCAGGGTGTGGGCGAGCGGCTTCTCGACAATCACGCTGACGCCGCGCTCAAGGCACTCCGCGGCCAGCGAGGCATGCAGGTGGTGCGGAGTGCAGATATGCACGACGTCGGGCCTCACCGATTCGAGCATCTCCAGGTAGTCCGCGTAACCCGGCACACCGTAGGCGGCCGTTGCCGCCTGGAGGCGACCGGCGTCGGTGTCGCAGACCGCCACGAGTTCAACGTCGTCCATTTTGGCGATTGCTCCGAGGTGCACACTCGATACATCGCCGCAACCGATGACTGCTGCTGTAGGCATTCTTCTCCCTCGAAAGATGTTTTCCTTTGAACCTACAGGCCCTCAGGCGAGGGCAACACCGTTCTTGGCTGCGAGTGCCGCAAAGGCGCGCGCTGCGGCGCCGAAGGCGACGGGTCCGGAGAATCCGCCCAATTCGTGTGTGCTTGCAAGGTGGGGTTCGAGCGAAACGAAGCCGGCAAAGCCATCGGCCTTGAGCGCGGCGATGGTAGCGTCCAATTCGCCGTCGCCTTCGCCTGCAGGCACCACTTCACCTGTCCCGCTGATTGCATCCTTGATCTGGAAGTACTCCAAGTAGGGGCGCAGCACGGCATAAGCCTCGGTGTACGGCTTGACGCCCACCTGGACAAAGTTGGCGCTGTCCCAGGCAACGCGCAGCGCGGGTGAATCGACAGTCTTCATGATGTCCAGGACGCGCTCGGGCGTGTCGCCGTAGATGCCCTTTTCGTTTTCGTGCAGGAGGACGACGCCGGACGCTGCCGCCTCGTTGCTAAGTGCGGTCAGGCGCTCCATGACTGAGTCGCGGATGTCTTCCGGGCTCTGCCTTCGGCCCGGTAGAAGGAGAAGATGCGGATGTACTTGGTGTCGAGCACCTTGGCCACCGAAATGATCTGGCGCAGCCGGGCGAGCTCATGTTCCACCGGAACACCGACGTCAACCTTGCCGATGGGGCTCGCGACTGCGGAAACCTTCAGGCCCTTCGCGTCCAGGATCGCCTTGAGCCGCCCGACCTCTTCCGGTTCGAGTTCCGAAACGTTGGTGCCCCACGCGCTGCGCACTTCGATATGGCCGGCACCGAGCGCCAGCAGGACTGCGGCCTGGACCGCGGGATCGGGATCCACTTCGTCGCCGAAACCGGACAGGCTCCACACGGCATTGGTTTCAGTCACGGAATTCTCCTTTGGATCCGTTCGCCCGCATGGCGACAAATGGCACCAAATCGTAGTTCACGGGCATGCGTTCGCCTCGAGTCTAGCCACCTTGGTGTCGGATTGACAACCGATTGCCAAATATTGGCAACTTGTGGATGCGCATCGGCCGGACTAAAAACGGGACGCCTGGTTTTTCCCGGAAGCGGTGTCCGTATCCCCTCGAGCTTTCCTGGTGTCGGGCTTGACCGGGCCTTGCCGCTTCTGTCCGAGATCGTACAACGCCCCGAATGAGCCGTCGTCAGGCCTGCGCCCCCGGGCCCGGCCGCCAGGAGATCCACTGCGATTCCCTATGGCACTGAGGCCCACGTGCTGCCAAGATGGGCTCCATGGACCCTCTGGACATGGCGACGACCCCTCTGTCCGAACCCGTTGTGCTGGTTGTCATGGGTGTTTCCGGCTCAGGGAAATCCACGGTTGCCGCACTCCTGGCGGGGCGGCTTGGCTGGGCCTTCGAGGAAGGGGATGCCTTGCATCCCCAAACAAACATCGACAAGATGGCAGCGGGGCATCCGCTGACGGATGAGGACAGATATCCCTGGCTGGAGAAGGTCGCCGAGTGGGTCGACCAGAGGCTGGATCACGGGGAAAACGGCGTCATCACGTGTTCGGCGCTCAAACGGTCCTATCGAAGCATTATTAATCGCCGAGGTTCAGGCGTCGTCTTCGTTTTTCTGTCCGGGACGCCCGAGACTATCAGCGCACGGCTGGCCGAACGCCACGGCCATTTCATGCCCGCCAGTATGTGGGGGAGTCAGTTCGCGGATCTTGAAGAGCTGTCTCCGGGTGAGCCCGGAATCCGGATCGACGTTGGCCCGGCTCCAGGAGTGATTGCCCAACAAATCATGGACAAGTTCGGCCTGCGGCCGAGCGGAACAGGACGAGAACCATGAACGGAATCTCCATCCTCAGCAGGCCCTCGCCGGGGTAGCCACGGACGCCACTACGGATGCGATGCATCAACCTTGGACCGGCCACGACACCCAAGTACTTGTTGTGGCGGCCATCGGCATCGCGATAGTCGTCTTGCTGATCGTCTGGGCAAAGATGCATGCTTTCCTGGCATTGAGCATCGGCGCCCTCTTCGTCGGCATTGCTTCGGGCATTTCCTTGGACAAGGTGACAACCTCCTACGAAAATGGCGTCGGCGGCGTGCTGGGCTACGTGGGTGTGCTCATCGCCTTGGGAGCCATGCTGGGCAAGCTGCTGGCTGATTCCGGCGGCGCGGACAAGATCGTGGACACGCTCCTCCATGGCCGGCCTGCAACGCTGCCCTGGAAGATGGCGCTCATCGCCGGCATCATCGGCATACCCATGTTCTTCGAGATCGGGCTCGTGCTGCTCATTCCCGTGGTGATGCTCGCTGTGCACCGCTCCAAGGGCCCGGCAATGCTTCTTGGCATTCCGGCCTTGGCCGGTTTGTCGGTCCTCCACGGTTTCATCCCGCCGCACCCGGGCCCGTTGGCCGCGATCGGCATCCTGCACGCCAATGTCGGTGTGACCCTCGCGTTTGGACTACTCATAGCCATTCCGACCGTAATCATCGCAGGTCCCCTCTTTGGTCGTCTCGCCGCACGGATCGTGCCGATCGGAGCCGCAGGCGCTGGCCTCGCCGTTACCGTTGGAGCCGGCGAGAACGCCGAGACGGCCAGATCGCAAGGCCCCGGCGCGAAGGCCGCCAGTTCGCGCGGCGACGCGCCCGTCGGCAAGGCGCAGGATCCACAAGCAACGCGCAGCCCGTCCTTTGGCTGGACCTTGGTGACCCTGCTGTCACCGTTGGTGCTCATGCTGATCAAAGCCGGGGCAGACATTTGGATGGACAAGAACGCGCCGCTCCGGCCTCTGCTGGACTTCATCGGCGACCCGGTCTTTGCCCTGCTCGTGGCGGTGCTTTTGGCAATGGTGACTTTCGGTACGAGGGTCGGCTTCTCAGCCTCCATCCTGACGAAGAAGATCGGCGAGAGCCTGTTGCCGATCGTCGGGGTCATGCTTATCGTCGGCGCGGGCGGCGGCTTCAAACAAGTACTCGTCGACGGCGGCACCGGAACCGCGATCGCCAAGATCGCGGTCGCTGCCAGCCTGTCGGCACTGGTGCTGGGTTGGATCATCGCAGTGCTGATTCGTCTTGCCACCGGCTCGGCGACTGTTGCCACAGTGACGGCCGCAGGAATCATCGCACCGCTGGCAACCGGCTTGTCCCCGGCTCAGCTGGCGCTGGTTGTGCTCGCCATCGGTGCCGGATCGCTGTTCTTCTCCCATGTCAATGACGCCGGCTTCTGGCTGGTCAAGGAATACTTCGGACTGACGGTAGGCCAGACGATCAAGACCTGGTCAGTCATGGAAACGATAATTTCCGTCGTCGGATTCGGATTCACGCTGCTGCTATCCGTTTTCGTCTAGTCAGGACCGGCACACCGAAGGCTCTCCGAACCTGCGATTCCGCAGTTCGGAGGGCCTTCGCTTCGTCCCGCCGCCGCGATCTGCTCTAGAGGGAGGCACGCGCCTCATCGGCGTTCAAAAGCCTTCCACCAAGCCGCCATTCTGGTGAAGATCGCCTCGCATCAACTCGAGCCTGCCGGCCGCCTCGATTCCGCCGGCTTTGACCGGGTCAAAGCCAGCGACACGAATGAGCCGCTCCACCGTTTCGGCCGCAGCGTCGTCGTCGGTTGCGTAAAACAGAACTGCCCGCCCGGATGGCCGGTTGGCTGCCGAACCCAGCGCGTCGGCACCCAATGTGCCGAAGGCCTTCACGAAATGCGCGCCATCAGGGAGAAGGTCTGCCACGATCGATGCTGCTGATTGGCCCTCCGGCAGCGTCGTGGTGTAGCCGCCGTGGCCATCAGGCCCGATCGGGTTGGTCGGGTCGATGACGACCTTGCCGACCAGGGCGTCTGACAGTTGGGAGATGAGTTCCTTCTCGGTGTCCAGCCACACGGCCATCACGACAGCTTCAGCCTGTGACACGGCATCGCCGACGCTCGCCGAACTCGCCAATGCACCGAGCTCAGCGGCCAACGATTCAGCATGGGATTGATCGCGGGCCGCCAAGACCACCGGCTCGCCGCCTTGAACAAGATGGCGGGCGACACTGGACCCGATGTTGCCGGTTCCAATAATTGCAGTTGTCACGTCAACCTCCAGATCATGGTTATCGAGAATTGCCCTGTTCTGATCGTACGCGCGGCGCAAATTGCCAACCATAGGCTGCTTGTCTGCGAGATGAGTCGGCACCCTCTGCTGTTCTCACCGGGCGGGGATCCGACGTCGGTCAGCTGCGGGCCTACGGCGTCTCGGGCACGTCTGCGGGCCGGACGCTGCGCCGGATGATGCCCAGCTGCTCGAGCTGGGCCGACATCCCTGCACCGTCCGGAGAGTAAATCCAGGGAATCCCCGGCGTGGGCTGAGCCGCGGACTTTGACCGCCCGCCCGCGAGCACCGCTTCCCCGACGGAAAGCTGGCGGATCGCGATTGCCCTGACGTTCTGCGGATGGCGTTGGGCGAACTCGGCGTAGATCGCTTCGTCGTGCTGTCCGTCGTCGCCTACCAGCAACCACTTGATGCCGGGGAACTCCGCGGCGAGACGTTCCAACGAACTCCTCTTGTGCTCCTGTCCGCTGCGGAACCAGTGGTCCGGGGTGGGACCCCAGTCGGTCAGGAGCTTGGGACCGGCGGGATATAAATTGCGGGACAGGAAGCGTGACAGTGTCGGAGCGACGTTCCACGCTCCGGTCGACAGGTACACCACGGGGGCCGACGGCGCCGTCCTCACGATCCGCTCGTACAGCACAGCCATGCCCGGCGTCGGGGTCCTCGCGTGTTCGTCGAGTACGAAGGTGTTCCAGGCGGCTAGGAATGGACGGGGCAGCGCCGTGACCATCACGGTATCGTCAATGTCGGAGACGACACCGAAGTCTGCGTCGTCCGCGACGATTTGCACAGGGGCTTCCACGATCCTGGATCCGCCGGATTGCACGGTGATCGTATGCCAGCCGACGTCGAGGGCTGCCGGGATTTGGGCGTCGACGACACCTCCGCGGTCGGCTTCGACGTCGTGGTCGATGCCCGCAATCGTCACCCGCACGGTGGCATGTGCCACGGGCGCGCTCGTGAAATTGCGCCAACCGCGCATGCCATCTTTCAGCGGTTTGAGCTTACCTGCCTGGGTGCCGCTCCCGCCGTCCCGTGGTTCACTGCGGACAATGCGCGCCAAAACCCGGACCCATGAGGTGGTGCCGTAACCGGTGTAAGGGATGACGGTCTCCACCCGACCGCGCCGGATCGCGAGACGCGTCTGGAACCTGAGCCAGGCATCGTCGATCCTCAGGGCCAGGTGGCGGCCTGCGCCGCTCGACGACGTCGGGCCCACGCTCTCAACGCTGTTGGACAGAGCGCGCGGCTTCACAGGGAGGGGACACATGCGTCCAGTCTGACATGGCGCTCCCCAAGCCTACGCACGGGCCGTGCCGGCCAATCCGCTGGTTTGCGCACACGGAGCCGGGCCGCCGACCTGGATCCCTGCCCGTACACCGTGCCAGCCGCGCGCCGGACTCTTTCTCCCAACGTGAATCCGCCGTAAAGTCCCCGGTAGGCTCCGTCCTGGACCGTGCAAACGAACACTTGGAGGTTTTTCTCATGTCGCGCATCATGCGGTTCGACCACGTCGGCGTCACTGTTCAGGACCTCGACCACGTGGCGGCGTTCTTCGTGGGACTCGGGCTCGAGATCGAGGGCCGGACCTTTGTGGAGGGCGAGTTCATTGATACGGTCACAGCGATCCCGGACTCCCGCACCGAGATCGTCATGTTGCGGACACCAGGCGGAGGAACCGGGGTGGAGCTATCCAGCTTCGTCAGGCCAGATCCGCAGCCGGGATCGCCCGCCGCCATGGCCAACGAACTTGGGCTGCGCAGCTTGTCTTTCGAAGTCGACGATCTTCAAGCGAGGGTCGACCGGTTGGCTTCGGAGGGGTACGGGTTGGTCGGTGGCATCGGCCAGTACGAGGGAGCCTGGCGCATGGCGTACGTTCGAGGTCCAGAGGGGATCATTGTGTCCCTGGCTGAGCGGATGAGCTAAGGATCGGCACGAGCAAGGCCCTCCCACCCAACGTTTCCGCAGGTCAAAGGGCCTTCACTGTGGAGCTAAGGAGATTCGAACTCCTGACCTCTTCTTAGGGGAGGGCATATTTTATTGTCTTCCAAAGGTTGCCCTCTCCAAACGCGCGAATGCTGCATCTTCATCTTCGGCGCCGTCCTTCCGACGCAGATCGTCTACCCCCGATGGTCCCCTCAGTGGCTCGGATCCGAGGAACACGAGTATCATGGCAAAAAGTTCACCAAATTCACCCGGATACCCAAATTCACCAAATTCACCCAAATTCACCTGAGGAACGTGGCGTGCTCAACATGGACAACCCGTTCCGGCCTACGGCCGGAGCCACCCCACCGGAAGTCATCGGCCGCTCCGGACTCCTGGATGAATTCGAATATGGCCTTCAGCTCGGTTCCGGAGCCCCTGGACTCCTGTCCATCTTCACCGGTGCCCGCGGCATCGGCAAGACGGTCATGCTGGGAGCTGCCCATGACCTTGCCCAGGAGCACGGATGGGCAGTGGTGGCCGAGACCGCGACCGGAACCTTCATGGGTCGGATCGGCGAAAAGATGCGCCGACTCATCCAGGAGCTTGACGACCAACCCGAATCCCGCCGTCGTATCACAGGGATTTCGATTGCCGGGTTCAGTGTCACGTCCCAACTTTCGCCCGAACGCCAGGTGGACTGGTGGGAACTGGGGGAAACACTCCTGAAGCTTCTCGACGAACGCGGGACCGGGCTCCTCATCACCGTCGACGAGATCCATGCGCCGACCGAGCCGAACTGGCCAGCTGGCGGCCAACGTCCAGCACTTCATCCAAGACCGGCTGCCCATCGCACTGATCTTTGCAGGCCTTCCCTCTGCCGTATCGGATCTCCTGAACGAGGGCGTGGCAACATTCCTTCGCAGAGCCGACAAGATCGATCTCCATGCCGCCGCGGTACGCGATGTCGAGACATCCTTCACGGAAACCTTCGCCGCCGCCGGGATCACCATCGACCCGGACCTGGTGCACAAGGCAGCGACAACCACCGGAGGCTACCCCTTCCTCATCCAACTGGTCGGCTACTTCCTCTGGCGCGAGGCCGAGAATAACAACGGCGGCCTCTCCTCCGCCGCCGTCGACCGGGCAATTGCCGCCGCCATCCGACGCAACGAACGCGTCGTCATTGAAGCCGCCTCGCCGCGGCATCCGCCAAAGACCAGGAGATCCTGCACGCAATGGCCATCGACGATGGACCCTCCACGGCCGGGGACATCGTCCGGCGGACCGGTTCACGGCCCACTCTCGTGGCCAAATACCGGACCAGACTCCTCGCCGCAGGCCTCATCGAATCAACCGGCCACGGAAAAACCGACTTCGCCATCCCCGGACTGCGGGAATACCTCCGCAAAAATCAGCCACACTGACCGCTGCCGGTCGGCGACGGACCTCCTCCACCCACCCGGCAGAGACTTCCAGCAAGCGGGGCTCAGACCCGCTCGAGTTTGCGGAGGCGCTCTCCCGCAAACGGCATGACCGAGAGCGTTAAACAGGTTCTCGCTGTGGTGCCGGGGCCGGGAGGATATGGCCGTGTGGTTGGCCCAATTTTTGGCACAAGAAAGGTCCTCCCACCCAACGTTTCCGCAGGTCAAAGGGCCTTCACTGTGGAGCTAAGGAGATTCGAACTCCTGACCTCTTCGATGCGAACGAAGCGCTCTACCACCTGAGCTATAGCCCCTGGTCAACTGTGCATTGCCAGTGTCCCTAGGCTACAAACTATCTTCGCGCTTTGCCAACCACGACTCGAACGTGTCAGTCCCGGTCCGCTGGCTTGGCACCAAATTCAGTCCGTTTCGAAGATATTTGCCCATCGCTCCGGGCAACGGCACCTCTACGATCCGTCCAGAACGCCCGGTCGCCTTGAGCCAGATCTCAGCGAGTTCACGCATGGTCCGGATGTCCGGTCCGCCGATGGTTCGTGTCCGGTGTCGCTCAGCGGAAGGTTCGCCCATGGCCTCGGCAAGCAACTCCGACGCCACGTCCAAAGGCGAAATCGTTTGAAAGCGGGCACCCTTGAAGACCGGGATGAGGCGAATTTTCGCCGCGGCCTGGAAAACCGCCGTCACGAGGCTGTGGAACTGGGTGGCCCGCACAACAACCGTCTCAAGCGCAGAATTCTCGTAGACCCGTTCTTTGTCTGCCTTGGAGACATAAAACGCCGCGTTGCTCTGGTCGCAGTTGATGATCGAGAGGACAACAGCCTTGCGGACACCGGCACCGGAGGCCGCGGCGAGCAGGCGCGCGCCGCCGTCGGCGAAATTCTTGAGGGCTTTCCCGAACTGCCCTTCCAAGCAATCGATCACGACGTCGGCCCCGTGCAGGGCTTCTGCCAGCCCGGCCCCTGTGGTGACGTCAGCCTGAAAGTAGCGGGCGCCGTCGTGATGGGCTGGCGACGTGCCCGACGGCGGCCGGCGGCTCAGCACCGTCACGTCGAGCCCGGCGTCGAGCGCCAAGCGGACGACTTCACGGCCCACCTGTCCCGTGCCACCTGCGATGCAGACAGTAGTCAAGGGAGGCTATGCCCGGCGGCGCTGCAAAACGTCGTCGAGGTTGCTGAGGGCACTCTGGGGCTTGCCGTGCTGTACCTGGACCGACGGACCCGCGGACGGCGCGCTGGCCGGCTTCAGCGTCGGCTTGCCGAGCGGCTTGGGGGCCTCAGGCAAGTCGAGGGTTCGGGCGCCGGTCGAGGCGCCTTGGCGGCGTCGACGTATGTTGGTTTGGGTACGTCCACCGGCCGCCATTCAGACTCTTTGGATTCCGCCGTAAACCGAACTGTGTTGTCGCCGGCGGCGACGGCAACGTTAAGGGCGGCCTGACGGAGCTCGACGGCGGTCAGTCGGGTGGCCTCACGGGCGTGCGCTTCGGCGTCGAAGATCTTGGTCGCAGGTCGGTCCGACGCCGGCGCATTTGCGCGGGGCTCTCGACCGCGGGACCCATTGCATTACGGAAGGCCCTGTTCATCTTCGCCCGGCGGTCCCTGATGGCGAGCCGGCGAAGCAGGAAAACGGTCCCGACCACACCGACGATGGATGCCAGCGGCAGCCAACCCGAAACGAGGCCAAGAATGCGAAGAACGCCTGAAACGGCCGCCGTGAACAGCAGGAGGAGACCGCCGAGTGCAAGGGCGCAGCGCCCGTACCTGACTTTGAAGACCGCCGCATCCGATGCAGCATCACGCCGTTCGCCGGCGCCGGCCGATACCTCGGGCAATGCGGTTGCGGTGCTCTGCATGGTTTCCATTGCTTTCTCCTGCCGAGGGGTGATTGACAGAACCACCCGGCTTGCAGTTCATGAGCGTCTTCGTCGATGACATCTGCCGGGATGTCACCGGCCATTTGGACGTGGTTGTGACGATTCCGCAGTATGTATGGCGCAACCCAAACAATCCACAGCGCGACAGCAATGACCAATATCACCGAGCTGCTGAGAGGGAAGTCCACAATCAAAACCGTAGAAGGAAATACGCAGAGGCCGCCGCATTGCCCACGGTGTGTCGTCGGAGAGTCGGCAAATCAATGGATTTACCGGCTCTCATCCACCTGGGCCGACTAGTTGGCTCCGCGTCTCAGCCAAGCGGCCAGCAAACCGCCGGGGACCTCTTCCGAGGTCAACGCAAAGCTTCGGTGGTCAGCCCATTCCCCGTTGATGTGGAGGAAACGCTCACGGCGGCCTTCGTCGCGGAATCCCAGCTTCTCAACGACGCGTAGGCTCGGCCCGTTCTCGGGCCTGATGTTGATCTCCATCCGGTGCAGGCCCAGAGCCTCAAAGCAATGTTCGGTGGCCATGGCAACCGCGGTGGGAGCTATTCCGCGGCCGGCCCGCGCCTGGTCGACCCAATAACCAAGCGTGGCCGTCATCGCCGACCCCCACATTATCGAGGAGACCGTGAGCTGCCCGACGATCCTGGGCTCCGGGAACCCGGGAATGCGCTCCGTGATCACGAACGGAAGGGCACTCGCTTGCCGAGCCTGCGAGTTGAGGGAAGCCACCATCTGCCGATAATTCGGCAGGCGACCGCCAGGGGCCGGGTTGGAGGCTTCCCAAGGCGCCAGCCAATCACTGTTGCGTGAGCGGACCTCGGTCCATTCCTTCTTGTCCCGGTAGTGAATGGGACGCAAGATGAGGTCGCCACTCTCCAACGTCACCGGCCAAATGGCCGACCCCCACACGATGAGCTACTTGCTGAGGCCGGCGGCGAAGCCGGGCAACCACTCACGCAGACCGGGACCGAGGTCTTCGCTGTCGCACGCCAGCTGGACGCAGGCTTTGAGGTAGCTCAGCTTGTCCCGGTGTCGTATCGACGGCCACGGAAGACCACTCCATACACGCCGCGGCCTTCGCCCTCCTCGGCGGCCAGGACCTGGAGGGCATCCGTCAGTTGGATTTCCCCGCCGCGTCCCGGCTCGGTGTGCTCAAGGACGTCAAATACGGCGGGGTGAAGCACGTAGCGGCCAATCACGGCCAGGTTTGATGGAGCTTCATCTGCGGCTGGCTTTTCCACAAGCTGCTTGATCCGGACGTAGCCGTCTTCGCCGATATCCTCGATGTCAGCGCAGCCATAGGAACTGATCTGGGAGGGCTCCACCTCAATGAGGGCTACGACGGATCCGCCGGTCTTCTGCTGAACCTCAATCATGTCGCTGAGGAGTGTGTCCCGGGCGTCGATCAGATCGTCACCGAGAAGAACCGCGAACGGCTCATAGCCGACGTGCTGCTTGGCACGCAGCACCGCATGGCCCAAGCCCTTGGGGTCGCCTTGGCGAACATAGTGGATGTCGCCCAGGCCGCTCGTGGCCTGTACAGCGTCCAATTTGGTGATGTCTCCCTTGGCCTCAAGGGTCGCTTCAAGCGCCGGAACACGGTCAAAGTGGTCTTCCAATGCGCGTTTGTTGCGTCCCGTGATCATCAGGATGTCGTTGAGGCCGACGCCCACGGCTTCCTCAACCACGTATTGGATGGCCGGCTTATCGACCACCGGCAGCATTTCCTTGGGCATGGCCTTTGTAGCCGGCAGGAATCTGGTACCGAGCCCCGCAACGGGGATCACGGCCTTGCGGACGGCGCAGCTATTGGAAGTCACCGGACTAATCTAACGGAAGGAGCTGGACATTGGGCAAAAGAGTCCCGGGCGCACAGCGGTGAAGCTCCCTTTCCTGCCCATCCCCGGGCCGCACAGCACCAAGAACTGGAGCAAAGATGACTTTGAAGGACGATATCCGCCGGGACAACCGCAAGCGCAGGCTCACCTTGACCGCGCAACAGCGTGCTGACGCTGGAACGGGGATTGCCCGCCATGGCCTCCTGTGGGCGGATGCGGTTACCCAAGGGAATCCGTCGACTTTCGCCGCTTATGTCGGCGTGGCTGCCGAGCCGCCGACAATGCCCTTGCTCGCTGCGCTCCACGCCGCCGGCACCGGGTCCTCCTTCCCGTCTGTGAACCGGAACGGCGTCTGAGCTGGGTCTATTGGACACCGGAAACGTCTTTTGTCCGCTCGAACTACGCCCCGATTGACGAGCCCGTGGGCGAACGATTCGACAGTGGCGTCATCAAGGATGCGGCTGGAATCTTCCTTCCGGCCACCGCGGTCGATGAAAGCGGAAACCGTATCGGGCAAGGGGGCGGTTACTACGACCGGCTCCTCGACAAGCTCGACGCCGACGGGCAGCGTCCGCCGACTGTCGCCGTCGTATATGACCACGAAGTGCTGCCCGCGGGGACGATCCCCGCACAATCGTTCGACAAGCCCGTGGCCGAGGCACTTACCCCTAACCGGGTTGTACGCCTGGTTGCGGCGGCTTGACCGAGTTTGAGGTCTGTCTACTCCGCCACATTCCGTAGTAGCGGCCTCGACTCCGGATGATAGAATTGGCACTCAGGCCCTGCGACTGCTAATGGACGGAACAATCCGCCTTGGCAGCACAGGACCTGCAGTTCGTCCCGGAGGAGGATCACCAGTGCCCACATATGCCTATGCCTGCAAAGACTGCGGACATGCCTTTGACATCGTTCAGGCTTTCACGGACAGCTCGCTGTCCGACTGCCCTGAATGCCAAGGGTCGTTGCGTAAGAAGTTCAACAGCGTGGGCGTCGTCTTCAAGGGATCGGGCTTCTACCGCACCGACTCCCGGGATTCCAAGGGAAGCACCGTTTCGGCCGCTCCCGCCGCACCAGCTGCGTCTCCGGCTCCGGCGTCGGTTCCGGCGGCTGCCGCGAGCTGATAGCCGTTTCCGGCTGCCCCGGTTTTCCACATAGCACGACGTTTCCACATAACTCAACGTTTCCACATAGCTCAATAGGGCCCTGCCACGGGACCTGCGTGCCCGTTAGCGTGGCACCATGCCAAAAATCCCGAACGTATCCCGGGCCCTGTGCCTGCCGGATCTTCGTCGCTTCCGCGCGATAGGATCCCGTCGCCGATGAGCATGGCCCGTACGCGTCGCCTTCAGGTTCTTCCTTTCAGGGCGGGCGGGCGCCTCGGCGCTCCCACGCGACAATCCGGGCATCGACGCTTCGCTGGCTGGCTAAACCACAACCGCCGCCTCGTGGTGGCCCTTCTGTTATGCGTGGCCGCCGGGATCGCGGTCCACCAGCTGACTCCCCCTTCGGAGCAGCGAGTCACGGTCCTGGCCGCCGCGCGGGATCTTCCCGCCGGGTCCACTTTGATGGATTCCGACCTCAAACCCTCGAAGTCCTTCCAGATGGAGTTCCCGCGGGGCGCTCTCCCCAAAACCGGATACGGCGGGAAGCAGCTTGCCTCGCCCCTGCGAAAGGGGCAGATCCCCACGGACGCCCAACTCCTGGGACCGGCCTGCTCACCGGCACCGCACCCGCGACGGCGGCCGTTCCACTTCGCATGGCCGATCCCGCTTCAATCCAGCTCATCTCGCCGGGCCAGGTGGTCGACGTTGTGCTCACCGCAGCAGATGGGCCTGAAGGCCCGGCAAGAAATCCGAACTCCTGGCATCTGCGGTCCCGGTCTTGTGGACATCCGGGCAGGGAGGCAAGGCCACCCAATGGTTGGGCACGAATGAGGCGGACGGCCTTGTGGTTGTCGCCGCCAATCCGCAACAGGCCGAAATCCTCGCCGGAGCTTCCACGCGAGGGAAACTGTTCTTTGTCCTCGTCAATCCCTCTGACAACCGGCAATCCCGAGCCCCGGCCGGATAACCACGAGCAAATGGAGGGTTCAGCCCCAGTGCGGGGCCTTTGCTCCTTCAGCCAGGCGTCGTGGTCATAGCCAGGCTCATCGCCCCAACGGCGTGGATCATCCTCGGAGGCTTTCTTGGGCAGAATACTCTCTCCTGCCGGCTTCCGCTCCGGTGCGGGCTTCACTTTTGTTTTCTCCTGCCCGTCCAACTCCGCGTCAGGGCCCAGCGCATCGGCACTGGTGTCCGCAGCGCGCTTGGATTGAGTGCTTTTGCTTTCCGCCATTGCGCTTCCTTAGGGATCGCCGGTCCCGAGCCAGTGCCTTGCGTACCGCGGGGGCCTTGCATACCGCGGGGCCTTGCCTACCATCAGGCCCGGCCGTGGCCGGGTCCGCCTGACTGTTCAGTTCCAATTGTTCAACATCAACATCCAGGAATCCATCCTGGACGGCACCATACGAGGGTGCCGTCGGCTTCTCCAGCCCCAGATAGGAACCGATGCGGTCGGCGCAGGACGAAGGATCCGTGAATACTTCAATGGTCCACAAGGACATGTAACGCCAACCCAGGCGTTCCAGAAGTTGGGCCGGAGCCTGCTGCGCTCCCTGACGCTCATGCGGCGGTATCGTTCCGTGCCATCCGATTCAATGGCCACCGGGGTGGGCATTTCGGTGTCATCGCGACCTATGGTGTGCACGGGATCGGCTGCCGCGGCAATGTCCAAGGCTCCATCGTAGTGGTGCCACACCCGGGCTCCGCGTGCACGGAGCCGCTCGCCCAGATCCGCCACCAACGGATCCTCACCGAGCGCCTGCTCGCTGGCAGCAGCCCTGGTGGCGGGCGTCCCCAGGTCCGAATTCCCGGACAATTCACGGTCCAGGAGTTCATGGAAATCAACGGCGCCGTGAGCCAACCTGTCCAGGTCGAGGTCCTCCGGACGGAAGCAGCTCAGGACGTGCAACGACCTCCGGGATCGGGTCATTGCCAAGGCAAACTTGTTTCGCCCGCCTTCGACGGAGAGCGGCCGAAACTGTGCAGAGCCCGGCCGTGCGGGGTGCGCCCAAAGCCCAGGGAGAAGATGATGTGGTCGCGGACCAGTCCTTGTGCGCGCTCCAAATCCACCACGCGGAAGGACTCCGCACCGGCGTTGAAGAAACCCGACAGCAGCGGATAGTTGGGGAGCTGGAGCCTGATGGCCTCGCCGATCCTTGCGGCATGCCGCAGGCTTGCGGTGACCACGGCGAGCGAGGTCCTTGGCCGCAGACTGGCGTGTTGAAACACCAGGTCAACCACACGGTTCACTTCCGCGGCGACCGATTCGACACCTTCGTGATCCGCCCCGGGAAGGCCAGTACCATCCGGGATGTACTCAACTACCACCGAGCGGTCCAACCCGGTTACGGACTGCCCGTCCGGCAGCCGGCGAAGGCCACCGTTGTAGTAGTTCTTGCTCAACTGCAGCACGAGATCTTCGTCGACCGCGCGATACACCCAGTTCAACTGCCAGGTGGGCAGGACCCGGGCCAGGGCATTGAATGCACTGTCCACGGTGTCTTGGCTTGCGGCTCCGGCCATGGGTGGCTCCACGGCGACGCTGAAAGTGCGGGCATTGGCGATCTTCGCGTCGCCAAAGGCAACCACTTGCTGGGCCCGGCAATGGCCGGCAGGACGGCCTGCAACGATGTGCTCTCGGCATCGAGAATCACCACCGCGTCGAATTTTTGTTCTGCGGGCAAGAGGCTCGTCAGCAGGTACGGACTGATGGACCACACCGGAACCAAGCGGGACACAAGGGCGGGCGCCTGGGCACTGAGCGCGGACAGGGTAACGCGGCCGTCTTTGATCAGGTTCCGCAGGAGCTCCGATTGGCGGGGGTGTTCGGCGATTCCAGCCCGCCACATTTCGGCAAGTTTCCACCGCAGGCGCGCGGCCCCGCTGGCAATGTGCGCGTGGTCCGCCAGGCGGTACTCCGCTTCGAGACGGCGAAGGGAATCGCCGTCGGACATCGCGAGGTAGTCGTCACCGCTGATCATCGCTTCCAGGGCGGACTGCCACCAGGCGAGGTCCAGTTCCGCGGCAACAGATTCGGCAGGCACTTCGCGTTCAGCCAGGTCAGCAAGAAGCTCGGCGAGTCCGTGCTCGCGCATGTTCTCGACCAGAAGGGTGCGCTCCGGGAGTGTCTCCAAAGTGCCGGTGTCCGCCACAAGGCGCTCAAGCCGCTCCATGAGATCCTCGTAGCGCGTCGCGTGGAGGTCGCCGCCGGCCGCGGTGTGTTGGAGGCAATCGCCCAAGCGGCGGAGATCCCGGTCCAGTTCGCGGTAGCTCGCGCCGAGGTCGGCAAGTCCGGAGGGCACTGCCGGATGGCGCTGGGTGGTCGCGTACTGGGCCCACAGTGCCCGCTGTTCCTGAACGAGCGCCAAGGAGCTGTGCAGATCCGCAATGTGGACACCGGGGCGGACATATTCCTTTGCCACACGACGCAAGCGGGAGCGCTGCATCGAGGGCATCTCGACTCCCCGCTCACGGCGCCAAGCGGAGGTAGCGGTGGCCGAAATCAGGTCGTGGACCGGCCGGTCAAAAATATCCGGGGTGAACTTGTCCAGGCTCTCCCGGACCGCCATCAAGAGTTCAAGCTGCGCGCCCCATTCGGCGAAGTTCGCCCCAAGCCGGATTTCGGAGTGCTCCGCAACCTGGTTCATCCGTTCACGCAACCGGGGAAGTTGTTCGGCGGCACTCCTGGCCAGTTGCTGGGCTTCCTCGGTCTCCTTGCGCGTGACCAGGCGGGCCCCGTACCAAGGGCTCGACGTCGATTCACGGCTGAAGCTGCCAAGCTCCGCAGCGCGGCGCAGTCTCTCGGCCAGCTCGGCCCGGTCTTTGATATTGTCCAGCACGCTGCGCTTCAAGCGCACCGTCGTAGCGGGGGCAGGGTGGATCGAGGTGAGCTCCGCGAGCGACTGCATTGCCTGGTAGGGCGAGCACCCCCAGCGCTGGCGTACGTTGTGCAAAGACGCGACGTGGTCCATGAGTGCATGGCGGTGCTCGGTCAAGGTCTTGTGGAGATTCGCGAGTTGCGGCTCCAGCGACTTCTCGTTGCGGATAATCGCGCTGATCAGTTGACCCTTGAGCTGCTGGGGCGTGGCACCGTTGCCTGGCCTGAACAGCATCGATTCAAGGCCAAGGGCTTCAAAATGGCCGGCCAGGCCGTTGAGGCTCGCCCGCCGGTCGCCCACCACAAGCACCGACTTCCCCTCGTTGACGAGGGCACCGATGGCGTTGATCGCGGTTTGGGTCTGGCCGCTGCCTGGTGGGGTGCTCACCACGAGCGAGTCCCCTGCCCGGACGGCATCCACGACGTACTGCTGATCCGAGTCCGCGTCCAGGAGCAGCGATTCTTCGGCGGGTCGCGCTCGTCGAGGTTCGGGAACCGTCCGGACTTGATGGGTTCGGGTTCCACATCGCCGCCGTTGGCGGCTTCAAACAGGGAGGCAACGACGCTGCTGTTCTCGTTGATCCAGGGGTCGTCCAAGTTCCCGGACAGATCCGCCAACGTCGTGATGAGGAGATTGGGGTTACTTCGGCACCGTGGATCGGTTGTACCAGTGTGGCAAGACGGTCGAGGACCGGCAGCGGGTCAAGGCGCGCGGTGTTGTAGGCCATGCGGCTCACGGCGTTGACGTCAAAGACGATTCCATGGACGGTCTTCAAATGCCGGACCAACGCGGGGTTGATGCCCGCTTGCTCGGTCAGTTGCAGCTCGTAGTCGTCTTCGCCCGGCCGCGCCGTGAGTGAGATGGCTGCCAACATGACGGGGGCGGAGACTCGTTGGGGTTTCCTCCCACCGCCGACGTCCACACGACCGTGCCGCAGGAGAGATAGCCGGCGTCGATTCCCCGGTCATTTCCCAGTTCGAAAATCTTTGAGCGAAGGTTCCTGGCTGCACGCGCGGCAACAAGATACTGCTGGCGATCCCGGATCAAGGTGGAAAGACGGGTCCGACGTCCGGCGAGGAGCTGTGCCAGGCCTGAGGGGTGGCCGTTGCTTAGGTCTATCGACCCTTCCGGCGTCTTGACGAAGCGCAGCATGGTGTCCGCGCCAGTCACGGGCTTGAGCCCCGACAGCCATTTCCGAAGCTCTATGGAGCTCTCTTCGTGGCTTTGACCTACTGACACCGCTGCCTTCTTTTCTGTTATAGCTCGAGACGACTTGGACCAAATCGGCATACTTTCGAGGGTAGCGGGAATCGACCGGCAGTCCGCACCGCAACACTGGTGGAAAGGCAAATTGGCGCTGATTTCAGGGGAAAAACAAAGTGACCGGCCCCTGGAACAGAGGCCGGTCACTCAGAATGCTATTCCCACTCGATGGTTCCCGGCGGCTTGCTGGTGACATCAAGTACCACGCGGTTGACGCCATCAACCTCGTTGGTGATCCTGTTGGAGATCCTGGCGAGGAGGTCATACGGAAGCCTCGACCAGTCGGCGGTCATGGCGTCCTCGGACGAAACCGGACGCAGCACGATCGGGTGTCCGTAGGTGCGGCCGTCGCCCTGCACGCCAACGCTGCGGACGTCGGCCAGCAGCACGACAGGCATCTGCCAGACGTCATTGTCGAGTCCGGCCGCCGTGAGTTCAGCCCGCGCAATCGCGTCCGCCTTGCGAAGGAGGTCGAGCCGTTCCTTGGTCACGTCGCCGACGATGCGGATACCGAGGCCGGGTCCGGGAACGGCTGGCGTCCGACGATCTCCTGCGGCAAGCCGAGCTGCGCGCCCACGGCACGAACCTCGTCCTTGAACAGCGCGCGGAGCGGTTCAACGAGTTCGAACTGCAGGTCCTCGGGAAGGCCGCCACGTTGTGGTGGCTCTTGATATTCGCGGCACCTTCGCCGCCGCCGGATTCGACGACGTCCGGGTACAGGGTGCCCTGGACGAGGAACTTGATGCTCTCGCCTTCGGACGCAGCCTCGGCAATGATGGCCCGCTCTGCTTCCTCAAACGCACGAATGAACTCGCGGCCGATGATCTTGCGCTTGGTTTCGGGATCGCTGACCCCGGCCAGGGCGGACAGGAAACGCTCCTGCTCGTTGGCGACGTAGAGTTTGACGCCGGTAGCGGCAACGAAGTCACGCTCGACCTGTTCGGCTTCGCCTTCGCGCAGCAAGCCATGGTCCACGAAGACGCAGGTCAGCTGATCGCCAACGGCGCGCTGCACGAGGGCTGCGGCAACGGCCGAGTCGACGCCGCCGGAGAGGCCGCAGATGACCTTGGAATCGCCGATCTGCCGGCGGATCCGGTCCACCTGCTCGTCCAGGATGTTGCCTGTGGTCCAGTTCGGCTTCAGGCCTGCCCCGTTGAACAGGAAGTTTTCCAGAACCTGCTGGCCGTGGACGGAGTGCTTTACTTCCGGGTGCCATTGCACGCCGTAGAGATGCTTCTCTTCGTTCGCGAAAGCAGCCACAGGTGCTCCGGCGGTGGTCGCCAGGACCTCGAAGCCTTCAGGAGCCTCGTGAACGGAGTCTCCGTGGCTCATCCAGGTGTTCTGGGAGTCCGGGACACCTGCAAGGATGGAGCGCGCCTCACCGACGGTGGTGGCCTCGGTGGCGCCGTACTCCCGCAGACCGGTCTGAGCGACCTTGCCGCCGAGCGCGTTCGCCATGGCCTGGAAGCCGTAGCAAATACCGAAGACCGGGACGCCGGCCTCGAAAAGGTCCGCGCCAACCTTCGGGGCACCCTCGGCATAAACGCTTGAAGGTCCGCCTGAGAGGATGATCGCTGCCGGGTTCTTGGCCAGAAGCTGCTCGGTGGTGAACGTGTGCGGAACAATTTCCGAGTACACATTCGCTTCACGGACGCGGCGGGCAATCAGCTGCGCGTACTGGGCACCGTAGTCAACAACCAGCACCGGCTTCTGGGAAGTCTGAGCTTCAGAACTGAAGGGTGCGGTGGGAGTAGTCACCGTAACAGCCTACTTTGCCGGGATGCCCCGGTGCACCTTGAAGGCGGTCGTGAAGCCCGGAAATCAGCCCCGGAACCAGTCCGACGTTAGCGATCTCACAGTGACCGCCGGACCACGCCCGTCAGTAGCGCTTGGAGGCCTGCGGATTCGCGGCGAGTTCCATCTCTACCTCAGAGTGGAACTTCTTCTCCACGATGAAGGACATGAGAGGGACGACGCCGCCCAAGGCGAGCAGGACGAGCTTGGTGAACGGCCAGCGCATGAGCGACCACAAGCGGAAATCCGAGATGAGGTACAGCACGTACATCCAACCGTGGACGATCAGGACCCCCACGGAAACGTTGACCCCGCCCAGGACCGCCTTGGACTCGGCGTCGGCGAATCCGAAACCGAAAGGCTGACCGGTGATCGCATTGGTACCGCCGGCGAAGAGATACACGCCGAACACATAGCGCGCGACGAGTTCGGCGCACAGAAGCAACAGCATGGTGCCGGTGAGGTAAGCCATGACTTTGTAGAACTTCAGGGCCGAGCGGATCTGCGCCGTCGTTCCGCCGAAGCGGCGCTTCTTGGCCGCCCTTGGCTTCGCGGCGGATTCTCCGGACTGTTCGGGCTGGATGGCCGGTTTGGGCTCAATCATGGCTTTACCTGTTCTGGCTTGGTAATTGCTGGCAAATCGTCTGACGGGTGTTCGTCGTCGGGCTCTTCCTCGTCGTCTTCAAGGGTGCGCCGGTAGTCATCGGCCACCATGCGCCACCAGATGTAGAGGGCGAATCCTGCAAAGACAACCCATTCCACGGAGTAGAAAAGGTTGAGCCAGTTGATCTGTTGGTTGGGTGGTTGGGCCGGGATATTCAAGGGCTTCAGCTGCGCTGGAAGTTCGAGGGTCTTGCCCGCGGATACTTCCGACGTCGCGGCGACGAAGCCGGGATAGCTCGAGACGTCCCACGTGTTGATGAGTTCCGCGACGGAGACCGCAGAGGCGCGTCCCGCTCCGGCGTCGACGTTTGGCACCGGCGCCTCGGACGGCAGGAGCCGTCCGGTCAGTTCAATGGTGCCCGACGGCGGCGGACCGGCTTGGGCGGGATCGGCGACCCAGCCGCGGGCCACGGGGATCCACGTCTTTCCGGTTGCGCCGACGCCGTGGAGGACAGGTGCTCCGTCGACCGCAAACGCGGTCACTACCCAGTACCCTTTTTGCCCTGCGAGCAGCCGGCCCTCCACGAGGACCTGCTTGGTGGGATCGTAACTACCCTTGGCACTGACCATTTGGTCCGACGCCGAACCCGGGAAGAACGTTCCAGGCTGCAATTCCCCGGTAAGCGGCTTGACCTGCTCCACAGCGGGGTCGTCAACGGAGGCGTCGCTCTGGGTGGATCTGCCGAACTGCCACTGGCTGAGCAGCACAAACACCCCGGAGAGCAGGAGCGCAAAGACAAGTCCTGCGATCCAGCGGGGCTTCAGAGCGGTTTTCAACACCCCTTAACCGTACTTCGTCAAGCTGTAGAACAGCTAAACGGGAGGGCCTGCCCCTTCCTCAGTGGTCGAAGAAAACCAAGCTGGAGTTGATCAGTTCGGCGATGACTTCGGGATCGTGGGCGCGCCGGAGGGATTCCCTGAACGATTCCTTGGACAGCGAGCGGGCCAAGGTCGCGAGGACTTCCAGGTGGTCCGAGAATGAGCTGGCGGGCGTAGCGATGAGCAGGACCAACGTGGCCGGTCCGTCGCTGGCGCCGAAGTCCAACGAATGACCGAATTTGGTGACACCAACAGCGATGGAGACCCTGGACACATACTCGCTGCGGGCATGCGGAAGGCCAATGCCGCCCGGCAGCCCGGTAGCAAGTTGGTGCTCGCGCGAGTTGACGACTTCGAGGAAGCCCTCAAGGTCCGTGATGCGCCCGGCTGCGTACAGCCGTTCGGCGAGCTGGCCCGCGGCATCTGTTTTGTCTACC
The DNA here is from genome assembly GCA_001549895.1 of Arthrobacter sp. Hiyo8. Lineage (GTDB taxonomy): Bacteria > Actinomycetota > Actinomycetes > Actinomycetales > Micrococcaceae > Arthrobacter. Next base: position 3,724,486 of record AP014719.1, on the reverse strand, counting down.
GCTTCCATCTCAAGGATGACGGTCTCCGGCGTGGTTAGTTCGGCATCATACGGGTCCAGTGGTTCCGCCAAGTCGTTTTCCCTCCAGTGTGGCCAGCCAACCCGGGCCGCTCAGCGGAGGGGAACGATGTCATCGACGCCCATGCGCGCAGCATCGGCCGATTCATCGTCGGGCTGCTGTTGGCTGAGCCGTTCAGCTTCCACCCGGGCCAGGTAGTGCTTGATTTCGCTTTCCCGCTGCGCATCGCTCCAGCCAAGAATTTCTCCCATCAGCTTAGCGACAACAGGGACCGCGGAAACACCTCTGTCCCACGACTCGATCGAGATGCGGGTGCGCCGGGTCAGGACGTCATGGACATGCCGGGCACCCTCATGGGTCGCGGCATAGACGACCTCTGCCGCCAAATAGTCGTCTGCCCCCGGCAGCGGCTCCGCCATCGCCGGGTTGTCCTTGATGATAGCGAGGACTTCCGGGTCATGGAGCCGTAGCGGTTGAGCAAATGTTCCACCCTGGCAACGTGGACCCCGGCCTCGTCGGCGGTTCTTCCCCGCCTGTTCCACGCGGCTTTGAATCCCTCGGCGCCCAGGAGGGGGATGGTATCGGTGCAGCTCGCCGGCACGCGCTCGTCCATGGCCCGGGTCGCTTCGTCCACCGCGTCCTTCGCCATGACCCGGTACGTGGTGAACTTTCCACCCGCAACCACCACCAAGCCTGGAACCGGGTGCGCCACCACGTGTTCGCGTGAAAGTTTGGCCGTGGAGTCGCTCTCCCCCGCCAGCAGCGGACGCAGTCCGGCGTAGACACCTTCGACATCCTCACGGGTCAAGGGCCGCTTCAAGACACGATTGACGTGTTCAAGAACATAGTCGATGTCCTTGGTAGACGCTGCAGGATGCGCCTTGTCAAGCTTCCAGTCGGTGTCCGTTGTGCCGATGATCCAGTGCCGCCCCCAAGGAATGACGAACAGCACGGATTTTTCAGTTCTCAGGATCAATCCGACCGTGGACTGGAAGCGGTCGCGCGGGACCACAAGGTGGATGCCTTTGGATGCACGGACCTTGAGCTGGCCGCGATCCGTCACCATGGCCTGGGTCTCGTCCGTCCAGACTCCGGTGGCATTGACCACTTGCTTGGCGCGGACTTCGATGATGCTGCCGTCTTCCTGGTTTTCCACCTTGGCGCCGACCACGCGTTCGCCCTCCCGCACGAACGACACCACGCGCATCCTGTTCACGGCATGCGCTCCGTAATGTGCGGCCGTGCGGACGACATTGACCACCAGCCTGGCGTCGTCGACCTGTGCATCGTAGTAGCGGATGGAGCCGACGAAGGCATCGCTCTTGAGGCTGGGTGCTGCCCGCAGTGTTCCGCGCCGGAAGAGGTGTTTGTGCATGGGTACGCCGCGGCTGTGGCCGGAGGTGAGGCCAAGCGTGTCGTAGAGGAAGATGCCGGCACCAACGTAGGCCGCTCCCAGAAACGCCGGGTCAGCGGATACAGGAACGGAACCGGGCGCACGAGGTGTGGGGCGATTTGCTGGATCAGCAAACCACGTTCCTGGAGGGCCTCCTGGACCAACGCAAAGTCGAGCATTTCCAGGTAACGCAAGCCGCCGTGAATCAGCTTCGAAGACCGTGACGACGTGCCGGAAGCCCAGTCCCGGGCCTCGACAATGCCCACCGACAAACCGCGGGTCACCGCGTCCAGCGCCGCACCGGCCCCCACTACGCCTCCCCCGACGATGAGGATGTCGAGTTCCTTGCCAGGCTCCGTGGTTCCCCTGAGGACTTCGATGGATCTTTCCCGCGCCTCCGGACTCAACGCACCGGTTGATGCATCAATCCTTTGCGAACCATCTGCAACACTGCTCATTGGACGCCTCCCATCGCACAAGCCCGTAGTTCCCCACACTACTTCTTGTCCAGCGGCTTGGGCAGGGTTTTCGCCTGCGCTAAAGCGGCCCGAGCGGGAGCTACTGGCCCGAGTAAGGCGAGACGACGACGTCGACCCGCTGGAACTCCTTCAGGTCCGAATAGCCCGTGGTCGCCATGGAGCGGCGGAGCGCGCCGATCAGGTTAGACGTGCCGTTGGTGTGGTGGCCCGGCCCGAAGAGTACTTCTTCGAGGGGACCGACGGTGCCGACGTTGACCCTGTCGCCGCGCGGCAGCTCAAGGTGGTGGGCTTCCTGGCCCCAGTGCCAGCCCTTGCCCGGGGCCTCTTCGGCACGGGCCAAGGCGCTGCCGAGCATGACGGCGTCGGCGCCCATGGCGATGGCTTTGACGATGTCACCCGAAGTACCCATGCCGCCGTCGGCTATCACGTGCACGTAGCGTCCGCCGGATTCATCCATGTAGTCGCGGCGGGCGGCGGCGACGTCGGAAATGGCGGAAGCCATGGGCGAATGGATGCCGAGGCGCGCCGCGTGGTAGTCGTTGCGCCGCCGCCGAAGCCCACCAGGACGCCGGCCGCTCCGGTACGCATGAGGTGCAAAGCCGGGGTGTAGCCGGCAGCCCCGCCGACGATCACGGGACGTCGAGCTCATAGATGAACTGCTTGAGGTTCAGGGGCTCATGGTTCTTTGAGACGTGCTCGGCCGAGACCGTGGTGCCCCGGATGACAAAAATGTCGACGCCGGCGGCCACCACGGTCTTGTAGTGTTCCTGGGTGCGCTGCGGTGTCAGCGAGCCGGCCACCGTCACGCCCGATGCGCGGATTTCCGCGAGCCTGGTGGTGATCAGTTCGGGCTGGATGGGGCCTTGTAGAGCTCCTGCATGCGCCGGGTGACCGTCGGGCTGGCCGTTTCATCCGCAAGGGCAGAGATCTCGTCCAGCACAGACTGGGGATCTTCGTACCGCGTCCACAGGCCTCGAGGTCCAGAACGCCCAGGCCGCCCAGCCGCCCAAGCGCGATGGCCGTTTCAGGCGACATCGCGGAGTCCATGGGTGCGGCGATCACGGGCATCTCAAACTTGTAGGCATCAATCTGCCATGAGACGGAAACGTCCTTGGGGTCGCGCGTCCGGCGGTTGGGGACGATCGCGATGTCATCCAGGGAGTAGGCACGACGCCCACGCTTGCCACGGCCAATCTCAATCTCGTAAGTCACTGCTCTAGGTTATCCCAGTGCGGCGCGATGTTCCGGCAGGGTGACGCAGACCATGACGACAGGCAATGCCTGATAAATAAGCGAGCCCGCCGCCTCCATAGTGGAGGTGGCGGGCTCGCTTGGAACTGCCTGGGATAGGAATTTACGCCTAGCGGGAACCGTAGTTCGGAGCCTCGACGGTCATCTGGATGTCATGCGGGTGGGACTCCTTGAGTCCGGCCGCAGTGATGCGCACAAACTTACCGCGTGCCTTGAGTTCGGCGATGGTCGGGGCACCCGTGTAGAACATGGTCTGGCGCAGGCCGCCGACCAGCTGGTACGCCACCGAGGAGAGCGGGCCGCGATAGGCGACGCGACCTTCGATGCCTTCCGGGATGAGCTTGTCATCACCGGAAACGTCCGCCTGGAAATAGCGGTCCTTCGAGTAGGACGTGTTCTTGCCACGGGACTGCATGGCACCCAGGGAACCCATGCCGCGGTAGCTCTTGAACTGCTTGCCGTTCACGAAGATCAGCTCACCCGGCGACTCGTCGCAACCAGCCAGCAATGAGCCGAGCATGACGGTGTCGGCACCGGCCACGAGGGCCTTGCCGATATCGCCCGAGTACTGCAGGCCGCCGTCGGCGATCAGCGGAACACCGGCAGGGATGGCCGCCTTCGAGGACTCGTAGATAGCCGTGATCTGGGGAACGCCCACACCGGCAACAACGCGCGTGGTGCAAATGGAGCCCGGGCCCACGCCCACCTTGATGCCGTCGGCACCGGCGTCGATCAGTGCCTGGGCGCCTTCGCGGGTGGCGGCCTGGCCGCCGATGATGTCAACGTGGGCAGCGACGGGATCCGACTTCAGGCGCGTGATCATGTCCAGGACACCTTGCGAGTGGCCGTTGGCGGTGTCCACGAAAAGCGCGTCGACACCGGCGTCGATCAGGGCCATGGCCCGTTCCCAGCCGTCGCCGAAGAACCCGATGGCTGCGCCGACCCGGAGGCGGCCTTCCTCGTCCTTCGTCGCGAGCGGGTACTGCTCGGCCTTGGTGAAGTCCTTGGTGGTGATCAGGCCCTTGAGGCGACCCTGCTCGTCAACGAGGGGCAGCTTCTCGATCTTGTTGGTGGCCAGTTTGTGCGAAGCCTCTTCGCGGCTGATGCCCACGTGGCCCGTGATGAGCGGCATCTTGGTCATGACGTCGCTGACCAGCCTCAGCGGGAAGTCGGACTCCGGAACGAAGCGGGTGTCGCGGTTGGTGACGATACCGAGCAGACGGCCGTCCGTGTCGATCACGGGCAGGCCGGAAACCCGGTAACGCGAACACAGTTCGTCCAGTTCCTGAAGGGTGGCCTCCGGGTGGATGGTCAGGGGGTTGGTGATCATCCCGGACTCGGAGCGCTTGACGCGGTCGACGTGGTCGGCCTGGTCTTCGATGGACAAGTTGCGGTGGATGACGCCAAGGCCACCCTGGCGGGCCATGGCAATGGCCATCCGGGACTCGGTGACAGTGTCCATGGCGGCGGACAGCAGCGGGGTCTGGACCGAAATCCGCTTGGAGATCCGGGAGGAGGTGTCAGCTTCGGACGGAATGACGTTGGTGTGGCCCGGCAGCAGCAGGACGTCGTCATAGGTCAGGCCAACAAAGCCAAAGGGATCGTGTTCGGGCTGGGTCATGAGTGCGCCTCTTACCTTGGTTCTTGGGGGTTGCTCTGGTAGGGGTTGCAGCTGATGACCAGCCGTCATTACGGGACTGGCCTGTGCAGAAAGGTTCTGAATAAATAGTAGAACCTCGCCGCCGATCCCCATATTCCGCGAGGGCAATGTGAGCAACAGCACCCGGCATCCGCCGCCGAGCCGCTGGACAACCCAACTCTGGCCGCCTAGCTCCACCCGGTCGCGGCCATGAACGCCTTCTCGAAGTATGGGGTCAGGGTCTTCATGTAGGTGGCGGTCACGTGGTTGTCGTCCTTGTAGACAATCACGTTGCCGATCACTGCAGGACAATTCGCATCAGGGCAGAAGTACTTCGAGAGGTCCAGGAATTTCGTGTCGGGCATTGCCGCGGCGACGGCCCCCGTCGGGGAGTCTTCCGAATAGATTTCGGCGCGTTGGGAACCACAGGCAACATACGCGCCGGGGTTCTTCTCAAGGCAAGCGGGAACTGGCTGCGCTGCCCGTGGTGTGTCTCGGAAGGCGACCACTTGGATTCCGGCGTCGTTGAGGGTCTTTACTTCCGTGACCCAGGAAGGATCGAGCCGCTCCGGGACGTTGCTCTGAGCATTGGTGCGCGTACTGGTCGTCACCACAACATCCGGCTTCATCTTCAGGACCTCTGCGAGCGTGGCCTTGTTGAAGTCAACGCATGCCTGCGTAATGTCTGCCGCGGTGTCCTCGCCAAGCGGGCAATATCCCTTCGTGATGGACGTCAGGCTCCAATTGTTCTTTGCGGCCATCGTAAGCAGCGGCGTGTTCAGCACGTGGGCGTGCGAACTGCCTATGACCACCACGGACTTCGTCCCGTTCTTGATCCCGTTGGTGCATCGGTTGACGAACTCCTGCGGGTCGGCGGTCCCTGTGCAGGCGGTCGGGAAAACCGGCCAGTCCCCATCAACGGCAGTCATGCTTGGAACCAAGGGCACCCCTGGATCGGGGGTGTACACGAAGTCCCGCCCACGGCCGCCGCTCCGGGGTTGCGGGCATCCATGTTTGCAACCAAGGCACGGTTTGTCTGCTCGATCTGCAGGGGCCAACCCGCCAAGGGCAAAATAGCCACGGCCCCTACCGCAACCAGCGAAATCGCGCTTCTGCGCCGGTTGGCCTCGGGCCACTTCCAACCCCGCAACGGCTTCTCGATGAACCTGGTGGTCAGAACAGCCAGGACGAAGGCACCCACAATGATCACTGTGCCGGACAACCAGCCGGCGTGGGTCTTGCCGGACCAAGCCAGATAGATGACCAACATGGGCCAGTGCCAGAGGTAGAGGGCGTACGAATTGTTTCCCATCCGCACGAGCGGCTTGGAACTGAGGATCCGGTCGATTCCGAACCGGCTCTGGGTCTGGCCTGCCGCGAGGATACAGGCTGCGGCCAGCGTTGGCCACAAGGCCAACCACCCGGGGAAGACCCCCTCGACGTCGAGGATGAGCCCGCAGCTGAGCATCGCCAGGATACCGAGCCAGCCTAGGACGATCCTGGCCGACCTGGGTATTTTGACCGAAGGCAGGAAAAGTGCCAGAAGAGTCCCCAGGGCAAACTCCCACAGCCTGGCCGCCGTCGAGAAGTACGCCGCCGATTGGTCCGAAGCGGTGTAGAGGACCGAATACACCAGGGAAACCAGGAAGACTAATCCAAAGATGTAACGCAGAAGGGGAACGTACGCGAGCCTGAACCTCCTCGCCACCCAGCCAGCGCCCACGAAGATGATCGGCCAGACAATGAAGACCTGTCCTTGGATGGACAGCGACCAGAAATGCTGTAGCGGGCTGGCCAGGCTGTGGTCCGCGGCGTAGTAGTTGACTGCCTGCGACTGCAGCAGGAAGTTCTCAACGTAGAAGAGTGAAGCCCAGCCCTGCTTGATGGTATCGACCCAGCGGGTGGCCGGCATGAAGAGGAAAGTGGCGGCCAGCGTTCCAACGATCACCGTCACGGCTGCCGGCAAGAGCCTCCGGAAGTGATGAAGGTAGTGCTTGATCAGTTCCGTCTGCCGCCCACCGGCATACCGCCGTGTGAACTGCGCCGTCATGAGGAATGCAGAGACCAGGAGGAAAATATCCACCCCGCCGGAGACCCGGCCGAACCAGATGTGGTACGTGACAACCATGAGGACGGCAACAGATCGAAGCCCTTGGATCTCAGGACGGAACGTTGACTTGGGGGCCGATTTCTGCGTCTCGCCGCTAGTTCGCCGTAGCGCAATCGGGCGCGTGGTTGTCAAAGTCTTGCCTCCAGGGTGCTACTCAAACCGTCTACCCTACTGATTCGAAATGTTCGTCGTCAATTGAGACCGCGTTCAACCAACTTCCTATGATCCATTAGGACACAAGGGGCTGGGAGCTTCCGGAGCGTTGTCTGGGTCAATCCTCCATGCCGTTTTCCGGGCAACGCGGGGTCACTTACGGCCCATCCGGCAGCACCCAATGGGCCGTAAGTGACCCCGCGTTGCTTTAAAAAGAAAGGCCCGGCCCCCTCAAGGGGACCGGGCCTTCTTTCACACAGATGGGCCCACACCGCCCGGGCTCCCTGGCCGAAGCGAAGCGAGGCTAGGGAGGCGGTGGGGACTAGTGGCTGTGGCCTGCGTGCTCGTCTTCCTCGGCCGGCTTCTCGACAACAAGGGTCTCGGTGGTGAGAACCAGGGCTGCGATGGATGCGGCGTTCTGGAGTGCGGAGCGGGTGACCTTGACGGGTCGATCACGCCGGCGGCGATCAGGTCCTCGTACACGCCGGACTTCGCGTTGAAGCCGTGGTTGGCTTCCAGCTCGGCAACCTTGGCCACGACGACGTAACCGTCGAAGCCGGCGTTCTGGGCGATCCAGCGAAGGGGCTGGGTCAGGGCACGGCGAACGATGCCGACGGCGGCAGCCGCGTCGCCTTCCAGTGCCTTGACGGCAGAGTCCTCGTCCAGTGCCTTGAGGGCGTGGATGAGGGCGGATCCACCGCCGGAGACGATGCCCTCTTCCAGGGCAGCACGCGTGGAGGACACTGCGTCCTCGATGCGGTGCTTCTTTTCCTTGAGCTCGACCTCGGTGGCTGCGCCGACCTTGATGACGCCGATGCCTCCTGCCAGCTTCGCAAGCCTTTCCTGCAGCTTTTCGCGGTCCCAATCGGAGTCGGTGCGGGTCAGCTCTGCACGGATCTGGGCGACGCGCGCTGCGACGTCCTCAGGCGTACCGGCGCCGTCAACAATGGTGGTGTTGTCCTTGGTGACGGTGATCCGGCGGGCGCTGCCGAGGACCTCGAGGCCAACCTGGTCCAGGGACAGGCCGAGCTCCGGGAAACAACCTGGGCGCCGGTCAGGGTGGCGATGTCCTGCAGCATGGCCTTGCGGCGGTCGCCGAAGCCCGGAGCCTTGACGGCAACGACGTTCAGGGTGCCACGGATACGGTTCACGATCAGCGTGGACAGTGCCTCGCCGTCGATGTCCTCAGCAATGATAAAGAGGGCTTGGCAGCCTGCAGGGCCTTCTCGAGGAGCGGCAGGAATTCCTGCAGCGAGGAGATCTTGCCCTGGTTGATCAGGATGAGGGCGTCTTCCAGAACAGCTTCCTGGCGTTCCGCGTCAGTGACGAAGTACGGGGACAGGTAGCCCTTGTCGAACTGCATGCCCTCGGTCAGGACCAGTTCGGTCTGCGTGGTGGAGGACTCTTCGATGGTGATGACGCCATCCTTGCCGACCTTGCCGAAAGCCTCGGCGAGGAGCTCGCCGACCTCATCGCTCTGGGCAGAGATCGCGGCAACGCTGGCAACCTGGGTGCCTTCAACTTCGCGGGCGTTCTCCAGGAGGCGGGCAGCCACGGCCTGGACGGAAACCTCGATGCCGCGCTTGATTTCGCCAGGTGCGGCTCCGGCGGCAACGTTGCGCAGGCCTTCCTTGACGAGTGCCTGTGCCAGCACGGTGGCGGTGGTGGTGCCGTCACCTGCGACGTCGTTGGTCTTGGTGGCGACTTCCTTGGCCAGTTGCGCACCAAGGTTCTCATACGGGTCGTCGAGTTCGACTTCGCGGGCGATCGTCACGCCGTCGTTGGTGATGGTGGGAGCTCCCCACTTCTTGTCCAGAACGACGTTGCGGCCACGCGGGCCAAGGGTGACCTTGACGGTATTGGCGAGCTTGTCAATGCCTGCTTCGAGCGAGCGACGGGCAGCGTCGTTAAACGCAAGCTGCTTTGCCATGGTTGTGTCCTTTCAAGACGGAAAACCCGCACCGCTGATTCGACCGGAAGAAGTCCGACTCGATCTGCGATGCGGGATCCAGGGAATTACTTAACGACGATCGCCAGAACGTCGCGGGCGGACAGAACGAGGTATTCGTTGCCGCCGGTCTTGACTTCAGTTCCGCCGTACTTGGAGTAGATGACGACGTCGCCGACGGTTACGTCGACGGGGACGCGGTTGCCGTTGTCGTCGAAGCGGCCGGGGCCAACTGCGACAACTTCGCCTTCCTGCGGCTTTTCCTGTGCAGTGTCCGGGATGACCAGGCCGGAAGCCGTGGTCTGCTCTGCTTCGAGCGGGCGGACAACAATGCGATCCTCGAGAGGCTTAATGGAGACCGACACTCGGATCTCTCCTTTACGTGAGGTAGTACATGGACTATCAAACCAGGGGTGCCGTGGCGGGCTTACCGTCGTCGCGGTGCCGGTAAGTGCCTGGCGGCATGATTAGCACCCGCCTAGGGAGAGTGCTAATCAAGACTCTATGTAAGCATTAGCACTCGGTCAAGGCGAGTGCCAGAATTCCGTCATGGGTGAACGCCCGAAGCGCCACTTGCGGCTCGAGTAGCTCATTGACCGGCGAGGTCGTCGAAGTCGACGTCCTCGCCGTCGTCATAGTCTTCCTTCGGCGCGTTTCCGCGGTTCAGGTAGAGCACTACGCCGCTGGCGAGGGCGACGACGCCGAACACCACCAGCCCGACGATCGCTGCGATGCGGGCACCGGTGTAGGTGTCACGGATGTCCCGGCCTCGTCGGTGGCGTCCTGGACGCTCTTTCCGGTCATGGAGTAGGTGGCCGCGTTGAAGGAGTCGAGGAAGAAAATAATGATCAAGAGCGCAATGCAGACAACGGCAATCAAAACACCGACGATGAGTGCGGGGCGGGCGTACTTGGAGAGATTTCCGGCGAAGGGACGTTTATCGGGGGCAAAGGGAGAACCATTGGCGTCGTCAGGCTGGCGTACTGGGTTGTCTTCCATGGCATCAACCCTATCCGCCCGGGTGGTCGCGGTTCCCCCTCGGCACTCTATGACGGGCGAGCATTAGGCTGGTTCCCATGGCTGACACACCCCAGGACCAGATTGCCCCCTTGCTGACAACGGAAGGTTGGGAACTCCTGGCATCCTTGGGACCATACCGCGACGGCGACGCCTTCGCCCTCAACGCGCGCCTGCGCAAAGACGGCCACTCCCCGCGCTCGTGGCCGCCGTCCTCACCCAATCCAGGCTCCGCACCCGGGCCGAGGCCAAGTTCGGAGAATTCGCCCGGCAGATGCTCTTCACCCAGGCCGGCCTGGAACAGGCCACCCGCCTCAATGTTGCAGCCAGGCACGCCGAGCGATTCGCCAAGGCAGGCACGCGGCACGTGGCGGACCTGGGCTGCGGGCTCGGAGCGGACTCCATGGCCATGGCCTCCATGGACATCGAGGTCACCGCCGTGGAGCTCGACGAGACCACCGCAGCCTGCGCCACCATCAACCTCATTCCGTTCCCGCACGCGACGGTAGTGCACTCCGACGCAACCTCGGTGCCCCTCGACGGGGTCGACGGCGTGTGGCTCGATCCGGCGCGACGCACGACGTCGTCGTCGGGAACCAAACGGATCTGGGATCCGGAGGCGTTCTCGCCGCCGTTGTCCTTCGTTGAATCATTGGCGGCGACCGGCAAGTCCGTCGGGGTCAAGATGGGGCCAGGCATGCCGCACGAATCGGTGCCGGCCGGCTGCGAGGCACAGTGGGTTTCGGTGGGCGGGGACGTCACGGAAGTGACGCTGTGGTTCAACGACGTCGCCCGTCCCGGCATCCGTCGCGCTGCCCTGGTGCTCGGGCCGCAAGGCGCAGCCGAGATCACCAGCTGCGAAGATTTCGACGGCGGTCCGGTGCCCGACGTCGGGCCCGTGGAGGGATACCTGTACGAACCGGACGGGGCGGTGATCCGTGCGGGCCTGGTGGCCGACGTCGCACTCCGGTTGGGCGGCCACCTGGTGGACCAGCACATCGCCTATATTTGCGCTCCGGAACTTGTGGAGACCCCGTTCGCCCGCGCCTACAAAGTCCTGGAAGTCATGCCGTTGAACGTCAAGGCCCTCAAAGCCTGGGTGAAGGCGAACGGCGTCGGCGTCCTCGACATCAAGAAACGCGGCACCTCCGTCACCCCGGAGGAGCTGCGGAAGCAGCTGCTCCCGGCAGGAAAAGGCTCAGCAAAAGGCCGCGGCAACAAAACAGCCACCTTGGTCCTCACCAGGATCGGCGAGGAAAAGGTGGCTGTTGTAGTGGAGCCGGTCGCGGCTGCCTGAGCTGGTCCCTGAGCTGTGGCGCCCTATTGGGCGCGCGTGAACTCCTCGGCCGCAGCGACTTGCTCCGGTGTGGGTGTGACGCCGGTGTAGAGCACGAACTGTTCAAGCGCTTGGATGGTGGCCACCTCGGCGCCGGTGATCACGGTCTTTCCTGCCGCGCGGCCGGCTTTGATGAGCGGCGTCTCTGCGGGGAGGGCGACGACGTCGAACACTACCTTCGCGGCCGCCACCGCCGCTTCGGGGAAGGACAGGGAGCTGGACTCGGGTCCGCCGGCCATGCCGATCGGTGTCACGTTTACGAGGACGTCCGCCGTGGACTCCCCTACTTCGGCTTGCCAGCCGAAGCCATAAAGCCCCGCGAGGGCTTGCCCGGGTTTTTCATTCCGGGCAACCACTGTAACGCGGGAGAACCCGGCGTCCCGGAAGGCAGCGGCGGTGGCCTTTGCCATGCCGCCGGAACCGCGGAGCAGCACGGACGACGCCGGGTCGATCGCGTTGCGCTCGATCAGCTGCGCGATCGCGGTGTAGTCCGTGTTGTAGGCCGTCAGTACGCCGGCGTCGTTCACGATCGTGTTGACCGAATCGATTGCGGCCGCCGAAGCGTCCATCCGGTCGACGAGGGCGATGACGTCTTCCTTGTACGGCATCGAGACGGCACAGCCGCGGATGCCCAGGCCGCGCACGCCCGCGATCGCGTTCGGGAGGTCGGTGGGAGCGAAGGCCTTGTAGATCCAGTTCAGGCCAAGCTCCTGGTAAAGGAAGTTATGGAAACGCGTTCCGTTGTTGCTGGGCCGGGCAGAGAGAGAAATACAGAGCGTCATGTCTTTATTGAGGATCGGCATAACGGGGCTTCCTTCGCGTAGCGGGTTCTCTGCCCAGCCTAGACGGGGAGCTAGCCTTGGCGCGCCTTGAAGCGCGGATTCAGCTTGTTGATGACAAAGGTGCGGCCGCGCCGGCGGACCACTTGCGCCCCGGGGACCTTCTTGAGGGCACGCAACGAATTCCTGACTTTCATGGGGTTCTCCTTCTCGTGTTTTCGCTTGGTTGATGGGGGCTTTGTTCCGCCTGGGCTGGAGCTCGACTACAGGGTGGATTCGAGTTCAAAAGGGTCCTCGAGCCCGGCGAAGCCGAGCCTCATCTCGGCTTCGCTCAGCGCGCATGCATCCAGCAGGGACCGGATTTCTGCTGCGTCAACGTCGTCTCCCCTTCCGGTCACGGCAAGCACCGTCCCCGGTCGCCGAAGCGCGGATGCCAGTCGAGGGCGGCGTCGACGTCGTGGAGTCCGTTTCCGTGCTTCAGGCCTTTGCCGCTGGGGACGGGGCCGATGCCGGCGTCCGCCAGCCACTCGCCCGTACTCTCGAGCCAGACGCGCGGCCCGATTCCCTGCACCGCGATCCGGACTTTGGCAGCCGAGGCAATCCACAAGCGGCCCCGCATCCAGTGGCATCCCCCGGCCAACTTGGGCAGCGCCTCCTGGAAGCGCCTCGGATGAAGGGGTCGCTCCACTTTGTGGAGCACGGTCCGGAAATTCCCCGACTCCTCCTCGAGCGGCACCCTCACGGAACCACGACGGACCCTCGCGAGAGCCTCGGCGCCGTCGTAGCAGCCGGGCCGGAAGTCGTCGTCGCCCGCGGAAATGGCTGCGTGCGGCGCGAGCTGCCCAAGAAGTTCCACGCCGAGGGTCCACGCCTCGCTTGAATCCGGGCGCAATCCGGTGAGCTCTGCCCCAAGACCGGCGTGCACCATGACAGTATCCGCGTGGCCCAATTCCCCGATGAGAAATTCTCCGCTGGTGCGCTCATCCTCGGGCATGGCCGTAAACCCGGATTCATACAGCGTGTGCTTGTCCCAGATATGGTCTTCCAGCCCGGAGGGGTCAATCGCCAACACCGCGTTGTCGATGACGGCGGGCCGCTCCAGGCCGCGCTTGAGTTCGGCTACCGCCATCTCCACGGAGACACCCGGTGGGAGGCCCAGGACGATGTGGTCGTGTCCCGACGCGGCGAGGCGTTCCGCCGTCGGGACAACGTCGAGACGGACCGTGCAGCTAAGGCAGCCGTGTTCCAAAGCGGTTTGAGCTTGCTCCACCAGTTGGCCGTTGCGGAAGATCCTTCGCAAGACAATGGACCCGTCCAGGAGGTCGTGCAGGACAACCACCGAATCTCGATGGGTCCGCCCAAGCCTGGCGGCGGCTGCTTCGCGGCATTGGCTGTCCAGTGAGCTGACAACAGAAAGATGCATGCCAATAATCTTAGATGCAAATCATTCTCATTAGCAAACGGCTTCGATTTCCTGTTTTACCTCGCGGTTCCCATCATGCGGTACCGTACCGCCCCTGCATTAGACTTGAGCCAACCGCTGACGGCCCCACGGCGGGCATTGCTCAGGGAGTTTTTGGCAAATACCGAGGGGACCCACGTGCAGATTGATTTCGCTTCATCCAGGCAGTCGACCCTGGGGGTGGAATGGGAGCTAGCGCTCGTCAACGCACGCACCGGCGAATTGGTCTCGGTGGCGAATGAGGTCCTGCGGGGCGTGGCTTCGCGGCATCCGGATTTGAACGAAGACGACGAGCACCCGCACATCAAGCGGGAACTGCTCCTGAATACCGTGGAACTCGTGACGGGCGTGTGCAACACCGTCAAGGAAGCCAAGGAAGACCTGGCCCGCTCGCTGCGGGCCGTCAGGGAAGTCACCGACCCCATGGGCGTGGAGCTCTTCTGCGCCGGAAGCCATCCATTCAGCCCGCCGCAACTCCAGCCGGTCTCGGACAAAGAACGCTACGCCAAACTGATCGACCGGACCCAATGGTGGGGACGGCAAATGGTCATCTACGGAGTCCACGTCCACGTCGGCCTGGACCGGAGGGACAAGGCGCTCCCCATCCTCGATGGCTTAGTCAACTACTTCCCCCATTTCCAGGCATTGTCCGCTTCGAGCCCGTTCTGGGGCGGCGAAGACACGGGCTATGCGTCACAGCGCGCCCTCATGTTCCAGCAGCTTCCCACGGCCGGATTGCCTTTCCAGTTCCCCAGCTGGGCCGAATACGAGTCCTACGTCCAGGACATGTTCACCACTGGAGTGATCGACACCCTGTCTGAAATCCGCTGGGACATCCGGCCCGTGCCGAACTTGGGCACCATCGAGATGCGCATTTGCGACGGCCTGGCAACCCTCGAGGAGGTCGGCGCCGTTGCAGCCCTGACCCAATGCCTGGTGGACGAGTTCTCCACGATCCTGGACAACGGCGGCAGCATTCCCACCATGCCGCCATGGCATATCCAGGAAAACAAATGGCGCGCCGCCCGCTACGGCATGGAGGCGATCATCATCCTCGACGCCGAAGGCAACGAGCAGCTCGTCACCGAGCACCTCAAGGAAACGCTGCTGCGCCTGGCACCTGTCGCGGAAAAGCTGGGTTGCTCGGCGGAACTGGCCGACGTCGAAAAGATCATCGCCCGCGGAGCCGGCTACCAGCGCCAGCGCCGCGTCGCGGCCCAGCACGACGGCGATCTCCACGCGGTTGTCCAGGATCTCGTAGAGCAAATGCGGTCCGTTCCGACCTCCTAGCGTTGCCGGCTAACCTCGAGACGGATTCCCGCGCCTACACCGAAACGGTAGTCACCGGCAGGGAGGAATCCGGAGCGAACGCGACGCCGCTGGGCGCGATTCCCGCCATGATGAGCTGCGAGCCCAAGGCCGCCACCATGGCGCCGTTGTCGGTGCACAATGGCAGTGGCGGCACATGCAGCGTGATCCCGGCGGAGCTGCAACGTTGCCCTGTCAGCTCACGGAGCCGGGAGTTGGCTGCGACGCCGCCGCCGAGCAGCAGATCCGTGATGCCGTTCTCCTTGCAGGCCAGCACAGCCTTGGACGTGATGACGTCCACCACCGCTTCCTGGAATGCAGCGGCGATGTCGGCGGTGGGAACCTCCTCACCGCGCGCTTCGAATTGTTCAACGCAGCGCGCGACGGCGGTCTTGAGCCCGCTGAAGGACCAATCGTAGCGATGCGGTCCGGGTTCCTCCGCGGTTCCCATGTACTTGGGTTGCGTCAGGCCGCGCGGGAAGCGGATGGCCTTGGCGTTGCCTTGCTTGGCGAGTTTGTCGATGGCCGGTCCGCCTGGGTAGCCAAGGCCCAGGAGCCTGGCCACTTTGTCATAAGCCTCGCCTGCGGCGTCGTCGATGGTGGAGCCGAGCATCTCGACGTCGTCGGTGATGCTGCGGATGCGCAGGATTTCCGTGTGCCCGCCGGAAACCAGCAACGCACCGAGGTTTTCGGGCAGCCGGCCGCCGAGAGTCCCCCGGTGCCACCGCCGGCGGCCCCGTCAAGGAGCCCGACGCCGACATGCGCCACCAAGTGGTTGATCGCGTAGAGCGGCTTGCCCGTGGCAACAGAGAGGGCCTTGGCCGCGCAGACACCCACCATGAGCGCGCCGGCCAATCCGGGTCCGGACGTTACGGCAATGGCATCGATATCGTCCAGCGCTACCCCTGCCTCGTGCAAAGCTTCCTGCAGCGTGGGAACAAAAGCGTCCAGGTGGGCACGGGAAGCGATCTCCGGAATGACACCGCCAAAACGGACGTGCTCATCCATCGAAGAGGACACGGTGTTGGTCAGCAGCGTGGTTCCGCGGACAATCCCGACGCCGGTTTCGTCGCAGGAAGACTCGATCCCCAGCACGAGCGGCTGGATAGTGTGGGAGCGGTTCATTCCGGTGTTCCTTCAGTCAGTGTGAGCCTCATGATGAGGGCGTCCGTGCCGTCGCGGTAGTACCGCCGTCGGACGTGGATCTGCTCGAAGCCGAACCGCACGTACAGTGCCTGCGCTCGTGGATTGTCGGCACGGACCTCCAGGAGCACTTCCACAGCGCCACGCCGTCGGGCCTCTTCGATCAGTTCCGTGAGGATGGCCGAGCCGATTCCCCTGCCTTCGAATTCAGGAACGACGGCGATCGTCTGGACGTCCGCGATCGGCTCAATGCACATGAGCCCGGCGTAGGCCACAATCTGGCCGCCGGCTTCGGCCACTACGTAGCGGCGGGTATCAATCTGGGCGAGTTCGTCGAAGAACATCTGCATCGGCCACGCGTCCACCGGGAAGAGCCGGCGCTCCAGGACCTCGACCGCCGTGACGTCGTTGGCGGTCATGTCGCGCAAGGTCACGCCCTCGAGCTTGAACTGATATGAGTGGTTCACAGGGCACGCTTCCTAGGGCCGGCACTTGGGCGTCGGATTCCCGCAAATACAAGGGCGTGGAATCGGGCAGTTCCGCGCCGGCCAACAGGAGTGCCATGGCGAACTGGCCAAGCGACGCGGCGTCGGGCTGGGTGGCGCTGAATTCCTCGTTCGCGTTGACGACGTCCGCGTAGATGCCGCCGCCGGCACCGAAGACCGGGAGATCGGGCAACTCCGAGGCGAAACCGACGTGCGGACCGTCCACGAGTTGCGGGAGCTGGCCATCGTTGAGCGTGTAGCGCGCCCAGTAGACCTCCTTGCGACGGGCGTCCGTGGCAACGAGGAACTCAGCCTGTGCTTCCGTTGATTCGGCCACTTCCAAAGCGATCGCGTCCAGGCTCATGAGTCCGAATAGCGGCTTGTTCCACGCAAATGCCAAGGTGCGGGCGGTTGCAATCCCTGAACGAAGCCCGGTGAATGGTCCGGGCCAACGCCGGTGACGATGAGGTCGATGTCCGCGCCACCTACTCCGGCGTCGGCCAGGAGTTTCTCAATGCCGGGCGCCAGGACCTCGGCATGGCTGCGGGTGTCCTCGGTGGCGAAGGACTCCACCACGCCTTCCATGGCATCGTCCGAGATGAGTGCCGCACTCGCCACGGCCGAAGTATCAATGGCCAAAATCAGCATCAGGCGTTCTCCTCCAGTATTTCCGGCACCGTGCTCCACCGAGGGCCAAAGCCGCGGAAAACGATGGTGCGCGGTTCGTCGTCGTCCTCCGGATCGAAGTCCAGCACGGCGTCCTGGCCGGCCTCCGGGCGGGTTGCAGCCCTTCCGCGCCGCCCGCCGTCCGGTGCATCTCGACGTCCAGGCGACTATCCGAAAGGTGTTCGACGCGCTCGCGCCCCACTCGACCACTGTCACGGAGTTGTCCATGGTGTTTTCAAGGTCGATGTCGTCGATTTCCGCGGCGGAGGCAAGCCGGTAAGCATCAACGTGGACCAGATCGGGACCACCCGGCCGCGGCCCGTCCGGCAAGTTCGGGTGGATACGTACCAGGACAAACGTGGGCGAGATGACGCCGGCACGGACGCCCAGTCCTTCGCCGAGTCCCTGGGTGAAGGTGGTCTTGCCAGCACCAAGTTCGCCTGTCAGGACCAGCAGGTCACCGGGCTCAAGGACCCGGCGAGCGCCGAGCCCAAAGCGTGTGTCCGCTCCGCCGTCGCGACCTTGACCGTGCGTTCCCACAAGGCCTCGCTCAACGGGGTCTTGTCAATCGAGGCCCGCTCACCGGGCATCCGCCCCGGGGTCTCATTGATATAGATGCGCGGCACGCGTGGGCTGACACGGGTGACAATCTCATAGTTGTTGGTTCCGGCGGCGGCGGCCCAGTCGTCCGCCGTCGGGCCGCCGTCGGCGCCGTCACCGAACATGACGGCTTCGGCACCCAACCAGCCGGCTTCGTCCGTCACTGCATTCCCAAGGTCGATGACCATCTGGTCCATGGCGATCCGGCCCACCACCGGGTAGTTGACGCCGTTGACCCGTACCGGTCCGCCGGTGGCGACGCGCGGCACGCCGTCGGCGTATCCGAGCGGGATCAGGCCAAGGCGCTCTCGCTGGACGTCCGGTAGTTGAGTCCGTAGGACACCCCTTGGCCTTCGGACACGCGCTTGCAGTTGGAAACGAGGGTGCGCACCGTCATGGCGGGGCGCAGGCCAAGTTCCGCGGAGTTTTGTCCTTCGAAAGGGGACAGCCCGTAAAGCCCGAGCCCCACGCGGACGAGGTCGAAGTGGGCATCCGGGCGTGAAAGCGTGGCGGGAGTGTTGGCCAGGTGCCGGACTTCGGTGTCCACTCCGGCGTCCTCGGCCACGGCAATCGCCTCCCGGAATGCTGCCAACTGCTCATCGGTCTCGGGACGGTGGGTTCGTCGGCCACGGCCAAGTGCGAGAAGATGCCCACCACGCGCAGGAGCCCTCGTCCTGGTACTCCATGGCCTGGCTCACCACTTTGTCCCATTGGGCGATGGTGGAGCCGTTGCGGCCCAAGCCGGTATCAACCTTGAGGTGGATACGTGCCGGCCGTTCCTGTTCGCGTGCCGCCGCGACCACCGCGTCCAGCTCCCAGCCCGAAATCCCGACGTCGACGCCGGCGGCAACCGCCGCCTGGAAGTTGCTTTGGGTGGTGTGCAACCAGGCCAGCATGGGGGCATCGATTCCAGCAGCGCGAAGCGCCAAAGCCTCCGAAATATGGGCAACGCCAAGCCATCGGGCGCCGGCTTCCAGGGCCGCCCGCGCCACCTGCACCGCGCCGTGCCCATAGGCGTCGGCCTTGACCACGGCCATGACGTTTGCGGGCGAGGCGATAGCCACGAATTGGCGTACGTTGTGCCGGATGGCATCCAAGTCAATGACGGCTGATCGTTCGAGGACCGTTGCCGAACCCGATGTCGTCGAGGGCTCGAAACTGGCAGCTGCTTCGTAAGTCACCCTCACGATTCTAGTGCCGCCATGGCCCGCGGGTTGTCCGGCTGGGTGGGGCCCGCTCAGGCGTCGGAGTTGTGGGCGATCGTGGCCGTTGCACGACGTTGGGCCCCGGCGGGACATCCGCCACAATGTCCTCGAGGAAAGCGAACCGTTTGAGCCATTGGCTCGACTGCCGCTCCCTCCGGGCGTTGGCTCGCTGCCACCAATCGGCGATGTCTCCCCAACCGGGCGCAGCCAGCGAGCCGCCCACTTCCTGAACCGCGAGCGACGCGCAAAGATTGGCAAAACGGAGCCGGTCCCCCAAAGGCCACCCGGCCAGGCAGCCCACGACAAACGCCGCACCGAAGCAGTCGCCCGCTCCTGTGGGGTCGTACGCCGTCACGGGAAGGGACGGCACCCATTCCTCCTCACCGGTTTCGGAATCCACGGCCATGGCTCCCTGCGCTCCCAAAGTCACCACAGCCACCGGAACGCGGTCGGCAAGTGTGTAGAGCGCAGACCATGGGTTGTCCTTGCCGGTGAAGGCCATTGCTTCGCGTTGGTTCGGCATGAAGGCGTGGAAATTGCTGAGCTGGTCCAGCCGCTTCGACGACCACGCTCCGGTCGGATCCCATCCGGCGTCGCCGAAGAGTTTGACGCCGGCTTTCCTCGCCGCCAGCATCCATGGCTCCGGCTCCTCGCCCAGATCCGCGACGGCGGCGAGCGCCTTGGGCGGATCGCCGATCAGTTCAGAGGCGCTCATGGGCGGGGGATGTCCGTGGGTGACCATGGAACGATCCTGATCCACGCACAAGGAGACCGTAACCGGGGAATGCCAGCCCTCGAACCGCCTGGACAGGGAAAGGTCCACATGCTCTTGGCTTTCCAGGATCCGCCAGTTGAAGTCCCCGTATCCGTCATCCCGAAAGCCGCCGCGAGGCTGGTCCGCAGCCCAAGCCGGGCGGCCGCGATGGCTTGGTTGGCCACGCCGCCAGGGCAGGTCCCCATGCCTTGGCTCCACACTTCGGTCCCCGGTTCAGGGCTGCGGTCCAGTCCGGTAAAGATAATGTCCTGGAACACAGTCCCTGTCAGCAGGAGATCGCAGGCTGAATCGGCCGCGTCATCACGCGCTTCCCCCGGATAGCGGCGAGGGGGTCGAATCCAATCCTGGGCGTTGCGTCCATGCACGGCAGACTACGCCGCGGCCACGATTGTGCAAAGCTCTTAGAGCTCCTGGTACATGACATGCAGCCCGACGTAGCCGAGGGTCGGGTGCTGGAAGGCATCGGGGATGGTCGCCAGGATACGGAAGCCCATGGACTGCCAGAGCCCTACCGCGCGCACGTTGCTCTCGACGACAGCGTTGAACTGCATCGCCTTGAACCCGGAGTCCCGGGCGGCAACCAAGGAATAGGCACAGAGCGCCCGGGCGATTCCCTGCCCTCCGTGATCGGCATGGACCATATAGCCGGCGTTGGCCACGTGGCTTCCGCCACCACCCTGGTTGGCGTGCAGTTCACCGGTACCAGCACGTCGCCGTCGCGCACTGCCACGAAGGTCAGCCCGGGCGCTTCCTTGAACCACTTGCTCCGTGCGGCTTCTTCGGTGGTGTCGCGGTCCCAGGTGAAGGTCTCCCCGGCCCGGATCACGGGTTCCAGGACAGCCCAGATCCCGGGCCAGTCGCTTGCCCGGGCGGCCCGGATCTCGTAGCCAGCGGCCGCCGGCGTTCCTGCTTTGCTGTTTGAGTGGCTCACGTCCGTTACGGTACCAGCCGTCGCTACCGTGCCGGCCCTGTTGGGCCGACTGCAATGCCAGGGAGCTCAGGAGTAGTGTTTTCGCTGGGACGCAGAGATTTTCACTTTGCGGGACTTGTTGAATTTGCGTTGGATACAGGAGGTAGCGGTGTCGTTGATCCGTCGCGTGGCCTTCCTGTCACTCCACACGTCCCCCATGGAACAACCGGGTTCGGGCGACGCCGGCGGCATGAACGTGTACGTCCGTGCGCTGGCCATGGCGTTGGCAGATCTTGGTGTGGAGGTAGAGATCTTCACCCGTTCGACGTCCGCCAGCCAGCCCGCCGTCGAACATCCCGGTCCCGGCGTCTGCGTCCATAACGTCCTGGCGGGCCCGCCACGGAAACTGCCCAAGGAGGAACTTCCCGAACTCCTCCACGCCATGGTTGCCGAGGTCGAGCGGATCCGGCAACGGCAACCGCACGGCCGTTACGACGCCATCCATTCCCACTACTGGGTGTCCGGTGTGGCGGGCCTCGAACTCTCCGCATTGTGGAACGTGCCGCTGATCCACACGATGCACACGATGGCGAAGGTCAAGAACCTGGTGCTCGAATCCGGCGAGCGGCCCGAACCGCGCCTGCGTGAAGACGGCGAACAGCGGATTGTGGATGGAGCCACGCGCCTCGTGGCCAACACTCCCGCCGAAGCCCAGGAGCTCGTTTCGCACTACAGCGCCGATTTCGACCACATCGACATCGCTCCCCCCGGTGTTGACCTGACCGTGTTCACTCCCGCGTTCCGGGCCCGGTCCCGCGCCGAGCTTGGCGTGCGACCCGGCAGTTTCCACCTGCTCTTCGCCGGACGCATCCAGCGGCTCAAGGGCCCGCAAGTATTCGTCGAGGCTGCGGGCATCCTCCGCAAGAGGCGGCCGGACATCGACCTCGAACTGACCATCCTGGGCGCCTTGAGCGGCGCCAAGGACTTCAACCTGCAATCCTTCATCACCGCCTCGGGGCTCGACGACGTCGTCACGCACCGCGCGCCGGTCAAGGCGCCCAAGCTGGCGGGCTGGTTCCGATCTGCCGACGTCGTGCTGATGCCCTCCTTCAGCGAGTCGTTCGGGCTGGTTGCCCTTGAAGCACAGGCCTGCGGCACTCCGGTGGTGGCCACCAACGTGGGTGGGCTGACCCGCGCCGTTGCCGACGGCCGGACGGGTATTTTGGTTGACGGCCACGATCCCGCTCGCTGGGCCGACGTCATCGAAGCCCTGTACGACGACCCCCGCACCCGCGAAGACATGGGCCGTGCCGCGGCCGTGCACGCGGAGGCCTTCGGCTGGCACAGGACGGCAGCCATCACGCTCGAGAGCTACCACGCAGCCATCGGCGCTGTCCTCGTCCGCCCAAGCTAGACCCCCGCTCACAAACAAGCCCTCCCCGACGACGCTCGCTCACCAATGTGCGCCCTCCCGGCGACGCCCGCTCACCAATGAAGGCAATCCCGACGACGCCCGCTCACGTATGCGGACACGACTGATAGATTGTCGCGCACAGTGTTCCGCACGGATTTGAGGACAAGGATGTCTGAAAACAAGATCTTGAGCGACCTTGAAATTGCCCAGAATGCGGCGATGCGTCCCATCGAGGAGATCGCGGAGCATGCCGGGATCAACGTCGACGCGTTGGAACTGTACGGCCGGTTCAAGGCGAAAATCGATCCCGCCAAGCTCCGTCTCCCGGATGCCAAACGAGCGGGCAAGGTAGTCCTCGTCTCCGCCATGTCCCCGACGCCGGCGGGTGAGGGAAAGTCCACAACCACGGTAGGCCTCGCCGATTCTTTGGCGCGGGCCGGTCACCGCGTGATGATCGCGCTACGCGAACCGTCCCTTGGACCGATCCTGGGCATGAAGGGAGGTGCGACCGGGGGCGGCTATTCGCAGGTTCTCCCTATGGACCAGATCAACCTGCATTTCACCGGCGACTTCCACGCGATCACCTCGGCAAATAATGCCCTGATGGCCCTCGTGGACAACCACATCTTCCAAGGCAACGAGCTCAACATTGATCCACGCCGCATGACCTTCAAACGGGTTCTCGATATGAACGACCGCTCGCTGCGCGAGATCATCATCGGCTTGGGCGGCCCCGCACAAGGAGTGCCGCGACAAGACGGATTCGACATCACCGTCGCCTCCGAAATCATGGCCGTCTTCTGCCTCGCGACGGACTTGGATGACCTCCGCGAGCGCCTCGGCCGGATCACTTTCGGATACAGCTATGACCGCCAGCCGGTGACCGTGGCCGATCTCGGCGTCCAGGGTGCCCTGACCATGCTGTTGAAGGACGCCATCAAACCGAATCTCGTGCAGACCATTGCGGGAACGCCGGCCCTGGTGCACGGTGGCCCGTTCGCCAACATCGCCCACGGCTGCAACTCGCTCATCGCCACACGGACGGCCCAACAACTCGCCGACATTGTGGTCACGGAAGCGGGATTCGGCGCCGACCTCGGTGCCGAAAAGTACATGGACATCAAGTCGCGCATCGCGGACGTGGCGCCGTCCGCCGTCGTCGTGGTCGCGACTATCAGGGCTCTCAAGATGCAGGGCGGCGTTCCGAAGGAGCTGCTCAAGGAGCCCAACGTCGAGGCGCTCGCTGCCGGCGTCGAGAACTTGAAACGGCACGTGCACAATGTCGAGAAGTTTGGCGTCACACCGGTTGTTGCAATCAACAAGTTCGCGACGGACACACGCGAAGAGCTCGAATGGCTGCTGGCTTGGTGCGCCCAGGAAGGAGTCCAGGCCGCGGTGGCGGATGTGTGGGTCGCGGCGGAGGGGGCGACGGCGGTGACGAGCTCGCGGCGAAGGTCGCCGCGGCGGTGGCGGCAGCAACGCCGTCGGACTTCCGGCACTTGTACCCCCTTGGCCTGTCCGTTGAGGACAAGATCCGCACGATCGTGCAGGAAATCTATGGTGCCGACGGTGTGGAGTTTTCCGTCCCTGCGCTCAGGCGCCTCGCGGACATCCGGAGAAACGGCTGGAGCGGAATGCCCGTTTGCATGGCAAAGACGCAGTATTCATTCACTGACGACGCGTCCCAGTTGGGCGCCCCCAAGGGTTTCACGGTGCACGTCCGCGAGCTGATTCCCAAGACCGGGGCGGGCTTCATTGTCGCGCTGACGGGTGCTGTCATGACGATGCCGGGTTTACCTAAGGAGCCCGCCGCGATGCGAATGGACGTCGATGAGCACGGCAATCCGGTGGGTCTCTTCTGACCCTCGCTCAGCTATGGCCCCCTTTCGGGAAACGCTCGCTCACCTATAGGGCACTTTCGCGGGACGCTCGCTCACCCGTGGCGCCGGAAGGCGGCCGGATCGTCGGCCGAATCCCAGGCCTGTGGATAACTTCTGCGGGCATCCGCCCCTTTACGGCACAATGCGGGTATGCAAAACGAGCTCGCCCTTCCCGCCGAACTGCTTTCAGGACCGTTCACGCTCACCCAGGCCCAAGCCCAAGGTGTCCCGCGCGGCCGTCTGCTTCGCGCCGACGTCGAACGCGTCAGCCGTAGCCTCTACCGTCCGATCGGCTGGGACTTCGAACTTGAGTCCGCCGCACGTGCGTTGTCGGCTGCTACCCCGGGGCCTGGATCTCGCACGTGACGGCAGCGCGCCTTCGCTCTTCCTGCCTTCCACCGTGGCTTGCCGATTCTACGGAGCTGCACCTCAGCAAGCCCCGATCGTTGCCTGGAACCCGCCGCAAAGGCGTAATCGGGCACAGGGTGATCGCGGCCGAGAACGAGGTCGAATCGGTTGATGGAATACGGATCAGCACGCGCCCACGCACTTGGCTGGACATGGCCCGGCTGCTGCCTTTGAACGACCTCGTCTGTATGGGCGACGAGCTGATTCGAGTGCCCCGCCAGGCCCTGGAAGGACGGGACACGCCGTTCGCGACCCTTGAAGGACTGCGTGTTCTGGTGGAGCGCCATCCAAATTTGCAAGGCGTCGTCCGTGCCCGGCAAGCGCTCGAACTGATGCGCGTGGGCGCAGACTCGGCGCCGGAGTCCCTGCTTCGTTTGGCCATGCTGGACGCTGGAATCCCCGAACCCGAACTCCAGCTCAGCTTGCGAAGTGACGATCCGTTCTCGCCGTCGGCGGATTTGGGGTTCCGCCGACGGCGGATCGCCATTCAGTACGACGGCGGCCATCACCTCGCGGAGGCCCAGACCCTCAATGATCGACGCCGGAACAAAGCCTTCGAGGCAGCCGGATGGACCGTCCTCGTGTTCCGCAAGGACGATTTGGCAGATGGATTCGAGTCTGCCACCAAGAAGATCAAGAAGGCGCTCCGATCAGCGTGGGTCGATCCCGCCGTCGCATCCGGCTTTGCAAGCGCCGTGTAGCGAACGGGCGTTAAACGACGGACGCTCGCTCACCCGAAGGTGAGCGAGCGTCCCGCCAAAACCCGATATACGTGAGCGAGCGTCCGCCAAAACCCGGCATAAGTGAGCGAGCGTCCGTCAAAAACCCGGCATAAGTGAGCGAGCGTCCAGCCAAAACCCGATATAGGTGAGCGAGCGTCCGTCAAAAACCCGGCATAAGTGAGCGAGCGTTTAGCGCTCGACGTCGCCGCGGATGAAAGCCTCGACCTTTTCGCGGGCGATGTCGTCGTTGAACTGCTCCGGCGGGGACTTCATGAAGTAGCTGGAAGCGGAGAGCAGCGGGCCGCCGATGCCGCGGTCCAGGCCGATCTTGGCGGCGCGGATGGCGTCAATGATCACGCCGGCGGAGTTCGGGGAGTCCCAGACCTCGAGCTTGTATTCCAGCGACACCGGGGCGTCGCCGAAGTTGCGGCCTTCGAGTCGGACGAACGCCCACTTGCGGTCATCGAGCCAGGCGACGTAGTCGGACGGGCCGATGTGGACGTCGTCGGCGTGCAGGACGGCTTCGACGTTGGAAGTCACGGCCTGGGTCTTGGAGATCTTCTTGGATTCCAGGCGGTCGCGCTCCAGCATGTTCTTGAAGTCCATGTTGCCGCCGACGTTGAGCTGGTACGTGCGGTCCAGCGTGACGCCGCGGTCTTCGAAGAGCTTGGCCATGACGCGGTGCGTGATGGTGGCACCGATCTGGCTCTTGATGTCATCGCCGACGATCGGCACACCAGCGGCGGTGAACTTGTCGGCCCATTCCTTGGTGCCCGCGATGAAGACCGGCAAGGCGTTGACGAAGGCGACACCGGCGTCGATGGCGCACTGGGCGTAGAAGTGCGCAGCATCCTCGGAACCCACCGGCAGGTAGCAGACCATGACGTCGGCCTTGGCTTCGCGCAGTGCGGCGACGATGTCCACTGCCTCTTCCGGAGCCTCGACGATGGTCTCGCGGTAGTACTTGCCCAGACCATCCAGGGTGTGGCCGCGCTGCACGGTCACGCCAGTGGAAGGGACATCGGCGATCTTGATGGTGTTGTTCTCGCTGGCGCCGATGGCGTCCGCGAGGTCGAGGCCGACCTTCTTGCTGTCGACGTCGAAGGCAGCGACGAACTGGACGTCGTTGACGTGGTACTTGCCGAACTCAACATGCATCAGACCCGGAATCGTGGCCTGGGGGTCGGCATCGCGATAGTAGTGGACACCTTGGACCAGCGAAGCGGCGCAGTTACCTACGCCGACAATGGCGACACGAATCGGATGTGAAGACACGGAACTCCTTTGAGAACTAACCTCAGGTGCCTAGCGCGTCAGTACCTGTATGTACGACGGCGTCTTAAAGGCACAGCGCCATTCGGCGCTCTTAGCATTGTAGCCAACCTGAACGGGGCCGGCTTTGTTCCCAGCCGGCCCCGCAAGTGTATTAAGTTTTTCGAATCTACTTCTGCGCCCACAGATTGATGTCGGACTCGACGGCGAACTCGTCAATCGCTGTCAGTTCCTCCGACGTGAAGTCGAGGTTGTTGATCGCAGACACGGTGTCCTCCAGCTGCGCCACACTTGACGCGCCCACCAGGGCAGAGGTCACCGGCGAACCCTTCGGCTGATCGCGCAGGATCCAAGCGATCGCCATTTGGGCGAGGGTCTGGCCGCGTCCTTCGGCGATGGCGTTCAAACCACGCACCCGGCTCAGCTTTTCCTCGGTCAGCGCCGATTCGGACAAGAACCGTTCCTTGGCGGCGCGGGAGTCCGCGGGGATTCCGTTCAGGTACCGGTTGGTGAGCATCCCCTGTGCCAGCGGGGAGAAGGCGATGGATCCCGCGCCAACCTGGTCAAGCGTTTCGTAAAGGTTGGGCGAACCGTTCTCGGTCCAGCGGTTCAGCATGGAATAGCTGGGCTGGTGGATGAGGAGCGGCGTGCCCATTTCCTTGAGAATCCGGGCTGCCTCCAGGGTCTGCTCCGGGGTGTAGGAGGAGATTCCGGCATAGAGCGCCTTGCCGGAGCGGACAGCGTGGTCCAGGGCGCCCATGGTTTCTTCCAGCGGGGTTTCCGGATCGGGACGGTGGCTGTAGAAGATGTCCACGTAGTCCAGTCCCATGCGCTGCAGCGACCGGTCAAGGCTGGAGAGCAGGTACTTGCGGGAGCCCCATTCTCCGTAGGGGCCGGGCCACATGTAGTAACCGGCTTTGGTCGAAATGACGAGTTCGTCGCGGTACGGCTTGAAGTCGTCCTTCAGGTGACGGCCGAAGTTCGTTTCAGCCGATCCGTCCGGCGGACCGTAGTTGTTGGCAAGGTCGAAGTGGTTGACACCCAGATCGAAGGCCCGGCGCAGGATGGCGCGCTGCTCTTCGAAACGCTTGTCGTCGCCGAAGTTGTGCCACAGTCCCAGCGAGATCGCGGGAAGTTTGAGGCCGCTGCGTCCGACGCGGCGGTAGGGCATGGTTTCATAGCGGTTTTCCGCAGCCGAATAAGTCATACCTACCATCCTGCCACCGCCTTCGAGGCTCGAAGCGCGATGTCCGTCATGTGGGCACGCTCACTTAAGGGCACAGTCACTCAAGGCGCACGACGGCGGCGCTCTCCCCCGGGAGGGTCAGCTCTCCGTTCCCGACGGCGGCCGCGGAGTCCGTGGCGAGCAAGACTTCACCGCCCATCGCCTTCGTCAGGGTCCGGTTCCCGAAGTTGCAAGCAACCCTCACGGCTCCCCTGCTGAGAACGAGCCATTTGTCCTCTTCGCTGAAGTCGACGTGGGTGTCGGTGAATCCACCGCCCGCTAGCTCCGGCGTCGAGCGCCTGAGGTTCGCAAGCGCCCGGTAGAGTTCCAGTAATCGGGCGTGATCGCCGTCGTGCGCTTCCTCCCACTTGAGCTTGGAGCGTTCGAAGGTCTCCGGGTCTTGGGGGTTCGGCACCAACGCGGGTCCCAGCCCATCCGTTCGAATTCCTTGAGCCGGCCCTTTGCCGTGGCCTCTGCGAGCCATTCCTCGGGATGCGACGTGAAAAACTGCCAGGGCGTGGACGCGCCGAATTCTTCGCCCATGAAGAGCATCGGGGTGAATGGCGACGTCATGGTCAGCACGGCGGCCAACGCGAGCCTCCCGTACGACAGGCTGGAACTCAGGCGGTCACCGGCGGCGCGGTTGCCGATTTGATCGTGGTTCTGGTTGCAGACCACCAACGCGGCAGGATGAACCAGCCCCGGGCGGATGGGGCGGCCATGGTGCCTGCCGCGGAAACTTGAGTAGCTCCCGTCGTGGAAGAAACCGTGTTCAAGCACCTTTGCCAGTGCGCCCAAGGAATCGAAATCCGCGTAGTAGCCGGCAGTCTCGCCTGTGAGGTTGACGTGCACGGCGTGGTGGAAGTCGTCGCTCCACTGACCTTCCAGGCCGTAGCCATTGGTGTCCCGGCGGTAGATGAGGCGAGGGTTGTTCAGGTCCGATTCCGCGATCAAGGTCTTGGGGACGCCAGTTTCGGCTTCGATCCCGTCCGCGAGGCTGGCGAGGTCTTCCAGGATATGGACGGCCCGCTCATCGCGGAGGGCGTGTACGGCGTCGAGGCGTAGCCCGTCCACGTGGAAGTCGCTCAACCACATAGCGGCATTGTCCAGGATGTATTGACGGACTTCGTCGGAACCGGGGCCGTCCAGATTCACTGAGTCGCCCCATGTGTTGCCTTCGCCGGACTTCAGGTAGGGCCGAACTTCGGCAGGTAGTTCCCGCTGGGTCCCAGATGGTTGTAGACCACATCCTGGATCACACCGAGTCCGGCAGCATGCGCGGCATCCACGAATCGCTGATAGGCCTCCGGTCCGCCGTAAGCCTCGTGGACGGCGAACCACAGCACGCCGTCGTAGCCCCAGTTGTGGGCGCCGTTGAACGCATTGACAGGCAGGAGCTCCACAAAGTCGATTCCAAGTTCAACGAGGTAATCCAGCTTTCCCACGGCCGCGTCCAGGGTGCCTTCCGGCGTGAAGGTTCCGAGGTGGAGCTCATAGATGACCGCGCCGCCGAGCCCGCGCCCCGCCCAATCCGTATCGTTCCAGGCATACGACGAGGCGTCGAAGGTGCGGGAAAGAGCGTGCACCCCGTCCGGCTGGCGCTGCGATCTGGGGTCGGGAAAGGGACCCTCGCCGTTCACCAAATAGCCGTAGTCGGTCCCGGGCTCTCTTGGTACGTCCGCCGTCCACCAGCCCGCGGCGCCGTCGTCGTGCAACCGCATATCGTGGCGCTGCTCCTTCGCGAGCAGAGTGACAGATTCCGCAAACGGGGCCCATACATCGAACCGTTTCCCGGCGCTGGTCTTCTCGGCCATCGCTCCCCCTCAATCGTCTTGTCCGGGCTTCGTTTGCCCGCCGTTGTTGGTGCTCCGACTAGCCAATGGGTACGAGCAAGGCCACCGGGTATCTCTGCAGAAGCCTTGCGACGTGAACCTCGCCCGGAGGGTAGCTGTTGCCTGTCAGTTCATCCCGGACCGCGCTCCCAAGACGAATGAAGGTGTCCTGCCACCCTCCGTTCCGCTCAAGCTTCCGCGGGAGCCTCGTGGCCAAAGTGATGGCACCGCCCCCGGTGGCAAGGGCGCCACGGTCGAACGCGATCAGATGTTCGGCCGCATGACCCTGGGCATCGACAGCGCTGTAACCGCCGAAAAGCTCCGGCCGGTCCCGGCGCAAGCGCAGTGCCCTGGATGTCACCAACAACTTGGCCAGCTCGTCCCGCGCTTCAGTCTGGACACCGGCGTCGATGGCTGCGAGGGCGGCCTTCCGCCGTTCGAAGTCGACCGCGCGCCGGTTGTCCGGGTCGGTGAGTGAACGATCCCAGAACTCGGTCCCCTGGTAGACGTCCGGTACGCCCGGCATGGTCAGCTGGACCATCTTCGCCGACAGTGAGTTGGACGTCCCGTACGGGTCCACCAGGGCAACGAACTCTTCCAGGGCGGCCGTCAGCTCGGGCATATCGAAGGCGGCGTCGACGGCGGAGGCGAGCGTCGCTTCGAACGCTTCGTTCGGCTCGGTCCAGCTGGTGGAGTTGCCGGCTTCGCGGGCAGCCTTGAGGACGTAACCCTGGAGGCGTTCACGGCTGGCCGGCCACGCACCTGCGATGGCTTGCCATACGAGGGCTGCGAGTGGCCCGTCGGGAATCGGGCCAGTTCCTGCATGCGGTCCACGAACGCTTCCCATTCGGGGACTGCCTCGGAGATCGCGGATATCCTGGCGCGGGTGTCTTCGCTGCGCTTGGTGTCGTGCGTGGTGAGGGTGGTCATGGACAGCGGCAGCAGCGCCTGGCGACGTACCATCCGTTCGTGGAATCCGGGCGCGGTCAAGGCGAATTCCGTCGGATCCGCTCCCACCTCAGTCAGCGTGCCAAGGCGTGTGTAGCGGAAAAACGCGGTGTCTTCCACGCCCTTGGCCATGACCATGCCGGAGGTCTGCTGGAAGCGGCGGCCCAGTTCATGGCTGGCCTCGAGCAGCAGCGGAAGCAGTGCCTTGATGACGGGTTCCAACTCCGGCCTGGTGCGGGCAGCCCGTTCGACGGCCTCCACCAAGGTGTCTTTGCCATACGGGAGGTAGCTCCGGTAGACGTGAAACGAAGCGATGATTTCAGCCAGCGCGTCAACCACCTCCGGGCTGGCTACCCCTGAATTGGGCAGCTCCGGAGAGTCCGGACGAGCCGTGCGAGCCGCAGGATTTCCGAATGCAGGATGCCGTCCGTGATGCGCCGCTTGGTCCCGTGGATCATGGCTTGGTAATCGGCGGGCGAGCCGGTGCCCCGGAGCCTGGCATCCAAGGCGTCAAGGTGCGCTTCGGCGTCGGGATCCACGAAAAGGCGGTCGACGTCAGCGAGGGCGTCGTACCCGGTGGTCCCCTCACAGTCGAAGTTCTCCGGAAGTTCCTCCCCTGGCTCCAGGATCTTCTCGACGAGCAGATAGGAGCCGGCCGTGGTTTCCTTCAGGCGCTCCAAGTACCCGGCCGGGTCCGCGAGCCCGTCCGGATGATCGATCCTCAGCCGTCAACAAGCCGCCCTGGAACCATCGGGCGATCTCCGCGTGGGCTTCATCGAAGACCCAAGGGATTTCGACGCGGATCCCGGCGAGAGTGTTTACCGCGAAGAAGCGGCGGTAATTCAGTTCGCCGTCGGCCCGGCGCCAGCCGACCAGTTCGTAGTGCTGGCGCGCATGGACGTCGCTGGCGTTGTCACCTTCGGCGTAGCTTCCTTCGGCCAGCGGGAAGCGGTGATCGAAGTAGCGCAATTCGCCGTCGAGCACTTCCAGCTTGTCGACGTCGTGATCGCTGCCTAGGACCGGAAGGCGGAGCTTTCCGCCGCCGAAGTCCCAGTCGACGTCGAACGCTTCCGCGTAGCGGGAGGCCCTGCCCTCTTTGAGCAGGGACCACCACCAGGCATTTTGCGGGGGCGACGCGACTCCCATGTGATTGGGGACAATGTCTACCAACACCCCGAGGCCGGCTTCCCGAGCCGCCTTGGAGAGCGCCGCGAGCCCTTCGACGCCGCCGCGCGAAGCATCAACGGTGGAGGGTCTGTGACGTCGTAACCGTGGTCCGAGCCCTCCTCCGCCGTCAGGATGGGCGACAGGTAAACCCAATCCACCCCGAGCTCGCGCAGATAACCCGTGAGGGCAGCAGCGTCCTGGAGCGTGAACGACGGCCTGATCTGGAGCCTGTACGTGGAGACGGGTGTCCTCATGATCCCCCGTTCTTGTGGGCGCGTGGCTTCCTGGGCTTCTTCGGTGCAGCGCCGGGCTTGTTTTCGGGGTCAGCCTTCGGCTCCGAAGCATGGTGCTTTTTCGGTTCAGGGGTTGCTTCCGGTACAACCTGGAGCTTCCGGGTGGACGGCGACGGTGTAGCCGGCGAAGTCAAGGAAGCCGTTTCGGTGGTGGCCGTCTGCGACAGCGCGGCGAGGGACGCGGCCACGGAATGGTCCGGGTCCGTGTCCGGGACGCTGTGTGCCCTCAGCACCACGAGTGATTTGGCCCCAACACCCAGGACCGCTTCTGCCTGCACGGGTTCGGTATCGGCGCCGCCGCCGGCGGTGTCGATGATGATGTCCCACGCGGGTGCGTATTCGTCCGAGGGCACCTTGAAACCGACTTCGTCGTCGTGGGCGTTGAAGTAGAGCAGGAAGTTGACGTCCGTGATGCGCCGGCCTTGGTTGTCCCGGCCGCGGATCCCGTCACCGTTGAGGAACACGCCCACGGAGCGGCCGAAGCCGCTGTCCCAGTCCGACGGCGTCATGGTGGTTCCGTCGACGTCAAGCCACACGATGTCCGGAAGCCGTTCGCCTTCTCCTCGCAGTACCGGGCGTCCGTCGAAGAAACGGCTGCGCCTGAAGGTTGGGTGCTTGGCGCGCAAGGCACTGACCGCTGCCGTGAACTCCACCAGCGGCTGGTCCACGCTGTCCCAGTTGATCCACGTCAGTTCGGAATCCTGGCAGTAGCCGTTGTTGTTGCCCCGCTGCGTCCGGCCAAGCTCGTCACCGTGCAGCAGCATTGGGACACCCTGGGACAAGAGCATGGAGGCGATGAAGTTCCGCTGCTGGCGGGCTCGAAGGCCAAGGACCTTCGGGTCCTCCGTGGGTCCTTCGACGCCGCAGTTCCAGGAACGGTTGTGGGATTCTCCGTCGTTGTTCCCCTCGCCGTTCGCCTCGTTGTGCTTCTCGTTGTAGGACACCAAGTCAGCCAGAGTGAATCCGTCGTGGGCCGTGACGAAGTTGATGGACGCCACCGGGCGCCGGCCGGAGTGCTCGTAAAGGTCCGCCGATCCGGTCAACCGAGAGGCGAACTCGCCCAAAGTGGAGGGCTCTCCGCGCCAGAAGTCGCGGACCGTGTCCCGGTACTTGCCGTTCCATTCCGTCCACTGCGGCGGGAAATTGCCCACCTGGTAACCGCCGGGACCGACGTCCCACGGCTCGGCGATCAGCTTGACCTGCGAAACCACGGGATCCTGCTGGATGAGTTCGAAGAAGGTGGACAGCTTGTCCACATCGTAGAACTCACGGGCCAGCGTGGATGCGAGGTCGAAGCGGAAACCGTCCACGTGCATTTCGGTGACCCAATAGCGCAGCGAATCCATGAGCAGCTGCAGCGAATGCGGACTGCGCACGTTCAGCGAATTGCCGGTGCCCGTGTAGTCCATGTAGTGCTTCTCGTCGCCCTCCATCAGACGGTAGTACGCGGAGTTGTCGATGCCCTTGAAAGACAGCGTGGGGCCGAGGTGGTTGCCTTCGGCTGTGTGGTTGTACACGACGTCGAGAATGACCTCGATGCCGGCCCGGTGGAGGAACGGACCATGGCCTTGAAGTCCTGGACCTGCTGGCCGGTATCGCCCTTGGAACTGTAGCTGTTGTGCGGGGCAAAGAACCCGATCGTGTTGTAACCCCAGTAGTTGTTCAGTCCTTTGTCTTGCAGGATGCCATCGTTCGTGAACTGGTGCACCGGCATGAGCTCGATCGCCGTCACCCCGAGCTTTTGCAAGTGGGAAATCACCGCCGGATGGGCCACGCCGGCGTACGTGCCGCGCTGCTCCTCAGGAACCTCGGGGTGGAGCTGGGTCAGGCCCTTGACGTGCGCCTCGTAAATCACGGACCGGTGGTACGGGATCCGCGGGAGGTGGTCCCCGTCCCAGTCGAAGAACGGGTTGATGACTACGCCCATCATCATGTGGGGCGCGGAATCCTTGTCATTGCGGGAGTCCGGATCCCCATGTTGTACGAGAAAAGCGCCGGGTCCCAGTCGATCTGCCGGTGGATGGCCTTGGCGTACGGGTCCAGGAGGAGCTTGTTGGGATTGAAGCGCTGGCCGCTAGCAGGGTCGTACGGACCGTGCACGCGGTAGCCATACTTCTGTCCGGGCTGGACGTGCGGAAGGTAGCAATGCCATACATAGCCGTCCACCTCGCTGACGGTGTAGGAAATCTCTTCCCCATCGTCGTCGAAGAGACACAACTCCACCTTTTCCGCCTTCTCGCTGAACAGCGCGAAGTTGGTTCCCGTGCCATCGAAGGTGGCCCCCAACGGGTATGCGGATCCTGGCCAAACGTCCATGTGTTCTCCTTCATGTGCCGGATAACTTTCTGCCAGCCTAGCGAGACTATGCGACTTTCACGGAACATCCGGGATCATCCGGCGCGATGTTCCCCGAGAAATCGGAAGACGTCGGGGACCGCCCGGGCGATGCCGGAAGCGGTCAACGGGCCGCCCCTGGAGGCCGCGCTACCAGCCATTCCGTGGATGCTCGCGCCGACGGCGGCTACCGCAGCCCAGCGCTCGTCAGGGGCGATTCCCAGTGCGGCGAAGGGTCCGTCGTCGTCGAGCCCGGATTCCGCGTACGCTGCAGCCAACGCGCCGACGATCCCGCCAAGGACGTCCCCGCTGCCTGCCGTTGACATCCACGGATTTCCGTCCGACTGGCTGAAGACCGTCCCGGAAGGCGAAGCAACCACTGTTGTGGCACCTTTGAGCAGCACGACGGCGCCCGTGTGTTCGGCCGCTAGCCGGGCGAAGTGCACGGTCCGCGATTCCACGTCTTCACGCGTGACACGCACTTCACCTCGGCCAAGAAGGGCCACGAGCTCACCGGCGTGCGGGGTGAGAATCCAGTTCGGCGGGCAGCGTTCCGGCAGGAGCTCGAGGGCTCCTGCGTCGACGACGGCGGGTTGGCCGACACTGGACGCCGACGCCAGAACGTCACGGGCCCGCTGGAGTTGTTCGACACCGTCCAGGCCAGGACCGAGCAGCCACGCCTGGACCCGGCCGGGCTCGGCGGGCTCCCAGATGGCTTCGGGGGTCCGCGCCAGGACCTGCCGCGCAACCACTTCCGGGCCGAGGTACCGCACCATGCCCGTCCCGGCCGCCGACGCGGCCTGGACACAGAGCGCCGCAGCCCCGGTGTAGCGCCCGGAACCTGCCACGATGCCCAGGACTCCCCTGGTGTACTTCTGGGCCCGGCGCCCCGGGTCCGGAAGCACGGCGGCCAGGTCAGGGGCGGAGAAACGGCGCAGGGCAGGTGCCGGAAGATTTTCCTCGATGCCTATGGGTACCAGGATCACGCGGCCGGCGCTGCCCTCACCCGGATCGGCCATCAGCCCGGCTTTGATTCCCCCGAATGCCACGGTCAGCCGCGCCGTCAATACAGGCCAGTGGACCTCCCCTGTGTCGGCGTCCACGCCGCTGGGAGTATCGCAGGCCACCACCAGGCCGGGCCTGAGTTCTTCCAAGGCGGCAACCAATTCCGCGGCCGAACCGCGGAGGCCGCCCGGGCACCAGTGCCCAGGATCGCGTCGATGACTACGTCGTCGCCGGCAATCAGCACGGCTAGTTCTTCGGCGTTGTCCTCATCCAAAACGTGAACGCGTCCACCGGCGGCGCGGAAGGCCGCGAGGGCGTCCGGATGGGCCGAACCGGCGGTGAGTACCGCCGTCGTGCGCATGCCGCGCCTCGCGAGCATTGCCGCGGCGAAGAGGCCGTCCCCGCCGTTGTTTCCTTTGCCGGCCAGCACTGCGACGCTCGAGCCGTACAGGCGACGGCCTTCCGAACGTAGTTCCCGGACGACGGCGTTCGCCAGACCGTAGGCTGCGCGCTGCATGAGAACAGCGCCTTCGCCGGCATCAAGAAGCGGTTGTTCCGCTGCCCTGATCTGTGTTCCGGTGAAGGCGCTGATCATGGTTGCTTGCGCTGCTACGCTTCGGCGATGACCATGGCAGTGGCGATTCCGCCATCGTGGCTCATGGACACGTGCCAGCGCTTCACGCCTATGGAATCGGCGACTGCCAGGACGGTGCCCTTCACCTTGATGGTGGGACCGTTCTGGTCCAGGCCGATCCAGCAGTCCTGCCAGTTCATGCCCGCGGGAGCTCCCAAGACCTTGGCCACGGCTTCCTTGGCCGCGAAGCGCGCGGCCAAGGACCGCGTGTTGAGCTCGCGTTCCGCGGGAACGAACAAACGGTCACGGAGGCCCGGGGTCCGCTCGAGTTGGCGCCCGAAGCGCTCTATGTCTACGACGTCTACGCCTATGCCAACAATCATGCCGTTATTCTACGGTCACGCTCTTGGCGAGGTTGCGCGGCTGGTCCACGTCGTACCCCTTGGCCTTGGCGAGCTCTGCGGCAAAAATCTGCAGCGGAACAGTGGTGAGAAGCGGCATCAGCAGGGTAGGCGTCTGGGGGACGTAGAAAACGTGCTCGGCGTAAGCCCGCACGGCTTCGTCGCCTTCCTCGGCGATCACCAGCGTGCGCGCACCGCGGGCGCGGATTTCCTGGATGTTGCTAACAACCTTCGCGTGGAGGGAATCGCGGCCCCGAGGCGAGGGAACCACCACAAAGACGGGCTGCCCTTCGTCGATCAGGGCGATCGGACCGTGCTTGAGCTCACCGGCAGCGAACCCTTCAGCGTGGATATACGCGATTTCCTTGAGCTTCAGCGCGCCCTCGAGTGCTACCGGGAAGCCCACATGGCGGCCCAGGAAGAGGACCGACTTCTCGTCCTTCATGCTGCGGGCGAGCTCGCGGAGGGGACCCGCGTTGTCGAGGATCTTCTGGATGTGGGCGGGAATCTTGCCAAGGTCCGCCAGGACGTCCTTGATCTGGCCGGAGAAGATGTTTCCGCGCAACTGGGCGAGGTAGAGGCCCAGGAGGTAGGCGGCGGTGATCTGGGCCAGGAACGCCTTGGTGGAAGCGACGGCGATCTCCGGACCGGCGTGGGTGTAGAGAACGGCGTCTGATTCACGCGGGATGGTGGATCCGTTGGTGTTGCAGATGGAGATCGTCTTGGCGCCCTGTTCGCGGGCGTAACGGACCGCCATCAGGGTGTCCATGGTCTCGCCGGACTGGCTGATGGACACCACCAGCGTGTTGGCGTCAACGATCGGGTCGCGGTAGCGGAATTCGTGCGCAAGCTCCACCTCGGTGGGGATGCGGCACCAGTTCTCGATGGCGTACTTGGCGACCATCCCGGCGTATGCGGCCGTGCCACAGGCCAGGACGATGATCTTGTTGACCTGCTTGAGCAACTCGGGGTCGATCCGGAGCTCGCTCAAAGTCAGCTGGCCGTTGATGTCCGAGCGGCCGAGGAGGGTTTGGGTGACCGCGTCGGGCTGGTCGTGGATTTCCTTCTCCATGAAGGAGCTGAAGCCGCCCTTTTCCGCAGAAGCCGGGTCCCAGTCAACGTGGTATTCCTTGCCCTGGGCGGGGGCGCCGAAGAAGTCCGTGATCTCCACGGTGTCGGCGGTGATCGTGACGATCTGGTCCTGGCCAAGCTCGACGGCGCGGCGCGTGTGGTCGATGAAACCGGAAACGTCGGAGCCAAGGAAGTTCTCGCCTTCCCCCAGCCCGACGACAAGGGGGAATTGCGACGCGCGGCGACGACGACGTCGGGCCGTTCCGCGTGCACGGCGAGGAGCGTGAACGCGCCTTCGAGCCGCTGGCACGCGAGCTGCATCGCCTTGGTGAGCCTGCCGTTGGAGGAGTCGCCATTGAGTTGGTTGCGGAAAATATCGCCCAGCAGTGCTGCCGCCACCTCGGTGTCCGTCTCCGATTCGAAAGTGACACCCTTGGCGATGAGCTCCTGCTTGAGCTCGGCGAAGTTTTCGATGATTCCGTTGTGGATCATCGCCAGGCGTCCGCCATCGGCCAGATGCGGGTGGGCGTTCTGGTCGGTGGGTCCGCCGTGGGTGGCCCAACGGGTGTGGCCGATACCGGTCAGCGAGTCCGGGAGCGGATTTCCCTCGAGCTCGTTCAGTAGATTGCTCAGTTTCCCGGACTTCTTCCGGGCTGTGATGGTTCCATCAGCCACCACTGCTACTCCGGCTGAATCATAGCCCCGGTATTCAAGCCTCCGGAGTCCTTCAAGTACG
Source organism: Arthrobacter sp. Hiyo8 (assembly GCA_001549895.1). GTDB lineage: Bacteria > Actinomycetota > Actinomycetes > Actinomycetales > Micrococcaceae > Arthrobacter. The sequence goes on along the minus strand of AP014719.1, from coordinate 3,686,527 downwards.
ACGTCGAGGGCCGAGTGCCCGGCATCTGCCCGGCGGGATGAATTGCCAACGTAACCTACGATTCCACACATGCCTACAAGAGTAGCGGTTGCCCCGCGAAATGGACGTAGGATATCCGGGCCCGCAATCAGCCCAGGCCGCGGAATATGCAGGTTCATGCACCTTTTCCGGGAGAGCATGCTCACACAAAATCTGCCCGCCGTTCATGCTGTATTTCCGGATCAGCCAACGGAGGGGCAGAATCTCTATGGTGACTTTGCAACGCAACGAAGCGAACGGCGACAGCTCCTCTCCGTTCGTGGAACTGGACAGGCAGACGTGGTCCCGGCTCGGTGCGCAGATGGAGCAGCCGCTTAACGAAGAGGACATCATCCGGCTTCGCGGCCTTGGCGATCCCCTGGACATGAAGGAAATCCGCGAGGTCTACCTCCCGCTCTCCCGCTTGTTGCACCTCTATGTCCAGGCATCACAACAGCTTCATGCAGCCACAACCACCTTTCTTGGCGAGCAGACCCAGCGCACGCCCTTCGTGATCGGCGTCGCGGGTTCGGTGGCAGTCGGCAAGTCCACTATCGCCCGCGTGCTGCGCGAGATGCTCCGCCGCTGGCCCGGCACCCCGAACGTCGAACTCATCACCACCGACGGGTTCCTGTATCCCCTCGCCGAGTTGAAGCGCCGGCACTTGCTTGAACGCAAGGGCTTTCCGGAGTCCTACGACCGCCGGGCCTTGCTTCGATTCGTGAGTGCGATCAAGGGGGCGCCGAAGAAGTCCGGGCTCCTTGGTATTCGCACGTCACCTACGACATCGTCCCGGACAAGGAAGTAGTGGTCCGGAGGCCCGACGTCCTGATCGTCGAGGGCCTCAACGTGTTGGCCCCCGCGCGTCCCCGGCAGGACGGCCGGCAAGGCTTGGCCCTGAGCGACTTCTTTGATTTCTCCATTTACGTTGACGCCAAGACTTCCTACATCGAAGACTGGTACGTGGACCGTTTCCGCAAGCTTCGAAGCACCGCGTTCGCCCAGCCGGAATCCTACTTCCACCGTTACGCGACGCTCTCCGATGCCGAGGCCGAAGCCACTGCACGCGGCATTTGGAAGCGGATCAACGAGCCCAACCTTGAGGAAAACGTGCTCCCCACCCGCGGCCGGGCGCAACTTGTCCTCACCAAGGATGCCGACCATTCCATCCGCCGCATGCTACTCCGAAAGGTCTAGCACGGATGTGCTACAACTGCGGCCCCAGCCGAAGGTCCTTCGCGACGCTTCTTGCCGCAGGGGCGGGAATGGCGGCCTTGGCGGCCTGCAGCCCGGATACCCGGGTCGCCTCGCCCACGTCGGCACCGTCCCCCTCGGGTCTCCAAACCGCGACGCCGACCGTTGCGACCACGACGGCGGTTCCCACCGCAGCGGCGAGCGAGCCGCCGTCGAGCGCACCGCCGTCGAAGGCTCCGCCGTCGGGGGTCCTGTCCCAGCAGTTTTCCTTGAGCGACCCGGCGAGCCAGTGGGTCATCGTCAACAAGCACCGGCCGCTGACCCCTTGCAGTTTGTCCCTCCCGACCTGGTACAGCCCCGCGTGCAACTCGCAGTCAGCGGAGAGGCGTCCCTCCTCAACAGCACCACCGCCGCAGCGGCCGAAAAGCTCTTCGCAGCAGCCGCTTCGGAAGGCGCCACCATGACCTTGGCGTCCGGCTACCGCTCCTTCCAGACCCAAACCGCCACATACAACGGCTACGTGAGCACGCGCGGCCAGGCCTCGGCGGACACGGCTTCCGCCCGTCCCGGCTTCTCGGAACACCAGACCGGTTGGGCCTTCGACATCGGCGACGGCGGCGGGGCGTGCAGCTTCGAACCCTGCTTCGCTGATCAGCCGGCGGCCGTCTGGGCCAAAGCGAATGCGTACAAGCACGGATTTGTTGTCAGGTACCCGTGGATGCTCAATGAGATCACGGGCTACTACTACGAGCCCTGGCATTTGCGATTCGTCGGGGTTGAGGCTGCGACGGATATGGCCAAGCGGGGCATCGGCACTCTCGAGGAGTACTTTGGACTCGAAGCGGCGCCGGGCTACCCCTAACGGTTGATTAACCAGGAAAGTTTCCGACACTCCCGGAAATTGAACGGCTGCTCACTTTGAATTTACAAGCATGCACTAGCTTGGTGCCATGTTGAGTGGATTTAAGAATTTCATTCTGAAGGGCAACGTCGTAGACCTTGCCGTAGCCGTCGTCATGGGTGCCGCATTCGGTGCAGTTGTTGATGCACTCGTCAAGAACGTCCTCATGCCGCTGATCGCTGCCTTGGTTGGATCCCCCAACTTTGACAGTTTCGCGAAGGTGACCATCAACGGAAATGACCTGCAGTTCGGCGTTTTGCTGACCGCGATCGTCAACTTCGTCCTGGTAGCAGCCGCAATCTATTTCGTCGTGGTGGCTCCGATGAACCACCTCATCGAGCGCCGCAACGCCAAGTTGGGCATCACGGAAGACGAGCCGGCGGCGGACCCCGCGGTCACGCTCCTCACGGAGATCCGCGACAGCCTGGCCCAAAGATAGGCACGGCTCAAAGGTAAGCACTTGAACTAACTGTGGCCCGCCTCCTCATGGAGACGGGCCACAGTTGCTTGCTGGCTTCGGGGCTAAACTGCCAGTTCGCGTGGAATTGCGAGGCGGTCTTCGACGACGCCGGCGAGTTCGGTGCATATGCGGGTGGCCGTTTCCATGTCCGCGGCTTCCACCATCACGCGCACCAGTGCTTCGGTGCCCGACGGCCGGAGGAGCACGCGGCCGGTGTCACCAAGTTCGAGCTCAGCGGCGGCCACTGCGGCAGCGACGCCTTCGTCCGTGGCGGCGCGCGATTTGTCCACGCCCTTCACGTTGATCATGAGCTGCGGCAGCTTGGTCATGGCGCGGGCAAGGTCTTGGAGGGTCCGTCCGGTGCCGGCCACTTGGGCGGCGATCTGAAGTCCGGTCAGGACGCCGTCGCCGGTGGTGGCGTAATCGGAGAAGATCACGTGGCCCGACTGCTCTCCGCCAAGGCTGAAGCCGCCGTCGCGCATTGCCTCCAGGACGTACCGGTCCCCACCGCGGTCTCGCGGATGGTGATTCCAGCTTCACGCAAGGCGATCTTGAGTCCGAGGTTGCTCATCACGGTGGCTACCAGGACGTCGTCCTTCAGTTTTCCGGACTTCTTCAGCGCGAGGGCCAGGATCGCCATGATCTGGTCACCGTCAACCTCGTTGCCTTCATGGTCCACGGCCAGGCAGCGGTCGGCGTCGCCGTCGTGGGCAATGCCGAAGTCCGCGCCGTGCTTGACGACTGCTTCCTTGAGCTGGCCCAGGTGGGTGGAACCGACGCCGTCGTTGATGTTCAGGCCGTCGGGTTCAGCGCCGATCACTACAACTTCGGCGCCGGCACTGGAGAAGACCTGCGGGGAACAGCCGCTGGCTGCACCGTGGGCGCAGTCCAGGACAACCTTGAGGCCCTCAAGACGGTGCGGCAGGGTGCCGAGCAGGTGGACGATGTAGCGGTCCTCGGCGTCCGAGAAGCGCTGGATCCGGCCGACGTCGCCGCCCACAGGGCGTGAGGGTTCCTTGCCGAGCTGGGCCTCGATCGCGTCCTCAACCTCGTCCGGGAGCTTCTGGCCGCCGCGGGCAAAGAACTTGATGCCGTTGTCCGGCGCGGGGTTGTGCGAGGCCGAGATCATGACGCCGAAATCGGCATCGAGATCGGCGATGAGGTAGGCCGCTGCGGGCGTGGGCAGCACACCGGCGTCGTACACGTCGATGCCGGAACTCGAAAGTCCGGCTTCCACCGCTGCGGCGATAAACTCCCCGCTGGCGCGCGGATCCCGGGCGACCACGGCGCGGGGCCGCGTTCCGTTGGCCGCACGCTCGTGGCCAAGGACCACTGCGGCAGCTTGGGCCAACTGAAGAGCAAGCTCCGCGGTGAGCAATCCATTGGCGAGACCACGCACGCCATCTGTTCCAAATAATCTAGCCATCGCGTCCAGTCTAGACGACGGTTGCAGGGGCCGAGCGAAGGAGTGCCGGAAGGGCCGTGCATACTCCTTCAACCGCGCGATCGATAGAGTGGAACTACTTGACTTGCGCTTTTTGCTCCACTCTAGTAATGCCCCTTAACAAGTATCTACGATTACCGCATGACACCTAGCTCTGGGGCTTGGCGCTCGAAATAATTGTCCCCGTATTCAACGAGTCCGCCATACTCGAACGAAGCATTTATCGGCTTGCCGACTATCTTTCCCGGGAATTGTTGTACAGCTGGAAAATCACGATTGCCGATAACGCGAGCACGGACGCGACCGGTTTAATTGCGCGGAAGCTCGCTGATGAGGTTCCCAATGTCAGTTATCGGCGCCTTGAGACAAAGGGCGGGGTTTCGCGCTCCGCGACGCCTGGACCTCGTCTGAAGCGAAAGTTCTGGCATATGTCGACGTGGACCTCTCGACCGATTTGGCGGCGTTGCCGCCGCTTATCGCTCCCCTGCTTTCCGGACACTCGGATGTCAGCATCGGCACCCGCCTCGGCCGGACTTCGAGAGTGGTCAGAGGTCCCAAACGGGAATTCATCTCCCGGAGCTACAACCTGATTCTTAAACGGACCATGCAGGTCCAGTTTTCCGACGCCCAGTGCGGCTTTAAGGCTGTCAGGGCAGAAGTCGCGCATCGGCTGCTTCCTTATGTGAAGGACAACTGCTGGTTCTTCGACACCGAACTGTTGATCTTGGCAGAGCGGGCAGGGCTTCGAATCCACGAGATTCCCGTCGACTGGATCGACGATCCAGACAGCAGGGTGGATATCCGCCAAACGGCCATCGACGATATCAGGGGCCTCGTGCGCGTCGCGGGTTCCATGATGAAGGGAAATATCCCTTTGCAAGCGATATACGCGGAGCTGGGGCGAGGACCTATCGCCGCGCCAACGCGTCCAAGTTTCTTCGGCCAAGTGATACGTTTCGGAATCGTCGGCGCGTTCTCCACTCTTGCTTTTGCTTTGCTATATCTGCTGTTCCAGGGCCCGTTTGGTCCACAGCAGGGAAACTTCCTGGCCCTGTTGCTCACGGCCATCGCGAACACGGCTGCCAACCGCCGCTTCACGTTCAGGATCCATGGACCCGAGCGGCAGTTCACCCAACAGTTTCAAGGCCTCGTGGTGTTCCTGGTCGCCTGGGAATCACTTCCTCTTCCCTGCTACTACTACATGCCATCCATCCGGACGCGTCGCCCAGCACTGAGCTTTTCGTCCTGACCTGCGCAAACATATTTGCAACTCTTGTCCGATTCGTTCTGCTCCGGATCTGGGTCTTCCGGGTTCGTCGGTCGGAGGAACGGCGCACGGGTTTTGCACTCAATCAGCCAAAAGAGTCGCTACTTTGATCATGTTGTCCCAGACTTGAACAACATCTGGGGGAAATTTCAAGGAGGAATCTTTTGACGGTGTCCGAATCTACCGCCTCCCGTACTCGGCGTCAGCCGACCGGCTTCGCTGTCCGAAGCCCAACCCCAGTTGCGCGCTGGGAGAAGGTCACCATCGCGGTCTTCTTGCTCTCCACGGCATTTTTTTACCTGTGGAAACTGGATCAAAATGGTTGGCCAACGCGTTTTACTCAGCTGCAGTGCAGTCCGGTGAACACGACTTCACGGCATTCTTCTTCGGTTCCTCGGACTGGGGGAACTCAATCTCCGTGGATAAACCCCCACTCAGCCTCTGGGTGATGGGGCTTTCGATCCGACTATTCGGACTCAACTCTTGGAGCCTCCTAGTCCCACAAGTCATCATCACGTTGTCCAGTACGCTGCTGATCTTTGTCCTAACCCGCAGATATTTCCCGGCCGTGGCTGCCCTCATCGCCGCAATGGTGTTCGCATTCACCCCAATCACCGTTCTACTAGCCCGCTACAACAACCCGGATCCACTCATGGTCCTGTTGATGATTGCGGCGCTCTACGCCGGGATCCGGGCCTCAGAGACGGGCAAACTCAAGCCACTGATCCTCGCGGGCGGATTGTTGGCTCTCGGATTTCTGACGAAACAGCTTCAGGCATTTCTGGTTCTCCCGGCAATCACGATGGTCTTTCTCCTTTTCGCCCGCCTGTCCTGGCGTAAAAGGTTCCTCGGGCTTGCCCTGGCCGGATGCGTCATGGCCGCTGGTTCCATGGCCTGGCCGCTCGCCGTCGACCTCACACCTGTCCAATCCCGTCCCTTCGTCGGAGGCTCAACAAGCAACAGCATGATTGAACTAACACTCGGGTACAACGGGATCGACCGCGTAGTCCAACATGCAGATGACCCGTCCTTGTCACTCATACCCCAAGAGTTCAGGGGCATGGGCACTGACGCGGGATTCTTCAGGCTGATCAATCTGAACTACGGACAGGAAATCGGCTGGCTGCTCATGCCTGCCTTGCTCAGTTGCATGGCCATTACGTGGGCCGTTGCCACACGCCGATTCGAACGGAATGAGGCGATCCTATCGTCGGCAGCAGTTGTCTGGTTCGTAACAACTTACCTCGTGCTGAGTTTCATGAGCCAGGGCTTTCATTCCTACTATTCGTCCTCCCTGGCGCCTCCGCTGGCTCTTTGCGTCGGTATTGGTGCCCGTTTGCTCTTGTCGGGCGCCAAGACAGCGCTAGGGCGAATATTGACTACGGCTGCATTGGTTGCGAGCTTCATATTCGCAAACGCAATGTGGAAAATTGGCGAGGGGTATCCCGAATGGCTCGGAACCGCCGTACTGTTTGCCGGCTTGCTCTTGGCGGCAGCCTCTGGTGTCCGGCCGCCCTGGCCTTGGCTTGGGCGCTCAACAGTTGCCGTGACAATTGGGGCGCTGCTGATCGGACCGGTATTTGCTCTTTCCTGACTGTGGGTTCTCCTCAATCCGGGTCCAATCCCCTCTCCGGTGGAATCTCCCGGAACCCGAACACGCTTAGCCGATTCCTTGACGGAGTTAGGAAACAGGAACCGGCCTGGGCCTACGGAATTGCGATAGGCAATAACCCGGCCAAGCCATCTTGGAGAAGCTGCAAAACGCCCCTTCGAGATGTACGTGGGCCGCGGCCACTTACCCTGCCCAAACGGCTGCACGTTTTCAGCTGGCTTCCAATCGTCCGATCATGCCGTTGGGTGGTTTCGCTGCTGTGGATCCCAGCCTACCCTGAACAAGTTCCGGGACTGGGTCGCTGCGGGACAAATTTGCTACCTCGTCGAGCAACCTGAACAACTGAAGGTCCCGGGAAACAGCCAGGAGCTCACGGCGATTCAGAATTGGGTGGCGGCCACCTTCCACTCAGATGTCACTGATGGCACCACGGTGTACGACCTAGGAAATCCATTGGAAAGTAGCCGCTAAACGCGAAAAGGCCCGCCCCACCAAAATGGCGGAACGGGCCTCTGCGGGCCGCTGGAAGCGTCCGAAAGCGGTTTTAGCGCTTGGAGTACTGCTGAGCCTTGCGTGCCTTCTTGAGACCAGCCTTCTTACGCTCGATGACGCGGGCGTCACGACGCAGGAAGCCGGCCTTCTTCAGGGTGGCGCGGTTGTTCTCGGCGTCGATCTCGTTCAGCGAACGGGCGATGCCGAGACGCAGTGCACCGGCCTGGCCGGAAATGCCGCCACCGTGGATGCGTGCGAAGACGTCGTAGGCGCCGTCAAGATCAAGGATCTTGAAGGGCTCGTTGACGTCCTGCTGGTGCAGCTTGTTCGGGAAGTAGTTGGCCAACTCGCGGCCGTTGATGATCCACTTGCCGGTGCCGGGCACGATGCGAACACGTGCAACAGCTTCTTTACGACGGCCAACTGCGGCGCCGGCAACGGTAAGTGCCGGGCGCTCCTTCTTCGGCGCTTCTGCTTCTGCAGGACCGCTCTCCGAGGTGTAGCTGGTCAGGTTTTCCTCAGCCACAACGGCCTCGGTGGTCAGTTCTTCGTTCTGAGCCACGATTCTCCTTGATTAAAAGTTGTTTGGTGGCCAGGACTACTGGGCGACCTGGGTGATTTCGAAAGTCTTGGGCTGCTGGGCGGCGTGCGGGTGCTCTGCACCGCGGTACACCTTCAGCTTGCCCAGCTGCTGTGCAGCGAGGGAGTTCTTCGGGAGCATGCCCTTGATGGCCTTCTCCACGGCGCGGACCGGGTTGGATTCCAGCAGTTCCGCGTAGTTGACGGAGGTCAAGCCGCCCGGGTAGCCGGAGTGGCGGTATGCGCGCTTCTGCTCCAGCTTGGCGCCGGTCAGGGCGACCTTTTCAGCGTTGATGATGATGACGAAGTCGCCCATGTCCATGTGGGACGCAAAGGTCGGCTTGTGCTTTCCGCGCAGCAGTGTTGCGGTCTGGCTGGCAAGACGACCAAGGACAACGTCGGTGGCATCGATGACGTGCCACTGGCGGTTGATATCGCCGGGCTTCGGGGTGTACGTACGCACGGTTTTGCCTCGTTCTTGTTCTGGCGTTCATGTTTTAGGCGGCACGCTTGAAGCGTGTGCCTACTAGGTATGCGTTACCGGAGCAGAGGTGAGGGCTCTATGTACCAGTCATCCCGAAGTCCCGATATGCCTGTCGAGTTAACGATCCTGCAACTGGATCCCCAAGCGGGCATGTGTCATCGAGAAAGGACACGCACAACGACTATCAACAATAGCGGCAAGGAGCTTCAGGGTCAAAATAGGCTGGCAACGAGCGTGAACAACTAAGACCCTTCCTGAGCTCCTAGGAGATGCGATGACAGCAACTGCCGCCCAGCCCTTGCTTGTGGCCGCCTTCGGGCTCCTGGGGCTGCTCACGAGCCCTCTGGCAGAGCTTCTGATCACTTGGTCCATGCCGCGGCTTGGCGGGCTCCCTTCCCCCGCCATAAGGTTCACGACGGCGGTTGCCACCGCGGTGTTGTTTGCCCTCATGACGCTGCGGTTCGGCTTGTCTCCGGCACTCCCCGCCTATCTCCTCCTGTCAGTGCTCGCCGTGCAGCTGTCACGCGTTGATATCGCGCACCATTTGCTCCCAAACCCGCTGGTCCTGGTGCTGCTTGCGTCCGGGCTTGGTCTGTTAACTATGTCGGCTGTGCTTGTTCCGGACTGGCCGGGGCTGCTGCGAGCGGCTGCCGGCGGCGTCATCTTGTTCCTGGGGTACTTAATTCTTGGACTAATTTCTCCGGGAGGCCTCGGAATGGGCGACGTGAAGCTCTCGGCACCACTCGGAATGTACTTGGGCTACTTGGGCTGGACCCACGTGTTCTACGGGGGACTGCTGGGCTTCGTGGTGGGCGGGGTGGTGACGGTGCTGATGTTGCGCCTGAAGCGCGGAACCAAGCCATCTGAGGTGGCACACGGACCTGCCATGTTCGCCGCGGCAATTGGAGTGGCCCTTCTCGTTGCGTGAGGTCCTGACGTCCTTCCCAGTTCCCTCGGTTCACAAGAGCCCCATCTGCGCGAGCGCCTAGGTAGTACTTAGGCAGGTAAACCGAGTACCCGTGAATCGCGCTTCGAGTAGTCAGCGCCATCCGCTGTCGGAAAGACGAGTACCACTACGCATTGTTTGTTAACCCTCCCAGGGGCAATTCTTGTCCTATCGAAATCCAAACGCCAAACGGGATATGTAGGCAACTGGAATTCGTAGACAAATTCACTTATCTGGGAAAGGTTTTTCCAATGTCAACTTTCATGATTTCCACCCTCGCATTCATCGCCGGCATCAAAGACAAACTGACCTCTGAAAAGGGCGCAACGGCAACCGAGTATTCACTGCTCGTGGGTCTTATTGCCCTCGTCATCGTTGGCGGCGTCGGCCTGTTCGGCGGAGCGCTGAACACCTGGTTCACTACTCTCTCCACCACAGTCGCGAAGTGGTAAGGCGACCACGGCATGAGTGCGAAACGCGGCATCCTTAAGGCGAAATGGGCGGTTCGCTTTCTTAATAAGACCGTTGTTTGGCTCGGAGCCGAAAGAGGTGCCACCGCGACGGAATACTCGCTCCTCGTGGCCTCATCGCCCTCGTCATCGTGGCAGGTGTGGGTCTGTTCGGGGGAGCACTGAATGGCTTCTTCAACACCCTCAGCACCACGGTCGGTACCTGGTAACCAGGCACAAGCGTTGTGCCGCGTCTACGGGCGCGGCACAACGCACCGTTTTCTCGCTGCAAACATCCGCAGCATCTACCCAGGGGGATCCTTTGAAACGCAGGATCAAGTCTTCCAAGAACCATGAGCGGGGCGCAGTTGCCGTCGAATTCGCCCTCGTCGCCCCGATCCTCGTGTCCCTGATCATCGCTGTTGTCGAGTTTTCAAACGCCTACAACATCCAGGTTTCAGTGACTCAGGCTTCCCGTGAAGCCGCGCGGAGCATGGCAATCACCAACGACACAAGCAAGGCGACTGCGGCTGGCAAGGCCGGAGCACCATCGCTCGACACCTCCAAGCTGAGTTTTAGCTATTCTGGCGCCTGCGCGGCAGGCAGTCCCCCCCAACAATCACGGTGACCACTACCTACAGCGGACAGTCTCTCACCGGATTCTTCGGCTCCAGTCTCACCGTCACAGGCAAGGGAGCAATGCAATGCAACGGCTGATCCGACGTCGGGACCCTCATGACAGAGAGCGCGGGGCTGCGGGCGTCATGGTCGCGCTCATGATGCTCACCCTCATCGGGGTTGGCGCCGTGGCGGTTGACGTCGGTCAGATTTATGCGGAGCGGGCCCAACTGCAGAACGGGGCCGACGCCGGAGCACTCGCCGTCGCGAGCAGCTGCGCCAAAGGTTCCTGCAATACGTCGCTGGCTGGCCCCCTCGCAAACTCCAACGCAAATGATGGCGCCAGCACCGTGAAGTCAGTGGATCTGAGCGTGCCAGGCAAGGTAACTGTCACAACATCTACCAAGGACGGCACAACCGGAGCCGGATACCTGAGCAAGATGTTTGCCAACGCGCTCAACACCGGCCCGGTGACGGTCGGCGCCCAAGCCACCGCGACGTGGGGCGGCCCTGGATCCGGCCCCGCGATCCTGCCGCTGGCCTTCGCTCCATGCCAATTCGACATCAATGGGCCACACAGACGATTCTTACCCACGGATCAACCACCTGCGTGAGTGACAGCCCGTCCGGCCAGGTCATCCCTGGCGGATTCGAATGGCTAACGCCCGTGCCCGGCCAGTGCGCCGCGCAGGTTTATCCAGATGATCCGTCAACAAGCGGAGTAGTGGATCCCTACGCGCAGAGCAAGACGGGGTTGAGCATGCCAAAAGAGTGCAAGTCCCTCATTGCCGGCTATCTAAACACGGTGGTTGCCTTCCCCGTTTTCACAGAAGCTTCGGCAAGCGGCGCTGGAGGTAAGTACTACATCAAGGGATATGCGGCTTTCTATCTGACCGGGTACAACTTCCCCGGTATGACCGGCGGCGATCAAACAGGCCTCGGAGGAAGCAACAACGGTGTCCGCGGGTACTTTGTCAGCTGGATTGCTGACCCCTCTGTGTACCAGGGAGGGGATACACGCAAGGCGGGGCCAACCTTCCGCCGCAACTCATCCAATAAATCGCGCTCTTGGACGAGCGCATCTGGGAAGGAAGAAAAGTGAAAACACGCCTACTGGGAGGCATCGCTGCGCTTGTCGTAGCCATCATTGGAACAGTGATGCTCGTGTTCTACGTCCAGGGCGCCGACAAGCGCGCTCTGGCAAATACGGAAACGGAAGACGTCTACGTCATCCAAAAGGAAATCCCCGCTGGCACGCCGACGGCCGGTTTCGGGGATTCTGTCGTGAAAAAGTCCGTGCCAAAGTCAGCCATTGCGGCCGACAGCGTCACGAATCTTGGGGAACTCGGCTCCAAGGTTTCTTCGATTGACTTCATGCCTGGTGAGCAATTGCTTGCGACCCGGATGGTCGATCCAACCAGCTTGGCCGGTCCGGGCCGGGTTGAAGTTCCTACTGGACTTCAAGAGGTCACGCTCAAGCTGCCGATCGAACGCGTTGTCGGCGGGACAGTAAAGGCCGGTGACACCGTCGGCGTAATGCTGTCATTCAAAGCGGATGACAAATCCAGCTCCCCTGACCAGACAAACTTTACATTCCACAAAGTCCTGGTCACCGCTGTGCAGGACGCCAATGGAACGATTGCAGACAACTCCAGTTCCACCGCTCAGCCAAGCAGCGGTTCCCTGAACCCCAACAAGACCGCGGGCTCGGGGAGTGGCTACCTTGTCACGGTGGCGCGCTCTGCCGTCGACGTCCAAAAGATCGTGTACGCCGTTGAGTTCGGCACCATTTATCTCAGCAAAGAGCCTTCCGGTGCCGCTGCAGGCGCAACGGGAGTCATTGACCGGGGAAGTGTATTCAAATGAGCCGCTTCGTTCTCATCACCCGGAACCTGATTTCGAACGGCGGGTCCGCTCGGCAACTGCTGGAATGAGCGGAAGCCTCCAGTGGTTCCAGGCCGACTACTTGCCGGCGGGCCACGGGAGATCTTGGACCAGCTCCTCGGAGAACCGCCTGAAGTGCTGATTTTGGGCCCGGGGTTGGAGATCAATGACTCGCTCAAGCACGCTTCCTTGCTGGATCTCCAGTTTCCGGAAATCAGTGTGGTGCTGGCTGCCGAACAGAACGAGTCATTGGTCCTCGCGGCAATGCGCGCCGGAGTGCGAGACCTGCTCTCACCCGCAGCGGACTCGGACACCATCCGCGTTATGGTGGAGCGGGCAAGCCTTGCAGCCGCCGGCAGGCGACGGGGCCTCGCCCCTAACGCCATCGAGACCCCGTCCCAGGCTTCGGGCGGTCGCATCATTGCGGTCATGTCGCCCAAGGGCGGGGTTGGTAAGACAACAGTGGCTACAAACCTAGCAGTCGGACTAGGGGCCCTGGCGCCCATGGGCGTGGTGATCGTCGACCTGGATCTACAGTTCGGCGATGTGGCCAGCGGCCTCCTGTTGAACCCCGAACACACCATTACGGACGCAGTGCTTGGACCAGCCAGCCAGGATTCCATGGTGCTCAAGACTTACTTGAGCGTTCATCCGGCCAGCATCTATGCGCTGTGTGCCCCCCGCAATCCTGTCGAAATGGATCGCATTACAGCCCAACATGTCAGCAGGTTGTTGGAACAGTTGCGGCACGAATTCCAATACGTCGTCATAGACACAGCCCCTGGGCTCGGTGAGCATGTGCTCGCCGCACTTGAAAGTGCCACGGACGCGGTGTGGGTGTGCGGAATGGACATTCCGAGTATCCGCGGATTGCGTACCGGACTCAGTATTCTCGACGAATTGCAACTGCTTCCTCAGTACCGTCACGTCGTCCTCAACATGGCCGATCCCAAGAGCGGTTTGGTCCTCAAGGACGTCGAAGCAACCATTGGTGTTCCGGTGGATGTTGCAATTCCACGATCACGGACCCTTCCTTTCTCCACGAACAAAGGCGTCCCGCTGCTACAGGACAGCACGCGAGATGCCGCCACCAAGGGCCTACGGCTGCTGGTGAACCGGTTTAAGCCCAATTGGGACGAGCGAGAACACAAGCAGATGCACAGAAGGGCGGTTGTCCGGTGAACCTCTCACGCAGACTCGAAAGTCGTCGATACGACGCCGGTGCCGGGGCAGCACAAAACGCTGGGGCAGTTCCCTCAGATATGGCTGCGCCAAGAGCAACCACGCTCGGCCGCATCCAAGAAACGAAGGCAGCGGAGTCCTCGAACACCCTGGCTAACGCCGACGAAAACATGCCGTCGACGATTCTGGCCAGTGAAGCACTCGGCGACCTTAAGGAGCGGGCAAGCAAGGCTTTGTTTGAACGACTCGGCTCCAGGCTCTCCGACTCGTCGCTGGACGAGACTGAATTGCACCAATATGTGCGCGACGAGCTGAAGGTTGTTGTAGACGAAGAGCAGGTGCCTCTGACGTCCGCAGAACGGCAGCGCCTCACTGCGGAGATCATCGACGATGTTCTCGGCCATGGCGCCATTCAGCGGTTCCTGGACGATCCGGAAATTACGGAAGTCATGGTGAACCGCTACGACAGCATTTACGTCGAACGGTATGGTCGACTGTACAAGACCGAGGCCAAATTCTCCTCGGACGAGGCCTGCGGCGGATCATTGAACGCATCGTCTCTAGGGTCGGACGGCGAATCGACGAGTCGTCTCCGCTGGTCGATGCGAGGCTCCCGACGGCTCCCGCGTGAATGCCATCATTCCGCCACTTGCTGTCAATGGGCCGTCGCTGACCATCCGGAAATTTGGTCGCGAAGCACTCACTGTGAACAAACTCATCGAGTTTGGCAGCCTGTCCCCCGAAATGGCAGAGCTGCTGCGGGCTTGTGTCTTGGCTCGGATGAACATCATCGTGTCCGGCGGAACCGGCACTGGGAAAACGACCCTGTTGAACGTCCTCTCGTCGTTCATCCCTGTAGAGGACCGGATCGTCACCATTGAGGATGCGGTCGAACTACAACTCCAACAAGAGCATGTGGTGCGCCTTGAAAGCAGGCCAGCCAATATTGAGGGACGCGGCGAGGTAACCATTCGGGATCTTGTACGCAACTCCCTTCGTATGCGTCCTGACCGCATCGTTGTGGGCGAAGTTCGTGGAGGAGAGTCGCTCGACATGCTTCAAGCCATGAACACGGGCCACGACGGCTCCATCTCCACGGTCCACGCAAACTCGCCCAGAGACGCCGTTGCCCGCCTCGAGACTCTGGTGCTCATGGCCGGAATGGACCTTCCGCTGAGGGCCATCCGTGAACAAGTGGCTTCAGCCGTGAACCTAATTGTGCACATTAGCCGCCTGCGCGACGGAACACGCAGGGTTACGCACATCACCGAGGTTCAGGGGATGGAAGGCGACATCGTGACTCTCCAAGACGCGTTCGTGTTCGACTACTCAGCCGGTGTCGATGCCAATGGTCGCTTCCTCGGCAAGCCGATCCCGACGGGAGTCCGGCCCCGCTTCACCGATCGTTTCGCGGAACTGGGGATCCCCATCTCTCCGGCAGTTTTCGGAGCACCCATGATGGGAGGCCTGCGATGAGCGACGCGGGAATCCAACCCGTTTTCCTGGCTGCGGCTTGGGCTTGGTCTATGTTGCTCTACTTCTGCTCGTTTTGGTGGTGCTCAAGTCAAAGAGAACCCTCGATGCCGAAAGGCGCCGACCCGGCGCTCCGATCCACACGTCCGCCCTGACCCGACTCACCGACAACGCAAGAGATGCCATTCAGATACGCATTCAATCGGGCTCTGGTGGATATCTTTCGCGGGCGAAACTGGATGCCGCAGGCTTAAAGAAACAACCAGCCGACTACGTATTGATTGCTGGAATCGTAGTAGCTTTCGCCGGCGCAATCGGATTCCTGCTCGGCGGCCTCATCTTCACGATCCTGATGTGCCTGATCGCTGTGGTTTCCCTGATGGCGTTCCTGAGCGTCCTTACAGCCCGGCGTGCGTCGAAATTCGACGAGCAAGTACCTGATGCCCTCCAGATGTTGAGTGGAGGGATGCGGGCCGGGCATAGCCTCCTAAGGGCAGTCGATGCCACTGCCCAAGAGAGCGAAGCGCCTATGGCCGAGGAGATGAGCAGGATCGTCAACGAAACTCGGATCGGACGCGATCTCGGCGAGTCCCTCAGCGATGTCGCCATAAGGACGAAGAGCGAGGACTTCGGCTGGATAGCACAGGCGATCGAGATCCACCGAGAAGTCGGCGGAGACTTGGCGGAAGTCCTGGACCACGTTGGAGAAACAATCCGCGACCGCAACCAAATCCGTCGCCAGGTCAAGGCGTTGAGCGCCGAAGGGCGAATGTCCGCGCTGGTATTGCTGGCGCTGCCAGTAGTCATGTTCATTGCGCTCCTGTTCATCAATCCGAGCTATGCCCATACGTTCACTTCCACGGTGCCTGGCTACATCATGCTTGCAGTGGCGGTCGTCATGCTCAGCCTTGGCGCGTTCTGGCTGAGCCGCCTGATCAAGCCGAAGTATTAGGAGGGATCCACCATGCAATTCTTCGCATATGCAGCCATGTTGGCCATCGTGGCCCCTGTGTCTTGGATGGTCTGGCTCGCTTTCACTGGCGACAGGATAGGAATACGCAACATTCGTACTAATCTGGGTGTCCGCACGGCTTCCACCCCACAGTCCGGGAATGTTCAGGATCGATTGACGGCCATAACACGGCAACTTGCGCCCGACGGCTACGTGGTCTGGCTCGACAAGCAACTGGCGGGGGCTGGTCGTCCCAAGGATTGGCCTTTGGGCAGGATCTTGATGGTCAAACCACTGCTGGCACTCGGTGGTGGCGTCTTCGGAGTGCTGCTGTTCCTCAGCGATCCATCGGCCGGGAAACTTCTTCTTGCCTTTGCCGTCACGGCAATCGCTTATTTCGTACCGGATCTCCTCATTCGTTCGAATGCGCAGAAACGGCGCGAGGCAATTCGTTTGGAGTTGCCAAACTCACTCGACCAGATGCTTATCTCTGTCCAGGCAGGTCTAGGTTTTGAAGCTGCCATGGCCCGAGCTGCGGAAAACGGCAAAGGACCGCTGGCGGACGAGTTCATCCGGACACTTCAGGATATTCAAGTGGGGCGCAGCCGCAAGGACGCCTATCTCGATATGTCCCAGCGCGTCGATGTTCCCGACGTTCGTAGCTTCATCAGGGCGGTTGTCCAAGCCGATGCCTACGGCATTGCCATTGCCAAAGTCCTCAAGGCCCAGGCTCAGGAAATGCGGACCAAGCGCCGTCAGCGGGCAGAAGAACATGCCATGAAGATCCCGGTGAAGATTCTCTTCCCCTTGATCTTCTGCATCTTCCCACCCTGTTCATCATCCTTCTGGGTCCAGCGGTCATGAAAATCATCGCTGCATTCTCCTAGCGTGCACTAAGGAACTGACGGTGATCGATATGAAAAGAAGGATCAAGCAGCTAATAGGGATCTTGGCTGAAGAACAGGGAGCAACGGCTACGGAATACTCAATATTGGTGGGCGTCTTCGCGATGGTCATCGTTGCGGGAGTAGGACTGTTCGGGACAGCCCTGAACGGCTACTTCGGCGCACTGGCCAATGGAGTGAAGACCGCTCTGGGCCTGCCCTAAGAACGGCTCCCATGACCGGCGCATCTGGGGCGCTATTGACCGACCACCCGCGAACCCAGAACCGTGGGCGGTCATCGCAGGCCCCTCCACGGTACCCAGAACCGGGAGGGGCCGTCCAACGTCCAAGCCCCGGTCAACGGCAGGCCCTCGCGGGTACCGTGGACGCCCCAAACCTACTCCCGCCGTGCCCGCGTCAGCTCGGCCCGTGCAAACAGTTCGTCGTCAGAGGGATAGGCCACTTCCTCAAGCACCAAGGGGTGAGGCGCGGCAAGCACGGACTTGGCGTCCCTGACCCCCGCGAGCAAACGCTCGTGCAGCCACTCCGGACTTTCCAGGCCCTCCCCACACGCAATGCGGATCCCACCAGCGCACGCACCATGTTGTGGCAAAACGCGTCGGCCTGGACATTGGCGAGCAGTACGCCGTCGTTGCCGCGGACGAACTCTAGCCGCTGCAGTTCGCGGATAGTGGTGGCTCCCTCACGGGGCTTGCAGTAGGCGCGGAAATCCTGGAGCCCGAGCAGCGTCGCGGCCCCCGCGTTCATCGCGGCCTCGTCCAACTCCGCCTTGTGCCAGAGGGTGAGCCTGCGCAAGACAGGATCCCAGCGTTCCGGCCCATCGGCGATCCGGTAGCTGTAGCGACGCCACAACGCTGAGAAGCGGGCGTCGAAACCGTCCGGCGCCAATCCGACGTCGTGCACTTCAATGGCGCCGGTTTCATCCTGAAGGACCCGGCTCAAGGCGCCGCGAAGCCTCCGCAACAACGCGGCAGCGGGGTTGATCTCGTGTCCCCTCGGCAGCCCGTCCCACTCGGCCTCGGACAGGTCAATGTGCGCCACTTGTCCCCGGGCGTGGACACCGGCGTCGGTCCGCCCCGCCACGGTGACCCGGACAGGGCGCCGGACGATCAGCGCCAACCCCTCCTCCAGCGATCCCTGCACGGTCCGGAGACCGGGCTGGAGCGCCCACCCGTTGAAAGGGCCGCCGTCGTACGAAAGATCCATCCGGACACGCAAAAACCCGCCGCCCCCAAAACGGGGGCAGCGGGTTTTCGTTCGTTCATAGACTTAAGTCTACTGTGAAGAATTCAGTGAATTACTTCTTTTCCTCAGCGGCCGGAGCCTCTTCGGTTTCAGCAGCTTCAGCTTCAGGAGCGTCGGCTTCGGTCTCTGCGGCTTCGGTCTCAACGACCTCTTCCTCAGCAACCGGAGCGGTCTCTTCGGCGGCCGGAGCAGCCTTCTCGGCGTCCTTCTTGGCAGCAGCAGTTGCCTCGGCAACTACAGCCTGCTTCGGGGAAACCGGCTCAAGAACCAGCTCGATGACAGCCATGGGAGCGTTGTCGCCCTTGCGGTTGCCGATCTTGGTGATACGGGTGTAGCCACCATCGCGGTTGGCAACGGCGCCGGCGATGTCGGTGAACAGCTCGTGGACGATGCCCTTGTCGCTGATCAGGCCGAGTACGCGACGGCGGGAGGACAGGTCGCCGCGCTTGGCGAAGGTCACGAGGCGCTCTGCGTACGGCTTCAGGCGCTTGGCCTTGGTGACCGTGGTGGTAATGCGCTTGTGCTCGAACAGCGATGCTGCCAGGTTCGCGAGCATCAGGCGCTCGTGAGCCGGACCGCCTCCGAGGCGCGGACCCTTAGTGGGGGTAGGCATAGTAATTTCTCCTGTAATGAAGGCCGTCCGGGTCCGAACGTGGACTCGGTGGCCAAGATCTGCTTGTTAGAGCTCGTCGTCGCTGAACGCGGCGTCGTCCTCTTCGATGGCTGCGGCGCGGGCTGCAAGATCGAAACCGGGAGGGGAATCCTTGAGGGACAGACCCAGTTCAACCAGCTTTGCCTTGACCTCATCGATGGACTTCGCACCGAAGTTACGAATGTCCATCAGGTCAGCCTCGGAGCGGGCAACGAGTTCACCCACGGTGTGGATGCCCTCACGCTTGAGGCAGTTGTAGGAACGGACGGTGAGGTCCAGATCCTCGATCGGCAGTGCCATGTCGGCTGCCAGGGCAGCGTCCGTCGGCGACGGGCCAATCTCGATACCTTCAGCTGCGGTGTTCAGCTCACGTGCAAGACCGAACAGTTCCACCAGGGTGGTGCCTGCCGAAGCAACGGCGTCGCGCGGGCGATAGCCTGCTTGGTCTCGACGTCGACAATCAGCTTGTCGAAGTCAGTGCGCTGCTCAACACGGGTAGCTTCCACGCGGAAGGTAACCTTCAAGACCGGCGAGTAGATCGAGTCGACCGGAATACGGCCGATCTCGGAGTCGCCGGACTTGTTCTGAGCTGCCGAAACGTAGCCGCGGCCGCGTTCGATGGTCAGTTCGAGTTCGAACTTGCCCTTCGAGTTCAGCGTGGCAATGTGCAGATCCGGGTTGTGGAATTCGACGCCGGCCGGCGGAGCGATGTCCGCGGCCGTGACGACTCCGGGCCCTGCTTGCGCAGGTATGCAACAACCGGCTCATCGTGCTCGGAGGACACGGAGAGGTTCTTGATGTTCAGGATGATCTCAGTGACATCTTCCTTGACACCCGGAACCGTGGTGAACTCGTGCAGCACGCCATCGATCCGGATGCTGGTTACAGCAGCACCGGGGATGGAGGAGAGCAGGGTACGGCGGAGGGAGTTTCCGAGGGTGTAACCGAAGCCCGGTTCCAGCGGTTCAATGATGAAACGCGAGCGGTTCTCGGAGACTACTTCTTCAGACAGAGTGGGGCGCTGTGCAATAAGCACTTAGGTTTCCTTTCGGCGAGCATCCGCTATATGACGCAACACAGGTGGTGGAAATCGGCTTGGTTCCGGCTTTGCCGGCCGGGCGCCACGGAACAGTCAGGCTGTTCCGTGGCGGACCCGGCCGGCAAGGCCAAGAATCCAATTAGACGCGGCGGCGCTTCGGCGGGCGGCAACCGTTGTGGGCGCTGGGGGTGACGTCCTGGATGGAGCCAACCTCGAGGCCAGCGGCCTGCAGCGAACGGATTGCGGTCTCGCGTCCGGATCCCGGTCCCTTGACGAACACGTCAACCTTGCGCAGACCGTGCTCCTGGGCGCGCTTTGCAGCAGCCTCGGCAGCCATCTGGGCGGCGAACGGGGTGGACTTGCGGGAGCCCTTGAATCCAACCTCACCGGCGGAAGCCCAGGAGATTACAGCACCGTTCGGGTCCGTGATGGACACGATGGTGTTGTTAAAGGTGCTCTTGATGTGCGCCTGGCCAAGCGCGATATTCTTCTTGTCCTTCTTACGCGGCTTGCGAACCGCGCCACGAGTCTTCGGGGGCATTATTTCTCCTACAGAAAGTTATCGGGGGAAAGTCAGCTGCTATTTCTAGCGGCCGGCTTTCTTCTTGCCGGCGACGGTGCGCTTCGGGCCCTTGCGGGTACGAGCGTTGGTCTTCGTACGCTGACCGCGTACGGCAGGCCCTTGCGGTGACGCAGGCCTTCGTAGCTGCCGATTTCAACCTTGCGGCGGATATCTGCTGCTACTTCGCGGCGAAGGTCACCCTCAACCTTGTAGTTGCCTTCAATGTAGTCACGCAGCTGAACCAGTTCGGCGTCAGTCAGGTCCTTGACGCGAACGTCAGCGCTGATGCCGGTGGCAGCCAGGGTTTCGTGTGCACGGGTCTTGCCCACGCCGTAGATGTAAGTAAGCGCAATTTCCAACCGCTTTTCGCGGGGAATGTCTACGCCAGCGAGACGAGCCATAGTGGCAGTACTCCTTGAATAAACCGGAGGTCGTAGGCAGTACACCCGCACTTTCAGTGCGGCCCCAGCCTCCGACCGGGGGTTAGCTGTCCGGGCTCCATACGTCCCAATTCAGCTTGTGCTGCCTTTATTTACTTGCGTGGGTTAGCAACCCAGGTTTGCCTCGCGGGCGCTAGCTCCCTTGCGGGGAATTAGCCCTGGCGCTGCTTGTGGCGCGGGTTCTCGCAGATCACCATGACCCGGCCATTACGGCGGATCACTTTGCACTTGTCGCAGATCTGCTTAACGCTCGGCTTGACCTTCATGGCGTTCCTTTGCGTGTTGCAGTTGGTCGGCTGGAGCGGCAACTACCCGGGTTTCCCAAGGCTGCCGCCCAGCAATTACTTGTAGCGGTAGACGATGCGACCACGTGTGAGGTCGTAAGGGCTTAGCTCCACCACTACGCGGTCCTCAGGGAGAATCCTGATGTAGTGCTGTCGCATCTTCCCCGAGATATGTGCAAGAACGATGTGCTTGTTGGTGAGCTCAACGCGAAACATCGCATTGGGCAGCGCCTCAGTCACAACGCCCTCGATCTCAATGACCCCGTCCTTCTTGGCCATATCCTCCGCTAACTGTTGTTTGCCGCAGCCCTCCGGTTAGGCACCGGAAAATCTGCGGACGTTTTTTGTTTGTTTGACCGTCCGGCCCCTGCCACTCCACGAAGCAGGACTCGCGACCTGTTAAATGGGCGTGGCTGTGCAGACAACCAACAGACAACTCTACGCCAAGACGGCTCGAAAGTTAAATCCGCCCATGCTAGCGCAGACACCGGCACGGTGTCACGCTTCCCCTGGCCGCGGAACCCCCTTGGATCCCGCTAAACCGCGCCGTAGGCAGGGTAGGTGCCTGCCACCGTCGTGATTGATTCCGCGGCCGCGACACCGTCGAGGACAGCCAGGCGGACGGCGTCGGCGGCGGCGCTTTGCAGGGTGATGAGCGAGACTTGCCGCGCTTGTTCCGAACTGCGGTCAAGCACGACGGCGCCGGTCGCCAGCGCGAACACGGTGTCGCCGTCGGCGAGGGTATGGGAAGGACTCAACGCGCGGGCGAGGCCGGCGTGCGCGGCACTTGCGGTGCGCTTGCATTCTGCCGGGTCGAGGACGGCGTTGGTGGCGACGACGACGAGCGTGGTGTTCAGTGCCGGGGCCCCGGTTCGGAGGTGCCGGCTTCCGCCTGCGGGGACGATATGCCGAAAGGCAGCCCGAGCGCGTTGACCACTGCGAGCGCACCCACCACCACGCCGCTGTCCAGGGTGATGGACGAGGTGCCCACTCCCCCCTTGAACGCGCCGCGGCCGATCACGGCACCGGTGCCGGCACCGACGTTTCCGCGCCCGACGTCGGCGTGCTCGCTTGAAGCCGCAGCCGCGCCTGCCGCTTCGTATCCCATGGCTTCGTCGGGGCGGGCGGCGAAGTCACCGCCGCGACCCAGGTCGAAGATCGCGGCGGCCGGAACGATCGGTACCACTCCCCCCGGCACTGCGAAGCCGCGTCTTTGTTCTTCGCACCATCGCTGGGCACCGTGGGCCGTGACCAAACCGAAGGCGCTACCGCCGGTGAGCACGACCGCGTCGACCGTGGGCACCAGGGTGGTGGGATCGAGGGCGTCCGTCTCGTGCGTGCCCGGCCCGCCGCCGCGCACATCCACGGAACCCACAGTCCCGGGCGGCGGAAGGACAACGGTCACCCCGCTGAGCCAGCCGTCGCCGATCCGCTGGACATGTCCCACCCGGATTCCCGGCACATCAGTGATCTTGGAAGTCATGGGCCTATTCTGCTCCTCCCCGCCCAACTGACTGGCAGTTAATGTCATTCTGAAGCGTCTAAACGACAACAACTGCGAGGCAGTTGGGTGGGGACAGCGCAGTCGTGCCTACACCGCGGCTCCGATCCGGGACAGTGCGTCCCTCAGGGATTTCGCCGAGACGTCGATGAAGTGCGCACCGTCGTAAGTTGCCGCGCGCAAGTCGCTGATCCGCGGCGCCTCGCCCCTTTCCGTCCGTTCCGCGTACTCGGCAGCCATGCCCCGGATGCTGGCCACCTCGTCCTGATCAAGGTCAGGGTGCATGGCAATCCATTCAGGATCGTCGAGGCCGATCGGCAAATGCAGGGTGGGACCTGCGTTCTCGATCGAGAGCGGCAGGTCCGGTTCTCGGCGTGCAGGATGCCGAGCACCGCGTCCCAATCGATCGAGCCCTGGCCGATCGGCGCGAAGACCCTGCCAAAGACGCCGTCCTGTTCACCGAGGACAAAATCCCGCAAGTGCGTGGCCCGGGTGTACGGTGCAACGCGACGCGCAGCAGCCACAGGGTCTTCCCCTCGCACCACCACGTTGGCGGTGTCGAAGGTGACCCCGAGGACATCCGGCCCACGGCTTCCACCAGGCGGACGATTTCATAGCTCGTGATCTCTTCGTGGGTCTCGATGTTCATGTGCACGCCGTGGTCCCGGGCCACCGGGGCAAGGAGCCGCAGGAACTTCTCGATCGCCACGAGCTGGTCGGCCCACGGCGCGTCTGTCCGGAAGCGGTCGAAAACGTAGTAGCCCGGCATGCCGCGCTGGTAGTTGGCACACGCCACCCACAAGTCCGTCACGCCTGCGGCTTCATGCGCGCCTCGATCATCTTGATCATGCCGCGCGTGTAGTCGCCATCGCCGAGCCTGCGGACGTGCGGAGCTTCAGCCGTCGCGTACGGGTTGACCTTCGCGAGGCCCATTTGGAGGTAGAGGTTGAGTGAATCCGCGCAGTCCCGGACCTGTGCGAGCAAGCCGCGGTCCAGGGTTGGGGAGACGTCCATGACGCTGCGGAAGTACACTCCTTCCATCCCCATGCCGTGCGCCCGTTCGAGAATACGGATCGCCGAGTCGTCCGCTTCGTGGGGAATTTTGCTTCCATCGACACCAATTCGCATTTCGCGTCCTTAGCTAGTTCTTCATCTTGTCTTGTCCGCCGCGGGTGCTCTCCGGAGCCCGGCGGTATCCAGGGAGGTCGCCCCTACCGTCCCCAGTTGTAGAAAGTGGTTGACGAGGCGTAGTCGAAGGCCTTCACCGAGTGGGCCAGGACTGCCGTGAATTGCGCACGGTAGAGGATGATGGTGGGCGAGCTGGCCCGCCACGCGTCCACCAGCGCGTTGATGTACGGCTGCTGCGCCTGCAGATCCGGGGCGTTGTCCAGCTTCTTCATGAGGTCAGGTGTCCCTGGGATGCAGATGTGTTGGTTGTTGAAGCTGCTGCCACAGGTCATCTTCTTGCGGAGTTCGTAGGCAGCCACCGCGCCGGCGCTCTCGAACAGCAGCGCAGACTGGTATTTGCCCGTGTTGAACTTCGTGGCGAAGGCCGTGGGCGTCTGCGAATCGATGTTGACCGTGACGCCTATGTCCTCCCACGAGGCTTTCAGGATCGTCGCAAGCGTGGAGACCCCAGGCGATGTCGGGTTGATCATGAGGTCGATCTGGGGGTTCACCAGCCCGGACTCCTTGACCAAGGCCCGTGCCCGGTCCTTGTCGAGGGGCGGGCGGCCGAGCGTTGCGGGTCGAATCCTGGTGTTCCTGGAACGAAGGGGCCATAGTAGCTGTCCGCGTATCCGTAAGCCACGCTGGCCTTGATCTGCTCATAGGGCACCGCGTACGTCAGCGCTTCGCGCAATTTCGGATTCGAGGTCACGCCGGAGGAATTGTCGAAGGACACCGTGACTGGGGCAAAAGCGGGGCCGCGGTGACCGTGCAGCAGTCGTTCTGGCTTAGTTCGTGAACCACGTATGGTGGCAGCCCCAGGGTCACATCCGCTCGCCCCGGCGTGCCTGCAGCATCAGGGTGGGATCGAGGTGATGAAGTTGACGCGGACCACCGGTTCCTTGGCGGCCTGGCCGTAATAGTGGGGATTGCGCTTGAGCACCGCGTAGTTGTTGGCCACGTACTCGTCCAGGACATAGGGCCGCTGCTGCTGGCGGTATGCGCGGCCAACCACTGATTGGGCACGCCCTTCTTGTCCTCGCCGTGGTCCTTGATGACTTTCGGGTCATAGATCGATCCGCGGCTCTGCGCCAACGTCACCAGGATTGCGGGGTAGGCACGTGACAGTTCGAGCCGGACAGTCTGGGCGTCCACTACGACGACGCTGCTGATCAGGGGCGGGTCCGTCAGGCCGATTTGCAGGCCGAGGGATCCGCAGCCACCGATGGTGAGGTTCCGCATGATCGAGTACCGGACGGCCTCGGCATCCAAAGGGTTGCCGTTGGCGAACTTGGCCCCGGATGCAAGGAGAAGGTGTAGGCCTTCCCGTCGGGGGAAACCGTCCAGGACGTGGCCAAGTCCCCTTTGACCCGGGCAGGGTCCGTGTTGGCCACGAGCGTTCCGTCGGGCTGTTGATCCTCGTCGAGCTTGACGAGACGGGCGTAAAAGTTGCTGGCGAAGCTGTTCTCATTTCCGGCGCACACGAATGCAGGATCAATGTTGGTCAGCGTCGTGGCCAATTCACGGTGAAGGGCCGGCTGCTCGGGGCCGACGAAGCAGCCGGGCTGGCACAGCCCGCCAGGGCGAGCAGGCCCGCGGCGGCGAGGAACGCCGTCGTCCTCTTCGTCAGGCTACGCAGGGAGGGCAAGGTCCTCATTTCACTTTCCTTCCACGGCTACGGCCGTACCGGCCGCCGCAAGGGCCTTGGCCGACGGCGAGCGCCCGGACCGCGTCCAGCAGCGCACGGGTATAGGGGTGGGTGGTGTTGTCGAAAACGTCCTCTGAGGTTCCGGCTTCCACGATCTGTCCCGAGTTCATGACGGCGATGTGATGGCTCATGAGCCGCGCCACGGCCAAGTCATGGACGATGAACAAGTAGGTCAACCCCAACTCGTCCTGGAGATCGCTCAGGAGATTGAGGACCTGGGCCTGGATCGAGACGTCCAGCGCGCTCACCGGTTCGTCGAGTACTACGAGGTCCGGATTGAGGACCAGTGCCCGTGCAATCGCAATCCGCTGGCGTTGACCGCCGGAAAACGCGAACGGATAGCGCTTTGCCTGCTTAAGGGTGATCCCGACGCGGTCAAGCACTTCCTCGACCCGGCGCGAGCGCTCCGCCGAGTCCGAGACTCCGTGGATGACCAGCGGCTCTTCCACGAGGTCGGCAACCGTGAAGCGCGGGTCGAGTGATCCGTTGGGATCCTGGAACACCATCTGGATGCGTTTGCGCATCCGCCGCATCTCCGGCTTCGACAAGGAGGTGAGGTCCACGCCGTCGAACTCGATGAGTCCGCTATCCACCGCGGTCAGGCCCATGACGCACGCAGCCGTGGTGGACTTGCCGCTGCCCGATTCCCCCACGAGCCCCAGTGTTTCTCCGCGTCGTAGTTCGAAGGAGACATCCCGCAGGATCTGGGTCCTGTTCCTGGAACCGACACCCCTGCCGTAGGACTTGTTGAGGTTCGCCACCCGCAAGAGCGGGGCTGTGGCTGCGTTGCTCATGCTGCATCTCCTGGGGTATCGCTCGCGAAGTGGCAGCGGACGACGGCGCCGCCCGCCAAGGTGCGCGACTCGGGTCGTTCCGTTGCGCACCGTAGTTCGTCCCGGCCGATCGGGCATCGGGACACAAACGGGCATCCGGGCTCATCGACCGAAAGGTCCGGGGCGAGCCGGGATGGCCGGCAACGCGCCGCGCTTGGCCGTAGCGGGGTCGATGACGCAGTCCAGCAACGCTTTCGAGTACGGGTGGGCCGGCGTGCCGAAAAGTGACCGGGTGCTGCTGGATTCGACGAACCGTCCCGCGTACATGACGTTGACGCTGTCGCAGAGTTCTTCCACGATCCCCAGGTTGTGGGTGATCATCACCAGCGCGTTGCCGCGTTCGTCGCAGATTTTGGCCAGGAGGTCGAGGACTTGCGCCTGCGTGGTGACGTCCAAGGCCGTCGTCGGTTCGTCGGCGATGACCACGGCGGGATCGTTGGCGATGGCCATGGCGATGAGCACGCGCTGCCTCATCCCCCCGGAGTACTGGTGGGGGTAGTCTGCGATCCTCCGTTCCGGATCGTTGACGCCCACCTCGGCAAGGAGTTCGCAGGCCATCCGCCGGGCCACCTTGACTGACACGTCCTGGTGCACCCGGATGGTCTCCACGAACTGGGTTCCAATGGTCTTGAGGGGATCCAGGGCAGCCATCGGGTCCTGGAATACCAGGCCGATGTCCCGCCCCCGGATCTTGGAGATCCCGGCGTCGTCAAGGCCCACGAGCTCTGTCCCGTGGAGCTTGACGCTGCCGCCCACAATGCGGCCCGGTGGCGGAACGAGCCCTACGAGGGACATGGCGAGGGCGGATTTCCCGGAACCCGATTCGCCGACGATCGCCAATCGCTGCCGTTTGTAGAGGTCGAAGGACACGTCCCGCACCGCGTGGACGGTTCCCGAGGAAGTGTCGAAATTGGTTGTTAGTCCTTTGACGCTCAGGACGGGCGCCTGGCCCGGGATCCCGTCGCTGGCAATGCTTCGGGAAGGAAAGGGAAGTGCGTTGGTGTGCGACATTAGCGGGCTCCTACTCGGGTGCGGGGATCTGCCGCGGTCATGATGAGGTCCGAGACGAGGCTGACTACCACGTAGAGGATGGCGGCCAAAAGGAGTACCGCCTGGACCACGGCAAAGTCCTTCTGGATGATGGCGTCGGCGGTCATGGAACCTATGCCCGGCCATCCGAAAACTTTCTCGACCAGCAGGCTTCCAGCCAGGAGATCGGCGAACAACAGCGAAGCAGCCGGTAACAGTGCCAACAGCCCGTGCGGGCCACGTGGCGCGAGTAGACCGGAACCTGCGGAGGCCATGGCTCTGGGCGACTGTGACGAAGGTTTCCCGCAGCGTGCCACGAAGCTGGTTCCGGTACAGCCGGCTGAGGAAGGCGAACGGACCCAAGGCGATAATCGTTGCGGGCAGGATCAGGTGCCAGCTCGCATTGGCGAAAGTCCCCCACTGTCCCGCAAGCAGGGCGTCCACCGTAAACATGCCGGTGACGTTCGGCGGACGGAGCATCCCGGGTGACAGCCGGCCTTCAGGACCCGGGAATATCCCGAGCTGGATCGAGAGAACCAGCAAGGCAAGGAGGGCGATCCAGAAGGGTGGCGATCCCATGGCCAGGGAGGAAGCGATGCGAAGAAACCGGTCCGGCCAGCGGCGTCGTGAGTAGACAGCGATGCTCGCGGCGAGGACCGCCGCCACAATGGCAATGACTACTGACAGCAGCCCCAGTTCGATCGTCGCCGGCAGCCGTTGGGCAAGGAGGCTACCGACGCTGTTGCCGGTGCTGTAAGAGAAGCCGAAGTCACCGCGGAGGAGCGAGCCCATGTAGTTCCCGTACTGAACGAAGAGGTTGTCATCCAGTCCCATGGACTTCCGCAGCGCCGCGATGGCGTCGTCGGTGGCCGCATCGCCGGCAATGGCCCGGGCCGGGTCACCGGGAACCTTGCGGAGGAGGATGAAGGCGAAGATCGAAGCCCCGAAGACCGTGGCCAGTGCTATGCCGAGCCGTTTGAAAATGGTGCTAATCATCGAAAAAGCCTCATTTCGCCTGGATGAATTCGCCGCGTGGATCCAGGACTTCCCGGGCCCTGTCCGCGATCATGGTGGTCAGGCTGACGGCAAGGAGCAGGCCCAGGCCAGGGAAGCCCGCGATCCACCATTGACCCGTCAGGAAGAATTGCTGGCCATCGGTGATCATTTCTCCCCATTCGGCCGTCGGAGGTTGAGCGCCGAGGCCCAGGTAACCTAGGGCTGCCAGGGAGAGCACCGACGCACCGAAGACGGCGGCCATCTGCAGGATCATGATCGGGACCAGGTGCGGGAAAACGTGGCGGAACAGCACGCGGGCGGGGTGTGCTCCGAGTGCGACCGTGGAGCGAACGAAGTCCTGGCCGTACAAGCGCATCACCTCCCCGCGAAGCGTCCGCATGTACCAGGGGAACGAGTGCAGCGAAAGCCCGATGACCACCGCCGTCACGCCCGGCTGCAGTGCCATCGCGATCGCCATCGCCAGAAGGATGGCAGGGAAGCAGAGGATGGAGTTGGTCAGCCAGGTAAAGAGCGTGTCTACCCAGCCGCGCATTGATCCCGCCAAAAGGGCAGCGATACACCCGGCGACCGCGCCGATCAGTGCAATGGTCAGACCGGCCAGGATTGACGTCCGCCCACCCGCCAGGACCCGGGCCAACACGTCCCGCCCGGTGTCGTCCGTGCCCATAGGGTGTCCCAGGCTTGGAGACTGCAGGACGGCGCCGAGGTTGATGGCATCGGGTTGCACGCGCCAGACCAAGGGGCCAATCAAGGTGGCCACAATGAGGGCGGCCAGGAACGACAAGGTCATGGTCAATGCCCTGTCCCGACGAAGGAAGCTCCTGAAGGGTCTCCTTCTGACCGGGACAACGATCTGTGGGGCGGCAATGGCTGTCATGAGAGTCCTTCCTCTCCGGAAAGGATCGTGGCCGGCTTCTTCACGCCGGCACCCATTGATGTGAGGATCGTCCGCATAGTGGCGGCACTGTGGAGCAGTTGACGACGGCGCTCGGCGGGGGCGGGCTCGTCGTCCCAGTCGGCGAGCGCCGGGATACGCCCGCGCGCCACGCCGTCGTGCGTTGCAACACCGAGCCGGGCCAACTGGCCCAGCCCCGCGGCGTCGAGGTGCGGTTCGTGGGTGAACCACGAACGGTCGAAAACCGGAGCGTCGAACTTTCCCCGGTGCTGTTCCAGGGTGAAGTCGCGCACCCCGGCACGGAGAAGGTGGCCGAGTATCGCTTCCCAGTCGAAAACTCCTTCGCCCACCGCCCGCAGGCGACGTCGGTAGCCGTGCGGCAGCGGGAACAGGACCGCGTCCTCCAAATGCGTCATCCGGACCTGCGGCCCGAGCGCCCGGGCCGCATCGACAGGATCCTCTCCACGAACCACCAGGTTGGCCACATCGAATCCGATTCCGAAGACTGCGGGGTCCAAGGACTGGACCAGCGCGTGCACTTCAGGTGAAGCTAGGTCTTCATGGGTCTTGACGTTGATGTGGACCCTGGCGTCACGTGCTGTGGACGCAAGCGTCTCGAGGTTCGCCCGGATGAGCCGGAGCTGGGCAGGGTGGTCGAGGAACCTGCCTTGTTCCGAGGCCCCTTCGCGAATTGACCGTGTGTAAACAAAGAACTCAGTGACGCCTAGTTCCAGGCCGCGAACCAGGGTCCTGTTCAGTCCGGCCCGAACCATGGCGGGATCATCGAACGGCCCTGCGCAGCCCAAGCCCAGCTGGAGTTCGACGCCGGCATGCCGGGCTTCCTCTGCAACCTCGTGCAGTTCGCCGGCCTTGTTCGGTAGGCCGGGCGCTTCGCTCGAAAGTTCCGCAGAGATGCTGTTGAGCACCACCAGGGTGAAGCCGTCGTCCAAGGCGGCCCGAAGCGATTCCACCAGTGGCCGGTCTTCGTGGCCCGGGTAGCGGGTGAACTGGACTCCCAGCCGCGTCTCCGGCAGCTCGCCGGCGCCGAGGGCCCGTGAATCAGGTAGCACGTGTGTGATCTGGGTCATGTTTGCCAAGATACACTCGTAAGACGTCTTACGAAAGGGTGGATTTTTCGAGCCCCATATGAGACGCTTCGTTGACGGAAGTGGATCGGCGAATTGCCTAGCAAGGAGGGCACCATGACGGTGAGTGGCCGGCGCAGCGTCGTCGACGATGCGATCGATGACATCCGCCTGCGGATCCGGGAGGGCGAATGGGGCCTCGGAGACCGTATTCCGCCAGAGCCGGAGCTCGGAAAGGCCTTGGGCCTCAGCCGGGCACCCCTCCGGGAAGCCCTCCGCGCGTTGGTACACGCGGGACTCCTCGTGACACGGCAAGGTGACGGAACCTTTGTCGCCGCCGTGGACGAGCAAGAAGTCGCCCTCCGCAAAGGCCTCCAGGGAGCGGACCGGCTCGAAGCCATCGAAGTCCGCCGCAGCCTTGACATTCCTGCCGCCGCCCTCGCCGCACAGCGTCGTGACCAAGAGGACTTGGACAAGCTCCAGGACGCGCTCGATCGCCGCCGCGCCGCCGCGGAAGCCCACGACGAGGACGGATTCCGGCTGGCAGACATCGACTTCCACCGGCCGTGGTGGGCGCCGCGCACAACCAGCTCCTGGCTGGCATCTATGGTTCCCTCGCGGAGAGCATCGACGGTTCGTGGACATCGCCCGAGGGCCTGAACCGTGCTGCCCACGCCGAACACGATAGCCATGACGAGCTTTTTGACGCCATCCGCGACCGCTCCCCACAGGACGCCATGCTGGTGGCTGGAGCGATCCTGGACAACCAGGCTTCGGATTTGGAAGGCAAGCCGTGGGCTCCACCGGGTCCTAGGATCTCCGAACCTCGACAACACCATCAAGGAGAGCCGTGATCACGCGCATCAAGGCCGCCTTCATCATTGGCTATGCCGACGGCGACCTCTGCATCCTGCCCGACGCGGAGCTGGTCCACGAGGACGGAACCATTGTCTTCGTGGGCCGGGACTACCCCGGGAAAGTGGACATTGACATCGACGCCGGGGAGGCGATCGTGTCCCCCGGATTCATTGACTTGAACGCCCTCGCAGATATCGACCACGCCCTTTTCGATTCCTGGCCGGATCCCGGCCGGCGGCTCGGCCTCGTCTGGTCCGAGTCCTACCTGGGGGACCACGGAGCCGTGTTCACCCGCGAGCAGGCACGGTTCCGACGCGAGTTCGCCCTGTCCCAATTGGTCCGCAACGGCATCACCACGCTCATGCCCATTGCGTCCGAGAGCTACCACGAATGGTGCGAGGACTATGAGGACCTTGCCGACACGGCCGCCGCGGTGGAGGACCTCGGCGTCCGGGCCTACCTGGGGCCGAGCTACCGTACGGCAGTCCCCTATACGGACGGCAAGCGGGTGATGCTCCATGAGGACGAACGGCGCGGCCTCGACGGCCTCGACCAAGCCGTTCGCTTCGCCCAGGACTACGAAGGGCGGGCCCATGGTTTGATCCGGGCGGCATTGCTACCGGCCCGGATCGAAACGCAGACCGAACAGACCCTCCGCCTCACCCGGCAAGCCGCCGATGAGCTCAAGGTCCCCGTGCGCCTGCACGCCGCCCAGGGGCTCTTCGAGGTCGAGACGATGATCGCCCGCACGGGACGGCGTCCACTCCCTTACCTGGCCGATCTCGGTTTCCTCGCGGAACGCACCTACATCCCCCACGCCTGGCCATCCCCGGGCACCCGCACATGCCTGCCTCCGCAGGCACCGGGGACGATCTGGCGCTGCTCGCCGGGTCCGGAACGTCGGTCCTGCTCTGCCCCATCCCCATGGCACATTACGGCGGGATGCTCGACAACTATGACTCCTACCGCGACCGCGGGGTGCGGATCGTACTGGGCACCGACTCAGCCCCGCCCAACATGATCCGGGCCATGGACCTGGCGATGGGGATGACCAAGACCCTCACCGGGGACCGCTCAAGCGCCCAGGCCGCAGACCTGTTCCGCTCGGCCACCCTGGACCCCGCCGAGTCCCTCGGCCGTTCCGATCTGGGCCGGCTGGCACCTGGAGCGCAGGCCGACTACTTCGTCCTGGACCTGAGCAGCAGCCATATTGGTCCGTACGCCGACCCCATCCGCACACTCATCATGAACTCGGACGGACGGGACATCACGCGGGTAGTGGTGGCCGGCCGCACCATTGTGGACCGGGGCGAAATCGTCACCGTGGACACCAGCGACTACCGGGAACGTGCCCAGGCATTCCTGAACCAGTACATTGCCTCGCTGAGCGACTCGGATTACGCCCGCCGCCCCATCCACGAGCTCCTTCCGCCGAGCTTTCCCCTGCGCTGAACCCGCGCAGCGCGCAGGACCTTCGGCGGCCTGGGAACAAACGGTAGTCGTGCCTCGAATGTAAACACGGCCCCATCCGCCACGAAACATCGAGTGAACGAGCGCAGAAGGCTTGTCCAACAATCCCGCGAACGCCCCTTTTGTGACTTGACAGGTGTTTGCGTGTGGTGAGGTAAAAACTAGCCGCCCCCTTGACCCACCAGTCCGAGTCCGGCGCGCCCCGATATCTGCGAACCGTTAGAGACCCCCATGACAACACAACTGACTGGCAGCCCCGCGGCCACCGCGCAGGCTGTCCGGCCCTCAGCGCCGGGGACGCTGGTCCGGCCGAACCCGACGCGACTTCTTCGTATTCCTGGCACTGGCATTGCCGAACTTGGCGCTGATCGCGGTGTTCACGTATCTGCCCCTCATCAACAACATGTATTACTCGACCCTTGACTGGACCCTGGGCTCCACCTCGGCCACCGTCGTTGGCCTCGACAACTACGTCACCTTCTTCACCAGCTCCGACGCCCCGCAAGTACTCGGCACCACGCTCATCTTCACCGTGGTCACCGTCGGTGGCTCCATGGTGCTGGGCCTCTTGGTGGCCCTGGCCTTGAACGCGAAGGTCCGCGGCACCACATTTGCGCGCTCTGCCGTCTTCGCCCCCTACGTCCTCAGTGGAGTGGGCGTCGGCCTCGTATGGCTGTTCATCTTCGATCCCGGATACGGCGTGCTGTCCTGGCTGCTCCGCGGCATCGGCCAGCAAAGTCCCCAGTGGATCAACGATCCGCAACTCTCCCTCGCGATGGTCATCATCGTCTACGTCTGGAAGAACCTGGGCTACTGCGCGGTCGTGTACCTCGCCGGGCTCCAATCGCTCCCGAAGGACGTCATGGAGGCCGCTTCCCTGGACGGAGCCAACGGGTTCCGCCGCTTCATGAGCATTTCCGTTCCCCTGCTCTCGCCCACCACGTTCTTCCTGCTCATCACCACGATGATCAGCTCACTTCAGGCCTTCGACCTGATCCGCATCATGACGCCGCTGGGCAACGGCACCAGCACCCTGATCTACGAGGCCTAT
Organism: Arthrobacter sp. Hiyo8; assembly: GCA_001549895.1. Lineage (GTDB taxonomy): Bacteria > Actinomycetota > Actinomycetes > Actinomycetales > Micrococcaceae > Arthrobacter. The sequence goes on along the minus strand of AP014719.1, from coordinate 3,652,831 downwards.
CTGCAGGCCTTTGGCGCCTACAACCGAGCCGGCTACTCCGCCGCCATTTCAGTGGTGCTGTTCGCCATCCTGCTCATCATCACCGTGCTCCAGTTGCGGTTCGTCGAACGGAAGGTGCACTACTCATGAGCACGCTCTCCCCCGTCAGCCCCAACCCCGCGAGCGGCGTCGGGACCCTTAAAGCTCCCGACGGCGGTCCGGACCTGCCGGCGCAGCGCGACAAGCCGTTCTCCCGCGCGAACCTCATCCAGACGCTGGCAGGCGGCTACATCCCGCTGATCGGGGCCACCCTCGTGGTAGTCCTGCCGCTGTTGTGGATGCTGCTGAGTTCCTTCAAGCAGCCCGGCGAGATCGTCACCACGGATCTCAAGATACTCCCGCAGGCCTGAACCTGGAGAACTACCACACGGCCATGACCACTGTGCCGTTCGCACAGTTCTTCCTGAACAGCCTGATCGTCACCACGGTCGGCTCCACGGTCAAGGTGATCCTGGCGATCCTGACGGCCTACGCCCTGGTTTTTGTCCGTTTCCCGTTCAAGAACGTCATCTTCGTCGTGATCCTCGTGGCCCTGATGGTGCCGCCGCAGGTGTCGATCCTCCCCAACTACATCCTGATCGCAGGGATCGGCGGGAAGAACACCCTGTGGGGAATCATTCTCCCGGGACTCGGCACGGCCTTCGGAACCTTCCTCCTTCGCCAGCATTTCAAGACCCTTCCGGGGTCCATCCTCGAAGCGGCGGAAATCGACGGTGCGGGCCATTGGCGCAGGCTCTGGCAAGTGGTTGTCCCCGTTTCGCTCCCCTCGATCGCCACCGTTGCCCTCGTCACCGTCGTCAGCGAATGGAACGACTACATCTGGCCCCTGATCATCACGGACCGCCCGGAAACCATGACCCTCCCGGTCGGCCTGACTCTCCTTCAAAACTCCGAGGGAAACGGCGCAGGCTGGGGGATCTTGATGGCAGGAGCTGTCCTGGTGATCATTCCCATCCTCCTGGTCTTCGCAGCGTTGCAACGCTACATCGTTGCCGGGCTCACCCAGGGCAGCGTCACCGGCTAACAGCACAGCACGTCCACACAACCCATCACCACCTTTGCATCCTTGAGAGGACCAACCATGGCAATGAATCTTGATCGTAGAAACTTCCTGGGCTCGCCGGACTCGGAGTCGGCGCCGCCGCCCTTGCAGCATGCGGCGGTCCGTCGACGGGCGGCAGCGCAACGAGCAGCAGCCCCTCGGACATCGACTTCACGGGGGTCAAGCCGGCCGGCTCCTTCGACTTTTGGACCAGCCACCCCGGGCAGTCCCAGGCCGTCGAGCAATCCATCATCGACAAGTTCCAGGCGAAGTTCCCGGACATCAAGGTGAACCTCGTGACGGCGGGCGCCAACTACGAGGAAATCGCGCAGAAGTTCCAGACCTCGCAGGCAGCGAAGTCGGCCCTCCCCGGCCTCGTGGTGCTCTCCGACGTCTGGTGGTTCCGCTACTACACCAACGGCAATATCATCCCGTTGGACGGACTCATCAAGCAGCTGGACGTCAAGATTGACGACTTCCAGAAGTCCCTCGTCGCGGACTACCAGTACGCCAACAAGCAGTGGGCGCTCCCCTACGGCCGCTCCACCCCGCTCTTCTACTACAACAAGGACCACTTCAAGGCCGCCGGCCTTCCGGACCGGGCTCCCAAGACCTGGCAGGAGTTCGCCGAGTGGGCCCCCAAGCTCCAGGCAAGCTCGGGCGCTAAGTACGCCTACATCTACCCGGCCCTTGCCGGATACGCCGGCTGGACCCTGCAGAACAACCTGTGGGGCTGGGGCGGCAGCTGGTCCAACGGCTGGACCTTCAACTGCGACTCCACCGAGTCCGTCACGGCCCTGCAGTGGGCCCAGGACTCCATCTACAAGGACAAGTGGGCCGGCGTCTCCTCCAAGAACGCCGCGGACGACTTTTCCGCAGGCATCACGTCCACCACGATCTCCTCTACCGGAGACCTGCTGGGCGTGCTGAAGTCCGCTAAGTTCAACGTCGGCGTCGGCTTCCTGCCGGGCGGCCCCAAGGCCGAGACCAACGTCTGCCCCACCGGCGGCGCGGGACTCGGGATTCCCAGCGGCGTCAGCAAGGAAGTCCAGCTCGCGGCTGCCACTTTCCTGAAATTCATGACCGAACCGGAGAACACGGCGGCATTCTCCGCTGCCACCGGCTACATGCCCACCCGCGTTTCCGCGGACATGACTGCAGTCCTCGCCAAGACTCCGCAAATCAAGACGGCCATGGACCAGCTCGCCGTGACCAAGGTGCAGGACAACGCCCGCGTATTCCTGCCCGGCGCCGATCAGGAAATGGCCAAGGCCGCTGCGAAGATCCTCACCCAGCAGGGCGACGTGAAGGCCACCATGACGGACCTCAAGACAACCCTCGATGGCATCTACACCAAGGACGTGAAGCCCAAGCTCAAGAGCTGAGGCTCAACGCGCCGAGTGCCGCCCGCTGCCCAACTAGCTTGCAATTAATGTCGTTTTGACGCGTCAGAACGACATCTAATGCGAGCTAGTTGGGCAGCCGCGTCTGATCAGGGAATCGGAACGGGCACGACGCCGAGCGGCGCCAGCTGCTCCGCGCCGCCGTCGGGCGCGGAAAGCACCCAGATGCCCTTTTCGTGGACGGCGACCGAGTGCTCCCACTGGCACGAGCGCTCGCCGTCAGTGGTCACCACAGTCCAGTCGTCGTCGAGGGTTGCTGTTTCGATGCTGCCGCGGACGAGCATGGGCTCAATCGCAAGGCACAGTCCCGGCCTGATTTTCGGGCCTCGGTGGGTGGTGCGGTAGTTCAACACGTCAGGGGCCATGTGCATCTCGGAGCCGATGCCGTGGCCTACGTAGTCTTCCAGGATGCCCAGCGGCTTTCCCGGGACGGAGGAGACGTAGTCGTCCACGGCGTTGCCGATATCGCCGACGAACTTGCCTTTGGCCAAAGCAGCGATTCCGCGCCACATGGCGGCTTGGGTGACATCCGAGAGCCGCTGATCTTCAGGATCCGCCGCGCCGACTATCACAGTGCGTGCGGAGTCGGAGTGCCAACCGTCAACGATCGCCCCGCCATCAATCGAAATGATGTCCCCATCCTGCAGGACCCGGTCGCCTGGGATGCCGTGAACCACTTCCTCGTTGACGGATGTGCAGATGGTGGCGGGGAAGCCGTGGTATCCGAGGAAGTTCGACTTCGCTCCAGCGTCGATGAGGACCGCGGCGAAAACGGCGTCGATCTCGCGCGTGGTCACGCCCGGTTTCGCAGCTTCAACGGCTGCGTCGAGCGCTCTGCTGAGGACCAATCCGGCCTCGTGCATTTTGCGCATTTGCTCATTGGTCTTGTATTCGATGCGGGGCTGGCCGAACGCCATGGTCTCCTCTTGTCGTGTGCTGCTTGTGGTGGGCTGCAGATCCAGACCCCCTCTGGCTTCCTATTTTCCCGCATCAGCGGCCCAGCCCGAAACCGGAGCCACAAACGCCCGTGAATTGGTTCTGATTTCAGGCGCTCAAACGGGGAAGCAAAAAGGGCGTGTCCCGCACGGGAGCAGTCAGCTCCGGCGCGGGACACACCCTCTTCAACAGTCGTGCGGCGGCTAGACCGCCTTGGCTGCCTCGATGGCCAGCAGCACGCGATCCGTGACCTCGTCGATGCCGCCAATGCCATCGACCTGGGTCAGGATGCCCCGTTCGGCATACTTGGCCACGACGGCCTCGGTCTGCTCGTGGTAGAGGTCCAGGCGGTGGCGGATGACGCCTTCGTTGTCATCCGAGCGCCCGGTCTCCTTGGCACGGCCCAGCAAACGCGTAACAAGTTCCTCGTCGTCGGCCGTCAGCTGAAGCACGACGTCGAGCTTCTCTTCCGTGTCGGCGAGGATCCGGTCCAGGTATTCCACCTGGGCGGTGGTGCGCGGGTAGCCGTCGAGCAGGAAGCCGTTCTCGACGTCGCTCTCACTCAGGCGGTCGCGGACCATCTTGTTGGTGACGCTGTCCGGAACGAAATCGCCGGCGTCCATGTACTTCTTTGCCTCGATACCCAGCGGGGTTTCGCCCTTGACGTTCGCACGGAAGATGTCGCCGGTAGAGATGGCGACTACGCCCAAGCGCTCGGAAATCCGCTCAGCCTGGGTTCCCTTGCCCGAACCCGGGGGTCCAATGATCAGCATTCTCGTCATCGCAAAAGCCCTTCGTAGTGACGTTGTTGTAGCTGCGCATCAATCTGCTTGACGGTTTCCAGGCCCACACCCACCATGATCAGAATCGACGTGCCACCGAACGGGAAGTTCTGGTTGGCGCTGATCAGGACGAGTGCGACCAGCGGAATCAACGCCACGAAGCCCAAGTAGAAGGCGCCGGGGAGGGTGATCCTGGAAAGCACGTACTGCAGGTAGTCCGCGGTCGGTTTACCCGCCCGGATGCCCGGAATGAACCCGCCGTACTTCTTCATGTTGTCCGAGACCTCTTCAGGGTTGAAGGTGATCGCGACGTAGAAGTAGGTGAAGAACACAATCATGACGAAATACAGCGCCATGTAGATGGGGTGGTCGCCCTTGGTGAGGTTGTTGTTGATCCACTCAACCCACGGGGCGATGGACTCTCCGGCCTTCGGCTGGTTGAACTGTGCAATCAGCCCGGCAGGTAGAGCATCGAGGAGGCAAAGATGACAGGCACGACGCCGGCCATGTTCACCTTGATGGGGATGTAGGTGCTGGTGCCGCCCACGGTGCGCCGGCCGATCATACGCTTGGCGTACTGGACCGGAATGCGCCGCTGGGACTGCTCCACGAAGACCACGAGCGCGACGGTTACGAGGCCGATCGCCAACACCGTGAAGAAGGTGCCCGGTCCCTTGGAGTTCCAGATGGCACCGAGCGAGGTCGGGAAGCCGGCAGCGATGGAGGTGAAGATGAGCAGGGACATGCCGTTGCCCACGCCCTTCTCGGTAACCAGTTCGCCCATCCACATGATGAGGCCTGTACCGGCCGTCAAGGTGATGACCACGAGGATCGTGGCGATGATGCTCGTGTCCGGGATGATCGGCAGCTGGCAGTTCGGCAGCAGCTGTCCGGAGCGTGCCAGGGACACCAGCGTGGTGGCGTTCAGCAGGCCCAGCGCAATGGTCAGATAACGCGTGTACTGCGTCAGCTTCGACTGGCCCGAGGCACCTTCGTCATACAGCTGCTGGAACCGCGGAATGACCACGCGGAGCAGCTGCACGATGATGCTCGCCGTGATGTACGGCATGATCCCCAGGGCAAAGATCGAAACCTGCAGCAGTGCACCACCGCTGAACAGGTTGACGAGCTGGTAGAGGCCGCCCTGGTCCTGATTGCTTGACAAACATTGCTGAACATTTTGGTAGCTCACACCAGGCGAGGGGATAAAAGCTCCCAAGCGGAAGATTGTGATGATTCCCAGCGTGAACAACAACTTGCGTCGCAGATCAGGCGTCCGAAATGCCCGGCCGAATGCGCTTAGCAAGCGTCCTCCTGAGTTAAAAGTCCAAGGGTGTCGAAAGGGGTCATTGAAACCCAACACCCGAGTCTAACGGTTTGATGCGCCATGCGAACAATCGAGGGGTGCGCGCCATATCAAAAAACTCCCGGAGCAGGGGGCCGAAGCCCTCCGCACCGGGAGTCTTTTTACAGCGAGCGATAGCCCAGAGCCCTTAGAGGGCAGTGGTGGTTCCGCCTGCTGCTGCGATCTTCTCAGCTGCGCTGGAGGAGAAAGCGTGGGCGGTGACGTCAACCTTGACGGTGATGTCGCCGGTGCCCAGCACCTTGACGGGCTGGTTCTTGCGAACGGCACCCTTCTCAACCAGGGACTCGACGGTGACAGCGCCACCTTCCGGGAACAGCTCGTTGAGCTTGTCCAGGTTTACAACCTGGAACTCAACCCGGAACGGGTTCTTGAAGCCGCGAAGCTTCGGCAGGCGCATGTGCAGCGGCAGCTGGCCGCCGGCAAAGCCAGCCTTGACCTGGTAGCGGGCCTTCGTACCCTTGGTACCGCGACCTGCGGTCTTACCCTTGGAGCCTTCACCACGACCAACACGGGTCTTGGCAGTCTTGGCACCGGGGGCGGGACGCAGGTGGTGGACCTTCAGAGTGTTCTGCTTGTCGGCAGCCTCTGCGGCAGTTTTGTTCTCGGCCATTACTTCGCCTCCTCTACATTCACGAGGTGCGGAACCGTGTTGAGCATTCCAACGGTTACGGCATCAGCGGTACGGACAACAGTGTGTCCGATGCGCTTGAGGCCGAGGGACCGCAGGGTCTCACGCTGGTTCTGCTTGGCGCCGATGACGCCCTTGATCTGGGTGATCTCCAACTGAGCGTCGGAGGGAGTCAGGTTCTTAGCCATGACTAGACACCTGCCTTCTGGTTCTGGAGTGCGCGCACCAGAGCAGCAGGAGCAACCTCGTCCAGCGGCAGGCCACGGCGGGCTGCCACGGAAGCGGGCTCTTCCAGTCGCTTCAGGGCGTCAACAGTCGCGTGAACGATGTTGATGGCGTTCGAGGAACCGAGCGACTTGGAGAGAACGTCGTGGATACCGACGCATTCCAGTACCGCGCGGACCGGACCACCGGCGATAACACCGGTACCCGGGGAAGCCGGACGCAGCATGACAACGCCTGCTGCGGCCTCACCCTGCACGCGGTGCGGGATGGTGTTGCCAACGCGGGGAACGCGGAAGAAGGACTTCTTAGCTTCTTCAACGCCCTTCGCGATAGCTGCCGGAACTTCCTTCGCCTTGCCGTAGCCGACGCCAACCAGGCCGTTGCCGTCACCGACGACGACCAGGGCGGTGAAGCTGAAGCGACGACCACCCTTGACGACCTTGGCAACACGGTTGATGGTTACAACGCGCTCTACGAACTGGCTCTTCTCGGCCTCGCGACCGCCGTCGCGGCCACCACGGCCACCACGGTCGCCGCGGCCCTGGCCACGGTCACCACGCTCGCCACGACGGCCGCCGCGGCGGTCGTCGGTGGCAGCAGCAGTCTCAGTTGCCTCAGCAGCTGCAGCTTCAGTCACCTGAATGTCCTTTTCGTTATTCTCAACGGTCACAGTGCCAGCCCACCTTCACGTGCGCCGTCAGCGACGGCGGCGATCCGGCCGTGGTACTTGTTACCACCGCGGTCGAAGACAACAGCTTCGATGCCTGCAGCCTTGGCACGCCCGGCAACGAGCTCGCCGACGCGCTTGGCCTTGGCAGTCTTGTCGCCGTCGAATGCACGAAGGTCAGCTTCCAAAGTGGAGGCGTAAGCCACGGTTACACCCTTGCTGTCATCGACAACCTGGACGAAGATGTGGCGTGCGGAGCGGTTGACGACCAGACGAGGACGAACAGCCGTGCCGGTGATGCGCTTGCGGATACGAAGCTGGCGACGGCTGCGTGCAGCAGACTTGCTCTTGTTCGTACGCTTCTTGTTAATTGCGATGGCCATGGTTTACTTACCAGCCTTTCCGACCTTGCGGCGGATAACTTCGCCGGCGTAACGGACACCCTTGCCCTTGTAGGGGTCGGGCTTGCGCAGCTTGCGAATGTTGGCAGCAACCTCGCCGACCTGCTGCTTGGAGATACCAGCGACGGAGAGCTTGGTCGGCCCCTCCACCGTGAAGGTGATGCCTTCCGGAGCGGAGACATTGACCGGGTGGCTGAAGCCGAGAGCGAACTCAAGGTCAGAACCCTTGGCCTGAACGCGGTAACCGGTACCAACGATTTCAAGCTTCTTTTCGTAGCCCTTGGTGACGCCCTCGATCATGTTCGCGATCAGGGTGCGGGTCAGGCCGTGCAGGGAACGCGAAGCGCGCTCGTCGTTCGGGCGGGTGACAGTCAAGGTGCTTTCGTCCAGGGTGACCTCGATCGGGCTGGCTACAGTGTGGCTCAGCTCGCCTTTGGTGCCCTTGACGTTGATGACAGAGCCATCAACCTTAACTTCAACGCCGGCAGGAACGGTGATGGGGAGACGTCCAATACGTGACATTATTCTCTTCCTTTCCCGTTACCAGACGTACGCGAGGACTTCGCCGCCCACGCCCTTCTTGCCGGCCTGCTTGTCAGTCAGGAGGCCGGAAGAGGTGGACAGGATTGCGATACCCAGGCCACCCAGCACGTGAGGCAGGTTGGTGGACTTCGCGTAAACGCGGAGACCAGGCTTGGAAATGCGGCGGACACCAGCAATCGAACGCTCGCGGTTCGGACCGAACTTGAGGTCGATGGTCAGCTTCTTGCCGACTTCGGCTTCCTCTTCCTTCCAAGCAGCGATGTAGCCTTCTGCCTTCAGGATGTCGGCAACGCGTGCCTTGAGCTTGCTGTACGGCATGCTCACGGTGTCGTGGTATGCCGAGTTGGCGTTGCGCAGACGCGTAAGCATGTCTGCGACAGGATCTGTCATAGTCATTGTGGGCTCTTGCCCTTCCTCGTAATGGTTTCCGCGTTGGCTGCAAAGCAGCCGCGGCCGGACCTACTACGTAGTTATTAGTCTTCGGATTTGAACGGGAAGCCAAGTGCCTTGAGCAGCGCACGGCCTTCGTCATCGGTCTTTGCAGTGGTGACAACCGTGATGTCCATACCGCGAACGCGGTCGATGGAGTCCTGGTCGATTTCGTGGAACATAACCTGCTCGGTCAGACCGAAGGTGTAGTTGCCGTTGCCGTCGAACTGCTTGCCGTTAAGGCCGCGGAAGTCGCGGATACGGGGCAGGGCGAGGGTCACGAGGCGGTCCACGAATTCCCACATACGGTCCCCACGCAGAGTTGCGTGTGCACCGATGGGCATGCCTTCGCGCAGCTTGAACTGGGCGATCGACTTGCGGGCCTTGGTTACCTGCGGCTTCTGGCCGGTGATCAGGGTGAGGTCGCGGACAGCGCCGTCGATCAGCTTGGAGTCCTTGGCGGCATCTCCAACACCCATGTTCACAACAACCTTCACCAGGCGGGGAACCTGGTTCACGTTCTCGTACTTGAATTCCTCAACCAGGGTCTGCTTGATGGAATCGGCGTACTTCGTCTTCAGACGCGGAACGATCTTCGCTGGAGTCTCGAGAGTCTCAGTCATTAGATGTCCTTCCCGGATGCCTTGGACACGCGGACACGGACGGACTTGGAGACGCCGTCCTTCTCAACGGTCTCGAGACGGAAACCAACGCGGGTCGGCTTCTTGGTCGAGGGGTCAACAAGAGCAACGTTGGAGACGTGGATCGGGGCCTCAACGACCTCGATGCCACCGGTCTTGGTGCCGCGCTGCGACTGACCGACCTTGGTGTGCTTGGTGACTCGGTTGATGCCTTCTACCAGGACGCGGTTGGTCTCGGTGAACACGCGAAGAACCTTGCCCTGCTTGCCACGGTCGCCGCCACGTTCCTGCTTGGCGCCGGTGATGACCTGAACCAGGTCACCCTTCTTGATCTTTGCACCCATGGGTTACAGCACCTCCGGAGCCAGCGAAACGATCTTCATGAACTTCTTGTCACGCAGTTCACGACCAACCGGGCCGAAGATACGGGTACCGCGGGGGTCGCCGTCGTTCTTCAGAATCACAGCTGCGTTCTCGTCAAACTTGATGTAGGAACCATCCGCACGGCGGCGTTCCTTCTTGGTACGAACGATGACAGCCTTGACGACGTCACCCTTCTTTACGTTGCCGCCCGGGATAGCGTCCTTGACGGTTGCGACAATGACGTCGCCAATGCCTGCGTAGCGACGGCCGGATCCACCGAGAACGCGAATGGTAAGGATTTCCTTAGCACCCGTGTTGTCGGCGACCTTCAGTCGCGACTCCTGCTGAATCAATTTTTACTCCTTGCGTCGCGCCGGTTCTCAGACCGAAATGGAGCATACGGAATGAGCCTTGCGGAACGGTTGATCGGGGTGTCTCTTGACCTGCCTGGATTTTGCCAGTGCAGGCCTAAACTCCCGTGCCGCCAGCATCAGCTTCCCTTGCGGAAATAACTGCGCGGGGCAGTATGCCGCGGCACGATTGTTTACGAGGTGGTTGTTGACGCACAACTGGCGCCATACAAACTCAATATCCTAGCACGTTTTATGCTAAGGACCGAAACGCGGAAAGGCCCGCATTCCTTCCGGAATACGGGCCTTCCACCAATCCATATCGCTGCCGGACAAAGCCCGGCGCGGGATTACTTAGCCTTTTCGAGGATCTCGACCAGGCGCCACCGCTTTGTAGCGGACAGCGGGCGGGTCTCAGAGATCAGAACGAGGTCGCCGATGCCGGCGGTGTTCTGCTCGTCGTGAGCCTTGATCTTCGAGGTGCGGCGAATGACCTTGCCGTACAGAGCGTGCTTCACGCGGTCTTCAACCTGAACAACGATGGTCTTTTCCATCTTGTCAGAGACAACGTAGCCGCGACGCGTCTTACGGTAACCGCGCTGTTCGGCGCTGGCTGCTGCTTCCGTCACAGTTTCCTTCTGTTCGCTCACTTGGCGTCCTCTCCAGCCTCGGCTTCGGCCTTCTCAGCCTTGGCTTCTGCCTTCTTGGACTTCTTTTCTTCCTTGGCTTCCACAACCGGTGCGGCAACCTCGGCACGAATGCCCAGCTCGCGCTCACGGAGAACGGTGTAGATGCGTGCGATGTCCTTCTTTACCGCGCGCAGACGACCGTGGTTCTCCAGCTGTCCGGTGGCGGACTGGAAACGCAGGTTGAACAGCTCTTCCTTGGACTTGCGGAGTTCTTCAACGAGACGCTCGTTGTCGAAACCGTCCAGCTGTGCGGGTGCGAGATCCTTCGACCCTACTGCCATTTCTATTCACCACCTTCGCGACGCACAATGCGTGCCTTCAACGGCAGCTTGTGGATTGCCAGGCGCAGTGCCTCGCGAGCTACCTCTTCATTGACACCGGCGAGCTCGAAGAGAACGCGGCCCGGCTTGACGTTTGCGACCCACCATTCCGGAGAACCCTTACCGGAACCCATGCGGGTTTCGGCCGGCTTCTTCGTCAGCGGACGGTCCGGATAAATGTTGATCCAGACCTTACCGCCACGCTTGATGTGGCGGGTCATCGCGATACGGGCAGACTCGATCTGACGGTTCGTGACGTAGGCCGGGCTCAGCGCCTGGATGCCGTACTCACCGAAGGTGACCTTGGTGCCGCCCGTTGCAGCGCCGGAACGACCCGGGTGGTGCTGCTTACGGTGCTTGACTCGACGTGGGATAAGCATTTAAGCCTGTCCTCCTTCTGCTGCGGGAGCAGCAGCTTCAGCTGCCGGAGCCTCTGCAGCAACAGGTGCTGCGTCAGCTGCCGGACGGTCGGTACGACGACGGCGGTCACCACGGTCGGCGCCACCCGGGCGGCCCGGGCGGTCGCTCGGACCACGGCCACGGGACGGAGCAGCAGCTGCCTGCTGAGCCAGTTCCTTGGCAGTGACGTCGCCCTTGTAGATCCAGACCTTCACGCCGATGCGGCCGAAGGTGGTCTTGGCTTCGTAGAAGCCGTAGTCGATGTTCGCACGCAGGGTGTGCAGGGGCACACGGCCTTCGCGGTAGAACTCCGAGCGGGACATTTCTGCGCCACCCAGTCGACCGGAGCAAGCAATACGGATACCCTTGGCACCCGCACGCTGTGCGGACTGCATGGCCTTCTTCATCGCACGGCGGAAAGCCACGCGGGAAGTCAGCTGCTCAGCAACGCCCTGGGCAACAAGCTGGGCTTCCATCTCGGGGTTCTTGACCTCGAGGATGTTCAGCTGGACCTGCTTGCCGGTGAGCTTCTCGAGCTCGCCGCGAATGCGGTCTGCTTCTGCGCCGCGGCGGCCGATGACGATACCCGGGCGGGCCGTGTGGATGTCCACGCGGACACGGTCACGGGTGCGCTCGATTTCGACCTTGGCGATGCCAGCGCGCTCCATGCCCGTGGACATGAGCTGGCGGATGCGGATGTCTTCGCGAACGAAGTCCTTGTACCGCTGGCCAGCCTTGGTGCTGTCAGCAAACCAGTGCGATACGTGATCGGTGGTGATGCCGAGTCGGAACCCGTGCGGGTTTACTTTCTGTCCCACTTAGCGAGCCTCCTCTTTCTCCGGGGTAGCGACTACCACGGTGATGTGGCTCGTGCGCTTCTTGATCTGAAATGCGCGACCCTGAGCACGCGGCTGGAACCGCTTCATGGTCGGGCCTTCATCAACAAACGCTTCGCTGATGTAGAGGTCTCCTTCGTCAAAGGCAACGCCGTCGCGGTCCGCGAGGACCCGTGCGTTTGCCATTGCCGACTGAACTACCTTGAATACCGGCTCCGAAGCTGCCTGTTCGGCGAACTTCAGAATTGCCAGAGCCTCATTCGCTTGCTTACCACGAACAAGGTTGACGACGCGCCGGGCCTTCATAGGCGTTACGCGGATGTGACGCGCAATAGCCTTGGCTTCCATTGCTTTCCTTCTCTCGTCTTAGCCGTAGAGCGAGCGCCTTAGCGGCGCTTGCCCTTACGGTCGTCCTTGACATGGCCGCGGAATGTCCGCGTGGGAGCGAATTCGCCGAGCTTGTGCCCGACCATCGACTCAGTGACAAACACCGGAATGTGCTTGCGTCCGTCGTGAACGGCAATCGTGTGACCCAGCATGTCCGGACGATCATCGAACGGCGGGACCAGGTCTTGATGACGTTCTTGGTGCCCTTTTCGTTTTCCCTGGCGACCTTCACAAAGAGGTGCTGGTCTACGAAAGGACCTTTTTTCAGGCTGCGTGGCATGTGTCCAGGCTCCTATCGCTTGTTCTTGCCAGTACGGCGGCGACGAACAATAAGCTTGTCGCTCTCTTTGTTGGGGCGGCGGGTGCGGCCTTCACGCTTACCGTTCGGGTTGACCGGGTGACGTCCACCGGAAGTCTTACCTTCACCACCACCGTGCGGGTGATCGACCGGGTTCATGGCGACACCACGGACGGTCGGGCGAACGCCCTTCCAGCGCATACGGCCGGCCTTACCCCAGTTGATGTTCGACTGCTCGGCGTTGCCGACCTCGCCGACGGTAGCGCGGCAGCGCACGTCAACGTTGCGGATTTCACCGGAGGGCAGACGCAGCTGGGCGAAACGGCCTTCCTTGGCGACGAGCTGAACCGAAGCACCTGCGGAACGGGCCATCTTGGCGCCGCCACCCGGACGCAGTTCAACTGCGTGGATGGTGGTACCAACCGGGATGTTGCGCAACGGCAAGTTGTTGCCCGGCTTGATGTCAGCGTCGGGCCAGCCTCGACGAAGTCACCCTGGGACAGCTTGTTCGGGGCGATGATGTAACGCTTGGTGCCATCAACGTAGTGCAGGAGGGCGATGCGAGCCGTGCGGTTCGGATCGTACTCGATTTCGGCAACGCGGGCGTTGACGCCGTCCTTGTCGTGGCGACGGAAGTCGATCAGACGGTACTGGCGCTTGTGGCCACCACCCTTGTGACGGGTAGTGATCTTACCGGTGTTGTTACGGCCGCCAGTCTTGTGCAGCGGACGCAGCAACGACTTTTCCGGAGTCGATCGCGTGATTTCGGAGAAGTCGGCTACGCTCGAGCCGCGACGGCCGGGGTAGTCGGCTTGTATTTACGGATTCCCATAATTCATTTCCTCGTTAAAGTGGTCTCCGCTACGCGAGCGGACCGCCGAAGATGTCGATTGTGCCTTCTTTGAGGGTGACAATTGCACGCTTGGTGCTCTTGCGCTGTCCCCAGCCGAATTTGGTCCGCTTGCGCTTACCGGCACGGTTGATGGTGTTGATCGATTCGACCTTGACGGAGAAAATCTTCTCCACGGCCAGCTTGATCTCGGTCTTGTTCGAGCGGGGGTCCACCAGGAAGGTGTACTTGCCCTCGTCGATCAGGCCGTAGCTCTTTTCCGAAACGACGGGTGCAATGACGACGTCGCGCGGGTCTTTGATGGTGGCTGCACTCACTTGGCATCCTCCTCGTTCTTTGCCTTGTCAGCGATGAAAGCCTCGAACGCAGCCTTGGTGAAGACAACGTCGTCGGAAACCAGCACGTCGTAGGTGTTCAGCTGGTCTGCGTACAGAACGTGAACATCTGCGAGGTTGCGCACGGAAAGTGCGGCAACATCGTTGGCGCGCTCGATAACAACGAGCAGGTTCCGACGCTCGGAGACTGCACGCAACGCGGCCAGTGCTGCCTTGGAGGACGGCTTGGTGCCGGCAACCAGTTCAGAAACGACGTGGATGCGGCCGTTACGGGCGCGGTCGGACAGGGCGCCACGCAGTGCGGCAGCCTTCATCTTCTTGGGGGTCCGCTGGCTGTAGTCACGCGGCGTCGGGCCGTGGACGATGCCACCACCGGTCATGTGAGGAGCACGGATGGAACCCTGACGGGCGCGGCCGGTGCCCTTCTGCTTGAACGGCTTGCGGCCTGCACCGGAAACTTCGGCGCGGGTCTTGGTCTTGTGGGTACCCTGGCGAGCAGCAGCGAGCTGTGCGACGACGACCTGGTGCAGCAGCGGCACGTTGGTCTGGACGTCGAAGATCTCTGCAGGCAGGTCTACCTTGACAGTGCTAGTCATTTAACTAGGCTCCCTTCACGGCGGTGCGTACGAGGACGACCTGGCCGCGGGCACCGGGACGGCACCCTTGATAAGGAGCAGCGACTTCTCGGCGTCAACAGCGTGAACCGTGAGGTTCAGCGTGGTGTGACGTTCTGCGCCCATGCGACCGGCCATTTTCAGACCCTTGAAGACGCGGCTCGGGGTGGATGCGCCACCGATTGAACCGGGCTTGCGGTGGTTCTTGTGCGCACCGTGGGAGGCTCCAACACCGTGGAAGCCGTGACGCTTCATAACACCGGCGAAGCCCTTACCCTTGCTGGTGCCGACGACGTCGATCTTCTGACCGGCTTCGAAGAGCTCAACAGAAAGCTCCTGGCCCAGTTCGTAAGACGCGGCGTCTGCAGTGCGCAGTTCGACGACGTGGCGGCGAGGAGTTACGCCAGCCTTTTCAAAGTGACCAGCCAGCGGCTTGGTGACCTTGCGGGGATCGATCTGGCCGTAGCCGATCTGAACGGCGACATAGCCATCAGTCTCTGCGTTGCGCAGCTGGGTGATGACGTTGGAGTCAGCCTGGACGACAGTTACCGGGATGAGCTTGTTGTTCTCGTCCCAGACCTGGGTCATGCCGAGCTTCGTGCCCAGCAGGCCCTTTACGTTACGGGTTGCGGTCATAGTTTTCTCAGCACCTCCCTACAGCTTGATTTCGATGTTCACGTCGGCCGGCAGGTCGAGACGCATAAGCGAGTCAACAGCCTTCGGCGTGGGGTCGATGATGTCGATCAGACGCTTGTGAGTACGCATTTCAAAGTGCTCACGGCTGTCCTTGTACTTGTGGGGAGAGCGGATAACGCAGTACACGTTCTTCTCCGTCGGCAGCGGCACGGGCCCACTACCGTTGCGCCTGCGCGCGTGACCGTCTCAACGATCTTCCGCGCTGAAACATCAATGACCTCGTGGTCATATGACTTCAGCCGGATGCGGATTTTTTGTCCCGCCATGTCGCCTGACTCTCTTTCAGTCTGTGCTGCCCTCGAATAAAGGCTGCCCTGTTCACTTACGTGTTGTATGTGGCTGCCGAAGCATTTGAAGTAGTACTACCACCCGCCGCACAAGCTGAATCCGGAGGGATCCGGGTTCCTCAACTTGCCGGTGTAACCGACCCCCGCGGTCGGGCGTGTCGCGATTTCCACGCAAACGCGTCCGTATTCCTTTGGGGATCTGGGTTATGTTTGGGCTTCAGCTTGGACCCTGACACCCGGCATTATCCGGATCGGGACGCGAAGAAGCGCTTGAACAACTCACCTAGTATGCCGGAATTCCCCGGCATAAGCCAATCGGGCCTCCCTGACCATTGCCATCGGCACCTGCGCTCGGGA
Source organism: Arthrobacter sp. Hiyo8 (assembly GCA_001549895.1). Taxonomy (GTDB): domain Bacteria; phylum Actinomycetota; class Actinomycetes; order Actinomycetales; family Micrococcaceae; genus Arthrobacter. Next base: position 3,636,948 of record AP014719.1, on the reverse strand, counting down.
TGATGGGGCATGACCGTCCAAGATGCTGCCACTGTGGGGGATCTTGCAGGCCGCATCCGGCCGGACTTCACTTTGGGTGTCGCTGCCGCGGCCTTCCAGATCGAGGGCTCGCTCACGGCGGACGGACGCGGACCGTCGAGCTGGGACGCGTTTGCCGAGAAACCGGGCGCGATCGTCGACGGGCACTCCCCTGCAGTCGCCTGCGACCACTACAACCGCACGGACGAGGACATTGCCCTCATGCAGGACCTGGGCGTGGATTCCTACCGGTTCTCCCTCTCCTGGCCGCGAATCCAACCCGGCGGCAAGGGACCCATCAACCAACAGGGCCTGGATTTCTACGACCGCCTGATCGACAAGCTCCTGAAGGCCGGGATCTCCCCCATGGTGACCTTGTTCCATTGGGATACTCCCCTGCCGTTGGAGCACGACGGCGGCTGGCTGAATCGGGCGACTGCGGAACGGTTCGCCGAATACTCCGCCGCGGCCGCACACCGCTTCGGTGACCGCGTGGCGCAATGGGTCACCCTCAACGAACCGGTTTCAGTCGCGTTGCAAGGTTATGCGCTCGGTGTCCACGCTCCCGGCAGGCGGCTGCTCTTCGATGCCCTGCCGGCTGCCCACCACCAGTTGCTGGGGCACGGCCTCGCCGTCCAGGCGCTCCGCGCCGCAGGCGTGGCGGGAACTGTCGGCGTCGCCAATGTCCACTCTCCGGTCCGGCCCGCAAGCAAGCGGCTTGCAGACGGTCTCATGGCCAAGGCCTTCGACCTCATCTTCAACCGGGTGTACGCCGATCCCATCCTCCTGGGGAAGTACCCAAAGCCGCCGCTCCAGGTAAGGCCTTGGTTCCGGGCCTTGGGCAAGGTCCGCGACGAGGACCTCAAAACCATCCACCAACCGTTGGATTTCTACGGCCTGAACTACTACTACCCGTCAAGGTGGCCTCGGGCCGCGGCGACGGAACCGCCCACTGGAACACCCCGGACATGATGGCCAAGCTGCCGTTCCATCTGGCGGCGTTTCCCGAATACGAGACGACAGGATTCGGTTGGCCCGTGGCTCCCGAACACCTCGGAATCCTGCTGCGGGAACTGAAGGACCGCTACGGAGCAGCGCTGCCTCCGCTGTTCATCACGGAGAGCGGCGCGAGCTTTCCGGAACCGGACCACACCCAGGGTCCGGTGCACGACGCCGACCGCATCAGCTATCTTGCCTCGCACCTTGGCCAGGCCTTGAGGGCCACTGCCCCGGCGGGATCGCCCACGACGTCGACCTTCTCGGCTACTACGTCTGGACGCTACTGGACAACTTCGAATGGGCCGCAGGCTATTCGCAGCGGTTCGGCCTGGTGCACGTTGATTTCGATACCCTCGAGAGAACCCCCAAGGACTCGTACTACTGGTACCAGTCCTTGAGCAAGGCGCGACGGGGCTGATTCGAAGTCACTTTGTGGACCGATTGTGCTAAATCAGTCTTTCCTGTTCGCCCGATTGATGCGCTTGGCGCGCTCGATCTCGCGGCGGAAGTATTTCCTTCCCCACAACACCCCGGCTACCACAACAACCACCAAGACCAGAAAAATCAGCGTTCCCATTTCGCATTCCTCCCTTGAGGCAACGGTATCAGGGCGCAGTCCTGTTGAGGCGCCAGACCGCAAGGACAATCAATGCCAAGGCGATCACGGCGAGCATCGCGAAGGCATAGGAACGAAGGGCCCACATCACGCTGAGCGCAACACCCACGGCACCCCACCACACGAACGTGCGCTCGGCGAGGACAAGTCCGGCAAGCACTAGCACCGCAAATCCGACGAGGACCCATAGCTGCTGTGGCACAGTGCCGGGAAGAGGCTTCCTGGCACTATCGAGAGGAGGCCTCCGAAGGACAACAAGCCTGAAGCGATCCCCCCTCTGATACGCCCCTCCAGCGTGTCCCCAACGTAATAGCGCACCCCTGCCAAAACCGCACCCAGGACCGCGAACCACTGCACCACCCAGAAGAACTCGGCCTGGCTCCATGGACGAAGAGGACCGCCCGCTGTGCGGCTGAGAGCACCAGCACCGCACCGAGCTCCGCGACAGCGAATCTGATGGCGCGTGGTACCTCGAGGAAAGCCACGGCCACGGCAGCGCCGAGCAAGCACGTTCCTGCCACAGCGGTGTCATCGTGCAGTAGGCCTGCAGCTGCGGCCAGGGCAAATCCCCCTCCTGCTGTTACAGCGAGCGACAACTTGCGCACTGGGTGCGATCCCACGCCGGGATCCGGGACCAACGGACAGCGTAAAGCACAGCGGCCGATCCTGCGCAGCCCAGGAGCCACGGCAGGAAATCCTCCCATTGAGCCCCAGACAGCCACAGGGGCCGAGCGTCATCCAGGACCGAAGCAGCCAAGACCGTAGCACCAACGAGGCTCGCGGCGGAGGCAAGCGGGTAGAAGCCCGGCATTCCCTCGACGTGGGAGGCCACGAAGCAGACCACCGCCAGCACCAGTCCAGCCATTCCCATGGCGGTGTCCGATACATCAACGGACGCCACCCTCCGGCACCGCCGAAGGCCAGCGACGCCGCCAGCCAGAACCAACGTTCAGGGACGCCGCTTCCTGGTTGGACGAGTAGCCTCACGCAAGTCACCACGAGTGACATAGCGAGCAGCACCAGGGGCACCGCCGTGTGGCCCAGCAAGGGTTCGGCCAGCCAGGTCCCGGGAGGGAAGGACACCTCGGGTCCGGCCGCCACCACCACTGCAATCGACGCCGGAATGGTGAAATACACAGCGCCTCGGGCGGTGAAGATCCGATGAGCGACCACGGCGGAAACCAACAGCACGGCCAGCTCAAGCAGCAGCACCCAGCGGCCGCCGTCGTGGGCTTCCGGCTGAGACACAGACGAAAGGTACGTCGCCGGCAGCACTGCTTGCGCGCTGAGCGTCACCCACACTGCTGCTTGTTGGAAGGGAATCTGCTGCAATCGGTTCCGCATGAGCCCGCGGATGATGTGCTGCAACACCAGGACTCCCGCGAAAGTCAGCGACACCGCCGTGGCGGAGGCTGATACGTCGTGGGCAAATACCGCGGCAACGGCGGCCGTGAGAATCCTGGCGGCGATGAAGTAGACGCCCTTCGCCATGCGCGCGGGCACCGCAGCGACCATGACGCCGCTGAATACGGCGAAGATGGCAAGCAAAGCCTCGACCTCGTGAATGTGCCCACCGCGAAGCAATAGCAAGAGCGCCAACGTCGCCGGCGCGAAGACCGCGGAGGCGGCCTCGGTGCGAAGCAGGAACCCGCCGCCACAGCCGACGCCGCCATGGTGATCGAGATCGCCACCGCCTGCCAGCTTCCGGCCACGGAGCCGTCGGAGTACCTCCCGGAGACGCTGACGACGGCGACTGCGCCGGCCATGAAGGGGAGCACCACGGCGGAATCGACTGTCGCAAGGCCCCGGTCAATACCGCGGACCGCCTCCACGAGGGGCGGAATCAGTTGGACTGTCAAGGCGACGAACACCACGGTGGCAAGTTGAAGCCTCTCCCCCGCCACCACCAAATCGCCTCCGTCCCGGAGCAGCTGCAGATAGCCTGTGCCGGCGAGCAGGGTGACGAGCGCACGGGCTGCCACCAATAGCTGCGGCGATGCAGGGTGCGGGGAAGGCGGAGCGCCTGAACGGCGAAGTACAGCGCACCGACGAGCAACACCGTGTTTCCCAACGACACGGACACTGCCCGAAGGACAACGCCCCCGACCAGGCAAATGCCGCCGGGGCGAGGAACTCGACCACCCTTCCGGTCCTCACGGCGTCGCCCACAGCTTTCGGGAACAGCGTCAAGCCGAGCAAAGCGACTGCAAGGACATGAATCACCACGGCCGATACAGTGAGGGGCTGGCCCGATGCTTGGTCCAGCAAAAAAGCAAAGGCAGCGCTGCCATGCCGGTACCGGCAAAGGCTGCGAGGCAGGCGGTCGGCGCGAAGGTGCTGACACCCGAGCGGACCAGCGCAGCCTCCAATAGCAACTGAAACGTCACTGCGGCGAGGAACGCCAGGACGACGGCGGCAAGGCGCTCGGGAGTCTCCGGCACTACCGCCGCCGTCGCTGCCGGGACACTGAGAGTGAGCGCAATGCGCCCCGCGAGGACAAAGACCTTGCGCTTGCCCTCCCTAGGCCTACTTGCGCGCAGCAGCCAGAACGCGCCGGCGATAGCCAACAATGCCGCTGTCGGCCAACCGCCCAGCTCATCGGCAAACGGGGCAGCAATCACAAGAGCGGAAACAGGGAGCCACTCGGCCTCGCCGCCCAGCTTCCACGCCAGGACCAGACCGCACAGGAGGGTCGCGAACAACGGGATCCCCACGGGCGTCGCGGAATGCCGGACCAGGATGGCAAAGCCCGCCATGAATGCAGCCGCCGATTGAAGGCCAAAACACGCCACGGCATCAATGCGGCAGCGCCGGATCGCCTGGGATGTGCCCGGCCCAGGGAACCAACGGACCAGCCGGCTGCTGTCGAATGCCGACCATAGCGACTGCGCCGCAAGGAGAACGACGCCGGCCAGCAGCACTTCCGGGAGTCCAAGCCCCGCGTCGGACAGGAGTACAAGGAACGCCACCGTGAATAAGAGCCGCGCGGCATAGAACTGTGGGAGCCGGAAGATGCCCTGCGGAAGGGCCGCCATCACGGCAAAATACAGTCCACACGCCATCATGACGATGGCGTACTCGCCCTTCCCCAAATGTTGGGGAACGAAGCTCGCGGCAAGCGTAACGAGCGGCACCACATAGGGGTGGAGGGACATCAAGGGCCGGACATAGACCGGCGGAAGCCAGCGCGGTCTGCGCATGGCTATAGGGGTCAGGACTACGGCGAATCCGATCAGGCATGCGAAATACCAGACGAGGGCACCGCCCAGCATGGACACGCCCGACCACGCCGCGGAGACCACGAAGCTCAACGACAGGAAAGCGAGAACCCTGTTGTCGAGTCGCACCGCGGCGACAACATAGGCCACCGTCCCGACGATGGACGTAACCAGCCAGGCCGCCGGGCCATTGTGCAACGCGAAGTTGTACATCGCCAGGCCCGTCACGGGGATCAACGCAAGGCCTGTTCCCGCGAAGGCGATCGCGGCGGGCCGAAGCCTGGAAGCCCTCGCGTGAAGGATGAAACCCGCAGCATAGAAGGCAGCCGTGATGGCCCAGACTCCGACGAAGCGGAGAACGGACGGAAGGCTGGAGCCGATGAACAGCGCCGAAGCGGCGACCAGCAGCAGGCTTGCCACGTAGAGGGTGATGTTGATGTTCTGCCGGTCCCGCTTCCGTTTCCGGGCCGCTTCCTCTTCCCGCAGCGCCTCCGGCGGGATCCGGGCCTCTGGCGACTGGATTGCTTGCATCCGGGCTGGTTGCGGCTGGATGGGGAATGGCCAGGGCTCAACTGCAACGGGCAGGGCCGGAACGGTCTTGGCTGAGGCGGCCTGGCCTGGAGTTGCTAGGGCCGGGACGCCCTGAACGGGAGCTGTCGCGCGCGTTTGCCAACCCTCCGGGCGCGACGGGCCGGACGCCCGGTACTCCGCGGGAGCAGCTCCGCGGCGGGCCTCGGCGTCGCGCCACCCTGCAAGGTGGCCGGCCAGATAGCCTGAGCGATACTGCCTGACGGAATTGTCTGCAAGCCGTTCGGCAGCACGTTCGGCAAGCCAACGCCCTTTCGATTTCCCTGAGGAATACGACACCGAAGCAGTGACCAGGACAAAAACCATTACGAGGATAGTGCCAAAAAAGCCAGACATTCCTGCTCTCCTGTCCATGGGCGACGAAGCCGCACGGCCTGCGGATCCGCAAAGTCACGGATCCACACTTCGTCATTAATCCATTCGATAGATAAACCATAGCAAAGAAGAACCCCGCCACGATAGTGACGGGGTTCTTCTTTGCTTTGCTACCGGACGCCAGGCGTCCGATCCTCCACCGATCTACAAGTAGAAACTACTTGATGATCTTGGTAACACGTCCCGAACCAACGGTGCGGCCACCTTCACGGATTGCGAAGCCGAGGCCCTCTTCCATAGCGATCGGCTGGATGAGCTCAACGGTCATCTCAGTGTTGTCGCCAGGCATAACCATTTCCGTGCCTTCCGGCAGGGTGATAACGCCGGTTACGTCCGTGGTACGGAAGTAGAACTGCGGGCGGTAGTTCGAGTAGAACGGGTTGTGACGTCCGCCTTCGTCCTTGGAAAGGATGTAGACGTTGGCCTCGAAGTCGGTGTGCGGGGTGATGGAACCCGGCTTGACGACAACCTGGCCACGCTCGACGTCGTCGCGCTTCAGACCGCGGAGCAGGAGGCCACAGTTCTCGCCGGCCCATGCTTCGTCGAGCTGCTTGTGGAACATCTCGATACCGGTAACGGTGGTCTTCTGGACCGGACGGATACCAACGATTTCAACTTCCGAGTTGATCGCGAGGGTACCGCGCTCGGCGCGACCCGTAACAACGGTGCCACGACCGGTGATCGTGAAGACGTCTTCGATCGGCATCAGGAACGGCTTGTCGCGGTCACGAACGGGGTCCGGAACCGAGTTGTCGACAGCTTCCATGAGGTCCTCGACGGACTTGACCCAAACCGGGTCGCCTTCGAGTGCCTTGAGGCCGGAAACGCGGACAACGGGAGCGTCGTCGCCATCGAAGCCCTGAGCGCTGAGCAGCTCGCGAACTTCCATTTCAACGAGGTCGAGAAGCTCTTCGTCGTCGACCATGTCGGACTTGTTCAGCGCGACCAGCAGGTAGGGAACACCAACCTGGCGGGCGAGCAGAACGTGCTCGCGGGTCTGAGCCATCGGGCCGTCAGTGGCGGCAACCACGAGGATCGCACCGTCCATCTGGGCAGCACCGGTGATCATGTTCTTGATGTAGTCAGCGTGACCCGGAGCGTCTACGTGTGCGTAGTGGCGCTTCTCGGTCTGGTACTCAACGTGGGAGATGTTGATGGTAATACCACGCTGGCGCTCTTCCGGAGCAGAGTCAATCGACGCGAAGTCGCGCTGCTCGTTGAGAGTGGGGTACTTGTCGTACAGCACCTTGGAAATGGCGGCAGTCAGCGTCGTCTTACCGTGGTCAACGTGACCAATGGTGCCGATGTTGACGTGCGGCTTAGTCCGCTCGAACTTTGCCTTTGCCACAGGTTCCTCCTAGAACGATTTCAAGTGAGTTGCTCCTCGGCCGCGCTTTTCGCGGCAGAAACTCCAGCAAGTCTACTTGGGGCTTTGGATTTGGTGAAATTGCAGATTCAGGGACCAATGTTGGTACCTGGAGTCTGTTCGCGCAAGGACCGGACTGCGGCCTGGGCTACAGCCCGGCGCCTGCGCTGAATGCTTTCCCGGAACGGGCCAACATCCTGGTTTATCCGTCGGTGATTACTCGCCGCGGTTCTTCTGGATGATCTCGTCGGCAACTGCCTTCGGGACCTCGGCGTAGCTGTTGAACGTCATGGAGTACACAGCACGGCCCTGAGTCTTCGAACGCAGGTCACCGATGTAGCCGAACATGCCGGACAGCGGAACGTGCGCACGGATCACCTTGACGCCAGCGGCGTCTTCCATGGACTGCATCTGGCCACGGCGGGAGTTCAGGTCACCGATTACTTCACCCATGTATTCCTCAGGGGTGCGGACCTCAACATCCATCAGCGGTTCGAGCAGAACCGGGTTCGCCTTGCGTGCGGCTTCCTTGAAAGCCATACGGCCGGCGATCTTGAACGCCATTTCCGAGGAGTCAACATCGTGGTACGCGCCGTCAATCAGCGTGGCCTTGATGCCGACAACCGGGTAGCCTGCCAGGACGCCGTCGTTGAGTGCATCCTGGATGCCCGCGTCAACGGACGGGATGTACTCGCGGGGCACGCGGCCACCGGTGACCTTGTTCTCGAACGCGTAGAGCTCGCCGTCGGCGGTGTCCATCGGCTCGATAGCGATCTGGATCTTTGCGAACTGACCCGAACCACCGGTCTGCTTCTTGTGCGTATAGTCGTGACGCTCTACAGCGCGCTTGATGGTTTCGCGGTAAGCAACCTGCGGCTTGCCGACGTTTGCCTCGACCTTGAATTCGCGGCGCATGCGGTCCACCAGGATGTCCAGGTGGAGCTCGCCCATGCCGGCGATGATGGTCTGACCGGTGTCTTCGTTGAGGGAGACCTGGAAGGTCGGGTCCTCAGCGGAGAGCTTCTGGATGGCCGTGGAGAGCTTCTCCTGGTCACCCTTGGTGTTCGGCTCGATGGCAACCGAGATCACGGGCTCCGGGAAGCTCATGGACTCGAGGACGATCTGGTTGTTGGCGTCGCACAGGGTGTCGCCCGTGGTGGTGTCCTTCAGACCGATTGCTGCGTAGATGTGGCCCGCGGTAGCGCCTTCAACAGGCATTTCCTTGTTGGCGTGCATCTGGAACAGCTTGCCGATGCGCTCCTTCTTGCCCTTGGTGGAGTTGACCACCTGGGCGCCTGCTTCCACGTGACCGGAGTACACGCGGATGAAGGTGAGCTGACCGAAGAACGGGTGCGCCGCAATCTTGAACGCGAGGGCCGAGAACGGCTCCTCGGCGGAAGGCTTGCGGGTGAGCTCCTTCTCTTCGTCGCGCGGGTCGTGACCGACCATGGGCGGGACGTCGAGCGGGTTCGGCAGGAAGTCAACAACAGCATCCAGCATCGGCTGTACGCCGCGGTTCTTGAAGGCAGAACCACAGAGAACCGGGTAGAGCTCGGAGTTGATGGTCATCTTGCGGATGCCGGCCTTGAGCTCCTCGACAGTGAGTTCTTCACCGTCGAGGTACTTCTCCATGAGTTCCTCGGAAGCCTCGGCAACAGTCTCAACGAGCTGTGCACGGTATTCCTCAGCCTTGGCCTGGAGATCGGCGGGGATCTCCTGGACCTCGTACTTGGCACCCATGGTGACGTCACCCTTGGCATCGCCCGGCCACACCAGTGCGCGCATCTCAAGGAGATCCACGACGCCGATGAAGTCGTTCTCTGCACCGATGGGCAGCTGGAGAACCAGCGGCTTGGCGCCGAGGCGGCTGATGATGGTGTCTACGGTGAAGTAGAAGTCAGCGCCGAGCTTGTCCATCTTGTTGACGAAGCAGATACGCGGCACGTTGTACTTGTCGGCCTGGCGCCAAACAGTCTCGGACTGCGGCTCAACGCCTTCCTTGCCATCGAAGACAGCAACGGCGCCGTCGAGGACGCGCAGCGAGCGCTCGACCTCAACCGTGAAGTCCACGTGGCCCGGGGTGTCAATGATGTTGATCTGGTTCTTGTCCCAGAAGCAGGTCACGGCGGCAGACGTGATGGTGATGCCGCGTTCCTTTTCCTGTTCCATCCAGTCAGTCGTCGAAGCACCGTCGTGCGTTTCGCCGATCTTGTGGTTCACACCCGTGTAGAACAGGATGCGCTCGGTGGTGGTGGTCTTGCCGGCATCGATGTGGGCCATGATGCCGATGTTGCGGACCTTGCTAAGGTCGGTAAGCACGTCCTGTGCCACGGTGTCTCCCTTTCGGATGGACTACACGTTCGCCGCCAGCTCAGGGAGCCGGCGGCGTACGGGAAGTTTTACCAGCGGTAGTGTGCGAAGGCCTTGTTCGACTCGGCCATCTTGTGGGTGTCTTCGCGACGCTTCACAGCGGCACCGAGACCGTTGGACGCATCCAGGATTTCGTTCTGGAGGCGCTCGGTCATCGTCTTCTCGCGGCGGGCCTTGGAGTAGCCAACCAGCCAGCGGAGAGCGAGGGCGGTGGAGCGGCCCGGCTTGACCTCAACGGGAACCTGGTAGGTTGCGCCACCGACACGGCGGGAGCGGACCTCGAGGGAAGGCTTGACGTTGTCCATGGCCTTCTTGAGGGCGGCGACGGGGTCGCCACCGGACTTGGCGCGTGCACCTTCGAGTGCGCCGTAAACGATGCGCTCTGCGGTGGACTTCTTGCCGTCGATCAGAACCTTGTTGATCAGCTGGGTGACCAACGGGGAACCGTAAACGGGATCGGAAACTAGCGGCCGCTTCGGGCCGGACCCTTGCGAGGCATATTACTTCTTCTCCATCTTTGCGCCGTAGCGGCTGCGGGCCTGCTTGCGGTTCTTGACACCCTGGGTATCGAGGGCACCACGGACGATCTTGTAACGGACACCCGGAAGGTCCTTCACACGACCACCACGGACCAGCACGATGGAGTGCTCCTGGAGGTTGTGGCCAACACCGGGGATGTAGGCGGTAACTTCAACGCCACCGTTGAGGCGGACACGAGCAACCTTACGGAGAGCCGAGTTCGGCTTCTTCGGGGTGGTCGTGTAAACGCGGGTGCAAACACCGCGGCGCATCGGGCTGCCCTTAAGCGCGGGAGCCTTGGTCTTGGAGACCTTCGGCGTGCGGCCCTTGCGGACCAGCTGGTTAATCGTAGGCACTTTCGTGTTCTCCGTTGGTTGATCTCTGCTCCGCGCCCAGGCGTTGGCCTGTGTTTGCGTGAGAGCTTTGGCGTTGTCCATGCGACCCTGGCCCGAAGACCGGTGGGCGTGCAAAAGTGCGGCATTCGTTGCGCACGTAGCCCGCAACCCGGAAACAGGCTCCACCCAACATCATGAGAACAAAACCGAAATGATGCTGCGGCGGCCTTCATCCACTGCCACACAGAACAATTACCAAAATTCTAGCATGGCTTGATCTGAGGCCTTAATCGGGTGTAGAGGGGTGAACCACGACGGCGGGTGCCGGCCGTCGTCGTCGGGCGCTTAACGGGAAGGACCCCGCACTCAGTGAGTACGGGGTCCTTGCGTTTCAGACTTCTCAGCGGAAGTCGTTGCCGAGATCGTAGTCATCCAGCGGGATGGCGTGGAACTCGGGAGCTCCGTCGCCGCCCAGGGCGTCATACGAGAAGTCGGTGAAGGCGCTCGGGCCCGTGAACAGGCTCGCCTTTGCTTCTTCAGTCGGCTCCACGGTGACCTCGGTGTAACGGGGCAAACCCGTACCGGCCGGGATGAGCTTACCGATGATGACGTTCTCCTTGAGGCCGAGCAACGGGTCGCTCTTGCCTTCCATGGCCGCCTGCGTCAGAACGCGGGTGGTCTCCTGGAAGGAAGCGGCCGACAGCCAGGACTCAGTTGCCAGAGATGCCTTGGTGATACCCATCAGTTCCGGACGGCCGGAAGCCGGGTACGGCCTTCGGACACCACGCGACGGTTCTCGTCTTCGAAGCGGCTGCGCTCAGCGAGCTCGCCCGGAAGCAGATCGGAGTCGCCGGATTCGATGACGGTCACGCGGCGCAGCATCTGACGGACGATGACTTCCACGTGCTTGTCGTGGATGCCGATGCCCTGGCTGCGGTAAACGCCCTGGACCTCGTCCACCAGGAACTTCTGGGCGGCACGCGGACCCATGATGCGCAGAACCTGCTTCGGGTCCACAGGACCGTTGATCAGCTTCTGGCCGACGCTGACGTGCTCGCCATCCTCGATGAGGAGGCGGGAACGGCGCAGCACCGGGTAGGCGATCTCCTCGGAACCATCGTCCGGGGTGATGATGAGGCGCATCTGGCGCTCGGACTCCTCGATGGCGATGCGGCCGGCTGCTTCAGCAATCGGTGCAACACCCTTCGGAGTACGGGCTTCGAAGAGCTCCTGGATACGGGGCAGACCCTGGGTGATGTCGTCGCCACCGCTGGCGGAAACAGCACCACCGGTGTGGAACGTACGCATGGTCAGCTGGGTACCGGGTTCACCGATGGACTGTGCGGCGATGATGCCGACGGCCTCTCCGATGTCAACGGTCTTGCCAGTGGCCAGCGAACGGCCGTAGCAGAGCGCACAGGTACCGACCTTGGACTCACACGTGAGCACGGAACGGACCTTGACCTCGGTGATGCCGGCTGCGAGCAGCTCGGCAATGACGACGTCGCCGCAGTCGGTGCCGGCAGCTGCCAGCACAGCACCCTTGGAGTCGACGACGTCGACGGCGAGGGTACGTGCGTAGGCGCTGTTCTCGACGTTCTCGTCAAGGACCAGCTCACCGTTGGAGTCCGGCACGGCGATTGCGGTCATGAGACCACGCTCGGTGCCACAGTCCTCTTCACGGACGATGACGTCCTGCGAAACGTCCACCAGACGACGGGTCAGGTAACCCGAGTTGGCGGTACGCAGCGCGGTGTCGGCGAGACCCTTACGTGCACCGTGCGTGGCGATGAAGTATTCCAGCACCGACAGGCCCTCGCGGTACGAGGACTTGATCGGACGCGGGATGATCTCACCCTTCGGGTTGGCCACAAGACCACGGATACCCGCGATCTGGCGGACCTGCATCCAGTTACCACGTGCACCGGAGGACACCATGCGGTTGATGGTGTTCATCGGGGACAGGCTGTCACGCATCGCCTGGGCGATTTCGTTGGTGGCCTTGTTCCAGATCTCGATCAGTTCCTGGCGACGCTCGTCGTCGTCGATCAGGCCCTTGTCGTACTGGCCCTGGATCTTGGCAGCCATGGTCTCGTAACCGGCAAGGATGGCCGGCTTGGAGGTGGGCACCTCGATGTCGGAGATTGCCACGGTGACGCCCGAGCGGGTTGCCCAGTAGAAACCGGCGTCCTTCAGGTTGTCCAGCGTTGCAGCCGTGACAACCTTCGGGTAGCGCTCTGCGAGGTCGTTGACGATACGGGAAAGCTCGCCCTTGTCGGCAACAGCCTCAACCCACGGGTAGTCCTCCGGCAGGGTCTCGTTGAAGAGAACCTGGCCGAGGGAGGTCTGGACCAGTGCGGTCTGACCCGGCTCCCAACCTTCCGGAGCTTCCCAGCCGGCGTAAGGCACAAAGCCCTCAAGGCGGATCTTGACCTGGGAGTTCAGGTGCAGCTCGCGGGCATCGTAGGCCATGATGGCTTCCGAAACCGAGGAGAAGATACGGCCTTCGCCTGCGGAACCAACGCGCTTGGTGGTCAGGTGGTACAGACCGATGATCATGTCCTGCGAAGGCAGGGTCACCGGACGGCCATCTGACGGCTTCAAGATGTTGTTGGAGGACAGCATCAGGATCCGGGCTTCAGCCTGCGCTTCGGGGCTCAGCGGCAGGTGGACTGCCATCTGGTCACCGTCGAAGTCGGCGTTGAAGGCGCCACACACCAGCGGGTGAAGCTGGATGGCCTTGCCTTCAACAAGCTGCGGCTCGAATGCCTGGATGCCGAGGCGGTGCAGGGTAGGTGCACGGTTGAGCAGCACCGGGTGTTCGGTGATGATCTCTTCCAGCACGTCCCAGACCTGCGGGCGGTAACGCTCGACCATGCGCTTTGCCGACTTGATGTTCTGCGCGTGGTTGAGGTCAACCAGGCGCTTCATCACGAACGGCTTGAAGAGCTCCAGGGCCATCTGCTTGGGCAGACCACACTGGTGCAGCTTCAGCTGCGGACCGACGACGATGACCGAACGGCCGGAGTAGTCGACGCGCTTGCCGAGGAGGTTCTGGCGGAAACGGCCCTGCTTGCCCTTGAGCATGTCGCTCAGGGACTTCAGCGGACGGTTGCCCGGACCCGTGACGGGACGGCCGCGACGGCCGTTGTCGAAGAGGCTGTCAACAGCTTCCTGAAGCATGCGCTTCTCGTTGTTGACGATGATCTCCGGAGCGCCGAGGTCAAGCAGTCGCTTGAGTCGGTTGTTGCGGTTGATCACACGGCGGTACAGGTCGTTGAGGTCGGAGGTCGCGAAGCGGCCACCGTCCAGCTGGACCATCGGGCGCAGTTCCGGCGGGATCACCGGGACGGCGTCCAGCACCATGCCAAGCGGGCTGTTGTTGGTGGTCAGGAAAGCGTTGACAACCTTCAGGCGCTTGAGGGCACGCGTCTTGCGCTGGCCCTTGCCGTTCTGGATGGTGTCGCGGAGGGACTCCGACTCTGCCTGCATGTCGAAGTTCTCAAGACGCTTCTTGATGGCTTCGGCACCCATGGAGCCTTCGAAGTACATGCCGTAACGGTCGCGCAGTTCGCGGTACAGGCCTTCGTCACCCTCGAGGTCGGCGACCTTCAGGTTCTTGAAGCGGTCCCAGACCTGCTCGAGGCGCTCGATCTCAGCATCCGCGCGCTTGCGGACGTTGGCCATCTGGCGGTCCGCGGAGTCGCGGGCCTTCTTCTTGTCCGCAGCCTTGGCGCCTTCACCTTCGAGGCGGGCAAGCTCGTCCTCAAGGTCGCGGGCAATCGTGGCGATGTCACTGTCGCGGTTGTCGACGAGCTGCTTCTTCTCGAGGTCGTGCTCCACCTGAAGGTTCGGCAGTTCCGCGTGACGGCTCTCGGTGTCGACGCTCGTAATCATGTAGGCAGCGAAGTAGATGACCTTTTCAAGGTCCTTCGGTGCCAGGTCAAGGAGGTAGCCCAAACGGGAGGGAACACCCTTGAAGTACCAGATGTGCGTGACGGGAGCGGCCAGCTCGATGTGGCCCATGCGCTCGCGGCGCACCTTGGCGCGGGTGACTTCAACGCCACAACGCTCGCAGATGATGCCCTTGAAGCGCACGCGCTTGTACTTGCCGCAGTAGCATTCCCAGTCCCGGGACGGGCCGAAGATCTTCTCGCAGAAGAGGCCGTCCTTCTCGGGCTTGAGCGTGCGGTAGTTGATAGTTTCCGGCTTCTTGACCTCACCGTAAGACCAGCCGCGGATGTCTTCCGCGGTGGCGAGGCCGATCTGCATGAGGCCGAAGGAGGATTCGCTGGACATATGGTCCCTGTTCTCTCTTGTTCTCTAAATTCTGAAGTCTTGGGTTTACGGAAAGAGGCAGCAGCCTTGGCTGGCGGTCTGCACCGCCAGCCAGAGCGGCTGTTTAGACCTCTTCTACGGAGCTGGGCTCTGCGCGAGACAGATCGATGCCCAGTTCTTCCGCAGCCGTAAAGACTGCGTCATCAGAGTCACGCATTTCGATCGTCGTACCATCCGTGGAAAGGACTTCCACGTTCAGGCACAGCGACTGCATTTCCTTGATCAAGACCTTGAAGGATTCCGGAACGCCAGGCTCGGGGATGTTCTCGCCCTTGACGATGGCTTCGTAGACCTTCACGCGGCCGTGGATATCGTCCGACTTGATCGTCAGCAGTTCCTGGAGGGTGTAGGCAGCGCCGTATGCTTCGAGCGCCCACACTTCCATTTCACCGAAGCGCTGGCCACCGAACTGAGCCTTACCACCCAGCGGCTGCTGCGTGATCATGGAGTACGGGCCGGTGGAGCGTGCGTGGATCTTGTCGTCCACCAGGTGGTGGAGCTTCAGGATGTACATGTAGCCCACGGAGATCGGGTCCGGGAACGGCTCGCCGGAGCGGCCGTCGAACAGACGGGTCTTGCCGGAGGAGTCGATCAGGCGGTCGCCGTCGCGGGTCACGTTGGTGGAATCCAGCAGACCTGTGATTTCCTCTTCGCGTGCACCGTCGAACACCGGGGTGGCAACGGTCGTCTGGCCGGTTTCACGAGGCAGGTTCGGGAGGTTCTTGACCCACTCCGGCTCGCCTTCGATCTTCCAACCGGTCTTGGCAACCCATCCAAGGTGCGTTTCGAGCACCTGGCCGACGTTCATACGACCCGGAACACCCAGGGGGTTCAGGACGATGTCCACAGGGGTACCGTCGGCAAGGAACGGCATGTCTTCGATCGGCAGGATCTTGGAGATGACGCCCTTGTTACCGTGGCGGCCGGCGAGCTTGTCGCCGTCGGTGATCTTGCGCTTGGCGGCAACGTAGACGCGGACCAGCTGGTTGACGCCCGGGGCAGCTCGTCGTCGTTGTCGCGGTCGAAGACGCGCACGCCGATAACCGTGCCGGACTCACCGTGGGGAACCTTCAGGGAGGTGTCACGCACTTCGCGGGACTTCTCGCCGAAGATCGCGCGGAGGAGGCGCTCTTCCGGAGTCAGTTCGGTTTCACCCTTCGGGGTGACCTTTCCGACCAGGATGTCGCCGGCTTCAACCTCGGCACCAATGTGGATGATGCCGCGCTCGTCCAGTCCTGCGAGGACTTCCTCGGACACGTTGGGGATGTCACGGGTGATTTCCTCGGCACCAAGCTTGGTGTCGCGGGCATCGATCTCGTGCTCCTCGATGTGGATGGAGGAAAGGACGTCCTCAGCGACGATGCGCTGCGACAGGATGATGGCGTCCTCGAAGTTGTGGCCTTCCCAGGACATGAATGCCACGAGAAGGTTCTTGCCGAGGGCGAGCTCACCCTGGTCCGTTGCCGGGCCGTCAGCGATGATGCCGCCGACTTCGAGGCGCTGGCCTTCGTTGACCAGGACACGGTGGTTGTAGCAGTTGCCCTGGTTGGAACGGGCGAACTTGTTGATGCGGTAGCTGGTTTCCGTGCCGTCGTCGTTAAGCATGGTGACGAGGTCAGCGGAAACTTCGTTGACGACACCGGCCTTCTTCGCGATGACGACGTCACCGGCGTCGACGGCGGCAGCGCGCTCCATGCCGGTACCCACGAACGGGGCCTCGGAACGGACCAGCGGCACAGCCTGGCGCTGCATGTTGGCACCCATGAGTGCGCGGTTTGCATCGTCATGCTCGAGGAACGGAATCAGGGCGGTAGCTACGGACACCATCTGGCGCGGGGAAACGTCCATGAACTGAACTTCGCCGGCCGGAACCAGAACGGGCTCGCCTCCACCACCACGGGCACGGACAAGCACGGTCTCTTCCGCGAACTTCTTGTCGGCATCCAGCGGTGCGTTGGCCTGTGCAATCAGGACTTCGGCTTCGTCGTCGGCGGTGAGGTACTGGACCTCATCGGAAACGACGCCCTCGGACACCAGGCGGTACGGAGTCTCGATGAAACCGAACGGGTTGATGCGGCCGTAGGAAGCCAGCGAACCGATCAGGCCGATGTTCGGGCCTTCAGGAGTTTCAATGGGGCACATACGTCCGTAGTGGGACGGGTGAACGTCTCGGACTTCCATGCCTGCGCGGTCACGGGACAGACCACCCGGGCCAAGGGCCGACAGGCGGCGCTTGTGGGTCAGACCCGACAACGGGTTGTTCTGGTCCATGAACTGGGACAGCTGGGACGTTCCGAAGAACTCCTTGATGGCTGCCACAACAGGGCGGATGTTGATCAGGGTCTGCGGCGTGATCGCTTCGACGTCCTGCGTGGTCATGCGTTCGCGGACGACGCGCTCCATGCGGGACAGGCCGGTGCGGACCTGGTTTTCGATCAGTTCACCGACAGCGCGGATGCGACGGTTGCCGAAGTGGTCGATGTCATCGATCTCGACGCGGAGCTCGTGGTCTTCGCCATCGCGCTTGCCCATGAGGGTCTTCTCGCCGGCGTGGAGCGCGACGAGGAACTTGATCATGGCCACGATGTCTTCAACGTGCAGGACCGAAGCTTCCTTGTCGCCAAGGGAGCGGTCGATGCCGAGCTTGCGGTTGATCTTGTAACGGCCAACCTTGGCCAGATCGTAGCGCTTGGCGTTGAAGTACAGGTTGTCCAGCAGGGACTGGGCAGCCTCGACGGTGGGCGGCTCGCCCGGACGCAGCTTGCGGTAGATGTCCAGCAGGGCGTCTTCGCGGGTTTCGGTGGCGTCCTTCTCCAGCGTTGCGCGCATGGAGTCGTACTGGCCGAACTCTTCGAGGATCTGGCCTTCGGTCCAGCCGAGGGCCTTCAGCAGAACGGTGACCGACTGCTTGCGCTTGCGGTCGAGGCGTACGCCGACCTGGTCGCGCTTGTCGATTTCGAGTTCGAACCATGCACCGCGGGACGGGATGATCTTTGCAGTGAAGATGTCCTTGTCACTGGTCTTGTCTGCGGTGCGCTCAAAGTAGGCGCCCGGCGAACGGACCAGCTGGGAGACGACGACACGCTCGGTGCCGTTGACGACGAACGTTCCCTTCTCGGTCATGAGAGGGAAATCGCCCATGAACACGGTCTGCTGCTTGATTTCACCCGTGTTGTTGTTCATGAACTCGGCCTTGACATACAGCGGTGCCGAGTAAGTGGCGTCACGGTCTTTGCATTCGGCCATGGTGTACTTCGGATCAGCGAACTCCGGCTCGGAGAAGCTCAGGGACATGGTGCCCTGGAAGTCCTCGATGGGGGAGATCTCTTCGAAGATGTCGGCAAGTCCGGAGGTGGTGGCGACGCTCAGGTCGCCTTCCTCGACAGCCTTCGCTACCCGCGACTGCCAGCGTTCGTTTCCGACCAGCCAGTCAAAGCTGTCTGTCTGCAGTGCGAGCAGATTCGGAACGTCCAGCGGTTCGTGAATCTTTGCGAATGAGAGCCGGCGAGTTGCACCATCGGTGCTTGCCGTATTAGCGGTTTCGTTATTAGAGGTGCTCGAGGCGACCAAGAGGGATCCTTCCACAGACCTTCAGGCGTTTTCAGATCTCCCCCGCTTGCACCCTGCAGATTGAATCCGCAGTGTACCTTTCCGGTTCCGCTATATGACCCGGGACCCGGCTGACCAAGACCATGCTCGTTCTTAACGGCACGTCGATGGCGCAGCTGAGAGGTAAAGCCCACCGCTATATGAAGGCTGAAGGTTAACAGGGAAGACGCAAATATCCACAATACGGCAAATCAACCCACCTGTCTACCCCACATCCCGCCTGAATGCAAGCACCGTTGCCGCAGGCACCTATGCGGCAACGGCCTCTTGCTGGCGCGGGCGGAATGTTGATCCAGGCTCCATTGTTGAATGGAGAGGTGATCTACGCCACGGTAACCTAGGCTCACCACCCTTGATCGGAAGAGAGAAAATGGGCACCCCCTCAGACACAACGGACAACAACAACGACGTTGTCATCCTTTCCGCCAGCCGTACCCCACAGGGACGGTTGAACGGGCAACTGGCCGGGCTCACCGCCGTCGAGCTCGGCGCTCACGCCATTTCAGGCGCCATTGCGGCGAGCGGGCTCACCGCGGACAAAGTGGACGCAGTGATCATGGGGCAGGTCCTGCAGGCAGGCGCCGGCCAGAATCCGGCCCGGCAAAGCGCCATCGCCGCCGGCATCGGCTGGAACATCCCCGCCGTCACCATCAACAAGGTCTGCCTCTCCGGACTGACCGCCGTGATCGACGCAGCGCGAATGATCCGCAGTGGCGATGCCGCCGTCGTGGTTGCCGGCGGCCAGGAATCGATGAGCCGCGCTCCGCACTTGCTGCCCGGTTCCCGGCAAGGCTGGAGCTACGGCGCCATCCAGGCCCTCGACGTCGCTGCCCACGACGGGCTCACCGACGCCTTTGATGGCCAGTCAATGGGCCTGTCCACCGAGATCAAGAGCCTCTCGCTGGGCATCGACCGCCGGTCCCAGGATGAAGTGGCCGCCGCTTCGCACCAGCGTGCGGCCGCGGCCGCCGAGCAAGGAGTGTTCGACGGCGAGATCACCCCCATCAGCGTCAAGCAGCGCAAGGGAGAACCCTTGGTGCTGACAAGGGACGAAGGCGTCCGCCCGCAGACCACGCTCGAGACCCTGGCCCCCTTGAAGGGCGCCTTTGCCACCGACGGAACCATCACCGCAGGCAACTCCTCTCCCCTGTCCGACGGCGCCTCCGCACTCGTGCTCACGAGCCGCCGCTTCGCCGAGGAGAACGGCCTTGACTACCTTGCCGTCGTCGGCAAGCCCGGCCAGGTGGCGGGACCCGACAACAGCCTGCATTCGCAGCCTTCCAACGCGATACGGCATGCGCTGGACCGTGCTGGGTGGACAACGGCCGACCTGGACTTCATCGAGATCAATGAAGCCTTCGGTTCGGTGGCGGTACAGTCCTTGAAGGACCTGGACTATCCCTTGGAGAAGTGCAATGTGCACGGCGGAGCAATCGCGATTGGACACCCGATCGGTGCCTCAGGAGCGCGGCTGGCCCTCCACGCGGCCCACGAGCTGAAGCGCCGCGGTAAGGGTAAGGCGGCGGTTGCGCTCTGTGGTGGCGGCGGCCAAGGTGAAGCACTGCTTCTCTACCGCGACTAGATATTCGGCGAGTTCGGCGGCGGAGTGGCCGTGAACGGAAATGGAGCATGTATGCGGGGCACTGAGCGATTCCTGGCTGACGCGGCCGCACGCGGACTCGACGTCCAACTCGTAGAGCGGGCGGCGGCTAGCAGCCTTGAGGAAGCTGCCCGCATCATGGGGGTCACACCGGCGGACATCGTGAAGTCCCTTGTGGTCAAACACCGGGACGGCTCGTTCCTGTTCGCGCTGGTTCCGGGTGACCGGCAGATCTCCTGGCCCAAGTTGCGCGCCCTCCTGGGCGTCAACAAGCTGTCGATGCCCTCGGCCGACATCGCTTTCGAGGCAACCGGCTATGAGCGCGGCACCATCACGCCGCTGGGAAGTTCGAAGCCCTGGCCGGTCTATGCGGATGCCAGCATCGCCGGACGCAGGATCTCCATGGGAGCAGGCGAACACGGATTCAGCGCTTTCGTGAAAGCGGATTCCCTCACTGAGGCCTTGGGCGCGATCGTAGCCGACATCAGCGACCCCATCTGAGCAACGCGGGGTCACTTACGGCCCATCCGGCAGCACCTAATGGGCCGTAAGTGACCCCGCGTTGCTGTTAAATGCAGGAAAGCCCCGCCCGGACGAATCCGGACGGGGCTTCCTGAAAACGCGAACGCGAGTTACTTGACAGTAACCGTGGCGCCGGCAGCTTCGAGCTGCTCTTTGGCCTTCTCAGCGGCTTCCTTGGTGGCGCCTTCGAGAACAGCCTTCGGTGCACCGTCAACCAGGTCCTTGGCTTCCTTGAGGCCGAGGGAGGTGATGGCGCGAACTTCCTTGATCACTGCGATCTTCTTGTCACCGGCAGCTTCGAGGACGACATCGAATTCAGTCTTCTCTTCGGCCTCTTCAGCAGCAGCGCCACCGGCAGGGCCGGCGACTGCAACAGCAGCAGCGGTAACTTCGAAGGTCTCTTCGAAGAGCTTGACGAACTCGGAGAGCTCGATGATGGTCAGTTCCTTGAAAGCTTCAATGAGCTCTTCGTTGCTGAGCTTCGCCATGTTTGGCGTCCTTCCTATAGGTGGTGCTGCCACGGACGTTGTCCGTTACTGCACCGCAGTTTGAGTGGGGAGAACTTAGTTCTCTTCGGTTGCTGCTTCAGCGGCTTCAGCCGGAGCGGCAGCCTCTTCTGCAGCAGCCTCGGCGGGAGCCTCGTCGGCAGCCGGTGCTTCGTCAGCGGCCGGTGCTACAGCGCCGCCCTCTTCTTCAAGCTTGAGGCGCAGAGCGTCAATGATGCGAGCAGCCGCGGCAGCAGGTGCCTTGAGGATGCCTGCAACCTTGGCGAGCTGCAGCTCACGGGACTCGAGGGCTGCCAGTGCGGCAACCTCTGCTGCGTTCAGTGCCTTGCCTTCGAAGTAGCCGGTCTTGATGACAAGCTGCTTGTTGGCCTTGGCAAAGTCCGTCAGGCTCTTGGCGGCAGCAACCGCGTCACCCTTGATGAATGCGATCGCAGTGGGGCCGGCAAGCTGACCGTCGAATGCTTCGACACCAGCTTCCTTGGCTGCAATGGCGGTCAGGGTGTTCTTGACGACCGAGAACTTGGTGTCCAGGCCGAGAGAAACACGCAGCTGCTTGAGCTGTGCAACAGAGAGCCCGCGGTATTCGGTCAGGACAGCGGCGTTCGATTCCTTGAAATCGTTGGTGATCTCAGCTACTGCGGAGATCTTGCTAGGCGTTGCCATAACCCTCCTTCCGGGGAATAAAGCCGGTTTTCCGGGTCCCCGCTCAAAAGAGCTGCAACTAAAAAACGCCCCGCGCAGATGCACGGGGCTTGGCTCAACACGATCCAATGATCATGGAGATTTGCTTCGTTCACCTGCGCCGGCCGCCCTTTGTCAGGGTCCTTCGTCTAGGAAACCACTTGGTTCTTCCGCACGCAGCTACAGAGTTGAGCTGTGCCCGGAGGAGTGGATTCCCATCAACCGACGGTCTTTGGTAGTTCAAGCTTACGGGACGGGCAAGTGCATCGCCAAATCGCGCCGCCTACTCGGAGGAGGTGACCCTCGGCCCCATGTTCGGCAGTTCCTTCTGCCACAACCCCGTGACCCCGGCCGTGGTGAATCCCAGTTGCTTGTTCACCGTCAGCAAGTACCGGTTTTCCGGCGCATTCCAGGTGTAGATCACGCGGGCGTCGGGAAACTGTTCGCTCAGGCGCTGCATGTTGGCGACCTTGATGAGGAGCCCGAGCTTGTTCCCGCGGTGCTCCTGCAGGACGATCGTGTCGTCCTGGAAGACGACATCCTGGCGTTGCGCCAGGACCCCGATCGTGGTGAGTCCGACGATCCGCCCGCTGGCGACGTGTTCGACGGCGGTGACCACCGTTCGGCGTCCCTGCGCGACGGCGGCGTCCTCCGCCTGCCGCAACACACCGGCGTCGAACACTAATTGCTGCTGTTCGGCTTCCGGGGCCTCGTTGCCTTCCGACACCACCTCGCCGGCTGCGTTCTCCAGGGCGGCCACAGCTTCGAGCCACTGTTGGGGGCACCGATCGGTCCAGTGGTGGACCTGGTAACGGCCGGCGTTCGCGTCTTCGGCTTCGGCCTCAAGCTCGGCTACGAGCTTTGAATCCAGCGGGAGCGCGCAGGAACTGAACTGTTCGATGTGCTGCAGGGTGTAACCGGTACGCCGGGCAAAATCGACCTCGCGGCTGGCCAAGGGAACGAAGCCCAGGCCGCTGCCAGGCACGAGTTGACCTTCGGCACCACCCCGGAGGGACTCGGCAGGATGGTTCGTGTCCACCATGATCATGGTCCGGCCCTCGCTTCTGGCGAAGTGCTCGGCAGCTTCCAGGAGCTGCCTTCCGACGCCCTGCGCTGGAATTCGGGAAGGATGTCGAGGGTGAACTCGGCCAGGTCCATGTTGTCGGCAAGGGGAAGCGCGATGTCTACCGTACCGACAATGCGGCCGTCGACGCGGCCACGAGAATGACCTGGCGTTCGTAAGGGTCGCCGAGTTCGAGCAGTTTTTCCAACGGCGTGTACGCGAGATCGTCCGTGCCCCAGATCTGCATGCGGACCCTGCGGCTGACTTCGACGGCGGCCAGGAAATCCTTTGCGTCATCGGCGTCAAGGGAATCCGGGATCCAGAGTTGGCCGATCTCCACCGTGCTCGTCATTTGATCCTCTTTTGCCATTCGCCGTCGTATCCGGCCGGTTTGAAGCCGAGCTGTACGTTGATGGACAGCATATGTTCGTTTTCCTCGGCGTTAAAAGTCATGACGCGCCCTACGGCCGGATATTCCGTCTGCAGCCTGCGCAGATTGGCCAGTTTGACGAGCATTCCCAGCCCATGGCCCCGATGCGGCGGTGCCACCAAAGTATCGTCCTGCTCGGCCACCCCGGGCTTCGCGGGATCAAGGTAGATCACGGTGTACGCAACGAGCTCCCCGTCCTCCGGTCTTGTGCGGCGGCCACGAGGGCAGTCTGGCCCTCGGCAAGCATGGTGTCTTCGAGTTGCCTGACGCGGGCAGCGTCCCAGTCCTCTGCCTCGATCTCAAGGCCTCCCGCCGGAGTATCCGTGCTCATCCGGCCCATCAGCCCGGCCATGCGGTCCACGTATTCGGCGGGGCAACGGTTCGTCCAGGCAAGGACCCCGTAATCGGCGTCTGCTTTGGAGTGCGCCGCAAACTCCAGCCTTGCCCATTCCGCGTTGTGGTCCATGTCCAACGTGCTGAATCTGCTGGCCTGT
Source organism: Arthrobacter sp. Hiyo8 (assembly GCA_001549895.1). Classification (GTDB taxonomy): domain Bacteria; phylum Actinomycetota; class Actinomycetes; order Actinomycetales; family Micrococcaceae; genus Arthrobacter. The sequence continues at coordinate 3,613,301 of AP014719.1, read as the reverse complement.
TCCAAGGTGTAACCGTTCTTGAGGCAGAAGGCTGCTCCCGGAGCAACGTCGGGTACTCCCCGGGTACTCCCTCTGCTCCTGCGAGGCCGATGGGGTGTTCGGTGTGCGCCTGCAGGACGTGCCTCCCCTGGGCCTTCGCGATGCCTTCTACGGTGCGAAGCAACGCGGTTCCGATTCCGTACCGGCGGTACCCCTCCAGCACATCTACCTCGAGCCACGCGGTTTGGATGTTGTCCTTGAGCGGAACTTCGCAGGACGCGTGGCCAATGATCCTTCCGTCCACCCGGGCGAAGACGTGCCTCGATACCGCGTATGGGGTATCGCGCCATCCGGCGAGCCGGGCCTGGGCCGAGGACGCCCGTTCCAGGTTTCCCCAGGTTTCCAGCACCATGGCGTCCATCACGGATGAGAGCTCCCGGAAAACCTTGCCGTCCAGACCATCCAGGGACTCCGGCAGATGGAGCTCGTGGATGCTGAAATCCGGAACCTGGCCTGTCATGCCCTCAGCCTAATCAGCGGTCGCCGGCCGCGATAGGTGACGGTTCGCCTACAACGAAAGGACCGCCCGGCTAATGCCGGACGGTCCTTTCAGAGTCGATGCTCCCGGCGGCTTACGCCTCGGTGAGAACCTTGGTGACGTTCGGGTCAACGGAGATGCCCGGACCGAACGTGGTGGCGACCGTAGCCTTCTGGATGTAGCGGCCCTTGGAAGCGGACGGCTTCAGGCGAAGCACCTCTTCCAGAGCGGCTGCGTAGTTCTCGGCCAGCTTCAGTTCGTCGAAGGAAACCTTGCCGATGATGAAGTGCAGGTTCGAGTGCTTGTCGACGCGGAAGTCGATCTTGCCGCCCTTGATGTCGTTGACAGCCTTGGTGACGTCAGCGGTCACGGTACCGGTCTTCGGGTTCGGCATGAGGTTACGCGGGCCGAGGACCTTACCGAGACGGCCAACCTTGCCCATGAGGTCAGGGGTTGCCACTGCGGCGTCGAAGTCGGTCCAGCCGGCTGCGATCTTTTCGATCAGGTCATCGGAACCAACGAAGTCGGCGCCTGCAGCGATTGCTGCTTCAGCCTTGTCGCCCGTTGCGAACACCAGGACGCGGGCAGTCTTACCCGTGCCGTGCGGCAGGTTGACGGTACCGCGGACCATCTGGTCGGCCTTACGCGGGTCAACGCCCAAACGGAAAGCGACCTCAACGGTGGCGTCGAACTTGGACGGGTTGGTGTCCTTGGCGAGCTTGATGGCCTCGAACGGGGCGTAGAACTTGTCTGCCTCGATCTTGGCTGCGGCTGCCTCATATGCTTTGCTGCGCTTTGCCATGCTGCTTATTCTCCTTGTGCAGTTGTGGTCTGCGGACCGCGCTGGGCCCTGCCACAGTTGGACATCCGGCGTGGATCTCCAACATTCTCAATATTTCAATGGTGCCGGTTTCCCGGCGGTGCTACCCGGCGTCGTCAGTTTCCCAAAACAGACGCCATGAAGCGGTGAGGGAATTAACCCTCGACGGTGATGCCCATGGAGCGTGCGGTGCCGGCGATGATCTTGGCAGCGCCCTCAAGGCTGGTGGCGTTGAGGTCTTCCATCTTGGTGGTGGCGATCTCGTTAACCTGTGCCTGGGTCAGCTTGGCAACCTTGACGGTGTGCGGCGTGGCCGAACCCTTCGCAACGCCTGCAGCCTTCTTGATGAGCTCTGCAGCCGGCGGGGTCTTGGTGATGAAGGTGAACGAGCGGTCTTCGTAGACCGTGATTTCAACCGGGATAACGTTTCCGCGCTGGGCTTCTGTGGCAGCGTTGTACGCCTTGCAGAATTCCATGATGTTGACACCGTGCTGGCCAAGCGCAGGACCGATCGGCGGGGCCGGGTTGGCGGCACCTGCCTGGATCTGCAGCTTGATGAGGCCGGTGACCTTCTTCTTGGGAGCCAATGTAGGTCCTTCTCTCAATAACTTCCTAGGACACAGGAGCGTGCCTCAGGTTTGTGGCCGCCATGGCAAGGCGACCGACCGCTCCGTGGCTGCTAAGCGGGCAACCGCGGGGCGAAATTCTTGGATCAACTAGATCTTGGTGACCTGGTTGAATGCGAGCGTAACCGGGTTTCGCGCTCGAAGATCGACACCAGCACCACAAGCGTCTGGGAATCCATCTTGATCTCGGAGATCGTGGCGGGAAGGGTCTCGAACGGACCTTCCTTGACGATGACGGACTCTCCGACCTCGAAGTCGATGTCGACGGGCGTCTGGTGCTGTTTGTTGACCGGCTTGCCCTTTTCGGCCTGCTGCTCTTCGAAGACCGGGGCCAGCATGGAGAAGACCTCATCGAGGCGAAGCGGGACCGGGTTGTGTGCGTTGCCCACGAAGCCCGTGACACCCGGGGTATGGCGGACGGCGCCCCAGGATGCGTCGGTCAGGTCCATACGGACGAGGACGTAGCCCGGAATGCGAACGCGGTTGATGATCTTGCGCTGGGCGTTCTTGATCTCAACGACTTCCTCCATGGGCACCTGGATCTCGAAGATGTAATCTTCCATGTCCAAGGTCTGGATGCGGGTCTCAAGGTTGGCCTTGACGCGGTTTTCGTAGCCTGCGTAGGAGTGGATGACGTACCAGTCACCCTCCTGGCGGCGAAGCTTGGCCTTGAACTCCTCGGCGGGGTCGGCGGGCGCTACGGCTGCAGCGGCGGCCAGGGCGTCGGCGCCGGACTCGTCGTCGGACGCATCGGCGTCATCGGACTCGGCGTCATCGAACTCATCCTGGTCGGCGTCGTCGACGTCGGCAGTTTCGGGCGCAGCAGAATCGACCTCGGATCCTTCCACGGCGTCAGCCGTGCTTTCAGCGGGCCCATCCAGCTCAGTCTCAGTTACCTCGAGCTCCTGCTCAGACACTTGGTCTCCTGCTTCCTCATTGCCTAACATGCCTATTTAAATGGCTCAATTCCGCAAACCCTGTGAAATCCCTTGATTTTCCGGGGATTTCACGCGGTTTGCGGAGCGATCCGCTTAGTGGTTCGTGGTGCCGGTAGCGCCGAAAACCCATTTGATTCCCGTACCGAAAGCCAGGTCCAGGATGGTGACGACCAACATCATGATGGCCACGAACACCAGCACCACGACTGTGTAATTGACCAGTTCCTTGCGGGTGGGGCAACCACCTTTTTGAGCTCGCCAATTACCTGGCGGACAAAAAGAGCAATTCGAGCGAAGAGTCCGGAATCGGACTTCTTGGCAGGGCGGCCCTTCGAGCTGCTCGCAGCTGTTTCGGTCACCTGATCCTCACTCATCTATGCAAACGTCGTTGACCCGACTCTGATCAGAGTCATGGTTGCTGCGCTTGTTCCGAGCGAAACCCGGAACAGCTTGCGCAGGGCAGACAGGACTCGAACCTGCAACCTGCGGTTTTGGAGACCGCTGCGCTACCAATTGCGCCACTACCCTATGGAACGAATCCATATTTGGCCGCACTCCATCATTGCCAAGGAATCCCCAAGAACACGGGATTCCGAGCCAATCTGGGGCGCGAACCATTGTGATGTTTTTCAACACCGGTGAACCAGTCTACGCAACAACGTCGCGATAGTCGAACCGGGCCATTTCCGGAGCGTTCAGGCCTTCCCGCTCACGCGATCAGCCTCGTGTGATCAGCGCTCGTTTGATCAGCATGCACTGTCACTTTCGAGACGTTAGCCCGATAGCTCCGCAGAACAGCATAAAGTAGATTCCGTCGAATCCCACCATCCAGCTCATGAGCTGCCCGCGAAGAACGGTGCTTTAATGTCTGCCGGAATACCTGCCGCCCGCATTTCACAGCGAATTTCCGCCATCGCCGAGTCCGCCACCCTTGCCGTTGACGCCAAGGCCAAGGCGCTCAAGGCAGCGGTCGCCCCGTGATCGGCTTTGGCGCCGGGAGCCCGACTTCCCGACCCCCGACTACATCGTCAAGGCCGCCGTCGAGGCCGCCTCGCAGCCGAAGTACCACCGCTATTCCCCCGCTGCCGGCTTGCCGGAGCTGAAGCAGGCCATCGCGGACAAGACCTTCCGCGACTCGGGCTACAAAGTCGATGCTTCCCAGGTGATGGTTACCAATGGCGGTAAGCAGGCTGTCTACAACACCTTCGCCACCCTGGTTGATCCGGGCGACGAAGTCATCATCCCCACGCCTTTCTGGACCACCTACCCGGAGGCAATCCGCTTGGCCGGAGGCGTTCCCGTCGAGGTCTTCGCCGGACCCAAGCAGGGTTACCTGGTCACCGTGGAGCAGCTCGAAGCCGCGGTCACCGACAAGACGAAGATCCTGCTTTTCGTTTCCCCGTCCAACCCGACCGCGCCGTCTACAGCGCCGAACAAGTGGCCGAAATCGGAAAATGGGCCGCGGCCAAGGGCCTCTGGGTTGTCACCGACGAGATCTACGAACACCTGACTTACGACGGCGTCCCCTTCACCTCGATCGCCACTGCCGCTCCCGAACTCGGCGACAAGGTGGTCATCCTCAACGGTGTCGCCAAGACCTATGCCATGACCGGATGGCGCGTCGGATGGATGATCGGCGCGGCCGACGTCATCAAGGCCGCCACCAACCTCCAGTCGCACGCGACGTCGAACGTTTCGAACATCATGCAGATCGCAGCCCTCGCTGCGGTGTCCGGTCCGCTGACCGCCGTCGACGAAATGAAGGTCGCCTTCGACCGCCGCCGCAAGGCGATCGTTGCCGGACTGAACACGATCGACGGTGTGGAATGCCCGACGCCGACCGGCGCCTTCTACGTGTACGCCGACGTCCGCGGGCTGCTGGGCAAGGAATTCCCGACGTCGAACGGTCCCGTCCGTCCGTCAACGTCCGCGGAGCTTGCCTCGCTGATCCTCGACGAGGTTGAGGTCGCAATTGTTCCGGGCGAGGCTTTCGGCCCCTCTGGTTTCGTGCGCCTCTCGTACGCGTTGGGCGACGACGACCTCGCCGAAGGCGTTCGACGCCTCCAGGAATTCCTCGGCCAGGCCAAGTAGCCTTCCGCCCGCGCAAACGCCCGCTCACCTTGGGATAGAGGTGAGCGGGCGTTTGGGTTTAACCCGCCATAGGTGAGCGGGCGTTTGGGTTTAACCCACCACAGGTGAGCGGGCGTTGGGTTTAACCCGCCATAGGTGAGCGGGCGTCAGAGGAGGCGGCGTTCGGCGGCCCACTTGGTCAGTTCGTGGCGGCTGGAGAGCTGGAGTTTGCGGAGTACCGCAGAGACATGGGTTTCCACGGTCTTGATGGAAATGAACAGCTCCTTGGCCACCTCCTTGTAGCTGTAACCCCGGGCGATGAGACGCATGACTTCCAGTTCCCTCGCGGAAAGACGGTCCAGCTCGTCGTCGGCGATCTCGGCCGGGGAAGTTCCAAACGCGTCCAGGACAAAACCCGCCAGCCTCGGCGAGAAGACCGCGTCACCGTCGGCCACGCGGACCACGGCGTCGGAGATCTCCGGGCCGGAAATGGTCTTGGTGACGTAGCCGCGTGCCCGGCCCGAATGACGGCCACGACATCCTCGGCGGCATCCGAGACGCTCAAGGCCAGGAAGCTCGTGCTCCCGCGCAACGCCGAGGATGCACTGATGACCTCCCGGCCGCCACCGCCAAGGCCGCCGGGCAAGTGGACGTCAAGAAGCACCACCTCCGGCTGAACCTCGGCAATCACGGCGATGGCTTGTTCCACTGTTCCGGCCTCGCCCACGACGTCGATCCGCGAATCGAGGTCGGCCTTCAGCCCGGACCGGAAAATGGCGTGATCGTCCACGATCACCACGCGAACCTTCCGCGTTACTTGCTCTGATAGGGCGTTCATACTTTGGCTTCTCCGTTTCGGTTCTCTGCTTTGTCGGCGTTCTCGACGGGCAGTTTCAGGCGTACTTCGGTGCCCTCGGAACTACTGCTGATGACCGCAGTGCCGCCGTGGCGTTTCATCCGTCCGACGATTGACTCCTTGACACCGAGCCGGTCTTCCGGACGGCATCCGGGTCAAAGCCGGGTCCGCGGTCCCTGACGAAAACCTCGCTGCCGGTGTCGGAAGTCTCGAGATAGACGGACACGGCTCCGCCGCCATGCCGGGCAGCATTGTGCATGGCCTCCCGGGCCGCCAGGACGAGGGCTTCGTGCCTGTCCGTCATGGCGGTGTCTCCGACGCTGACGACGTCGACCGGATGTCCGTGGGCGTCCTCCACTTCGGCTGCGGCTGCGGCAATCCGCTCCGCGAGGAGCCCCGAATCCTTGGCGGCGTCCCGGTACAGCCAGGTGCGCAGTTCACGCTCCTGGGCACGGGCGAGGCGGACCACGTCCTGTTCCGAACCGGCACGGCGTTGGATCAAGGCGAGCGTCTGCAGTACCGAGTCGTGCAAGTGGGCGGCAATCTCGGCCCGCTCGGTCTCGCGAACCCGCGCTGCCCGCTCAGTTTCAAGGTCCTTCCAGAACTTCAAGCCCCACGGCAGCAGCACCAAGGCCACGCCGCCCAGCACCGCGATGGAAGCCAGCAGCGCGAGCCAGGTCTGCTCCCACGAGCCGGAACCGGACACCATGACCAACACCCCGGCAACCACCAGGGCCAGGCCCGCAGCAAGGCGGACCCAGCCACCGGCTTGGTCCGCCTTCGTCTTGTCCACCAGCCCGGCCCGGCGCGTCTCGTCCAACTGCATCCACGCGATCGCCGCCCCACCGAGTATGGCCGCCGCCGGGATCAGCGTGCCGAGGGGGACCTCGACGCCGAACTGCCGGGCGATCAGGATGGCGGCCACCAGGAGCAGGCCGGCCCCGAGGAGGATCTCTTTCCCATACTGGATCCGCCGAATCCTGAACCAGGAGGCGACGACGGGAGCCGGGGTGGACAGCGGCACCGGCTGCGCGCCGTCGGGCGCTGCAACGTCGGGAGGAATGCTCACCGAAGGAGGCAGGCTCACCGCGGGAGCAATGGGCGACGCCGGCCGGCGGCTGTTTCGGCGGGCGCTTTCGTCAGCGGTGGGCACCATGACCCAGAGCCAGGCGTAGAAAGCCAGGCCCGCGCCGCCGGCGAACGAGGCAAGGACCATGGCGAGCCGGATGTACTTCACGGGCCAGCCAAGATGGTCCGCCAGGCCGCTGCACACGCCGGCAATGATCCGGTCGCTGCTCCGGACCAGCGGCGGGCGTTGCGTGGCGGTTGTCATGAATCCATCCAAACACGTATCAGGGTCTTCGGCGCTCGAAGCAGGGCATCTCAGGGGGCCACTCAGGGAACGTTCAGGGTATCCCCCAATAGAGGGAGACGTCGCCGGACGGCAAGATCGAAGTATGAACGCGAACAGCATGAATCCAGAGGACCCCGGACAAGCTGCGGAGCCCGGACAACCTGCAGAATCCATCCAGCCGGCCGCGACGGGCGTGCCCGAAGAACCGGCCCAGCCGGACGCCGGCAACACCAGCGCGCGGCACCGAATCACGCCGTGCCAGCTCCCCCGCAGAACTTCTTCAACTGGATCCGAAGCCAAGGCATCAGCCGTGGCCGGGACCGGTGGATGGGCGGCGTGGCCAGCGGCATCGCCCACCGCTTCGGCATCGATCCTTTGATCGTCCGCGGCATCTTTATCATCCTCACCCTCTTCGCCGGCATAGGCATCCTGCTCTATGGCATCGCCTGGGCGCTCCTGCCCGAACCCGATGGCCGCATCCATGCACAGGAGGCCGGGGCGGGCCGCTGGTCCGCAGGCATGACCGGAGCCCTCATCACAACCATCATCGGATTGCCAAGCCTCGGCCGCGGTTTCTGGGGATGGGGCTGGAATGGGGTTCCCGGACTCCTGTGGACGCTGTTCTGGGTAGGCGGCATCATCTACCTGGTCTATTTCCTGGTCCAGCGCAGCAAAGCCCGCAACGGAAGGCAGACGATGGGCACACACAACTACGCGGCCGCTCCAGGTTCCTTTGGCGGCGCGGAGACACACGCCTCGGCAGGCTACCCGGCCGGCCCTTACAGCGCGGGTCCTTACAGCGCCGGGACTTACGGAACCGGGACTTACGGAACCGGCGGAACCGGTAATTACGGAACCGGGGGCCGGGAACCCCCTCGGGCCCCGTCAATCCCGCAGGGCCCTACCCACCGGCCGGCGTTCCAACCGCCCCGAACGCCCCGAGCGTCCAAGGCGGCAGGGGCCGGGCGCGGCCATCGTAGCGGTCTCAGCGGGGGCTGCCCTGCTGGCCGGCGGAACACTCAAGCTGCTCGACGCCGGCAACGTCATCCATCTGGGCGATGCCGCCAACGCGGTGGTCTGGGCCACAGGCGCCGGAGTCCTCGGCCTCGGGATCCTTGTTGCGGGGCTTCGTGGCCGCACGTCGGGACTACTCGGCTTCCTGGCCATAGCCACGCTGGTGATCGGCGGCATCTTCAATATCGCGCCCAACGCGGACCACTTCCGTCTCCAGAATGCCCAATGGAATCCTGTGAGCATCGACGATGCCCGCAAAGGCTTCGACATCACCGGGGTCAACGGGACCGTCGACCTGACCAAGCTGAACCTGAGCGCGCCGCTGAGCTCCGACGTCGTTGTTCCGATGGACGTCACCGCCAGCAATATCAAACTCGTCATCCCGGCGACCGTGCCGGTGGAGGTCCAGGCGGACATGACCTTCGCGAACCTCAAGCAAGACGGTAGCGCCGTCACCCAAAGCAATGGCGGTACCCGGGACAGCTTCAACACGGACAAACCCGGCGCCAAGCTTGTCGTCAGGCTCAACGGCACTTTGAGCAACGTCACCGTCCAGGAAGGAAACTGACATGAGCACGCACGAACCCACGCAGGCATTTGAAACAGCACCTGAAACCCCGGTTCAAACCGCCCGGGCAAGGGTAGGCACCGTGGTCTGGGGGCTGATTGTCCTGGCACTCGCAGCTTTGATCATCATTTCCAAACTCGGCCTCGTGGTCCTCAACGGCACCTATGTGCTGATCGGGCTCATGATCGGAGCCGGCGCGGCACTCGTGATCGGAGGCCTGGTCTCCGCCCGCTCACGAAAAGACCGCGGGTCCAGCCCGGACTCCGGCGCCGCCGATTCCGACCACCGCTAGCAAGCAGCACGTGACAAAGCAGCCACAACAGGAAGGCTCTAGCCATGAACAAGTTCTTCAGCATCGTACGGGGCATCGGCCTGAAGCGCGGTCCGCAGCGTTTGATCGGAGGGGTTTGCGGTGGCATCGCCGCCAAGCTGAATGTGGACGTAGCCTACGTCCGCATTGGCTACCTGATCTTCTGCCTGCTACCAGGACCCGCCGTCGTGATCTACGTGGTGGCATGGTTGCTGCTTCCCAACCAAAGCGGCACCATTGCGCTGGAATCCTTCCTCACCCAGCGCTCGCAAGGCAGGAACTAGCACAGCCCGGGTTCGCCCGGGCTGTTTCCTGGTTGTTTCAAAAGTCTCATCCGCGGCGGTCACGGTTTGTGTCCTACCCCACATTGCCCCCTACAATCATTGTGAGCTCAGCGTGGCGCTCTGCACGTATACCTCCTAGCCAGGATTTGAGCCCTCATGAAAATTGGAATCCTTACCAGCGGTGGCGACTGCCCCGGACTTAATGCCGTCATCCGCGGCGCCGTCCTCAAGGGAATCGCCATCCACGGCCAGGAATTCGTCGGTTTCCGGGACGGTTGGCGGGGCGTCGTGGAGGGCGACGTCATCGACATTCCCCGGACTATGGTCCGCGGTATCGCCAAACAGGGTGGAACCATCCTTGGCACCTCCCGCACCAACCCGTTCGAAAACGGCGGCGGGCCGGATGTCATCAAGGCCCACATGGACCGCCTCGGCATCGACGCCATCATCGCCATCGGCGGCGAAGGCACCTTGGCCGCCGCGAAGCGCCTCACCGACGCCGGCTTGAGGATCGTGGGCGTCCCCAAGACCGTGGACAACGACCTCGACGCCACCGACTACACCTTCGGCTTCGACACCGCCGTCCAGATCGCCACCGAGGCCATCGACCGGCTGCGCACCACGGGAGAATCCCACCACCGCTGCATGATCGCCGAGGTCATGGGCCGCCACGTGGGCTGGATCGCCCTGCACGCGGGCATGGCCGCCGGCGCGCACGCCATCCTGATCCCCGAGCAGAAGGTCAGCATCGAGCAGATCACCGAGTGGGTCCAGGAGGCCCACGATCGTGGCCGTGCGCCGCTGATTGTTGTCGCTGAGGGCTTTGTTCCGGACCACATGGAGGCCCCGCACTCCGAACGCGGCCTGGATACCTTCGGCCGGCCCCGCCTGGGTGGCATCGCCGACCAGCTCGCCCCGGAGATCGAAGCCCGCACCGGCATCGAAACCCGTGCCACGATCCTCGGCCACATCCAGCGCGGCGGCGTCCCGTCGGCTTTTGACCGCGTCCTGGCCACCCGCCTGGGCATGGCGGCCATCGATTCCGTCGTGGAAGGCCGCTGGGGAACCATGGTGGCCCTCAAGGGCACGGACATCGAGCATGTGGGCTTCGAAGCCGCTTTGGGCAAGCTCAAGACCGTCCCGCAGAACCGCTATGACGAAGCTGCGGTGCTGTTCGGCTGAGCCGGTTCTTCACAAGAGCAGATTCTTCAAGGAGCAGGCAGGTACCACCCGGTGCCTGCCTGCTCCTTTCCTTTTCCGGGACTGCATAGACTCGATGTCATGGAACTTGATGCGGGATCGGCGGAAATTGTGCTGCTGGCCTGGGCCCGGCACTTAGGGTTCGACGACGAGGCCTTCAGTTTCGTCTCCGGCTCACCTGCTGCCCGCACCGGGGAGCGGCTGGTCAGGGAAGACGAAGACGCCGAATCCATCACCTTCGTGAGGCTCTTTGGCCGCTCCGCATTGGTGGCTCCCGCGTGGGCGGTGGCTGCCGCCGTCGAACTCTCGGACGATCAACTGAGCGAGCATTCCGCACTATTGCGGATCAGCCGCGAACACGGCGGCCACGGGCTCGGGACGTCGGCGCTGCTGTTCGCCGACGACCTTCCCTCTTCCGGCCGGGCGGCGAAGTCACCGTCTCGCACGGCCACCCGGAGGCGATCGAGCTGGAGGGCAGGTGCCCTCCAGACGACGTCAATGAAGTCCATCTCTCAAGGATGGACCACCATTTCACCGTGATGGACGGCAACGAACCGGACCGCAAACCGGTGGCCTGCGGCGCCTATGCGGAGTGGCAGGGGATCCTCGCGGACATGGGCGTCCTGGTGCCGCCGGATTTGCGCCGGCAAGGACTTGGAACCCTGGCTGCCTCGATCGCCGCCCACGAGGCACTCGCCTCCGGCCTGACGCTGCAATGGCGAACAGCGCTGGACAACCGGGCTCCATGGCCTTGGCCCGAAAGCTGGGATTCGTCGACGGGGGCATCCAGACCTCCGTCCTGCTCCGCTAACCGCGAGTTGGCAGACGATGCCCCATTTTGAGGGCATCGTCTGCCAGTTCGCGCGGGCTAGCCGTCTTGCGAAACAGTTTGAGTCTTAGCCTCGGACGGGGCTGCCGCCGGAGAACCCCAACCCTGGACGGCCTTGGGCTTGCCAAACAACAACGCCGCTACTGCCCCCAGCAGAATCGCAAAAGCGGGCAGCAGGACCGACTGGCTCATCGCGGTCGAGAAGCCGTCGTGCAGGAATTCTGGCAACTTGCCGGTGAATCCCCCTTCGCCTGCCGGGCAGCGCCTGGCGGGGCCGCGGGCAGCTCAGCCGCGAGCCGGGACTGGATGAGGGCAGCAATCGCGGCCGATCCCAGGACCGCACCGATCTGGCGCGTCGTATTGAAGACGCCGGAACCGGCGCCGGCCGAGCGCGGCGGCAGGTTGCGGGTTGTGGCGTTGGAGACCGGCCCAAATGAAACCATTGGCCACGCCCTGGAGGGCGCTGGGCAGCAGGAACATCCAGATGGGAGTGTCCGGCTTCAGCAGCGTCCCCGTCCAGAACAGGGCACCGGACAGGCAGAGGAGCCCGAAGGCCGCGAACCAGCGCGGATTGATCCGGTCGATCAACTTGCCGACAAAAGGTGCCAAAGCGCCGGAGATCACGGCCATGGGGATCATGAGCAACGCGGACTGCGTGGGTGTCAGCCCACGGACTACCTGGTAGTAGAAAATGGTGGGGAGCGGGAACGCTGTGATGGTGAAGCCCACCGCCATGATGGTGGTGTTACCCAAGGAGAAGTTGCGGTCCTTGAACAGGCCCAACGGCAGCAAAGGCTCGCCGCCGCGGCGCTCCAGCAGCCACTGCCAGAGGACGAACACGGCAAGGACAACGAGCCCCGTGATGATCAGTCCCCACACGGTAATGGGCCCGGTGACGGTGCCCCACTTGTAGCTTTGGCCTTCCTGGATGCCGAACACCAGCAGGAACATGCCGGCCGCGGACAGCAAAACACCCACGACGTCGAACTTGTGGCTGTGCGTGGTCAGCTTCGGTACCAGCCGGGTCACGAGGACGAAGGCAACGACGCCGATGGGAACGTTGACGAAGAAGATCCACTGCCAGCCGAGGCCGTCAACCAACACGCCACCGAGGATCGGACCGACGAGGATGGCCATGCCAGCCGTCGCTCCCCAGAGGCCCATGGCCGCGCCGCGGCGGTCCGGCGGGAAGATCCTGGTGATGACGGCCATGGTCTGGGGCGTCATCATGGCTGCGCCGATGCCCTGGACCACCCGGGCCGCGATCAGCATGCCGATGTCGCCCGAGAGGCCGCACCACAGCGAAGCGAGCGTGAAGACCACGAGGCCGATCAGGTAGAGGTTCTTGGCCCGAAGCGGTCACCGAGCCTTCCGGTGATCAGCAACGGCACGGCGTAGGCGAGGAGGTAGGCGCTCGTCACCCAGATGACGGCGTTGATGTCGGTATGCAGGCCCTCCATGATCCGTGGGTTCGCCACGGAGACAATGGTGGTGTCGATCAGGATCATGAAGAACCCGACCACGAGGGACCACAGTGCGGGCCACGGTTTAGCTACGTTTTCCATGGGTTTCCTTTGACTGTGCTGAATATCTTGCACGTTGGTGCGTTGGCTGGGCGGTTACCACGGCAACTGCCCGCTGCGGAGATCGTTTTGGAAGCTGCGTATCCAGTCGATTTCCGTCCGCAGCATGGTTTGTTGGTACTTGACGTCGATCCAGAACTTGGTCTCGACGCCTTTTGCGGCGACAGCTTCTTCACCGCGGACCAGGAAGTCGAGTTGGTCTTCCAGGTTCGCCACGCGGCGGTCCAGGAGTTCGAGGACGACGCCGGACGGCAGGTTGTGTGCCTCGGCGATCGCGTGGGGGAAGCTCGGGTATTCGTTCACGGGTTCCGCCAGCATGTTCTGGAGGCGCTCGGTCAGCGCCTCCCTGCCGGTTCCCGTGATTCGGTAGGTGGTCCGCTCGGGCCGGTTGCCGGCGCGGTCAATGCCCGTGGACTCGACGAAACCCGCCTCTTCCAGGCGGCCGACGCGTGGTAGAGCGTGCCCGGCCGGACCTTGACCAAGCGGTCCTCGTGACGGGCCATCAGGAGCTGGTACATCTCGTATGGATGCATCGGCGCCTCCACGAGGAGGGCCAATGCGGCGACACCAAGTGGAGTCAGTGCGGCTCGTGCCATTTCCCCATCCTCCGTGCGAACTATTCCACAAAAACTATTCCACATGGAATAATTGACTGCAAGGCAGCCGCCGCGGCCGCGCCGCCAGGCACGGGCTCAGCCCGACGGCCCCTTGGCCTATCCGAGCAGTTCGAGAATCTCCGCGCGGGCAAACATCCGGGCGGCCTCGCGCGCTGTGGGCGCACCGGCGTCGGGATCTGCGCCGGCGTCAATCAGAACCCGGGCCACCTCCGTGTAGCCCTTGAAAACCGCGCCGGCCAGCGGAGTCTGGCCACGGTCGTTTGCCCCGTTCGCATCGGCACCGTGGTACAGCAGAAGCTGAACGGTTTCCGCGTGGCCGTGGTAGGCGGCCAGCATCAGGAGAGAGTCGCCTGCGGCAGTGCGCATTCCAGCCGGAGCACCGGCGTTGAGGTAGCTCCGCAGGAGCTCCGAGTTGCCTTCCCTGGCGGCATCGAACAAGGTGTGCGCCAAGGCAATGGCCTCGTCATCGGCACCCGTCGCTTGGGCTTCAGCGCCCGTCGTTTCGCTCATCGATGGGGTCCCTTCAGGAATCCGGTCTGACGCCCCACCACCTGTCCGGCATCGGGCGCAACGATTACTTCCTGGGCGGCCGGATAAGGCTCCTCACCGTCCAGCACGGTCAGCACCTCGTGCGGGTCCACAGACCGCTTGATCAGGGCCAGTCCTACTGCCCCCATTTCGAAGTGCTGGGCCACAGATGTCAGCGTACCCACCTTGCGCTCTCCGGCAAATACAACGCTGCCCGGCGCTGGAAGGGTGTGCTGCGAGCCGTCCAATTGCAGGAAAACGAGCCGCCGGGGCGGGTGTCCGAGGTTGTGGACACGGGCAATGGTTTCCTGGCCCTTGTAGCAGCCCTTGGACAAGTGGACCGAGGTCCGGAGGAGATCGAGCTCGTGCGGGATGGTCTTCTCATCCGTCTCCGCGCCGAGCCGGGGACGCCAGGCAGCAATGCGGAGCGCCTCCGCGGCCAACGAGCCAGCGAGGGCCATGCCCTCAACGGCCGCTTCAAGCTCGTCTGCCGGAATGAGGTACTCGAACCAGGGCCTCTCAAGGCCGGGGTGGGAGTTTTCCTCCACCACGCTGTACGAATAGCCGCCGACGCCGATGTGCGGCCACGGGTCCTCCCAGACAAGCCTGTCCGACCACGCGTCAACGGCCTTGGTTGCGCCGACGACGGCCCACTCGGCCGACACGTCAGCCACCTCGACGCGCAACATGAACCGCATTTTGTTGAGCCACTCGGCCAGCGGGGCAGCCTCGGTGGCTTCGACCAACAGCCAGGTGGTCTCGCCGTCGTCCACCACGCGGGCGTCGAACTCAATGCGTCCCTGAATGGTGAGGAGCAGCAGTTCGCTTGAGACGCGCGGCTGGAGGTTGGTCAGTTGCTGCGAGGAAAGCGTGTTGAGCCAGCTCAGGCGATCCGGTCCGGTGACCGTGACAACGCCCCGGTAGGAAAGATCGACGACGGCGGTGCCTGCGGCGAGTGCGCGCTGCTCCCGCAGGGGCTCGCCGTAGTGGGCCGCGACGCCGGAGTCCTCGCCGCCGCCTTCTACAGCTCCGGGGCGCGACAATAGGGGGCTCGTGTAAGTCATATGTAGTAGAAGTCCTTGGGGCTCAGCGGTATTCCGGGTTTTCAAAATCGAAGCGCGTACCGGCTTTCCATTCGTCCGGGAGGTTCCCGTAGGCAGGAATGCCGCCTACGTCCTTGAGCATCCGGGCGTAGTGGAGCAGGTTCCAGGTCATGAAGGTGGTGTTCCGGTTGGTGAAGTCGCTCTCAGGACCACCGGACCCTTCGTCGAGGTAGCTGGGCCCGGGGCCGACGGCGCCGATCCAGCCGGCATCGGCCTGGGGCGGAATGGTGAAGCCGACGTGCTGGAGGCTGTACAGGACGTTCATGGCGCAGTGCTTGATGCCGTCCTCGTTGCCGGTGATCAGGCAGCCGCCGACCTTTGGATAGTAGGCCCACTGGCCTTTGCTGTTGAGTTGGCCCGAATGGGCGTAGAGCCGCTCGATGAGCTTCTTGGTCTGGGAGGAGTTATCGCCAAGCCAGATAGGACCGGCCACCACCACGATGTCGGCCTCCAGCACCGCCGGATACAACTCCGGCCATTCATCCGTCGCCCAGCCGTGTTCCCGCATGTCCGGATACACACCGGCGGCAATGTCGTGATCCACGGTCCGGATCACCTGGGTACTGACGCCCTGCTTTTCCATGATGCGCCGGCTGATGGCAATCAGTCCGTCGGTATTGCTCACTTGCGGCGATGGCTTGAGCGTCCCGTTGAAAAAGACCGCCTTGAGATCGTCATAGCTGGCAGGTTTAGTTGCTTCGTTCACTTGCTGCTCCCCTTTGGTTCGAACTGCGAAACGGGACGTTCAGTGAGACCTCTTCGGTGAGACCTTGAAGCTATTTAACAAGCACCCTAGGAGAGCTTGTTCAGGAAAGCCGAAGCGTGGGCCTCGAGCGACTTGCCCGGAGTGGACACATCCCAGCGCCACAACAGATTGCCATCCACGAGGCCGAAGATGCGTGTGGCCGCAGTGTATTCCTTGGAGTGGCCGCCGCGCATCACCATATCGGTGCTCATCTGGATCTGCGGCCCCTTGATTTGACCGTAGTACAGCTCGCTGATGCCACCGGGATGGACAATCGTCACAGTGATGTCGAACCCGCCGTCGGCGTTCCGGTGGGCTTCGACGTCATCGGCAGTTTTCAATACCGGACGATTTCCGCGGGAATCAAGCCGGGCCCGCCGTCGGCGTCGAGCATTTTCCGCTCCAGCGCCCAAAAGCCTGTCTCCACGGTGAGGGGCCGCAATTTGGTGCCGTCCTCGTCGCTGAGCCAGCTTTCCGCCCGATACTCCAGGTAGGGCAGGCCGTGGTGCGTGAAGGAGACGTGCTGGATGAAGTGATCCGAGTCTTCTTCACCGCTTCCAAGCCGTCCCCGGCCTTCCCACTCACCAATGAGCCAGGAAAGGGGTACCAGTTCGGGTGTCAGGTCGGAAGGAATTTCAATGGGCACAGCAATTACCTCAGTGGACCGGAAGGTACGGGTTGATCAAAAGCGATGGGAGCTCTACTTCTGGCCTTTGAAGAGACGGTAAACGACAAAACCAGCGAACCACGCCATCGAGAGGCTGGCCAGGCCGAGGAGGACAAGGAAGAAGATTTCAAATGCAAGTACGGACATGATGCCATCCTAACTGTTAGTAGATGAGTAGTTTGTCGATGAAGTAGCACAAGGCGCCAACCGCCCAAACGGGGGCGACGCCCATTCCAAGGACAGCCGGGAAGTTCAGGCGGCCGAGCCGAAGCGTCACCATCCGACGGAAACTGACCAGGACTGAGCCGATGACGACGCCCACCACGATGGCAGCCACGATCGCGATGTTGGAGAACACCAGGCCTGCCAGCGGAGCCACCAACCCTGCGGCCACGATGCCCAAGGGCGCCACGACCCGGTCCGGCCATCGCAACAAGCCGGCGAGGAGGGCGACCGCGGCGCTGAGGGCAGCGACCAACACCATTTCCTTGATCCCATTGAACCTCGCCCCCGCAATCCAGCCAGCGCCAAGGCAGCTCAGCAGCACACCGGCGCAGCTGCCCAGAGTGGACTCGAGCCGTTGGGCCTGACCGGTTCCGCGGATCAGCTGCACGACGAACACCGCAATCACGCCTGCGGCGATGAAGGCCGGAGTTGCATCGAGAAATCCGGGGGCTGGCACGAAGCCGGCAGCCAAGGCTGAACCCGCGCCGCTCAGGCCGATCACCGTGGCGAGCGTTTTCTTCGCCGGGACGGCTAGAAAGTGGGGCCAGCCGATGCCAACCGCGGCCGACGCCAGGATTCCGACGGCGACCAACCCTTCCGTGGGGCCGTAAGAGCTGGCGACGAAAACCGCGAGCGCCACGAGGCCGACCACCCGATGCTCCAAGACTTCACTGCGCCCCTGACCTCACTGTGTCCCTCACCTCGCCGCGCCTTCATGGGATCCTCGATGGGCCCATTTCGTTCCAAGCCGCGAGCAACCTCCTGCCAATCCTGCCTTATACGGCACAAATATGTCGCAAACATGGGCTGAAGGTGACACGAATCCCTGACGTTGCAGGGCCTTTGGGTATACTCGGTTGTCAACAGCGCTTCTTGTTGCAACGCTTCCGTTACAACGGAACCACGCCCCATAAGCAGCTACCGGCCGGTGGAAACCCGGTTCAGACGCCCGATGATGCGCGGACCGCCCATTGGAGGAACTATGTCGCACATCCTGCTCCTGACGAACAGCACCGGGTCGTCGGTAGACATCCTGCCCGCCTTGGAGCTCTTGAACCACCGGGTCCACATCCTTCCGGCAGAGCCAACGGCCTTGCTCGAAACCGACCCCACCGACGTCGTCTTCCTTGATGCCCGCAAGGACCTTGTGGGGCCCGCTCCCTGACCCAGTTGCTCAAAGCCACGGGCTTGAGCGCCCCCTCATCCTGATCCTCACGGAAGGCGGCATGGCTGCCGTCTCTTCCGCCTGGTCCGTTGATGACATCGTCCTCGACTCGGCCGGCCCGGCCGAAGTCGAAGCCCGGATCCGCCTGGCCGTGGCCCGCGCAATCCCCGGCGAAGAGGAAACCAACACGGAAATCCGGGCGGCCGGCGTCGTGATCGACGAGGCAAGCTACACGGCCCGCGTGAACGGGCAGCCGCTCAACCTGACCTTCAAGGAGTTCGAACTCCTGAAGTATCTCGCCCAGCACCCGGGCAGGGTATTCACGCGTCAGCAGCTTCTCACCGAAGTATGGGGCTACGACTACTACGGAGGCACCCGCACCGTGGACGTCCACGTCCGGCGCCTGCGCGCCAAGCTCGGCGTGGACCACGAGAACCTCATCAGCACGGTCCGCAACGTTGGCTACAGGCTGACGTTGGTCCGCCTGCCGGAAGATGAGCTCACCGAGGCCTAGGCTTCCGAACCCCAAGCTTCGAAGCACAAAGAAGGCCCGGACTCACTGAGTCCGGCCTTCTTTTGCTTGAGTGGAGGACATACGGGTCGAACGTATCGAGGCCACCCCACTGGTGGATCCCCCTCGTATCCTGCTTCGCGAAGCCGGACGAGATATAGACCTTACACGGCCAACACAGTGCCTGCAAAATCCATCCCGCCAAACCGGCCGGAGACGTATAGCCTTGCAGCATGAGCCCTGCGCACCCGGAGAACTGGCCCGTCCTTGTCGTCAAAGGCGCCTCGGACAACGAGTTGTTGAAAGACATCAAGGCGCTCGCCGCAGCCGCCGAGGAGTCGGACGGCAATCCCCCGCTGTCAGAACAGACCCTGGTCATGCTGCGCGGGCCGATGCCGGCGACCACTCTGTGCTCACCGTGGCCCTTTACGCCCCGGACGAGCAGTCCGATCCCGCAAGCGGCCAGGACCTGGCGGGAATCGCCGTCGTGGTTGAAGCGGACGACGGGACCGGAGTCCTGGAAATGGCAGTGCACCCGAGCTACCGCAACCAGGGTGCCGCGGGCCGGTTGCTGGACTCGCTCCGGGACAGCCGCGGGCTCGAGGGGCTGAACGCGTGGTCCCACGGGAATCACGAGGCCGCCGCGGAGCTTGCGGCCCGCTACGGCTACGGTCCGGCGCGCGAACTGTGGAAGATGCGCCTTATGTCCTCAACCGCGGAACTGCCCGACGCCGGCCTGCCTGAGGGAGTCTCGCTGCGCGCCTTCGTGCCGGGTCAGGATGAGTCCGCCTGGCTGGCCGCCAACAGGGCGGCATTTGCCCACCATCCCGAGCAGGGCTCCCTGACCAGGGCCGACCTGGACGCCCGAATGGCCGAGGATTGGTTCGATCCCGCAGGTTTCCTGCTCGCCGTGAACCCGGCCGGGGAACTGCTCGGATTCCATTGGACGAAGGTGCACCCCCGGCAAGGACCCCATCCGGCCATCGGGGAGGTCTACGTCGTGGGTGTGACACCCGCGGCCCAAGGCCTGGGGCTTGGCAAAGCGCTCACTGTCGCTGGCATCAGGTATCTCCAGAGCCACGAACTGCACTCGGTCATGTTGTACGTGGACGCCGACAATACGGCGGCCGTCGCCCTTTACCAGAAACTGGGCTTCGTTCGTTGGGACGTCGATGTCATGTATGCGCCGTTAACCGGGAAGTAACCCGGAACCAAGGCG
This sequence comes from Arthrobacter sp. Hiyo8, assembly GCA_001549895.1. Lineage (GTDB taxonomy): Bacteria > Actinomycetota > Actinomycetes > Actinomycetales > Micrococcaceae > Arthrobacter. Next base: position 3,593,552 of record AP014719.1, on the reverse strand, counting down.
TATCTGAAAGGCTAGGACATCTAGGATTCCGGTACGTGGAATCCTTGTAGGGTTGAATCAAACCCCGCGCTGAACGAAGGAGAGCCCGATGAACCCGGACCCGGTCGGAACCACCAAAACCGAGGTCAAGGGCGCAACCTTGCCTCCCCGCTTCGGGTCTTCCGAAGTCCCGGCTGCGCGGGCAACCCAGGACCGCATCGACATTCCTGAATTTGCGCCCTCCCTGGAGCCCGAAGGCGACATCAGCCCGGACCGCTTCCTGGACCGCGAGCTAAGCTGGCTCGCCTTCAACTCCCGCGTTCTTGAGCTCGCGGAGGATCCGGACCTCTTCCTCCTGGAGCGGGTCAATTTCCTCTCCATCTTCGCCTCGAACCTGGATGAATTCTTCATGGTGCGCGTTGCCGGCTTGAAGCGCCGCATCGCCACGGGACTCGCGGTGCCCTCCCCCGCCGGACTGAGCCCCATCGAAGTCCTGGAGCAGATCGGCGATGCCGCCCGGAAGCTGCAGGAACGCCATGCGCGCGTATTCGCCGAGCAGATCCGCCCCGCTCTGGCCTATGAGCACATCCACCTCATGCGCTGGGACGAACTCGACGACGAGGCCCAGCACCGCTTGAGCATCATGTTCGGCGAGAAGGTCTTCCCGATCCTCACCCCCCTCGCCGTCGATCCCGCCCACCCCTTCCCCTATATCTCCGGGCTTTCCCTCAACCTGGCCGTGATTGTCCGCAATCCGGTCAGCGACAAGGAACTGTTTGCCCGCGTCAAGGTCCCGGACCAGCTCCCGCGCCTCGTCTCGATCGACGGACCGCGTGCCGGCGCGGTCCCGGGCCGGGTGGCACGCTTCATCGCGCTCGAAGAGGTCATCGCGGTGCATCTGGACAAGCTGTTCCCCGGAATGGAAGTCATGGAGCACCACACCTTCCGCGTCACCCGCAACGAGGACGTGGAAGTCGAAGAGGACGACGCCGAGAACCTCTTGCAGGCGCTTGAAAAAGAACTGCTGCGCCGCCGCTTCGGCCCGCCCGTCCGGCTTGAGGTCACCACGGACATCAACCCGAACATCCGCGCGCTCCTGGTGCGGGAACTCGGCGTCGAGGAATCCGAGGTCTACTCCGTTCCGGCTCCCCTGGACCTCCGGGGCCTGTCGGTCATCGGCGGAATTGACCGCGCCGACCTCCACTACCCGAAGCACGTGCCCCACACCTCGCGGTACTTGAACGAATCCGAGACATCCAAGGCCGCCAACGTCTTCGCGGCGATGCGCCGCCGCGACATCCTGCTGCACCACCCGTACGACTCGTTCTCGACGTCGGTCCAGGCCTTCCTGGAGCAGGCGGCCGCCGACCCCAAGGTCCAGGCCATCAAGCAGACCCTGTACCGCACTTCCGGCGATTCCCCCATCGTGGACGCACTGATCGATGCTGCCGAGGCCGGCAAGCAAGTCCTGGCCCTCGTGGAGATCAAGGCCCGCTTCGACGAGCAGGCCAACATCTCCTGGGCCCGCAAACTGGAGCAGGCCGGCGTACACGTGGTGTACGGCATCGTGGGACTCAAGACGCACTGCAAGTTGTCCCTTGTTGTCCGCCAGGAAGTGGATGGCCTCCGCAGGTATTGCCACATCGGCACGGGCAACTACCACCCGCGGACGGCCCGCTACTACGAGGACCTTGGCCTGTTGACCTCCAATGAGCAGGTGGGCGAGGACTTGTCCAAGCTCTTCAACCAGCTCTCCGGGTATGCTCCGAAGTCGACCTTCAAGCGGCTCCTCGTGGCGCCGCGCTCAGTGCGGTCCGGATTGATCGACAGGATCGAGACCGAGATCCGCAACGCCCGGGCGGGAATTGCCGCCAAGGTCCAGATCAAGGTCAACTCCATGGTTGACGAGGCCACCATCGATGCCCTCTACCGCGCATCGCAGGCCGGCGTAAAGGTTGACGTCATCGTCCGCGGCATCTGCTCGCTGCGTCCGGGAGTTCCTGGACTCAGTGAGAACATCACGGTCCGCTCGGTCCTGGGCCGCTTCCTGGAGCACTCGCGCGTGTTTGCTTTCGCCAATGCCAACGATCCCGTGGTCTACATCGGCTCCGCGGACATGATGCACCGCAACCTCGACCGCCGGGTCGAGGCGCTGGTGCAGCTCTCCAGCCGCGAAGATACAGCCGAGGTCATGGATCTGCTGCGCCGTTACATGGACCCCGGCACTGCCAGCTGGCACCTCGACAACGAAGGCCACTGGACCAGGTTCCACCAGGCCGAGGACGGCTCGCCGCTTCTGGACATCCAGTCCTGGCTGCTTGCCTCCCGGTCCCGCCAACGTGCAGTTGCCCGGCGGTAGGCAGCGAAAAGTTGAAGAGCGATACACCTATTGCGGACCAGACGGACCATCCGGGGGAGCCGATCGCCGTCACGGCGGCCGGCGCCATTCCTTGGCGCGTCACCAAGGGCACCCTTGAGGTCCTGCTGATCCATCGGCCAAGTACGACGACTGGTCCTGGCCCAAGGGCAAGCTCGACGCCGGGGAAACCATCCCGGAGTGCGCCGTCCGCGAGATCAGGGAAGAGATCGGCCTCAAGGCTGCCCTCGGTATTCCGCTTCCTCCGACGCACTACCATGTGGCGGCCGGGCTGAAGGTGGTGCACTACTGGGCGACGCAAGTCAACGGGTCCATCATCAAGCCGGACGGCCAGGAAGTGGATGCCTACATGTGGGCCGCGCCGGACAAGGCGGCACGTTTCCTGAGCAACCCGACGGATGTGGGCCCCTCCAGGCGTTGGCGAAGGCCCACCTCAATGGTGAGCTGGAAACATGGCCCCTGATTCTGGTGCGCCATGCCAAGGCCAAGCCGCGATCCTCCTGGACCAAGGCAGAGGGCAGCCGGCCGCTGGCCGTGACGGGCCTGCGCCAGGCACTGGCAGTCGAACGGCTTCTGGGCGTGTGGAAGCCGCTGCGGATCGTGAGCAGTCCCTGGGCCAGGTGTGTGTCCACCATCGCGCCTTACGCCAAGTCAGCCGGAGCCAAGGTGAAACTTGTGGAGGCCCTGACGGAACACCATCACCAGCGGAGCCCGAAGAAGACAGCCGCGATCGTCGAGGGCTTATTCGACAAGCAACGCGGGGTTGCGCTCTGCACCCACAGGCCGGCACTCCCCACCGTCCTGAAGACGCTCGGCGAGCGGATGGGCCCGAGCTTCACGAGATGCTGCCGGCCCAGGATCCGTACCTGGCGCCTGGCGAGATGATCGTGTGCCATGTGGCCCGCGGAAACGGCCAGCGCGTAGTTGCCGTGGAACAGATCAAGCCCTTCGATGACTGACTCCAGTAAGCTGGGTGCGTGAGCATCCCAACCCCATATGAAGACCTCCTGCGCGACGTCATGGCCAACGGCACGCACAAGTCGGACCGCACGGGCACCGGCACTCGGAGCGTTTTCGGCCGCCAGCTGCGTTTCGATTTAAGCCAGGGTTTCCCGCTCATCACCACCAAGCGGGTCCACTTCAAATCCCTCGCGCTGGAACTCTTGTGGTTCCTCCGCGGCGAGTCGAACGTGAAGTGGCTCCAAGAGCAGGGCGTCACCATCTGGGATGAGTGGGCAGACGCTGATGGCGAACTCGGCCCGGTGTACGGCGTGCAGTGGCGCAGCTGGCCGACTCCCGACGGCGGGCACATTGACCAGATCGCAGAGCTCATGAAGGGCCTGGCCGCCAACCCGGATTCGCGCCGGCACATCGTTTCGGCCTGGAACGTGTCCGAGATCAAGGACATGGCGTTGCCGCCGTGCCACGCGTTCTTCCAGTTCTACGTTGCCGACGGCAAGCTGTCCTGCCAGTTGTACCAGCGTTCCGCCGACATGTTCCTGGGCGTTCCTTTCAACATCGCCTCCTACGCGTTGCTGACCTGCATGGTGGCCCAGCAGCTGGGCCTCGAGCCCGGCGATTTCGTCTGGACCGGCGGGGACGTCCACGTTTACGACAACCATGTGGAGCAAGTCACCGAACAGCTCTCCCGGGAGCCTTACGAGTACCCGCAATTGCGCTTCGCCCGCAAGCCGGACTCGATCTTCGACTACACCTTCGAGGATTTCGAAGTAGTCGGCTACCGGCACCACCCCGCGATCAAGGCGCCCGTGGCGGTATGAACGCCCAGGAAACTCCCGCCGCGGAGTCGCCTTCCCCCGGGGAGGCCGCGGAAACGCTCAACGGAATCGGCCTCGTGTGGGCACAGACCGGCAGTGGAGTGATCGGCAAAGGCGGGACCATGCCTTGGCACGTTCCCGAAGATTTGCAGCACTTCAGCCGGCTGACAACCGGGCATCCCGTCATCATGGGCCGGAAGACCTGGGAGTCTTTCCCCGCAAAGTACCGTCCCCTGCCCGGCCGCACCAACATCGTGGTGACCCGGCAGCACGGCTGGGCGGACACGCCCGACGCACGTGGCGCCGTCGTCGTCTCCTCGCTTGACGCAGCGCTCCTCGAGTCCCAGTTCGCACCTGGCGGCCAGAACGTCTGGATCATTGGCGGGGGCGAGATTTACCGGCAGTCCATGGACATCGCGAATGTCGCCGTCGTCACGGTCATCGATTCCGACACCGACGGCGACACGTTCGCGCCGGAGTTCGGCGATGCCTGGAACCTTGAGTCGACAGAGCCGGCTGATGGTTGGCTGACCTCCAAGAACGGCACCAACTACCGGATCGCCACGTGGCGCCGGACGGAAGACTGAGAATGCTGAAGAAACCTGAGACCCTGTTCGTGCTCGGCTACATGTTGTTGCCGCTCTTCGCGCTCCTGTCCGCGATCGTCGGGCTCACTATGATCCTGGGCGGCAACAAGATCCTGGGGATCATCGTCCTGGTGGTGGTGACCCAGGTCTTCGCTTTTGGCGCGTTCTACGCCCTGCGCGCACGCAAGGCGGCCCTGCTGGAAGAGCGCGACGCCTCACCCAAGTAACTCGCATTTGTTGTCGTTTTGAGCGCCCAAAACGACAACAACTGCGAGTCAGTTGGGTCGTGACGTAACCGACAGCGGCCGGGAGCCGCGAAAGTCTAGACTGGTTCAATGACTACAGCAGCTAATCCGTCCGTTGGACTGGTCGGTTGGCGTGGCATGGTCGGCTCCGTCCTGATGCAGCGCATGCAGGAAGAGGGCGACTTCGCCAACATCAACCCGGTATTTTTCTCCACCTCGAACGCGGGAGGTGCCGCGCCGTCATTCGCCGACGGCGCAGGCAAGCTCGAGAACGCGTTCGACATTGAGACTCTTGCCAAGCTGCCGATTATTGTCACTGCCCAGGGCGGCGACTACACGAAGCAGGTCCACGGCGAGCTTCGCAGCCGCGGCTGGGACGGGCTCTGGATCGATGCCGCGTCCACGCTGCGCATGAACGATGACTCCATCATCGTGCTGGACCCCATCAACCGGGACGTCATCGACGCCGGACTGTCCGGCGGCGTGAAGGACTACATCGGCGGCAACTGCACCGTCTCGTGCATGCTCATGGGGCTCGGCGGCCTCTTCAAGAACAACCTGGTCGAGTGGGGTACCTCCATGACCTACCAGGCGGCGTCGGGCGGCGGTGCCCGCCACATGCGCGAACTGCTGAACCAGTTCGGCACCCTCAACAACGAAGTCAGCAGCGAACTGGACGATCCCGCTTCCGCGATCCTGGAAATCGACCGCAAGGTCCTGGCGACCCAGCGCTCCGGCGTCGACGCCACCCAGTTCGGCGTGCCGCTGGCCGGCTCCCTGATCCCGTGGATCGACGCCGACCTCGGCAACGGCCAGTCAAAGGAAGAATGGAAGGCCGGGTGGAAACCAACAAGATCCTCGGCACCGGCAACGGAAAGCCGGGCAAGGACCACGTTGTCATGGACGGGCTCTGCGTCCGTATCGGTGCCATGCGCTCCCACTCGCAGGCCCTGACGCTCAAGCTGCGCGAGGACTTGTCCGTCACCGAAATCGAGAAGCTCCTGGACGCTGACAACGAGTGGCCAAGGTTGTGCCCAACACCAAGGAAGCCTCCATGGCGGACCTCACCCCGGTTGCTGCCTCCGGCACTTTGGAGATTCCGGTCGGCCGCATCCGCAAGCTCGAGATGGGCCCCGAATACATCAGCGCCTTCACCGTGGGCGACCAGCTCCTCTGGGGCGCTGCCGAGCCGCTGCGCCGCATGCTGAAGATCGCTACCGGCACCCTCTAGCAGTCCTGCTTTCACCAACTAACTCGCAGTTGATGTCGTTTTGAACGCTCATAACGACATCAACTGCGAGTAAGTTGGGTGCCTCAACGCTCCATGAAGCGCAGGTACTTGGCGGCCTGGAGCTCGAAGGACCGTTTGGCCGCTGGTGTCAGGCCTTCCGGGGCGAACGGTTCGGGAACGACGACGGCGGTCCGGCCAGTGCCGCTGCGGGACCAGGTGCCCACCACTTCGCCGCCAGACACAATCATGCGTTTGAAGACCCCGTTGCCGCCCGGAACGACCTTCTGGAAATGCTCCGGCGGCAGGACAAAGCTGCGGTCCGTATACCCGAGCAGGAATTCATCGAACCCCGGCAAGGCTAGGACGGTCCGCGAGCCGGGAACGCCGTCGTCGAGCAATGCGGCCGTCTCTGGCGACAGCCAATAGGACGTTGCACCAAAGACGAGCTCAACGAGTTGGCTGCGAATAGCCTCGTGGGCTGCCCGGACCTCGGATTTGGGGATCTGGGTCCACCACGCGAAGTCTTGGAGCGTGGCCGGTCCGTGACTGCGCAGATACCTGAGCAGAAATTCGGCAATCCCTTCTTCCCGCCCCAAGATCTTGGATTCCGGAATCCACTCGTCGAAAGCCACGAACAGTTGCTGTCCAAGGGCTTTGCCCGCCGTCCCCGCCGGAGGTCCTTGGACCAGCCACGCGTTCTGGCACAGGATCCAGAGCAAATGGATCCCCCGTTGGGCCGCGGTCACTTGGCCCGCGGATTCGAAGATCTTGAAAAGTTCCTCGCGCGTGGCGCCCGGGCTGCCAGCGACGCGTTCAAGGGCAAGGTCCCGGCAGGCGGCGATGTCTGCCTTTTCGATGCCGAGTTCCCGGTGCCGTGCGGCAACCGAACGCATGGACCGCTCCGTGGTGATGCCCAGGATCCAACGCAAGTCCTGCGGCGGAACCAGGTGCAGCGTGCCCCTCATGGGCCAGGACCGGACCACGGTGCCGTTCTCCAATGCTTCCAGCACTTTCGAGAGGCCGGAACCGGGGACGCGCTGGCCCACTGCCCAAAACGCCGAGGCAAGGTCCTGGGCCTGCATGGCACCCATCGTGGAGACGCATTCCTCCGGGCTGCTGAATCCCCCAAGCAATCCCTGGCTAGCGAGGCGCAGCCTGCCCATGACTTTGGGAGTGACCCGGATCTTCGCCGAAGCTGACATGGCCCCATCATAGGACGCTTGGCGGACAGCTTCGGTCCTCATGAGGACGCCCGAGGAACTCCCATGCCGCTCACAGGGGCCTACCAGCGGGCCCTCCTACGCTAGGGGAATGCTGTTCGGTGAGTTAGGTCCGCTGCTGCGGCCGCTCAGCCGGCGGTTGGCAGCCGCTGGTTGGTGCGCCGCCGCCGTCGGGCTTGTCTGCGGCCTGGCAATAGCGGTTGGTGCGGGGTTCGACTGTCCCCGTCGATGCAGGCTGTCCAGGAAGTGGGACTTGCCGCCACCGGCGCGGCAGCCCTCCTCCTAGGCCTTGCTGCCGCGTGCCAGCCATCGTCCGATCGGCACGTTGACGACCCCGAATCAGGGTTCCAGGCAAGCGCCAACGATCAAGTGCGCAGCTTCCTGCTCGCCGCCGTCGTCATGCTCCTGGGCGTGGCAGGCTTCGCGGCAGCCGGCTGGATTTCGCCCGGCGGTCCGTCGCCGCAGAGCATAGCGTTCAGCCAGATCTTCCTCTTGGGGGCCGCCAGCTGCGGGCTGACGTTCCTGTTGCTCAACAAGGTCCTCCCGAGCGGAAAGCGCTGACGCGCATAGCCCTCGGGTTCCTACAGGGCGAGGCCGATCAGTAGCGGTTCCGTGTGCAGTTCAATGCCGAAGCGCTCGACGACGCCGCGGCGCACCTCGCGCGCGATCGCCACCATGTCCTCCGCGCTGGCTCCTCCCCTGTTGGTGATGGCCAGGGTGTGTTTGGTGGACAGCGAGGCGCGGCCCCCGGACACGCTGGATGGATCGAGTCCGAAGCCCTTTCCGAAGCCTGCCTGGTCGATCAGCCAGGCCGCCGACAGCTTGACGAGGCCATCGTTTCCAGCCGGGTACTTCGGCGCTCCCTCGGGCAGCGATGCGGCCGCTGCGGCCGGGACAATCGGATTGGTGAAGAAGGAACCCGTGGAATACGTGTCCCTGTCCGAAGCGTCCAGGACCATCCCCTTGGAGGCACGCAGCCGCAGGACTTCGCGCCGGACGTCGTTGGAATACGCGCGCTTCCCGGCCTCGACTCCGAGGGACCGGGCCAGCTCCGCGTAGCGGATGGGCGCGCTCATGCGTCCGAGCGGCAGCTGGAATTCAACCGTCAGCACCACGTAACGGGGTGAGCCCTCGGTGGTGGTCTGTTTGAGGATGGAGTCCCGGTAGCCGAACTTAAGCTCGGAGTTGGTGAAGGTTTGCACGGCGTTGCGTTCCCGGTCCCAGGTACGGACCGCTGCGATGGTCTGGGACACGTCGGCACCGTAGGCGCCCACATTCTGCACAGGAGTGGCGCCGGTGGCTCCGGGGATGCCAGAGAGGGCTTCCAGTCCGGACCACGCATGCAGCACTGAGTGCTCCACGAGGGCGTCCCAGTTGTGCCCCGCTTGGACCACCACGGACACGCCCCCGCAACTATCCTCCGAGTTCACGGTGAAGCCTTGCGACGCGATCTTGAGCACAGTGCCCGGGTATCCGGCGTCCGAGATCAGAAGGTTGGATCCCCCACCGATGATGAGCAATTTCTCGCCCGCGGCGTCCGCCGAACGGACGGCATCGATGATTTCCCCTTCGGTGCGGGCCTCCACAAAGGTGCCGGCAGGGCCGCCAACGGCGGCCGTGGTCAGTTCGGAAAGCATCGTCTGGGTCACCGAACAAGCCTAGCGGGGATTGCCTGCGCTGGCCGACTCAGGGACGGGCTTCCGCAAGGCTGGCCGACTCAGGGACGGGCTTCCGTAAGGCGGGCCGGCCCGTGGGCGTGCCGGCTCAGGGAGGTGCCGGCTCAGGCGCGCGTTTCCGCGAGATGGGCGCCAGGAAGAAGCTCGCGACAAGCAGCACCAGGACGGCGAGCAAGGAATGCAGGATGCCGAAGTGCTCCGCCAGCAAGCCCAAGAGCGGCGGACCGCAAAGGAAGGCCCGTAGCCGATCGTCGAGACGACCGATACCCGGGCAGCTGCGTGCGCCGGATCGTCCGCGGCGGCGGACATGCCCACCGGGAACCCCAAAGAGGCACCGAGTCCCCAGATGGCCAGGGCCGCGAAGGCGAGCCACGGCACTGGGGCGAAGACGAAGAGCGCCAACCCCACCACGGCAGTGGCCGAGCACCAACGCATCACGGGCACCCTGCCGAAGCGGTCCAGGACTACGGTTCCGGCAAAGCGGCCTACGGTCATAAACGTCACGAAGATTCCATAGCCGATGGCGCCGGCAGCGTCGGATTGCCCGTGGCCATCGGCCAACGCCAAGGCCACCCAGTCCCCCGCGGCGCCCTCAGCCAGGGCGAGCCCCAGGACGAGCAATCCAAGCAGCAGGGTCCGGCGTTCGCGCCATGCCCGGGCCACCATGCGCTTGCTGTCCAAAGGTTCGGCCGGTCCCTGCTGGCCTGGTTGGATGACGGGCAAGGGGCCGGTTGAGGGATCTTCGAAGGTGTCCGGCTTGTCGGGCTTGAAGGCTTTTGGGTCCCTCGTGCAGTGGAATGGCGGGTGATGTCCGCGCGGAACCAGGAAGCAGCTGTCACCACGGAGACGGCCACCACCAGGCCGGCCGCAGCCAGATGCCAGAAGACCGGCAGTCCGCGGCAGCGGCCCACGCGCCGAGCCCGGCGCCCGCAACGGTGCCGAGGCTGAAGGATCCGTGGAGGCGGGGCATGATGTGCCGTTCAAGGGCGCGTTCCAGTGACGCCCCTTCAACATTCGATGCCGTGTTCCAGCTTGCCGTTCCGAGGCCGATCACCATGAGTCCAAGCGCCACGGCCACCGGGTTGGCCAGCACAGACGTGCCAAAACCGGCGACCGCCAGGCCGAGGCCCACCATGGCGCCGCCGATCCGCGTGGTCAACCGTGATCCGAGCCGGATCACGATCACCCCGGATGCGGACACGGAGAGGAACGATGCCACCGTCATGCACATCAGCAGGAGGCCTACCGTGCCGGGCGTCAGGTTCAGGCCATCGCGGATCGCCGGCAAACGGGACACCCACGACGAGAAGGCCAGGCCACTGGCGCCGTACGCGGTCACCACAGCAGTGCGCCACCGCGACAATTCCGCCGCGGTGGCGCGAGGTGCAGATTGTTGCAGCCGGCTCAAGCGAGCTTCACAACGGCCTGGGACTTCATGAGGACCTTCTGGCCGGCGAAGGTGACGGTCAGGTCGATGCGCGCGGTGCGGGCTTCGGCGTCGAGCGCTCCCACCACTCCGGCGACCTCGATCACGGCACCAGGCTCGCTGGTACCGGTGGTATCGGCGACCAGCACCGGTTTGGTGAAGCGCGTCTGGTAGTCGACGACGGCGGCGGGGTCGCCGGCCCAGTCGCTCACCAGTTGCACGGCGGAGCCCATGGTGAACATACCGTGGGCGATGACTCCGGGAAGTTCGACGCCGGTGGCGAAGGACTCGTTCCAGTGGATCGGGTTGAAGTCGCCGGACGCGCCGGCGTACTTGACCAGGTCCTGGCGCGTGACCTCGATGCTGCGGCGCCGATTTCCTGCCCGACGGTGAGTTCTTCAAGTTTCAAGCTCATGGTTACTGTCCCTCTCCGCGGACCAGGATGGACGAGGTGGTGGTGGAGACCCGTTCGCCGTCCACCGTTGTGATTTCCGAACGCGTCGTAATCATGGCCCCGCCGCCCATGGCGCGGACGCCGTCGACGTGCAGTTCGGCCCGCAACTGATCCCCGGCAATGATCGGGCGGTGGTGGGTGAAGCGCTGGTCGGCGTGAACCACGCGGCTGAAGTCAATCCCCGAATCGGGGTCCTCGATCAGCTGGGCATCGGCCCGCTGGGCGACGATGATTGCGAAGGTCGGCGGGGCCACGAGGTCGCTGTGGCCCAGGGCCTTGGCGGCTTCGACGTCGAAGTGGGCGGGGTGGGTGGCCTTCACGGCCCGGGCGAACTCCCGGATCTTTTCGCGGCCGACGTCGTACACCTCTGCGGCAGGGTAGCTGCGGCCCTGCAAGTCCGGGTTAATAGTCATGCTCCAACCCTATCGGCCCGGGAGCCGGTACGTAGAGCCGGACCGCTACCCCGAGGCAGGCGGTCCGAACCATCTGGTGAGCGCGTCGGCAAGGCCCGCTTGGGTGCCGTCTCCCACCCAGGCCACGTATCCATCGGGCCGGATCAACACGGCGGCAGGAGGACTGGCCTCGCCAAGTGCCGGAAGCTCCCACGCACCAAGGTATGTGGCATCTATCAGCTGAACACGGTCTGCCCAGGGTGTGATGTCGATCGTGCCGGGTTCGCCGAGGTTGAGGAGCGCCGGCCGGGCATCGTGCAGCAGGCTGAAGACGCGAATCGGCCCGTCCGCGGTGACGAGGTCGAGATCGGGCATGCGTCGTCCGAGCAGCGGGTGCCCATTGCCGACGTCGTAATGTACGTCGAGGCCGGATTGCATCGCGGCGAAGCGCTTGCGCGGTTCCTCCATGCCGAGCAGCTCGGCCATGACCTCGCCCAAAGCCTTCGTGCGGTCGTCCGGGCGGCGAAGCGCGACACTCGCCATCGTATTGCGCAGCACGCGGGCGGCCACCGGATGGCGCTCGGCATGGTAGCTATCGAGGAGGCTTTCCGGCGATGTCCCCTTGACCACTTGGGCCAGCTTCCATCCCAGGTTCACGGCATCCTGCACGCCGGTGTTGAGGCCCTGTCCGCCGTCGGGCGCATGAACGTGCGACGCGTCGCCCGCGAGCAGGACCCGTCCGTCGCGGTAGCTTGCGGCCTGCCGGGTCATATCGGTGAACCTGGAGATCCAGATAGGACTGTGGACCCCGTAATCCGTCCCGCATACGGCGATGAGCGCGTTGCTCAGGTCTTGGAGGGTCGGTTCGGTGGTGGGTCCGATGTGCTGTTCGGTCACCATGACCCCCACGGGCCCGCCATCCGCGTAGACCACGTTGCCGTCGAGAATCTTGTAATCCAGCTTGCCGAAGGAGTGGATACCGAAAGGATTGGTGTGGACGCCCAAGGGCGGCTGCTCGGCCATCTCGACCTGGGCGATCAGGGCACTGGTGGTCGGATCCCATCCGGGGAACTCGATGCCGGCTGCTTTGCGGACCAGGCTGCGGCCGCCGTCGCACCCGACGAGGTACTCCGCGCGCAACGGCCCGCCGTCGGACAACTCGACGTCGACGCCGGTAGCGTCCTGCGCGAAACCGGTCACCTCGCGTCCGTAATAGATCGGCACGGTCAGCTCGGCGACCCAGCCCGCCAGAATGCGCTCGATGTGGTTCTGCCACAGCCCGAGCCCGTAGTTGTGCCGGGTGGGAAAGTCGCTGATGTCGAAACGGACGCCGCCGAACCCCGCGACCTGGGCTATTTGCCCCTCGGACAGGAAGCGATCAGCGATTCCGCGCTGATCGAGGACCTCGATGGTGCGTGAGTGCAAACCGCCTGCACGGGATCCGGCGAGATCCTGGTTGGGACGTCGCTCGACGATCGCGACGTCGACGCCGGCCAACGCCAGTTCGCCCGCCAGCATCAACCCTGTGGGGCCTCCTCCGGCGATTACCACCGCATGCTTGGTCATCGCCATGTTCCGCCAGGCTACTTCTTCAAGCCCTTGCGGACCTGCTGTCCGCGGACCACCATGCCCACGACATGCAGGACCAGGCCGAGCCCGATCACGAACAATGACGTCAGCGCAAGGCCTTGGTTATGGGAGGTGTTGCCGATAATCGTCAGGATGATCCCGACGGCGATAAGCCCCATCGCGCTGAAAACCAGCGTCTTGTAGGCGGTAGAGGCCGTGGCCCAGAATTCGTTCAGCACCCCCAAGTTTAGGGCACTTGTCAGAAGCGTCGAGTCAGGACCCAACACCAACGAACGCCCGCTCACAAATAAGCGGTTGGGTGCGGACGCCCGCTCATAAATAAGCGGTTGCGGGCGGACGCCCGCTCACCTATGGCCGCCAATCCACCAACGCTCGCGCAGATCATCTGCAGGAGGGTTTCGGGAATTGCCGTCAAAAGTGAGCGAGCGTCCTGAAAAAACCGGATGTAAGTGAGCTAGCGTCGGCGGGCGCTCTAGCGTCGGAGGGAGCCCTTAGAGGGAGGGCTGGACCCCGAAGGCAACGGCAAGCTTCATGATCTTTTCGGCGCGGCCCAGGCGCGGGAGGTCGGAGCCGTCGCGGATGACCCTGCCGTTGGCTTCGAAGTCGTTCATGAAGTCGGTGGCCCAAGCGACGTCCGACGGCGTCGGGCTGATGACCTCGTTGATGACCGTGGTCTGGTCGATGGCCAGGCAGAGCTTGCCGGTCATGCCCATGGTCACCGTAATGCCGGTCTGCTCGCGCAGGATCGGATGGTTGGTGCCGACGGTTGGGCCGTCGATGGGGCCCGGCAGGTTGCCCACGCGGCTCGCGACGACGAGCTTGGCACGCGGGTAGGCCATCGCTTCCGGCGTGGCGGCCATGCCGGTGTCCCGGCGGAAGTCGCCCGAACCGAAGGCGAGGCGGAAGGCACCCTGTGCGCGGGCGATGTGGTTGGCTTCCTCGATTCCGAGGGCCGACTCCACGAGCGGGATGACCGGGGTCTTGCCGTCCATGCGGTGGAAGGACTCGGTGACCTGGTCCGCGGACTCCGTCTTGGCCAGCATGACGCCCAGCAGGCCGGGCGTGCCACGCAGTCCGGCGAGGTCATCGGCCCAGAACGGGCTCGTGGCGTCGTTGATGCGGACCCATGCCTGGCCGCCGGCGGTCAGCCAGTTGATGACGTTCTCGCGGGCAATGTCCTTCTGGGACGGGTCCACGGCGTCTTCGATGTCAAGGATGATGGCGTCCGCACGCGATGAGGCCGACTGGTCGAAAAGCTCCGTCTTCATGGCGTTCACGAGGAGCCAGGAGCGTGCAATCTCGGCGGGAATGTTGCGGGTGGACCGAATGGACTCGGCGGCGGTGCTAGACGTCATGTATCTACCGTATCCGGCCAGCCGCCGGGAACGCTAAGAATCGGGCACCGGTGTGAGCATCAATACGAACAAAACGATTGTGACAGGAGGCCCCGCCCCAACTAACTCGCAGTTGTTGTCCTTATGAGCCGTCAAAACGACATCTAATGCGAGTTAGTTGGGTTTGGCGCGCTTTGGGGAGCCCGCAGCTCAAACCAGCTCAAACCAGCTCAACCCAGCCACGCAGGGCGAAATGTGTCCCCCTGTTGCCCGGAGTTGCGCGGGGATTTCGCCGGATTGCCCTCGGTTTCCCGGCGTTTCCGAGGGTTACTGCCGGGCTTCCCCTGACCAGTGGACATGCGCTTACATCGTTCCCACCGGCAGTTCGGTCTATTCCAGAACAGGTCCGGACCCACGAATTCCACTCCCCAGAAAGTAGCTCCCATGAAACTGCACCAGCCCCTGCTAAGCGTCGCGGCCGCCGTCGTACTTGCGCTGACGGTGACCGGCTGCGGCGGCAATGCCCAAGCGGGAGACCAAACAGCCGGTCAAGCAGAAGTCAAAGAACTCCGCTACCAAGGCTCGGCCAACAACGTCGGCCTCCCTGAACTGGCGGCGGACCTCGGTTACCTGGGCGACATCAAACTCAACTGGGTAGGCAACACCACCAGCGGCCCCCAGGACATCCAGTCGGCTGCCACCAACCAGACCGACTTCGGCGGCGCGTTCGCCGGGGCCGTCGTGAAGCTGATCGAGGCAGGGGCTCCCGTGACCGCCGTCGTGAACTATTACGGCGAAGATGCCAAGACGTTCAACGGCTTCTACGTCAAGGCGGACAGCGCCATCAAGACTGCCAGGGACCTCATCGGCAAGAAGATCGCCGTCAACACCCTGGGCGCACATTCGGAAGCCGTCATCAACACCTACCTCAGCAAGAACGGCCTCAGTCAGGACGAAATCAAGCAGGTACAGCTGGTAGTGCTCGCGCCCAACGACACCGAAGAAGCCGTACGCCGCGGCCAGGTTGATGTTGGAAGCTTGGGCGGGGTCCTGCAGGACCATGCCGTTGCCGCCGGTGGACTGCGCTCGCTCTTCAACGACTATGAACTCTTCGGCACCTTTGCCGGCGGACAGTACGTGCTCCGCAACGACTTCATCGCCAAGAACCCCAACACAGCCCGGATCTTCGCTACGGGCGTGGCCAAGGCCATCAAGTGGGAGACCGAGACGCCGCGCGACCAAGTGATCGCGCGCTTCAAGAAGATCATCGACGCCCGCGGACGCAATGAGAGCACCGCGAACCTGCAGTACTGGAAGAGCCCTGGCGTCCCGACAACGGCGTGATCAAGGACGAGGACTTCACGCGCTGGTCCGCGTGGCTGAAGAGCTCGGGGATCGTCAAGAACGACCTCACACCGTCGAAGTACTACACCAACAAATTCAACGATCTCGCAGCAAGCGCCCCAACCCCAAGTACCGCGAAGGGATAGTGATGACCGCCAAAATCAGCCTCCGAAATGTCACCAAGCAATTCACCGTCCGCCCGGAAAAGGCGGCAGGGCCGGCGCGACAGGCAAGCCAGGCGCGAAAGAGCCCACCACACTGACCGCCATTAGTTCCCTCAGCTTGGACGTGCGCGACGGCGAATTCCTCACCTTGGTGGGGCCCAGCGGTTCCGGCAAGACCACCTTGCTGGACCTCCTGGCTGGCCTGTCCACGCCCACCTCCGGCGAGGTATTGGTGGACGGCCAGCCAGTGACGGGACCCGGAAAGGACCGTGCCGTGGTTTTCCAGCAGTACGCACTCTTCCCCTGGCGCACGGCGTCGGCCAACGTGTCGATCGGACTCGAAGGCAAGGGAACCGACGGCCGCAAGCTCAACCGCCGCGAACGTGCCGCCAAAGCAAGGGAATACCTCAAGCTGGTTGGCTTGGCCGGCTTCGAGGACCGTTTCCCGCATGAGCTTTCGGGCGGCATGAAGCAGAGGGTGGCCATTGCCCGGAGCCTCGCCTACGAGCCCGATGTGCTCCTCATGGATGAACCCTTCGCCGCCTTGGACGCCCAGACGCGTGAACAACTCCAGGACGAACTCCTGCGGATCTGGCGGGCCACGGGCAAGACAATCGTCTTCATCACCCACGGCATCGACGAGGCCGTGTACCTGGGGCAGCGCGTCGCCGTCCTCAGCGCCCGGCCCGGACAGCTCAAGCAAATCGTGGACGTGGACATCCCGGACCGCGACGGCGAGGACGACATCCGCTCGCACCCCGCCTTCGTCGAACAGCGGCACAAGGTCTGGACCCTGTTGCACGACGAAGTCCGCCTTGCCCAGGATGCCGGCCATCGCAAGATCCTGCCCGACGGCACGGCCCCGGATGAAGTCCCTGGAACAACTCTCGAAAGGAGCGCGGCCTGATGACCACGACTCTCACGCAACAGCCCGCGGCGAGCGCCGCACCCAAGCAAGCTCCCGCCGTCGGGCACTCCGGTTCCGTTGAGGCGGGGCGTCTGAGCACGACGGCGACTCTCGCCTTTGTGCGGACCGCAGCCGCCCGCGCCGGTTCCGGCCTGTGGAAGGCCGCGGGGATCATCGCCTTCTTGGCTCTCTGGGAACTGGGGCCGACATTTCTGGCCAGCCCCTCGACCCGGGTATTCCTGCCGCCATTGCATGTGGTCCTGGAAGCATGGGGGAAGCTGTTCGAATCCGGCACCATCCAGGGGCATTTGGCCGCGAGCCTCACCCGTTCGGTGACGGGATTCGGCGCAGCCCTCGTGGCTGGCGTTACTCTCGGTTTGCTGATCGCCTGGTACGGGCGGCTCAATGCGGTGCTGAACCCGCTCCTGGAACTGTTCCGGAACACAGCCGCGCTTGCCCTGCTGCCTGTGTTCACGCTGCTGCTGGGGATCGGCGAGGAGTCCAAGATCAGCATCGTGGCCTACGCGGCGTTCTTTCCGGTCCTGCTGAACACGATCGCCGGGGTGAAGACGGTGGACCCGCTGCTCATCCGGGCCGCGAAGTCGCTCGGCCTCTCAAGCCTTTCGCTCTTCCGCAAAGTGATCCTGCCTTCTGCGGTGCCCACCATTTTCACGGGAATCCGCATGGCCGGCACGGCGTCCATCCTGGTGTTGATCGCCGCGGAAATGGTGGGGCGAAGGCCGGGCTCGGTTACCTGATCGTGAATGCCCAGAGCAGTTTCCTCATCCCGGACATGTACGCCGGCATCCTCACGGTGTCCCTTCTGGGCTTGGCCGTGAATTTCCTCCTTGTAGCCCTGGAACGGCATTTCTCCCGCTGGCGGACCGCCGTCGGGAGCGGGTCCTGACCGTCAATCCATCCATCTAGTCACAACCAAGTCACCACAGAAAAGGAACAAAAATGTCCATCATTACCGAAACCAAACTCGAATTCGCCAAGCTCGGATCCCGGATCGGCGCCGAAATCCGCGGCTTCGACCTTAGCGGCGATCTCTCCCCGGAAACCGTGGGGCAGATCCGGGCCGCGCTCAACGAACACAAGGCCCTCGTTTTCCGGGAGGCCAACATTCTCAGCGACGAGGCCCAGGTGAAATTCGCCAGCCATTTCGGCCCGCTCACTACCGCCCATCCGACCGTGGCCTCCGTGGAGGGCGAAGAGAACGTCCTGCCCGTGGACAGCGAGAACGGTTCCGCCAACAATTGGCACACCGACGTCACATTCGTGGTCAACCCGCCGCAGGCTTCCACTCTGCGCAGCATCGATCTTCCGTCCTATGGAGGCGAAACCCTGATTGCTTCTTCGGCGGGAGCGTACGCAGACTTGCCGGACGAGCTCCGGAGCTTCGCGGACACGCTCTGGGCCATCCACACCAACGACTACGACTACTCGGTGCCGAAGAACCTGGAACATGAGAACGCCGATGAGCGCCGCAAGGAATTCACCCGAATCAAGTTCGAAACCGCCCACCCCGTGGTGCGTGTCCATCCCCTGACCGGGGAGCGCGGATTGTTCATTGGGGGCTTCGCGCAGCGCCTTCGGATCGTGGGGCTGTCCAACACCGAGTCGAAGGACATCATCCGCTTGCTCCAGGCTTACGTCACCCGTCCGGAGAACGTGGTGCGCGTGAACTGGGAGCCGAACCAGCTGGTGCTCTTCGACAACCGCATCACCCAGCACTACGCGCCGGACAACTACGACGGCCAGCCGCGCAAGCTCAACCGAGTGACTATCGCCGGCGACATCCCGGTGGGCGTGGACGGCAAGCCGAGCCAGTCGATCCAAGGTGACTCGAGCACCTACTCAGTTGTCGCGCCGCTGTAGTAGCACGCATGTGCTGTTGTAGCTGCCTTAGCCAACTAGCTCGCATTTAATGTCGTTTTCAGGGCTCATAACGACATCTAATGCGAGCTAGTTGGGTTTAACGCGCTTTAGGGGAGCTTGCTGCCCCGCGCAGCCACCCACAGGCCATACCACTCGGCGCGCGTCATGGCTGCGGCAACGGCGGCAGCGTCCGCGCAGGCAGCGATCCGCGCCGGGTTGGAACTGCCGAGCACCGGGGAAATGCGTGCCGGATGCTTCATGAGCCACCCCAACAACACGGCCTCGGGAGTGACACCCTTTGCTTCCGCAAGCTCGGCGACAAGAGCGGAAGTCGCAGCGTCCGCGGCAGTCGGGGCATCCGGCGTCGAGCCCGTGTACCGGCCCTGGGCGAGGGAACCGTAGGCCTGCAGCTCAATCCCCTGCGCGACGCAGTGTTCCAAAGTGCCGTGCGGGAAACTGTAGCCAAGGGCATCGTCATGGTTGACCAGGACCGTGCTCTCGAGCCATGCCCGCCGGTGCAGGCTCATTTCCAGCTGGTTGGCCACGATCGGCACCTCCAGCCGGTCCTGCAGGAAAGCGATCTGCGCGCCCGACATGTTGGACACGCCCAATTGCCGCACCTTGCCTTCCGCCATGAGTTGCCCGACGGCGGACGCCACCTCCGCGGGTTCCATCAGGGGGTCGGGCGGTGGAGAAGCAGCACGTCGACGTAGTCGGTCCTCAGCCGGTCCAGGCTTCCATTGACCCGCTCCAGGATGGCGTCCTTGCTGAGGTCGTAGTGTCCGTCGACCCCAGGCCGGCTTAGCCGGATTCCGCACTTGGTCTGGAGCTGGATCTTATCCCGCAGCCCCGGCGTCTGAGCCAGGACTTCACCGAAGACGGCCTCGGACTTGCCGCTGCGGTAGATGTCGGCGTGGTCGAACAGGGTGATCCCGATGCCCATGGCGGCCTCGATCGCGGCCGCGGCCCGCTCGATCTCGGCAGCTGCGTATTCGCTGCCCTCCCAGGGACCTCCAAGGCCCATGCAGCCGTAGATGAGCCGGCCCGCGGCTGTTTCACTTTGTGCAGTCATTTTCCAACTCTTTCACGTGCAACTGGCCCGCAGTTGTTGTCGTTTACAGCCTTCAAAACGACGTTAACTGCGGGCCAGTTGGGTAGGGGGGTGCGGGTTAGCGGGTTAGACGATCCAGGCGGTCGTGTTTGCCGGGAGCTTGCCGCCGTCGAGCGGTGCGCTGCTCACGACGACGGTGCCTTCCGGAAGTGCCACCGGCTCGGTGCCGAAGTTCGTCACCGACTGCCAGCCGTTGGGCCGCGCGAAGTGCAGCACCGACTCGTTGCCGGAGGGGATCCATTCAAGGTCCTCGGCCGCCCGCAGTTCCGAACGCAGTTCCAGGGCCTTGCGGTACAGCTCGAGCGTGGAACCGGGAACGTTGTCCTGCGCCTCCACTGCGTAGCCCGCGAACCATTCAGGCTGCGGCAAGTGGGCATGTCCCTCGCCGAAACCGAACGAGGAACCTTCGCTGGTCCACGGCAGCGGGACACGGCAGCCGTCCCGGCCGACGTCCACTCCCGGGTTGCGGAAGAACGCGGGGTCCTGGCGCTGGCCGGCCGCGATGTCGCCGACTTCCTGCAGGCCAAGTTCTTCGCCCTGGTACAGGTACGCGGAACCCGGCAGTGCGAACATGAGCAACGAGGCTGCGCGGGCGCGGCGCAAGCCGAGCTCGGCGTCGACCTCGGCGGCCGAACCGCCGTCGAGCAGCCATTGCTTGCCGTCCTGGCCCAGGCCGTCCCGCCGCCGCCCGCGGGCAGGCCGTAGCGGGTGGCGTGCCGAACGACGTCGTGGTTGGAGAAAACCCAGGTGGACGAAGCACCGGATGCCGCGGCCTCGCCGAGGTTCTTGGTGATAATCGTGCGGAACTGTTCGGCGTCGAAATCGGCCTGGAGGAGGTCGAAGTTGAACGCCTGGCCCAGTCCTTCGGGGCTGGCGTAGCGGGCGCGCCGGTCCGCGTGGACCCACGCTTCGGCGACGGCCGTCCGGGCGGGTTGTACTCGTTGAAGACCTTGCGCCACTCGGCGTAGATCTCGTGCACCTCATCGCGGTCCCAGAACGGGTGCTCACCCAAGGCGTTTTCGCCTTCCTTGGGCAGCTCGGTCTTGGAGGGCAGGACCTCCGGCAGGTCCTTCGTGAGGGCATGGGCGACGTCGATGCGGAAGCCGTCCACGCCACGGTCGGACCAGAAGCGGAGGGTCTTCAGGAAGTCTTCACGAACCTCGGGGTTGTCCCAGTTGAAGTCCGGCTGCTCCTTGGTGAAGATGTGCATGTACCACTGTCCCGGGGTGCCGTCCGGTTCGGTGATGCGCTCCCAGGCCGGGCCGCCGAAAATCGAGTCCCAGTCCGCCGGGGGCAGCTCGCCGTTCTCGCCCAGGCCGTCGCGGAAGATGTAGCGTTCACGGGCAGCCGAACCCTTCGGTGACGCCAACGCTTCCTTGAACCATTCGTGCCTGTCCGAGGAGTGGTTCGGGACGATGTCCGCGATCAGCTTGATGCCCGCAGCGTGCAGTGCGGCCGCCATCTCATCGAAGTCTGCAAGGGTGCCCAGCTTGGGGTCCACGTTGCGGTAGTCATCGACGTCGTAACCACCGTCAGCCAGGGCCGAGGGTAGAACGGGCTCAACCAGACGGCGTCAATGCCGAGGGATTTCAGGTAAGGAACCTTGGCGGTAATGCCCTTGATGTCGCCCAGTCCGTCGCCGTTCGCATCCGAAAAACTGCGCGGGTAGATCTGGTAGACAGCCGCTTGGCGCCACCAGTTGGGATCGGCCATGCGCTCGGAGTCGTTGTGAGTTGCCATGGTGGCGGTGGAGGACAAAGGGAATCCTGTTCTGTGTCGACGCTTCGATGGATGGGACTTTTATTTAGAATCTAAATTTAGTACCTCAAGTATTATGTGACGCATACCTACAGAAGGTCAACAGCCATGCCTGATATCGCGACTGCCACTCCGCAGATGCTCCGGCGCTTCAACGCGGCCACCGTGCTCGGAGTCATCCGTTCCTCCAACGCAGTGACCGTTTCGGAGCTGATGGACGCTACCGGACTGACCCGAGCCACCACCCTTTCCGTGTGCGAAGACCTCATGGCCGGGGCTGGATCCGCGAGTTGGAGAACCAGCGCGATTTCGGCGCGTACCAGAAGGGCCGCCCGCGCGGCGCTTCGAACTCGACGAAAGTGCCGGCTGCGTCTTGGGAATCGACGTCGGCGTCCTCAAGACCACTGTGGTGGTGGCCGATCTGCGCGGAAGAACGGTCGGTCGGGCCAGCGAGCCATTCCGCGGAAGGGAGATCGAAGCGGAGGAACGGATCGGGGTGATCAGCCAAACCGCGCTGCTCGCCCTCGAGGCTGCCGGAGTGGCGCCGGACCAAGTCCTGGCGGTGACGGTGGGGCTCGCCGCCCCGGTGGGCCGCGACGGAAACATCCTCGTCAGCCAGCCGTTCTGGCGCCTGTTCGACGTCGGGCTGAAGAAGGCCCTGCACGATCTCCACGGTTGGGAGGTAGTACTGGAGAACGATGCCAACTTGGCGGCATTGGGCGAATGTTGGCGCGGTGCGGGCGGCGGCGTCCAAGACCTGGCCGTACTCCTGGCCGGGGAGCGTTTCGGTGCGGGCCTGGTGGAATCCGGCCGTTTGCTGCACGGTACTGCCGGGGGCGCGGGTGAAATGGCCTATCTGGACATGGTGGAGGGCGTGGGCTCCGCCGACGGCCTCGCCGCGCTTGCCAGGCTATGGGCGGCAGAAGCCCTGGCGGGAGAGTCGAAAACGACGCTGCGGACCGCGGCCGCGCCGGGCGGCGAGGTGACGGCCCAACACGTGTTCGCCGCTGCGGCCCAGGGTGACAAGGTTGCGCTGGACATCCTGGACCGGCTCTCGGACCGGCTGGCCCGGGTGGTCTCGACGGTGGCCATTTTGCTCAACCCGGAACTCGTGGTGATCGGCGGCGCGGTGGCGGATTCGGCGTCGGTCCTTCTTGAGCCTGCCGCCCGGAAGCTGGCCAGTTACACAGCCACTCCCCTGCGGTTGGCCGCGTCCCCTTTGGGCGATGCGATTGTGGGTATCGGCGCGGTGCGCCATGCCCTGGACCGAGTGGAGAAGAACTCCTTGGATCTGGTGTTGCGGCGGGCCTAGGCTCTTCGACGGCTTGACCGGGTTTCCCGTCGGCGCACTCGTCGGCGTCCTAGGCGCCCGGGGCTATTCCGGCATCGCCATCGTGCGGAGGTCCAGCTGGCGCAGGACCCTGTCCGCGACCTCGGGATCCATGCCGGGCTCGCTCCGCGCGGCGACCACTTCCTGGCGCGCGGCGTCGAGGGCGATGGTCTGGACCGCGATCGCCAGTTCCCTGCCGCGCTGTCGCTTTTCGGCGTCCGACTCGTTCTTCAATGTCCCGTCAAGCAACTCGGCATGCAGGCGGGTCATCTTTTCCTTGACGAGGGCCACCTTGTCCGCCGGCAACTCCTTCATCAGATCGTGTTCCTTCAGTGCGGAGATGGCGGCGGTCTGGGCGCGCTTGGCCAGGAGCCGCGCGGCATCCTTTTCGTGCGAACCGTCTTCGGATGCCTTGAGCACGCGCATGAGCCACGGAAGGGTCAGCCCCGGCAGCACCAGGGTGGCCAGCAGTACCGCGCAGGCGATGACCAGGATCTCGTGGCGGGCAGGGAAGTCGCTGCCCTCTGCGATAGTCAGAGGAAGGGCCAAGGCGAGGGCCAGCGTCGCGAGGCCGCGCATGCCGCACCACGTCAGGATCAGGACCTCCTTGGGCGAGGCCGGCTGCAGCAGGTTTTTCCGCTTGCGGGCCGAGATTGCCAAAAGCCCGAGCCAAGCGAAGCGGACAACGAACACGAGCACGCACACCGCCACGGCGGGGCCGATCATGCCATATATGGCCGCCCCTTCGTCCCGGATCACATGCCGGATCTCCAGCCCCACAAGGCCGAACGCCAGGCCCGTGGCGAGAAGTTCCACCACGTCCCAGAAGGCGGTGCGGGTGACGCGCTCGGCGGCGTCCTGGGACCGCGCGTGCCGCTGCGTTTCGAGGGCGGTGACGACGACGGCGATCACCCCGGAGGCGTGCAGCTCTTCCGCAAGGATGTAGGCAGCGAAGGGAATCACCAGGGTTACGGCGCTGCGGGCCACCATGGAGGTGACCAGCTGGGTGATGAGCCTCGTCAACCAGCCCATCGCAATGCCGACAATGACGGCCAAGGCAGCACCGATGACGAATTGGAGCACGACGCCGGCACCCAGCTTGGTGCCGGAAACCGTCGCCGCCACCGCGGCCTGGAAGATCACGATCGCGGCGGCGTCGTTGAACAAGCCCTCGCTCTGCAGCACGGTGATGAGCCTGCGCGGCATGTGGACGCGTCCGGCAACGGATTCAACCGCGACGGGTCCGGCGGGCCACCATGGCACCGAGTGCGATCGCCGCAGGAATGCCGATCCCCGGAATCATGAGCCACGCGGCACCGGCAACAACCGCCGTCGATACCACGACGAGCGCCACAGCCATGAGCAGAAGCGTCCGCCACCGGACCCGGAAGACGGCCCAGGAACTCTTCTGGGCGGTTGCGAACAGCAGCGGCGGAAGGAAGATCGGGAGGATCAGTTCAGGCGCAAGATCAAAGTCCGGGAAGCCCGGAATGAAGGTCATAGCCGCAGCCAGCAAGAGCATCAGCACCGGGTACGGGAGCCGCAAGCGGTCCCCCAGGCCACGGCCACGACCGTTGCAAGAAGCAGTCCAACAATGAGTGCCAACTGGTCCATGTTCCCGATTTCCCCAGACGTCGTAACGGCGGCGTCCCGGGCGCCTGCCGAGGGACTAGCCCTACCAACATATCCCGGCGGGGCGCGGTTAGGACGCGGTGAGAGCCTCCACCACGGGCATTGAGCCGTCCCTGAACTCGATGGTGCGGCGGACAGTCTCTGGCAGTTCCAAGACGGCGGCAGCCACCAAGGCAACATTGGCCCGTGAAGTTTCCGTCCCGGTACTCGGGTCCGCGGGGCTTACCTCAATGAGCGCAGACCCCGGATTGCTGGTCAGCGCACCCGGGCCAAGGATCGTCCAGTCGAGATCAGTAGCGCGCAGGTACTCGTCCGCCGCGGCTTTGGCCTCCGCGTAGGCGTAGAAGCTGTTGTCCTCGGGAACGCCGTGGCTGGGTCCTGCGCCGAAGTAGGACACCATCACATAGCGGGTGATGCCGGATTGTGCCGCGGCATCCATCGAGCGGATGGCGGCATCCCTGTCTACGGCATAGGTACGTTCCGGATTGCCTCCGCCTGCCCCGGCGGACCACACCACGGCGTCGTGGCCGTCAAGCGCCGACGCGATCTCCGCCGTCGTCGAATTCTCGACGTCGAGCACCACCGGGGCCGCACCCGTCACTTCGACCTCGGGCGCGTGTTCCGGATTGCGGATAAAGGAAGTGACCGCGTGACCTTCGTTGCTCAGGATGCGGGACAGGTGCAAGGCCACCTTGCCGTGGCCGCCGATGATTGCGATTCGACTCATGGACCCATTCTGTCGCAGTGGTCAAGCGCAGTGGCCAAGCCCGCCCGCAGACGGTGGATGAATTCCCGGAAAATCGCCGCTCCGCATTTGCGGAGCCCATTGCTGAATTCGTCAGTTCTCCGGACAAATCTGACTACTAATTACTAAGTAGACTTAGTTTAAACAAAATCGCCACCCTGGCCGGAAGTCCGGAAGTCCGGGCCTTGGGGGCACCCCTCCCGACGCCGAAGAAGACTTGCGAGTGTTTGGTGGCCAGCCGGAAATAAAAGCAAGTGGCACCCACTCGTGTGGAGCGAATTACCCATTCCTACACTCAAATCACCTGCAGCAGGAAAAGGAATACCTCATTTCATAAATCTCATTGATGGACTTATCCAAATAACCGGGTTACATCCCGTTGATGGATCTATTCGAAATGGGCGGAAATGAGGGCTTCCTCAGTGCTGCGCATTTAAGCAAAAGGGTCTCAACGAGCGCCATCCCCTGCGCCTGCGTATCACTTCCCGGGCCGCCAACCGGCCGGCCCAGAAACGATGAGCTACGGGGATTCGACATGTATCAGCAGGAGTACAGACACGGCGGGATCAGTGGAGGCAGCGTCCTCGCCCTGATATCCGCGGGGGTAAGAACTGTCACCAGGTACAAGGCATCAATAGCCACTTGGGCAATTGTCGCGGTGGTCGCCATTGCGGCCGTGACGATGCAGAACTACACACAGGTCCTTGCCCCAGGCGCGAGCGCCGCAAACGCCACGCACGTCGGTTCGGGAGCCGGGATTGCCGCACCTTCCCCGGCGGTTGCCAGTCCGACGCCGGTTGACAGTCCCACGCCGGCACCGGCACCAGCCGCCGTCGCGCCGTCAGCTCCTGCAGCGGCGCCGGTCGCAGCCGCTGCTCCACCCGCTCCTGCTCCTGCGCCTGCTCCGGCGCCCGACACGAACGCCTACACGGTGGTCAGCGGCGACACCGTTGGCTCGATAGCCGCCCGATTCGGCGTCGACGTCGATGCGATGCTGGCAGCCAATGGGCTCAGCGCGTATTCAGTGATCGTGCCCGGCCAGGTGCTGAAGCTGACCGGGCCGCCGGTTGACGCGGCTCCGGCACCCGCTCCTGCACCGGCCCCGCTCCGGCGCCTGCGCCCGCGCCTGCTCCGGCTCCGGCTCCGGCTCCGGCTCCGGCTCCGGCTCCGGCTCCGGCGGTGCGGACCATCTATGTTGCGGGCTCCGGCGGCCAGGCGGCTGTGGACAGTTGCATAGGCCCGATCCATTTCACTCCGACGGACGCCTATTCGCTTTTCATTACAGAACATGATTTCTGCGGCGGGTGGGCACGATTCTCGGGTATCGGCGTCGGCGAGACGGTGAGCATTCCCGGTTACGGCACATACACCGTGACAGCTCGCGGCCAGGTGCCCCAAGGCGGGACGACAAACAACGTCGCAGCAGTATTCGGCGGCTTCCCCCGGGCGATACTGCAGACGTGCATCCCGGGCACCAACCAGATGCTGGTCATCGCGCTGAACTAAGGGCGCTCCCGTCGGCGCGGGCTGGGCGAGCGCCCTTCCTGACCCTCTTTGAATTTTAGAAGGCCCCGTAGAGGGCGTGTCGTCGGGGTGTTGCGCGGGATCGCTTCTCAAAGAAGGTCAGGAAGGGAGGCACCCGGACTCCCTTCCTGGCTGAAAAAGCAGGCCGGAAGCTGAACGCTTCCGGCCTGCTTCTGCAAGGGTGGGCTTTCGATCTTCCCCACAAGACCTCGCTCAACAACCTCCGGTTTGGGAGACTGGATCAAGACCTGAGATTGGGGCGAACTTGGACGGACAACAATGGATCTGGGTTGCGACGGTGCTGGTCGTCGCGGCGATAGTAGCCATTGTCATGGCCTTTGGCCGCCACTGACAGTCGCCGGTTGGTCGCGAATGCGTGCCGGACCTCGCCTTTCCGGACGGGCTCCGGCATCGTGGCCCGGAAGTGCCCGTGGCTCCGGGCGCGAGAGCTTCCTGTACTTCCGCTTCGAGCGCCACAGCACGAGCAGGTGGAGCGAGCACATCAGCACAACTGTGATGCCAACGAAGACCACAAGGTCAATGAGAAAGCGGCCAAAATCCACGAGCAGGGATGCCTTTCGGTCCGGACAACCTCCTGATCGTAGCTTGAGATGGCCGACAGACGAAACCGGCCCACTACAGGGTGAACCTCAAGGAAACACTAAGAAAAGATCAAGATTTCACTAAGACTGTCAGCTCGCGCGCCAACCAGGCGCCACATGCTTATGGAAGAATCTGTTTTGCTCAGGTAACTGAGGCCCTGGCCGTGATCTTCAAGAAGCGCCGCCACCTGAGGATTGGGGGACACCCAAGTGGCGGCGCTTCTAAAAACTATCGGCAGGCTGCGCGCGCTCTCAGCTTTTCAGCAGGATCTTTACGAAATCTTTACGGCAAGTGCCCAGCAAACTTGCGGGCTTCGCGAAGGCACAGGGCAGGCTTCACTGGCCGACGGATGGGCTCCGGAGCGGACGACTTCATCACCAAGCCCTTCCGTGCGCGGGAGATGCGGGCCAGTATCGCGCGATGACGCGCCGGCCGCTGCGCCCTGCACGCCCACCCAATGGGTTTCGTTCGTCGCTGCCTGGCAGGAAACTCAATCGAGGAAGACACTGAAGGGCCACCGGCATCACGGCCGATGACCCTTCAGGTTGTCCTGTGATTTGGAGCTAGGCGGGGACGTCGAACCGCTGGCCTTCCGGCTTGGACGGCAGGATCGTGAAGACGAGCAGCGCCAGTCCACCGAGGAACGGGACGAGGCCGATCAAGATCATCCAGCCACTGAAGTTCACATCGTGGAGGCGGCGGACAGTGAGGGCCAGAGACGGGACGATGACTGCCAGACCCCAGATGACCAGGAGGATGACGCCGACCATCGCCCCGGGACCCGGGACCATAGCTCCGGAGTCATTGACGGTGGCACCCGCGGAGCCAGCTACGGACATGACGATGTTCAGCACGGTGGTGACGACAACCGAGATGAGGGTCCACCACCAGTACTCGCTACGGCTGGCCCGGCCGGTGAACGTGGCGTACTTCTTGAAGAACCGGCTTGCTGCCTCGCCGATCGGTGCACCATAGTACGGGGCCCAAAGCGGAATGGCGCTGCCAAACTGGGTGGTTTGTTGCTGCTGGTACGACAATGGATCTCCTAAATAGACGAGTAAGTTCGAGGGTGATCGCGAGTTACGACGCGCCGTACCCACGTTGAGTTCCGTGCATAGGACTTGGACATCTTCGAAGGGCGCCGCCGCCTGAGAATTGGGGGAACCACAGGCGGCGGGCCATCTTTCTAGATGCGCACCACCCGAGAATTGGGGAAACCTCAGATGGCGGCGCGTCCGAAACTATCGGCAAGTAGCGCCATTTCGTCACGATCTTTGCGAAATCTTTACGGCAAGCACCCAGTGGCCTTGTGGCTACCGCCCAGATTTCTCCTCTAATTCACTTGGACCAACACCGGGCCCGGCCGGCCTAAGATGCAGGGGCGGGGGCTCCAAACGCGCGGAGGCCGTTGTTTGGTGTGCGCCGCGGGAGTGGTTACACCTTGGCGTCCATCAGCTAGCGCCGAAAACGAAAAACCCCCGGAATCTCGCGGATTCCGGGGGTTTTACTTGGTAGCGGTGGGGAGGCTCGATCTCCCGACCTCACGATTAGCGGGCGGGCGTTTTCATCAATTTCCGTTGGACCTCGAAAGCCCCGTGATTCCGCCCTCAACGAGGCCGCTCTCCAGCGCCGCGCCTTCCTCTACTTTCATTGGATTCCGTCGTTTTCGTTGGGTAAACGTTGGGTCTCGCACAGCTCGGGTGGCCGGCGCGCTATGGATAGAACTGGAGCACGTTCCGCATCGCGACCGAAGATCGATTGCCGCACGGAGCCACGGAACTCCGCGCCTATGCCAGGAAACACCCGTACCGACCGGGATAGGGGTGTAGCCAGTGTCCGCAGTGGATTGGCCAGCCCTCAGCAGATCGATGGTTGCGTCCCGTGGAGTGGTGTAGTTCTGCCGCGGTAGCGCGTTGCCCGGCAACGTCGTGAGCCATCGTCCGATGGTCAGTGAGTACCGATCAAAGAACTCACGGAAAGACACAAACACACGATGACTCTAGAACAGTCTGCCCTGCTTGACCTGCTTGGCCAACTGAAACTCACTGATGTCTCGGACCGGATTCGTTCCGCGGCCGAATCGCTGTATCAGCAGCTCATCGAAGCGGAGGCGACCGCGTTCATCGGCGCCGCCCCGTCCGAGCGCACCGATGAACGCACTACCCAGCGCAACGGGACCCGGCACCGGACGTTGAGCACCACGGCCGGGGACCTGAACCTGGAGATCCCCAAGCTGCGGACCGGGTCGTTCTTCCGGCCCTGCTGGAGCGACGCCGGCGCGTGGACCAGGCCTTGTACGCCGTCGTGATGGAGGCCTACCTGCACGGGGTCTCCACCCGCAAGGTCGATGACCTGGTCAAGGCGCTGGGCGCGGACGTCGACGGAGTACCCGTATGTTTTCCTGGACGCCACCTACTGCAAGGCCCGGGTGAATCACCGGGTCGTGTCCCAAGAGGTCGTGGTCGCGTTCGGGGTCGCCGCCGACGGGCGGCGGGAAGTCCTTGGCTTCGACGTCGGCGACAGCGAGAACGAGGGTTTCTGGACCGCGTTCCTACGGTCGTTGAAGACCCGTGGGCTGGACGGCGTGAAGCTGGTCATCTCCGACGCGCACACCGGGTTGAAGAAAGCCATCGATACGGTGTTCCAGGGCGCCGGCCTGGCAGCGCTGCCGGATCCACTTCATGCGAAGGAGAAACCCGGGACGGCCTGCGCAGCCGAGTCGCCATTCCCATCTACGTCGGGATCCAAGGCCGCGCCGAAAGGTGACGAGGCAGGGCGGCCACGGCCCCAGTGACATCGGTGTTTGAGGATCACGTTTTGATTTCGAAGGGCACCCGGATGTCCACCGAGTGCTATTGTCCGAATCAATCCGGTAAGACACCGGGAGGCCCGGCCTTCAATTGGGGGGAACCGATGAAAAGACCCCTAGCTCTGTCCTCGCTTTTGATGGCTGGTTGCGGGCAGAGCGCCGCCGGAGCGCCGTCCAGCACGCCTCGGGTTGCAACCCCGGCGTCATTGCCCAGGGACAAGTCCTCCGCTCGCATGCAAGAAGCACTCTAGACAGGATCCGCAATGACACGAGAAAACACTCAACCCGACGTCAAAAGTAACGCGAAGGCCCAAGCCGCAGCAGACAAGGCCTATCGCAAGGCATCACGTCCGTGGTTCAAAAAGAAGCGTTTCATTCTCCTGATGATTCTTGTGGTCATCATCATCATCATCGCGATTGCTGCAAACTCCGGTAAGAAGGACGCCGCCGCGACGAGCGCTCCGGCCACCTCGGCGGCGAGTACACAAGCCGCTAGCCCCGCTGCGCAGAGCGGGACCGCAGCCCAACTGCAGGCGCTGGCCGCAGCAAAAGGCTACCTGGATTCCGGCATAGGTTTCTCGCAGGCTTCGCTTACTAAGCAACTCACCTCGAGTGCCGGTAACGGTTTCGCGCAGGCCGATGCCCAGTGGGCTGTTGATAACGCCGGGGCAGACTGGAACGCGCAGGCCCTCAAAGCGGCGAAAGGCTATCTGACCTCAGGTATGGGATTCTCGCAGGCTTCCCTTACCAAGCAACTCACCTCGAGTGCCGGTAACGAGTTCACGGCGCCGCAGGCTGAGTCCGCCGTCGCCAACTCTGGTGCGGACTGGAATGCGGAGGCCGTCAAGGCAGCGAAGGGCTACATGTCCTCAGGCATGGGTTTCTCACGCCAGAGCCTGATCGCCCAGCTAACCAGCGCTGCCGGCAACCAGTTCACCGATACGCAGGCCGGGTACGCCGCCGACCAGGTGGGGCTGAAGTAACCGGCCGCCTTCTCGTCGATCCGCAAATACTGGGGGCATTGCCTGGCAAAGGCGACAGTCTGCTTTGATAACAAGCAGGGCACCCGGCCAGTACGTGGTGCTCTACCAGCCCACCGTCTCATTCTTCTCCAACCGAGCGGCGTGGATCAACACGCTCTAAATCAATCTGATCGAACGAGAAAGCCCGCAGACTGATGCTGTGGGCTTTCTCCATTTTGACTCCCCGCCACGGCGTGGATTTCATGCGTCCGGACCGGCCTGATCCGAAAATGAGATGAACTGCCGCTGTGGCGCCGCGCGTGTGGGTGCCCAGTCGCTTCCATTTCGGGGCCGGCGGTGGAAGGCTATGCACATGTCACAATACCTCGTACTGAATACGCATTCGGAGCCACTTCGCTTGCTTGACACCCAGGATGTCGAACAGTTGAAAATGGACCTCTCAACCAAGCCGTTTGTGAAACTGCCCGCATACCTGCCCGAAGTGCCCACTACGGTCCAGATCTGCATCAACACCAATGCCGTCGCATACTGGGCGATTTATCAGGACGAAGCCTAGAAGCACTACAGCAACTTGCGGCGTCCGTCGCAGATTGCTGGGCGTAACTTCATTTCAAAATGGGGGGGATCCAATGAAGTGCGGGGACCTATTGTGAATGCAAAAGTAATTACCAGTTTCGTATCCGCGGCCGTCCTCGGAGCCGCTACGCTTATCGTCGGCCTCATACCCTACACAAATTCGGGCTACACGATCTGCCCATCCGCGCTTACCCGGATGACAGGCGGCACCACTTTCGTGGAGTCTCTGGCAGACACCTTCACCGCTGGTGCGTGCACCAACTATGCCGCAAAGATGACGGCTATTATGGCGATCCTAGCGATTCTGGCTGTCGGCGCCCTCACCCTCGGGCTATTGCTTCGAAGCCATTCCAGACGGGCTGCATTTCCCTTGCCACGGCCGACCGCTCAAGGACCGGCCTTCTGGGCAGACGACCCGGACGTGAAGGCTGGCTCCGCTGGTGGGACGGCTCCCGGTTTACAGACAACTGGCGGCCCAAGGAATGAGCTTGAGTGAAAATTAGATTCGAGACGGGCCTCGCGAGCAGAGATACCGCTCATGAAAACGCGCCGTACTGCAGTAACGGATCTGTATTACTTTGACAAGGGAATTTGCTGGCTATGCCAGGGACCCGTTGACCTGGAGCTACGCGGTCTGGATCCTCGCAGCTCCGAGATCGACCACGTTATCCCCGTATCCACTGGGGGCCTGGATGTCTGGGGGAACGTCAGCCTGTCCCACAGGGCGTGCAACATTCTGAAATCAGACCGTGCCGCGGACCAGTTCACGCCCGCAGAATACCGAGCCAATCTAGAGCGTATGGTCTTCAGGAGCACCCACCCAGACTTGTGGCTTCACATGATTATTTGCCGTCGAGAAACCGAGCTGAAGGAAGTTAGCAGGGAGCTGCTAGGGACCCGGCTGGAGCAAAAGCGGCTGGAGGAAGCTCGACTTCGCGCCGACAAGCCAAGACTCCGTTCACTCCAAGATCAGATTGACGACCTTAATGTGAGAGCCAGACAAGCTAAAGCCTATATACGAATGCACCGCCGGGCGGGAAGAGCTTCGTCAGTTCCGATTCGAAGTCGCCCGGCGTCGATGCTGGGCTATTGGTGTTCATATGCTTGGTCTCGACGCGCTTGGTTGGTGACGCTTTACTGCGTTTGTTTCCGCTCTATTGGTGTTGTCAGTCTCTTCCTTGCCGAACACATCGCGCGCTCCGAATCAGACATCGTCAAATAACGCGACGCCGGGTGCCGTTCATCCAGGGCCGCCCCGGCGAGGACGGCACCGTGGCCCGGGAGCTGTCCGTGGGCCGCTGGGGCCTCATCCCCACCTTCCACCGGGGTGAGAGACATGGTCATGGTCGGGGACCGGGGCATGATCACCAGCGCCCGGATCCGGGCACTGGCCGAGCTCGGCGGCCTGTCCTGGGTGACCTGCCTTCGGCCCCGGCGATCCAGGCCCTCGCCGAGGACGACGGGCCGTTGCAGATGAGCCTTTTCGACGAGCAGGACCTCGCCGAGATCAGCCACCCCGACTACCCCGGCGAACGCCTGATCGCCTGCCGCAACCCGCCCTCGCCGCCGAACGGGGACGCAAGCGCACCGAGCTGCTCACCGCGACCGAGGACGAACTGGCAACCATCGCCGCCGCTGTGGCCGCCGGCCGCCAACGCGGCGCCGGACCGATCGGGGTAAGGGTCGGAAGAATCATCAACCACTACAACATGGCCAAACACTTCGACCTCGACATCACGGACACGACCTTCAGCTACCGGCGCCGGGAAGAATCCATCACCACCGAAGCCGCCCTGGACGGGATCTACGTCATCCGCACCTCCGTCACCGCGGACCAGCTCGACACCGCAGCGGCCGTGCGCGTCTACAAATCGCTGGCGAACGTGGAGAAAATCTTCCGCTCCCTCAAATCCGTCGACCTGCACATCCGACCAATCCACCACCACACCGAGGACCGCACCCGCGCCCACGTGTTCCTCTGCATGCTCGCCGGACACCTCACCTGGCACCTGCGCCAGGCCCTGGCACCCCTGACCTTCACCGACGAACACCGGCCCCAACCAACGAACCCGGTCACCGCCGCGACCCGCTCACCCCAGGCACACACCAAAGCATCAACCCGGACCCTCGAGAACGGCGACCCCGCCCGCAGCTTCCGCGCCCCACTGAACCACCTGGCCACCCGGACCCGCAACACCCTCCGGGCCACCGGCACCACCAAGACCTTCGACCTCCTCGCCCTGCCCACACCCACCCAACGCCAGTGCCAGGAACTCATCGACCAGCACACCGCCGCCCACCGAAAGTAGCCAGAAACCAACACACCAAAAACGCCGGAATCCCCGCCACCACGGGGATTCCGGGGTCTCAGCCTGCGTGGGACTGCGTAACTTCGGACTAGGAAGGTCGCCCGGACGGCATGTATCGGCCCCGGTTTGGACAGTGTCGCGTTTCTAGGGGTGTTCCCGCGTGCGGGCTTGGTGTTCGTTGAAGGCCCGCCGGCAGGCGACGGCGGTCCAGAGGGCGGCCAGGATCCACCACCAGGGACCGGCAGGCAGCGTCAGGGCGAGGGCGAGAAGGACGGTGACCGCTGAGATGTCGAGCAGGAGAACGGGCCAGTACCTGCCGGTGCGTAGCGGCCGGGGGTGCCCGTCACGGCCGTGTCCCGCTTTGCCGGGCCTGGTCCCGGTTCCGGGTCTGGTCCTCGGTTTCCAGCAGCGCCGCGAGGGCGGCCAGGGCAGGGACGGCGTTTTCTATGACGTTCCGGTAGGCCTCGGGGAGCCGTTCCAAGGCTTGGCCGAGTCTTCGGTCGTTGGCGGCCTGCCATGCTGCCAGTATCTCCGTGCCGTTCTGCGTCAGGTTCAGGTTCACGGCCCTGCGGTCACCCGGACGGGGGGTGCGCTCGAGCAGTCCTGCGGTGACCATTTGCTGGACCAGGCTGCTGACCGTGTTGGTGGCCAGCCGTTGGCGGTCGGCGAGGTCGCTGACGCCCATGCCGGGTTCGTCGGCGAGACGTTGCAGGACCTCGACCTGGGCCATGGGCAGGGATTCCCAGGGGAACTCCTGCCGCACGCTGGAGCGCAGGACCCGCCGCAGTCGCGTGATGACCCCGGTCAGCGACCACGCATCGGCGCCCGTGTAGTCACGGACCGCCGGGTCGGTGGCCGGGGCGGAGGCATTGGCGGTGTTCATGGCATTAGCCTATCCCGGTAGTCCCCCTATAGAATAGTTCTGTGACCGAACAACTTTCTTCAGGGGCCGCCGCTTACACAGCCTCACCCACAGGGTGGGAGAAGCTGTGGCGGGAACCGGCGAGGCCGGACTGGATCCGGCGACGGCCCGGTGCGCCGTGGCTGGTCGTCGCGACGGTGTGTATCGGCGCGTTCATGGGCCAGCTCGATGCCAGCATCGTGACGCTGGCGGTGCCGGCCATCAGGTCTGACATGAACGCCTCTCTCGCCCAGGTGGAGTGGGTGGCGCTGATCTATCTTCTGGTGCTGGTGGGCAGCATCTCCGCGGTCGGCCGGCTGGCGGACATGGTGGGGCGCAAGCTGCTCTACACCTATGGGTTCGCCCTGTTCACCCTCGCTTCCCTGGGGTGCGCGCTTGCCCCCGACATCACCTGGCTCCTGGTCGCCAGGGCCGTCCAGGCGGTCGGTGCGGCCATGCTGCAGGCCAACAGTGTTGCGCTGATCCGGACCAGCATGCCCGCCGGGCAACTCGGCAAGGCCATCGGCCTCCAGGGTGCCGCGCAGGCCATCGGCCTGGCCATGGGCCCCTCGGTCGGTGGGCTCCTCATCGGTCTGGGCGGGTGGCGGTGGGTGTTCTTCGTCAACATCCCCGCAGGGATTATCGGCCTGCTGCTGGGCTGGTTCCTGCTCCCGCGCACCCACGTCAAGGCCCCCGCGCCCGGCTGGACTGGCCGGGGCTCACGGCCCTGATGCCGGCCGTCGGCGCCCTGCTCCTGGCTTTGTCCGAGGCATCCAGGTCCGGTTTCGGCAACCTCACCGTTCTCGGGCTGCTGGGGACTTCGCTGGTTCTCTTCGTCCTCTTTGTCCTGCGCGAACGCCGGGCAAGACACCCCTTGGTGGACCTGACACTCTTCCGCTCCGGGACCTTCAGCCGGGGCGTCGCGACGGGACTGCTGGGCTATCTCGTCCTGTTCGGGTCCTCTTCGTCACGCCGCTGCACCTGGAATCGGAGTATTTCCTTCCCCCGGCCCAGGCCGGACTGTTGCTGACGGCCCTCCCGGTCTCGTTGGGACTCGTTGCCCCGGTTGCGGGCCTGCTGGCGGACCGGTTCGGCGCCGGGTGCCGGCATCCGCCGGGATGGGCTGGCCGCGGCCGCGCTGGCCGTGCTGGTTTTTTCCACCCATGATCTGTGGGTCACGGCAGCCGCCCTCGCGGCCATGGGCCTGGGCCTGGGCCTGTTCACCCCGGCCAACAACGCGTCCGTGGCAGCGGCCGGACACGACCACCAGGCCGGCATGGTCAGCGGAGTGTTGAACATGACCAGGGGCGTCGGAACCTCCCTGGGCGTGGCCCTGGGCGCCGTCGCCTACTCCCTCGCCAACACCCTGGGCAACACTGCACTGGCAACAGCGCCGGCTCCCCGGCGGTTTCCGGACTCGGCTTCCGGATGGCCGTGGCACTCTTCGCGGTCCTGGGTGCCGCGGCAGCAATCCTGTCATTCCTGGGACGGCGCGCCCGCCCCAGGGCTGTTCCGGGCCCGAAAGCGGCCCGGAACCTGCCTGACCACAGGGCCGCCCACGAAGGCTGCCGACCACGTCCCGCCCTGCCCGTAACCTCCCGAACAGGATCCCGAACCCATGACTGCCAGTGATTCTTTCCTTCCGTCGCCGACCGTGAGCGCTTTTCATGCGGGTCCCGTGACCATCCACTTCTATGCCTTGTGCATCCTGGCCGGGATCGTGGTGGCCGTCTGGCTGGCTTCCCGGCGTTGGAGCGCCCGGGGCGGCGCGCCCGGGCAGGTACTGGACATTTGCCTCTGGGCGGTACCCGCGGGAATCATCGGGGCCGGCTCTACCACGTCATCACCGACCCCGAGCTCTACTTCCTTCCGGGGAAGAATCCGTGGAATGCCTTCGCCATCTGGGACGGGGGCCTGGGGATCTGGGGCGCAGTGGCCTTGGGGTAGCGGGGCATGGATCGGCTGCCGCAGGGCGAAGGTATCTTTGGTTGCGTTCCTTGACGCAGTGGCGCCGGGCGTGGTTTTGCCCAGGCCCTGGGCCGGTGGGGCAACTGGTTCAACAACGAGCTCTACGGGGATCCGACGACTCTGCCGTGGAAACTCCAGATCCATCAGATGGACCCTGCCACAGGGTCGGCGGTGACTGATCCCGCGGGCGCACCGGTGGTCCTGGGCTATTTCCAGCCCACGTTCCTCTACGAATCGCTGTGGTGTGTCGTCGTCGGGCTTCTCCTGTTGTATGTGGACCGGCGCTTCACTCTCGGGGCGGGAAGCGTGTTCTCCCTCTACGTTGCCGGCTACACGGCGGGGCGCTTCGCCTTTGAACTGATGCGCTCCGACTATGCCAACCTGATCCTCGGGCTCCGGGTGAACACCTGGGTTGCCGCCCTGATCTTCCTCGCGGGCGCCGTCGCGTTTGTCCTCCTGTTCCGGCGCAGGCGCTCGATGGCCGTGCCTGGGGATTCCGCCCCGCACTCCTCTGAACCCCTGACCGCCGGCGGCTGACATGCCGTGCCGTTATGACGGCCCGGACCCGACCACACCTGGCCCACGTGCCTGAAATGCGGGCAACGCCCACCACCCTGGCGCTTGAGAAGCGCGGGGCACTACGCCCGAGACCCAACACGATCGATCCATCGCCGGAGAACCTGAGGAAGATATGTTCAAGAGATACGAATTAGGCCCTGGCCAGATGGGGGATCCGGCGTGCCCCGAAAGCCGCAGACACCTCCCATGGCGGCAGCTGTGACCCGCGGCAGGAACCGGCTCCTGGACACGGGAACAACGCTGGGCCGGATACTGGTCTTCCTCGGCGTGAGCGCCGTCTGCGGGATGCTCCTGGCTGGCCTGATGGTGCCCGCCGCGGCCGTGGCCGGGATCACGGCGAACGGCTCGGTCCAGTTCTTCAACCGACTGCCCGGCGAGCTGACCGTGGCCCCTCCCGGGCAGGTGACGAGGGTCCTCGCGGCAGACGGTTCCCAAATCGCGACACTGTTCAACGAGAACCGCACCCAGGTTCCGCTCGAGCAGATGTCGCCCAACATCAAGAACGCGATCATCGCGATCGAGGACTCCCGCTTCTACCAGCACGGGGGCATCGACCCGACGGGCATCCTGCGCGCCCTTGTGACGAACAGCGGTGGGGCCAGGCAGGGCGCCTCCACGTTGACCCAGCAGTACGTGACCAACGTGCTCAACGAGAACCTCATTGCCCAGGGCAAGGACGCCCAAGTCGTGCTCAACGGCCAGAAGAGCATCAGCGACAAACTTCGGGAGATGAAGCTCGCCATCGGCCTCGAGAAGCAGTTCTCGAAGGA
This sequence comes from Arthrobacter sp. Hiyo8, assembly GCA_001549895.1. Classification (GTDB taxonomy): domain Bacteria; phylum Actinomycetota; class Actinomycetes; order Actinomycetales; family Micrococcaceae; genus Arthrobacter. The sequence continues at coordinate 3,555,369 of AP014719.1, read as the reverse complement.
CCAGATCCTCGCCGGCTACCTCAACATCGTCTCCTTCAACGCCAACGCCTACGGGATCCAGGCCGCTAGCCAGTACTTCTTCTCCGTCGATGCCAAGGACCTCGCCGTGCCCCAGGCGGCCCTGCTCGCCGGCCTGGTCAACGGCCCTCCCTGTTCGACCCGACCCAGCACCCCGAGGCGTCCAAGACGCGGCGGGACCTGGTCCTCGACGCGATGCTCCAGCACGGCTACATCAACGCCCAGCAACACCAGGACGCCGTCAACACCCCGATCCAGCTCAAGGTCAACCCGCCCAAACAGGGCTGCGCCTACGCCGTACAGGCCCAGTACTTCTGCGACTACGTCCTCCACCAGATCCAGAACGACCCAGCCTACGGCGCGACACAGGAGGACCGGATCCAGAAAATCAAGCGCGGCGGCCTGACCATCAAGACCACCCTGGACCCGCGCCTGCAAGGACCCGCCCAGGCCCAGGTCGACGCCACGACAGGGACGAACCCCGACAAATGGGGCGCCTCCCTCGTCACGGTCCAGCCCGGCACAGGCAAGGTCCTCGCGATGGCGCAGAACTCGCGCAAGCTCGGCACAGGCTTCGTCTCGGACTACAACTTCAACGTCGACCGCGCCGACGCCAACGGCAACGACCTGGGCGGTGTAGGCGGCATGCAGCCTGGCTCGACCATGAAGCCCGTGACCCTCGCGGCCTGGCTCGGCGAAGGCAAAACAACGAACCAGATTGTCGACGCGTCGAAGCGGCGTTACGGCGTCAACTACCCGTGGAAGACGACATGCGGCCCGTCCAGGGCTGGTTCGACAGCACTCTTCCACCCTCCACGGACCTCCAGAACGACGAACCCAACTGGTACCGGCCCATGAGCGTCCGCGAGGGCATCTACAACTCAATCAACACCGCGACATTCGCGTCCCTGGCCGGCCTGAACGACTTCTGCGACGTCCAGCGGGCCGCCGACGCCATCGGCCTGCACCTGGGCGACGGGAACGACAAGAAGATCGACCTCTCCACCCTGGGCAATATCCTGGGCAGCCAGAACGTCGCCCCCCTGACGATGGCCAACGCCTTCGCAACCTTCGCCGCGGACGGCACGTACTGTGCACCCATCTCGATCGCCGAGGTCGACAACGCCCAAGGCAAAAGAATCGGCGGACAGGCATCCGCGTGCCAGCCGAACGCCCTGAAACCGGATGTCGCGAAGGCCACCACCAATGTCCTCCAGGACGTCCTGACCAAGGGCTCCGGTCTGCTGATCCCGCAGAAGCTCGGTGTCCCGGACGCCGCCAAGACCGGCACCAACCAGTACAACAACCAGACCTGGGTCCTCGGCTACACCAAAGGACTCGCAACGGCGTCCTTCTTCGGAGACCCCTTCAACGGCGGCCTTCGCGGCTCGGACGCGACATCACGGTCAACGGCAGATACTACCCCGTGGTGGACGGGCCTACATCGCCGGCCCACAGTGGGCGCAGTACATGCAGCAGGTCGTCGGTCTTTACGACCACGGCGACTTCGACGCCCCGCCGCAGAACCTCATCAGCGGCTCCGCGCCACAGACCCGCAGCAGCAACCAGGCCACCGGCGGGACGGACCCGGGCCAGGCACCGCAACCGACGGCACCCCAGCCCCCGACAGCCCCGTCGAAACCCGGCAACGGGAACGGGAAAGGCTGACACCCCTCATCGCGGCAGGCCAGGCCGCGCCCCGGACAGGCCCGCGAAGGGCCGCTGCCGTCCTCAAGGCACATTCCGTGACCGGCAACGCCGCCCGCGCACAGCACCGCTCCGCGCCGGAACCGGGACGCAGGCAGGGAATGGCATGGCCCAGGAAGCCCGGGGTTCTCGCGCACGAAGACGCCAGGTAAACGGGGCAGGGTTCAAAGCCACCGCGGTTAGGTCCCCGGAGAAGTCGGACGCCAACGGGGCCCGACAAGCTCCCCGTTGGTTGCCCGGTGCCGTCGGGCACAGCCACGCGGTGCTGTCGACGCCCGCGGCAAAAAACATGAGCGGTGGAGTCCTGCGTGGCAACGAGGGGTGGGGGCGTAACGGGGTCGGACCCAAGTACGCCTGAAACCTGCCACGGGCAGCGCCGTTCCAGCGACTCAGGTCCGTGGGAACTTCAGATAAGCAGCAGTATCTGAAGCCAGGCGCCGTGACAACTTCAGATAACACGAACTCAGAGATCCGATAAGCCTGTCAAGTAACTTCAGATACTACGACTACGATTTTTTGGAGTCCTGGAGCATCTGGGCTATCCCTGCCCGCTGTGCCGATTCGGCGGGACATCAGAAAATCCGAGCCGCCGGAGGGCGCAGCTTCGTCGCATTTCTAGGTCCGACTTTGCAGTGATTCGTCTTGGCCGGAGTCAGCCAGCGTGATCCCTGCGACAGACCAGTTCTCCCTGGGCAGTTCTTGGAGGGTGACTCTGATGGTGTCTGGCCGTATTCCCATGACGCGCGCATACGTTGCGGTAAGTTCGGCGAGCAGCTGGCGTTTCTTAGCTGTTGAGGAAGGGCTGGCATTTAGAACCTGGATGAGTGGCATGATTCAGTCTTGCATCGGCCACGTCGCTTCGAACAGCAAGCCCAGCCGCCCGGCAACAGTCAGACGTACATGGCAGGTTTCAGGCGTACTTGGGTCCCACCCCTAACGTGGCAGCACCGCAACCGGAGACTGATGCGGGGACGAAGTCATCTCTCTGCTCACCTTTATAAGAATCTGGTATCTTTCCCAGACTTGGATAGTCCGGAGCTGGAAGAAACCCTGCCCCGGCGTCGGCGGGACCGGCAGCGTTGCGGCGTGGACCACAGGGCTTGGCCGGATTGTCTTGTCATCTGGCGTTGGTACAGTGGAGGCGGTCCGCCGGTACTGCCTACCCATCCCGGCGGGACTTTTTGTGCCCTGTGCAGCCGTTGCACCGTGTCTTCTGCGCGGTGCCCGCGGAACAGGAGCATGTGCGGGCGGTACGCCAGTGGAATATCGGGCGAGGCCAGGACGCCGGGTGCTCACTTTCCCGGTGCCTGAAGCCGGTCCCGCTCCACCTGGGGCGACGGCCCGGCCCGGGTTCCGGGTCGGGGCAGGTATCGGCCCGGTTGACCGGGGGTGTGCGGGTGCCTGGATTCAGGTGGTGGCACTCGTGCGGAACACATCGGCCGGCTTCTATGCTGGGGCATCGGCCACGGGCTGGCACGGCCGTGAGAGTTTCCGAGGAGGGTCCGGAGTGGAAGGTTTGTGGGGGATGTGTTTTTATCCGGGCAGCGGGTGCTGGTCATCGCACCGCATGCCGATGACGAAACCTACGGCTGCGCCGGAACGATCGCGAGGATCAAGTCCCTGGGGGCGAGGTCTTCGTTCTGTTGGGGTCCCTGGGCGGCGTTGACCACTACGGTTCTGCCGGCCGGGGGAGATGATGCACCGGGTCAGCGCGCAGACACGGCTGCAGGAATTCGCCACCGTGATGGAACTGTTGAAAGTCGATGACTGGGAGGTGATGTACACCGGGGAATCGATGCACCTGGCCCTGGATACCGTTCCCGCAGGGATCTGGTCAGGTTGATCGAGCGGGATTCCCGGCTGTCGGTGGAGAACATCCACCCGACGATGCTGCTCATTCCCTCGATGAGTTACAACCAGGACCACGAGGCACTGTTCCGTGCCTGCATGACCGCCGCGCGGCCCGGGCTGCGCACCGAACGCCACTTCATCCCCCTGGTCCTCGGCTATGACAACACCAGCCTGTTCTGGGCCCGGAGACCGAACGGTTCCACCCCACCTTCTACATCGACGTCAGCGATTTCCTGGCCGTCAAACTCGATGCCCTGCGCGCCCATGCCTCCCAGATCAGGGGCCCGCTCTTCCATGGAAGCCCCGAGGGCCTGGAGCTGCAGTGCAGGCTGCGGGCCGGGAAGTGTCCGCCGAGGCGGCCGAGGGCTTTGTCGCCCACCGGGTGGTGTTCTGATGGTGATTGTCTCGGTCCACCAGCCCAATTTCATGCCCTGGCTCAAACTCCTGGCCAAGGTGCTGGCGAGCGACGTGTACGTCGCGTACGACAGCGTCCAGTTCACCCGGCAGGAATTCCACGCCCGCCAGCTGCTCAAGTCCCGGCCGGAAACCCGGAATGGCTCACGGTGCCGGTGCTCAGCACCGGCACTCGGCAGATCCTGAACAATGTCCGTGTCGCTGAAAACGGCTGGCGCCGGAGACATCTTGACTTCCTGGAAGCCAACTACCACCAGGCCCCTGTTTCGGGGAGGTGTTCCCCCTTATCCACGCCGTGTACGGCCGCCAACACCAGTTCCTGGTGGAGCACAACCTGGATCTGCTCGAGCAGTTCTGCCGTTACCTCGGCTCCGGTGTCAGGATCGTCAGAGCCACCAGGCTCGAGCACGGCGGCACGAGGGAAGAACGGCTGCTGGATCTGGTCCGAAACGCCGGAGGCGACGGCCATCTCACCAGCACCACCACCACCCACGTCATCGACTGGACAGGGTTCGAGGAGGCGGGCATCCCCGTCTACCACCAGCTCTTCGACCACCCCGCATATCCGCAGGGCCCGGACCGTTCACCCCGAACCTTGCCGCCGCCGACCTGCTCTTCCACACCGGGACCATGGCACGGGAATTGCTGGACTCCTGCAGCCGCAGCGAACTGCGCCCCAGCCCGCAACCGGCACCATGAGCCTCCAAGGAACGGCCGGAACCAGACCAGGCAACCCGCCCGACGGGACAGCCTGCCCGGGACCCCGGCCACGGACACGGGACGGACCTCCCCGGACCGGTACGGCCACGCGGTCACGGCCTGACCGTCCTGATCCTGCTCGGTGTCGTCCTCGCGGCAGTGTCCTGGTTCGGGCCGGGCTCCTGCGCACCACGCCCCCGGCAGACCAAGCCGCAACCACCGTAGCCCCGGGTCCGCTCACCGCGGGCGGGATCCGCGAACCGCTGCGGATCCGTGGCCCTGCAGCCGGACGCCGCGGACCGGATCCGGGGAGTCGGCCTGCCGATACTGGCGAACGAGGGAACAGGGGAGCATTTCCACGCCCACCTGGACATGTACGTCGACGGGAAAGCCGTGAGCGTCCCGGCGGGGATCGGGTTCGCGGACGTGAACCAAGGACAGAGCGGCGGCCGGTCCCCCGTCCACACCCACGACGCCTCCGGAATCATCCACGTCGAAGCCGACACGCCGGGAGAACGCTTCACCCTGGCCCAGTTCCTGCGCGAATGGGGGGTGCTCGCCGGAAACGCAACCATCGGCGGCCACCCGGCCGGCGAATGGTCGGTGTTTGTCAACGGCACCCGATCGCAGGGCCCGCCCGACACGGTCGTCCTGCACCCGAAAGAGGAAATCGCACTCGTACAAGGGACCGCCCCGTACCCGTCCCGGCCACATACACCTTCCCTGCGAACCTCGACACGCCCGTGCCCTGAGCAGCATTGACGGTGCTCCCCACGGACCGGCGCGCCGCGCAGCGGGTGGGATCCCCAGCACGGACACCCCGTTCCGAAGCACCGGACCGACGAGGGTCTTGTGCTCGAAGCCGTCATCGGCCCTCTGGAAAGTCCTCTCAGGACTATCCATCCTGGAGCGGCTTCGAAGGAAGACAGGTGAACCAAGGCCGACGGACACGGGCGGGGCGTGAGACGGTGGGGGACCTCTCCGCCGCCCGGCATCGAACCCGAGGGGTGCCTCTGTGGTTTTCGTCAAGCGGCCGAGGGTGTTCGTGGTTCGTAGAATGTGCCGTCTCTGAGCATGGCGAAGAGCGTATCGCAGCGGCGCCGGGCGAGGGCGATGAGGGTCTGGTTGTGGCGGCGTTTTCCTTCAGCTCGTTTCCGGTCGTAGTAGGCCCTCGACGGCGGGTCCTTCAACGCGGCGAAGGCGGAGAGAAACGGGGCTCTCTTGAGGATCTTGTTTCCTTTCCGGGATGGGTGGTCGCCGCGGATCGAAGTCCCGGATCTCCAGGTCACCGGGGCGAGGCCTGCGTAGGAGGCCATGTGCCCTGCCGAAGCGAAGTCTTTCCCGACGATCTCGGTGAGGATGCGTGCTGCGGTCCTGACGCCGACCGCCGGTAGTGACGTCAGGACCGGGTGAAGAGGGTGGGCCTCCACGAGGGCTTCGACCTGCGTGAAGACGGTGTCCCGTGATTCGCGGATGTCGGCGTGCATCCGGGCAAGCTGGGGCAGGACGATGGTGGCCGCGTTCGTCCCGATGACTGTGACCGTTTGCTGGTCCAAGGCGGCGATGACCGCGCCGGCGAGGCGTTCGCCCATCCGGGGTGCGAGCTTCTTGAGCCTGTTACCGATCCGGCGGCGGCCAGCATGGCGGAGGGCTTCGGGGTCGGCCAGGTCCGCAGCAGATCCAGCACGGCCGGGCGGTCTAGACGCGGGCCGAGGACACAGTCCAGTGCCGGGTGGATCTGGGTGAGCAGTCCGCGGATCCTGTTCGACGTTGCGGTGGCCTGTTTGGCCAGGTCGTCGTCGAAGCCGCAGAGCATGGTCAGTTCCGCGAGCTGTTCGTCGGCGATCTGGATTGAGCGCAGGGTGTGGGGCATGGTCCGGGCCGCTTCGGCGATGATGAACGCGTCAACAGGTCGGTTTTAGCCTCGCCGGGGTGCAGGTCCGCGATCCGGCGCATCGCCAGTCCGGGCAGGTATCCGACGGTGACACCGGCGGCCTAGGCAACTGCGACCGGCAACGCACCGATCGTCGCGGGCTGGTCAACCACGAGCAGGATGCTGCCGTGCCTGTTTAGTGAGGCCAGTACTTCGCGCAGCCTGGCCCCGTCGTTGGGCAACGCGTTGTCGTAGAGCTTCTTACTTGCCCGGTCCACGGCAACGGCGTGGTGCTCGCCCTTGCCAACGTCCAGGCGAATGAAGACATCGATGCTTTCGTGGTTTCCGATCACCTGTACCTCCCAGTCGCGGGAGCTGATATCTGTGCTGGACTGTCCGCGGTGTCAGAGCCCGGCATCCACGTTACGCACGACGATCCCAACCTGTCCTGCCTCTATTAGCGGTCTCTCCGGCACCTACCAGGCCCCGGTGACAACACCCCCGGATCATTGACGACTGGGGGGTCAATCATGCCGGGGCCGGCAGGCCGGAGCAGCCACGCGCCCCTTCCACCCCGCGCCCAGACCTGAAGCCGAGGGCGTCCCTATGTGGGCCCTAGGATAAAGTAATGTCGTTCAATTGATACAACCTTGCTGCGGCACAGGGAGGATGCGAATGCTTAGGTGGATGGTCCACGGCCTGCGCGGACACAGCTGGCCACGAATCCTGATATCGATAGCCGCGGTCGCTTACATCTTTGTCATTGCCGCACGATTCCTGGTCCCCTGGACCGAGTGACTTCACCTCGCCACCATCGGCCCGGAAGCAACCCTATCTGCAATCGCCGACAAAGTGCCCCTTTCCCGCTGAAAGAGCCTGTCGCAGAATGGTGTGTCCCAGCCCGGGCGGTGACGAGGGGACTGCTGGTCGGGGGTCGGCGTATGCCCAAGGGCCCCAAGGCCGGGCCTCAGCCGGTTGCCGTGTGGATCTTCCGGATGTTGTAGGCGGCGGCCGCGAGATTCAGCTCGCTTCGGGCTGCGTCGAGGCCCCTGCGGGAGAATCTGCTCAGGATCGTCTTGAGGGTTCCGATGCTGGGTTCGACGGTTGCGCCGCGTCGTTTGTATGCTGCTGATCCTTCGGGTGTTCGGAGGCGGTGGGCCATCACTTCCCGCGCGTTGGCGCCGGCTGGCGGCGGGCCGGATGCCGGTGATCGGACTGCCTGGGCATGCTGTTCGCGGCCTTTGCCGAGGGCGATGATCCGGTCGGGGCCTGGTGCATTCAGGTTCTTGTTGCTGCAGTAGCCGGCATCGGCCAGGATGACCCCGATCTGGTGTTCGGGTGAGCCGGTGCTTGCATGGAGGCCCGCGGCGGCGTCGGTGGCCGCGGTCATCATGGGAACGAAAGAGGGCATGTCGTTGGGCTGCTGGTTCACATTGACGGCGGCGATGACGTGGTCAGCAGTGACGGCGACCTGCGCGTTGTACCCCTGGACGAAACCCGGCGTGTGGGCATCACCCGCGACTCCGGGTCTGTGGTGTTCGCGATGGCCTTGGGGAGGCTTCTCGTCGGGGCTTGTCCGTCGCGGGCCGCGGCGGCTTGGGCTGCAGCGACGACACGGCGTGCCCGGATAATCCGGGAGTGCTCCTCGGTCGGGACAGGCGGAGCGCCCATAGGCTTCTTCCCTGCGGCGATCAACGCGGCCTGCGATCGAGCTTGGCTTGGTGGTCGCGCAGCTCCCGTTCCAGATGCGCCCTCGCCTCGGCGAGGCGGAGCGGGCCTTCAGGGATCCTGCCCCGCACCGGGTGCCCAGCCTGGGACGCCACCAGCCGGGCCTGAGCTCCGGTCTCCCGGGCCTCGCGATCGGTGTCCAGTCGACCCTGCTGCTGGGTAAGTTCGGCCGCTGCGCGACGGATCCGCTCTGCCCTGGCCGACCTTCCGGCCAGGGCTCCACGGACACGGTCGCCGCCGTCTTCGGCCCGCGGGCGGCCAGTGCATCCTCGGCTGCGTCCACCCGTTTCGCCTCTTCGACGACCTCGGCGGTGATCTCCTTGGCGTGCTGGTCGAACCATTCCCGGCCCCGGTTCGCGTCGATGGACGCGTTGGCGGGGATCTTCGTCCCGTCGATCGCGATCGTCCCGAACCGGGCAAGCCCCGCCCGTGCGGCGATCAGCAGCACCTGCGCAAATAACCCGGCGAACGCTTCCTCGGACACGGCACGGAACCTCGCAATCGTCGCGTGGTCTGGTACATCGCCAGCGCACGCCACTTTGAATGCAATGTCCGTGTGGCATAGCCGCTCGACCTGACGCGAGGACCGCACGCCACGGCAGTACGCATAGACCAGCAGCCCAGGAGCATCCGTGGATCGTATCCGGCGGCGCCGACCCCACCCCGCCGCCGGGACGCTTCGAAAGATGAAACATCAAGCGTCTCGACGATCTCGATGACAAGCCAGACGAGATGATCTTCGGGCAGCCAGTCCCGCATATCCGGCGGAAGCAGAAACACCTGATCACGCCGCACAGGACGATAACTCCGAGCCATACCCGATTCTCCCAGGACCGTCGTCACCGCCCGGGCTGGGACACGCCATTCTGCGACAGGCTCGAAAAGGCATCAATCGGGCAGAAAGTGCCCGAGGCCGGCTTTTCCGGCTTTCCGATTGACCTCGGATCACGACAGCACAGGCCCATGGCCCGGGGTTCGGCGCGCAGGAAATTGCGCGGATGGCCAAACAAGGCCGTCCGGAACGCCTCCAGCATGGCACGTGCCGGCGTCCCGCCAAGGACAGATTCCGGCGGCGTGACTTGCCCTCGACCCAGCACGCATTACCGCAGAGCGACGCCGTGGTGCAGCGCCTACCATCGTCTCCCATCGTTCCCGGAACTACTTCGCAGCGATCACCCTCGCCGCATCACGCCTCTGGCTCAACGCCACCTTCAGCAAGTCCGCCGTGCCACAGCCGCGGGAGAGATCATCCACCAGAAGGACCCCCGGGAGGTTCAGCTGGAGCAGACGAGCCAGCACAGACATTTCCGATGCCTTCGGCGTTCCCGGGCAGGTGGACGGTCTCGACCAGCTGCCAGGGATCGTGGGGAACCGGGCGCGGGTCCGAGGTGATGAGACCCATGGTTGGGGTTCCTTCGGCAGGTGTCGTGCTGCGGTCGACGTTGCGGAGTGAGCGGTGCGCGGAAGAGTCAGAGCAGTTCGGCGAGGTCGTTGACCACGAGGGTGGCGCCGGCGTCCAGCAGCCTCTGCCGGCCCGCTCCCCTGTCCACGCCGATCACCGAGTGGAAGCTCCCCGCGCTTCCGGCCTGGACACCGGAGACGGCGTCCTCGACCACGACGCACTCTTCGCTGGGCACGCCCAGCAGCCCCGCAGCGTATTCATAGCTTGCAGGGCTGGGCTTGCCGGGCAATCCTTCCGCGACAGCGACGACACCGTCCACCACCACCGGGAAATAGTCCGACAGCCCCGCGGCCTTGAGCACCGTCGCGGCGTTGCGGGAGGAGGAAACGACAGCGAGCTTCAGCCCCCTGGCCAGCGCGGCCTCGATGAACCTCACGGACCCCTCGTACGGCCTCACTCCGCCGACCTCGATGATGTCCTTGAAGACCTTGTTCTTGCGGTTCCCCAGCCCATGGACAGTGTCGTGGGCAGGATCGTCGTCCAGCGGGCCTTCCGGCAGGACGATATCGCGTGAGGCCAGAAAGTCCCGGACCCCGTCGAACCGGGGCTTGCCGTCGATGTAATAGAAGTAGTCGCTTTCGCGGTAAGGCGCCGCCCCGGGGACCGAGCGCAGGAATCCGTCGAAGAGGTCCTGCCACGCGCGCTCGTGCACGATCGCGGTGGGTGTCAAGACACCGTCGAGATCAAAAAGGATGGCTGACGTGCCGCTCCAGCTTGAGCCGGTGGGAAGGTCGATCATGAATTTTCCTTTCGGATGGGGAAAGGTCAGGTGGTGCTCGCCGGTGCTTGCAGGCGAGTCTCTCGGCAACCGATAGGACCGGTCACGGGACCGGCTGGCGTCATCGCATGCCAGGGTGTTTCAGATTCGAGCTCTTCCTGCGCTCCATGTTTGAGGATAGATGAGAGAAACATCCGTGCGGCCCTGGCAGCCGCCGACTCGCTGGAGAGCACCACGGTGCTGGAGATGCACAGGGCCCTGATGCGCCATGCCGCCCTCATGGCCGGCGCATAACCAGGGGATAGGTATGGCTTGCCAGTGCGCTGATTCACCGTCCCCCGAGGGCTCCCTGCGCCAGGTCGAACGGATCCGCGGCCAGGTCGCAAGCATCGACTCCCGGAAGCTGGACGGCCGCGTCGAAGTGCCGCCCACCTCCGATGAACTCCAGGCCCTGGCGCTGACGATGAACACGATGTTGGAACGGCTGCAGGCCGCGGACCGGGACCAGCGCCGCTTCGTCTCGGACGCCAGCCACGAACTCCGCAGCCCCCTGGCCACCCTGAGCGCAGGCGTGGAGATCGCCGCCGCCGACCCGACCGGGGCCACCTGGCAGGAGATGAATAGCGTCCTCGCCGGGGAAACCGCCAGGATGCGCCACCTGGTCGAGGATCTGCTGACCCTGGCGAAAACCAACGACGGCGGGCTGCGCCTCGAAACCCTTGACGTGGACCTTGATGATGTCCTGGGCCAGGAACTGCGCCGGCTGCGCTCCACCAGCAGCCACCGCATCGAGGCCACCTTTGACCCGGCACGGACCACCGGGGACGCCCGGCGCCTGGGCCAGGTGGTACGCAACGTCCTGGACAACGCCGACCGGCATGCCCGCTCCAGGATCGGCATCACCCTGACCTCCACCGCCCAGGGGGCTGTCGTCACCATCGACAACGACGGGCCGCCTGTACCGGTCCCGGAGCGGGAACGGATCTTCGAACGCTTTGTCCGCCTCGATGAGAGCCGCTCCCGCGAAGGCGGCGGCAGCGGCCTGGGCCTGGCCATCGCCGCAGCCATCATGGCCGCCCACCACGCCGGCATCCGTGCCACTGAAACCCCGGACGGCGGCTGCCGGTTCGAACTCACCTTCCCCCGGTCCCCGGCAGCCCGGCGGGGAATTCCCGTGCCGGCGGCAGCGGGCAGGGCCGTGCCCGGGCGGGCAGCGCCCCGCAGGACCGGCAGGGGCAGGCTACGGGGCTGCCGGGTCCGTCCGGGTTTCCCGGGCGGGAGACCGGCCGGCGGTGAGCATGTATCCCATTCCCCGCACGGTGGTGAGGGTCTGCAGCCCGAACGGGGCGTCGATTTTCCGGCGCAGGTAACCGATGTAGACCTCCACGACGTTGTCTCCGCCCTCAAACGCGGGTCCCAGACATTGTCCAGGATCTCCGACTTTGACACCACCTGGTCGTGACGGCGCATCAGGTACTGCAGCAGCCCGTACTCCCGGGCAGTGAGCGCGATCATTTCCCCGCCGCGGCTGACACTGCGCCTGACCGGGTCCATGCTCAAAGTCCCCAAGGACAGGATTACGGGCCGTTCCGGGGCGCCGCGGCGCATCAGTGCCCGGATCCTGGCAACCAGGACAGTAAGCTGAAGGGCTTGGTCAGATAATCATCCGCGCCCAGATCGAACGCATCCGTCTGGTCGTATTCGCCGTCCTTGGCGGTCAGCATCAACACCGGGGTCCAGATCCGGCGTTCCCGGATTTCCTTCAACACGCCGTACCCGTTTTTCAGCGGCAGCATCAGATCAAGCAGGATCACGTCGTAGGGGTTTTCCGTGGCAGCCCACAGCCCGCTGACCCGTCGTGGGTCACGTCCACCACGAAACCCTCGTTGGAGAGCCCGCGCCGGAGCGTTTCGGCCAGCATCTTCTCGTCCTCGACCAGCAGAATCCTCACGGCCGGCCCCTCTCTGTCGATACAGGCAGTATCCCCGACCGCTGTTGAGCGCTACCTGAGAAACAGCGGTGTCGTCCTCAGCTTCCTCTCAGAGCCGCCAGCGCATGCTGGTCACAGCACCCGTCAATGAGCAACAGTCAGGACAGCACCGTGGAATCCACCCCGGGCCTGCGGCCACCCTGGTCCCCGGGCTGCGCTCATGGTGGTGGATTCCCGCCGCGGCCCTGGTGTTCGGAGGCACCGTGGCGGCCGGGATGTCAGCGAAGGGCTTCGGGCTTCGGCACCCGAGCTTGCCCTGGACATCTCCCTGAGCCACGGACGGATCAACGTCCTGGTTTCGCTATGCCAGGCCATCAATTACGGGATCGGCCCGGTGGGGGCGGTCCTGCTCGTGCTGGTCATTGGTTCCTACCTGGCCTGGGTCCGGGCAGGCCGGTCCAGGCCCTCGCTTTCTGCTCCGTCGTGGCTGCCGGATGGCTCGGTTCCTCGGCCGCCAAAATCCTGGTCGGCCGCCACGGCCTCCGGCGGACGCCGTCGGATCCCTTGCCACGCCGACGGGGACAAGCAGCTTCCCCTCCGGACACACAGCCGTCGCCTTGGCCTTGGTGCTCGCCATCACCATCGTCCTCGCCCGGACCACGACACAACGCGTTGCTGCACTGACCGCAGGGACCCTGTTCGTTGCCCTGGTCGCCTTCTCACGGCTGCGCGGAACAGCCCTGGTGCTGCTGCTCGGTCCGCCCCTGGAACGGCGGATGGGAAGCCTCAAGTACGCAATCGCCGCCGTCTCCACCCAGATCCTGGGCGTTGGCATTGCCCTTGGATTCCTCGCCGCGGCCCAGGGGTTGCTCGGCAGCTGGAAAGCGGAGATGGGCGGCCACCTCTTCATGGGTCCGAGCGCGTTCATCATCGGTACCGCCATGGCCGGAACCGCGTCCATGGCCACCCTGTGGAGGCGCCGGATCCGGCTGGCCGTCTCCGCCTTGCTGCTCCTCCTGGCCCTGTACAGCGGAGGGTTTGCGGATCTTGTCAGGCTCGGCGCCGCTACGGCAGGTGCGGTGCTCGGCCACTCCTGTCGGGCCGGCGGCCGGTTCGGGCACCCTGTCAGTACCGGCACGAAGGCCGCGTGCTGATCGCGCTGCTTATTGCCGCGTCGGCGATCGGTCCGGTGGTCGCCGGGCTCATCCCGCATGCGGTGGGGCCGTTGTCCATCCTGCGTTTCCTGTTCACCAACATCCAGCCCGTGGACCCCCAAACACTCCAGAACCTCTGCTCGGATCCGGCGCAAGCGAAGGACTGTGCCGTCGCACAGCTGCAGTTGCGTGCCGGAGTCGGCGGGATCTTCATGGCCATCCTCCCGTCCTTCCTCCTGCTCTTGCTCGCCGACGGCCTGCGCCGCGGACGGCGCTTTGCCTGGGTGGGGACCCTTTTGATCCAGGTGGGGCTGTCCGTTCTCGCCGGAATCACCATCACCGCAGCCCTACAAGCGGCGCCCCGAACACCGGAACAAGCGAGGGGATCACCGCGATCGAAGGATCGGCCTCCTCGCAACCCCTTACCCTCGCCCTGCCGCTGCTCATGCCCCTTGCACTGACCATCGCCCTGCTCGCCACCGTCACCTCCTGGCTGCCCGTCTACCGCCAAGGGCACATCGTGGGCTGGACCCTGGATTTCATGCGTCGCCGCAGCAACGGCTTCCGCGCAGCGTCGAATTCCTCATCGCCTCCGCGTCCCTCAGCCTCAAGGATGAAGGATGCGATTTCCTCAGCCTCTCCGGAGCACCCCTCGCACGGATCGCCGAGGACCCGAATATGCCACCGCCGGAGGCAGGAACCCGGCCATCCGGCAGCCTTGACCGGCTGCTCGACTGGCTGGGGGCGACGTTGGAACCGGTGTACGGGTTCAGGTCCCTCCTGGCCTTCAAAGCAAAATCCAGCCCCGGTACGAACCCCTCTACATGCTGTACCCCGACGCCGCGTCCCTGGCCGCCATCGGAACCGCCATCACCAGGGCCTACCTGCCCACCCTCAACCTCGGAGCAGGGCTGATCCTGGCCCGCCGGATCCTCCGCCGGCAAGCACCGGAGAGATCCTCGCGGACTTCACACTTCGACGCAAGCAAAAGCTATAAAGGACAAAGAAGCACCCCTGACCGAACACCTGGGCGTGGGCCGCCGCGGAGTTCCGGGACAGCGATCACCTGACAATCGGGCCTACAGCAATGAGGAATGCAGAAATGTCTGCATCACGTCGCCGCGTACACAAGGTCCCGCCCGGTTCCGATCAGTTGTGCAGGAGGCCAACCGATGCTGGTGTTCTGTCCGTCAGAAACAAGCGCCATGGCGTAAAGGATGCGTTAAGATCGTGCCGGCACGCCGGATAACACGCGTTGCCTCGGGTACCTTTGCGGACGAAGCCCGCTCTTCCTCCGGTCGTCTTGGGTTGTGCCTCGCGCCCGTCAATCGATGAAGGTCCCGTATGTTCACCAAGCTCCGTCGGATATTCCTGTTCGAAAAGTCATGCCGGTTCTGCGGAAAACGCCTGCCCCGTAACTTGAAGTCGAAGTTCTGTTCAACCGAATGCTGGGATCGCTTTGAATACATGAAGGTCTACTGACGCAGGATTATCTCCGGCATCAACCATGCCAAGACAATCGCCGTGTGTTGAAATGACGGCCCTGAGTCGCAGTATGCACAAAGAACATCGGTCACGGCACGATCATCGTCACCGGCAGGTCCTCAACGGCAATCCCATCCGCGCCAACAACGGCATCACGCCCGGTCGCGGTGCGCGGTCGCGGCCGGCGAGGGACCGCCGCAGATCAGCAGGCTCAAGCCCTTTCGGCAAACCCGACAGGGACGAACCCTCCACCGAAGCACTCAAGCACCCAACCGCTCCCGCATTGTACCCGGCCAAATGGTCCGAAAGTAGGTGCAGATTCCCGCAGCCAACAGGGCACTCAGGTCAGTGCTTTTCCGGCCAGATGGCATCACCCGCAGACCGGTGGGCCACGGAGAAGCAGCGTCCGGTCCTGGGCTACCTGCCGGATTCAGTAGGCGGGAGACGTCGTACGGAATGGTGTCAGCATCTCCAAAAGACACGCTCAGCAGAGCGTCCCTGCCGGCCCGGGTAAAATGATGCCCGTCACGTGATGTGACTCTGCTCGCGGCACACGGAGGATACGAATGCTTAAGCGGATGGTCAAGCGTCCGAGGGACACTGCTGGCTTCGAATCCTGATATCGATAATCGCCGGTCGCCTACGTCTTCGTCATTGCTGCACGGTTCCTGGTCCCCTGGACCGAGTGACTTCACCAACGAAACTCACCGCACCAAATAAAATAGCCGTTCTCCGTCAGGAGCCCGGACACCTGACGGATTGCCAGGTTTCGCCGGACCGAAGGAGTCCGCGGACGCACCCATCGCCTCGTCCGGTAGGGTAGGGAGCGGGACCCATGGCCACGCCAAGGACAGGGTAGATTCTCCATCGGCTCGGCCCCTCCTCCATCTCCCTTGGATTGTCTTCCGGCAGGACGAGCTCGACGTACGCGATGAGCCCGGATCCGCCAGGGCGGCGCTTGAGATATCCGCACATTGGAGCTCCGCAGACGATGCGCATCCCCTGCTCATCCTTGAACGCCTCAGGCCGGACGGCTCGCGCGACGTCGGCCACAGCCATCGAGACGTCTTTCCCGGGCTTGCGGTCCTCCCAATGGAACCGGCCGCGTCCTCGGCGTCAAAAGCGGCCTGGATGCCGTCAGGGTCATCGAAGATCGTGGTGGCCTTCAAGACGGCCGCAGCACGCCCCCGTCCCAGCTGCATCATTCATCGCAGCATCCGCCGCGACGCGCTGGCGGTGAGCAAGATAACGAGAAGCTTGCGACCGGACGATAACGTCAGACGGCCGCCGGAGCTGGCCGATCCCGTCGGACCTTTCGTCAGCCTCTGGGCGCGGATTCGGCGTCATTTTCGCCGCTCTTCACATGGGGTTGAGGTTTGCCCCGGTTTGCGGGTTTACAGTTGTAGGCAAGCAGGTCATTTGGTGGTACGGGCAGGAGAAAGCCATGGGCGGCGCAGCTATCCGCAACGGGGCGCAGATGCCGGCCGTCGGGCAGGGCGGCCGGGTCCGGACCGGGTTCTGCTGATCGATTTCGGGGCGGAAATCCTGCTTTCGGTCCGGATGGGTGAACCGGTGCCGGGCCGGGAGAATTCCTGCTGGGCTTCACCGCCGACAATGTCTTTACCGCAACCGTCCGTTGTCTGGGCATCCGGTTCCACGGCGGACGCGTTTTGGGATCGTTCGACCTGCTGCACGCATCGCCTTCCGGGCGTTTCAGCGCCTCGTTCGGGCGCGAGGACGGTTCTGCGGATGCAACATTCTTGCTTGACGACACGGTTTCTGCTCTTTTCCCGGTGGCAGGGCTCAAGGAACCGGATGTCGGGCGGCTGTATCCGTTCACGGTACGTGACGGCAGGCTGGCCGGCGGCAGCCCTGCATTCGCCCGCCTCGGGGGCTGAGAGGTGACCACCACGACAACCGTTCCCTGCCATCGGGCAACGGCTCCTGGATTCTTGCGGCGTTCAGCCCGACCGACGTTACGCTGTCGGCCTCCGGCCGGTCATCACGGTGTGACCGGTGGGAAGCGACGGGGTAAGCGGGGTGAGCGGAAAACTGCCGAGGGCCGTTTCACGACCGCTGGATCCGAGGGCACCGTGGATGAGCTTGGCGAGGGACGGGACGGGCCCACACCGTATTCCTGTCTCAGGGCGGCAGAGAAGCCCCTATAAGTGCGGAGCGCAGCGACGAGATCGCCGGTGGCGAGGTGCGCCTGGATCAGCAGCCGGTAGGAGGATTCCCGGAACGGTTCCAAGGAGATTGCCGCTGCAGTGGCCACTTTGGTTTCCTCGGCATTTCCCTGGCTAAGCTGGTATGCGGCGATGGAGTCGAGGGCTGACGTCCGCAGGGCCCGGAAGCGTTCCTGTTCGACCAGGATCCAGTCCTCGTACCATCCCGGAAGGAGTTCCGCGGTCCGCAGCCGTTCCCACCGCGGGTACGAACCGTGCAGCCCGGAGACCGGGGCATGAAGATCGCGCTCAAGGTCGATGATATCGACCTTGAGCTGTTCGCTGAGGGCCACGGAAACGTCCGTGATTCCGTCGGCATGGAGCAGGCCGGGGAGCTCGTGGTTGATATGCCAGATGCTCACCCTGAGGCCAACCGCAGCCTGGGCCTCGGAGGAGTCCGGCCAGAGA
This sequence comes from Arthrobacter sp. Hiyo8, assembly GCA_001549895.1. Lineage (GTDB taxonomy): Bacteria > Actinomycetota > Actinomycetes > Actinomycetales > Micrococcaceae > Arthrobacter. The sequence goes on along the minus strand of AP014719.1, from coordinate 3,537,697 downwards.
AGGCCGGAAAGGAAAGTACGCGGCCGCTCGCCGAGAAGGGCCAGCGCAGCGATCAGGCGTTGCTGCCGATGCGCTACCTTCACCCGCCGGCCGTCCCGCGTCAGCGTCCACCCATTAAGCAGGGTCAGGAACCACTCAGGCTCTGGAATTGACACCATGTCCCATACCCCATCGAACGTCGGATACCTGCCTTGTTGCCTGATTCCGGGCGGTTCTCGTCTGCTGTGTCGACCGGCGTAACCGTCCGGTTCTCTGCCGCTGTGTCCCCGGGTCTGGGGCCGGCAGCTCCGGAATACCACCGGGAGGGTTCGGAGACGTCCGGCCTGACGCCGCAGCTGATGCCTGAACCTGACGGACTCCACCGTCTTCGGACCCAGGGAATGTCTTTGACTGGAAAAGTTCCATCTCGGGTGCTTTCGTCGTTCAGCCTGGCACAACACGTTGAATATCCCGACACTACCCAGCCAAGGCCATGCCGGTCGCGAGTAGCCACTACTCGAAACAGGGCTCCCCGAATTTCCCACTACGGATGTCCTACTTGCCGGAAGCGACCCCCAAGACCCGTAGTTGAGGCTCAGGGCTGAAGCGATCACCTCCTGGCCGGATCCTTGTAACGGCGCTGTAACGGGCACGGTTTCATGCTCATCGCTACATGCACCAGACCTGGTGTGTGTAACGATGAGTGAGATCGAGGTGCGGTCATGAATCATCCAGGCCCCCTATCCCGGCGACGGTCCGAAAGCGGCCGCCGTACATTTTTCCGTCGGGGTTCCGCATTCGTGCGGGTCAACGGTCGGGGTGATGGCGGTGTCCATCGGGCAGTTGGAGCCTGCCACAGGCCGGACCCCGGCAGCGTCAGGCCCGGGGACGTCGTTCCCTGCTGCGTCGATCAGTGTGGTGATTCCCACCCTGAATGAAGCGTTGAATCTGCCGTGGGTGCTTAGACGGATCCCGTCGTACGTTGACGAAGTGATTATCGTGGACGGCCGGTCCGAAGACCTCACAGTGGACGTGGCGCGCGCGCTTCGCTTTGACGTCGTCGTGGTGAACGAGCTGCACGCCGGCAAGGGCGCCGCGATGCGGGCAGGCTTCGCGGCGGCAACCGGGGACATCATCGTCATGCTAGATGCGGACGGCAGCATGGACCCGAGGGAAATCGGCTGGTTCGTCTCACCCCTCCAGCACGACCACGATTTCGTCAAGGGCTCCCGATATGTCACCGGCGGCGGTTCCGACGACCTGACGCGTTTGCGAAACCTCGGGAACCGTGCGCTCACAGGTCTGGCGAACAAGGCCCTGCATTGTAACTTCTCGGATCTTTGCTACGGGTATATCGCTTTCCGCAGGGAGTGCCTGGAGATCCTGGAACTCAAGTCCGACGGTTTCGAAATCGAGACCGAGCTCGTATCGCGGGCAGCGAAGGCGGGCCTTCGCATCGCCGAGGTGCCCAGCCATGAACTGTCCCGCATTTCAGGCAATTCACATCTGCAGACCTTCCGCGACGGCTGGCGGGTCCTGCGCACCCTGACCCGTGAGTGCGTCGGATGGGATGCGCCGACGGCGGGGCAAGGCCGGAGGCTCTCCGGCGCGTGAAGTACCGGTACCCGGACATGAGGCTTCCGCACGTTCCTACCGACCCGCACACGGTCCTGGCGACGCTGGGGGGCGGTTGAGATGCCCGCCGGTGCCGGCCGGCCCAGCATCAGCGTCGTGATCTGCTGCTTCACCGAAGCCCGGTGGGAGTTACTGTTGAGCGGGATCGCATCCGTTCGTGCCCAGACGTTCCGCCCGGAACAGCTTGTTGTCGTCGTTGACCATAACACGGATCTGTACCGGCGGCTGAGTCTGTACGGGCGGCTGACAGGTGCGCTGACAGGGGTCGAAACGGTGGAGAACTCCGGGCCGCCGGGGCTGTCCGGCGCCCGCAACACCGGGGTGGCGGCGGCAACCGGCGACATTGTTGCTTTCCTCGACGATGACGCCGAAGCTGCCCCGGACTGGCTGGCGCGGCTTGTCCTGATGTATGAGGATCCAGACGTGTTGGCGGTCGGGGCAGGGTTGAACCCGTGTGGGAATCGGGTCGTCCGGCGCACTTCCCTGAAGAGCTTGATTGGATTGTCGGGTGCACCCATAAGGGACTGCCCAGAGTCGCGGCGCAGGTGCGTAACGTGATCGGCGCGAACATGTCCTTCCGCGGCGATGTCTTTGGGCGGGTCGGCGGGTTCAATGCGTCCCTTGGCCGGCAAAGTGATCGTCCGCTTGGATGCGAGGAGACTGAATTGTGTCTGAGGGCATCCATCGGTTCCCCCGGAACCCGCGTGGTTTACGAACCGGCAGCGGTGGTTCGCCACCATGTGCCGGCCGCACGCGGCACCCTGCGCTACATGTTGGCGAGAGCCTGGTCAGAGGGTGTTTCGAAGGCCCAGGTGACACGCCTTTTGGGCCGGGCCGAAATCCTTGGACCGGAACGCCGATACGTCCGCCGCGTGCTCCCGCGCGCTGTTCTGGCCGGGATCCGCTCCTTCACGCACGACGGCGACGCGGGCGGCTTGCCCGGGCGGGCGTGATCGTAGCGGTCCTGGCCGTCACCACACTCGGTTATCTGCACAGCCTCTGGCAGACATCACCGCACCGGGCGCACCGATCCGACCCCATCCTTTTGCACCGTCTCATTCGCAACAAAGGTGGAGGCCGGACCAATGATTAACCAGCAGATCATCACGTCGCCCGCAGTTGCCTTTGACGTCCACGGCCGAGTCGGAATCCGGGTAGCCCCGGGCACGCCAGGTGAGGCACAACTACGCGATATGCTCGCCCCGTTCCTCGGCCCCTCGGCTTCAAACCTGCAGCTGAACATCAGCGGGACCCTGACTAAGGTTCCCGCGCAGTCCCGTGCCGAAGACGCCTACCGGTACACAGACGATTCTTTGTTCCTCCCGGAAGACCGGGTTCAGGTCATCCGCACGGAGAACGGCTTCGCAGTTGAGGGGGCGGGTGAACTGCTGACAGCGGTGGTGCCGCTCCTGGACCAGTTGTGCATCCGGCAGGATACCGCGATGCTTCACGCGGCGATGGTGGACTATCGGGGAGCGGGCATCCTGCTCCCCGCATGGGGCGGGTCGGGAAGACCAGTACGGTTGCGAAACTTGTGGCCATGCCGGGCGTCGGCTTCATGGCCGATGACTGGGGATTCATAACCGCGGAGGGGACCCTCCTGTCCTACGCAAAACCGATGTTCATCAAACCCCACCACCGGCCCATCTATCCTGAGCTGTTCCAAGGGGTCCGCAAACCGCTCGCACCGGGCTGGCTGACGTCAACGGTCAGCAGTTTGGCCACCGCAGTACACCCCGTCATCGTCCGCTATCCACGCACCGCCGCGTTCACCCGACGCTGGTCACCGGAACACAGAATGGTCCACCCGGCAGACGTATTCGGCGCAGAGAAAATCGCTGCGAAGGCGCCTACCCGGCTCGCCGTCTTCCTTGAACGGTTTGACGGAGCGGAAGCCCGGTTGGAGCGGCGGACACAGGCATGGATGGCTGAACGCATTGTGGGCAACTTTCATTCGGAACTGCCTTTGGTGTCGCGGCGGCTCATCGAGGCGCTCGGGGCCACAGGACTCGTGCCATTGGGCGGGCATTTCTCCGCAAAAACCTCGCTCATCACCCGCGCGCTGGGTGACGTTCCCTGCTTCGTGCTGCGCCTCCCGGCGGCATGGTCGGCCGACCGGACCTCCGACCACGTCGCGGGCACCGTCACCTCCATGGCGGACGGCCGGCCGTGAGCAGGAACACGAGTTCTGGCAGCGTCCTGGACGTGTCTGTCGTGATCCCGGCCGCAACGCCGCCAACTGGCTGGCCGAATGCCTGAAGTCCGTCTTTGACCAGAACCCCGCGAGGTGATCGTCATCGACGGATGTTCCCATGACTCCACCGTGCAGATCGCCCGCTCCTACGGGGCACGCGTCATCTCCGACAGAGGGCGCGGACTGCCGGCTGCACGCATGATCGGTGCCAGAACCGCGCACGCCGATCTTGTCGCGCTCATTGATGCCGACGTCATCCTGCCCCAGGCGTCCTGGCAAAACTGAAGGAAGAGTTCCAGGCAGGCGGCTTCGATGGTTTGCAGTTCGGACTCGTGAGCGAGCCTGACGGCCCGGCTACTGGGGAGCCGCCCTTGCCTGGCACCATAACCACAGCAGGGTCCGGTCCTGGTTCGGCGTCAGTGCCACGCTCATGCGCCGCAGCGTTCTGCTCGAGGCCGGGTTCGATGAGACCTTCCGCTCGGGCGAGGACGTAGAGCTCCGGATCCGGCTCGAGGACGCCGGATGCCGCCTCGGGGTCTCCCCCACCACCTTCGTCAGGCACCGCTTCGGTGACAGCTTTGAGCACGCCCGTGACCAGTGGGTTCAGGACGGGGCCGGTTTGGCGCGCACCATGAGCAAGCACCCCGCCGCGCGGGATGGATGGTGTTCCTGCCGTTGCTGGCAACGGCCCGTGGCGTCCTTCTCTCCCTGGCCACGGCCCCCGATACCTGCCCTACTGGGCCGGCTTCGTCCTGTTTAACTACCGGTCACTTGGGGGCACCTTGTTGCACCGTCCCGGACGGGAACTTTCCCTTGGCGGGAACGCCGTGTGGCTGGCCGCCGCCCGGATCGCGCCAATGGCAGCCGGGCTGCTGTTCTGGGCCCTTGCCGCCCTGGCGATTCCTGCCGACCGTCTGGGGTTGGCCTCTGCCGTGGTCTCCGCGACCATGCTGACCGTGCAATTGGGCATGCTCGGCGTCGGCCCTCGACCCTGACCCTGCTGCCGGCCCAGGCGGACCGGGCCGGAACCTGATAACGGCAAGCGTCGCGGCCGTGAGCTTTTCGTCGCTGCTCACGGCCACCGGCTTGGTCGTTGTGACCTTTTTCCTGGGATCCGGCGTCGGCACCGCCTGGAAGGATCCCACCATGGATGCCGCCTTTTTCGCCGCGGCCCTCCTCGCCGCCATCGCGTACCAGCTCGACCACATCGCCGTCGCTCAGGCACGGGCGGATCGTGCATTGACGCGCAGTCTCGTGCAGGGCCTGGTCCAGCTCGCCACCCTGGCGGCTTGCCTGGTTACCGGATACCGGGAATCGGCCGCGATCGTCGTCGCCGTGGCCGCCGGCGCCTTGGCAAGCGTGTTCCTCGGTCTGCACCAGCTCAGACGCACGGATCCGGCTCCGGACTGGACCCTGGTGAATTGGCGTGGGGCGGTAAAGGTCTGGGCCTGGGCCTCCGCCAGCATGCTCTGATGCTCGCCGACCGCGCGCCCGGCTACGTCCTGCCACTGGTCGTGGCAGCGGCTCTGAACACTTCGGCCGCGGCAGCCTGGTACGTCGTCTGGATGCTTGCTTCAGCGATCTTCTTTGTGCCGCAATCAGCCGGCTACTCCCTCCAGACCGCCATCGCGGCGGACACATCCGACCCCGCCTTTCTTCACGCCCGGGCCTGATCCGGCGGGCCTTGAAGATGAGTCTTTTCCTCACGGCCCTTGCCGGGGTGCTGCTGCTCGCCGCCGGCTCCCTGCTGCTGCCCCTATTGGGATCCGGCTACGCGTCGGCGTGGACGCTGCTGCCTGTCCTGGTCCCGGCCCTGATGCTCACCTGCGTCACGCAGATCTACTACGGGGTATGCCGATCCACGGGACGTTTGGCCGAATCCACCGTGGTCGCGATTGCGGCGTGCGTCCTCGCAGTGGGCCCGGCCCGGCTGTCGCTCAGCGCTATGGGCTCGTCGGAGTTTCCGTGCTCTGGCTGGCCTCGCAACTGGCCGCATCCGTGGTGGCCGCCGCACGGCTGCACCGCCTCTCGCAAGACCGTCATCCTGCCCCGGCCAGACACAAAATCGAGCGCACATCCGCACCACGGGCACACGGAGTGCCGGCTCCGTGATGGCCGTACAAACCCCGTGGAGTGTCTCCACAACCCGTTTGCACCGATCCGAGGTCGGGGTGGTGCCTGTCGGCGCGATCGACAGGAAACGTCCGCACCAAGCCCGGCATCGGGCCGACCGGGGTGACCGCGGGTTCCGCGCGCTCTCGCGGTGATGGCCGTGACAGCCCTGCTCCTGGGGGTGGGAGCACTGAGCACCGTGAACGCGCAGGACCTTGGCGGCGCCGGCCTGATCCAGGTCCTGCCCGTCACCTATTTTTTTGCCCTGGGCCTGAGCCTGACCGGTTTCGTCGGCTCCCTCGGTCTCAAGGTTCTTCGCCCGTGGCTGCTCGTCACTCAGCTTCTGGTGTTGATCGTCATCCTGCACGGAGCCGACCCGATCATTCACGGCCTGCCCCGCTTGGAAGCCAGCTACCGCCACCTGGGCATCACCGACTACATCACCCAATCCGGAGGCCTGGACCGGAAACTGGACGCCTATTTCAACTGGCCCGGGTTTTTCGGACTACTGGCCATGCTCTCGAATACCACAGGAGTCCACGACCTGACCTGGGCTGCCACGTGGGCGCCCGTCGGCGTCAACGTCCTGCTCATGCCCGCCCTGCTGGCGCTCGCCCAGCGCCTTACCTCCAGCCCACGGCAAGCCTGGGCAGGGGTATGGATGTTCTACCTGGCCAGCTGGGTCGGGCAGGACTACCTCTCCCCACAGGCCTGCGCGTTGCTGCTGCTGCTGACCCTGATCGCCTGTGTCCTGACAGTATTCCCCGGATGGCCGTGGAAGCCGGGAATAAACTCGCCGGTCGGCTCAGGAACCTGGTGCGCCGACTCGAACCAGGGCGGCCGGCGCCAATGCCAGCCGAACTACCGCGGTCAGCCTTGATCGTGTTGGCCGCGGTGTGCGTGGTGCTCTTGGCCGGGATGACGGTCGCCCATCAACTCACGCCCTTCGCCGCGATTCCCATCCTGGCGCTGCTCGCCCTGAGCGGAAGGTGCCGGCTGCGCTTCCTGCCGGTCCTGGCGCTCCTACTCCCGGTCTGCTGGCTGGTCCTGGCCGCCACCCCTTTCCTCATCGGCCACCTGCACACCCTCTTCGGATCCATCGGCAACATCAACGCCGCTGCCTCCGCCTCCTTGTTCAACAGGGTGGGCGGCAGCCCGGCCCACCAGTTCATCGTCTACTCCCGGCTCGCGGAGGCAGCCGTGGTCTGGGTCCTCGCGGGCCTGGGCAGCTTCCGGGGACGACGGCTGCGGATGCCGTGGCTGGCTGCCGCACTGGGGAGCGCTGCGCCCTTTGTCCTTTTCCCGCTCCAGTCCTACGGCGGTGAGCTGCTGCTCCGGATATACCTATTCAGTCTTCCGTTCGCCGCCAGCCTCATCGTGCTTCCATTCGTCCCCGAGGCCCCGGTCCGCCCCGCCTGCGCCAGCTGGCCGTGCTCCTCCTGCTCGGATCAGTCATCGCCACGGGCACAGTCGCCACCCGGTACGGCAACGACGCCATCGAGAATTTCACCCCCGCCGAGATCACCCTGGTCAACCAGCTCTACGTGACCGCGCCCTCTGGTTCGGTCCTCATCGAGGCAGTTCACGACACCCCCTGGCGGTACACGCACTACGCCGGCTACCGGTACCAGACCGTCCTGAAAGCAGAGCCGGCACGCCCCGGCGACCCGCAGCCCGGCTGCGCATCGATAACCCAGCTCGTCCCATCCGCGGGTGCCTACCTGATAGTCACGGCAAGCCAGGTCACCGCCGCCGACGTGCTCACCACCGGGCCCGCCGAAGGCCTGCAACACCTCATCGACAGGTGCGCCCTCCAGGGAGGCTGGTCAATCGAGTACCGCAACGCGGACGGAGCGATCTACCACCTGCAAGGAACACCCAATGGCATCTGAGCACAGGAGCGCCGCTACGATCGGCATCATCGTGGCCGCCGTGGCACTGGCTTCGATTCCCCTGTCCTTCACCGGCCCGGAGGAACTGCGCCTTGTTGTCATAGGACCGTTCCTTCTCTCCGGCCCGGGAACAGCGCTCATCCTGCTCCTGAAACCCGCCCGGCTCCGAAAAGGAACCGGATCCGGGGTGCTCCCGTTGGCCGTGGCGATAGCGGTAAGCTTCAGTCTTGCCTCGGCCATCCTGCTCTCCACGGCGATGCTCTACGCCGGTTTCTGGCATCCATCGGCGGCTGTGTCCCTCCTGGCCGGGCTCACCCTGGGCCTCCTCGCCGCCGTGGACCGACGGTCCCGGAGAAAGGATGCAACGCAGGAACCAAACTGATCACGGGCCTCCCGGCAGCGTTCCGCGCCCTGATCGTCCACCCATATCTCGGAACCCTCGGAAACCAGGGAGGCCGCCCCGGTGCGTCTTTCCCTGTAACGCTGCCCGCAGGAAGGGGCCAAGATGGAGCTACGATTTGGCCCAGATGGCCACCCAGCCCACCTGCAGATGCCCGGCTGTTGCCGGCGCGGGGCAGCCGGTCAGGCAGGATTCGGTCTGCAGGATGTAATGCATCGGCTTGTCGGGGATGCCGACAGTGCTGACACCGATCGAGACACCGTCCAGGAAAAACTCAACCCGCCCGGGCGTCCATTCAGTGGTCGCGGTATGCCAGGACGTGAACCGCGCCCCCGACTGGATATTGCGGGAGATGTCACGGTTCGAACCGGTCTGATGGACGGCACCATAGAACGTCCTGGACAGATCACCCTCGGGGTAATCGATCTCCCCGTCACGCGGCCACACTCCACTATCGGGCCATAGCAGCCACGCCGTCTTGAACCCCTGCAAGGCCTCGGACCTGAACCGCACCGAATACCGCCCGTACAACAAACTGTCATACGGGCGGCCATTCGCAGGCTGCAGCTTCGGAGAGGGTGCTGCCCCCATCGAAACACCCTTCTCGGTGTGCAGGTACATGTCGAGCATCCCGTCCTTGACGCTGAGCACCTTCGATGGGTAGTACCCAGATCTGCCGCCGCTTTGCTGACCTGCCGTGTCCGGTGTCCCGTCAGCGTAGTTGACACTCCATTTCGCGCTGTATGCCGGCCCTGGGAAACTCCCAACCGGGACGTCCCCTTTGCTGAAATCTTCGCTGAATACCTGTCGCCACCCCGGCAGGTCACCCACGGGCTTCTCTCCGCCCGACGCGGACGGGGACGTCCCCGCCGTCGAAGTTCCGGAACCCGCCGTCGGAGTTCCGGCCGTCCTGCTCCCGCCCGGGAACCGGTCCGGCGGCGCGCCAGCGACGCATCCGGAGAGGACCAGCGCCAACGCCGCACCGAGCACCATCGCCACGCCCGCACGACCGACAACCCCTGTGCTCTTCTTGCTTCGCCGTTCCTTCACACGCATGGCAGCCAGTGTGGCGTCAAACACACGCCGAAACAAGACCCCGCCCAGCCCCGCGGCCGCTCCTCCGCCGGTCCGTCACTCGATCGTCCCGGACCGGAGCCGCTGCATCCACGGTCCGCGGGCGCGAACTCACAGGGAACCCGAAGCCGGGTCCATGGCCCGGTTGACCATAATGTGCGAGAGTTTCCGGACCGGACGCTTCGTAATACCCGACGCCAAGACGAGGCGTGACCCTCCGGCGCGGGCAGGCCGGCAGGCCAGTCCGCGCCGCAGCCCGATGGCGGCAGGAATTCGGAGGAGGCAGGATCAGATGAAACCCAGCATGAAATCCGGCAGCAACGTCCTGGGCCACGGCCGTCCCCGGCACGGTCGCCCACAGGCAGGGCGCATCGTCCTTACGGCCGCGCTTCTGGTCATCAGCACGGCCTGCCAAGGTCCGCCAGGGGGCGGAACACCAGTTCCCGGCCCCACCACCTCCACCGCCTCCACCACCTCCTCCCCGTCCGGGTCACCGGCTACGTCGCCCACCGGCAGCCCCGTGCCCACGGCTGCAGCCGGGAAGATCGGGCACGTCTTTGTGATCAATCTCGAAAACCAGGGCTACAGCACAACGTGGGGCCGTATTCGCTTGCCCCTACCTCTCCCAGACCCTGCGCAGCCAGGGCGTCCTGCTGACCCGGTACTACGGCATCGCCCATCATTCCAACCCCAACTATCTCGCCCAGATCTCCGGGCAGGCATCCAACCCGATGACGCGCAACGACTGCACCACCTACGCCGCGTTCACCCAGACCGGGACCGCGGACCCGGGACAGGTGCTCGGATCCGGCTGCGTCTACCCCGCCTCCGTCCCGACGCTCGCGGGGCAACTCAGCGCGGCCGGGAGAACCTGGAAAGGGTACATGGAAGACATGGGCACCCCATGCCGCCACCCGAAACCAGGCGCAAAGGACAACTCCCAGAACGCCAAAATCAATGACCAGTACGCCACCCGCCACAATCCCTTCGTCTACTTCACCAGCGTCACTTCCTCCCCCGACTGCCAAAACAACGTCGTGGACTACACCAACCTCGCGAAGGACCTACAGTCTGCCGCCACCACTCCGAACCTGGCCTACATCAGCCCCAACCTCTGCCACGACGGCCACGACAGCCCTGCGTTGACGGACAACCCGGCGGACTGAAAAGCGCCGACGCCTGGCTCAAGGAACAAGTCCCCGCCATCCTCAACTCACCGGCCTACCGACAGGACGGCGCGCTCATCATCACCTTCGACGAAGCGGACGGCAACCAAACGGGCCCCTCCGGCCTGCCAGGAGGAACAGCCGGAGGCCTTATCGGCGCGCTCGTGCTCTCCCCGTTCAGCAGCCCGGGCACCAGCACCGGAACGATGTACAACCACTACAGCCTCCTCGCCACCATCGAGGACATCTTCTCCCTCCCCCGCCTCGGCTACGCCGGAGCCCCGGGACTGCCCAGCTTCGGACCGGACGTCTTCAACGCCCTCCCCTGATCTGGCCGGGAAGCCGCCCACCCCAGTAAGCCCGGAAACCGCCCCTGGCCAAGCCGCCGTCCCGCAAGGCGACCACGTCTCCGCTTCCTCTGCCGGCCACTCTCAACAGCCCCTGCCGCGCCAACGGCGTCATCAACGCGACCCGGGATTGGTAACGCATCTGTAACCGCCCTCATGGTGCCATGAGGTTCTCGACGGCGTTGCCGGGTGCCTGGGCCGGGAACCGTCGCAACAACCCTCGCCACAGGCAGATCAACCCGGCTTCACGCCCAACGGCGATGATGCCCGGTATCGACCGCAGGTGGGAGGACAGATCAGTGAAACGACTGTTTAGGTTGGGCTTCATCAGCGCGCTTGCCGTGCCCGTAATGGCACTCGCCATTGTATCCGGCCCGGCAAACGCCGCTTCAACCACTTGTTCAGCCGGGTTCCCGCTCCGACGAACAGCTATCCCGGAACGACGGTAGTGGCCAACAACTTCGAATCCGGAACCCTGGCCGGGTTCACGGTCAACACCGGAACAACCGGAACAGCCACCATCGACAACACCCAGGCCCACTCCGGCACGTGCGCGGCGCACCTGCACGTGACCAATGACCCGGTTCCCTGGCCAATCTTGTGACCCCGCTTCCCGCGAACTCCAATGATGTCTATGCGGATGCCTGGTTCAATATCACCAGCGCCGGTGTCGCCGGAAACGACGTCCATACTTCCGGTTCTTCTTCGACACCACCAGGTTCGTGGACATCTACCGCTACAACAACAACGGCCAAATGTGGCTTCGGGTCACCTCCTCCACCGGCTTCACGTACACCAAACTGGTCTCCGGCTCCATTGCGCTGAATGCATGGCGGCACGTTGGCATGCATGTCATAGCCAACGGGGCAGCCTCCACCGTTGAAGTCTGGCTCGACGGAACATCCATCTTTTCCAGCAACCAGATCAACACGACCGCGACCACGGTGACGGCCCTCCAGCTCGGGCCGAGCATCTGAGGCAAATGGGTGATGAGTACATCGACGATCTCGTCATCAAGGTCGGCGGAGCGACGGCTGGAGGACCGGCCCCCGGCGCCCTTATCCCGATCGCACCAACCCGCTTCCTTGACACCCGGAACACCTCGCCTGTCGCTCCCGACTCCACTGTCTCCTTCCAGGTCGCCGGGGTCAACGGCGTCCCTGCGAATGTCTCAGCAGTCGTGTTCAACCTCACCGTGGCTGAGGCCAAGTCCTTCGGATTCGTCACCGCATATGCCTCCGGAACCGCCCGGCCGAACGCCTCCAACGTGAACTTCAATGCAGGTCAGATCGTACCGAACCTCGTCACGGTCCCTGTAGGAACCGACGGCAAAGTCACCCTCTACAACCGCTCCTCCGGCGCAACCCAGCTCGTCGCCGACGTCTCCGGATACTATCTGGCCGGCACACCAAGCACCCCGGGCGCGTTTCAGCCGGTAGCGCCGTCCCGGTTCCTGGACACCCGAACCGCTGCGTCAGTAGGCGCCGATTCCACCGTGTCCTTCCAGGTCGGCGGAATCAACGGGATCCCGGCGGATGTCTCCGCCGTCGTCTTCAATCTGACGGTCGCTGACGCGCAGTCCTTCGGGTTCATCACCGCCTACGCCTCCGGGACCGCCCGCCCGAACGCATCCAACCTGAACTTCAACACCGGGCAAATCGTACCCAACCTGGTCACCGTGCCCGTCGGTGCGGATGGAATGGTCACCCTGTACAACCGCTCCGCGGGCGCCACCCAGCTCCTCGCCGACGTCTCCGGCTATTACCTCAGCGGCACGCCAAACACCCCGGGTTCCTTCCAGGCGATCGCCCCGTCCCGGTTCCTGGACACCCGGACGGCCACACCGGTAGGCACCGATTCCACAGTCTCTTTCCAAGTCAGCGGAGTCAACGGCATCCCGGCCACGGTCTCGGCAGTGGTATTCAACCTGACAGTGGCCGGGGCCGAGTCCTTCGGATTCGCCACCGCCTACCCATCAGGAACCGCCCGTCCGAACGCTTCAAACCTGAACTTCAGCACCGGCCAGATCGTCCCGAACCTCGTTGTCGTACCCGTGGGAGCTGACGGAAAAGTAACCCTCTACAACCGCTCCTCCGGCGCCAGTCAGTTCATCGCGGATGTGGCAGGCTACTACCTCAACTGATATACACCTAGAAAGCAGCATGATCGCGGCCCCGGATTTTGTCCGGGAGCCGCGCCCGTGTGCGGGTCCTGTGTTGATGAGTGCCGGGTAGTTGTAGCCTTCGGTGGCGACGAGATTCCGCGCAGCGTCGAGCCCGGGATTAGTCCCCGGCAGGCACCGCTGCAGGCCTGGGAGCAGCCCGGGACAGGAGGGTGTTCTCGTGACCCGCGTTGCCAAGGGCTTCCCGGACCGCAGAAGTAGTCGTCCATGTCGGTAGCGCGATACTGAAAGCCCTTGTGTTTGACCCAGCCCGGCTTGGTCCCAGATCCTCTGGAACGCGTTCCCAACAGCATTGGGGCGCACCTGGGCGCCCACCGTGGAGACGAAGAAAGCCGCCCGGTCCGCGCCGAAGAATTTCCGGGAGGTCCGGTCGCATTCGGCTAGGATCTCACCGACTTGGCCGGTGAGGGGAAGTTGCCGGCTGCGGTTGCCCTTGGACCAGAGCACGTCGATGACGCCTGCGGCAAGGTTCACGTCCCCGGGCATCAACCCACGCGCCTCGCAGGTGCGCAACCCGCACGAATGCATGAGGGCGAAAAACGCGAGTCCCTGCCATCTCCACGGGGATCTGGTGTCCAACCGTGTCGCGGCATCGAAGAACCTAGTGATCTCCTCGTTCGTCAGCAGGTAAGGCTGCGGGCGGACAAGGTCGGATCTCCACTCGTCAGACAGAACGTAGGCTTCCTCATCGCCATTGAGTCGTTCCCAACGGCCAAAGTCCCTGATGTACGACAGCCACGATCGGAGGCCGTTCGGGAGACTTGCGATCCGGGAAGAAACCCATCCTTCAACGGTGGACCGGTCAAGGTTCTTTAGCGAACGTTCCGCGCAGTAGCGGTCAAAACTCCTCAAATACCAGAACCGGCCGTCGCAGGAGATTCCCATGCTTTTCTTGAAGGCAAGGTACCGTTCCAGATCGGGCCGAGCGCGCTGGTGAATTGTGGCTTGTTCATTTTCATGCTCCCTGCGGCATCGGGAGAGTGAGAACGCATGCGCGCAGGTGCTCGGTATCCGTGCCGAGGTATCTGTTGGTGGAATCCGGGGCAGAGTGCCCAAGAACGGCCGAGATCGTTGGCAGCGGGTTCCCGCACGCAGGAGCCTGGTGGCGGCGTTGTGGCGCAGCAGCCTCGTCCCGGCATCGGCGCGATTCAATCCGGCCGCGCTAAAGGTTCGTCGGGTCACTTCATAGATGGACGCGTGGTCCGAGAACTCGGTGTGGGGTGCCAAGGAGCGCAAGAATACGTGGTCGTTCCGGACCTCAGGACGTTCCGTGAGGACATACGCCGCCAGCGCTTCGGCGATCATCGGAAGCAAGGGAAGCGTGAGCGGATTGCCGGTCTTTTGCTGCACGATCCCGATCGTTGATTCCCTCCAGTTGATGTCACTCAACCGCAGGGCGCTCAGGTCGCAGGCACGCAGCCCCGTCACCAACGCCAGCAGGGTGATCGCCGCATCACGGGCCGGAATCAACCCATGGGTGCAGGCCTGGAGAACAGCGCTTTGATCTTCATCGCCCAGGGTTGGAACCATGCCGTGATGGCGCTTGGCGTTGGCCAGGCCCAGGGCGTCCTGCAAGTCGCGCCGTCCCAAGAATTTCAGGAAGGCCCGCAGATTGATGACCGCCACCCACATCGAGGACTCGGCCCAGCGTCCCCGCAACGATTCAAGGAATCCCAGCACGCTGGCACCCTTGGCCTCCTGCAGCGAGGTTACTCCTTGCGCTTCCAGGTAGAGGAGGTAGCCGCGAACCTCACGCATGTACGAGTTTCGAGTCTCTACCGCCAGATTGCGTTGCCCCATCTCAACTGACCAGGCGGCCAACGACCGGATGAACTCCTCGGACTGCGGAGCGGGTTCGCCGCCGTCACGCCGCATGGTGGAAAGATCGACCGAACCGGTGAGGGTGTAGGAATCCAGCAACCTCACCAACCGGCCGTACGATTTTCGGCGTTGGCTACTGAATCTGCCGGTCCGTGGGCTCGTGGTCATCGACGCGAATTCCGCACCGAGCTCCACGGTGTAACGGCCGTCCTGTTTCCGCGCGAGCAGCTCCAAGCGGCGAAGCCATTTCCTGTATTCAAGTATCGTCGACTGCTTGTAGCCCGCCGACGGCACTCCGCGATCGGCAACGTCTCACCCAACGCCTACGAGACGGCGCTCTCCACTACACTCACGAAAGCGGCATAACCGAAATGACACCGTGTCCAAGATCAAGGGTCAAGGCCCGTTAGGCCAACGATTATCGCCACACTGGAAAGGACGATTGCAACACCGAAGAGGATTGCGGTCACTAAGTTGAAGGTCTTCTTTGTCTTCATGTGGAGCTTCACTTTCGCGGGTTCCTGACCTGACCTCACTGTGTCGCCATCTTATTACGGGCGTGCTATATCAAATAGCGCACGAGCGGCCGAGCGCATCGGTTCTTCCCTCCGAGACTCAACTCTAAGGTCCTCACAACTCCCCGAATCGAATCTCCTGCTCGGCGTCGAGCGCGAAGCGGTGCGTCCGTGGCTGGGACAGCCGCCACCCTCAATAGCGGCTCTGTGCCGACTGCCGCGGGGCGGAAAGTGGTACGCATCGACGGTTCGGCAAGTACTGAGGAGCGAGCGCGCATTTCTAGCGGCACGGGAAATACGACTCCAACTGCACGGCGCTGGCGATCATACCGCGCCAGTGCCCGTTTCTGGCGTCAGAGGCCGACCTGGGCCACTCCGTACTCGGCCTGCTCCGGGGTGAAGCCATCGAAGGTCAGCTGGCCGACCAGACTGGCATGCGAGAATGAGCTGAATCCCAGGTAACTCTTGGCGGACTTGGCTGCCTGCTCGTTCCAGTCGACTTTCACGCGGTCAACCGCCCACGTCGCATCTTCGGTCGAATACTTCTCGAACTCAAGTTGCTTGATCAGGCCGGTGCGCGAGAAGGCGCTGAAACCGAGGTAGTCACCAGCGGCCCGCAGTGCGTTCTGCTGGCTGACGGTCCCGGTTTTAGCGGCGGCGTCGGCGGCGGCCTTGGCTTTAGCTGCTGCATCGGCATCCGCCTTGGCTTTAGCTGCTGCGTCAGCCTCGGCCTTTGCCTTGGCAGACGCATCAGCTGATGCTTTTGCCTCTGCCGCTGCAACGGCAGGATCCACTGTGGGCGTGGGCGTCGAGGTTGCAGGTGCAGCCGCAGCTTTTGTACCCGTGCTTTGAGTGTCGCTGGCAGGAGTCCCTGTGCAACCCGTGAGCCCAGCCAGCAGTACGACTGCTCCTAGGGCTGCAAGTATTTTCATTTCAGCCAACTTCCGAATCGTCGTCATCGAGGTTCCCTTCATCGACTTAGCGCTTCTCAACCGCGCCAAGCAATCGAATGCAGAATCCAGTCGCGGCGAGGATGATTCCAAGAATGATGACGAGGAAGGTGCCGACTGTTGGACCGCCTTGAACGCTGTTGCCATAAGAATCGACGTGCGTTGTGGCGGCGGCTAGGAAACCCATGAGAATGCCGAATCCGGCTATCACCGCGCCAGCGTATATCCACCCGTTGCCGCGCTTTTTGACTGGCTTCTTCGGGGCGTCCTGCCGGGTCAATGGCGGAACGAACGGCCGTGTGTCGCTGGTCCAATGACCGCCCTCCCAATAGCGCGTCTGGGGCGCGTTCGACGGGTCCGGATACCACCCTGCAGGTGTACTCATTTTTATCCCCCATTTATGTTGAGTTTGTGACGAGTCAGCCCTCGCAACTCCTGGAACCTGCGCCGATTGTAGACCTGACGGGGTTGTTTTGGAATGCCTCGGGTGCTTCGCGTTGAGGCGGCCGAAAGGAAAGCCCCCACGCGAGTTGTGGTCAACTCAAGCGTGGGGACTTCCCTGATGTCCGGCGCCTCCGTAGATGGGGGTGTGCGGAGGCGCCGTGGGTAACCTACCGCGCGTCGTTGCGTTTCGCAAAGACGGGGTGGTGTCGGCATTGATCAGGCGTCGGACCCATCACGCCTGGCCTGGTCGTGGTTGGTGGTGAGTCGGCCTGCGGCAAGCTGAGCATTTGAGCCTACCGCCCGACGCGCTACCCGACGCGTGCCGCATTCCGCGCAGCGGAACGGTACCAAGTCAAAACCGACAAAGCCTCCGGCATCGTCAACGACCCCAACGACTGGTGTGACGAAGTCGGCGACCCCCGGTATATCGTCGACCTGCTGAAGAGAATCGTGACGGTCAGCCTCGATACCAACCGAATAGTGGCCGGCCTTCCGACTCTGGCGATAAATGAACCGTCGGGACCAAGGCCAAGTTAAGGATCGCCAACGCAAGGCCCCAACCTCGCCCAACCGGGCTGTCAGCGCTCCGATCCGCCATCGTCCTCGTCTTCCAATCGCCGGTGACGCGGCCCTGCCGCCATAGGGAATCTGCTTGCGGGCTCGGCAAGAGCCTGTCCGTATGTATCGGAGATGTCGCTGATTTTGGTTCTTCGAGGAGAGCACAGAATCGGGGAAAAATCGTACAGCAAGAAGGCTTGAGGAGATGGAGTAGGAAACACCGTACCATCCGCCGAAAATGTCCCGATGACTGGCCAGCGTGGCCTTCGCACAATCATCTTTTTTGTCTGTGGCCGTGACTATATTTACCTTCGAAGCTACTCCGGCCCCAGGTGGGCACGGGTCCACATCTCGTACGAAGGCGGCTGGGCGATGGCTCGACGGCGAAGCAGAAGCGGTGGACTATTCCCGGAAGGGTGCATGCTCCTCATGCTGGGACTGAGTCTTATTGGATACGTGGTGATGCTGATCCTTGACTGGGCCGCCCGGAATCTGCTGCTGGCCATCCCCGGCGCTGTGATCATCGTCGCTGCCGCAATCGGTATTGCTTGGCGGGTACACGTCGCCAGAGCGCGGCGCCGGATGGAAGAAGAACAGCGCCAGGCCGCAAACGCGAGAGACCTTTCGATTATGTTGGCCATGACCCGACCCAGTTTGAGCACACGATTGCTGCGTTGCTATCCCGGCTTGGCTACCAGGACGTGAACCGTGTCGGCGGCACCGGCGATAAGGGGGCCGACGTGCTCTGCCTCGATGCATCGGGCCGACGCGTGATCGTGCAGTGCAAGAGGTATGCCCCGGGTAACCCTGTTTCGTCGCCCGACATGCAGCGGTTCCTTGGTGCGATGCAGATCCATCGATGTGAAGTGGGGATCTTTGTCACGACCTCGACGTTCACGAAGGCAGCACGGAATATAGGCGAGATGCACCAGGTCGCGTTGGTCGACGGCCGTGTGCTCGTTGACCTAGGGAATCAGGCGGGCTAGCCAACCCCGCACTCGCTGCGTGGCCCCCATTTTCATCATGAGTGCGCTGTCCCTATCCCAAGCCCCGACTCAATTCTGTACATCTGACCCGACGCAAACCAACTTGTTTTGCAGCGATTGCTCAGAGCCTACGACCGGGCAAGCGGCGCCAGAAGCACCGCTTCCCCTATTCTCTGGAAAGTGTTCAGTGGGCGCCAGATCCGGCGCTGTAGCCTGCAAGGAACATCTCAACAGAGCGCCTAATGCGATTGTCGAGGTAGCTGGCCTTGTCTGCGGGCAGGCTCCCCAGGACATCCCGCAGCTGGCCCGCGACGCGACCGGCCTCAGACGGCGTCAATCCCGCCAACTGCGTGGCTAGTTCCGCGAGACCCTTCATAGGCACCATTCTTCCACGTGCGCAGGTTCAACCCGCCATTGAGCGTCGTTGGGGCGGTTCGTTCTCTTGTTGTGTTCCTTTTGGGCTTCCGGTTGAGTCGAGTGATTGTGGCGGTCATGGGATTACCCTTCTTTGGCTCAAAAATCGGTCGCTGGCAGGCACGCAGTCCGTGTTAGGTGTGGTTTAGCACCCCGTGCCGCGTGAGGACCGTAGAGCGGCTCCTGGCGCCGCTCTACCTTCCTCATAGAAGATCGGTGGACAGTTGACCCGCATTCGGCGCCGGGACCGTCTGCGAGGCGCTCGGCCCCAACGCTTCGAGCGCTCCCAGCGCCCCTGCGATGTAGACACGGTCGACCTCGGAGACATTCGCCTCCCTAGATTCGATCAGGCCCAACAACGCGCCGTGGTGGCCGCCGCCAACCGACCAGCCACTATCGTTTCCTCACCCATGACTGTCCTCACTGTTATCTGACCCGTTGCCCGGTGGCTTGTTTTCCATTCACCTGTAGTGACTGCATTCTTTCCAGTTCCCTCGGCACAACCGTGGGCAGTAGCGCCCGCTGCTCCGCAGTCAGGCCGATGGCGTTGAACACACGGTTCATGACCTCGAACACCAATTGCGCCTGGGCCTCCGTGATCAGCATCCGGCGCTCTTCAATCCCGGACTTGGCAAGCAGGTCCAGGAACCGGCCTGCACGATCCATCGCCCTCTCGTACAACTGAACCTCGACCTTCAGGGCCTCTACACCCAGCTTCGACGTCGTGGTGATATCCGACAGCGCATTCACCCGTGCCGCGAGCGCCGACTTCATGGCCAAAGCCTCTGAGGCCAACAACGCCAGAGCCTCCAAAGGATCGGTCACCCCTTCCACCCCTTCCGCGGCAATGACCGCCAGCGTGTCGGCCTCAACCTCCTGCGTCCGCACCCGACGCGCCGCCGCGGCCTTCACATGGCCCGCGGATCCACCATGAGTCGCACAGACCGTGCCCCGGCAATCGGCGGGCGCCGGCATGGTTCACCGTTCGAACGGTGGGCAGAACACTTTGCTTTCATAGGTCGGGCTTCCTTCCGGGCTTCCATAGGTCGGGTGTATTCATTCGTTGTGACCGAGGCACATCCCCAACAGCAGCATGCATGGGTCCGGGGCCGACAACCGCCCCGGAAGTCCCCGGCCGATGCGGCAAGGGAATCGACGCGATTTCGGTGCAAGTCTTGCGGGCGAGCCATGCGTCATCCCTGGATCGGGACCAGCCATCCGGGAAGCCGTACAGGTCATGACAGGCAACGCACTTATCCCCACCATCCAACGCGATCTCCGTGCAACCATCCGTGACGCAAGGCAGATCGAACACCTAGACCACCGCCCCACCCGGATAAGCGGATGCCCAAATCTTTTCCGCCTGAGCCCGCGTCATCGACTGGAAACTCATGAGTTCCTCAACGGAACGGATGCCGTTCTCTTCGATCTTCTGCCGACGCCGCAACGCCTCCGGGTCCCTCGGCATCGGAGACAAGGACCCCTGTGACGCACAGGGCTCCGACCATGAGTCAGTTTCAAGGGAAGCTTCGGAAGAACTACTCCTGTTAAAGGCTTCCTGTCCCTTTGGGTTAGCTATGAGGTTAGCTGCTGGGTTTCCCGAGCCTTTGTTTCCGCGGTTCTTGGAATTTTCCGGTTCAGTGGTCGAAGAAACCTCAGAAACCGGCTGGGTTAGCTGCCGGGTTTCAGTGGAGGTTGCCTGCTGGGTTTTGTTGCCCTGCCAGACTTCTCTCTTTTTCGGACGGCCACCTTTTGCACCATTAGTGCGGCTCCGGGTCTGGGTGGCTATCACTGCTTCACGGGTCCGCTGGTACTCGGAGTGATGAAGGATCTCGAAGTGGGTCCCGCGATCGCTCCAGAAGCCCGCTTCCAATAGCTCATGGACGGCTTCCGGTCGTTTGAACCTGCACAGATCATCGTTGGGTATGCGCATATCGAGCAGTTTTCGATTGCTCCAGATGATGCCTTCGGCATGAAGCCTGAACGCCGCGTCTGAAAGTGTCCAGCAATCGTCGGCGTAGTCGTCGCTGAATTTAGCCCAGCTCATGGCTTCGCCCGTGGGTGCTCGCCGACCTCGTCCAGCAGCGCCAAGGCCTCCGGCTCACCGCCACCCTTTGCGAGCAATCGGATCGCGGCCTCCCTCGCAGCGGCCGTGAGTTCAGCTATCCGCATCTTCGCTACCCAGTGCGCATCGCGTCGTGGCCGGTTCATGCCCGCAAAGCCGGCTTCGTCGAACTGAGCGTCTACCCACGCGATCACGTCGGCGAGGCGGAACACTACACGACCGCCGACCCTAGCCGACCGCGGCCCAGTGCCGTTGTGGCGCAGCCAGCGCTTAGGCATGTTCTTTGTCCAACTGCGACTGCTCCCAAGCCAAGACCTCCGAATGGCGGTAGCGAACGTGGCGGCCGACTTGGAAACCACGTGGCCCCTTGTTGTTCATTCGCCACACGTAGACGGTCTGCACCGGAATCGAGTACCTATCCGCGAGTTCCCTGGGCGATAGCAACCGCTCGTCATCGCCCGCCTGCACTCCGAGAATCTTCCCTTGCATTTTCATAGCTCCTTCATCCACGCCTGCCGATGCCTGCAAAGTTCGGCATCCATTAGTGAAGCACGTCATGCAGAAATCTGCAAGTATCTGCCACTAACTTTTGCAAACCTCTGCTTTCTTGTAGCCTAGGTGCTATGCAATGCGAAACCATCCCCTACAAGCCCGCCGGAAAGACAACACTGTTTCCCGGACTCGAGCTATGGAACGAAGTGACCCAGCGAATTACGAACCACTCAGGATACGACCTGGTGGTGGTCAGCCGGCTGATCGAGGAAAAGTACGAGGTCCACCGCTTCACGGTCCTGCAGAGACCCGGCGGCCCTGCAGTTACCGGCATCGCGCTCAGGGACTTCTCCCTGCCGACTATCGTCCGTACCACTCTCGGACGTGGAACGGATCTGGATTCGGAGAGCGATCCAGCATTCGGACTCATAGGAGTCGAAGAGGCCCGTGCCATAAGGGACGCAGGCCCGACGCGACATTCCCTTGAAGCCGTGGCGAAAGTGTATAGGACGGCACACGCGGTACAGGCACCACCGACCAAGAGTGTTCAGGAGACCTTCGCGATCCCCGCCAGGACAGCGGGTGCCTGGATTGCAAAAGCGCGGGATCTTGGTCTCATCCCGAGTCAACGACAAGACACAAAAGAGGCATGGGCCTCGGACTACTTCCGCAACCTCCTCGACCACCTCGGCCAAGGACGCCCGGACGAAAGTTGGGCGTCCTTCTCCGGCGTCCTCGAAGACTCTATCAAGCACCTCCCACCCGAAAGAGCCGAGTCCATGAGGGCTCTGTTCAAAACTTTCAGTCACGATCTTCAAGATGAACCCAAGGCGTCCGCCAACGACCCCCTCGAAGATTTCATTAGACACCTTTCACCCGAAAGGGCCGAGTCCGTGAGGGCTGTGGTCGAAACTTTCAGCCGCGATTTTCTGGCCGGACGTACTGCTTTAGTAGCGAAAGATGCCTAGACCTCCGCTCCCGATCGGATCCTGGGGGAAGATCCACCGTACAGAACTCGCGAAGGCCGCTGGGTGGCCAAGGCACGAGTCAGAGACATGGACGGCGTCACCCGGCTGGTGGAACGCGGCGGCCGCACCGGCGCCGAAGCGGAAAGGCTGCTCGCAGCGCATCTGGCTGAGCGTACTGCACCATCCATGGAAGACCTGACTCAGGAAAGCAGACTGACTGCCCTATGGGATGCTTACGAAGCCCACTTGTTGGAGGAAGGCCGGGCGATCCGTACCCTGGAGCGCTACAGATACGTGTCCACCTATGTCCTCAAGGGCCTGGGCGGCTGCCGGATCCGGGAGATCACCACGCAGCGTCTGGACGGTTTCGTGAAGTCGCTGAAGGCGAATCATGGACCCTCTGTAGCCAAGTCCGCCCGCGTGATCCTTAGCGGCATGTTTGGGCTCGCGGTCCGCTTCGGAGCGGCTACGACTAACCCTGTTCGGGATGTCGGCACCATCAAAATGGAATCCAAAGCCGCACGTGCACTCTCGGCTGACGAACTTCGCGGCATCCTGGACGCCATGCGGTCTTCCCAAATTGTGCTGAACCCCTCCAATAAGGTCACCCCGCGGCAGACGCTCAGCCAATACTGCACCGCGGCCGACCTAACCGACGTCGTTACGATGTTCGCCGCAACGGGCGCCCGCATCTCCGAAGTGCTGGGCATCCGCTGGCAAGATATCGATTTCACCGCAAAAACGGTCTCAATCACAGGCAAGGTCAACCGCATTCCGGGACAAGGCATGATCAGGGAGAGCTTCACGAAGACGGCAGCCGGCCAGCGAGTGCTTCCTCTGCCGGAGTTTGCCATCGCCATGCTCATGGGGCGTCAAATCTCCGCAATGGGCAACGTCAACGATGTTGTGTTCCCGTCCGCCCTCGGCACGCTCCGGGATCCGTCTGCGGTGCACAAACAGTGGCGCACGGTCCGCAGCTGCCTCAAGCTGGACTGGGTGACCTCTCACACCTTCCGCAAGACGATGGCGACCCTGCTGGACGCACAGGGTCTCTCAGCGCGTGTTGGCGCTGACCAGCTCGGACACGCTCAAATATCCATGACCCAAGATGTCTATATGGGGCGAAAGGCTGTTCATACCGAAGTCGCCGACGTTCTGGACAAAATCGTGCACTGACTACCATTTCCGGAACGGTTCGAGTCGGTCCGTCACAGCCGGATTCGGTCCGGCCACGGTGTAACCCAAGTGCCGAAGCACGGATGCGGCGTCCTCGGGTGAATCTCGAACTACTGACCTAAGTTGAATCCTTCGCCACTTTTCCCGTCCTGACTCAACTGCACTCCTCCACCCGGACACGGAGTCTATTCCGCAGTCCTCGATGAGGAATTGGATCATGTCCTCCAAGCATGGCCGGAACCGCTCTCCACCCAACGGGAAATGAAGAGAGCTGAATTCATGCGGCCTGCTAACTCTGTTTGGATCGACGGCGTGAGCCCGTCCCAGAAGGTGGCTCATGGCGCCCCGCTCTGCGTGGATCTGCCAGTGCGAGATAGGGGCACCTCTCATCCTTGCGTCGTATTCCAGTCTGATCAGGGGTGTCCTGTCGATCTTCGACCAGAGCGTTATCTTTGATCCGCAAGTCTTGAGGTACGTCCCAGCTCTGTCTAGTTCCTGTTCCATCGAGCAGCCGAGGTGCGCCACGGTCTTACCGGCGACAGTCAGGGGCATTTTCTCGTCTTCTAGACGGACGACAAACTTGTCGCCGGACGGGGCCTTATAAGACACAACTAGACGGCTCCCTGGGAGGGAACCGTCTAGAGTCTCTTGAATTTCTGCCGCGAACAGCGCTGACCGCTGTTCAAGCGTTGGCTCACTCAACCGACCATGGCGGACGTTCACCGAGCAAGAAGTAAATCTCCTCCAGCTGATCCTTTGCTTCCCATTCAGCCCCGCTTAGAGTGCTGGTGCGGACCGTCTCGGTGAACTCTTTCAGAGAGACGCCGAGCCTCTTGAGGATCGCCTTGCGATGGTTTTGCAGTTGGTGTTTTGTCAGAGCAATCGTGGGTGCCATCAGGCTTCGCCTCCTCGTGGTACTTGATACTAAACCGGAACCCTCTGACATTTAAGTGCATCAAGGCGATCCGACCCAATCCAATTCGTTGGGTTTCCGTTGGATCAGGTACTTAAAACAGCAGCAGGCCAGAAGCGGAACGCCTCTGGCCTGCGGAAACTGTAGCGGTGGGGAGGCTCGATCTCCCGACCTCACGATTATGAGTCGTGCGCTCTAACCAACTGAGCTACACCGCCACGAATGAGAAAAACCTGCGTCAAGCCGGTCAAAAACCGCCTTGACACAGGCCCTCATTCAGAGCCCCCCACCGGAATCGATCCGGTGACCTCGTTCTTACCAAGAACGCGCTCTACCACTGAGCTAGGGGGCAACGAGTAAATACTCTACCGGACGATTTCTCAGGCCACAAATCGGCTGCGGGACAGGGAAAAACGGCACCGACACAATTTGCATCCGCCCCGTTTTCTTGGGCAGGAAAGGGTCCGAATCAGGGCAGTCGGAGCACTTGGCCAGGGTAGATGTGGTCCGGGTTGGGCACGGTGTCCGCGTTCACGGCGATCAGGGCACCCAAGTCAACCCCGAACTGCAAGGCGATGCCGCTGAGGGTATCGTCGGCCTCCACTACGACTTCCGTGACCGCCCCGCGTTGGCGGCGGAAGCACCGGCGTCGGGCAGTGCGGGCCGGCGCCACGGGAGCCTCCACTGACGGCTCCGGAACCGGGCTTTGGACCGTCTCCCCCGTTGAGGCTTCAGCGGCCTCCTGTGGGGCCTCAGACGGCCGTCCAGTCGGCTTGTGTTCGGCCTTCTCGAAGCCGAGGTTCTTCTTCAACCCATCGAGGAATCCCATGAACCTAGCTTTCCACAGCCGGGCAAGCGCGGAACCTGGGCGGGCGTTAAAGTGGGGCCACCGTTAAACGGCCAGAGGCCGGCTCGAAAGCCGGCCTCTGACGAGAAACCCAGGAACTAGTCCTGTTTACCACTTACCCTTGCGGTTGAAATCGCGGTTGCCCGCGTCGCCACCAGTGCGCGGCTTGCGTGCGCCGCGGTCGGCGTAGCTGCCCGTTCCGGTACCGGCGCTGCTGCGCTCGCTGTAGGAACGGCCGCCGCGATCAGCGGAAGAGCGCTCGCCACCGGAGTAGCCGCCACGGTCGCCTTCAGTCTTACGGAACTCCTTCTTGAAGCCACCGTTGCCCTTGAAGTTTCCGCCACGGTCACCACCGGAGTAGCCACCACGGTCGCCGCCGCGGCTGCCTCCGGAGTAACCGCCACGCTCGCCGCCACGGTCAGAGGCCGGCTTGCGGCCGTTGTCCAGCTCGAGGTGAATCAACTCGCCGCCGATCCGGGTGCGGGACAGGGCACGCAACTGCTCGGGCTCAGGTCCGCCGGGAGCTCCACCAGGGAGTGGTCCGAGCGGATGTCGATGCCGCCGATCTGTGCCGAGGAGATGCCGCCTTCGTTGGCAATGGCGCCAACGATCGAACCCGGCATGACGCGCTGGCGGCGTCCGACGGCGATCCGGTAGGTGGCGTTGCCCTCCGTCAGGGCGCGGGTCGGGCCACGGGAACCGAAGCCGTCCTTGGAGCGCTCGCGCTTCTGGAATTCCGGTGCAGCCGGCAGTTCCTTGACCAGGAGCGGCTGGCCGCCCTGTGCCATGACGGCCAGTGCAGCTGCGATCTCCGAAGCCGGAACGTTGTGCTCCTCTTCGTAGGAAGAGATCAGGTCGCGGAACGCGGCAACGTCCTCGGACTCGAGGGTCTCCGTGATCTTGTCCGCGAACTTGCCAAGGCGCAAGGTGTTGACCGTCTCGGCAGTGGGCAGGTGCATCTGCTCAACCGGCTGGCGGGTGGCCTTCTCGATCGAACGCAGCAGGTACTTCTCCCGCGGCGTCATGAAGAGGATGGCGTCGCCGCTACGGCCTGCACGGCCGGTACGGCCGATTCGGTGGACGTAGGACTCGGTGTCGTGCGGGATGTCGTAGTTGACCACGTGGCTGATGCGCTCAACGTCAAGGCCACGGGCCGCGACGTCGGTGGCGACCAGGATGTCGATGCGGCCTTCCTTCAGCGCGTCGACAGTCCGTTCGCGCTGCTGCTGCGGAATGTCGCCGTTGATGGCGGCGGCCTGGAAGCCGCGGGACTTCAGCTTGTCAGCCAGGTCCTCGGTAGCCATCTTGGTGCGCACGAAGGCGATAACGCCGTCGAACTCTTCCACCTCGAGGATGCGGGTCAGGGCATCGAGCTTGTGCGGGCCCATGACCTGCAGGTACCGCTGGCGGGTGTTGGCGCCGGTGGTGGTCTTGGACTTGACCGAGATCTCGGCAGGGTTGTTCAGGTACTGCTTGGACATACGGCGGATCTGGCCCGGCATCGTGGCAGAGAACAGCGCAACCTGGCGGTCTTCCGGGGTCTGCTGGAAGATCTGCTCAACGTCCTCGGCGAAGCCCATGCGGAGCATTTCGTCGGCTTCGTCCAAGACGAGGTACTGCAGCTCGGACAGGTCCAGGGAACCCTTGGAGATGTGGTCGATAACGCGGCCCGGGGTACCCACAACAACCTGTGCACCGCGGCGAAGGCCAGCAAGCTGCGGGCCATAGGCGGAGCCACCGTAGACGGGGAGAACCGTGAAGTCATCGATGTGCTTGGCGTACGAGGTGAAGGCCTCGGCAACCTGGAGCGCAAGCTCGCGGGTCGGAGCGAGGACCAGTGCCTGCGTCTTGCGGGACGGGCCGTTCAGGTCGTGGAGTTCGGCCAGGCGGGACAGTGCCGGTACTGCGAATGCTGCAGTCTTACCGGTGCCGGTCTGGGCGAGGCCGACGACGTCGCGGCCTTCGAGCAGCAGCGGAATGGTTGCTGCCTGGATCGGAGACGGCTTCTCGTAGCCGACGTCCTGCAGGGCCGCAAGGACGCGGGGGTCGATTCCGAGGTCGACGAAGCGGATGCCCTCTTCCTCTTCTTCGACAGGCGATTCGGCCGGAACCGCAGCCGGGGCCTTGGCGGAAGCCTCGGCGGGTGCCTCGGCCGGGGCCTCAACGGGCGCTGCAGCCTCGATGAACTCAGCGGCGGGTGCGGCGGTTTCGGCGGGTGCGGTTTCGGCGATCTCGACGGCGGTCTCTGCTTCTTCAGCAGACTCGGCGACGAACGGGTCGTTCAGGTTTTCGGGCATAGGGGAAAGTTTCCTCATCCATAGGGGGCCAGTCGGCGCGGCCCGGTTGGGCTTGGCCGCAGTACACGTTGCGGGCAAAAGAACCCGAAGGCTCTGGTGCTCGCAAGAAGTCCGGCGCTGTCGCAATCCCATGGCAGGACTTCCCGCTGCATCTCTTGGCTGCTATCTCAGCAGTCTGTACAGCGTTTTCTTCGCCCGGCTCTCCCTATGAAACTGCCCACACACATTTTGCGGGCCCCAACACTGACCAGTCCTGCCTCAAGAATTGGGCAGGAAAAAGGGATTTCCGGAGTGGGGGATAGTTCTAGTGTAGGGCACAGATTGGTCCCGCGGCGACATAACTGCCGACGGCGGCGGTGAGCTTGCGCACAAAGCCGCGCCGGGCGCCCTCAAGACCGCCCCTCAGGACGGCCGTTCGAGGGCATCTTCAGGCGTCCACCCCGTTGCGGCGCATGAGCTTTTCGAAAGAGTCGTGGTAGTCGGACTGCAGCAGGATTTCTCCGTCCGCCTCTGCGTCGAGCAGCAATTGCATGTCATCGAGGTTGGGGTTGCTGAACCACTGCCCCACCGTGATGCCGTGTTTCGGCACAAACAGTTTGTGGATGTAGTCACCGGCCGAAATGGTGCCGGTCTTCACTACGCGCAGGTAGGTGCCGACCCGCCCTGCTTCGGTGAAGCGCTTGACCCACTGTGGTTCGTTCATGCGGCGCTGGAACGTTGCGCACGGCACACGCGGGGACGTGACCTCGACTTCGACGTCCAAGCCGATCTTCCACCGTTCGCCGATCACCGCACCGCTGGTCTCGATTCCGGCAACGCGGAGGTTCTCCCCGAAGATCCCGGCGGGCATGTCCCGCTGGAGTTCATTCGCCCAGTAATCGGCATCCGCCTGGGAATACGCGTAGAGCGCCTGGTCCTCGCCGCCGTGGTGGATCCGGCTCGCCTGGATGTCGCCGTGGATTCCCAGCTTGTGGACCTTCACCGGCCCGTCAACGGGGCGCTTGTCAATGGCCGTCACTCCTACCGACCCTTCGGGATCGGGCAGGAGCTCGTATACCCGGCAAACAGCAAGCAACGATGCGGTATCCATGACTACAGTCTACGTACGCAGCTACGGATCGAAGCGATATCCCATGCCGGCCTCGGTATGGAGGTGTCGGGGCTGTGCAGGGTCGCGTTCGAGCTTGCGCCGGAGCTGGGCAATATAGACACGCAGGTACTGGGTCTCCTTGGCGTAGGCCTGTCCCCAGACCTGTGTGAGGATCTGCTGCTGGCTGACCAGCCGTCCGGCGTTGCGCACCAGCAATTCCAGGATGTTCCATTCCGTGGGCGTCAACCGGACTTCCGCGCCGTCTTTGGTGATCTTCTTTCCGGCCAGGTCAACCAGGAAGTCGGCGGTCTGGAGCGTCGGCGCTTCATGCCGGGGCGCTGCCCGCCTCGAGGCTGCACGGAGCCTGGCCAGGAGTTCGTCAAGGCCGAAGGGCTTGGTCACGTAGTCGTCGGCCCCGGCATCGAGGGCCTCAACTTTGTCTTCCGAACCGTGGCGGGCAGACAACACGATGATGGGCATGGTGCTCCAGCCGCGGATTCCCTTGATCACGTCCACGCCATCCATGTCCGGCAGGCCGAGATCGAGCACCACGATGTCCACGGGCTGCTGGGCAGCCGCCTTGAGTGCGTCTGCGCCGTTGCCGACGCTGATGGCACGGTAACCGTGGGCATGGAGATTGATCTGCATTGCCCGGGCGATCTGGGCTTCATCTTCCACGATCAGCACGAGGCTCATGGCCGCCCTCCCGTCCACAGAGGGAGCGTGACCACCATGGTCAGCCCGCCTCCCGGCGTCGCCTCGGCCATGAGCGTACCGCCCATGGCCTCGGTGAAACCCTTGGCGACAGCAAGTCCCAGGCCGATTCCGCTGCGGCCGTCCCGGCTGGACGGAGAATCATCGAGGCGTTGGAAAGGCTGGAAAAGCTCCAGCACGGCCGCTGGCGCTATCCCCGAGCCATGGTCCATCACCCGCAGTTCGCTGGCCGGCCGACCATCCACCATGATGCCCGCACCGGTCCGCGCCGCCAGCACAACATCGGAATCAGGCGCGTATTTCACCGCGTTCTCCACGAGGTTCGCCACAACGCGTTCCAGCATCCCGGCGTCGGCCTCTATATACGGAAGGTTGGCCAGTAGCTCGTTGCGTATGCGCTCCCCGGCACCCCGCGTAAAGCCTCCGGCAGGATTTGGTGCCAGCCCAGTCCGCGCAGCAGCGGGTTCACGGCATCCGCGGTGATACGGGACATGTCCAGCAGGTTATCCACCAAGTGATCCAAACGGTCCGCGTAGTCCTCGATAGTGGCCAATAGTTCGCGCTCGTCTTCGGGAGCAAAGGTCACGTCTTCCTGGCGCAGGCTGCTGACGGCAAGCTTGATGCCCGCCAAAGGGGTGCGGAGATCATGGGAGACGGCTCGCAGGATGGAGGTCCGCATCTTGTTGCCTTCCGCCAGGCGCGCGTTGTCCTGCCTGCTCTTGACCAGCTGCTGGCGCTCCCGCACGGCCACCACGAAGGCGCCGAACGCGGCAAGCATGCGGCGGTGCTGTTCGGAGAGCGGTCCGCCCCTGAGCAGGAGCGTGTAGTTGCGATCGACGACGGCGGCATGGTCGGCGGCCGCATGGGTCACCGGCGGTTGAATCCCGGAGCTTGCAAGGACCTTCCAACCCGGTCCGGTGGCGTCCGGCGAGTCAAACGTGGAGAGCAGCGTCATCGCTTCCATGCCGAGGTTGACGCGGATTTTGTCCAGGAACGACTCGAGGCTGCCGTCCGAGCTCAGGATACGAAGGGCCAATTCGCTCAGTGCCCTCGCCTCGGCGCCGGAATGAGCGGCCTCCTGCGCCCGCCGGGTCGCCAAGCCGACGGCGAGCGCCACGCCGCACGCCACAGCAAGGAAGATGACCAGGGTGAAAAGCGTGGCGGGATCCGCGATGGATAGGGAGCCCACGGGATCGGCTGAGAAGTAGTTCAAGAGCATGCTGCCGAGGACGGCGGACACCACCGCCGGCCACAACCCGCCGATCGCGGCAACGGCGGCGGAGACGGCCAATTGGAAGAGCATGATCATGGCGAAGTTCCGGTATTGCAGCGCGGATACCACGACTTCGATCGCAGAGGGTAGCAGCAGGGCCAGGACCAGGCCCGCCAGAATTCGGGGTCGCCCGATTCCCCTGACTGCCGGTAGCTGCAGCCCTATTGCGTTCACATCCGCGGCGGCCATGGCTCAATTCTGGCACGGCGCAAGTGCCGCGCCGGCGCCGACGGTCCTTACAGGACGCTGCGGGGAACATGTCCGGCCTTAGGATGCTGGCATGAGCCATTCAACGACGAATACCTCCGATGTCCTTGCCCTCGATTCCCTCTTGGGCTCCGAGGAACTGGAGCTTCGCGAGAAGGTACGCGATTTCACGGACCAGCGGATCCGGCCGAACATCGCCCGCTGGTACGAGGACGCGGTGTTCCCGCGGGAACTGCCGGCGGAACTCGGCGAACTCGGCGTCCTTGGCATGCATCTGGAGGGCTACGGCTGCCCCGGCCGCACCGCCGTCGAATACGGCGTTGCCGCCATGGAACTCGAGGCCGGCGATTCCGGCATCCGGACCTTCGTGTCCGTCCAAGGCTCCCTGGCCATGACGGCGATCCACAAGTGGGGCAGCGAAGAGCAGAAGGAACGATGGCTCCCGCGCATGGCTGCCGGCGAACTGATCGGCTGTTTTGCCTTGACGGAGCCGACGGCGGGTTCGGACCCGTCGTCCATGGCCAGCTTTGCCCGCCGCGACGGGACGGGTGACGACGCCGGCTGGGTGCTGAACGGTTCGAAGCGCTGGATCGGGATGGCATCGATCGCGGACGTCATGGTGGTGTGGGCAAACACCGACGACGGCATCCGGGCTTCCTGGTTCCGGCCGGCACCCCGGGAGTCGCCGTGACTCCCATCGACGCGAAGCTCTCCATGCGTGCCTCGATCCAGTGCGATGTGGTGTTCGACGCCGTCCGGCTGGGTCCGGAGGCACTCCTCCCGGGTGCCATGGGACTCCGCGGGCCGTTCTCCTGCCTCAACGAGGCGCGGTACGGCATTGCCTGGGGTGCCATGGGCGCTGCCCGCGACTCCTACGAGGCCGCGCTCGAATATGCCGGAAGCCGCATGCAATTCGGCAAGCCCTTGGCCAGCTACCAGTTGACCCAGGAAAAGCTCGTGAACATGGTCCTGGAGATCCAGAAAGGTACCTTGCTCGCCCTGCACCTTGGGCGGCTCAAGGATGCGGGCAAACTGCACCCGGAGCAGATCTCGGCGGGCAAGCTCAACAATGTGCGGGAGGCAATCAAGATCGCCCGCGAAGCGCGCACCATCCTCGGTGGCAACGGCATCACGCTGGACTACCCGCCCATGCGCCATGCCAACAACCTGGAATCCGTGCGCACTTACGAAGGGACGGACGAGGTACACATGCTGATCCTCGGCCAGCACATCACGGGCGTTCCGGCTTTCCGCTAGCTCCGCGCGCGGGGGGGACCAGCCCAGCGAGCTAGGCTCCGACCGAAACCGGTTCCTTCTTTCCCGCGTCCTTGCGGATGGTGGCGCTGATGACGGCGGCCACCGTGCACATCGCTGCGGCGCCGATCCATGCGTAGGTGTAGTGGCCAGTGGCATCGCGGATGTAACCCGCGAGCAACGCGGCCGCAGCGGCCCCGAGCTGGTGCGCGGCAAAGACCCACCCGAACACCACCGAGCCGTCCGCGCCGAACACCTTCCGGCAGATGGCCGCCGTCGGGGCACGGTGGCCACCCAGTCCAGGCCGTACACCACTACGAACAGGATCATGCTCGGTTGCACGGTGGAGCCCAGAAGCACGGGCAGCACCAACAGCCCAACCCCGCGGAACTGGTAATACACAGCCAGGAGCACCTTGGGATTGAAGCGGTCCGTCAACCAACCGGAGGCGATGGTGCCCACGATGTCGAAGATCCCGACGACGGCCAACAGGCCCGCCGCGGTGGTTTCCGGCATGCCGTGGTCGTGCGCCGAGGGGATGAAGTGGGTGCCGATCAGGCCGTTGGTGGTAGCGCCGCAGATGGCGAAACCGGCAACCAGTGCCCAGAACGTGCGCACTTTGCTGGCGCGCTTAAGGACCTGCAGTGCGCGCACGGCTGCGTTGGGCGTCTTGGCGCCTTCAGCGTCGGCGACTTCCGGGACCGGGGCGGGCTCCGCCGTCGTCGGCTCCTCTGCTTCGGCACCGTAAGGCTGGACCCGACGTCGGCGGGTGAGTTCTTGAGCCAGCGCAGCACGAGCGGCACTACCGCGAGCGCTCCGGCGGCGATCAGCAGCGACGCGCCGCGCCAGCCCGGGCTCTGCGCAAGCACCGCGATGAAGGGCAGGAACACAAGCTGCCCGGCCGCGCTGCCCGCCGTCAGGATGCCGATCACCAGTCCGCGGTTCTTGGAGAACCACGTATTGGCGATGGTGGCCGCGAAAACCAAGGCCATGGAGCCGGTGCCCAGCCCGATCAGGACGCCCCAGGTCAGCAGGATCTGCCACGACTGGTTGACGAACACCGTCAGGGCGGAGCCGAGACCGATCAGGCAAAGGGCAATCGCGGTGACGGTGCGGATGCCGAAGCGTTCCATGAGCGCCGCAGCGAACGGTGCCGTGAGCCCGAACAACACCAGGTTGATGCTGACTGCGAGCGACAAGACGGTTGTTGACCAGCCGAATTCCTGTTGCAGCGGCACCAT
The DNA here is from genome assembly GCA_001549895.1 of Arthrobacter sp. Hiyo8. GTDB lineage: Bacteria > Actinomycetota > Actinomycetes > Actinomycetales > Micrococcaceae > Arthrobacter. Next base: position 3,504,491 of record AP014719.1, on the reverse strand, counting down.
AAGTACGCCGGGGGCTGCACGGAATCCGGCTGCGCCCACAAGGGCCAGGAACGCGACGGCGGCCACCATCCAGGCGGGGTGGAGGCGCCGCTTCCGCGGAGTCTTGCCAGCTGGTTTGCCGGCGGAAAGTTCGGTGGGATTGGGTGCGGTCATGCGGAGGGCTCCGATTCGTCCAGGAGGTCGCGTCGGGCGGGGGCGGTGGCCAGGGCCATGGGGTGTTCCGATCGCGTGAGGCTATGCCAACTGGTGTTGGCCGCGGTCAGGCGGGACCCGCAGTGGGAGCACGTATCAGCCGACGCGGTCGGCAGCCCGCAGCCGTTGTGGATCACGCGCATGTGGGCGTTGTCCGCCGGCGCGTCGAGATGCTTCTCGGACCAGAGAATGATGGCGTTCAAGACGGGCAAGGCATCTTCGCCCTTGGCCGTGAGGACGTATTCCTGGCGCGTGCGGGCGCCATCTTGGTAGGGCCGTTGGGCAAGGAGGCCTGCCTCGACCAGCCAGCCCAGTCTTTTACTGAGGACGTTGTCTGCGATGTGGAGGCGGGTTTTGATGGCGTCGAAGCGGCCGTTGCCGAAGAAGACTTCCCGTAACACCAGGCTTCCCCAGGGGTCCCCGAGGATATCCAGGCCACGAGCCAGGCTGCACGTCCGCTCGGACCAATCGGATCGTAAAGGCATGGTTCGAGATTAGCTGGCTTTTCTAAAGAAAGCTAGGTGATTTGGTGAGGGCCCTCAGTCGGTGATGTTGCCGATCGCCTGCTCGAGGTCTGCGATCAGGTCCTCGACGTCCTCGATGCCGCAGGAAAGCCGGATCAGGTTGACAGGCACGGCCAGCTCAGTGCCCTTGACCGAAGCGTGTGTCATCTCCGAGGGATAGTTCATGAGGGACTCGATGCCGCCCAGGGACTCGGCCAGAGTGAAGACCTGGGTGGACTCTGCCACCTTGCGGGCCGCAGCTTCGCCGCCCTTGAACTGCACGGAAATCATGCCGCCGAACTTCTTCATCTGCTTGGCCGCGAGCTCGTGGCCCGGGTGGGAAGGCAGCCCCGGATACAGCACGGCTTCAACCTCGGGCGCTCCAGCAACCACTCGGCCACGGCCTGGGCGTTCTCGCTGTGGCGGTCCATGCGCACGCCGAGCGTCTTGAGGCCACGCGTGGTCAGGAACGCATCCATGGGTCCGGACACGGCGCCGACAGCGAACTGCACGAAGCCGATCTTCTCTGCCAGTTCGGCGTCCTTGACCACGATCGCGCCGCCCACCACATCCGAGTGGCCGCCGATGTACTTGGTGGTCGAGTGGACCACGACGTCGGCCCCCAGGGCGAGCGGGGTCTGCAAGTAGGGGGACGCAAAGGTGTTGTCGACCACCAGGAGGGCACCGGCGTCGTGCGCTACTTTGGCGAGCGCTTCGATATCGGTGATCTTCATCATGGGGTTGGAAGGCGTTTCCACCCAGACGATGCGGGTCTTGTTCACCGCGACGGCCGCGGCAACGGCGTTCAGGTTGGACATGTCCACTGGTGTGTTACCGATGCCCCACTCACCCAGCACGCGGTTGATGAGCCGGTAGGTTCCGCCATACGCGTCGTTGCCGAGGACGATGTGGTCGCCGGGCCGGGCAACAGCACGGATCAGTGAGTCCTCCGCTGCGAGGCCCGAGCTGAAACTGAACGCGTGGGTGCCGCCTTCGAGCGCGGCGAGCTGTTCCTGCAGCGCATCTCGGGTGGGGTTGCCGCCGCGGCCATACTCGTAGCCGTCGCGCAAACCACCTATGCCGTCCTGGGCATACGTCGAGCTGAAGTGCAGCGGCGGAACCACGGCGCCGGTGCGCGGTTCGAATGCCTGGCCGGCGTGGACGGCACGCGTGTTGAATCCTGCTTCGTTTGCAGACATATGAACTCCTAGTGTCAGTTGCTCAGGTAGGCGAGAAGGTCGTGGCGGGTCAGGATGCCCACGGGAGCTCCAACGAACGTCACCATGACGGTGTCGACGTCGGACAGCAGCTCGCGTGCGGCGGAAATGGTCTCCAGGGAGCCGATCACGGGCAGGCGCTCCCCCATGTGCTCGGAGATCTTGTCGGTCAATTTCGCCTCGCCACGGAACAGCTTGGAGGTCAGCGTGCGCTCATCGACAGCGCCGAGCACCTCGCCCATGACCACGGGCGGCTCCTGCGAGAGGACCGGGATGTGCGAGACCCGAATTCGTTCATGATGTTGATGACATCGCGGACGGTCTCGTTGGGATGGATGTGGACGAGGTCCGGCATTTCGCCGGTCTTGGACTTCAGGACCTCGCCCACCGAGGCTTCCTCGCCGCCGGAGAGGAAGCCGTAGGAACGCATCCACTTGTCGTTGAAGATCTTCGCCAGGTAGCCACGGCCGGAGTCCGGCAGGATCACGACGACGACGGCTTCCTCGCCAAGGTCTTTGGCCACCTGCAACGCGGCAACCACTGCCATGCCGGAGGAACCCCCTACCAGGAGGCCTTCCTCGCGGGCCAGGCGCCTGGTCATCTCGAAGGAGTCGGCGTCGCTGACGGCGATGACATCGTCCGGCACAGTCTTGTCGTAGTTGGCCGGCCACATGTCCTCGCCGACGCCCTCCACGAAGTAGGGCCGCCCCGTGCCGCCCGAGTAGACCGAGCCTGCCGGGTCCGCGCCGATGACCTTGACGCGGCCGCCGTCGGACTCCGGCCGCTGGGCGGACACATCCTTGAGGTAGCGCCCGGTGCCGGTGATGGTGCCGCCGTCCCGGCGCCGATCACGACGTGGGTGATCTTCCCGTCGGTATCACGCCAGATCTCCGGCCCGGTGGTTTCGTAGTGGCTGCCGGGGCTGCGGGGTTGGAGAACTGGTCCGGCTTGTAGGCTCCGGGGATCTCCGACACGAGCCGGTCGGAGACGCTGTAGTAGCTTTGCGGGCTGTCCGGGCCACGGAAGTGGGCGTCACGACAACTTCGGCGCCGTACGCCTGAAGTACGGCACGCTTGTCCTCGCCCACTTTGTCCGGGACAACAAAGATGCATTTGTAGCCCTTTTGCTGGGCCACCAGGGCGAGTCCGACGCCGGTATTGCCCGAGGTCGGTTCCACGATGGTTCCGCCCGGCTTGAGCTTTCCGTCGCGCTCCGCTTCCTCGATCATCTTCACCGCGATGCGGTCCTTGATGGAGCCACCGGGATTCACATATTCAAGCTTCACCAGAATGGTGGCTTTGATGTCCCCGGTCACGTGGTTGAGCTTGATGAGCGGTGTATTGCCAATGAGGTCCAGGACGGACTGGGCGTACTTCATAGGTACCAAGTTACCGCTTGGTTGGGACTGCTCCGGTGCAGCGGAGGACTCAGCACGTGGCACAGCTGACTCCGCCGGGCTCCGGATGCTCGATCGTCATCGGCGACTTGCCGGCGCAGAGCGAGATGGCGCCGGGTTCCATGCGGGCCTTCAGCTTGTGGTCGCGGATGCGCGCGCCGCACGCGAGGAATTGCTGGGCCGCGGCGTCGAGGCCAGCGAAATCACCGTCTTCGACGAGCGCGACGGCGGCACGTTCTTCGGCTTCAGCGATCCGGACGGCAACACGTGGGCGGTGCAGGAACTCAAGGTCCGCGCTGAGAAGCCGCTGATTCCAGTGGAGGCCCGCGGGCGCTTCGGGGAGTAGTTTCGGGGAAAGGGCCGGCCCGCGTAAAGGGCCGGCCCGAGCAACCCACTCACTCTGCCGGTGCAGTGCCTCCTGCCGAAGAGTCCGTCTGCCAGAGGCCAAGGATGTTGCCTTCGGTGTCCTTGAAATAGGCGTAGTAACCCATGCCTGGAACGGCATCCTTGCCTTTGACCACAGAACCGCCCGCACTCTCGATTTGGCCGAGCGAAGCCTCGATGTCTTCGACGTCAACCGTGATGATGGGCGTCTTCAATTCCTCTGTGCGCGGGAACAGTGCACCATTGATGGCCCCTGGCGCGCTCGGCATGCCCGTCTGTGGGTCCGAAGGCGTGGTGATGGCGATCGTGTAGTCCATTTCCTGCATGGGGTTGAGCATCCAGCCGAAGGCACCCTGGTAGAAAGTGTTGGCCCGCTCCTTGTCGTCCGCGGGGATCTCGAAATGCACTACACCGGCCATTGCGTTCTCCTGAGATTGTCATGGAAGGCGCAGACGCCCCGCGCCACACGTGGAGTCTAGTCGTGTGGGTTTCGCGGCGTAAGGCTTGAGCGCGGCTCTTTTCGAGTGTTGTCACACGAGCATGCGACCATGAATGAATGACCATCGTCGATGCCCACCCGCCGCAGCGGTTGCGGCCGACGCATCCGTGCGATGGCACCCGGCGGCCCCTTCGACCTCCTGCAGACCGTGGGAATCCTCATGCGCGGCAACGGCGATCCGTCCTTCGCTGCCCGACAGGACGGGGTGTGGATGGCCTTCACGACGCCGGACGGCCCGGCCACGCTGCGCCTCACCGCCGCGGGAACCGGCCAAGACACCCGTGTCGATGCCCAGGCGTGGGGCCCCGGCACGGGCTCCGCCATTGCCTCCGTGCCTGCGTTGTTGGGGAGCGGGGACGACTGGTCCGGCTTTGATGACGCTGCGTTCCATGCCACCCTCCCGCGCATGGTCCGGGAAGCCCGACGCCGGAACCTCACCGTCCGTTTGCCCACCACCGGCCGTGTGGTGGACTCCCTCGTGCCCACGATTCTTGAGCAAAAGGTCACCACTATCGAAGCCCGCCGGGGCTACCGCTACCTGATGTACAGGTACGGCACCGCAGCGCCAAGCGCAGGCCGCCTCCCGACGTCGGGCCCGTCGGGGCTACTCGTGGCGCCGACCGCAGCCCAATGGTTAGCCATCCCTTCGTGGGAATGGCACAAGGCAGGCGTGGGTCCCCAGCGTTCGGCGACGGTCATGCGGGCGCTGCGATCCGCCGTCGCGCTCGAACGGCTCGCCTCACTCAGCGCGGTTGAAGCCGGGGCAAAGATGCAGACCATCCCGGGCATCGGCATCTGGACGGCGGCCGAGGTGGTCCAGCGGACCCATGGCTGCCCTGATTCGATCGCGGTGGGCGACTACCATTTGGCCTCGTACGTCGGTTATGCGCTCACAGGCAGGAAGACGGACGACGCCGGAATGATCGCCCTCCTGGAACCGTGGCGTGGGCACCGCCAGCGGGTAGTCCGGATGCTGGGGCTCAGCGGCTTCCGCAAGCCGACCTTCGGACCACGGATGACCATCCAGGACCACCGAGGACACTAACGCCACCAACGCCCCCAACGCGGGGTCACTTACGGCCCATGTTGCCGCCCAACACGGGCCGTAAGCGACCCCGCGTTCGGAGTTTCGCGCGTTTGATCCGGACAATCAGGCCAGAGAACCCTTCGGCCAGATCATCGGCGTTGGCCTTGAAGTAGGACCAGCCGGCATTGGTGAACGCTTCGTCCCTCCGGTTGTCGGCTCTTCGTGGTTGGTGGGGAACTGAGTTCGTGTCGTTGAAGACAAGAGGGCCCGTGGCCCTGTTGGGATGAGTGTGTCTAAGCATTCAACCTGGAACAGGACCACGAGCCTTGATCGAGCCTACCGGGGTGGCGGCCGACGCTGCCACCATCCTCTTCAACCTGCCCGACTACCGCGTCATCTCCACCAGCCTGAGCCCTGGCGGCGGTCGCCGGGTCATTGTCGAAACCGAGCAGCCGCCGGGCTGCCCCACATGTGGGGTGGTTGCCTCACGGCGGAAGGAACGCCGCTTCCAACGGATCCGGGACATTCCCGTCGCCGGTGCCGTGGAGGTCCTCTGGTCCAAGTACCGCTGGTACTGCGAGGAGCCGGCGTGCGGGAGGCTCTCGTTCTTTGAATCCACCGCCCAGGTCCCGGCCCGGGCCCGCTCCACCGGCCGGCTCCGGGACCACCTCGTGGACGCGGTCATCCGTTCGGGCCGGGCTGTCTCGGAGACGGCTGCCGCCTTTGCGGTGTCCTGGTGGATGGTCCGGGCGGCGTTGACTGAAGCCTGCGTTATGACGCTGCCTGACGTGGACGAGCTCAGCCCGCGGATGCTGGGCATCGACGAGCACCTCTTCCGGTCCGTGCGCTACTTCCAGGACCCGAATCCAAGACGTGGACCCGATACGAGCCGTGGATGACCACGATCGTTGACCTGGACACGGGCCAGGTCCTGGGCGTCGTGGACGGCCGGGACCACAGGGGCGTTGGGGACTGGCTCTTCGCCCGGCCGCTGGCATGGCGGCTCGGTGTTCAGGTCGTCGCGATCGACCCCTCCGCAGCGTTCCGGAAAGCGCTGCGGATGTGGCTTCCCCGCACCGCCGTCGCGGTCGATCATTTCCACCTGGTCTCCCTGGCCAACCAGGCCGTGACCGAGGCCAGGCAGAACCTCTCCCAACAGGTCAAGGGCCGCCGGGGACGGGCCGTGGACAAGGCCTGGGCGCACCGGATGCTGCTCCTGCGCGCCGGCGATACCCTCACGGAGAAGGCAGCCCACCGGCTGTCAGAAGTGTTCGCGGCCGACGATCCGACCGGCACGCTCCAGGCAGTCTGGCAGGTCAAGGAACAGCTGCGGTTCCTGCTGCGCACCGGCTCCCTGGAGGACGCCGCGACGGCGAAGCAAGAACTCGAGGACCTGGTCAAGGCAGCGGCACGGCCGGAGACGAGCAGGCTCTACCGCACCGTCTGCCGGTGGTGGAAAGAGATCGAGGTCCTCATTGTCACCGGGGCCACGACGGGAAAGGTCGAGGCCAACAACACGGCCATCAAGCAGATCAAGCGCACCGCGCGCGGATACCGGAACCCCAGCAACTACAAATCGATTATCCTCTTGAGAAGTGCCGCCCGGACGGCGGCATGACACTCATCCCAGGGATCTATTTCCCCACGAACCGTGAAGAGCCCGGTTGTCCCGTGTCTGCTGTTCCCGCGTGAGATGTGGTGCGCCGTCGTACTGCACGGCGATCCGAAACCGCCGGTACCCCAGGTCCGCGGACGGCGACCACGGATCGTCCGGGTCGAGGCGGAGCTGCAGTTCCGGTTCAGGCAATCGCGCATCCGACATTGCGAGCCGCAGGAATGTCTCCGGAAACGAATCTGCTCCAACTCGCATGTCTTCAAGGGCGAGCCGGGCCTTCTCCACGCCTTTCATGTTCGGATGCTGCCGGATCAGGAGCCGCAATCCTTCCTTGGTGGCGTAGGCCTCCGTCCTTCCTTCAAGGCCAGGCCGAGGCCTACGGATCAGCTGATCGCCCATGGCAATCACGTACCGCAGCGGCAACTGATGCGCCAGGTCAAGCCACGTCCGGGACGGGGAGGACACCGGGATACCGTCTATCTCCGTGACTTCGCCCGGGAGGACACGGACTCGGTGCCCCGTCACCCCGGTCCGGCGGACCCGGGGAAGCTCATGGGGCTTGCTCAGGTGGACCGTCTCGCAGTCGCCCAGCCACGGAGGAAGGCCGAGCCGGGTCAGTACCGCGGCGCTCTCATGGGACACCCAGGCGCCCGGTGTTGCCGCGGCAAGGACCCGCGCCTGTTCGGCAAACTCAAAGTCACGACCCGCAGGCAAGTAGATCAGCCGCCCGCCGTCGGACATATCCCTGGCCCGGAGCCGCTTCGGAGCGACGCCAAGCACGCGGGATTCATAGACCGTGAAAGGACGGTCACTGAGTTCCTCCGGCAGCGGCATGATGCGGACCATGGGATCCAGTTTGTCCGCAATTTGACCCCGGCAAGGAGTTATCCACAGGCTGACTTCCAAGCAAGCCAACGCGGGGTCACTTACGGCCCATGTTGCCGCCCAACATGGGCCGTAAGTGACCCCGCGTTGGAATTAGAGTCCGAGGCGGGCGATCGCTTCTTCGCGCATGTCGATCTTGCGCACCTTGCCGGACACCGTCATGGGGAAGCTCTCCCTGATGTCGACGTAGCGGGGGATCTTGTAATGGGCAAGTTTGCCGCGGCAGAACTCCTGCACCCCTTCCAGGTCCAAAGCCGCTCCCGGTTTGAGGATGATGCACGCCATCAACTCCTCGCCGTACTTGGGGTCAGGCACCCCGATGACTTGGACGTCCTGGATGGCGGGATGGCGATACAGGAACTCCTCGATTTCGCGGGGATAGATGTTCTCCCCTCCGCGGATGACCATGTCCTTCATGCGGCCTTCGATGATGATGAAACCGTCCGGGTCCATCCGGGCGAGGTCGCCGGTGTGCATCCAGCCGTCGTCGTCGATGGCCTCGGCTGTCTTCTCCGGCTGGCCCCAATACCCGGCCATCACGGCGTAGCCCCGCGTGCACAGCTCGCCGATCCCCCGCGTTCCAGGGTTTCGCCGGTGCCCGGATCCACGATCTTGGACTCGAGCCTGGGCATCGTGCGCCCTACAGTCGTGGTCCTTTGCTCCAGGGTGTCGGCCGCGAGGGTCATGGTGGATACGGGAGAAGTCTCGGTCATGCCGTAGCAAATGGCCACGTCCCGCATGTTCATCTCGGCGATGACACGCTCCATGACCTCGATAGGGCATAGTGAGCCGGCCATGACGCCGGTACGCAGCGTCGAGAGGTCGTAGGACGCGAAATCCGGCAAAGCCAGCTCGGCGATGAACATCGTGGGCACGCCATACAGCGAGGTCCCGCCGAAATCCTGCACGGCTTCCAGCGCTGCGGCCGGGGTGAATCCGCGGCCGGGAATAATGGTGGCCGCGCCGAAGCTCAGGGCGTTCAGGTTCCCGATGACCATGCCGAAACAGTGGTAGAAAGGCACCGGAAGGACCACGCGGTCGCGTTCCGTGTATCCCAACAGCCTGCCGATTTGGTTGCCGTTGTTGAGGATGTTGTGGTGAGTCAGGGTGGCGCCCTTGGGGAAGCCCGTGGTCCCCGAGGTGTATTGCAGATTGATGGGATCGTGCGGGTCCAGCTCCGCCATCCGAGCCTTGAGCGCTGAGGGGACGACGTCGTCCGCCCGCTTGAGCAGTTCGGCGTACGTCAGCTCGGCGTCAGTTTGCGGTTCGCCTGCGTTAAGCATGTCCAGTCCCAGATCGGGAAGAAACACGAGCTCCCGAAGCTCGGGGCAACTGGTCAAGGCCTCCCGGGCCATGGCCACATAGTCGCTGTTCTTGTCCGATGGCGCGGCCACCAGCATCCGCATGCCGTTCTGGCGGACCACGAATTCGAGTTCATGGCTGCGGTACGCCGGATTGACGTTGACCAGGATCGCCCCGACCTTCGCCGTGGCGTATTGCAGGATGGTCCATTCGGCGCAGTTCGGGCTCCAGATGCCTACCCTGTCACCCTTCGCGACGCCCATGGCGAGCAGCGCACGCGCGAGGCGATCGACGTCGTCGTTCAGTTTTTCGTAGCTCCAGCGCCTGGCCTCATCGCCCGGCACCACGGCGGCTTCGATGAGCGCGTCCCGCAACGGAAACCGCGCCGCGACGCGTTCGAAGTTGGCGCCGATGGTCTCTTCAAGCAGCGGGACGTCAGTGTCCCCGGCTGTGTAGGAAAGCATGAACGCACGCTACCAACTCCGGGGGGCCAAGAGAAGACTTTTGCTTGGAAGTCCTACAAAATATTTCAGGGCCTTGGCGGGCCAGCCGGTAATGTGAATCCCATGAGTGCACCCATTGACCTGCAGGCCACGTTCATCCCCAACGACGGCGAATTCTTCCGCGTCAAGCTCGCGCTGGAAATCGCGATCGACGAAGTGGTCAACGAACCCGGCTGCATCCGCTACGAGCTCACCGAAGCCAACGAGGACAAGCTGGTCCTGACCGAACAGTGGGCATCCGAGGAGCACCTCGACACCCATTCCAAGGGCATCGCCGTCCAGGACCTCAACGAATCCTCAGCGCCCTGCTCGCGGAGCCGGTGAAGCTCGAGCGCCTCTAACTAGCATCGGCTCTTGCCCACTGGAAAGTGGGCAACAGCCGATGGCGTTTGCTAGGAGTTTTCGGCGCGCTGCTTTGCGATGTGCGCGTGGACCTCATCCATGTCGAGACCCTTGACGGCCTCGATGACCTGCTCCAGCTGTGGTCCGTTCAGTGCGCCCGGCTGGGAGAACACGAGGACCTTTTCGCGGAAGGCCATGAGCGTGGGGATCGAGGAGATACCGGCTTCGGCGGCCAGCTGCTGCTCGGCCTCGGTGTCCACCTTGGCGAAGAAGACATCGTCATGCTTCTCGGAAGCGGCTTGGTAGGTGGGGGCAAACTGCCTGCAAGGGCCGCACCACGCAGCCCAGAAATCCACCAGGACAATGTCATTGCCCTCGATGGTCGATGCGAACTGCTCGCCGGTGATGTCAACTGTAGCCATGCTTCCACGGTACGCGACCGCACCGCCTAAGTCGCGCTTGTTCGCTACCCGGCAAACCGGGAATAAAGCACGACGCCGGGCAGCTCGTTTGGGGCCGCCCGGTACCGTCGGCTAGTGCCAGAGGTGCGGGGCGGCCTTCCTGGCACCGGGGAGCGCGTTGTTCTCGCGCCACTCGTGGATCCATTCCGGAAGCTCGAGGTCCGCGGGGGCTCGCCGAACTCGGCCAGGATTTCCTCCTGGCTCACGGCCGGCCCTTGGCGACAAGCCGTGTGGCGATGTGCGCGCGGGCGTAGATCTCGCCGTCGGCCACCATTCGTTGTTCAAAGTAGATCGCCTTCGAATCGAGCCGATGATCTTGGACTCGATGGTGTATTGCTGCCAGAGCTGCAACGACTTCCGGAACGCGATGGTCTCCCCAGCTGCCACGGGGCTCCAGCGGCGTCTGCGCATCTTTTGCCAGATCCCCGCGCGCACCATGAGGTCGAAGCGTCCAAGATCCATCAGCGAGAAATACATGCCGTTGTTGACATGCATCGCAATGTCGATGTCCGTGGGCAGCACTCGCATGGGCAAGGAAGACGTGCCCCAAACGCTGAGCCGGCTCCGCCTGGACGAGGTGAACAAGAGCAAGAGGGTTCGGAGAAGCAAATGCATAACCGCAATGTTACTCCCCAGTAACATTTCGGGACAGCCCCGTTTTGTGTGTCGCTACATGGCATGTCGTTTACCACCGGTTCACATGCCGAGGGAAGAATGTCTGAAAACAAATTGCAGAAGGCACCAAGGAGATCCCGTGAGCACCACCCAAACCATCAGGCCACACGCAGAGGTGTGGCCGGAACTTCCGCTCCACCAGGAGCTCGTGTTGCAGGACACCCGCGGCAACAGGATCGTAGGCACCTTGGACGGCATGACCGAGGATCGCAGCACGCTCTGGATCCAGTTGTCCGGAGGCCTGGGCCGGCAACTCGTCCATCACCAGGACGGTTACTGGCTGGAGCCGGGCAGCGCGAGCTAACTGGGCTTTCGCCGTCGACACGCAAAGTCCCTGTCGACACCGGAATTCGTGCGTCGAGAATCCACCAGCGCCGCGCAGGGGATTTTCCGCGTCGAACGGCCCGCGCGCCTCGAACGGGGCCTCCCCAGAAAACACGGACAAAAAAATCCCCGGAACCATGTGGTTCCGGGGATTTAATTTTGTGGCAGATGAGGGATTCGAACCCCGTAGGCGTTGCCAGCTGATTTACAGTGATTTCACCGTCATGAACCCGTGGTGAGTCCCCTGTCCTGGGTGGCGGAATCTAGCCGTTTTCGACGGGTTCAGCGCCCCTCTCTGGCGTCCTGTTTCCCCCACTGTCCGACGGCGGGTGCTCACCGGGTGATCACATGGACGCAGGCAGCGCCTTCTTCCTGTGTTCCTCAACATCCGACCAGGGGATCCGCACTTGGGAACTGGGTCCACCCGTCTTGTACGCGTTCGGGAAAGCCCCGCGTCTAGCGAGGACCCGGACGGTCTCAGGGTGAAGATTCAAGAACTCGGCAACCTGCTTTATTTTCATGTCTGGGCGCTCTGTATTCGTTGTCATGGTCCCGAAACTACAACGGACTACAGCCACCCCGGCTATTGGTGCAAGTTTCCGCGGGTCAGCATTTCGAGTTACCTCAAGTTGGTCTTGACGAAAATGAATTGCACGCGACCGCTATTAAATACGCGCTCCTGCCCCTATGATCATGCTCATGAAACCAATATTGGGGGTAGCCGGTCATGAGTGAAAAACCGAGCCCGTCAGCCGTATACGTCGCCTTTGGAACGCTCGCGGTCATCGCAGGCGGAACCATGACCCCAATCGGGGCCGTCATGAACGCAACTGAAGTGGTCGTCAAATACGCGGACCCTAAGTACCCTGGCATGACCCTGCTGGTCTTGGGTGGGATCTTGCTTGTCCTCGGCGCCGTCATGCTGGTCATCGGCCTCTACAGTCTCGCGGCCGGCGTCGACTATCTCGTGGCCAAGGCCCGGTGGATGCACCTATGGAAGATGCACCCACCGAAGCCACATAGCGGAATTCGGTGGGCACGGAGCACCCCCACCATCCCGAAGGACGATGGGGGCGACTAACCGGCTTTACGCGGGGGCCTCAGCTACCGCCAGGACCAGCGCTTTGGAGCCTTACTACGTGTGATCGTTGAAGTCAGCGTTGGACCCGCTGTTCAGGCGAACCAGGTTTCCTGCCCGTATGGCGTCGTCCCTGTTCCAATATGTTTCGCTGGTGGCGAGCACTTTGTTGTTGCCGGTGGAAACGACGCGCCAGTAGTAGTGCTGATTTCCGGATGCTGCCTTGTGTAGTTGGTATTCGACTTGCGCGGCCATGATGTTGCCCCCTCATGTTGACTGCTAGGAAGGCAAGAATATGACGCACGGGAGGCATTGGCTAGGGCAATTACCCGGCCTTATCCAACGGCAACCGATCGGGCTGTCTCCCACCAGGCCGACGTCCCGAGTCGTACCTGAATCGCACGGTCGTCCTCTTCGATGCGGTTGTGTCGGTTGGTGCCGAGCCGCCAGCAAACTTACAGTTAGCCGGCCATGCATAAGTCCGGCCTCCTGTAGCGTCCTGGATGTAGGTGAGGACCAATTCCTGACCGTTCGTTGGGTTGTTGATCGTCGTGCTTGTCGCGTTGGCCTGGAGCGTGATGTTCTGCGCGTTCCCTTGAGCGACATCGCAGGTCACGGCCCCATTGGAACTGAGGGTCTGGCTGCTCGACATCATGCTCCGGACGTTCAGTGGACCAATCTGATCGCGGTTGACGTTCTCGATCACTTTCATCGTCGATAGGCCACCGACCTGCATGAACGTGTTTGCGTTGCCATCAGCGGACCGGAACTCGAATGTTTCGCCGCCAGTACCAAGGGTCAGGGACTGGGTAACAAAGGAGCCGTCCGCGAGGGTCGTTGCCGAGCCGCCCGTTACACCAGTGAAGGACGTGGACGTGGTTCCTGTGTAGCTGATCGTTCCGCCAGCCGTGTAGAGGCTGCCGGTGGTCGGGAAGCCGGCCGTGGAGACCACATTCAGAGTGGTGACAGGCAGGGTTTGCGCCCCACTGACCTTGGCCTTGTAGCCTCCGGCAAGCTGTCGGGAGTTGGTGCCGTTGTTCAGACTTCCCCTGAAGACGTTGTACCCGAGGGTGACGTTCGAGCAGTAACCCAGTGGGACTGCGCCGAGAGCCATGTTGAAGAACCGAGTATGGAAGTCCAGACCTGTAATCGTGGATGCTGCTCCAGTATCGCCAATCTGAACGAGAGTCTCGCCCTGAACGTTTGTTCCGTAGATGGACCCCCAATCCAGCGGATGTTCTTGGCGGTAACCCTCATTCCTACACCACCAGCGCCCGTGCCGTCGCAAACGCAGTTGACGAATGAAGCATCTTCGGTGCCAAGGTCGAAGTTATACACCTGGTTGCCCAGTTGTGCATGTTTGTCACCTGGAGCGATCCGACGTTCCCCGATGTAATGAACCCGAGCCACCATTGCGAGCACTGAACACGTTGGAAACCACGGAGTCATGAGGGCCTTTGAATGGCCACCCGTCACCAACGCAATCCGAAACGCGGACATTATTGATCTGCGCTTCGTTGTCATAGCCCGAGCTCGACCCGTACTCGGTGTAGAGCCCGCGGGCAGCGCCGTTCTGAATGACAAGGTTCTGTAGCCAGAAGGAGCGCCCATAGATTTTTAGGATATCGCCGCTGCTGTTACCTGCTTTGTTGCCGTCCAAGGTCATGTCATAGACGCCGAAGCGGTTGGGAGTCGAGTAAGCGGAAGGGCTACTGACACCAGTGAGGGCCGCGAAGTTCGCCGTCTTTACCAAGTCAGTGTTGGCACCTGACTTGAGCTTGAGGGCGGTGCCCCGGAAAGGCAGATTGGCGTCGGTATCAGAGAAAACGTCCCCGCCAGGGCCGGTGCCGCGCAAGTGGGTGCCGCCGTACAGCGTGAGCGTTGTTCCGACGATATACGTGCCAGTCGGGAACCAAACAACGCCGCCACCAGCCGTGTTGGCCGCGATACCGCCGCCATTGTTCGCTGCATCGATAGCGGCTTGGATGGCCGATGCGTCGTCAGTCGATCCGTCGCCCTTGGCACCGTAGGCCTTGACGTTGAAGAAGTAGTCAGCGAAGCGCACGTAGGCCCAGTTGGCGGGCGTGTAGCTAGCTCCCGATGTGTGGTTAGCGATGGCCTGCACGATGTCACCAGCAGGCGAGACTACCTGCTGCCCAGCCGTGTATGCCGTGGCTGTGACCCACTTCGGGATGGTGGTGGAAATCGGAGCGTACGTGCTGGCCGCTGTGGTCACATCCAACTTCGCGGCGATGGCTGTAGCTTGCGTCGTGGATACCGGCTTGTTCACATCAGCCGTGTTGTCCACGTTCCCGAGGCCGACTTGCGCTTTGGTGACAGCATGCGGGTTCGATACGTTTCCGGTGTGCGCGGTCAGGGCTGACGTGCTGGCGTAGTTGGCGCTGCCGGAGACGGGGGCATAAGTGGCGTCAAGCGCCGTTTTGGTGGCCCGGCGACGACCCTGCCTGCGAGGGCCGCGTCGGGGACTGCGAGCGCGTCGTTGATGCCGCCAACCATGGCGTTCAGGTTGTCGGCATTCAGGAACGGGGGTCCGCCATTGACGAACGTGAGACCCACTGTCATTTTCATTTTCCTAACGTGTTGGTGGTTCGAGAGTTCTTCGGGCTTGTCAGCCTGTGAGCTGATTCCGTATCAATTCACAGGCCCGGATTCCTTGCTATTGCTGGGCACTTTCGGCTGGTGATCACAGCGTGAGCACAATCAGCGGGACGGGCGCCGTCTGGCGTCCTGGTTCGCCGCGCCGATGGCACCCACGACAACCGACTTGACCACGGCTTGGACTTCCTCCCCGGTGAAGGGATTCTGAACCGTGACCGAGACGTTTACCGCCCCATGCTGTTGCGGCGGGAGTTGCCCGGTCTGGTTCATGTAATTCAGGGTCGGGAGTCCGATGGAGTCCGCCGACGCCCGCTTCATCACAAACTCCCGCGGGGTCAGCCACGCCGGAACCGTGTCCGAACCTCTTGGCCCGCCGGGGTGACCACCGGAGGCAAGATACGCCACCGGACCGCCGTGCGCGTACCCAAGGAACGTGCCCTTGGTCGCCGTACCAGTCCCCGACCCGGGCGCCTCCGCTCCACCGGGAGTCGAAACGTAGCTCTCCTGCTCGCCGGTCACCGGGTTGGTGCGGGTGCCCATCGTGTCCGCTGTTCTCTGCGTGGACTCACGGGTGATCAGGTCAATCGTCTTGCCGTGGACCGCGTCAACATGGGCCTGGAACGCGGCAATGTCCGCCTCGGCCTTGGCCTTGTCGATCTCAAGCTTCGTAGGTGGCACTGACTTGGGAATGGTCAGCAGCTTGTCCACATAAGCGGTGACCGCATCCTTGTCCACCCCGTGGGCCACGGCGTTGTCGATGATCTGCGTCCGCATCTTTTCCATCTCGGCCTTGGCCTGGCCTGTGGAGTCATTCAGACCGCCGTTGGCCTCTACCACGGCTTGGAGTCCGGCCACCTGCGAGTTGAGCTGTCCCCGGAGCGCTACCGAGGCGGCGGACATGTCGCCGATGTTGGCCGTGGTGAACTTGATGGTCTTGCCGGTCTTGTCCACGTGGGTGCCCATGTTGGCGAGCTGGGAATCGAACGCGTTCTGTGCCTGGGCCGCCGAGATCGCTTTGCCGTTGAGTCCGTCGAGGGTCATTTTCAGCAACCCGGCTGCGTCGTTCTGCTGGACCATGTTCGCCGTGGTCTGGGCTGCTTTGTCTGCGAGGTCCTGCTGTGACTTGACCGCTGCCTGGTACACCGGCACGGACTCGCCATAGATGGATGCCTGGCCTTGGAGGGCGATCTGCTGGGCTGTCAGCGCCCCTGTCGTGGTGTTCATTGCGGCGACTTGGTCGAGGTTGTCTTGTTTGGACTTCGATATGGCCCCTGACTGGGCGTTCAGCGAACCGGTGACAATATCAATGGCCTTGGCAGTGTTCCTCTGGGCTTCGGACTGCACCAGGGCGTGGCTGGTCGAGGAGATCACATTCTGGGTGTTGTCCTCCTGGAAGGCTTTGCCCTTCTTGACCGCGTCGTTGACGATGTCCTGCGCCCGGCAACCCCCATCAGGGCGTCAGTCAGGACCGTCTGAGACACGCCGAGGGTGCGGGCAGCGTCGTACGCCCCGGCGTCGGAGAGGGCCTTGGCCGCCTGGAGCCGGACGTGCTTGCCAAGTTCCTCATTGTCGTCTTTGAGGGCCTGCGTGTAGTCCTGCACGGCGGCCGAGGCGTTCGCGGTTCCTGCGGCACTGGTGGCCATGGCCATGGCGGCGCCGGCGAGGATCGCGGTGAGGATGCCGACCACCGGGACGGCAAGATTCACGGACACCCCGAGCATGTCCACCTTGAGCGCCGAGAGGATGGCTGTATCGCCGAAGGTGTTCACGGCAGTCTTGGCGAGGTTGAAGGCCGGGGCGATCGTGGTGGCCGTGGTGACCAGACCTGCCAGCACGGGCAGCGGCAGATCGTTCAGCAGGCCGGTGAGCCCGTTGAGGAAGCCGAGGACCACGGGCCCGAGCGGGGCGTACGCGGCCAGGATATGCCCCGCGAGGGTGACAAGGTTCTCGATGAGGGTCATGGTGCCGGGCAGGTTATCCCTCGCGTACTGGATGAACTCCGTGAACCCGTTGGTCCCGTTGAAGGAAAACAACCAGGTCACGAACTTAGACAGCTGGACAGCCCCGTCCTGGATGAGCGGATTCATCTGCTGCATGCCGTCCAACACCCCTTGCAGAGCGGTGCCGCCCATGTGACCAAGCTCCGCGGACCCTTCGGCCACGAGCTGGTTCAGGAACGGCATCTTGACGTTGACGTCGGCGACGAGGGTGTTGAAGGAGCCCAGCATGGCGTTCGCCGAGGTGCTGCCGAGTTCGGCGAAATTGGCCTTAAGGTTGCCGAGTCCAGCGGCGTACTGGTCCCCGGCAGCCGTGCCGTCCGCCATTTCCTTCTTGATGCCCAAGATGGCGGCGACGCCGGCGCCGCCCATCACACCGAAGGCGACGCCAAGGCCCACCGCTGACGCAGCAATCGCTGTCGCCGGGCCGAGGAGTGCGGGAGCAAGGGCGATAAGGACTTGCAGGCCCGAGACGCGCTGATTGTTCGCCTGGAAAGACTTTGCAGCGGACTTCGCTTCAACCTCGTTCGCCGACGCCTCTTCAAGGGACTTCCGGACACCCTCAGCTTTGGCCAGATTCAAGGCCTCCGTAGCGGCGAGGAGACGCATCTCGGACGCTTCGGCGTTCCGGTCAGCCCGGGCCGACGCTTCCGTGGCGGCGGCCACTTGCAGGTCGGTGCGGCCGCGCTTTCCATGATGGCGGTGAGCCGCTCGTGCGCGATGTACGCGGTGGAGGCCGTGTTGGCGGCCTGCCTGGTTGCGGTCTCGACACGCTGCTCCGCGACACGGACGGAGTCCAGCTTCGTGACGGCCTCGGAAACGTTGGCGTCAACCTTGATCGTCGGGTCCATGGCGCCGAGCTCGCGGGCTTCGGCCTTGACTTGGGCCGCGCCCCGCTTGAAAGCGTCAAGGTCGATGCCGAGCTTCGCGTCAATAGACCCTGTGGTCGTTGTGTCCGTCATTCCATGGCCTTCCGCAACTCTTCGTCAACGATCTCCAGGACCTTCTGCTCCTCCGAGATGACCGTGGATGTCAGGTACAGGGCTTGGCCCTGCTCATGCCGGTAACTGAGTTCAAATTCCTGCCGCCTGGCATACGGGCCGGGGAATGTGACCTTGGCTCCCTCGGGTGTGAGTTCAGTCGAGGCGCTGCCGCGCAGGTTCCCGGTCTCTATCGGGGCCCGGCTTACTGCAACCTCCCGGACGTGTTCCATAGCCTTGAACGCCGCAGCCGGGACTGCTTCTTCAACACGGGCCACGACGTCATCGATCATGGCCTCAAAACCGGCACTGCCCATGACCTCAGACCTTCCCGCCGTAGTTGCGGGCGCCTGGTTCGTTAGCGCCGTCAATCCGGGCAGCTTCGGCGTCGCTTATGGCTTCGGCCTGCCTGGTACGCTCCTGCTGTTTCCGGGCCGCGACCGTCTCCGGGGTGCCGCCCCGCAGCAGATCGTCCAGGACGCCCGCGCTGTGGGCTTCCACGATCTGTTCCGTGGTCATGGACTGGAGATCTGCGAGGGTCTTCTGCTGGCTCATTCGGCGTCCGCCTCGGCCTTGGTGATCACTCTCAAGTTGTTGCGCTGGATCTCTTCGTCGGTGAACGGGTCGTCCTTGCGGAACACGGAGCCTCCCGGGCCGCGATAGAAGTACCTGGCGGAACTCTCGGGGCTTCTGCGTCGATACGTTCGATGTCACCGAAGAGATCCGCCCCGGCGTCGATGTGGTCAAGGATCTTGAGCTTGCCGTCCCGCACCAGCAGATCAAGTGCACGGCTGATCCACACGTCGGCGTCGAATGACTCCACCCGGCGGCGGCCAACGACCACACCAGCATGCAAACCGGCACTACCGCCGGCGGCAAGCCTCACGCCGCCATGGGTGGGCGGCGTGGGTCCCGTGTGCTTGTGCTCCGGGATCCCGAGAGCGATGGCGCGGTCGCGGTACTCGCGGATCCGGGCATTTCGTTCTTCGACGGCGTCATGGAAAGCGCCGAGAGCATCAACGGCCGTCCGCAGATGCTTGCTGAAGGCCTTGCCGTCTCCCTGGGCGTGGGCGACGATGTCAGCTTTCAGGGCTTCGCATGCGTCAAGCCGGGCCGCTTCCTTGGCCGCGGCGGCCTTGCGGGTTGCTGCTTCCTTGCGGAGACGGACGAACGAGAGCAGTCCGCGGGCCTTCTCAACCTGCTCGAACGTCACGCTCTCATCGCCGGACTTCACGGCCTCTTCGAGAGTGTGGACGAGGCTTTCTGCCTCTTTCGCTTCCTGCTCCGCGTCGGCGATGATCCGCTCGGGGTCGGTGTCTGTGGTGCTCATGCTGCCTGATTCCTTAGGACGTTTTCCAATGAGTCGATGTCAACCAACCAGCTCCGGTGGCCTATGCGTTTCGCGATGACCCGGCCGGACGATGCAAGGCGACGTACCTGCCGTTCGCTTCGTCCGGTCCGGGTCGCCGCATCCATGACACCAACCCAATTGGTTGACTCCACCTTGGCAAGACGGGGTCCGATAACGGACGCGACGGCGGCTCGGTCCAGATCCGCCCCTGACGCCTCCTGTAGCGCCTTGTAGACGGGCAGCGCCCACACGGCAACACCGGCGCCGTTCTCCCTCATCTGCCGCTCCTGGTCCCGCATCAGTGACCGCAGCACACCCAATGCGATCGGGCCCGCAACAGTTCATCCAGAGATGGCGGCTCCTCGCGCTGCCCAAGACGATCCCGCCGGGAGATTCCGCCGCTCACCACGCATCACCCTTCTCAAGGCCACGCGGGACTCGAACCGCCGAATCATGGAAAGCAACCGGACGGGGCATCCGCGGCAAGACCAGGCCGTTCTTCGTCCTCACCAACTCATCAGGATCACCGCGATACTGGGACGGCTCACCCACCCGAACGGCCCCTCGGAGCTCGATGCACGACACAGCCTGCATGAAACTCATGGCAAGATCGTCATGGCCGGCCCGGTCGGGAACCGCGATACGCAAATTCCCGGTCGGCAACTGCTCAAACTCCAAAGCGCGCAACTGCTTCAACAGCTCCGGATCCCGCGGCAATACCAAGCGTTTCCGCTGCAATAGGCCCTTGATCATGCTGAATCCCGACTGCTTCCGCCGAACATCAGTGACCACCGAGGACACGAGACAATCCCTGCCAGCCTCGTGCGAGCGCTTCCGCAGATCCTCGGTCGGGTACTGGCCAACGCCATTCGTCTCCGACGCCAACACGCGTATGTAGTACCGGCCCGCCGTTTCGACAATCCGGTCGATGAATTGGCTGTAAGGCCAGTTATGCCGCACCTCAAACCAGGGTATGAACAACGCCAGATCATTCCCCAGCGTGTCCCGGTTCATGCCGTAGTCCTCAAGGACGGACACTAGCGTCAGAGCGTTCGCGTCCTGCGCGTAACCCCAGTCCACGCCGCCAGCCGCCACATACGGGCGGTCGAGCCAGCGTTCCAAATCAGCCGGCGGGCACGTCGCGTAATCCGCGACGGCGTCCATGATCTCCGCCTCGGTGAAGTACGCCCCTGCCGCGTCAGTCCACTCCGCCAGGAACTCCCGCCGGAAATAGTCCGACGACTCGCGCTGCCGGATCTGTTCCAGCAACACCTCATCCACCAAAGGCGACACCGAAGAGGGCCAATGCCACGACTCAACCTGCTCGTCGGGAGCGTCCATGCCGCGCTGCCACAAGGCCCGGAAGAAATGGGTACTGTCACCCCACGGAGTGGACACCAGAATCACCCGCGAACCGGGCCGGGCAATGATCGCAGGCTCAGCGGCCCGCCAAATCTCCGTATCAATGAACCCGGCCTCATCAAGGATCAGCACATCCACTGGCCAGCCACGGATCTGCCGAGAAGACGCCGGGACGCTAATGATCCGGGAGCCGTTCGACAGCGTCAGAAGCGACTTCGAATCGTCCAGCACCGAGCCGCCCAACAGAGGCGAACCGTGCGCGAGCGCCTGGCACTCCTCCAACAGGCGCCGGGACGCCACCTCACCCGCGGACACCAGCAACACCGTGATGTTCCGGCGTGTCGCAGCCTCAAACAAGGCCACCGTGGACAGAGTCGTCGACTTGCCCACCTGACGGCCGGCGCAAATCACCCGGTAACGGGCCTTGGACCGGGCAACCTCCAACTGGTGAGGCCACAACGGGCGTCCCAACACCTCCACCGCAAACGCCCCGGATCCGTCGCCGGGCTGAAGTCACTCACCGTCGTCAATGACCTCACCCCGCATCGACCGCTCGTGTTCCTCACGCATACGGGTCAACGCAACCGCAGTGTCAGCCTGGCGGGCCTGAGCCACATCCTTGCCAAGTCGAGCCGCCGACAACGGATCAAGCCCCAGCCGCGAACGGTGGTTCTGCGCCGTCGTCTCCCACTTCCGCAGAAGCTCAAGCGGTGACGTCTGCCCCTGCTTCGACTCCGCAGCCATCTCGATCGGCATCGAATCCACCCACTCGGTGATCAATGCTGACTTCGCCTCAGCCTTAGCCCACGCCTGCACTGCCGCCGCGTAGCGGGGCGCCCGCAGATAGTCCAGGGAAGCGTCAGCCAACAGCTCAGACACCAGCGCCTGGGCGATCGGATCCACCTTCCGGGGCGACTTCGCCCCATGCTTGACTGCCAACTCGTTGCCCTCAGCAAACGGCGGCCGCTGCCCCTCGAACTCCGGCACCCACCCAGCGGAGCCCCTACGCTCAGACATTCGGCCACCCCGCACGGTAGGCCGGTGCCCACGCCTCGGGCTCCGGATTGGTTCCCCAGTCCTCAGGCCATCCCAGCCGCAACCAGCGCACCGCCGTGGCCGACAGCACCGCATCATCCCCCAGCGTTTCCTTCGCCGCTAGGATCATCTGCGAGTACTCGGCGTCGACAATGAACGTGGCTCGCTGACCGGTTTCGTTGACGGTTGCCCGGAGGATCCCCGCACCGTTGGTTTCAGCCGGCAGGCCGAAAGATGCCGCGTCACCTAGCCCCGTCAACGAGTGAATGGTATAGGTCATGGTTCCGCCCGGTATACGTCGGCCGTGTGCTCGGTCAGCCCGCCGTTCAGGCCTAGAGACTCCAGCGCCTCGGTGATCGCTCGACCCGCCTGGTAGACAGCCTCGTTTGTGATGCCGTGGCGTACCTCGATCTCTTCCAGTGCGTTCACCGCGCCGCCGAGGCCCCATGCGGCAGCCCAGCCCCTCAGGGCGTCCACTCGCGGATCCGGAACGTTCTGGGCGCGACGTTCGGTGTTCACCCTGTGCTCACGCCGCGAAAGTTCCCAGCATTCGCAAGGATTCTCGGCATGCAAACTGTTCCTCAATCAGCTCACCGTCCCTGAATCGAGGTCCGTTACTGGCGCCCAGGATCGCTGCACCCTCGCGTGCGCGGGGTTTGACCACTCCACGGCAGCGGCACCGGTCGAGAGGTTGCGGCTCCCACTCGGCCCGGTCTTGATGCTTTTTGGTGTCGTTCGTGGGGTAGTTCGGGCCTGGTGTTGGGGCCATTTCGTCTCCTGTGGGTCTTGTGTATCTGGGTGTATCTGGGTGTATCTGTGATGCGCTTGAGTGTGTGTATCTCTCTCCCCCTCTTAAGGGGAGATACACTTACACCGCTATTTGGAGGCTGGGTGTATCTGTGTCCGGGTAGGGCTTGAGCAGGTGGTGGAGCTTTGATTTGTTCGGGCCGTTCTCGATGCGCAGGTATCCGTCTGCTTCCAAGGCCGTGATGGCTTCTCGGATGAGTTCTTGTCCGCCCCTGACGACGGCGTTGATGCTGCGGAAGGTCGGGGCGCCTGAGTGGTCCTGTATTGCTTGGGCTACGTCGTCCATGGCCCTGTCGAGCTTGGTGGTGTCTTTGCCGTCGATCGCTTCGCGTGGGGGCACGAGGGTGTATCGGATGGTTTTGCGGTCGGTGGAGTCGATGAGTGCGACTGCTATTTCTTGGGTGCGGTCGGACTTGCGCCAGGTGCCGCCGTGCGGGCGGACGAGCCCGGGCGGTCTTTGCCGATCCGGATGGCGAGCTTGCCTGCCATGCCGACGCCGAGAGGCTGGATCACCTCGACGCTGTAGGAGGCTCCGGTGAGGTAGCTCATCTTGGCTTGTGCGCCGATTGCGAATCGGCTTCGGCCTTCCGTGTCCTTGGTGACGTGGTCTATGACGACAACCGCTGCTCCGGTGCGCTCGGCGATCTGGCGGGGCACCATGCGCCCCCATGCTGTGACTTCATCGTTGTCGATGGACTTCACGCCGAATACGCTGAAAGCCTCGGTTACGCCGTCGATGACCGCTAGGGAAAACCTCCGGCTGAGCATGCCGCGCCACGCTTGGCCTTCCTCGGTGATCGCGAAGGGGTTGCAGTCCGGGCGTACGTAGTTGAGGTGCCGTTGGATGTTGTCCGCTGATGCTCCGAGCATGAGGAGCCTGTTACCGACAGTGCCCTGGTCCGATTCGAAGTCGATGAAGAGCACATCCCGTCCGGATTGGAGCTCCTGCGCCGCTACGGCGTGCATCAGCATGGATTTGCCAGATTCGGATTCGCCGTGAACGCCGTGGACCTTGGCCGGGTAGAGAAGGGCCACGCTGTCTGTTCGGAGCATGTACGTGGGCGGCTGTACCGTGTAGGTGCCGTTGAGCACTGACGTCAGGTCGATGGGGGCCCAGGATAGGACGGCTTCGGGGTCGTCCGTTGGGTGTTCCTTGGTTTCGATCATGCGGCCTTCCTCATTGGGATGTAGCAGCTTCCCGGGGCGCTACGGTGGGCGCTGGTCTCGATGCCTTTGATTGCGTTCCTCGCGAAGGTCCGGTGCCGTTCCTCGTCCAGTTGCAGGGCGTAGAGTCTGCGGGCTGCCAGTTCAGCGGCTTGCTCGTTGCTGAGCAGGGTCTGATTGGTGCCCTGGATGATGCCGGCTTGGTAGCCGTTCAGCCAGACGTCCCAGGCGCGGCCGTGGTCGCGGATGAGCTGTTGGATTTCTTCGTCAGTCAGCATGGCGGCTCGAGAGGTTGCTGAAGCGCGATCGTGCGGTGCTGGAACTCGACGGTTTCGATAAGGGCTTCCCGCCATTTGGCGGGCGTGATGCTCTGGTCAGCGCTGATGGTCATTTGGAGGTAGCCGAGCATGTAGTTGGCTGCGCCGACTGTCACGTCGCTGAGCGTGAGAGTTTCGGCCGCCTGGTCTTCCGGCGAGTGCATCAAGTCGGCGTTCATCGGGTCTCTGCCACGTCGCGGGCGCCTGGCTGGACGGCTTCGATGGCTGCGCCGAGGGCCGCATGCAGTTCTCGCATCTGCTCGATGGTGTAACGGGCTCCGGCAGGAGATCCAGTTCAGCAGAGGCGCCCAGGGACGGGTCCCATTCGAAGATAACGTTCAGCCGCTCGTCGGCCGTTGAAGCGATTGGGCCTACCCAGGAGATCTCGCCGCATTCGAGGTAGGCCCGGAAGTTGAAGGCGAACCCTGCCGGTGCCGACTGCTGTACAGCGGCGTTGTAATCGGAGATGTTGATTGTGGCTGGTGCTATGGTGGTCATGATCTTTACTTCCAATCGTGTGGGGTTTGGATTTCTGGGAGCCAGGTGGTGCTGGCTCCCTTTTCTTTGCCTTGAATCGGCACTTTTCTGCCTCCTACGCGGCCGCTGGGGCTCGCCGTCGATCATGGCGATAAGGCGCCGCGTCGGAATGACGATGCGCTTGCCGATGCGCAGGGATGGGATTTCCTTCTGACGGACGCCTTCGTATGCTTGCCGCCGGCCGATCCCCAGCACGCGGCCCGCCTCTTCAACGGTGGCCGTTGGCTTGCTCAGAATGTCCTGGACTTCCTTCGAAAATCGAACGTCCATGATCACTCCCTTCTGTTTCAAAAAGTTTCTTTTGTCTCATTTTCGAGCACATGTCCATCTTGACCATCAATGTCCCCCTGTGTCAAGCTGAGACCCAAGAAACTTTTTGAGACAGTTGGAGATTGGGCCCATGGTTGAAATCAATGCTGAACACACAATCCAGACCGAACAGTTCGTCGCTGAGCGTGTGGAAGAACTGCGCCTCAAGGAGGGGTGGTCCTACGCGGACCTGTCACAACGGATGGCCGCAGTCGGCTGCGCAATAGAGCGGAGCTCTCTGCAAAAGATCGAAAGAGGGACTCCACGTCGAAAGATCACCGTCAATGAGCTTGTGGCATTCGCGGCGGTATTCGGCATAGACGTCACGGACCTCTTGGTCTCCCCGCAGTACCGCTCAGAGATCCTCTTCTGGACCGACATGCAGGATGGCCCGGGGAAGATGAGGACCTTGACCATGGCCGAGTCGGCTTATGACCTCTTAGCCGAGCGGATTACGGATGCCTGCCTAGACCCACAGGAAGGACTGGCGCGGATCCGGGGTGTTGCCAAGAGGCTCCAGGCCCTCAAATCGGCAGAATCGCATGACTCATCGGACACATATCTCAAGGCATTCCTTACCGACATCCGGGCACGCGTCGGAGAACGTCTTGGCGCTGAAGGCAAACTCGAGTGGCTAAGGGAGATTAGTGATGGCGAAGGTAACTAGGCGGTGTGGTTGCCGCGACGAGAATGGCAAGCAGTACGGGGCCAACTGCCCCAAGCTGAAGAACTACCGGCACGGCACATGGGGATTCCGCCTCTCGGCCGGCTTTGACCCCGTCAGCGGCAAACGCCGCTACCTGACCGACTACAGCTACACCTCCTCGGGGATGCTGAGGAGGCCATGCGGGAGGCCGAGAAGCAGCTCCGCGGGCAGGTCTATGACTTCAAGAAGACGACGGCCGCCGCATACGTCACGGAATGGCTCGAGGCCCAGGAGCGGCACGAACAGCTCAAGCCGTCCACGCTGCGCATGTACAAGAGCTACGTGGCCAAGGACATCGTCCCGGCCTTCGGGACCAAGCTGCTCCTGCGCGATCTGCGGCGGGCGCACGTGGCCGGGCTGATCAAATCCCTACAGGCCAGCGGCCGCGGCGCCGTGACCATCAAGCGCATTCACGCGACCCTCTCCAGCGCCCTGACTGACGCCGTGCAGGACGGGCTGATTGCCGAGAACGTGGCCGCCGGGGCCCGCCTGCCCAAGGTCGAAAAGAGCAAGGTCAAGGTGTGGGAGCCGGGCGACGCTGGAAAGTTCCTTGACTTCATCGCGGGCTACGAGAACATGGACAGCCACGGCCGCCCCAACGGCAGGATCGGGCATCGCCTCGCTGCGCTGTTCGAGGTGGCCATACTGTCGGGCATGCGTCGCGGCGAGCTGTGTGGGCTCCGCTGGGAGGACGTGGACCTTCCAGGCCGAAGGCTGGTTGTCCGTGTCCAGCTGGTCCAGGTCGGCAAGATCGTCGTTGAGGGCACCATCAAGACCGACGCCGGCCAGGACCGCGTGGTCGCACTCTCAGATCGTGCCGTGGCCGCACTGATCGCGTGGCAGTTCCAGCAAGAGCAGGAACGCCAGGCATGGGCCGAAGCGTACACGGCGTCCGGGCGGGTGTTCACCTACGAGGACGGGCGCCAGCTGCGTCCGGGCTACGTGTCCAAGCTGTTCGAGCTCATGGTGACCAAGGCCGGGCTGCCGATGATGAGGCTGCATGACCTGCGGCACCTGCACGCGTCCCTGATGCTCGCCAGCGGCCAGGATCTGGCCATCGTGTCCAAGTCGATGGGGCATTCGAACAGCCAGATCACCCGGGATCTCTACGCGCACCTGGTGGGCGACGCGGCCCGCAACGCGGTCGAAGGTGCGGCCTCATTGCTACCAGCACGCAGGAGTGTGCTCACAACTGTGATCACCGAGCAATAAAAAAGACCCACCGGAACCTCCGAAGAGATCCCAGCGGGTCTAAGTTTCCCGGAAATCCGGGGATGTGGCAGATGAGGGATTCGAACCCCCGTAGGCGTTGCCAGCTGATTTACAGTCAGCCCCCTTTGGCCGCTCGGGTAATCTGCCGAACTTCAAAGAAGTCACTCCCGATCATCGTTTCGTTTCCGATCCGGTAAGCGCGAGCAAGACAACCTTACAGAACTTCTGCCGAAGAATCGAATCGAGCCCTCGAGGCCACAAAATCGGCGGAAATCTCAGGCTAACCAAGTATCCGTCCTGCCAGTTTGGCCTCGAAACTGGCCGCCTGCTCCAGGGTGATCTGGTTGAGCTGCACGGCCCGCAACAAGTCCGCGTGGACGCCATCCATCCGCGACGCCGCGTCCGGGACCGGGCTCAGGACCACGGAGGCGGCGAGCGCTGCGGCTGCAACCGCGCCTGCGGCCGTGGCGGCAGCGACTCCGATTGAACCAGCGGCGGCAGCGGCTGACTTGGTGACGTAGCGGACGGCCTGGTTGCTCATGGTGCTCCTTTTCAGGACGGGCTCTTCAAACTGATACAACTCTGTCGGGGCTGTCTCAGTTCCGGCCATGCGTGTGCTGTGAGCGAACTGTGAACGTTCAGCACACGCCGGGCGCTTCCGTACTAGGCTGGATGGCAGACAAAACCGCCCGTTTCCGGGCCACCCCCAACGATCACAAGGAGAGTCATGGCAGGCGAATCCACATTCGACGTCGTCAGCAAGGTAGACAAGCAGGAAGTCGCCAACGCGCTCCACCAGTCCCAGAAGGAAATCGCACAGCGATACGACTTCAAGGGCGTCGGCGCTGAGATCGACTTCAGCGGCGAGAAGATCCTCATGAAGGCCAACTCAGAGGATCGAATCCTCGCTGTCCTGGACGTGTTCCAGTCCAAGCTCATCAAGCGCGGCATCTCGCTGAAGTCCCTCGACCAGGGCGAGCCTTACCCCTCCGGCAAGGAATTCCGCCTGGAGTGCTCCATCAAGGAGGGCATTGCCCAGGACATCGCGAAGAAGATCAACAAGATCATCCGTGACGAAGCCCCTAAGTCCGTCAAGTCCCAGATCCAGGCGACGAGCTCCGCGTCACCTCGAAGTCCCGCGATGACCTGCAGGAGACCATGAACATCCTCAAGAAGTTCGAAGAGGCCGATCTCCAGTTCGTGAACTTCCGCAGCTAGGACTTCGCGGCGCCCAAGCCGCCAACCAGAAGTACGACGACGGCGCGTTGCCCCTGAGCGGGCAACGCGCCGTCGTCGTCGTTAACGGAGACAGGCGCGTCACTCCACGCAGCCTTTTGGGCCGAGGCCTGGCGAAGGCCCCGGGATTCCGCGACTGCACCGATCCGCGGAGGTCAAAAGACTGCGGCGCGTGACATCCACCCCAGAATAATTACGACACGTTTCTTTTGCGTAATCACTTCCAGCGGGTACTGTACTTCCTTAGGCGAGCCTAAGTGTGGCTCCCCTAACGAAGGATTCCACATGACCGCGAACTTCCTGATCGGCCTGCGCGAGGGCCTTGAAGCCACCCTCGTTGTGGTCCTGCTCATGGCCTACCTGGTCAAGACGGGACGCCGCTCGCTGCTCCCCGGCTCTGGGCCGGCGTCGGCATCGCCGTGGCCGTATCCATCGCCTTCGGCGCCTTGCTCACCTTCGGTCCGCAGGGACTGACTTTCGCCGCGCAAGAGGCGATCGGGGCGGATTGTCGATTGCCGCCGTCGGGCTCGTCACCTGGATGGTCTTCTGGATGGCGCGCACCGCCCGCAGCCTCGGCGGCGAGCTGAAGTCGCAAGTGGACAAGATGGCCGACGGCGCCGCGTGGGCCTCATGGTCGTGGCTGCACTCGCGGTGGGCCGCGAAGGACTTGAGACTGCGCTGTTCCTTTGGGCTGCTGCCCAGGCCGCCGGGGAATCGTCGCAGCCGCTGCTCGGCGCGCTGCTCGGCCTGGCCGTCGCTGCCGGGCTCGGATACCTGCTGCATCGCGGCGTCCTCAAGGTCAATCTCTCCCGGTTCTTCACCTGGACCGGAGTCGGCCTCATCGTGATCGCGGGCGGCGTGCTCGCGTATGGCATCCATGACCTCCAGGAAGCCGGAATCCTGCCGGGCTCCACACCCTCGCTTTCGACGTCTCCGCGGCCATCCCGCCGTCGTCCTGGTACGGCACCCTGCTGAAGGGCACCCTCAACCTGTCCCCGGCCACCACGTGGCTCGAAGCCGGGCCTGGCTGCTGTACGTGATCCCTGTGCTCTATTTCTACATCCGCGCTAACGGTTCCTCGCCGAAGAAATCCACCGGCAACGCCCCCACGGCCCAAGCCGCCAACGCTGCCTAAAAGCTTCCCGCCCCCCACAACAGAAGGAAACCCCCATGCCTGGCACTCCCTGCCCAAAATTCCCCTGCCCACAACGGCTTCACGCCGCCGGACGTCCCTCGTCCTCGTCGCCGCTGCCGCCGCCGTGCCGCTCGTACTCACCGGCTGCACGGATAACACCAAGACGCCGGCGCCAGCGCCTCCGCCGGACCGATCCAGGTCACCAGCACCAAAACCGAATGCAAAGTCTCCACGGCAGCGTCCCCAGCGGCAACCTGAGCTTCGCGGTCAAGAACAACGGCACTGAAATTACCGAGTTCTACCTCCTCGCAGAGGACGGCCTGCGGATCGTCGGCGAAGTGGAGAACATCGGTCCCGGCCTGACCCGCAACCTGGTGGTCACTGCTCCCGCGGGCAAGTACACCACCGCCTGCAAGCCGGGCATGCAGGGCGACGGTATCCGAGCCGCCTTTGAGGTCACGGACTCCGGAAACAAGACCGGCGTCGATGCCGATTTCCAGAAGCTTGTGGACACTGGGGTCCAGCAGTACACGGCGTACGTCAAAGACCAGACTGAGCAGCTTGTGACCGGCACCAAGGCCTTCGCCGATGCCTACGCGGCGGGCGACGTAACGAAGGCCCGCGAACTGTACGCCGCAACCCGCATGCACTGGGAACGGATCGAACCCGTAGCGGAATCCTTCGGGGACCTCGACCCCAAACTCGATGCCCGCGAAGCCGACCTTGAACCGGGCCAGGAATGGACCGGCTGGCACCGCGCGGAGAAGGACTTGTTCCCGCCGTCGGGCTACACAGCGCTGACGGCCACCGAGCGGGCCAAAATCGCCACGCAGCTCGTTTCCGACACCGAGGAGCTCGGCAAGCGCACCCGCACTGTGGTGCTCTCCGCGGACAAGCTCGGCAACGGCGCCAAGGAGCTCCTGGACGAAGTCGCGCGCGGCAAGGTCACCGGCGAAGAAGAAATCTGGTCCCACACGGACCTCTGGGACTTCCAGGCCAACATCGACGGCGCGCGGATAGCGTTCGAAAACCTCAAACCTGCGCTCGCGCAGAAAGACCCGGCCCTGGCCACGGGCCTCGACGGGAAGTTCGCTGCCCTTGAGGCCGAACTCAAGAAGCACGCCAAGGGTGACGGCTTCGCGTACTACAACGAACTCAGCCCCGCCGAGGTCCAGCAGCTCGCCGCGCTGGTCGACGCCTTGGGAGAGCCGTTGTCCAAGCTCACCTCAGCCGTGGTCCTGTGAGCGGCTGCCCTTTCAACCACGAGACCGCTGAGGCGCCCGACGGCGGGACCGAGGCTGCCGCCGTCGGGCCGGCCAACGCGGCCGTTGCGTCCGCTGCCAAGGACCACGGCGGCAAGCGCGGCCTGTCCCGTCGAGGACTGTTCTCCCTCGCCGGCGTGGGCGGTGCCGGTGCAGTGGCAGGCCTTGCCGCCGGATACCTCAGCCACGATGCGGTGGCAGCTCAAGCGGCGCCCGCGGCAAGCGACGTCGTTCCCTTTTACGGCGAGCGCCAGGCCGGGATCATCACTCCCGCCCAGGATCGCCTCCACATCGCTGCCTTCGACGTGACGGTTGAGGACCGCGCCGCACTGATCCAGCTCCTGAAGGACTGGACCGCCGCGGCCGAAGCCATGACCACCGGTCGCACGACCGGCGCGACGGGCGCCGTCGACGGCCCTACGACGCGCCGCCTGAAGACACCGGGAAGCCCTCGATCTGGCGGCCGGCAAGCTGACGTTGACGTTCGGCTTTGGCCGGGCCTTTTCGAAAAGGACGGCAAGCCGCGCTTCGGGCTGGAGGGCCGCAGGCCCGATGCCCTGATCGACTTGCCGCATTTCCCCGGCGATGCCCTCGAGGCCGCGCGTACCGGCGGCGACATTGTGGTCCAGGCGTGCGCCGACGATCCGCAGGTCGCCGTGCACGCGATCCGGAACCTCGCACGCATCGGCTTCGGCAAGGTGCGCGTCCGCTGGTCCCAGCTGGGGTTCGGCCGCACCTCGTCCACCTCCCTGGCCAGACCACCGCGCGCAACCTCTTCGGCTTCAAGGACGGCACGGCCAACCTGAAGTCGGAAGGCACGGCACTCCTCAACGAGCACGTCTGGGCCACCGCCGGAACCCGCCCGGGTGAAGCGTGGATGGCGGGAGGCAGCTACCTTGTCTCCCGCCGGATTCGGATGCATATCGAGATCTGGGACCGGACCTCGCTCCGCGAACAGGAAGGGCTGATCGGCCGCACGAAAGGTGCCGGAGCGCCGTTGTCCGGAGGGAAGAATTCACGGTGCCGGACTTCGCAATCAAGGGCCGCGATGGCGAGCCGCTGATTCCCATCGATTCCCACGTCCGCCTCGCCCACGCGGACCAGAACAACGGCGTGAAGATGCTTCGCCGCGGATACAACTACGCCGACGGTTCGGACGGGCTCGGCCACCTCGATGCAGGCCTGTTCTTCATCGCCTTCGTCAAGGACCCGCGGACGCACTACGTGCCCATGCAGATGACGATGGCAAAGAGCGACAAGCTGGCCCTGGAGTACCTCAAGCACACGGGCTCCGGCCTGTTCGCGGTGCCTCCGGGCATCAAGGCGGGCGGCTTCATTGGTGAGGGCTTGTTCGCATGAAGCCGCCCGTCGTCGGACGCGGCCGGTAGGGCGATCTACGGGACCGCTGGCTAGGAAAGCGGCCGTCCGGCCATCCGTTCGAGCCGCTCGATGCGCTCACGCATGGGCGGGTGGGTGGCGAACAGCTTGGTCATGGCACCGCCGCGGAACGGGTTGGCAATCATCAGGTGCGAAGTATTCACGAGGCGCTGATCCTGCGGCAGCGGCACCTGCTTCACGCCTGCTTCGATCCTGCGGAGGGCTGAGGCGAGCGCCAGCGGATCGCCGGTGAGCTCCGCGCCGTCGTGGTCGGCGTCGTACTCCCTGGTGCGGGAAATGGCGAGCTGGATCAGCGAGGCGGCAAACGGCGCCAGGAGGGCCATGGCAATCATGGCAAACGGGTTGGCGTTCCGCCGGTCCCCGCCGCCGAAGAACAGCAGCATTTGGCCCACCGAAGTAATGACGCCGGCGACGGCGGCCGCGATGGACGAAGTGAGGATGTCGCGGTTGTAGACGTGCATGAGTTCATGCCCGAGGACGCCGCGGAGTTCGCGCGCGTCGAGCAAGTTCAAGATCCCCGCGGTGCAGCACACGGCGGCGTTCTTGGGATTGCGTCCCGTGGCGAAGGCATTGGGGGTCATCGTCGGAGAAACGTAGATCCGCGGCATGGGTTGGTTGGCCCTCACGGAGAGCTCCCGGACGATTTGGTACAGCTGCGGAGCCTCCGCTTCCGAAACCGGGTACGCGGCCATGGAGCGGATGGCGATCTTGTCGCTGTTCCAATATCCATAAGCCGTTGTCGCGACGCCGATCACTGCCATGATCCAGATGGGTCCGGCGCTGCGCGTGCTCGCCCCGATCAGGGCACCGAGTCCCAGCAGCACCGCCCAGAGCACACCGAAGAGCGCTGCGGTCTTCAGGCCATTGTGATGATTATGCACTTCACTACTTTCTTGCAGTACGGCTTTTGGTTCTGTTCCGATTAACGCCGACGGCGGCCCGGACGTTCCGCCCAACTAGCTCGCATTTGTTGTCGTTCTGAGCCGCCATAACGACAACAACTGCGGGCTAGTTGGGCGCGGGGCTGGGTCCGGGCTAAGGCACCGGGTGGAGCGAATCGTACTGGAGGAATCCACGCTGACCGCGCGCCACCAACCAGGCAAGCACTGCGCACAGCACGCCGCCGAGAAGCAGCACCCAGCCTTCGCTGAGAACTTTCGTGACTCCACCGGAGAGCATGTCCCCCACGCGCGGACCACCGGAAACCACCACAATGAACACGCCTTGCAACCGTCCCCGCATGTGGTCCGGAGTGGCCGATTGCAGGATGGTGGTGCGGAAGACCGCGCTGACGGAGTCCGAGATCCCGGCAAGGGCACAACACAAGGCCGCCGGGATGATCCACAGCGTGACGCCATCGCGCCCTGCGTCCCCGGCCAGGACCACCACCAGCCCGAAGGCCGCTATGGAGAAGCCCCATCCGGCGACGGACCACACCACCGCGCTCCCCTGGCGCCGCACCCTCCCCAGGGGCCCGGAGAACAGTCCCGTCAGGAAGGCGCCGACGGCCACGGACGCGAGCAGCACACCAACAGTGGTGTCACCGCCCCCGATCATCGTGGCTCCGATCGCGGGCATGAGGGCACGGGGCTGGGCGCAGATCATCGCAATGAGGTCGATGATGAACGTCATGCGAAGGTTGGGCCGGGTGCCCAGGAAACGGAAGCCCTCGACGACGGAGCGCAGCCCGGGTGCCGACGCGTTCTCCGCCGCGGGAAGGGCCGGGAGCTTGAACAGGCTCCACAGCGCGAAGGCGAAGCTGAGCGCATCGATCGTGTAGGTCCAGCCAAAACCGCTCGACGCGACCAGCACACCGGCCAGCAGGGGGCCTGCCGTCATGGAAATGCCCATGTTGAGCATGCTCAACGCGTTGGCGGCGGGCAGCAGTTCCTTGCGGACCAGCAAGGGAATAATGGCGCTGCGTGCCGGTCCGTTGATGCCCTGCGCGCCGCTCTGGATAGCGACGAGGAGGAACAGGATCCAGACATTGTTGAGCTGGAACCAGGCCTGGAGTGCCAGGGCCACGCTGCAGGCCCACAGGACGAGGGACGCAACAATGGCGACCTTCCGCCGGTCATAGGCATCCGAAAGGGCGCCGCCGAACAAGCCCGCAATCACCAGCGGAACCAGGGCAAAGATGCTGAGCAGTCCCACGTAAAGGCTCTGTTGGGTGATGCTGTAGACCTCGAGGCTCACGGCAACCAGGGTCAGCTGGGATCCGACCATCGACACCGAAGACCCCAGCCACAGGCGGCGGAATGCGGGGCTTTCGCGAAGCGGGGTCATGTCAGCCAAGAGTTTTGCCACCGTCCAACCCTACCCACCAAGCCATCCGCCCTCCCGGAGCGCCGCGGGGCAGGGTTCGCCGCTGCGGTGCGGTCCGCCGTCGGGCGCCCGAGTCCGGCCGCGAGCGGGTGCCGTCGCGCCCGAGTGCCGCCCGCCGTCGGCGGGTTCATCCGAAGTTAGCCTCACCTTATTGTGAAGTACTCATAATAAGTGCTTCAATGGGCGTATGGCAGATCACACGGCAGACCAGGAAGCGTGGGCTTCCGCCCTGCATTCCCACGGACGCCGCGTGACCAAGCAGCGCTTGGCGGTCCTCGCGGCCGTTCAGCACAATCCACATTCCCCGGCCGAAGGCATCCTGGCTGCCGCGCGCAAGGAACTTCCCGAACTGACAGCGCAGTCTGTTTATGTGGTGCTGAGCGACCTCACGGACCTACAGATGCTGCGGCGGTTCGAACCGCCCCACTCTCCCGCGCTCTATGAGACCCGGGTGGGCGACAACCACCACCACGCCGTCTGCATCAGTTGCGGCCGGGTGGAGGATGTCGACTGTGCCGTCGGCCATGCCCCGTGCCTCACCCCGCACTGGGATGAGCACTCCAAACCCATGACCATCCAGATCGCAGACGTCCTGTACCAAGGCATCTGCCAGGACTGCCAGGCCAAACAACAGCTTCCTACTCACACGCAAGTAACCACGAAATAGGAGAACGATGACCGCGAACATCTCGACCACCCAGTCGGGCGCCCCGTCACCTCGGACGCGCATTCCAAGTCCGTTGGTGCCGATGGTGCCATCATCCTGACCGACCACTACCTGGTGGAAAAGCTCGCCCAGTTCAACCGCGAGCGCGTCCCGGAGCGTGTTGTCCACGCCAAGGGCGGCGGCGCTTTCGGTACCTTCAAGACTTCCTCGGATGTTTCCAAGTACACCAAGGCTGCTTTCCTGCAGCCCGGTGTCGAGACGGACATGCTCATCCGCTTCTCCTCCGTCGCAGGCGAGAACGGCTCCCCTGACACGTGGCGCGACCCCCGCGGCTTCGCCGTCAAGTTCTACACTTCCGATGGCAACTACGACCTCGTGGGCAACAACACCCCGGTGTTCTTCATCCGCGACGGCATCAAGTTCCCGGATTTCATCCACTCCCAGAAGCGCCTCCCGGGCACCCACCTGCGCGACGCCGACATGCAGTGGGACTTCTGGACCCTCTCCCCCGAGTCCGCACACCAGGTCACCTGGCTCATGGGCGACCGTGGCCTGCCGGCTTCCTGGCGTGAAATGCAGGGCTACGGCTCGCACACCTACCAGTGGATCAACGCCGAGGGCGAGCGCTTCTGGGTCAAGTACCACTTCAAGTCCAACCAGGGCGTCAAGACCATCACGGGCGACCAGGCTGAAGAGCTGGCCGGTTCGGACGCGGACTTCTACATCCGCGACCTCCAGGAGAACATTGCCGCCGGCAACTTCCCGTCGTGGGAACTGCACGTCCAGGTCATGCCTTACGAGGACGCGAAGACCTACCGCTTCAACCCGTTCGACCTCACCAAGGTGTGGCCGCACGCGGACTACCCGCTGATCCACGTGGGCACCATGGAGCTCAACAAGAACCCGGATAACTACTTCGCGCAGATCGAGCAGGCCACCTTCGCGCCGTCGAACTTCGTTCCGGGCATCGCCGCCTCCCCGGACAAGATGCTGCAAGCCCGCATCTTCTCCTACGCCGACGCACACCGCTACCGCGTGGGCACGAACCACGCCCAGATCCGGTAAACCAGCCGAAGAACCAGGTCAACAATTACAGCCAGGACGGCGCAGGACGCTACCTGTTCAACGCTCCTTCGGTTCCGGTCTATGCACCGAACTCCGTGGGTGGCCCGGCTGCTGTTGAGCCGCAGAACCCGGCCGGCGGCTGGGAGAACGACGGCGAGCTGACGCTCTCCGCACACTCCCTGCACGCCGAGGACGGCGACTTCGTCCAGGCCGGCGCGCTCTACCGCGAGGTGTACGACGACGGCGCCAAGGCCCGTCTGCTGGACACCATCACCGGCGCCGTCGGCGGCGTCAAGAGCACCGACATCAAGGAACGCGCCATCCAGTACTGGACCAACGTGGACGCCGAACTCGGTGCCAAGCTGCGCGCCAACCTCGGCGCGGGCGAAGGCGAGTCGGCCGCGGAAGCAGCCAACAAGCTGTAACAACGGCCTCCAACGAAGCAACCCCGCTGCGGAATTTGCGTGGCGGGGTTGCTTTTTTGGCATGAATAGCGGGTCTTGTTTAGCGTTCCTCGGCGGGTTTTCCACATAGCAAGCAGTGGCTCTGGCTAGCTCGGCATGGTGATCCATAGGATCCTTACATGAGCACATTTACCGGGATCCCCGCAGAGGCGATCGCCTTCTATGCCGAACTTGAAGAGAACAACAACCGCGAATGGTGGCTGGAGCACAAAGACATCTACGACTCCGCCGTGAAGAAGCCATTGACGCTGTTACTGGAGGAGCTTGAGCCACGATTCGGGCCGGGCAAGGTGTTCCGTCCGAACCGGGATATCCGTTTTTCCCAGGACAAGTCCCCCTACAAGACGGCACAGGGAGCGTTTGCGGCAGACAAGGAGGGCGTCGGCTTCTACCTCCAGCTCAGTGCAGACGGCCTGTTGGTCGGGGGTGGATGCCACTCGCGCACCCCGGAGCAGATTGCCCGTTTCCGCGCAGCCACGGATTCGCCGGCCAGCGGGGAGCAACTGCAGAAGATCGTCGATTCCATCGCCGCGGCAGGTTTCGCGGTGGAAGGCGAGAAGCTCAAGACCGTGCCTCGTGGTTTCGACAAAGACCATCCCCGGGCCGAGCTTCTGAAGCACAAGTCGTTGTCCGCAGGCATGACCTTGGGCGAACCGGAATGGATGTCCAAGCCCTCGGCCAAAGAAGAAATCGCCAAGCGTTGGGAGGTACTGCGCCCGCTGGTGGAATGGGTCAACGAACACGCGGCGCCGTAATCGTAGGGCCGTGAGTCTAGCCAAGCAGTGAGGCCGGTCGCGGGATCAAACCTTGCTGAGGCTGTCTTCGTCGTCGCCGCTCTTGTCGGAAGCCGCGGCCTTGTCGGACATAGTGGCGTTCCCGGCCACAGCGGCTTTCGCCGATGCGAACTTCTCGTTCAAGCGGGACTGGCGCTGTCCGTAGGCAAAGTAGATGGCAAGTCCGATTGCCAGCCAGATGGCGAAGAAGATCCAGGTCTCCACGGCAAGGTTTGTCATCAGGTAGACGCACAGGACGGCAGAGACCACGGGAAGCACCTTGCCGAACGGAACCCGGAAAGCCGGCTTCAGATCTGGACGCTTCTTACGCAGGACCAGGATGCCCAGGCTCACCATGACGAAGGCCGAAAGGGTACCGATGTTGATCATTTCCTCGAGAAGATCCACATTGGTCAGGCCAGCGACGATTGCCACGGCAGCGCCGCAGATGATCTGGAGGCGGACCGGCGTCGAACGCTTGGCACTGGTCTTGGACAGCGCGCGCGGGAGCAGGCCGTCACGGCTCATGGCAAGGACCACCCGCGCCAGGCCCATGAGCAGCACCATGATGACGGTGGTCAAACCGATGAGCGAGCCAAACGCAATGACCTTGGCCGCGTCGGTGTTTCCAACCGCCTCGAAGGCCGTGGTCAGGGTGGGGTTCTTGGCTTCGGCCAGTTGGGTGTAAGACACCATGCCGGTCAGGGCCAGGGAGACCAGGATGTACAGCAGCGTCACCAGCGCCAGGCCGCCGAAGATGCCCGGGGCAAGGTCTTCTGCGGGTTCTTGACCTCTTCCGCTGAGGTGGCAACCACGTCGAAGCCAATGAAGGCAAAGAACACCAACGCTGCGCCGGCAAAGATGCCCAGCGTTCCGTACTGCGCCGGAACCGCACCAGTGAGGAAGCCGAAGAAGGACTGCTTCATGACATCCGCGCCGTCGTTGCCCCCGGTAGGCTGCGATGCCGGGACGAAGGGCGCGTAGTTGGAGAACTTCACGTAGGTGAACCCGACAACAATCACGAACAGCACCACGGCGATCTTGATCAGCGTGAACACGTTGCCCACCCGTGCGGAGAGCTTCGTGCCGAGCACCAGGAGCACCGTGAAGATCGCGACAATCAGGAAAGCGCCCCAATAGAGATCCACGCCGGCAATGTTCACGGCCGGCGGCATATCCACACCCATAAGCGCAAACACTTTGCTCAAGTAGATTCCCCAGTACTTGGCGATCACCGCAGCAGCGGTAAAGAGTTCAAGGATGAGGTTCCAACCAATGATCCAAGCGAGGACTTCGCCCATCGTGGCGTAGGTGAAGACGTAGGCGGACCCAGCAACCGGGATCGCGGTAGCGAATTCGGCGTAGCACATGATGGCCAAAGCACACGTGACGGCTGCGACAGCGAACGAGATGGTCACGGCCGGGCCGGCGAAGTTCGCAGCGGCCTTGGCGCCGACGGAGAAGATCCCGGCGCCGACCGCAACGGCGACGCCCATGATCATCAGATCCCACGTGCTGAGGGAACGCTTGAGCTTGCGTCCGGGCTCATCGGCGTCCGCTATGGACTGCTCGATCGATTTGGTCCGGAAGAGGTTCATAGAAAAGTCCACAATCTTGATGAGGTGGTAGAAACAGACTCATCAAGAGTAGTGTCCAGCCAATGGACCCCCACATTTGTCCCGAATCGTGAGACACAAGCACGGTCCATCTTCAGAGATTGGAGACGTTCCAATCCATCAACGTGGAACGAATAAGGAAGCGCTTCCCCTCAGGCGATTCCACTGAGAACCCACTCCCGCGGCCGTCCACTACGTCCACCGTCAGATGGGTGTGGGACCAGTAATTGAACTGCTCCCGGACATCCAGAACTCCAGGAGCTGCGGCCGTTCGGGCTCGCCAATATCGAAAAGTCCGAGCAGAACGTCCGAATCACCGGTGATGAATTCGCCGGCGGGATAGCACATGGGTGAGGAACCGTCGCAGCAGCCACCCGATTGGTGGAACATGAGGGGACCGTGTTGCTCCCACAGCTTCCGGAGCAGTTCGATGGAAACGGCGGTGAGCGCCACCCGGGAAAAGTCTTCCCCGGGCAGCGTCACTGCGGCGTCAAGCCTGTTGCGGGGCATTAGAACCTCAGCACCACGCGGCCGTCGATCTTGGCATGCTTCATTTCGTCAAAGACCGCGTTCACCTCGGAGAGCTCCCGCGTGGACACGGTCGGGTGGATCTTGCCCTGCGCGTAAAAGTCCAGGGCTTCCTCCAGGTCCTGGCGTGTTCCCACGATCGAACCACGGACGGTCAGGCCCTTGAGCACGATCTCGAAGATCGGCGCGGGGAAGTCTCCCGGCGGGAGTCCGTTGAAGACGATGGTCCCGCCACGGCGGGCCATGCCGATCGCCTGCCCGAACGCCGAGGGGTGCACCGCCGTGACCAAGACGCCGTGGCAGCCTCCGGTTTCCCGTTGAATGACTTCCGCCGGATCTTCGTGCAGCGCGTTGACCGTGAGCTCGGCGCCGTGTTTCCTGGCGAGGGCGAGCTTGTCGTCGGCGATGTCCACAGCGGCAACCCGCAGGCCCATGGCCACGGCGTACTGGACTGCGATGTGTCCTAGGCCGCCGATGCCGGAAATAGTGACCCATTGGCCCGGCTTGGCCTCGGTCATCTTCAATCCCTTGTAGACCGTGACTCCGGC
Source organism: Arthrobacter sp. Hiyo8 (assembly GCA_001549895.1). GTDB lineage: Bacteria > Actinomycetota > Actinomycetes > Actinomycetales > Micrococcaceae > Arthrobacter. The sequence continues at coordinate 3,464,675 of AP014719.1, read as the reverse complement.
GCACAGCACCGGGGCGACCTCTACGGGGTCCGAACCTGCCGGGATCCTCGCAGCGAACCGGCTGTCCACCAGCATGTACTCACCGAAGGAACCGTCCACGCTATAGCCGGCGTTCTTCTGGGCTTCGCACAGCGTCTCCCAACCGGTCCGGCAGAACTGGCAATCGCCACAGGCGGACCATAGCCAGGCGTTGCCCACCAGGTCCCCGACGGCAAGGTCGGTGACGCCCTCGCCGAGGGCAACCACTTCACCCACGCCTTCGTGGCCGGGCACGAACGGCGGTGAAGGCTTGACTGGCCAGTCCCCCTCGGCGGCATGCAGGTCGGTGTGGCACACGCCGCTGGTGATGACCTTGACCAGCGCTTCTCCTCGACCGGGCGCGGGAAGGGGAAGTGACTGGATCTGAAGGTCTTGTCCGAATTCTGTTACTACGGCTGCTTGCATTGTCGTCGTCATTGGCGAAATCCTTGCGTCGTTAAAACTAGATGTGCGGTGTAGGTGCTGCTTTCCTGAGGGGTGGCCAGGGTGGGCGGCGGGGAGGGATCTGTGCTGGTCCCGCCCCGCCAGGTCAAATCCGGCTTAGAAGAAGCCGAGTTTGTTTTCGTTGTAGCTGACCAGGAGGTTTTTGGTCTGCTGGTAGTGGTCCAGCATCATGGCGTGGTTCTCGCGTCCGATGCCGGAGGACTTGTAGCCGCCGAACGCGGCACCGGCCGGGTAGGCGTGGTAGTTGTTGACCCAGACGCGGCCAGCCTGGATCTCCCGGCCTGCCGGTAGGCAACGTTGCCGTTGCGGGACCAGACGCCGGCGCCGAGTCCGTAGAGGGTGTCGTTGGCGATCCCAATGGCGTCGTTGTAGTCGCTGAACTTCGTGACGGACACGACGGGGCCGAAGATCTCTTCCTGGAAGATCCGCATCCGGTTGTGGCCTTCGAAGATGGTGGGCTGGACGTAGTAGCCGCCGGCGAGGTCACCGTCGAGCTGCGCGCGGGCGCCGCCGGTGAGGATCTTGGCGCCTTCCTGCTTTCCGATGTCGATGTAGGAGAGGATCTTCTCGAGCTGGTCGTTGGAGGCCTGGGCGCCGATCTGGGTGTCGGTGTCCAGCGGGTTGCCTTGGATGATCTTGTTGGTGCGTGCCACGGCGTCGGCGATGAAGGAGTCGTAGATGCCTTCCTGGACCAGGGCGCGGGAGGGGCAGGTGCAGACTTCGCCTTGGTTGAAGGCGAAGAGCGTGAAGCCTTCCTGGGCCTTGTCGTAGAACGCGTCGTTCTGCGCGGCGACGTCGTCGAAGAAGATGTTAGGGCTCTTGCCGCCCAGTTCCAGGGTCACGGGGATCAGGTTCTGTGACGCGTACTGGCTGATGAGCCGGCCCGTGGTGGTCTCGCCGGTGAAGGCGATCTTGCGGATTCGCGGGCTGGAGGCGAGCGGCTTGCCGGCCTCGACGCCGAAGCCGTTGACCACGTTCACGACGCCGGCGGGCAGCAGATCGGAGATGAGTTCCATGAGGACCAGGATGGAGGAGGGGGTCTGCTCGGCGGCTTGAGCACGACGGCGTTGCCCGCGGCCAGGGCCGGGGCGAGCTTCCACACAGCCATGAGGATCGGGAAGTTCCACGGGATGATCTGGCCCACGACGCCCAAGGGCTCGTGGAAGTGGTACGCGGTGGTGTCCTCGTCCAGCTGGGACAGGTGGCCTTCCTGGGCACGGATCGCGGAGGCGAAGTAGCGGAAGTGGTCCGCCGCCAACGGAATGTCTGCGTTCAGGGTTTCGCGGATGGGTTTGCCGTTGTCCCAGGTCTCGGCGACGGCCAGCAGCTCGACGTTTTCATCGATGCGGTCGGCGATCTTGTTCAGGATTGCGGCGCGTTCGGTCGCGGAGGTCTTGCCCCAGGACGGTGCCACCTTGTGCGCGGCGTCCAGTGCCAGCTCGATGTCCTCGGCCGTGCCGCGGGCCACCTCGCAGAAGGCCTTGCCGGTCACCGGGGTGATGTTCTCGAAGTACTGCCCTTAACCGGGGCAACCCACTCGCCGCCGATCCAGTTCTCGTAACGGTCCTTGAACGTGACCTTCGAACCCTCGGCACCCGGCTGTGCATAAACAGTCATCTGTAGCTCCTTTGCTGCGCATGATGGTGGCTTTGCTGTGCCATCAGCGTAGGAGCGGGGAGGTTGCAAGCAGGTTGCAACCTTGTGGTTCAGATCACGTAGGGGCAGTACTCCCCTGCCGGCCCGGAAAGCTAGAGGCCTGCAGGGAAATTGTAGGAGCTCGGAACCGGCGAAGGTGCGGAACCGAAGGAGAGCACCACTTCGTCGTGGGCCTTGAGAACCACGTCAGACACCGGCGCACTCTGTTTTACGCCGTTCAGGTATACGGTCCAACCTCCGGTTCCGCCGTGCGGTGCTCCGGTGGCATCCTTGCCGTCCAACACTCCCCATTCGCTGAGGACTTGGCCGAGCGTGTACTTCAGGCCGGCGGTGGGCGCTTCGATGTGGATGACGCCAGTCGTGTCGTGGGTGTGAAGTGCCGAGATTCCGTTGGGTTGCCCGTCGGCCCCGAAACTGAAACCAATCTCGGCCGGGACCGTGACGGCTTTGCCATCCACCAGGACGTCCAGATGGGCGTGATAGTGCTCGGCTGTGCCTTCGGCGGTCAGGATATCCAGGCCTGCGGCCTTGATTCTCTGTGCCCCTGCCGCGGGATCAAGTCCCACGCGGCCGCGGCGGCCGTGGTGGCCGAAGCCGAGTGCGTGCCGAAGCCGAAGGCGTTTCCGACGCGGGGCTGTCTGGGCGGGTGCCCCGCAGGCTGTGACTCCGGCAAGGAGTCCGGACACAGTCAGGGCAACGGCGAGGCGTTTATTCAACACGGAGGAAGCTTCTTTCGTTTGGCTCGCTTCTACGATACGGGCCGAAACTCCGTATTGCCCGAGTGCCACACGAGGGGCCAGCGTCAGGCCGACAGTTCGCTTTCCAGGCGTTCAAGCTCGGCGACGACGGCTGCCCGCTTTGGCGAGCGCGGCGGCAGGAGCCTGAGGGCGGCAAGCCGGACGTCGACGTCGTTTTTCGCCTCGGGCAGTCCGGCATACTTGAGCAGCGCCTCGGCACTGCCGTCGTTCAGGACCGCCTCGCGCAGGAGCGCCGAAACCTTCTCGCGGAGCTCCACGATGCCGGGCGCTTCCGAATGCGGAAGGACGGCGCCTTTGTAGATCTCCAGCGCGATGCGGTGGGCGCCCGCTGCAGGCAGGACAGAACCTGGGCCGCATCCTGGCCAAGGTCGATCGGGAGCCGGTAGGGGCGTGATTCCGGGACCGCGGCGGGTCGAGCTCGTGGAGCACCTTGCGCAGGCGCACCATTTCGGCCCGCAACGTCACGCTCGAGCCATCCCCGGATAGAGGGCCAGGGCGAGCTCCTCGGCACTGAGCCTTCGGGACGGGTTCCCAGCAACGCCAGGATCTCGCTGTGCCGTGCGGACAGCGGAATGCTGCGCCCTCCGATGCTCAACAAGGCCTGGTCCCGGCCGAGCAGCTGGAGGCTGTTCCGGTACAGTCCTGTCCCCTGGCGTGAGCCGACGGCGGAAGGCGAGTTCCGGCGTCGGGCAGGCGCAGAGTGCTTAGTGGCCGCGAGTTGGAGCCTTTCCACACGCAATTGCGCCTGCGCGGCCGCCACGGTTGCTTCAACGAGGGAAAGTGTGTGGGGTGCGACGGCGGCTTCCGTGCCGGTGATGTCGACGACGCCGAGCAGGGCTCCGGAATCAGGGTCATGGAAGGGCACGGCGGTGCAGCTCCACGGGTGGACGGAGCGCTTGTAGTGCTCGGCGCCGGAGATCTGGATTCCACGGCCCAAGGCGAGCGCCGTGCCGGGCGCACTCGTGCCGACCGCGGCTTCGGACCAGTCCGCGCCGGCGACGAACATCATGCCTTCGGCGCGGCGCCGCATCGCGGGATTTCCGTCCACCCACAGCAAGCGGCCCAGCTCGTCCCCCACGGCGACCAGCAGCCCGCTCTCATAGCTGGGCTGGATGAGGAGCTTCTGGATGACGGGCATGATGGTGGCCAGCGGGTGTTGGCGGCGGTATTCCTCGAGCTCGTCGAGGTCGATGACCAGCGGCGCCTCGGGCTGGTCCGGGTTTGCTTTGAGCTGGGCGGATCGCTGCCAGGATTCCTTGATCAGGCTGCGTAGACCGGGAAGCTCCGTGGCGTCGGGAAGCCCGTAACGCCACGATTCCAAGTGTTCGTGCCCGGCGCGGGCATGACGCTGCAGCAGCTCGGCGGCGTCATTGACCGAAGCTGCCGGATGGATCGGATTCTTCATCGAACTCCCAAAACCGGACGCAGCACAGTACGGGCCAGTCTAGTTGCGACGCAGGGGTTTGTGTACCCGCTCACTCCGGGTGGAATTCGTACGACTCGACGTCGCCCAACGCTTCGATCCGGGGTACAGGGAGGCCGACTTCCGCGACGAGTTCCGCGAAACTGTGGCCGCTGCTGAAGCGGTCAAATGTTGCCCTGTCCGGGCAGGTGTCGTAGACCGAGATGCCACCCTCAGTGGATAGGCACACGTGGATTTTCAACGCGCCGGGCGGCAGGAGGCCCACCATGCGCTGGTGGCCTTCCAGCAGTTGCGCGGGATCTCCGTCGAAATGGTAGACGCCCATAAACATTGCTTCTCTCCTGTCGTGCTTCAGCTTCGGCGCGACGCCGCCAACGCCCGCGCGAGGGCTCCGGGTTTGCGGTCGGCCCAGGGTGCGGCCTTCTCGAGCTGGCCAGCCAAGCGAAAGAGCGTGGCCTCGTCTCCGAAACGGCCAAGGAAGGACATGCCCACCGGCAGGCCGTCCGAGTCGACTCCGAGTGGCACCGACATGGCCGGGTTGCCCGAGATGTTGGCATACTCGCCGTCGAACATGAGGAAGCGGCCGGCCTCGCGCTCGCCGCGCAACGGCTCTTCCTCGGTTCCACGCAGCGTTCCCAGCGGCAACGGGGCCAGCCAACGGTGGGTGTCATCCAGACGTCGAACTCCTCGAAGAATCCAGCCAGGCGGCGGCTGAAGCGCTGCAATTCCCCCATGCCGAGGAGATACTGGCCACCTGTCACAGCCCGCGAGCGCTCGAAGTCGGCTGCGGTGAACGGCTCGATCTCACCGGCTTCCGGAGGCCTACCCATCCGCTGCGTCCAGTACGCCTCGATCCACGCGATCGCGCCTCCATAGACGGCCCTGACCGCCCGGTGCCCACCCGCCCAGGCTCTCGGGGTGCGCTTCCGTGACGCTGTGGCCCAGCCCGGCCAGCAATTCCACGGTTTCCTCGAACACCCCTAGGTAGTCCGGATGCACTTGTTGCCCGGAGTTGGGCGTCGCGGTTGCGGCGATGCGAAGCTTTCCAGGAGCAGTTCCGGCCTCAAGCAGGAATGGCCGGGCCCGGGGCGGCGCCCAATATGGATCGCCGGGCGACTGACCGCCGTCGCGTCAAGGAGCGCCGCCGAATCGCGAACGCTCCGCGTCAGCGCATGTTCGACGGCGAATCCCCCGGCCACGTCGCCGTACTCCGGGCCCATGGGAACCCGTCCGCGGGTCGGCTTGAACCCGAAAACCCCACACCAGGCGGCCGGGTAGCGCAGGGATCCGCCAAGATCGTTTCCGTGCGCCATGGGGACCATTCCGGAGGCGACGGCGGCGGCGGACCCGCCGCTGGAGCCGCTGGTGGACAGCCCCAGGTCCCAAGGGTTTCGGGTGGCACCATGCAAGGCCGGCTCGCAATGCGGGCTGAGCCCGAATTCCGGCGTGTTGGTCTTCCCCAGGATCGCAAGTCCGGCGTGGCGGTACCGGCGGGCAAGTTCCTGGTCCTGGCTTGAGACGTTGTCCTTCAACCAGCGGGAGCCTTCGTTGAAGGGGCTCCCGCGATCTCGAGCGAGAGGTCCTTCACCAGGAAGGGAACCCGGGAAACGGCGCGCCAGGAGCCGGGCCTTCTGCTCCGGGTTCCAGGTGCGCGACGATGCAATGCAGGACCGGATCGATCTCCCGGATACGGTCGCGGCCGGCGTCGAGCAGTTCGCCCGGCGAGATCGCGCCGCACCGCACCAGTTCTGCCTGCCCGACGGCGTCCGTCCAGCGGAGCTCCTCGTCCATGGCTCATTTTAGGACCGGGCGTCCCGGCCGCTAGGCGCGGTCCGCGAGCCGATGGGCGCGGTCCGCGAGCCGTCAGGCGCGGTCCGCGAGCCGTCAGGCGCGAGCCGCGTCCCCTAGCCGCGGGAGATCTCGATCATGTCCTCGCGCGGGACCACCTTGATGCGTTCGCGTACGACGCCGGCGTCCGGGTTTTCGGCGGTCCATGCGGCACCGAGGGCTAGTTCGTGCGCATCGAGCTTGTTCCAGCCTTCCCAGGTGGTGTACTCGATGCCCCGCTCTTCCAGGAGGTTGATGATGGCCTGCGGGTCCGGGTTTTCGGCCGGGGCAGGGTGAGGCGGTCCTCCAGGAGGCAGCCGATGGTTTCCAGTGCATCGCCCTTGGTGTGCCCGATCAAGCCGACGGGTCCGCGCTTGATCCAGCCAGTTGCGTAGATACCGGGCACCGGCTTGCCGTCGGCGTCCAGCACCCGTCCGCCGTCGTTGGGAATGACGCCGCGGCGGGCATCGTACTCAAGCTCGTCCAGCGGCGATCCGTGGTAGCCGATGGCGCGGTAGACCGCTTGGATCGGATAATCCACGAACTCGCCGGTGCCCTTGACGTTGCCCGTGCCGTCCAGTTTCATGCGCTCGAACTTGATACTGGAGACTTTCCCGGAGCCGTCTTCGGAAACGATCTCCACCGGGCTGTGCAGGAAGTGCAGGTGCAGGCGGCGGGACGAGGGCTGCTCGGCTTCGGCATGTTCTTCGACGAGCCAGTTGGTCAGCGTGTTGACCATGGTCTTGATCTGGTTGTTGCTGCGGATGGCCTCGTCCGAGGCTTCGTCAAACTCGAAATCTTCCGGGTACAGCACAATGTCCACGTCGTTGGAGTGCGAGAGTTCGCGCAGCTCCAGCGGAGTGAACTTGATCTGGGCGGGCCACGGCGGCCGAAGACGTGCACATCCGTGACCGGGGAGGCCTTGAGGGCGGCATAGACGTTGTCCGGGATTTCGGTCACCAGGAGGTCGTCGGCGTGCTTGGAGAGCATGCGGGCCACGTCCAGCGCCACGTTGCCGTTGCCGATGACCGCCACTTCCTTGGCATCCAGCGGCCATTCGCGGGGCACATCGGGGTGTCCGTCGTACCAGGAGACGAAGTCGGCGCCGCCGAAGGAGCCTTCCAGTTCGATTCCCGGGATGTTCAGGTCCGCGTCCTTGATGGCCCCCGTGGAGAAGATCACCGCGTCGTAGAACGAGCGGAAGTCGTGCAGGGTGAGGTCGCGGCCGTACGTCACGTTGCCAAGGAAGCGGATGTCTCCGCGGTCCAGGACCTTGTGAAGCGCATTGACGATGCCTTGATGCGGGGTGGTCAGGGGCTACGCCATAGCGGATCAGGCCGTACGGCGCAGGGTATGCCTCGAAGAGGTCGATGCTGACCTCGACCTCGCCGTCCTTGACCTCGTTCGATTTGGTCAGGATATCCGCGGCGTACACGCCGGCCGGTCCTGCGCCGACGATGGCGACGCGCAACGGACGTTTTGAGGTGGTTTCGGCCGAGTTGGACACCGTGAACCCTTCTGAGACGGGAATCCGCCCGCGTGGTGGGGCGCGCAGGTTCCAATTCTAGTTCTCAGTTGCGGCCGGAGTGTCAGTACGTGGCGCGAGGTGACACAACGGGGCGAGGAAACTCACAATAACTTTCCGGCCGTACGGTCAGGAATACCTCCGCAACATGTGATGTTCTTGACTTTGTGTCTACGCCCGAGCAAACCGCGCCCGCCCCGTCCGCCACCCCCGCTTCGAATGCTGCAAGTGCAGCTTCCGCCGCTGCCACGGCTAAGAAGGAGACGACGGCGGGCGTCGTCTTCGGTATCGGCGCGTACGGTCTGTGGGGCTGCTTCCGCTCTACTTCCTGGTGCTGCACCCCGCCGGAGCGGTGGAAATCGTCGCCAACCGGGTGGTGTGGTCGCTCATTTTCTGCGCCCTGCTCATCACCATCACCCGGACATGGCGCCTCCTCGGCAACGCCTTCAGGGACCGGGCGGTCCTTGGCCCGCTCGCCATCGCTGCCGGGCTCATCGCCATCAACTGGCTGACCTACACTTTCGGCGTTACCACCGGCCACGCGGTCGAAGCTTCGCTCGGCTATTTCATCAACCCGCTCGTGTCGGTCCTTCTTGGGGTGTTCGTCCTGAAGGAAAAGCTCCGCCCGCTCCAGTGGGCCGCCGTCGGGATCGGCTTCATCGCCGTCGGGGTCCTGACGGTCTCCTATGGCAAGCTGCCGTGGATCGCCCTGGTCCTGGCGTTCAGCTTTGGACTCTACGGATTCGTGAAGAAGCGCGTGGGCCGAAGGTCAATGCCATCACGAGCCTCACGGTGGAGACTGTTGTCCTCGCTCCGATCGCCGGCGCCACCATGATTGTCCTCGGCCTCACGGGAGCCGGCACATTGGGAAGCAACGGCCCGGGCCATTTCTGGCTTTTGGCCGCTTCGGGCATCATCACCGCCGTGCCGCTCCTCTTCTTCGGAGCCTCCGCACGCCGACTGCCCATGACCACCATCGGCCTGCTGCAGTACTTCGCGCCGGTCCTCCAGTTCATCGTGGCCCTGGCCGTCTTCCACGAGGCCATGACGCCGGACCGCTGGGTGGGCTTCGGCATCGTGTGGCTGGCCCTGCTGCTCCTGACCCTCGACATGCTGCGCACGGCACGCAAGAACTCGGTCATCAGGAAAAGCGCACGCCTCAGCGCAGCCTAGTCCGCTTCCCTGCCTGGCGCCCATACCGGACATGCCCCTCGTTAAACGCCAAGGATGGACATAGTCAGACTATGTCCATCCTTGGTGCGTAGAGGTGGGCATGTCCACCTGAAGGTTTGCGGCTAAGCGTTGGCCTTGATGGCCGCTGCCAGTACCTCAAGGCCGTCCAGGAGCAGTTCGTCGCTGATCACCAGCGGCGGCAGCAGACGGATCACGTTGCCGTAGGTACCGCAGGTCAGGATGATGACGCCTTCCTGGAGGCACGCCGCGGCAACGGCCTTGGTCAGTTCAGCGTTCGGCTCCTTGGAGCCGGCCTGGACCAATTCGATCGCCAGCATGGCACCGCGTCCACGGACGTCGCCGATGACCCCACCTGCAGAAGGATCAGCCGCGAGTTCGCGCAAGCGGCCGAGTGCGACTTCCTCGATGTGGCGGGCGCGGGCGTTGAGATCGTGCTGCTCCATGGTGCCGATGGCAGCAAGGGCTGCAGCACAAGCAACCGGGTTGCCGCCGTAGGTGCCGCCGAGGCCGCCCGGGTGGACGGCGTCGAGCAGGTCCGCGCGGCCGGTGATCGCGGACAGCGGGAGACCGCCGGCGATGCCCTTGGCCATGGTGATGATGTCCGGGACAACACCCTCATGGTTGACGGCGAACCATTCACCCGTGCGGCAGAAACCGGACTGGACCTCGTCGGCAATGAAGACGATGCCCTTTTCCTTGGCCCAGGCGGACAGTGCTGGCAGGAAGCCTTCAGCGGGAACGATGAAGCCGCCCTCGCCCTGGATCGGCTCGATGATGATCGCGGCAACCTGGTCGCCGCCGATCTGCTTCTCGATCATGGTGATGGCGCGCTTGGCGGCCTCCGCACCGGTGATCTCCGGGTTTTCCTCGCGGAACGGGTAGCTCATCGGCATGCGGTAGACCTCGGGCGCGAACGGGCCGAAGTTGGTCTTGTACGGCATGGCCTTGGCGGTGAGTGCCATGGTGAGGTTGGTGCGGCCGTGGTAGGCGTGGTCGAAAGCGACGACGGCGTCACGGCCGGTTGCCAGGCGTGCCACCTTGACGGCGTTCTCCACTGCCTCGGCGCCGGAGTTGAAGAGCACGGTGCGCTTCTCGTGGTCGCCCGGGGTAAGGCGGTTCAGCTGCTCGGCGACGGCGACATAGCCCTCGTACGGGGTAACCATGAAGCAGGTGTGGGTGAAGTGCGCAGCGGCGTCCTGGACGGCGGCGACGACGGCGGGGTCCGAGGCGCCGACGCTCGTCACCGCGATGCCGGAGCCGAGGTCGATGAAGAAGTTGCCGTCGACGTCGCGGATGATGCCGCCGTCGGCGTCCTCAACGTAAACCGGCACGCCCGAGGACACGCCGGCGGCGACGACGGCCGCGCGGCGCTCGTTCAGGGCCTGGGACTTGGGGCCGGGGAAGGCGCCGTTGAGGCTGCGCTTCTGGTCCAGGCGGTAGGTGATTTCATGTGCTGTTGCGGTCATGATGGTTCTTTCTTTCTTATGCTTGCCGTGTTTGGGCGTCGGGCGTTGCGCCTGAGTCAGGCATCTGAGTCATGCGTCCAGCGCACTCATCACGTGCTTGATGCGCGTGTAGTCCTCGACGCCGTACATGGACAGGTCCTTGCCGTAGCCGGACTGCTTGAAGCCGCCGTGCGGCATCTCAGCAGTCAGCAGGATGTGCGTGTTGATCCAGACCGCGCCGAAGTCCAGGTCGCGGCTCATCCGCATGGCGGTGCCGTGGTCCGTGGTCCAGACGCTGGATGCCAGGGCGTATTCGACGTCGTTGGCCAGCTCGAGCGCCTCGGCCTCGGTGGTGAACTTCTGGACGGTGATGACGGGGCCGAAGGTTTCCTTCTGGACGACGTCGTCAGTCTGCTTGGCGCCGGTGATGATGGTCGGCTCGAAGAAGAAGCCCTTGTCACCCGCACGGTGGCCGCCGGTTTCGATCTTGCAGTTGGCCGGAAGGTGCTCCACCACCGAGTTCACGGCGTTGAAGTGGTTCACGTTGTTGAGCGGGCCGAAGTAGTTCTCGTCGTCGTTCTGCGAACCGGTGTGCAGCGTCTTGGTGTGCTCCACCATGGCGGCAACCATGTCGTCGTGGATGGAGTCCTCGATCAGCACACGGGTGATGGCCGTGCAGTCCTGGCCGGCGTTGAAGAAGGCGAATTCGGCGATGGCGGCTGCGCTCTTCTTGATATCGGCATCCTTGAAGACGATGGCCGGGGCCTTGCCGCCGAGCTCCAGGTGGGCACGCTTGAGGCCCTTGGCCGCTCCACTGGCTACGGCAATGCCGGCGCGGACGGAACCGGTGATCGAGACGAGGCCCGGGACCTTGTGCTCAACCATCATGGAGCCCGTGGCCCCGTTGCCGAGGACCACGTTGAGGACGCCGGCCGGGAAGATCTCCCCCGCAAGACGTGCCAGGACCAAGGTGGATTCCGGAGTGGTGTCGGAGGGCTTGAGGACAACGGTGTTGCCTGCTGCGAGGGCGGGCCGATCTTCCAGATGCCCATGAGGAACGGGTAGTTCCACGGTGCAACCTGGGCCACGACGCCGATCGGTTCGCGGCGGACGTACGAGGTGTGGCCCTCGAAGTACTCGCCGGCGGACTTGCCCTCCATGATGCGCGCGGCGCCCGCGAAGAAGCGAAGCTGGTCTGCGCCCGCGGCAACTTCCTCCGACGCGATGAGGGCGCGGACCTGGCCGGTGTTGCGGTGCTGCGCCTCGACGAGCTCGTCGCTGTTGGCTTCGATGGCATCAGCGAGCTTGAGCAGCATGAGCTGGCGCTGGCCAGGCGTGACATGCTTCCAGGACTTAAAGGCTTCCTTCGCCGCGTTCATGGCAGCATCGACGTCGGCCGCCGTGGAGATAGGCGCGTGGGCGACAATCTCCCCGTTGGTGGGGTTCACGATGTCGAGCAGTTCGGTGCCTGCCGGCGTGACGAACTCGCCGTTGATGAAGTTCTGCAAGGTTTGGACCACGGTGTACAACCTCTTTCGGTGTCTAGGCATTGGTTGCAGCTGCTCCGAGCCTATGCCAGCACCCCCCGGCGCGGAATAGTCAGGTGCACACCCGACTCCCCCGACTTAGTGCGAATGACCAGTGCGGGGATATCCTTTTTGGCATGGCAATGTCAATCGCCGCGCTCGTCGCCGTCCCCTCACTTCGGCTCCGCAAAGCCGGCCTCGCGGAAACCACCTGGAACGAAGATATCCGCTGGGTGGCCGTGACCGAGCAGGAGGATCCCCAGCGCTTCCTCAACGGCGGCGAGTTGATCCTGACCACCGGCTCCGGCTCAACGGGGCCGCTGAACAACGCCGCTTTGTGCGCCAGGTCCAGCGCGCGGGAGCAGTCGGCATCGGTTTCGGCACCGGGCTGACCCACGAAGCCGTGCCCCCGCCCTCGTTGCGGAAGCGAACCGCTGGGGGCTGCCCCTCGTGGAAGTCCCGTACGAGACCCCGTTCATTGCCATCGGCAAACTCGTGGCCGATTCCCAATCCGCCGACCACTACTCCAAGCTGGAGCGCCTTATCGCCGGCCACCAGATCCTGGCCCGGGCCTGCTGACCGGTGGCGGGCTCGGGGAATTGCTCAAGCAATTGGGCAGCATGCTCCGGTCCGACATCGCACTCACCCAGTTCAGCGCGCAGCTCTACAACAGCGTGGCCGGCAACCCCGCGCCGACGGCCGACGACTGGGCGTCCTTCCCCATCCCGACAGGCCGCCGTGACGCCTGCACCCTCTGGATCAAGCAACCCTTCGGCGACACCGGGATTGTCAGTTATGCGCAGAACCTGATCAGCGTGGAACTCAACAACATGGTCAAGCAGCGCCAGAGCCAGCGGGCCTTGGCAGGCCAGGTGCTTGACGATGTCATCCACGGAACCCTGGACACCGTCGAGGGCGCCGCCGCCTGGCCGGCGTCGGAATCAACAGCACCCGCAAGAACGTGGTGCTCCTGGTGGTCTCCGCCGCCCACCACAAACAACTCGGCAGCACATCGCTGCCGCAGTCGCTCGACGGCGGGGTGACCGCCGTCGTCGGGAAGGACCTGGTGACGGTAGTGCCCGACGACGGCAGTTCCGCGAGCGCGCTCGCCAAGGACCTCAGCGATCACCTGTTGGAAGCGGGAATCCACGCGGTGATCGGGATCGGCGGCGCGTACACCAAGCCGAACGGCGTGCGCTGGAGCTATTTCGAAGCGCGCGACGCCGTGGCGCACGGTTTGCCGGTCAACGAACCTGAGCGGCTCAGCCTGACCTCTTTGTTGCTGGCGAGCGAGGACGTGCCGTTGGCGGACATGGCCAGCGAAGCGCTCACTCCCCTGCGCAAGTTCGACGCCACGCACGGCTCCGAGCTCGTTTCGACCCTTGAGAGCTACCTCAACCACAACGGCTCGGTGGCCGCCGTCGCCGAAGCCCTGACTTTGCACCGCAATACGGTGCGCTACCGCTTGGCGCAAATCACCGACCTCACCGGCTACGACCCCGCCCAGACGCCGGACCGCGTGCAGCTGTGGCTTGCCCTCGCGGTGCAGCGGCTGGGTGCCCGGAATCCGCGCTAGGGTCCCCTGCCGCCGTCGGCCAGCCCCGCCGCCGTCGGCCCAACTGACTCGCATTTGTTGTCGTTTTCGGGGCTGAATACGACATTAAGTGCGAGTCAGTTGGGCTCCTGCGCAGCGTGGAGAGATTCACCACAAAACTTCCCGCACCAAACATCAAACGTCTAACCTTTAAGCATGGCCTCGACTCACCCGACTCCCCACGCAACGGAAGCAACAACTGTGCCCACCAGCGGCGGTACGGTGGCGCCGAAATCCCGGGTGGTCGCCGTCGTCGGGATCGTCGCCGTCATCCTGATCGGCCTGAACCTGCGCGCCGGCATCACCAGCGCGGCGGCGCTGTTCCACGATTTGCAGGCGTTCCTCGGCTACGGGGCGCTCGTCGCGTCGATTCTTCCGTCGATCCCCTTGCTGTGCTTCGCCGTGGCAGGGCTGGGAACCTCGTGGCTGTCGCGCCGGATCGGCGTCGAGAAGTCCATCCTCGTTGCGCTGGCCATGCTGGCCGCCGGACTCCTCGTCCGCAGCATCCCCGCGACCGGCGCCCTCCTCGCCGGGACCGTGCTGGCGATGTCCGGCCTGGCGGTGTGCAACGTGGCCATGCCGTCGTACATCCGCGAGCACTATGCAAGCAAGACGTCCATGATGACCGGCCTCTACACCTTCACGATGTCCGCAGGTGCCACCTTCGCGGCAGCGGTCAGCGTCCCTTGGCCCAACAGCTGGGCTCGCCCTCGATGGGCCTGGCCGCATGGGGACTCCTTGGCGTCGCCGCACTTCTTGGCTTCCTCCCGATGGTCCTCCACACCCATCGCACTTCACGGAAGGCCAGCCAGGAGCACGTGTCGATGTGGCCCCTCCTGCGCACCCGGCTGGGATTCCTCATCACTTCCATCTTCACGTTGCAGGCCCTCCTGGCGTATGCCGTGATGAGCTGGTTTGCCTACATCCTGACGAGCCAAGGACTGAGCGCTTCCGAGAGCGGCCTCCAGTTCGGGCTCATGCAGCTGGTTTCGGTGGCAGCGGGCATGATCCTGCTGGCCATCGGCTCGCGGCCCGGCATGATGCGCCCCGCCCTGTACCTGGGTAGCGGGACCACCCTCCTGGCAATCCCCGCAATGCTGTTGCTCCCGACGTCGTTCGCCGCGGTTCCCGCCGTGATGTTCGGTTTCGGGCTGGGCATCTTCCCCTGGTCCTGGTGATCATCAGCCGCAGCGGGCGTACGACGGCGGAGACCACCGCCATGTCCACCGTCGCCCAGTCCGTGGGGTACTTGATTGCGGCTTGGGGTCCGTTCGGCATGGGCCTGCTCCATAGCGCCACCGGTGCTTGGACGCTCCCTTGGCGCTCCTTGCCGCGGTTGCCCTGGCCCTCATGGTCACCTGCCACCAGTTGACCAGCAAGCGGACGCCGATCAAGGCCGGGCCAAGGCCTGTCGCATGAGCCTCACACCTTCGCACCGGCCCGTCCTGGCCGATGAGGTCACCCGCCAGCTGCGCACCATGATCCAGTCCGGGGAGTGGCCCCTGCAGGAGAAGATCCCGGCCGAGCCGGAACTCATGGCCTCGCTCGGAGTCTCGCGCGGGACGCTCCGCGAAGCCATCAAAGCTTTGGCGCACAGCGGCATGTTGGAGGTTCGCCGCGGCGACGGAACCTATGTCCGGGCCACCAGCGAGATCTCCGGCGCGGCCCAACGAATGTACAAGGAACACACGCAGGAGCACGTGGTCGAGGTCCGGGTGGGGCTGGACACCCAGGCCGCCCGACTGGCCACGAAGCACGCCACGGCCGAGGACATCGCCGCAATGCGTGCCCTCCTCCAAGTACGCCACGACGCATGGCTCGCGGCCGACTACCCCGCTTGGGCCCGGGCGGACTGGGATTTCCACGAACGGGTGGCCCTGGCTTCGGGCAACCCGCTGCTGCACCAGTTGTATGTGTCCTTCGGCGGGGTCTTCCACGACGACCTCCTGCGCCAACAACGCAAGGCCGGCTTCAACGGCATCCCCCACGAAGGCCATGACGAGCTCGCCGACGCCATCGAGGCACGCGACGAGGCCGCCGCCGTCGCGAGCGTTTACCGCAACCTGGACTTCGCCGCGGAATGGCTCACGCACTGACCCTCGCTCACACATGGCTGGTTTTTCCCCGACGCTCGCTCACATCTGACCGGCTTTTCCCCGACGCTCGCTCACATCTGTCGCGGTTTTGACCGACGCCCGCTCACATCTATCGCGGTTTTGACCGACGCCCGCTCACATCATGTGAGCGACCGTCTATAGGAAACACCCCAAAGGTGAGCGGGGGTTTCACGAAAAGCCGTCATAGCTGAGCGAGCGTCCGCAGTGGCCCGGGCATCTAGGCCGGCGCGGCGCTCACCAGCTCGACGCCGGCATGAGCCGCCTCGCGGAAGAGTGCGTCGATGAGCACTACGCTGCGGCCGGCACGATGCAGCAGGCTTGCGGCGACGCTGGCCGGTAGCCGGAAGTGCAATGCACCCAGATCCTTGAGTCCGGCAGTTCGTCCAGCCGAAGCAAAAGCTCGTGCAGCGGAACGTTCACGGCCCCGAGCACATGGGAGGCGGAAAATTCCTCGGTTCGGCGCACGTCCAGAACTGTTTCACCGGAAGCCCGGTCCCGCTCCAGCCCGCCCAGTCGGTGATCGGATATTGCACCAAAGCAGTGGCTGGTGCAAGAGCCCCAGGATCGTCGCCGACAGCTGCATCCGGGGAGTCGATTCCGATCCTCGCGAGGTCGCGGATTGCCTTTTCGACGTCGTCATGGGCACCTAGCAGGGTCAGCGGCTGGTTCCACGGCAGGACCCAACCGAGGTAGCTCGTGAAGCTCGAGCCTGTCCCGTATTCAAAGGCGACACTGCCGCGCAGGTGGCTCGCGGCGAATGCGACCCGGTTGCGCAGGTCCACCACCCATTCCCCTGCCTCGAGCCTGCGCTCCAGTTCCGCGGACTCCACCGATTCCGGCACCTGGAGCGTCGCGGGGCCCGGGCCTAAGGCATTGAGCGGGCTCATGTGCGCGTAGTAGCTCGGGTAGGCCGCGATGTTCGCCAGGAGGTGCCGGACAAAATGGTCTTCGTCCGGGTCGGTGAGCGCATGGTTGGTGGCGGCCTGCTCTCCGATTGTCGATGCGGCGATCCTGCTCGCGGGACCGATGGAGCAGAACGAACCGAAGCCATGGGTGGGATACAGGATCGCGTCCGGTGCTGCCTCGGCAACAAGCCGCCGGACCGAGGAGTACTGTTCATGCGCCAGCCCTGCGGTATCTTCCGGGCCAATCAAATCGGTCCGGCCCACCGAACCGTACAGCAGGCTGCCACCGGAGAACACCGCTTGCCGGACGCCCGCCCCTGGATCGGGGTCCGAAACAATATAGGCCAGATGCGTGTGCGTATGGCCCGGCGTGGCCACCGGTTTGACGGAAAGCCTACCTACAGCGAACGCCTGCCCCGGAACAATCGGTTCATGTTGGAAAGCCACCTTGTCCGCGGCATTCACCAAGTAGCGGGCGCCGTGATCACGGGCAAGGATGAGGCCACCCGTGAGGTAGTCGTTGTGGAGGTGGGTCTCAGCGACATGCGTGATGGCCACTCCCGCAGCACGCGCTGCTGATTCGACGCGGTCGGTATCGCGCTGGGGGTCGATCACGAGCGCCACAGTGCCGTCATGAACGAGGTAGCTGCGGTCCCCCAGTGGGGTCGTTTCGACGACGACGACGTCCATGCGGAGAGTCTAACCCCGATAAAGAACAACGCGGGTCACTTAACGCCCATTCCGATGCCCCGGATGGGCGCTAAGTGACCCGCGTTGCTTGGGGCCCCGTTGCTTGTCCTAGACCTGTGCAGCCACGCCGTCGCGGGAAATGTCCACCATGTCCTCACGCGGCACAACCTTGATGCGTTCGCGCTTGACCTCGACGCCGTGCGACGTGCCGGCCTCGGAAGCGGCGGCACCCAACGCGAGCTCGTGGGCGTCCAGGGCAAGCCAACCTTCCCAGCTGGTGAACTTTACGCCGCGCGCGTCCAGGAGCTCGACGACGGCGTCCGCCTCGGGAACGGCGGCCAGCGGCAGGTTTTCGCGGTCTTCCAAGAGGTACGTGACCGTCTCCAGTGCGTCACCCTTGGTGTGGCCGATCAAGCCGATGGGTCCACGCTTGATCCAACCCGTCGCGTACAAGCCCGGAACGTGCTCGCCGGAAGCGTCCAGGACACGGCCGCCGTCGTTCGCAACGACCCCGCGGCGGTGGTCGAACTCGACGTCCGGCAGCGCGGAACCGAAGTAGCCGATGGCGCGGTATACGGCCTGGACCGGGTAGTCGACGATCTCGCCGGTACCGCGCGCGTTGCCGGTTCCGTCCAGTTCGGTGCGCTCGAACTTGATCGCGGCAACCTTGCCGGGAGTCTCCGCGGAGTCCACGATCTCCACCGGGCTGTGCAGGAAGTGCAGGTGCAGCCGGCGGGAGGCCTTGAGCTCGGAAAGGTCCTCGGGCTGCTCGGCGATCCAGTTGGTGAGGGTGCCCACCATGGTCTTGGTCTGGTTGTTCGTCTGGATCTGGCGGTCAGACTCGTCGTCGAACTCGAAGTCCTCGGCGTAGAGGATGATGTCCACGTCCTTGGAGTGCGACAGTTCGCGAAGCTCCAGCGGGGTGAACTTCACCTGCGCCGGACCGCGACGGCCGAAGACGTGCACGTCGGTGACCGGGGAAGCCTTGAGGCCGGCATAGACGTTGTCCGGAATTTCGGTGACCAGGAGGTCGTCGGCGTGCTTGGAGAGGACACGGGCCACATCCAGTGCTACGTTGCCGTTGCCGAGCACGGCCACCGATGTGGCGTCGAGCGGCCATTCGCGGGAAACGTCGGGGTGGCCGTCGTACCAGGAGACGAAGTCGGCGCCGCCGAAGGAACCTTCCAGCTCGATGCCCGGAATGTTCAGGTCCGCGTCCTTGATGGCGCCGGTGGCGAAGATGACGGCGTCGTAGTGCGTGCGCAGGTCTTCGATGGAGATGTCCGTGCCGTAGTCGACGTTGCCGAAGAAGCGGATGTCGCCGCGGTCCAGGACCTTGTGCAGGGCGTTCACGATCCCCTTGATGCGGGGGTGGTCCGGGGCAACGCCATAGCGGATCAGGCCGTAGGGGGCCGGGTAGCGGTCGAAGAGGTCGATGCTGACCGTCAGCTCGCCGCTCTTGACGGCCTCGCTCTTGGTCAGGATGTCAGCTGCGTAGACGCCGGCCGGGCCGGAGCCGACGACGGCGACGCGCAGCGGACGTGCGGCGGTTCCTACGGTGGTGCTAGATGACACGGCTGTGTTCCTTTTCAGTGTGCAACGGGCTAGGGGGTAACGACGCGGGGCTTGTTGGGGTCAGGGTGCTGTAGTCAGCGGTCTTGAAATGTTCGGGGGCAAACGGGCTGACACGCACCACATCGCCGATCACAATCACTGCGGGATTTGCGACGCCGGCGGCCTCGGCTTGATCGGCAATCGTCGCCAAAGTGCCGATCGTGACGCGCTGTTCGGGCATGTAGCCGTTCTCTACGATACCTACCGGCGTGTCCAAGGGCATTCCGGAGTCCGCGAGGGCAGCGGCGGATTCGCGGAGTTTGGCTACACCCATGAGCAGGATCACGGTGTGGTCGGGGCGGGCCGGGACCTCGGACAGTTCCTCGTGGCCGGTCACCACGCTGAAACCCTTTGCGAGTCCACGGTGCGTCACGGGAATGCCCGCTGCGGCCGGCACTGAGATCGCCGAGGTCACACCGGGAACCACTTCTACCTCGACGCCGTTCTGCCGGCAGAATTCGGCTTCCTCGCCGCCGCGGCCCAGGACGTAGGGGTCGCCGCCTTTGAGCCGCACCACACAGTGGCCGGCCAGGGCTTCCTCCACCAGGATCCGGTTGATCTCCAGTTGCGGCACGGGGTGGTGGCCGGGGTCTTGCCGACCTCGATCACGCGGACGTCCGGAGCAAGTTCCTGCAGCAAGTCGCGCGGTCCGAGGCGGTCCGCGACGACGACGTCGGCCTGGCCCAGGAGGCGACGACCGCGGACAGTGATAAGTCCCGAGTCACCGGGACCGCCACCCACGAGCGCGACGCTTCCGGTGGACGCACGACGACGGCGGAGCGGGAGGTCTCCCGTTTCCAGCGCGGTGGCAACTGCGTCGCGCAGGGCCATGGCGCGGCGAGGGTCTCCCCCGGCGTTGATGGCGATCTTCACGTCGTCGACGACGGCGACGGCGGGCGTCCAGGCTGCCGAGGATTCGTGGTCCGAGGCGTTGACGCACCAGATGCGCTGCGCCTCGGCGTCGGCTGCTACCTGGGCGTCCATAGCGGGAACGCCGGTGGCCGTCTGGACGAACCAGACGCCGTCGACGTCGGAGGAAAGGTAAGTGCGCGGCTCCCAGGTGAGCAGGCCGGAGGCTGCGAGTTCGCGGAGCGCGTCAGAGGCAACGGGAGCCACCACGGTCACCCGGGCGCCGGCGTCGAGCAGCCCTTGGCGCGTCGGGCAGCCACGGGTCCGCCGCCCACCACCAGCACCGGGCGGCCAAGCAGCCGCAGGGCTGTGGGGTAGATGTCCTGTATTGCCATGAAAAAACTGTAGGGCCGGGCCGTAACATGCTTCAAAGGTCCGGAAACACCAGTTCACGCTAGGTAACCCGGCGTCACATTACGCCTGCGGGGTGGGTGCCTCCCAGCCGATCGCGGGAGCGACGTATTTGGCGATGTTGCCCAGCAGCTTGGCGTTGTATTCCACCCCGAGCTGGTTGGGTACCGTGACGAGCACCGTGTCAGCAGCCTGGACTGCGGCGTCCTGCGCCAGATCCTCGGCCAAGGCATCGGGCGCGCCGACGTAGCTCTTGCCGAACCGCGACAACGCACCGTCGAGCATGCCCACTTGGTCCCGGTTTTCCACCTGGGCGCGGAGCCCGAAATAGTGTTCGTCCTCGGCGTCGACCACGGGAATGATGCTGCGGCTGACCGAGACCCGCGGCTCAAAACCGTGTCCGGCTGCGGCCCAGGCCTCCCGGAACATGCTGATCTGTTCGGCCTGGAGCTGGTCGAAGGGAACCCCGGTGTCCTCGGTGAGCAACGTGGAACTCATGAGGTTCATGCCTTGTTCCGCGGCCCACACGGCGGTTTTGCGGGTGCCGGCGCCCCACCAGATGCGTCGCGGCAGCCCGGACGACGTCGGCTGGATCGGCAGGAGCCCGCGTCCGCCGCCCATGAAGGAGGGATCGGCTTCGGCCACTCCGTGGCCCGCGATCGCGTGCCGGAATACGGCGGTGTGGCGGCGGGCCATCGCGGAGTCGTCCTCACCCTCGGCAGGCGCATAGCCAAAGTACCGGGCGCCGTGCAGGGCCGGCTCGGGCGAACCACGGCTGATGCCCAATTGGAGCCTGCCTTGGCTGATGAGGTCCGTGGCCGCGGCTTCTTCTGCCATGTACAGCGGGTTTTCGTAGCGCATGTCGATCACGCCCGTGCCCATCTCGATCCGGCTGGTTCGGGCCGCGATGGCCGCCAACAAGGGGAACGGCGAGGCCTGCTGGCGCGCAAAGTGGTGCACCCGGAAGAAGGCGCCGTTGATGCCGAGTTCCTCCGCCGCAACCGCTAGGTCGATTCCTTGGAGCAAGGCGTCGCCGGCCGATGGAGTGCGCGAGCCTTGGACTGGACCCCAATGGCCGAAGGAAAGAAAACCGATTCGTTTCATGCCCGCGTCAACCACGGGACAAGCCGGGGAATTCCTTAGCGCGTGTTAGCGCGTGCTCCCCGTGAGTTAGCGCGTGCTGCCCGCGAGCAGGCCGCGGCGCAGCAGGAGGCGGCGCTCAATCGGCGCGAACACGACAAGCTCGATCAGGATGCCCACAAACAGGATTGCCAGGATCGCGGACATGACCGTGGCCATATCGGACAAGGTGCGGCCCTGGTCCAGGAGCGAACCGAGCCCGAAGCCGATGGTGCCGCCCACCGCGATGATTTCGGCGGCCATGAGGGAGCGCCAGGAGAAAGCCCAGCCCTGCTTGAGTCCGCCGAGGTACCCGGGGAGGGCCGCCGGCAGGACGATCTGCAGGGCCATCTGAAGTCGCGAGGCCCGAGGACCTTGCCGACGCTCCGGTATTGCGGCGGGATCTGGTCCACGCCGGAAATCAGCCCGTTGATGATGGACGGGATGGCACCCATCAGGACGACGAAGTACACGGTGCCGTCCGAGAGCCCGAACCAAATGATTGCCGCTGGAACCCACGCCACCGACGGGAGGACCTGGAGCCCTGAAATGAGGGGTCCGAAGGCGCGGCGCAGCGGCTGCACCTGTGCGAGGAGCAGGCCCACCGGGGTGGCGACGGCGACGCTGATGAGGAAGCCGATCACGCCGCGCTGAAGGGAGGTCCAGACGGCTTCCTGGGCTTTGCCTTCGGCCCAGAGGGAACCGAACTGGCTCAGGACGTCGAGCGGTCCGGGAACCTGGTCGCGGCGCTTGAAACCGAGGGAGACATAGAACTGCCACGCCAGGATGAGGACCAGAAGTGCAGCAATCGGGAGGATGATCCGGGTCCAGTCGATGCGCGCCTTGCGGTGGGCATCCGACTGCAGCTTGTCCAGTCCGGCCTCGAGGTCACGGAGTTCGTCCGGGTTTCCCTTCAGGGACGGCGAGGTGATGTGGCGGGACTGTGGAGCTTGCTCGGCGGTGTCTCCTTCGGCAAGCCGGGTCTCTTGTTCAATTGGCATGGCGGCGGATCTCCTCGCGCAGGCGGCGGGTAATGGTTCCAGTCAGTTCCCCGGCACGGCCGGCGTCGGTCCGGTGTTCCTCGGTGACGTTCCACTCGGCCACGACCCGCCCCGGACGGGAGGACAGCAGCAGGACCCGCTGGCCGAGCCTGACGGCTTCGCGCACGTTGTGCGTCACGAACACGATGGTGCGGCCCGTTTCCTTCCAGATCCGCTCAAGCTCATCGTGCAGAAGGTCGCGCGTGATGGCGTCGAGGGCAGCGAACGGTTCGTCCATGAGCAACAACTGCCGGTCCTGGGCCAAGGCGCGGGCGAGTGCGACGCGTTGCCGCATGCCGCCGGAGAGTTCGTGCGGGCGTTTGTCCCCCGCGCCACCCAAATGGACGAGGTCCAACAACTCGCCCGCACGGGCAGCACGCGACGCCTTGCTCTGGCTGCCGGTCTTGTCGGCGAGCTTCAGCGCGAGTTCGATGTTGCCACGAGCAGTGAGCCACGGGAACAGCGCTGAATCCTGGAACATGAAGGCGGCGCCGTCGCTGGGCACCTCCAAAGCGCCCGACGTCGGCTGGTCCAGCCCCGCGAGGATGTTCAGCAGGGTGGATTTGCCGCAGCCGGACGCACCGAGCAGGGCGACGAACTCGCCTTGCTGGATGGTGGCGTTGACGTCGTCCAGCACCGGGGCGCCGTCGCCGAAGCGTTTACCCAGGTGTTCCAGTACGACTGGCATGGTCCCGTCCTTCGTTTGTTGCTTGTTGTTTCCCAACTAGCTCGCAGTTGTTGTCGTTATGAGCCGTCAAAACGACAACTAATGCGAGTCAGTTGGGCCGGTCGGTTCAGTCTTGGCCCAGTCCTGCGGCCGAGGTCTTCTGGCCGGTCACGCTGTTGAGGGCGCGGAGGTCGAAGATGCCGTTGATGTCGGCCGGCTTGGTGATGCCGGCGTCGACGCCGTCCTGAAGCAGCTTCTTGTAGGTTCCGGCGAGCGGGTCCACGGTGAAGGTGATGTTCTTCAGGGAGCGGTCGATGACGTCGGCCGGCAGCGTGCTGCCCGCGGTCGCCTTCAGCGCGGCGTTGATCGCGGTGGCCTTGTCGGCCGCCGAAGCGCTGTTGAGCCAGTTGACGGAGGCTTCGTGGCCCTGGAGCAATGCGGTCACGGTCTGCGGGTGTTCGGCAGCGAACTTCTTGCTCACGATCAGGATCGTGGTGGGGAACTGGCCCTTATCCCAGAGGTCCTTCTCATCCACCAGGACCTTGCCGCCGGCCTGGAGAACCAGACGCGAGGCCCACGGCTCAGGCAACCACGCGCCGTCGAGCTTTCCGTCTTGGAAGAGCTTGAGGGTCTGGGCGTTGTCCGTCGGGTTGATGGCGACGTCGCCGCCGCCGTTCGGGTTGGTCTTCAGGCCCTGCTTGCCCAGCCAGGCGCGCAGTGCCACGTCCTGGGTGCCGCCGAGCTGCGGGGAGGCCAGGGTCTTGCCCTTGAGGTCCGCGGCGGCGTTGATGCCTGGCTTGACTACCAGCTGCGCGCCGCCGGAGGCTGCGCCCGCGATGATGCTGATGGACGCGCCCTTGCTCTGGACGAAGGAGTTGATGGCCGGGTTCGGGCCAAGGTAAGCGGCGTCGATCGCGCCGGCGTTCAGGGCCTCAACCGCGGCGGGTCCTGCGTTGAAGATCTGGGTGGTGAGCTTGGTGCTGCCCAGCTTGCCGGCGATGATGCCCTTGCTCACGCCGACGAGTGCGGGGGCGTGGGTGACGTTGCCGAAGTAGCCCAGCTTGAGTTCCGCGGCGGGCGTCGTTGCAGCCGCGGCCTGGGTTTCGTTGTTCTTCGCGACAACCGATGCGACGGCGGCGCCGGCACCGATCAGCAGGACGAGCCCGACGGCGATGCCGATCTCGAGCGTGCGGCGGCGCTTGGGCTTGCTGGTTTCGCCGGCGACGATGCGCGTGGTTCCCGGGTTCGAGCCGGGCGGCGTGGGTTCTGGGTGTTTGACATGGGGAAATCCTTGGGATGCGTTGCGGAAGGGGCAGAGCGTGTATCAGGCCCTGCGACATCGCCCCGAACGGGCGGGCAAGGACCAATCCGATGAGGTCATGGATTCACCATAGGGACTGTCATATTTGCCGTTCAACGACCCGGAAACCCGGGTCACGCACGTTCATGCGGCGTCACAATTCGGCTCGCCCCAATGCAAAAAACCGCAGCTTGTTTCCCACCCCAAGCCTTGAAGGCCGGGTTTGGGAAACAAGCTGCGGTTCCGGTCATCGAGAACGTCAGATGACGTAACGTTCGTCCTCATGGTCGCCCGGGTGGTCCTTCACCAAGCCGGCCGCGAGCGTGTTGCCGTCCACGGGATCGATCACCAGGAACGCGCCCGTGCGGCGGTGGTGCAGGTAGTTCTCCAAGGGCAACGGCGCGGCCAGTCGAAGCTGGGCGTTACCGATGTCGTTCAGCTCAAGGCTGGAAGCAGCCTCGACGTTGAACGTGGCCAGGTCCAGCTTGCCCGTCACATTGCGGACCAACGCCTGGACGGTGCGGGTCCCGTGCTTCACGAGCACCTTGGCACCTTCGCGCAACGGCTTCGGCGAAAGCCAGCACAGCGCGGCGTACAGGTCGGCCGAGCTCTCGCGCACCGTCCCTGCTGCGGCAATGGTGTCACCGCGGGCGATGTCGATTTCATCGGCCAGGCGGATCGCCACGGATTGCGGAGCAGTAGCCTCGGCCAATTCGCTGCCGGCGAAGTCGATCCCGGTCACGGTGGTGATCCTGGGCTCGTGGCCCGGGCTCAGGACAGTGACCTTGTCGCCAAGCTTCACGGTCCCTCCGTGATCTGGCCGGCGTAGGCGCGGTAGTCGCGGTACGCCTCGACGTCGAGCCCTGCGGCGACGGCGTCGGGAGCCAGCGCGCCCTGCGGGCGGATGACCAGCTGGACCGGGAAGCGGAAGCTCTCCAAGTGGCTTTCGAGCTCATCGGCGGCCGGAAGGGTTTCCAGGACTTCGAGCAGGCCGGGCCGCTGTACCAGGGGGTGCGGTCCGAGCGGTCCACGACGTTGTCGCCGTCGAGCGCCGATACCGGGATGACCGCGACGTCGGCAATCCCATCGCTGCCCAAGCCAAGCTCGCGGGCAACCTTCTGCACGTCCGTCTCGATCTCGCGGAAGACCGACTCGCTGAAGTCCACGAGGTCGATCTTGTTCACGGCGACGATTACGTGCGCCACGCGCAGCAACTGCAGCACCGACAAGTGGCGGCGGGTCTGCTCCAGGACTCCCTTGCGGGCGTCAATGAGTACGACGACGGCATCCGCAGTGGATGCGCCCGTCACCGTGTTCTTGGTGTACTGAACGTGGCCGGGCAGTCCGCGAGGATGAAGCTGCGGCGGTCCGTGGCGAAGTAGCGGTAGGCGACATCGATGGTGATGCCCTGTTCCCGTTCGGCGCGAAGGCCGTCGGTCAGGAGGGCAAGGTCGATGGCCTGGCTGCCGGTGGCGCCGGCTCCGCCGAAGCCACGGTCGGCAGAGGTGCGGGCGACGGCGTCGAGCTGGTCCGCGAGGATCGCCTTGGAATCGTGCAGCAGGCGGCCCACCAGGGTGGACTTGCCGTCGTCGACGGATCCAGCGGTGGCGAAACGGAACAGCGTTGATTCGCGCAGGCCGGTCTCCAGGAGTGCGGTTTCGGTGCTCATTAGAAGTAGCCGTCCTTCTTGCGGTCTTCCATGGCTGCCTCGGAGATGCGGTCATCTGCACGGGTGGCGCCACGTTCGGTGAGTGTGGATGCGGCAACTTCAACGACGACGTCGGCAACCGTGCGGGCGTCGGAAACGACCGCGCCGGTGCAGGACATGTCGCCCACAGTGCGGTAGCGGACTAGCTTGGTGACGACTTCCTCGTGCGGAAGCGGCATGGAAACCTCGCCGACTGCGCGCCACATACCGTCGCGTTCGTAGACCTCGCGCTCGTGGGCGTAATAAAGGCCGGGCAGCTCAATGCCTTCGCGCTCGATGTAGCGCCACACGTCCAGCTCGGTCCAGTTGCTGATGGGGAACGCCCGGACGTGCTGGCCCACGGTGTGGCGGCCGTTGTACAGGTTCCACAGTTCGGGCGCTGGTTGCGGGGATCCCACTGGCCGAACTCGTCGCGCAGGCTCAGGATGCGCTCCTTGGCACGGGCCTTGTCCTCGTCGCGACGTCCGCCGCCGAAAACGGCGTCGAACTTGTTGCGCTGGATGGCGTCCAGGAGCGGCACGGTCTGCAACGGGTTGCGGGTACCATCGGCACGCTCGGCGAGCTCGCCACGGTCGATGAACTCCTGGACGGAACCCACCACGAGCTTGAGGCCCAGGCGCTCCACCGTGCGGTCGCGGAAGTCGATGACCTCGGGGAAGTTATGGCCGGTGTCCACGTGCAGCACGGGGAACGGAACCTTGCCAGGCCAGAACGCCTTGGTGGCCAGGTGCAGCATGACCACGGAATCCTTGCCACCGGAGAACAGCAGCGCAGGCTTCTCGAACTCGGCAACAACCTCGCGGATGATATGGATGGCCTCGGACTCGAGGGTGTCCAAAGACGAGAGGCGGGCCGACCGCAGAGCCTGGGCGGCAGTCGGCGTCTCCACAAGGTCCTTTTCCAGCACTGACAGCTCCGTGTCCTCGTTGGTTGTGTAGATGCTCATACGTGTAGTCCGCATTCTGTCTTGTC
Source organism: Arthrobacter sp. Hiyo8 (assembly GCA_001549895.1). GTDB lineage: Bacteria > Actinomycetota > Actinomycetes > Actinomycetales > Micrococcaceae > Arthrobacter. The sequence continues at coordinate 3,437,852 of AP014719.1, read as the reverse complement.
GGTTCCTGCCCAGCGGCCGGAGCGGGGTCCGCTCCCGGGCCACTTTGCGGGTGCAGGGCTGGCATCCGATGGACGGGTAGCCCTGGCTCAGGAGGGGGTTGACGGGAAGGATGTTGTCTTCGGAGTACTGGACCAACTGGTCAAAGCTCCAGTCGGCCATCGGGTTGACCTTGACCAATCCGTTGGCCTCGTCCCAGGTGATCAGCGGGGTGTTGGTCCGGGTGGGTGCCTCGTCGCGGCGGACTCCGGTGAACCAGACTTCGTAGCCGGCGAGGGTCCGGCGCAGCGGCTGGACCTTGCGGAGCGCGCAGCACTGGGCGGCGTCACGGGCAAACAGGTCCTTGCCGAGGAGGCGGTCCTGCTGCTCCACGGTGTTCTCGGGGAGCACGTCCACGATGTTCACGCGCAGGTTAGCGGCGAGTTCGTCCCGCGTGGCGTGGGTTTCCGGGAAGTGGTAGCCGGTCTCCAGGAAGAGGACGTCGACGCCGGGAAACTGGTCCGCGACCAGGGCCGGCAGCACGGCGTCGGCCATGGAGCAGGCCACGGCGACGGCGGGCAGTTCGAAGTTGCGGGCAACCCAGGCGATGACGTCGCGGGCGGGCGCGTTCCAGCCAAGCTCGGCGGCACCGGATTCGGCGATGGCCTTGAGTTCGTCGTGGGAGCGCTGGCAGGGCCCACGGCCACCGGGGTCCCCGGCCGAGCTTGCGAGGTTGGGGAGTGGCTGGGGATTGGTCACTGGAGATCTCCTTCATCTGCGGAGTGTGCCCATTCGGCGAAGGTCTGGCCTTCGGCACGGTCGGCCACGAACTTCCGGACTACCCGCTCTACGTAATCGGGCAGGTCCTCGACGTAAACCTTGAGGCCGCGCACGGTGCGTCCGAGGCCTGCTTCTTCGCGGTTGGACGAAGCCAGCCCGCCGCCCAGGTGAACCTGGAAGCCCGGGGTGGGGTCGCCGTCGGGCGTTGGCAGCATCATGCCCTTGAGCCCGATGTCCGCGGTCTGGATGCGGGCGCAGGAGTTGGGGCAGCCGTTGATGTGCAGGGACAATGCCTGGGGCAACTGGCCGCTGTCCGCGAGGTCGGCCAGGCGGCGTTCCAGCTCGGCGACGGCGGTGGCTGCCGTGACCTTGGTTTCCACGATGGCGAGCTTGCAGAATTCGATGCCGGTGCAGGCGATGGTGCCGCGGCGGAACACGGACGGGCGGGCGGAGAGGCCTAGGGTGTCCAGTTCGGCGACGAGCGGTTCCACCTGCTCCTTGGCGACGTCCAGCACAACGATCTTCTGGTGCGGCGTGGTGCGCAGGCGGAAGGAGCCGCGGGCTTCGAGGGTGTCCGCGAGCTTCACGAGTTGGCTTCCGGAGAGACGACCGGCCAATGGTGTGGCTCCGATGAAGAACTTGCCGTCCTTCTGCTCGTGGATGCCGACGTGGTCGCCCGGGGTCGAGGGCTTGGGCGCTGCGGGCCGTCGGAAAGCTTGAAGCCGAGGTATTCGTCCTCAAGGATCTGGCGGAACTTTTCGGGACCCCAGTCGGCCATGAGGAACTTCAGGCGTGCCTTGGTGCGCATGCGGCGGTAACCGTAGTCGCGGAAGATGCTGGTGACGCCGAGCCACACTTCGGCGGCTTCCTCAGGCTTCACGAACGCGCCGAGGCGCTTGGCGAGCATCGGGTTGGTGGACAGCGCGCCGCCTACCCAGAGGTCATAGCCGACGCCGAGTTCGGGGTGGACCATGCCGACCAGGCCGAAGTCGTTGATCTCGTGGACCACGTCCTGCGAGGGGTGGCCGGTGATGGCGGTCTTGTATTTGCGCGGCAGGTTGGCGAGCTCGGGGTCGCCGATGAAGCGCTCCGCGAGTTCGTGGATCAGCGGCGTGGGATCGATGATCTCGTCCTTGGCGATGCCGGCAACCGGTGAGCCCAGGATGACGCGCGGGACGTCGCCGCAAGCCTCGGTGGTGGACAGGCCGACGGATTCGAGGCGGCGCCAGATTTCGGGCACGTCCTCCACCCGGATCCAGTGCAGCTGGATGTTCTGGCGGTCCGTCAGGTCGGCGCTGCCGCGGGCGAAGTCCACGGAGATCTGGCCGATGACGCGCAACTGCTCAGTGGTGAGCGCACCGCCGTCGATCCTCACGCGGAGCATGAAGTACTTGTCCTCGAGCTCGTGCGGCTCAAGCGTGGCGGTCTTGCCGCCGTCGATCCCGGGCTTGCGCTGGGTGTAGAGGCCCCACCAGCGGAAACGGCCGTGGAGGTCCGTACCGTCGATCGAGTCGAAGCCGTGCTTGGAGTAGACAGACTCGATACGCTCGCGGACGTTGAGCCCGTTGTCTTCCTGCTTCCAGGTTTCGTTGGCGTTGAGCGGCGCGGTGCCGTCAACCTTCCACTGGCCATGGGGTTTAGCGGCAGGACGGGCGGTGCGGGCCGGGCGCTTGGGTGCAGCCTCGTCCGCAGACGCTCCGGCTAGAGCTGTATCAGTCATGCATCGACTGTAGGGCTGGCCAGAGAGGCGTAACAAAGGTCCGGGAAACGGAAAGTCACCTAGGGAAACATTTCGTCACGAACCGCCGTCGGGCCTTGTTCAGCTGGCCGCGCTGTGCATTCGACATGCCCGCTCAGGAGCGAGCGGCAACCGCCGCGTCGTAGCGTTCCAAGGCGATCTCCGCGAGCACCGGAGAGGGCAGCAGTGGCGCCGTCACGACGTCGGCGCCGGCCTTGGACAGCTGGTCGTGGAAGTAGCCCGTGGCCAGCAGATACGAGGACACGACCACCCGGCCGCCCTCGTCGGTGACTTCCGCGCGTAGGGCCGCGACGCCGTCGGGCACGTTCGGCTCGGCACTCGCGCCATAGGCGACGCGCACCTTGTTGGGCAGCAGCTCGGCGAGCTGGCGCGCCTGCTCTTCCGAATCGACGGAACCGTCCGGCAGCGACGAGCCCGCGGCGGCGAGCAGGACGCCGTCGTCGTCGCCCAGGCCGAGTCGCGCAGCCGTGCGGCGAGCAGCTCCGCGAGCCGCGGATCCGGCCCAGCGGCGGCGCCGCGGACACCTCGGGCGGGACTTGATCGCCTTGGGGATGTCCACCTTGACGTGGTAGCCGGTGCTGAGCAGCAAAGGAACGACGACGGCGGGCGTGCCTTCCGGGAGCCCGGCCACCACGCCGCCCAACTCGGGCTCCTGGACGTCTACGTAGGCCTCAACGACGGTCAGGCCGGGGCGCAAGGCCTCAATCTCGGCCATGACCTGGCGGATAGCGGCCTGCCCTTCGACGTTCCGGGTTCCGTGGGCGCACGCGATCAAGACGGGGCTGTTCATGCGTGCAAGCGTAACGTTGGGCGAGCATGATCGCCCGTCTGTGAACGAAGAATGGAGCTGCATTTGTTCACTTTTGACCTTGCGCTGGTATGGCTGGATCTGGCCGGCGTCTTCTTTTTCGCCGTGTCCGGATCCTTGCTCGCGGCCAAGAAGCAGTTCGACATCATCGGCTCGCTCCTCTTGGCTTCGCTGGTCGGCCTGGGCGGCGGCGTCATCCGAGACATCGTCATCAATGCCGGCCCGCCCGCGGCGTTCACCAACCCGGTGTACCTGCTGCCACCCTTGTTGGCCGCGGGGCTGGTGTACTTCCTGTTTTCGAGCATCCAGCGCTTCACGTCCCTCTTGACACTGTTCGACGCCGGCGGGCTGGCCTTGTTCTGCATCACGGGGACGCTCAAGGCACTGGCCGCTGGGATGAATCCGGTGGCTGCAATCTTGTTGGGAGTCACCACGGCTGTGGGTGGCGGCTTGCTCCGCGACATCACAGCCAACGAAATTCCCACCCTCTTCAACGCACGGGATCTCTACGCCCTGCCGGCCCTCACGGGGGCCGCCCTGACCGCACTGCTCTGGAACATCGGCGCCTTCAATGGACTGACGGCGGCCTTGGTTGCCGGCTGGGTTTTCGCCTTCCGGGTGCTGGCTTGGCGGCGTGGTTGGCGGGTGCCCTCGCGGTCCGGGATGGCACCGCGCCGGGGTGTCCCGGGCGCCGATTCCCGTGGCCGCGATTAGCTAGGATGGGAGCATGACTGACATGTTCCTCGAGAAGTTCCGCGCGCTTGTACCGAAGTATCTCGAGGACGAATGGCAGGAAGAAGACGGGCTGTCCGCCGCTGAGCTGGACGAGGCCCTGTCCGCCCACTCGTTCACCATTCCCATGGTGCTGCGCGAGTTCTACCTCGCCCTCGGTGGTTGCGAGGACCTCATGGAGGCCTACCACTACTTCTGGGACCCCGAAGAGCTCGAAGTGGACGACGAAGGTTTCCTCATGTTCTTGGAGGACGAGGAAGAGCAGTTCACTTGGGGCTTCCGCGTAGGCGACCTCGGCGTCCCGGATCCCATCGTGTGGCGCCGCAACAACGCCCGCGGCCAATGGAAATCCGAAGAAGGCACGTTCTCCGAGTTCGTGTTCGACATGTTCGACTGGGCCTTCAGCGACGAAGACTAGGGTTTTTGGGGGGCTTTAGTGGGCGCCGCGCCTTCCTGACCCTCTCTGAATTTCGAGGAGCCACGACACACCTGGATCAGGGTGTGTCGCGGCTTTTTTCGTGCCAAAGAAGGTCAGGACGGTCCGCGCTTTGGTGGAGTCTGCTGCTGGATTACGACGGCGGCACCCACCCGGGCGCGTATCTTGCGGGGGCGAAGCGGCCGACTTCCCGGTGCCGCAACACGGTCAAGACCTCGTTGACCATCTCTTCAGGACGGTGGACCACGTCCTGGTAGAAGTAGTGCAACGACAAAAGCCCACCCTTCACACTGGCGTTGTCCCGGTACCGGTCCTTCTTGACCTGCCGCGGCTCCAGATGCGTATGGCCGTCGAGTTCCACTACAAGGCACTCGTTGATCAGGCAGTCCACCTCCCCCACCCCCGCCAGTTCCACATGCATCCGGACCCGGAGACCCGCCCGGACAAAGTGCGTGTGTGCGAGCACTTCCAGCAAGGAATCAGCCCTGGGCAGCACAAGATCCAGCGCAGCCCTCGCTGCTCCGTTGCGGTTGCCTTGCAGTTTCGTCTTAAGGAAGTCTGCGGTGATCAACCCGCGGCTAACTGCGGACTGGACAATTACCAAGGATTCCAATTCGGGTCGGCATCTCAGGGCGTGGATAAGGACATCAGCTAGGCCGGCCACAGGAAGGTACGGATGCCCGGATGGCTACATCGGGCATGGTCCACCACACCGTCCCGGACTAGGCCGCTACCGCAGCTGAGATGGATGGCCTCGGGTTTCCGGGAACTCCCAGTCCTTGGACGCCTCCTGGCTCCTGCAGCTGCCACAAATTGTAGAAACGAACAGCCGAAACGCAGGTCAAGACGCCATTCGCCGCTAACGCAGCAACGATGCCTGGATCGGCGCCCTCAATCGTGTAGATCCCGCGGCGCAACAGGTTGAGCGTTCCGTTGCGGAGCCCTTGGGCCAACGCCGACTTGGGAAAGCCCGCTCTAAGCAGTTGCGCAGTCCGGGCCGCACCGCCCCGCCTCTGGAGGAATTGCACTATATCCATGTGGCCACTCCAGCAGCATCGCTCAGGCGACAGTAGCTCCGGGTTCCCCTATGTGGACAACTTTGCTGGCCCTTCCTGACCTTCTTTGGGTCCATAAACTGCCGGACACACCCCTTCTCAGGCGTGTCGGGGCCATTTTGAATTCAAAGAAGGTCAGGACGGCGCGCAGAATTCCCCGAAAACTCCGAAAATCCCTTTGACCGGGAAAGTTGCACCCGTGACAAAGTTGTCATATGCTGTAACCGGATTCACTAAATGCCTCCGGTGGATCTGATGCGAACGGAGATTATGGTCCCGGTTCGTTGCAGCGCGTGACTCGTAGCGTTGCAAGGAACCGGGGCCATTGCATTTAAGCCCAGCCCCCGCGCGCCCCACCCAACTAGCTCGCAGTTGTTGTCGTTATAACGGCTCAAAACGACAACAACTGCGAGTCAGTTGGGTCTGCGACGAAGGAAAAGGGGCGAGAACGACGGCACCCTCTGCAGGGCTGCCCACGCCGCCAGGGACTAGCTGGCGCGCTCCACTACAGCGTGTGCGAAGTTGGTCAGCGACTCCTTGACCACGCCTTCGGGCAACGGCTTCAAGGCTTCGATGGCTTCAGCGGACCATTGGCGCGCGATCACCCAGGATTCCGCGGTGACAGGATGCTCGCGGAGCCCCGCGACGGCCAGGGCCAGGGCTTCATCGGAGGACAGGTCGCCGTCAACCAGCTTCAAGAGTTCGACGGCGGAGTGGTCACCGTTGTCGGCGGCCTTGCGGAGCAGGAGGACGGGCAGCGTGGGAACGCCTTCCCGGAGGTCTGTGCCCGGAGACTTGCCGGACTTAACCTTGACGCCGGTCACGTCGATGACGTCATCGGCTAGTTGGAAGGCCACGCCGACCTTCTCGCCGTACTCCACGAGCACGTCTTCGAAGGCTTCGTCGGCGCCGGCAAAGATGGCACCCAGCTGGCCCGAGGCGGCAACCAGGGAACCGGTCTTGTCGGCGATGACGGAGAGGTAGTGCTCCACCGCGTCCTCGCCTTCGCGTGGGCCCACGGTTTCGTGCAGTTGCCCGAGGCACAAGCGTTCGAAGGTGCGGGCCTGGATCCCCAGGGCACGCGAACCGAGCTCTGACACCAGGATCGAGGCGCGGGCAAAGATCAGGTCACCCGTGAGGATGGCTACCGAGTTGCCCCAGACTTCGTGCGCCGTGGGGGCACCGCGGCGGTAGGGCGCGGAGTCCATCACGTCGTCGTGATAGAGGGTGGCGAGGTGGGTCAGTTCAACCACGACGGCGGCCTGGACCACTTCCGGACGGGAGGCGTCACCGAGGTGGGCACACAGGAGAGTCAACAGCGGGCGGATGCGCTTGCCGCCGGCTTCCACCAGGTGACGCGACGTTGCGTCAGCCAGGGGATCCGAGTTGGCGATTGCTTCGCGGAGCTTCTTTTCCACGCGGGCAAGGTTGGTGGTGATGGCAGGACCGAGCTCCACGTCCTTGGCGATAGCCGCAAAACCGGCAGGAAGCTGCAGGCCAGTGGCGATCGCGGTGGTGGTGGGAGCGGGTTCGACAGCATCCGGCAAGCCGTGCCCGGCGTGCGTCCAGCTGTGTTCGGCAGAGTGAGTCACGGGTTAACCCTAACTTTTCGCGGAGGAAAGCGTTGATTCGGTGCCGGTACGGGTGGAAGCGGCGGTGGACGTGGTGTTGGAGGTGGCCGGGACCAGCATCTCGAGGACGCGGATGGCGCGGTCCTCGAAACCCTTGGCGGACGTATCCGTGAGGTTGGCGAGCATCCGCACCACAAAGCGCATAAGAACCGGAATGGGCATGCCGGTCCGTAGCGCGAGTTTCATGACGGCGGCTTGCCAATGAGTGCGGCAAAGACACGGCCCAGGGTGAAGTGTGAACCCCACTGGTCCCGCACGTAGTCCGCGTACCGCGAAAGGTGCGCGTCGGCGTCGTCGGCTGTCCACCGGGCTGAACGCGAGCGGACGGACGCATCAACAAGAAACTCGGCCGCAAATCGGGCGGACTCCATGGCGTAGGAAATGCCCTCGCCGTTGAATGGTGAAACCATGCCGCCGGCGTCGCCCAGGAGCATGAGCCCCGGCGAGTAGTGCGGCGTGCGGTTGAAGCCCATCGGCAGCGCGGCGCCGCGGATCTCCCCCACTTGGTTTTCGGGCGTGAAACCCCACTCGGACGGCATGCCGGCGGTCCATTCGCGCAGGACCTGCTTGTAGTCGAGCTTGCCGAATTCCTTGGAGGAGTTCAGGATGCCCAGGCCGACGTTGGACGTGCCGTCCCCGACGCCGAAAACCCAGCCGTAACCGGGCAGCGGCTTTCCGGACTTGCCCGGAAGCTCAAGCCAGCCTTCCATCCAGTCGTCGTCGTGTCGGGGCGAGGTGAAGTAGGTGCGGACGGCGACGCCGAGCGGACGGTCGTCGCGTTTGTGCATGCCAAGCGAAACGGCGGTCCGCGTCGAGTTGCCGTCCGCGGCGAGCACGACGTCGGCATGGAAGTCGCGCGTTTCGCCCGTCTTGCGTCCGGACTCGTCGAGCAGCGCGGCGCGCGCGCCGATCACCCGCCCGGCGTCGTCGCGCAGTGCTTCGGTGACGCTGTGGCGTTCAAGGACGACGGCGCCGGCCGACTGGGCGTGCAGGGCCAGTTCCTCGTCGAATCCGAGGCGCGTGCGGATGAGTCCGTAGGTGGGAAAGTCGGCGACCTCGGGCCACGGCAATTCAATGGTGCGGCCGCCGGCGATGAGCCTGAGCCCCTTGTTGCGGCGCCACCCCTCGTCCTCGGCATGCGGGAGGCCGAGCTTCTGGATTTCGCGTACGGCGCGCGGAGTGAGGCCGTCGCCGCAGACTTTCTCACGCGGGAAGCTGGTCTTTTCCAGCACGGTCACGGAAATGCCCGCCCGGGCAAGGTAGTACGCGGCGGTGGACCCGGCTGGCCCTGCGCCGACTATCAGTACGTTCACAGCGTCCTTGTTAATAGGCCGGTTAGCGGGACTGATCGCCGGCTTGGCGGCGCGGCTTGATCTGGCGGCGCAGCTTGGCCACGGGAACGCTTTCCCGGTGTTCGGCTCCGGGCTTCTGGGCGCGGTGCACCGCTACGATGCCGCCGCTCAGGTTGCGGTAGTTGACGTCGGTCCAGCCGGCTTCCTGCAACCACGCGGCCAGGTGGTCCTGGTCCGGCCACGCGCGGATGGACTCGGCGAGGTACACGTAGGCGTCCGGGTTGGAGGAGACCTTGGTGGCGATGGCAGGCAGTGCGCGCATGAGGTATTCGGTGTACATGGTCCGCCAAAGGGGCACGACCGGGGCGGAGAATTCCGCGATGACCAGGCGTCCACCCGGCTTGGTGACTCGGAACATCTCAGCGAGGGCCTTGTGTGGTTCGTTGACGTTGCGCAGGCCGAAGGAAATGGTGCACGCGTCGAAGGAGTTGTCCGCGAAGGGCAGCTTGGTGGCGTCCCCGGCAACGAAGTTGATGTCCGGACGGCGGCGCTTGCCCACCTTCAGCATTCCCAACGAGAAGTCGCAGGCCACGACGTCCACTCCGGCGTCCGCGTACGGTTCGCTGGACGTACCGGTACCGGCAGCCAGATCCAGGACCTTTTGGCCTACCCGAACATCCATCGCATCCACGACGACGCGGCGCCAACGCCGGGTCTGCCCCATGGACAGGACATCGTTGACGACATCGTATTTGGGGGCGACATCGTCAAACATCGTCGCAACTTCGTCCGGACGCTTTTCCAAGGATGCTCGGTTCACCCTGCAATTGTCTCAGACAAATATGGGAAGAACTTTCGGGGCACTCCGGTCCAGGCCCGGTTCGCGCGCCGGGTTCCCGTTCCAGGTTCCGTTCCGGCCAGCGCGGCTACCGTTGCGCGCGGGAGTAATGTTGTTCCATCATGACGAGTACGCTCCGCACCTTGACAGTCCCCCTCGATGTTGATTCATCCTCCGGGGGACTGCCGTCATTTCTGGTCCGGGACGATGTCCTGTGCTGGTCCCGCCGAGAGAACGGGCTGGTGGGGTTTGGCGAACTCGCGCGCTTCACCGCTTCCGGGCCCGATCGCTTCCTCGAGGCCGACATCTGGTGGCGCCACCTCGTCATCGAGGCCGACGTCACGGATCCCCTTGAGCTCCCCGGCACCGGCCCAGTGGCCTTTGGCTCCTTTGCCTTCTCCAAGACGTCCGACTTTGAGTCCCGCTTGATCCTTCCTGAAATCGTTGTCGGTATCCGGGATGGGCAGTCCTGGCTCACGCAGCTGACGCTCGACGACGTCGAACTCACCGAGGCGGGAGCGCTCGCCACCCTCGCGGGTTGGCTCAGCGGCGAGTCAGCGCAACGCGAGTCAGCGGCCGGTGAGCTTACGGCGGCAGGAGGCTCCGGCGTCGGGCACCCAACTAGCTCGCAGTTGTTGTCGTTGAGAGGGCCCAAAACGACAACAAGTGCGAGTCAGTTGGGGGACGGGAAGGTGACGCTGGAGAGCGGTTCACTGAGCGAGGCCGCCTGGAAGCAGGCCGTGGCCGACGGCGTCGCGGAGATCCGGACCGGAAAGCTGGAGAAGCTGGTTCTCGCGCGGGACGTCGTGGCGACGCTGCCCGACGGCGTCAACGCCGCCAAAGTGCTCCAGCAGCTGGCCAGCCGTTACCGCGAATGCTGGACCTACGGCGTCGACGGCTTGGTGGGCGCGACGCCGGAAATGCTCATCCAGGTGGAGGGCCGCACAGCACAGGCGCGGGTCTTGGCCGGGACGCTGGACCGTCGCGACGCCGAGGGCGTGGACGGCTCCCCCATGGAATACGCCGAACGCGTGCTGGCCGGTTCGGAGAAACAACGGCACGAGCACGAGATCGCCATCCAGTCGCTGACCACCCAGCTCGCGCCGTTCTCCGAGGCCATGAACGCCCACAGCGAACCGTTCATCCTGGAACTGCCCAATGTGTGGCACTTGGCATCGGACGTGAAGGCCGAGCTCGCAGATATCGAGGGACATGTCCCTACGTGCCTTGCGCTGATCAACGCCCTCCACCCCACGGCTGCCGTGTGTGGCACACCTACTCTGGTTGCCGGGGAACTGATCCGGGAGCTTGAGCACATGGATCGCGGGCCGTACGCGGGCCGGTCGGATGGCTCGACGCCGCGGGAACGGCGAGTGGGGCATCGCACTGCGCGGCGCGATCATCGAGAGTCCTACCACCGTGCGCCTCTATGCGGGCTGCGGGATCGTGGAAGGCTCTGTTCCCGACGCCGAGCTGGCCGAGACCTGGGCAAAATTCCGGCCGATGCTCGAGTCGCTGGGGATCAGCAACTAAGCCTCAAACCCGAGGATTCCGTTCGAAACCTACCCTCCCAACTGTCTGGGGTGCGAGACAATAGCCACGTTGGGGGTCTTGATTTTTTACTTGGTAGGTTATCCAATAGTAAAACTTAGTTTTCTGTGACGCACATCTCATGTTCGGCGCTACACTATGAACCGATTAGTTTCGCATCCACTGCAAAAAAAGGTAAGAAAATGCAGAAATTCCGTTCGCTCCCGGTCAGTTCGACGCTCAAGGCTGCAACCATCATCGCAATCGGCGCCTTGGCACTGACTGCCTGCACCAACGCCTCAGAGGCCGGCCCGTCGAGCGCCGCCTCGCCTTCCGGCAGTGCCAATGCAAGCTTTGACCCCAGCACCATCACCAAGGACGACACCCTCGCTGCGCTGGTCCCCGCGGCCATCAAGTCCAAGGGCACGCTGACCGTCGGCTCGGACACGACCTACGCTCCTGCGGAATTCCTTGGAACCGACGGCCAGACCCCTGTTGGTTACGACGTCGACATCGCCAAGGCGATCGGCGCCACCCTTGGCTTGAAGGTCCAGGTGCAGACCGCCGAATTCACGGGCATCCTCCCCGCCCTCGGCCCCAAGTACGATCTGGGCATCTCGTCCTTCACCATCAACCCTGAGCGTCTCGGCGCCGTTAATATGGTCAGCTACTTCAACGCCGGCACCGCGTGGGCCGTGCAGAAGGGCAACCCGAAGAAGTTCTCCCTGGATGACGTCTGCGGCAAGTCCATCGGCGTGCAGACCGGCACGGTCCAGGAAGACCCGGACCTCTCCGGCCGCAACAAGAAGTGCGCGGCTGACGGCAAGCAGCCCATCAACATCGTGACGCTCAAGAACCAGACCGACGTCACCACCCGGCTCGTCAACGGCAGCATCGACGCGATGGCAGCCGACTCCCCCATCATCGGTTACGCCCTGACGCAGACCAACGGACAGCTTGAGAAGCTCGGCGATGTGTACGACGCCGCTCCCCAGGGCATCGCCGTTGCCAAGTCGGACACGGCCCTCGCCGATGTCATCCAGAAGACCCTGACCAAGCTCATGTCTGACGGTTCCTACAAGAAGATCCTCACTGGCTGGGGCAACGCCGAAGGCGCCATCACCAAGTCCGAGGTCAACCCGGCGGTTAAGTCTTGAGTATTCCCGCCACCGATAACAAATCAGGTGCACAGATGGATCATCATCAACCAGGCCACGCCGCGCCCGTGCTGAACGACGCGGTGCCCGTCAGGCACCCTGGCCGCTGGATCAGCGCCATCGTCATCGTTGGCGTACTAGCACTTATGGTGCAGAGCGTGATCACGAACCACAACTTCCGTTGGGACGTTGTGGGCACCTACATCCTGGACGTGAAAGTCGTCCAGGGTGTTGGCTGGACGCTTCTCCTGACCGTAGCTTCGATGGTCATTGCCATTGTCCTGGCCATCCTGCTGGCCGTGATGCGCCAGTCCGACAACCCCGTCCTGCGCTACACGAGCTGGGTCTGGGTCTGGTTCTTCCGCGGCACCCCGGTCTACACCCAGTTGGTCTTCTGGGGCCTGATCGCCGTCCTCTACCCCAAGATCAGCGCAGGGGTGCCGTTTGGCCCCGAACTGTTCAGCGTGGACACGAGCACCGTCATTACGGCTCTTGTTGCGGCGATCCTGGGGCTAGGCCTGAACGAATCCGCCTATCTGGCGGAGATCTTCCGGGCCGGCCTGAAGTCAGTGGACAAGGGACAGACCGAAGCCGCCGAAGCCCTGGGCATGGGCAACGGCAAGATCATGTGGCGGATCATCCTGCCCCAGGCAATGCGCATCATCGTCCCGCCCACCGGCAACGAAACCATCGGCATGCTCAAGACCACCTCCCTGGTCCTGGCCGTCCCGTTCACCCTGGACCTGACCTTCGCGACCAACGCCCTGGCCAACCGGATCTACCTTCCGGTGCCGCTGCTGATCGTGGCAGCCATCTGGTACTTGGTCATCACCAGCCTCCTCATGGTGGGCCAGCACTACATCGAGGCCTACTACGGCAAGGCGTGGACACCAACCTGGCCCCGGCCGTCATCAACCCGGCAGCCGCCAAGGCCGCTGCCGCAGTGGCACCGAGCGCCGAAGCTGAGCCGTCCTTAAAGATGGACTTCCCCGAGGAGGACGCAAAATGACGATCACCACCCAGAAACCGCTGGTGCGGATCGAAGGCCTCCACAAGTACTACGGCCAACACCATGTGCTCCGCGGCATCGACCTGACGGTCAACCAGGGCGAAGTGTCCGTTGTCATCGGCCCGTCCGGTTCGGGCAAGTCCACGATGCTCCGCTGCGTGAACCTCCTCGAAACCATCAGCGCCGGCCGCATTTCCGTTGGCGACCAGCTGATCGGCTACCGCGAAGTCAACGGCCGCCTCCACGACCTGAAGGTCAAGGAAATCGCCGCGCAACGCCGGGAAATCGGCATGGTCTTCCAGCGCTTCAACCTGTTCCCCACAAGACCGCGTTGTACAACGTGATGGAAGCACCCGTGCAGGTCAAGGGCAAATCCAAGAGTGATGCCAAGAAGGCCGCCCTCGAATTGTTGGACCGGGTGGGCCTGGCTGATCGAGCCAACCACTACCCTGCTCAGCTTTCCGGCGGCCAGCAGCAACGCGTCGCGATCGCCCGGGCCCTGGCCATGGAACCGGAATTGATGCTCTTCGACGAGCCGACGTCCGCCCTTGACCCCGAGCTCGTGGGCGATGTGCTCAACGTAATGAAGGACCTGGCCAAGTCCGGCATGACCATGATCGTGGTGACCCACGAGATCGGCTTTGCCCGCGAAGTCGGCGACCGCCTGACCTTCATGGACGGAGGTGTGGTGGTGGAATCCGGTGACCCCCGCGAAATCATCGCCAACCCCCAACACGCCCGCACCAAGGAATTCCTCAGCCGCGTGCTGTAGTTCCTGCTGCGACGTGCGACGCTCAAATGCCCTGACGCGGCTGGAAATCCAGCCGCGTCAGGGCATTTCCGTGTCGTCAGCCAGATTGCGCGTCGCCAGGGCCGAACATCTACGCCCCGAGGAGCACCTGGGATACTGCCGCAGCCACTGCGGCCTTGATGCGCGCGTGCAAGGGACGCAACCCAGACCGGTCCGTGCGTACCTCCACGATGCTGCGCCCCTTCAAAGGCGAGGCAAGCACTGCGGCGAGCTCCGCCGTCGTACGCACCAAGGTGTGCCCGACGCCGTATGCCGCGGCGAGCGCTGAAATGTCCACGCTGTGCGGGGTGCCGAAGAGGCGCTCGACGGCGGTGCCGTAACCGCCGTCGTCCTCCACCTTGCCGTGCTCAAGGAGACCGAAGATGCCCCCGCCGGCGTCGTTGAGGACCACGATGCGCAGGTCCGGTCCGGGTTCGCCGGCTCCGAGGAGGAGGCCGCCGGCGTCGTGCAGGAAGGTGACGTCTCCCAGGAGGAGGGTGGTTTCGCGGCCCGCTCCGAGGGCGATTCCCGTAGCCGTGGAGATAGTTCCGTCAATGCCGGCGAGGCCGCGGTTCGCGAACACCGTGGCGAGGGGCTCGGGCCGGGCTGTCCGGCGAGGTCGACGTCGCGGATGCCATTGGAGGAGCCCAGGACCAGCTGCCCGCGCGCGTGTTTCCAGACGACGGCTCCCACGGCAGGTCCACTGGCCGCCAGCTCGGCCTCGAGGACGCCGTCGAGCGTGTGTTGGGCCGCAGCCCCGGCCAGGAGCCAGGCGTCGAGCCAATCATCAGAGCCGCGGCCGGCGAACCCTGCCAGTTCAGCCAGGGAATCGAAGCGTTCCTCGCGACGCCGGCCATGTTCATACCAGGCCACCGGAACGGGCTCGTACATGGCGGCGGGGAGGTCGTTGCGGCCAGGAGTGCGGCGACGGGCCGGGACAGCGTAGGCCGCCCGAAGACTACCACCCGCTCGATCGGCAGAGCAGACCCGGGCCCGAAGTTGTCCAGCATGAGGCGATACGGGCCGACCGCGTTGGGACCGAAGCGCGCGTTGGAGGAGGGCTCGGCGAGCAAGGGAAGGCCGTGGGCACGGGCGAACGCCTCGGCGACCGGACCGGCGTCGTGCCCTGCCAAAACCACCGTCCGCCGCTCGGTCAGTTCAGCGGGAGCGGGGGCATGCTCAATGGTTGGGGACCGGAATCGTAGTGGAAAACTCCGTGGCCCTTGGTGGCGGGCAGCGCCTCGCCCGGTTCGGGAACCAACGGCTCGCGGAAGGCCAGGTTGAGCTGCACCGGCCCGGGTGGCGTGTCCGCGAGGGCGCCGGTGGCCGCGTAGATGGCGGTCTCGACGGCCCGCTTCGGGTTGCTGCCCGCGGCGATGTCGACGGCGAAGCGAACGTGGTCGCCGAAGAGGTCCAGTTGGATGGTGGTCTGGTTGGCGCCGGTGCCGTGGAGCTCGGCCGGGCGGTCGGCCGAAAGGACTACGAGGGGCACGGCGGCGTGGTTGGCTTCCATGACCGCAGGCAAAAGATTCCCGACGGCGGTGCCCGAGGTGGTCAGGACGGCCGCCGGGGCTCCCGTCGACAGGGCCAAACCCAGTGCCGTGAAACCGGCCGAACGTTCGTCGATCCTCACCAGGAGGCGGACATTCCCGGCCGCTTCGGCCTCGGCGAGTGCGTAAGCCATGGGTGCCGAGCGCGAACCGGGAGAGATAACCACGTGCCGCACACCGCCGTCGAGCAACGCCTTGACGGCGATACGGGCAGCGGCGAGGGAGCTCAGGGAGCCTTGCGAAGTCACCGCACCAGTCTATTAGCGGCGCCTCCCTCCCGACGCTCGCTCACCTATAGGGCCAAAACCCCAAACGCTCGCTCACTCCCTTGAAGAGAGTGAGCGAGCGTCGGCCGAAAGACCCACATACGTGAGCGAGCGTCGGCCGAAAGACCCACATACGTGAGCGGGCGTCGGCCGGTGCGTTGGTCGGGAAGGCGTCGGGCAAGGGAAGGGCTAGCCGTCCTTGCGGAACACCTGCACGATCGACGGACGCGGGCGCGGACCTGGCCGGCGGCCGGGGCGGCTCCGGCGCCCACGTAATCCGGGAAGAAGGAGTGGGGGCGTCGAACGTCCCTTCCTCACCCGGGTGCTGCACGGCGACGAAGACGGTCCGCTCGTCGTCGTGCACGATCGGTCCGCACGTCTCGGCGTCGCGCGGCACGGCGAGGAACTGCTCAACCTTGCCGCGTTCGCCGCCATCCAGCGTGACCTTGAAGAGGCCGTCCGCGTACCCGATCGACGACGGCGCGCCGTCAGTGGCGATCCACATGTAGCCTGCCGAATCGAAAGCGACGTTGTCCGGGCAGGAAATGGGCGAGACCTTGTCGGCCGGGAAGCCGGAGAAGTAGGTCGAGGAGTTCTTGGCGGGGTCTCCACAAACCATCAGGAGCGTCCAATTGAAGCGCGTAGACGTCTGGTCACCGGTTTCGGTGATTTCCACGATGTGGCCGTCCCGGTTGAGGGTGCGCGGGTTGACCTCGGTGGCGCCTTCCTTTCCAGGCTTGCCGCGGTCCGAGTTGTTGGTGCAGACCACATAGACCTTGCCGGTGGCCAGGTTGGGTTCGACGTCTTCGCAGCGGTCCATCTTGGTGGGCCGACCTTGTCCGCGGCGAGGCGTGTGTAGACGAGTACCTCAGGGACGGACATGCCCGGAACTGCGGAGACGCCGTCGACCACCAAGGGAAGCCACTCGCCGGAACCGTCGAAGGCGCCGTCGGAGGGAAGCGCGCCGTTGCCGGTGATCTCCGACGCCGGAGAGTCGCCGGTGAACTTGGCAACGTAGAGGTCGCCCTCGGAGAGAAGGTCCATGTTGCTCCGGCGTGCCGCGGCCGAGTCGCCGGGCATGTACTTGCCCTTGGAGACGAACTTGTAGAGGTAGTCGAAGCGCTCGTCGTCGCCCATGTACGCCACCACGTGGCCCGAGTCGGCAACTATCACGTTGGCGCCCTCGTGCTTGAAGCGGCCCATGGCGGAGTGCTTCTTGGGTGTGGAGGAGGGGTCGAACGGGTCGACTTCAACGATCCAGCCAAAGCGGTTGGACTCGTTGGCGTAGCCGGCGTTGTTGGTGTTGAAACGCGGCTCATCCAGCTCCCACTTACGGGCCGTTGCCTTGTTGGAGAGGCCGTAGCGCTTGTCGCCCGCCGAGGTGCCGGGAGCCACGAAGTAGCCGTTGAAGTTTTCCTCGCCGGAGAGGATGGTGCCCCAGGGAGTGGTGCCTCCGGAGCAGTTGCCGAGGGTGCCTTTGATCTTCCGGCCTGAGGGATCGTCGATGGTCTTCACCAAGTCCGTGCCAGCGGCGGGTCCGGTGAGTTCGTAGGTGGTGTCGGTCAGGAAGCGGCGGTTGAGCGGCGCACCCTTGACGTAATTCCATGGTTTGTTCTTGTTCTTGCGCTCAAGTTCCACAACCGTGAGCCCGTGTGCGGCACGCCCGATCGCGCGCGCCTCCGCGGCCGCCAAAGTTGCCGGAACATGATGTTCTCGTTGGTGTACTCGTGGTTGGTGAAGAGCACGGCACGGCGGTCCTTGGAATCCGGGATGGGCAGGATGTCCGTGTAGTCGTTGTTGTAGCCGAACTGTCGGGCCTGCGCTGCCGCGGTCTGGCCGTTCAGCTCGAAGGCCGGCGAGTCTGCGAAGAGCGGATCGCCCAACGGATGATCGGCTGCCACGCGAATCCATCCGGGACGGTGAACGCGTCCACGGTGTAGTCGACCGGCTTGATCGGCGCGAACTTGAGCTTGGCCTTGTCGAAGCCCGTCTTCGCCGCCGCTGACAGGCCAGCGCCGCCGGAACGTTGCCGGAAAGGCTTCCGCCCTGCACGACGGCGAGCGCACCGACGGCGCCGAAGCCCAGGGCGGCGCGGCGGGACACGGCTGCGGAAGCGATGTCGCGGAAGTAGGCGTTGGAACTCGTATTGCACACCTCGCCCGAGCAGGCGTTGTCGCACTTCAGGGCGCACGTCACGGGGCTGCGCTTGCCCTTCGTATGGCCGAGCATGGGGAGCAAGTCGAACTTGCGCTTGGTTGATTCAGACATGGGAAATACCTCCGGGGATTGAGTGATTTCCCAACCCTTACAGCGCTATCGGAATCCGAGAGGACGCTCCGGTTAAGTTCCGGTGAATTCCCAGACTTTTCCCAGCAATCTATGCCTCAAGGAGTGCGTGCACGCGACGGAGCCGGTCCAGCCACCACTCGCGACGTTCAGCGGGAGCCGCATACCGCTCCAGCAGCCCCTCGTCGGCGACGGCTTCGCGGACCCGGATCGCGCCGTCGTCGGGCACCAACGGATCCTGCGTGATGTCCGAGGCGAACAGCCGCACTGTCCCCAGCCCGCACGCGTACGGCAGTTCCGGCAGCGCGGCCGCGAGCGCGAGCCCCGCGCGGATCCCCACCGAGGTGTCCAGCGCCGAGCTCACGACGGCGGGAAGCCCGGCTTGCGCCACGATGTCCAGCGCGCGCCGCACTCCCCCGAGCGGCGCCACCTTGACCACGATCAGGTCCGCCGCGCCCGCGCGGGCCACCTTGAGGGATCGTCTTCCTTGCGCACGGATTCGTCGGCGGCGATGAGCACGGGGGTGCCCTGCTGCACGAGCCGCCGGCGGACTTCGGCAAGGCCCTCGATCTGCGGCACGGGCTGCTCGGCATACTCGAGCCCGACGGCGGATAGCCGCCCAAGTGCCTCCACCGCCTGCGGCACGTCCCAGCCTGCGTTCGCGTCCACCCGGATCGCGGCGTCCGGCAGGGCGTCGCGGACTGCGGTGACGCGCGCGACGTCGTCGGCCAGTTCCTGACCGCGCTCGGCGACCTTGACCTTGACGGCGTTCACGCGTCCGAAGCGCTCCAGGACCTCTGGCACCCGGGCGGCCGGCACGGCGGGGACGGTCGCGTTGACGGGAATGGTGTCCCTCAGCGGCGGCGGAAAACCCTGCCATGCGGCTTCGACGGCGGCGGCGAGCCAGCGCGCGGCCTCGGCGTCGCCGTACTCAGGGAACGGACAAAATTCGCCCCATCCGGCCGGTCCGCGGAACAGGAGGGTCTCGCGCTCGGTGATGCCCCGGAACTTGACCCGCATCGGCAGGCTGACCACTTTTGCGGTGGCAAGGAGCTCGTCGAGGGTGGGGAACGGAGCATGGTTTCACTGTAGCGTGGGGCGGCGCCGGGTCGGTTCCTAGGGCGGGGCGAGCCGGCTACGCCGGGTTGCCGCCCGGCGTCGTGGGGCGCCCGGCATCGTGGGCCGCCCGGCGTCGTGGGCCGCCGGCGTCGTGGGCCGGCGTGGCACGCGCGCCCTCCGGACGCTCGCTCACCTTTGGGTGTTTTCGGCCGACGCTCGCTCATGATGTGAGCGAGCGTTCGGCTGGAAGGCCATATATGTGAGCGAGCGTCGGGCTGGGGAACGCGGGGAACGTGGACCGGAACCACTCCTCACACGCGTTAGGTAGAATGCAGCAAGAATCGGAACCACAGCCGGAGGAGCCCGCATGCAGCGCAAGGCCACAGCACTCGACGTCGCCAAACGGGCGGGCGTCTCGCGGAGTGCGGTGTCCCTGGTGCTCAACGGCCGTGGGGACGGCAACGTGGCCAAGGAAAGCCAGGACCGGATCCGGCAAGCCGCAGCGGACCTGAACTACTCCCCCAACCCCATCGCCCTGAGCCTTCGGAACCAACGAACGCGCGTGATCGGCATCGTGTCGGACGAGGTGGTGGTGAGCCCGTTCGACGGCAACATCATCGGCGGCGCCGACGACGTCGCCCGCGCCCACGGCTTCGTCACGGTGGTGATGGACACCGAGCGCGACGCCTCCCGTGACGAGAGCGCCGTCGAGACCCTGTTGGACCGGCAAGTGGACGGGCTGATGTACGTCACGGTCGGTTTGAAGCCGCTCGACGTCCCCCAGGGCATGCTGCGGGTCCCCTCTGTCCTCGCCAATTGCTACGACAGCAGCCCCGCCCCACGGCTGCACCACGTGATCCCGGACGAAGTTTCCGGCGGTCGGGAAGCCACAGAGCACCTCCTGCAGCTGGGCCATCGCGATATCGCATTCCTCGCCGGGCCGCCACCTCACCGGCTGTGCCCCTGCGCATCGTGGGGCATCGGGAGGCCATGGCCAAGGCCGCCATCCCCGTCCGCGAAGACCGCGTGTTCATGGCCGGTTGGGACATCAACGACGGCTTCCACGGCGCCATGGGCCTGCTCTCCGCCACCGAGCGGCCGACGGCGATTGTCTGCGCGAACGATCGACTCGCCATCGGCGTCGCCCTGGCTGCGCGCGGCTGGGCCTTTCCGTACCGCGCGACCTCTCGATTATGGGTTACGACGACGAGTCCCGCATCGCGGCCACCATGGTCCCTGCGCTCACCACCATGGCGCTTCCCTTGCGCGAAATGGGCGCGGCCGCGATGAGCATGTTGCTCGAGCAGATCGAGGACCCGGCCAAGCGGTCGACGTCGGGCGGCGGCGGCGGTTTCGAGGCCAACGGCGGCTTGGAAACCATGGTCCCCTGCCGTTTGGTGGTCCGTGAGTCCACCGGGCCCGTACCCGCTCTCTAGATCCGACCACTTTTGGCCGGGCCGCCGCCCGGGAATCCGCGGAAATACGGGGATCCCGGACTGCAGCACCGGCCAAAAGTGGTCAAAAGTTGAGTGCCCGACGGCGGCCTGCCGCCTATTCCGGCAGCTTCAGTTCCCAGACCTCCGCGGCCGCACCTTCGGGAAGCTCAAGGATCCATGCTTCCCCGGCCGCAGGGTAGGCGCGGAGTGTCGTGGCGACGGAACCTGTCCGATACACCTCCACCAAGGAAGCATCCACGAAGATGCGGAGTTCCTCGCCCTCGGACAACGGCCCTGCAAACACAACTTGCCGTTCCGCGCCGGAGGCCAGGACCAGCCGAACCTCACCGGCTCCAGCAACAGTCCCAGCCGTCACAACTGCCTCGGCAAACGGCGGCAAGTCAACGGCCCCGGAAGCCCCGGCCGCGAGGACAGGACCCCGGTAAGCGTCCACCTCCGGCGCCGGAGCAACCACCAATGCGCCGTCCTCAACCGAGAGGAAGCGCGGGTGGGTTAATACGCCTGCCCAGCCTGCGGCGTCGATCTCGTCCTGCGAACGGCCACGCCGGCCATCACGACCCGGGCCTTCGTTGGCCATCCCCACAGCAGGGCACGCGGCTCCGACTCCGAGCCGGACGAAGACGCAGTATCCAGCTGAACGATCTGCGGAGCATAGAAGTCCCTGCCAAGGTCGGACCTGCCGCCGGAACGCGGGACGAACACCGGCAGCCCGGTAGACGGGTCCTCGGCGAGCGAGCCGATCAGGTGGCCGACTCCGTTTGCGTGCTCGTGGTCATCCCCGGAGAGCCACAGGGAGAACATCATGACCCAGGTGTCGTCCCCGTCGGACGCCGCCTCGTCGGACGGCACACGACCAGTTGCGGGCACTCCCAGATCTCAGCCGGCGTCTGCGCAGCCGCCACCGGGTTTTCCGTGGTCAGCCAAATGCCTTGGTACTTCCAGTCGGACATGTCCTCCACCGTGTACAGCAGCAAAGCAGCATGTCCATTGGCCAGCCCGGCGCCCTGCATGGCGTAGCGCTTGCCGTTGAAGTGGAAGATGAAGGGGTCGCGCACGGCCGTGACAAGGCCGTCGTCCGGCATGGAAGCGGCAATGTGGCCATCCTGTTCCCAGGACACCAGGTCCGCCGAGCCCCGGGAAATCACCACCTGGGAGTGACCACCATCGCCCCGCACGCCGGAGTACGCAGCGGTGGGGACACCGCCGTCGTCGGTCACTACGCCGGTCCAGCAGCCGAACTCGTCCGGCCCGCCATCCTGCGGGCGCAGCGCGACGGGGTGTTCATCCCAGTGGACCAGGTCCGGGGAGCTCACGTGGCCCCACTGGATCCGGTGGTGCCGTGCCGATTCCGGGTTGAACTGGAAGAACACGTGGTAGCGGCCGTTGATGTAGCTGACGCCGTTGGGGTCGTTGATCCAGCCGTGCGCCGGCCGCGGGTGGAAGCGCGGGAAAGCCGGGTCCGGGTGGGTGGCCGCCGCGGCGAGTGCAGGGGCGGACGAAATGAGGTCCGTCATCGAAGTCCTTTCAGGGAAGTAGAGGCTATTTGCCGGTGCCGGCGGTGAGTCCGTCACGCAGGGCGCGTTGGCCGAACATGAACACCACCAGGGCGGGAATCATGGAGAGGATCACGCCTGCCAGCACCACGGAGATGCTGCCCGTGCCCAGGTTGCCCTGCAGCGACACCAGGCCCAGCGGGAGCGTGAAGTTTTGCTCGGAGATGGTCAGGATGAGCGGGCGGAAGAACTCGTTCCAGTGGTAATTGAAGGCCAGGATGCCCACGATCGCCATGCCCGGCATCGCCAGCGGCGCATACACGGAACGGAACGTGCGCCACGGCGAGGCTCCGTCGATCGCGGCGGCCTCGCCCAAATCGGCCGGGAGCCCCAGGAAGTACTGCCGCATCAGGAAGGTGCCGAACGCCGTCGGGATCGCCGGAAGGATCAGTGCGAGGAGCGTGTCGGACAGACCGATGCCGCGGATCAGCATGAAGACCGGCACGATCGTCACCTGCGCCGGGACCATCATGGTGGCCAGCACAATCGAGAACAGTGCCCCGCGGCCGCGGAACTTGAGGTTCGCGAACGCGTAACCGGCGAGCGCCGCCGTGAACATCTGCCCGACGGCGATCAGTCCCGTCACGAGGGCGCTGTTGAGGACCAGAAGCATGATGTTGAGCTGCTTGAAGACCTGGTCGTACGACGAGAAATCGGGGTTGAGGGGAAGGAACGACGGCGGCAGTTGGAACGATTCCGCCGGTGGCCGCAGCGAGGTGGACAGGGTCCACAGCACCGGACCGAGGATGAAAACGGACGCGATCAGGAGCAGCACGATTCGTCCCGCCATGCTCCAGTTCCGCTTCTTTCGCGGCGCGAGCCGCTGGGGAGCCAAGCGATCGACGGCGGCGCGCTGGGTTGAGGTTGTAGTCATGGCGGGCCTTACTGGTAGAAGACGAATCGTTTGCTGAGCCGGAACTGGGCGGCGGTAATGGCCATGATGATCAGCGTGAGGATGACGCCGATCGCCGAGGCCTGGCCGAACTCGAGGCGCTGGAACGCGGACTCGAAGATCACCATCACTGCGGTGCGCGTGGCGTCGCCTGGGCCGCCGCGGGTGAGGACGTAGGGCTGGTCGAACACTTGCAGGGCGTTGATGATCGCCATGACGGACGCCACCAAGGTGGTGGGGCTCAGGAGCGGCAGCGTCACGTGAAGGTGCTTGCGCCAGCCCGTGGCGCCGTCGATCGACGCAGCCTCGTACGTTTCGGTGGGGATGGACGCCAGTCCGCCGATGAACAACAGGAACGAGAACCCGAAGTTCTGCCACACGTACACGAGGATCACGACGGCGGCAGAACCGGCCGGCGTGGTCAGCCACGGGACGGCGGGATGCCGACGAAGGACAAGAGCCAGTTGACCACGCCGAATTGTTCGTTGAACAGGTAGCGCATGAAGATGGACACCGACGCCGCGGACAGGATCAGCGGGAAGAAGAAGGCGCTGCGGAAGAAGACACGAAGCCAGGCCGGGAGCTTCTCCTGCACCATGATCGCCAGTGCTAGCGCGAGGCCGAGCTGAAGCGCGACGGCGACCACCACGAACAGGATCGTGTTCAGGAACGAAACACGCACCGTGGGGTCCTGGACCACTTCGGCGAAGTTGTCGAACCCGACGAAACTTGGCGCCGAAATAATGTCCCAGCGGAAGAAGGCGAGGACCACCGATGCAACGATCGGCACGAGCGTGAACAGCCCATGCCAAGGATGGTGGGAGCGAGGAACGCCCAGGGCAGCCAGCGCTGACGCTGTCTTCCGGTTGTGTCGCCCCGGTTCCGGCGCCGTTGCGGCGCTTGGGCCCGCGCCGTTGCGGCGTTTGGTGGACGTGCCCGTTGTTGCCGTGCTCATGCCTGCCTCCTCAAGGCGATCTCAAGGTCGCGTTGCATGGAGGCGAGGGCCTGCTTGAGCTGGTTCTCATCACCGCTGACGGCCAGGGATACGTTTTTCATCAGGGCGGTCTCGACGGCGGCCTGCTGGGCGGTGCCGGAATGGGACCTGTGGTGGGGAATTTGTCGAGGGTGTCGTAGAAGACTTTCCAGTGCTTGGGTCCGCGTCCGGCGTACAACTGCTCGTTGACCATGGAACGGCGCGCCGGGGTGGTGTTCGGCGTCGGGAAGACCAAGCGCATGGCTTCCAGGCTGGAAGCGAACTTGAGCCACTCCCACGCCGCGTCCTTGTCCTTGGCGGTCTTCATGATGGCGTAGCCGGCAGTGCCGAACTGGTGCCGCTGGGTGCGCCACCGCGGGAAGAACTGGACGTCGAAGCCGTCTTCCTTCATTCCGGCTTCGTGGAGGCCTTCCACCCAGTAGCCGCCGGCCGGGGTCATGCCGATCCTGTTGGAGGCGAACAGCCCGACGAGTGAATTTCCGCCACCCTCCTCGGGACGAACGCCGAGGCCATCCTTGACGAGGCCGCGGAGGTAGTCGAACGATTCGTACACCCGCGGGTCATCCGCGTTGGGCTCAAGCCACTGGTAGCCGCCGGAGCGCAGCCCGCGTGACGGATCCTGGGCGTAGAAGCTGTCCAGAGCCATTCGCCGCCGGTGGACTTGGATTCCTTGAGGAAGCTGGTGTCGTTGGCATAGAGCCAGGGCACCACGCCACCGAAGAGCCTGTTGGTCCAGTAGTACGGAGTGAAGTCCTGCGGCCTCGCTTTGCGCATCGAAGCCAAAGTGCTCCGGAAATCCACCTGGGTCCAGTTATCCGCAGGACGTTCGAGTCCGGCTTGCTGGAGCGCCGAGGTGTTGTAGTACATGTTGGCGGCGTTCCAGTCGATGGGAAGCTGGAACAGGCTGCCCTTGTACATGAACGCCTCCACGAGGCTCGGGTGGACGTCCGCGAAGTACTCCTTCATGTCCGCGGCGTCGCGGCGAAGGTACTCGTCCAAGGGGTGCGCCAGTTTCTCGGCGAAGAGCTGGGCACCTTCCGTGGCCACGTAGACCACATCCGGTGGCGTTCCTGCTGCCACCATGGTGAGGATCTTGGTGAAGAAGTCCTTCCAGTCCGCGGCCTGGATGGCCTGGACCTTCACCTTGATTTCCGGGTGCACTTTCGCGAACGCATCGATGACCCGCTGGCGGGCGGCTGCGTCCGCTGCGGTTCCCAAGATGGCGATGCTAAGGCTGTTGTCCCCGCGGCCCGGGATGTCCATGCCGGTCAACCGCGGCCACGACGCCACTGTTGCTCCGACAATTCCCGCACCCAAGGCACCAAGGGCCGTCCTGCGTGAGATCTCACGCAACTTCCCATTGCTTCCTGCCATGTCCAATTCCTTCCTAACACGTGTTAGGTAGCGTAAATCCATCACCTAACACGTGTCAAGCGTCACATTCGTGTTACGGCTCCCTCACCCGTCCCCGACGCCCGCTCACCTATGTGCCCTTTTTCCCGGACGCTCGCTCGGATACAAGGCCAAACCGGCAAACCCTCGCTCACCAACCGCGCCCAACCCCAGGCCACAACCCCCCATATCCGAGCTAGCGTCCACCCCCAACCCGCGATATCCGAGCGAGCGCCCACCCACAACCCGCCATATCCGAGCGAGCGCCCACCCACAACCCGCCATATCCGAGCGAGCGTCCACCCAAGAGCCCCCATATCTGCAGGAGGGTTCACTTCCGAAGACGCGGCGAATACGCTGAAGCAAGCTGCCCCATTCCCCGTCCCTAGCTTTGGAGCCCATTAATGACAGGTTGGAATGCCGAGAACCTCGCAGGTTCGGCCGGCGCAGGTGCCGTGACACTTTTGGCAGGAACATCGTTTTGCGTCTCGGCGGCCAACGGCGATATGGACCAACTGCGCCCGCACGGGATGTTCTTCCGCGACACACGGTTCGTTTCGAACTGGGCGTTGGAGGTGAACGGCCACCCCATCGAGGCCTTGGGTTCCCCTGTCCCGGAGCCCTATCGCGCCGATTTCGTCGGCCGAGCGTCTCGCACCGATGGCTTGGCAGACAGCCATCTCCTGATCGAGCGCCGGCGGAGCCTGTTCGGCGGGGTGCACGAAGAGATTACGATCAGGAATTTTTCCAGCAAGCCCACACACGCCACGGTTTCACTCACGGTCAATGCGGACTTTGCGGACATCTTCGAAGTGAAGGAAGGCCGGGCACGCCACGAGAGCGTGCATTTGACGCGGGCCAGTGACGGTTCGTTAGTCCTCGAGTCCCAGCGGGAGGGGCGGCACGTACTTGTCACCATTGACGCACCGAATTCCGAGGTTGACGGAGACGTCGTCAGCTACGACATCTCTCTTGAGCCCCAAGGCCATTGGTCCACGGGTGTGACGGCCACGCCCCGCATCGACGGAGTTGGACCCGAGGCGGACGCCCAGGTTTGGGGCAACCAGCGCGCCTACGATCTTCCTGAAGAAAGGCTTCAGGAGTGGCACGGCAGGGTTCCCATAACGGAGCTTGCCAACCAGGCCTTCGACAAAGCATTGGCCCGGAGCAGGGAAGACCTCGGTTCCCTCAGGATCTTCGACCCCGACCATCCCGGACGGACGGTGGTGGCCGCAGGATCGCCTTGGTTCATGGCACTTTTCGGCCGGGACTCCCTCCTGACGTCCTTCATGACCCTTCCACTGGACCCGTCCCTGGCGTTGGGAACGCTCAAAACCTTGGCCGACCATCAGGGCCGGACCGTCAATCCGCTCAGCGAAGAGGAGCCGGGCCGGATCCTGCATGAGGTGCGCCTGGGCGCCACGACAGGCCTCGCGCTTGGCGGCGGCAGTGCGTACTACGGTTCAGTGGATGCCACCCCGTTGTTCGTCACGCTCGCGGGGGAGCTCACCCGCTGGGGGTTCCATTCCGAGGTCTCGGAGTCCCTTCTGCCGGCGGTGGACCGGGCCCTTGACTGGATCCGCGACTACGGAGACGCCGACGGCGACGGGTTCGTTGAGTACTCGCGGGCCACGGACCATGGCCTCCTCAATCAAGGCTGGAAGGACTCCGGGGACGGGATCAACTTCGCCGACGGCACATTGGCGGAGCCTCCGATCGCCTTGTGCGAAGTCCAAGGCTACGTCTACACCGCCTATCTCAGCCGGGCCTTGATGGCCCAGGAGGAGGGCGACCTGAAGCTGGCTGCGGTGTGGGGCGCGCGGGCGGCCGAACTCAAGCGAAAGTTCAACGAGGAGTTCTGGCTCCCTGAACGCGGCTATTTCGCCATCGCCCTCGATCGCGACAAGCGGCCGGTAGACGCCTGCGCATCCAATATGGGTCACTGCCTGTGGAGCGGAATCGTCGACGACGACAAGGCTCGGTTAGTCGCGGAGCGGCTCATGTCGGACACAATGTTCACGGGCTGGGGCGTCCGGACCTTGGCCTCGGACATGGCGGCCTACAACCCGGCGAGCTACCACAACGGCTCGGTGTGGCCGCATGACAATGCCCTCATTGCCGGCGGATTGATGCGCTACGGCTTCGTCGAGGAGTCCCAGCGCCTCGTCACGGGCCTTCTCGATGCGGCCGAGGCGTTCGACGGACGGCTACCGGAGTTGTTCTGCGGCCTGGACAGGAAAACCTACGGGACGCCCGTCCCCTACCCTTCGTCCTGTTCGCCGCAAGCGTGGGCCGCTGCCACACCTGTTCACTTGCTGCGCGTATTGCTCCGTTTCGATCCTTGCCTCACTCACGGCGGCCTCTGGCTGGCACCGGTGGTTCCCGAAGGCTTCGGCCGGATCAAAATGCGGAACATCCCGCTTGCCGGCTCCCGGATCTCCGTGGAGGTGGTCAACGGAGAAACACGGGTCACGGACCTGCCCGAGGATGTCGCGCTGCACCGCGAAGCCCGCAAGCCGTTGTCCGATCTCTTGGATGTCCACCACGTCACCTCTGGTCTGCGGCGGGGGCACTAGGTGCGCATCGGCTTGGTTGCGCCGCCTTGGATTCCAGTCCCGCCGCCTGCATACGGGGGACGGAGTCGATCATCGATATCCTCGCTCGCGGCCTGGTGGCCGCGGGCCACGATGTGCTCCTCGCCGCGGCGTCCGGAAGCACGTGTCCAGTGGACAAGGTCCCGGCCGCCGCTTGCCGACGGCTCCCGGATAGGGAACGGGACGGACGAGCTCCGCCACAGCGTGTACGCCTTCGCGGCCATGCACGACGTCGACCTCATCCACGACAACACCTTGGCGGGCCGCTGTACCGGCATCGGCCGGAGGGAACGCCCATCGTCGCAACGGCGCACCTTCCGTTTTCAGAAGAAAACCATGACATTTACCAGGCCATGGCCACAGACACCGCGATCATTGCCATCTCGCACCATCAAGCGGAAACTGCCCCCGGAATCAAGATACGGAGGGTCATCCACCACGGCATCGACACGCAATCCGTCCCGCTCGGAGCCGGCGACGGCGGCTACGCCAGCTTCCTCGGCCGGATGCATCCCGGAAAGGGCCTGCCGGAAGCAATAGAGACCGCCCGCCTGGCCCAGGTACCGCTGCGAATTGCGGCCAAGATGTACAGCGCGGAAGAACATGAGTACTACGCCGCGGTCATCGCGCCGCTGCTGGGGCCCGACGTCGAATACCTCGGCGAGCTGAACGCTGCGGACAAGTTCGTCCTCCTGGGCGGGTCCGTGGCCTTGCTGAATCCGCTTCAGTGGGATGAACCTTTCGGCATGGCCATGATCGAGTCCCTCGCCGCCGGGACTCCGGTGGTGGCAACATTCCGGGGATCCGCCCCGGAAATCGTCTCCGAGGGCGTCACCGGCTACCTTCGTTCCAGCCCCCGGAGCTGGCCGAGGCAGTCATCGCCGCCGCCGCGCTGGATCGCGCCGAGTGCCGCCACGCCGCGGAAAACTACTTCAGTGCCGAGCGCATGGTCGCCGAACACTTGACGCTCTACGAGGAGCTCCTCGCCGAGCAAAAGTGATCCTCCCAGCCAAATATGACACCCTGAAAGCAATGAGTTTTCCTAAGACGAGCCGGCTGCCGGCCACACGTGGAACCGCTACCAGGCGCTGGCCGGGCGCTGGGATGGGCTTGCTTTTTGTGCTCGCAACCCTGGCATGCATGGCCGCATTCGTTGCCACCTACTACTTTTTTGTTCGCACCACCACCGGACAGTACATCGACGAATCCGCCCTGGTGGAGGCCGCGACCATCAACGGTCCCACCGAGCGGGCGACCACCCAGTTCCTCGATTGGCTGCCGGTCACCTCGGTGGCGATTGCCGCCGTCGTCGTTCTTTTCGTCACCTTAATGCGCCGTCGCTGGAAGTCCGCCGGGATCGCGGTGGCCGCATGTGTCGCGGCAAACCTGGCCACCCAGCTCCTCAAGGACTGGTTCCCGAACAGGCCGTTCCGCGGCGTCCAGACCATTGAACTGAACTCGCTGCCCTCCGGTCACACCACGCTCGCGGCGTCTGCGGCTGCTGCGGTGTTCCTGGTGGTGTCGCCGCGCTGGCGGCCCCTGGCGGGGTTCCTCGGTGGCACTTTCGCGGTGGCGGCCGGGGTTTCCACCTTGATCAACCAGTGGCACCGGCCCGCCGACGTCGTCGCCGCGTTCCTCGTGGTCGGAGCGGTCATGCTGCCGGCTGGCTGGCTGGTGCTGCGCACGGGAAAGCGCTGGAACGTCCAGGACGGCCGCGGTGACCATTGGGCGTCGTCGCGTTTGTGGCTTTCGCTGTCGACCCTCGCGGGCGTGGTGCCGCGGCCGTTGCGGTGTACTCGCTGATCGGAATCGCGAGCGGTTTCGGGCAGGAGAGCTCCACCCACTACTTCTGGGCCGGGTCTCCTTGATTGTCATCACCGGTTATCTGGCGACGGTCGCGGCCACTTGGCTATTTGGTCTGAATGCCCGACGGCGGCAGTCACCTTAGTGCGGCTCGCGGCTTCCTGCAGGTTCGGGTCCGCTTGGGTGGGCTTCCGCCCGATAAAGGTTTTCGATGACGATGTCGGCCTGCGTTGGGCCGATTTTGGGGTACATCGTACGGAGTTCCTTCACGGCCGCCTCGTGTCCGCGGCTGACATGGATGACGCGTAGCCAGTTGATCTGGAGGCCGGAAAGGCGCAGCCCGACCTTGGAAAATCGTCGCTGCTCGATGATGCGCCAAACGCTCACGAT
Source organism: Arthrobacter sp. Hiyo8 (assembly GCA_001549895.1). GTDB lineage: Bacteria > Actinomycetota > Actinomycetes > Actinomycetales > Micrococcaceae > Arthrobacter. The sequence goes on along the minus strand of AP014719.1, from coordinate 3,407,822 downwards.
CGCTTGAGCGAGTGCCAACACAATGATCAACGGCGTGAAAGCGTCCAAGCGGCGTGAGTCAAGAAAGAATGTCGCGGTAAAGAAACCCGAAACCCACAGCGAACCGGCACCGAAATTCTGCCATCTGAGCCAATCGAGGAAAGCCCCGCGTCGTAGGGGCGGGATCTCCGCGAGCGCGGCCTTCTCTGCCGGAAGCACAGAAACGGCAGTCGATGCCAGCAGCAGGCCTCCCATCCACAAGTAAGGACGCGAAAGATCTGCGATCCACGGCAAAGAAAGAAATACTGACAAGAAGACGGACAGGGGCAAGATCACGGGAATAGCATCCGCCGGCTGGACCCGTACCAGGACCATCTGCTTGGACCAGAAGGGCCAAGACAGGATTACGACACCCCAGATCAGGGCAACAACAGCATCGAAGAAAGAAAGCAGAACGATTCTGCCGTTCTCCGGTCCGGCGGGCGCTGTGGCGGCCAGCCACATTCCGGCGCAGCCCTCAAGGAGCAAGGTGCTGCCTGCCACTATGGATACAGGTTTCGCATTCCGGATAACCCGCATGAACTGTTCCCTCCCCCGCCGAGACAGTTCCCCCTGCGAACATCGAACGCCGATGCCTCGCGGCTGTCAACGGTTCCGGGGATCGGTGGTCGGATCTAGAGGCTAGGCCGCTTTACGGCCTTAGTGCCGCGAGGCGTACCCTGATGCTATGCGCGCCGAAGTCCTGGATCTCAGGCTCACCACGGATATTCGGGTTCCGTGTTTGGTCCATGGCGACGCCGATGCGAAGCCGATGTTGCTTCTGCACGCCTGGGGCGAATCCCGCCGTAGTTTCGACCGCCTTGTACCCCTGCTGACGGACTTCAGGGTCTACGCGCCCGACCTCCGCGGGCAGGGCGACGCGGAGAAGCCAGAGCACGGCTATTCGCTGCTAGAACAGGCCGACGACGCCGCAGCCATCCTGGATGCGCTCGGAATACACCGGGCGTTCGTGCTTGGTTCCTCGAGCGGCGGCTACGTGGCCCAGCAGTTAGCCATCGCGTACCCTGGTCGCGTCGCGGCGCTCGTGCTGGTTGGCTCTCCGCTGAGCCTTCGGGGTCGGACTGCTTTCGCCGATGAAGTCGCCACTCTGCAGGACCCCGTCGACGAGAACTGGGTCCGGAATTCCTTGGCTTGGTTCCCACTGCTGCATGCGGTTCCCACTTGGTTTATCGAGGACCGGGTGCGCGACGGACTCAGGATGCCCGCGCATGCGTGGAAGCTCATCCTCAATGGCTTGCGTACGGCAACTCCGCCCACCGAGTTCGGAACCATTCTCGCGCCCACCCTGATCCTGTGGGGCGCGCATGACGGTGTGTTGCCTCGAAGGCACCAAGAGGCCTTGGCGGCGCGAATATCAGGCGCCGTGTTGAAGGTCTATCCCGGGGTAGGGCATCTGGTCTTGTGGGAGTGTCCGGACCAAGTTGCAGCGGACACCATCGCGTTCCTCAGTTCGCGCGGCTGAGGTTCACGCACGGCATCACGCCCCGGCTTCGCGGCACCGACCTTCGGCACCAATGCGCGCAACCGGAGTCGGGCCGGTTCCTCGACATACTTGTACAGCAGGTGGGTGGCCAAGGCAATCCCGAGCAAGCATGCCACCCCGAGCTCGTTCTCCGCCACAGGTCCGGCGCCGTTCGGCCAGTCCCTGATGAGCCAGTAGAAGAGGTAGATGAAGAACATGTGGACCAAGTAAAGGCTGTAGGAGCTGTGCCCGCCATACTGCAGCCACCGGGCGGACAATGCCGAGCGGAGCCAGCCGCGGGTCAGGCTAAGCAGGGCAATGAGCAACGGGAAGGCAAGCACGGCCAGCCGTCCCGGACCCGGTTTACCTGCCGTGGCCAGAAAGACGACGACGGCGGTTCCGGTCAGCAGGGCGCCCGGACCGGCCAGGGCAGCGTTGAATTTCATACGGTCCGCATTCCGTGCGGCGATGCAAGCGAAGGCTCCGGCAATGAAGCAGCATGCGATCCGCAGCAGCCAATCGTAAGGCTGATGCTCATCCGTGGCGATGGGCAAGTCCGGACCCCAGACGGCCGTCGGCAGGAGAACGAGCACAGAGGCGGCCAGCGCCGCGAGCGGATGGAGACGGCGTAGCCGGAACAGGACCAGCGCCAGCAGCGGAAATGCCAAGTAGGCCAGCCACTCGGCACTTACCGTCCATCCGGGCCCGAACCAACTGGCGCCGTCGGTACCCGGCTGGAACCAGAGATGCATCATCAGCAGCTGCTTGGCGAGACCCCACGGCGACAGGTCCGGAGACTCGGTCTGGAGGGACCATTCCCGCACGGATTCCTGCGCGCTCCCGTACACCAACCAAAGGCCCAACACGCCCACCACCAGAGCGAACGCGGGCCACATCCGGGCGAACCGGGCCCAGACAAAGTCCGCTGAAGCTCGCCAGCTGAACCGTGGGCCGAGTCGGTCCAGGTACGTGTAGGTGATGATGAAACCGCTGAGAACAAAGAACACGTCCACACCGAGGTCGCCGTTGGCAATGATGGGTCGGAACAGCTCGTAGACGGGGGCGAGGAAGGTGTGCTGCATGGCTTGAAGGTGGAAGAACACCACCCACAGAGCGGCAACAAAACGCAGTGCGGTGAGGGTCGCCAGATCAGGCCGGGACTGCTTTGCGTCGCTCTTCGGCAGGCGATTCTGTGCCCCGCAACCAGACGACGGGGCGCCGTCTTTGGCGGGATTCCCAGGGGTCGGATTCGCAGTGGGGGCACGATGCGGAGGCGCGATGACTGAGAACATCCAATTCACCATACCGGAGCCACCTGACCGGAATCTGGGAGCCGCATACCCAACTGACTCGCAGTTAATGTCGTTCTGAGCCCTCAAAACGACATTAATTGCGAGCCAGTTGGGCCCACACCGCCGGTGGTGGCTTGCAAAGCGAGGGGGTCTGGGCCCGCCACCGGCGAGGGAGCCGGTGGGTGGGCCCACAGCCGCGGGGTTCCCTGGCTGAGCTTGCGAAGCTAGGGGCGGCTGGGGACTAGTAGTTCCTGCGGTGCTTGAGTTTCGGGAGCGCGACGGCGAATACCGCCGCCGCGGCCACGCCCAGGAAGCCCGTGGCCCAGACGCCCGCCGCGAGCGATACTGCGGCAGTGAGCGCCGAGAGCAGCACTGGCCCGCCCGTGGCACCGGCGTCGGAAATGAACCTCCACAGGCCGAGGAATTGCCCGCGGCCCTTCTCCGGGGAAAAGTCGGCGCCGAGAGTCATGATGAGTCCCGAGCTGATGCCGTTGCCGAAGCCGATCAGGAGCGAGGCCAGCAGGAGCCCCACGAACTCGGCGGAGGACGGCATCAGGAACAACGCCGCGCCCATGATGAGGGTGGACGGCACCGCGACCCACATGCGCCCCTTGCGGTCCATGAGCTTGCCGGCCGGATAGAACACCAGCATGTCGATCGCGCCGGACAAGCCGTAGATCAGAGACGCGTGTGTCGCGTCCAATCCCAGGTGGTCCGCCCACAACGGGATGACAACTTGGCGTGAGGCCCGCAGGGCGCTGAGCAGCAGGATCCCGGTCCCGATCGTGAGGAACACGCCCGCATGGGAAACCGCAACGCCACGGAGGGTAGGCTCCGGACCCTTGCGGCCGCCGTCGACGTCGTCCGGCAAGACGAGATCCGGGATGGTGAGGGACAACACCGCGGCGGCCGCCATGCCCACCACGCCAACCCAATACGCCCCGCTGATGCCGGCGAACTGCATCACGGCCGCACCGACGAACGGGCCGATGAACACGCCGATCCGGGTCACTCCGCCCAACGTCGAGAGCGCGCGGGCCCGGTAAATCACGGGGACGGCTTCCGTGAGGTACTTCTGGCGCGCGAGGTTGAAGACGCTCGTGGACATCCCGACGACGGTCATCGCCGCGGCGAGCAGCCAGATTCCGTTGTGCGCAAGGAGCGGCGCGAATCCTGCGGCCAACAAGGCCAACGCTCCGGCTGCGCCTGCGGCCACGATGGCCCATCGTTCGCCGAATTTGATGGTGATCAGCGAGGCGGGCAGGTTGAAGAACCATGATCCCAGCCCGATCAAGGTGACCACCAACGCGGAAACAGCCACGGACGCACCAAGGTCTCGGGCGGACAAGGCCACCACCGGAAGCACTGCGCCTTCGCCGATACAGAACAGCAGGGCGGGCCCAAAGGCGGGCAACGCGATGCTGCGGAGATTGAAGGGTTGAACGGTGCTGGTTGTCGTCATCCCTTTCATCCTAGGCCGCCACTCCATTTGCGACGCGCCAAATACCTGTCGCGCACGGAATTCCGGCAGCGCCAGGCAATCCGCGTAGCGTCAGGCATTTAGCGCTGCGCCAGGCATTCCGCGCAGCGTCAAAAGCCTCCGCGCGGACGACGCCGGGGCACGCCTGCCGCTGCCAGCTTCCGTTCTAACACGCCGGGCGCCATGAGTTCCGCCCACACCCAACGGACTACGCCGCACCCCGTGGCACGGATCCGGTCCTCGCGCAGCTTCTCCTCCACGACGGCTTGAGCGGGGGTCCGTCCCTTGAGGAATTCCGGTTTCAGGTACTTGTCGATGCCGTCAAACTCCCCGGCCACCCGCACACCCTTCCAATAGAAGTCCGAAAAGCCCACCAGGCCCGCTTCGTCGCGGAATTCGCGTTGAAGAACCGGGCCTCAAAGCCGCCGACATGCATCAAGGCGCGGCTGTAGGATTCCCCCGCGGATCCGGACAGGGGATCTGCGAATTCGACCGCCGTTTGGATTCTCCGGATGGCCGCCGCCGTGTAAATTCCGTCCGCTCCTGCCAGAAGTGCCTCTTTCGTGATGGCAGGCAATCCCCGTTTCCGGTCGGCTTTGAGCACGTGATCCAAGGGAGCGATCGCTTCGACGAACGGGGTGAAAGCTGCCAGATCCAGTACGGTGCGAACCCTGTCAGTCACCAGGAGTCCCTCGCGGCGACATACCTTGAGGCCGGAGGGGTCCGCGTAGTGGCGGGTTATCCCGGCCCGCGAGCGGCCGCCGTCGTTCCTCAGGGTCACGGCCTGCACCGGATGATGCAGGCCGATGGTGGGGATCCCCCATACTGACGCCGCCGAGTGCCTGGCGAAAATGGTCCGCGCTCTGGAGGTTTCGGCCGCAGCGCCGATCTGGACACGGTATTGTTCCCACGGTTTCAGCGCTGCCCACGCGGCGCCGTCGACGTACACGCCTTGGCGGACGCGATGCAAGGCACCCGTTTTGGCGCTGCGGGCGAGTTCCTTGAGGGTCGTTCCGTGAAAAAGGTGACCTCGGCTGAGTATCAGGCGTGGCAAGCGGGTCATGCCTAAGAACCTGCCACGGGGATCGGGGCCCGCGACAGCACCGAATTCCCCCATGTGGACAACTCCAGTGCTCTCCGACACGGTCTTTTCCCTGCGCCCCCGGAATTCCGTCTGCGTCAGGAATTTAGCGCAGCGCAGGGCACGAAGCGCAGCGACTACTTCAGGAAGCTGGCGTTGAACGAGTTCAGGTCCACGTTGATGCCGTTCAGGGTATGTTCGAACTTCTGCTGGATTCCCACGCGCATGGTGCCGGCCGTGTTCCAGCCGCCGTACTGCACGGGGTTCGGTGCCAGATAGTTGGGAGCCCAGCTGGCGTAGTTGAGATTGCTCGTGTCGGTATCCCACAGGGGCACGTCAGCAAATGCGGTGCTGTTGCCCATCAGCCCGGGCCACATGCCGCTGCCGCTGTAGATCACGGGCCGAACGCCGAGGCTCCGCACACCATCCACCATGGCCCGCGTCACCAGGGATCCACCGGGTTCGATGTCCAGGGCGAAGAACTGCAATTGCGACATGTACGGACCGGCCGCTTTGATCCCGTTCGACCAGCACGACGCGTCACGCGTGTAGACCGCGATCTTGAGGCCGGCGTCGAGCGCCATCTTCAATTGGGCCTGGGTCTGCTGCCACGGAGTGCACGTGCCCCAGACGGTGGAGTGCATCACGTAGAGACGGAAGCCCTCGGCGTAGGCCTGGCGGAACCAGTTGGGGTCGGTGATGGCCGCGGTGGTGTCGAGCACCTCGACGGAGCCGCCCTGGTCGGTTTGGGGTACAGCGTCCGCTTGGGGTACGGCGGCAGCCTGGGGCACGACGACGACGGGCGCGGGTACGGCGGCAGGCTGCGGAACGGCGGGCGGTGCTGGAGTGGGGGCAGCGGGCGGTGCTGGAGCTGGCGTCGAGAGCGGGGCCACCTCAGCGGCGGGTGCGGCATTCGCGATTGGTGCGGCGCCGGCGTCGGGCGCTGTGTTGGCGGAAGGCCGAGCGCCCGTGGCACCCGTCACCCCGAGGAGAAGCACGGCAGCGAACATCAAGGCAAGTTTTTTGGGAATCAAAAGAGGCTCCTGGGTGCTGGCCTCGGGTTCAGAGACGGGCGCAGCAGGGTGTCATGAAGGCACGGAATTGGGTGCACCATGCCCGGGCCCAGTTCCCGGTCATGGCGAGGTCGCCCCGCAAAGCGAATGACGTCCAGGTGCAACTTTAGGGAAATCCCGGCGGAAGCGACAATTTGCAATCCGCGTAGTAGTCGAGTAAGAACCCGCTCTTACCCGGGCAAAAACAAGTAGTAATAGAGTGTCGCGGGCGTCACGCTAGGCAATAACTAAGTAGCCCCACCCAACTGACTCGCAGTTAATGTCGTTTTGAGCGCTCAAAACGACATCTAATGCGAGCTAGTTGGGCCGGGGCCGCCGAAAAGGGAGGCGCTACACGTACCCGTCCACGATCGCGGCCGCGATCTCTTTGTACGCACGCCGGGTGTCGGGGCGGAGGACGTCAAGGGTGACCAGGTCGCCGTCGGCCACTCCCCTGTCGTGCGGCACGGCAATCAACTGTCGGCAGATCCCGGCGAGGTGTTCCTCGATGGCATCCTTGTCCACGCGGGACGACACCTCGTCCTTGTCCGTGATCACCACGATCGCGTTGCGCGCGAGGTCCTCGTAGCCGTGGCTCGCAAGCCACTGAAGGGTGCTGCGGGCACGCTTGGCACCGCTCACGGCGTAGCCGGCGGCGATGATGAGGTTGTCGGCTGATTGCAGGATGCCGCTCATGGCATTGTGCGTGACGCCGGTACCGCAATCGGTCAGCGCGATGGAGTAGTAGCCCGAGATCAGCTGGCGGATCCGCAAGTATTCCTCGGCGGTCAGCGAATCCGAAACTTCCGGGTCCTGTTCACCGGCGATCAGGTGCAGTCGGCCGGCATGGTGCATGTACCGGGCCAGCGCCGTGAGCGAATCGACGTTGTCCACGTTCTTGAGCAGGTCCGTGATGGTGCGCGGCGTGGCCTTTTGGTAGATGCCCTCGCCCAGCGCACGCTCCACGAGGTCGCCGGAATCGGGGTTCGCGTCGATGGCGCAGGGCGGGTCGCCGCGGAATTCCGCCAGGGTGAGGCCCACGCCGACCGTCGTCGAGGTCTTGCCGATCCCGCCCTTGAGGCTCAGCACGGCGGTGTTGTAGCTGCCTTGAAGCTGCCGGGAAATCCGCCTCGCCAGCTCGTCCTCTTCACGCTGCTTGGCGCTGGGACCGAGGTTCCACGCGCCACCGGTCAGCCTGTAGAGCATGCCGCGGAAGCCACCGATGGGACGCGGTTTCTGTTCCCTCACGAAGGAACCCGGGGACGAGATGAAGTCTGAAATCGGAGCATTGGCGGCTGCGGCCCGTCCGGCTCGAGCGGATGCCGGGGAGTCAGCGCCCGACGCCGGTGCTGCCGCCGTCGGGATCTCGCGGCGCGGTTCCTCACGGCTCGCGTCACCGCTGGCCGGGTCGGTGACCGCTCCGGTGGATGCGTCGGCTGCGGCTGCCGCTTCGGCCCACGATCTGCTTTGCAGCGGGGCAGGCGTGGATGCGGGTGCGTCGGAATCGTTCGGCGTGATGATCGGCATGGTTCCTGTCCAGGGGTCACCCTCTTCGCGACGGCGATCGCGGCGTCGACGAAGCTCGGGCTGCCCTTCGATAGATGCAGCGGCGCTGGCTTCGTTCTCCACGGAATCCGGCATGGTCTTGTCCCCTAGGATTCGCAGCGTTGTGCGCCGCGGCTCTCGTTTGAATTGCTTCAACCAGCAATTCTAGGTGGAGACGGTCACAAACCCGTCATAGCGGGCGTGCCGCGCAGTTCGGACATTCGTTTTTTGGCGGTCGCTCAAGCCGGCGGGTCGGACGTCGGAACACCGCCGATGCCGAACACAACGTCAAGAAGCCCGACGTCGATCGCGTCGCCGCTGTTGTCGAGTTCGACGTGGCGGGCACCTTTCCACTCACAGGCGTTGACCTGGGATGCGGCCCAGAATTGTTCCCAGTTATTGAGCTTCCATTCGTCGCGCTCATATCCCCGGGCTACAAGGCGCGCCCTGACAGCCTCCCCATCGGTTCGAACATGCACCACGATCAGTTCGGCCTCGGGCCAATGATGCTCCCGCCCGGCGTTGATGAGGTAGTCCGGATCGGCGAAGAACTTGCCAAAGGTGCGTCCAGGACCACGGAGCGGCCGACGCTCAGGTTGTCACGGGTGAGGTCCAAAATGGACGCGTACTCCAGCGGCAGGATGGCCCGCTGGTAGAACTCATTATTATCGCGCTCGTTCGGATCGGAGCCGTCGAGTGTCAACAGCAGCTCCGTGAATCGCTTGGTGGCGGTGTCCTTGTCGATGTAAGCGGCACCGTGGTGTTCGGCGAGGAGCTTGCTGACGCTCGACTTGCCGGAGCCCGCCGGCCCGATCACAAAAAATACCTGCGGCATGGTTGTCTTCAACTGTCTGTTCTGCATTGAACCCTGGATCAAATTCTTTCAGTCAAGGGCTGTGGCGGGTAGGCGTTGTTGCCGTCCCCGCCACAGCGCCGAGGCTAGGCCGAAACTGTGGTCCGGCGGTCCTTAACGAAGAAGCCGTAGGAGAGTGCGCCCACCACCAGCAGGACTCCGCCAATCAGGAAGACCATGGTGTAGTTGCCGCCGGTTTCGGTAAGGATGAAGCCAGTGACGATCGGAGCGAGTGCCGCACCGAGGAAGCCGCCGAAGTTCTGGATGGCGCCCAAGGAAGCCACCTGGGAGGGTTCTGCGATGTCCGCTGCCAGCGTCCAGAGGACACCGATCGGCACTTGGCGGCGAAGTAACCGACAGAGAGCAGGACGATAGCCAGTGCGGAGTTATCAACATAGGCAACGGGCAGGACGGCTGCGGCGGCGAGGAGCGCGCCTCCGACGATCGGGAGCTTGCGGGCGGTGACGGTAGGAATGCCGCGGCGGATGGCCCTGCTGGAGATCACGCCGCCGGTCAGCACACCAATGATGCCGCAGAGGAACGGCAGGGCCGCGAGCCAGCCACTCTGGCTGAGGCTGAAGCCACGGGCGGTCTGCAGGTAGCTCGGCAACCAGGTGAGGTAGACCCACACTGTGTAGAAGATGCCGAACGCGCCCAGGACCATGAACCAGGTGTTCTTCTGCTTGAGCAGTTCGCCCCAGCCGGCTTGCTTTTCCTTGGGCTTCGACTGCTCTTCGAACTCGGCACCCTTGATGAGGAACTGTTCCTTGAGCGTGGGGTCACGGTAGACGCGGAGCCACACGAGGGCGACGATCACGCCGAGTGCGCCGATGACGATGAACATGCCGCGCCAGCTCATGGTCAGCAACAGGAAGGTCAGCAGCGGAGGGGCGATGGCGTTGGCAATCTGCGAGCCGGTGTTGACGATCGAGACCGGCAGGGCGCGCTCGGTCTTGTTGAACCAACGGTCGGCGACCTTCAGCCCGGAAGTGAAGAATGGGGACTCCGAAATACCCAAGGCCACACGGGCGGCGTACAGGAAGCCGAAGGAATTGGCGAGGGCGGAGAGCATCGAGATGATGGACCAGAGTCCGGCGGCCCAGGCGAACATGCGCTTGGGACCATACTTGTCCACAAGGTAGCCGGCAGGCAGGTTGGCAATAGCGTACGGCCACGAGAACGCCGAAAGCAGCAACCCCATCTGAAGGGCGTTAAGGCCGAATTCCTTGGCAATCGTGGTGTTCGCGATGCTCAGGTTGTTTCGGTCCAGGTAATTCACGATCCCGCCGATGACCAGCAGAGCTACCAGGTACCACCTGATTCTCACGAGCGTCAGGGGCTTGGTATCCGTGGCCTCTATATCTGATGATGCTTGGCTCATGCAGCTCACTCCTTTGTGTTCTGACCGACAGTCTTTGTCGGGTTGTGCTTTCGCCGGCTCCTGCCGGATTTGCTTGCCGGCTAGCGCCGGGCTTCGGTTAGCGCCGGGCTTCGTCGATCGCTGTGAGGAAGGTCTGCGCAGCGCGGGCGACTAGTCCGTAGTCGCCGTCGTTCCGGGCCGCCTTTGTCACAAAACTTCCCACGCCGACGGCGGTCACACCCGCGCCGAACCAGGCGCCGACATTCGCGGGCGTAACTCCGCCGGAAGGCATGATGGGTGCCTGCGGCAGGGGCGCCAGGATGGTCTTGACATATGAGGGCCCGCCCAGCTCAGCGGGGAACAGCTTGATGATGTCAGCCCCGGCTTCGAGGGTGTTGACGACCTCCGTGGGGGTGAACGCTCCGCTGGCAGTGACGGCTTGGTAGCGGTTTCCTGCAGCGATCATCTTCGGATTGAACTGCGGGCTGACCAACAGCCGGGCGCCCGCAGAGATGCTCGCAAAAGCAGCTTCTGCGTCGAGCACGGTACCGGCGCCGATCACGATGCCTTGGTCCCCGTATTTGTCGGCAAGCCGCTCGATGACTCCCAGGGCACCGGGAACAGTCAACGGGACCTCCACTGCACGGATGCCGCCCTCGATGGCCGCTTCAGATACACGGTAGGCCTCGTCGGCACTGTCCAGGCGGGCAATCAGCAAGGCGCCGGTGCGGACGATGGTCTCTAGTACTTCAAATTTGGTTAACATTGATTAAGAGATTACCCAAATATTCACAAATCGGAACAGTCTGTGAAAACTTGTTAAAACTCCGGCGGCCGGAGGCTCAGCTGCTGCGCATGGAAGTCGAAATGCCGGGTGGCATAGGCATAGGTGTCCGCGAGCGTCATGTCAGCTGTGAAGAAGGGTCCCACCGGGTCGGGAAAGGCATCGATCTGGCCAGGGAGTCCGGGCTTTCGCGTTCGAGGCGGTGCGCCAGTACCGTGATCGTCTTTTCGAGTTTCCGGCCCATCCGGTGCCGGTCATAGACCGTGGCGGCCGCCCGGGAACCCCAATAGTTCACCCAGTCGAACGGGCCGGTTCCCGCGTTCAAAGCGGCGGCGAACCCCCTGCCCCAGGATCGGGGCAGGCGACTCATGACGCGGACCAAGGGCAAGAGGGACCGGACGATCATGTATCCGAAGACCATGTGGAAAAGCAGTTCCTCGTTGGTCCAGCGGGTCCCGTTGCTCTTGCGCTTCAAATCCGATGGCGTCGCGTTCGCCAGCCAACTTTTCAGCTGAAGGCAGGCACGCCCGTATTCGGCGACGGTTGCTTCCCGGCCCGGATCCATGGCTCAAGTGTCCCGCAATCGACCGCCGAAGGAACGCCGATCGTGTCAAGTTTTTCGGCCCGGGCGGGCCGGCCAAATCTGGTCCGGTGGGGCAGGGCCCGCGAAAGCTTCATGCCCTCGGAAACGAACCTGCGTTCATCCTGTTTCAGACAGTGAGGGCATATCCTTCGCGGATCCAGGCCAGCATCTCAGCATCAAGCTCTGAAGGGTCCTTCAGGAGGACTTCGTTATGCCACCGGTTAGCAGATACACGCTCGGCGCGGTGCACACGATCAGATTCGAGTTGCCGGTCCAAAACAATGTTGACCAGAATCCCGCCTCGGCGGGGATGGATCCCCAGAAACGCGCGCCCGTGAGCGACATGGAACGACGAGGCGTTCTCCTGCAGCTCACACCCGTCAAGCGCAGAAATCTGATCGAGGAGGGCACCGTAAACGCCCGAGGAAACGGGATCGCCATCAATGCGTTCTCTTGCGGTACGTGCCATTCAGCCAGCATAAGGCGAAGGCTTGTCTCCGAGCCTTCGCTTGGACCCGGTTTAGTCGGGATTTCACGGAAAGCGCCTCGGGCCCCGCTTGTGACTATCAAGGAGTTGACCGGTTGAGGCCGTGTGCGAGGCGGAGGAGCCTGTCCCGTAATCGGCGGCCGAAGAAACGCCGGGGCCTAGTTTCCCACGAGTTCGGCGTACAGCTTTTGGACGCGGTCCTTGATGTCGTCACGGACCAGGCGCATGCGGTCCTGCCTTCTATTCCGCGAGCGGAGGGCTCGTCGGTTTCCCAGGTCAGGACGCGGGCCGTGCCGTGGCGTTCGAGTTTGGCTTCGGTGCCCAGGACAACCACGACGTCGGCGGCGTCCAGCACCTCGTTCGTGACCGGTTTGGGGTGCTCGCCGGTGACGTCGATGCCGAGTTCGCTCAGGGACTCCACGGATTCGGGATTCAGTGCCTCGCATGGGTTGGTGCCCGCGGAATGAACCGCGACAGCGTCTCCGGCAAGGTCACGCATGAGCCCGGCGGCTAACTGGGACTTTCCGCCGTTCCTGCTGCAGACGAACAGGACGCTCGGGTCTTGATTGACTCGATCATGCTTGTGATTCTTGCATCTGAGATCGCCGATTCTTGCATCAGGCTGCGCCCGAGCGTCCGTGGGTCAGCCCGGTGGGGAACCCGACGAGGACCGGCTCGGGAGCCGCGCAGCAGCCGGCGTCCTCCGATGATGCAATCTCCTGGGCGGGAACGTCACAGCTGGTGCCGGCGTCCGTGGAGCAGACGCCTGTTTCGGGCAGTTCAAGCTGGACGGTGTCAGCGGCTGTCTGGTCTCCGGCGAGGGCGGCAGCGACGGAGCGGACCTGTTCGTAACCGGTTGCCAGCAGGAAGGTCGGGGCCCGGCCGTAGGACTTCATGCCCACGATGTAAAAGTCCTTCTCGGGGTGCGCCAGAAGCCTCGCGCCGTGCGGAGGCACCGTGCCGCAAGAATGGAATTCAGGATCGATCAGCGGCCGAGCCCTGTAGGTGCTTCAACGGCGGGGTCAAGGTTGAGTCGGAGTTCGCGGAGCATGTCCAGGTCGGGGCGGAAGCCGGTGCAAGGCACGACGACGTCCGCGTCGAGCGTGCGGCCATCGGCGGCTTCGACACTCACATGGGTATCCAGGGATTTCAAGGTGCTGATGCCGAAGCCGGTGTGCAGTTCGGCGGTGCCGGCCTCGACCAAGCGGCGGAGCCGGGATCCGAGCTGGCCGCGGGCGGGAAGACCGTCAGCGTCGCCGCCACCATAGAGCTTCTCTGCGGAGGCGCCCCGGACCGCCCAGAGGATCGTGGTTCCGGGTTCTTCCTTGGCGAGGTCCGCGAGGTTGATCAGGGTGTTCGCGGCCGAGTGCCCTGCCCCGACCACGAGGACACGGCGGCGGGCGAAGGCGGCGCGGTCCCGGCCCACTACGTCGGGAAGGGGCGAGGAGATCCGCTCAGCAGCCGCGTTCTCGCCGATGGTGGGCAGGCCGGAGGTGCCGAGCGGATTGCGGGTGGACCAGGTTCCTGAAGCGTCAATGACGGCTGCCGCGGTGTGGTCGCGGATTTCGCCGTCCGCGTGCTCGACCCGCACAACGAACGGCGTGGTGTCACGGTCCCTGACGTGGGTCTTGTCCAGGCCTGCACGTGTGACCGCCAGAACTCGGGCACCCGTCTGGAGGCGGGAGCCGATGGCAGGAAGGGCGGCCAAAGGTGCAAGGTAATTGTCGATGAGCTCCCCGCCATACGGGAGTGCCGCGGGCGCGGCGCCTCCCACCCGGATGCATCGAGCAGGCGGAGGGAAGCGGCGTCGAGGTTGAACCGCCAGGGTGAGAACAAGCGGATGTGGCGCCATTGTTCGATCGCGGCCCCGCCGTCGGGCCTGCTTCGAAGACCACCGGTTCCAAGCCACGTTCAAGGAGGTGCGCAGCGGCGGCCAGGCCGATAGGTCCGGCGCCGATCACGGCAATGGGAAGGTTCTTCACTGAATCCATGCTGTCCTCGGTTTGTCCAGTCTCCCTGCGTCCCGCGCTACCCAGCAGGGCTAAGGGATGCGATCAGGTCCTCGATGCGGGTCTTGATCTCGTCGCGGATGGGGCGGACGGCTTCAATCCCTGGCCGGCCGGATCTTCGAGGACCCAATCCTCGTAGCGCTTGCCCGGGAAGTACGGGCATTCGTCACCGCAGCCCATGGTGATGACGACGTCGGATTCCTTGACGGCCTCGGTGGTGAGGATCTTGGGGATTTCGGCGGACATGTCGATGCCAAGTTCGGCCATGGCTTCGACGGCGGCAGGGTTGACCTTGTCTGCGGGCTGGGAACCCGCCGAGCGGACCTCGATCCGGCCCTCACCGAGGGTCGTGAGGAAGGCGGCAGCCATCTGGGAACGGCCTGCATTGTGGACACAGACAAAGAGGACGGAGGGTTTCTTGACGGTTTCAGCGCTCATGAGAGGACCTTTCGATCGGGTGCGGGAGCTGACAGAGACGAAGGCAACGCGGGAACGCGTGGGTACAGGGCACGGATCAGGAAGAACCCTACGGCTCCGCCCAACAACTGCGCGAGGATGAACGCCGGAGCGGAGGCCGGGGCTATGCCGGCGAAGGTGTCGGTAATGGTCCGGGCCGCGGTCACGGCGGGATTCGCGAAGCTGGTGGAGCTGGTGAACCAGTAGGCGGCCGTGATGTAGCCGCCGACTGCAAACGCCACGCGCTCAGGGCGTCCGGAACGGATGGTGCCGAAGATGACCAAGAGCAGCCCGATGGTCGCGATGACTTCGCCGAGCCACAGCCCTCCCCCGGCGCGTTCATGCGTGGAGAGCGTCACGGCGTCGAGGCCGAACATCAGGTTGGCCAGCACTGTCCCGGCGAGGCCTCCTACGACCTGTGCGGCGATCAGTGCAAGCGCAGTGGGCGTATCCAGGATCCCCAGGGCGCGCTCCACCAAAGTGACCACCGGGTTGAAGGATGCCGAGACCGGCTGCAGCGCCAGGATCAACGCCACGAGCGCGGCGCCAGTTGCGACGCTGTTCTGCAGGAGCTCCAGTCCGATGTCGTTCGGGGACAGTCGCGAGGCCATGACGCCGGACCCACCACGGCCATAACCAGGAAGGCAGTTCCTACGAACTCCGCTACGGCCCGCCGTGTCAGAACGCTCACTGGCTTTGTCCCCCGATCAAGGCCGCCAGGCCGGACAGCGCGTCGGTGCGGGCGCGGTAGTAGACCCAGACTCCCGCTTTTCGCGTTCCAGGAGACCTGCTTCGTGCAGGACTTTCAGGTGGTGGCTAATGGTCGGCTGTGACAGCTCAAACGCGTCGTTCAGATCGCACACGCAGGCTTCGCCGCCCTCATGGGACGCCACCAGGGACATCAGCCGCAGCCGTACCGGATCGGCCAGCGCTTTCAGCAGCGGAACGATTCCTTCGGCTTCGGATTCAGACAAGGGCTCCCGGGACAGCGGCGAGCAACACGCCACCGCCTCGACGGGCGTCAACTGCAAGGACATAGACACACGTAAATATTCACATCTGTCGATGTTTAAGGCAAGGCCGTTTAAGGCAAGGCTGCGGCGATCAAGAAGGTTCCCGACTCCGGCGGCAAACACAAATCGGAACACTGTGTGAAAACTTGTTAAGATGGGGTTGTCACCGCGAAGGAGCAACCTTGAGTTCGTCAACATCACCTCCCCTGATCCCGGAGCAGCGTCATCAGGAGATTCTTCGCTTGCTTCGCCGCGAGGGAGTGCTGAGCATCCGCAGCCTCACGGAATCCATGAACGTCTCCCACATGACCATCCGGCGCGACATTACGGCCCTCGAAGATGCCGGTCATGTGTTGTCGGTCCAGGGAGGCGTGCGTTTGGCGGAGAGGACCAGCCAGGAACCTCCACGGGAGCGGGAATCACGGGCTCAGCTAGAGCTGCCTCGGAAAAAAGCAATCGCCGAGCTTGCGTCCCAGTTCGTTGAGGACGACATGGTCTTGTTCCTCGACGCCGGTACAACTTGCCAGTCGGTGGTCCCCTATCTCGGTGCCCGGAAGAACATCACCGTGGTCACCAACGATTTTTACGTGGTCACGTCTTTATTCGCATACCCCAACGTTGAGACCATCCATACCGGCGGTGTGGTGGATGCTTCCAGCGCTTCAAGCTCAGGCCGCATGGCAGCCGACGCCATCAAGCACATCAACATCGATCTGTTCTTCATGAGCACCGGCGCATGGAGCCTCTCTCGCGGCGTCACTACGCCGTCCATGGACAAGGTGGAAATGAAACTGGCCGCTCTTGAGGCAGCGTCGCGCTGCTTCCTGCTGGCGGACAGCACCAAGTTCGGAACCTTTGCGAAGTTCCGGGTCGCGCCGATCGAGCAACTGGACGCCGTCGTCACCGACGATGAACTGGAGCGGGATACCCGGGATAACATCCAAGAATTGGGCGTCACGGTGTACGTCGCGGCAGCGAATGGTTCCGGCCGCTAAGGCAAGGCCGGATCGTCGTCGTCCGCCATCGACGCCGCCGCTGCCGTAATTCGGTTGGCCATTCCCTTGAAGATGACGCCGTGGAAGGGCAATACCGCAAGCCAGTACAAGCGTCCGCCCAGGCCTTTGGGGAAGAAGATCGCCCTTTGTTGGTAGAGCGCCCCGCCTTCGGCTTCTTCGGCGCGCATTTCGAGCCAGGCCCGACCGGGGACCTTCATTTCCGCGCGGAGGCGCAACAGCGAGCCGCGGTCGATCTGCTCCACGCGCCAGAAGTCCAGCGCGTCCCCCGTATTCAGGCGGGTCGGACTGAGCCGGCCGCGGCGGAGCCCAACTCCGCCCACGATCTTGTCCATCCAGCCGCGCACGGACCAGGCCAGGGGAAACGAGTACCAGCCGTTGTCCCCGCCGATGCCTTCGATGACTTGCCACAATTGTTGCGGCGTCGCCGTCGTGAGCTGCTGCTGGTTGTCCTGGTACACCAGGTGGCCGGCCCATTGCGGGTCGCTGGGAAGCGGATCGCTTGGAGCACCGCGAACGGAGGAGTTCTGCCAGCTGGTTTCCACTTCCCCGGCGGCCTCCCGCGCCAATGCCAGGCGAAGCGATTCCCGGTATCCAAGCAGCCCGGCTTCGGGTGGATCGATGTATTGGTGGATGTCCCGCTCCCCGACCACGCAGTTCTGCTGCAGGGATCCGATCAGCGGCACGGCCAAGGACCGGGAATGGGGTGACGAGGTTGACCCACTGGGATGCCAACCATGGAGTCAGGACGGGCAGTGCAATCACCGGACGACGCCGCAGCCCGCTTCCGCGGCATAACCGTTCATCATCTCGTCGTACCGGAGGACGTCCGGGCCGCCCAGGTCGAAGGTGCGGTTGAGCGAAGCCGGGAGTCCGGCCGCCGCGACCAGGTAATAGAGCACGTCGCGGATCGCGATCGGCTGGACTTTGTTCCGCACCCATCGCGGAGCCACCATGAGGGGCAGCACCTCGGTCAGTTGCCGGATCATTTCGAACGACGCCGAACCGGAGCCGATCACGACGCCGGCCTGAAGGACGATCGCGGGCACGCGCGGTTCCGCTAGGAAAATGTCGCCCACTTCCTTGCGGGATTGGAGGTGTCGGCTGAGCGTTCCTTCCGGGTGCAGTCCGCCCAGGTAGATGATCCGTCCGGCGCCAGCGTCGGCTGCCGCACGTGCAACGTTGCCGGCGCAGAGCCTTTCGGTCTGTTCAAAAGACCGCTGGCCGGATGGACCCATCGAGTGCACCAGGTAGTAAATGACGTCGGCCCCGGTAAAGGCCTCCCGCAAGGAGTCGACATCCTCGAGGTCGCCGATCATTACGTTCACACGGTCCGCCCAGGGGACGTCCCTGAGCTTGTTCGCGTGGCGCACCAGGACGCGGACGTCGTAACCGGCGTCGAGCAAGCGGGGAACGAGCCGTCCGCCGATATAGCCGGTGGATCCCACTACCACTGCAAGTGGATTCATTGTGCCCCTTCCGAATGACCTTGCGGAGCTGGATGCCTTTACGGAGCCGGAACGCCGACGCCCTATGCCAGCGTAGCCCTACACCGATCCGGCCCGTTTCCGGCGGTCGTTCTTGCCGCGGAGGTCCCGGTTCAGACGGCGGTCGCCGTGGTAGAGCAGCGACTCCCAGTCGACCTGTTCCGGGGTTTTGGGAATGATGGCCGGCGGCAGCGCCTTCGGCTTCTTGGGCTCGACGTACAGCCAGTTCAGCACGCCAAGGTACAGGTCCACTCCGGAGTTGGCCAGTCCGATATAGGCCCGGATCGCGCCGGCGGCCATGATGGCGTTGAAGGCGGCGAATGCGGCGTTGCCCCAGTTTCCAAGTTGCCAGTTGCGCCAGACGGTCAACAAGGAGAACGCAACGATCAAGTACGGAGCCAGGACGTAGAGGGCCGGGGCCGCGGTGCGGTCCTTGACCTTCGGGGTGCGGACGAACGGGATCTTGTCTCCTGTGAGGGCCTGCTGGAGGGACTTCAGGACGCCGGCAAGATTGACCGGCAGCAGCACCAGGTTGAAGCCGTAGATCCGGAAGATGTCGCTGAACCGGTGGCCGCAGTCCCGCAGGTCGCTGCCCATCGCCAGGAAATAGGGCAGCGCGGCAAGGAAGACCAAGGGGCTGAGGAGGCGGCTGTCGTAGGGTACGCGAGGAGGAACAGCAGCCCGAAGCTCGCCCAGGTGATGGAGGCCATGTAGTTGACCCGCAACAGGATCTCGCGGAAGAGAACCGGCCGGGCCTGCCCACGGCGCTTGCGGATCTGTTCCCAAAGTTTCGGCAGGATCAGCAGGCCGCCGTTGGCCAGCGCCGTCGCTGCACCACGAGCGATCCGAAGTCCGGCGGCGTGGCGCTGTAGCTGAGCCTCTCCGGGTAGTTGGCCAGGGTCCAGCCGTGCTTGCCAAGGTCCACGCTGGACTCGGTGTCTTCGATGACCGTGCGGTCCTGGATGTAGGTCCTGACTTCAAAGCCACCCACCGTCGAGATCTCGACAATGTCTTCGAGTGCGCGTTTGCGGATCACGGCGTTCGCTCCCACCCAGAACGTGGCGCCGTATTGGGTCATGCCTTGGTGCTGGATGTGCTGGATGTCCGTGGTGGCGCCGGCGATGCGTTCGATCCGGGTCGGTGCCCCGCGGAAGGAGGAATACGGGGTCTGGGTGACGGCTACCTTTTCATTGCCCGGGGATTCGAGGAGATGAACCAGGCGGAGGCAGTAGTCGCGCAGCAGCATCGAGTCGGCGTCCAGGGTCAGGACGTAGGTGGTGTCCGGGACGGACAGCACATCGCCGTCGTCGACTCCTGCGGGCCGCAAGACGGTGCCGTCCGCCGTCTGTTCCGGGTGCCAGGTCCCGCCCATGAGCGAGAGGTAGGCGTTCAGGTTCATGGCCTTGTTGGCCTCGTGGGAGAGGCTCGCGAATCGCTTTCGCTCGAACGTGGACACCCGGGCGTTGAAGATCCAGGTCAGCCGCGCGTACAGTTCAGCGATGCGTTCCGGGCCGGGCGAGGTCCGCTGCGCGTTCGCGGCCGTCAGGGCCAGGATTACCAGGCGCAGTTCCCGGGCCAGGCCCATGAGGACCAGATCGACGAAGAACTCGTCCACGTGGTCCTCGACGGACTCGGTCTCGGCCATAGCTTCGAGCCATTCCGCGGCGTATTGGTATTCGGCGATGAGCCGCTCCACTTCGGTGCCCGCGTCCGGTTCAGCTTCTTGATCACGACGACGACGGCGGTACCTCGCGTAGGCGCCGTTGACCCTCGCCGCTGGTTCCTTGAGGGTTTCCGTGATCTGGCCGGCGAGCGCGCGGGTGGCTTCGAGGCGGCGGAGCACGTCAGGGTCTGCAGGGAAGGGTGGGTCATCGAGGAGCAGCACGACGCTGAGGTCCGGGAATTCCTGCAGGACCGCGGACCACATGGTGCCGCGGACTACTTCCGGTTCCTCCGCATAGGAGGGAATCAGTACGGTGATGCCCTCGGAGTAGTCGAAGAAGTGCCGGTCGAGCTCCCCTCGGGAACCCGACGGTGGGCCCGAAAGCGGGTCAGGGCGCCCTGGCGGGCGGTGAGGTACATCAGTGCCGAGAACGTCAGGAAGGACACCACCACCAAGTAGGAGAGGGTTTCGGCGCCGAAGCGGAATCCGGCGCCGGGGTTGTCCACGAGCTGCTTGAGCACGGTCGTGATCACATAGCCGAGCCAGGCGAGGACAGTGGTGAGGACGCCGACGCGGCCGAGGACTATCTTGCGCCGCGACGGTGCTGGGTGGACGATCGAGAGCGGTTCAGAGCGTTTCTCCGCGCCCCACTGACGCTTCCGGGCTTTTGAAGACTGCCCGTCCGCGGTTCCCTGGTCATCGGGGCGTAGCAGCACGATCTGGTCCGACATGAATCCCCATTCGCCGTCCGTGCGCCCCAGCGGACGCGCGGCACAATGCAGGCGTAATGTGACGGCCCGCACTACAGTGCGCCCCTATGATAGGCGAACGACGCGTAGTTGGGATAAGACTCGTGGAAATGCTACGCCAAGCTGCGCAGCCACCACCGGAGTGAGTTCTTTCCCGGACATCCGCGAAGTCCTATTCCAATGCTCTGGGGGTATCTCTGTGTCGAAACGCTTTCCCGGCCGCCGGCTGTCCGTCCTGCGTTTGGGCATCCTTTGCGTCATCGTGGTGGCGGCGGTCACGGCGGGCTACCTCGGACTCCGCAACGTCCAGGACGTCAGCGCCGCGGCCTCCATGCCTTCGGTGTTTTCCGGCTATGTGGACGTGACGGCGACGCCGCGGTTCGCGTTCGAAGATCCAGCAGTGCCCAGCGCGAAGGCCGTGGTGCTGTCCTTCGTCGTCGCCGATCCGAAGCAGGGCTGCGCCCCGTCCTGGGGTGCGGCGTACAGCCCCGACCAGGCAGCCTCCGACCTCGATCTGGACCGGAGAATCGCCCGGCTCCGCCAGCTTGGAGGGCCCCGGCGGTTTCCTTCGGCGGGATGAACAACAATGAACTCGCAGTTTCCTGCAAGGACACGAAGTCCCTGACCGGCGCCTACCGGCAGATCGTGGATCGCTACGACGTCGCAACGGTGGATCTCGACGTCGAAGGCGCCGCCTTGGGCGACATAGCCGCAGCCGACCGACGTGCGCAAGCCGTCGCCGCCATTCAGAAGGAACGCAAAGCCAGCGGCAAGCCCCTTGCCGTCTGGCTCACCCTTGCGGCCGACCCGGACGGACTCACGAGCCAGGGCCAGGTCATCGTGGCGCATACCCTCGCGGGCGGCGTCGAGCTGGAGGGCGTAAACATCATGACGATGGATTTCGGCGCCAGCAAGCCTGCGGCTTGGAGCATGTCCCGGGCCGCGGAATCAGCCGCGGATGCCGCCCATGGACAGCTCGCCGCCCTCTACCGCAACGCTGGAACGGACTTTGGCAGCGAAACCCTTTGGCGCAAGCTTGGCCTGACCGTCATGGTGGGCCAGAACGACATTGCCGGCGAAATATTCACGCTCGACGATGCCGCCACCATGAACAGCTTCGTCAAGGACAAGGGCCTCGGTAGGTTGTCGATGTGGTCCATGAACAGGGACCGGACGTGTAGCCCCAACTACCCGGATGTGAGCAAGGTTTCGGACGGATGCAGCGGGGTGGTCCAGGGCTCCCAACTGTTTTCGGCCACGCTTGCCAATGATGTAGGGCTGCCTACGCCGGCTGTGGCTCCATCGCCTACTGCAACTGCCTCAATCAGTGCCACGCCCACCACCGACGATCCCGCAACCAGCCCTTATCCGGTGTGGAGCAGCTACGCCGCCTACACCGCGGCGGACAGGGTGGTGTGGCACGGCAGCGTCTACGAGGCAAAATGGTGGACCCGCGCGGACGTCCCGGACAACCCCGTTCTGCAGGGCGGCGCCACCCCGTGGAAACTCGTGGGTCCCGTGCTTCCTGGCGACAGGCCAAGCCCCAAGGCAACCGTGCCTGCGGGAACTTTCCCGGCATGGGCGCCGGAGACGATCTATCACAAGGCGACCGAATTCTCTTCGAAGGGTCCGCGTTCGAGGCCAAGTGGTGGACCCTGGGAGACAGCCCGGAAGCTGCAATCCAGGGCGCCCCGGACTCCCCCTGGGCAAAATTGACCCCGGCCCAGCTCATGTCCCCCTCGCCCACCGCGCCAGCTTCCTGAAGCGCGAACTGGCAGCAGATGCCCTCTGCGTTGCTTTTTGAGGGGATCTGCTGCCTGTTCGCGGTGGGGTTTCGATGGGAAGGCCCTCCGCCGTCGTTTGCATGGGGGGCTCGACGGCGGAGGGCTGGCTGGGTGGGGTGTTACTGGTTGGTGGCGGTGCGCTGGGTGCCGGTGAAGTTGAAGGCGATGGTGCTGCTCTGGTTCTGCAGGGTGTTGTCTGCGGTGGAGGGCAGGGTGAGGGTGACGCGGAGGTTGTCGGTGTGTCCGGCGGTGACCGAGGTGAGGTTGGCCAGGGTGAGGTTGGCGCCGATGACGGGGCGGGAGGCGAGGACGCTGGTGGTGGTGCCGGAGCAGGTGTAGGTGTAGGCGGGGGCGGTGCCGGCTTCGGTCCAGGCGGTGGAGCAGTTATCGACGGTGACCTGCAGGCCCATGGTGGTGTTGGTGTCCAGCAGGGAGGTCGGGGAGGCCGCGGTGGTGAGGGTGATCGCGGAGAGGTTCTGGTTTCCAGTGGCGTTGGCCAGGGTGGCGACGCGCTGGACGGTGTCGCCGGGGACCAGGCCGGAGGCGGCGACGCTGAGGCGGTTGGTGGTGCCGGTGGCGCCGAGGGCGATGTTCACGATGCCGGAGGCGACGGTGTTGCTGGCGGAGGTGCTGGAGGTGAAGGCGCCGTAGGTTCCCAGTCCTGCCACGCCGGCAGCAGTGCCGACCAGGGCCAGGGATGCGATGACTTTGCCGGTGGTGGTTTTCAGGTTGAGACCCATGATCGTTTTCCGTTTCTTGAAGCCCGTGAGACCGGGACTTTGCTGTCCGATGTCCTCTACTTTCGGGCAGGTTTTTTAGGAAGCCGCAAGGTTCCCGCAAGCTTTTCTCGAAGTTTGGTTAAAGATTCAATCAAGTAGTTTTCGAGTGTTGGGCAGGCGGGGGTGCCTCAGCATCCAAGTAGTGGAAACGAGTAACGGCGCGAGCTGGCAGCTGATGCCCGCAAAATCGCGGCAAAGTCATATGGTCGTAGCAACGCTCTGATTGATGGAGCGTTTTCATGGTCAAGTTGTTTCCTCCGAATGCGCGTACCGAGTTCGTTGATCTGGTGTGTGGTGGTTTGTCGGTTATCGCTGCTTCCCGGCGTGTCGGGCCTCGCATGGGACCGGGACGAACTGGTGGGCTCAATGTGGCCAGATGACTGTGAATGCGAGCAATACGGGCGGCCTTGTGGATCCCGCACCGTCCGCGGAGGGTCCCAACGAGCGGGCGCTGAGCCTGGCTGAGCGGGGCATGATCCAGATGGGCAGGCGCAGTGGAATGAGCTACGCCAGGATCGGTGAGGCGATCGGTCGGGACAAGTCCGTGGTGTGGCGGGAGGTAAATCGCAACACGAGCGCGGACGGGGTCTATTACGCCTCGGTGGCGCACACAAAAGCCCATCAGGCCAGGCACAGACCGAAGCCCCTGAAGCTCGTCGAGAACGAAGCGCTCTGCCGGCTGATAGCGGTCTGGATGGACGACGGGTGGAGCCCGAAACTGATTTCATCGATGTTGGCGTTCTACTTCACCGATGACCAGACTATGCAGGTGAGCCACGAGACGATCTACCAGGCGCTGTACGTCCAATCCCGCGGGATCCTGCGGGCAGATCTGGCCGAAAAGCTCAGCCTGAAACGGAAACAGCGCGTTCCCCACGCCGCGGACCGGACCAAGAACAGCCCCTACAAGGAGGCGTTCAAGATCAGTGAGCGCCCGGCGGAGGTCCAGGACCGGGCCGTCCCGGGCATTGGGAAGGTGACCTCATCATCGGCTCCGGCGGGACCGCGATCGGCACCCTTGTGGAGCGCTCGACCCGGTTCACGATCCTGCTCCACCTCCCCGGGGACCACAGCGCCGAGACCGTCGCTGCCGCGATGATCCGGGAGATGGGCAGCCTCCCGGACCACCTGCGACGGTCGATCACCTGGGACCGCGGCACGGAACTGGCCGACTACGCGCGGATCCAAACCGCGCTCGACGCCACGCTTTACTTCTGCGACCCGCACTCGCCCTGGCAGCGCGGGACCAACGAGAACACCAACCGGCTCCTGAGATTCTGGTTCGAGAAAGGCTCGGACCTCTCCGCTCACACCCCGGAGGATCTCCGCCGGGTCGCTGCGAAACTCAACCGCCGCCCACGGCCCACCCTCAACCTACAAACCCCAGCCAACCGGCTGAACCAGCTGCTACACGCGGCATAAACCCCGCGTTGCTACGACCAATTGACTTTGCCCGCTCCCCGAGGGCATTTGCTGCCAGTTCGCGCTAAGAAGGCAAGCCCAACCCGCTAGCGCCGTAAACGGGATCACTGTTGCGAAGTTCCCCACTGGCAGCCTCCGGCTATGGACCGTGTCCTCTATACTGACATCTGAATACCTGTTCAGATGTTGGAGGCCCCGTGGCTGTTCGTGAAGCCGTCGATGAATGCGGTGTGAAACTTGTCGACCCGGACAAGGTCGAACTCGTCCGGGCGGCCCTGCCCTCGGATCACGACATTGCCGAGCTGGCGGACGTGTTCTCATTGCTGGGCGATCCGGGACGCTTGCGGTTGCTGACGTCCCTGTTGGAGGGCGGCGAGCTGTGCGTATGCGACCTCGCGGCGACGACGGCGATGAGCGAGAGTGCAGTCAGCCATGCGTTGCGGCTTCTGCGCGCCCACCGGGTGGTTTCCGTTTCGAGGCGCGGCCGGATGGCCTACTACCGTCTGGATGATGCCCACGTGCGGATGCTGCTGGACTTGGGCCTGACCCACACAGGACATACCGTCGCCGTTCATCCCGAGCGCACGGCCAAGAAGGACAGCGGCCAATGAGCAACCACCACCATGACACGGCGGGCAACCCAGCCAAGCACCACAGCCACAGCCACAGCCACGCGATAGCAGCGAACGCGGACCGGCGCTATCTGGTGATCGCGTTGGCGCTGATTGTCGGGTTCATGATCGTCGAGGTGATTGTCGCCATCCTTTCCGGCTCGCTTGCGCTGCTTTCGGACGCCGGGCACATGCTCACCGACGCCGGGGCGATCGCCGCCTCCCTGTGGGCGATCAACCTCGCGGCCCGTCCGGCGCGGGGAATCTGGACGTTCGGATTCAAGCGTGCCGAAATCCTCTCCGCGGCCGCCAACGGAATCACCTTGCTGGTCATCAGCGCCCTCGTGGCCGTGGAGGCAATCCACCGCCTCCTTGATCCGCCACCGGTTGAGGGCGGCCCTGTCCTCATCGTCGCGATCTTCGGCATCATCGTGAACCTCGTGGCGGTGTGGGTGCTGGCCAAAGCCAACCGGTCCAGCCTGAACGTTGAAGGATCCTTCCAGCACATCCTGACCGACCTCTACGGATTCATTGCGACGGCGGTCGCCGGGCTCGTCGTCCTGACCACCGGTTTTACCCGTGCGGACGCGATCGCCTCCCTCATTGTGGTGGCCCTGATGCTGCACGCCGCATGGGGACTGCTGCGGGACTCCGGGAGGATCCTCCTGGAAGGCGCACCCGAAGGTGTCGACCTGGACCAGGTCAGGGCGCACCTCCTCGAAACCGGGCACGTGCACGACGTCCACGACCTGCACGTCTGGACGGTCACCTCCGACCTTCCTGCCCTCTCCGCGCACGTCGTCCTGGACGAGAGCTGCTTCCACGATGGACACGCTCCGCTTATCCTTGACCAGCTGCAGAGCTGCTTGACCGGCCATTTCGACGTCGAACACTCCACCTTCCAGCTCGAACCCGCCGGCCACGCCGTGCACGAAACCGGAACCCACTGATGACAACAGTCCGGGAAGCCGCCTGGATCAAGGACGCCCGTACCGTCCGGCTGCTGTCTTGGTTCAGCCTGGCTTGGATGGTCCTGGAGGGAGCCCTCGGACTGCTTGCTGGCGGTACGGCAGGCTCCGTGTCACTGATCGGCTGGGCGCTCAGCTCCGCCGTCGAGGGCCTGGCGAGCATCATCGTGATCTGGCGGTTCACCGGCTCCCGCACCCTGTCCGAATCTGCCGAAGAGCGAGCACAAAAGGCCGTCGCCATCAGTTTCTGGCTCCTGGCGCCGTACATCGGAATCCAGTCGATCATCGATCTGGCCACGGGACACCGGCCGAGAACAGCGTCCTGGGCATCGTGCTCACGGCGGCGAGCCTGGTCATCATGCCTGTCCTCGGCGTCGCCAAGCAGCGCCTCGGTGCCAGGCTAGACTCCGGGCCACTGCCGGTGAAGGAACCAGAACCTGCTCTGTGCCGCCACGGCCGCCGCTGTCCTGATCGGACTGGCCGGCAATGCGCTCTTCGCCGCGTGGTGGCTTGACCCCGTCATTGGCCTCATCATCGCCGCCGTCGCCGTCAAAGAAGGCCGCGAAGCGTGGAAGGGTGAAGACTGCTGCTAGCGCGCCCCAAGACAAAGGACACCCATGGCCAGCATTAACGACACAAGCGAAGTCCGCAAACTCTTGTTGCGCCGCGGTTTGCGGCTTGAATACGCGACCCTGGGCTGGAACGTGGTGGGCCTCGGCGTCCTGGCAGCCGCCGCCATCCAAGCCGGCTCCCCGGCACTGGCCGGTTTCGGCCTGGATTCCCTGATCGAGATCTTCGCTTCGATCGTGGTGGTGTGGCAGCTCAAGGGTGCCCACAAAGAGCGCGAAGCCCCGCGATGCGCCTGATCGGGATCGCCTTTACCATTCTGGGCGCTTACCTGCTCATCCAGGTGGCCGTTGTGTTTGCCACCGGCCTTCGCCCCGCAACCTCGGGTCTGGGCATCGTCTGGACGGCCTGACCTTCGTGGTGATGCTTGCCCTGGCGTGGGCAAGATCCGCACCGGGCAGCGCTTGGGCAATCCCGTACTCCGCGCGGAAGGAAAGGTGACCCTCGTGGACGCCTACCTGGCCGGCGCGGTGCTGGCCGGGCTCGCGTTGAATGCCCTTTTCGGCTGGTGGTGGGCCGATCCCCTGGCTGGGGTCGTGATCATCTACTACGCCGCAGTTGAGGCCCGGCACGCCCTCAAACACAAGGGCACCCCGTGAATCACCTTGTCTACCGGGTGCACCAGTGAGCCGCACCAGCCCGGCCGGGACAATCCACGGGCCCACCCTTCCTCTCTATGCAGCGGGATTCGTGACCGCTTTCGGCGCCCACAGCATCGCCGCAGGAATGGGAGCCCAGAGCGGGAACATCGGCCTGAGCCTGCTGAACCTGGGCATCCTGCTGGCCGTTTACGACCTGGCCGAGGTGTTTCTCAAACCCGTCTTTGGTGTCCTCAGTGACCGGATTGGGCCCAAGCCGGTCATCGTCGGGGCCTGCTGGCGTTCTCCGCGTTCTCGCTGGTGGGGTTGTGGGGCGCGGATCCGCTCCTGCTGGGCCTCGCCCGCCTGGGTCAGGGCGCATCCGCGGCGGCATTCTCCCCGCCTCGTCGGCCACCGTGGCACGGCTGGCCGGCGGCAAGAACGCCGGGAAATTCTTTGGCCGCTATGGATCCTGGAAAAGCCTCGGCTATATCTTCGGCCCGCTCTTCGGAGCCGGACTGATCCAGGCCGGCGGCTTCGCCTTGCTCTTTGCGGCCCTGTCGGCCCTGGCGGCGGCCACGGCCATTTGGGTGGCTGTGAGCCTGCCACGGTTCGAACCGGTTCCCCGCGTCAGATACACCGTCCTGGACCTCGCCCGGCAGATCACCGAACGGCGTTTCCTCGTGCCCACGGCGGTGCTTGCTGCATCCACCGGCGCCCTGGGTGCCGCCATCGGCTTCCTGCCCGCCCTGGCGACCCGGCACGGACTTGATCCCGTCGCCGGGACGGCCGCAGTGAGCGTGCTGGCCATCTCTTCGGCCATCATCTCGCCTTGGGTCGGAACGCGCCGCGACGTGCAAGGGATCAGCGACGCAGCGGGGATGAGGGCCGGGCTGCTGCTCACCGCCGCGGGCATCGGAATCGTGGCCGCCGCACCGGGACCCATCACCTTGTTCATCGCCGCCCTGCTGATCGGGGCCGGGATCGGAACGACTACCCCGCTCGCGTTCGCCCATCTGGCCGACACCACACCCCACGAACGGATGGGCAGGACCATGGGTTCAGCCGAACTCGGCAGGGAACTCGGCGACGCGGGCGGACCGCTGATAGTCGGAAGCCTCGCCACCCTTGGCGGACTGCCGCTGGGCCTGGGCGCGATCGCGCTGCTCGTAGGCGCAGCAAGCACACCGAGGCTCAATCGAACCTGACCTTCAAGCACACCCCTTAGTGGTGTGCTTGCGTCTCCTGGAGCCGCTTGATGAACCAGCGTGATTGCTCGGGTCCGTAGGGAAGCACCGGGATCGCTTTGGTAGCGTCCGACGGCGTGTCCCGGATCGACTGCCTAGCCTGACGTACCGCTGTGGACATGGTGTCTGCCATGGTCTTCACGAACTGGTCGCTGCAGGGCTTGCCGTGGCCGGGGATCAGGAACTCGTAGCGGTGGCGCAGCGCCGAGATGTGCCGCAAGACGTCTGCCCAGTCTTCCGGGTAGGAGTCCTCGAACGACGGGTGCGCGCCTTGTTCCACGAGGTCGCCGGCGAAAAGGGTGCTGGGCGTGCCTACCAGGAGGTCGCCGTCGGTGTGGCCGCGGCCCAGGTAGAAGAGGGTGGCGGTGAGTCCGCCGAGGTCAACCAGGACGGGTTGATCCTTGACGATCGCGTTGGGAATGACGAGTTCGACGGCGTCGCCCGGCCGCGGCCATCTCCGGTTCGGTGGCGGCGACGAAGCGGCGCTGGTGGTCGCCGTCGTCGTCGATTGTCGCCGCACAGTTGACGTGCCCCCAAAACTCGGTGACGCCGTCGTCGGCAAAAACGGCGTTGCCGAAGTAGTGGTCGTAGTGGGCGTGGGTGTTAACGACTACCAGCGGCAGCTGGGTCTTTTCCCGGACGGCGGCGAGGATCTGCCGGCCTTGGCGGGGGCCGCAACCGGTGTCGATCACCATGGCTCGTTCCGTACCTACAACGAGGCCCGTGTTAAGCAGGCACCCTTCGGTCTCCAACACGTAGTTGTTAGGGCCGACTTCGAGCCATGCTGACATTGTTTCTCCGTCTGATACGTTCCGGCAGTGTTCAGGCCTCGATTCTACCCACGTAGAGCTGGGAGGATCGGGAGGAAAGGCACAGTTGAGACCCGGGCCGTTCGAAATCGGTCGATGCGCACTGAGAAGGCTTGAGGAGCAATGCGCGGGGAGCTACGCTATCGGGGTTGGCGATTGCTGCTTGTTAACTAGTTGCAGCTGGGTTCGGCCGCCTGCCTGGGGAGGACATGATCGTGTTACCGGATACTTCGGACGGTGAAAAGGCCAGTGTCGATTTGGGCGTCGACGGTCTTCTCCATTTGCGCTGGCGGCGCGGGGTCGCCATTGAGGTTGAGGATGCGCGGGCAGCCATGGCGAAAGTCAACGAGCTCTGCCAACAGGAGCAGCATCCCATGCTTGTAGACATGGCCACGGTCGCTTCCGTTAGCCGGGAGGCCCGGGTGTGTGGTCCATTCCCTGCGGCGCTTCGCGCATCGCTTTGTTGGGTTCGTCGCCTGTTGACCGGGTCCTGGCGAACTTCTTCCTGGGAGTGCACGTCCCGCCGTGCCCCACCCGTTTCTTCACATCGCGCAGCGAGGCCCTGGACTGGCTTAATGCGGGTTCCTGAGCCCGGATGCGCTTCTTGCTGCTGCCCGCTGAGAATACGTGACCTCGAGAGAGGGCGTTGAGGACCCGCGCTTGCAGCTGCTGGTTGACGGCGTTGTCCGGTTGGCTGCAGGCGATCTGGACGCACGCATTGAGCCGTCGAAGCATCGTGATGACATTGACGCCGTCATCACCGGAGTCAACCTGCTCGCGGAGGAGCTGGGCCACATCCATGCGGATCTGGAGCAGCGGGTGGCCGCCCGCACGGCTATGTTGCGGCGAACGCAGGTTGAGCTGGAACAGATGGCCAAGACAGATGCCCTCACGGGCCTCGCGAACAGGACACTGCTTACCGAGCGGATCCAGCAAGCGACCCTGTCCAGCACGGACGGCGGAAAAGCCCCGGCCGTGTTGCTCCTGGATCTGGACTCCTTCAAGGCCATCAACGACATCCTGGGCCATAGCGCCGGTGACGCCGTGCTGGTGGAAGTTGCCAAACGGCTCCGCTCGGCCGTCAGGGAGCAGGACACTGTGGCCCGCCTGGGCGGGGATGAGTTTGCCATTCTCATTACCGGGCCACGGAAGGGGAGATCCTTCGGATTGCGCACCGCGCATCGGAGTATCTGCAGGACAGCATGAGCATCGGAATAGAAACGGTCTGGGCGATGGCGAGCATCGGCGTTTGCATCGGCAAGCCCGGGGACCGGGCAGAGGCGCTGATGCGCGACGCCGATATTGCCATGTACCAGGCAAAGGCTCGGGGCCGGAATAATGTCCAACTCTTCCACCCGGACATGCTCGACGCCGTTCAGGAACGGTCGCGAATAACCGCCGAACTACGCACCGCTGTTGCCGGAGGCGAGTTGGGGCTGGTGTATCAGCCGGTGGTCGAGTTGGCTTCCAGCCGCGTCATCGGGGTGGAAGCCCTCCTCCGATGGCATCACCCTGTTCGCGGAACCATCATGCCGGGCAGCTTCATTGGCATCGCAGAAGAAACCGGCTTGATCTTCGAGCTGGGACGGTGGGTGCTGCATGAAGGTCTTGCCCAAATGAGCCGCTGGAGCCAAACAGACCCGGAGCTGACGGATTTCTGCCTGCACATCAATCTTTCCGCCGCCGAACTGCTTCGGACCGACTTGCTGGAGGACATCAAGGCAACGCTGGCCAAATATGGCGTGGATCCGCGGCGGTTGATCTTGGAGATCACCGAGACCGTCTTGATGTCGCGTGAAACCGTGCAGGAACAGGTCCTGAGCGGGCTACGGGAGCTCGGCGTGGGGCTGCAAATCGACGATTTCGGTACGGGCTATTCGTCAATCAGCTACCTCAGGTCGCTTCCGGCGGACACTGTGAAGGTGGATCAGTCCCTCATCAAGGACATGGAGCTGGACCCTCGGCAGCAAAAGTTCGTCTCCGCCATCCTGCAGCTGATTTTCGCTGCTGGGCTCAACGCAACCGTGGAAGGCATCGAAACCGCCGAGCAGGCGGCCCAGCTGGAGGCCATGGGTTGCCTCTACGGGCAAGGCTACTTCTTCGGCTATCCGGGCCTCCCTCCGAAATACCGCGTCAACTCCGCCGGCCCGCACGGCGTCTGTAGAGTTAGCGCATGTCGAAGCTTTGGGACCAGATGTTGCTTGTCCCCACAGTAGTACGCCTCGCTTCCCGGGCACCGAGAAATCCGGACACCGCGTGGGAAGGATACTGGCGCGGAATCCGCACCACTGGCCGTTCCGGAGATGTGCTTTGGGACTCCGACTCCGCGGCCGAGCATGCTCAGTACTCCAACGCGATCGCGGCCCACTTTGATCCAGCTCTTCCGGTAGTTGACGTCGGGTGCGGCAACGGCACCCACACCCGCTGGCTTGCCGGCCTGTTTCCCCGGGTTCTCGGAATCGACGTGTCCAACGGGGCGATCGAGATGGCGCGCAAGGAAGCAGAAGGCGTCCACAATGCCGACTTCATGGTTTTGGATGCGGCTTCGGCAGGTGCCGGAGAGGTCCTGGTGGAGCGGCTGGGCCGCCAACGTCTTTGTCCGCGGAGTCTTCCACGTCCTGAAACCCGGCAAGCAGGCCGCCATGGCCGCCAACCTGCGGACCGCCGTCGGGAACAGAGGCCGGGTGTTGCTGGCCGAAACCAACTTCCGCGGAACTAGCCTCGGCTACCTGACCGAGCTCGGCGCCACCCGGCAAAGCATTCCCCTGCAACTGCGGCGCGCCTTGGAAAACCTTCCCAGGCCCGGGCATTTCGGTGCTGCGGAACGGCACCGCGCCTTTTCGGATGCCGACTGGCAGTTGATTGCGGACGGCCCGATGAACATCGAGGTGGTCCCGATGAACGCCGGCGGCCTTCCGCAGTGGGTTCCGGGATACTACGCACTCCTGTCCGGCGCGGAAAATTCCGGAACAGATCACAATCGGGTGTAACTGCGCCCAGGTGCGCAGCGCGGCGTTACATCCCTATGAAGATTTCATTTCAATCCGGGGCGACCGGATTGTTCGGCTGTAGTGTTTGCTTTGTTGCAGGTCCCGGGCTCAGCCGGAACTCAAGGCAAAGGAATGATTCATGTCGACGCGCAAACCGTCTGCTCGTGCATTGACCGATTCAGGGATGCCGGCTAGTCCGGAGGCTACGGAGCCGCCCCTCAAGCAGTTGCGCGGGCTGCGCCTCCAGGTACTGGAAATCATCGATGAAGTCTTAGGGGACTCTTCGCAAGCAACAGATGCGGTGCGCGAGGAACTTCGCCGGCACATTGCTGCCCACCCTGGGCGTCCGGAAGAGGCCCTGCTGGAACACCTGTCTTCACTCAGGTCGGAACAGCCGGCCCGCAAAACGAGCCAGAGTCACAGGACAACCCGGCCGCCCAAGGCGAGCCGGAGTCCCAGCACGCAAACAGCCAGCACGCACACAGCCAGCACCCAAGCAGCGCGCGTCTTGAGGCGGTGCTCCGGGACCACATGCTGATGACCGCCTTCCAGCCCGTATTCGACCTCACTACGTCCACCGTGGTCGGCGCCGAGGCTTTGACCCGCTTCGTCAGCGACAGCGGAGACCCCGCCGATTACTGGTTCGCAGAGGCTGAGGACTCGGGGCTCCGAACGGATCTCGAATTCGCGGCGCTGGAGTCGGGGCTCGAGGCCGCGCTGAAGCTGCCGGCCCACCTTTTCGTGGCGTTGAAACTTTCCGACGAGGTCTGCCTGGACCCGCGTCTTCCTGGGCTTTTCGAGCAAACGCCGCTGGCTCCCGCGCGGGTGATCCTTGAAGTCTCCGGGAAGTTCCCCAGGAGCAGGCCGCTTCGCTCGACGCCGCGGTGGCTCCGCTGCGCAGTGCTGGCGTGCGCTTGTCCATCGAAAACACGGGTTCCTTCTTCGCCGGGGCCAGCCATATCCTTCGGCTCAAGCCGGAAATGATCAAGCTGGAGCGGAATCTGACTGCGGGTCTCAACCAGGATTCCCTCCGGCAGGAACTCGTCGCGGCGGAGGTCGTGTTCGCGCGGGAGATCGGTGCGGCCTTGATTGCCCAACGCATCGAAACCAAGGACGAACTCGCCACTCTTGCGGACCTGGGGGTGACCCTCGGACAGGGGTACCACCTTGGGCGGCCCTCGGTCCAGCCCCGGGAGTGGGCAAAGTGGGCGGGCGTTCCCGGCATCTCGCCTCCCCTGGCGGTCGCGGCAGGACCGCTCGCAGCTGACGGTCGCGAACCCCAAAAGGGCCGCCGCTTCGGATAACTCAGGCAGCTACAGGCCGATCCGGGCCTCGGTGTTGTTCTATCAACCAGGCCGCCATCTGCTGTGCGCGCTTTGACGCCAGGACGTCGCCTTCGGTGGCCGAAATGATGGAGCCCTTCATCAGGATGTGCCAAGAGCGTGCGAACTCTTCAGTGCGTTCCAGCCTGGCTTCCTCCGCCAATTCCTGGATGTGTCCCCTGATCCTGGCGAGGTAGCCGATGCTGGCTTTCCCCAGCGGATGCTCACGGCCCATTTCGAGGAGGACGTTGATGAACGAGCACGCCTCAAAGTCCTCCCGCTGGAACCAGTCCCCGAAGACATCGAAGATGGCGAGCAACTGCTCCTCGGCGGTGTCTCCCCGGCTCCGGGCATCGGAGATGATCAAGTCCACGGTCCAGATCTGGTCGCGAAGCGCAAGGAATGCAAGAACCAGATCGTCCTTGGACGGAAAGTGGCGGTAGAAGGTGGCCTTCGCCACCCCTGAACGCTCGATGAGCTGATCGACCCCGACCGCGCGGATCCCACGCCGGGAGAACAGTTCGTAGGCGGCGTCCAAGATTCGATCCACTGCGTCATCACGGGTGGTGGTTTGTCCGGCTGGCGATGAAGACGGACCGGGTGCTTCCGAGGCATCTGGCGTGCTCATGGTAAGAGCAATCTTACTCGTACCCCGCCAAGACAGACCGGTCTGTCATAGCCCTTCTTGCGCCAACGCGGGGTCACTTACGGCCATGTCGGGCAGCAACATGGGCCGTAAGTGACCCCGCGTTGGGTAAGACGCCAGTGCGCTCCCCTCTTGCTTCTCTTGCGGCCTTCTGGTTCTCTGGCACTACCGGGCCGCCGCCGCGCTAAATCCGGTGTGGGCCGCGCCCCGGCTGAAGGGACGTGGGACTGCTATGACTTCTCTTTGGCTAGACGCGCGCGAGGCTTCCGCGGCTGCGAGCCCCGATGAATTCACGCCCGAGAACAGTTACGACGCCGTCGTGGTGGGCGCCGGAATCACGGGGCTAGCCACGGCTCTCATGCTGGCCGGACCGGGAGCAGCGTGCTGGTCCTCGAGGCCCGGCATATCGGGGCGGTCAACACCGGCAACACCACGGCCAAGTTGAGCCTTTTGCAGGGCACCACGCTGTCCAGGCTCCGGAACCAGTATTCGGTGAACGTGGTCCGCGCCTACGTTGACGCGAACCGGCAGGCCAGAAATGGCTGCTCGACTACCTCGAGGACCGGGGCGTGCCGTTCCAGTACCGGGATGCGTATACCTTCGCCACCACACCCACTGGCGCGGAACACCTTGTCGCTGAGGCCAACGCTTCCCGGGCGTGCGGGCTCAACGTCAAGTCCACACGGGAGACCGGGCTGCCGTTCGACGTCGACGCCGCCTTGCGGCTTGCGAAGCAGGCGCAGTTCAACCCCATGGATGTCCTGGATGCGCTGGCCGCGGATATCCGGGCAGCCGGCGGCAGCATCGTGGAGGGTATCCGCGTCATGAACGTCCGCAACGGCGATCCCCTGACGGTGGTCACCAGGAAGGGCGAGGTCCGCGCCCGCTACGCGGTGCTCGCCACCGGGACACCCATCCTGAACCGCGGGCTCTACTTCGCGAAGCTGCGGCCTAACCGCTCGTACGCTGCCGCGCTGCGGCTTCCGGAAGGCACGAGCCCCCCTCCCGGGATGTACCTGTCCGCCGAGTCGCCCACCCGCTCACTGCGGGACTATCCAATGCCCGACGGCGGGGCGTTGCTTCTGGTGGGCGGGTTCGGGCATGCGGGTGGCCGGGCGCCGTCCACGCAGGTGCACGTGAATGAGCTGCTCGGCTGGGCCAACAGCACTATCCGGGCGCCGAGGTGACACACACGTGGGCTGCCCAGGACTACCAGGCCGGGAATCTCATGCCGTTCTTCGGCCGGTTCCCCGGGCCACGGGAAGATCTTCTTCGGCACCGGCTACAACAAGTGGGGCATGACAAACGGTGTTGCGGCGGCGCTGGATATCACCGCCGATATCCGTGGCGAAAAGCTGGAGTGGGCCCGCATCATCCACCACCGGGTGACAGGTCCCCGCGGCGCAGCGTCGACGATTTCGCTCAACGTGGAGACCCAGCAGCAGAATTTCCGGGACAAGGCTGGGTTGAAGGAGAAGCCGGCCATCACGGAGGAAACCCACCCCGCCGAGGGCACGGGCGTCACGGGACTGTTCCACGGGAAACCTGCGGCCATCTGCACGGTGGATGGCGTGGTGTGCAGGGTGTCGGCGGAATGCGCGCACCTTGGCGGGATCCTGCACTGGAACGACGCCGAAAAGTCCTGGGACTGCCCCCTGCACGGTTCCCGTTACTCTGCGGCAGGCAAGCTGCTGGAGGGGCCGGCGACGCACAATCTGTTCAAGTTGCAGTAGGGGCTGCGCCCCTCAGCTTGGGTTGAGGCCTAAGCGTGCCGCCAACTCG
This sequence comes from Arthrobacter sp. Hiyo8, assembly GCA_001549895.1. Classification (GTDB taxonomy): domain Bacteria; phylum Actinomycetota; class Actinomycetes; order Actinomycetales; family Micrococcaceae; genus Arthrobacter. The sequence goes on along the minus strand of AP014719.1, from coordinate 3,371,849 downwards.
CCGGGCGGTTGAAGCGGTAAAAGAACGGACCGAGTTCTCCCCTGTCGAGCGTTGAGGTCAGGGCGATGAGACTTTCCAGCGCGCCAGCGCGCCGCCGACGTGACCCCGCCCAATCACGTAATCCTCATGGATTCCACCTACTTATTCGAAGCAAGTACCGACGAACGACACCTCTCGGAGGCATCACCGCCGACTATTCGCTGGGCCGGCTGGCTCATGGCCGCCGGATTCACTACTCGAATTTCGTTCGGCGTCGCGGCAATCATCGCAGCGACCAACGAATTGATGTGGGCAATCGGGGCCGCCATCGCCCTCCCCGCGGAGCAAGGTAACTTTCATTCCGGCATCCTAGTCCCCCGCGCGGGTTGCCGGAAGGCTTCGCAGCCCGTGTCCTTCCGGGGAACTGCGAGAGACCAACGAGGCGTAGATCGAGAAATCTAACCACAGCCGACTCGCTAATCCTCCTTTTGAAATGCAAATTTAAGAACTCACGTAAGACGAGTTTTGCTCGAAATTCCCTTCCAACAAAGGCAAAAAGACCGTATGATTTCTTGCAAGCTGCGGGTCTCAGGGGGCACCTATATGAATAGGAGCCTCAATTGCGACGTCTACATATTTTTGCCTCAGCTACCGCATGTCTTTCTTTGATTGCGACCATCCTTATTGCCGCACCGGCACATGCAGGTAGTGCCCAAAGGAACACGGCACCCCAGGAACAGGAAGATCAGCGGATACGAGCTGATACCGGCCGTGGAGTCCAGCCTGTCGCCTGGGATCAGGGGTTGTCGCCCGGGCCAAGTGCCCTTCCGCTGCATGAAATCGCCAAGAAGTACGACGGCGTGGATGTGATGGACGGGAACGCCCCGGAACCGCGGCAGTCCAAACGCAATCCCCCTCGGGTGCGGTACGGATTACCGTTCCCGGCAAAAAGTCAGAGACGAGACCTGCCCAGCTTAAGGGCGTCCCGATCGGGCACTTTATTGGCGAAGGCGCACCACTTCTAACAACCGCCCTGTCCGGCGCGACAACGACCACCTACAGCACCCCACACGGCTCGCAAACGCTGATCACGGTCGAATCGGACAAAGCACTGCGCGATTACCGATTCCCATTAGCTCTCGCGGCCGGATCCACCGCAAAGGTGGAAGCTGACGGTTCGGTCCTCATTCGAGACGCCGCGGGAAGAGTCACAAGCACCTTTGTCTCTCCATGGGCATTCGACGCCGACGGCAAACCGGTGGCGACGACGTTCAGGATTGAGGACGATACCTTAGTTCAGCACATTGACTTCAATTCCTCGAACGCATTTCCCCTAACGGCCGATCCGAGTATTCAGTGGGTACCGTGGCCAGTCCTCGCTCTCAGGTGCTAGCGGGACTCTCGGCCATCGGTATCACCAGTGGCGCGTTCAGGGGCGCCAGTCTGGTTGCCACAAAGTGCTATGGAATCAACCTTTCTAAACCGTCCGCTCCGCTCCGGGATATGCCTGGTCGAGACTGCGGCTTCCGAGAGAAGGCAATCGTGAAATGGTACTCGTGCGCGCATGCGCCGATGTTTGGAGCATCCTTGGCGCCCCTTTTTATGACCAATTGGGACCTGTGGCTTCAAATCCTCTTGCCATCTCTGGTCCTGGTTTCCTACGTGATCAATGAAGTAGTACTTCACTGGAGGAAGACGGCCGCGCGTGCGCGCGCAGCCGAGCTGGATCACGCCGACCCTATGGTGCACGCCTACCGCGAGCCGGATTCGTGAACTCTGGTGAGATCTACTAGGACAGGGGTTTCAAATTGACCGCGAACGTAAATGGTACCGAAAGCGGCATCCGGTTTTCCCGACTGTGCGTAATTGTCGGGGTCATTGGGGCGTCCTGACAGTCCTTCACCCGCTTCTGGGGCTGCGCTGTCCGTGCTTGCGTTGGTGTGGGCTATTGCCGGTCAGCACGCGTACCGAATAGCACTCTTAGTCAGTCTGGCCGCTCTGGTGATGAACATTGCAAACACCACATATTTTTGCGCACCTAAGAAACCGGCTACTCATTATTGGCGTGATGGTTTGCGGGGGCGGGGTTCTGGGTGGATGGACTATGGGACACAGGACGGATTCAACCGGTAGTCCATCCTGTCGAATGGTGTGGCCGGCCAGTCGGTTTGGCCGGCCACAGACTTGGCTGCTCCGAAAGCAAAGTCTCACGCCCGGTATCTCAGGGGGCTGACGTATCGGGCGCACCATCCGGGGCGGCTACCCCACTCCGGGGCGGCGAACCCACAACGAACGCTACGGTCGAAAAGAACCGATAGGTGGCCGTTTGCTCGAATTTGAGTGGTAATCCCTGCGAATTTGAGTGGTGATCGCTGCGAAATTGAGTGGTCAGCCGCGCTACCCCGGAGTAGGCGGGCAGCCAAACCGGTCGCAATAACCGAACCCCTGGAGGCGAGGGCGAATTCAGCGGGGCTATCCTCGCGGCATGGGGAACTACAGCACGGGATATCTGGCCAGGGATGAACGGCGCGAGCGTCGGAGAAGGTTTCAGCGGAAGCTGTCCTACGTTGGATTGGCTATTTTGGGCGCCGCCACAATCTTCGTAGTCACGATCGCCCTCCGCCACTGAGGCCGAAGCCTGAGGCAAGCACTACGGCAGCCGGCGTCGCGAAACGCAACGAAAGCGCCGCCGTCGTGATCTGTCCTGAGCCGTGACAACTGGCTGCTGCCGGTGAATCACTGGGTGTGCTCGGATACCCTTCAACCATGGGGGACATGGGTGGGTTCGGCGGGTGCTGGTTGTCGAAGATCAACCGTTCATGCGCGGGCTTGTTGCCGAGGCTTTGAGGGCGCGGAATTCGACGTGCATGACTGTGCCTCCGCGTCCGAGGCCATATCCATGTTCGCCGCCGTCGATCCCGATGTTCTTGTGACTGACATTGACCTGGGTACACGGCCCAACGGCGTCGAACTGTCGCACGTAGTGAAGTCGCTGTCCCCGGGCTGCGCCATCGTTTTCCTGACGAACTATCCGTCGGAAGCTCCCTTTTCCGAGTTGCCGGCGGGATCAACGTTCGTCAACAAGTCGTCCCTTGACTCCGTGGACGGCCTCATCAGTGCGGTGAACTCGACCCTGGTGGAGCTTCCCGTCACCGTGACTCCCCCTGTGGAGTCTGGCGCAGCGAAGCTCGGCGCGCTGACCCGCGTACAGCTGGATATCCTGCGCTTGATCGCGGGAGGATGGTCGAACGCTGAAATCGTCAAACAACGGGGAAGCAGCATGCGCTCCGTGGAGAAGGCCGTCTCGCGCACGTTCGAGGCCCTTGGCTTGAACCGGAATCCTGACGTCAATCCGCGGGTTGCCGCGGCAACGCTGTACTCGCGCGCGTTTGGGTTGCCGGCCCCTGCCGATAGCGATCAATGAGCGGCCGCTCCCATGCGCTCTGGGCCCGGGGTATCGGTGGCCGCAATGCCCTGAGCTTCTGGTCGTGGCTTCTGACCCTGCCTTTGGCGCTGACGGTCATGAACATGTTCGCCGGATCGGTCACGCTCGCTGGGACGGGATCAGTCACGCCGGTTGTGGAAGGTTCCGGCACGGCGGTCGTGTTGCTCGTGCACGTGATGCTTGGCCTTTTGGGGATGCTGCTCCGCCCCGTGATCACGTCACGCCCGAGCCTCAAAGGCAGAATTACGACGTCGTTCGGCACCTTCGCGTTCCTGGGCGCCTGCCGTCCTCTCCTGGTGGCTTGGTTCGCGCGGCCCTGAATATCGCGGACCTGGGTGAAGATCTCTGGGCCCGCGTCCTCATCAACGTCGGGGCGGCCTGGTCTTCCTCTCGGCGATCGCGATGCTGACGGACTCCATCCGCGGGCACGCCGTGCTTGAACGCCGGCTCCGCGCTGCACGGGCTGCGATAGAGGCGCAGCTCGGATTCGATGAGCACCGCTTGCGCTCGATCCGCTCCGACTATGTCGCCGAACTCTCCGCGCGTCTTGACGCGGTCCTCTCTGCCCGGATGAGCGCGACCCTCCACAGATCCGAGGCCTCACGCCTGCTGCGGATGATCTCCGATGACGTGGTCCGCCCGATGAGCCACCAACTCTTCCACGATCACACCCCTTTGCCGCCTGAGAAAGCCCCTCCCCGGCCGCCTTCCCGCGCGGAACCCACCGAGGGACTCCCGCATTTGATCCGGGCTGCACCGCTCGCTTTGCCTGTGCTGCTCTTCGAATCGCTCATCGCAGTGCGTGTCGGGGCGGAATACGGCCTCCTCTTCCTGCTGGTTCAGTCGGTTGCGGGCGGACCATCCTGCCCGCCGGGAACGCGGCGACCGCCCGGACGGTACGGAGGATCGCCAGTCCCGTGCGGCGAATTTCCGCCATGACCCTTTGCTACGCGGGCACGGCCGCACTTGGCGCGTCGGTGACCTGCCTGCTGCAGGAGGCGTTCGGCTATGCCCCTTTCTTCTACTGGGCCGCCATCTGGGCGCATCCGCTGACTGCACTCACTGTGGCGGTTCTTCGAGCTGCCGAACGCCGACGACGGCGGCATGAGGTCAGGCTGGCAAGCTCGCTGAACGAGCAACTCAAGCTAGCCGACCGCGCCCAGCAGAAGCTGCTTCACACCCGCCGGAGGGTGGCCAGAATCCTGCACACCAAGCTTCAGGGAAACCTGGTGTCGAACGCCCTCGCCCTGAGCCGCCCCGGAGGGAACAACCCGGAAGAAGATCTGGCCCGCAGGACGTCAGGGACATCCTGGCGAGCGCCGTGGCTACCGCGCAGAGTGAGATCTTGGAAGAACCGCACGGGCAGTCGGTGCGCGGAGCGTCCAGCATCCGGGACCTGCTGAATAACTGGGGGCGCGTGTTGAAGCTCGCGTGCGACATTGATCCCGGTGTGTGGGCGCTATGCGACGAGGACCCGGCCCGAGCTGAGGCAGTGATTGAGGTGCTCTCCGAGGGATTCACCAACGCCATCCGCCACGGCGAACGAAACAATGTCCGGGTCACGATGTCGGTTCCTGAACCGCGCCCGACACGATCGGCGGCCGACACCGGCGCCATTCACATAAGCATCAGTTCCCCTGGCCGGCTCCGAGGCCCGGTCCGCCCTCATTTCCCGACGAGACCGTGGATCACAAAGGGGTCGGAAGCGGCGAACTCTTCGGCGGCTTCGCGCGAAGCAAAGACGGACATCGCCCCGGCGTCGCCCTCCTCCACTGAGCGGACCTGGGTCGATGCATCGTCCTTCATATGTATATGCCTGTGCTAGTTCGCAGCGGAAAAGTAATCCCTGCTATTGTCCGGTTGCATTGGTTCAGCAGCGTCCGTCCAACTCACGGGCACGTTTCATGGCCTGCCGGAAGTCCATCGAGAGCTTGCGGCGGCCAGAAGTTCTGTAGTGATCACAGGCCCATTCGAATTCGGCTGCAGCATCCCGGTACCTTGCTTCGTCGAAGAGTCGTCGGCCGATCTGGTGCCGCACCAGGGCCTCTCGAGCACGGGTGGCCGCAATCCTAAGCGCTTCCTCGTGGAGCTTCGCGGCGTCATGCGACCGGCCCTTTCGCTGGTATGCCTGTGCCAGGACGAGCAGCGGCCGGAACCGGTCTTGTGAGTCCGCCAGCAGGCGGCGTCCGGCATTTACGGCTTCGTCGTCCCGGCCGAGGAGCGAAAGGACCCACACCCGCTCGAGGTCTGTGCAGTCCTCAAGCCGGCTCTCAACCGCCGTCCGGTCCAAGATGACATCGCGAAGAGTGGCAGGATCCGTGCCCCATATCTCCGCATTAGCGGCCACTAATCCAAACCCTTCCAGAAGAGTAGTAAGCAAGGCACGCCTGGAGAAAGGAACGCTGCCCGGGACATCAGGCCTGAACCTACGGTCCCACAATACGATGCGAGCAAGCCCGCCCCAAGCCGCGGATCTCAGGTCTGTGCCGAGCCTGACAGTTCACGCAAAAGCCGCCTTTTCCTTGTAGTTTAGGAATTACGGCTCTGACGGTCGTGTCGGGCGCTGGTCTGAGAGGGATTCGTCGGGCACACATGGAGGGGCCATGAGCGATTTGGATGTTGCCGTAGTAATAGAAGAAGATGCGGACACGCGCAACTTGCTCGAGACCGCGCTTCTCCAGGCGGGTTTCGAAGTCCATGCCGTAGGCACCGGCCGAGCAGGTGTTGAAGCTGTCCGGGACGTAAGACCCGATGTCGTGACGCTAAACGTTGGACTGCCGGACATCGACGGGTTCGAGGTCATGCGCCGCGTTCGCCTAATTAGCAACGCCTACGTCGTTATGGTCACTAGCAGAAGTGATCAGATCGACCTGCTGACTGCTCTTCAGTCCGGAGCCGACCACCACATCATCAAGCCCGTCCGGCCACGGGAGCTTCGAGTCAGAATCGCGGCAATGATGCGCCGGCCACAACCGAAGGTCCTGGTCGTACCTCCGCCCGCCCCACGCGGGACCGTCGCCTCCCGAGATCCGGACCAGCGAGAACCTCCAGCACAACGGGCTGGTGCTCGATCACGCCAGGCGGACCGCCGCAGTCGACGGGACCCGGTGGAACTGACGGAGACGACCGGACGCACTATGGGGTTCGCCTGCCGGACGGACAATAGCAACTGGAATTGCGATGATCACGGACGACAGGGTCGGCTTGCCGGCGGTCGTGTCGGTTTCCCCTTAGCCTGAATCCACCGGTGAGCTGATTGCGGGCGGGACTCGTTTGAATGGGTTTACGGCGGGAGGGCATGACTGTTGCCGGGCCTCCCTGTCCGGATGTTCCACATTGGTTCCGTTTGGCCGATTGGCTGGAAGGGCGGGGTCAGGCGGGCTGCGGCGGCGGGTATGCCTTATTGAAGACGGTGTTCCATTCTAATTCCCAGAGCCATGCTGTGAACTCTAAGCAAGTCCCATTTTCCTTGAGAAGACAGGCATTTCCGGTTTAAACCGCCGACCGCCCCCGTACCTCACCGGTGGATTCAGGCTTAGTCGAGATGGACGTCAAGCTTCTACGCGACTGTGCCATTCCATCCCCCTGCCCACACAGTAGCCCCAGCAGGCACGAACCGCCAGCGCAGCCTCAGCGCTGGCGCGGCGCCGCGCTACCAGAGGGAGGGCGGGTAAGCGACATGACGGGCTGGTGGACGGGGACCAGCAACCCGCCCACGGGTTCTTCACTTCCGACGGCGGCTCCCAGCGTTCCGATGGTGTGAATCCCCCACGACGGGGCTATGGCCGAAAAGGAACGACAGGTGGCGGTTTGAGTGGTGATTGCTCGAAATTGAGTGGACGGCTCACCAACACTCAGTGGCGTACGGCGAGGCACGTTTGCCTTCCCGGGGTGTCCCCAGCGTCTGCAGATAGTAATCTTAGGACCAGTGCAACGCTGCCGCCCACATCCCGGATTGGCTAGAGGACGGTATGCCCCTTACCCGCAACCCCGAAACAGAGACCGCGCCGCCTAGGCGAAAGAAGCGGCTGCTCCTAAGGTTACTGGGAGCTATAAGCGCCTTCGTGATCGTCTGGGCCGTTGTTGGGATCTTTCTTTATGTGGCCCGCCCGCGGACCAACCCAAACACGCGGATGTGCTGTTCGTGCTTGGGCCGCCTGACCAGCGGATCGGCTACGCAGAACAGCTGATGCAGCAGGGGTATTCGCCGACAATTGCCGTATCAAGCCCAATAGGCAAAGACGGAAAATTCGAAGCGGGCATATGTACCGCCCAGCGCCCTTATCGAATTATCTGCTTTAACCCCGATCCGTTCACGACACAAGGCGAAGCACGGGAACTGAAAAACCTGTCGGACCAATACGGATGGAAAAGCGCGAACGTCCTCACAGCCCAGTTCCATGTGACCCGAGCTAGGGTGATCGTCAGCCGCTGCTACGGAGGGACTTGCACATGATCGCCCAGCACAGGAGCTTGCCGCTGGTCTCCTTGAGCAGACCCACCTCCTCTTGGGCGTACCAGTACCTCTACCAAACCGCCGCTTTCGTCAAGGTTGCGATCCACCCGGACTGCTGAAACGCCGATTTAGCTCGCACTCACAAATCCGCCAGCACCGTCCCCGGGTTCTCGATCGCATCCGCAACATACCGCAGGAAACCGGCAGCCGTCTCTCCATCACAAACCCGGTGATCGAACGCGAGCGTCAGCTCGGTGACCTTGCGGACAGCAACCTGCCCGTCCACTACCCAGGGCTTATCGATGATGCGGCCCACGCCAAGCATCGCCACCTCGGGATAGTTGATGATCGCGGCGGAACCGTCCACTCCGAACACTCCGTAGTTGTTAAGAGTGAAGGTGCCGCTCGCCAACTCCGTCGGTGTGGCCTTGCCGTCGCGTGCGACGGCGGTGAGCCGGCGGATTTCGGCATTGAGTTCGCGGGCATTCAACAGATGGGCGTTGCGGACCGACGGAACAACGAGTCCGCGGTCCGTCTGTGCGGCGAAGCCAAGGTTGATGCCGTCGAATGCGACGACCTCTTGGATTTCACCGCCGGCTGTATCCTCCGCCGTGACGAACCGGGTGTTCAGCTCGGGGAATTTTTTCAGCCCGGCTGTGACAAACCGGGCGATGAACGCGAGCAGCCCGGGAGTGCCGTGCGGATCGCGCTTCTTGAGTTCTGCACGCATCTCCAGGAGGGCAGTGGCGTCCACGTCTACCCAGACAGTTGCCTCAGGGATCTCGGACCGGCTGCGGGTCATGTTGGCCGCGACAGCCTTCCGTATTCCGCGGACCGGAGTGCGAGATGCCACGTTCAAGCCGGTACGGGCATCCTGGACTCCGGTGGAAGGCTGGACAACGGCGGGCACCTCAACGGGGCGGTCTCGCGCGTGGCCCCTCCGATGGCAGCCTCGATGTCGCGACGCAGGATGAGCCCGCTCTCCCCCGAACCAGGTACTGCGTCCAGGGAGACCCCATGGTCCCGGGCCATCTTCCGCACCAAGGGAGAAATCACGGCAGAGAGCTTCCCTGGAATCCGCGTGCGGGACAGCGAGAGTTCGGCAAAGTCGGGCTCCGAGGTCACGGCAACGGCAGAGCCGGCGGACACCTTTCTCGGCGGGTACGGCGCCCTTCGCCGCTTCCGGATGTGCCGTAGCCAATGAGAACGTTCCCGGATCCGGCTTTCTCTTCGGTCCGGTAGCTTTCGGCAGCAGCGTCGGCCGAGGGCGCCGCAGGGACCTTTTCTACCGCAGGCTCAGGATCAGCAGCAACCGAAGCGTCGACGGGAGCCACCGAGATCAGCGGCCGCCCGACGTCCAGCGTTTGGCCGGCTTCGCCGTGCAGCACGGCGACTATGCCTGCGTACGGCGAGGGCACCTCCACCATGGATTTGGCGGTTTCAACCTCGGCGATCGGCTGATCCACGCGGATCTCGTCGCCCACGGCCACAAGCCAGTTGACGAGTTCAGCCTCGGTGAGGCCCTCGCCCAGGTCCGGAAGCAGGAACACCTGCATTTCTGCGCTCATGGTCAGTTCTCCCATTGAAGGTCGTCAACGGCGTCGAGGATGCGGTCGACGCTTGGCAGGTAGTAGTGCTCCAGCTTCGGAGCCGGGTAGGGGACGTCGAAGCCGGTCACGCGGCGGATCGGCGCGGCAAGGTAGTGGAAGCAACGTTCCTGTACCCGGGCCACAATTTCGGAGGATACGGAAGCGAAGCCGTGGGCCTCGGCAATGACGACCGCTCGGCCGGTCTTGCGCACGGAGGCGCAGACGGTTTCGTCGTCGAAGGGCACGATCGAACGGACATCAATCACTTCAAGGCTGCGACCCTCTTCGGCAGCCGCGGACGCAGCGGCAAGCGCCGTTGGGACCGAGGGGCCGTAGGCGATGAGCGTTGCATCAGTGCCGGGACGGGCGACGGCGGCGCGGCCCTCGCTGCTGGATCCTGTCGCAGCGTTCGTGGCGTGCTCGGTGCGCAAGGCGCCAAGGTCGACTTGATCTTTCGACCAGTAGAGCTTCTTGGGTTCCATGAACATGACGGGATCGTCGGAGTCTATGGCCTCGCGGAGCATGCGGTAGCCGTCTGCTACGGTCGCCGGCGTGTAGACCTTCAGCCCTGCGGTGTGGGCGTAGTAGGACTCGGACGAGTCGCAGTGATGTTCCACGCCGCCGATTCCGCCGGCATACGGACGCGGATGACCATGGGCAACTTGACGGCACCCTTGGTGCGGTTGTGCATCTTGGCGACGTGGCTGACGATCTGTTCGAAGGCCGGGTAGGCGAAGGCGTCGAACTGCATCTCAATCACGGGACGCATTCCGTTCATTGCCATACCTACCGCCATGCCCACGATGCCGGATTCGGCAAGCGGGGTATCGAAGCATCGATGTTCTCCGAATTTCGCCATGAGGCCGTCGGTGATCCGGAAGACGCCACCTAGGCGGCCAACGTCTTCACCGAATACCAAGACGGAAGAATCGGCCTCCATAGCGTCCGCCATCGCGGTGTTGAGAGCCTTGGCCATGGTGATGGTCTGCGGACCGGAGGCTTCGGCGACTGCGGCTGCGCTGGCTGCCGCACTGGCGGTGGCGGAGCTGACGTCACCGGTTGCGGCGTGCTCGGTGGCCTCAGAGGATGTGGTGACGGCGGGCTCATTTGCCTGCCTCCTTCTGGCTGGATGCCTCACGGGCGAGTTCGTCGGCGAGCAGGGCGGACTGCTCCTTCAATTGCGGAGTGGGGTTGAGAAGACGAAGCGGAACAGATTCTGAGGGTCGACCGGGACGTCTTCCCCCAGGCCTTCGCGTAGCTGCGAGGCAACGGCTTCGGCTTTCGCCGCGATTCGTGTCGAGCCGTCGTCGTCGAGGAGTCCTCGGCCCGTGAGATAAGACGTCATGCGGCTGATGGGATCCTTGGCCGTCCACTCGGCCACTTCGCTATCCTGCCGGTAGCGGGTGGCGTCGTCGGCGTTGGTGTGGGCCTGCATGCGGTAGGTGTGGGCCTCGATCAGGAGCGGGCCGGAGCCTTCGCGGGCCAGTTTCACCGCCCGGTCCAGAACGGCAAGCAGCGCGACCAGGTCATTGCCGTCAACGCGCTCACCGGCCATGCCGTAACCGACGGCCTTGTGCGCCAGCGATGGTGCCACAGACTGTTGGCTCAGGGGCACCGAGATCGCGTACTTGTTGTTCTGTACGAAGAAGATGACAGGCAAGTGGAAGACAGCGGCGAAGTTGAGGGCTTCGTGGAAGTCCCCTTCGCTCGTGGCACCGTCGCCGCACATTGCCAACACCACGGTGTCTTCGCCGCGAAGTTTGGCGGCATGGGCAACTCCGACGGCGTGGAGCAGCTGGGTGGTCAGCGGCGTGCACTGAATGCCGACCTTGTGCTTGGTGGGGTCGTAGCCGCCGTGCCAGTCGCCGCGGAAGATGGTCATGGTCTCGACCGGGTCAACGCCACGGGACATGACCGCCACGGCGTCGCGGTAGGTGGGGAACAGCCAGTCGCCTTCGCGGAGGCACAGCGCAGCCGCTACCTGGCATGCCTCCTGGCCGTGGCTGGACGGGTAAACGGCCATGCGGCCCTGGCGGACGAGGGCGGAGTTCTGGTCGTTGACGCGGCGCCCGACAACCAGTTGTTCGTAAGCCGCCATGAGTTCGGCATCGCCGGGGATGGGATATTCGTGACCGGGTTCGGTGCCCTGTTCAGCTTCAGGCTTGAGCACGCCGGAAGGATCGACCATTTGGATCTGATGGCGGGCAGGCAGCATGTAGTCTTCCACACTGATTCCGAACTTGCGCCGCACTTCGGAAGCTTGATCGTTTGCTTCGGTGTCGTCCGGCCGAGCGTCAGCAAGACCCTGGGCCTCATGGTCCGCGGAGATCGTCATTGGTCCGTCCTTCTGTATCCACTATTTGTCACCAGTATGTTCCCTAGCGAAGTTTCGTATCCAGCTGTGGCCAGAATCGTGGAAAAGCTTGCCGGAAACCTCTAGTCTGGAAGACAAATCGCAAATGTGAACTGGCTAACGGGCCCACACTGTGGACGAATTGGAGATGCGATGGCCGAGGTCGAAAGCGACCAAGCAGAAGTTCCCCTTGACCAAGTGGACAGGGACATCATTGCCGAGCTCACACGGGACGGCCGGATGTCGGTCACCCAGGTGGCGGAAAACGTCCACATCAGCAGGGCTCACGCGTATTCGAGAATTTCGCGGCTGACGGGCGAGGGCGTGCTCACTAAGTTCACCGCGCTGGTGGACCCCATCAAGGCCGGTTTGAAGTCATCGGCGTATGTCACGCTGAAAGTGCAGCAGCACTCCTGGCGCGAGCTCCGTGAAGAGCTTCGGCTCATTCCGGAGGTACAGCACATTGCGCTGGTGGGCGGTGATTTCGACGTCATCCTGCTGGTCCGCGCCACCGACAACATTCACCTGCGCAGAGTCATTTTTGACCAGCTCCAGTCGATGCCCGGCGTGCAGGATACGCAGACGTTTTTGGTGTTCGAGGATCTCGATACTCGTTGAAGCTAGCGCATGATCTGGCTTCATGCCGGGACCAACTCATTTGAAGGCCAACAAAACCGCTCTCTTAAACTTACCGACTCTGCCGCGAGTCAGGAAACCCCGGCTCCCCCGGCATCGATGTGACGCCCAGGCGCCCCATTCTAGAGTGATCGAAACCTACCCTCTCAACGCAAGATAGACCACAGCACCCGTCGCGCACGCCAGGAGAATGAGCCCCATTGCTTTGAGGATCCTGCCAGCCTCCTTTTTTCGGTAAGGATTAATATCGATGTAGTCGGGCAATATGTTCTCCATCTCGACCAAACTGAGCTTGTCTTCTCCAACAAGTATCGGCAATACGTCAAGTCAAGTTAGAGAGCTGCCTAGATCGGTGGTGCGCAGGCTTACCTCTGCGTCGCTAAAGACGACGGAAGTACGGGATCCCTCGCGACCGTGGATCTCTAGGTTCAGGCCCTGCGCTCAACAGCCGCGGCAGGGAGCTAGCTTGGCAAACCCCTGAGACTCAACCTTCCGCGGAAAAAACAAACCGGGGTGACACGCACAGGACTTCACTGATCCACCCAGCCTCCTCCCCCCAGGCGTCGCTTTCGTGTGCGGAATTGCGGCCCTTCCGGACCGGTAGCACAACCCGGTAGCGCAACAAGGGTGGCGTCAGAACCCGCTCGGAACAGGCCTCGAAAGAACTGTGCAGCCGAACGTGGATTTGCTGGCCAGGAACGCAGGTAGAATATCGCTAAACACACTTGAACTGCTATTCCGGATGCAAGGCACTTGCCTGCAAATGGCGATCAACAGGGGGATCCCGGTTTGGACTTCAGCGATTACATGCGAGCGCTTCGCCGCAATTGGGTTTTGATTGTCGCGGCGACCCTGAGCGGCCTACTGGTCGGTGGTGGCATTGCGGCTCTCACTACACCAACCTATACGGCCGAGACACAACTTTTCGTGGCTATACAAAATTCGGGTTCAGTTCAAGAACTTCAGCAGGGCAACTCCTTCGGTCAAGCACGCGTGCAGTCTTACGTCAAAACCGTAGGCTCGCCAGCGGTCCTCCAGCCAGTCATTGACACACTAGGCTTGCCCGTGACCGCAGAAGAGCTAGCCGTCCAGGTCAAAGCGAGCACCGATCTGAACACAGTGCTTATCAACATCGCCGTATCCGACCGATCTCCGGCACAAGCTTCTGCAATAGCTCAAGCTGTCGCCGACAGCCTGATAAAGGTCGTTGACAAGTTGGAGCGACCAAAGACCGGTGGAACGTCGCCCGTCAGTCTGTCCATAATAAAGCCGGCTGCCGCACCGACGGCCCCGTCTGCGCCAAACAGTCGGCTGAGCTTGCTGCTGGGTCTCGTAATCGGGCTGGCGCTTGGTGTGTCCGGGGCAGTGCTGCGGACCAGGCTGGATAGCCGAATCCGCGGAGAAGCGGATCTCCGACTTGTCACCAGCCATCCGCTCCTTGGCGGAATTACCTTCGACCAAGACGCGTCGAAAAACCCTCTTCTAACTCAGGTCGCCCCTCAAAGCCCCCGTGCAGAGTCGTTCCGCCAACTTCGGACAAATCTTCAGTTTGCAAATGTATCCGGCAAAGCCAAGAGCGTCTTGGTGACTTCGTCCTTGCCGGGCGAAGGCAAGAGCACGACAGCCACAAATCTGGCGATGGCGTTGGCACAAGCTGGTCAAACAGTGTGTCTGGTCGACGCCGACCTTCGCCGTCCGATGGTCGACGATTATCTGGGCCTCGATCGCAACGCGGGTCTCACCACCGCACTTATTGGCTCCGCAGACATAAACGACCTGCTGCAACCTTGGGGTGAAGACCCGTTCTACGTCCTAACCTCGGGCCAGATTCCCCCAACCCGAGTGAGTTACTCGGTTCCCAAGAAATGAAAAACCTCATTGAACGCCTTGAACAAGCTTTCGATACGGTCGTGATAGATGCTCCCCCGCTGCTCCCGGTCACCGACGCAGCCGTGCTCTCGCAGCATGTTGGTGGCGTGGTGGTTGTAGTGGGCACGCAGAAACTAAAGCGACAGGACTTGGAGAAGGCCCTCAAGGCCCTCGAGCTTGTGGAGTCAAAAGTGCTGGGCGTCGTCCTAAACCGCCTGCCTTCAAAGGGTCCGGATGCCTATTCCTACAGTTACTACGGCAAAGAAGACCTACCCAAGGCTGCTTCCACAAAAACTCGGGGGCGCGCTAAGAAGACAAAGCCGGCGAAGTCTTCTGATGTAGTGGGCGGCAATCCGACGCCATTCGATGAAATAGCCTACGTGCCAGGTTCTCGGACACCTACGGTTTTCTCCGGAACAACAGTCGACAATTCGTAACCATTACTGTAGCGCCGATGAAAGAAAATAGGTTCCTTCACAGATGAACCAGGCTAGGGCGGTTTAAGTCGCGATCGGCCCCTAGTGCAGACCACCAACGAGATCTCGCCGCTTCCCGCCTGAACGGCAGACTGGTGATCTGCAGAGTCACAGGTCTGTCCGGAGGGCTTCGTGCGGTTTCCAGGGTCCCCGAAGCCTCTTTTGATTCCTGCCGCACGCCTTGCGACAGGGTCCGGGCAGAAGCTGCCCGGATCATCGCCGATACGGGCCGGCCGACGAACATGGGTGCGCTTGGTCTCGACCAATACGTCTGGTCCCACATCGATCGATCTCCAAGCGCCGGTATCGAGGCCCTCCACGGTTCGTGGTGAATGAACTGCTGCTGGATGTTCATGCCGCTGTTCTTGCGGCACGGCGCAAAAGGATACGCGTTTTGTAGTTGTTCGGGTTGGTGAATCCGCGGCCTTTTAACCGGCCTTCGCGTCCGGGTCAAGCTTGGGTTTATTGCTGTCAGGCCTTTAGCCGGTCCAGGTGTTTCTGGAGGCTTGTGATGACGCGGGCGTGCCTGGCCACCTCGCTGTCCCAACCGCGCTCGAGCGCGTCATCTCTGAGTTCGGTTTCGTCGTGCAACTGGGCCTCGATCTGGGGCAGGAATTCGGTGCTGGTGGTGTAGTTGTCGCATTGCTCGCAGATGTTGGCGTAGGGGCATGCTTCGGCGGCGAGGTGGCGCGAGCAGTATCCGTGGGCGACGCGGGTCTTGAGCATTTCGCTGTGGAGCCATTCGATGCGTTCGGGCACGACCGGCCGGTCGCTGACCACTAGGGGAAGTTGCCGGCTTTCGCGGATCCTGGCCATCGCCGAATCGTATGAGGCCCGGACGGTGGTGTCGGCCAGGTGGGCGTAGCGCGTTGTCATCTGGGACTGCCCGGCTTTTGTTGACTCGGGGTCTTAGGCCGCTGTGAGCGCGGTCCGGTTGATTGTTTCATATTCGATTGGCGTGAGTTTACCCAGCCGTCTTTGCCGTCGCCGGCGGTGGTAGGTCCTTTCGATCCAGGTCGTGATGGCGAGGCGCAGTTCCTTCCTGGTGTTCCACCGCTGACGGTCCAGAACGTTCTTTTGCAGCAGCGAGAAGAACGATTCCATTGCGGCGTTGTCCGCGCATTATCCGGCTAATGGCCCGGGATGCCCGGGATTGGCCGGTTAAGGATTTAGCTGTCTCGGGCGGTCAGTTTCCGGAGTTGTTCCTCGTGGCGCCGCACGCTCGTGGCAAGGGTGTCGATTACGGCGCGGAGGGTGGCGATCTCGTCGGTGAGGCCGGTGAGGGTGCCGCGGGCAGCGGCGCGGTGACGGTTCTCCTCGATGATGCCCCGGAGCATGGCGTCCCGGTAGAGGGTGGTGCGTCCCAGGCCGGTATGGGCGGCAACGGCGGTGAAAGTCACTGCCTGTCCGTTCCGGAGGAGCTCGGCGCAGGCGCGCTCGACGCGGTTGAGGGTGCTCATGTTCGTCATCCTGCGGTGGCCTCGTTGATCAGTCTGTCGAGTCGTGTGATGAGCTGTTTGTGGCGGTCGGCTTCGGCGATCCAGCCTCGCTGCTCGGCGTCGCGGGCTAGCGCGTCGGCATCAACCCGCTGCGCGGCAAGGATCGGCAGCGAGCTGGGCTCGGCGTGGAAACTGGGCAATGCTCACAAATGTTTGCGTACGCGCAGGCGCCCTGGGCGGGCGCCCGGAGGCAGAACCCTCCTGCCATGCGGGACTTCAGCAGCGGGGTGTCCTTCCAGTCTTTCCCGCCGGTGATGTCTCTGAGCGGCAGGCTGGTCCTGCCGCTGAGAGGTGTGAGTGCCTGTTGCTTGGCCAGGTCAAGGGCCCGCTCGTACTCGGTGCGCACGGTGGCGTCGAACAGCCGCCCGTAGCGCAGGCTCATCTCGGCGGACATGTGCCCGAGCAACGCCATCAGGGCCTGCAGCGAGACGCCGGCGTTGACCAGGGCGGTGGCGTAGGTATGCCGTAGCTGGTGCGGGGTGATGTGGTCGAGCCCGGCGAGACCGGCGGCGCGGTCGAGTTCGGCGCGGACCGCTTGTTGCCCGAGCCGTCGTCCGTGGTGGGTGAACAGGAACTGGGCCGGACGACGGTAACGCGGGTGCGGCAGCGGCCGCCCGTGCGATCTGGTGTGGGTTATGTGGTCGATCAGATCCAGGATCTCCTCATCGAGGGGGACCATCCGCTCGGTGTCCAGCTTGCCGAGGGGGACCTTCAACCAGCTCCCGTGGCCGGGACCTCGTGGACGCAGTCCAGTTCGAGGTCGAGCAGTTCCCCGATACGCAGCCCGCAGGCACGTTGCAGCCGCAGGGCGGCCGCGGCCAGTTCATTGCCCGGGACTCGGTGAGGACATGGGTGAGGCGCCGGTCGATGTCGACGGGCAGGTAGCGGGGCAATGTTTGCGGCAACTTGGGAATGTCGTCACGGAACAGCAGCCTGCGCGGCGGCGCTTCGGGCCACTCCCACTCTGTGATGTCGGTCAGGAACCCCATCAGCGCGAGCACCCGCCGCGACCGGTCAGCGACGGTGATGGTTTCACCGTTTTTGGTGCTGACGGCATCGACCATACTGCTCAGGTAGGGCTCGATGTGCTGGCGTCGATCGAGGGCGGCGACGGATTCCAGATCAGGGTCGATGCCGGCCAGGAACTCACCGAAGTGCTTGAGCCGGGTCGCGATCGTTGACACAGTCTTCGGCCGGCAGGTCGCGCGCTTGCGGTCCAGGTAGGCGATCATCGCTGCCCGGATCGGCGGACGCACCTGGGCCAGCCGCTCGGCGAACGGGACCGGCCCGCCGGCGCGGGGCAGTTCGTCAAGGACCCCGAGGTGGAACAGCACCCGTTGGGCGTTGTTTACCGCCGCCAGGTAATGGCTGTGTCCCTTGCCAGTTCGATCCTGCCGGTCCCGGCAGGCCGCGGTGAACTCGGCCAGATCGGCCAGGGCGAGCTGTTCCAGGCGCCGTCCGGTTTGAATGAGGAGCCTTACCGGCACCTGGGAGCCGGTGGCGAAGCGGACCCGTTCGGTGAATCCCAGGTCGGCGGCCGCGGTCATGAACCGGTCAAGGTCAGCTACGAGCGGCGAGTCTTGGACCTCGCGCCAGATGCTGGAGAGCTTGCGTTCAAGCAGGTAGTCATAGCCGGGCCGCAGGCCCTGGTGCAGCATCAGGAAGGTGATGATCGGCCGGGTAGCTGACCCGGCGGACAAGCGAACCTGCAGCGGCTCGGCCGCCCATTGCCGGGGGTCCGGCCACCGCTTGAAGAACGTCCTGGCCGCTGATAAATACGCAGTGTTTCCCCGACCGGTCCGCCTCAGGTACTCCAGATACCCGGCGTGCGGGTCACTGCTGGGAACGGATGCGATCGCGAGCGGCATCGAACTCTGCTTTCACGTAGGCCGGAGCCAGATGGATATAGCGGGCAGTGGTATCGACGTGGCATGGCCGAGCAAGGCCTGCATCACCGCCAGATCGACGCCCGCCTCGGCCAGCGCGGTCCCGAACGTGTGCCGCAAGGCGTGCGGGTGACCGCCAACGATTCCGGTCACGCCGCGGTGATAACGGAAGACCGTGCGCAGCCCGGCCGCGGTCAACGGCTGTCCCCGGTTCGGCCCTTGGCCACGAGAAACAGGCGTGCACTGACGGATTCGGGCCGCTCGGCCAGCAGATACACCTGGATGACGGAAGCAACGTCCGCGTCAAGCGGCACCCGCCTCTCCCGCTGTCCCTTGCCGAGCACCTGTAGCCACCGGCCGCCAACATCGACGTCCGCGACGTCCAGGGCCAGCACCTCGGCCGAACGCAACCCGCAATAGAGCATCAAGCCCGCGATCGCCCGGTCCCGCCAGGTGTGAAAGCTGGCCAGCAGCTCTGCCGCGTCGGGCTGGGACAGCGCCTTGGGCAGCCGGCGTGGTTCGCGCAGCCGAAGCGAGGAGCGGTTCTTTGGCCGACGGGCCGTATGCACCAGCATCCCGCTCCGCTCACCGGATGCGGCCCAACGGGCTTCCCGGCCCTTGGGGACAGGATTCTTCATCCCTGGGTCCCGCATCGCGGCGAAGGCGAACAAGCCTGAGATCGCGGCCAGCCGACGGTTGATCGTCGTCGCGGCGTACTGATCCAACCGGCGCCCCGACAGTCTGATCACATTCGGTGCCGCCCTGCCCGGGACCTGAGCTTCGCGGCAGGCTCGAAGGAAGCGAAGCAGCACCTCGGTGCTCACATCCGCCAGCGGATGCCCAGCGATCAGAAGCCACCGGCAGAACGCCAGCAGGTCGTAGCCGTAGGCACGCACCGTCTTCGGCGAGTAGTTCCTGTCCGTCAGATACGCAAGATACTCATCCACGAGCTTGAACTGCGGCGCCATCTGCCCTGCCAGCGCCCAGCCACCCTCACGCTCCTCAAGCGAAAGACCGCAATCGCTGTTCATGAAGAACAGGTGTACCAGCAGTGACCCAGATCACAAGAAATGTCCCCGGACGTGGCGTGTCGCTGACCTGCAGCAATGACCGCATTAGCCGGTTAAGAGGGACGCGCCGACCCTGCCCATCGATCCGGTGAGCCCGTGGTGGCGGAGCGATTCAACGAAGCGGCGGGACCGGAACTGGACGGATTCAACCGGTCGTCGCAACACCGGGTTGTTGAACTGATCGTAGCTGTTCCTCGAGCGCTTCGGCGGGCGTCTTCCAGCCGAGTGCTTTACGTGGCCTGGTGTTGAGGGTGTGCGCGATCGCTGCGAGGTCATCGCTACTCCATCGGGACAGGTCGGTGCCTTTCGGGAAGTATTGGCGCAGCAGCCCGTTCGTGTTCTCGTTCGTGCCTCGCTGCCAGGGGCTCTTCGGGTCGGCGAAGTAGACCCTTACCCCGGTGTCGACGGTGAATCTGGCGTGGTCGGAGAGTTCCTTGCCGCGATCCCAGGTCACCGATTGACGCAGTTGTTGGGGTAGTGTCGTGATCGTTTTGGCGAGGGCGTCTGCCATCGTCACGGCGCCGTAGCCGGCCAGCGCGGGTCCGTTTTTCGTCCGTGGGATGATTCCGTAGCCTTCTTCGCGAGGTAGGTGGATCAGCATGGTGAACCGTGTCGTCCGCTCGACCAGGGTACCGATCGCCGATCGTTGCAGGCCGATCACTAAGTCCCCTTCCCAATGGCCGGGAACGGCGCGATCGGCGACTTCGGGAGGGCGGTTACTGATGAGGGTTTCCTCGGTGACATGAGCCCAGGACTGCCGTTTCGACCTGGCTCTCGGTACGCGCAGTGCGCGCCCCGTACGAAGATGCAGAACAAGCTCGCGTTTGAGCGCTCCACGGCCTTGGATGTAGAGAGCCTGGTAGATCGCCTCGTGAGAGATACGCATGGACTCATCATCCGGGAAATCGACTTTGAGCCGGTTGGAGATCTGCTCCGGACTCCACGCTGTCACCCACTCACGGTCGCCCCGGTGCGGCTTGTTCCTGCCCGTCCACTCCGGCGCCCCAGGGCCGGTGACGATACGACCGTCAGGTGCCCGGACGACACCGGCGAGCTTGTCCTGGACGTACTGATGCAGCCGTTCATTCGTGACAAGCTTGGCGGTCTTCGGGCGTTGGGCGAACCGTTCTGCCTTCCATTGCGCGACCGAGGCACGGTAGTCGAGCTTCCCCGCGCGAGTAGCTGCGTTCCGGCAAAGCTCCCGGGAAATCGTTGACGGGCTCCGTTTCAGTTCCTGGGCAATTTGCCTCACACCGCTGCCCTGCGCTTTCAACAGCGCGATCTCTTCCCGTTCTTCGAACGAAAGGTACCGGCCTTTGGGTGATGTGAGCATGAACGTCGGCATGCCGCCACGATCCCGGAACCAGCGCGTGCCAGCCGCTTGCGACACGCCGACTGATGTCGCCGCCACCTCGCTCGTGCACCCCGTCGCGATCGCACGCCAGAACGCCCGCTCGGTGTCCCGCCGTAATGACGGCTTCCCGGGTGATTTCATCGCAGATCTGCCCGTCAACGCCTTCATCCAGCCTGCTGGCCTGCCATCGCTACCTCCAGAATCGAGGTGTTGCGACGACCGGTTGAATCCGTCCTGGGAGCCGCGGTCTGAGTGGACCACGGTGCCTTCCGGCCGGCGGGCCCGCACCGCGTTCTCCAGCGCCGCCACGGCCAACAAGGACTTCATCCGTGCATCCATCGAGTACCCGACGATCCTGCCGGAGTAGACGTCCTTCACCGCGCAGAGGTACAGCTTTCCCTCAGCGGTAGGGTGCTCGGTGATGTCGGTCAGCCACAGCTCGTTCGGTGCCGCGGCGGTGAAGTCGCGTTCCACCAGGTCGTCGTGAACAGGCGGCCCGGGCTTCCGGTTCAGGCCCCGCTTCTTCGAAAACACCGACCAGATGCCGTGGTCCCTGCACAAGCGCTGGACCTTGTTCTCACCCGCTGTGATGCCTTTCTCCGGGAGCTCGTCAGCGATGAACCGGTACCCGAACGCCGGGTCCTCGGCATGGATGTCCACGGCAGCGTTGACCAAATGCGCATCGATCCAATCCCGTTCCGTCACCGGGCTGGCCTTCCACCGGTAATAGCCTTGCTTGCTGAATCCCAACACCCTGCAGGTCACCGCCACGGGAACACTCTCGGCGGCAAGATCCGTGACCAGCGGGTAGATCATTTTGGGTTGATGTCCCTCGCCAGATAAGCAGCAGCCCGGCGCAGAATCTCATTCTCCTGCTCCAACAAGCGGTTGCGCTTCTTCAACTCCCGCACCTCGGCCGACTCCGCCGCCACTGGGCCGGCCCGGACTCCTTACGTTCCGCGATGGCAATCCAGCGCTTGAGCGTCGTGACCGACAGCCCAAAATCCTTCGCAATCTGCGCCAGCGGCGCCTCGCCCTTGCGGGCCACATCAATAACATCCTGGCGGAACTCCGCCCCATAAGCCGTCGGCATGGTCAACATCCTTCCACGAGCACCAGCTCGCTAGGTCAAGGAGTCAACAAAACCGGGGCAGTCCCTCTCTGGGGTGACGTGGCCCAGCAGCGCCATGAGGGCCTGCAGGGTCATGCCGGCGTTGACCAGTTCGGTCGCGTAGGTGTGGCGGAGCTGATGCGGGGTGACATGTTCGGGTGTTCCGTCGGGGCGGACGAGCCCGGCAGCTTGAACCGCGTCGTCAAGGCCGCGGCGAATCCGGGTTGCTCCGATTCGGGTGCCGCGCAAGGTGAACAGGAAGTCTGCGGGGCGGCCGGTGCGCGGATGCGGCAGTGCCCGCTGGGAACCCCGTTCGCTCATCCATTGGTCCAGGGCGGCCAGGGTCGCGTCATCGAGAGGGACCACGCGCTCGGTGTTGAGCTTGCCCAGCGGGACCTTGAGCCAGGTGCCGTGACCGGGAAGGTCCCAGAGGCAGTCGAGTTCGAGGTCGAGTAGTTCCCCGAGCCGCAGGCCGCCGCCTCGCAGCAGGGTGATCCCGGCGCGGGCGGCGGTGTCGGGGAGGTTCGCGACGGCTTTCATCAGGGCGCTGTCTGTTTGCGGGGGCAGTGCCCTGGGCAGCGGTGCTGGCGGCCGCGGGATGTCCGCGCGGTGGACAACAGTCTCGGCCGGCCGGTCGGCCCATCCCCAGGCGGTGAGGTCATCGAAGAAGCTGCGCAGGTTGATCACGACGTGCATATGGTGAGTGACCGAGATCCGTTGCCCGCGTCCCCTCCGTCCTTGGGAGAGCCGGGTTGCATCCCAGGCCAGGAATTCTTCGAGGTGGCGGCGGGTCAGGCCAGTGAGTTCGCGGCATTCGGGGTGTTTCCCGGAAAGCCAGACTGTCAGCAGGGTCAGGTGTTCTGCCCGGGAGGTAACAGTGGCTGGGCGAAGTGTCGCTGCGATGGTCGTGAGGTAGCGGGCGATGACGGGGCGGATCAGCGGCTGCGGCACTCCCTCGGCCCGTTGCGCCGGCGTCCGCTCCCGGCGGTTGGGGTGAACGGGCGGGATGTCCGTGACTCCCAGCTGATAGCAGAGCTTTCGCAGGCAGCGGTGCTGACTGCCAAGGACTCGCCGCGTGCGCGGCGCCAGGAGCGTCGATGTTGCGATAGCCCGCTCCACTGCATCCAGATCGGCGTCCGTCATGGATTGCAGGTCGACGCCGCGGGTCATGCAAAGCAGCGGAAACGCGTTGCCGATGACGCGTTGTGCCCATTCCGCGCTCCAGTCGAACGTCGTGGCCGCCCGGCTAACCGCGGTGTTGTCGTCTGGATGCAGCCGGGACCAGAGCGAGAAATGAGTGCCCTTGCCTTTGAGTGTGAGCAGTTCCAGGTCGGGGACGAGCCGGCCGGTGGCAAAGCACCAGGAGAGGAAGGCCCAGGCGTCGAGGCGTTTGATCTGCAGAAGGCGTTCGGCGACGGGACGACGCATCCACTCCACGGGATTCGGGCAGTTGTCCAGGAAGGCAGCCGCACGCAGGCGGCGCAGGTATTTTGCCTGCGGACCGTAGGAAAGTTCCTCGACGAACCCGAAGTAGTCCTCGCGCAGATCTCTATCACCGGGGCCGGGGAGAGGAGGGGTTTGGTGACAGTAGGCATCATGACTCCAATCGTGATCTGGCAGCCGCGTACTCCTCGGCCAGCGTTGTTGCCGACAGATGGACATAGCCGGCGGTCGTCTCCGGGCTGGCGTGGCCCATGAGGTCGCGCAGCACCAGCAGGTCGATTCCGGCAGCGGCGAGTTCCGTTCCATAGGTATGGCGCAGCCGGTGTGGACGCACCAGCGGGGTGCCTGCCCGCAGCCGGTGGGTGCGGAAGATCCGCCGTAGACCGGCTTCGGTCAGGGCATGGCCTGTGGTCGGTCCTCGCAACACCACGAAGCATTCCCGGGCAGTGCAGCCGGCCGGACGCTCGGTGCGCAGGTAGGACGCCAGTTCCGTGAAGAATGACGGGTCGACCGGCACGACACGTTCCTTTCCGCCCTTGCCCTTAACCCTGACCCGCCGCAGACCAAAATCGACGTTGGCCAGCGGCAGCAGCCGTACCTCTGACGCGCGCAGTCCGCCCAGCAGCATCAACAGCGCCATCGAACGATCGCGGGCGGTCAGCAGATCGGCGATGAAAACGGCCACCTGGGCAGGATCCAGGGCAAAGGGAAGCCTCTTCGCTTCACGCACCAGCTTGCCCCCGCCACGCTCGCGGCCTTTGCCCAGGTGCCCGAGCAGCCCGCGCCGCATGGCACGGAAACCGGAAGACCGCCGCGCCGCCGGGACCGGGTTCTCGTTCACGGCACCGGCTATCGCGGCGTAGTCGTACAGGCTCCGCACTGCAGCAATCCGCCGGTTCATCGTCGCCGGGGCTGCACCCATGCGTGAAGTGAGCCGGACAACCGTGGCGCCGGAATTCTTCTGCGGCTGCTGCTGCCAGTCGAGGTAATCGAACAGATCAGTCGGGGCGACATCCGCCAGCCCGAGCCCTCGCTCCATGAGAAAACGCAGGAAATTCAACAGGTCGAACGCATACGCCCGGCGCGTTGCGGGTGAGAAATTCCTTGTCGTCAGATGGGCCAGGAATCCGTTGACCAATTCCCCGGCGGCGTCAGCAGCACCCGTGAGAATATGACCATCCCCGGACCGGGCAACCTTTAGTCCCATGCGTCCTCCTCCGGCAGGACTGTTTCCAGTCTCCTACCGCCACGACGGCATCCGGGGCTTCTGGAAATTCGTGGCGTGTCCGGTCATCGAGGGCCGGTTAACTGATTGGGGGTTCACCAACCCGGACAACTACAAAACGCGTATCCTGTTGCGCAGTGCCGCAAGAACGGCGGCATGAACATCCAGCAGCAGTTCATTCACCACGAACCGTGGAGAGCCCGCAACGCTGTCTCCGTACCGCGGCCTCAGGATGCCCACCGCGCTCATCCGCGAAGAGCCGTCAACACAAACCATTATTCGTGTTGACCGCTACGCGCCCATCGTGCTCGAGGCTACAGAAGGAACTCATCCATGCGTTCGCCGATGCCGAGAAGTGCCCTTATCGCGGCCACGGAACGCTCGGCAGCCCTGCCATCACCATATGGATTCACCGCATTAGCCATCGACAAATAAGACTCTTCGTTACGTAGCAGGTCGGTAACTTCTTTATAGATTCTGCTCTCATCCGTGCCAATCAACCGGACGGTTCCGGCCGCTACTGCCTCAGGACGCTCGGTATTGTCCCTCATCACCAGCACAGGCTTTCCAAAGCTAGGAGCTTCCTCTTGGACTCCACCGGAGTCTGTAAGGACAACATGAGCTAAGGACAGCATCCTCGTGAACTCGCCGTACGCAAGCGGCTCAGTGACGATGATGTTTGGCCTGTCCGACAGGTAAGGTAAAACCGCTTCACGAACAGCAGGATTCTTGTGGACCGGCAGAACGATAGTCACCCCAGGCTCGGCGTCGGCAATCCGCGCCAACGCTCGGCCGATTCCGTGCATGGTTTCCCCTTGGTTCTCTCTCCGGTGGGTGGTTACCAGCACGATCCTCCTTGCACTGGAAGACAGACTCTCCAATCGATCATCAGAGAACTCAATAGTCTTCTTCGCCGTGGCGAAAAGCGCATCGATGACGGTGTTACCCGTAACTACAACGTCGCGATGATCAATGTTCTCCCTTAGAAGATTCGCTTTACTGACGCTTGTGGGAGCTAAGTGTAGACTCGCGACTTGCGAAGTTAACTTGCGATTGGCTTCCTCAGGAAATGGGGAGAACAGATCACCGCTCCTTAGTCCGGCTTCTACATGCACGACGGGTATACCGTGATAGAAGGCCGAGATAGCTCCCGCCGTCGAAGTTGTCGTATCGCCTTGGACAACAACTGCGTCCGGGCGAGTACGGGAGAAGAGCTGATCAAGGCCGTCAACAGTCCTGGTTAGAATGGAGTTCAGGCTTTGCCTTTGCTGAATGATGTCCAAATCTGCATCAGGGACTATATCAAACAGCACATTGACTTGATCCAGCATGTCTCTGTGCTGACCTGTTACCGTGACGAAGCAATCCATGTCTGGCGACATATTCAACGAATTAATGATCGGGGCCATCTTTATTGCTTCGGGCCTCGTGCCATAGATCGGCATAATGATTGGCATTGGGTCTCCTCGAGGCGCTCCGGCGCCGTGATTATCTAATCCGGTAAATAGAACTGGCAGTGCTTAACGCCGAAACAATTGTCGCAACGCTGTGGTGATAGATGATCGAGTCGCCTTGGCGGAACCCGCAGTGAGAGGTGCTCTCCAACCAGAGAGCACTCCGAGTATCACAGCACGGAAACCCAAATGGTTGCCCTTCAGAAGGAATTTCACCGCCCAACCAAAGCGCACCACGGTCCACCAGAGGGCAGCTAGCGGCCAATATTTTCGACCAACTATGACTGCAGAGCGTGACGAATGATGCAGCGATGTCAACGACTTCCGCGGTCCGCCGGTCGGAGAAATACTTGATCCTCTTGCGTGAAACACACCGTATTCTTTGGACACGCTCCAGCGACCTCCCGAGTCATCAATACGCCTGCAGAAATCCAACTCTTCAGCATAAAGGAAAAAATCCTCGCATAAGCCACCAATGTCATCTAGCAAATCCACTCGAATAACGAAACAGGCTCCGTAAAAGGTTGGCAAATAGCGCCGAATTCTCGATGCCAAAGAAATGTCCAAGACCCCACGTCCAAGCCAAAAATCCCATCCCGGCCACATAAAGTCAACGGGATAATTGTCCCTATCGACCTCCCGCATATACGGTGAAATCAAATCCAATGAACGCGAATCCATTTCGCGGAGCAATCCGGAGAGAGTATCCGGGCCAACTATAACGTCGGGATTGCAAATCAGGACGCGCGCCGCATTCAGTTCTCGGGCTAGTTCTATGCCGAAATTGTTTCCACCGGCGAACCCAAGATTGGATGGAGGAATAGCATGTATCATCTTCGGCCCAGAACCAGCCCGGATGCATCGAGACACGAGCCGGCTACGCCATGCGAATTATCAACAATTATGACCCGATCGACATCATCCAGATCCGCCAACCCCTGGCAACATTCCGCCAGCTCGGAACCGTTTTTGTATGCCACAACAATCGCGATCACGACATAACCCGCTTCATTAGCAGGGCCCGCTTTTCCCAAGAATTCTCACTAATAAAATCCGAGATCAAGGTCTGACTCCGACCTTTTTCCTCCAACGCGTCTTCTACACGGGATACCAGTTCAGCTACGGTTTCATAACGGCGAACGTGTGATCCAAAGTGCAATAACTGCGGGTAATCTCGCACGACGACTGGTCGACCAGTTGACACATATTCATAGACCTTCACAGGGTCCACCGCGAGAATTAAGTCGTTCAGAACAAACGGCAACAGCAAGACCGCGCAACTATGCATAACCTCAATGGCCTGTTCATGTGGAACCACGCCCATTTTATGCAGTCGCTCGTGTTGAGGAACCTCTACGTCGCAGGGTCCCCACAAACGCACCGTTATGTTTGGGTTCGAATCCAGCAGGGCCAGCACGCTGTCGAAGTCAAACCAGGAGGAGATCGCCCCAACGTATCCCACAAGCCCAGGCTGCACGGAAAGCTCTCTGCCGAAGAATCTCTCAAAAGATGCTGGGTGCAATGCATTCGGCACAATCTTGGTGACAGCAAGATTATGCAAACCCTGAATGTGTTCCGAAATAGCCAGACTTGAACAAAAAACGACTTCCACAATCTCAACTAGTTTACGCTCGTCTTCCCGATCAAAGACTGTGGCATCGTCAAACAAACCGTTGAGATCCATGCAGTCATAGAAAACGCGAACTCCGGTACGGTGAAGAAATCTGGCGAGATACCTGTGCCTCGAATGAGTTACGACGGCAATGTTAGGCCTCACGACAAAAAGGATTATGCACGCAGAAATAACAGAAGCCACTGTATCAAAAATCCGAAGTAGACGCCTCAAACGTTGGGGCAGCAAAGGAACGCGGAGGACAGGGACCCTCAGCCTTTGGGAAGAGACAAGTAATCGTCGGCGAACAAATAATGAACAGACATAAGTCACCCGAACATCACCATGACCAAGAGACTCTGCTATAAAATGAGGCCTCTGCTTAATCCACTGACTGTCAACGTGGGAGATGTATGCGATTCTCACACCGAAACCTCCCGGTAGACCTTAAGCGTTCGTGCCCCAATCTCATCCCAGGAATAAGTTGAAACTACCTGCGTCCTCGAAACCGAACCCATCTTCTGCCTTTCATCAGCACTAAGCCGGCAAATGTTGGCCACGGCTAGAGCGATCGCCTTCGCATCAGCGGACGGAACCAGATGTCCATTCACGCCGTCGTGAACGATTTCAGGGAGTCCGCCGACGTCAGTACTGACGATTGGCAAACATACGGCCATCGCCTCAAGAGCCGACAGGCTCGTCGCTTCCATCAGTGATGGAATAATACAAATGTCCGCTCCCTGCAACGCTTCTGCCATCTCACCCATCGACAGCGTATCTACTATTTCGAAGCTTGCCACCGCAGCCGTGAGTGCTTCACGAATCTCACTAGAGTATTCGGGAAATTCCGTTTCGCCTGCGCCAGCGAAGATGACCGAACAATTTGAAGGCCAATGCTCCGACGACATAGCTTCAGCCGCAAACAAAACACCCTTGGTTGGCGCCCACCTTCTAGGAACTATAGCGATCAGGTCGTTTTGACCCAATCCCCTCTTTGCTCTTAGCAAATTACGGTCTGTCGATGACAAAGGTGCAAAGGCGTCAATGTTAACGCCGTTCGGAATGTACTCGATTGGACAAGAGACGGTCGTCGGGTCTGATAGCTCACCAGAGGGGCCAATGCCTGCATCAAAAGTACGGGTCAAATATCTTGTTAGAATCGGGCCGACCACCGGCAGCCTTCGCAAAATCAGAAACTCGCCGAGATGATTGGTCCAAATTTGCTTGATCGCAATACCACGGAGCATTCGTGCGACAATGGCACTCGTGATGAAATCGTGGTGGTGTATTATATCAAACGCCGCAAGAAACTCAGGATCTTCGCGCAGCCTCCGCCCAGCTTTAATTGCCGTGGTAATTCTCCCAAGGAAATTGGAGGCGAATCGGACCAACGGAATATTGCTCAACTTATTTGACATCCGTTGGTCTTTGGCTGAGGAATGACCCAATACTGGAACGACAGGAACTTGAAGATCAAGTTCATGGATACTGGGGCCTTGCGATGTTCGCGCAACGGTTACCTCGTGACCGGCAACGACAAGAGCGTGCGATAGATTATGGACGTGCATTTCGACACCGCCGCGCGTTCGGTCGGCGTAATTATTCGTGATCATTAAGATTCTCATTATTTCACCCCAAAGAAAATGCCAAAAGAACGCCCGCATAGAGTATTTGTACCATAACCATGGCCGCTCCGAGAGCGCCAACAGTGTTCGTCCGAAAAATCTGACGGGCGAATACGTTTACAGCGACCATGCGACTAAACATCCCCGCAGTGACACACAAACCGGCAACAGGCCAACTGTAGATCGGAAGGAGTGTGTAAGCCATAATAAGAGTCGTGACCGCCCCTACCATAGTTGCAATCGACACTCTACCAGCCTTATTGAAATACATAAGGACCGCAGATCGGCCATCAGCTAACGCTTGCATAGCAGCTGCCGGCAAAGCGAGGAGCACTGTCAGCACCAAATGCTTGGCATCGTATCCCGGTGGCAGCCACACCCTCAAGCCGAGAAAAAGAAATAGAACTATTCCCCCGACATGAACAAAAGGATCGTCTGAATCCGCGTTTGGTTACGTCTAAGAACTCCGTTAATGATGCCAGGCTAGGACTGGCCTGGGCACGAATCGACCAGTGCGCGTCGAGGGAGGCTGCGACTGTAAGTGTGCCTCCAATAATCAACGCGGCGAAGGTGTAGTTTGCTACGGCCTCGTTATTTACCTTAAGAGAAACTAAAATCCTCATCATCATCAGCAGCGCGACGGCCAGCACAAGGTGAGGAACGAGACTCGCTGATGCTCTGAGAACCGGGACAATTGAGCGAATCTCAGTATGGAGCGTCTTCTTCCTGAGCAAACAGTACTGCCACAAGACCGGGATGGTAATGACACCAACATAGGCCAGGACGGCGATCTGCAGACGATGTGATATCGAAGCCAAGAATCCTAGGGAGAACAGCCCAAATATCTGAACCACAAAAGTGACAATAGAGTACGGGACAGGCTGATCTATCCCCCGCATTACCCCTGACGTGACAAGATAGGCTGCGTTCGCACATGACAGGGCGAATGGAATCAGAAACAGCCAAGCATCTAAGAACAAAGACGAGAACGCAAGCAGCCCGGATAGCCCATATAGAACGCCAGTCACCCAGAGTGCCGTCTTAGCTTCACTTCGGCGGTCGGATTCAGGCCCGGCTGATAGCCTGTTGGCGAGGTAGAGGTTTGTCCCGAGGCAAAGAGCCGGAGAGGCTATGCTTGAAATTGCCAATTGGAGCGATAATTCCCCGAGAAGTCTTTGATCGAGAATGTGTCCGAGCAGCGGCCACACAAACAGCGTAGTCACTATAATCGACGCCGGACCGCTTTGAAAAAGAAAAAAGCTTGTATGGGCTGGAAGTTTTGAGTTCAGATTTCTTCCAACGTTGGACGATCTGACCCTGACGGTAGTCGCTTCATCCATGGCGAGAAGGACCGCTTTTCAAAACCACGTGATTCCGCGAATTTCTGAGACTGGAGTCTTTCCGTAACTTGTCTATCCATATGGGCAGTGCACACAACCACAATAAAATTGAGGTGAAGAGCAGGTTGATTACCAAGTAGGCGCCATTTCCATTCACCAAGAACATTCTAATTCCGATTATCAGAATAGCTGCCATGACTCCGGTGAACAGATTCGACATTCGGGCAGTCGCGGATATAGCCCATGTCCAGATCCATCCCAGTAAAATTAAGACCATTACTACCAGTGGGATGGGGAGGCTGAAGATAAGGTAGACAGGGCCGCCGACCGTAACGGGAACAATAAACAAACCCAAGCCAAGTGGGGTTCCGGTCACAACCGATGACATCAGCATGTCAAAGGTATAGTCATCGGGCTGTCCGAGACCAACATATCTAGCCATCAGCTGCAGGAAATCATGCCAAAAGGCAGTTTCTCCCGAGGTAAAGGTCGGATCGTTCCACAGTGCAAGATATCCCGATTCAATTGCCTGAGTCGTGCTGCGATCCAGCAGATACCCCAGGTCACTGGGACTGTTGAGGGATGTTGCGTACAGGGAACGAACTACTTCCACGTAAAGAAGGGCGGACACAAGTCCGGCAGCCAATAGCATGAGATGCTTGGGCCGGGGCGTGCGACGCGTACGAGGTAAGCCAATGCTGCCAAAAACATGACCTCAAGAAGGCCGCCCTTAAATCCCAGACCTATTTGAGTTATGGAGAACAGTATCCATATTGCGATTGTCGTTCGTCGTGTTTGAATGGTGACAGTTGCGAGACTAATCAAGGCAACGGCGGGTATTGCATAGAGAACCGCTCTGCTCGGGAAGCCTCCTAGCCCGCTGCTTCCCAGACTAAACCGTTGCGTCTCGACGCTATCACTGAGTACCGGGATTCCAGCCAACGCGAAATGCAAAACAGCGAGAACGGCCAATATCCAAAAGGTAGTCTTCAGAAATCTGTGCAGGTCAGGGTTCGTTGCTTGACGTGCGATCTCGCCGTCGTTGCTCGGTCGGCGTAAGACCATGCCGATAGCAACAAGCGACGGGGCCATCAGAACGAGCCAGCCGTTGGGGACCGCCCATCCCGCTCCTGAAGGATGTAGAACCCGAATGTGGGCAAAGCTAATTGGGCGAGCAATAAAATTCCGGGAGATATTCGCCGGGCCCGCACCCAGACCATCAAGATCGCGATGACCGAATACACAGTCCTCCGGGCCTTCCTTCCAGGTAGTCCCGCCGACCCACCGGGATGTCAAGGCGGTGTTGATCGTGTGTGCGGCTTCGCAATGTTTCAAAAATTTCCAGCCGGCTTTTTTGGTAGTCAGTTCCAGACGAATAACGTGAAGTCCAGCAGATCTACAGATAAAGTCAAAGATTGCGCCCCCAAAAAGAATAGTAAACCTGGTTGAGCTTTCGCCACCCAAAATGTTTATATTCTGCCGAGGAATTAGACTCCCCCAAGGACTGCTTCATCGCAACCGGTTGGCATGTGCTTCGCCTGTCGCAGTATACACAGCCGTCGGCTTCACTGTTTCATTTCGGTCGACACGTGCTTCACTGTTTCATTTCGGTCGACAGGTACCGCTTGGATCTTGAGTCCCGTCCTTGGCGCTCCGCTGTCATGTGTAACACTGCGTAACACTTGAATCGAGGAGTGTGAAGGTATTCCTGCCTGAGAAGACCGATGAGTTCTTGGATACTTATGGCGAAACGATCATCGCAGGCGCCGGGCCGCGGGTTGCACGACTATGCTGGGCGGGCGCTAGTTGACCATGGTGCATAATGGCCCAGGAACAGCGTGATCAGGGGGGCAAGTCAGTGTCAGGGAATCGCTTTTGGCGAAGCAAGTACTCAAAGCGGCTATTTGCGTTCGATGCAGTTGCAATAGGTTGGGGCGTTGCCGGCGCCTACTTCGTCAGGTTTCGTTCTCCCGTTAGTCCGACCCCACCGGAGATGACTTCGGCTATGCGGTGTTTTCTCTATCCCTGGCGGGCTGCTGGTGGCTTATGTTGCACTTTTGGGGATCTAGAGAGCCGATGATTCTTGGTTCAGGTGCAGAAGAATACAAACGGGTGATTGCCGCGTCGGCTTGGCTCTTCGGGTTCGTGGCAGTCGTCTCATACGCCCTTCGCATTGACACTGCCCGCGGCTTTGTCGGACTCGCCTTTCCAGCGGGAGTAATCGGCGTTCTGGCCGCTCGTTGGCTCTTGAGGCAGCATCTGGCACTGGAACGTCGGCGCGGCGAGAGTGCCTCCCGAGTGTTGATAATTGGGGTCCTCATGCTGTTGAGCACTTGGTGAAGTCACTCAGGACGGCACCATCCGCCGGGTACCTTCCCGTGGCTGCGCACCTTCCCGGAATTACGGAAGGGCGTCACGACCTATCAAGAGTTACCGTGCCAGTTACAGGCACTCAGAGTGACTTCCAGACCATACTGTCGGTAATTGAGGCAACAAGAGTCGATGTGGTCGCAGTAACAGCTGGCGTCGACATGCATCCCGCAGATCTCCGCAAACTCGGGTGGGAGCTGGCTGCAAGGGATATCGGGATGATTCTCGCCCCCGCTTTGACGGACGTTGCGGGTCCGCGTATTCATACGCAACCCGTTGCAGGACTTCCGCTTATTCACGTATCAACCCCAAACTGACTGGAGGGAAAAAGGTTGCCAAGCGAGCGTTCGATATCGTGGGGGCCACCATGTTGGTCGCCCTCCTCGCTCCGCTCTTCCTAATTCTTGCTCTACTAGTGAAATTCACAAGTCCGGGTCCGATATTCTACGTACAAGAGCGAATCGGCTTTCGCGGTACGACTTTCAAACTCCTGAAATTTCGTTCGATGCGGTTAGACGCCGATGCCGACCTTCGGGCGCTCCTTATGGCACAGGGATCAGCTGATACGCCTCTATTCAAGATCGAAAACGATCCTCGCATCACCCGAGTAGGGCATATTCTGCGAAGGTACTCACTTGACGAGCTTCCACAGCTTCTAAATGTGATTGGCGGCAGCATGAGCCTCGTGGGCCTCGGCCGCAGCGTGAAGGCGAAGTCGCTCTTTACGATGAGGCAGCCCATCGAAGACTATATGTGAGTCCAGGAATGAGCGGTCTTTGGCAGGTGAGTGGCCGCTCAAACCTTACATGGGAAGAGAGCATCCGCTTCGATCTTTATTATGTTGAGAACTGGTCTCTCATGGGCGACCTCGTGATTCTTATCAAGACCTTCAAGGCAGTATTTGCAAGCACCGGCGCCATTTAGACGATGCTGGGTAGTCGAGTAATGGCCAGCAATTAATTCTGAAAATATGCGCGGATGCCACGATCCGAAAGAAACAATGGAAGCCACAAATACCCCAGCAGAGGGCCGGTCGCACCAAACTCGATCTAATTCGTCCACGAATCGAAAGCATCGTCGACGCATTACCACCGCGGTCTTGCTAACGGCGCTCGTGACGGTACTCACTTTGTCGGCAACCGTATGGTTGGGCGCCAAAGGCTCCACAATAAAGAGTGAGCTTGAGGCATCTACCCAGTTGGTTCCGAAGCTCAAAGAGGACATCCTCCAAAACCGCCCGGCCGATGCATCCTCGGTTGTCGACGAACTACGTCGCCACACGGCCGCCGCTCGGGACGCTGCGTCGGATCCACTTTGGTCTCTAGCATCAGCGACTCCGTGGCTCGGCGCAAATTTCTCTGCCGCAACTGAAATCGCCCGCACGGCAGACGACGTTGCAACTCTTGGCATCGCGCCCTTAGTGAAGGTCTACGACTCCGTGAACTGGGACAAGCTAATGCCAAGCGCGAGCGGCACGGATCTCGAACCGATCCGAAAAGCAGCCCCCGCCGTCGCGTCCGCAGCCCACGCTGTGCGCGTCTCGGCCGAGCGGCTGGACGGGATCGATGCGGGCAATCTGCTCCCGCAGATCGCTGGACCGCTGGCACAGGCCAGGCAACAACTTGGCTCCGTCGTAAATGAACTGGATACTGCAGCCGACGCCGCAGGTCTGGCCCCTGGGATGTTGGGCTCCGACAAACCACGGCACTACCTGCTCCTAGTCCAGAACAATGCCGAGGCCCGGGCCAGTGGCGGCATACCCGGCGCTCTGGCCGTGTTGACTGCGGACAAAGGAAAAATCAGCCTTGCATCCCAGACCAGCGCCCACGATCTTGGCGCGTTCACCCCGCCGGTGGCTGTTGACGCGGAGCAAGAGCGTATCTATAGCAACCGCCTGGGAACCTTCATGCAGGACGTCAATTTCACTCCAGACTTCCCCACCGCCGCCGCCACGGCGCTTAATATGTGGGAACAGAAGAAGGGCGAACGCTTAGACGGTGCCATCTCGATCGATCCCGTGGCACTCAGCTATATCCTTGACGCTACCGGACCAGTTAGTCTGCAAGACCCCCAATTGCTTGCCTTGACCTCCGGGAAGCTGCCGAATCAGCTCACCGGTGGAAATGTAGTCAAGACGCTGCTTTCCGACTCATACGCCAAGCTCAATAACCAGAAGCTGCAAGATATCTACTTCGGATCGGTGGCAAAGGAAATCTTCGGAGCCCTCTCCTCGGGAAAGGGCACAGCGAAAAGCCTTCTAGACGGCGTCGGGAGGGGTGTAGACGAACACAGGATTCTCCTCTGGTCCACAGGCTCAAACGAACAATCCGTCCTCAGCAAATACCCGCTCAGCGGTTCAATCTCCGGCCCGAGCGTGCCAGCCGCGCAATTCGGCGCCTACTTCAACGACGGCACAGGCGCAAAAATGGACTACTACGTGAAGCGTACCGTCCAGTTGATTTCGCAGTGCGCAGTAGGAGGCTACGGAACGGTCAAGGTGCGTATTACGAGCGCCAATACCGCTCCGGCCGATGCGGCCACCTCCTTGCCGGCTTACGTCACCGGCGGCGGAGATTTCGGCGTCCCGCCGGGAACCGCCCAAAGTAACGTGATTGCATATGGACCAGCCCAGGCCCAGATTGAATCGGCTACCCAAGATGGAACAAAGTCCCCTTCGGCGCGCAGCAGCATGACAACAGACCGGTCGGCACCCTCACGGTACGGTTAGCCCCGGGACAAAGCAGCACCGTGGAATTCACTTTCGGGAAAATCGTGCAGCACGGTCAGCCCGGCGTGGTGGTGACGCCAACAATCCAATCTGTGGACAAGGTAGTTCTCCCCACGGAGTCCGAAGGCTGCGGAACCGGCGGATAGCCATCAGGTTAACGCTTTGTAACGAGTTTGGATTTACTTTGCAGTAAGCACCCTTAGGATGGTAGCTTCTCTTTTGGGTGGGTCTCGGATTTCAGTTCACGTGTTCGTGGTGGATGAAATCACGTCATCACATTGAATTACGCATCAGGTCTCAAACACACCAGGTCTCAGGGGGACAAAAATTGAAGAAATCACTCGCAGTGCTCGCCCTTGCGGGCACGATCGCTCTTGCTGCTTCGGCTCCAGCCATGGCTGTCGACTATCCGGCACCGGCTCAGCAGGGCACCGTTTCCAACGCAACTGTTGGGATCGGCGGATCTGTCGTCTTCTCGGGTAATGGCTTCGCGGCTGGCGAAACCATCAACATCACGGTCAACCAAACCACCACGGCGCAGGGGCAGGAGCTGCCGGTGGCGGCGCAGTAGTGATGGGGGTTGCTGGTGCACTTCCGTTGGCGCCGCTTACGCTGACCGCGGTTGCCAACAACGCCGGCGCATTTTCCGTCACAGTCCAGCTGAACTCCGCTGGCACCTACGTTCTGACCGCCGTTGGCGCAACCTCGGCCACACGGTCACGGCAACTGTAGTCGCAACAGCGGCTAGCAGCGCCGGTCTGGCAAATACCGGCGGGGCAGCACTGGCCAACACCGGTTCAAGTCTGGCGAGCACCGGTGTGGACTCCAGCCTGATTCTGTGGGGTCTGGTTGGCGCCGGTGCACTCGTTGCCGGCACGGCCTCCGTAGTGGTGGTTCGCCGCCGCGCAAAGAACGAAACCGTAGCTGCAGCATAAACGTAAAAACAAAGGAGGGTTGTTTCCGGTGATCCGGAAACAACCCCTCCTTGTTTGTGCGTACGGTAATTTATGAACATGGGGAGACATTGGCGACGCCGCAAGCGGCTGAGCTTCAGAGTGGGGTCGCCAGCGATTCCACGAATTCCAGCGATTCCGAGTGCGGCCTGGCCGATCATATTTCTGATCCTGCTGGCCGCGGTTTCCTTCGGTGTGGCTGCTTTCGCACTCATGCGGCACACGTGATTATGACTCTCGTGTTAACTTGAAAAACACAGGTGTCACGCGCACCTGCCAGCTAGTGAAAGAGCTATACCTTTGGAATCGCCCCACCCCATTCGGATACTGACAGTTTGCACCGGCAACATCTGCCGTTCCCCAGTAGCCGAACGTTTGCTTCAGGCCGGCCTGGATCAGGTCCTCCCCAGCGGCTTCGAAGTCCGCAGTGCCGGCACCCGCGCCATGGTGGGCAGCCCCATCCAGCCGCTGTCAGCGGACATCATCCGCACATACGGCGGCACACCCGAAGACTTTGCCGCGCGTCAGCTCACGTCGAAAATCTTGAGGGAATCGGACCTGGTACTCACTATGGCGTCCCACCATCGCGGGGAAGTTCTGCAGTTGGACGCCTCCTTGCTCAAACGGACGTTCACCATCCGCGAGTTCGCAAGAATGGTGACCGCCCTTGAAGAACGAGGCGACGCGCCGCCGTCGGGCGCTGACTACGCCCAACTGTGGCGAGAATTGCCGGCACGGGCATCCTCCGTCCGCCACCTCGTCCTCGCGGCAAGATCCTCGGACAACGACGTTGCGGACCCCTACAAACAAGGCGCCGAGGCGTACCTGCGGATGGAAGACGAGCTGGCCCGGCCATCCTCAGGATTCTGCGCTACGCGCGTCTAACCATGCAGCCGTCCTAGCCGAGGAACCCCTTCATCCAGGTTTTGAGATCTTCACCGAATTCGGCCCGCTCGGACGCCAGCGTGATGACAGCCTTCAAGTAGCTGAGCTTGTCCCCTGTATCGTAGCGACGTCCGCGGAAGACCACCCCGTAAACGCCCGCGCCTTCGCCATCGCCCTTCGCGAGGGTCTGAAGCGCGTCGGTCAGCTGGATCTCGCCGCCCCGCCCGGGCCCGGTCTCTTCGAGGACATCGAACACAGACGGGTGAAGGACATAGCGCCCGATGACAGCCAGGTTTGATGGCGCTTCATCAACAGAAGGCTTCTCAACAAGGCTGTTGACCCGGACGTAGTCCTCCCCCGCAATGGGTGTAATGTCGGCGCAGCCATACGCGCTGATCTGCGACGGTTCCACCTCGATGAGGGCAATCACCGAGCCGCCGGTCTTCGCCTGGACGTCGATCATGGTTGACAGGAGCTCCTCGCTCTCGTCAATTAGGTCATCCCCCAGAAGCACAGCAAAAGGTTCGTCACCTACGTGCTGCTTGGCGCACAGCACGGCATGGCCCAAGCCCTTCGGTTCGCCCTGCCGCACATAGTGGATAGGCCCGAGCCCGGAGGCATGCTGCACCGCGTCCAAGCGAGCTTCGTCGCCTTTCAGCTCCAGAGAGCGTTCAAGATCAGGTGCACGATCAAAGTGGTCTTCAAGGGCGCGCTTGTTGCGGCCTGTAATCATCAGCACGTCGCCGAGGCCCGCCTTCACGGCCTCCTCAACCACGTATTGGATGGCCGGTTGATCCACCACCGGCAACATTTCCTTCGGCATCGCCTTGGTGGCAGGCAAGAAACGCGTGCCCAATCCGGCCGCCGGAATAACTGCTTTACGAACTAATCTCCCCATAGACATAGGCAAATCCTACGAATGGATTATCGGAAGCACGAATCCTGAGGGCAAGATTGCGACATTTCCGGCCTGGCGATGGAGTGGAGCCACCCGCGGGGCGTCGCACATTTGCGGCGGTCCACATGAGTGTTGCTGGTACGGTTGCCTGGTCCCGTCGGTATCCCCCATCCCGGCGGGACACTTTTGGCCCTCATCGGCGAGGTGTTCCGAAGGCACCTGGTGGAGTCCGGGGATCTCTGACAATAACGATCCGCGAGATTCAGATGCGCCGTTCCCGACCCTTGGCACATCTACTACTTGGCTAGGTGGCGCGTTTCGGCTGTCCCGCAAGGTTCCAGTGAGTGATGATGTGGCCGTTGGGCAGAACGGCCTGCCGATACGCCGGCGCTCCACGGTGGTACCTGCAACTATCTCGACATACCAAGTCTCTACCAGCCGCGTCCTGCACCTCGGGCACTTGTGCGCCGACTTTCGTTCCTCCATTGCTCCCCCACAAGCAGCGAATGATTCTTACCGAGCATACGTGCCCAGTCGGTCGCGCAATAGAGCTTCTCGACGGTCCACTGTTTTTCTGGCCATGGGCACCTGAGAGGCGAGACGATGGTCGCGTTCGCCAAATAGGTCGGCGCCACAATAGTCGCTGAAGGTATCGAAACCCGGGCAGAACTGACGGCCGTCAGCAAACTCGGCATGGACGCCGGACAGGGATAGTTCCTTGGCCGGCCCACGATCGTCCAGGCAAATCGGGAAACTTGGCACCATCTGCCCCTGAACGATTCCGATGAAACCGCCGGCGTGCGCTGAGGCGAGCCAAGACTGCTGGCGCATTGGCTGACATTCATCGATCGCGCATCCTTGGTTCCTCTTCGAAGGAACTGACTCCCGTGGTTAGCGGATCAGTGTTCGATGTGCGCCGGTTCGGCCGTCACCGATCCTGGTTGGGATTCGGCCCGTGACCGCTCGTTCCCCGGGCGGTAGCGGTAGGTGATGTTTTCGTCCTGGACGACGAAGGTCTCCACACCGCTTCGGGCCCAGTGAAGGACGAGCAGGCCGTACCGTTCGGCAAGTTTGGCCAAGGTCGAGAAGGTCGTGACGTCAATGACCGGCCGGCTTTGCGGCGCGGGCATGGGTGGACCCGGACGAGCAGTGCTGCGTAACGCCGGCGGATCGCCGCTGCCTCGTCCACGGGCGCGGTGCGCCGGGCAAACACCACGGTGATTGCGCCGATTGTCAAGGCTGCGAGGAGAAGGACGGCGGATATGATGCGGGCTGCGATTGCCGTGATGTTGACGCCGTTCAGCCCAAGCATGCGGGGTGCGATGACTGTCTGATCCGTGGTGGTGTTGTTCGCGACCGTCAGGGACTCCGGGCTGCCGGTGAGTGCGAGCTGGAGCGCGGTGAGGTTGAGCCGAAGCGAGGGCTGGAAATCGGCTCCCGTTGATGTCTTCACCTGTGGAGTCACGACGATGGCGAGGGGTGCGGCGGGGAGGCCGGTGATAGCCGACGCGGCTTGTGCCTTGGCATCCAGTGCCTTCAGGTCCAAGGTGATCTCCCCTTCGTATCCAGGGCCCGTGAAGGTCTCGGGCCCGGCCAGCGGGATGCTTGAATGCCAGCCGCCCGGCGCGGACACGTCAGCTCTCACTGTCACAGTTCCGGGCTCCCCGTGATAGGCGAAGTGGATATCGACGGTGTTGGCGAGTTTGCGGAAGACCGGGTCCGGCGATTTTGCGACAGTTCCGTCGTATGCCGGGCTTTGTCCGACGTCGGCGGTGTATGAGAAGTCCATCCGCGTTCCGGTCGTGATGTGGGAGGTGGAGGGCTCCTGCAGTGGCCCGGACCACGCCAGCACCCCGATGGCTATGCCCATCAGTGCGAAGGCCGCAGTAAGGGTTGTGGAAATACGCAGCGAGGACGGCAGGCTTCCCAGGGTCGGGGGTTCGGCGGGGCGGGTGCTGAGATGGCGGGACACGGCTGCTCTCCTTCGTTTGCGCCGGTGGCGGGTGGTTGCGGCTGCACTGCCGCCGGCCAGCAGGCCGAATGCCAGCAATCCCAGGACCGGCGGGCTCGTGAGGTTTTCAAGCCACAGGCCGCCCTGCGGGATGTGCAGCACGGCACGGCCTACGAGTTCATCGCCTCGTGGCTTGGTGGGATCGATCGATTGGTTGTTGTCGCCCTTGAAAATTAAGGCGTTGGCGTTTCCGCCGATGATCCGGTGAAGGGCTACCTCGCCTTTTCCGGGCAGGTTGTAAGCGGCGATTTCGCCAACCGAGTATGAGGATGCCCGGGCGACGATGACCAAGTCGCCCTGGTAGTACACAGGGTTCATGCTCACGCCATGCGTGATAACGACCGCCGCTTGGCCACTGACCAGGACAAGTCCTGCAGCTGCTGCCAGCACGGCAAGAACCATGAGGAGAACGCCCCTCATACGGCGCGTCAGCCGCTGTGCCAAGGATGCCCCTATCGGGATAGTTGGGACGGGAGCGAACGGCCGGCCCTTAGTGAGCCGGCCGCTCACCGGGCCGTGATTAGCTGACGGTGACGGCGGCGCTGGTCACGCCCGTCTGGCTCGTGCCCGTCGCTGCATCGCACACGGAAATGTGCGTGGTTCCGTCAATGGCGGTACAGGTGAAGGTCGCTGCCGTGCCGCCGGTCAGGGACAGAGTTGGGGTCTTCCCGCCCGTAGCGTCCGCGAAGGTCAGGGTCACCTGGTTGACGGCGGTGTTCGTGCCATCGGTGAAACCGTAGACCAGGCTGTTCAGGGTGGCGCCCGTAACGGACTGGCTCACGGTACCGCCAACGAACTGGTCCGAGGCTGCCTGCCCTGCGGTGGCGACACCCGTACCGGTGAAAGCGGATCCCGCAGCAACGGCGAGGCCGGCGACGGACAGAGCGGTGAAGATCTTTGCAGACTTGCGCATGATGATTTCTCTTTCAATTAGGAAGCCCGGCACCCCTGAGCGGGCCCCGCGGCGGTTGCAACCCCCAAGTACAACTGGATGCCGCAGCCAACGAACGCACAACAAAGGAAGGCACTTGAATGCAGGCGTAAGGCACTGATTTCTGCGCTTCCGGGTGTGCAGGATTCATCGACCCTTCGAGGCTAACAACCGTCAGGCACGTTTAATCCGATCCTTGGACTAACCTGTGGAAAGCATCGGGTGGTGCGCGGAACTGGGTAAATACGGTGGTGGAACTGCGGACAGCCCGGAGCAGGCAGTGCTACCCACAGGTCCGTGGGCAGGCATCGTGG
Source organism: Arthrobacter sp. Hiyo8 (assembly GCA_001549895.1). Lineage (GTDB taxonomy): Bacteria > Actinomycetota > Actinomycetes > Actinomycetales > Micrococcaceae > Arthrobacter. Next base: position 3,330,337 of record AP014719.1, on the reverse strand, counting down.
GGCGTGACGGAATACGAACCCGTTCCCGCAGGATCAAAGATGGCCCAAGTTTTCCGCAGGATTGGCCGGAGTTTCGCCATTCCGTCGACTCGGGACGTAGTTTTGAAAGATGGCCATTTCAGGATCAGCCCACCCCGGCGACCCCAGTGGGGACCCCCCGGGCGAAGTAGCATCCTCCGGGCCCCGATACGGCCGGGGCCTCTCCCTTGGTGCCCAAGAGCTGCCGCTACTGGATGTGTCGGTGCTGGAAGACCTGGAAGAACAGCTAGGGCAGCCGGACATTGCATGGAATTTTGCCAGCGACTACGTCTCCATGTGGGGCTGCGGCAGAGCCGTATCGTTGCTTCTATCGGGCGGGAAGATCGGATGGCAGCCCTTGATGCGGTCATCAGCTTGAAAGTCTCTTCTGCCATGGTCGGCGGGTTACGGCTGGCACATCTCGCGGAGAGGTTGGAGGCTACCGTCCGGAATGGGGACCTGGGTGAGGGCGCGGACCTCCTGGCCGGAATTGCAGTCCATGGCCGTGCGACGGTCAAAGAACTGCGGCTCGGGTACATGAGGACGCACGGATAACTTCCGGGCAGTCGCAGACTCGCCACCCGAGCTTGGCCGTCGGGCCGTTGTGACCGCTCCGGGCCCCCGAACTACCTCATGAAGGAGGTCGAACTCATTTTCGTGCCAGCGGAGACGAGTAATCAGCCGAGGTTGCGGGGGGAATGACCGTCCGCTGTCTGGGACCGTGGACGGCCCATCATCGCAGCGATCCTGGCCCGCAACTCCCGCGGCCAGAAGGCTTGGTGATGTATTCATCGGCCCCGGTGTAGAGGGCGGCCAGTTGGTAGGGCTCGTCGGCTCTGCCAGTGAGCATCACGATGTGGGCGTTGCTGAATTGTCGGATCTGTCGCAGAACCTCCAGCCCGTCAATGTCCGGCAGGCCCACGTCTACGGTCACGACATCGGGGCTGGTATTGCGAACCATATCGACGCCTTCGCGGCCGCGGGATGCTGTATGGACTTCAAAACCCCACTCGAGAAGAATTCCCCCGATCAGGTTGCGCATGTCCGTATCGTCTTCTATTACTACAGCCACGCCTAAGTCGCTCATGGCCCCCTCCATGTGTGCCTGCAGAATCCGCGTCAGCCCAGCACCGACCCGGTATTCAGCACCGCAATTCCCAAGCTACAAGGAATGGCTGACTATGACAGGTTTGGATGGCCCGGTAGGACGGGTAATTCTGGCCCACTTCGTGACTCGCCGGGCATCTTGTGACGGTTATATGTGGCCCCGCCTTCAACGTTGGATTCATCAGTGGATGGATGCGGCGGAAGGCTGGTCTGGATGGAGTCGAGGGTGGAGTTGTTCGCGCAGATCCGAAGGGATGCCCGAGTTGAGGGACTCTCGGTCCGTGCGCTGGCGGCCAGACACAAGGTTCACCGAAGGACGGTTAGGCAGGCCCTGGAGTCAGCTGCCCCGCCGGAGCGTAAGCCGAGGCGAGGAGTGGCCTGGCGGTTGGAGCCGTTCAAACCGGCGATCGATGCGATGCTCGTCGAGGACACGACTGCGCCGCGGAAGCAACGCCATACCGCGCGCCGGATCCTGGCCCGGCTCATTGAGGAGCATGGTGCTGAGGAGCTGTCGTATTCGACGGTGCGTGATTATGTCCGGGTCCGCCGGGCCAGATAGATGTCGAGGCCGGCCGGCGGGTTGAGGTGTTCGTTCCGCAGGAACATGCCCGGGAGCCGAAGCGGAAGTGGATTTCGGCGAAGTCTGGATCATGCTGGACGGGGTGAAGACGAAGTGCCACATGTTCATCTTCCGGTTGTCCCACTCCGGCAAGGCCGTCCACCGGATTTACCCCACCCAGGCCCAGGAAGCATTTCTGGAAGGCCATATCGAGGCATTCAAAGAGATCGGCGGAGTGCCGGTCAAACACATCCGCTATGACAACCTCACCAGTGCCGTCCGGGCTGTGGTGTTCGGGCAGGGACGGAACCGCCTGGAGAACGACCGATGGGTGTTGTTCCGTTCCTTCTATGGCTTTGATTCCTTCTATTGCCAGCCTGGAATTGCCGGTGCTCACGAGAAGGGCGGGGTCGAGGGCGAGGTGGGCTGGTTCCGCCGCAACCGGCTTTCCCCGATGCCTGTCGCGAGGTCCCTTGAGGAGCTCAATGACCGGATCCGGGACTGGGAGGTCCAAGACGAACGGCGGCGGATCAATGACCGGATCCGCACCATCGGCCAGGACTTCTCCGCCGAAGCCCCGTTCCTGGCACCGCTGCCGGCCGAAGCGTTCGATCCCGGCCTGGTGCTGAACCCTCGGGTGGACCGGTCCTCGATGATCACGGTGCGGATGGTGAAGTACTCGGTGCCCGCCCGGTTCATCGGCCGACGAGTCCGGGTGTCCTTGCGGGCATCGGAGCTTGTCGTGTTCGACGGCCGTACGGTGGCGGCCCGGCATCAGCGGATCGTTACCAAGGGCGCGCAGTCTGTCCAGCTGGACCACTACCTGGAGGTCCTCAAGACCAAGCCGGCGCTTTGCCTGGCTCCACCGCTTTGGCCGGGCACGGGAGTCAGGTGCTTTCACCAGCGCCCATGAAGCCTTCTGGGCCGCCTCACGCCGGGTCAACGGCGACGCCGAAGGGACCCGTGAACTGATCGACGTCCTGCTGCTCCACCGTTCCATGGACACGGCAGACATCAAGGCAGGGATCACCGCGGCACTGGGCGTGGGCGCGGTCAGCGCCGATGTCGTCGCGGTCGAGGCCCGCAGACACGCAACAGGTTCCGCCGCCGGGGGTGGGGCCGGTTCAGACCGTCATCCCGGTGCTCATGCTGAAGCGAAAGTGCAACGAGTTGTCAGCCTGACCCAGCGCCGGCTGATGGAGCCGGCAGCGGTCATCGCAAGGCTTCCGCGCGATACCCGGCCCTTGCCCTCAGTCAGGGCCTATGACGAGCTGCTGGCCAAACGCGCCCAAAACCCTGCAGGAACCGAGTCGAAGGAGAACATCTCATGAGTCCCGCCGCACCGGCCACCACCATCACCCCGACCCTGCGCCGGCGGCGCGGCCTGACCGAACAGGCCGCTGTCGCCGCCGTGGACCAGGCCTGCCGCCGGCTGCGCCTGCCCACCGTACGGGCGGTCCTGGACGAAGCCCTCACCGTCGCCGGGAAGGAACAACTCTCCTACCAGGGCTTCCTGGCTGAGCTGCTGCTGGCTGAGTGCGATGACCGGGACCGGCGCTCCTCCATCCGCAGGGTCAAAGCCGCCAACTTTCCAAGGCCCAAGTGGCTCGGGGACTTCGATTTCGACGCGAACCCGAACATCAACCCGCAACCATCCACACCCTGGCCACCGGGGACTGGATCCGCAAAGGCGCACCCCTATGCCTGATCGGAGACTCCGGAACCGGCAAAACCCACCTGCTCATCGGGCTCGGCACCGCCGCCGCGGAACAGGGTTACCGGGTCAAATACACCTCGCGACCCGCCTCGTGAACGAACTCGTCGAGGCCGCCGATGAGAAGGTCCTGGCCAAGACCATCGCCAGATACGGGCGCGTTGATCTGCTGTGCATTGACGAACTGGGCTATATGGAACTGGACCGCCGCGGCGCCGAACTCCTCTTCCAGGTCCTCACCGAACGAGAAGAAAAGAACTCCATCGCCATCGCCTCCAACGAATCCTTCTCCGGCTGGACGAAAACCTTCACCGACCCCAGATTGTGCGCCGCGATCGTGGACCGGCTCACCTTCAACGGCGCCATCATCGAAACCGGCACCGACTCCTACCGTCTCGCCCACACCATCGCCCAACAGGCCGCGAGCTAATCAGGGTGTGGTCAATGTAGTCGTTGCTGGAAGAGGCCCTGCAGCATCGATTCACAGCATGCCCGGCTGCTGACCCGGCAACCAAGCTGGATTGGGCTCTGTCCCTAGGGGTCGGTTAGCAGGCGTTATAGGCCGATGGCGCGGAGTTGGAAGTCGTTAGGAACCGAAAGACTTACAAGGTGGAGCCGGTTCTCGCCTTTGACGGAGGCGGCGGCGCGCGTCGCTCCGTCTTCGAGGAGGGCAAAGTCGAGCTTATCGCCGGGCTTCGGCTTCGGCCGTGGACCTCCGTCATTGAAGTCCATGGTGAAGATGCGGTCATTCCCCGTGGTGTCTTGGGCTTCCAGGTAAAGTGTGGTTCCGCTCTTGGACTGCGTCCGGCCCGGACGGTGGCGATGAGTTCCTGCCATGGCTTCCCTCGGGAGAACAGGCGCCTTGCGTCGCGGTAGGACAATGCCCCTAACAGCAGGAACAGGCCCAGGATCCCGGCCGCGACGGGGGCGCTGATGGCTACGCCTATCCAGACGTCCTCCCGCGGGTACCCGTGTCCGAGGACGGCGATGTCACCCGGGTTCTCGGGGTTGAGAGCGAGCTGGACCTGCGTGCCGGGTTGGAGCGCTGCCTTGCAGGCCTTGCCGGAATCGACGGTGGCGTGCTGCTGTTGACCGCCCAGGGTGTATGCGATGGCGAGGGTGCACAAGTAGTCGCCGCCCTTGTTGCGGTAGGGCTGCTGGCTCGTCACGGTGCCGCCTGTGCGGATGGACCCGGCCGTGAACGGAGCGAGTGCTACGCCGAGTCCGAACCCTGTGGCGATCACCACAGCGGTGAGGGCCACGGCAAACGCCGCCACGGTCAGCCGCATCCTTCGCCGCAAGGAACTGCCCAGCCAAGCCGGCGCTTGGTGCGCCAGGTACGGGCTGGCCTTCAGGCGCACACCGTCCGGCAGGGCGAAAGACCAAGACTCCTCGTCCCCGACCACTTCGCGTGGCGCCGACAGCACGCCCTCGCCGACGTGCTCGCCCGGCACATCGTTCCCTGGCGATCCTTCATTCGACGGATTCAACCGGTCGTCGCAACACCTCGATTCTGGAGGTAGCGATGGGCAGGCCAGCAGGCTGGATGAAGGCGTTGACGGCAGATCTGCGATGAAATCACCCGGGAAGCCGTCATTACGGCGGGACACCGAGCGGGCGTTCTGGCGTGCGATCGCGACGGGGTGCACGAGCGAGGTGGCGGCGACATCAGTCGGCGTGTCGCAAGCGGCTGGCACGCGCTGGTTCCGGGATCGTGGCGGCATGCCGACGTTCATGCTCACATCACCCAAAGGCCGGTACCTTTCGTTCGAAGAACGGGAAGAGATCGCGCTGTTGAAAGCGCAGGGCAGCGGTGTGAGGCAAATTGCCCAGGAACTGAAACGGAGCCCGTCAACGATTTCCCGGGAGCTTTGCCGGAACGCAGCTACTCGCGCGGGGAAGCTCGACTACCGTGCCTCGGTCGCGCAATGGAAGGCAGAACGGTTCGCCCAACGCCCGAAGACCGCCAAGCTTGTCACGAATGAACGGCTGCATCAGTACGTCCAGGACAAGCTCGCCGGTGTCGTCCGGGCACCTGACGGTCGTATCGTCACCGGCCCTGGGGCGCCGGAGTGGACGGGCAGGAACAAGCCGCACCGGGGCGACCGTGAGTGGGTGACAGCGTGGAGTCCGGAGCAGATCTCCAACCGGCTCAAAGTCGATTTCCCGGATGATGAGTCCATGCGTATCTCTCACGAGGCGATCTACCAGGCTCTCTACATCCAAGGCCGTGGAGCGCTCAAACGCGAGCTTGTTCTGCATCTTCGTACGGGGCGCGCACTGCGCGTACCGAGAGCCAGGTCGAAACGGCAGTCCTGGGCTCATGTCACCGAGGAAACCCTCATCAGTAACCGCCCTCCGAAGTCGCCGATCGCGCCGTTCCCGGCCATTGGGAAGGGGACTTAGTGATCGGCCTGCAACGATCGGCGATCGGTACCCTGGTCGAGCGGACGACACGGTTCACCATGCTGATCCACCTACCTCGCGAAGAAGGCTACGGAATCATCCCACGGACGAAAAACGGACCCGCGCTGGCCGGCTACGGCGCCGTGACGATGGCAGACGCCCTCGCCAAAACGATCACGACACTACCCCAACAACTGCGTCAATCGGTGACCTGGGATCGCGGCAAGGAACTCTCCGACCACGCCAGATTCACCGTCGACACCGGGGTAAGGGTCTACTTCGCCGACCCGAAGAGCCCCTGGCAGCGAGGCACGAACGAGAACACGAACGGGCTGCTGCGCCAATACTTCCCGAAAGGCACCGACCTGTCCCGATGGAGTAGCGATGACCTCGCAGCGATCGCGCACACCCTCAACACCAGGCCACGTAAAGCACTCGGCTGGAAGACGCCCGCCGAAGCGCTCGAGGAACAGCTACGATCAGTTCAACAACCCGGTGTTGCGACGACCGGTTGAATCCGTCTTCCCCCACCTCTCTTCGAACCACGGGCAGTCTATTCCACGGGTGCCGGGCCGGGCGGGGCACGCCGCGCCGCCTCAAGACCGCCGGCGCCAGCCTTCAAGCGCATGGATCGGGTTTTCCCTGAGGGTCGGCAATCTTCAATGACACTTTCGGTTTAGTAACTGGTAGGTTGGCGGAATTGGGGGCGCAGTGGGTGCTCCCGCGCGCTGAAACGGACTTCCCTGATGAGTGGTTACTACCGGCAGAACAACGACCTGCCGCAATCGTACGGGCCGATGGTTTCGTTCCCTTCCCCGGAGATGAAGCGCCTACGCTCGCTGCGGACCACGGTGGGGGTCTCGTGCCTGATCCTCACTGCCGGGGCCGGGTTCTACACGGGCCTTGACCTGTCTTTGCTGGGTCGTTTCGGCGGCGCCTCGGGCATGGTCTTCGCTGCGTCCGCTGCAGGGTACGCTGTGGCCGCCGCTTGCTACCTCGGAATGGGCATCTGGGTGCTCGTCACGCGGAAGACGACGTCGAAAGCTCCACTGATTGCCGCGGCGGCGGTCGCCGGGATTGCCGCGGTCCTTCTGCTGTTCGGGCTGGTGACGTCACCTGCCGGGAACCATGCACCGCAATACGGCAGTATCACGGTGAACTTGCTCATGCTCATGCGTGCCGTCACGGCGCTGCGTATCCGGGTGGTCCCAGCCGTCGTCCCCGCCGCGCGGTTCTAAGGGAAGCCAATGTTCGCACGGGCCAACCGGCAAGACATCGCCCACCTCATCGGACGGATCCTCATGGCCGCCGCGGTTACCGTCATTGCGGCGGGCTGCACCTATGTCTCACCGGAAACCGCGTCTGGCACTTCAACCAAGGCGGTGTCCGGAGCGTCGACCCCCCAAGCCGCCCCGACTTCGGTGGCCGCCTCGTGGGACGCCCCGTTGACGGGCCGGTTCATCAGCCAGGGCACCCGGACTGTCGGCGTCGTGCACATCGCGGAAACAGAGGCGGGTGCCACCCTCACACTGGAGAACGTCTCGACAACCCCGAACCCGGACTTGAAGGTCATCCTCAACGAAGGAGCCCTGTCCAAAGACGCATCGGGAGACATGGTGGTCGAAGACCCGAAGTTCTTGGACATCGGAGGCAAGTTGAAACCCGGTCCGGGCTCCCAAAATTTCGAGTTGCCCCCGTCCCCGCCCTTCAGAATCCGAAGCGTCACGATCATCGACTCGCGGACGAACATTGCCTACGGGACAGCCGACCTGACCCCCGGCCCGGCCATCAGGTAACCGGCCGCTTGGCTCAACAGGCGTTTGACGAGCGGACAACATGGACTACGCGTCACGACCAGATGGAATTACCCAACCGTCGTCATTGGTGTGGTGCTCATGCTCTGGTTCTTTGCGGTCGCTCTCCAGTTGAGACCACGTAGGGTCAATTGAAACTCGACACTGACTGACGAATCAATTTCAGCGCGGGCACTCTTCTGCCCATTTGACATGAGACGGGCCTACAGATGTTTCCGGGGTCGGTGGGGCCCGAAATAGCCGTCAACCCGGGGCCAGAAATAGTTGACATAGCCAAATGGCGGGCTTTGCATACGCACGCAAGGCCAGTTTGCATTCACAGTTGGCCGCCAGGGCCGAAATTCGGTCTTCTCCGCTGTCATCTAGTGATTTATGCTCGGCGCATCATTGGCTACCGGTGAGGGCAATGGAAGGCCGTGAGGGCGTGCTATCAGGACAGTCCATTGAGCGGGCAACCGGGTTGTCGCCCTCGCGCCGCCGGGGGAAGTAGTTCCACCATAGAACCGCCATACTTTTGAGTCGGACGGCATTGGCGGTTTGCCCCCTCAGGGCTATCGTGTCGAAAGGGGGGTTCGCGTAGATGGTTCAGCAGCGCAGAGGGTTGATCCTGTCGTTTGTCGGCGGGCACCTACTGATCACCATATTGTGCGTGCAGATTGCCTTCGCCCTTGCGATCGCGGTCCTACTTGTCTCAGGGATTGTGGCAGTCGTTTCGCCGACAGCCACCGTGATCTTGATCTGCTTCGCCGGGAGTCTTATCTTATTGGCGGGTTTTTCCGCACTTAGAGGAATCCGGGGCCTGCACGCGGAGCGTTCCCGCACCAGTGCGGCGTCCGAACTCATCGATACTGTCGCCGTCACGAGCCGGGAATGGCTGTGGGCGGTGGACAAGGAGGGGAAATTTACCTTCTCCAGCCAGGCCAGCATGGCTCTGCTCGGTTACCACCCGTCCGAACTCGTCGGCATGCCGTGTCAGAAAGTGATTGATCCGGAGGAACTCGCAAATGCACGGCACTTGGTCGCTGACGCCATCGACAATGTCGGTCAGGACTGGAGCGGTGTTGTTGCCATCTGCCGCCATCGGAACGGTGCCCCGGTCTGGATGGAAGTGTCCGGCCGTGCGCGCACCGCCAGCGCAGGGCTTGGTGCGGGTTTCGAGGGCACAAGCCGGCCGCTCGCGGCCCAGAGTGCCCGGGAATTCCTGAAGCAACGGATAACGGAGCGAGTTGAAGAGACCCTGCGCGGCCGCGTGATCCTGACTGCGTTCCAGCCGATATACGAACTCACTACTGGGAAGATCGTCGGTGTTGAAGCGCTGGCGCGGTTTCCGAGCGTCGAGGGCAAGGGGCCGGAGCACTGGTTCAACGAGGCCAACACCGTGGGGCTCGGCGGGGAACTGGAATTCGCTGCCCTTGAATCAGCACTTGAAGCCGCAGCCAAGCTACCCGCCGACGTGTATTTGGCCCTGAACCTTTCCCCTGAGACATGCCTGGACCCCCGTTTGCCCGGGTTCCTCAAGCAAGCAGGCTTACCAATTGACCGGATTGTCCTCGAGCTGACCGAGAATCTCGCGGTGGACGAATACGCACCACTGGTGGCGGCATTGGCTTCTCTTCGCCGGCGCGGTCTCCGGATTGCGATCGATGACGCCGGGTCCGGGTTCGCGTCGATGCGGCACATCTTGCGGCTCAGGCCAGACATCGTCAAGCTCGACCGAAGCCTCATCGCCGGGATCGACGATGACCAAGGCCAGCAGGCTCTCGGTGCGGCAATGGCCGAATTCGCCAAACAGATCGGCGCCAAAATCGTCGCCGAAGGAATCGAAACCGAAGCAGAACTATCCGTTGTTACCAAACTCGGCATGCACGCAGGACAGGGATATTTCCTTGGCCGGCCAACCATCCTTCCGGCGGAGTGGGGAACCTGGAACAACCGGCCCCTGAACGATACCGACGAAACCGCCGACGCACTCTGAACTCCCGGCACGCCTCGCAGTCATCTAACGAGCGCTTGTGGCGTCCCGGGGATCATTGGCAAGTCGCGAAAACCCTCCTTCACGCCCCGGTCAACCACATATTCGATGGCGGACGAAGATCGTGCTTAGCTCTCAAGGACTCGACGAACGGAATACTCAGCAGGTGCACGTCGGCTCTTCATGGATAGCTCGCATGCTGCCGTCCCTATCAGCTCCCGCTTTAGCGACGACGCTGTCGCTGCAACACCCAATTTCCTCGGGCGTTGCAGCGACAGCAGATCCCCTCAGAGACTCGCCGTGCGAGGCCAGATACTACTGCTTCTCCTCAACGGAGATGGTCCAGCCGTCGAAATTCGCTGCCGTGACGTCGATGTAGTACTTACCTGCGCTCTTATGGACAGCGGTTTCGCCAGACTCGTCTTTGGTGAGCATCTTGACCGGGATGCCGCCGTCCTTCGTCTTGTCCTTGCCATCGTCCATCAGGTAGATCGCCGCGATGGCCGCTGACTGCCCGTTGAGGACCTTCCCGCCCGTGAAAGAGTACACAAGACGAGCTTCTTTGCCCGAGAGCTGGAACGACTGACCCGCCGCATCAGTTGAACCGGCGAGTTCGGCAACCTTCGTCCATGTGGCTGCGGCCGGGGCTGCCGGCGCCGCGGGAGCAGCAGTGGTAGCAACTGGGCCGCGGCAGGAGCCACCGAGGAGGCAGGCGCAGAGGAACCGCCCGTCGTCGACTTGATGATGATGCTCAAAACCACAAGGGCGAGAGTCACGATGAGGGCGACTCTCTTGTGCTGGTCATAGCCGACAAGCTTGTTTCCACGCTTGTCGGTCTGCTTGTTCGTCAGAACGAGAATCAGGTCAACCAAGGACCAAATCCCGATGCCACCCAGCGTGACAAGCTTCAGGATGCCGGTACCGACCTTACCCAAGTAGAACCTGTCTACACCGAGCCCGCCCAGGAGGAGCGACAGTAACCAGGTCGTCAGGAACGACTTGTTGCCGGCGAATGGTCCTGCCGGTCCGCCCGGGTACGGGTAGGGCGAAGGGGCGCCCGGGTATGCGTTGGGCTGGCCCTGGTAGGCGCCAGGAGCGGGGTACGCGCCCTGCTTCGGAACGTACTGGCCCTGTTGAGGGGAGTACTGGCCCGGCTGCGGCGCGTACGGCCTGCCGGAGGATTGGCGCCTCCCGGGTAGGACGACGGGGGGCCTGCGGGAGGAATGTTCTGACTCATTGGATTCCTTTCAAGGGTGTCCGACTTTGGGCACATGGGATTCGTGATGTGATGGCTCTCGCCTGGCCTCGGGGCCCAGACAGAAGTGACGGGTTGGCTGTGCGAGCTTCGCTACGACCGTGCGTTCGCGGGCACTTGGCATGCTCATTTTTCGCCTCCCCAAAAAAGCGCTTCGTAGCGGCGTTATCGCTGTCCCTCAGAGGCTACACACAAGCTGATGGTCCCGACGTGATAGATGGGGCCAGGCGTCGTGTCGTGCAGGTCGGCGCCTGACTCACCCGTCTGGACCCCTGCGGTCACTGGCCATATGCAGCAGAAGGTCGCTACTTCGATTCGGTCAAAATGATCCTTAGCCCGTTGTCCGGGTGATACGTCCATGACGCCGCAAATTTGTCCCACGATGCTTTCTGCATGCCGTCCAAGGCTCGCGTTGAATCCATCTGGCTCACGACGCTATCCGGCACGGATACGGCCTTCAGAACACATGCCATGTCCTTGACGGGAAGGCCGGTCGTCTTGCCATCCGGCTCGCCCTTCATTGTTATGGTGTAGCCTCCGTCGCCGAGAGTGGCATACGCGCTACCGTCCAGATGACATGAATGGCTGGCCCGTAAAATCACCGACTCGGGGGCGGGGACGAAGTAGTCTGCGACGCGGTTTGAGTTGACGCGGCCGATGGACCAGCGCAGGCGACTAGAGTCATCACAACCGGGAGGAGCACCGCCGCCCAACCTGCATTCCCTCGCACGCGGTTAAATTGATCGCAGCGAAATAAGACCATGATTCCCCAATAGGCCGACGAATGAGGAAAGACTATGCCTGGGGAATTGCAAAAGATAGAGCCATATCTCAACTCAATCATCCCTCTCGTCCCAGTCGGGCCCTGCGCCCATTGGAGGGCACAATAGTGCCATGTGTGGGCGCTAGGTTGTTTCGAGATCGACCGCCGACAGTATGGCTGCCTTGAGCGTCAATTAGTCCTACGTCGAGGAGCCTTTACCTGTGGCGGCACAGTAGGCGGAAGAATTCAGGCACCGAGCCTCCGCGAGGCTAAGAGGAATCCTGCGGCTTGGCACGCGTCATCCCGACGAACGGGCCTTGCGCACCGGATGCTCGCTCAGGATGGACAGGCGGTTGAAGGCATTGATGCCGATGCATGCCATGCACAGCACGCTGATCTGCTCCTCGGTGTAGACCTTCCGCGCGCGGGAAAACAGCTCGGCAGTGGGACGAGCGGTGCTCATGCGCGTGATCTGTTCGGAAAGCTCGAGGGCGACCTGTTCGGCCTCGTCGAAGAGCGCTACCTCGCCATGCACGGACACCAAGGAAAGCCGCTGCTCAGTCTCCCCATAGCCGATGGCGCGGCGGTGATGGAGATCCAGGCAGAAGGCACAGCCGTTGATCTGAGAAGCCCGGTAGTTCAACAACTCCAGGGTGCGGCGCGGGATCCCGGTCCTATCAGCCTCGGCAGTCACCTTACCCGCGTAGTCGGACAGGGCTTGATAAAGCCCGGGCTGTTGCTTGTCCAGATAGCCAGCGAGTCGCGGTGTATTTTCGCTCATTCGCCGAGCCTATCGGAGGAAGCTACCTGCTCCCTCACGGCCACTCCGCTACTTCACGCAGGCGATCGCCCCGCCTTGGAGGGCGCCGGTGGAGTCCGCGTAGACGTTGCTTGCGGGTGCTGACGGCGTGGCCGGCGCTGGTGCCGCAGCCCCTGAGGCGGGTGCCGCTTCGGAAGCGGGTGCCGCCGGCGAGGTGGTCGCCGCCGTCGGGATCGCCGTCGTCGTCGGTACGGGAGCCAGCGGGACCGGAGTAAGGAGTTCCTTGACGGTCGCCTGCACCTGCTTGACGTCCACGGTGTTGATAGATGCGCCATCCGGGGAGGTGCCGAAGCCTGTGATCGGCAGGGTGGAGAAAGAGATGTTGCCGCCGGTCAGGGACGTGGCCTGCTGGGCGAGCTGGATCAGGTTCAAGTCCGAATCCACCACGATGTTCTTGCTCACCGCGTCCAGGACACCCTGCATTTTCCCGATGTCGGTGAAGGTCCCGGCGTCCTTGAGCTGGTGGGAGACCGATGCGATGAAGGCCTGCTGCCGGCGTTCGCGGTCCAGGTCCGAGAAGAGGTACGTCGGATCGGTGGTGTCCCGGCGCTGCCGCACGAAGGCCATGGCCTGTTTGGCGTCGATCTGCTGCATGCCCGCTTTGAAGTCGGCCCGGAGAAGGTGTCCTGCGTGGCTCGGTTGACGCACACGGTGATCGGCGCGATGGCCTGGCCGTCTGGTAGAACGCGGCCATGGTGACTTCGAGGAAATGGTCGATGTGCACGCTGCCCAGGAACTTGGTCACGGTGGCGATTTCGGCCTTGCGCCCGGCGTCGCGGGCCGCCTGGTAGGTGGCGTCGTCGTCGGGCTTTCCAGCGTTGATCAAGGAAGTCTTCTCCGCAGCGAAACCGTAACCGTACGCCTCCTTGATCTTCGCCTTGAACGGGCCGCTTCCGGGGATGCCGTCCACCTGGACGTAGTCATCCCGGGGAATCGAGATTCCTGCGGCTTTGGAACCGTCCGCGGGGATGTGGATGAGCATCAGGACGTTCGAGTTGTAGCCGCCGATATTCTCATCCCCCGCGTGCAGCGCGTCATACATCTCCGGAGGAAGGGGCTTACCCTTCTCGTCGACCCTCGTATCCAAGCCCATGATCAGGATGTTCGTGTCCTGGCTCAGCTTCGGCACCGCCTGGGGCTGCGTCTTCAGGTCCTTGAGGACGTCCGATCGGTGGACGTTGTTGTTCACCGCAACCGCCGTCGCGCCCACATACGTGACCACGACGGCGGCCGCCAGGGCCACGGTCGCCGCGACCGCCGTCGTCGAGATCAGGAGGACGGACTTGCGCCGGGACTTGTGGCGCATATGTCGGGGACCTTGAGAGCTTGCCTCCCCGCCGGGTGATCCGGCATGCGTTCCGCCGCGTCTTCCGGCGCGTCTTCCGGCGCGCAGGCGGTGGGGCCCATCATTCATGGAATTCTCCTGTCCCCGCCGCGGTTGGCGCGGTGGCTGGGTCCGCGGCGGACCAGCGGGTAAGCAGATTGTAATCGGACATCCAAGGAATGGACTCGATGACGCGGGAAACCATCAGGCGCCAAGGGCGAGCTGGACCACCCGGACGATCACCAGGATCATCGCGATCAGCAAATACGCGCGCAGAACCGTCAGGCCAATCCGGTGCCCGGTGGACAGCTTGGGGGCGGTGAGCAGGGCAATCGGCGGCATGCGCCAGGTGGACCGCTGAGACCGGTCCACTGCATCCGGCCCTGCACTGCGGGATGGATTCCGCGGTACACCAGGAACACAACCCCCGCGACGGCGGAGACGGCGCCACCCCCGATGAGGATGCCCAGAATGGCGTCCGAGCCCATGTCCGGGAACAACACCTCGGCGGTCAGGACCAAGGAGAGGATGACGAGGACCGCTATCACGGCCGAGGTGAAGAAGTTCATGAACCGCCCGTTCACCCACGGTCCCAGCACCTGCTTGTCATTGCAGAGCAACAGCAGGAACACCGTGGCCGAGGGAAGCAGGACCCCGGCCAGCACCTGGACCCCCACAGTGAGCAGACCCAAAGGGCTGCCCGGAATCAGGACCACAATGGCCGAGAGGACCAGGACTCCGACGAACACGGCGTAGAAGCCTTTGGCATCGGACACTTTCCGGTGCAGGGAGTGCTTGAGCCCCAGGACGTCACCGAGTGCATAGGAGGTGGAAAGCCCGACGGCGGCCGCGCCGATGATCGAGGCATCGATCAGTGCCAGCGCAAACAGGACACCAGCGACCTTTCCGACGTGCTGTTCGAGCCCGACGGCGACACCGCCTGCGTCCGTGAAGTTGCCGAACTCCGGGGTGCCGGCAAACGTCGCCGCCGTGAAGGAAATAATCGCTGCCGCGCCCACGATCACGATGGTGATTCCCAGCCAGAGATCGGCCTTCTCGTACTTCAGGAAGCGGGGAGTGATGCGCTTGTCGATGATGTACGACTGCTGGAAGAACAACTGCCACGGCGCCACGGTGGTTCCAACGATCCCGATGATCAGCAAAGTCACCGCGGACAGGTCCGCGCCTTTGGGCATGCCGGGCACCACGAAGTCGTGGGCGACTTGTCCGACGTCGGGATGGACCATGAAGATGATCGGAACCAGCAGCAGCGACCCGGCCACTAGGGTCAGGCAGACACGCTCGAACCGCTTGAAGGAACCGGTGCTCGCAGCACCCACGATCACCGCGGTGGCCAGGAGGATTCCCGGGATCTTGGGGATGCCCAGGTAGTCCAGGCCCAGGCTGATGCCGATGAATTCCGTGACGATGGTCAGGGCGTTAAGGATGAACAGGTCGATCACGCTGAACGCGCCCCAGAACTTGCCGAAGCGCTCCAGGATCAGCCGGCATGTCCCACGCCGGAGACGACCCCCAGGCGCAGCACCATTTCCTGGTTCACGTACAACACGGGGACCAGTAGGAGCAGAGTCCAGAGCAGCGACGTTCCGTAGTTCTGTCCGGCCTCCGTGTAGGTGCCGAATGCGCCGGCATCGTTGTCGCCGACCATGACGATCAGCCCGGGTCCGATGATCGCCAACAGGGTCTTCACGCGTGCTTTGATGCCCGAGCGCGGCTTTTCGTCATTCACACGGATGGTGCCGAAAGCACCCTTGATGTCGCCGATGTGGGCGGTGTCCAGGGCTGCGGATGGCGCTAGCAGGGTCTTGGTTTCGGTCATGATGTACCGGCCTTCTGCCCGGAAAGGGGCACAAAAAGTCATGGAAAAGCCTCGCCTGGGCGCGTGGCATGGGCGGGCGTATTTGCGTTGTGTAGAGGGGCACGTTGCGTGCCGCTTGGATCAGGCTCTCGCTCGATCAGGCTCTGGCTGGATCAGGCTCTGGCTGGAGCAGGCCCGGCGTGCCGGACGGAATCAGCGCAGGGTTTCAGGACGCTGAAGCAGAATCCGGAAAACGGGACGGGAGACTGGGTTTATGACCATCGTTCATGATGGAACCGTCACCTCCTGCTGCCGTTGGACGCGCCGCGGGGAGGGCAGGCATAGAAGCCCGCACATGCCCCTCCTCGTAAGACCTTTGGCACTTCGCGGCGTGAACCCGGACTGTGTCCAGGAGCCAATCGGGACCACCCCTTAATGCCGGGGCGGCCTGTCCTGACCCGGGCGTCTCTCGACGTTGGGGGTCGCTGGCATGTTTCCGCGAAGGAGCCTCAGCTAACGAACGGCACCTTGCTCACTATATATACCTCATTTTATCCGTATGAAACAATATAAGCATGGATGCAGATAACGCTGTGTGCGGCCGGGAGCCGGATAGCCAGTACGTCGAGCTCGCCGTCGAGGTCTTTGCGATGCTCGCCGACGCCACCCGGATCCGCATCATTCTTGCGCTGCGCGACGGCGAATTGCCGGTCAACCAGCTGGCGGAGCTGATCCAGAAATCCCAGGCATCCGTGTCCCAGCATCTGGCCAAGCTGCGCCTCGGCCGCGTTGTCACCACACGGCAAGCCGGAACCCGGGTGTACTACCGCCTCGCGAACGAACATGTCCGGCAACTTGTCACAGACGCGATCTTCCAGGCCGAGCATTCCCTCGAGGGAACACCCCGCCACCACCACGCCGACATCACTGACTAGGTGTGAGCGGGCGGCCCGCAAGGGCGAGCGCCACCGCCGTCGTGGTTTAGTCCTAGCGGCGCTTGAGCATCACCGCGACCGCTGTCCCGATGCACACCGCGACGGCGAGGACCCCAGGCCCGGTCGCGGCCTGACCGCGCCACCCCTCCCATGGTGCGGCCGTCGGCAGAAGCAGCACCCCGGCGATCGCGGCCAGCACCAGCACCGCAATGTTGACTGCCAGCCGCATCCGGCGTCCCCGGGCTCCGGTTTCCCGCGCTTCTGCTGGATGGTGCGGCGCCGCCAGTCGTCGGCTATGAGCCCAGGTACCCGCCTCACGTAGGCGAAGACGTGCACTGCGAGGGTGCCGAGCCAGAACAGGAAACTGACAACGTGCACCCGGATCAGGATCTCGGGGGCCGGGCCGGTGATGGCCAAGGCGATACCGCTGCCAATCAGCACCAGCGTTGAGACGACGAGCAGCGGAGCTGTCAGGCGCAGAAGCAGCCTTGGCGGACCCTTGCGGCGGTAGGCGGGATCCCGCGTGTAGTAGCGAATGAACCGCCAGCCGGTGCTGGCCGTCTTGGCCACCACCGGGCCGGCCAGCAGCACGCCAATGAAGAAGTGCGCCACGATCAGGCTGCCCAGTGTCGGAACGGTGGCGATCTCCGCCAGCGACAGAATCAGCACCACGGCCCCGTCAGGGCGGTGAGGCGCTCGTTGCCGACGACGCCGGAGGCCGCCCTCTCTGTCACGCTTTGACGTCCTGGCGGGGGAACACGACGGCGGTCACCACAACGAAGCCGACAATCCACAGGAGCGCTGCACCTACGGCTGCCGGATAACCTTGGAGAGGGGTCGGGCCAACCAAGGCACGGTGGTCCCCACGATGGTGTTGAACACCCGGCCCGGGAACCACTGGCTGACCTGCGGCAATACCACCGCGATGATGCCTTCGACCACCAGGATGTAGGCCAGGCCGATCCCGACGCCGGCCGCGACCGAACGCGTGAGTACCGCGATGACCATGCCCAGGGCGCTCACGCCGACGAGGCACAGCACCTCATTGCCCAAGAAGGCCAGGAAGACCTGCAACCCCTCCGGAGAGGTCCAGGCGGCGGTCTGAATCCCTTGGCCTTGAGCAGCGACAAGGATGAACGTGCCGCTGATAAGCAAGGTGAGCAGCATCGAGAGAAGCACAAAAAGTACTAGCGCCAGCATTTTGCCCGCCAACCACCGCAGGCGGCGCGGCTCACAGACCAACAGGTTGCGCAGCGTCCCTTGCGACCATTCCGCAGCGAGATTGGCAGTCACCATCACCAGCGCGATGGCAATGATCACGGAGCGGGCCTGGCCAATGATCGAGACCAATCCCTGGGGTGTGGGGAACGCGGCAATCAGGCCGGTCATCTCCCGGCCGGTGGCTCCGGATGCGATCTGGTGGAACGTCAGATAAGCGATAAAGGTGCTCACCACCAGCATCGCCCCCGCGACCGCCACAACACTCCAGCGGCGGAACTTGAGCACTTCGCTGCGAAACGCACGGATCACGGAAATCATGCGTGGTCTCCTTTCAGCAAAGCCAGGAACAGTTGCTCCAGGCTGGCTTCCCTCACTCGGATGGTCAGATCCGGCGCGCCGGCCTCCCTGGCCTGCTGGTTCAGGGTCTCGGCAAATTCGGCAGAACAGGCGATGCGCAAGACCCGATCCTCCCGCGTGACCGCATATCCGGCCTCGCCCGCGATCCGGGCCACCAGATCCAACTGGACTGCGTCCTGGGCTTCGACCACTACCTCGACGCGTTCGGCGAACAGCTCCCGTGCCGGTCCGCAGAACAGGGCCTTCCCTTGATTGAGCATGATCAGCCAGTCGGTGAGCTGTTCCAACTCGCCGAGCAAGTGACTGCTGAGGAGGATGGTTTTCCCCTGGCCAGCCAAACGGCGCAGCATCTCGCGCATCTCGATGATGCCGAGGGGATCAAGGCCATTGGCTGGCTCGTCGAGAATGAGGAGCTCCGGATCGGGCAGCAGGGCCATCGCCACCCCAAGGCGTTGCTTCATGCCCAGTGAATACGTTCCTACCCGGTCACGGGCCCGATCGGAGAGTCCCACCACTTCCAGCAGTTCGCTCACGCGGGAACCGGGATGGCCTCCAAGACGGGCGAGCACCTCCAGATTTGTCCGCCCAGAAAGGCCCGGATAGAACGCCGGCGCTTCCACCAGTGCCCCGACGCGCGGCAGGTAGCGCTCGAATTCAGTGAGCGAGTGGCCCAGAACCGTGGCGCTGCCCGCATCCGCCCGCACCAGGCCTAAGAGCAGGCGAAGGGTGGTGGTCTTGCCTGCCCCATTGGGGCCAATAAACCCTGCGATGGCTCCCTTAGGCACGCGCATGGTCAAGCCGTCGACGGCGGTATGCCTGCCAAAGTGCTTGCTCAGGCCATGTGTTTCAATCGCGAAAGCTCCTGCGGGATCAGAAGAGAGGGGCATAAGAAAGAATGTATCTTGAGGTAGCGGAGGGACGTGTGATGGAAACGAAACCAGCTGAAACAACCCTGCTCGACCGGACATTTCGCGTGAGCCTCATCCTGAAGGGCCTGGACGGCGTCCTGGAACTGATCGGCGGCGTTCTTCTGTTGCTGGTGACGCCTCAACAAATCGGTGATCTGGTCCATTTCCTCACCCAGCACGAACTCGCCCAGGATCCGCACGACTTCCTGGCGAACAGCCTGGTGCACCTGAGCTCCAACCTCTCAGGGTCCGCGACGCTGTTCGGCGCGATCTACCTACTGCTCCACGGCTTGGTCAAGATCGTCCTGGTCTGGGCCGTCCTGAAGGACAAACTCTGGGCCTACCCGTGGATGATCGCGTTCCTGTTGGTCTTCATCGTTTACCAGGCCTACAGGATCGTCGTGGCCTTCTCCTGGGGCCTTGTCCTTTTGACAGCCTTCGACATCTTCATCGTCTGGATCACCGCCCGCGAATACCGGCTGCACCGGGCACGGAATCGACAGCACTCCCCTACGACTCGGCAGGGAGGCTGAGGAATCTTCGGGCGGCCGTCGGTTCGTGGGTGCGGGCCCAGCGCTAGGTTCCGGAACGCAGCAGTGGGACTTCTCCCACGAATTCAACAGACCAGTGCTTGCGGCCGGACCCTTCCTACCCCCTGGCGACCTGCGCCGCTTCTCCTGGAACGCCCGGAAACCTTCGGCGTAATTCTCAGTCTTGCACAGCCGGGCCTGCACGAATCGCGACGCTCAAGACGAGCATCGGCAAAGTAGTCCGCGCCCTCCGCGAGCACTCCCAACGAATTGGCCGAGATCCCCACAACGAGCAACCCGGCCTCCAGCACCAGGTTCAAGTTCGACCACCGGGCTCCGCTGAAAGGGTTCGATACACAACGCGGACATCTGCGGTCCCGAAAAAGTTTTACTAATTTTCCTGGTTTTCGGTGAGGAAGCGGTTTCCTGGGCCCTAAATTGTCAGACCCCCCTGGAATGCTTTGGTTATGGAAGGGATTCGGGGAACACAGCTGATGGAGACGGGCTCGCCAGTCGGCGGCGCGGCTCCATTGTCAGGTGCCTGGGTACGGGACGTGATCGATGCCCTGACCTCGTTCCGGCCAGCCCTCCCGAACGGCACGGTACCCGATGGCCGCGCCGAGCTGATCGACCAGTTGCGTGCCCTGGAGGATCTGAAGTCCGCGGCCGCCGCTGCGCAGGCCCGGATTGCCGTCTCCTTCGATGCGGCCCAGCGCAGCGCCGAGACGAACCTGGGCGTCCCCGCCGACGAGCGCGGCCGCGGCGTGGCGGCTCAAATTGCTTTGGCACGGCGGGAATCCCCGCCAAAGGATCCCGGCTGCTAGGCCTGGCGAAAGCCCTCGTGAGCGAAATGCCGCACACGTTAGCCGCCCTGAACACCGGGCAGCTGAACGAATGGCGCGCCACCCTGTTGGTGAAGGAAACAGCCTGCCTGTCCGCCGAAGACCGCTGCGCGGTGGACGAGGAACTGGCCGCCGACACAGGGACCTTCGACGGCGCCGGAGACAAGACCATCATCTCCGCCGCACGGGCCGCCGCCTACCGGCGGGACCCCCGGTCGGTCACCCAACGCTCGGCCCGTGCCGCCGAGGAACGTCACGTGTCACTGCGCCCGGCACCGGACACCATGACCTACCTGACCGCCCTGCTTCCCGTCGCCCAGGGCGTGGCCGTGCACGCGGCCCTGTCCCGGCGCGCCGACACCCTGCGCTCCGGCGGGGACGCCCGGACCCGGGACAGATCATGGCCGATGCCCTCGTCGAACGCACCACCGGCACCCCAGGAGGGATCAGCGGGGTTGAGGTCCAGCTCGTCATGACCGACCGGACCCTGTTCCAGGGCGAGAGCGAACCGGCCCGGCTCCCGGCTACGGCATCGTCCCCGCAGGTTGGGCGAGGTCACTACTCAGCGCCCGGAACCAAGGCGATGCCAAACCAAGCGAACCCGAAGGCGAGCAAG
Organism: Arthrobacter sp. Hiyo8; assembly: GCA_001549895.1. Classification (GTDB taxonomy): domain Bacteria; phylum Actinomycetota; class Actinomycetes; order Actinomycetales; family Micrococcaceae; genus Arthrobacter. The sequence goes on along the minus strand of AP014719.1, from coordinate 3,309,357 downwards.
AACTCAAGCTCTGGCTCCGGCGCCTCTTCACCGCTCCGGGAACCGGAGAACTCGTCGCCGTCGATTCCCGGTCCCGGCTTTTCCCGCCCGGGCTGCGGCGCTTCATCCAGGCCCGCGACGACACCTGCCGGACCCCTTACTGCGACGCGCCCATCAGGCACTTCGACCACATCATCCCCTGGCACGACGGCGGACCCACCACCCTGACCAACGGGGCGGGCCTCTGCGAAGCCTGCAACCACACCAAAGAACTCCCCGGCTGGACAGCACAAACCGGGGCAACAACAAGCCCGGGACACGGCACGTCCTCGGCATCCGCACCCCACCGGACACCACTACCAATCAACAGCCCGCCGCTGCCAGGCAGCAATCCACTAGGAACCGACCCACCCGACACCGCGCCGTCGCATTCCAGACGCCGGCGCAAACTCCGCCACCAAGCCAAAGCGCTGAGATACGCCCATCTCACGCAACTCCAGGTCGCGTGACACTCCAGGACGCTTGAGCAACGCCAGCCAGCTTGAGCAACGCCACCGTTGGGTCCCGGCGTTCGGCGGCGTCCTCAAAGGGCCGCGGTCACCAGATGGGTGCGGAGATTGCTTTGCTGCCCTGCGTCCCTGGCTTCCGGGTCCGGGTTAGCCGGCCGAAGTTTGCTGCGGGCTGTCCGGCCTGGACCACCACGGCGTTCCCCCATCCGCCGGCCGGAAGAGTGCCTCGGGGAATCCGTACAAAACGGTAGCGGGCGTCCGGCACTCCTGCGGGCGGCCACCAGTGGTGCCATGCCCTCAAGCGTCAAAAGCCGGTGCCAAAGATATCCGCCAGGAACGTGGACCGTCCCGCGGAGAGGGCTGCGGCGTCGTGGACCAGGGACTCGGCATCGGAGGCGGCAATCCACCGGCCCGTGCCTACAATGGCTGCCCGTGCCCGGGCGTCATCAAACCCCGCCACCGTACGGCCTTAGGAACCCACGGGCTTCATGCGCATCCTGCGCAGGGCGGCTACCGCGAACACGACGGCGAGCGGCAAGGCGACGACGACGGCGCTCAGCCACGCGCCCGTGCCTTGCCAGCCTTGGACGGCGGCGTTAAGGGCCAGGACGCCGGACGCCGCGGCGGCGAGCAGGAAAGCCGCGGCCGCGAGCGACGGCGCGAGGCCTGCCGGGAGCGCGGCGTCGCGCGGCAGGAGCCGCCATACGAGCAGGAGGACAAGGCCCAGCACCCCGAGGACCACCCGATATTCGACCACCTCGCCCCAATGGTGCTCGGCAGCGGCCTGGGCACAGTCGAGGCCAGCGTAAGGTGCCTGCAGGACCGCGCATCTCGCGGCCGTGTAGGCGACGCCGGGGAGGTCGCCGGCCACGAAGCCCGCGCCCCAGATCCGGCCGAACAGCTCAGATACGACGCCGCTCACCCCGACGGCGATCGCGCCCACAGCCACTAGGCCAACCAAGGGCCGCACGAACGCCCGCAACGGCAGCCGGGCAACATCTCGAAGTGACGGGCGCAGGACCGGCATCACGGTGCTGACCGGACCGAAGCGCTTGACGGCCTCGCGTTCGGCGTCCACCGGGTCCAAGCCCTGCCCACGGAGCCGGGCGGCGCATTCACGCAAATGCGCCGCGGTTTCAGCGAGCAGCCTGCGAGCGGCAGCGGGATCGCCGTCGCGCGCAGCTACGAACAGCTCGTCGAGGTATGCGTCGATGGGCCCCTCTTCGGCCCGGCGCCGGTCCCCGCGTTCACGATGCTGCTCCAAGAACGCCCCGCACCGCCGCGGAGAAGCCTTTCCACTCCTCCACCTTGCGGGAAAGCTCGGCGTGTCCGGCCCCGGTGAGCGCATAGACGCGACGTCGGCCGCCGTCGTCGTCCGCCCAGCGGCTCGCGACGCACCCCGCCGCCTCGAGCTTGTGCAGCGCAGGGTAGACCGAGCCCTCCTGAAGCTCAATCCGCGCGCCGCTGCGCTCGTGAATGCGCGCGATGAGCGCGTAGCCGTGCGCCTCGCCCGCTCCGAGCGAGCTGAGCAGCAGCAGGTCAAGCTGTCCGTTCACTGAACTTCGTCCCATACCTAGAGAGTCTAGGTATGGGACGGAATGCTGACAAGCTAACCCTTGAAGACCGGCGCCCGCTTCTCCTGGAACGCCCGGAAACCTTCGGCGTAATCCTCGGTCTTGCAGAGTCGCGCCTGTTCGTCGTTCTCTTCGGACATGGCGGCCCACAGGCCAAGGCGCTGATCGCGGATATGGGCCACGAGCTCCTTGCTTGCCGTGAACGCACCGGTGGCACCCGCCGCGACCCGCTCCACGATGATCCGCGTGGCCTCCAGCAAGGCGTCGTCCGGCATGACCCGGCTGAACATGCCCTGCGCCACGGCCTCGGCGCCGCTGATCAGGTCCGCGGTGTAGATGAGGTCCAAGGTCCGGTGCATGCCCAGGCGCTCGGTGAAGTACCAGTGCCCGCCCGAGTCCAGAGTGGCACCCAGTTTGGCGAACGGCGAACCGAACTTCGCGTTCTCCGCCACGTACACCACGTCGGTAGCGAGCAACAGGCCGAGCCCGACGCCGAGGCACGCGCCGTGTGCTGCCGCGAACGTCGGGGCGGGGAAGGCTGCCATCTTCTTGAGCAGCGGCTCCACGAGCCCGTTCAAGTACGCCTTCGCGTCGTCGCTCTCCGGCGTCACCCCGGCAATGTCGCGTCCCGCGCAAAAGGCGCGGCCCTCTCCGCGGAGGAGCAGCGCCCGCACCATCCCGCGGGAGGCGGCGGCAGCGGCGTCGTCGTACGCCCTATCCAGTTCCGCGAGCGCCGCCTCGTCCAGCGAGTTCAGCTTTTCAGGGGCATTGAGGACAATTTCGGCGATGCCGTTGGCGATGGAGAGCTCGATCATTCGTATATTCCTTAGACGTCGAAATCGACCGTGACGGATTCACTCGTGGGGTGGGACTGGCACGTCAGCACGTAGCCCTTGTCCAACTCATCCTGCTCCAAGGCGTAGTTCTCGTCCATGCTGACCGTCCCGGAGACCAGTTTGGCGCGGCACGTGCCGCACACGCCACCGGCACACGCAAAGGGGACGTCCGGGCGGACGCGCAAAGCCGCGTTAAGGATGGATTCCCGCGCGTGGGTGGGGCTGGCGACATCGCCCGTCAAACCATCCAGCTTGAAGGTGATCTTGAAGGTGTCCTTCGACTCGTCCTCCACAACGGGCCGGCCGGCGTTGCCCTCTGGGCGGTCCGGGCGGCCGGTGGTGAAGAGCTCAAAGCGGACGTGTTCAGGCTCCACGCCACGGGCAGCGAGGGTATCCCGGCACAGCTGGACCAGCTCGAACGGACCGCACAGGAACCATTCGTCCACATCCTGCGCATGGATGGCGGTGCCCAGCAGCTGCTGCAGCTTCTCGGCGTCGATACGGCCCGTCATGAGCGGCGCAATGCGCTGCTCGCGCGACAACACATGGTGCAGCGCCAATCGCGACGGGTACTTGTCCTTCAAGTCCGCCAATTCCTCGAGGAACATGACGTCCATGGCGGCCTTGTTGGCGTAGATCAGGTCGAAGCGGGTGCCCGGGTTCGCGGCCAGCAGCGTGCGGGCGATCGCGATCACCGGGGTGATGCCCGAGCCGGCGGCAATGGCCACGAAGGAACCGGCGTCGGAGAGCTCGCTGGCCATGTTCTCCGGATTGTTCATCGAGTTCATGACGTTCTGCTGGACAGTCTTGCCGTCCTTGCCATGCTTCGAAATGAACGCGCCCATGGGGCTCATGACGTCCAGGGTGTCGCCGGCCCTGAGCTCCGCGTTCGCCCATGTGGAGAAGATGCCGCCCAGGTCCTTCTTGATGGCCACGCGGATCTCGCTGCTGCCGTCCGCGAAGCTGCGCGGCTCTGCGCAGATGGAGTAGCTGCGGCGGACCTCGTGCGGCTCCCCGCTCTCGTCAGGAAGCGTGGTCCGCAGGGCCACGTACTGGCCGGGAAGGTAGTCATACTGGCCGGCGAGCTCAGCCGGGACATCGAACGTGACCTCGATGGCGTCGTCAGTCAGGCGGCGGACTTCCGAAACGCTGAGGGAATGAAAAGACGCACGACGGCGGCCGGTGGCCTGCGCTTGTTCGGCTGCGGTCTGGCGGACAACGGGCATGTCGGATTCCTTACAGGACTTTGAAGTAGTCGAACGGTTCCTTGCAGTCCTGGCAGACGAAGAGCGCCTTGCAGGACGTGGAACCAAAGCGGGTGAGTTCCTTGGTGTTCAGCGAAGAACACTGCGGGCATTTCACGGCGAGCTGGAGCCTTACCGGGCCTGAGTGGCCGCCGGCGGCCGCCCTGCCACTCGGAGGGGCGATGCCGTATTCCTGCAGCTTGGCCTTGCCGTGCTCGGTCATCCAGTCCGTGGTCCATGCCGGGGCCAGGACGAGCTCGACGTAGACGCTCGGGTAGCCCTCTTTGTGGAACGCGGTCTTGAGGTCGTCGCGGATGGCGTCCATCGCGGGGCAGCCCGAGTAGGTCGGCGTAATGGTGACCTGGACCGCGGGGACCAGCCCGCCGTCGTCGAACAGTTGGACATTGCGGAGGATCCCCAGATCCTCAATGGTGAGGACGGGAATCTCCGGATCGCAGACCGTGGCGGCAATCCCCAGGCCTTCTGCTCGGCGGTTTGCTGAGTCTTGACCTGCGCGGTCCTGGCGCTGGTGTCATGAACGAACATGTCCACCGTCACCAGCTTGCACCGGGATGTTCGCGGGCCAGCACCTGCATCTCGGCAAGCAGGTAACCCAAGTGCTCGGAATGCTTGCCCTGGCGGCCGCCACCCAAGGATTGCGGGATCCGTTCGAGGCTGAGTTCGCCCCCGAAGCGGCATCGAGGCCGGCTTCGCCCAGGATCTCGCCCGTGAGCCGGTCGAAGTCCGCGCGGAGGCTGGAAGGCTGCACGCCTGCTCCGCTTTCCGCGAGGCGGGCCGTGAGCTCGTCGTCTTCGAAGAGTTCTTCCACGTATGGCCAGACGAGCTTGAAAGCCTGGACAATACGACGGCGGGATTCTTCCGTGCCGCCGGCAAGCCTGAGGACCCACTGGGCGCTGTGGTCGCGGTGGTAGTCGACCTCTTTGAGGGCCTTCGCCGCGATGGCTGCGATGGTTTTGTCGCTCGAGCCGGTTAGCCGTTTGTAGAGCTCGAACTGGTAGTAGCTCACGATGAACTGCCGGGCGATGGTGACGGCGAAGTCCCCGTTGGGCTGCTCGAACAGGTGCGCGGAACGGAACTCGTGCTCCCGGCGGAAGTACGCCAGATCGTCCTCGGACTTGTCCCACGCCGCTCCGGCGTAGGTGAGGAAGGAACGGGCGTGGCCGAGCTGGTCGAGCGCGATGTTGCCCAGGGCGACGTCTTCCTCGAGCTCGGGTGCGCGGGAGATCCAGTGACCCAGGCGCTGGGCCAGGATCAGGCCGTCGTCGCCGATGCGCAGGGCGTATTCCGCGACGTCTTCGCTTGGCTTGACTTGTCCCTTGCGGATTTCGAGGGCGATGTCCTCCGGGCGCAGGGCGTTCCCGGGCGTGATGCGCGTGGCGCTTGCCGAACCGTCTCCGGAAGCACCCGCGCCTTTGACGCCGACGGAAATGTCGCCGTGGCCCTCGATGGCGAAGTCCGGGTTGTTTTCGTGTTCGTTTGCGGGCGTGCTCACAGGTGCTTCACGCCTTCGCTCTTGGTGTAATACGTCGCGTGGCGGTAGTCCTTGCCCTGCGGGGACTCGAAGAAGGAACCCTTCGAATCGGGGTCGCTCGAGGAAATAGCATCGGCCGGAACCACCCAGATGGACACGCCTTCGTTGCGGCGCGTGTACAGATCACGGGCGTTGCGCAGCGCCATCGCCGCGTCAGGAGCATGCAAGGATCCGGCGTGGACGTGGGACAGGCCGCGGCTGGAACGGACGAAGACTTCCCAGAGGCTCCAGGGGGTCTCGTGGGGTTCGTTGGTCTCGTGGGCTGGGGTGGTCATGCTGCGTCTTCCTTTTCTGCTTGCTTGCGCGCGTATTCGGCGGCGGCTTCGCGGACCCAAGCGCCGTCGTCGTGCGCTTCGCGCCGGCGCTCAAGCCGCTGCGCGTTGCAGGGACCCTTCCCGGCGAGAACGTCTTTGAACTCGTTCCAGTCCAGGGGCCCGTGCTCCCATTTCTTGGTTTCTTCGTTGAAACGGATGTCCTTGTCCGGGAGCGTGAGGCCCAGGACCTTGACCTGCTCCACCATCATGCCGACGAAGCGGCTGCGGAGCTCATCGTTGCTGAACCGCTTGATGTTCCAGGCCATGGACTGCTTGGAGTTGGGGAATCGTCGTCGGGCGGGCGAACATCATCAGCGCCGGCGCGTACCAGCGGTTGACGGCGTCCTGGGCCATCGCCTTTTGGGCGGGCGTACCGTTGGACAGTTCAAGGAGGATCTCGAAACCCTGGCGCTGGTGGAACGACTCTTCCTTGCAGATGCGCACCATTGCGCGTCCGTAGGGGCCATAGGAAGCACGGCACAGGGGGACCTGGTTGCAGATCGCGGCACCGTCCACCAACCAGCCGATCGCACCCATGTCCGCCCAGGAAACCGCGGGGTAGTTGAAGATGGACGAGTAGCGGGCCTTGCCGGCGATCAAGTCGCTGGTCATCTTGTCCCTGCTCTGGCCGAGGGTTTCGGCGGCCGAGTAGAGGTACAGCCCGTGGCCTGCCTCGTCCTGCACCTTGGCCATGAGGATGGCCTTGCGCTTCAGGCTCGGAGCCCTGGTGATCCAGTTGGCTTCCGGCTGCATGCCGATGATCTCCGAGTGCGCGTGCTGCGAGATCTGGCGGAGCAGGGTCTTGCGGTAGGCCTCCGGCATCCAGTCGCGGGGTTCGATGCGCGAATCCTCGGAAATGATGCGGTCAAAATACGCCTGACCGGCCTGTTCCCGCTCAAGCTCTTCGGGGGACAGCTCAGCGGGCACAGACTGCAGATTCTGCGATGCCATGGTTGCTCCTAAATATTTACCGACCGTTCGTTCAGAATATGCGGAAGGCGCGAGATGCGTCAAGCGTTGCATCACTACACGCAACAGGTAAGGCAGGCCGGGCGGGGCGGGGCAAGGCAGGGCAATGGAACGCCCGCTCACATATACGCCCTCTCCCCCGACGCCCGCTCACATATACGCCCCTCTCCCCGACGCCCGCTCACATATATGGCCAAATGCCGGAACGCCCGCTCAGATCATCTGAGCGAGCGTCGGCGGAAAACACCCCAAAGGTGAGCGAGCGTCTGGGGTGAGCACGGCGCAAAGGCGGGACGACAGCGCAACGGGACTGCCGCCGTCGGGCACTAACGGACCTTTCCCGGCGTACCGACAGCGACGCTCGCTCAGATATATGGCCCTTTCCGGCTCTTCACGGTTCGTGGGGAAATAGATCCCTGGGATGAGTGTCATGCCGCCGTCCGGGCGGCACTTCTCAAGAGGATAATCGATTTGTAGTTGCTGGGTTCCGGTATCCGCGCGCGGTGCGCTTGATCTGCTTGATGGCCGTGTTGTTGGCCTCGACCTTTCCCGTCGTGGCCCCGGTGACAATGAGGACCTCGATCTCTTTCCACCACCGGCAGACGGTGCGGTAGAGCCTGCTCGTCTCCGCCGTGCCGCTGCCTTGACCAGGTCCTCGAGTTCTTGCTTCGCCGTCGCGGCGTCCTCCAGGGAGCCGGTGCGCAGCAGGAACCGCAGCTGTTCCTTGACCTGCCAGACTGCCTGGAGCGTGCCGGTCGGATCGTCGGCCGCGAACACTTCTGACAGCCGGTGGGCTGCCTTCTCCGTGAGGGTATCGCCGGCGCGCAGGAGCAGCATCCGGTGCGCCCAGGCCTTGTCCACGGCCCGTCCCCGGCGGCCCTTGACCTGTTGGGAGAGGTTCTGCCTGGCCTCGGTCACGGCCTGGTTGGCCAGGGAGACCAGGTGGAAATGATCGACCGCGACGGCGGTGCGGGGAAGCCACATCCGCAGCGCTTTCCGGAACGCTGCGGAGGGGTCGATCGCGACGACCTGAACACCGAGCCGCCATGCCAGCGGCCGGGCGAAGAGCCAGTCCCCAACGCCCCTGTGGTCCGGCCGTCCACGACGCCCAGGACCTGGCCCGTGTCCAGGTCAACGATCGTGGTCATCCACGGCTCGTATCGGGTCCACGTCTTGGATTCGGGGTCCTGGAAGTAGCGCACGGACCGGAAGAGGTGCTCGTCGATGCCCAGCATCCGCGGGCTGAGCTCGTCCACGTCAGGCAGCGTCATAACGCAGGCTTCAGTCAACGCCGCCCGGACCATCCACCAGGACACCGCAAAGGCGGCAGCCGTCTCCGAGACAGCCCGGCCCGAACGGATGACCGCGTCCACGAGGTGGTCCCGGAGCCGGCCGGTGGAGCGGGCCCGGGCCGGGACCTGGGCGGTGGATTCAAAGAACGAGAGCCTCCCGCACGCCGGCTCCTCGCAGTACCAGCGGTACTTGGACCAGAGGACCTCCACGGCACCGGCGACGGGAATGTCCCGGATCCGTTGGAAGCGGCGTTCCTTCCGCCGTGAGGCAACCACCCCACATGTGGGGCAGCCCGGCGGCTGCTCGGTTTCGACAATGACCCGGCGACCGCCGCCAGGGCTCAGGCTGGTGGAGATGACGCGGTAGTCGGGCAGGTTGAAGAGGATGGTGGCAGCGTCGGCCGCCACCCCGGTAGGCTCGATCAAGGCTCGTGGTCCTGTTCCAGGTTGAATGCTTAGACACACTCATCCCAACAGGGCCACGGGCCCTCTTGTCTTCAACGACACGAACTCAGTTCCCCACCAACCACGAAGAGCCCCTTTCCCCCCGACGCCCGCTCACGTATATGGCCAAATGCGGCGACCCTCGCTCAGATCATCTGAGCGAGGGTCGCCGGAAAACACCCCAAAGGTGAGCGAGCGTCGGGAGGGGTGGGCGCTTAGGCTGAGGCCGACGCCGGGATCAAGGCGGGTCGCGGTGTCAGTTGCTTCCGCGCCAGCGGGCCAGCTTCTTGCCTTTGCCTTTCCACCAGCTGTCCTCGTCCTTGTCTTGGTGCCAGCGGAAGATGATCATCACAATCACGAAAACGCCCATTGCCACGTCGGCCCAATTCCATTGGATCGCCTTGGCCAGCACGCTGACGCCCATGACGAGAATCGACGGCACTGCCAGGGTCTTGAAGATGGTGTTGGCGACATAGCGCCGATGCGACCGTGGCACGGACATGGCACGGACCATGTCGAAACACACGCAAACCACCACCATTGCCTGGCCCAGGTCCATCAGAATGAGCCCGGGCAGCGAACCGGCGAACATGGAAGCGGATTCCATCCCCGCGCTCAACGGACTGCCCCCGTCACAATGGGACGCGGAAAGGACACAACAGGATTGCAGGAAACACACATACGGATAACCCCAGAGACCAGGAACTGCATTGAGACCAACTGGGTTCCATTCAATCTGGCGGCTCCGGGGCCGGTCACGAGTAGTGGGTACTCTACTTTGCGCGGCTGACTACTTGCCGGCGCGTCCAGTTACCCGGTCCGGGAACGGACCCACTACAGTCCCGGCCTAATACAGTGCGGGCGCGCCGGCCTGTGACGGTTCCTGGGGCTGGCCAGCCGGCAGCGCCACTGTGAAGGTGCTTCCGCTGCCGGGCTCGCTGCTGCAGGAGATGCTGCCTCCATGTCGTTCCACGATGGACTTGGTAATGGACAGCCCGAGGCCGACGCCGGGTATCGCGGCTTGACGGGCAGCATTTGTCCTGAAGAACCGGGTGAAAATCCTGGCCGACTCGTCGGTGGTCATGCCCATTCCCGTGTCCTTCACTTCGAGCTGGACCCAACCGTCGTTCCGCTCGGCCCTGATGGTCACGAGTCCGCCACCGGGTGAATACTTGATCGCGTTGGATACCAGATTGTCCAAGGCCTGGCCCAGCCTCAAGGGGTCGGCGTTCGCCCACAGGGGTGCCGGAACGTCAGCGACGAGTCCCACGTGCGCGGCGTCGGCCTGCGCCCGAGCAGAAACCAGGCTGTTTTCGACCAACCCTGCCAAATCCGTGCGCCGCAGGTGCACGCTCTCTACTGCCGCGGCTGACGAGAGCAGGTCCTCCACCAAGGCCCGGAGCCGCTCGGCATTCCGCTCCGCAACTTCCAAGCCAAGCCTTGTTGCTGGTTGGAGCTCCTGGTCGCCGCGGAGCACAAGATCGATGTTGCCCAGGATCGATGTCAGCGGCGAACCGAATTCGTGCGAAACGTTGGCAACCAGTTCGTCCTTGGCGGCAAGGGCATCGACAACATCCGTCACATCCTTGAAAACGATCACCGCACCACCAAACCCGTCGTCGAGCTCGCTTTTCATACCCGCGCGGCGGTTGAGATGGCCCGTTGGCCGGTACCGGCGCCAAACCACAGCAGATAGTCGGAATATGTTTCCCCTTGAACGGCCCTCCGAACAGGGCCCTTTTCAAGTGGGACTGGCGTCCGCCGGTCCTGGCCGAAAACCAGCCAGTCTTGTTCCCGGGTCCCCGCGAGCCTTCCGCGGGCATTGCCATCTTTATGAATGCATTTTGTTGGTTGTTGATCAGGAGTGTTTCGCCCTTCGAATCGACGGCGACAATTCCGACGTCGATCGTGTCCAGGATTGTCTTGAGCAGCGTTTCCCGCTCCCTGCTCGCGGCCAACAATTGCCGCAGGGCCTGATCCCGCTGGCTTACCCGCCGTTGCTGCAGACGGGCATTTGAGCCGGCCAGACGAATGGAGACTGCCATTGCAAACATCATGAGGGGCAAAAGCAGTACTGAAGAAATGTCTGACGACGTCGGACGGGGCATGTGCGAAATGACCGGCGGAATCGCGATGAGGAAAGGACCCACAAAGCTGAGGATCAGGCTTGTCCTGGAAAGCATGCCCGAGGCAGACAACCAGATCACGGGAAAGATAGCCAACGTGATGAGGCCCGGTACCGCGCTGAAGGCGCCGTTTCGAGTGAACCACAGGGCAACAAAATCCAAAATAGGGATTGCCAGGCCCGCGCTTGGCGACAATCTCTCCCAGGGAACCAGCAGACAGCCCAGGAACAGGATGCCGTGGAGGACGACTCCGGTGACGAACAACCAATTTTGGATTAAGCCTGGCCAAAGGGTTGGGGCTGCGATCGCCAAGCCCGCGATGATAAGCGTTAGCGGCAATTCACAGACAGCCAGGCGGGCGCGAGGCGTGAGTTTCCTGAAGAAACGGGCGGCCGCGCGGAAAAATGGCTGCTCACTCAAAGTCGAGACCCTTCGTTGGAGATTCGCGAACCAATTACTGCTCCACGCGATTCCCGAAGGAACCGCGCAGAGCCCACTATTCCCCCCAAGGAACCACAATACGACGCCCCGAACGATCCAACTGGAAGTTCGGAGCAGCGCTTAATCCACATATTAGATGCCAGATGGCTTCAATGCTTGTATCGTGAGTATTTGGGTGGCATTTACCGCATTGCGCTGGGCTGTGCGGCGATGTGCACCCACAAGGATGTCCAATGAGCGAGCCTGGGGTAGCTGTAGTCATTGAGGATGACGAAGATGTACGAAATCTGGTTGACGCCATCCTCAAAGAAGCTGGATTTGTGGTGCATTCTGCCGCCACCGGACGCGAAGGGGTGGAGGTCGTACGGGACCACCACGCCTCGGTAGTGACACTCGACGTCGGGCTTCCGGATATGGACGGCCACGAGGTCCTGCGTCGGATTCGGCAATTCAGCGACGCATATGTCGTGATGCTGACGGCCAGGCGCGACGAGCCGGACACGTTGACGGCATTCCTGACCGGCGCGGACGACTACGTCAAGAAACCGTTCTTGCCCGTGAATTGAGGGCCAGAGTCACCGCCATGATGCGGCGGCCTCGCGCCGAGGGCAGGCTTACGGAGGGCAGGCTTGCGTTGCCGGAGGAAGGTCGCGTGGGTTACGTGCCCGACGGCGGTGCGGCCGGCGGCGGCGGTGCGGCCTGGGTCCCGACGGCGGTGCGGCCGGCGGCGGCGGTGCGGCCGGCGGCGGCGGTGCGGGCGGACCGGAGGGCCAGACGGAGCGGTGATTCGGCACAACGGCTTGGCCCTGAACTACAAGTCACGCATGGTGACGCTTCAAGGTTCAGTCCTGACTCTGACGCGAAGCGAGTTCGATCTTCTCTACGACCTGCTTCGGGCCAAGGGCGAGGTGCGGACGCGCGCTGACCTTGTGAGGGCGGCCCGCGGAGACTACTACGACGACGATGCGTACATCAGCGACGCCGACGAACGGGCTGTTGAGACCCACATCGGCAACCTCCGCCGAAAGCTCCGTGAAGATCCACAATCGCCGCGATTTCTACAGACCGTCCGGGGAGTCGGGTATCGCCTGACACCGAAAAGGTCAGATTGAGCCGGCGAAGGTCAATCGTTCCGGAGTACGTAGCTGTCCTTTAGTTCCTGGACCGTCAGATGCCCGCATTCCGCAACTTCCTTGAGGAGGGGCCGAGCCTCCCGCAATTCACTTTTTCGAATGCGTTCCTCCAGTTGCGCTGCAAGCACCGCGAGGCGAACACCGCCAACCATAATTGACGAGGTTCGGAGGCTTAGGACTGCGTTCAGGGCCGCGGCCACGTCGCCGCGCTCGACGGCGGTAGCCAGGATTTCGTATCGCTTAACCCAGAGTTTTGCGAAGTCGCCAGCAAACGTGCGTGCGATCAGCGGATTGTCCACTTGGTCTTCCAGGAGTTGGAATTCCGCGAGATCCAGTATGGGATGTTCGGCCAGCGGGACGACGGGCAGCCCAGTAGAGTCGTCGACTGAGCCGGGATGGCTCGGATCTGAATCCTCGTTGACCTCGCTGGAACCTGAACTGAACATAGCCCAATGCTACTTTCTGAATTTCCGGAAAAACCGAACTTATGGCTATCTTAAGGAAATCTTAGGCCTTTCTTGATTTAGACCCCTTTCATCCGGTCTAACAATTCGGAGAATGTGATATTGCGCTCAGCCTCGGCTGAACGTGGCTATAGCATTGATGATCGCCGGCCCCAGGATGGCGATGAACAACACGGGGAAGATGAAGAGCAGAAGGGGGAAGAGGACCATCACGGGAAGCTTCATCGCCTTCTCCTCGGCACGTTGGCGACGCTTCACCCGCATCACCTTCGCCTGGACCCGCAAGACACGGCTGATCGCAATGCCGTATGTGTCCGCCTGAATCACGGCCTGCACGAAGCTTCGAAGCTCCGGAATGTTGGTGCGCTCGGCCAACGCCAGATAGGACTCACGACGGCTCCGTCCAACTTGCATGTCCTGCAGTGTCCGAACCAACTCCTCAGCCAGCGGCCCCTTCCCGTTTTCCCCGGCACGGGCCATTGCTCCTTCGAAACCGAGGCCCGCCTCGACCGATATCAGCATTTGGTCCATGGTATTTGCGAGTTCCAATTGCATGGCCTTTTGCCGCTCTTGTCCTTTGCTGTACAGCATTAGGTCCGGAATAAAGTATCCAAGCAGCACAACAAATATTCCCAGGAGCTTAAGGATTCCGCTCGAGCTATTGGAGCTGATCAAAAACCCAAAAAGTGCGCCGAGCAATCCGAGCAGCGGTTTGGCTGCGAGGACGCGCCCAAAGGGAGCGACGGCGGGCGGCCGGCCAACGAGAGCAGCCGATCCAGCTTCTGGACGTAGCCCGCGGGAGTCAGACGGTAGCCAATGAGCTCGAGTCCACCGCCACGACTTTGTGGACCGGCCTCGGCAACGTTTTGGCCCTGCGTCAAAAGCACGCGGACAGCACGTTGGGCTTTTCGGTCAACCGAGAGGAACGACCACGCGAGGTAGGCGATAGGCAATGGAACCAACAGCAGCGAGAGAAGGAGAGAGGGATTCACGAGTCACCTCAAAACTTCAAGTCGATGATCTTGCGCATCCAGAGACCGCCGATGGTCATGAGGATGACTGACAATCCGATCATTCCCCAACCAAGCGGCTGGGCGAACATCACATTCATGTAGCCAGGGTTGACAACCAGGAGCATGGTCACGATGCCGAAGGGAAGCGCCATCAGGATGTATCCGGAGAACTTTCCCTCCGCGGCTAAGGATTTGATGTGGCCCTTGATCTCGCTGCGTTCACGTATGGTCTCGTTGACCTGGTCTAGGACCTCCGCAAGGTTTCCGCCCACCTCGCGGTTGATTTGGATGGCTTGCGCTATCCATACAAAGTCCTCGCTCCGCATTCGCTCCGCCGTATCGTTAAGCGACGCCTCAAGGTCGCGGCCAAGGCTTGTCTCTGTAATGATCCGACGCATTTCCTCGGACGTGGGGCTGGCAGACTCTGTGGCCGCAGCGTCGATGGCACGGAGGATGCTGTGCCCGGCTCGCAAGCCACCAGCCAGTAATTGGAGGGTGTCCCAAGCTGAGCATCGAACTTCGCGCGCCTCTTACCGGCAAGGGAGCTCAAGAACATCCGTGCCACGAAGGGCGCCGGGATGAAGAATAGAAAAGCTACGAATGGGCCGCCGATGACCAGCCCGATCAAGGCACCCACGAGTGCACCCGAAATCACAAGGATGAAGAAGTCCGCCTGGCTCATTCGCAGCCCGGCATTCTCCAGTTGTTCACGGTTAAAGAGCCGGACGTTGCGCCTGGCCAGAACCCCATGAACTGCTTCGGAGGCAGAACCCGCAAAACGGGTCAGCTGGGACCCCGAGCCTTCATGGTAAGGCCGCCTTCGATCGAACGGTACTTCCGGGGTTTTCGGCAAAATCACGGCCACCCCGAGGAGCAGGATGGCTGAAAACATCAGGGCCATTCCGGTCAAGAGCATCATGTTCCGCTCACGTCCTTGCTCCTGTTGCAGTTGCCAAGGGAGCGGCGAATACTGCGGGAGACACATGAATGCCGAAGTCATCGAAGCGGTCGATGAAGCGCGGACGAATACCCGTCGGGACAGGCTTTCCCAGGAACCTACCGTGCGCGTCGACGCCAGCCGAGTAGTCGAAAATAAAAGCGTCCTGGAGGGTGACAATGTCGCCTTCCATGCCTTGGACTTCCGTGACGTGTGTGATGCGGCGCGTTCCATCCCGCAAACGGGAGATCTGGATGATGAGATTCACGGCGGAGGCAATTTGCTCACGGATCGCGCGCAGGGGAAGGTCCATGCCGGCCATGAGGACCAAGGTTTCAAGGCGTGCCACCGCATCGCGAGGGGAATTTGAGTGCACCGTTGAGAGTGAACCGTCGTGCCCGGTGTTCATCGCCTGAAGCATATCGAGGGACTCTCCGCCGCGGACCTCGCCGACGACGATCCTGTCCGGCCGCATACGGAGGGAGTTCCTGAGCAACTCCCTGATGGTCACTGCACCCTTGCCCTCGGTGTTTGGGGCCTGCTCTCAAGCCTGACCACATGTTGCTGTTGAATCTGCAGTTCTACAGCGTCCTCGATGGTGACGATGCGGTTGTCCTCCGGGATGAAAGACGAGAGGACATTCAACAAGGTGGTCTTACCGGTTCCGGTACCCCCGGAAACAATGATGTTCAGCTTCGCTTTGACGCAAGCATTGAGGAGCTCAGCCATCTCGGGCGTGAGCGTGCCGAAGTCGATCAGGTTCCTGATGGTCAACGGTACTTTGCTGAATTTTCGGATGGTCAGCGACGAGCCGCCCACCGCAAGCGGAGGGATCACCGCATTGACTCGGGACCCGTCCTCAAGTCGCGCATCAACGAGGGGTGACGACTCATCGATCCTGCGCCCCACCTTCGAAACGATGCGTTCAATGACCCTCCGGAGATGGTCCTCGGAGCTGAATCCGGAGTCCGTGAGGATCAGCTTGCCTTTTCGTTCGACATAGATCTGGTCCATTCTGTTGACCATGATTTCGGTGACCTCTGGATCGTCCAGCAAGCGTTGGAGCGGCCCA
Organism: Arthrobacter sp. Hiyo8; assembly: GCA_001549895.1. Classification (GTDB taxonomy): domain Bacteria; phylum Actinomycetota; class Actinomycetes; order Actinomycetales; family Micrococcaceae; genus Arthrobacter. Next base: position 3,293,458 of record AP014719.1, on the reverse strand, counting down.
TAGCCAAGGACGTCATCCGCCACGTCGGCCACGAGCCTGCTGCGCTCATCCGCGGACAGCGGCACCTGCTCGGCGTCGATGATCCGGATGAGTTCTTCGCGCGCAGTCGACCGCAATTCACGTTCGCTGACGCTCGAATCATTGAACCTTGCCCCCAACCGCTCGAACAACGCGGTGGCGGCGCGCTGCTTGAGGGCAGCGAAGGCGTCCACCGGTTGTTGGGCCCTGAGTTTCGGAGAGTCAGGGACGTCGGACAGCTTGACCGAAGTGTGGGATTTTACCGCGCTGCCAGGCTTCCCCGCGGGAAATGACATGATTTGCTGAGTGGACTCGGCGAATGTCGGTTTAGGCGTAGACAGCGTGCTCGGGCCAAGGTCGCTCCCCGGGCCAGAGGACCCTTCGATTTTGTCCTCGGCAGCATGCAGGCGTTCGGACAGCTTCATTAGACCACTACCCTTCTGTGCAGTTTGCGCTGCGCCTTGGCTCGCCACGTGGGATTGAAACGCTCGACGAGTTGCTTGAGTCCTTTGACGGCCGGATCCTTCACCGAGTCCTGGAGCACGGGAATGCCGCGGTTGGTGGAAAACGCTACAGCTTTCGATCGAGGGATACTCACATCAACCGGGGCACCGACGGTCGATTCGACATCCTGGACCGACAGCCCCGACTTGGAATCAGCCATGTTGAGCACCACGTGCCGGGTTTCCGGCAACAGGTTCAGCCTGCGGAGAATATCCAGGCCGGAGCGAAGGCCCGGACGCTCGGAACATCCATGCCCGTCACCCAGACAGCGTCCGAGCATTGTTCTAGGGCAGCGAGCCCGATCTCGGGCAGTCCGGGTGCCGTGTCCACCACCACGTACTGGAACTCTTGGGCGAGCTGTTCGAGGAGCCGGCCCACCTGTTCCGGCGAGATCTCGTCTGCTTCGACGGGGTCCTTCGGTGCACACAAGGCATAAATGCTTGCCGGGTGGACCGTCAGAAAGGCCTTGAGTACAAGAGAGTCCTGGCTTGCCGACGGCGTGACAGCGTCGGTAACGGTGTGTTCCGGATTCAGATAGAGCCCGGAAGCGACGTCGCCGAATTGCAGGTCCAGATCCACGATCACCACGCTCATGGGTGCGATCTTGCCCAGCCCGACGGCGATGTTCGTGGCGATTGTCGTCTTGCCCACGCCACCCTTGGGCGAAAAGACGCCGATCACCAGGCCCTTCGGCGAGCCCGATTGCTTGGCATCCCCAGTGCGCTGTCGGCTCGCGAAAGACTGGCACGCGCGCTCAAGCATGACCCGTATCTGGGCCAGGTCCGCATCCGGGCTCATGATGTCGCGGATGCCGGACCGCATTGCCTGGAGCACGAAAGCGGGATCCAGTTCGCTGACGAGGATCACGCTCAGCTCCGGCAACTGCACATCGAAAACCGTTGCCAAGCGAAGGGCGTCCTCAACGGGAACGTCAGGTCCCAGAATCAGCACTTCCAGTTGTTCCTGATTGAGCGCGCCAAACAGCTCAGCAGGATCGGCCGGCAAAATGCTCGTGAAGAAGGTCTGCACGCTTCCGGGCAGGCCACCCGCGACGGCTTGACGCAGCCGCTGGTCAAAGTCGGTGTTGGGGTTATCAGGACAAAACGGCTCACCTGTATACCCCGCTCTGCTGGATGACGGTGGGCCGCTGTCTTTGGCATCCAACGGCTCTTTGCTCAACCAGATCTTGGCGTACTCGGCGGCGAAGACAATCTTGGCTGCGTCCACGTCACTTACCGCAACGGTCAGCAAGAGGGAACCGGTGGGAAGGCTTGTATCGCCCGAGTTGGCCGCGCCACCAGAGCCGGGAGTCGGCGTCGGCTGCTGGCTTGCGGTCGCTTGGGGGGCGCGCTGGACCGCGGTCAGAAGAACCTTGGGGATGGTCAATTGGGTGGTCCCTTTGTCCGACTTCGAGTCACTTCCGCCGCTGGACATGGAGATGAAAATGCCAACATGGTCGCCGGGAACGAGTCGTCCTCCGACCACGCGCTGGGGTTCCAGTTGGAAGGAGACTTCCTGAAGTCCTGTGGGCACCTTGACGTCCCCAGGAGTCTTGAGCGCGTCCGGGCCACCAAACGTTCGGCCACCAGCGTCTCGCCAGGGACGAGGTCGACGGCGGCGACCTTGCCTGCTGCGTCCCCCAAGGTGTGTAGCGCGGTCTTGGGGACCGCCGATCCGGCAACTGCTGGGTATCGAGGGAATCCTTCATGGCGTCAACAGAGGTGCCGGCCGGGATGGCTGTCTTGACCACCAACACATCAACGGGCGCCAAGTTTTGGACTGCCCGTTGATCCGCTCCTTGGGCGTAGGAAAAGACGAGAATCACCCCGACGAGGGCCAGCACTGCCGCTGCCGACCCGGCCAACAAGCGTGACTTCACTTACAACTCCTGTGCTCATAGAACGGATGAAAATCTAGGGGGTGAGGCGGACAATGGTGGCCCCAAACGCATCTACCGGGCCCAGCGTGTAGCCATCCGCCAGCGAGACGTATTTGATGAAGCTCCCGATGATTCCGCGGCAGTTGCCGTTGCATGCAAGAGCGTTGGAGACATCGGAATTCGTGTTGCGGAAGCTGTCGGGAAGACTGTTGTTGCCGCTGAACTTCCACCCGGTCACTTTGAATGCGGCGAAGGACACCAGATGGTAAACGGCGCCGCTTCCCGTACCTGTGACAGCGTCGAAGACCGGAAGCAGAACGACGACGTCCCGGCCAGCGGTGATGGTATCTGCCCACTTTTGAAGGGTGGTTGCGCAGTTACCCGGTGTGCTGTTGCCCGGCGCGCTCCCACCCTCGCTGACGGCGAGGTTAATCGTGCCGCCACACGCACCGGTGTCTTGGACTATCCAGCCGTATCCGCCGGCAACCGTGGCGCCTGAAGGGCCGTAATTGCAGCTGGGATTGGCACCGGAGCCGTGATCCTGAAGAAGCTGGAGTGCTCCACCGATGTATCCCTGCACCTGGCAGATGGAATACGCGAGGGGAAATGCGGTTCTGCCGGCGACTGCGCTCCCCCACTGAACATTCGACGTGGTCACAACGTTGCTCGTGCTGATACCGAGGACTCGCGCGAAAAAGAGTGAGACGGCGTTCGGCGCTCCGCCTGCCTGCTGGACGCCTGCGGTCACGGTGACTTTCCGGTTCGTCAGGTCCAGGTTGATCGACTTGATGTTGTTCAGGCCGTCGTTTGCGTTCTTATTGGCTACGTCAGCCGCGATCTGCGACGTGGTGGAGCAATTCGGATCGCTCGTATTCGCGGCGCATTTCTGCGCTACGGCGAGGGCGGCAGCGTCGGACCCGTTCTGCACTTGCGCCTTTTCCGAGTACAGCATTCCCGCATCCACGGCGAGGGCGGCAAAACCGAGCAGCACCACCAGCAAGAGGGCGACGAGGACGGCAACTGCACCGCGCTCGCCGTCGTCATCGCGGATCGTCAGCCGCCGCATACCATGACTCCTACTCCTTGCATGGGGAAAGGCCCAGCGATTCCAGTGAGGGTGCTGAGGGTGTACTTGATGGTCACGGACATCTGTGCGCCGGAGGTGCAGCTGGCCGGACTGAAAGTGAAGTTCGTGTCTGCCAGCCCTGGATTCAACGACACTGCAGCATTCTTTGCCGCTGTCTTGGCTGCCGTCTGATCATTCGAAATCGCCATGACACGGACTCCTTCGCGGGCTGCATTTGAGAGCGATACCTGAACGTTGTAAGCCCTGCCGAATTCCATGATGCCTAGGAGCAACATGATCAGGAGCGGTGCCAGGATGGCGAATTCAACAGCCACGGCACCGCGCTCTGAAGCCCTCGGCATGATCTTGCCCTCCCAGCGACGGATAGTTCGAATCAAGCAGAGTGGCGGCCGCCTGAATGCCGCCGCCACTCGGAAATTGCTTGGTATGCCCCGAATTGCCTCCCGGGCACTCGCAGCATGACTTCTAGGCGCAGGTGCCAGTACCACCCGAAGTGGTGGCAGCCGTCCAGGTTTTGCCGCTGACGGAACACTGGACCTGGGAGAACGTCTCCCTGACCGTGCTGCCCAGCAGCGTCACAGCCGCGATGATCACCACTGCGATAAGGGCAACCATGATGCCGTACTCGACGGCAGTGGCACCTGTTTCGTCGCGCCGCACGTGAGACGCGGACTTTAGGAAAGCGGAAAGCATTGATGCTCCTTGTTGTCTGGTACGAACGGTCGGGAGAAGGCGAACGACCTAGGCGCAGGTGGCCTTACCAGCGGATGCTCCAGCGGTGTAGGTCTTACCGGCCACAGAACACTGGACCTTGGTAAATGTGTCTTGGACCGTTCCGCCCAGCAACGTGACAGCGGCGATGATGACCACTGCGATGAGGGCGACCATGATGCCGTATTCGACGGCGGTGGCGCCCTTTTCGTCGCGACGGATACGGGATGCGGCATTGGAGAAGAAAGCAAACATTTGAAACTCCTGAGCGAGTTGGGGAATGTGGGCTGGTCCAGCACCAGCTCTCTAGCAACTTAGCAACGCCAAATGCCCCGTGGAGCAGTCCTTGGGACTTCCTGTGTCAAGACTCGCGATCCTGCGCATTTCTTGGGTTAAACCTAGGGAAACCCTTGCGATCTTGGGCTTTCCTGCCGAGCCCGAGCAAAGGTGGGAAAGCAGCTCAACCGCCCCGCCGCCGTCGGGCCCCACCCCCGAACCCTCGCTCGGATATGTGGCCAAATCCCCGAACCCTCGCTCAGATATAAGTGAGCGAGCGTCCGCCGAAAACACCACATATGTGAGCGAGCGTCGGAAGGGGAACACACACACACCAAAGGCGCCCCAACAGCACAACCGCCCCGCCGCCGTCGGGCCCCACCCCTGGACCCTCGCTCACATATACGGCCGAATCCCGGAACCCTCGCTCGGATACACGGCCAAATCCCCGAACCCTCGCTCAGATCAAGTGAGCGAGCGTCCGCCGAAAACACCACATAAGTGAGCGAGCGTCGGAGGGGGCGCAACGCTAGGCGGGCGGGGTTCGACGGTCACCGTGCCCGCGTCGCCGTCGACGGTGATTTGTTGGCCGCTCGTGAGCCGTTGGGTGGCGACTCCGGTGCCGAGCACGGCGGGGATGCCGTACTCCCGGGCCACGATGGAGCTGTGGCTCAACGGGCCGCCGACGTCCGTGACCACGGCGGAGGCCATCGCGAACAGCGAGGTCCAAGCGGGAGTGGTGATACGGGCAACCAGGACCTCGCCGGGCGCCATCTGGCTGAAATCCTGGGGCCCGCCCAGCACACGCGCAGGAGCACTGACCCGGCCGGCACTGGCGCCGACTCCTTTGATGACGTCGCCCGCCTGGTCCTGGGAGCGTGCCGGCATCATCGATTCGAAAGCGCCCTTCATCCAACGGGTCTCCGGCAGCAGTTGCGGCGCGGCCGCCTTGGCCTGGCCACGCCAAAGCATCTTGCGCTCGTCGACGACGTCGGCGCGGACGGGGCGCGCCGCCCCGGTAATTGCCACGGCCACGGTGCGGGCGGTTCCGTCGAGCCCGGCGGTTGCGGCGCGGCGAGGCCGAACTCGACGGCGCTTTGCAGCTCCTGCTGTCGTAGCCAGAACACGTCGGCGGGACGGGCGACGACGCCGGAGTAGACCAGCCGTTGTCCGAGTTCGAGCAGCATCCGCCGGATCAGCGGCCAAGCGAGCCCGACGTCGGCGAGCGCGTCTTCGCGGATCGGTGCGGACTTCTGCGCCCACCGGAGCAGACGGATGAACGGCGCCCTCCGACTCCGCCCGAGCCGGGTCCGTCCGAGCCGGGCGAGTATTCGCTCGGTTTGGTCCTCCCGCCGGGCGGACGAGAGCCGCTGGCGCTCATGCGGATCGTTGCCTTGGCCCCGGAGGTAGAACTTCACCGTGTCCAATAGCGCCGAAGGATCGTCGGCCGGCACCGGGCTGGCGAAATCCAGGTTGTAGACCGCATGGCCGAAGCGATCGAGGTGGGCTTGGAAACGCGGACGCCATTGCTGCCAAAGGGCCGGGTCCATGCCGGCAGGCGGGAGCCAGTTTCGCTGCGACTCGGCCAGTGCGGCCGTCGGTTGATTGAGGATTGCCGGGGCGAGCCCCTCGACTTCCCGGGCCCACGCGGCGAGGTCGTACAACGATTTCTCTGCACGGATGGGTTCACTGTCGTAGCCGAGAAGGAATGTCTCCGCCGAAGGATCTCCAGCGCGTCGGATGAGTTTGTCGTAATACGCGCGGAAGGAAATTTCGCTCGTGGCGGCGATCGGTATGACGGACTCCACGGCCGTGTAGTACACGGTTCCGGCGTCGAGCAGCGTCCGGACACCCGCAAGCAGCTCCTCTCCCGAAAGCTCCCCCAGGGACTTTGCGGACCAGTCCTCGAGCACCTGCTTATAGCGCGGATGCGAGAATTCCCTCCAGCCAGCCAAGCCCATGTGCGCCTTGCCACGAGCCAAGGCGACCACGGCGGGACCAACCTTGCCCATCACGCGCCACATCGCCGCGGTGCGGTAGTAGTAGTACGCGTACCCGTTGATGGTGGGCAGCCCGACGTCGCCGTCCCTGACCACTTCGCTTCCGACGGCCTCGTTCATCAGGGCCTTGAGGGACCGGGTTACCGAGCCGTCGATGAGGTCGGCGAACAGGGGCGAGAGCGGGTCCGGCAGTTGTTCCACGATGCTGGCCCGGAAGTAGAGCCCTTCGGGAAGGGCAACGGCCAGGTATCCGGGGTATCAGCAACGGGTTCAGGCAATGCCGTGATGGGTCGGGATTGCAGCATGAAGAAATTGCCGTCCGCCCGCGCCCATTCGATGTCCTGCGGAGTTCCGAAGTAGTCCGAAATCCTCGTTCCATAGCGGGCCAGCGCGGCGGCAGCCCCGTCGTCGAGCACGGCCCGGTTGCGAAGATCCGCCGGGACCGGCTGCTCCGTAGTGCCTCCTTGGTCCGGCGCGACGTCGGCAGCGCGGTCGGCGGCGCGGTCCGGGACGCCCTCGGCGTACACAGTCATGACTTCCTTGTCGGCCGTCCGGCGGGAGAGCACGCTGCCCGTTCCCGCTTCGACAACAAGGTCATCCGTGGTGACTGTTCCACTGACCACGGACTCCCCCAGGCCCCACGCGGCACTGATGGCGATCTGGTCGCGTCGGCCGTTGGCAGGATTGGCGGTGAACATGACTCCGGCGGCCTCGGCCTCCACCATCCGCTGGACAACCACTGCGAGGCGTACGTCGCCAGGCGCAATGCCTTCTCGGTTCCGGTAGGCCATGGCCCGCGCCGTCCACAAGGAAGACCAGCAGTCGACGACGGCGGCATCCAACGCTTCCGCCCCGCGGACGTTGAGGTAGGTTTCCTGTTGCCCGGCGAAACTGGCCGAGGCAAGGTCCTCGGCCGTGGCGGACGAGCGCACCGCCACGGGCGCGCCGTCGCCGCCGTCGTCGCCCCGGGAGCCGTCGCCGTCGCCGCCCGGAAGCCGTCGGCCGCTCGCCGCCCTCGGCCCGCCGCCCTCGCCGCCGTCGTCGCCGCGAAGGCCTTCATAAGCGGCAGCGAGCTCGTATGCGATGGCCGCAGGCATGGTCCCACCGGTGAAAAGGTCCCGGATCGCGGCCGAGGCGTCCTCGTAATCCTGGGGCGCGGCCTCCGGCGGGAGCGTCGCCAGTTCCTGGATGCGCGCCTGGATCCCGTTGGCATCCACGAAGGCCTCATGCGCCGCGGTGGTCAGCACGAACCCGGGAGGACCGGCAGCCCGGCGCGGACCAGGTTGCCCAGCCCGACGCCCTTGCCGCCCGCCACGGCGACGTCCGCTGCCTGGACATCGGCGAAGTTGTAGATGTAGGTCATGACCGTCGCTCCTTGTCGCGGAGACGCCCTCATCGAGCCTGACCCACAACATACTGCCACGCCGTCGGGCGCGAGGCGATGGCTGGGCCGGCCGGCTTCTTACTGCGGGCTCAACGCGCGTTTCACCGCCGCTTGGTCGCAGGCCTGGAGAACACGGATGAACTCGTCCATTGCTTCCGGCCCGCGTCGGTGTCAGCCACGCGAACAAGGTGGGAGGCGAGGACTGCGACTTTGACGTTCGTCATGCTGCTGCAACCCGCCAGCAGTTTGAAGGCGGCCTCGGAGCTGAGGAGCAGCCGCCCCATGAGGATGCCGCGTGCCTGATTGATGACGCCCCGCGTCGCATTGGCGCCCGCGACGGCGTCACGCGCCGCCTGCTCGGTTTCCCGCCGCAGCGTGGACGTCAGGTCCACCGTGGTCCCCTCGAGCGCGACGGTGCCCGAGGGCCCCGTTGCGCATTCCCCGCCGTCAGGACCCTGCGGACATGTCCCTGCGCGTCGATGATCCGGTGGTAAATGCAGAAGTGTCCGCCCTCGCGGAATACCTGAGCCAGGATCTCCATGGCCCGCGGCCGGTCATCCGGGTGCTTGTGCGACATCAGCAGCTCGAGCGTGGGCACTACTACCCCACGCTGGTAGCCGTGGAGATTGAAGAGCCCGTCGGACCATTCCGCTTTCCCGGTGAGCGGGTCAAAGAGGAAAGTTCCGGCCGGAAAGCCGGGGGCGCCCAGTGCACTCGAGTACGTATGAGGGCTGTCCAACATGGCGCAAAGACTCATTTCATAAGGTTGCTTATTAATTCAGCTAAGCGTACAGAATACAACGCGTACGACGGCGGTGCGCACCGCCTGCTCACGGCCCGCCGCAACCCGGGCTTGGTTCCCGGCCGGGTGTTTGTAGCGCCCATGCAGGAAACCAGCCCCGGATATGCAAGAAACTACCACGTACGGGAAACAAGCCCCAGTATGCGTTCGAATCAGCAGCTAGTCCTTCACCACCACCTTGCCGACCATTCCAAAGTAGTCGTGGAGTGCGCAGATGTAGTCGTACACCCCTGCCTTGTTGAAGGTCACCGTGAACGTCACGCCCGGCGGCAAGATCCCAGAATTGAGCTGCCCGCCCGTGTAATTCGTCGGATCGCCCAGCGGTGGGAACGGGTTGGCCGGCTCGGCACCGAAGGTCACCGTGTGCGGCTCGCCCATGCCGTTGTTCACGAAGCTCACGCTCTCGCCAACATGGATGACCACCTTTGGCTCGATGAACCGCATGACGCTGGCCACGCCGTCGTCGGCTCCGGCAATCACGGTGTGGTTGTCCGCTTGGTCGCGGGCGTCGCTCCATAGCTGGTTGCCGTCACGGATGATGGCCCGTTCAGCCCGCTCTACCCGGTTGTTGTATTGCTCCTGGGTGTATGGGTAGTCCGTACCCTTGCCCGCACGTGGACTGTGCCCTTCATGGCCGCGCCATGCACCAGGCAGTAGTACGTGAAATCGCCGGCATCCGGGAACTTCAAGGTGTAGGAACCGACTTCGGCGAACCCACTGTTCGAGACGTTCGACATCACGCCGGAGTTGTAATAGGAGTGCCCGTCGTAGGAGGTGCCGCCCTGCGCGGATATATAGAGGGGACTGAATGGATCAAAGGGTTGCGTGGACTCGATGGTTTGCCCGGCGGCCAGGAACGTGACTGTATGTATTTCGGCCGCGTTGGCCTCCCAGGTGACCTTGTCACCCGCATTGATGTAGATGTTCTTCGGCAGGAAGGACATTCCCTGGATGGCCTGGTCCGACGATTCGGAGCCGACCTGGACGGTCCACGTCCTTGGGGATTTGCCAGTGTCCGCTGCCGCTGTGCCGCTGAGCGCGACCGGCAATACCAGGGCAAGGAGCAAAATCATGAGCGCCCGAAGGCGCGGCAATAAGAGGGGTTTTGGATGAGCAGTCATAAGACTCATTCCTTAGGAAAATCTTTGCTGACCGGCTGTTATTAGCCTGGAAATTTTGAGGCGCCGGAGACCATGGCGTCGTTTGACGGTGACTCGGTTTCTTTTAATTCCCTATGAACTTCAGCTCGCAACTGCTGCCCGTCCCCCGCATACGGCGCGGCGCCACGGCGTTGGGGCCATGCAGGATCCTCCCTTGCTCGCAGGGATAACGTCCGGTTCCGTGGGCCGAGAGCCCCCCATTACGGAACCGAAAGGACACGGCAAAACCGGCCCATGTGAAGGCGAGAGATTTATCTCTCATCGTGCTACCAAGACGTTATTTTGTCGAGACACCAGGACTGCGCTCGGGTGATTTTTGTGGCCGAAATGAGGCCTTCCCTGCCGCGTTTTTAACCCACCTGGGTGATACGTTCCGGACATGAACGGACGACGGCGACTGTGGCTTGCGGCGGGACTGGCAGTTTTGCTGGCCCTGGTGGTGGTTTTGGCCGCGGTCATCGCCGGATCCAACAAGACCCCGTCCTCCGCACCGTCCTCCTCAAGCCCACCGCGACCCCACGCCGTCGGCAACTCAAACCCGTAAGCCAACCGCTGCCGCACCCGCCCCGCACCTGCCCCGCCGACAATCCCGGAGCTTCCGGCGGCGCCAATGAACATCCTGGTGATCGGCAGTGACAGCCGTGAAAATGCCAAAGAGGAGAACAACCAGACCATCACAACAGGCCAGGCATCGGACCAACGTTCGGATTGCCTGATGCTGATCCACGTTCCGGCGGACCGGCACAAGGTCTACGGTATTTCGATCATGCGCGACAATTGGGTGGACATCCCCGGCTTCGGCGCGTCAAAAGTAAATTCGGCCCTTGGTCTGGGAGGCACCCCCCTGGTGGTCCGTACGGTGGAATCGCTGCTCGGCGCCCATGTGGACCACACGGTCATGCTTGATTTCCACGGCTTCAAACTCCTCACGGATGCCTTAGGTGGCATCGACGTCAATGTCACGCTGCCGTTCACCTCCACTATTGAGACCCAGCATCAATTCGTGGCCGGCATCAACCACTTGGATGGACAGGCCGCCCTGGAGTTTGTCCGCGAGCGCCATGCCTTCGTCGACGGCGACTACCAGCGCGTCCGCGACCAGCAGACGTTCCTCCGCGCTCTCCTGGTCAAGCTTTCGGGAGGCGTGCAGAATCCTGCCGGCGTGCTGGGACTCGTCCAATTCGCAGCCAATGACCTCACCGTGGACGACGGCTTTGACCCGATGTCCGTCGCCATCCTGGCCTACGGACTCCGCACCGTGGATCCCACGGCATCAGTCTTCTTCACCTTGCCCACCGCGGGCACGGGTACTTCCCCGGACGGACAATCGATCGTTCTGCCGGATTACGCGGGGATCGGGGAAGTGGCCGCGGCGCTGCGGGACGACACCCTCCCGCAGTATGTGGCAGCCCACGGTTACTGAGGCTCCGCGGGCTACTCGTTTCCACTACTGGGAGGCAGCAATGCATTTGCCTCCCACCACTCGAGAACTACTTGATCGAATCTTTAACCAAACTTCGAGAAAAGCTTGCGGGAACCTTGCGGCTTCCTAAAAAACCTGCCCGAAAGTAGAGGACATCGGACAGCAAAGTCCCGGTCTCACGGGCTTCAAGAAACGGAAAACGATCATGGGTCTCAACCTGAAAACCACCACCGGCAAAGTCATCGCATCCCTGGCCTGGTCGGCACTGCTGCCGGCGTGGCAGGACTGGGAACCTACGGCGCCTTCACCTCCAGCACCTCCGCCAGCAACACCGTCGCCTCCGGCATCGTGAACATCGCCCTCGGCGCCACCGGCACCACCAACCGCCTCAGCGTCGCCGCCTCCGGCCTGGTCCCCGGCGACACCGTCCAGCGCGTCGCCACCCTGGCCAACGCCACTGGAAACCAGAACCTCTCCGCGATCACCCTCACCACCGCGGCCTCCCCGACCTCCCTGCTGGACACCAACACCACCATGGGCCTGCAGGTCACCGTCGATAACTGCTCCACCGCCTGGACCGAAGCCGGCACCGCCCCCGCCTACACCTACACCTGCTCCGGCACCACCACCAGCGTGCTCGCCTCCCGCCCCGTCATCGGCGCCAACCTCACCCTGGCCAACCTCACCTCGGTCACCGCCGGACACACCGACAACCTCCGCGTCACCCTCACCCTGCCCTCCACCGCAGACAACACCCTGCAGAACCAGAGCAGCACCATCGCCTTCAGCTTCACCGGCACCCAGCGCACCGCCACCAACCAGTAACACCCCACCCAGCCAGCCCTCCGCCGTCGAGCCCCCCATGCAAACGACGGCGGAGGGCCTTCCACAAGAACGGAGACCCAGCCATGACCGCATCACTGGTCCGCCCCGGCGGGTCTCCCGAACGGCCACCACGACGGCGACGCCCGGCTCGGGCAAGAACCCGGGTGTTGCGTCGAAGATTGCCCGGGCGCTGGTCAGCGTCATCACCACCACGATCATGGTCGCGGCAGTGGCTGCGTTCCTGTTCCTCGCGGCCGGGCCCCGCGTCCTCGGCTACCAGACCAGCACCATGCTCACCGGCTCGATGTCGCCGCTGATCAACCCGGGAGACGTGGTTGTCACCGTTCCAGTGGCGGTCCAGAACCTGAAGGTCGGGGACATCATCACCTACCACATTCCGGTGGAGGACCAGCGGGTGGAGACCCACCGGATCATCGACCTGACGGTGAACAACCAAGGCACTGCCACCGTCCGCACCAAGGGCGACGCGAACAACGGCGCCGACCCCTGGACAGCAACGTTGGCCGGAGGTCAGGTTGACCGCCAGGTGTTCACCGTCCCGTACCTGGGCAACGCGATCCGCGCTCTTCGTGATCCCGTGGTCCTGAAGGTCCTGATGTATGGCGCTCCGGCCGCCCTGGTGGTCATGGTTCTCGTCTCCATCTGGCGGAAAAAGCCCGAAGGCGACGGCGAGGTGGACACCAGCGCCGCCCTGCCGGCCTTTGACCGTCGCCCGCTCAAGCGCCTGGCACGGGAAATGAAAAGCAAGGAGGCCGCCGAGAAGTTCGCGGCCGCCTACGCCAAGATGCTTCCCCAGCGTGTGGACAAGATCAGCCACGCACTGAGTACCGGCGACAGCGACCTCGCGATGGATGCGGTGCTCAGCCTGAAAACCAGCTCCTCGATGGTGGGTGCGCTCCGGATGGAACAGCACTGCGTCCGCCTCGAACACGCCTTGGTCACAACCGATCACACCGCGGCAGCCCAAGCCGGGGAACTCGTCCGCCAGCACCAACCACAGCTGGAAAAGGCCCTGGGCGGTCACACCACCCGGCGCGCCGCGTAAAATCCTCTTCACAGAACCGAACCGGATGCCCTGCCCTTACCGCATGAAAGCGGTGAGAATGGAATGGACCACCGGGCCTGACAGAAAGCCGCTGACCTTGCGTAGAAGCCGGAGCACCGCCGACGCCGCGCAGACGCCTGCGTTGGGGCGCGTCGCCGCGGTCCTGGCAGCGGCTGCGGTGTTGGTCTTCGCTCCCGGCATCGCGCAGGCCGCGTTCAACTCAGCTGCGGGTGCTGCCCTCCCGGTCTCCTCCGCCACCCTGGCTTCGACCGCCACGGTCAGCGCGAGTTGCCAGGGATCGAACCTCACCATCAGCGTCACGAACTGGGCACTTTCCGATCCCCGATTCGTAGGACAGTTCACCGTCACTTCCAGCCTCGGGCTCGTCCTTTTCAGCGGCAACAGCAACCAAAGTGGGGGCGGAACCTACACGGCGAAAATCATTCCCACTTTGGAACCTGGAATTGGTCGGTCAGCAACCAGTATCCGGTCCCCGGCACCAACAACACCTGGACGGGCACCCCCACGTCGGGCCAGTTCACCTGCACCTAAGCGCACACCGCTACCCCCGCAGCGAACGCGGGCTCCGGCGTCCGTCAGGCTCTATATATTGAGAGCATGACCCAGACTTCCGGTTCCGCCCAGCCATCCCACGCCGAAGGCCCAACGGCCCCCGTCGCCAAGAAGGTGCCGCACACCCGCGAGCACCACGGCGATGTTTTCGTGGACAACTACGAATGGCTCCGGGACAAGGAATCCTCCGAGGTCATTGAGCACTTGAAGGCTGAAAATGCCTACCAGGAAGCTGTCACCGCACACCAGGAACCGCTGCGGGAGGCGATCTTCCAGGAAATCAAGGGACGCACCCAGGAGACGGACCTCTCGGTCCCCAGCCGCAAGGATGGCTGGTGGTACTACACCCGCTCTGTCGAGGGCAAGGAATATGGCATCCAGTGCCGCGTCCGGGCCGCGAACTCGGGCAACCCGGTGGCGGACTGGACCCCGCCGGCGGTGGAACCCGGCGTCGAACTCCTGGGCGAAGAAGTCCTGCTGGACGGGAACGCCGAGGCGGAAGGCAAGCCGTTCTTCTCCATTGGCGGAACCGCCGTGACCGTAGACGGCAACCTCTATGCCTACGCGGTGGACAACTCCGGCGAGGAACGCTTCACGCTCCGCATCAAGGACCTGCGCACGGGTGAACTTCTGCCCGATGTCATCGAGAACATCTTCTACGGCGTGGCCTTCTCCCCCGACGGCACGCGGATCTTCTACACCGTGGTTGACGATTCCTGGCGCCCGTACCAAGTAAAGTCGCACGTCCTGGGCACGCCCGTCAGCGAGGACGAGGTGATCTACCAGGAGGACGACGTCGCAATGTGGCTCGGATTCGAGCTCTCCTCCGACCGGAGGTACCTCGTGCTGAGCATCGGCTGCTCGGAATTCAGCGAGACGCGCCTGCTGCGCTTCGACGATTTCGACGCCGGCCTGTCCACCGTGATTTCCCGCGACGAACACATCCTCTACGAGGCCGAGCCGTTCCTCCTCGATGGTGTTGATGGACAAAAAGCTGAGACCATCCTCCTGACCCACAACAAGGGCGCCATCAACTCGATGGTGTCCATCGCGGACCCGGCCGAGTTCGCCAAGCCGCTGTCCGAGCAGAACTGGCGCACCGTCGTCGGGCATTCCGACGCCGTTCGCGTCAACGGCGCGGGCGTCACCTCGACGCATCTGGTGGTGTCGGTACGGCAGGACACGATCGAACGCGTGCAGGTGCTTCCGCTCGCCGGCCTGGGGACCGACGCGCAAGGCGCCGCCGTGGAGCCCGCCTTCGACGAGGAGCTGTACACGGCCGGCGTGGGTGGAACCGACTATGAAGCGCCGGTGATCCGCATCGGGTACACGTCCTACTTCACGCCGTCGCGGGTGTACGACTTCGTGCTGCCCACCGCCGCGCTGCCGCACGGCGAACTGCTGCTGCGGAAGGAAAGCCCGGTGCTGGGCGGGTACACCGCGTCCGACTACGTGGCCACCCGGGAATGGGCGACGGCGGCGGACGGCACGCGCGTCCCGCTGTCCGTGTTGCGGCACGCCTCCCTTGCGCGGGACTCAAGCGCCGCCGGCCTGGTGTACGGCTATGGCTCGTACGAGGTCAGCATGGATCCCGGCTTCGGCGTGGCCAGGCTGTCCCTCCTCGATCGCGGAATCGTCATGGTGATCGCCCACATCCGCGGCGGCGGCGAGCTCGGCAGGCGCTGGTACGACGACGGCAAGAAGCTCAACAAGAAAAACACCTTCACGGACTTCATCGCCGCAACGGACTGGCTCGCGTCCTCCGGTTGGGTGGCCCGGAGCGGATCGCGGCCATGGGCGGCTCCGCAGGTGGCCTGCTGATGGGTGCCGTGGCCAACCTCGCGCCGGAAAAGTACGCCGCGATCGTGGCGGCCGTTCCGTTCGTGGACGCGCTCAACACCATCCTGGACCCCGAACTGCCGCTCTCCGCGCTCGAGTGGGAAGAATGGGGCAACCCCATCACGGATCCCGAGGTGTACGAGTACATGAAGTCCTACACCCCGTATGAGAACATCCGGGCCGTTTCGTACCCGCAGATCGCAGCGGTCACGTCCTTCAACGACACCCGCGTGCTCTACGTTGAACCGGCCAAATGGGTCCAGGTGCTGCGCTCCGAGACCACGGGCAGTGCGCCCATCGTCATGAAGATCGAGATGGACGGTGGACACGGCGGAGCATCGGGACGGTACGTGCAGTGGCGCGAGCGCGCGTGGGACTATGCCTTCGTCGCGGACTCCCTTGGCGCCGTCGAACTGCTACCTGGAGCCGGACTCAAGTAACGTTCTCGATAGTAGGCTTCCCGTGGGGGGACGGACCGGACAGTAGGAGCGTAGCTTGACTGACAATGCATCGTTGCCAAACCGGGCCTTGGTGGCCGACCCTGACCCGGCCCGTCTCGCCGAGACGGTTGCAGCGCTCGCCGCGGCAGGGTTCATGGTTCGTTCAGTGTCCGACGCCGGTTCACTTGCGGCCGCGCTGGAAAGCGAACCGTGGGACGTGCTGGTGGTGGACAACGACCTCCGGGAGTTCCTTCCCCGGAACAGCGTTCCGGTTTTGCTCTTGCTGGATCCCGAGAACGAGCTGGATGTTACTGCCCTGGAAGGGTGGACGATTGCTGATTACACCTACCGGGGCCAGCCTCCCGCATTTCGGGTGCACCGGGCCTTGGTACTGATAGCGCGTGCCGCCGAACGGACGCGCCGCCGTTCGGAAGCCGAGTCGCTGAGGGAGAGCCTGCGGAAGGTTTCCGCGGCGATCCGGTCAACCATCGATCCAGGCCTGATTGCCCGGCACCTGGTCGACGGAATCGGCGAGGCCTTGGGCGCGGAACACGTCTGGTTCACGACGTTCCCGGATACCCGGGTGCCGCAGGTGAGCGCCGAATGGAACGCGCCCGGACTGGTGCCGGGAGTCCTGCCGGGAGAACTCACTGACGAAATCGCCACGTTCGAACTGGCGGAACGGTTGTGGGCAGAAGCGGAAGTGCAGCCGCTGCCCAAACGGGCTCCCTCGGGTGAATCCGGTGGTGCGGGTGATACCGGTGGTGCGGGGCGCCGTCGGCCTCTGTTGTGGTGCCGGTAGGCGAGGGAGACCTCGTTCTCGGGGTCATCTGGATCGCCCGCCCGGACACGGCGCAGGAATGGACCCGGGCCGAAATAGGCCTGATTCAGCACGTCTCGGGGAACTTGGCGTATGGCCTGATGCAGAGCCACCTGATTGGCGCGCAACAGCAGGTCATGTACAAGCTCCAGGAACTCGACCAGGCCAAGACCGACTTCCTCACCACCGTGAACCACGAACTCCGAACCCCCCTGACGTCCATCACGGCATACCTGGACATGATCCGTGCCGGCGCCGGTGGACCTCTTCCCGCGGGCGTCGAGCGGATGGTCGATGTCATTTCACGAAATGCCGAGCGGCTCCGACGGCTGATCGAAGACATGCTCACAGTCTCGCACCAGGACACTTCCGGCGACCTCGAACTGAGCCGCGTGAATGTGGGCACCCTGCTCAGGCTTGTTGTCTCGACGTTGCAGCCGCTCGCCGACTCCCGTTCGCTTTCACTCACTGTGATGCATGCGCCAGGAACCATGACCGTCCAGGCCGACGAGGCCAAGCTCGAGCAAGTCTTCGCCAACATCATCAGCAACGCGATCAAGTTCACGCCCAACGGCGGCCACGTCGCGGTCAGCAGCGGGGTCACCTCGGACCCGGGACGGTTCCCAGCGTGGTGGTGCGCGTGGAGGACACCGGCGTCGGGATCCCCGAAACCGAGATCGAGCAGGTGTTCACACGGTTCTTCCGCGCTTCAAACGCCTCCACTGCGGCCATCCCCGGGAGCGGGCTTGGCCTGGCGATTGCCCACGACATTGTGGAACGCCATTCCGGCCGGCTCGACGTCGAGTCCGCCCTGGGCGTAGGAACCACGGTTTCAGTCCGGCTCCCGCTGGATACGGAGAGCTAAGGGCGGCCGCCCAAAAAAACACCGCCCCTGGGCGGTGGCCCGGGGCGGTGTGTGGAGCTTCTTCTTGCCCGTCTACCCAAGTAGCTAGCAGTAGATGCCGTTATGAGGCGCCAAAACGGCATCTAGTGCGAGTCAGTTGGGCCACCAACCGATCTGAGCGTAGTTCACAACAGTGCCGGTGGTAACCGTCGTTACTGTTGTGCCGGTGGTGTCGTGCGTGGTCTTCGGTGCGGCATTGGCAGGGGTGACAAATCCGCCAATAGCCAGCAGGCCCGTCATGAGCAGTGTTGCGGCGAATTTTTTCATGCGATGCTCCTTTGAGCCGTGAAAATCCGAAGTTGACTTTCCCAGCGTAAAGAGCGTTGTTAAAGGTTCGCTTAAGATTGGGTCAGTTTTCCGATGTCTTTGCGGCTAGGCGGTAACCGACGCCACGCACGGTTTCCACCCACCGCGGCGACTGCGCCGAGTCGCCGAGCTTCCGCCGCAGATTGGCGATGTGCACCTGGATCGCGCGCTCTTCGGATTCGCTGACAAAGCCTCCCGTTTCGTACTCCCTGGCGTGGAGCCAGCGGGCAAGCCCCGTGGTGCTTCGCACAACGCGCCCGGCCTCCATGAGGGCCTGAAGAAGGTCGAACTCGGTGCGGGTCAATTGCACCTCTTCGGTTCCCACCCGGGTGGTCCGCGTGGCTACGTCCAGGAAAAGGCCATTGTGTTCCAGTCCCGATGGCTCAGCCGCCGGCAGGGCAGGTGTGGGTCCGGTTGGCGAGTTCGACGGCGGGGCCGGCGGCAGCTCCGCCGTCGGGCTCCCTCCGGAGCTGCTCAAAAGCTTGCTGCCGCGCGGCCGCCGGAGGAGCGTCTCAACCCGGGCCAGGAGTTCGCGCGGCCGGAAGGGCTTGGTGACGAAGTCGTCGGCGCCGATGGCCAGCCCTTGCAGGGTGTCCACTTCACGTGCCCGGGCGGTGAGCATGATGATGTAGGCGTCACTGAACTCGCGGACGCGGCGGGTTACCTCTATCCCGTCAATGTCGGGCAGGCCAAGGTCCAAAGTGATCACGTCAGGGTTGTGAAGGCGGACCGCATCCACGCCGTCGACGCCGTTTCCGGCCGCGTAAACCTCCAGGCCCGATGCCTCGAGGACGGCATGGACTACCTCACGGATGTCATCGTCATCCTCGATTACTACAGCCACGCCCGATGCGCCCACGTCAAGATCCCCATCTCTCTTATGCTCAGCCCACCTTAACACCAGCGGTACCTGCTATTCTCGCGCATGTCGGCGTAAGTCCGCTTTACGCGCGCGAGCGCGGCCCGTGCGGAGATCGCTGCGGGGCTATTTCCGGCACTCTTCCTGGTCGCACTGCTCACCTGATCTGGAGCTCTCGCCTCACGAACGCGATAAGCAGGTTCCGCGATGTTTCCACCGGAAGGGACGAACCCCGCGCATAGCACTGGACGGCGAGGCCATCCACCATGGCTGCCGTCTCGATGGCGAAACCTTGGGGATCGTCACAGACGAAGGATCCCTCGCTGACGCCGCGCTCGGTGATCTCGCGCAAGGCGCTGCGCCAGCCGTCGTAGTGTTCGCTCATCCAGCTTCCGTAGGCTTCGTCCCTGGCCGCAGCGGACCAGAAGTCGAACCAGATCAGCCAGTGCCTGCGGGAATTCGCATCCGAGCCGAACATCCCCTCGAGGAAAAACAGCAGTTCCTAGTAGGGTCGCCGGACCCTCTGGCGCTCTCCTGCAGGGGAACGTAGAAGTCTGCGGTTTCCGCCTTGACTACTTCCATCAGGACTTCGTCGAGACTCTTGAAATGGTAAGTGATGGTCCCGGGTGACACTCCGCAGGCTTTTGAAATGTCGCGGATCAGGACATTGAACAGTCCTTTGTCCGCGATCAGGTCCCGCGCGGCGTCAACCACCAGCTGACGCCGCACTTCAGTGGGGTGCCGCTGCCGTTCGCCGGCAGTCTTGGCGCGGGGCCGCTCTTCGTGGTCCTTGGTGGTCGCCGTCATGTCGCTCGTCCTCGTTTCCCCTGCTCAGGCCGATGTCCGACTGATGCGCTTCTCAAAGGTCTCTTCAAAGAATAGTGGCTCTTTATTTCTTCCGCGAACGATCTAATTCATGTACTGTACGAATAAATCGTCTGGGAGAGCAATAGTTCCCTGAATAAGCGCCCTGAAGCAAAGGGCCACTTCACCGGGAAGGCCCAATTGTGACCGGATGGTACCGAAGACCAGATGTGCTGATGGTGCTGTCTTCCGCGCCCACATACGTGGCTACCCGCGAGGCCCTGAAGGTGATGGACCCCCGGACCTGACGCCGCTGCGCTACTTGGGTGCCGCCGTCGTGCTTGGCTTGGTGCTGCTGATCCGGCGGCAGCGGCTTACGCTGCGGGGTGGTGACATTCCGAGGATGCTTGTCGCGGGATTACTGGGGTATGCGGGCTTCGGCCTGCTCCTGAACCTCGGGCAGACGACCGTTCCGGCCGGAACAGCGAGTCTCCTGCTGAATATCTCGCCCGTCTTCGCGTTCGTCCTCGGTCATCTGATGTTACGGGAGAGAACGTCGGGCCTGGGCTACTGGGGGATGCTGCTTGCCGTAGCAGGCGTCGTAGCCATTACGCTGGGCGATTCCGCGGCCGTCGGCTTCAACGGCGATGCCTTGTACATCGTGGCAGCCGCACTTCTCCTGTCGGCATTCCTCATTGTCCAGCAGCCCCTGCTGGCACGCGTCCCTCCGCTCGAAGTGGTCTTCTGGGGATCCCTCATCGGCGGAGTGGCAACCCTGCCGACCGCCCGGTTCGCAGCGACGCCGTCCGAGTTCACGTGGAACGCTTGGCTGGCATTGGCCGTGCTCGTGGTGATCTGCACCGTGGTGGGCTACGGTTTCTGGAACGTTTCGCTCTCGCGGACCAGCGTGGCAGAGGGCGGTTCTCTCCTGTACGTCGTGCCGGTGCTGTCCCTGCTGCTCGGGTGGATTTTGCTCGGCGAAGTCCCGGGTGTCGCCTCGCTCCTCGGCGGCGCGGCCGCATTGGCCGGCGTCATCCTGCTCTCCCGGGCAACCGCATCCATCGCACCCGAGAAAGAACTGGAGCCCGCACCATGACCGTCCCCCAAGCAGCTCGCAGTGGATGCTATTTCCGCGCGCGCCACTCCGAGTCAAGCATCGCGTAGATGACTTCGGTGGACCATTGGCCCTTGTAATGCCAGTTGTCCACGAGCTCGGCTTCGCGGCGCATCCCAAGCCGTTCGCACAATCCCGACGACGAGGTGTTCAGGGCATCCAGCTTGGCCTCGATCCGGTGGAACATGAGGGTTTCAAAACCCAGGCGGAGCACGGCTTCGGCCGCTTCTGCGGCGTAGCCCTGGCCTCGGCTTTCCGGTGCCAAGATCCAGCCGATTTCGGCCTGCCCCGTGCCCGGCAGCCACTTGAGCACCACTTCGCCAAGCAAGCCCGGCGTGTCCGCGCGCTCTATGGCGAGGCACACCCAGTCGCCCTCTTGTTCGAAAGAGAAGTTGGCGTAGCGGCCCAACGCTTCCATGGACTGCGTGAGGGTCAATTCCTGCCGGAGCAGGAAGCGCGCCGTCTCGGGTAGCGACTGGTAGGCGTGGAATCGCTCCAGGTCAGTGGCCTCGAACCTGCGAAGCACGAGCCTCGGGGTCCGGATGGGCAGTTCGATGAGCGGCATGACTCGAGGCTACTACGTTGGGGTTTTTGGGGTCTGGATCCGTCCCGCCGAGCGATCTCCTCTTGACAGTTCAAGCAAACTGGGATTACCTAATGAACATTCGGTAAATAAAGCTGGAGGCAATGACGCATGGTTGAGACCACCCTTTCTGGCGCAGCGCAGCACCAGATTCTCAAGAACGACTACGCCTCCGAGTGGATGGGCCTGGAGGTGCTCAAGGTCGACGACGGCCACGCCACCGTCCGCATGAAGCTCCGGCAGGAAATGCTCAACGGCTTCGGAATGGCCCACGGCGGAATGATCTTCGCCTTCGCCGATTCAGCTTTTGCACTGGCATGCAACCCGGCCAACCCCTCGCCGTCGGAAGCCGACACCATAACTGTCGCCGCCGGCGTCGACATCAACTTCCTCAAGCCGGCCTATCAAGGCCAGGTGATCACCGCCGTCGCGAACCGTCGCGCCAACAACGGCCGCAGCGGCCTGTACGACATCCAAATCTTCGCGGCCGACGCAAGCGAACCTTCCGCCGTCGGGTCTCCCGAAGAACCGGGCAGCTACGGCGAGCTCATCGCCGAGTTCCGTGGCCGCAGCCGCACCATCTCCAAGAAGTAGGAAGACAATGACACAGAACACCGTCGCCGCTCCCGACGCACCGCTTAACACTGCACAGCTAGATCGCGAAGAAACCATTTCCCGCGACGAGCTCGAGGCCTTGCAGCTGAGCCGCCTCCAGCACACCGTGGCCTACGCCTACGATCGCGTGCCACTGTACAAGCGCAAGTTCGACGACGCCGGCGTCCACCCTTCCGATCTCCGCGAACTGTCCGATCTCGGCAAGTTCCCGTACACCACCAAGGAAGACCTCCGCCAGGAATACCCCTTCGGCATGTTCGCCGTACCGCAAGACGAAGTAGCCCGCATCCACGCGAGCTCCGGAACCACTGGCCGGCCAACCGTCGTCGGGTACACCAAGAACGACCTCGCCAACTGGGCCACGCTGGTGGCCGCTCGCTCCGCGCTTCCGGCGTCCGGCCGGGCATGAAGGTCCACAACGCCTACGGCTACGGCCTGTTCACCGGCGGTTTGGGCGCCCACGCCGGTGCCGAAGCGCTCGGCTGCACCGTCATCCCGATGTCCGGCGGCCAAACCGAACGCCAGATCCAGCTGATCCAGGACTTCAAGCCGGACGCGATCCTGGCGACCCCGACTTACCTGCTCACAATCGCCGACGCGATGGCGCACATGGGTGTGGATCCGGCGTCGACCTCGCTCAAGTACGCCGTGCTCGGAGCCGAACCGTGGACCGAGGAAATGCGGCATGAGCTCGAAACCACCATGAACATCAAGGCCTGCGACATCTACGGGCTCTCGGAAGTCATGGGCCCGGGCGTGGCCGGCGAGGCCGTGGAGACCCAGGACGGCTGCCACATCTGGGAAGACCACTTCCGCCCCGAAATCATCGATCCGTTCGATCCCTCCCGCGGGGAAAGTGCCGTGCTGGCCGACGGCGAGCCGGGCGAACTCGTCTTCACTTCGCTCACCAAGGAAGCGCTGCCGATCATCCGGTACCGCACCAAGGACCTCACCCGTCTGCTGCCGGCACCGCCCGCCCGCGCACCGCCGCATGGGCCGCATCACCGGACGCAGCGACGACATGATCATCCTGCGCGGCGTGAACCTCTTCCCTTCACAGATCGAGGAAATCGCCCTGCGCATCCCCGAACTCAGCCCGCACTTCCAACTCGAGCTCACCCGCCCCGAAGGCAAGCGCATGGATTCGCTGACGGTCAAGATTGAGCGCCGCGAGAACGTTTCGGTCGAGGCGGGCACGACGGCGGCACACGCCCTGCGCGAACAGATCAAGATCCACGTGGGTTCTTCGTGCGTGGTGGACGTCGTGGAGCCGGGTTCGCTTGAGCGCTCCAACGGCAAGCTGCGCCGCGTCTACGACATGCGACCCAAGAGGTAACGTGGCAGGGCGCGTGCGCGAATCAACCGACCGTTCATGAGAAAATGGCCAGCATGCCTAGTGAAACAGTAACCAAGCGGGGACGCCCGGATACGACCAGCAATCAGTGCTGCTCATCGCCGTCGACGTCTTCAACCGCCACGGTTACGACGCCACATCCATGGGCATTCTGGCCGAAAACCTGGGCATCTCAAAATCAGCCATTTACCACCACGTGCCGTCCAAGGGCGACCTCCTGAAGCTCGCCCTCGAGCACGCACTGGGTGGGCTCGAGGCCATCCTGGAACAGCCCGAGGCTGTTACCGGGGCGGCCGATGCACGCCTTGAGTTCGTCCTGCGGCAGACCATCGCCGTGCTGGTGGACCGGCTGCCGTTCGTCACGCTGCTCCTGCGTCTCCGCGGCAACACCGAAATTGAGCGCGATGCCCTGGAACGGCGTCGTGCCTTCGACCACAAGGTGGCCGCGTTGATCTCGGCCGCCCGCGAAGAAGGCACGCTGCGCCAGGACATCGACCCCCGCACCGTGACCCGGCTCCTGTTCGGGACCATCAACTCGATCGTGGAGTGGTACAAACCGGGCGGCTCGCTCTCCCCGCAACGCCTGGCCGACGACGTCATCACCATGGCGTTCGACGGCCTCCACGCCTCGGCGTAGGTCGCCCCTGGCTTCCCCCTGCCCCCTCAGACGCTCGCTCACATATACGGCACTTTCAACCGACGCCCGCTCACATATACGGGACTTTCGACCGACGCCCGCTCACATATATCCCCAATTGGCAGAACGCCCGCTCACTAAAAAGTGAGCGGGCGTTCTGCGTGGTGCTGTGATGCTTTTCAGAGCTGGTATTCGGCCTGGATACCCAAACTTTCATGGACGCAAAGGACGTTGTTTTCCGTGTCCATGAACCAGGCGCAACGGTCGGCGTCGGTGGTACAAATGTGGTGTTCTGTCTTGAGATCCGGGAGATCGTAATCCCGGAATTCGACGCCGTTCGCCTCCATTTCGTCGACTGTCCGCTCGATGTCGCTGACTTCAAAGGAAAGGGCAGTGTGCGACGAGTGCATGCCGTCCTTGATGGGCATCAACTGCAGCATGGGACCGCCGTCGATGCCGAACAAATCATTTCCATCCCAGGTCATGCCGCGATGAGGGAGGCCGAGTTTCTCCGCGTAGAAGCTGCGGGCTCGGTCCACGTCGTCGACGGGCAAGACGGTTGTGGCTGTTCTGAGTGCTAGGTTCATTTCGCCACCTCCTACGCAAAAAATCTTACGCCGGGCGGGATCGGAAAGACCTTGTGAGCAAGCGTTGGCTAGACCGTTGTCAGGGCGACAGCCTCGGCCTACTATGTGCACAGCCCCCTCGCAGGGGAACAACTCCGGGACCTTCCCTCAACGGGTGATGGGAGCACCTGAGTAGGCCCGAGTCCTGGACATCACGGGACGGGAAGACAATGACCAAATATCTGTTCGAAGCCAACTACGTAGGCGACGGAATCAAGGGGCTGTTGCGCGAGGGCGGCACCAAGCGCCGCGATGCCGTGGTCGATGCACTCAAATCCGTCGACGGATCGCTCGAATGTTTCTACTACGCTTTCGGGGAGACCGACGTCGTCGGAGTCTTCGAGATCCCGGACGCGGCTAGCGCCGCCGCCCTCTCACTCATGATCAATGCGACAGGCGCTGTGCGCCTGCATTTGAAGCCGCTCATGACGGTGGAGGATCTCGACGAAGCTGCCAAGAAGACCCCGACATACCGCGCCCCCGGGCAATAAAACGAACATCGGTCCGGAACGCTCCCCAGTGAGGGGAGCGTTCCGTATGCAGTACACACGTGAGCGGGCGTCCGGCCAAACACCCACACAAGTGAGCGAGCGTCCGGCCAAACCCCCACATACGTGAGCGAGCGTCGGTAGGGGAGGCTACTTCTCCACGAGGGTCAGGACGTCGTAGGTGGCTACGATTTCGTCGTTCTGGTTGGTCAGGACGGCGTCCCAGGCTACTTCGCCGTATTCGTCGGTCTCGCGCGGAGTGATCTTCTTGGCCGTAAGCGTGACCCGGATCGAATCCCCTGCGGCCACGGGCGTGATGAAGCGCAGGTTCTCCAGCCCGTAGTTGGCCAGGACGGGGCCCGGTGCCGGCTCCACGAACAGGCCGGCGGCCCAGCTGAGCAGCAGGTACCCGTGCGCCACGATTCCCGGGAAGAACGGATTGGCTTCGGCTGCTTCCTGGTTGGTGTGGGCGTAGAAGGTGTCGCCGGTGGAGTTGGCGAAGGCCGTGATGTCGTCCAGGGTGACCTGCCGCAGTTCGGACCGCACGGCATCGCCGATCCGCAGGGTTGCCAGCGACTTCCGGAACGGGTGCGCACCTTCGGTCTCCACTGTGAAGTTGCGGTCCGCGCCCGTGTGCCAGACGCCGGTCACGGCAGTGAGCATGTTCGGCGAGCCCTGGATCGCGGTGCGTTGCATGTGGTGCATGACGGAACGGATACCACCGAGTTCCTCGCCACCACCGGCGCGGCCCGGCCCACCGTGAACCAGGTGCGGCACAGGCGAACCATGCCCGGTTGACGAGCGGGCGTCCTCGCGGTTGAGCATCAGGACACGGCCGTGGTGTGCCGCGATTCCCGTCACCAATTCCCGGGCGACAGCAGGATCGTTGGTGCACACGGAGGCCACCAGGGAGCCGCCACCGCGGGCGGCAAGGCGGACGGCGTCGTCGAGGTCCGAATAGCCGATCACGGACGACACCGGACCGAAAGCCTCGAGCGAGTGGACGGCTTCCGAGTCCACGTTGGCCCAGCTCAGGACAACGGGCGACATGAACGCGCCGCCCTCCACGACGCCGATGGTGCCGTCCAGCGAGGTGACCGACGGCGAATCCAGCGTCCCGTACGCGAGCTCGCCACCGGCGTCGAGCATTGACTGCACTGCCGCGCGGACGTCGGCGAGCTGCTCGAGCGACGCGAGGGCGCCCATCGTGACGCCCTCTGCCCTGGGGTCGCCGACGACGACGCGCTCGTCCACGCGCGCGCCGATGGCGGAGACGACGTCGGACACCAGCGCCTGGGGCACGATGGTGCGGCGGATCGAGGTGCACTTCTGACCGGCCTTGACCGTCATTTCGGTGACGACCGACTTGATGAAGGCGTCGAACTCGGGGGTGCCGGGCACGGCGTCGGGTCCGAGGATGGCCGCGTTGAGCGAGTCGGTTTCGGAGGTGAAGCGGACGCCGCCCTGGACCACGTTGGCGTGGGACTTGAGCGAGTTGGCGGTGGAGGCGGAACCGGTGAAGGCGAGAATGTCGCGGTAGTCGAGGTGGTCCAGCAGGGTGCGGGCGGATCCCGAGATGAGCTGCAGCGAGCCTTCCGGCAGAATGCCCGACTCGACGATCGCCTTGACCACGACGGCGGCAACGTAACCGGTGGGGGTGGCTGGCTTGACGATGGTGGGGACGCCAGCGATGAATGCAGGCGCGAACTTCTCGAGCATGCCCCACACGGGGAAGTTGAAGGCGTTGATCTGCGCCGCGACGCCCGGGATGCGGGTGTAGATATGCTCACCGGCGAAGGAACCGTCCCTGGACAGGACTTCCATGGGTCCGTCCACTACAACCTGCGAGTTCGGCAGTTCGCGGCGGCCCTTGGAACCAAAGGTGAAGAGCACGCCGATGCCGCCGTCGATGTCCACCATCGAGTCGATCTTGGTGGCGCCGGTCTTGAAGGACGAGGCGTAGAACTCTTCGCGGCGGCCGTTCAGGTACTGGGCGAGTTCCTTGAGCTTGAGGGCGCGCTGGTGGAAGGTGAGCTTGCCGAGCTCGCGCTGGCCCACCGTGCGCCCGTAGTTCACGACGCCGGCAAGGTCCAGTCCGTCGGTGTTGACCGTTGCGAGGATCTCGCCTGTGCTGGCGTCGCGGACGGGGACGCCAGCTGAGGCTTCTGCGCTGGGGTCCACCACTCGCCCTGGACGAAACTGGGCACGGTTTCAACGGTTGTGGCTTCCGGAGCGACTGCGGTACTGGTCATCGTCGACGGGTCCTTCCAAGGCACGGGCACGAAATGGACTGAACGGCCGCAAATTACTGACCGGCCGTTCGGTAATACAACCCAGAATACATGAGAGGCCCGATCTGCACACTAGATGCCCGCCGGGACGCTGCTTCTACCGCGTTCTACCGCGCCGGAGCGTTGAGTTTCGCTCGGATGGCGGAAATTTCTGCCTTAGAGACGCCGTTCGCTCCCAGGAAGGTAGCTGTGTCCAAGGAATGCGCGAATTCCAACAGGCTCACGCTGCGCGATGCCAGCAAGGCCTCGAGTGCGTCTTCCTCGAGAAAGGGATCATGGGCGTGCGGGGCGCGATGGTGGCGGTGGCGCTCGTTGATTCCGCGCATTCCCTGCTGGTAACCCCGCACGATTTCCTCGTCGCCGGCTCCGGACAGGTTCTGCAGCATCACGGCGATGATCCCGCTACGGTCACGCCCGGCAGCGCAATGCACTACAACCCCGCCGGGTGCCGCGGCGATGGCTTTGAAAACAGCGGCGAGCCTGTCCGGGAAGAGCCGCACATAGTCGGCGTAGTGGGCAGGGTCTTTCAGGTACGGGCCAAAGCGCTCGGTGAACTCCTTGTCCTCCGGATCTTCGGTGGGGCAATGGACGATCTCGAAGCGAGCAGTCGCATCCGCCGAAACCTCGGGATCAACCTCCCTGGGCTGCTGCTCGCGAAGGGTCCGCAGATCGATCACGGTGCGGATGCCGGCGTCGTACATTTGCTGCCACCCGAGATCGGTGAGCCATTCCCGCCGGCCCATCCGGTACAAGCCTCCGGCGATGTGCCAGGCGTTCACCGCACCGTCCCAATGGACGCCCCGCTGCTTGGCTGCGGTTGAGATCCCATCCATACCGGACAGCTAACCACACGCCGGATAGGTGAGCGGGGGTTTGCTCGGAAGGCGGGATATGTGAGCGGGGTCGGGAGGAAGGGCGGGATAGGTGAGCGAGGGTTGGGTCTTGCGGGTCTTACGTGATACATGTCATACTCTTTCTCGATACGCATCGACGATGCGTATCGACGAACTACGCATCACCAAGACCCACCGAACCCGGCAAGGAGGCCTGGAACGTGCCCACCAGCAAGGACGTCGCCCAGGCTGCCGGCGTAGCCCAAAGCACCGTCTCGTACGTGCTCAGCGGCAAGCGGCCCATTTCCGAGAAGACCCGGAAAAAGGTCGAGGCCGCCATCGAGCAACTCACTTACCAACCCAACGCCGGCGCCCGCGCCTTGGCAAGCCGCAAGACCCGGGTCATCGGCCTGGTCATTCCGTTCATTCCCGAGCTGGAAATGGGATCGATCATGGAGTTCGTCTCGGTCATTGCCAGCACGGCCCGGCAATTCGACCACGACATTCTCCTGGTCACCGACGACGAAGGCGCCGCCGGACTGAGCCGCGTGGTCGGGCAGCAGATTTGCGACGGCCTGATCCTCATGCAGGTTGAGGACGAGGACGAGCGTCTCCCGGTGGCCGCAGCCTGAACGTCCCGGTGGTGCTGATCGGCATCCCCCGCGATCCGTCCGGGCTGGTCTGCATCGACGCCGACTTCGAAATGGCCGGTGAACACTGCGTCCGGGATCTTGCGGCCGCAGGCCACTCCGTGATTTCCGTTATTGATTGGCAGCCCGCAGTGATGGACCGCCACGTGAACTACGTCGACCGGTTCTTGCACGGCACGGACGTCGCGGCCAAAGCACTGGGCGTGACCGTGCTCCACCTTCCCGGCGGGACCGACCGCGCCACCATCTCCGAATCGGTGGACAAGGCCCTCGCCGGCACCACCGGAAAGCCCGCGTTCATCGCTCCCGACCGCACCATCCAGGACATTCTGCGCCGCGACTTGAGCAGCCGCGGTTTGACCCTGGGGCTGGACGTTTCTGTTATCGGAAGCGCCTCCCCCACCCTCGCCGAGCTCCAACCCATACCGCTTTCCACCATCGATCTGCGCCCGGCTGAAGTATCCCGCCGGGCAGTCAAAATCATGTGCCAACTCCTCGAAACCGACTCCCACGGACCACACGAATCCCTGGAGTTGGTACCCACGGTCATCACGCACCGTTCAAGCACCCTCCGTCCGCAGTGAATCGCCACCCCTGATCCACCGCGTCAACGCTTTTCATCGCAGGTCGTTACTCCGTTACTCCGTTCGTTTCAGCATCGTCGATACGCATCGATGATTCGATTATCCACTTCGCATCAACAGACGCACCATTCCCTTCCTCCACCAACAAAGGAACAGACAATGAAGTCAGCTATCAGGACACGCCGCCCGCTCGCCCTGGCCGTGGCCGCTCTCGTCGGCCTCCCGCTCGCCATCTCGGGCTGCGGCACCACTACCTCCGCCTCCTCCACGGATGCCGTGAAGGAAATCTCCGTGATGGACTACTACAACAACGAGCCGGACAAGTCCTTCATCGGCGACGCCCTGACCGCCTGCGGCACCAAGGCAGGCGTCACGATCAAACGAGAGACCGTGCCGGGCAAGTCCTTGATCTCCAAGGTGCTCCAGCAGTCCTCTTCGAAGACGCTTCCGGATGTACTCATGCTCGACAATCCGGACCTGCAACAGATTGCCGCTACCGGAGCGCTGGCTCCACTGTCCGATTTCAACATCAGCACCGCCGATTTCGCGCCCGGGGTCCTGAGTGCAGGCACCTACAAAGACAAGGTGTACGGGCTAGCCCCCACCGTGAACACGATCGCGCTCTTCTACAACAAGGACATTCTGGCCAAGGCCGGAGTCACCCCGCCCACCACGTGGGACGAGCTAAAGACGGCGGCCACCAAGCTCACCTCAGGCGAGCAGTATGGCCTGGCCTTCAACGCCAACCCGACCTACGAGGGCACATGGCAGTTCCTTCCGGTCATGTGGTCCAACGGAGGCGACGAGAAGAACATCGACACCCCAGCGACAGCCCAGGCCCTCCAGCTCTGGACCGACCTCGTCAAGGACGGATCCGTGTCCTCCTCGGCGCTGAACTGGACCCAGGCAGACGTCAAGGACCAGTTCATGGCAGGCAAGGCAGCCATGATGGTCAACGTCCCCTGGCAGATCCCGGCGCTCGACAAGAACACCGCGCTGAAATACGGCGTCGTGAAGATTCCGGTCCGTGACGCCAGCCAGACAGCCGTTGCCCCGCTTGGCGGCGAAGTGTGGACCGTTCCGCAGACAGGCAATAAGGCCCATCAGGCCAAGGCCGCGGAAGTGGTGGCCTGCATGAACAGCGACGAAAACCAGCTGGCCATGGCCAAGGTCCGCAACACCATCCCGTCCAAGACCTCGCTGGCAGCAAAGTTCGCCACCGACAACCCCAAGCTCGCCACCTTCACCGACCTCATCAAGACAGCCCGGGCCCGTACCGGCGAACTCGGAGAAGGATGGCCGGCACAGGCGACCAAGATCTACACCGCAATCCAGACCGCGCTGACGGGCAAGGCCTCCCCCGCCGACGCCCTCAAGCAAGCCAAGGCCAGTAAGCGGCTGGACATGTCCCTCACAACTGATTCGTCGCAACCCAGAGCGCAGGCCAAGTCGCAGGCCAACCAGCGCGCCAACCAGCAGGCCACAGCGCGCGCAAAGTCCGGCTCGGACAACACCCGGGCCGAGGAGGCAATCCAGTCACCGCACCGGCGCAGCCGCAAACGCCGCGAGCGCCTCTTCCAGTGGCTGTTCCTGGTCCCTGCCGTGACCTACATGGCGCTGTTCTTCGGCTACCCCGTGGTCAAGAACATCGTGATGAGCTTCCAGGACTACACCACGGCCACGTTCTTCACGGGCGAGGCCCCCTGGGTGGGGTTGGCGAACTACGCGAAGGTGCTGTCGTCGTCGTTGTTTTCAACGTCTTTGGTGAACACCGCGCTGTTCACGCTGGGATCCATACTGGGCCAGTTCGTGATCGGGCTGGCGCTGGCGATCTTCTTCCAGCGCAAGTTCCCGCTCAACGGAATCCTGCGTTCGCTGCTCCTGCTCCCCTGGTTGCTGCCGCTCATCGTGTCCAGCGCCGTGTGGAGATGGATCCTGGACAAGGACAGCGGAGCCTTGAACCGTTTCCTCGGAGAGATGCACATCGTGAACACGGGCGTTCCATGGCTCACCAGCACCTCGCTGGCGCTGATCGCCGTGGTGGGGGTGAACATCTGGATCGGCATCCCGTTCAATCTGACCATTCTCTATGGCGGCCTCCAGGAAATACCGGATGAGCTCTACGAGGCCGGCTCCTTGGACGGCGCCACGGGTTGGAAGGCGTTCCGGCACATCACCTGGCCGATGCTGCGTCCGGTGGTGAGCGTGGTCCTGGTGCTCGGCGTCGTCTACACCCTCAAGGTGCTGGACATCATCCTGGGCCTGACCAACGGCGGCCCGGCGAATTCGACCCAGACCATCGCCACCCAGTCCTACGATCTGTCCTTCCACGAGTTCAAATTCGGCGAGGGCGCCGCGCTGGGCAACGTCCTGGTGCTCATTTCGCTGGTCTTCGCGGTCCTGTACTTGCGTGCCAGCCGGCGTTCCGTCGATGAGTGAGGAAACCATGACGACGACGAAAATCACCACCCGCCGTTCGGCGCCGGCGGGCGCCCGGAAAGCGAGCGCCCGAAATAGGATCGCCTCCAAAGGCGCCGGACCGGTTCGCTCCGGGACGGGACCCGAGCGCAAAAGGTGGGCTACACCGTCCTGGCCATCGTCTTCCTGGCCATCATGCTGTTCCCGGTCTACTGGATGGTCAACGCTTCGCTGCAGCCAACGGCACCACCTTGGAAACCTCGTGGCTGCCGCTCAAGCCGGACTTCACCGGCTACGCCACGGCCATCAGCGAGCAGGGCGGGAACCTGGCCACCAGCCTGGTGATCTCGCTCGGCAGCGTTGTACTCAGCCTGGCCATCGCGGCGCCGGCGGCCTATGCCTTGGCTTATTTCAAGGTCAAGGGCGCTGGCGTGGTGCTCTTCGCGATCTTGATCAGCCAGATGATCCCGGGGATCGTGGTGGCCAACGCGCTGTACACGGCCTACAACGATCTTGGCCTGCTCAATTCCATCCCGGGCCTGATCCTGGCCGACTCCGCGCATGGCATCCCGTTCGCGATCCTCATCATCAGGGCCTTCATGAACGGCATGCCGGCGTCGGTCATCGAGGCGGCCCGAGTAGACGGTGCCGGGCATGTGAGGGCGTTCTGGTCCATCGTGGTGCCACTGAGCAGGAACTCGCTCATCACCGCGGGGCTCTTCACTTTCCTGTTCACCTGGAGCGACTTCCTGTTCGCCCTGACCCTGACCACCACGGAGGCCGTGCGGCCCGTGACGCTGGGAATCTTCCAGTACATCGGCGCCTACGTGAACGACTGGAGCTCCGTCATGGCCACGGCCGTCCTCGCCTCCATCCCGGCCATCATCCTGCTGGTCGCGGCGCAGAAGTACATCGCGGCGGGCACGGCCAGTGGAGCGGTCAAGTAGCGGCCGTCAAATAGCCAGATCCCGACAGCGGGTCCCGTCGCGGGTGCCGAGCTCGCCGCCCGCGGCTCCGCACCGCCGTCGGGCACCAAACCACTAACCTTCAAGGAGAAACCATGTCTGAACCAATCCGCGTCACCGTCTGGAGCGAAAACCGGCACGAAAAGCGCGACGAACTGGTGGCCCGCCTCTACCCGGACGGCATGCACGGGCCGTGAAGGCCGGCATCGAGGAGAACCTCGGCGACAAGGCCAGCGTCCGCACCGCCACCCTCGACGAGCCCGAGCACGGCCTTACCGAAGAAGTCCTCGCCAACACGGACGTCCTCACCTGGTGGGGGCACATGTCCCACGGTGATGTGGACGACGAGATCGTCGAGCGCGTGCACCGCCACGTCCTGTCCGGGATGGGCTTGATCGTCCTGCATTCGGGGCACTGGTCCAAGATCTTCACCAAGCTCATGGGCACCTCATGCACGTTGCGCTGGCGCAGTGAGCAGGACCGCGAACTGGTCTGGACTGTGGACCCCACCCACCCCATCGCTAAGGGCGTGCCGCACCCCATCGTGATCGATCAGCAGGAAATGTACGGCGAGTTCTTCGACATCCCCACTCCGGAGGAGCTCGTGTTCATCAGTTCCTTCAGCGGCGGCGAGGTCTTCCGCTCGGGCTGCACGTTCCGCCGCGGCCACGGCAAGATCTTCTTCTTCAGCCCCGGCGACCAGGACTACCCGGTCTACCACCACAAGGACGTCCGCCGGGTCATCTCCAACGCCGTCGAATGGGCAGTCACCGATCGGCCCGAGCGCGCCCACCCTGAACTGCTGCGCTACGAGACCAACGATTTCTTCAACGGCAAGAGCTACCAGGGAGCCAACGCATGAGTACCCCTTACGCCACCCTTCCCGACGACGGCACTCCCCTTCGCGTCGTCGTCGTCGGCGCCGGGGGATGGGCCGCGCGTGGCTCCGGACGGTGCAGGAGTCCCCGCTCGTGGAGCTCGCGGGCATCGTCGACCTGGACCTGGACGCCGCCCGCGCCGGAGCGGCGGCGATCGGGCGTCGCGATCTGCCGGTGGGCTCCGGGACCGCACAGTTGGCGTCCGACGTCGGCGCCCAGGCGGTCATCAACGTCACCGTTCCGGTAGCCCACCATCCGGTGACCACGGAGGCGCTTGCGGCAGGGCTGCCCGTGCTTGGCGAAAAGCCTGTGGCCTCGACGGTGGCCCAAGGGCTCTCGCTTGCTGCGGGGTCGGAGCTTAGCGGCCAGTTGTTCATGGTCAGCCAGTCCCGCAGGTACAACAGGCATCTTTTCGAGGCCAAACGGCTTTCTGCTTCTCTAGGCAGCGTGGGGATTGTCTCGGCCGAGTTCTTCAAGGCGCCGCATTTCGGCGGATTCCGGGATGTCATGGACCACCCGTTGCTGCTGGACATGGCCATCCATCAGTTCGACATGGCCCGGTTCCTGCTCGACGCGGATCCTGTCTCGGTGTTCTGCGAGGAATACAACCCGGCCTGGAGCTGGTACCGCGGCGATGCAGGGGCCACCGCCATCTTCGAAATGACCGGTGGGGAGCGCTTCGTGTTCACTGGAAGCTGGTGCAGCCCGGGTCAGGAGACCTCCTGGAACGCGGCGTGGCGGATCAGCGGCGAACACGGCACGGTCCTGTGGGACGGCGACACCGAACCTGTGTCCTCGTTGGGCGCTGATTCGGGCCCCGGCGGCGACGATCCCGGGCAGGAGATCGCCGGTTCGCTGCGTGATTTCGTGCTGGCCTTGCATACCGGAAGTACTCCCATGGGGCAGGTCCACCAGAACATCATGAGCCTGGCCATGGTGGAAGCGGCCATGCTCAGCGCATCCACCGGCACCCGCATTTCCGTGGACGCGCTGCTCGAGGAATCGTACTCCCAGGCCGTCCTGACGGAACGCGACCCGGACGTACTGGAGGTCCTCAAGTCCTGGACCTCAGTCCGCAGCGCCCTCACCCCTCCATCCCACCAACCCAACTGACCCCCGCCGTAGCCGACCCAACTAACTCGCAGTTGTTGTCGTTTTGAGCCCTCATAACGACAACAACTGTCAGCTAGTTGGGTTTCCGTAGTCGTGGGCTCGCAGCTCGCGTAGTCTGGCCGCAAGACTGCCGGGCTGGGGTAGCTCGCGCCGCCAAGCGGCACTGCAGATCGACACGAGGGGATATCAATCATGCAAGCAGCTAATTCGCGACGCCGGTATGGCCGCCTGGCGGGCGCCGTCGCCGTCGTCGTACTCCTGGCAGGATTCGGCGCGGGACCCGCACAGGCGACTACAACGAAACCGGCCGATGTCTATGTCGCCCTGGGCGATTCCTATGCTGCCGGCACGGGCGGCAGCAGTCCGGCTCCGGGCTCGTTCCCGGGCTGCCATCAGAGCCTGGACAGTTACGCCGCCCTTTTGGGCGGGCTGAACCTGGGCTGCTTCGGTGCTACGTCGCTTGCCGTCAAGGCAGGTCTGGACAACCTGTCCCCGCCGATCCTGTCGCGATCGCCCTGGGGTCCGCTACCGAAGTCTCGGTGACTGTTGGTGGCAACGACGTCGGCACGGGAGCCGTGGCGGTGGCATGCACCAGTGCCGATGCCCTGGCCTGCGCTTCGGCCGTGCAGGGCGTGGCGAACGCCCTGCCGCGCTACCCGGCAACATCGTGGCTATGGTCCAGTCCATCCGGCAGAAGGCACCCCGCGCCCAGATCGTGCTGACCGGGTATCCGCGCTTGTTCACCGTCGGCCCCAAGATGCCTCCCGCGCAGAAAGAGTTGGCCACCACCCTGAATGGAATGGCTGACCAATTGAATGCGACCATCTCCGGCGCCGCCTCCGCCGCAGGGGTGGGCTACGTGAGCGTGACGGAGCGGTTTACGGGGCACGGCATCGGTTCCAACAATCCATGGATCCACTACACACAGCCATCGCCCTTGGATCCGCCCGAGCTCGCGTTGGAGAACTTCCATCCCAACGACGCCGGCTACTCCCAGGGCTACCGTACGGCCGTGAACAGCGCGCTCAAGAAATAGCTGGCGTCAGCCGCGAACGCGCCGGAGCGCGGTCGTTCGGTGCGCGCGCTCAGGACCGCTTCGCGAGCCTGAACTCGAGCCCGGTGCGCACCGCGGGCCACTCGTGTTCGAGGATGGAGAACACCACCGTGTCTCGGAGCACTCCGTCCAAAGTCCGCGAATGGTTCCGGAGGACGCCGTCCTGCTTCGCGCCCAACCGTGCGATGGCCTCCCGGGACTGGTGGTTGAGCCAGTGCGTGCGGAATTCGACGGCTGGGCAGCCAAGGGTTTCGAAAGCATGCCGCAGGAGCAACAGTTTGGAATCCGGGTTGCTCCCGCTGTCCTGTGCCGAGGCGGCGTTCCACGTGGAACCGATCTCGACACGCGGAGTGGCGGCGTCGATGTTCATGTAGGTGGTCATGCCGATGAGCTTGCCGTTCGCCTTCAATCGGGTGGCGAATGGCAGCATGGATCCTTGCTCCTGCAGCCCGAGCCGGCGGTCGATCTCCGCGGCCATGCCCTCCGGCGTCGGGACCGAGGTATACCAGAGCTTCCACAGCTCGCCGTCTTTCGCGGCATCCACCAAGCCGTCGTGGTGCTCGGGCTAAGGGGTTCCAAGGTTACGAAGCGACCGTCCAGGGTCACGGGTGCAATGTGAGTCACCCAGCCAGCCTAACTGACCCAACTGGCTCGCATTTGTTGTCGTTTTGGCGGCTGTAAACGACAACAACTGCGAGTCAGTTGGGCTGCCGGGGCAATTGCCTGTGGATAACTAAATATGGCGTTCCAGGATTTGCAACGATAGGGCGATGAGGACCCCGCAACCCTTGCCGGCGCTGCTGGCCGGCGCCCCGTTCACCTTTCAAGAAGCGCTCGACGCCGGTGTGAGCCGGCGGCGGTTGCGGCACCGATCGCTCCCCTCGCCAAGCCGGGGCATCAGGATTCCGGACCACGCATTGGTTCCCGGGCAGGCGACGGACGTCGGTTTCATCCGGCCTTTCACCGCGGTGACCGAGTTCTCGGCCGCGTCTCACGCCACAGCCTTCGGTTTGTGGTCGTTCCCGGGGTTCCTGCCAGGCAGCGATGATCCGCGCATCCATATTTCGCGTCCGGACACCATGGCCATTCCTCGACGAACCGGGGTGGTTGGGCATGTGGGGCAGTTCTTCGACGACGAAATCACCAGTCTTGACGGTCTGTTGATCACCACGCGCACCCGAACGTGGCTTGATGTGTCCCAGAAGATGAGTGTGGATGAACTGACGGTTGTGGCCGACCATTTAGTGCGGAACCCCCGGCCGGAGTTCGAAGGCCGGACAGAGCCGTACGCAACATTGGAACAACTGGCCGACATGCTGGACCGGCACAAAGGCACGCCTGGAATCCGCAAGGCCCGTTTGGCACTCGAACAGGCACGGATCGGCTCGGACTCGGCACCCGAAACCCGGCTCCGGCTGGCCCTCGAAAACGCCGGACTGCCCGAACCGCAACTGAACGTGGCCGCCGAGCTAGGCGCCGGCGTCGTACGTCAACCGGACCTGGCCTATCCGGAACACCGGGTGGCGGTCGAATACGACGGCGAGCCGCATTCCGAGCCGGCCCAGATAGTCCGGGACATCGCCCGCGAAGAGGATTTCGCCCGTGCCGGCTGGCACTTGGTGAGGATCTCCAAACGGCACATGGAGAACGACGCACGGTCCGCCGTCGCGAAAGTCC
The DNA here is from genome assembly GCA_001549895.1 of Arthrobacter sp. Hiyo8. Classification (GTDB taxonomy): domain Bacteria; phylum Actinomycetota; class Actinomycetes; order Actinomycetales; family Micrococcaceae; genus Arthrobacter. Next base: position 3,255,898 of record AP014719.1, on the reverse strand, counting down.
GTGCCGTGCTCCTGGACCGAGGCTGGACACCCAAGTGACGGTTCGCCCCCCCCAAGTAGCTCGCAGTTGTTGCCGTTATGGGGCCTCAAAACGACAACAAATGCGAGTCAGTTGGGAGACACGGAAGCGCTAGTCAGTCCAGTCGAAGAAACCCTTGCCGGTCTTGCGGCCCAGCTCGCCGCGGGCAACCTTGTCGCGCAGGATCTGCGGCGGGGCGAAGCGCTCCCCCAGCGTCGAATGCAGGTACTCGGCGATGCCCAGGCGCACATCCAGGCCCACGATGTCCGTGGTCTTGAGCGGTCCCGTGGGGTGCTTGTAGCCGAGCACCATGGCCGCATCGATGTCCTCCGCGGAGGCCACGCCTTCCTCCACCATGCGCATCGCCTCGAGTGCGATCGCCACGCCCAGCCGCGAGGAGGCAAAGCCTGGCGCGTCATTGACGACGACGGCGGTCTTGCCGAGTGCCTCGGTCCAGCTTTTCGCCGTGGCGGCGAGCTCCGGTGAGGTCTCCTTGGCCAGGACCACTTCGATGAGCGTGGAAGCCGGGACCGGGTTGAAGAAGTGCAGGCCCACGAAATTGCCAGGCCTCCGAAGTTGCGAAGCGAGGCCGGTCACGGAAAGGGACGAGGTGTTGGAGGCCAGGAAGGCGTCAGCGGAGAGGTGCTCCTCCACAGCCTTGAGGGACGCAACCTTGAGTTCGTAATCCTCGGGCACGGCTTCGACCACGAGCCCGCAGTGCACGAAGGAGTCGTAGTCGGTTGAGGTGCTGAAGCGGGACAGGGCTTCTTCGGCTGATTCCGTCAGGGTGCCTCGGGCGGCGGACTTGGCCACGGCCTCGGCAACGCGAGCTTGCGCACCGGCGGCGGATTCGTGGTCGCGTTCGACGACGATCACGGTGGCGCCCTTGATCAGGAAGGCGTGGGCGATGCCGGCGCCCATGCGGCCACCGCCGAGGACACCGACAACATGCGGGATAGCGGGCGTTGCTGTCATTTTCAGGTCCTGTCTGGGTTGTCGCTGGACGGGTTGTCGCTGGATTGCTTGGCGCTCTTCTTGTCCAGGAACGCCTGCATGCGGTCGAACTTGGCTTGCGATTCGAAAAGCATGCCTTGGGCCAACGTGTCGATCACGGGGTGAGCCTCGGCCGGAGCGTGGAACACGGACTTGGTGATCCGCACGGCCAGGGGGTCCTGCCGGCCGATCCGGTCGGCAAGGTTGTGGCCGCTTCCATCAGCACGGGAGCTTCATGGATCTGGGTGATCAGATTGATGCGAAGGGCTTCCTCGGCACGGAGGACCGCCCCGGCCAAGAGGATTTCCTTGGCGATCGGCTCCCCCACGAGTTCCTTCAGGCGCCAGGTTGCACCGGCCGCCGCCATGATGCCCAGTCCGGTTTCCGGGTTGCCGATGCGCAGGCTGGCGTGCCGATGCGGAAGTCCGCGGCGTAGGCGAGTTCGGCTCCGCCACCCAGACAATAGCCGTCCAGGGCCGCGATGACGGGCATGGGCAGCTTCGCGATCCGCACGAAAATGGTGGAATTGATGCCGCGCAGGGCGTCGTCACGGCGACGTTCCCTCAACTGGCCGATGTCCGCACCCGACGCAAAGACGCCTTCGACGCCGGCAATGATCAGGATTTTGGGCTCTCGCTCAAGGTGCTCGCACACCTGGTGGAGTTCGTCCACCATCTGCTGGTCGATCGCGTTGCGGACCTCCGGTCGGTTCAGCAGCACCGTGACGCGGTCCTCGCGTTCCTCGATGAGCAACGTTCCGAATTCCTCGGGGTTCAACGCCATTACATGCCTTCCAGGAGAATGGCGGCGCCCTGCCCGACGCCGATGCACATCGTCGCGAGGCCGATCTTACGGTCCGCGGTGCCCAGCTCGCGTTCCATGCGGCCCAGCAAGGTGATCGCGATGCGCGAGCCGCTGGAACCGAGCGGGTGCCCCAACGAGATCGCACCGCCGTCGAGGTTCACGATGTCCGGATCCAGGCCCAAGCGCCGCATGCTCGCGAGCGATTGCGTCGCGAAGGCTTCATTGAGTTCGACGGCGCCAAGGTCGCCGACCGTGAGTCCCGAACGGGCCAGGATTTTCTGGGAAGCCGGAACCGGGCCGATACCCATGATTTCCGGTTCGCAGCCGGCCGAGCCGCCGTCGATGATGCGGGCCCGCGGGGTGAGGCCGAACTTTTCGATGGCGGCCTCGGACGCAACGATGATGGCGGAGGCGCCGTCGTTGAGCGAGGAGGAGTTGCCCGCCGTGACAACGGATCCGCCGGCAACCACTGGACGGAGCCCGGCGAGGACCTCCATGGTGGTTCCCTCGCGTGGGCCTTCGTCCGTGTCCACCACGGTTTCGCCCTTGCGGGTCTTCACGGCAACCGGAACGATCTCTTCCTTGAAGCGGCCGCCGGCGATGGCAGCAAGCGCGCGTTCGTGGGAGCGGACGGCGAAGGCATCGGCGTCTTCCCGGGAGATGCCGTCCACGCGGGCGACTTCCTCGGCAGTTTCCGGCATGGAATACGTCATCTTGCCGCCGCGGGACAGCTCTCCCTTGGTGAAGAGGGGATTGGCGAAGCGCCAGCCGATGGACGTGTCGAAGATCTGGCCCGGTTTGGCGAAGGCTGTGGTGGGCTTCTCCTGTACCCATGGGCCCGGCTCATCGATTCGACGCCGCCCGCCACCACGATGTCCGCAGCACCGGCCTTAATCATGTGGCTGGCCATGATGATGGCGCTCATTCCGGAGGCGCACAGGCGGTTGACCGTGATGCCGGGATGTGGAGGGGCAGTCCCGCCAGAAGGGTGGCCATGCGGGCGACGTTGCGGTTTTCCTCGCCGGCGCCGTTGGCGTTGCCCAGGATGACTTCATCGATGGCGTCGGGGTCGACGCCGGCACGGGCCACGGCTTCGCGGACCACGAGGGCTGCCAGGTCATCAGGCCGGACCGCGGAAAGCGCGCCGCCGTAACGGCCTACAGGGGTGCGGGCACCGCCAACAAGAAAAGCCTCGACCATGAGAACATCCTTCGCGAAGGGAGCGGGGTCGGCGAATAATTTACCGACCGTTCGTTCTATAAAGATTACACGGCGCCGCGCGCCGGTCAACCGTCGCGCGGCATACCGTCACCTAGCGGTCAACTGTCACTCAGACCACCCGGATACCCAGGTGTCCGGCCAACAAGGGTGCCAGGAGGCTGAGCTGGTAATCGTCAATGACCACCCCGGACAGGCCGCCGAGTCCATTGATCATCCGGAAGTCCGAGCCCCGCAGGTCCACATCCTTGAGCTTGGCCCCTGAGACATCCAGCGTCCCGATGGTGCAATCCTTCAGCACCATGCGCGTCGCGGTGCAAGACCCGAGGTCGAGCTCGTTGATGATGCAGCCCGTGATCACCACGTCCGTGAGTTTGGATCCACGCAAGTTCAGGAAGTCCAGCTTGCCGCCGTCGATCTTTACCGAATGCCAGGCACCCTCGTACATCTCCGCTGAACCCCACCGCGGGTTGCTGATCTCCACTTCGCGCCACGAGGTGCGTGCGGCCGTGAATACCGGCGCGTAGGGCTCATTCAGGATGCAGTCCCGGAACGTCGCGCCGCGCAGTTGTGCCTCGTTGAAGGAGACCCCGTTGAATTCACACTCGATGAAGTCCGCCCCGCTCAGCTCCGCGCCGTCGGCCACCGCGCGGGTGAGGCGGACGCCGTCGTACCGTTCACCGCGCTGGAAATCCGGGGCGGGATCGTCGCGGAGCTCGTCAAGCCTGATCGGGGAGATGCGGGGCGCCGTCACTTTGGCAGCCGCCGCCATCAGAGCGCCTCCGCTTTCGCCGCGATCTCCGCGAGATCCTTCGCGAGCGCCTTGCGCGTAATGCTCATCCCGAGCTTTCCGAACGCGGCCATCATGACTTTGCTGAAGAACGTCGGCTGGAGGACCTCGGCGCCGAAGAACAACACCAGTTCGGTCCCGCCGTCGCGCTCTTCCAGGGTGAATCGGGTGGTGTAGTCCGCACCGCCCTGCTGGGCTTTGACCGTGGTGCCACGCGGCGGATCGATCTGGGCAACGTGCATTTCCACGGTCTCCTCCCGGCCCATCATGGCGCGGGTTTCCTTCCACCGAGTGCCCTCGCCGTAGGGGCCCTCACTAAGCATTTGAATGGCTTTGACACCGGACAGGGTCTTGGCCGAGCCGGGAATATCCGTGATGACAGCCCAGACTTTCTCGCGGGTGGCATTGACGTGCTGGCTGAGAGTGGTGCTGTGGTCCATGCATCGAGCCTAACGGCGACTGCTGACAAAAACAGCCGACAAAGACGCTTGCGCCGTCTGGCAGGATTGCACCATGGTGCACATCGACTTGAGCGCGGACAGTGCGGCGGCAGGAGGCTCCCGGACCCTACGGGGGTACCTTGCCGAGCCCGACGGCGAGGGGCCGTTTCCCGGCGTCGTCCTTATCCATGAAGCCTTCGGGCTCGACGACGTGATGAAGCGGCACGCGGACCGGCTCGCCGCGGCCGGTTACTTGACCCTCGCCGTCGACCTCTACAGCGACGGCGGCGCGAGGCGCTGCCTCGTGGCGACCATGCGCTCCCTGGGGTCGGGCACGGGCCGAGCCTTCACGGACGTGTCCACGGCACGGTCCTGGCTCCGCAACGATGCCCGCTGCACCGGGAAAGTGGGAGTCATCGGCTTCTGCATGGGAGGCGCCTTCGCCCTGCTCGCAGCCCATGACGACTTCGACGCCGCCTCCGTGAACTACGGCCAATTGCCACGGAACCTTGAGCAGGCTTTGGAAGGCGCATGCCCGGTGGTGGGCAACTACGGAGGCAAGGACCGGACGTTGCCGGGAGCGGCCGCGAAGTTGGAGGCCGCGCTGACGAGCCTCGGGATCGAACACGACGTCAAGGAATTCCCGACGGCGGGCCACGCCTTCATGAACGACGTCCCGGTAGGGCCGCGGCCACTGCGGCCTTGATGCGGGTGATGGGCATCAAACCCGATCCGGCCGCCGCTCCGGAAGCCTGGCAGCGGATCGAGGACCACTTCGCGAAGTACCTGAAGGGCTGAACCAACAACGACGGCGGGCACCCCCTTGAGAGGAGGCGCCCGCCGTCGTCGGCTAGTACGCGCTAGCTAAAAAGCTCGCTCTTCGGTTCGTTGTTCTTGACCTTCTGCCAGCCGAGCCACAGCACCAGGGCGAAGAACGGGATGGTGGCCAGGGTCCAGAGGCCCAGGAGGAACACCTCGCCCGTTGCCTTGTCCGTCATGGTGTCCATGCCGATCAGCACGGTGATGGCCAAGAGTGCGATCAGGCCAACCCAACTGGTCCACGGCGAACCCGGCATGGGGAGGCTGGAGACGTTGCCCTTCTTCTTGCGCAGCGCGATCTGGCTGGCGAAGATCGAGCCCCATGTGAAGATGACCCCGATCGAAGCGGTGTTCAGCGCGAGGTCGAAGGCGTGCGAACCACCCAACCAGATGTTGAGCAGGATGCCCACGAGGTACACGGCGCCGATTGCCAGGATGGCCGCGTACGGCACGTGGCGGGTGGACATCTTGGTGAGCCACTTGGGGCATGTCCATTGTTGGCCATGGTGCGGAAGATGCGGCCGATCGAGTACAGGCCCGAGTTGCACGAGGACAGCGCGGCGGTGATGACGATCATGTTCATGACGTCGCCCATCCACGGCAGGCCCATCTGGCCGAACACCGTGACGAACGGGAGGTACCCGCGTGGTACTGGTCCGAGGGCAGGAGCATCGCCAGCAGGGTGACGGAACCGACGTAGAAAACCACAATGCGGATCACGACGGCGCGGATCGCCTTGGGAACTTCGCGTTCCGGGTTCTGCATCTCGCCGGCGGTGATGCCGACCAGTTCGATGGCGTTGTAGGCGAAGATCACGGCGTTGAGGACCAGGATCATCACCAGGCCGCCCTTGGGGAACATGCCGCCGTCGGCAGCGAAGAGGTTCCCGACGGACGCGTGGCCGGTGCCGACCTGCGCGTTGGTGACCACCATGAAGGTGCCCACGGCGAGGAAGATCAGGATCGCGGCGACCTTGAGGCAGGAAGCCCAGAATTCGAACTCGCCGAAGGCCTTGACGCTGAACAGGTTCACGGCCACCAGCAGCACCAGCGCGGCGATGGCGGACAGTTCAACGGGAACGTTCGGGAAGAAAAACTGGAAGTACAGGCCGATGGCAATGAGTTCGGCGATGCCGGTCATGGCCCAGTTGATGAAGTACATCCAACCGGAGAGGAAGGCGCCCTTCTTGCCGAACATTTCACCGGCGTAGCTGACAAAGGAGCCGGAGGTCTGGCGGTACATGATCAGTTCGCCGAGGCCCGCATCAGCAGGTAGGCGATGACGCCGGCAATGGCGTACGAGAAAATCAAGGCCGGACCGGTGGAGGCGAGGCGTCCGCCCGCGCCCATGAAGAGGCCTACGCCGATCGCGCCACCCATCGCGATCATCGTGACGTGGCGGCGGCTCAGGGTCTTCTGGTAGCCCTCGGCGCTGAGGTTTTCGGAAGTTGTAGCGGTACTGGGCGCAGCCAGGGTTCCCGGCTCACGCTGAAGGTCGGTTGTGGTGTTTTGAGGCACAGCTGTTCCTTGTGGGTTGAGGAGATACCGGCCCTGGCTTCACGCGCATCGGCACAAGCAATTCGAGCTTTCAGCCTGATGGCAAGTCGAATCAGTGGCGAAAACACGGAAGCGTCGAAGGTAAATCCGGCAAAACCATCTTACCCGGTGATTTCGGCGGAGCGTGACGCGGGCAACAAACAGGGGCGTTACGCTGGACATATGGGCACCATTCCGCCAGCCGGCAGGCTATACCGTTTCACGGGCTTGGACGCTGCGGCTTTCGGACTCTATGTGTCATTGGCGGCTGTCCTCAGCCTCGCCACGGCCCCGGTGACGGCTTTCGTACAGCACGTCTTCCCCGACCCCGCCACCGCCGTCTTCGCCATCAACCTCGCTTTCTACGCATCGGTGGGCCTGTTCGCGGTTGCGGCTGCGTGGCGCGTCATTGCCCGGACCTCCTGATCCTGGCCACGCGTCCGTGGTTCACGCTCGCCATGATTCCGCTGTCCATCGTGGCGATGCTCGTGATCACCGCCATCCTGGTGACAGTTACCGCCTCGGCCAAGGAGTCGCAGAACCAACTGGGCCTCCAGTCCCTGGTCCTGCAACTGCCGGCCTGGTTCGTGGTCCCTTTGCTGGTGGTGTTGGGGCCCTTCGTGGAGGAATACCTGTTCCGGCACCTGCTCATCGGCAAGTTGTCCCGCCGCGTCAATATTTGGCTATGTTGCGCGCTGTCCGTGCTTTGTTTCGCGGCCATCCACGTGGTGGACGAGAGGGCCTGGTACTTCCGGCCCTGGCCCCGTACCTCGGAATGGGCGTCGTGCTGGTGGCCGTCTACGTCTGGACGGGCAAGAACGTGATGTTCTCCTACTTCGTTCACGCCGCCAAGAACCTGTTGGCCGTCGTGCTGATCTACGCGATCCCGCCGCAGCTCCTCGGCGGCTAACCAACCCGGACCGGAACTGTCCGCTTGGCACTTCCCCGGCCACGCGCCGTCGTCGTAGGTTCAGTTCATGGCACTGAACTTTCAGGTAGTGATCGACTGCAAGAATCCGCACGTCCTGGCCGATTGGTGGGCCGAGACGCTCGAGTGGATCGTGGAGCCCCAGGACGAGGCGTTCATCCGGTCCATGGTGGATCAAGGCTTCGCCACGGAGGAAGAGACCACCACCCACAACGGCAAGCTCGTGTGGAAGGACGGCGCGGCCATCGGCCGGAAGAAGACCAGGACAAGGACACCCGCCGCCGCTTCCTGTTCCAGACCGTTCCGGAGGATAAGACCGTCAAGAACCGTGTCCACTGGGACGTTCGCCTCAACGGACAGGACAAGGACGACGTCCGCGCCGCATTGGAAGCGCGGGGCGCGAAATACCTGTGGACGGCAAAGCAAGGGCCGCACGAATGGCACACCATGGCGGATCCCGAAGGCAACGAGTTCTGCATCAGCTGACTGGATTACTAGACTCTGAGGGTGAGCAACGACTTCCCCGCCAAGGTATCCGACGTCTTTGACCCGTCGCGCTGGCGTACCGTGTCCGGTTTCGACGATTTCCAGGACATGACGTACCACCGGCAGGTCGAGCGGGACGCAGACGGAAAGGTGACGAGGGACCTTCCGACGGTCCGGATCGCTTTCAACCGCCCGGAGGTCCGCAATGCCTTCCGCCCCGGCACCGTTGACGAGCTCTACCGCGCCATGGACCACGCCCGGATGACTCCGGATGTCGCCACGGTACTCCTCACCGGGAACGGCCCTCCCCCAAGGACGGTGGCCACTCCTTCTGTTCCGGCGGGGACCAGCGGATCCGCGGCCGCGACGGTTATCGGTACGCCGACGGTGAGACGCAGGAGAGCATCGACCCCGCGCGGGCCGGCCGCCTGCACATCCTGGAAGTCCAGCGGCTCATGCGGACCATGCCCAAGGTGGTCATCGCCGTCGTGAACGGCTGGGCTGCCGGTGGCGGGCACTCACTGCACGTTGTCTCGGACCTCACCATCGCGTCCCGCGAGCACGGCAAGTTCAAGCAGACCGACGCCACCGTGGGAAGTTTCGACGCCGGTTACGGCTCGGCGCTGCTCGCCCGGCAGATCGGGCAGAAAGCCGCCCGGGAGATCTTCTTCCTGGCCCGTGAGTATTCCGCGGAGGACATGGTCCGCATGGGTGCCGTCAACGAGGCTGTGGACCACGAGCGCCTCGAGGAAGTTGCACTTGAGTACGCCGCGGACATCGCGCGCCAGTCCCCGCAAGCCATCCGCATGCTCAAGTTCGCCTTCAACCTCGCCGACGACGGCTTGGCCGGCCAACAGGTCTTCGCCGGGGAGGCCACGCGCCTGGCCTACATGACGGACGAAGCCGTGGAGGGCAAGGAAGCCTTCCTCGAGAAGCGCGATCCGGACTGGTCCAACTTTCCGTACTACTTCTAGGACTCGCCCGTGAACATCGACCCCGTTCTCAAAGCCTTGGCCGCCGCCCTCCACGATGAGGGACCCGCCGTCGAAATCGTCGTCCCGGAGGCCGGCACCCCGGTAGCGGTCGCCGTTGAAACGCCTGGTTTCGAGGATGCCGCAGTAGTGGTCCGCACCTCCGGTTCCACCGGCACGCCCAAGGCCACGGTGCTCACGGTCGACCAGCTCGCAGCTTCTTCCATGGCCACGGCCATCGCGCTCCGCGGCGAGGGACAGTGGCTCCTGGCCCTGCCGCTGCAATACGTTGCCGGCGTCCAGGTTTTGGTTCGCTCGCTCTTCGCCGGCACGCGCCCGTGGGTCATGGACCTCTCGAACGGCTTCACTCCGGAGGCCTTTACCGCCGCCGCCGAAGAGCTGACGGACACGATCCGCTTCACCTCGCTGGTGCCTACACAGTTGCAGCGGCTCCTGGACTCACCCTCGCCGCAGACCCTCGCAGTACTTCGCCGTTTCAACGCCATCCTCCTGGGCGGGGCGCCTGCCTCCGCCGCGCTGCTGGACGCCGCCAGGGAGGCTGGACTGAAGGTGGTGACCACCTATGGCTCCGCCGAGACGTGCGGCGGTTGCGTGTACGACGGAAGCCCCATCGACGGGGTCCGGGTCATGCTCGACGACGACGGCCGGGTCCTCCTGGGCGGCGACACCGTGGCGTCCGGTTACCTAGGGGCGCCCGAGGCGACCGCCGCGGCGTTTTTCGAGGAGGACGGCACACGTTGGTACCGCACCAACGATCTCGGCGAGCTCGGCGACGACGGCACGCTCACGGTGCTGGGAAGGGCCGACGACGTCATCATCACCGGCGGCGTGAAAGCCTCCGCGGCGTTCATCCAGGCTGAGCTTGAAAAGTTCGACGGCGTCACGGCGGCTTTCGTGGCCGGGGTGCCTTCCCGCGAGTGGGGCCAGGCGGTGGCGGCCTATGTCGCCGTCGAGGACAGCTCCCCGGAAGCTGTCGCGGCCTACAAGGCCCGCTGCCAGGAATCGCTGGGCACCCTCGCGCCCAAAACAGTGCTGACCACGGATGGCCTGATCATGCTCCCCAACGGAAAGCCGGACCGGCTGGCGATGATCGAGCTTCTCGCCGAGGTGCATCAGGGAGAATAGACACGTCCTCCCTGACCGTCATTTGCCTTCCCCCAACGCGAAACAACACGAGGTACTGAACGTGGCAACAGCTGCACAATGGATTCAAGGCGCCCGCCTGCGCACCCTGCCGGCCGCGATCGCGCCGGTGCTGATCGGCACAGCGGCCGCCTACGAGCTGCAATCTTTCCGGCTCTTGAATGCCATCCTTGCCGCCCTCGTGGCCCTGCTGCTGCAGATCGGCGTGAACTATGCCAACGACTACTCGGACGGCATCCGTGGCACCGACGAGGACCGCGTGGGTCCGCTCAGGCTGGTCGGTTCCGGCGCTGCACGACCGGACCACGTCAAGTGGGCTGCGTTCGGCGCGTTCGGCCTGGCCATGATTTTCGGCCTGGTCCTGGTGATCATTACGCAGAGCTGGTGGCTGATCCTGGTGGGTATCGGCTGCGTCCTTGCCGCCTGGGGATACACCGGCGGCAAGAACCCGTACGGCTACCTGGGCCTGGGCGACCTGTTCGTGTTTGTCTTCTTCGGCCTGGTGGCAACGCTCGGCACCACCTACACCCAGCCGGGCAAGTGAGCCTTCCGGCCGTCATCGGCGCCATCGGCACGGGATTGATCGCCTGTGCCCTGCTGATGGCCAACAATGTGCGCGACATCCCGACGGACATGGCCGCGGGCAAACGGACACTGGCCGTGCGTCTGGGCGACCGCCACGCCCGCGAGAGCTACGTCCTGATGCTGGCCGTCGCGATCCTGCTGGTAGTGGTGCTGGCGCCCGCCAAGCCGTGGATGCTGATAGTACTGCTGCTGATCCCCGCTTGCCTCATGCCGGCATGGCTCATGGTCAACGGCCGGAAGCGCAAGAGCCTCATCCCCGTCCTCAAGCAGACCGGAATGATCAACCTTGGCTACAGCGTGCTGTTCTCGCTGGGCCTCATCCTGAGCCACGGCTTCTAACGCCCGCTCACATATAAGCCGTTTTTCGAAAACCCTCGCTCACATGATGTGAGCGAGCGTCCGCAGGAAACCCCACAAATGTGAGCGAGCGTCCGTAGGAAACCCCATTTATGTGAGCGAGCGTCCTTCCCCCCACATCGCCCGCTCACATATAGGCCGGTTTTCGAAAACCCTCGCTCACATCTGGGCCTTGAGCTTCTAGGCTTCTTTGGGGCGGCGGTCGTTCTCGACCTTTACCGCGGGGTTTTCGTCGACCAGCCGGTCCTCGATCGAGGCGTCCTCAATCTCCAACGCTGAGCGGATGGGCTTGGCCCGCCCGGAGAAACGTTCGCGCATGGCGGCAGTCGCGGCGTCGCGCTGCTTCTGGAAAAACAAGTAGCTGATGGCGAACGCGATGAGGCCGCGAAAATCGCTGCCAGGAACAACCCTGTCTGCAGGAGGGCGAAGAGGACGAAGAGCGGTACGAAGATCGCCAGGCGGATCAGGGAGTATTTGAGGAAAGCCACGGATCAAGTTTAGCGTCACAGCCTGATTGCACCCTGATCGCGCAGCTATCACCGGACCCGACGGCGACTAGACTTGACGGTATGCTCCGCGTTGTTGCAGTTGTCGCCGTCCTGCTCGTGTACGTCTATGGGCTGGTGGACGTCATTCGCACCGACCGCCGCGCCACCGGGGAATTTCCAAACCTGCTTGGCTCCTTGTCGTGATTTTCCTGCCGATCCTCGGAGCCGCTCTTTGGTTCATTCTGGGCCGCCCCTACAACATCCGGCCCACCCCGCAGCCTGCGAGCCACCCCACCGCTCCCGACGACGACCCGACTTTCTCCGCAACCTGGAGGTCCGCCGTCGCAACCAGGCCGAAGCCGAACGGCTGAAAAAGCTCAAGGCCGAACTCGAAGCCAAGGAACGCAAGCTCAAGGGCGAATCCAAGGCCGACGACAGCGGCGACGTCAACAGCTGACACCTCGCCCATTGAACCTACGGCAGGAGAGGCCGCCCTTCCTGACCTCTTTTGAAACGCGAACGACGGCGACACGCCCGCAAGTGCGGAGTGTCGCCGTCGTCGTTAATTCAAAAAGGGTCAGGACGGTAAGGCACCCGTCCTGGGCAGTCCTACTGCGACAGCCCCGAGTAGGAGTGCAGGCCGTTGAAGAACACGTTGACCACGGTGAAGTTGAAGATCACGCACAGGTAGCCTGCAATCGACAACCAGGCTGCGCGGGTTCCCGTCCAGCCTCGGGTGGCGCGCGCGTGCAGGTAGCCGGCGTAGACCACCCAAATCACGAAGGTCCAGACTTCCTTGGTGTCCCAGCCCCAGAAGCGGCCCCAGGCTTTCTCTGCCCAGATGGCGCCGAACATGAGGGTGAAGGTCCAGCCCACAAACCCCACGGTGTTGATGCGGTAGGACAGGTTTTCCAGGCTCAACGCGTTCGGTACGAGCCGCATGAAGCCCAGTTTGTCCACGCCGCCGGCCGCCAGGGTCTTCTGCCGGTGCGATTGCAGCAACTGCAGGGCTGACATGGCGAACGTCAAAGTGAACAGGGACGCGGACATCACGGCGATGGAGACGTGGATGACCAGCCAGTAGCTTTGCAGTGCCGGAACCAAGTGGCCTACCGGGGTCCAGTACGTCACGGACGCAGCCACCATCATGATCACGGCGAGGCCCAGCACGAAGGTGCCCAGGAAGCGCAGGTCACGGCGGATGAGCGAGAGCAGGAAGACCGCAACCACCAGGAAAGCGCCGGTGGTCAGGAACTCGTACATGTTGCCCCACGGCACGCGGCCTGCGCCGATCGCGCGGGTGATGACTCCGGCACCATGGATTGCCACGCCGATGATCGCGACCGCCACCGCCACGCGGGCGGAATGCGGCGCTCGGCGGCGTACTTCATGTCACCGCCGGCCGTCTGGTTGACGGAGGTGATGGCCGACGTCGGGCGCTCGGTACGGCCGGCCGGTCCGCCGACGTCGTTTCCACCGGCACGCCCGGCGGCGACCGGAACCTTGACCTCGGCTGCCACGGAAGAGGCTGCCTTCAGGTCCACTGCCTTCAGCATCTTGCTGCTCTTGGCGAGGTCCCACGCGAAAGCGATGAACGCCACCGTGTAGGTGCCGGCCGCGAGCAGCATGAAAAGCTCGCTGTACTGGCCCATGGTTTCGTTGATGGGAGCATTACTGGTCCTTCGAGGTTGAGGAAGAAACGGTGTCGGTGGACTGATCTGTGTGGAGCAGCCATTCTCGTTGCAGCAGTTCGCGGATCGCGGCAGCTTCGCCGGCCAGCCTGTGGTCCTCGCCGCGGGCAAGGAGACCGTACTCCACCATTGTGCGCCCGTCGTCGTGGGTTCCGGTGCGGACCCAGACGCGTCGGCGGTTCAGGTAGAGGGAGAGAATCAGTCCGGCGACCGCAAGCAAGGCGAACACGAGCGCGGTGGCCTGGCCCGGATTGTGGTGGATGTCGACGCCAACGTACTTCTTGACGCCGTCGAAAGTGATGCTGCCCTTGCCGTTAGGAAGCGTGTAGGTGCCTCCCGGGGCGAGCGCGATGGCCTTCTCCGCCATGCCGCGGCCATTGAGCGGGGTCAGCTTGGCTACATCGAGCTCGAAGACGTTCTGCGGGGCGCCCTTGTTCAGGCCGAGGTCGCCGTAGTACGAGTTGAGGTTCAACTGCGGGTTGAAGAGTTCGGGATCGCCGCTGTAGGCGACACCCTTGTCCGTCACCATGGCCGTCGGCAGGAAGAACCCCGCGAAGCCGAGCTGATCGGGCTTGGCATCGGGAACCTTGATGACCACCGAGGAGTAGTAGTTGTCACCCTGCAGCTTGGCCACGACAGGCCTTGCATCGCGACGTTGCCGGCGCCGTCCCGGACCGTGACTACGGGAGCGTAGCCGTTGCCCGTCAGGTAAATACTCGTATCGCCAAGGGACACGGGATCGTTGACCTTGAGGACCTGCTTCTTGGCGGGCGCGTCCGGGGTGTCCTTGGTGGTGACGTCCGCCGTGAAGTCGATGGGCTGGCCGAAGTGTGCCGACGATTCACGGTCGAACTTGACGTCGAACTTGTTCAGCTGGATGGAGTACGGCTGCAACCAGCTGCTCTGGAAGTTGGTGCCGGGGCTGAATTGGTCGTAGCCCACCAAGGTGTTCACGAACGTATCGCCTTCCACCAGGATGCGCTGGCCGCTGTAGCCGAACAGGCCGCCGACCGCCACCGAAACCAGCACTCCGATCAGCGAAGCGTGGAACACGAGGTTTCCCACTTCCTTGAGGAAGCCGCGCTCGGCACCCAAGGACGGCATGGCGGCGTCGACGTCGCGCACCTCCACGCGGTAGCCGCGCTTCTTCAGGACCGCAGCGGCGTCCGAGATAGCCTTCGACGCCGGGATCCCGGCGTCGGCGGGCAGCACAAGCGTCCCGTACTCCGGGAGGCGGGAGAGACGCTTCGGGGTCCGCGGCGGCTGGGAGCGCATTGCCTTGTAGTGGGCGATGGCCCGTGGCGTGACACAGCCGATCAGGGAGATGAACAGCAAGATGTAGATCGCCGAGAACCAGGCAGAGGAGTACACGTCGTAGAGCTGCACGGAGTCCAGGAGCTTGCCGTAGTCCGGGTGGTCGCTGATGTACTGCGTCACGATCGAAGGGTTCGCCGGGCGCTGCGGGAACAGCGAGCCGGGAACAGCCGCGACTGCCAGGAGCAGCAGCAGGAACAGCGCCGTACGCATGCTGGTCAGCTGGGTCCAGGCCCATCGCAGCATGCCTACGATCCCCAGGACCGGCAGTGCCGCCTCGGCCTTGGCCTTGTCAATCGCCTTGCCGGCGGCCTTGCCAGCTGCGCTGCCAGAGGCGTTGTCAGCGGCGTTGTCAGCTTCCGCGGATTCGCTGGCGGACTTGTTGGACTTCGTTTTACCTTGCACGGGCTCGCTCATCAGATCGGCAACTTCACATCGGTTTGGAACCAGTACTGCAGCCCGGTAACCCAGGCGCCCACACTCCCGTGGCCATCAGGATTCCCAAGAGGATCAGGATGCCCCGCCCATCCGCTGGATCGCGAGGCGATGCTTGCGGAAGAAGGACATGACACCCATCCCCCGGCGGACTGCGAGGGCTATCAAAAGGAAGGGAATGCCAAGGCCAAGACTATAGACAAACGCCAGGAGCGCCCCCTTCGCCGCGGACGATCCCCCGGAAAGGCTCAGCAGCTGAACTGCGGAATAGGTAGGGCCAATACAGGGGCCCAGCCGAGTCCGAACGTGATGCCCAACAAAGGAGCACCCCACAGACCGGCTGGCGGCTTGGCATGGATTTTGGCGTCACGCTGCAACCACCCGAAGCCGCCTAGGAACACAACGCCCATGATGATCACCAGCACGCCCAGCAATTGCGTGATCCACGCGTTCTGCGGGCCGGTGATGAGGGTCCCCAATTGGCCGAACGCGCCACCGAGCAGGACGAAAATCGCGGAGAATCCGAGGACGAACAGGCCGATTCCCGCGAGCATGCGTCCGCGCTTTTGCTTCTGGAGGTCGACGCCGCTCAGCCCGGTCACGTAGCCAAGGTAGCCAGGCACCAGCGGCAGGACGCATGGCGACAGGAAGGACACGAGTCCGGCCAGCAGGGCCACGGGGATGGCCAGCAGCAAGGAACCACTCAGGATGGTCTCGGCGAAAGGGCTGTTCACGCTGTCCGGGCCACCTACTCGGCAACCGCGGTGGTGATGAGGGCCTTGAGGGTGCTCTTCTCGATCTCGCCCAGGACGCGGGCGGCAACCTTGCCTTCTTTGTCCAGGACGAGCGTGGTGGGCACCGCACCCGGGGGCACAATGCCGGAGACAGACAGGAGCACTGCGCCGTCTTTGTCATTGAAGCTGGGGTACGTGAGCTTGAACGTCTGGTCGAAGGCGTCGGCCGTAGCCTTCTCGTCCCGGAGGTTCACACCGTAGAACTGGACACCTTTGCTCTTGAACTCCTGGTGCAGTTCCTCAAGAATCGGCGCTTCAACCCGGCACGGCGCGCACGCGGCGAACCAGAAGTTGAGGACGGTCACCTTGCCGACCAGGTCCTGCGGAGTCACGGCAGTTCCGTCGAACAACGTGCCCTTGATCCCGACGGCGGCCTTACGGTCGGCTTTGGCGAATTCCGTCACCGAGCCGTCCCCGGCGACGTAGTTCTTGTTGTCGCCGGCTTTGGCTTGCTGGGCCAGGGCGTCTTCCTGGGCACAGGCGGACAAGCCCATGGTCAATGCAGAGAGTGCCACACCACCGACAGCGAGGAAGCTGCGGCGTGAGGTCAAGGCTGCGTTGATTTTCTGGCCGCTGGTCTTGCGGCTGGTGGTATCGCGGTCCATGGTCATGCTCCGGGCGTCTTCGCGGCACCGGGCAGCAGCACGGCGGCGGGTTCGCTGTACTCCACCCGCGCAACCTTGCCGTCGTCGAACACCAGGGAAGTCAGCGACGTCAGCGTGCACTCGCGTTTGCGCGGATCGTGCCACAGGGGCCGGCCCTCCGCGCTGAGGCGCGTGGCGTAGATGGGAAGCTGGTGGCTGACGAGGATGGCTTCGGCGCCATCGCCGCCGAGTTCGATTGCCTTCAGCCGGGCGTCCTCGACGGCGGCACGCATCCGGCGACCTGGTCCTGGTACGACTCGCCCCAGGACGGACGCAAGGGGTTGCGGTACTCACGCCAATGCTTGGGCTTGATGAATTCGGAGAGGTGGGCCTTGAGCCCTTCGAAGTGGTTCTCCGCCTCGATGATCCGCGGTTCCGTGTGGATCTGGAGGTCCAACGCCTGGGAAGTGGGAAGGGCGGTTTCCTGCGCGCGGGTCAACGGCGAGGCGACAAGGTAGACGATGTTCGCCCCCTGCGCGACGCGGGCAGCGAAGTGGTCCGCGAGCATCTTGGCCATCTCGCGGCCGCGTTCGGAGAGGTGAAATTCGGGCAGTCTGCCGTACAGAATGCCGTCGGGATTGTAGACCTCGCCATGGCGGAGCAGATGGACAGTTGCTTGGGGCATGTTTACCAGTTTCTCAAAGAAGGCGGGCGATCTGAAATCTTCTACGTTTCGTAGAACTGAAAGTTTCTTCAGAATGTTCCCTGAAGGTGGAATAAAAGATGCATTTGCATGTTTATACTTGACACAAGGTTCGGTTGACACTTCAACTAAGTACGGCCGAACGACCGATGAAGCTACGATCACACCTTCCCAAGGAGAACCCCATGACTCTTCCCGCAAACGTCACCACCGGCGTCTGGACCCTCGACAACTCGCACAGCGAGATCGGCTTCACCGTCCGCCACGCAGGCATCAGCAAGGTCCGCGGCCAGTTCACCGAGGCAGAAGCCACCCTTGAACTCGGCGGCAGCCTGGCCGACTCCAAGGTCGCCGCAAGCATCCAGACCGCCAGCTTCGACTCCGGCGATGCCAACCGCGACGGCCACGTCAAGGGCGAGGACTTCTTCGATGTGGAGAAGTTCCCGGAAATCACTTTTGTCTCCCGCCACGTCAAGGCCAACGGCGACAGCTTCGACCTCGTGGGCGATCTGACCATCAAGGGCGTCTCCAAAGAGGTCACCATCGAAACCGAGTTCAACGGCGTAGCCGTTGACCCGTTCGGCAACACCCGCGCAGGCGTTTCCGGTGAGACCACCATCAGCCGCAAGGACTTCGGCCTCACCTGGAACGCGGTGCTCGAGGCCGGTGGCGTCCTGGTCAGCGACAAGGTTGTCATCAACCTCGAACTGGCTTTCATCGCACCCGCTGCCTAATCCCCAGGTTCCCAATCCCCCGGGTTAAAGGGCCGAATGGCGCCTTCGGGGCTGCACACGATCACGTGCGCAGCCCGGAGGCGCCATTTTTTGCTCGCGGTGTCACCCGCCTATTGTTCGGGTAAAAGCCGATACTTAGCGGCGAATTAGCCAAGAATTTCCTATGAATCCTTAAACCTCAGGTCTAAAGTGATGCCATGAGTAACCCAAACGAAGCTCCTCAGCCTCAGCAGCCCGGAGCCCAGCCACCGCAGCCCGGCAATGTCCCTCCTGCGGGTTACCAGCCTCCGCAGGGATACCAAGCACCTCCTTCTTACCAAGCGCCCCCCTCTTACCAGCAGCCCGCTCCCGGATACCAGCAGCAGGGTCAACCCGGACAGGGAGAAGGTTTCCACTTCGAGATGCCTACCGACGGTCCGAAGAACTTCAACGATGTCCTTCCCAAGGGCGGTTTTTCCGGCATGTTCAAAGTGACCGGAATGCCCACAGAGTTGAAGGTCTCCTACTGGATCTGGCTTATTGGCGGACTCCTGGCCCTCTTGGGTGGCCTGCTCGGCCTCTTCGGCTCCATTGTGCTCTTCACGCTCGCGCCGGCAATCGCCGTCGTCGTCCTCCTTCTGGTACTGATAGCGCTGGTTGTGGCGGCCGCCCAAATCGTCTTCGCGATGAAGATGAAGGAAGGCAAGGAGTGGGCCCGCCTCGCACTGACCGTCATTGCGGGAATTTCCCTGATCCTCTCGATCGTGGGCGGAGCGATGGCAAATGGACAGAGCAACAACTGGTTCAGCTTCGTCATCAGCCTCATTGCAACGGTCCTGATGTGGCTGCCCAATTCGCAGGCGTGGTTCAAGTCAGTGAAGGGCGCCGTCTAGCCATACGTTCCAAACCGGAATTTCACAGCTGAAGGCCGCGGCCGGTCCCGGAAGGACCCCGCGGCCTTCCGTTTGTCCATGCAGGATTCACGGGAGCTCCGCCGAAGCTTGTTCAGCGAGAATTCTTCCCGTGAATCATCACCAGCGCTGTGCCGTCGGGGTACGGTGGAATTAAGCCGAGCTGGGGGCGGGGCACGTTGCACCCGGCAGCCGTATCTGCAGTCGACACGCAAAGGAATGCCATGAGCACCCCTCCGTACCCGCCGTCCACTCCGGGCGAGAATCCCACCCCTGAGGAGCCGAAATACGGCCAGCAGACACCCCAGCAGGGTCAGCCGCCGCAATACGGCCAACAAGCTCCTCAGTTCGGGCAGCCTTCGGCTCCGCAGTACGGCCAGCAGGCGCCCCAGTACGGGCAGCAGCCGTCCGCACCCCAGTACGGGCAACAGGCTCCCCAGTACGGGCAGCCGTCCGCACCCCAGTATGGACAACAGGCTCCCCAGTACGGGCAGCAGCCGCAGTACGGACAGCCTTCCGTCCCGCAGTACGGGCAGGGCGGCCCGTCACTTGGCCGAGCCAGCAGCCCGCTGCGACGTCCGGAGTCCCGCAGTTGGTCAACATCTCCTTCTGGCTGATGATTGCCGCAGGGGTACTGACCTTGATCGGCATTCCCTTCACTATCGCTACGCTGAACTCGCCGGCAGGCAAGAACATGTTCAACCAGGCCCTGTCGGCGCAAGGAAGCAACGCTTCAGGCATAGACACGAGCACCTTCATCGGCATTGCGATCACGTTCCTGGTCATCTTCTCGGTGATCTTTGCCGGGCTCTACGCACTGGTTGCGTTCAATGTCCGCAAGGGGAAGAACTGGGCCCGCATCCTCGGCACGGTCTTCGCTGGAATTTCCCTGCTGGGCCTGACCCAGATCGGCATGGGCACCATCACCATCCTCTTGGGCATCGCCGCGATCGTGATGCTCTACCTGCCGGCCTCGGCGCCGTACTTCCGGAAAGCCCAGCCGTTCGCGAACCCTTACGGCCAGGCGCCGTACGGCCGCTAGACGCTAGACGCTAAAACCAAACAACGGGTGCAGACCCGGTCCGGCCTAAATGGCCTGGCCCGGGGTCTGTGCCCGTTGTGCGTGATACGCCAGGATCTGGAGCTCGGTGGCCATGTCCACTTTGCGCAGATTCACGTACGGAGGAACTTGCAGCAGCACCGGGGCAAAGCTGAGGATGCTGCGGATACCCGCGCTGATCACGCGGTCGCAGACGCCTTGTGCCACCGCGGCCGGGAGGGCCAGGACAACCATGTTGGTTCCGGTCCGCTGAAGGACCGTTTCAAGATTGGCGGCGTCGCTGACCCGAAGCCAGCCGACCTCGT
Source organism: Arthrobacter sp. Hiyo8 (assembly GCA_001549895.1). Taxonomy (GTDB): domain Bacteria; phylum Actinomycetota; class Actinomycetes; order Actinomycetales; family Micrococcaceae; genus Arthrobacter. The sequence goes on along the minus strand of AP014719.1, from coordinate 3,235,792 downwards.
TCCCGATAATCATGGGATCGGCGTCGAGGATCGCCACCACGTCGAAACCGCGCGACTCGAAGCCGCCGTATCGTGCCAAGGCCTTGCCCAGGTTGCCGGCGCCCACAATGGCCACTTTCCAGTCGTGGGTCAGGCCGAGCGCCGCCGCGATGTGCCGGCTCAGGTATTGGACCTCGTACCCGACGCCACGCGTTCCGTAGGAGCCGACGTAGGAGAGGTCTTTGCGCAAGGTGGACGAACTGACTCCGGACGCCTCAGCCAACGCCTCGGAGGAAACCCGTTCCACGCCTTCACCGAGCAGGGAGTTCAGAGCGCGCAAGTAAAGCGTCATCCGGGCCACAGCCGCGGGCGGTATCTGCTTCGCGGCAGACTCCTTGTCCCCGGGTACAGCCTCGGCGGACGGTTCCAGCGCAGTCACGTTCTTCTCCATTGCGTCGCTTTGTTTTCCCACTCTATTGCCAACAAAGCTCGGCACGCATGTTCAGGCGGCGATGGCCTTCTTCAGGACCCGCACCAATCGTGCCTCATCGATTTTCCAGAAATCCCGCTGGATTCCGTCCACGAATACCACCGGGATCTCCTCGGCGTAGCGCTCGCGCAGTGCCGGGTCAGTGTCGATTGACTGTTCGGTCCACGTGAGCCCAAGGCTTGAGGTCACGCGTTCGACGGCGTCCCGCGCCGCGGCGCAAAGGTGGCAGTCAGCTTTGGTGAGGAGTACGACGTCGGGATTTGGCATGGTTCAACGGTATCGCTTCAGCGTCGTCACGGCAGTCGCGAACGGCAGGGGGCCGGACGATTGACTAGACTCGAGGCATGCCCGTCGAGAAGAACGCCGTTGTGGCCACCGCGCCGGCTGCAACGCAGCAACACGGCGAAGCCGCATTCTTCGACGTCGACAACACCCTCATGAAGGGTGCCAGCCTCTTCCACGTTGCCCGGAAGATGTATGAACGCAGGGCCTTCACGCTCTCCCAAGCCGCGGGCTTTGCCTGGAAGCAGTTCAAGTTCGTGCTCCGGGGCGAAAAGATGGAGGACGTCCATTCCGTCCGGGATTCCGCGCTGATCCTCGCGGCCGGCATCAAGGTGTCCGATATCAAGGAACTGGGCGAAGAGGTCTACGACGAGATGATCGAGTCGCGGATCTGGCCCGGTACCAAGGCCCTGGCGGAACAGCACCTGCGTGTTGGCCGGAAGGTCTGGCTCGTCACCGCCACGCCATCGAAGTTGCCACCGTCATTTCCACGCGGCTCGGCCTGACCGGCGCCCTGGGTACCGTGGGTGAGGTTGAAGATGGCGCTTACACCGGCCGGTTGGTGGGCGAGATCCTCCACGGGCCAGCCAAGGCCGTGGCCGTGCAGCGCGTAGCAGACGAAGAAGGCCTGGACCTGAAGCGCTGCTGGGCGTACAGCGATTCGCATAACGATATCCCGCTGCTCACGTTGGTGGGCCACCCCGTGTGCATCAATCCCGACGCCGGGCTTCGCCGCCACGCGCGGGAGAACAACTGGCCTGTTTACGACTTCCGTTCCGGCCGCCGGGCAGCCACGCTCGGCCTCAAGGCCGCGACCGTCGGAGGCGCCGTCTACGGCTTGTGGCGGGGCTTCTCCAAATTCCGCAGCCCGAGGGCCTAACCCCGGCAACCCTCGCTCACATATACCCGCCTCCCCGGCAACCCTCGCTGACATATACCCGCCTCCCCGGTAACCCTCGCTCACATGATGTGACGACCTCATTCCGGCATGTGCCCACATACGGGAGCGAGCGTTGTCGAAACGGCCGACATACGTGAGCGAGGGTCCGGGGAAAAGCGCTCATAGGTGAGCGAGCGTCACCGGGGACGGACGCAAAAATGCCCGCCGCCTTGAGAGGCAACGGGCATTCACGCTGTAGGAAGTATCTCTACTTCTTATTGCGACGCTGGTGGCGGGTCTTGCGAAGCAGTTTGCGGTGCTTCTTCTTGGCCATACGCTTGCGGCGCTTCTTAATAACTGAACCCACGTAAGTTCCTTACCAAACTAGATTGAGATTCTGTCTGCTGGGTGAGGTCCTTGAACTGAGCAACAGACTTTACAACTGACAGATTCTTACAATGACGTAAAACGTTCCTTAACAGGGTACCGCTTATCGGGGCACCCAATGACCGCTGGCCCTTGAGGGGACCAAGCCGGCTCAGGCCGTCTCTGAGTGTCCGTCGACGACCGCGCCCTTGAGGTACTGGCTCACGGCATCTTCGGGGACCCGGAATGATCGTCCAAATCGGACGGCCGGCAATTCTCCCGAGTGGACCAGACGGTACACGGTCATTTTGGAAACCCGGAGGACTTCGGCAACTTCAGCCACTGTCATGAAACGCGCGTTCGAGAAGTTAGTCTCTGCGGACATTTCTCCATATTCCTTTGCTCTCAGCGGTTAGCGGCGAACCCCAGCATTCATTACCTGGTGTGCCGATGCTGAGCCATCAAACAACCATGTGCTAGATACTCTAGAGGCTGCTGGTACCAAAGTGAAAGTCTTTCGTCCAAGTGGAGACTAGGTTTCACTTAGTTGGAAGCAGCTACCCGACGCTTTCGGGCCGAGGCCGCCAACTGGTTCAGGACGGACACCGTGACGTCCCATTCCATGCAGGCGTCGGTGACGCTCTGGCCGTACACCAGCTCTTGTTCGCCGGCCGACTGCCGCTCCACATCCAGGTTCTGCGCCCCACCGACAAGGAAGCTCTCCAGCATGACGCCGGCGATTGGCGAAGCAACGTCATCTTCCAACTGCGCGCCGATCTCCAAGGCGACTTCGGCCTGGCGGTGGTGGCTCTTGCCGCTGTTGGCATGGCTCGCGTCAACGATGAGCCGCGGGTTCAAGCCCTTTGCCGAGAGCTTCTCCGAGGCAGCGGCAACCTGGTCCGCGGCGTGGTTCGGTCCCTTGCGGCCGCCGCGCAGGATCACATGGGTGTCCGGGTTGCCCGAGGTCGCCACGAGGGCGGCGCGGCCCTCGCCGTCGATCCCCAGGAACGCCTGGGGTGCCGCAGAAGCGCCGCAGGCATCGATCGCGACTTGGAGGTCGCCGTCGGTCCCGTTTTTGAAGCCGATCGGCATGGAGAGTCCGGAGGCAAGCTGGCGGTGGATCTGGCTCTCGGTGGTCCGCGCACCGATGGCGCCCCATGCCACGAGGTCGGCCATGTATTGCGGGCTGATGGGTTCCAGGAACTCGGTGGCCGTCGGCAGGCCCAGGGCCGTGACTTGCTGGAGGAATCCACGGGCGGCACGGAGTCCGGCCGCGATGTCGTGGCTGCCGTCCAAGTGGGGATCGTTGATGAGGCCCTTCCAGCCGACCGTGGTGCGCGGCTTCTCGAAGTAGGCCCGCATGACGATGAGCAGGTCTTCCTTGTGCTTCTCCGCCTGGCTGACCAGCCTGCGCGCGTATTCCAGGCGGCCTTCGGATCGTGGATGGAGCACGGTCCCACGATCACCAGGAGGCGATCGTCCACGCCGTCCATGATGGCGCGGACTCCGTCGCGTCCGCGCTCGACGACGGCGGAGGCCTTAGCGTCCAGCGGCAGTTCCGCGCTGATTTCCTGCGGCGTGGGGAGCGGCTCGAAGCGGCTGACGCGCAGGTTCGACGTCGACTGCGCGCCGGGATTTTCGACGTCGGCATTTAGTGTGGTGGGCTCTGCGGCGATGCTGGTCATGAAAGGGGTCCTGTTCCGGAGAGGAGCGGACCCTACTCAGAGCCCGCCTGGAAATGGCGAAGGGCAGAGAATGATCTCTGCCCTGTTGGCTCTGAAGGAAAGTTGGATGCGTGTCAGTTAGACGCGGGCCCCTCCAGAGCCAACGAAAAATACGCATACCAACGGTTAGTCATAGCGAAACCATAGCGGCAGGCTCCGGATTCCCGCAAATCGAAATGCAACGACATCAAGGGAAACCGTTTCCTCACTCACTATAAACTTCACCTCAGAACACACGTCGCCGCAGCATTGGAACCGGGCGGCATCAGCTCCAGGAAGGAAAGCATGCCAGGCAGAAGGAACACCCGGCGGGTGGGCATCGCAGATGTGGCATCCATGGCCGGCGTTTCGCATGCCACGGTTTCCCGCGTCATGAACGGAAACACAACCGTGGACGCGGACATTGCCGCCCGCGTGCGCGCAGCCGCTTCCGAGCTGAAGTACAAGCCGAACCCGGTAGGCCGAAGCCTGGCCCTGGGGAAAACGGACACTATCGGAATCGTGGTGCCGGACCTGTCCAACCCCACCTTCCAGGCCATCCTTCGCGGGCTGAGTATTGCCGCCGCCCGCGACGGCTACCGCGTGTTGATCGCCGACTCGTCCGAAGTTTCCAGCGAAGAAGCGATCCTCGCCGGGGAAGCCCGGAGGCGATGCGACGGCGTCGTTCTTTGCGCCCCCGCATGAGCGACGCCGACCTGGAAGAACTCGCCCCCACGCTCTATCCCTCGTTCTCATCAACCGCACCACCGAGTCGGTGCCGACTCCCAGCCTCGTAGTGGACTACGGCCAAGGCATCCAGGAGCTTGCCGCCCACTTGGTGGAATTGGGCCACCGCAAACTGGCCTACCTGACGGGACCGGACCGCAGTGCGTCCAACGTGCAGCGCCTCCGTGGCTCGAGAAGTTTACGGCCGAATTCCCGGATGTCGAACTGCAGTTCATTCCCGGAGGGAACACGTTCGACGCCGGATTCGAGTCGAGCGATGCCGTCGCCGCCTGCGGCGCCACCGGCATCCTTGTCTTCAACGACGTCGCGGCGATGGGCCTCTTGAGCGGACTCAGCGAGCGCGGGATCCGCGTGCCGGAGGACTTGTCCCTCACGGGTTTCGATGACATGCCGTTCGCCCGGTACACCATGCCTCCGCTAACCACTGCGGCTGTACCGATTTCCGACCTCGGGGACCTTGCGTGGCGCCGCATGCGGGAGCAGATCCAGACCAACGACGCCGCCTCCCCCACGAACTACTTCCCGCCGCGGATTGAGCTCAGGGGAAGCACCGGACCCGTCAAGGCCTAGTTTCCTCAGGGGCCTTCCCCAGCCCGGCTTCCCGGTAGTACCCTCGATGTGCGCGGCCACGAGCGTCGCCGCCCGGCCGCCGTCGCCGTCGTTCACTGCCGCCAAAATGGCGCGGTGCTCGGACCGCAGGCGATCGGCGGTGCGATCCCAATCCGGCAGGTTCGCCGTGAGCGCCGCGGCGTACCCCTCGATCGCTTCACGGAGCGAGCCCATGATGGTGCTCACCACGGCATTTCCTGCGGCTTCCGCCAGCGCCAGGTGGAAGGCGACGTCCAGTGCGAGGAAGTCGTCGACGGCGGCACTCAGGTCCATCTCGTCCAGGAGCCTCGCTGCTTCGTTGAGTTCGGGGGCGTCGGCCTTGGCGCGCGACACCGCCCATGATTCGAGCAGGACCCGTGTTTCCACGATGTCGGCGACGGGCAAATGCTGTGTGGCCACGTGGAGGCGGAGCGCTGACCCGAGTGCCGTGGCCGGTTCCGCGATAACCACCGTCCCGGCGTCCTTGCCGGAGCCGACTCCCGCCCGCACCAAGCCCATGGCTTCCAGGATCCGGATTGCTTCGCGGACCGAGGTCCGTGAAACTTCCAACTGTTCGGCCAGCGCCCGCTCGGCGGGGAGCCGTCCACCAAGCACCAAATGCCCGTCGGACAATTGCTTTTCGATCCAACTCAGGACGAGCTCGTGCGTTCGCATGGATAAATAGTAGTTGATGTGGTTGGACCACATGGCATAGAGTGTGGTCTAACCACACAAGTCCACGGGAGACAGCATCATGACGCAGACCGTCCAGCCAAGCAACGCCCCTTCCCTTGAGGTGCCCGCGAACGTATCCTCCGCCGTCGGGCGTCCTGCTGCACTCAAGCGGCGGGTTCCCAAGTACTCAGACCTGGCGCCGCTCATGAAGTTCAAGAAGCCCGAGTTCAGCAACGCCGCGAAGCTGCGCCGCGCATCCACCATTTGGGAACTGCGGGACATGGCCAAGCGGCGCACTCCCCAGGCGCCGTTCGACTACACGGACGGTGCAGCGGAGGCGGAGATCACCCTTCGCCGGGCCCGCCAGGCTTTCCAGGACATCGAGTTCCGGCCGGGGATCCTGCGCGACGTCTCCAACATCGATCTCAGGACCGGGATCCTGGGCAAGGAATCCCGGCTTCCGTTCGGCATCGCGCCAACTGGGTTCACCCGCATGATGCAGTCGGAGGGCGAGTATGCGGGCTCGCAGGCGGCCGAAGCGGCTGGTATTCCGTACACCCTCTCCACGATGGGCACGGCTTCCATCGAGGACGTGGCCGCGGCGGCTCCGAAGGGCCGCAACTGGTTTCAGCTCTACCTCTGGACGGACCGCGACCGTTCCCTGGAATTGATCGAGCGCGCCGCCAAGGCCGGAAACGACACCCTGATGGTCACGGTGGACACCGCCGTCGCCGGTGCCCGGCTGCGGGACGTCCGCAACGGCATGACGATTCCGCCGGCGCTCACCGTAAAGACCGTCCTGGATGCTTCGTACAGGCCCGCATGGTGGTTCAACTTCCTCACGCACGAGCCGCTAACCTTCGCCTCGCTCTCCCGCTACACCGGAACCGTGGCCGACCTCATCAACTCCATGTTCGACCCCACCCTGACCTTCGACGATCTCGACTGGCTCCGCGAAACCTGGAAGGGCAAGCTGGTGGTCAAGGGCATCCAGACGGTGGACGATGCCCGCAAGGTGGTGGACCACGGCGCGGACGGCGTCGTGATCTCCAACCACGGCGGCCGCCAACTGGACCGGGCACCGATTCCGCTGCACCTCGTTCCGGAGGTCTCCGCGGCGCTGAAGGCGGACAACAGCGACGCGGCCGTCATCCTGGACACGGGCATCATGAGCGGCGCCGACATCGTGGCGGCCCTGGCCCTCGGTGCCGACTTCACGTTGATCGGCCGCGCCTACCTGTACGGGCTCATGGCAGGCGGGCGCGCAGGCGTGGACCGCACCATCCAGATCCTGGAAAAGGACATGGCCCGCACCATGGCCCTGCTCGGAGTGACGAAGATTTCAGAACTCACCCGGACCACGTGCGTCTGCTGCAGCACTAGGTCGGGCGGGTGGGCAGGGTGGTTCGGTGGGCGCGGCGCGCTAGATCAGGCCCTGTGCCAGCATGGCGTCGGCGACCTTCACGAAGCCGCCGATGTTGGCACCCAGGACATAGTTGCCCGGGGCGCCATATTCCTCCGCGGTTGCGGCACAGCGATCGTGGATGCCCACCATGATTTCCGTCAGGCGGGCTTCCGTGTGTTCGAAGGACCAGGAATCGCGGCTGGCGTTCTGCTGCATCTCCAAGGCCGACGTTGCTACGCCACCGGCGTTGGCCGCCTTGCCCGGGGCAAACAGGATGCCTGCGTCCTGGAAAACGGCAACGGCTTCACGGGTGGAGGGCATGTTGGCGCCTTCGGCGACTGCCAGCAGGCCGTTGCTGACGAGCTTGGCCGCTGCGTCGCCGTCGAGCTCGTTTTGAGTCGCGCACGGCAGGGCAACGGTACCGTTGACACCCCAGACCGAGCCACCGGCCACATAACTGGCGCCCCGGCGTCGCTCCGCGTATTCAGTGAGGCGGCCCCGCTCGACTTCCTTGATCTGGCGGAGCAGCGCGACATCGATGCCGGCCTCGTCAACCACATAGCCCGCGGAGTCGGAACAGGCCACCACGGTGGCGCCAAGGGCCTGGGCTTTGGCGATGGCGTAGATGGCCACGTTTCCCGAACCGGAGACCACGACGCGTTGGCCATCGAAGGACCGGCCCCGGGTCTTGAGCATCTCCTGGGCAAAGATGACCGTGCCGAAACCAGTGGCTTCCGGACGGACCAGGGAGCCGCCCCACGACATTCCCTTGCCAGTCAGCACACCCGACTCATAGCGGTTAGTGATGCGTTTGTACTGGCCGAACAGGTAGCCGATCTCGCGGCCTCCCACACCGATGTCGCCGGCAGGAACGTCCGTGTATTCACCGATGTGGCGGTACAACTCGGTCATGAATGACTGGCAAAAGCGCATGATTTCGGCATCGGAGCGGCCACGGGGATCGAAATCCGAGCCGCCCTTGCCGCCACCGATCGGCATGCCTGTCAGGGCATTCTTGAAGATCTGCTCGAAGCCGAGGAACTTGACGATGCCCAGGTAGACCGAGGGGTGGAAGCGCAGTCCACCCTTGTAGGGGCCCAATGCTGAATTGAACTCGACGCGGAAACCGCGGTTGACGTGAACACGTCCGGCGTCGTCGGTCCACGGGACGCGGAAGATGATTTGGCGCTCCGGTTCGCACAGGCGCTCAAGGACAGCGCCCTCGAGGAATTCCGGGTGCCGGTCATGTACCGGGCCAAGGCTTTCGAAGACCTCGGTGACGGCTTGGTGAAATTCCAGCTCGCCCGGGTTCCGCGCCAAGACGGTGTCCCGGACTGCTTCCAGCCTCGAATCCATGTGACTCCCTACAACTTCTGCGCCGAACGGCGGATCTGAAACGACCCCGCCATGCTCGCATCAGACGCGCGCCAATCTCCATCCGAACCGATTACGACCAAGCAGCACGTCGACCAATTTCCCGGCGAAGTCGGCATCTTTTGCTGTCGAAAAGGACCAATGACCCAGGAACAGATCCTCGCGAAGCCAGCCGTCCCACAACTTCAGAAAGGCGACACTAGATCCGAAGGGCTGCGCCAGCGGGCCTCCGGCCCGGCCCATGACTCTGAAAGTGGCGGGGATCGCGCACGGCCACAAAGGTTGCAGGGACTTCCCTGACCAACATCGGGCAGAAGCCAATCGCGGCGTGACCGGGATCACGCCAACTTGCCGCTACTTCTTTCGCCCGAACTTCGGCAGGTTGGGCAGGTTCGGCAGGTTCGCCAAGAGGTCCGCAGCCTTGGTTGCGGCACGGCCAACCGTGCGGCCGATCTGCTGCGGCCTGGTGTCGTCGATTCCGGCGGCGGCGGCAACAGCTCCGGTGGCGGAAGCGGCTTCAGGCGAGCGCTCGACGTCGGTGCTCGCCGGAGGAGCGACGATCGGCTCGCCGTCGGTCTGGTTCCGCGCGGCACCCGGCTGGCCCGTGGCGCCTTGGCCTGCCGTACGTGGCCGGGGCTGCGGGCCGGCGTGGCGGCTTCGTCCGCGGGCTTCGCGGGTCCGACGTCGAACGTCTCCAGCCAGCTGGCAACACCGGCGAGCGGCTTCGGGTTCAACGCGTAATAGCGTTTCTGTCCCTGCGCGCGCATGCTGACGAGATCCGCCTCGCGGAGTACCTTCAAATGCTTTGAGATGGTGGGCTGGCTCGCTGCGAGCTCCTCCACCAGTTCCCCCACAGCCTTATCCCCAGAGCGGAGGGAAACCAGAATGTCACGCCGGGTTGCCTCAGCAATGACGGCAAATACGTCGTCAGTCACCATGCCTCCCACCCTAGCGACATATACGCCAAAAGGCATCAACTATTTCGCATATGCGCGCGGCGTTGACCCAGCCTTGCGCGGCCGGCCGAGCAGCTATCAGTCGAACCAGGGATCCAGACCGTAAAGCGGAAAGATTTCCTTGCGGGTGGCGATGATGGTGCGGTCCACGGCGTCAGCCGGGTCATAGCCGACCTCCCACGAACGCCACCAGGTGTCCACGCCGTCGCCCATGAGTTCGGGAACCGTATCCCCGTACTTTTCCCTGACATGGCTCCGGAAAGCCTCCGGAACCGGAGCCGTCAGCTGGACAGGATGTTGGGCCACGATGCCGATCAAATGGCTCCACGTGCGCGGTACCACTCCCGTGATGTCGTACCCCCTCCCCCGGTGGCGATCCAACGGTTTTCGCAGAACCTGGCGGCGAGGCCCGCGACGGCGTTGGCTGCCTCGCGCTGGCCGTCCACGCTCAGGTTGAGGTGCGTGAGGGGATCGAGTTTGTGGGAGTCGCAGCCGTGCTGGCTCACAATGACTTCAGGTTCAAAGGCCTGCACGAGTTGGGGTACCACGGCATGGAAGGCGCGCAACCACCCTGCGTCCCCCGTCCACGCAGGCAACGCCACGTTGACGGCCGTCCCCAGGGCGTCCCGGCCGCCGATCTCGTTGGCGAATCCCGTTCCCGGGAACAGCGAGAGCCCGCTTTCGTGCAGGGAAATCGTCAGGACCCTGGGGTCGTTCCAGAAGATGCTCTGGGTGCCGTCGCCGTGGTGGGCGTCGACGTCGATGTACGCGACCCGCCGGACACCGCCGTCGAGCAGCCTCTGCACGGCGAGAGCGGCGTCGTTATAGATACAGAAGCCGCTGGCCCGCTCTCGGGAGGCATGGTGAAGGCCGCCGCCGAAGTTGACGGCCCGGACCGCGGTCCCGGACAGGATTGCCTCGGCCGCGAGCAAGGACCCTCCGGCGAGCCGGGCGCTGGCCTCGTGCATCCCTGCAAACGCTGGATCATCCTCGGTGCCGAGCCCGCGTTCCGGGTCCGGCGTCGTCGGATCTTCGCTTGAACGCCGCACCGCGGCGACATATTCGGCGCTGTGCACTGCCAGGAGTTCGACGTCGGACGCGACCTCAGGCGCTTGGACGGACACATGCTCCAGGTCGAAAAGTCCGAGCGCCGCGGCGAGCCTGGCCGTCAGCTCAAGCCGCGCAGGGGCCATCGGGTGCGAAGGACCGAAATTGTATGCGGTCATGGCGGGATCCCACGCCACCGTCGTTGGCAGCGGGGACGGACGGAGGCCTGCCCAGGAAGTCATCAATGACAGGCTACCCGAGCGGCGGAACGCACCTGCCCCGTTACAGCGGGCGATTAGTGGTTTACTACTCAGGAAAGCAGAATCAATCGACCAGAAGCGAACAGCACTGCCATGACTCAAAGCCAGTCGAGGTCCCTAGACCCGGCCAGCTGGCAAACCGTCCAGCCGGAGCAGGGAGGCCTGTGGATTTTCACGGGTATCCGCGACTTCATCGACAACATCGCCAACTCCTCACCGGCCCGATTGGCGCTCACCGCTTACGTTGTCGCGATTCTCTTGTTCACCGGCTTGCTTTCCCTGCCGGCGGCATCGGCCGACGGTGCGGTCACTCCCATCCACCAGGCCCTGTTCACCGCTGTCTCGAGCGTGTGCGTGACCGGTTTGACGGTTGTGTCGACGGCGACGCACTGGACCTTCTTCGGCCAGCTCGTGATTCTCGTCGGCATCTTCGTCGGCGGATTGGGAACCCTGACACTCGCCTCCCTCCTGGCGCTCATGGTCAGCAAACGGCTCGGTGTGAGGGGCAAGCTCATTGCGCAGGAGGCCATGAACAACGCCGGCCGCTTGGGCGAAGTGGGTACATTGTTGCGGATCGTCATCTCGACGTCCGTGACCATCGAGGCCGTCCTGGCCATCGCGATGATTCCCCGGTTCCTGACGCTCGGCGAGGACTTCTGGCAGGCCGTCTGGCACGGAGTCTTCTACTCGATCTCTTCCTTCAACAATGCCGGTTTCACACCCCATTCCGACGGAATCGTGCCGTACGAGACCGATCTGTGGATTCTCGTGCCGCTCATGCTTGGAGTGTTCCTCGGCAGCCTCGGCTTTCCGGTGATGCTGGTGCTCCGGCGGCACGGCCTCAATTGGAGGAAGTGGAGCCTCCACACCAAGCTGACCATCCAGGTTTCCTTGATCCTCCTCATTGCCGGCGCAGTCCTCTGGGCCTTGATGGAGTGGGACAACACCAACACCATCGCCAACATGAGCGTCGGCGACAAGATCACGCATTCCATTTTCGCCTCGGTCATGACGCGCTCCGGTGGCTTCAACCTGGTCGACCAGGGGCACATGGATTCGACCACGAGGCTGCTGTCGGACGCGCTCATGTTCGCCGGCGGCGGTTCGGCGTCGACGGCCGGCGGCATCAAGGTGACCACCATCGCGGTCATGTTCCTCGCCATCGTCGCTGAGGCCCGGGCGACGACGACGTCAAGGTCTACGGCCGCACGATCCCCGAGGGCACCATGCGCGTAGCCATCTCGGTGATCGTCGCCGGTGCCACCTTGGTATGCGTATCCGCATTCCTGCTGTTGGCCATCAGCGGAGCGAGCCTGGACCGGGTGCTCTTCGAAACTATTTCAGCCTTTGCCACCGTGGGACTCAGCACGAACCTCAGCGCGGAACTGCCGCCGGCGGGGGTCTACGTCCTCGCCGCCCTCATGTTCGCTGGCCGCATCGGCACCATAACCCTTGCCTCCGCCCTGGCCCTCCGCCAGCGCAGGCAGCTATTCCATTATCCGGAAGAGAGGCCGATCATTGGCTAATTCAACAGGCGCCCCCAACCGGCCGGCGCACAACGCGCCCGTGCTGGTGATCGGCTTGGGCCGATTCGGTGCAGCCACCGCCGAGCAGCTCGTCAAGCAAGGACGCGAAGTCCTGGCCATCGAGCGGGACCGCACGCTCGTCCAGAATTGGGCTTCCGTGCTGACCCATGTCGTCGAGGCGGACGCCACCAACATCGATGCCCTCCGCCAACTCGGCGCGCAGGAATTCAGCTCCGCCGTAGTGGGTGTGGGAACCTCGATCGAGTCCTCGGTGCTCATCACGGTGAACCTCGTGGATCTGGGCATCGAACACCTCTGGGTGAAAGCGATCACGGCCTCACACGGCAAGATCCTCACGCGCATCGGCGCCAACCATGTCATCTACCCCGAGGCCGACGCCGGAGTGCGCGCGGCACACCTGGTCTCGGGGCGCATGCTGGACTTCATCGAGTTCGACGACGATTTCGCCATCGTGAAAATGTACCCGCCCAAGGAAACCGTGGGCTTCACGCTGGATGAGTCCAAGGTCCGTTCCAAGTACGGCGTGACCATTGTCGGCGTGAAATCCCCGGGCGAAGACTTCACCTACGCCCGGCCGGACACGAAGGTCTCGGCCGCGACATGCTGATTGTGTCAGGGCACGTGGACCTGCTGGAACGGTTCGCTGCGCGGCCGTAGCTGCGGTGCGAGGAACTAAGCCAGCTGCTGTGTGATCTCCGCGGCCCGGGCCGCTGCGGCGCGGGCTCCGTCGGCGATGATCGCGGGTAGTCCGCCGTCGTTGAAGGCCGCGATGGCGCGTTCGGTGGTGCCGTTGGGGCTGGTCACGGCAATGCGCAGGGCCGTGGGGTCTGCTCCGGGCTCAGCGAGCATAAAACCGGCACCGGCCACAGTCTCGCAGGAAATCATGAGCGAGAGTTCGGGATCCAGGCCAAGTTCGACGCCGGCCTCAGCCATGGCCTCAGTCAGGTAGAAGGCGTACGCGGGGCCCGAGCCGCTGATGGCGGACAGGGCATCCACCTGGTCCTCGGGGATTTCCACGACCGTGCCCGCGGCAGCGAGGATGTCCTTGGCCTGCTGGAGCTGCTCGGGGGTGCAGTTGGTCCCGGGCGAGACTGAAATCACCCCGCGTCCGAGCTTGGCGGGCGTGTTGGGCATCGTGCGGATGACGGGCTGGCCCGCGGGCAGGGCTGCTTCCAGCTGGGCGATGGACACGGCGGCGGCAACGCTGATCACGATGGTGTTCTTGGCGAGCGACGGTGAGATTTCGCGGGCGAGATCGGCAATGCCCACAGGCTTGACACCCAGGATGACAACCGAAGCGCCCTTCGTGGCCAGCTTGTTGTTGTCTGGTTCCTCGGCCCCGGCGATGGTCATGACATGGTGGCGCTCGGCCAGTTCGGCGGCGCGTTCTGCGCGGCGTACGGTGGCGACGACGTCCGAGGGATCCGTTCCGGCAGCCAACAGGCCCCCCAGAATGGCCTCGTTCATGGACCCACAGCCAAGGAATGCGATTCGGTTGCTCATGGCTCCATGATGCCAGTTCAGCTGCTCCGCTGCAGAACCAATGCAGCACTGTCTAGGGGCGCCGAGGATTCCCAGCTAGTTCCCAAGATTATTGCAGGCTGCACCCAATATCGCTCCGTAACTTAGTAGTTACCTCATTGAGGGTGCGAGTGATGAGGCGGGCATGGGGATGTCCGCCACAAGCACCGGTGGTCGAACGGGTTTCCCCCCATTTTCCCGTATCGACCGCCGGTGCTTTCTCGTTTAAGGAATCTAGATCTCGAAGGCTCCCACGAGCGGCGCCCCCAAGTGCTGGCGCGCGAAACGCAGTGTCTCGGCGAGCCACTCTTCGCGTTCGCCGGCGGCTTTGGCCTTGCGCGTGGAGATCTCGGCAACCACGGTGCCTTCGAATCCGTTGGATGCGAGATACTGCAGCGCCTCGGCGCACTGCTGGGTCCCGTAACCCGGGATCAAGTGCTCGTCCTTGCCCGAGCCCGAACCGTCGGTGAGGTGGACGTGGCGCAGCTTGCTCCCGAGCGCCCGGATCGCCTCAAGGCTGTTGGCACCCGCGGTGGCGGCGTGCGAGAAGTCCCACGTGACGTCGTCGTAATCCTGCCCCATCGGATCCCAGTGCGGAAGGTACGCGAGCGCCTCCCGGCCGCGCACACGCCACGGATACATGTTCTCTACCGCGATGTGCACCTGGTACATCGCGGCGATCTCGCGCACACCGGCAGCGAAGTTCTCCGCATAGTTCGACTGCCACCGAAACGGCGGATGGACCACCACAGTGTTGCAGCCGACTTCGCGCGCCATCTGGCAGGACATCTCGATCTTGTTCCACGCCGGACCCCAAACCTGCTGGGTCAGCAGCAAGGTGGGCGCGTGGATGGAGACGATCTGCTGGTCGTATCGATGGCTTAGCTGGATGAGTGCATCCGGGTTCTGGCTGGTGGCGTTGTTGGTCACCATCACCTCGACGCCGTCGTACCCCAGGTCCTGGGCCACGGCAAAGGCGTCATGGACGCTGAGCGGATAGACAGAGGCGCTGGATAGCGCCACCGGGATCCTCGGCGTGTCTTCTTCGGAATGCTCGACGTCGGTGCTCATGTTAGTTGGCCTGCCTCCCGGCGATGGGGATTGGTATGGATACTGCCGCTGGCGCGGCCGTTCCGGTGTTGGCGCCCAGGCGTGGTACCGGTACCGCACCTCCGAGCCCGACATGCGGAGCCGGGGCCAGCGGGCCATCGAAGATCAGCTGGTCGAGCCGGCGCAGGATCAATCCCTCGCGCAAGGCCCAAGGGCAGATCTCCATGCTGGGAAACTCGAACATTTCCAATGCGGCCTCAGCGACGAGCGCCCCCGCAAGGATCTGCGCCGCCCGTGCATCCGAGACGCCCGGGAGGTAGAGCCGGTCCTCGACGGTCATCGCCGAGATCCGCTGGGCCCAGAGGCCCAAGTCCGTGGCGTGGAGTTCCCGCTTGACGTACGGACCGGCGCCGCTGGGGGCCGCGCCTGCGATGCGTGCAAGCGAACGGAAGGTCTTGGAGGTCCCGGCCACCAGGTTGGCCCGGCCCAATTGCTTGAACTCGCGCACCACCGGCTTGAGAGTGTGGCGAATATACTTGCGCAGCTCTTTGACGCTCTTTGCCGTGGGCGGGTCATTGTGGAGCCAGTCCCTCGTCAAACGGCTGGCGCCCAGCGGTACGGACACCGCGAGCTCGGGCAATTCGTCCTGGCCAAACGCCATTTCGAAAGAGCCGCCGCCAATGTCCAGGTCCAGGATCGGACCGGCGCCCCAGCCGTACCAGCGTCGGACCGCGAAGAACGTCATGGACGCTTCTTCGCTGCCTGTCAGTTCCTGCAGGGTCACAGTGGTCTCGTGCTTCACCCGGGCAAGGACCTCGACGCCGTTGGTGGCTTCGCGGATGGCCGAGGTACAAAATGCCAGGAGATCCTCGGCCTTGTGGCGGGCTGCGAACTCCCACGCTTCGAGGACGAATTCGATGAGCTCGTGTTGTCCGGCGTCGTTGATGTTACCGTCGGCGTCCAGGAACTGAACCAGCGAAAGCGGTCGCTTGTGGGAGGCAAACGCGACCGGGCGTGCGCCCGGATGCGCGTCCACCAAAAGCAAATGGACGGTGTTGGAACCGATGTCTAGGACGCCAAGACGCATTCTGCCATTATTCCCCGATTCGAAGCGTGTGAAGCAACTACGACTGCCGATTCGTGCCGGCGGTTAGTCAATTAATCCTGGGGTCCGCCGGTGCGTGATTCCGCGTCCACATCTGCGGCCGGGGCGGTGGCTTCGTGGGCTTCTTCGGCTTCGTCCGCGCGGGTAAAGTCGCGGCGGACGTTCGCAATGCCTTCGGGGCCCATCTCGAAGCCGTGCTCGCTGCCGGGGTTGATCACCAAGCCCAGCTCGTCGCCGATGCTGTCCAGAATCGCTGAACCGTGGGTGCCCAGGACGTTGGGCGCGGCTTCGAGGAAGTGCGATTCCACCCGGCTCGGGTGGCTGAACACGGCGAGGACAGGCTGACCCTCGGAGTTGGCGAGGACAAGAGGCTCCACGGCGGCGTCAGGCTTATCCAGGGAGTCGGTGCTCAGGATGTAGACCTCGTTGTTCAGGAAGGACAGGATGACGTCCACCGGGTTCGCGTCGGGTTGCCCGGCCTTTGCGAGCTTGGACTCAAGGTCGTTCAAGGGCAGGGAATCCGGGCTGCAGGCTGATCTGTCATGGTTCCACTCGATCACGGTTCCCCCGCCGGAAGCAATTCCCGGCGGCTCGGCGCCGAGATCGTGGGTGGGGGCCGGGGGCTGTGTTCCGGAACGTAGTCCTCGGCCGAACCCACGATCTCACCCCCGAAGAAGCCTGAGCAGGCGCACTTTCAGGCCGTGTTCGTCGAAGAGACCTTTCCAATCAATACGCAGGATTCGCCAGCCCTGCTCGGCCAGCAGCTTCTCCCTTTGCCGCTCTTCGAAGATCACTTCCGCAGTTGGCTTGTAGTCGAAGTACTTTGCCTTGCCGTCGAACTCGAGCGCGGCTCGAAGGTGCGGCCACGCGAAGTCGAACCGGTAGGCGCCACGGGGTGTTTGGACCCGCAGCTGGAGCACGGGATCCGGGAATCCGAGCTTCGCGATAGCGTCCCGCGTCAATGTCTCGCCCGGGGATTCGGACAATGGGTTCGCGAAGGCCAAGGCTTTTCGGAACGCCGTGACTCCCCGGGCACCGACTAGACCGGCACACGCTGACTCGAGCCACTCACGGTTGCATCCGAGCCTCAAGCCGTGGTCCAAGAGAATCAGGCCCTGCCGATAGTTCAGTATCTGTGCGCAGTCCAGAACGGTGCGGTCGAGTGCTGTCACTGGAAGTCCATCAATCTCGATCCGTTGCCCAGGCAGGAGGAGGCCTGAATGAGCCCTGACGTCGGCCGCATGGGATCCGCTCGCTGCGTGGTACGGAATGATGACGTGGATCAATTGATCAGCCCTCCACAAATACAAACGGTGCAGACGGGCGGCGGAGGTGTGGCTGAACGTAAGCCCATCCGCCGTGACGCGGAGGGTCCTATGGCAATACGCCGCCAACCGGGCGCGCTCCCGGTCATCGTCCGAAAGCCCACGCCAGAACGTGCCACGGACCATGACTCCCGTGCGGACCCTTACCAGTGAGCCGTATCGGAGGTGTTCGTTCATACGTCGCTTGCTCAGTCCTTGGGACAGCAACTCCTCTGTCCGCCACATGTTCCCATCCGGAAGCGGAGGCGCGCCAATGCTCGTGAGCGCTGGAACTGCGGCGGCTTGAGGGCCCCGTGGTGCGGACAGTGCCGGGGATTTCGCCGGTTCCAAGTAATCCCAAACTTCCGCGAGCGGGTCCACCGGGACAACGGAGTCGATGTTTCCGTAACTGTTCACTGCACCAGTTTCGGTGAGCGGCGGAGAGCCCGGAAGCGGCCAATCAAGCTATGTGGAAACCCAGGAAACCCAATACGTGGGTGTGGGCCGGGGGCTGCGTTCCAGAACGCAGCCCCGGCCACACCCACGATCTCGGCGCGAGCTACTTCTTTGCCGCAGCCTTCTTCGCAGGCGCCTTGCGGGCCGTAGTGGTCCGCTTGACCGGGCCTTTGGCGCGCTTCTCGGCGAGCAGTTCGATGGCCTGCTCCCGGGTCAGCTCCTCCAAGGACGTGGCCCGCGGAACGGTGATGTTCGTGACGCCGTCGGTGATGTATGGGCCAAAACGGCCTTCCTTCACCACGATGTTCTTCTCCGAGACAGGGTCCGGACCGAACTCAGCCAGGGGCGGTACGGCGGCACGCGCGCCCCGCTGCTTCGGCTGGGAGTAGATCTCCAGCGCCTGTTCCAGGGTGATGGTGAAGATCTCTTCCTCGGATCCGATGGACCGCGAGTCCGTGCCCTTCTTCAGGTAGGGCCCGAAACGGCCGTTCTGCACCGTGATGGGGTTGCCTTCGGCGTCCGCGCCGAGCACGCGGGGCAGGCTCATGAGCTGAATGGCTTCGTCGAGCGTGACCGAATCAACGGACATCGACTTGAAGAGCGAACCCGTGCGCGGCTTTGCCTTGACGGGCTTCTTCGGCGGCTTGGGTTTGCCGTTCTTGTAGTACTCCACGGGCTGGTTTGCCAGTTGCTCCTCGGTCATCTCCGGGATGATCTCAGTGACGTAGGCGCCGTATCGGCCGTTCTTGGCAACCACGGTGTGTCCGGTGTGCGGGTCCGCGCCCAGGACGCGTTCCTCGGGGCAGCCGTTTCCATGAGCTCCACGGCCTTGGCCGCAGTGAGCTCGTCCGGAGCGAGGTCCTCGGGGACGTTGGCACGCGCCGACTCCACGACTTCGCCGGTCTTGGGGTCGACGGTGGGGATCGAACTTTCCAAGTACGGGCCGAACTTCCCGACGCGCAGCGTGATGCCCTCGGCAATCGGCACCGAGTTGATCTCGCGTGCATCGATTTCACCAAGGTTGTTGACGATGCTCAGCAGGCCGGGATCGGCGTCTTCACCATAGTAGAAGTGCTTGAGCCAAGCGGCCCCTACAGCCTGGCCGTTGGCGATCTTGTCCAGGTCGCCTTCCATGTCTGCCGTGAATTCGTAGTCCACGTAGTCGGTGAAGTGCTGCTCCAGCAGGCGGATCACGGAGAAGGCGATCCAGCTGGGAACCAGCGCAGACCCCTGCTTCCGGACGTAGCCGCGGTCCTGGATGGTGGAGATCGTGGACGCATAGGTGGACGGGCGGCCGATGCCGCGCTTTTCCAGCTCCGCCGTCAGGGATGCTTCCGTGTACCGCGGCGGTGGCGAGGTCTCGTGGCCAATAGCAATGATGTCCGAAGCCGTGAGGGAATCGTCCTTGGCCACGTTGGGAAGGCGCCGGGCTTCGTCGGAGTCGTCGTCGCCGCGGCTCTCGTCCTTGCCTTCTTCATAGGCTGCGAGGAAGCCGGGGAAGGTGATGACCGTGCCGGAGGCCGAGAATTCGGCGTCGCGCCCATCGGTAGCCACTGCGCCGAGGCGGATGGTGGCGGTAGAGCCCTTGGCGTCGCCCATCTGGGAGGCGATGGTGCGCTTCCAGATGAGTTCGTAGAGCCGGAAAGCATCGCCAGTCAGGTGGTTTGCAACCTGGGCCGGGGTGCGGAAAGAGTCACCCGCGGGGCGGATGGCTTCGTGGGCTTCCTGCGCGTTCGCAGCCTTGTTGGCGTAGACCCGGGGAGACTGCGGCACGTACTCGGGACCGTACAACTCGGCGGCCTGGCGGCGTGCCGCCGTGAGGGCTTCGTCGCTCAAGGCGGACGAGTCGGTACGCATATAAGTGATGTAGCCGTTTTCATACAGGCGCTGGGCGATCTGCATGGTGCTCTTGGAGGTGAAGCGCAGCTTGCGGCCGGCTTCCTGTTGAAGGGTCGACGTCGTGAACGGCGCCGCGGGACGGCGGGTGTACGGCTTGGTGTCGACGGAACGGACGCGGAAGTCCGCGTTCTCGAGTCCGGCGGCCAACGACGTCGCGAGTTCGTCGTTGAGGTGCACCGCGTTCGCGGAGGTGAGGACGCCGTCGTCGTTGAAGTCGCGGCCGCTGGCTACCTTCGCGCCGTCGACGGCAGCGAGCTTTGCCTTGAATGTCGCGGAGCCGGTACCGAACTGGCCGGTCAGGTCCCAGTACGATGCGGATTTGAATGCCATGCGTTCGCGTTCGCGGTCCACCACCATGCGGGTCACGACCGACTGCACACGGCCGGCGGACAGGCCGCGGGCAACCTTGCGCCACAGCACCGGGGAGATTTCGTAACCGTACAGGCGGTCCAGGATGCGGCGCGTTTCCTGGGCGTCCACGAGGGCGCTGTCAACGTCGCGCAGGTTGTCCATGGCGCGGTGGATGGCTTCCTTGGTGATTTCACCGAAGGTCATGCGGTAGACGGGAACCTTGGGTTTCAGGACCTCCAGGAGGTGCCACGCGATGGCCTCGCCCTCGCGGTCCCCATCGGTTGCGAGATAGAGCGCGTCAGCGTCTTTCAGCTGGGCCTTGAGCTCGGCGACCTTTTTCTTCTTGTCCGGAGACACCACGTAATACGGTTTGAAGTCGTTCTCGATGTCGACGGCGAACTTGCCAACCGAGGTCTTCTTCAGTTCTGCAGGGAGGTCCGAGGGCTGCGGGAGGTCGCGGATGTGGCCGATCGAGGCCTCGACAATGAAGCCCTCGCCCAGGTACTTGGCGATGGTCTTGCTCTTGGCCGGAGACTCCACGATCACGAGTTTCTTGCCGGTTTTTGCCTTGCTGGGCACGGTTCTCCTACAGAAAAATGAATTGCTTGGGCTCGTGCCCATATTGGCCTAGTTCACCATATTTTGCAGAATCGTGCGTTTCCATGTGCACAAGTGCTGTGGAGGAACAGTGTTCTGGGTTAGCTTGAAGCCGGCGTCCGGTCGTCCGGAATCATCGACCACATCGTAGCGATTCGCACCGCTCCTTCGGGAATCCGCGTGGGATCCTCGAGCTCATATGACCTGATGAGTTCCTGGAATTTGGCCTTGAGATCCGTCCGCTGATCCGGAGTCAGGTACAGCAGATCGCTGGACAACACCATGGCGGCTGCCTCGTTCGCGGCCTCGCCCCGCTGGCGCCGCTCACCACGGGCCCGGGTGAAGGCAGTGGCCCGACGCCGGAAAGCGTCCAGTTCGAGTTCGACGACGGCGATCTCCGGGCTCGGAGCGTTGCCGCCGGATTTGATGGTGAAGTCCGAACCCGCGGCCTTCCAACGGCGTTCGCGTGCATCGCCCTCGTTGTCCGCGGCAGTAACGATCCCCCATTTCTGGAGGGCCCGCAGGTGGTAGCTCATGGCGCTCGGCGTGAGCCCGGTCTGCGCGGCGAGCTCTGTGGCCGTGCGGCTCAGTTGCGTGGAATACAGTTCCGAGATGACCTCAAGCCGGGCGGCATGCGCAAGGGCACGGATCGCTTTGGGGTCGGTGATCTCCACCGTCTTCTCGGGCCGTTTCCGGCGCTTCGGGGATGCCAGCCCGGTGGATACCCCATTGTCTTCATTCACCGGAACAGTTTATCCGCCGGGGCGCCGCAATTGTCCTATGCCGTGGGAAGCAGGAAGCCGTCGCGGACCAGGTTACCGACGTCGGAGAGCAGACCTGCGCGGAAAGCGTCGTCGTCGAAGTCGTCGTCTCCACCCAGGAGGGCGGCCAAGGCGCCGACGAGCTGGCGCACGGACAGCTCGCCGTCACATGCCGACACGAAACCGGCCAGCTCGGTGCTCAACAGGTTCGTCCGGCGCAGTCCCGCGCCCTGGCGCAGCAAGATGACGCCGGGGTGTTCGGCGCCGGGCCGCTGGTGGCGTTCCTCGGTCACGTCCTCGGCCACCACCAAGTGGGCCTCTGAGAGTTCGTGGCATCGAGCCAATCGGCGCGTTCGA
The DNA here is from genome assembly GCA_001549895.1 of Arthrobacter sp. Hiyo8. Lineage (GTDB taxonomy): Bacteria > Actinomycetota > Actinomycetes > Actinomycetales > Micrococcaceae > Arthrobacter. Next base: position 3,214,092 of record AP014719.1, on the reverse strand, counting down.
CGGCGGCGGCGAGGTGCGGGCCGATCGGTTGCTCGATGGGGTACGTGATTTCCTCGAAGCGGGCGGGCGCATCTCCCGGACGCGGGCTTTCGGGCCGCCGCAGCCAGATCATTCCGAAGCCAATGGCGTCCACGTTGCGGGACGCGAAATCCTGCAGGTAGGCGGCGTAGGCGTCACGGTAGAGCTTACGGTCGCGGCCCTCGGAGGCGTCCTGCAACCAGGTCTCCGCGTACAGCTCCGGACTCACCTGTTCCCGTTGGATGAACCATGCCTCCGTGCCGGACCCTGCCAGCCACGACGCGGGCCGTTCGCTCCAGCGGCTGCCTGCAGGGATTTCCCAGTTGCCGAGCATCTGCGCCGTGCCGCCGGGCGCCAGGACGTCGGGCAAGGTTCGGACGAGGTTGGCCACGATGTCGTCGCCGGGCAGGCCGCCGTCGCGGTAGGTGAATTGATCCGAAGAATGCTCGCCAGCACTGCGCGGGGTAATGACGAAAGGCGGATTGGACACCACCAAATCGAAAGTCTCACCCGCGACCGGTTCCAGGAGCGAGCCCAGCCGCAGGCTCACCCGGGACTCGAGATCGGCCGGGTCCAGGTGGAGGGCCTCGGCATTGAGCATCAGGTTGAAGCGGGTGAACGCGAGGGCCCGTTCGGAGATGTCGGTGGCGGTGACATGCTCGCTGTGGTGCAGGAGGTGGAAAGTCTGGATTCCACAGCCCGTCCCGAGGTCAAGGGCGCGTTTCGAGTGCCGCCGGATCGTGGTCTGGACAAGGGTGGTGGATGCCTGCCCGATGCCCAGCACATGGTCATGCCGGAGCACGCCCGGCTGCTGGTGGGCGGCGAGATCGCTGGAAACCCACAGTTCGGCGCCGCCGCTCCCGCTGTTGTCTGCTCCGGAGTCGCATTCCCAGCCGTACGGCCGCAAATCCACCTTCGCCGCGACAGCACCGCCGTCGTTCTTCTCTACCAAGCCAAGCTCCACCAGGCCCGAGGTGCGGATGCGCGGCAGGGCGGCGTCGACGTCGTCTTCGGTTTGCGGGACAGCGAGAAGCCACAAGCGCACGACGACGGCGAGCGCGGCCTTCGCACCGTCCGTCGCCGGGTCTCCGGCGGAGTCGGCCGGTTCGGTGGCGATGAGTGCAGGGATGAGCTGATCCCGGGCGAGGGCCGCGTGGGCGGACTCCCCAAGAAGTCCTGCCACTCCGTCCACGGTGTAGCCAACGTTCCGCAGGTCGTCGGCGAGCGCCGTGAGCAGCTCGGGAAGGTCGCTGCGGGGAGCGTCGAGGGTGGTGGTTTTCGGGGCGGTCCCAAAGATGGCGGGCATTGCGGGATCAGTCACTGTGCAAGTCTATTCGGGCTGGTGGGTGGGCGGCCGCGTGATCGCCTGCGTCGGCGGGGAGGCATTCGAGCAGGTAGCGTTGAATCATGGCATTTCACCCCTCCACTTGGCGTCGCGCTGCTCTTTTGCTCGTTGGCGCTGCCACCCTGGCGATGACGGCGTGCTCCTCCGGGGGATCTGTCTCCAACGCCGACATCCCCGCGTGGAAGGCGACCACCATGCCGTCGGCGGCCGGGGTGGTCCTGGAGGACTCAGGAAAAATCCCGAACCGTGACCCCTTGGTCAAGAACTTCGCAAATGTCGCTGCCGGAAGCTACACCCTGACTGTGGCCTGCGACGGCGGCGGCAAGGCATTCTTCGACGTTTCCTCGGGTGGCACGCAGATCACCGAGGCCGGGGCTGCGTGCAATGGCAGCCGCGAAACGTCCCGCATCAAGATTCCCTCAGCCGGCCCACTGAGCATCAGCGCAAGCAGCGTCGATGCACCCGTGATCTACGCATACCAACTGGTACCGGCTTCGTAACTGCCGCTTCGTTCCCGGCTGCGGCCGGGCGTAGAGTCGGACTATGGGGTGGCACGCGCCCTGAAGGTTGCGACGACGCCGCCGGCGATTCCCGCCGTCGTGCTTTGTGGTGTGCTCGCGTGCGGCACTTTGGCCTCGTGCGAATACACCTACGAGGACGGCCGTGCCGCGGCGAGCAGTCCGCCGTCCGCGGTGATCACGGATCCGGTGTTGACCCGCGACCCGGCCCTTGGACAGACCGTCACGGGCGATGCGCTGAAGGCTTGGGCGCAAGACGTGCTTCCAGACGTGAACGGGCTGTCCTTTTACAGCAGCTTCGACCTGCTGTCCGCTGGAGAGTCCCGCGACGAAGAGACCACCCAGCTTCCTGGGGGAACGTATGCAGTGACTCTGGCGTGCCGAGGTACCCGCAGCACCGAATTCACTGTGCGGAACGGGAGCGAAGTCCTCATCGAGGTAATGCTGCGCTGTGGCACCACGAGGGTCAAGGTCGTGCAACTGGAGACAGACGCCGTCCTGGGCATCACGATCACCGCAAATGCGCAGGCAAACTTCGCGTACCGGGTGAGCCGGATCTGATGACCGGGGCTAGGCCGCGCAGCCTTCCGGGCAACGCAGCGTTTCCGGGCTCGAGGCACATTCGGCGCAATACAGCGTGAGGTTGCGGCAGCTCAAATTGGAGCAGTTTTCAAACTTGTTGGTGGGCGCCTGGCAGCGGACGCATTGGCCAATGGTCTTGGCATCCTCACTGAATTCCATGTGCATGCGCTTGTCGAAAACGTACAAGGAACCTTCCCACAGGCCCTGGTCCTTGTAGGTCTCGCCGTAGCGGACAATCCCGCCGTCGAGTTGGTAAACCTCCTTGAAGCCGCGGTTCACCATCAGGCTGGAAAGGACTTCGCACCGGATTCCGCCTGTGCAGTAGGTGACTACGGGCTGGTCCTTGAGGTCGTCGTATTTTCCCGAGTCGAGTTCCTTGATGAAGTCGTGTGTGGTGGCGACGTCGGGAACGATCGCGTCCTTGAATTTGCCGATCTGGGCTTCGAAGGCGTTCCGTCCATCGAAGAACTTCACGTCCTGCCCTGAAGCCTTCTTTTCCTCCAGCAGTGCGTGGAGCTCTTCGGGCTGAAGGTGGGTGCCACCGCCGACGACGCCGTTCTCGTCCACCTTCAGTTCACCGGGGGCGCCGAAGGACACGATCTCATCGCGAACCTTGACGCTGAGCCTCGGAAAGTCGTCGGCGCCGCCTTCGGACCATTTGAAGTCGATATCGTGGAAGCCCTTGTATTCCTTGGTGGTCTTCACGTACTGCTTGACGTTGTTCAGTTCCCCACCAACTGTGGCGTTGATGCCGTCCCGCGAAATAAGGATCCGCCCGGTCAGGCCGAGCTTCTCGCACAGGGCGCGCTGCCAGAGCCGCACGGCGTCCGGGTCAGCGATCGGAGTAAAGCCATAGAAGAGCACAATTCTGTTCAAAGCCACGTATTTAAGGGTACTTGCTGGCCCAAACCCATGAGTCGGGCCGCCGTTCGGTCACTCTAAGTGTTAATGGAGCTGTTACTGACGGCCCCTGTTGATTCCCAGACCGCTGGCATAGTCTCTCTACATGAGTCACGAAGCCTTGGTTGAAGACATCGCTGAGCTGCTCGACGTCTGGGTGGCTGGCTGGGCCGGGTCCCGGAGTTACGAAACGCGAAAGGAAGGCCGGTTCCCGGCAGCCCTGCGTGCAGACAAAACCGGCGACTGGGAATACTTTGCCTACGACCCCTCGGATGACGAGTTCGCCGAACTGGCCGCCAAGACCGCCCAGGCGGACACTCGCATTTTGACGATCCTCACGAACGACGCAGGACGCTACACCCAATTGGCTCGCGAGAACGGATTGAACGTCACCTCCGATTCCCAGACCATGATGATCGTGGACATGGGGACGCAAGATGCCGAGGATCCGTGGCTCTCGGATGACGACCTCAAGCTCACCACTTCCGAAAGCAAGGGCGTCCACTACGCCGTGGTCCATGCCGGCGAAGAGGTGGCGGCCAGCGGACAGGTATACGTAGTCAAGCAGACAGCGGTGTTCGACAAAATCGTCACCGAGCCCAACTACCAGCGCCGGGGACTGGGCAGTTTCATCATGAAAGCCCTCGCCGCGCAGGCATTTCAATACGATGTTGAAAGCGGCCTGCTCCTCGCTTCCTTGGACGGACAGCATCTCTACTCCCACCTTGGCTGGAAGCACGTGTGCCAGGTGCTCATGATGTCCACCAAATCGGTCGACGAGACTGACCTGTCTGTGGCGTAGCCGAGGTTCGGCGCCGTTCGGTTTCCGGCGCAATGACAGAATGTTCACGTGAACGCAACTGAATCGATGATCTCCCTTCTGGGCAGGAGCCCGGACCCGGAGCAGTTGCGACATGTCCGCACTATTCCAGCTCGCCAGGCGGTCCACGAGGCGTGGCCGGGCTGGGCCCATCCCGATGTGGTTGCCGCTTACGGGGCTTTGGGCATCCACGAACCGTACCGGCATCAGATCGAAGCAGCCGAGCTCGCCCACTCCGGCCAAAACGTCGTCATTGCCACCGGGACCGCCTCCGGAAAGTCGCTCGCCTACCAACTGCCGGCCCTCGACGCCATCCATCGTTCAGAACTGCGGGTGCTGTCCGAACCGGGCAAGATCCACGACGACGGTGCCGTCACCCTGTATCTCTCCCCCACCAAGGCACTTGCAGCCGACCAGTTGGCAGCGATCCGCGCGCTCAAGCTCCCCACGGTCCGGGCGGAAACGTACGACGGCGACACCGAGCAGTCCCAGCGCCGCTGGATCCGTGATCATGCCAACTTCATCCTCGCAAACCCCGACATGTTGCACTTCGGGATCCTGCCCAACCACACGTGGTGGGCCCGCTTCTTCCGCAGGCTCCGGTACGTCATCGTGGACGAGGCCCATAGCTACCGCGGGGTGTTCGGGTCCCACGTCGCCAACCTCATGCGGAGGCTCCGGCGAATCTGTGCCTACTACGGTGCCGGCACCTCCTTTCCTGAACCGGTGTTCATTGCGGCGTCGGCGACTGCGTCGGACCCGGGCACATCCTTCGCCCGGCTCATCGGCACCCCCGTCCGCGAAATTTCCGAGGACTGTTCACCTCATGGCTCCACGACGGTGGCATTCTGGGAACCTGCCCTGACCGAGCTGAAGGGCGAAAACGGGGCAAAATCCCGCAGGACCGCCGTCGCCGAGACCGCGGACCTGCTGGCCAACCTCGTGTCCTCCCGTGTGCGGACCATCGCCTTCATCAAGTCCAGGCGCGGCGCGGAAACAATTTCGTCTATCACCAAGCGCCTCCTCGACGAAGTGGATCCCAGCCTGCCCCAGCGGGTTGCTGCGTACCGTTCCGGCTATCTCCCCGAGGAGAGACGGGCTTTGGAAAGGGCTTTGCGTTCCGGTGAGCTGCTTGGGGTGTCCAGCACGTCGGCATTGGAATTGGGTATCGACATTTCCGGGCTGGACGCCGTGCTGGTAGCCGGCTGGCCCGGGACGAGGGCTTCCCTGTTCCAACAGATCGGACGGGCCGGCCGGGCAGGCCAAAACGCTATTGCCGCGTTCGTGGCCAGCGACGATCCTTTGGACACATACCTCGTCAACCATCCGGAGGCGATCTTTGACGTGTCGGTCGAGGCCACCGTCTTCGATCCCGGAAACCCCTACGTGCTCGGCCCCATCTGTGCGCGGCAGCGGCCGAGCTCCCGATCGGTGTGGCTGAACTTGAGCTGTTCGGGCCGACGTCCGAATCCCTGCTGAATCAGTTGGTGCAACAGGGGTACCTGCGGAAACGGGCCGCGGGCTGGTTCTGGACCCATCCCGAGAGCGCCGCGGCCATGGTAAACCTCCGCGCAGATGGCGGCGGCCCCGTAAGCATCGTGGACTCCGAGACTGGCTCCCTGTTAGGCACCATGGACTCGCCACAGACGCACTACCAGGCGCATACGGGTGCGATCTATGTGCACCAAGGCGACAGTTACTTGGTCGAGGAACTGAACGAAGAGGACCATTGCGTGGTGGTTCGTCGAACCAACCCGGACTACTACACGACGGCACGGGACGTGACGCAGATCGAGGTGCTGCAGACTCTCCGGACCATGGAATGGGGGGATATCGCGGTTCACTTCGGCGAAGTGAAAGTAACAACACAGGTAGTCTCCTTCCAACGTAAGGCACTGATTTCCAACGAGGTTTTGGGGAAGAACCGCTGGAACTCGGGGCCAGGGATCTTTTCACCAAGGCGGTATGGTTTGTGGTCCACAACCGTTCGCTGACTAGCGCAGGCCTTGTCGAGGCCCAGTTCCCGGGTGCCCTTCACGCCGCCGAGCATGCCGCCATCGGGCTTCTGCCGCTGGTCGCTTCAAGTGATCGTTGGGATATTGGTGGAGTCTCAACAGCGCTCCACGCCGACACCGGAGTTCCCACGATCTTTGTGTACGACGGCCATCCAGGCGGTGCCGGATTTGCCGAGCGCGGCTTCGAAAAAGCCAAAGTGTGGTTGACCGCCACAAGGGACGCCATCAAAGCCTGCGAGTGTGACACCGGCTGCCCTTCCTGCGTCCAGTCCCCCAAATGCGGCAACAAGAACAATCCGCTGGACAAGGACGCAGCGGTCACCCTGATAGACGTGCTGCTGCGCGACGCGTCCTAGGCGCACGATTTAGGGCGGCGGTTCTAGGGCGGCGGTTCTAGGGCGGCGGACCGGCCCGGGCTCTGCCGGTCGCGGTCCCGAAGACTGCGCCGCGGTCCAGCTCAGTGCGGACTTCCACGATCCCGCCTACGCCCACCGTGCACGCCGTCAACGAAGCTCCATGCTGCGCGGCCGTTTCGCTGGCGAGCAAACAAGGATCTCCGGTTGTCAGGCCGCGGGCCGCGTCGGCTCCTGCGAGCGCCGCGAGATCGGCGGCAGACGCTGCGCGGTGGGCCATCGCCATGGCTTGGGCCAGGGTCAGCGCCGCCGCCAAGCAGGCCATGACAACGAGGCCCAGAGCAACAGCCAGGATGGTTCCAGAACCGTTTTCAGCAACCCGAACCCCGTCGCCGACGCGGGCGCTACCTGCCCTCACGCCGCGCGCAGTCTCGCCGCAACTATCGCCGGCGCGGATGGTTCCAGAACCGTTTTCAGCAACCCGAGCGTCACCGCTGGCGCGGATGGTTCCAGAACCGTTTTCAGCAACCGGAGCCCCTTCGCCGGCGCGGGCGCTACCTGCCCTCACGCCGCGACCTCTTCCACAGCGGTTTGGAGCCCTGCCATCGCCACAGCACCCCTGAAATCCACAACCCCGTCCCGGGCAGCGAGGAACGGAACGGTGGCCGCCGACGACTGCGGGGCCTCTCCCCTCGCCGATGCCGTCGCCGAAAGCCTCCACGGGATAAGGGAGCCCAACGGGCCGACGACCCGGGCGGAGACTGTGACCTTGATCCATTCGCCGTCTTCGGCAACGACAGCCGAGGCAGCATCGCCTGCCAGCATCCGGACGATTCCGTCGACGGTTGAATGGCCGTCTCCCCGGGCGAGGGCCCTGGCACCTGCCCTGGCCGCCTCTTCCAAGCGAAGCTGTGTAATCCCCGCGGCCGATCCCGCGAGAAGCAGGCCCAAAAGAAGCAGGACAGAGGGTAGTGCCACGGCGAATTCAGCGGTGACGGCGCCACGGCCCTCGCAAGGAAAGCATCTCGCCTACGGTGCTTGCGCGTGCCATCTAGCTTCTCCGTCGAAGGAGGCCGTCTGATCGAAGGAGTCCGCTGCCGCACAACGCCAGCCGCCCGGGCTAGCTTTACGGCGAGCCCCAAACCAATGCCAACTGACGGATCGAATTCCCGGCACGGCGCTTTGAACCCCACCGCGGTGTCATGGCAAGGAGAGCGCGCTACGAATGAGGTTGAGGAGGAAGCCACGTACTTCCTCGCTGCGAAGGATGACCACCAAGAGTCCGGCGAAGCCCACGGCGGCAAGGGTTGCGATGGCATATTCGGCCGTCGCCATCCCAAGCTCGGATCCCATGAGCCGCACCTTCGACCGTTTCGGAACGGCAGAACCGTCGCTCGGCCGCGCACGGCCTGCTTCGGCGGTGGAATGCGGGTGGGTCGGCAGCCGAACGGGCCTGCTTCCCTGTGCGCCCGGGAACAATTCGAGGACCTCGGCCTCCGGCCGAGGAGGAGATGCCTGGGCGAGTGCCAGGGCAGCCGGGGGCATGGACGTCCTGCGGCGCCTGGGCGGTATCGACGGTTGCGTTCATTTCGGTTCCTTTCTGCGGGCCGGCTTGGCCGCCGGCTCTACTTCGACTCTTCCGTTGGCATGTGGGCTTCGAAAGGCCCCAAATCTCCTAAGTGGAAAACTCGCTTCTGAACGTTCCTGTGGAGGGAAACTGGCTTGCGAGGGACTCGGCGCCGCCCCTGGCGGGGCCGCCAGCAATCCCCCGGGCGGGCCGCCGCCAGCTATCCCCTGGGCGGAAGCATGGCCAACAGCACCGGGACCACACCAAGACAGATGAAGGCAGGCAACGAACACAGACCCAGCGGAATCACGAGTTTCACTCCGAGCGCGGCAGCGCGCTTTTCCGCCACCCTGAACTTTTCACGCCGCAGTCGAGCTGCCTGGGCATAGAGGATCGCCGAGGATGGTGCGCCGGTCAGGGCGGCGAAGGCGAGCGCATCCTTGAGCTTGCGCGCTTCAGCGCACTGCTGGCCCGCACTCCGCCATGCCGTCTCCCAGTCCGTTCCGATATCGAGGGCAGCAACCACCGTCTTCAGGGAGCGGCTAAGCTGCGGGGACGCGCATCCGGCGATCAACTCAAGGGACCGTCCGAGGCCCGCCCCGGAGTCGAGCATGGCGGCCACCAACTCAAGGATCATGGGCACATTGCGCAAGCCTCCCTGCCCATCGGGATTCCGGAGAGTGCCCGCCGCCTCGCCCCGGCTGGTGTTGTTCATCGGGCCGTTGCTTCCGAGTGGGCCGCGAAGTGTCCGGAGGATTGAGCGCCGCCGGGTTCGTCCTTGATAGGCCAGCCCGAGAATTGCCGCAAAGACCAGCACGAGGGACACTGCGATGGCTGCGAATGCCGAGCCCATCAGTCAACGCCCGCCGCGACGTGCACCAACCGGGATGACCAGATTCTGCCGGTGACAGTCAGGACACCCCCGGCCGCGAGCGCCGCCAATCCCAAGCCGTTGGCCAACAGGACCCCTAACGGATCCACCCCAAGCATCATGCCCAGCCCCAAGCCGAACACCGGCAGCCATGTCAGAAGGCGCACAGTGGCTTTCGGGCCGGCCAAGGCAGTCTGCCGGGCATCGCCGGCGTCGTCCTCGGCCTCAAGCTGGGCGGCGAATCTGGTCAGCACGTCGGCTAATGGACAACCAGTCGCCTCCGCGACGTCCAGGCAGGCGGCAAGTTCTCCCCAGATTCGATGTTCCACGGGATTCCCGCCCCTAAGATTCTTCGTTGCCGACGATCTGATGGCTTCGGCGACCGAGGCCCCGTTCATCGATGCCGCCCGCGCCGCTGCGAGAACCTGAAGAGACCCATCCGACACCTTGGGTAATGCCAGGGCCCTGGCTCGCACTTTGCGGTCCTCCGAGTCGACCGAACGAATGCGGTGATCCCTGGGTCCATGCACAATCCAGAGTTCCTCCCAGAGGCGCGACGTCGAACGGCCGCCCCGGAGGAGGGCGGCCAACTGCTGTACGAGTATCGTGAGCGGCAATGCGTCCGCGCGGGAGCGCCGCACCGGCACGCGCGCCCCAGCGCCTGCCCGGCCCGGCCCTGCCACAGCCCCAGCCCAGCGCCAGCGCCAGCCCCATGCACGGGAGCACGAGGCAGGGCACGCACTACCCGTTTGCCAAGTCGCCGGGACGGTTGGAAGAAAACCCATGCAGCGGCCGCCAGGACGAGAATGAGGAATCCGCTCACGCGACAGCTCCAAGGTGATCCGGGCGCGAGATCGGTCGTTGCGAGCCGGGCAGGAGCCCAGGGTCCAGTTCAAGGCGATCTGCGAGGTCCCCCAAGCGGGACCAGGGACAGCAACACCCGCCCGCATTTCCACGGCAGGCACGATCGATGGGGCGGACGCGCCCACCGCCAACAATCCAATGCAGGAAACTCTTCTGCCGGCCGGTGTCCGCTCGACGTGGACCACTGCGTCCAATGCCGTTGAAAGCTGCAGTTGAACGGCTTCCCGGCTCAAGCCTGCGAGCGCACCCAACGCCACCAGCCTGGCCGGGACCGCGGAGGCGGTGTTCGCGTGGATTGTGCCACCGCCACCCGTGTGGCCGGTATTGAGTGCCGTCAACAGCTCACGGACTTCTGCGCCCCGGCACTCACCCACGATCAACCGGTCCGGCCGCATCCGCAGTGCTTGCCGAACGAGTTCGCCAAGATCGAGAGCGCCACCGCCTTCAAGGTTCCCGTGCCTGGACTCAAGGGAAACCACGTGCGGGTGCACCGGGTTCAGCTCCGAGGCGTCCTCAATCAGGACGAGCCGATCATGTGGGCTGCTCAAGCCGAGCATCGTGGACAGCAATGTGGTCTTTCCGGAACCGGTGGCACCACTGATCAGGAAGCTCAGCCTGCGATCAACCATTGCCTGCAGCACCTGCTGGACCGGTGCCCCGAACATGCCTCCCGCACGCAACTCGTCGATCGAGAAAACCTCCTCGCGCCGAATCCGAACGGACAACAAAGTTCCGGCAGTGGAAATCGGAGGCAACACTGCGTGCACCCGGTATCCGCCGTCCAGGCGGACATCGACGCACGGCGAGCTGTCGTCCAAACGGCGTCCACCGGCCGCCACGAGCCGGGAGGCCAAGGCACGGATTTGAGGTTCGCCGTCGAAGTGCACCTGCGCCCGCTCCAGCCCCTTGCCGCGGTCGAACCACACCGAGTCCGGGCCATTCACGAAGATGTCCGTCACTGAGGCATCGCGGGCGAGCTGTTGGAGAGGTCCAAGTCCGCTCAGTTCGGCGCTGATGGATTCGACGGCGGCGAGCGCCCCCGCGGTCCCGAGTAGCCTGCCCGTGGCATGGACGGCCGCTGCCACGCGTGACGGAGTCACTGGACCGGCGTCGGCCATGACGGTTTCCCGGACGCTTTCAAGGAGTGCGGCGTCGAGGAGACGCGTGTTGCGACGGCGCTCGCCGTTTGGAAACCCAGGGGCACTCATACTGCGCCGTCGTCGAGTAGTTGAAGTACGGATTCCGCAAAGCGACGCACGGCCTTGCGCTTGCCGAATTCCAGAAGGCGTCCGAGCTCAGCGGCCGCGGCGGTGCCGCGGAGCTCGGGGAGCAAGCCATGAAGGGGCAGTCCCAGTGACTCGGCTATGAGCGGTCCGTCCAGGGCAGCACCGGCATTTCCACGGACCACCAAGGCTGTGTCCACCGGCGGCAGCTCCTGGAGAAGCCTGGCCGCGGCGACGGCTGCGCGGAGTTGGGCCGGTGCCAGGAGAAGAATCCTGTCGCAGTCCCAGGCAAAGCTGCCAAGCGATTCCGTTCCGCGGCCGATGTCGACAATGATCAGCTCATATCCCCGCCTCGCCGCATCAAGGACGGCCGCGACGGCCCGGGCTCCACGTCCAGAGGGCGGTCGCGGCTGCCCGGCCAGGAAAGGAAGGAGAATCCTCCGGCGATGGGCAATGAGTCGCTTAGCTGCCCGGTACCGATGCTGCCGCTGGCATCGGCGAGATCGGGCCAGCGCAGTCCTGGCGCATCTTCAGCTGCCAGGCAAAGCTCAAGGCCTCCTCCGCGCGAATCGCCATCAACCAGCAGCGTCCGGATTCCGTGGACGGCCGCTTCCTGCGCCAGCCAGACCGCAGCCGTGGACGCACCCGCACCGCCGCATCCTCCTGTCACGCCGAGCACCAACCCTCCGGGGTCTGGATCATCCGAGCTACCGAGGTGCTCCGCCAGCCAGGCTGCGGCTTCCGGCAACACGGCCACACGTTCGGCCCCCAGGGCCGCTCCCAAATGCCACAACGAGTCCCCTTCACCGTTGAGGCCCAGCAAGACGGAAGGTGCACGACGACGGGGCGGAAGGTCGCGGATATCGCTGCCAAGAAGCACCATCCTCGCCGTATCCCACATGGGGAAGGCTGCCGATAGATCCATCGTTGTCCGGAGACTGGCACCGACAGCGGCCGCGATCCTTTCGGTTTCTGCTTGTAGCCGGACGTTCCCCGTCACCAGAAGGACATCGCCGGAACTGGCGGGAAGCCACGGCTCCCCGGAGTCCCGATCTGGCTTCGTCCCGGACCGTGGACCGGATCTTCCGGGAAGGGGTGGCCACGTTGAAGTACCGTCGAACCGCGCGCGCCGTCAGCGGCAGCCCGGCTTCCGCCGGGTCTGTGGTTCCGCTCAAGATGTTGCCCGCTCATAAAGCCACTCTTTCCGTTTCACCGCGGGCATTGAAGGCCCGTATCGGCGTATGTGGACAAAGCAGCCACAACGACCCCTGTGGGGGACGGGTCCGCGTGCGGACTGCATCGCCCGGACCCGGCGCCCCGGACCCGGCGCCCCCGGACGCTGCACCCGGACAGCATCGCCCCAAACACTGCACCAGGCCACAAGCTTGCGGACGGCAACTGTCCGCAAAGTGCAAGATTCCACGGAATCACAGGGCAGAATTGTCAGCATGTACCTGCTGCTCGCCGCCCATCCAGACGGCGCAGCCATTCAGGAAATCAACGCTGCCGGAGTAGCCGTGGCGGAGCCACGCGCGGTCCGAAAGGCGGATCTCGCCGTCGTCGTCAGCGGGTTGGAGAAGAGCCGTCCGCGCTGGGTCTGGAACCGGACGCAGGATTGGTACCCGGCGATGCTCCAGGCCGGGGTGGAACTGGAGCGTTGCCACGACCTCACACTCTGCCGCGCCATTCTGGTGCATTCTGAGTTCACGGCCCACACGGACTATGCCCGCAGCGCGGAAAAGCTCACGCAAGACGACGAAATGCCCGTTCCGCCGCGGGTCCTCCAGCCTCCCCCGCCGCCCGCCGAGCAGGACGCCCTGTTCGAGGACCTGGTCCCGCGCAGCACCCAGCCAAGCCTGGACGAGATCCGGGCCGAATTCGCGGCCCAGCAACGTGCGCTCGGCCAGGCTTCCAAGGAAGAAGGCCGGCAGCACCGATTGAAACTGCTGCTGGCTGCGGAATCCGCCGGTGCCATGATCGCCGCCGAAATGCAGTTCACAGGTGTGCCGTGGCAGGAGGCGCTGCACGAAGAAATCCTGGAAGGCCACTTGGGTCCCCGCCACCCGCCGGCCATCGGCCGGCCAGGCTCGAAGCTCTCTGCAACGAGCTTCGCGGGATTCTCCACTCTCCGAAGCTGAATCCGGATTCACCCCAGGACCTCATGCGTGCACTCCATCGGAACGGGATCGAAGTAAAAACCACCCGCCAGTGGGAACTCAAGGAATCAAAGCATCCTGCCATCGAGCCACTGCTGGAGTACAAGAAGCTCTCCCGTTTGTTCGCTGCCAACGGCTGGTCGTGGCTGGACGCGTGGGTGAGCGACGGGCGGTTCCGCCCCGAGTACGTGGTGGGGGCGTGGTTTCCGGTCGTTGGGCGTCCAGGGGAGGCGGGGCGTTGCAGATCCCCGCCAGATCCGGGGCGCGGTGCATGCCGACCCGGGGCACAAATTGATCGTCGCGGACGCCTCCCAGCTCGAACCCCGGGTTCTGGTGGCGCTCGCGCAGGACTCGAAGATGGCCGAGGCTGCCCGGGACAAGGACTTGTACGCCGGCATCGCCGCGCAGGGTTTCGGCGGGGACCGTTCGAAGGCCAAGATCGCCCTGCTGGGCGCAATTTACGGTGCCACCACGGGCGAATCCGGGCGCCTCATGCCACAGTTGACCCGGACCTATCCCCGGGCAGTCGGCTTCGTGGAACAGGCAGCCCGCGACGGCGAAGGCGGCCGCACCGTGACCTCAAGGTTGGGGCGCAGCAGCCCGCCGCCGTCGGAACGCTGGATCCGCAGCCAACAATCCACGACGGCGGAAGAGCAGCGGCGTGCGGACAGCATCGCCCGCTCGCGGGGCCGTTTCACGCGGAACTTCGTGGTGCAGGGTTCCGCGGCGGACTGGGCGTCGTGCTGGCTTGCCGAACTTCGACGGCGGCTGCGCACCGCGCGTGCCGACGGCCTGCCTGCCGGGGAACTCGTGTTCTTCCTGCACGACGAAGTGATGGTCCACGCACCTGCAGAGTCGGTGGAAGCGTGCATCAAGGCCATCGAAGAGGCCGCAGCCGCGGCGAAGGAACTGCTGTTCGGGCGGGTTCCGGTGGAATTTCCGGTGAGCGTCGCCGTCGTCGATTCTTACGACAAAGCGAAGTAATCGGCGCTATTGCCCCGCGCCCGACAGCAGAGGACGATTGCCCGTGGGACACAAAGGCCACGCACCGCTGGCTGCATACATCGCCTTCCAACTGACCGCTCTGGAAGGACAATTGCCGCTGGTTGCAGCGGCCGATCCGGAAGCCGTACACAACGCCAGGCTCGCCCTTCGCCGGCTCCGTTCAGTGCTTAGCTGTTATCGCGGCATGATTCCCAAACTCCCCGGACCGCCCGCGAGGAAGTCAGTTGGCTCGCAACTTCGCTCGGCGAGTCCAGAGACGCTTATGTCCTGGCGCAAAGGATACGGCTGTCCCTGGACACCAAGGACTCGTGGAAAACCCCGGGACCGTGCGCCAGGCCGTGGAGGAACTGGAAGCGTCCAGCGCCCGGCTGGCCGCTGCCCTGGGCGGGCACAAGCGCAGCAAACGCACAGTGCGGGCCGCAAGGGCAGCCCTGTTGGAAGTGCCCACCGCAAGGGAATACAAGCACCCGACGGCGGACCTCGCGGAGCGCCTCCAAGGCCGGTGGGAGCGGCTGCAGCACAGCCTCGCGGAGCAGGCAGGCAGCAACGACCCGGAGGTCCGTAACGCCGCACTCCACCAGGCGCGCAAAGACGTCAAGTGCCTCCGTTACTCAGTGGAGGCAGTTGCGGACGCCTTCAGCCATCACGCTTCGGGCGTGATCCAACCGGCGATCGCCCTGCAGCGGTTGTTGGGTGAGCAACATGACGCTGTCGTGGCCGGCGAATGGATCAGGGAACTGGCGAAAAACCCCGGCGTCGACGCGGAAGATGCCCAGAGGCTGGAATCGATGGAGGTCCGGCGGCGACTCAGCGCGGAGGAAGAGTTCCGGATGGCAATCGCCGAATATCCGGTGCCGGCACCACGGCGCGCACTGATCTTTTGAAGCCCGGAACCATAACCGCCGGCGGCCCCGAAAGCGAGTCATATGGCGGAAACGAACCCGGCATGACCCGGGCAAGTAATGTACCCAAAGTAACTTCAGCACGCCCCTTCCTTCTCGATAGTCTCGTCTTGTGGCGTTCGACGTGAGGGGCGCCACAGTGCAAAGACGCACTCACTGCGCAAGTCACTGTGCGGGCAGTATCCAAGGGGGAACAGCAAAATGGCTGGACGATTCGAAATTCTCAAAGACGGCGAAGACGGCTACCGGTTTCGGTTGACGGCCGCCGATGGAACCTTGGTGGCGGAATCGCCACGGTTCAAACACCTGAAAGCCGTAGTGGACGGCATCAACGCCGTGCGCGAAAATGCCGCCACGGGCATCGTCGTGGATCGCTCAAAAACCGTCCGGCGCGCGGCATAGCCGGAGCCAGTGGCGGGCCAGCGGCCTGCCTGCGCAAGGCACATTGCTAGAGGCTAGATCTCGATCTCAAGCACGCGCTCCGTGTCCCACGGAACCGTCCAGCCCAAAGCGTCGAACAAACCGCTGAGCACCATCCCGGTGAAACCCAGACCACGAGCCCGTTGACTTGGAAGACGGGCTCGAGAAAGTCCGGCCGAGCCGCGTGAGCGTCCCGGTGTATCGATTGTCGGGATCCAGGAGATCACGCACCGGTACGCGGAACACCTGGGCGGATTCGGCGTAGTCCACCACCCTCACGGGCGACGGCGACGCCCACCACGCCAAGACCGGCGTGACCACAAAATTGCTGCGGATCAGGCCGAGTTCCGGCATGACACCCAGCACCTGGACGCCACCGCTGTCCAGGCCTGTCTCCTCCACCGCTTCCCGGAGGGCTGCCGCGACGGCGGACTCATCCCCGGGATCGATGCTGCCGCCGGGGAACGCCACCTGCCCGGGATGGTCGTCCAGGGTGTGGGCGCGCTCCAGCAGCAAGACGTCCAAGTCCGCGGGGCCACTGGTTTCCCGGATTGGGCGGGGACGTCGTCCAAGACGCCGAAGAGCATGAGCACGGCCGCTTTCCGTGCCTTGTCCGGATCGACGGTTGCAGCGGCAATCCGTGGATCAGGGCCGGGATGGAGGCCCGAATCGATCCTGGTGATGAGGCTGACGAGATCCTCGAGCGCCGTCATGCCGGCCTCCTTTGCGATTCCATGCGAATCTCCGCCGCGCGGTGGGTCTCGGCAAGCAATTTTTCGAGAAGCGCTTCGTTGCCGGCGCCAGTTCGTATTTGAGCAACTTGGCTGCTTTGACGGGATCCTTTTCGCCTTCACCGTAACTCGGGCACCAGTTGGCCACTGCACACGCTCCGCACGCCGGCCTGCGCGCGTGGCAAACCCTGCGGCCGTGGAAAACAACGCGGTGGGACAGCATGGTCCAGTCCTTGGGCTCGAACAGCTCGGCGACATCGAACTCGATCTTCACCGGGTCCTCGGACGTCGTCCAGCCAAACCTGCGCGCGAGCCTGCCAAAATGCGTGTCTACGGTGATTCCCGGGACGCCGAACGCGTTGCCAAGCACCACATTCGCCGTTTTGCGCCCGACGCCGGGCAGTGTCACCAGGTCTTCCAGCCGGCCGGGAACCTCGCCGTCGAACTCGTCCACCAAACGCGTGCTGAGCGCCAGGACGTTCTTCGCCTTGGCACGGAAGAAGCCGGTGGGCTGCAGGATCGCCTCCAGCTCGGCAAGCTCGGCCTCGGCCATGTTCCGGGCATCCGGATAGCGCGCGAACAGGATCTTGGTGACCTGGTTGACCAGCACATCGGTAGTCTGGGCGGACAGCACCGTGGCCACGACCAACTCGAACGGGTTCCGGAAATCAAGCTCAGCGTGGGCGTAGGGATAGAGCTCAGCAAGCGCCTTGTTGATCTTGCGCGCACGCCGCTTCAAAGCCAGCGGGGTTTCGACGACGGTGTCCACGGCGGGCCAGGCTAGCCGCGTTCGATGTGGCTGAGATCGCGCAGGACGCCCACACTGCCGTCAGTATCCTGCACGAGGAATTCCGCGCCGCGGTCTTCGAGGGCCAGGACCCACGCGCCCGGTTCGATGGTGAAGGCGGGCATGCCGGTGTGCTCGTCGACAACGACGCGGGGATGGGCCACGGCGAACCAGAATGCCTCGTACCCGGAGGCGTGGCCGGATTCGTCCGTTCGCGTGGCTGGATCGACGGTGGCGCCGATGGGCTCGTGAACCCGGGGCTGATCGACCGTGCCGATGTGCTGGGTGGCCGGTCCCGAGCCTGCGTGCGGACCGCCGACGATGGGCGTAGCCATGGTGGCAGTAGGCAGGTGCTTGGGCTCCTCGGGCGTCGGCGCGTGCACCTCCCGCTCGCGGTCGGCAACTGCAGCCTCGGCGGGTACGACGGCGGCCGGCCGGCAGGCGCGACGGCTGCGGCTTCGGTGGCTGCGGGTTCAGGGACAGGTTCGTTGGTGGCCGCAGCGGCCGTTTCCGGGGCAGCGACAGGCGCGGCTGCGGCAGGTGCTGCGGGTGCCGGCGCGGCAGCGGCGGGATCTCCTCTGCTGCCAAGCTGGCCGGTGCCGGGCTGGCAGGCTCCGGCTTGG
The DNA here is from genome assembly GCA_001549895.1 of Arthrobacter sp. Hiyo8. Classification (GTDB taxonomy): domain Bacteria; phylum Actinomycetota; class Actinomycetes; order Actinomycetales; family Micrococcaceae; genus Arthrobacter. The sequence continues at coordinate 3,196,392 of AP014719.1, read as the reverse complement.
CTTGACCGGCTTCGGCACCGCAGGCTTGCGGGTTGGAACGGTCGATTCCCGGGCCACAACGTGAGCTGGCTGTTCTGCACGGTCCTGGAAATCGTCGCGGAGGAACGGCAAGTGGGGAGCCAGGACCGTCGCGGCCAGAAGACCTACTGAGCCGATAAGTCCGACGAGCACGAAGACGGTAAACGCGCCTGCTGCGGACAGGAAGAACAGGGTCAGGGCGAACGACGCCACGACGGAAGCGAACTGGTCGGTCGAAAGGGAACCGATCCTCACGATGTTCCCCGGCTGCAGGCGCCGGGCAACGAACAAGGCGGTAACGACGAGGGGAAGAACGATCCCGAGTGCCAGGAAGAAAAGGTTGTCGAGGTTCCACAAGTTATAGCGCCCGCCAAACATCGGCAGGAGGGACCCACAAACATCACCAAGGTGGAGCCGAAAACGGTCAGGTCCCGGATAGTGAACGGACCCAGCACGGCCTGGTACTTCGGGGAGGTCACGCTGCCGGCTCTGGCGCCCCGGATCCAGCTGCTGCTTCGGGGCCGACCCGGGCGCGAGTGCACCGTATTTCGGACCTTGGCTCGTCTGGTTCATGTGCAAATCTCCTTAGTACGGCGGTGTTCCGGACGCCGCCGCCCAAGGCTGCACCCAGTAATTTCCGGGCCGGACCGGGCGGCAAGTTCTCGCGTCTCGAGACCTCTTCAGCCTATGCCACGCATCTGACAGTCCACTAGTTGGCATCGGCGCGGAGGCAGGCACGCCGCGCCGTAATATTCCCCGCCTTGGGAGCCAAGCGAAAGCCTTCAGCACCGTTCGGCGCGAATCACCGGCCGCTCACGGTCCGGATTGTGACCGCAGACACTTGTTGTCGGCTCAAAACGCTAAGGTGGGTTCCGGAAAAGCTCTTTGCGGAATCCCGTGAGGCGCCGCAGCCCAACGCCGTGCACGATTGGCGCGTGGGCGGCCCCGACACGGGACAACCGCGCGGCAGAGATCGATGAATGATGAGGTTCACATGTCCCAGGACGCCAATGGATCGACGACCACCGCTGCACCCGGATCCGACGGGGCAGGCAACGGCGACGCCCTCGAAAACCTTCTCCACGAAAACCGGAAGTTCGCGCCCACCCCTGAGTTCGCGGCCAACGCGGTAGTCGGCGCCGAAGTCTATGCGGAAGCCAATGCGGACCGTCCCGCGTTCTGGGCGAAGCAAGCCCGGGAACTGCTGGACTGGGACACGGACTTCACCGAAGCCCTGGACTGGTCCAACCCGCCGTTCGCGAAGTGGTTCGTCGGCGGCAAGTCAATGCCGCGTACAACGCCCTGGACCGGCACGTGGAGAACGGGCTCGGGGACCGGTGGCCATCCATTTCGAGGGCGAACCGGGCGACACCCGCTCCTACACCTACGCGCAGCTGACCGACGAGGTGAAGAAGGCCGCCAACGCTTTCGAGTCGCTCGGTGTGGCCAAGGGTGACCGGGTGGCCGTGTACCTGCCCATGATTCCCGAGGCCGTGATCACGATGCTGGCCTGTGCCCGGATCGGGCCGTGCACTCGGTGGTGTTCGGCGGGTTCTCCGCCGATGCCCTGCGCTCCCGGATCGATGACGCCGAGGCCAAGCTCGTGGTCACCGCCGACGGCACCTACCGGCGCGGAAGCCCAGCCCGCTCAAGCCGGCCGTGGACCAGGCCCTGTCCAAAGAGGGACATTCGGTCCGGAACGTCGTGGTGGTCAAGCGCAACGGCCAGCCGGTGGACTGGCACGAGGGCCGGGACCAGTGGTGGGAGGACACGGTCGGCGTCGCCTCCGGTGAGCACACCGCCGTCGGGCATGACGCCGAACACCCGCTGTTCATCCTGTACACCTCCGGGACCACGGGCAAGCCCAAGGGCATCCTGCACACCACCGGCGGGTACCTCACCCAGACCGCGTACACGCACAAGGCGGTCTTCGACCTGCACCCGGACACGGACGTGTTCTGGTGCACCGCCGACGTCGGATGGGTCACCGGCCACTCGTACGTCGCCTACGCCCCGCTGGTCAACGGCGCCACCCAGGTCATGTACGAGGGCACCCCGGATTCCCCGCACCAGGGCCGCTGGTGGGAAATCGTGGAGAAGTACAAGGTCTCCATCCTGTACACCGCCCCGACGGCGATCCGGACGTTCATGAAGTGGGGCCGGAGATCCCTGCCAAGTACGATCTGTCCTCGATCCGGGTCCTGGGCTCGGTGGGTGAGCCCATCAACCCCGAGGCCTGGATGTGGTACCGGGACGTCATCGGCTCCAACGCCGGAAGAACGGGAAAAGAAGGAACACCCTGCCCCGATCGTGGACACCTGGTGGCAGACCGAGACCGGCGCGCAGATGATCGCGCCGCTTCCGGGGGTGACGGCGACCAAGCCGGGTTCGGCGCAGGTCCCGCTGCCGGGCATCGCGATCGACGTCGTGGACGAGGCCGGCGAGTCCGTCCCGGACGGGCACGGCGGCTACCTCGTGGTCCGCGAACCCTGGCCCGCGATGCTGCGCGGCATCTGGGGCGACCCGGAACGGTTCAAGGACACCTACTGGTCCCGCTTCGAGGGCATGTACTTCGCCGGGACGGGGCCAAGAAAGACGAAGACGGAGACGTGTGGCTCCTGGGCCGGGTGGATGACGTCATGAACGTCTCCGGGCACCGGCTCTCCACCACGGAAATCGAATCCGCGCTCGTGTCCCACCCCTGGGTGGCGGAGGCCGCCGTCGTCGGGGCTTCCGACGAAACCACCGGCCAGGCCGTGGTCGCGTTCGTGATCCTGCGCGGGGACGCCGTCAACGACGGCGACGCCACCGTCTTCGAGCTGCGCAACCACGTGGGCAAGGAAATCGGCCCCATCGCCAAGCCCAAGCACATCCTCGTGGTCCCCGAACTGCCCAAGACCCGCTCGGCAAGATCATGCGCCGCCTCCTCAAGGACGTCGCAGAAGGCCGCGAAGTGGGCGATGCCACCACCCTGTCCGACCCAACCATCATGGCCCAGATCGCGGAATCGCTGAAGAAGTAGGCTCTGCTCCAAGCAAACAAAAGCGCCAAGGCACCACGCAAGGTCGGCGGTTCTCTCCCGGGAGGACCGCCGTTCTTGTCTTAAAACCCGCCGTCGCAAGAATGTTATATTTAGTTCTTTCATGTTCTCTTTTGAGCGGTTATAGTCGAGTTCTACGTGAGATAACTCACAAGCACCACGCTTTCAAGGGAGAGAACATGGCAGCGAATCTTGACCCGTTCCAGTCGGCCTACAACGCCGGCCCTGGACGCCGCACCATCCTGAAAACGCTCGGTATAGGCGCTGCTGGGCTCGCCGGCATTCCGCTGCTGGCTGCTTGCACTGGCGGTTCCGGACCGGCTCCCGGAGCTTCCTCGAACAGCCTGACCTTCGGTTCAGGTTCCTCGGACGACGTTCCCAAGGCCGCCTACAAAGCCGTCACCGATGCCTTCACCAAGAAGTCCGGCATCACGGTGGCCACCAACGTCGTCCCGCACAACGACTTCCAGAACAAGATCAACTCCTACCTCCAGGGCAGCCGGACGATGCCTTCACGTGGTTCGCCGGCTACCGCATGCAGTACTACGCGGGCAAGGGCCTCCTGGCTCCCGTAGACGACGTATGGGCAACGATCGGCAGCAACTTCTCCGACGCCATGAAGAAGGCCTCCACCGGCCCGGACGGCAAGATGTACCTGGTCCCCAACTACAACTACCCGTGGGGCTTCTTCTACCGGAAGAGCTTCTGGGCCGAGAAGGGCTACGCAGTCCCCAAGACCTTCGATGAGCTGAAGACCTTGGCCACGAAGATGAAGACCGACGGCATCATCCCCATCGGCTTCGCGGACAAGGACGGCTGGCCGGCCATGGGCACCTTCGACTACATCAACATGCGCCTCAACGGCTACCAGTTCCACGTGGACCTGACCGCCCACAAGGAAAGCTGGGACCAGAAGAAGGTCAGCGACGTCTTCGACACCTGGAAGGCCCTCCTGCCGTTCCAGGACCCCAATGCCCTCGGCCAGACCTGGCAGGACGCGGCCAAGGCACTCGAAGCCAAGAAGACCGGCATGTACCTGTTGGGTTCGTTCGTGACCCAGCAATTCACGGACCCGCCGTGCTGGCGGACATCGATTTCTTCCGTTCCCGGAAATCGCGGTGGAAGGCACCGACGCCGTCGAGGCCCCCATCGACGGATTGCTCCTGTCCAAGAAGGGCGGCGACAACAAGGCGGCTCACGACTTCCTGGCGTTCATGGGATCCGCCGAAGGCCAGAACGCCTATTCAGCCGTGGATGGCTCCAACATCGCCACCGTCAAGGGCGCCGACACGTCAAAGTTCACCCCGCTGAACAAGAAGTGTGCAGACACCATCTCCAACGCCAAGTACATCAGCCAGTTCCTGGACCGTGACGCCCTCCCTGCCATGGCCAACAACGTAATGATCCCCGCGCTGCAGTCCTTCATCAAGGACGGCACCGTAGACGTCAAGAACCTTGAAGCGCAGGCCAAGACCCTTTACGCAGCCCAGTAGCTGAAGGAATCCCCATGAGTACTACCGCCGAGAAACCGGCAGCACCGGACAGCGAACCCGGTGCTGCCGGGCGAACCACGGCCGGCAAGAGCCAGCCGGCACCGGCAGGCGGACCGGCAAAGCAGGCAGGGTCCGCCGCCTCACGCGCCGCGACAAATTCGTCCTCGCCATCATGGTGGGCGTGCCTACCCTGATCCAGCTCCTGCTTGTCTGGCTGCCCACGCTCTTCTCCATCGCGCTGAGCTTCACCCGCTGGAACGGCCTGGACCTGAAGGACATCAAGGCCGCAGGGACGGACAATTACCACTACGTGGTCCAGGACTATCCCCTTTCTGGCCGCCATTCAACACAACGTCCTCTGGCTCGTCTTCCTGGCCCTGATCGCAACACCCTCGGCCTGCTGCTGGCAGTGCTCCTGGACCAGAAGATCCGCGGCAGCAAGATCTACCAGAGCATCTTCTTTACGCCGGTCATGTTGTCGCTGGCCCTCATCGGCATCATCTGGCAGCTTTTCTACAACCGGGACAGCGGACTGCTGAACTACCTCCTGGGCACGGCGGGCACACCACAAGCCGTGGACTGGTTCGGAATTCGAACGTGAATATCTGGGCGGCCATGGTTGCGGCAACGTGGCGCCACGCGGGCTACGTCATGATCCTGTACTTGGCCGGGCTCAAGGGCGTGGACCCTCGCTGCGGGAAGCGGCGTCGATTGACGGCGCCAGCGCGGCGCAGACGTTCTTCCGCATCGTCTTCCGGCTATGCGCCCTGTGAACATCGTGATCGTGGTGATCACGATCATCGAGTCGCTCCGTGCCTTCGACATTGTGTACGTCATCAACCGAGGGACCAACGGCCTTGAATTGATCAGCGCCCTGGTGATCCAGAACCTGATCGGCGAAGGCCAGGTGATCGGCGTCGGTTCGTCCCTCGCGGTCATTCTCCTGGTCATCTCGCTGATCCCCATCGTCTTCTACCTCATCCGCACCTTCGGCAAGGAGAGCAAGGCATGAGCACCCTCGCCAACCCCATCCCGCGTACAACAGCCACGGGCGCCAGGAACTCCGGCAAACGCCACTACGGGACCCACATCTTCCTGACCGTCATGGCCATCATGTGGCTTATTCCGCTGGGTTGGTCCTTGTTCACGGCTTTGCGTCCCAAGGCGGACACGGACAAATACGGCTACTTCAGCCTTGGCGGCACTTTCAATTTCGACAACTTCATCACGGCCTGGACCCAGGGCGGATTCTCGAAATACCTCCTGAACTCGGTGATCATCACCGTCCCCTCGGTGCTCCTGACCTTGTTCTTCGCCTCGATGATGGCATTCGCCGTCTCCAGGGTGAGCTGGAAGTTCAACGTCACGCTCCTGATCATGTTCACGGCCGGCAACCTCCTGCCGCCGCAGGTCCTGGCGGCTCCGTTGTTCGAGATGTTCAAACATGTCACGCTGCCGTACTCCTTCAGCGATTCCGGCAACCTGCTCAACACCTACATCTCGGTGATCGCCGTGGACACTGCGTTCCAGATCGGTTTTTGCACCTTCGTGCTTTCCAACTACATGAAGGCCCTCTCGTCCGACCTGACGGAAGCCGCACTGGTGGACGGGGCCGGGATCTGGCGGCAGTACTGGAACATCATCCTGCCGCTGTGCCGACCCGCCCTCGCGGCGCTCGGAACCCTGGAAGTCATCTTCATCTACAACGATTTCTTCTGGCCGCTGCTCTTCATCCAAAGCGGAAACCGGCTGCCCATCACGACGGCCATCAATAACCTGCAGGGCGAGTTCCTCAGCAACTACAACCTCCTGGCGGCCGGTGCCACCATCACCGTGATACCCACCCTGATCATCTACCTCGTGCTGCAGCGCCAATTCGTGGCCGGCTCACGCTCGGTTCCAGCAAAGGATAAAACGCATGGCAATGGACTACATCGTCGACAAGTTGGGCGGCCGGATCGCGTTCGGCGGCGACTACAACCCGGAACAATGGCCCGAAGAGGTCTGGAAACACGACGTCGCCCTCATGAAGGAAGCCGGAGTGAACCTGGTCAGTGTCGGCATCTTCAGTTGGGCCCTTCTGGAGCCCGAAGAAGGCCGCTACGAGTTCGCCTGGCTCGACAGGATCCTGGACCTGCTCCACACCAACGGGATCAGCGTGGATCTCGCGAACGCGAGCGCTTCTCCCCGCCGTGGTTCAGCCGCAAGTACCCCGATTCGCTCCCGGTGGATGCCGACGGCGTCCGGCAAAGCTACGGTTCGCGGCAGGCCTTCGCGGCGTGCTCGCCGGACTATCGCCGGGCCGCAGCAGCCCTGACGACGGCGATCGTCCAGCGCTACGCGGGTCACCCCGCCGTCGTGATGTGGCATGTCCACAACGAGTACGGTTGCCACAACCAACCGGACTTCGGCCCGCACGCGGAGCGTGGCTTCCAGGAATGGCTCCAGGCCAGGTACGGGAGCCTGGACGCGCTCAATGAGGCCTGGGGTACGGCCTTCTGGTCCCAGCATTACTACGACTGGGCCGAGATCCTGCCGCCGCGGCGTTCGGGAACGTGGGTTAACCCCACGCAGCAACTGGATTTCGCGCGGTTCTCCTCCGATGCCCTGCTTGAGTGCTTCAACGCGGAGGCAGACATCATCAAGGCACATTCGAAGCACCCCGTCACCACCAATTTCATGGGCTTCAACATGGGCCTGAACGCCCCTGTGGACTATTGGCGCTGGTCCGGGCACATCGACGTGGTGTCCAACGACCACTATCTGATTGCCGCCGACGAACGGAACTTCCAGGACCTGGCCATGACGGCGGACCTCACCCGCGGCTGGGCACAGGGCAAACCATGGCTCCTCATGGAACACTCCACCTCGGCAGTCAACTGGCAACCCCGCAACGTGGCCAAAGTGCCGGGCGAAATGCTGCGCAATTCCCTGCAGCACGTGGCCCGCGGAACCGACGGCGTGTTGTTCTTCCAATGGCGCGCTTCCCGCGCCGGGGCCGAAAAGTACCACTCCGGACTGGTCCCCCACGCCGGCCGCGACAGCAAAGTGTGGCGCGAAGTGGTGGAGCTGGGCCGGGCGCTCGAGTGCATTTCGGAGGTGGCCGGCTCAACGGTCCAGGCCGAAGCCTGCATCATCCATGACACCGACGCCCGCTGGGGCACCGAACTGGACTCGCATCCCAGCGAAGACGCGCGGAACCTCCCGGAAACGCGGCGCTGGCACGATGCGCTCTACCGGGCCGGCATCACCACGGATATCCGGCAAAGCACCGACGACCTTTCCGGCTACAAACTGGTGATCGCGCCCATGCTGTACCTCGTCACCGATGAGGCCGCCGCGAAGCTCCACGAGTATGTCCAAGCCGGCGGAACCCTCGTGATCACGTATTTCTCCGGGATCGTTGACGAGAACGACCACATCCGGATGGATCCGGTCAACGGCGGCGGTTATCCAGGGGCATTCTCCGAACTGCTGGGCGTCAGCATGGAGGAATTCTTCCCCTGCGCGCAGGCGATGCCGTGGGCTTGAGCCGCTTCGGCTCGGGGACGGTCTGGAGCGAGCTGGGGAAGGCAACCGCGGCGGAGGTTCTTGCCACGTTCGACGGCGGCACGGCCTCAGGAGGCGCACGCACCGGCGTCGACGGCTCGCCCGCGGTGACCCGCCGGGCGGGATCCGCCGGGCGCGGTGCCGCCTACTACGTCGCCACGACCTTGGGCCGCGAGGGGCTGGCCGAACTCGTCCAGCTCCTCTGCTCGGACGCCGGAGTGGCACCGGTCCTGGGCGTTCAGCCTCCGGAAGACGTGGAAATCGTCCGCAGGAGCAACGGCACCAAGGACTGGACTTTCGTCATCAACCACAGCGCGCGGGACGTGGAGGTGCCGCTCGACGGCGTCGAGCTCCTGGGCGGGACACCCACCGGAGGTACGCTAAACCTTACTGCCGGAGGCGTCGCCGTCGTCGCCACTCCGGCCTAGCCACCCGCCGTCCGTCCAGAAAGGCTCCGATGCTTCAGGCAGCCCGCCACACCGCCATAGTCGACGCCGTCCAGCGTGAACGCGTTGTCCGCGTCTCGGACCTCGCGCAACTGCTGGGCGTCTCAGCCATGACTGTTCGGCGCGACATCGAGTCGCTTGAGGAGTCCGGGCTCGTCGAGCGCATCCATGGCGGGGCCAAGATACCGGGCGATGCCCGGACCCACGAGCCCGGCTTTGAGCTGAAATCCACCCAACTGGTCGACGAAAAGCACGCGATCGCCGTCGAGGCCGCCACCCTGGTCCACGAAGGCATGGCCGTGGGCTTGAGCGCCGGAACCACCACCTACGAGCTCGCCAAGGTACTCCTGGAAGGCCCGCGGATCACGGTGGTGACGAACTCCATCAGGATTGCGGATCTCTTCCACAACGCCTCGGGTTCGCGGGAGGCTTTCCCGGTCATCGTGACGGGCGGCGAGCGCACGCCGTCGGACGCTCTGGTGGGTCCCATCGCGACGGCCGCGCTGAAGCAACTGCATTTGGACATGTTGTTCCTGGGCGTCCACGGCATGGATGCGGACGCCGGATTCACCACGCCGAACCTGCAGGAAGCCGAAACCAACCGGGCGTTCATCAGCGCGTCACGCAACGTGGTGGTCTTGGCGGACCACAGCAAGTGGGGAACTGTCGGCATTGCATCGATTGCCCAGCTGGAGGAAGCCGACGTACTCGTGACGGACTCGCACCTCGGCGAGGATGCCCGGCGCATCCTCGCCGACGGCGTCGGAAAGCTCAGGATCGCCGCTCACTAACGCGTGGGCGGGGAAGGCGTTACGGGCACCCGCACGATTGGCGGATGCGGAGCTGGGTGGGGAAGACCCTGTGCTGCGGGGGTTCGTTGCGGTTCTCGCCCACCAGCGCGGATACTGCGGCCTCTGCCATCTCCCACACCGGCTGTTCCACCGTGGTCAGGGCCGGCCAGGTGTATTCAGCCTCAACCGAGCCGTCGAAGGACGCCACGGCGATATCCTCCGGAACGGAGAGACCTGCCTCGCGGATTGCCCGCAGGACCCCGATTGCCTGCATATCGGAGCTGGCGAAGATCGCCGTCGGACGGTTGGCAGAGGCCAGGAGGCGCCGTCCGGCAGCATAGCCCCGGGGCGGTCGAAACCGTCGCGTGCAAGGGGTCCAGGAGGCAGACCGGCGGCTTGCAGAGCACGCAGCCACCCCTCTTCCCGTCCGTCCGTCACGTTGTCCGCCGTGATGCCCATGGCGAGTCCGATGTTGGTGTGTCCGTGGCCGATCAAATGTTCCACGGCCAAGCGGGCTCCGGCCTCAAGGTCCACTCCGACGCTGTTGAAACCAGGGGCGATCGAGGCATGGTTCAGCAGGACCGAGCGGATTTCAGTGCCGAAAAGCTCCAGTAGATCGGGTTCGAACATGACGCTGGCCAGGACCACGCCATCAACCTGCCGGTCAGCGAGGTTGCGGATGTGGCGGCGTTCGGAGTCCAGCTTGTTGTCGGAATTCGTCAGCAGCAAGGCATAGCCGCGCTCGGCGGCAGCCACTTCCACAGCGTGTCCCAGCAGGGCCCAGAAGGGGTTGCTGGAGTCCGGAATCACGAGGCCGATGGTCTGGTTGGATCCCATTTTGAGCGCACGCGCCGCGGCATTCGGCCGGTATCCCAGGATCCGGATGGCCTCTTGGACCTTCGCTTCCGTTGCCGGCGCCACCTTCTTGGGGCCGCCGTTCACCACATAGCTCACGACGGCGGTGCTCACCCGGCGTACCGGGCCACGTCTTTGCGCGTCACCGGTCCGCGCGGGGTGTGCACTGCCGAAGTAGTCATTGGATCATGCTAGCTACAAAGCCTCCGGAGCATCGCCGAAATCGCGGATGGGGAGCCGTTCCCCGCCGCGGAGCGCGGACTCGTGCGCCACGACGCCGGGGAGCGTGAAGCGCGCCGCCACCCACGCGTTGACCGGAGGAAGGCTTCCCTTGTTCACGGCCGTGACGAAGTCGTCCACCAGGAACTGGTGGCTGCCTTCGTGCCCGGTGGGGGCTCCCTCGAATTCAACGGGGAGCCGTCCGGCGTCGTGCACCGGAGCGAGGCCGGAGATGAACGCACCGCGAAGTTCGGGGCGACGTCCGCCAACGAGGGGTCATCGGCCGACATGCTCGGCTTGGTCTCCACCTGGTCCGAGACGTCCAGGACCCCTCCTTGTCCTGCCACAGCGTGGTGGTGGCCAGCTGCTCGAAGCTTGCCTCCGTGCCGAAGAAGCGGAAGCGCGATTCGCGGATATGCGAGGGGTAGCCGACGCGGCGCATCTCGTTGGTGCGCATCGCGCCGCCGTCGTTCATTTCGAACAGCGCAGTGGCGTTGGAGAAGTCGTTGTCGAACATGCTGACTTCCTTGTCGAAGACGCCGTCGCCGCGATCGTCCTTGACGCCGATGCAGCTGACGCTCACAGCGTGGCCCGGTATGGCGCCCAGCACGCCTCCGATGGCGTGCGTCGGGTACAGCATGGGCGGGTAGCTGGCGGTTGCTTTCCAGTTTTCGCCGCCGCTGTACTGGTAGGCCTCGTAGAAGCCCAGGTCCATGTCGTGGACGTAGTCGCCTTCGGTGTAGAAGATGCGGCCGAACTTGCCGGCGGCGTGCTGCTTGCGCGCATAGACGGTTGCGGGGTTGTAGAAGCTGGTCTCTCCCATGGCATAGACAAGCTTGGTTTCACGCACGGCGTCGATGATCCCGGCGATCTGTTCCTCCGAGATTGCCATCGGAACAGCCGAATAGACGTGCTTTCCGGCGCGCAGCGCCTTGATCACCAAGGGCCCGTGCGTCCAGCGTTGCGTGAAGATAGCGACGGCGTCGACGTCGGAGGCCAGCAGCTCGTCGAAACTGCCCATAGTGCCGTCGAGCCCCAGCTGTTCAACAGCTTTGGACGCCCGTTCAGGGAGCTCGTCCACTGCGTAGACCGCGGAAACCCCGGGGTGGAGCTTGAAGAGGTGGGCGAATTGGCCCCGAACTGGCCGAGGCCTAGTACTCCCATTGAAAACGTCATTGTTAGCCCTTCGATTCGTGTGGCTGGCTTCAGAATGCCATCGCCGCGCCCGGAGAGGCTCGACGAGTGACTCAGGCCAGTGAATCACTGGGATCTACTCGAGTCAATAAAAAGCAATAAATCCAAAATAATCGAACAAAAGTTCACAATAACACTTGACCCCTTCATATCTACTCGTGTAGATTTCCATCAGTTGTAACCCACATCACAGTCAGGAAAGGGTCGAAGATGACCACCTTGCCAAACAAGCGGAGCCCGCCGCGCTTCCCCAACCGGGCAAACCAAAAAGGTTCGGCATCCGCCGGATCGGTGACTTGAAGATCGCGTTGCTCTTCATCTTCCCGGCGATGATCGGCTTTGTTCTTTTCTTCCTCGTCCCCACCATCCGGGGCATCTACCTCAGCTTCACCGAGTACAGCATCCTGGGTGATCCCACCTGGATCGGCCTGAAGAACTACACGTCGATCTTCAGCGACGACCTGTTCTGGAACGCGATGGCCGTCACCGTCCAATACGTTGCACTGAACATCGGTTTCCAGACCGTCATCGCCATCGGACTCGCGCTCCTCATGCACCGCGTGGCCAAGTCCACCTTCATCCGCGGCGTCCTGTTGCTGCCGTTCCTCGTGGCTAACGTGATCGTCGCGCTGCTCTGGTTCTGGATGCTGGACTACCAGCTGGGCATCGTGAACGAGATCATCAACTGGATGGGCCTGCCCCGCATCGCCTTCTTCGGCAGCGATCAATGGGCCATTCCGACTATCGCCTTCGTCAACGTGTGGCGGCACATGGGCTACACGGCCCTGCTGATCTTCGCCGGCCTGCAGGCCATCCCCAACCACGTCTACGAGGTAGCCAACCTTGACGGCGCCTCCCCACCCGGACCTTCTGGAGCATCACCATGCCGCTCCTTCGCCCGGTGCTGGTCCTGGTCCTTGTGGTCACCGTCATCGGTTCATTCCAGGTCTTCGACACCGTTGCCGTGACTACCGGAGGCGGACCCGTCAATGCCTCCCGGGTCATCCAGATGTACATCTACCAAAAGGCGTTCGGCGAGTCCGATTTCGGCTACGCCTCAGCGCTGTCCGTCATTCTCTTCATCATTCTCGCCTCGTGGCCTTCATCCAGATGAAGTTCCTCAAAGGCAACGAGACGGACCTGGACTAAGGAAGCCCCGCCATGAGTACCTCCACCAATTCCCGCCGTTCGCGCGAGTCCGCCACCGCCGTCGTCGGCTCTCCGCAATCGCGCCGCCCCCGCACGAAACCCTTCAACTGGCGCCGCGCAGGTGCCTGGGTCCTCGTAGCGATCGCCGTCGTGGTCACCCTCGCCCCGTTCCTCTGGATGCTCCGGACTGCACTGTCCAGCAACCATTCGCTCGCCTCGAACGCCGGCAACCTCCTTCCCGCGGACTTCAGCTGGGGCGCGTTCCAGCGGGTCTTCGGGCTACAGAGCCCGAGCAGGCAATCGCCGAAGGCGGTTCCGGCGCTGACATCAACTTCTGGCTCTACCTGCGCAACTCGATCGTCTTCGCCACCATGACCACCGCAGGCCAGGTGTTCTTCAGCGCAATGGCCGCCTACGCCTTTTCCCGCCTGCGCTGGCCCGGCCGGAACAAGGTGTTCGCGATCTTCCTGGCCACCATGATGGTCCCGCCGATCTTCACCGCCCTGCCCAACTTCCTGATGATCAAGAACCTGGGCCTGCTCAACACCTTCGCCGGGCTGGCACTGCCCTTCATGTTCATGACCCCGTTCGCCATCTTCTTCCTGCGCCAGTTCTTCCTGAGCATGTCCCGCGAAGTGGAAGAGGCAGCCATGCTCGACGGCGCCAAGCACCTCCGGATCTTCTTCCAGATCGTGATCCCCAACGCCGCAGCACCCCTGGCCACCCTGGCCCTGCTGACCTTCATCGGTCAGTGGAACGAGTACTTCTGGCCGCTCCTGGTGGGCCAGGACGAAAGTGTCCGCGTCCTCACCGTGGGACTGGGCGTCTTCAAGTCCCAGTCCCCGCAAGGGCGCCGGACTGGAGTGGGCTCATGGCCGCCACCCTCGTGGCAGCGCTGCCCGTCCTGATCCTCTTCATCGCCTTCGGCAAGAAGGTGGTCAACTCCATCGGCTTCTCCGGCATCAAGTAAGTCATCCCCAGCACCGCCCCGTTCCATCGCAACCCCCTGAAAGGTCCACCATGAAGAAATCCATTGGCACCGTCGCAGCCGCCGTCGCCGTCGCTGCCGCAGCCGCGCTGTCACTCTCCGCCTGTGGCGGTTCCACCCCCGTCTCCAGCGAAGCAAAGGGCGAGATCAACTACTGGCTGTGGGATGCCAACCAGCTCCCGGCATACCAGCAGTGCGCGAGCGACTTCACCAAGGCAAACCCGAACATCACGGTCAAAATCACCCAGCGCGGCTGGGACGACTACTGGACCACCCTGACCAACGGCTTCGTGTCCGGCACCGCCCCGGACGTCTTCACCGACCACCTGTCCAAGTACCCGGAGTTTGCTTCCAAGAAGCAGTTGCTGGCCCTCGACGATGCCGTAGCCAAGGACGGCGTCAAGCTGGACAGCTACAACAAGGGCCTGGCCGATCTCTGGGTGGGCCAAGACGGCAAGCGCTACGGCCTCCCGAAGGACTGGGACACCATCAGCCTCTTCTACAACAAGGCGATGACTGACTCCGCCGGGATCACCGCCGAGCAGATGGCCAAGCTCGATTGGAACCCCAAGGACGGCGGCAGCTACGAAAAGACCATTGCCCACCTGACCGTGGACAAGAACGGCAAGCGCGGAGACGAAGCCGGCTTCGACAAGAACAATGTGGCCGTCTACGGCTTGGGCTTGGAGTCCTCCGGTTCCGGCCAGGGCCAGACCCAATGGAGCTTCCTCGCAGCCACTACGGGCTGGACCGCTACCGACAAGAACCCGTGGGGCACCAAGTTCAACTACGACGACCCCAAGTTCCAGGAAACCATCGCCTGGTGGGCAGGACTGGCGGACAAGGGCTACATGCCCAAACTCGAAACAACGGTAGGCGCCAGCGTGTCGGACAACTTCGGCGCGGGCAAGGCCGCAATCAACACCAGCGGCTCATGGATGATCGGCCAGTACACCGCCTACAAGGGCATCCAGACCGGAATCGCCCCCACGCCGGTTGGTCCGAGCGGTAAGCGCGCGTCCATGTTCAATGGCCTCGCCGACTCCATCTGGGCAGGCACCAAGAACCCGGCAGCGGCCACCAAGTGGGTCGAGTACCTTGGCTCGTCGGCTTGCCAGGACGTCGTCGCCAACAAGGCTGTTGTGTTCCCGGCGATCAGCACGTCCTCTGACCTGGCCGCCAAGGCGTTCGCGGCCAAGGGTGTTGACGTCTCCGCTTTCACCCAGCAGGTCAAAGACGGGACCACGTTCCTCTTCCCCATCGCGGACAAGGCTGCCAAAGTTGACGGCATCATGAAGCCCGCAATGGACGCAGTACTGAGCGGCAAGAAGCCGGCCAGCTCCCTCTCCGACGCCAACAACCAGGTCAACAACCTCTTCAAGTAACACCAGTCCCGCCAAGCCAGTCCGGGCGCCGCCGCTTTCACTCCTTTGACGGCGGCGCCCGGACTCTCCACTCCCTCATAACGCGACACACGACTCTCTGAAAGTGAACCAGCCCATGGACCCGCTCCACCTCCGTTCCGCCGGCACAAGCCTGGTGGTCAGTTTCGATAACGGAGAGGCCGAGGTCATCCACTGGGGTGCCGATCTCGGCAGCACCCTCCCGGACCTTGCCATCCTGGGCGAACCCATTCCGCACTCCGCCGTCGACGCCAACGTACCGGCCGCGCTCCTCCCGCAGGGCTCCTCCGCATGGCGGGGCCGCCCGGCCTCCGCGGCCAGCGAATCGCCGACGGCGTTCCGGGACTGGACTTTTCGGCCCGGCTTCGCGTGGTGGAAGTGCAGGCTGACGGCAGCTCCGCCGTCGCCTCCGCAGCGATTGTCCAGAAGGATCCCGACGCCGGAATCACCGTGACGTCCACACTCACCCTTCACCCCGGCGGCCTTCTGGAGCTGCGCCATACCGCGGTCAATGACGGTACGTCCCCCTTCCAGCTCGACGAACTGGCCACCGTCCTCCCGGTGGGGCCGGACGCCGTCGAACTCCTTGACCTCACCGGGCGCTGGTGCCGCGAACGGCACCCACAGCGCCGGCCCGTGCAGCAAGGGACGTGGGTGCGCACGGGTCGCCACGGCCGCACGGGGCACGATTCCTCGCTGCTTTTCGCGGCGGGCACCGCCGGATTCGGCAACCGCCACGGAAAGGTCTGGGCCACCCACTTGGCGTGGAGCGGCAACCACGAACAATTCGCCGACACCGTGGCCGATGGCCGCACGATGATCGGCGGCTCCGAGCTCCTGGGCCCGGCCGAAGTAGTCCTCCAGCCCGGCGAGGGCTACACCACACCCGCCCTGTTTGCCGCCTACTCGGACCGTGGCCTCGACGGCATCAGCGAAGCGTTCTACAGCTGGTTCCGCTCGCGCCCGCATCACGTCCTTCCCGCGGCTTCCACGGGACTCCCCGCCGGCAAGCCCCGCCCAGTGGTCCTCAACACCTGGGAGGCCGTGTACTTCGACCACAAGCTGGACACCCTGATCGAGCTCGCCGAGTCCGCTGCGGAGCTGGGCGTTGAGCGCTTCGTGCTCGACGACGGGTGGTTCCGCGGGCGCCGCGACGATCACGCAGGCCTGGGCGATTGGTACGTCGACGAAACCCTTTGGCCCGATGGCCTGACACCGCTCATCGAAGCCGTGAACTCCCATGGCATGGAATTCGGGCTCTGGGTGGAACCGGAAATGGTCAACCTGGATTCCGATGTCGCCCGGGCGCACCCCGACTGGATCGTGGGCCCCGCGGCACTCTCCCACAAGGACGGCGGCCGCCTCCCTCTGGAATGGCGGCACCAGCACATCATCGACCTCGTCAACCCGGCGGCCTGGCAGTACGTCTTCGAGCGGATCGACGCCCTGCTCGGGGAAAACAACATCAAGTACCTCAAATGGGACCAGAACCGGGACCTCGCCGAGCACGGCCATGCGGGCCGTGCGTCCGTACACGCGCAAACCCTCGCCGCGTACCGGCTCTTCGACGAGCTCCGCAAGGCCCACCCCGGCGTCGAAATCGAAAGCTGCTCCTCAGGCGGGGCCCGGGTGGATCTCGGCATCCTTGAGCGGACCGACCGGATCTGGGGATCGGACTGCAACGACGCCCTCGAGAGGCAGACCATCCAGCGCTGGACCGGCGTAGTGGTTCCGCCGGAACTGGTGGGCGGGCATATCGGCCCACCACCTCGCACACCACGGCCCGCACGCACGATCTCTCCTTCCGCGCCATCACTGCGCTATTCGGGCATTTCGGCATGGAATGGGATGTCCGCCACGTCCAAGGCGCCGAACGCGAGGAGCTCAAGCGCTTCATCGGCCTGTACAAGGAGCACCGGGGGCTCATCCACAGCGGCCGGATGGTCCGCGCGGACGTTCCCGACGACTCGCTCATGCTGCACGGTGTGGTGTCCGACGACGGCGCGTCCGCGCTGTTCGCCGTCGTCAGCACCCGGACGTCGTTCGCCGAACAACCCGGGCGTATCGCTGTTCCGGGCCTCGACCCCGAGCGCTCTTACAGGGTGCAAGCAATTTTCCCCGCGCCTGGCGATGCGGACTATGCCCGCACGTTCACCCAGGTGCAACCTCCGGCATGGCTGCCATCCGGGGCTGAGGCAAGCGGGCGCTTCCTTGCGGAGGTGGGGCTTCCCCTGCCGGTCCTGAACCCTGAGCACGCGTTGCTGCTCAGCATTACTGCGGTGTAGCTGCCGTTTGGTGTTTCTTACGCTGTTCGGTGTTTCTTACGCTGTTCGGTGTTTCTTACGCTGCCGCGGCGCAGCCGGGCAGCGTAAGAAACACCGAACAGGCTCGGCGCACCGATAGATTGGGAGTCATGACTGAAGCTCCCACCGCCACCGAAGCCGGTCGCGGCACCATCCTCGTCCTCAACGGCCCCAATCTGAACCTGCTGGGCACGCGCGAGCCGGAAAAGTACGGCACGTCCACCTTGGCCGACGTCGAACAGCTCGCCATGGCCGCCGCCGAGGCCAACGGCTTCACGGTGGACTGTGTCCAGTCCAACCACGAGGGCGACCTCCTGGACGCCATCCATGGCGCCCGCGGGACCGCCGTCGGGATCGTCATCAATGCGGGTGCTTACACGCACACGTCCGTGGCACTGCGGGACGCGCTCGCGGCAGTGCAGCTTCCCGCCGTCGAAGTCCACATCACCAATGTGCACCAGCGCGAAGAATTCCGGCACCACTCCTACTTGTCCCCGGTGTGCTCCGCGGTGATCGTCGGCGCGGGAGTCCAGGGCTACAAGCTGGCCATCGACTACCTCGCCACCGCGGTCTAGACCCTCGGACTAAGCATGTCCCTTGGTGGGCGGCCTACTTCTTGGTGCACTGGCCCGACGAGACGGCGTCGCTGAGCGATGGTGCTTGCTGTGCCACCGGAGAGAGCTCGTCCATGGTGAGGGCGTAGCCCACCGCCACATCCGAAGTGGTCTTGGCGAAGACAACGCCGGCAACCTGTCCCTGGGTGGTCAGCAGCGGACCGCCCGAGTTGCCCGGTTGCACGTCTCCCGCCAGCTTGTAGACCTGCTCCGGGGACGGGTTGTTGCCGTAAATGTCCGGGACCAGCAGGGTCGAGATGCCCTCCACCGCGGCCGGCTTGGACTGGAACGGACCACCATGCGGGTAGCCGGCGAAAGCCGCGGGCGAACCGGCCGGAAGATCCGGGCTCAACTGCAGCGGCGCCGTCGGGAGGCCGTCGACGGCGATGACGGCCAGGTCGCGCTGGCTGTCGAAGTAGACCACGCGGCCAGGCAACGCACCGCCGTCGGGGATTTCCACTACAGGCTGCGACACTCCGGCCACCACGTGGGCGTTGGTCACCACGCGGCCAGGGGAGACAACAAAGCCGGAGCCTGTCTGGTTCTGGCCGCACTGGTAGGCCGTCCCGGCAATCTTCAGCACGGAGTGGGCCGCATTGTTGAGTGCGGGAGTGTCGGTGCTCGTGTTCGGAACGGGCACAGGAGCAACGGGGCCGATGCCTTCGATGAGCTGCGGAATGCCGTTGCCCATGACCTTGGAACGCAGTTGCGCCACGCTGGCCTTGACCGGTGTGGGCGTCATGGTGTCGATGAAGCGGATCACCTTGGAATCGGCCAGTTGCTGCGAAACGAAGGGCACGCCCAAGGAACCGATGCTGAAAGCCAACATGGACATCACGAGTGCGGCAACAACCAAACTGACGAAACCACCCAGCACGCGGTCAAGTGCGTGCAAAGGCTGGATGCGCAAGGCTTTGCGGACCCTTTGGCCAATCCAGGTACCGAGACCGTGCCCCAAGACAATGAGGACCACGGCCGAGCCGATAATGGCAGTCAGCCTCCAGCCGCTGTCCTTCACCCACTCGCCGACGAGCGGGACCGCGATAAAGGCCGCGGCTGCTCCTACGGCGAAGCCCGCGATTCCTCCAAGCGTCACGAAGAAGCCGTTGCGCAGTCCGTAGATCAGGTAGGAAAGAAGCGTCAAAATCAACGCCAGGTCCAATATGGTCAAGCCGAACACCAAAGCTCCTCACAGCCGGGTAAGCCCCAATTGTAGTTGCACAGACTGACAGCTTCCCTTCGGAAGCAGGCCGTCGTCCAGATCGCGAAGCCCCTGCCGAGCAGGGCATTCCCGGCCGTTTGAGGCGCGGTTTTGGGCCTCTTCCGCGTGATTTAGGGCGTTTCGGCTGCCAAGTACGTCACAGACGCGACAAAATTCTGAAACAATGGCTGAAGCGCCCCAGCCGAACTTTTACTCAGGAGATTTCATGGATATCGAGGTATTGCGCCGCGCACCCCTCTTCGCCACCCTTGACGACGACGCTTTCCGTCTGCTGACGGACGAACTCACAGAGGTGGACCTTTCACGCGGAGCGTCTGTTTTCCGTGAGGGCGATCAGGGTGACCAGCTCTACTTCATCGTGTCCGGCAAGGTTAAGCTCGGCCGCACCTCTCCGGACGGCCGCGAATCCCTGTTGGCCATCCTCGGCCCGGGCGAGCTCTTCGGTGAAATGGCCCTGTTCGATCCCAGCCCGCGCACCGCGACGGCCACGGCCGTTTCCGAAACGCGTCTGGCGGGCCTGAAGAACGAAAGCCTCAACGCCCTGCTGCGCACCCGCCCCGAGGTGTCCGCACAATTGCTCCAAGCACTTGCCCGCCGCTTGCGCCGCACCAACGATTCCCTGTCCGACCTCGTGTTCTCGGACGTCCCGGGCCGTGTCGCCAAGGCCCTCCTGGACCTCGCGGACCGCTTCGGCCGGCCGCGACCGACGGCGTCCTGGTGGCCCACGAACTCACGCAGGAGGAACTGGCCCAGCTGGTCGGAGCTTCCCGCGAGACAGTCAACAAGGCCCTCGCCGAGTTCGTACAGCGCGGCTGGCTCCGCCTGGAAGCCCGCGCAGTGGTCATCCTGGACATGCAGCGCCTCCGCCAGCGCTCCCGTTAATTCCTACGACACAGAAAATGCCTGGTGACCCCGGAATTCCGGAGTCGCCAGGCATTTTTCGTGTCGCCAGCGGATTTGGGTGTCGTCAGCGTTCCCGCTGCGGCTCCCCTGAAACCGTCCGGGCCGCTTCGACTTCGAGCATGAGCGCGCCATCCTCTTGAACGAGCCGCGGCTGGTACATGTGCGGCTTCCGCTTGTAGCTGAGGTACGCAATGCAACCCTGGGCAGCGGCCATCTTCTCAAGGATGATCTCCGAGCCCGGCACCAGCAATTGGCCCAGCGGCAAGCCAACGGTGTTTTCCTGGCCGATTTCATCCCCAAGCGCAGTGGTCTCGCGCTCGGCCATGAGTTTCGAAACGCACACCCAACGCCCCCAGACACCCTTGCTGGCCAGCAGCGATGGCTGCTGGTTCACGGGAAGAGTGGCGGCGAAGTAGCGGGTGTTGAAGCGCCTGTGCGCGAAGTCCGGGCTGAGCCAGTTGACCAGCGGCTTGAGCAAGTCCGTCCGCAGCGACAGGCCGCGCTTGGCCAGGACGTCCGTGAACGACTTGTCCTGGGCCGCCACGGCCTCGCGGGCCTTCATCCACTCGGGAGTGGACGTCGCCTCCACTGTGGAGGACAAGTCGGGCCGGCCAGCAGCACGCCGGTCTCCTCGAACAGTTCGCGGATGGCGCCCACCACGTGGCGGCGGGCAAGTCCGACGTCGGCGGTCCCCAGCGTCTCAGCCCAATGCTGAGGCGAGGGCCGAGCCAGCCGAGGGCGTCGTCGTCGGAGGGTTCCAGCGAGCCGCCAGGAAACGCGACAACGCCCAACGGCGAAGAACCGGGACGGTAACCCATCCACGTTTCCAGGCCGGTCGGCGAATCGCGGAGCAGGACAACAGATGATGCAAAACGCGCGGCGCGGGGGCCCGTTCGCCGAGCTCAAGCCAATTCCGTGCAGCCCCTTCTAGTTCAGGGGTAACGCAAACAAGCGTCGGGCTAGTTGTGGCAATGGAGTGAACCGGTTCCTTAGCTGAATTCAGCGATCAACTCGACCTCGACGGGAGAGTCGAGCGGAAGGACTGCAACGCCGACGGCGGAACGCGCGTGCTGCCCTTTGTCGCCGAAGACACGCCCGAGGAGCTCGGATGCACCATTGATGACACCGGGCTGGCCGGTGAAGGAGGTATCGGAGGCCACGAAGCCGACGACCTTCACGATGCGCGTGATGCGGTCGAGGTCCCCGATGACACTCTTGACGGCGGCCAAGGCATTAACGGCGCAGACAGCTGCATACCTCTGCGCGTCTTCCGGAGACACCGTGGGCTCGTCCGAAAGGCCCTCTTCACCGCTGGAGACTTTGCCCGTAGCTTCGAGTTTGCCGTTAATGAAGGGCAGCTGTCCGGAGGTGTAGACGTGGTTGCCGGAGACGATGGCCGGAACATAGGCGGCCACCGGAGCTGCGACGGCCGGAAGGGTCAGTCCCAGTTCTGCAAGGCGCTGCTCGACGGCGGATGCCGGAGCCGTGGAATCCGCGCCAACTGTGGCTTCTGCGGGGGTTGTCATTGTTACTGCTTCTCCCTCTTCAAGTATGCAACAAGTCCGTTTCCGTCGGGTCCGGGAACAACCTGGACGAGCTCCCAGCCGTCCTCTCCCCACTGGTCCAGAATCTGTTTCGTAGCGTGAATGATGAGCGGAATCGTCGCGTACTCCCATTTGGTCATGAAAGAAAGACTAGCCCTTGCCGGTAAAGTGGTGAACATGGTGACTCGTAGGAACCCTCTATTCGACACTGCCACCACTCTTGGAAAGATCCTCGGATTCCTCGGTGTGAGCGCTATTTGTGGTGTCCTGGTGGCGGGCTTGCTCGTTCCCGCGGCCGCCGTTTCGGGCAGTGCGGCGAGTGGGTCCATTCAGTTCTTCGACACGCTGCCGGCGGAGCTTCAGGTGAACCCGCCCAGCCAAGCGACCACCATCCTGGCCGCGGACGGCAGCCAGATCGCCTCGATCTACTCCGAGAACCGCACGCGGGTCTCGCTCGACCAGATGAGCCCTTTCATCAAGGATGCGATCGTCTCGGTTGAGGACAGCCGCTTCTATGAGCACGGCGGCATTGACGCCACCGGCATCATGCGCGCCATCGTGAGCACGGCGCGCGGGCAAAAACAGGGCGCTTCCACCATCACCCAGCAGTACGTGAACAACGTCATTAATGAGTCGCTCGTGTCCCAGAACAAGGGTGCCGACGTCAAGCTCAATGGCGTGAACAAAGGCGTGGGCGACAAACTTCGCGAAATGAAGCTGTCCATCGCTTTGGAGAAGAAGTTCTCCAAGCAGCAGATCCTCGAGGGTTACCTCAACATCGTCTTCTTCAACAAGGACGCCTACGGCATCGAGGCCGCCTCAAGGCTCTTCTTCAGCACCAGCGCCAAGGACCTCACCTTGCCGCAAGCCGCCTTGCTGGCCGGCGTCGTCAACAGCCCGTCCTACTACGACCCGGTGACGAACCCGGACCACGCGAAGCAGCGTCGCGACCTGGTGCTCGGCCTCATGCTGGACCAGGGAAAGATCAAGAAGGCCGACTACGACGCCGCCATCGCGACGCCGGTGACCACCAAGGTGACGCAACCTCGCCAAGGCTGCCCCTACTCCGCCACTGCCGCGTACTTCTGCGACTACGTGCTGCACCTGCTCTACAACAACCCGGCCTACGGCGCGACCATCGACGATCGCGTCAACCGCGTCTCGCGGGTGGCCTGACCATCCAGACCACACTGGACCCGAAGGCGCAGGCCGTGGCCCAGGCCCAGGTAGATGCTTCCGCCGGCGCTAACCCGGACAAATGGGGCGCTTCCTTGGTGTCGGTCCAGCCGGGCACCGGCAAGATCATCTCGATGGCCCAAAATACCGTCTGGCTGCCAGCCGACGGGAAGTTCCAGGCCGAGCAGAACTTCAACGTAGACAAACTGGATGCCAACGGCAATGACCTCAACGGACTGGGCGGATTCCAGCCCGGTTCAACCATGAAGCCCTTCACTTTTGCCGAATGGTTGAACGAGGGCAAGTCGATGAATACGGTGCTGGATGGCACCGTCCGGCGGTATCCCCAGAATTTCCCGTGGAAGAACACGTGCCCGACTCCGACGGTCGGCTGGTATGACAGCACCAATGGCACCCATGACCTCCAGAACGCCGAGGGTGGATATTACAAGCCCATGACAGTGGTGGATGGTTTGGCCAACTCCATCAACACCATGACATTTGCCACGGCTGCAAGGGTTGACCTGTGTGGCATCCAGAAGATCGTCGATGCTGTTGGCATCCACGGCGGCCTGCCGGACGCCAGCAATCCCAACCCGAAGGTTCCCATGACAACGTTGGGCAACCTGATTGGTTCCACCCAGACCGCGCCACTGACCATGGCCAGCGCCTTCGCCACCTTTGCCAACAATGGCACGTACTGCGAGCCGATCGCCATCACCTCGGTAACCGACCAGACGGGCGCCAAGCTGCCGGCCCAGTCCACGAGCTGCAGGAGCGCGGTCACCCCGAGGTCGCTCATGGTGTTGCCTACGCCATGCAAGAGGTTCTGAATAAGGGCTCCGGCTCGCTGATCCAGCCTCGAATCTCCACCAAGACCAACTTCCCCATCGCGGGCAAGACCGGAACCAACGACTCCAATGGTTCCACCTGGGTTGCCGGCTACACTTCCGGCCTCGCAACGGCCACGTGGTTCGGCGATCCGTTGGGCAGCCAGAACCGAGCGGGTCAGAACGTCACCATCAATGGCAAGTTCTACCAGGGCATTGACGGTTACATGATCGCTGGTCCGCAGTTCGCCAACTACATGCTCCAGGTCGCTCCCACTTATGGAACCAACCCGTTCCCGGCTCCGCCGTCGAACCTGCTCGACCCGCCCGGGTTCAAGCCTTCGACGCCTAGCACCACCACTCCGGGCAACACTTCTCCGAGCACCCAGCCGAGCAGCAACGGGAACGGCAATGGAAATGGCAACGGAAAGAACAATGGCTAGCGGCTCCAAGCCCGTCATTGAATCGCTGGCAAGCCGCGTCCGAAGCATCGGACGCGGCTTTGCCGTCGCTGCGGGTGCGGGCGCAACCGCTGGCGTGGCAGGCTTCGCCTATGGCCTCTGGGAAAAGAACCAGTTCGTACTCCGCGAGGAGACCGTTCCCATCCTCCCTGAGGGCTCGGCTCCCGTCCGGGTGCTGCACATAAGCGACATCCATTTCGTGCCAAGCCAACGCAAGAAGGCCGAATGGCTGCGTTCGCTCGCCGCGCTTGAGCCGGACCTTGTGGTGAACACGGGTGACAATCTCAGCCACCCCCACGCCGTTGTTCCGCTGCTGGACGCATTGCGGCCACTGTTGAAGTTCCCGGGCGTCTTCGTCCCGGGCTCCAACGACTACTACGCCCCGCGGTTCAAGAACCCGGCCACATATTTCCTCGGCCCGTCCCGCGTCAAGGACAATCCGGTCGAGCTCGATTGGCCGCGCCTGCGCTCAGGGTTCGGGATGTCCGGATGGATCGACCTCACCAACAGGCACCAGTCCTTGCCCATCAACGGAATCCGCTTCGATTTCTCCGGAGTGGACGACCCCCATCTCAATCGGGAGCGCTACACCGGCTGGCCACGCGGCACCGTGGGACAGGACTCCCGCCCGCACCTGCGCGTAGCCGTTATCCACGCCCCCTACCAACGGGTCCTGGATCACTTCACGAACGACGCCGCGGACCTCATCCTCGCCGGACACACCCACGGCGGCCAGATCTGCATCCCCGGCTACGGCGCCCTGGTTGCCAATTGCGATCTCCCCACGTGGCGCGCCAAAGGCTTGCATGACTGGGAGAACAACGGACGCGCGACGCCGGTCAACGTCTCGGGCGGCATCGGCACCTCGCGCTTCGCCCCGGTCCGGATCGCGTGCAAGCCGGAAGCAGTGCTGCTGACGCTGACGCCCCGTCAATAACCAGCGCCACCAGTTCCGAATACCTCGTATCACGCAACGCAATGGTGCTGTGAATCCTGTTACGCGATGGCATAGGGTAGTTGCTATAGGAAACTACCTCCGTGCGTCGTACGAAAACCCAGGAACGCCGGACAAAGCTGTTGAGAAGCGGGCATGGCCAAACAGACTTCATTCTTTACCTCCGTCAAACGTCTCTATCCGCACGTTAAACCGATCCTCCCCCGGCTTTTCATGGGTTGGTCAGCGCGTTGCTGGCCAGCATCATGGCGCTTGCCATCCCCAGGTGCTGCGGGTCCTGATCAACGGCTCCCTCCACCCTGGTGGTCCTACCGACGCTGTCTGGATTTCCGCCGTCGTGGTTCTGGCACTCGGCATCGCCGAAGCCGGGCTTGTGGCGCTGCGGCGCCAGTTCGTCATCAATCCCGCCACCACGGTGGAATCGAGGATGCGGGTGTCCCTCTACGGGCACCTGCAGGACCTCACCGTTTCCTTCCACGACCGTTGGGGGTCAGGGCAACTCCTGTCCCGTGCGATGACGGACTTGAACTTCCTGCGGCGTTGGATGGCGTTCGGCGCGATCATGCTGGTGGTGACCACTTTGACCGTGGTGATCGGCGTCGTGGTGATGTTCGCGATGAGCTGGCAGCTGGCTTTGATCTTCCTGGCCGCCGCGGTGCCCATCATGGTCTATTCCTTCCGCTTCCGCCGCCGCTTCAGCCTGGTGACCCGGCTCAGCCAGGACCAGGCCGGCGACCTCGCCACCACGGTCGAGGAGTCCGTCCACGGCATCCGTGTGCTCAAGGCGTTCGGCCGCAGCCGCGAAGCACTGGAGAACTTCAATGAACAGGCCGAGGAGCTGAGGCAGACCGAGATCGCCAAGGCCAAGCACCAGGCCACCTTCACGCTGGTGGTGACACTGCTGCCCGAGCTGGCGCTCGGCGTCGGGCTGGTGGCGGGCGTCCTGCTCGTCTCCATGGGCCAACTCAGCATCGGTTCCTTGGTTGCCTTCTTCGGCACCGCAGCGGTGGTCGCGGCACCGGTGGAATTCTCGGGGACCCTCCTGGCCATGGCATTGACCGCCAAGACCGCCCTCGATCGCCACTTCGAGGTCATGGACACGCCCAACACCATCACCAGTCCGGCGAACCCCAGGACACCCAAGGAACTGCGCGGGGCCTTGAGCTTCAAGGCCGCCGGTTTCGGTTTCGACGACGGCGCCCGGCTCCTGCACGACGTGACCCTGGACATCAGGCCCGGCGAAACCATGGCGATCGTGGGCATTACCGGTAGCGGAAAGAGCGCCTTGCTCCAGCTGGTTCCCCGGCTCTATGACGTGAGCGAAGGATCCGTGACCATCGACGGCGTGGATGTCAGAGACTTCAGCGTCGAGCAGCTGAGGACCATGGTGGCGGTCGCCTTCGAGGACACCACCCTGTTCTCCAGCTCGGTCCGGGACAACGTGCTGCTCGGCGCGCCCGACGCTTCCGAGGAAGCCCTTGAGGAAGCGCTCGACGTCGCGCAGGCGCACTTCGCGTATTCGCTGCCCGACGGCGTCGGGACCCTTATCGGCGAGGAAGGCCTGAGCCTTTCCGGTGGCCAGCGGCAGCGGATCGCGCTCGCCCGGGCCATCGCGGCGAAGCCCAAGGTCCTCGTGCTGGATGATCCCCTGTCGGCCCTGGACGTGAACACGGAGGAACTCGTCGAAGCCAGGCTCCGCGAAGTCCTCCGGGACACCACCACGCTCATCGTCGCGCACAGGCCCTCCACCGTTGCCCTCGCCGACCGCGTGGCGCTGCTCGAAAACGGAAGCATCACCGCCGTCGGGACCCATACGGAACTGTTGGCCAACAACGCCCACTACCGCTACGTGATCGCGAGCCTCGACTCCGGGCCGAAGGACCTCGACCTCGAACTCGACGAACTAGAACACGAGCTGGATTCGGAACAGCACATGGACCAAGCCGGGGAGGGCCGCCGATGAGCACGTTCGGAACCGCCAATGAAGACAACGCCCACCTGAGCCGCAGCGACAGCAAAGCAGTACGACGGCGGTCGGTCGCCTTGCTGGGATCGCTTATCCGCCGGTGCGGTTGCGGTTCTGGCTGACGCTGGCCATGGTGGTGCTCTCGCAGGCCACCCGGGTGGCCGGGCCGGCGATCATCGCTTTCGGCATCGACCACGCACTGCCCTCGCTGCTCGCCGGAAACAACATGCCCGTGGTCCTGGCCGGCGTCCTGTACCTGACAGCGGCCGTCGCAACGGCGATTTTGACCGCCCTCTACGTCACTTCCACGGCGAAACTGAGCCAGTCAATGCTCCTCGACCTGCGGCTGAGGGTCTTCCGGCACACCCAACGGCTCAGCCTGGAGTTCCACGAGAAGTACACCTCGGGCCGGATCATCGCGCGCCAGACCTCGGACCTGGAGGCGTTGCGTGAACTGCTCGATTCGGGCGTCAGCTCGCTGGCTTCCGGGATCCTGTTCATGCTTTTCACGGCATTTACGGTGTTTGCCCTCGACTGGCGCAGCGGGCTACTCATGCTCGCCACGGGCGTGCCTGCGTACTTCCTGGCCCGCTGGTACCAGAAACACTCGCAGATCGCCTTCCGCGAATCGCGGGTGGTGTCCGCCAGGCTGATTGTGCATTTCGTGGAGACCATGACCGGCATCCGGGCCATCAAGGCATTCCGCAAGGAGCCGGAGAACGCCCAGCGCTATGCCGAACTCTCCGAGGACTACCGCAAAGTCACGGTCCGCTCCATCAACCTCAACGGTGTCTTCCAACCGGGCCTGGTCCTCATCGGCAACGTGTGCGTCGCGGTGGTCCTGCTGTTCGGCGGCTTCCGGGTACTCTCGGGAGAGCTGGCGGTAGGCGTGCTCCTGGCACTGATCCTTTCAACGAAGCGCTTCTTCCAGCCCGTGGACCAGATGGCCATGTTCTACAACTCCTTCCAGAGCGCCCAGGCCGCGCTCGAGAAGGTGTCCGGCCTGCTCGAAGAAGTTCCTACTGTCCGGCCACCCAAGAACCCCGTGCCATTGCCCCATGCGCGCGGCGAAATCGACTTCCGTGGAGTGGAGTTCGGCTACGGCAACGGCAAGGTAGTGGTCCCCAAGCTGGACCTTCACATTCCCGCCGGACAGACCATAGCCCTCGTTGGACAGACCGGCGCCGGCAAATCGACCTTTGCCAAGCTGATCGCCCGCTTCTACGACGTCACCGAAGGATCCTTGACCCTCGACGGCGTCGACCTCCGGGAGCTTTCGACGGCGGACCTGCGGCGCGCCGTCGTGATGGTCACCCAGGAAGCCTTCCTCTTTAGCGGCTCCGTGGCGGACAACATCGCCCTGGGGCGGCCCGAGGCTACGCGCGAGGAGATCGAAACCGCGGCGAAGGCCGTTGGCGCGCACGACTTCATCTCCGCGTTGCCTGACGGCTACGACACCGACGTCAACAAGCGTGGCGGCCGGGTCTCCGCCGGACAACGGCAGCTGATCGCCTTTGCCCGGGCCTTCATTGCGGCCCCGGCAGTACTGATCCTGGACGAAGCGACATCTTCGCTTGATATCCCCTCGGAACGACTGGTGCAGGCCGGCCTGGGCAGCCTGTTGTCCGGAGCGGACTCCGAACGGACCGCGATCATCATCGCCCACCGGCTCTCCACTGTTGAGACAGCGGACCGGGTGCTGGTGGTGCACGAGGGACGCATCGTCGAAGACGGCACGCCGGCCGCGCTCATCGGCGGAGGAGGCGCTTCGCCCGCTTGCACGGCGCCTGGAAGGACTCGCTGGTCTGAGCCAGTAGTTCCGCAGGCGGGCGTCCTTCGATTTCGCATCCGGGGAGGGATCGGCTATTCTTGAACAGTTGCTTTCGCAGCGGATCGGGATGTAGCGCAGCTTGGTAGCGCGCTTCGTTCGGGACGAAGAGGTCGCAGGTTCAAATCCTGTCATCCCGACCAATTGGTAGAAGACCTTCCACTCGGAAGGTCTTCTACTTTATTTAACGAGCTTTTCGGCAGCCGGGGAAAACCCGGAAACATTCCCCTGACCGGTTTTCTCGCTCGCCCCTGAGGTTTAGAGACAAGTGTTGTTAACAACCCGACACAAAGACTCGGGGCATATCACGGTCTTCGCGGATCTTCGCGCAAAAGAAATCCCCGGTGTGTCGATTTCAGACTACCGGGACTTCTTCACTTCATTTGAATTATCCAGCGGCCACCGGGATCCCGGGTGCCGCCGTCGAGCCTCAGCTACACAGGATCGGGCCAGTTACCGATTGCCTGCGACACCCTCATCGGATCGGGCCAGTTACCAATAGCCTGCGAGACCACACCCATCGGATCGGGCCAGTTGCCGATAGCCTGCGACACCCTCATCGGATCAGGCCAGTTACCAATGCTGAGCACCGTGCTGACGGTGTCTGCCACAGGGGCTGCGGAAACGACGGCTGGCGCCGCGGCGGAGAATGCAAGAGCGCCGGCCAAGGCCACTGCTGCAGCAATCTTCTTCAACATAATTTTTCCTCAATGCGAGTCGGATTCGTTACGGAAATTTCGCGGTCCCTGTTGACATTCATTGTAAAATGTTTTCCACAGCGACTGTCAAGCTTTAGGCGTAAAGACAGCGCAAAGACAAGCCTCTAGGAGGAACCTGTGGGGAACGGATTCGGAGAAAAGCTCCGTGCCGAACGGCTCGAACGTGGGCTGACCCAGGCTGAATTGGGCAGGGATCTTTACTCACCCAGCTACATTTCACTTCTTGAAACCGGCCGGCGGGAGCCCACGGCCGAAGTCATTGAAGAACTCGCCCGCCGTCTGGAGCTGGCACCGAAAGCCTTGGAAGCCTGGAGCCAACCCGTATCCGTCAGTGACGCCGAATACGTGCTCGCAGGGCTGTACGCCAGGCAAGCGTGGGACCTCAGGGACTACCCGCTTGCCGCAAGCCACGCATCAACCGCCGCCCAGATCGCGCTCGAGGCAAAGAACACCAGCGCCTGGTGGAACATGACCTACATGCAGGCCGAATGCCTCATGAAGCAGGGCCAGTTGAAGGAGTGCCAGCAGATCATCCAGCATCTCCTGGAGCATCCCATGGCTACCGAATCTGCGGGCCTGGGCGTCCGCGCCCGCCAGATGCTTGCCGCCGTCTGCCACGGACAAGGGCAGCTGTCCACCGCCGTCGAGCACGCCAAGGAAGCCGTGAGGCTTTCCGAGCAGCTGCCCAAAGGCTCAACCCTGATCATCGGGGCGCACCGCGCCCTGATCGGTGCATTGGCCGAGAGTGGCAGGTTGGACGAGGCCTGGACGTATTGCCAGGCCATGAACAACCAGATGGACGATCATTCGATGTCGCAGCTCGCAGGCGAAGTGGCCTGGGTGGTGGGAAACGTGGCTTTCATGCGCCACGACTACGTTGAAGGCATCAAGCATCACGAGCGCGCCGCCAAGCTGCTCTCCCCCGCCAACGACATTGAGCTGTGGGCCCGTTTCAACAAGGCGTCGGCGGCTGTCCGGCTCTCCTCGGGAATCGTGGAGCCGGAGACGCTCTCGGCCATCGAACGCGCTGAACTCGCCCTGTCGATTGTGGGCGGAAACAAGACGGACCAGTTGGAAGTTGCCTTTATCCGCGCCCGCTGGCTCTACCTGACGGGCGACATCCCGGCAGCCATCACCAAGTTGCGCGAAATCCACGCGGACCGCGATGTCCTCGCCCGGCACACCGCAGGCGAAGTGGCGTTCCTCCTCGGCAAGGCCCTCAAGGCAGCCGGTGAAAACACGGACGCGCTGGTCCATCTCGAAGAGGCCCAACGCGATTTCACCGCCGCGGGTGCAGCCGACCGCGTCCAGCAGGCCATGGACTCCGTACTCGAGATCCGGCTGGCGGAACGCCGGGCGGCGTCGGGCCATGCCGGCGGCGCGCAGTCTTCCCGCGCAAGCTAGCGAACCCAACTAACTAACAGGTGTTGTCGTTTAGACGCGTCTAAACGACAACACCTGCGGGGCCCACGCCGCCAGGGTTCCCTGGCCGTGGGGCCACACCGGCGAGGGCCCCGGCCTGAGCTTGCGAAGGCTGGGAGCCGGTGGGACTTGCGAGGCGAGGGTGGCGGTGGGGATCAGACGAAAGTCCGGCCGGTCAGCTTCTCGTAGGCCTCCACATAGCGGGCACGAGTCTTCTCGACGACGTCGGCCGGCAGCGCGGGCGGCGGGGTGTCACTCGAGCGGTCCCAGCCCGATTCCGCAGAGGTCAGCCAGTCACGCACAAACTGCTTGTCGAACGATGGCTGAGCCTTGCCCGGCGCGTACGTCGCAGCGTCCCAGAAGCGTGAGGAATCCGGAGTCAGGACCTCATCGCCCAGGGTGATGACACCCGTATTGACGTCGATGCCGAACTCAACCTTCGTGTCGGCCAGGATGATGCCGCGGCCCCGGGCGATCTCTTCCGCACAGGTGTAGATCTTCAACGTGAGTTCGCTCAGGCGTGCGGCGATATCGTCGCCCACCATCGCGACGACGTCGTCGTATGTGATGTTCTCGTCGTGTTCGCCGACTTCAGCCTTGGCAGAAGGCGTGAAGATCGCGTGCCCCAGGCGCGAGCCGTCAACCAGGCCTGCGGGCAAGGGGATGTCGCAGACGGTGCCCGATTGGCGGTACTCGGCCAGGCCGGAACCCGTGAGATACCCGCGGGCGATGCATTCCACGGGGAACATCTCCAGCCGCTTGCAGATCATCGCGCGGCCCTCAACTTCCGCGGGCACACCCTCGGCGGCTGTGGACGCAAGGACGTGGTGCTCCACCCCAAGCTGCTCGAACCACCACAAACTCAGCTGCGTGAGGACCCGGCCTTTGTCCGGGATCTCGCTGCTCAAGACGTGGTCGTAGGCGCTGATGCGGTCGCTGGCCACCACCAGGACGCGCTCCTGGCCCGACTCGGCCCCGCTGGAATCATCCGCAGGAACGTAGAGGTCGCGGACCTTGCCCGAATAGAAATGCTTCCACCCCGGCAGGTCGAGGGTTTCGGTCTGCAGGCCGTTTGCGTTGCTTTCGGGCATGGTTCAGGCCTTCACATTCGGGATGGAGCCGGTGGCCGGGGAGACCACGTGGATCTCGCCACGGGCTGCCTTGCCGGCGATATCGGTTCGGAACTGTCCGCCGTCGAGCTGGACCAGCTCCACGCCGTCGTAAGCCCGCTCGCGCGCCTCCACGAGGTCCGTTCCCAGCGCGACAACAGCCAGTACGCGGCCGCCGGCGGAGACAACCCGGCCTTCTTCGTCCAGTTTGGTACCGGCGTGGATGACGTGGACGCCTTCCAGCGCGTCCACCTTGTTCAAGCCGCGGATGCGGTCTCCCGTGCGGGGGTGTCCGGGTAGTTTTCGGCGGCGACGACGACGGCGACGGCCGACTCCTTCGACCAGCGCAGCTCTTCGGCCTGGTCCAGTTCGCCCTTGGCGGCTGCCAACAGGAGTGCGCCGAGCGGGGTCTTGAGCCGGGCCAGGACCGCTTGCGTTTCAGGATCGCCGAAGCGGACGTTGAATTCGATGACGCGCGTCCCGCGGGAAGTCAGTGCCAGGCCGCAGTAAAGGACGCCGACGAACGGAGTACCGCGGCTGGCCATCTCGTCCACGGTGGGCTGCGCAACGCGGTCGATGACTTCCTGGACCAGGCCAACAGGTGCCCAGTCGAGGGGGGTGTAGGCGCCCATGCCGCCGGTGTTGGGCCCTTCGTCATTATCGAAAATCCGC
The DNA here is from genome assembly GCA_001549895.1 of Arthrobacter sp. Hiyo8. Taxonomy (GTDB): domain Bacteria; phylum Actinomycetota; class Actinomycetes; order Actinomycetales; family Micrococcaceae; genus Arthrobacter. Next base: position 3,163,523 of record AP014719.1, on the reverse strand, counting down.
TTGAAGTCCTGTGCCGGGGACAGCGGCACGGTGGTGCGGCCGTCGCAGAGCACGAACAGGGAGACTTCGGGTCCGTCCAGGAACTCCTCGATCACCACGGTTCCGCCAGCGTCGAAACAAGCCTGCGCGTGGGCGAGAGCTTCCTCGCGGTCATTGGTGACCACGACGCCCTTGCCGGCGGCCAGTCCGTCATCCTTGACCACATGCGGAGCGCCGAAAGTGTCCAGTGCGTCAGCAGCCTCTGCGGCGTTTGTTGCCACGCGGGCCATGGCGGTGGGCACGCCGGCCTCGGCCATGACTTCCTTGGCGAACGCTTTGGAGGCTTCGAGCTGCGCCGCGGCCTTGCTGGGGCCGAAGACCGGAATGCCGGTTTCGCGGACGGCGTCGGATACGCCCGCCGCGAGTGGGGCTTCGGGCCGACCACAACCAGGTCAACCGCAAGCTTTGTCGCAAGCGCTGCGACGGCGCCGGGGTTGTTCCCGTCGATCGCGTACGTGGGGACCAGCTTGGCGATGCCGGCGTTTCCCGGAGCCGCGTGGACCTCGGAAACGTTGGGATCCTTGAGCAAGGAGCGGACAATTGCGTGTTCGCGGCCGCCGGGGCCAATGACGAGTACCTTCACAGTCTTCAAGGGTACTTTGTGCGGGGGCAGGACTCCTAAGCTGTCTCCTCCATTGGACGTGCCCACCTTTGACAATGAGTCAGAAGGGAGCATGTCCAACCCATCTCGGGGGCCTCCGGCTACGAACAACCTGCATGAAGAAGCTCAGGAACTGGCTCAGGGGACCCGCCGCATTGGCTGCACTGGCCGGGGTGGCCGCTGCCGCCGTCGTACTTTCCGTTGCGGAACTGATCGGCGCCTTCTTTACGGCCCGGGCAACTCCTGTGATTGCGCTGGGGTCAACCTTCATCGACTTCACGCCGCCGTGGATGAAGGACTTCGCCGTGACCACGTTCGGCACCAATGACAAAGCCGCGCTGTTTGTGGGAATGGGCCTGACCATCTTCGCGCTGGCTTGCGTGCTGGGTGTCGTGGCCTTCCGCAATTGGGCCTTGGGTGTGTTGGGCGTCCTCGGCATGGGTGCGGTGATTGTGGCTGCCGTGGTGACCCGGGCCGGCGTGAAGCCCGCGGATTCCATACCAAGCCTGATCGGCACCGTGGCTGGACTCATTGTCCTTCGGTTCTTGGTGGCCCGGCTTTGGCGGCTGAAGTCCTTCCCGGACGCCCCTGCCGACACCGCTGCCAAAGGCATCGAACGTCCCGCCACGACGCGCCGGACGTTCTTCGCCGCTACCGGTGTCACCGTTGCCGCAGCGGCCATCACAGCAGGCGGCGGCCGATTCCTGAGTGCCGCGCGCAGCAATGTGGCCAAGGCGCGGGATTCCTTGAAACTCCCTGCTCCCGCCCGGGCTGCTGCCCCCGTTCCCGCGGGCGTCCAGTCCCCGACGCCGGGAGTCACCCCCTGGCTCACCCCGTCCAGGGACTTCTACAGGATCGACACCGCCTTGAGTGTGCCGGAGATCAACGCCCAGGAGTGGGAGCTGCGGATCCACGGGATGGTGGAACAAGAGGTCCGGTTGAGCTTTCAAGACCTGCTCGACGCCCAACTGATCGAAACCCACGTGTCGCTCACGTGCGTGTCCAATCCCGTGGGCGGAAACCTGGCCGGCAACGCCAAGTGGTTGGGCATGCCCATCCGTGACGCGCTGAAACAAGCCCGGCCCAAACCCGGAGCGGACATGGTCCTCTCCACCTCGATCGACGGCTTCAGCGCCTCCACTCCGCTGGAGGTGCTTCAGGACGGCAGGGATGCCATCCTGGCCATCGGCATGAACGGCGAACCCCTCCCGCTGGAACACGGCTACCCCGTGCGCATGGTGGTTCCCGGTCTTTATGGTTTCGTCTCGGCGACCAAATGGGTGGTGGACCTGGAAGTGACCCGATTCGCGGACAGCAAGGCCTATTGGACTACCCGGGGCTGGTCCGAGCGGGGTCCCATCAAGACCATGGCCCGGCTGGAAGTTCCCAAGTCCTTCGCCAAGGTGCCAGCTGGCAAGGTTGCCTTGGGTGGCACGGCCTGGGCCCAGACCCGCGGCATCAAGAAGGTGGAGGTCCAGATAGACAACGGCCCTTGGTCCGAAGCCACCCTTGCCGCGGAGGCATCTGTTGTCACGTGGAGGCAGTGGTCCTTCACGTGGGACGCCACTCCGGGACCCCACTACATCAAGGTCCGTGCCACGGATGGAGCGGGCGAACTGCAGACCGAAAAGCGGGCGGATCCCGTGCCCGACGGCGCCTCGGGATGGCAGTCCGTTATGGTGACCGTGGAGTAGCCGGGGAAGACCGTTCCTTCACCCTAGACTTGCATCATGCCCTTGAGTTCGCATGAAACCTTTAGCGTTGAGTCCGCCGTCGAACTGGCAGTGATCGAACGCAGCGGCTTCATCGAATCGCGCCATATCGGTTCCGCAGTGGTGCTTTCCGGTGACGGATCCGTGGTGACCCAGCTCGGCGACATCAGCACGCCTATCTATGCCCGCTCCGCGCTCAAGCCTTTCCAAGCCCTGGCGTCGATGCAGTCGGGGGTTCCGCTCCGCGGCGCCCAGGTGGCTTTGGCCTGCGCCAGCCATGTGGGCTCGCTGGATCACATGGACGTGGTGGAAGGCATGCTCAAAGCGGCAGGCGTCCGTGAAGAACAACTGCAGTGCCCGTCGGTATGGCCACAGGACGAAGTCGCGCGCAACTGGTTGATCCGTTCCGAGCACGGCAAGTCCAGGTTGGCTTCCAATTGTTCAGGCAAGCACGCGGCTTTCCTCTGGGCCTGCACCGAGAACGGCTGGGACACGCACAGTTACCTGGAGCCCAACCATCCCTTGCAGCACCGCGTGCGGACCGTTATCGAGGAATACAGCGGCGAGAAAATCGCGCACCTCGGCATCGATGGCTGCGGGCACCGGTGGCCGCGCTCTCCCTGACCGGGCTGGCACGGGCCTACTCGCGCCTGGCCCAAGCCCCGCGGGACCAGAGCTCCAACGCCCGGGCGGCAACCATCGCCACGTCCATGTTGGACTACCCGTGGGCAGTGCAGGGCCGCGGCGAGGCGAACACTATCGTCATGGACGAACTCGAAGTGCTTGCCAAGGGCGGTGCGGAAGGTGTCCTGGTCCTGGCAACCCCACAGGTGCCTCTGTCGCAGTGAAGATCCTGGACGGGAATCCCCGCGCGGCCACCCTGGTTGGACTCACGCTTCTCGCGGTTGCCGGCGCCGTCGACATTCCAGGCGTCTCAAGCGTCCTCGAAAAGGTCGTTGAGCCCGTCCTCGGCGGTGGCCACTCTGTGGGCAGGATCCGCCTGGGCCACGCCGTTTCGGCGCTTCTGGACTGATTGGAACTGCGAACAATGGCAATTGCACGACGCCGGATCGGCCTCGAGGAAGGCCGCGCGGCACTGGCCGCATGGCAGGCCGCCGTCGGGCAGGGCACTGCGGACCAGAAACGGGTCCGGGGACGCCGCCGTCGCGCACAGTGCTGGCCACTGCGGTGCGTTACTCGCTGGAAGAACTCACCGCACGAGCCCCGGGCAACTCCGTGGAAGTCAGGGTGCCGCCGTTCGGTGTGACCCAGTGCGTGGAGGGCCCCCGGCACACGCGTGGCACCCCACCGAATGTCATAGAGTGCGACGCCGCCACCTGGCTCGCGATGGTCACCGGCCGCTTGGCGTGGTCCGCCGCCGTCGACGCCGGCCGGGTAGCCGCGTCGGGCCTGCGCGCCGATTTGTCGGAGCTGCTGCCGCTTTTCGCAAGTTCTTAAGTAACCGATCGCCCCACGGCGGGGCCGTGGGGCGATCAACTGGAATGGTGCGTGGTGCCTAGTCCGGACTGACCAAGGGGCTCCGGTGTTGGCCCGGTTTGATCATTTCGAACTGCGGTATCGCGTCGGGGTTCGGGCCGCCCCGGAACTTCGGCGAAGGCTCGCGTCCTTCGCTGAGGCGCTCGATTTCCTGTTCTTCGAAGACGTCTTCGGCTCCGAGCATGATGGCGGAATCCTCGTTGGTGATTTCACCGTTGAAGGCGCGGACCATGACCGAACGGTCGAACTGGCCCTCCCATTTCGCTACGACAAACGTAGCCACACAGTTGCCAAGCAGGTTGACGACGACGCGCATGGAGTCCATGAGCCGATCGGCACCCAGGAGCAGCGCGACGCCGGCGACCGGGAAGATGCCAGTGCGGCGGCTGTGGCCGAGAGTGCCAGGAAGGACGAACCGGGTACGCCGGCCATGCCCTTGGACGTCAGGAGCAGGACACCCAGGGCCGCCAACTGCTGGCCGAGGTCAAGGTGGTGGCCGAAGGCCTGGGCAAGGAACAACAGCGAGATCGAAAGGTAGATCGCGGCGCCGTCGAGGTTGAAGGAGTAGCCCGTGGGAACAACCAGGCCGGTGGTGGCCCGGGAGCAACCGGCGTTGGTCAGCTTGGTCATGATCCGTGGCATGACGGCCTCGGTGGATGCCGTGCCCAGCGCGAGGAGGAATTCCTCACGGGTGTACTTCAGGAACTGCCACAGGGGCACCCGGGCGAAACTCCAGGCGACCAGGAACAGCAGGCCGATAAAGACGATGGCCGCCCCGTAACAGGAGGCGATGAGGAGCGCATAGGTCCCGAGGGTATCGAGTCCGTACTGGCCGATGATGAACGCCATGGCGCCGAAGGCACCGATGGGCGCCACTTTCATGATCCAGGACATGATCTTGAAGATCAGTTCCAGGACGGTTTCCATGAGGCTGATGACCGGGAGGCACCGCTCGCGTCCGATGACGACGATTGCCGCGCCGAAGAAGACCGAGAAGAACAGGACCTGGAGCAGGCTGTTGCTGGCGAACGCGCCGATCACAGAGGTGGGAATGATGTCCAGGAGGAAGGAAGCCGCATCCTTGGGCGGCGCAGTCCCGGTCTTTGCGTTCAGCGCATCCTGGGAGAGAGTGCTGGGATCGATGTGCAGTCCGGCACCCGGCTGGACAAGATTTCCAACGATCAGGCCGAAAACCAGTGCGAAAAGCGTGGCGCCGGTGAAGTACAAGAGGGCTTTGACCCCGACCCTTCCGACCGCCTTGACGTCGCCCACTGCCGAGATACCCGTGACGATCACGAGGAAGATCAGCGGAGCGATGATCATCTTGATGAGTTGAATGAAACCATCGCCCAGTGGCCGAAGGGCGGACCCGATGTTCGGCCAGAAATGGCCGATGAGTACACCTGCGACGACGGCGATCAGAATTTGGAAGAAGAGCGACTTGTACAGTGGCTTCTTCTTCCGCGGAGCCGAACTCGCCTTCAGCGCCGCAGAGTCTGGGATCTTCATTGATCTGAACCAATCAGTTTGGGAACAGCCCCTGATTTGGGGGTTGTTTTCAAATGTAATCCCGATCACTTCATTCCACAAGGGGAAATTCAAATTTCACAATGTGGAATCTGCAGATTCAGCGCTGCACCTCCTCAACCTCCTTGTCCGTGAAGATCCTGAACCCACGAAGTGGGTCGAAGCCGTGGACTTCCCGCGTATCGAGAGCCTCCATGAACTCCAGCGCCTGGCTGGTGATGACCTGGCCCGGGACCAGGATGGGGAAGCCCGGAGGGTAAGGGTGACGAATCCGGCCGAAACAACTTCCTCGCCTTCCGCGATCCTGGCCTTGAGGTCTCCCGCGGACAGGTAGGTGGTTGATCCATCCTTGTAGCTCTCGAAATAGGCGGCACGGATGTCCCCATCAGGACTGAGCGGATCGCGCCGGTAGCGGTCCGCGAAGCTGCTGAAATCGGGCAACGGCGGAGTGGTTCCCGTGAGCCCCGCGGCGAGACCTTCGTCTGCCGTTTTCCGCGCCGGCCGTTCCTCTTCGAAGGACTCTGCCAGCTTGACGAGGACTTCGATCAGGTAGGCGACAGCGCTGCGGGAGGTGCCGATGTTGGTCATGAACAGCACGGTGTTACGTGACGTCTTGTTGACTTGGATGCCGTGCTTGTCGGCGAGGTACCGGTGCCGGAAAGTGTCGCCGTCGATCCCTGTCCGGCTGATGTCCAGCGTGAGGCGGCTGGGGTCGACGACGAACTCGTCGTGCAGCCAGGCGTCCGCCAGTGCCGCCAGCCCATCCCGGAGCGGCATGGCACTGCCGGTTTCCCGATAGGGCGCCGCAATGAGGTCCCTCGACGTGAGGACCCGGAAGTATTTCTTCAGCAGGGGGTGGCGGGCCACTGCCTGGGCAACGATGGTTGCCAGATCCGCCTGTTTCTGCACCAGGCCGAAACCCTCAAGCTCCACCTGGCGGCGGCCGATGTCGAGCGAAGCAAGGATCTGGTAATTGGGCGACGTGGAGGTGTGGGTCATATATGCTTCGCGAAATGACTCTTGGTTATGCTCGCTGAAGTCTTGGTCGAAGACATGGATCATGGATCCCTGACGTAGCGAGGTGAGGGTCTTGTGGGTGGACTGCGTGGCGTAGACGCGCAGCCGCGCTTTCGCTGGATCCGGAATAAGCCGGGTCTTCAGCCAGAGTTCATCGTCGGCGGGCGCACCCGTCACTGGATCGTGGAGAGATGCCGCTTGTTCGGCGTGCCTGGCGGCATAGCCGGGATCACTGAATGAGGCCCCAAGCTTCCTCGCCGCGGCCATGGCCGTCCTGCGCCGAAAGACGGGGTGGGACCGGGCGAAGGCGAACCAGGCCTCGTCCCAAAGGAAGACGAGGTCCGGTTTGATGGCCAGGCATTCTTCCATGACGCGTTCTACGTCATAGACGATGCCGTCGAAGGTGCAGTTGGTCAAAGTGATCATCTTGACTTCATCCAAGCGCCCGGCACGTCGGTAGGCCAGCAACCGGGCCTTGATCGTGGCCAAGGGCACGGCACCGTAGAAGGCGAACTTGTCCAGCGGGTAGGCGTCCAAGTAGGAAACCCGGGCTCCCGCGAGGACGAAAGCGTAGTGATGGGATTTGTGGCAGTTGCGGTCGACGAGGACCACATCCCCTGGAGCAAGGATGGACTGATGGACGATCTTGTTGGCGGTGGATGTTCCATTGGTGACGAAGAAGGTTTTCTGGGAACCGAAAGCCCGCGCCGCCAAGTCTTGGGCCTCCTTGATCGATCCGTGCGGATCCAACAGCGAATCGAGGCCTCCCGACGTCGCGGACGTCTCGGCCAAGAGGAGGTTCATGCCGTAGAAATCGGCCATGTCGCGGATCCAGGGCGAATTGCCCACCGAGCCACCGCGGGAGATCGGCAAGGCGTGGAAGACGCTGGCCGGCCGCCGGCTGTATTCCTGCAGTGCGGTGAAAAACGGAGTCCGGTACCGCTCGGCAACACCCGACAACAGCGACAGGTGGAGGTCGAGATTGTCCTGCCTGCGGAAAATCCTCCGGAACCGCTTCGTCAGTGAGCCCGCGAGGCTCTCCATGGCCACACCGGCTACCAGGTACACGTCCAGTTCGGGGCGCAACTCGGAGATCTGCTCGGCAAGGCTGAGGAACCTGCCCAGCGGTGGCATGCCGGCAAGGTCAGGGCCCACGAGGCCGGCAAGGTATTTCCTCAGGTCGCGGCCAAGCGGCTGGCTGCTGGCGATGCTGAATCCCGGGCGGAGAGTGCACGCTTGGATGGCTGGGTTCAGGACCAAGGCAACCAGCGCATCCTCGTAGCTGGGAACCACGATGAGTTCATAGGTGAAGGCATCGGACGGCCTCCGCTGGGCCAGCAATTCCGCTTTCAGCGCTTCGGCTTCTTGTTCAGTCATGTCGTCGACAAACAGGACATCGAACCGGGGACGCTCCCTCGCCGGCCGCCGCTCCCGGCTGTCTTCCGGGACACCCGAAATAGAGCGCTCCGCCCCGGACTGCCCTGGTTCCGGGCCGACCCGGTCCGGGCTGACCGGTCCCGGGCTGGCTGGACGCGGACCTACTGGTCCCGGACCGGCGGAAGGCATCAGGTGCGCCATTCCGCGGATCATGTCCAATCCGGCGTCGTAATCGCCCGAATCCATGCAGTTTAGTAACGGCGCCAACGCGGCGAGCCCCGCGCCGCCCAATACAGTTCCATGGCCTGAAGAAGGCGCAGCGCCTGGACGGCTTGGTCCTGCAGTCCGGAGCGCGACTGGATTCCCTGTCCTCCCTTTGCCAGCTGCTTGAACGCGTACCCGAGAAACTCCCACGCGTCAGCGCGCGAACGCCACGCGCTGCTGGGCGTCTGGATGTCCTGCCTTGGAGGTTGGCTGTTCACGTGGCTTCGCTTGCTCGGAGTGGTTTCCGTCGTCAGGGTGGCGCTGCTGTTTCGGGGCGTGATGCCGGGCAAAGTGGTTCCGCTTTCCATCAATTCGTTGTGCATCAGGAGCGGTGGCCGCCCTGGGAGAAGGAACCGGCGACGACGGGAAGGTCGCCAGTGTGGCCGCGCCGGGCCTCGGCTGCCTCCAGGATGCGTTTGCGGCAAGCGAACCAGCCAGCAATGAGGAGGGGTATCAGGAGCAGAAGGGAAGCGAGGACCCAGCGCCCCGTCTCCGAGAAGCCCATCGTGACAAGAACGAAGGCAAGGAAGGCGAGCGTGAGGTATGAAGTGAAGGGGCTCCGAAGAGCCGGAATGACGGACGAACGGCCTTGCCGAGCCTGACCCAGGCCTGAAGCTTGATGTGGCACAGGATGATGGTTGCCCAGCCGCCGATGATCCCGATCGCAGAGACCTCGAGAACGATCTCGAACACTTGCGACGGCACGAGGGCATTCAGGCCGACGCCAAGCAGAGTGATCACGGCTGTCAGCAGGATGCCGCCATAAGGCACCCCCGATTTGCTCATCCTGGCGGTGAACTGTGGCGCGGAGCCATTGACCGCCATCGACCTCAAGATCCGGCCCGTGGAATAGAGGCCGGCGTTGAGGCTCGACAATGCCGCTGTCAGGACAACGAAGTTCATCACCGATGCCGAAACGGCCGCGGCATGGGGATCTCCGAGATGGGAAAAGAAGGTGACGAAGGGCGATTCGCCGGATTTGTACGCCGTGAACGGCAAGAGCAGCGAGAGCAGCACCACGGAACCGACATAGAAGAGCGCAATCCGGAAGACGACCGTGTTGACGGCCTTCGGCATCACCCTTTCCGGATTGGCAGTTTCGCCTGCAGCCGTACCAACAAGTTCAATCGCGGCATACGCGAACACGACGCCGCTGATCGCCAGCAAGGGCGCTACGGCACCGGTCGGGAAAGCTCCGCCGTGGTCCAGGATCACGCCCAGCCCTGGAACGCCGATGTCGGTCTTCCCACCAAAGACGATGAAGCAGACCCCGACGACGAGGAAGGCTACCAGCGCGGCCACCTTGATCAGCGCGAACCAGAATTCCATCTCGCCGAAGATCTTCACCGAGACGAGGTTCAGGGCCAGCACAATGACAAGGGCGCAAAGGGCGATAAGCCATTGCGGGATCGTTTGCAGCGGCTCCCAGAATTGTCCCCAGAACTTGACGTAAAGCGCCACGGCCGTGACATCGACAATCGACGTCATGGCCCAGTTGAGGAAGTAGAGCCAGCCGGCCGCATAGGCCATCTTCTCGCCATAGAACTCCCTGGCATAGGACACGAACGAACCCGAGGATGGCCTGTGGAGAACCAGTTCGCCGAGGGCGCGCAGAATCAGGAACGCAAAGAACCCGCAAAGGGCGTAGACGAAGATCAAGGCTGGGCCGGAACCGTTCAATCGGCCACCTGCCCCCATGAAAAGGCCCGTTCCGATCGCTCCACCGATGGCTATCATTTGGATCTGCCGCGGCTTGAGCGTCTTGTGGTACCCGGCCTCCTCGCTCGAAAAGTCCTGCGCCGAGGTTGAACGGTCGCCAAGAAGCTCCCGGTTGTTTTCCAGCGAATCAGCGGGATCAAGCCCGGCAATCCGAGCCCCGGCGATCGGGCTTGGCGCAGGCGAGTTCAGTGTGCGTTTCATTCCAGGGGTCTCCTTTGACTCCGGTTCCGCGGGTGCGGCTGCATGCTCCAGAACTTGTCCCCCGGCTTGAGTGTTGGATCACAGCTGCACTGCTGGATCGTCAGCGGGGGACGGAAAACAACTCTAGGTTCCAGCGGAAGGGAAGGAACTGTCTGGCCAGCTAAATTCGCGGGATCCCCGTTGTGCGCGAATAACAACTCCGTTCCGCCTGAGTGCGAGTAATGTTCATGGCTGTGAGCGCGGCTAAGCCGCTTAGAGGAAGTGAATACGGGTGGCACCCCTTGAATCTGCCGAGCATGTCATTGGCGCCATGCTCAGCGACATACTTGAAGACATCGGCGTCGACAACGGGCAGCTGCTGGTTCCTCCCGGAATGGACAATGGCATGGTTCGTGAAACCGTGATCGTGGACGCCGAGGACGAGGCGGCCGTCCAACGCGGAGCTTGGTCTTGCTGATCGGAGTCCGGGGTCGCGCGGCATTGCCGAGCATCCGGAAGCTGATTCCGGACTACCCCGCCGCCGTCGCGGTCAAAGGAAGCGAGGAGGAACTGGACGCCGTCCGGGAAATGCTGCTTCCCACCGGAATCGGCCTGATTGCCGTGTCCCCCGCAATGAGCTGGGGCACGCTGGAGAGTATCGCCAAGGACCGCATCCAAGAGCCAGCACTTTCCACGGACGCGTCCACGATCATCCACCGGGATCTTTTTGCCATCGCCCAGACCACCGCCACCCTGACCAACGGCCACGTCGTCATTGAGGATCCCGCAAACCGCGTCCTGGCGTATTCACCGGCCTCCAACGACGTCGATGAACTCCGCAGGCTCTCCATCCTGGCCCGACGTGGACCCGAACGCTACCAAAAACTGTTGAAAGAGTCCGGGGTCTATAAGCACCTGCAAGCGGCCGAAGCTCCCATCCACATGGAAGCCAACCCGACGGAAGGCCTACGGGAACGGGTGGCCATCGGGATCCACGCGGGCAACCGGATCCTGGGGTACATCTGGCTTCAAGAAGGGAAGGAACCCCTCGCTCCCAACACGGACAAGCTCATGGTCGGAGCTGCACGGCACGCGGCGATAGAACTGGTCCGGCACCGCAACGAACAGTCCCAGGCACTGCGGCGCGACAGGATCTCCAGCCTGCTCAGCGGCACTCCGCAGATCCACTCCCAGGCACAGTCCGCGGGCATCGATCCATCCAAGCCGGCGGCCCTCGTCCTGATTTCCGCCAAAGGCGACGACGAGTCCGCGGCGGGCCTGCAACTGCGGCGCGGCGAGTTGGCGAATGTGGCATCGATCCATGCGGCGGCCTACCGACCAGGTGCTGTGGTGGGAGCCATCGGCCTGGAAATAGCCATGATTCTTCCCGATCTTGACCCAGTGAAGTCCCCGCCGGCCATCAACCGCCTCATCAACCTCATTGTCCGGGACGCAAGGGTCCACCTGCACTGCCAGGTGCAGGCCGCCGTCGGACCCGTCGTCGAACGCCTCGATGCATTGCATGGCACCCTGGAGCATGTCCGCAGTGTACTGAAGGTCCTGGAAAGCACACCCTCAATCCATGTGGCGTCCTACGCCGACGTGGAAACAACCGTTTTGACCAAGGAATTGCTGGAGCTTCTGGCGTCAAGGACCGACCTTCGGCACGGAGGCATCACCGTGCTGTGCAAGCGATACCCCGAGTTCGCCACAACGCTGTTGACCTACCTTGAATTCTTCGGCGATGTGAACCGGTGCGCAGAGGAACTGGCCGTCCACCGGAATACGGTGCATTACCGCCTGAGGCGTGCGTGCGAAGTGGCGGGCATCGACCTCCAGTCCGCAGAGCAACGGCTGCTCGCACATCTTCAGCTCAGGCTGTGGACCCACTCCGAAGGACGGAACTGAGTAGCATGGACCTCCAGAATCTCCTTGACGACATTGTCGGCACGGTCCGGCCCTTGCTCGGCCAAGGAGCACCTGCCGACTACATCCCGAGCCTGGCCGCGGTGGATGCCAAGCAATTCGGCATTTCCATGGCAACCGCCAACGGCGACGTGTTCTCCTCCGGAGACGCCGACGTGCCCTTCTCCATCCAAAGCATTTCGAAGGTCTACGCCCTCGCCCTCGTGCTCGCTGGCGATGGCGACCGGATCTGGAAGCGCGTGTTCAGGGAGCCTTCAGGCAATCCATTCAATTCCTTGGTGCAGCTGGAACATGAGGACGGAATTCCGCGGAATCCGTTCATCAACGCCGGCGCCCTTGTTGTCACGGACAGGCTGCTCAGCATCGCGGGCAGCTCGCCATCTCCCGTCCGGGAATTGCTCCGCCAAGAAAGCGGTAACAACTCCGTCGATACGGACCCCGAAGTGGCAGCGTCGGAGGCGGCCAACAGCCACCGCAATGCCTCGCTGGCACACTTCCTGGCCAGCTACGGGAACCTGGAAAACCCCGTGGAATCGGTCCTCGAGGCTTACATCAGCCAGTGCGCCCTGGAAATGAGCTGCACCGACTTGGCCCTGGCGAGCAGGTTCCTGGCCAACAACGGGCTGCGCGGGAACGGCACACCGCTGCTGTCCCGTCCCAGACCAAGAGAATCAACGCCGTGATGCTCACGTGCGGCACCTACGACGCCGCCGGCGAATTCGCCTACCGCGTAGGACTCCCTGGAAAGAGCGGAGTGGGTGGCGGCATTGTGGCAGTGGTACCCAACAAATGCACCATCTGCGTCTGGAGCCCGGCCTGGGACGATCCGGGAATTCACTCGCGGGCGTTGCCGCCCTCGACGAGTTCACCACCCGCACGGGCTGGTCGATTTTCTAGCCGCGGCCCACGAACGGCATTCCCGCAGCGGTCACCACCACGGAGCCGACATTGGCCGACGCCGGCATGTTCGCCATCATGAGCACCGCGCGGGCAGCGTCCCCCACAGGAAACATCGGCTCCACGCGCCTGCTTCCATCGGCCTGGAGTGCCCCCGAGCCCACGCCGATGGTGTCCATGATCTCGGTGCGTGTGTTGCCGATATCGATCTGCCCGCACGTAATGCCATACGGACGCCCGTCCAGCTCGATGCTCTTGGTCAGGCCGCTCATGGCGTGCTTGCTCACGGTGTACGCGACGGACAATGGCCGCGGCGAATGGGCTGAGATGGAGCCGTTGTTGATGATGCGTCCGCCTTGCGGCTCCTGCGCCCTCATCGTCCGGACGGCCTCCGCTGCGCACAGCATGGATCCGGTGACATTCACGGACAACGTGGCATTCCAATCGGCCACGCTGATCTCGTCCACACCCCCGGAAGGGCCGAAGATGCCGGCGTTATTGAACAGGACATCAACCCTCCCCCAGCGCCGGCGGGTCGCCTCGAAAAGGCGCGCGACGTCGTCGGGCACTGTCACATCGCACGGCACCGCAAGCGCCTCGGGGTGGCCGTTGGCAGTCTCGAGAAGCTGCGCTTCCCGCCGGCCGGCGAGGGCAACGCTGTAGCCCTCCGCCAACAGAAGCCGGGCAACTGCCCGCCCGATCCCGGAGCCGGCTCCGGTGACGACGGCCACCCGGGCCGGGTGAGGATGGTTTCGCTCACGCGGTTCTCCTGTTTGTCGGGCTAGTGCGCGGCGGGAGCATCCGCCGTCGTCGTGTCCGTTGTGGTCAGGGGCCAGCCTATGACGGTCTTGGGGCGCGGTGTGGCGTAGGTCCGGACCTTGGACGTGGACAGTCCCAGGCGGACGAGCGACTCGGCGATGGTCACGGCTGCGGCCACGCCGTCCACCACCGGAACGCCGCAGCGTTGGCGGATCTGCTCGTCGAGTCCTGCCATGCCGCCGCAGCCGAGGACGATGACCTCGGCCTTGTCGTCACGCACGGCTCGTTCGGCCTGTTCCACGATGGCCTCGACTGCGCGTTCCGGGTACTCCTCGAGTTCCAGCACTGCCATGCCGCTCGCGCGGACGGATGCACAGCGGTCGTCGAGGCCGGCAAGCTTGAGGCGGTCCTCGATGAGCGGGACCGCGCGGTCCAACGTGGTGACCACGGAGTATTTGTGCCCGAGGAACATCGCGGTGCTGGCCGCGGCCTCGGTGATGTCGACCACCGGAACGTCGAGGAGCTCCTGGAGTCCCTCGCGGCCGTGCTCGCCGTAGCCGGCCTGGATGACGGCGTCGAACGGTTCGGGGTAGTTGACCACGCGGTCCATCACCGCGATGGCCGCGAGGTAGCTTTCAAAGTTCCCTTCGCACGAATCGGCGCCGAACCGCGGGGTGATGCCGATGATCTCGGTTCCGGGCGCCGCGACGCTTCGCGCCTGGGCTGCGATGAAGTCGGTCATGGATTGGGTGGTGTTGACGTTTGCGACGAGGATGCGCATGTGTTCCTCCTGGATAGCCCAACTAATCCCCACCGCCACCCTCGCCTCGCAAGCTCGGCCAGGGAACCCTGACGGTGTGGGCCCTCGCAGTTGTTGTCGTTTTGACGGGCGAAAACGACAACAACTGCGAGTGAGTTGAATATTAGTGGTTGCTGACGACGGCGATCGGCTCGCCGGAGACGTCGGTGTGCTGCTGCTTCTTGTCCGCGAACAAGTAGTAGCACAACGCCCCGATGCCTGCGCCGAAGAACCAGGCGAACGGTGCCGCGGCCTCCAGTGCGGGAACGAACGCGATAAGGATGGCGACGACGGCGGCCGGAACCATGGCGGCGATCGCCCTGGGGTTGACGCCTCGCTTGTAGAAGTAGGTGCCCGAAGGGTGGTCCGTGTAGAGATCGAGGACGTTGACCTTGCCGCGGCGCAGAAGCCAGTAGTCGGCCATGACGACGCCGAACAGCGGGCCGAGCAGCGCGCCGAGTCCGCCCAGGAAGTACACGATCACGAGGGGGTTGTTGTAGAGGTTCCACGGCAGGATGATCAGGCCGATGGTACCGCTGACCCAGGCTGCCTTGCGGAAGTTCAGGTGCTTGGGGAAGAGGTTGGTCAGGCGTAGACGGGTGCCACGAAGTTCGCCATCAGGTTGACCGCGATGGTCAGGATCAGCAAAGCGAGGCAAGCCAGGACCAGGAAGAGCGTGTTGGGGATGCTCTGCACGATGTCCGAGGGGCTTTCAATGATCTTGCCGTTGATCTTGTACTGGCCGCCGGCCATGATCACCACGATTGCGCCGAAGAGGAGCATGTTGATGGGGATGCCCCAGAAGTTGCCACGGACAATCGACTTCTTGGACACCGAGGAGCGGGTGAAGTCACAGAAGTTCAAGACGAACGTGCCGTAGATGGAGACCCAGAGGGCGCCGCCGGCAAAGATCGTGCGCCACATCTCGCCGCCTTCGAGGCCCTTGATGCCGGACCACTGGATGGCACCCCCGGCCTCAACGAAGACCCAGATGGCAATGGCCAGCATGGTGGCGAGAATGATGGGCCTGCGAAGGCCTCGTACTTTCGGATCATTTCCATACCGAAGCTGACAATGACCAACTGGACAATCCAGAGCGATACGAAAGCGATCCAACCAAGGGTGGACAGGCCGAGGATCGAGTTGGCGTCCATCTCCTTGAGCCCGGGAACATGGCGACAAGCATGACGCGGAGCACCACGGAGGCAAGGTACGTCTGGATTCCGAACCAGGCGATGGCCACGGCCCCGCGGACGAGGCTGGCCAGCTGGGCGCCCCGGATACCGAAGCTGATCCGGCTCATGACCGGGAAGGGAACACCGGTCTTCTGGCCCATGAAACCGGAGAAGGTCAAGAGGGTGAACAGCAAGACGGCGCCGATGCCCAGGGCCACGAGGATTTGCCACCCGCCCAGGCCAAGGGAAAAGAGGCCGATCGCAAAAGCGTAGTTGCCAAGGCTGTGGACGTCGTTGGCCCAGAGGGTGAAGATGCTGTAGCTGGTCCAGCGCCTACCCTCCTTCTTGGTAGGGGCGAGGTCGAGGTTATAGAGGGTGGGGCTGATGTCTCGGCCCGCTGCGACGGACGCTACATCGCACAGGGTTTCATTTCCTACTGACGGATGGACCGAACTGCCTGGCAGGATGGTCTGCTCCGGAGCCGTTGTGACGCCGACTGGGGGAGTCGATTGCATCGTGGATCTCCACTTCTTTGTGGTGCTGCAACTAGGCTTCCGAGACGCTGTGAGAGGAGTTGAAGCTTTTCGCATCGTGGAATCTAGTTATTGAATAGTGAAATAACTGTATGAGCCAGGTCACCTTTGGTCAAGGGCCAAGCTCCCGACGGCGGTCACAAACGGCAGCGTGGGCGCCGCGGGACCCCCTGGGCGCTAGTCTCCGCGGACGAGATTGACGCTTGACGAACGCATGGCTAATCTCGAATTACAGAATTATATTCTCACAATACGAAATTTCTATGCACGGTTCAGCGCGCACCACAGTGCAAGCGCCCAGACATTCAATGAAGAGAGGTTGGACGTGGCTGCAGGAGAAGAGACCTCACACATCCTTAGCGGGTTGACTTCCCAGCTGCCTGATCGTGATCCGGAAGAGACTGCCGAGTGGGTTGAGTCTTTGGATGCGTTGATCAGGGAGCAGGGCACGGAGCGGGCGCAGTTCATCATGCGCAGCCTGCTTCAGCGGGCGGGGTCCCAGTCGGTGGGGGTGCCGATGGTGACGACCACCGATTACGTGAACACGATCCCGGCGGACCAGGAAGCGGAGTTCCCGGGCAACGAGGAGTTCGAGCGCCGGTACCGGGCGTACATGCGCTGGAACGCGGCCGTGATGGTGCACCGGGCCCAGCGGGCGGACATCGGGGTGGGCGGGCACATTTCCACCTATGCCGGGGCCGCGACCCTGTACGAGGTCGGCTTCAACCATTTCTTCCGCGGCAAGGACCACCCTCGGGCGGGGACCAGGTCTTCTTCCAGGGCCACGCGTCCCCGGGCATGTACGCCAGGGCGTTCATGGAAGGCCGGCTCTCGGAGGAGGACCTGGACGGGTTCCGGCAGGAAAAGTCCAAGCAGGGCCACGCCCTTTCCTCCTACCCGCACCCGCGCCTGATGCCCGCGTTCTGGGAATTCCCGACCGTGTCCATGGGCATCGGCCCGATGAACGCGATCTACCAGGCCCAGTCCAACCGCTACCTGCACGACCGCGGCCTGAAGGACACCAGTGACCAGCAGGTCTGGGCGTTCCTGGGCGACGGGGAAATGGACGAGCCCGAGTCCCGCGGCCTGCTCCAGCTCGCCGCGAACGAGAACCTGGACAACCTGAACTTCGTGATCAACTGCAACCTCCAGCGCCTGGACGGACCGGTCCGGGCAACGGGAAGATCATGCAGGAACTGGAGGCGTTCTTCCGCGGCGCGGGCTGGAACGTCATCAAGGTCGTCTGGGGCCGGGAATGGGACGAGCTGCTGGCCAAGGACACCGACGGGTCCCTGGTGAAGATCATGAACGAAACCGTCGACGGGGACTACCAGACCTACAAGGCCGAATCCGGCGGTTCGTCCGCGAACACTTCTTCGGGAAAACCCCGGCCACCAAGGACATGGTCGCGGACCTGGACGACAACCAGATCTGGAACCTCAAACGCGGCGGCCACGACTACCGCAAGGTCTACGCCGCGTACAAGGCCGCGGTCGAGTTCAAGGGCAAACCCACCGTGATCCTGGCCAAGACCGTCAAGGGCTACGGACTCGGACCCCACTTCGAGGGCCGCAACGCGACCCACCAAATGAAGAAACTCACCATGGAAGACCTCAAGGAATTCAGGGACTACCTCAGGATTCCGATTTCAGATGCCCGTTTGGAAGAGGATCTGTACCGTCCCCCGTATTACCACCCCGGCATGGACGCACCCGAGATCGCCTATCTCCTTGAGCGCCGAGCTGTACTGGGAGGTTCGGTCCCCGAACGGCGTTCCAACCATGCGGCCATCGAGCTGCCCGACGCCAAGACTTTTGACGTTGCCAAACGGGGAACCGGCAAGCAGCAGGCCGCCACCACCATGGCCTTCGTCCGCCTGCTCAAAGACCTGCTCCGCGACAAGAAGTTCGGGCACCGGATTGTCCCCATCGTCCCGGACGAATCGCGGACCTTCGGCATGGACGCGTTCTTCCCGACCGCGAAGATCTACAACCCCAAGGGCCAGAACTACCTCTCCGTGGACCGGGACCTCGTCCTGGCCTACAAGGAATCCCCCATGGGCCAGCTCATCCACCCCGGCATCAACGAAGCCGGCGCCGTCGCGGCCTTCACCGCCGCCGGCACCGCCTACGCCACCCACGGCGAACCCCTCGTGCCGATCTACGTGTTCTACTCCATGTTCGGCTTCCAACGCACCGGCGACGCCTTCTGGGCCGCCGCGGACCAAATGACCCGCGGCTTCATCATCGGCGCCACCGCAGGACGGACCACCCTCACCGGCGAAGGACTCCAGCACGCCGACGGACACTCCCCCATCCTGGCCTCCACCAACCCCGCCGTCCTCACCTACGACCCGCCTACGGCTACGAAATCGGACACATCATCCGCGACGGCCTCGAACGCATGTACGGCCCGGACTCCGCCGACCGGAACTTGATGTACTACCTCACCGTGTACAACGAACCGATCAGCCAGCCCGCGGAACCGGAAAACCTCGACACCGAGGGCCTCCTGAAGGGCATCTACCTGCTCGCCCCGGCGGAGCCCGAGGATCGGGACAAAAAGCGTCCCCGGGCACAGCTCCTGGCCTCCGGCGTCTCGGTCCCCTGGGCCCTGGAAGCCCAGAAAGTCCTCGCCCAGGACTGGGGAGTCTCCGCCGACGTCTGGTCCGTGACCTCCTGGAACGAACTCCGACGCGACGGACTCGCCGCCGAAGAACACGCCTTCCTGAACCCCGGCGACGAACCCCGCACCCCCTTCGTCGCCCAGCAACTCGCCGGCGCCACCGGACCGGTCATCGCCGTCACCGACTACATGAAAGCCGTCCCGGACCAGATCCGCCAATTCATCCCCAACGAATTCGCCTCCCTCGGCGCCGACGGATTCGGATTCTCCGACACCCGCCAAGCCGCACGCCGCTTCTTCAAAAACGACACCCACTCCATCGTCGTCAAAACCCTGCAGCTCCTCGCGGCGAGGGGCGAGGTTGACCCGAGTGCGCCGTCGTACGCCATTGACCGGTACAAGCTCCTCGACGTGACCGCCGGCACCACCGGCGGTTCGGGGGGCGACTCCTAAACAGCTTTAAATAAGAATCGGCGGTAGTGCTCCTTGAGCACTACCGCCGATTTATTGCTACGCTCCGAGCGAGCGCCGATCCACCACGAATCCTGTGGCGGCATTCTCCCTGACTGCGTTGATACCGGCCACAAGGGCCGCAATATCCGGGAACTTGGGCGACACCGCCACTACCGTTCCATCATCGGCCTTCAACCGGAAACGGAACGATTGCTCCCCAGCTGCCAGAATTTCGAAAATGCCAGACATAAACCCTCTTTCCACCGCGGATGCGTCATTGCATCCCCTTCGATGACCACTGACTCTCGTGAAGTCCCTAAGAGAATATCGGCCATAGGAGTCTGCCAGAAGGCCTACCCATGGGTAATATTCAACCTTTTTCGGTAGACCTATATTGGAGTGCAAGGTGAACCTAGAGACCCCGCGAAGGCACATGGATAAGGTGAACCCCATGAACGATTCCAGCCCCGTAGCCACCACCGGTGTATTGTTGGCCGGCGGCGCAGGGACTCGCCTGGGACTCGGCCCCAAGGCGCTGCTGCCCTTCCGCGGCCGGACCTTGGTGGAAGTGCTCGCCAAGACATTGCTCGACGGCGGATGCCTCAAGGTAGTCGTAGTGCTCGGTGCCGGAGCCGAGCGGGTCCGTCGCGCTACGGAGCTGGACCAGTACCTCGTCGTCGACAACCCGGAGTGGGCAGCCGGCATGGCCAGCTCGTTCCGCACCGGTATTGCGGCAGCTACATACGGCCACAATGTCATGGTGACTTTGGTGGACCAACCTGGGGTGACCCCCGCCGTCGTCGCCAGGCTGTTAGCAGCGCACCAAGCCGGCCGGGTGACTGCGGCGGGATACCCGGAAGCCGCCTTCGACGGTGGCCACACAACAAAGCTAAGGCGCGGCCACCCGTTGATCATCGACGTCGGCCTCCGCGCCGAGGTCGCGGAGTCCGCCGTCGGCGACGCCGGGCACGCCGTTTCCTCAAGGCGCACCCCGGACTGGTGGACGTCGTCGACTGCAGCGACCTCACCGACGGAGCCGACGTGGACACGAAGGACAAGCTGCACCTCCTCCGCGACTAGCCCCCATCGCGGCCCGGCCACCCAACTAACTCGCAGTAGATGCCGTTATGAGGCTCGATAACGACATTAAATGCGAGTCAGTTGGGTAGGGGTGGAGGCGGCGGCGTCCTTCAGCGCCAGGTAGATCTTGTCCCGGGCGATGGGGAGCGCCACGAACCTCACCCCGGTGGCGTTCCGGATGGCGTTGGCCAGCGCGGGTGCCACGGGTTGAACGGGCTCTCGCTCATGGACTTCGCACCGAGCGGCCCCATCTGGTCGTTCGTTTTCGCGAAATAGACCTCGCTGCGTGGCACGTCCGCGAAAGAGGGGATGTGATATTGCCGCAGGATGTCGGTGGTGACCTTGCCTGCGTCGTTCACCCGGACTTCCTCATACAGCGCGACTCCCAGCGCCTGGGCGATTCCGCCTTCCACCTGGCCGCGGCATTGCCGTGGATTGACCACGACGCCGGCATCGGCCGCCTGGACGCTCTGCAGGATCCTCAGTTCCCCCGTGCCGGTGTTCACGGCCACCCGGAATCCGTGGACGTTGAAGGCGACCGAACGCGGAGTTCCGCCCCAACGCCCTTCGGTGGCGAGTTCCATGCCCTGCTGCTGTGCGGCGTCGTACACCTCGGTAAAGGGAACCACCCGCTCACCCCAACGCACCGCACCGTCCTCGAGCACGCAGTCCGCCTCCGGCGCACCGGCGAACGCGGCCGCCACAGTCCGGATCCGGACCGCGAGCTCCTGCGCCGCGAGCAAGGTTGCCTGCCCGGCCACCACGGTTCCAGCGGAGCCGAATGCGCCGGTATCGTGCTCCACGAGGTCCGTGTCGGACTGGCGCACGGCCACGTTCGACGCCGTCGTGGCCAGGGCGGTCGCCGCCAGTTGGGCGTGGACCGTGGTGGTGCCGTTGCCGAACTCGGCGGTCCCGACGGCGGCGTCGAACGTACCGTCCGGCAGGAGCCTGAGGCGCGTGTGGGCGAAGTGGCCGCGGGGCGGAACCGTGTCGATCATGGACAGCGCGGACCCCACGCCCGTGACCCACCCCGGGCCGAAGTTGTCGAGGCCGGCATCCCGGTAGCGTTTATCGCCCCGCTCGAGGGCATCCCGGACCAGAGCCACACACTGGTCCAGTCCGTAGCTCCCGTAGTAAACGTCCTCTTCCGGTTCCGGGTTCGTGGAGAGCATGTGGTCACCCGGCCGGACCATGTTCTTGAGCCGGAAGTCCAAGGGGTCCATGCCGATTCCGACGGCGAGCTCGTCGATGGCGGATTCGATCGCGAAGATCATTTGGCTCAGTCCGTAGCCACGGAAGGCGCCGGCCGGGACTGTGTTGGTGTAGACGGCCTGCGCATCCACTTTCTTGTTGGCACATTTGTAGACGGCCAGGGACTCGCCGCAACCGTGGAACATCACTCCGGGCGCGTGGTTTCCGTACGCGCCGGTGTTGGTGACCACGTCCAGCTGCATCGCCGTCAGCTGGCCGTCATTGCTCGCCCCTGCTTTGACCTTGATAGTGAAGGGGTGGCGCGTGGTGGTGGAGGTGAATTGCTCGGTGCGGGTGAATTCCACCTGCACCGGCCGGCGCAGCTTGAGTGCCGCCATGGCTACGAGGTCCTCGGTGAGCACTTCCTGCTTGCCGCCGAACCCGCCTCCCACGCGGCCTGCCACCACGCGGATGCGGTCTTCGGGAAGGTCGAACACGCGGGCAAGTGTTCGCCGGACCAGGAACGGGACCTGGCTGGAGGAACGCACCATGAGCCGGTCCTCCCCCGGATTGTCGGAGGGCTCCACCCACGCGATGGAACAGTGCGTTTCCATTGCGACGTGCTGGACCCTCTGGGTCTGGTAGGTGTTCTCGTGGATGAAGTCGGCCGCCGCGAATCCGGCTTCGACGTTCCCCAGCTCGGAATGGACCTCCGCCACGACGTTGTTCTGCGGGCGGGAAATCCGTGCCGTTTCCCCGTCTTTCTCCCCATGGATCGCGGGCGCACCCGGCAGCAACGCGTCCTGTGGCGAGAAGACAGCGTCAAGGAGTTCATATTCCACCCTGATGGCCCGGGCCCGGCTTCCGCTGCGCCCACCGATTCGGCGACGACGGCGGCCACCCGCTGGCCGATGAAGCGCACTACGTTGTCGAGGACGCGGGTATCGTCGGGATCATCGGTGTAAAGCTCGTGCTGGGCGGTGGAGAACAACCGGCCCGGCGCGTCCTCATGCGTGAAAACCGCGACGACGCCGGGTACCTGAAGGGCCGCCGTCGCATCGATGGAGACAATCCGGGCATGCGCATGTGGCGAGCGCAGCAGCTTCAGGTGCAGCAGGCCTGGGAGCTGTTCCGCCGGGACGTCGAGGGTGTAGCGGGCGGTGCCGGTGACGACGGCGCGCCCCGCCGGGCGGGAACGTTGTCGCCGAGCTGACCTGAACCCTTTGATCCCGCGCCGGACTGCGACGCGGCGCCGCCGTCGGAGGTGTTGTGCCCGTCGCCGGCGTCACCGCACACGGCGTCCGCAATGGAGCGGTAACCCGTGCAGCGGCACAGGTTACCCTTGAGGTTTCGGGGGAGGTTGGCTTTCTGTTCCTCGTCGAAGGTGGCGGCCGTCATCATCATGCCGGCCGTGCAGAAACCGCACTGGAAGCCCTGGTTTTCCAGGAACTGCTCCTGCACGGGATGAAGCTCTTCCCCGTTCGAGAGCCCCTCGATGGTGGTGACCGAGTGCCCTTCGGCTCGGACGGCCGGGTAGATGCAACTGTGCACGGGTATGCCGTCCACGTGGACGGTACAAGCGCCGCAGTCGCCGCCGTCGCACCCCTTCTTGACGCCGAAGTTGCCCTGTTCGCGCAGGAACGTCCGAAGGCACTGGCCCGGGCGTGGAGCGGCCTCGGTGGCTGTTCCGTTGATCTCGATTGCCATGCTCAGGCCTCCTTCTGTGCGGCTTGGGTGGATGGTTGCGGCGAGGTGGCGTGCGGCGGCCAGAAATCGCCCGAGACGGTGGGCGGTCCGGCCGGAACCGGATCAAGCAACTCCGTCCGGATCTCCTCCGCAAGGCGGAACGTCATGTCGCGGCGCCATTCCGGGAGCCCGTGGATGTCGTCGTGGTACAGCTCCGCAGGGATTGAATGCCCGACGGCGGCGGCCAGCCGCCCGGCGTCGGGAGCCTCCGCGGCGGCGAACCGCAGCTGCACGGGCCGTTTGGTCGCGGCGGTAACGGTGAGGACGAAGCCGCCATCGGCGTCGAGCCTTCCGATCAGCAGCACCCGGATCGCCCGAGGTTGCTGAGGGAGAGCCGGCGGAAGGCGACCTTCGCAGCCAAGGCCGCCGCCGGGAGCTGGATGCTGCGCAGGAGCTCGCCTGGGGCCAGGCAGTTTTTCCCGTCCCCGGTGACGAATTCGGCGACTGGAACGGTACGGCTGCTGCCGTGGCGTCCGAGGATGGTGGCCCTCGCATCCAGGCCGGCGCACAGCGAAATCATGGGCCCGGCGGGAGGGCTGTGCACACATTACCGCCAACGGTGGACATGTTCCACACCTTGAACGAGGCTACGAAAGAGTCGCAGCACGGACGGAAAAGATCCAGTCCCGGCCAGTTCCGGCCAGCCACGGCGTCCGACACGGGCAGGGCGTAAAGCTCGGCGACGGTGCAGGTGGCGGCCAGTTCAATGCCTGCGTCGCCCACGGTGACGGCCGGCCAGCCTGCTTGCCCCAGATCGAGCAACCGTTTGAGGGGCTCTTCGCTGCCTACCGGGCTGCCGTAGGAGAACAGGACCGTGCCGCCGGCAAGCCAGGCGTCGCCCTCGCGCCACTGGCCTGGATCCGTGGTGGCAACCACGGACTCGATGGTGTTCATGTCCATGGGGTCACCTTGCTTTGCTCGGGGGTGTTGGTCTGATGGATCGGTCCTGCGCCGTCCTTGAGCGAACCCACGGCGGAGGCCGGGCGCGGCGCGCGGGACGCGAGGACTTCGGCGGTAATGGAAACCGCCACTTCCGCCGGAGTCACGGCGCCGAGATCCAGTCCGATCGGCGAATGCAGGCGTTCGAGGGACTCGACCGGGATGCCGCAGGCAAGCAGTCCATCGATCCGCTGCCGGTGGCTGCGCCTGGAACCCATGGCTCCCACATAGGCGAGATCCAGATCGAGGCTGTTTCCAGCAGGGGAATATCGAATTTGGGATCGTGGGTCAGCACGCACACCACCGTGCGGGAATCGATCCGGCCGGCGGCTGCTTCCGCGGCAAGGTAGCGGTGCGGCCAGTCCGTGACGAGGTGGTCGGCGCCGAGGAAACGGCCCTGGCTCGAAAAAGCGGGCCGCGCATCGCACAGAGTGACCTCGTAGCCCAGGAGTTTCCCGGCGGGGAGCAATGCCGCGCCGAAGTCGTTGGCGCCAAAGATCAGCATGCGGGCCGCGGGCAAGCGGGTTTCCACGAACAGGGTGATGGGTTCGGCTTCCGGCACGGAACCTCCGCAGCCTTCGGCCGGGGCGAGCCGCACCAGGCCAGCACGGCCTCCATGCAGAAGGGGTTCTAGCTGGGCCGCGGCCGCGCGGATCACGGCGTCATCCCCGCCAAGAAGGTCTGAAAGTTCCCGCGAACCAGCGGCGGAAAATCGCGCCGGATCAGGAACGACGACGGCGCCTCCCGCAGCGTCAAGCCGGCGGATGAGTGCCAGGGAAGAGCCTCCTGAAGCGGCATTCAACAAGGCCAAATCCAGGCCGGCGGGCCCGGTCGGCTGGATGTGGACTTCCAACTCGCCGCCACACGTGAGCCCGACGGCGAACGCGTCCTCGGCGCTGTAGCCGAACGACTCAAGGCGGCTGCCGCCGTCGCGCATTGCTTGAAGGGCAGCCTCCACCACGGCGCCTTCCACGCAGCCCCCGGAGAGGCTGCCAAGGACATCGCCGTGTTCGGAAACCAGCATGGACGTGCCGAGGGGCCGGGGCACCGAGCCTCCCGCGGCCACGATGGTGGCGACGGCGCATCGCTGCCCGGAGACCGCGGCCGCCATGTGCCCAGCGAGGGCATCAATTCCAGCATGGCAACACCTCCTTTACCGAGGTCCCGGACCGGAGACCCGCCCGGGGCAGTGTGCGATCTTGCCTCATATTCTCATTCCTTGCGTCTGTACAGGAGAGCTTCGGGTAAACAGGCAGCCCGTTGCGTGAAGAGGACCGGGGCGGGCCTCTCATTTCCCACCCCGGTCCTTAGCGGAGCGGCCGCACTTCACCGCCGCCCGCCGTCGTCGTCCGCTTGATGCGGTTGGTGACGATCGGCGGACGCCTATTCATTGCGGTGTCTTGCGGCCGGACCGCCGTCTCAACGGCCGGCTATCCTCCCATGAGCGAGCTGATCGGCCCGCGGGCGAAGTAGATCAGGAAGCCGACGGTCACTACCCACATGAGGGGATGGACCTTCTTGCCCTTCCCTGAAGCCCCGTGGATCACGGCCCAGGAGATGAATCCGACGCCGATGCCGTTGGCGATGGAGTACGTCAGCGGCATGGTGACGATGGTGAGGAAGGCGGGCAGTGCCACGGAGAACTTGGAGAACTTGATCTCGCGGATCTGGGCCATCATCATGGCGCCACCACTACCAGGGCCGCGGCTGCGACCTCGAGCGGAACTACGCTGGTGAGCGGGGTCAGGAACATCGAACCCAGGAACAGCAGCCCGGTGACTACCGACGCCAGCCCGGTGCGGGCGCCTTCGCCAATCCCGGCAGCGGAGTCGATGTACACGGTGTTGGACGAGCCCGACGTCGCGCCGCCCGCCACCGCACCCAGGCCTTCGACGATGAAGGCCGACTTGAGCTTGGGGAATGTTCCGTCCTTGTAAGCCACTCCGGCGCTCTTGGCGAGGCCGGTCATGGTGCCCATGGCGTCGAAGAAGTTGGTGAACACCAGGGTGAACACCAGCATCGTGGCCGCCAGGCCGCCAATCCTCGAGAACGAACCGAAGAGGTCGAAGTGGCCCACCAGGCTGAAGTCCGGGGCCGAAACCAACTGGCCGGACAGTACCGGGGTGTTGAGGTGCCAGCCACCGGGATTGGCGGCGCTGCCAGGCCCGATGTGCATGACGGCCTCGACGACGGCGGCGAGGACTGTGGTGGCGACGATTCCGATCAGGAGGCCGCCCTGGATCTTGCGGGCCACGAGGATTCCCATGACCAGCAGACCGACAATGAAAACAAGGGTTGGTATTGAGGTGATGGAACCATCGTTGCCGAGTTGAACCGGCGGTCCGCCTTTGGTGGCGCGGACGAAGCCGGAATCGACGAAGCCGATGAAGGCGATGAACAGGCCGATGCCAACGGTGATGGCGGCCTTGAGTTCCTTGGGGACGGCCTTGAAGATCGCGGTCCGGGCGCCCGTGACGCCGAACAGGACAATCAGGATGCCGTTGATGACCACCAGGCCCATGGCTTCCGGCCAGGTGACCTCATGGATGACGGCTACTGCCAGGAAGGAGTTGATTCCCAGGCCCGCTGCGAGCCCGAACGGCATGTTCGCAATCAGGCCGAAGAGGACCGTCATGACACCTGCGGTCAGGCCGGTGACTGCCCCCACCTGTGCCGCGGACAACCATCCGCCGGCCACGTCCGTGGGTGCGTTCTGGGCGGAGAATCCGCCCAGGATCAGTGGGTTGAGGATAACGATGTAGGCCATCGTGAAGAACGTGACGATGCCGCCGCGGAATTCGCGGGCCAGCGTGGAGCCACGCTTGGTGATCTGGAAGAAACGATCCAGGAAGGAGTTCGACGCCGGTGGCTTGGGGCTGCTGCCCCGCTGTGCCAGTCCGGTTGCCGTGTGCTTTTCGCGTGCCTCTGTCTGCCCTGCACCGGAAGGCGCAGCCTGCTTTTCAGTTGCCGTTCGCATTTCTGCGGGGTCCAGGATTGTCATTTTCAGCCACCGGCCCTAGTAGTCAATCCTGGAGTCAAGCGTGTTCCAGGTGTTGAAGGGTTCCAGGATGGCCGGGGCCTGGGGGTCGCCCAGTTCCAGCTTGGTGACCGGCATGAGCGTGTCCCGGTCTTCGTTCTCGAAGTAGTCGTAGAAGACTGCGTCGTCGAAGCCGACTGATGCGGCGTCGTGCCGGTCTGCTGCGAAGACCACGTTTCCGATGCGGGCCAGAGCGCCGAGGCCAGGCACATGGGGCATGGCTCGCAGCTCGTGTAGAGGGTTGCTCCGCTGAGATCGAAGGTGCCGAGCTCGCGGCAGGCGTTGCGGATGGCGGTGACCTCGGCGTGGGCCGTGGGTCGTTGGTCGCGGTGACCCGGTTGACGCCTTCGAAGGCGCGGCCATCCGCGGTGACAATGACGGCGCCGAACGGCCCGCCGCTGTTGAGGACATTGGCTGTTGCCAGCTCAATGGAAGTGGCCAAGAAATGTTCGGCCGTGACGGTGGTACTCATGTGCGACTTCCTTAGTGCTGAGGAAGCCTGTAACCAGGGAGGCATCTGAACATGACAGACCAGTGCTGCGATTACCAGGCTTCAGCATGTGCTTTTGAAGGTTTCGCCTGGTAGATAGCTTCCCGGAGTCCGGGTGCCCGCCTTTGGCAAATTGAGATTAGCACCGGAGTTGTGAGCCGCGCCATAGTTTCTGGAAAAAAAGTTTCGACATGTGAAATTTGCGTTTAGCGCCGGGCAGCGGCCCGTATCTCGCGCCGGTCACATTGACGCATTTCGGGAGCCACTTACGCTGGGTGCCACCGGCAGGGTTGACCTCCGGAACCTGGATCAGCAGACAGGAACCACTGAGCTGGAACGCAACTACGCCGACCAGACAAGGATCCCCGTGTCCCCGACATCCGATTTCCAGCCAGCAGCCCCCGCAACAGACCCGGCCGCTTCCCGGCTCTGGATCAAGAATCCCCTCGATGTGTTCACCGCAAACGGCCTCGACGCCCGCGGCGGCATCGTGGTCAGCGATGGGAAAATCGCCGAGCTCGTCCCCGCAGGAAAGCGCCCTTCCGCGCCGTGCCATGAAACTTTCGACGCCGGCAGCCACGTCCTGCTGCCCGGGCTCATCAACACGCATCACCACTTCTACCAAACCCTCACGCGGGCCTGGGGCCCGGTAGCAAACGCTCCCCTGTTCCCTTGGCTGCAGAACCTCTATCCCGTATGGGCGCGCCTCACTCCGGACAGCCTCGAGCTTGCCGTGAAGGTAGCGCTCGCGGAACTCCTGCTTTCCGGCTGCACCACGGCAGCCGACCACCACTACCTCTTCCCCGCGGGACTTGAGGACGCGATCGACGTCGAGGTCGGCGTCGTGCGTGAACTCGGCATGCGCGCGACCCTCACCCGCGGGTCCATGACGCTCGGCGAGGACGACGGCGGCCTGCCGCCGCGTTCCACCGTGCAGCGTCCCGAGGTGATCCTCGCGGACAGCGAACGGCTCATCGGGAAGTATCACGAGCGCGGAGACGGAGCAGTTATCCAGATCGCCTTGGCCCCTTGCTCGCCGTTCTCCGTGACCAGGGAAATCATGGCCGAGAGCGCCGCCATGGCCGAACGGTTGGATGTCCGGCTCCACACCCACCTCGCGGAAACCATCGACGAGGAAGATTTCTGCCGTGAGATGTTCGGGCTGCGCACCGTGGACTATTTGGACAGCGTCGGCTGGCTTGGAAAACGCACCTGGCTTGGCCACGGCATCCATTTCGACGACGACGAGATCGCCCGGCTGGGTGCCGCGGCACCGCCGTCGCGCATTGCCCGACGTCGAACATGCGGCTCGCGTCGGGCACCGCACGGGTGCTGGAACTTGAGGCCGCCGGGGTTCCCGTGGGGCTGGGAGTGGACGGTTCGGCGTCGAACGATGCCTCCAACATGATCCTCGAAGCGAGGCAGGCGTTGTACCTGCAGCGGCTGCGCTACGGCGCGGACGTCCCGGTGGAGCGCGCCCTCGGTTGGGCCACGCGGGCTCCGCTGCAGCGCTGGGCCGCACGGACATCGGGCAGATCGCTCCCGGCATGCAGGCCGACCTGGCCTTGTTCACGCTCGACGGGCTGCGCTTCTCCGGCAGCCACGATCCCGTCGCGGCGTTGTTGCTCTGCGCGGCGGACCGCGCCGACCGCGTCATGGTGGCCGGTAAATGGCGCGTTGTGGACGGGCAAATTCCCGGCCTGGACATCCCGGAACTTATTGCCAAACATTCAGCCGCCGCACAGAAAATCATCAGGGGTTAGGAGTAGCCTCTCGATTAGGTCGTAGATCAGGAGGCACATCATGACCGTCCCCAGCACAACACGCCGACTCCTCCAGGTTGGTACCCGGACCCCTCGGGCTCCGGGCAACTACGGTGGTGGGACGGTAACGCCTGGACCGGGAACGCGTGGAACCCGCCGGCCCAGGCCGGCGCGGGTCAGCCCGGCGCAGCTCAGCCCGGCGCGGCGTGGCCCGCGGCCGCAAGGCCCGGGGAATACGGGAGGCCTCCGCAATACGCGGGATCGGTCCAGCCCGCGCCGCGCCCGGAAATCAGCAGTGGGACGCCGGTCTACAATCCGTTCATCTGGCTCGTCACCCTGCTGCCGGTGATCACCCTGATCATCCTGTTGCTCTGGAACCCGGTCTTCCACCTGCGGTATGTCGGCGCTCGGCGCGTACCCACCCTCGATCCCAGCGCGTTCAGCGTTCCCTATTTCCTGCTGGTCATTTCAGGCTGGCTCATCTACGGGGTCAGCGTCCTCTTGTCCTACCTCGACTGGCAAAAGTTGCAAAGGGACGGGGTGGTCCGCCCCTTCCATTGGGCATGGGCCTTCCTCGGCGCCGGAGTCTACGTCGTGGGCCGTTCAGTGATCGTCCACAAGGTCGCCCCGCAGCGCGGACTCGCGCCGGTTTGGGCACTGATTGGCCTGACTGCCCTGAGCCTGATCCTGGTGTCCGTCAAAGCGAGCATGATCATTTCGACGATCGCCAAGGCTTTGCCAATGTAGCTTCGCCGGGCAGATATTTGTCCGCGACGCTACTTGTCGGTCAACCCGAAGCGGCGGGCGGCACCTCCCCAGGTGCCGCCCGCCTTTTTGGCTCTGTTGCGCAGAGTCCCTCATCCCCAGGGGCAGGAGCCCTAGGAACGCTGCCGGCCGAACACTGGAAGGGCACGCAACCAACGGGAGAAAGTCCCGGGCGTGCGGTCACAGTCGGCCGGAATGTAGAAGTCGGGATCCGTGGCGCCGAACGGCAGGTACAGTTCCTGGCCGGGCGCCGGGAATTCCACGACGTTGTTCTTATCCTGCGAGTCCATCTGTCCTCCTATTTCATGCGCTCAAGTTCTCCGTGGCGATGCGGTTGAAGCTCTTCGTTACTTCCACATCTTGGAAAACATTTTTTGTTATATGGAAATGGTAGAGGGGATTCCCGAACCGCGTCAAGGGGTGTCCGCGGGCCGCGCCCCTGCCGCCAACCGCCGTCGGTCACATTCGGAAAGTAGATAACGATTCTCCAGAAGTGATGTACACCACTGGCAAAGGTGGGCTACGCTTTCTTCAATTCGTGGCGCAGGTCACGTAACCTGGGAGCAGCAGGCAGGGTCGTAATGAGCTGGCATCAACGGATGCCGGCTCTTTTTTGTTGGGTCGGCTCCACCAGAAACGCGTACGAAACACGCGCTTAATTTCATTGGTGGACCTTAGGGGTTCCACCTCACAGAAGTTGGGATATGACCATGAGCAACAAGATCGTCCTCGGCGACAACCAGTACGGCAAGGCTGAAGTCCGCGTCGTCAAAGTCACCCGCGACACCGACCGCCACCAGATCGAAGACCTGAACGTCACCTCGCAATTGCGTGGCGACTTCCAGGCTGCGCACCTCCAAGGCGACAACGCACACGTCGTCGCCACGGACACCCAGAAGAACACCATCTACGCCTTTGCCCGCGACGGCATCGGCTCCCCGAAGCCTTCCTCCTGCGCTTGAGCGAACACTTCACCTCGGGCTTTGAGTGGGTCACGGGCGGCCGTTGGGAAGCCGAGGCCTACACCTGGGACCGCATCCAGGCACACGGCTCCGAACACGACCACAGCTTTGTCCGCAAGGGGCAGGAAGTCCGCACCGCCGTCGTGGTCCGCGAAGGCAACACAACGCACGTCATCTCGGGCCTCAAGGACCTGACCGTCCTCAAGACCACGCAGTCCGGCTTCGTCGGCTACCCCGCGACCGGTACACCACGCTGCCCGAGACCACGGACCGCATCCTCGCCACCGACGTCTCGGCACGCTGGCGCTACAACACCGGGCTCGACGCTGCCGGGACCGACTTCAACAAGAGCTACGAGGACATCAAGGCCCTGCTCTTGGAAGGCTTCACGGAGAACTACTCCCACGCCCTGCAGCAGACCCTGTTCGACATGGGCAAGAAGGTCCTCGAGGCCCACAGCGAAGTGGACGAGATCAAGTTCTCGATGCCCAACAAGCACCACTTCCTGGTGGACCTCAGCCCGTTCGGCCTCGACAACCCCAACGAGGTCTTCTTCGCCGCCGACCGCCCGTACGGTTTGATCGAAGCCACGGTCCAGCGCGATAACACCACACCGGCCCCGGCTGCGTGGAACGGCATCGCCGGCTTCTGCTAAGCCTCTAAACAGCCGCCCAACTGGTCCCCACCGCCTCCCTCGCCTCGCAAGCTCGGCCAGGGAACCCTGGCGGCGTGGGCCCCCGCATTTGATGTCGTTTTGGAGCCTCAAAACGACATCAAATGCGAGTCAGTTGGGCGGCCATACCCAAAACCACCTTGTTAGCCAGACAACGTTAGCCAGACAAAGACGTCTGCCATGAACCAAGAAAGTCTGCCATGAACACCAAGAAGAAAACCCGCCCCGCAGAGTCCGGGCCAGCCCGCCCCGAGGACCAGCGCCTCTCGATCGGGAGCACGTTCGCCTACGGCTTCCAGCACGTCTTGACCATGTACGGCGGCATCATCGCCCCGCCGCTCATCATCGGAGCCGCCGCGGGCATGTCCTCGCAGGACATCGGCCTCCTGATCGCGGCCTGCTTGTTTGTCGGCGGCCTCGCCACCATTCTTCAGACGATCGGCATCCCGTTCTTCGGATCGCAGCTGCCGCTGGTCCAGGGCGTGTCCTTCGCCGGCGTTTCCACCATGGTGGCGATCGTCCACGGGGGCGGCGGGATCCAGGCGGTGTTTGGTTCGGTCATTGTGGCGTCCTTGATCGGCCTGGCGATCACTCCCCTCTTCTCCAAGATCATCAAATTCTTCCCACCTGTGGTCACGGGTACCGTCATCACGACAATCGGACTGACCCTCATGCCCGTCGCAGCGAACTGGGCCATGGGCGGCAACAGCGCGGCACCCAACTACGGCAGCATGGCGAACATCGGACTCGCCGCGGCCACGATGGGAATCGTCCTGCTCCTGAGCAAGATCGGCAACGCGGCCATCTCCCGCCTGTCCATCCTCCTTGCCATGGCTATCGGGACCGTCATCGCCCTCGCCACGGGCATGGCAGATTTCTCCAAGGTCGGCCAGGGTCCGATCGTTGCCTTCCCCACTCCGTTCGCCTTCGGTGCTCCAACCTTCGAAATCGCGTCCATTGTTTCGATGCTGATCGTCATCCTGGTCACCCTGACCGAGACCTCGGCGGACATCATCGCAGTTGGCGAAATCGTGGGCACCAAGGTCGACTCCAAGCGCATCGGCAACGGACTACGTGCGGACATGCTCTCAAGCGCCGTCTCGCCCCTCTTCAACTCCTTCACCCAGAGCGCCTTCGCCCAGAACGTCGGCCTCGTGGCCATCACCGGCATCAAGAGCCGCTTCGTGGTCAGCGCCGGCGGACTCATCCTGGTGGTCCTCGGCGTGCTGCCGGTCCTCGGGCGAGTAGTCGCAGCGGTTCCGACGCCCGTCCTGGCGGCGCCGGCGTCGTACTCTTTGGAACCGTGGCCGCCAGCGGCATCCGGACGCTCTCCAAGGTGGAGTATCGCAACAACATGAACCTGATCATCGTGGCGGCGTCCATCGGCTTCGGCATGATCCCGATCGCCGCCCCGAAGTTCTACGACCAGTTCCCGTCCTGGTTCTCCACGATCTTCCACTCGGGCATCAGCTCGGCCGCCATCATGGCCATCCTGCTGAACGTGCTCTTCAACCACTTCAAGGCCGGCAACTCGGACAACCAGTCCGTGTTCGTCGCAGGCACGGGACGCGTGGTCACCGAATCGGACATTGCGTGCCTTGCGAACGGCGACCGGTTCGAGAACGGCAAACTGATCGACGCCGAGGGCAAGGAAGTGCCACTCACGTCGTCCACCGCCGTCGAGCACTGACGGTTCTAAAGCGCCTTTCTGCGCCGAACTGGCAGGTGTTGCCCCTCTTCCTCAAGAAGGGCAACACCTGCCATTTCGCGCTAGTTACGGGTCCGCGTGAGACGGTTGTTTCATGAGGATCGATGAGCGAATCGAACAACACTACTCGGAGCTTGGGCCGCAGGAGCAAAAGGCCGCGGATACCCTGCTGGACCGCTTGGGCGACCTTGCGGTCTACAACGCGGCCGAGCTCGCCCAGCTAAGCGGCGTTTCCAAGGCCACCATGAGCAGGCTCTTCCGCCGCCTGGGATTCGCCGATTTCAACGAGGTCAAGGAACACACCCGGAGCCTGAGGTCCAGCGGAGTGCCGCTCGCCAGGCAGGAGGCCGACGGCGGGATCCCCCTGCATTTGGCACAGGAGCAGCAGAACCTGGACCGCCTTTTCGATACGCTCGACGACGATCGCCTCCTCAAGGTGGCACAACAACTGGCTGAGGCCCGGAATGTCCTTCTGATCGGTTTCCGCAACAGTTTCCCTGTCGCCCTCCATTTCCGGCAGCAGCTTCTCCAGTGCCGTTCGTCGGTGGCTCTGGCCCCTCAGCCGGGCCAAAGCGTGGGCGAGGAGCTCGCCGGACTGGACGGGAACGACGTCGTGGTTCTGCTTGGATTCCGGCGCAGGCCCGACCGTTTCGACCGTGTCCTGAAGGCCGCTACCGCCACCGGCGCGAGCACCATCTTGATCGGAGACCCGAGCGCGCGCTGGCTGGCGGCCGACGCCTCCGTCTGGATCGAATGCCCTGTGGAGGGCAGCGCCGCCTTTGACAGCTATGCGTCGGCCATGAGCCTCGTGAGCGTCCTCGCGAACGGCGTGTTGGCGGCGAAGGGCCGTTCAGGAAGGGATCGCGTCCGGGAAATCACCGGGCTGTTCGACTCACTGGAAGAGATCGAGCGACGGTAGTCCGAAGGCGGCCGTGCTCGGCTCGCTCGCCGGGCCCGGCGCCAAGCGTAAAGAAGAGTTAGCGGTCCGGAAACTGAACTGAAACATCTGTTCCATTGAATTGAACCAGTGAAACGACTGCCCCGGTCGTGGAAAACCCTGATTCGAGGAACCGATGGCCGAAGCACAACTCGCCCCAGAGAAGACCGGCACCCTACTTGGCCACCCGATTGATGAAGCCGCCGCACGCCGTGACCCGCGGCTCAGCAACGAAGACCTGGTGCCCCTGAACAACCAGCGCTGGAGCAGCTACAACCTGTTCGCGTTCTGGATGTCGGACGTCCATAGCATCGGCGGCTATGTGACGGCGGGCAGCCTTTTTGCCCTCGGCCTGGCGAGCTGGCAAGTGTTGGTGGCCCTGCTGGTGGGCATCGTGATTGTCCAGGTGTTTTGCAACCTCGTGGCGAAGCCCAGTCAGAAGACCGGCGTCCCCTACCCCGTGATCAACCGGGCCGTCTTCGGCGTCAAAGGTGCCAACATCCCGGCCATCATCCGCGGTCTCATCGCTGTCGCCTGGTACGGAGTGCAGACTTTCCTGGCCTCCGAAGCCCTGGTGATCGTGTTCCTGAAGTTCTTCCCGGCCATGAAGCCGTTGTACGACGTCCATCAGTACGGCTTCCTTGGCCTTTCTGCCCTGGGTTGGATTTGCTACGGAATCCTCTGGGTAGCCCAGGCCGCGTTGTTCTGGAACGGAATGGAAAGCATCCGCAAATTCATCGACTTCGCCGGACCGGCCGTCTACGTTGTCATGTTGGTTCTCGCCATCTACTTGGTATCCAAGGCCGGCGTCAGCAACATCAGCCTCAACCTCTCCGCCGGCGAACCGCTCGACTTCGCTGCGTCCATCCCGGTCATGATCTCCGCGATCGCCTTGGTGGTGTCGTATTTCTCCGGCCCCATGCTCAACTTCGGCGACTTCGCGCGTTACGGCAAGAGCTTCAAGGCCGTCAAGAAGGGCAATCTCCTGGGCTTGCCCGTCAACTTCCTGTTCTTCTCGCTGCTCACGGTCATCACGGCGTCGGCCACCACCCGGTTTTTGGGCACCTCATCACGGACCCGGTCAAGACCGTGCAGGAAATCGATTCGGTGTTCGCCGTGCTGCTCGGCGGATTGACCTTTGTCATCGCGACCGTGGCATCAATATCGTGGCCAACTTCATCTCGCCGGCGTTCGACTTCTCCAACGTGAGCCCGCAGAAAATCAGTTGGCGCATGGGCGGCATGATCGCCGCCGTCGGATCCGTCATCCTGACCCCGTGGAACTGGTACTCGAACGACGACGCCATCCACTACACGCTCGGCGTTCTGGGGGCGCTCATCGGCCCGCTCTTCGGCATCCTCATCGCCGGCTACTACCTCGTGGGAAAGCAGAAGGTGTGGGTTGAGGACATGTACACGATGAAGCCAAGCGGCAAGTACTGGTTCCGCAACGGCTACAACCCCAACGCGGTCAAGTCAGTGGCCATCAGCGGCGTAGTGTCGATCGCCTCGGTCCTGATTCCCAAAGCGCTCCTTGACTCCGGAGCCACCACAGTCAACGCAACTTGGATCGGCAACTACAGCTGGTTCCTCGGTTGTGCCTTGGGCCTGCTGACCTTCTGGTACTTCGAAAAGCGATCCCCCATGATCAACCTGGAGCCTAACGGCGTCGAAGTGAACGACGGCGCCCTCGCCTGAGCGCCCGCCGTCATCAAACAGAAACCGCCGGACGCTCGCTCACTTATAGGGCCAAATTCCAGGACGCTCGCTCACCCCGTGAGCGAGCGTCCGCCCGAAACCCGACATAGGTGAGCGAGGGTCCGCCAAAAACCCCACATAGGTGAGCGAGCGTCCGGGACGGATTAGTTCTGGTTCAGCTCGGCAGAGATCGCGAGGGCGGCTTCGCGCAGGAGCGGCACGGCGCGGTCGGCGAAGTGCTGGTCCACGCGGGACACCGGTCCGGAAACCGAAATAGCCGTGGGCGTCGGAGCATTGGGCACAGCCATCGCGAAGCAACGGACGCCGATTTCCTGCTCTTCCTCGTCGATCGAGTAGCCGCGTTCGCGGATCCGGTTCAAATCGGCGAGCAGGGAATCGATGTCCCCGATGCTCTTGGCCGTGGGAGTCGGCATGCCCGTGCGGGCCACGATCCCGCGGACCACTTCGTCATCCAACTGGGCCAGGATGGCCTTGCCGACGCCGGTGTCGTGCGTATGGGCGCGGCGGCCCACCTCGGTGAACATGCGCATGGAGTGCAGGGACGGAACCTGGGCAACGTAGATGACCATGTCGGAATCCAGCACGGCCATGTTGGACGTTTCGCCGAGCCGGTCCACGAGGGACTTCAGCTGGGGGCGGGCCAATGCTCCGAGTTGCTTGTTGGCGCCTTCGCCAAGCCGGATGAGCCGGGGGCCCAGTGCGTAGCGACGATTGGGCAGTTGCCGGATGTAGCCGAGGGACACCAAAGTGCGCAGCAGGCGGTGGATGGTGGGGAGCGGCAGGTCTGTCGACGACGACAGTTCGCTCAACGTGACGTCTCCGCCGGCGTCGGTGATGAGTTCCAGCAGTTCGAAGACGCGCTCGACGGACTGCACGCCTCCCGAGGGCTTTTCAGCCATTCCGTTGTCTCCTATGGCTCGGAATCCGACAACTCTTATCCGCATCGTGAAAAGAATTGCTTAGAACACTCAAGATACAGCACGCGACGCCGGAATGCTTGCCTGCCGATCAGGGCTTGTGTTTCCACTTTGTAGATAATAATATCCATAATACGAAAACATTCGGTTTGAGCGGAGGCCCGCTATGGGCCTGTACGAGGAGGAAATTCAATGGCGAACCCGAGCCCCGGAAATTCGATCACCCTGCGCGTCGCCGCGCCGTCGAGCTTCACTGCCACGAGCGAGCTGGCCGCTGCGGTCGCCGCTGCCGGTGCGGCCGTCACCGCGCTGGATGTGACCGAGTCGCACCACGACACCCTGGTTGTTGACGTCACCTGCAACACCACCGACGAAGACCACGCCAACCGCGTCAAGGACGCCCTCAACGCGCTCGACGGCGTCACGGTCCAGCACGTCTCGGACCGCACCTTCCTCATGCACCTGGGCGGCAAGCTCGAGGTCGTCCCGAAGGTGGCCCTGCGCAACCGCGACGACCTTTCGCGCGCCTACACTCCCGGCGTCGCTCGCGTTTGCCTCGCCATCGCCGAGGACCCGGCAGCTGCCCGCAACCTGACGGTCAAGCGGAACACCATCGCCGTCCTCACCGACGGTTCGGCCGTCCTTGGCTTGGGCAACATCGGCCCGGCCGCGGCACTGCCTGTCATGGAAGGCAAGGCCGCGCTGTTCAAGCAGTTCGCCAACGTCGACGCCTGGCCGGTCTGCCTGGACACCCAGGACACTGAAGAAATCATCATGATCGCCAAGGCCATGGCTCCGGTCTACGGCGGCATCAACCTTGAAGACATCGCAGCCCCGCGCTGCTTCGAAATCGAGAAGCGGCTCCGCGACGAGCTGGACATCCCCGTCTTCCACGACGACCAGCACGGAACGGCAATTGTCACCCTCGCGGCCCTCGTCAACGCGTTGCGCGTGGTGGACAAGAAGCTGTCCGAGGTCAAGATCGTTGTCTCCGGCGTCGGCGCTGCCGGCTCTGCGATCATCCAGCTCCTCAAGGCGCAGGGCGCGCAGCACATCGTCGCCGCCGGCCGCTCCGGCGCTATCCACTCGGGCGAAAAGTACGACGACGAGCACCGTTCCTGGATCGCCGCGAACACCAACGAGGCCGGATTCTCCGGCACGCTGCACGAAGCCCTCAAGGGTGCTGACGTTTTCATCGGCGTCAGCGCTCCGCACGTGATCGGCGAAGAGCAGGTCGCCTCGATGGCCGAGGACGCGATCGTGTTCGCCATGGCCAACCCCACCCCGGAAATCGACCCGGTGATCGCGTCCAAGCACGCAGCGGTGGTGGCCACCGGCCGGAGCGACTTCCCCAACCAGATCAACAACGTGCTGGCCTTCCCGGGCTTCTTCCGCGGACTGCTCGACGCCGGAGCATCGGACATCATCCCGGAAATGCTCGTGGCCGCGGCAGAGGCTATCGCCAACCGGGTCGCAGATGATGAACTGAATGCGAGCTACATTATCCCCAGCGTCTTCGACCCCCACGTTGCAGCCGACGTCGCCGCAGCCGTAGCAAATGCAGCAAACGCAGCAAACGCGCGGAAGCAGCAAACGCAGGCCGCTCGCGCTCTCTAGGAAAGGACCACCCCATGGCTCTCACAGTCACAGACCCCGGCCGATCGAACGAGCCGAGGAGATCCTGACTCCCAAGGCGTTGGCCTTCGTGGAGGAACTGCACCGCCGTTTCGCGGGCACCCGCACCGAGCTCCTCGCGGCCCGCGTCGCCAAGCGCGAAGAAGTGGCCCGCACCGGCCGCCTCGACTTCCTGCCGGAAACCCAGGACATCCGCGACGGCGACTGGAAGGTCGCCGAAGCACCCGTGGCCCTGCAGGACCGCCGGGTCGAGATGACCGGCCCGGCCTCCCCGGCCAAGATGGCCATCAATGCCCTGAACTCCGGCGCCAAGGTGTGGCTCGCCGACCTCGAGGACGCCAGCACCCCGACGTGGGCGAACGTCATCGACGCCATCCTGAACCTCCGCGACGCAGCCCAGGGCACCCTGAGCTACACCTCCCCGGAGGGCAAGGAATACCGGCTCCGCACGGACGCGCCGCTCGCCGTCGTCGTCGCCCGCCCCGCGGCTGGCACATGGACGAACGGCACCTGCTGCTCGACGGCGAACCGACCGTGGGCGCGCTGGTGGACTTCGGCCTGCACTTCTTCCACGTCGCCAAGCAGCTCCTGCTCAACGGCCACGGCCCGTACTACTACCTGCCCAAGATGGAAAGCCACCTCGAGGCCCGGCTGTGGAACGACATCTTCGTCTTCGCCCAGGACTACCTCGGCATCCCGCAGGGCAGCGTACGCGCCACCATGCTGATCGAAACCATTCCGGCCGCGTTCGAAATGGACGAGTTCCTCTACGAACTGCGCGACCACGCGTCCGGCCTGAACGCCGGCCGTTGGGACTACCTGTTCAGCATCGTGAAGTACTTCCGCGACGCCGGCGAGTCCTTCATCCTGCCGGACCGCGCGTCCGTGGTCATGACGGCCCCGTTCATGCGCGCCTATACGGAACTGCTGGTCAAGACCT
Source organism: Arthrobacter sp. Hiyo8 (assembly GCA_001549895.1). Lineage (GTDB taxonomy): Bacteria > Actinomycetota > Actinomycetes > Actinomycetales > Micrococcaceae > Arthrobacter. Next base: position 3,123,922 of record AP014719.1, on the reverse strand, counting down.
GCCACAAGCGCGGCGCCTTCGCCATGGGCGGCATGGCTGCCGTCATCCCGAACCGCCGCGAACCCGAAGTCACAGCCCAGGCCTTCGAGAAGGTCCGCGCGGACAAGACCCGCGAGGCGAACGACGGTTTCGATGGTTCCTGGGTGGCCCACCCGGACCTCGTCTCCACGTGCCGCGAAGTGTTCGACTCCGTGCTCGGCGACAAGCCGAACCAGCTGGACAAGCAGCGCCCGGAGGTCTCCGTGACCGCCGATCAGCTGCTGGACATCTCCTCCGCCGGTGGCCACGTGACCGAGGCCGGGCTTCGCTTGAACCTCTACGTCGCCGTCGCGTACACCGCGGTGTGGCTTTCGGGCAGCGGCGCCGTTGCCATCCACAACCTCATGGAAGACGCCGCCACGGCGGAAATCTCCCGTTCCCAGGTGTGGCAGCAGATCCGCAACAAGTCGGTCCTGGCCGACACCGGCAACACGGTCACCCGTGAGCTGGTCACCCGGATCCTCGGCGAAGAGACCGACCGCCTGCGCAGCGAGGTCGACGCCGAGTCCTTCGAGAAGTTCTACGAGCCGGCGAGCCGCCTGATCGCGGACATCTGTCTCTCCGAGGACTACACGGACTTCCTCACCACTCCCGCCTACGAGCTGGTGTAGGAATGGCCGCACCCTCCTTCTCTGCGGCAGATCTTGCTGCGATCGACTCCCAACTGGCCGCCACCGACCAGTTGCTGGAGCGCAATTACCCCGGCGACGACGGCACCCGCCAGCCCGTGCACACGGCGTACGTCCCGGCGGACCGTTTCACGCCGTCGCTGTCGGCTGAATGGGGCGCCCAGGCAATCACGACGGCGGAGGCCCACGGCGGTCTCGAAAGGCTCGGTACGTTGCTGGGCCAGGAGCCCGAACTGGCTGCCGCCGTCGCCACCCGTGTGGCTGCCAAGTTGCGCAGTGAACCGATCGAGGACTTGCGCCTCGACTTCGAGGACGGCTACGGCGACCGGGGCGACGAAGCAGAAGACGTCGCGGCCGTGGCGGCTGCCCAGGCTGTCAGCGAAGCCGTTGCCGCGGGGTCCGCGCCGCCGTTCATCGGCATCCGGTTCAAGTGTTTCGAGGCCCCACCCGGGCACGTGGCCTGAAGACCCTGGACCTGTTCGTCTCCACTTTGGCCTCCGCAGGAGAGCTGCCCGAGGGCCTCATCCTGACCCTGCCGAAGGTCACCACTGTGGCCCAGGTACAGGCAATGGACTTCGCGGTCTCCCGGCTGGAAGAGATCCATTCCCTTCCGGCGGGCCGGCTCCGTTTCGAGGTCCAGGTAGAGACGCCGCAACTGATTCTCGGCCCGGAGGGGACCTCCCCCGTGGCCCGGCTTCCCCACGCAGTTCCGGGCCGCATCAGCGCATTGCATTACGGCACCTACGACTACTCCGCTTCGTTGCAGATCTCCGCGGAGTACCAGTCCATGGAGCACCCGGTGGCGGATTTCGCGAAGGAAGTCATGCAGCTGGCCGTTGCGGGAACGGGCATCCGGCTCTCCGACGGCTCCACCAACATCATCCCGGTGGGCGACAACGTGGAAAACGCGTGGAAGCTGCACGGCCGCTTGGTCCGCCGCTCCCTTGAACGCGGCTACTACCAGGGCTGGGACCTGCACGCTGCCCAGTTGCCGAGCCGTTTCGCTGCGACGTATGCCTTCTACCGCGAGGGCCTGCCGGCCGCCGCGGCCCGCCTGCGCAACTACGTGGAGCGTACCGAAGGCGGCGTTATGGACGAACCCGCCACCGCCCGGGCCCTGGCCGCTTTCGTCCTGCGCGGCGTCCAGTGTGGAGCGGTGGGTTCCGAAGAAGTGCTGGCGCTTGCCGGCGTCGAACTCCCCCGGCTGACTGCACTGGCGCATCCGCGGCTCGCACACACCACCTCCAAGTAAGGATCCAATGATGGGCAAGTACTACTATCCCCAGGGCGGCCTGCCGCCGCAGACCCACCTCACCACCGAACGCGCAATCGTCACGGAGGCCTACACGGTCATCCCCAAGGGCGTGCTGACCGACATCGTAACCAGCAACCTGCCGGGCTTCTCGAACACGCGTTCCTGGATCATTGCCCGCCCGATCTCCGGATTCGCCACCACGTTTTCCCAGCTGATCGTTGAGATCGGCCCGGGTGGCGGCGGTCCCAAGGCAGAGTTCGAGGCCGGCGTCGAAGGCGTCGTCTTCGTCACCAAGGGCAAGGTCAACCTGACCCTCGACGGCGAACTGCACCAGCTCGAGGAGGGCGGCTACGCCTACCTCGCTGCCGGTTCCAACTGGGGCCTTGAGAACGTCTCGGACGACATCGTCTCCTTCCACTGGATCCGCAAGGCCTACGAGCGCCTGGAGGGCTATGAAGCCAAGTCCTTCGTCACGAGCGACGACGAAGTTGAGGCCGGGGAAATGCCGGACGTCAACGGCGTCTGGGCAACCACACGCTTCGCGGACCCCAACGACCTAGCCCACGACATGCACGTGAACATCGTGACGTTCCAGCCCGGCGGGGTCATCCCGTTCCCGGAAACCCACGTCATGGAACACGGCCTGTACGTCCTGGAGGGCAAGGGCATGTACCTGCTCAACAATGACTGGGTCGAAGTGGAGGCGGGAGACTTCATGTGGCTGCGCGCCTTCTGCCCGCAGGCCTGCTACGCCGGCGGCCCGGGTCCGTTCCGCTACCTGCTTTACAAGGACGTCAACCGTCAGGTCAAGCTGACCTAAGGCACTCCTTTCCCAACTGACTCGCAGTTAATGTCGTTATGAGCGCTCATAACGACACCTACTGCGAGTTAGTTGGGGTTGGGGCGCGCCCGCGTTTTCGGCGTTGACCCCCTCGCTTCCGAAGAGGACGATCGAAACTACGGGGCAAGAGCGCCTGGCCCGTTGCCCCGCAGCGTAGCTTCAGGAGGCAGCCATGGAGGCGGCGCGGCCTCTCAGACTTCCCGCGTATCCCGGACTTCGCGGCGAGCGCGGATGGCCGTCGTCCTGGCTCTGATCCTGGCGTCCGGTTCATGCACCTACCCTCTGACGGCTGAACCCCCGGCGAGTACCTCGTCGTCCGATTCCCAAGGGGCAGTACCCGAATCCCCCGTTGCGGATTTCTTCGCGCATGAAATGCTCAACCGGGGTGCGCCGGCCGTCGTCGTCCAGATCAAAGTCCGGGGCCGGGAATGGTCCCAGGCCTACGGCACCCAAGACGTCGAGACCGGCGAACCGGTGGCCGTGACCGACCGGATCCAGGCCGGCGGCATCACCCAGTCCATGGTGGCGGTCTCGGTGCTCAAGCTGGTCCAGGAGGGAAAGCTGGGCCTCGAGGACCCTGTCACTCAGTACTTCCCGGAATTCGGGCAGCTCGTCCATCCGCCGGGCCCCGTCACAGTCCGCTCCCTGTTGAACCACAGCTCCGGCCTGCCCGACGCGCCTGTTGCCATCCTGAAGGCCATGCCGACCAAGCGGGCCATCGACACGAGGTTCAGCATCGAGGACTACCTCCGCATGGCCGGGACCGTGCCGTGGACGCACGCGAACTTCCAGCTGTTCCGCTTCTCGGATGCGAACTACTTCGCCCTGGCCGCGATAGTGCAGAAGCTCCGCGGCCGGCCGATCGGCGATGTCCTGAAGTCAGATATCTTCGTGCCGCTGGGAATGAGCCACACCTCGCTGGCATCTGAACCTGACCGGGATGCGCGCGACATGATCCAGAGCTATGAATTCATCGACGGCGAGCGCGTCAACGCCTCGCAGCCGGAGTATCTCGTCGGTTCCCCCGCAGAGGGCGTCATCTCCACGGTGGGCGATATCAACACGTTCTACGCAGCGCTCATGCAGGGCAGGCTACTCACGGCGATCATCCTCCGCGACATGCAAACCCTATGGCAGGAGAACCACGGGCTCGGGCTGCAGCGTTGGAATGACGAATGCACGAACGGCTTTTACTACGGCTACGGCGGCAGCACCTGGTTTGCGAGCATCGCGCTGTCCACGAGCGACGGGAGCCGCCAGATAGCCATGAGCTTCGCCTATCCATCCGACACGGACAAACACATTGAATCGACGGATGGCAGCGGCCAAGCGGAGTTCGAGCAGCTCCGGCAGGTGGCCATCGCCACGATGAACGGGCTGTGCTGAGTCACGACGCATCCTGCTAGGGTCTGTGCATGGATGAAAAATTGGGGAAATTCATCGAGGACTTCGGAACACTGACAAGGCTCTCCCAGCTTGGCTTTGACCATGGCGACGACGGCGAACAACTTCTACAGGCACTGACCGGGCACCTCGCGGTTCCCGCCCATGAACTGTCCGTCGTGACGGAGGAGATCCCGCAGCACCGTCTGGTGGATGTGGACATCGTGATGGAAGGGCTGGCCGGCCGCGACCCGACCGGCGGCTGGTAGGAATCGGCGGCGGCGATCAGCGCCACCACATGTCTTTCAGCGACATGTTGCAGCAATCCCGCAGCTACCCGAGGTTTCCCCTCAGCCAGCCGGACTACAGCAACCTGGCCACCGGTCCGGACCAACAGCGCCAGGCCGTTGCGCTGGGGCTCTGGCTCTTCAGCTACGCCGGATCACCCATAGCGGTCCTCCAACGTGGTGCCAAGATCGAGCGTGGCCGGCAGACTGCGTCGCTCGAAGTCCTGGCCACCCACCCTGCCGTCGCGTCGAGGTTCCTGGCCGAGGTGCGGCGCGAAATGGAGCACAAGAGCGTTTTCAAAGGCCAAGTCATCTCGCTCTCCGCCAGCGACTACGGCCGGGCATCAGCGGAGTGACCTTCATCCGGCGGCCGCAGCTCGCCAACAGTGACGTGGTCCTTCCGGACGGGCTCCTCAGCAAGGTGGAGAGCCACACCCTTGGCATCGCACGGCAAGCGGACATCCTTGCGGCACACGGTCAGCATCTCAAACGCGGCCTCCTACTCTATGGACCGCCCGGGACGGGCAAGACGCACACGGTCCGGTACCTGCTGAGCCAAAGCGAAGGTGCGACGGCGGTGCTCCTCTCGGGCGGCTCACTCGCCAGAATTTCCGAGGCGGCCAAGATCGCGCGGGCCTTGGCGCCGTCCATCGTGGTGTTGGAGGATTGCGATCTGATCGCCGAGGACCGCAGCTTCGGCCACGGGCCCAAACCGTTGCTCTTCGAGGTACTCGACGCCATGGACGGGCTGGACAACGACGCCGACGTCGCGTTCGTTCTGACCACCAACCGGGTGGAACTTTTGGAACGGGCCCTCGTCCAGCGGCCAGGACGCGTGGACCTGGCAGTGGAAATCCCGCTTCCGTCCAAGCACGAGCGGGTGGAACTTCTGCGGCTGTATTCCAACGGAATCGCGTTCTCCGCCTCGGCGATCGAAGCCGCGGCCGGCCGGACCGCCGGCACCACGGCGTCGTTCGCGAAGGAGCTGATCCGACGCTCGGTGGTCGCCGCCGCGCTGGCAGACGAGACTCCCGGAGACCCGCACCTGGGCACCGCGGTGGGACAGCTCATGGCCGACGGCGAGGCCCTGACCCGTAGCCTGCTCGGAAGCAATGGGAGTGCGGAGTAACCACGTTCTCGATCGTGAGCACTGTGCTTGGCGCCAGAGCCAATCCGGCGAAGGGAATCACTCAGGCCGGAGACTTCTCCTGTTCGGGTTCCTGGTCGGCGGGCGTCCACGTGAGCTTGACCGTGGCTCCGTCGTTGTTCTCGTCGATCCTCAAGCGCAGTTCCTCGCCATAGAGGAACTCGTGTTCAAAATGCCGTCCGTCAATGCGCGCCGCATCCAGGAGCTTTGTCATCGCCGTTGCCATCGCCCGGCCCCAGTCATGCGGATTCTTGCTGGACGCGTCTTCAAGGGCTGAATAGCTGACCATAGATCAATTGTTCTCCGGCTCGCGACGTTCTGCCAGACCTCGGTCCGGTCCGGACACCAGCCGGAAGCAGTTTCCGGCTTCCTCCGGTGGCCGCAACTCTTATGATGCACTCCTCGGGCCCGGCTGCAGGCTAAGTCCCGCTGCGGCCATGTCCGCCGCGAGTACACCGGTGAGTTTGGCGTGCCCGGCAGCGTTCAGGTGGACGCCGTCCACCAAGTCCCCGGCAACCTGGTATTTGCTGATCCAGTCCCCGACGCTAAAGAACGGAGCACCGGCCTTGGCCGCAATATTGCCAGCAACGCGTCAACCTCGGTGCGGCGCCCCCGCCCGCGTTGGCACCCCTGGCAAGGGTTCCGATCATCACGAGCTTCGCCTGCGGGTACCTCTTTTTGAGGGCGGCGAGGAGCCTGTTGGCGTTGGCCGTGATCTGCTCGTCGCTGGCGTTGTGGGAGGCATCGTTGCCTCCACCTTCGACAACGATCAGCGGCGGCGTCCCGTAGGGCAGCACCCAGTCTCCGCGCTGCAGCGCATCGATATAGTTTCCGCTGCTGCTCGTCGCGGCGACGTATCCTGTACCGCCCGGCCACGGAGTACACCTTGTAACCAAGCGAGCCCAAAGCCCCCCGCGGCCATGAGCCCATGGGCTCAGACTGGGAGTCCCGATGAGGACGGCGGTGTGCCGGACGTCCGCGAGGATGATTTCGTTCCGGTTGTTGCTGGGTTCTTGTACAAGGACCCCACGGGAAGCTTTGACGGATCTTGTCCGGACTCAGGTTTCTTGGGACTCTGGCCCGCTGCGGCTGGACTACCCGAGGGTGCAACGGGTGCCGCTGTCTGCCTGCCGCTGGATGAGTCGCCCGGTTCAGCAGGCGCCTGCGAACAGCCTGCCAAAAGTACTCCGGCGGCGATCACGGCTGCGGCGGAGCGGAATATGCGAGATTTGTGCATCGGCCTGTCCCGGGCTTGCTTTCTGTTCGTTTTAGCGCTGTAAAAGCAACTTTCCATTGCTCATAGACCGGTGGCGGAACGAGCCGACAGCCTGCCTACGTCGGAGTCTATTGGATCGGGACGGGGAAGGTCACGGCGAGGTGGGAATTATCCTCGCCGGATGGCCGGTGTGGAAGAATTTCATTTCGCACCCCCATCATTCCGACGCACAGATAGGAACCACGTGCACGCACCGGCGCCCGAGCCGGAAACCCGCTCCGTCCCCGATGTCCGTTCGCGGCGATCATGGACGGAAAGACTGCGCTCAGCGCAGCTCACGTTGGGATTTGTCATCGTTTTCTGGGGATTGGGAGCGCTGACCTCCAGCCTCGCCACGGGGCCGGACGCTCAATTGCGGCTCAATTTCGCACTGACGCCTCGCTCCGTACCTGATCACTGGTGGGCCGCGGCGACGTCCGCCTTCTGGGCCAGGGACCTGACGGGCTATGTGCTGGAAACTGCTTTGGTGCTGCTGCTGGGCCTCCCGCTGGAACGCCGGATGGGACAGCGGGCGTACGCAATCGCTGCGGTCTCCAGCCAGATTCTGGGCGTGGGCATTGCCCTGGGATTCCTTGCCTTGGCCAAGGCTTGCTCGGTAACTGGACAGCCGAGATAGGCAGCCACCTCTTCGTGGGTCCGAGTGCGTTCATCATCGGTACCGCCATGGCGGGTACTGCGTCCATGGCAACCCTGTGGAGGCGCCGGATCCGGCTTGTCGTCTTCGCCTTGTTGCTCCTCCTGGCCCTCTACAGCGGAGGGTTTGCGGACTTGGTCAGGCTCGGCGCCGCAACCGCGGGCACGGTTCTCGGGCCCCTGCTCATGGGCGCCGGCCGCGGTTTGCACGCCGGTCAGTTCCCGGCACGAAGGCCGGGTGCTCCTTTCGCTTCTCCTTGCCGCATCGGCGATCGGTCCGGTAGTCGCCGGCCTCATCCCGCATGCGGTGGGGCCGTTGTCCATCCTGCGTTTCCTGTTCACCAACATCCAGCCTGTCGATCCCCAAGCACTCCAGAACGTCTGCTCCGATCCGGCGCAAGCGAAGGACTGTGCGGTCGCGCAGTTGCAATTACGTGCCGGGGCCGGTGGAATCTTCATGGCCATCCTTCCGTCTTTCCTCTTGCTGCTGCTTGCGGAGGGCCTGCGCCGCGGACGGCGCTTTGCCTGGGTGGGGACCCTTTTGATCCAGGTGGGGCTTTCCGTTCTCGCCGGAATCGCACTCGCCGGAGTCTTGCAGCAGACTACTTCAGACACCGGCGCCAGCGAGGGGATTGTCGCAATCGAAGGATCGGCTTCCTCGCAGCCGTTCACTTTTGCCTTGCCGCTGCTCCTGCCCCTTGCGCTGACCATCATTCTGCTCGCGACCCGGCGCTTGTTTCATGTCCAGGCCCTAAAGGGACCTACCGGCGCCTCGCGGTCCGTGTACTTGCGATGGCTGCCGTGCTCAGTGCCGTCTATGTCGGCGCCGGCCTCTTGCTCGCCCAGGACTTCTCCCCCGTTCCGGGACTACCGGAACTACTGGCGGATGTCCCGGACCGCTTCCTTCCGCTGGGCTTCGTCCTGGATGTTCCCCCGGCGATCTTCCCCCAAGGCACGGCCGCCGTTCTCGTGTACGAGGGCGTCGGCGTCGTCTTTTGGGCGGTCGCCGGTGTCCTGATCTTCAGGACCTTCCTCCACCAGGCCCACACCCGGCACGACGCCAGTACGGAGCGTGCCCGGAAAGTCATCAAGACGTGGGAGGGAAGCTCACTGTCCTGGATGACCACGTGGCCGGGAAACATGTACTGGTTCTCCCCTTCCGGGCAGTCCTTCGTTGCCTACCGCGTAAGCACGGGGTCGCGCTCACGCTCGGCGGCCCGGTGGGACCCACCTCCGAGAAAACCGCCGTCTTCGAAGAGTTTGCCCGTTATTGCAGGGGCAACGGGTGGACGCCATGTTTCTACTCGGTGCCCCAAGAGTTGCGCGACCATGCGGATTCCGCCGGATGGAGCTCTGCGCAGGTAGCCCAGGAAACGGTCCTGCCATTGCATTCGGTCTCCTTCAAGGGAAAGAAGTTCCAGGACATCCGTACGGCGTTGAACAACGCATCGAAGGCGGGCATCCGCTACGAATGGACAAGCTACGCCTCGGCTCCCTTCTCGGTCCAGGTCCAGATCGAGGAAATCTCCGAAGAATGGGTGGCAGACAGGAACATGCCCGAAATGGGCTTTACCTTGGGCAGCCTCGACGAACTCGACGATCCGGAGGTGCGCTGCCTCCTTGCAATCGACAAACGCCACACGGTCCACGCAGTCACCTCTTGGCTGCCTGTATACCGCAACGGTCACATCGTCGGCTGGACCCTCGATTTCATGCGTCGCCGTAGCGGCGGCTTCCGGGCCAGCATCGAATTCCTCATCGCGTCCGCGGCCCTCAGCCTCAAGGATGAAGGATGCGAATTCGTGAGCCTCTCCGGTGCGCCCCTGGCTCGGGCCGAAGAGGACCCTTCCGAGATGCCACGCCCGAAGCCGCGATCCCGCCCTCCCGGCAACCTCGACCGCCTGCTCGACTGGTTGGGGGCGACATTGGAACCGGTCTACGGATTCCGGTCCCTCTTGGCATTCAAAGCAAAATTCCGGCCGCGATACGAGCCGCTCTACATGCTCTACCCCGACGCCGCTTCCCTGCCCGCCGTTGGGACCGCAGTGGCACGGGCCTACCTGCCAACGCTCAATCTCGGAGCGGGCCTGGCCTTGGCAGGCCGGATCTTCCGATGGCCCAAGCGCTCCGGAACGTCAGGGCGAAACCGCTCCTGAGGCCGACGACGGTTCTGGTGCCTCTGCAGGAGAGCCCGACGCCGGGACCCCGCCGATCGGGACATTGCTGTGGTGCGCTTTGCCGTGGTGAAGTTGCAAGGCGCTGAGCACCAAACCGAAATGGCTGAAGGCCTGGGGAGTATTGCCAAGTTGCCGGCCCGCGTGTGCGTCCCATTCTTCGCTCAACAGGCCCACGTCATTGCGCAGGGCCAGGAGCCTCTCGAAGAGGGCTGTCGCCTCTGCCCGGCGCCCGGCGCCCAAGAGTGCGTCCACCATCCAGAAGGAACACGCAAGGAAGACGCCCTCCCCGCCCGGCAGTCCGTCGTTGCTGTCTTGCGGGCGGTAGCGCAGCACAAAGCCGTCTTCGGTCAGCTCACGCTGGATGGCGTCAATGGTGCCGATTACGCGCGGATCGTCGTGCGGCAGGAAGCCCACCTTGGGGATGAGGAGAAGGCTCGCGTCCAGCTCCTTGCTCCCGTAGGACTGGACGAACGTGTTGCGCTCCGCGTCGAATCCGTGGGTCATGACTTCGTCGTGGATGGTGTCCCGCAAAGCCTCCCAGCGATCCAGCGGACCGGGCATCCCGGATTCACGGATTCCGCGGACCATGCGGTCCGCCGCAACCCAGGCCATCACCTTTGAATGCACGAAGTGGCGCCGCGGGCCGCGTACTTCCCAGAGCCCGTTGTCCGGCTTGTCCCACGTGCTCTCAAGGTGGCGCATGAGGGCGGTCTGGATGGCCCAGGACTCATCGCCGACGGTCATCAGCGATGCCCGGGTCAGGGACAGGCAGTCCAGGACTTCTCCCCAGACGTCCAGCTGGAGCTGCTCCGCTGCCGCATTCCCGATGCGCACCGGTTTCGAACCCTGGTATCCGGAAAGCCACGTCAGCTCCGTCTCGGGCAACCGACGGCGACCGTGCAGGCTGTACATGATTTGGAGGTCGGCCGGGTCGCCTGCCACTGCGCGGAGTAGCCAATCCCGCCACGCGCTGGCCTCCTCGGTGTAGCCCGCGGCCAGGAAGGCTTGAAGGGTCAACGTGGCATCACGCAGCCAGCAATAGCGGTAGTCCCAGTTCCGCGGTCCGCCGATCTGTTCGGGGAGCGAAGTAGTGGCGGCGGCAACGATGCCCCGGTTGGCGCATAGGTGAGGGCCTTCAGCGTGATCAAGGAACGCTGGACGGCTTTCCGGTAAGGCCCCCGGACGTTGCAACGCTTGGACCAATCCGTCCAGAATGCCGAGGTGTCTTCGAGGGCGATATCCGCCTCGACGGTGCGGGGCCGCCGTTCGTGGCTGGGCGCCCACGTCAGGACGAAGGGCACGTGGTCACCCGCGTTCACGGTGAACTCGCTGACCGTGGTGAAGTCCTTGCCTACCAACGGCGCAGGGGTCTTGAGGTAGACGGAGTCCGGACCGGCAACCGCGCGGAGGCCGTGCCTGTCGCGGCGGACCCAGGGCACCACGTGCCCATAGTCGAACCTCAGGATCAGCTCCCCGCGCATCTTGACCGTCCCGCGGATCCCTTCCACCACGCGCACGATGTCCGCGACGGCGTCGCGCGGCGGCATGAAATCGATGACCCGGACGTGCCCTTCTTTGGTTTCCCACTCTGTTTCCAGGATGAGGGTCCCGTCCCGGTACTGGCGGCGCGTGCAAATTCCCCCGGCTTCAGGTGCCAAGAGCCAACGCCCCGCTTGGGGGGAATCCAGGAGCGCGGCGAAGCACGCCGGCGAATCGAAGCGCGGGAGGCACAGCCAGTCTATGGAGCCCGCCGTGCTGACCAGGGCTGCGGTGTGCAGGTCCCCGATCATCGCATAGTCTTCGATTCTTTGGCCGGTAGGCGGTTGACCGTTCACTGTCCCTTTCCTAGTGCTGATTCAATGGCGGCTATGGCCTTGGCCGTGATCTCTTCCCGCAGGCCGGAGCCATCCACGGCGAGGACTATCCCACGCTCGGAGTACCGCTCGACCACCGCCTGTGTCTCGTTGCGGTAGAGCTCCAGGCGACGCCGGATCACCGGCGCCGTGTCATCGCTTCGGCCCTGCTCCTGCGCCCTGCGGAGCATTCGCGCAACGAGCTCGTCGTCGTCGACTGCCAGTTCGACGACGGCATCCAGCTGCTGCCGGTTGCCGGCCAGAATGCCGTCCAAAGCCTCGATCTGCGCCGTCGTGCGGGGATATCCGTCAAGGAGAAATCCTGCCAGGACGTCGGTGTTGCCAAGCCTCTGGCGGATCATGGCGTTGGTGACGTGATCCGGCACGAATTCGCCGCTGTCCATGTACTTGCTGGCCTCGGCTCCGAGTTCCGTCTTGCCGCCGACGTGCGCGCGGAAGATGTCTCCCGTGGAAATGGCAGGTATGCCGAAATGACCGGCGATGTGCTCAGCCTGGGTACCTTTGCCCGAGCCAGGAGGGCCCATGATGATCAATCGCGTCATGATACTGTCCGTTCGTGAAGCGGTTTGCGTGCCCCGGCATTGTGGCTCGAGCTTAGCAACTGTGGAGCCCTCGCGGCAGGGCCAAGGCAGCCTGCTTCAGACCGTCGCGGGGTCGGTGTTGGCACCGCACAGGATCACGGCCACCCGTTCCCCTGCTGCCGGAACATACGCTCCGGAGTTCACGGCCGCGAAAGCGGCGGCTGCGCCATGTTCCACGACAATCCGGTACTGCTCCCAGAGCAGTGAGCGCGCCGCGGCGATGTCGTCGTCGGACACCAGGACCGTCCGGACGCCTGTGCGGACGGCCACGTCGAAACCGATCCTGCCGATCTGCCGGGCACCCAGGGAATCCGCGGCGATCCCGGAGACGGCCACATCAACAGGTTCCCCTGCAGCGAGGGCCGAATAGAGGGTGGGAGCGTTGTCCGGCTCGACTCCGACAACCCTGGCGTGACCTTCGACGGCGGCCGCGATTCCTGCCATGAGCCCGCCGCCTCCAACGGCCACTACAACGGTGTCCACCTCTCCCAGCTGTTCCAGCAGCTCCGAGCCGACAGTGCCGGCGCCGGCGGCGATTTCGGCTTGGTCGTAGGCATGGCAGTAGACTGCGCCGGTTTCCGCGGCGTAGTCCAGGGCGGCCTCAAACGCTTCGGCGTATTCGCTGCCGCGCTGGACCACCGAGGCTCCGCTGGCCTTGAGCTTCTTGACCTTCACGGCAGGTGCGGTTTCGGGGACAAAAACGGTTGCGGGCACTCCGAGTTGCGCCGCGGCGTAGGCATTCGCAAGCCCTGCGTTGCCTCCCGAGGCGACGACGATTCCAACATTGTCCTTCAGCTCGCCGCGCTCCCGGGCGGCAAGCACGCGGTTGAAGGCACCCCTCGCCTTGAACGTCCCGGTGTGCTGCATGAACTCGCATTTGAACCACAATTGCCCTGGCACCGTCCCGGCATCCGCCTCGAAAACGGGCGTGCGGCGGACCCTCCCGCAATCCGGGCGGCAGCTTCATCGACGTCGACGCGTGTGATCATGGTAGGTCCTCGTTCCGTGCAGTCAGATCCTGGGCAGGCGCTAGCCTCAGGCTATCGCTTACCGGGCCCACGCTTAGAGGGACTCGACGTCGGCCGTTCCGAGCTGTTGCCGGCGGGCCTGGCGGTTCCGCAGCCAACGGCGGGCAAGGTCCACTGCGGCCCAGATTCCGGCGAGGGGAGACAGCACGACCACGCCGTAGATGAAGATCATCCACGTCAGGATGGCCAAGGGCTGCTGCGCTCCGCTCAACCAGGAGAGGCCGCCGAGCAAGCCGATTGTCCAGAACAAAACCACTCCCACGAGCACTGCTCCCGCCGGAAAATACTCGCTCCTCACAACAGCCATCAGCGTCTCCACCGGCTGCCACCTGCCTTCCATCACCGCGCCCGAATAACTTCAGTATGCATCCGGAAAAACGCCGGACACGGCCAGCGCGCGGGCGAAGTGACGAACATAACCAAGGGGGCGTGTCGCCACGGATTCGGGAGCCTATGTGACGGGTGGAATGGCGGCGTAATCTGAAAAGACGCACGGTTGATAGCTGGAAAAATGGCTCGGAAAAACAACCCGAAAAATGGTTTGGCCAGGGTCCTGCGAAGGATCTTCGGATTCTTCCTGGTGAGTGCTGTTTGTGGCGTCTTGGCCGCCGGGCTAGTAGTCCCCGGCGTGGCGTCGGCCGGGATGGCTGTCAGTGGTTCGATCCAGTACTTCGACAACCTCCCGGGTGATCTGGTGGTCAATTCGCCGTCGCAGTCCACCAAAGTGCTCAGCGCAGACGGAAAGACGATCGCCACCTTTTATGCGGAGAACCGTGTCCGGGTCAGCCTGGACCAGATGTCGCCGTACATCAAGGAAGCGATTGTAGCCGTCGAGGACAACCGCTTCTACGAGCACGGCGGCATCGATCCCCAGGGGATCCTCAGGGCATTGGCCTCGAATTTCACCAAGGGTACCAACGAGGGTGCGTCGACCCTGACCCAGCAGTACGTGACCAACGTACTCAACGAGTCCCGTTTGGCGGCAGGCCAGACCGGGCAAGTGGTGCTGAGCGGCCAGAAAACCCTGGGTGACAAGGTGCGGGAGATGAAACTCGCCGTCGAACTCGAGAAGAAGTTCACGAAGGACCAGATCCTGGAGGGCTACCTCAATATCGTGTTCTTCAACCGGGACGCGTACGGCATCGAAGCCGCGGCGGAGCATTTCTTCAGCGTTTCCGCGAAGGACCTGAGCCTTCCGCAGGCGGCCCTGCTCGCTGGCCTGGTCAACAGCCCCAGCTACTACGACCCGTCCGTCCATCCGGACAACTCCATCAAACGGCGCAACCTGGTGCTGGCCGATATGCTCGCCCAGCACAAGATCCAGCAGGCAGCCTACGCGGCCGCGGTGGCCACTCCCCTCAAGCTCAACATCACGCCGGGGAAGCAGGGCTGCGCGGCTGCGGACATGGCAGTGTACTTCTGCGACTATATCTCCCACCTGATCCTCAACGACCCTGCATACGGTGCCACCGTGGCTGACCGGGAAGAGCTCCTGTATCGCGGCGGCCTGACGATCAGCACCACCTTGGACAGCCGCTTGCAGGCGGTGGCCCAGCAGCAGGTCGATGCCACGGCAGGAGCGAACCCGGACAAATGGGGCGCCTCCCTGGTCTCGGTGCAGCCCGGCACGGGCAAGATCCTGGCCATGGCACAGAACACGGTGTTCCTGGCCGAGCCCGGCAAATTCGATACCCAACTCAACTTCAACGTTGATTCCGTTGACGCCAACGGCAATGACCTCAACGGAGCCGGGGGCTTCCAGCCAGGTTCCGCAATGAAGCCATTCACTTTCACGGAGTGGCTCAATGAGGGCAAGTCCTTGACCACGGTGGTGGACGCGTCGCGGAGGGTCTATCCGCTCGGATTCCCTTGGAGGGACAGCTGCGGGAAGGTACTCGGCGGCTACAGCACGGCCCAGAAAATCGCGGGCCTTGGCACGGCTGACGATCTCCGCAACAACGACGAGGGCTACTACCGCCCGATGCCCGTCAACTACGGGCTCTACAACTCCATCAACACCGCAACTTTTGCCGAGGCGAGCCAACTGGACTTCTGCGGCATCCAGAAAGTGGTGGATGCGGTGGGTCTCCACAGTGGTGTGGACAACGCGCCCGTGAATATGCACCAATTGGGCAATCTCCTCGGCGGCACCGAGGTGTCCCCACTCGTGATGGCCGATGCCTTTGCCACTTTCGCCAATGACGGCACGTACTGCGGGCCGATCGCGATTGTGGGCATCACGGATCCATCCGGCGGGAAGCTGCCGGCCCAAGCCAGTTCCTGCCGCCCGGCCATCAAGCCCGACGTTGCCCGCGGCGTCAACTCGGTTCTCCAAGACGTCCTGAAACGGGGATCCGGTATCTACATTCAACCGAAAGTCCAGGCCTTGTTCCCTACCGCAGCAAAAACGGGAACGAACAACAGCAATGGCTCTACCTGGGTGGTCGGATACACCACCGGGCTCGCGACGGCGTCCTTCTTCGGCGACACGATGGCAGGACAGAGCCGGGCCGGACAGAACGTCACCATCAACGGCAAGTTCTACACCGCCATCGACGGCTACATGCTGGCCGGGCCGCAATGGGCCAACTACATGACGCAGGTCGCCGGGCTGTATCCGGCTACAGCCTTCCCGGCGCCACCTGCGTCCATGGTCGGGACGCCCACGCCGAGTCCTTCACCCTGAGTTTCAGAATTCCTGTCCAGTAGCACGGACCGTCACTTCGGAGACGTCGACGCCGGGTGGCTGGTCACTCACGAATCGAGCCTTGCACGTAGCGGTACAAGGCTTGACGGGTGGTCATGCCTGTCTTCTTCAGCGCCCTCGAGATGTGGTTCTCGACCGTGCGCAGGCTAATCGCGAGCCGGGCAGAAATCTCGATGTTTGTTTGACTGCCGGCAAGTATTGCGACTTCGGTCTCCCGGACCGACAAGGTCGGCGACAGTTCATGACCAATATTGAGGCTGAGGTGTTCGCCTGCCATCGGAAACCTGCCGTCGAAAAGCCGTTCTGCCTGCTGCATAGCAGCAGCCGCCGTCCTGACCCGTTCCAAAAGACGACGCTTGGATGCGCCTTTGAGCAGCAACCGGACAGCGTGCAGATCAGCATCCGGCCGGTATTTGTCCAAGAGGACCTTGAGCAGCCCGTGGTCATCGTCTACCACTGCTTCGGCTATGGCCAAAAACTGGTTGTGGGATGTGACCTTCGAGTTCCGAAAGACGTGTTCCGCCCTCTCAAGGACCTCACGGCTCGGAAGCAGGCACATGATGAAAACCGAAGTGTAGGCGGCTTCCGTGAGGAAGCCGCGATCCAATTGGGCGTCGATGAGGGTAATGGCACTCGCGTCAAACGACTGCGGATCGTCGTACCGCTGGGCAAAGAGGTCAAAAACGCCCTTGCCGGTCCCGGAAGAGGGCCGATATCGGCTACATGCGTCCTGGCTTGGGCACCCACCGAGGCGGGCTCTTTCTCTTCGTCCATCAAAGCCCGGAGTCCCACAAGTCGAAGCATGGCGTCATGCAGGGCACTCGCGAGGAATCCTGGGCGGCCGAGCGCGAACACGCTGCTCATCATCAGATCGGCATGCTGGCCGAACCCCGATTGTGTAAGCGCCAGCGCGGCCACGTAGCTGTTCGCGACGAAGCCGAACCGGTCAAGGCCGCGGCGGGCCTCGATGCGTCTGTTCAGGGAGAACACCAAAGCCTCGTCTAAGCGCCCCGCGACAAGCAGGGCCAGTCCCCGGACGAATGGCTCGATGCCCGACGCCAAACCGAAATCATCAGTTGACTCCAGTGCCTTGAGTGCTGCCAGTCCATCGAAGCGGTAGACCTCCAATATGGCCCGTACCACGGTCAGGACCCCACTCTGCGGATGCGCGTTTCCGTAGCTGTCCAGGATCTCGCCCAGGTTTGCCGGCATTCGGTCATACGAGGCGGCGAGGAACAGGCCGAAACCCTCGGCCTCGGCCTCCTGCTGGGGACTGAGTGCAGCAAGTTCGGAGAGCATACCTTGAGCTGCTGCTACGTCATCACCGCGAGTGATTGCCCAGAGCGCCCGCGTCATAGTGAAGAAAAGGGAGTCCTCCGCTTTGCCGTTGACCATGACGGTGTGGCAAAGACGTGTTCGATCCGCTCCGGGTCTATGGGACCGCCCCAGTAGAACTTGAGGAACGCGGCCGAGTTGGCCATGCTTGGGTCCGCCTCCCACTGTTCGTAATGGGCTTCCTCCCGCACGCGCAGCTGTTCTTGGAAGTGACGGGCAGCCAGCGTGCCCCCGCTCCTGATTCTTCCCTCAGCTGCCCGACGGCGGCAGCAACGGAGGGCGTCATGAATCGCCCATTCCCGGGGGCGGGCGCGAGCGCCTCGGCAACGTTTTCGATCCGTTTGACCAGTACCCGACGAGAGTACAAAACGTGATTATCACGAAAGTAATCAACCAGGAGGGGCGGATTTGAGGCCACGCAGAGCTCTCCGTCGATGTTTTCGGACACAGCGACCAGACCACGCCCTTCGAGCCTGTCGAGCATTGTTGTGGCAACGATCGAATGTAAGGAAGCCACCGACCGGGTGCCTAGCATCGACAATGCGTCTAGCGCGAGAAGCTCGTCGGGTTCGAGGCCTTGGAGGAGTGCTTCGGCCGTTCCGCGGAGATCCTCGTTCCAAAGGGTATGGCCGGTCATTCGCCACTCTCCCTCGCAGAGCGTTAGCAGCTTGTTGAGGACGCCGCTTTGGGCGATCCTTACCACCAACCTGGGGTTGCCCGCGGACTTCATCAGGATGTGGGCGGTGACATCGACGTCCGCGGGGCAGAAAGTGTTTCGGCGATAAGCTGATTGACTTGGTCGTAGCGGAGTGATGGGAGCCGGACTTGTGCTTCCGGCCATCGTTCCGGGACGAGCACGGAGGTCCTCGGATAAATGGGCGAATCGTCCATCGACATGATCATCGGCCTCTGGGACCGTCTTTGCGCGATGTCCAGGACAGCGAGGGACTCATTATCAAGCAGGTCGATATCGTCGACCACAATGATCCTTGATCCGCGTTGCGAAAGTTGTTCGGCGAGAACGTCAGCCATGCCCAAAGGGCCCGTATGGCGCCCTCGCATATCCAGGCCAAGGGAAGCGATTCCGGCGAGCGGCGTCTGTTGGAGAAGGCGGGCTCCAAACAGGCTGTAAACCTCGGCGCCGGTCTTTTCCAGCTCCGTGATGATTTCGCGGATTGCAGTCGACCGCCCGCTTCCAGCGCGACCAACAATTCGCACGCTAACCCCACGTTTAGCAAAGCCTAGTGCCCGGCGTATTTCTTCCTGGAACACTGAAGACTCCTAACTCTCCGCCCACTACCATTTGAACCCGCGGCAAGTACTTCACCACGGATATCGAGACGAGTCCGGCCCGAACATTCAAACACGCTAAGGAGGCGCGGACTGAAGATTGCGGCGCTTCCATGCGGAATCAGGCAACCAGGACAAAATTATGACGATCACTCACAGATCACTGGAGGCTGTCTGCTCCGGGCCTTGCAGCCAACTACCGCGATGGGAACCGCGCATGTTGACCACGGCCTCGCATGTGTCCCAGGCCATCCGCAATCCGTTGCGAATCGTATTTCCATGGCGCTGACGATCTCGCCGCCATGGAGAACATCGGATTGGCGGACGATATAGCCAAAGTCCAAGCTCACGCTTTCGCCAGATCCGAGATATGGAATGGTCATTCGCTCAGGGCCGGCTGGGAATCGAACGCCAACTGTTCAACGTTGGCGTTGGTCAATGAACGCGAAATAAGCTCCACTGCTGCGACAGGCCCCTGTGAAGCGTTATGGATCAATGCAGTGAAGGATACGGTTTCGCCAGCCCGGGCAGAGTACTTGTCAGCGAAATGCAGCAAGGAAAGGGCTGGCAAACCAGAAGCCGTGGGGGACCTGTGGCGTCCGCTCCGTCCCGAAAGACGGGAGCGGACAAGCCAGTCATGAACATGACTCATTCGGGCCCGGGGAGTAGCTGATCCTGCAATTTAATCAGCTCCGCCTGCGTGCTCTGGCAGCAGAACCTTGTGCCAATCGCGCCGGGTCCAGAATGAACAGGGCCAGCAACGCAAGCCCGGCCGCACCGGCGATGAAGATGCCGTATGAGGACTGCAGGACGGCTGCCAGATAACCAAGCCCAACGATGTGCCAGATGTATTTTCCGGCAGTAGTCACCTTGTAGGGCTCGGGGTCGTTCTGGGTGTTTGCATCCCCCTTGAGCGTGTACTCGTAGACGTCTGGTGTTGGTTGAACGGACTTGACTAGCCGGTGCGTAACCAAACCCAAGCCGCGTGGACGCTCCACCGTGACAATGCTGCCGTCCTCGATTTCGCCGGCAGGTACTTGTTGCGACAAGACGACCGACCCCACCGGTATTGTCGGTTCCATTGATCCCGAAACCACAACAAGGGCCGAATTCCGAAGAGAAGCGAGACAGCGAACACAAGAATACAAGCGGCACCCAGGAGCGCACCGAGCGACAAGAGGATCGAGCGGAAAGCACCGTAAGCCGGAACGCAGGATGCTGGCGCACTTGCTCCGACGTCTCCTCAGGGACCTCCTCCTGCCGGAATTCTCCCTTTGCCGGCTCACCCCCTGCCTCGCTCCGCAGTTCATCAATCCCGCCGTGCTCTTCCTCAAGATCCGCCGGGCTGCCCATCCGGGCGCCTACCTGGTCCTCTTGGCTTCCCGTCAACCGGTGCGTTTCCGGATTTCCACTACGAGTGTTCACGGGGCAACTGAAACCGCGTCGAAGTGCACGGCGAGCGCCGTCTGTCCACCGTTGTACTTCTCCACGTCCGGGCCGTCTACATAGGTGATAGTGAGTTTCAATTTCTTCGCAGAACCGTCCGCGGCAGGAGTGTAAGCATCTCCCTGGTTCAACACCGCACCCCAGCGAGGTTCAAGGACACCAAGCGATCCCTTTGCTTGGTCCCACCTGACATTGGTGAACAGCACCTTGCCCGTTTCGTCCGCTGCGGTAAACGTCAGGAACGGAAGAATATTCGGTACCCCTGCAGCAACCGTCCCATCGCCGTTTCGAAGGATGATTTTGAAACTCGTATCCGCCTTGAAGACAGAAGTGTTGTTGAACACCGGGATCATGGTGACGACCGACCTGCCAGGTATCAGGTCAGCCGCTCCCGCGACGGCCCAATCAAATCCGGCTTCCGTATCGGCTTGTTCCACGGTTCCGTTGTCCCGCACAACGCCAATATCAAAGCGCGGAGTCTCGATGAGGGCCTCGCCGACGATGTTTAGATTGGCAAAGTCGTATGCCGCAGCGCTCGTGGCCGTAACGGTCGCCGCGACAAGTGCGCCTGCCGTGACTGCGAGCCGGAGTTTCCCGCTCCGTTGCCCCACCCCTTGCCGTACCGGTCGTTTCATAGTCAGCTTCCTCATTTCGTCACCATTCCGAGATCCCACGAGACCTTGCGGTTGGCGATTTGAGTTCCGATGGGGAGCCCAATCGCTCCTTGGGGGTTGTATCCCCTGCCCCAGAAGGAACCATCAGATTTTTGCCAGAGGTAGAACCCTTGGCCCGATCCGTACTGCACAACGCCAGTATCGATTCGGGTCGGGTTTTGCGGGAATTGACCGTAATCGTCGCTGGCGCCATAGCCCCAGAGCTCTCCGTCGCCGTTGAGCAATGCAACACCGGTGAACCCGAACTGCATGGATTTAATCTGGGACAGCGAGGGAACCACAGTGGGCACCGTCGGTGTGGTGGTTGGACCTCGCCCGGTACGGCTAGCGTCAGTTCCCCAGCTCAGTACCTGTCCGTTGGAGAGCAGGGCACCACCCATGTTGATGCCGCCGTCGACCGCAACAATATATGGAGCGCCAGGCGCCACGTTTCGCTTGAACCAAGGCGCAAGCGGACTTACGAGCCTGGGCGTCGCACCTGTGTCGAGTAGGCCCGAGGGCAGACTGTTTCCGCCTATGCCTCCCCAATAGTAGACGTCGCCGCGCTCCAGAATGAGGAAGAAGTTGGTGTAGGCGCCTTTGAGGTAAATAGGCCGGTTACCAGCGACCGAGGGGTCCGGCAGTCCGGCAAGCTGGCTTGCACCCGGGCAGCGTTTCCGCCGTAGCCAAGGGATATCCCCAATGCCAGATGGTGCCATCACTTCGGATTCCGGCACCGGCATATTCAGTGGAGGAGATCGCGATGATTTTGTCCAGGATTGCCCGGAACCATTCCACGCCGTGTTTATCCGGACTTGCTTCGCGTTGCCATTGGGCTTCGGCGCGTCTGTGCCGTCACGGAAGTTGTAAGAGCCCCATCCCCAGACCGTGCCGTCCTTGTCCAGTGCGTTGGCGTTGTATATCTGGCCGGTCGCTTGCCGAACAATTCCGTCGGGAATGCCGGCGACCTTCTGCGGCGGCTTCTGCCACCCGGAGGTGGGAATATCGCCGTTGATCTCGTAGAACGTAAGGCCCCACACGTAGACGTTTCCGTCGTTTCCGACTCCCATCCCTGTATCTACCATGCGGGAGTTCTTGGAGACGCCGACGGCAAACGGAGGCCCGGCATTCGCTGGGATAGCCTCCGAACGGGCGTGCGTCTTATCCTTGTACGCGGCACTTGTGGCTACGGGAATTTGAGCAGCACCGACAAACGTGGCGAGCCCAAACAGGCCCGTCGCCGCGAGGCATTGCCGACGAGAAATGTTTGAAGGCTTACTCATGAGCGGGCTTCTTTCGACGAACGAGGATGAGGCCAAAGCCGACGGCCAGCAGGAGCGCGGCCGCGACACCGACTGGAATCAAGTTCCTGAGGCCTGTATGCGCAAGATCGGATCCAGACGCGGGTTTATCTGGCGTGACATTGGGTCGATCAATGCTTGTGACGAAGTGGAATTTCAGGTTCCCGCCAGCGCCTTGGTAGGAATTGTCAGCGTCGCGTGGAAGCGTCACAGTCCCCACCAAGTTGTATGAGGCGCCGGCTTGAAGTTCGGGCAGTCTGATCGTGCGCCCGAGCACTTCTCCAACACGGATCCGCTCGACGACCGCAGTGCCATCTGGAGTATTCATCGTCAGTTCCATCGGCGCGGCTCCGGAGAAGAGGACATCGGAACGTCCCGAAATCTCCAATGCAAGCGGCACCGGCGAGTCGACTAGATTCTTGACGGACATGTCCCATTTCTGAGATTCCCCAGGAGCCGGAGCGTCAATAACTAGCGACGTCGGTGCCGTATCGATGAGATCCGAGGCCACAGCCGAGGCGCCGGCAGACTGCACAAGTCCAAGGAAGACCGCGGCAATCACCGCGATCAGCGCGCGGATGCTACGGGGCGCGATCATTTGCTTTCTCCGTTGGTCAGTACGCCAAGTTGGGTGGATTTTCCGCTCGCCTGTGCCCCACTGTTGGGCGCCAGGACCGCTGATACGCGGACAGCACGCTGTTCACCCGGAGCGACGTCCTGGAACGTGAGGCCAGCCTGGTTGACCTGCTGTGCGGTGGCGTTTGCGATCGCGGGCGTTGCTGCGCCGTCGAGGTAGACCGTGAAAAGCAGCGTGCCGAACAGATCACCGCTTTGTGGGTCTGGATCGTACAGGGAGACCGTCAAATTGCCGTTCACCCCTGGTTTTCGGTTCGTTACCGATACATCGAACTCAACAGGTTTGCTTTCAGAGAAGACCGTTCCCGCTGACAGCGGCAGGACAACGGCCGTCTCCGGCGTATCAGCATCGCGAAGAACTCCCGTGCTGTCCCGTACCGCAATGTCGAAGCGATTCGGATTGCCGAGGCCTGAACCAGCGATGCCCGTCCCCAGGTTCACGCGGGCGAAGTCCGTAAAGGCGGCCGCAGTGGTGCCGGCGCCGAGAACCAGCACGCCTGCCACGAGCCCAAGGGTCAGCCGCTTCCATCCGTCGCGCTTCACCGTCCTCCTGGTCATGGGTTCACCGCCTCAAAGTTGAACTGGATATCTGTTGCGGCCATCTGCCATCGGTTGTCCACCGTGTCGGGAAGCTCGACCCGAACATCGAGAAGCTTGTATTCGCCGGCACGCAATGGATCAGGCCAGGTGATTGCCGTCAACTGCCCTGCAGGGACGTGGTCAAGGAGAACCTTGCCACCATCCGAAACTGTGAAAACCAGCTGGTCGAAGAGTTCCAGGTAGGTGCCGGTCTGCGGATTTTTCTCAGCGCCGCGTGGAAGCGGGTCGAGGATGCGCAGGCCAATGAGGCTGGACAGGCGAGGGCTGTTGTTCTTCGCCGCGATCCTCAAATCCAGGACACTGCCTGGGGCCATGGTGTACCCGCTGTTATCTCCGGTCAGGATGATGCGCAATCCTCGCGGGTTGGCTTGGTCCCAATCTGCGGGCGTCGGCAGCCATGAGGGATCAGCTTTCCCTGCGGCCACAATGTCAAAAGTATTGCGGGATCCGTCCAGCGCGACGTCAACGTCAGCGCTGTCCGTAAATGAGGCGGCGGTGATCAGCGTACCCGCCGCAACCAGGGATCCGGTTGCGAGTAACAGCCGCAACCGCCCGCGGCGTTGAGTCCTCATACTGTGTCCTTCATGGGTCCGAGCGCTCCGTTCATTGAGGCCCGTAGGCCAAGTGCAGGTGGGACCCGAAGGCCCCCACCTGTTGTCGTTCCGACTACTTGACGGAGGAGGCGTCGAAGTGGGCCTGGACGTAGGAGACCTGGCCCTGCAGTGCGTTGTTGGCAGCTGCACTACCCTGGTCGGGAGGTTGATGCTGACGCCGAGGACGCCTTCCTTCCCGGCGGTGTAGGTGCCCAGGTCGAGGGCGGTCACGTCGGCCTGCTTGACGTTGGTAGCGATTGCCTTGCCGTCCAAGGTGACGCTGTAGCGGAGGGCGCTAACCAATGCGGGGCTGGAGGTGTAGCCGGCGCGGTCCTGCAACCCGAAGGTGATGGCTGCGCCGAGGGCGGGGCTCTCATTGCGGAAGGGGATCGACACGGACACGGTGTCGCCCGGGGTGATCAGGTCCGCGCCGGGAACCTTGACGTTCACACCTGCGGCAGTGTTTGCTTCCTGCCATGTGCCCGGAACAGGCAGGCCGGCGGTGTCCGTTCCAACCACCTGGATGTTGAAGCGGTTGTTGCCGCCAACGCCGGAATCAGCGGATCCGTTGCCAATGTTCAGGTTGGCGAAGTCGGTGAACGCAGCAGCCGTCAGCAGCGCGGTGACGCCCAGCAGCGAACCGCCGGTTAGCAGGGCACGCTTACGACCGGAGCGAAGTTTGGTAGTCAAGAGGAGTTCCTTTCACGAGGTTGTCGGCGGGTTCGCCGACAGTGCGAGTGACTGCATCGGCAAGGGACAGGTACATTCCCTTGAACACAGGCGCGCGGTGTGCAACCAACAAGAAACTAAGGTCGCAATTGGGCCACTGAGTGGTGTTTCCCCGCAATTGAGTGGCAAAAAGGGGCAAATTAGGTGGTGCCGAGAGGGATCATTGAGTGTCGACGGTCTCAAACTCCGTTGAAACTCCTCCGAAGAGCGGAGCCGGTTCAGCGCCGAAGTTCTCGCCTTCGCGCTGGCAGAATTGCTCGCTGCGGACGAAGCCAGGCCCACTGATGCACGGCGATCGCCACGGTAACGGGTCCAGAGGTACTTTGCCGCCCACTGGCTGGGTGGCCGCCGCTAACGACGTCTTTCTAGGGCCGTACCGATGACAGAAGCCGGCGTACCCCCATCCGCACCCCCGGGGTACGCAGATTTCCTGTGAGTTTCGGAAGAGTTCGGCTACCCGCAATTGAACCTGTCATGAACGTTTCAGCAGCGGGGCCCAATCGGCGGGACGGATCCCTTCCCCGCAACAAGAATCATCCGGGACGCATTCTCGATCGATAAGAACGCAAAAGCGAAGGATCTTATTTTGATGAAGACAGCCAAGAAAAACGGGCTTGCCACAGCAGCGGTCCTGGGCGCCATACTGATGGCCGGATCCGCGGTGGCGCCGGCGATGGCCGACGACGCTTCACGCGGCGGCCAGGATGTCCAGGGCCAGCAAGGATCAGACAGCAAGGGCCAGGGCGGCCAGGGCGAAACATCGAAGCACGTCCTGCTGCTTTCGGTGGACGGCCTCCACCAAAAGGACCTGGATTTGTACGTGCAGAACCACCCGACGTCGGCACTGGCGTCGCTGGTCAACCACGGCACCAGCTACACGCACGCCCAGACTCCCGTGCCTTCGGACTCCTTCCCCGGTATGGTGGGCCAGCTGACCGGCGGAAATCCCGGGACCACCGGCGTCTACTATGACGACACGTTCAACAGGGCGCTCCTGCCGGCCGGCACGACGGACTGCAAGAACACGGCGCCCGGCGCCGAAGTGGCCTTCACCGAAGCCGCGGACAGGAACCAGAACGCCCTCGACGCCGGCCAAGGCCTGGCCGGGCTTCCGGCCAGCATCCTGAACATGACGGGGCAGCCCGGCGCACTCCTCGACCCGGCCACCCTCCCGGTTGACCCGGCGACGTGCAAGCCGGTCTATCCGCACCAGTACCTGAAGGTGAACACGGTCTTCGAGGTGGCGAAGAGCGCCGGCCTCACCACGGCGTGGTCGGACAAGCACCCCGCCTACGAGATCCTGAACGGCCCTTCAGGCAAGGGCCTGGATGACCTGTTCACCCCTGAGATCAACAGCATCGCCCCCGCTCCCTTCAATGGCGACTGGACCAAGGACAACGCCGCAACCCAGCAGTACGACGGCTACAAGGTCCAGGCCGTGCTGAACGAAATCGACGGCAAGGACCACTCCGGCACCAAGACGGCCGCAGTACCTGGAATCTTCGGGATGAACTTCCAGGCCGTGTCGACGGCCCAGAAGCTCCCGACGTCGGACGGCCTCACCGGCGGTTACCTCCAGGGCGGCACCGTTCCCGGCCGCTCTTGAGCAAAGCCCTTGACTTCGTCAACGCTTCTGTCGGTAAGTTCGAGTCCGCGCTTGCCGCCTCCGGCCACGCAAAGGACACCACGGTGATCCTTTCTGCCAAGCACGGGCAGTCGCCGATGGACGCTTCGACGCTGACGAGGGTGCCTGACAGCGCAATCATCGACGGCCTGAACGCAACGTGGAAGTCGGCCCACCCCGGCTCCGCAGACCTCGTGGCGTTCTCCACCGACGACGACATCATGCAGCTCTGGCTTTCGGACCACTCGCAGGCCGCAGCGCAGTTCGCCAAGGACTACCTGGCAGCGCACCCTGCCGCCGGTAACGACATCAACGGCGCCGCCAAGACCGTGACAACCTCAGGCTTGAGCAAGGTCTATGCGGGCAGCGAAGTTGCAAACTACTTCGGCACCCAAACCAGCGATGCACGCTACCCGGACATCCTCGGCATCGCGCAGACCGGGGTGGTTTACACCGGCGGCAAGGCCAAGATCGCCGAACACGGCGGAGCCAGTGCGGACGACCGCGATGTGCCGCTCGTGGTCTCCGGCGCCAACGACGAACACGCCCGGACCGTGACCACCGCGGTCGAGACGACGCAGATTGCGCCGACCATCCTGAAGACGCTTGGCTTGGACCCGAACAAGCTGCAGGCAGTGCAGATCGAGGGGACCAAAACCCTCCCCCAGCGCTGATCCAGCGCGCTCAAATCATTGGAGGGGTTCCACGGCCGGAAGGCCGAGGGCCCCTCCCTTGTACTCATCCGACCCTGGGCTGGACGAAATGGACCGGTCCGCTGGCTAAGCCTGCATTGGGCGCGACGCCCGTCTGCTTACAATCAAACGTCAGCAACTACTGAGGGAACCATGAAGAAAATCACCACAACCCTGCTCGCGGCCGGGCTCCTCCTCTCCGCTTCAGCCTGCTCGGCATCGCAGCAGCTGAGCACCGCGGACACCTGCAGCAGGGTCAAGACCGTCATCTCGAACCCCACGAACACCACGGACAAAACGGGAACCATCCGGGTAGCCAACCAGCTCCGCCCGATCGAAGCCGTGTCCTCGGATGAGCTGAAGCCCACCCTGAAGACGCTTGTGGACTACCTGGACGAGTCCTCGAAGGACAACCCGGATACCGCGAAGCTCAATGCCATGAAGAACGATTACCAGAACGCGGGTACCAATTACAGCAAGTATTGCGGCGGCTAAAGACAGTTTGCATTACCTCCCGAGGACTGGGCATGGCCGCCCAGTCCTCGGGCGGCCTCGCCCTTCCGCTCTGCGCGGCACGGAGACGCCGTTCAGGGCAGCCACCAGTAACAGCTGCAGCTCCGCAACCCGCAGCCCAGCGCACGTTAAAGCGCGGTGTGCTTCCCGAACGGATGGTGGCCCGTGGCTGGCTGTCCGTGGCTCCCCAGCCATTCGGACAGGGCCTCGCGCAGGATCTCGCTGGGCGTGAGGCTGAGCGTTTGCGAAGCCGACTCCAAGGCACGGTCCAGTTCCTCAGGGATCTGGAAATCCAGGGCGAGGGATGGTTGCTTTCCCGGGCTTCGGCAGGCAAACCCTCACCGCGCAACAACTTGCCGACGGCTGGCTTCATGTCGTTTTCGGTCCACGCCGAAAGTCGCTCGAAATGAGTCACATCTCGTGTCATGATTTTCCCTCCCAACAATCAAGCATCCTCCGTTGGAAGGCCGCAGTCACCCTCTACGAGTAATTACTCTCTAACTATCGCGAGGTTGCGTCGAACGCAGCGAGGGCGTTGGGTCATGTCCCGCTTCTGCGCCCTGCTATTCGCTGGATGATCGTCACGATTTTAGGCGGACCAAGCTGCCTGACGACGCCAAGTTGGAGCATTGCGGTGAGGTCATCGCGAGTGGCCCAATGCTCAGCCAGCTTGCCGTCCTCGATCCTGAACCAGTGCGATTGACGCGCTGACATGCGTTTGCCAGTGGCAGGACCCCGTCCATTGAGGCGCCCGAGGTTGGTGCCTTCCGATAAGACGCGGACAGCTACCGTATCGCCGTCAGCGGCAATCGCCTCGATCGTCATGGTCATGTCGGGAAACTGGGCAAGTAGCCACTGTACGGTCGCGCGCATCGCTTGGGGTCCGACGACGGCGCCCGGCTCGGTCGTCCCGAAAGGAGCCTGGGCGTGCTCGACGTATGAATCGGCCATGATTTGCTCACAAACGTCCAGTTGTCTCTGGTTCCAGATTTCCTGGAAGTGGCGCCGTACCAGTTCCTTGTTGGCTTCACTCATAGGAAGGCCTCCTCTGGATAGATGGTCCCAGCGGAGGTCGACCGGGCCCGTTCGAAGACCCAGGAGTCGCGGAACGGACCCGGCGCTCACGCTAAAGGGTGAGACCGCGACGGACATCGATCAGCCAGGGCTGGTGCCGTCAGAGTGATCTTAGGGCTTGCGTCGATTCCGGTCTAGGGAATCGGACGCCCGGAGTGATAAAAGCTCAGCGGTGCAAGAGGTAGTCGCCCACCCCAACCGGATTCGACAGCCCAAGGAGATGCCCGCCGGGCAGCACATCCGGCTCGAGCCCGAGGCGATCCCGCGCGACCCTCTGCTGGAACTCGAGCGGGAAGAACCGGTCCCCGCGCCGCTGAGCACCCTGATGGGCACGGC
The DNA here is from genome assembly GCA_001549895.1 of Arthrobacter sp. Hiyo8. Classification (GTDB taxonomy): domain Bacteria; phylum Actinomycetota; class Actinomycetes; order Actinomycetales; family Micrococcaceae; genus Arthrobacter. The sequence continues at coordinate 3,095,243 of AP014719.1, read as the reverse complement.
CGGCCACTCCACGAAGTCGCAGCTCGACGCGAAGACTGCGTTTGCCTCGGGCCGCTGGTGCGGTTTTCCCTCGGCCGCGACCTCCGGTGAAACGTCATGGATGAAGTACTCGTTCACATCGAACTCTTTGCCGTAACCGCCGGCCGCGGCGGCACGCTTGCGTGCGTCTTCCCAGCCGGTGTTGTCCCACCATGTTCCAGGGGTCTCACCCGGTTGGGAATCATTGCGTTCACTAAGACGATCTCTGCGACGCCGGTCCGGGCACCCACCATGGGCGCGGTGAAACCGCCAAGGGATTGCGCAACGAGCACGACGTCGGGCCGGCCACCGATTGCCGCCTCAACCAAGCGCGCGTACTCAGGCAAACCCGCATTTTCGACGTCTCCCGGCAGATCAACCGCAACAGCATCGTGGCCTGCTTCTTGCAAGAGGGGGACGACGCGGCTCCAATACCAGGCTGAGCCGCCTGCTCCGGGTACCAGCACGAACGCGCTCACGAGGCGTCCCCGAAGAAATCATGGACGAACGGACCAAGGCTCGGCGTCGAAGTCATGCCCCACATTCTTCCCCAGATCGACGCGCCCGCAAGGGACCCGATGAGATCCCTTCGCCCGGTCTTTCCCTGCAGAAGGCCTGGTGGGAGGATGCCTATAGGCGCGGGCAACTACGAGAAGGACGGGAAACGGAATGTCGACCCAGGAATCCGTGGAAACAGAACGCAAGTACGACGCTGACCTGGAAACGCCTCTTCCCGCGTTCGAGGACATTGCCGGCGTCGAACAGGTCGCAGACCCTGCAGATCATCAGCTCGAAGCCGTCTACTTCGACACCGAAGGCCTCATCCTTGCCAAGCACCGCATCACCTTGCGGCGCCGCACCGGCGGCACCGATTCAGGCTGGCACCTGAAACTGCCGGCAGAGAAGGACAATCGCGTGGAGATCCATGCGCCGCTGGGTCAGCCCGAGATTGTCCCCGAGGAACTCGCGGAGAGGCTCCTTGTGTTCACCCGCGGCGATGAGCTCAGGCCTGTGGCCCGGATCCACACCCGCCGCACTCTTCACCGGCTACACGGAAGCGAGGACGTCACCCTGGCCGATTTCGTGGATGACCACGTGACCGCCGAGACCTTGCACCCAACTCAATTGGAGAGGCAATGGCGGGAATGGGAAATCGAGCTGGTGCACGGCGATGAAGCCCTGTTTGAGAGCGCGGACCGCGTCTTGTCCGGGGCCGGCGCAACCCCATCGGGGCACGCGTCCAAGCTGGCCCGCGCATTCGGAACGTCCTGGCCAGCTGCGGTACCGGCGCCGCCCAAAGCCCGTCCGAAGGGCTCTGCCGGGGATGCAATAGTTGCCTACATCGCCGCGCAGATAGCTGAAATCACCCAACTGGACTCCGGAGTCCGGCAAGGCGCCGACGACGCCGTTCACGGCATGCGCTCGGCTACGCGGAGGCTCCGCTCAACTTTGTCCGCCTACGGCAAGCTCTTCGACGCCGACGCCGCGGATCAGCTCAAGACCGAACTGAAATGGCTGGGCAAGGTCCTGGGCAAGGCCCGGGATGCCGAGGTCCTGCGCGACCGGATCGGGGAACTGATGAATGAGCAACCCGACGGCCTAGTGCCCGCTTCAGCTGCCAGCAGGATCAATGACGAACTTGAAACAGCCTTCAACTCCGGGTATCGCAACATGCTCCGCTCTCTAGGAACGAAACGCTATTTCCGGCTCCTGGAGTCACTTGAGGAATTCCGCGACGAGCCTCCCACGAAGCCTCGCGCCGGGAAGAAGGCCCGTCCCGTCACGGCCAAGCTGGCCGGTAGGGCGATCAAGCGGCTGCGCCGGTCCCAGAAGGCAGCCGCAGGGCAAACCGGCGTCGAAGGCGACAGGGCATTGCATCAGGTCCGCAAAGACGCGAAACGGCTGCGCCATGCGGCCGAAGCACTGGCGGACGTCCACAAGAAACCCGCCGTGAAGCTGGCACGGAATGCCCAGAAGATCCAGAAGGTCCTGGGAGAGCACCAGGACAGCGTTGTCAGCTGCTCAATACTGCTCCGGCTCGCAAGCGATACCGACGGATCGGTGGAGGACAACTCACCATTCGCTCCCTTGCTCGCTGCCGAAGAGCAGCGAGCAGCGGACTCCGGGGCCCGCTATGAAAAGCTCGCCAAGAAGCGCCTGAATTCCCTGTGATGAACGCAACTGCGGGAAAGGCGGCTAAGCGGCACGGGGCTGGGCCTCAGAGGCTCAGCCTTCGCACTCCACGCAGTACGCGTGGCCGTTCTTTTCACGGGCAATCTGGGAGCGGTGACGGACGAGGAAACACGAGTAGCAGGTGAACTCGTCTTCCTTCTGGGGAACGACTGCAATGATGAGTTCCTCGGCTACGAATTCGCCGCCTGGTACCTCATTGCCTTCAAAAGCATCGGCCTCGTCCAGCTCCCGAACAACGCTGCGGGCGTCCGGAGCATTGGCAGACTGCAGGGCCTGGAGTGACGTGCTTTGGGATTCCGCGACGTCGGAGCGGAGTTCGTCGTAATCGGTTGCCACCTGGGGTTATCTCTTCTCTTGTATATTTGCTGGCGAATGTGCAACATACACCATGCAGCTGCTATTCCCCACATAGTGGCAAAAATCGTGGCCCGATCGTCATGAGAGCTCCCGACGGCGGCACGGGACCCGGGCGCCCGATCAGGCCTTGCGTACGCCGTCGGATCCGGCATCGCTTCCGGCCTGGCGACCGACATCGCGGTGGAGGTCCTTGTCCAGCCCGTGGCCGCTGGCGAGTTGGGCGAGAAGCACGTCAAGCTGGCCAATCTGCTCCGTTGTCAGGGGGGCCAGAAGCTCCGCTTCATGCTGTTCCGCGATACCTCGCAGTTCACGCAACACGCGTTTGCCGGCGTCCGTGAGGTGCAGTTCATAGTTCCGCCGGTCCGTACTGCTGCGGATCCTCTCAACAAGGCCGCGCTCCTGCAGCGAGTCGATGAGTGAAACCACCCGGCTGGGGACGGCGCCGAGCCTGTCCGCGAGGGAGCGCTGGCTCAACCCGGGGGCGCGTCCGAGCAGGCGGATGACGCCGGCGTCGCTTGGCGTGAGGCCGATCTCCCGTGTGCGGTCGGCAAAGCGCGACGACGCGACCGCGCCTAACTGCGACAAGAGAAAAGCGGTCCGGTTCGGCCGGCCCGGTGTGGCTAAGTCCATGGATTCAGAATACAGGCTTGACAGAATAATTCTAGAGGTGAACTATTTCAGTAGTGATGCAATTAGGAAAGGTTCAGCCATGAGTAGTCGTTCGATTCCCGACGAGGGCGGCCGTCCAGCCAGGTCAGGCGGCCCGCACCCCGGCATTCTCGCCCTGGTCAGCTTGGGCATCTTCCTCGCCAGCCTCATCACGTCCGCAATCCTGACAGGCGGCCAAACGTTCGTCTCGCCCTTTGCTTCAACCGGACAGGTGGCCGCTTTCTTCCAGCAAAACGTCGCCGCGGTGCGGGTCGGCGGCATGCTCCAATTCGGTTCTGCCGTGCCCTTGGGGATCTACGCGGCCACCGTCTACGCCCGGCAGCTCCGGCTCGGCGTACGCGTTCCCGGACCGGCCATCAGCTTCTTTGGCGGAGTCAGCGCGGCCATCTTCCTCATGGTGTCGGGCTCCCTGACCTGGTTGCTGAGCCGGCCGGAAATCACCACGGATGGGACGCTCACCCACGCACTCGCGTTCCTCGCATTCGTAACCGGCGGGGTCGGCTTCGTCGTCGGAACCGGCCTCCTCATGGCGGGAATCGCCGTCCCGGCCCTGATCCTTGGCTTCATGCCCCGTTGGTTGGCTTGGACCGGCCTGGTCGTCGCCGCACTGTCAGAGTTGAGCTTCCTGTCGATGGCGATCGAGCCTCTTCAGTTCCTTCTGCCGCTCGGACGCTTCGGCGGGCTGCTCTGGCTGGTTGCCGCAGGCTTCCTGCTCCCCCGCAACCGGGCGGCCGCGAACCAAGAGCCCCGGCCGCATACGCCGCGGACAAGCCGGACAGCGCCATGACGACGGCGGATTCCACCCGGTCGATGTCAGGCAAGGTCGCGCTTGTGACCGGAGCGAGCCGGGGAATCGGTGCGGAAATCGCGGCTGCGCTGGCCGGTGCCGGTGCCGACGTCGTCCTTTCCTCCCGTGACAGTGTTCGACTGTCTCGGCAGCTCGCCGCCATTAGCTCGGGTGGCGGGAAAGCGGTAGCGATGTCCGTGGATGTGGGCGATGAAGATTCGGTGAAGGCGCTGCTGGCCCAGATCCTGGACCGCTTCGGCCGGCTCGACGTCGCCGTCAATAATGCCGCAGGCGGCGGGCGGATGCCGGCGCCCCTGGCCGAATGGGCGAGCGCGGAGTTCGACAGCGCCATCTCAGTCAACTTGCGCGGAGTGTTCCTCTGCCTAAAATACGAAATCGAGCTGATGCTGGCGGGCGGGAATGGGGGAGCGATCGTCAACATGTCCTCCACGGCCGGCGAACAAGGAGTCGCCGGCATGAGCGGCTATGTGGCGAGCAAGTTCGGCGTCGGCGGCCTGACCCGGGTGGCCGCGCTCGACTACGCTTCGCACGGGATCCGGGTCAACGCGATCGCTCCCGGCCCTATCCTCACCGAGCGGCTGGCCGGGGCCGGCCAATCCGCCCAGGATCGGGTGGCCGCCGCCGTGCCGCTCGGGCGGATCGGCTCCACGGCCGAGGTTGCCGCTGCCGCCGTCTGGCTCTGCTCGGAGCAGTCCTCGTTCGTCACCGGAACCGTGCTCGCAGTCGACGGCGGCCGGCTGGCCGGAACGCCTGCGTTCAACACCGGCAGAAATCGCTGAGGTCCCCACTTACCCCGAGCCGCTCCAGATGCGGCGCCACCACGGGCGCGTGTCCACAAGCTCCTGGTTCACGGCTTCCTGGGCCGCGGTTGCCTCGGCAGCCGCAGCACGGCGCTCGCGCCAGCGTTCCAGCTCGACGCCGATATCGCGGGTTTTCGTGATCACTGGAGGACCGCCCTGGAGCTGGCGCCGCGCCTCAATGACCCGGGCGTTGAAGTCCTCCACCAGATCGCGCACCTGCTTTTCCGAATACAGGGCGTCAAGCTTCGCATCCAATTCGGCATCCTCGGTGCGGAGCAGAATGGCTTTTGGGCCGAGGCCGCTGAGATGTTCGCGCTGGATGAGGCCTTTGACCCACCAATCGGGATCGTAGCGCTCCCCCAGCCCTGGGATCGGCTCGCCTGCGTACTTCAGATTGTCGAACTTCCCTTGCGCCATGGCGTCGCGGATCAGGTATTCCACCCGAGCGGCGTCGTCCACCTTCTTGCGCTTCCGCCGCTCTTCGTCGTCGGCGGCCTCGAGTTCCGCTTCTTCCCCGGCCGTCATACCGGTGGCGCGGACATTCCGCAGCTCCATGGCTCGCTCCAGCCGGCGCTTGAACGCACCGTTTTCGCCGTTCACGGCTAATCACCGCCTTCGCTTGCGGAAATCCTGGATCTGCGTCCAAGTATTCCGCAAATGGGACATTGGCGGGATGGCACTTGCAAACACCGCCTCTGTTCACGCCTAGCGCAGCTCACTAACCTGACTGGTAACGGCTAGTTCAGGAAGAGGTAACCATGGACGAACAGGGCATTCTGCACCACATCCAGTCACTTGTGGAGGAGGAGCGGGAACTCCGGGAGAAGGCAGAGGCGGCCCGCCGGGTCCTGCGCATGCCCCGACCGGGCAAGGCTGGAGCGCATCGAACAGGACCTGGATCAGAGCTGGGACCTGCTGCGCCAGCGGCGGGCCAAGAGGCAATACGGCGAGAACCCGAACGAGGCCAAGCCACGGCCCCAAAGCAGGTGGAGGGCTACACGGGCTGAAGTCGCAGGAAACCCAGGACGACGAGGGCGGGACGCTCCGCCGTCGTCCTGGCTAGGCACGGATGCTGAGATAGATGCCCGTATGGTCTAGCTCGCCAAGTCCCTGGGAGACCATCGTTTGAAATGCACTGCGGACGCTGCTGGAAACCGGTAGATCCAGCCCGGCCTCTTCTGCGATTTCCGCGATGAAGGTCAAGTCCTTCAGCTGGTTCTTTGCCGATCCTCCGCCATCAAAATCCGCCTCGATCCAGCGTTGGCCCTTTTGTCGAAGGACTTCGGAGTTCGCCAGGCCACCGGCAAGTATTTCTTGGACATGCCCCAGATCGAGCCCGGAGGCCTCGGCTAGTGCCATGGCCTCCGAGAGTGCCGTTACTGTTGCGGCCACCACGATTTGGTTGCAGGCTTTGGCGATGGAGCCGGCGCCCGTATTCCCGAACCGCAGAACGGTGGCACCGTAAAGCTCGAAAAGCGGTTTGAGGCGCTCCACGGCCTCACTGGGGCCGCCAACCATGATGCTGAGCCGTCCCTCTTCGGCGCCAATGGTGCCGCCGCTGAGCGGGGCGTCAATGACGGTTATTCCAAAGGTCTCCAAGCATTCGGCGGCGAAGGCCGCGACAGCGACGGGCGACACCGTGCCGTGGACCACAAGGACCGGGTTGTCTATCCGGTTGACCTTCCACCCGGCAAGCAGCCCGTCGGGTCCGTGTAGTAGCTGCTCGACCTGGGGAAGGTCGGGCAGGACGGTCAGCACCACCGCGCTGGCTGCTTCCGCCGGGGAACCGGTGGGCTGTCCTCCGTGGATCGCGTTGGCTTTGTGGGCCGTCCGATTCCAGAGTTTCAGCGGCACGCCCGCAGCTATGAGGTTCCGGGCGATGGGGGCGCCCATCGGTCCGGTACCCAGCAGGGCCACCGATGAGGGAACGGGTGTCTCAGCGTTGGTTATCTGCGTCATGGTTTAGAACGGGATCAGTCCGGCGAGGGCCGGCAGGAAGGTGCTGAACCACGGCACCGCCGCGAGCACCAGAAGTCCGACGAAGAGGGCAAGCAGGTACGGCCAGAAGTGTTTGAGGCTGTTTTCCACGGTTTCCCGGCGGTGGCGCACGCGACGTAGAAGCCGACACCGGCCGGTGGGGCGAACGAGCCTATGCCCATGGAGATGATGAGCACCATGGCGTACTGCACGGGGTTGACGCCGAAGTCAGTGGCGATCGGCAGCAGCAACGGGGCGAAGATCAGCACGGCGGGAAGTCCCTCGAGGAGCTGGCCCATGATGACGAGCAGGATCACGGTGAACAACATGAAGAGGACCGGGGAATCCCCGAGGCTAGACATGAGGTCGTGGATTTGCTGCGAGACACCGGCGAGGGCAAGGGTCTGGGCGAGCGGAGAGGCGGCAGCGATGATGAAGAGCACCATGCCCGCCGTCGTCGTAGTTTCCCGCAGCGTGTCCCCGAGCAGCCGCTTGCTGCCCCGGCGGTAGGCGGCGGCCAGGACGAACGCGTAGGCCACGGCAACGGAGGAAACTTCCGTCGGCGTCGCGAATCCGGTCAGGATCCCGGCCACCATGCCGACGGGCAGGAGGAGAGTGGGGAGGGCGAAGAAGGTCGCCGAACCGCGTGCCCGCCAGCTTGCCTTGGGACTGGCGACTCCACCTTGTTTGCGTGCGCGCAGGAACACGAGCGCCATGACCACGAGCGCCAGGAATGCGGCCGGCACAAAACCGGCAAGGAAGAGTGTGGTGGTCGAAATCGTGGTGATGGAGCCAAGGACGAGAAGCACGATGCTTGGCGGGATGGTTTCACCCATGATGGCAGACGCCGATAGTACGGCGACAACCTCGCCGCGCGGATATTTGCGCTCTTCGAGCATGCCGCGCATCGTGGTGCCGACGGCCGCGACGTCGGCGACCTTCGAGCCCGAAATGCCGGAGAAAATGTACATGGTCACGACGACCACCTGGAGCAGCCCCCCGCGCAGGTGCCCGATAAGGGCGTCGACGAGCTTGGCCAACGGGAGGGTGAGCCCTGCGGAGTTCATCACGGTGCCGGCAAGGATGAAGAAGGGGATCGCCAACAGCACGAATCCCTTGGCGCCCGAGGCCATGCCGATCGGGATAGCGCTGACCTCGGAAATCCCTCCGAGGTAAAGGTAGATCCCGGAGGCCAGGGCGAGGACGAACGCGATCGGAAGTCCGAGGAACAGCAGGATGAACAGAACCGCGAGCACGGTACCAAGGAGGACGTTCGGCGAGGCATAGTAGAAGAGCGGCGGGGCCAAAAGCACGACCACGACAAGGGCTGCCGCGACGCCCGCGGCTACCAGCACGGCCCGCTTTTGCTGCCGCCAGAGCTTGACGAGCGCAAACCAGGCGATGAGGACCATGCCCAGTGAAAACGGCATGGAGACCCAGAACACGGGGAGCTGGAGGATGGGGGTCTTTTCCTCGATTTGCTGGACGAGCGTGGGAACGAAAAGCACGAAGGCGCCGGCGCTCATCACGAAGACAAGCCAGTCCACCAGCGCGGCCAGATAGGGTTTCCATGCGGCGGGGAGGCGCATGATGAGGGCCTGGACGGACATGTGGGCGCCCTTGGGATACGCGATTGCCCCGCCCATGAACGCGATAGTCAGGAGTGCTATCTCCGAGACTTCCTGGGTCCATAGAACCGAATCACCTGTGATGACGCGGACGGTGATGTTCAGAAGGATGACGACGAGCTCGGCGAGGATCGCGGCGCCCACGATCCACTCCAAGGTCCGGTCCAGCCATTTCGCGCCGCTCCAGCCCGAAGCGACGTGGCCCGTGTGCAGGATCTCTTCGGCATCGGGCGGGAGGGCCTCTTCCAGGTCCCGGGGGCGAGGGTGTGTTCCATTGTGTCCAGACTTTCGACATTGAGAGCGGAATTGGTGTGCGGGCGGAGTGGGGCTGTGGTGGGAGCCCAGGAGGGCTCCCACCCGTTGATGGATTACTTAGCGGGAGTGAAGGCGACCGCTTGGTCGAAGAAGTCCTTGCCAATGAGCTTCGAGAAATCCGGGTACAAGCTCTTGGAGACGGCCTTGAACTCTTCGATGCTGGAAGCGCTCAGCTCGTTCGCTTTCATGCCCTTGGCGGTCAGCTCGTCCAACTGCTTCTTCGCCTGATCTGTGTCGTAGGTGGTTTTGAACGAGGCGGTTTCCGTCGACGCATCGGTGAGCGCTTTTTGCTGGTCCGCGCTGAGTGTCCCCCACTTCTTCGACGACAGGGCGAGCACCCAGGCGTCGTTGATGTGGTTGGTCAGCGATACGTACTTCTGTACTTCCGAGAACTTGTTGGTCCACGGCACCTCGATCGGATTCTCCTGGCCATCGATGGTGCCCGTCTGCAGGCCCGTGAAGACCTCGGAGAAGGCCATGGTGGTGGGACTGGCGCCGAGCTTGCCGAAGAAGTCCGTCCACAAGGTATTGCCCGGTACGCGGATCTTTAGTCCTTTGAGGTCCGAAGGCTGCGTAATGGGACGGACGGAGTTGGTGATTTCACGGCCTGTCCTGGTGAGGAAGCTCAGCGCCACAGTGTCCTTTTTGGCGAGCTTGTCCTTCAGGTCCTGGCCGGGTTTGCCCGCCAGGAACGCTGCCTCTTCGGTGGTGTCCTTGAACAGGTAGGGGATGCTGATCGCGTTCATTTCGGGCACCACCGAGGCGTAGACCGAGGTTGAAAGGATCAGGGCATCCAACGAACCACCCTGGAGTCGGGTGACGGCGGCGTTCTGGTCGCCGCTGAAGCTGGTCCCGTTGGGAACGACGGTAACAACCACCGATCCGTTGGAGGTCTTCTTCACCTGGTCCGCAAAGTGCTGGGCAGACACGCCTACTGAGGAAGTGAGCGGATCAGGAATCGACAATTGGATTTTGGCGACGGGTGCGGCCTGGCCGCCGCCGGACGCGCCGGCGGCGGCACATCCGGCAAGGGCAGTTGCAGCCAAGCTGCAGGCTAGCACTCCGGTGATGGCGCGGGTCTTGGTATTCATGCGATGCCTTTCTTCATTGGAAGGATGCGATCCGGATGACGGAAGCAAACGGGTTGGGTCAGGCGCCCACGGAGGCGGCCTGGGCGATGAACGCTTCCGTTTCGCGGCGCAGCTCGAGGGCCTGAGACAACGAGTCATCAATGATGACGTCTTCCCAGCCGACGATCGCACCCTTCGCGACGTCGTTGCGCAGTTCCACGTGGTGGGCCAGGGCCACCGGCAGGGCCCCGGTGGCCACCGAGTGCTTGGCCGAAACCAGCTTGCCCCACACCGTGAATCCGCCTTCGCCGTCGAGGAACTCGCCGGCTTTGAGGTCCTTCTTCGCGGTGGCGACCACGTCGCCGAAGAAACCGACGGGCGCGCCGGTTGCAATTCCCCGGAGCGCCGCATTTGCGATCGACACGTTCAGTTCGAGGCCGACGTAGTGGTACGGGCGGTACAGGGCTGCGTACTGGCCGGTCGGGTCCGGGTGCCACGGATATTCGTTGAAGCAGCCGGAAACGTATGCGTTTGTTGCCTTGACAACGACGAAGACGCCTTCTTGGGTGTTGTGGCTGATCCAGCTGCCATCACGGTTCACGCTGGACATGACATCCACGCTGCCTTCATGGGCGAGCGAGCCCCCGACCTCGTTAGGCCGGCAAATCGTGGCGATCTCCTCGACGTTGCCCGGCGTGAAGCTGAGCCCGGAGTCCGACGGCGCCAGGCCCGCACCGTTGGCGACAGCGGCCATTTCAATTGCCGCCTTCGTGCCGTCCCGGAACGAGGTGTGCATGTACGGGTTGAGCTGCCCGGAGTCCGTGAGCTCCTTCGAGAATTCCCAGTTCTCCCAGACGTTGTCCGGGTTCATCTCGTGGTAGTGCTCCAGGTACTTGGCACCCTTGCCCGCGCAGACAACGTCGAATCCGCTGGTACGCGCCCAGTCAACCAGTTCCATGATGAGGGCCGGCTGGTCGCCGTAGGCCATCGAATATACGACTCCGGCGGCTTCTGCGCGTTTGGCCAGGGCCGGCCCCGCCAACGCGTCAGCCTCAACGGTCACCATGATGATGTGCTTCTTGGTTTCGATGGCGCGCAGGGCGTGCTTGATTCCCACGATCGGGTTGCCGGTGGCTTCCACGATCACGTCAATGTCTACGTCGAACAGTTCGTCGGCGTTGGCCACAATTGCCGTGGTGCGGTCCTTGAGTGCCGTCGCAATGTCCGGGGCGATCTGCTCGGCCGGCCATTCGACAAGGGCGAAAGCGCCTTCCGCGCGCTTCACGTTGATGTCGGCGATGGCCACCACGTGGATCCCGGGAATGTTGTTGGACTGGGCAAGATACATCGTGCCGTAACGCCCGGCACCAATGAGGCCAACCCTGATGGGACGGCCTTCCTGCTCGCGGTCGACAAGGAGTTTGTGAAGGTTCACTGGAGTCTCTCTTCATAGGAGTGCGATGCGAAGGAAACCTGGCCGCCTGAGCGGAGGGACAACTTCTTTGTCGCGTTTTGCGTGAAAACTATCCGGAGTGGAACCGGTTCCACTTTTGTACCACCCGGTGCTAAGCTGTGTCAACGACTCCAAGCCAAGCGCCTTCATGACGATGACGGTGGGCCGCGAGGAGCCGCAGCATAAGACTTATGCCCAATCGATTCCCTCAAGGAGGAGCGGTGAAGAAGGCCCCGACCATTCGCGATGTCGCGGCGACCGCGGGCGTTTCCGTCTCCGTGGTGTCCCGGGTATTGAACCCGGACTCAGGACCAGTGGCACCGGCCAAGCGGCAGGACGTCCTCAGGGTGATCGACGAACTGGGTTACCGTCCCCGGGCCGCGGCCCGCGAACTGAGCGCAGGACACGCGCTCACCATTGGCTTGGTGGTCACTGACCTGTCCAACCCGTTCTTTGCACGCCTCGCTGACCGCATCGTCTGGGAGGCCCGCAGCCACGGGATCCAAGTGGTGTTGATGACGACCCAGGAAGATCCGCACCTGGAAGCCGATTCCCTGGACACACTCCTCGACCGTTCCGTCAGCGGGGTCATAGCAACTCCCACTGGAGGTAACATCGAAAAGTGGGCGCGCCTGCAGGACCTGGGCGTGAATGTGGTGTTCGTTGACCGCACCATCGACGAACTCACCGATGTGGACGTCGTCAGTATCGAGAACTTTGACTCCGCCAAGCGCTCCACGGAATACCTCATTGGCCTCGGCCATACACGGATAGCCCTGGTGACAGGTCCGCGCAGCACGTCGACGGGACGGGCAAGAATCAATGGCTACCGGGCCGCACACGAGGACGCGTCCCTCGCCGTCGATCCGCTCCTGATCCGAGATGTGCCGTTCCGTGGCGACTCGGGCGGAGACGCCGTCGGCTCCCTCCTCGCCATGCCCCAGCCACCAACTGGCCTCATCGTGGCCAACACCGCCCAGGTGCAAAGTTCGGTCAGGCGGCTGGTCCAAGTCGGCATCCGAATCCCGGAGGAACTCTCCGTGATCGTCTTCGATGACAATCCTTGGACCGAACTCATGTCACCGCCGCTCAGCGTGATCAGGCAGCCCCTGGACATGCTCGCAGTACACTCCCTCGAACTGGTGCTGGGCAGGATGCAGGGCAAACTGCCAGACGGCCCCGCCTCATCGAAGTCAAAGCAGATTTCCTGGCCCGCAGCAGCTGCGCGCCTCTCGCCCAAACCGCTATTCACTAAGGAGAACCCATGCCCGTCATCGTCACCGCCACGTTCACGCCCAAGGAAGGATCGTTCGCCCAGGTCGTCGCCGCCCTGTCCCCTGCCATCGCAGAAGTCCACCAGGAGCCCGGCTGCCTGCTGTACGCCATCCACGACTCACCGAACGGCCAGATCCTCATGATCGAGAAGTGGGAGTCCGCCGAACTGCTCGACGCCCACGGCGACGGCGAACCGGTCAAAAGGCTAAACGCGGCCCTCCACGGTCTCCTTGAACGCCCGGTCGACGTGATGCGCCACGAGCCGATCCCTGCGGGAAATCCGGTTCAGGGTACGCTCTAGCATCACGAGACGACGACGGCGGGACGCTCCCGCCGTCGTCGTCTTGCCTAGAGAGCCGCCTTACAGCGCCGACCAGCCGCCGTCGGACGCGAGGATGGCGCCGTTGACGTTGGTGCCGTCGTCGCTGAGCAGGAAGGTGATGGAGGCTGCCAGCTGCGCGGCCGTCGCAGGGTTGGGGACAGCGGCCTGCATGAGCGGACCGAGGCGTTCGGCGGCCAGCTGGGACCCCCACGTTGCCTCGATGTTGGTGATGGTTGGCCCGGGGGCAACGGCGTTGAAGCGAAGCCCCTTCGGCCCGTACATCACGGCCGAGTTCTTGGTCAGTCCGACGACGGCGTGCTTCGAGGCCGTGTAGCTCGCGCCGGCGGCGGAGCCGCGCAGCCCGGCCTCGGAGGCGACGTTGACCACGGAGCCGGTGCCGGCCTCCAACATCAAGGGCACCACGGCGCGGGTCAGGCGCATGAGGGCTGTGACGTTGATCCGGAAAACGCGCTCCCACATTGCGTCGTCCACTTCGTGGATCGGGGTGAAGTTATCCATGATCCCGGCGATGTTGGCGAGGGCATCCACACGGCCGCCGGCAGCGACGACGACGGCGGCAACGGTCTCCTCGGTTGAGATGTCGCCGGCCACGGGCAGCAGGTCCAGGCCGCTGTTTTCCTCCACCAAGGCGTCAAGGCGCTCCTTGCTGATGTCGGCGGCGATGACCCTGCCGCCTTCCTTCGCGATGCGCAGGGCCGTAGCTTGGCCGATGCCCGAGCCAGCTCCGGTGACGATGACTGTCTTCCCGGCAAAACGGCCATTGATGGCGGCTTCCTGCCATGGAGTTTCGTTGCCCATGTTGTTCCTCCTGAAGGTGCTGGTGGCGTTCCGTCCACTTTATGACACTCCGTGTCATTATGTAAGAGTGGATACTGGAGAGATGCCCTCAGACCATACGAAGCCCGTCATCGGGCGCTCCACCGGACGCCCGGCGACGATTGATCCCGACGCCGTGGCTGGCGTCGCGCTCCGGCTTTTTGCCGAGAACGGCTACGAGCGGACGTCCATGGAGGACATCGCGCGCGAGGCGGGAATCGGGCGGAAGAGCCTGTACCGCTACTTCCCAGCAAGGCTGATCTCGTCTGGGGCGGCATGGAACCGGTAGTGGAAGCTTCGGGCCGTGTGCTGGAGGCCGCCCGCACAGCGGAGCCGTCCGGCGGCGGAGCGTCCGACGGCGGTATCCTCGCAGGACTGCGGGCGGCCGCCATCGCCGGGATTTCGGCGATCCCCGACCTTTCCGTAACGCGAGGGCGCCTGCGCCTGATCGCAGAGCACCCGGAGCTGGCGAGCAGGAGCTACGATGCCCTGGCTCCACAACGGGACGGGGCACGGCTTTACCTCGTTGCGCAGGGCGTCCGCGAAAGCGCGGCACGCTATCTGTGCGCCGCCTATCTCGGGGCGACGTTCGAGGCCTGGATGCAATGGGCCGCCGGCACGGATCCGGATCCGGGGCCTTACCTGGCGGAGGCCGTTGGCGTACTGCGGGTTCCGGCTTCCCGGCCCGGCGGATAACCTGTGCCTGGGAGGGCAAATGACAGTTCGAAGCGCGGGCATTCTGTTGTTCCGCCGGAGCTCCACTACGGAATTGGAAGTATGGATAGCCCACATGGGCGGACCCTTCTGGGCCCACAAGGATGCACGCGCCTGGTCAATTCCCAAAGGCGAATACCTCGAGGATGAGGACCCCCTGATGGCCGCGAAGCGCGAATTCGCCGAGGAGATAGGCACACCCCGCCGGCCGTCGAGTATCACCAGCTAGGCATCTTCCGGCAACCGTCGGGCAAACTCGTGGCGGCTTTCACGGCGGAGTCGGATTTTGAACCGGAGAACATCGTGAGCAACACGTTCGAGCTTGAGTGGCCGCGCGGATCAGGTGTCATCCGGAGCTATCCGGAGATTGACGACGCCATGTGGGCCACGGAAGCCGTCGCCCGCACCAAATTGGTGAGCGGGCAGGTGCCGATCCTCGACGCGTTGATCCGGCACCTTGGCCACACTAGCTCTGGACGAGCGACTCGATTGGCCGCGGGGAAAGAATGGGATCCGCGTGCCGGTGGACGACCTTCCACTCACCGTCTTCCCGGCGGAAAATCGTCGTCACCCGAAGGGGAATCGGGGACACCTCATCAGATCCGCCAACTTTGGCCCGCGCCCATTCAATTTCGACGATGTACGCAAGCTCCGTCCCGGCATCGCCGGAGATTCGCTCGAACCTGATCGGCTCGCCCTCCCTGAGCCCGGAAGACGCCCGATCCATGGTCGCCTCGACTGCACTCGGGCCCGCGCAGGCGGGCCGAGAGGATTAGCGAGCGTGACGTCGTCGCGCTTCGAGAACAGTTTCTTCTGGTGTTCCGGGTCTCCCTTGATGAATGCATCGAGCGCTCGGTGGTACTTCTCCACCATCAGGTCGAGATCGGATTCCGGCATTGCTTCCTCCAGCCACGCTCTTGCCCTGGCGCGGCGCCAAGGCCCGTATTCGGCCATGGTGGCACCACTCACCGGGGATGTCCATACAACGAATATCCCGCAACAAGACCGGTCAGGAATGGAGAAGCGCCGCTCCCGGGCCGCGCCTAGAATGGCGGTCATGGACAACACCGTCCAGGCCAGCTTCGTCCCCTAATGACTTCAGGAGTGATCATGAGCGACTCTTCCAACGAGGGAATCAAGACCGTGCTGCATCCCGTTTCCGACCTCGCCGCCGCGAAGGCGGTGTACACCGCTTTGCTCGGGACGCCGCCGCAGGCCGACGGACCGTATTACGTCGGCTTCGACGTCGCGGGCCAGCACATCGGGCTCGTCCCTGGAGGCGGACCGCAAGCCATGACCTCGCCCGTCGCCTACTGGCACGTTTCGGACATCGAGGCAAAGCTGGCAGAGGTGACTGCCGCCGGCGCTACGCTGAAGGAAGCAGCCCGCGACGTCGGGGGCGGCCGTTTGGTGGCCACCGTCACCGACCCGGACGGCAATGTCCTCGGGCTACTTCAGGATCCTCACTAGCCAAGCGATAGCCGACGAAGACCGAAGACGACCCCGCGTAAAAGATGGAGACACGATGAGCACGGCCACGAGCACGGACACCCAGTCGCCTGAGCTTCATACTGCCGACACCCACGATCTGATTCGCGTACAGGGCGCACGGGAAAACAACCTCAAGGACATCAGCATCGAGCTGCCGAAGCGTCGGTTGACGGTGTTCACGGGCGTCTCCGGTTCGGGCAAGAGCTCCCTCGTGTTCGCCACGATCGCCGCGGAGTCGCAGCGCATGATCAACGAGACGTACAGCACCTTCGTGCAAGGGTTCATGCCGACCATGGCGCGGCCGGATGTGGACCTGCTCGAGGGCTCACGACGGCGATCATCGTCGACCAGGAGCGGATGGGCGCGAACCCCGCTCCACCGTGGGTACCGCCACGGATGCGAACACCATGCTGCGCATGCTCTTCAGCCGGCTCGGCCAGCCGCACATCGGATCGCCCCAGGCGTTCTCGTTCAACGTCGCTTCGATCTCGGGCGCGGGCGCGGTCACTGTCGAGCGCGGCGGTACCACCACGAAGGAGCGGCGGAGTTTCAGCATCACCGGCGGCATGTGCCCGCGTTGCGAAGGACGGGGCTCGGTCACCGACTTCGACCTCACCGCACTGTACGACGCCGGCAAGTCACTTAGCGGGGGCGCGCTCACCATCCCGGGCTACAGCATGGATGGCTGGTTCGGGCGCATCTTCAGCGGCTCCGGTTTTTTCGACATGGACAAGCCGATCAGCAAGTACACCAAGAAGGAACTCCACGACCTGCTCCACAAGGAGCCCACCAAGATCAAGGTCGAGGGAATCAACCTGACCTACGAGGCCTGATTCCCAAGATCCAGAAGTCCATGCTCTCCAAGGATCCGGAGGGAATGCAGCCACACATCCGCGCCTTCGTGGAGCGGGCCATCACCTTCACGATCTGTCCCGATTGCAACGGAACCCGGCTCACCGAGGCGGCTCGTTCGTCCAAGATCAAGGGAATCAGCATCGCGGACGCCTGCTCGATGCAGATCAGCGACCTTGCCGAATGGGTGCGCGGCCTCGACGAACCCTCCGTGGCACCACTCCTCAAGGGACTGCGGCACCTCCTCGACTCCTTCGCGGAGATCGGGCTCGGCTATCTCTCGCTCGACCGGCCGGCCGGAACGCTGTCCGGCGGTGAGGCACAGCGCACCAAGATGATCCGGCACCTGGGCTCCTCGCTCACCGATGTCACCTACGTCTTCGACGAGCCCACCATCGGCTTGCACCCGCACGACATCCAGCGCATGAACAAACTGCTGCTGCAACTGCGGGACAAGGGCAACACCGTACTCGTCGTGGAACACAAACCGGAGGCGATCGCGATCGCCGACCACGTCGTCGACCTCGGTCCCGGCGCGGGCACCGCCGGTGGCGAAGTGGTCTTTGAAGGCACCCTCGAAGGGCTGCGTGCCAGCGGCACCCTGACCGGGCGCCACCTCGAGGACCGCTCAACCCTCAAGAAGACGGTGCGGGCATCCGCCGGCGCACTGGAGATCCGTGGCGCGAGCGAGAACAACCTGCGCGACGTCGACATCGACATTCCGCTCGGGGTCCTGGTTGTGGTCACGGGCGTCGCCGGATCCGGCAAGAGCTCGCTGATCCACGGCTCGTTGTCCAAGCGGGACGGCGTCGTTTCGATTGACCAGGGGGCGATCAAGGGTTCGCGGCGGAGCAACCCCGCGACGTACACCGGTCTGCTCGAGCCCATCCGGAAGGCGTTCGCGAAGGCCAATGGCGTGAAGCCTGCGCTGTTCAGTGCCAACTCCGAGGGCGCATGCCCCACCTGCAACGGCGCGGGCGTCATCTACACGGATCTCGGGTTCATGGACACGGTCTCCACTCCGTGCGAGGAATGCGAAGGCAAGAGGTTCCAGGCGTCGGTGCTCGAATTCCGCCTCGGCGGCCGCAACATCGCCGAGGTGTTGGCGATGTCAGTGAAAGAGGCCGGGGAGTTCTTCTCCGCGGGCGAATCCAGGATCCCCGCAGCGCACGCAATCCTGCAGCGGCTGGCCGACGTCGGACTCGGATACCTCAGCCTCGGCCAGCCGCTCACCACCCTTTCCGGCGGCGAGCGGCAGCGGATCAAGCTGGCCACCCACATGGGCGAAAAGGGCGGCGTGCTGGTTCTCGACGAGCCCACCTCGGGCCTGCACCTGGCCGACGTCGAACAGCTGCTCGGCTTGCTGGACCGGCTTGTCGACTCCGGGAAGTCGGTCATCGTCATCGAGCACCACCAGGCGGTCATGGCGCATGCCGACTGGATTATCGACCTTGGCCCCGGCGCCGGTCACGACGGCGGACAGATCGTTTTCGAGGGCACCCCCGCCGACCTCATCGCAGGGCGATCCACCCTTACCGGCGAGCATTTGGCGGCCTACATCGGCCGGTGAGCTCGCGGGAGGGCGCTCCCTAGCTTTTGGCGGCGCCCGGTGAATGGAGGAAGAGGCTGGCGAACGCGGTAAGGAGGAGCAGCGACGCCGCGATGATGAAGCTGGTCTGCATCCCGTGGACGAAGTTGCTGCGATCGGCGATGAGGGCGCCGAAGACTGCGATGGCGACGGCGCCGCCCACTTGGCGGAAAGTATTGAAGACTGCGCTGGCCGTGCCCGCCTTTTCGCTCGGCACGCTCGCGAGCACGACGGCGGTGACCTGCGGCATCGCGATCGATCCGCCGGAACCCGTGAAAATCAGAAAGGCACCGACGAGTAGCGGCGATCCCAACGGTGCGGTGAGAAGCATCGCGGTGAGTCCCACCACCATGGACGTCAATCCGACAACCACCGGCACCCGCGTCCCGAACCGGTTCGAGAGGGTTCCGCTGATGATGTTGCCAACGATGCTGAACGCCGCGGACGGGAGGAACGTGAACCCGGCCTGAAGCGGCGTCAGCCCGAGGTGCTGCTGGAGGAAAAGGCTGACGACAAACACCGTGCCGAAGTGGCCCACCATGAACGCGAAGCCCACCGAGAGCGAGATTCTCATGCCGGTGGAGCGAAACAGTTCAAGCGGCATCATCGGGTGCCGGCCGCGCGCCTGAATCAAGAGGAAGGCCGTGAGGCTTACGGCTGTCAGTACCAGGCTCCCGATGACGGGCACCGTGCCGAAGCCTTCGGTTCCTCCCGTGATGAGGCCGTACATCAACGTGGTCAGGGCAACGATCGCCGCGGCCTGCCCGGCCCAGTCGAACGGAGTCGGCCGTCGGGCCGACGTGGCAACGGAAGCCAGGAGCACCAGCACCGCGATGCACACGGGAAGGTTGATGCCGAACACGAGCCGCCAGTCCAGCGTGGTGAGGAGGCCCCGACAAGCGGTCCCACGGCTCCTGCAACTGCCCCGCCGACTGCCCAGATCCCCAGCGCATGTGCGCGACGGCGGGGATCGGGAAAGGCCTGCCGAATCAGCGCCATCGACGCCGGCAGCATGATCGATGCCGCACCTCCTTGGAGGAAGCGGGCAGCGATGAGGATCCCCGACGTCGGCGCGAGGGCGCACGCGACCGACGCCACCAGGAACAGTGCGATGCCCCATCCCAGCGCTCTTTTCGCGCCGATCCGGTCCGACAGGTTACCCGCGAACAGCAGTAGCGAAGCGAACATCAGCGTGTAGCCGTCGATGACCCATTGCAGGCTGGCTGTTCCGCCCCCGAGTTCCTTGCCGATGCTGGTGAGCGCGACGTTGACGATCAGGATGTCGAGGGTGATCAGGAAAAATCCCAGCGACGCAATCATGAGCGTGAGCCGTGCGCGGGGCGCATCGGCCATGGACGAGGGAGGAACCGGAGCCGGCAACGTGGTTTCGGGACGAGTCATGATTTAAGGAAACAGCGTGTTGAGAACATCAGGGAGTCTCTGTCTTGAGGGGTACTGGCAGTGACCCCCAACGGAAATGTGGCGAGCGCCGTCGGCGCCACCCGGCGATGCGCTAACCGGCAAGTCCAAGGAACACCAGCAAAGCTCTTTCAATCTCTACGAGCTGTGCGGATGTCAAACGGCCGACGCGGCTTTGCATGTTGGAACGCCGGACCGTCGTCAACTTGTCGATCATCACGTGGCTTTCCTGCCGCAAGCCGGACAGCTCTGAGGCTGAGACACTGACCCGAAGGAGGGGTGCATCAATGAGGTTTGTTGTCAGAGGAAGAACCGTGACGGAATCGGTGACGTCGAATCGGTCATCCTGGATCACAAGCGCTGGCCGCGGCTTGGAGGCGTAGACACCGCCAGCCACGGTCCAGAGTTCGCCACGGTTCACTCTTCGTCCCAAGGCGCTGACACAGCCTCGATGAACTCCTGGTCATCGGACTGGCGATCAGCAGCTGCTGCGGCAGCGGCCTGCCGGTGTGCTTCGGCGTCGAAACCGTCGGCCCGAACGTCCGGTACCCACACCTGGATTGGGCGGAAGCCGTGTTCGCGCATCCGCTTACGGTACTCGCTGACCCGATCTCGAACTGCCATGGAATCCATGTTACATGTAACACCGCTGTGGCGACAGGTTCAGAGATGCCCTCACTCGATGTGCCGTCGTCGAGCGCTAAGCCACCAGCTCCGCGGCAGCGCTGTCCATGTGCTCAAGGATGGTTTTGCGGGCCAGGGATACGTCGCCGGTCTCGATGGCGGCCACAATGTCGTGGTGACGCTCGACGCTCATGTTCTTGACGCCCTTTTCAAGGCCGGCGAACATGATAGACATCCGGATGGATCCCTCCAGCGATTCCCAGGAATGGAGCAAGGTCTCGTTGCCGGTGAGGCGGCACATGGTGCGGTGGAATTCCAGATCGGACTCGATCCGTTCCTCGAGGCTTCCCTTGGCGGCGGCCGCCATGGCATCGATGGCGGTACGCAGCGAAGTGATCACCTGTTGGCGGTCCGGCAGCTCGCAGAGCGTGCGCGCGGCAAGGGACTCGAGGGCCGCCCGCACGGAGTAGATATCGCGGATTTCCTTGGCATCGAGGTGCCGGACGGAAAGCCGGCCGCGGGGTCCTGCAGACAGCAGACCCTCCTGCTCGAGTTGCCGCAAGGCTTCCCGGAGGGTTCCGCGGCTGATCTGGAGCATGTCCGACAGCTCGGTCTCCACGAGGTGCCGACCAGGCGCCAGCTCGCCGCTCGTGATGGCGGTGCGCAGGGCAGAGAGCGCCTGCTCGCGGAGGCTCTTCTTTTCCAGTCCCAGGAGGGGTGCTGTTGCTCCGGCCATCATGTCCGTCCTCAATGTCAGTGGTCGACTGTTTACAGTCGGTGTGTTAACTGTTGATCTTACGTCAGGAGCGCGGAACCGGCCCACGCCTGCTCCGCGCTCCTGCGTCCTTTGATGAACCGGGTCAGCCCAGTTCCGCGAGGACCTTTGCCACGATCCGTTGCACGGACAATCCGTAGCGCTCGTGCAGGGTGGGCAGCGCGCCAGCGTCGAGGAACTCGTCGGAAGTGCAACGGGAACCACGCGCTTGCCCAGCCCGGCGGTGACCACGGCCGAGGCCACGGTTTCGAACAAGCCGCCCACCACGCTGTGGTTCTCCAGCGTGACCGCCAGGCGATCGGTGTTCAGTTCCGCCAGGACGGTGGCGGCGTCGAACGGCTTGATGGTGGGCGCGTGCACGACGGCGACATCCACCTTGTGTGCGGCGAGCGCCTCCGCTGCCTGCAGCGCACGCATGGTCATGAGCCCGCTCGAGACGAACACGACGTCGTTTCCGCCGCGCAGCACCTTCGCCTTGCCGAGTTCGAACGTGTAGTCGTACTCGTCCAGCACGGTGGGGACGTTGCCGCGGAGGAGGCGCAGGTACGTAGGCCCGTCGCTGGCTGCCAGCTGCGGCACGGCCTGTTCGATGTCCACGGAATCGCACGGATCGACGATGGTCAGATTCGGCATGCCTCGGAAGATCGCCATGTCCTCGGTGGCCTGGTGACTGGGCCGTAGCCCGTGGTCAGGCCGGGAGCCCGCCCACGATGTTCACGTTCAGGTTCGGCTCGGCGATGTCGAGGCAGAGGAAATCGTAGGCCCGGCGCGCGGCGAACACAGAATAGGTTGAGGCAAACGGAATCAAACCTGTCTCGGCCAAGCCTGCCGCCGCACCGAAGAGCAACTGCTCGGCCATGCCCATCTGGAAAAACCGCTCCGGGAACGCCTTCGCAAAGATATGCATGTCCGTGTATTTGCCGAGGTCGGCGGTGAGTCCGACGATTCGCGGGTCGGCCTCGGCGGCCTTCACCAACGCGTGGCCGAAAGGCGCCGACGAAGTCTTCTGGCCCGGGTCGGCGAAGGACGCGATCATGGCCGACGTTTTCAGCTTGGGTGCTGCGCCTTTCAAAGCTGCGCCTTTCGAAGCGGTGACGGTGCTCATCGGCCGGCCTTCCCGTTGGATCCTGCGGTCAATTGCTTGCGGCAGAGCTGCCATTCGTGTTCTTCGATGCGCATGAAGTGCGCCTTTTCGCGTTCTTCGAGCAGCGGCACGCCGCGGCCCACCTTCGTGTCACACAGGATGACGGAAGGACGCCCGACGGCGGCGGCCTGGCCGGCCGCGTTGTCGAACGCAGCCAGCAACGCACCGACGTCGTTCCCGTCCACCCGCTGCGTGTACCAACCGAAGGCTTCCCACTTCTCCGTCACGGGTTCGGTCCGGAGGACGGTGTCCGTCTTGCCATCCGCCTGCAGGGCGTTGATGTCCACCATGGCGGTGAGATTGCCCAACTGGTGGTGGTGCGCGCCCATGGCGGCTTCCCACGTGGACCCTTCGTCAAGCTCACCGTCGGAGAGGAAGTTGTACACCCTCGCGCTGGAGCCCTCTCCCGATGGAGCGCGGTGCCGGAGGCCAAGGGCAATTCCGACAGCGATGGAGAGCCCGTGGCCAAGCGACCCTCCCGAGATTTCCATGCCCGGCGTGTATGTCGACATCCCGGACATGGGGAGGCGGGAATCGTCCGAGCCGTAGCTTTCGAGCTCCTCGACAGGAATGATTCCGGCCTCCGCCAGGGCTGCATAGTGGCCGATTGCGTAATGGCCGGTGGAAAGGAGGAAACGGTCCCGGCCCTCCCACTCGGGATCATTGGCCCGGTAGCGGAGCTGGTCCGCGTAGACCGCGGCGAGCATGTCCGCCGCACCGAGTGCCTGTCCGACGTAGCCCTGCCCCTGGACTTCGCCCATGTTGAGGGCGTGGTGCCGGATCCGGGTTGCGGCAGCGCGCACGCGTTCGATGCGTTCCATCGCGGTTTCTCCGATTCGTCCTGCCGTGTTTTGTTCCTGCGCCACCGTCATTAGACATTCACCGACTGGGGAGTGCTTTTGGTGGCCTCATCGGCCAACTGGCGTTCCTTCTTGCCCCAGGTTTCGCGGGTAGCCAATGCAGCCCAGAGGCCGATCGCGGCGTACAGGCCGAAGAGCACGGCCGGGCCCATCCAGCCCATGGCGACGAAGAGCAGCGTGGTGATGAAGGGGGTGAAGCCGGAGATCGTGGCCGAGATCTGGTAGGCCAGCGAGGCTCCTGAAGCGCGGGTCTTCGCCTGGAAAAGCTCGGGGAACCAGGCGCCCTGGGCACCGGCGAGCGAGTTCTGGCAGACACCGTAGGAGACGGCGATCGTGGCAATGATGAAGATGAACAAACCGGTGTTGACCAGCAGGAACATCGGGATGGCAAACAGCACGGCGAAAGCGCAGGACCAGATGTAGACGGGGCGCCGTCCGATCCTATCCGTGAGCCGCGCCCAGGCCTGGGTTGCGAAGATGCCGATGGCCGAAGCGATGCAGAGAGCCACCAAGGTCTGGGTCTTATCGGCCAAATGCTGGCTGTTCAGGTAGGAAATCATGTACGTGATGGAGACGGCGTAGCCCGCGGTCTCGGCGATCCGGAGGCCGATGCCCTTGACGATGTTGCGCCAGTCGGTCTTCAGGACCTCCACGATGGGCGACTTCACGATTGCGCCGCTGTCCTTGACCTCGTCGAAGACGGGAGATTCCGGGACCTTGGAGCGGATGATCAAGCCAACGACAACCAAGACGATGCTGGCGAGGAACGGGATGCGCCAGGCGAGTTCGCCGCCGAGCTGGACGCTGACAAGGAAGACCAGGTTTGCCAGCAGCAGGCCCACTGGGAATCCGGCCTGGACGATGCCGGTGTACTTTCCCTTCTTCTTCCAGGGCGCGTGCTCATAGCTCATCAGAATGGCTCCGCCCCATTCGGCTCCGAAGGCCAGGCCTTGGACGATGCGGACGAACACCAGCAGTGCTGGAGCCAACAGGCCCACTTGGGTGTAGGTGGAAGCAGGCCAATCAGGAAGGTGGCCACGCCCATCAGGATGAGGGAAGCGACGAGGACCGGCTTGCGACCCAGCTTGTCGCCCAGGTGGCCGCCGATGATGCCGCCGATGGGACGGGCCGCGAAGCCGACGCCGAGGGTCGCGAAAGCGGCGAGGGTGCCTGTCACGGGATCGCCCGTGGGGAAGAACGCCGTTCCGAAGTACAGGGCAGCCGCGGTGCCGAATCCGATGAAGTCATAGGTTTCGATAACCGCGCCCACTCCGGAGCCGATGGCGACGCGCCTGGCGTCCTTGGTGCCGTGGACCGGACCGCGCATGGTCAGAGCTTCTTTGCTCATTGGTGAATCCCTTTCGAAGAGCGACTGAGGCTAGGCGCTTCAGCACTGTCGACTGTTAACACATGATACGCCAGTGTGACCTGCATCATCCATTTCTGTCAACAGTCAACTTCAAGGGTTGACTGTTAACAGTTAACTTAGCTACTGTGGTTCCCATCACTACTGCCTTCGGGCACGACTGGAGGAAACGAAGATGTTCAACTCCCGACTCGGTTGCTCGTCCATCAGCTTCCGGCACCAGGATCTGCCCGCTGCCCTGCGCACCATCGGCGGTTTGGGCTTTGAGGAAATCGACCTCGGCGCGCTGCCGGGCGTCTGCGATCACGTTCCCGATGAGCTTGATTCCGACGCCGTCTCGGCCGTGACCGCGGAGGTCGTCGCCTCAGGGTTGCGGGTCCGTTCGGTCAACGGCGATATAGGAGACCTCAACGCAGTGCTCGACGCCGGCCAGCGCGCTGCCCGCGAAAGTCACCTCGACGCACTCCTCACCCTCACCGCCAACTCCGGGGCGAAGGCCTTGGTCCTCCCGTGCGGAGCGTTGTCACACGATCCCGTCCGCGGCCTCGACGAGGACCTGGACACCATCGCAGCCCAACTCGTCGGTGCCGGACAGCGCGCGGCGGAGTTCGGCGTCGAACTCTGGACAGAATCGCTGCACTTCCTCCGGTTCTGCTGGAACCTGGAACGCGCAGAACAGCTCGCCACGCGGTTGGCGGGCTCCGGCGTCGGGATTGTCATGGACTTCAGCCACATTGTCGCCGCGGGCGAAGATCCGCTGGAGTACATCGAACGCCATCGGGGCCGGATAGCCCATGTCCACTTGCGGGACGCCGTTCCGGGCAACATCAACCTGAGCATCGGAAACGGCCAAGCGGACTTCGCCGCCGGACTCAGCTCGCTCGCAGCCACCGGTTACAGCGGCCATTTCTCGCTCGAGCTCGAAACCCGCGACGTCACCCACGACGAGCGTCCGGCGGCGGCCGCCAAAGCCGCCAGCTACATCACAGACCTCATCTGACTTTCACACCAACAAATTCAAGGAGCATCATGACCACCACCATCCAGCGCACCGCAGTCCTCACCGGGGCAACCTCGGACCGGGGAATCGGCATCACCACCGCACGCCGCTACGCCAATGATGGCTGGCCGTCGTGATCCTGGACCTCGACGGCGAGAAGTCCGCCAAGGTCGCGGCGGAAATCGGCAACCAGTTCAACGTCCCCGCGTTCGGTTACGAGATCGACGTCGCCAACGAGGCTTCCGTCACCGCGGCGTACAACGCAGTCGCCGCCGAGATCAGCGCAGGCAACCTCCCCGCCGTCGGCGCCCTCGCGAACATCGCGGGCATCACCTCGCCAGTGCCGTTCCTCGAAACCACGCTGGAACTGTGGCACAAGATCATGGACGTCAACGCCACCGGCACCTACCTGGTGACCAAGGCCTTCCTGCCGGACATGGTCGCCAACGGCTGGGGCCGCATCGTGAACATGTCCTCCGTCTCCGCCCAGCGCGGGGGCGGCGTCTTCGGCAAGGTCCCGTACTCCGCCGCAAAAGCCGCCATCCTCGGCTTCACCAAGGCCTTGGCACGCGAAATCGGCGCCACCGGCGTGACCGTGAACGCCATTACTCCGGGCGCCGTGGACACGAACATCCGCGTCGGCAGCACCGACGAGCAGGAAGCCGCCATCAACGCCGGGATTCCCCTGGGCCGCAACGCCACCACCGAGGAAATCGCGGCCGTCATCACGTTCCTCTCTTCCGAGGAATCCGCCTACCTCACAGGCACCACCATCGACATCAACGGTGGAAGCCACATCCACTAGCAGTCCCCACATCCGTAGCCGAAAGAGCCCACGATGACCAAAATCTTCAATGATCCCGCCGATTTCGCAGACGAAGCCCTCGCCGGCTTCTGCGACCTCCACTCCGGCCTGGTGCGCCAGGTTCCCGGCGGCGCAGTGCGCCGCCGTCGTCCCGAGCAGCCCAAGGTGGCCGTCCTGGCCGGCGGCGGGTCCGGGCACTACCCGGCATTCGCCGGACTCATCGGCGCGGGACTGGCCGACGGCGCCGTCGTGGGCAACATCTTCACCTCGCCTTCCGCCCAACAGGCCTATTCCGTGGCCAAGGCTGCGGATTCCGGGGCCGGCGTGGTGTTCACGTACGGCAACTATGCCGGGGACGTCCTGAACTTCGGCATGGCCAGCGAGCGCTTGGCTGCAGAAGGCATTGCCGTGGAAAACGTGCTGGTGACGGACGACATCGCGAGCGCACCGCCGTCGGAATCCGCGAAACGCCGCGGCATCGCGGGCGACTTCACGGTCTTCAAGATCATGGGCGCCGCCGCCGAAGCGGGAGCCGGACTGGCCGACGTCGTGCGCTTGGGCCGCAAAGCCAATGACCTGACCCGCACCATCGGCAGCGCCTTCCATGGCTGCACCTTCCCCGGCGCCGAAGCGCCCCTGTTCACGCTGAACGACAAGCAGATGGGACTTGGCCTGGGCATCCACGGCGAGCCCGGATTGTTCGACACCGAGCTCCCGCCGGCCAAGGAACTCGGCCAGGAACTCGTCGCTCGGCTGCTGGCGGAAACCCCGCACGGAGCGGGCAACCGCCTCGCCGTCATCCTCAACGGACTTGGCTCCACCAAGCACGAAGAACTCTTCGTCCTGTGGCTGACCGTGGCCCGTTGCTGCGCTCAGCCGGCTACACCTTGGTCATGCCGGAGGTCGGCGAACTGGTCACGAGCCTGGACATGTCCGGCGTCTCCCTCACCATCACGTGGCTCGACGAAGAACTCGAACCGCTGTGGACAGCACCCGCTGAAACACCGGCTTACCGGCGCGGCAACGCCACCCTTGCTGGCGGTTTGCTTTCGGAGGAGGCGTACGACGGCGGCGCTGAGGCTATCGCTTTCACGGCCACCCTGGACTCGCACAACTACGCCGCGAGCTGCGCGGACGCGCTCGAGGCGGCGCGGAAAGCACTGCACGACGCCGAATCGCGCCTCGGCGACATGGACGCGGTAGCGGGCGACGGCGACCACGGCCGCGGAATGGTACGCGGAATTGACGCAGCAACCGCGGCAGCGGTTGCTGCGTTGGCCGGTGGCGCGGGAGCCGGCGATATGTTGGGTGCCGCAGGCGATGCCTGGGCGGACAAAGCGGGGGAACCTCGGGCGTTCTGTGGGGCGCAGGCCTCCGCGCCTTCGGCGAATCCCTTGGCAACGACGAGGCGCCGGAACCGGCTGGACTCGCCGCAGCCGTGACAGCGTTCGCCGCGCGGATCACCGAACTGGGCAAGGCCGAGATAGGCGACAAGACCATGGTGGATGCCCTGCTCCCCTTCGCCGAAACCTTCAGCGAACGCGTCTCCGAGGGTGTCCTTCCGGAGCGTGCCTGGGCTGAAGCTGCCTCGGCGGCCACCTCGGCTGCGCAAGCTACGGCCGCGCTCCGTCCCCTCAAAGGAAGGGCCCGGCCGCTCGCCGAGAAGAGCCTGGGCACAGCAGACCCCGGAGCCACGTCACTGGCGATGATCTTCACCGTCATGGGCCCGCATGTTGTGAGTGCCGGGAAGGTCACGGCGTGACCACGAAACGTTTCCGCCTCATCCTGGGCGCCGACGAAGCCGGCGTGGACTACAAAGACCGGATCATGGCGGACTTGCGGGACGATCCGCGGGTCAGCGAAATCATCGACATCGGCGTCAACCGCAGCGACTCCACCGAAGACTTCACCACGCCCTACCCCTACGTAGGGATCAAGGCCGGCGAACTCATCCGGGACGGCCATGCAGACCGGGCCATCCTGTTCTGCGGTACTGGAATCGGCGTGGCCATCGCCGCGAACAAAGTGGACGGCATCCGCGCCACCACGGCCCACGATTCCTTCTCCGTGGAGCGGTCCATCCTGTCCAACGATTGCCAGGTGCTCACCATGGGCCAGCGCGTCGTCGGGGTGGAACTGGCCAGCAGGCTGGCACGGGAATGGCTCGGCTACGCCTTCGACCCAACGTCGGCGTCGGCGGACAAGGTCAAGGTGCTCACCGATTTCGAAGGCTGCTGAGTCGTCCTGCCCCCTCCCAACTGACTGACAGTTGTTGTCGTTTTGAGCCCTCATAACGACAACAACTGCGAGCTAGTTGGGTCCTGCAGCGCCGGGGTGGGCCCGAATTTGGGCTAGGCGTAGGGTGGAATGTGGACGATAGGAGCATTTCATGAAGAAAATCCTCATGGTACTAACCAGCGTTTCCGAGCTTGGCGATACGGGAAAGAAGACCGGCTACAACGTGGCCGAGGCTGCACATCCTTGGAAGGTCTTCAAGGATTCCGGACACTTCGTCGACTTCGCATCCATCCAGGGCGGTCAGCCCCCGCGCGACGAGGTGGACTCGAAAGATCCCATCCAGGTTGCCTTCACGGAAGACGAGGCCACACGGGCCGGCCTCTACAACACTGCCCGCGTGGACGTTGTTGATCCGGGCCAGTACGACGCAGTCTTCCTCGTGGGAGGCCACGGCACCATGTGGGACTTCCCGGACAGCGAAGGACTCCAGAAACTTGTGGCGAGCGTCTACGACGCCGGCGGTGTGGTGGGCGCGGTCTGCCACGGACCCGCGGGCCTGGTGAACGTGGACCTGGCCGACGGCTTCAGGCTCGTCGGGGGCCGGGAGGTGGCCGCCTTCACCAACGACGAAGAAGTTGCCGCAGGAATGGACAAGGTCATCCCGTTCTTCTTGGCCGATCGGCTCAAGGAACAGGGTGCGATCCACGTCTTCGCCGACGTCTTCGCAGAGAAGGTTGTAGTCTCCGACCGCTTGGTGACCGGGCAGAACCATGCCTCCGCCGCGGGCGTGGCGAAAGAGATGGAGAAACTCCTCGCGGAGGTCATCCATCAGGAAAAGGCCGAAGAACAGCAGGAATCGGAAGCCTTGCGCGCAGAAAAGGACGCCAAGAAAGAAGCCAAGAAAGCTGCCGCAGCAGGCACAGAGCACTAACACCCGCAGCGTTTTGACACTGGCGGCCGCTCCGACGACGGGGCGGCCGCCAGTGTCGTCGGAGCGATCCCCAGTGTCGTCGACGGCCTGGAAACGACCCGCACATACCGATCAATTTCCCGTTTGCCCTTGACAAGAGTTCTCTGAACCGGTTCAGTAGAGATAACAAAACCGGTTCAGTGACCCCAATCACCAAGTGGCAATGAGGCAAACATGACAGTGACCATCAACGACGTTGCGCAGGCAGCCGGCGTGAGCAAGGGTGCCGTCTCGTACGCGTTGAATGGGCAGCCCGGCGTCAGTGATGACACCCGGGAGCGCATTCTCAGGGTAGCCCGGGAACTAGGGTGGAAGCCGAATCTTCGAGCCAAGAGCCTGTCTTCTGCCAAAGCCTTCGCCGTCGGACTCGTGGTGGCAAGGGACCCCGGCTTCTGGGAACTGACCCCTTCTTCCCCGCATTCATCGCCGGGATCGAGACCACCTTGGTCGAGCACGAATACGTCCTGGTCCTGACGGTGGCCGCAAGCGCCGACGCCGAGGAACTGGGCTATCGGAAGCTGGCTGCCGACAGCCGCGTGGACGGCGTCATCCTCACGGACATGAGGGTTGACGACTCCCGGATCGCTTTGTTGACGAGCCTCAAGATTCCGGCCGTCACCCTTAACCGGCCCGAAACCACCTCACCGTTCCCTGCTGTCTGCATGGACGATACCGAAGGCATTGCGGCCGCCGTCGAGCACCTCGTTTCCCTGGGACACACCAGAATCGGCCACGTGGGCGGACCACAGAGTTACATCCACGGCCGAAGCCGGCGCTTGGCGTGGCAAAACGCCATGGCGAAAGCCGGGCTCGGGCCGGTTCCTTCATCGAGGCGGACTTCACCGCAGCGGGCGGATTGGCGGCTACCGCGGAATTGCTTCGCTCGGCCCAACGGCCAACTGCGATCATCTACGCGAACGACCTGATGGCCACCGCCGGACAGTCCTACGCCCAGTCCCTCGGACTGGCGGTTCCCGATGATCTATCCATCACCGGCTACGACGACACCGAGCTCGCCAGGTACCTCAATCCTCCGTTGACGACTGTCCCCGCCGATCCGCTGCTCTGGGGGCGGGTTGCCGCCCAGCAGCTGCTTAGCCTCCTCGGCGGAGCCCCTGCGGAAGACGTCTATCTGCCATCTCCAAAACTGGTAGTCCGCGCATCCACTGGGCCGGTCCCCAGCATGCCGAATAAATAATCCTTACTAATACCGATCTACCCGCAATTGGGTGGGGTTATTTGCCATTCCCGTTTGACGGCAATGTCGCCACCGCATTTTCAGTTTTTACCCGCAAAAGGAGTTGCAATGAAGCACGGAAAAATTAGTTCGAGAGTCCTCTCCCTTACCGCTATTGCCGTTATCGGAGCCGGCCTGGCCGCATGCGGTGGAGGCGCCTCCAGCAGCACGGCTTCTGGAGCGAACTCCGCCACCACGGCCAAGGGTCCCATCAAGATCTGGTACTCAAACAACGAGTTCGAGGTGAAGTGGGGCAAGGACATGGTGGCCTCCTGGAACGCCGCCCACCCCGACCAGCAAGTCGATGCCCAGGAAATCCCGGCAGGCAAGAGCTCCGAAGAGGTCATCGGGGCGGCAATTACCGCCGGCAACGCCCCCTGCCTGGTCTTCAACACGGCCCGGTAGCTGTTCCGCAGTTCCAGAAGCAGGGTGGCTTGGTCCCGCTGGATTCCTTCCCGGACGGCGCACAGTACATCAAGGACCGCACCGGCGATCTCGCCAACCAGTACAAGTCCTCCGACGGCAAGACGTACCAGCTTCCGTGGAAGTCCAACCCGGTGGTCCTCTTCTACAACAAGGACGTCTTCGCGAAGGCCGGCCTGGACCCGGAAAAGCCCAAGCTTGCCACGCAGTCCGAGTTCCTGGACACTGCCCGCACCCTCGTGAAGTCCGGCGCCGTCGCCAATGCCGTGTGGCCTTCGCCCACGAGCGACTTCTACCAGCCCTGGTTCGATTTCTACCCGTTCTATGCAGCCAATTCGGGTGGGACGACCCTGCTCAAGGATGGCAAGTCCACCTTCAACAGCGATCAAGGCAAGCAGGTCGCCACCATGTTCCAGACCCTCTACAAGGAGAACCTGGCATCCAAGGAAGCGTACAAGGGTGACTCCTTCGCCGACGGCAAGGCCGGCATGTCCCTCGCAGGCCCCTGGGCCGTCGCCGCTTACAAGGGCAAGGTGAACTGGGGCACGGTCCCGGTCCCGGGTGCGCAAGCCCAGACCGACGGCTCCACCTTCTCCGACGCCAAGAACATCGCCATGTACTCCTCGTGCAAAAACCAAGGAACCGCCTGGGAGGTCATGAAGTTCGCCACCAGCAAGGAACAGGACGGCAAGCTCCTCTCCGGAACGGGCCAGATGCCGATGCGCAAGGACTTGGCCACCACGTACGCGGACTACTTCAGCCAGAACCCGGCCTACAAGACCTTCGCCGACGAAGCCGCACGCACGGTGGAAGTTCCCAACGTGACCAACTCGGTGCAGATCTGGCAGACCTTCCGGGATGCCTGGAGCAAGTCCGTGATCTTCGGCAACCAGAGCATCGATGACGCCTTCAAGGGTGCATCCGACAAGATCAACCAACTGGCAGCCCAGAAGTAGCAGGCGAATCCCCATGTCACTTCGCTCAGCTGGGGTTCCCGCTACGGGAGACTCTGCGGGGCGGGCTGTGGACCAGCGGCCGGCGCCCAGGAAACGCAAGAACTTCCTGGGCCGCCAGCCACTGGGACTGCTGTTCAGCGCCCCCTACGTCATCTTCGTCCTTGCGGTGCTGGCCTACCCGCTCGGGTATGCCGTCTACATCTCCTTCCATCAGTTCTTCTTCACCGCTCCGGGCGTCCAGGTTGACCGTCCCTTCGTGGGGTTGGACAACTACATCACTGTCCTGTCCGACCCCGAAGTGCAACGTTCCTTCGCCAACATCGGCATCTTCCTGATCATCAACGTGCCGCTGACCGTGGGGCTATCCTTGGTCCTGGCCAACGCCTTGAACCGCGTGACGCGGCTCAAGACCTTCTTCCGCGTCAGCTACTACGTCCCGTACGTCACGGCGAGCGTCGCCGTCGTCGGAGTCTGGCTGTTCCTGTTCCAGCAGGACGGGCTGGTCAACGCCATTCTGGGCCCGCTGGCCCCGAACCCCTCGTGGTTGACGAACTCCTGGCTGGCAATGCCAACAGTGGCCCTGTACGTGACGTGGAAGCAATTGGGATTCTTCATCCTGCTGTACCTGGCGGCCTACAGAACATCCCGGACGAGCTCTACGAATCCGCCTCGGTGGACGGCGGGAACAAATGGGTCCAGTTCTGGAACATCACCGTTCCGGGAGTGCGCTCGGCCAGCGTGCTGGTGACCCTGCTCGCCACCATTACCGGAGCCAACCTGTTCACCGAGCCCTATCTGCTCACCGGCGGAGGCGGACCGGACGGAGCCTCGACCTCGCCCGTGTTCCTGATGTACCAGAAGGGAATCCTGCAGGGGAATCCCGATGTGGCCGCAGCCCTCGGTGTGGTGCTCGTGATCGGCGTGCTGCTGATCGCCTTGATCCAGAAACGCCTCGTTGGCGGGAAGGAGGACTGACGTGTCGATTTTCAATAAAGCGCCTCTCAGGAACGACGACGACGACGCCCGCAGGCCACGTGCCGGCGCCTCCGAAGGAGCGACGTCCGAAGCCGATTCCAGTGCTGAGGCACCTGTATCCACGGCCTCCCGCAAAGGCAGTTCCGTGGCGAAGCGCAAGAACCTCGGCGTGGGCAGCTTCTTGCTGCTGGCCCTGGGAGCTTTCGTCTTCCTGTTCCCGTTCTACTACATGTTCATCGGCTCGCTGCAGACTTCCCCGGACACTTCGGTGGGCGGAGCTTTCCCTAGCCCGGCGAACATCACCGGCGAGAACTACAGCAACATCAACAACTCAATCGACCTGCTGAAAGGCCTGGTCAACTCGGGTATCTTCACCGGTGGCGTCATCTTCTTCACGGTGGTCTTCGGGCTCCTCGTGGGCTACGCGCTCGCCCAGATGCAATTCCGCGGCAAGGGGGTTGTCTTCGGAATGATGCTGCTGGTGCAGATGATCCCGTTCCAGCTCCTGCTCATTCCGCTGTACGTCATGATCGTGCGGGACTACGGACTCGCCGACACGTACCTGGGCATGATCCTGCCGTTCGCGATCAATTCCACCGCAGTGTTCGTGTTCCGTCAGTACTTCATGCAACTCCCCTCCACCTTGTTCGAGGCCGCCCGCATCGATGGAGCCAGCGAGCTGAGGATCCTTTGGCAGATCGCGATCCCCCTGGTCCGGCCCGCCATTGTCACCGCAATCCTGCTGACCTTCATCGGTCCGTGGAATGAGTTCCTGTGGCCGTTCCTCGTCACCAAGGACCAGGCCATCCAGCCCCTCGCCGTCTCCCTGGCGAACTACATCTCGAACATCGCCGCCACGGCATCCAACCCGTTCGGCGCCATCCTTGCCGGTGCCTGCGTCCTCGCGGCGCCCGCCGTCGCGTTGTTCATCTTCTTCCAGCGCCAATTCATTTCCACCAATATCGGTTCAAGCGTAAAGGCTAAGCTCTATGACTTCCTCAACTTCAGCACTCCCACCGTCCCGTTCACCCTCACCCGCGCCGGCGTCATCATGACCCCGGAGGACGGGAACGAGTTCGAAGCCGAAGGCGTCCTCAACCCGGCCAGCGGCCGCGGACCCGACGGTGAGCTGTACCTCCTGCCGCGCCTCGTGGCGAAGGGCAACGTCTCCCGCGTCGGGCTCGCCAAAGTGATCATCGGCGACGACGGCGTGCCATCCGGCGTCGAGCGCCAGGGCGTTGTCCTGGCACCGGACGAAGGGTGGGAACGGGCCTCAACAATGCGGGAACGGAAGATCCCCGCATCACCTGGGTACCGTCCCTCGGCCGCCACCTCATGACCTATGTTGCCTACGGACCGCTTGGTCCCCGCCTGGCCTTCGCCCATTCCGAGGACCTGCGCACCTGGGACCGCCTGGGTCCCTGCCATTTCGAGTACCAGGCGGACTTGTCCATGGACTTGAACCTGTTCGCGAACAAGGACGCCGTGTTCTTCCCGGAACCGGTCAACGATCCCGACGGCGTTCCCTCCTACGCTTTGCTGCACCGCCCCATGTGGGACCTCGGCTGGATCCGCGAGGGCGAAGGCGAGCACCTGCCGGCCGGCCTCGATGACAACCGCCCGGGTATCTGGATTTCCTACGTCGCAGTTGCCGACGTCGAGAAGGACATCCGCAACCTCGTCCACATGCGCAAGCACAAGCTCGTGGCCCTGAGTGAGTTCCCTTTCGAAGAACTCAAGATCGGCGGCGGACCGGCACCTATCCGGGTCGACGAGGGCTGGCTCCTGATCTACCACGGCGTTTCCGGATCGATGGAAAAGTCCGCCTTCGACCACCAGCAGAACGTCAACTACACAGCCGCTGCGATGATCCTCGACAGTGACGATCCCTCGATCGTCATCGCCCGCAGCGACAAGCCGCTCCTGGCACCGGAAACGGAAGACGAGATCTCGGGAATCGTCCCAACGTCGTTTTCCCCACGGCGATAGAGAAGATCGGCGAGCAACTGTTCGTCTTCTATGGCATGGCTGATTCGAAGATCGGCGTGGCACGCCTGGACCGCGCGTAAAAGCAGTATCGCGCCTAGAAGCAGTACCGCTTCATTAGTCCAGCCCTTCTTCCATGCCCCCTAGGAGTTAGACATGACACTTCCCCTTGCTTATGCACGGCTGAAATCCGCCCCGGTGGCAGTTGTTGCAACGCTGTCGATGCTCCTGGCCGGGGCAGGCGTGGCCTCGGCGACGCAGCCGGTTCCGGCCGCTGCGTCGCAGGCGCCGGCCGCGGCACCGCAGGCGCCGTTGACCAACCTGTCCCACCTGAATTTCCTGCTGGACATCGTTCCCCTGCATGCCGTGGAGGGCCACACGACGTACCAGATCGGTGAACACCCGCGGCACAAGCACCGTGGACGTACGCCAACAAGAATGCCGACGGCAGTTACACGCGGGTAGGCGGAGGTTCCAAGGACCCGGCCACGGGCAACTGGAGCCAGGGAGCCTTCAACGCGGACGACATTGCGCGCACCGCCGTCGTCTACTTGCGCCATTGGCAGCAGACCGGCGATGCCTCGAGCCGCACCCGCGCCTTCGACCTGTTGCGCGAGCTGGCGTATTTGCAGACAACATCCGGCCCCAATGCCGGCAACGTGGTCTTGTGGCAGCAAGCCGATGGCACACTGACGCCGAGCGCCAAGCCTGTGGAACTTCCCGACCCCAGCGACTCGGCCGAGTCCTACTGGCTTGCCCGGACCGTGTGGGCGCTGGGCGAAGGGTATGCGGCGTTCAAGTCTGCCGATCCCCAGTTTGCCGCCTTCCTGCAGTCCAGGCTTGATCTCGCCGTCGGGTCCCTGAACAAGCAGTCGCTCGCCAAGTACGGGAAGTACGACGTTGCCGACGGTGCCAAGGTCCCTGCCTGGCTGATCACCGGAGGGGCGGACGCCTCGGCGGAAGCCGTGCTCGGACTCTCCGCCTACTCAAAGGCCGCGCCCGACGACGGAGCTGCCGCCACCGCGCTGAACCAGCTCACCGAAGGTGTCGCCGGGATGTCCTCGGGATCAGTTCAGCAGTGGCCCTTCGGCGCGATTCTTCCGTGGAACCAGTCCCGGACACTCTGGCACGCTTGGGGCGGAATGGCCGCGGCCGCCGTCGCGAACGCGTCCCGGTACTGCATCGCCCCGATCTGTTGACGGCTGCCGTGAAGGACTCCGCCCAATTCACTCCGCAGCTCCTCGCCGCCGGTGGACCGGACAATGCCTGGAGCCCGACCCCGGGTGAGGCGCAGATAGCCTATGGCGTGGACTCGCGGGTCGAAGGACTCGTGGCGACCGCAAGAGCCGCTAATGCTCCCGGCCTGCTGGACGTCGCGGCAGTTGCTGCCGGCTGGTACTTCGGTGCCAACCGCAGTGGAAAGCCCGCCTACAACCCGGCAACAGGTACCGCGATCGACGGCATCGAAACCGACGGACGCGTCAACCCCAACTCCGGGGCGGAATCCACCATCCACACGTTGTTGTCCATGCTCGCCTTGGACGCCAATCCGGAGCTCAAGGCCAAGGCCTTGGGGATCAGCAGCACCGTGGGGACGGACGGACTCAAGGTGGCCGAGGCCGAGACCGGCACCATCAGCGGCGGCGCAGTCGTCAAACCCGCCTCCGCATGGACCGGTGAGGCGAACTGGTCCGGCGGCGCATACGTCGCCCTCAACGCGGGCGGCACCCTGAAGATCACGGTCCCGGTCTCGGACCAGGCACGGAACGCATACCCGATCGTGAACCAGCGCCCGGAAGCCGCCGGCATGACGTCGTGGACATCCGGGACCACATTCCTCGGCAGCACGCCCAACGGTGGCGCCGGGGAGCAAGGCATCACGGCAGCTCCGGGCAAGCTCTTCCCGTTCTCCCTTGACCACGCAATCCCGGCGGGCCAGGACAGCCTGACCGCCAAGGCCGGAAGCGACGTGTCGATCGACGGCGTGCTGCTGCAGCCGCAGATTTCCTCGGTTTCCGTCTCCGGTTCCGGAGGCCAATCGACCCTGTACATCAGCGCGGCGACGGGAAGCACCGATCGAAAAGTGGACATGCCCCAAGGGTTCCATTTGAGCCAGGAGGCCTTTGACGCTTCCGGCCAGCCCGTCACACCGGGCCCAGACCAGAACGGCGCCGACCACTCCGGCCGCGTCACTGTAGCCCCGGGTGGATTCACCTGGGTAACGCTGGTCCGCAACTGACACTTATCACCACAGGAAGAACCCATGCAGAAAATCACCAAAGAAGCCTTGCTCCACAGCTACGAGGGAGCACTCACGTTCAGCAATCCGCTGACCGACACCATTTCTACCG
The DNA here is from genome assembly GCA_001549895.1 of Arthrobacter sp. Hiyo8. Lineage (GTDB taxonomy): Bacteria > Actinomycetota > Actinomycetes > Actinomycetales > Micrococcaceae > Arthrobacter. The sequence continues at coordinate 3,057,747 of AP014719.1, read as the reverse complement.
ACCAGTTTTCCGCCGCGTATCCCGAGCACCCGGAATGGGCGGTGGGCCCGTTCCGCAAGGACGATTCCCTGACGTTCCGGCAAGTCCAGGACTGGGCCGATCCGACCGGCATCGGCTGGACCGCGGATTCAATCTTCAATCCCTCCGTCATGGAGCGGGACGGCAAGCTCTACCTCTTCTACCGCGCATCCCCCGCAAGGAATCGGTCTCGAGCCGTATCGGCGTCGCCGTCTACCATCCCGAAACCGGGTGGCAGGACAGCCCCTCCAACCCGGTGATCTACCCCACCCAGGACAATGAGATCCTTGGCTGCGAAGATCCCAAGGTTTACCACGCCAATGGCCGCTACTACATGTTCTACAACGGGATCTGGACGATCGACCGCGGCGAGGAGCAGGCCGGCCAAGACCCGGATGTCTATCCCCTGGGCGACGTCGGCTGCGACATCAATGTCGCGGTGTCCGACGACTTGATCCACTGGGAAAAGCTCGGCCTGGCTGTCCCTTACGAGGTTTCGCGGTTCTGGGCGAAGGGGGCGGTCATCCCCCGGAACGCCCAGGGCGACGCCGTCAAGATCGGTGGGCACTACCTGATGTATCTGTCCGAGGGCTGCGGGGGACCACGCATGTGGGACGGTCCACGGACATGGTGAACTGGACGTTTGAACCGCAGGAGTACCTGGACCTTGGGCCGCTGGGCGGCTCACTGCACGAAGTGGCTTGCGCCATTGTCGACGACGGCGGCAACCCCGGACCGACGGTGGCAAGCTGGTCCTGGACTTCTTCTACGGCGACGCAGACGGCCAATTTTCCGCAGCGCAGGCGCTCTACGACGTGAACGAACCGTTCACCCAGAAGGCGATGCACAGGGGAGGCTCGCTGGCTTGGGGCGGCCTGCTCAAGTTCGGCGGAACCTGGATGTTCGCCCAAGGCTGGGATGCCCTTCGGGATCGCGGGAGATGTATTTCTACCGGGCAGACCAGGGCTAAGAGTGACGCACCCCAGCACCCTCGGCGCGGTCGTAGGTTTGGACATCGGCGGTTCGAAGACGCGCGGCATCAAATGGCTGAATGGCACCGCCGTCGCCGATACTTCCGGCGGCAGCGCCAATGTCCAGAACGTGAGCCGTGCCGAGGCCCGCCGCAATCTGGAGGGCGTCTTCGCCACCCTCCAGGGCGGGTCCACTGCGCGGGTGGTGGTTGGTTCCGGAGGGATCGACACCCCCGAAGATGCGAACGCGCTGACGGAACTGATCCAACCATTGGCTCCCGACGCCGTCGTCTCCGTTGTCCATGACACGCGCCTGCTGCTGGCGGCCGCAGGTTGCAGCACGGGAATCGCCGTGATCGCCGGCACCGGATCCGCGGCCTGGGGCACTAACGGCGAGGACGAGGCGCGCGCGGGCGGCTGGGGCTACTTGCTTGGCGACGAAGGCAGCGGATACTGGTTCGGTCGAGAAGCGGTGAGGTACAGCCTTGAACGCGTGAACTGCGGCCTGCGCCCGGACGAACTGACGAAGGCGCTTATGAAATCTTGTGGACTCCTCGGCCCGGAAGGTTTGATCGCCCTTTTCCATGGCGACGCGGGACGCGAGTTTTGGGCGTCGAAATCATCGATTGTCTTCGAGTGCGCGGCCTCGGGCATACCGCTTCCTTGGACATGATCCTCCAGGCTGGGGCCGATCTTGCCTCGTTGGCGGCGAAATGCGCTGGGCAATTGAACATCGAGGGGCCCATCGTCCTTGGCGGTGGCCTAGGGATGAACCAGCCCACTTTGCAGGCGGCCATGCGGATAGCCCTTGCTACCCGGGGTCTCCACACTCTGCAGGTTCTGACCCAGGATCCGGTCTTCGGCGCTCTGCGTCTTGCGTCCCACTAGGCACCACTGTGATGAGTCTCACTAGCAACAAACGCCGTTCTGGCTTGAGCAGTCCGCGCCTCGCTGTGCACTATGGAAAAGCTGTACGGCGGCCTTCGCACTGGCGCGATGGCCGGATATCCGGATTCATGAATGGAAGCACTGAACAATGACGTTTGAAACTGCCGACTCCGTAACCCTTAAGATTTGGGACCGCTCAACCACCCACCACACGCTGGACGCACTGGTGCACGACTTCTCGGTGCGCCACAACACCTCCAAGGCCAGCATCGCGGTCACCTGCAGCGGGCCCAACACCTTCACTGTCAGCCTGACCGGCAGCGCTGCCAAGGCCACGTCGTTCGACGCGCAGTCCCTGTAACGGCACCTTCGAGGCGCGAAGCGACGACGACGGCGGGAGTCACCTCCCGCCGTCGTTCGCTTTTCCGGGCTTGTTCGAAGTGAAGGGTCAGGCGCGGGAGTGCTCCGAAAGGAGCGCGTCGATCTGGCCGACGGCCTCCTTCATTCCCTCCTCCATACCCATGTCGATCATCTTCTTCATCTGTTCTTCTGATTCGAAGATGGACAGGATGGTCATGCGGGTGCGGTCGCCTGTCTCCTCGATGGTCACGATCGCGTGGCCGGCACCTATCTCCTCGACGGGTGCGCCATTTTCGTCGGCAAAACCGTCGTCGAACTCCAGCCTGTTCGGAGCTTGGACGGACGTGATGCGCCACCAGCCGCGGGGCTTCTCGCCGTCGGGACCCGTCATGTAATAGCTGGCCTTCCCGCCCGGCTCGAACTCGTACTGCTCGAACGTGGCCGGCCACGTGGGCGGACCCCACCAACGCTCAAGCTGGCGCGGGTCTTCCCAGATTTGCCAGACCCGTTCGGGGCTGGCATCGAACTCAGCGACGAGGGTCAAGGTCAACGCTTCGGGATTCTGGGTGGAACTGATAACCGTCATTGCGGAACCCTTCCTATTTTTCGGCGAGGATGTCTGCGATCCGCTCGACGCGCTGCCGCCAGATCGCCTCGTACTCATCGAGCAGCTGGCGGGCTTTCTGCAAGCCATCATGGTTACCCCGCACGATCTGCTCCCTTCCACGCTTCTCCTTCGTTACAAGGGAGGCGCGCTCCAAAACCGCCACGTGTTTCTGGACGGCGGCGAAGCTCATGGCGTAGAGGGCAGCCAAGCCGGACACTGAATACTCCCCGACAGTCACCCGCCGGACGATATCCCGGCGCGTGGCATCGGCAAGTGCCTGGAACAGGCGGTCAAGTTCGGTTTCGCTGAGCTGATCTACAACCATTTGGTTGTAGGATATTCCGATGGCGGAGGGTGTCAACGGGCATGGATACTTTGCACTAGTCGAACTTCAGCGGAGTCCAGCCGAACGGAATCGGGCCGCGTACTCTTGCCCGGCTTCTATCGGCTTCGTCCGACCAACCCTGCCCGGACTTTGCCATTGGTGCACCACAGGCGCCCCGAGCCACCCGGAAGCCCACGTCTTCCAAGACGGCATCAGGAGCACTGCCGCGCCGCACCGACGCACGCACATTCCAGGCGTCGTCAGCCCAGCCACCGCCACGGAATGCCCTGTAGTCGCCGTATCTCGCGGGATCCGCATAGTCCCAGCACCATTCCCAGACATTGCCGAGCGTGTCGTAGGCGCCGAACCCGTTGGGAGCTTTAAGCGCCCCGTCGCTGGGGCGCGGACAGCCCATCCTTCGCGGTCCAGGCAATCTCATTGAGCGGACCATAGTGCGGGCCAACCGATCCGGCACGGCATGCGTATTCCCATTCCGCCTCTGTGGGCAGCCGGTAGCCGTTGGCCGCGACGTTCCATTCGACGTTTCGTCCGGTGCGGGCATAGGCCGGGCTGATGCCTTCCGCTTCAGATGCCGCATTGCACCAGTCGATGGCCTCAAGCCAGGTGAGACCGTGTGCCGGCGCGTTTGGAGAGTGACCACGGCTGGGGTCATTCTTGACCCCGGCAAACTCGGCTCGAGTGACCGCTGTCCTTCCAATCTCGAAGGCGACAAGGTCCACCGAGTCGGTGCGGCCGCTGCGCGCGTCCCGGAGTCCAATCTGCCCACCAGGCAGGCTGAGGAGGTCTGGCGGCTTGATGAGCCTCAGACCTCCGCCACCGGCGCCGCGAACTGGGCTTCGTAGAGCCGCGAGTACGCGCCACCGGAGGCCAGCAGCTCCGCATGGGTGCCCTGTTCCACAATCTGCCCGGCCTCCATCACCAGGATGAGGTTGGCGTCGCGGATCGTGGACAGGCGGTGCGCGATCACAAAGCTGGTCCGGTCAGACCGCAGGGCATTCATGGCCTTCTGGACCAGGACCTCGGTCCGGGTGTCCACGGAGCTCGTGGCCTCGTCCAGGATCAAGACCGACGGACGGGCCAGGAACGCCCGGGCGATGGTGAGCAACTGCTTCTCACCGGCGGAAACGTTGCTGCCCTCGTCGTCGAGCACTGTGTCGTAGCCCTCCGGGAGGGAGTGGACGAAGCGATCTACGTACGTTGCTTGTGCCGCCTCCAGAATCTCGGCTTCGGTGGCGTCTGGCCGTCCATAGGCGATGTTGTCCCGGATGGTACCGCCGAACAGCCAGGTGTCCTGGAGTACCATGCCCATCCGCGAGCGCAACTCGTAGCGGGACATCGAGGCGACGTCGACGCCGTCGAGCGTTATCCGCCCGGCGTCGAGCTCGTAGAAGCGCATCATCAGGTTCACCAGGGTGGTCTTGCCCGCCCCGGTTGGCCCGACGATCGCCACAGACTGGCCGGGCTCGGCCACCAGGCTCAGATTCTGGATCAACGGCTTGTCCGGCGAGTAGGAGAAGGAAATGTTCTCGAACACCAAGCGTCCGCGCGTCACCTCGGGAACAGCGGAGGGCTCAGGATCAGCGCTTTGCTCCTCGGTGTCGAGCAGCGCGAAGACTCGCTCGGCGGACGCGACGCCGGACTGAAGCAGATTGGCCATTGACCCAAGCTGGGCCAGGGGCTGCGTGAACTGCCGTGAGTACTGGATGAAGGCCTGGACATCGCCCAACTGCATGGCGCCCGAAGCTACCTGAAGGCCACCCACCACGGCGATCCCCACATAGACGAGGTTGCCGATGAATGTCAGTGCCGGCATGATCAAGCCGCTGATGAACTGGGCGCCGAAGCTGGCCGAGAACAGTTCTGCGTTCTTCTCGCGGAAGCGCTCCTCCACTTCGCGCTGGCGGCCGAACACCTTCACGAGCGCGTGGCCGGTGTAGGTTTCTTCGATCTGGCCGTTCAGCTCGCCGGTGTTCTTCCACTGGGCCACGAACAGCTTCTGCGAGCGCTTGGCAATCAGCACGGTGGTCACGAGCGTCAACGGCACTGTGACCAGGGTGATCAGCGCCAGGATCGGCGAGAGCAGGAACATCATGAAGATGACGCCGGCCACTGTCAGCAGGGACGTGACTGCCTGGCTGATGGACTGTTGGAGGCTTTGCGAAATGTTGTCGACGTCGTTGGTCACGCGGCTGAGCAGTTCACCACGCTGCACTGAATCGAAATAGCGCAGCGGGAGCCGGTTGATTTTCGCTTCGATCTGCTCGCGGAGCCGGTACACGGTTCGCTGCACGACGCCGTTGAGCACGTACGCCTGGATCCAGCCGAACGCTGAGGCCAGGACATACAGGACCAGCACCCACAGCAGGATCGAGGACAACGCCCCGAAGTCGATTCCGACGCCGGGAGTCAGGTCCATGCCCTTCAACATGTCCGCTTTGGCGCCCTGGCCGGAAGCGCGCAGCCCGTCGATGACCTGTTGCTTGCTTACTCCGGCGGGAAGCTGCTTGGAGACGACGCCGGCGAAGATCAAGTTGGTGCCCTCGCCGAGAAGCCGGGGACCGATCACGGACAGCGTCACGCTGGCCACGGCGAGGAAGAGGACCAGGGTCAGCCACAAGCGCTCGGGCCGCAGCGTACCCAGGAGCCGCTTGGCCGAGGGCAGGAAGTTCATGGCCTTTTCGGCCGGGATGCTCATTCCCGCGAACGGTCCGCCACGGCCTGGTCCCATCGGGGGACGCTGCGGGCGGTTGGCGGTGCCTGCTGTGCTGCTCATGCCGCCTCCTCCGCTGCCAGTTGCGAGGAAACTATCTCGCGGTACGTTTCGGAAGTCTCAAGCAACTCTTCGTGGGTTCCGCGCCCCACCAGCCGCCCGTCGTCGAGCACCAGAATCTGCTCGGCGTCCGCGATGCTGGACACCCGCTGCGCAATGATGACCATGGTGGCGCCCGAAGTGTGGCGCTTGAGTGCCTGGCGAAGCCTGGCATCGGTGGCAGTGTCCAGCGAGGAGAAGGAGTCGTCGAAGATGTAGAGCTCGGGCTGCTTCACGAGTGCCCGGGCGATTGCCAGGCGCTGCCGCTGACCGCCGGAAACGTTGGTGCCGCCTTGCGAGATCGGAGCGTCAAGCCCGCCTTCCATCTCCTCGACGAAGTCCTGGGCCTGCGCAATGGAGAGGGCCCGCCAGAGTTCTTCCTCGGTGGCGTCGGGCTTGCCATAGAGCAGGTTGCTGCGCACCGTGCCGGAGAACAGGTAGGGCTTTTGTGGGACCAGCCCGATGTGCCCCCACAAGAGGTCCGGGTGCAGTTCGCGGACGTCGACGTCGTCGATCCGCACCGAGCCGCTGCTCGCGTCGAAGAGCCGTGGCAGCAAGTTCACCAAGGTGGTCTTGCCCGCGCCCGTGCTGCCGATGATGGCCGTCGTCTGGCCAGCGCGTGCCCGGAAGCTGATGCCGCTCAGGACGGGCTGCTCGGCACCCGGGTAGGCGAATCCGACGTCGAGCAATTCCAGCTCGCCGCGGCCGGCGGTCTCCGTCACCGGGTTCGCGGGAGGCCGCACGCTCGATTGGGTCTCCAACACCTGCCCGATGCGGTCCGCCGACACAGCCGCACGCGGGATCATGACGGCCATGAACGTAGCCATCATGACGGACATGAGAATCTGCATGAGGTAGCTCAGGAAGGCGATCAAGGTTCCTACCTGCATGGATCCGTCATCGATCCGGAACGATCCGAACCAGATCACGGCCACGCTGGAGACGTTGAGCACCAGCATCACCACCGGGAACATGAGGGCCATGAGCCGCCCCGCGCGCAACGCCATCTCCGTGACGTCCCGGTTCGCGGAGGCGAAGCGTTCCGTCTCCATGTCCTCGCGCACGAACGCACGTACCACGCGGATGCCGGCGAGCTGTTCGCGGAGCACCCGGTTCACGGTGTCGATCCGGACCTGCATCTTGCGGAACAGCGGAACCAACCGGCTGACAATGAGGCCCACCGCAACGAGCAGCACGGGGACGCTCACGGCAATCAGCCAGGACAACTGCGCATCCTGCCGGACGGCCATGATGACCCCGCCGATGCTCAGCATGGGCGCCGCCACCATGAGGGTGCAGGACATCAGGACGAGCTGTTGGACTTGCTGCACGTCGTTGGTGGAGCGGGTGATCAGCGAGGGAGCGCCGAAGCGGGTGACCTCCTGCTCGGAGAACTCCCCCACCCTGGTGAAAATGGCCCCGCGCAGGTCCCGCCCCAGGCCCATGGCGGCTTTCGCGCCGAAGTACACGGCTGTGATCGAACACGCGATCTGCAGGAGGGTGATGAGCAACATGAGGCTGCCGGTGCCCAGGATGTACCCGGTATCCCCCTTGGCCACGCCTTCGTCAATGATGTCGGCATTCAGTGTGGGCAAGTACAGCGACGCGATGGACTGCGCCAACTGGAAAATGACGACGGCGATCAGTAGCCGCCGATGTGGCCGCAGGTACTGAACGAGAAGTTTCCAGAGCATCGTTCTCCAACTCACGTAGTGATTCGAAGGCCAGTCTACGACTGGTTGCTGGGGGCAACTAGAGCTTTCCCTCAGGGCGAAGCGTGGCGGGCGATCAGGTGCAACCCTCGCTCAGATATGGGGCCCTTCCCCCGACCCTCGCTCAGATATGGGGCCCCTTTCCCCAACCCTCGCTCAGATCGTGGGGCTTACCGCGCAAGAGCAACGCCGATCTCGCGATTCACTGCGGGGATGATTTCGGTGGCCAGGAGCTCGATGGACCGCGCCGTCTCAGCGAAAGGCAACCCGCCGAGACCGACCTGAGCCAGATACCGCGTGTTGCCGAGGGCGCTATGAATTTCCAGTAGCTTTTCGACGAGCTGTTGGGGGCTTCCCACAAGCAGGCCGCCACCCGGTTCGGTCCATTCATCGAAGGTGTTCCGCGGGAAATGGTCAACTGGCCGGGGCATGTTCTGCTCGAAGTAGGCGCGATAGTAGGGGTAGAAGGTGTCCCGTGCCTGCTGCGACGTCGGCGCCACATAGAAATGGCCACCCGCGCCGACTGGCAGGGCGGCACCGTCGTGTCCCGCGTTTTCAGCGGTCTCCCGGTACAGTTCCACGAGCCGGCGGAATCGTGCCGGCCCGGACAGCAGAGCGATAAACAACGGCAGGCCCAACCGCCCCGCCCGGACGAAACTCTGCGGAGTACCGCCCACGCCCACCCAGATGGGCAACTTTTCCTGGATCGGACGCGGCGCTATGTCCATCCCGGAGACGGTTTGGGTCAGGCTTCCCTCCCAGCGAAGGTTGTCGTTGTCACGCAGCGCGAGCAACATGTTCAGCTTCTCTTCGAACAGCTCGTCATAGTCCTCCAATCTGTGGCCAAACAAGGAGTACGACTCCACAAAGGCGCCACGGCCGGCAATGATCTCTGCCCGCCCGCCCGAAATTAGATCCAGCGTGGAGAACTGCTCGAAGAGCCGGACAGGGTCCTGGGTGGAGAGAACCGTGACGGCGGTGCCCAGCCGAAGCTTGGTGGTTTCCCGAGCGATGGCCGCGAGCACCATTTCCGGGGCAGAGAGGGCGAAATCGTGCCGATGATGCTCCCCCAGGCCCAGGAACGATAGTCCTGCCTGCTCGGCAAGCTTCGCCAGCTCAATGATGTCCTTGACCCGCTGGTGCGGTGACAGGGAGGCTCCGGTCTTGATGTCGCGGGATAGCTCACCGAAAGTGAAGATTCCAAAATCCATAATTAATTGAACATTCAAGTATTTGGATTCATTCCCGAGCCGTTAGTGAGCGAGCGTCCGCCGCAACCCCCACATACGTGAGCGAGCGTCATGATGGCGCGGAGCGTGCCGGCGTCGTACCCGGACAGTAGGCTGGAGACGCTCGGCAAGATCCGCTACGAAAGGACCGTAGTCATGGCTTACATCACCGTCGGAAATGAAAACAGCACCGAGATCGAGATCTACTACGAGGACCACGGGACCGGCCAGGCAGTGGTCCTTATCCACGGCTACCCTTTGGACGGTTCGTCCTGGGAGAAGCAGGCCGCCGCACTGCTCGACGCCGGCTACCGCGTCATCACCTACGACCGCCGCGGCTTCGGCAAGTCCAGCAAGCCGACCGTCGGCTACGACTACGACACCTTCGCCGCGGACCTCAACACCCTCCTGAACACCATCGATGTGAACGATGCCGTCCTGGTGGGCTTCTCGATGGGTACCGGCGAAGTGGCACGTTACATCAGCACCTACGGCTCGGCCCGGGTGGCGAAAGCAGTGTTCCTCGCATCCTTGGAGCCGTTCCTCCTACAGGCGGCGGACAACCCCGGAGGCGTCCCGCAGTCAGTGTTCGACGGTCTCACGGAAGCCGTCATTTCCGATCGCTATGCTTTCTTCACCGAATTCTTCAACAACTTCTACAACGCCTCCACTTTCCTCGGAACGCACCGCCTGAGCCACGAGGCAGTCGCCGCCAGCTGGAACCTGGCAGCCCAGTCAGGCGCCTACGCTTCGGTGGCGGCGCAGCCCACGTGGCTCACGGATTTCAGGGCCGACATCCCCAAGATCGACGTTCCCGCCCTGATCGTGCACGGTACCGCGGACAACATCCTCCCCATCGACGTCACCGGCCGGAGGTTCGCCGAAGCGCTCCCCAGTGCCGAATATGTCGAAATCGACGGCGCCCCGCACGGCCTGCTGTGGACGCATGGCGCCGAGATCAACCAGGCTTTGCTCGGCTTCCTCGCAAAGTAGGGATTCCTGACAAAAAATTAGGGCGAAACTAACTGAATATCGCGGGAACCTTAACGCCTCTGGTCCAGTCTTAATGCAAGCACAGGCGGAACCCATTCGCCGGCGAAAGCACTAAAGCTGCAAGGGGAGCAGGACCGGCCATGAAGACAACAACAGCCCTGGACGAGGTCACCGCCATCAATGGCGTAATCACCGATCAGCAACCCGTTGACTTCCACGCTTTGGGGCTCGCCGGCTGCATCGACCGCTTGGCCTCACCGCTCCGCCGCCAAGGGACCGAAATCCATTGGGAGACGCCGCACCACGGTGTCGAAATCTCGTCCGGCTCCGCTTCCTTGCTCTACCACGCCGCCAAGGAAGTGCTCAGCAACGCCTTCAAGTATGCGCATGCCCACGACGTCACCGTCCGCTTGGCCGCTGTGTACCACGGGATCCGGCTGACTGTCACGGACAACGGCGCGGGCTTCGACAGCCAGGCGACTCCCGCGGGCGCACACCACGGATTCGGGCTCCGCCTCATGTCCATCGCCGTCAGCGAAGTGGGCGGCGACGTCTCGGTCGTCTCCAGCCCAGGCAAGGGTACCTGCGTCACCGTCACTTTGCCGCTCGACTGATAGGCGTCGATGCCCGACGGCGGCAGGCACCCGCCGTCGTCGGTTTCGGCGCTGCTGGTTCGCTATTCAAGTGAATCTGGTATGAAAGGCGAATGACCCCGTACAAATCCGCGCGATTCGCCAGGGCGGACGCCTGCTGGTGGTGGCGAATGGTGGTTCACTCGCTCCGGCCCAATCGCTTGCCCTGCGTTTTCTGGCCGCGGGCGTTGGATGCGAGGCGCCATCCGACATTGTTTCGCAGCACATCACCGCCAAGCTCCTCTCCGCGGGCGACGTCTGCATCGCCGTGAGCACCGCGGATTCCCCCGAGATTGAGCGCGCCCAGTCCGCCGTATTCGAAGAAGTCCTCCACATGGTGGAAAACCCCGAATAGTTTTTAGCGCGAAACGCGGGCAGTTTTCGGCCGAACGCCGGCTCACAAATAAGCCCGTTTCGGCCGCACGCCGGCTCACATATAGGGCCAATTCCGGGATCCCTTGCTCACTAGATGTGAGCGAGGGATCCGGAAAACAACCACATAAGTGAGCGAGCGTCTGGGGTGCGCGAGCTGAACCAAGGAGTCCCGGTCATATCGCCCTAGGAAAGCCCTTAAGGAAAGCCCCTAGGAGAACTCCTTCAACGCCTCGGTGAGCAGCCCGCCCGGAGACCCAGCCGGACATGGACGCCATTCGAAGCCACCAGTTCACCGGCAATGACGACGGCGGTGACGTCGCTCGCCGTCGCGCTGAACGCGAACTGCTGGGGCATGGAACCCGCGGTTCGCACCGAGTCCGGAGCCACAGCCATGAGATCGCACACCGCAGCTACCTCTAGTGCCGACGCAATGGGCGTGGCCATGGATGCGGTTGCGCCGATGGTGGCCGCGTGGAACAGTTCTTGCGGTGAAAACCTGCCCGCTGGCCGGAGCCGAGGCGTTCCCCGTGTTCCAAAGTGCGCATTTCAACCCAGGGATCGATCACGGCGTGTTGGTCGGTACCTAGCGCGATGGTCGAGCCGGCGTCGGACAGGGCGCGTGCCGGGCCGATCCCGTCAGCTAGATCGGCCTCGGTGCTGGGACACATCACCACCGTGGATCCCGCATCTCCGAGGAGTTGGATGTCGTCCGGCGTCAGGTGGGTCGCGTGGACGGCGGAGAGCCGCCGGGACAGCAGGCCGTGGCGGGCAAGAAGCCCGGCAGGCGTGACGCCATAGGCCTGCACGCAGGCTTCGTTTTCAGCCGGTTGTTCACTGAGGTGGATGTGCAGCGGAATATCGGTGGGCAACTGCCGGGCGACAGTCTTGAGCGCCTCCTCGGGCACTCCTCGGACGGAATGCAGGGCGGCCCCCACGCCGACCATTTCCGGCGGAAAGCTCCGTGCCATCGCGGCACGCAGTGATGCGAGCCGATCCAACCAGGCCTGCGCATCGGCGTCGCCAAACCGCGCCTGTTCCGGGCTCAGCGGCGTCCCGATGCCTCCCGCGAGGTACAGGGTGTCCAGCAATGTCAGCCGGATCCCGGCCGCCACGGCTGCCCTGGCCAACGCCAATTCCATCGCGTGCGGCTCCGGGTAGGGCGTTCCTTCCGGCTGGTGATGGACATAGTGGAACTCCGCCACGCTGCTGAAGCCGGACACCACCATTTCGGCGAAGACTGCCGTGGCGAGCTTCTCGTACTTCTCCGGTGTCAGTTCCGCAGCGCTCCGGTACATTTGCTCCCGCCAGACCCAGAAGTCACCGCGCCCGTCATGCGTCCGTCCGCGCAGGATCCGGTGAAAAGCGTGCGAATGGGCGTTGGCCGCGGCCGGGAAGACGACGCCGTTCAGTATCCGGTCACCGCTTTCGGGCTCGACGCCGGTAAAGATCCCGGAGATGCGGCCGTTGTCCACCTCCAAGCGGACGCTCGCGGCCACAGCAGAAGCGCCCGCGACAGAACCGCCGTCGGCGTCTATAAGCGCCGCCTCGCACCAGATCCCGCTCACAGGAGCCCCTCCAGAACGTCGGCGAGGGCGACGGCGCCGGCTAAGGCGTCCTCGTCGGCCACGTACTCTTCCGGGGAGTGCGAGATTCCGCTCGGGTTACGGACGAACAGCATCGTCGAGGGGACATGTCCAGCCAAGACTCCGGCGTCGTGCCCGGCGCCGGTCGCCAGCACCGGCGCGCCCGGCAGGAGCTCGCCGATGCGTCGGCTCAGCTCGGGATCGAAATGGACGGTGTCGCTGTAGGACTCCTCGGTGAGGGTGACAGTGCATCCCTCACCTGCCGCGATTTCCCGGGCCGCACGGTAGATCGATTCGATCAGTTGTGCCGTCACGGCATCGTCGGGATGGCGGGCGTCAAGCCACAGATCAACGCGGGAGGCAATCACATTGGTGCCGCCGGGAACCGGGGTCAAGCGCCCACGGTGGCCCGCGCATCAGCCTGTTTCGCGGCCGCATCACGGACGGCAACGACGATCTGCGCGGCCGCTACCATCGGGTCGGCGCGGTCGGCCATGAGGGTGGTCCCGGCGTGGTTGCCTTGGCCGCTGACGCTCAGCTTCCAGCGGCCGTGGCCCAGGATGGAGCTGCCGACGGCGATGGCCGGCCGCTTTGGCCGAGTCCCTTCCCCTGTTCCACATGCAGTTCGACGAAGTCGCCGATTCGCGCCATGGCTTCCGGGTCGGGACCCACGTGCCGGGGATCCAGGCCATTGCTCCGGGCGACGTCGGCGAAAGTGTCGCCGTCGACGTCGCGCAGGTTCAGCGCCTTGTCGACGTCGATGGCGCCGGCCAGGAGCCGCGAGCCCAAGCAGGCCACGCCAAAGCGGGATCCTTCTTCTTCCGGGAAGACCGTGATGGCCAGCGAACGCTTCGGCTTGACGCCTCGAGAGGCAAGAACGTCGACGGCGGCGAGTGCGGACGCGACGCCAAGCGGCCCGTCAAAGGCGCCCCGCCCGGGACGGAATCGAGGTGGCTGCCGGTAACGAGCGCACCGTCCTGGGGCTTTCCCCACCAGGCCAGATAATGCCGTTGCGGTCGGTCTCGACGCCGAGGCCGCGCTGCTGGGCCTGTTCGATGAACCAGTGCCTGAGGTCGAGCTCGGGTGTCGAGTAGACGGCCCTGGAGTATCCTCCGCGAACCGCATCGCGGCCCACGTCCTTGATTGAGTCAAGGAGCTGATTGACGGTTTCCACGTGTTCCTCCGATTAATGAAGACTGCCACCAAGTAAAAACCACATGTCACCCAATGACAAGACCTTAAGCGTAGAAGCATGACAATTAACAGGCCTGAAACACCGCCGAAACGGCTTGTTCCCACTGAGCGTCTCAAATCCCGGAATCTCAGGTAATTTCTCGAAATCTATTGCCATTCGATGAAAGTTGATTTTTACTAAGTGGCAAGACATGGTGATTCAGACCACTTGAAAGCAGGTCAGCCAGTGGCAGCAGACTCTTCCACCCGGACGGTCGAAAGGGCGTTGGCCCTCCTGAGCGCGGTCTGTACCGATGGCGCCATCAGCTTGAGCGACGCCGCACGCGTTGTTGACTTGTCGGCCAGCACCGCACTCCGGCTCCTCCGCACACTGGAGGGCAGCGGATTCGTGAAGCGGGACCCGAGCGGAAACTTCCGGCCCGGCGCCAGTGTCATCCAGTTGGGAGCACTCGCGCTCGGACAGGAATCCCTCGTGTCTCTGTGCACACCGCATATGAAGAGGCTGGTGGCCGACACGGGCGAGTCCTGCTATTTGAGCATTCCTGGTCCTGGGGAAACCGGAATCTACATCGCCATTGTCGAAGGTACGCACTCTGTCCGGCACACCAGTTGGGTCGGCAGGAGCATTCCGCTGGAAGGATCCGCCGCCGGGAAGGTCCTGACTGGCGGGCAGAACGGTCGCGGCTTCGCCATCGTGCGAAGCGGCGTAGAAGACGACATTACGGCCGTCGCCGCACCCATCGTGATCGGCGGCCGCACCGTGGCAGCCCTCAGCATCGTCGCACCGAGCTACCGCTTGGGCGAGGCGAAGGCCCAGACATTTGGCGAGGAACTGGCGAGGGTGGCGAACAACATCCTCGTGGAACCCTCCGGAGACCATGAAGTGCCCCAGGAAAGCATGGAAAAGAAATGATCAAGTTTGAAAATGTCACCAAGGCGTACCCGGACGGGACGGTCGCCGTCGACGGCCTGAACCTCGAGGCGCCCACCGGCAAGCTGACCATCTTGGTTGGCCCGTCCGGCTGTGGCAAGACCACGTCCCTCAGGATGATCAACCGCCTCATCGAACCCACCAGCGGCACCATCTACCTCGATGACCAGCCGACGTCGGGCATGGACGCTGCGTTGCTGCGCCGCCGGATCGGCTACGTCATCCAGCACGCCGGCCTCTTTCCGCACCGCACTATCGTCGACAACGTGGCAACGATGCCCGTGCTGCTCGGCGAGAGCAGGCAAAAGGCCCGTATGAAAGCCCTCGAGCTCATGGAGCGCGTCGGACTCCCGCGAGCTTCGCCAAGCGCTACCCGTGGCAACTGTCCGGTGGACAGCAGCAGCGCGTGGGCGTGGCCCGGGCTTTGGCTTCGGATCCGGCCTTCATGCTCATGGACGAACCCTTCAGTGCCGTTGACCCCGTGGTCCGCGCACAGCTCCAGGAGGAGTTCCTCCGGCTGCAGCGCGAGATCGGCAAGACCATCATCATGGTCACCCACGACATCGATGAGGCCCTCAAGCTCGGCGACCAGGTTGCCGTGATGCGTGTCGGCGGAAAACTCGCCCAGATGGCCACGCCGTCGGAGCTGCTGACGTCCCCGGCTGACGAATTCGTGGCCGACTTCGTGGGACGTGACCGTGGCTACCGTTCCCTCGGCTTCACCAACGCGGCCGGCACGGTTGCCGTTTCCGAAGAAGCCGTGGTCACCCTCGGCGCATCTGCCGCCGAGGCCCAGAGCAAGGCCACGGGGCCTGGGTGCTGGTGGTCGACCCGCTGCGGAAGCCGCTCGGCTGGGCACAAGCGGACCTCATCAAGGGCGAGCTGACGAGGGAGCACCTCAACCTCAGCGGCACCTCCGCGTCGTCGTCCGGGACCATGCGCCAGTTGCTCGACGCCGCACTTTCCTCCCCCAGCCGGCGCGGCGTCGTCGTCAACGAACACGGCGAGCTTATCGGCACAGTGACGGCCACCGACGTCGTCAAGGCGATCGAGGCCGAGCCGCACTTGGAGACGGCGCGATGAACTTTGAATGGCTCGGCCGTCAGTCCGACAACATCGTCTTCCTCCTCGGTTGGCACGTGCTGCTCGCCGTCACTCCCCTTATCCTCGGCCTGCTGATCGCATTGCCCCTTGGCTGGTGGGCACACCGCAGCCGCCGGATCTATCCCCTTCTGGTAGGCGTGGCGGGCCTGCTTTACACAGTCCCTTCCCTCGCCCTGTTCGTCCTGTTGCCGCTGGTCCTTGGCACCAAGATCCTGGATCCCCTCAACATCGTGGCAGCTCTGACCATCTATACCGTGGCGCTGCTGGTACGCGTCGTAGCCGACGCCCTGGATTCCGTGCCGGAAGACACGGTCCAAGCCGCCAAGGCGATGGGCTACCGCGGATACCAGAGCCTGGTGAAAGTGGAGCTACCCGTGGGCGTCCCGGTCATCAGTGCCGGACTCCGCGTCGCGGCAGTCTCCAATGTGAGCCTTGTTTCCGTGGCAGCATTGCTCGGCATCCCGCAGCTCGGCTCGCTCTTCACCCAAGGCTTCCAGTTGCGGTTCTTCACCCCGATCATCGCCGGCATCATCCTCTGCGTGGTCCTGGCCATGATCCTTGACGGACTGATCATCCTCCTTAACCGGTGGCTGACACCGTGGACCCCCAAGGTGGTGGCATCATGATCAACTACTTGTTCAATCCCGCACACTGGAGCGGCGCCGACGGCATCCCCACCCTGATTGGCGAACACCTGCTCTACTCCCTCATTGCCCTCGTCGTCGCGGCCATCATCGCCGTTCCGCTCGGTATCTACATCGGAGTCACAGGCAAGGGCGTCTTCATGATCGCGGGCCTGGCCAACGCCCTCCGCGCCCTCCCCAGCGTGGGCCTGCTGATTCTGTTGGTCCTGCTGATCTCGCCCGCGTTCCCGTCCAAAATGGGCTACATCCTGCCGAGCCTCATCGTCCTGGTGCTCCTCGCGGTCCCACCCATCCTGACCAACACGTACGCCGGTGTCCGCGCGGTGGACGCTGCCGCCGTCGACGCCGCCAAGGGCATGGGCTTCCGCACCATGAAGATCCTCACGGACATCCAGCTCCCTTGCTCCCTCCCGCTCATGTTGTCCGGCGTCCGCAGCGCACTGCTGCAGATCATCTCGACAGCGACCATCGCAGCGTACATTTCGCTCGGCGGCCTTGGACGGCTGCTGATCGACGGCAAGGCCCAGAACGATTACAGCCAGATGGTTGCCGGTGCCGTACTGGTTGCGCTGTTGGCCCTGTTCTTCGACCAGTTGCTTGCCTTCATCACCCGCAGGGTCGTCTCACCCGGACTGACCGGCGCACCGTCAAGGCGGCCGCCCCCGCCGCGGCGGCTGACACCGTGAAAACCCCCGTCACGGTCTAAGCAGCTCCTCCGCTTCATCGCCGTCGGGCGCCCTGCCCTACGGCGGCAACACCGTTCAAACCACCCCACTTGGCCACCGCATGCCCTGCAACGGCCCTCCCAGAGAGAATTGACATGAAAAAGTACCTGACTGGTTTCGCCCTGGCGGCTGCCACCGCCATCGCCCTGAGCGCTTGTGGTGGGGATCCCATGAGCTCCACCAACAACAACTCCCAGGCCGCAGGATCGACGGACAGCATCATCGTCGGCTCCGCGGATTTCCCGGAAAGCCAGCTCATTGCCAAGATCTACGCCGAGGCCCTCAAGTCGAAGGGCGTCCAGGTCACGGAGAAGCCCAGCATCGGCAGCCGCGAAGTCACCATCCCGGCACTGAAGGACGGTTCCATCGACCTCATGCCGGAGTATGGCGGCGCGCTGCTGCAGTACCTCGATGCCTCCACCAAAGCGGTAACCTCGGATGAGGTCACCAAAGAGCTGAGCACCAAGATTCCGTCCGGTCTCACGCAGCTGACGGCATCCAAGGCACAGGACAAGGACGTCTTGGCGGTCAAGAAAGAAACCGCCGACAAGTACAACCTCAAGTCCATCAGCGACCTTCAGCCTGCTGCCAAGGACCTCGTCCTGGGCGGCCCGCCGGAGTGGAAGACCCGTATTAACGGCGTTGCCGGCCTGAAGTCCGTCTACAACCTCGACTTCAAGGAGTTCTCAGCGCTCGACGCCGGCGGTCCGCTCACGCTGAACGCCCTCCTTTCCGGTCAGGTACAGGTTGCCGACCTCTTCAGCACCGATCCCGCCATCGCCGCCAACAACCTGGTTGCCTTGGAAGACAACAAGAATCTGTTCTTGTCCGAGAACATCGTTCCCGTCATCAACCAGAAGAAGGCCAGCGACACCGTCAAGGGCGTGCTGGACAAGGTATCTGCCGCGTTGACCACCGATGACCTGATCCAGATGAACGGCAGGACCGCCAAGTTCGAGGACATGGGACAGATCGCCCAGGACTGGCTCAAGTCCAAGAACTTGGCCTAGTTCGAGCACGAAGCAACTAGTCCCGCTCACCAAGGAGTACGAAGAATGGCACCCGCTGATTTCACTACCGGAGCCCGTCCGGTCAAGGCCGCGCGCGGCACGGAGCTGACCGCGAAGAGCTGGCAGACCGAAGCGCCGTTGCGCATGTTGATGAACAACCTGGACCCGGAGGTCGCCGAGCGTCCGGATGACCTGGTCGTCTATGGCGGCACGGGCCGGGCTGCCCGGTCCTGGGCCGCGTTCGACGCGATCACCCGGACCCTGGAGACCATGGAGAAGGACGAGACGCTGCTGGTGCAGTCCGGCAAGCCCGTGGGCGTGTTCCGCACCCATGAGTGGGCGCCGCGGGTGCTGCTGGCCAACTCGAACCTCGTGGGGGACTGGGCGACCTGGCCCGAGTTCCGCCGCCTGGAGGCAGAGGGCCTGATGATGTACGGGCAGATGACCGCCGGGTCCTGGATCTACATCGGCACCCAGGGCATCCTGCAGGGCACCTACGAAACCTTCGCCGCCGTCGGGAACAAACTCAGGGCCGCAAGGCATGACACTGCCCGCCACCTGGCCCGGCCCCGGAGGGTTCCACCGAGGGCCGTTGGCGGGGACGCTGACGCTGACCGGCGGGTGCGGGGCATGGGCGGGCCCAGCCGCTCGCGGTGACCCTGAACGACGGGGCCTGCCTGATCGTGGACGTCGACGAGTCCCGGCTGCGCCGCCGGGTCGGCAAGCGCTACCTGGACGAGGTCGAAACCGACCTGGACACCGCGATCGCCAAAGTCCAGGCAGCCAAGGCCGAGCGCCGCGGCTGGTCCGTCGGCTACGTGGGCAACGCCGCCGAAGTCTTCCCCGAACTCCTGGCCCGCCACCGGGCCGGGGAACTGACCATCGACGTCGTGACGGACCAGACCTCCGCGCACGACCCGCTCTCCTACCTGCCCGAAGGCATCACCGTGGACGAGTGGCACACCGAGGCCGAAGCGGACCCGGAAGGGTTCACCAAGAAAGCCCAGGCCTCCATGGCCCGCCACGTCCAGGCCATGGTCGAGTTCCAGGACGCCGGGGCCGAGGTCTTCGACTACGGCAACTCGATCCGCGACGAGGCCCGCAAGGGCGGCTACGGCCGGGCGTTCGAGTTCCCCGGCTTCGTCCCGGCCTACATCCGGCCCCTGTTCTGCGAAGGACTGGGCCCGTTCCGCTGGGTCGCGCTCTCCGGGGACCCCGAAGACATCGCCGTCACCGACAAGGCGATCAAGGAACTGTTCCCGGAGAACACCCACCTGCACAAATGGCTCGACGCCGCCGCCGAACGCGTCGAGTTCGAAGGCCTCCCGGCCCGGATCTGCTGGCTGGGCTACGGCGAACGCGCCAAGGCCGGGCTGCTGTTCAACCAGCTCGTCGCCGAGGGCAAGGTCAAGGCCCCGATCGTGATCGGCCGGGACCACCTGGACTCCGGCTCCGTGGCCTCCCCGTACCGGGAAACGGAGTCCATGAAGGACGGCTCCGACGCGATCGCCGACTGGCCCTGCTCAACGCCCTGACCGCCGCGTCCTCGGGGGCGACCTGGGTCTCCATCCACCACGGCGGCGGCGTGGGCATCGGCCGCTCCATCCACACCGGCCAGGTCTCCGTCGCCGACGGCACCGAGCTCGCCGCCCAGAAACTCGAACGCCTCCTCACCAACGACCCGGCATGGGCGTCATCCGCCACGCCGACGCCGGCTACGACCGAGCCATCGAAGTCGCCCACGAACGCGGCGTCCGCATCCCCATGGAAGAAAGCAAGTAAGAAACCAACTAACCAGACCCCACACCCCCAACTAACTCGCATTAGATGTCGTTATGGGACCCCAAAACGACAACAACTGCAAGCTAGTTGAGAAGGTCAACTGCACATCTGAGGAAGGATCACTTCCATGATCGAAATCGACGGCAAACGGCTGCACCTGAGCGACATCGTGGCCGTGGCAGGGGGCGGAACAAAGGTGACGTTGACGCCGTCGGCGGTTGACCGGATGGCCGCATCCCAACGGTCCGCTCGTGCGACGGCACTGTCCCGACCCGTCTATGGGCGGTCAACAGGCGTCGGGGCCAACCGCTCCGTGGCACTGGACGCCGCGAACAAGGACGCCAACGTCCACGGCTTGAACCTCTTGCGCAGCCATGCCGTCGACGCCGGACGGGTCCTTGACCGGGAAACCGTCAGGGCCATGCTTGTCATCAGGCTCTCCCAGCTTGCCGCGGCTCGTCCGGCATCAGCCCGTCTGTGGCCGACGCAGTGGTGAACATGCTCAACGCCGACGCTTTGCCGGAGGTGCGGGAATTCGGCGGAATCGGCACAGCGGACCTGGCCGCGCTGGCGGGAACGGCGCTCACCCTCCTCGGCGAGCGCCCCACCATGGAGGGCCAGGACGTCCCCGCGCCTCTGGACAGCTGGGCCACCGAGGACGCACTTCCCTTCATCAGCTCCAGCGCGCTCACTATCGCCCAGGCCACACTCGCCCACCAAAGACTCGCCACGCTCGTGGAAAACCTGACCACGGTGAGCGCCTTGTCCTTCGCTGCAATGTCCGGGAATCCCGAGGCATTGAGCCCTGAAGTCGCGCGGGCAGCTGATTCGCCCGCCGTCACCGAGGTGGCTGGGGTTCTGCTCGGCCTCGTGGAAGGCAGCGGTGCGCCGGCGAGGATCCAAGACCCGTACTGCTTGCGCACCCTGCCTCAGGCCCTCGGCTCGGTGGTCGAGGAGTTGGACGCGCTCGGTACCCTTTTGGAACGCTTGGTTGTGGCCGGTCATGAAAACCCCCTAGTGTTCGGTTCCGCAGAGGAGGGCAGCAATGGAGTAGCCCACCACGGCCTCTTCCAGATGACCAGCCTCGCCCGCCGCATTGATGCCCTGGAACTGGCCATCGGTGCGGCGTGCGCCACGAACCTTCGGAGGATCAGCTTGCTCTGCGACCCGGCGTACACGGGGCTGCACCGATTCCTTGCGGGCGACGACGCCGGCCAGTCCGGCGTCATGATGCTGGAATACGTGGCAGCCGCGGCGGTGGGCCGAATTCGGGCCAATGCCCAGCCCGTGAGCCTGCAAACCGTGGTGCTCTCGTTGGGCGCCGAAGAGGATGCCAGCTTCGCGAGCGTGGCCAGCTCCCGCATGGATTCCACCGTGCGGGCGCTTTCTACAGTGGTTGGCATCGAACTCCTTTGCGCATCGCGGGCGCTCAGGCTGCAGGGCAGGACACAAGGAGAATTTACGAGTCCTCGGTTCCGAAAAGCCCTCGACGCCGGTCTATCGTTGCCCGCCGACGTGCAGGACCGGGATCTCCGCCCCGACGTCGATGCCGCGTCCCACCTGGCGATCCTTCCGGAGCTCGGTCACTAAGCGTGCTTAGCTATTTACTGTCGCCCCGGACGGGCGTACCTTAATATCCAAACACCGCACTGGGGAGGTGGCGTGTTTGGCTGGGTCTCTGGGGTGCCGTCGCGTTTCTTTGGTTCGCCCCGTTCTTCTCGCCGTTTTTGGCGCATTGGCGTGGTTGCTATGGCTGGCCGGTCCTTCGCAGGCAGCTAGCGTCCTGCCGACGATTCCGGCTGTCCCTGCCGTTCCCTCAGCTCCAACCATTCCCCTTTCATCCTCCCTGCTCCCGTCCCCGTTGCCCGATCCGATCGGGCCAGTGGCCCACGGCCTGTTGTCCGCCATTCCTAGTCCGACGCAAGTGTCTGCCCTTCCCGGAACCGTGGTCAGCCAACTGCCCGGCTCCACGGCGACTCCCCTTGTGACCGCGCTCACTGATCCCGCGAGCTCCTTGGTTGATACGGTGGTCGGCACAATTCCGGCGTTGCCCGGGCTGCCTTCGGTACCCCAACTGCCTCCAGGGCCGGCCTTGCCGCCGACATTGCCGCCATTGCCTGGTGTCCTGGATCCTCCGGGACGAGGCCTTCCAATCGGCGCCGTCCCGGGCGTTCCGTTGAGGGCTCGGGCCGAAAGCGAACACGCGTTGGCATATCCCACGCTTTTGCCAATCCCCGGACGCGGAGCGGCGACGAGCATGCGGATCCCCGGATTCATTCTGGCCGACCTTGTTGTCCTGCCCCGGCAGTGCTGGCGACGACGGAAATGCCTCAGCTTCCGGGCGGCCCTCCGCCCGGCAAACAGGTCCCTCCGGTGGCACCGCCCCAAGAGTCTGGCTCGACGTCGGAATCGCAAGGCGGCTCGGCCGCCAACGGCGCGGCGGACCTCCCTGAACAACGTGCACTGGCGCCACCGCTCCACGGCAGCCCCGTCCCCGACGGTGGGCAAGTCCCCGCAGCCGAACCTGCGTTCGATCCGGGGTCAACTCCCGACTGAACAGGTCAACCCTGTCCCCGTGGCAGGCACGACCATCCGCGCTAAACAGCGCGGGACCAAGTCTCAGTCAGGAGAAAGACAATGCAAGTCCAAACCAGTAGCAACCACGCAATCCGGGCCACGAAGACATCAACCGCCCGGATCATAGGAAATTGGCCCGACCCCATGCAGAAGGGAGGTATATAGATAGCATCGCGACAGGCGCTCAGCGCCCATAAGGGAACAAGGACGCCGGCCGCGCAGTCAATCTGACTGCACGGCCGGCGTCATGATGCTGAAGGTAGGAACGCCTCCCTTTAGAATAGGGCGTTCACCACAGCCTGGGTGAGCTGGTGGAAGATGTCGGTGCGGGCCGGGATATCGCTCTCGTCCTGGCCTTTGGTGTAGACCACGAAGGCGTAGGAGTTGGTCCCGTTGGTGAGGATGCTGGCGTCGTGGAGTTCGTCGTCGAGCAGTCCGTACTTGTGGAAAACAGTGATTCCGGCTGGCACCGCGGCGGGGATGAGCGATTCGTAGTTTGTGTTCTGCATGTAGGACAAAAGCTGTGCGGTGTCTTGCTGGTTCAACAGCTTCCCGCCGTAGAGCCCGGCCATGATGCTTGCCATTTCGCTTGGAGTCAGCGTGTTGTTCATGGGGTCATAGCTGACGCCGATCGATGCGGCATAGGACTGGAGTTCCGAAAAGCCAACCGCGTCCATGATCAAGGACCAGGAGTCGTTGTCGCTGTCCTGGATCATCTCTTTGATCTGGAATCCAGCCGTGTAGTCGCCCAAGGGATCGTCAAGGGACACTGCGCCCGTTTCGACGAGGTGATAGTACGCGGCGGCAGCCAGGACCTTTGCGGTGCTTGCTGCCTCGAACGACGCCTGGACCCCGTACTGATGGCTTGAGCCATCGGACAGGTCGATCAGGGTGACGCCGATCTGGTACTGGCTGTTCGCGTCGATGATGGCGTTGATCTCCGAGTCCAACGCGGGAGTCACGCCGGTAGCCGGCGCGGCCGGCGCTGCGGCTGCGGGAGCGGCGACGGCTGGGCGGCGCTCGGAGTCTCGGCCGCGGTCGACGGCGGTGCGGCGGCTGCCGTCGTCGGGCCGCTGCCGTCGGGGAGGCGGTTGGAACAGCTGCCGACGGCGTGGCGCTGGCTACCGCCGATACGGTTCGGGAGACGGATGAGCGGGCGTGCGCAGCCGAGTAGACCGTGGCCGTCAGGGTCAAGGCCAGAATGGCGGCGAAGGCTGTCAGCAAGGCCGATCGACGTCGGCGGGGACTCCAGCTGTTCCACCGACTTCTCTTTCGTCCGGACCCTTGGCCGGGACGGCGGGGCTCTCGCTCTTCCATAATGAACCAACCGTAGCTACCGCAGCTATGTGAGAGCTATGAAAATCCTGTCCATCAGCCACGTGTCGCCTGGGTGAATATCAGGCGTCACGGATCGGCGAGCCCAATACCGTGAACCGGGTGCCGCCCATCTCACCGGACAGCAGTGGCATTGCCTCACTTATCGCGGCCCGGACGCTGTCCAGCTTCAGCGAACCTTGGTGTGCTTCCGCCGATTCCCAGAGTTCGCAGACAAAGACCGTGTCCGGCGATTCTTCGTTGACGCCCACCTCGTAGAGGAGGCAGCCCGCGCCCCGGAGCTCCGGTTTCGGTCTGAGCAGGATGGATACAACGGCGTCGCGTTGGCCGGGTTTCGTGCCGAGGCTTCCTACGTTTGCAAAAGTCATGGGCCCATTGTGCTTCATTCCTCCGACGTTATTGGGGAATCGCGTACCGGCGGACAAAGTTGCCGAGGATCTTCATTGGTTCGGTCGCGGTGATCTTCCGGGCGTCGGCCATCAGCTGCTCAGCAGCCTCAGGCGGGAAGTATCCGGCGTGGCGATAGGTGTCGATCCGTGTGACGAGGCCTTCGGCGTCGAGCTCCGGATGGAATTGAGTGGCATAAAGGTTCTTCTTGATCCGGAACATCTGCACCGGGCAGGCGGCCGAACCAGCCAGCAACACCGCGTGCCCCGGCAGGACCGTGCAGGCTTCCTTATGGCCGGTAAAGGCGACAAAGCGCTCGGATATGCCTTGGAGGAGCGGGTCCTGGATGCCCTCCGCTGTGAGTTTGATGGTTACCCCGCCGAGTCCTTCACCATAGGTACGGTCAATCACGGCCCCCTGGTGAAGTCCCAAGGTTCCCACTCCGTAGCAGGCCCCAGGAAGGGAAAGTCGGCGGCAACAATCGTGTCCAGCAACTGCGCGAGTTCCTTCTCCACCCGTTTCTGGACCGGGCTCTTGTGCTCCGGCGAGTCGCTCGAAGTGAAGGGGCTGCCTCCCACGATCACGCCGGAATAGTCGGAGAGCCTGAGCGGCGGCAGGGGCGCCGCCTCCATTCGGATGCGCTGTAGCTGCTCGGGAGCGAGCCCTCCAAAACGAAGATACGCCTGGTACTCTTCCTCGGCGGCGGCGTCTTCGGCGCGAGATGCGAGCAGGAGAAACGGCTTCACAGGCTAAGTGTGCGCCCGGTACCCGTGACGCGCCAGCGTTCGGCTGAAACATCCTTTTCGGGGCGGTGAGCCGCCGTTCACGTGCGAGAAATGTCCCGAATTCCGGCCGGGTGAAAGGATTTCACCTCCGTTGACTCGGGAATCCGCGGAATCACGGGGATCCTCGCCACCCTCTCCAGGTAGCCTCGCGTCCCCGCCGGGGGGCCGTTAACATTCCCGAAACATGCCCGTCATGCGTTCTTCACGCCGAGGCAAGTTATGTAACGTCCCCGCAATTTTTCCTCGCATTGCTTGAAACACGGAACCGGAAATATTGGGCAGGGGAAGAACGGGGCCACGCTACGGCGGCCCTCCTAGGCATTCCGATAAGAAGGGAAACGCACGTGGATATCACTGCGGAAAACGTTTGGGTGATGGTGTCGGCGGCACTTGCACTGCTCATGACCCCGGCACTTGGCCTCTTCTACAGCGGCATGACCCGGGCCAAGGCCTCCCTCAACATGATCATGATGAGCTTCATCTCCGCGGGAATCGTAGGCGCCGTGTGGATCCTGTGGGCTACTCGATGATCAGCGGCAAGAGCGTACTGGGGATCTTCGGTAACCCGTTCAGCAGCTTCGGCTCGGCGGACTTGGTCGGTTCCACCGATCTCATCAAGCTCGGCTTCAGCGCTACGTTCGCCATCGTCACCGTGGCCTTGATCAGCGGCGCTATCGCCGACCGCGCCAAATTCACTTCCTGGGTCATCTTCGTCCCCATCTGGATCACCCTCGTGTACTGTCCCTTGGCTTTCATGGTCTGGGGCGGCGGCCTGCTCAGCCCCGGCGGAGCCATCAGCTCGGTCTTCGGCCAGGTGATTGACTTCGCAGGTGGCACAGTGGTGGAAATCAGCTCCGGCGCCGCCGCGTTTGTCCTAGCGTTGATCCTGGGCAAGCGGCACGGCTTTGGAAAAGACCCGAACCACCGCCCGCACAACCTCCCCTTCATCATGCTTGGCGCCGGCCTCTTGTGGTTCGGTTGGTTCGGTTTCAATGCCGGCGCGGCCACGACGTCGGCGCAGGCCGGCTTGATCTGGGTCAACACCCTTGTAGCCCCGGCTGGTGCCATGCTCAGCTGGTTGGTCACCGAGAAGATCCGGCACGGCCACCCCACATCCTTGGGCGCCGCATCCGGCGTCGTTGCCGGCCTCGTGGCTATCACTCCGGCCTGCGCCAACGTGGCTCCTGCCGCAGCCCTTGGCCTGGGTCTGGTGGCCGGTGCAGCCTGCGCCGTGTTTGTCGACCTGAAACACAAGTTCGGCTTCGATGACTCCCTCGACGTCGTGGGCGTCCACCTTGGTGGCGGGCTCGTGGGCACGCTCGCGCTCGGATTCATTGCGCTGCCGGTGAGCGGCAAGGGCGGAGGACTGTTTTACGGAGGCGGACTCCAGCAGCTCGTGGCGCAGATCGTCGCCATTCTTGTCACCCTTGCAGTATCTGGAATCATGACGGCGATCATCGCCCTGGTCATCCATAAAACCGTTGGATTCCGGGTCAGCCACGAAGCCGAGGTGGCTGGCGTGGACTTGTCAGAGCACGCCGAGACCGCCTACGAGTTCGGCAGCATGTCCCGGAGCCACTTCAACGCCATCCCTCACGTTGCTGCCCTCCCCCACGTCAACATCCCCGTCACGGCCCGAGCCGCTTCGGCAGTCCCGGTTTCAGCCCGTGCCGCCGCCGTCGCCTCGTCGCCCGCCGCCGCCGTCGAGCTCCAGCGCGAAAAGCAAACCGACCCGGCTTAGGCGAGGCGGGCATTTCCGCCACTGCAAGGGACGCGTACGCTCAATTTGTGGATATCGTCGATTTCCTCTCGGACCGCCTGAAAGAGGACGAGGCTGCGGCGCGGAAACTCCTTGGCGACCGTTCCGTCTCCGAGGCGGGCAAATGGTACGAGCGACGTCTTCTCCTGGAATGCGAATCAAAAAGAAGACTGCTCAGGATCGTGGAATCCGCGCGGCAAACGGCCTTGGCCACGATGGTTCGCGGCACGCTTGGGGACACCCCCAGTGGATCCCGGAATCGATCGAATGGACCACGAAATCTCTGAATGCCCTCGCGCTGCCCTATTCGGACCATCCGGACTTCGAACCGGAATGGCTGGCGGAGACGTAGCTGGCGGACGCGAGGCGCGTTGGGTGGAGATCGGCAAGATCTTGCCGAAATGAGGTTTTGACGGCTTCACAGCAGCCAAAATCATTACTTTCGGCAGCATCTTGCCGATTTTGGCAAAATGGTTCAGAATTGACCAAGAATACTGTCAAATCGGCAACATCGTGCCGGATCATCGGAGACTCGTGGAGGACCTAGCGGCGATTGCGGCCACCATCCGGAAAGCACGCAAAGAGGCGGAATCACGCAAGCTGACCTTGCCGACCTTGCCGGGACTTCCGAAAGGACCGTGCGGGCGATTGAGACTGCAACCGGAAATCCTTCACTGGGGGCCGTCGTGGCCGTAGCCAACGCCGTCGGCCTGCGCATGGCAGCAGTCTGATGGCCGACGATTTCGAGGAGTTGAAGTTCGTTCGTGCAGCGGACGTTCACAAAGGCGGCGTCCTGGCGGCCACCTTGCCCGCACTGGCCAGGGCGGGGTCAGTTTTTCCTACGCGGCGGAGTACCTGACATCCGGTTTGCCCGCGGTTGCCAGTTCGCTGCCCGTGACGGACCATCCCGTCGAGACTCCCGCTGGCGCTCTTCCGCCGTTCTTCGCGGGCCTGCTGCCGGAGGGGCATCGGCTGAGCGTGCTCAGGGACGCCACCAAAACCAGCTTCGACGACGAACTCACCCTCCTGCTCGCAGTCGGCGCCGACGTGCCAGGAGACGTCCAAGTGGTCCCTAGCGGCGAAATTCCCACCGAACCGGCACCCCTTGCCGACACATCCAGGCCCGAGGAACTGGACTTTGCCGCCCTCGCCAATGCAGTGGACCGCCATGCCATCCCCGGAGTACAGGACAAGGCAAGTGCCTCCATGCTGACCACACCACTGTCTCTCCGGGGGCAGCGGTATCTGCTCAAACTCGACCCGCCCAACCACGCACACTTGCTGGTAAACGAAGCGCTGCACCTTTCCGCCGCCAAGGATCTCAAGATCCCTGTAGCGAAGAGCCATATCATCGCCGACATGCACGGGCTGCCTGGGTTGCTGGTGGAACGCTTCGACCGCGTGCAGGACAAGGATCGCTCCTGGGTGCGCCTACCCATGGAAGACGGAGCCCAGGTCATGGGCCTGCCACCGGCTTCCAAGTATTCCGTGACGTCGGAGGACGTCGCTGCTGCGCTGGCCGGGCAGTGCAAGGCCCACTCGTGGCAAGCCGCAATCTGTACCTGCAGTTCGTCTTTGCCTGGCTGACCGGGAACGGCGATCTCCATGCCAAGAATCTCTCGATCCTCGGGGACCGGCACGGAGGATTCGTTATGGCCCCGATCTATGACATTCCATGCACGCTGTTATACGGAGACGACTCGCTCGCGTTGCCGTTGTCCGGGAAAACCAAAAACCTCAAGGCGAAGCACTGGGCCGATTTCGCGTTCGCCCTCGGCCTACCACAACGCGCCGCAACCGCCGCAAATACATTGGCCCTGTCAGCCTCTGGGAAGGTCAAGTTGGAGGACCTACCGTTCACTGGGTCACCGCTCCGAGGCGCCCTGCGGGAGTTGAGGTTCCGGAGAGGAGAGCTGGCGGGCTGAGTCCGGGCGGTGACCCGACGCCGACCCCCGCCCCGCTTCATCAGTTCACTGATGATTTAGCTGATGGTTCCCTGCGAGTCGGACCAACGTGTTTCGGGGCTCCTAGCTTTGGGACCATGAAATTCAAAACAATCCCGGTCATCATCGGAACATTGTCTTGTGTGCTGGTCGGCAGCGCTGCGTTCGCGGCGGTCTCCACCTTCGCCGGCCCCCACGAGGACGGAACGGCAGTCACTTCAATCGGCATGCGCGTCACGCCGACCGGACAGCAGACCTCACTTGGGGACCTCCCGTTGAACTCCGCCATCTCCCCCGACGGCAAGCGGCTCGCCGTCACGAACAACGGTCAAGGTACGCAGTCGCTGCAACTCGTGGATCTCGCAGACCACGAGGTAGACCAGACCATCTCATACAAGTCCCCGGAATCCCTCTACATGGGCTTGGCGTGGAGCCCCGACGGCACCAAGCTTTACGCCAGCGCGGCAGCAAACTCGAAAATCCGCACCTACGGCTACTCCGGCGGCAAGCTGGCCGAAGGGGCGCCCATCCAGCTGCCCACCACGACGCCCGCGGGCAAGGCAGTCAATCTCTTTCCGGCCGGATTGGCGATCACGCCCGACGGCAAGCGGCTGGTTGTCGCAGATCAGCTCGCTGATGCCGTGTCCGTCGTCGACCTCGCCACCGGAAACGTCTCGACGACGCCGGCCGGTCACCGGCCGCTTTCGGTCGCCGTTTCCCCGGACGGCACGACGGCGTTCGTCACCAACCAGGGCGCCTCGGACATCTCCGCGGTGGACATTACAGGCGCCGAACCGAAGGTTTCCCGCACCGTCACGGTGGGTCTCCATCCCAACAAATCCGTCCTGTCGAAGGACGGCCACACGCTTTACGTTGCCAACGGCGACGACGACACCGTCTCCGTTGTCGACACCGCCGCCGGTACAAGCGCGAATATCAGCGTCGCACCCGAAAAGGGCGCACCGGTGGGAACCAATCCCACCGGACTGGCCTTGGACGAAGCCGGCCACCGCCTGTTCGTGAGCAACTCCGGTAACAACGACGTCGCCGTCGTCGACCTCGCCCAGAAGGCAGTCGCTGGTGTGGTGCCCGTGGGCTGGTACCCGAGTTCGCTGGCCTTCAGCGACGGGACATTGCATGTCACCAACGCGAAAGGGCTAGGCGCCGGGCCAAACAACGGACCTGGCCACCCAAACCCCGAGTCAACCGCTCCGGCCGCCGAAAACCAGTACAGCGGATCGATGATCTTTGGCACACTGAGCAGTTTCAGCGTGCCGGAGGGCGGTCAGCTGCAGAAAGCCACCGAGCAGGTCAAAAACAACAATCGCCCGGACACCGCCGGCGGCAACATCATCCCGCGCCAACCGGGTCAAGAGAGTCCCATCAAACACGTGATCTACGTGGTCAAGGAAAACCGCACCTACGACCAGGTGCTTGGGAGCCTCGGCAAGGGCAACGGGGATCCCTCACTGAACCTCTTCGGCGATGAGTCCGCACCGAATATGCGGGCCCTCTCCAAGAAGTTCACCACCATTGACAACTTCTACGCCGATGCTGAAGTGAGCGCCAACGGATGGAATTGGGTGGCCTCTGCCAACTCGAACCCGTACGCCGAGCAGATGTGGCCGGCCAACTACTCGGGTCGCAAGGCACCGTATCCCAGCGAAGGAAATGCCCCTGAAATCGCGGCCCAACAGCCTGACAACACGTATGTCTGGCAGCGGCTCGCCAAGGCAGGCGTCAGTTTCCGCAACTACGGCTTCTACGTTTCCAATAATGCCGGCACGTTCAACGCCGCGGACCCCGTCCTGGATGCGCAGACCGACCACAACTACCACGGTTACGACCTGAACTGCCCTGATTCGGCGGGATCGTTCGCGCCGCTGAAGCCTGGCTGCGGTACCCCACGTATTGAAGAATGGGCCAACGACTTCCAGTCCCAAGTGACATCCGGAACGGTTCCCACGGTCCAGTTCGTGCGCCTGCCGAATGACCACACCCAAGCCACCCGTGTTGGCGCCCCACGCCAAAGGCTTATGTCGCGGACAACGACTACGCGCTCGGCAAGCTGGTGGACACCGTGTCCCACTCTTCCGCCTGGAAGGACACCGCCATCTTCGTCACGGAGGATGACGCTCAGAACGGCCCGGACCATGTGGATGCGCACCGCACCTTGGCGCTGGCCATCAGCCCCTACACCCAGACAGGGAAAGTCGATTCGACCTTCTACAGCACGGCGTCAATGGTCCGTACCATCGGCCTCATTGCCGGCATCGGTCCGCTGACCCAGTTCGACGCGTTCGCCACTCCCATGAACGCATCGTTCACGGCCAAGCCTGACAACACGCCGTACACCGCGCTCAAGCCCAGCTACGACATGACCACCGTCAACGGGGCAAACGCTCCGATGGCCCGCAGGTGGCCACCCAGGACACTGCCACCGAAGACAAGATCGATGAGCAGCTGTTCAATAAGTCCATCTGGCAGTCAGTGAACGGTGCTGACTCGAAGATGCCCGAACCCCAACACAGCGTGATCGGCTCCGGTTCCAGCAGCCAGCCGGCTGCGAAGGATCCTGACGGCTAGCCAGATCCTCTTTGGCAGGGCGGTCACCAGAATCGGGTGGCCGCCCTTCGCCGCGCCTGCGCTGAGCCTTGGATAAAAAACGGGCACACTCCCCTGTCAAAGAATTAGTCCAGAATCTATTCTGTTGATGGACCGGTACAAATATGGTCCGCCAGGCCACCGGCACGTCCCGGGAAGCCCATCCCGCTCCGGGGGCCGTCTCTACGAGGAGGCGTCCATGTCAACTCCCGATGTGCCAACCCGGGGGCCCGCAAGGCCCGGTCCGTATATTGCGGCCGGAATCCTGCTGGCCATCTCCATTCTGGTTCCGCTGTTCGTCCCGACGTATTCGATTGACCAGCCGCGGCTCGCAGGTATGCCGTTCTTTTACTGGTACCAAATGCTCTGGGTTCCGATCACCGCGGCCATGGTGGGCGTCTCCTACCGGCTGGTAACCAAGGAAGACCGTCGCCGCCGCGAGGTCGCGCGGGGCGCACGCACTCGGGAGGAAGAACAATGAGCGGGCTCGCCGTCCCTCTGGCGACCACGGGGGATCGGCCGTCAACGGCGTCGCGCTCACCGTCGTCGTCGTGCTCTTTATCCTGGTGGCGGTGCTGGGCTTCTTCGCGGCGCGTTGGCGCGCGGGCAAGGAAACGGGCCTGCACAGTCTCGATGAGTGGGGCCTCGGTGGCCGCGGTTTCGGAACCTGGGTCACGTGGTTCCTCCTGGGCGGGGACCTCTACACGGCTTACACCTTCGTGGCTGTGCCGGCCGCGATGTGGGCCACCGGCGCCGTGAGTGGTTTCTTCGCGGTGCCGTACACGATCGTGCTCTACCCGATCGTCTTCCTGTTGATGAGCCGTTTGTGGTCGGTCTCGCACCGGCACGGCTTCGTCACACCGGCGGACTTCGTGGGCGGGCGCTACGGCAGCAGGGCACTCACGGTTGCGGTGGCCCTCACGGGCATAGTCGCGACCATGCCCTATATCGCGCTGCAACTGGTCGGCATCAAGGCGGTGCTCACCGTGCTGGGTCTCGGGAGCGCTGAGAATGTGCTGCTGACTGACTTACCGCTGATCATCGCATTCGTGGTCCTGGCCGCCTACACCTACACCTCGGGCCTTCGGGCGCCGGCGCTCATCGCCGTCGTGAAGGACCTCCTGATCTACCTCGCGGTCATCGTCGCTGTGATCTACCTGCCGATCAAGTTCGGGGGCTGGGACAACATCTTCGGTGCAGCCCAGACGAAACTCGACGCCGTCAGCCCGGCCACAGGCAAGCCCGCCGGCGTCTTCATCCCGGGTGCCGCCAGCTATTCCGCGTACTGGACGCTGGCCCTTGGCTCGGCCATGGCGTTGTTCATGTACCCGCACTCGGTCACTGGAGTCCTGGCGACGAAGAGCAGGAACACCATCCGCAAGAACGCCGCGGTCCTTCCGCTGTATTCGCTCATGCTGGGATTCCTTGCCCTCCTGGGTTACGCGGCCATCTCTGCGGGCACCAAGCCGATTGACCTGAACGGTGCCGTCAATCCACAGCTTGTAGTTCCGCAGTTGTTCCTGGACAATTTCCCCGCCTGGTTTGCAGGGATCGCTTTGGCGGCTATCGCCATCGGCGCCTTGGTCCCGGCGGCCATCATGTCGATCGCTGCCGCCAACCTGTTCACCCGCAATATCTACCGCGACCTGATCCGGCCCGACGCCGACCCGCGGCAGGAAGCGAAGGTCTCCAAGATCGCCTCGCTCGTGGTGAAGTTCGGGGCCCTGATCTTCGTCATCGCCATGGACCAGTCCGCCGCCATCAATATGCAGCTCCTCGGCGGTATATGGATCCTGCAGACCTTCCCGGCGATCGTGGCTGGGCTCTACACCCGATGGTTCCACCGCTGGGCGCTGTTCGCAGGGTGGGTCGCCGGGATCATCTACGGCACCGTCGCGGCATACAACGTGGTCAACCCCGTGACGAAGGCCAACTTCGGCGGCTCCATCGCCGCCATCCCGGGCACCAATGTGCAGGTCTACATCGCGGTCGTCGCGTTTGCCATCAACCTCATTGTCGCTGCCGTCCTATCGCTTGTCTTCCGCGCGATGAAACTCCCCGACGGGAAGGACATCACCCGGAACTCGGACTACGGGGCTGACGAGGACGATCCCAAGGTTGCCCAACTCCAACGCGAGTACCCACTGGGCGAAACGGGAGGCGGCACGTTCTGACCGGATCTGCTCGCTAGCGCTTCATCGACATTGCCACAGCAGCGATATCCCGCGGCGTCGTCCGGCACGAGCGCCAGCAGGGCCTCAGCCTCCGCGAAGGAAGGCAACGTCTCGCAGGCCAGCAAGCCCACCCGGGCCTCCACCAGCGCCCCGATGCGCGGCCGGTGGAACTCCTTGAACTCGCGCTGGGTGAGGACGTAGTCGCCCCGATACTCGGAACCGTCCGCGAGATACGCTCCATAGGGGCCGACAGATCCGGCAATCAGCAAAGGCCCCGCATCCGGGTTTTCCACCAAGAACTCTCCCCGGGCCTCGTCGGCCAAGCGAACGCTTAAGGCCACCAGCTCCAAGGCTTCCGCCTCGGCAATGCCGCGCCCGGCAAATCCTTGGGGCGTAGCCTGGTAGCTCGACGTGATGGCGATTTCGGCGCCGGCGTCGAAATAGTCGCGATGTACCTGCTTGATCAGCTGAGGCTGTTCCAACAAGACCCTACGATCCTTCTGCCGGGTTTGTTTGCCTAGGCTGGTTGGCGGAGTCCTCGTTGGTGGCGCCCACGAAACAGGTCCCCGAAATAGTGTGCCGCCATGACGGGCGGGTCTCCGTTCAAACGCGTTCCTGGCAGGGGTGGTGCTGTGGATCGGTAGGTATGTCCGGTGGGGGTGCGGATTTCGAGGACATGCCGCCCGCCGGGGCTGGTTGTTGCTGTCCTGGTTTTTGCTGGTCTGGTTTGTGCTGTCCAGCCGTTGAGTTCTTTGGTGTGGTTGCAGGCTTCGCACAGGCCCGCCCCGTTGTTCGGGCTGGTGGGGCCGTCGTCGTGCCAGGGGATGATGTGGTCGAAGTGGCGGATCGGTGCGTCGCAGTAGGGTGTCCGGCAGGTCTCGTCGCGGGCTTGGATGAAGCGCCGCAGGCCGGGCGGGAAGAGCCGTGCCCTCGAATCGGCGGCGACAAGTTCCCCGGTCCCGGGGGCGGTGAAGAGGCGGCGGAGCCAGACTTTGAGATCGGGGTCCCGGACCCGCCAGCTAGGTCCTGCCCGGGTTCGGTTTGGCCGCGCCTGCTGCCGGGTCCTTCGGCGAGCAGTGTCCTCGCCCAACCCGCGGGCACGATCCCGTAGCCGGGGAGCCGGGCCGGTTCGCTCTCGCCTTGGAACAGGGTGCGGTCGGTCATGACGAGCTGGACCTCCACCCCGCTGATCCCGCCGGGGGTGCCGGTGGTGCATTCGACGAGGGCGTCGGCCATGATCTGCCCGCGGGACCGGGTGTCCCCGCCGGAGCGCAGGGTGTCGGCGTGCCGGCTCAAGGCCGCGTGCACGGCGACACCCTGGGCGACGGGAAGCAGCGCGGTCAGATACGTCATGGTGTCCGGTGCCGGGCGCAGGCTGACGTGCCGTTCGGTGGCGGCGTGGCTGGCGCGTTGGGTGACCGTACGCGGGTCCCGCCGATAGGCCGCGGCCCGGGCCGCGGAGATGATGGCCTTGTCTCCGGCGCCGTCGAAGACTCCGGTGTCGGCGGCGAGTTCCTCATCCACGGCGTAGCGGTCTTCGGCGGACAGGCAGGCTGTTTCCTTCACCAACAGGGTGGCGCGCCATTCGTTCAGCTGTCCCGATTCCAAGGCGGCCAGGGTGCGCGGCATCTCTGTGACCAACGCCTTCGCCAGTCCGGAGAGCCGGGATCCGCGGGCGGGCGACTCCCGCCGGGCCAAAGCCACCTGGGCGGCCACGCCGCGGCCGCGTTCGTCGGTTGGCACACCTGCCGCCGCCTCGGCGCTGCGCTGGGCGGCATCGAACGTGACAGCGATCCGGGCCTGCGCGGCTGAGGCCGCTGACTTCAGATCCTCCAGGCCACGCAACAGGTCAATCAATTCGGCCGTGTCGGCAAGTTCAGCGAAGCCGCCATGTTCGGTGCCGCCGGACGGCGCAAAGGCAGCGGCCGGGCGAAGCGATCTCACGGCATCGATCAACTCGCGCACCCGGAGGCACGGGCCAGCAGCCTCCGGAACCGCGTCGCCGGTTGGCGCGACCGCTCCGATCAGCTGTGTTCCCCGATTGCCATCCATAGGAAAAGCTTCGCAAAGGGGTCTGACATTATTAGGCCCGAGAACCGCGCCCGGCCAAAGATCTTGAGAAGCGGCCGGACTTTTGGAGCCCAGCACGTCGAACACCCAGACAGCCCGGCCGTCGCCAGGGCCACTGATAGGCGTAGGCTATCGATCGATTCGGAAGTCCAGCCAGAGGAGCCCCATCATGGACACACGAAAACTAAAGTACTTCCTCGCCGTCGTCGACCATGACGGGTTCAACCGCGCCGCCGAGCATCTGCTGATCGCACAACCGTCGCTTTCCCAAACCATCGCGAGCCTCGAGAAGGAAGTCGGCGTTCCGCTGTTCCACCGCATCGGCCGCAGGGCGGTCCTCAGCGAAGCTGGCAAGGAATTGGTCGGGCCGGCCAGACTCGTCATGCGGGACCTCGACGCCGCACAATCAGCTGTTCAGTCACTCCGAGGCATCAGGAGCGGCCGGCTCGACATCATCACTATGCCTTCGCCGGGCATCGAGCCGCTGACGTCTATGATCGCCGCCTTCACCAAGGTCTACCCCGCAGTCCGGCTCAACGTCAGTGCTGCCTTCACGCCCGAAGAAGTGATCGAATCGGTCCGGAACGGCAGCTCCGAAATCGGGCTGGCCGGCTCGCCTACGCCCATCTTGGTCCCCGGCGTCGAGGTCCTCGAACTCGAAAAACAACCGCTCATCCTGATCGTCAACCCGCAGGCCGACACCTTCGGCGCCGAGCAATCGGCCATCCAACGTGAGGATCTCGGGGGACAGCGCATCATTGCGAGCCAGCGAGGCTCCCTCATGCGTTGGCTCGTGGATGATGCGCTGGCGCACGGCGTACAGGTGGAGATCGTCGTCGAAGTCGCCCACCGGACCTCCATCTTGCCCCTCGTTTTGGCGGGCGTCGGGCACGCGGTGATGCCGTCGTCGTGGGCTCCTACCGCGCACAAAGCCGGCCTGCGCACAATGCTCATCGAACCAGTGAGCCACCTGGACGTCGCGGTGCTCAGCCGCAAGGACAACCTCACTCCCGCGGCCAAGGCGTTCTTGCAGGTCGCTGCGGAGCACACCGAAGATTAGCGCGCTCTACTGCAGAGAAAAGATAGGCGCTGCCTATCAGCCGTATCGAAACTAAGTCTTGGACGCCACCTACCGGCCGCCCGTCTACTTGAAGAGGAAGGCAGTGTGACTCTGCTAACAAACTCAACGAGGAGGTAGGCATGAGCGCCACCCAGAAATTCAGCATCGCATCCATCCCGGCGGACGGCGTCGGAAAGGAAGTTGTCTCGGCAGGCCGCCGCGTCCTGGACGCCCTGGCCGCGAACTCCAACGGGAAGTTCGCCTTTGAATGGACCGAGTTCCCGTGGGGCTGCGGCTACTACGAGAAGACCGGCCAGATGATGGACCCCAAGGGCCTGGACGCCCTCAAGGACTTCGACGCCATCTACTTCGGAGCCGTCGGCTGGGAAAACGTCCCGGACCACATCAGCCTCTGGGGCCTGCGCCTGAACATCACCCAGAACTTCGACCAGTGGGCCAACATCCGCCCGGTCAAGTTCCTCCCCGGCATCGAGTCCCCGCTCCGCAAGGCTGACAACACCGAGCTCGACTGGATCGTTGTCCGCGAAAACAGCGAAGGCGAATACGCCGGACTTGGCGGACGCAACCTGAGCGGTCGCGGCCCGGGCAACGAAGTTGCGCTGCAAACCGCGCTGTTCACGGAGAAGGGCTGCGAGCGCATCATGCGTTTCGCGTTCGATCTCGCACGGACTCGCACGGTCAAGAAGGTCTCGTCCGTCACCAAGTCGAACGCCCAGCAGTACGGCATGGTCCTCTGGGACGAAACCTTCAACCGGGTCGCCCTCGATTACCCTGACGTCCGGACCGAGAGCGTCCTGGTTGACGCCATGAGCGCCAAGTTCATCCTCCACCCGGAGGAACTGTCGGTGGTGGTCGCGTCCAACCTGAACGCCGACATCCTCTCGGACCTCGGCTCGGCACTCGCCGGCAGCCTTGGCCTCGCCGCGAGCGCCAACCTGAACCCGGAGCGCCGCTTCCCGTCGATGTTTGAGCCGGTCCACGGTTCCGCACCGGACATCGCAGGCAAGGGCATCAGCAACCCCATCGGGGCCATCGCCAGCGCCGCGTTGATGCTGGACCACTTCGGCCTGCACGAAGAAGCGCGCCTGGTCGAGGCGGCCATCGAACAGACCACAGCCGCCGGATTCTTGACCCGCGACGTCGGCGGCGAAGCCACCACGGACGACGTCACCGAAGCGATCATCAAGGCCGCGGAGGTCCCTCCCCAACACTCGCGAGCTCGCGTTGGGACCCTCGGGACGCCGCTTAGCGCCAGCCTTCGATGAGTGACGTACGACGGCGGCTGGCCGGCCGCCGTCGTACCTCCCGCGGAGGTCCCTCCAACTTTCTCCAGAGACATTCCACAATGAGGTAGGAATCATGGAACACATCAACAAAGCCGGCGCAGCTCCGGCACCCAAGACCCGGCGCGTCAAAACAGCGTGGTACCGGCAACTGTATTTCTGGGTTCTGACCGCCATTCTCATTGGCGTCCTGCTCGGCTGGCTCGCGCCGACCGCGGGCATCGCCATGGAACCGATCGGGACCACGTTCGTCAATGCGATGAGGATGCTCATTGGCCCGATCGTCTTCCTGACCATCGTCGGCGGGATCGCGAGCGTAGCGGACCTGAAGAAGGTCGGGATGACGGGGCTGAAGGCCCTCACGTACTTCCAGCTCGGCACCATTTGTGCGCTCGTGTTCGGCCTTGTCGCGATCAACATCTTCCGGCTGGGCGAGGGCGTCAACGCCGTGGCCGGCACACCATCAAGACCACTGATGCCGCCGCGAAGCTCATCGACGCCGGTGCGCACCAGGAATGGTGGCAGTTCCTGACCAACATCATCCCCACAAGCATCGTCCAGCCCTTCATTGCGGGCGATATCCTCCAGATCATCTTCATCGCGGTTGTCTTCGGCATCGCGTTGAACGCGATGGGCAAGCTTGGCGCGCCCGTGCTCGACGGCGTGCAGCGGCTCACCGGTGTCATGTTCAAGATCCTGGGCTTCATCATGAAGGCCGCGCCGCTGGGTGCATTCGGCGCCATGGCCTTCGCGGTCGGCAAGTACGGCGTGTCCTCCCTGACCAGCATGGGCGGACTGATCGCACTCTTCTACGTCACTTCGATCCTCTTTGTGGTGGTGGTCCTCGGCTCCGTCATGGCGTTCCTGAAGCTGAACATCTTCACGATGATCAGGCACTTCAAAGAGGAATACCTGATCATTCTGGGCACCTCGACCGCCGAACCGGCACTGCCGGGACTGATGCGCAAACTTGAGCACGCAGGGGTTAAGAAGGAGACCGTGGGGCTTGTTGTCCCTACCGGCTACAGCTTCAACCTCGACGGCGCTGCGATCTACCTTTCCCTGGCCGCGGTATATATCGCCCAGGCCACCAACACGCACCTGAGCATCGGCCAGCAGTTGGGCCTCATCGCCGTCATGCTGCTTACGTCCAAGGGTGCTGCGGGCGTCGCGGGCGGCGGTTTCATCGCCCTCACCGCAACGTTGGCCACCATCGGTACCATCCCGGCCGCGGGCATCATGCTCATCTTCGGCATCGACAAGTTCATGTCCGAATGCCGCGCCCTCGTAAACTTCACCGGCAACGCTGTCGCGACGCTGTTCATCGCCTGGTGGGACCGCACCCTCGACGCCGACCGTGTCCGCCGCGTCTTCGCGGGCGAACTTGTGGAGCCGATTCAGGTGGCTGAAGTTCCCGCGCCCGCTGCCGCCGTCGAGCCTTTTCAGCCCGCCGACCGCCGTCCCGCCTACTCAGAATCCATCTGACATGAGCAACGCAACTGCCCCGATGGGCGTCCTCATCGCGCCCGACAAGTTCAAAGGCAGCCTCACCGCCGGCGAGGTGGCGGACGCCCTGGCAACAGGGCTCCGTTCCGCCGGAGCGGTGCAGTGCGAGCTGCTGCCGCTGGCGGACGGAGGTGACGGCAGCGTGGATGCCGCCGTCGCCTCGGGGTTCGCCCGCCACGCTTTGGTGGTCCCGGGGCCGACCGGACAACCCGTCAAGGCGAGCATCGCGTTCGACGGCGTCACTGCTGTTGTGGAGGTGGCGAATACTTGCGGTTTGGGACTGTTGCCGGACGGGCGGCTCTTGCCGCTTGATGCGTCGAGCCGAGGCTTTGGCGAGTCTGTTCTCTTTGCCCTTTCGTTGAGGCCGGCGCGGATCGTGCTGGCGCTGGGCGGAAGCGCGAGCACCGACGGAGGAATGGGCATGCTCACCGCCCTGGGCTTCCGCTTCCTCGATGCTTCCGGCCATTCTTTGGAGGGCAACGGGCGGAACCTTGGCCGTGTTCATTCTGTGGATGCGCCTCCTGGGCTGATTGGTGTGGAGCTGATTGTCGCGAGCGATGTGCATAACCCGCTCTGCGGGCCGGACGGTGCGCCGGCGGTTTTCGGTCCGCAGAAGGGCGGATCGCTTGCGGATGTTGCAGCGCTCGACGCCGGTCTGACGCACTTTGTCTCTGTGCTCACTTCGGGCGGGTTTGAGAATGCGGCTTCCCTTGCCGAGCATCCCGGCGCCGGAAGCGCCGGCGGGATCGGCTTTGCGTGCCTGTTGCTTGGCGCTTCCCAAGTATCCGGGCGGACTACTTCCTGGACCTCCTGGACTTCGACACCCGCAAGGACGGCTGCGACGTCGTCATCACGGGCGAGGGCAGCATCGACGAGCAGACCCTCGCCGGAAAGCTGCCGGCCGCCGTCGCGCGCCGCTCGGGCACCCGGCCGATCATCGCCGTCGCGGGCCGCTCGTTGCTGCCGCGGGAGCGGTGGCCCGAGATGTCGCTCTCGCGTGTCTACACGCTGACGGACTACACGGATCTGGACTCGTCGAAGGATCCTGGGCTTTCGGTGGAACTGCTGCGGCGGATCGGGCGGGAGATTGGGGAGGGCTTGGGCGCTTAGGTGGCATGTAAACAGACACGCCCGACTTCCGTGATCTCTTGCTGCCGCGGGTCTACGGTTGGCTCAATGTCGGATTGGTCAAGGGGGACACATGGAATTCGCAGAACGGCTCTCGGCGCTTGCCGCAAAGGTGCGTCAGCAGCGCGAGGCTATTCAGACCGAGGAAGCAACGAAGAACGCATTCGTCATGCCGTTCATCTCAACGATCCTCGGCTACGACGTTTTCAACCCTCTTGAGGTCGTGCCGGAGTTCACAGCGGATGTGGGAATCAAGAAAGGCGAGAAGATCGACTACGCCATCGTGAAGGATGGCGAGATACAGATCCTCATCGAGTGCAAGAAGTCCATTGGACCGGTAAGGATCGAACACGCTTCCCAACTATTCCGCTACTTTGCAGTCACAAATGCGCGGATTGCCATACTCACCAATGGCGAGGTGTATCAGTTCTTCACTGATCTCGATGCTCCGAACCGTATGGACGAAAAGCCGTTCTTGGTGCTGGATCTCAATGACATCGATGATTCGCTCCTGCCTGAACTCCAGAAACTCTCAAAAGATGTCTTCGATCTTGACTCGATCATCAACGCAGCTGGCGAACTGAAATACATCGGCGAGCTAAAACGGACACTCGCCGCCCAGTTCCGCGAGCCTGAAGACGAGTGGGTCAAGTTCTTGACCACACGGGTGTACACCGGCCCATATACGCAGCGTGTGCGCGAGCAGTTCACTTCGCTCGTCAAAAAGGCATCGAAGCAGTTTCTCAACGATCAGGCCAATGAACGTCTTAAGAAGGCCCTCGGCTCTCAGACCTTTACGCAGATCGACGATTCGGCAATTCTTCCGAAGGTGACGAGTGAGCCGGTGGTTGAATCCGACCTCGCCGAGGCCGATGGTATTGCGACCACACTCGAAGAAATCGAGGGCTACCAGATTGTCCGGGCGATCGTATGCAGCGACGTAAAGCCCTCAAGGGTCTTCCAACGCGATGCCAAGTCGTACTTCGCCGTACTTCTGGATGACAATAACCGCAGGCCGATAGCACGCCTGCATTTCAACCGAACACAGAAGTACATCGGACTCTTCGACGAACACAAAGAGGAACGGCGTGTTCCCATCGACTCCCTTGAAGACATCTACGAACACGCTGACGCTCTTCGCGCCAGTGTGAAGGGCTACCTGTAGCAGCTGTCGGCTGGGTGGCGGCGCCGATCGTTACCCGCGACGGCCACGAGGTGGCAGAGCTCAAGCCTGTGCGTCGACGCAGCCGCCAAACAGAACGACTGATCGCCAGCCGCCGGCACCTGCCGCGCGTGGACAGTGAGATATTCCGGGCAGATCTGGACGAGATCCTGGCTTCGAGTTCGGTGTCCCTATGGTCAAGGACATGAACTCCATGCTTCGTCTGGTTCAAGACCGGCAAATACGTCGCGGACACTTCGCGCCAAACCGAAGTATTCGGACCGCCCCCGACCGCGGAAAACGCGGTCGGGGGCGGTTTGCTCGGAGTCTGGGGCACTAGGGGATCTACAGGTCCCTCAGCGAGGAATCCGCGTCGAGCCGGGCGAGTCTTGCGACGTGGCCGAGGGCTCCAAGGCACAAGAACAAAGGAACGCAGAGGAGTGCTCCGAGCACGAGCAGCCAGTTGGGCATGGCCCATGCGGTCACCGGCAGGAGGTCGAGCTGCAGTCCGTTGAAGACCGCCGTTCCTATGACGGAGCAAAGAGTTCCCAGGAGCGCCCCCGTCACGCCAATGATGAGGCCCACTGCAGCCAACTCGACCATGTAAACCCCTGCTATCGAGGCCCCCGACCAGCCGATGGCTTTAAGGAGACCCACTTCGCGGGCCCGCTGCTTGATCCAACTGCCGCCAACGGACACCCCGACGCCGAGGCAAAAGATGATCAGGAAGCCACCGATCACCCAGCTGACAAGGGCAAGAAGAGCGAAGAGGCCTGACAGGGACCGGATTTGGCCCGCTACGCTGTTCACGGAGTACCCGAGGGCTCGGACTTGGTTTTGCACGTTGACCACTTCATCCGCTGAGTCAACGCGCACATATGCGCGGGGATAGACCAGCGTTTTGGTGGCTGGCCGGGCATTGGCGAGTGTTGACTGAAGTACCTTGCTGGAGACGTAGGCAGCTTGTGCGCCATCCGTACGCGGCGACGAGTTGTCATAGATACCTGAGACGCGGAGCGATATGGAAACGGGTTCGCCGTTGCCGGGCCGATTTCCTTCGTGTACGCGAAGCTCATTTCCTTGCCGAGCAGCTCGGTGTATTTCTGGCCCTGACCCTTGTCGGGGAGCAGGATCTGGCCTTCCCCAGGGCCGTCTTCGGAGACGTCGCCGAGCAGTATTTTCGAGGTGATGCCGCTGATGAATGGCGTACCCATGAACGCGCCTGGGTTGTTCGGTGACGGCCAGTTCGCTGGGTCCTCTATGGCGAGGTCAATTTGTGCCCAGCCGAAGGATCCCACCACATGATCGATTTGGTCGAACCGGGACAACGAGTCGTCAGTGATCTCGCGAGCTGAGTCTGGGCCTACTGAAGTCACCTCCACATAATTCAGTGCGGAATTGGTGCTGATCTTGTTTGAGTATGAGCCTATTCCGGCCCCTACGATGCTGTCAGCGAATATGAATACCGCGATGCCAAGACTCATCAGGACCGCGAGTGGCCTCAATTTCGACAGGGAAAGCCGCACAGACCTTGCAGCAAAGACCCTATTTCTGTTCAAGGAG
Organism: Arthrobacter sp. Hiyo8; assembly: GCA_001549895.1. Classification (GTDB taxonomy): domain Bacteria; phylum Actinomycetota; class Actinomycetes; order Actinomycetales; family Micrococcaceae; genus Arthrobacter. The sequence continues at coordinate 3,014,477 of AP014719.1, read as the reverse complement.
CAACTCCTTCATCGGAAGCTGACGGTGGGCCACATGCCGGAAGACTTCGTCATGCGAAGCGACGAGGACACCACACCCGCCGTCGGCACCCGTTCGCATGGCCTCCAGGATGGCTTCGGTATTTGGCGCGTCAAGACCCGAACTTGGTTCGTCCGCTAGAAGCAGTGACGGTTCGTTGATCAGTGCGCGGCAAAACGCGACTCTTTGTTGCTGCCCACCGGAAAGCCTCTTCGCTTGCCGGTCAGCGACCGCCGCAAGGCCGAAGCGTTCCAACTGCTCCGTAATCGTTGCACGTGTCATGGGCTGGCTGCTAGCAAGGAGAACATTTTCCAATGCCGTGAGTTCGGGAAGTAGGTTGCTGCTCTGAAACACCATTCCAATTTCGCTTGAGCGGACAAGACTAGCCGTCCGGGACGATGCATCGGTTCTGTCGTTACCGTTGATCCAAACTTTGCCGGCATCGGGGGTCGATAGAAGTCCGGAGATATTCAGGATGGTTGACTTCCCCGAACCCGATTCACCTCGCAGCCAGACGATTTCACCTGCCTGGACGTTCAGGCTGACTCCAGAAAGGACCAACTGTCGGGTCCCGCGTTCATCTGAAAAAGACTTGGTGATGTTCTCAAGACGAAGTACCGAAGTCACTTGTTCTCCCCGAAATCGTAGGCACCCGGGACCGCGATCATGGCAGCTGAAATCGAGAGGCTGCATGGTGACGCTTTGTCTGGTTCCATCCGATACAGAGACGGGAATTCTTTACAGCCTTTCAGAGTCCGCAGTTCCTCGGCCGCCTTGTCGAAGTCGTTTGATCCAAGTCCGGACCGACTTGCGTTCGTCATGGCGGTCAACGCCCGAAAGTAGTTCAGGCCCTTTCCTCTGGATGAACCGATGAGCTGCGGGAGAGCGGACTGGACGGCCGGAAACATTGATCTCACTTCTTCGCTGTTTGAGAAGTACATGGAGTTGGAGAACGCCATTAGCGCTCCGGAAAGTAGATGTTCAACCCCGGGCTCTGCGTCGAACGTCTCCAGTCGCGCCAACCGGGCATTAGGCTCAAGCTGCACCAGAACATCCACCAGGTCGATGTACCCGCTGAGATTTGCGAATGTCACGGTGGCCGGAAGCGCTGCCGTACCCTGCTCGATGATCGAACCGTAGCTCGCCCAGGATGAAGACCCAGAGCGTTTCAGTGCCACAAGTGCCTTGAGTTGGGTGATTAAGTCCGCTTCGGCCGACTTCAGCACCCGTTCCAGTTCACCTCGGGTTCGCTCACTTGCGACCGCGGGAAAACTCGTGTCGAGGAGTCTCGCGGCAAGATACGTCCCGTGGACCGAGCCGTTGGCGAGAGATGATGACTCGGGCATCCGTATGAGGCCGTTGGTTCCTTGGAGCTTCGTCAGGTCTTCTTTGACGGCGGAGACGTCGTTGGTCGGCGCGGCAGGATCGGCGCCGCAGGCAGCCAGGCCAAGCACAATCACGATCAGTGTGAAAGGAGGTTTTGAGTTTCGTAGCCAGTGCCCGCCGCATCCGGCCCCAGATCAATGGACACCCAATTCACCTTTTCCGACGAGACCCAAGCCAGCGTCTCGCGAAGTCAATTACGGCTACGACGGCAAGCGAAACGGCAAACGCCAGGATGACCGTCAGTATCTCCCGAATTGGGTTTCTGCCAGTCCACCAACTGTTGTTTGCGATCATCACAACGATCGTCAAGAGCCCGGCCCTTCCGAAGCGTGAGATCCACACTTTCTTGTCGGCGTCTCTCAAGTTTTCCAACGATTACCTCTTCGGACCCAGTTGGACGATGACCCATAAAACTGCACCGGCAAGCTCATTTTGCACCCGTTGCGCTAGAGGTTTGAGAAACGGAGGAAAAACAGAACTGATGCATCCGCCAACCAGGGCATATACGCGGCTTTGAGCGTCCGCTTGCTTGCCTTGATGTACCAGGGTGATGACTTCGTTAACCACGGCGCCTCCCAATGCGCCCCAAACGCAGCGCGCCAGAACGGCTGCAAAGGGAGCAAGCACAATGGGAAGCGCACGCGGATGGACGTCTGTTTGGGCGCCAGTTGCCCGCAGGTCGACTGCGATGGCTTGAGTCATGAAAGCAAACTGCGCCATCGGTTCAGCCGGAAAAAGCACTCGCGCCTGGTCTGCCAGGGTCATAGTCGGGTCAATCGCGCCGAGTTTAGTTTCGACAACAGTTTCAGAGGCGAGCTCGAGGCCTCTGGATGACTCCTTCGAAACTGCTAAACCAGGGCTCATTCCGGTCAAAAACAGAGCCATCGTCAACGCCCCGACAAGAGCAATTCTCAAACTTCTCATTTCTCCGCTCCATTCGATGTTAGAAGGACCTCTTTAGCACCGCAGCTCGCACCGGCACTATTAATCACGATTCTCATTTCACCCCCACGCATTCATCGCCCGGCCCGTTGGCGGCCTGGGACTTGAGGTCCTCCAGCCGGACCGTAACCGCTTCCGGTAACAAGTCCTGAAGTGAGTGCGTCACGATAACCACGAGCTTGGACTCCGCCCAGCCTCTGATCTCCTCAAGCATGTAGGCCACGCCCTCGGTGTCAGTCCCGTTGAACGGTTCATCGAGGACTACGCAATCGAACTGGCCGACGGTGTTCATGACGTACCAGAGTTTGCGCACATTTCCTGTCGACAGGTTCCCCGCGTTCTCGCCTAGCCACGGTTCCATCCCCAGCGCGGTCGCCCGGAGTATTTCGGGACCAGGATCGAGATCTCGGGCAATGCAGGCAAACACCAGGTGATCACGGGCGGTCATCTGAGCGAAGAGCGCCGCTTCGGACCGGCATACCCTCCGACTGCTTCTACTTCCAGGGTCATCGGCGCTGGCTCCGTTGACAAGGATCGTTCCGGCCCACGGAGACAGATAACCACTGGCCAGTTCGACGAAGGTCGATTTTCCGGATCCGTTCTTCCCCTGCAAGTGGATCAAGGCGGGTCCGGTGAACGCGAAGGACACGTTTTCGTAGACGGGACGTTCGGCGGAGTATCCGGCAAACACGCGGTCGAAGACTATTTCTGGGAGAGAATTCTGCGTTGCAGGCAAATCTTTGCACCTCCAGTGAGAAGAGCCGTGTACATGATGGCGGCAATGGTTGCGGGGACGTTGCCCAGGAGGAGAAGGCCGAGCACCGGAACAGCAAGCAGTAAGCCAATGAACGCTCCCGCGAGGGACATTTCCATCGAGCCGTCGGCCTGCCGGACTTTGACCTTGCTGTAGGCGTTTCCAATAATGTTGCTGCTCGCAATCGACCACGGAATCAGGAGAGTCTCCACGGGAAGGACGCCGGTTGCAGCCCAGACAATGACTCCCATCGCTGGTGCCGCAAGCAGCGCCAGGAGCACAGACTGCGTCAGGGCCACGCCCCATGCAAGAGAATTGAGGCCGAACCCGGATTCCCAGCTGTATCTCAGCTGCGGAAGAAGTCCGATCGGGTTGTTCGCCTTGCACATGAGTTCATTCCCGACGACTCCCACCATGAAAACGATGCAGGCGCCAGCGTTCTGAATTCCGGGGACTCCAGGAAGGAAGTCCGGCCCGATCCTGCCCCCGCGAAAGCCGATCGCAGTAGCAGCAGCCAGAAGCAGGCAGATTCCGATTCCACGGAACAGGGCAAACGACCTGTCCCTGACGAGATTAACTGTGAGGACCCGCCAGAGCATGGCGACCGGCGTCGTCGTCTTCCATACGAACTCCCTGACGCGCCGCGGGACCCGGGCGTTTACGTGAAACGATTGCCTCCTGATCGCTCGAACGTTCCGGATTGTGAGAAGGGAAAAACGACGACGGCGATCGCCACCGCCGTCGCGATCCAGCCGCCTGCCGCGCCGGTTGCGTTGGGTCCCAGGTCAAACCCGGGCGGTGCCGAGGTCAATGCCAGCAGCACTCGGGCGAGGATGGCCCTAGCAACCCGGCCAGGAGGCAACCCCCGGCGAAGACGGTCCATCCCACGGCCAGACTCGGAATGCGAGGATCACTTGCGGCCAGCTTGGAACTCCAGGCAAGCCAGGTCGCAGTCAAGCCGAACGGGACAGCTAAGAGGGCCAGTGCCAATGTGCCGCCACTTCCACTTTCCTCTTGCACAACAACCCATGCCGCGGTGCAGACGGCTCCCGACAAACCAAACAAGATGCCAGCCCGAGGAACTGCCTCGGCCAGAAACACATGGTGCATTGAAACATCGGTCGCCCGGAAGAGCTCCCTGTTTGGGTTGAACCGGACTGCAAATCTCCGGCTGCTGAGGGCTTCCCGTGCGAGCGCACCGACGCAGATATAGAGGCAGACGGCGAATGCCAACAGGATGATTGCCATCGTTGCAGCGCTGCCCGCATGGGCGTGTGCGCCGTCGAAGGACAACGCCTCATGCAGCAGCCGCATCACAAATAGCGATCCGGCCAGGACAGCAGAGACCAAAGCAACCCCACTGCCTACGCCGAGGACCACGAGTGTGCGAATGGAAATCGGCCATCCTGTGACCGCAAGTATGCGCACTCCCGAGAATTTGTAAGCCGCTCTCAGACTTCCCATTACCGGCGCCTAGAGTCGATTGACGGATTTGCTTTGGGCAGACTCCGCGTCGACGATGAGGGCTGCCGTTCCGATACACATGGCGCCTATCGTCCAGAGCCATACCGGAAGCGTGCCCGGGAAGTCCACTTTCGCGGCTCCTATGAACATGCCTCCGCTCATCCCACTGATGATGAACAGAACCGTATCGCGCTTGGGCTTTCGTTTTGTTGCGAGCACAACCACCAGGGAGATCGCTCCAACGGTCAAGGACGTCCATGCAAGAAGTGGAGTCCTCGGTTCGTGCAGGAGTCCAACAACGATGCTGCCGGCGATACACGCGAGTACAATAACGGTGGCGATCCTGCGGATAGTTGATGAATAAATCAATGTCGGACCCTTTCTAGGATTCAGAGGACGCGGCGGCTGTCATCAACATGCTGCGTCTAGAGTTCGCGCTCTCCTTGCCGGTAGGCTGCCAAAGCGTCTTTGCGGGCCCACCTGACAACAAGAGCGATGTCGAGGACGAAAGACGCGCAAAAGTAGGCAACAAAGGCGGGAAACGGTGCTCCAGCGACGAAAAGGGCGCCCGCGATCACGATGAAGACGACGCCGCTGATCAAGTTGTAACGACGGCGGCCCGGAGTCGCATTCATCGCCGTCCTGAGCTCATCTAGGTAGTAGAGCATGCCCCTCCTCTCTAATGGCCGCCCTCAGCGGCAATATCCGCCGGTATAACGGAAGGCCATCGCACCAATCGGGGCGGGTGCCAGGCGAATGCATTCTCCTCTGGCGTGGGCAATTGTCGCTTGGATCGCTATCTGCACAGCAGACACCGCGCAGGCGCTCAAGCCAACCGGAGATCCAGAAGATGCTAGAACCTGATCTAGCGCGCTCTGGTCCTGGGTGGTCGATGCGCTAGCGACCGGAGACGCGACCGTTATTCCGATGACCGCAATAGCGAGGGCTGAGGTTGCTGCTAGGACTTTCCGAGCAACCGTTACGCGATTTTCCATGAATCCCCCAATGTCTTCTATGGTTCGGATCCGAGTTCGGAACCCGTGCAGGAAGACTAAGGGCGAAAATCGCGACTCAGTGCTGGAATCGACGAATTAAGTGGTGCCGTTGACGAATCTCAGTGGTCAAACATGGCAACACGTAGACGGAAACGTGGCAACACGTAGACGGGCACACGAAGCTTCCTTATGCTCAGGCCAACGTAAATTCAACCTCACGTCCTCCGAACCTCGTATGTGTCGACTCCCCCTTGCATTCCAGCGCCGTGAATCCAGGAGCCGCAGCCAGCCAGCCCCCCTCCCAGCCCACCCAACCCCGCCACCTGGTATCCCAAACCACCTCCACGCAGAACACCCCTTGACTCCCACCCCCTCCTTCCCTAAACTTTTCATAAAGCAGAATCTAAATTCCACAAAGCGGAAATCGACAAAGGCGAACTAGCCCAAGAGAACAAGCCAAGCGGAAGATGGATCCCAAGCCCTCCCCCGGAAGGACACCTACGATGACGTACACAGTGAACTGCTCCATCCTCCTGACGGAGCTGCCCCTGCTCGAGCGCCCCGCAGCCGCGAAGGCTGCCGGCTTTGACGCCGTCGAATTCTGGTGGCCCTTTGAGACTTCCGTCCCGTCAGACGCCCAGGTCACCGAGTTCGAGAACGCCATCAAGGACGCTGGCGTTCAGCTCACCGGCCTGAACTTCAACGCCGGCAACATGCCCGGCGGTGACCGCGGCCTGGTTTCCTGGCCCGCCCGCTCCTCCGAATTCCTGGACAACATCGACGTCGTCGCAGGCATCGGCGAGCGTCTGGGCTGCAAGGCATTCAACGCGCTCTACGGCAACCGCGTGGACGGCGAATCGGCCGAGAAGCAGGACGCCATCGGCGCCGAGAACCTGGCCAGTGCCGCGGAAGGCGTCGCACGCATCGGCGGCACCGTCCTCCTTGAACCGGTCAGCGGCGCCCCCAAGTACCCGCTTCTCAAGGCCGCCGACGCCCTCAAGGTGATCGCCCGCGTCAAGGAAGAATCCGGCGCCACGAACGTCAAGCTCCTCGCCGACTTCTACCACCTGGCAGTCAACGGGGACGACGTCGCAGCCGTCATCGAAAACCATGCCAAGGACTTCGGCCACATCCAGATCGCCGACAACCCCGGCCGCGGGGCTCCCGGAACCGGCGAGCTTCCCCTCGGCGAATGGATCGCCCGCAGCCGCGAACTCGGCTACGAAGGCTACATCGGCCTCGAATACAAGGAACCGCAGGAAACGGCCTTCAGCTGGGCCATCCGCCAGCGCGCCACCTCCCACTAGCGAACCCCACGACCCAACTGAGTAGCAGTTGATGTCGTTTAGAGCCCTCAAAACGACATCAACTGCGAGCTAGTTGGGTCCAGCACACTTGAGCTAAAAAAGACTTCAGTAAGGAAAATCATGAGCAACGTTGCAGTTATCGGACTCGGAATCATGGGCCTCCCCATGGCCATCAACCTGGTCAAGGCCGGCCACTCCGTCACCGGTTTCAACCGTAGCCAGGACAAGATCGACAAGCTCGTCTCCGAAGGCGGCAAGGGTGCCACGAGCATCGCCGACGCCGTCAAGGACGCCGACGTCGTCATCACCATGGTGCCGGACTCCCCCGACGTCGAAGGTGTCGTCAGCGGCCCGGACGGCGTCTTCGCCAACGCGAAGAAGGGCACCCTCTGGATCGACGCAAGCAGCATCCGCCCGGACGTCGCGGCCCGCCTCTCGGCAGACGCCGTCGCCGCTGGCATCCGCCCGCTCGACGCCCGGTTTCAGGTGGCGAACAGGGTGCCATCGACGCCGTCCTCTCCATCATGGTCGGCGGCGACGCAGACGACTTCGAAGCAGCACAGGATGTCCTCAACGCCGTCGGCAAGACCATCGTCCACGTCGGCCCCTCCGGCTCCGGCCAGACCGTCAAGGCAGCCAATCAGCTGATCGTGGCCGTCAACATCGAGGTCCTCGGCGAGGCTATCGCCTTCCTTGAGGCCTACGGCGTGGACACGGACGCAGCCCTCAAAGTCCTCGGCGGCGGCTTGGCCGGCTCCAAGGTCCTCGACCAGAAGGGCCAGAAGATGCTCGACCGCAACTTCGACCCGGCTTCCGCCTTGCCCTCCACCACAAGGACCTCGGCATCGTCACCTCCGCAGCCCGCGAAGCCAACGTCGCAATCCCGCTCGGCGCCGTCGTCGCACAGCTCGTCGCCGCCACTGTCAACCAGGGCGACGGCGGACTCGACCACTCCGGCCTCTTCAAGCAGGTCATCCAGCTCAGCGGCCGCAAGTAAGCCGCCCGCCCCAAAGGGCGGAAACAAGCGAAAACCAGCAGCCGGCGTCGGGCATTTCCGACGCCGGCTCCCCCAGACACACCCAAAAATCCGCCGAAGCGGGCAAAAACAGACTTTTCAAGGAGCACACCATGACGAAGATGCGCACTGTAGACGCAGCCGTCGCCATCTTGGCAAAGGAAGGCGCCATCGAGGCGTTCGGCCTGCCAGGCGCGGCAATCAACCCCTTCTATTCCGCGATGCGGGCACACGGCGGCATCCGCCACACCCTGGCCCGCCACGTTGAAGGCGCCAGCCACATGGCTGACGGCTACTCCCGTGCGGCGGACGGAAACATCGGTATCTGCATCGGCACCTCGGGCCCTGCAGGAACGGACATGATCACCGGCCTGTACGCAGCCTGGGCAGATTCCATCCCCATGCTCTGCATCACCGGCCAGGCCCCGTTGCCAAGCTGCACAAGGAAGACTTCCAGGCCGTGGACATCGAGTCCATCGCCAAGCCTGTCACCAAGATGGCCATGACCATCCTGGAACCGGGCCAGGTTCCGGGCGCCTTCCAGAAGGCTTTCCAGTTGATGCGCTCAGGCCGTCCGGGGCCGGTCCTGCTGGACCTGCCGTTCGACGTGCAGATGGCCGAGATCGAGTTCGACATCGACGCCTACGAGCCCATCGTCGTCGAAAAGCCGAAGGCCAGCCGGAAGCAGCTGGAAAAGGCGCTGGACATGCTCACCGCGGCTGAGCGCCCGCTGATCGTCGCCGGTGGCGGCATCATTAACGCCGGTGCCTCCGCGCAGCTGGTTGAACTGGCCGAACTGCTGAACGTTCCGGTCATCCCCACCCTGATGGGCTGGGGCACCATCCCGGACGACCACGTGCTGATGGCCGGCATGGTGGGCCTGCAGACCTCGCACCGCTACGGCAACGAGACCATGCTGGCCTCGGACTTCGTGATCGGCATCGGCAACCGCTGGGCCAACCGCCACACCGGCGGCCTGGACATGTACACCGCGGGCCGCAAGTTCGTGCACATCGACATCGAGCCCACGCAGATCGGCCGCGTGTTCTCGCCCGACTTCGGTATCGCGTCCGACGCCGGTGCGGCGCTGGACGGGCTGATCGAGCTGGCACGCGAGCGCCAGGCAGCCAAGTCCCTGCCGGACTACTCCGCTTGGGTCGCACAGTGCACCGCCCGCAAGGGATCGCTGCAGCGCAAGACCCACTTCGAGAACGTGCCGATCAAGCCGCAGCGCGTGTACGAAGAGATGAACAAGGCCTTCGGCAAGGACACCACGTATGTGTCCACCATCGGCCTTTCGCAGATCGCCGGTGCGCAGCTGCTGCACGTGTTCGGCCCGCGCAAGTGGATCAACGCCGGCCAGGCAGGCCCCCTGGGCTGGACCGCCCCGGCCGCCCTCGGCGTCGTTCGCGGCAAGCCGGACGAGACCGTTGTTGCCCTGTCCGGTGACTACGACTTCCAGTTCATGATCGAAGAGCTGGCCGTGGGCGCACAGTTCAACCTGCCGTACATCCACGTTGTGGTGAACAACTCGTACCTGGGCCTGATCCGCCAATCGCAGCGCGGCTTCAACATGGAACAGAACGTGTCCCTGGCGTTCGAGAACATCAACTCCCCGGAAACAAACGGCTATGGCGTGGACCACGTCAAGGTCGCCGAAGGCCTGGGCTGCAAGGCCATCCGCGTGGAAAACCCGTCCGACCTGCCTGCCGCCTTCGACAAGGCCAAGGCGCTCATGGGCGAGTTCAAGGTTCCCGTGGTGGTTGAAGTGATCCTGGAAAAGGTCACCAACATCTCCATGGGCGTTGAAATCAACGGTGTGAACGAGTTCGAAGATCTGGCCGAGCGCGGGGCGGACGCCCCACTTCGATCATCTCGATGCTGGACTAGTAAGTACTGAAGGAGGTACGGAATGCGTGTGGTCATAGCCCCGGACAAGTTCAAGGGATCGCTGTCAGCTCCCGAGGTCGCCAGCCGCTTGAGCGCCGGATTGCGGGCAGGTTTTGCCGCTGGCCGCGCAGCGGCGAGTTTGCCAGCCGAGGGCTTTGAAACCACTCTCATTCCAGTGGCCGACGGCGGCGAGGGGACTCTCGACGCCGCCGTCGGCTCCGGCTTCACCCGCCGCAGCACGACGGTCACCGGACCCACGGGCCAGCCGATCACGGCCGAGTTCGCGGTCCGCGGCGAGGAAGCCGTCATTGAAATGGCTGCGGCCTCCGGGCTTGCGGTGCTGCCGGGCTTCGGCGACGGCAGCGCCCCGAATACCGAAACGGCCAAGAGCTCCACAAGCCTGGGCACGGGCGAACTCATCCGCGCCGCCCTGGACCTCGGCTGCCGGCACATCATCCTCGGCGTCGGCGGAGTGCCAACACCGACGGCGGCGCCGGCGTCCTGCAGGCCCTCGGCGCCGTCCTACTCGACGCCGAAGGGAACGAACTCCCCGGCGGCGGCGCGGCCCTGGCCCGCCTGGACCGGATCGACTTCTCGAACCTCGACGTCCGCTTGGAGGTCACCGAGTTCGTCCTGGCGTCCGACGTCGACAATCCCCTTTTGGGCCGCACCGGCGCCGCCGCGATCTTCGGACCGCAGAAGGGCGCGACGCCGGACGATGTCGCCTCGCTCGACGCGGCTCTGGCCCACTTCGTCCAGGTCCTCGCCAACGAGATCGGCTCCGAAGCCCAGGACGCCGCACAGGCTCCGGGCGCTGGTGCGGCAGGCGGCGTCGGCTACATCGCCATCGCGGCGCTGGGCGCGGCACGCAGGCCGGGCATCGACGTCGTGCTCGAATTCACTGAACTCGAGCAGCGGTTGGCCGGCGCGGACCTGGTGATCACCGGCGAAGGCAGCCTCGACGAACAAAGCCTGCTCGGCAAAACGCCGATGGCGTGGCGCGGGCGGCGGCGCGATCGGGGATCCCTGTGATTGCCGTCTGCGGCCGCAGTACGCTGAGCCCGGAACAACTTTCGGAGTCCGGTTTCGAGTCGGTCCACGCATTGACCGAGCTCGAATCCAATGTAGAGAAATGTATAGCTGAAGCAGGGCCGCTGCTTGAAGAATTGGGTAAGCACATCGGCGTGCGCCTCTCTGAAAAAGCGGTATCCACCCAAGACGCAGCGCGAACCGAGACCAAGGAGCAACTCCATGTCTGAAGAAACCACCACGGCACACGGCCCGTTTGACCTGGTCATCCGCGGCCAGCGCATCCTCACCACCGCCGGTATCACCGCTCGCGAAGTCGGCGTCCGCAAGGGCGTGATCGTCGCTATCGAGCCTTTGGGCAACGGCCTGCAGGGCACCGAAATCATCGAGCTCGGCGACGACGAAACCCTCATCCCCGGCCTCGTTGACACCCACGTTCACGTCAACGAGCCCGGCCGCACCGAATGGGAAGGCTTCGCCTCCGCCACGCGCGCTGCGGCAGCCGGCGGCGTCACCACCATCATCGACATGCCGCTGAACTCCATTCCGCCCACCACCAACGTGGAAGGCCTGAAGCTCAAGCGCGAAGTTGCCGAGGACCAGGCGTTCGTGGACGTCGGATTCTGGGGCGGCGCCATCCCGGGCAACAAGAAGGACCTCCGCCCGCTGCATGACGAGGGCGTCTTCGGCTTCAAGTGCTTCCTGCTCCACTCCGGTGTGGACGAGTTCCCGCACCTGGACGCGGACGAGATGGAAGAGGACATGGCGGAGCTCAAGTCCTTCGACTCCCTCATGATCGTCCACGCCGAAGACTCCCACGCGATCGACCACGCACCCCACCCCGGCGGCGCGCACTACTCCACTTTCCTTGCCTCCCGCCCGCGCGGCGCCGAGAACAAGGCCATCGCCGAGGTCATCGAACGTGCCCGCTGGACCGGTGCACGTGCGCACATACTGCACCTCTCGTCGTCGGACGCCCTCCCGATGATCGCTTCGGCAAAGCGCGACGGCGTGCACCTCACCGTTGAAACCTGCCCGCACTACCTCACCCTCATGGCCGAGGAAATCCCCGACGGCGCCACCGCGTACAAGTGCTGCCCGCCCATCCGCGAGGCCTCCAACCGCGAGCTGCTCTGGCAGGGCCTACAGGACGGCACCATCGACTGCATCGTCTCGGACCACTCGCCCTCGACGCTTGACCTGAAGGACCTGGAAAACGGCGACTTCGCCGTGGCCTGGGGCGGGTCTCCTCGTTGCAGCTGGGCTCTCTCTGATCTGGACCGAAGCCCGGCACCGCGGCATCACCCTGGAGCAGGTGGTTTCCTGGATGTCCGAGAAGCCTGCCGCCTTGGCCCGCCTGCACAATAAAGGCCAGCTGGCGCTCGGGTACGACGCTGATTTCTCCATCTTCGCGCCCGACGACGCGTTCGTCGTCGACGTCAAGAAGCTCAAGCACAAGAACCCGATCACGCCGTACGACGGCAAGGCGCTCTCCGGCGTCGTACGCAAAACGTACCTGCGCGGCAGCGAGATCGACGGCCGGACGCCCAGCGGCAAGCTGATTCGCCGCGGCGGCGTGTAAGGCCAAGCCATGGCCGTCAACGTCCATGCCCCGTACGGGCAACTGCCCGCACGGCTCAACGCTCGCGGCACCAGCCCGCCCCCGACCTTCCGGGCTTCGGCCCGGACTGGTTCGGCCCGGGATGCTTCCGCGCGGACTCGCCGTGTGGGTACAGCCCGGCGAAGGCCGCGAGATCGATCCCGAGGTTTGGGCCGGGCCGCGGAAGCGGTCCTGGCCCGGGCCCGCAAACTTGCTCCGGGGCGGAAGTCCTCCTTTGGCCCGCCGCCGGAGCCGCAACGTCCTGTGATTCTTCCGGCGCGTCCGGCGCCGCGTCCGACGGCGGTTCGGCGTCGGAAGTGCCCGACGCCGAAAACCGCGCAACCGCTCCGTCGCCGGTCTCCCTGGCCGGACGACGCAGCACCGTGGCAGTAGACCTGGCCGCGAATACCGTCCTCCTCGACGGTGTGCCTGTCAGCTTCACCGCGATGGAACACAGCCTCCTCCGCTACCTCGTGGAAAACCTGTCCCGCCCCATCCCACGTGAAGAATTGCAACGCTTTTTGGAGTCACTTGACTGTCCCGGCGCGGCATTTCGGTCGATCGACGTGTATGTTGGACGCGTCCGGCGCAAGCTGGGCTCAGCCCGCCATGTCATCGCCACGGTGCGTGGAGGCGGCTACCAGTTCGTGCCCGGACCAGGCTCCACCGTCCGCGGACCTGCGGAATACTGCATCTAGGCAGCCCGTTACACCATTAGATTGATCGCCGGCCACGGCGGTTGCCCGACAAGTCAAGGATCGCAACATGACCCAGAAACTCCTCGCCGGAACCCAGGCCCCCGATTTCGCGCTGCTTAACTCCGAAGGCCAGAAAGTTTCCCTGTCCGATTACCGCGGACGCAACGTCATCGTGTACTTCTACCCGGAAGCCGCCACCCCCGGCTGCACCACAGAGGCCTGCGACTTCCGCGACAGCCTTGCCAGCCTGCAGTCCTCCGGCTACGAAGTCCTGGGCATCTCCCCGGACGCCCCGGAAAAGATCGCACACTTCGCCGGCGACTTCTCCCTGACCTTCCCGCTCCTCTCCGACGAAGACCACGCAGTAGCGCTGGCCTACGGCGCCTGGGGCGAGAAGCTCGTGAACGGCGAGGTAGTCGACGGACTGGTCCGCTCCACCGTAGTGCTCGACGGCGAAGGCAAGGTCAAGCTGACCCAGTACCAGGTCAAGGCCCAGGGCCACGTAGCAGCCCTGAAGGCCGAACTCGGCCTGTAACGCCCGCTCACCTATGACGACTCCCGGGCCGACGCCCGCTCACCTATGACGACTCCCGGGTCGACGCTCGCTCACCTATGAGGCCAAATAGAGAGTCCTCCTGCAGATCATGATCTGCAGGAGGACTCTCTATTTTCGGCCAGGAGTGAGCGGGCATTTCGGAATTGCCTTCATATGTGAGCGGGCGTCACGGCATGAGCGTCGATATGTGAGCGGGCGTCATGGCTTGAGCGTCGATATGTGAGCGAGGGTCAGGCCTTCGCGATCGCTTCTTCCAGCGCGCCAAGCACGAGCTTCACCGACGCCCTGTTGGCATTCGGCCCATCATGCCTATCCGCCAAACGGTCGACGTAAACGCACCCGCCCGGAGCCGATTTCCATACTGAAGTTCTCCAGAAGGTAGGCGCGGACGGCGGCCGAGTCCACGCCGTCGGGCACTTTGACCGTGGTGAGGCTTGGCAATCGCGAGCCCTCCGCGGCAAACAGCTCGAGCCCCATCGCTTCGAGGCCGTCGCGCAACTCGGCCCCGGCGGCACGGTGCCGCGCTTGAACAGCCGCGAGCCCCTCGGCCAAGATGCGGTCAAGTCCCGCCTCTAGCCCCGCGATCATGGTCACTGGCGCCGTGTGGTGATACGTTCGGCTGCCACTCGCCGCGCCAACATACCCACCCAGAAGGCCGATATCCAGGTACCACGAACGCGGCTCCTTGATGCGCCGCTCGAAAGCGCGCTCGGACACTGTGAACGGGGACAAGCCAGGGGGCGCTCCCAAACACTTCTGCGTCCCGGCATACCCGACGTCGATCCCCCAGTCGTCAGCCAGGAGTTCCAGTCCGCCGATGGACGTCACCGCGTCCACGATCAGCAAGGCGTCGCCCTTGCCGGCGCCAAGGGGCGCGACGTCGGACAGGACACCCGTGGAGGTTTCGGCATGGACAGCGGCAATCACCTTGGGATGGGGGTGCGCGGCGAGGACCCGCTCCGCATCCACCGGTTGGCCCATTCATGGTCGACGCGGACCACCGTGGCACCGCACCGCCGGGCGACCTCACACATGCGCTCCCCGAAAAGCCCGTTGACGGCAATGACTGCCACGTCGCCGTCGGACACTGTATTAACAAAGGCAGCCTCCATGCCGCCGGAACCAGTGGCACTCAACGGCAGGGTGCGGGCATTCCGGGTCCCCACACCGTCCGAAGCCCCGCGCATGTCCGGTCCAGTCGCTCGATGAACACGGGATCCAGGTGCCCGATCACCGGATACGCCAATGCGGCCGTCACTTCCGGATAGCAATTGCTGGGACCCGGCCCGAACAGATACCGGGAAGTCAGGACCTCTGGCATGACGGAACTCCTTTGGCTTGTTGCTGACATTGTCCACCAGGCGACGAAGGTGAGCGAGCGTTTCGGTAGAACCCACCGAAGGTGAGCGAGCGTTTCGGGAGACGGCGGCATAAGTGAGCGAGCGTCGCAGAGAGGCCAAAGCGGGAAGGAGGGAGGACCGGGGTGCGGTATTCTCTTGACACCACGGCTGTCATTGGATTCACTATTACGTATGCTGAAATAACAGTTCCATGATGTGGAAGGCCTGGAGTGCGGAGGCGCGCAGGTCCATCCGGCAGGAATCGCCGGAGTTCCGCATAGCCAACACCATGGATGCCAGCACTCGCACGAGGAATGAACAAGCATGCAGCTTGAAGTATTCAACAGCGTGGACCGTGCGGACGCCATCGACGTCCTCCGCCCATGCCTCGACATCCAGCGTTGGGTGGAGCACATCGCAGATGCGCGTCCGTTCAGCGGCTTGGACTCCTTGCTCGATTTCGCCCGGAAAACCGCCGAGCCGTTCACGTCGGACGAAGTGGCGGCCGCGATGGCCCATCACCCGCGGATCGGCGAACGACCCAAGGCGCAGACCACCGAAGCCGCGATGTCCCGCTCCGAACAGACGGGCGTCGACCCCGGCGATGACGGAGTCGTCACCGCTTTGGCCGAAGGCAACCGAGAGTACGAGGCCAAGTTCGGCCGCGTCTTCCTCATCCGGGCAGCAGGACGGACAGCCAACGACATCCTGGCCTCCCTCCACGAGCGCCTGACCCATACCGCGGAAGAAGAAGACCTGATCGTGGCCGGACAATTGCGCGAAATCGCCCTGCTGCGTCTTGCCGGCGTGATCAGCGAAGACAGCGGGAGCAGCGAAGGAGAGCCCAGCAAATGAGTGTTTCCCAGATCACCACCCACATCCTCGACACCGGTTCCGGGCGCCCGGCGGCCGGCGTCGCCGTCGTTCTCTCCGTGCGCGACGGCGACAACTGGCGCCACGTAGCTAGCGGCACCACGGACGCGGACGGCCGGATCAAGGACCTTGGCCCTGAGAGGGTCGACGGCGGCAGTTACCGCTTGAACTTCGCGACCGGTCCGTATTACAAGGCACAAGGCGTTGACACCTTTTTCCCGGAGGTGGACTTGAGCTTCACGGTGTCCGACGCCGGTGAGCACTACCACGTGCCGCTCCTGCTCAGCCCTTCGCGTTCTCCACGTACCGGGGCAGCTAACCCATCGGTTCCCCACCCACCACTGGAGTGGGGAACCGACCTGGAAGCTTCCGCTAGTCGATCGGCGTGACGTAGGCTCCGGAGATTCCGCCGTCAACCATGAAGGTCGAAGCGGTAATGAACGAGGCGTCGTCGCTCGCCAGGAAGGCGACCGCAGCGGCCAGTTCCTCGGGCTCGGCGAAGCGGCCCAAGGGCACGTGGACCAAGCGCCGCGCGGCCCGCTCCGGATCGGAGGCGAAGAGTTCCTTCAGCAGCGGAGTGTTGACCGGTCCCGGGCACAGCGCGTTGATTCGCACACCCTTGCGCGCGAATTCGACGCCGAGCTCACGGGTCATGGCCAGCACGCCGCCCTTGGAGGCGCTGTAGGAGATCTGCGAGGTCGCCGCACCCATCACGGCCACGAAGGACGCGGTGTTGATGATCGAGCCCTTGCCCTGCTCCAACATGTACGGCAGCGCGTATTTGCAGCAGTAGTAGACGCTCGTCAGGTTGACCTCCTGGACCCGGCGCCAGGCGTCGATTCGGTGTCGAGGATGGATGCATCGTCCGGCGGCGAAATGCCCGCGTTGTTGAACGCGATATCGACGCTGCCGTAGTGGCTCTTGGCAGCGGCGAAGAGGTCAATGACTTCCTGCTCGTCTGTGACGTTGACCTTCACGAAGATGCCATCGACGGCGGCCGCGGCTGCTTCTCCGGCTGCCGGATCGATATCGGCGATGACCACGTTGGCACCCTCCGAGGCAAAACGCTTTGCGGTGGCCAGGCCGATCCCGCTGCCGCCGCCCGTGATGACGGCAGTGCGGTCCTTGAGTCGGTGTGAAATGAATTCGGTCATGGTGATCTCTCCTTGAATGATGGGGCTTCCAAAGTTGGTGGGTTCAGTGCGCGATGAAGACGTTCTTTACGTCGCTGAAGGAATCGAGGGCATCGGGACCCAGTTCGCGGCCCAGGCCCGATTGCTTGAAGCCGCCGAACGGCGTCGAATACCGGACTGAAGAGTGGGAGTTCACCGAGAGGTTTCCGGCTTCCACCCCGCGGGCCACGCGCAAGGCCCGGCCAATGTCTTGGGTCCAGATCGATCCGGAGAGGCCGTATTCGGTGTCATTGGCAATCCGGACGGCGTCCGCCTCGTCGTTGAAGGGAACGACGACGACGACCGGTCCGAAGATCTCCTCCCGCACTGCCGGGTCGTCGAAGGAGTCGGGAGCCAGGACCGTGGGCGGGAACCAGAATCCCGGCCCCTCGGGCACGTCGCCTTGGAAGGCTATGGGCGCTCCCGAGGGCACAAAGCCTGCAACGGTTTCCCTTTGCCGGGCGGAAATCAAGGGCCCATGACGGTACTTTCATCCGCCGGGTCGCCGACTTTGACAGCCCGAACGGCGGGCTCGAGAAGCTCCAAGAAGCTGTCGTAGGCCGATTTTTCCACCAGGATCCGGGACCTGGCACAGCAGTCCTGGCCGGCGTTGTCGAACGCGCCGCCTGGTGCTGCGGCAGCAGCGGCCTCAAGGTCGGCGTCGGCGAACACGATGTTCGCGCTCTTGCCCCCAACTCGAGCGTCACGCGCTTCACCTGGTCGGCACAACCGGCCATGATCTGCTTGCCAACCCCGGTGGACCCGGTGAAGACGACCTTTCGCACCGCAGGGTGGGTGACGAAGCGCGCCCCCACAACGGAGCCCTTCCCGGGGATGATAGTCAGCACGCCATCGGGCAGGCCGGCCTCGCGCGCCAGCTCCCCGAGTCTCATCGCGGTCAGCGGCGTAAGTTCCGCGGGTTTGAGTACCACCGTGTTGCCCGCCGCGAGCGCCGGAGCGAAGCCCCACGCCGCGATCGGCATCGGAAAGTTCCACGGCACAATAATGCCGACAACGCCCAATGGCTCGTGGAACGTCACATCGAGGCCTCCGGCAACGGGGATCTGCCGCCCGAAGTGCCGCTCAGGAGCCGCCGAGTAGTAGCTGATGACGTCGCGCGCATTGCCCGCTTCCCAGCGGGCGTTGCCGATCGTATGCCCCGCGTTGCGGACTTCCAGTTGCGCGAGGTTCTCCAGATCGGCGTCGACGGCGGCCGCGAACCGGCGCAGGAGCAGTGCCCGGTCCGACGGCGACACGTTCCGCCAGGTCTCGAAGGCAGCGGCCGCGCGGGCAATCAGCGCGTCCGTTTCGGCGAGGGATGCCAGCTCAACGGTTTGAAGGAACTCTTCTGTGGCCGGATTGATGATGTCAAAAATTGTGGCACTCACGCCCAGCTCTTTTCTGTCGCTGTGAATTCCGTCGATGGGTTGAGGCGCTCAGCGTAGAGTTCCCCGTCCCGGTACCTTCTGGCAGCCTCAATGAATCCTTCGAAGAGCCGCACGTCGGAACGATTTTGTTCAGGATGAAACTGAACGCCCAACGCCCAACTTCCTTGGGTCGATTCGACGGCCTCGACCGTCCCGTCCGCCGCACGCGCGGTGACGCAAAGGCCTTCGGCAACCCGGTCAAGAATCTGGTGGTGATAGACCGGCGCCGATGCCTTTTCACCTAGTAGTTGCGCGCTGATGCTGCCCGGCCGAGTATCGAACTCAACCTCCCCGTAGACTCCGGGAGCAGGTTGGTAGTTCGCCTCGGGCAGCACGTCCGGCACGTGCTGGATGAGGTTTCCGCCCAGGGCCACGTTGAGGATTTGCGCGCCGCGGCAGATCGCGAAGAGCGGAATGCCCTTCTCCAAGGCCGCCAGCGTCAACGAGATATCGTGCTCGTCCCGCTCGGGCTGGCTGCGTGTGCTCGGGTGGGGCTCGGCGTCGTAATTTCCGGGGTCGACGTCGGCGCCTCCCACCACAACGAGGCCATCCACGAGGTCAAGGACGGAAGTATCGGTGCCGATGGGCGGCAGCAGGAGAGGGGTGCCGCCTGCCGCCACCACGGCTTCCAAATACGTTGCCGGCAGTACCGCTGCCCGCGCGTCCCAAATCCCCCATTTCGCGTTTTGAAGATAAGTGGTCAACGCGATGCGAGGAGGCCGGCTTGAACCTGGAGCCTGTGTCTGATTCTGAGTCATCGCCTACAGCCTTTCGAAGCCGCGGCGGAGCTCCCAGTCCGTGATGACGGACTCAAAAGCTGCCAGTTCGACGTCGGCGTAGTTCACGTAGTGCCGCACCACTTCCTCGCCGAAGACTTCCTTGGCGATCACGGAGTTGGCGAACAGATCCCGCGCTTCCCGCATCGTCGTCGGCACGGTGGGAGCACCCGAGGTGTAGGCGTTGCCAAGGGTTGCGGGCTCGAGTTCGAGCTCGTTTTCGATTCCGTAGAGCCCGCCGGCAAGCATGGCCGACAGTGCCAAGTACGGGTTCACGTCGCCACCGGGCAGCCGGTTCTCCAGGCGCGCGCTTTGACCATGGCCCACGAGGCGCACCGAGCAGGTGCGGTTGTCGAGGCCCAGGCCACCGCCGTCGGAGCGAACGAGCCTTTGACGAACCGCTTGTAGGAGTTGATGTTGGGAGCGTAGAAGAGCGTGAATTCCCGCATCGTGGCAAGCACTCCGGCGATGAAGTGATCGTAGGTTTTGGTGCGGGCTCCGGTGGCCTTGTCCCAGAAGACCAGCTCGTCGTCGAGTCCGCGAAGGGACAGGTGGATGTGGCAGGAATTGCCCTCGCGCTCGTTGGGCTTGGCCATGAAGGTAATGGATTGGCCCATGTCATGGGCGATGTCCTTGGCCGCGGTCTTGTAGACGGAATGGTTGTCCGCCGTTGTGACCGCTTCGTCGTACTTGAACGCGATCTCGTGTTGGCCGAAGTTGCATTCACCTTTCGCGGATTCCACGGTCATGCCCGCTGCGTACATCTCGTTCCGGATCCGGCGAAGCAGGGGTTCCACGCGACCCGATCCCAGGAGCGAGTAGTCCACGTTGTATTGATTGGCAGGAGTGAGGTGCTTGTAGTCCAGGTCCCATGCCTGCTCGTAGGAGTCGTTGTAGACCACAAACTCAAGCTCGGTTCCGGCAAGTGCCTTCCAACCGCGCTCGGCCGCCTTGGCCGTCTGGCGCTTGAGCATGGCGCGGGCGAAACAGAGACCGGAGTGCCGTCGGTCATCGACAGATCGCACTGGATCAGCGCACTCCCCTCGCGGTAGGGAAGGACACGGATGGTGTCCAAATCCATGTCGAAGACCATGTCTCCATAGCCCTTTTCCCACGAGGAAATGTCATAGCCGTCGACAGTGTTCATTTCGGTGTCAACGGCGAGGAGGTAGTTGCAGCCTTCCGTGCCGTGCTCCAGGACGGAATCAAGGAAGAATTGCGCGTGAAGGAGCTTGCCCTGAAGCCTGCCCTGCATGTCGGTGAAGCCGAGAATCACGGTGTCTATGGCGCCGTCGCCAATCCGCGCCTTGAGTTGCTCAACGGTGAGCATGCGGTCATTGCGAGGGTGAACGGTAGTTTTCACGGTGTTCGAAATGTCGTTCATAGTGCTGCTCATTTCAGTAGTCCCTTGAGTAGTGCGGCAGTGGACTCGCAGTGCAATTCCATGACGCTTCGGGCCGCTGCAGGCTCGCCGTCGAGGATGGCCTGCACTATCAATCGATGCTCTTGGTTTGAATGTTCGATGTTCCGCTGCAGAAAGGGGATTTCCGCGAGGAACTCGTGGATCTTTGTCTGGATGGTGGTGCTGGCTTTATTGAGTTCGGACGACCCGCAACAGCGGAGAAAGCCAGGTGGAGGCGGGCGTCGGCTTGCCTGTATTCCACCGGGAACCCGCGTTTTCAACCTCGGCCAAGGAATCAATCAGGAGCTGACGCTGATCCTCGCTGAGCCGCATCGAGGCCGCCCGCTGGCAAGCCCGGGTTCAATCACGGAACGGAAGATGAGGATGTCGCTGATTTCCCCCTGCCTGTCCTTGTTGTCGAGGCGCTCCGGCGGCCGGGCGTTGCCGACCGGTTCCACGATGGTTCCGCCGCCCCGCCCCCGGACGGTCGTGACGAAGCCCGCGGCTCGCAACGCGCTGATCGCTTCCCGCAGCGTGGCCCGGGAGACCTGCATGCGCTCGGCCAAGTCGCGCTCGGGCGGGAGGCGCTCACCGGTTTTGAAGATCCCCAACTGGATTGCCGATCCCAAGTGCTCAACGCATGACTCGAACGCCATGTGTCCGCGCACGGGAAGCAAGACCGTCTCCAGGAGGGGGGATTCAATCGGTTCGGCGAACAACATGGTGGCCTTCCTTGGTGGGAGGCCACCGGCGGAGAATCGCCGGCGGCCCGCGTGTGTTGCTAGTTGAGCAGCTTATCGGCGTCGATCGTCAGGTGCTCCTGTTCGGCACTCGTCATGAATGTCCGGCGCCCCGTGGTGTACCAAAGCACGGTGGCAAGGAGGAACACGACGACGACGGCGATCGGCGCGTAGTTGAACGTGTCGATGGTGATGTCTGCGACGGGCGGAAGAACGAAGAGGATCACGATGATGGCGACCCACACAATCGCTACCCAGTTGATGACGGGACTCCATTTCCCCAGGTGCCACGGGCCCGGTACGAAGTTCTTGTTGAGCCTGCGGAGCAACACGGGGGTGATGTACGCGATGTAGAGGCCAATGACGGCCACGCTCGTCACGGCAAAATACGCGGTGGTGTTGAACAGGGCTGGTGAGGCGAGCACGATCGCGCAGCCAACGCAGAGCCAGATGGAATTTGTGGGGGTGCCGCTCCGGGCGTTGACTTTGGCCCAGATGCGGGAGCCTGGCAGTGCATTGTCGCGGGAGAAAGCGTAGGTCATGCGTGAGTTGGCGGTCACTGAGGCCATGCCACAGAAGAATTGTGCGCCCACCACGATGGCCAGCAGGAATTTCGCTACGCCGGGTTGCCCAATGCATCCAGGAAAATCTGCGCCGGGGGCAAGCCTGTTGCCGTAGCGCCAAGAGTGGTCAGGCCTTCCTCTGAGCCGTCCGGGATCGCCGCGACGAGTGAGTAGAGCAGTATCCAGCCACCAATGATGGAGATGACGACGCTCATGACAATCCCCTTGGGAGCCGCAATGGCTGCGTTCTTGGTCTCCTCGGCAACGTGGGCCGAAGCATCGTAGCCGGTGTAGGTGTACTGCGACATGAGCAGGCCCATGAGGAAGACGTACGGCCCGAAAGTGAAGCCGGTTTCGTTGTGCCACGCGGTCATCGTCCAGTCAAAGGACTGGTGGCTCGTGGGCATGAGCCACAGCGCCGCCACAATGATCGCAACACCCACGATGTGCCACCAGGCCGAGACATTGGACAGGAAACTGACAATCTTGACGCCGAAACTGTTGAGCAGGGCGTGGATAACCATGAGGACGACGAACAGCGCGAACGTACCGCCCGGGGTGGGCTCAACGCCGAAAGTCAGCGCCGCGAAAGCCATCATTGTTGTGGCGCAGCCGAAGTCGATTGCGGCCGTGACGGCCACTTCACCGAGGAAATTGAACCACCCGACATACCAGGCCCAGGCCCGCTTGTTGCGTTTGGCGAGCCTGCCGGCCCAGAAATACAAGCCACCGGCGGTCGGGTACCGCGAACAAACCTCGGCCATGGAGAGCGCCACGCACAGGACCAGAACGCCAACCAGCGGCCAACCCAGGTTGATGGCAGCCGGACCGCCGGACTTGAGCGCAATGCTGAAGGAGGTAATGCAGCCAGCCAAAATCGAAATGATGGAAAACGAGACTGCGAAGTTGGAGAAGCCGGACATGCCGCGATGTAACTCTTGCTTGTAGCCAAGCTCGGCGAGGGCCGCAGCATCTGCGTCTTGCACAGCCTGCACCTTCGCTGCCGTAGAACGATCACTCATGATTATTCTCTTTCTAAACGGAAGGGGGAACGGGCCGACACCGCTCGCATCGATAGTGACCCACTTCACATCAATCTGTCAATGGTCTGACTTCAGACCACAAACCAACCTCTTCGGAACGGTAAGCTGGAAGGCATGGTTTCTGAGGGCGCGAACGCCGACGGCACATCGCAAAACAGCACGTCACACAACAGCCCGGCACGCAACGCCGCGGCAGACAACGGCACTCCGGAACGCCGCGGGATCACGGTCCGCCGTGCGCCGAAGTTCGTTCCCTTCATGGGACTGGGCGGGGTGCTCGGCATCATTGTTGCCGCGTTCGTTGCCTACGGGATCCCGGCGACCAAAGTTTCGACACGGGGGCGGTCTTCGGTTTTTTCCTTGTGTCCTTCGCCGCGGGCGGCGTGCTGCTGGGCGCCGTCGCGGCCCTCGTCCTCGACAAAGTCAGCGTGCGGCGTTCCCAGCGTGCCGTCGTCGAGTCCGTGCCCAGCCCCACAGAGGACGACGCCGGGGCATAGGATCCCGGTCACAATGTCGCGTGAGGGAAAGTACCACGCCAACATCATGCGACAATTGACCAGTGGCACGTGGCGACGGAAAACTTTCTCATGATCTTCTCCCCGACGAAAAAGGACCTCAGGACGCTTGTGGCGTCTTCGGGGTCTGGGCGCCGGGCGAAGAAGTAGCAAAACTCACCTATTACGGGCTGTATGCGTTGCAGCACCGCGGACAAGAATCGGCTGGTATTGCTACCAGTGACGGCAAGCGCATCAATGTCTACAAGGACATGGGCCTCGTGTCCCAGGTCTTCGACGAGACAACCCTGAACACCCTCACCGGGCACCTTGCCGTCGGCCACTGCCGCTACTCCACCACCGGAGCAAGCCACTGGGCCAACGCACAGCCCACCCTGGGCGCAACCGCCACCGGCACCGTTGCCCTCGCGCACAACGGCAACCTGACCAACACGGCTGAGCTCCGGGAAATGATCCTCGAACTCAACGGCGGTCAGTTGACCGGCGAAATGAAGCAGGGCAACACCTCGGACACCGCCCTGGTCACTGCCCTCCTCGAAGGCGAAGAGGGCAAGACCCTCGAACAGACCGCGCTTGAGCTGCTTCCCAAGATCCGGGCGGCTTCTGCTTCGTGTTCATGGACGAAGGCACCCTCTACGCGGCCCGCGATACCTTCGGCATCCGCCCCTTGTGCCTTGGCCGCCTCGAGCGCGGCTGGGTCGTCGCGTCGGAACAGTCCGCCTTGGCAACCGTCGGGCCAGCTTCATCCGCGAGATCGAGCCTGGCGAGTTCATCGCCATTGACGAAAACGGCGTCCGTTCCCAGCGTTTCGCAGAAGCGACGCCGGCCGGTTGCGTTTTCGAGTACGTCTACCTTGCGCGCCCCGACGCGTCGATTGCCGGGCGCTCCGTGTACGAGTCCCGCGTGGAGATGGGCCGCCAGCTGGCCCGCGAAAACACCCAGGTAGCGGACATCGTCATCCCGGTCCCCGAATCCGGAACCCCGGCAGCGGTCGGTTACGCCGAAGAATCCGGCATCCCGTTCGCGCACGGCTTCGTCAAGAACTCCTACGTGGGCCGCACGTTCATCCAGCCCTCGCAGACCCTGCGCCAGCTCGGCATCCGGCTCAAGCTCAACGCCCTCGAATCCGTGATCCGCGGCAAGCGCGTGGTGGTAGTGGATGACTCGATCGTCCGCGGCAACACCCAGCGCGCCATCGTCAGGATGCTCCGCGAGGCCGGAGCCGCAGCCGTCCACGTCAAGATCTCCTCCCCGCCCGTCCAGTGGCCCTGCTTCTACGGCATCGACTTCGCGTCCCGCGCTGAACTGATCGCCAACGGCGCCACCATCGAGGAAATCTCCCAGGCCATCGGAGCGGATTCGCTGGCCTACATTTCCGAAGACGGCATGATCGGCGCCACCCAGCAACCGCGCGAACGCCTCTGTACCGCCTGCTTCACCGGCCAGTACCCCATCGCACTTCCGGGTTCGGACAAACTGGGCAAGAACCTCCTGGAGCGCACCGACCTCGGCGGGCTGCCGACGTCGGGCATCTCCGCCGAAGCCGTAACCGCGGACTCGGACGACCCGGCCAACAAGCCGGCGCCACGGGCTGCGATCCCGGACCCGACGCCGAGTTTGAGAACCTGCTGACCGACGCCGATAAGAAAGAGTCTGTATGACCTCCGCATCCTCCGCCGCTGAGAACACAACCGGCATCACCTACGCGTCCGCCGGCGTCGACGTCGAAGCGGGTGACCGCGCCGTCGAACTCATGAAGGACGCCGTCAAGGCGACCCACAACAGCTCCGTGCTCGGCGGCGTCGGCGGTTTCGCCGGCCTGTACGATGTCTCCAAGCTGCTCACGTACAAGCGGCCCCTGCTAGCCACGTCCACGGACGGCGTCGGCACCAAGGTGGCCATCGCCCAGGCCATGGACATCCACGACACCATCGGCTTCGACCTGGTCGGCATGGTGGTGGACGACATCGTCGTAGTCGGCGCGGAGCCGCTCTTCATGACCGACTACATCGCGTGCGGCAAGGTTGTCCCCGAGCGCATCGCGGACATCGTCCGCGGCATCGCCGCCGCTTGTTCCGTGGCGGGCACTGCCCTTGTGGGTGGCGAAACCGCTGAGCACCCGGGCCTCCTGGGTGAGCACGAGTACGACGTCGCCGGTGCAGCTACCGGTGTTGTCGAAGCCGACGCCCTGCTTGGCCCGGACCGCGTCCGCGCCGGCGACGTCGTGATCGGCATGGCCTCCTCGGGCCTGCACTCCAACGGCTACTCCCTGGTCCGTCGCGTTATCAACCACGCCGGCTGGGCCCTTGACCGCCAGGTCTCCGAACTCGGCCGCACGCTGGGCGAAGAACTGCTGGAGCCCACCCGCGTCTACGCCGCCGATTGCCTGGACCTCGCCCGCGCGTTCCCGGTCAGCGGCCTGGGTACTGCGCCCGGCGCCGTGCACGGCTTCAGCCACGTCACCGGCGGCGGCCTCGCAGCCAACCTGGCCCGCGTCCTGCCGCAGGGCCTCGTGGCCACGGTTGACCGCGCCACCTGGGAACTGCCGGCCATCTTCAAGCTGGTGTCCGAGCTCGGCAATGTTCCCCTTGCCGACCTCGAGCGCACGCTCAACCTCGGTGTCGGCATGGTGGCCATCGTGTCTCCCGAAATCGCCGACGCCGCCGTGGCCCGCCTCAACGAGCGCGGCTTGCCGTCGTGGGTCATGGGTACGGTGGCGCGGACTCCGACTCGGTCATCAAGAGCGGTCCGGACTACGTCCAGGGCGCCAAGGGCGTCGACGGCGGCGCCGTGCGCCTCGTGAACGCCTACGCCTAAGCGTTCTTCACGCAAAAAGTGCCCACCCCATTGCCGATCAGGCAGTTGGGTGGGCACTTTTGTTTGAGGCCTAGTTGCTTTCGGCGGCCATGACGCTGAAGGCTGCTCCGGCTGGATCACCGAGGACTGCCATGCGGCCGACGCCAGGGACGTCGAAGGCAGGCGCGAAGACCTGGGCGCCGAGCTCGACGGCCTTCGCCACGGACTCGTTCACGTCCGCAACATTGAAGTAGGTCATCCAGAACGGCGGCATTCCCTCGACGGGCTGCTTCATGGCGCCGCCCACGGACTTCCCGTCCACTACGAGCTGGGTGTATTCCTGCAGGTCTCCGGCCGCGGCCGTCTCGCTGGAGCATCCCGTCACGGATTCGTAGAAGGCGACGGCCTTGGGGACGTCGTTCGTCTGCAGTTCGTTCCAGACCACCGTGCCCGGTTCATTGACCAGCCCGGCGCCGTGGTGGGTTCCGGCCTCCCAGAAGCCAATCTGTGCACCCGTGGGATCGGCTGCGAAGAACATCCGCCCGCTTCCGTTGGGGACGCTGTCCGGCGGGAAGAGAACGTTGCCGCCTGCCGCCGTGACGCGCACAGCGGCGTCATCTACCGAATCGACGGCGAGGTAGTTGGCCCAGAAGGACGGTGCGCCGGCCGCGGCCATGTCCGGCATCTGCTGCATCATGCCCGCCACGTAGCGGTCCTGCAGCTTGGCCATGTAGTAGGTCATGCCGTTGCCGGCATCCATCGCGTCCAATTCCCAGCCGAACAGATCACTGTAAAAGGCCTTGGAGGCCTCAATGTCCGACGACGACAGGTCCACCCAACACGGGGTTCCCTGCTTGTAGCTATCAACCTGCGGCATTGCTATCCCTTCGTTGATGATGCCTCGAGCTTATGCGTGAACAGTCCGGCCGGTGAAAGCGACCAGGCGCTCCAGGCTGGATGCCGTCTCGGCGACTTCCCGGGCCGCGGCGAAGCTGCCGCTTGCGCGGACCTGCTCGCTGATGGTGTTCTGCGCGAGGACCTCGACGTAGTCGGTGAGCTCATCCGCCACCGACACCTCGAAGCCCAGGGCCTTGGAGAAGTCCCAGGCGTGGACCAGGAACTCGAGGTTGAGGATGGAGGCGACCATCGTGGCCGGCAGTTCGGCGAAGCCCATGTCAATGGTGCCTTCGAGGCCGCGGCGATAGAAGGCTTCCAGCGTCGGCTGGGCGAGGTCGGCGATGCGCACCTCGGGCGACTTCCCGGCGTCGTCGGCTACTTCGGCGCCCAGGGCCTTGGCGATGTTGGCAATTGAGCCGGCAAGGTGGTCAAGCAACTGGGACACGTTGAAATCGGCGCACGGAGTCTGGGTCTGCGCGTCGGCCTCGGTCACCTGCGCCAGTACGCGTTGCACGATGGCGAGCGTGGCGTCCGCGGAGGTGAGCTCGTTGAGGTCGGCAGGGGCAGCTGCCCATTCGTCGGCACCGGCGTCGCCCGTGGAAGCCTCGGCGAGGAGACGGTCGAGGTAGTGGTTCCAGCCCTCGGAGTGGCCTGCCAGGGCTTCCGGAGTCGGAAGGCCTTCGTGCACCAAGCGCACGGAGGTGCCGCCGTCGGCCGGCTCAAGGGTGATGGCTACCGTGGAGACGTTGTCCGCCGGCGCTTCGGGCTGCTCCCAGCCCCAAGTGAAGACGACGCGCTTGCCGGGCTCGATTTCCGTGAACGTTCCCGCCGCGTGGTGACCCGGGGTGATGGTCCAGCGGTACTCGCCGCCAACCTTGAGGTCGACGCGGGCGGCAACGGTCTGCCAGCGGCGGAGGCGTGCGGGCTGCGTGATGAGTTCGAACGCCTGGTCGACGTTGAGGGGAAGAAGAACGGTCTTGTCGTAAATCATGATGATTCCTCTGTTGTTTGAAGGCGGTCGGTGGTGAAGTTTTGTGCGTCAGCGAGGAGCATGTCCAGCTCAGCGGTCCAGAACTGCTCAAAAAGCATCCGGAGTTCTCTCATGCCGTCGTTATCCAAGCGGTAGTAGCGGTTGCGTCCCTCTTTGCGGGCCGCAACGAGGCCTACCTGCTCCAGCAACAACAAGTGCTGCGAGACAGCGGATCTGCTCACCGTGAATTCGCCAGCCAGCTCCGTCACGGTGCGCTCGCCCGCCGCAAGCAGGTGCAACAGGCGCCGCCTGTTCGGCTCCGCGGCAACTTCCAGTCGGTCGAGCATGATTAATACGTTAGCCGTCACTAACGCATTCTGTCAACCACTTCCGAGAGCGCACTATCAACAACTACAGGACCGCAGACAAGAACGCCCTGGTCCGCTCATGCTGCGGGTTGCCGATGACCTCTTCGGCGGGACCTTCCTCAATGATCCGGCCGCCGTGCATGAACACCACCCGATCAGCCACGTCGCGGGCGAAGCCCATCTCGTGCGCCACAACAAGCATGGTCATTCCCGTCCGGGCCAGGTCCTTCATCACCCTGAGGACCTCGCCCACCAACTCCGGATCCAGCGCCGACGTCGGCTCGTCAAACAGCATCAGCTTCGGCTGCATGCACAGGGCCCGGGCGATCGCCACCCGCTGCTGCTGCCCGCCCGAGAGGTGCCGTGGATAGGCCCCCGCCTTCTCCGACAGGCCCACCTTCTCCAGCAAATCCAACGCCCGACGGCGGACATCCGCCTTGCGGTGCTTGAGCACCCTGATCGGGGCTTCCATCAGGTTCTCCAGCACGGTCATGTGCGGGAAGAGGTTGAAGTGCTGGAAGACCATCCCGATATCCGTGCGGTCGGCGCAGATTTCGTTGTGGGACTGTTCATGGAGCTTGTCCCCTTGATCCGGTAGCCCACGGCCCTGTCCCCACCCACAGCAGGCCACCGTCGATCTTCTCCAGGTGGTTCACGCACCGCAGGAAGGTGCTTTTCCCGGAGCCGGAGGCGCCGATGAGGCAGACCACTTCGCCGCTCTGGACGTGGAGATCGATTCCCTTGAGGACCTCATTGTCGCCGAAACTCTTGCGCACGCCTTCCGCGCGTACCAGCGGAAGCGCCTCCGGCGCCTTGCGGCTTTCCTTCGTCTCGATAGTCATGACTGGCCTTCCTTTCCTGAGCCTTGTTTTCGTGAGCCTTGCGCGGAATGTACCCTGAAGAATTTCCGCAACCGCTCGGCGGTGGTCGGCGGGACGGAACGGGACGTTCCCCGGGCGAAGTGCCGTTCCAGGTAGCCTTGGCCCACCGTGAACACCGTGGTGACGATGATGTACCAGATACTGGCGACCAGGAGCAGCGGGACAACCTGCAGGTTCTTCGAGTAGATGATCTGGGCGGAGTACAGGAGCTCGGGGACCGCCAGGACACTGACCAGCGAGGTCATCTTGAGCATGCCGATGAACTCATTGCCCGTAGGCGGGATGATGACGCGCATGGCCTGCGGCAGGATCACCCTGATGAGGGTCTGGATGCGGGACATGCCGAGGGCACCCGCAGCTTCGCCTTGACCTTGATCGATGGACTGGATTCCTGCCCGGACGATCTCCGACATGTAGGCAGCCTCGTTGAGGCCCAGGCCAAGGATCGCCGCGGCGAGGGGTGTGATGATCTGGTTGGCGTCGAGGCTGACGCCGGGATACCAAAGGTGATCTCCGGATACAGCGCCGACAAGTTGAACCAGAACAACAGCTGGACCAGGACGGGGGTGCCTCGGAAGATCGTCACATAGGCGCTTGCCGAGGCCTTGACCACGGGGTTTGCCGAAAGCTGCATGACCGCAAGCACTACGCCAAGCCCCACCCCGACAGCCATGCAGACAACCGTCAGGAACAGGGTGATGCCGATCCCGTTGACTATGGCAACGTCACGGAAATACAGGGCCACCTTGTCCCAGCCGAAACGGGGATTGCTCACCGCGGAAACAAGCAACAGGATCACGACGGCGCCTACCGCAGTGCCAGCCACCCATCGCCAGGGGTGCCTGGCCGAGACCACGGTGAACTGTCCGCGGTCCGTTGTTCCCATCTTGGGGACGGTGATCACGGTGCTCATTTCGCACCACTCGCGTCCACGGCATCAGCGCTGATGGTCACCGAGTCCGGGATTCCGTACTTCGCATTGATCGCCTTGTACGTGTCGCCAGCGATCAGCGCCCTGACCGCCGCGACCATCGCCTTGGTCAGGGGCGAGCCTTTGGGCATGGCGATACCTACCGGCGTCGGTTCGAAGTCCTGGTTGCCGGCGAGCTCGAAGGCACCGCCGGAAAGCTTGCTTGCGTAACCCATGCCAACAAGGCCTGAGAGGACGCTGTCCACGCGGCCGGAGATGAGTGCCAGGTTGGCTTCGTTCTGGGAGGGAAACAACTGGATGTCGATCGGCGCTTTGCCGGCGACGACGCACTGCTTCGAAAACGCCGGAAGGGTCTCGATCCCTTGCGTGGTCCCCTTTTCGCCACCCACCTTCGTGCCGCACAGCTTCATCGCGTCGAGGGCCAGCTTCTTGGGGTTGCCGGCCTTGACGGCAAGGCCGGAGCCGCTGCTTTGGTAGGAGGCGAAATCGGCATTCATCTTACGCTCGGCCGTGACATTGAAACCCGAGATGCCGACGTCGTACTTGTTGGAGCTCACGCCCGGGAGGATGGTGTCGAAGGTCGCGGGAACCATCTTGACTTCGAGCCCCAGCGTCTCGCCGACTGCTTTCGCAAAGTCCGCGTCCCAGCCGACAACCGTCTTGCTGTCAGCCGCGTAGAACTCATAAGGCGCGAAGGTGGGGTCGGTGCCGACCACCAATGTCCCCTTGGCCTTGACGTCCGGGGGCAAGAGATTCGCGGCGGACTTGTTGAAGGGCGCCGCCGGAATCGCAGCGTCCTTGCCGGGAATCGAACTGGCGGCGGCTTCCTTGCCGGCGTCGAGTGACGCAGTGGTGCAGCCGCTGAGCCCGACGGCGGCGGCCAGCAGCAGGGCGGCTGTGGAGATGTATCTAGGACGGTTCATGATTGCCTTTCGCATAGCTTGTTCCATGGTCAACGGCGATGTTGACCACGGTGGTGCCGATATTGACGAGGGCGGGATGCCGAATGATTGCGACCACCCCGTCCATCGGTGAAAAGAAGTCTTTTGGAGGACGCTCGAGTTCTTCCACTGAGTGAACGCGGGCCACGAGCTCTCCGGCCGCGACTTTCTGGCCAAGTCCGACCACCGGCTCGAGGATGCCTGCCATGGTGGAATGGACTGCGGACTGGGCCGTGAGTTCGACCCACTGGATCGGCTCTCCGATCCCTGAGAGGCCGGCGTCCTTGAGCACGCCCCAGTGCCCAAGCAGCGAACGAAGTCCCTTCCGGGCCCTTGCGAGGATCGGCAGGGATACGGTTCCCCTCCCACCGAGTTCGGTCGAGATCATCGGCACGCCGGCCCGATCGGCCGCGCCGCTGATGGAGCCCGCCTTAAGCATGGGCTTCACCACGACGGAATAAGGGGCATTGAATGCGGCGACCGCCGCCACCTTCGCAGCCCATAGCTCCGGCGTCGGTCCTTGGTAGACGAACGCGGACGGCACATACTCCGAGGCGATCCCCCCGGAATGGATGTCCATCACAAAGTCGGCCATGGGGATGAGTTCCTGGGCCACGATCGAGGCGATCTGCAGTGCCGGTCCGCCGTCGGCGCGGCCCGGGAGGGCACGGTTCAGATTGACCCGGTCCACGCTGGAAACACGTCTTCCTTCGCGGACAGCAGGGATGTTGAGGGCGGGCAGGATGATCAATCTCCCGGTCACCTCATCAGGGTTCAAGGTGCGGATGAGTTCCTGGAGAAGGATCTGTCCTTCATATTCGTCGCCATGCGTACCGGCGATCAGGAGGACCGTGGGGCCGTCCCCACCACTCAGGACCGCGATCGGCGAAGGGATGACAGCGGCGTCATTCTCATTGTCCGAATGTTCGATCTCCAGGTAACCCAGCTGCTTGCCGACGGCGGCAAAATCGATGCCGGGTATGCGTGGAATGCGCAGGCTCATAGGG
The DNA here is from genome assembly GCA_001549895.1 of Arthrobacter sp. Hiyo8. Taxonomy (GTDB): domain Bacteria; phylum Actinomycetota; class Actinomycetes; order Actinomycetales; family Micrococcaceae; genus Arthrobacter. The sequence goes on along the minus strand of AP014719.1, from coordinate 2,982,181 downwards.
CAACTTTCTTCAGGGTTGGTAGAATTGGATTCACTGTATACAGTGAATCCTGTGATGTAAAGCACGTAGGATTGAACGAGTTTTGATACGAAAAAGGGGATGAGGCGAATGGCCACGCAAGCTGCCAAGGGGATGAGGCCGCTGAGCGAGCACGTCTACGACAGGATCAGCAATGAGATCGTCAACGGAGTGGTCGAGCCTGGCGCTCCCCTGGTCCAGGAACAGCTGGCCGAAGAATACGGCGTGTCCCGGACGCCGGTCCGCGACGCCCTGAACCGCTTGGTCCACGAAGGACTCGCCACTTTGGTCCCGGGCTCGGGGTATTTCGCGACGACGCTGACCCGATCAGCCGTCGAGGAAGTCTACGAAGTACGCAAGGCCCTCGAGATCATGGCCATCAGGCAGTGTGGGGCAAAATACACCAACCTTCAGCTTGCGAGGCTGGAGCTGCTTATCGCCGAGGGTGCGGCAAGCGCCGACCCGGAGGAACTGTTCACCGCCACGCGGGCGTTCCATTTGGGCTTGGCGGCGCCTGCGCCCAACGGATTCTTGCTGAAAACCCTCGAATCCGTCTGGGACAACCCTGTTCAACGGCTCATCAGCCGCTCGTACCCTTGGACGACGCCAAGCTTGAGCGCGTGGCGGACGCCCACCGGAAGATCCTGGCCGCAGCGCGCGCCAACGACCTCGAAACACTGATCCCCCTGCTGGATCTGTGCCACGAGAAGGACTGACCGGCCAAAGGGCACGAAAAAGGCCCGTAGCGCACGCCAATCATGGCGCGCCCTACGGGCTCTATCGTTTTGGGAGGCATCCGGGGATGCCAAACGACCTCGTGTACGACGGCGGTACGCAACTCGATGCCGAAAGGCACCTGATTGTTGCTACAGCTATCCGATACGGCGGGTGTCTACCTCGTCGTCATCGTCTTCCAAGTCCTGTGCGTACTTGTCCTCGTAAGCCGAGTAGTCCGGCTCCGGCGGATCATCCGCGAATCGGCTCGTCGCACGACTTGATGGCCCAGTCAGCTCGCGCTGAAGGGCCGAATAGTCAGTGTTCGGGGAGTAGTACTTGATGTCCCGAGCCTGCTTGGTAGCTTTTGCCTTTTGACGGCCGCGCCCCATGGCGTGACCCCTTTTGTACTTGGACCGGAGGTGGTCACCTTGGCGATCGGTGAGGCCCCGGAATGTTTGGTCAATTTGTCGTATGTCTAGATTACATGCTTTCTGGAGCAACTGCTTGCCACTTGCTTCGCGAAAGCGCCGTCACAGTTCCACCTGGCAGTATCTCCATTCATTGGCATGAAAAACTTGGGTAGAGTCGCCCTAATATGGGGCGGCAGGCATGAAAGGCGCGAACTCAGACATGGGCCAGGACAACATGATCCAGGGCAACAACGGTACGGGCGACAATGAGTCGCCGGTAGACCCTGGTTCCGGGACCTGGTATTCCGGGACTTCGGGCACGTACCCCGATGCAGGCATGCCTGGCGAAACCGGGCCGAGGGCCCTGCTCCCTCCGAGAAAGGCTCGTCCCTGCGGACTGCCCTGGACGCCATAACGCGGTATCGGCTCATCATTGGCGGCATCGTGCTGGCCGTGCTGATCCTGATCGGCGTAGTGATCTGGGTCCTCGTCGGGGCCTTGGCCAACCGCCGGCGGCCGCACCCGTCCCGCGCCGGCCACGTCCACCAGCCGCGGTCCCCTCCCGGCGGATGTGGAGGCAAAGAATTACCAGCTGGGAGATTGCTTCGCCGATTTCGACTCCAACGCCATCAAGTCCAAGGTGGTGGACTGCACCACCGACCATTCGGCCCAGCTGGGCGCCATCTTCCGGTACAAGGCTGACGACACCTTCCCCGGCGCCACTGCCTTGCGTGACAAAGGCCGCGAAATCTGCCGTGACCTGGTGCTCAACGAGGCCTCCACGAAGTACGCGCTCCTGCAGCAGAACGTGTACCCGAGTGCCACGAGCTGGGACAACGGCGACCGCCGCGTGGACTGCTTCATCGTGGTGAACTCGGGAAACACGCTCAAGGAATCCGTGCTGCAGAAGTAGCTATTCCTTCCGCCTCACCGTCAGGCCGCTACCCGCCGGAGCACCGCCGTCGGGACCCGTCAAAGCCTCGAGACCCTCGATGGTGAGTTCGTCGACGTCGGCCGCGGTGTCCACCAGTACCGTGTCGCCGTCCGCGATCTGTCCGGCAAGGATTTCCCTGGCCAGGCGGTCACCGATCTCGCGTTGAACCAGCCTTCGCAGCGGACGGGCGCCGTAGGCGGGATCGTAACCGGACATCGCGAGCCAGGCACGGGCGCCGTCGCTGACCTCAAGGGTGAGCCGGCGGTCGTGCAGCCGCTTGGTCAGCTCGTCCACGTGCAATTCGACGATCCTGGCGAGCTCGTCGACGCTGAGCGGATCGAACAGCACAATCTCGTCGAGCCGGTTGAGGAATTCCGGCTTGAAGGAGGCGTTGACCACGGCCATGACCGCATTCCGCTTCGCCGTGGAGTCCAGCGTTGGATCTACAAGGAACTGGCTACCCGAGTTGGAGGTCAACACCAGGATGGTGTTCCGGAAGTCCACGGTGCGGCCCTGCCCGTCGGTGAGGCGGCCGTCGTCGAGCACTTGAAGGAGGATGTCGAACACTTCCGGGTGGGCCTTCTCCACCTCGTCGAGCAAGATCACGGAGTACGGGCGACGGCGGACCGCTTCGGTGAGCTGGCCGCCTTCCTCGTAGCCCACGTATCCGGGAGGGGCACCGACCAGCCGGGCCACGGAGTGCTTCTCGCCGTATTCGGACATGTCGATCCGCACCATGGCGCGTTCGTCGTCGAACAGGAAGTCGGCGAGTGCCTTGGCGAGCTCGGTCTTACCGACGCCGGTGGGGCCAGGAACAGGAACGAACCCGTGGGGCGGTTGGGGTCGCTGATGCCCGCGCGGGCGCGGCGGACGGCGTCGGAGACGGCGGCCACGGCCTTGGACTGGCCGATCAGCCGCTTTCCGATCTCCTCTTCCATGTGCAGCAGCTTCTGGGATTCCCCCTGGAGCATGCGGCCGGCGGGGATGCCCGTCCAGGCCGAAATAACCTCCGCGATATCGTCCGCCGTGACTTCGTCCGCGACCATCAGGGCGGGCTTCGCTTCACCGCGCGCTTCCCGGGCGGATTCTTCCTCGGCTGCTGCGCTGAGCTCGCGCTCCAACGCGGGCAGTTCGCCGTAGAGAATGCGCGAGGCAGCTTCAAGGTCGCCCTCGCGCTGGTACTTTTCGGCGGCGGACCGCAATTCGTCGATCTTTGCCTTGAGGTCGCCCACGCGGTTGAGCCCGGCCTTCTCGGCTTCCCAGCGGGCGTTCAGCGCACCCAAGGCTTCCTTCTTGTCCGCTTTGTCCGCGCGGAGCGCGGCGAGGCGTTCGATGGAGGCCGCATCCGTCTCGCGCTCAAGTGCCAATTCCTCCATGGTGAGACGGTCCACGGCACGGCGGAGCTGGTCGATTTCCTCGGGAGCCGAGTCGATTTCCATGCGTAGCCGGGACGCCGCCTCATCCACGAGGTCGATGGCCTTGTCCGGCAATTGACGGCCCGAGATGTAGCGGTTGGAGAGCGTGGCGGCGGCTACCAGGGCGGAGTCCGCGATGGCTACCTTGTGGTGGGCCTCGTAGCGTTCCTTGAGGCCGCGGAGGATGCCGATGGTGTCCTCCACGCTTGGCTCGCCCACGTAGACCTGCTGGAAGCGGCGTTCCAGGGCAGGGTCCTTCTCGACGTTCTCGCGGTACTCGTCCAGGGTGGTTGCGCCGATGAGCCGCAGCTCGCCGCGGGCCAGCATGGGCTTGAGCATGTTCCCTGCGTCCATGGCGCTTTCACCGGTGGCACCGGCGCCCACCACAGTGTGGATTTCGTCGATGAACGTAACGATCTGCCCGTTGGAGTTCTTGATCTCCTCCAGCACGGCCTTGAGCCGTTCCTCGAATTCGCCGCGGTACTTCGCGCCGGCCACCATGGATGCGAGGTCCAGCGCGATGAGGGTCTTGCCCCGCAGGCTTTCCGGGACGTCACCTGCCACCATGCGCTGGGCGAGGCCTTCGACGACGGCGGTCTTGCCGACGCCGGGTTCGCCGATCAGCACGGGGTTGTTCTTGGTGCGGCGGCTCAGGACCTGGACCACTCGGCGAATTTCGCTGTCCCGCCCGATCACGGGATCCAGCTTGCCGGAGCGCGCGACGGCGGTGAGGTCCGTGCCGTATTTCTCAAGCGCCTGGAAGGTGTTTTCCGGGTCTTGCGAGGTAACTTTCCGGTCACCGCGGACACCCGGCAAGGCGGCGAGGAGCGCTTCGTGGGAGGCGCCGGCGTCGCGCAATAGCTTCCCCACGGCGTCGCTACCGGCAGAGAGCCCCAAGAGGAGGTGCTCAGTGGACACGAAGGAATCGCCGAGTTTCTCGGCCTCGTTCTGGGCGGCCTGGATGGCCTGCATCGAAGGGCGGGAAAGCTGCGCTTGCTGCACTGAACTGCCCGACGACGACGGCAGGGCCTTGATGGCCGAACTCGCCTGGACGCTCACGGCATCCGGGTCCGCTCCGGTGGCGCGCAAAAGCGCCACCGCGACGCCCTCGCGTTGATCCATGAGGGCTTTGAGCAAGTGGGCTGGCTCCAGCTGCGGATTTCCGGCGGTGGAGGCGTTCATGGCCGCCGCGGAAAGAGCCTCCTGGCTCTTGGTGGTGAATTTGACGTCCATGGAAGAGCTCCTCTCGGGAAAGATGACTATTTCTCAAAGTTGAGTCTACTATGCTCAACTTTGGCGAAGCGTCCCTCCTGCTCCATGTTTGCCGACGGCGAAACTGCTGTCCATAGCCTTCCCCGCTTACGGTGAAAAGTCCCTCGCTGTTTGCGTTCCCTGGCCCTAGGATCAGGTGTGACCGGGTGGAACACCCCCGGGCGCGCATGAGAAAAAGGACACGCAATGAAGAAGTTCGTAGTTCTCTACAATGCACCACAATCGGCGGAATCGATGATGGCTGACAGCTCCCCTGAGGCAGCAGCCGAAGGCATGAAGCTGTGGATGGACTGGGCCGCGAAGGCTGGCGCTGGGCTTGCCGATCTTGGCACACCCCTCGGTGGCGGCAAAGTGGTTGGGAACTCTGGAGTATCCGATGCAGAGACCGGCGTGGGCGGTTACAGCGTCCTCCAAGCCGAAGACATGGACGGAGCGCTGAAGCTCCTCGAAGGCCACCCGCATTTCCTCATGGCCCCCGAAGCCTCGATCACCGTCTACGAAGCGCTCGACGTTCCGGGCATGTAAGGCAGCACCCGCCGTCGAAATCGTGGGTCCGGGCCGCGCGCTGCGTGCCGGAACGCAGCACTCGGCCCGCGCCCACGATCCCGGCAAAGCGCCGTACGATATGCACATGGCACCCTTCACAGTGACTCGCAATGCGCTGATCCCCGCCGCACCCGCCGACGTCTTCCCCTTCGTCAACAACTTCCACGAGTGGACCAAGTGGTCTCCGTGGGAAGCCGTGGACCCCAAGCTGAACCGGAGCTATTCCGGCAACGAATCCGGCGTCGGAGCAAAGTATGCCTGGAGCGGCAACAACAAGGCCGGCACCGGAACCATGGAAATCGTCGGCTCGGAGGAGCCCGGCAAGATCGACATCCGCCTCGAGTTCACCAAGCCGATGAAGGCAGTCAATCCCACAGGGTTCACCTTCGTGCCCGAAGGGGACGGCACCCGCGTCACCTGGACCATGACCGGCGAGAACAAAGGCCTCGGCAAAATCTTCGCTTTGTTCATGAACATGGAGAAGATGGTGGGCGGCGACTTCGAAAAGGGTTTAACCGCTCTCTCTGCGGTAGCCACCCGGAAAAACTCCTAAGTTCTCTGGCGCGGGCCATGGCCGTCTACGTTGATCCGCCGCTGTGGCCCGCGCACGGGACCGTGTTTTCGCACCTCGTCTCGGACACCTCGCTCGAGGAGTTGCATGCCTTCGCCGAAGCCGCGGGATTCCCGGGCGCGCCTTCGACGGCGACCACTACGACGTCCCGGAACGCCGCTACCAGGACCTCCTGTCCGCAGGCGCCATCCCCGTGGAGGCGCGCATTCTTGTGCGGAAACTGATCGCGAGCGGCTTGCGGATCCCCCCCGCCAACGCAGCAAGGCGCTCACCGTACCCTTGCTGGAGCGCTGGAATTCGGCTCTTCCAGGACATGAGGAGCTGGGTTTTGAGCTCCTCGAACGCTGGGGCGAGGACCATCGGAAATACCACAGCCGCACGCATTTGCTGGCGGTCCTGGAAGCCATGGATCTCCTGAGCGAACCCTCTCTGCCAGCGCGCTCAGTGACGTTGGCCGCATGGTTCCATGACGCCGTCTACGAGGGAATCGCAGGGCAGGACGAAGAGCAATCGGCCCGGCTGGCCGAGGACCGCCTGGCTCTTGCGGGACTCCCGGAACCGACGATCCACGAAGTTGCCCGGCTGGTCAGGCTGACCTCCACCCACAGCCCCGAACCGGGAGACCGACTCGGCGCCCTCTTGTGCGACGCCGATCTCTCCATCCTCGGCGCGGAACCAACGGCTTACGCCCGCTACCTTGCTGCTGTCCGCGAGGACTACGCCCACGTCAGCGATGCCGACTTCGCTGCCGGCCGGGCCGCCGTCGTCCGCCATCTGCTCGCCTTGGATCCACTCTTCCACAGCGAACGCGCGCGGAGCCTGTGGCTGGAGGCCGCCCGCCGCAACCTGGAGGCCGAACTGTCATGACCATGGCGGGAACGGTGCACCGGCAGCTTCCGTTCACCGTGAGGTTTGAATGGGGCTCGACGGCGCCCGTGCGGTTGCGTCCGGAGCGGACCTCGCCGTCGTGGTTGACGTCCTCACCTTCACCACATGCGTCAGCGTCGCCGTCGACCGCGGTGCCATCGTGTTCCCCTACGCGTGGAAGGACGCCGGGCCGAGGATTTCGCCGCCCACCACGATGCCCAGCTGGCTGGTCCGCGGGGTGGAGGCGGATTGAGCCTCTCGCCGTCGAGCCTGCGGGACGCGCGGTCGTTGAGCCGCGTCGTGCTGCCATCGCCCAACGGCTCTTCGATCGCTTATGAGCTCGCCCAGGAAGTCCCGCTCATCGCGGCCGTGTCACTGCGGAACGCAGCCGCCACCGCCGAGTGGGTGGCCGCCGAACTCCCTCTGGATTTAGTGGTGGCGGTGATCGCGGCCGGTGAACTGTGGCCAGGCGACTCCCTCCGGCCCGCCCTGGAGGATCAGATCGGGGCCGGCGCCTTCATTGCCGGACTCGCTGCCGCCGGGCGGGGCGGCTTCACGCCGGAAGACGGCAGGGAAGGTTTCTCGCCGGAGGCTGATGCGGCGATGGCTGTTTTCAACGCCGTCGAGCCGCGGCTCCATCACGCGTTGCGGGATTGCTCCAGCGGCCGGGAGTTGATCGGCGCAGGGCACGCGGACGACGTCGAGATTGCCGCCGAACTTGACGCCGGGACCGCCGTGGCCCTCTTGAGGGACGGCGCGTTCCAGCAGCCCTGAGTGCACTTCGGTGCGGTTTCCGAAGGGGCTTGCGCTTCCACTACTTAGCGGTACTATGTACCAGTAGCTAGTAACACTGAGTAGTGAAAGGAGGTGTCCGATGGGCAGGCAAATGACGGAGATGCTCAAAGGGACCCTCGAGGGCATCGTTCTCGCCCTCCTGACCGGGAATCCCGCGTACGGGTACGAAATCACGACGCTGCTCCGAGGCCAGGGCTTCACCGAGATCGCCGAGGGCACCGTGTATGCGCTGCTCGTCAGGATCGAGCAAAAAGGCCTTGTCGACGTCGAGAAACGGCCGTCCGAGAAGGGCCCGCCGCGCAAGGTCTATTCGCTCAACGAGCAGGGCGAAAAGGAACTGGACGAATTCTGGAATACGTGGAGTTTCCTGTCCGAGCGACTGGAACAGCTCCGAAAGGGAGGAAAGTGAACATGGCCGCAGGGTGGATCGAGCAGCTTACGGGATCGCTCGAACAGAAGAAGCAATACCGGCAAAACAAGGCACGCGTGGAGCAGCTTCCCGCGGACTATCGCGCGGCGGCGACCGCGCTGGAACGGTACCTGATGTACTTCGGTGCCATCACCAAGGGCGATGTGCTGCTGCGGATGCTCGGGGACCTCACCGATCTCTTCGAACAGAGCGCCGCGGACGGGACGCCGATCCGCGACATCGTTGGTGACGACCCCGTCGAGTTCGCCGAAACGTTCATGCGCAACTACACGGTCGGTCAGTGGATCAACAAGGAGCGCGAACGCCTGGTCAAGGCGATCGACGCCGCTGCCGGAGACGATGGGAAGGAGCGGGAATCGTGAGCAATGCATCCACCACCCGCGAACCCGCGATCCGCGTGCAGGGCATGGAAAAGTCCTACAAAGAGCTGCACGTGCTGCGCGGCGTGGACTTCGACGTGGCACCGGGCACCATCTTCGCCCTTCTCGGCTCCAACGGAGCAGGAAAGACCACGATGGTGAAAATCCTGTCGACGCTGCTCAGTCCGGACGCCGGCACGGCGACCGTCAACGGATTCGACGTCGTGGCCCACCCGCTGCGGGTCCGGGAATCCATCAGCCTCACCGGACAATTCGCAGCGGTCGATGAAATCCTCTCGGGCAGGGAAAACCTGGTGCTGGTTGCCAAGTTGCGGCACCTGAAGGACCCCGGGCAAGCGGCGGACGATCTCCTGGCGCGCTTCAACTTGTCCGAGGCAGCGTCCCGAAAGGTGTCCGCGTATTCCGGAGGCATGCGCCGTCGCCTTGACATCGCCATGAGCCTGATCGGGCAGCCCGAGGTGATCTTCCTGGATGAGCCGACCACCGGGCTCGACCCCGAAGCACGCATCGAGGTGTGGCAGGTAATCCAGGAGCTCGCGAAACGGGGCACCACCGTCCTGCTCACCACGCAATATCTCGACGAGGCAGAACAACTCGCGGACAGCATCGCCATCCTCCATCAAGGGCGCATCATCGCGAACGGGACTCTCGCCGAGCTCAAGCAACTACTCCCACCGGCGAAGGTCGAGTACGTCGAAAAACAGCCCAGCCTGGAGGACATCTTCCTCGCACTGGTGGGGAACGAGGGCAAGGTCGCGTCAAGTAAGGACCAGTCATGAGCACACACTTCTTCGGAGACACGGCCGTCTTGCTGGGCCGCTCCATGCGTCACATCTTCCGCAGCGCGGACACCATCATCACCACCGCGATCACGCCGATTGCCCTCATGCTGCTTTTCGTCTACGTGTTCGGCGGCGCCATCAGGACAGGCACGGAGAACTACGTCAATTACCTGCTGCCGGGAATCATGCTGATCGCGATCGCCTCGGGCATCGTACACCGCTGTTCGCTTGTTCACCGACATGAAGAGCGGCATTTTCGAGCGGTTCCACTCCATGCGATCGCACGATCATCGGTCCTGTGGGCACATGTGCTGACCTCCATGGTGGCGAACGGGCTCTCGCTCGTGATCATCATGCTGGTGGCCCTCCTGATGGGATTCCGCACCTCCGCAAGCCTGCTGGCATGGCTCGCGATCGTTGGAATCCTGGCGCTGTTCACCCTGGCACTCACCTGGCTCGCGATCATTGCAGGCCTGACAGCGAAGTCAGTGGACGGTGCCGGCGGGTTCTCCTACCCGCTCATCTTCCTGCCGTTCATCAGTTCGGCCTTCGTCCCCACAGCCACCATGCCGGGTCCCGTGCGCGCCTTCGCCGAGAACCAACCGGTCACTTCGATCGTCAACACGATCCAGGATCTGTTTGAACAACGGCCGATCGGAAGCGACATATGGGTCGCCCTCGCATGGTGCCTCGGCATCCTGATTATCGCGTACTTCTTCGCCACGGCCGCCTACCGGCGCAGGATCAGCTAAGGGTCGTTCTAGCCGAAGGCGCCGTCTCGTATCATGGAGGTGTGACCTCCTACCTCCAGCGCCGTGGTGCCGCACTCCCCCAAGCCCGTCCCGACGTCGAACACGTCCTGGCAGTGCGCGGCACGGGAGGCTACCGGCAGTACCGCATCCCTGCGCTGGCCGTCTCGACGGCGGGGACAGTGCTCGCCGCCTATGACGGCCGGCCGAACTTGGACGACCTGCCCAATCCGATCGATCTCCTGCTGCGGCGCAGCACGGACAATGGCCGCAGCTGGGAGGAACAGCGCGTGGTCCGCAGCGGCTCGGGGCTCAATGGCTACGGCGATCCGAGCCTCTTGGTGGACGCAGTGACCGGGCGGATCTTCATGTTCCATGCCGCGGGACGCATGCCGGTTTCTTCGAAGCGGTAGGCGGCCTGGAACCCGATGACGACGTGCAGCACTGCGATGTCAGCTTTTCCGACGACGACGGCGTCACCTGGCAGCATCGGCGACTCACCGGACAGCTCAAGCGGGGCGGTGTTCCGGGCGCTCGTGCCGGCGACCGCGGCATCACGGGGATTTTCGCCGCAGCCGGTCAGGGAATCCAGATGCACGCCGGTCCGTTCGCCGGGCGACTGGTCCAGCAGTTCGTGGTGCTCGTCGACGGCGAAATCATGGCGGCTTCCGCATACAGTGACGACCACGGCGAGAACTGGACGCTCGGATCGCTCATCGGAAAGGGTCCGGATGGGGTCGGCCCCAACGAAAACAAAGTGGCATGCCTCGACGACGGCCGCCTCCTGCTGCACTCGCGAGCCACCCCCCGGCGGCTCGCGGCAATCTCCCATGACGGCGGCGGGACATGGAGCCAGCTGGAACCGGTCGGGACCTCCCCGACCCGAGCGACAACGGCTCGCTTGTCCGCTTCGACGGCCTGCCGAATGTGGCATCCCTGGCCACCCCGGCCACGAGCAGCTGGCTGCTCGCGAGCAACAACCAGGACACTTCCCTGCGCCGCAATACGGTCCTCAGCCTGTCCACGGACAACGGGGCCAGCTGGCCCGCCAAGCTGGTCCTCTGCGAGGGAAGCTCGGCCTACTCGACGGCGGCGCGGCTTCCGGACGGCAACATCGGCGTCTTTTACGAGCGGCAGGGATACCGCGAGATCGCCTTCGTTTCCGTGCCGGTGGATCAGCTGACGGAGCAGCTTTCGGGCCCGGCGGGTGCGGCGGGTGCGCCGGGTGCGGCGGGTGCACCGGATGCGCCTGGTGCGGCGGGTGCGCCGGGAACCCAGCCCGACCACCTCGAGTTTCACATGGAACTGCGCTCCATCACTCCCGGCCGGCCCCCTGTGTGGCAGAACGCCGGTGAATTCCATGTCCTCCCCTCGGACAACGATCGTGACTGGGACGTTCAGACGTGGAAGGAAATCGGCCAAGGATACTCAGCGGAGCAGGCGCAGATCCTCGGAACCCGCGAAGCCCAGGACCTCAACTACGGGCCCATCATTCCGGGCTACAAAGCCGGGGACATCCTCGCGTTCACCGGACGCGCCCGCAACCTAGGCACCCTGGCGGCGTCCGGCGTCGTACTCCTGGGACCGCACGCGAACCCGGCGGACTTCCCGCCCGCCGATCTGGCATCCGGCGCTGAAGCACTGTATTTCACGCCGGTGTACACGGTCACCGAGGAGGATCTGGCGCGGGACTCGCTTGAGCTGACTTTTGCGGTGGCGCACGACGGCGGCGCGCGGGTGATCGAGCGCAGCTTCAGTTTCGATCTGCGCACCGGAGCCGTGACGGCTGGCCCCGCCCGGTAACGATTCCGGCTAGAAAATCTGGCGGATATTGGTCTTCGCGAGGTCGATGAGCTGGTCGCCGCGGCCGGAGAGTACCGTCCGGATCGCGTAGAGCGTGAAGCCCTTGACCTGCTCGGCACTGATCGCCGGCGGAATGGACAGTTCCTGCCGGGCCGTGCGGACGTCGATGAGGGCCGGACCGTCGTGCGCGAAGGCTTCAGCCAGCCCCGCCTTCAACCCGGAGGAGTTGTCCACCCGGATTCCGCGGATGCCCAGCGATTCTGCCAGTTTGGCGAAGTCCGGATTCTCGAGCTCAGTGCCGAAATTGACGAATCCGGCGGCCTTCATTTCGAGCTCCACGAAGTTCAGCGAGGAGTTGTTGAAAACCACCACTTTGACCGGGAGCTTGTTCTGCACCAAGGTGATCAGCTCGCCGAGAAGCATGGTCAGGCCGCCGTCCCCGCGAGGGCCACCACCTGGCGCCCGGGATACGCGGCCGCCGCACCGATTCCGTGCGACAGTGCATTGGCCATGGTTCCGTGGTTGAACGAGCCGAGCAGCCGGCGTCGGCCATTCATGCTCAGGTACCGGGCCGCCCACACGGTGGGGGATCCGACGTCGCACGTGAAAACCGTATCCGGGCCGGCCAACTCATCCACGAGCCTGCCCACGAACTGCGGGTGGATCGGCTGGCCGTCCTTCGCCGGCGAAGCCAGGTCATCGAGTTTGGCGCGCGACTTGGCGTAATGCTTGAGCGAGGTACTCAGGTGTGTGCGCTTTACCTTGCGCTCGATCAAGGGCAGAAGCGAGGCTGCAGTGTCCCTGACCGTGCCCACCAGGCCAAGATCGATCCGGGACCGCCGGCCGAGTTGCTCGCCCCTGATATCCACCTGGATGATCTTTGCGTTCTCCGGGTAGAACTGTTGGTACGGAAAATCGGTGCCCAGCATGAGCAAGGCTTCGCAGCTCTCCATCGCGCGATAGCCGGAACTGAAGCCCAAAAGGCCGGTCATGCCGACGTCGAACGGGTTGTCGTATTCGATGTGCTCCTTGCCGCGCATGGCGTGGACGATTGGCGCGCCCAGTGCGTCCGCCATGGCCATGACCTCGGCGTGCGCACCCGCGGTGCCGGCACCGGCCAGGATGGTGACTTTGCCGGCCGCGTTGAGGATGTCCGCTGCCTCGGCGAGCTCCCGGGGGTTGGGCCGGATCTCCGGCCGGGCGGCCCGGATCACGGAGGTCCGGTCACTCTGCGCCTCCGCGAGGGCCACGTCACCGGGAATCACGACGACGGCGACGCCCCGCTTCTCGACGGCCGTCCGCATGGCGATTTCCAAGACCCTGGGCATCTGGGAAGGATGCGCGACGTGCTCGACATAAACGCTGCACTCCCGGAACAACTCCTGGGGATGCGTCTCCTGGAAGTACTGGCTGCCGATCTCTTCGCTGGGAATGTGGGCGGCGATGGCCAGCACCGGAACCCTGGACTTGTTGGCATCGTAGAGGCCGTTGATCAGGTGAAGGTTGCCCGGGCCGCAGGATCCGGCGCACACCGCGAGTTCATCCGTGAGGCCCGCCTCGGCGGCGGCCGCTAGCGCCGCGGCTTCCTCGTGCCGGACGTGCACCCAACGGATGCTCTCCTCTTCCCGCAGCGCGTCCGTGAAACCGTTCAGCGAATCCCCGGGGATCCCGTAGACGCGTTGGACATTGTTGGCTTTGAGGGTGGAGACGATGTTCTTGGCAACAGTGTTCCTGGCGGCGGACATGGACTGTTCCTTTCGAGGGGAGGCAGTGCAGACACCGCCTACGCTACTCCGGAACACTCCATGGCGCCCGCTGCCCGACGCCGGGGTTCGGGTGGCCGGCGTCGCCGTGCTAGCGGTAGGTGCTGACGAACGGTCGGTTGCTCGGCACGATCTGCTTGCCCAGCGGCATGAGCGATACCGGAATGAGCTTCAGGTTGGCTATGGCCAGCGGGATCCCAACGATGGTGATGGCCATGGCGAAGGCCGTGACCACGTGCCCGATCGCGATCCAAATGCCCGCGACCAGCAACCAGATGACATTGCCTAGGAGCGTAAAGACGCCCCGCTCCCGGGCTTGTCCACCACCATGCGGCCAAACGGCCACAGCGTGTACGAGGCAATCCGGAACGACGCGATGCCCCACGGGATGGTGACGATCAACAAGCAGCAGACGATTCCGGCCATGAAATATCCCAAGGCCAGGACGAAACCGCCGAAGACGAGCCAGATGATGTTGAGCAGCGTTTTCATATCTCCCATTGTCCCTTGCTGGATGCGGCCTGGGCCTAAGGGTTCGCCCTGAAATCCCCCTGATTTATGGTTTCCCGGTGTCCAGGACCGCTGACAAATCGAACTTCACGGGTTCCTCAAGCTGCTCATAGGTGCACGACTCCGGATCCCTGTCCGGCCGCCACCGCACGAACTGCGTTGTGTGCCTGAACCGTTCCCCTTCCATATGGTCGTAAGCCACTTCCACCACGAGTTCTGGCCGCAGGGGCGTGAACGACAGGTCCTTTCCTGCGCTCCAGCGGCTCCCTTCGGCGTTGCGGGGTGTCCGGCTGCCTTCCTCCTGCTCGGCCCATGCCCAGGGATGCCCCTCGAACCCGGTCACGAGGGGTTGGAGTTCGTCGAACAGTTCCTTGCGCCGCCGCATCGAGAAGGATCCCACCACGCCCACGTTGGAAAGCCTGCCGCCGTCGTCATAAAGCCCCAACAATAGCGAACCAATAAGATCGTCACCCGTCTTATGAACCCGGTAGCCGGCCACGACGCAGTCGGCGGTCCGCTGGTGTTTGACCTTGAACATCACGCGCTTGTCCGGTTGGTAGGTACCATCCAGCGGCTTGGCGAGCAGGCCGTCCAGGCCTGCGCCCTCGAACTGGTTGAACCACTGCTCCGCAGTTCCCTTGTCCCGGGTTGCCGCAGTGAGGTGGATGGGAGCGGCGGCGTCTGCGAGCGCTTGTTCAAGCGCTGCCCGCCGTTCGGCGAAGGGCCGTCCCGTGAAGTCCTCATCGCCAAGGGCGAGCAGGTCGAAGGCCACGAATTTCGCCGGCGTCTGCTCGGACAACAGCTTGACCCTGCTGGCTGCCGGATGGATGCGTTGCTGGAGGGCTTCAAAGTCCAAGCGGTCACCGGACTTGCCGACCAGGATGATCTCGCCGTCGAGGACGCAGCGTTCCGGCAGGTTTGCCTTCAACGCCTCGATGAGCTCCGGGAAGTACCGGTTCATCGGCTTCTCGTTGCGACTACCGATTTCGACGTCGTCACCGTCACGAAAAACGATGGAGCGGAAACCATCCCATTTGGGTTCGTAGCTCATGGCGCCATCCGGGACGGCACCAACCGCCTTGGCAAGCATGGGTGCGACAGGAGGCATGACTGGCAGCTGCATGAAGCCATTCTTGCCGCGGCAACGGGACTGCGCTAGCTGTTTATTCGCTTAAGTGGATAAAACCGCTACTTGCAGTTGGCGCTCAGCCAAGTGGTAACGGGAGCCATCGCCTTTTCGAACTTGCCGCTTGAGTAGACGGTCTGGTCTTTCAAGCCGGCAATCGCAGTGTCCTTGAGGTTGGTGAAATCAGCCTTGAGCGCGTCCGGGACACGATCCGCCGTTGCGGCGAGCTCGGCCTTGTATTGCTCCAGCTCGGCGGTCTTGCCTTGCGCCGCCGACATTGGCAACAACGACGCTCCCGTAGCTTCTTTGGAGATGGTGGAGCACATTTCGGCCGCCGACGCGAAGCCCCCGAATGGCCCCGATGATGGAGTCGGGCTTGCACTTGCGGATGCCGGGTCGGCCGTGGAAGAGGACGACGGCGTGCCCGCCGCTGCGGATCCCCCTCCTGGTGTGGAGCATCCGGACAGCGCCAGGGCGGCGAAGAGGGCGACTGTCAGGTATCGGATAGGGCCGTTAAGAAGTTTGGAAGAAATTTTCAAAGGTCGCATTCTGCTTGATCGTCGGTCTCCGGAACCGTTCGGTCTCCAGAGCAATGGCATTCTGTCCCCGCCGTGGAGTGTAGCCCGGATGGGCACCGACCTTCCAAGTTGACTTCGGCCCCTTTTGGACCGCTTCCCTATTCCCGCACCAGCAACGTGTCCAGTTTGGTGAACGAGGTGCCCCATCCCTCGCGGGTCATGTCCACCCATTCGTCCGAGTCGAACGGGCCCTGGGTGAGATGAAGCCGGGTGCGGCCGCCATCCAGTACCTCGAACTCAAGGCGCATTTCCAGCAGGAGTGTGATTCCGGCGTCGGGCTCTGCTTTCTGGGTGGCGACCAGCAGGGCGGGCGGGTCGTATGCGGTGATGACCGCGTCGATGGGTGATTCCTTGGCGACCCCGTTCTCGTCCCAGGTCATGACGAGCTGCCAGGCTCCGCCCACACGAGGGTCGACGACGATCCGCTCGCGCGGCGAATCCACTCCGACAGGCCCGAACCATGCGGCGAGCTGCTCGGGGTCCACAAAGGCGTCGAAGACGAGCTCGCGTGGCGCATCGAAATCGCGGGTCATGGTAAGGATGTGCTGTTCGGTGTTCATGGTTTGACTCCTGGATCCTCTGAATCGTGCTGAATCTTGCGTAGGTGGGCGTCGAGGCGGGTGAAACTGGCGTCCCAGAAGCGCCTGTATTTGTCCATCCACTCGGTGGCTTCGCGCAGTGGTTCCACTTCAAGCTTGGAAGACCTCCACTGCGCACTCCGGCTCCGGCTGATCAGCCCTGCTTTTTCCAGGACTTTGAGATGCCGGGAGACGGCGGAAGGCTGATGTCGAACGGTTCGGCAAGCTCGTTCACGGTGGCGTCACCCTCCGAAAGCCGGGCCAAAATGGCCCTTCGTGTGGGGTCGGCAAGTGCCGAGAAGATGAGACTGAGCCGGTCTGTGGACATTTCTTGCGCCTTTATATTTAACACCTCGGTTAATTAGCCGATGTGTTAAATATGCGACGACGGACGGCGGCTGTCAAGGGCTTCTTGCGGCGCTCGCTCACTTTTGGGGGCAAAACCGCAGACGCCCGCTCACATCATCTGAGCGAGCGTTTGGCGAAAGGGCGTTAAAGGTGAGCGCGCGTCGGGGGGGACGTCAGGCTTTGGCGGCTTGGACGAAGGCGCGCACGAGGTCGAGGTCCTTGACTCCGCGGGAGGACTCCACGCCGCTGGACACGTCGACGCCCCAGGCCTCGGCTTCGAGCGCCGCGGCTCCGACGTTGGACGGGGTCAATCCTCCGGCCAACAACCAGTGGCGCGCACCAAGGCCCAGGTTCCGGACCGAGGCATAGTCCCATGCCTCGCCCGATCCCGGCACGGCGGCGTCGATCAGGAGAAGTTCCTCGCCCCACTCTTCGAACTCGTCCGGGCGGCACCCATGGTGACGGCCCGGATAAGCCGCATGCCGGCGTCGTGCACGGTCTTAACGTCTTCCGGCGAGCGGCTGCCGTGGAGCTGGACCCACTCGAGGCCGGCCTCGCGCGCGGTTGCGACGGCATCGGCGGCTGTCTCGTGGCGGAAGACCCCGACGGCGGCAACACCTTCCGGTACATGGGCGAGTAAATCCCGGGCACGGCCGGGCGATACCTCACGCGGGCTCTTCGTTAGCACGAAACCTACGGCGTCCGCGCCCGACTCGACAGCGGCATGCACGGATTCGGGCGTGCTCAAACCACACACTTTGACGAACATGCCGCGCCTCCAACCGTTTCCCTCCCTACGACGTTAGCAAGGCCTCCGGGATTGTTGAACCGCACCAAGATTGCACCGATGTTACGCGAGCGTTCAGCCGGCCAACCGCGGGCCCGGGCTAGGCTGGAGCGCATGGAGATCATCCGCTTTGCCGAGCTCAAACCCGAACCGTGGCGCAACGGAGGCGGGGTGACCCGCGAACTCGCCAGTCATCCGAAAGCGGCATCGGCGCAGGACGGAGCATGGGACTGGCGGGTCAGCATCGCCGACGTCGGATCGGCCGGCGATTTCTCGACGTTCCCCGGCATGGAGCGCGTCATCACCGTGATCGACGGCGAATTGCTGCTGCTCACGGTGGACGGCGAAGAGCACCCCTTGGAAAAGTACCGGCCTTTCCGGTTTTCCGGCGAGGCGGCTTCGGCCAGCGCACTCCCGACCGGCGACATCCGGGACCTCAATGTGATCGCCAGGGCCGGCGAATTCAAGGGCTACACGTCCATCATCGAGCTCTCCAAGAAGCGCGCACACCCGGTGTTCCAAGGTCAGTTGGCAGTCCTTTTGGAGGGCAAGGCTTCTGTTAGTCCCGGCGCGGAGCCCGCGGAATCGGCTGTGTCCGGGACGGCCGGATGGTGTGGCTGCCGCCGCGCCTGCAGAGCCCCAGTCTGTGGAACTCGCGCGCTACGACGCGGTAGTAGGTTCCGATACCCGCAGCCCGGAAATCCTGGGCCGTGGCTTCCTCGCTGTCATCTCCATCGACCGCGTGGAGCATGCGCACTCCTAGTCCCAGCGGCGACATGTCCCTTGGTGAGGCTCGCCACCAAAGCTGGCCACCCGGCGTCGGGATTTGCTAGCCTCGAAGGAAGGCCCGCAGAGGGACCTCCGGACGACGGTTCAGTACCCGGCACGCGACAAGACTGGCCAAAGGATCTGTCATGTCGTGGTTAATCCTCATTCTGTCCGGCGCTCTAGAGGCCGTCTGGGCCGCAGCTCTCCACCGCTCCAAGGGCTTCCGCAAGCCGCTGCCCTCAGCCGTCTTCCTCGTCACCGTGGTTGCGAGTACCGCGGGCCTGGCCTTCGCGATGCAATCCATCCCCACCGGAACCGCGTATGCGGTGTGGGTGGGAGTCGGCGTCGTCCTCACGGCGGCATACGCGATGATCACCAAAGTTGAGCGCCCGACGGCGGCCCGGCTGCTCCTGCTCGCCGGAATCGGTGTGTGCGTGGTCGGCTTGAAAGTGGTGGCGTAGCCATGACCGCCAAGTTCGCATGGGCCATTCTGCTGGCCTCCGCCGTGCTCGAAGCTGTATGGGCGACGGCTCTCGGGCTGTCCGACGGCTTCAGCGAAGCCCTCCCCACCGTGGTCTTCGCCGTCACGGCAAGCCTCAGCATGATCGGACTCGGCATCGCAGTAAAACGGATTCCCCTGGGCACGGCGTACGCCGTCTGGGTCGGGATCGGGGCAGCACTGACCGTTGGCTGGGCGATGGCCACCGGCGTCGAACCGGCCAGCCCGCTCAAGCTGCTGTTCATTGCGGGAATCGTGGGTTGCGCGGCCGGGTTGAAGGCCCTTCCCACGGAGAAGCGTGAAGAAGTGAGCGAGCCCGCCCAACGATAAGCGCGGAATACTCCCCCGGGCCACGGAGTTGCCAGCAGGTGAGACGAAACACTCGGCGAAGGAGAATTACCATGAGCCCGGAAACCACGAACGTACAACTCGGTGACGGCCTGACCGTGAGCCCCCTCGGTTTCGGCGGGATGGCATTGACCCCCGTGTACGGCGAGGTGGATCCCGCCGCATCCCTCAAGACGCTGCATCACGCCGTGGATGCAGGCATCAGCTTCATTGACACCGCCGATATTTACGGCGCGGGCGACAACGAAGAACTGATCGCGAAGCTGCTGAGGGACCGACGCGACGAGGTTCAGTTGGCCACCAAGTTCGGCATCGTGGGCAACCCGCGCGAGGCTACACCGATGTCCGGGGAGATACCGCGTACGTGGCCCAGGCGGCGGAAGCGAGCCTCCGCCGCCTGGGCACCGACGTCATCGACCTCTACTACATGCACCGCCGCGACCTCCGCGTTCCGATTGTGGAAACCGTGGAGGCCATGGCAGAGCTTGTCCGGGCTGGCAAAGTCCGGCACCTTGGCCTGTCGGAAGTGACAGCCGAGGAGCTGAGGGAAGCCAACGCCGTGCACCCGATCGCGGCCGTGCAGAGCGAGTGGTCCATCTGGAGCCGCGACGTTGAGCGCAACGTCGTCCCGACCGCGGCAGAGCTGGGTGTGGGCTTCGTACCCTATTCGCCGCTTGGCCGGGGATTCCTCACCGGCACCGTCAGCGCCGAGCAACTCGGCGAGAACGATTTCCGGCACCGCATCCCCCGTTTTGCGGACGGCGCACTCGACGCCAACCAGGCAGTTGTTGCCGCAGTGCGGGCCGTGGCCGCCGAGCTGTCCGAGAGCACCGGCCGGGAGGCAACTCCCGCCCAGGTGGCTCTGGCCTGGCTTTACGCCCAGGGCCGCCGCCTCCAGCTCAGCGTGGTCCCATCCCCGGAACGCGCAAAGCGCACCGCCTCGATGAGAACCTGGGTGCCTTGTCGCTCGAGTTGAGTGCCGCCCAACTGGACGTGCTCGACGGCGGACGCCGTCGTCGGCTCACGGTCCGCGGATCCCACCTGGGTTTCGCAGGGCCGCGAGTAGTCGGTGAGCCGCAGGCGGCTTCCGTAGAGTGGACGAATGGACTCACTCATTCATTCACTGCGTGACATCACCATCCGGCGAATCTCGGTCAGCGAGATGAACAACAACGTGTACCTGCTCACCGCCAAGGCAAGCGGCGCGCAACTCCTGATCGACGCCGCGGACGACCTTCCGGCGATCCAAGCAATGCTTGCGGAGTCGGTCGCCGACGCCGCATCGCCACCGAAACTTGCCCTCATCGCCACCACCCACCAGCATTGGGACCACGTCCGCGCGCTGCCCGGGTTAGTGGAAGCTACGGGCGCGAAGACCTCGGCCGGAGTGGACGACGCCGACGCGCTCCCA
Organism: Arthrobacter sp. Hiyo8; assembly: GCA_001549895.1. Lineage (GTDB taxonomy): Bacteria > Actinomycetota > Actinomycetes > Actinomycetales > Micrococcaceae > Arthrobacter. The sequence goes on along the minus strand of AP014719.1, from coordinate 2,961,776 downwards.
GTGCCCGTGGACGTGCAGTTGCACCATGGGGACGTGGGAAACTTCGACGGTTTCGACATCACCGCTGTGCACCTGCGCGGCCACACCCCGGGTTCGATCGCCTACGTGTACCTGGACCCCGAAGGGCCAGCGCACATTTTCAGCGGCGACTCGTTGTTCCCCCGAGGAGTTGGCAACACGCAGAACGATGCCGCCCGCTTCACGTCGCTGTTGAACGATGTGAGCGAACGGCTGTTCGAGGCCTACCCGGACGACACCGTGGTGCATCCGGGCCATGGAGATCCGACCACGCTCGGTGCAGAGCGGCCACACCTTGCGGAATGGCGCGAACGCGGGTGGTAGTCCCTACGGGGACGGGAGCCCCTAGACCCCGCGCGGCTTAGCGGCCGCGGCGCTCGTTCGACGCCGGAGCCGAGGCACGGCGCGGGCCGCTGCGGGCCGGACGACCGGCACCTGAATTGCCCGAGCCCGAGCCGTAGGAGCCACCGGAGTTGCCACCCGTGTTCGAGGACCAGACAGCTTTGTTGCCACCGGTGCGCGTTGAAGTTGCGGATTCCGTGCGCGGGGCCGACGCCGAGCGGTTGCCTGCGGCTGCACGCTGGCCGGTTGCCGGGCGTCCGCTGCGACCACCCTGCGCACCTTGGCCACGAGCAGCAGGAACGTCGTTGCGGTGAGCGGAAGCTGCGTTGCCGCGTCCACGCGTGCTGCGGGCGACGTCGTCGTTCGCTGCTGCGCGGCGCTCAGCGCGGTTGATGTCGGTGCGCACGGGCTCGGCCGCAACCTTGCCACGGCCACCGCGACCACCACGGCCACCCGCAGTGGGTGCAGCCTGGGTGGTGCGGCGGTTGCGCTTGCGCTGGGCGTTGGCACCGGTGGATGTGCCGCCGCCCGGCTGCTGGGTCTTCGCTGCGAGCAGTGCCGCACGAGTGCGGGGATCAACCTTGTCGGCGACCTGGCCCACGAGCTCGGCAATCAGGGGAGAGTTGGCCGTGACACGTTCGAACGAGACGTCGACGCCGGCAGCCTTCATGAGCTTCTTGACGTCGGACTGTTGCTCGGGGAGCGTCAGCGTGACCACGGTGCCGTCGGAACCTGCGCGGGCCGTACGGCCAGAGCGGTGCAGGTAAGCCTTGTGCTCTGTGGGCGGGTCGACGTGGATGACGAGTTCGACGTCGTCGACGTGCACGCCGCGGGCCGCGACGTCGGTGGCCACCAGGACCCGGACCTCACCGCTGGAGAACTCGGCGAGGTTGCGGTCACGGGCATTCTGCGACAGGTTGCCGTGAAGGTCGACGGCGGGGATGCCGCAGTCGGTCAGAGTCTTGGCAAGCTTGCGGCGTGGTGCTTGGTCCGCATGAAGAGGACGCGGCGGCCGGCGCCGGAGGCCAGCTCCACGATCAGCTGCTTCTTGACGGTCTGGTCGTTGACCACCAGGACGTGGTGCTCCATGGTGGTGACGGCGGCCTGGGGGTCGTCCACGGAGTGGGTCAGCGGGTTGGACAGGTAACGGTTGACCAGTTTGTCAACACCGTTGTCCAACGTCGCAGAGAAGAGCAGGCGCTGGCCCTGGGTGGGGGTCATGTCCATGAGCTTCTTGACCACCGGGAGGAAGCCGAGGTCTGCCATGTGGTCGGCCTCGTCCAGGACGGTGATCTCGACGGCTTCGAGGGTCAGGATGCGCTGGCGGATGAGGTCCTCGAGGCGGCCCGGGCAAGCGATGACGATGTCGACGCCGGCGCGCAGCGCCTTTTCCTGGCGTGCCTGCGAGATGCCGCCGTAGATGACCGTGGTGTTCAGGCCCATGGCCTTGGCCATCGGTTCGATGGTGGCGTTGATCTGGGTGGCCAGCTCACGGGTCGGCGCGAGGACCAGTCCCATGGGCGGCCGGGCTTGCGGAAGTGCTTGGCTTCGCGCTCGGCGAGACGTGCCACAAGCGGGATAGCGAAAGCGATGGTCTTACCGGAGCCGGTGCGGCCACGGCCCAGGACGTCGCGGCCTGCGAGCGTATCCGGGAGGGTCTTGACCTGGATGGGGAAAGCTTCTTCAATGCCATCTGCAGCGAGGGACTCGGCGATGGCCTTGGGCGTGCCAAGGGCAGCAAAAGTAGTCATGTGTTTCAAGGGTCTTTCTGGCGGTGTCCAACGGACATCGTCCCCCGACGCCGGTTGGGCCAAGGGTTCGCCGAGGAAAAAGTCAGTGATCGACCGGTAGGCAATAAGCCGTGGCCGGGACCAGAGAAAACGCGTTCATCGACGCAGGATGTGCCTCTCACATGAAAAAAGCCCACTTCCCAACTTTGGAACCAAGCCAAATTCGGGGACTAAGCGGGCATCACTGCACATCAAGTAGATCTATTCTAGCATCCGCGGGCCGCGGGCCTTTCCACAGGGCAGGTTCACGCAGGCGGTGTTCCCCCAAGTAGCTCGCAGTTGTTGTCGTTTTGAGTGCTTATAACGACAACAACTGCGAGTCAGTTGGGTGGGGACAGGCGTTGCCTCGCGGGCCACATCAGGGCACGCTTGAGCCATGACGCACCAGCACGACGGCGGAGCCCACCTTCACGGCGAAATCCACGACAGCGGAGCCCACCTTCACAGCAACCCTGACCAGGACGCCGACCCGGCGCAGTTTTGGGACGAGGTCTACCGGGAGAAGACGAAGAGGTGGAGCGGGAATCCCAATCCGCAACTCATCGCGGAAGCCAAGGGACTGGCTCCCGGCACCGCCCTGGATCTCGGATGCGGGGAGGGTGCGGACGCCATCTGGCTCGCCCAGCACGGCTGGACGGTGACCGCGGTGGACGTCTCCGCCGTCGCGCTTGAACGGGCAGAAGCCCATGCCGTCGACGTCGGGCTACCGGACCGGATCACGTGGCTGCAACGGAATTTCGGCTCGTGGCACCCGGAAGCTGGCTTCGATCTGGTGTCCTCCCAATTCCTGCATTCTCCGCTTCTTCCGTGGCGCGATTTCCTGGCCTCGGCTGCGGCGGCCGTGGCTCCCGGCGGCGCTTTGTTGGTTGTCGGGCATCATCCGGATGGCCTGACTCCGTGGAGCGGGCACAAGGACATGAAAGACAAGTTCTTCACTCCCGAGGACTTGGTCGAGGCGCTCACAAACGGTCCGGAGACGTGGCGGATCAACGTTGCCGATTCCCGCGAACGCGCGGTGACGGGCCCTGACGGCCAACACGCCACCACCATCGACAGCGTGCTCCGGGCCACCCGGACATCCGGGGCTCACACGTCCTAGGCCCGCACGTCGTCCGCTTCGGCTGCGCGGTGCGCCTCGGCGTCCACCGCATGTTCAGCACCAGAAGGCCGCCGGGCCGCGACCCGTGGCGCAATGACGAGCCCGACGACGGCGATGGCCGACGTCAGGACGAACACCCCCGCGAAGGAACCCGCCGTCGTCGTCAGCGCACTGAAGACGAGACCCGTCACGGCGAGCGAGAGGGCGCCGCCGAGGGAATCGGAGATGGACATCGCAGAACTGTTGAAGCCTTGATCCTCGGGCTTGGAGAGCGCCAGGGTCATGACACTCAACCGCGGGTACATCAGGCCCATCCCGGCGCCCGCGAACAGCCAGCCCGCAATCGCCACTCCGGCGGCCACGCGAGCACCGTGGTCACGAGGACGATGACCACCGAACCGAGCACCAGCGCAGACCCGATCTTGACTGCAAGGGCGTTGCCGAGCCGGGAACCCATGCGGCCCTGGACCGCGGACGCCGCTGCCCAGGCAATCGCCGATCCCGTCAGCGCAAGTCCGGCGAATGCCGGGGAGAACGAGTACCGCTCCGTGAGGAGGTACGGCACGTAAACCTCGGTACCGAAGAAGGCTGCTGAGGCAACTCCGCGCATGAGGATGACGCTTGGCAATCCGCGGTGCGCGCCGAGCGTGCCGCGCGGGACCAGCGGCCCCACTGCCAGCATGGCGATGACGAGCGCGACGGCGGCAATCACCCATCCGACGCCGGGCAGCTGTCCGGAGAGGTTCAGGCCGAGAACCGCAAGGGCGGCGAGCGCGGCCCACCCCATGCGGCCGAAGGCCCAAGGAACATCGGCGCCTCCAGGCTCCGCCTCTCCGGCGCCCGCCTTGGGGAGCCTGGCTCCGAGGAGCCCGCCTCCCGCGCGTCCGGCGTGGACCGCACCCCCCGCATGGCGGGAAGGATCATTGCCAAGGCCGGAACCACCAAACCCACGACCCGAGGAACACCCAGTGCCAACTGCTCAACTCGGCAACCACGCCGGCGGCGAAGGGACCGATCATCGAGGGAATGACCCAGGCCGCCGAGAACGCGGCAAAGACTTGGGCATGCAACCTGGCGGGTAGACCCGGGCGATCACCACATACAGCGCCACGGTCATGGCGCCTCCGCCGAGGCCTTGGACCAGCCTGCCGGCCACGAGCATCTGCATGGAAAGCGCGGTACCGGCGATGAGCAGCCCGGCCGCGAACAGCGCAACGGATGCGTACAGCGGGGCGGCCGGCCCACGCCTGTCCGCCCAGTTTCCTGCGGCCACCATGCCGATCACGCCCGTGGCGAGCGGACCGGCGAAGGCCAACGCATAGAGTCCGGCACCGTCCAGATCGCGGCTCACGAGCGGCATGATGGTAGTGACGGCCATGGATTCGAACGCTGCCAGGAAGACCAACGCACAGGCACCCGCCGTCGCCAGGAGATAGGGGCGTTGCAGTATGCCGGCTGTTGCGTCGTGGCTTGTCATCATCCCAGCCTAGAAGCCCAAACGAGTTTGGGCCACCTTCAAAATCCATTCAAGTGATTAATATTCACCTGAAATTAACTCTGGGCAAACTCTGTACTAAATAGCCGACTATCGGTTGTTCCCGTAATCATTCCGTGATGCACTGCTTGGCGTGAACTTCACAAGACGCAACTTCCTGTCCGTTGCCGGATCTGCCACGGCTGCGACGCTTGTCAGCGGCGCCACCGTGAGGACCGTGCCCGCCGTAACCGCACTTCCACAGCCCGGTTCCTCAGGCATCGACCACATCATCGTCGTGATGATGGAAAACCGCTCGTTCGACCATTTCCTTGGCTGGATGCCTGGCGCGGACGGAAAACAGGCCGGACTGACGTTCGTTGACCGCTACGGCATTCCGCATACAACCCACCACCTGACGGATTTCCAGGGCTGTGGGCATCCGGACCCTGACCATTCCTACGAGGGCGGCCGGATCCAGTTCAACAACGGCAAGAACGACGGCTGGCTGCGGGCAGGCGAGAACGATGAATTCGCCGTGGGATACTACGATTCGAGCGACCTCGACTTCTGGCGTCAAGCGGGTCCCGACTGGACCGTCTGCGACCGCTATTTCGCAGCCACCCTCGCCGAAACGTATCCGAACCGCTTCTACCAGCACTCTGCGGCCACGGACAGGCTCCATAACTCGACCGTCACCAGCACCCTGCCCACGATCTGGGACCGCTTGGCAGCCGCCGGCGTTCAGGGAAAGTACTACTACGGCGACGTTCCCTTTACCGCCCTCTGGGGAACAAAGTACCTCGGCATCTCCAGGCCCTACGCCGAGTTCCTCAGCGACTGCAGTTCCGGCAAGCTCCCCTCGGTGTCCTTCGTGGATCCGCGCTTCACGGATGAGTCCAGCGGAACCTCCGGCGACGACCACCCGCACGCCGACATCCGCTCGGGCGAGCTCTTCCTGGCGGAGGTCTACAACGCCGTGACCAAAAGCCCCAACTGGGCGAACACCATGCTGGTGGTCAACTACGACGAATGGGGCGGGTTCTACGACCACGTGCCACCGGAAACGGCACCGGACAGCAATCCGGATACCGCCCGGCGCGGCTTCCGCGTCCCGTCCATGGTCATTTCTCCGCGCGCCCGCAGGCAATTCGTGGCGCACGATACCTACGACCACACCTCAATCCTGAAGGCCATCGAGTGGCGCTGGGGGCTTCAAGCCCTGACGCCTCGGGACAATGCCGCGCGCAACATCGCCGAAGTGCTTGATTTCCAATCAGCACCCAATTTGACCGCTCCCACGTACCTCGTGCCGCCTTATGCCGCCGGACCGGCCTGCTCGCCTGTCGGGCCGCCGGCGGAGGAAGAGTGGGCCGGCCTGAAACAGAAAGCACTTGCGGACGGATGGACCCTGCCATGACCTTCAAGAACTTCGCCATTTCCAGGATGCGGCTCGGATTCACTGCGCTGCTGGTCGTCCTGCTGGGCGCCTCCTGCATCGCCTTCGGATTGCAGCAGACCGAGGCACAAGCGAGCGAACCCCAAACCGTCCAGAGCTCCGGGTACCTCCCGGGAGCCAAGCACGTGTTCGTGATCAACCTCGAGAACAAGGGGTACGACACCACATGGGGACCGGGTTCGGCGGCACCGTACCTTTCCACCACACTGCGCAACCAAGGCGTCCTGCTGAACCAGTATTTCGGCACGGCACACAACTCGCAGCCGAACTACGTCGCCCAGATTTCCGGTCAAGGACCCAACCCGCAGATGCAGGCCGATTGCCAGACGTACTCCCCGTTCGCGAAGACCGGAACAGCAGATCCCGGCCAGGCCGTTGGGGACGGCTGCGTCTTCCCCGCCGATGTGCCCACGGTGGCAGGCCAATTGACGGCAGCGGGCAAGACCTGGAAGGGCTACATGGAGGACATGGGCACACCGTGCCGCCACCCGGCCCTCGGCGCACCCGATGACACCCAGAAAGCAAGGGTCGGGGACCAGTACGCGGCCCGCCACAACCCCTTTGTCTACTTCGCGGGGATCACGGGGTCGCCGGATTGTGCGAAGAACAACGTGGACCTCGGAGACCTGAAGACCGATCTCGCTTCGGTCTCCACCACGCCCAACCTGTCCATGATCACGCCGAACCTTTGCCATGACGGACACGACTCCCCCTGCGTTGACGGACAGCCCGGCGGCCTGACCAGCGCCGATGCCTGGCTGAAGCAGTACGTTCCGCTGATCACCTCGTCTCCCGCCTTCCGCCAGGACGGCGTCCTGGTGATCACCTTCGACGAATCCGACAGCCCCCAATCAGACGCTTCCGCGTGTTGCGGCGAGGGCCCCGGGCCCAACTCCCCGCTTCCCGGGATTGTCGGACAGGGCGGCGGCCGGGTCGGCGCTTTGGTCATCTCCCCCTTCACCAAGGGCGGCACCTGGTCCACCACGCCGTACAACCACTACAGTCTGCTGGCCAGCATTGAAGACACCTTCGGCCTCCCGTATCTCGGCTACGCAGGCACCCCTGGGCTGAACCGCTTCGGACTAGACGTCTACAACGCCGGCCTCTAAGCCAAGCCGACGGCGGCGGTCGGCACGACGGCGCCGGTCGCCGTCGAGTCCGGGTTCAGCATCCAGCCGACCCGCTTGGCCGTGCTGAGCATCACGACGCTTTCGACGAGTTCGATCCCGGGAATGCGTTGCTGGATGGCGAGTTCCATCTCCATGACCTCGGCCAGCGTGCGCAGCCACATGATGATCACAAAGTTGGTGCTGCCGGTGGTGGAAGCCGTGAACCTGACGTTCCTCACGGCCCGCAACTCGGCGGCCGCGGCCTCGTGCTGGCCTGCTGGAACATTCGCGAACCACTGGCACGTCATGGGATAGCCGGAGAATTGCTGGGCGATTTCGCAGCGGAAGGACAGCATCCGGCTTGCTAGCACCCGGCCGAGCTGCCGTTGCACCGTTGCAGGGTGCCGCCCCAGTGCGCGTGCGATTTCCGCGGCGGAGGCCCGTCCGTCCCGGGCGAGGAAGGGAAAGAGCTCCATATGGCTCGCCGGCAACGGGGTGACCTGCGCGTAAGGGGCTGACGGATTGAGCGCTTCCGGCCGGCGAGGGCGCGCAGGCCTGCTGCTCCGCCCTGCTCAGGACGTTGAGCCGCCACGCATAGCCGCTCGTGTGGATCCGGGTGCAGAGCGAGGTCCGGTATTTGGTGAGCCCCCGGATTTCCTTGAGCTGGGGCAATAGCCGGCTGCTGAACTCACCGAGGCCCTGGGTGATCACGGTCAGCATGAGGTCACGGTTGCTGGCGGCCTCCTCGACCGTGATGATCTCCGGAATTGCCGCGAGCGCGGCCGTTACCTCTGGCCTGAGGTGCATTTCGCAGTCCACGTCCAACAGGGCAAGGCAGGCATGCTTGGGGTCGCCCATGAGGTGCGCCGTGGTCCAAGCGGCTCCGGATTCCCGCAGGCGGTCCCATCGGGAGGCCAACGTGGTGGCATGGACGCCCAGGACCTCCGCGGCGTCGGACCAACTGATACGCGGCGAGATCTGGAGGGCATTGATCAGCCGGAGGTCCTCTTCACTGAGTTCCATCAGCGATCCTCTCCTAGTCGATGCGCGATTCTTGTTAATTCTGGCATGTTCCTGAATTTTTACAGGGCTTTGGAAGATTGTGAGGCTAGTCACTCCACAATGGCTATGGATACCTACCAATCGTTCAGGAAACAGGAGAACAGATGTCGATCGCCTCAGACGCCCAAGAGATGCAGGGAGAAATCGCCCGGTTCCGCCACGAGCTCCACCAGGAACCGGAAATCGGCCTGGACCTCCCGCGCACCCAGGAAAAGGTGCTCAAGGCGCTCGACGGACTCCCGTACGAAATCACCCTTGGCGAGAGCACGACGTCGGTCACCGCAGTCCTGCGGGGCGGGGCGGCGCACGCCTCAGCGCAGAAGCCGGCTGTGTTGCTCCGTGCCGACATGGACGGACTCCCCGTCCAGGAGCGAACCGGCGTCGAGTTCTCCTCGAAGATCGACGGCGCCATGCACGCCTGCGGCCACGACCTCCACACGTCCATGCTCGCCGGAGCCGCAACCCTCTTGGCCGAGCGGCGCGACCAGCTGGCCGGCGACGTCGTCCTCATGTTCCAGCCCGGCGAGGAAGGCTTCGACGGCGCGGGCCACATGATCCGCGAAGGCGTCCTGGACGCCGCAGGCCGCCGTGTTGACGCCGCCTACGGCATGCATGTCTTCTCCTCCCTGGAACCGTATGGCCAATTCTGCACCAAAGCTGGCGTGATGATGAGCGCCTCGGACGGACTCTTCGTCACGGTCCTGGGCGCCGGCGGCCATGGCTCGGCGCCGCATTCGGCCAAGGACCCCGTGACCGCGGCCGCGGAAATGGTGACGGCGCTGCAGGTCATGATCACGCGTCAGTTCAACATGTTCGATCCCGTAGTCCTGACCGTGGGCGTGCTTCAGGCAGGTACCAAGCGCAACGTCATCCCCGAATCCGCGCGTTTCGAAGCCACCATCCGCACGTTTTCCGACGCCTCCCGCGAGCGGATGATGACTGCGATTCCGCAGCTCCTCAAGGGCATTGCCTCCGCGCACGGCCTTGAGGTGGACGTCGACTACCGCGGCGAATACCCCATGACCGTCACTGACGAGGACGAGACGCACACCGCAGAGGGTGTCATATCTGGAATGTTCGGCGATTCCCGGCTCTCCCGCTGGGCCACGCCGATCAGTGGCTCGGAGGATTTCTCCCGGGTCCTGGCCGAAGTTCCGGGAACCTTCGTGGGCCTCAGCGCCGTGCCGCGGGGCGTGGACCACACCACCTCACCGTTCAACCACTCTCCCTATGCCACGTTCGACGACGGCGTCCTGTCCGATGGTGCGGCGCTCTACGCAGAGCTCGCGGTCTCCCGTATCGCCACCCTCGCCGCCGGCAACTAACCACCACCCCCAGACCTTGGAGCAAGACATGACCGCAACCGTAGGCGCTTCAGCCACAGCCCAGGTTCACAAGTCCCATCTGCGAACCCTCATCGGCACCGGCATCGGCAACGCCGTCGAATGGTACGACTGGGCCATTTACGCCACGTTCTCGCCCTTCATCGCCAGCGCGCTCTTCAGCAGCGCCGACCCCACGTCCGCGGTCCTCTCCACCTTGGCGATCTTCGCCGTCGGATTCGTGGCCCGGCCGTTCGGCGGCTTCGTCTTCGGCTGGATCGGCGACCGGATCGGCCGCAAGACGTCCATGACCATCGCCGTCGGCCTCGCGGCTGTCGGCAGCCTGTTGATCGGTATCGCCCGACATTCCAGGCCGTTGGGCCCTGGCATCCGTCATGCTCCTGGTGGCCCGCCTCATCCAGGGCCTCGCCCACGGTGGCGAGCTGCCGTCGTCGCAAACGTATTTGTCCGAAATGGCGCCCAAGGAAAAGCGCGGCTTCTGGGCGACCCTCATCTACACCTCCGGCACAGCCGGCATCCTCGCCGGGACCCTGCTGGGCGCCATCCTGACCGGCGTGCTGAGCAAGGCCGACATGAACGCCTGGGGCTGGCGCATCCCGTTCCTGGTGGGAGGTGCCCTGGGCATCTACGCCCTGGTCATGCGGGCCAAAATGAAGGAGACCGAGGCGTTCCAAGCCGAAGCTCCGACGGAAAAGCGCGAGCCCATGTGGCCGCAGATCGTCAAATACCGCAAGCAGGCCCTGCAGGTTATCGGGCTGACCGTCGGCCTCACCGTTGTCTACTACATCTGGGGCGTCGTGGCGCCGAGCTACGCGGCCAGCAGTCTCAAGATGGATCGTGGCGCAGCCTTGTGGGCCGGCGTCATCGGCAACGTCGCGTTCATCGCGTCGCTGCCGTTCTGGGGCAAGCTGTCCGACCGCATCGGCCGCAAGCCCGTGCTGATCGTGAGTTCCGCCGGGGCGGCGTTGCTGCACTTCCCATGACGTGGCTCCTGAAGGACTCCCTTGGCAGCTTGCCGTTTCGATGTCCGTGATGTTGTTTTTCATTGCCGGCAGCGCCTCGATTGTCCCGGCCGTGTACGCCGAACTGTTCCCGACCAAGATCCGCACCGTCGGCGTCGGCGTCCCGTACTCCATCTGCGTTGCGGTCTTCGGCGGGACGGCCCCGTACCTGCAGACGTGGCTCGGCAGCATCGGCCAAGCCAACATGTTCAACGTCTACGCCGTGATCCTGTTGGCCATCGGTATCGCGTTCGCCTTCATGATCCCGGAAACCAAGGGCAAGGACCTGACGCACTAACCTCCCCCGTTCGGACCCAACTGACTCGCAGTTAACGTCGTTTTGAGCCCTGAAAACGACAACAACTGCGAGTCAGTCGGGCTAGCCGACGTAGCGGTTCCGACCGGCGCGGAACCCGAAGAAGGCCGCCAGGGACCCCACCACGAGGAACAGGATGCCGGCTGCGGCGAAGCCACCGGTCGCTTGGTGCAACTGGCCGACCATCAGCGTTCCCGTGGAGCCCAAGCCATAGCCGACGCCCTGCATCATGCCCGAAAGGTGCGCGGCGGTGTGCGAATCGCGGGTACGCAGCATGATCATGGTCAACGCCACGGCCGTGAGGCTCCCCTGGCCAAGGCCCAACAGTCCGGTCCACACCCAGATCAGGTCCGTGGGGCCGAAAATGCTCAAGGCAAAGCCACCCCCGGTCATGAGCGCCACCACGGTGTTGATGACGCGCTGATCCTTGAACCGGGCCGCTAGCCCCGGAGCAACGAACGAACCAAGCATCTGCAGGACAATCGACACGGACACGATCAAGCCGGCCGTCCCGCCGTCGATCCCGCGATCACGCAGGATCGGCGCCAACCAGGCGAACACGCTGAAGGACATCATCGCCTGCAACACCATGAAGGCGGTGACCTGCCAGGCGACGGCGGAACGCCAGACGTTCGCACCGCCGTCGGCCGCGTTGTGGCGGACGGGGTGCTGGCGGATCGCCAGCGGCAGGAAAAGCAAAAGTACGACGGCGGCGGGCAGCGCCCAGAACCACAGCGCCGAGGTCCAGTGCCCGGCCGCCGCGAAGACGGGGTAGGTGAAACCGGCACCAAGCGCGGCAGACGCGCAAATCGCCGTCGTATACAGGCCGCCCATGAGTCCGAGCCGATGCGGGAAGTCGCGCTTGACCACGCCGGGCAGCAGCACGTTGCACAGGGCGATCGCGGCGCCGCACGCCGCGGTTCCGGTGAGCAGTGCGGGCAAGTGCCCCGCTCCGGCGAAGTCCACAGGTCGGATCAGCAGCCCCGCCGTCAGCACGGCCATCGCGCCGAGCAGCACCCTCTCGGCACCGAAACGGCGGGCCAGGATGGGCGCCAGCGGAGCGAAGACACCCAGCAAGGTCACCGGCACGGTGGTGAGGACAACCACCGCCCAGCCCGGCAGACCGGCGTCGGCGGTGACTTCCGGAAGGACAGCCGAAAAGCTCGAGAAGACCGTCCGCAGGTTCAGCCCGATGAGCACCAGGCAGATCCCCAGGAAGACGAGTCCGCCGCGCGTCTTGACCTGGGTGGGCTCGGCGGCGGGGAGCTCGTCGATCTCGGCGTCGACAAGTATCTCGGCGACGCCGGAGTGTGGCTTGGTGTTCTTGGGGCGCTTGAAGCGGGGGTCACCAACCCATTCTGGCAGTCACTCCCGTGCGCGGACGCCTCGTGACGGAAGAGTGCGCAGGTTCCGCCGCGGGCGTTTGGTCCTGCAACGGTATTCTGGAGGGGATGAGTGAAACCCCAGAATCCCCTGAAACACCGCAGTCTTCGCGCCCCGTGACCCCAGGGAGCCAGGCCTCCTTCGGCACCTACGGCGGCCGGCCGGTCAGTTTCGTGCGCCGCGGGACGCGCCTCCAGGGCCGCCGCCAGGCAGCGTGGGAAGAGCACTCGGACCGCTGGGCCATCCAGGTTCCGCGGCATGTCGCCAACACCTCGGTGCACCCGGACTACGTGTTCGACGCCGAAGCGGAGTTCGGGCGCAAGGCACCGCTGATCGTTGAAATCGGTTCGGGACTCGGCGACGCCGTATGCCACGCTGCGGAGGAGAACCCGGACAAGGACTTCCTCGCCGTGGAGGTCTACACCCCGGCCTGGCCAACACCATGATCAAGATCAACAGCCGCGGGCTCAGCAACGTCCGGGTGGTCGAAGCCAACGCGCCCGAGGTCCTGGCTACCATGCTTCCTGCCGGTTCGGTGAGCGAGCTCTGGGTCTTCTTCCCCGACCCCTGGCACAAGTCCCGGCACCACAAGCGCCGCCTCATCCAGCCCGCGTTCGCCGAACTCGCTGCGCGGTCCCTCAAGAAGGGTGGCCTGTGGCGGATCGCCACCGACTGGTCCAACTACGCCGTCCACGTCCGCGAGGTCCTGGCCGGCTCAACCGAGTTTGAAAACCTGCACGACGGCGAGCGGGCGGCGCGGACAGCCCCCTCACCCAAGTGTGGGAATCCGGAGTCGAATCCATGGTGGGCGGGGCCCCGTCAAGGAAGGCCGGGCACCGGTCAGCACCGAGCACACCGGCCCAACGAGGGAGTGGACCACGTAGGCGGATGGGCTCCGCGCTTCGATGGCCGCATCCGCACCAGCTTCGAAAACAAGGCCCACGAGGCCGGGCGCATGATCTTCGACCTTAGTTACCGCAGGATTTAGCTTCACGAATGCTCACGTGCCCTTTGCGTGCCGCACAGGCACCGGATACCATGTGAGACGTGTCACCGGAAGGCGGCACACGCTTATGATCTGCGGCGGGAGAGCCCTGCCGGTACGTTTCAGCAGGCGCCGTAGGAGCAAATCCTCCCCAGGAATCTCTCAGGCCCATGTACCGCCGCGGCAAGGCAACTCTGGAAAGCAGCCCGGGCAACCGGACTCACCGACGGTGCAAGCGTCCAGCCGCAAGGCAGGGACGCGGAAACTCTCAGGTCCAATACAGAGCGGGGAGGAACCGAATCATCGTGGTGCGTCCGCGCCACCTGAATTATGGAGTTCCTCATGACCCTGGCACCTGAAGGCCGTAAGCTGCTGCGCGTTGAACAGCGCAACAAAGCCGTCCCGGTCGAACGCAAGCCCGAGTGGATCAAGGCCAAGGTCCAGATGGGCCCGGAATTCGTGGGCCTGAAGAACCTCGTCAAAAAAGAAGGCCTGCACACCGTCTGCGAGGAAGCCGGCTGCCCGAACATCTTCGAGTGCTGGGAAGACAAGGAAGCGACCTTCCTGATCGGCGGCTCCGAATGCACCCGCCGCTGCGACTTCTGCCAGATCGACACCGGCAAACCCTCCCCCGTGGACATGTTCGAACCCACCAAGGTCGCCCGCTCCGTCCAGGCCATGAACCTGCGCTACGCCACCGTGACCGGCGTCGCCCGCGACGACCTGGCAGACGAAGGCGTCTGGCTCTACGCCGAAACCGTCCGCAAGATCCACGAACTGAACCCCGGCACCGGCGTCGAACTGCTCATCCCCGACTTCTCCGGCAAACCCGAACACATCAGCGCGATCTGCGACTCCGCCCCCGAAGTCTTCGCGCACAACGTCGAAACCGTGCCCCGGATCTTCAAGCGCATCCGCCCCGCGTTCCGCTACGACCGCTCCCTGGACGTCATCACCCAGGGCCGGGCCCACGGCATGGTCACCAAATCCAACCTGATCCTGGGCATGGGCGAAACCCGGCAAGAGATCTCCGAAGCCCTGACCGACCTGCACGCCGCGGGCTGCGACCTGATCACCATCACCCAGTACCTGCGCCCCTCCGAACGCCACCTGCCCGTGGACCGCTGGGTCAAACCCCAGGAATTCGTCGACCTCGCCACCGAAGCCGAGGAAATCGGCTTCCTCGGCGTCATGTCCGGCCCCCTGGTCCGCTCCTCCTACCGCGCCGGACGCCTCTGGGCCACCGCGATGCGCAAGAAAGGCCGCGAAATCCCCGCTCATCTGGCCCACATCGCCGAAGGCATCCAGGACTCCGGCACCACCCGCCAGGAAGCCCGCACCCTCCTCGCACACCACGCCACGGCCTGATCGGCAAGGAGCCAGCATGTTCCCCACCCGGATTGAAATCATTCCCTCAGCCGGAATCGTTGAGAAAGTCCAGGCGGCGGTGCCGCTTTCCACAACGCTCACCGTTACCTGCCTGCCCCATCACGGAATCGCGCGGACCATGGAGGCTTCAATCAAGCTCAGCCTCCTCGGCTACACCGTGATTCCGCACCTCTCGGCACGCGGGCTGGAGCACCGTGCGCAACTCTCCGGTATCCTCCGGGACTGCGAGGCCGTCGGGATCAGGGAGGTCTTCGCCATCGGTGGCGACGGGCCGCAAGGTTCCGGCCCCTACCGATCGAGCCTTCCCCTCTTGGCGGATATCGCCGAGTACACCGGTGGCAGCATCACGGCGGGCATCGCCGGTTATCCCGAGGGACATCCTTCCGTGAGCGGGCTCGACTTGCTGGACGCCTTGTTGGCCAAACAACACTTGGCCACGCACGTTGTCACGCAGATGTGCTTCTCCGCCCCGACGATCCTCGACTACGCAGCACTCCTGCGCCGGGAAGGCGTCGAGCTGCCGGTGTGGGCAGGCGTGGCCGGGCCGTTCCCCGGACCAAACTGCTGGCCTTGGCAGCCCAGATCGGCGTCGGGACGTCCCTGAAGTTCCTCAGCAATAAAGGAACCCTTGCCCGGAAGCTTCTAGGCGGGGACAAGTACTCACCGGAAGGCCTCGTTTCCGAGATCATGGCGCACCCGGATGGCATCTCGGGAATCCATCTTTACAGCTTCAACCGACTGGACATGCCCATCTGGGAACGAAGCGACCTCCCCGATCCTGAGGCCAGCGAGGCAGCATCCGCGTAATCTGGCACCGCCTAGGTCCTGGGGACCCCTAGCTCCCCGGGACCGAAATCACCGCGACCGTCTTTTGGTTGTCATCGCGCAGTTCCACGCCCGAAATCCCGGCGAGCTGGACCGGCGTCGCACCCGTGACCTTGATGTGGCCACTGGACGTCGCGGTCCATCCGCACGCCATTTCCTCCGTGCCGTCGCGGCCCTTGACCCACAGGTACATCGTGCCTTGCGCCGGCATGCTGCGGCCTTCCAGCTGAAGCTCGGTCCCCCACGCCTTCCTGACGAGCCCCACGGTGAGCTGCAGGCCATTGTCTGTCTGCACGGAGTAACTGGCGTCAGGCTTGGGTGGCTGGTTCAACACGGGCCCTGCCAGTATGCCCAAGCCAAGGCACGCCGCGGCGACGGCACCCACCAGGGCCGCCCACCGGCGTCGGGATTTCCGCCGCCGTGCCGCCATCTTCAGGAGGATCGGCTGCGGGAGCGTTTCCGTGAAAGCCCCTGTAAGTGGGCGGGCGTCGGAAGGGGCAGCGGTAGAGGCTCGACGGCGGGCGCCCGGCGGCGAGCGCGACGGCGTCGGGCACGGGGACGGCGTCGAGGAGGGCAGGGAGGCTCTCCAGCTCGCCCAACTCGAGCCGGCAGTCAGCGCAGCTCGCCAAGTGCTCCTCGAAAATCCGGGCCTCGGCAGCCTCGAGTCCGCCGAGCAAGTAGGCGCCCAGCAATTGGTGAAGTCCGGTTTCGTTCACCGCTGCACCCCCATTTCGTCGAGAATCGTGCGGAGCGCCCTCACGGCGTAGAAGGCCCGGGACTTCACTGTGCCGCTGGGGATGTTGAGCCTCAACGCGGCCTCGTTCACCGTGAAACGTTCATAATGCAGTGCTACCAGGACCTCCCGGTGTTCGGTGCTGAGCCTCAGGAGCGCCTCCTCCATGAGGACCCGGTTGAGGAGCTCGTCCACCCGTTCGGTGGCCTCCTCCGGATCCGCCATGTCGCGTTCGGCAGCCTCTGCCGGGCGCCGCTGGGCCTTGCGGTAGTTGTCGATGATGACGTTGCGGGCAGTGCGGAACAAATAGCTGCGCAGGCTGCCGGTGATCTGCGGGGCGTGCTGCCACACGCGAAGGATGGTTTCCTGGACTACGTCCTCAGCCAAGTGCGCGTCCGGCGTGCAGCTCAGCACGAAGCGGCGCAGGGCCGTGCCGTGGTCGCGGTAGATCGCGGCCACTACATCCTCGTCGAGCGGCATCGGCGCCTCCTTGGTGCTCGGCTTCCCCTTCTCCTGCGATACGACGTGCCCGCCACGAAAAAGGTTCAAGCCCCCTGAACCATTCTTCACCCGACGGCGTCGTACGGGTTAGCTTCCGGCACGTCCACGGCCGGTCGACCCGAAGGAGCAAACCATGAAGAAGCAACTCGGCACCGGGCTCGGCATCCTTGCTCTGGCCATCGCCCTCACTGGCTGTGGAGGAAGCCCCGGCGCGTCGTCATCTTCGAGCGCCACCAGTCCCAGCCCCGCGGCGTCGAGTTCAAGCGCTCCGGCGTCGAGCACTCCTGCTGGCGCGGCGGAACTGAAGACGGCGTCGTCGAGCGTCGGCGAGAGAGTGGTCGCGGCGAACGGCAAGAGCGTCTACGTCTTCGCGAAGGACGTCAAGGATTCCGGCAAGAGCGCCTGCACCGGCGGCTGTGCCACCAACTGGCCGGCAGTGACAACGACGTCGGCCAAACCGGCGGTTGACGGGGTGACCGGAACCATCGGCACCATCCCCACGGCAGACGGCAAGATGCAGATCACCATCAACGGGATGCCTATCTACTTCTACTCCAAGGATGAAGACTCCAGTGACACCTACGGACAAGGCGTGGGTGGCGTGTGGTTCATGGTCAGCCCGTCCGGTTCCATGCTGACGCCGAGCAGCACCCCAAGCAGCACCCCAAGCAGCAGCACCCCAAGCGGGAGCAGCATGGGCTACTGAAACCGTCGCTCACGTTTGCACCCCAAACGGCAAACGCTCGCTCAGATCTTTCCGGACCGGCCGGAAGATCTGAGCGAGCGTTTGTCCAAAAGGCCTCAAAGGTGAGCGGGCGTCCGCCCCAGATGCCCTAAAAGTGAGCGGGCGTCTTAGGCGTCTTAGGCGTCTTCGAACGCTTCAGCGTCCTCGAACTCCACCGCGGCGATGATTTCCTTCGTCTCGGGGTGGATCATGAAGGCTTCGTCGTCCTCTTCGATCATGATGTAGTTGCCGTGGTCCGTGGCGAAGTGCCAGGCGAGGATCGTCTCGCCGTCGTGCTCGTAGTTGGGATCGCCCATGGTGATCTTCTCCAGCCGGTAGCCGGCGACATCGCACAGTTCGCGGATGATGAGCTCGAATTCGGGGGCGTTCTCGAGTTCGGCTTCGGCCGCCTCGGCCTGGCGCTCTTCGAGGTTCGGGATGAGGGCTACACGCTCGGCGATGTGTGCCTCGAGCTGCTCCTCGTCGAGGTAGAGCACACCGTCCTGGCTGCGGAGCCACGCTGCGTTGAGTTCGATGATGTCTTCGGTCTCCAGGAGGGATTCGAATTCGCCGTCGAGGGCCTCGAGCTCGGCAACGGCTTCCGGTGCCACCTCGGACTCGTCAAGGTCGCCGTCCAGGTAGGCCTCGGCGTCCTCCTCGGACAGCGCGTCGAAAGCTGCTGCGGTGCGGTTGAACAGCTCGAGGTGGCCCTTGGCGCCCATTCCTTCAAGGCCTTCGCGGACAAACGCATCCACCTCTTCGCGCTCCGGGACCGTGAAGACGTACTGGGCGAAACCGCCCGCGAGTGCCTGTGTCAGGTAGTAGTCCACAAAGTAGCTGCGCAGGGCGTTGGTAGCGATTTCCTCATGGTTGAGGAGCTCCTCGTACATCTCGTTGACCACGGTGACGTTCGCGTCCACAACGTCTGCGTTGTCGGCCTCGATGCTGTCCTTCGTCAGAATGACGGGGTTCTCATTGCTGGTCATGGGATTTCCTCACTGCTTGGAAGCTTGTGCTGCTCCGGACCCTTTCAACGTACGCGGGGGCGGTTGTCGGGCAAGCTAGGCAGAGGTGAACGTCGGGCAAAGTTTCAGGGCTGCTGCGTGGGCCCTAGGATTCATAGATAGCCTCCTGCCGAAAGTAGCCTTAACGAATGCCTTCCCACTCAGACGATTCCTGGGAACTGGCGATTCAGACACCCGCCATTAACGACCGCTCCCTCGCGGCCGGCCTCGCCTATGCCATGGGAAGCCGGGTCAGCGGCATCACCTTCGACTCCGCCACGGGCCTGATGATGGGCAAGGTCAGGGGCAGCGGCCCGTCACCGTATTCGACGTCGGCCAAGCTGGTCCGCAAGCCCGGAGGCTGGAGCTGCACCGTGGGCGTGTGCAGTTGCCCCGTCCGCAAGGACTGCAAACACGTGGCCGCCCTTCTCTTCGCCGCCGAAGACCATCCCGCAGTGCGGCACAGCTGCTCAGCGCGCCCGCGTTCGGACAGACGGCCCAAACAGGGGAATCGTGCAGCGGCCGGCCTGGGAACAGGCGCTCAGCAAGCTCATCGCCACCCCGGGGACCGCACCGCAAGGCCAGGGCCTCCCCTTGGCACTGGCCTTCGAAGTGGAAGAACCGGCCCCGCACTTCTCCTACACAGGCCGGCGCGATCCTCTCCGCAGCGTGCGCCAGCTCAAGGCCCGCCCAGTGATGATGGGAGCCAAGGGCAAGTGGATCCGGGGCGACGTCTCCTGGACCAACCTGAACTACCTCGGCTACAAGCGCGAGTTCAACGAAGCCCATATCGACTGGATGCAGAACTTCCTCGCCGCGCATTCCACCGCGGACTACCGGCAGCTCACTTCCAGCATGTGGATGCTGCTCAACGAATTCGCCGGCAAGAACCTGTGGAGCCTGCTCGCCGAAGCCTCGAAGGTCGGGGTTTCGCTCATCCACTCCGGCGGGACCGAGCCGGTCCGCATTGCCGCGGAGCCCGCCGTCGTCGGGCTTGACCTTAGCCGGCCCGACGACGGACTGCAGCTGTCGCCGTCGGTGACCTTGGGCGGGGACGCCCTTGATCCGGCGGCCTTGGGCTTGATCGGCCGCCCGGCGCATGGATTGTTCTTCACGGGTCCCGGCGAGGGGCACTTGCCCGGCGTTTCGGCCCCCGCTAACCTCATCACGCTGGCCCCTTTGGAGGGCGGCGAGTCGCAGGAACTCCTCGATTTCGTCATGGGCGCGTCCCGGCTCCAGATCCCGGCGAAGGACGAAGAACGATTCCTCACGGCGTTCTATCCGAAACTCAAGCAGTCCACGCGGGTCACGGCAGCGGACCATTCCGTCGAGTTGCCGGTCCTCGCCGTGCCCACGCTGTCCTTGCTGGCGAACTACGGCTCCGACCACCGCGTGCGGCTGCACTGGGAATGGCACTATAAAGCCGGCAAGCTCGTGACTGCCCAACCCCTCTGGCGGCACCCTGACGACCACGGCTATCGCGACGACGCCGAGGAAGCCCGGATCCTGGAGACCCTGGGCCGGCCTTGGGAGGTGGTTGCCGCGCTGGGCGAATCGTCGAGCGGCGGATGGGGGCTCCACGCCTCGCGGCCTCGGTGGCGCTGGATGGGCTGGACACCCTGGCCTTCACCGAGGAGGTGCTGCCCCGGCTCCGCGAGCTGCCCGACGTCGTCGTGGACACCTCCGGCGAGATCGCCGACTACCGCGAGGCCACCGAGGCTCCCGTCGTCTCCATTTCGACCAAGGCAACCGACAGCCGCGACTGGTTCGATCTTGGCATCGTCATCACGCTCGAGGGCGAACCCGTGTCCTTCGCGGCCGTGTTTTCCGCCCTCGCGGCCGGCCAGAGCCGGATGTTGCTGCCGAGCGGCGCGTACTTCTCGCTGGACCTGCCCGAACTGCACCAACTCCGCGCGCTGATCGACGAGGCCAGGTCCTTGCAGGACAACCCGGACCGGCACGGCACCCTGCAGATCAGCCGTTTCCAGGCCGGGCTCTGGGATGAGCTCGCGCAATTGGGGATCGTCGACGAGCAGGCGGCAGCATGGCGGGAGGCCGTGGGCGGATTGCTCGACGACGGCGTGACCGGGCTGCCGCTGCCGGGCTCGCTCGACGCCGAGCTGCGCCCGTACCAGTTGGAGGGATTCAACTGGCTGAGTTTCCTCTACCGCCACAGCCTGGGTGGCGTCCTGGCCGACGACATGGGCCTCGGCAAGACAGTGCAGGCGATTGCCTTGATGTGCGCGGCGAAGGAGCAGACTGAGTCCGGCGCCGGAGGCACCGCGGGCGGCAGCGCCCCCTTCCTGGTGGTGGCGCCCACCAGCGTCGTGGGTAACTGGGCCGCGGAAGTGCAGCGCTTCGCGCCCGGTTTGAGCATAAAGACCGTGGGAGAGACCTTCGCCAAGAGCGGCGCGGATCCGCAGGAATCCATGGCGGGCATCGACGTCGTCATCACCTCGTACGCGCTGTTCCGGATCGACTACGAAGCCTACGCGGCCAAGGAATGGGCCGGACTGATGCTCGATGAAGCCCAGTTCGTCAAGAACCACCAGTCCAAGGCCTACCAGTGCGCCCGGAAACTCCCGGCATCCTTCAAGCTGGCCATCACGGGAACCCCGCTTGAGAACAACCTCATGGAGTTCTGGGCGCTGACCTCGATCGTCGCACCGGGACTTTTCTCCAGCCCGCGCCGCTTCGCGGAGTACTACCAAAAGCCGGTCGAAAAGAACGGCGACAAGGCCCAGCTCGCCAAGCTCCGCCGTCGGGTCCGTCCCCTGATGATGCGCCGCACCAAAGAGCAAGTCATCAAGGACCTGCCGCCCAAGCAGGAACAGGTGCTCGAAGTGGTGCTCAACCCGCGGCACCAGAAGGTGTACCAGACCCACTTGCAGCGGGAGCGTCAGAAGATCCTTGGGCTCATCGACGATGTCAATAAGAACCGCTTCACCATTTTCCAGTCGCTCACCCTGCTGAGGCAGCTGAGCCTGGACGTCTCCCTGGTGGACGAGTCCTTGTCAGCCGTGCGCTCGTCCAAGTTGGATGTGCTGTTCGAACAGCTGGAGGACATCGTCGCCGAGGGGCACCGGGCGCTCATCTTCAGCCAGTTCACGGGGTTCCTGGGCAAGGTCCGGGAGCGGCTCGACGCGGAGGACATCGAGTATTGCTACCTCGACGGCAGCACCCGGAACCGGGCCGACGTCGTGAGCGAATTCAAGAACGGCGCAGCGCCCGTGTTCCTCATTTCCTTGAAGGCCGGCGGGTTCGGCCTGAACCTGACCGAGGCCGACTACGTGTTCCTGCTGGACCCGTGGTGGAACCCAGCTTCCGAAGCACAGGCCGTGGACCGCACCCACAGGATCGGGCAGGCGAGGAACGTCATGGTCTACCGATTGGTGGCCAAGGACACCATCGAGGAAAAGGTCATGGCGCTCAAGACCAAGAAGTCGCAGCTGTTCGCGGATGTCATGGAAGGCGACGCCCTGGCCGGTGGCGCGCTGACGGCGGAGGACCTGGCCGGGCTATTTGCGGAGTAGGGCCGCGCCTGCGGCGGAGAAACGACCACGGCAAAATCGACGTCGCCGCTAGCATGTATTCAAATTTTGACGATCGTTACAAACACGGCATCCCACCGACTCTAGGTCATGAAACACGCTCAAGGCAATGACTTTCCGGATGTTTACGAAGTGCCCGCGCCGGCATCAAAACTTCTTTCTTGGTATGCCAAGTGGCGTCAATCCGCCATCCGCTGCCCATTTTGTGCCACGAAGACTCCTGTATTTAAAGGAAACTCTCCAAATCCCCGTTGACGGCAAATTCCAGCTTGGTATACCGTGAGCGAAATCGACGCCCGGTTGACGGGGCGCCATGACGAGGAGGGAAAATTCTCAATGGTTGAGCTGGAATCACATGCCACCCCCAAGGGCTTGGGCTGCGACGCCTGCGGCTACGATGGCGCGGTTGCGGAAGACTCAGGGCTCTTTGGCGGCAAGCGAAGCGTGCCGAAAGGACAGGCTGCAGGCCTCGCTGAACGGGTCCGGCACGACTCTGCCAGTGCGCAGCAACGAGGCCTCGGACCAGACGGACAGCGTGACCAGAACCGCCCGCTAGTCCTCGCGGCAAGTTGGGTTCTTGCCCATCAGCAAGGCGAGTTGGTCCTTCTGCGCGATCACGAAGTAGTTGTGCGCGGCGACCGCATCGAGGCGGTCCGCCCTTGGACCGGTACCACCGACGAGCGAATCGACCTGCAAGGGCAGCTTCTGGTCCCGGGCTTGATTTCAATGCACAGCCACGTGGCGGGCGGCGCCGCCACGCGTGGGTATGTCGAGGGCAACCTCACTCCCATGAGCAAAGGCGCCATTTTGCGCCAGGGCAGGCAATTCCTCAATGCCATGGTGTTGCTCGAGGATCTTCCGGACGAAGACCTCGACACCATGACTGCCCTGAACCTGGCAGAAATCCTCCGCGGTGGCTGCACCACCCAGGTTGAAATGTCCAAGGGCTTGAGATCGATGCAGTCCTACGTCCGCGTCGCACGGCAATTCGGAATCCGCGGCTACCCTTCCGGGGCCGTGCCGGGGATGAGGCGGATCCTACCGATCTGGAAACGCGGTGACGACGACCAAAAGTTGTTCAATTCGGTGCCCGAGACACTGGCCGAAATCCAGGAAAACCTCGCCTACGCTCGGACCATCAACGGCGTCGACGACGGCCGCATCCTGCCAATGATGGCGCCAGCGACAAACGCGGTGCACACCCCGGAAACGTTCGCCGCAATGAAGGCTGCAGCCGAAGAGCTGCACGGCCTCCACATTCACCTGCAGGCAGGGTACGGCCGGGCGCCGCAGCCGGACAAAGCTGCAATGAACCGCTTATGGGGCCAGGACGAGATCCCGTGGCTGCACAGCCTTGGCCTCTTCGACGGCTCGGTACGGGTTTTTGGAGCCCACCTTCTCGGAATCGACTTTGAGCGCGATCTTCCGCTGTTGGCCAATCCCAGTTTCACTTTCGCCAACTGTCCTTCAGGCACCGGCGCAGGTGTCACACCCGCACAGTGGCCCTGGCCGGAAGTTCTCGGAGCAGGCGTCAACTCCGGCATCGGCCTGGATACGCACTCGAACGACTACATCGAAAACCTCAAGATGGCTGTTATCTACGGTCGGATCAGGGCGGATTTCCTCGGCGATTCAACCCCGGTACCCATGGTCCGGCCGTCCATCTGGACAGCCGTGGAAGCCGCGACGCTGGGAGGCGCCCGGGGCCTGGGACGTGAAGACCTTGGCCGGATCGCAGTCGGCGCGAAAGCTGACCTGACCAGCATCGATGTCAGCGGTCTGTTGGTTGGGGTAGGGACGGTTCCGCGGGAACCGCTCAATCACCTGATGTACGCAAACGGACTCTCCGTCAAGAACGTCATGACGGACGGTCACTGGCAAGTCCGCAACGGCGCACTCGCGGTGGTTGACGAGGCCAGGCTTGTCCGCGAGGCAGGCAAGGTAGTCCAGCGCATCTGGGACCAGATGGCCGCCGACGGCGTCTTCGTCGAGGAACCTCGCAGCGACCTGATCCCAGCTGCCGCCTCGTAGCGTCTCCGGGCACCCCCAACGCATTTCTCCCCAGCCCGCTTGTCCGGGCTGATCTTCCTTTCATCTTTTGCCCGCGTTTGTTCCCGTTCATCACAAGTAGGAGAAAAATCAATGAAGAACTTTGCTCCCCGGGTACCAAGTCTCTGGAGAAAAGTCGCGATCGCCGCGGTTCTTGCCTCTACCCTCGCCGGCACTGCCGCCTGCGGAGGTTCAGGCCAGGCCTCATCGCCCCAAACGAACAGCGCCGATACTTCCCTCACGGCCCTGGTGCCAGCTGACATCAAGGCCAAAGGCACCATCACGGTCGGAACCCAGCCGGATTTCGAACCGGCCAACTTCACCCCCATCGGCGAAAACGGCGTCAAGGGGTTCAACATCGACCTCATGGATGCCATGGCCGCCAAGCTCGGCCTGAAGATCAGTTACCAGAAAGTGCCCTTCGACCAGCTGCTGGTCGGCGTCCAGACCGGCAAGTTCGATGCCTCCATCGCCGGAATGACCGACCGGAAGGCCCGGCAGGAGAATGTCGACTTTGTCGACTACCAGGTTGCGGGCACGGTCTTTATGGTGGCCAAGGGAAACCCGAAGAAGATCACGGGTGAGCCCGACGGCGGTTGCGGCATCAAGATCGGCGGAGTCAAGGGCAACGACGACGAGCGCTTGGTGGGGATCATGGCCAAAGCCTGCACTGCTGCAGGAAAGCCTGCACCCGAGCTCGTTACCTTCCCGACTGGCAGCGACAAGAACCTGGCGTTGACTTCAGGCCGCGTGGACGCCATGTTTTGGCCGGACATGGCCGTATCGGTCATCAACCGGGAAACCCAGGGGAAGCTCGAATCAGTGCCGGTGAACTTCGAGCCCAAGGTCTTCCTCGGCATGATCTTCAATAAGCAGAACCCGCAATTGCGGGATGCCTTCCTGAAGGCAACGGAGGCCATGCACGCTGACGGCAGCTACGACGCAATCCTGAAGAAGTGGGATGTCACTGTGATCGACCTGCCAAAGCCAGGCGTCAATCTCGCAACGTCTTAGTCATTACCGGAGTGCGGTCTTCCACGACGGACCGCACTCCGGATTCCAGTTCCGCAAAGAAGGACACCACATGCGTACGAAAACAACACTCCCGCCGTCGGGTGATCTCCGCCATGATCGTTGACGGCCAGGTGGCACCGACGCACGACAACGTCGGGAAGCCTCCCTTCACAGTTCTTGATCCAACACACGTGCAGGACGGCCAGGTGGCCGGAATCCAGGCCAAGCGCCGGAAGCCCTACGGGCAGATGGCGAGCGGGCAGTCATTGTGGCGATTGCCGCGCTCTTCATCTGGTCCCAGGCGGCAAATGAGAATCTGGACTGGTCCAGCGTCGGCGAGTTCATGTTCCACCCTGTCATCTTCAAAGGCATCGCAGTCACGCTGGAACTTTCGGTCTTCAGCATGTTGATCTCGGTGGTCCTGGCTTTCGGCGTGGCCCTCATGTGCCAGAGCCGGAACCGGCTCGCGGCGATTGTTGGCCGGTCTACGTGTGGTTCTTCCGCGGGGTGCCGCTCCTGGTCCAGATCCTCATCTGGTTCAACCTGGCGGTGCTCTTCCCGAAGATCCTCGGCGCCGACACCAACCAGCTGATCTCTGGATTCACCGCGGGTCTCTGCGCACTGTCCCTGGCCGAATCGGGCTACATGGCTGAAATCATCCGTGGCGGCATTCTGTCAGTCAGCAAGGGGCAGACGGACGCCGGCCTCAGCATCGGCTTGACTCGGGGACAGGCTTTGCGAAGGATCGTGCTACCGCAGACCATCCGGGTCATCATTCCTCCGACGGGAAATCAGTTCATCGGCCTCCTCAAGGCCAGCTCCTTGGTTTCTGCCATCGGGGGAAGCGATCTGTTGACGCAGACCCAGCTCATCTATGGCCAGAATTTCAAAATTGTGCCGCTGCTCATTGTGGCCACGGTCTGGTACCTCATCCTTGTCAGCGTCGCCAGCATCGGCCAGTATTTCCTGGAACAAAAGTTCAACCCCGACGGCGCCGCAGCCGGCGGGTCGTTCCGGGAACTCATCCGCAGGAATCTCCTGTTGCGAAACCGCTCCGATCTTTCCCGAAAGGCAGTCCAGCCATGACCATTGCTCCAGCACAGGTACCACTCATGGTGATCGACGGCGTCCACAAATGGCTTGGCAAGAACCACATCCTTCGCGGCGTGAACATCGCCGTGGCATCCGGTGAAATCGTTTGTGTCCTTGGCCTTCAGGCTCCGGAAAGAGCACGCTACTTCGCTGCATCAACGGTCTGGAGGCCATTGAGTCCGGGACCGTTGAAATCGGCGGAGACCGCGTCGGATACAAGGTTCACAAAGGACAGTTGTTCGAACGCACCGAACGGGAATCGGCCAGAATGCGACGGCGGATAGGGATGGTGTTCCAGCACTTCAACCTTTTCACGCACATGACAGCACTGGAGAACGTCAGTTATGGCCCGCGACGGGTGCTCGGGCTGTCCAAAGCCGAGGCCAGGGAGCAAGGACTGGACGCCTTGGGGAAGGTCGGTCTGAAAGACAAGGCCGGGTCCTACCCGGCGCAACTTTCCGGCGGTCAGCAGCAGCGCGTTGCCATCGCCCGGTCCCTGGCCATGAAACCCGAGGTGATGCTCTTTGACGAACCCACCAGCGCACTGGACCCTGAGTTGGTCGGCGATGTCCTTCAGGTCATGAAACGCGTTGCCGAAGAGGGCATGACCATGGTTGTGGTCACCCACGAGATCGGGTTCGCCCGCGAAGTCGCCGACCGGGTGATATTCATGGACGAAGGACGGGTCATCGAATCCGGACCGGCAGCACATGTCCTGGACAATCCTTCCCACGAACGCACCGCCAATTTCCTGCGACACGTCAGATGACGCGGACTGCTTCCGCGTACATCCACATCCGGGACCGGATCATCAGCGGCGAGCTGACGCCGGGAACATGGCTTCGAGAACGGGAACTCTCTGCTGAATTGAATGTGTCACGGGTCCCAGTGCGGGAGGCGCTCCTGCAACTTGAGGCAGATGGCTTCACCACGACGGGTCCGCGTCACGGAGCGGTCGTCAGGCAAATGACGATCCAGGATGTCGATGAAGTCTTTGACATCCGGCTCAGCATCGAGGTTTCAGCCGCGAGCATTGCTGCCCACCAGGTGGGGGCGGGGCCAGCCCCGATCGCCTGCTGTCGGTCCTCGCTGACGCTGAGGCTCTCGTATCCAACCACGACGAGGACCTCAGGGCCAGCACCAACGTGGCCATCCACGACGAGATCTTCAGCCTGACAGGCAACGAACTCCTGACCACCGTGATCCGCCCGGTCGCGAACCGCATGCGGTGGCTCTTCGGAAACGTCGTCCAGCAGGATCCCGAGCAACTTTGCCGGGAACACCGCGCACTGTGCCAGGCGATCTGCGCCGGGCAAGCCGAGCTCGCCTCCGCGCTGGCCATTGCCCACATCGAACACAGCCGCGGACCCGCCATTTCGCAGTTGGAGGGGAAGCTTCCCTCCGCCGTTCTCCAGCTGTCGTGGACGGCCGGACGCCGGGCGGCCGCCGGGAGCGCTGAGGGCGTCCGGCGGTTTCCCGCTTCCTGTATCACCCCCTCGGCATATCGGGATCCTAACGGCCGTCATTTGATGTATACAATTGAACGCGGCCAGAGCAATACAGCGTCGCCGAAGGGGGAACCGTGGAGGGCACCGAAGCACAGTCAGAGACGCACGCAAGCATCGATAGAACTGTGGAATGGGTGGACACCGACGCGTCGGGCCATCAACACAACTCCGCAATCATGCGCTGGGTCGAGGCCGCCGAGGCAGAGCTTTTCCGCAACCTGGCGCTTCCGGAGTACTTCCCGAGTGCTCCTCGAGT
Organism: Arthrobacter sp. Hiyo8; assembly: GCA_001549895.1. Taxonomy (GTDB): domain Bacteria; phylum Actinomycetota; class Actinomycetes; order Actinomycetales; family Micrococcaceae; genus Arthrobacter. Next base: position 2,933,749 of record AP014719.1, on the reverse strand, counting down.
GCAACAAGTGGTCAATTACACGGCCAAGCTGTGGTTTGGCCAACGAGTGACGGCAACCGTGAAGATCCAGAAGCTCGGGCGAACCTCCATGACCCTTGCCTTCGAGGTCTATGGCCACGCACATCCAAACTCGCCGGGCGGACTGGCTGCACATGGGACATTGACCACTGCCCACGTGCCAGCGGGCTCAGCTTCAGCCCAGCCGTGGCCGGAACGGATCCGGCAGGCGGCTGGCGTAGCGGTCCCGAACAGTCCGGGGCTCTGAACCATGATGGACATGCCCGCTCCCCCGGTACGTCACCAGCAGCTGATCGTCACGATCTATGGTCTTTATGGCCGCAGTTCGGGCGATGCCCTCCCCGTCTCTGTGCTGATTTCAATGCTGGGCGACCTGGGCTATGACGCGCCCGGGGTTCGTTCCTCCGTCTCGCGGCTGAAGGCCAAGGGTGTCCTGAAAAGTGTTCGCCTGGACGGCGTCGCCAAATACGAACTATCCGACACCGTCATTGACGTCTTCCGCGAGGGCGATCGAAGGATCTTCGCAGCCGATCGCTCCACCGAGCTGGAAGCCTGGGTCCTCGCGGTGTTTTCCGTCCCCGAATCAATGCGGAACCGTCGGCACCAACTACGCTCCGAGCTGTCCGGGCTCGGTTTTGGATCCGTGGCCTCAGGGGTATGGATCGCGCCGGCCGAGTCCTTGAACAGGCCCGTGAGCGGCTTGCATCGCGGGGTCTCATCCAGTTTGTGGACTTCTTCCGGGGCGACTATCTGTTTGAGGGCCCCATGCCCCCGAAGGTGGCCGAATGGTGGGATTTGAAGGCCATCGACGAGCAATTCGCCGAATTCCTGGACCTCTACGAAGGCGCCGGAAATCTTTGGGCCGGACTGGTCGGGGATGATCCCGAGGCCGCCTTGGCCAACTCGACCGCGGAACTGCGCCGGGATGCTTTCCGCTACTACATTCCCATGCTGACTCTGTGGCGCCGCTTCCCGTACCGGGACCCTAACCTGCCGCTGGAATTCCTCCCGAAGGACTGGCGCGGACCTGCGGTTCGCGAGACGTTCCAGGCGGTTCATCGCCTGGCCGCACCCCTAGCCGCGGCCCACGCGCACGAACTCATCCACGGCAATGCGGATCTGGTGGCACCCTAACGCGTTGCCCGGCCTACCAGGGAGCGATCGGATGGACCCCGATATGCCGCCCGTCCTTGTCGCACAGGTGACCCATCCGCTTTGGCGTATCCAGAGCGACCATCCGTTCGGTCACGTTCATGGTTGGCATCCGTGAACCCAAAGCCGTCTCCAAGCGCTGGATTTCTCCGAGGTTGCGTACCCAGAAAGTCGCATAGACATTGGCCTCGCCTGTCACTGCGGCGACCAGGCGGCATGCCGGCCAGGCCGCGAGCTGTTCACAGATGAAATCGACGTCCTTGGCCGGCGCCTTGGCGAGCAACGAGGCCTGGATGGGCCACCCGGCCAGCGACCGTGCAATATCGCAACGGAAAGTCACCCACCCGAGGCCACCAGTCTTTCGACCCGCCGGCGCGCGGTTGCCGTGCTGCAATCCGTCGCCTACGCCAGCTCAATCCACGTAAGCCGGCCGTTTCTGACGAGCAGATCGAGCAAGCTGCGATCCAGCATGTCCAGTCGCGTCGTGTAGTTGGCCGGATTCGCTGACATGGTGCCGTTGTTGATAATCCTCGGACTGAAGACGCAGATGGTGCCCGCCACCTTCGACACCATCCTGCCCGGGCTCAGCAGCGGTAAGTATGACCTGGGAATCTCCGGATTCATAGAAACGACGGAGCGCAAGAAGAACGCCGATTTTGTCAGCTACGAACAGGGCGGCACCTCGATCGCGGTTCCGCTCGGAAATCCAAAGAAACTGTCCACGGAGTGGACGACGCTCTGCGGGAAGAAGATCGCAGCCGGCAAGGGCACTATCCAGGGACTGACCATACTGCCCGACTTTGCCGCGAAGTGCGTGGCCGCGGGCCAGCCCGCCATCGACGCGCAGCTGTTCCCCTCCATGAATGACGCCAATCTCGCCCTGAGGTCCGGCCGCGTGGATGGCGTCATGTCGGAGAGCGCATCCATGAGCTGCCAGGCCAAGCTGGCCGGAGACCCCTTCGAGCTTGTTCCCGGCGCGAATCTTAGCCCGGGAATCGCCGGGGCCGCTCTGCCCAAGAATTCCCCGCTCACAGCCGCCGTGCGGGCCGCAATGACCAAGCTGGTCGACAGCCCGGCGTATAGCGCGATCACCAGCAAGTGGAGCTTGCCGGAAAACCACAAGGTCACGGCAGGCCAAGTTGCAGGCAACTAGTCGAAAAGGCCCGGATGCCATCATGATGGGCAATGCCGCACCGGTCCTGGACGAACCAAGAATCGTCAGGACGAAACACATCGGGCGTTGGACAGGGGCTTTGCTCTGTGCAACGCTGGCCGGCTCCTTCTCCAGTCCGCCCTGACCAATCCACGCTTCGGCTGGGACCAGGTGGCCCTGTTCTTCCGCGACGGCGCGATTGTCCAGGGCATCGGCGTGACCTTGGAACTGACGGTAATCTGCATGGTCCTGGGCGTTGGACTCGGGATCGTGCTGGCCGTCATGCGGATCTCCTCAAACCCCGTGATCAGCTGGATCGCCAGGGCCTACCAGGGCTTCTTCCGTGGCACCCCGGTACTCGTGCAGCTGCTGTTCTGGTTCAACCTGGCCGCCCTGTACCCTTCCATTTCCTTTGGAATTCCAGGTGAAGTCCTCGGGAACCCCGCCACGAACGTACCCAGGCGTTCCTCGCCTCGGTGCGCTGAGGAGCGGAACCAGCGATATCACTGGCCTACTTATAGGCCTGCCCACCACAAAAGCTCATCTCACGTCCAAGGGAATCACGTATCAATGCACACCAAAAACCACATTTCCGAGGGCAAGCTCGGCCCGTACAGCCATCAGGAGGCACCCCAAGCATACGGCGGGAAACAGCGTCAATCGCGCTGAAAAGGACCGCAAGAGACGCACTACACCGGGCACAGCGCGACATCGTCGGACTAAGCCATCAGTTGCATGCGAACCCGGAGCTGGCGTTCGCTGAATACGAATCGGCGCGGGCCATCACGGATCTTCTTGAGCGGCACGGATTCGACATAGAACGCGGCATAGCGGATCTCGAAACCGCGTTCGTCGCAACCTCGGGTCATGGCGAATTGGTCGTGGCATTCTGCGCTGAGATGGATGCGCTGCCTGAAGTCGGCCATGCTTGCGGGCACAACGTGATTGCCGCCGCCTCCGTCGCGGCAGCAATCGCCCTAGCCGAGGTCGCTGACAGCGTTGGGGTGTGCGTGAAGGTTTTCGGCACTCCGGCGGAGGAAGCCGGAGGCGGAAAAATCATCATGCTGGAAGCCGGCGCGTTCGATGGCATACATGCGGCCATGATGGTCCATCCCGCTACCAAGGAGTACGCGGATCACCACACGCGGGCCTTAGTCGGGCTTCGCGCAAGCTACACGGGACGCACGGCTCATTCGGCTGCGGCACCCCACGAAGGAATCAACGCCGGCGATGCCGCCACCGTGGCCCAAGTTGCGATCGGTTTGCTCCGTCAGCAGCTTCTGCCGGGGGCGCTCGTGCACGGCATTGTGACCAAGGGAGGTGAAGCGGCCAACAGCATCCCGGGCGCCGCTGAATTGCTCTACGATGCGCGCGCCAACAGCGTCAAGGAGCTGGCCGAGGTCAAAAAGCAGCTCATTGTCTGTTTCGAAGCGGGAGCTGTCGCGACCGGCGCCAGCCTGCACATCACTGAGGAAACAAGGGAGTTTTCCGGGTTCCGGAACGATCAGCCGATGGTCGGTTTTTACCAAGCGAACGCGGAGTCCCTTGGACGCCGCTTTGATGACGAGCCCTTGGAAAAGCGCTTGTCGGAAGCCGCCTCGACCGACATGGCCAACGTCTCACTGGCAATACCGTCAATTCATCCAGTGATCAGGGTGGAAGCCCACGGAGCGTCAAATCACCAGCCGGAGTTTGCCCGCTGGTGCGCCAGCGAGGACGCCGACAAAGCAGCGTTGGAAGGCGGGGCAGCGATGGCGTGGACAGCGATAGACCTTGCCCTGGACACCACGGAACGACGACGGCTCATCACCGTCGGAGAATCTTCCGGTCCGGGCGCCGAAGCAGCGGACTTCTAGCGTTACCTGCCTGAAGGCATCGGGATTGCCGTCCCGACGCCTTCTCGTCGGCCGATGTCGCCGTCGTCGGTGAACTCAATGACGACGGCCGGACACTCGCCGACACCGTCGCCTCGATCTTGGCCCGAGCCCCATGGCATGCGTGGAGTTGCGGAGCTCCTGGGAATCAGTCAACAAACGGTCAAATCCCACCTGCACAGGGTCCGCCAGCGCTACGCCGCCTCGGGAATCGACGTGGGCAATGTCCTCAGCCTCCAGGACCGGCTCCGCAAAGACGGTTGGCTGGCCTAACGCCTAGCGCCCAGGGATGACGGCGATGCCTTGGATCTCAATGAGGGCTTCCTTCTGCCATAGCCGCGTGACGCCGATTCCGGCCATGGCGGGGTACTGGGATCCGGCCATTTCACGCCAGATCCTTCCGATCTCGCGGCCGTTGGCCGTGTAGTCGTCAACGTCGGTCAGGTAGATGGTCACGTTGACGAGGTCCTCGGGCTGGCCGCCGGCCTCGCGCAACGTAGTGAGGACGTTCGAAAACGCCTGGGTGAACTGCTCCACGATGCCGCCGGGAACGATGTTCATGTCTTTGTCCAGGGCGGTCTGCCCACCCAGGAACAAGGTGTTTCCGGCGAGCATGCCGTGCGCAAACCCGGATGGCTTGGGGAGCGACTCCGGGTTGATCGTCTTGTGGCTCATGCTGTTCCTCCTCGTTGTGGCAACTGCGAAAACTTTTGGAAAGCCTCTGTGCAGATCATTCCTGCCGTGCTACGTTGAGCATATGTGACGATCGTAAAAAAGTCGACATATGTATTTCGGGAAGCAGTATTTTGAGAAGCAGCAATGGAAGGACAAAAACGCATGAAACTCGCCACCCTGCGGACGGCCGGTGGAGGCACGACGGCGGCACTCGCCACGGGCGCCAACTCTTACCTCGCGCTGCCGGTCACCGACGTCGGGGCGCTTCTTGCCCAGCCGCAGTGGCGAACCATCGTGGAGAAAGCCGTGGCCGCCGGAGGCAACGCCATCGCTGACCCCGACTTCGCTCCGCTGCTTCCGCGGGCAGGCAAAGTCATCTGCTGCGGACTGAACTATGGCGACCACATCCAGGAGATGGGCCGCGATCTTCCCGAATACCCCACGCTCTTCGCCAAGTACGCGGACACCCTCACGGGCCCGGCCGACACCATCCACATCCACGGCAGCAGCCGCGTCGACTGGGAGGCCGAGTTGGCCGTCGTCGTCGGCTCCGAACTCTTCGGCGCGGACGAAGACGAAGCGCGGAAGGCTATTGCCGGATACACAATCGCCAACGACGTCTCCATGCGGGATTGGCAGAACCGCACGCTGCAGTGGTTCCAGGGCAAGGCGTTCGACCGAACGACACCGGTGGGCCAGTCATGCTGACCGCGGACGAGGCCGACGGCGACTTCGAGGTCCGCGGCTACGTCAACGGCGAACTCGTGCAGCACGGCAACACCAGCACCTTGGTGTTCGGCCCGGCACGCCTGCTCTCCTACATTTCCCATTTCACTACCCTGCGCCCAGGCGACCTTGTCCTGACCGGTACGCCCGGCGGAGTGGGGATGGGTATGACACCGCCGCGCTTCCTGAACGACGGCGACGTCCTCACCACCGAAATCGACGGGATCGGACGGCTGGAAAACAATTTCCGGATCCACGCACCCGTCCCCGCCATCGCCTAGGCCAATACCAACCACTTCAAAGGAGTGACCACCATGAACCCAACCGCAACCGATTACCGCCTCGAAGGCGACAACTCCATCTACGCCCAGCCGGACGGCAAAGTGGTACCCGTCGTCACCCGCGCGGGTGAAGAGGACACCAACACCGCCCAGTCCGGCGACTGCATCCGCGTCTCCGGCGTCAGCATCCAGCACACGCCGGCCACCAAGATCTGGTTCGGGCAGGTCTCCAACGTTCCCGGCTACCGCTCCCTGCCGCACCACCACGGCGAAGCGGAAACCGGCGGCTACGTGCTCCGCGGCCACGGACGCATCTACTTCGGCGAAAACTACTCCGAGTTCCTAGACATGAATACCGGCGACTGGGTATTCGTCCCGCCGTTCATGCCGCACGTCGAGGCCAACATGTCCATCACCGAAGAACTCGTATGGCTGACCGCGCGCACCCCGGAGAACCTCGTGGTCAACCTTGACGACGTTGCCGACGAGACCCTCGCAGACTTCCGCAGGGCCTGATGGACATGTCCACCGGAACCTTGACGTCGGAGACATTCCTCAAGGCCATCGAGCTGACGGCCGTCCACGCCCAGATCCACGACGAAGCCTACGAAGCCACCTCGCAGTACGTCCCGTGGCCCAAAGCCTACGGCGGAGACATGGTGGCCCAAGCCGCGGCAGCGATGATGCGCTCGGTCGACGACGACCGCTCGCTGCATTCCATGCACAGCTACTTCATGCGCCCCGTGGAGATCGGGGCCACCGTCCGCTACGAGGTCGAACGCCTCCGCGACGGCCGTGGATACTCGACCCGCAGCGTACGGGGCTACCAGAACGGCAAGACCGTTTACGCGGCGATGGGCTCCTTCCAAGTGCCCGAAGACGGCCCGGACTTCCAGCCTGAGGCGCCATCCGCCGTCGAGCCCGAATCCCTCCGCAGTGCCGCCGAGGTGCTCCAAGGGGTCGAGGGGCTGGCCGCCGAATACTGGTCTTCGAAGCGAAGCTTCGACATGCGGCATATTCCCAGCCCGGTATATCTGCAGGTGGAAGGCGATTCCGTGCCGCACCAGGCGATCTGGGTCAAGGCCTTCGAGCAATTGCCTGACGCCGGCAACGAACACGCGACCGCCGATCTGCACCGGGCGGCACTGGCATATGTCTGCGACTACACCATCCTGGAGCCCCTGCTCCGGGTGAACGGACTCCACTGGTCCAGTCCCGGACTCGCCACGGCCAGCCTGGACCACTCCATGTGGTTCCACCGGGCCGGCCGCGCCGACGGCTGGGTCCTTTACGCCCAGGAAGCAGTATCCGGGCAGAGCAACCGCGGGCTTGCCATGGGCCGTTTCTTCGACAGGCAAGGACGCCTGCTGGCGACGGTGGCCCAAGAGGGCATGATCCGCGCCGGCTCCTGAACACACCCGACTTATCCGCGTATTACTGAAAGGAGTGGCCATGACGATGTTGAGATCAGCCCACGTGGACACCTTCACCCACGACCATTTGCCACCGGCGGGCACATGGCCGACGCTCGAATTCACCCTGCCGGAACTCCAGTACCCCGAGCGGCTCAACGCCGCGGCGGTACTCATTGACCACGCCGTCGCAAACCACGGTGCCGCGCGGCCCGCCCTGCGTACCCCGGACGGTACGGTCTGGACTTACGGCGAATTGCAGCAGCGCGCCAACCAGGTGGCCCAGGTCCTTACCGAGGACCTCGGGGTGGTGCCCGGTAACCGCGTCATGCTTCGCGGACCGAACAACCCCTGGATCGTTGCTGCCTGGCTCGGCGTGCTCAAAGCCGGGGCCGTGGTGGTTACCACCATGCCGATGCTGCGCTCAAGCGAGGTCGGCACCCTCATCAGCCTCACGCGTCCGGCTGTGGCGATCTCCGACCACCGATTCATGGACGAACTGGCCGCGGCCGCAGGCGAGGACACCGTTGTCCTCTCCTACGGATCCGACGACGCCGGCGACCTCACGTCCCGCTGCGCCGCCAAGAGCGGCGAATTCACTGCCGTGCCCACGGCCGCCGACGACGTCGCGCTGCTCGGCCCGACGTCGGGCACCACGGGCACGCCCAAGATCACAATGCATTTCCACCGGGACATCCTCGCAAACGCCGACACTTTTGCCCGCCACATCCTGCAGCCAACCGCAGACGACGTGTTTGCCGGTTCGCCGCCCTCGCCTTCACCTTCGGCCTCGGCGGGCTGGTGGTCTTCCCGCTGCGCTTCGGCGCATCGTCGTTGTTGACCGAACGGGCTACCCCGGTTGAACTTGCCGAGAGTGCAGCCGCTGCCGGCGCCACTATCCTTTTCACCGCGCCCACTGCGTACCGCGCCATCCTCAAGGAAAAGCGCGGCGAGCTGCTTAGCGGACTGCGCATTGCGGTTTCCGCCGGCGAACACCTACCCAAGGAAACGTGGGAGGCAGTTCGGGAGGCCACAGGCCTCCGGCTCATCAACGGCATCGGAGCCACGGAAATGCTCCACGTCTTCATCTCCGCCGCGGGCGATGACATCCGGCCCGGCACCACCGGACGGGCAGTGCCAGGGTACAGGGCAACCATCCTCGATGACGAGGGTCTGGAACTCGGACCCGGGCAGCTTGGCCGGCTCGCGGTCATCGGCCCCACTGGATGCCGCTACCTGGACGACCCCCGGCAAGCAAATTATGTGGTCAACGGCTGGAACGTCACCGGCGATACCTTCACGAAAGACGAGGACGGGTACTTCACCTACCAGGCCCGCTCGGACAACATGATCGTTTCCTCCGGCTACAACATCGGCGCGCCAGAGGTGGAGACAGCCATCGACCTGCACCCCGACGTGGTGGAGAACGCCGTCATCGGCCGCCCGACGAAGCACGCGGCAGCGTCGTCTGCGCGTTCATCGTCCTGCGCGAAGGTGTCACAGGCGATGACGCGAAGCGCAAGGAAATCCAGGACTTCGTCAAACGGACGATCGCCCCCTACAAGTACCCGCGGGACATCCGGTTCGTCGACGAACTTCCCCGCAACCCCAGCGGCAAACTGCAGCATTTCAAGCTGCGCGACCGCATCAACAACGACCCCGAACAACTTGCCGGCGCAGGCCTCGGCCAGGCCTGAAAAGGAGCAAAAGCATGAAAATCGCAATCGTAGGAGGCGGCCCCGGCGGCCTGTACTTCGCGGCCCTGATGAAGCAGCTCGACCCGTCACACGACATCACCCTTTGGGAACGCAACGCCGCCAGCGACACCTTCGGTTTCGGCGTCGTCTTTTCCGATGAGACGCTCGGCGGCATCGGCAACGCCGACCCCGTCGTGGCCGAGTACATGAGCCGTCGCTTCGCCCGCTGGTCCGACATCGACATCCACTTCGGCGGCGAAACGGTGACGGTGGGCGGCCAGGGCTTTGCGGCCATGAGCCGAAAGGAACTGCTGGAACTGCTTCAGCGCCGCTGCGCCGAACTCGGAGTCGACCTGCGTTTCCAGACCGTCGCGCCGCCCGTTGAAGAGCTTGAGGCCAGCCATGACCTGGTCCTCGCCGCAGATGGGATCAACTCCCAGATCCGCGCCAAATATGCGGACTCCTTCTCTCCAAGCCTGGACCCGCGGCCCAACAAGTTCATGTGGCTGGGCACAGACCAGGTATTCGAGGCATTCAAGTTCTTCGTCAAGGAAACCGAATGGGGAGTCATGCAGATCCATGGCTACCCGTACTCCGACGAAGGATCCACGTTCATTGTCGAAATGCACGAGGACGTGTGGCGGGCTGCCGGCTTCGACGAGACCGCAGCCGATGTCTTCCCGCCAGGCGTGTCCGACGAGAAGGCGATCAGCAAGATCCGTTCCATCTTCGCCGAGGAACTCGATGGCTACGAGGTCCTGTCCAACAACTCCAAGTGGATCAACTTCACCACCGTCCGCAATCAAAACTGGCGCCACGGCAACGTTGTGCTCCTCGGCGATGCCGCGCACACCGCACACTTCTCCATCGGCTCGGGCACGAAGCTCGCCATGGAGGACTCCCTGGCACTCGCCGCTTGCCTGCACGAGCACCCGGATGTGGAATCTGCACTCTCTGCCTATGAAACCGAGCGGCGTCCGGTTGTCGCCTCCACCCAGCGTGCAGCCCAGGCTTCGCTGGAATGGTTCGAGCGGATCGCCCAATACAAGGAGCAGGACCCGACGCAGTTCGCTTTCAACCTGCTCACGCGGAGCCGCCGCATCACCCAGGAGAACCTGCGCTTGCGCGACCCGGAATTCGCCGACACCGTAGACCGCAACTTCGCCCAATCCCAAGGACTGGCGGAGACCGCCCCGGCCATGTTCCAACCGTTCCGGATCGGCGGACTCGAGCTCAAGAACCGCATCGTCGTGTCCCCCATGGACATGTACTCCGCAGTGGATGGCGTCCCCGGCGACTTCCACAAAGTCCACCTCGGCTCCAAGGCACTCGGCGGTGCCGGACTGGTCATGACCGAAATGGTGTGTGTTTCCGAGAGCGGGCGGATCACCCCCGGCTGCACCGGCCTGTACACGGACGGCCAGCGCGAGAGCTGGAAGGAAATCGTGGACTTCGTCCACGCTCGCTCGACAGCCAAGATCGGGGCCCAAATCGGACACTCCGGACGCAAGGGCTCCACCCGGCTGATGTGGGAAGGCATCGACGAACCGCTCGAATCCGGCAACTGGCAGGCCGTTGGCCCGTCGGCCCTGCCGTACGGTCCCGGCAACCAGACGCCCGTGGAACTCGACCTTGCAGGCATGAAAGCCATCAAAGCCCAGTTCGTGGAAGCTGCCCGTCGGGCCGATGAAGCAGGCTTCGACCTCCTCGAGCTCCACGCCGCGCACGGCTACCTGCTCTCCTCCTTCCTTTCGCCGGTGTCCAATCTCCGGAAGGACGAATACGGCGGTAGCGTGCAGAACCGGCTGCGGTTCCCCTTGGAAGTGTTCGACGCCGTCCGCGCGGCTTGGCCTGCCAGCAAGCCTGTGACGGTACGCATCTCCGCGACGGACTGGATCGAAGGCGGCAACACCTCGGACGACTCGCTCGACATCGCGCGGGCATTCGTGGCCCACGGCGCCGCGGGGATCGACGTCTCCACCGGCCAGGTCGCCAAGGAAGAACAACCGGCTTTCGGCCGCAGCTACCAGACTCCTTTCGCCGACCGCATCCGGCAGGAAGTTGCCGCGCCGGCGGGAGCAGCCGTCATCGCCGTCGGGGCCATCTCCAGCTACGACGACGTCAACTCCATCCTCCTTGCAGGACGGGCAGACCTCGTGGCGCTTGGCCGGACGCACCTGTTCGACCCCAGTGGACACTCCACGCCGCAGCCGAGCAGGAATACCAGGGCGCCGGAGCGCAGTGGGTGCCTCAGTTCCGGGCGGGCCGGCGGAAACCGCCGAGCTCCCGCACGGATGCGGTGCGCCCCCGCCTGTCCCTCTTGAAAGAGCCGGAATCCGACGCCGGCAACACGCACCTACGCTGGACCCCGCAGTCTGTCTCCGCCCCCGCGCTGGCCAACTAGGCTGGACCCCATGGCTATCATCCATCAAGCAACCCTGCGTCCCAGCAAACTGGAGCTCATCGAAAGGTATTTGCGCGTCCAGCCGTGGTTTACCAAGGATGGCTCCGCGCCGCCCGAGCTGCTCGGTGCGTACCGCTTCGATGATCCGGACGGCGAAGTCGGCCTCGAAACCCACTTGGTCTCCCACGGCGGCAAGGTCTACCAGGTTCCCCTGAGCTACCGGGGTTCGGAATTGCCCCGTGCGGAGCACTCGCTGCTCGGCACCATGGAACACTCCGTGTTGGGCACGAGGTGGGTGTACGACGCCTGCACCGATCCCGTCTACGTCGCTGCCCTGGCCACCGCCATCCTCACTGGGCAGCGGGAAGCCGAACAGTTCGTGGACATGGACGGCGTGCTGGAGCCAAGGGCGAGTTCCGTCGAGGCCAAGGGCAGTGGAACCCCCGGCAGCGAAGTCCCCGCTCTGAGTCCCGCAGCGCCGATCACCGAAGGCGGCGTTACCAGCATCGACGCCGGTGAACTCACCGTCCAGGTGAACCGCGTCCTGGATCTGGGGATCCAGGGTTCGGAAGATTCGGCTGCCCTTCGGGGCACGTGGGCCGGGCAGGATGCGCCGGTGCGACTGGCGTCCCTCTCGCGGCCCTAGAGGACTACTCCCCCGGTCGCGGTCTCCACACCACAACTGCCTGGGACCGCGCCCGGGGCCGCTGCCCGCGGGCCAGGCTGACGACGTCGCCGGCTGCTCCCGCAGCAAAAACGCGGGCCTCCATCGGGCTCCGCCGCCGCTGCAGTTCCTCGCTCAACTCGGCCACGCGGAACTGCAGCGCGGCCACCTGGTTTTCGAGCTCAAGGATGCGCTTGATGCCCTCAAGGGACACGCCTTCGTGGGAGAGCCGCTGGACCTCGCGCAAGCGGTCGATGTCGCGTTGGGAGTAACGCCGGGACTTGCCCGGCGCACGGCTCGGCGACACGATCCCGAGGCGGTCGTACTGGCGCAGGGTCTGCGGGTGCATGTCAGCCAGTTCGGCCGCGACGGAGATGACGAAGATCGGCTGGTTGATGTCGATGCCCATGCCTACGTCCCCTCCCATGTCTTCTACCGCTACAAGCGGGCCTTGGCGGCCAGGTCGTGGCGAGGATCGGCGTCGGCCGTGGCCGCGGCGAACGCCTTGACAGCTTCCTCGGCCTGTTTGTTGAGGTTCTGCGGGACGGAGACGTCGATCGTCACCAGCAGGTCTCCGGTGCCCTTCGAGGTCTTGACGCCTCGGCCTTTGACCCGGAGCGTCCGCCCGGAAGGCGTGCCGGCCGGGACGCGGACGGTGACAGTGTCGCCGTCGAGCGTCGGCACGTGGATGTTGGAACCCAAGGCCGCCTCGGCGAAGGTGACCGGCACGTGGATCCGGATGTTGTCGCCGTCGCGGTTGAAGAAATCGTGGGGCTTGACGTTCACCGTGATGATGAGGTCCCCGTTTCCGGCTGCGCCCGGGTTGCCTTTGCCACGCTGGCGGACCTTCTGGCCGTCCCTGATGCCCGCGGGAATCTTCACGTCGATGACGTTGCCGTTGCTTTCGCGGAGGCTCACCGTGGTGCCATGAATGGAGCCTGCAAAGGAAATAGAGGTGGACGCCGTGCGGTCGCTGCCCTTTTGCGGGGCCGCTGGAACCCGGTCTGTCCACCACCGAAGCCACCGCCGAAGAGGTCAGCGAACTCGGGCGGGATGCCCCCGGCACCGGCAGGCTGGCGTCCGCCGCCGAAAAGCCCGCCGAACAGGTCCTCGAAGCCGCCATTGGCCGGGCCGCCGCGAGCTGCGCCCGGCGCGAAGCGTGCCCCGCCCATGGCGCGAATGGCATCGTACTGCTGGCGCTCCTCGGCATCCGAGAGCACCGAATAGGCCTCCGAGATGTCCTTGAACTTCTTCTCCGCAGCAGCATCCCCGGAATTGGTATCCGGATGGTACTTCCGCGCAAGCTTGCGGTACGCCTTCTTGATGTCAGCGTCAGAGGCGTCCTTGGCGACACCAAGGATGGCGTAAAAATCCTTCTCAACCCAGTCCTGGCTGGCCAAGGGCGTTTCCTTTCGATCTGTTCTTGCCGAGCTCTCCGCGATACATGGGCCCCGCCCTCCGCCGGGTGGCCAAGGATCTTCGATCCTCAGCCACCCGGCTCCGATAGGCCCGATGCCACTCCCGGGGCCCATGTATCGCTGCGAGCTTGTGGTCAACTCACCTTAGGCGAGAAAACCGCTTGAGCCGTAGCGGATGAGGGGGCCCGGGAGTGGCATCGGGCCTGCCGGAGCGTGGCGGCTTGGGTCCGTAAGGACCAAGCCGCCACGCGAAGGGCGGGGCCCCTCATCCGCGAAGGCGCGGTGAGGCGGTAACTCCGTCTAAGCCGGCACAGCCACGATCACTTGGCCGCGCGCAGCACTCGGCCGCCCGAGCGGTAGCCGGAGCGCAGCACTTGGCTGACGGTGTCAACTTCGATGTCCTCGCCCGGCTGCTGGATGAGTGCTTCGTGGATCGTGGGGTCGAATTCGACTCCGGTTTCCGCGATGCGCTCCAGGCCGTACGTCTTCAGCGCGTTCTCCAGCTTGGCGGCGATCGCGGCGAACGGGCCGTCCGCGAGGTCGCCGTGCTGGCGGGCGGCGTCGACGTCGTCGAGCACCGGCAGCAGGGCGTTCAGGACGCCGATGACGGCCATTTCCCCTGCGACGGCGCGGTCGCGTTCGACGCGCTTGCGGTAGTTGACGTACTCGGCCTGCAGGCGCAAGAGGTCGTTGCGGAGTTCCGCGGCCTCTGCTTCCGCAGCGGCGCCGGGGGCTACCGACTCTTCAGCCGGGACCTCCATGCCGTTGAGGATTTCCTCAGCCTGGGACAGGGCGTCGCCCTCGGCAGCGGCGTTGGATTCAGCTGCCGATCCTTGGGTGTGGCGAGCGGCCCCGGTCTCGGGGTCAACCTTGCGGTTGTCCCGAATGACCGGCTTGTGCTGCTCGTTGCCCTCGTTGTTGGAAGGTGAGTGCTCTGCGTCGTTGCCGTGGTGAGGCATGCTTACTTCTTTTCGTCTTCGTCGATGATCTCGGCGTCGACGATGTCCTCGTCTGCCGTGGCGCCGGCGTGGGCGCCTTCAGCACCTGCGGCGCTGCTTGCGCCATCCGGGGAACCGGCCTGCGAGTAGATCGCTTCGCCCAGCTTCGACTGCGAGTGCTGCAGCTTCTCGAAAGCAGTCTTCACTGCTGCGTCGTCGGTGCCTTCGAGGGCCTTCTTGAGGGCGTCGACGTCGGCCTTGACCTCGGTCTTGACCTCTTCCGGCAGCTTCTCGTCGTTTTCGGCGATGAGCTTGTCTACGGAGTAGGCGAGCTGCTCGGCAGTGTTGCGGGTGTCGGTAGCTTCGCGGCGGCCTTGTCCTCGGCTGCGTGTTCCTCGGCTTCACGGACCATGCGGTCGATGTCTTCCTTGGAGAGCGCGGTGCCGCCGGTGATGGTCATCGACTGCTCCTTGCCGGTGCCCTTGTCCTTGGCGGAGACGTGGACGATGCCGTTGGCGTCGATGTCGAAGGTGACCTCGACCTGGGGACGCCGCGCGGTGCCGGAGCGATGCCGGTCAGTTCGAACGTGCCCAGCGGCTTGTTGTCGCGGGTGAATTCACGCTCGCCCTGGAAGACCTGGATGGCCACGGACGGCTGGTTGTCGTCAGCGGTGGTGAAGGTCTCGGAACGCTTGGTGGGGATGGCCGTGTTGCGCTCGATCAGGTGCGTCATGACGCCGCCCTTGGTTTCGATACCGAGGGAGAGGGGGTGACGTCGATCAGGAGGACGTCCTTGCGCTCGCCCTTCAGCACACCGGCTTGGAGGGCTGCGCCAACGGCAACAACTTCGTCCGGGTTGACGCCCTTGTTGGGCTCCTTGCCGCCGGCGAGTTCCTTGACGAGATCGTAGACGGCGGGCATACGGGTGGAACCGCCCACGAGCACGATGTGGTCGATTTCGGAGAGCTTGATGCCGGTCTCGGCGATGACGTCGTGGAACGGCTTCTTGGTGCGCTCGAGCAGGTCCTTGGTGAGGTCCTGGAACTTGGCGCGGGTCAGCTGCTCGTCCAGGTGGACCGGGCCGTCGGGGGTGACGGACAGGTACTGGAGGGAGACGTTGGTGCTGGTGGAGGAAGAGAGTTCCTTCTTGGCCTGTTCCGAAGCCTCGCGCAGACGCTGGAGGGCGATCTTGTCCTTGGAAAGGTCGATGCCCTTGATCTTGAGCTGGTTCAGCAGGTAGTCAACAACGCGCTGGTCCCAGTCGTCGCCGCCGAGGCGGTTGTCACCGGCCGTGGCGCGGACCTGGATGGTGGAGAAGCCGTCTTCGTCCTTGCCGACTTCCAGCAGGGAGACGTCGAACGTTCCGCCGCCGAGGTCGAAGACCAGGATGAGTTCGTCTTCCTTGCCCTTGTCCAGGCCGTAGGCAAGTGCCGCGGCGGTGGGCTCGTTGACAATGCGGAGGACGTTCATGCCGGCGATTTCGCCGGCTTCCTTGGTGGCCTGGCGCTCGGCGTCGTTGAAGTAGGCCGGGACGGTGATGACAGCGTCGGTGACCTTTTCGCCGAGGTAGCTCTCGGCGTCGTTCTTCAGCTTCATGAGGATACGCGCGGAGATTTCCTGCGGCGTGTACTTCTTGTCGTCAATGGCGACGGACCAATCGGTGCCCATGTGGCGCTTCACGGAAGCGATGGTGCGGTCGATGTTGTTGACGGCCTGGCGCTTGGCGATTTCGCCAACCAGGACTTCGCCGGACTTGGAGAATGCAACGACCGACGGCGTGGTGCGGCCACCTTCGGCGTTGGCGATGACGGTGGGCTCGCCACCTTCGAGAACAGAGACGACGGAGTTAGTGGTTCCGAGGTCGATACCTACAGCGCGTGACATATGTTGCTTCCTTTCAATGAAACCGGGTTGAGCGTTCTGCACTCAACTGTACTCAGGCCTCATTCAATGTCAATCCAAAGTTGAGTCGAGTACGCTCAACTCTGCTCACCGGATGCCAAAAGACCGCGGAAACTCGGGGATTTACGCGCGATTTCGCCGTGGGAGAACGCGTGCAGCGTCAGGCGGCATCGGCTTGTACACCCACGCCACCAGCACCACGGAGATGATCATCAGGAGGAACCACGAGACAAGCTTGTCCGGGGACACCAAGTGCCAGCCGTCCAGTTGGCTCGGATACAACCAGGCGTGCGACCAGGTGGCGATGTTCTCGGCAATCCAGATAAAGAGCGCCACCAGCAGGAACGAGACGACCAGCGGCATCCGGAATCGACGCCGGAACACCCGGAAGTGCATGACGCACCGGCCAAAGATCACGACGACGGCGGCCAGCAGGACCCAGCGCGCATCAACGATGAAGTGGTGCGAAAAGAAGTTCACATAGATGCCCGCAGCCAGGACCGCAGTGATCCAACGCCGCGGATACCTCGCGAAGCGCAGATCGAAAACCCGGTAAACCCGCACCATGTACGAGCCGACCGCTGCGTACATGAAGCCGCTGAAGAGCGGAACGGCGCCGACCCGCAGGACACCTTCGGCTTCATAGGACCACGAGCCGACGTCGGTCTTGAACAACTCCATGGCCGTTCCCACCAAGTGGAAGAGCACGATCACCCTGAGCTCGCGCAAGGTTTCCAGCCTCGTGGCCACCATGAGGATTTGGATCACGACGGCGGCGATCGTCAGGAAATCGTTCCGCGCGAGGCCGGCGTTGGCCGGATACCAGAGGTGAGCTGCGAAAATGACGGCAAGGAGCGAGGCGCCGAAGACGCACGCCCACGCCTGTTTGAGGCCGAAGACCGTGAACTCGGTGAGCCTTGATCGCAGTCCTTGGGCCGGGGCACTTCCCAGGAATCGGCTCGCGCTCCCGTCGATAAGTTCCTCCACCGCGGTGAGCTCACGCATGGGCGCCTACTTGCCAGGGCCCGGCTCGCCCGGTCCGAGCCGGCCAAGATAGTAGTTTTTCGGCCAATGCCTGATTTTTTCCGGCAGCCTTGGATAAGCCGCCGCCAAGAGCCGGATGGTGCCATCGAAGCTGCGTTGATGGCGGGCCTTCCACGGAAGCCCGAATCCCGCGCGAAGATGCTCCGGCAGCAAGCCCGCAGTCACCAGCCGGACCAACGGCATGCTCAAGCGCATCAAGAACGGCCCGCTCACGGGGTGCAGGAGTTCGTGTGCCACCCTCAAAGCGGCTGCATCCGGCTCGAGGTTCCGTAAGGATTCGTCCCAATAGCGCGCGAAGGCCGGGCGGTCGGCAGGCCAGAGCTCGGCGGGCAGCTGCAATGCTGTCCCGATCCGCGCATACTCGCGGTAGATACGATCGGCCGTGTCGTCGTCGAGGGCTCCATGGACCTTTTCGTAAACGGTGACGGCGGTGTCGTAGAGGGTCGCAACCACCCAGAGCTGGGATTGCGCGTCGAAGGCGTTGTACCCCGCGGTGGAATCGTCCGCGGCCCGGCGAACCGGAGCGTGGGCACGATTCACGGCCCGGCGCACGGCGGCCAGTTGCTCTTCCGTGCCATAGACCACGGCGTAGACGTACGTCATGGTGGCACGCAGCCGGTCCAGCGGCCGTTCGGCGAAATTGCTGTGCTCGGCGACGCCGTGACCGACCGCGGGATTGGCAATCTGCATCAGGATGGCGCGGCCTGCCCCGGCGAGCAAGACGCCCTCCGCACCGATGTCAGCAAGTCCACGGGCCATGCAGTTACTGTACCTTCGCGACTACAGCCCCACGACCCCCGCAGCACCTCGAGCTGGTGCTCAAACAGCTCGTCGCGCGCGGCAAAGGTGTCGGCGCCGTATTGGCCGAACACCTCGAAGCTGACCGCCCCAAAGACCGACGTCCACACCAGCACGCCCCTCGCCAACGCAGGTTCTGGAACGGCCACGCCCAGTTCGGCCCGGATAGCCGCGAGGTCCGCGGCAAGGGCGGGAGGAACGACGACGGCGGGCGCCACTTCGGCGGCCAAGGCGCCTGCGCGGTAGGCGGCGTCGAAGATCCCCACCATCCGGTAGATCACCCGCGTTCCGGGTTCCGTGGTGCGCTCTGCGGGCGCTTGGTATCCGGGAACCGGACTGCCGAACAGGAGGGCATACCGTGCCGGCTCGCGCAGTGCCCACTGGCGAACGGCCCGCCCGAGCGCCAGGAACCTGCCGCGGTAGTCGTCCTCCGGGAGGGCGTCGACGGCGGTGTCCACTTCGTCGCCCAACTCACCGTAAGCGTCAATCAGCAGGAGGGTCAGGAGTTCGTCGCGGCTCTCCACATAGCGGTACACGGCAGAGGACACCACGCCGAGATCGCGTGCGACCGCCCTCAGGGACAATCCCGCTGCGCCGTGCAAGGCAAGGTGCCGGCGACCCAGCCGGATGATGTCCGCCACGGTCTGGGCCCGGCCCGCTCGCGGGGCGTCGAGTGCTTGGCCGCTGCGGCGGAAGGGAGGTCCATGCATCCAGCATGCCACAAAGGAGAGCACTGACAACAAATGTGAGCAGTGCTCTTGACAGGCAATTCGAATGGGTTCATCCTGAATTCAGAGAGCACTGCTCTCGAAATAGAGCTTCACCCGAGAAATGGATCCCCAACCAGAGAGTGAGCAACACCATGTACGTCGTCACAGGAGCAGGCCCGTCGGATGGACCATTGCCGAGCAACTCGCGGACCACGGAGAACAGGTGCGCGTCCTGACCCGCTCAGGCAGCGGCCCGGACCACCCGCTGGTCGAAAAGCTCCGGGTGGACGTCTCGGATCCGGGCAAGTTGGCGCAAGCCTTCGACGGCGCCACGGCCGTCTTCCACTGCATCCACGGTTCTGCCTACCGGGCCAAAGCCTGGGCGGCCGAGCTTCCTGGAGCAGAGCAAGTGGTGATGGACGCCGCGGGGGCAGCGGGCGCCGTCGTCGTCTTCCCTGAGAGCCTCTACTCCTACAGCGAGCCGGACAAGACCATCACCGAAAGCAGCCCGCGCGAGGCGACCGGCGGGAAGCGCGGGATCCGCTCTGCCCTGCTGAAGGCCCGCCAAGCCCACCCGGCGAATACCGTCAGCGTGGTGGCGGGCGATTTCTTCGGGCCGCGGGCCCGCATGGCGCATGCCGGCGAGCGCATGGTGCCCCTGGTCCTCAAGGGCAAGACGGTCCAGGTTCTCGGAAGCGCCGGGCAGCCGCACTCTTTCACCTACGTCCCGGATCTTGCCGCAGCCATGATCGCCGCAGCGCAAAAGCCCGAACTCTGGAACTCGGTACTGCACGCCCCCACGGGTCCGGCAATGACGATGCGGGAAATCGCCGCAAACTTCGCACGCTCGGCCGGCGTTCCCGAAGTGAAGCTGAGTGTGGTTCCGGGCTGGCTGCTCCGGACCCTGGGCCTGTTTTCCACCGACATGCGGGAGCTGGCCGAAATGCTGTACCAGTTCGAGCGGCCGTTCGTCATGGACTCCACAGCAAGCCAGGCCAAGCTCGGGCTGGAACCGACGCCGCTTGCGGACGCGATGGCAGCGACAGTGGCCTGGTGGCGGGATCAGGAAGCCGTGGCCGCCCGCTGACCCGCTTTCGACGCCGGATCGCGAGCCAAGCGGCCCGGCCACCAAATCCGCCCGCCAATGTCGTAAGCCAGGGCAGGCACCAACAGCGAGCGCACGATCGTGGTGTCGAGCAGCACCCCGAACGCCACGATAAAGGAGATCTGCGCAAGGAAGAGGATCGGAATAACCCAAGCGCGGCAAAGGTTGCGGCAAGAACCACTCCGGCGGAGGTGATCACCCCGCCGGTGGCGCCGAGCCCCTTCAAGATACCGGCCCGGGTTCCGTTGAGCGTCGACTCTTCCCGGACGCGGGTCATGAGGAAGATGTTGTAGTCAACGCCGAGGGCCACGAGGAAGACAAACCCGAAGAGCGGAACCGAGGCATCCGCTCCGGGGAATCCAAACACGTGGTTGAACACCCAGGCCGAGACGCCCAACGCGGCCGCATAGGACAGCACCACAGTCCCGATCAGCAATAGCGGCGCCAGGACGGAGCGCAGCAGTGCCATGAGCACCAACAGGATGACAGCCAAAACGATCGGGATGATGCGCCACAAATCAGATTGCGCGCTCGCGTTAGTGTCCGCGGCTGTGGCTGTGGTTCCTCCCACCAGGGTTCCTGGGGCCTTTTCATGGAGCTTCTGCCGGAGCGTGGCGATGGTCTGTTCGGCCTTCGCCGAGTCGGCTTCCGAAGACAAGGTGGCATTGATCAACACCCGGCCGTCCCGCACCAAGGGGGCTGGTTCCGTCGCAGCTTTCGCGAGCGGGCGGACGCCGGAATCCGGTTGGGCCGAAACCACCGATGCATCCGAGATGCCTTCCTGGGCCTTGACTTCCGCAAGTACCGCGACTGCCGCCTTTTCGTCGGCCACAACCACCACCGGGCTTCCTGCACCGGCGGGATAGTGCCGGCCCAGGGCCGATTGGCCGTCCACTGCCTCGGATTTGCTCAGGATGAGTGCCGACTGCGGAACTCCGCTGGCTTGGAGCTGGAGCAGGCCCAGCGCGCAGACCACCAAAACGGCGGCTGCGCCCAGCCAAACGGCCCTGGGCCGCTTGGCGATGATTCCAGCCAGAAGCCTCCAGACCCGTGGAATGTCGGAGTTTGCCGAGCCTGCGACCCCGGCGAATCCGGCGCTCGGTCCGGCGCTCGCGGCCGGGTCCGTCCTCGGCGCACGCGGCCAAAATGCGGACTTGCCGAGCAAGCCGAGGGCCGCAGGAAGCAGCGTCAGGCTGGCCACCATTGAAAAGACGATTCCGATTGCGCCGATGGGCCCCAATCCGCGGTTTGAATTCAGTTCCGAGAAGAGCAGGCAAAGCAACGCCAAGGCGACCGTTGTCCCGGATGCCAGGATGGCGCCAAAACTCCCCTTGTATGCGCGTCCCACAGCCGACCATTTGTTCGACGCCTGACCCAGGGCCTCACGGTAACGGGCCACAAAGAGGAGGGCATAGTCGGTGGCTGAGCCGACTACCAGGATGGACAGGATCCCTTGGCTTTGTCCCGTCAATTGGATCGCGCCCGCCTTCGCCAAGGCAAAGACCACCAGGATGGAGCCGCAAAGCGCGAAGACGGCGGTAAGCAACACCACAAAGGGCAGCACCACGGATCGGTAGACGGCCAGCAGGATGACCAAAACGGCCCCAGCGCAGCGAAGAGCAATATCCCGTCGATCCCGCCAAAGGCGTTGACCAAGTCGGCAAGGAAGCCCGCCGGTCCCGTCACGTAGGTGGTTGTTCCAGCGGGAAGCCCTGCCCCACTGCATACCCCGCCGCCTTCTCGCGAAGCGCTTGGATGCTCCCCTTGACCCCGTTTCCTTCTTCCACCGGGACGATGAACTGCGCAGCTTTGCCGTCCGTGGACGGAATCGGCCCGACCGTCGACGTCGAATGGCTGACCCCGACGGCGGCGGACAGTTGGGTGCCGAGGGGCGCCAATCCGGCCAGTTGAGCGGGTGAAAGTTTCTCAGGAGACTCGATCAGCACCACTGCGGGAACGCTGCCGCTGGAAGTGAACTTGCTTTGCCATTCGCGGGCTTCGGTGGATTCGGCGCTCGCTGGCAGGAAGGATGCTTGGTCGTTGCTGGATACCTCGCTGAGCTTCCCAAAGGTCGGGCCGCCGATTCCGCCGATCGCCATCCACGCCACCAGCGATAGCACTGCCCCCGCCAACCACCACCGCGAACTGCTGCGTCGCCCGGTTCCAATCCGTTTGTCCATCATGCCCGCACCCTCCGTAATTACTTCCATGACAAAATATATCTATCATGGAGATAATTGGTCAATGATAGATCGGTGGGATAATTTGAGGCTGAAGGAGGCCTCATGGATGACAATCAGCACGTCCGGTCCGCAGCCGTACTCCTTGGGCTACTCCAGCAGTTCACGCTCGAGACGGAGCGGTATGTGGAGGCCGTCAGCAACCGCCACCACCTCCATCGGACGGACCTGAATGCCTTGGCAGCCATGGTGGCTGCCGCACGGGAGGGCAAGACGATGACTCCCGGAGCGCTCAGGGCGGCACTCAACCTGAGTTCGCCGGCTACAACAGCCCTTGTGGACAGGCTCGACCGGGCAGGCCACTTGGCACGACGCCGCAGCGAGAAGGACCGCCGTCAGGTTCATCTGGAGATGACCGATTCCGCGCGTGCCACCGGCAGCGAATTGTTTTCTCCCCTGGCGAGCGCCATCGCCCCGGTCATCGACGCGCTTTCGCCGGAAGAACTCCACGTAGTGATGGCTTTCATGCAAGGGGTCATCGAAGCCACCATGACTGCCCGGAACGATGTCACGCCAAACCAGGAACCATCGAATGGAGTTACGCCTGTGATCCCAGTGACTCGCAGGCCACTGCGGGAGTAACCTATAGCACATCGGCTGTGCTGGACCACTTTGTGGGACTGGGGTGTCACCGTGGGTGTTGTGAGATCGTCGTTGACCGAGCTCCTCGGGATACTTTCCGACGCCGTTTCGCCCGAGCGTGTCCGCTTCGACGACGGCTCCGAACCACCTTCCGGTCAACCAAGCGATGCCGCTGTCACCGTCCACACCGTCGCCTTGAATCGGGTGGGCCGCTCCCGGCGTGAAGGCCCACTGCTGGACCTCGAGCTCAAAGTTGCCGTGGAATGCCACGGCCCCACGCAACTGGACAACATGGAGAAACTCCTGCTGACCCTCGAGCAAAACACCCAGTACTCGGTGGTCTCCAGTGGCGAGTTCCAGCCGGACGAATACGATTCCGGCATCCGCCAAGGCCTCGGTTTCCTGATCCGCGTCCCGGTGGGGATACGGCTCGACGAGCCTTTCGGACCGCCTGTCACTGAACCCCTCATCGCGTCCACCACAGTGGCCCGCCGGATCCACGGCCGGCTGGTCGACGTCCACAACAAGGGCATCCCGGATGCCTACATCCGCCCGCATTCGTCCGCCGCCGCCGTCGTGAGCGATCCCACCGGCCATTTCGAGGTCCTGGCCTCGGCAGACGAACTCCAGCACTTTGTCGTGGCAGTCCGCGGCACTGAACGTGAAGTCTCAGCAGACACGAGCAGCCTGCCGGTCATCATCCGGTGGGAGTGAAAGGGAGCACACCATGGCGAATTACCAGGCGCCGGGAGTGTATGTACAGGAAGTGCCCAGCGGTGCACGCTCGATCGGACAGGTCAGCACCAGCATTGCCGGCTTCGTAGGAGTGTCCCCGGATCCCTTGGCGTATCCGGATGAAGCAAGGGTCTTGGACAACTGGACCCAGTTCGTGGACCAATACGTTGGCAAGTCCACGCAGGGGACACCCCTGTCCAACGCTGTCTTCGGATTCTTCGCCAACGGCGGCAGCCGCTGCTACGTGGTCAACATCGGTACCGGCGGCAGTCTCACAGGCACGGCCGCAAAGCCCAGCGGAGTGACCCTGTTCGAAGCGATCGACGACATCTCCATGGTGGCCGCCCCGGATACAGCGACGCCGAAGCGTACGCGGCGCTGCAGGCCCACGTGGAGCATCCCTTGCGGCAAGACCGCATGGCGATCATGGACACTCCGGAGAAAGTGGACGACGTCGGAGCCCTCACCCGGGCGGCTACTTCCGGCGTGCCGGACGCACCGAAGTCGAGCGACGGCGACTCCGATGACGGCAAGTCCGACGACAAAGCCGACAACACAACGACGGCGCGGGCGACTGGCGAGGACGCGATCGGAGCGCCCCAATCCCCCGGCGGCTACACCGCGCTGTACTTTCCGTGGATCGTCATGACGGATCCGGTGTCCGGCAAGAAGGTGACCCAACCGCCGTCGGGCCATGTTGCCGGGGTGTGGGCTCGCGTGGACGCAACGCGCGGGGTCCACAAGGCCCCCGCGAACGAACCCATCCAAGGCGCGCTGGACCTGGTCCGGCGGGTCAGCCGCGGCGAACAGGAAGTACTGAACCCGGCGGGAGTGAACTGCATCCGCTATTTCCCGGGAGAAGGCATACGCATCTGGGGCGCCCGGACCAAGGCACCCGAGGCAAGCGAATACCGCTACGTCAACGTCCGCAGGCTGACCAACATGATCAAGGAATCCGTGGCCGACGGAACGCGCTGGGTGGTCTTTGAACCCAACGACCACACCTTGTGGAAGTCCATTCGACGCGACATCGGCGCATTCCTGACCAACGTCTGGCGGGACGGGGCACTGTTGGGCACTTCTCCCCAACAGGCCTTCTTTGTGAAATGCGATGAAGAAACCAACCCGCCCGAAGTCCGCGATACGGGGCAGGTTGTCACCTTGATCGGCATCGCACCCGTCAAACCCGCCGAGTTCGTGATCTTCAAGCTCATGCAGTCGGCGGACAACACGAGCGAGACAGAGAGCGCAGGAGCCTGAAATGAGCACGCAGCCAAGCACGCCGGCCCCTGCTGCCCAACCCGGGAACGTCGTGGACCCCTACCGCGCCTACAACTTCAAATTGGTCATCCAGGGCGTGGTCCAGGGACACTTCACCAAGGTTGAAGGGCTTGGGCTTAAGATCGACCGCATCTTGTACCGCTCCGGCGGCGAGAACAGCACGGTCCGGGTCATCCCCGGCCAGGTCGAGTACACCCCGGTGACCCTCCGCTATGGGCTGACCGACTCCACCGAAATGCTCCAATGGCTGTTCAAGGCCGTCGATGGGCATGTGGAGCGGCGCAACGTCTCCATCGCCATGCTCAACGACGCCGGCTCGGTGGAGGTCCGCCGCTGGAACTTGCTGGGCGCCTGGCCATGCGACTGGTTCGGGGCCCCATTGGATGCCCTCGGCAAGGACCTGGCCATCGAATCCCTCAGCATCGCTTACGACCGCTTGGAGCTCGACGATGCCCGCGCTCCCGTGGCTTGATGGGAGGCGGCCCCGGGACCTGTGGCGTCACGCGGCGGCGCGGCGGCTGCGGGAACTCGCGGAAAGGCTCGAACGGCCGCTGCAACCTGACGGCGGTGCCGGGGCTGCCGTTGTTGAAACAGGGCGCGAGGTTGGGACTGGGCGGGAGGTTGAGACTGAGCGCCCGACGCCGGTACGAAGACTGGACATTTCCGGCGCACCGGAGCATTGGGTTCGGTTACTGCGCGACACCGGTCTCGTCGCCGATGGCAACGCTCGCTCACATATACCCCAACCGACCCCAACCCTCGCTCACATATACCCCCAACCAACCCCAACGCTCGCTCAGATATATCCCCCTCCGACCCCAACGCTCGCTCACATCCCGGCGAGTCCCGCCCCGATATCGTCAGCAGGACCGGCGCCGCAAGCCCGCCCCGGAACAGCACCCTGAGGCCCGTGCCCGGTACGCTCCCCGCTTGATGCTCGGCTCGCGACTGCAGAGGCCTAAGTCCGCGGGCTCCTTGCCGGACCGTGCCGTCGGAAGCGCGGCGACCCTTTCCTGGCCACACCTGGCGTCGATGGCAAGCCCCGCAGGCGAGAAGCCCATCGAAGCCCCAGCTGCCCCCGTCGCGGAGGCAGTATCCCCCACGCCCCGCAGTCGAAGCGCCCGGTGCTGAGACTTCGTGGAATCCCGCCGGTCACCGCCGCGGACCGGCCCGCCACTCGGCAAGTAGTTTTTGAACAAGCAGTCCCAACTCAGGCAGCCTTTGAACAAGCTGCGCAGCGCCAGGAAGCCCCCACGCGCTCCAACAAGACCAGCCCGCCAAATGCCAGCCCGCCAATCGCAACTCCGCCTAACCCAATCACGGCTCAGCCGGCCACAATGCCACAGCTCCAGCCGCCAGATGGGGCGCGCGCCGTCGTCGTCCTCCCAGAGCACCCGCGCCCAGACCACCGAACGCAGAACGCCAAGGCCACCCGAGCACAACAACCGAACGCAATCCGGCGTCGCCGCTCACTGGAAACTGGCCGGATTTGGCCCCACGCCCCGCGCCGCAGCCCGCCGCGGAAAGAGCAGCAACAGAAGCGGTGGCCCGCGCTGCCCGGCTGAGCAACGAACAGTTGGCGGTCTGACATGGAACGCGTCGCATTCCTGATCGAGGACACGGGGAGCACCTTGGGTGCCTGCTCAATCCGGAAACCGTAGTCATGTCGCGAACCGCGGGCGTGGAGCCACGGCGCTCGGCGGGCGGCAAGCTGACCGGAACGGGCTCGCGGACGATCCTTTGCTCTTCACGGGAGGTGGCCACACCGAGCTTCGCCTGGATCTCCTGTTCGACGTCGACCTCGCGCCGGCGTCGCTCCATGTCCAGGACGTGCGGCAGATGACGCGGCCCATCTGGGCGCTCGCCGAGAACTCGGCCGAAGTCGAGAGGCAACGCCGGCCCCGTCGGTCCGGTTCGTGTGGGGTCGCGCATGGAACGTGCCCGGGATCGTGACCGAAGTCGCGGAGCGTTTCGACCGATTTTCGCCGGATGGCTCCCCTTGCGCTCGTGGATGCGCATGGTATTCGTACGGGTAGGGCAGAGCGCCGACGAGGAAGGCGGCGAGAACTACGAGCTCGCCCAGCGGTTGCCGGCGGTTGACCTGACGGCGCCGCCCGTGGATACGCTCGCGGTGGGCGGCGACGGCAGCACGGACAGGGATGCAAATGCGCCCGACGGCGGCGAGCCGGTTCCGGAGGTTCCGCCCGGCGAGCTGGGGCGCCTCAGCCTGGCCGCCTTTGGCACGCCGATGCTGTGGAAGTTGTTGCTCGAGTACAACAACATCGACGACCCCGCCCACTTCAACGGTCCCCTCGCTGTTCCCCCGGTTGGCGAGGCGCCATGAGGCAGCTTCAGGGCCTGCCGGAACTCATCGTCACCCTCGGGCGGCGCCGCCTCTCCACGGCCGAAACGGCGGCCATCATCTCCGTGCAGGTCCTCAGTTCATTGGCAAGGCCGGTCCAGTGCCTCATTAGCTGGCGCCCGGGACCTGGACGCTCGGCGACAGCGCGCGGCGGAGTGGATCCCGCGCCGGGGATGCGCTGCGCGTGGAACTCGGTGGCCAGCGCACTCCGCTTTTCGTGGGCGAAGTGACCGTGGTGGAACACAGCTACGGGGCGGATCTTTCGCAGGAAGTCCGCGTCCGTGCCTACGACGCCCTGCACCGGTTGAGGAAACGCCAGTTCACCCGGCTGCACAGCGACGTCGACCTTGCCGGGTTAGCCCGCACGCTCACGGAGGGCACGGGCCTGCAAGTGGTGGGCGGCGCGGCACGGTTGGGCGAGGTGTATCAATGTGCCCGCTCGGACTTGAGCCTGTTGGTGGAACAGAGCGCCCGGGTGGGTGCGTATCCGGTGGTGGATGGCGATGCCCTGAGGCTGGGCGATTTGTCCGGCGAAGGCGAACCCATCGAGCTGGAACTTGGCAGCAGCCTGCATTCGGCCGAGGTGGAACTGAGCCAGGAGCCGGCGTATCTCGGAGCCAAGTCCACGGGCTGGCGGTCCGACGACGCCTCCGTGCAAGAAGCCTCCGCCAGTACCAGCGACGCGAAGGCCGACGTCTCCGCAGACCCTGCGCTCCCGAGCGTCGGCGCGGGCGGAGATCTCCTGCGCGACAATGAGGCCCTCGCATCCCCATCCGCAGCCCATGGCTTGGCCCAGGCGGAGCTCGACGTCCGGATGGCCGGGCAAGTCACCGCCGTTTTCGTCGCCGACGGCGATCCGCGCCTCCGGGCGGGGCGTCGGGTTCGCGTGCGCGGACTCGCGACGTCGCTCGAAGGCACCTACGCGATTGCCACCGCCACCCACCGGCTGGACGGCACCGGATACGAAACCACCATCACCACACGACCCCGGAACCCCCGACCGCACGGCGTCCCGACGTCTTCACCCTGGGCACAGTGCTGGATGTGGAAGATCCGGAGGGCCGCGGCCGGGCACGCGTTCGGCTCCCTGCGTATCCGCCGCTTGAATCGGCTTGGGCGCCGGTCCTCACAATGGGAGCTGGAGTAGGGAAAGGCCTCGTCGTGGCGCCCGCCCCGGAGGACACGGTGCTCGTCCTGTTGCCTGCCACGGATCCGGCGCAGGCCATCATTCTGGGCGGGCTCTACGGCCGCGAACAGACCCCGGACAAGAGCGTGAACACTCCCCGGGACAGCCGCTACACCTTCCGGAGCGCTGACGGGCAGCAAATAGTGCTCGACGGCGGCAGCCGCACCATCAGTTTCACGAACGGCCACGGCTCAACGGTGGAAATCGGGCCGGAGAAGCTGCGGATCACCTCGGCTACGGACCTGGTCCTGGAGGCACCGGGCAAGGCCATGAAGATCCGGGCAAAGACCGTCGATTTCGAGGAGGCGTGATGCCGAAGCTCCTCATCAAGGAGGCCATCTTGCGCTGCGGGCACGACGGCAAAGTGGAAAACGTCCCTTCCCAGCAGTGGGTCCGCGTTGCCGGCTCGCCGGTTTTGGTAGACGACGATCCCCAAGGACGCGACATCAGCATGTGCCCGAACGTGGGTCTCAACATCAAGCCTGCAACAAGACACTGCCGGTGATCAAGGGATACTCGGGCTTTGTCCGGATCGGCGGCAATAAGGTTTGCCTGGACACTGTGGAGGGCTACACGGACGGCACCCGCCGGGTGCCGTCAAGTACACGGTCCGGCGGCCGGGCCAGGAATTCGTGGCGGCGGGATCATGAGAGGCGGCGAATGGTGAGCGTCCCCAGGTACAAGTCGGTGGCCTTCGTGCACCCGGATTTCGATGCCGCCACCGGCCTTCCGGCTTGCGGCTGACGCCCGACGGACGGCTCGCCACCGTCACGGACGCAGCTTCGGTGCGTCAGGCCCTCCTCCTGCTGCTGAGTACGAGGCCCGGCGAGCGCGTCAACCGCCCCACCTACGGCTGCCATCTGTTCCGGCTCGCTTTCGCCCGGCGGATGACACCACGGCAGGCCTGGCTATCCATTACGTTGCCCGGGCCGTGGAGCAATGGGAGCCCCGGATCACCGTCCTGGCCTTGGATGCCTCCCGCTCCCCGAAAGCCCTGAAGTGCTGGAGGTCCGGTTGCGGTACCGGGTCCGTTCCACCCAGCTCGAGGACCAGCTCGCCATCGCCCTGCCCGTCGCCTCCGGAGGTGCGGCATGAGTATCCCCGTCCCGAATCTCGATGACCGCAGCTTCGCGGACTTGGTGGCCGGCGCCCGCGAGCGCATCCAGCAGATCGCCCCGGAGTGGACGGACCTCTCCGTCCACGATCCCGGCATCACCATCCTCGAGGCTTTCGCCTACCTCACGGACACCCTGATGTACAGGCTCAATCGGGTGCCGGAAAAACTGTATGCCGTCTACTTGAACCTGCTCGGCACCAGCCTGTACCCGCCGAGCACAGCCGAAACCATCCTCGAATTCACGCGAACGTCGGCGGGAAGCGCTACCGACGGCCAGGACATCCGCATCCCTCGCGGCACCCAGGTCAGCTGCCCACCAGGCGTGCCCGGCGCGCCGCAACCGGTATTCACGACGACGACGGCGGCCGTCCTCGCAGCGGGCCAGTCCAGCGTGCAGGTCCCGGCAGCCGATGTCACCTTGTACGACGCCGTCCCGATCGGCGTCGGAACCGGCCGCCCGGGCCAAAGCTTCGTCATCC
Organism: Arthrobacter sp. Hiyo8; assembly: GCA_001549895.1. Classification (GTDB taxonomy): domain Bacteria; phylum Actinomycetota; class Actinomycetes; order Actinomycetales; family Micrococcaceae; genus Arthrobacter. Next base: position 2,903,797 of record AP014719.1, on the reverse strand, counting down.
CGAACGCGCCGATCGTCTCCGGGGCAGGCCTGTCCATCGCCGTCGGAGTCCCCGCGGGCACTCAGCTGAGCAGCGGCGAAGCCGTCCTGGTAGACGGCAAGCCTTTCCGGTTTTGCCGCGAAGTTGAGGCTTTCGCGGACGCGGGACCGGACGAGGCGCCCGTCCGGATCGACCGCAGTGCCGGCGTCGTGATGTTCGCATGGTGGGACGATGAGTCCGTTGCGCGGACAGCAGTCGTTCCGGGTCCGGGTGCCGGGGTGCGAGCCTGGTACCGCGGCGGCGGCGGCCAGCGCGGCAATGTCGGCGCGGGCCAGTTGACGATCATGCGCACCCCGATCCCGGGGCTGAAGGTCAGCAACCCGGAACCCGCCACGGGAGGCCGAGACGGCGAATCGCTGGAGAATGCGCTCCGCCGGGCTCCGCAGGATTTCCAGGCCCGGGACAGGGCCGTCACAGTGCGGGACTACGAGGTCCTGGCCATGCGCCATGGCGGTGTCGCGCGGGCCCGCGCATTCACCCGGCGGGACATCTGGGCGTTCGCCAAACCGGGCGAGGTGGAGGTGGTGCTGGTGCCGTTCGTGCCGGGTGTTTCCGAAGAAGGCACAGCGGCTCCGGTTCCCGTGCGCGCCGCCGAGTTGACCGCCCAGGCCCGTGAAAGCGTCCGGCTCGAGGTGGAGCAATACCTGCGCCGCCGATCCACGGTCGGGGCGGAGCCCGTGGTCCGCTGGGCCTCTACAAACAAGTGCTGGTGGACGCGAGGATCGTGGTTCGCCCCGACGAGGACGCCGATGCCGTGAAGTCCAGGATCGTGGGCCGGCTCGCGGAGGGCATCAGCCCGCTCAGCCCGGGTTCGTCCAACTACGGTTCGGGCTTCGGCAAGCCGTTGCGCGTCTCCAACCTCTACCGTGCCATGGAGGAAGCCGAACCCGGGGTCCAGTACGTGGACCGCGCACGGCTCGAAGTGGACAAAGTTCCGGACACCGATGCGTTGGCGCTGGTGCAGGCCGAGGGACAGGACAACACCTGGTTCGTGGCGCAGGACAGCACGCTTTTCCGCACCACCAATGCTGGCGACGGTTGGGAGGCATGCGCCGAGTTCGTCTCGGAGGCGGCCAGCGAGACGGTGAAGTCCATCGCGCCTTTCCGTTCTCCGGCGCCGGGCCGCTTCGGCGCCGGTGGTTTTGATCCCGGCGGTTTCGGTCCCGGACAGCATCCCGGCATGGTGGCCGTCAGCACCGTGACCCCGCGGGCTCGCGCATCTACGTCAGCGATGACCTCGGCGAATCGTGGCGGCGGGCGGCGGAACTTGGATTCGTCGTCGCGGATTTGTGCTGGGTGGACCGGCAAGGAGTTCCGGTTCTGCTGCTCGCCGGCGAGCATGGCCTCTACGAACTGCCGATGGGCGAGGGCGCCATTCCGGTCCAGAACGTCGTGGATTCCACCCAACCGGACCGCGGCTTCTACGCGGTGGACGCCTTGGTGGACGTGCGCGGCCGCACCGGTGTGGTGGTAGCCGCGGAGGCCTCCGCGGGCGTCTGGCTTTCCCCGGAGGCCGGGCCGCCGGCAGCTTCAAGCAGATCAGGGCGGCGGGCGAGGACATCCGCTGCATGACGATTCAGTACGACGGCGGCGCGAGCTACGTCTGGCTCGGCCGTTCAGTACCTGAAGGTACAGGGACGGGCTGCGTGCGACTGAAAATCGATGAGCTGGCCCGCACCCAGTTCGACGCCGCCCTCCTGGCGTCGTGGGAACAATTCAGCGCGGGCTGGACCGGTGGAAGCTGTTGGGGCGTGCATGTGACGGGCAATGCCGCGTACGCCGCCACGCAAAGCGGCGGCGTGTTGCGCCTTCAGCTCGGCCAGGCTTCCGCTCAGTGGAGCGTGCCCGATGTGAACTGCGGGCTGCCCCTGCGGGACCGGACCCGTTTCGAGCCGGTCCGCGCTGTGTCCGGCGTAGAGCGCGACGACGGTTCGCCGCTTGTGCTCGCGGCTGGCCCCAAGGGGATCTACCGGAGCACGGACAACACTGTGTCCTGGGCGAGCTGTACGCGGCGGATGGTTGACGACGTCGTGACGCTTCCCGAGACGTGGCTGTTCTCCTCGGGCGAGCACCGGATCGAAGTGGTGCATGGCAATGGTTGAACCCGTACCCCGTAACTCTCCTCTGCTGAAGGTCCTGCCCGAGATCTTCCAGGTGGCGGCGGAAACCAGTACCCCATTGCAGGCCCTGATCGCCGTGGCCGAGGACATGCACGGGCCCGTCCGGGATGTCTTGGACCGCATCCACACCGTTCCCGATCCAGGCCGCTCGCCGTCGTCGTTCATTCCTTTCCTGTCGCGGTGGGTGGACCTTGACTGGTTGACCCTGCCAAGCCCGGAGTCCGTGGACTCCGCGGCGGCGGGAGTCCCTGTGGCCCGCCAGCGGGACCTGATCGCGTGCGCGGCCTCGTTGTCCGCACGTCGGGGCACCGTGGACGGTCTCACCCGCTTCCTGCAGCTGGCCACCGGGGTCCCGGGGTTCGACGTCGAATCCGTCCCGGGCGAGTTCCACATCAAGGTTCTGGTACCCGCGGCCGCCGCTGGGCAAGTGGAGCTGGTCCGCAGGATCGTGAAGGGCATCAAGCCCGCCCACGTAACGGACGAGGTCGAGGTGGTGGGCACATGAACGGGCCTGTGCCGTGAACGCCGGGAACCGGAAGCCCTCATCGTGGTGATCTCGTGCGGTGTCATCGCTGTGCTCATCCTGGTTTTCGGCGTCAGTTGCGGCGGCGGGAACAACAACGCGGCGGCCAGTTGGCAGTCGGGCTTCTCGCAGGCTGCCAAAGGAGGCACCCTCGCTGCCTCGGATCTCGTGGGCCCGGGCGGCCAGTGTTCCGCGGCGGCAACGCAGCTGCTCGTGGCGGGAAGCTGCGTTTTCGAGGTCAAGAAGTTCGGGGGCCTGTTCGATCTGGGCAGCCCACCAAGCGTGCCCGGCTGGCTCCCCAGCAAGCAGTCACCGTGACGCTGGTCGTGGAGGGCACGCGAACAGAGCAGGACGTCTCTGCCGGGACACTGTCAGCCTGACCTTCGGCACTTCAGGAGGGCAGCTGGGAATCGCGTGCCGCGTTGTCGGCACGTGTGCGCTGAAGCTCCTGGAAGCAGGAGGATGAGTTCATTGCCCGAAAGGCGGTTGTCGCATGAGCACCATCACCATGACGCTGAGTTCTCCCACTGTTGAACTCAAGGACGGCAAAGGTTCCCTCACGGCGTCCGTGACCAACGGAGCTCCAGGCCCCGAACGCGTGGTGCTCGGAGCCTTTCCCGGAACGGAGAGCACACCGCCGTCCCCGACGTACGCCACCATCCCCACTCCGTTGCGGACCATCGCAGCCGGAGCCACCGAGCAATACCTGGTCAATTTCGACACTGCCGGTGCCGCGCCCGGCTCTTATCCCGTGAAACTGATTGCCTACTCGGCCGACGACGCCCCTGAGGACTATGCCGACCAGGCCCACGTCGTCACGCTGACCGTCACCAAGCCCGCCGAAACACCGAAACCGCGCCCGGGATTCCCGTGGCTGTGGGTGATCATTGGCGGCGTGGTGCTGTTGGCGGCTATTGGTGGGGTGATCTGGTTCCTCCTCAAGGACGTCAATGTGCCGGACGTGAAAGGCAAGCCGCAAGCAGAGGCGGTACAAATCCTCAAGGACGCCGGGTTCTCGACGGCCACCACGGACAAGGAAAGCGATCAAACCGCCGGGACGGTGGTCACCCAGTCTCCGGAGGCAAACAAGCCCGCCGGGCGCGGTTCCACCGTCAACCTGGAGATCGCGACGCCGGTGAAATCGGTGGTGCCCGCGGTCCTTGGCTCGCGGATCGAAAATGCCCGCACAGCCTTCCAGACCGCAAAAATCCAACTGGATTTCACCCAGGGTTCCACGTGCACGTCCTCGTCCGGATTCTTGCAAAGCTGCGTGGTTGTTGGGGTAAATCCCGATGTGGGGAGCAAGGTGAACCAGAACGCCCTGGTCCTGGTCCGCACCGAAATACGGCAAAACGTCATCATCGAGCCGAATCCGATCAACATTTGCATGGTCCAGCCGCAGATCTGTGCGATCAAGCAGTAGGGCGCCCTCGGTGCTGCGTGTCATCCGGTGCCGAAAACGGTGCGCCCATGAAATGATCAACCATGCGTCCGATGCAGCACTCCAGCAAACTACAGAACGTCCGATACGAACTCCGTGGGCCCATCCTCCAAGCGGCCAAGACCATGGAGGCCGAAGGCCACCGGATCCTCAAGATGAATCTTGGGGACACCGCGCCGTTCGGGCTGGAAGCGCCGGAGTCCGTCGTGGTGGATATGATCCACCACCTCCGCGGTGCCCAGGGTTACAGCGATTCCAAGGGCATCTTCACGGCACGGACAGCCATTTCGCAGTACTACCAGACCCAGAACCTGATGAATATCGGCGTCGAGGACATCTTCATCGGCAACGGCGTCAGCGAACTGATCTCGATGACGCTGCAGGCGTTCCTGGAGAACGGCGACGAGGTCCTCATTCCCGCGCCGGACTATCCGTTGTGGACGGCCACCGTGACCCTCACTGGCGGCAAGCCGGTGCATTATCTCTGCGACGAGGGCCAGAACTGGTGGCCGGACATGTCCGACGTCGAAGCCAAGATCACCAAGCGCACCAAGGCCATCGTCATCATCAACCCGAACAACCCCACGGGCGCGGTGTACCCGCGCCACATCCTGGAGCAGTTCGCAGCACTGGCGCGCAAGCACGATCTTGTCCTGTTCTCGGACGAGATCTACGAGAAGATCCGCTACGAGGACGCCCAGCACATCCACACAGCGTCCGTGGCTGACGACATCTGTGTCCTGACCTTCAGCGGCCTTTCCAAGGCCTACCGCATGCCCGGTTACCGGGCTGGCTGGGTCGCTGTGACCGGCCCGCACGCGGCAACCGCCGAATACCGTGAGGCGCTGGAGCTCTTGGCGTCCCTCCGGTTGTGCTCCAACGTCCCGGCGCAGCACGCCATCCAGACCTGCCTGGGCGGTTACCAGAGCATCGAGGAGCTCATCAGGCCAGGTGGCCGGCTCCGCGAACAGCGGGACCTGGCCTTGAAGCTCCTGACTGCGATCCCGGGAGTGAGCTGCGTACCGGCAGCCGGGGCCATGTACTTGTTCCCGCGGCTGGACCCTGATGTCTATCCGATCGAGAGTGACGAGAAATTCGTCCTCGACCTCCTGCAGGACCAGAAAATCCTGGTCTCCCACGGTTCGGCTTTCAACTGGCCAACCCCGGACCACTTCCGCTTCGTGATCCTGCCCTCCGTCCGCGAGATCGAGGAGGCCGTGCGCAGGATCGCGACCTTCCTGGCCGCCTATCGGAACCGGCCTCAAGAGTAGGGCCCTTCTAGTCCCCCGCCGAGCCGCTGACCCGCAGCGCGTTGATGATCGCCGGGATCGAGCCAATAAGCATGACCAGGGCCCACACCAAGGCCACCACCACGGTAATGAGCGCCCAGAACTGGTCCCCGATGGACACAAGTGGCCCGGGAGGAAACTGTGGATGAGGCCCAGGATGACTTGCACCAGCACCGATACCAGAAGCAGCACCACGAGCCCGGTGACCTTCAGGAATTTCGGCTGGCTCAGAACCAGCAGCACCGCGAAAACGATCTTGAGCAGCAACAGGAGGGCAAGGATGGCCGCAGCCTGGCTCGTGGGAAAACTTCCCCATAGCGCCAGGTAGGCAATGGTCCCGAAGGGTGCAGCGACGAACAGGCCGAACATCAGGAAGAGCTTCGCCAAGGCGAGGAGGGCCGTGAAGAACGCGCCGACCACCCAGAGAAACGTGACAATCAAGGTGATGATGCCTTGGATCCGTCCGTAAACCCTGAGCTCCATGATCAGGCTGAGTCCGAGCATCACCACCGTGAACAGCAACAGCCCGTCAAGGAACGCAAGGAAACCGATCCCGGCGCCCGGCGGAGCAGCTGATGCGCGTTGGGTCTTTAAGAAGACGTCGATCGGGACCCCGAGCTCTTCCGCGGCGTCAGGCGAAACGGGCTCGACGGCGGTCCCGCCGAGGAGGATCGACAAGCCGATTTCAGCCAACACGACGACGGCGAAGACGGCCACTGCCGCTACGAAGAACGGGCGGCGCAGGGCATCCGGGGATGGTCCGTCACGCAACCCGCCGAGGCCCGATCCGCGCCCCAGCTGCGACCCCTGACCCCACCACGCTGGCGCCATGGGTCCATTGTGGCAGGCAGGGGTTTGAAAACAAGGTTTAGCCCAAGTTCCGCCCGCTTTCCGCTCCATCGGGGTAGCGTTTCCCTATGAACGAGCAGAAGCCTGAAGACGTCTACACACACGGCCATCACGAGTCCGTCGTACGCGCCCATGCCTCCCGCACAGCCGAGAACTCTGCCGCGTTTGTCATCCCGCATCTCACCGCCGGGACATCAGTGCTCGACGTCGGATGCGGGCCTGGGAGCATCACCTGCGACTTCGCGGAACTGGTGGCTCCGGCGAAGGTCGTCGGGCTCGACCGTTCCGCCGAGATCGTGGCGCAGGCTGCCACGCTTGCGGACGAGCGTGGCGTGGAAAACGTGGAGTTCGTGACGGGCAACATCTACGATCTGGACTTCGAGGACGAGACCTTCGACCTAGTCCATGCCCACCAAGTCCTGCAGCACCTGACCGACCCCGTGGCCGCGCTGCGCGAGATGCGGCGCGTGGCCAAGCCCGGCGCCATCGTGGCAGTACGCGACGCCGACTTCCACGGCATGAGCTGGTACCCGGAAGTCCGTGAGCTCGACGACTGGATGGAGCTCTACCAGAAGATCGCCCGACGGAACGGAGCAGAGCCCGACGCCGGGCGGCGGCTTGTGTCCTGGGCGCAGCAGGCGGGCTTCACCGACGTCGCGCCCTCCAGCAGCAACTGGCTGTACGCCACGGCGCAGCAGCGCCGTTGGCAGTCGCGGGTGTGGAGCGAGCGCGTCCTGCACTCCGCCTTTGCAGAGCAGGCCCTGGAATACGGGCTGGCCAACGAGGCTGACCTGGCCCGGATCGCCGCCGGATGGCACCGTTGGGGCTCCACGGATGATGGATTTTTCCTGATCCCGAACGGGGAAGTGATCGCACGGGCGTAACGGCCGCGGACAGCCCGCCAAACATTTTCCGGGAATTTCCATCAACCATGTCGAAAACCGTCCGGTAGTTCCGACCCATGAACGAAAGCGCCCACACGGAGCGCCCTGATAAGGAGTTCGAGATGAAATACATGATCATGATGTTTGGTTCGGCCGAGGGCATGATGGAGACCGCGGATCCCGAATGGATCAGGGAAATGATCGGGTTCATGATCCAGATCGACAAAGATCTCACCGATTCCGGCGAGATGGTATTCAACGCCGGACTGGCCGACCCCGGCACCGCCAAGCTGGTCAAGCAGACGGACACCGGGATCATCACCACCGATGGGCCCTTCGCCGAGGCCAAGGAATCCCTCATCGGCTACTGGGTAGTGGATGTCGCCAGCGAGGAACGGGCCGTGGAAATCTGCTCCAGCATCGTGAAGTACGCGCCGGTTGTGGAGTTGCGCCGCGTCCAGGACGCACCGCCGGAGGTCTAGCGCTTGGCCGAACCTTCCCGGGAATCCACGTTCGAGGACCTGCTGCGCACGCTGGCGCCGCAGGTCCTTGGCGTGCTCGTCCGCAGGCACGGCCAATTTGCCGAGTGCGAGGATGCCGTCCAGGAAGCCCTGCTCGAGGCAGCATTGCAATGGCCGGCCTCCGGTGTCCCGGACAACCCGAGATCGTGGCTGCTCACGGTCGCCACGCGGCGTTTGGTTGACTACTGGCGCAGCGAAAGTGCCCGGCAGGCTCGAGAACAACGCGCGGCGGCCATGGAACCGCCGCCCGGCGAGGACCCCTCCTCAACAAGTGAGCCGGAAGGGTTTGCGGAAGACACCCTCACCCTCCTTTTCCTGTGCTGCCACCCCGCCCTCTCGGCACCGTCGCAACTGGCACTGACCTTGCGGGCAGTCGGAGGGCTCACGACGGCGGAAATCGCCAGCGCGTTCTTCGTCCCGGAGGCCACTATGGGCCAGAGGATCAGCCGGGCCAAGCAGAGCATCAAGAAGGCCGGAGCCCATTTCGAGCTCCCGGAAACGGGCGAGCGACAGGCGCGGCTCGGCGTCGTACTCCACGTCCTGTACCTGATCTTCAACGAGGGCTACGCGGCCAGTTCAGGCCCGTCCATGCAGCGCGAAGACCTCACTGCCGAGGCCATCCGCCTTGCCCGGCTCCTTCGGGGCTGCTTCCGGGCGAGCTCGAAGTGGGCGGGTTGCTGGCCCTCATGCTGCTCACCGACGCACGACGACGGGCGAGGTCCCTCCCGGACGGGATGTTGGTGCCGCTCGCGGAACAGGATCGCCGGCTGTGGGACACGACCCAGATCGCCGAGGGCCTTGAACTCTTGTCAACAGTGCTCGGGTCGGCCGTCCGGGCCCTACCAGCTGCAGGCCGCCATCGCCGCAGTCCATGCCGAGGCATCCTCGGCCGACCAGACCGACTGGCCACAGATCCTGGCGTTGTACACGGTCCTTGAAGCCATGGCCCCAAGTCCGGTCGTGGCGCTCAACCGGGCAGTTGCCGTGGCCATGGTTGAAGGGCCGCGGGCGGCCCTTCAACTGTTGTGTGGGCTTGGGCCGGGCTGGGAGACTGGCACAGGCTCGACGCCGTTCGCGGGCACCTGCTCGAAATGGCCGGCGAGCTTGCGGGCGCCCGGGAGTGCTTTCTTGCCGCGGCGAAGAAGACGGGGAGCCTGCAGGAGCGGCAGTATCTCCTGGTGAAGGCGGCCAAACTGGGGCAGTTGTCCACATAGGCAAAGTGGTCTCTGTTTGTGGGCCGCGGCCGCGAATAGCCTCAACACATGATCATTCAAGCAGGCTTTGACCTCCAGATTCTTGCCCGTCCGCTCATAGTCCAAGATGAAAAACTCTACCCAAGACTCGTCGTGATTGGCCTCGACGCCGAGATGCAGCTGGAAAGCATCCGGGTTGTCACGGAGTCCTTTGAAGGCAGCTTGAATCCATTCCGGGACGCCATCCTGGAAGATCTGGATATCGAGGGCTCGACGTATTTTGCGATCGCGCACGCCGGAATTTGGGCCGAGGACGACTACTTCAATGAACAGCCAATCCTCGCGGAGGCGAAGCACTTGTCAGAGGCAGCGGCACGGCAAGGGCTTCACATGATCGGCCATTTTGGGCTCGACGAAAACGGGTACATGTCCAACGGCCCGCACTCCTACTTCGACCAATATGTACTTGGCGACGATCTCCCGGAAACGATGCTTCACTGGGTGCATTCGAGGTTTGGCAAGTGTGCCTGAGCGCCGTCGGCTGGGCCCAGAAGCATCCACCGTGCCACTGAGCCTTACGTCGGATGGGTTGACCAACTAGACTTGGTCAACATGGCACAGTACAACGTTCAGGAGGCAAAGACCCGCCTTTCTGAGCTCCTCAACATGGTTGAACGGGGCGAGGAAGTGGTTATCGCCAAGGCCGGCAAGCCCGTCGCACGGCTCGTGAAGATTGAGCGGCCACCAAGCGCCGCCTTGGATTCGTCAAGGGACAACTTCCCGACAATTTCCTAGAGCCCATGGATGAGGAGGAACTTACGCTGTGGGAAGCACCCCTTATCTCCTCGATACGCATGCCCTGATTTGGGCCCTGACGGAACCCCGGAAGCTCTCATCCAAGGCGAGACGCGCAATCCAGTCATTCGACAACCGCCTCGTGGCATCATCCGCCAGTGCATACGAGATCGGCTACAAGCACAAGCTGGGTAAGCTCCCCGGCTTGGACGGACTGCTTCTGGGTTATGCGCGGCATGTCGCCGAGCTGTGCAACGAGGAGTTGTCCATTCGGAGTGTCCATGCGCTTGCGGCCGCCCACCTCGATTGGGAGCATCGAGACCCGTTCGACAGGCTGATCGCTGCGCAAGCCATCGTGGAATCGATGGTGGTTATCACGGCCGATCAGGAATTCCATAGCTTCCCGTTGGTGGAGACGCTCTGGTAACCGCTCGTCCGTGTAGCGCGCCCTGCGGGCATAAGCTGGATTGGTGCAAATTTCGCTTTGGCTGGCCCTGGTAGGCGCCGGCACCCTGATCAGTTTCACTCCCGGCGCGGGCGCCATCTCCACCATGAGCAATTCGCTCAACTCCGGATTCCGCCGCTCCATCTGGGGAGTGCTGGGCCAACAGGCGGCACTGATCATGCACATCCTGATCGTTGCGCTCGGGGTAGGTGTTCTGGTCTCCAGCTCGCCTGTGGTCTTCAACGTGATCCGCTACACGGGGCGGCATATCTCGTGTACATGGGCATCCGACAATTCCTGCACCGGCCGGACCTGGACAGGGAAAAAGTAGAGGCCGGCGGAACGAGCCGGCCTGGTCCATGTTCCAGCGAGGCGTTTGGGTCAACCTGCTCAACCCCAAGGCGATCGTTTTCTTCCTGGCCTTCATGCCCCAATTCATCCGTCCCGAGCAGCCGCTGATCCCGCAGTATCTGATACTCAGCACCACGATCGTTTTCATCGACATCTGCGTCATGTGGTTCTTCTTCGCCTTGGCGGCCCGTTCATTCCAACGGTTCACGCACAACGAGCACGGCCAAAAAGTCCTCAACCGCACGTTCGGAGTGCTTTTCATGTCCGTGGGCGTGCTGCTCGCCGTCATCCACTAGAAACTAATCGATTGCTCCCCGCCGGCTCCCAGCCTTCGCAAGCTCAGGCCGGGGCCCTCGCCGGCGTGGGCCCAAACTGTCGTATTGAACCTTCAGAACGACAGTTACGGAGCAATCGATTTTAAGATCGGGCAGGCCGCCAGCCGGCCTGGACCAGCGCGCCTCGGACCTTGGCTATCGCAGCTTTCGCATCGTTCACCATGTGGCGCTTTGAGATCCGGACCTCCGTCCAACCCAGCGCCTCATACCGTTCCGATCGGCTGAGGTCCCGCACCACTTGTGATCGCCAGGCGGAGCAATGACTCCTGCGGCGAATCCGAGCCTATCCGGATCAGTTGGATGGCTAATTTTGCTTTGCGCAGCCCTCTCTTTCCCTTATGGCGATCGATCACTCGCTGAAGATCCCCAAGAGTGCACAGCGGCGTGTCCCGCCCTTCGAATTCAACCCGCGGTATCCGCACACAGCTGTCCCCCATGACCACCAATTCGTCCACGGTCAGTATCTCGGCCATGTCCAACCAGGTACGCTCCACAGTGGTGACGGGGACGCCGTCAACCGTAGTGACCTCGTCCTCATAGAGCTTCATGCGGTGCACGACGACGTGCGGCCGGTTGAGGTGGGCAGCACCCTCGGGGCGGATCACATGGAACATTTGCGCTGGCTCCTTCTGGCGACGTCGCGGCAGGTCAAGGAGTTCCGCCGCTGTGAGGTGGGATGCGGCGCATCGCTCATTGACCTCGACGAAAGGGCGCACGCGGATGCACAAGGGGAGCTCCGCCGTCGGGCTTTCCGAACGAATCCCCCTGCCAAGTCTCTTCAGAGAGCCGTGCCGAAGACGCCCAGGGCTGACGCCCTCGCGGACCGCTTCGGAGATAGTGAACGGCCGGCTCTCCAGACTCAACGGAAGGCGACGCGGGGTTTTCATGGCCCCATCAGAACAGAAACCGGCCCAACCTCGCAGAAGTTATCCACAGCCTCCATCGATTGTTCCGGAATTGTCGTTTTGGAGCCTCAAAACGGCAATTAGGGGCCCACGCCGGCGAGGGCCCGGCCTGAGCTTGCGAAGGCTGGGAGCCGGTGGGGAGCAATCGATGGGGAAACCTACCCCGTGGAGCCGCGCACCACCAGCGAGCTCTCGAGGGTCAGTTGCGGCTGGTCCAGTTCACGGCCTTCCATCAGCCCCCGGAGTTGTTCGCCGGCCTTGAGTCCCAGTGGAGTGGCCGGCAAGTGCACACTGGTCAGGCTCGGGTTGCTCGTGGCCGAATACGGCAGGTCGTCGAAGCCGGCAACCGCCAGTTCCTCCGGAATCCGGACCCCGGCCACGCGGGCTTCCTGAAGCACGCCGTACGCGTGGGTGTCCGTTCCGCAGACGACGGCGGTGACCCCGGCTCGCTGCCAGTCCGGCCAGGCGGCAGCGAAGGCAGCCGCGGCAGCGCCGACGTCGATGGTGGTGCTGATGATGTGCGCGTCGGCAACGGAAATGCCGCAGGAATGTGCCTCATCCAAGAACGCCGCCCGGCGCACTTCGAACGTCGCGGTGCCGGTCACGCTGTCCACGTAGGCAACTCGCTTGTGCCCGGAGGCCGCAAGGTGCGCGGCCAATTCACGGGCGCCGTGGGCGACATCGAGGTTCACGGACGGAGCGTAGGCCTCAAGGCCGGGCGCATCGAGAAGGACCAGCGGCCCGGCGACGGAAAGGTCATCCAGGAAGGCCGCATTGGGCGCATCCACCAGCAGCCCGGCAGGGCGAAGGGCCAGAAGCTTCCGGACGTCCTCCGCACGGGGGAACTCACCGGCGTCGGTCACGGAAAGCAGCAGCTGGTACTCGGAGCCGAGCGATTCCCGGACGCCGGCAATGACCTTGGCGAAAAAGGGGTTGGAAATGTCCGGCGCCACAAGGATCACAATCGAGCTCACGCCCTTGGCCAACGAACTGCCGATGCCATCCACCACGTAGCCTAGCTCGGCGATGGCCTGGCGGACCCGCGAAATGTTGTCCTCGGAGACCCTGCCCTGCGTTTTGCCGTTGGCAACCAGGGACACGGTGGCAGTCGAGACCCTGCCAGGGAGGCCACCATCGCCGCGGTGACGCGCTGCGTACGGCCTAAGGCCCGATGCACTGGTTCCGCGGATTCCATACAACGATCGTAGCCGGGAATCGGCCCCTTCCCACACCGCAAGGCATCAAGCGCTTGACGCAATCAGCGTTAAGCGTTTGACGTAGCAGGTGGACCAGTGCCAGAATTCCCCTGAATGCTTTAGCGCCCTGCCTCGGCAGGCCCCAATGACGTGGAGATGAACATGGATCCCAACACCATGACCCGTGAACGCAAGAAGATCATCCTGGATTGCGATCCCGGGCATGACGACGCCGTTGCCCTGCTGCTGGCCCATGGCAACCCGGACATCGAACTGCTCGCCGTCACCACGGTGGTCGGCAACCAGACCCTCGAGAAGGTCACCCGCAACGCCCTGTCCGTGGGCACCATCGCAGGCATCACGGGTGTTCCCTTTGCCGCCGGCTGCGACCGTCCGCTGGTCCGCTCCATCGAAACCGCACCGGACATCCACGGCGAAACCGGTATGGACGGCCCGGAACAGCCCGAGTCCACCATCGAGCTGGACCCGCGCCACGCCGTCGACCTCATCATCGAGACGATCATGGCGCACGAGCCGGGCACCGTGACCCTGGTCCCCACGGCGGGACTCACCAACATCGCCATGGCCGCCCGCAAGGAGCCGCGCATCGTTGAACGCGTCAAGGAAGTCGTCCTCATGGGCGGCGGCTACCACGTAGGCAACTGGAGCGCCGTGGCCGAATTCAACATCATCATCGACCCCGAGGCCGCGCACATCGTCTTCAACGAAAAATGGCCCGTAGTGATGGTCGGTTTGGACCTCACGCACCAGGCCCTGGCCACCCCGGAAGTGGTCGAGAAAATCGCCGCTGTGGGCACCAAGCCCGCCAAGTTCGTCATGGAACTGATGGAGTTCTTCACCAAGACCTACAAGGACGCCCAGGGCTTTGACTATCCCCCGGTGCACGATCCCTGCGCCGTGGCCTACGTCATCGACCCCACCGTGATGACCACCCGCAAGGTACCCGTTGACATCGAACTGCAGGGCAAGCTCACCCTTGGCATGACCGTGGCCGATTTCCGCGCCCCGCACCGGCCGACTGCAACACCTCCGTCGCGGTCGACCTCGACCACGAGAAGTTCTGGAACCTCGTCACCGACGCGATCGTCCGCATCGGCGATCCCACAACCGGCGCTGCCGCCACCACCGCCGCCACGCCCGCCGCCGCCGGCATCGCAGGAGAGGCCAAGTAAATGACCACCCTCATCAACGAAACCAAGACCAACCGCGGCAACGTCACCGCCCTCATGGTTGCCCTGCTGGCGGCCTGCGTGGCGTTCCAGCTCAACGCATCGATGCTCAGTCCGGCCCTGGTCACCATGGGCAACGAGCTCCACACGGACCAGGCGGTCATCGGCCTCTCCCAAACCTGGTTCTTCACGGCCGCAGCCCTGTTCTCGCTCTTCCTGCCGCGCCTGAGCGACATCGTCGGACGCAAGAAGATCCTCCTCGGCATGATGCTGCTCATGGCCGTCGGCTCGGTCATCGCGGCCATGGCGCCCGACGTTACCTGGCTCTTCGTGGCCGCATCATCCAGGGCGTCAGCGGTCCCACCGTGCCGCTGTGCCTCATCATGCTGCGCTCCGCGGTCAACAACCCGCGCAAGTACGGAGCCCTCATGGGCCTCATCACAGCGGTCAATGGCGGCGTCGCCGGCGTCGACTCCTTCGTGGGCGGCTACTTCGCCGAGCACTTCGGATTCCGGAGCATCTTCTGGCTCATGGTTGGCCTTGCCATCGTGGCCACGGCGTTGATCGCCATCCTTGCAGGGGAAAGCAAGCCCGCCGCCGGTACCGGAATGGACTGGCTTGGCGTGTTCTTCATTGTCATCGCTGTGGGCGCACTCCTGACAGCCCTGAACGAGGGATCCAAGCTGGTCGGCGCTTTCTCTTCCGGAACGCTCATGCTGGCCATCGGGCTGATCGTGGTCGCCGCAGCCGCGTTCGCCGCCTTCTGGACAGTCGAGAAGCGCTCCAAGAAGCCCATGGTGGAAACGATCCACCTTCGCCAGCGTTCCACCTGGGCACCACTGCTGACCACCACGCTCGCCATGACCGGTATCTTCGCAGTCATCAACGGCATCGTCCCTGCCTACGTCCAGGCTGCGGCCCCGGGATTCGGGGTTGGACCCACCGAGATGTCGCTCATGATCCTCACGCCGTACGCCCTCCTCGGCTGGGTGTTCGGACCCATCAGCGGCCGGCTCGCTCCCGTGCTCGGCTACACCAAAGTCCTGCGCATCGGCATGCTGGGAAGCATCGTGGCCCTTGCCATCATCGCGTTCCTCGGACTCAGCAGCCTGCCCCTCATGATCGTGGGAACGGCCTTGCTCGGCATCATGTACGCCGGTACGGTCAACATCATGCTCAACGGACTCGGAGTTGTCCTCTCCCCCGCCGGAAACCCCGGCTTCCTGCCCGGCATGAACGCCGGAGCCTTCAACCTCGGCGCCGGCCTGAGCTTCCTCGTGTTGCCGGCCGTCCTTGTGGCGACCTCGGCGCTCGGCGACGCCAAGGCCTCGTACTTGACGGTCGTCGTCGTCGGCCTGGCCATCACGGTTGCCGCCTTCGCGGCGTCGCTGCTCATCCCCAAGCCGCTCGAAGCCGAGGTTGAAAAGTGAACCGCAGGATCGTGGTCGTCGGGTCGTTGAACGCGGACCTGACCATCTATTGCGAGCGGCTCCCGCTCCCGGGCGAAACCGTCCACGGCAACGGTTTCGCGGTCAATCCCGGCGGCAAGAGCGCCAACCAGGCCGTCGCGGCGAGCAAGCTGGGCGGCACGGTGACCCTGATCGGCGCTGTTGGAAACGACTCCAACGGCGACATGCTGCTCACCTCCACGGAAGGGTCCGGCGTGGACGTTTCCCGCGTCCGCCGTTCCGCGGATGATGCCACCGGCGTCGCGGTCATCGCGGTGGACGCGAATGGTGAGAACAACATCATCATTTCGGCCGGCGCCAACGGAACGCTCGCCCCGGCGGACGTGCCGGCGGACGCCTTCGACGACGCCGCGGTGCTCTGCCTCTGCCTGGAAGTCAGCCTTGAGACCGTGGAGGCTGCCGCCAAAACAGCGCACGACGCCGGCGCAACAGTCCTGTTGAACCTCTCACCGTACGCCGAGATCCCGCAGAGCCTGGCCGCCTTGAGCGATGTCCTGCTGGTCAACGCCCACGAAGCCTCGATGTTCCTGGGCGACGCCGAGATGCCCCATCCGGGCGCGCACGCGAGCGCGTGGGAGCCGGTCCGGAGCCAGTTCGCGGAGCGGGGCTGGAGCGGGTGCTCGTTACCCTTGGCTCGCATGGCTCGGTGGTTTTGGATTCACTCGCCGCGTCCGGGGAACAGATCTCGCGCATCGCACCCACCAAGGTCAGTGCCGTGGATACGACCGGTGCGGGGACGCCTTCACCGGTGCCGTGGCTGCCCGCCTCGCCGCAGGTGTTACCTTGGCGGAAGCCGCGGCGTTCGCATCGGTTGCCGCAGCGCTCGCCACTACCAAGAAGGGCACCCAGGCCGCCTACCCCGGCGCCGAGGAAGTCCTGGAGCACTTGCGGATTTCGTGACTCATTACGCCTCCACCAGCGACTTTACAAATCCTGTAATCTCACCCTTCTTTTGACTAGCCAAGACGGGGTGGCATCCCCCATGCTTGCTCCATGTACTCAGCGTCGAGCCCATACCGCATCATCACCGTCTGCACGGGAAACATCTGCCGCTCACCCATGGCGCAACTGATGTTGACTGAAGCGTTCGACGCCGGAGGGCTTGGTGGAGCGGTTGTTGTGGACTCCGCGGGGACTACATCCTATGAGGCCGGACATCCCATCGATCCACGCGCAGCCCGCGTCCTTTCGGCCCATCGCATCCGCTCCGAAGGCCATATTGCCAGGAGTTGGCGCCAGGAGTGGTTCCGGGAGCGGGACCTGATTTTGGCGCTCGACGTGGATCACTATGGCTGGCTGCACGAGGCCGCGCCGGATTCGGAAACCCTCGCCAAGATCCGGATGCTGCGCAGTTTCGACCCAGCCGTTGCCGGCCGGAGCACCCTGGACCTGGGCATCGAGGATCCTTGGTATGGGGGCCACCACGATTTCGACGTGACCTGGGACCTCATCCGCGCGGCTGTCCCCGGGATCGTCGCGCACACCCGGGACGCCCTCGCCGCCAGGCAGCACGGACAGCACCACGACCCGCAGCAGGTACGCTCTATTTCATGACCCCAGCACCCGTGATCATCGCCATCGATGGCCGGTCCGGCGCGGGAAAGACCACTCTCGCCGTCGAACTAGCCGCCCGCCTCCGCATGCATCACAAGGTGTCGCTGTTCCATCTCGAAGATATCTATCCGGGCTGGAACGGCCTCGCCGCGGGTATCGAGCGGTACGTCACCACGGTCTTGGCACCGTTGCGCCGCGGCGACGCCGCCGAGTGGGTCAGTTGGGACTGGGAGAAACATTACGACGGCCGCAGCCACGTCACCCTGCCTGCCGAAATCGTCATCGTCGAGGGCGTCGGGGCAGCCGCGAGTGCCGCCCGGCCCATGCTGGACGCCGTGGTCTGGGTGGACGCTCCCGACGACGACCGCCGGCATCGTGCGATGGCCCGGGACGGCAGCAGTTACGAACCGTTCTGGGACAGCTGGGCGGCGCAGGAGGACGAGTGGCTGGAGAGCGACGACGTCCTCGACCACATTGACGTCAGGGTGCTGAACCGCGCGGACGGCAACGCCCCGGACGACGCCCTGCAGGCGCTGAGCTACCTCTCTTCGCTCTCCCCCGTGCTTGCTCCCGAGCTCTCGGCACGCCGCGGATTGCAGCTCAAGGCCGAACGGATCGATGCCACGCCGGACGCCGCAGCCCTGTTCCACGCGCTGTACGCCCACTCCGCCAATGCCGTCTGGCTCGATTCCTCCAATGCGGCCTCCAACAGGGGCACAGTCGACGACGCCGGTTCCTCCAACGCCGGGTCCCCAACGCCGCGGCGGAGCGGAGCCGCTTCAGTATCCTCGCGGACGACGGCGGCTCCTTCGGTCAGTCTGTGATCCACAGCTCCGGAACCACCCGCCTCAGCGCCGGATGCGCCACCGTCGAGACCACCGGTCCCTTCTTCCGCTGGCTGGACACCGTGTGGGGCCGCAAGGCTTTGAGGGCACCTGAAGGCTATGACTGCGAATTCACGCTCGGTTGGCTGGGGTACCTCGGCTACGAACTGAAGCGGGAGACCGGTGGCAGCGATGTCCAAGCCGGCACTCCCGATGCGGCGTTGCTTTTCGCCGGACGGGCCGTGGTGATCGACCACCGTGAGGCTGCGGTCTGGCTGCTCGCCATCGACGCTCCCGACGCCGGTGATTGGCTCGGGCTTGCCCGTGAGTCCGTGCTGTCCGCGGCGTCGGCACCCGAAGGTGCGCCGAGGCACTCGGCCGGGGATCCCGCCGTCGGGGGTCGCACAGTGGTGCTTGAGTTCTCCAGCCGCGACACCGAGGACGAATACAAAAGCAAAATCACGGAGGCCCAGCACCAGATTGCCGAGGGCAACACGTACGAAGTGTGCCTGACCACCACGGTGACCGCCCGGATCCCGGGCTGGACCCGTGGGAGAGCTACCTCGCGCTGCGCAAGCGCAACCCGGCGCCGTTCGCGAGCTACTTGCGGTTCGGTGACCTGACGGTTGCGAGTACCTCGCCGGAACGCTTCCTGCGGATAACTTCCGACGGCGGCATGCAGGCCGAGCCGATCAAGGGCACCAGGGCGCGGGCCAACGATCCGGTCATCGACGAGGCGCTGCGCCGTGGCCTTGAATCCTCGCTCAAGGACCGTGCCGAGAACATCATGATCGTGGACTTGCTCCGCAACGACCTCAGCCACTTCGCCGTGCCGGGGTCGGTGACCGTCAGCCGGTTGTGCGCGGTGGAAAGCTACGCGACGGTGCACCAGATGGTGAGCACCATCGACGCCCGGCTGCGGCCTGGAGCACCGCGGGCCGAGGCCGTGGCGGCCGCGTTCCCTGCCGGCTCCATGACGGGCGCCCCGAAGATCAGCACCATGGACATCCTTGACGGCTTGGAGTCCGGACCGCGCGGGGTCTACTCCGGCGCGATCGGGTACTTTTCGCTCAATGCGGCGACCGATCTCGCCGTCGTGATCCGGACCCTGGTGATGGGTCCCGACGGCAACGGCGGACGCACGCTCAGTCTCGGCGTCGGGGGCGCCATCACAGCGGACTCGACACCCAGGACGAATACGAGGAAATCCGGACCAAGGCGTTCGGCGTGCTCTCCGCCCTGGGCGCGGAGTTTCCCACTATCTGAGCGTCAGTCGTGTTCCTCCGTTCGGGCGCGGACCGTCCGGGGATCGTTGCGGGTGATCGTGTAGTAAATCAGGCTGGCCAGGATGGCCCCACGAACCATGAATACGGGCCCAGGCCCGAGCCTCCCGGCAGGAATGTCTGCAGGGCCGGGACCAGGGCCAAAACACCTGCGACGACGGCGGCAGGGACCAGCGCCGCAATGGCCTTGAGGTTCCAGCCCTTGGTGTAGAAGTAGAGGCCTTTCTCGTCCTCGTGGTACAGGTCCGAGACCTTGCACCGCTGGTGCCGGATGCGGAAGAAGTCCGTGAAGATGACCCCGAACAGCGGACCGAGAAGCGCGCCCAGGCCGCCCAGGAAGTACACGATCACTACGGGACTGCTGAAGAGGTTCCAGGGCAGGATCACGATTGCCAACACCGCGCTGATGAGGCCGCCGCGGCGGAAGTCGATCCTGTGCGGGGCCACGTTGGCGAGGTCGTAGGAGGCCGAAACGAAGTTGGCCACCACATTGATGCCGATCGTGGCCACCACGAACGTCACGGCGGCGATGATGGTGATCCACGGATTCTTGATCGCCTGGACGATCGCCACGGGATCGGTGATGACCTTGAACATGTCCTGCCCGCGGTACTGGTCTGCGGAGAAGTAGGACGCCGCACCGGCTGTGACCACCACTGTGACCAGGGCGAACGCGATGAAGTTCACGGGCAGGCCCAGAAGTTGCCGCGCAGGATGGTCTTCCGGTCTGGTGCGAACCGGGAGAAATCGCAAAAGTTCAGGAGAAGCGCGGCAAAGTAGGTGACTGTGAGGGCGATGGCAGAGAAGAACTGGGTCAGGGCTGCCGGGCCGTCCAAGGGCGCGACGCCGGGGATCGAGAGGCTGAACTTGTTGCCCGCTTGCGTCAGGATGTAGATTGCGAGCGCGAACATGGCCACCCAGATTGCAGGGCCCGCCCAATCCTGGAACTTCCGGACCGTCTCCATGCCGCGCCGGATGACCAGCAGCTGGACCGCCCAGAGGACCAGGAAAGCCGCCCAACCAAGCGGCGTCAGGCCAAGGATGCGGGGCACGTCCGGACCGTCGAGCGACGTCAACTGGGGCCACACGGAAAACAGCAGTACCAGCACGGCTTCCGAAGCGAGCCAGGTCTGGATGCCGTACCAGGCGATGGCGATGAGTGCCCGGATCAGGGCAGCCAGGTTGGCGCCGAACAGGCCGAAGGACATCCGAGCCAAGACCGGATACGGTACGCCCGTTTTCTGCCCGGCCGTCCCGGCGAAGTTCATGAGGAAGTAGACCAGCGTAATGCCGAGGACCAGGGCCAGGAAGACTTGCCAGCCCACCAGTCCCGTGATGAAGAGGCCGGCCGCGAAAGTGTAACCGGCGATGCTGTGGACGTCGCACATCCACAGGGCGAAGAGGCTGCGGACCCTCCAGTTGCGTTGCCGGGCGGGTGCGAGGTCCGCGTTCCACAGCCTGTCGCTGACCAATCGGCCTTCGGCGAGGATCCGGACTTTCTCAGGGTATTCGTCTCCCGGCTCGGGCGGTGCCTGCACAGCCGGGGACTCGTTTTTCCGCGCCATGACGCCTCCGAAGAACGCTTCCAAACATGCTTGGAATTCCAGAATCGCCCCATTGCGGCGCGAAGGAAAGCCCCCTTGGTAGTGCCCGCACGCCGTCACGTTAGCATTGGTCCCACTACGTCTTACCAGGAGGGTGCATGCCGTACATCGTTGACTTCGAGAATGTCTCTACCGTCGGACTGGAATCGTCTCCCGTTGCCGAGGCGCTTGCCGGGTTGCGCGCCAACGAGGGCCGCTACTACCGGAACAAGTACGGCCACGTCTTCACAGTGAGCCCCGCCGGCGAGGTTCCGGAAGTCGTCGAGCGCGTGAGCCGCATCCTGAAGGAGGAGCGTGACATCGTCATCAGCTCCCGCCCGCTGGAAGCAACCGCCTTCGACGTCGACGGTTTGCGGATGGCCTACGTCTTCTACGAGTCCGGGTTGTCGGTCAACGTTATGTACGGCATCGAGGCCGACGGGAAGCGGGCTGTCGGATTCAAGCTCTCGGACGGCATGGAGATTCCGGAAGAACTGGCGTCACGCTTCAAATTCGCTCGCCAGAAGTCGAAGCTGGCAGGCGTCATCCGCGGCTCCTACTTCGTGATCAAGGGCGAGTACTGAACCGGCTCACGGCATCCAAGTAGGGCACACTCTATTTAGGAAGCCTACTGATTGTGTACCGTGGCAACCATCCTATTCATTGCCGCTTGTTACCGGTGCGGTGAAAGACCGGCCGGGCGGTTGAGGCAAGGCCATGCCGGTTATCCCCGGGAAGGTTCGTGCCGCCACAAAAATTGGGGTCTACACATGAAAAAAATGCTCGCACCGCTCGGGATTCTCTTTGCTGGCATACTGGCGTTGACCGGCTGCGGAGGTCCCGCAAATCCGGGCAACGCCGCCGCTTCCTCCTCGACACCGACGCCTACACCAACACCAACTCCTACACCGAAGGCGTACACCAACGAGGAACTTGCGTCGATCGTCGCGCAGTTGAAGGATGACCAGGGCAAGCCCTTGACCGTGGTGCCTGCCGCGCAGCTGGATCAAGGCATCATCGCGGCGAAGCAGATGCTCGCGTCCGCCGTCATCACACCCCCGGCGTGCGCAGCGTTGGCGAACACCAACGCGCAAGTCCCGGACGGTGCGACGTATGCGGCAGGGGAGAGCATTTCGGCGGCGGATAAGTCCGTCACAGTGATCACCGCCCTCGCGGTGAAGGACCCCGCCGTCCTGGCCGGCCAGACGAAGAAATCCGCTGATGCCCTGGCGCAGTGTTCCACCTTCACGATCGAGGTGGGCGGGCAGAAGGTCACTACCCAGACCCAGCCGTTGCCGCAGAAGACCAGCGGGGACCAGTCAACGGGAGCATTGAGCACCCAGGTCCTGCCGTCGGGCCAGAAGGTGACCACACTGACCGTGACCGGCGTGAAAGGCAATCTCGGAGCCACAGCGATCAAGACGGGCGCCACTGTCACCGCGGACTCCGCGGCGGAACTGGTCAAACTCGTCAACGCCGTCCTCGGCTAGCAGTCAGCGGAAGCGGACAGCTCAAGCGCCGAGGTTCAACATTTCGACATAGCGGTCGATCATCATGTGTTGGCCCTTGATCTGGGAAATCAGCTCCGGGCTGGCGATCTCGCCGTCGGGCAGTTGTCCCGAGCCGCCGGACGGTCCCAACGGAAGGATGATGACGGGCTTCGACGGCGTGTAAGCGGCCAGATCCGCGGAGCCTTCGATCTGGGCTTGGATGTTCTTGGCAACCACTGCGGCCTCGCGACCCGCGACGCCCGCCTTGTTCACGTCGATCGCCGAAATGTCGCCCAAAGCGTAGACGTTCTCGAAGCCCGCAACGCGGAGTTCGGGGGTGACGTCAAGGTATCCCTCGGCGTTCCGCGCGGCAAGGAGGCCTCCCGCCACATAGTCCGTCTGCGGGGCTATTCCATAGCAGCGGAACCAAATGTCCGCCTGGATGGCGGTACCGTCCGCGGTGTTGACGGTAAAGGTGGCAAATTCACCCGCAGGAACAGGAGGCAACTGCACCAACGGCTTCCCAGAATCCGGCGTACGCCGAGTTCATCCAACTGCCGGTTGACCTCAATCCGCAGCCGTGGATCGTAGGGCCCGGGAAGGATGTCCGCCGCCACATCTACCATCACGATGTCCTTCTCCGGCCATGCCGCCGCGATCTCGCCTGCGAACTCAAGGCCGACCGCCCCGGCGCCCAGCAGCATCACCCTGTCTGCACGTTTGAGGTCGTCATGTGCGGCTTGGTAGCGGGCGATGGCGTCGCTGGTGACCATTCGATCGCTTTTGGCCGGGAAGGGGTAGCTGGAACCGCTGGCGAGGACAAGGTAGTCCGGCGCCAGGCTGGCACCCGAAGCCAGCTCGACCGTGTGCCCGTCCACCCGGACAGCGCGGTCCCGGAGTACCTCTCCATGCGCCAACAGGCGGTCATAGGGAAGGAACATCCGCGGCAGGAAATCGGTTTGGACCACAGATCGGAGGGCCGCAATGTTGTGTACGAAAGCGTCCTTGGGTTCCACCAAGGTAACCGTCGCGTGTTCGTCCAACGCCTTGGCTACGGAAATCCCGCCGTAGCCTCCGCCGATAACCACCACAGTGGGGTGCTGAGCCTGGTCATTCATGGCAACTCCCTCGGTAGAAAGCTCACGCTGCGCGGCTTGTGCCGCCCAGATCGTTTATGAATGACAACGATTGTTGGTTATCAATAATTTCCTCAGTGATAAGATTTTCCTGATGAGTTCTTCGGCAGCGGGAAAGCAACTGGGGTTCCTCCTTGCGCGTCACGGGCGCATCATGAATACGCGCCTCCGCCAAGCGCTGGACTCCTCCGGGCTCAGCCCGAGGCATGCCGTGCTGCTGTGCCGGCTTGACGAGTCCGGCCCGCTCAGTCAGCAGGGCCTGATCGATGCTCTCTCCATCGACGCGAGCGGACTAGTAGCGGTCCTGAACGACCTTGAGCGCCAAGGGCTGGCGGAACGACGCCGGGACCCCGCGGACCGCCGTCGTCATATCGTAGAAATCACCGCGGAAGGCAAACGCGCGGTGGGATCCATTGAAGTTGCGGTGGCCGACGTCGAGCAGGAGGCCTTTGCGGGATTCTCCGCTGATGAGCTCCAGCAACTCCATGGATTGCTGTCGAGGATCCACGGCGAACCTGCGGACGAGGCCTGCGAGGACTGAGTCCCTACTGTAGGGTCGCCGTAAGCCGCGCTACATTGTCCACGTATTTGGCAAGCATCGGCCGGTGCAACCAGCCCTCCAGGGTCAGCTCGCGGCACATTTCCCTGTAGCTCGACTCCACAGAGCGCATACTGTCCACGGCTTCGGCGCCCAGGAGCATCACGGACACCTCCATGTTGAGTGAGAAGGAACGCATGTCCATGTTGCTGGAACCGAGGACGGCCACTTCTTCGTCAATGGTGAAGTGCTTGGCGTGCAGGACGTACGGCGCGCGGTACAGGTAGATCCGTACCCCGGCTTCCAGCAGCGCCTCGTAGTAGGACCGCTGCGCATGGTGGACCAGGAACTGGTCGCCCTTCTCGGAGACGAAAAGTTCCACGTCGACGCCACGCTGGGCCGCCGTCGTGATGGCGTACAGCAGGGAATCGTCGGGCACGAAGTACGGGCTGCAGATCGAGATGCGGTGCTGGGCCGAGTAGATCAGCGTATTGAACAGGCGGAGGTTGTTTTCCGTGACGAACCCCGGGCCGCTCGGAACCACCTGTGCGGTCATCCTGCCGGGTGTTGCCTGGACCGCGACTTGCAGTTGATGTTCGAGGGATTCGTCGGTTTCGCTCAGCCAGTCGGTGGCGAAGACGACGTTGAGGGTTGCAACGATCGGCCCCTCCATCCGCGCCATAAGCTCCACCCATTTGCGCCCGGCGCGTCGGTGCTTGGGGTTGTTGTAGGAGGGCTCAATCAGGTTCTGGGAACCCGTGAAGGCAATTTCGCCGTCGATCACCAGGATTTTCCGGTGGTTCCGCAAATCCGGACGGCGCCACTGGCCATGGATTGGCAACAGCGGCAACATGCGGCGCCACTGGATCTGGCCGCGCTTGAGCCTGCGGACCAGCTTTCGGTAGCCGGGAATCCGCAGCGTGCCGATGTGGTCGAACAGAAGGCGGACGTTGACGCCGCGCGCGGCTGCCTTTTCCAACTCGGTGAGCAGTTCGTCCGTGACTGAGTCGCTGCTCATGATGTAGAACTCCGCGTTGACGAACTTCTTGGCCCCTTGACCGCTTCCGCCATGGCTTTGATGGACTCTTCGTAGCCGGGGAAGAGCTCCACGGAGTTGCCGTCCACCATCGGCAAGGATCCCAGCCGCCGGTTCAGTTCACCGGCCGACGTCACCCATTCGGGTCCCGAGTACGTGCTGACGACGTCGGCGAGCGCCGACGTGCCTGCACGCACCCGATCGTTGACTTCCTCCTGCTGTTCACGACGACGGCGGGACAAGCGGAAATTGCCGAACAACAGGAACAGGACGAAGCCGACGGAGGGAACGAGGAAGACGGCCAGGAGCCACGCCATGGCCGTGGTGGGGCGGCGGTTACCGGGATGACGCCCAGCAGCACCACCCTCAGGATAATCTCGACGACGGCCCACGCGCTGAGGAGCCAGGTCCACTCAACCCCGAACTGAAAAGGAAACAGCACCCCACACCCCCACGATCGAATAGTTAGTCAAAGAACCAACAGTCAGCCCAGCCTATCTGGCGCACCGCTCGCGACTGTTCGTCCTGTGGGCCAGCACTAAGCTGGAAGCATGACTTTACCTGCCTCGACGGTCCTCGTTTTCCTGGATCCAGCGTTCGAAAACGGCCGCGTCGCCGATTCCAGCCAGCCTCAGCTCATGGCAACCGACCTGGGCGCCACCCGGGGCGACGGCGTCTTCGAGTCGCTGCTCGCCGTCGAGGGCCGTGCGCGCAAGGTGCAAGCGCACCTGAACAGGCTAGAGAGCTCAGCCCGCGCACTGGACCTCAACATTCCCGAACAGGACGTCTGGCGCCGGGCGATCGACACCGCGATCACCGAATTCCGGGACGCCTTCCCCGCGCCGAGCCCGGCCGAAGACGAGGTAGTGGTCAAGCTGCTGGTGACGCGCGGGGTGGAAGGGCCTCGACTCCCACGTGCTGGATCCAGGCTTCGCCGTCCCCCGCGGGCAGTCGCCGGCAGCGCGAGACGGGCATCGACGTCGTACTTCTTGACCGTGGCTTTGACACGGAGGCGGGCGACCGCGCCCCCTGGCTGCTGCTCGGCGCCAAGACGCTCTCCTACGCGGTGAACATGGCCGCGCTGCGCTACGCGCACAAGCAAGGTGCGGACGACGCAATCTTCACGTCAACGGACGGCCGCGTCCTGGAGGGCCCGACCTCCACGGTGTTGCTGGCCCACGTCGAAACGGTCGACGACGGCGCCGGCTCGGCGCGCACGGTCAAGCGCCTCATCACTCCGCAGCTGGACAGCGGCATCCTGCCCGGCACGTCCCAAGACGCGCTTTTCGCCAAAGCGAAGGCAGCGGGCTGGGAGCTCGGCTACGGCCCGCTGGTCCCGGAAGACCTGTTCGACGCGGACGCGGTGTGGCTGATCTCGAGCATCCGGCTCATCGCGCCCGTCAACCACGTGGATGGCAGGGAGATTGGCACGCCGGCAATGCGCAAACAGCTGACGGCCGAGCTCAACGAGCTGTTCGCGGGGATCGAGTAGGGTTTTCGCGCCAACTGCCTCCCCTGCCCAACTAACTAGCAGTAGATGTCGTTTAGAGCGCCCTAAACGACATCTATTGCGAGTCACTTGGGTGCGGTGATTTGTTCCCGCAGGATGTCCGCGTGACCGCAGTGTTGCGCAAGCTCGCGCAGCATGTGGAGGTACACCCAGCGCAGCGGGAGCGGGCCGCGTCGGTTGCCGTTGAGCATGTCGTCGAGCCCCAAGGACGATGACGCCCGGCGCGATGCTTCGCATGCCTCGCGGTGCGCCTGCTGGATTGAAGCGATGGTGTCGCCGTCGTCGAGGATAAAAGATTCATCCGGCGTCGCAGGGATGCCGATCTCCGCGCGCGAACGGCACGTGATGGCTTCGTCGAACCAGACCTTCTCCACGAAGGTCGCATGTTTTACGAGGCCCAGCAGGGTGGTCCGGGACGGCACCAATGACCGCCGGACCTGTTCCTCCGTCAACCCGTTCAAGCAGTCATTGAGCGCGCGCCGGTGCTCATCGATGAATGCCTCGAATTGGATGCGAATTGGCTGGTTGAGGTTGTCTTCGGCAAGCGTCACGGTTGCACCTCTGTTTTCCGTCAAGCAGGGATTCAGTCAGTATCGATGTGATCCGAGCTTAGCCGGGGAATAGACTCCGTTCATGCGTCTGGCGATCATTGGAGCGGTGCTCCTTGCGGCCGGAGCCGTGGCGATCGCCACCGGCGCCCTGCCTTTCACCGATCTAGTGGCACTCGTGGATCGGGTGGCTCCGATTCTGTTGTTCGTCGTCGCGATGACGGTTGTGACTGAGCTGTGCAGTGAGGCTGGAGTGTTCCTTTGGACTGCCCGCCGGCTCCGCTATTGGGGCCGCGGATACAGCATTCTTTTGTGGCTGTTACTGGCGGCATTCGCGACGCTGAGTACCGTCTTCCTCTCTTTGGACACGACGGCGGTGCTGCTGACCCCCGTGGTGGTCAGCGTGACGCGGCAAGCCGGACTGCCGGCCTGCCCTTCGCGCTGACGACGGTGTGGCTGGCCAACACGGCAAGCCTGCTGCTGCCCATTTCCAACCTGACCAACCTTCTGGCCCAGCACAGCCTTGGCGGTATTACTCCGGGCGGGTTTGCCGGCCTGATGTGGGCTCCTTCGCTTGCCGCCGTCGTCGTACCCCTGCTGTTCATCGCCGTCGTCTTCCGGCGGGATCTGCGCAACCGCTATTCACGGATCCCGGTCGGACGGATCAGGCCGGATCAGCCGGCCGGGCTGATTCCAGGCCTGCGGCGGACCGGGTCCTGCTCGCGTGCAGCGCCGTGGTGCTGGCGCTGCTGCTACCCGCGCTGGTGTCCGGGGTCCCGGTCTGGATCCCGGCCCTGGCCGGTGCAGTGGTTCTTGGTGTGGTGTTCGCGTTACGGCGCCCGCGGGTTCTCAAGGTGTCGCTGATTCCATGGTCCTTGTTGCTGTTCGCTTCCGCCTCTTTCTGGTGATGGAAGCAGCCAGGCATCTGGGGGCTCCCGTGTTGCTGAGTCAGCTGGCCGGACAAGGCCAGGGCTTTATGGATCTGGTTCGGCTTGCCGCGACGGGCGCCGCCGGTTCCAATGTCCTCAACAATTTGCCTGCGTACCTGCTGGCAGAACCGCTGGCCGGGTCGCCTGTGCGGATGGCGGCCTTGCTGATCGGAGTCAATGCGGGCCCGATCATCACACCGTGGGCCTCCTTGGCCACCCTTTTGTGGCACGATCGGCTCATGCGCATGAATGTGCTGATTACGTGGAAGGGCTATGCGATCTTCGGCCTGATTGTTGCGCCTCTGACGGTGTTCGCAGCGGTGGCGGTGCTGGCAATCGCTGGCCAGTGAGTGCGTTCGGCAGAGACGGACCCTGTCGCCGGGCGCGAAGATTCAGGACAGAATGTAGAACAGCTTGGCCGGTACCGCCGGAACTTCGATACGAGAAGGATCTGCATCATGCTCAGCCTGCAGGACATCGACAACATCGTCCTCAACGGAGGGATTGTGGTAGACGCCGCCGGGGAGAAAATCGGTTCAGTTGAACAGGTCTTCACGAGCGGTGATTCCGGGGATCCTGTGTTTGTCACCGTGCGGACCGGCTTGTTCGGCATGTCCGAGTCTTTCGCCCCGCTTTCCGGAGCCAGCATTGAGAATTCAGTGATCAGGGTGGCCTTTGCCAAGGACAAAGTGAAGAACGGCCCGCGCATCGAGAGCGACCGCGGCGTGATCACGGAGACGCAGGAACAGGAACTCTACAGCTATTACGGGCTCGCGGCGGAGGAATCCAACGATGCCGCCACGGGAACCGATCCCAAGGAAGCCGGGACGGTGCCCGAAGCCTCGGCTGGGGAGACCGAGCCCGACGGCGGTCCGCCTCACCCAGCCCGCACGGTGCCCGCATCCGCCGCACGGTGGCCGCCACACCCAGCCCCGCATCCGCCGCACCTGCACAAACATGTACCCCGGCCTCCGCATCCCGGCCCGCCCCGCCGCATCGGACACCCGGGCCACTTGGGCCCCACCGGAACCGGAAGACCTTCAATAGCCGCGGCTTGCCGGCGGATTTCAGCCGCCGGCCGTGGATCCTCACCGAACTCTATTGTGCCGCCATGGCGGCAGTAGTTAACTAGTCCCGTGAACTCTGCTGGGGAAGGGTGATCTGCCTCTAGGCCCAGTGGGCACCTGGTTTCACGGTGCCGTGGAATCAGCAAAGTTGATGGAGGGCATCGTTATGAGTGCAGTTTCTTCGTCCCAGAATTTCAATCACGGGTTTCCCACGCCCGGACCCCAGGATCCCTCGCCCCAGAAAGTCATGGATCACGTTTTCTTCCTCTCCGAGGGGGAATGGAAAAAAGTCCGCGAAGAGGAACAATTCGACCACATCGTCATCGGCAGTGGGTTCTGCGCCTACGCCTTCGCCGAGCGGACACTGACAGTCAACCCGCACGCACGGATCCTGATCATTGAACGGGGTCCGTTTTTCTTGCCGCAGCACTTCCAGAACCTGCCGCTGCCCTACAAGGAGACCCTGGGAGGCCTCTCGGAGACCTTCCCGTGGACCTTGGCAGCTGCCACCGCCACCCAGCCGCCGGGCAAGATTTCGTGGCAGCACGGCATGGTTCCTTTCTACGGCGGACGAAGCATCATGTGGAGCGCGTGGTGCCCCCGCCCCGAGGAAGATGAAATGCGGGGCTGGCCGCGGGCAGTGATGGACGCCGCCAAGTCGCACTTCACGTCCGCGGAAGACCTCCTGAACGTGGTTTCGGCGGACCAGATCGACGCCGGCCGGTCGGCCGACGTCGTCGATCTCATCAACGACACCCGGCCGGTCTACGGAATCATGCAGAAAGCCCTGCAGGAACGGCTTGAGGCAGGCCTGCACAAGATCGATTCCGCCACCCGCAGCATGCCCGCACCGCTCGCTGCGGCGACTGGCGCGACGTCGGGCGTGGACTTCGCGAAGTTCTCGACGCCGGCAGTCCTCCTTGAACTGACGGACAAGCAAGCAGCCCTCGAGGCCCAAGGCAAGGGCGCGGCTCTTCGCATGGTCACGGACTGCACCGTGTTGAGCGTGCTCCAGCAGGACGGACGGGCCACCGCGTTGAACACCAACCGCGGCGTAGTGAACGTCGGCAACGCCAACCTGGTCCTGGCCATGGGCACGCTTCCACCGGCAACGCTGGTCCTCAATTCCTTCCCGCAGGTGCAGGGGGCCGGCGGGCATTTCAGCGCCCACTTCATCACCTCGGTGGTGGCCAGGGTTCCCCGCGAGGATTTTGATTTCAGCGGACAACTCGGCGAGCTGGAACTGGCGGCCATCTATTTGGCGGGCAAGAGCCCGGCCGGCATGCAGTACCACGTCCAGCTTTCGGTCCTCTCGGACCGTTGCCCGGACAAGAACGCCCAGAAGTCCGAACGCTACGCCCCCGACGTCGTCGCCACGGCTTCGCTCGCGCAGCTGCGGTCCTCGGAGGACTACCTGGTGTTCGTCTGCGCCGTCCTCGGCGAACTGGACGAAAGCAACCCGGAGAACCACTTGCGGCTTTCCGGCGGAGCGGACCCCACCTGCAACGTCACCTTGCAGGTGTTGGCCAACGCCACCGACGACGACACCTGGGACACCATGGACGAGGGAACCTTCCAGATGCTGGAGCGGGTCCTCTCCCCGGCCGGCGCGGAGCGGGTCGAATACTGGCACGGAGATCCCGACGACGGAACCTGGGGTGCCGAGCGTCCCGCCATCCCGGAGCGCCGCGTTCCGGGATTGGTCCACGAAAGCTCGAGCCTGCCGATCGGCGAAGAGGAGGGCGCCGTCGTCGGAATCGACTACCGACTCAACGGCGTGCAGAACGTCTTTGTCACGGGCGGCAGCCTCTGGCCCACCGGCGGTTCGTGGAACCCGACCATGACAATGGTCGCCTTGGCGCAAGACCTCGCCGAAAGACTCGAGGCCGACGGCGGAGCGGCGGCAGCGCCATGACTGTCGCCCGGCGCTGGACCCGGCGCTCCTTCCCACGGTTCCGCCTATGAGTGTCGCCGATGTGCTGGACCGGCAGGACGGCGTGTACTGGGTGGTGAAGGACGCGAATTCGGTCTTCCTGTGGGTCAACCAGAACTTCGCGGACCTGGTGGGCATGGATAAGTCGGAGCTGATCGGGCACCAGGACTCGCGCGCGGAACACGTTGCGCATGACAAGGAAGTAATGGCGAGCGGAAAGCCGTTGCTCAACTTCCACGAGACCATCGCCGTCCCCAGCAAGGACGGCGGCATGGTGAATGTGGACATCGTGACCCAAAAGGGGTTGCTGCGGGCCCGGGCAGCAAGGACATCATCGGCATCACCGTCTGCTTCTCACTGAAGGACCCGGTCACATGAGTGGATTCGCAGAGGACTGGATCAAACGGTTGGACATGTCCCCTGCTAGCGTGGGCGGCTGGTTTGCGCCCGCGCTCGTGAGCAACGAGGACATCGCCGGATCGGCGCTGCCTCCGCGTTTCGGCGTCGACCATCCGCTCTACAGTTCCAACTGGTACCTGCTGGAGGCGGGTGAGGTCCTCCAGTTGCACGCCCTCAAGCAGGACGAATTGTGGTTCTTCCACGTGGGGACACCGATCAGGCTGCACGTCTTCTCCCGGGAGCTCGGACTTCAGGACTTTGGCTATACCGAAGCCTTGTTGGGGCCGGATCCGGAAGCAGGCGAGATGTTGCAAGGAGTTGCCCGAACTCCACCTGGTTCGGTGCCGAGTTGGCCGGGCCGGGGTTCGCCTTGGTGAGCTGCAGCCTCGCACCGGGATACGAGAGATCGGACTCCGCGAAACCAACGGCACGGGACATCGAGTCGCTCGTCATGAGGTTCCCCGGGCATGCCGAGCTGATCCTGCGCCTGGCGGTGGTCTAGCCGGGCCGGCGGGATGGGCTGGGCAGGCGGGATGCCCGGATAAAACGTCTGGTGCGCCGGTTCTGGGGCCGGCGCACCAGGCTTCTCCCACCCAACTGACTAGCAGTAGTTGTCGTTTAGAGGCTCCAAAACGACAACAAATGCGTGGGCCCACGCCGCCCGGGTTCCCTGGCCGTGGGGCCCCGCCGGCGAGGGTCCCTGCCTGAGCTCGCGAAGGCTGGGAGCCGACGGGGACTTGCGAGGCGAGGGTGGCGGTGGGACCAGTTGGGCATCTCAGGAGCCGATCGGCGACAGTTCCCGCACCAGGCCGAAGAGGTCCTTGGGGTCATCGGGATTAGCGACGAGGTCAATCTCCTCGAAGAATTCTGAACCCTCAACGGCGTCGCGGAGATACCTCAAGGCGGAAAAGTCCTCGATCGCGAAGCCCACGGAATCGAATATCGTGATTTGGTCCTTGGAGGTCCGGCCCGGAGCGTGCCCGGCCAGGACCTGCCAGAATTCGGTGACGGGAAAATCGGCGGACATTTGCTGGATCTCGCCTTCAATCCGCGTCTGGGGATCGTATTCCACAAAGACGTCACCGAGGCCGAGGATGGCAGCGTCGAGTTCAGTCTTCCCTGGGCAGTCGCCTCCGATCGCGTTGATGTGGACTCCGGGCGAAACCTGGTCTGCTGTCAGGATCGTGGCATTGGCCTTGTCCGCCGTGCATGTGGTGACGACGTCGGCGCCCTCCACTGCATGGGCCGCCGAGTCTGCGATGGTGATGTCGAAGCCGAGGGGAGCCATGTTCCGGACGAACTTCTCCATCGCTGCCGGGTCCGTGTCCCAGATCCTCACACTGTTTATACCCAGGGCCGCCCGGAAGGCCAGCGCCTGAAACTCCGATTGGGTTCCGGTTCCGATCATCGCCATGATCCGGGCATCGGGGCGCGCGAGCTTCTTAGCGACCATGCCGGACGTGGCCGCCGTCCGCAACGCTGTCAGCACTGTCATCTCCGCAAGGAACGTCGGGTAGCCGTTGTGGACGTCGGACAGGACACCGAAAGCTGTCACGGTCTGGAAGCCGCGCGCGGGATTCGAGGGGTGTCCGTTTACATACTTGAAGCCGTAGGTTTCCTGGTCGCTGGTGGGCATCAGCTCGATGACGCCAAATGGCGTGTGGCTTGCCACCCGCGGAGTCTTGTCAAAAGATTCCCACCGCCGGAAGTCGTCTTCCAGGTACTGCATCATCTCCGAGATGATGGTCTCCGGGCCCGTCCGGCCGTCCAACGAACCATATTGCGGACATCGACAAAGCGCGTCATGTGCGCTCCTTTCCCTCATAAGCACTGTTGCTACGAGGCTACGGAGCGGCGATATGCATCCACAATTGCCAAAGTACGTACTTTTCATTGAAAACATGCACAAAATGATGACTGCTTATGCACACAATGATCAACGGCAGGCGTCCGTCATAAAAGCGACTATCGCAGGACGGAACTGAGCAGCAGGCTCGTCTCGCTATTGACGATCCCCTCGATCCCGCGGATCCTCCCCAACACCTGGTCAAAGTCGCTGAGGCTTTCCGTGCGCAACTCGGCCACGAGATCCCAACCGCCGTTCGTGGTGTGTAGCGCCCAAATCTCGGGAAGTCCGCGGAGTTGGCGAATGACCTTGTCCGCCGACCTTCCCTCCACGGCAATGAGCGCAATGGCCCGGATCGCAAGTGGATCCACCTCGTCGCGCACCCTCGCGGTGAAGCCAACGATGGTCCCCGAGGAGACAAGACGCTCAAGCCGGCTATTCACGGTGGCCCGAGCAACGCCCAGCTTGCGCGCAAGGCTCGCCACGGAGGCCCTGCCGTCCTCCCGGAGAGCGGAGAGGAGCTGGCGGTCAAGGTCGGTGAGTGCTGCCATAAAGATAAACGTATCGCCCATTCCCAAGCGGGCCTGAGTCCGTAGGGTATCGACATGAGCATCTACATCAGCCCCGACTCTGCTGCATGGTCCCTGACGGCCATGGCGACTGGTGCGTCAGCGGGATCAATCGATGATGCAAATGGCATGTCCAACTTGGTGAAGGAAATCTACGAGACAGAAGGTTTCGAAGCCCTGTCGGGTGTGGTTTTTGCCTTGGCTCATCACAACAGCCTCTCGCTGCATGCACTCGCCACGGCCACCGGGATATCCGTCCACGAACTGCTGGAAATCCGGAAGCATCAAGGTTCCACTTTTCGTCACTCCCCTACGGCAGTAGCATCGCGGTTCGACGCCATTCCACCCGGATCCAGGCCAGCCTGGAACCGCTGCCCAATGAAACCGAGTCCTAGTCCCCGGTTACGGAACATGACGTCGGCCGGTGATGCAGGCCGCCGTCGTGGATGTTATTTTTCTTCTTGAGTAATGAGCACCAGCGCGAAGCCCTGACTTGCTGGTCGGCAACCCTCTCTCCGGCGGGGTGCCTCAGGTGACTACTCGGCGTATCGACACTTTCGAACTGCAAGCGTGACTGAGGAGCACCAATGCCTGAACCCACCGAAGAAAAACTCTCGTACCGTCTCATCACGGGCCCTGACACCAAGGAATTCTGCGAGCGGATCTCCACCGCCCTCGCGGAGGGATACGTGTTGCACGGCAGCCCGGCCGCGACCTTCAACGGCACGGACGTAATCGTGGCACAGGCCATCGTCCTGCCCGCGGCAATCGCGAGCGCAGATGCCGCCGTTGCCAATGCGGTGGACCAGCTTGATGAAGAGTTCGACGGCGAGGGCCACGCATGAGCTACGCAGGCGACCTCAGCCCGCACGACGCCTGGGCCAAGCTCGAGCAGGGCGCCATCCTGGTGGACGTCCGCACCGAAGGCGAGTGGGCACACATCGGGATCCCGGACACCAAAGCCACCGAGAACGATCCCCTGTTCATCCAGTGGAACCTGGCCGGAGGCATCCCAACACCCGTTTCATCGAAGAGTTGACGCAGCAGGCCCCGGAGGCGGATGGCACCGAACTGGTTTTCCTCTGCCGCTCCGGACAGCGCTCCATCGCCGCCGCGATTGCCGCCACCCAGGCCGGCTACACCTCCTACAACGTCCTCGAGGGCTTTGAGGGCGAGCCGGACCGCTACGGCGAGCGAACCGTTAACGGCTGGAAAAACCGTGGACTTCCGACGAACCTGGGGAACATCTAAGTGACTTTCAACCCTGACGCCGCCAGCTGGAGCCCTGACACCCAGGCCGTCCGCGGCGGTCTTGACCGTACCAACTTCCAGGAAACGTCCGAGGCCGTCTTCCTGAACTCCGGCTTCGTCTACGAGTCCGCCGCAGCCGCCGAGCGAGCATTTACGGGCGAGGACGAACGCTTCGTCTACTCCCGTTACGGCAACCCCTCCGTAGCTACCTTCCAGGAGCGCCTCCGCCTGCTCGAAGGCACCGAAGCGTGCTTCGCGACGGCGTCGGGCATGTCCGCTGTCTTCACCGCCCTCGGTGCGTTGCTTGCTGCCGGTGACCGCGTAGTTGCCGCCCGCTCGCTCTTCGGCTCCTGTTTCGTCATCCTCAATGAGATCCTGCCGCGCTGGGGCGTCGAGACCGTCTTCGTCGACGGGCCTGACTTGGACCAGTGGCGTGCCGCTCTGTCCGAGCCGACAACGGCAGTGTTCTTCGAGTCGCCGTCGAACCCCATGCAGGAAATCGTGGACATCGCCGCGGTGAGCGAGCTGGCCCACGCGGCCGGCGCCACGGTGGTCGTCGACAACGTCTTCGCCACTCCCCTCCTGCAGCGCTGCGGCGATCTCGGAGCAGACGTGATTGTCTACTCGGGCACCAAGCACATCGACGGCCAGGGTCGGGTCCTTGGCGGAGCGATCCTGGGCACCAAGGAGTTCATCGACGGTCCCGTCAAGCAGCTCATGCGGCACACCGGTCCGTCTCTTTCCGCGTTCAACGCCTGGGTCCTGACCAAGGGCCTGGAGACGATGGCGCTGCGCGTCAACCACTCCTCGGCGTCTGCGTTGCGGATCGCCGAGTGGCTCGAGGAACAGCCGGCCATCAGCTGGGTCAAGTACCCGCTGCTGAAGTCGCACCCACAGTTCGAGCTCGCCGCAAAGCAAATGAAGGCCGGCGGAACTGTGCTCACCTTCGAGCTGCTCCCTCCGCAGGGCGATCGGCGAAGGAGGCCGCTTTCGCGCTGCTGGACGGGCTCGCCGTCATCGACATCTCGAACAACCTCGGCGACTCCAAGTCCCTCATCACCCATCCCGCCACCACCACGCACCGTGCCATGGGTCCGGAAGGCCGCGCGGCAATTGGCCTGAGCGACGGCGTCGTGCGGCTTTCGGTGGGGCTGGAGGATGTGGACGATCTCATCGGGGACCTCGAGCGGGCCCTCAAGCAGGTCTAGCCGGGCGCTTCGCGCCAGTCCTGGCGCACCCAGGTGAGGACGGGTTGCGGCTTGGTGTCGCTCTCGTCCCTCTCTGAGCGCATCGTGATCTGGACGGCGTGCTCGACGACGGCGGCCAGCCCGGCGGCGTCGGGCGCGCTCCCGTTGCTCTCGCTCCAGCGCCCGGCAACACCACGCTGTTCGATAGCGCCGTTGCCACGGCTCAAGATGGCTGCCACGCCGGTTTGGACCAAGTCGAATTCACCCTGTTCGGCGAGCACTGGTTCCAAGTATTCCACCAACGACCAGACGACGTCGGCGGCGGGTTCCGGGCGAAAGGTTCCGAAGTCCAGCAGTTCGGTACGCAGTCCGAAGTTGCTTGCTTGCCAGGACGCCATCCGCAAAAGCGCAGTGGGCACGGCAGCGGGCTCTATTCCGGCATGGTATTCACGAACAGAAGTCTCAACCAGTGCCCTGACGAGCACCGCGATGAGCGCCGCATCCTCGGCCCGGAGGCAGACATCGGCCACCCGGACCTCCACCGTGGGAACGTGCCGGGACAGCCTGGCGTCGAAGTAGACCATCCCCTCGTCCAGCAGCACTCCCGTTTCGATGAGCCTCCGGACAACCCGCCGGTAAGCAGCCAGGGAACCGAAGATGGCTGACGGCCCGACGAAGGCCAGCGGTTCCACGCCTGCGTCCGATAGCTCTCAAAACCCGTGGCCAGGCCACGCCAGTAGGGAGAATTGGCGCTCATCGCCGTGAAGACCGCGAGCTTGTCCCGGATGCGGTCCAAGACCATCACGCCTTCCTCGGGGACTCGATCGATGTGTGCACGTGGAATCCGCACGTGAGCTGTTCGTGCGCCGTGATACCGAACCGTTCGAGCATGATGGCGTACCGGGGATCCGGAGTGGTGTGCAACGCGGCGTCCACGGGCGATGTGGCCAACGCGGCGATCCGAGCGCCGTGGCGCCGAGCGGCATGGCTGGCGAGGCCGCGCCCCTGCGGATCTGGTGCAGGAGCTCGGCGTAGCTGCGGCATGGGCGGGTCTGGGTTTCGATCTGCTCAAGTTTGAGCTCGTGGCTTAGGCCGGTATCGGGACCGTCGATCTCCTCGAGGGTGGGTCCGGGTTCGGTGCCATCCTGGGCGGCCTGGGCAGCGTCATCGTGGGCGGCGCCGTCGTGGGCGGGGCCGAGAGGAGCGCGTCGGCAAGCGCGAGCGGCTCGCCGGTCACGGGATCGACGATCAGCAACTCCTCCTCCACACCAAAAGTGCGCACGGATCAATTGTGCGCCATGGCAGCCTTGCGGAGACAGACCGGGATTTTACGGGCCGCCCGAGGGATTCTCCTGGATCACTCCGACAGGACCGGGGGACAGCCTCTATTTTCCGGGCATTAGCGATAAGCCACCCCGGGTGATCCAGCAGAATGTCCGCCAACTCATCCACATACGGCACATTCCCTGGGGCGTCAGCCGCAATTCCATGGATAGCTGGATCCATGGATGCTTTGGAATTCCTTGCCACGGTGGGTGGGGTCGCGCGCGTGGGCCTACTGCGCGCCAGCGGCTATACGCCCTCAGCCATCCGCAAGTTGGCTTCCGCCGGGGCACACCAACCGCGAAAAGGCGTGTGGGCCCTCCCGTCAGCGGATCAGGAATACCTCACGGCGATCCTCAATAACGGGCATGTCACCTGCGCGAGCGCAGCTTTACGCTACGGCCTGTGGATCAAGGACAAGCCCATGCGCGTGCACCTGGCTACGCGGCACTGCCGGGCCGGGGCTTCGTCCGGCATGGCGGCCTACGCCTATCTCGGGAGAATGCCGTCCCCTTGGCATCCGTCGAGGACACTGTGATTCATGCATTGGTCTGCTTGCCAGAGGTCGATGCCATTTCGATTGCGCAGTCTGCCATACAGCAGTTCGGCATCCCGCGGGCCCTGCTCGAAAGCGAGATCTCCGCCAACTACTACGGAAACGCCAGGAGGCTTCTCGCCAAGGCAGACGGCCTGTCCGAATCCGTACCGGAGATCAGCGCCCGTCTGCTGTTCGAATCAGAAGGCCTGACATTCCGTCGCCAAGTCAAAATCCGCGGCGTGGGACGTGTGGACTTTCTCATTGGACGGTGGCTCATCGTTGAAGTCAACGGCTACGCCTTCCACAGCTCGCGGGAGGCTTGGAGGAAAGATATGGCACGCCTGAACGCTGCACAGGCACGTGGCTTTGACCTCCTGAGCTTCGCCCCCGAGCAGATTTGGAACAACCCGGAGCAGGTGATGGACGAAATCCGTGCCGTCCTCGCCCTACACGACGAACAGAGGTGATCGCAACGACGGATTTTGCCGGATCATCGCCAGGGCGCAGAAGGCAAACCCATTGTTTTCGGGGGTGAGCGAACGCTGACTCCGGATGATCCAGCAGAATGTCCTGCTGGTCAGTCCGAAT
Source organism: Arthrobacter sp. Hiyo8 (assembly GCA_001549895.1). Lineage (GTDB taxonomy): Bacteria > Actinomycetota > Actinomycetes > Actinomycetales > Micrococcaceae > Arthrobacter. The sequence continues at coordinate 2,865,120 of AP014719.1, read as the reverse complement.
CGTGGAGATTCCGACGTTCTCCGCCCCCATCAGTCCTGGAAGTACTCGATCTTGGCGCCGATGGTGTTGAGCCGCTCGGCCAGGTCCTCGTATCCGCGCTCAATCACGTAGATGTTGCGCAACTCGGACGTGCCGCGGGCCGCCAGCATGGCCAGCAGCAGGCAAGCTGCGGGTCGCAGTGCCGGGGGGCATCCGACTTCCGCGCCACGCCACTTGGTGGGGCCATTGACGTAGATGCGGTGCGGATCGAGCAGTTGAACCTGGGCGCCGAGTTTGTTGAGTTCGGTCAGGTAGATGGCCCGGTTTTCGTAGACCCAGTCGTGGATCATGGTCTGGCCTTCGGCGTTGCCGGCGATGACCGCGAAGAACGGCAAGTTGTCGATGTTTAGACCCGGGAACGGCATCGGATGGATCTTGTCCTCCGGAGCGCGCAACCGTGATGGCTTGGTGGTGACATCCACCAAGCGCGTCCGTCCGTTGCGCGCAAAGTACTCGCCGGAGATGTCGAGCTGTTGGCCCATCTGCTCGAGCGTGGCAAGTTCGATCTCCATGAACTCGATGGGGACCCTGCAGATGGTGACTTCCGAGTTGGTCACGATGCCCGCGGTGATCAGGCTCATGGCCTCGATCGGGTCTTCGGACGGGAAGTACTCAATGTCGACGTCGATCGCCGGGCGCCCAGTGATCTTCAGGGTGGTTGTCCCGATGCCGTCGATGACCACGCCGAGCCCCTGCAGGTAGAAGCAAAGGTCCTGCACCATGTAATTGGGGCTGGCATTGCGGATCACCGTGGTACCGCTGCGGTGTGCGGCGGCCATGATGGCGTTCTCCGTTACGGTGTCACCGCGCTCCGTGAGCACGAAGGTGCGGTGCTCGCCGTCGGCCGGCGGCGCCTGCACGGAATAGAAGCCCGACTTGGCCTCCACCGAGAGTCCGAACTGCCGCAACGCCTGCATGTGCGGTTCCACGGTCCGGGTCCCGAGATCGCAACCGCCGGCGTAGGGCAGTTGGTACGAGGCAGCCTCATCGAGGAGCGGGCCGAGCAGCATGATGACGCTGCGGGTGCGGCGTGCGGCTTCCACGTCCATGGAGGCGAGGTCCAGCGTTTCCGGGCGGCGGATGCGCAGATCGTTGCCGTTCAGCCAGGTGCATTCGACGCCGATGGAGGTCAATACCTCGACGATCCGGTTGACTTCTTCGATCCGGGCGAGCCGCCGCAAGGTGGTGGTGCCGCGGTTGATGAGGCTCGCGCAAAGCAGTGCGACGCCGGCATTCTTGCTGCTGTTGACGTCCACCGAGCCGGAGAGCGTACGTCCGCCCTCCACGCGCAGGTGGGTCATCTGCCGTTTGCCGACCTTGACGATGGTTCGTCCGAAGATCGACTCGAGGCGCTCGATCATGCGCAGGCTGAGGTTTTGCTTGCCTTGTTCCATGCGGGCAATGGCGCTTTGGCTGGTGCCCAGTTCCGAGGCGAGCTGTCCCTGTGTCCAGCCCTTTTCGCCGCGGGCGTCGCGAAGGAGGAGACCTACATGTTCGGCAGTCGGTTGCGTCATGATCAATAAATATCACAGATGGTCTAAGAATTGGAGATTCTGCGACGCAACCCGCTGATTCAGCCAAGCGCTAGTCGCCTCGTGCGATAAGTAAGTCGCAACGGCCGCCGTCGCGTGCCCGGGCTGCCGGATGGCGGCCCGCCCAATACCCAAGTAGCTCGCAGTTGTTGTCGTTTTGGGGCGTCAAAACGACAACAACTGCGAGTCAGTTGGGCTGCTTCAGCCAGACGAAGTGCCAGGTCCCAGCCCATTGGGCCGCGAGTACGGCCGCGGCAGCGATGACCAGCCCGCCGCCCAGAACCCAGACGTCCAGGCGGCTGTAGGTGGATTCGCGCGCCCAGGTCCGCCGTCCGCCGCCGAAGCCGCGCGCCTCCATGGTCACCGCCAAGCGGGACGCCCGTCGAATCGCCTGGACCAACAAGCCGAAGCTTTGGCCAAGCATGGCCTTGAACCGTTGCGGCGGACTTCCGTGCGAGCCGACACCCCGCGCGCGCCGTGCCATGCCGATGGTCTGCCACTCCTCCGCCATGAGTCCCACGAGCCGCAGGGCCGCCAGGGTACCCAAGACAAAACGGTGCGGCAGTTTCGCCTTTTGCGCCAGGGCATCGGCGAGATCGGTGGGATCGGTGCAACTCATCAGGAGAATGGCAGGCAGCGCTATGGCAAGACCCCGCAGCATGAAGCCGAGTCCAAGCTGAAGCGAGCCTTCGCTAATGGACCAGATCCCGACGTCGAGCAGTATCCTTCCGCTGTCCGCCGACAGGATCGCGGTGCTCCAACCTCCGAGCGCGGCCGCGATAATCAAGGGCCAGCCGCGCTGCCAGAGCAAGCGCACGGTGAGCCCCGCGAGGGGGAACAACGCCAATTCGCCGAGGAGCGCGGTCGAGGCTGACACCAAGTCGATGGACAACGCCAACACCAGGGTGATCAGGAAGACCGACACGAACTTGGCCAGCGGATTGGCGCGTGTCAGGAGGGCGTTGTTGCCGCGCAGGGTCAGGGCGTCCCTCATGCCGCACCTGCTTCCTGCCGGGCGCCGCCTTGGAATGCAGGCTCGAGCCGCATCTCGGCGCCGCCCAGGACGGAGCTGAATTCCTGGTCGTGGGTCACGGAAACCACGGAGGTGCCGGCGTCGAGCAGTTCGGACAGGAACGACGCAAGCTCAGCCCACGTGTTCGCGTCCTGGCCGAAAGTGGGTTCGTCCAGCACCAGGACGCGGGGGTGCGCGGCGAGCACCGTCGCCACGGATAGCCGCCGTTTTTCGCCCCCGGAGAGCGTGTACGGATTGGCGTCCACGAGATGCCCCAAGCGCAGCCGTTCCAGCAACTCGTCCACCCGTTCCTCGCCATGGCCAAGATGCTTGGGGCCGAACATGAGCTCATCGAGGACGCGGCCGGTGACGAACTGGTGCTCGGGCTCTTGGAACACAGTCCCGATGCGGGAGATCAGCTGCTGGGCCTTCCACTTGAACGGGTCGGGGCCCGCGCCGTCGCTGAGCCCGACGGCGGCAGTCACCGCCCCGGATATCGGCGCCAACAGCCCCGCGAGGGTCAAAGCGAAGGTCGATTTTCCGGCGCCATTGGGACCGGTGATTGTCAGTGCCCGTCCGGCAAACACTTCGGCGTCGAGTCCGGACTGCACAGGACGCGGGGCGATCGTTTTGAACCCCCGGCGCCGTGTCCGTTCGCGGGACACCGCAAGCTCCTGGGTGGCGAGCAGCAACTCGCCCCCTTCCGGGAGCTCCCCGCTCCGGAGTCGGCCGCCGGTCCGGCGCCTGTTCCCGAACGTGGGCGGGTGGCCGGCACGTAACCAGGCACCCAGACGCCCGCAGCAGTGAGCATGTCCCTTGCTTGCGCCAGAACCGTGTTCGGGTCACCGTCCAGAAGCACCGCCGGCGTCGAACCTCCCGAGGAGGAACTGCCCGGCTGAAGCACCACAATCCGGTCCACGAGGTCTTTCCAGACCGATACCCGGTGTTCCACCACCACCAAGGTGGCGCCGGTCTTGTCCAGGCAGCGGCCCACGGCATCGCGCACTTCCAAGACGCCGGCCGGGTCAAGGTTGGCGGTCGGCTCGTCCAGGAGGATCAAGCCGGGCCGCATTGCCAGTATGCCGGCGAGCGCAAGGCGCTGTTTCTGCCCGCCCGAGAGGGCCGACGTCGGGTGGTCGAGCGAAAAGTTGCCGCTGGCACTGCCACCGGCACTCCGCAGCAGCCCGACGTCGTCGAGCGCTTCATGGACCCGCTTCCAAATCTCGTCCCGCGGCACGCAAAGGTTCTCGGCGCCGAATGCAACGTCGTCGCCCAGGCGGGAAAGCACCACCTGGGTTTCGGGGTCCTGTTGCATGAGTCCGGCACGGCCCCGCTGGGCCTTCGGGGAAACGCCGTCCACCAGCAACGAGCCGGTCTCGTCGGCGTCGTCGCCTTCCTCGCCCAGCACGCCCGCCAGGGCATGGAGGAACGTCGACTTGCCTGCGCCCGAGGGTCCAAGCAGCAGGACGCGCTCGCCCGGACGGATGTCCAGGTCCAGGGCGTGGATGGCCTGCGTGGTGCGGCCGGCGTGCCGCCAGCCCCAGCCCTGCGCGGAAATGGCGGCGGGTCGCACCACGGCAGAGGTGCCGGAATCAGGACTGGGCATCAGGAAAAGACGGGCTCCGAGGCGGCCTTGCGTGACGCGAACGCGCTCAGGACACCGGTCCTGGCCAGGCCGCGGGTAGCGATCCAGGACAGGGCACCGGCAATGACGGCCCCGGAGATCGTGCAGAACACGATGTACGCGAGCTTGTCGACCGGTTCGTAGGCGATGTTCCAGCCCCACGGCAGGAAGGAGTCGTTCAGGCCGCAGAACAGGCCCGCACCGGCACCGGCCAGCAGGGACACCGGCAGGTTGAACTTCTTGTACATGAAGGCCAGGAAAATGAGTTCCGCCCCCAAGCCCTGGAGCAGGCCCGAGATCAGCACCGTGGTGCCGTACTGGGAACCCATGATGAGCTCGCTCGTGGCGGCCACTGTTTCGCAGAAAATTGCCGCACCGGGCTTGCGGACGATGAGCATGCCCAGCACGGCCGGAATCATCCAGCCGCCGGCGATCAGGCCGCTCAGGGGCGGGTAGCCGGCGGACATAGGCGTGGCAACCAAAGCCATCTGGTCCCATGCCCAGAAGATCACGCCACCGGCGATCGAGATGAGTGCCGCCACGACGATGTCCACGACGCGCCAGTTGTAACCAGGCTTGGTGAGGCCGGCCTTGCAGAAATACCAGTCATTTTGTCCTCCTGAGGAACAGGAGGGGAAAGTGTTCGCGGTTGCCTGCGAGCGGCTTCCGCCGCGCCGGTCCGGACACTATGAGAACTCGACTCCCTTGCGCCGGTACTAGCCGGATCAGGTTCGAGGGTCTGCGGCTGTCCGCACTCTCAGCGCCCGTCCTCCGTGCCGCATTGCTGCGTGCCCGACGGCGGCGCTCCCCTGTCGTTATCAATCCACCCTTTTGGGCGTGGTTCAGTTTACACCTTGGCGGGGTTGCGGGCGCTGTGTTGGCGTCCGCGGAACGGTCACAAACACGCGGGGACGACGGATTCTGCTGGATCACTCGCCGGGTGAGCGCAGGCCGGCCCGGAATGGCGCGGGCGGCCGCAGAAACTGGGACAATGATCCAGCAGAATGTGACGCGGCAGAGCGGGCAAAGGAGCGGTCTTGGCAGGCAATGGCGAAGCGAACAGCACCACGGTGGCGGAACCGAGGCTCGCCGCAAGCGTGATCCTGGTCCGGGATGCCGCGGTTCCCGGGGGCTCTGAAGGTGCGGCGCAGGCTTTGGAGGTGTTCGTCCAGCACCGGGTTTCCACGATGGATTTCGCCGCGGGCATGGTGGTCTTCCCCGGGGCCGGGTGGACCAGGTGGACAGCTCCGGCTGGGACTTCGCGGACGACGTCGTCGAGCAGCACGCCGCTGCATGGCACCGGAGCAGCATCGCCGTCGAGCCTGCCTCCGCCAGGTTCAACGCCGGCCGGGTGCTGGCGGCCGCGCAGCGTGAGGTGTTCGAAGAGGCCGGGCTGAAGCTTGACGCCGCCACCCTCCGCCCGTGGGCCAACTGGGTCACTCCGCAGGACCAGCCCAAGCGCTTCGACACGTACTTCTACCTTGCCTGCCCGGTTTCCGGTGCCGAGCCAAGGCACCAGACCACGGAAGCGTCGTCGTCCTTGTGGATGCCCGTCCGCGGAATCCTGGACGCCGAAGTCGCCGGAACACTCAAGCTCATGCCGCCCACGCTGGCGCTGCTGGATGAGCTCCTCGCCCTCGGCACAGTGGAAGCGATACTGGGCGAGGACCGTGACATCGTGCCTGTCCGTCCAAAGCCCGGGGCCTTGGAGGAGTTCTTCCGGCAGAGGCGCCAAGCTCCATCCGTTGCTCCGGAACTGCCCTGAAGTGGGGTTAGGCTGGGGACGGTCCTGTTTCCACCCGCAAGGAGTCCCGGAATGAACCTCCTCATCAAACTGCTCGGCACCGGCGTGAGCATCGGCGCTGGCTTTGTCGGCACCAAGCTCGTCAATGCGCTGTGGGAAAAGTCCACCGGCAAGAAACCTCCCAAGGGTCACGATGATATGGAGGCAAGCCTGCGCTCTGCACTGACCTTCGCCCTGATTTCGGCGACTGTCAGCGCCGTCATCCAGGTTTTCGCGAGCCGCAGTACCCAGCGCGCCATCTCGCGTTTCTCGAAGACACAGGACATCGTCTAGGCTGACGGCCCGCCGTTGGCGCCGTGAGGGCCTGGGCTCCCACCGTTCCCGCTGTGGGGAGTTGTCGGGTCGGCTTGGGCTTTCTCCGCTGCCCGTTGACCGGCGGCCCGCAGCACCACGGCCTCGAGTTCGTCGATGCTCAGCAACTCGGGGTGCAGGTGCTTGGTCCGGTAGCCTGCGCGGCCCACCATGTGTGCGGACACCGGCACCGTCAGCAATTGGAAGATCCAAGCGACGGCCAGGATCGGCCACACCCACCATTCGCGCATCTGCAGCCCGATGGCCGCCAAGACGAGGAACAGCCCGAGCACTTGCGGCTTGGTAGCTGCGTGCATGCGGCTCATCAGGTCCGGGAGGCGCAACAGGCCGATCGCCGCGCCCAATGACATCACCGCACCGACGATCAGCAGCACCGCGGTGACGGCATCGATGACGGCATCCGCTCCGGTGGCGTCAGGAGTCATTGACCTGTCCTCTCCGGTCGGCCACGAAGCGCGCCACCGTCACCGATCCGATGAAACCGATCAGCGTCAGCGCGACGAGCAGCACGAGGTTGTTGAGGTGCCTGTTGACGGCCATGTCGATGGCCAGCGCAGCACCCAGTATGGCGAGCAGCACGTCCGAGGCGAGCACCCGGTCCAGCAGGGACGGCCCGACGGCGATCCTGTAGATCGCGCCGGCGGCGGCGAGGCTAAGGATCACCGCCGTGACGATCAGCACGATGTCTTTCACGAGCGAGCTCCCCTCGTTGCAGGCCAGCCTTCGGCCTGGAGTGCGTCCATTTCCGCCTGGGTACCCATGATCCGGATCAGCGAGGCCTCCGTGTCTTGGACTTCCTTGCGCAGCTTGGCGGTGTCCACATCGTTGCGGACATTGAGCCCATGGATATAGAGCGTGGACGTCGAGCGGTCCACCTCCACCACCAAGGAACCCGGAATCAGCGAAATCACGTGCCCTGTTGCGGTCACCATGAGGTCGGAATGGCTACGGAGGGGAACAGCGACGACGGCGTTGGTTACCAAGGGCCCGCGGAAGACCGCGAGGTACATGACCTGGAAGCTCGCGGCCACCACTTTGCCAAGGAACACGACGGCGAAAGGAATGGCGCGCAGCACGTTGAATCGTCCGCTGAGCTCCACTGGAGGCAAGTAGAAGACCCTGGCTACCACCACGGCGATCAGCGCACCGAATACCAGGTTGCCGGGGCTGAAGTCCCGCCAGAGCGCACCCACACGACCACCAGCCAGACCAGCAGGGCAACTCGGTGCGGAACGAAATCCGCTTGCGGCTCACTTGCCAACCCCCTGCAGTGGGGTCGACGCACCCGGCGCAGCGATGCCCGGGACTTTGGCATTCTCGCCGAGCACGGAATGGATATACGCCGTACGGTCCAGCATCTGTTCCGCGGAGTTGCCGGCCAATTGGAACAGCGGACCGGCGAAGACTGTCAGCGCCACGCCAAAGACCACCAGCGCGGCGGTTGGCCCCACCATGGTCCTCGGAAGCAGGCGACGGCGGCAGTGTCCTTGAGGACGGCGGCCGGGTAGTCAGCGTCCTCGGGCTTCCGCCAGAATGCGCGGTTCCAGACGCGGGCAATGGCCAGCAAGGTCAAGAGGCTCGTGACCACCCCGCCACCACCAAGGTAATGGCCAGTGGTGTCCCGAGGGCGATCCCTGCCTGCAGGAGTCCGAGCTTCCCCAGGAACCCGGAGAAGGGCGGGATTCCGCGAGGTTCATGGCCGGAATGAAGAACAAGAGCGAGAGGAGTGGAGACAGCTTTGCGAGCCCACCCAGCCTATCCACCGACGAGCTCCCACCGCGGCGCTCGATCAAGCCGGTCACCAGGAACAGGCTCGTTTGGACAGTGATGTGGTGGGCCACATAGAAGACGGCGGCAGCAAGCCCGGCTACGGAAGACATGGCAAGCCCGAACACCATGTAGCCGATGTGGCTGACCAAGGTGAAGGAGAGTAATCGTTTGATGTCGCTCTGGGCTATGGCACCGAGAATGCCCACGAGCATGGTGAGGAGCGCAACCACCATCAACGGGGTGTTCAAGGTATCGCCCGGGAAGAGCAGGGTCTCCGTGCGGACCATGGCGTAGACGCCCACCTTGGTGAGCAAACCGGCGAACACGGCAGTGACCGGTGCCGGTGCGGTCGGGTACGAGTCAGGCAGCCAGAAGGACAGCGGGAACACGGCGGCCTTGATGCCGAAGGCCACGAGCAGCATGACGTGGAGCAGGTTCCTGGTGCCCGGATCCAATTCGGCCAGCTTTATAGCGAGATCTGCCATGGTGATGGTTCCGGTGGCTCCGTAGATCATCGCAATGGCGATCAGGAACAACACCGAAGACACGACGGAAACCACCACGTAGGTGACCCCGGCGCGGATGCGCGGACCGGTACCGCCCAGTGTCATGAGCACGTAGCTCGCCGTCAGCAGGATCTCGAAGCCGACGTACAGGTTGAAGAGATCACCGGTGAGGAAGGCGTTCGAGACACCGGCCACCAGGATCAGGTAGGTCGGGTGGAAGATCGACACCGGTGCCTCACGGTCGCCGTCGGCCATGCCCTGGCCGGTGGCGTAGATCAGCACCGCGAGGCTGATGACGGAGGAGACCACCAACATGAGCGAGGAGAACTGGTCCACCACCATCACCACGCCAAACGGCGGCTGCCAGCCGCCCAGGGTGACGGATGCGGTGCCTGTGGTCCATACCGAGGCAAGGAGCCAGCATTCCAGGAGCAACGTGAGGGACAACAAAGCGATGCTGACCGCGCGTTGGCCAGCGGGTTCCTGTTCAGGGCGAACGTCAGTGCGGCACCGAGGATGGGAAGCACGACGGCGAGCGGCGCCAGGCTGGCGATGTTCACAGGGGGCCTCCTTCCTTGGCTGCTTCGGTGACTGCCGTAACCGGGAATTCGGATGTTTCCTCGGGAACCACCGAGTCGTCTTCGGCGTCAAAGCTGGGTGTCTTCGCGACGCGCCTGTCTTCGGCGTCGTCCTGGATGTCGTCCTGCCGTGCCAATGCCCAGGTCCGGTAGATGATGCCGAGCATGAATGCCGTCACCGCGAAGGAAATCACGATCGACGTCAGGATCAACGCTTGCGGCAAAGGATCGTTGTAGTCGCGCGGATCCGTCGATTTGTTGAACAGCGGGGCAAGTCCGGCATATCCACCCGTCGCGAGGATCAGCAGGTTGGTGGCGTTTGCCAGGAGCATGAGCCCCAGGAGAACGCGGGTCAAGCTGCGTTCCAGGATCAAATAGATCCCACAGGCGTAGAGCACTCCCATGACGATCAACAAGGTCAAGTTGACGCTCATGGGGTCCCCTTCCCGAGCGAGGTTGTTGCCGACTGCGCCGTGGTTGCGGCCGTTGGTGCGGAGGTGGGAACTTCCAATCGGGCATCCCCTGAATCCCGGACGTCTCCGCTGGCGGTCTCTTCGAAGTGTTCGTCGATCTCGGCTCCCAGGCTCCGCAGCACGTCCAGGGCCAGGCCTACGACCACGAGGTACACGCCGATGTCGAAGATCGTGGAGGTCACGAACTTGATGTCCCCGAACAACGGTAGCCAGAACTCGATGATGGCGCTTTGGAACACCTGGCCGCCCAGAAGCAACGGTACGAAGCCCGCTGCGGCCGCCGTCGCAAGGCCGGTTCCCAGCAGCATGCCGGCGCTGATCGGTGCGGCTTCCCGCAACTCGAACCGTCCGCCGGCCAAGTAACGGATGGTCAGGGCAAGCCCGGCCGTGAGTCCGCCGGCGAAGCCGCCACCCGGAAGATTGTGTCCCGCCAACAGCAGGTACACGGAGAAAACGATCATCGAGTGGAAAATCAGCCGCGTGACCACTTCGAAGATGATGGAACGCCGTTCCGGTGCAAGGGTTCGGCCGGCCACGAGCCAGGGGTCCGTCAGGGAGCCCGCGAACTTGCGGACGAGTGCCAGCGAGGCGTCGTCGCGCGAACTGCCCCGGCGGCGGCGCGCCTCCCCACCGTGCCCTCGGGAATGGTGGCGGCCTTGTTGAGGCGCTCGCCCTGCTGCGGACAAAAATCAAGCTCGCGACGCCGGTGGCAGCGACCGCCAGCACCGAGATCTCGCCGAAGGTGTCCCACGCCCGGATGTCCACCAGCGTCACGTTGACCACGTTGAGTCCGCCGCCGCCTTCATAGGCCAGCCGGGGGAACGAAAGCGATACAGGCTCGGCGATGCGGGCGCCCATCGCGTAGATCGCCACGAAGATCATGGTGACCGCGAACGCCACGCCAATGATGACGCGAACCACCCGGTACTTGCCGCCGGTGCGGTCACGGAGCTCCGGAGGGAGGCTGCGCATCGCCAACACGAAGGCCACCAGGATGATGGTCTCCACCAGCATTTGCGTCAATGCGAGGTCCGGGGCTCCCTGCAACGCGAACATGAGTGCGATGCCGTAGCCGGTGACCGACACCATCAGCACGGCGAGGAAGCGCTTGTTGGCTCGGACCGCCGCGAGAGCGCCAACAACGATTCCTGCCGCGGCGATGAGCTGGAGCGGGGAATTCGGGTCGATCACATAGAGCCCGCCCGGGAGCGGCTTGTTGGCCACGATGAGTGCCGTCAAGGGGACAGCGAAAGCCACCGTGAGGATGACCGCAAGGTAGAAGTACAGGGAACCGCGCTGCGTGCGCCCCGTGACCCACACGGCGACGTCGTCCAAGGCGCCGATGGTGCGCTGGTACGCGCGGTCGCCGTCCACCCAGTCCGGGATACGGCCCTGCGCCCGCGACACGACGTTCCGGCCGTAGAACATCGCGACGCCGGCCGCGAACGTCACGGCGGTCAGTCCCAAGGCGGGCGTCAGACCGTGCCACAGCGCGAGGTGGCTGGCGCTGGCTGCGTTTGTTCCGGCAGCGGGTTCCACAAAAAGCGCCGCATACGGCTGGATCCAGCCGTCAACGGGATCCGGCCACAGGCCGTACACGATGGTGAGGAAGCTCAAGACGGCCGGAGCCGCCAGGAACGATGGCTGGATGGCCTTGAAGGGCGTCCGTTCCACGCCCGGCTTGGTGGCGAACGCACCCAACATGAAGCGGGCACTGTAAGCGAATGTGAGGATGGACCCCAGCACCAAGCCGACTAGCAGGACCAGCCCCCACGGTTGGGAAGCAGGGCCTGTGCCGTAGTGGACGAACGCTTCGAACACGGATTCCTTGGCCACAAAACCCGCCAGCGGAGGTATGCCGGCCATGGACGCCGCGGCGATGCCCGCCACGATGGCGAGCGCCCTTGAGGACTTGTACACGCCCGAGAGCTTGCGGATATCGCGCGTGCCGGATTGGTGGTCGATGATGCCCACCACCAGGAACAAGGAAGCCTTGAAGAGTCCGTGCGCCAGCAACAGCGCGAGGCCGGCCAGTGCGGCGTCGGGCCGGCCGAGACCCACCACCATGGTGAGGAAGCCGAGCTGGCTGACGGTTCCATAGGCGAGGATGAGCTTGATGTCGGTCTGCCGGAGCGCCCGGTAGCCGCCTACCAGCATCGTCGCCAGGCCGAGCCCAAGCACCAGCGGCAACCAGTAGGGGCTTTCGCTGAATCCCGGAGCCAGGCGGGCCACGATGTAGATGCCGGCCTTCACCATGGCCGCTGCGTGCAGGTAGGCGCTCACCGGGGTGGGCGCGGCCATGGCCCCGGGGAGCCAGAAGTGGAAGGGGACCAGCGCCGATTTGGTAATCGCACCTACCAGGATGAGTACGACGGCGGCGGCAACCGCACCTTGCGCAGGTCCCGTGACGAGGGTGGCCGCTTGGGTCAAGATGGCCGAAATCCGGTAGGTTCCGGAGGCCTGGCCCAGAATGATGAGGCCCACGAGCATGGCCAGGCCGCCGGCGGTGGTGACCATGAGCGCCTGCAAAGCCGAACGCCGCGCGGACAGGCGGGTCCGCGCATAACCGATCAGCAGGTAGGACAGGACGGTGGTGAGTTCCCAGAAGATGAACATCATCAGGAGGTCGTCCGCCGTCACCAGGCCGAACATCGCGCCGGCGAAGGCAAGCAACTGGGCCCGAATCCGCCGAGGTCGGCATCCTTGTTCTTGAAGTACCGGGCGCAATAGACCAGGACCAACGCGCCGACCCCCAGGACCAGCAAGGACATCACCCACGCCAGGACGTCCATGCGGAAGGCGAATTCAAGCTTGAGGTTCGGAATCCATGGGAGGGTCTCTTCGATGAAGCCGCCCGTGGCGGCTCCGCCTTTTCCGGGATAGATCCGGTCGTACTGCAGGAGCAGCCAGACAAAGGCGAGGGCGGGAACTGCTGCAAGGACGTAGAAGGCATTCCGTTGAAGTTTCCGGAAGATCCAGGGCGCCACAGTTGCCGCTGCAAAGGTCACGGCAAGAACTGTGATCACTGGAATCTCCGCAAAGTCAGGAATAAGTTGTCAAAAGTTGGAGCAGGCGGTCAAGCGTTGGGTTCGGTGCAGGTAGTTTATCAACCATGAACATGGCAACTGCGCCTGAGGCCCCGCACCCGTCATCCGAGCTTGCTTCGGGGCCTGCCCTGTCGAACAAGGGCCAAATCCTTGCGTGGGCATCCTGGGACTGGGGTTCCGCGGCATTCAATGCCGTCATGACCACCTTCGTGTTCACCGTCTACCTGACGTCCAAGGCATTTGGCGGGGAAGACTCGGCGTCGGCGACGTTGGGTGCCGCGCTGGCGATTGCCGGCGTCGCGATTGCGCTCCTGGCACCGGTCACCGGTCAGCGCTCCGACTCCGGTGGCCGCAGGAAACTGTGGCTGGGGGTCAACACCGCCCTCGTGGCTGTCCTCACAGGCTCGTGCTTCTTCGTTTTCCCCAAGCCCGAGTTCCTGCTGCTGGGCGTCACGTTGGTTGCGCTCGGCAATGTGTTTTTCGAGTTCGCCGGCGTCAATTACAACGCCATGCTGGCCCAGATCTCCACCCCTGCCAATATCGGCAAAGTGAGCGGCTTCGGTTGGGGAATGGGGTATCTGGGCGGGATTATCGCGCTGCTCGCGGTGCTGCAGCTTTTCGTCCAGCCGTCTTTTGAGTGGTTCGGGGCCTCCACCCAGGACAGCCTGAATATCAGGCTCGTGGCTGTCTTTTCCGCGCTCTGGTTCTTCATCTTCGCGCTACCGGTCCTCTTCGCCGTGCCGGAGCTCTCCGTCAAGAAAGCGGAATCCCGGCTCGGGTTCCTGGCCTCTTATGGTTTGCTCGTCCGCCGGATCAAGGCCATCTATCGAACCAGCCCGCACACCATCTACTTCCTGCTCGCGAGCGCCATCTTCCGCGACGGCCTGGCGGCGGTCTTCACCTTCGGAGGGGTCATTGCTGCCGGGACTTTTGGATTCGAGCTCAAACAAGTCATCTTCTTCGCGATTTTCGGCAATGTGGTTGCCGCCGTTGGCGCCATGATCGGCGGATTCCTGGACGACAGGATCGGGCCCAAGTCCGTCATCGTCATTTCCCTCATGGGACTCCTGGTCGCCGGCACCGTCATCCTGGTGCTTGGCAACGGCGACTACGTATTCTTCGGGACCCATTGGGCAGGCAGCACCACTTTCTGGGTGTTCGGACTGTTCTTGTGCCTCTTCGTGGGACCGGCGCAAGCTTCCTCCCGCGCCTACCTCGCGAGGCTGGCGCCCGACGGCGAATCCGGCGAGCTGTTCGGGCTCTACGCCACCACCGGCCGGGCCGTGAGCTTCCTGGCGCCGGCCCTTTTCACCCTGTGCATCACCTTGGCGACGCCCCTGGTTGCCCCGGGCGCGGCCCAACGCTGGGGGATCCTGGGCATCATGGTGGTGCTCCTGGCCGGCTTGCTGGTGATCCTGCCCGTCAAGGCACCCGACAAGACGGAAATCGCCACAGTGCCGCTGAGCTGACAGCTGGGCCTCACGCAATCTGCCACAAACTCTTGATCTTTGATTGTTAGTAGAGTTTACTAACTCACATGGAAGCCCTTCGTGACCGCCAGCGCACCGATCGAACAAGCGCAGCGACCCTGCCTTCGGACGGGCGCGCCCACAATCTCTCCTTGGTGCGCCAAACGCTCCACTCTGCAGGGGCGATGAGCCGTGCGGAACTTTCCCGGGTCCTGGGCCTGACCCGTGTCACGGTATCGGACCTCGTCTCGGACCTCCTCGAACGCGGCCACGTCGTGGAACTGGGACAGTCCGATGAAGTCCGCCCCGGCAAGCCGGCCATCCTGGTAGACATCAACCGCCGGGGCCTCCAAGTGATCGGCATGGACTTGGCGGAAAATTCCGTGCTGCGTGCCGCCGTCCTGGACCTTGACGGCAACATCCTCGAAAGGGTCGAGCGGTCCATCTCCGAGGAGACCGGCCCGGACGTCGTCAACGAGGTCCTCGAACTCGCTTCGGAAGCCGTCGGCCGGGCCACCGCCACGCTGCTCGGGATCGGCGTCGGGACCCCGGCATCGTCAATGCGGCGGCGAGGTCACCACGGCCCCCAACTTCGGATGGACGGACGTCGCCCTGCGCGATCTCCTCCAGGAGCGGACCGGCCTTCCGACCCTCGTTTCCAACGATGCCGACGCCGCAGTCCATGCGGACCACACTTTCGGCGGCGGCAGCGACGACGAAATCCTCGTGAAGATCGGCCGCGGTGTCGGTTCAGGACTCATCGTGGGCGGCAGGCGTGCCCGGGCGCCCACTCCGCGGCTGGCGAAATCGGCCACGTCACAGTCGGCACCGACGGCGGGACCGTGTGCAAGTGCGGTAAGACTGGCTGCCTCGAAACCTGGATGTCAGTCCCCAGCCTCGAACGTGCCCTGGCCGAAGCGGCGGCGAGCTCCGAACCGGAGGCCGCGGCCGCCGTCGTCCTCCGGGAAGCGGGCGAGCGGCTCGCCATCGCCCTCGCGCCCGTGGTTGGCGCCCTCGATTTGGGCGAAGTGGTCCTCAGCGGACCCCGGGAGCTTTTGGAAGGCCCCTTCTCAACGCCGTCCAGCAGACCCTGCTTGAGCGGCTCTTGCACCAGGACCCTTCACCGGTGTCCGTCCGTCTCGCGGCAGACGCACAGGACATTGTCCTGCGTGGAGCCGCCGTGATGGTCCTGTGGAACCAGCTTGGTGTGGCCTGAGTGCCGCCCCGCCGTTTCCAACCCTGACTACAGACCAAGCATCCCTTCGAAGGAGCCGGACATGGACACGATTCAGTCCCCCGCTACCCACTCTCTTGCGACCGGGCCGCCCGCGCCCACCTCCGCCGTCTCGCGGCAGGCACCCTCATGCCCGGATTTACCGGCATCGCCGTCCCCGTCTGGATCCTTGAAGCGTACGACGCCGGGTTGGCGGCTGTGTGCCTCTACGGCACCAACGTGGCGTCCCCCGTCCAGTTGCGCGAGCTCTGCGCCGGGCTCCGCGCGCATTCCCCGAACACGCTCATCGCCGTCGATGAAGAGGGCGGCGATGTCACGAGGCTGCACTACCTCACGGGATCGACGCAGCCCGGGAACGCGGTGCTGGGGCGTCTGGACGACGTCGAACTGACCGCCGCCAGCGCCAGCGCCATCGGCCACGAGCTCGCAGGCCTGGGCATCAACTTGAACCTGGCCCCGGATGCCGACGTCAATTCCGCTCCGGACAATCCCGTGATCGGCGTGCGTAGCTTCGGGGCCGAACCGGGCCTGGTGGCACGGCATACCGCCGCCTGGATCCGTGGACTCGAAGACGCCGGTGTTGCGTCCTGTGCCAAGCACTTCCCGGGCCACGGCGACACCACCACAGACTCCCATCTGGCGCTCCCTAGGGTCACGGCCGACGCCGCCACCCTGGACGCACGCGAACTGGTCCCGTTCCGCGCGCTCGTCGCGGCTCGCGGGGCCACCGTCATGACGAGCCATATCCTGGTCGAAGCCCTGGACCCGGACCACCCCGCCACGTTCTCTCCGCGCATCCTGCAGGACCTGCTGCGCCGTGACATGGGGTTCGAGGGCGTCATCATCACGGACGCCCTGGACATGGCCGGCGCGTCCGCCCAGACCGGCATTCCGGAAGCAGCCGTCCGCGCACTGATCGCCGGGGCGGACCTGCTGTGCCTTGGTTCGGAGACCGGACCGGCCTCTTCGAACAGACGATCACCGCGATCGCCGATGCCGTTGGCGACGGGCGGCTGCCCATGGAACGTCTGGCAGACGCTGTTGCCCGCACGCAAGCACTGTCCTCGCGGTTCCCGGCCGCGGGTGCCGCGGAAATCCAGGAAGCTGCCATCAGGGGCCAGCTCGGCCTGCCCGGCCAGCCGCAGCTGTCCGGCGTGCCTGCCGAGCCGAAGGCGCTCGACGGGGAGCGCATCGCCGAGGCCTTCGAGGTGTCCGAAGCCGCCGAAAGGTGGCTGGCGCGGGAGGAACCCGTGGCGATCGTGCAGGTCGAAACCGGGTCCAATTTCGCGGTCGGCCGCGTGCCTTGGGCCCCGCTGCCACAACTTCGGCAGTGGTCCGCGAAGGCGAGGTGCCCGACGGCGCGCGGGTCGCCGTCGTCGGGCGCGGCCTGGATGCCGAACACCCGCTGTGGACCGTCTTCGCCCGCTTGAGGGCCGAGGGGCACGCGGTGATCGCCGTCGAGTGCGGCTGGCCGCGCGGCGGGGCGGACATCGTCACCTATGGTGCGTCGCTCACGGTGTCCCAGGCCCTGACGGCGCTGCTGAACGGCACTGCCAAAGCCTGACCGCACCACGCCCAATCCATCGACAGAAAGTTGCCATGGAAGTCATTGTCACGCCCACTCCGGAATCGGCTGCTTCGGCCGCCGCCCAAGCCGTCCTCTCAGGACTCCCTGCGGGCGCGGGACCAGTACTGGGGCTGGCCACCGGTTCGTCTCCGCTGGGACTGTATGCGGAGCTCGCAGCCGCGGCCGCTGCGGGACGCGTGGATTTCTCGGCCGCCAAGGGATTCGCCTTGGACGAATATGTGGGCCTTCCGGCTGGACATGTCCAGTCCTACCGCGAGGTCCTGATCCGCGAGGTCTGCGAAGTCATCGGGCTTCCCATGGCCGGGCTGAATGTCCCGACGGTAGCGGCGCCACCCAGGCCGAGCTCGAAGCGGGAGCGGCTGCCTACGACGCCGCCATAGCTGCCGCCGGCGGGGTCGACGTGCAGATCCTCGGCATCGGCGCCAACGGCCATGTGGGCTTCAATGAGCCCGGATCCTCGCTGTCCTCGCGGACCCGTTTGAAGCGGCTCACGGCCCGCACGAGGCTGGACAACGCCCGTTTCTTCGAGCACGACGGCGACGTCCCGACCCACTGCATCACCCAAGGATTGGGGACCGTGCTGGAGGCGCGCCGGCTGGTGCTCATCGCCACCGGCGCCGCGAAGGCCGCCGCGGTCGCTGCCGCCGTCGAGGGCCCTCTGACGGCGTCGTGCCCGGGTTCGATCTTGCAATGGCATGCCGACGCCGTGGTGGTTCTCGACGAGGCGGCAGCGTCCGGATTGGCTAACCGCGAGTACTACGACGACGCCGCGCGCGGCCTGGCTTTGGCCCCCTAGAAAGGCGCGGGCCGCTTTGCGCGACGGCCCGAGTGGCATCATTCCGCCGCCCCTTCAAGAGGGCTAGGGTGGACGTATGAACGTGGATGAGACAGAACTTCCAGGCCTCGGGGTCCGCAAGGATTTCATCACGGCCTCGGGACGCCGGATCGGTGTTGTCGAGATGCGGGAGGGTGAGACCGAGCTTTTCGTCTCCACGTGGGACGATCCCGATACCTGCCAGGCATCCATCCCGTTGACCGCAGACGAAGCCGCCGCCCTGGGCAACCTCCTGGGCGGTCAGCACATCGCCATGCGTTTGGCCGAAGCCCACAAGGAAATCCCCGGCATTGTCACGCGGCAGTTCTCCATCACCGCTGACTCCCCTTTCAACAACCAGCCCATGGGCAAAGCCCAGATCCGCACCCGCAGTGGTGTCTCGATCGTGGCGATCATGCGCGAAGGCGAAGTGGTTCCCTCACCGGCTCCCGACGTCGTCCTTCACACGGGTGATCTGCTGGTGGCTGTCGGTACGCAGGAAGGTCTTGACTCTGCGGCTGCCATTCTGCGCAACGGCTGACGTTCATGGACCCCCTGGCCCTGACCCTCATTGAGCTGGGCGCAGTCGTTTTCTGTCTCGGCCTCTTGGCTCGCTTGGCCGGCAGGATCGGCATGTCCCCATTCCGCTCTATTTGGTGGGGGACTGGCGTTCGGGCGGGTGGACTGATCAAACTGGATGGCATGCACGAGTTCGCCCATCTTTCCGGCGAAATCGGTGTCATCCTGCTCCTGTTGATGCTCGGCTTGGAATATACGGCGGCGGAACTCGTCACGGGGCTGAGGCGCTCGTGGCAAGCCGGAGTGCTGGACCTGGTGTTGAACTTTCTTCCGGGTGCCGGCATCGCCGTGTGGCTCGGTTGGGGCTTGTCGGGCGATCGTCATGGGCGGTGTCACCTATATTTCTTCCTCCGGCATCGCCGCGAAGGTGATCACGGACCTCGGCCGGATCGGTAACCGTGAGACGCCGGTGGTGCTGGCCATCTTGGTTTTCGAAGACCTCACCATGGCCATCTACCTTCCGATCCTGACGGCGATCCTCGCAGGCGTGGGCTTCCTGGGCGGGCTCCAGACGGTGGGTATTGCGCTGGCCGTGGTCACCTTGGTGCTGGTGGTGGCCCTCAAACACGGCCACCGGGTATCCCAGGCCGTGCACAGCGAAAACTCCGAAGTCTTCCTGCTCAATCTCCTCGGAGCCGCGCTCTTGGTGGCCGGCATCGCGTCCGCCCTCCAGGTCTCCGCGGCCGTGGGGGCGTTCATGCTGGGCATTGCCATTTCGGGGGCAACGGCCCACAACGCGACGCGGATCCTTGAACCGCTCCGGGATCTCTTCGCGGCCATCTTCTTCGTAGCCTTCGGCCTCAACACGGACCCGTCCAGCATCCCGCCGGTCCTGGGCTGGGCGCTGCTCCTTGCACTCGCGACAGCCGTGACCAAGGTACTGACCGGATTCTGGGCGGCAAAGCGGGCAGGGATCGCCGTTCCCGGCCGTTTCCGCGCAGGAGCCGCCCTGATCGCCCGCGGTGAATTCTCCATTGTCATCGCAGGCCTGGCCGTGGCCTCGGGAGTCGTACCGCGCGAGCTTGCCGCCCTCGCTACCGCGTATGTGCTGCTCATGGCCATCATCGGACCGCTCGCAGCCCGCTTCGTGGAACCGACGGTCAAGGCCTTCCGCAAGTCCTCACGCAAACCGAAGGCCTCCGAGCCTATTGCGTCCTTCGAGGCGTGAGCATCGGCCGTTCCCCGACGCTCGCTCACTTTTGGGGCGTTTCCTTTGGACGCTCGCTCACATGATGAGCGAGCGTCTCCGCTATTGCCCACATATCTGAGCGAGCGTCTTGGAAAACCCAAGCAGGCAGGGGCTAGACAGTCGTCCGGTGGAAGTTCAAGTGGCTGCGGCTCGCGGTGGGGCCGCGCTGGCCTTGGTAACGGTTGCCGTATCCGCCGGAACCATAGGGATGCTCAGCCGCCGAGGAGAGCCGGAAGAAGCACAACTGGCCGATCTTCATGCCGGGCCACAGCTTGATGGGCAACGTGGCAACGTTGGACAGCTCCAAGGTCACATGGCCTGAGAACCCGGGTCGATGAAGCCGGCCGTGGAGTGCGTCAGGAGGCCGAGGCGCCCCAGCGAAGACTTTCCTTCAAGGCGTGCGGCGACGTCGTCCGGCAGGCTCACGGTCTCGTACGTTGAACCGAGCACGAACTCGCCCGGGTGCAGGATGAAGGGTTCGTCGCCCTCCACCTCAACCAGGCGGGTCAGCTCAGGCTGCTCCTCGGAGGGGTCGATGTGCGCGTATTTGTGGTTGTCGAACAGCCGGAAGAAGCGGTCAATCCTCACATCCACCGAGGACGGCTGAACCATCGCGGGGTCGTAGGGCTCCAGGACGATACGTCGGGAGTCGATTTCGGCACGTATGTCGCGGTCAGAGATCAGCACAGGATCAAAAGTACCGTATCCACCCCGTACCCCGTGGTGCCGGAGTGGCGCATGGGACTATAGTGCACCACATAGACTGCCGTTACCGCTGTTGAATTTGGGAACGGTGGCACGATGCGAATCTGGGGAAACATTGAGACGAATTGCGGTGCCCGTTGCCGTAGTGGTGGCCTGCCTTCTCACGGTGATGGCCCCTGCCTCCGGACCGCTAACCGTCCCGGCCCTGCCCTCCGAAACTGCCGCCCCCTCCATCTCAAACACCACCGCAAGCGCTGAAAGTACGACGACGGCGTCCGCACCGCCGTCGGGATCCGGCCTTCCACAGGCCGCACCTGCGCCGGGGTCACCAACTGCCACCCCGCAGCACCAGCAGCGGCCGCCCCCGCTCAAGCGGCACCCGCTGCTGCGGGCACCGCGTCAACGGTCCAAGCCGCGGCCTCGCCCGCGCAGGCAAGCCCCCCGTCGCCCCAGGCAACGGCACGTCACCCCAGGCAGCGGCCGGCCGCCCCGGTGCCCTCCATCCCGCCGGCTTCCGCCCGGACCCGCTCCCGGCGCCGCAGGGACGTCCCGCCGCCGGATCCGGCTCCAGCCCCGACCAAATCCTCCCCCGCGGCCGTCCCGCTCGTCTCGGCGCAAGCATTGGTCAATGACGACAATTCCGCCCAGGTTCTGGCCGTGTTCAACGCCATCAATGCCTACAGGACGTCGCTTGGCTTGAACCCGGTGAAGTACAACCCACGGTGTCCAGTCTTTCGCAGGACTGGTCCAACAACATCGCCAGCCGCCAAGTGATTGAACACCGCCCCAACTTCTGGACCGATCCCAGGGCCTTGAACCCCAACAACGGCGCAGGTGAAGTCATCGCTGTCCGCTGGGATCGGGATGCCGCCCAGCTTGTCGAATGGTGGAAAAGCTCGCCCGCCCACGACGCACTGCTGCGTGATCCACGTCTCAACGTGATTGGCGTCGGCATCACTTTCACGGACGGCAACTACCAAACCACCCCCAATAGCTACACGATGTGGGGCGTGGTCAATCTCTTCGGCTACACGACTCTGCCCGCCGGCACAGTCAACAGCCCGGGCGCGGGCACAGCCCCTCCCCAACTTCCGCCACCGACGGTCTGCGACCCCATCGTGAAGCACGAGCCGCCCACGCTGGACCTCAGTGCGGCAGCCATCCGCAGCGCAGGTGACCTCGTCGCCGTCGACCCTTCGGGAAACCTGAGGGACTACCCTGCACTTGGCAACGGCACGTTCGGTCCTGCCCGGACAGTCGGGACCGGTTTCGCCGGGGCGAAAGAAGTGATGACCACTGATTGGGACCGCGACGGCGTGATCGATGTCCTCGTCCAGATGCTGGACGGCAGGCTCCTCCTCTACCCCGGCGTGGTGAGCGGAGGGTTCAAGGCCCAGTGGTGTTGGGCCTATCGGGTTGGCAGTCGATGACCATGGCCGTGGCATCTGGTGCGGCAACAACCGGCTCCCGCAGATCCTCGCCATTGATTCCAGCGGCGCGCTTTACCTGTACCGGAACGTGGGGCTAACCGCCATGGTGGGGCGGACTCAAGTGGGCACGGGCGTCAGTGCCATCCGGCTCAGCATGGTGGACTACGACGCCGACGGCTTCCAGGACCTGCTGGCCGTGGAAGCAAACGGGAACCTGCGCCTCTACCGCGGCTCCGGGCTCACCACGCCGAAGTCGGAGGCTAGGCTGGTAGTGGGAACCGGATGGACGGACTACTCCGGATTGCGCTCGCTCAACGGTGTCACGGGCCTCAACACGACTGGAATCGCGGGCCTCCTGAGCAACGGAACGATCGAATATTGGGACCTGACCGGCGGACGCCTCACGACGCCGAGCACTCCGGTCACCGGCTTGGGCGGACTCAAGCTGGCGCAGTAACTGGGCCCTAAGCCTCGGAGGTTTGCTCCTCGATGACCGACTTGAGCTGCTCCAGCTGGACGACTTCCTCTTCCATGGTCTTCTGGATCATGCCGTTCATGAGTTTCTGCAAGCCTTTGGGGTGGTACTCCAGCGCGAACCGCAGGCGGGTATTGGGCCCCTCGGTGCTGAGGTAGTAGCCGCCGGTGGGCCGCGCAGGACCGGCAACGACGGCGAAGCGCACTTCGGCGCCCGGCCTGGCTTCAGTGATTTGGAAGTCAGCCGCGATCGGCCGCCGCCCGGCCCCGCCAAAGTCTGCTGGTAAACGGCGCCTTTTTCGCCGGCATGTCCGGAACGGAGGGAAATGCTGCGGATTCCACTGCGCCACAGGGGATTGTTGAGCCCGTCCACCAGGAATTGGTAAACGGTCATGGCGTCGCGACCAATGAGTACTTCATGCTCTGCAAATGCCACGGAATCCTCTTTCGGCGTACGGCTCTTGGACATAGCCGGGTTCCCCATGACACAGCAGCTAACTGCTACAGAATAGTCAGGCGTGGCGCAGCGCAACACACCCACGTCGAGCCTTAACCGAATCTTTACGAGCCCGGCAGGGAATTTGATGAGACCGTGATACCGGTGAGTCTGTGTCCGGATCAGCGCGCCATCTGCGCTAAGCTGGGATCTGCTCCGGCTGGTTTGCGGAGCAATGCGGGCGTAGCTCAATGGTAGAGCGCTAGCTTCCCAAGCTCGATACGCGGGTTCGATTCCCGTCGCCCGCTCCATTTCTGCCCTGATACAAGGTGCCCAAGCCCTTGGGTGTATCGTCAGGAGCTAGGAGCCATTTCGGCTCTGCTCTAGGGAGCGATCATGGCTGACAAATCACCTCGCCAAGCTGCATCGAAAAAATCCGGCAAATCCATCAAAGAAAAGCGCGCGGATAAGAGGGCTTCAGAGTCCTCCGCAACCACGGTGGCCAAGCCGGCAACCGGCAACAAAAAGTGAGCGGCCATATAGGCGCCATGACCCTCGGCATCCTGTCGACATCGCGGAAGCCGGACGAGCGCCGGCTGCCCGTCCATCCCTGCACTTGGAGCGCATTGCTCCGGAACTCCGGCAACACATCCGGCTGGAGCGCGGCTACGGAGAGCGCTTCGGCTTTTCGGACAGCCAACTTGAGCCGCTGGTCGGTGGCATGGCAAGCCGTGAAGAACTGATCTCGAATTCGGATGTCATCCTCCTGCCCAAACCGCAGCCGGAAGACCTGGCCGACCTCCGCGACGGGCAAGTCCTCTGGGGTTGGCCGCACTGCGTCCAGGACAGGGCCATCACCCAACTCGCCATCGACAAGAAGCTGACCTTGATCGCCTTCGAGGCGATGAACCATTGGGCCAGCGACGGCGGCTTCGGGCTTCACGTGTTCCATAAGAACAACGAACTTGCAGGCTACTGCTCCGTCATCCATGCCCTTGCCCTGACGGGCTCGACGGGTGACTACGGGAGGCGGCTGAGCGCCGTCGTGATTGGTTTCGGAGCTACGGCGCGTGGCGCGGTCACAGCCCTGAACGCGCACGGCATCCACGATGTCCAGGTGCTGACCAACCGCGGAGTTGCGGCGGTCGGTTCGCCCATCCACTCGGTGCGCATAGTGCAGTTCGACCACGACCAGAACGCCCCTTTCCTGAGCGAGGTCATTACCGATCGCGGACGCAAGCCGCTGGCTCCGTTCCTTGCCGCCGCCGACATAGTGGTCAACTGCACGCTGCAGGATCCGAACTCGCCGCTGACGTACCTGCGGACCGAGGACCTGGATGCGTTCCAGCCGGGCAGCTTGATTGTTGACGTCTCCTGCGACGAAGGCATGGGCTTCAGTTGGGCGCGGACCACGACGTTCGCCGAGCCCATGTTCACGGTGGGCGACCACATCAACTACTACGCCGTGGACCACAGCCCGTCCTACCTGTGGAACTCGTCCAGCTGGGAAATCAGCGAGGCGCTCCTGCCGTTCCTCGAGACTGTCATTTCGGGCCCCGAGGCCTGGGACGCCAGCGAAACAATCTCGCGAGCCATCGAGATCCGCGACGGCATCATCCGGAACCCGGACGTGCTCCAGTTCCAAGAGCGCTCAGCCGACTACCCGCACCTCGCGGCGTAGTCGCCTCGTAACCTCATAATGCGGCTGAGCCGGGCGCCTTGTGGGTGCCCGGCTCAGCCGCGTTTTGGCGACACTCCGCTACGCCGACTGCGGGACGATCCGCACCATCCGGCGTCGGTCCCGGACATTCACTTTGAGCCGCAACTCAGACTTCCGGGCCAGCACGACGGCGACTGTCGCCGCTGCAAGCGCCGGCACCCCGCCTGACACCAAGAGTGCAGCGTGCGGGTTCAGGTGCTCGGCAAGCCAGCCCATCATGGGTCCGCCGATGGCTTGGCCACCAATGAGCACCATGATGTAAAGGCTCATGACGCGGCCGCGGATGCTCATGTTGGCGCTGACCTGGACCAGCTGGTTGGCGGCGGTCAGGAACATGAGGCACCAGAATCCGGAGAGGACCATGGCAGCGGAGAGCCACACCATCGATGGCGCCAACGCGGCCAGGCACAGCATCAAGCCATACATCCCGGCGCACAGCACCACCGAGCGCAGGCGCAACTGGCGGCGGCGGGCCGACGTGATTGCTCCGGCGAGCGCGCCAAGGGCCACCATGGCGTTGAGCAAACCGTAGCCGCCGGCACCGGCATGGTAGATGTGGTCCGCGAAGGCAGCGAGGAGCACGGGCAGGCTCATCGCGAAGACCGCTACAAAGCCGGCCATGAGCCACGGCCAGTAGATCGTGGGCTTGCTGAGTGCGTATCGCAGTCCCTCCTGCAGCATCCCCTTGCGTTTTGGCACGGGCGTGCTGACATAAAGTTCATTCTTGCGCAGCATCAAGAGCATGGTGACCGTGGAGCAGCAAGCCACCGCGTTCGCCGCGAAGGCCCAGCCCGCTCCGACCGCGGTCAGCAGCACGCCGGCCAGGGCGGGACCAATGAGGCCGCCCAACTGGAATGTGGTGGAGTTGACGCTAATCGCGTTGCGCAGGTATTTCGGCCCCACGAGTTCGTTGACGAAGACCTGCCGTGCGGGCTGGTCGAGGACCGTCACGAGGCCCAGGACAAAAGCGATCACGTAAACGTGCCACACCTCGATGTGGTGGCTCAACGCCAACACGGCAAGGATGGCAGCCAGGGAGGCCGCGACGCTTTGGCACAGGATGAGGATGCGTCGCTTGGCGAAGCGGTCCGCCATCATGCCGCCCCAGGGCCCAGGAAAAGCGACGGCGTGAACTGCAATGCCACCGTTATTCCGACGGCGGTGACGGATCCGGAGAGCTGTAGTACCAACCAGTCCTGGGCGATTCTCTGCATCCAGAGTGCGATGACAGCTACGAAGTGGCCTACGGCGAAGATCCGGAAGTTGGGTACTTTGAGGGAAATGAAGGTGTGCCGCCAAGGCAGCCGTTCGTTGACGACGGCGATCGGCTGGGTGACCGTGTCAGGGTCGGCAGCGTGCGGAATTCGGCTGCTTGCGGCGAGTGAATCGATGGCGGGTTGGCTGACGTTTGCCGCTGAGGGCGGTGGGGGTGCCAAAAGTAGTCCTTGGATAGGCGTTTCGCTGGGATGCCTTTAACGCTAGGGTTGGCCGCGGTGATTATGGAAGTGAATTGGCCGTATAACTAGCATTGCGAAGTGCAATACACCGGCGTGGGCGGCGGTGAAGGTAGCTATCCAAGGAGTCCCGTGTTCGAACCCGTGCAGCTGCGGTCCTTCCTGGCCGTGGCCGAGACTTTGAGTTTCACGAAGGCAGCCGAGCGCCTCGGCCTGGCCCAACCCACGGTCAGCCAGCATGTGCGAAAGCTGGAGATGGCGGCCAAACGGGCGCTCGTAGCCCGCGACACCCGGGATGTCCGGCTCACCGACAATGGCGACGCCATGGCAGGCTTTGCCCGCAACATCCTCTCAGCGCACGATTCCGCGGCGAGGTACTTTTCCGGTTCAGCCATGCGCGGCCGTTTGAGGTTCGGAACCGCCGACGACCTCGCGATCACGGGGCTGCCTCGGATCCTGCGCGAGTTCCGGCAGCTGTACCCCCAGATCAACCTTGAACTCACGGTCAGCCAGAGCGACCAGCTCTACAAACGGGTCAATGCGGGCCAGTTGGATCTCGTCTTCGTGAAGTGGGTGGGCGAGGCGAAGGACGGCACGGTGGTCCGGCACGACAAATTTGCCTGGGTCGGGGTCGAACAAACGGTACTGGACCCGGCCAGCCCCGTGCCGCTGATCTGCTATCCGGCTCCGAGCGTCAGCCGGAAACTGGCCATCGACGCGCTGGAGGCCATGGGCCGGACGTGGCGGGTCACCTGCTCGACCAAGCAGATCGCCGGTGTCCTGGCAGCGGTGCGCGCGGGCATCGGCGTCGCCGTGATGCCGTCGTCGCTGGTTCCCGAGGACCTCACGGTGATCACCAAGCGCTTCGACCTCCCGCCCGTGGGCGATGTCGACTTCACCTTGATCCGCAACCCTTGGCGAACGCCGAGGTGGTGGATGCGCTGACGCAGGCGATCATCGGCAGAACACTCAATAAGCAGGCGTAGCAAGCGCCACCAAACCGCGCGTGGCTAAACCGCGCTGCGCTCCGGGGCGAGCGCCTGCGCGGCGAGAAGGACGGTCCGGACGATCGCCTTCCGGCGCCGCTCCGCCCTGATTGGCCCCTTGCTGCCGGCCATGAGGCCATCCAGCTCGGGCAGTACCGGCCACGCGTCACACAACGCAATGATGGTGAGCATCAGATCGGCCGCGTCTTCCTTGGACGTCCCGGCATGGCCCGGATGACACCGTCAACCTTGTTCCTGCAGTTCGCGGCCCGGTCCGGACGGTTCACCACATATTCGCCCCGCTCCAGGCCCTCCCAAAACAGCAGCCTCGGAAGGGTGGCGTCCTGGTGGTGATGGTCGAACAGGCGTCCGGCGTAATCGGCCAAGGCTTCGGGACCGGCGCCCTCGATGCGGACTTCGTCCACCACTTTGCTGAGCTGGGACGCGATCACGGCGTCGAAGAGAAGATCTTTCTTACCGAAGTACTGATAGATGCGTTCCTTGTTGACTCCGGCCGCAGCAGCGATGCGGTCCACCCTGGCGCCGGCGAGTCCGAATTGGCAAAACTCGGCAGTCGCCGCCTCAAGGAGGAGTCGCTTGGTCCGCTCGGTATCCCATGCCATGTGTCCACCTTAACAGATTCCAACCAAGTAGTTGCAGTTTTCGAGGGTGGGGTCTAGTCTGAACTCACGTCGAAAGCAACCAATTAGTTGGAGAATGTCATGAACACCCAAATCCCCGTTGCCGCATCCGCGGACAGCGCCGCGGTTGCGGCGTTTGCCGAGCCGGCCGCGCACGCGCACTCTGCGCATCTGCCTTCCATGCACACACCGTCGGTGCATATGCGTGCCGTGATCACCTGGGTCGCCATTTTTCCCCTCGTGGCGATCGGCATGACGATCCTCGCTCCGCTCACGGAGTCATGGCACCCCGCGCTACGCGCCCTCGTCCTGACCCTTGTTGTGGTTCCTACCGCCGTCTACCTCGTTGTCCCCAAACTGATCGCTGGCTACGGCTCGCTGAAGAGGCGGCAGGCACGGAAGGCCGCCGCCAAGGCCTAGCGTGTGTCAGGCATCACCCGGCGATCCGGCGGCCACACGCTAAACTTGTCACGTTATGAACCGCACAATGTTTAAGTCCAAGATCCACCGTGCCACGGTGACCCATGCCGATCTGCACTATGTAGGTTCAGTGACGGTCGACCTGGATCTGCTGGATGCTGCGGATATTCTCCCCGGCGAGCTCGTCTCCATTGTTGACGTGACGAATGGCGCGCGCCTGGAGACTTACACCATTGCCGGTGAACGCGGCTCCGGCGTCATCGGCATCAACGGGCCGCGGCGCACTTGGTGCACGTGGGCGACGTCGTCATCCTCATCACCTACGCGGAGATGACCACCGAAGAAGCCAAGGCCTACCAGCCCAAGGTTGTCCATGTGGACAGGGCCAACAAGATCGTCCAACTCGGCAGCGATCCCGCCGAAGGCATCACTCCGGGCATCATGCGCCCGCCGCACGCCCTCAACAACGCCCAGCTGAACTAGGCTTCCCGTAGTCGCGGGGCACCTCCTTACGTGGTCCACATGGCGGAACATGCCGCCGTCGTGCCTTACGGGCGAATAAAGCTGATTTAGGCTGGGACTGTGAACCCACGCCGCCCCGCGCCCGTCCCCGCCGGATGTCGTAGTGCTGGGCGTCCTTTCCGGGTTCTTCGTGGTGTGGGCCATCATCCTGGTGGGCATGTTCGTCGGCAAGCGCGGGATCCTGGGGGACAATGCGCGTTCGGTCCTCAGCGGCCTGACTTTCTTCGTCGCGAGCCCTGCGCTTCTCTTTGAAACCCTGGGCAAGGCCCGTCTTCACGATGTCTTCGCCGCTCCACTCCTGGTCACGGCGGTGGGCGCCGTCGCCACAGGCAGCCTTTTCTTCATCGTCGTGAAGTTCTGGCTCAAGCGTTCCCTGCCCGAATCGCTTATGTCCTCCATGAGCGCTTCGCTAGCCAACTCGGCGAACCTCGGCATCCCTATCGCGGTGTTCGTCCTCGGCGACGCCAGCTATGTGGCGCCCCTGCTGATCTTCCAGCTCGCGTTCTTCACGCCCATGTACCTGATGGCGCTCGATGCCAGCACCAGCAGCCACCGCACCACTCCCCTGCGCTTCGTCCTGATGATCGTCCGGAACCCGATGATCGTAGGATCCGCCCTCGGTTTGGTGGTCGCCGGGACGGGCTGGCAGGTGCCTTCGCTCATCATGGAGCCGATCCATTTGATCGGCGGTGCCGCAATTCCCGCGATGCTGATGGCGTTCGGGATGAGCTTGAATGGTTCGCGGCCCCTGCAGAAGGACACGGGCCGCCGGACGGATGCCCTGCTGGCCAGCGGCTTCAAGCTGTTTGTCCACCCCACAATGGCGTACCTGTTCGCCCGCTTCGCGCTGGGCCTGGAAGCGCATGCGCTGTTCGCCGTGGTGGTCACGGCGGCCCTGCCCACCGCGCAGAACGTGTTCGTGGCGGCGAGCCGCTACAACACGGGAATCACCGTGGCCAAGGATACGGTCCTGATCACCACGGTGGTGGCCGTCCCGGCGATGATCGCCGTGGCCCTGCTGCTTACCTAAGCCCGCCCACCCAACTAGCTCGCAGTAGGTGTCGTTTAGACGCCCCAAAACGACATTAAGTGCGAGTCAGTTGGGCGGGCGCCTACTCCTCGTCCACCGAGTCCAGGTACCTGTCCAGGAGCTGCGCGCAGCGGATGAAACCCAAATGCGAATACGCCTGCGGGTGGTTTCCCAAGTGGGTTTCCGTGCCGGGGTCGAACTCCTCCGGAAGCAGCCCGGTCGGACCGAAGAGCGCCACGAGCTGGTTGAACAACTCCAGCGCGTCGTCCAGTCGGCCCACGGCGAGGTACGCCTCAATCAGCCAGGTGGTGCAGATGTGGAACCCGCCCTCCAAACCCGGCAGGCCGTCGTCGTACCTGTACCGGAACACGGTGGGACCCACCCGCAGTTCCCGCTCGACGGCGGTGACGGTGTCCAGGAAGCGCTGGTCGCGGACGTCCAGCAGGCCTGAAAGTCCGATGTGCAGAACGGCCGCGTCCAGGTCGGGGCTGTCGTAGGCCACGGTGTAGGAGCTCGCGGAATCATCCCAGCCCTCCCGGAGGACCTCCGAGCGGATGATGTTTGCCGTTTCCTCCCACTCGGCCCCGATGGGGCGTCGGAACCGGACCGCCGTGTGCATGGCCCGGTCCAGCGTCACCCAGCACATCACCTTGGTGTAAATGTGGTGCCGCGGCGCGCGCCGGGCTTCCCAGATGCCATGGTCAGGTTCGTGCCAGCGGGCCAGCACGGCGGACGCCATCTGTTCCATGAGCTGCCAGTGCTCGTCCGGCAGCGTGCCGCGGCGCCTGCTGAGGGTCTGGATGAGTTCGGCGATCGGGCCGAAGACGTCCAGCTGCACTTGGTGGTCGGCGGCGTTCCCGATCCGCACGGGCCGTGAGCCGGCGTAACCGGGCAGGCTCTCGATAATTGCCTCGGTGGACAACGGGGAGCCGGTCACGGAGTACAGGGGTGCAGCCATTCCGGCCCGGGCGCGTTCTCCAGGATGCGGCCCAGCCAGCGGAGGAACCCGTCTGCCTCCTCGGTGGAACCCAGGTCCACGAGCGCATTGACCGTCATGGAGCCGTCGCGGAGCCAGCAGTAGCGGTAGTCCCAGTTGCGGGTGCCGCCGATCCCTTCCGGCAGCGACGTGGTTGGAGCCGCGAGGACGGCCCGGTCGGCTCGTGCACCAGCGCCTTGAGGACCAGTGCCGAGCGCCGCACCAACGAAGGTTTCATGTCGGGCAGTTCCAGCCCACGGACCCACTGCCGGGATTGGTGCGCGACGGCGGCCCGCCGGGCAAGCTCTCCGGCGGGGTCCGGCGTCGTCGGCTCAGTGTCTCCGCACCTCAGGTTCATGACGATAGGACCGTACGCGAGGCTGACTTCAGCGGTGGCGGTTCCGTGCTTGCCGTCGCTCGTGACTGTGAAGGACACTCCGGGGGCGAACAGGATGATGGGATCCGAGGTGCCCACGACGTGCAGTTCTTCGCCGCGGATCTCCATGTTGAACGGAGCGTTGGCGTAGTCCGGCCGCGGGGCGAAAACAATCCGCGCGCTGCCGGTTCCGGAGAGGACACGGACCAGGCTGGTGATGCCGTCCGGTGCCGGCTCAAGGTAGTCGGTGACCGTGACGTCCGCCCAGCGCGTCTCCACGATCATGGTGTTGTCCACGTAGCGCTGGCCCAGCACCTTCGACGCCTTGACCGGTTCCACACTGAAGTGGCCGGCCGGGTCTCCACCCAGGATGTGCGCGAACAAGGACCCTGAATCCGGGAGGGGATGGCTCATCCAGCAGATCTTGGCCTCCGGGGTGAGCAGCGCCGTCGAGGTCCCGTTACCGATCATCGAATGCCGCTCCAGCCCCACTGCGTCCTCGCCGAACAGCCACGCTCGGCGCAGTTCGAACAGGATGGCGAGCACTTTGGCGAAGGATTGCGGGTCCGGCAAGCGGTGGCGCGCCTTGGTTTCTCCATCCCCTACGTGCAGGCCAAGATCCGGGCCCCGCAAGGTGGCGATCGCGAGCTCATCGCTGTCCGCGTCGCCGGCAAACAGGGCCGCGCTGGCCCCCAACTGTGTACGCAGATGCTCCAGCGCGGCGTCTTTGGAGGGTTCCACGATGGACAGGTCCAGAACGGATCCGTCCACAATGAAAAACAGTCCCACTTCACGGGCGATCTGGTGCGCCTCCCGGGTCACCCTGGCGACCACGGCAGGCGTGGCCGGCCGGGTGTGGATGGCTACCGCCACGGGCTTGCGCTCGATGCTGATGCCCTTTTCGAAGCCAATGGATTCGTTGAGGGCCGTGGCTGCCTGTTGAAGGACGGCTTCCGTGGCCATCGAGATGCTGTACGCGTAGGTCATGTCGAACTCGGCGCCGTGCGAGCCCACCAAGTGGACTTCCGCCGGCAGCCGCGACACTGCGGCAAGGTCCCGCAGCGACCTGCCGGAGATGACGGCAGTGTGCGTGTTCGGCAGCGCTGCCAGTGCCCGGAGAGCGACGGCGGCACTCCCCAACGGGAGTGTCTCAGTGGATACGCCTTCCGCGGCGCAGAGTGTTCCACCGTAGTTGCAGGCCACCAGGAGTCCCGGAGTGCGGGCCAGCATCCTCAGTTCCGCGAGCAGCTCCGGAGTGATTCCATCGTGCGCGGCCTCGGATTGGACTGCCGTCCGCAGGAGACCCAGCGGAAGCGATTTTGTCAGCAGTGCCGAATCGGCCACGGACAAATTGAGCGGAGTAGCCATGGGGACGATCCTTCCGGGGTGGATTCGTCCAGTTTCCGCCCGGCGGGTTTCGCCTCCATGACCCGCGTATTGCCGGGGTGTAACGAGTTTGCCTAGTTACGTTTAGGCGGCGCCCTACACCCGCGTCAGCCCCACGGCCTCCGCCACCAGCTCCACCGAACGCAGGCGCTGCTCCGTGCCCGTGCTTTGGTGGGCGACGATCAGTTCGTCGGCGTCGGCGTGGCGGGCAAACTCGTCAAGGTAATCCCGCACGACTTCCGGCGTACCCACTGCCGAGTACTTCACCATTTGCGCGATGTGCTGGCCTTGGGGCGAATCGAGGATGAGGTCCGCTTCGGCGTCGGTGAACTCGCGTCCACCGCCCAGGAAACGGGAGACGCGGTCCCGCTTGACCTCAAGGAAGAGCCGTTGGGCTTCAGCCGCCGAATCCGCGGCCACGACGTTGACGCCCGCGATCACGTATGGCTCCTGCAGCTGCTCGGACGGCTTGAACTCGCGGCGGTAGACGACGACGGCGTCCTGCAGCGCATTGGGTGCGAAGTGCGAGGCGAAGGCGTAGGGCAGGCCGAGCTGCGCCGCCAAATGCGCGCCGAACAGCGAGGACCCGAGGATGTAGAGCGGCACGTTGGTGCCCTTGCCCGGTGTCGCTTCGACCCCTTGGATCCGGGTGGGTCCCGTGAGGTAGCCCTGCAGCTCCAGCACATCCTGAGGGAAGGTGTCCGCGGCCATGGGATCGCGGCGGAGTGCACGCATGGTGTTCTGGTCGCTGCCGGGTGCCCGTCCGAGGCCGAGGTCGATGCGGCCCGGGTGCAGCGTCTCAAGGGTGCCGAACTGCTCTGCGATGGTGAGCGGCGAGTGGTTGGGCAGCATGACGCCGCCTGCACCGAGCCGGATAGTGCTGGTGTTGGCCGCGATATGGGCAATCAGCACGCTCGTAGCCGAGGAAGCGATCGAGCCCATGTTGTGGTGCTCCGCGTACCAAATCCGTCGGTAGCCGAGCCGTTCGGCCAGTTGCGCCATGGCGACGCTCCCGGCGAAACTCTCCGCCGCCGTCTGGCCTTTGCCAATGATTGCCAGGTCGAGGATGGAGAGGGGAACTGTCACGTTGGTGCCGGCCTTTCGAAGGTGGTTTCGTTCAGGGGCCGGTTTCCCGGCCACTCTTGCGACAACGACGGCGGTGCCCGGGTTATTTCTCCAGCTTGCGTGGGTTCCGTCTCAGCTCGTGAAGATGCCTTTGCCGGTCTCCATGTCGATGGGCAACGACGAGTGCTCGTGGGAGATCTTCCAGGCGTCGTCCTTCTTCTCGAGGCAAAGGGTGAAGCGGCGGGTCATCGCCCGGAGCCGTTCGCCTTCCGCCGAGATCCCGGCGAAGGTCACGGCCGCATGTCCGAAAGCCACGCCGACACCGCGGTTGTTTTGTGACCCTTCGGGACCTCGAATGAACCCCAGTTAACCCTTGTATCCCCGCGTTTCAGAGCGCTTTGACCGGCTCTTGTCGCTGCCGGATAGTTGCAGCAACGCACACCATCCATCACTTTCGAAGGGGATTCCATGGCTATTTCACGACTCAAAACAGGCGCCGTACTGGCACTCGCCGTGACCACGACTCTCGGCCTCGCCGCTTGCTCTGACCCGGGCGCCTCAGCGGCGTCAGCGCCGTCGTCGTCCGCTTCCGCGGGCAAGACTTTCAACCTGTCGCCGGAGCAGAACCGCTTCCCTATCACCAAGGACGACGCCGCTGCGGCGCTCGTCCCGGAGGCCATCAAGGCTGACGGCAAACTCACCGTGGTGACCACAGGCGGCACCGCTCCGTTGAGCCTCTTCGCGACGGACAACAAGACCCTCATCGGCAACGAAGTCGACCTCGCCTACGCAGTCGGAGAAACCTTGGGCCTAAAGGTTGAGGTCCTTCCCGTGGCTTGGGCCGATTGGCCCTTGGGTATTGAATCGGGCAAGTACGAGGCCGTCCTCTCCAACGTCACCGTCACGGAGGCGCGTAAGGAGAAGTTCGACTTCGCCACCTATCGCACGGACCTCCTGGGCTTTTATGCCAAGAGCGACTCCCCGATCGGTGAGATCAAGGAAGCCAAGGACGTGGCGGGCAAGCGGATCATTGTGGGCTCGGGCACCAACCAGGAAGCAATCCTGTTGCGCTGGGACGCCGAGAACAAGAAGAACGGCTTGAAGCCGGTTGAATTCCAGTACTACGACGACGACTCGGCTTCCTCGCTCGCCGTGCAATCCGGCCGCGCGGACCTGACGTTCGGCCGAACGCTGGAGCGGCGTACAAGGCCGCAAAGGACGGCAAGACCAAGCAGGTGGGAACAGTCAACGGCGGCTGGCCTCTTAAGGCGGACATTGCCTTCACCACCAAGAAGGGCAACGGTCTTGCCGTTGCAGCCCAGGCAGCCCTCAACAAACTGATCCAAAACGGCACGTATGGAAAGATCTTGGACCGCTGGGGGTTGTCTTCGGAGGGTATCGCGAAGTCGGAACTGAACCCGCCGGGCCTTCCGAAGAGCTAGCGCCGGCTCCGGGGTGTAGCTTTCCACGTATCCGGAACCGCTGCGGACCGGACAAGCGAAAGGGAGTTCCATGGGCCAGCGCCTTGCCATCCTCGACGACTACCAAGCCGTGGCCTTCGACTACGCGCCGTGGGCCGAGCTCGCCGAAGACGGCGTCGAAGTCACCGTTTTCGGCGAGCCTCTGGCGGACGTCGCGGACTCGCTCCGCGACTTCGACATCATCATGGCAATGCGTGAACGGACCACTTTCGACGCCGGGCTCTTCCGGCAACTGCCGAAGCTGAAGCTCCTGGTCACCACCGGGATGGCCAACGCGGCCATCGATCTACTCGCGGCCGCGGAGCAGGGCATCACGGTCTGCGGGACGGGCGGCTCGCCGGCCGCGGCGCCCGAGCTCACGTGGGCCCTGCTCCTGGCTTTCGCACGGAGAGTGCCGTTCGAGGACCGCCGGCTGCGCGCCGGAAATTGGCAGAGCACCGTGGGTTTCGAACTGTCCGGGAAGACCTTAGGAGTACTTGGACTCGGTAAGATCGGGAGCAAAATCGCCGGCTACGGCAAGGCGTTTGGCATGGAGGTCATTGCTTGGAGTCCCAATCTCACGGAGGAAACCGCGGCTGCGGCGGGTGCGCGCAAGGTGGGCAAGGAAGCACTCTTCCGGGAGTCCGACGTCGTTAGCGTCCACGTGCGGTTGTCGGAGCGGTCCGGGGGCTCGTCGGGGAGGACGAACTGCGGCTCCTCGGGCCCAACGGTGTCCTGGTGAATACAGCCCGTGGGCCGATCGTAGACGAGGCCGCGCTCCTCCGCGGACTGAACGAGGGGTGGCTCGGCGGAGCGGCCCTGGACGTGTACGACGTCGAGCCCCTGCCGGCGGACCACCCGCTGCTCACGGCCCCGCGAACAGTCCTGACGCCGCACCTGGGTTACGTCACGTCGCAAAGCTACGCCCGCTTCTACGGGGAGGCCTTCGAGGACGTCCGGGCGTGGTTGCGGGGCGATCCGTTGCGGGTGCTTACGGGTTAGTGCATCAGTTGGGCTTAGATTGTCAGGTGCCTGCCGAATTCTCGCTCCGCCCCGCCCTGCCCGCCGATGCCGCGTGGATCGCGGAACTGCGCGCCGTCGTCATGCGACCCGATTTGGAGCGGCTAGGGCGTTGGGATCCGGTCCGCGTCAGGGAGCGTTTCTTGAAGGCGTTCCAGCCGGAACACACGTTTGTCATTGCCGTGGAAGGCCAAGCTGCCGGTGTTATCGCCGTCCGCCCGGAATCCGACGCTCTGTGGATCGAACACTTCTACGTCGCTCAGGAGTTCCAGGGGCAAGGGCTTGGTGCCGGCGTGCTCCGGCGGATCATGGGCGAGTCCAAGGACCACCGGCCATTCCGTCTCAACGTGCTCCAGGGCAGCCCGGCCCGACGCCTCTACGAACGCCACGGCTTTGTCTTGGAGACCGAGGATCCGGTGGACGTGTTCATGGTCGCAGGCTGACCTTCAGTCGTGAAGGACCACTTGGTAGAGGTTGTGGTCTTGCCATTTTCCGGCGATCTGCAGGTATCGCGGTGCCATACCAATCTTCTGGAATCCGGCCTTTAGCAGCACCCGCTGCGAGGCAGAGTTGTGGAGAAGAGTGCTCGCCTCGATGCGGTGCAGTCCGAGTTCGTCGCGCGCCATTTCGACTATCGCCTGGACCGTAGCGGACGCCAGCCCGCGGCCTGCGTACTCGCTGTCCACCCAGTAACCGAGCCCCGCGCTCTGGAAGGGCCCACGGACGATTCCTGCCACGTTGAATCGACCGATGAGTCGATCGCCGTCGAACAGGCCGAGCGGATGCGCTTCCCCGGTTTCGTGCGCAACGAGGCGGTTCGCAATGTCGGCGGACTGCCAGGTCTCGGTGTAGTACTCCTCGGGCCGTAGCGGCTCCCACGGTGAAAGGTAGGCACGGTTGCGCACATATGCGGCCGCAAGCGCCGCCGCATCACTGACGCGCAGTACACGCATGCTGACGCTCTCACTGAGTTGGCGCGGTTCAATCATCGGTCAACATTAGTCCCGTCGCAGCCGAAACATCACGGATGGCCGCCTCAACACCGAGCTTGTCGTGCACTGTTAACCGATCCGCGTCCCACTCAGTGACATCGCCGTACGCCGCGCGCGTTCCAAGCGCGCGCAGAAGTCTGCCGGCACTTGAACTGGTAATTCATTGATCGGGAACCAGCGGACGTCATCGCTTTCTTCACTCACGGCGATTTCCACATCCGGGTTTGCTGTCGCGGCGAACCCCACATCCCAATGGGCGGTACATGAGAATCCCCCATGCAGATCGTGTCGGTCAAGATCCACGATTGCTGGAGAAAGCAGAACCAGGTCATCAATTCCGGACTCCTCGCGGGCCTCCCTCTGGGCAGCTTCCGCCACCGACGCGTCGTTCGACTCGACGTGACCGCCGAACTGCACCCAGAACTGCCCCTTGCGATGGAAACACAACAGAACACGATCGAATTCAGGCGAAAACACGAAGCAGGACCCGGTGACATGCTCCGGCCCACCATTTCGACGCAACGCGGCGTCCACCGCCAAGTTCAGGAACTGCAGATACGCGTCCCGTAATCCCGATTCAGGAAGTGTCCTGAGGCTGGCAAGCAGATTGGCAAGAGGCATCCTGCTATTTTGCCGCACAGGGCAACGAACAACTCAATGCCACGACGAGGGGTGTGATGCGTCGGATAGATGTCACCCTAGGTGCCCGTTAGCCGATCCTTTACCGGACGCCGCACCGTAGCCGGCCATCTGTCGTTTTACGGCCAGGGTTTCCAAGCCGCGCCTCTAGTCAGGTTCGCTGCGTTTCTTCAGTTGGATAGATCCCGACTGCCTTCAGTGCTGTTGCAGAACCTGCGACTTCAAGCACGCCCGTGTCGGTCTTGATGTACACCACGGTGTGGTCCCGACGGCCTTGACCCAGATACCAGCGTCCCGTGGCTGGTGTCCTCAGTCCTCCCGTTAAGGGCTCGATATTCGGGAGAATCAGGGTCTCGCCTACTGGCGAACCGGTGAAGGCTGCCACAGGTTGAAAGATAAGAGTGCCGCCCCGCACCGTTGCGCATCCAGTAATCCAACCACGCTTATCAGCAGGACCCGGTGGGGTATAGCCGGAGGGCAGCGACCTGGGGCCTGGCCGAAGGCTGCATTCAACGATGCCCTTCTCAACGTTTTGGGCGGCTCTCCGTTTCTTCAGCGGGCTGACCAGCAAACCCATTAGAAGATAGACCACGAATGTGGCCGGGGCTAGAGCCGATAGATACAGGGAAGACGTGCGCAATGCCTGCCATGGGACTGTCACTATGACAACAATCACCAGACTGACGAAGATCCCAGCCAAGTCGTAGGTCTTCTCCATCCAGGTGCGAGGCGCCGGCTCAAGCTTTTCAACAGCCATCGGGGCTCCCGTCCCTAGAAACCACTGGGGCACATCGCGCCTAGCTCTTTTCAGCGGCCCAGGCCTTGGCAAATTCTCCAAAGGCCCCGATCTTGCACCCCGGTTGTGTTGCCCTGACGCTAAACCGGGATACGGGACCGTGCAAGATCCTTGACCAAATCCTTGGATAACCGTGCTTGGTACATCGGCACCGTCCAGTTAAGGGATCCTTTACCGGACATGTCTTGAAATTCCGATTCGCTTTCGATCGATATTCAGCCGCGGCGGTTGCGCTGGTAGAAAAAAGCATGCCGGATCCGTCAGCCCAGGCCGTTACACTCTCACTTGTTACGACGCCAATGGGGTTGCGTACTAGCAAGGGAACTGGTCCATGGTTGTTACTTTGTCGGGTGAGACTTCCGAGCGGGTCTTTGTTGTTCATGGTAGGAATGCAGTAGCGCGGGATGCGATGTTTACTTTCCTTCGCTCCATCGGCCTGAAACCGATCGAGTGGGACCAGGCGATTGCCCTGACCGGAAAGGCTTCGCCCTATATCGGCGAGGTGCTGGATGTCGCATTTGATGACGCCCAGGCAGTTGTTGTCCTGCTTACGCCGGACGACGTCGCCTACATTCGAAACGAGTACGCCGCTGAGGACGATCCCGAGCTGGAGCCGCGCGGACAAGCCCGCCCGAACGTCCTGTTCGAGGCAGGCATGGCAATGGGACGGGACGCGGACCGGACTGTTCTCGTTGAAATGGGCGACCTAAGGTCATTCAGCGATGTGGGAGGACGCCACGCGGTTCGGATGGACAACACGCCCCAGCGGCGCAAGTCCCTCGCAGATAGATTGCGGACGGCCGGGTGCCCGGTCGACATTTCCGGGCCGACTGGATTACCGCCGGCGATTTTACGCCTCCGCCGAAACTAGGGAACGGTCTCCCCGTTGGGAAACGGCTGCCTTCCCGGGACAGGAACGGCGCCCACGTAGACGGGCATTGGTACGCCGGCAGCGGGTCTTCGTTTGACCAGGTGAAGGTCACCAACATCGGTGGCGTGCCGATCTACGACGTCCAGCTCCAGGTTCCGGAAGATCTAGGCAATCAGATCCAACTTCACGACAATGAGGTTGTTGCCAAACTGCCTGTTGGGAAGTCCTTTACGGTACGGGGATGGACGACCAACAGGACGTTCGGCGGGGGCGCCCCCAACCAATTCGAGCTTCGCGCCACCGGTCGCCTCGATGACGGTGAGCCCTTTGAGCAAGACGTCTACTTCGACGCGGCGAGATAGTAGCCGTGGAGATTCCCGTGGAGTTCCCGCTTGACTCGGATGGCTTCTTCAGGCGCGAGTGTCCCAACTGCCAGGGCGAGTTCAAGTGGCATCATGGGCCAACCGCCGATGCACCGGCCGGGTTTGTCTATCCACAGGTCCATTGGTGCCCGAGATGTGGCCGGTCCGCGCCACTGGATGCCTGGTGGACGCAGGCCCAGATCGAGTACAAGCAGGCTGTTCTTGCGGTTTCGGCAGGCGATATCCTCGCTGACGCGTTCAAGTCTGTCCGAAGCGATTTCCTGAGGTTCGAAGCAAATTCCTCGGCGAAGCAGCCGCGGCCGGACCCTTTAGTCGAGCCCGATGACATGCTGATGATCGCCCCACCATGCCACCCTTGGGAGCCCGTCAAGGTCCCGTCCGAAGCACAGGTTCCGTTCTATTGCCTACTTTGCGGACAGGCCTACGCTCTATAGCTACCGCTATCGAGTCCTGACACTTCGCTCCGCCCCGCCGCCAACGCGGTGTCCTAACAGTCGGCCTGCAACGCCCGTAAGCCGGTCCTCTCCTGACGTCTCCAATGGTTGTATCCATGTGCGCGGTGGGGGATCCCTGACCGTGCCTCTCCTGAAGGTGGCGCAGGTTTCTATCAGGCAAGTCCAGGAACGACCGCCAGTTGGAAACCAGATCGAGGTCGGACCATCAATTGGCTGATGTAGTCGCAGACGGGCACGGCTTCACGATGTGCGGGCTAATTCAAGGAGCACGGAAACGGCGACAAAAACAATTCCGCCTATCACAGAGACCACGCCGTACACCCGAATGTAAGCACGCAGCCAACGTCTGGCCTCATCTACCGACCAGAGCTCCGCATATGCAGCAGCGTAACCACGATAGTTTGTGGCCAGGACCATGCCTCCAACGAGCCCATCAAGCCCAAGTATTCCTATTGAAAATGCGACGGCAGGCCTTTGGCCGTGGGATGTGGCCAGGGTTGCGAATGCGATCAGGAACACTGCAAGGGATGCCAGGGCTCCGACGCGCAGCGGCATCCGAAGCTTCCGGAGACGCTCGATGTATCTTGTCACCGCTCGTTCCTCCAAGAGATGAACCCGCGCACCGAGACCGGCGAGCCAGCCTGCTCCGCTACCTCGGGCGTTTCACGCCCACTTTGATCCATGAAACAAATCTCCCACATCGTTGTCTGGAACTTGAAGGGAGCGGAACAAGAGACCAGGGAGATTTCTGTTTGTAGATTCTGTCGCTTCGCGGATGCCCTTTCGGGGATCCCTCACCGGACGTTACTTCACGGTCCTGTGCCAACTGCTCAGGAATCCGGTGCTGGATTGGTGAGATACCGTCTATTGAGGAGCGCCAGGCTTGCACGGCTGGCGGCCAGCTGGAGTGTTGTGTTTTCTGAAGTGAGGGTCGCCACGAGACCTCCGGGAAGAACAGTCCAGGGGGCTTTTACAGGCTCTCCAATGGCCGTGGGCGCAGGGTAGATTTCCACTGGCCCGGCAAGAGGCCCGCTCTCGCTTGCACCCAGCTGGAAGATTAGTCGATTTGGCTCTGCTCTTGCATAACCTCGGGCCCATCTACTCCGAAGTCCCGATCCGGGTTCTCTGTGGGCACATTCGAAAAGGCCTCGTTCCGCGTCCTGGGCCGCCCGCTTCTTTCGTAGGGGAGCAATGACAATGAGCTGGATGGCTGTTATGAGGACGATGCCAGCCGTGATCACGATGACCAACGTAGGCCACCAGCCCAAGACGGCCCGCAAAGGGATAAAGAGGATGCCGGCAAAGACGACCAGCGGCAAGGAACCGAAGGCATCGAATGCCCGTTCCAGCCGGCTCCTCGGCGTTGGTGCCAAGTCCGGTTCACGCATGGGTAACCTGCTTCCTGTGATGCCGGGAGTCTAATCACCAGGAGGGTCTTTTGATAAGGCTGTTCGGGGTGGGGCGCCAGCGGGGTTGAAGGACCCTGTCAGGCCGCCCGTAAGAGGGTCCCCCACCGGCCAGCTCAACACCTTCATGCCTTCCCTTCAGGAAAGCCTTAATGTGGGTACTCTCTGATTCCCGTATGACCCGCCCGCAAAAGTGCCCGGTGAAGGCGCCCTAAACGCTACACTTCAGGGCTCCCGGCAGCCCTGAAAATTCGAGGACGCACTAAGGCTTCTCGGCCAGCGAAGGCGTCCCGGTGAACGCCGCCCGCGGTGCTCACCGTTTACGGCCTCGATGTGAACCACCGTGATCAATGCCGGCGTTCATCCCCAATTGGCCGCTCAAGAAAATTGTGGATATGGTTTTGGCTATGGAGATTGAGGTCGACAGAGCCTAGCCACCTGACGTTCGGTGGCCGCCCGGTTGTTTGCGCTCATGCGCACCCGGCGAGAAATCTCGCTTTCAGTTGTCCGCAGGCGCTATTCCCTGCGGTCCAGCTTCGCTGAAAGATTCCGTACGTCAGGTGCAGTGCCCTCCGAAGTAGCGCGCGTTTTCGCGCCCCGGAGAGAGCACGTTGACCCATGACTATGCCCCCAGATGGGCAAGAACCAAAGGACTGTGTCTCATGTCAGCACAATCAGCCATCTCCTTGCACGATCTTTCATTCGAGTGGCCCGACGGCACTCCCGCTCTTCAGCGGCTCAATGGCACCATGACCACCGGCCGGACTGGACTCGTCGGCCGCAATGGTGCAGGAAAATCGACCCTGCTCCGTTTGATCGCCGGCACACTGACGCCGACCCTGGGCCGCATCGAAACAGTCGGCGACGTCGGCTACCTCCCGCAGACCCTCACCCTCGGGCAGCACACGACCGTCGCCCGGCTCCTCGGCATCGACGGCAAACTCACCGCGCTCCACGCCATTGAGGGCGGCGACGTTGACGAGCGCCATTTCGAGGCAGTCGGCGACGACTGGGACATTGAGGCCCGGGCGGACGAGGCGTTGCACGAAATAGGCTTCTCCGCGGGCGATCTCCAGCGAAAGGTCGGGGACCTCTCAGGCGGCGAAGCGATGCTCATCGCGCTGACTGGACTGCGCATCCGCCGCACCCCGGTCACGCTCCTCGACGAGCCAACCAACAACCTTGATCGGCGCACCCGGGCCAAACTTGCCGCCTTCGTCGACAGTTGGCCGGGCACGCTCGTGGTGGTCAGCCACGACCTCGAGTTGCTTGAGCACATGGACTCCACTGCTGAGCTTCATGCCGGCAAGCTTGACGTCTTTGGCGGGGCTTACAGCCTTTTCACCGAACATCGCGAGCAGGAACAGGCCTCTGCCATCCAGGCAGCACGAAGCGCCCAGCAAGCGCTGAAGGTCGAAAAGAAACAACGCGTCGAAGCCGAAACGAAGCTTGCCCGCCGCGAGCGCACAGCGAAGAAGACCCAAGCCAGCGGCGGGATCCCGAAGATCCTGGCCGGCAACCGTGCGAGCAAGGCGCAGGCATCTGCCGGCTCGATGCGCTCAACCCTCGACGACAAGGTGCTGTCAGCCCAGGCCGCCGTCGACGCCGCCGCCGCGAGGGTCAGGGAAGTTGAGCACATCCACCTCACCCTTCCAGATCCCGACGTGCCACGGAGCCGCCGGATCGCCGAGCTGAGCGACGGTTCCCGGACGATTGTCATCCAGGGCCCCGAACGCGTGGCCCTGGTGGGACCCAACGGCTCCGGCAAATCGACGCTCCTCAGACACCTCGTCGAGAGGCGCCCTGCAGAATCCTCGGGCCGGATCACCGGAAAGCTGCTGACCGGCCGGGTGGGATACCTCCCGCAACGGCTCGACGGCCTGGACGATGCCCGCTCAGCGCTGGACAACGTGCGGGAAGCGGCTCCGGCGTCGGCTCCCGGAGACATCCGCAATCAGCTCGCACGCCTCCTCCTCCGGGGATCCACCGTTGATCGCCCGGTCTCCAGCCTGTCGGGAGGAGAACGGTTCCGGGTCAGCCTCGCGAAGGTGCTCCTGGCGGAGCCGCCCGCCCAGCTGCTGATCCTCGACGAACCGACAAACAACCTCGACATTGCCAGCGTCGAGCACCTCGCCGAAGCCTTGGACGCCTACCGCGGCGCACTGCTCATCGTGAGCCACGATGTCGGTTTTCTCCGGCGCCTCAACATCGACATAGTGGCCGAGCTCGACGGCGAAGGGGCCTGCGCGAGCGCACGGAGCCACTCACCTAGGGCCCGCAGCAAATCAGAGCTGTTGTTCCCACACGGTCAGTTGGAGCCGCACCAGCTCCGCGTCCGGGTCGCGCGAACCGCCGTCGTCGGTCTGCAAGCCGACGACGGCGGCCGCGACTCGCGCACGGAAGCTCACCGCGCGCGCCCGGCGGGTACCGACTCCAACGCCCCCGAGCGCACCGGCGACGCGAGGCCCAGGTTCTCGCGTAGGGTCGGGCCTGCGTACTCCGTGGGGTACAC
The DNA here is from genome assembly GCA_001549895.1 of Arthrobacter sp. Hiyo8. GTDB lineage: Bacteria > Actinomycetota > Actinomycetes > Actinomycetales > Micrococcaceae > Arthrobacter. The sequence continues at coordinate 2,821,395 of AP014719.1, read as the reverse complement.
GCCACGTTCCTGCAGCTCGGGCACCAAGTGGTTCACGATGTCGTCCAGGCCGGTGGGGATAAGCCATGGCGAGATGTTGAAGCCGTCGACGGCACCCACCCGGGCGTACTCGGCCAAGGTATCGGCCACGGCTGTATAGGATCCGGTGAACGTCGCGTCAACCCTGGACGTCCTGGAGCTCACGAACTGCCGGATCGACAGCCCCTTCTCGGCAGCTTCGGCGCGCCATTGCTCGGCGAGCTGCCGGGCTTTGGCCCCGTGGAAGCCGCTCCCCCGGGTCTCGGAGGTCTCCTCCACCACCGGATCGATCTCCGGAAGCGGACCATCGGGATCGTAGGCGGACAACTCCCGGCCCAGAACTGTTCGAGATACGCAACTGCCTGCTGCGGCCCGATCTGCAGGCCGCGGACCCATTCCTTCTTCTCGCGGGCTTCCTCGTCAGTCGCAGCGAGGATGAATTCGCTCGCCGGCATGATCTGGACGTCGTTGGCACCCCGTCCGGCAGCCAGGGAGCGCGAGACGATATCGGCGCGGAACTCCGCGGCGTCGTCGAACTTCGGGTGCGCCGAGAAGATCACATCCGCTTGGCGGGCGGCGAAGTCGCGTCCTTCCGGGGAATCCCCGGCTTGGAACAGCACCGGCCTGTACTGGGCGCTGCGCGGCAGCCGGGGGGTGACGTCCACGGAATAGTGCTGCCCGGAGTGGTGCACGCGCCGCGCATGGCCGGGAACCGCCCAGGAATCCGCGGAGACGGACGAGGAGACCGCTCCGTCCTCCCACGAATCCCAGATCTTCTTGGCGGTCTCCACGAATGCTTCGGCGTGGATATAGCGATCGGCGTGGTCCAGGTAGCCGCCCCGGCGGAAGTTGGCCCGGTCCACGCGTTGTCCGTGGTGACGACGTTCCAGGCGGCGCGCCCGCCGGAGAGCAAGTCGAGGGAGGCGAGCCTGTGAGCGAGGTCGGCGGGATCGTTGTACGTCGTATTCTGCGTGGCCACGAGCCCGATATTGGACGTCACCGACGCGAGCGCCGCCAGCATGGTCTGCGCGTCCGGCCTGCCCGCGACGTCCAGGGCGTGCGGTCGTCCGAGATGTTCCCGCAAGCGCAGGCCCTCGCCCAGGAAGAAGGCTGCGAACAGCCCGCGCTCGGCGGTCTGGGCGATCCGTCGGAACGACTCAAAGTCGGTCTGCGAACCGGATTCAGGCGCTTTCCAGATGGTGCCGGAGTTGACGCCCTGGAAGAAGATCCCGAACTGGATCTTCCCGCTCGGCTGGAATTTAGCACGGTTGTGCTGTGTCATAGTCTCTCCTCAGTTTTCCAAGCCAACGACGGCGGCGCCCGCCGCGCCCACGCTCGCGTACCGGCTCAGCGGCCGTTCAAGACCCAGCAGTTCCCGGAACGTGCCGCCCTGGGCAACAGGCTTCAGGACCGCACGGCGACGGAGCTCAGGCAGCACCAGCTGCGCCAGTTCCTCGAGCTCCACGTCCAGCACAGCCGGATGCAGCCTTACGCCGTCGGCCACGGCCAGCAACCCGGCAAGGAAGTCGACCAATTCCGCCGCCGTGCCGACGAAGCGCGCCCGGGAACTGGTCCACGGAGTAAACGCGTCCAGTTCGGCGAGCCGCGCGGAGGCGCCTTGCCCACGCGAGTCAAGGACGACGTCGAGCTCCGCCACTACCGCCGGGCCGCCCGCAAGAACCGGGCCGCCCCAACAGCGGTCCGGGCACGCACGTCCGCAACCTCCTCGGCGAGAAGTGAAGGCGTCGGAGCGGACACCAGCACCACGTCGGCGTCCGAACGAAGCAAGTCGGCCTGCGCAACTACGGGCAATTGCCCCTGCAGCGGGCGCGGAATGATGGAGGGACCCTTCACGGAATACCCGGCCCCTGCGAAATCCGCCGGCGTCTCGAAGTCGATGTAGTGCAGTTTGTCCACGTCAAAGTACCGCCCGGTGGGGACGTCGCGGATCACGGCGTGGTCCTCCCAGGAATCCCAAAGCCGCCGGCTCACTTCCACCGACGCCGCGGCCTCCTGCGCCAAGGCGGCACCTTCAACAAATGAACGCCCGACGGCGGCAGCCTCCTCCGCGGAGCCGCTCGCCGCGACGAGCCAACCCGCCCGTCCGCCCGAGACATAGTCCAAGCTCGCCAGCTGAGTGGAGATGTGGAACGGCTCGGTGTAGACCGTGTCCACTTCCGGTACCAGCACGATGGAACTCGTGACGGGACCCGCGAACGCGGCGCGCTGAAGGGCGTTCAGGCGGCCTGCAACATCTCGCCCGCCAGCGCCGGAGCCGTCAGTCCCAGACCCATCAGCGAACGTCGCCACATGAATCCCGGCCGATTCCGCCGCCAGCACCGTGCTCCGGATCCGCGAACCGTTCAGCAACTCATCCGGGGCATGCCAGGCTTTGCGCCAGGCCGCGGGGTGGGCGCCGTCGCCGTCGAGCTCCAAGGCCAGGAATCCGGGCTGGCCCGGACGGGAGATGCCGCTCATTGCTGCTCCTGCCTTTCGTAAGGGATCTGTTCGCCGGCTTCGATGGCCACGCTCAGCCGGTTTTCCGAGGGTGGGAGCGGGCACGTGGCAAGGTCCGTGTAGGCGCACGGCAAGTTGACGGCACGGTTGAAGTCGAGCACCACGGAGCCGTCCGATTCCGGGGTCACCGTGAGCGAGCGATTGGCCGCGTAGGTGGTCTTGCCCGACGTCGCATCCGTGAACAGCACCGAGAGTGTGCCCGGCGCATGTCCGTTGAAGGCCGTGAGCACCAAGTCCTGGCCCGCGAGGTTGAAGTGGAGCTCGCCGGGCGCCTCGTAGACGTGCTGGATACCCTCGACGGCGGCCCCCACTGTGGTCGGTCGGGGAACCTCAAACGGCACGAACGTACCGCTCACCGCGAACGATGCATCCGGTGCGTATGCGGGCGTTCCGCGGTATTCGTTGAGCAGCGGATTCCCGGGTGCCGCGGCCGGACGATGTACTCGCCGCCGCGCTTGGCGAGCTCGACGACCGTGTCCCCCGCGTTGAGGTTGAGGCCGTCTCGTTCCGCGATGGGCCGAAAACGACGGTGGCCCCGGCGGCGTCGGTGTTGAGTTCCCGGCCATCCCGAAGCAGGCTTTCGCCTGGTCCTAAAACCACAGTGACGACGTCGTTCTCCACACTCCAGGCGCCGGGCACCCCGTCGAGCGGAGCATCTTCGGAACCAAGCCAGTGCAGATGGGTGACAGCGAGGAATCCGTGCGGATCGGCCCGGTGACGCTCGTGCTCGGCGTGCCATTCCTGCCAGGCTGCGGTGAAGGCCGGAGTGGTGGACGTAGCCGTTTCAGTGGGCGTAGGCATGATTCCTCCTGTGGTTTGCATGATCTGTGGTGACAGTTCCGGAAGCGTCCGGTGACGTGGCGCCAGCGAATTCCGGGCGGCCACCAAAGGGATCCGCCGGTTCCCACAAGGTCGTGGGCGCGGCGGCGCGGACGGCCGGGATGACCTCGAGCGCGAACCGCTCCAGGATCTCCAGCTGCTGCTCGAAGGGCAACGTGGTGGGCAAGGAAATGGATTGGAGATCGTGGCCGTAGAGCGAGTGGTAGCTCAGGATTTTGTCGATGACCTGTTCCGGACTGCCCACCAGTGCTGGCCCTTCAGCCACGGCATGCTCGATGTCCCGGAACGGCGAATTGTTGCCCGGGACGTTGCGTCCAGCGGTCAAGGCCTCATAAACAGGCCCGAACTGGCGCTTGGCTTCCTGCGTGGTGTCCGCGACGAACACGCCGCCTGCGCCGGAACCCGAACCGAGGTACTGGTGCCGAGGATCGTGGCCGTGGCGTTCGTATTCCTCGCGGTAGTGGTCGATCAGGATCTTGTAGTTCTCGCGAGGCTGGATGGCGTTGGCCGTGAAAAGTGGATCGCCCCACTGGGCGGCGAGCGCAGCCGAGGTCAGGGTTGTAGCCGAGCCGTGCCAAATCCGCGGCGAACCCGCAAACGGTCGCGGCGTCGTCGTCGTCACTTCGCTCAATGCGGGCCGGAAACGGCCGGACCAGGTGACGTTTTCTTCACGCCACAGCCTCCGCAACAAGCCATACTTTTCGGCGAGCAGCTCCCACTGATCATCGAGGGAGAGCCCGAACAACGGATATTGCAGCACTTCGTTGCCCTTGCCGATCACGAGTTCCAGGCGGCCCGGCTCAGCTGATCGATCGTGGCGTAGTCTTCGGCCACCCGCACGGGATCGAGCACCGACAAGACGGTGACGCCGGTCTGCAATCGAATACGGTTGGTGACCGCCGCGATGGCGGCGAGGACCGTCGTCGGGGACGATGAGATGAACTCACCGGCATGCCTCTCCCCCACAGCGAAACTATCGAAACCCAATTCCTCGGCCCGGCGCGCAGTCTGCACCACTTGGTTGAGCCGCTCGGCCGTCGAGACGATTTCTCCCGTCAGCGGGTTCTTCAGGTGCGGAATGATGTCGAGTACCTGGAACTTCACTGTGTTTTCCCTGTCTGGGCACTCCCGAAGTTTGCCTCTGTCACGGTCTTCGATTCCGGCAAGGCTTCCTGCGAAAGGCCCCAGCGGTCCAGGACCTTCCCGTAGGAGCCATCCTTGATCGCCGAATTCAGGGCATCCGTGATGGCCGGAGCCAGGCCGTTGCCTTTGAGGGTGGTGGCCGCGACGAGGGTCTCTGAAGGCCAGCCAGCGTTGACTTTGCCCACCACTTTCAGGTCGTCCCGCGTGTTCTCGCGGTAGGAGACGGACGGATAGGGCGCGATGTTCAGGTCCGTCCGGCCCGAGGAGAGCGCCAGGATGGTGTCGGCGTCGGAGGAGTAGTACTGCAGTGTTGCCGGAGCCTTGCCACGGGATTCCAGGTCCTTGTTCCAGGCCAGGAGGATCTTCTCCTGGTTGGTGCCCGAGCCCACCGAGACCTTCAGCCCGGAGATATCGTCCGCGCCCTTGATGTTGTACGTGGACGATTTCTTGGCTTCGAATCCCATGTACGCGGCGCGGTAGGTGGAGAAGTCGAACAGTTTCACCCGGTCCTTATTGATGCCCACGTTCGAGAAGACCGCTTCGAAATCGCCCGACTGCGTCTTGAGCGGCCAGTTCTCCCAGGAGGTGACCTGCACGTCCAGTGCGAGGCCCAGCTTGTCGGCCACGAGCTGGGCGATGTCCACCTCGACTCCGATCGGGGTCTTGTCATCCGTCGCATGGAAGGACAGCGGGATGGACCCGGCCGTGGTGGCAACGGTCAGTTTGCCGTCCTTGCCGATCGCGGCCGGCACGGCGGCTGCCGCGGCGGGATCCTTCTGCGCCCGGATACGGTTCTGCTCGGGCGAGGTGTTGTAGACGACGCCGTTGCGGGCGGCACTCGCGGACGGGCTGGCCCGGCCGCGGAGGCACCGGGGTCGGAGCACCCGGCGAGCCCGGGAGTACGACGGCGGGCAGCACCGCGAGCGCGAGAAGCCTGGTTTTGATGCGTGGCATTAGGTTGGTTCCTCAGATGTTGAAAGCTGGTTCGATGACTTTGGAGAAGAAGCTCCGCGTCCGGGGTTCACGGGGATTCGCGAAGATCTCCTGGGGACTGCCTTGCTCAACGATCTGGCCCTGATCCATGAAGACCACGGTGTCTGCGACGTCGCGGGCGAAGCCCATTTCGTGCGTGACGATGATCAACGTGGTGCCGGAGGTGGCAAGTTCGCGGATGACGTCCAGGACCTCGTTGACCAGCTCCGGATCGAGGGCCGACGTCGGTTCGTCGAAGAGCAGGATCTTAGGGTCAAGGGCAAGCGCCCGGGCGATGGCAACGCGCTGTTGCTGGCCGCCGGACAACTGCCGCGGATAGGCGTCGGCCCGGTCCTTGAGGCCCACGCGGTCCAGGAGTTCCAGCCCGCGCTTGCGCGCTTCGGCCTTGTTCCGGTGGAGCGCGACGACGGGTGCTTCCGTCACGTTTTCCAGCGCGGTGAGGTGCGGGAACAGGTTGAAGTTCTGGAACACCATGCCGATGTCCGTGCGTTGCTTGAGGATGTCCTTTTCGCGCAGTTCGTGCAGCTTGTTTCCGCGGACCTGGTAACCCACCAATTGGCCGTCGATGGTGATGTACCCGCCGTCCACCTTTTCCAAGTGGTTAATAGTCCGCAGAAGCGTGGACTTCCCCGAGCCGGAGGGTCCCACGATCACGGCGACGCCGCCTGGCGGCACCGTCAGGGACACACCCTTGAGGACTTCCGTTCCCCCAAAGGACTTGCGGACGTTGGTGATTTCCACGTGGCCGCGGGTTGCAGCGGCGGCTGGCGCCGCCGTCGTCGGGCTCTCAGCGGGAAAAGCAGCGGTGCTCATCGGGCGTCCTTCGCTCGGTCAAAATTCACGGGTGCGTGGGTGGCAAAGAACTTCCTTGCCTTCTGCAGCGGAGTGAGCGGCAAGTTGCGGACGGCGCCCTTCGAATAATGCCGCTCGATGTAGTACTGGAAGACGCTCAGGACCGAGGTAATGGCGACGTACCAGAGGGTCGCCACGAGGAGCAGCGGAAGGACTTGCTGGGTGCGGTTGTAGATGACCTGCACGGTGTAGAAGAGCTCGGAATAGGCCAGGACATAGACGATTGAGGTGCCCTTGACCAGGCCGATGATCTCGTTGAAAGCGGTGGGCAGGATGGCCCGCATGGCCTGCGGCAAGACGATCCTGGTGGAGCGTCGCCACGCCGGAATGCCTAGGGCCGCGGCTGCCTCGAGCTGGCCCTGATCCACCGAGAGGATGCCGCCACGGATGATCTCCGCCGAGTACGCCGCCTGGTTGAGGGTCAGGCCCAGGACTGCCGCAGCGAATTGGCTGATGAGCGTGGTGGTCTGGACCTCGAAGAAGCGGATATCCGTGAAGGGGATGCCCAAGCTGACTTTCTCGTAGAGGTAGCCCAGGTTGTACCAAAGCAGCATCTGCACCAACAAAGGAGTGGAACGGAAGATCCAGGAAAACGTCCAGGACACCGACAGCAGCAGTGGCGAGGCCGACAGCCTCATGAGGGCCAGGATGAAACCGAGGACAAAGCCGAGCGCGCCGGAGATGGCCGTCAGCTTGAGTGTCTCCACGAGGCCGTTCACCACGGACTGCGCGGTGAACCATTGCGCCACCACGCCCCACTCCCAGCGCGGATTCGTCGCGAGGGACCAGGCCACCGCCACGACGCCAAGCGCCACCACAACCGTGCCTACCCAGCGCCATGGATGCCGGGCCGGGACCAGCTTGTAGCCGGAGTAGTCGGTTGGGGCACCCGGGGCGGCAGCACCCTCGGCTGCACTCCGGGCGGCGGCACCCGGCCGGCGGCCGGCGTCGGGCTTTCCGTGACGGCGCTGGCGGGCGCCGGTTCCGGTGCAGATTGCTGTGCGGACTGCGCCACTGTGGTTGCTGCTGAACTCATGCGCCACCTCGCTTCGTATGGGTTGTTGGCTATCGGATGGCTGCCAATCTAGGGGCGCTCCCGAAGCGGCTGCAAGGCAGGTTTTTGCACTTCTTCATGGGGATTCATCGCGCTTCGCGCGGCTTCATACGGAGCCATATGAGTCCGTTCTTTGCGCTTGTTGACGCACCGTGACGCGTGGTGAACGGCCGTTACCCGGGCCTCGACCGAGGGCCCGCCGGGTCCCTAGGCTCGGGTACCACCAGCCACCGCCAACAGGAGTTGCCATGCCGCCCTTCGCCCCACGATCGTGTTCATTGGCGGTGGCCCGCGCTCAGCCGGCATCCTCGAACGGCTCGCGGCCAACAGGTCCGGCCTCTTCGACGGGCCCCTCTCCATCCACGTCGTCGAGCCGTACGAACCCGGTTCCGGGAGGATCTGGCGCTATGACCAGAGCCCGGGACTACTGCTCAACTCCACGGCAGCGGACGTCACGATGTTCACCGACAACTCCGTGGCCTGCGACGGTCCCTCCGTTGACGGTCCGGGCCTCGCCACATGGGCAACGGGCGTGCTCGACGGTTCCATCCGCGACGTCCCGGAGTTGGAAGCCCACCTCCTCGAGCAGCTCCGGGTGCTGACACCGGCCTCGTTTCCTAGCCGGCAGCTCCAGAGCAAGTACCTCGAGTGGTTCTTCCGCCGGGCCGTCGCGGCACTCGGCCCGGACGTTACGGTGACGGTCCACCGGGACACGGCAACCGCTGTCGAACGCCACTCTCCGGAGGTCCGGGAGGGCCCGACGGCGGTGCGAAGTACCGCGTGCGGCTCGCTTCTGGCGGGGTGCTGGAGGCAGACCTCGTGGTGTACTCGCTGGGCCACACGGACTCCCGCGCCGAGCCGGAATCGGCGCGGTTGGCCGAGTTCGCCGCCCGGCACGGCGGGTTCCACGCGGCGCCGTCGTACACCACCGACGTCGACTATTCGGCGATCGCACCCGGCCAGGACGTCCTGGTTTCGGGCATGGGGCTGGCGTTCGTGGACCTTCTGGTGCTCTTGTTCGAGGGCCGTGGCGGCCGCTTCGAAGACAGGCCCGACGGCGGCCTGGACTATGTGCCGTCCGGCGCCGAACCACGGCTCTGGGCAGGCTCCCGGCGCGGAGTGCCGTACCACTCCAAGATCTCCTCCACCCTGCGCGGCGAACCCGTCGGCGCACCCCGGTACTTCACCGCGGACGCCGTGGAATTGCTGCTCGCCGCACACGAGGAGCTGGATTTCCGGACCCAGCTGTGGCCCCTCATCGCCAAAGACGCCGGCTACGCCTACTACCGCGAGCTCTTCACCGGCTATCCGGAACGCGTCCACGGCGGCTGGGACGAATTTTCGGCGCGCTTCGATGCCCTGGATTGGTACAGCCGCGAACGCGAAAACCTCGTGGCCTCGGCGGTCCCGGACCCGGCCCTCCGTCTCGACCTCGAGGCCCTGGACCAACCGTTCAGCGGTTGCGCCTTCGCGGACCATGCCGCGGTGCAGAGATCAGTGGCGAACTACATTGAACGCGACCTCAAGCTCCGCACGAGTCGCGACCATTCGGAAACCCTGGCCTTGTTCACGGCCCTGCTCCGGGTCTACATGGAACTCGGCCGGCTGGTCCCTCAGGAGCGGCTCAATTCGCGCTCCCAACAAGCGGTGCATGGTTGGTGGCACGGCTTCTTCAGCTTCGTGGATTCCGGCCCGCCGCCGCACCGGCTGCGCGAAATCCTTGCCCTGCACCGGGCCGGATTGTTGCAGTTCCTGGGTCCGGGCATGTGGGTGCGTCCGGACGAGGCCAGCGGGCGGTTCGTGGCCGGTTCCTTCCAATCGCCCGTGGTGGTGGACGCGGCGGCGTACATCGAGGCCCGCTTGCCGTCGCCGTCGGTGGCACGGTCCGCCAACCCCGCGCTTGCGGACCTGCACGACGCCGGTTGGGGCACCGAACAGTCGCTCCTCACCTCGGACGGTCCCCACTCCACCGGTAAGCTGTTGGTCTCGAGTTCGCACGAAGTCCTAGCTGCCGACGGCGTGCGGCAGGCGGGGCTTTTCGCCGTCGGACCCTGGACCTCGGGTTGGGGCGCTGGCGCGTTCGCTCGGCCGGCACCAACGCAGCGCCGTTCCGCGAGAACGACGCCCTGGCCCGCCGCCTCCTGGCCGAACTCTCCGCCCCTCACCCAACCAGCTCCGTCCACCCAACCAGCCCAGCCCACCCAACTGACTCGCAGTTGTTGTCGTTTTGACGCTCCATAACGACAACAAATGCGAGTCAGTTGGGGATATTCACGAAAGGTAAGCCATGACAACAACGCCGACCCTGCCGCCGTCGGGCCTTTCCGTCCTGACATTGCCCATGCGCGATCCCCGCGTCAAGCCCCTCCTGGACGAACTCGCCGTCGAATACACGACGCGTTACGGGGACCTCTTCGGCAGCGGAGGCGCGGCCGAGGAACTCAACAGGTACCCGGCTGGCGAGTTTGCCGCACCCCACGGCGCGCTGCTCATTCTGCAGGAGAACGGGGAAACCGTGGCTGGCGGGGCATTCCGCCGCTACGACTCCCGCACGGCGGAGCTCAAACGGATCTGGACGCATTCGGCCCACCGCCGTCGAGGGCTGGCCCGGGTTGTCCTCGCGGAACTGGAAGCCGAGGCATCCCGCCGCGGCTACCGCCGCATCTACCTCACCACCGGTCCGCGGCAGCCCGAAGCCAAGAACCTGTACCTGGCCACGGGCTACACCCCGCTGTTCGACGTCGACGCGGATCCGGAAGAGATCAAGCACCTGGCGTTCTCGAAGGACTTGGCGCACATCGAGGCGTGAGCCTACCCCACAGCCTGGCGCGCCGCGGCTTCGATCCGGGCGCGGTGATCGGCCCATTCTTCGGTGGTTCGCTGCGACAGGTTCAGGTCCCCGGACCTTTCCCCGCCGAGCCGTCGATCAGCTCACGAAGTATGTCGGCATGCCCCAAGTGCTGGGCTGTCTCGACGCACATGTGCACCAGGATCTGGTGAAGCGTCACGCGTCGGCGTTCTTCCGGCCACCACGGCACTTCCCCGGGAGCGTCGAGTGGGAGCGATTCGATGGTTGCATCGCTGTGCTCGGCCGAGAAGCGGTGCAGTTCGATGATCTCTTCCCTGCTCTCTTCCTGCGGAACCCACAGGTCCGCGTCAGGTTCGGCATCGTCGGCAAACCACGGTAAGTCCCGGCCGCTGGGCCGGCCAAAGACCTCCCCGAAATACCCAAGCTCCACACTGGCCACATGCTTGACCAGTCCCAAGAGGTTGGTGCCGGTGGGGGTCATGGGCCGGCGGACGTCGTACTCGTCGAGTCCGTCGAGCTTGGCGAGGAGCTCGCCGCGACGGGCGCGCAGATATTTGAGCAGAACCGCTTTGTCATCCATCCGGGCACTATACCGTTGCGGAGCACGGCAAAACTTTCCCGCCACACCGCGGCCCTGGACCACTAGGCTATGCGCATGGCCAAGAAAACAACAGCTGAAAAACTTGCCACGATCCAGCAGGGATACACCCTCGATGGGCCCACGATCGAGCTGGGTGCCGCCATCGTCGACGGCGAAGTCCACAAAGAGGCCCAAGTTCGGTTGCCGCTGTCCATGATGAACCGGCATGGCTTGGTGGCCGGGGCCACAGGCACCGGCAAGACCGTCACCCTGCACATGATGGCCGAACAGCTGTCCACGGCCGGCGTCCCCGTCTTCCTGGCGGACATCAAGGGAGACCTTTCAGGACTCGCCACCGCGGCGACGGCCAGCGAGAAACTCACGGCCCGCACCGCAAGCCTCGGCCAAGAGTGGGTAGGCAAGGCCTTTCCGGTCGAGTTCCTCTCATTGGGCGGGGATGGCAACGGCGTTCCCGTCCGGGCAACCATCACCTCGTTTGGCCCCATCCTGCTCTCGCGCATCATGGAACTCAACGACACGCAGGAATCCAGCCTGCAGCTGATCTTCCATTTCGCCGACCAGAAAAAACTGGAACTGATCGACCTTAAAGACCTGCGGGCCGTCATCCAGTTCCTGACCTCGGATGAGGGCAAGGCTGAACTCGAAGACCTCGGCGGACTCTCCAAGGCCACGGCCGGCGTCATCCTGCGCGAACTCGTCAACCTCGAGGCCCAAGGCATGGAGAAGTTCTTTGGCGAGCCGGAGTTCGACACCGCAGAACTCCTCCGCACAGCCCCGGACGGCCGCGGCGTGATCAGTTGCCTTGAACTTCCCACGCTCCAGACCAAACCCATGCTGTTCTCGACGTTCCTGATGTGGTTGCTTGCGGACCTTTTCGAAGACTTGCCTGAAGCAGGAGACCTGGACAAGCCCAAGTTGGTGTTCTTCCTCGACGAAGCCCATCTGCTCTTCTCCGACGCATCCAAGGCCTTCCTCGAAGCCATCACCACCACGGTGCGGCTCATCCGGTCCAAGGGGGTCGGGATCTTCTTCGTCACCCAGACACCCAAGGATGTCCCTGCCGCCGTCCTCGGCCAGCTTGCCAACCGGGTCCAGCATGCCCTGCGCGCATTCACCCCGGAGGACGCCAAAGCCCTCAAGGCCACCGTGTCCACGTTCCCGGTGAGCGACTACGACCTTGAGGAAACCCTCACTTCCGCCGGTATCGGCGAAGCGGTCATCACCGTCATGAACGAAAAGGGCGCGCCCACGCCCGTGGCGCTGACCAAGCTGCGTGCCCCGGAATCCGTGATGGGACCCAGCACGGACGAACTGATCCGCAGCACCATCGCCGCTTCCCCGCTGCTGCCGAAGTACGGCACGGCCGTGGACAACATTTCGGCCTACGAGAAACTCACTGACAAAGGGACCGCGCCCTCCACCGGAGAAGCCGCACCAGGTCGGCCGCCGGTACCAGCCTCCGTTGATCCCCAATCCGTGGACGCCGAAGCCCGCAGGATCGAGGAAGAAATCCTTGGCCGTCCCAGCAGCCGCCCGCTACCAGGCTCCGAAGCGTGGCCGCCGCACCCGCGCCGGTCCAAACACCGGCTCCGCAGCAAGGCGGCGACGGCATGATCGGCGATCTCGCGGGCGTCCTGGGTGGTGCGCTCGGCGGCGGAATCAAAAGCATGGCACGGTCCTTCGGCACGCAACTCGGCCGGGAATTGCTCCGCGGAGTGTTCGGAACCTCATCGCGCCGGCGCCGCTGAAACGGAGCTGCCACCCGCCGTCGGACCCTTCCCTAAAGCGTGTCCAGATGTCACGTGAGGGGAAGGATGCCGGGGTATTGCGGAACCGGCGGGTAACGTAAAGGGCGTGCAGTTGAGTCAAGCGTTGGTCAAGACCGCGGCCGGGTGGCTGCTCGGTCTGATGCTTGCTGTGGCCGCTGCGATCGTTTCCATCAACCTGGTGAGCAACTCCATAGCCAGCCCCAGCAGCAAGTGCGCGATTACCTGTCGGCCCTCCAGCAGGGCACGGCGGGGAAGCCCTCGGACTCCTGCACGCCTCCGTGCCCAACGCCAATGCGGCCATGCTGGACGGTACCGCCCTGCAGACGGCGGCGTCGAAGATCACTGATATCAAACTCGGCAACGCCGAATCCCGTGGCGGAAACCGGGTGACGGTCCCCATGGACTACCAGATCGACGGCAAGGCGCTGCATTCGGACTTCCTCTTGGAACGGACGGGAACCGAGTGGCTGTTCTTCGGCAAGTGGTCCTTCGTGCCGTCATCCTTGCCGACCATCGAGGTCACCGTGGTGAACGCCAACGAGGCCACCCTGAACGGGGTCCCGGTAAACCTGCCCAACGGCCGCAACAGCTTTGCCGTGTTTTACCCCGGCCAATACGAAGCCAGCCTCGCCGGCAAATACTTCTCGGCGCCGACTACCAGCACGTCAGTGACCACAGGCGCCCTGCCGCAGGCGCCCCTCAACCTTTTGACCAAGCCCACCGACGCCATGATCAAGGTGGTGAGCGACAAGGTCAAGGAATTCCTGGACACCTGCGCCGCGGACGCCACCAAGCAACAAAAGCTCCAGCCCGATTGCCCGTTCTACCACGTGACCAACAGCCGGGTGGTGGACGGGACCATCAAGTGGCAGATCACGGAGTACCCCAAGGTCAGCATCGACCCCTTTAACGGGCAGTGGGTCGTGGCGCCCCTCAACGGCAAGGCCAAGGTAACCGCCCGCGAAATCGACCTCTTCAGCGGACTGGTCGGCGACCTCAGTGCCGTTCACGACTTCAGCTTCACCACACGGTTGGACATAGGCGCGGACACCATCACGGTCACGCCGCTGGTGAGCTTCTAGGTTCGGCTGCGGCCCGCCCGGTCCAGCCAGCCCCCGCCTAGTCCATCCCGCGCAGGTCAAGCACCAACTCGGAGTCGCCGTCGGCCTGCAGGACCACGGGGATGCCCCAGTCCTGCTGGTAGAGGTGGCACGCAGCGTGATCCGGGATTTCGCCGTCCTCGGTTTCCGGGCCATCACACGCAGCCGCGCGGGCCGTAATGTGGAGGATTCCCTCCGGAACGTCCGCGGACAGCTCGACGGTCCGCAGCAGCCCTACCGACGTGCCACCGCCGGAAAGCAGCAGCTCAGGCGGGGTCGACGAGATCTTCAACTGCGTAGGGTCGCCCCAGCGGTCGTCGAGCTTCTGTCCGGTCGGGGCCGTGAAGCGCACGGTCAGCTCCACGTTCCCTGGCGCCACGGGGCTCTTGGGCCGCTGCGTCTGGGATGCTCCCTCGTCCACCTGCTGGGCTTCCTTGGGGATGGGAACGAGAACCAGCTGGTGCTTGTTTGATTCCACCACCACCAGCAGCGGTTCGCCGCCTTCCGGGTAGACCACGACGACGTCGCTCGGCTCGGCGAGTCCCCTCGCCAAGGTGGACACGGCCTTAGCCGCCGGATCGTAGCGCCGCACGGCACCGTTGTAGGTGTCTGCGATGGCCACGGAGCCATCGGGGAGCACTGTGACGCCGAGGGGGTGCTGCAGGCGGGCTTCCGTGGCCTCGCCGTCGCGGAAACCGAAATCGAACAGGCCCTTGCCCACGGCCGACTCAACAGTCACACCTGATTCGCCTACGACCAGCCGACGCAATGCCGAGGTTTCGGAGTCGGCCACCCAGATGTTGTCATCCGCATCGACGGCCAGGCCGGAAGGCTGGGCGAACCAGGCTTCCTCGGCGGGGCCGTCAAGCAAACCTTCAAGGCCCGAGCCGGCCAGGATGGATACCTCGCCGCTGAGAGGCTCAAAGGCGAAGATCTGGTGCGTGCCGGCCATCGCGATGACGACCCGTTGCAGCTTCTCGCTCCATACGACGTCCCACGGCGAGGACAGGGACACCCCGGTCCCCACACCAAGTACCCCGACGTCGAGTGCGTCGGCCGCGAAGTCAGCCGGACCGCCGTCGGGGTGTTCAGCCCAAACGCCGGCACCGCTTTCCGTCACCCGGGCCGGGCCGGCGTCGAGCAGGCGCTGCACGCCGTTTCCGGCAACAGTCTGCACGTAACCCGAGCTGAGCGTGACGCCGCGGAGGCGGTGGTTCACGGTGTCCGCGACCACTGCTTCGTAGCCAAGCTGCCAAGCCAGCGACGACGGGAGCACCGCCACGCCCTGCGGCTCGTTGAACTGCGCGATTTCCGCCGCACCATCCAGGTAACCCTTGGTTCCGGAGCCGATGACACGCTCAACCGTCTCAAGGTCAGGACGAAGTTCCACCAAACGGTGGTGGCCGGAATCGACCACCAGGTAGTTGCCGTTGTCCAGCTGGGTCGCCTTGCCGGGGAAGCGCAAGGTGCCGACGTCGGGACGGGAGCCACGTAGGGGCCGTCGCCGCGGTGGAGGGTCCCCTTGGCTTCGTGCTCGGCCACGAGTTCCTCGAGGAGCACCGCAAGGCCGTCTGCGTGGCCCTCACCGGAAAGGTGCGCCACGATGTAGCCCTCGGGGTCCACAACCACCAGCGTCGGCCAGGCGCGGGCCGTATAGGCCTTCCACGTAGCGAGCTCGGGGTCGTCCAGGACGGGGTGGTGGATTTCGTAACGCTCGACGGCGGAAGCGAGGGCCACGGGATCGGCCTCGTGCTCGAACTTGGGAGAGTGCACGCCTACCGTCACCAGGATGTCGGAGTACTTCTCCTCGAGGGGGCGCAGCTCATCCAGGACATGGAGGCAGTTGATGCAGCAGAACGTCCAGAAGTCCAACAGCACGATCTTGCCGCGCAGCGCTTCCAGGTCCAGGGTCTTCCCACCGGTGTTGAGCCAGCCACGGCCCACCAGTTCAGAGGCGCGGACACGCAATTGGGTGCGTACGGTTTCGCTCATCAGCGTCCTTCCAGGTTGGTCTTGCTTTCGGGCTGCTTGGAGTCCCGATCAATCAGTTTCGCATCGCGGTCTGCAAGCCGCGCAAACATATCGTTGTAAGCATTCAGGTCGGCGTCGTTATTCCTGTCCGCCGCCCGGTCGGTGCGTTTGGTCTCCCGCTCATCCGAACGCGACCACATGACCGCGACGCCGATCGCCACCAGCAAGGTGGGAACTTCGCCGATTCCCCAGGCCACGGCGCCGCCTGTCTGCTGGTCGAGCAAAGCCGATGGTCCCCAGGTCCGGCCGAGGTTGCCGAAGTAATCGGCGGCGAGCAGTCCAGTGCCTCCCATGATGGATACGCCGAAGAAGGCGTGGAAGCCCATCGTGGCGAGCAAGAGAAGCAGCCGCATCGGGTAGGGCGCACGACGCGGCAGCGGGTCCGTGCCGATCATGGTGAGGACGAAGATGTAGCCGGTGAGCAGGAAGTGCAGGTTCATCAGTTCGTGGCCCACGTGCTCACGCATCGCCCAGCCGAACGCGTCCGAGAAGTAGAACAGGACGATCGAACCGGCAAAGTTCGCCGCGGCGAAGAGTGGGTGGGTCACCACTTGGGAGAACTTCGAGTGCACGAACACCAGGAGCCATTCACGAAGGCCACGGGAGCCATCTCCGCGTGATCCCTCGCCGCGCGACGGCAGGGCCCGCAATGCCAACGTCACCGGGGAACCCAGAACCAGGAACAGCGGCGCCACCATCGTCAACGCCATGTGGTCCACCATGTGGGCGGAGAACAGTATGCGGCCGTATACCGACGGCGGCCCGGACGTGATGTAGGTCAGGACGAGCAGGCCGATCATCCAGTTCACCGCACGGAACCACGACCAGGAGTCACCGCGGCGACGGACCTTGGCCACGCCAAGGATGTAGCTCGCCGCGCCGAAGAGGGCCACAGCCACCCAAAGCCAGTCGAAGCGCCACTCGGTCAACCATCGCGCGGGCGTCAGTTCGGGCGGCAGCTCGTAACCGGACAGGATGAAGGCCGGCGAGGCGTCGGGCGCGTAGGTGGTGGGCAGCGGCGGTGCCGAACTGGCCAACGCGACGGCGAGTCCCGACGTCGCGCCCATCACCAGAAGTTCAACCAACACCAGCTGCCACAGCACGCGGCGCGTGGTCATCGACTTGCGCCCAGCTGCGGGATCACCCACTGGCGGTGCATGAAACCGATGCCGCCGAGGACAACTGTGGCAAGCGCTTTCGCCAGGATGATCTGCCCATAGGGGTGCCAACCAAGGCCGAAAAACTGGTCACACGAATGCTCGCGTTCACGACGCCCGAAGCGAAGACCAGCACGAAGGCGAAGCCGGCCAACGCGGAGAACCGGCGCAGGGTCTGCTCAGTAATGTCCTTGGTGCCTGTTGCCTTGGAACCTCGCAGGAGGTTCGAGAGGACCGCAAGCATGATGATGCCGCCCACCCAGGTGGACACGCCCACCAAGTGAAGGCCGAGCGAATTGATGGCGCCCTCGTGGTCGTTGGAACTCGCGGAGTGCCCGATCAGCGCACTCGGGATTAGTCCGCCCAGGGCCAGGACGAGCGTCAGCGCTAGTCCCGCCAGCGAGCGGACGCCGAACAGCGCCGTCGTGACAATCGCGGCGATAATCGTCACGGCGAGCCACGCCTGGCCCGTCTGGATGTCCGTCATGAAGTAGACGAGGGATGCAGTGAACTGCGCGTCCCCGGAGAGGCTCTGCCCGGCCACATCCGAGTACGTCAACACAAGGACAGCGACGGCGGAGAGCGTCCAGGCAGCGCCTGCTGCTGCCGCTACGGCCAACGCACGCGCGAACGCCGGGTGTTCCGGGGCGTCATCGCCCCTGGATCGGGACAGGTGCTTGGGAAGGATGACGACGGCGAAGATCAGCCCGCCGATCACAGTCGCCAAGGAGACGTTGTGAATGGCTTTGGCGACGGGCAGCCCCCAACGCACCAAGGCGCCCGGGTCAGAGACTTGGCGCGCGGCCGAGGCGCCGGAGAAGATCAATGCGCCCGCTAGAGCCAGGAAGAGCGCAGCGAAGCCCGCAAGCTGCCACGGTAGGGAGATCCCCTCCACGGCAGCGCCTGCCTTCGTTCCCGGCTTGGAAGCGGGCGAGGGGGCAGTGGAGGGAGTTTTGGCTGATGGCACCTATCCATTGTCCGCTAACGTCGGCGGCGCGGCGAATCGAGCGGGTTAAAGCAGAAAGGCGGCAACCCGCAGGTTGCCGCCTTTCCTAGGCGTTCGCCGAAGTGTCTTACTTCTTGGCGACAGCTGCCTTCAGCTTGGAGCCGGCGGTCAGCTTGACGCTGTGGCCAGCGGCGATCTGGATGGTCTCGCCGGTCTGCGGGTTGCGGCCCGTGCGAGCTGCGCGGTCGGTGCGCTCGATGGCGAGCCAGCCCGGAATGGTGATCTTCTCGCCAGCGGCGACGGAAGTCTCGAAAACTTCGAACAGGGCATCGAGCACGGAGTTGACTGCAGCCTGGCTGGTGCCAGCCTTGCCAGCTACCTCGGAAACCAGTTCGCTACGGTTCTTAGCCATTTGTGTCCTCCTGGACTTTACGATTTTGGAGCCCACACACGGCATGCGTGCGAGCCACTGTTCGAAAACTTACCAGCTTGGGAGGACTCGGCCAGCAAATTCCGCGTGTTTCCGCGCTTTTTTGACCAAATTCACCCTATTTCGGGCGCTTTTGGGGGTCAATTCCGCCGCGGGCGAACTCCCGAACCCCCGACGCCCGCTCACTTATAGGGGTTTTGAGCGGACGCTCGCTCACGTATGGCGGGTCCCGGCGGGACGCCGCTCACATGTGGCGGCTCCTGGCGGGACGCCCGCTCACATATAGGGGGTTCTGAGCGGACGCCGGCTCACCTATCCCGGGTTCCGGCGGGACGCCCGCTCACGTATGGCGGCTCCCGGCGGGACGCCCGCTCACATCTGCCGGGTTCCGGCCGGATGCCGGCTCACATCATGTGGGCGGGCGTGGGCCGTGGAACCCGCATATCCGAGCGGGGTCCGGGGAAACCGGGCCATAGGTGAGCGGGGTTGGCTCGTGTGTCGTGTGTTGGGGTGTGTTAAGTGGGTCAGGCCCGACACGGTGTGTCGGGGCCTGGCCGGTGAATGGTTGTCCGGCGGTGTCCTACTCTCCCACACCCTCCCGGGTGCAGTACCATCGGCGCTGTGGGTCTTAGCTTCCGGGTTCGGAATGGGACCGGGCGTTTCCCCCACGCTATGACCGCCGTAACCCTGTTACCCGTCCCCGCGCACACGTGGGTGCGGGTGGGAAGATACGTGGTTACAACTTGTCCGGACCCGGTGAAGGGTTCGGTGGTGTTGTTATGTAGTTGTGGTTTGTTCCTGAACGGGTTGTTGTTCGGGAACCACATAGTGGACGCAAGCAGTGATCGTGTTTGTGTGGTGTAAGTTGTCGGCCTATTAGTACCGGTCAGCTTCAACAGTCTTTAGTCCTGTCTTCCACATCCGGCCTATCAACCCAGTGGTCTGGCTGGGGGCCTCTCACACACGAGGTGTATGGAAATCTCATCTTGAAGCGAGCTTCCCGCTTAGATGCTTTCAGCGGTTATCCCATCCGAACGTAGCTAATCAGCGGTGCACTTGGCAGTACAACTGACACACCAGAGGTTCGTCCGTCCCGGTCCTCTCGTACTAAGGACAGCCCTTCTCAAATTTCCTGCGCGCGCAGCGGATAGGGACCGAACTGTCTCACGACGTTCTAAACCCAGCTCGCGTACCGCTTTAATGGGCGAACAGCCCAACCCTTGGGACCTACTCCAGCCCCAGGATGCGACGAGCCGACATCGAGGTGCCAAACCATGCCGTCGATATGGACTCTTGGGCAAGATCAGCCTGTTATCCCCGAGGTACCTTTTATCCGTTGAGCGACGGCCATTCCACAATGTACCGCCGGATCACTAGTCCCGACTTTCGTCCCTGCTTGAGATGTCTCTCTCACAGTCAAGCTCCCTTGTGCACTTACACTCGACACCTGATTGCCAACCAGGCTGAGGGAACCTTTGGGCGCCTCCGTTACTTTTTAGGAGGCAACCGCCCCAGTTAAACTACCCATCAGGCACTGTCCCTGACCCGGATCACGGGCCGAAGTTAGATGTCCAAAGTGACCAGAGTGGTATTTCAACGATGACTCCACCCCCACTGGCGTGAGGGCTTCAACGTCTCCCACCTATCCTACACAAGCCACTCCGAACACCAATACCAAACTATAGTAAAGGTCTCGGGGTCTTTCCGTCCTGCTGCGCGTAACGAGCATCTTTACTCGTACTGCAATTTCGCCGAGTTTATGGTTGAGACAGCGGGGAAGTCGTTACTCCATTCGTGCAGGTCGGAACTTACCCGACAAGGAATTTCGCTACCTTAGGATGGTTATAGTTACCACCGCCGTTTACTGGGGCTTAAATTCTCAGCTTCGCCTTGCGGCTAACCGGTCCTCTTAACCTTCCAGCACCGGGCAGGAGTCAGTCCGTATACATCGTCTTGCGACTTCGCACGGACCTGTGTTTTTAGTAAACAGTCGCTTCCCCCTGGTCTCTGCGGCCCCGATCCCCTCCCACCAGCAAGTGGTGTTCAAGGTTGGGGCCCCCTTCTCCCGAAGTTACGGGGGCATTTTGCCGAGTTCCTTAACCATAATTCTCTCGATCGCCTTGGTATTCTCTACCTGATCACCTGTGTCGGTTTGGGGTACGGGCGGCTTGAACCTCGCGCCGATGCTTTTCTAGGCAGCATAGGATCACCGGATCCCCCGGAACGGGGGTCCTATCAGATCTCAGGAACGTCATCAAAGACACAGCGACGGATTTGCCTATCGCTGACCCTACATCCTTAGACCGGGGCAACCATCGCCCGGCCCGGCTACCTTCCTGCGTCACACCTGTTAATACGCTTACCTCCCGGGATCAGGTCCCGCGCTCGGCCAAAACCCGCACACCACAAGGGTGATTGGGCAGGCTCCGGGCGGTTAGTATCCCCCGCTTGGCATGGGCGGTCCTTCGCCGGTACGGGAATATCAACCCGTTGTCCATCGACTACGCCTGTCGGCCTCGCCTTAGGTCCCGACTTACCCAGGGCAGATTAGCTTGACCCTGGAACCCTTGATCATTCGGCGGACGGGTTTCTCACCCGTCTTTCGCTACTCATGCCTGCATTCTCACTCGTGTAGGCTCCACCGCTGGTTTACACCGCGACTTCACCGCCCACACGACGCTCCCCTACCACTCCAGACGACTGAACCACGAAGGCTTGTCTACTATCTGAAATCCACAACTTCGGCGGTGTACTTGAGCCCCGCTACATTGTCGGCGCGGAATCACTTGACCAGTGAGCTATTACGCACTCTTTCAAGGATGGCTGCTTCTAAGCCAACCTCCTGGTTGTCTTCGCAACTCCACATCCTTTCCCACTTAGCACACGCTTAGGGGCCTTAGTTGGTGGTCTGGGCTGTTTCCCTCTCGACTATGAAGCTTATCCCCCACAGTCTCACTGCTGCGCTCTCACTTACCGGCATTCGGAGTTTGGCTGACGTCAGTAACCTTGTAGGGCCCATCGGCCATCCAGTAGCTCTACCTCCGGCAAGAAACACGCAACGCTGCACCTAAATGCATTTCGGGGAGAACCAGCTATCACGGAGTTTGATTGGCCTTTCACCCCTACCCACAGCTCATCCCCTCCATTTTCAACTGAAGTGGGTTCGGTCCTCCACGACGTCTTACCGTCGCTTCAACCTGGCCATGGGTAGATCACTCCGCTTCGGGTCTAGATCACGCCACTACACTCGCCCTGTTCAGACTCGCTTTCGCTACGGCTACCCCACACGGGTTAACCTCGCGACGTAACACTAACTCGCAGGCTCATTCTTCAAAAGGCACGCCGTCACCAGAATCAGACTGGCTCCGACGGATTGTAAGCACACGGTTTCAGGTACTGTTTCACTCCCCTCCCGGGGTACTTTTCACCTTTCCCTCACGGTACTGGTCCGCTATCGGTCATTAGGAAGTATTTAGGCTTATCAGGTGGTCCTGACAGATTCACACGGGATTTCTCGGGCCCCGTGCTACTTGGGATCCTCTCCAGGCGGCACACAACATTACGGTTACGGGGCTAACACCCTCTCCGGCCGGCCTTTCAAGACCGTTCACCTATGTCCATGCTCTCACCCCACCGGTCCGGCAGAACCAGTACGGAAAGTCCCACAACCCCGCCCATGCAACGCCCGCCGGCTATCACACATGGAACGGTTTAGCCTCATCCGCGTTCGCTCGCCACTACTAACGGAATCACTCTTGTTTTCTCTTCCTGCGGGTACTGAGATGTTTCACTTCCCCGCGTTCCCCCCACGCACCCTATGTGTTCAGATGCGGGTCACCAGATCACGCAAAACGCGTCTGGCGGGGTTTCCCCATTCGGACATCCTGGGATCACCGTTCGGTTATCAACTCCCCCAGGCTTATCGCAGATTCCTACGTCCTTCTTCGGCTCCTAATGCCAAGGCATCCACCGTGTGCCCTTAAAAACTTGACCACACAAGATCAAAAAACTTCTCGAGAGAACCAAACCCCCGAAAGGCCGGGTTCATAAAAAGAAATTGCTGTAAGACACACACACCCCACCACCCCACAAGAGGCAATGACCATGCGCGTGCCTAGATGCTCGCGTCCACTATGTAGTTCTCAAACAACAACCCCGTACCACACACCCCCGCACCCCGCCACCCCCCAACAAAAGGAAAGGACAACCGGGAACACACGAAGAAATGCAGCCAGGAAACCAGAAACACACAAACCCGCCCGGAACCACGCAACCCACACAGGCCACGCACCCCCGACGGCCCTGTTGCCTCAGGACCCAACAGTGTGCCAAACACGAAAACCGGACAACCCCCACCCGCACCGTTCCACAACACCCCACCACAAAAATGACAGGACATCCGTACTGAACGCGGGAAAGAAACCACCCGGCCGCTATCTGCTGATATTCCACCCATGAGCACCCACCGCAGAACAGACGCCTGCGCAATGGGCTTTGCTTCCACACACCCCCCACCAACCATGCGGAAGGAAGAAGGGCGATAATGGTGCTCCTTAGAAAGGAGGTGATCCAGCCGCACCTTCCGGTACGGCTACCTTGTTACGACTTAGTCCCAATCGCCGGTCCCACCTTCGACGGCTCCCCCACAAGGGTTAGGCCACCGGCTTCGGGTGTTACCAACTTTCGTGACTTGACGGGCGGTGTGTACAAGGCCCGGGAACGTATTCACCGCAGCGTTGCTGATCTGCGATTACTAGCGACTCCGACTTCATGGGGTCGAGTTGCAGACCCCAATCCGAACTGAGACCGGCTTTTTGGGATTAGCTCCACCTCACAGTATCGCAACCCTTTGTACCGGCCATTGTAGCATGCGTGAAGCCCAAGACATAAGGGGCATGATGATTTGACGTCGTCCCCACCTTCCTCCGAGTTGACCCCGGCAGTCTCCCATGAGTCCCCACCACTACGTGCTGGCAACATGGAACGAGGGTTGCGCTCGTTGCGGGACTTAACCCAACATCTCACGACACGAGCTGACGACAACCATGCACCACCTGTAAACCGACCGCAAGCGGGGCACCTGTTTCCAGGCGTTACCGGTTCATGTCAAGCCTTGGTAAGGTTCTTCGCGTTGCATCGAATTAATCCGCATGCTCCGCCGCTTGTGCGGGCCCCCGTCAATTCCTTTGAGTTTTAGCCTTGCGGCCGTACTCCCCAGGCGGGGCACTTAATGCGTTAGCTACGGCGCGGAAAACGTGGAATGTCCCCCACACCTAGTGCCCAACGTTTACGGCATGGACTACCAGGGTATCTAATCCTGTTCGCTCCCCATGCTTTCGCTCCTCAGCGTCAGTTAATGCCCAGAGACCTGCCTTCGCCATCGGTGTTCCTCCTGATATCTGCGCATTTCACCGCTACACCAGGAATTCCAGTCTCCCCTACATCACTCTAGTCTGCCCGTACCCACTGCAGAACCGGAGTTGAGCCCCGGTCTTTCACAGCAGACGCGACAAACCGCCTACGAGCTCTTTACGCCCAATAATTCCGGATAACGCTTGCGCCCTACGTATTACCGCGGCTGCTGGCACGTAGTTAGCCGGCGCTTCTTCTGCAGGTACCGTCACTTACGCTTCTTCCCTACTGAAAGAGGTTTACAACCCGAAGGCCGTCATCCCTCACGCGGCGTCGCTGCATCAGGCTTCCGCCCATTGTGCAATATTCCCCACTGCTGCCTCCCGTAGGAGTCTGGGCCGTGTCTCAGTCCCAGTGTGGCCGGTCACCCTCTCAGGCCGGCTACCCGTCGTCGCCTTGGTAGGCCATTACCCCACCAACAAGCTGATAGGCCGCGAGTCCATCCAAAACCGCAAAAGCTTTCCACCACCACCACATGCGTGGAGCGGTCGTATCCGGTATTAGACCCAGTTTCCCAGGCTTATCCCAGAGTCAAGGGCAGGTTACTCACGTGTTACTCACCCGTTCGCCACTAATCCCCCCAGCAAGCTGGAGATCATCGTTCGACTTGCATGTGTTAAGCACGCCGCCAGCGTTCATCCTGAGCCAGGATCAAACTCTCCGTTGAAGTAAAACAAAAACAGACACAACCACAACCACCGGAAATAACGGCGACCAGGCTGCACAAAATTTGAAACCAGCTGAAAACCAGACCCCACCCACAGGGGCGGACAAGGCCCGGCAAAATCAACCAATTCATAAAAACAAATCGGTATCAACAAACTTGGCACACTATTGAGTTCTCAAACAACAGACACACCCGGCACCACCCAACCCACAAGGGATCAGACTCGCTCCGGAGCAACTTCCCAAACTTACCAGACACGCCCTCTCCGCACAACTCCCGAATCCGGGAACCGCATCGGACAAAACACCATCCGTGACACCCGGAAACCACACCGGAACGCAAGAAAGCGAACCAAGAATTTGGTTTCCATTTGAAAGGGGGTCGGTCGCAATTTTTCCGCATCAGCGGCGGCGACTCGATCTACTTTACACACCCCCAAGACCCGGCGCAAATCACCCCTCGGGCGAGCAAGAACCGCGTCAATCCGGGACAAAACAGCCGGTTCGGCCCAAAAAGAAGCCACCGGCGTCGTCATCCAATGCTGTGTGCTGCGCCACTTAATCGCGAAGCCACGAAACTCGCCAAAGTCGGACACGCGAAGCATCAAAGCCCGGCCCCCTGCGCCTTAAACGCAAGAAGGCCGGCAACCAAGCGGTTGCCGGCCCTTCTAGTACTTCTGGATTACCAGGAAGACTTGGTGATGCCCGGGAGCTCACCACGGTGAGCCATGTCGCGGAAGCGAACACGGGAGATACCGAACTTCTGGAAGGTACCGCGCGGGCGGCCGTCGATGATGTCGCGGTTACGCAGACGGATCGGGGAGGCGTTGCGGGGCAGCTTCTGCAGGCCGAGGCGAGCCTCTTCGCGTGCTTCGTCAGTCGCGTTGGCGTCAACCAGGGTCTTCTTCAGTTCGAGACGCTTTGCAGCGTAACGCTCAACGATGACCTTGCGCTGCTCGTTGCGAGCAATCTTGGACTTCTTAGCCATGTTTAGCGCTCCTCTCGGAATTCGACGTGCTGGCGGATCTTGGGTCGTACTTCTTCAGGACCAGGCGGTCCGGGTCGTTACGACGGTTCTTGCGGGTTACGTAGGTGTAACCGGTTCCCGCAGTCGACTTCAGCTTGATGATCGGACGTACGTCCTTGTCTTTTGCCACTAGAGCTTCACCCCGCGAGCCAGAACTTCGGCGACGACTGCGTCGATGCCGCGAACGTCGATGGTCTTGATGCCCTTGGCCGACAGGGTCAGCGTGACATTACGGCGCAGGGACGGAACCCAGTAGCGCTTCTTCTGGATGTTGGGGTCGAACCGACGCTTGTTGCGGCGGTGCGAGTGCGAAATGCTGTGTCCAAAGCCCGGCTCGGCTCCGGTCACCTGGCAGTTTGCTGCCATGACGACTCTCCTAAAAAATAAAATGAAACGGCCAGCAGAGTTCCTGCTTCCCGTGCAATAGGCGACGTCCGCAACCAGTCCACACCGTTTTCGGTAGTTCCCGCGGGCTGGATCCCTTGACTGAAACCAGCCAAAGATCACCGCTGCGGCGAAGGTAGTGGGTCCGGACAACAGGCCGGAATACTGGGCGAATACTGGAATGCACGCAACTTGAGCCCCTAACTACCGGCCCGCGGATATCCCGTTGTTACCAACAGTCACCGCCAACCGGAGCAATTGCACACGCTCCGCGCCACCTAGCGCCTAATAAGTCTAGGGGCTGGGGGAAATTAAGACCAATCGGGTGTATAAGAACCAAGTCGCTCAACTCATAAGCGGAGGCTAGGCCCTTCACAGGAGATCGAAAGGTTGAGAGTTCAATCTTGAGGCATGAAGTCACAACTCCTCGCCTCCCCAGGCCAACGTGTGGGTATGCCCCCGGGCCGGCCGCCAGCGCCCGAGCGGCGCAATCCCGCCAAGGGAAGGTTCGCTGCGCAGCATCGCCGACGCATGTTCCGGACGGACATGCTCACCGTTGCGCTGTGGGCTTCCCTCGCGGCGGCGCTGGCGTTGTGGCTCGCCGACGGCGGGATGTCGTCGGTCGGGAACCTCACCCAAGCGGTCACCGCCGCCGGGATCCTCGCCGGGCTTGCCGGCATGGATCTGGTTTTCCTGATGCTTCTGCTCGCGGCACGACTGCCTTTCGTGGACGGCGCGGTCGGCCATGACAGGGCGTTGGAGTTCCACCGGAAGCTGGGCAAACCGGCGCTCTACCTATTGCTGGCGCACGGACTTCTCGTCGCGACCGGTTACGGCATGGCCGAGGGCCTGAACCCCGTCAGCGAAGCCGTTTCGCTCTGGGTGCTGGTACCCGACATGTGGTTGGCGTTCGTCTCCATGGCGCTCTTCATTGCCGTGGTGGTCACCTCGCTGGTAGCTGTTCGCCGCCGCTTTCCCTATGAATTCTGGTACTTCGTCCACCTGCTCACGTATTTGGCCGTAGCGCTCGCCCTGCCGCACCAGTTCAGCGTGGGCGGATTATTCGCCGAAGGCACCTGGCAGCGTTGGTACTGGCTGCTGCTCTACATCGGAACAGGCTCGGCGCTGGCGTGGTTCCGTGTCGCCCAGCCGGTGATAGCCACCTACCGGCACCAGTTGACCGTGCGGCGCGTGGTTCCCCTTGCGCCCGGCGTCTTCAGCATCGAAATGAGCGGCCTGCGATTGAACGAATTGTCGGGAAACGGCGGCCGGTTCTTCGTCTGGCGCTTCCTTGCCCCAGGCATGTGGTGGCAGGCACATCCGTTCAGCCTCTCCGCGGAACCGATCATGCCGCCGTCGGGCACGTCATACGGGCGGCCCGCCCAACAGCCCACCTTGCGGATCACTGTCCGGAACCTGGGAGCGGGCTCGGCCCGGCTGGCTTCGCTCAAGCCGGGAACGAAAGTAGCCATCGAAGGTCCCTACGGTGTCTTCAGCACGGCGGCCCGGAGCCGGGAACACGTTGTGATGATCGGCGCAGGAATCGGAATCACGCCCCTCCGGGCGCTCCTGGAATCCACCCCCTTCGCGCCCGGCCAGGCGACCGTCCTGTTGCGCGGCAGCACCACTGACGAGCTATTCCTTGGCGACGAGATCCTGGAATTGTGCCGGAAGCGCGGTGCCACGCTCTTCCATCTGACCGGCCCGCGGTCGGCGAATCCCCAAAGCGCGTGGTTGCCTGCCTCTACCGGCACCTCGCGGCTGCGGGACTTCGTACCGGCCATCACCGACGCGGATGTCTACATCTGTGGCCCATCGGCTTGGGCCGCCAGGTGCTGGCTGAGGCAAAAAGCTCCGGCGTCCGGGAGGAGCAGCTCCACTACGAAAGGTTTGACTGGTGAGACTCAGGGCAGGAATATCAGCGGCGCTGGCGTCGGCGGCAATCCTCGTGGTCGGGTGGCAGTCGGGTGCACACGTCGCTGATTCGAACGCATCGGCGGTCACCACCTCCGCAACCGGAAACGCGGCCGGAACCACGGGCGGTACCGCTTCAGGAACGGGCTCGACGGCGAATGGAACCACCGGGAGCAGTGCGTCCGGATCGTCCTCGGGAACCGGAGCCGGCTCCGGTTCCAGCACGGGCTCCAGTTCGAGTTCCAGTTCCAGTCTGGGGCATCGGCCAAGGCAGGGGGCACCTACGCCGGCACGGCAGTGGAGACGCGCTTTGGAACGGTACAGGTCCAGGTAACCATCAAGGCCGGCGTCATCACGGATGTCACAGCCCTGCACCTGACCGACCAAGAGCAACGATCCGTCCAGATCAGCGCCAGGGCTGCACCCCTGCTCCGCTCCGAAGTGCTGAGCGCCCAGTCGGCGAACGTGCAGACCATCGGCGGGGCCACCTATACCAGCGAGGCATATTTGACATCCCTCCAGGCGGCCCTCGATGCAGCCCACTTCTAAGCCACGCGAGACCGGAGGGGCAGTTCGGAGCCCCGCCTTCGTTCCCGGACGTTCACCAGCATGGGCACCGTGGTGAGCATCGCCATCCCGACTGCTCCAGGGATGGCCCCCCAAGCCGCGGTGGAAGAACTCGAGGCGGCCACCGCCGTCGTCGAGCAGTTGTTCACGGGGTTGGACCGGACGTTTAGCCTCTACCGTCCCGACTCGGAGGCGAGCGCGATGGCGCGGGGCGAGCTGGCCCTGAGGGACGCCTCCGTGGACATGCGCCGGCTGTATGTCGAGGCTGTCGACTGGCGCAGCCTCACGGCAGGTGCGTTTACGGCGGAACGGCCCGACGGCGTCGTGGACTTGGCGGGGATCGTCAAGGGACATGCGATACGGGAAGCCGGAACGTCGCTGCTCGCGCTGGGGCTGCAGGATTGGTGCCTCAACGCGGGCGGGGATGTCCTTGTGGCCGGTTCGCCGACGCCGGGCACTGCGCGGCCGTGGCTGGCAGGGATTATTGACCCGGAGGATCGGACGACGCTCCTGACCGCGTTTCCCCTCGGCAGCAAGGGCAGGCACGCGCTGGCGACCTCGGGAACGAGCGAACGCGGCCACCACATTTGGTCCGCGGGCCTCAAATCGGCGCGGGACGAGGGGTTCCGCCAGGTTTCAGTGGCAGCGGCCGATATCATCACGGCCGACGTCCTGGCCACCGCCATCATGGCGGGCGGCGCCGGGACCCTCGCGCTGGCCACCTCCCACTGGGACGTGGACGTGCTCGCGGTGAAGAACGACGGCGAACTGCTCGCCACGCCGGGCTTCCGGAAACTTGCTACGGCCGGGTGAGCTGCGGGTACTTCGGGCTGAGACCGTCACCTGAGGACTTGCCCGTCACGCGGCGGACCACCCACGGGGCTGCGTGTTCACGGGCCCAACGCGCATTGGCCGCAACGCTTCCACGCGCGCAGGCTGGGGTTGCGGGACCGGCGGCGGAACCTCGAGAGAACCTTCATGCTCCAGGACGGCCAGCACCCGGTTGGCCATGTTGATGTGGCCCGCAGTGGACATGTGCATCCGGTCCTGCGCCCACATGTGCCAGTCGCGGTATTCGCTGAAGCGCCAGTAGTCCACCACCAGCGCACCGTGGTTTTCGGCGATTTCCCGCAGCAATTCGTTGTAGATCGCGGTGCGTCCGCGCATGGTGCCGAAAACCTTGGAACTGCGGGCATCGAAGCCCGTGAAGAGAAGCAACGTGGCGCCGGTGGCACTGATCTTCCCGATGCCGGCCTCGTAGTCTTCCATCAGCCTGTCGATATCGACTTTGGGGCGGAAGATGTCGTTCGCGCCCGCGTATAAGGTCACCAGCGTCGGTTGAAGCGCGACGGCGGCGTCCACCTGCTCTGCCATGACTTGCCGGAGTTTCTTGCCCCGGATGGCCAAGTTGGCGTAGCCGAAATCGTCGTTGCTTTGGGCCAATTGCTGGGCAACAAGGTCTGCCCATCCCCTGACCCCGTTGGGGCGCGAGGGGTCGGCGTCGCCAAGTCCTTCGGTGAACGAGTCACCCAATGCCACGTACCGGGCAGAAAAATCCATGGCGCCAGTCTTTCATCAGTGCGGGGCGGCCGTCACGTGGGGCCGGTGCTCAGGGCGCGGCGGCTCCGGCACCGGCCCGCGGGCAGCGGGCAGCAGTTGCCGCCGGCAGCGAGGCCGCTGGCGTGGCGCCGGCGGCTTAGCGTTCGCGCAGGATCCAGTGATCGTCGTCCAACCGGGCCACGATTTTCTCGCCGATCCGCGCGAGGTCCGCAACGTCGTCGTCGGTCATGGCGTCCAACATCAAGGCGCGGACGGCATCCACATGACCCGGGGCGAGGGACACGATGGTGTCCATGCCGGCCTCGGTCAGGTGCGCCACGGTGACACGGGCATCGCCCGGGTGGGCCTCGCGCTCCACCCAGCCGCGTCTCTGCAGCTTGGTGACGACGTGCGACAGCCTCGACAAGGAAGCGCTGGTGCGGGCGGCAAGTTCACTCATCGGCAGGAAACGCCCCTCCGCTTCGGACAACATGGCGAGCACGTTGTAGTCGAAAAGCGACAACTTGCCGGCCGCTTGCAGTTGGGTGTCCAGGGCTGCGGGCAGCAGGGTGTTGATGCTCAGGAGGGCCAGCCAGGCACGGCGTTCGTCGGCGTTGAGCCAGCGCGGTTCGGTCATGGATTCATCTTAGAAGGAAATCAATGCTTGACACTTCAACTTAAGGTCATTATTGTTTTGGTTGAAGCTTCAAGTAACTGATCGTGAACCAATCGTGAGCACTCAAGCAAAGGAAACAACAATGGCTGACATCACCATCATCGGTACCGGCAACATGGCGTCCGGCATCGTGGCCCGCGCGGCCACCGCAGGCAAGAGCGTCCAGGTCCTCAGCCGCGACGCCGGCTCCGCTGCTGCCCTTGCGGCGACGGTCAACGGAACCTCCGGCATCACGGGATCCCCGGTGGAAGGCAGCATCGTGGTGCTGGCCACCCCGTTCGACGCCTCCAAAGAAGTCCTTTCTTCCTATGGCTCAGCGCTCAACGGCAAGACGATCGTGGACATCTCCAACCCCGTGAACTTCGAGACCTTCGATTCCCTCACCGTTCCCGCCGGAACCTCGGCCGCCGAAGAACTGCAGGCCTTGGTCCCCGGCGCATCGGTAGTGAAGGCCTTCAACACCGTCTTCGCCGCCACGCTCGCGGAGGGCGAAGTGGACGGCCAGACCCTCGATGTACTCGTGGCGGGCGACGACGCCGAGGCGACGGCCGCCGTCGTCGACTTCGTCAAAGGTGCCGGGCTGCGTCCGGTGAACGTCGGACCGCTGCGCCGCTCGCGTGAGCTCGAAGCCTTCCAACTGCTCGTCATGACTCTCCAGATCAGCGAAGCCCACCCCGACTACAACTGGAACTCTGCAGTCAAGCTCCTGCCGTAGTTCACTTTCGGAGGGCGGCCCTTTGAGGCCGCCCTCCGCGTTGTAGGCTGGGCGGCATGTTCGTGGTTTCGCTGACCTACAAAGTTCCCGACGAGATCGTCGATTTCCACCGCCCCGCACACATGGATTGGGTCAAAGAAGCGTTCGACGCCGGCACTTTCGTTGCGTCCGGACGTCGCGTTCCAGCCATCGGAGGTGTGCTCTTGTCCAACGTCGACCGTGCAACACTGGACGCTTCCCTGGCGACGGATCCGTTCTACGTCAACGGAGTGGCCGACTTCGAGATCATCGAATTCACGGTCACCACGGCATCCGCGGGCTTCGAAAACCTGCTGGACTAGTTAGCTTGGGCGTCCAGGGCGTCACGCGGGGCACACCGCCGCCAAAAATTTGTCAGGCGTGACGCCACCCCTTAAATCCGGGCCGGCTCTGGGGGCGTCCCCAACCGCTCCGGCAAGACCACCGGCATGAGGGCCGGCCAACGGGCGCTCAGGTGATCGCCGCTCGAAACTCCCTGAAACGACGCGAAAGCCAGGGTGCCACGTCGCGCCTGAGCCACGCGGCGTCGTCGGTCATGATCTCGGCGCGGCTCCGCGGTTGCAGCGCCCCAAGCACCGGTGCGGCGAGCGAGTGCGTGGCACCCAAGACCTCCAAGACCTTCTTGGCCATGTATTCGTGCCCGATACCGGACATGTGCAGCCGGTCCGGAGCCCACATCCGGCGGTCCTGATATTTTTCGAAGCACCAATGGTCCACCAGAAGCGTTCCGTAGGCTGCGGAAATGCGCCGGATGTGTTTATTGAAGACTGCCGTGCGCAGCTTGAGCGGCTCCAACACCGGCGAAAGCGGCACGTTGTACTCAGTGAAAAGCAGGACGTGGGCGCCACTGTCCGCGATCCGGGCAACGGCATCCTCGAATCCACGGACCAGCATGCGCATGTCCAGTCGTGCGCCGAGCAGATCGTTGCCGCCAGCGTGGAAACTGACCAGGGTGGGGCCATCGCGAGCGCGGGCTCGAGTTGTTCAACCACGATCTGCCTGAGCCGACGGCCGCGGAGGGCAAGGTTGGCGTACTGCGCCTGCGGCTGGTGCCTGGCCAGTTCCTCTGCCACGCGATCGGCCCAGCCCCTGCAATCGTTGGGAAGGCGAAGGTCTACGTCGCCGACGCCTTCAGTGAAGGAATCTCCGACGGCGACGAATCGCATCGGCGTCTCCATGGCCATGGTCATGTCCCCCGTTGTTTTGAGCTTTGCCTTGCGCGTTGCTTTGTGCCTTGGTTCCAGCAGCGGCGGCGCCCGCAGCGGCGGCTTGGCGTTCCGCGAGTTTTCGGAGCCCGGCCTTCCGCGGCACCTTCACGGGCTCGGGCCAGCGCGGGCCAAGGGCGTCCCCGAGCGTGACGCCGCGAAGCTTCCGGCCAAACAACGGCAGCACCCAGTCGTTCACCCAGCGGCGCTGACGGCGTTCCCAGTCGCGCAACTTGAGGCGCTGCGGCGGTTCCCAGTCTTTGGGCGAGAACTTATGCGGGACGCCGAGGTGATCCAGGACCTGCGAGGCCATATATTTGTGCCCGGCTTTGGACATGTGAAGGCGGTCCGAAGCCACATCCGGCGGTCGTGGTAAGCGTCAAGGCACCAATAATCCACCAGCACGGCCCCGTACTTGGCGGCCAGCTCGCGGACGCGCTCGTTGTAGAGGGCATTCCGCTTCTTGAAGGGTTCCAGCACGGCCGAGACCTTGACGTCGTACCCCGTGAACAAGACCAAGGTGGCCCCCGTGGATGCGAGGCGGGCCACGAGCCTTTCGTACTCGGCCATGAGGATGTCCATGTCCGTGCCGAAGTCCAGGATGTCGTTTCCGCCGGCGTAGAGCGTGATGAGCGTGGGTTCCATGGCCAGGGCACGGTCCAATTGCTCGTCGACGATGTGACGGAGCCGCTTGCTCCGCACCGCAAGATTGGCATACTCCCAGCCAGGTTCGGCCTTGGCCAGTTTCTCGGCGACGCGGTCGGCCCAGCCCCGGACGCCGTTCGGCAGGGCCTCGTTCCGGTCCCCACGCCCTCGGTGAAAGAATCGCCCAAGGCAACAAACCGCCGTCGTCCGTTCTGGTCAGCATCAAGCACGTTCCCAGCCACCACGCCAGCGTAGCCCCGCCCGGTTGCCCGCCGGCAAAGCCCAGGTTAATTCGACGCTCGCTCACCTATAGGGCATTCTGGCCGAACGCCCGCTCACTTACGGCGCGTTTCGGGCGAACCCCCGCTCACCTATAGCCCCTTTCGGCCAGACGCCCGCTCACCTGACGTGAGCGAGCGTTCCCGGTTTTGGCCGCACATGTGAGCGAGCGTCGGCGAAAAGGACGATATATGTGAGCCGGCGTCGGAGGGGGCGGGTTAGAGTTCGGCTTTCCCTTTGCGCCAGTAGCCCATGAACGCCACCTGCTTCCGGTCGATCCCCACATCTCGGACCAGGTACCGGCGCAACTCTTTGATGACTCCTGCCTCGCCTGCGATCCAGGCGTAGAACGGCAAAGCGCCCGAGGGAAGTCCTGGGTTGCGGCTCGCTTCGATCGCGGCCGTGTCCATGCGCAGCGGGGTTTCCCACAAGATGCCCCGGTCCACGTTGACATCTTCGGGCTCGGGGCCGGCGGCGCCATCGAGCGAGATGATCCCCACCCAACCGGGGACGGGTACAGCTCCGCGTACGGCTTCGTGCAGCAACTCGCCGTGGGGCCGGGACCGGCCGAGGGCCGTGCCCCGCGCGAGCCACGTGATTTCGATGTCGGCGTCTGTGTCGAAGTCTTGGAAATCCCCGGCCTCGGGTACCTCAAGGAAGGCATGCCCTGTGATTTCCGCGGGCAAGGACTCCAGGATCGCGCCAATGGCGGGGACGGCTGTTTCGTCGCCCGCAAGAAGGACCCGCTGCGCCAAGCCGGGACGCCATTCGATGCCGGAATACGTTTCGGCGGTGACGCAATGGGCTGCCCGGTTGTTCGGGCCGATGATGGTGATCGAATCCCCGGCTTCGCGGCGAGCGCCCAGTTGGCGGCGGGCCGCCCGTCGGGTGAACCGCACCGCCGTTGACGCCGGGCCCCGCCACACCGCCGCTAGCGCCGCCGGCCCAACCGCCGTGACCGCCGCCGTCGAAGTGCATTACGAAGTCGACGTCGATCTCGGGGTAGACGGCGTCGAGCCTCTCGTTCCGCACGGTGTAGGTCCGCATCGATCCGCGGACCGCGGGATCCATCGCCAACCACTCTTGGTACCAACCGGCGTCGCCCGTGTGGAAGGCGGGCAACGGCAGGGGGTGCCCGTCGGCGTCGAGCGAGGGAATCATGAGTTTGATGCGCAGGTCCAGGGTGTTCCCCGAAACCCCGAATCCGCGCAGGCAATATCCCCCGAACGTGATGCGGCGGAAGTTAGGGCCGAGATCCTCGACGGCGGTGACCGTGACATCGAAGGCCAGGGTCATCGGCTCCGTGGTTGCGTTTCGCACAACGGCGTCTGCGTTCATGAGGCGAACTCCAATTCGATGGACGTTGAGGGAGCGGCGGTGCGATGCCGGCCGATCGGGAGAACGAGCGGGGTGCCGGAAATTGGATCCGGAACCACCCGGGACTCCAAGCCAAAAACGTCGCGCACCAAGTCCTCGGTGACCACTTCAATCGCTGGCCCCTCGGCGACGATCGCCCCGGTCTTCATGGCGATGACGTGGTCGGCGTAACGCGCTGCCAGGTTGAGGTCATGCAACACGATGGCCACGGTGGTCCCCCGGCTGCGGTTGAGGTCGGTCACCAGGTCCAGCACCTCCACTTGGTGTGCCAGGTCAAGGTAGGTGGTGGGTTCGTCAAGGAGCAGGACCTCGGTCTCCTGCGCAAGGGCCATGGCGATCCACACCCTCTGGCGCTGCCCACCGGACAATTCGTCGACGTTCCGTTCAGCAAGCTCAAGCGTTGACGTGGTCTCGAGTGCGCGTTGGACGGCGAGATCATGCACCGACCGGTCGCCAGTCCTCCAGTGGCGGAAGAACCCTTGGTGCGGATACCGTCCGCGGCCCACCAGTTCGCGGACGGTGATGCCGTCCGGGGCGAGGGGGTGCTGCGGAAGAAGGCCGAGCGTGCGGCGAGTTCGCGGGCCGGGCGGGAGTGGATGTCCTTGCCATCCAGTGTGACGACGCCGGCGCTCGGCTTCAGGAGCCTGGACAGCCCCCTGAGCAACGTGGATTTCCCGCAGGCGTTGGCACCCACGATCATGGTCACTTTGCCTTCGGGAACCTCCGTCGAGAGTCCTTCGACCACCCGTCGTTGCTCGTATTGGAGCGTCAATCCGCGTGCGCTCAGTTGTGCCATGTCAGGCTTCCTTTCGGTTGGACGTGACCAGGAGCCACAACAGGAATGGAGCGCCGAGGGCGCCGGTAATGACGCCGACCGGCAGGACGGTGCCGGCCAGAACCAGGGGTGCCACGTTGTACGCGAAGTAGTCGGCCGCGAGGACGATCAAGGCGCCGGTGAACGCCGACGCCGGGAGGCTGGGTCGGCCGACCACCCGCCGGGCGATCGGCCCGGCGAGGAAGGCGACGAAGGCAACCGGACCGGCAGCCGCCGTCGCCATTGCTGCGAGCGCGACGGCGGTGATCACCAGGCCGAAACGTACGGCGTTTACGCGGATTCCTAGTCCGGCCGCGGCGTCGTCCCCGAGTTCGAGCATGCGCAGCGGTACGGCGAGGAGGGCCAGCGCAGGAACAAGCACGGCGAGCGAGGCCATGAGTACGCCCACGCGCTCCCAATTGGCCGAATTCAAGGAACCGTTGAGCCATATGAGGGCCTCGGAGGCTGTTCGGATATCCGCCCGGGTCATGAGGAAGTTCACCACCGCCCCCAATGCGGCGGCGACACCAACGCCGGCGAGGATAAGCCGGTTGCCTGCCGCATTCCCGCGACGGCCGCCCGACCCGCCCCCTGAACCCGAGCCGCCGCGCGAAATGGCGTAGATGACAAGCGCGACGCCGATCGCACCAGCGAGCGCGGCCGCGGACACGGCGGCACCGGACGCGCCGAACACCACAATGGCCAGGACTGCCGCGGCACTCGCACCGTAACTGATGCCGATGACGTCGGGGCTGGCAAGGGGTTGCGGAGCATGGTCTGGAAGAGCCCGCCCGAGAGGCCGAACGCCAGACCAATCAGGATTGCCAGCACGGCCCGCGGCAGTTTGTTTTCCATGACGATGAAGCTTGCGCCCGGGATCTTCTCCCCGCCCGTCAAGTGGGCAGTGAGGATCCTGAAGAAATCGGGGATGGTGACCGTGTAGCTGCCAAGGAGCACAGTCACCGCAAAGAGGACCATGACGCCGGTGCCCAGGAGTGCGGTCCTGCTGCGGAGGTTCACAGCGACGCCCCCTTGCCCCGGCGGACGAGCCACACGAAGACGGGGCACCGAGGATGGCCGTCATGATGCCCGCGGGAACTTCGCCCGGCAGCAGCACTACCCGGCCGATCACGTCCGAAACCAGGAGGAGTGCCGGCGCGAGAACCATGGAGAACGGCAGGATCCAGCGGTAGTCCGGACCCGTAAAGAAACGCACGGCATGTGGAACCACGAGTCCGACGAATCCGATGGGACCAGCCAACGCCGTGGCCGATCCGCAGAGCAGCACGATTCCAAGCGCGGTGACGCCCCTGGCCAGGGTCACATTCTGGCCGAGCCCGCGGGCAACGTCATCGCCGAGGGCCAGGCTGTTGAGGATCCGCCCGCTGCCCAGCACGATCAACGCGCCAATCAGCAGGAAGGGCAATCCGGTCAACACCACGGACCAGTCGCTGCCGGCAATTCCACCCACCTGCCAGAAACGGAAGCGGTCCAGGGTGTCCTGGCTCGAAACCAGGATGACGTTCATTATCGAGTAAAGCCCCGCACTCAGCGCCGCCCCTGCCAAAGCGAGCATCACCGGCGTCGCACCGTCACGCCCGATCGACGCAATCAGATAGACGACGACGGCGGCCGCCGCGGCACCGACGAAAGCGAACCAGATGTAGCCGCTCGCCCCCGAGATACCGAAAAGGTAGATCCCGGCGACCACAGCCAGTGCCGCCCGGCGTTGACGCCCATGATGCCCGGGTCCGCAAGGGGTTGCGGGAGACGCCCTGCATCGCGGCGCCCGCAAGGCCAAGGGCAGCCCCTGCCACCAAACCGAGCACAGTGCGTGGAATGCGGGTGTGGACCACCGCATGGTTCCCGTCGTCGGGGCTGAACTGCGTGAGTGCTTGCCACACGGTTTCGAGGGACAAGCCCCGTGCGCCGATCGCGAGCGAGGCCGCACAGGCAAGCGCAAGCACGACGACGGCGGCCAGCAGCCAGGCGGCGCGGTTGCCGCGTCCCGGCCCCCGACGTCGGGCCCGGCCTTCGCGCGAACTAGCAGGTGTTGCCCTATGGAAGCGATGTGAGGGTCATGAGCTGCCAGCTCGCGCGCCGTTCCGCCCGCGGAAGGTGGGCCCGCCGTCGTCGTGCTTTGTGTCATGTCAGGCGTATCGCTACTTGGCTGCCGCGTCGGCGCCCTTGGCCAGCTGGGGCAGGAACATGTCCAGTGCCCACGGCAGGCTCAGCGGCGAGGATGCGGAGATCGCCAGGGTGAGGGTGTTGTCGGAGTCGGCAACCAGGGCGCCCTTCTTGATGGCGGGGATCTGGCCCAACAGGGGGTCCTGCTTGATTTGGTCCGTGGTCTTGGAGTCCGGCACCCACGTCACGAAGACGTCCGAGGAAAGCTCGTTGGCCTTTCAGCGGACCACGGAACGAAAAATTCCTTGGAGCCCTTGCTGGCGTTCTGCACCACTGCGGCGAGCGTCATGCCGATTTCGGACAGGAAACGCGGTCGGTTGTCGTTGGCTGTGTAGACGTTGACGCCGTCGCCCTTGGCAGGCTCAAGGTTGCCGTAGATGAAGGACTTGCCGGCGAGCTGCGGAAACGCGGCGACCTTGGTCTTGATAGTGGCCTCGGTGTCCGAGACGAGCTTGGTGGCCTCTGAGCTCTTACCCAAGGCCTGGCCGATGATCGTGGTGGCTTCCTGCCATGGCGTGCCGTACGCGAGTTCGGGCTGTGCCACCACCGGGGCAATTTCAGAGAGTTTCTTATAGCCGGCTTCGGTCAGGCCAGAGTACGCGGCAAGGATGACATCGGGGGCCAGCTTGGCGACTTCCGTGAAATTGATACCGTCTGCCTCGGAGAACTGGACCGGCGCCTTCGGGGTGCCAAAGCCGGCGCCCAACTTCTCGAGCGCGGCGTCCTTCCAGGGAGTGGAGCCCTTGCCGTTGTTGCCCCATTCGTTTTTCGGGACCCCGACGGGCACGACGCCGAGAGCCAAGGCGACGTCGTCGTTGACCCACGAGACGGTTACCACGCGCTGCGGTTGCGCCTTGATGGTGGTCTCACCGAAGACGTTCTTGATGGTGATTGGGAACTGACCGCTTGAGGCCGGCGTCGTCGCTGAACTGGCGGTAGTTGAGCCGGTCGAGCAAGCGGTGAGGGACAGCGCGACGGCGGCAACGGCCGCGGTCGCTGCACCTGCGGTCTTCAGCAGGGCTCGGCGTGAGGGGCGGGAAGCCACGGGACTCCTTAGGTAAGTGATGCAAACCTAAGTAAGGCTAGCCTACCCTTCTGATAATTACGAAACGTTTGCGTCGCGTAATTAATTCACGCCCTGCGTTCCCTCAAATGCCCGCTCACCTATCACCGCCAAAACCCCATCGCCCGCTCACCTATAGCGACAAAACGGCGATCGCTCGCTCACCTATAGCGACAAAACGGCGAACGCTCGCTCACCTATGGGAACAAACGGCACGGGAATTTTTGGACACCACCGACGACTTTTGCAAAGATGACAGAGCCGGTTGATTCAACGAACTGGCCAGGGCCGTGAAAGCGGCGAAGATCGAGAGGATGAGCATGCGCACTACACACGTTGGCGCTGCGATGGTTGGCGAGGTGGCCGTTTTGGCCTGCTTTGCAGCCCCCTCTGCGTCGGCCATCCCGCTCGGCGGCCAGGGAAACTAAACCCACCGCCCCTGCACTAGAAGCACTCTAAGGTTCCTTTGCGGTGCCCTCGGATCGCCAGACGCCATGCGTCCTTCCTCTTCGGAGCCCAATCGATCTGAAAGAACTTTGCCGTGCAGAAAATCACCGCCCAACAAATCCGTTCCTCATTCATCAACGCGAGCCGCTCGGAGGCCGCCAAACTCAACCTCCCGAAGGACTTCGATTCCCTCGACTGGGACAACCTCGAATTCCTTGGCTGGCGCGACGAGAAGATGCCGATGCGAGGCTACCTCGTTCTCCCGAACGACGGTTCCCTTACCGGCATCATGCTGCGCGCGCCCGAGGGAGGCTCCGGCAAGAAGCGTTCGGTCCTTTGCGAACTGTGCCGCGACGTGTTTTCCAAGGACGAAGTGTATCTTTGGGTTGCCAAACGCGCGGGCCAATCGGGCCGCGACGGCAACACTGTGGGGACGTTGATCTGCGCAGAATTCGGCTGCTGCGCCAACGTCCGGAAGGAACCCCCGGCGAATGAGATCAATCCGGACCCGGCCGACGTCGTCGTTCGCCAAATCGCCGGGCTGCAGTCCCGGACCGCCCAGTTCCTGGGGCGGGTCCAAGGGAAGTAGCCGCCTGCGGCGGACGCTCGCTCTATCTCTAGTGAGCGAGCGTCCGCCGGAAACCCGACATAAGTGAGCGAGCGTCCGCCGGAAACCCGACATAAGTGAGCGAGCGTCCGCCGGAAACCCGACATACGTGAGCGAGCGTCCGCCGGAAACCCGACATACGTGAGCGAGCGTCGGGGCTAGCGGAGCACGATGTCCACGGGGTTGGCTTCGGAACGCCATTCGCCGGGCGCGCCCGGGGCGCCGATGACGGGGGCCGTGAGCACGCCGGAGCGGTTGGTCCGCTTGTCGCGCAGGATTTCCGTGACCGAACCAAGATGCCGGGACAGGTCGATGACGTTTTCGGGGGCCGCCAGCAACAACTGGAAGCCGAACTCGTGCAGGGCCTTGATGCCTGCGCCGGCGAACTCCTCCGACGCGAGGACGAACGCCTCGTCCATCATCACCGTTCCGTACGTTGTGAAACCCTGCTCGGCGATGCCCAATTGGTAGCTCAGGGCCGCCGCCATGATGAACGCAGTGAATCGCTGCCGCTCGCCACCGGACATCGATCCGGTGTCTGCGTGCATGTACACCTCGGTCTTCTTGCCACCCCGCGGGCCTTGGACGGAGCGGTGCTCCTTGCACTGGATGAAGAGGTGCCCGCGGACATCCAGCACCTCGGCCCGCCAGCGCCGGTCCTCGGGGGTCTGCGAACCGAGCCGCTTGACCAGGGTTTCGAGCGACTTGTAACGGTTGGTGAGTTCGACGTCGTCGTCCGCCTCGGGTGAGCCGCGGCCCCGAAGCGGCGCCGGCCGCGCGGGACGGCCGCGAGTGGCGCGTCTTCAACGCGTTGTGGATGGCGTCCTTGAACTGCTTCGCAGTGGCGGGCAGCGTCTGTTTGATATCGAGTTCCAGGAAGCTGCCCTCGTGGAAGTTGACCTCGGACAGGATGCCGTTGAGGGGAAGGATGCGGCTCGTGATGGCACGGCGTTCCTCGTCAAGCAAGTGCAGCAAGGTGCTGAACGATTCATGCGTGCGCTGGTTGAAGAACTGCCGGAATTCGGCCTCCTGCGCGGGCAACCCTTCGCTGACGATCTGGTGGTAGCGGGACTCG
The DNA here is from genome assembly GCA_001549895.1 of Arthrobacter sp. Hiyo8. GTDB lineage: Bacteria > Actinomycetota > Actinomycetes > Actinomycetales > Micrococcaceae > Arthrobacter. Next base: position 2,780,497 of record AP014719.1, on the reverse strand, counting down.
AACTCCCCCGCGGCGCCGATCGAGGTCCCGTGGTCCGCGGAAATGGCGGTACCCCATTCGCGCACGAATCCTTCGAACATGCGCGTCAGCCGCTCGGCCAACGCCTGCCCGCGCGACTCAGTGGCATGCAGTTCCGCCAAGAGCTTGCTCCGGACTTCGGCAGCCAGGGTGTCGAGTTCATGGAGCTCGCCCACCTCGCCGAATGCGCTGAAGTACGGCTCGAGGGCAGCAACTGTAGCGCCCGACGGCGGCGCCTGGTCCAGGCGGTTGCGCGCAGCATCCAGGAGGGCGTCAGCCGTGGTCATCTGGTGGTCGAGCGTCTTGTATTCGCTCTGCAAAACCGCCGCCGAACCTGTGGAGGACTGGTGCTTTTCGCGTACGGCCTCGATATTTGCACGCAAGGGCTCCAGATCGGCCTGCGCGGCCAAGGCATCCTTGAGCCGCTGCTCGATCTTCGCGAGTTCCTCGGCCGCCACCGCTGCAGAGACCTGTTCCCAGCCACGCTCATCGTCGGCGATGCGACGCAAGGCATCGAGCTGGCGGGTCATGCCTTGGTGCGAATCCTCGCGGCTTTGGGCGAGTTCGGCGGCCTTCAGAAGCTCGTTTTCGAGCTCGCCGACCTTCGCGGCCACGAGCTCCAGCTTGGAAGCGTTGTCGAAACCGAGAACATAGTCTTGCCGGCTCGTGAAGCGATCGTCCTTCTCCACTGTGTTCCTGTTGCGCTTGACCACTCCGCCCAGGCTCAGGCCTTTGTCCAACTTAGCGAGCTCGTCCGGGTCTTCCACGCACGGGTACGCGAAATCGAGGGCGATCCGCTCGCGGATCCACTCTCCGGCGTCGGCGTTCGCCCCCAAGGTGAGGATGTTCAGCTTCGTCAGCAAATCGCCGTCGGACACGTCCTCCACAGCCAAGGCCCCGCCCGCGAGCGGTTTGGACACGTCCACTGCCCGCAGCGCGCCGCGGACCGTGTTGTCGTTCAGGTAGCGCGTGACGGCGGCGAAGTGCTCTCCGGGAACAAGCAGCGTCGTGGCGAGGTTCCGTAAAGCACGCTCGGCCGCGGGCCGCCACTGTTCCTCCCCCTCGGCGAGGTCTATCAGCTCGCCTCCAAAGGGCATCCGGTCCTCGGGAACGCCAGTGGCTGCCGCGATTGCGGCGCGGTTTTCAATGCTCGACGGCGGCAGGAGGGACTTGCGCGTCTTCAACGAGACGAGCTCCTGCTGGGCTGCGGCGAGTTCGCGTTTCTTGGTGGCGTGGCCGTCGAAAGCTTCGAAGCGGAGTTCCCGCAGCGCTTCCGAATCGTCCTTGAGTTCGGCGGAGCGGCTCGCTGCCTGCTCGTGGGCCTGCTCCCAACCCTCAGCCGTCCACTCAAGGTTGAGTCCGGCGTCGGCCAATGCTTGGCGTGCCGCCTCCTCCACCTGCTGGCGAAGCTTGAGGCCGACCCGGGCATTTTCGAGCGACTGCTCGATCGCCGAAATCGCGTTACCGCCCTGGTTGTTGTAATCCGACTCGAGCTGGCGAAGCTCCTTGGCGAGCGCGTCCCGGACGCCCCGCTCGGCGCTGAGCTCCTTGGCTTTCGCCTGGGCAAGGTCCTTGAAACGGGCCAAAGTCTTGGCATGGACCGTGACCGAGAGCTGCTGCTTGTAGGCGTCGAATTCCTCGCCGCTGAGCTCCCGGAGCCGGTTGGCTTCCAGCAACGACTGGGCATACTCCTTGTTCATCCCAGGGACGGGGGCGAGCTGGTCGCGCTGCTGGCGCACGTCCTCCAACCGCTGCCTGATGGACATGAGGTTGCTGAATTCCTCGACGACGTCGTCCGCAGCAGTGAGCGTCGCGGGCGCGTCGAGCACCTGGTCGCGGAAGAACGTGTTGACGCTGCCGCCGAGCCCCTTGCCGGCCTGGATCACCCGCAAAAGCGGAAGCGCCTGGTCCGAGTTGATGCCGAGAAGCCGCCGGAAACGCTCCGCAAAGGCCTTGTGCACATCGAAGATCTGGGCGTCCGGGAAGATTGTCTCCAGCGCGCCCTTGGTGAAGCGCTTCTCCGCGATGCCCTCAATCGCGCCGAGATCCAGGGGCTTGTTGTCAATCACATAGAACCGGCCGACGCTGGACTCCGTGCCGTTCTTGGGCAGGTCGAAGAGGGCCGAGATCGTCACCTTGGTGCCGGCAGCGTTGTCGAACGTCAGCGCGACGGCGGACCACGTGGCACCGGGCGCTGGAAGGCACTCGCCGAACCCTCGCCCACGGCCTTGTCGCCCACTTTTCCACGCATGTACGTGAACGTGGTCCTCTTGTCCTCCACAGCCCCGCCGGCCCGCTGCGCCGCAGCCTCATTGGAGCGTGGACGGGCATCGAAGACACGCAGCATGGCATCGAACAACGTGGACTTGCCGACGCCTGAGTTGCCTGTGAGCAGGGTGCCGTTGCGGTCCACGTGCATCGTGTGGGCGCCGTGGAACGTGCCCCAGTTGACCACCTGGACCAAGGCGAGGCGCATCTGGCCCGGGTTGGTGAGTTCGCCGATCGGAAGCATCGTCGCAATGGTCACTTGGCTGCCTCCTTGGTTTCGTCAGTTGCGTCAAGTGTGGTTGCGTCAGTTGTGGTCGCCTTTGCCTCCGCGGTGGATGCGTCACCACTGCTGTCGGTCACCACGTCGTCCTCTTCCCCGGTGTCGGACTCAGCGTCGTCGTTGGAGTTGGGGTCGTCCGTTTCCGTTAGTTCGATGAGGGGTTCAGTGCCTGATTCGTCGGCTGCTACAGCGATCAGTGCCTCGATTTGGGCCGGGATGTCGCCGATGTTTTCGAAGGGGAGCGCCAGGGGAGGGCCTTGGAGATCGCGAACGTGTCCTCGATGCCCGTGGGCAGGAGGAGTTGGCGGGCCAGGAGCTTCGTGATGGTGCGGTTCACGACGTCGGTGTCGCGGAGGGCGTCTTGTTGGCCGGATGGCTGGTAGTGCGCCACGAGTTCGGCGATTTCTTCGCGGGTGATCACAGGCTCGGTCTGGGCAGTGACGTGGCGGTCGAGAAGGAGCCTCAGGCGCAGAAGCACGATGGTTTCAACCCGGCTCAACGCACGTTGCTGACGAAGGATGCTCGAGCGGGTGCTTCCTCCGATGGCTTCGGGATCGACGGGACGGAGCACCGCGATCTTGCGCTCGTGATCCAGTTGCAGGTTCAGGAAAAGCTCCGAAAGCCGGCTGCGGAGGATCACTTGGTTGTCCAGAAGGGTGGTCCAGAGCTTTTCGTCGCGGCCGCCGTCGACATACGGACCCTTGAGCAGCCGCACGAGAGCCTGGCGGACCTTCATAGGCAGCACGCCGGTGTCGCCCGGGAACAACGCCGCGCCGTCTACGAATGTGTCGCGCGGCGTGACGCGGAAGGGATCGGAGTGGACATGCTGCGCTATGTCCACTCTTTGTTCCGAAGAGGGGGCATGCTCGGTGGGGTGGGCGTCAGTCATCGGAATCCTTAGTCAGGGTCACGAGCGGCAGGTACGCGGTGCGTGTGCTGCCATCGATTTGTTCGAAGTCGATGTTTTCCCAGGCGGCCCGGTCGAACGCCGCACCACCGTGCAGCGCTTCGGACAGGAGGGCCCGGACGGTGTTGATGTGCCGTTCACCCTCCGGGAGGTTCGCCCAGGCCTCTGCCAGTGTGGCTGCGCCCGCCATGGCGGAGCGGACGACGTCGGGCCTTGCCTTCGCGGAGCGAAGTGAACGCACGCGGTCCGAATCGCTGAAGGCGATGGGGTCGGCGAGCTTTGGCGGCGCCGCGAACTCATCCGGGTCGAAGAGCTTGACCATGGCGAGGGATTCGAATCCCGCATTGAACAACACCGGGCCTCGGACCAGGCCGGGACGGTCGCGCTCGTACGGCATCGAGCGGATAGCCTGTTCGGCTTCGCGCAAGACCTGCCGGAGCCGGACGGACTGGCGGATATCGTCGCTTTGGATGTAGTTGTTGAGGCTCTCCGAAAGCCGGCCGTAGATGCGCTGGATCTGGCTGTGCTGCGTGCGCAGTTCCGCCACGAGGTTCTTGAGGGTTTCCCTGTCCTCATGGCTGAGGTCATCCGCGAATTGGCGGCTCAGCACGTCGCCGATCGCCGAACGGAAGCGCAACTGTTGCTGCGGGTCCTCAAGGAACGCCGTGAAGGAACGGAAGGTACGGCCTTCGGGGCTCTGCCGCAAGCGTTTGTCCGCCTCCAGGACCTGCGCCATCGTTGCACCCTTGCTGAGCGACTCCTCGATGATCTGGTTGCGGAGCTCGCCTACCAGTTCTTCGATGCGGTCACGCATCTTCTTGTAATCGGCAGGCAGGCTTGCCGCAAGGTCCAGGATGTTCCCGGCTGCTTCGACGGCTTCCTCATCATCCAAAAGACCGTCGAAGTCGCCGGAACTGATGTCTTCGATCAGCTGCTGGCGCTCCTGGATCTCCTCTTCAAGGGATTCCAAACGGGCGCTCTGGTCCGGGTTCGTCTCGTTGGCGAGCTTTTCGACGTCGCCCAGCAACGTCCCGAGCCTGGAACCGTTGAGCGTGGAACGTTCGCTGGAGAGGCTGTCCAGGAATGCCAGGACTCTAGCGGCGGCCTCGGTGATTTCGTAGACGATCTGGCCGGACTGGCTGCGTCGGGTCAGGAACTGCTTTCGGGTCCATTCGTCCGCAAAGGCCTTGCCGCTCCCCTGGCCGCCCAGCCCGGGATCCTGTCTGCGGAGCTGCTCGAGGAAAGCGTCGACGTCGGCATGGAACTCTTCGAGCGGCAGCTGAGGTTTCGTTCGGGTGAAGGATGCCTGGAGCACCGCGATGACCCAGGGCGCCGAGCGCGTGAGGGCCCAGGCGGGGCCTTTGGTCAGGAGTTCGAGATCCCTGAGCCGCGCACTGATGGCGTCGGCTGAGGACATTGCTGAGCGGGACACATACTCTCCTTCAGCTGCCGCGGAACCTTCTGGCAGCGGAAATCCCGAAAACTGCCCCGTACAAGGTTAACGCAGGGTGCGCCGCAACCCTTCCGTGATCTACCTCCCGGTAGGGTTTCGATCGCGTATCAACAGTCCCGACGCCGGTGTCGTTGCTAGCTGAACCGACGACGCCGCCCTAATGTCGACACCAACGACGTCGACGCTCCGACGTCGGCTTTGGCAGCGTTGCGGAGGGGACCCAATGCAGTTCGACTTGACGACCTTAGACACCAGCACTTATGTCTTCGCGGGAACACTAATCCTTGGCCTGGTTCTGGCAGCCTTCATCGCGGTAGCCGCAATGGCCGCACTTGCGTTGCTCGGCGCCGGAAGCCTCGCCTGGTACACCGTGAAGAACGTGCTGGGCGGGCTGGTCCACGGCATCAATTTTGCGTGGGACCAGCTGGTCCACCAGGCCGGAAAAGTGGAACTGCCAGTGGAATTCCCGTCCCAGACCGCCCCTAGCACAGGTACCTACCCGCGAGTAGCATTGAGGGACAGCTGAAGGGTCCACCACCCGAGGCGGATCCTGGGCTCGAAACCGGCACAACCGGCAAGAGGAGTCCTCCCATGACCTCCGCCACTGACAACAAGAGCAACGGCGTCACGGCCGCAGAAGCCCGCGCAGTCGCCGAGGCCGCCCGCGACATCGAATGGAACCGCCCCAGTTTCGCCAAGGGGCTGTATTTGGGAGACTTCGATCTGGGGCTGATCCATCCTTGGCCCCAGGCAAGAGCCGACGACGTCGAGCGCGGCGAAGAGTTCATGGCGAAGCTGACGGAGTTCTGCGGCACCATGTCCGGCCGAGCCATCGAACGCGATGCCAAGATCCCGGACGAATACCTCGCTGGCCTCACCGGGTTGGGCGTTTTCGGCATGAAGATTCCGCGCGAGTACGGCGGCTTGGGCCTCTCGCTGGTCTACTACGGCAGGGCGTTGGCGCTGTTGGGATCAGTCCATCCGAGCCTCGGCGCGTTGCTCTCGGCGCACCAGTCCATCGGCGTCCCGGAGCCGGTCAAAGTGTTCGGCACGCCCGAACAAAAACAGGAGTACTTGCCGCGTTGCGCCGCCGGCGCCATCACGGCGTTCCTGCTGACAGAGCCCGACGTCGGCAGCGACCCCGCCCGGATGGGCTGCACCGCAGTGCCAAGCGACGACGGCGAGTCCTACCTTTTGGACGGCGTCAAACTTTGGACCACCAACGGCGTGATCGCCGAATTGGTAGTGGTCATGGCGGTTGTCCCTGCCCGCACAGCCCCCGACGGGACGGCGCTCAAAGGCGGGATCACGGCGTTCGTCGTGGAAATGGACTCCCCCGGCATCACGGTGGAGAACCGCAACGCCTTCATGGGCCTGCGCGGCATCGAGAACGGCGTGACGCGGTTCCACCAAGTGCGCGTACCGGCAGCCAACCGTCTGGGCCGCGAAGGCCAGGGACTCAAGATCGCGCTCACCACGCTCAACACCGGCCGGCTCTCCATCCCGGGCCTTTGCGTGGCGGCGGGTAAGTGGTCCTTGAAGATCGCCCGCGAATGGTCCAACGCCCGCACCCAATGGGGCCGGCCGGCCGGTCGGAAAACATGAGGCCGTCGGCAAGAAGATCGCGTTCATCGCCGCCACCACCTTCGCGCTTGAAGCCGTTTTCGAACTGTCCGCCGAGATGGCCGACGCCGGCCAGAAGGATGTGCGGATCGAGGCTGCGCTGGCCAAACTTTGGTCCACTGAACTGAGCTACACGGTGGCTGATGAGTTGGTCCAAATCCGGGGTGGCCGCGGGTTTGAGACGGCGGATTCCCTGGAGGCCCGTGGAGAACGCGCGGTGGCCGCCGAGCAGTTGCTGAGGGACATGCGCATCAACCGGATCTTCGAAGGCTCGTCCGAAATCATGCGCCTGCTCATCGCCCGCGAAGCCGTCGATGCCCACCTTTCGGCCGCGGGCGAGCTCGCCTCCGCAGACGCAACCCTGCAGGAGAAGGCGCGTGCCGCCGTCGGCGCCTCAGGTTTCTACGCCAAATGGCTCCCTAAGCTGGTGGCCGGGCCGGCATGGACCCCGGTCCTACAGCGAGTTCGGGCGCCTCGCGAAGCAACTGAGGTATGTGGAACGGGCTTCGCGCCGGCTCGCCCGGCAGACTTTCTACGGCATGGGCCGCTGGCAGGCAAGGCTTGAATACAAACAAGCGTTCCTCGGCAGGATCGTGGATATCGGGGCCGAGTTGTTTGCCATGGCAGCGTGCTGCTCACGGGCCGAGATGCTGCTGCAGACCGCTCCGGAGCAAGGCGCGGCGGCGTACGAGCTCGCCGAGGCTTACTGCGAGCAAGCGCGGATTCGCGTGGACGGATACTTCGATCAATTGTGGCGGAACACCGACGACGTCGATCATGAGTTGTCCTCGAACGTCCTTGCGGGCGATTACGCATGGCTTGAGGCCGGAATCCTTGACCAATCCGAAGGAACAGGTCCGTGGATCGCCGATGCCACCCGGGCGCCTCGTCGAAGGAGAGCCTGCACCGGAAGTACCGCTGAGGCCTGCTGCCGATCGACGCGGCTAGCCGACGTCGCCGTCGAGGTAGTACCAGCGCCGGTCGATCCGCAGGAAGCGGCTGTTTTCGCGCTGGACTCCGCGTTCGCCGTCGGAACGGTAATGTGCTGCGAACTCGACCGTCCCTTCGGTGTCCAAGGGTCCGCCTTGGCACGTGGCCAGGATGTCCAGCCTGCGCCATTCAATGTCCGGGTCCAGGTCCAGCGCGGCAGGCCTGGTGTCCGGGTGCCACGTGCGCAGAAGGTAATCGCTGTCAAGGACAACAAAGGCGGAGTAGCGCGAACGCATGAGCTGTTCCGCGGTGGGCGCGTCGGAGTCTCCACGATGGAAGCGTCCGCAGCACTCGGTGTACTGCTCTCCGGACAAACAGGGGCAAGCGCCTAGTCGTAGGCGGGCCGGATCGAGTGGCATTGAAGCCCTATCTTGAAGAGAAGGTGAGAGCTAGGCAACAAATTCTGTCACAGCAGATAACAGCTTCGAAACAACCTCGGCGAGCCGGAGTTTGGCGGATGATTCCTTAAGATTTCGCCCTTAGGCTAGATGACATGCCCGCAGACCTTCGGTTGCGGCGTCCACCCCACAACTCTGGCTCGAGGAGGCTACGTGGAGGATCCAACAACACTTGGCCTCAATCTGACTTTTTTTGGAACGCTCGGGCTGGCTTTGTTGATGTCCATTGGTTTGGGCTTCCTGATGGTTGTCACTTTGGTGCTGGCCGGCGTCGCGAAGCTGGTTTGGATCATCCTGCTCGCGATGGTCGGGATCTTCCCGAAACGCGATGCCGTACCGGTTGTGCACTTGCCACCAAGGCCTCGACGCGCCCCCGTCCCGCCGTCGGATTCCGAGGAACCGACCTCGGCGGACGACGGCTTGCTGGGCGCAGGGCCGTCCGTTCCTCGGGAACCGCGTCCTGGGTTTGCTGGGACCACCAAGCTACTGTGGTCGGCGTCGTGGTCAGCCGTCCGGAACGTCCCTTGGAAGTCGCTGGTCAACCCACGGACGTGGCCCAAGCCTGCCCAGATCAAGGACGGTATCGCAGCCACAGCCACAACCCAGGCGAAGGAACATCCTTTTGTGGTCGCGATAAAGCAGGATCCTCCGGTCCTGAACAGCCAGTGGGCTGCCGCCGTCGCCGAGGCCGATGCCCGGGCTGCAGCACGCGACGCTGAACGGGCCGCGGAAGCGTCAGCTTCGGACCCGGAACCGCCGGCTTCCGACGAACCCGTTGAAGGGAACGTGGCGGAATCGTCGGGGACTGGCACGCCGGTCCGCGAACACCGGGGAGAACCACATGGCGGCAAACCCGTATCTTCCGGCCGTGTGACGGCCTCAGCAGGGTCCCGCCCCGGGCCTAGCGCCCCGCAGTGCCCGCCTGACCCAATCCTCAGTGCCCGGCCGACCCAACTGACTAGCATTTGTTGTCGTTTTGGAGGCTCATAACGACAACAACTGCGAGTCAGTTGGGGCCACGACCAAGCTCACGCGGCCAATTGCCGGAACCCGGCCCGTGGTAGATGAGGGGCTCGGCGTCGTGGTTGATCTCCACGGACTTCACTTCGAGGACGACGATCGCGTGGTCACCCGCCGGGGTTTCTGAGACCACTTCGCATTCAAGCACCAGCGCTGCGCCGTCGATCAACACCGCCCCGGCGTCGCTCGTTGAGGTCGCCAGGCCAGCGAATCGGTCCTGGGTCCGCGAGGAGAGCTGCAGGCACACGGCTTCCTGGCCCTGGGCCAAGATGGAAACACCCAGTCGCGGGGCGCGCCGGAGCTTGGGCCACGTGGTGGAAGAGTTCTGCACCGCGAACATGACCAGCGGTGGTTCGAGCGAGACTCCCACTGTGAAGCTCGATGCCACCAGGGCCTCCGGCGCGAAGCCGACCATAGCACTGAAGGCCGCCACGCCTGAGGGAAATTGCGCGAACGCCTGCTTGATCGAAGCGGCTCCATCCACCGTTACCTGGGTCATGGCGGGTTCCTTTCTCTGTAGTTTCGTGCCTGCCTTTCTACTAATTCACTCGGGCCGATAACGGCAATATTTGTGTATTCGCGTGTCGAATGAAGTCAATTCATAATTCGTCATACCTTGTTTCATTACCCCGCAATACGAAAAGCGAAGAATTTGTACGTTTTTCGAGTGTCCCGGGGCACGACATGTGTAGCGTCGTGTCAATCCATTGCACAGCCTTGATTCTTCACGGAGGAAGCCGGAGATGAGCCTCAGCGAGCTTCGAACCCTGGGACGCACGGGTGCCCTGATCAGCCCCTTACCCTGGGAACCCTCAACCTTGGGACAGGTTCGGCGCCCACGGGCGCCGAGGAAAGCGTCCGCATCATCCATTCGGCCCTCGACGCCGGTATCACCAGCGTCGATACCGCGGACATCTATTCGCAGGGCGAGGCGGAAGCCATTGTGGGCCGGGCCCTCCATGGCAGGCGGGATGATGTTTTCCTTTCCACCAAGTTCCACGGACAAATGGGCCGAATCCCGCGCATGCAGGCAATTCCCGGCGCTGGATCATGAAGGCCGTGGAAGGCAGCCTGAACCGCTTGCAGACGGACAGGATCGACCTTTACCAGGCACACCGTCCGGACTACAACACCGACGTCCTGGAAACCATCACGGCGCTCAACGACCTCATCCGGCAGGGCAAGATTCTCTACTACGGAACGTCGGTGTTCACGCCGTCGCAGCTTGTGGAGGCACAGTGGATCGCCACCACCAACCACCTCATACCGCCAGTGGTGGATCAGGTGCCCTATTCCTTGTTGGTCCGCGCGAATGAGCGCGACGTCTTTGCAATCACGCAGCAGTACAACCTTGGCGTGCTCAGCTATGGACCGCTCGACGGCGGCTGGCTCTCCGGGAACTACCGCGTGGGAGTCCCCAGCCCGCAAGCTCCCGCGCGTCGGCCGTTCCCGGGCGCTTCGACGTCTCGGCACCTTTCAACAGGAACAAACTCCTGGCGGCCGATGCCTTGGGCCGTGTCGCCGAACGGCATGGGCTCACCCTCATCCAGCTTGCTGTCGCCTTTGCCCTGAACCATCCGGCCGTCAGCAGCGTGGTTATCGGTCCGCGCACGGAGGACCATCTGGTCGACTACCTCAAGGCCGCGGATGTTGTCCTCAACGAAGCCGTGCTGGATGCCATAGACGAGATCGTGGCGCCCGGTACCAACTTCCTGGAGCGCGACGCAGGTACCGTTGTCCCCCACCTTGAATACGCGGAACTTCGACGCCGGTAACCGGCTTCGCGTTGGAGCCGCCGGTTCGCGCGCCGACTATACTCGTTCGCAATCATGACTAGCCTTCCGACTTCCGCCCAAACATCAAAAACCGGCAATGTGCGCATTGATGCCTGGCTCTGGGCGATCCGCGCTTACAAGACCCGTTCCGCTGCCACAACCGCTTGCCGGGCGGGGCATGTGCGAATCAACGGGAACCCGGTCAAGGCTTCACAGTCCGTGATTATCGGCGACACAATCCGCGTACGGCAGCCCGGCTTCGAGCGCATCCTTGAGGTCCGCAGGCTCATCGCGAAAAGGGTAGGGGCCGAAGCAGCGTCCCATTGCTTCACCGACCACACACCGGAGCGTCCCGCCGCGCCCGCCCTCGGGCTGCCGCAGCGCGATCGCGGCGCGGGACGGCCCACCAAGAAGGACCGGCGCGACATGCAGAAGCTCAAAGGTCAGTAGAAGACCGGGCCAAAGGCGGGTCGGGAAGCTCGCCGCTCGGACCGGCGTCGGGCAGTTTTGTCCCTCGGCTCTGCAGGAGCGTGAGCGCCGCGTAAAGCGACGGCGTAAAGTGGCAAGGGACGCCGATTCTGGACGCCGCGCTGCCGAAGGAGAGAACGTGACCATTGACTGGGACGAAAAACGGGCCTTGCTACAGGAGCCCAACATTGCTGCCGTGACGCAGCTGTGCGACGAACTGATGGCCAAACGGCCCGGTTCCACCGTGCCTTACATCGATCCGGTGCATGACGAAGATGAGTGCCGGATCGTCACCCTCCAGACCAGCCCCGGGCGGGCCCCACCTCGGGTTTCGTATCGCACCTCAACGACGACGACGCCGCCCGACGTGCGCAGCTGATCTATGACTCGGCCGACTTGGACGTCCGCTACGTCATGCCGTGGAACTGCTACCCCTGGGTCCGCGACCCCGAACTGCCGCCGGCACTGAGCGCACAGGAGAAGACCGACGGTCTCCGTCCGTTCCGCCAGTTCCTCAAGATCAACAAGAGAGTCTCCGCCGTCGTCGCTCACGGCGCGGAGGCCGCCGCTTTCCTGGCACTGTTCGAGAAGACGTACCACTCGCCGCTCCGGCAGCACGGGATCAAGGTCTACAAGGCAAGCGCGCTCGGTGGACGGGCGTTTGCCTTGTCCGAGGCCAAGCAGCAGGAACTCCTGGCAAAGAACATCGAAACCTACCGGGACGCCATGCAGAGGGCGGGCATCCAGCACCTGTAGGGAAGCGCTTAGGACCCACGACGGCGCGAAGGACTTCCCTTGCGGTATCTTCCCATCGCGGCAACTCCCCGCTGGCTGCCTCGGCCGCTGACTGCCATCGCTTCCGCAGGGCAGCGTCGCCCAGCCATCTCCGAAGGATGTTCTCCAGCAATCCGATTCCCGCGGTGAGATCGATGGCTTCACCGGCACCGTGGGCTCCGAGCGCTCCGACGGCTCCGGTTCCCTTTCGGACCACTACCGGTATGCCGTGCGCCAGGGACTCCTGGACCACCATGCCGAAGGACTCCGAGTGTGAGATCAACAGACTGAGGTCAGCCCGGTTCCACTGGTCCTCCAGGGCCGGCCGGAGAGCTCGCCTGTTGTTTCCACCCGTTTTTCCAGTCCATTCCGGAGGATGCGTTCCTGCACGGCTGCGGCGTACGAGGGTCTGCTTTTGTGGAGCCAACAAGCGCCGCTGTCCACGCCAGGTCCTTGATCCGTGCCAACGCGTCGACGAATAGGATCTGGTCCTTATTGGGTAGCAGCACGCCCACCATGATGAAATGCGGTGCCGCCCCAGCGTCTCGCGAACTCGGCCGTGCTTTCGATGGGAGATCTACCCCGGGGATCGCCAAGTGCACGTTGCCCAGGCCTAGGGTTCTGGCCGCTTCGGCAGTCCGGGAACCAGTACTGAGAAGACCCGTCGCTGCGCGCAGCGCGCTCGTTTCGACTGGATCCTCCCCGGAAGGGGGCATGTGGAGCAGCACCCAGACTCGGCGCCCCGCAGCGGTTGCGGTCTCGATTTCGGTGGGTGCACCCGAGGCAATCAGGCCGTCGACAATGTAGATGGCCGGTTCCCCTCCGGTAAGTGCAGCTGCAAAGCGGTTCCGGTCTGCTGCACTCCCCAAAGGCCAGCCGCCGTCGAGCTTGCAGACCGAGACCTCCGTGCCCAGGCCCGGAGGGCTTCAGCCAGCTTCGCGTTGTAGATGTTTCCCCGGAACGATGGCGCACATTCGCGGGCAAAATCATGCGGATCTTGACCAAGGGCTACTCCCCTCCATAGAGCCGGTTGTTTGGCCTCGCAGTCCTCAGACCATGGTGCTGACCATATAACCCGGGCGGGTGGTGTGGTAGGTGAACTGCACATCCGGCGCGGGGCATCGGCGGTAGATTGTGGGCATGGACAGACCTCTTCAGACCGCCGGGACGTGTTCGCTGATTGGATCTTGAGTGTCGCGGAGTTCACCCACGCACACTGGTTCTTCGGCAATCTCTATGAGGCCATCGTCAAAATCCCGGACCGGGTCGCGGCCTCGGCAGCGAGCAGCGAACTCCCCCGAACCCCTTTGGAGCGGGAAGCCCGGGCGCTACTACGCGCCGGTCGCGCCACTCAGTGCCCTGCCGCCGTCGCTGCCCTGGTCGCCGGGTGGAAGCATTCCGACAATCGGGCTTGGCTGATGGTGGGCGCAGCCAGCTCCGCCACGGGGGCAGCAGCTACGGCGTACCTGCTTCGGTCAGTCAACCCCAAGCTGTTCTTCGGCCCCTATCCGCTCGAAGAGACTCGCCGCAGGCCCTGTTGAAGCGCTGGTACAGGGTCCACGCCCTCAGGCTCACGGCCAGCGCGGTTGCCCTGGCCGCCATCCACCAGGCCCGCACGATCCGGCTGAGAAGTCACGGATAAGAATCCGCCGTGGGCGCCGACAAAGATGCGGCGTACAATATTCTGTACGCAACTCAGGGAGATCACCATGCGCACACTCAGCTACTCGGAATCTCGAGCCCACTACAAGGAAACTCTCGACGCCGTCACGAATGACCGCGAAGAAGTAATCATTACCCGGCCAGGCAAGGAAGACGTCGTCATGGTTTCGCGTGATGACTACGAGTCCCTCCGTGAGACCGCTTACTTACTGCGCAGTCCAGCCAACGCGCAAAGGATCCTATCGTCCATCGAGGAACTGGAAGCTGGCCGAGGCGTGACCCGGGATATCGTTGAATGAGGCTGATCTGGTCCTCAGCGGCGTGGGACGACTACGTTTGGTGGCAATCCCAAGATCGCAAGACGCTAAAGAGAATCAACGGGTTGCTACAGGACATAGCCCGGCACGGCAATGAGGGCATCGGCAAGCCTGAACCCCTGAAACATGGTTTCCACGGGTATTGGTCACGGCGCATCACGGACGAACATCGCCTGGTGTACAAGTTCGTCGAAACTGACGATGGCGTCGAAGTGCTTATCGCCGCTTACAGGTACCACTACGGCAATTGAGGGAAATGCTGGCGGTTCCTGATCCGCGATTCGCCGAAGTCAACTCCCACCTGGCCAATCTCCCACGGTCCGCGGCCCCTGTGCAATGGCCTGCCCACAGCCACATGGGTACCCATCGAGGCGAGCGGAATCCAAGGGCAGGGGAGCTGAGGATGAAGTCGTCGATGTTGTCGACAAGCAGTTCATCCAGGAGTTCATGAAGCGCGTGTACAAGGGAGACCTGAAAGTCATGCACCGAGGCGGGCACATCTACTTCCAGTCCGCACACTCCGCCGCTGCCCAGGACGATCAGGCTTTCGGCGCTGCCGGAGAAGGCCTCCAGTACGGCAGTGCCTCAAGCCACGCGACGGTCCTGAGCATGGCCGAATCGGCGCGGGTGTTGCCTTTGGTCCAATCAGCCACGTCCCGGCAGAAGTCATCCAGGACGCCCAAGTGCAATAGCGTCATGTGCAATCCCCGCTGCCTGCGCAAGGCAAACACGTACCGCGACAACTCCTCATAGTCCGCAGGCCCTGCCCCGACACCGAGGACCGGCACCTCCACTGTGATGGGCGGTGCTGTCTGTGTCGTTGAATCCCATCCCCCGCGCGGACGGTTGGCCATGGGAGTAATTATGCTCCCAACATTGACACCGCCCTGTGACCCGTGCCATATTCGTAGAGTGAACCTGTCAGACAGCCGGACAGCCGGACAGGCCGCCACTGGACAGCCAGCCGTCAGCCAGAAAGCTGCAGCTGGCCAGCGCACCGCCACAAGCGGCGCCGTCCCCGGCCGGCCCAAGGAGCCCAAGGGGCCAGCCAGCCAGCCCCCGGCCCCTCGCCCGCTTCAGTGCAGCGGAAGCTGTGTTCAGCGCCATCCGCCAGGACATTGAAAACGGAGCCGTGCAAGTGGGGCCAAACTCAGCTCCGAAGCCACCCTGGCAACGCAATACGGGGTGAGCCGCTCGGTCATCCGTGAGGCGCTCCGCTCCTGCACTGCGCTGGGACTGACGGTCACCAAGACCGCAGAGGCACGTTCGTCGTCGCGGACAGGGTGGCCAACGACCTCACACTCGGCCAGTACTCGGCACGGGACCTCAACGAGGCCCGCCCCCATATCGAAGTACCGGCAGCCGGCCTGGCTGCGAAACGCCGCAGCCCGGAAGAACTTGAGCACCTCAAGGAAATTGTCGATTCAATGGCAGCCGAGACCGACCCTGAGACCTGGGTCAGCCTCGACGCCAGTTTCCATTCTGCCATCGCCCGCGCAAGCGGCAACAAGGTCTTCGAAAGCGTTGTCGCAGACATCCGCGAAGCCCTAGCCCATCAATCCGAAACCTTGAACATGGTGGCCGACCGCCAGCATGTTTCAGACGATGAACACCTCCGCATCGTCGAAGCCATTGAAGCCGGCGACTCCCCAGCCGCCGAAGCCGCCATGGCCGACCATCTCAGCGCCGTCAGCGTTGCGTTGGACACCATCCTCAGCAAATGATCCACCAACTGAAGGAAGTCATGCCCACCCCGCATGCAACGCGCACCGCTATGCCCGCAACCACCCGGCAGGGACGATTCCGCCAACCCCGCGCCACGTCCCCCTCGCGGAACAGACCCGCGACGGCCTGGTCGAGAGCGTCCACTACGGCTCCCTGATCGCAGTAGGGCCTGGCGGTGAAACACTCCTCCAAGCGGGCGATCCCGACGCCGCGTTCTACCCGCGGTCCTCCCTCAAACCGCTGCAGGCGGTCGCCATGGTCCGTGCGGACTCAAGCTTCCGGAGAACCTCCTCGCCCTCACCGCCGCAAGCCACTCCGGCGCCGCGATGCACCTCGACGGTGCCGCACGCATCCTCGAAATGCACGGCCTGGACAAAAGCGCGTTGGAAAACAGCACCGACCTTCCCTACGGCATCGCCGAGCGCGAAGCATGGCTCCGCAGCGGCGGCGAGCCCACCCAGCTCGCACAGAACTGTTCCGGCAAGCACGCATCCATGGCCGCCACGTGCGTCATCAACGGCTGGCCGGTCCAGGGTTACCTGCACCCCGAGCATCCCCTCCAAGTGCTCGTGAAGGACACCATCACCGAACTCACGGGGGAAGACGTGTTGGCAGTCAGCACCGACGGTTGCGGCACCCCGCTCTTCGCCCACAGCCTGCACGGCATGGCCCGGGCCTATGGCCGCATGGCGGCGGCGGACAGCACGGAAGCGGAAGGCCAAGTAGCCCACGCGATGCGCGCCTTCCCGGAGATGGTGGCCGGCGAGGGGCGCGACGTCACAGCGATCATGCGTACAGTTCCCGGGTTGCTTGCCAAGGACGGCTTCGAAGGCCTCCAGCTCATCGGCCTGCGGATCGGCACAGGCATCGCCATCAAGATTTCCGACGGCGCCGACCGCGCCCGAATGCCCGTCACCGTCCGCGTCCTTGAGGAACTAGGGCTCGACGGCGGCCAGCTCGCCACGCTCGCCAGCCCGCCTGTGTTGGGCGGCGGCCACCCTGTTGGCGTGCTCCGTGCCGCGAACTTCCTTGCATCCAACTGACGCAGCCAAACAAGCACAAAGACCAAAGGACAGCAATGACTTCTGCCGTGCCCACCACGACAATTCCAGGGTTCCGCTCGGAACACGATCTCCTCGGTGACCGCGACGTCCCTGCTGATGCCTACTGGGGCGTGCACACGCTGCGTGCCATCGAGAACTTCCCCATCACCGGCCACCCCTTGGCCAGCAACGCCAACCTCGTCAAGGGCCTCGCCGCGGTCAAGCTCGCCGCTGCCCGCACCAACCGCGAACTCGGTCTCCTCGACGACGAACGGGCCGACGCGATCGAACAAGCCTGCCAGGACATCCTGGACGGCAAGCTCCACGAGCAGTTCATGGTGGACGTTATCCAAGGCGGTGCCGGCACCAGCTCCAACATGAACGCCAACGAGGTCATTGCCAACCGGGCCCTTGAAATACTTGGCCACCCCAAAGGCGACTACGCCAGGCTGCACCCGAACGACCACGTCAACCTGAGCCAGTCCACCAACGACGTCTACCCCACCGCCGTCAACCTGGCCACCATTTTCTCGGTCCAGGGCCTTCTCGAGGCTCTTCAGGAACTCCAGGTCGCCTTCGCGGAGAAGGGCCAGGAATTCCGCACCGTGGTCAAGATGGGCCGCACGCAGTTGCAGGACGCCGTCCCCATGACCCTCGGCCAGGAATTCGGCGGCTACGCAGTGACCGTGGGCGAGGACCGGGCTCGACTGGCCGAGTCCCAGCTGCTCATCCACGAGATCAACCTCGGCGCAACCGCCATCGGGACCGGCCTGAACGCTCCCGTTGGATACGCCGCAGCGGCCTGCAGGCACTTGGCCGAGATCACCGGCCTGCCGCTGGTCACCTCGGTGGACCTCATCGAGGCCACCCAGGACGTAGGCGCGTTCGTCCACCTCTCCGGTGTGCTCAAGCGCGTCGCCGTCAAGCTTTCCAAGATTTGCAACGATCTCCGCTTGCTGTCCTCCGGACCGCGTGCGGGACTGGGCGAGATCAACCTCCCGGCTGTGCAGTCGGGATCGTCCATCATGCCAGGCAAGATCAATCCGGTGATCCCGGAAGTGGTCAGCCAAGTGGCGTATGAAGTCATCGGCAACGATGTCACAGTCACCATGGCAGCCGAAGCCGGACAGCTCCAGCTGAACGCCTTCGAACCGATTATCGTCCACAGCCTCCACAAGAGCATCTCCCACCTGGAAGCCGCGTGCCGCACGCTCACGTCGCGCTGCATTCGGGGCATCACCGCGAATACCGAACACCTGCGCCTCACCGTAGAGCAGTCGATCGGACTCGTCACGGCACTCAATCCGCACATCGGCTACGCCTCCGCCACCGCCATCGCCCAGGAAGCGCTGGCAAGCGGCAAGGGCGTCGCCGAGCTCGTTCTCGAACACGGCTTGCTGACCTCGGAGCAGCTCGATGAGCTCCTCCGCCCCGAACGCCTGGCCAACCTCAGCAACTAGGCTGAGCCGCGCAGAGCGTCCGACGACGGCGCCACTCACCAGCCGCCGTCGGGCCTGAACACGCGAAGAAACAGGCCGGACGGCAAGATCCGGACCCCCAACAGGACACCCCCTAAGGATTCCCATGACCAATGCACCCATCACGGACCACACGGTCCCTCCGCAGGCGCACTCCACTGAAAAGCTCCTCCACGCCGAGGACAAGGGCTATCACAAGAGCTTGAAGCCGCGTCAGATCCAGATGATCGCAATCGGCGGCGCCATCGGCACCGGCCTGTTCCTGGGTGCCGGCGGCCGCCTCAACGCTGCGGGCCCTTCCCTTGTCATCGCGTACGCGGTCTGCGGCTTCTTTGCCTTCCTGATCCTGCGCGCGCTTGGCGAACTCGTGCTGCACCGCCCGTCCTCGGGCTCCTTCGTCTCCTACGCCCGCGAGTTCTTCGGCGAGAAGGCTGCGTTTGTGTCCGGCTGGTTCTACTGGATCAACTGGGCAACCACCACCATCGTGGACACCACGGCCGCGGCCCTCTACATGAACTTCTTCGGCAAATATGTCCCTTGGATCGGAGTCGTCCCGCAGTGGGCCTGGGCACTGATCGCGCTTCTGGTGGTGCTTTGCCTGAACTTGGTCTCGGTCAAGGTCTTCGGCGAAATGGAGTTCTACTTCGCCCTGATCAAGGTGGCCGCGCTGGCGGCGTTCCTGGTGATCGGCACGTACTTCGTCATCTTCGGCACGCCGGTACCGGGCCAGGAAGTGGGCTTCAGCCTCCTCACGGACCACGGCGGTATCTTCCCCACCGGCATGCTGCCCATGATCATGCTCATGCAGGGCGTTCTGTTCGCCTACGCCTCGATTGAGCTTGTGGGCACGGCAGCGGGCGAAACGGAGAACCCCGAGAAGATCATGCCCAAGGCCATCAACTCAGTGGTCTTCCGCATCGCCGTCTTCTACGTCGGTTCCGTCATCCTGCTGGCGTTGCTGCTGCCGTACACCTCCTACGTCAAGGGTGTCAGCCCGTTTGTGACCTTCTTCGGCCACATCGGCGTACAAGGCGTGGACGTGATCATGAACCTCGTGGTCCTGACCGCCGCCCTGTCCTCCCTGAATGCCGGGTTGTACTCCACGGGCCGCATCCTGCGCTCCATGTCCGTGGCCGGTTCCGCTCCCAAGTTCGCCCAGCGCATGAACAAAGCCGGCGTCCCCTACGGCGGCATCGCCATCACGGCCGGCGTCTCCCTGCTCGGTGTTCCGCTGAACTACCTCGTACCGTCCGACGCCTTCGAGATCGTCCTCAACGTCGCCTCCGTGGGCATCATCGTCACGTGGGCCACCATCGTCTTGTGCCAGATGCAGCTCAAGCGCTGGGCCGACAAGGGCTGGCTGAAGCGTCCGTCTTTCCGGATGTTCGGCGCCCCCTACACTGGCTACCTTTCGCTGCTGTTCCTGGTGGGCGTGCTGGTGATGGTGTTCATCGACTCTCCGCTCACCATGCTGGTTACGGCCATCGCCTGCGCGCTCATTGTGGTTGGTTGGTACATGTGCCGCAAGCAAATCCACGAGATCGCCGCAGCCCGGGACGGCTTCACGGGCAGCTCGCCGGTCATCGCCAACCTGCCGGTTGCCGGTGCCGAGGACAGGATCTAGCCCCAGTACTGAGTGCCCGACGGCGGCACCCGCGGTTCCGTTCGCGCGGAACCCGGGTGCCGCCGTCGTGCCCCCACCTGATCCCCACCGCCACCCTCGCCTCGCAAGTCCCCACCGGCTCCCAGCCTTCGCAAGCTCAGGCCGGGCCTCGCCGGTGTGGCCCACGGCCAGGGAACCCTGGCGGCGTGGGCCCACGCATTTGTTGTCATTTTGGAGCCTCATAACGGCAACAACTGCGAGGTAGTTGGGTGCCAGACATCGGATCATTCGCCGTTAGGATGTAGCCATGGCTGTCACAGATGAAGCGATCGGCAAGATCAAGGACATGCTGATCCGCGGCGAACTCAAGGCCGGGGACCGCCTTCCGCCGGAGAAGGAACTGAGCGAGCGGCTCGGCCTCTCGCGAAGCTCCCTGCGCGAGGCCGTCAAAGCGCTCGAACTCATCCGTGTCCTCGACGTGCGGCGTGGGGACGGCACCTACGTCACCAGCCTCGACGCCAAGTTGCTCAATGAAGCAGTGGCATTCGTCGTCGATCTCCACCAGGACCGTTCCATCCTGGAACTCTTTGAGGTCCGACGAATCCTGGAGCCCGCCACCGCATTCATCGCCACAGGCAAGATCACTCCCACGGCACTCACGGCGTTGCGCGCCACGATGGACGGGATCGACGAGAACACCGACGTCGAAGAACTCGTGGCCCACGACCTCGAATTCCACGGCATCATCACCCAGGCCGCCGGAAACGACTACCTCGCCGGCCTACTCGAAGCCCTCTCCAGCAGCACCGTCCGGGCGCGCATCTGGCGCGGCTTGACCCAGGAAAAAGCCGTGGCGCACACCCTTGCCGAGCACAAGGCCATCGCGGACGCCTTGGAACGTGGCGACGCCGAGCTGGTCCGGGCACTCGTGACCGTCCACATCAGCGGCGTCGAGAGCTGGTTGCGCCAGGCGCTCTAGTTCGCGATGCTTCGCTTTTGAAGCCCATACGTCCGCACGGCGGTTCCCTCAAGAAACTCCGCCCGCTCACCCGAAGTGAGCTCCTCGGCGAGTTCCAGAAGAACTCCGAGGGTTCGTCCGTACGGCGCACCCAAGGTACTGACGGGCCAATCTCCGCCGACCATGAGCCGTCCAGGACCGAAAGCTTCGAGCGCTTCATCCCACAGCGGACGCAATGCCTCGGCCGTGTACGGGACGCCCGGCAAGTGCAGGCCGGACACCTTGGCCACCGTGTTGGGCAGCTCAGCCAAGGCGCGGAAATCCGCTCGCCACACGTCCATCGCCGCAGGATCGGCCATCGGCGGCTTCCCGAGATGATCCAGCACGATGGTCAGCTCCGGCAGCTCCCGGGCGAGGTGGACCGCACTACCGAGGTGCCTCGGAAAGGCGTCCGGGACGTCGAACGCCAATCCGTGGCCGGCGAGCACGCGCAAGGAATCGCGGACCGCGGGCAATTCGAGGAAATCGTCCCGCGGATCATCGTGGACCAAGTGCCGCACGCCCCGGAACGCGGGGTTCCGGAGGAACCGTTCCAGTTCCTGCTCTGCTTCGGCCGGCTTATCGAGGGGAATCCAGCCCACGACGCCGAGTACCCAAGCGTTGCGGTCGGCGACGGCGAGCATGGACTCAGTATCCAAAACGGTGTCGTCAGCCTGGACGAGCACCGCTCCATCGACGCCAGCGCCATCCAGGGTTTTCCGTGCCTCAGCCTCGCCGTAGCTACGGAAGAGTCCGCCGTGCTGCGGGCCAAGCCACGCGTACGGACGCGGACCACCGCCGGCTGGATCCGGCCCGAGGTCCCACAGGTGCAGGTGCGAATCAATCACCCGGCACACCCGCCAAAGCCGCCCACAGTTCTTCCGGCACATCCTCATTCATCCGGGCCGCGTTGGCTGACACTTGCGCCGGACTGCTGGCCCCACCGTCACGTTCACAACGGCCGGGTGTCGCAGGCTGAACTGGAGTGCCGCCGTCGGGAGCTCCACCCCGAACCCGCGGCACACGCCGGCGAGCGCCCGTGCGCGCTCCACCAGTGCGCGCGGGGCACGCGCATAGTTGTAATGCGAGTCCTCGGGTACGTCCGGCCTCGCCAGCAGGCCGGAATTGAAGACGCCCACGTTTACGACGCCGGTGCCGCGCGCCACACAGCGGTCCAGGAACGGAACGCCGGGCTGCTCTAGCAACGTGTACCGGCCGGCGAGCATCACCAGGTCCAGATCGGCCGCTTCGACGCATTCGAGCGCAGCTTCCGCCGAATTGGTCCCGACGCCGATCGCCTTCACCACGCCGTCCGCCCGCAGCTTTTCCAAGACCGGCAGCGCTTCGCCGATCCCCTTGGCGAGGTTGTGGACATCAGGATCGTGCAGGTAGGCGATGTCCACGTGGTCCAGGCCGAGCCGTTCGAGCGATTCCTCGATGCTCCGGCGGATCCCCGCTTCTGAGAAGTCCCATTGGCGTTTGCTCGTTGCTGCGACGTCGAAGCCTTCGTCGTCCTTCGCGCTGAATCCCACGGCGTTCGGCACCAGCAGCCGGCCCACCTTGGTTGACACAGTGAACTCACTCCGTGGCATCTCCCTCAGCACCGCACCAAGCCTGCGCTCGGAGAGCCCCAAGCCGTAGTGCGGCGCGGTGTCGAAGTAACGGACCCCCGAGTCCCAGGCCGCCTTGACGGTGGCGGCGGCCTGGGCGTCCGGCATGGCACGGTACAGGTTGCCGATACCGGCGGCGCCGAAGCCGAGCTTGCCCAGCGCGCCATCCCACGACGTGCCGCTCATACCAGCTCCCATACCAAGGGGATGCCGGAGTCATTGCCGGAATAGTCGTCCTGGACTTCCAGCATCTCCGCCATGCGGGCCTGCCACGGGACGTTGGCCGGATGGTCCGCGAGCGCCCGGCGCATGGCTTGGTAGTCCTCCACCTCAACAAGGTGGAAGAGCTCCTGGCCGCTGCGCCAGATCCTCCAATTGCCCACTCCGGCCTCTTTCAAGGCCGCGACGAGTTCGGCGGGGATCCCCGCATGGGCTTCCGCGTAGTCCTGCGCGGCACCCGGCTTGAGCCGCGTGTGCAGGGCAATGGTTTCCGGCACGCTACACCCCGGGCTTCAGGAAGAGTTCGACGACGGGCACCGCCACGTCCGGTCGCTGGACGGGCAGCTTCAGTGTCAGGGTACCCGCTGGTTGTCCGCCAGGAGTGGTGTTGATTGCCTCCCGGTCCGGTGCGATCTCCAGCATCGCGACTTCGGAGGCGTCGTTGAGCAGCTGCGCGTATTCCACTTTGCCGGCGAGGTCGGGGAGGTGGACGTATTCGAACGGCCACGCAAACAAGTGGACGTAAAGCCGGTCACCGCGGCGTGTGTACCGGGCGTCGGCAGGCGCGGTCCACGCAGCGGGTCCAGCTCCGTAGATGGCCCGGGAGTGCAGCTTCATCCAGTCGCCGATGCCGCGGAGGGACTCCACGGCCCGGGGATCGAAATTCCCGCGGGCCGTGGGGCCAACGTTGAGGAGTAGGTTGCCGTCCTTGGACACCCCATCCACAAGCATGCGCACCAGCAAGTCCACGGACTTGTAGTCCAAGTTGTCCCGGTCATAGCCCCAGCTGCCGTTGAGGGTTTGGCATGCTTCCCAAGGCACTTCGATGCCGTCCACCACCATGGGCCCGGAAGGCTGGTACTGCTCCGGCGTGGCGAAGTCGCCAGGAATGTCCAGGCGGTCGTTGACGATGATGCCGGGTTGAAGTTCCCGGACCATCTTCAAGAGTTCCACGGACCCCCACGCGTCGCGGCCCTTTCCGCCCCAGATGTGCTTGTGGTCCTCGCTCGTGTAGGAAAAGTCGAAGAAGAGGTAGTCGATCTGGCCGTAGTTGCTCAGCAGCTCGCGCACCTGGCCATGGAGGTAGTCGCGGTAGCGGGCCATGTCGCGGCCCTCGTTGAGCTTTTCGGCCTCGGGGTTGTCGCGTTCGGGGTGGAACCCGTCGATGGTGAAATCCGGGTGGTGCCAGTCAATGAGGGAGTGGTAGAAACCGACCTTCAGGCCGAATTCCCGCAACGCTTCGACGTACTGGGCCACGAGGTCCTGCCCGGACGGAGTCTTGGTGGATTTGTAGTCGGTGAGCGCGGAATCCCAGAGGCAGAAGCCTTCGTGGTGCTTGGTGGTCAGCACTACGTATTTCATGCCGGCGTCTTTCGCCGCGCGGGCCCATTCCCGCGGATCGTAGAGATCCGGGTTGAAGTGCTGGAAGTACTTCTCATATTCCTCGGCAGGAATACGTTCGCGGTTCATGACCCACTCGTGCCGGGCCGGCAGGGCGTACAAGCCCCAGTGGACGAACATACCGAACCGGGACTCCGTGAACCAAGGTGCTTGGGCGATCATGGGTGGTTACTCCTAGTGGTGTGCCCACGTGGGGTCTTCTGGGTGGCTGTAGCCGGCAAGAACTGGAAGGAGTTTAACCCCCACCAAATCTGTGCGTGACCCTATTGGTACAGGTTCGGCTTGATCTGCTCGGAGTCGATGTTCTTGGCGTCATACCAGTAGAAGCCGGTGTCGATGACCTTTTTCACAGGTTGCTTGTTGATCGCGGCGACGGCGGCTTTGACGGTCTCATAACCAATACCAACCGGGTTCTGGGTGATGGCACCCGCCATGACACCGCCGCGGATCGCGTCTAGTTGTGCCTTGCCGGAGTCGAAGCCCACGATGGTCAGCTTGTCCTTGAGGCCGAGTTCATTGACAGCATTGACGACGCCGATTGCAGAACCTTCGTTGGTGCCGTACATGCCCTTGAGCTCGGGGTGTGCCGCGATGATGGCCTTGGCCGCGTCGGTGGACTTAAGTTGGTCGCCGCCGGCGTACTGGATGTCGACGATCTTGATCTTCGGGGCGTTCGCCGCGATCCAGTCCTTGAAGCCGTCGCGGCGGTCAACACCGGACTTGGACGTCTGATCGTGGCAGATGATGGCGATGTTGCCCTCATTTCCGATCAGGCCGGCCAAGTGCTTGGCAGCCTCTCCGGCTGCAGCCTTGTTGTCCGTGGATGCGGTGCCCACGGGGATATCGCTGTCCACGCCGGAGTCGAACGCGATGATCGGAATGTTCTTGCTCTTGGCCTGTTCGAGCAGCGGGGTGGCCGCCTTGGAGTCAAGCGCTGCGAAACCGATGGCTGCCGGGTTCTTGCCGAGCGCCGTGGTTAGCATTTGGATCTGCTGGTCCACATCGGCCTCGGTGTTGGGGCCCTCGAATGTGATGGTGACGTTGAACTCTGAGGCGGCTTTCTCTGCACCCTGCTTCACTGCCTGCCAGAACTGGTGCTGGAAGCCTTTGGAGACGATCGCAATGTACGGCTTGGCGCCGGGCGTGGTGGCGGCGGCGCCGGAGCAGCGGCTGGGGTATCGCAGCGGCCATTGCCACGGCCCGAGGGCAACGCCAGTTACGGTGAGAAAAGAGCGGCGGTTGTAGATGGACTTGCTCATGCTTGGAAACTCCCTTGTTTTCTAAGACTGAAGGATCGGTCCTGTGCGGATGCTACAGGCATGAAGAAGAGTGGCTGACGGTCACTTGGCGGTCTCCTTCCTCCGCAGCATGTCCAGGTAGACAGCCACCAGGATCACGACGCCGATTGCTACGTTTTGCCACTCCTGCGGCACCGAGATGATGCGCAGGCCGTTAGTCAGCACGGACATGATGAGGGCCCCGATCACGGTTCCTACAATGGAGCCTTTGCCTCCGGCCAGGGATGTTCCACCGATCACGACGGCGGCAATCGCCTGCAGTTCGTAGCCGAGCCCCTGCCCGGGCTGGGCCGAGTTCAAACGGGCGGCGATGATCACGCCGGCGAGGCCCGTGAAGGCGCCAGCCACCGTGTAAATCCAGAGCTTCCATGACCGGACGTTAATGCCGGAGAGCGCGGTGGCTTCTTCGTTGGAGCCGATGGAGAAGGTGTATCGGCCAATGAGGGTTTTGCTCATCACAATGCCGGCCAGTATCGCCGCGGCGAAGAAGATGAACACCGCGTTAGGCACCACTAAACCGGCAATCGGCTTACCGAGCGCCAGGTTGCTGAAGCCCGGGGTGGAGGTGAAGTAGATCGGCTTCGTACCGGAGACCACCAGGGCCATGCCCTGTGCCACAAGCATCATTGCCAGCGTGGCAATGAACGGCGGGATCTTCAGGAAGGAGATGAAGAAGCCGTTGATTGCACCGATCACGGTACCCATCAGGATGCCGCCCACTACGCCCATCCACAAGGGCAGGCCCAGATAGCTCAACACCACCCCGGTCATGACCGAACAAAGGCTCATTCCAGTACCAACTGAGAGGTCAATACCGCCAGTGATGATCACGAACGTCGCGCCCAGGGCAAGCAACCCGATCACCACAGTGGAGAGCAGGATGTCCGAGAGGTTCGTGGGCAACAAGAACCTGGAGTTCATGATGCCGAAGAAGATCACGAGGACAATCAGCGAACCGAAGGCCAGCAGCTGCTGCAAGGACGAACGCAGGCGCACGGAGATGTTTCCCTTGCGGGATGTGGTCTCCGATGCGGGTTCCAGCCCGCTTTCTGCGGCGCCGGGGAATCTACGAGGCTCATGCTGTCACT
The DNA here is from genome assembly GCA_001549895.1 of Arthrobacter sp. Hiyo8. GTDB lineage: Bacteria > Actinomycetota > Actinomycetes > Actinomycetales > Micrococcaceae > Arthrobacter. The sequence continues at coordinate 2,754,082 of AP014719.1, read as the reverse complement.
GCTCCTGGTATAGCGGAGTCACGCCGGGTGGCCAGCTCCATGATGTTTTCCTGGGTGGCTTCCGCGTTGTTGAGGAAACCTGTGATCCGGCCTTCGCTCATGACAGCGATCCGGTGGGACATTCGCAGGACCTCGGGCAGTTCCGAGGAGATCATGATGATCGCCTTCCCGCCTGCCGCCAGTTCGTCAAGGAGCCTGTAAATCTCCTCCTTGGCACCGACGTCGATCCCGCGCGTGGGTTCATCGAAGATCAGGATGTCGCAGTCCTTTACCAGCCACTTCGCGATCACGATCTTCTGCTGATTGCCGCCAGAGAGGTTACGGGCGAGTTGGTGGACCGAGGGCGTCTTGATACGCAGCTTCTTGCTGAATTCCTCGGCCGTCCGGCGCAACGCACCGTCCTTGATGAAACCGCCCGCTGAGTTTTCGGTCAGCGAGGAGAGCATGATGTTCTCCTTCACGTCACGCTCCAGCATGAGACCGAGATGCTTGCGGTCCTCGGACAGATAACCGATTCCCAGCTTTGCCGCAACTGCCGGATTGGGGATGTCGACATCCGCGCCCTGGACCTGCAATTTGTCGAAAGTGGCGCGGTCCGCACCAACCAATGCCCGGGCCACTTCGGTCCGGCCGGCTCCCATGAGCCCGGCGAAACCGAGGATCTCGCCGCGGCGCAACTCGAACCCGACGTCCCTCAGCAGCGCCTTGGTGGCAAGCCCTTCAACCGAAAGCACGACGTCGGTACTCGCGCCGGTGGTGGCCGCCGTCGGGCGCTGTTCTCCCGAAACCTGCCGCCCCACCATCAGGGAGATGACCTCCTTCATGGACGTTTCTGCCGTGCCGACGGTGTCTACATACTCGCCGTCGCGGATCACGGTAATGCGCTGGGAGATCAGCTTGAGCTCGTCCATCCGGTGTGAGATGTAGATGACGCCCGTTTCTGGCGAGATGAATCCTCGGATGAGATCGTGCAAGGTGGTGACCTCAGCGTCATTGAGCGCAGCCGTGGGCTCATCCATGATGATCACCTTGGAGTCATGACTCAGTGCCTTGGCGATCTCCACCATCTGCTGCTTGGCCACGGTCAGCCGACCCACCCGTTCGCGCGGGTTCAGCTGCAAGCTAATGCGATCGAACAGATCCTGGGCCTTGCGGTTCAGGGCATACTCGCTGAGCAGGCCAAAACGGCGCGGCTCGCGGCCTATGAAGATGTTTTGCGCCACCGTGAGGTCCGGCATCAGGTTGAATTCCTGGTGGATGATGCTGATGCCCGACTCTTGGGCATGCTTCGGGCCGTGCGGCACGAACTCCTGCCCGTTGAGCTCGAACGTGCCCTGGTCCGGGGTATAGATGCCCGAGAGCAACTTCATAAGCGTCGATTTGCCGGCGCCGTTCTCGCCAACCAGTGCAAGGACCTCACCGCGGCGCAATTCCAGATGCATATTGTGCAGGGCCCGGACACCAGGGAAGCTCTTGGTGACGCCTCGGACGGATAGCAGCGGTGGTACTTGTTGGGTCATGTCATCACCTCCTTGTGATCAAGCGTGTGTATGTGCGTCTTGCGGGACCTTTAGCGGGCCCACACAGGGCCATCGGGAAAGCTGTAGCCGGCCAACGTGCCGCCGACCATTTCACTGCCGGCACCGGGTGCCGACGGCGGCCAGTACGAGCCGTCGTGGACATCCACCGGAGTGACAAAGTGCTCGTGCAGATGGTCGACGAACTCAATCATCCGACCATTCTTGTCGGCGGATACCGCCACGAAATCGAACATCGACAAGTGTTGGACGGCCTCGCAGAGGCCAACTCCACCTGCATGTGGGCAGACGCGGACGCCGAACTTCGCCGCGAGCAGGAGGATGGCGATGTTCTCGTTCACTCCCGCCACCCTCGCCGCATCCAGTTGCAAGACCTGCAGGGATCCGGCCTGCAGCATCTGCTTGAACATCACGCGATTTTGGACATGCTCACCCGTGGCCACGGGGATCGGCGCCACGCCCGGGCAATCGCGGCATGGCCGAGGACATCATCCGGACTGGTGGGTTCCTCAATCCAGGCAATGTCATAGGGAGCCAAATGCGCCATCCAGTCAATCGCTTCCTGGACGTCCCAGCGTTGGTTCGCATCCACGGCGATCTTGATATCAGGCCCCACAGCGTCGCGGGCCGTGCGGACGCGCCGGATGTCGTCTTCCAGCGAGGCCCCACCTTGAGCTTGATCTGCCCGAAACCGTCTGCAACGGCTTCCTTGGCCAGCCGCACAAGTTTGTCGTCGCTGTAACCCAACCAGCCCGGCGTCGTGGTGTATGCGGGGTATCCTTCCGCGAGAAGTGCTGCCCTGCGGGCGGCGCGCCCCGGCTCCGCCGTCCGCACTATCCCCAGCGCGTCCTCCGGCGTGAGTGCATCGCTGAGGTACCGGAAGTCCACGAGCGCCACAATCTCCTCCGGACTCATCCGGGAAAGCAGCTCCCAGAGAGGCAGTCCGGCCCGCTTGGCTTTGAGGTCCCACAGGGCGTTGACGACGGCGCCGATCGCCATGTGCATCACGCCCTTTTCGGGGCCAAGCCAACGGAGTTGGGAATCGTGGACCAGGAGCTTCCAGGTGCCGCCCATGTCGCCGAGCAGTTCCTCGACGTTGCGGCCCAGGATGTGGTGGCGGAGTGCCTCGATAGCCACTGCCTCCACCTCGTTGCCGCGCCCGATGGTGAAGACGAAACCGTGGCCCTCGTGACCGTCGCCGGCGTCGGTGCGGATCACCAGGTATGCCGCCGAATAGTCCGGATCCGGATTCATGGCATCCGATCCGTCCAGTTCCAGGGAGGTGGGAAAACGGATATCGAAGGTGTCCACCGCGGTGATGACGCTCATTGTGCTCCTTGCTTGGCAGCAGGTAGTTTGCTGGGAAGAGCGTAAACATCCGATGTCTGCATTGTCAATGGGTCACATTTCCGTATTATGGAGAGCAACAGCAGACTAGAGCTCGGATGTTAGAGCCAGAGCACGGAGGAATACATGAACATGAAATTCGCCCGGCTGGGCACTGCCGGAAATGAAAAGCCGGTTGTCATCGCCCAAAACGCCAACGGCACCGAAAAGTACTTCAGCCTTGACCCGCTGACGAAGGACATCAACGGAGAGTTCCTCGCCACGGACGGCATCGCACGCACCCGCGAAGCCCTTGATGCCGGTAATCTTCCCGAGATTTCTGCCGAAGGACTCCGGATCGGTTCGCCCATCGCCCGGCCCGGCAACGTCGTCTGCATCGGCCTCAATTACACGGCCCACGCGGCCGAATCCGGAGCAACGCCCCCGGAATCACCCGTGGTGTTCCTGAAGCCAAGCAACACGGTCAGTGGCCCGTTGGACCCCGCGCCCATCCCGCCGTCGTCGGAAAAGTACGACTGGGAGGTGGAACTCGGAATCGTGATCGGTCGCGAAGCGTCATACCTTTCCAGCACGGACGAGGCCGCGGACTGCATCGCGGGCTACGTCGTCGCCAATGATCTCTCAGAACGCGACTACCAACTGCCCGGCGCCGCGGGCCAGTGGACCAAGGGCAAGTCCCTTCCTCAGTCCACTCCCCTCGGCCCCTGGTTGGTTCCCGCGGATGAGCTCGACGCCGGACACCTCGCGTTGCGCACCTGGGTCAATGGCGAGATCCGCCAATCGTCGGACACCTCTGACATGATTTTCGATGCCCTGACCGTGGTCCACCACCTCAGCCAGTACATGGTCCTGGAGCCCGGCGACGTCATCCTCACCGGCACTCCGGAAGGCGTGGCGCTCTCCGGCCGCTTCCCGTACATCCAGCCCGGCGACGTGGTGGAGCTCGAAGTCGAAGGACTCGGCCGCCAGCGCCAGGAGTTCTACAGAGCCCACGCAGCTTCGCTTGCAGCAGTAGGCACTGACAAGGCAACGCGGTGAGCACCGAGTTCGAGGGACTCGTAGCGCTGGTCACCGGCGGGCGTCAGGCATCGGCGCGGCGATCGCGGACCGGCTCGCCGACGGCGGGGCGCAGGTCGCCGTGCTCGACCTCAACCCCTCCGGGACCCCGCATTTCGGCGTCGAATGCAACGTGGCCGACGACGCCTCGGTGCGCTCCGCCGTCGACGCCGTCGTCCGGAAGTTCGGCCGGCTCGACGTGGTGGTCAACAACGCAGGGATCGGCGCCCAAGGGGACATCTCTGCAAACGACGACGCCGAATGGCACCGCGTACTCGACATCAACGTGGTGGGCATCGCCCGCGTCAGCCGTGCGGCTCTGCCGTACCTGCGCGAATCGCCCGCGGCCGCGATCGTGAACACGTGCTCCATCGCCGCGACGGCAGGGCTGCCGCAGCGGGCCTTGTATTCGGCGTCGAAGGGCGCAGTCTTGTCCCTCACGCTGGCCATGGCGGCCGACCACGTCCGCGAAGGGATCCGCGTCAACTGCGTCAACCCCGGCACGGTGGACACGCCATGGGTAGGCAGGCTGCTCGAATCCTCCGCCGATCCCGCCGCCGAACGCGCTGCCCTCAACGCCCGACAGCCACACGGCCGTCTCGTGGAGGCCGCCGAGGTGGCCGGCGCCGTCGCCTACCTCGCAAGCCCGCTGTCCGGCTCGACGTCGGGCACGTCCCTGGCGATCGACGGCGGCATGCAGGGGCTGCGGTTGCGCCCGGCCGGATAGCTACGTAACGCAACGCCCGCGCAACCCCTCTCCACCACCGGTTCGCCTATGCTCAACACCAGGCAATCGATGGCGATCCACCAAGGAGCAGGCATGAGCAATTGGCGCATCAGGGACTTCCATTCCTCGGACATGGACGGGATACTGCACCTTTGGGAGTCGCTCAAAGCCGACAACGTGGACCCTGTCTATGCGCTCTCCGAGGTCCTTGCTTCATGCGAGAAGGACCACGCGGTGGTGGCAGTGCAGGGCGAGCAGGTGGTTGGTGCCGCCGTCGGACGTGCAGCCCATGACCAAGGCTGGATCGTCTTCCTGGCCACGTTGCCCGAGTTCCGCGGACGCGGGATAGGCACCTCCCTGCTGGCCGCCGTCGAGAACCGGATGACTCCGCACGGGCTCAACAAGCTCTCGGCGCTCATGCCCGAGTCCGAAACCCGAGTCGAGGCGTTCCTGGGCCGCGGCTTCCTGCTCAAGCAAAACCTGCACTATTTTGAGCGGACCATCCCGGTGCAGCGCCAGGAACTCGAGCCGTTGAGCCAGCTCGGCGGCCGCATCCTGGCCCGGGACCTGTGGGAAAACGTCGCCGGCATGCGCCGCGAAAAGGAGCTGCTGGAACGCCGTCTGGTCCTACCCCTGGCCGAGGCTGACCTCGCCGACCAATTCGGCGTGGTGCCGCCGCGCGCCGTCGTGCTCTTCGGCCCTCCCGGGACCGGCAAGACGACCTTTGCGAAAGCGATCGCGTCCCGGCTCGAATGGCCGTTCGTGGAGGTCTTCCCCTCCCGCCTGGCCTCCGATCCCAAGGGACTGGCCGGCGCGCTTCGGGAGACGTTCCTGGAAATCGCCGAACTGGAGCACGCGGTCGTGTTCATCGACGAGGTGGAGGAGATCGCGTCCCAGCGGTCCGGTGAGCCGCCGTCCCCGCTGCAAGGCGTCACCAACGAACTCCTCAAGATCATCCCGGCCTTCCGCGAACAGCCGGGCCGCCTCCTGGTGTGCGCCACCAACTTCATCCGCGCCCTGGACACCGCCTTCCTGCGCCACGGCCGCTTCGACTACGTCATCCCCATCGGGCTGCCGGACGTCCATGCCCGCGAGGCCATGTGGCAGCGATTCATCCCGGCCAGCGTGGTGGACTCGGTGGACGTGGCCTTGCTGGTGTCGAGGACGGAGGGCTTCTCCCCCGCGGACATAGAGTACGCGGCACGCAGCGCCTCCCAGCGTGCCCTGGAAAAAGCCGTCTATACAGCCGACGCTGCCGGCGCCGGCGCCTCCTCCGGGGCGCCGTACCGGCGTCGAACGCCCGCAAGGGACCAGTCACGCAGGACTATCTCGACGCGATCGCCGACACCCGCACCACCGTCAGCGACGAAGTCCACCAAGACTTCCTCGAGGACATCGACTCTCTCGCCCGGGTTTAGAGCAACGCGGGGTCACTTACGGCCCATATTGGCGCCCCGGATGGGCCGTAAGTGACCCCGCGTTGGAGAAGGAGGAACCGTGAACCTGTTTCTGACCATCCTGAGCGGGGTCGCTTGGACTACGGTTTACATTTGCGCGATCCGGATCGGGTTTCGCGATAAGACGTACGCGATCCCGGCGGCGGCGCTGGGTTTGAACTTCGCGTGGGAAGTCATCTACTCGGTGCATTCGCTCAGCACGAGGCTCTCCGTGCAGGGCGTCATCAACATTGCCTGGGCGTTGGCCGACGTCGCGATTGTGTACACGTTCTTCGCGTTCGGCAGGCGGGAACTTCCCGGATTTGTCACACGGCCGCTGTTCATCGGGTGGGCGGCTCTCTTGGGCTTGGCGTCGTTCGCGGTGCAGTGGCTGTTCATCACCGAGTTCGATTGGGATCCGGCCTCACGGTACGCGGCATTCCTGCAGAATCTCCTGATGTCCGGCCTGTTTATTGCGATGTTCGCTGCCCGACGCAGCTTGCGGGGCCAGTCCCTGGTGATCGCTGTGGCGAAGTGGATCGGAACCCTCGCGCCAACGATCACCTTCGGGGTGCTCGAGAATTCACTGTTCATCCTGGGCATTGGCGTCCTGTGCAGCATTTTCGACCTGACGTACATCGGGCTGCTGTTGTGGGCCAAAAGGAACCCGGGCGCCCTCTCCAGGGATCGGGACTCGGGGGCCTCCCGGCGGTACCCTGAACCATGTCCATGAATCCATTGCGCCATGCATTGTCGCGCATGGGCGGGCGCGATCCCCAGGAGCTGAATCGCACCGCCACACCCCTGGAACTCTTCTTTGACCTCACTTTTGTCATCGCCTTCGGGGTGGCCGGCAGCCAGTTCGCTCATGAGCTGGCCGAGGCCCGTTTCGGCTCCGGGTTGATGGGCTTCACCTTCGCGATGTTCGCCGTCATGTGGGCCTGGATTAATTTCTCGTGGTTTGCCAGCGCCTATGACACTGACGACTGGGTCTTCCGGGTCGTCACCATGGTGCAGATGGTGGGTGTGCTCATCCTTGCCATGGGCATCGAGCCGATGTTCCAGTCGCTCGACGAAGGCCACCGCGTGGACAACTCGACCATGGTGCTGGGTTACATCATCATGCGCTTGGCGTTGGTTTTTCAGTGGCTACGCGCGGCGAAGCAGGATCCGGAGCGCAGAAGCGCTTGCCTCACCTACGCGAAGTTCCTGGTGGTGGCACAGATCGGCTGGGTGGTGGTGCTGATTGTCCACGCCGACATCCTGATGAATTTCCTCATGGCTGCCCCGCTCTTCCTGCTGGAAATGGCGACGCCGACCATCGCCGAGCGCAAAGCCAAGACACCGTGGCACGCGCACCACATCGCGGAACGCTACGGACTCCTGGCGATCATCGCCTTGGGCGAGTGCCTGATCGGAGCCATCGAATCCCTTCGGGCAATCGTGGCCCTTCATGGCTGGTCTGTTGACGCAGCCCTCGTGGGTCTCGGCGGGACCGGGCTGGCCTTTGGAATGTGGTGGATCTACTTCATCCTCCCGGCTGGCCACGCCCTGCATCACCAACGGCACCGGGCATTCGCCTTCGGATACGGCCACATGTTCATCTTTGGGTCAATCGCCGCTACTGGTGGCGGACTTCATGTGGCCGCGCTCTTCATTGATCATGCGGCCCTCATCAGCGCCACCGTTGTAGTGGCCACCATCGCCGTCCCGGTGGCCCTGTTCAAGGTAGCCCTGAGTTCGCTCTACGGCTACCTGCTGGGTTTCGACCGCGCGCTCCTCGGGGTCACGGCCCTCGTGGTCGTGTTGCTTTGCGGCAGTGTGGGCCTGGCCGCCCTGGACGTCTCTGTTCCTGTCTGCATGATGGTCATTGTGGCGGCTCTGGCCCTCTCGATCGTGATCGACGAAAGGCGCGGGCGGCACGCCGGGAAGCTGCGCTGGAAAGGCTGGGGGCACACCCGGCCACCTAGGCGAAATCGTGGGTCCTGGCCCCAAACCGCCGTACCGGAACGCAGCGAACGGCCTGCACCCACGATGCCGCGGCGCGGCACATCGGCACGAACGTACCGATTCCCAGCGATCGACCCTTGATTCGCTTCCCATGGAGGCGGAAAATGGTGAAACCGGCACGAACGTACCGGAGCGCGGACAACGCGCATGCCCACAAAAAGGCGAGGAAGGATGGACATGTCCTCCAGGGAATTCACCGAGTCCCTTGGCGCGAAGGTCCGTGCCCGCCGCGGCTCCCTGAGCCTGAGCCAGTCCGACCTCGCAGACCTCGCAGGAGTCTCGGAGCGATTCGTCCGGTTCGTGGAGCAGGGGAAGACCACGGTCCAATTGGAGCCACTCCTTGCGGTCCTCGGCACTCTGGGCCTTGAGCTCAAGGTGCAACCCGCGAGCAAGCAATCCAAGCTGCCATGACCTTCAACCGCATCGCCGACGTCTACAAGCAAGGCGTCCTGGCCGCGCGCATCGAGCGGCATGAAGGCGGCACCAAGTTCAGCTACTTGCCGCGGTACTTCGACTCAGGCGGTCCGGCCGTTGCCACGACGCTCCCGCTGACGCGTGAAGCAGTGTTCACCCCGAGCGGCGCGGTTCCGCCCTATTTCACGGGCCTCCTCCCGGAAGGCCGCCGCCTGAATTCCCTGCGCCGGGCGGTCAAGGCCAGCGCCGACGACGAGCTCGCGCTCCTCATGGGCGCGGGCGGGGACGCCGTGGGCGATGTCCAGACGGTCCCCACGGCGAGCCGCCCACGGAAGGAGGCTCCGCCGTCGTGCTCGACTCGAAGCTGCCGCTCGACTTCGATGCGCTGCTCGGCGATTCGGGCCTCATCGACCCAGTGGCGCTGGCGGGGGTACAGGACAAGCTATCGGCCGGGATGATTTCGCTCCCGGTAGCGCAAGCCGGCAAGCGCTTCATCCTCAAGCTCAATGCTCCCGAGTTCCCGTTCGTGGTGGAAAACGAGTTCCTCATGTTCCGTTTTGCCCGCAAGCTCCGGATACCGGTGAGCAGCGTGCAGTTGGTGCACGACGTCGGCGGGCGGGCGGGGCTGCTCGTCGAGCGTTTCGATCGCCTCACCGGAGCCGACGGCGCTCCCGTGCGCCTCGCCGTCGAGGACGGAGCCCAAGTGCTGGGCCTGTACCCCGCGGACAAGTACAGCGTGCCGTTCGGTGAGGTTTGCGCGGCGCTGGCGGCACACTGTTCCGCACCACTCCCTGCCTTGCGGAACCTCGGCCTCCAGCTGGCTTTCGCCTGGTTAAGCGGCAACGGCGACCTGCATGCGAAGAACGTGTCCATGCTTCAGTCGCCGCAGGGCGAATACACCGTTGCCCGGTCTACGACATCCCCTCCACAGTGGTCTACGGGGACAAGACGCTCGCGCTGGGCATCGGCGGCAAGAAGAGCGGAATCTCCCGTAAGCACTTCCTTGCCTGGGCCGCGAAGCTCGGCCTGACGGAGCGCGCAGCGGAAGGAATTTTGGGACTCGCGCTCACGGCCTCGGCCCGCTCATCGCAGAGCTCGACGCCGGCGCCTCGCCTTTCGGGCCGCTGCAGACGAGGGACTGGATCAAGGAGCTAAAGCATCGGCGAAGGTTGATGGGCGGGTAGATTTCCCTGCACCGGGCGTCAAAGCGGCAGTCGAACTATCGCTTATTGCGTACCCGTTAACACCAACCCGATCGTGGCATAAAGTAAGGGCACCAAACGGTATCTGCGCGGCCCGCAGACCAGCGGAGCGCGGAGTCAGCATTTCCATTCGTACACAAAAGGAGACCCTCATGTTGCTTTGGATAGCCATCATTATCGCTGTTCTCTGGCTTCTCGGCTTTATCGGCAATATCGGCGGCGGGTTCATTCACCTGCTTTTGGTCATTGCCGTGATCGTCCTGATCTTCCACTTCCTCCGGGGAAGATCCCGCGCCTAAGTACCGGGCGTTCGGTCCTAGGTTCAAGCGCATGGCGACGCTAGGCTCGCTCTCAGAGGCGAGATGGGCTCGCCGCGAGCCAAGGGATTGAACGTATGGCACAGCAGGCCGGACACCAATCGACATCCACCACGGGCACTCTTCCGCATTCACGCTCGTATCTGAGACCTACACGGTTGCTCTCTCAAAGCGAGCGGGAAAAGCTCCACCCATCGGTCCTGGCGGAGGCCGAGCGCCGGGCCGCAAGCATTCAGCTTCGAGTCGCGGACGCAATTACGGCCTTCGCCGGATCGATGAATTTCGTCTACCTGCACATTCTGCTTTTCGCTGTGTGGATGCTCGTGTTCGAGCAGAGTCCGTGGCCGACGTTGACTCTGATCGTCTCGCTCGAAGCGATCTTCCTCTCGACCTTCGTCATGATCGGACAGAACCGCCAAGCGGCTTTCCAACAGGTGAAGGCCGACCATGACTACAATGCCCAGGAGCATCTGCTCGAAGAGAACACCGACCTCACGCGTGCGATTCACGAGCTCACCGCCCAGATCCACCAGCGGGTCTTGGCGGAAGTCACCGCATCCACCAGCAGCTCGGCGTCCGCAGCCAGCCCGATACAGGATGACCCGACCAAACCTTAGGTAGGCGGGAACTGCCGAGTCGGACCGCTAGTCGGCCAATCGGTCCATTTCGGACAGGAGATCCGGGTTGATGCGCTGCAGGACCAAGTGGATTTCGCCACGGGGCACAGCCCTGTAAAGCACTTCCCGGGCGTCTGCGTAGCGAGTGGTGGCCGCCTTGTCCGGCCATTTCTCGGCGAGAGCCCGCACGCGCTCCGGCACGGAGTTGTGGGCGTTGCAGGCGATCTTGACCAGGGTGGCGTCGTGGTCCTGTGCGATGTGCAGGACCACGGCTTCATCGTTGTCCGAGTCATCTTGGAAGCGGCGGGTTACGCGTTCGATGATGCCCACGGCACGTTCGGAAACGCCCATGTCGAGCAGCGCCTGCTTGGTAATCGGTGTGTCCTTGGCGATGTCGTGCAGGTAGCCAGCGATCCGGATGTCGTCGTCGAAATCGGCGAGCGCATCCCCTACAGCCAGCACGTGCTCGCGATAAGGCCGCTTCAGCTTGTCCTTCTGGCGATTGTGCGCCACTTCGGCAAGGACCATGGCTGTTTCAACGGTGAATCTCGGTTCGGTCATGGCTTCATCCTACTGAGCCAGTTCGGTGACTGCCTTCCGCACGGCGGCGCTCAGTTCGAGGTTGCGGCATCCGGCTCCGCCGGGTTCGGCCTGTTGCGGCACGTACCCGAAAGCGAGTTCATACACGGGGTCAGCGAATCCCAAAGATGCGCTGGCGCCGTCGTGCCCGAACGCCCGGTAGCTCCCGTATGGCGAGCGTGCATGCGATTTCATGAACACGGTCCCAAAGCAGCTGGTCTCGCCGAACACGCGGTCGATGCCGAAAACCTGCTCGGCCGAGACAGCCTGTATGGTCTCCTCGCTGAGGAGGGGCGCGACGGCGGGCCGGTCGCCTTCGGCGGCAAGTCCGGTGAGTGCCGCAGCGTAGACGCGGGCCATGCCTTCCGCGCTGGCGACCCCGGCGGCGGAACTCAGGCCGGCGGCGCGCACCTCGCGGATGTTGGGCAGGTCAAGGATGTCCCCCACCGCCGAGTTGGCCGAAAGTCCGAAATGGCTCGCGGGATCAACCCACGGCTGGGAGGGGTCCTCGGCCCAACGGAGGGTGGCATAGCGGGGCTCCTCGGACTCAGGCAGTCCCAGGAAGAAGTGGGCGCCCGTGACCGAACGGATGCGTTGTTCGTAGATTTCCTGGAGGGTGGACCCGGTGATCCTTCGGCAAAGCTCCTCCATGAAGACGCCGATGGTCAGGGCGTGGTACCCGAATGCGGTCCCGGGCTTCCAGAGCGGCCGCATCTGCGCGAGCTTGGCGGCGGCCAGCTCGGAGTTGTTGTATTCCTCGAGGGTAAGTCCGCCTTCGACTCCCAGAAGACCGGCCTGGTGGGAGAGCAACTGGGCCACGGTAACGGTGGCCTTTCCTTCGGCGCCGAATTCCGGCCAGTACTTGACCACTTCAGCGTCAAGGTCCAGGAAGCCGTCCTGGACCAAAAGCGCGATGACCAGCCCGGACACTCCCTTGGAACAGGAGAAAACACCGGTTACCGAATCCGGGCGGCGGTGCGGGCCGCCGCTGATGTCCAATACCTTGACGCCGCGGTGGTAGGCCGCAAGCTGGGCTGAATATTCCGGGTCCTCGCTGAGGAAACGGCCAAAGAGTTCGGCTACCGGTTCGAATCCAGGGGCAATCGTCTGTGCATCCACCCGGACAGCCTAATCCCTTCAGCCCCCTAACCTCGCTAGCTCGGCCAGGGAACCCGGCAGAATGGGCCCACCTTCAGCCCCCTAACCTCGCTAGCTCGGCCAGGGAACCCGGCAGAATGGGCCCACCTTCAGCCCCTAACCTCGCTAGCTCGGCCAGGGAACCCGGCAGAATGGGCCCACCTTCAGCCCCCTAACCTCGCTAGCTCGGCCAGGGAACCCGGCAGAATGGGCCCACCTTCAGCCCCTAACTGCCGCGAGTGTCCATGGTCACCACGATCTTGCCCTTGGCGCGTCCTTGCTCCAGCGCGGCGAAAGCGTCGGCGATCTTTTCGAGCGGATAGCTGCTATCCACCACCGGTTTCAGTTTTCCCTCGGAAACGAGGCGTGACAGGAACTTCAAGTCTTCGCCACTGGGGTGCATGAAAAGGTAGCGGTACCGGACGTTGGCTTCACGGGCGCGGCTCCGGATTCCGAGGCTGATCGCCCAGAACAGCGCGGTCATCCAGGCCGGGGCCGCAAGGTCCTTCAGGGCCGTCTGCGGTTCGGGCATCCCGCGATGCTGACCACTTTCGCGCCCGGCTTGAGGATCTTGAACGTCTGGTCCAGCGTCTCCCCGCCTACGAGGTCGAACGCGGCGTCGAAGCCATGAAGCACTTCGGCCAGGTTCTCCTTCGTATAGTCGACGACGGCGTCCGCCCCGAGCCGCCGCACCAACTCTTCCCCACGGGGAGACGCAGTGGTGGTCACCTCGGCGCCAAAGTACTTGGCCAACTGGATGGCAAGGGTTCCCACTCCGCCCGCGCCCCCGGAAATGAACAGCTTGGTCCCGGGCTTGATCTCGAGCTCGTCGCGCAGTGCCTGCAACGCGGTGAGGCCCGCCAAGGGAAGGCTCGCGGCCTCGGTGTAGCTGAGCGACCTTGGCATGAGCGCCACGAAATCCTCGTGGACGGCGGCGTGTTCGGCAAAAGCGCCCAGCAGGGTCTTGTCCACGCGGGCAAACACCCGGTCTCCCGTGGCGAAGCGGGTGACGCCCGGGCCTACAGCTTCCACGATCCCGGCCAGTTCGCTTCCAGCCACCAAGGGCAGCCTTGGCCTGGTGATCACCCGAACTGCACCTTCACGTTGCTTGTAGTCCACGGGATTGAGTCCCGCGGCAAACACCCTGACCAGGACCTCGCCCGGACCGGCAACCGGCCTGGGGACGTCCTGCAGCTCCATTGCGTCGGCGCCGCCGTAGCGGGTCAGCACATAGGCGAGCACTTAGGCCCCTTTCCGGAGGGTTGATTGCTGAATGCCATTCCATATCCATGGCCCGTGTGGCAATCGGGCCGGATCAAATCCATCCAAGGCCTCGCCAAGCGGCCCTCCCGGCAAGCCGAGCGATTCCAAGATCACGTCCCGCACCTCCGCGGCAGACAGCCCGACGGCGGCAAGGTCGCCGAGCGTCACCGCGCCGTCGCGCTTGGCCAGGCGGGCGCCGTCGCGATTCAACACCAAGGGGACGTGGGCGTATTCCGGAACGGCAATGCCCAACAAGGAGGCCAAATAGGCCTGGCGGGGTGTGGAGGACAGGAGGTCGTCCCCTCGGACCACTTGGTCCACGCCCTGTGCCGCGTCATCCACCACCACGGCCAAATTGTAGGCAGTGACGCCGTCGTTCCTGCGGAGCACAAAGTCGTCCACGACGCCCGTGTATGAACCGTGCAGCCTGTCCTCCACAGTCCATTCGTGGGCTTCAGCGCGGAGCCGGATGGCGGCAGGGCGGGAGGCCCGGCGGATCTCGAGCTCCGCGGTCGAAAGGTTCCTGCACGTGCCCGGGTAAGCGCCTTGTGGCGCGTGCGGGGCGGACGGAGCATCCTGGATCTCGCGTCGCGTGCAGAAGCATTCATACGTCAGCCCTGCGTCCGCGAGCCGCTCGATCACGTCGTTGTACAGCCCGGAACGGTCCGTCTGGCGGACGACGGCGCCGTCCCACGTCACGCCGACGGCCCCAAGATCGCGGAGCTGGACTTCCTCGGCGCCGGCCCGAGCCCGGTCGAGGTCCTCCACGCGCAGCAGGAAGGCGCGGCCCGTGGAACGAGCGAAGAGCCAGGCGAGCATGGCCGTGCGCAGATTGCCCACGTGAAGCTCGCCGGAGGGGCTCGGAGCGAAACGGCCAGCGGAAGTCATGGCACAAGACTATGCGCCGCCGGGCGTGCCTGCAGGATTCCGGGGAGGTCGGGGCCGCTGGGAGAATTGGGTACCTTTAGTTTCCAAAGAGAGGACCAACGTTGAACTCAGCTCGAGCCAAGGCGATGGTTTCCTTCTGGAAAGCCGAAGAAGGTTGGGGCGAACTTATTCTTCCCGACGGGAAGAAATGCTTCGCGCATTTCTCGGTCAGCGAGCAATCAGGCGGATACAGGTCCCTCAAGGCGGGTGATCTAGTGGACGTCGAGTGGACCGCCGCCTCCCAAGATGAATACGACTTTGTCGCGGTGTTGATTCAGCCTTTTTGAGAACACGACCCAGGCAGCACAAGAGCCCCTCAGCTACCGCAACTCATTCGGTGGCTCAGGGGCTCTTATGGTGGTGCCGGCCACCCTTCATGGCGACGCCGGCGGGGTGCGGAATGACGATGCGTGAACAAGAGTCAATCAGCGGCTGCGTCTTTGCGGGACGGTGTTTCGGGTGGCCGGGTGGTGTACCGGAGGATCCGTAGCCTGTGGGGTCCGGCGGTAGCCTTTCCCTTCGTTGCCACTATTTGAACAGAAACACTACAACTGGCGCAACGGACTCAATCACCACTGGTCAATCTGACTAATTGCCCACCAGAAGACGAGCAGCGGATGGTCACTTTGCCGAAGTCGGCTCCGCAGGTGCGGGAGAATGGGATCTGGTTGGACATTATGACCAGTCAAACCTTGAGCGACCAGGCAGAAAGCAGCAGCAATGCAGGAATTGGATTCAACGGACAAGCGCATCCTTGCCGCGCTCGACGACGACCCCCGGGTGCCGATCATGGTCCTCGCCCAGCGCCTGGGCCTGGCGCGCGGGACGGTCCAGTCACGCCTGGAGCGCATGACGGCGTCAGGCGCCTTGCGTCCGAACAGCAGCCGCGTGCTGCCTTCCGCACTCGGACGGGGCGTTGCGGCAGCGGTGAGTGCGGAGCTGGATCAGAGCCGGCTGAACGAGGCGATCGCGGCCCTGCGCAACATCCCAGAGGTGCTTGAATGCCATGCGCCGGCCGGGGACACCGACCTCATCATCCGTGTGGTCGCAACGAGCCCGGACGATCTGTACCGGGTGTCCGAAGAGATCAGGCTGTGCCCGGGAATCGTGCGCACGTCCACCAGCATGTTCCTGCGCGAGGTGATTCCGTACCGGACGACAGGGTTGCTGCAAGGCTGAGGTCATATTTGGAAGTAGTGGTTTCTCCGGGGTTTGCGGTGGGGGTCGATGTGCGGTGGCGGGATGAACCAGGGCACGCCCGCTTGGACCTGGATGTGCCAGTCTTCCTTGTGGATCAGGTGATGGTGATGGCCGCAGAGCAGCGTCCCGTTCGCGGCGCTCGTGACTCCGCCGCGGGACCAGTACTCGATATGGTGGGCCTCGCACCAAGGGGCCGGCATGGTGCACCCGGGAAAGCGCAGCCCTTGTCCCGCGCGGTGATGGCTTTGCGGATGTGCGGCGGGAAGATCCGTGAGGCCCGTCCGATGTCCAGGACCTGGCCCTCGCCGCCCAGGACCACGGGGATGATGTCGGCGTCGCAGGCCAGTTTGCGCACCGTGGCGGCCGGGACGGGCCCGGTGAACGTGAAGGACCCGGTGCCCAGACCTCGCCCGGGTTGCCCGGGGCGGTTGGGTACGCCAAAGAGTGCGGGGTGGCCGGGCCGGGAAGGCTGCCCGTCTTGTGAAGCTTGCCCGGTCTGCGGATCCCGGTGGTCCTGGGGGAAGAGGTCGCGGTGGTCGATGGTGGCCAGGATCTGCGGGCGGTGGCCGCCCGTGGCGGGCAGGGATCCTGTGGCCAGGGCGATCTTGCAGGCGCCGACCAGACCGTCCAGGAGCTTCTGCGCCCGCGACCGCCGGTCCGGCGCCCGGCACTCCCGGACGACTCGCCGGATGCCTCGCCGGGGGAATCGCCGGATGGTCCCCGGACGAATCGCCGGAAGGCTCCGCGCGGACCTGAGCTGTGCCCTGGGTTGCGGTGCCCTGGGGTGTGCGGGTTCAGGGGTTGGCGGCGGTGTTCATGACCGTGAGCAGGTGTTCGTATTGCTCGGTGGTGGCGAAGATCTCCACATGCGCCAGGCCGTGTTTGGGGCGGCGCAGGAACGCTCCTTGGTGGTGGCGGAGGGATTCTTCGGACGGTTCCGGGCCGTCCTGGTCGATCGCCTCTACCCAGCGCCGGGCCACCCTGGCCAGGAAGTCCTGGTCGTTTTCCTCCGCGGTGCGGGCCAGGGCGTATTCCATTTCCGTGGCCTTTTCCGGGCTGCACAACGGACGCACCTTCGCCACGGCCATCGTGATGATCCCGGCCGAGCGGGACCCGATCACCCCGGACGCCAGCGCCGCGGCGGTTTCCCCGTGCCGGGCAGGGACCGTTTGCCCGGTGAGAGCGCGGCCGGCAGCAGCTCCCGGGCGAGGGCGAGCCGGCGCCTGGCCTCGGCGGCACCGATCCGCAGCAAGGACCGCAGGTGCTCGGCCGTGGACCTGAACTCCCCGCCCCGGGCGCTGCCCGTTCCCGGGGAAGGAGCACCGGCCTGCGCGTCCGCGTGGGCCGCGGTGGTTCCGGACGTCCAGCCCGCGCCGGCGGCCCAGCCCGTGGTCCAGCCCTGCCGGCTGACGGGTTCATCGTTCCGGGCCCTGTCCAGCCCGGCAGCGGCGGCCACCTGGAGATAGTCCAGGGTCCGGGAGAGCTCCTCCACCCCGGACGCGAACGCAACAGCCTCCTCGAAACCCAGGACTCCGACGTCGTCCGCGGCTTTGTCCGCCAAAGACCTCGCTGCCGCCACGGCCCCGTCCAAAACGGCCAGCCGGCCGCCCCGCCCGCGCGGATCCACCAACACCAGCCCGCCCGGGACCGCGGCAAGGGACGCGGCCAGACGCGGACGACGGGCATGACGGGACACTCCGAAATACCCGCGGGAGGCAATGCCCTGCCGGGTGTCGACGCATCCGATCGCTTCCATGGAAACACTCTGCCAGGAGGCTACGACATTTTTAGGCCGGCCCATTTTTAGGCCGGCCCCGGAACCAAGCCACCGATACCTACCGACGTTGGCTCGGCAACGAATCCCAAGGCCCCGACCGGTTCCGTCGTGGAAACCGAACTCAGACCGGCGGTCCCGCGTTCGGCTTGAGGTTCTTCATCACCAACGTCGAGTTGAGGCGCTCGACGGCGGGAAGCGCCGAGAGTTGGTCGTCGTAGAAGCGCTGGTAGGCCGGGAGATCGGCTGCGATCACGCGGAGGAGGTAGTCCGGCGAGCCGAAGAGTCTCTGGGCCTCGACGATGTTCGGAATGGCTGCCACCCGGTCTTCGAACTCCGACATCGTGGTGCGGTCAGCCTGGCGCAGGGTCACAAAGACTATCGCCTCGAATCCGAGGCCAATCGCCCCAGGATCGATGTCTGCCCTGTACCCACGGATGACCCCGGAAGCTTCGAGATCCCGCAGTCTGCGATGGCACGGAGCCACGGTCAATCCCACCTTTGCGGCGAGCGCGGTGGCAGTCATTCGGCCATCCCCTTTGAGGTGGCGCAAAATAGTTCTATCGATTCCATCAATCACGCAAATATCTTACCGAAACCCCGGCAAGCCTGGCTAAAAATAGGAACACTTATGGGCCGATTTTCCATAAAGTTCATGGTGTAACCGCCAGCCAGGAGCCACCATGAATCCCCAGCTTTTCCTCGCCTTCGTCATTGTCGCCGTCACCTTGGCGTGCACCCCGGGCGTCGATTGGGCGTATTCGATTGCCGCTGGCCTTCGGCAGCGCAGTTTCCTCCCCGCTGTGGCCGGCCTGTGCAGCGGCTATGTGTTGCACACGGCCCTCCTGGTGGCCGGACTCGCCGCCGTTTTGACGGGCGTTCCGGGGCTTCTTGGCTGGCTGACGATCGCGGGTGCTGCGTACTTGCTCTGGCTCGGCGTGAGCACCATGCGCTCGTGGCGCGGCGCGAGCTTCAGTGCGGATGACGCCGTCGGGCAGTCCCGAAACCAATTGCGCACCTTCCTGCAAGGCATGGGCACAAGCGGCATCAACCCCAAGGGCCTGCTGTTCTTCCTGGCGCTTGTGCCGCAATTCGTGAGCCCGGAGGCGTCGTTGCCGGTGCCGGTGCAGTCAGGCGTGCTGGGCCTCACGTTCGTCCTATTCGCAGGCATCATTTACACGGTGGTGGCCCTCGGCTCGCGGAAGCTGCTGCAGTCCCGGCCTTCGGCCGCGCGTGTGGTGACCCTTGCGAGCGGCATCATCATGGTGGGCCTCGGGGCTGTCCTGCTCGGCGAGCAGCTACTTCCGATGCTCCGGTGACACGGCCGCTGGGCTATCTCGCTCTGGTGTTCTTGGGCGAGGCAGCCTAAGGTCGGCTTCATGTCCGATGACTTTTCAGCTCTCGTGGAGGCCTTCAAGAAGGTCGGCGTATCGAGGGCGTACGGCCCGCCCCTGCAGATCGCCGGAGAAGAACTGATTCCGGTAGCGCTGGTGTCCTTTGGATTCGGCGGAGGCAGCGATGGGGGCAATGCTGCCGGCGGCGGCGGGGGCGGGTTTGTGCTCCCCGTCGGGGTCTATGGCCGCAACGCAAGCGGACGCGTGACGTTCCAGCCGAACACCATAGTTGTCCTGGCCATGCTGCTCCCACTTGTCGGCGCCGTGGGGGTCTCCATTCGGGGAATCATTCGCACGCGTCGGGCGTAGCCGCCCTGCGTTGGCCCCTGCTTTAGTCGCCCGGCTCGCCGAAGTCCTTGTTCCACATTCGGCGTATCTCGATGTCCTTGCGAATCCCATCGACCGCATCCAGCTCAGCGTCCTCCGTCTTGCCGCGCCGGACCCGCTCAGCGACAAAGGGCCTCGGCTTGGGCGTCCTCCGCCTGACCTCAAGCTTCGAGAGGGCCCGGTCCGTGAGGGCGTCGTTCCGCAAGGCGAGGCTGGTCTTCTTCCTGCGGAGTACCTCCTCAAGCGCGGCCTGCGCCGCCTCCCGCTCCCCAACATCCTGAGCGACTGTGCCCGAATCAGCAGCAGCGCCGCCGAGAGGTCGTCCGTGTTGCGGAGCCCCTCAGTCCAGGCGACGACGTCGGCGTGCCGCTCGAGCGCCGCCGCCGCGGTGCAGCGGGCCAAGGCGGAGGGCAACGACGGCGGCAAGCTGGCCAGGGAGTCCAGCGCTTCCGCCGTCTGGCCCGTCTCCCTGAAGCAATGCGAGAGGGCGAGGAACACGGATTCCTCGCTGAACAGCACTGAAACGTCGATCCGCTCCGCCACCTCGATCCGCGTCACCACCCTGCGAAGGTAGCTTGATGAGAACTGGCTGGCGGCGTCGTCGATCCGGATGGACAAGCCCCGTTGCAGAAGTTCCGAGGCCCGGAGATATCCTCCGTGCTTGTACACAAGCAGCCCGGCAATCACGTAGCAGAGGCCAGCCCAGCCCGGATAGGTACGCGCCAGGGTGATGAGCCGATCCGGTTCCGTGCTGGTGAAGACCGCGTCGTACACCGATTTGGCGGTCTTGCCAGCCAGCCGTTTGAGCCTGGGGACGTCCCCGGCGACGTCGATCCGGCCTGCGGCTTTTCCTCTCAGGACGCCCCAAATCGCACCGCCCAAGCCCTCAGCCAGTCCACCTACCGATGTGCGGACATGTCCGTTCCGGAACGGCGTGATGTCCCTGGTGTCCCCGAAAATCGCTCCGCGCACTCCGGGAACCGAGGGCTCACTCACGGTTGCACTGCCATCACGGGATAAAGCGTCGCAGAATCGGGCATCACAGAACCATGCTAGCTGCGCTTGTCCCGGCCTCTCCCCTCTATTTCCGGGTTTTCGGGAGTAAGATATCCTCGTCGGCAGGGTTTCCGACTCCTTGCCGCGATACGGCCCTCCATTTGAAGGGCCGATGGAAATCGTGATCGGGAGGAGCTATGACTACTGCTTCACACCCCGCGCAGCACCACGCGATGGGGCTGACGCTCCACAACTCAGCACTGATTTTGGGCTGGGTTTTCCTGGCTGTTGGCGTCTTGGGATTTATCCCGGGCATCACCAGCAATTACGGCGCCATGACCTTCGCAGGACATGACTCGGGCGCCATGCTTCTTGGAGTCTTCCAAGTATCCGTCCTGCACAATATTGTCCATTTGCTGTTCGGCGCAGCAGGCCTGTACTTCGCAAGGACTGGAAGGATGGCGCGCGGTTACCTCATCGGTGGCGGCGCAATCTACCTCGTCTTGTGGATCTACGGCCTGATCACCATGTCGAACATGAGCGCTGACTTCGTGCCCATGAACGCTGCGGACGACTGGCTGCACCTGGTTCTCGGTGTTGTCATGGTTGCCGTTGGGCTATGGCTTGGACGCGATGTAAGGGAGGAGTCGAAGGGCCGCGCCATGTAGCGCCCCCTCACTCTGCAGCACTCTGCAGTTGCACGACGGCGACCGTCCCTTTCGGGCGCCGCCGCCTTTGCGTCCGGGGCGCCTACCCGAGAAGCCTGCGTTCGTAGGCGAACGCCACTAGCTGAAGCCTGGTACGCAGCCCGAGCTTGCTGAGCACACTGCGTAGATGGGATTTCACTGTCGCCTCGGAGACAAACAGGCTCTGTGCCATCTCGGCGTTCCCCAAGCCTTTGGCCGCCAGGAGGAACACATCCCGCTCGCGCGGAGACAGCTCGTCCATCACGGCGAGGTCCGGCCCGGCGACCGGCACCGTCCTGGCCGCGTGCTGGAAGAGTTCGTGAACCGAACCGGGCGCGATCACCGAGTATCCCGAATACACGGTCCGGATGGCAGCCAGCAGAAATTCCGGTTCGGCGCTCTTGAGCAGGTATCCGCTCGCGCCCGCCTGCACGGCGTCAACCACGGCTTGGTCCCTGTTGAAGGTGGTCAGGGCAATGATCTTTGGCTTGTCCACCCCGGCCGCATCGGCTTCCTCCGTGATGCGGCGCGTGGCCTCCACTCCGTCAAGCACCGGCATCCGAAGGTCCATCAGCATCACGTCCGGCCGCTGCCTGGCCGCGAGCGCCACGGCTTGTTCGCCGTCGTCGGCCTCCCAAGCCATGTCCATGTCCGCTTGGCTCTGGACGAGCATGCGAATGCCGGAGCGGAACAGTGGTTGGTCGTCCACCAAGGCCACCGTGATCGGTGTTTCAGCCACGTCCGACGCTTTCCCGCTCAGTGCCCGACGACGGCGAGGCGCCCTCGAGAGCCAGCGCCGGCTCCTGCTCCAGCCCCTCAACGGACGGAACACCCTCCTCTTCCGCTCCACCTTCCGGAAAGAGCGCTGCCGGCCGCGAACCATAGGGGATGAACACCGTCACGCGGAACTGCTCGCCGTCGGGCCCGGAACTGAGCCAGCCGCCGGCTAGGTGAGCACGCTCGCGCATTCCGGGGATGCCGCGCCCCACGCGCTCGGCGGTACCGCCGTCGTCCGTCCCCCCAATCGAAACGGACGCCGGCAATTCCGACGCGACATGCATGGTCAGCCCGGGGCCGCTCCAGTCGAAATGAAGGCGCACGGCGGTGCCGCGTCCGCCGTGCTTGAGGGCGTTCGTCAGGCATTCCTGCACAATCCGGAATACCGCGAGTTGCTGGCCCGCGCCAAGGTCCACCGGGGTTCCGGTTTCGCTCTGCTGGACCTTGAGGCTCCCCTGGCGCATCCGCTCCACAAGAGGCCCGACGTCGGTGAGCCGGGGCTGCGGAGCCACCAGACCGTCGTCGCGCACTCCCTCAATGACGCGCTGGGCGTCCACGAGTGCGTGGCGGGCTGACACCGCGATATTCTCCAAGGCGTCGAGCACCGCTTTGGGTTGGTCCTGGCTGAGATAACGGGTGCCGTCGGCCTGCGCGGCGATCACAGCGAGCGAGTGCGCCAAGACGTCATGGAGGTCGCGGGCGATCCGCGTGCGCTCCTGTTCCACGACAAGCTCGACCTCGGTCTCCTTGAGGTTTGCTTGGACGAGATTCCGGGCTTTGAAAAGGCTCCCGCGTTCTTCGTAGAGGCGCAGGGCCAGGCCCGCTGCGGCGCAACCAGCTGCGATGAGGAAAAGGAACGAGAAGACCTGCCAGCCGTTGTTGGCCAGGGCGAATCTGTCGCCCATAAATAGCGGCCGGAACCAGCCAACGCCCTGCCCGTAGCGCCACGACAACATCATGAAAACCATTACACCGGCGAAAGCCACATTGCTCCCGGCGACAACAAATTGCAGACGACCCCTCGCCGTCCACATCGAAAACCCCAAGGCAATGAATGAGCCCAAGTAAATCGCCCAATCATTGGAATCAGGCTCCGGGATGAAGTACACCAACTGACCCATTAGCAAGACGGCCGTGAATCCCAGAGAGAGCACGGGTCGCCATGCCGAGACAGCAATGGCGAAAGTGGTCAAGATCAGTATCGAAAATCTTGACAGAATAAGCTTCCACAATTCGGCCCAATGGGGAAGCCATGCCGCCATAAATCCCGCTTCCGCCACGCACCACAGCGTGAAGAAAATGACGGCCGCCGCAGGGGCGCCCAATGCCGTACAACTTTCAGTGTCTGTTCCATGTCAGCCACCCTATCCACGGCCAAGCACGGGGGAACGCCGATTCCGCGCTCCGGCGTTCGATCTCCACCCGGAAGCCAGCGGATTCATCCTTGGAGCCAGCGCGAGACGTGAGCGAGCGTTTGGGAAAATGCCGGCATTAGTGAGCGAGCGTTTGGGAAAATGCCGGCATAAGTGAGCGAGCGTTTGTCGAACCCAACGCGCGCTCACATATCGGGCCTTAAACCCAGACCCCGCTCACATATCCGGCCCACATCCCAAACGCTCGCGCACCTATCCGGCCCACATCCCAAACCATCGCTCACTTATCCCGAACGGCGGAACAAAAAGAACGACGGCGACCCTCCCAGCACGGGAGGGTCGCCGTCGTCGGCTCGTAGGGTTAAGCGCGCGGGCTATTCAGCCGCCGCGGCGACCGCCGCGGTGACTGCAGGGGCAACCCGGGGATCCAGCGGGCTGGGCACGATGTATTCGGCAGAGAGTTCGTCCTCGGCGAGCTCGGCGATGGCGCGGGCCGCGGCGATCTTCATGGCCGGAGTGATGCGGCGTGCGCCGGCGTCCAAGGCTCCGCGGAAAATTCCGGGGAAGGCCAGGACGTTGTTGATCTGGTTCGGGAAGTCGCTCCGGCCAGTGGCCACGACGGCGGCGTACTTGACGGCGACCTCGGGCAGGACTTCCGGGTCCGGGTTGGACAGGGCGAACACGATCGAGTTCTCGTTCATGAGCTTCAAGTGTTCCTCGGCCAGCTTGGACGAAGAAACGCCGATGAACACGTCGGCGCCCTGCAGGGCCTCCGCGGGTCCGCCGGAAAGGGCGCGGGGGTTGGTGCGCTGGCCGAAGCGGCCTTGACGCTGCCCGAATCGGCCACCAGGTCGGCGCGCTCGGCGTTGATGATGCCCTTGGAATCCAGGAGCACAACGTCCTTGACGCCTGCGGTCAGCAGGATCTCGGAGACCGCGATGCCCGCAGCACCAGCGCCGGAAACGACAACTTTCAGTCCCTCAAGCTCACGGCCGGTCACCTTGGCGGCGTTCGTCAGGGCCGCGAGAACCACGACGGCGGTGCCGTGTTGGTCATCGTGCATGACGGGGCAGTCGAGGGCTTCGATGAGGCGCTCTTCGAGTTCGAAGCAGCGGGGTGCTGAGATGTCTTCGAGGTTCACGGCGCCGAAGCTCGGACGCAGACGGACCAGGGTCTCGATGATTTCGTCCACGTTGGTGGTGTTGAGGACCAAGGGGATGGAGTCGAGATCACCGAAAGCCTTGAAGAGCGCGGACTTTCCTTCCATGACGGGGAGGGAGGCGCTGGGTCCGATATCGCCCAGGCCCAGGACAGCGGTCCCATCGCTGACGACCACAACGAGCCGCTCTGCCCAGGTGTGCGTGCGTGCAAGCTCCGGGTTCGCGTGGATCGCGCGGCTCACTTCGGCGACGCCGGGCGTGTAGGCAATGGAAAGGTCCCGCTTGTTCAAAAGCGGTACGGTGCTGGACACGGAGAGCTTGCCGCCTTCGTGGGCGGTGAAGATTTCCTCTTCGCTCAGCGCCAGGGCAGTCAGATTCTGTTCGGGGTGATGGTCTCGACGGACACGTCGTTGTCTCCTCAGGCTAGCCGTGAACCCACGGCACAATTCGGGCAGGTATAGAGGCTTCGGTGCCGGACCAAGGGTGGCTGGTCCGTGCGGTGAAACTCCTGCGGATATGGGCTGCTAGCCGCTTGGGTCCTGTCTTCGTAGACAGGGGCCTGATAGGAAGACTAGAGACATCCAGTCATAAACTCATACTTTTGGTCGTAGTGGTCTAGACCAATTACGGTGATTCCCCGAAAAGCTACGCGTCCGCAATCAACTTGCAGGCGTTCTTGAGGTCCTTCTCTGCGTCGAAAAGTGAGATCCGGCGACAGTTGACGGACTGGACCAGACCACTGATGACGTGGAGCAGAATCCTGGCCCTCCCGGCATCGCCGATCGCAGCCGCGACCATCTCGGCCGAAAGCGCCTCGATATCGCGCAAGAGTACGGGGATGTCACCATCGCGGGTGTCCCAGGTGCGGGACAGGCAGTGTTCTACAGCGGGTTGCATGACTCGCATGTGGAAAATTTCCATCCCGAGACCGGTGAGCTCTTGCTGGCTGCACCTCGAAGATGCCGGCTTGGCGTCGTTGAGTTCGCGGAGCTGCTGCCGGTAGACGGCGAGCATCAGATGGACCGTGGACGGAAAGTAACGGTAGAGCGTCCCCAGCGGAACGTGGGCCCGAGTGGATACATCCGAGAGGCTCACAGTATCGAACTGCCGCTGGGCGAATCCCGCGGCAGTCTTGAGTATCCGGGCGTAGCGCAATAGCTGTCTCGGCGTGGTGGGAGCAGCCGCCATTTGGGGCAACCCCGCGGCCAGATCCAGCGAATACGGTTCCAAGGAGTTCGGTTCGGACATTTCCGGCGTTCTGTTGGTTTGGGCTTCGTTCGGGGAGATTGCGCGGCCCCCCCATAGACCGAGCGCGTCCTGACAATGATACGGCAGCAAGTTGTCAGTTCCCTGAGAACGGATTCCCAGGTCTACGCGACGCCCTTGATCTTCACGACGAAAACCGCTCCCAGCAAGCCAATGACCGCTGCGGCCACATACAGCGAGACGTAACCACCCCAGAACACAACGAAAATGGAGGCAATCGCCGGCGCGATCACCTGCGGCAAAGAGTTGGCGATGTTGATGACCCCAAGGTCCCTGCCCCGATCCAAGGCCGCAGGCAGCACTTGGGTAATGAGGGCGAAGTCGACCGCCAGATACGCACCGAAGCCAACGCCGAGCACCACGGCACCCGCAATGGCCCCGTCCACGTGGGTTCGAACGCGAGGATCAACGCAGCTATCGAGATGACGACGGAGGAAGCAATGACCAACGGTTTGCGTTTGCCCATGCGGTCGCTGATGGCACCGCCCACCACGCTGGTGATGATCACCATGACGGCATAAAGGCCTGTCAGGATGAGGACGCCAAACTCCGGCTTGATCCCCTGCATTTCCTCGATATGCACGGCATCCTTGAGGAAGAAGAGCAAGTACAAAGTGACCATGTGGTTGCCGACATTGACCAGGAACCTCGTCAACCATGCCCACGCGAAGTCCGGGTATTTGACCGGCGAGATCCAAAAGCCCTTGACGAATGTCCACAGTATGAACGGTGGCCTGGCCTCGGGAGCGAGAGGCACGTCGCCATTCTTGAAAAGATAGAGCACGACGCCGGCCAGCAGCGCAGCGGCGCACACGATGTAGCCGAGGGCAAAGTTCCCCGAAACTACGGAAGCGATGACTGCGCCAACGAGAATGCCCACCGTCTGGCCCATGGCCGCAAGGCCGCCGACCGCGCCGCGTTGGGGCACAGGCACGCGGTCCGGAATAGCCGCCGTGATCGCCGCATAGGCCCCATTACAGCCGGCTTGGACGAGGCACCACAGAATAGTCATGACCGCCACGTTGGGAGCTCCCGCTAGCGCAAGCAATGCGACGGTACCCAGGATGGCTCCGAAAAGCACCCAAGGGACTCGCCGTCCGAAGCGGGACGTGGTGCGATCGCTGAACGCTCCAAACAGGGGATTCGCGACCATAGACACCGCCGCACCACATCCCGTAACGAGCGCAAGGATGGCTTCCTTCTGGCCTTCGTCAAAGTGGATGGCCTGCTGTCCAAGCAGAACCTGGATCGGGCCGAAGAAGGCGGCGTTGATGCCAACATTGACGAGCACTACTCCGGTGACCCACAGCGAGCGGACGCGCTCCACGGGCTCGGCGAGCGCCGTCGTCGGGCCTTGCGTTCGCGAAGGATCGAGGGCAGGATCCGCCACCGGTCTTTCAGGCAATGAACCGGGCAGATCGGACAGGCTCATGACGGTACTCCCCTAGCCTCTGGACGTGTGAATTCAGCCTAGCGCCGAGGGAGCCTGCCCGGCTGTCATGAAGGCGCGTATGTGGACAACCGGCAAGCCCAGGACCCGCTATGGCTCGTCCGCACGCGTTAGGGTAACTCCAACGGACCGAGGAGGATCAACGATGAACAGCCCAGCGAACCCCATCAACACCGCCGATCTCTACGACGAGCGTGCCGAAGAAGTCGAGTCGATATCACTGCAGTTCCAGGACCTCGGCGGCATGTCCCACTTCAACGGCCCCGTTCGCACCATCAAATGCTTTGAGGACAATGCGTTGGTGAAGACCATTCTGGCAACACCGGGCGAGGGCGCCGTGCTGGTGGTGGACGGTTATGGCTCCCTGCGCACTGCCCTCATGGGGACATGATTGCCGAAAGCGCCGTCGCGAACGGCTGGGCCGGCGTCGTGATTAATGGGGCCATCCGCGATCGCGTGGCGATCGCGGAGCTGCCTCTGGGCGTCAAAGCCCTTGGTAGCAACCCCAAGAAGAGCTCCAAAGTGGGCCGTGGCGAAGTGGACATCGCCTTGGTGATTGACGGAGTGCACATCGAACCCGGCAACCTGATCTACTGCGATCCTGACGGGATTCTGGTGGAGCGGTGACATTTTTCTCGCCAATCGGGTAGGACAGGGAATACAGGAGCCATTAGGATAGTTACTGAAAGCAACTATCCTGCTTAGTCCCCTTACATCCACCCTTGGAGAAGCAATGTCCAACGCCACGCCTGTGCGGGCCGCCGGAGAGGTCTTGACACACCGTCAGACGCTTACCGTCATGGTGGGCCTCATGCTCGGCATGTTCCTGTCCTCCCTGGACCAGACCATTGTGTCCACGTCCATTTACACGATCGCCAACGACCTGGACGGCCTGTCCCTGCAGGCGTGGGCCACTACGGCCTACCTCATCACATCCACGGTGACCACCCCGTTGTACGGCAAGCTCAGCGACATCTTCGGCCGCCGCCCGCTGTACCTCGCCGCGATCCTGATCTTCCTCGCCGGATCCCTGTACGCCGGTTCCGTGCATTCCATGACCGAGCTCGCCATCGCCCGCGGCATCCAGGGTATGGGCGCCGGCGGTCTGCTGGCCCTCGCCTTGACGATCATCGGCGACATCGTTGCCCTGAAGGATCGTGCCAAGTACCAGGGCTACTTCATGTCCGTCTTTGGCGTTTCCTCGGTGCTCGGGCCCGTGGTCGGCGGTGCCTTCGCAGGCTCGGCCAACATCCTTGGCTTCGACGGCTGGCGCTGGGTCTTCTTCATCAACCTGCCCATCGGGCTGGCCGCACTGGCTGTGGTGTTCTTCTATCTGCACCTGCCCGCGAAGCACGTCAAGCAGAAGATCGACTACTGGGGCGCGGCAGCCATCACGCTGGCAATCGTTCCGCTGCTGCTCGTGGCCGAACAAGGCCGCAGCTGGGGCTGGACCTCCGGGAACGCATGGATCTGCTACGGGCTTGGCGTCATCGGCATCATCGCCTTCCTGCTGGTTGAGCGGCGTGCCGGCGACTACGCGCTGATCCCCCTTCGGCTCTTCAGGAACATCACCTTCGGCTTGTCTTCCCTGCTGAACTTCATCATCGGCATCGGTATGTTCGGGCCATCGCGATGCTCCCGATGTACCTGCAGCTGGTCAAGGGCCTCACCCCCACCGAGGCCGGCCTCATGATGATCACCTTCACGGTGGGCATCCTCTTCGGTTCCATTACAGCGGGACGGACCATCTCGGCGTCGGGCGTTTTCCGGATCTTCCCGATCCTCGGCACCGGCATCCTGACCGCCGCCGCAATCGTCATGGGTCTGTCCCTCGGCGTGGACACCGGCCTCTGGGTTCCCGGCCTGATCGCCGTCTTCTTCGGCATGGGCCTGGGCTTCTGCATGCAGCCGCTCACCCTGGCCATGCAGGTCTCCGTACCGCCTAAGGACATGGGCGTGGGCACGTCCACCGCAGCGTTCTTCCGTTCCATGGGTGGCGCCGTGGGTACCGCCGTGTTCATCTCGATGCTCTTCAGCCTGGCCGCCGACAAGATCGCCTCGGGCATGAAGGACGCCATGGGCAGCGCGGACTACCTCAAGGTGCTCAAGGATCCTGCGGTAGCCGCGGATCCTGCCAACGCCAAGCTGTACGACTTCTTCAAGCACGGCGCCACGAACGATTCGCTGAACGACACCAGCTGGCTGCACCACGCCAACCCGGCGCTCACCCGGCCCATCCTTGAAGGCTTCGCGCAGTCGATCGACACCGTGATGCTGACCGCCGCGGCGCTCACCGGCCTCGCGTTCCTCATCACCTTCGCTTTGCCGAACAAGAAACTCACGGATCCGAAGGCTGCAGCGAAGGAATCCGTCTCGGCCCACTAATATCTCGAACCGCGTCACGGCAGGCAGTCTTTTGGACTGCCTGCCGTTGTCGTTTCCAGCGTTTGCGCGGTGGAGCGCCCGACGGCGGCGCGAAAGTTTGCGTGGCGTGACACGTCCGGTGTGGCTGGTGGGGTTGACTGGAAGTCACGCTGGCGGCGTGCCACACTGTGTAGCGCGAGTGCACCGGCGTCCCCGTCGGAACCAGCTGCCGACGACGACCGCGCCGCACAATCCACCACATTTCCTCAAGGGAGAGCCATGCCCAAATCCAGCTCCGACAGCCGTTCCGGCGTCCCACGCAAAGTAATTGGCCTGGCCGTTGCCGGAGCAGTGGGCGGTTTCCTCTTCGGCTTCGATTCCTCCGTGGTCAACGGCGCCGTCGACGCGATGAAGGACGAATTCATGCTGAGCGAAGCCGTCACCGGCTTCGCTGTGGCGGTCGCGCTGCTCGGCTGCGCGGCAGGGGCGTACCTCGCGGGAAGGTGCCGACCGCTACGGCCGCATCCCGGCCATGAAGCTTGGTGCCGCACTCTTCCTGGTCAGTTCCATCGGGACGGGCTTGGCCTTCAGCGTCTGGGACCTGGTTTTCTGGCGGCTGGTTGGCGGCCTGGGCATCGGCCTCGCGTCGGTGATCGCGCCGGCCTACATCTCGGAAATCTCCCCGCGCCAGGTCCGTGGGCGGCTCGCGTCGCTGCAGCAACTCGCGATCACCACCGGCATTTTCGCGGCCCTGCTGTCCGACGCGGTCCTGGCCACGTCCGCGGGAAGCGCCCACCACGCGTTGTGGCTGGGAATTGAGGCCTGGCGCTGGATGTTCATCGCGTGCGCCGTGCCCGCCGCGATATACGGCCTGATCGCCTTCCGGCTGCCCGAATCCCCGCATTTCCTGGTCCTCAACGGCAAGGAAGACACCGCACGCAAAATCTTCGACACCCTGATGCCCGGCGATGACACCGAACGCCACATCCGCGAAATCCGCGACTCGATCAAGCAGGACGAGCTCTCCACCAAGAAGGGCTCCCTGCGTGGCAAGGCCTTCGGCCTGCAGCCCGTGGTGTGGATCGGCATCATCCTGTCCGTGCTGCAGCAATTCGTCGGCATCAACGTGATCTTCTACTACTCCACCACCCTGTGGAAGGCAGTCGGCTTCCACGAGCAGGACTCCCTGACCATCTCGGTGGCAACGTCCGTCACCAACATCCTGGTGACGCTCGTGGCCATCGCCCTCGTGGACCGCATCGGCCGCCGGCCCATCCTGCTGGCTGGCTCCATCGGCATGGCCGTGTCCCTGGGTGCGATGGCGTTGGCCTTCTCTTCTGCCACCGGGACAGGCTCTTCGGTTTCCTTGAGCGGCGCCTGGGTCCTGTGGCCCTCGTTGCCGCCAACGTCTTCGTGGTGAGCTTCGGCGCTTCGTGGGGACCGTTGGTGTGGGTGCTCCTGGGCGAGATCTTCCCGTCCCGCATCCGGGCCCGTGCGCTCGGCCTGGCCGCCGCAGCCCAGTGGATCGCCAACTTCGCCATCACCTTGAGCTTCCCGATCATGGCGGCCGGTTCGCTGCCGCTGACTTACGGCATGTACGCACTGTTCGCCGCGGCGTCGTTCTTCTTCGTCATGTTCAAGGTGCCAGAAACCAACGGCATGTCCCTCGAACAGGCCGACACTTTGTTCGTCCCGAAGGGCTCCAAGCCTGCGGAGCTCGCGGTCACACCCCAGTAGTCTCCACCCAACTGACTCGCATTCGTTGTCGTTTTGAGGCCTCAAAACGACAACGAATGCGAGCTAGTTGGGCCCTCCTACAGGAGGTGCGGTTCGTGGGACTTCAGGAAGCGGCGACCACCAGCGGCCACGAGGATCGCGAACGCGAGGGCAAGGGCGGCGGCGAAGAACGGCACCTGCGGGCCGAAGTGCTCACCCAGCTGGGCCGCGACAAACGGAGCCAGCGCCCCGCCCATCCAGCGCACAAAGTTGTAACCGGCCGATGCTACCGGACGCGGCGAATCGGAGACCTCCATGGCCAGTTCGGTGTAGAGCGTGTTGTTGATGCCCAGCAGGGCGCCCGCCACAATGACAAGCACGACGACGGCAGTCACCGAGTGCCCCGCGGCCAGTCCCAGCCCGACGAGGTCCAGCAAAAGAGCGGCGAGGGTGCCGATCAGGACGTTGGTGGTGCCGAATCGACGCTGCAGCAGGGGAGCCACGAAGACCGAGAACACGGCCACTGCTACGCCCCAACCGAAGAACACGGCACCGATACCGTAGGCGTCCATTCCAAGGATGAAGGGCGTGAAGGCAAGGATCGTGAAGAAGCCGTAGTTGTAGAACAGGGCACTGGCCGCAGTGGTGCGGAGGCCCTTGTGGCCCAGGGCAAGGAGAGGGTCACGCAAACGGGCCTTCGTTGCCGGCGTCGGGGTCTTGGGCAACAAGGCCAGCAAGGCGATGAAGGAAACGGCCATGAGGACGGCGGTGCCGAAGAACGGTGCGCGCCACTGCCAGCCGCCCAGAAGCGCGCCGAGCAACGGGCCGAGGGAAATGCCCAGGCCAAGGGCTGCTTCGTACAGGATGATCGCAGTTCCGGTTCCACCGCTCGCGACGCCGACAATCACGGCAAGCGCGGTGGCCACGAAGAGAGCGTTGCCAAGTCCCAACCAGCGCGGAATCCGACCAGCTCACCCACGCTTCCGGACAGGCCCGACAGCGAGGCGAACACGACAATCAAGGCCAGGCCGATCATGAGCGTCTTCTTGCCGCCGATCCGCGAAGAGACGAACCCCGTCACGAGCATCGCGACCGCAGTCACGAGGAAGTAGCTCGTGAAGAGCAACGACACTTGGCTGGGGCTGGCCTGGAGGTTCTTGGCGATGGCCGGCAGGATCGGGTCCACCAAACCGATGCCCATGAAGGCGAAGACGGCGGCAATCGCCGTGGCCCACACAGCCTTGGGCTGCTTGAGGAACGAAGCCTTCTCGGCCTCGAGGGTTTCTTCCGCTGGCTGCAGTTGATCTGCGAGCTGGCCTTTCATGGACTGCTCTCCTAGTTTCTTGGCTTGTTCAGTTCTGGACTGAATGGTTGATCTTGTCGAACACCGGAAGGGCGGCTTCCACGGCGTCGCGTTCTGCCTGGCTTAGCGTTCCGAGGATCCCGGCGATGAATTCGTTACGGCGACGGTCTGCGTTCTCGACGGCGGCACGCCCCGCCGCCGTCGCGGCGACGCGGACGGCACGGGAGTCGTCCGGGTCCGCTTCGCGTTTGACCAGGCCCGCACGCTCAAGCTTGATGATCTGCTCCGTGGCACTGGGAACCTTGACCCCAAGGTTCCGTGCGATCCCACCGACGCGGGCACCGCCGTCGAGCGCCATCTTGAGGACGCCAAGCTGGGCAGAGCTGAGTTGCTCCTCGGAATCGAGGCGGCGCATCACGTAGACGCTCTGCCGCAAAGCTTCCCGGAATGATTGGGCGAGGGCAAGGAGCGCGTCGTCAACGTGATTGGTATTCATATTTAGGTATCCTAACAGTTAGGCTGCCTAAATATCAAGGGGTGCGGGCCTTTGGTTTGGCGCGGCCTCCAGGCCGCCCGCGCTACAGCGCCAGCTTCATTCCCTCGTGACTTGCCACGAAACCAAGCCGCTCATAGAAGCGATGGGCGTCCTTGCGGGACTTGTCGCTGGTGAGCTGGACCAGGGTGCAGCCCCTGTTCCGCGCCTCTTCGATGGCCCATTGCATCATGGCCGCACCGACGCCGTGATCCCGCAACTCGGCGGCGACGCGCACGGCCTCGATCTGGCAGCGCAGCGAGCCCTTCCGGGCCAAGCCCGGGATGAAACTCAGCTGGAAAGTTGCAACGCAAGCGCCGTTCAAGTGGCCCACCACCAACAGTTGGGCCGGATCCTCGTTGATCTGCTGAAACGCCTGCAGATAGGGGCCGACGTCCTCGGCATTTTCACGGGAACTGCCCAATTGATCGGCGGCGAGCAGTCTCAGAATGGCAGGGAGGTCCTCCCAATGGGCCCGGCGGAGCGTGAAGACGCCTTCGTCCAGAACCATGCTCAACAGCGGCTTCACTCCTGGATTTGCGTGACTCATAACACCAGCCTGACACAAGCTGGCGGCTTCGGTTTACGCGCCTTCATGAATTCTAGGTGAAACGATCAATCACAAATTCTTGAATGGTTCGAGTTAGTTTGGACTAGCAGAATTGTTAGCCACGTCACCATGCGGCGAATCACCCGAAGGATGCAGATATGTCCGACCAGACAACAACGGGGCAACGCACTGCCTCCAGCAAAGACAGCGAGCCGCATCTGGCACGCTCACTGAGCAACCGCCACATCCAGTTGCTTGCCATCGGCGGCGCCATCGGAACAGGCCTGTTCATGGGCTCCGGAAAGACCATCTCTGTCGCCGGGCCGTCCGTGATCTTCGTGTACATGATCATCGGCTTCATGCTGTTCTTCGTCATGCGCGCCATGGGCCAACTCCTGCTCTCCAACCTGAACTACAAGTCCTTCAGCGACTTCGCCGGCGACCTCCTCGGCCCCTGGGCAGGCTTCTTCACCGGCTGGACCTATTGGTTCTGCTGGGTGGTGACCGGCGTGGCCGATGTCATCGCCATCGCGGGTTACGCCAACGAGCTCTGGCCGGGCGTGCCGCTCTGGATTCCAGGCCTCGCGACCATCGTCATCCTGCTCCTCCTGAACCTCCCCACAGTGAAGGCCTTCGGCGAGACTGAGTTCTGGTTCGCCCTCATCAAGATCATCGCCATTGCCGCGTTGATCATCGTGGGCATCGTGATGATTTCCACCGGCTTCACGTCCGACGCCGGCGCCGCAAGCTTCACCAACCTCTGGAGCCACGGCGGCTTCTTCCCCAAGGAATTCATGGGGTTCGTTGCCGGCTTCCAGATCGCCGTCTTCGCGTTCGTGGGTATCGAACTGGTGGGCACCGCCGCGGCCGAGACCAAGAACCCGGAGCACAACCTGCCCCGCGCCATCAACGCCATCCCGGTCCGCGTCATGCTGTTCTACGTCGGCGCGCTCATCATCCTGATGTCCGTCATCCCGTGGACCGAGTTCAAAGCCGGCCACAGCCCGTTCATCGCCATGTTCTCCCTGGCCGGACTGGGCATCGCGGCCACCGTGGTGAACCTCGTGGTCCTGACTTCCGCCATGTCCTCGGCCAACTCCGGTATCTACTCGACGTCGCGCATGGTGTTTGGCCTGGCGAACGACGGCGATGCCCCGAAGATGTTCGGCCGTCTTTCGAGCCGCAAGGTTCCGCAGAACGCCCTGTTCCTGTCCTGCGTGCTTCTCCTTGGCGGCGTCGCCCTGCTCTACGCGGGCAAAGACATCGGAGCAGCTTTCGACATGGTCACCACGGTGTCCGCCGTCTGCTTTATGTTCGTGTGGTCGATCATCCTGGCCAGCTACCTCGTCTTCCGAAAGCGCCGGCCCCAACTGCACGAGGCATCGACGTTCAAGATGCCCGGCGGGATCGTGATGGTGTGGGTGGTCTTCGCCTTCTTCGGCTTCCTGGTCTGGGCCCTGACGACGCAGCCGGACACCCTCACAGCTTTGCTCGTAACGCCCATCTGGTTCGCGATCCTCGCCGTCGCCTACGCCTTGGTCCGGAAATCGCCATTGCACCAAGCCCGCGTCGCCGAGTGGAAGGCCATGGCCGAAACCGAGACGGCCGCAGTCGAAACCGCCGCCCGCTAGGACGCCCGCTCACCTACGAGCCTTTTCGACGCAACGCCCGCTCACATATAGCGGCGGTTCTTCCAACGCTCGCTCACATGTAGCGGCAAAACCCGAAACCCTCCTTCATCAATGTGAAGGAGGGTTTCGACTGTCCCGCCAAAGGCGGGTGAGCGTTGGGCGCCGGGACTTATGCTGGCGCGGGCTGCAAACTCCGACGGCGGATCGGTTGTCGCGCCGCGGCGACTGACAAAGCTCCGAAGGCCAAGAACGCAGCAAAGGTTCGTACTGCGTGGCCCACCTGCCAACGGTCGCGTATGTCCGCCCAGTCCCCTGGCGGGTTGCTGACGTTCCATCCAGCTTCGGCCAGATTGATAGGAACGTTGACTACGAGTGTGGTGATCAAGGCCGCGAGCAGCAGCGCGAGGGCGCCGGCCACCAACCAGAAACCGCGATCCCTTGTCTTGAGCTCCATCAATACCAGGGCCGCCGTGGCAATCAGCGCTGGAAACAGGAGGACTGAGGCCAGGAGAGGCAGCCCGACGAGGGCCACCTGCTGGAGCTGGGCGTAAACCGTGCTGCTAAATTGCCGCAAGGACAATTCCAAGACGAGTATCCCAGTGAGGAACCCCGCGAACAGGCCGACGAATACAAGCCCAGCGATACGGACCACTGACTGGATGGCTAGACGGCTCATGACAGCTTTCCCGCAGGAACACTGTCCGGCGCGGCCTTCTTGCTGCTGGCCTCGCGGAAAAGCAGCTGAATGAGGCTCGGCTTCTGCGAAAAGGTTGCAACTGCTACGTTCTTGCGCACGAACTCGTCCGAAGTGAGTTGCCTCAGCATGGAGTCCGCCAGGTCGGCCCGCGACGTGAAAGTGCCATTTATGTAGTCAACGGCCATCTTGTATTCAGTCACGGAATCGGTTTCGAAAAGACCGGAAGGCCGCATGATTGTCCAGTCCAGGCCGCTGTCGACGACGGCGGCCTCCATCCGCCGCATGTCCTCGTACAGCGTCTTACCCAGCAACTTGGTGACGAGGGGCTGTAGCACCTTCTCGAAAAGGAACCCTCCATGCGGGCCGGCCGTAGTGTCGGTGGCGCTGGAGCTCACGCAGACCAATCGACGGACGCCGTGGTTGCCCATTGCCCGGATGATGTTGCCGGTGCCCACTGAATAGACCGTGATCGGCTGTCGGCTGTATGGAACGCCGAGGGTTGAGAGGACGGCATCACTTCCTTCGACGACGGCGCTCACGTCCTCGAAGTTGTACACATCGGCGCCGACCACACTTAGGCCGGGAGCGGAAATCGGGATTCGTGCGGCCTGCGCGTGACAGCGGTGACGACGTGTCCGGCGTCGAGCGCTTGTGCGGTGAGAATCCTTCCGGTGGGCCGTTCGCCCCGAATACTGCAATCTTCATGTGATGCGGCCTCCGGTATTCTTGTCCTAGGAAAACCATACAATACAGAAGCGATATCATATGAGTTCCATATCAAATCAAGAGGCGGCAA
This sequence comes from Arthrobacter sp. Hiyo8, assembly GCA_001549895.1. Lineage (GTDB taxonomy): Bacteria > Actinomycetota > Actinomycetes > Actinomycetales > Micrococcaceae > Arthrobacter. Next base: position 2,717,520 of record AP014719.1, on the reverse strand, counting down.
CTCCGCGCCTTCGGCGACGTGCCGTTGCTGAGCTCAAAGCCGAGCTTCGCGGCGTGCGCGTGCAACTATCCGTACTCAATCACCAGGTCGGCACCCAAGCCGAACTGAAGGATGTTGACCTCGACTGCCTTGACCTGATCTCAAGCAGGGGGCCGCTCAGCCCGAGCACGTTGGCCAAACACGCCGGCCTGCACCCAGCCACCATGACCGGCATCCTCGACCGGCTTGAACGCGGAGGCTGGATCGCCCGGGACCGCGATCCGTCCGACCGTCGCGCCGTGGTGATCCGGATTCTCCCCGACAGAAACGCCGAGATGTTCCGCCTCTACTCGGGAATGAACAGCCTGATGGACACTATCTGCGCAGATTACGACGACTCCGAAATCGCCGTCATCACGGATTTCCTGCGGCGCGTCCATGCCGCCGGGCGAACGGCGTCGGAAGAACTCGGCAACTAGTCGACGCTTCCCTACTTTTAGAGCCTTAAAGCACTCACCCTCCTTCACATGAGGTAAAGGAGGGTGAGCGGGCGTTCAGGAAAAAGCCGGCATATCCGAGCGAGCGTCCCGGAAAAGGCCCGCATATCTGAGCGGGCGTCGCGGCCGGCTGGCACGCGGGCGCACCGGACCGCCAGCGGGCGTCGCCAGCCCGGCCCGGCTGTCTAGGCCTCGGCCTTGCGGTCTTCGATCAGCTTCTGCACTTGCGGGAACAACGGGTGCGACGGCGGCAGTTCCGTGATCCGCTCAACCGCCTCGCCGGCGTCCATCTCCGAAAGCATCCGGGCGAGTTCCACGGCTTCGTCGTCGGCTCCGTCGTCGAAACGAAGGGCAGCGGACATCGCGTCGAGCAAGGCAACGGGAGTTATTCCGCGCTCGGCCAGTTCCGCTGCCGGGCCGATGAACCGTTCGTGCCGGCCCAACTTCCGGAGCGGAGCACGGCCAACCCGGTTCACGGTGTCCGGCAAGTACGGGTTGGTGAAGCGGGACAGGATCTTCTGCACGTACGCTTCCTGCTCAGCTTCGACGAAACCGTGCTTGGCCACGAGAAGCTGTTTGGTCTCCTCTAGCACGGCACGCACCCGGGCGGCCACCGAGGCGTCGGCCATCGCATCGGAGATCTTCTCCAAGCCGGCGCCGTAGCCGAAGTATGCTGCCGAGGCGTGTCCCGTGTTGACCGTGAAGAGCTTCCGTTCGATATACGGACCGAGCTCGTCCACGAAGGTCGCGCCGGGGATAACCGGCGCCTCCCCCGCGAACGGCGTCTGGTCGATGACCCACTCGTAAAAGGTCTCCACAGTGACGTCCAGGCCTTGGCCCGGCGCCTGGTTGGGGACAATTCTGTCCACCGCGGTATTCGCAAAAACAGCAACGGAGGAAAGATCGCCCGCGGCACCGTCCCACGCCGCTTCCACTTCGGAACGCAGGAGGTCCGTGGCGTTGATCGCGTTCTCGCAGGCCATCACCTGGAGCGGAGCCAACGACGGCGAGCGGCCGGCGATGCCCCGCGCGATCACGGGTGCCACGAACTTCAGGATGTGCGGCCCACCGCCGTGGTGACGAGGTCCGCCGTCGCGATTTCCGCGACGACGGCAACCTCTTCGGTGCCCGAATTCAGGGCCCGGAAACCGGACACGGTCTTGACCGCCGCGTTTTCTCCGACCTCGTGGACCTCGTAGGAGGACGCGGAGGCGAGTTGGCTGATCAAGGCATCCGCTACATCGGCGAAGACCACCTCATATCCGGCCTCGTGCAGCAGTAAGCCGACGAATCCCCGTCCGATGTTCCCTGCCCCAAAATGGACTGCCTTCACTATGCGTTGACCTTCCCGAACAGATCCAGCACTTCCTGAACCGACGTGGCCTGTTCAAGCTGGGCCACTTGCGCCTTGTCCGTGAAGATCTTGGCGATGGAGGACAGGATGTGGAGGTGCTCGTTGTTGATGCCGGCGACGCCGACGACGAACTTGACCTGCTTGCCGCCCCAGTCGATGCCCTCGGGATAGCGGACGATCGACACACCGGAGTGCAGGATGTGGTTCTTGGCAGCGTTCGTGCCGTGCGGGATGGCCAGGAAGCTGCCCATGTACGTGGACACCGATTCCTCGCGCTCATGCATGGCGTGAATGTAGCCCATGTCCACGGCGCCGCGGTCCAGCAGGAGCTTGCCTGCTTCGTCGATGGCCGAGTCACGATCCGTCGCGGTGCCGGTGAGGATCACGCTTTCGGGGAGCAGGACATCCTTGCCCCCGACGACGGCTGGCTGGGCCGCGTGGGCACCGGCGGCCGGTTCGGCAACCGCCGTCGAGCCCTCAGCGCCGGATCCGGCGTTGCTGCTCTTGACCAGTTCCACAATCTCCTCGTACCGGGGACTGTTCATGAAGTTGTCCACGGAGACGTGCACGGCGCTGGAGGTGACCGGACGCGCGCGTTCTGTCAGGTCCTGGTGCGTGACCACGACGTCGTAAGTGTCGCTGAGGTTGGCAATGGCCGAATTGGTGACCTTGACTTCCGGGAAACCGGCTGCCTTGATCTTGTTGCGCAGGACCGAGGCACCCATCGCGCTGGAGCCCATGCCGGCGTCGCACGCGAACACGATGTTCTGGATAGGACGGGTCAGGACGGCGGTACCGCCGCCGGCGCCCAGGAGGGTGGAGGAAACGGAGCTCTTTTTGCCCTTGAGTTCTTCCATCCTGGACGTTGCCTGGCCCAGCGCGTCCACATCGGTGGTCTTGCTGGTCCGCAGGATCACGGAGGCGATCAGGAAGGACACTGTGGCTGCGAGGAGCACGGACAGGGCGACACCGAAATAGCTGTCTTTCGCTGTCGCGGCAAAGACGGCGATGATGCTGCCAGGGGCTGCCGGCGAACGCAAGCCCGCGCCGGTGACCACCAAGGTGAAGATGCCGGTCATGCCGCCCGCGATCGTGGCGAGGATGAGGATCGGCTTCATGAGAATGTACGGGAAGTAGATCTCGTGGATACCGCCGACAAACTGGATGAGCGCGGCGCCGGGAGCGGATGCCCGTGCCAGGCCCTTGCCGAAGAACATGTAGGCGAGCAGGACGCCGACGCCCGGGCCGGGGTTCGCCTCGAGCAGGAACAAGATGGACTTGCCGTTTTGCAGCGCTTGTTCCGTACCGAGCGGAGTGAGGATGCCGTGGTTGACCGCGTTGTTGAGGAACAGGACCTTGGCGGGTTCGATGAAGATGCTGGTCAGCGGCAGAAGTCCGTTGTGGACCAGGAACTCGACGACGTTGCTCGCGCCGTCGCTGAAGGCCTTAACAACCGGACCGATCACCAACATGCCGAAGATGGCCAGTGCGGCACCGACGATGCCTGCGGAGAAGTTGTCGATCAGCATCTCGAAGCCCGGCTTGACCCGGCCCTCCCACACCTTGTCGAGCTTCTTCATGATCCAGGCCGTGAGCGGGCCCATGAGCATGGCACCGATGAACATCGGAATATCCGTACCCACAATCACACCCATGGTGGCGGCGGCTCCAACCACGCCGCCGCGGATGCCATGGACCGCCCGGCCGCCGGTATAGCCGATCAGCAGCGGCAACAGGTACGTGATCATGGGGCCCACGAGTTTGGCCAGGTCCGCATTGGGGAAGAACCCTGCCGGGATGAACAGGGCGGTGATGATGCCCCATGCAATAAAGGCCCGATGTTGGGCATGATCATGCCCGAGAGGAACGTTCCGAACTTTTGGACACCAACGCGCACGCTGGTGCGCGGTTTCGCAACTGACGCTGTTGCCATTGTGTGAATTCCTAACGTGAGTCCCGCATCAATGCGGAATCAGTCGATATCTATCGAAGGAGGACAGCTCTAGGAGCTGCTGGAGATTCGGTGAAGCCATTCAAGGAACAGCTTCAGTTCCGAACTGGATAGCTGGTCTGAATGCGAGGCTTGGAGTGCCGCATTCAGCGCGATTGCCGCAACAACAACGGACGACTTGCCGGAGTCGTCTGCTGCGGCGCCACGGGCTGTTTCCGTGGACACGGCGAAAATCATGGAATCCCGGGTCATGGTGGAGAGTTCGAGGTTCCGGTCTTCCAAAGGCTCTGCGATGAGCATGAGCGTGACGCCAACGTTGGCCGCCAGGATGCTTCTGGCCGCCTCACGCGGGGGTACGTTGATCTGCCCGGCAATGGCCGCCTTGCTCAGCATCTCCTCCAGAAGCGACTCGGCATCAGCCACGATGGCCGGCCTGCTTTCCGGACGGATGTTGCCGAACATCACCAGGTAAAGGTGCGGTTGGGTAAGTCCGAACTGGACGTGGTTGTCCCACATCCGGCGGACATCCTCCAGGGGGACCCCAGAGGGTGCGAAGTCCCGCTCTCCCGCCACATACTCCTCGAAGCCGGCTGCAACGACGGCGTCGAACAGCCCCTCCTTGTCGCCGAAGTGGTGGTAAAGCGTGGGCGCCGTGACGCCGGCAAGTTTGGTGATTTGGCGCGTAGAGACCGGCGACCCATCCGAATTCGCCAGCAACTCGGCAGCTGCACGGAGCAGCCGAGTTTTGGGCGGAAGCTGGTCATCGAAACTCATAGCCGCTACCCTAGCACCTATAGCAACGCTATATGAAGTGAGTCACAGGAGATTTTTTCGGACCTCGAGGCGCCGCAGCCGGTGGGTCCGATCCGAGAGCAGGAACAGAGGATTTCAGTGCAGAATTTCCAAGGAGTAGGCGTTAGCCCGGCCGCGTCATTGGCACTATCCGTCAGATGCCCAAACCAGTCAGCGAACCGCCGTCGGGCGAGAAGCTAGCGGCATCCACCACCGCGGAAGACGCCGTCGCGGGCCTCAAAGCGGCGGCACAGTCGGTCCACGACGAACTCAAAGCACGCGCGGACAAGGCCAGCGGCGACGGTAAGGCCGTGCTGGAAGCCACCGCGCTCATGGCCAAGGACACCATGCTCCTGAAATCGGCCACCAAGCTCATCAACAACAACGGCAGCTCCGCCGAACGCGCCATCTGGGAAGCCGGCGCCTCCGTGTCCGAAATGCTGCACAACCTGGGCGGATACATGGCCGAGCGCGCCACCGACGTCCTGGACGTCCGCGCGCGGATCGTCGCCGAACTTCGCGGAGTCCCCGCCCCGGGGATCCCGGCGTCGGACACTCCGTTCATCCTCGTGGCCGAAGACCTCGCTCCCGCCGACACCGCAACGCTGGACCCCGCCGTCGTGACAGCACTGGTCACCTCGGGCGGCGGACCGCAGTCCCACACGGCGATCATCGCTCGCTCGCTCGGCCTGCCCGCGGTCGTCGCGGCCCGCGGAGTAGACGAAATTCCTGACGGCGCAGAAGTCTTTGTGGACGGCGCAGCCGGCTCACTCTCCCTCGAGCCCACCGAAGAGCAGCGCGCGGCCGCCCTCGCGTGGGTCGAAAATGCGGCCACCCTGGCGGTTTTTGACGGAAACGGCACGACGGCGGACGGCCACTTGGTGCCCCTCCTCGCCAACGTCGGCGGCGCCAAGGACGCTGCCGCGGCCGCCGCGCTTGGCGCGCAGGGCGTGGGCCTTTTCCGCACCGAATTCTGCTTCCTGGAACGCGACACCGAACCGACCGTGCTGGAACAGGCCGCCGCGTACAGGGGCGTGTTCGACGCCTTCCCGGGCAAGAAAGTAGTGCTCCGTACCCTCGACGCCGGCGCTGACAAGCCCTTCCCTTCCTCACCGACGCCACCGAGCCCAACCCGGCCCTCGGCGTGCGCGGCTACCGCACCGACTTCACGACACCCGGTGTTTTGGACCGCCAGCTCGAGGCCATCGCCATAGCGGCCGACGAAACAGAAGCTGAGGTGTGGGTCATGGCACCCATGATCTCGACTGCGGCCGAGGCCGCCCATTTCGCGTCGATGTGCGATGCCGCGGGAATCAAGACGCCCGGCGTGATGGTGGAAGTTCCCTCCGCGGCATTGACCTCGGCGTCGGTCCTCCGACACGTGGGCTTCGCGTCCCTCGGCACCAACGACCTCACCCAGTACGCCATGGCCGCCGACCGGCAACTCGGCCCCTCGCCGAACTCAACACCCGTGGCAGCCCGCCGTCCTGCGCCTCGTTCAGCTGACGGTGGCGGCTCGGCGGAAGAGGGCCACGGCAAGCCGGTTGGTGTCTGCGGTGAGGCTGCCGCGGACCCGGCCCTCGCCGTCGTGCTCGTTGGCTTGGGCGTGTCCACACTGTCCATGACCGCCCGCTCGCTGGCCGCCGTCGGAACCGTGCTCAAAACGGTGACGCTGGAACAAGCGCAAGAGCTGGCCGGCTGGCGCTCAGCGCACCCGATGCGCTTGACGCGAAAGCCTGGGTCCGCGCCAAACTGCCGATCCTCGAAGAACTCGGGCTCTGAGCCCGGCTGTACTGCCCCACCTGAACACAAGGAGAAACCATGCCCGAACGCACCGCCACCATCGCCAGCCGCTCCGGACTGCACGCCCGTCCGGCGGCGATCTTCGCCGAAGCCGCGGGGGAATCCCCGGTCGAAGTGACCATCGCGATGGCCGGTTCGCCTGCCGACGACGCGCTCGACGCCGCCAGCATCCTTTCGCTCATGACGCTTGGGGCGGCGAAGGGCGACGTCGTGGTGCTTCGGGCCGAGGGCGACGGCGCCGACGCTGCCCTCGATTCCCTGGTGACACTGTTGGAAACGGACCTCGACGCGGAGTAGGCACCTCCCACCCGACGCTCGCTCACATATGGTGGCCTCCCGCCAGACGCTCGCTCACATATGGTGGCCTCCGGTCAAACGCTCGCTCACATATGGTGGCCTCCCGCCAGACGCTCGCTCACCGTTGATTGGCGAGCGAGCGTTACGTCGATTGCGCTCATATCTGAGCGAGCGTCCGGGATTTTGGGCTCATATCTGAGCGAGCGTCTGGGGGCCGCGCCGGGGCGGGGGATACCGTTTTAGGCGAAGGCGGAGATGCCCGTGATCGAGCGTCCGATGATCAACGCTTGGACAGTCTCTGTGCCTTCATAGGTATGGATTCCCTCTATGTCGGCGAAGTGCCGGGCCACGCGGTTGGCCAACAAGATCCCGTTGCCACCGAGCAGGTCGCGGGCGTTCGAGGCGATGCTGCGGGCAGTGCGGGTGCAGGTGAACTTCGCGAGCGCCGCCTGCGCGGGAGTCAGCACGCCCTCATCGTCCAGCTTGGTCATCTGCATGACCATGAGCTGCATGGTGGCGAGCTCCGAATGCATCCGGGCAAGTCGCTCCTGCACAATCTGCGAAGCGGCCAGTGGGCGGCCGAACTGCCGGCGTTGGGCCGCGTACTGCACCGCGGTTTCGTAACAGGCAGTGGCGTGCCCGACGGCGGACCAGGCCACTCCCAGCCGGGTCGCCAAGAGCACCCGGGCTGTGTCCTTGAAACTCCGGGCACCCGGGAGCGCGTTTTCCGCCGGGACGAAGACATCCTCAAGGCGGATGTGTGCCTGCCAGATTGCCCTGAGTGACAGCTTGCCTTCAATGGTCGTGGCGGAGTACCCGGGGAATCCTGGGGGACGAGGTATCCGTGAACCTGCCCGTCGTCGCCACGGGCCCAGACGACGGTCAGCCCGCCGATCGAGCCGTTGCCGATCCATTTCTTTTCACCGTTGAGCACATAGCCGCCGTCGACGGCGGTCGCAGTCGTCTCGAGTCCCACCGAATCGGAACCGTGCGCGGGCTCGGTCAAGGCGAAAGCGCCATATTCCTCGGCCCGGGAAAGCGCGGGAAGCCAACGGTCCTGCTGCTCTGGGGAACCGCATTCCGCCACGGACCGCAAAGCCAAGCCGCCCTGGACTGCGACGACTGTGCCGATGGAGCCGTCCCCGCGGCTCAGTTCCATGGTGACCAGTCCGGCGGCGGTTTTGCTCATGGCCGGGAACCCGTCGACGTTGATTCCGTCGCGCAGCAGATCAAGTTCACCCAGGCGCTTCACCAGATGGAGCGGATACTCCGCGCGCTCCCAGTACCCCGCGATGACCGGGAGCACGTCGTCCTGGACAAAGGTCCGCGCGCGGTCCCAGTAGGCGCGGTCTTCGCGGCTAACGTCCTTGAAGACGGAGGCCGGGTCCGGGTCCAGGGATTCGTTCAGGACATACTCGGGCTCCATGGTGCCAGCCGGAAAAGCTGCGCCGACCGGGAATATGGCATCCAGTTCCTCGGAAGCGCTGTTGGACATCGTCGTCATGGGGGATCCTCGCTCGGGGTTGCGATCTACGACTCCCAGCATGCGCTGACACTCAGTTTCATGTCAAGGAACTCAGTTCCACCATGGATTCTGCTGGATCGAACTAAGCCAGGGCGTCCCGAACCGCTTGAAGGATCCGTTCCGTACCCGCTGCCGGATCCAGGACGGCAACCACGACGACGGGCCGGCCGCCTGGCGCGGACGCGGCACCGGCTGCGTCGCTACCCGCCTCGCCGGTTGAAACATGGGCGAAAGTGTCCGCCAACGCGCCCAATTCACGCCCGAGCCGCGCGGCCAGCTCTTCGGCTTCAGCTTCCCGCACATCGCGCTCCGCGCCCGTGACGCGCTCCGCATCCGCCTCGCGTTCGCCAGCAGAAACCGCCCGCAGCCATTGGCGCAGGACGCTGTTGTGCACAGCAACCACCGAAGCGGCAAAGGCCACGGCCGTGACCTCGCGGCTTTCGCCCTCGGGCAACGCGGAAAGAAGATGATTCCGGAAAGCCCGTTGATAGCGATGCGTCATGACAAGTTCACGATCACGAAGGCCGGCACTTGATGCAGAAGCTCGTAGCGGGCGAGGGAGGTTCTCCAGTTGCCCACATGGTGGCCAAAAACCAAGAGCGCGGCATCCACGACGGCACGCAACGGATCCGCCGTCGTCCGCGCAAGGAGGTCCTGGACCCGCGCCAGAATACGGTCGTGATCAGCGAAAACAATGTCCTCTTTGGAGCCGAACTTGCGGAAAAACGTGCTCCGGCTGATCCCTGCGGCATCGGCAAGGTCGTCCACGGAGGTCGCGTCATAGCCTTGCCGCACCAGTAGATCGATTGCCGCGGCCACGGCGAGCGCGGGATCCGGATTGGCGGGTAGTTGACCATAGGCGTGAATCTAACACGGCGGCGTAACCGCACAGCCTTGAGCGCGACTAGGCTTCTGCCATGGCATTGATAGCTCCCCGCGTGACGCCTGGCTTGCCCGCGGACGACGCCCGTAACCTGGCGCGCTCACTCCAGGACAGCAACGACATCACCGTCTTCGTGGATGGCACGGTCCACCGGCTGCCGGATGAGGCGAGGGACGCCGTCGTCGACCTCCTTGGCAGGCTGGGCCGAGGTGAAGCTGTGACGGTGAGCAGCGTCGAGGAAATGCTCACGACGTCGAGGGCGGCCGAACTCGCGGGAATCTCGCACACCTACCTGCGGAACATGACTGACCGTGGCGAAATCCCGGTGGAATACCGCGGCACGCATCGGCGCATCAGGCTCGCGGACATCATGACGTGGCTGGAAACCCAGAAGAAGACGGCCGCGGCGGAAGAGGAAAGCAACAAGTAGAAAAGCTACGCGAGGGCCGCCTTGAGCGCAGCGTGGACCCAATCCCGGTAGCGGTCCAATCCCCAGGCGAAGTCCAGCACGAGTGACCGGTAGGTGTCCGGATGACCCACCGACCAGATCACGGCAGCGGCTTGCTCGTCGCTCATGCCGGAGCTCAGTGCCCGCGCCGCCTGAGCGCGGCCGCAGCTTCCGCATAGTTCCGTAGCCGGGTTTCGGCCGGTCCCGCTCCACTTTTGCGGCTTCGGCGTCGACAGCGGAGGCCTGCCGCATGACGGTGAACAATTGGGTGCTCCGCGGATTCACCTCGGCAAACCAGTCGGCCAACAGCGCCAGGACCGCTCCGGCGTCGGCGGCTGCGGCAGTCCGCTCGCGCATGGTCTCCGGCACGGAACGGGGAGCATCCGGACCCGCCGCCGTCGCGTCAACCACGGCCGAGAGCAGCGCAGCCTTGTTGCCCACGGAGTTGTAGATGGTCTGGACGGCCACACCTGCTTGCTCGCAACGGCCCCGATAGTGGTGGCCACATACCCTTTGCTCAGAAACAGCTGACGGGCGGCCTCCACCACGGCAGCTTTGGTTGCGACAGCTTGAGCTAAGCGCCTGTCATTGTGCCGGATTTCCACGAAAAAAGAATAGCATTCCAGTGACTGGAATGCTATTCTAATCACCTCGGACACCTCAGGAGGCTTCGCGATGGACAGCAATGAGGCAGTGAACACGGTAATTGTGGGCGCAGGGCAGGCGGGGCTCGCCACCGGATACCACCTGAAGAAACACCTGCAAGATTTCCTCATCCTGGACTCGCAGGCCCGCGTCGGCGACGTGTGGCGGAGCCGATGGGATTCCTTGCGCCTCTTCACCCCGGCGCAGCACGATTCCCTTCCCGGCCTGCCATTTCCAGCCGCCCGGGGGACCTTTCCCGGCAAAGACGCCATGGCCGAATACCTCGAGAATTACGCCACGAACTGGGAACTCCCGGTACGCCATGGCGCCCGCGTCGTCGGCATCGAGCGGGAGGACGGCCGGTTCCGGTGCAGTCGATCGCCGGGTCGATCCTGGCGAGAAACGTTGTTGTTGCCACGGGCCCGAATACACAGCCACGGGTCCCGGCGTTCGCCAGGGATCTCGATCCAGGCATCCACCAACTGCACGGAGCGGAATACTCCAACCCGGACTCAATTCCGCCCGGAGATGTCCTGGTGGTCGGCTCCGGCACCTCCGGCGTCGAAATCGCCCTGGAGCTCGCACCCACGCACCGCACCTACATCGCAGGAAACCCTCCGTTCCACATTCCGGGCCCCGTGACGCGATACGCCGGCGGGCTTTGGTGGCTCTTCATCCACAAGGTGCTGAACAGATCCACCCCTATCGGCCGCAAGGTCGCGCTCGGGTTCACCCAGCACGGCGCGCCACTGATCCGGACCTCAACGCGGGAGCTCGACGCCGCGGGAGTCACCCGCCTACCACGCCTGAAGGGCACGCGCGATGGCCAACCCCTGACCGATGAAGGTCACGCGATACCGGTGTCCACGGTCATCTGGGCTACTGGTTACCAACCGGACTTTGGCTGGATCCAAGGACTTCCCACGGATGAGGACGGCTGGCCGCTCACCCTCCGGGGCGCCGTGGAACAACTCCCAGGACTGTTCTTTGTGGGCATGCCCTTCCAATACGGGTTGACCTCCGGCCTCGTGGGCGGGGTCGGCCGCGACGCCGAACACGTCGCGGGACTCATCGCCGGCCAGGCCGGGCAAAAACGGGTCACCGCGCCCGTTATTCAAATGTGACATTGCATGCCGGCTGTTGTAACGTCGAGGGGCGACCCAGTCCCCAACCGGGCCGCTTCCGGGTTGACGCCGAGCTCTGCCGCAACCCGGAATCCGCCAGACCCACGGCAGAGACGGGGGACCCAGAGTCTCCGGGCCCACTTCAGGCCCTTGGGGTGAAGCCGCCACGCGCGGCCGGACGGCCTCGTCCGAACCCGACAGCTAACCTCGAAGGCGTTGAGAGGCAATCACCATGTCCCCAACCATGGATCAGCCTCGCCGTGCCCAAGTGGCGGGCGAGAGCACCAAACCAACCGGACGTCGTCGGGCCACAGACAGCGAACCGTTCATCGCTGCGCCGGCTTCCGAACCTTTGAGTTCGACGGCGGCGCCCACCCCCACGGCAACACCGACGACGGCGGCACCCACCACGCGCGCGGCCGCCCGCGCAGCCGAACGGAAGCGGGCCTCCGAAGCCAGCGAAACTGCGGCCATTCAAACAGTGCCTGCTGCGGCGGCAGAACCTGCCACCGCGGCCATACCGACTGTCGCTGCCGAGACCGCGGCTCCTGCGACAGCTGAGCCGGCCACTGCGGCCATACCGACGGTGTCTGCTGCGACCTTGGCTCGCGCGACAGCAGAGTCGGCCAAAACCGAGAACGCAGCCACAACGGCACTTCCCGCGGCAACCCGCGCCGGCGCCGGTCCGGCGCCCCTTACCGGTTCCTCCTTCAGCCGTGAACCACACGCCGTCCTCAAGAAGGCCGCCGCCGTCCGGACGATGAGCAACCGAATGGCAGTGGTGACAGGTGCCCTAGGCATCTTGTTGGCCGCCGGCTCCCTGGGACAAGCCCTCGAGTTGCCCTTCTTCGGCCAGGAATCCCGTGCCCAGGACGCTGCCAGCGCAGACAGCCAGGACTCCACGCAATCCAGCGCTCCTTCCACGACGCCAAGCACCTCCCCCAGCGCTGCGGGATCACCTTCGGCAGCTACCCCGAGCGCCAAGTCCGGCCAGGCCGGGGACCCGGCGCAGCATTCGCCGCAAGGACCGGTAGCTGTCGAACCGTCGAGCGTCCCTGCACCATCGATCTCCGTTCAGGTTCCGGCCCTCCCGTCAGCGCTGCCCCCAAGCCTCACCCCGGCGCCTGTTCCTTCCACCCGGTTCCGGCCCAGCCTGCGCCGGCTCCCAGCCCCGGTCCGACCGGACCCGCTAGCCCAACCCCGACACCGGATCCGACGGATCCAGCGTCTCCGACTCCCGCACCCACAGGTTCTTGGAAGCCACGGACCCCGGCCAGCCCCACACCGACGCCACCGCCTACCCAACCGGGCGTCGATCTTGGGTCGATTCTGGACGCAGCAACCAAGGCACTGCAGTGAGGATGGGAGGGCATCGAGCATTTGCCGTCGAGTGGCACGGACGATGCTGCCGGAACACCCGGACGCAGATGATTCAGCACCGCCCGGACCGCTGGCGCTGCAGCCTTCAGTTGAGGCAGTTCAACAAGTAGGCCAGCGCGGTTTCCGGTACCTGCGCTTCAAATCCGCGGTCGGCCAGCCCAGCGGCGCGCCTTGAGCGTTGCGTGGAGTTCGAGCCGGGTGGCGCCATTCAGCGGATCCGCTCCGATAAGCTGGCGGACCCTGGCCAGTCGGTTGTAGATGCTGCTGCGGTGCAGGTGGAGCTTCGAGGCCACATCCTGAACGGAGCCGTCGCTGTCGTAAAGCAGTTCGAGCACGGGCAGCAGCTCGCCGTTGCGGTCGGCGTCCTCGATCTCCTGGAAGTGCACGGAACCCGAATCGTCCCACCCCCGGGCGCCTGTAGCCGTTCGAACAACTGATAGATCCCGGCCGAGCGGCTGTCCACGAGCTCGCCGAGCGGAGGATCGACGGCGGCAGCCTGGGCCGCGAGCTTCGACTGCCGGTACGCCCGGCCCAGTTGGCGAATAGCCGAAAACGGCTCGCTGATGCCAAGAATGACGCGGTCCACTTTTCGGCCGGCGCGCTTGGCGAGTTCCAGCTGATAGTGGACCAGGACCTGGGCATGCTCTGCCCGTCCGCCCGTTTCGCGGAACAACAGGACCGAGTGCGTCTCAGTCCCGGCGCTGAAAAGCACGGAATCGACCCCGATAGTGGCCTGCAGTGCGGCGGAACGGTGTGTCAGGGTCGCCGCGATCGGATCAGAGACACCGCCGCTGTCCGCAGCATCGAGCACGGTAACCAGCTGCCACGGTCCCTGCCTTGGATCTCCTTCCATCCCGCCACGGCCGCCACCGCGTTGGACTCGCCTTGGCATGCAGCGAGGAATTCCTGCTCACGGCGGCGCCGGAACTCCGATTCCGCCGTGTTGGAATCGAGCAGCAACCCCGCGAGGAGGTCCAACTCGTCACGGACGCCGGGCAATTCGGCGAGTATCGCCGTCGCGGTCTGCTCGTCAAGGTCCTGCTGGACCCAGAGGTATCCCACACGGAATCCGCGCACCAGCAACGGGACGCAAACCCGCCCGACCATCCCGAGTTCTTCATTGGCTGGTACGACGACGGGACGCACCGCGGTTGCGATGCCGTGCGAGAGCTGCCAGGCGCTGACGTCCACCGGGACACGCTTGCTGAGGAGGAAATTCACGCGCACGCGGTCGGCGTGGGACTGGTTGGAGCTGTAGGCGAGCAGCACGCCGTCGAGGTCTTCCAAGGAGAGGCCGCGGCCCAACTTGAGTGCTACGTCCTCAACGATTTTCTCCACGTCTTGCTGCATGGAGAAAACACTACTTTGCCCCACGAACATCAGGCGACACCTGACGCCCTCAATATCGACAAATGTCGAGTCGAGGGCGGCAAAAACCGCGGAATTCCGGGGAAGTCGGCAACCGTGACGATCGCCTTTCCTGTCGACTGGCTCACAGCGGATTTATTCTGGAAGCACAGTCCCCCGCAGAGAAAAAGGCCGTTGAAGCCTTTCGAAGATGGAGCCCAAAATGATCATCGGTGTCCCCAAAGAGATCAAGAACAACGAATTCCGCGTTGCCATCACGGCCGCGGCGTTCACGAGTTCCGCACCCACGGCCACACCGTTCTGGTGGAACGGGGCGCAGGCCTGGGCTCCGGTATCACGGACGAGGAATACTCGGTTGCCGGCGCTGAGATCGTGGCCGAGGCCGACGACGTCTGGGCACGCGCTGACATGGTCATGAAGGTCAAGGAACCGATCAAGGCCGAGTACCACCGCTTCCGCAAGGGCCTGATCCTCTTCACCTACCTGCACTTGGCCGCCGAGGCCGAGCTGACCCAGGAACTCATCAACTCCGGCGTCACGGCCATCGCCTACGAAACCGTCCAGGACGGCCGCGCGCTGCCTCTGTTGGCACCCATGTCCGAGGTTGCCGGCCGCCTGTCGGTCGTCGTCGGCGCTTCCTCCCTCATGGCTCCGGCCGGTGGCAAGGGTGTGCTGCTGGGCGGCGTACCCGGCGTCCGCCCGGCCAAGGTTGTTGTCCTCGGCGCCGGTGTTGCCGGTACCAACGCCGCCGCCATGGCCTTGGGCCTGGGCGCCGACGTCACCATCCTGGACATCAACATCAACCGCCTCCGCGAACTGGACGCCCTCTACCAGGGCCGCCTGAAGACGGTCGCCTCCAACGCATACGAGATCGAGAAGTCCGTGGTCGACGCCGACCTCGTCATCGGTTCCGTGCTGATCCCGGGCGCCAAGGCCCCAAGCTGGTCACCAACGAGCTGGTTTCCCGCATGAAGCCCGGCTCCGTGCTGGTGGACATCGCAGTGGACCAGGGCGGCTGCTTCGAGGACACGCACCCCACCACGCACCAGGAACCCACGTACAAGGTCCACAACACGATCTTCTACTGCGTCGCCAACATGCCGGGCGCCGTTCCGAACACTTCCACTTACGCCCTGACCAACGTCACCCTGCGCTACGCGGTGTCACTGGCCAACCTGGGCGTCAGGGCTGCATTCGACCGCGACCCCGCACTGGCGGCCGGCCTCAACATCGCGGCAGGCAAGGTCACGCACCGCTCGGTTTCCGAGGCGCACAACCTGCCCCTCGTCGCCGATTGGCACAACCTGGTCTCGGCATAGTTTCCTCTCCGCCTCTCACCGGGGCGGCTTAGCGATCACGACGGCGGGGTGCGGCTTCCACGGGAAGCGGCACCCCGCCGTCGTGATCCCACCGACGCTCGCTCACTTATGTGGGGTTCTTGCGGGACGCTCGCTCGCTTTTAGGGCATTATGGCCCAACGCTCGCTCAGATCTTCTGAGCGAGCGTTGAAGGTATCAGGCGTATTGGTGAGCGAGCGTCGGGTGAAAATAGGCCATATCTGCAGGAGCGTCTAATGGAGTACCCCCGGCCGCCTGAGCGGCTCGTCCGAGCACGACGCCGGACACTCCACGACGCCAGTTACGGCTTGACCGGGCTGCCCGGAAGAATCTCGGACGGAACCGGTTGGGGCAACGGCAGCGTGGGCGTTGGGACCTCCGGCGTCGGGATCGTAATCGGCCCGGCGGCCCTTTGCGATGTCGTGCAATCCATTACGCGGATCCGACTCGGACCCCGGCGCAGTAGTGCCGGGAGTGGCGTGCGGCGAAGGATGCGCGGTGTTTTGGGCCCCAGGCGCAGAGGACTCCGGAGAGGGCGATCCGGGAACGTTTGTTTCCCGGGTGGGCATAGGGACCGGCTCCTGGCGGGTTCCTTGCTGTTGTGGAGCGTTGCCGCCCGATCCAGGGGTGAGCTGCGAAACAACGGATCCCACCACGGCGCCCAAGTGTTCGATCGTTCCCGGAATGCCGCCGTCGGACGCAGCCGCGGCGGTAGCTCCGGCGGCAAGGGAAGCCGCAACGGCAAGAGCCGCAATGCCGGCACGGCGCTTACGACGGCGGCGAGCGGCCAGTTCATCAACAGGGGTGGCCGCGGTGCGGGCTAGCGGGGTTGTGGCCGCGACAGGAGTAGCCGCAACGCCCGCAGGTGCCATCAAAGCCTGCACAGCCGCCGATGGCTGCGGCCGGGTGCTCGCAAGGGCGCGCAGTTCCAGCAGCTCGGTCCGGATCTCGTACGCTTCGTCGAGCCCGGCTTCAGCAAGCAGGCGGTCAACGCCTTGCTCGCCGAAGGATGCGGATTTTTCGCTCATGATGTGCCATTCCTTAGTAGTGCACGTTCTCTCAGTGCACTCAATGCCCTGCGCTGCAACTGCTTCACGGCTCCTTGGGACTTGCCCATGATGTCCGCTGTTTCTTCCAACGAAAGGTCCGCCACGACCCGTAGTGCCAGGACCTCCCGGTAGTCGGGATTGAGGTCCGCCAGTAGCTCGGTTACACCCAGGCCTGCGCCATGCCCGAATGCCTGGTCCTCGGCCGAAGGCGCGCGCCGCGAATCCAGATCGGATTCATAGGGCGCGGAATCAGGGGTGCGTTCCCGCTTCCGGTAGTGATCCACCATTCGCGCGTGCGCTATGGAGAAGAGGAGGGTCTTGGCTCCCTGGAGACCTCCGCGGAGGGAATCCAGTTTGGGATAGAGGGCCAGGAACACGTCCTGGGTAACTGCTTCCGGATCGTCTACGCCGCGGGCTCGCAGGTATCCAAACACCGGTCCGGAAAATTCGTTGTAGGCAGCCGTGAAGAGCAGGGCGGGATCTTCCTCGTCCGCCTGCAAATATTCGTCAGCCAAAGGGTCAAGCACCCGCGACCCCTCCATCCCACGCAGCACGGTCATCGTCCCTGGCCTAGGAAATGACCACTGCCGCCGTCTGTTGCGTCGCGGGGCTCCTTGTCATTTAGCCAAGGAGCCCCGCCGTTCAAGCGTAGCCGCAGTGTTACGGGCTGACAGAATCGGACGGCACGTGCACCGGTGCGGTCGGCACGTGGGACGGCACAGCCGGGACGGCCGGTACAGCAGGAACGGCCGGTGCAGACGGCACGGCGGGAACAGCCGGTACGGCCGGCACTGCGGCGTTTCCATCGGCGTCGGCCTTGGCGGAAGCAGATCCGTCAGCGTTCAGGCCGGCGGCTTTGCCTTCGCTCACGACGGTGGCGCAGTGTGCGTTGACGTTGGCCTCGCCGCCAGCGGCGACTACCAGTGAGGAGTAACCGGGTACCTTGGCGTCAGCCTTCAGGCCGCCGTTGAGGAGGGCGGTGCAGAGGCCGAATGCCTCAGGCGAGGTGGCTTTGGCTGAAGCGGCTGCCGCTGCGGCCTTGGACTTTGCGTCGTCGACGGCGTCCGTGGCCTTGGACTTGGCATCGGCAGCGGCGTCAGTTGCCTTGGACGTTGCCGTCTGGACGCGTCGGCAGTCTTGGACAGCGCGGACTCGGCTGCTTTGGACGCTACCGGAGCCGGGGCGCCGAGCAGCTCGTGGGCGCTCTTCTGCAGATCGTTGGGAAGTGCTCCGTTGAAGGCTGCGACGCCGGTTCCGCCAACCGCTACAGCTCCGGCAGCGAGGACGCCGGCGGCGATTTTGCTAGTGGCAAGGACAGTGAACAAGGACATGAAACCCTCCGACAAACGTTTTGGGACTACTCCGGCAGCGGCTTTGTCGCTACTGGATGATCAGTGCGGACGTTGCCCACACTCCCCCTACATCGCTGGCGGTCCCGGCGAAGTTACGCCCGATCCAAAAAAACTTTCAGGCGAGTGTCCGGCCTGCTCAATCAGCTTGAGTACCTCGACTGGCCCGGCCGGATCCACGGGGAGCGGCAAAGCGGAGGCGGCACCGCCGTCGGCGATCTTCTCCGCAAGGATCCGGTAGAACTCCTGGTAGGCGCCGCGCTCGGTGGGTACCGTGGTCCGCACGCCGTCGATTTCCAGGGTGCCGTAGTGGTGCGGATCGTCGACGCCGTAGGCGCCATCCGTGGGCCGGCCGCCCGCCACGATGAACGGTTCCTGGGGGTCGATTCCGAACTTCACGAATCCACCCTTGCTCCCCAGGATGCGGAAGCGCGGTGCGTGAAGCTGGCTGTTGACGTTCATGGCGACGTGGCTGAGCACTCCGGAAGCGTGTTGAAGGACCAGGAAGACGTCGTCGTCGGCTTTCTCCCGGGGCCTTCGGGCAAGGATTTCGGCATGGATGACTTCGGCGGGACCGAACATCTGGAGGGCAAGGTCAAGCAGGTGGGTTCCCAGGTCGAAGAGCAGCCCACCGCCGTCGTCGGCCGTGGCGCCGGCCTTCCACGCCTTGCTGATTTCGGGCGCCACCGTTCCATTGACGCCTCGCAGCGCATCACGTCGCCCAGCGTCCCGGCGTCGAGCAGCTTCTTCACGGTGAGGGCGTCGCCGTCCCAGCGGCGGTTTTGGTAGACGGTGAGCACACGGCCCAGCCTCGCCGCGAGCTCGATCAGCTCCTGCCCCTGAGCGCTGGTCACCGCGAACGGCTTGTCCACGACGACGTCGAGCCGGCTTCCAGCGCGGCCTTCGCGAGCGGGTGATGGGTCGCGGGCGGCGTACCGAGCACCACGAGGTCCAATTCCCCGGCAAGCGCCAAGACGTCCTCCGGGCTGTCCACGACCCTCGTGCCGGGATACCGTTCCTGGGCTTTGGCCTTACGGCCCGCATCCGAAGTGGCGATGACGTCGAGCGAATACGCGGGATTGGCTGCGATAAACGGCGCGTGAAAGACGCTGCCGGAAAGGCCAAAGCCGACGACGGCGGTGCGGATCGGTGTGTGGGTCATGCCGCTACGCTACCGGGCGAAGATGGCACGGCGAAGGTTATGTCAGCAGTCTTTCAGTAGGCGAGTGACGAGCTCGCGCCACGACGCAGCCAGGCGTTCCGGCGCAACTCCGTGAACTCGGAGGGAATGGAGCATGCGCTCTGGATCCAGGGTGGCGCCGAGGGAAAGAGCCAGAAGCCAAGGATCGCTGTCCAGGCCCGCTTCCCGCAACAGCATCTCGATGTGCCGGTGCCACAACACCACCGGCGGGGCGTCGTGCCGGTTTTGCGGGGAATGTTCCGCCGCGGCACGGGCCAGCTCGCCGTACTCTTCGACATATTTGATACGTGCTTCGCCGAAGGCGATGAGGCGCTCGAGCGGGGGCGCTCCCGGGCCCAGGGGCGGCGGACCGAAGATGAACTCGCGCTGGAATTCCGCCTCGGCATCGCTCAGGAGGGTCATCATGAGTCCGGCCCTGCTGCCGAAACGGCGGAAGACCGTTCCCTTCCCGACGTCGGCCCGGCACGCGAGCATGTCCATCGTGACGGCGTCCACTCCGTGTTCGGCCACGAGATCCCTGGCAGCTTGAAGGAGCCGTTCGCGGTTACGCGCGGCGTCGCTGCGCTCCGGCGGCGTCCCGAAAGGCGAACCGGGCCGGATGGGGATGAGGCTCACAGAAACATTCTAGCCTTGGGAATATTAAGCGGACCGCAGTCCGTTTAGAATCTACGAAGGCAGCAAAAGCCTCCAAAACCGAGCGCCTGCGGCACCGTCCGCGGCCAGACCCAAGGAGTTCCCATGTCCAAGAACACCGTTCTCGCCCTTGTTGGCAGCCTCCGCGCCGATTCCCACAACCGCAAGCTCGCCGAAGCCATCCAGCTCAACGCCCCGGAAAACGTCGAAGTACAGATCCACGGCTCCCTCGGCAACATCCCGTTCTACAACGAAGACATCGACGTCGAAGGCCAGGTTCCGGCCGAAGCCGCAGCCCTCCGCGCTGCCGCCGCCGAAGCAGACGCCATCCTGCTCGTCACACCGGAGCACAACGGCACCATGCCGGCGTCGCTCAAGAACGCCATCGACTGGCTGTCCCGCCCGTTCGGCGCCGGCGCGCTGGCAGGCAAGCCGACCGCCGTCGTCGGTACCGCCTTTGGCCAGTTTGGCGGCGTCTGGGCACAGGACGAGGCCCGCAAGGCCGCTGGCATCGCCGGCGCCAAGGTCCTCGAGGACGTCAAGCTTGCCGTTCCCGGCTCCATGATCCGCTTTGCTGAACTGCACCCGAAGGACGACGCCGAAGTTGTCGAGCAGATCAAGGGCATCTTCGAGCCGTTGACCGCCGTCCAGGAAGACGTCGCAGCCTAGTTCCCCGCTCGCCGCGAGAACGCCCCCGTCCAGCCGTTGAGGCGTGGGCGGGGGCGTTCTTTGTCGATACGATGGCGGCATGGCCGATTACAACCGCCATCCCGACGTCGATGCCTACCTTGAGGCCCTCCCGGACTGGCAGCGCGCCATCGGAGAGCAACTACGCGATCTCATCCACGAAGCCGAGCCTGAAATCGTCGAAACGATCAAGCGCCGCACCCGGCCCTACTTCGTCCTCGAGGGCAACGTTTGCGCGTTGCTCGCAGCCAAGGACCACGTCAACCTGTTCCTCTACGACGGTGCGATTGTTCCCGACCCGGACAACATCATCACATCGGGTCACGACAACAAGACCGCCCGCATGATCACCTTCCACCAGCACGGGCCGATTCCCCGCGCGCCCCTCATCACCATGCTGCGGCAGATCGCGGCGAACAACCGTGCCGGCGGTTGGCGGAAGATCAAGGGAACGGACTAGCCGGACCTCGCTTCGGAACGGAAGCGCGTCGCCGCGCCGCTACCATTCCGTGACTGAGCTGAGGCCGAACCGTCATGGACGGAGCGGCCCACACCCGATCGGCCAGCCGTAACGTTGAGTTACAGGCACCAGGAGTGATCAGGGCAAAGCGCGGGGGCTTTCATGCGGGTCGGACGCGGCGTGAAATGCACGACGACGGCGGTCGCCGCGCTGTGCCTATCCCTCGCGCCCTGCCTGGCTGGCTGCGCTTCCCCCGGCGGCACCGATCCGGGCGGCTCACTCTCCACACAACCGGCCTCACCGGGCTCCGTCCAGGTGACGCAGGAGCCGGTAGCTGGCCCGATTCCCATGCCCCTCCCGGCGCCTCCCCGTATATCAACCCGCCGCCGGCGGCTCCGCGGCCGACCGCTGCGAGCCCGCAGGCGCCCATAGCAGCGCCGGTTCCCGCGCCCCTCCCGACCGCCGGAGAAGCGACTGGGACTTTCGTGTATTTCGTGGCAATCGGCGACGGCGGCAGCCGCGGCGTGCGGTTCGGCTGTGACGACAGCCTCGTGGCCGTCCACGTCACCACCCCTCCCGGCAGCGACCGCTTGGCAGGGGCAATGGCGCAGTTGCTGGCGCCCGACGGCACCGCGTCCCGGGCAGGTTTGTACAACGCGCTCTCGGGTTCCGCGCTGCGCTACGTTTCGGGCTACCTCGACGGCACCACCGCCGTCGTGAACCTGAGCGGTTCACTTCGCCCTGGAGGCGTGTGCGACAACCCGCGGATCGAGACTCAGCTGGCGCAAACCGCGGTGGCGGCTACGGGAGCATCCCAGGCAGCGATCTACATCGACGGGAATGCCCTGGCGGACGTCCTGAGTCTGCGCTGAGGTGGCCAGTCACTCGAAGAGCGCATCCATGTCTGCGTAGCTCCGGCTTCCGGCGAGGCCCGACCAGTTCCCGTCGCCAAGAACTTCCATGGCCAGCCTGGAGACCTTCGCGTAGGCCGCCCTGGCAGTACTGCCGCCGATGCTGATCCGCCGCACGCCGACGTCGTGCAGTTCTCCGGGCGACGGCGAACCCAAGCCGGCCAACGCATTGAGCGGTACGCCGATCCGCCGGGAAAGTTCGTGCAGGACATGGAGGTCCGCCAAGCCGGGCACGAATATTCCGTCCGCCCCTGCCCGCTGATAGGCATCCGCCCGGCGCAGCGTTTCCTCATATGCAGTGTCCGGGAACTTTCCAGACCAATAAGTGTCCGTTCGCGCATTGATGAACAGCCGGACGCCCGCGTCCTCGGCAGTCTGCCTGATCAGCGCGATGCGCCTGGACTGTTCAGTGATCTCGCTCAACGGCTGGTCCGCCGAGTCCTCGATGTTGATCCCGACGGCGCCCGCGTCCAGCACCGCTCGAACCGTGGCCTGGAGTTCTTCGTCTGCGCGTCCGTACCCGGTCTCGATATCCGCGGTCACGGGCAAGCGGGTGGCCTTCGCTATCCGGGCCAGCGCCTCCATTGCGAGGTGCCGCGGAAGGTGGTCACCGTCCCGGTACCCCAGGCTCCAGGAGACTCCCGAGCTGGAAGTCGCCACCGCCGTCGCGCCCGCTTCCTCGACCATCCGCGCAGACGCGGCATCCCACGCATTAACCAGCACCAACGGCGCATGCGGCACGGCATGGAGCTCGTGGAAGCGGAGGGCCTTGGATTCGAGTTCGGGGTGCGTCGTCATTGCTCTATTCCAGCCTTCCTCTGTCCGGACGTAAAGCGCTTCGCACCGCGAATCCAAAAAATGGGATGAAACATCCGTTGCCCAATTGGCAACTCCGGGGAGTATCCTTTCCATGTGACCCACGAAACATTGGATGCCGGGCCTGAATTGCCCGCGGAAGCAATCGACGCAATAGAGCGAGCAGCAACTGCCGCACACCGCCACGAGGAACTTTTCTCGGAGCGCGCCGCCAACATCAAGCAGTCCGCTGTGCGTGACGTCTTCGACATTTCAATGCGGCCGGGACTCGTGTCCCTCGCTGGCGGAAACCCCTATCTGCAGTCCCTGCCCCTCGAGAAGCTCGGCCAGACCGCGGCCCGCATCATCGCGGAAGAAGGCATGACGGCACTGCAGTACGGCGGCGGCCAAGGCACCGAGGAACTGCGTACCCAGATCTGCGAGATCATGGCCGCGGAGGGCATCATGGACGCCCGCCCGGAGAACGTGGTGATCACCGCCGGTTCCCAGTCGGCCCAGGATGTCGCCACGAAAGTCTTCTGCAATCCTGGCGACGTCGTCCTCGTGGAAAACCCCACCTACGTGGGTGCCCTGAACACCTTCGAGGCCTACCAGGTCCAGGTTGAGACCGTGGACATGGACGACAACGGCTTGGTTCCGGAGCTCCTCGAAGCCAAGATCGCTGCGCTTCAGGCCGAGGGCAAGACCATCAAGTTCCTCTACACGATCCCCAACTTCAACAACCCCTCCGGCATCACGCTTGCTCCGGCGAGGCGTCAGCGCATTGTCGATATATGCCGCAATGCGAATATTCTGGTGCTCGAAGACAACCCTTACGGTCTTTTGCGCTTCGACGGCAAGCCGTTGGAACCAATGCGTGCCGCGAATGAGCACGACGTCATCTACATGGGCTCGTTCTCCAAGATCTTTGCCCCGGGACTGCGCATCGGGTGGGCCCTGGTACCCGAGCACTTGCAGCGGCGCTTCTACCTGGCTTCGGAAGCCGTGACCCTATGCCCTCCCACCCTGAACCAGATGATCATCTCCGCATATCTTCGGGACTACGACTGGCGCGGGCAGATTGACACCTACCGGGCCCTGTACGAGGAACGCTGCAATGCCCTGCTGGTGGCGCTGGAAGAGCACATGCCTTCCGGGCTCAGCTGGACCAGGCCCGAGGGCGGCTTCTTCGTCTGGGTCACTTTGCCCGACGGCGTCGACACGTATCCGCTGCTCAAGAGGGCAATCGCCGCGGGGGTCGTGTTCATCCCGGCGCGGCGTTCACGCACTCGGACGAACCATCCAACAAACTGAGGTTGGCTTTCAGCGCAGTGCCACCGGAGTCCATCGCCGAAGGTGTCCGCCGATTGGCGCCGGTTTTGCAAGAAGCCATTGATGTCATCAGCAAAGGAGCAGATATATGAGCGGAATAGTCCTCGTCGGAGTCGACGGCAGCGTAACAGCGAGAAGGGCCGCCGATTCGGCAAAGAATTTGGCGACCGCACTGGGCGCGGAACTCCGCGTCATCACCGCTTTTGAAGGCGCCCACGTGGAGGTCGTCGAAAGCGGAGGGGACAAGTGGATTCTCTCCGACGCCGACGCCGCGGAGAAGGTCGCCAGCAAAGTCGCCGCAGAACTCGCCTCCGAGCAATTGACCACCAGCTACGGGCCGTCTTCGGCAAAGCCGGAGAGGCCTTGGTCAAGGAAGCCGAACGAGTGGGTGCCCAAGTGATCGTGGTCGGCAACCGCCGTATGCAGGGACTGGCCAGGGTTCTCGGCAGCGTTGCGAACACGGTGGCGCACAACGCGCCGTGCGACGTCTACATTGCCAAGACGGACGAACCGTAGGGAACACGCCGACCCCTGGACTTTGACGGGGATCACGCGTTGTGGTGGGCGGTCTCACCCCGATTTTGGCCGTGCGGCTAGGATGCCGCCGATAAAATTGAAGTGGCCCCCAAGGGCGCGAGCCGCCCATCACATCAACCCGTAGGGGATCCCTTTTGCTTACTCTGCAGCCGCGCCAACGCGTCGGACACGACATTCTGCTCGCCCGCCATGGCAACCACATCAGTTCCATGCGCTTCGACCGGGCGAATGACCGCATCGTGGCACTTCTCGACGACGGCTCGGTAGACAGCGCCCCGAACATGATCTCCCCGTTGCTCCAGATGCCGGAGACCTTCCGCAGCATCCTTCGCTCCGACTGGAAATTGTTGCTTGTGGTTGCTTCCGCGATGCTCGCCGTCGGAGCCCTGGCGATGGTGCTGTCATTCGGAATGATCGGCAGCATGAGCGATCAGCAACTGCGCGACCTCGCGCTCAGCTACACGTCCTACTAGCCCGCGGAAATTGCCGAGGCATGGCCGCTGATTTTCCACACGAGGCTGACTGCGGCCAACACCGTGATGCCGCCAATCAGTGCAAGGATCATCGCTGAGACGCTCGTCGGGGCGTGGATGAGATTGAGGGCCACCAGCCCCACGACGACGGACACGAGCGCAAGCATCAGCAACGGCGCCCGCTCCTTGCGATCACTGACGTGGTGGTCGCTGAGTTTGCCGAGCCGCACCATGAGCAGGACGTAGGCCAGCGGCAGCGCGCAGACAAAGAGCGCCGCCAGGACACCGAACCATATCGTGCCCGGGAAGCCTGGTTCCACCGCAGGGCTCAGGAGCAGCAGGACGGATACGACGGCGGGCGGCTGGAAGACTTCCGTCAGGACCCTGGCAACGCGGTGCCGCTCTCCCCTAACGCCGCGCTGCCGCGCCGCCCGTCCTTGATGCCGCGCTGCTCAGTCAAGCAGCAGGGCAGGTTCTTCGAGGATGGATGCTACGTCGGCCATGAAACGGGCAGAGAGGTCGCCGTCCACCACGCGGTGGTCGAACGAACCGCCAAGCGTTGTGATCCAGCGGGGATGACCTCGCCGTCGAGCACCCACGGCTTTTGCTTGATGGTGCCGAACGCGACGATTGCCACCTCACCGGGGTTGATAATAGGCGTTCCGGTGTCGATGCCCAGGGCGCCGATGTTCGTGATGGTCAGCGAGCCGCCCTGCATCTGCGACGGCTGGGTCTTGCCGGCGCGTGCCGTGCTGGCAAGCTCATTGAGGGCGAGGGCCAGTTCCTTGAGGGAAAGATCCTGGGCATCCTTGATGTTCGGAACCATAAGCCCTCGCGGCGTCGCCGCGGCAATGCCCAGGTTCATGTAGTGCTTGACGTGGATCTCCGCGTTTCCGTTGCCATCGGCGTTCTCCACCCAGGTCGCGTTAACGCTCGGATTGCGCGCCGCGGCCCAAATCACAGCCTTCGAGAGGATCAGCAGCGGCGATACTTTGATTCCCTCAAAGTCCCTGGAGGCCTTGAGCCGCTTGACGAATTCCATGGTGCGGCTGGCATCCACGTCAACGAAGATACTCACGTGCGGCGCCGTGAAGGCCGACTCCACCATGGCCTTGGCCGTGGCCTTGCGGACGCCCTTGACCGGGATCCGTTCCACTCGCTGATCCTGCGGTTTCTTGGACGCACCCCAGAACTTGTCTGCTTGGTCCACCTCGGCATCGCGCTGCGACTGGTAACTGACCAGATCCTCACGGGTCACTTCGCCGCGGGCTCCGGTGGGAACGACGTCGGCCAGGTCAATCCCAAGTTCACGGGCGATCTTGCGCACGGGCGGCTTGGCCAGCACCCGGTTGACGAGGCCACTGACCGTTGCACCGATGCCGGTGAGACCCGGCGCCTGGTTTGCGGATGTCTGGCTTGCGGATGTCTGGCTTGCGGCTGCGGGCTGTTGTGCGGCAACGGGCGACAGGGCCGGAGCGCTGGGCTCTGCCACCCGCTCGACGGCGGTCTCGACGGCGGCGGGTGCCGCGCTCGGCGCCGCGGCGGGTACCGAAGCAGCACCTTCCGGGCGCTTGCGCGGGCGGCGCTTGACCGCGTCGGCCTTGGGACCGGAGCCAACCAGCGGGCCGCCGGCCGGACCGCCGTCGGACGTTCCGGCGTCGTCGGGCAACTTGCCGTACATCGAGGCTTCGAAGACCTGTTCCGCTGCAGGCGCGGCGGGGGCGTCGCGGCGGCGGTCGGAGCCGCAGGCTGCTCGGCGAGCGGCGCACCGGGCGCTGACGCGGGCGCGGTGTCACCCGGCGCATTGTCCGAAATTCCGATAATCGCGGTCCCTACTTCAACCGTGATGCCTTCGGCAACGAGCAATTCCGCCACGGTGCCGGCATACGGGGACGGCAATTCCACGAGGGACTTGGCGGTCTCGATCTCGCAGATGACGTCGTTGATGGCCACGGTATCGCCGGGCTTGACCTTCCAGGAGACGATTTCCGCCTCGGTCAGGCCTTCGCCGACATCCGGCAGGTTGAATTTCTTAACAGTCACTTAGGTCCTCGATCTCGGCTGGCCCGTCCGCGTGGCGGCGGGTGCAATCAGGGGCGGCTAGTAGGCCAGGGAACGGTCCAGGGCTTCGAGGATCTTGTCGATGTCCGGCAAGTAGTCCTCTTCCACCTTCGCCACGGGATATGGCATGTGGAAACCGCCCACGCGGATGACCGGAGCCTCCAGGTGCAGGAAAGCACGCTCACTGATCCGCGCAGCGATCTCGCCGCCGATCCCTCCGAACGTCGGTGCCTCGTGGGCAACGATCAAGCGGCCGGTCTTCTTGACGGAAGCCGTGACGGTGTCGAAGTCGATGGGCGAAATCGAGCGCAGGTCGATCACTTCGATGCTGTGCCCGTCCTCTTCCGCGGCCGCTGCTGCGGCCAGCGCGACCGGTACCAGCGGCCCGTACGCCACGATGGTGGCGTCGGAACCTTCGCGCAGGACGTGCGCTTGGAAGGGGTCCGAAGCCAATCCGGCGTTCTCGGTATCCACCTCGCCCTTGAGCCAGTAGCGGCGCTTGGGCTCGAAGAAGATGACCGGGTCCGTGCAGTCAACGGCCTGCTGGATCATCCAGTAGGCGTCGTGGGCGTTGGACGGGGTGATGATGCGCAAGCCGGCGGTGTGGGCGAACAGTGCTTCCGGTGATTCCGAGTGATGTTCGATCGAGCCGATGCCGCCACCGTAAGGAATGCGGATGACTACGGGACAGTCAACTTGCCGCCGCTGCGGGAGTGCATCTTGGCCAATTGGGTGGTGATCTGGTTGAACCCGGGGAACACAAAACCGTCGAACTGGATTTCGCAGATGGGACGGTAGCCGCGCAAGGCGAGGCCAATAGCCGTGCCGACGATGCCGGACTCAGCCAGTGGGGTATCCACCACCCGGTCTGCGCCGAACTCCCTGATGAGTCCGTCGGTCACGCGATAGACGCCGCCCAGCGGGCCGATGTCTTCGCCCATGAGCAAGGACTTCGGGTTATTGGTGAGCGAGGCACGCAGGCCTTCGTTGATGGCCTTGGCAATGGTCATAGTGGTCATCAGTTGCCTGCCCCCTCTTCCTCGTTGCCTTCGAATCCGGCGGAGTATTCCTCGAACCAAGCAAGTTCCTCGGCCACCAAGGGGTGCGGCTCGGCATAGACACCCGCGAATGACTCGCGGAAGTTGGGACCCTGCAGGCCTTGCGTGGTGCTGCGGACGTGAGCGGCGAGCTTGTCGCCGTCGACCCTGACTTGCTCAAAGAAAGCTTCGTCGGCGAGGCCCTCGTTGCGGAGGTACTTCTCAAGACGATCCAAGGGATCCTTGCCCCGCCATGAAATCTCCTCGGCGGATTCGCGGTACTTGGTGGGGTCGTCCGCCGTCGTGTGGGCACCAACGCGATACGTGTATGCCTCAATGAGCACCGGGCCGCGGCCTTCCCGTGCGTGCTCAAGCGCCCACTCGGTGACCGCATGGACTGCGATGACATCGTTGCCGTCAACGCGGATGCCCGGGAAGCCGTATCCCTTGGCCCGGTTGAACAGCGGAACCTTGGTCTGGACCTCGGTAGGGACGGAGATGGCCCAGTGGTTGTTCTGGCAGAAGAACACCACGGGAGCATTGTAGGAAGCCGCGAAGACCATGGATTCGTGGACGTCGCCTTCGGAGCTGGCACCGTCGCCGAAGTAGGCCACCACAGCAGCCTTCGGGTCGTTGGAACCATTGGCTTCCGCAAGCTTCTGGTCGCGCTGGATTCCCATGGCGTAACCGACGGAGTGCAGCGTCTGGGCCGCAAGGACGAGGGTATAGAGATGGAAGTTGTTCTCGGTGGGATCCCAGCCACCATTCGAAATTCCGCGGAACAACTTGAGGAGTTCCGCCAGGTCCACATCGCGGGTCAATGCGACGCCGTGTTCCCGGTACGTCGGGAAGATGTAGTCCTGCCGTTGGGTAGCCGCCCGGAACCGATCTGGGCGGCCTCCTGGCCGGTGAGGGGAACCCAAAGTGCCAGCTCGCCTTGGCGCTGGAGTGCAGTGGCCTCCTGGTCGAAGCGGCGGACCTTGGCCATGTCGGCATAGAAGCCCCGGAGTTGCTCAGGATCAAGGCGCTTGGCGTAGTCCGAGAAGACTGGATCTGTCCCTAGCTTGCCGTCCGGCCCCAGCAGCTGGATCATGTCGGCCGCGGGATCGCTCGAAGCGCCTCCCGCAGGAGACTGCTGATCCAGTCCCGTTCCGTTGATCCCGGGGGTGGGCAATTGAGTTGCGCCCATTCCGTCTCCTTGCCTGCCACAGCCGATGCTGAGCAATATTCGCTGATATATGCCGATTCCGGAATGCATTCCGGAATCGGCATATCTTGGCTTTCGTCCCTTACTTTATCCGCAGTAAGGGACGCAGGGGCATTTGTTAACCGCTAGGAAGGCAGCGGCGCTTTTGTATAGGACGCACAGAGTTCCAGGAATCGAGTATTGGCCTCGACCTCTCCAATGCTGACCCGGACACCTTCGTTGCCGAAGGCCCGCACGGACAACGCCCGCTCGCCTGCCAGTCCGGCAAATTCGGCGCTATTCTCGCCAAGATTCAGCCATACGAAGTTGCCTTGGGCATCGGGCACGAACCATCCGAGCTCGCGAAGTCCCGCGGTAACCCGGTCCCGCTCGTCCACCAGGCTTTGTACCCTTTCAACAACTTGGTCGAAATTCTCCAACGAAGTAATGGCGGCGCGTTCCGCAATCTGCGAGACAGCAAATGGGGTGGCAGCGACGCGCAGGTGCTGGGTGAGATCCGGACCGGAGACGCTGTATCCAACGCGCAGCCCGGCAAGGCCGTGAGCCTTGGAAAAGGTACGGAGGACCACGACGTTAGGGTACTTGCGGTACAACTTGATGCCGTCCACGGCGTTCTCGTCCCTGACGAACTCCTGGTAGGCCTCATCGATGACCACGACGACGCCCGCCGGAACCGACTGGATGAACCGTTCAGTTTCCTCGTCCGTGAGGATGGGACCCGTGGGATTGTTCGGCGTGCAAAGCAAGATCACCTTGGTGCGGACGGTCACGGCGGCCGCCATGGCCTCGAGATCGTGACGCCCATCGGAAAGCAACGGGATCTGGACGCTCTCGGCACCGGCCAGTCCTACGGAAATGGGGTAGGCCTCGAAGGAACGCCAGGCGTAGATGACCTCATCAGACTTGCCGTCGTGGTTCTGTCCGGCAAAGGTGGACAAGATTTGGTTGAGGGCCCCGAGGCTTCCGGCCCCGGTGACAACGTCGTCAGCGGGAATTCCCAGGAAGTCAGCGAGCGCCGTGCGCAGCTTGGTGGACAGCGGGTCCGGATACCGGTTGATGTCCGACTGATCAGCGATCGCCTCGAGTACGGCGGGGATCGGGGGTAGCGGGTTTTCATTGGACGACAGTTTGTAACTGGTCAGGCCCTCAATCGCGGCGGGCGGCTTGCCTGCGGCATATTTGGGGAGCCTGTCCACCACCGGGCGGGGACGCACGCCCTCCGGTGCGTTGTCAGAAGAATTCATGGCACCAGCCTACTTGCAGGGCTTCGGGCCATGCTCGAAGCCCCTTGGCCTGTGCACATGAAAACCGGCGCATGTGAAAACGATCGCGTGTGAAACCGGCGCGTGTGAAAGCATGGGCGTATGGGTTCATTCATTGTGCGTGTCCTGATCAACGGACTGGCCCTCTGGGTTGCCAGTTGGATTCTGCCTGGGATGGATATTTCCACGTCGGCAACTACCAATGCGGTAAGCAACGCGGGGGTCACTCAAGGGGGCGACACTTTGGGCGTGGTTCTTGCCTATCTCTTCATAGGGCTCATTTTTGGCATCGTCAACGCCTTCGTGCGGCCTCTGGTCAAGCTACTCTCCCTTCCGATCACGATCCTCACCCTCGGCTTGTTCACGATTGTCATCAACGCGGCCATGCTGTCCCTGACAGCCTGGCTCAGTAGCTACACGCCGGTACACCTCACCATCGACCGTTTCTTCTGGACCGCAGTTCTCGCGGCGATCATCATCAGCCTGATCTCCATGGTGGCCAGCTGGATTCCAGGCGGTAGGCGGTAACAGGCCGTGAGAGGCCGTAAGTGGCCTTCGCCAGCATGTTCCTCGGCTTTCCTCACCGCCCTCCCCGAGGGGCCGGGGCGCTTCGCGGTTCAGCTTGAACCGGCTCACCTTGGCCACTCCTCCGGCGCCCAGTATCCCGCCCAGAGCGGCAGTGGAAGCGGCCAGTGAAGGATCGGAACTGAGCTGCACCAGCTTCGCCCCTTCCTCATAGCGTGAGAGCTTGTGTGCCGGCCCAATGCCTGGGTCCTCACCGGGTTCCAGGATCACCGGACTGGTCATGGTGACCGTGACTCTGTCCTTGGTGTCCGGATTCGCTTTGCCTTCCGCGCCGGGTACCCAATCCTGTTCGTGCTCCAAGTGCAGGCTCCCGATGCGGGCCTGCGGGGTAATCCCGCCGACGGGTGATCCAGCTGTCACCACAAACTTGAGGTCATACTCGGCGAGGAACGCTTTGTCCTTGCTCAGGTTCATGGCGTGGATTCCGCCTTGGCTGTGGCCGACTGCCACCACCGTTTCGCCGGCCGCGGCGCCAGCCTCGAGCAACGCCTGACGGATGGCCTTGCTGGTTTCCGTCGAGTTGTAACCCAGCGCTTCGGCAATCCCGGCCTCGTCCAATGGATTTCCCCCTCCCGGCGGGTTGCCTGGCTGGGTGCCCGGAATCAGCACCACCCATGCCCGTTCGCCGCCCTTATCTACCTGCATCACTTCAATTTCGCCCTCCGACGTGGCGCCGACGTGATCCAGTTCCCTGAGCATTCCTGCTGCCGACAGGTCCACGCTCTTGGTGGTTGACTCTCCCCGGCTGACCGTAATGGGACGTGGCTTGAGGAAAGCCAGTGCGGGAATCGCGACGATCGCTCTCAGGACTGCACCGACATCAGTGGGCCCGACGATTGCCCCTGCAAGGTTGGCCGCGGCCGGCGGTATCCCCACCAGCAGCTCCAATATCCGGGTCAGGTCCCGCACGGCTCCTTCGGTGGCGCCCCTCAAGCCAACGTCGAGGGGAGCAGGACCAGTCGCAGGACCTGGCATTCCCAATCCCATCCGCAACCTGATCGCCGCATGTGATTCCGCAAACTCGTATTCACGATGGCTCGCCCTGACCCCGTTGCCGATCAGCTGAAGCTGTTCGCGGACGCGTCCAACGTCCCGGCCGCTCTCACCAACGGCGATGATTGCGTTGCTGCCGCTCGCATAGGACGAGGCCTGGTGCGGGAAGAGAGCCACCCTCACCGCTTCAGCCTCCACTTCAATGGCCTGCAGTTGGAGCACCAGTGCGTCCAGCGCGGCGGCGCCAGCAAGCAGCTCTTCGAATTGGAAATGGATTCCCCGACTCCGCCGCGTATCCGCAATGTGCCATCCGGCTCGGGTGCTCGGGGTGGGGTGTTCCGCCCGCGCCGATAGGAGCGACCTCGGCCATCAGAAGCCAGGCTGGAGTTTCGTAGCCACATTTTGGGCATGGCGAAGGGTCGCTTCAGCTGCCTCATGCAAGGCATCACGCCCCCTTCGAAGGGAGGCGGCCTGAAAAGCCAGCGTGGTCCGGTAGGCACGGCCGGCCGGCGACTCCCATTGCTCGAGTTGCAACTGAGCAAGCCTTGCAAGAACGGCATCGGCTTGGTCGGCGCAGATCCTCATCCGCCATCCGAGCCTCTGGATCTCCGCGCCTCGTGAAATACACTGCTGCGAATCCAGATCCGTTCCTCCGGCCGCCATAAGAATGCCGCTCAAGACGTTGCCCTCCTCCGTGTCCATTGATGTTGTGGCACCGACGCTACGTTGTGCCCCGACAGCTCGGAACCGCCGTGATGGGCTATGTGGATAACCTGTAGGAAACGTGGTCGGGGAGGGCAAGCTGCGACGTTATTCACATAGAGAAGTCCGGCTTAAGGGCGCGAGCCGAGTTCATGAAAGAATTGCCCCATGCCTGAAACCGTCGCCGCCGCTGTTACCCGTACGCCCTCTGGACGCCTGGCCCTCGCCGCGTCGCCGGAGCCGATCGCCCTGGGCCCGCTGGACGGCCGGTACCAGTCCGCCGTCGCTCCCCTGGTCGACTACTTGTCCGAGGCCGCGCTGAACCGCGACCGCGTTGCCGTCGAGGTCGAGTGGCTCATCCACCTGACCAGCAACAACGTACTTCCCGGCGCCGGGCCCCTCACCGCCGAGCAGCAGGAGAAGCTGCGCGCCATCGTCACCGAGTTCGACGCCGCTTCGGTCACGGAACTCGCTGAAATCGAAGCCGTCACGGTCCACGACGTCAAGGCAGTCGAGTACTACATCGGCCGCCGCCTCCCGGCGATCGGTATCGAGAAGCTGACCGCGATGGTGCACTTCGGCTGCACATCGGAAGACATCAACAACCTTTCCTACGCCCTGGGCGTCAAGGGCGCAGTGGAAGATGTCTGGCTCCCTGCAGCCCGCGCCTTGGTGAAGCAGATCGAGGCAATGGCCGAGGAGAACCGCGCCGTCCCGATGCTTTCCCGCACCCATGGCCAGCCGGCCACTCCCACTACCCTCGGCAAGGAACTGGCCGTCATCACGCATCGCCTGAGCCGCCAGCTGGACCGCGTTTCCAAGACCCAGTACCTGGGCAAGATCAACGGCGCTACCGGCACGTATGCTGCGCATGTCGCTTCCGTTCCCGGCGCCGATTGGCAGGCCGTAGCGCAGTCCTTCGTTGAGGGACTGGGGCTGACGTGGAACCCGCTGACCACCCAGATCGAGAGCCACGACTGGCAGGCCGAGCTCTACGCGGACGTCGCCCGCTTCAACCGCATCCTGCACAACGTCTGCACGGATATCTGGAGCTACATCTCGATTGGCTACTTCCGCCAGATCCCGGTAGCAGGCGCCACCGGCTCCTCCACCATGCCGCACAAGGTCAACCCGATCCGCTTCGAAAATGCCGAGGCCAACCTGGAGATTTCCAACGGCCTGTTGGACACCCTGGGCGCCACGCTGGTTACCTCCCGCTGGCAGCGAGACCTGACCGACTCTTCCTCGCAACGCAACATCGGCGTCGCATTCGGACACTCGCTCCTTGCGATCTCGAATGTCGCCAAGGGGCTGAAGGCCCTGGACGTTGCCGAGGACGTACTGGCGGCCGACCTCGACACCAACTGGGAAGTCCTGGGCGAAGCGATCCAGATGGTCATGCGCGCCGAGGCCATCGCCGGGGTCGCTGGAATGGAAAACCCGTACGAGCGGCTCAAGGATCTCACCCGCGGCCAGCGCGTCGATGCCGTCCGCATGCAGGAGTTCGTCTCGAGCCTGGGATTGTCTCCCGAAGCCGAGGCACGCCTCCTGGCGCTTACTCCAGGCAAGTACACGGGCATCGCGGACCAGTTGGTGGACCACCTGAAGTAGCGGCCACATGGGCCCTGCGTTTCCGAATCGACGTAAGGAATTGTGTCAGCATGAGGCTCTTGCTTATCCGCCACGGGCAGACCCCTGGAAACGTCTTGGGGCAGTTGGACACGGCGTTTCCCGGTCCGGGACTGACTGAACTTGGCGAACGCCAGGCCGCTGCGCTCCCGGAGTCCCTCGCCAACGAAGACATCACGGCCATCTATGCATCCACGCTGGTCCGCACCCAGCTGACCGCCGCCCCGCTTGCAAAAGCCCTCGGACTCGAGGCCACTGTATTGGACGGCCTGCAGGAGATTGAGGCCGGGGCCCTGGAGAAACTCACCGACCACGAGTCGCACCACCGGTACATGAGCACCGTTTTCGACTGGACCGACGGGGAACTCGACGTCCGCATGCCGGGAGCTGGTGATGGACACGAGTTCTTCGCCCGCTACGACGCTGCCATTGCCAAAGTGGCAGCGTCGGGCGACGAAACCGCCGTCGTGGTCAGCCATGGTGCCGCGATCCGCTGTTGGGCAGGCCGCCGTGCTGTGGATGTTGGCCGTGAGTTCGCCGCCACCCACCAACTGCAGAACACCGGAATCGTGGTGCTCGAAGGCGATCCGGAGACCGGGTGGCGGCTGCTGCACTGGGACCAAAGCCCCGTAGGCGGACTTGCCGTGGCCGACCGGACGGTCGAGGATCCCACCGGCGACGCCGTCGAATAGGGGCCGGTTGGGGTCAGTTCCGCCTCACCGGTATTTCTCCGGACGCTTACGCGGAGGAAACACCGCGGTAACCCCGCTTCTTAGGCTTGATAGGCATAACCCCCTTCGGCGAAAGAGGTTCCGATGCAGACAAATCCGCGGCTCAACATCAGACAGGTCACCTGGGCAAACCCGGTGGGTGCGGACCTCCGCGCAGCGCAGCAAGCGGAACTGGACGCACGTTTCGGCAACTCGGACCACGAGCCCGGACCCGCGCCGTCGGAAGCAGATACCGCCGTCTTCGTTGTAGCCTACGAAAAGTGTTCCGGCCAGCCCTGGGTTGCGGAGGGCTAAGGATCCTGGATGCCGAGACGGCCGAAATCAAGCGGCTATACGTCGTCCCGTACGCCAGGGGCTCAGGAGTGGCGAGTTCAATCCTTGCCGCGTTGGAGGCGCAGGCACATGCCCACGGTTTCAGCATGATCACCGCGGAAGCGGGTTCGGCCCAATCGGACGGCCGCAGCTTCTACGAAAGCGCCGGCTTCGCTGCGGTGCCAAATTTCGGCCCTACATCGGTGTCACCCACTCGCAGTGCTACGCCAAGCCGATCGATTCGCACAGCGCATCGCACACTGCAATGGCGTGAGGCACAGGGGGATGGCCAAAGGACGGGACCGGATCAATCCAGGCTGCGTCCGCCTTGGCCCAGATGTGCCCGATTCAGGGCTTCGATTTCTTCGTCGCTCAGGTCGTCGAAGCTCTTGGCCTCGTGTTTGTCGCTCCGGGAGAAGCGGACAAACATCAGGATGATGAGGGGAAGATCCACAATCTCTGCGAGGAACCACATCAGGTCTCCCGCGAGTTGCTGGTCGCGCAAGGGTGAGGGGAACCAGCCTGGCTGATTGACCAAAACTGACGTGGCGCCGTCGAGAATTTCCGGGCTGAGCCGCATCAGGACCCCGGGCACCGCGTCGGCAAGCAGCTCAATGAATACAAAGATGAACTCGACCACAATGAGCGATGAGGTGCGTCCTGCGCCGTCTTCCATGATCGGTACGGTCATGAGGAGGCCCATGACGGGCACGAGCAACGTCAGGATGACGTCGGCCGCGGGGTTGGTCCGCAGCACGTAGAAAAACGGGGTCAGGAACACTGTGAACATTGCGAGCCCCAGAAGCGCCGCCACGAGCGTGTTGCTGAGCATGCGAACGAGCCGGTGCCCGAGCACAGCTTCCACCCTCGCCGCACCCGCGGGGCCAAGGGTCTGCCTGGCAAGGGTTAACGGCTTGCCCAGGCCAACCAACAGCGGACCACAAACAGATAGGACGTCACTTTGAGGGTGAATGCCCACCTCAGGTCGTGGCTGTAGGTTCCCGGGAATCCAAAGCTCAGTGCCGCGAAGCTCCCCAGGCCAAGGGCGAAGAAGGCAAAGGAGTTCCACAGGGGCCAGCGGATATCACGGCGCTTGGCAGCAATCAGGCCCTTTGAATACAGGGCGACTGCGGCAATAAGAATGACCAGGGCAGGCCAGTTCATGGACCAGGCGCCCAATACAGCGTCCAACGGTGGCATGGTCAGTGTTCCAAGCCGGAAGGCCGGGCGCTCAGCCAGGCGCTCAGCCAGGCGCTACGGCGGGTTTTGTCGATCTTCATGGTGTTCCTCCAGCGCGTTCCCGGTGTACCGCATGGTGCGCGAATCGGCGTGTCGTGTTGTGCCCTGAACCGGGTGCACCGTATCCATGTTACGGAGTCGCGCCAAGCATGGCACGCCGCAGGAGACGCAGGCGCCCGGCCTCGGCTAATCTCGCATTATGGAAAAGGCTGACATCACGTTCCGGACGCGCAAGTGGATACGCCCGGAGGACCTCAACGCCAACGGCACGCTGTTCGGTGGAAGCCTGCTGAAATGGATCGACGAGGAAGCGGCAATCTACGCAATCCTCCAGCTTGGAAACGGCCGCGCCGTCACCAAGTACATCTCCGAGATCAACTTTGTCAGCTCGGCCGTCCAAGGCGATCTGGTGGAGATGGGCCTGACGGCGGTCCGTTTCGGCCGGACGTCTCTGACCATGCGCGCGGAGGTGCGCAACATGATCACCCGCGACAGCATCCTGACCATCGAGGAAATCGTGTTCGTCAATCTCGGCCACGACGGCCGCCCGGAACCGCACGGCTACACGGAAATCACCTATGACCGTGACCGCATCCCGACACACCATCTGACGCAAGCCCTCCACGAGGACTGAGCGCCCGACGTCGGGCCCTCCCTAAGCGGCGGGCCCGCACCAAAGCTCCTTTCCCCGGAAACGGGTGCTGGCGGCCGCGAAATTCGCGGCCGCCAGCTTGTATTTCCAGCAACGGGAGTGATGTCACTGGAACTTCGGGGCGCCCAGACGGGCGCGGCGCCTCAAGGGAGGCGGGGGTCAGCGCCTGTCGAAGGTGAGACCACCGGGGACCTGGAACGTCGGCATAAGTTCCAGCATGCCCACATTGACGTGGCGCGGGGTTTCGATGGCGTAATCGAGCGCGTTGACGATGTCGTCAGTGGTCAACGACTCGTAGCCTTCGTAGTACGTCTTCCATGCTTCTTCCATGGCTTCAGGCGTGCCGCCCATGTTCCGGCCGAAGATCTCGGTTTCCACACGCCCCGGGCAGATCTCGGTCACGCGGATGCGCTTGCCGACCGTATCGTTCCTGAGCTGGCGGGAGATCTGGTGCACGGCGGCTTTCGTGGCGTGGTACACCGTGTGGCCATAGAAGTTGTAGACGCCTGCGATCGAGCTGATGTTGATGACGTGGCCAAGGTCGCGCTCCACCATGCCCGGCAGGACCAGCCGCGTGAGCTGAAGCAGGCCGCGAAGGTTGACGTCGATGAGCTCGTCGATGTCCTGCTCGGACGAGTCCAGGAGGTTCCCGGGCCGGGAAACTCCGGCGCAGTTGACCAGGACGTCGACCTTCAGCTCGCTCACGACGGCGGTCAGGGCAGCTGTGTCGGTCAGGTCAACTACGTGCGGGATGGCACCCGTACGATCGGCCAGTTCGCTGAGGCGTTCCTCGTTGCGGGCCACGGCGTGAACGGTCAGGCCCCTTTTGGCCAGGCGCTCCGTGATCGCGGCACCCATACCGGTTGACGCTCCGGTGACGAGGGCGGTGGTGTAGTCGGAAAAAGACATCGGTTCTCCAAAGAGTGGAAATGGAAGGCACGAACTGTGCCCGGAGGTCAGCGGCGCCTAGGCGTCGCGCAGGGTTCGTGTGCCCGGTCCTTGACCGTGCTCACGGCTGCGAGCGTGCCGAGTGCCGTGATCACTGCGTAGAAGGCCGGCATGTAGATGTTGCCGGTGCTGCTGATAAGCCAGGTCATCAGCAACGGAGCGGTTCCGCCGAAGAGCGCGGAGGAGATGTTGTAGCCGAGGCCGTAGGCGGAGTAGCGAACCCGGGTGGGAACAGCTCAACGATCAGGATGTGGATGACGGCCGTGTGGCCGGCGAAGACGATGGCCATGATCGAGGCGCCAAGGATAGCCAGGCCCATGTTTCCCGTTGCGATGAGGGCGTAGGACGGAATGCCCAGGATGGTCATGGCGATGGCGGAGCCGGCGATGACTTTCTTGCGGCCGATGCGGTCGGAGAGGGCACCCATGAAAGGAATGGCGATGCAGATGACAACCAGGCTGCAGGCGGTGATGAACAGTGCCTCGCCGATGGTGAAGTTGAGCTGCTTGCCTTTGAGGAACGTAGGCATGTAGGAGAACAGGACGTAGTAGCCGGAGCCGTTCATGAGCGGGATGAAGAGGGCAAGAACCATGGCCCGGCGGTGCTCAGCGGACTGGAAGGCTTCCTTGAGCGGGTTCTTGGAAAGGCCGCCTTCTTCCTTGAGCTTGGTGAAGTTGGGGGTGTCCGCGATGGCCTTGCGGATGTACCAGCCGATGACGCCCATGGGAATGGCGACCAGGAAAGGAATGCGCCATGCGAAGGAGCCGAAGCCACCGCCGTCGATCGCGGCCTGGGTGAGCCACGGAGACATGGAGAACGCCACAAGGGTGCCGGTGAGGAGGGCTGCGAACGAAGCGATCTGCGCGTAGGAAGTGATGATGCCGCGCTTGCCCTCGGGGCATGTTCAGCGAGGAAGGTCATGGCGCCGGCGGCTTCGCCGCCGACCGAGAAGCCCTGCAGGAGCCGCAGTAGGACGAGCAGGATGGGAGCCGCAATGCCGATGGCCGCGTACGTGGGCAGGATTCCGATACCGGCTGTGGCGACGCTGATCAGCAGAATGACGAAGACCAGTAGCTTTTGCCTGCCGATCCGGTCGCCCAGGTAGCCGCAAACAACCGCGCCGAGGGGCCGGACGAAGAACGAGACGGCGTAGCCGGCGAAGACGAACAACAAGGCGTTGTCCGGGTTACCGGGGCGAGGAACACCAAGGCAAGTGTTCCGGCCATAAACGCGAAGATGCCGTTGTCATAAAGTTCCACGAAGATGCCAACGCAGCCTGCGGTGACAACCTTGCGCGTTTGACGGCCTGTGAGCCGTTCATGCTGCACTTGTGCAGCGTTGGTGTTAGCGGTCATGACATTTCCTTCTTGATGTTGAGCGTAGCAACGCCTATAGGTTTTGACGACAGGTTTTTAGCTGCATGCCGCAACCGGGAGGTCCTGCCACTGGGGTCGGCATCCAATGCCAAGTAGTCCGAAGACTGTGTTGACGGATTCGCGGAGGGTTTCAAGCTGCGCCCGCGAGCGCCGGTGGGCGGAAGTTGCCTCCGCCACTGTTGTTTTCCTGAAGCGGACCTTGTCGCCCGGGCGGGCTTGGGCAAGGACGTCCAGGCCATTGCTGGTGACCACGGCGAGGACTGGATATCCGGCGGTGACGCCGCGTCCCCGGTGCAGTACCAGCAACTCTTCCCGGGAAGGAACCTCGACGGCGCCCACCGGTACCCCGCGTGAAAGCACTTCGCCACTCGAGGTTCTTTCCGGAAGTTCACCCCCGAGCCTCAGGCCGATGTGATTGCTCCGGCCACTTACGGCGTATTCCGAGGTGAAGAGCAGCTCGGCGGAATCGCCAAACTCGGCGACATCCGGACCGTCAGTCACATCGACCATCAGTTCCTGCCCCATGTCCGGCCGTTCAAGACCAAGCCGGAAGAGCGGAAGGTCGAAGTACGGTTGGCGAACAGGGCCCACGCTGCGGCGGGTCAGGAGGGTGGTTCCTTCCTTGAGCTGCAGGCCGAAGCCCACAACGGTGTCCGGGCACAACTACCCAGCAGCGTCGGCGCCTCCACGGAACCGTGGACGGCCAGGTAGGCACGGAGGCCCCGGTTGATTCCCCGGACGGCCACCGTCTCGCCAGCACGGACCGAAACCGGTTCCCACTGGCTGCACGGACGCCCTCCGACGGTGAGGGTCAACGGAGCCCCCGTGACTGCGATCAGGATGTCGGACTGCGCTTTCATCCTGAAGTCGAGGGCCGTGATCTCCACCAGGGGATCGTTGTCCGCGTTGCCGGCAAGGATGTTGGCGGCCCGGGCCGAGTACTGGTCCAGGGCGCCGTTGACCGGAAGCCCAAAGCGGGTCCGCGGAACCGGCCAAGGTCTGTGACCACGGCGTTACCGGGTTGCTGGATGAGGATGTGCCCGCTCATGGCCTTGGTTCCAGTTCCTTGCCGACGTAAGAGCCGAACTCTCCGGCCTCGATGCGACGGAAACGGAGAATGTCTCCTGGCTTGTAAGGGACAAGTGGTTCACGGCGAATGTTCAGGACAGTCAAAGGGGTCTGACCGATGACGCACCAACCACCCGGTGCGGACGCGGGAGCGATGACGGCTTGGCGTCCGGCCACGGCCACTGCCCCGGCCGGGACGCTGAGCCGCGGATCCTTGAGGCGGGGCACAGGCTTGGGGAAGGCGGGACCATCCATCATGGGCGAGCCGGCAGGAGCACCCAGGCAGCGGACGGTGTAAGTCTTCTCGGTGTGGACGCGGATGACTTCCTCGGTGGAGATGCCCTGGTATTCGGCTACTTTCTCCAGGTCGGGACCGTATTCGCCGCCATAGACCACCGGAACATCAAATTCACGGGGTGCCTTTGCGGCGCCGGCGGACCGGCCCATTTCGAGGAGCCCCAGCTTGACGAACGCGCGCA
Source organism: Arthrobacter sp. Hiyo8 (assembly GCA_001549895.1). Classification (GTDB taxonomy): domain Bacteria; phylum Actinomycetota; class Actinomycetes; order Actinomycetales; family Micrococcaceae; genus Arthrobacter. The sequence continues at coordinate 2,676,429 of AP014719.1, read as the reverse complement.
CCTGACGGGCCGACACCAGGACGGGGTCGAATTCCACCAGCACGGAATCGTAGGTGGGTACCGCGCCGTGAAGGCCCTCGGCGCCACAGCTCTCCAGCCAGTCGGCAAGACGGTGGACCGTGAGCCAGTTGTCCTCGCTTGCTTCGGCAAGGGCGACGACGCGCAATGCGGAGTCTCCTGATTCGTAGATCTCGGTGGGAGCCGCCATGAGAACGGACATGTCAGGCCGCCTTCCTCTTGGCATCCATGACTTCGGTCAACGGGGCAATACGGACGCCGGCCGAAACGAGCTCCGAACGAATCAGCCGGGCGAGCTCGACGGCGCCGGGGTTGTCCCCGTGAAGCAGGACGGTGTCCGCGGAGATGTCGATGTCAGTGCCGTTGGCGCATCGGATCTTGCCCTCGCACACCATGCGGACGGTTCGCTCGACAATAGCCGAGGGATCGTGCAGCACGGCGCCGGGCTGGCTGCGCGGGACCAGGGTCCCGTCTTCCTGGTAGGCACGATCGACAATGCCCACAATCGCCACGTCCAGGCCAGCGGAACGTGCCGCCTTGGCCAACTCGCCCTCCTGCGCGACCACGATCAGTTCGTTGTCCACGCGGGCAGCGGCCTCAGCCACGGCCTCCGCGTAATCCGCCCGGACGGCGACGAGATTTCCCAGCCGGCCGTGCGGCGCGATGTGGGTCACCTTGGTTCCGTGGAAGGCAGCGAAGCCGTTCAGGGCGCCCAGTTGGTAGAGCACATCCGCACGCACTTCGTTGGCAGTCAGGCCCATGTCCCGGCGGCCGAAACCACGCAGGTCCGGGAAGCTCGGGTGGGCTCCGATTCCCACTCCGCGGCGAACGCATTCGGCGACCGTGGCGTCCATGATGTCCGGATCGCCCGCGTGGAACCCGCAAGCGATATTGGCACTTGAAACGATCTCCAGAAGATCGGTGTCGCTGCCTATGGTGTAGGCACCGAATCCCTCTCCAAGATCCGCTACAAGATCAATTGTCGGGTTCACGTGGTTCTCTTTCCGTGGTTCTGCATTGGGGTCCGGCAATTCCGCTCGAACGGCTGGAATATCCGGTAAACTCAGTCGCCTTTTCGATTGAAAGTGTTTAGCTAAAATTCTTCAATCCGGGAACTGTCGGTAATTCTTTGGTGATAGAAGTCTCGCACCCACGAACTTCGGGCACAAAGACCTATTCCCTATCACGGGATAGCTCCCGGTTATGACCTACGGCACACATGCTGGTGGCGGAGACGGCATGCTGCCGGGCCGCCGTCGTCGTCCTCCGTGGTGAAGGTCGACGACGGCGGGCGGCGGCGCGCGCGGTGGACCTGCCGCTGTTGCCGGAGGGCGATGTGCCCGAAAGTCTCATAGGGTGCTCTTTACGTGACGATCGATTTGTGAGGCAGCGTCCCGAATGCGTCTATATTTGGGTATCGGGACAATTCGGATGATGGGGAGTCAACGAACTGTCAGTAAATGGTTGGGAAACGCCACCATGGGGATGTGGATCTCAAATTAGTCGCTGAGAGACAGGTCACACAAAGACGGATTGTGTGTCCCTACATAGAATTTCCTTATGGCATCCAGGCCCCAAGTGGACTTGGAGGAAGGCAGACCGATGGATACGCGGAAGCTCTCATATTTTGTAAAGATCGTCGATTCGGGGAGCATCACCAAGGCCGCTGCAGCGCTCCACGTCGCCCAGCCTGCCCTCAGCCAGCAGGTGTCGGCACTGGAAAGCGATTTGAAGCAGCGCCTGCTGATCCGCAGTAAGCAAGGTGTCGAGCCGACCGCCGCGGGGCACACACTCTACCGCCATGCCCAGACCATCCTGCGGCTTGTTGAACAAGCGCGGCAGGACGTAGCGACATCCGGGGCCGCACCATCGGGCAGGGTGTCCATCGCCATCGCACCGTACAGCATGGCCTCCAGCCTCACACCGCAGATCATCCGGGAGGTCGGCCGGCGATACCCGGACATCGTGGTGCATTTGACCGAGATCTTCGGGGGCGTGCTGAGCGAAGCAATCAAGAACGGGCGCCTCGACATGGCCCTGATCTACGAGCCGGGGAAGATCCGCGGGGTTCAGTTCACCACCATGATCGTGGAAGACCTGCACCTGGTCACCCACGAAGACGTCGATGTTGCCCAGGGCCGCACTACTGTCACTCTTGAAGAAGCCAGCACCCTTGGACTGTTCCTCCCCGAAAAGAACCACACCCTGCGCCAGATCATCGAAAAGGGACTGGCCGAGCACGGGTTGCCCCTGCGGCTCGTAGGAGAAGTGGAGTCGGTTCCGTCGCTTGTCCGGCTCATCCGCGCAAACCTCGGGGCCACCGTGCTGCCGAAATCGGCTGCCGATGCGCTCTTCCCTGATGAGAACTTCAAGGTCCTGCGGATCGTCGAACCGGCCTGCAGAGCAAGATCGCCCTGTGCACCCCCGACCACGAACCGCTGTCAGAGGCCGCCTCGGCCGTGCTCATCCTGGTCAAGGAGATGCTGCAGCAACAGTTGATCAGCAAGTACGCGGCCGATCCATCCTAGGGTTGATCCATCCATAACATTGCCTTATCCGGACAGACATCTTTGGTCTTATTCACGGGCATTTTTATTTCCTATTATCGAATTAGCAAGTAATTCGAAAGCGGCTCGCGGATTCCGTGAACCCAATCAAAGGAAACAGCGGTGAAAAAGATCAGCCAGACCCGGTGGGTTTCGAATCCAACCCTCGGAACGATCAGCGCACGGACCGGATTCCACTGCCCTAGGAACGGTTTCTGGCGTCCTTTGGGCGGCGTGGGCGAGCCCCTCTTCGTCTTCGAAGGAAGCCTCATGCCGCCCCATGCCGGACACAGCATCGAGTGGTACCTGGTCGACGCACGGCCAGGACACCCCGGACTGGACTGACTCGACTAACCACCCAAGGCGCCTTGCCCCAGGCAAGGCGCCTTCTTCGTGCCCGGAAACGGGCGCGCAAAAGGCCGGCCACCGCATTCGGTGACCGGCCCAGCGTGACAATCAGTCTTCGACCAGCAGTCCCTTGGCCTTCAGCTTTTCCGTTAGTCCGCACAACTCGATGGTGGTGCCGCCGGCGTGGTAGGCCTTGATGAGCTCGCGTTCGGCGTCGTCCCGGGCTTGGGAGAGCGCGATGACCTCCTCCGCTTCCTCACGGCGGACGACAACGACGCCGTCTGCGTCACCGCGGAGGATGTCTCCGGGTAGATGATCTCATCGCCGAACACCAGGGGGTGGTTGATGGGTCCGAGGGTTTCCTTGACCGTGCCTTTGATGCAGACGCTGCCCGAGAATACCGGCAGGCCCAATTCAATGAGGTCCTGGGTGTCCCGCACGCCGGAATCCGTCACCATCGCCGCAATGCCCTTGGCTTTCATGGCATTGCCCAAGACGTCGCCGAACGTTCCGGCGTCGGAAAATTCCTGGGCACCGACCAGGACCACGTCGCCGGCCTGGGCGTAGTGGATGGCAACCTGCAGCATGAGGTTGTCCTGCGGGGCACAGGCCACCGTCACGGCCGGGCCGCAGAAGGACATCGAGCGGTCGATCGGCTTGATCTTGGAGCTCAGGGCGCCGCGGCGGCCCTGGGCTTCGTGGATGGTCGCGGAGGAGAACGCCGCGAGGCGGCTGACGACGTCGGCGTCGGGCCTCTGGAATTTTGTCTTGACGTGGATCATTTCCTGAATCTTTCTCTTGGCTGGCTTCTGGGGTGCCCGTGGGGCTTAGTTGAGGGCGCTGACTGCCTTGCGGATCGAGTCCACGCCGGCGTTGATGGTCTCCAGCGATGTGGCGAAGGAAATCCGGAAGTAGGGGCCAAGGCCGTAGGCCGAGCCCTGGATGACGGCGACCGCAGCCGCGTTGAGGAGGTACAGCGTGAAGTCCTGGTCGTTCTCAATGACCGTGCCGTCCGGAGCGGTCTTGCCGATGACGCCGCTGCAATTCACGTAAGCGTAGAAGGCACCCTCGGCCGGCGCGACGGAAAGTCCGTCTATGGCGTTGAGGCCTTCGACGGCGACGTCCCGGCGCTTGCGGTACACCTCCACGCTGTCCCGGACGAACGACTGGTCGCCGTTCAGGGCGGCCGCCGCAGCTGCCTGGCTGACCGACGACGGGCAGGAGGAAGTCTGCGACTGCAGCTTGTTCATGGCCGCGATCAAAGGCGCCGGGCCCACGCCGTAGCCAAGGCGCCAACCGGTCATTGCGTAGGCCTTGGAGACTCCGTTGACCAGGAGGATGCGGTCGCGGAGGGTCGGAACGGCAGTGACGAGGCTGGTCACCCGGCCGTCGCCGAAGTGGATTTCGTCGTAGATCTCGTCCGTGAGGATGTAGACATGGGGGAATTCCTCAAGGACGGAACCCAGGGCCTGGAGTTCTTCGCGTGTGTACACGGCTCCCGTCGGGTTGGACGGAGCGTTGAGGATGAGCCATTTCGTCTTGGGCGTGATGGCTTCGCGGAGGGCGGCCGGTGTGAGCTTGAAGCCGGCGTCTTCTCCGCAAGCGACGATCACGGGCGTGCCGTCGTTGGCGAGGACCATGTCCGGGTAGGACACCCAGTACGGTGCGGGGACGATGACCTCGTCGCCCTCGTTGAGCGACGCGCTGAGCGCAACGTAGAGGACTTGCTTGGCACCGCCGCCGATGGTCAGCTGGTTCGCTTCGTAGCGCACACCGGTGTGGCTTTCAATCCGGCGGAGGATGGCGGTCTGCAGTTCCGGCGTTCCAGTCACCGAGGTGTACTTGGTCTGGCCGGCGTTGATCGCTTCGATCGCTGCCGCCTTGATGTGGCTGGGGGTGTCGAAGTCCGGCTCGCCGACGGTCAGGTCGATGATCGGGATGCCTTCGGCTCGTAGTTCACGGACGCGGGCGGCGGCCGCAACGCTCGCTGAGGACTTGATGCGTGTGACCCTCGACGCCGGCAGGTACTCGGACATTTGTCTTCTCCAGAATCGTGAAACTCAGGATTCGGGTGTCGAATCCCCAATTTCGAGACTAGGCACTGCCGGGCGCCGTGGATAAGACCTAATGTGCGTGGATCAATAAGAGGCCCTTATGACCACCTGATCTATATAGGGATTCCGTGGTCGTTTAGGGACATTTCAACCCCATATGGGAATCTTCCATGCACTTCGCTTATGGGTTCACGCGGTATTGGTATTTCCGCGGCTCTGCGAACACCGCCTAGATTTCATAGATCAGAAGTTCGCGAAGAGTCCGAAAGGGATCCAATGCCAGCCCAATCCGGGTCCCTTCCGGGCCCGTCAGCCACCGGCAGGTATACCTACCGGGCCAAGGTTCCAGCTCGGTCCCAAACCGTGGCCAAAGGAGAGCGTGCCAAGCTCACGCACGCCCTCGCGGCGCACAGGCAACTCCTGTCCCATGCTTCGAGCGCCATCCGCACATTGACCGCTGCCCGCAATGAGATGATCGCCCAGGCCCTTGAAGACGGGCTCACGCTGGCCACAATTTCGGCGGTGACCGGGGAAAACATTCGGGCTGTCCGAACCATCGGTTTGGCTTATGACGACCTTCACCCGAGCGGGCTCACGCGAGGCGCGCATGTGGATGGCCTGAGGGCGAAAAGCGAGCAACTCAAAGCAGCCGAAAGGCATCGCGACCGGATCGTTAATCAGCGGGAAGCGTTGATTGTCACGGCGCTCCGCACCCAAGCCTGCGATGACCTTGAACTTGCCTCGCTGACCGGCCTCACCCCCGAGCATATCCGCAGGTCAACGCGGGGCATCGCGCGCTCCGCCTAGCTTACTTAGTTACGTCTTTCTTTTCCGGGGGCGTCCTGCAGCTAAACAGTTCCTGTGTTCCCGTTTTCCTCGCGATGAGCACCGTCAATGCGCGCGCCGACGTCGAGATCGGTTCAAAATGCTGGATCGACCGCGCACCAACGTTCCAAATGCGCTTCACGCCCAGCACCCGGTCGTGCTCATCCGTGGCAACCAGGGGCGGACTTCCCTGCCCAGCCATGGGCCTGCGTTTCCAGCACAGACTGACTACCGTCGCGTGCTCCCAGAATTCCACGGCGGTTACAAAGAATTCGCGCCCCTCATCATCCAAGAACAGCCCGGACTGCGGGACGTAAACAGCCCGCAGATCGTACTCCACGGGGCCTGGACGCCGTGCAGCCGGCGATTCGGCGATGGCTGCGGCTTGTTGAGGATTGAGATCTGGTTGCGGGACCACGGCATGCTCCATTGAAATTGCGGCCGACCCCTCCTCGACCGCCCCCGAGCGGCCTCGGGATATCCAATGTAGCTCCGTCCAAGGACCTCCGGAAGAGTACCGACTACCTACCTAGTTCAGTAGCTCGACGGGGCGTCACCTGTCCCGCCTAAGGGCGCTCCGCCGTCGGGGTTTGTTGGGATGAACTTGTCGGCGAGGGCTTCGCTGCCGCGTGCCAGCAGCGCGACATCCGCACCGACCAGCACGAACGAGGCACCGGCGTCCATGTACGCGCGTGCGGTGGCTTCGTTGAAGGCGTTCACGCCGGCCGGTTTGCCCGCGGTCCTTGCCGCGGCGAGGCAGTGCTTGACGGCGGCGCGCACCGCGGGGTGTTCTTGTTCGCCGAGGAGGCCCATGGACGCGGCAAGGTCGGAGGGCCGAGGAAGATGGCATCGACGCCGTCGACCGCGAGGATCTCCTCGACGGCGGCGACGGCGGCCCCGGTTTCGATCTGGACCGTGACGCTGATGGTTTCGGCGGCGCGGGCGAGGTAGTCCGGGATGCGGTTCCAGCGCGAGGCGCGGGCCAGGGCGGAGCCGACGCCGCGGACCCCGTGCGGCGGGTAGCGGACGGCGGCGATGGCGGCCTGTGCCTCCTTGGCGGAGTTGACCATGGGGATGAGCAGGTCCTGCACGCCCAGGTCCAGGTATTGCTTGAGGAGCACGGTGTCGTTGATCGGCGGGCGGACCACGGCTTGGACGGGGTAGCCGCGGACGGCCTGGAGCTGGGCGAGGATGGATTCGAGGCCGTTGGGGCTGTGTTCGGCGTCGATCAGGAGCCAGTCCAGCCCGGCCCCGGCGCATAGTTCGGCGATGAGCGGGCTGCCGGAACACACCCACATGCCGGCGAGTGGCCTGTCCGCGGCGGCCAGGGCTTGACGGAACGTGCGGTCTGGTTCTACTCGAACCGGCATGTGACAACTCCCAAGGGACCGTAGTCGGCGTGGACGGTATCGCCTTTGTATACCCAGAGCGGGCGGGTGAAGGAGCCGGCGAGGATGATCTCCCCGGCCTTCAGCCCGTCACCGTGCGGGGCGATCTTGTTAACGAGCCAGTGCACGCCGTTGGCGGGGTGGTCCAGGACGCCGGCGGCGACGCCGGTTTCCTCCACCACCTGGTTTTTGTACAGGATCGCCGATACCCAGCGGAGGTCGACGGCGTCCGGGCGGACCGGGCGTCCGCCGACCACCATGGCACCCATGGCCGCGTTGTCCGAGATGGTGTCCACGATGGTCCGGCCCTCCATCTCGATCCTGGAATCCAGGATCTCAAGGGCCGGAACCACGTAGTCGGTGGCGTTCAGGACGTCGAAGATGCCGCAGCCGGGCCCGGAGAGGTCCTTCTTGAGCACGAACGCCAATTCCACCTCGACCCGGGGGTGGGTGTACTGGTCCCACGGCACGGAGCAACCGGTGTCCAGGACCATGTCATCGAAAATCGCGCCGTAGTCCGGTTCGGTGATTCCGGTGGCGGCCTGCATGGCCTTGGACGTCAGCCCGATCTTGCGGCCCACCAGCTTCCGGCCGGCGTCCTCGTTCCGGCGCCGCCATAACTGCTGCACGGCGTAGGAATCCTCCACCGTCATCTCCGGGTAGCGGGCAGTCAGGCGCGGAACCGGGGTCCGGCTCCGGCCTGCTTCTACTAGTTCGTCGGCAATGGTTTCTATCGTCTTCGGGTCAAGCATCTCCACACTCCGTTCGGCCATCCTGCGGTCAGCATACGTTGAGGGCCGCCGGCCTAGAGCTGCGAGCCGACCTTGAAGCCCTTCCTTTCCCCGCGGGCCGTCCTCGGGCTGGCGCGTGTACGAGAAGCCGTCGGCACCCACGGTGACCGCCATTTCGCTCTTTTCCTCGCGGACGACGACCGGCTGCGGGTTGCCGTCCAGGTCCAGGACGAGGGAGGCCTCGGTGTACCAGGACGGGACCACGGGGTTGCCCCACCAGTCGCGGCGCTGGTTGTCGTGGACGTCCCAGGTGACCGTGGGGTTGTCCGGGTCACCGGTGTAGTAGTCCTGGGTGTAGATCTCGATGCGGTGCCCGTCCGGGTCCAGGATGTACAGGTAGAACGCGTTGGACACGCCGTGCCGGCCCGGGCCGCGTTCGATCCGGTCGCTGATGCGCAGGGCGCCCATCTTGTCGCAGATCTGGATGATGTTGTGCTTCTCGTGCGTGGAGAAGGCGATGTGGTGCAGGCGCGGGCCGTTGCCCCCGGTCAGGGCGGTGTCGTGCACGGTCTGCTTGCGGTGCATCCACGCGGCGTACGTGACGCCGTCGGAATCCTTGATGTCCTCGGACACGCGGAAGCCCAGGTCCTCCAGGTAGGCCCGGCCGCGGGGAACGTCCGGGGTGACCTGGTTGAAGTGGTCCAGGCGGACCAGCTCACCGGCGGAGTAGAGGTCATAGCGCTGGGTGAGCCGTTCGACGTGCTCCACCTCGTAGAAGAATTCGTACGGGAAGCCCAAAGGGTCCTCGACGCGGACGGAGTCGCCGACGCCCTTGGTGAAGCCGTCCTTGCGGCGCTCCACCCGGCAGCCGAGCTCGCGATAGTAGGCCTCGGCGGCGTCGACTTCGGCAGGGGATTTCACCCGGTACGCGAACGCTGCCGCGGCGGCGACGGGTCCCTTGCGCAGGACCAGGTTGTGGTGGATGAACTCCTCGAAGGAACGCAGGTAGATGGTGTTCTCGTCTTCCTCGGTGACGTGCAGGCCGAGCAGGTCCACGTAGAACTCGCGGGACTTGGCGGGGTCCGTGACCACGAGTTCAAGGTAGGCGCAGCGGACGATATCCGGCGCCGGGACGGTGGGGGTTGGGACGAAGTTGGTCATGGGGTTCTCTCTTCTTCGAAAGGGTCTGTGGTGTTCGACGGCGGGATGCTCGCCTTTGGTGCCGGGTGCCGCCCAACTGACTCGCAGTAAGTGTCGTTTTGGAGCCCCATAACGACAACAAGTGCGAGGCAGTTGGGCTGGGCGGGGTCAGGCGCCGAACTTCGGGGTGTGCACAGCGCCGAGGGTGATGTGCACGGCTTGCTGGTCGGTGTAGAAATCGATGGAGCGGTAGCCGCCTTCGTGGCCCAGGCCCGAGGCCTTGACCCCGCCAAAGGGGGTGCGCAGGTCCCGGACGTTGTGGCTGTTTAGCCACACCATGCCAGCCTCGACGTTCTGCGCGAAGTTGTGCGCGCGGGTCAGGTTCTGGGTCCAGATGTAGGCCGCCAGGCCGTATTTGGTGTTGTTCGCCAGGGCGAGGGCTTCGTCGTCGTTCTCGAACGGGGTGATCGCGACAACCGGGCCAAAAATCTCCTCCTGGAAGATCCGGGCGTCGGGCGCGACGTCGGCGAACACCGTCGGGGCGATGTAGTTGCCTGCGGGCAAGTCTTCCGGGCGTCCCCCGCCGGCCAGCAGCCGGCCCTCGGACTTTCCGATCTCCACGTACGAGGCGACCTTTTCGTAGTGCTCGGGGTGGACGAGGGCGCCGACCTGGGTCTTGGGGTCGTGCGGGTCGCCGACGACGATATTCTTCGCGCGGGCGGCGTACTTCTCGCAGAACTCGTCATAGATCGCGCGTTCGACGAGGATCCGCGAACCGGCGGTGCAGCGTTCTCCGTTGAGGGAGAAGACCCCGAATAGTGCCGAATCGATCGCGGCGTCCAGGTCGGCGTCGGCGAACACGACGCACGGGGACTTCCCGCCCAGCTCCATGGACAGGCCCTTGAGGTTGGCGGCGGCGTTGCGGAAGATCGTCTGGCCCGTTGTGGTCTCGCCCGTGAAGGAAATCAGCGGCACGTCCGGGTGCTTGACGAGGGCGTCACCGGCTTCCTCGCCGAGGCCGTTGACGAGGTTGAACACGCCGTCGGGCAGGCCTGCGTCCTTGAAGATCTGCGCCCAGAGCGAGGCCGAGAGCGGGGTGAACTCGGCCGGCTTCAGGACCACGGTGTTGCCGGTGGCCAGGGCGGGGGCGAGTTTCCAGGACTCGAGCATGAACGGGGTGTTCCACGGCGTGATCAGGCCCGCGACGCCGATCGGCTTGCGGTTCACGTAGTTGATCTGGGAGCCCGGGACCTTCATGGCGTCGTCGAACTGGGCCACGATCAGGTCCGCGAAGAAGCGGAAGTTCTCCGCCGCACGCAACGCCTGGCCCTTGGCCTGGGTGATCGGCAGGCCAGTGTCGAAGGTCTCCAGTTCGGCGAGGCGCTCCTCCTGGGCTTCAACGGCGTCGGCGATCCTGTTCAGGACGCGGGCACGCTCGCGCGGCTTCATCTTCGGCCACGGGCCGTTCACGAAGGCTTCGCGGGCCGCGGCAACGGCGAGGTCGATGTCTTCCTTCTGCCCGGCCGCGGCGGTGGCGTAGTTGGTGTTGGAGACCGGGTCCAGGACGTCGAAGGTCTTCCCGCTGACCGAGCCAACGAATTCGCCGTTGATGAAGTGCTGGATGTGGGTGGGAAGGTCCTTCGGGACGTAATGGGTGGTTTCTGGTGCAGTGAACGTCATTGTTTTCTCCTTTGCTATTGGAACGCGGGTCACTTACGGCCCATGTCGGGCGCTTAATGGGCGCTAAGTGACCCCGCGTTGGTCTGTGCGAGGTATGCGTCGAGGGTGGCGCTGCGGTGGCGGCGGGCGGCTTGTTCGATGCTGTCGGCGTCGGCGTTGCTTTCGATGAGCTGAAGCAGCGCCTCGTGCTCTTTGACGGATTCCTGCGCACGGCCAGGGACGAAGCGGAATGTCGAGGCCCGGATCGAGGCCAGCCGGTTCCAACCCCGGTGCACGAGGTCCAGGATGTGCGGATTGGGGCAGTGTTCAAAGAGCACGCTGTGGAAATCCTGGTTCAGCGCCGTGAAGCGGACCGGATCGAAATGCTCCAGGCAGTCACGCATCTCGGAGTTCACCGCACGGGCCCGGGCAATGGCCACGGAATCGATCAGGGGTGCGGACATCGCCGTCGCGGCGCCTTCGATGATGCTCAGGGTCTGCATCGTGTACAGGTACTCCGTCGGATCGATCCCGGAGACCGTGGCGCCGACGTTGCGCTCGAACGTCACGAGCCCTCGGCCTCCAGGCGGCGGATCGCCTCCCGGACCGGAACCACGCTCACGCCGAGGTCCTCGGCGATCTTGGCCAGCACCAGCCGGTATCCCGGCGTGTAGGTGCCCTCCACGATGCGCGCCTTCACGGCGGCATAGGCCTGCTCGGACTTGCTCCCGACGGCGGTTTCAGTCACCTTGGGCTCCTTCCCACTCCTGGTAACGGGCACGCCACTGGGCGTTCATCGGGTACAAACCGTCCACGCTGTTGCCCTGCTTGACCATCTCGAAGATGAAGGCCTCTTCCTTCTCCTGCTCGATGCACTCATCCACCAGCTCCTCCGCGATGGCCGGCGGGATCACCAGGATCCCGTCCGAGTCGGCCACGATGATGTCCCGGGCTGGACCGTGGCCCGCCGCAGGCGATGGTGATGTCCGTGTCCCACGGGATGTGGCGCCGGCCCAGCACGGCGGGGTGCGGGTTGGCGAAGTAGGTGGGCATGTCCAGTCCTGCCACCGCCGAGTAGTCGCGCACGCCGCCGTCGGTGATGATCGCGGCGGCGCCGCGCATCTGGGCACGCAGCGCCAGGATGTCTCCCACGGTCCCTGTGCCCTTTTCTCCCCGGGCCTCCATGACCAGGATCTCGCCTTCGTTCACGGAGTCGATCGCCCGTTTTTGGGCGTTGAACCCTCCGCCGTGGGTCGTGAAGAGGTCCTCACGGTTGGGGACATAGCGCAGCGTCCGGGCGAGCCCGACGACGCGGCGGTCCGGGCGGGTGGCCTGCAGGCCGTCGATGCTCACGTTGTTCAGCCCGCGCTTGCGCAACTGGCTGGACAACGTCGCGGTCGCCACGCTTTCGAGCTTCTTCTTCAGCTCGGGGGTCAGGACAGGCACGACGGCGGGAAGCCCGCTGCTTCCCGAGAACCGTATGCTTCCTCCCGCTGCGTGTCGTCGGATTTGGGCCGGGCACCGAAGTCCGCGAACGCCGTCGTACCTTCCGTCACGGTGGTGGCCAGGCGGCCGCTGCTGAGCCCGCCGCCGGTGACTTCAACCTCGACGACGTCGCCGGGCTGGGCGACGGAGGCGCCGGCCGGGGTGCCGGTCAGGATGATGTCGCCGGGTTCGAGGGTGAGGAGCTGGGAAAGGTCGGCGACGAGGCGCGCAAAGGGGAACAGCAGCTCTTCGGTGGTGTCGTCCTGGACGAGTTCGCCGTTGTGCCAGGTGCGGATCCGCAGCCCGGAGGGGTCGACGTCGGCGGCCGGAATGAGCGCGGGGCCCACCGGGGTGAAGCCGTCGCCGCCCTTGGACCGGAGGTTGGAGCCCTTGTCCGCGTAGCGCAGGTCATAGACGCCGAGGTCGTTGCTGGCCGTGACCCATTGGACGTGGCTCCAGGCGTCTTCCAGACCACGCGGCGGGCGGGCGTGCCGATGACCAGCGCGATCTCGCCCTCGTAGCCGAGGAGTTCACAGCCAGCCGGACGCTCCACCGTTGAGCCGCTGAGGGCAAGGGACGACGAAGGCTTCAGGAAGTACGACGGCTGCTCCGGCATCCGGCCCCGCTGCGCCGCCCGGCTGGGGTAGTTGATATGCACCGCGATGACCTTGCGGGCCGCGGCCAGGGTGTGGTCGGTGACCTGTTCCAAGTTTCACTCCTCATCGAGTACGAAATCGTATACGATAACTATGACCCTGGAGTTTCGGGACGTCAACCCCCTGCATCCCCGGACGGATCGTGAGGCCCTTGTAGCCCCCGTCACGCCTGCCGTACAGTATGAATCCAAACAAAGGTTCAAATAAAGAATTCACAGTTCTATAATTGAACAACCGCACAATGAAGTGAGGAAAGCCCATGCAGTTCCACCACCACGGTTATGTATCCGGCGACCCGCGTGTCCAGGCGGCCGCCGGCGTCGGCATCAACAGACCCACTGATCTTCCCGACGAGGTCGACGTACTCATCGTCGGCAGCGGGCCCGCCGGCATGCTCGCCGCCGCGCAGTTGTCCCAGTTCCCGGGCGTCACAACCCGTATCGTGGAGCGTCGCCCGGCAGGCTCGCGATCGGGCAGGCCGACGGGATCCAGGCCCGGAGCGTGGAGACATTCCAAGCCTTCGGATTCGCCGAGCGGATCATTGCCGAGGCGTACCGGATCACCGAGATGGCGTTCTGGAAGCCGGACCCGTCAGACCCTTCACGCATCATCCGTACCGCGCGGGCCCTCGACGATCCGACCGGGGATATCAGCGAATTCCCGCACCTCATCGTCAACCAGGCGCGCGTGCTGGACTACTTCGCCGAGTACATGGCGAACTCCCCCACCCGCATGTCTCCCGACTACGGCTACGAGTTCCGCGGCCTCGAGGTCACCAATGAAGGCGACTATCCCGTCACAGTTACCCTTCTCCGCACCGCCGGACCAAACGAGGGCCAGGAGCGTATTGTCCGGGCCAAGTACGTGGTCGGGGCCGATGGCGCGCGGAGCAAGGTGCGCGAGTCGATCGGCTGCACCCTCGCCGGCGACCAGGCCAACCACGCGTGGGGCGTCATGGACGTCCTTGCCGTCACGGACTTCCCCGACATCCGCACGAAGTGCGCCATCCAGTCCGGCACGGGCGGCAGCATCCTCCTGATCCCGCGCGAAGGCGGCCATCTCTTCCGCATGTACGTCGACCTTGGCGAGGTGGATCGGAACGACAACCGCTCCGTGCGGAACACCACCATCGAGGAGATCATCTCCAAGGCCAACGACATCCTCCATCCCTACACGCTCGATGTGCGTAACGTCGCCTGGCACAGCGTGTACGAAGTGGGCCACCGCCTCACGGACAGGTTCGACGACGTCCTGCCGGACCAGCGCGGCACGCGCACACCGCGCGTGTTCATTGCCGGCGACGCATGCCACACCCACAGCGCGAAGGCCGGACAGGGAATGAACGTCTCCATGCAGGACGGCTTCAACCTGGCATGGAAGCTCGGACACGTACTCGAAGGCCGCAGCCCGGAGAGCCTCCTCTCCACGTACTCCGCCGAGCGCCAAGTCATTGCCAAGAACCTCATCGACTTCGACAAAGAGTGGTCCACGCTCATGGCGAAGAAGCCCGAGGAATTTGAGGACCCCACCGAGCTGGAGAACTTCTACGTGAGCACCGCAGAGTTCCCTGCCGGCTTCATGACCCATTACGCTCCCTCGCCGCTGATCGCCGAGCCAACACATCAAGGCCTGGCCACGGGATTCACCATCGGTAAGCGTTTCAAGTCCGCGCCCGTGGTGCGCGTCTGCGATACCAACCCGCTGCAGCTCGGCCACCAGGCCAAGGCTGACGGACGGTGGCGCATCTACGTGTTCGCGGACGCAAGCGAAGCCGGAACGGCACAGAGAGGATCGTCGCCCGTCGCGGACTTTGGCGAGTGGATCGCGAACTCGCCGGACTCGCCGCTGGCCGCAACGCCGTCGGGCGCTGACCGGGACGCGTGGTTCGACGTGAAGGTGATCTATCAGCAGGAGCACACGAGCGTCGACATCGGAGCGGTGCCGGAAGCATTCAAGCCGGAGGTCGGACCGTTCAAGCTCACCTACCTTGAGAACGTCTACGGCACCGATCCTTCGGCAGACATCTTCGAGTTGCGCGGCCTTGACCGCGGCGGCGTCGTGGTGGTGGTGCGGCCGGACCAGTACGTGGCGAACGTCTTGCCCTTGACCGCGACGGCGGAACTCGCCGCGTTCTTCGCGCCCTCCTTCGATCGGGACGGACCGCAGCGGTCTGAGCTGTTGGCGCGTTCCGGCGTGCGGGACCAACGCAAGGGTTCATTCTGTCGGTGGCCCGTCGTAGGGTACCGGCATGGACATCATCATGGTTCCCGGATTCTGGTTGGACGCTTCTTCGTGGTCGGAGGTCACGCCGCCGCTCGTTGCTGCGGGCCACACGGTCCACCCGCTCACGCTGCCTGGGCTGGAGGCAATTGACGCCCCGAGGTCCGGTATCGGCCTCAGGGATCACATCGAGGCAGTAGTGGCAGCCGTCGACGCCGTTGGCAGTCCTGTTGTACTGGTCGGCAACTCCGGTGGAGGTGCCATCATCCACGGCGCCGTCGACGCCCGCCCGGACCGGGTGGTCCGGGCGGTCTACGTGGACAGCGGACCGCTTGGCGAGGGCGGCGTCATCAACGACGAACTGCCTGTCGAGGGCGATGCCGTGCCCTTGCCACCGTGGGAGCTTTTCGAAAACGAGGACCTCGTGGACCTCAACGAGGAGCTGCGGGCCGCGTTCCGGGCACGCGCCATCCCGGAGCCAAAGAACGTGACCACAGATAAGCAGCGCTTGCACGATGTGCGCCGCTACGACGTCCCGGCCACCATCATCGCGTGCGAGTTCCCCTCCAGCCTGCTCGGCGAGTGGATCGAATCCGGCCACCCCTTCGTGGCCGAGCTCGCGCGCATCAACGACGTGGAATTCATGGATCTGCCCACCGGACACTGGCCCCAGTTCACGAAGCCGCATGAACTCGGCGAGGCCATTCTTGCGGCGGTTGAGCGGAGGGGTTAGTCACCGCACCGAATGGCTCGTTTCGGGCTTACGGTAGCTGTCCACAGTGACCTCCAGTGCTTGGTCCCACGATGTTGCCTTAACACCCAGCATCTTCCGCGTCTCCTCGGAGTCGATCACGAAGGGCATCGTGAATTGGTAGCTGGAAGCTGAGATCTCGCGCATGATCGGAATGACGGTGCCGAGGGCTTTAAGTGACCACTGCGGGATCGGGGCCACCCGGCCATTCACGCCCCAACGCTCATTCACCTGCCGCGCGATTTCCGAGCGCGGGACGGATGCACTCGGCACATGCCAGGCCCGTCCCCATTCGCCCGTGTGGTCTGCGGCCGCGATAAGTGTCGCGGCGATATCGGGCAGGAAGCTCCAACTGTGCTCCAGTGCGGGGTCCCCACGACACGCGCCGTTTTGGAGGCCAGGAGTGGTTGAAAAAAGCCGCCGCCAAGATGCGTCGACATCCCCGCCGCCCCAGGACCGAAGTAGTCGCTCGCCCGAACCTCCACGGCCCGGATGTCACCGCGTTCGTGCGCGGCAAGGACTTTCTCCCAACCCGCTTTGCGCACAAGGCCCTTCTTCTCGGTGGTGGCGAGCTGTGAATGCTCGGTCATCGGACCGTCCGGCGGGCCGTACGCATAGAGGTTGCCCATGAGCACAAGACCGGCCCCGGAGTCACGGGCCGACTTGATCACGGCGTCGAAGATCGGAGGCCAATCGGCTGCCCAATTGGTGTAGGGCGGATTGGTGCAAACGAAGATCGTGTCGGCTCCACGCGCAGCCCGTGTCACGTCGGCCGGGTTGCTCGCGTCCAGTTTCACGGGAGTCGCCCCGGGGACCGTAGTGCCGCTGCGCGTGCCGAGAGTTACCTGGTCTCCACGGGCGGAGAGCTGCCTCGCGAGCGTCCCGCCTACGAGTCCGGCGCCGAGGATAAGATGGCGTGCCACGATGGTTACTCCCTAACTCTCCGGCGATGCTTTGCTGGTGACGTCGCACCGAAGTACGGCGCAGCCGCTTACCCTTGACAAGATCCGAGGGTGGAATGAATGATACGAGCCTCATCAGCTTTGTACCTACCGGTGGTCAATAGCTGAATTGGTGTCTAACAATGTCGAAAGAGCACATTGACTGTATTCGTGTGGGCATGTTTTTCAGTCGGGTTGCTTGCGTTGCTCCTGAACTGGATGAGCGTGATCGGAACGCTGATCGTGCCACGTCCGCTGCACAGCAACCTTTCACGGATGACCCATTTGGTCACTGCGAAAATCTTCTTTGTCATCACTAAGCCCGTCTCCTCGTACGAAGTACGTGATCGGATCCTTGCCTGGCAGTCCCCATGGCGCTGTTCGTCCGCCTGCTGGTTTGGGTGATCGTGTTCGACTTGTCGTTCAGTCTCCTGCTTCTTCCCTTCGTCGACGGTGACCTCTGGCAAGCCGCAAGCGAGGCTGGCTCCGCGATGTTCACGCTTGGCTACGCTGCTCCATCGAATGTCGGCAACACCGTGTTGGTTTACGTCGCCGCCTATACCGGGTTGATCGTGATCGCTCTGCAGATCGGTTATCTGCCAACGCTCTATGCGGCGTTCAACAGGCGGGAGGCGGAAGTAACGCTCCTCGTATCGAGGGCAGGCTCACCCTCATGGGGACCCGAGCTTCTGGTGCGCACACGGTTTGGGATGGCCGCCCAAACCAGCACCAGCGAGCTCAGCGAGCTTTACCAAAGGTGGGAGCGATGGGCCGCGGATGTCGCCGAATCACACAGCACCTACCTGACGCTGGTATGGTTCCGTTCGCCTTCACCGCAATCGAACTGGCTTAACTCCCTCCTCAGCGTCATGGACGCGGCCGCGTTGCAGCTTTCCCTGAGTCCGGGGTCCGCCCGAGCACCGGGCTCGGCTGGTCATTCGGATGGGATTCACCTGCCTGAACCAAGTGGCCCGGGCCATTCGTATCCCGGTCGAGGAAGACCCCGATCCCGATTCCGAACTAGATGTGACCTTTGAAGATTTTCAAGCGGCCGTGGAACTCCTGAGGACTGTCGATTACCCGATTGAGGTGACGGCGGAGCAAGCATGGCCACATTTCAGGGGCTGGCGCGTCAACTACGAAAGGGTCGCATACGCCCTTGCCTACGCGATCGATGCCCCGCCATCAATGTGGAGCGGCCCACGACGCTTCGCATCCGAACCGGTCATGCCGCACAGGCCGAAGAACCGCACTTCCAAGGACGTCAAGCCGGACGATCCGCAAATGATTGCCCAGAGGAAGACACGGTGACAGCAAGGTGCAAGGATGGCAACGCACATGACGGTTGAACTGCATCGAAGAGGAGAAGCATCATGCCCATGATCGACGTGTACGCCACCGCAGGGACTTTCGCAGACAAACACCAGCTCGCGATTGACCTGGCGTCGACGGTGATGCGTGTGGAGCAGGTGCCGGATATCCCGATGTTCCGCAAGAATACGGCGGCATTCATCCACGAACTCCCGGCGGGGGATCTGTCGAATGTCGACGGCGACAGCAATTACGTGCGCGTCCAGGTGCTCACGAACGCGGGCGCGCTGAACCGCGAAAAGCAGCTCGCCGTTGTCGAACAACTCACCGCGCTCGTCGCGACGGCGGCCGCGGACCCGACGCTGCCTGATCGAACCTGGGTCCTGCTCACGGAAGCGCCCGACGGCGGCTGGGGCCTCAACGGCCACGCCAACACTAACGAGGAACTCATCGCAGCCGCGCGTGCACAGATTGCCTCACTCCAGGGGCACACCCCGCAGGCCTGACTTCCGGCAGCAAGCCTGGCTAGGGGCGCCAAGCGCCCCTGACGCGGACTTGGCTACTCGCGCGGACTTGGCTACTCGGCAAACACCTGCTTGGCGACCGCCATGGCGGACATCGCCTTGGGCCAGCCCGCATAGAACGCCAGGTGCGTAATAGCCTCGCTCAATTCGGTTTCGCTGAGTCCGTTTGCCTTCGCGAGACGCAGGTGGCCAAAAAGCTGTTCAGTGCTGCCGCTTGTCACGAGACAGGCAACGGTAATGAGGCTCCGGTCCCGCTTGGCCAATTCGGGCGTTCCCAGACGTCAGCGAAGAGAACGTCGTCGGTGAGTGAGGCAAGTTTGGGCGAGATGTCTCCGACGAGTTGCTGGGCACGGGATGGTTCGGTCATGGGGTTCTCCTTGTTAGTGAAAGCTTGTCGACTTGCTTTCAATCCTAGGAATGGCCACCGGAATGAGGCAGGGTCCGCTATTACCTGTTTCCCGATGAACTCCGCGGGCCGGGGTTAGAGCGGCGGATATCTTCTGAGGCCTACCACTCCGCCTGCGGCGATGAGGGTTCCGCCGAAGGCCAACAGGATTCCAGCCACTGAAACGCTTGGAGCAATGGGATGGTCACTCTGGGCGGGGGCGCCCGGGTCAATCCGGGTAGCGGTCGCCGCGGAGGTTGAATTTTGCGTCGAGGGGCTCAGGCTGGAAACGATCGGCGAAGGCACTGTAGCTGTGGTTGCCGCCGGTGGCGCGGCCTGAGTTGGGTCCGCCCGCACGGTCACCGCCGTCGAAGGCGTTGAGGCGCCACCGGACGGAACCGCGACGCCGGGATCCGGCTGGGGTTGCGGTTGTACAGGCGGGATAGCCGTGGCCGACGGAGTGGGTTTTTCCGATGGCCGGGGAGATGGGGAGTTGGCGGGAGAGCACATGCCAACCACCCCCAGAAGCCCTTGCGAATCGCAGTTTGCGGCCCCGCTCTCTCTGCTGGCGCAAGTGCGATCAGGCACAACGCGAAAGGGAGCGCGACGAGGGCAACTGGAACCTTCCGGCGAGTCATGGCTTCGACTCTACCTACTCTGCGGCAACTTGGCAGGCGGGCGGCGTTCGCTTCAGTCCCCGAGCTGACCCAGAATCCGGGCCAATTCGGCGCGATCTTCTGCGCTGAGCCGGGCAAAGTACTCGGAAGACTTGCCACGCCTTTCAGCGCCGATCTTCGCAAAGAGTTGCTGCCCGTCCCTGGTGGCGGCGACGAGGGTGGCGCGCCGGTCCGTGGGTCCGGATCGCGGCGGACGAGGCCTTTGACCTCGAGCTGGTCCACCACTTCCGTGGCCGATCGTGGCGCAATGCGCAGCCGTTCCGCCAAGTCTTTCAGCCGAATCGGGTCCCCTGGCGCCGGGCGCATAAGAGTCATGAGCGCCCGCCATTGGTGCGGCGTCAGCTCCCACGGAGACAGCTGCTCGGCCCAGGTCCGGCGCAGCCCCGGAAGGCGGCATGGAAGAGATCGCCAAGGTCGGCAGAATCTGAGGGCTGTGACTGCATTCTGTCAGTCTAGCAATTTGACCTGTAGCCACATAGTGAGGTAACCTCTGTATTAGTAGGCGCGATTCCCGCGCCCCGCTCGCCACTGGAGGTGGTGCTTATGACGGAGAACATCCTCACCCAAAATCCCCATCGACCGGGCGTCGGAGCCCGAAGTCCCGGCCGCGGCCCGCCCGCCTCAATCCCGCGGACCGTACCCAGTTGAAACAGCACCCCGTGAGCCTCAAACGGATCGCCGGGCTGTTCACCCCGCACAAGGCGACCATCGCCGTCGTCGTGCTTCTCATCAGCGCTTCAAGCATCATCGGCCTGGCGCAGCCGTTCCTGGTCCGCCACATCATCGACGTCGCGCTGCCCGGCAAGGATCTGCCACTGCTCGCGTGGCTGGCCGCCGGATTGATCGCCGTGGCCGCCGCAACCGCGCTGATTGGCGTGCTGCAGACGTGGATGACCACGGGCATGGGCCAGAAGATCATGCACACCTTGCGCACGCGCCTGTTCACCCACTTGCAAAAGCAATCGCTCGGATTCTTTACCCGGACCCGCAGTGGCGAGGTGCAGTCGCGGCTGAACAACGACATTTCCGGCCTGCAGCAAGTCATCACCTCCACCGCGACCGGTGTTGCGTCCAACCTGACCACGGCCATTGCCACCGCCATCGCCATGGTGGCCATTTCGCCCGGGCTCTCGCTCTTGTCCCTGATAGTGATACCGCCGGCTGTTTGGTTCACGCGCCGGGTGGCACTGCTCCGGCGCAACATCACGTCAACGCTGCAAAGCGAGCTGGCCACCATGAACACCCAGGTCGAGGAAGGGCTGTCAGTCTCCGGCGTCAGGCTCTCCAAAACCCTCGGAACCACCAAACGCGACGCCCACCGCTACACGGAAAGCTCCAAAAGGCTGATCGGCCTGGAGATGCGCTCCCAGTTGGCCGGCCGCTGGCGCATGTCCACCATGGGCATAATCTTCTCGGCCATTCCGGCGCTGATCTACCTCGCCGCCGGACTGCCCGTCACCAGCGGCGGCATGACCATCGGCACGCTCGTGGCGTTCACCGCGCTGCAAGGCGCCATCTTCCGCCCGGTCATGAGCTTGCTGGATCTCGGCGTCCAATGGGTCACCGCAATGGCCCTGTTCAGCCGCATCTTTGAGTACCTGGACTTGGCTCCCGAGATCACTCCCCGGCGCGGCCCGTCCCGCTGGACCCGCCGCAGTGCGCGGCGAGGTCCGCTTTGAGGGCGTCCGTTTCGCGTACGACGGCGGCACGGACGTTCTGCTCGACGTCGACCTCACGCTTCCGGCCGGCACCAGCACCGCGATCGTGGGCCCCACGGGCTCCGGCAAATCGACGCTGGGCTCGCTGGTCCGCGCCTGCATGACGCCACCGCCGGGCGGATCACCATTGACGGCGTCGACGTGCGCGACATCGCCCCTGAGGACCTGACGAAAATCGTTGGCGTGGTGTCCCAGGAGACGTACTTGATTCACGACACCATCCGGGAAAACCTGCTGCTGGCTGCACCCGGCGCGGACGACGCAGTGCTGTGGAGCGCGCTGGCCTCGGCACAGATCGCGGACCTGATCGCAAGCTTGCCCGACGGCCTGGACACCATGGTCGGCGCCGGGGCCACCGCTTCTCCGGAGGAGAACAGCAGCGCTTGGCGATTGCCCGAACCATCCTGCGCAATCCGAAAGTGCTGGTCCTCGACGAAGCTACCTCCGCCCTGGACAACGCAACCGAGGCTCATGTCCAGGCGGCGCTCGACCGGCTGGCCGTCGGCCGGACTACGCTCACCATCGCCCACAGGCTCTCCACCGTGGAGAAAGCCGATCAGCTCGCAGTGCTCTCGCGCGGTGCCATCGTGGAGTTCGGAACGCCCGGAAACCTTCGCGATTCAGGCGGCGCGTATGCGCGGCTTGTCGAGGCCGGGGAGACTGCGGAGTTTGCCGGTCATGCTGCCGCAGCCCGCCTCACGGCATGAACCGGTACCCGATCCCTACCTCGGTGATCAGGTGGCGCGGTTCCCGGGCTCCGGTTCCAGTTTCCGGCGGAGCTGGGCCATGTACACGCGCAGGTAATTGGCCTCCTTGGCGTAGGCCGGGCCCCACACTCGCTCAGGAGCTGCTGTTGGGTGATCAGCTTCTCGGGATTGCGCACGAAAAGATCCAAGATCCTCCACTCCGTCGGCGTGAGGCGGACGTCTTCGCCGTCGCGCGTCACGCGTCTCATGGCAAGGTCCGCAGTGAACGATTCAGTGACCAGCACGGGCGCTTCTTCGCCCGGGTCAGAGGTGCGCCGCAGGATCGCCCGGAGGCGCGCGAGCAGCTCGTCGAGCCCGAACGGTTTGGTGATGTAGTCGTCCGCGCCGGCGTCCAAGGCTTCCACCTTGTCGTCCGAGCCGTGACGTGCGGAGAGGACCAGGATGGGTACGCTACTCCACTCACGCAAGCGGGTGATGACTGTGGTTCCGTCGATGTCTGGCAGCCCCAGGTCGAGGATCAAGACGCCAACCGGGTGCTGGGCGGCAGAGCGCAAGGCCGATTCGCCGTCGGACGCTGTGGCCACAGTGTAACCGTGGGCTTGGAGGGTAATCCGCAAGGCCTTGACGATATGGGGATCGTCGTCCACCACCAGGACGTGGCTCATCCCGCCTCCCTGGAGGCGCTATCCGGACTGCCGACGGCGGCATGTGGCGGTGCTGCAAAAGAACGGATTGCGCCTCCAGGGGAGCTTGCGCCTCCTCGTGCGGGAACGCGACCCCTGTGGATAGCGGAAGCCGGATGACCATGGTCAGGCCGCCGCCCGGAGTCTCTTCCGCGGTGAGCGTGCCTCCCATCGCTTCCGTGAATCCCTTGGCCACGGCGAGCCCCAAGCCAACCCCGGTGGTGGAAGGGACGTCGTTGAGCCGCTGGAATGGCTGGAACATCCTGACGACGCTTTCGGCGGGGACTCCTTGGCCGTGGTCGATGATGCGCAGTTCTCCGGACGGCCTCCCGTCCAGGGTGGACGAGCTAAAGCCACCAGCGGCTCCCACCAGCACAACATCGGAATCCGGAGCGTACTTGATGGCATTCTCCACGATGTTTGCGATAACGCGTTCCAGCATCCCGGCGTCGGCGTCGATCTCCGGCATGTTCCCGGGCAGGTCGACGCGCACCCGCCCCGGCGGCATGCCATGGAGGGCCGTAGGGATCACTTCGTACCAGCGCACCGGGCGAATGAGGGCATTCACCGAGTCCGAGGTAATGCGGGACATGTCCAGGAGGTTCCCCACGAGGACGTCGAGCCTGTCCGAGCATTCCTCGATGGTTGCCAGCAGTTCCTGTTCCTCCTCCGGTGTGTAGTGGACGTTGCTTTGCCGCAAGCCGCCGACGGCCAATTTGATCCCGGCCAGCGGAGTCCGCAAGTCGTGGGAGACGGCGCGCAGGATGGAGGTTCGCATGGTGTTGCTTTCGGCCAAGCGCCTGACTTCACGTCGGCTTGCCGCCAATTGCCGCCGCTCGAGCTGGGCCGAAAGGTGCGCGCCGAAGGCGCTGAGTAGGCGGCGGTCGCTGGCTGGCAGGATGCGGCCGGACAGGACCAGGCGGGTTCCGGCGTCGATCTGTTCGGTGTTTTCGCCGCCGTCGGCAGGGAGGGGTGCGGCCTCTCCGGCCTTGGCGACGAGGCGCCAGCCGCCCGCTGTCCCGCCGCCCGGGCCCGCGGTGCCAGCCCTGTACAACGCAGCCCCGCGCATCTGGAATACGTCCAACGCTTGCTTCAAAAGTCCTTCGACGGTGTCCTCGGCGCTCGATGCCCCGCGCGTGAGGTCACCCAGGGTGGTGGCCTCGGCACGGGCACGGGCGGCTTCCTTGGAGCGCCTGGCCGAGACGTCCACCACGGCCGCAACAGCGGCTGAAACGCCCACGAAAACCAGCAACGCGATGATGTTCTCGGGGTCGCTGATGGTCAGGGTCCCCACGGGCGGTATGGAGAAGAAATTCACCAACAGGCTGCTCCACAAGGCACCGAGCAGAGCGGGCCACAACCCGCCCACCAGGGCGACGGCAACCGAGCCCGTCAACTGGAGGAGCACCGCCGTCGTGATGTTGTGCGAAGGACTCGCCGCCAGCAGGAGCTGCAAAAGAACCGGCAGGACCACCGCCATAGCAAACCCGACGATCACCCTTGTGCGGCCAAGGTCCCGCTGCCGTGGACGGTCCACGCCCCGGCCGCCCAAGGGATGCGAAACCATGTGCACGTCAATATCGCCGGAGTCACGCACCACCCGGTTGCCGATCCCCGCCCGGTCAGCCTGGCGACGAGGCTCCGGCGCCGGGAAATCCCGACGACGATCTGCGTCGCGTTCACGCTGCGGGCAAAGTCAAGCAAGGCCTTCGCTGGGTCCTCCCCTGCCACCGTGTGGTAGCTGCCACCCAAGTCCCGTACCAACAGGCGCTGGGCTTCCAGCGCCTGCGGAGATTCCGAGGCCACACCATCAGCGGCGCGGACGTGCACGGCGAGCAAGTCGCCGCCATTGACGCGCTTGAGGATCCGGGCGGCCCGGCGGACAAGGACTTCCCCTTCCGGCCCGCCTGTGAGGCCGATGACGATGCGTTCGCGGGCGGGCCAGCTCGCCTCGATCCCCTGTTCCGAACGGTACTTCGCGAGCCCTTCGTCCACGCGGTCGGCCAGCCACAGCAGCGCCAGTTCCCGTAATGCCGTCAGGTTGCCCATCCGGAAATAGTTGGACAGGGCAGCGTCGATCTTGTCCGCCGAATAGATCTTGCCGTCGCCCAGCCGTTGCCGCAACAGCTCCGGTGAGATGTCCACAAGATGGATTTGATCGGCACGCCGCACGACGTCGTCGGGCACTGTCTCCGCCTGCCGGACGTCGGTGATGGCACTCACGACGTCACCAAGGGAAGCCAGGTGCTGCACGTTGACGGTGGAGAGGACGTTGATGCCGGCGTCGAGCAGTTCCTCGACGTCTTGCCAGCGCTTTGCGTTGCGGCTTCCGGGGATGTTCGAGTGGGCGTATTCGTCGACGACGGCGATGCGCGGCTTGCGTGCCAAGACCGCGTCGACGTCCATCTCTTCAAAGCTGGTGTCCCGGTACGCAATCGTGTGCGGCGGGATGACTTCCAATCCGTCCATCAAGGCACGGGTGTCGCTGCGCCCATGGTCCATGGCGAAGGCCACCACCACGTCTTCACCGCGGCCGCGCAGCCGGTGAGCCTCCTCAAGCATGGCGTAGGTCTTCCCTACTCCCGGGGCTGCCCCGAGGAAAATGCGCAACGTTGCCCGTGCCATGTGGTCATTCTTTCACTTGTTTAACGCGTCGGTTGCCCGCAAGAAAGCCAGCCCTTTTGACCGGCGCGTCTGCCCGCCGGGGAACTTTCGGAGCGGTAGTCTCACGATCAGCAATACATGTGCCTCGGGGGATGGTTCTCTTTACGGCTGCGTCACCGCGGCCACTGTCCTTACCGACCGTGGCTTCGGTTTGAGCGTGGCGGTAAAGGAGAAAGCAATTACTGGCATACAAGATAGCCCCAGGATGTCCACCGGGCGCGCACGCCTTCAATTCCCCCGTACACAGCGCCTCCATCGATTCGGAGCCGCAATAGCAATTGGCGTTTGCCTGTCCCTGTTGCCCGCCCCGGCCATGGCAAGCCCAACACCTGCACCGTCACCCTCCACGGACTCCGTGGCACCACAGGTTCCGGGACCGGGGTCCCCGCACAGGTGCCTGTGACGCCGTCGCCATCATCGACGACGTTACCCGCGCCCGGGCCGACCGGTCGGCCCGACGCCGGCTCCCACCGCGACGCCGGTTCCGACACCGGGCGCCACGCCGCCAAAGGCAATCGAACCTTCGCCCGCCACGTCAGCCACCCCTGCACCTTCCTCCACAACCGTAAAGGCATCTGGCTTCGCCGTCCCTGGCGCGATCGGCGCCAAGCACGAAAGCCTCGGCGGTGACGCCGGCGGACTCGGCCCGGCGATTGCCGAGCAACAGTGCGATCTCCCGGAGGGGCGTGCCGGCAGCAATTCCAGAGGGGGTGGATCTACTTCGTCCCGGGATACGGGACGTTCGCAGTTTGGGGCGCGATCAACGGCCGCTACCAACAGCTGTCCGCAGACACGGGCAGTCTGGGGTACCCGAGCAGCGACGAGCAATGCGGACTGCCTGGAGGGGCGTGCCGGCAGCAATTCCAACGCGGATCCATCTACTTCGTCCCGGGATACGGGACGTTCGCAGTTTGGGCGCGATCAACGGCCGCTACCAACAGCTGTCCGCAGACACGGGCAGTCTGGGGTACCCGAGCAGCGACGAGCAATGCGGACTGCCTGGAGGGGCGTGCCGGCAGCAATTCCAACGCGGATCCATCTACTTCGTCCCGGGATACGGGACGTTCTCCGTTGTGGGCGCCATCAGTGGCCGCTACCAGTCCTTGGGCGGCCTCAGCGGCTACCTCGGAGCCCGCACGGTGACGAGCAGTGCGGCCTGCGGTTCGGCGGCTGCTCGCAACAGTTCACGCGGGCAAGATCTACTTTGCGATAGGCGCCGGAACCCAGCCGGTTTGGGGTGGCCTTGGCAGTTTCTACGACTCCCGCCATTCCCAGGACGGCGTCATCGGGTACCCCGTCACGGGCGAAGCCTGCGACGGGCCGGGAACTGCAGCCAGAGCTTCCAGTTCGGACAGCTTCAGTGGATCAACGGTGGAGGTGTCAGGTACACGATCTCCACCGCAGGGTACTGCCCGCTTTGAACTCCGGCGCCGTGAAGTACCCGACTAACGGGGCGCAAAGGGTGTCCCTGGCGGTAGCGGACGCGTACCGGGCAACCCAGGTATCGATGATCACCTGCGTCCGCAGGCCCGGTGACGGGCAGTACGTGAAGGAGTGGGGCGCGATCGGCTCCGCCGGGGAGTCGGGGTTCGCCGGTCCCGGCGTGGCAACCGGCCCCACTTGGCAGGCGTTCTCGCCCACTGGTTCGTTCACGGTGACCGAAGCGTTCGGCCTCGGCAACCCGGGAACGGCCCTGTCCTACCGGACGCTGAACCAGTTCTCGCGCTGGGCGGCAGGCTCAATGCGAACTACAATCAGTACTTCGAATCCAGCTCGGACATCTTCCCGGACGAGAACATGTGGTACTTCGCGACCCGGCCAACGCACGATTATCGTCAGGGAGTGGTCATCAATTACAACCGGCCACCGGACTCGCCAATCATCATGAACGCCGGATTCGCGATCTTCATGCACGGCAACAACAAACCCACCTGGGGTTGCCTCGCGTTCAACGATCCGGACTTGCTGCAGTTCATGCACACCGCCCAGGCCGGGGACCGGATTGTGATGGGAGTAGGCTATGAAATCTTCTGGTAGGAGCGTCCGCACCTGGGCGGTGCCACTGTCCGTTGCCCTGGCCGGGCTCTTGCTGACTGCTTGCCAGGGCGGCCCGGAGCCAAGTGGCTCAGCGGCGAGCCCGGCACCAGCCAGCGCCCCGGCCTCTCCAAAAACCGATGCCACGGCCTCCCCGGGCACCACGGCCATGGACGGCAGGATCATCGGGACCCCCGACGCGCAGGCCTGCAAAGTGCCTGGCACAGACGAGATCCGGCAAAAGCTTGGAGCCATTGCCGCGCAGATCCAGCAGG
The DNA here is from genome assembly GCA_001549895.1 of Arthrobacter sp. Hiyo8. GTDB lineage: Bacteria > Actinomycetota > Actinomycetes > Actinomycetales > Micrococcaceae > Arthrobacter. Next base: position 2,648,689 of record AP014719.1, on the reverse strand, counting down.
GTGTGCAATCAGTCACGGAAACCCAAGGCGTAAAAGAAACGAGTTGCACTTTCAGCTTGGTGGGTGTGCCCAACGGACAGGATCCGGATCCGGGCAACGCCCTGACCATTTCCACAACCGTGTACCCGGACACGGCTGCCTTGGGCAAAGTGGAACTGCCTCGGCTCATGATGTCCCCCAAGTCCGTCGACGGCGCAGGCGAACGGGCTTGGTACGCGCGGAACCAGTTGTCCTCGAGTACCGAGTACGTCCTTGAATCAGCTTCGAAGAACGTCATCACGAGGATCACGCTGGCCGTCCCTGTCCAAGCACCGCCGGTCGAACAGTCCCAGGACAAACTCACCTCGCTACTGCAAGCTCCCTGACGCGGGACGGCCAGCCACTTCACATGGCCGGTTTCCTTTAATTGGTTTCCTTTATTTGGCTGCAACTGCCGCCACGTCCAGGTTCAGCTCGGTGACGTTGACGGACGGCTGCCCAAGGAAGGCCTCAAGTCCGGTGACGGTTCGGCGGTCAACCATGGCCTGCACCGTCTCGGGACTCAGTCCGTGCGCCTTTGCCACCCTGGGCACTTGGAGGCGGGCGTAGGCAACCGAGATCTGCGGGTCCAGCCCTGAACCGCTCGCCGTCACGGCGTCCGCGGGGACGTCGGACTCCTTGACACCTTCCGCAGCGGCAACGGCGGCACGGTTGGCTTTGACGGCGTCGAGCAGTTTGGGATCGTTGGTCCCAGGTTGCTGGCAGTGGATGCCCCCGGGTCCCACTTGGCCGCCGAGGGCGGGCGTGGAACCACAGCGGGTTCTGGGTGCCGGCGTCGTTGGCAGAGACTTGCGCGATCAGGGCAGAAGCGGCGGGCTTACCTGCCGCGTCTTTCACGATGGAGCCATTGGCCTGGAAAGGCGCAACGGCCTGGCCGATACCGAAAATCGCCAATGGGTAGATCAATCCAAGGACCACGGTGGCCAGGAGCAGGAACCGAAGTGCCGTTCCTGCTTGCCGAAAATAACCGGGAAGGGTGTTCATGGTTGTCTCCTAGCCGATGCCGGGGATGAGGGAAATGAGCAGGTCGATGAGCTTGATCCCGATGAAGGGAGCCACAAGACCGCCGAGGCCATAAATGGCCAGGTTCCGGGCCAGTGCTTGGTTTGCCGAGACAGCGCGGTACTTGACGCCCGCAAGGCGAGCGGAACCAGGGCAATGATGATCAACGCGTTGAAGATCACCGCGGAGAGGATGGCCGAGGACGGCGAGGCCAGGCCCATGATGTTCAAGAGCCCGAGTCCGGGAAAGGCGCCTGTGAACAGGGCTGGCACGATTGCGAAGTACTTCGCCACGTCGTTGGCGACCGAGAACGTGGTCAAGGCGCCGCGGGTGATGAGCAACTGTTTGCCGATGCCCACGATGTTGATGAGTTTGGTGGGATCCGAGTCCAGATCCACCATGTTGGCAGCTTCCTTGGCAGCCGGAGTACCCGAATTCATGGCGACGCCGACATCCGCCGCTGCCAGCGCGGGGCATCGTTGGTGCCGTCGCCCGTCATGGCCACCAGCCGGCCGTGCGCCTGTTCTTCCTTGATGACAGCGAGTTTGTCCTCCGGAGTGGCCTCGGCGACGAAATCGTCGACGCCTGCCTCTGCAGCGATTGCCTTGGCCGTGATGGGGTTGTCACCCGTGATCATCACCGTCCGGATGCCCATCCGGCGTAGTTCGGCAAAGCGGGCATGCATGCCCGGCTTGACCACGTCGGCGAGGTGGATCGTGCCGAGGACCCGGGCTCCGCCGTCGTGCCCGACGCCGGCCACCAACAGCGGGTGCCGCCCTGGGCTGAGATTTCCCGCACCTTGCGGTCCACTTCGGCGGGCGTCTGGCCACCGGCGTCCGCCACGAACTTCGCGACGGCGGTAGCGGCGCCCTTGCGGATCTTCCGCCCGTCGAGGTCCAGGCCGCTCATCCGCGTGCTCGCGCTGAACTCGACAATTGCGAACTCTTCCGTGCCCTTCAGGAGAGCGGCAAGGTCCGGGCCGCCGACACCCTTTTCCGCTGCGAGATCCACGATCGAGCGTCCCTCCGGCGTCTCGTCGGCAAGGCTGGATAGCCGGGCAGCCTCGATGAGTTCGGTCCGCTCGACGTCGTGGGCGGGGAAGAAGTTGACCGCGCGGCGGTTGCCGTAGGTGATGGTGCCGGTCTTGTCGAGCAGGAGGGTGGTGATGTCTCCCGCGGTCTCCACGGCGCGGCCGGAAGTGGCCAGGACATTGTGCTGCACCAAGCGGTCCATGCCAGCGATGCCGATAGCCGGCACGAGCGCGCCGATCGTCGTCGGGATCAGGCAGACCAGCAGCGCCACCAGCACGATCGGCGAGGGCGTTGCCCCGGCAGGGAAGCGAACGGCGCCAAGCTCATGGTGACCGCAAGGAACACGATGGTGAGCGAGACAAGGAGGACGTGAAGGGCGATTTCGTTGGGCGTCTTTTGCCGAACAGCGCCTTCCACAAGCTTGATCATCCGGTCAATGAACGTTTCGCCCGCCTCAGCCGTAATGCGAACGGCGATGCGGTCCGAAAGGACCTTGGTGCCGCCGGTCACGGAGGAGCGGTCGCCACCGGATTCACGGATCACGGGCGCCGATTCACCCGTGATGGTGGATTCGTCCACGCTCGCCAGGCCCTCGATGATCTCGCCATCGGAGGGGATGACGTCCCCTGCTTCGCACATGACGACGTCGTTCTTCCGCAGTTCCGTTCCCGGCACTTCCTTGAGGGTGCCGTCCTCCAGCCGAAGCCGGGCAACGACACCTTTCCTGCTGGCCCGGAGACTGTCTGCCTGGGCCTTGCCGCGGCCCTCGGCGATGGCTTCCGAGAGGGTTCCGAAAAGCACCGTCAGCCAAAGCCAGATTGTCACCGATATGCCGAACACTGCCGGCTTGAGGATGCAGATGGCCGTGCAGAGAGCCGCCCCTGCCAGCACGGTGAACATCACGGGAGAGTGGATCATCTGGCGTGGCCCCAGTTTCCGTACTGCAACCGGCAGCGCAGTCCGGATACTGGCAAGGTCCAGCTTTGCCGGTGCCTTGGTGTGGTGCTTGTGCTCTCCCGGAGTTCCCAGGGGATTTCCGTCTGCGTAGGTCCGGGCGGCGGTGTCCGTTGTGGACGGGGTCATTTGAGGAGTCCTTCTGCGAGGGGGCCCAGGGCGAGGGCAGGGAAGTAGCTCAACGCCGTCATGATCACCGTGACGGCGAGCAAGAGCGAACCGAAGAGCCAGCCATGGGTGGGCACTGTTCCGGCGGATGCCGGGATCCGGGGCTGTTTTGCCAGGGATCCTGCCAGGGCCAACACCAGCACGATGGGGAGATAGCGGCCAAGCAGCATGGCGATTCCCATCATGGTGGACAGGTAGGGGCCGGAGGTGGTGATACCGGCGAACGCGGAGCCGTTGTTGTTGGCTCCGGAGGTGAAGGCGTACAGCACTTCGCTGAATTGGTGCGGTCCGGTTGCAGGGGCGTTGGCAACGGCGTCCGGGAGAAGGACGGTGATTCCAGCCGTGGCCAGCACGATGACGGGCGTCACCAGGATGTACATGGCCGTGAGCTTCATTTCCCGTGGCCCGATTTTCTTGCCCAGGAATTCCGGAGTGCGGCCCACCATGAGCCCGGCGATGAACACGGAGACGATCGCGAGCATGAGCAGGCCATAGAGCCCCGACCCCGTGCCGCCCGGAGCCACCTCGCCGAGCATCATGTTGACCATGGCCACGCCGCCGGCCAAGGGCGGAAGTGAATCATGGGCCACGTTGATCGCTCCCGTTGAAGTCAGGGTGGTGGCCGTGGCAAAGATGGAGCTCTGCGCCGCGCCAAAACGCTGTTCAAAGCCCTCGCCCAAACCGCCGGCTGCCGCCGTTGCCGTTCCCGCAGCGCCGGCAACGGCCCAGCCCATCAGCAAGGTGGACGCCAGCCAGAGCATGCCCATGACACCGACTACTGTGTGCCCCTGCCGCTGGTCCCCCACCATGCGGCCATAGGCGTACGGCAAGGCAGAAGGAATGAGCAGGATCAAGAAGACCTCGAACATGCTGATGAAGACGTTCGGGTTCTCAAACGGGTGCGAGGAATTGGCGTTGAAATAGCCGCCGCCGTTGGTGCCGAGGATCTTGATGGCCTCCTGGGAGGCCACCGCCCCGCCGGGAATGGTCTGGGTGACGCCTGTTGCTTGGTTGACGACCTCGGTGGACCAAAAGTTCTGCACCACACCGCCAATCACCATCACGATGGCCGCGAGCGCAGCCATCGGAAGCAGTACACGGAACGAGGTGCGGGCAAGGTCCACCCAGAAATTCCCCAGCCTGTCAGTCCGGGTGCGAGCGATGCCGCGGATCAGGGCAATCACCACCACGATTCCGACTGCGGCAGAGAGAAAGTTCTGCACGGCCAGCAGGCACATCTGTACGAAGATGCCCATGGTGGTCTCGGGGACGTAAGTCTGCCAATTGGTGTTCGTCGCGAAGGAAATGGCCGTGTTCATGGCCGTCCAGGGATCCACGCCTGCCAGGGAATTGTTCCCTGGCAGGACGCCTTGGAGCCGCTGGAGCAAGAACACCACCAGGATGGACACTGCAGAGAAGACCAGGACACTGCGCAGGTAGATCGACCAGCTCTGTTCGGCGCCGGCATCCACTCCCGCGAGGCGGTAGAACAGCCTCTCCGCCCGTGATGACTTCTTGCCGTCAAACACGAGGGCAAGGTAGATGCCCAGGGGCCTGTGCACCAAGACCAACAGCAAGAGCAGGACAACCACTTGGGTGAGGAAGGAGGCAACGCTGAAAACCATCCCGCATCACCACTTTTCCGGGTGGATCAACACGGCCAACAAGTAGCCGAACAGACACAGGCCTGAAATGAACAGGACCAACCACATCACGGCGTCCGCGCTCATTGCCCGCTCACCGGCCCATCGCCGTCGACGATTTTGCCCAGAAGGTGGGCAATCCACATCACGATCCCCATGGACACCACGAAGATCCCCACAACAGCCACGTCGGCCATTGGAACGTCCTTTCATCCGCGCCCCGTTTGCGGGGCTGATGCCAGTCAACTCCCCGGCAGACGGCGAAAATCGGTTCCTGATGGTTCCTTAACACCGCAGGGCCGAATCTTGACGGCTTCTTAACAGGCGCAAAGTGGATTCCGGGAAATCGACGTTAAGGATTCATCAAGATCGGCTTCAACCAGCGAAAACACCTGTGGCCGGTGTTATGTTCAGCAATGATCGCGGTGCCTGCGCGTCGCGCGGAAAGGACACCATGACTACCTTGAGCAGGCCCCGGCTGATCCTTCGGCCCCACGGCCCGGAGGCATGGCCTCCCTTCGGACATGGTTGCTGTTCGGACTGCAAGACTCCAAAGGATCCCACCAAGGACCTGGTGCGGTGGGCGATCCCCATCTGAAGAAGCATTCGTGGTGGCAGGTCATGTGCCTCACCGGCGTCGACTATTTCTCCACCCTCGGCTACCAGCCGGCCATCGCAGCCTTGGCCGCCGGAGTGATTTCGCCGTTGGCCACCATCGTCCTGGTGGCCGTCACGCTGCTGGGTGCCCTGCCTGTGTACCACCGCGTCGCAGGTGAAAGCCACCGTGGCGAGGGATCAATCGCCATGCTTGAGCGCCTCTTGCCACGATGGGGAGGAAAGCTCCTCGTCCTCGTTCTCCTCGGGTTCGCGGCAACGGACTTCATGATCACCATGACCCTCTCGGCCGCGGACGCCACGGCCCACGCAATCCAGAATCCACTCGCCCCGGGCTGGCTGCAGGGACAGAACATCCTGGTCACTTTGTTCCTTCTGGCCCTGCTGGCCGCAGTATTCCTGCGCGGATTCAAGGAAGCCATCGGCGTGGCGGTGGTTCTGGTCATCGTCTATCTGGGCCTCAACGTCGTGGTCGTGTTCTCAACGTTTGTGGAAGTGTTCGCACATCCGGTCGCAGTGGGTGACTGGTGGCATGCACTTTCCACTTCGCACGGAAACCCGTTCATGGTGATCGGCATCGCGCTACTCGTTTTCCCCAAACTCGCCTTGGGCCTGTCCGGTTTCGAGACGGGAGTCGCCGTGATGCCCCAGATCCGCGGACGTGCCTCGGACACGGAGGAAAACCCTGCCGGACGGATCAAGGGAACCCGCCGTCTCCTGACCACGGCCGCGGTCATCATGAGTTCGTTCCTGATCGCCACCAGCTTCACCACCGTTGTGTTGATTCCGGACCAGGAATTCCAAACCGGCGGCCAGGCCAATGGACGGGCCCTGGCATTCCTTGCGCACCAATATCTCGGCGTGGGGTTCGGCACTGTCTACGACCTGAGCACCATCGCCATCCTGTGGTTCGCAGGCGCCTCCGCCATGGCGGGGCTGCTGAACCTGGTCCCGCGGTACCTGCCGCGATATGGAATGGCACCGGGATGGGCCCGGGCAGTGCGCCCCTCGTGTTGGTATTCACCCTCATCGGGTTCCTGATCACCTTCCTGTTCAACGCCGACGTCGACGCCCAGGGTGGCGCGTACGCCACCGGGGTGTTGGTGTTGATGACGTCGGCCGCCGTGGCGGTGACCCTCTCCGCCCGCCGTTTGAGGCAGCGCAAGCGCACCGTCGGATTCGGCGTCATCGCCCTTGTCTTCATCTATACGACAATTGCCAACATCTTCGAACGTCCCGAAGGCATCCGGATCGCCGCGATCTTTATCGTGGGGATTATCGTGATCTCCCTGCTTTCCCGGATCCGGCGCTCGTTTGAATTGCACGCGACCCACGTCCACCTGGACCGCCAGGCGCTGGAATTCATGTCCACCAACCTAAGTGGCCCGATTGCGCTCATCGCCCACGAACCCCTCCGCCTCACCGCGGAGGCCTACCGGGACAAACTCACCTCAGCGATCGAGGTCAGCCACATTCCGGTGGATTACCAGGCGCTCTTCCTGGAAGTGATTGTGGACGATTCCTCCGACTTCGAAACCGCGCTCGAAGTCCACGGCGTGGTTCGGCACGGACACCAGATCCTCGAAGTCCACGGCCCGGTGGTCCCCAACACCATCGCCTCGGTGCTGCTGCACATCCGCGACGTGACCGGCCTCATGCCGCACATCTACTTCCGCTGGACCGAAGGCAACCCGGTCATCAATCTCCTTCGCTTCCTGTTCCTGGGCGAGGGAGAGATCGCTCCAGTCACCCGGGAAGTGCTGCGTGAAGCCGAACCCGATGTCAGCCGCCGCCCGTGGGTCCACGTGGGCTAAGCGCGGCTACAAGGTGGCCTGACGGCGATGCCGTCAGGGCCGCTCAGGCACCTCGCCGTTCGCTACCGCTTCGATCCAGTCGACCGCCTCGTCCGAGAAATAGAACCCCGAAGGCCCGTTCTCACCAACCCACCAGGCATCGGAAGTAACAACACCTCCAACTTGGGCGATCTCGGCAAGCACCTCGGGGGACACTGCGTCGCCATTGTTCTCGATCAGCCATTCTTGGGTGGACGGCTTCAGCTTCGGCCACCAGTGCTCGATACTCATGGCCGAAGTCTGCCATGCCTGCCCCATTTGCTCGAGCCTTGACCGTTAAGAGAGTGCTAAATCTCCGCCCTGCCGCATATGGAAACCGTAAAGACCACCGGTGGCGGGTCCTTTCGGTGATCTGATCGAGTGAAGAATTCACGGCCACCCGGGCTGTGGACTGGTCCTCCGCAGGAGCTGACGTAAGCATGAAGCGCTTTGGCTTTACCCACGGAACGGCACCCGACACCACGGTTCCCGGCAGCAGCCCGATCGACTATGTTGTGGTCGACGACGTCGGTGATTTCTCGTACTATCCGTCCGAGGCCGCCATGCTCGACAACTTGGAATACGTTGACGAAGCAGCATGCATCCTTGACCGAGCCGGAAACGACTACCGCCTGACCATGGATAAGGACAGGCACCTGCGCCTGGGCCCTTCGTTGGGCACTGTCGAATTCAACTGGCTCCGCCAAGCGTGGACAACCAACCAACGTCGGAATATGCAGACCCACCCCTTACAACGGTTCTCCCCGGAAACGTTGGAAGCCCTCCTTGCCGGATTGTTTGAAATGCTTTACCTCGAACAATCCGGCAGGACCACGGATGCGCCGTGGGTGTTGGAGGTGGATGGCGAAGTAACCCATCCTGCGACGCTCCAAGAAGTCAACGGCCTCCTCACACGCGACGATCACCTCGAACGAGTCACGGTGCATGACCCATTCGGCCACGACTATCAGCCAATCCGACACGCAGGGCACCGCTTCTCCTTTCCCACCGGGAGGTCCATCTACTACGTCGAGGTTCCTGGGAGATTCAAGCGGGACGGCGTCCACCACTGAGGCCACCCGCACGGCACGCAAATACTTCTCCGCACTTGCGACATGAATCGTCTGCACGCGCCACACAGTAGGCATGAAGATCCAAACAGCGGCTGCGGTGCCCGTCGCGGATGGCATGTGGCTGCTTCTGACCCGGTGGCGGGACCAGAGCCTCGTTGCGCAGCTCAGGGCGCGGCAACCGGCACGCGGCGATTTGCTTCGTCAATAGACGCGATCCCCGAACCGATGGAGCCTTCCGAGAACGACGTCGTCGACCAAGTGCCCGTCCACGGGCGCCACCGGACCGAACCACTGAGGAACAAATGGCTGATCACCCTTTTCGCGAAAAAAGATTCCAAACCTGCGTCATAAATTCCGGGTCCGGCCACTGTGTCTATATGGTCGGAAATATTTATGCTCGCGGGGAAGCCGGTAATGGCGCCTAGTACTACCTCTTCAATGGCCGACGCTGTCAGCGACAGTGAAATAATCGCCATGGTCCGCGGTGGAAACCTGGATGCGTATGACGGGCTGTACGCTCGCCATGTTTCCATCGCTTCTACCGTTGCCCGCAGGAACGTTGACAACCTCAGCGATGCCGACGACGTCGTCGCCGAAGCATTCCGGTCGGTCCTGCAGAGCCTGGTCGAGGGCAAGGGGCCTGAGCAATTCTTCCGTGGGTACCTGTTGTCCACGGTGACCAGGCTTTCCCATCATAGGAACCGGAATGCCCGCCGCGCCCTGCCGACCGCCGACGAGGCTGTTCTTGACCACAAAATGACACCCGGGGATCCGGTCGTCCAGGCTTTCGAATCCCATACCGTGGCCCGTGCCTTCCGATCACTGCCGGAACGATGGCAATCGGCCCTGTGGTACCTGGACGTGGAACGGATGAAGCCCGCCGTCGTCGCTCCGATCCTCGGGCTCTCGCCCAACGCTGTCTCCGCACTGGGCGTGCGCGCGAGGGAAGGATTGCGCAAACAGTATTTGCAGATGCACGTCAGCGAGATTCCGCAAGGCGCCTGCACGAAAGTCGTACCCCAGCTCGGATCCTATGTTCGCGGGGGCTTGTCCAAACACGCCGAGGCAAAGGTCCGGGATCACCTTGACGAGTGCGCCAAGTGCACGGCCGTGCTGCTGGAGCTCAGGGACGTGCAGGCAACCATGCGGGCCGTGCTCCTGCCATTGATGACAGGCGTCCCGCTGGCAGCATGGGGAAGCGGCGCCTCGGGGCTGGGCATTGCAGGGCAGTTTCCTTCAGCGCCGGTGGCATCCGGGATGACCCGGATCTCACAGCCTCTATTGATGTCTATCCTCGCTGGCCTCGCAGTAGGGCTGGTCGTGGCAGGGGTCGGTTTTGTCCAGGTCCTGGGTGGCCAGCCGGCGCCGCAGGGATATCAGGATGCCCGGATACAAACAACCGGGTCTGCCCGGCCGACGCCCGCGCCGTCCCGAGACCAGTCCCCACCCGTGTTGCCTCCGAAGCGCTCCCGCCGCTTCCTGCGCTGCCGGACGAAGCGGCGACGCCTGTGATCACCGAACCCCTCTTTGCGACACCGGCGCCGGCACGAGGGCCCGCGCCAGCCAGCACACCATTACCCATTGCCGTTCCCGTGCGGACCCCGGCTCCCACGCCGACGCCGACGGCAAATCGCGGGAAGATCAGCGGTACAGCGAGTCGGACAGACACGGGTGCGGACCCCACGACGGCGACGCTCGAGACCGTCTTCACCCTGTCCCGAGGAATCGGGAATGCCACAGCCGACTTCTCGATCAACGCGCCCGGCACAATTTCAAGCGGATCCGTTACTGCCCCCTCGGGCTGGAGTTGCTCGGCGAAGCCACTGGATCCTTCCGGCATCAGTTGCACCACAAATTCGGCACAACCCGGCGAACTGACCTTCCGGCTCAACGTCACCGTCGTGAACCAGGGCGTCTACACCTTGACGTATGGCCTGAGTGGAACCGGGATTGCAACGAGCACATTCCGCTACGACTTCTGACAGATCAATCGGCCCAAATTAGACCCTGACGCGCGGAACACCAAGCTGAGGGAAGACCACCGCCCCGTCGTCGGGCTCGAAGATGTGAGCTAGCGTCGGCGAAAACACCCCCAAAAGTGAGCGGGGGTCCGGACTAGGCCTACGCCGGCGGGGCGGTGGATTCGCGGACCACAAGGTGCGTGGCGAGTTCCACGCGCCGCGAGTCCAATGCGTCACCGCGCATTTGGCGGAGCACGAAGCGCAGGGCGGCACGGCCCATCTCCTGCAGCGGCTGGGATACGGACGTCAGCGGCGGCACCGATTCCTCTGCTTGGTAGGTTCCGTCGAATCCCACCACGCTGATGTCCTCCGGGATGCGGATCTTTTGCCGCCGCGCCTCGGCGAGCACACCCAGGGCGATGCTGTCGCTTGCGGCAAAGATGGCCGTTGGGCGCTCTTCGAGTTGAAGCAGGGTTTTCATTCCCGCCACCCCGTTCTCGGAGCGGAAGGGCCCTGACAGGATGTAACGCTCCTCGACGGGCACACCATTCGCCATCAGCGCCGCCATGTAGCCGTGGAGACGGGCCTGGTTGCACTCGGCGCCTTCCGGGCCACCCAGGTAGGCGATCCGGCGGTGCCCCAGATCCAACAGGTGCGCCGTGGCGGCCTTGCCCCCGGCCCAGTTGCTGGCACCGACGCTGACCACGTCACCCGGCGGCGGGTTGAGCGGGTCGATGACCACGATGGGTATCTGGCGCCGTCGAAATGGATCCAGCTGGGCCGAACTGAACGCCGAGGTCACCACGATCATGCCGCTGCGGCCTTCGTCGACGATCCGCTGCGCCCGCTGCTCGAGGCTCAGCTTCGACGCCGACTGCTGGCCGGTGATGTTGAGCAGGACTTCGACGTCGGAGGCGGCCGCGTGCTCCAACACGCCGTTGAGCACTTCCACCCCATACGCCGAATTCAAGGTGTCGAACACAACCTCCACCACGGGCCGGCGGCCGGCGGTGTTCTTTCGCTGAAGCGGCGACTTGTATCCCGTCCGCTCCAAGGCGGTCAGAACTTTGGCGCGCGTGTCAGCCGCAACATCCTCGCGCCCATTGACCACCTTCGAGACGGTCGGCATCGAGACGCCCGCTTCCCGGGCAATGGCGGCCAATGTCACCTTGGCGGAACTTTCACTGCTGGCCATGGATCCTCAACTCTTTCGAAATATTTCGCTGACACAAGTGTGGGCGGCGAGGCAAGCAGAGTCAATCGCCATTTCGTAAAAGAGTTGAACTTTATGCCCGAATCGCCTTGACGGTGACCCAGACCACAGCTAAATTTGCCTAACGGACCGAAAAGATTATCGAAATATTTCGAAGATTCGGATCAAGCATATTCAGCGGCAGTGCAGCCTCGCTCCCCGAAGGCCGGACTCCCGAAACCAATAGCCGGGCAATCAGCGTCGAGCCCGGAGGACGAATGGAATTGCAAATGGTAAAACTCACGTTGCGCACGGCAGCGATCGCCGTCACTGCCGCGGCCGTATCGATCTCCCTCGCAGCCTGCGGATCAAGTGGACCGGCAAGTTCGGCAGGAAACGCCGATTCGGCCACCATGTGGGGCCTCACGGGCGGTAACCAGCCCGTACTCCAGAAGTCCATCGATGCATGGAACAAAGCCCACCCGGACGAGGCCGTCAAGCTCGACTTCTTCGCGAACGACGCGTACAAGACCAAAGTGCGCACCGCCGTCGGCGCCGGACAAGGACCCACCTTCATTTACGGTTGGGGCGGTGGCGTGCTGAAGTCCTATGTCGACGCCGGCCAGGTGGCCGACCTGTCGGACTTCGTATCGTCAAACCCGGATGTCAAGAGCCGCTACCTGCCGTCCGTGCTCAAGAACGGCGTGATCGACGGCAAGACGTATGCCCTGCCCAACAACAACGTGCAGCCCGTCGTCCTGTACTACAACAAGGAAGTCTTCGATAAGATCGGCGCCCAGGCCCCCAAGACCTGGGATGAACTCATGGCCCTGGTGCCGAAGTTCAAGGCTGCAGGCATCGCTCCCTTCTCCCTGGGCGGCCAGTCCAAGTGGCCTGACCTGATGTGGCTCGAATACCTGGTGGAGCGCATCGGCGGACCCGAGGTCTTCGCGAACATCGCTGCCAACAAGCCCGGCGCCTGGTCCGACCCCGCCGTCAAGGCAGCCCTCAGCAAGATCCAGGACCTGGTGGACGCCGGCGGATTCGCCAACGGATTCTCCTCCATTGCCGCCGACAGCAACGCGGACCAGGCCCTCCTTTACACCGGCAAGGCCGCCATGATCCTGCAGGGTGGCTGGATCTACCAGAGCATGAAGAAGGACGCCGCGGACTTCGTCAAGAACGGCAAGCTGGGCTACGTCACCTTCCCCACCGTGTCCGGTGGCAAGGGCGATCCTGCCAACGTCGTGGGCAACCCTTCCAACTTCTGGTCGATCTCTTCCAAGGCCACTGACAGCCAGAAGAAGGCGGCGCTCGACTACGTCAAGAGCGGAATGTTCACCGACGCCGACACCCAGTCCTTGATCGACTCCGGAGCGGTTCCCGTGACCACGGGCATCGAAAGCAAGCTGGCCGCATCACCGGACAAGGATTTCCTGAGCTACGTGTACGGCATGGCCAAGAACGCACCGAGCTTCACCCTCTCCTGGGACCAGGCCCTCAGCCCGCCCAGGGAGACGCCATGTTGGCGAACCTGGACCAGATCTTCCTGAAGAAGATCAGCCCCGATCAGTTCGTCTCAACCATGAACGCCACGATCGGAAAGTAACCAGTGTCTACCTCAACCGGTTCTTCCCGGCGGGTCCTTGAAAAGGGCCGTCGGGGTGGCTGGCCGCACCAGCCCTTGTCTTCTTCCTCCTCTTCGCCATCATCCCTCTCTTCGGCGTGCTCTTCCTCAGCTTCACCAAATGGGACGGGCTGGGCGAAATCAAACTGGACGGCTTGTCGAGCTGGACCACGGTCCTGACCGATCCCGTCACCGGCAATGCGCTGTGGGTCACGGCCAAGATCATGTTCTTCTCGTTCATCGTGCAAGCCCCATCAGCTTGCTCCTCGGAGTTTTCACGTCCGCGTCCCAGAAATACCGCGCGGCCCTCGCAGTCCTCTACTTCGTGCCGCTGCTGCTGTCCTCCGCGGCCGTCGCGATCGCATACAAGGCCCTCTTGGACCCGAACTTCGGACTCGGTCCGGGCTTGGGCCTTCCATTCCTCGCCCAGGACTGGCTCGGCAACTCAGATCTGGTGCTGTTCGTCGTCGTCTTCGTCATCGCCTGGCAGTTTGTCCCGTTCCACACACTCATCTACCAAGGCGGCGTGCGCCAGATCCCGGCGTCGCTGTATGAAGCGGCCCAAATCGACGGCGCGGGGCGCGTCCAGCAGTTCTTCGCCATTACCTTGCCCCAGTTGAAATACACCATCATCACGTCCTCGACCCTTATGGTGGTCGGCTCACTGGCCTACTTCGATCTCGTCTTCGTCCTCACCGGCGGAGGCCCGGCTATTCCACGCGGCTGCTACCGCTGCACATGTACCTGACCGGCTTCAAGGCCAACGACATGGGAGCGGCGAGCGCCCTCGGCGTCATCCTCGTGGTGATCGGCCTTGCACTGGCCCTGCTCCTGCAAAGACTCGGTGGCAAGAACCGCAACGCAAGCCAATTGGAAGGTGCCTGATGGCTTCCACAACCCAGATTCCCGCACCGCCGGCAAGGCCCAACGCGCCAAGCAACAAGCAAGGCCACAAACATGGCCAGCGAGCAAAAGGCGCCAAGGGCCCGGCCGGCTCCGCCCCAACTACCTGGGCGGCCTGGGCGGCTGGCTTTGGCTGGCGATCATCATCGTTCCCATCTACTACGTGGTGGTGACCAGCCTGAAGAACCAGGCCGGGTTCTTCACCTCGAACCCGATGATGCCGCCCACCGAGCCGACCCTGGACAACTACAAGCTGGTCCTGGACAACGACTTCGCCATGTACTTCTTCAACAGCCTGATCGTCACAGTGGGCAGTGTCGTACCTGCGCTCTTGGTCTCGTTCATGGCCGCCTACGCGATCGTCCGGGGAAGGGCCGGTTCCTGACGTGGACGAACAACACGTTCCTCCTGGGCCTGGCGATTCCCTTGCACGCCACGATCATTCCCATCTATTGGATGATCACCAAAGCGCATCTCTATGACACCTTGTTGGCGCTGATCTTGCCCTCCATTGCGTTCGCGATTCCCATTTCCGTCCTCATCCTGAGCAACTTCATGCGCGATGTACCCAACGAGTTGTTCGAGTCCATGCGGCTCGATGGTTGCTCGGACTGGGCCATGATGTGGCGGCTCGCGCTGCCCATGACGCGCCCCGCCGTCGTGACCGTGGGCATCTACAACGCGCTCGGCGTCTGGAACGGCTTCCTGTTCCCGCTGATCCTGACCCAGAGCCCGTCCACCCGTGTGCTTCCGCTGTCCTTGTGGACGTTCCAGGGCGAATTCAGCGTGAACATTCCCGCCGTGTTGGCTTCCGTGGTGCTCGCCACCTTGCCGCTGCTGGTCATCTATGTGGTGGCCCGCCGCCAGCTGCTCAGCGGGTTGACCGCAGGATTCAGCAAATAGCCAACGCTCTTTGAAAGCACGAAAGGAAACACAATGACTACCGCAAAGCCCTTGCGGGTCGGCATGGTCGGCTACGCATTCATGGGCGCCGCCCACTCCCACGCTTGGCGGACAGCGCCGCGGTTCTTCGATCTCCCGCTTGACCCCCAGCTCACCGCACTGTGCGGCCGGAACGACGACGGCGTCCGCGCCGCCGCGGGCAAGCTCGGCTGGGGATCGGTGGAGACTGATTGGCGCCGGCTCCTCGAGCGGGACGACATCGACCTGATCGACATCTGCACCCCGGGCAATACGCACGCCGAGATCGCGATCGCAGCCCTCGAAGCGGGCAAGCACGTGCTCTGCGAGAAACCCCTCGCCAATTCTGTGGCGGAGGCGGAGCGCATGACCGAAGCCGCCCAGGCCGCGGCAGAACGCGGAGTGTTCTCGATGTGCGGCTTCAGCTACCGCCGCACCCCTGCTTTGGCGCTGGCCAAGCGGATGGTCGAAGAGGGCCGTTTGGGAACCATCCGGCACGTGCGGGCGCAGTACCTGCAGGACTGGCTTAGCGACGAAAACGCGCCCATGACCTGGCGGCTGGACAAGTCCAAGTCCGGATCGGGCTCCTTGGGCGACATCGGAGCGCACAGCATCGACGCTGCGCAGTGGGTCACCGGGCAGCAGATCACGGGCGTTTCCGCACTCCTGGAAACCTTCGTCCACGAACGTCCGCTGGCCGGTGACCTCGTCGGGTTGGGCGGCCATGGCGACGTCGGCGCGGATGCGCCGCGCGGCGCGGTCACGGTCGATGACGCCGCCATTTTCACCGCCCGCTTTTCTGGCGACGGGCTCGACGGCGGCACTACTTCCGCGGCGCCGTCGGGGTCTTCGAGGCCACGCGGTTCGCGCTGGGACGCAAGAACGCCATGCGCCTGGAAGTCAACGGGACCAAGGCCTCCCTCGCGTTCGACTTCGAAGAGATGAACGTCCTGTCCTTCTACGACGCCGCGGAATCCCCCGACGCCGGATTCCGCCGGATCTTCGTGACGGAGCCCGAACACCCCTACGTCGGCAACTGGTGGCCCACCGGGCATGGCCTCGGATACGAGCACGGCTTCACGCACCAAGTGGTGGACCTCGTGACCGCGATCGGCGCAGGCGAGCAGCCCTCGCCGTCGTTCGCTGATGCCCTGCAGGTGCAAAAAGTGCTGGCTGCCGTGGAAGGCAGCGCCGCAGAGTCCAGCCGCTGGCAGGAAGTCTAGGAGGGAATCCCGATGACAAGACCCATCACACTGTTCACCGGCCAATGGGCCGATCTGCCCTTCGAAGAGGTCGCCCGGCTCGCGGGCGAATGGGGCTTCGACGGGCTCGAAATCGCCTGCTGGGCGACCACCTGGACCCCCACCGGGCCTCCGTGGACGACAGCTATGTCCAGGAACGGCTCGACATCCTGGAGAAGAGCGGCCTTCAGGTCTTTGCGATCGCCAACCATCTCACCGGCCAAGCCGTGTGCGACGACCCCATCGATGAGCGCCACCGGGACATCCTCTCCGACGAGGTTTGGGGCAATGGCGATCCTGAAGGAGTCCGCCAACGCGCTGCCGAGGCCATGAAGGACACGGCACGGGCCGCGGCACGCCTCGGCGTCAAGACCGTCACGGGATTCACGGGCTCCTCCATCTGGAAGGCAGTGGCCATGTTCCCGCCCGCCTCGGAGGCGATGATCGAGCGTGGCTACCAGGATTTCGCGGACCGCTGGAACCCGATCCTCGACGTGTTCGACGAAGTCGGGGTCCGCTTCGCCCTGGAAGTCCACCCCTCCGAGATCGCCTACGACTACTGGACCGCGAAACGTGCCCTGGAAGCCGTGGGGCATCGCGAGAGCTTCGGGCTGAACTTCGATCCATCCCACTTCATCTGGCAGGACCTGGATCCGGTGATGTTCCTCCAGGATTTCGCGCCGAAGATCTTCCACGTGCACGTTAAGGAATCCATCCGCCAGCTCAACGGACGCAACGGCCGGCTCGGCTCCCACTTGCCATGGGCGGATCCGCGCCGGGCTGGGACTTCGTCACCGCAGGCCATGGCGACGTGAAATGGGAGCCGATCTTCCGCGCCCTCAATGCCATCGGCTACGAGGGGCCAACCAGCGTCGAGTGGGAAGACGCGGGCATGGACCGACTCGTGGGAGCACCGCAATCCTTGGCCATGGTCCGGGAACTCGCCGCCATCGCCCCGCCAGTCGCCGCTTTCGACGCGGCTTTCTCAAGCCGCTAACCATTTCATTTTCGGCTCTCCGGCCGTATTTCTCAGCAAAGGAAACCATGACTGACAAGAAGACCGCCCTGGTGGTCCGTGGCGGCTGGGATGGCCACCAGCCATTCGAAGCCACAGAACTCTTTATCCCCTTCCTCAAGGAGAACGGCTACGACGTCCGGGTGGAGGAATCCCCGAAGGTATATGCCGATTCGGCATATATGTCCGGCGTGGACCTGATCGTGCAATGCATGACCATGTCCACCATCGAGAAGGACGAATTCGAGGGGCTCCGTACCGCCGTCGAAAACGGCACGGGACTTGCCGGCTGGCACGGCGGCATCGCCGATTCCTACCGGAACAACTCGGACTACCTGCACATGATCGGCGGCCAGTTCGCCTGCCACCCCGGCAAACATCCGGACGAACGCATCGGCGAACAGCCGGACAACTACGTGCCGTACACCGTCAACATGGTCCCGGCTGCCGCGAGCCACCCCATCACCCAGGGAATCGGCGACTTCGAGCTGGTCACCGAGCAGTACTGGGTCCTGTCCGACGACTACATCGACGTCCTCGCCACCACCACCCAGAAGGTCCGCGAATGGGACCAATGGAACCGGGAGGTCACCTCCCCTGCGATCTGGACCCGGCAGTGGGCCGAAGGACGGATCTTCGTCTGCACCCCGGGCCACCGCGTGGAAATCCTCCAGGACAGCAACGTCCGCACCATCATCGAAAGGGGCATGCTGTGGGCAAGCCGCTAAGAGTAGGCATCATCGGCTGCGGCGCCATCATCGCCCAGTACCTCAAGAACTTCCGCCGGCTGGACGACATTGACCTGGTGGCCGTCGCGGACCTCGATCCCGCACGCGCGCAAGCAGTCGCCGATTCTTACGACGGCGTCCGCGCGGTGACCGTCGACGAGCTCCTGGCGGCGGACGACGTCGAGCTCGTACTCAACCTCACCATTCCGGCCGCGCATGCGCCGATCGCATTGAGGGCCATCGCCGCCGGCAAGAGTGTCTATGGTGAGAAGCCGCTCGCTGCGACAACCGCCGAGGCACGGCAAGTGCTCGACGCGGCGCGGGAGGCCGGCGTCGTGGTCGGCTGCGCGCCGGATACGGTGCTCGGCACCGGGATCCAGACTGCCCGCAAAGCGATCGACGACGGCCTGATCGGTGCGCCGATCTCGGCCACGGCAACCATGGTGACACCGGGACACGAGCGCTGGCATCCCAACCCGGACTTCTACTACCAGCCCGGCGGCGGACCGCTGCTGGACATGGGTCCCTACTACGTGAGCGCCCTGGTCACGCTATTGGGCCCGGTGGTCTCGGTCATTGGTGCCGCAAGCCACACACGGGACACGCGCACCATTGGTTCAGGACCGCGGGAGGGCGAGGTGATTCCGGTGACCATCGATTCGCACGTGACCGGGGTCCTGGTCCACGCCTCCGGCGCCCTGTCCACGCTGGTGATGAGCTTCGACGCGGTGAAGACCAAGTCGGCCAACATCGAGATCCACGGTTCGGCGGGATCTCTTGTTGTTCCTGATCCGAACCACTTCGACGGCGACGTCCAGCTCTTTACGCTTGGCGCCGACTCCTGGCAGACCCTTCCGATCTCGGCGGGCTACATCGATTCGGGCAGGGGCTTCGGCATCGCCGACCTCGCCGCAACCCCGGCCGGGGTCGAACCACGTGCTGGCGGCCAATTGGCGTTCCATGCGCTTGAGGTCATGGAATCTGTGCTGGCATCTGCCCACAGTGGCTCAGCGGTCTCGATCGAAAGCACGGTTGCGCGGCCGGCCCTCGTGGAACTGACCGCCTTGGCGGCCCCGCTCGCGGAAGTTCAGGGAATCAGTTCGTAGGCCTGGCTCAATATTCTCCGGACTGCGGTTGCTGCGGCGCCCCTGAGGGCCCCCGTCTGCCCCAGTCCGGAGAACGCCAGGTTTCCTTCCGGGATCAGTCCCGGTGCGTGGTGGTCCAAGCTCCGGCGCAGCGCAGGAGCGATCCACTCCTCGAGTACGGCGAAATGACCGCCGAGCACGACGGCGGAAATGTTCGCCACCCGCGCCGTCGAGGCTATCGCGATTCCTAGGTAGTGCCCGGCCTGTTCCACCGCTGAAACCGCGCTCCAATCTCCGTCGGCAAGGCGGCTCAGCAGGTATTCCATGTGCTTTGTAGCCACATCCTGATGTATTCCGGCTGCAGAATATATGGCGTCTTGGCCCGCGAACGTCTCAAGGCAACCGTGACCGCCGCAGGCGCACAACGGGCCGTCGGGATGCACCACCACATGCCCGATCTCACCGGCATGGCCGTGCGGGCCGGCGAAAAGCCGGGAATCTATGACCAGCCCTCCACCGACGCCCACTTCGCCGGAAATGTAGAGGAAGTCAGGGAAGCGGTCGCCGTGGCCAAACCAGAGTTCCGCGAGCGCGGCGCCATTGGCCTCGTTGGAGAGGGTCACTCCGAAGGGGGCTGCGGGCAGGAGCCTGGGCAGCTCTTCGGAGAGTCCGACGTCGGCCCAGCCCAGGTTCGGCGCGGCCAGCACCACGTTGCGTTCCGTATCCACCAAGCCGGGCACGGTCAATTCCCCACCAAGAAGTTCGACGCCGTCGCCGGCCGCCTGTGTTGCCGCCCGCTGCGCCATGGCGACGAGGAGCGGCAGGATGTCGGAGGGCAGGCTTCCGCGGTTATGCCTTTCGACCGTTTCGTGGAAGGCCAGTTCCCCTGCGAAGTCCAGGACTCCCACCGCGAGGTAGTCCACATTGATTTCCGCGGCCAAAGCGCCGCGGGCCGGATTGAGGACGAGACCGGTTCCGGGCCGTCCGCGTTCGCCGTCTCGGGTGATACTTGTTTCCCGCACCAGGCCGGATTCAAGCAAGTCGGTGACGATGCTCGAAACGGATGCTTTCGTGAGACCGCTTTCCGCGGCAAGCTGGGCACGCGTGGCCCCGCTGTTCCCCTGTATCCCGGCGAGGACGAGCGCAAGGTTCTGCCTGCGGACATCGCCCACTCTTCCCGGCGACGGCGTGGCGGGCATGTTTCCTCCAGGATCCTGTTTTGACTGCGTGACTTACATCATCATTCAGGGATCGGAGGTTGCTGGCTATTTGGACCGTGCTGTGCGGCGCTGGTCACTTGCCGAGGTGCTGCCTGCCCCTAGTTCCCCGGGTAGCTGATTCCCGCTTGCCTGCGTGCTTCATCCAGCAGGGACATGGTGGTCAGGGTATCCGCCAACGGCATTGTGGGGCACTCAAGCAGGCCCAGTTGCAGGCAACGAATCACTTCGCGCAACTGGTAGGTGTAGCCATGGCCGACCGGGGTGAATTTCTCCTGCCGTTGCTCGCCGGAGCTGGAGATGATGGTCAACTCCGTCGGATTGAATAGCGGTGCGTTGGATCGGAGCATCCCCTTCGTGCCGCATACGGTGGCCGTTTGGGGGTGGCCGAGGTCAAGGAGGTCATGGCCTGGACCTGCGCCCCGGAAGGATAGGACAGTGTCAGTGCGGTCTCGGAATCCACTCCGCCGTCAGTCAGATGCGCCGTGGCCGTCAACGATTCCGGGCGTCCTAGGCTGATCAGCGCCCATGTCAGGGGATAGACACCAACGTCCATCAGGGCGCCTCCCCCGTCGTCGCGCCTCCACAGCCGGGATTCTGGATTGTACGGCGCCGGAAACCCGAGGTCAGCTTGCAGCCACCGGATCTCGCCGAGTTCGCCGGATGCGATGATTTCCGCCGCCCGTTGCACGCTGGGCAGGAACCGGGTCCACACTGCTTCCATCAGGAACAGGCTTTTCTCCCGGGCCAGCCGAACCAGGACCTCTGCTTCACGGGCGTTGATGGTCAGCGGCTTCTCGCACAACACGTGCTTCCCCGCTTCGAGGGCCGCCTTCGCCGCCGAGAAATGACTCGTGTGAGGGGTTGCCACATACACGACGTCCACCGCGGGATCCTGGAGGAGCCGCTGGTACCCCGGAAGCCCGCCGTCGTCGCCGTAGGCGCTCTGGAAGCCGTGCTCCGAAGCAAACGCGTCCGCGTTTTCCTGGGTCCGGGAACTGACGGACTGCAAAACGGCGTCGGGAAGGAGCGCGAGGTCGCTGACGACCGTGGAGGCGATCCGTCCGGTGGAAATGACTCCCCACCGGACGGGACTGCCCGATGCGGGCACCGGATCCTGGTTCAGGGAATCAAGAAGCGGTGTCCTGATGAGCAGCGATTCAGTTGCCGGCGTCAACGCGGGCACTGACCTTCCTGTAGTTCTGCCCGATCGACGCTCGGAAATCCGGCTCGGGTGTGGCGTCGAGGGCCACGGGCCAATCCGGGCGGTAGCCTGCGAGCGCCCACGCCGCCTGCACGGCTGCACCGCGGGCAACGTATTCGCCCGGGCTCGGAATCACGACAGGCAGGTCGAATACCTGAGCCGCTATCCGTTGCACGGCAGGATTCTGTACCGCGCCCCCGATCAACTGCAACCGTTCCGCACGGACACCCTGGTCACGCAGCGCGTCCAGGCCTCCGGCGAGTCCACACAGCATGCCTTCGATGGCGGCCCGGGCGATATTCGGCCGGGTGGTGGAGGCGATGCTGAGGCCGTGGAAGCTGGCCTTCGCGTGAGGCAGATTGGGAGTCCGTTCCCCTTCGAAATACGGCACCAGCACCACGCCTCCCGAGCCAGGCTCAGCTTCAAGGGCGAGCCTGGACAGCCCGTCGAAGTCGACGCCGAGCACTGCGGCTACCGAGCTGAGCACGCGGGCGGCGTTCAAGGTCACTGCGATGGGCAAATACTCGCCGCTCGCATCGGCGAAGCCCGCCACGGTCCCGCTCGCATCATGTCCGGGTGAAGAGTCGACGGCGAACACGGTGCCGCTGGTGCCCACGGACACGACGACGTCGCCGGGTTTGGCTCCGAGCCCAAGCGCGGCGGCGGCATTGTCCCCGCCCCGACGCCGAGCAGGATCCCGCCGCCCAACACTTCGCTTGCGCCACGGCCCCGAAACACGCCGGGTGCACGCGGCCCGCGGTTTCGCCCGGACCTAGCACCCGGGGAAGAACGACGACGCCGGGCGCCGCCGTCGTCGTCCCGCCCGAGGCTTCCCGGGCGTCCTGGCCGAACGCCAGTTTGAACAAATCCAGATCGTAGCGTCCGGTCAGCGGGCTCCAATAGCCGGTGCCGCTGGCGTCCGAACGGTCAGTGGTGAGTTCGTCCAGGTCCGGCCCCAGCGGGCTGGAGCCCGCCGGACCGTAACCGCGGAGACGCCACGTGAGCCAGTCGTGGGGGAGCGCGACGGCGGCCACCCGAGCCATGCTTTCGGGTTCGTGGTCCCTAATCCAGCGGATTTTCGTGATCGTGAACGAAGCCACCGGAACCAGGCCGGTCCGCCGGGCGAAGTCCTCCGCCCCCACTTCGGCGGTGAGATCTTCCGCCGAGCCGGCCGAGCGAGTGTCATTCCACAGCAGCGCCGGCCGCACCACATTGCCCTCGAGGTCCAGCAGCACCATCCCGTGCTGCTGGCCCCCTACGGACAGTGCGCTGACATCGGCCAGGCCGCCGGCGTCGCCGAACGCTTCGGACAGCGCCCGCCACCACTCGTCCGGATGGACTTCCGTTCCCTCCGGGTGGCTCGCGCGGCCCGCACGCACGAGCGCACCGCTTTCCGCGTCCAAGACCACCACTTTGCAGCTTTGGGTAGAGGAATCAACCCCGGCAACCAGTGTCATGAGGTCAGCGCGCTCCGAGGAGGTGCTCGATGAAGAGCTGCTGGAGCTTCACGAACCCAAAGCCCTTGCCGCCGAAGTAGGCATCGGCGTCGAAGTCCTCGTAAGCGGACTTGTCCGCACGCAACTGCTCGTAACCTTCGCCCGGGTTCAGGGTAGGTTCGTTGATTTCTGCCACGCGGGACGCCTGGAGGGCCTCCTGGACCTCGGGGTCGGCGCGGAATGCCTTGGCGCGCTCCTTGAGCAGCAGGTAGGTCTGCATGTTCGCGGCCGCAGAGTCCCACACGCCGTCGATGTCCTCGGTGCGGCTGGGCTTGTAGTCGAAGTGGCGCGGACCGTTGTAGGCGGGCCGCCGTCGGGACCGCCGTTTTCGAGCAAGTCCACCAAGGAGAAAGCGTTCTGCAGGTCACCGTGGCCGAACACCAGGTCCTGGTCGAACTTGATGCTGCGCTGGCCGTTGAGGTCGATGTGGAAGAGCTTGCCCTGGTACAGGGCCTGGGCGATGCCGTGCGTGAAGTTCAGGCCCGCCATCTGCTCGTGGCCGGTCTCGGGGTTGATGCCCACGAGCTCCGGGCGTTCCAGGGTTTCGATGAAGGCTAGGGCGTGGCCCAGGGTGGGGAGCAGGATGTCGCCGCGGGGTTCGTTCGGCTTCGGTTCAATCGCGAAGCGGATGTTGTACCCCTTGTCCGTGACGTAGTCGCCCAACAGGTTCACGGCCTCGCGGTAACGCTCGAGCGCGCCACGGATGTCCTTGGCGGCGTCGTATTCGCTGCCTTCACGGCCGCCCCACATGACGAACGTTTCGGCGCCGAGTTCTGCGGCGAGATCGATGTTGTCCAGCACCTTGCGCAGGGCAAAGCGGCGGACGCCGCGATCGTTGCTCGTGAAACCGCCGTCCTTGAAGACGGGGTGGCTGAACAGGTTGGTGGTGACCATGGGAACGATCATCCCCGTGGCTTTGAGCGCACCCTGCAAGCGGTCGATTTCGCGTTGGCGATCGGCAGCCGAGCAGCCGAAGGGGAACAGGTCGTTGTCGTGGAAAGTGATGCCGTAGGCGCCAAGGTCGCTGAGTCGGTTGACGGCTTCCACGGTGTCCAGGGGAGGGCGGGTGGCCGAACCGAACTGGTCCTGCGCCTCCCAACCGACGGTCCAAAGACCGAACGAGAACTTGTCTTCACGGGTGGGCTGAATCGTCATTGAGTGCTCCGGGTAGTCGAAAGGGGTTTGTTTCGCTATCCAACATATTATGAATTCCTGTGATGTCAACCACGTGAAGCCAACAAAGTTTTTTTCATCCCCTCAAGGAAAAGTCAGGAAAAGACCTGGCGCATGGGCCATCCAGCGGTTATGTTGTTGTGGACATCAAATAAGGCCGTCGAGCCCTCGAACGAAGGATTCAACCGTGACTGATCAGCTGGTGGCGGAACGCAACTGGGCAGGAAACTACAGCTACCAGGCACCGCAACTCGCGCATCCCGCCAGCGTGGAGGAACTGCAAGGTCTCGTGGCAGGCGGGCAGAAGGTTCGTGCGCTTGGCACGAGGCATTCCTTCAACTCCATTGCGGACACGGCCGGTACCCTCGTGGTGCTGGACCAGCTGGATCCGGGCATCAGTGTGGATGCGGCGAACATGACCGTCACCGTGAGCGGTGGCACGCGGTACGGGACCCTGGCGGCAGAACTCCAGCGCCAAGGCTTCGCCCTTCACAACCTCGCCTCACTCCCCCACATTTCGGTGGCAGGAGCTGTCTCCACCGCCACGCACGGCTCCGGTGATGCCAACGGCAACCTTGCCAGCGCCGTCGCGGGCCTTGAACTGGTCACGGCGGACGGCGGCATTCTCAGCGTGCGCCGCGGCGACGAGGATTTCGACGGAATGGTGGTGGGACTCGGCGCACTCGGCATCGTCACCAAATTGACCCTGGACATCCAGCCAACCTTCGACGTCGCCCAGAGCGTGTTCGAAAACCTCAACTGGGACCTCGTCCTGGAAAACTTCGACCAGATAACCTCCTCCGCGTATAGCGTCAGCCTGTTCACCGATTGGAGCGGAGACACCGTGGGCCAGGCGTGGCTCAAGAGGCGCGGCGGCGATGCGGACCCGGAAACGTCGGATTTCTTCGGCGGCACCCCGGCAACAGAAGCCCGGCACCCCCTTCCCGGCGTGTCGGGCAGCAACTGCACGCAGCAGCTCGGCATGGCCGGGCCGTGGTCCGACCGGCTGGCCCATTTCAGGATGGAATTCACACCGAGCCAAGGCGACGAGTTGCAGAGCGAGTACCTCATCCCCCGTGAACACGCCGTGGACGCCCTCCGCACCATGCGCCGGCTCTCCGACGTCGTGACTCCCTGCTGCTGGTTGGCGAAATCCGCACGGTGGCCGCCGACCAGCTCTGGCTGAGCGCCAACTACGGCCGCGACGGCATCGGCTTGCACTTCACGTGGCGCCAGGACCAGCCGGCCGTCGAAGCCATCCTGCCGCTGCTTGAGGCGGAACTGGCTCCGTTCGCGGCGAGGCCGCACTGGGGCAAGCTGTTCGACGCCGGTGCTGCCGCCGTCGCGCCCTTGTACCCTCGCTTCAACGACTTCATCGCCCTGGCTGAACGCCTCGATCCGTCCGGAAAGCTCCGCAACGGCTTCCTGGACCGAACGGTGTTTGGGAGCTGATATTGTCGCGATGATGCCCTCCCCACCCGAAATCCCGTCACCGCCAGCGAGCCCGATCCGTCACGGCGAAACAACCTGGCGCTGCTGACCTCCCTTGTCCACCACAACGGTGTACTCAGTCGTGCCCAGCTGACCAAGCGGACAGGCCTGAACCGGTCCACGGTAGGGGCGTTGATAGGGCAACTCGTGAACTTGGAAGTGGTGTATGAGACGGCGCCCTCCGGCGAAGCGCAGGTGGGCAGGCCCAGCCCGATCGTCCATCCCCGGCCGTCCATAGCTGCCCTTGCGGTCAACCCGGAGATCGATGCTGTCACCATCGGTCTTGTGGGCCTCGGGGGAAGGTCCAGAAGAAGATCCGTTTCGACACCGAGCGGATCCCGACGGCCAAAGAAGCCGTGAACATCGCGGCGGCCGTCATCGAGGGAATGCGGTCGGAGCTCGACACGTCGTACCAGGTCATGGGCGTGGGCATCGCAGTGCCCGGACTCGTCAACCGCGGCGACGGCGTGGTCCGGCACGCCCCGCATCTGGGCTGGCGCGATGAACCCATAGCCCGAATGCTCGGCGAAGCTACCGGATACCCCTGCCACGCGGCCAACGACGCATCGCTCGGCGCCGAGGGTGAACTCCTTTTCGGCGCCGGCGCGGGCCAAAGGAACCTGATCTTCCTCAACGGTGGCGCCAGCGGCATCGGCGGCGGAATCATCGCTGACGGGGAATTGCTTCGCGGGACATCCGGCTACGCCGGGGAACTTGGACATACCTTTGTCCGCTCGACCGGCAAACCTTGCCATTGCGGGGCCGCAGGCTGCCTCGAGACCGAAGTCTCGCAGTCCTCGCTTTTTGAACTGGCCGGGATCGGCGGTGGGGATGCGGGTGAACTCGAGCAAGCGCTTCGCCGGAACAGCAGCGAAGCGGTGGGCGCCGAAGTGGCACGCCAGCTTGAGTATCTTGGCATCGCCTTGCGGAATGCGGTGAACATTTTCAACCCTGAAGCGATCGTCCTGGATGGCTTCCTCGGCGTCTTGCACGCCCTGTCTCCCGGGACATTGGACAGCTCGCTGCGATCCCAGGCGATGGACGGACCGGCTGGCCAGGTAAAGATCTACCGGGCCGCCCTCGGCTCGGATCTCATGATGATCGGAGCCGCGGAACTGGCCTTCGCACAGTTCCTCGCGGATCCGGCCGGCGCCTTAGCTGCGCTTCCTCTTAGTAAGGTCGACTATGTCTACTGACAATTCGCCCATGGGCGAACATTTCGAACTCACGGCCAGCATCGGCGGCCGCATCCAGCGCGCCGTCGTCACGGAAATCGCCGCCAGCCTGCGGGAGCTCGACGTCGACGGCGTGGCCCTGGTCCAGGACTATCCCGCCGATGCCCAACCGCCATGGTGCGCGGGCTGGGTCCTGGTCCCGTGGCCCAACCGGGTGGCTGGCGGCACATGGAGCGACGACGGCGTCACCCAACAACTCGACATCACCGAACCGGACAACGGCAATGCTTTGCATGGATTGCTGACGCACACTCCGTACGGGGTCAGTGCCCGGACCGCTGACAGCATTACGCTCGACGCCGGCATCTCGCCGCAAGCTGGGTACCCCTTCGAGCTGTCGACGTCGGTCCGTTATCAACTCGTGGAGGACGGGCTGCTTGTCACCCACCGCCTGGAAAACACGGGCCACCGGTCCGCGCCCGTCGCGCTCGGCGCCCATCCTTTCCTCCGGCTGGGCAGCGTGCCGACGGACGAACTCACGCTCTATATCAACGCCGCTACCCACATCGAGGTGGACGAACGCCTGAACCCCAGCGGAATCACCACGGACGTCGCCGGAACCACGAACGACTTTCGCACAGGCCAGCTGGTTGGTTCAGTTGACCTCGACGACGCCTGGAGCGATGTCCACCGCGAGGACGACGGAAGCTCGGTGCACTACCTCGAAGCGCCCGACGGCAGCCAAGTCCAAATGTTCATGGATGCCTCCTTCGGCTACGTCCAGGCCTTCACCACCACGGACTTCGCCACCGACGGCGGTATGGTGACCGCCGTCGCAGTTGAACCGATGACTGCGCCCGCCGATGCCTTCAACAGTGGCGAAGGCCTGCGCTGGCTGGAACCCGGGGAGGCCTGGGAGCCCAGCTGGGCATCCGGTACGTGACGACGCGCGAGTAGCCAGCCGCGCGTCGCCGGCTACTTCCCCGTCGGCCACCCCGTGTACGACTCCGCAAGGTAGGCACGGGCGTGCCGGGACGAGACCACGGAGTGGAGCTCGCCGAGCTGGCGCGCGCGTCCGAAGTCGTCCGATCCAGGAGCGGTGTGCAGCATGGACGTCATCCAGTAGGAGAAGTGCTGGGCTTTCCAGACGCGTTCCAGGGCGCGGTCGCTGTAGGACTCGAGCAGGCCGTTGGAACCGTTCGAGTAGAAGGACTCCAGGCCTTCGAAGAGCACTTTGACGTCGTGCAGTGCCAAATTGAGGCCCTTGGCACCGGTCGGGGGGACGGTGTGGGCGGCGTCGCCGGCCAGGAACAGGTTCCCGTGGCGCATGGGAGTGTGGACGAAGCTGCGGAACGGCAGGACCATCTTCTCCAGGACCGGCCCTTCCTTGAGCTCAAAGCCGTTCCCGTTGACGCGTTTGCGGAATTCGGACCAGATGCGCTCATCGTCCCAATCCGCCACGTTTTCCTTGGGATCGCACTGGAAGTACATGCGCTGCACAGTCTCCGTGCGCTGGCTGATCAGGGCGAAGCCGTTCGCGGAGTTGGCGTAGATCAGTTCGTCCGAGCTGCGCGGGGCCTGGGCGAGGATGCCGAACCAGGCGAAGGGGTATTCGTGGAAGTACCACTTGCGGTTCGCCTCCGGGATCTGGAAGCGGCAGTGGCTTCGGGAACCATCGGCACCCACCAGGAAGTCCGCCTGGATCTCGAATTCCTGGCCCTCGGCGTCGGTGAACCAGACTTTCGGCCTGCCTTCGAGGTCATGGACGGTGGTGTCCGTGACGCTGTACCGGACGTCGCCGCCGTCGTCCTTGCGCCGTGCTGCAAGGTCGAGGAAAACGTCCGTCTGCGGGTACAGCCAGACTGATTCCCCACGAGCCCCTTGAAGTCGATCCGGTGGCTTTCGCCGTTGAAGCGCAGTTCGATCCCGTCGTGCCTGTCGCCGTCGCGCAGCACGCGGTCCGAAACCCCGCTGTCCACGAGCAGGTTCACGGAGCCGTGTTCCAGGATGCCCGCACGGACCGTTTCGGCGATCTCCTGATGGCTGCGGACCTCGATGACGGTGGACTCGATCCCCGATTTTGCCAGCAGGTGGGAAAGCATGAGGCCGGCCGGGCCGGCGCCCATGATGGCCACTTGGGTGGTGATGATCTTGCGTGCCATGGTGTTCCTCGCTTCATTGCGGAACCGCGCCTAAGGGCCGCGGTGGTTCTGCTGATCAGTGTGACCCCGCCGCATCGTCGGCGTTAGACGAATTCCGTTCAACGGAAAACCCTTAAGTGTTCCGCTGCTCCCGAGCTGGCGCCCGATTCCGCGCGCCGCCGTCTGCAGCGCCGGCACCAACGCCTGCAGGCGCATTTCGGCGAGGGGAACCACGACGCCGAGCGCCGCCACCGTGCGCCGCTTGCCGTCCGCGACCGGCACCGCGATTCCCCAAGTGTCCGGATCCACGACGCCCGCGAGCTGCGCGTACCCCTGCTGGGCGGTTTCAGCCAAAAGGTGACGGACGACGTCGGCCGTCATCTTTTCGGCTGGGTCGCTGAACTGTTTGAGGTACTCGGCCTGCTTTTCCCGCGGCTGGCTGGCCATTAACGCCAGCCCGGCCGAAGAAATGTGAACGGGCATCCGGCCGGCAACGCGGGCACGGTTGGCCACGGATCCCCGGCGGGACAGCCGCTCCACGAACAACGCCTCCCAACCATCGAGCACGGCAAGGTTCACGTTCTGGTTCAGGACCTGCTGGATATCCTCCATGAACGGCAGGGCCGCTTGCCGGAGGGCCAAGGTGGGTGAATTCCGGTTGACGAGTTCCCATAACCGCAGGCCCAGGCGGACATCTCCGCCGGCAGCCAGATCCAGGAGACCGTGGTCGGCGAGCTGCCGGACCAGGCGATGGGCACTCGTGAGCGGCAAGCCGGCAGTCTCCGCGAGTTCGGAAAGACGGAGTGACGTGGATCCTTCGGGGAATGCCTCGATGATCCGGACGATGCGGTCCACGACGGAATCACCGGATGCCGAGTTGGCCACTGCGTTTTCCCCATTTCCCACGGATTCCATTCAATGGTGGGCTCAAGTTTACTGCGGTTCAGCAGGATCCGCAGGGGCATGCTTGGTTTCCCGGCGCGAAATCTCCAAGCCGATCGCGTCGTAGTGCGCCAGCACTACCGGCGAGGCGGATGTACCGGGCTGGTCCAGCAGGCCAAACGCGAAATCGCTGGCAGCAAGAAGTTCTTCATCGGAGCATTTGTCCAGCGGTTGGAGTCCCGCCGCGTCGATTGAGGCTGCGAATTCGCCGGTGATTTCAATCGATTTCGTTCCCGCCGCGGCCCCGAAACCGGGACTGGCAGGCTTGTCCGTGAATTCCAGGGAAACGCCGGATCCGGTGGGCAGGCCAACTTCGGTGGCTCCGCCGTCGATCGCATTGAGGTCGTTGCGGAGTCCCGCTAGTGCCTGCGATTCGACAATCGCGGCGTGCGAAAAGCCGACTCTGATGTGGGAGGTGATGCCCATTCGGCGAATCCGGCGAACAATGTGAACCAGCGCGGAGCGGGAGTCCTGATTCAGGCTCCCCCGCACGTCGATCTCGACAGCGTCGGTGGAAACATCAAACTTTACAAGGGCGTGCAATCTACGGTCCATAGGTACTCCAAAAGAGGCGTCTATGGCCGACGGCTCAACCTCAAGAAGCCTATCCTCCGGAACCCTCGTTGTACACCCCGCGAGTCGACCGACGAGCGGGCCCGCCTCACCCGGCCGGCTGCGGCCCGGCTCCTGGGCGGGCTCTTCGAAGTGGGTCAGGGTGCCCGCTGCGTCAACGGAGTCCACCAAGGACGTGGCGATATCGCGCAATTTCACGTTGCGATTGCTCGAGGCCTCCGTGAGGATCCGGACAGCGTCCTCCTGGCTGCAGCGGCTTTGTGCCATGACAATTCCAACGGCGATATCGATCACTGTGCGGGACTCCATGGCCGCCCGGAGATTCTTTGCGCTGTCTGCATGGAGGGCGAACCTGATAGCGAGACGCAAGGCCTGCGACACCTCACGGGTATATCCGCGGGCCCGATCAGCAGCCCGTTCGTCGAACTTGTACGGGGCCTCGGAGTACAGGTTGAGCGCTGCTTTGGCCTCTCCCTCCAGATTGAAGGGCAACGACAACACCGACCTCAGTCCGTGCGACGCAACGGCACTCGCATAGTCGGGTCCCCAGCGGTTCTCTTCAAGAAGATCCGGGACGTGGACTTCCCTTTCCTCTTCGGCAGCCGTCAAACATGGCCCCTGGGCCAAGGAATACTGGATCTCGTCCACTTCGCGGGCCGCATCACTGCTCCAACCAATCGTGAGTGCCTTCCGCTCGCGCAGCAGCGTGATCCCACAGAGCGCGTCATCGCCGTCGCCCGCCATCTGGTGGGCAGAAAACCGCGCCAGCTCGTTGAGGAATTCCTCGAAGTCGGCACTCTCCAGGATCAGGTTCTGGATTCGGTCGATGGTGGTCAAAGTGTTATCTGCAGGAAGCATGGCGCGTTCTCCCGGTGAATATGCTGATTGGGGCATGTGGAAACAATAAGTCCCTTTACATAAGGTCCCACACGGTCGCCAATTGGGAAACGCCTAGCCGGAAGTGAGTTCCCTGACCCGGGACCATGCCGCAGGCGCCAATACCACCGCGACGCCGACGGCGGCCCCGATCACGGTCTCCACAATGCGGTCCCGCAGCAGGAGCGCGGGCGGAACGTTGGCAACCAGCAAAGTGGAAATGAGCGCGAGCGGTGTGACGAATATCTGCGCCACGAGATATTGGCGCGTAATGAAGAGCTCTGCTCCGAACTGGCATGCGGCAATCACCAACACCATCTGCCATGGCGCCGGGCCGAGCCAGAGGATTCCGGCCAACACCAGCAAACCGAGCAATGTCCCCACGATCCTCTGGATTCCCGTTGCACCCGATGCCGGGTACTGCGCCCAACCAGGGGAACTACTGCCGCCACCATGGCCCAATAGCCGTGTCCGAATCCGAGCCACTGCCCAACCAAAGTAGCAAGCGTTCCGGCTAGCCCGGCAGCCACGAAGTAGCCCAGGCCTTCCAGCCAAGCTGCCCGGATTTCCTGGGGCAGCAACCGGTCCGCAGCCGGTCGCTTCCATGGTGTCCGGTGGCTCGGGACTACCCGCGCCGACATTCCGATCAGCAACGCCAACACGGCAGTCAAAACCGCCGCCAACATCCCTTCCCAGAGCGGGGCTGCTGGGGAACGGAGGCGATCGCCGCGAAAGCGAAAATATGGAAGAGCGAACCTGCCGGGCGAAGCCTCCACAGCGCGGTCACCACGGAGCAAAATGCGGCAACCAATGTGGTGCCTAGCGTGAGGATCCACAGGTACGCGTCCGAGCCCTGGCCAACCCGGGCGGTCAGGGTGGCAAGCAGGATGATGCCGAGGAGCAACGAACCGGCACGGAGCTGGCTTCGAAAACGGTGGCTGTGGGCTCGTTACGGCCGTAGATATTCGTGAACGCCGCAAAGCTGGCGAAGACCACAAGGTCCAGCCGTCCGAACAACACGAGGGTGATCAACGGCAGGAAGACGCCCACCGCGCAGCGCACAGCCGGGTGATGGTCCTTGTTGCCGGGACCGATCCTGAACATCTCTGCCAGGGCGTTCAATGGCTTGCCTGCCTCTTTGCTTCTCTTGAGCGCCGAACTGCTCAACTAATCCCCACCGCCACCCTCGCCTCGCAAGCTCGGCCAGGGAACCCTGGCGGCGTGGCCCACGACGGCGGCACTGGCATCCGCTACGAGCTTACGCCGGGAGGCTCCAGGCAGCCGGACTGCCTTCCGTTGAATGGTGGGTCGTGAAGCGAAGTAAGACGGCGGCACGTCTTCGATTGATAGTCTCATGTCGGTTGTTACCAGCCGGGCCGGGGCTATTCCGGCCACATCACCTGAACCCATTCACCGGAGGTCAATCCATGCTCAAAGGTTTCAAGGACTTCGTTCTTCGCGGCAACATCATCGAGTTGTCCATCGCCGTCGTCATCGGCACCGCGTTCACAGCCCTGGTCGCAGCGTTCACCACCAATATCATCAACCCGGTCATCGCCGCCGCCGGCGGAGTCAACGCCCAGGGGCTCGGCTTCGCGATTTGGCCCGACAACGCGAAGACCTTCGTCAACTTCGGCGCCGTCATCACCGCGTTCGTAACTTTCCTGATCACGGCCGCCGTGGTGTACTTCATTTTCGTTGCGCCCATGAACAAGATCAACGAACTGACCAAGCGCCGCGCCTCCATCGAAGAGCCCGAGGACGAGCCACTGCCGGCTGATACCGCCCTGCTTGTTGAAATCCGCGACCTCCTGACCGAGCTCGCCGCTGCCAACAAGAGCAACGAGAACGCCCGCTAGGTTTCGTGAATCACGGCCAGTTCGGCGCGTCCGGTCGGCGCCGAACTGGCCCCATGAATACCGCCCCAGATCGTGACGCAGGCGCAATCCGCCTGAAACAGGGTTCGGGCACGATAGTGCCATGAAGCCGAAGAAGAGGTCTTCCGTTACCGCTGAGCTCTCCTGCGAAGTGTGCGGGCAGATGCCCGAGGCTCCGAAGGCAAGGGTCACCGTGGCCCAAATCGCGGTGATGCTTCCCATCGAACTTCTTGTCCACGCCATTGTGGTTGAAACGCAACTCCCTTACCTGGCCAAGGTGCTCCTCCTGACCGTGACCGCAACGGTCCTGGTGATTTGGGTTGCCGAGCCCTCCGCGGCCAGGATCCTGCGGCGCTGGATCCACGCACCTGCCCTCCGCCACCGCAGGAAGCTCCATTCGGCCCCGGCGCTTTGGCGGGCGAGGACTGTGCTCCGCGACCAGCCAGGCTCCCTCCAACGCATGACCCACTCGCTCGCCCGGACGAACATCAACATCCTCAGCATCCATGTCCACCCCATGGATGGAGCCGTCATGGACGAATTCGTGGTGTCTGCCCCGGGCCACCTCGGCGAGCATGAGCTACTGACAGCGCTCGACGACGGCGGTGGCCGGGATTCGCACGTGTGGCCTACCACTGCACTCGCCATGGCGGACGGCCAGACAAAGGCCCTGAGCCTGGCTGCCCGGATCGCCGACAACCCGGACGAATTACCGCTGGCGGTAGCAGAACTGCTGTCGGCGAAAATCGTCACCCCTGAACCCGAAGGCCGGCCGCCGAGGCAGGCGCCGCCGTCGGGCCCTCCACAACCCTCCTCAAGATTCCGACCGCATGGCACGGGCCGCTCCTGTTCTCCCGACCGGACGAACCGTTCACGCCGGCGGAATCGGCACGCGCACATCGGCTTGCCGAGCTGGCGGAAATCCTGGCGCACACCCGGAGCGCCGACGCCAAAGACCGGGACTAGGCCGGCCGACAACTGGAAGGTGGTGGCGGGATGAGCGCCATGGACATGAGGGAGATGGATTCCGCAGGGGTGTCCGTTCCCGGCCAGCCCAGCGCCGAGGCGGTGGCCACGAGCCGGGAGCCTCAGCACTGGGGCCGGGCGATGGCCGTTGCCATCAGCAAACTCGCCGACCAGCTGGCAAGCGAGGACGCGCATGAAGCCCTGATGGGCCGGGAACTGCGGCTCCGCGTCACCGCGGATCCGGACGGCGCACGCATCTCCGTGTGGTGTTTCCCGGAGGAGTAGCGAGGGCGGAGGGCCGATCCGGATTTCACATCATGAACCCGACGCCGGCGTCCACAAACTCCGCCGGTACAGTTTGTCGGGTGACTACCAAGATTGATCTCGAGCGTGCTGCCGATACCCTCCGGGCGTGGGCTTTGGATGAAGACCTGAAGCAACGCGTCATGTCCACGCCAGCCTTGGCAACAATGGCTTCGCGCGTGGCAAGGCGATACTCAGCCGGGGACACCACCGCCGATGCCATCGAGGTAGCCGCAGCGGCGGTGGCGCGCGGGCATGCCGCCAGCATCGAGTATGCCGGCGAGAGCGTGCGCAACGCCGAGCTCGCACGCTCGGAAGCCGGGGTCTTCCTTGAGCTGGGCGCTGCCCTCGGGAAGTCCGGCCTGCCGGGCACCATCTCTTTCGACCTCTCCCATCTCGGCGCACTCGTGGACCGCGATCTGGCCCTCAACCATGTACGCCAGCTTGCCGCGATAACTGAACCGTACGGAACGGGACTGATGATCTCGGCCGAAGGCTCCGACCGGACCGATTTGGTCCTCGACCTGTACGACGAGCTCGCAGCCGAGATTCCCCGCGTCGGCATCACGCTCCAAGCCCGCCTGCACCGCACCCCCGGAGACCTCGAGCGGGTCCTTCGCCACCCGGGTACCGTTCGCTTGGTCAAAGGCGCGTTCCTCGAGCCCGAGTCCGTCGCCTACCCTCGCAACAGCGCCGAACTGACGGCTGCCTACCTCGACCTCGCGAGCCAGCTCATCCGCTCGGGCCACTCCCTGTCCCTCGCAACCCACGACGACGAGCTCGTCAACACGCTCATCTCCAGGCACGGCGAGGCACTGAAGACAGACGCGATCGAATTCGAGATGCTCCTCGGACTCGGGACCGAACTTCTCGATCGGCTCCACAGGGCCGGGTACAGGACCCGTGAATACGTCATCTTCGGTGGCGAATGGTGGTTGTACGTCCTGAACCGCATCGCGGAACATCCCGAGCGGGCGCTGACGGCTCTCGCCGACCTCAACCCGAGCTAAGCCCTCCCCGATCCCGGCTGCCCTGCGAGGCGGAAAATACCCTGCGATACCGGTATTCCAGCGTCGCAGGGTATTTTCCGCGTCGCGTAGCCAGCTGCGCATCGCGAGGTAGGAAGCGCGTCGGCAGGCCATTTGCGTGTCGCCATAGCAACGCCCCAGCGCCGGGTTGCCCGGTATCCCATGCAATACCCGGCAGACCTAGGAATTGCCCGGTATCCCATGCAATACCCGGCAGACCTAGCGTGCGGCCTGCTAATATCCACTGTCAGATCTCTGAGGTAGGTTCCCGGTCCGCGGCCTCGTCTTCCTAGATCTTGACGGTGTCGGCCTTGAGCACGCTCCCGCCTACGAACTTTGGAGCCGCTGAACAGCCTTCGCAATCATGCCTGCTGCCTCGTCGATTTCCTCCGTGGTAGTGAAGCGCCCGAATCCTACGCGAATACTGGACCTGGCCATGGCGCCGTCAAGGCCAATGGCCATGAGAACATGTGAGGGATTCTGGTCGCTGCTGTTGCAGGCGGACCCAGTCGACATGGCTATTTTCGGTAGGGCTGATCGCAGGTCCACCGAATCGATGTCCGGAATCCTGAAATTCAGGCAATTCGGAAGAGCGTCATCGAGCGGCGAGTTGGCGGTGACCGTTTGGATGCGCTTGGACAACTGGTTCCAGAATCTGCTTCTCAGGTCGAGAACTCTTTGCTTTTCGCTGGCGGAGATCTCGTTGGAAATTTTTATTGCTTCCGCGAATCCGACGATGCCGGTGATGTTTTGCGTCCCAGGCCGGCGCCCTCCCTCTTGGCCGCCGCCGAACAACATGTTTTCGAACCCCCCCATGCAGCGTCTGGGTTTCCTTGTCGATGTAGAGGGCTCCGATGCCTTTGGGCCCGTAAATTTTGTGCCCTGAGAAGCTGATCAGGTTTGGGCCCAGGGATTTGAAGTCCGGAGCGAGATAGCCGATGGCTTGCGTGGCGTCGCAGTGAAACCGAACCCCTGCCTCACGAGTGATGGCGGCGATGTCCGTGACCGGTTGTATGGTGCCGATCTCGTTATTAGCCAGCATTATCGACACGAGGCTGGTGTTGGGCCTGATCGCGTCGGCAATGTCATTGGGTGAGACGATCCCTTGTGCGTCCACGGGCAGAAAGGTGACTTCACCGCCCGCTTTTGAAAGGCGAGGCAGGCATCCAGGACGGATTTGTGCTCGATGACAGAGGTAATGATGTGGTTGCTGCTGGACCCAGCTGCAGTTGCGATTGCCCAGTTGTTGGACTCCGTCGCCCCGGAGGTGAAGAAGAGCTCACCCGGGCGGCAATTCAGCACTCTAGAGATGCTGCGGCGGGCCTTTTCGATTCCGTGAGGTTCGCGGTGTTGGCGCCGTCCAAGACTGTGCCAAGGCTGAGCCCTGCCATCATCGAACTCCGCGAAAAATCATCGATCCCGGTTGGTGCATCGAAATATCCGCATTCGATCAGGGCTTGCGTGTCGCCGGTAACCTCAACCGACAAATCCAAGCCGTCCAGAAGTCGATCAATATCCATGGCGGGTGCTGTCTTCATTGCACACTGACCTTCTTTTGTGAAGTTGATGATTCAGCAAAAACGGCAACGCCGGCGCAGACCGTGAGAATCGCGATACCTGCCATCTGCCGAAAGTCCAGGCTTTGATGTAGAACCACGGCACCTACGGTGGAAGCCAACGCAGGGTCAAGGGCAGCGACGAGCGCGAATACCAAAGCTCGAAGGCGTTTCATTGCAAATAGCTCCAGCGCAAACGGAGCCAGCAAGGTCAATATGGAAACAACGAGCGCATGGAGCGCCAATTCAGGAGTGAATAGAACAGCGGGCGGAGCGTTCACCATGAAGGCAGCCAGCGCAATGGGGAGGGCAACCCATAGCCCCTTACTAAGAGTGAGCATCGGGTGGTTGGCCTGCGGAATGGAAGTCCCGACATGGATGTATGCGGTCAGTAGCAGTCCCGTTGCCGCAGCAAAGAACAGACCTTCGAGTGCAGTCGTCGCGCCATAGGTCGGAATCATGAAGAGCCCGGCAACCGCCAGCCCCGCAGCAACCCGGGCCGTGGTGTTGCGGGACCGGATGCATCCGATAACGAGAGGCAGTGTGAACTCTATGGAGATGGCCAGGGATAGATCAATGGTGGATATCGCCCGGTAGAAGGTGACCTGCATCAGCCCCAGCACCAACCCGTACGTGAGGATGAATCGGACCGGCGCTCGACTCGATGATTTCATCATGAAAATCACTGGAAGAGTCAGGATCGCGGCAATCCCGATTCGCAAAACCGTCGCACTCGCGGCGCCCATCGAGCTAATCAACCCGACCGCGACGGCGTTACCGATTTGAAGGAGCGAGAGGCTCGCTACGGACGCCAGAATGCCGGCCCTGTGTCGGGATGACTCTGGCCTATTTGCTTGAAAAGTCAATTGCTGACCCGTTCCGAGTCGGCATGGTGCAAACACGCGGAGCCAGCGTCGGCCGTTTCCGCCGAAGGTATACGCGCTATTTTCACGAGAGGATCCCAATTATCCAGAAGTGAGTCGTGCATTTGCGCTTGTATGCGACGCCTGAAAATCCTCACACAAACCTTGTGACAGGGCCAAATAGTTTGTGACAGCAACGTGACACACAAATTCGGATGCGGTTGGCAGTGATTATCCCCACGTGAAACACCACCCCAGCCGATATGGCATCGTCCCCTTGTCGACCTCCGCCGGCCGGCAGACCCCGAAAGGCGAATCGAGCAAGTGCCCTGAACCGGACGGGGATCCTCCGACCGTCGGGATCATCGTAGGTCCGACGCCTACCTCGAGGAAGGCGCAACGGGTGCGAGTGAACCCCTCCACGCCTCCGGTATCCCATCTGCGCACCCGCGTTTCAATAACAAGCCACCCTCCTCGCCGACCTCAACCCGAGCTAAGCCCTCCCCGACCCTGCCCGCCTCGCGACGCCCCAAACGCCTCGTGACACCCTAAACGCCTCGTGACCCGGAAAATCCCTATCGACACCGGTATTCGGGCGTCGCCAGACTTTCTCCTCGTCGCATAACCAGTTGCGTGTCGTGAGGTAGACAGCGTGTCGTGGGGTCGGGAGCGCGTCGGCAGGCAGGAACACGCGAACACGCCGGCATCCCATGCCCCACCCGGGCAAGCCCAGGAATCGTGTCGGTATCCCATTTCCCGCACCGCTCGGGTGAGTGAACCCATATTCCGCCAAACCTCACCTCCCGGTCACATTCTGTTTCGTCGCTTTGTATACCAAAAGCCTTGACAGTGCCGCGGGTCACATCTACTTTTGATTTTGGGATCCCAAAGCGGGATCCCAAACCGGACCCAACGAACCGGCAGCGTCCCTCCTCCCAGAAAGAGGACCGGGCCGCTACTGCTGCCGCCGGCGCGAGTCCAGCTGCCGCGGCAACCCGCGCCCAGCTCACCAATTCAAGACTTTCCCCGCTCCTCAAACTCCCCTGAAGGAGAAACTGTGTCTCTCCCAAACACCGAAACAGAAGCACATGCCGTCGAAGGAATAGCAGAAGAAAAAGCCGGCAAGGACGGCGTGCAGCGACGCACGAGTGTCCGTTGGAGGCTCTTCGTCCTGCTGCTGATCCTGGTCGCCGTCAACTACATCGACCGCGGCTCCATTTCCGTGGCATTGCCCATCATCCAAAAGGAATTCAACCTCGCACCCGAACTCGTCGGGCTCCTGCTTTCGGCATTCTTCTGGACCTATGCGCTCATGCAGATCCCCGTCGGCTTGCTCATCGACAAGTTCGGCCCCCGTAAAGTCGTCACGGCGTCGTGCATCGGCTGGGGTGCCGCAACGGCAGCATCCGGCCTGGCCGGCGGCTTCCTCAGCATGTTCATCGCCCGCTTGGGTATCGGCGTCGCCGAAGCAGGCGTCATGCCGGCCGGCGGCAAGCTCAACGCCATCTGGATGCACAAGAAGGAGCGTGGCCGCGGCGCCACGATCCTTGACGCAGGCGCCCCGCTCGGAGCCGGCCTGGGCGGTATCCTCATCACCTGGCTCATCGCCTCAACAGGCAGCTGGCGCTACTCGTTCATCATCGCCGGTGCCGCCACCGTCCTCATGGGCCTGGCAGTGTGGTGGTACGTCCGGGACAATCCCCGCAACCACAAAGCTGTCAACGACGCCGAGGCCGAATACATCGAGTCCTCCCATGCCGAAGAGGACGCCGAGGCCACGAAAGACGGCGTGAAGGGCAAGCGCGCACTCCTCCCCTACCTGAAGTTCCGCTCTTTCTGGGCCATGTGCTTTGGCTGGCTGGGATTCAACGGCGTGTTCTACGGCCTCCTGACGTGGGGCCCGCTCTACCTCGCCCAGGCCAAGCACTTCAACTTGAACACCATCGGCTGGTCCACGTTCGTGATCTTCGGCGCAGGCTTCGTCGGCGAGATCCTCGGCGGCGCTATCGCCGACAAGTGGCGCGCAGCCGGCGCCTCGGCCAACCTGGTCATGCGTACCCTGCTGGGCATGTCCAGCGTCGTGGTAGTCGGCGGCCTGGTTGGCGTGACGGTCGTCGCAGACCCGATCACCGCCGTCGTGCTCCTCTCAGTGGTCCTGTTCTTCCTCCGCTGGGTGGGCCTGTTCTGGAGCATCCCGTCAATCCTGGGCGGCCGCACCAACGCTGGCGTCCTCGGCGGCGCCATGAACTTCAGCGGCAACATCGCAGGGTTCGTCACCCCGATTGTGGTAGGCCTGATTGTCGGGGCCACGGGCTCCTACACCTGGGCGCTGCTGTACTTTGTAGGATCCGCCGTGATCATGGGCGTCTCCGTCCTGACCCTGAACTACAACAAGCGGCTTCCGGTCTAACTCGCCTGACCGGGCCGGCCGTGCGGTCCTGAACCGCCGCACGGCCGGACGCCTCCGGGTTGCCGGGCGCATTGACCCAAGAGAACACGAATGGAGCAAGAATGCTGATTGCCGAAGAAACCCCCACCACGGACCGTCCCCTCCGGGAATCCGTGCGGGACGCCATCCGTTCGCGAATCTTCGAGGGTCATTACGCGCCCGGCACCCGGCTGGTGGAGCGGGACCTCGCCGCCGAATTCAACGTCTCGCGACTCCCCATCCGCGAAGCCCTCCGCATGCTGCGGCAGGAAGGCCTCATCCAGGACCGGGCCTCCCGCGGTTCCGAAGTGGCAGGGTTGAGCCCCAAAGACGTCGAGGACCTCTTCGACGTCCGCCAGTCGCTCGAAGTCCTCGCCTGCCGCCTGGCAGCGGCCCGCGCCACGGACAAGGACCTCAAGCACCTGGCCAGGCTCCTCGATGAGGCCGATCGCTTCCTTGCGAGAGGCTCAATCCTCGAGGCCCACCGCGCCAACAGCGAATTCCACGATGCCATCACGGCCATCGCCAACAACGATTTTCTCCGCACCGCGTTGGAACCGCTCCAAGGCCGCATGCACTGGCTCTTCCGCCACGTGGACGACCTGCCGGAACTGATCCAGGAGCACCGCGATCTCTACGCCGCCATCGCCAGCGGCGATGCCGAGCGCGCCGCAGCCCAATCGGCGTCGCACATTGGAAAGTACCGCGAGCAGTTCCCCCAGAACGAGCCCGCCACCGAACTCAAGTTGCAAGGCAAACGACCATGAAATTGCTAGTCATCAATCCCAACATCAGCGCGCATGTCACCGCGCTGATCGACGCCGAAGCCCGCCGCTCGGCGGGGACTGACACCGAGCTGATCGTCAGGACCGCCGGACATGGCGTCGAATACATCGAGACCCGCTTCGAATCCCTCATCGCAGCCGGAGCCGTCGCCGAAATCATCGCCGAGCACTGCGGCGGCGATCCGGCTGCGGACCGCATAGACGGCGTCGTGGTGGCCGCATTCGGCGACCCCGGGATGCCTGCGCTCAAGGAACTGACCGACGTGCCGGTCATCGGGATCACGGAGGCCGCCCTCTGCGCCGCGGCCCTGCAGGGCCAACGCTTCTCCATCATCGCCATTTCGGACCGCATCACCGCCTGGTACCGGGACTGCGTGGAGCATTTCGGACTTGGCAGCCGTCTTGCCTCGATCCGTTCCATCAACCAGAGCCTCAACGGCATCGGCACTGTGCAACAGGACTTCAAGGAAACCCTCCTGGCACTGAGCCGGCTAGCGGTCGCGGAGGACGGCGCCGACGTCGTCATCCTGGCAGGTGCCCGCTTGCCGGACTCGCGCGCGAGCTTGAAGGACAAATCCCCGTGCCCGTGGTGGACGGAATCTCCGCCGGGATCCGCATGACCGAAGCGGTTGTGGCCCTGCAATCCGGCTTCCACCGCCAAGGCGCTTTTGCGCCGCCGCCCGTCAAGCACCGCCGGGGACTGTCCGAAAACCTCGACGCCGCCCTGACCGCCATCCAGTCCGCCGCCGGCACCTCCGTTGCCGGCACCGCCGTTCCAGCAGGAAAGTAGGAACCACCGTGACCATTCCCGATCTCGTCATCGCCCACGGCACCGTGGTCAACAGCTTCGGCCGGCAAGCCGCGCACGTCGTGGTCGACGGCGGCCGCATCATCCAGCTCATCGACGCCGCAGAACCGGTCCCGCGGCCGCGCGTATCATCGACGCTTCGGGCAAGTTGGTCATCCCGGCGGTGTGGACGGCCATTGCCACGTGGCCCAAGTGACCGGCCGCTTCCGCACCCTGGATGACTACCGCACCACCTCCACCGCAGCCCTGTGGGGCGGCACCACAACCATCATCGACTTTGGTATTCCGCGTGACGCCCAGGAATCCCCGCTGGACGCCGTCCTGAACAAGAAGCGCTTGGCCGCCGAATCCCGCTGCGACGTCGCGCTGCACGGCTCCGTGGTCAGTTGGGACGAGACCGTGCCCTGGCAGCTGGAGCAACTCGCCGCCGAGGGCGTCCGTTCGGTGAAGATGTACACCACCAACCGCGGCTCCACCATGGCCGACGGCGACACCATCCTGAAAGTCATGCGCGAAATGGTGCGCCTGGACGGACTCACGTACATCCATGCCGAACACGATCCCATCATCGCCGACTGCACCGAACAGCACGCTGCGGACGGCCGGATCGGCATCGATCACCTGCATTCCACACGGCCCGAGCTCGCCGAGGAAATCTCTGTCAAAGAGACCCTCGCCATGGCCGAGTACACCGGTGCGCCGGTCTACTTCGTGCACCAGTCGACCCCCGGCGCGGTGGATCTGGTCACCGAGGCCCGCGGCGCGGCCAGGTGGCCTACTCCGAGACGTGTCCGCACTACCTGACGCTGGATGACACCGTCTACGGCTCAAAATTCCCGAATGGTATGCCTGCTGCCCGCCGATGCGCAGCGCTGAAACCGTCGCCGCGCTGAAGGAACGGCTCGCGGACGGAGCGATCCACACCGTCTCCTCGGACCACTCCTGCTACGACCTCTCGCAAAAGCGGGAGCGCACCGACGACGTCCGCTTCATGCCGCACGGGCTGCCCGGCGTCGAAACCCGAATGCCCGTCACATTCACCGCAATGGCGCCCAACAGCACAGTGGAGGACTTCGTCGAGGTCTTCTCGGCCGGTCCCGCGCGGATCAACGCCGTGCCCGGCAAGGGCACCATCGCGGCAGGGTTCGACGCCGATCTGGTCATCTTCGATCCCGCCGAAGAACGCGAGGTCGACGGCGGCGCGCTCCACATGGGTACTGACTTCTCGCCTTTTGAAGGGAAGACGCTGAACGGCTGGCCCGCCGTCGTCGTCTCCGCCGGACGCGTCGTGGTCGACGACGGCGGTTTCCACGATCCCGGACCGGTGGGCCGTTTCGTCGCCCGCAACGGCTTCGCCGCCCACCACGACGCCCTGTCCGTTCGAAAATCGCCGTCCGTTCCCGCCACCGTTTCTGCTTAGGAGAACCATGCCTTCCGAACACCGCCCCACCCGCATCGGCATGATCGTGCCGTCATCCAACACGTGCCTTGAACCGCAGAGCTACCGGATCCTGGGTGACCGCGAGGACGTCACCATCCACTTCACGCGCATTCCGGTCACACGCATTGCACTGGATGATTCCTCGGACAAACAATTCGATTCGGCCGTCATGAGGGAGGCCGCCGCATTGCTCGCGACGGCGGATGTAGACGTCATCGCATGGAACGGAACCTCAGGCTCCTGGCTCGGTTCCGCCCATGACGAAGCGCTGGTCCAGGAAATCACGGAGGCCACCGGGATCCCGGCCACGACCTCTACGTTGGCCTACCTGGAGGCCTTCAAGGCGTTCGGCACGGAAAGGATCAGCATGTTCACGCCCTATACAGGGGACGTGAACCATGCCGTCATTGAGTCATATGGGCGCGAAGGAATCAGGACGGTTGACCACCGCCACCTGGACCTCAGCAACAACGAATCCTTCGCCCGGGTCACGGACGCGGAGATGCTGCCCGGGTCCTTGGAACTTGCCGCCTCGAACCCGGACGCGCTCATTTATTTGTGCACGAACCTTTACGGCGCCAACATCACCGCGGAAGTGGAGGAAACCACCGGAGTGCCGGTGCTTGATTCCGTGGCGGTGACGCTATGGCACTGCCTCAAGCTTGCCGGAGCGCCCTTACTGGCA
Source organism: Arthrobacter sp. Hiyo8 (assembly GCA_001549895.1). Classification (GTDB taxonomy): domain Bacteria; phylum Actinomycetota; class Actinomycetes; order Actinomycetales; family Micrococcaceae; genus Arthrobacter. Next base: position 2,604,631 of record AP014719.1, on the reverse strand, counting down.
CCCAAGTGGGGCCGGCTGCTTGCCGAACTAGCCTGATTCGTCAGTGGTGCCCTCTTAAAGAGGCTGGATGTTCTCCGCCTGGGGCCTTTCGGGCCTTGGACGACGTCGAACTGGACCCGCTGATTCTCGTCCAGTGATCTGTACCCGCTTGAGGCGATCGCTGAGTAGTGGGCAAAAACGTCCGCCGAACCGTCGTCGGGGCAATGAAGCCGAAACCCTTTTCGGCGTTGAACCACTTGACAATACCTGTTGCCACGGCCATGTTCCTTCTCTGAATCTGACTGGCCACCGGCTTCAAACCCGATGCCCCGGACGCATACGTCCGCTTCCTCAAAGCTACGTGGCGGGGTTCGGGGGCGCAAGGATCTTCGGGGTCTCGGTGTTCCCTGGGGCCGAATCTTGAGGATTTCTTGTTCCTCTGCAGGGCGGGATCTTGAAACTGGGACGGCAGAGTGGTTGGCGATTAGCGTCGGCGGCCATGAAGGAGAACACCAGGTGGGGTTGTTCCGGCGCCGGTTCGAAGCGGCCGGATTGTCGCCTTGACGAGCGACCACACTGTTCACAACCTGCCGTATGGCGCGAGCAAGGGGGCCCTCGACCGGATCGTCACAGCGTCCGCCGTCGAGCTGGCAGGCCGGGGCGTGCGGGCGAACGTGGTGAACCCGGGCCCGATCGACACCGGGTGGATGGACGACGCTACGCGGCGTTCGGGCATTGACGCGACTCCAGCGGGTCGACTCGGCACGGCCGAGGACACGACGGACCTGGTGAGATTCCTGTTTTCCGGGCAGGGGTCGTGGATGAATGGCCAGATTCCTTATAGCAACGGGGGCTTTAAGGTCGGCTGGGCACTGACGGACCGCAGCCCCTGTCTTCGACGGGACAGGGGGCGGTCCGCAGCAGCAAGGCGGCCCTGGGGCCTAGAGAAGCCCGACCTTGGTCATCAACTCGGTAACCTTTTCGCTGTTGAGCTTGGCGGGGTCCACCGAAGGTGCCTGAAGGTCCTTGAGGGGCACAAGCTTGGAGTTCGCCGGTACGTCGGAGCCAACGGTGTATTCAAAGGAGACACCGTTCTGGAGGACCTGCTGACCCGCTTTGCCCGTGATGAACTTCAGGAACTGCTGAGCTTGCGCCTGCTTCTTGCTGGACGCCAGGACAGCGCCGCCCGAGACGCTGACGAACGCACCCGGGTCCTGGTTCTTGAAGTAGTGGAGATCAACATTCTTGCTGTTTTCTCCGGTCTGGGCCTGGTCCACGAAGGAGTAGTAATGGTACAAAACTCCTGCGTCGACCTCGCCTGCGTTCACAGCCGCGAGCACCGGGGTGTCGTCCTTGTAGGACTTGAAGTTGGTTTTAGCCGCCTCCAGCCATTTCTGGGTGGCGTCTTCTCCCTTGAGCGCAAGCATCGCGCTGACAATAGCCTGGAAATCGGCTCCACCCGTGGACGCACCGATGCGTCCCTTCCATGACGGGTCCGCAAGGTCCATCAAGGACTTGGGAAGCTTGTCTGCACTGAGCTTGGTCTTGTTGTAGGCCAACACGGTGGAGCGGCCGCGATGCCCGTCCAGTCGCCGGTGGAGGCCGGTACTGCGTAGGGACTTGGCTAAGGGTTGCCTGATCGACGGGGGCGAGCAACCCGGCACTCGCGATGCGGACCATCGCCGGGGAGTTTTCCGTGAGGAAGACGTCCGCCGGAGAGTTCTTGCCTTCCTCACTGAGCTGGTTGCTCATTTCAAGGTCGTCACCATTACGGAGCGTAACCTTGATTCCCGTCTCCTTGGTGAAGGCGTCCACCCATGCGCCGGTGAGGTTTTCATGCTGCGCGTTGTATACGACGATGCCGTCACCGGACGCGCCGGCCGTGGAACCACCGCTCGCAGTACCGCTTGGTGCGCCGCTACACGCAGAAAGTGCCAGCAGCGTGGCCGTGGCGGCGGCAAGGGCCGTAGCGGGTTTGATGCCGAATTTCATGGGGGCCTTTCAAGGGTTCCGGCTGGGACCGGAATGGCTGGGGGTTGCCCTACCCTTCGTGCACAGCAGCCCGACGAGTCGGGAGGAACGGCAACGAGATAGGCAAGGCAATCCTTACTGTAATAACAACATGCTGCTGTTGCGTAATTCTGGGCACACTGAGGTCGACTGTTACAAACGGGAGCCTTGGCGCTAAATCTGTTCCGGTCCGCGTAAGGAAACCATTAAGGACCGACGACGGCCGCTCGGTTTGGTGGTCTGATGAAGAAAGGACGCACGGCCTATTCGGGCTTTGGGCCAACCTCGGTAGGAGCTGAATCCACCATGAAACGCAGTCCCCTCAACCAAGGAGCGGCACACGCTTCCGAGCTTGCCGGCGCGGCTCCGGAAGACTACGTCGTTGTCGATGAGCTCGGCGATTTCACGTACTACCCGTCCAAGACCGCCATGCTGGAAGACCTTGAGTACGTTGAGGAAGCGGCCAGCATCCTCGACCGGGCGGGGAACAACTTCCACTTGACCTTGGAGGAAGGCCGGAAGCTGACTCTTGGGTCCTCGTTCGGTCGGGTCGAATTCACGTGGCTCCGCCAAACCTGGATCAGCGACCGCCGCCGCGAACCGCAAGCGCATCGTTTGCTCCGCCTCTACCCCACAACGCTCGATGCCCTTCTGGCTGGAATATTTGAAACCTTGAGCCTGGAACTTGCCAGCGGCGCCACCGGTTCGCCCTGGGTATTGGATGTAGCGGGAGAAGAGACCCACTGCGCGACGCTCAGGGAGGTCGATGGCCTCCTCGCGCGGATGGACCACCTTGAACGAATAGCAGTGCGGGACCCCTTCGGACACGACTACCGGCCGATACGTCATGCGACCCACCGCCTTCACGCCCGGGTGCAGGCGCGATCTACTACGTGGAGATTGAACCCCAGAGTGAAGAGGCCAGCAGCGCCCCGAAGAATCTGAGCATCTGCCATGACTTCCTTCAATGGGGGTTACCGCCCGCTAGGCGCGTTCTGCAGTAGTTAGGGACATGGTGGACGTCCAGACCGAAATACTGATCCAGCGGCCCCGCGAGATCGTGGCAAGTTATGCTTCCAACCCGGACAACGCGCCGGTCTGGTATGTGAACATACGATCTGCACAGTGGCAGACGCCGAAGCCCCTCGCGGTCGGATCCCGGGTTGCCTTCACCGCAAGGTTCCTGGGCCGAAATCTGGACTATGTCTACGAATTCACCGAGCTTGTCCCCGGCGAGAAACTCACCATGCGCACAAGCCAAGGTCCTTTCCCGATGCGCACCACTTACACCTGGTCCGATGAGAATGGCGCCACCCGCATGACCCTCCGCAACACAGGTGAACCCTCCGGGTTCTCCGCGCTTGCGGGCATCCTCATGGCGCCAATGATGCGCACCGCCATGCGCAAGGACCTGGAGAACCTCAAGAAGATCCTCGAAGCCGGCTAGTCCACGAGCCCCAGGCTCTCCCCACGGCGTCGAATCGCCGACGCATTTATTCGCCGCAATTGCTGGCGAATTTCCTCTGTCGCGCGCAAGGATGACCCATACGATCGCCGCGGTCCACATTGGGGAAACATGACCGAAAGCACCAACCTGCCGGAAAACACGCAGCCCGGCAGCAACGAATACGGCGCATCGCAGCGTCCCAAGCCTGAGTTCGGAATGAGCGCTCCGGATGCCCCGGGCCCCCACATTCCCTCTTGGCATCCGGAAGCCAACCAATCTCCGGCACCGGCATGGCCCCCGCCCGCCCGATTCGAAGCAGCGAAAACGTCGGCCGGGGCACCCTGTTCGCCCTCCCGACCCTCCCGATCGGCGTCGTTCTGTGGCTCGTCATCTGGAATTTTGGCTGGATGTCCTCGCTCGTCACCTTTGCCGCTGCGGCGATGGCGGCCCGGTTCTATGTCATGGGAGCCGGCGGGCTGAGCAGAAAAGGCGTGTGGGTGATAGCAGCCATCACAGCTGCCACTGCGATTTTGTCTTTCGTCGCTGGAGTCTGGCTGGACGCCGCCAAGTACATCAATAGCCAGCCCTTGTCTTTGATCACCAGCTCCGAGCCGTGGACCTGATGAACTACAACCTGGCGAACAACCCGAATTTCGTCAAGAGTTACATGGGCGACTTCTTCATGGCGCTGCTCTTCGGCGCCTTGGGTTGCTTTTTCACCCTTCGACGCATGTTCGCAGCCACAAAGAACTCCTGAACGGCCACTAGGAGGTCGATCAACCCCCTACCCGTTGGTGAGGGTGATGTCGTCGAGGTACATCCAGGTGTCGTCGGCGGGGCTGGAGCCGTCGAGGTGGACGTTGTACCAGAGGGTGATGGTTTGGCCTTTGTAGGCGGTGAGGTCGGCGGTGAGCTGGGTCCAGGTGCCGTTGTTGTTGCAGAGTTTGAAGAGGCTGCCCAGGGTGGTGCCGGTGGTGGTGCGGACTTGTGCTTCCATCCAGTCGTACGGGCAGGCGTTGCCGGTGCAGGGGTCTTCCTGGCTGTGGGGCTGGTACCAGAAGGACAGGGTGGTGGTTCCGGTGGCGGGATGGTGATGGTCTGGGACAGGCTGCTGTCCCCGAGGGGTTCGGTTCCTGAGGCCAGGCCCAGGAGCGCGGAGCCGGTGCCGGTGTGGGCGGTGGTGGAGGCCACGGGTGCCTGACCCCGCCGGTGGTCCAGGAGGTGAGCCCGGATTCGAAGCCGCCGTTGGTGATGGCCGAGGTCGTTGTTCCGGAGGGGGTGACCGGTGCCGAGGCCGCCGAGGCCGGGAGGTGCCGACGGCGTTCGTGGCGGTGACGGTGAAGGTGTAGGCGGTGCCGTTGGTGAGTCCGGTGATGTTCGCCGTCGTCGCGGGCGGATTTCCGCTGACGGTGACCGGGCCAGGGTGGTGGTTCCGGCGTGCGGGGTGACCGCGTAGGAGGTGATCGCCGAGCCGCCGTTGGCCGGGGCGGTCCAGGTCACGGTGGCTGAGGCGTTCCCCGCGGCCGCGGTGACCCCGGTGGGGCTGCGGGTGCGGTGGCCCCGCGGTCGGCGTGACTGCGGCCGAGGCCGCCGACGCCGGGAGGTGCCGATGGCGTTCGTGGCGGTGACGGTGAAGGTGTAGGCCGTGCCGTTAGTGAGTCCGGTGATGTTCGCCGTCGTCGCGGGCGGATTTCCGCTGACGGTGACCGGGGCCAGGGTGGTGGTGCCGGCGTGCGGGGTGACCGCGTAGGAGGTGATCGCCGAGCCGCCGTTGGCCCGGGCGGTCCAGGTCACGGTGGCGGAGGCGTTCCCCGCGGCCGCGGTGACCCCGGTGGGGCTGCGGTGCGGTGGGGTGGTCTGGGTGTTGGTGAGGGTGACGTCGTCCAGGTACATCCAGGTGTCATCCGCCGGGCTGGAGCCGTCGAGGTGGACGTTGAACCAGAGCACGACGGTCTGGCCGTTGTAGGCGGAGAGGTTCGTGCTGAGCTGGGTCCAGGTGCCGGAGTTGCTGCTGAGCTTGAACAGGCTCGCCAGGGTGGTGCCGGTGGCTGTGCGGACTTGTGCTTCCATCCAGTCGTAGCGGCAGGCGGTGCCGGTGCAGGTGTCGTCCGCGGTGTGCGGCTGGTACCAGAAGGACAGGGTGGTGGTTCCGGTGGCGGGCATGGTGAGGGTCTGGCCAGGGTGCTGTCGCCGAGCGGTTCGGTGCCGGAGGCCAGGCCCAGGAGCGCGGAGCCGGTGCCGGTGTGCGCGGTGGTGGAGGCCACGGGTGCCCTGACGCCGCCGGTGGTCCAGGACGTGAGCCCGGATTCGAACCCGCCGTTGGTGACCCCGGGAACCGGGCCGTCGGGGTCACCGGAGCCGACGCCGCCGACGGCGCGGAGGTCCCGACGGCGTTCGTCGCCGTCACCGTGAACGTGTAGGCCGTGCCGTTGCTGAGTCCGGTGACGGTCGCCGTCGTCGAGGGCGGATTCCCGGTCACCGTCACCGGAGCCAGGGCCGTGCCACCGGTGGAAGGCGTCACCGCATAGGAGGTGATCGGGGAGCCGCCGTTGCCCGGCGCCGTCCACGACACGGCCGCCGAGGCGTTTCCCGCCATCGCGCTCACGCCGGTGGGAGTCCCGGAACCGTTGGGGCCGTCGGTGTCACGGGAGCCGACGCCGCAGACGGGGTGACATCCCGACGGCGTTGCTCGCCGTGACCGTGAAGGTGTAAGCCGTACCGTTGGTCAGCCCGGTGACGGTCGCCGTCGTTGAGGGCGGGTTACCGGTAACCGTCACCGGAGCCAAAGCCGTGCCACCGGACGAAGGCGTCACCGCATACGAAGTGATGGGGGAGCCGCCGTTGGCCGGCGCCGTCCAGGACACCACCGCCGAAGCGTTACCCGCCGTCGCGGCCACCCCCGTGGGAGCAGCCGGCGCCGTCGCCGCGGCCTGGGTGATGTCGATCATCGAATAGTCGTCCGTGGTGATCGAACCGTTGGATTGGATGTTCAGTCCGTAGCTGATTCCCGAGGCACCTGCCGGGAGCGCCGGTGTGGTCCACGTGATTTGCGTCCAATTACTGCTCGCGTTGAACAACGGGCTCGCCGTCCAATAGGTCCAGTACCCCGTTCCGGTGCGGTAGTAGACCTCGAATTGGGTGATGACATTGGATTTATACCAAGCGCTGAGCTGATAGATATGGCCCGGAGTGCCCGTGGGAGAGCAGCCGCCAAGATCCAGGGCTGGCAGGAGTTTCGCGTCACCGCTGACGTAGCCGCTCATAGTCAGTCGTTCTGCGTTATTGCCCGTGTGGCCAGGCGAGACCACTGAAAAGCTGGGGGTGTTGGTGCCGTATCCACCAGCAGCCCAGCACAGCGGAATCCCGCTGGTCAGTGTCTCGAGGCTCGGGTTCTGGATCATGTTGGTCCCCTGGGGAGGCGGGGCGGCACCGGCGGGCCGGAGACGAGGGGCTGGACCGCGCCACCGATTACCTGGTCAACCGTCTTCACGGCGATGCTGCCCGCTGCCTGTTGTTGCGCTAGCCAGGAAGCGAATTGGTTGAACAGGCTGGGGCTGATGGTAAGGGTGGGATCGGTCCCACGGCGATGTGGTGGAACGTCAATTGAACCCAGCCACCGCCGGCGGCCTGGGCCCTGGTCACGGAGTTTTCAAGGTTGGACAGCGTCCATGTGCTGTCCACTTCCTCCGGGCCGCGGTGTCATAGGGGTTGGCGGGCGGAATGGTTTCGGCAGCCGGGAGCCCGGGATCGTCCTTGCTGTAAAGGTCCCGAGCCCGCGTGCACTGTTGAACCCGCAATTCTTTACGATGGTCTGCACGGCGGGGTCCAAGGAGGCGAAGGGGTAGGCGAAGCTGGTGACCTTGAAGCCCATGTTTGCCAGGGCCACCCTGCCGTTGCACACCTGGCGCGTCACTTCATCCGAGGTCAAGGTGACCAGGTCGGGGTGGGTGACCGTGTGCCCGGCAATCTCATTTCCGTCGGCGAAAAGTTGCTGCAGGTTCGCCGAGGTGAAATAGCTCGGCTGATCGACCCATCCGGAGGGGACGAAATAGGTGCCGTGGAGTCCGAGGTTCTTCAGCGTGGCTGCGGCGGTCAGTTGGTCGGCGTTGCCGTCATCGAAGGTCAGCGTGATGACGGTGTTTGCAGCCGCATGAGCCGGCATAGCAAAGCCACTGAGGAGTGCCAGGACCATTGCCGCGCACGCTCCAACGGCGGCCCAACGGACGCCGACGCGCCGCGTCACCGCCTGCTCCTGAATCGAGAGTCCAGCCACTCCGCTCACCGTCCATTCGAAGCCCGGGCAACCGTCAAGGGCGGGAGCGTTCCCACCCTAGGTCTTCGGCCGATGATAGGGCCTTGGATTCTTCCGCGTCTTGAGTGGGCTCACCCGGCTGGGAAGCAGAAAGGCCGGCGGGCACCCCAGGTTTGATTAACTAAGCTTGAGCGCCTTGACCGCCCTCAACACTTTGGTGAGGGATTCCTTCGCGTCGCCGAACAGCAGTGTGGTCTGCGGTTCGTACATGAGTTCGTTCTCGATTCCCGCGAATCCCGGCCGCATGGAGCGCTTCAGGAAAACTACTTGTCGCGCGTCGGCCACTTCAAGGATGGGCATGCCGTAGATCGGCGAACCCGCGGTGGTTTTCGCGGCCGGATTGACGACGTCGTTCGCGCCGACCACCAGCGCGACGTCGGCTGTCCGGAATTCCGAGTTGATCTCGCCCATTTCCTTGAGGGACTCATAGGGCACATTGGCTTCGGCAAGCAGGACGTTCATGTGCCCGGGCATGCGGCCGGCCACCGGATGGATGGCGAAATCCACGTCGATGCCCCGCGCCTCCAACGCAAGGGCCAGCTCGGCCGCCGTGTGCTGCCCTTGTGCAACGGCGAGCCCGTAGCCGGGAACAATAATGACCCGTTGCGCATAGCCAAGGAGCACGGCCACGTCTTCGGGGCTGGAGGAGCGGACGGGGCGGTCGCTCACCGCCGTCGACCCCGCCGTCGAGCCTCCCTTGAACGCGCCAAAGAGGATGCCGGCAACACTGCGGCCCATGGCCGCGGCCATGGCCCTGGTAAGGATGGTGCCAGAGGCACCCACCAACGTGCCGGCCACCACCAAAAGCACATTGCCAAGCACCAGGCCCGAGGCTGCCACGGCCAGGCCGGTGAAGGCATTCAGCAGCGAGATGACGATCGGCACGTCCGCGCCGCCTACAGGGAGCACAAGCAGTACGCCCGCCGCCAGACCGAGCACCAAAAGCAGGAATGCGAGCGCGATGGAACCGCTAAAAACGACGGCGACGGCGGCACCCACCGCCGCTAGCAGCACCGCCCCCATGAGGGTCGGCAGACCGGGGAACACCACGGGGCGGGTGGTCATGAGCTCCTGGAGTTTGGAGAACGTGATGGCGGAACCCGCGAAGGACACCGCGCCCACCAGCAGCGTGAAGACGATCGCCACGCGCACCCAGTGGTCCTCCGTGTGCGCTAGTTCCAAGAGTGCAACGAGCGCTGCGGCACCACCGCCCACGCCATTGAAAAGCGCGACGAGCTGCGGCATCTGGGTCATCTTGACCTGGCGCGCGACCGGCGCGGCAACGCCCGAACCGATCACCATGGCGCCCAGGATCCAGGGAACGTTGTCCATCTTGACCGAGAGGAAGACCGTGGCGACGGCGAGTGCCGCACCGAATGCGCCCACCAGGTTGCCTCGCCGGGCGGTTCGTGGCGAATTGAGTCCCTTGAGCGCGAGGATGAAACAGACTGCGGCCGCGAGGTAGAGGAGCGAAGTCCACACCGGATCGATGAGGGTCATCGCGTGTGCTCCTTGGACGCAGCCTTTATGGGCTCCGGCTTCCCGCCGGGCGGCGCAACGCGTTTACGGCCGCGGAACATCTCCAGCATGCGGTCGGTCACCACGAATCCGCCTACCAGGTTGGCGGTGGCGAGTACGACGGCGAGCAAGGCCACCGCGAGGACCCATGGGTCCGAGGCCTGCCCTGCGACGATGATCGCGCCCACCAGGATGATTCCGTGGATGGCGTTCGCGCCGGACATCAAGGGAGTGTGCAGTGTGCTTGAGACCTTGGAGACCACTTCGAAGCCCACGAAGACGGCCAGGACGGTGATGGTGAGCAGGGCGATTCCGTCCATCAGGAAACCCCCTCATTGGCAGAGCTCACGGATTCCGCCGTCTCGGCGGAGAGCGCAGCAAGCGCCTCGGCCGTCGGACCGTGCCGCACCTCGCCGTCGTGCGTCAGGCACGCACCCGCCACCACCTCATCGCCGAAGTCGGGGACGACGGCGCCGTCACACGTCATCAGGGCCAGCAGGTTCGCCACGTTCTTCGCGTAGAGGCGCGAGGCGTCCGCCGGCATGGCGGACGCGGCATCCTTCATCCCCACGAGGGTGACTGTGCCCTGGCCGTCCGCCGTCGGGATTTGAAGATCCAGCCCGGTACCGAGCCCTCCACGTTGCCGCCGGACTCTGCGGCGAGGTCGACGACCACCGAGCCCGGGCGCATGTGCTGGACCATTTCGCGGCTCACGAGGAGAGGGGCCCGCCGTCCGGGGACCGCCGCCGTCGTGATGAGCACATCCGCCTGGGCCACGTGCGGGGCGAGCAGCTCACGCTGCAGGGCACCGCGGTCGGCGCTGAGTTCGCGCGCGTAGCCGCCGGACGATTCGGCCGTCTCCACGTCAAGTTTGATGAAGGTGCCGCCCATGGATGCGACCTCGTCCGCCGAGGCGGGCCGGATGTCGTTGGCGGAGACGCGTGCGCCCAGCCTTTTCGCGGTGCCGATGGCCTGCAAGCCTGCCACGCCCGCTCCCAGCACCAGCACACGGGCCGGGGGAATGGTTCCGGCGGCCGTCATGTAGAGCGGAAAGAAGCGCGGGAGCCGCATGGCCGCCTCGAGCACGCAGCGGTACCCGGCCACCAGGGCCTGGGAGGTGAGCGCATCCATGGATTGTGCCCGGGAAATGCGCGGCACCAGCTCAAGCGCGAAGGATGTCACGCCCGCTTCGGCGAGCGCGCGGACGGTGGGAAGTTCCGACGACGGCGAGGCCAGGCCAACGGTGACGGCGCCCGTCGCAGCGCGGCCGCCGTCGTTGGTTCGAGTGGGCGGACGTGAGCGTAGACGTCCAGTCGGGCCAGGTCCAAGTCGGGGACGATGAGCGCGCCTGCTTGGCGGTAGTCCTCGTCGCTGTGGCCCGCAGCGCCTCCGGCTCCGCTTTCGACGACGACGTCCAGTCCCAGTCCGGCCAACTGCGTGACCGTCTCCGGCGTCGCAGCCACACGACGTTCACCATCGAGCCGTTCCCGCGCTATGCCAAGTTTCACCCGCGCTCCCTTTCCGAAACCCCAACGTCCTTCTGAACAGCATTGTCCCGCGCCGTTGTTGGCTTGAGTCTAGGACGCGGAAGGCCCGGGCGGGAGTAGGTGTGGCGGCGGCGTCCGGCCATTCCCATCTTCGGGCTGCTCTAATAAGCTCGCTGTGGGCTGGGAGACTCCAGTTACCGCACCGTCGATGAGCCGGTTCCGGCCGCGCCGTCGGGAAGGAACACAGTCATGGCAACGTACAAGATCGGATACTTCGTCGGCAGCCTTTCAAGCCGCTCCATCAACCGGGTCCTGTCCAAGGCGCTCATCAGCGTAGCGCCGGAAGAGCTCGAATTCACCGAGATTCCCATCAAGGACCTGCCCTTGTACAGCCCGGACTACGACGCCGACTACCCGCCTGCCGGCCGGGCCCTCAAGGACGCGATCGCGGCGTCGGACGGCATCCTGTTCGTTTCCCCCGAGTACAACCGCTCCGTCCCCGGCGCCTTGAAGAACGCCATCGACTGGGGATCGCGGCCGTGGGGAACCAACTCCTTCGCGCGCAAGCCAACAGGAATCATCGGCACATCACCCGGAAGCATCGGGACGGCCGTGATGCAGGCATCCATGCGTAGCGTCCTGAGCTTCCTCGACGCACCTCAGCTGAATGCTCCCGAGGCCTACATCAAGTTCAATCCGGCGGCCTACAACGAGGACGGATCGGTCAGGGACGAAGGCACGGCATCCATCCTGCGCCACTACATGGAGGAGTACAGCGCGTTCGTCGAGCGCGTCCTGGCCGCCAACGCTCCCGGGCACATCGGCGACGAACACCCGGACGGCGCCAAGCTGACGCGGTGATGCGGTGGGCGCAGCTTCGCCCGCGCCGCGAGCCCACGCGCTACAACGCGCCGTGGCAACCACGCCGGGATCTACCCATGTGGTAATTTTCGCGAGGATCAATACCGGCTTGCCCGTCATCGGGAGCCCAGTCCTTCGGAGATTTCATGGGGTCTTTGCGTGCGTGGCTGAGCCGTGGCGCACTGGCGTTGCTGGCGCAATGGGCGTCCTGCTGATCTTGTCCGGCTTGCGGCGCCCGGCGCCTGGGCTGCCGGCACGGGCGGTTCCACGAGCGCGCCGGTCGCCGTCGTGGGAACTTCGGCGAGGCCGACGGCGGCCGGAGCCTTCATTCCGATCTCACCCGCCAGGCTCCTGGACACCCGTACCAGCACGCCTGTGGCCCCGACGGGACCGTGTCCTTCCAGGTGGGCGGCATGAACGGAATTCCCGCTGCGGCCGCGGCGGTGGTCTTCAATCTCACCGTCACCGGCCCGCAATCGTTCGGATTCATCACGGCCTACGCTTCCGGTGCCGCACGGCCGAACTCCTCCAACGTGAACTTCGCTGCCGGCCAGACCGTACCGAACTCCGTGACAGTACCGGTCGGCGTCGACGGCAAAGTCACCCTTTTCAACCGCTCCTCCGGCAGCACCCAGCTGATTGCCGACGTGTCCGGGTACTACCTCCCGGAACGCCGACCGTACCGGCGCCTTCGTCCCGATAGCCCCTGCCAGGCTGCTGGACACCCGCGGGAGCACGCCTGCGGGCCTGACGGAACGGTGTCTTTCCAAGTGGGAGGCGTGGGCGGGATTCCGGCTTCGGTCTCGGCGGTGAGTTTCAACCTCACCGTGGCGAATCCGACGTCGTTCGGGTTCATCACGGCCTACGCCTCCGGAACCACGCGGCCGAACTCTTCAAACATCAACTTCGCCACAGACCAAACGGTTCCGAACTCCGTAACGGTTCCAGTCGGCGTCGACGGCAAAGTCACCCTCTTCAACCGTTCCTCCGGCAGCACCCAGCTGATCGCCGACGTCGCCGGCTATTTCCTCTCAGGGACCCCGAGCGCTCCGGGCGCTTTCGTTCCCGTGAATCCCGCACGACTCCTGGATACACGGAGCAGCGCGCCGGCAGGTCCGGACGGGACGGTGTCCTTCCGCGTGGGCGGCGCGGCGGGATTCCCGCCAACGTCGCGGCCGCGGTTTTCAACCTGACCGTCACCGGCCCGCAATCGTTCGGGTTCATCACCGCTTACGCTTCGGGGAGCATCCGGCCGAATGCGTCCAATGTGAACTTCGCGAGCGGCCAGACTATTCCGAGCTCCGTCACCGTCCCCGTGGGGCCGACGGCAAGATCACCCTCTTCAACCGTTCCGACGGCGCCACGCAGCTGATCGCCGACGTCGCGGGCTACTACCTTCCCGGAGCGTCAAGCGGTTCAGCTGTCACCTGGGGTAACAACCAATCCAGCCAGCTGGGCAACGGGACCACCCTTACCTCGCCAGCCCTGCCGCCGTTACCGGCCTCTCCGGAGTCAAGTCGATCGCCGGCGATGGTTCCACCAGTTACGCGCTGCTGGCCGACGGGACCGTACGCGCCTGGGGCAGCAACCAGTCCGGGCAGCTCGGCAACGGAACCACCAACGACAGCAGCATTCCCGTGCAAGTCCAGGGGCTCAGCGGAGTCACATCGATCACGATCAACGGTCGCACAGCGTACGCACTCCTCGGCGACGGGACCGTACGCGCTTGGGGCGAGAGTTCCACCGGACAACTCGGCAGCGGGATCACCTTCAGCAGCACCCCATCCAGATCCAAGGCCTCACTGGCGTCACCGCGATCACGGCCACTTATTACGGCGCATATGCCCTGCTCAATGACGGAACCGTCCGTGCTTGGGGTTCCAACTTCGTGGGTCAACTCGGCAACGGCACCACAGGAATCGGAAGCAGCGCGCCGGCCCAGGTCACCGGCCTCACGGGGGTCGCCGCCGTCACCGCCAGCGACTTCAGCGCCTACGCACTGTTGTCCGACGGGACCGTCCGGGCATGGGGCGACAATTCGAGCGGGCAGCTTGGCAGCGGAACCTCCGCCAACAGCAGCAACAGACCGGTTCAGGTCCAAGGCCTCAGCGGCGTCACCTCCACCGTGGCCAGCAACTACAACGCGTACGCGCTACTGGCCGACCGGACCGTGCGTTCCTGGGGCGCGAACGGGAGCGGCCAGCTCGGAAACGGGACGACGTCGGAGAGCTACACCCCGGTCCGCGTCCAGGGGATCAGCAACGTCACGTCCATGGCAGCCGGCAAAGGCAGCGTATACGCCGTGCTTGGCGACGGGACAGCACGGGCATGGGGCCTCAACCAGTCCGGGCAGCTCGGCACCGGGACCACCACCAACAGCACCACTGCCATCCAGCTAAGCGGCCTCACCACGGCCTTGTCCATCACTGCTGGCAAAGGGGACACCAACAACCCGGTGGCGTATGCCGTGCTGCGTGACGGGACGGTCCGTGCCTGGGGCGTCAACCCGACCGGACAACTCGGCAACGGCTCTACCGCTAACAGCAATGTTCCCACCCAAGTCACGGGTCTCACCGGCCTAGCGGGAACAGCATCGATCTCGGCGGCACGAGGGACCGCATTCGCCGTGCTTGCAGATGGAACCATCCGCGCATGGGGTGACAATTACAACCACCAACTCGGCGTTACCGGCACAACTTCGTTCAGCAACGTGCCGCTTGGCGTCACGGGACTGTCCGGGTCGCCATGGGAGCCCAAGGTCCCAGCACCAAGTACGCCGCGCTGGTCAACGGAACAGCGTGGGCCTGGGGCGGAAACAGTTTTGGCCAGCTCGGAAACGGCACTACGAGCGATAGCAGCGTGCCCGTCCAAGTCAGCGGACTCTCCGGAGTCGTATCCATCACCGCCAGCGGAGGCACGGCCTACGCCCTGCTGGGCGATGGAACAGTATGGGCATGGGGAGACAATTCCTCCGGCCAGCTCGGTAATGCAACCACCAGCAACAGCAGCGTCCCCGTCCAGGTCCAGGGGGTCACCAGGGCCGGCTCCATCACAGCCAGCGGGGCTCCGCCTACGCGGTTCTGACTGACGGGACGGTGCGCGCCTGGGGCAGCAACCAATCCGGGCAACTGGGCAACGGCACCAACGCCGACAGCAACACCCCGGTCCAAGTCACGGCCTCACGGGCGTCTCCTCCATCACGGCCAGTTACGGCACGGCGTATGCAGTCCTGGCTGACGGGACGGTCCGGGCCTGGGGCTACAACGGCTACGGCCAGCTGGGCAACGGCACCAACGCGAACGCCAACACCCCGGTCCAAGTCTCCGGTTTGGCAGGAGCCGTGTCCCTCGCAGCCAACGGCGGCACGGCTTACGCGGTGTTGGGGAACGGGACAGTCCGGGCTTGGGGGCCGGCACGTATGGCGAGCTAGGCAATGGCACCGCCAGCAGCAGCGTGCCGGTCCAAGTTCCGGGTCTCACCGCAGTCGCGAGCGTCGCCGCAAGCGAAATCTCGGCGTACGCGGTCCTCAAGGATGGAACAGTCCGCGCATGGGGTGCCAACTGGTATGGCCAGCTGGGGAACGGCACCACCACTGACAGCCCCGCCCCGGTGCAGGTCCAGGGCCTCACCGGGGTGAGCTCGCTGGCATGCACCATGTACGACGCATTCGCTGTGCTCAGTGATGGAACGGTCCGCGCCTGGGGTGACAACGCGCAGGGTCAACTTGGCAACGGCGCCGCGACCAGCAGCAACACACCCGTCCAGGTCCAAGGCCTCACGGGCGTGACGAGCTTGTGGCCCTAGACATTCGGCCCGAGCGCCTCTGCTAGTGCTTGGCGGCAATATCCGCCGAAATCAGCCCGGCAGTGCGTACGATTTCGTCGCGAACCGACTCGATATAGGCCCGCGGATCACGCTGCGCGGCGACGTTTTGGGCCTGGAGCGAGACGTTGACGGCGGCCACCACCTTGCCGGCAGCGTTGCGAACGGGCGCTGCCACGGACATAAGTCCGAGCTCCAGCTCTTGGTCCAAAACGCACCAATCCTGCCTGCGCACGCGGTCCAGCTCGGCCACCAGCTCTTCGCGGGACGTGATGGTCCGCGGCGTCAGGGCTTTGAACTCCACCGAGGACAGGTACTCGTCCAGTTTCTGCGGCGTCAGGCCAGCCAGAAGCACCCTACCCATGGACGTGGCGTAGGCGGGAAAGCGGGTGCCCACCGAGATCCCGACCGTCATGATCCGGCGCGTGGTCACGCGGGCCACGTAGAAGATGTCCGCGCCATCCAGTACCGCGGCCGACGTCGACTCCCCAGTTTGAGGGAAAGTTCTTCAAGGTGCGGCTGTGCGAGCTGGGGCAGGGACAACGCCGACAGGTACGAATAGCCAAGCTGCAACACCATCGCCGTGAGGGCGAAGGTCTTGCCATCCGTGCGGACATAGCCCAGCTCAACCAGGGTATGCAGGAACCGTCGCGCCGTGGCACGCGTCAGGTTAGTGCGTGCCGCCACCTCACTGAGCGTCATGACGGGGTTGGCCGCGTCGAAAGCGCGGATCACGGACAATCCGCGTGCCAGCGATTGCACGTACTGGTCGCTGGCCTGGGAGCACCCGCCTGCGGGGCTCCGGCTACTGCTGCGTCGGTCATGGTTACCAATCTTATTAGCGCGAACTGGCAGCACTTGCCCCGTGGATTGCTTCCAGAGGGCATCTGCTGCCAGCTCGCGCTGCCCTTTAGACGCCGACGACGGCGCCCGCCGCCTTCAGCGGGACCGGCACCAGGGCTTGGAGTTCTTCGAAGGTGCAGCCAAACGTCTCACGCACGGTCACGCCGTCGGCCCTATCAGGAAGACTGCTTTGTCCGTGTACACGCGCGTCACGCAGCCCACGCCGGTGAGCGGGTAGCTGCAGTGCTCCACGAGTTTGGACACGCCCTCGCGGGTCAGGAGCGTCATCATGACGAACACGTCCTTCGCGCCGGTGGCCAGGTCCATCGCCCCGCCGACGGCCGGGATGGCGTCCGGTGCTCCAGTGTGCCAGTTGGCGAGGTCCCCCGTGGCGGATACCTGGAACGCGCCGAGCACGCAGATATCCAGATGCCCGCCGCGCATGATCGCGAAGGAATCGGCGTGGTGGAAATACGAGGCGCCGGGGAGCTCGGTGACGGGGATCTTGCCGGCGTTGATGAGGTCGCCATCGATCTCCTCGCCCTTGGCCTCAGGGCCCATCCCGAGCATCCCGTTCTCCGTATGGAGGGTGATGTTCTGCTCTTCGGTGAGGTAATTGGAGACGAGCGTGGGCTGGCCGATGCCGAGGTTCACGAACGAGCCGGGAGCGATGTCCCGCGCCACGAGCCGCGCGAGATCGTCGCGTCCCAAGGGTGTTGTTGACGTTTGGATGCTCATGTCAGGCCACCTTCACGATGCTGTTGACGTAGATTCCCGGGGTCACCACGTTCTCCGGGTCCAGGGCGCCGGTCGGGACGATCTCCGACACCTGGACGATGGTGTGTTTGGCCGCGGCGGCCATGATGGGGCCGAAGTTCCGGGCGGTCTTGCGGTAGACGAGGTTGCCCTTGCCGTCGGCCTTGAGGGCCTTGATGAGTGCGACGTCGGCGTGGATGGGCGTCTCGAACACTTGCCATTTGCCGTCGAGGAAGCGCGTGTGCTTGCCTTCCGCGAGCATGGTGCCGTAACCGGTGGGGGTGAAGAACCCGCCAATACCCGCGCCCGCGGCCCGGATACGCTCGGCGAGGTTCCCTTGCGGACGAGTTCCAGTTCGATTTCGCCGGCCTTGTACTTGGCGTCGAAGTGCCAGGAATCCGACTGGCGCGGGAAGGAGCAGATCATCTTCCGGACCCGCCCTTCCTTGATCAGCAGTGCAAGGCCTTGGTCGCCTTGGCCGGCGTTGTTGTTCACCACGGTGAGGTCGGTGGCGCCGGAATCGAGCAGCGCGTCGATGAGTTCGAACGGCTGGCCCGCATTGCCGAAGCCCCCGATCATGACGGTTGAGCCATCCTTGATGCCGGCGACAGCCTCGCCCACGGTGTCAATGAATTTCAGCATTTCCTCTAGGCTCCTTTTCCGGCTACGCCGGAGGTGACGTTCTCCAGCACCACGGCCAGTCCTTGCCCGACCCCGATGCAGATGGCCGCGACACCCCATCGCTCACCAGAAGCCTGCAGGCTGCGGGCCAAGGTGCCCAGGATCCGGGTACCGGAGGCGCCCAGCGGGTGGCCCATCGCAATCGCTCCGCCGTGCCGGTTCACGATGGACGGATCGATACCCCACGCATCGATGCAGGCCAGGGACTGCGCGGCAAAAGCTTCGTTAAGTTCGACGGCGCCCACCTGCTCCCAGCCGATTCCCGCCTTCGCGAGTGCCTTGTTGGCGGCCTCAACCGGGGCGTAGCCGAAGAACTGCGGATCGTTTCCGTGTGCTCCGCGGCCGGCGATGCGGGCCAGCGGCTCCAGCCCGAGCAGCCCGGCGGCGCTTTCGCTGCCGATCCACGCCGCGGACGCGCCGTCGGACAGCGGAGAAGCGTTGCCCGCCGTGACCGTTCCACCCTCCGGACCGCCGGCCTCGGGACGGAACACGGTCTTGAGCCCGGCCAGCTTCTCCGCCGTCGAACCCGCCCTAATGCCTTCGTCACGGACCAGCTCCGTGCCCGGAACCTGCGTCACCAGCTGGTCGTAGAAGCCCTCGTCCCACGCCGCGGCCGCGAGGTTGTGCGAGGCCGCGGCGAACTCGTCCTGGCGTTCCCGGGTGACTCCGTACTTCTCGCGCAGCCGCTCCGTGGCCTCGCCCAGGGAAATGGTCCATTCCTTCGGCATCGCCGGATTCACGAGGCGCCAGCCCAGCGTGGTCGAAGCCAGGGTCATGTCCCCGGCAGGGTACGGCTTGGACGTCTTGGGCAGCACCCAGGGTGCGCGCGACATGGACTCGGCCCCGCCCACGAGCATCAGCTCGGCGTCGCCGGCGTTGATCTGGCGGGAGGCGATGATGGCGGCGTCCAAGGATGACCCGCACAAGCGGTTGACCGTAGTGCCCGGGATCGACGTCGGGAGCCCGGCCAGCAGGGTGGCCATGCGGGCGACGTTGCGGTTCTCCTCGCCTGCGCCGTTGGCGTTCCCGAACACCACCTCGTCGATCCGCTCAACATCCAAAGCAGGGCCCGCTTGACGGCTTCGCGCACCACGTGGGCAGCTAGGTCGTCCGGGCGCACCCCGGCAAGGCCGGAGCCGAATTTTCCAAATGGTGTGCGCACGGCGTCGTACACATACGCCTGGTTCATGGGGTCTCCTCTAAGTTTCTGTGATCCCAACCAACTCGCATTAGATGTCGTTATGAGGGCTCAAAACGACATCTAATGCGAGTTAGTTGGGTGGGTGGGGCTTCAGGGGCCGTGGGGGCTTCGGGGTCGCGTCGAGCTCCGCGAAGACGCCTTGAGCGGTCTTGAATGCGGTGTTGGCGGAGGGAACTCCGCAGTAGATGGCGGTCTGCAGCAGGATTTCCTTGATCTCGTCCCTACTCAGCCCATTCGTGATGGCCGCGCGGATGTGCATGGCCAGTTCTTCCCAGTGCCCGTGCGCCACCATCGCGGTGATGGTGACGGCGGAGCGCATCTGCCGCGTCAGGCCGGGCCGGGTCCAGATGCCTCCCCAGGCGATGCGGGTGATCATGTCCTGGAAGTCTTCGGTGAATTCGTCCTTCTTGGCGTTGGCGCGGTCCACGTGCGCATCGCCGAGCACTTCGCGGCGGACCACCATGCCGGCGTCGTAGATTTCCTGCGAGCTAGCGTCGCGCTGAACGGCGCCTTGCGAAGAATCAGTGCTCATTTTCCGGCCTCCCTCATGAATGTCCGCATGAGGTCCGCGACGACGGCGGGCGCCTCCGCTGGCGCGAGGTGCCCGACGCCGTCGAGCGCAATAGCGATAGCGGTGCCGCCACCTGTGTTGAATCTGGTGTTGATGCCCGCGGCAATTTCTTCAGCGAACGACGGCGGCGCAACGGTGTCCTCGACGCCCGCCAGTGCCTGCGTGGGGACAGTGATGCTGCCGAGTTCCGCGCGGACGTCGAATCCGGCGAGGGCTTCACAGCAGAAGGCGTAGCTGAAGCGGTCGGCGTCCCGCAGGGCATGCAGGAGTCGGCTGCTGACCACGGGCTGACGATCCATGAAACCGGGGGCGAACCAACGCTGCGCGGAACCCTGGATCATCACCGCGGTTCCTTGCGCACGAACGGTTTCGGCGCGTTCCAGCCATCCTTCGGGAGTGCCTAGCTTCGCTCCGCTGCACTGCACGGACAGGGACTTGAGCCGTTCTCCGTGCTTGATGCCGAGCTGCAGTCCGGTGGCACCGCCCAGGGAATCGCCGGCGTAGTGGAACACGGCACCGGGCGCGATCGAGTCCACCAGGTCAATCACCGCGTCCGCGAGTTCGGCGACGCTGAACGTTTCGGAGGCCGCGGGCGAGACGCCGTGGCCGGGCAGGTCCCAGCCGATGACGTCGAACTCGTTGCCGAGCAGGGCTGCCGTCTCGGTCCAGAGCACGGTGGACGTTCCGAGCGAGGGCCCACCACCAGGAGCGGCTTCTCCCCAGCGTGCGCTGCGGGGACAGCAACACCGCCTTGACGATGGGTTTAGCCACGATCGGCTCCCTTCGGATTGGTGTGTGCGAATTCGGGGTACGCGGCGAGGATGCGGCGGCTGATCTCGGCTGCCTCGCCGACATAGTTCGCAGGATCCAGAAGTGCCTTCAGTTCCTCGTCGGACAGCTTGCCGGCCGGGACGGCCTCGCGGAGGAGCTTGGTGTAGATCCGGGCTTGCTCCGCTGCGGGTGCCTGCAGGGTCTCGTCGACGACGGCCTGCAGCTTGGCCTTCGCATCGCCCCTGTCCGCGCCGAGGAGCGGAGCAACGGAGGATGCGACGGCTTCGCTGAGGAGCAACGGCCCGGAGATTTCCAGGTTGCGGCGCATCGCCTCGGGGAAGACGCGGAGGCCTTCGGCGAGCTCGCGCAGCTGGGTGGCTGCGCCGAGTGTGAGCCGAAGCAAGCCCCGCAGGGCAGGCCACTCGCTGTGCCAGGCACCGTCCGGGCGTTCGTCGTTGAAGTTCGTGGCTGCGACGTGCAGCTGCGCGGCCAAGCCAGGAGCCTGGAGCGCCGCGCTGCGGATCAGCACGGACAGCACCGGATTCTGCTTTTGCGGCATGGCCGATGAGACGCCGCGGCCCGCGGCAAGGGGTTCACCCAGCTCGGCAACTTCGGGGCGGCTGAGGAACAGCAGATCCGAGGCGATCTTGCCAAAGGAGTCCGTGAGGGAAGCCAAGGCGTCGCCGAGTCCCGTGACGGCCAGCCGGTTCGTGTGCCATGGAGCCGGAACGGGAGCGAGGCCCAGTTTCCCGGCCAAGGCATCGGCCAGAATAAAGGGGCTCGACGACGAGCCCTCCGCGAGCACGGTACCGGCAGCCAGGGTCCCACTGGCGCCGCCGAACTGGACAGGGAACTCCAGGGCTTCGAGGCGACGGGCCGCGGCGGCCACTCCGTGAAACCATTGCGCCGCCTTGAGACCGAAGGTGAACGGAAGCGCATGCTGCGTCAGGCTCCTACCCACGCACAGCGTGTCCGCATGCTGCTCCGCAAGGCCGGCGAGCGCCGTCGTCGTACCCTTTACCTCGGCGAGAAGGGCGGAAACCACGCGGTGCGCGAGCAGCATCAGGGCCGAATCCAGGACGTCCTGGCTGGTCAACGAGGTGTGCACGGCGGCAAGCGCGCTAGCGTCCAGCCCTTTGACCCTGCCCCGGAGATCGGCCAGCAGCGGAATGACCGGATTGGCGCCACCTTGTGCGCGTTCGGCGATGGAAGCGGCGTCGTAGGCCCAGGATTCCGTGGCCTCGGTGACGACGGCGGCAGAACCGGCCGGCGCGAAGCCCGCCTCTTCGAGCACGGATGCCCAGGCGGCTTCGACGTCGAGGATGGCCGCGATCACCGCACGGTCACCTGTCAGCGCCACGACGGCGGGCGACGCCGAAACCGGGCTGAGCAGCCGAAATCGCCGTCGCCACTCACTGGGAGGCGCCTTCGAAGTCGAGAAAAACAGTCTCGTTCCGGCCCTGCAGGCGCAGATCCCACGTGAGTCCGCCATCCGCGTCGCGACGCGCGATCAGGGTCTTGCGGCGCTCGGGATCGAGGGAGTTGAGCAGCGGGTCGGCAGCGAGCGCTTCCTCGTTTTCCGGCAAGTAGATGCGGGTGAACAGGCGGTTCATGAGGCCACGCGCAAAAACGGCGACGGAAATGAACGGAGCCGCGCCCGCTTCGGTGGGCCGGGTTGACCGTGGTGAACGTGAACACACCGGAGTTGCCCACCGCGGCGCGGCCCCAACCGGTGAAGGTGTAGCCGTCGCGGACCAGGGAGCCGGTGCGCTGGACTACCTTGCCTTCGGAGTCCGGCTGCCAGATCTCCAGGATGGCGTCCGGGATGGCTTCTCCGGCGCCGTCATACACGGTGCCTTGCAGGCGGATGCTTCCGGCGCTGCCCGGGGCGAGGAGCTCGTTGTCCTTATTAAAGGGGAGCGCGTAGCCGTAGAACGGGCCAACGGTCTGGCCTGGTGTAGGTGTCAGCTTGCTCATGTTCTACTCCTCGTCCCCGGCGTCGCCAAAGGCTTCGTTTTCGGTCCAGGTCCGCTTCGAACCGCTCAGGACGATGTCCCAGTTGTAGCCAAGGGCCCATTCGGGCTCGTCAGCTCGTGGTCGTACTTGGCGACGAGGCGGTCGCGGGCGTCCTGGTCCACGATCGATTGGTAGATGGGGTCCAGCGGGAACAACTGGTCGCCCGGGAAGTACATCTGGGTGACGATGCGCTGCGTGAAATCCGTGCCGAAGAGGGAGAAGTGGATGTGCGCCGGGCGCCAGGCGTTGAGGTGGTTCTTCCATGGGTAGGCGCCGGGCTTGATGGTGGTGAATCGGTAGGTGCCGTCCGGTCCGGTGATGCAGCGTCCGACGCCGGTGAAGTTCGGGTCGAGGGGGGCGGGGTGCTGGTCACGCTTGTGGATGTAACGGCCGGCAGCGTTGGCCTGCCAGATCTCTACGAGTTGGCCGGCAACCGGGCGGCCGTCGCCGTCGAGCACTTTGCCCTGAACGATGATCCGCTCGCCCTGGGGTTCACCGTTGTGCTGGATGGTGAGGTCCGATTCCAACGCATGCACGTCCTGGTGCCCGAATGCCGGCGAGTACAGCTCGATAGTCTCCGGGTCCGCGTGGTGCAGGCTCTTGGTGGGGTGGCGCAGGATGCTGCTGCGGTACGGCGCAAAGTCCAGGCGGGGCTGGGTCTCCGGCGCGGCACCGTTCTTGAGCGCCTGGGCGTACGCTTCGCCGATGGCCTTGATCTCGGCGCTGAGATCCGCTTGGGTTTCGGCTGCGGCGTCCAACGGCGCGTGCCCGGCATGCGGTTCGGCCGCCGGTACGAGCTCGTCGTCTTGGTAGTGCCCGGCATTTGCGTCTAGCAGCACGGCCGGCTCCTTTCGGGTGGTTTCTTTCGTTGCTTCTGGTTAGTGGTGGGCGTGAAGCGAGTCGTACTGGACGGCGTGCCGCACGGGGGCGTTGGGGGCGCCGTAGCCGTCGTAATTGCCGCGGCGTTCCACCATTTCGAAGAACACGCTGCCCACCGTGGCGGTGTAGAAGTGGAGGAATTCACCGTTGGCGTCCCTGTCGTAGAGAAGGTTCAATTCCTTGAGGGTGGCCAGGAAGGCAGGATCCAAGGCGAACCGCGCATCCAGGTCCTCGTAGTAGTTGGCCGGTATCCGGAGGAAGTCGAGCCCCCGTGCCTGCGCCGCCGGGCCGTGGCCACGAGGTCATCCACCGCGAAGGCGATGTGTTCCTGGTAGCTCTTGCGGGCGCCGTTGCCCTTCTGGCCGGGCTCCTGCTGAAGCATCGGAGCCAGGTTCAGCACCAGGCGCACGGCACGGTTGGACGTCACCATGACCTGCGAGCGCACCAGGCCGCTGGGACTCGGCACTTCGGCGAACGGTTGAGGTTCCAGCGCGAGGGCACTCGTGTAGAAAAGGACGGCCTCGTCGAAATGCTGCCACGGCTGGGCCAAATTCACGTGGTCGATCACCGCTTGCGCTCCCGCTATAGGGTGCTCGAGGCCTTCGCCGAATTCATGGGTCTGCCTAAATTCGCTGGTCCATGCCGCCGTCCCGTCCGGGCTGCCCTGGCACAGGAAGATCTCGGTGGAGTCCGGGGCGGCGATGCCTTGGAACACTTCCTCGTCCGCCTGCACCTTGCGTGGCACCACGGGAGCCTTGAGCTGCTGGGCGCGAGCCGAGGCAATCACCGGAGAGTCGACGTCGAACCCCAACGCCGCGATGGCGGGTTCACTGTGCGACGGCGCTTGTTCGTTGATGATGACGCGGGCGTGGCCCATGGACCACAACTGCACGTCCTTGGTCCGGTGCCGGCCGTCGAATTCGAAGCCGAGTTGGCCCAGAAGGGTTTCGAGCTGTGCGGGCTCATCGGTTTTGACTTCTGCGAAGTTGAACCCGGCCGGTTCGGCGACCTTGGGCAGCGTGGCCAGTTCCATGGGATAACGACGGCGGCCGGCTGCGTTGGCGGGCGAGTCACCAGAGACGCCTTCCGCCGCAAGGGATGCCGCTTTCGCGTCGAGCCATTTGGCGCTTTGTTCCTCAAGCCAGATCAGCGAGCGCATCGCGTCGACGGCCGTGCGCTCCACATCGGACTGGCGGAAGACGTCGTTGAAGACCTCCAGCGAGACCGGGCCGGAATAGCCCGCGCGTGCCACGTGGCCCATGAACTTGGCCAGTTCAAATTGTCCTTCGCCCGGGAACACGCGGTAATGGCGGCTCCAGGACAGGACATCCATGGAGAGTTTCGGGGCGTCGGCCACCTGGACGAAGAAGATCTTCTCAGGCTTGATGGCCTCGATGGGTGCGGTGTCCCAGTCGCGGGAAAGGATGTGGAAGGAGTCGAGGCAGGTGCCCAGGTTGGGGTGGTCCACGGTGTCCACCAAGCGGTGCGCGTGCTCGTAGTCGTTGACATACTTGCCCCAGGCCAGGGCCTCGTACGCCACTTTGACGCCGTGGTTCCCGGCCAATTCCGCCAGCCGGGATAGCTGCTCGGCCCGGAGGCTGTCGTCGTCGATCGTGGCGGTTCCCACGTTGGTGCACACCAGGATGGTGTCCATTCCGAGGCGGGACATGAGCTTGAACTTGGCATCCGCCCGGCGCAGGTTTTCCTGCAGGATGTCTTCGGAGACACTGTCAAAGTCGCGGAACGGCTGGTAGAGGTCCAGTCCGAGTCCCAGGTCAGCGGCCATTTTCCGCACGTCCTCCGGGCTAAGCGGGGAGGTGACGAGGTCCTGTTCGAAGATCTCGATGCCATCGAAGCCCGCGATAGCGCAGGCCTGCATCTTTTCCTTGAGCGTACCGGAGAGGCAGACGGTGGCGATTCCCGTGCGCATCAGTGCCCCGCCCCGGCGAGCGCCTTGTCGGCCTTGGACTCTTCGGCCCTGGATACCTCGGCGCCCACAAGCTCCAGGAAATGCGCCCGCATCCGTTCTGGATCGGCATCGCGGCCGGTGAAGATGCGAAAAGCGTCGGCGGCCTGCCCCACGGCCATGCGACCGCCGTCGAGAACGCGGCAACCCTTGGCGCGGGCCTCGAGCACCAGCTGCGTTTCGATCGGTCGGTAGACGATGTCAGCCACCCAGTGGCGGGGTTCCACGAGGGACATGTCCAGCGGGAGGCCTGGATGCGCGGCCATGCCCACCGGGGTGCAGTGCACCAAACCGTCGGCCAGCGGCATGAGTTGCGGCAGCTCCGCCGTCGTGCGCGCCGTGACGGTGCTGCCCGGGAACAGCGCGGCAAGTTCCGCCGCCCGTTCCGCGCAGCGCACCGGATCGACGTCCACAAGGTCCAGTGACTTGACCCCGCGGAAAGGAGGGCGTATGCGACGGCGGAGCCCGCACCCCGGCGCCGAGCTGGACGACTCGCTCCAGGCCGGCGTCGGGAAGGCCGCTGGCCAAAGCTGAGCCGAAGCCGGAGAAGTCCGTGTTGTGGCCGGTAAAGCGGCCGTCCTTGATCAGCACGGTGTTCACAGCGCCGAGCCGCCTTGCGTCCTCGGAAACCTCGTCCAGGAACGGCAGCACCAATTGCTTGCACGGATGCGTGATGTTGAGGCCGTTGTAGCCAAGCCGGGAAGCAGCGGTCAGCAAATCGCCGACGGCGGAGCCGGGCAGGGAGAGCTCCAGCAGGTCGATGGGCCGGTACAGGTAGCGCAGCCCCTGGACGTCGGCCTCCCTCTCATGCATGGGCGGCGTCAGTGAAGGCGATACGCCTTCACCGATCAGGCCCACCAGGAAGGATTCGGCTCGGTTGCTCATGCTCATTGCTCCTTTGACAACTGCACCCGCGGATTGGCCCTCCCTGGATTCCCTCGGGACGTCCAGAGCGTGCTGCTCCGCCGGGCGGTATGAATCAGACTACACAAAATGTTCATATATTGCACTAGTGTTCTTATCGCGAACAAAAGTGATAGCTATTAACGCGCCGTTATCGCTGCGGCAGGCGGTCGGCAAGCTCTGACGCCGCGCTCTTCAGCAACGGGACCACCGCCACCAGCTGCTCCACGCTCATTCGGAAGACAGGGACGGCGGTGGCAAGCGAGGCGAACGCAACGCCCTGGGAATTGAGGACCGGGACGGCGACGGCGCGCATGCCCACCTCGTTTTCCTCGTCCATGATCGCGTAGCCCTGGCGCCGGACCTTCTCGATTTCCAGGCGGAAAGCGTCGCGGTCGGTAATGGAGAACTCCGTCAGCGGCTCCAGCTCAAGCTCTTCCACCAACTGCTTCCGCTCGTCGTCGTCCGCGAAGGCAACTAGCGCCTTGCCCACGGCCGTGGTGTGCAGCATTCCAAGATGCCCGGATCACTCGTGACCCGGAACATCTGGGGACCGTCCACCTTGTTGACCGTGAGGTGGTGGTGGCCATCCCTGACCGAGAGGATAGTGGCCTCACCGGTCCCCTCCGTGACACGCTGCAGGATGGGTCGCGCGGTACCCGCAAAGCCGTGGTGATTGGACACCCGCTGGCCCAGCTGGAAGACGCGAAGCCCAGGTGGTAGCGGCGGCCGTCGGCCTCGTAGTCAACGAATCCGTCGCGGGTCAGGGATCCGAGCAGCCTGTAGGTGGTACTGAAGGGCAGCTCCGCCTGGCGGGCGAGCTCCGAGGCGCTGGCCCCTTCGGCTCATTACCCAGCAATACCAGGAGGCCCAGGGCCTTGCCGATCATGTCGGTTTTTGTGTCTTCCTTCACATCCATAACTAAAGATTGCCACATCGTGAGAGCTATATCTAGATGGTGAGTAAATATCTTGACAAGTGACTGCGCTCACAGTCATTATTGCTATATCGCACAAGTAGCTCTCACAATGTGGCTACAGTGTGAGGCCGCTGCCGGACCCACAACGACGTTCCAGGTACGCACATTTCAGCCAGATGCGACATCGCCGTCACACAAAAGGAACACCATGAGTCACACGATCCCGTCTACGACGCCGGGCACTGCCACGGCAGGAACGCCGAAGAAGGCCGCCCTCGCCAGCTTCCTCGGTAGCGCCGTCGAGTACTACGACTTCTTCATCTTCGGTTCGGCCGCGGCCCTGATTTTCCCGCACGTCTTCTTCCCCAGCGCCGACGCCAACGCAGCCATTATGTCCTTCGCGACGTTCGGCTTCGCCTACGTAGCACGGCCCGTTGGAGCCATCATCCTGGGGCACTTCGGCGACCGCATCGGCCGCCAGCGCGTGCTGATGTTTACCCTGGTGCTCATGGGCGGTGCGACGTTCATCATCGGCTGCCTCCCCGATTTCAAGTCCATCGGTTGGTGGGCTCCGGCGCTGCTGGTCTTCGCACGGCTCTGCCAGGGCCTCTCGGCCGCCGGTGAACAAGCCGGCGCTTCATCCATGACGCTGGAACACGCGCCGGACAACCGCCGCTCCTTCTTTACCTCCTGGACCCTTACCGGAACCCAGGGCGGCCAGATCCTCGCAGCCTTGGTCTTCATCCCCGTCGTCGCCCTCCCGGACGAGGTCAAGTACGGCATCGGCTGGCGGATCCCGTTCTGGCTCAGCGCCGTCGTGGTCCTGGTAGCGTTCTTCATCCGCCGCACCCTGCACGAACCACCGGCGTTCGCCGAGGCCAAGAAGAACAACCAGATCGCCAAGCTTCCCGTGGCCGACCTTCTGCGGCTGCACTGGGCCGACGTCCTGCGCGTTATCTGCTGCGCCTTCATCTCGGCGGTGAGCACGGTCTTCGGAACCTTGGCCATTGCCTACGCCAAGGACGTGGCCCACGTGAACAGCACCATCACCCTGTGGCTCGTCGTGGCGGCAAACGTCGTCGCGCTTGGCACCCAGCCGGTCTTCGGCCGGATGGCTGACCGGATCGGCCGCAAGCCCGTCTTCATCTACGGCGCCGTAGCCAGCGCCATCATGACGCCGGTGTTCCTCTTGACGCTCGAATCCGGAAACGTGCCGCTCATGTTCCTGGTCTCCGTGGTGTACTTCTCCCTCGGATACGCCGCCGCAAACGCGGTATGGCCCTCCTTCTACGGCGAAATGTTCAGCACCAAGGTCCGCTTCTCCGGCTTGGCCATCGGCACCCAGATCGGCTTCCTCATGGCAGGCTTCGCCCCGACCATCGTGACGGCAATGGGCGGCACCAAGGCCGGCGGCTGGGTCCAGATCAGCATCTTCACCGGCGTCATCTGCGTCATCGCGGCGGTCTCCGCGATGACCGCCCGCGAATCCTTCAAGACCCCGACGGCGGAGCTCGGCCTGAAGTAGGACGCTCCCTCCAAACAAATCCGTGGTTCCACACCGGCCGCCCTCTGGGCCCGTGTGGAACCACGGATTTTCTTTGTCCCGGAAGTCTTACCCACGGCTAACCCGCACGAAACCACACCGCAACATTGGCCCGCCACACTGGAATAGCCGGCAAATGCTGGCAGCTCCAGCCAGGGAGGCCACCATGTTGAAGGAAGTATCAACCCACCCCACAAGAATCCGCGCGCTTGACCAGCTGCACCGCGGCGACCAGATCGAAGCCCGCCTCTCCGTCGGACCCTCCTACGATGACGTTGTCATCCGCAGGGGCAGCGTCCAGGAAACGGCCCGGGCATCGGCGTCGTTTGGATCATGGATCAGCTGACGGGCCTGCGCAAGGCCATCAATACCGACGAATGCACAGTCTGGCGAGTGGCCTGACCTGGCCCGAACCACTCAGCCGCCAGCCACGGACTGGATGATCAAGACCTCCTGGCCGGCAGCTACCTCAGTATCCAGACCCTTCAGACGCCGGACCTCCTCGCCGTTCACGTAAATATTCACGTAGCGGCGGAGCGAACCGGTTTCATCCCGGATCCTCCGGGCGAGCACCGGGTAGTCCCCGGTCACAGCATCAAGCAAGCTTTCCACGGTCACAGCTCCGTCGGCGGGCGTAGTCAGGTAGGACTGCCCGCCGGCGAGGGGCTGGAGAACACTGGGCAAAACCACCGTAATATCGGGCAAGGTCCGTCCTAGGCCGGCAGGCTGGATGCTGCGGCGGCAGCGGCCAATTCTGCGGCCACAGCTGCGGAGACGACGCCGGAGACAACAGCAGCCCGGACACACAAAACATCAGGTAGATGCGAGGCGACTTCGATGAAGGACTCGCCCTCATCAGCGCTAACGTAGACCGAACCGCCGCGTGTTCCGAAGTACACCCCGGCAGGTTCAGCAGAATCCACCGCGGCTGCGTCACGGAGCACGGCGTTGTATTCATGGTCCGGGAGGCCCACATCCAAACGCTTCCAAGTATTCCCGGCGTCGTCCGTGCGGTGCACCGCGAGATGGCCGTCCGGCGGAATACGCTCACTATCCGCCTTGATCGGGATCACCCAGGCGGTCCCTTCGCGGCGGGGGTGGGTGAGCATCACGAAGCCGAAATCAGCGGGAAGGCCGTCGGCGATTGAAACCCAGTTCTCGCCGTTGTCGTCCGTGCGGTACACGCCGTGGTGGTTCTGCGCATACAACCGGCCTTCGACGGCGGCATCCGCGGCGATCTTGTGGACGCACTGGCCGAACTCGGGATTGGGATCGGGCATGAAGTAGGCCGAGATCCCCTTGTTGCGGGCCTCCCAGGAGGTTCCGCCGTCGAGCGATCGGTAGACGCCGCCCGTGCTCATGGCGACATGGACGTTCTCCCCGGAAGGATTGACCACGATCGAGTGGGCGGCAGCGCCACCGTAACCCGCGCCCCACTCGCTGCGATGCGGGTGGTCCCAGAGGCCGCGGTTCAACTCGAAGTGTTCTCCGCCGTCGGTCGATTTCCAGACAGAGATCGGTTCGCAACCTGCCCAGACCACGCCGGGCCGGGATGCGGAGTCCGGGTAGATCTGCCAGATCCGTTCCAGTGCGGCATCCGTGCCGTCCGGGAATTTGATGGCGCCTTGTTCGGGCTCGGTCCATGTGGCGCCCAGGTCATCGGAGTGGGCCACGGTGGGACCCCAGTGTTCGGAGCGCACGCCCACCATGATCCGGGGCTTGTCCCCGCGCGTATCGATCCCGATGCTGGGGATCTCGCTCATGAGGAAGTGCGGACCGGAAAGGGACCATTCCTTGCGGTCTGTGCTGCGTGCCAGCCACAATCCTTTTTTGGTCCCGATCGCCAAGACATAACTCTCTGCGGTAGCCATGAACCCCATGCAACCATCCCCGCGCGGGAGCCGCAACGGTTTTATGAACCGGTCTAGGAAAGCGCCTCAGTCCACGAACTCGGACTGCGTCTCAATGAAGTCCCAGTCGGCGTCGCTCAGCCCGCCGGCCAGCTCTTCAAGGCGCGGACCTCCGACATCCGCAATCCGTTGCAGAACTTCCAGTGGAAGCTCAGTGGCACGAAGGTTTTCGCGCAGCCATTCCTTGCTCTTAAGGTCTATGTCCAGCCACCACATGAAGATCTCCACGTGGACCACCCCTTCCTGTGCAAGTTAACGCTAGGCCCGCGCCGGGTGCACTACAAGGGCCGGGTACCCCGATCAAACGCCGGATTTCGCCGTGAACCCGGGACCGGAAAAAGTAAAGTGAAAGTAGTTATTCAGATTGGTAGCGGAGTGCTGTTGGGGCACGTAAGCTATTTGTCAGCAGGAACCCGCAAGAACCTGCTCCAAAGTCCGCTCCGGAGTGCGTATCCCCAATAACGCACTCCGGAGCTCTTTGTTTAAGCCTCGCGACACGCAAAATCCCTGGCGCCCACGGAATTCCGGAGGCGCCAGGGATTTTCCGTGTCGCTCAGCGTTTAGACGAACTGGGGGTTATAGGACAAAACGTGTGTAAATCCCGCGCGTGTCACGTGCGTCCTGCCCAACCTTTGCGGGCCCAGAGGCCTTCCTCTGCGGTGGCTGTGTTGCCGTATTCCTCGGGTCCGTGTGGCTGCTCGACGGCGGTTTGGGCCGCCGGGCGTGTGGGTGTGTATTGCTCGGGGCGGATGAGCTGGGCGGGCTGGTCCGGAGTTTCGCTGTGGAGATAGAGGTACCACTCGATGGCCCGCTTCTGGTGCTCTTCGCTCATCCCGCGGTGGGCCCGCAGAATCAGGCGCAGCTGCGCGTTCGTGCCGCCTTCGATCCGGTTTGTCGTGGCCGCGATATCGAGTCCTGTGAACTCGGTACGCAGGTAGGTGAACAGGCTCCCTGCTTGGCTGAGCCGCTCCAAGAGGCGATAGGCCTTCCGGAGCCGGTCATGGGTAAACCACCAGGCCTGATTCGCCCGCACCCACGCCGGTGCCGGGGAGGCTGCGGTGCGGTAAGTCCGGGCCCGGACCAGTTGCCCGTGGTTCTGGTACCAGTCATTGAGGTGGCCGAGCCACGCCGCGGCCTGCGCGGGTGTGCTGATCCGTGTCAGGGCCCGGCCAAGGCGCAGGAGAGCTTTGCCGGCCTCGGTCCTGGGCCTGCTGGTCAGGTAGGTGCGCACGTTGCGCTGGACATGGACCAGGCAGCGCTGAATGGCGGTATCCGACCAGCAGTCAGAGAGCGCGGCGGCGATCCCGGAACCACCGTCGGTGATCACCACCCGCGGAGCCGGAAAACGTCCAAGCAACGCCGCCCACGCGGCCTTCTTCTCGGTGTCGCACCACTGCCAGCCGATCACATGCTCACCGGCGATCGCGATCAGGCAGCACCACGAGCCGACGTAGATCCCGTCGATCTGGACCTGGTCATGGATCTCGCCCGTGGCCGGAATCGCGGGGGCAATATTCCAGCACCACGCCGTGCGGCGCCGGAAGGACCGGGCCGTACCGAACGAGTCAACCAGCGCTTGGCCGCCGGTACCCAGCAGCCAGCCCAGAAACGCACCCAGCTCCGCACGCCGGCTCACATCCGGGCGTTCACCCGAGCGGCTCGCCCCGCATTCCAGGCACCGGTAGCGCTGCTTACCCGCGGCCGTTTTCCCGTTCCGTACCAGCGCCTGACCGCAGACCAGACATTCCAGAGATATGCAAGCACCCCAGCCACCCTAAGCTTCCAAAGCTTAGCTACCCCGAAATTCGCCCGCCAACACTGGGAAGCAGGCACAATCCATACACACGTTTTGTCCTATAACCCCGAACTGGTACAGCAGCGCCGCCATGCCGAAGCCCACTACCGAGAGCACGGTCTCCAGCACCGTCCACGTCTTCAGGGTGTCCTTGACTGACATGTTGAAGTACTTGGAGATGATCCAGAATCCGCCGTCGTTCACGTGGCTGGCGATGATGGAGCCGGAGGAGATGGCCATGACAATCAGGGCCAATTGCGGCTGCGAATAGTGTCCGGCCGTGAGCGCCGGGCCAGGATGCCGCCGGTGGTCACGATCGCGACCGTGGCCGAGCCCTGGGCGAGGCGCATGCCGCAGGCGATCACGTAAGCGGACACGATCACCGGCAGCCCGGCCTTGGCCAAAGTGTCCGCCACCGCGTTGCCCACCCCGGTTGCCGAGAGCACGGCGCCGAAGAATGCGCCGGCTCCAACAACAAGCAGGATCATGCCGACCGGCTTCAGCGAGGCCGAGCTCAGTTCGGAGAGGTCCTTGGCGCTCATGCCCCGGCGCGTGCCCAGGAGCCACATGGAGAGTGCAACGGCAACGGTGAGCGCAATGGCCGGGTTGCCGAAGAACACGAGCGCATCGCGGAAACCACCGGCGGGCAGGAAGACATTGCCGAAGGTGGCGCCAAGGATCAGGAGCATCGGCAGGCCGATGGCAAGGGCAACGACGCTCATAGGCGGCTCGTGGCCCACGGCTTCCTCTGCCTCCGGGATCACGCGGTCCTCCGGAACGGACACTTGCACGCGCTTGCCGATCCACTGGCCCCAGAGAATGCCGGAAGCGAACCAAGCGGGGATACCGCAGGCGAGGCCCATGATGATGATCCAGCCAAGTTCAACGTGGAACAGGCCAGCCGCTGCCACGGGACCCGGGTGCGGTGGCAGGAAGGCGTGGGTCACCGAGAGGCCGGCGAGGAGCGGCAAGGCATACAGAATCAGGGACTTCCCGCCGCGTACCGCCGCCACGTAGACGAGGGGTGCGAGCACGAAAATACCGATGTCGAAGAAGACCGGAATGCCGAGGACAAAACCGGTGACGCCCATGGCCAGCGGCGTTCCCTTTTCGCCGAAGATCTTCACGAGCCTGCCCAGCAGGACCTCCGCACCACCGGAACGTTCCAGGATAGCGCCAAGGACGGTGCCCAGGCCGATGATCAACGTGATGTGTCCGAGGATCCCGGCGAAGCCCTTCTCGATGAGGGCGTCACCGCTCTTGATCGGCGAGCCGACGAGGGCATCGATGCTCACGCCGCCCGCCAGCGCGACGAGCACGCTGGTACCCACCAAGGCAATGAACGGTTCTACCTTGACTTTGATGATCAGAAACAACAGGAGGGCAATGCCGGCCCCTGCCAGGAGAAGCAGGCCGGCGGTATCGTGCCGCAGCCAGTTCAGGAATTCATTCATGGAGGTTACTTTCTGGGGATTCCTACGCGAGGGTGGCGGTGAAGGCGGCGGCCCTGGCCGAAATGTCAGCCCAGTCGCCTGCGGCCACGGCGGAGGGAGGGACCACGCTGGTTCCACAGCAGACCGCTGCGGCGCCGGCGTCGAGATAGCTCTTGGCGTTAGAGGCGTCGATCCCGCCGGAGGGCAGAAGCCGGATGCCAGGGTAGGGACCCTGGAGATCCTTGAGGTAGGCCGGGCCGAGCTGCCTGGCCGGGAAGATCTTGACTGCCGCGGAACCGAGGTCAAGGGCCTGCGCAACCTCCGTGGGTGTCATGGCGCCCAAACTGAAGGGAATACCGGCGGCCGCAGCCACCGCCGCAACCTCGGGGCGAAGGCCGGGCGTCACCAGGAACCGGGCACCGGCGTCGATTGCTGCCCTTGCCTGCTCGGCCGTCATCACGGTACCGATTCCGACGGCGGCGCCGTGCTTCGCGGCGGTGTCCGCCGCCCGCCGCACATGCTTCAGCACGTCCGGGGTGGTGAACGTCAGTTCGACGCTGCGGATGCCGGCGCCGGCCAGTGCGTGGCACAGCTCGGCGGCGTCGGGGATCAGCGGCGCACGGACGACGGCGAGGGTGCGGTCGGCTTCAAGCTGTTCGACGAATTCTTCAGGAGTCATGCGATTCCGTACTTCCTGCTCGGGTGCGTCCGTCGGGGCTGCGGCGCAGGGCGCGGCCGGCACGGGCGCCGGTGGCTTCCCGCCGTCGATCGCTGCCGTCCCGTTGACGAACACGTAATGGATGCCAGTGGCTGGCTTGCGGGGGGTTTCAAAGGTGGCTTCGTCACGGACGGTGCGCGGATCGAAGAGGACGACGTCGGCCGCGTAGCCTTCGCGGACGAGCCGCGGCGGTCGAGCTTGAGCCGCTTGGCGGGGCGGCCGCTCAAGTGGTGGACCATTTCTTCCAGGGTCAGCAAGCCCAGGTCGCGGCTGTAATGGCCCAGGTAGCGGGGAAAGGTTCCCCAGGCACGCGGGTGCGGCTTGGCTCCGACCAAGAGGCCGTCGCTGCCGCCGGTGTGCGTGCGATGGACCATGATGGCCTGCACGTTTTCCTCGTGTCCGACGTGCTGCAGGATGCCGGTGCCCAAGCGGTCCTCTTGGAGGATCCGAACGAACACGTTGAAGGGCTCAGCGTTGGATTCGGCGGCGATTGCGGCGATGGTCTTGCCCACATGGCCGGCGAGTGCCGGGTTCTGGACGCCGCTGATCTCCAGGGTGTGCCACTCGGCAACCACGCCATGGCAGCCGTCGGAGCCGTAGATCTCCACGCTTTCGCGGATCCTCGCTAGCGTAGCCGGGTCAGCCAACCGCGTGAGTGTGGCCTCGGTGCCGCCGGAGGATGACCAGCTGGGCAAGATGGCCGCGAGCGTGGTGGCTCCGGGGAGGTAGGGATAGGTGTCGAGCGTGATGTCGGCGCCGTCGTCGAGCGCTGCGTCGATGAGTTCAAGAAGCTCGCCCGCCCTGCCCTTGTTTTCGGCGAAGTTCATGGTGGCGTGGGAAAGGTGCAGCGCGCAGCCGGTGTCCCTGCTCAGTCCGATCATCTCAGCGTAGGCGCCGAGCGCGCCCTTTCCGTAGGAGCGGTGGTGCGGGGCGTAGAAACCACCCAGCTCCCCCACGGTCCGGCATAGTCCTGCCAGTTCCTCCGTGCGGGCGTACATTCCGGGGGTGTAGGTCAGTCCGGAGGACATCCCCACGGCGCCTTCCTCCATCGCGGTGCGGACCAAGTCCTGCATCCGCTCCTGCTGCTCAGGTGTCGGGTCCCCTTCGGCGAAGCCCATCACGAGGGCCCGTACGGTTCCCTGCGGCACGAGGTAGGCGGCGTTGGTGGCGATCCTCTTGCCGTTTTCGGACGCGTCGAGGCGGTCCAGGTACTCGCCCACGGTTCGCCAATCCCAGTCGAAATCCTGCGGGTTGTCGTTCCAGCCGGCGATCTTCTCGCGGACTCCGGCAAGCGTGGCGTCGTCCACCGGAGCGTAGGACAGCCCGTCCTGGCCCAACAGTTCGGTGGTGACGCCTTGGCTGAGCTTGGCGTAGTGGTCTTTGTTGACCAGCAGCTGCAGGTCCGAATGGGCGTGCATGTCGATAAAGCCGGGGCTCAGGACGAGCCCCGTGGCGTCGATAGTCCGCTCGGCGCCGGTTCCGCTCGCGGTGAGGGATCCGGCGCCGGCGACGACGGCGATCACCTCGCCGTCCAGAAGGACGTCCGCGGGACGGCGGTCCGTCCCGGTTCCGTCCGCCAGGATGGCGTTGCTGATGAGGGTCTTCATGGCGAGGGTCCTAGAAGAAGGTATGGATGAGGTCGACGACGGTTTGGTCACCGTCGGTGTCCGCCAGCACTGGGATGAGGGTCCACTTGTCAAAGGCTGTGCACGGATGCGAAAGTCCGAGGCGCACGACGTCGCCGGGCCGCACGGTGGTGGTGCCGGCGTCGAAGGTCATGAAGCAGTGCTGGTCGTTGACGGCCGTGATCTCGGCACCGCCGAGGGGCAGCATGGGACCACCGAGCGCGGGCCCGATCAGCTGTGGACGCGGCAGGCCTTCGTCAATGGGCAAGTCCCGTTTGCCGGCGTCGAGGATGGCGAGGCCGGGTTCGGGCTGGGACACGACGCGCGCCCAGCTGTGCATAGCTGCCATGAACGGCTGGCCGCCGTCGCGGGAAAACGGCGAGATGCCCCGGTAGAAGCCGTCGTCGTGGATGATGTAGGCGCCGCTGCGGATCATGAGTTCCACCCGGGGGCTTGCCTCGGAGCCAGCGGTGGCGTACGGCGAAAGGACGTCGACGACGTCGTCGAAGTAGGCGCTGCCGCCTGCCGTGAGGATGACGGCGTCGGATCCGTAGAGACCTTCCTCAAGGAGCCGTTGATGCAGCTCACCCATCTGGCCCAAGAAGCCGCGGACGGCGGCGAGACTGTGGGCGTCGGCCATGTGGGCCAGCGATCCTTCGTAGCCGCTCACCCCCACGAGCCGCAGGTGCGGGGAGGCACTGACGGCGCGGGCGACGTCGAGTGCAGCCTCCACGCCTCGTGCCCCGGTGCGGCCGCCGATCCCGCCGAGCTCAACGAGGACATCCAGGACGGCGTTGCTTCCAACGGCTTCCAAGGTGCGGCCAATAACCTGCACGGTAACGGTGGAGTCCACCCAGGACAGGATCGGCTGGTCCGGACTCGCGGTCTTGGCGACCCATTCGATCGCGTGCGGATCGCTCAGGCTGTTGGCCAGTTGCAGGCGCCGCACGCCGAACGCGCGGGCCACGCGGAGCTGGGCGAAGTTCGCCACAGTAATCCCCCAGGCGCCACGGCTCAGCTGTTCCGCCCAAAGCTGCGGCGCCATGGTGGTCTTTCCGTGCGGAGCCAGCAAGACGCCGTGCTCAGCACACCACGAGGCCAAGCGATCGGCATTGCCGCGGAGCGCCCCGGCATCAAGTGTCAGCAACGGCGTCTGGAGGTCCTCGAGCTTCGGGGCTGTGGAGAGGAACTCGCGGTGGCTGGTGCCGTTGGCTGTGGCGGGCACGGCTTTGTGCCGCCAGTCGAGCCGGACATCCGCCAGGCGCGCCACGGCGTCCGCTGCAATTGCCCCGGCCTCTGCTCCGGCCCCGGACGTGGAAGTGTTCACCAGTTCGATCCCTTCACGATGCGCAACTTCACTGTGCGCAATTCACTGTGCGCATTCTGCTCTCAAAACCCGTGCGTTGCGTATTTTGCAACGCAGGTTGCAAAGCTGTTGATGATATGTCTAACATGGTGCAGGATTGGGAGTCAAGGCCGCGGCGTGGCCCGGCACTCCCTGACCAGGCCACGGAAATCCCTTCTTCATTGGGTGTCGAGTGCCGCTGGAAGCGGCAGAGGGAGCGCGCGAGTTTCATGCTTTCAGCTGTATGTGTGGGCGAGACGATGGCCATGCTCACCCCGGTGAAGCCCGTCCCGCTGCACCAAGCCACGGAGCTGCACTGCGGCATCGGCGGCGCGGAATCGAACGTTGCCATGGGCCTGGCTGCCATGGGCCTGGACTCCCACTGGGTAGGCCGGGTGGGCAAGGACGGATTCGGTATCCGGATCCTGGAGGAACTCAGCAGCCACGGAGTAGGCGTTTCCGGCGTCGAGGTCGATCCCGGACGGCCCACCGGGCTTTACGTCAAGGTGCCAGCCCAGGAAACAGACCCCGACGGCGGCAGTTCAGTTTTGTACTACCGGCAGGGTTCCGCCGCATCAGCGATGAACCTGGGCACCCTGGCGAATCCCGCCGTCGAGCGTTTGCTTAACGAAGCATCGCTCATCCACCTGAGCGGCATCACAGCGGCGCTCTCGGCCGAATGCCTTCAGCTCACGGAAGCCATCCTCGCCGCACCGAGGCAGGGCCGCATCATCAGCTTCGACGTCAATTGGCGGGCGGCACTCTGGGCCGGACAGGACCGTTCCGTGCTGCGCCGCCTGGCCAATCTCGCCGACATCGTGCTGGTGGGCAAGGACGAGGCCGAGCACGCCTTCGGCACCACGGACGAAACTGAACTGCGGCGCCTCATGCCGGATCCCGCCGTCGTCGTCATCAAGAACGAAGCCACTAGCGCCATCGCCCTGGAACGGGACGGGACGCGGTCCGAAGTATCGGCGTTGTCCGTGGACGTGCTTGAGCCGGTGGGCGCAGGCGATTCCTTCGCGGCCGGGTACCTCAGCGGCGTGCTGTTCGGCCTCGGGCAGAAGGCGAGCCTTCGCCGCGGTCACGTCGCCGCAGCCTGCACCCTCACCGTGCATGGCGATCGTGGCCCGCTCCCCGGCTCCGCCCTGCTTTCGGCCATCCTCGATTCCACAGACGCCGAATGGGCTGCGATCCACGTCGCCGCAGGACACTTCAGGAGCCATGACCGAAGCCTTCACGATCGGAGCACAGCACCATGAGCCAAAGCCTGATGCGGGCCATCGACCTGCTAGCCGAGCTTGCGGCCAAACCGGCCACCCTGGATGAGCTTGCCTCCAAGGCGTCGGTACACAAGACAACCGTCATGCGGCTCCTGCACGCCATGGAGGAAAAGCGATTCGTTGTCCGCGATGAGGACCAGCGGTTCATGCTTGGATCCAAACTGTTCGAGCTGTCCTCGCTCGCCCTGGAGCAGCGGGACATCCGCAAAGTGGCGCACCCGTACTTGGCTGAGCTGAACGGAAAGACCGGGCACACCGTGCACCTTGCCGCGTTCGAGGGCAATGACGTGGTGTACATCGACAAATTCGAGTCGCACCATCCCGTGCGGATGTACTCCCGGATCGGCCTGACCGCGTCCCTGCATTCGGCCGCCGTCGCCAAAGTCCTGCTTGCCGACATGCCGCGCAGCCGGCAGGAAAAGATCGCGGCGGGACTCGACTACACAAGAATTACCGACACCACCCTGACCTCGCCGGAGGCCCTTTTGGCCGAACTGGAGCAGGTCAGGGTCCAGGGCTGGGCCATGACAACGCCGAGCACGAATCCTTCGTGCACTGCATCGCGACCCCCATTCGCGACGCGAGCGGCGCCGTCGTGGCCGCAGCCTCTTGTTCGGTACCGGTGGTGATGCTCAGCTATGAAGGACTGCTTGAGCTGCTGCCCGACCTCAAAGCCAGCACCGAGGCCATATCCCGCGACCTCGGCTGGATCAGCCACGAAAGGAACTCCGCATGAGTGAAAAGACTGTAGTACTGACCGAAAACGCTCCGGCCCCGGCGCACGTATTCTCCCAAGGCATCCAGAAGGGCGGCCTGTTCCAGGTCTCGGGCCAAGGCCCATGGATCCGCCACCAACCAGTACATCGGCGAGGGCGACGTCCGAGTCCAGACCCGCCGCACATTGGAGAACGTGAAGGCGATCCTCGAAGCCGGCGGCTCCTCAGTGGAAGACGTCATCATGTTCCGCGTCTACCTCACCACCCGCGACGACTTCGCCGCCATGAACGAGGTCTACGGCGAATTCATCACCGAGAACGTCCCCAGCGGCCAACTGCCTAGCCGCACCACGGTGTTCGTCGACCTCCCGCACGAAGTCATGCTCGTGGAAATCGACGCGCTGGCCGTTACGGCGTAAGCCCCGGAGCCCGGCTTGGTGGCACTATTGGGTGATGCCCTTCATGCGCTTTCCCCGGCTTAAGAGGGCGTCTTCCCGGGAGGGACGCCAAGCGAACCGGCTGGCGTCGGCCTCAACCGGATGGTGGCTGCTGGTTGTCGTATTCATCGAGGCTGCAGTCGCCTTGTCTATCCGCCTGCCCTTGGCTTTCGGGCTTCCGCCGTGGG
Source organism: Arthrobacter sp. Hiyo8 (assembly GCA_001549895.1). GTDB lineage: Bacteria > Actinomycetota > Actinomycetes > Actinomycetales > Micrococcaceae > Arthrobacter. Next base: position 2,564,696 of record AP014719.1, on the reverse strand, counting down.
GCGGCATCGATGAAAAGACCGGATTCCCCGCGCTTCTCGCACTGCTGATCGTGCCCCTGGTGGTACTGGCCGCGTGGCGTCTCATGCGGCAGCAGCAGCGGGAACGCAGCCAGGCGTTCCGGACGTCGCGCTTGATGGACACCGTGCTGCACACAAGCATGGACTGGCTGTGGGCCACGGGGCCCGATGGACGATTTACGTTCTGCAGCCCGGCGTGCAAGGACATCACGGGGTACGAACCCTCCGAACTGCTGGGGAGGCACATCACCCGCGTGATCGACCCCGGGACCTGGCAGACGCACGGGTGGACTGGAAAGCCAGGGAAAGCGGCGACTCCTCGTGGTCACGTGTAATCACCGTGTGCCGCCACCGGGATGGCAGCCGCGTCTTGATTGATGTAGCCGGAAGGCCGATTCGCGACAGGGAGGGCAGGGACTGCGGTTTCGAGGGCACCTGCCGTGTCTTGAATCCAGAGGCAACACGTTCGCGGGCGGAAGTCACTGTCCGCATCCAGGCCTTGCTCAATGACGGCTCACTCATCACAGCATTCCAGCCGATCCGGTGCCTGGAAACGGGCAACGTCGTTGGAGTGGAATCCTTGACAAGGTTCAGCGGTTCCCAGGAGTTGTCCCCCGAGGTGCGTTTCATGGAGGCCGCCTCGGTCGGCCTGGATATCGAGCTTGAGATCCTTGCCCTCCGGACGGCGCTGACCACCGCGGCAGGGCTCCCACCGGATCTGTACATCGCGGCAAACCTCTCACCCCGGGCGTGCCTTGACCCCCGGCTGGCAGCCGCGATTGTGGAGTCGGCCATCCCTCCGCGACGCATCGTTCTTGAGGTCACCGAACGCCATGAGGTGACCAACTATGAGCCGCTCGCCGAAGCGTTGGCACCGTTGCGGCGCGCCGGGCTCAGAATAGCCGTGGACGACGCCGGTGCCGGCTTTGCTTCCATGCGCCACATCCTGCAGCTCAAGCCGGACCTCATCAAACTCGATCGCGAAATCATCGCCGGGATCGACACGGATCCAGGCCAGCGGGCATTGGGAGCTGCGATGGTCGGTTTTTCCGCCGAAATCGGAGCCGCCCTGGTAGCCGAAGGGATCGAGACCGAGGCCGAGCTGGCTGCGGTCACCAAGCTCGGGATGACCGCGGCCCAAGGCTACCTTCTCGGCCGCCCGTCGCTCCGGCCTGAGGACTGGGCGGCTTGGGGTAGCGATGGCCGCTACCCCTCGGGTTGGTGCGCCGTGACCAGCCCATCGAAGTCCCGAACGACAACGCCTGTAGCTGTCTCCACTGGGAGGCCGTTCCGCGCCCAATACTCAATGCCGCCGATCATCTCCCGCACCGGGTACCCAAGTTCGGCGAACGCCAGGGCCGCGAAGGTACTTCCGTTGCAGCCCGGTCCCCACGAATAGACCACTATTGCGGTCCCGGCGGGATCAGTGCGGCTGCCCGTGCGGGTATCTCCGCGGTCGGAAGGTGCATGGCGCCGGGGATATGGCCGTGGTCCCACGACGACTGCCTTCGGGTATCCACGAGCACGAAACTGCCGGGAGCCGCATCGGCGACGTCCATGACGTCGATCTCGAACCGCAACTTCGCCCGGAAGTAGGCGCCTGCGGCACCGTCCGCCCCAACCGCAGCACCGGCGTCGTTCATTGGCTTTTCCATGAGCCCCTCTAAGCGAGCTTGGCGAGTTTGGCGCCTGCCCGTCGCGATCCCAGCTTGGCCGAGATGCGCAGGCTGGTTTCGGCGGCCATGGGACCTACTTCCCGGACGCGTTTGGCGGTCATGCGGGACGACAACGATGAAACGCTGAGGGCGGCCACCACGTGATCATCGTGGCCAAAGATCGGGGCTGCCACGCACCGGACCTCGGGTTCGTTCTCACGGTCGTCGATCGCGTAGCCCCGGCGACGGATCGCGGCGAATTCAGTCCGCAACTGCTCGGGATCCGTGATGGTCCTGTCGGTGATCGGCACCAGATCGCCGGCCAGGATCGGAGCCACCACTTCCTCCGGACTGAACGCCAACATGGCTTTGCCGACCGCAGTGCAATACGCCGGCATGGTCGCCCCAACGCGCGATGCCATACGAACTGTTGCCTCGTCTTCAACTTTGTCGAGGTAAACCACATCATGGCCGGACAAGACCACCAAGTGGCAGGTGCTTTCCGTAGCCCTCATCAGCACCCTGAGCTCGGCGTTCGCGACGCTACGCAAATCGAGCCGGTCCAGGTATGACTGTCCCAAACGCAGGCAACCATGGCCCAGCCGGAAGCGGCCGCTCTCGGCATCGCGTTCCAGCAGGTTTTCGTCCAACAAGGGCGCGGCCAACCTCAGGACCGTGCTCTTGTTGAGCCCGGAGAGCTTGGTCAGCTCCACCAAGGCGAGTCCGTCCGCGCTCACCGGATGCTCCGCCACCACCGCCAGCAAAGCCAGCGCCTTCCGCAACGAAGCCGAGGAGTTCCGGGCCTCCATGCCTTCAGTACCCACGTGTGTCCTATCCAGCGGCAATGCGCTGCTCGGCGTCGTAATCGCGTTTCCAGCCAGCCACGCCAGGCCTCAACTGCCAGGGATGCGGTCCGGACAGCGGCCGGTATTCCACTCCCATGGCCTCCAGGCGTTCCAGATGCGCGCCTTCGAGCCTGGCCAGGAAACCATCGTAGTCCCGGTTCTCCGGCTGGGACCAGAGCACCTCCGCCACGGCGCTCAGCCGCGGAAACGCGGCGAAGTGGACCCGTCGCGGGGAATCCAGGTGTTCCGTCCAGATATTGGCCTGCGCCCCGAGGAGCCTGCCCGGGAACGCCTCATCCGCACCCGCGGGCAGAGGTTCGAAGCCGTAGACATCCTGCAGCGTGGTGACAAAACCCACGGGCACGGGTTCGTCGTCGCCGTCGGCCTGCCGGTGGTCCAGGTACAGCCTGTGCTCAGGGCACATGACCACGTCATAACCGCTTTTGAGCGCGCTCATACCGCCTTCATAGCCTCGCCAGGAGGCCACCAACGCACCATCCGGCAGCTCGCCGTCGCCGATTTCATCCCACACGGAGGTAGCCCGCCCACGTGCGTCAAGGTGCCCCGCCAACTGCCCCACAAACCAGCTGTGCAATCCCGAAACGTCCGGCATCCCGAGTTCGCGGGCTTGGGACTGCGCCTGGGCGCTGGATTGCCACTGGGTGAGCGGAACTTCGTCTCCGCCCAAGCTGATCCAGCGGGACGGGAAGATCTCCACCACTTCATCGAGCACGTTGCGGTAGAACTCCAACGAGGTTTGCGAGACTTCCAGGACCGTCTCGTTGATTCCCCAACGGGTCCACACCCCGGGGGCCGCGCCCGTTCCCAGTTCCGGGTAGGCGGCGATGGCGGCCTGGCTGTGTCCCGGAACGTCAATTTCGGGGATGACGGTGATGTGCCGCTCGGCAGCGAACGCGACCACTTCGCGGAGATCGTCCTGGCTGTAGAAGCCGCCGTGCGGAAGCCCGTCGAAAACCCCTGCCCGCCACGAACCCAGCGATGATTCGCGCCGCCACGCCCCGGTCTCAGTGAGCTTCGGGTAGCGGTTGATCTGGATCCGCCAGCCTTGGTCGTCCGTGAGGTGCAGGTGCAGGACGTTGAGCTTGTGCATGGCCATCACCTCGATGAACCGGAGCAGGTTGTCCTTGGGCATGAAGTGCCGGGCCACGTCCAGCATGGCCCGCGGTACCCGAAACGCGGGTGGTCCAGGATGGATACCTTGGGAACCGGCCATGCGCCGCCCGTCTCCGGAACGGGCGCTTGCCGCAACGCGGCAGGTCCCATCAGCTGCAGGAGCGTCTGCGCGGCATAGAAGGCTCCGGCCGGACCGCCCGCATGAATCACGACGGCGGCGCCCACCTCCAGTCGGTACGCCTCGGCGTCGAGCTCCGGGTCAAGCAGGAGGCTGATACCCGGATCGGCGGCGGCGGCCGGGAACAGGTCCCAGCCAGTGGCCGCGCCGAGGGTCCGGGCGAGCCAGCGGCGCGCATTGTTGAGCTCCGGATCGGCGGCCAGCGTGGTGGTTGCGTCCAGTTCCAGGAAACCGCCGCTGGACTCCACCGAGGACGGAACAGGAACCAGCAGATCCGCGGCGCTCATCCCTTCACCGCCCCGGCCAGGCCGGATACGAGTTTTCGCTGCACTGCGATGAAGAAGATCAGCACCGGAATGGTCATGATCACGGAACCGGCCATGATGCCGCCCCAATCGTTCTGGTCGGGTTTGAAGAAGGTCAACAACGCCATGGGCAGGGTCTGGTTCTCCTGGGCGGAAATGATGAATGTCTTGGCGAAGAGGAAGTCGTTCCACGTTGAGATGAAGGAAAACACCGAGCATGCCACCACTCCGGGCGCCACGAGCGGGAAGAGGATCGAGCGGACAAAGCGGAAACCGCTCGCGCCGTCTATGCGGGCTGCCTCTTCGATCTCCACCGGCACGGCTGCCACGAAGCCACGAAGCATCCAGATCGCGAACGGAATACTGAAGCCCACATGGACCAGCACCAGGGAGCCGAGCTGGTTCAAGCCCACCAACGGTACGGCCTCCCCGGCATTGCGCAGCAGGAAGAACAACGGAATGGTGAGCGCTTCGACGGGCACCATCTGGGACACGAGGACCACGATCAGCAGCTTGGTGCGCATCTTGAATTGGTAGCGGGTCAGTGCCACGGAGGCCAAAAACGCCAGCACAGTGGAGACGATGACGACCACGAGCGCCACGATCACGCTGTTGAGGAAGTACCTGCCGAAGTTGTTCACTGACAGGACCCGCATGAAGGAGTCGAAGGACGGTTCCAGCGTGAACGGCGCCGCATCGCCGGCGTCGAGCGCCGTCTTCGGCTTGAGGGCCGAAAGGACCATCCAGAACAGGGGGAACGCGACAAGAAGCGCGATGGCGAGTGCCGCCACATCGGCGCCGAACCGGCGTCGTCCGCCCTTGCGGAACTGTTGCGGCGCGACCGGTGCGGGCCGGTTCTTGCGGAGCGGAACGTCGACGGCGGTCACAGGACTTCTCCCGTTCTCTTGAGGATGCGGAGGTAGACGAAGGTGATGATCATCAGCAGCGCGGTCATGATGACGCCAAGGGCCGAGCCGAGGCCATAAAGGCTGGCCGCGAAGGCCTGCTGGTAGCCGTAGACATTCAGCACGAGGTTCTGCCCGGCAATACCGCCGCCGTTGGTCATGATGTAAATCTGGGAGAAGATCTTGAAATTCCAGATGATGGACTGGATGGTCACCACCATCACGATGGGCCGCAGCATCGGAAGCATGATGCTGCGCGCGATCCGGGGCATGGAAGCACCGTCGAGCCGCGCCGCCTCAATGACTTCGGTGGAGATCGCCTGGATGCCGGCGTAGACCGTCACGAGTACGAACGGGAACGAACACCACACCACTTCGCTGGCCACCAACCCGAAGGCGGACCATTTGTCGTAGGTCCAGGAGTAGCCGTTGAACTGCGTCAAGCCCACCGACACGAGCGCCTTGTTGACGAGCCCCAGCGTGGGGTCGAAGAGGAACAACCACACGGCGCTGCCGGTGACAGCCGGTGTGGCCCAAGCGCCCAAGGAGACTACGAACAGTGCGCTCCGGACCCAGGCCGGAGCCGCGTGGCCAAGACCGCCAACGACGTTCCCACGAGCAGCGTCAGGACAACGCAGGCGCCTGCGAACAGCACGGTGTTGCCCAGGACGGACCAGAACTCCGGATCGGCGAACAGTTTCTGGTAGTTCTCCAGGCCCGTGAATTGCAGTGGTGCCTTGCCACTGACTTGGGCCTGGCGGTAGTCGTACAAAGAAACGTTGATGAGCTGGAAGATCGGGTATCCCAGCAGCGCGATCAGGACAATGAAAGCCGGGGCCAGGTAGAACCACGGTTCCAAGCCGCGCTTGCCTAGCGCACGACGGCGGGACGTCCCCGCCGTCGTCGGCTTACGGTTCTGCTCGCGGTTGGCCCCGTTCGTGTCCGCCTTCGCGGACGCGAACGCCGTCACGCCGCGCCGCCTGGCGCGGATCGGCCGTGCTTCACGAACCTCGTCATTTGGATCCGAAGACCTTGTTCATGGCCGCTGCCGCATCCGCAGTAGCGGTATTGACGTCAGCCTTGCCCGTGACGATCTTCTGGTACATGCCGGTGAAGATGCCCTGGGCGTCGATGGTGGACCAGGTTTCGGTCACGGGGACGAAATTGGTGCCGGCGGCGAGGGTCTTGATGAAGGGGTCAAGCTGCGGATTGGACGCGGCAACAGACTTCTGGACGTCGCTGAATGTGGGCAGGTTGCCCATGGCGTCGAACATCTTCTGCTGGTACTTCTTGCCTGCCAACAGCTCGACGAACTCGGCTGCGAGGGTGTGGTGCTTGCTGCTGTTGAAGACGCCCAGGTTGTTTCCGCCGGCAAACGCTGGGGCGATCGAACCAGCCGTATTGCCCGGAACCGGAACCACCGCGAACTTGTCCTTGACCGCACTGGCCGCTACGGCCTTGTAGTTGAAGTCGCCACCGATGGTCATGGCCGATTTTCCGGCGATGAACTGCTGGACGCTCGCGTTTCCGCCGAATTCGGCACACGTCTGGGGCGGGCAGATGTCGTTCTTGAGCAGCCGGGCATAAGCGGAGATGCCGTCCCGGGATTCGGCCGAATCCAAGCCGGAGACAAAGGCGCCACCCTTCTTCGTGGCAATGTTGCCGCCGTTGGCCCAGAGGTAGGGCATGGCGGAGAACTGCGCAGCTCCACCGACCGAAATCCCGAGCATGTCCGGGTTGGCTGCGCGGACGGCGCGGCCACGGTTTCGACGTCGGCGAGGGTCTTGGGCGCCTCCAGTCCGAGCTTCTGCAGCAGATCGGTGCGGTAGTAGAGGGCCCGGACGCCGACGTACCAGGGCACGCCGTAGTTCTTGCCCCCGACGTCCGTGGTGGCCAGGATCTTGCCGTCCAGGTCCTTGGACTCATCCCAGGCCTTGATGTCCGCAGTCACGTCGGACAATCCGCCGGATGCAACGTAGCTGGCAAGGTCTGTGTTGCCGAACTCGGCGACGTCGGGAGCGCTCGAGGGGTCGTTGAACGCGGCCTTGAACCGTTCTGCCCGGCTGTCGACGGGAATGTACTGGACGTCGACCTTGACGCCGCTGTGACTGGCTTCGAAATCGGAAACCGCGGCCTTGACTACCGCGGATTTTGGGTCCTGGTTGACTTCCGAGAAGAGCCAGACGCGGATGGTGCCGGACTTCTCATCCGAAGATGACGCGGCATTGTTCGACGTGGGCGGGGCGCAGGCCGTCAGCGCGAGGGCGGCGAGGGCAATGGCAGCCGCAGAGCGTGCGATTTTCAATGGATCCTCCATGGAGAAAAGGGTTAGGTGCCCGGCGGTCCCCCGCTTCGGGTATGGAAGGAAACTTTACAAACATACTTTTGTGAGCGGAAGCACAAGCGGCAAAAGGTTTGCATTGCAAAACGGGAATTTGTAAACAGGCGATCTTTCGCTGAATGGCCGATACCCCCTGGGGGTACTTGATTTTATACCCCTAGGGGTATACCTTTGGGCATGAGCACGATCGATGTGAACTCCACAGATGTGAACCCGGTTGACTTGAACCCGGTTGACTTGAACGTTGGCCAGCCGGTCATCGACGTTGAGGATGGAGCGCATGCCCAACACGGCTACTCTTCCAACAAGGACGCCTATTTGCGGCGCCTTAAGCGGATCGAAGGCCAAGTACGCGGTATTGCGCGGATGGTGGAAGAGGACAAATATTGCATCGACATCCTCACCCAAGTCTCGGCAGTCACTAAAGCCCTGCATGCCGTGAGTCTCGGGCTCGTGGAGGAACACATCGGGCACTGCGTCGTCGGAGCCGCCTCCGAGTCGGATCCCGTCGTGCGCGCGGAGCAAATCGACATCAAGGTCAAGGAGGCAGCCGATGCCATCGGGCGCCTGCTGCGGTAACCCCGCAAGCACTCACCACACCATTCAACTCACCACCAAGGAGCACGCCATGGGCCACACCGCCACCATCCAGACGAACGTCAGCGTTTCCGGCATGACCTGCGGGCACTGCGTTTCCGCAGTGAGCGAAGAAATTGAGTCCTTGGCGGGAGTGGAAAATGTCGAGATCGATCTGAACGCCGGCGGAATCTCCACCGTCACCATCACCTCCACCCAGGAATTGTCGCCGTCCGAAATCGGCGAAGCCGTCGCCGAAGCCGGCTACCTGGTAGTCGCCAACGAGGCCTAGGGGCCAATGTGAGCAATCACGACATCCTGCATCAAACGGGCACCCGCATCATCGAACTCGACATCGAGGGCATGACCTGCGCATCGTGCGTAGCGCGCGTGGAACGGAAACTGGGCAAGCTCGACGGCGTGGAGGCTTCCGTCAATCTCCCCTCGAATCAGCCCACGTCACAGTCCCGGACAACGTCACGGACCAACAAATCGTGGACACAGTAAACGCAACGGGCTACAAAGCCTGGATCCGCGAATCGAGGCCCAGTCCGTCCACGGCCCCCTCCGCCGACCACACCCACGGTCGCGAAACCGATGTGCTCGGCGCGATCGAGTCCAGCACCGAAGGCAGCGCCGGCGACGGCGGCGCTGTAGAACATGACCGCAGCAATAGCGCGCCGGAACATGACCACAGCGACGGTGCCGGTGTTATGCGGCAGCGTGCGTCTAAGGGAGGAACGACCGAGCACGCCGAGCATGGCGCCGGTGGCGGCGCGCAAGGCGACCACGGTGCCAGCGAAGACCACATGCATCACGGCCCTGCGTCCCGCCAGCTAAGGCCAAGACTGATTGCCGCCGCCATACTGACGGTTCCGGTCTTCGCCATCTCGATGATTCCAGCTTTGCAGTTCCCGCACTGGGGTTGGGTCGCCGCTGCACTGGCACTTCCCGTGGTGACGTGGGCTGCCTGGCCCTTCCATCGTGCGGCCGCCATTAACGCACGCCATTTCGCTTCGACCATGGACACGCTCGTCTCGATTGGTGTCTTGGCCGCATACCTCTACTCCGCGTGGCAACTCTTTGCCAACCCCATGATGACCGAACACCCGGGCATGGAGTCCACGGGAGGCATGGGCGGCGGGCTGTACTTCGAAGTTGCCGCCGTGGTCACCACGTTCCTGCTTCTGGGCCGCTATCTCGAGGCCAACGCCAAAGCGAAGGCCGGCGACGCCCTTAAGGCCCTCCTGAACCTGGGGGCGAAGGACGCTACGGTGCTGCGCGACGGCGTCGAGCACAAGATCCCGGCCGAGCAACTCGTAGCCGGGGACATCTTCGTGGTCCGCCCGGGAGAGAAGATCGCCACGGACGGCCTGGTGACGAGCGGTTCATCCGCCGTGGATGCCTCCTTGGTCACCGGTGAATCGGTGCCCGTGGAGGTCGGCCCGGGAAGCCAGGTCACGGGCGCCACCATCAACACTTCGGCCGTTTGCTGGTCCGCGCGACGCGCGTCGGTTCCGAGACGACGCTGGCCCAGATGGGGCGGTTGGTCAGCCAGGCGCAGACGGGCAAAGCCCGATCGCACGGCTCGCCGATCGGATCAGCGCCGTGTTCGTGCCCGTCGTGCTGGTCATCGCCCTGGTTACTTTCGTAGTCTGGCTCGCGCTGAGCGGGGACCTCAATGCCTCGTTCACGGCTGCCGTGGCGGTGCTCGTGATTGCCTGCCCGTGTGCGCTTGGGCTCGCGACTCCCGTTGCCTCCTGACCGGGACCGGCGGGGTGCGCAGCTCGGCATCCTCATCAAGGGCCCACAGGTGCTTGAAGATACGCGCACTGTGGACGCCATCCTGTTGGACAAGACCGGAACCGTCACCAGCGGCAAGCTGGCCGTCGGACATACCCTGGCCTTGAACGGGCACTCCCCCGCCGACGTGCTCTCTCTCGCCGGCGCCGTCGAGGCAGCGTCGGAGCATCCCATCGCCCACGCGATTGCCGCTGCCGCCAAGTCCGCAATGCCCGACGCCGGCCCGCTCCTCGCGGTGAAGGACTTCAGTTCCGCCCCGGGCGGCGGAGTCCGCGGGATGGTTGCGCTGAACGGAGCCGGAAACGGCACTGAGCGAACGGTCGTGGCCGGCAGGACTGGCTGGTTGGAACTCAACGGAATCTTCCCCGACGATGCACAGCGCCGGGCCCTGGCAACTGAGGAAGCCGGCGGCGCAACCGCTATCTGGGTTGCTGTGGACGGGGAGCCCGCCGGGATCGTGTCGCTAAGGGACACTGTCAAACCCGGTTCGGCGGCAGCCATCGCGAAGCTCAAGGAACTCGGGATTCGCCCTCTCCTGCTGACCGGAGACAACGCCGCGGTCGCCGCCCAAGTGGCCACCGCCGTCGGGATCTCCCCGGAAGATGTGTTCGCGGGCGTCCTGCCGGAAGGCAAAGTGGACGCGGTGCGGATGCTCCAGGCCCAGGGGTCCACTGTGGCCATGGCCGGGGATGGAGTCAACGACGCCGCAGCCCTGGCGCAAGCCGATCTTGGCATCGCCATGGGATCGGGCACGGATGTGGCGATCGAGGCCTCGGATCTGACCGTGATGGGCAGTGACCTTGGCCAGCTGGTGCAAGCCATCGAGCTGTCCCGGAAGACGCTTGCCACCATCAAGACAAACCTGTTCTGGGCGTTCTTCTACAACGCCATCGGTATCCCGGTGGCAGCCTTGGTTTGCTCAACCCGATGATCGCCGGTGCGGCCATGGCTGCGAGCTCGGTCCTGGTGGTCGCGAACTCGCTCCGGTTGCGCTCCTTCGCAAAGTAGCCCCGACGCACCCAACTAACTCGCAGTTGTTGTCGTTATCCGGCGCGAAAACGGCAACAACTGCCAGTCAGTTGGGGGAGCTAGCAGTTTGGGGGCAGCTAGGCCGTTCCGAACCGAACGGCCGCGCGGGCCCTGGCTTTGGCCGCCTCCTCGTCGCGATTGCGCGCTGGCGCATGGGTCACGAGGGAATCGAGCAGATGCTGTGTGATATGCGCAATCTCATGGACAGCCTCGGCGAAGGCCTCCTCGTTGGCCTTTGACGGCTTGGTGGTGCCGCTGATCTTGCGCACATATTGCAGCGCGGCGGCTTCTACCTCTGCGGAGGTGGCTCGTGGCTCGAAATTGTGGAGGGTGTGGATGTTCCGGCACATATCAACATGCTAGGCCCAGTCCCCCATCAAGGCTCGGTTTTTAGAGCACCCTCTCCGAGGGCACCGGCTCGACGTCGTTCGCATGGTCAAGCTCGGGGGCTACTTCGCCGAAGCCGGCAGCATCACGCTTGTCCGCCCGCAGTTCGTCGATTCGCACCAAGACCACTCCGCACACAATGAGTGCCCCGCCCACGAGCTGGATGGCTCCGGGCAGTTCGGCCAGCAACAGCCAGGCCCACACCACGGCGAACAACACTTCAGTGAGCGAGACGAAAGATGCCACCTTGGACCCAAGGCTTCGGGCTGCCATGATCCCCGTGACGTAGGACAGCACGGTGGACAGGAAGACAAGGCCGGCGATCGAGACCCACCACGGCGTGGTCCACGGCCCGAGGTGCGTATCCGCCGTGGCGAAAGTCATGGATACCAGACCGGTCCCGCCGGCAATCCAGATAAGGATTGAGCCTGCCATGAGACCGCCGGCGGCCAGCACGATGGGCGGCAAGGTGTCGTTCTGCTTGGCCGTGATGAAGAAGTAGATGACCAGGCAGACGGCCGCGGCCATGCCCCACAGGACGCCGACGAAGTCGACCTTCACGGCGCCGGTGAGATCGAGCACCAGGACGAGTCCGCCGAGGGAAAGCAGCGTTCCAAGGGCGGTGAGGGCCCTGGGTCGGCGTCGGCTCGCGGCCCACAGCCACAAGACGATCATGGTTGGCGCGAGGTATTCGAGCAGGAGGGCGACCCCACGGACAGCCTTGACACCGCATTGAAGTAGAAAAGCTGGCACCCCGCAACACCGATCACGCCGAACAACAGGATGGTGAGCCAGTTGTCCTTGAGCTGGTGCCAACGTCCCCGGAGAGCGATGACGGCCGGGATTACCAAGATGAGTGATGCGCCGCTCAATCGGATGGCAACTGCCGCGCCGGGGGTCCACCCGGTTTCCAGGAGGGACTTGGCGAACGAGCCGGACAAGCCGAAAACCGCTGAGGAAAAGAGCGCGAGCCCCAGTCCCGACGCCATGAAGCCCGCAGCACCAGCCCGGTTTGTTGCAGCTGACACAGCAGCCTCCTGTCAGGAGTAAAATGGGTTACGCTGCTGACAATACTCCCGAGAGATGTAAGGAGTCAAAGTGCTTTTTGCACCTGACACTGAAGTGGCGCTTCGAACCGTGGTCAATTTGATCAATACGGCCGCCAACGGGACCGAATCCCTCACGAGTGCCGCCGAGCTCAACGCCTTCCTTGACGCGGAAGAATTCACGGGGACCAGGGAGGGAACCGAGGCGGAATTGGCCAGCGTGAAGCGACTTAGGAGCCAGCTAACCTCCTTGTGGACAGCGGATGAGGACGCGGCCGCAAAGACCGTCAACCAACTCCTCACCGACGCGCGCGCACTTCCCCAGCTGGTCAAGCATGATCATTGGGATTGGCACCTACACGCAACCACCCCTGAGGCGCCCCTCGCGGAACGCATGGGCACGGAAGCTGCCATGGCACTTGTGGACGTCATCCGCAGCAAGGAAATGGACCGCCTGCGGGTGTGCGCAGCGGACGATTGCGACGCCGTCGTGCTGGACCTGAGCCGTAACCGCTCCAAGCTCTATTGCGACACGGGCAACTGCGCCAACCGGACGCACGTCGCCGCTTACCGGGCCCGGAAAGCATCGGGGGCCGAATAAGGGGAGGGCGTCACGTCGTGCAGCTTTTCAAGGTGCACGACGGCGGCCTGCCCCGAGTTTCCCGGGTTGCGGCGGTGGCCAGCCGGCAAAAAGTTGCGTGGCGTGATGCGATAGGAGGCTAGGACGGCCTAGTCGGCGTCGGGGGTTTCCGTTTCGCTGCCCGCTTGGGGGCCGCAGAACCGTGACCTTGGCCCGGTTTCCTGGAACTGAGGTTGACGCCCGAGCCCTTGCCGAGGTGCTCGGCGTTTTCCTTGTGGCTCATGGAAAGCATGGCGGCGAGGACGAGACTCACAATGAAGGCGATGCCGGCGCCGGTAAAGGCGAGGTCAAAGCGCGGAGTGCGGGCGCTGCCGCCGGAGGCGAAAATCAGCACAGCGAAGAAGATCACGACGCCCCAGAACGCGGAGAACATCAGCGGTCCCTTAACCGAGGTCCGCATCTTGCGCGGCTCTCCTGGTTTTTGGTCAGCCAAGGTCATTCCTCCAATGTGGGTGCTGGCGCCGTCTGCGCCTCGAGAGTTCTACGCAGGGTAGAACGTACGACTACTAGTTTACGGCCTCAGCGGAGGGGGTTCGCCCATCGTGCCGCAGGCTCAGGCCGGACAGCACCCACAAGACTCCCGAGATGATGGCGCCACCGCCGGCAACACCGAGAAGCGCGTGCGCTCCAAGGCTGATGAAAAACGGCAACGCAAGGGCGGTGCCGATGCCCACCACACCGGAAATGCTCCAGTCGCGGGCAAGCAGGTGACGTCCGCGGTGCCGGAATCCCTTGACCAGCTCAAACACCCCGAGCACCAGCAACCCGACGAGCGCGGAAACGCCAACGCCCGTGTCGGACTGCGTAATCAAGGCACCCACCCCTGCCAGGCCAACGACGGCGGCCGCGGCCGCCGGAACACTCGTAGCCAGGAACGCGGCGCCCGCGGTTGCGAGCAGATAGAGCCCGGCAGCCCAGGCCAGAACGTGAACGGATGGCGAGCCCCAGAAGACGGTCACGGCTCCAAACACCAGCGCAGCACCGGCGCGGAGAAGTACGGGCTTCCAGAGGGCGGCTGCTGCGGGCGTGGATGAAGTCGCTGAAGAGGCGGGGAGAGTCACCAGTCCAGTTTAGTGCGAACCGAGGACCATCCATTTGTCGGAGCGGGCGCGTAGCCCCAGAGTGACCCCGCGGGCCAGCATGTAGCCCAGCGCGAACGCGGCCCAGAGCCACACGAGCCCCGCCGCGCCGTCGGGCCTGGTCAGGTGGACTGCCGCCAACAGCGGCAGATAGACCGCGAGGTTCACGACGCCGGCAAGCGCCAGGTAGCGGGCATCGCCCGCGCCGATCAGGACGCCGTCCAGGACGAAGACGTATCCGGCGAGGGGCTGCCCGACGGCGAGTACCCACAGTGCCGCGGTGAGCGCGGACTGGACGCCGGCGTCGGAGGTGAACAGGAAGCCCGCCCACGGAGCGGCGCCCGCGAGGACTACACCGGTCACGACGCCGAAGCCCACGCCCCAGCGGATCATGGTGCGGGTGAGTTCGCGCGCACGCGCCGGATGGGAGGCGCCGAGTTCCTTGCCGATGAGGGCCTGCGCAGCAATCGCCAAGGCGTCCAGGGCGAAGGCGAGGAAGGAGAAAATGGTCATCGCGAGCTGGTGCGCGGCGAGGTTCACGGACCCTTGGGACGTGACCACCAGGACCGTGGCCAGGATAGCCAGGCGCAGGCTGAGGGTGCGGAGCATGAGCCATGAACCCACGGTGGTCATCGTGCGGATTCCGCGCCAATCCGGGCGCAGCGAAACGCCGTGGCGCCGGGCGTTCCGTCCCACTATGGCCAAATAGACGGCGGCCATGGCCCATTGAGCGATGCTGGTGCCGATGGCTGACCCCGCCACGGACAAATGGAGGCCGTAAACCAGGAACCAATTCAGGGCGATGTTGATAGCGAACCCCGCTGTTGCGACCACCAAAGGCGTGCGTGTGTCCTGCAATCCGCGCAACACGCCGGTTCCGGCGAAGATCAGCAGCATGGCGACGAGTCCCGGCATGGACCAACGCAAGTACTCCACACCGTATGCGCGCACCTCGCCGCTCGCTCCAAGCAACCCGACCAGCGGCTCAGCCGCGAAGAAGCCCGCCACTGCGAGGACGGCACCCAGCAGCAACGCCAGCCACACGCCGTCGCGCCCTGCGGCCAGCGCTTTGGCGAGCTTTCCGTGCCCGATGGCCCGCGCCACAGCGGGAGTCGTCGAATATGCCAGAAACACCATAAGTCCGACGGCGGTATACAGCAGGGTGGAGGCCAGCCCCACGCCCGCCAGCTGGGTTACGCCAAGGTGCCCCACAATGGCGGAGTCGGCCAAAAGGAAAAGGGGTTCGGCAATGAGCGCCCCAAAGGCGGGGACAGCCAAGCGCAGGATCTCGCGGGCAGTGGAGGGCGTGGTGGTACGGGTCATTGTCTGGGGCACTTTCCAAGCCTAGCGGGCGCCGGCATGTAGCTTGGGGAGGGCTTGTGCGGGACCGCCAAGCCGGCCTCGCTGGGTCACGGTTGTTTGACACTTCCAGCAAAGTTCGAAAGGCTTGAGTTGAAGCTTCAACAAATTGGGCCTTGGCCTTGGAGCTTCACGACAGCCAACCGCTACCCGAAACGGTGCAAAAACATGAACCAGTCCACCCTGACCAACACAGCCCTTACTGTCCTGCGCGTCATCGTCGGCTTCATCTTCGCCGCGCATGGCTGGCAGAAATTCAACGAGTTCACCATCGCCGGCACTCAGGCCGCCTTCGGCAAGATGGGCGTCCCCGCCGCCGATGTCGTGGCCCCGATCGTGGCAACCATCGAACTTGTCGGGGGCATTGCCCTCATTGCGGGCGTGCTGACACGCGTCTTCGCCGCCGTCCTTGCGCTGGACATGCTCGGCGCCCTGTTCCTGGTCCACGCTCCGGCCGGCCTGTTTGCGGACAAGGGCGGGTATGAACTCGTCCTGGCCCTCGCTGCCGCAGCCGCGGCTGTGGCCCTGACAGGCGCCGGACGGATCTCCATCGACGCCGCGGTCTTCGGCCGGAGGGGTTCAAAGCTGCGTATTCTCGCCTAGGATCGCGTGCACCACATCGCTGGCGACACCCAGGCCTGTCCGCTTGGGTGTCCCCAGCCCGTCATACAGCGCGCCGGTATCCACGCCGTCGATACACTCACGTCATGAGCGAGCTCCCCTCCCACTCCGTCACCCTGCGGTTCCTTGCTTCCCCCACCGACGTCGGACATAGCGGGTCCGTCGACGCCGGCACAGTCCTTGAGTGGGTGGACAAGGCCGCCTACGCGGCAGCCGTTGGCTGGGCGAAGTCCTATTGCGTCACGGCATATGTGGGCAACATCCATTTCGCCGACCCCGTGAACAGCGGAGACATGGTCGAGGTCGAAGCGACCATCGTCTATACCGGCCGCTCTTCCATGCACATCCGGACCATCGTGTCCTCCGGCGATCCCAAGGGCGGGCCGGCCACGATGCGCAGCCAGTGCCTGGTGATCTTCGTCGCGGTCGGTCCCGACGGGCGCCCGGTTCCAGTCCCCC
The DNA here is from genome assembly GCA_001549895.1 of Arthrobacter sp. Hiyo8. Classification (GTDB taxonomy): domain Bacteria; phylum Actinomycetota; class Actinomycetes; order Actinomycetales; family Micrococcaceae; genus Arthrobacter. The sequence continues at coordinate 2,548,316 of AP014719.1, read as the reverse complement.
AGTTCGAGCCTTCGACGCCGGAGGAAATCGAGCAACGCGACAACGCCCTCGCGCGGATTGCCGTGCGGGAAAAGATTGTCGAAGCCATGAACGCGCAGGAATATACCGACGCCGGCACAGCCGAACGCGTTGTCCTCCGCTTCATGGCGGCCCCACTGACGTCAACTGGGGCGGAAAAGTCCACGGCGGTATTGTCATGAAGTGGATCGATGAGGCCGCCTACGTCTGCGCTTCCCGCTATTGCGGCAAGGACACCGTGGCCGTGTTCTCCGGGGCGTGCGCTTCTACCGGCCATTGTTGATCGGCGATGTGGTGGAAGTCGAAGCCCGCCTCGTCTACACAGGCCATAAAGGCATGCATATTGCCGTGCACGTTCGCTCCGGGAACCCGAAGAGCAGTGAGATGAATCTCACCACCTACTGCCTCACGGTCATGGTTGCCAGGGACGAAACCGGCACGTCTGTTCCTATACCTCCCTGGGTGCCGGAAACCGACGAGGACCGGCGCCTTCATGCCCATGCCCGCGAACTGCTGGAGATCCGGGACGGGCTCCCGGAAACCGAAGGCCGGATCATTTGCTTAACGGCCGGTAGGCGTTTCGTCCGGGTCTGGCGCCGCGAAGTTCACGGCGGGAAGATGTCCTCATGGTGCCCGAGGAAAGGGTCGTCCGATGAAGGAGTGGCTCACGGTCACCGCCGAGGATCATGAGTCGTGGCTGGCACTGGCCCGTGAGGCCCTCGACTTCGTAGGGTCTGCGCACCACTAGGCAACCAGCGGCTAGAACCCGCCGCCGCCGGTCTCGCCCGCCATGTTCGCGAAGCGGGAGTAGTGTCCCTGGAAGGCAACCACGATGTCCTTGGTGGGACCATTACGGTGCTTGGCGATGAGGATGTCGGCCTCTCCGGCACGGGGGATTCCTTGTCGTAGACGTCTTCGCGGTGGAGAAGGATGACCATGTCGGCGTCCTGCTCGATGGAACCCGATTCACGGAGGTCCGAAACCATGGGCCGCTTGTCCTGGCGCTGTTCGGATCCACGGTTGAGCTGCGAGAGCGCGATGACCGGAACCTGGAGCTCCTTGGCCAACAGCTTGAGGGCACGCGAGAACTCGGAGACTTCCTGCTGGCGGGACTCCACCTTCTTGCCGGAGCTCATGAGCTGGAGGTAGTCGAGGATCACCAGTTTGAGGTCGTGCTGCTGCTTCAGGCGACGGCACTTTGCCCTGATTTCCATGAGGGACATATTGGGGCTGTCATCGATGAACAGCGGGGCGTCGTTCATGCGGCCCATGGTGGTGGCGATCTTTGACCACTGCTCGTCCTTGATGGTGCCCTTGCGCAGGTCCTGGAGGCCGATGGTGGCTTCCGCGGACAGCAGGCGCATCGCGATTTCGTTGCGTCCCATTTCCAGGGAGAACATCACGGTGGCGAGGTTGTTCTTGATGGCAGCGGAACGGGCGAAGTCAAGCGCGAACGTGGACTTACCGACGGCGGGGCGCGCGGCGATGACGATCATCTGGCCGGGTGAAGACCATGGGTGAGCTCATCGAGTTCGTAGAACCCGGTGGGTACGCCCGTCATGCCCTCCCCGCGGTGGCCGGATGCCTCGATCTCATCAACGGTGGATTCCATGACGTCTTTGAGCGCCACGTAGTCTTCCGCAGTGCGGCGTTCGGCCACGGCATAGATCTCGGCCTGGGCTTGGTTGACGAGGTCTTCGACCTCTCCGTCCTGGCCGTACCCCATCTGGACGATCTTGGTGCCGGCATTAACGAGCCGGCGCAGGACGGCGCGCTCAGCAACGATTTCGGCGTAGTAGCCAGCGTTGGCCGCCGTGGGCACGGTCTGGATCAGTTCGTGCAGGTAGGCAGGGCCGCCGATCCGGTTGATCTCGCCGCGCTTGGTGAGCTCATCGGACACGGTGACGGCATCGGCAGGTTCGCCGCGGCCGTAGAGGTCGATGATGGACTCGTAGATCGTCTCGTGGGCGGGACGGTAGAAGTCATGTCCGCGCACAATTTCCACGACGTCGGCGATGGCATCCTTGGACAGCATCATGCCGCCGAGAACTGATTGTTCAGCGGGGATGTCCTGGGGAGGTTTGCGGCTGGCGTCCGAGGTCCGGCCGCCCTCGATCGAATCCAAGTGCGTAACTGACAAAGCCGTCCTCCATTGTGTACCGCGAAGATAACTGTTCCCGGCGGTGCGGTAGGCCAATGTCCCGTGTGGGTTGCTCCGACCGCGCCGTTTATGCCGGCTGGTCCAAACTGTTCCGTAGGGCACCGACAATTTTGGTTTTCCCAAGATTTCCACAACTTATCCACAGACAGGTCCGCAGGCGCGCCGCTTTTCAACGGCACCAAGGTGCCGTCCACAAGAAACAGGGGTTTTCCAAGTACCTAAAGCAGGTACTCAGCCACGTTAGCCCTGCTTTTCCGAGGCACCAAGCCGGACCTGTGGATAAAGTGTGGAATACATACCCCTACTTGTGCACAGTCTGTGCATGACCCTGTGGAAAGAGAAATTCTTTTTCCGGCAAATAGCCCCTGAGCTGGGAAAACGTTCTTCGAGCCATGTGGATCAAAAGTATTTTCCTCCACGGATCATCCACAGGGCGATTCGCTCAATCCAGGCTCCGGTCCCCGCCTGACGGCCGAAAGGGGGATAAATATGCCAAAAATGTGATACTCCCCACAAATCAGCCTGAAATTTGACAGTCGGCTCTCAGAAGCTATGCCAAAGCAGGAATGTGCTGTGGATAACCGCGTTCTGACATAAGCTCTAGGTATGGGTTTCACCATTGGGGATGTACTGCTGGTCGCAATGCCCGTTGTCATCCTTGTGGCCGTGATTTGGGCCCTGACGGCGGCATTCAAGCCACGCAACTCGGGGCTGTCAGACGCCGAACGATATCAACGGGAGCTGGCCGCCCGCTCGGCAGCCCACCAGGCCGCCCAAGTGCAAGCGGCGACGGCAGCGAGGGCCCGCATCGATGCATCCACACGGCCCAGCCAGAATGCGCAGCAACAGTCCCAGCAGGACAGCCAGTCGCGGGCGGCACTGAGGGCTCAAGCCGGGCTGGCCCGGGAGTCGGCCAGGCCGGCTACAACGGTCCCATCCTCCCCAACGGGCAGTTGAATCCACAGTTCGCCCTGCAGCTGCAGGGCATGGTCCGCAGCGGGCAGAAAATCCAGGCCATCAAGCTCCTGCGCCAGACGACCCACTCGGACTTGTTGACCGCCAAGAACTACATAGATCGGCTTTAGCGCATGTCTTCCCTACTCGTTCCGGTCTTGATCCTGGCGGCCGTCGTCGTCGGCGTGCTGCTGATGAGCCGTGTGCTCGCCCGCCGCTCAGCGGAACTCCGTGGAAATGCGGCCACCCACAAAGCTGCCGTGGATCCCGTCGAGCTGGCCCGCGAGGCCGCCGCGAAGCTCAGCGAGGATCAACACCGGCAGCTGTATTCCCTGATCGCCCAAGGTCAGGCCATGGCGGCCATCAAGCTGTACCTCAGCGCCACCGGAGAGGGCCTGCGCGCCTCACGGGACGCCGTCGGCGCCCTTGCGGCGCACCCGCAGCCCTTCCGCAAGCCCGAACCCGCCCCGCAGGACCTCATGCCCGACGACGACGAGCCGGAGCACTTCCCGTACCGGTACCGCGCAATCGTCAGCAAGGGCGACGTCACGCGTGAAGTGAGCAGCAATATGCTCAATGACGAGATCTACGGCCGGATCCGCACCCTGGCCAAGAGCGGCGACGTCGAAGCCGCGGCATTGGCCCTGACCAAACATTCCGACATCAGCATGAAGCAGGCCAGGGAGTTCATCGAGCTGCTGGAGGACTAGCCCGGCCGGGCGAGCCCTCACGTCCTAGAAGTCGAACAGGTCCCCAACCAGCCTTCCTTTTTCTTGGGCCGCCGACGGTCATAGTCGCGGTTGTGACCTTGCTTGCCGTAGTTCCGGTCGTCAAGGCGTGGCCTGTCATTCCCGGCATAGCGGGGATCCTGGGTCTCGTAGGCCGGGTTGCCATACAGCGGCGGTGGCGTGAGTCCGTCCACCGGAGCCGGCGGCAAGGTGGATCCAGCCCCGAATCCGCCGGCGGCACGGTCAATAATCTTGTCGAGCTCGCCGCGGTCCAGCCACACTCCTCTGCACTGCGGGCAGTAATCGATCTCCACACCGCTGCGCTCACTCATTACCAGGTCAATTGAATCCACGGGACACTTCATGTTCGGGTCAACGAGCCGGCCGCCGGAAAAGTTCGGCCGGCTCGCGCTGTAGCGGACCGGCCTCGGAATACCTCGCCTAGCGTGCCGCGGTGATCCCGCGAGGAGCTGCTCAAAAGGCAGGGATTCCATCGCGTCCGCCTTGCGGTGCGGCTGCTCGCCGCTCAGGAGCCGGGCAAGCTCGCCGGCCGCGCGGTCCACGCGGACTGATAGCGGCGACGCGCCGTCGTCGGTGTTTCCCCAGTCCTGGGGCCCGGCGAAAACGGACGTCTGGGTTATCCGGGTCCGAAGGTAGGTGAAGAGCGGACGCATGGCGTAGTCGAGCACCATTTGGTGCCGGTCGGTGCCGCCCGTGGCGCCCAGGAGGACTGCCTTCCCGTCCAGGGACTTGGGGTCCAGCACATCGATGAAGGACTTGAACAGCCCGCTGTAGGAGGCGCTGAAGACGGGAGTGACGGCGATGATGCCATCGGAATCCTCGACGCCGGCGATCACCTCCGCGAGGCGCGGCGCGGCATAGCCGGTGACGAAGTTGTTGGCGATATCCACCGCCAGGTCCCGGAGTTCGACAATGTCCACGCGGACCTCGTAGCCGGCATCGCCCAGCTGGCGCTTGGCCGACGCGGCGAGCTGGTCTGCAAGGAGCCTGGTCGACGACGGTACGCCAAGTCCGGCGGAAAGGACGGTTATGCGGCGGGTCTCCATGGCTGTCTCCTGTTGCTAGGCGGTTCGATGGCTTCAAACCAGAGTACATGCGTTTGCATCTATACTCCCAAACTGCAGCTCCGCGCCTTTTATTCCCCGCTACAGGCGGACCGTTCCCTGGATGCACATCACCGAGCTCCCGCCCACCCAGGTCTCGCCGTCTTCCACCGTGACGTGGATGCGTCCCGCCCGGCCCAGCACGGTGCCCTGCGCGGCGACGTACTGCTCCGGAGCCCGGCCGCTGCCGATCAGCCACTGGGCAGCCCCGCATTGAAACTTCCCGTGACGGGGTCCTCCACCATGGCGTCTCCCGGAATGAACGTCCGGACTTCGAAATCGACTCCGGCGCCCGGTTCATGAGGACCGATCACACCGACCTTCAGATCCCCCAACGCCTCAAGGTCCGGCTCAAGGCCAAGGACCTGCTCGGCCGATTCGAGCAGCACGCCGATCCATTGAGGCCCGTTGACCAGCCACGATGCATCCAGGAGCGCCGCTTGGGGCAGCCGGAGGCCGGCGGCCAGCTGTTCGATTGTTCCTTCGTCCACGGGCCCGAAGCGGGTCAGTGGCGGAGCAGCGAACGCGAGCCGGCCGCCGTCGAGCTTTACCTTGACCAAGCCTGCGCCACATTCCTGAACCAGCATCCCGTCCTGTTTCGGCACTCCGCCGGCCGCCAGCCAGGCATGCGCCGAGCCAAGCGTCGGATGTCCCGCGAAAGGAAATTCCTCGCTGCCGGTGAAGATGCGAACGCGGTAGTCGGCCGCAGGATCGCTCGGCGGCAGCAGGAAGGTGGTCTCGGACAAGTTGGTCCAGTGGGCAAAGTGCTGCATCTGGTCCGCGCTGAGCCCCTCAGCGTCGACGACGATTGCAAGCGGATTGCCGAGGTATGGCACGTCGGTGAAGACATCCACTTGCGAGAAGGGCCTGGTGCGCATGGTTTCAAGGTTCACCCCGGCAGGCTATCAAGTTCCCCCGTCTTCCTTGGCGCGAACTGGCAGCTAATGCCCGTAGCGAGGCCGCCGGAGGGCATCTACTGCCAGTTCGCGCCCCGAAAGCGCATATAGCAAAGGACCCCCGTCTCCGGAAACCGGGGACGGGGTCCTTCGAGCTACGTCAGAGATTATTTCCCTGCAACGACCTCAAGGTCGATGACAGCGGAAACGTCCTCGTGCAGGCGGACGTTGGCCTGGTACGAACCAAGGGACTTGATGTGGTTCGGCAGTTCAACGTTGCGCTTGTCGATGGAGCCAAGGCCAGCGGCCTCAACTGCAGCAGCGACATCAGCCGGCTTGACGGTGCCGAAGAGACGACCGGACTCGCCGGCCTTCACTACGAGCTTGACCTTCTTGGAAGAAAGCGCAGAGGCCTGGGCCTGTGCAGCTTCAACCGAAGCGTGGGCACGAGCAGCGCGGGCAGCCTTGATGGACTCAACCTGCTTCTCGCCACCCTTGGTCCAGGTCAGAGCGAAGCCGCGGGGCAGCAGGAAGTTACGTGCGTAACCGTCCTTGACCTCGACAACATCGCCAGCAGCACCGAGACCGGTTACTTCGTGGGTCAGAATGAGCTTTGCCATGTTAGTTAATCCCTTCCTTAGCCGCGGCCAGCGCCGGAGTAAGGCAGCAGAGCAACTTCGCGGGCGTTCTTGATTGCCTGGGCGATTTTGCGCTGTTCCTGCACCGTGACGCCAGTGACGCGACGGGCGCGGATCTTTCCGCGGTCGGAGATGAACTTGCGCAGCAATGCTACGTCCTTGTAGTCGATGACGGTGATGTCAGCGGCTTTCAAGGGTTGGACTTTGGTTTGGGCTTACGGAGTTCAGCCTTAGCCATCGTGGAGCTCCTTTTCTATGGAGCCCGTGGAATGGATCCACGGGATGGTGGTGCTCGACGGCGGTCGCCACCCGGGTGCCTTGCGGCACGTCCGGCGGGTTCCGGCGTCGAACTTTTATGAGTATTTAGAAGGGAGGTTCGGAATCCGGGCCGTTGCCCCATCCACCCGCATTGCTGACGCCCGGGGTAGCCCAGGGGTCTTCCTGCGGTGCGGATTGGCCGCCGCCCCACGTTCCGCCGGAGTTGCCGCCCTGGTTTGCACCAGCGCCGCCACCTCCGAAGCCGCCGCTGTTGTTGCCGCCGCCGAAGCCGCCCTGGCCACCCTGACCGCCGGAGCGCTGGGTGCGGTTGACCTTGGCATTGGCGTAACGCAGGCTCGGGCCGATTTCATCGACTTCGAGCTCGATAACGGTGCGCTTCTCGCCTTCCTTGGTTTCGTAGGAACGGCTCTTCAGGCGGCCGGAAACGATCACGCGCATGCCCTTGGTGAGGGATTCGGCGACGTTTTCGGCTGCTTCGCGCCATACCGATGCGCGGAGGAACAGGGTTTCCCGTCCTTCCACTCATTGGACTGGCGGTCGAAGGTCCGGGGAGTAGAAGCGATGGTGAAGTTCGCTACCGCCGAGCCTGACGGTGTGAACCGCAGTTCGGGGTCATTGGTGAGATTACCGATGACCGTAATAGTGGTTTCGCCTGCCATCTACTGCCTCCTTGTTCGTTCCTGCGGGGTAAAGAATGAAAGTCTGGAGCTGAAATTACTCAGCAACGACCTTCTGCTCTTCGGGGCGGGTGATCTTGGTGCGCATGATGGTCTCGTTGAGACTCAGCTGGCGGTCAAGTTCCTTGGCGGTTTCCGGCTTGGCGGTGAAGTTCACCACAGCGTAGATACCTTCGGACTTCTTCTTGATGTCGTAAGCGAGGCGACGGCGGCCCCAGATGTCAACCTTTTCGATGGTTCCACCATCGGTGGTGATGACATTGAGGAACTTCTGAAGCGACGGCTCTACGGTACGCTCTTCGACCTCGGGGTCGATGATTACCATCAATTCGTAAGGACGCATATGTGAACCCACCTCCTTTGGGCTAAGCGGTTACGGCATTTCCGTAACAGGAGGTTCATTTGCGATGAACAGTGCTGATGACCGCTTCCAGAAGCGGAAGCAGGCGCAGCACAGACTTCAATATCTTAGTCCATTTCCCGCCTCTAAGCCTATTCGGCGTGTCGGCATGGTGGAATGCGCGGCGCCGCGTATGTGGATAACCCAGATGTGTGGATAACCCGCGTGGTACCGCGACGCCAGGCTCAGGCAGACTGAACCCATGACCGTCCTCAAATCCGTCGCACTCTTTATCCTCGCGGCCATCGCCGAGATCGGCGGGCCTGGCTCGTGTGGCAATCGGTCAGGGAGGCCAAACCGTGGTGGTGGGCGGGCCTCGGCATCGCAGCCCTGGGTATCTACGGTTTCGTGGCGGCGTTCCAGCCTGACGCACACTTCGGCCGCGTGCTTGCCGCTTACGGCGGGGTGTTCATCGCCGGATCGTTGGCTTGGGAATGCTTATGGATGGCTTCCGCCCGGACCGTTGGGACATCATCGGCGCCATGATCTGCATCTTCGGAGTGGCCGTCATCATGTTCGCGCCCCGGCCGGGCAGCTAAGGCGTCACGGCAGCTAAGCCGTCAACGCAGCTAAGCCGTCACGCTGTGCAACTTTCTGGACCGTCCGACGTCGGGATCCCCCGGTTTTCCGGGGCGCTGCTCCATGCATGAGCCCAAAAGTCTGCGTGGCGTGACGCCTGAGCCTCCAGCCAGGCGTGCCATGATCTGACTATGAACGCCGCAGCAAAGAACCAAGGTCCGAAGTCTGCCCGTGCCAAACGTTCCCGATTGCGATTCTTGCTGATGATCGTCACCGGCATCGCTGCCGCAGTGGCGACCGGAATTTGGGGACAGTGGATCTACGCGCCCGCGGCGGGCTGGGCAGTGGCCGCGGTGGTCTACAACATCTTCGTGTGGACAGTCATCACTCGGATGAAGGCGGATCAGACCAGAAGCCACGCCAGGGAAGAAGATCCACGGCGTTCCACGGCCGATCTCCTGATCCTGTGTGCCGCCGTCGGCTCCCTCGCAGCCTTCGTCCTGGTGATGTTCGGCGCGAAGGACGCGCACGGCGTCGACAAATTCATGCTCGCCCTGCTGGCCCTCGTCGGTGCCGTGGCGTCGTGGCTGCTGGTGCACACCCTCTTCACCCTGCGCTATGCCGAGGTGTACTACACGTCCGATCCGCCCGGCGGCATCGAGTTCAACCAAAAGGAACCCCGCAATACACGGACTTCGCGTACATGGCCTTCAGCCTCGGGATGACGTACCAGGTTTCGGACACATCGATCACCACCAGGGCAATGCGGTCTGCCGCCTTGCGGCACAGCCTGCTCGCCTACGTTTTCGGCGTCGGGATCCTGGCCACCACCATCAACCTCGTGGTGAGCCTGGCGTCTTGAGCTAGATCGCCGTGCGGAAGAACAACTCCGTCACCGTGGCCAGATGGCGCGGATCTTCAACGCCGCATAGCTCGCGTGCGGAGTGCATCGACAGAAGGGGCACGCCGACGTCGACCGTCCGGATCCCCAGGCGGGTGGCCGTCAGCGGACCGATGGTGGAGCCGCACGGGACGTCGTTATTGGAGACGAACTCCTGGTAGGGGATACCCGCCTCGCCGCAGAGCCGCGCCCAGAATGCCGCGCCGGTAGCGTCCGTGGCGTACCGCTGGTTCGCGTTGATCTTGAGAAGCGGTCCGCCATTGAGGATCGGTCGGTTGGCCGGATCGTGCCGCTCCGGGTAGTTGGGGTGGACGGCGTGGCCGGCATCCGCGGAAACACAGAACGACGCCGACAACGCCTGGCGCCGTTCGCTCACCGTTGCGCCCAATCCGTCGGAGATCCGGGTGAGGATGTCTTCGAGGATGGGTCCGCAGGCGCCCGAGCGCGAGGCAGAGCCGATTTCTTCGTGGTCGAAGGCGGCCAGGACCGCGATGGGGCCGGCAGCCGGCGCGCCCGCGGTTGCGTGCGCAATGAGTGCCGCGAGCCCGGCGTGGGTTGAGGAGAGGTTGTCGAGCCGCCCCGATGCAAACAGTTCGCCCTTGGCACCGAACTGCTCAGGTGCCTGGGTGTCCGCGACGACGATGTCGTAGCCGCCGATCTGCGCCGGATCCACGGAAACCCCGGCCACCGAGTCCGCCAGGATTGCCAGGACATCCGCGGAATCGGGATCGCCGAGGCCGAACACGGGGTTCATGTGTTGTTGCTTGTCCAGCGTGAGGCCGTCATTGACGGCCCGGTCCAGGTGGATGGCCAATTGCGGGAAGCGCAGGAGCGGTCCGGTTGCCGTGAGGTGCTGGGTGCCGTCCAGCATCACGAGCCGCCCTGCGAGCCGAAGCTCACGGTCCAGCCAGGAGTTCAACAAGGGTCCGCCGTAGACCTCGACCCCGGCCTGCAGCCAACCGAACTTGCCCGTTGTCGGCTTGGGCTTGAGCTTGAAAGACGGAGAATCCGTGTGGGCGCCAAGGATATTGAATGCCGTGGTCGGAGTGGCGCCTTCCGGCGTCACCCATGCAATGAGGGCGCCGTCCCGGATCACGTAGAAGCTGCCAGCCCCGCCTTCCCAATGCTGAAGTTCATCAAGGGCCGTGAAACCGGCCGCATCGAGCCGGCGCGCGGCCTCGTTGACGGCGTGGAAGCTCGACGGCGATGCGCTCACATACGCGCCAAGATCCTGGATGTGTTCTGCAGCGGAGTTCGAAGGCATGGCTCCGAGTCTAGCCGCGGCCGGGGATGTCGCCGGCGAGGCAGTATCCGGGTCACTAGTAATCCGGGTTGCTCGGGATCACGAGTCCTGTTTCGTAGGCGTAGACCACCACTTGGACCCGGTCCCGCAGGTGCAGCTTGGTGAGGATGCGCCGGACGTGGGTCTTGACCGTGGCTTCGGACAAAAAGAACTTGTGGGCGATTTCGGCGTTGGACAGCCCTCCGGCGATAGCCTCCAGCATCTCGGTTTCGCGGGGCGTCAATTCTTCGAGCAGTGGATCGCGGGCAGGGGCTGCGGCCTGGCCGGGAACGCGGCCCCCGCGGACGTAGGTTTCCAGGAGCCGCTGGGTGACCCTCGGAGCAACCACGGCGTCGCCGCTGGCCACGAGCCGGACGCCTTGGACCAACTCGGCAGGCGCAACATCCTTGAGCAGGAAGGCGGAAGCCCCAGCTTGCAAGCCGGAGAAGGCATACTCGTCGAGGTCGAAAGTGGTCAGGATGATGATCCTGGCGTTGGTTGACGAGGCCGTGATCCGCCGTGTGGCTTCGATTCCATCCATGGCGGGCATCCGGACGTCCATGAGCACGACGTCGGGTTCCAGTTCCTTCACCTTCCGCACGGCTTCGGCACCGTCGGAGGCTTCGCCCACCACTTCGAGGTCGTCCTCGCCTTCGAGGATGAGCCGAAATCCCATGCGTAGCAGGGCTGGTCGTCGACCAATAGAACCCTGATGGGAGCATTGTCTGTCATGATTTCCCCTTGTCGCCATTCCATTTCAGCTCCGCATGGACCCGCCATCCGCCGTGGATTCCAGGACCGGCATCCACGGTTCCAGCATAAATTCCCGCACGTTCACGCATTCCCGCGATGCCTTGGCCCGTGCCCAAGGCCGCCTCTTCGGTTCCCGGCTCCCGGGAGCCCCTGCCGTCGTCGAGCACTTCAATGGTGACCGAGTCACCCTCCCGCACGATCCGCACATCCACTTGACTCAAGGAGCGCCCGTACCTGAGCACGTTGGTCAGGGATTCCTGCACGATCCGGTAGACCGTGAGTTGCAACGCCGGGTCTTCAGGAAGGGCAGGGCCCGTGTGTGAATAGTGCAACGGCAGCCCCGCCGTCCGGAATCCGTCCAGGAGCTTGCTTAAGTCGTGCCCGGAAACCAAGGGCTCCAGGGGCGCCGGGCGCGCGGAGTCTTCCCGCAGCACGCCGAGGACGCGGCGCATATCAGCCAGCGCAGTCCTGCCGGTGCGCGAGAGTTCGCCAAGCACCTCACCCGCGCGCTCAGGATCCTTCTTGACCACGACGGCGGCACCGTCCGAGAGGCTGATCATGACCGTCAGCGAGTGCGCCACGACGTCGTGCATCTCGCGGGCGATCCGGTTGCGTTCGGTGACGGAACCCAAGCGAGCCGTGCGGGCAGCCCAGGCCCTGATTTCGCTCTCATGCTCACGCCGCTGCCGCACCGAAATGCCGATGCCGGTGGCGATCAGGTTGGACAACAAGATGCTGACCGCGGCCGCGATGTTGCTGATGAGGTGGAAATTCTCCGGAATCGCCTCTCCGTTGGCAGGGCCGCCGGACTGGTCCACATGAAGAGATACACGAGCGTCAGGGGCAGGCTCGCCGCGCCGAACACCGTCAACGCGAAGGTCCGGGCCCTCGCCACGGCCACCGCATACAGCGCAAACCACAATCCCGCCGAGACGTTCGAACCCCAGGGATTCAGCAGCGTCACGGCCACTTCGAGGACCGCAACGGTCGCGGTGACACTCAGCGGATTGCGGCGTCGAAGGAACAGGATGGCGGCGATGGCAACGAGCAGCAGGGCGGCGAACCATTTGCCGTCCACGATGGAGCTGATCAGCGTAGGCAGTGCCAGGAGCGAATAGCAAAGCACCACCACCGCGTCCATGACGCGCGGGTGCTCAAAGAGATAGCGGCGGATCCTGCCACGGCGCCGCAGCGTGATTTCAGCAAAGGACGCGTCGGCCACGTGGGCCGACGCGTCCTGTGCTGGCAACTCTTCACTCATGGCTTGAGCCTAGTGGCCTTGCGCGGAGAGGTTGTCCATGGATCGCAGATCAAGCGATTGCGAATCAGACGTCCCGCTTCTTGAGCGCAATGAGGGCAGGAACCATGAACAAGATGACGTAGCCAAGGAACACGAGGCCGCCCGCCCACGGATCCAGGGTGCCGTCGACGTGGCCGATCGACAAGAAGCGGCCGCCGGCTTCACTGGGCAGGTACTGGGGGACGTACTTCCAGAAGTCCCCGGTGCGAAGCTGAGGAACTGGCCTGCGAACGGGAGGACGAACATGATGCCCACCAGGACGGTGATGCCGCCGGCAGGGTTCTTCAGCAGTGTTCCGAGCGAGAGGCCGATCAGCGCGACACCGGAGACATAAAGGCCGCCGGTGAAAACGCTGTAAAGGACGCCGTCCGTGTTCCAGCCGAGGTCAAGGCCAAAGTTGGCGAACATGGGTGAGGCCAAGAGGAAGGTCACGACGCCGGCCACGACCGAAAGGATATAGGAGACCACAACCAGGACCACGGCTTTGGCACCGAAGGTGGAGAGCCGCCCGGCGCCGCATTCATGGTTGACCGGATCATGCCGGTGGCGTACTCAGAGGCGATGAAGAGCACGGCCAGGGATCCCATGACGAGGATGCCGATGTTGAGTCCGGCGTTCGGCAGGTTGTAGAGGCTGAATCCCGATCCCGGCGGGAAGGAGTCAACTGCTTGCTGCACCGTTTCCTTGTGACCCTGCCGGCCGACTTCGACCATCTGGTTGATGAAGTTCCACCGGACGAGGGCTGACAGCAAGCCGATGCCGACAATGGCCACGAAGGTGAGGAGCAACAGGATCTTGGTGCTCATGAGGGTCCGGAACTTGATGGACTCGGAGTTCAGCACCCGGAGGAAAGTGACGCCACCGGTCCCGGCTGACGGGATCGCATGTTTCTTGCTGACGGTGGTGGTGCTCATGATTGGATCCCTTCCATGGTGGCAGCGGATGTGGCGCCGGCGCTGGCAGGGCTTCCGTTCAGCGTCCCGCCTGGCGCTGCCGGTCCGCCGGTGATGTGCGAGTGGTATTCCACCTCGTCCTTGGTCAGCTGGAAGTAGGCTTCCTCCAGTGACGACGTGAGCGGAGTGAGTTCGTAAACCAGCACGCGGTTGTCGAGGGCGAGCTCTGCGATGCGGATCGGCTCCACCCCGTAGATTTCCAGGGTTTCACGTTCGTTCTGCTCCACCCGGACACCGTCGCGGGCCAGCAACTCGGACAAGCGGGTGGTCTCCGAGGTACGGACCAACGTGCGCTTGCGGCTCTGGCTCTCGATCAGCGCATCCACCGTGGTGTCGGCAATGATCTTGCCGCGACCGATCACAATGAGGTGGTCGGCGGTCTGGGCCATCTCGGACATGAGGTGGCTGGAAATGAAGATGGTCTTGCCCTGGCTTGCCAGGTAACGGGCGAGGTTCCTGACCCACTGGACGCCCTCGGGATCCAGCCCGTTGACCGGTTCGTCGAGGATGAGCGTCTGGGGATCACCCAGCAATGCGTTGGCGATGCCAAGCCGCTGGCCCATGCCGAGGGAGAACCCTCCGGCCTTCTTCTTGGCAACTGCGGTGAGGCCGGTCATCTCGATGACTTCCTCAACGCGCGAGTTTGGAATCCCGTGGGTCGCTGCCATTGCGCGCAGGTGGTTGTACGCACTGCGGCTCGTGTGCACCGCCTTGGCATCGAGCAGCGCTCCCACTTGGTGGAGCGGGCATTGTGCTGGGAGTAATGCCGGCCGTTGACAATGACGTCGCCCGACGTCGGGCGGTCGAGACCCATGATCATGCGCATGGTGGTGGACTTGCCGGCGCCGTTCGGGCCAAGAAAGCCCGTGACTTTCCCGGGCTGTACGGTGAAGCTGATTCCGTCCACGGCTGTCTTTGCGCCGTAGACCTTCCTCAAGCCTGTTGCCTCAATCATGGAAGCGTTCCCTCCGCTTGCTGCAGCTATGTGGTGACTGTACGTACAACGCTATCCACCGGTACGGCCGAATTCGCCGGTCTCAGGGATGATTCAGGGGCAGGTCAGGGTAGTCCCTATGGATGATGCCGGCCGCGCCCAGGCTTGCAGGGCACTTGGGAGAGCATTAGGCAATCGGTGAATACACCCGAAGCGCACGACGCCGGACCGTGAACTCCGCGGTCCGCACACCCGGCAACGGCTCGCCGTCGACCGCAATCACGAGCGGCTCTCCGATCGCTTCGATGCTGATTTCCCGGGCCTCGCTGAGGTGGGTCACCTTCGATGTACTCACGGTTCCAGTGAGGACCGCCCACAGCAGACGCAACCGCGCAAAGGGCTCATCGGCCGTGACCATGCGGATATCCAGCACCCCGTCGTCAAGCACGGGCCGCGTCAATGGTGCCAGGTCCCGCGGGTAGTAGCGGCCGCGGCCTATGTAGAGGATCCACAGCTTGTGGTGCACTCCGTTGATCAGGAGAGTGGTGGGGGTTGCCGCCCGAAGGTGCGCAGACCCGCGACGAGTCCCGCGAGGGGTTTCCCCATGGCAGGCTGAAGCCGCTCGCGGCGGCGCACCAAGTTGGGGTACACGCCAACGCTGGCAGTATTCAGCATGATGAGCTCCGCAACCTCGTCCTTGCCGTCGATCCCACGGCCGGCGCTCACGTGGCCCAGATCTGTCCACGCCGCGGCGCCCGTTTTGGCGGCCTTAAGGGCGCCTTCGAGGGACCGGGCGTCCACGTCGCGAGCAAAGTGGTTGAGCGTTCCGCCCGGTAGCACCAGCAAGGGCAGAGAGTGCTCGACGGCGGCCGCTGCGGCCGCGCCGACAGTTCCATCACCGCCCCACACGCCCACGGCCTTCGTCCCGGCCGCCCTGCTGTGGCCTGGATTTCGGCAGCCACGTCATCGCCATCGGAAATCAGGTTTATATACGCCTTGGGGAATATTTCTCGGAGCTGGGTTTCTGTGTCCGGCGAGTAGGAACCGCCGAGGGCGTTGACCGCAATACTTAGCCCCTCGCCGTCGCCGACTGCAGGCGCGACGGCCGGTGAACGGTCCGTGTCCGGAACCGGAGGCCGGGCCGGCCACCACTTTCGCGTCAGGAGGGCCGCTCCGGCGCCGATCGCGGAGCCCAGCACGACGTCGGAAGGCCAGTGGGCGCCCGTATGGACCGGGAATACGCCACACCCGCCGCAACAGGAGCCAAAACTGCACCAAGGCGGGGATCCACCAGCGCGACGCCAAGAGTGAATGCCGCCGCAGACGCGGAATGGCCCGAAGGCATCGACGAGCTTGTGGGCTGCGGGTTCACAAAACGGAAGACCGGAAGGTGCTCGGGCAACGGCCGCGTCCGTGGAAGAAGCGTCTTGAAACCCAGATTGGTGACGGCGGATGCCACCCCAAGGGCCAGGAGTCCATGGATCGCGGCCTGGCGGGGCTTACCTGGAATTGCCGCACAGACGCCAGCTACGGCAAACCAGAGCTTGCCCTTGGTAGCGGCCTCCGAGAGGTTTTTCCAGACAGCATCGTGCCGGCCCTCCGGCCACCGGGAAACCGCCCGGACAATGGCGCGATCGAGCCGCGCCACGTTTCTCACGTCCCAATGGCCCCATCGCAGCTTGCTTCCCATCCCACCAGACTATCGGCGGGCTGGTTAGGATGTGGAGATGGTGAGGGTCATTCTCCCCGCAAGCTCGATCAGGGACGCACCATTGTCATCTCGACCGTGCTGCTCGCAATTGCCGCGGTCCTTGGCGGCATTCTGCTTGCGGGGGATCGAAACCGCCTTTCCAGGGCGTGGACGACGCATGGCAAGCATTCATGGCGACCCTCCACGCACCGTTCTGGGATAGCCTGAACATCGCCCTCAACTGGACCGGCTACACGGGAATGCTGGTCTTCCACATTCTGCTCGCCTTGGCGTTGTTGATCCGGAGGAGACCCCGGTCGGCCGTATTCTCCGCCATGGCAGGACTCAGCGTGATGTTGCTGACCCAGTTGCTCAAGTTGGTCATTCACAGGCCGCGTCCCCTCAATGCGCATGTGGCTACGGACACCTATTCATACCCATCGGGGCACGTATCCGCTACCACGGCATTCGTTCTGGTGATAGCGCTCCTCATCGGCCGCGCCTGGACGTGGCTGCTCGCGATCGGCGGAATGCTGGCCATGATGATCAGCCGGATCTATTTGGCTGCCCATTGGTTCACGGATGTGGTGGGTGGCGCTTGCTTGGCGTCCGCCGTCGTGCTTCTCTGGTGGCTGGCCTGTCAGAAAATATGCATTGTGGAGAATATAGACGCACGGCGCGCCCTGGAGTGGAGATCGAGGGTCGCGCGCCGCAAGCGGCACGTCGAGCGGAGCGTCACGTAGGGTAAACCATCAGGTAGCACTCGGTCTTCTCCAAGAGAGCAACAATAGTCTTCGGGCATGCTCTCAAAACCTCAACTCATCAACGGCGGCATCGGGGTGGCCGTCGTGGGCATTGCCGCCGGTGCCTTCTTCGTGCTGAACGGTGTGCCGCAAACGGCCGCCGATACCACCGCCCGCACCGTCGCGGTCAGCTCAGCGGACCTCGCCGCGGTTTCCACGGCCAGCGGAAACGTCTCGCCGCAAGCACCACCGTCATCAATGCGCAGAACTGCACCGGGCCTATCGCCACTGTCTCTGCGGTGACCGGTCAGCAGGTCACGGCCGGGCAGGTGCTGGTCACCATTGATCCGACGAACGCCCAGAACGCGCTGGCCGTTGCCCAGGCGCAACTGGATTCCGCCGCGGCGCAGGCAAACCAACAACAGGCCTCAGCCAGCAACCAGGTGGCTTCGGCAAGCCAGAGCCTCACGAACGCCCAGCAAACGGCCAACCTGGACGCGAGCCAGCAGGCCAGTGCCGTGGCCGCCGCGCAGACGGCCGTGAACAATGACAATGCGACTGTCGCCACGGCCCAGGCCGCTGCCAGCGCCCAGCCGAGCAGCCAGCCGGCCCAGAACGCGCTCAGCGCAGCACAGGCCAGCTCGCGAAGGACAACCAAGCACTGACCCAGGCAGCCAACCAGCAAGCCAGCTCGGCCCTCAAGGACAAGGAGCAGATTGCCTCGGCAGCCACGGCCCTCAATTCCGCCCAAAGCGGTGGCGGCGCCACATCCAACACCACGTCTGCCCAGATTGCCGTTGATACCGCAACCAAAAACCTGGCGTCCTGCTCACTCGCGGCCCCGGTTTCAGGTACTGTCACCGCCGTGAACGCCGTCGTCGGCGGCAACGCCGGCAGCAGCTCCGGCTCTTCCGGATCCTCGGGTTCCGGCTCGTCCGGAGCTTCCGGCTCCTCCGGCAGCTCTTCCACGAGCGCCGCGAGCACCTCGTCCTCCGGACTGATTACGATCAGCGACACCGCGCACCTGCAAGTCATCGCCAACTTCGCCGAATCGGACATTGCCGCCATGAAGACCGGCGACTCGGCCACCTTCACCTTCCCGGCGCTCAAGACCGACCCGTCCGCGGCACCGGTCACAGGTACCATCACGGCGATCGCCCAGAACGCCACAACCACCAACAACGTGGTCAGCTATCCCGTGACGATCTCCATCAAGAACCCTCCGGCTGCCCTGCGGCTCGGCCAAAGCGCAAACATCTCCGTAACCACGGCGACCGCCAAGAACGCATTGACAGTGCCTTCGCTGGCCATTACCACCACGGGAACCAGGCAGACCGTCAACGTGATGAAGAACGGGACGGCGACGGCGGTGACCATCACCACCGGGATCACGGACAACGGCCGCACCCAGGTGCTCACCGGACTCAGCGCGGGCGACCAGATTGAACTCCCGGCTATCTCATCCACCCTGGACACCACCGGCACCACCGGACGGACCGGGACGGGCGGACTTGGCGGTACGGGCGGATTCGGTGGTACCGGCGGCGCCGGAATTACGGGCGGCACCGGTGGCACACGTGGAAATGGCGGGTAAGCAGCCGTGAACGACGCTGTCATCCAACTGGAGTCCGTGAGCAAGATCTATGGCAAAGGGGAAGCCGAAGTACGGGCACTCGATTCCGTCAGCATCTCCATTGACCGGGGCGACTTCGTGGCCATCATCGGCGCCTCGGGCTCCGGAAAGTCCACCATGATGAACATCATCGGCTGCCTCGACGGCGCCACCCAGGGGACGTATCACTTGGACGGCATCGATACCGGGACCCTGGATGAATTCCAGCTCGCGCAGATCCGCAACCGGAAAATCGGCTTCGTCTTCCAGAACTTCAACCTGATACCGCGCACGCGGGCCGTGGACAACGTCTCCATGCCGCTCGCTTACGCAAAAGTGCACCGCAAGGAACGGCGCGAGCGGGCCCTGGAAGTACTCGATTCAGTGGGTTTGGCTGAGCGGGCGGACCACAAGCCTTCGCAGCTGTCCGGTGGACAGCAGCAGCGTGTTGCCATCGCCCGGGCACTCGTGACCAACCCGGTGTTGCTCCTGGCCGACGAGCCCACGGGAGCTTTGGACACCAAGTCCTCGCACGAAATCCTGGATCTCTTCGAGTCCTTGCACGCCAACGGCCGGACCATTGTGATGATCACCCACGAGGCGGACGTCGCGGCGCGGGCCAACCGCGTTGTGCGCTTCCAGGACGGTCACATCATTGAGGATCACAGGATCCGCGCCGTGAATGCCCACCCTGTAGCCACGGCGGTGCGGCATGATGATCGCCGAATCCGTTCGCTTCGCCCTGACGGGGTGATGGCCAACAAGATGCGCTCCATCCTCACCACCCTGGGCATCTTGATCGGCATCGCATCCGTCATCATCCTGCTGGCCGTAGGAGCCGGAACCTCCAACGCCATCAAGGCCCAGATCGGCAAGCTGGGAACCAACGTGCTTACGGTCAGCCGCCAGACGACGGCGGGCGGCCGCGCAGCAGGCGGCGGACAAGCCGTCACCGGTCCGCGCTCCCGCGGCACCAACCTCACGCTCCAGGACATGGCCGCGCTGACAGATCCCGTTATGGCCCCCGACGTCGCCGCAACAGCGCCGGTAGTCACGGCACAGAACGTCACGGGTACTTACCAGGACGCAACCCATGCTGTCGCAACCTTCGTGGGGACCACGCCGTCGTACTTTTCCATTTCGAACGACACGCTCGCGGCGGGGTCCTACTTCAGCGACGGTGACGCCAGCAGCGGCACCGCAGTGGCCGTGATCGGCAATACCGTGGCACAGGACCTGGTGGGAAGCTCTGTGACCTCGGCCGTTGGGCAGACGATCGCCCTCAATGGCCAGAACTTCGTGGTCTCCGGCGTCCTGGCTCAAAAGGGGTCCTCGGGGCTCAACGATCCAGACGACATTGTGGTGATCCCCTACAGCGCAGCCCAGGACAAGTTCACGGGGTATTCGCCGTCCCTTGCCTCCATCACGGTCCAGGCGAAGTCAGCGGACGTGATGAACCAGGCCCAGAACGAGGTTCAGATGATCCTCGATGCCAGGCACAACGTCACCTCCGCCAATCGTGACTATCAGGTGCGGAACCAGGCGCAGATCCTCACGACGGCCACCACCACCACGGCCACGCTGACCATCCTCCTGGGGCCGTGGCCGGCATTTCGCTCCTGGTTGGCGGAATCGGCGTCATGAACATCATGCTCGTCACGGTCACTGAACGCACCCGCGAAATCGGCATCCGCAAGGCGATCGGAGCCTCGCGCGGCAGCATCGTGAGCCAGTTCCTGATCGAATCGCTCATCATTTCGCTGATCGGCGGGGTGCTGGGAATTGCCGCGGGCTACATCGGCAGCGCCTTCCCCCTGCTCGGAACGCAACCCGAAGTCCAGTGGTGGACCGTGTGGCTGTCGTTCCTGGTATCCGCTGCGATCGGCCTGATTTTCGGAATCTACCCGGCCAACAAGGCGGCGAAACTACGGCCGATCGACGCCCTGCGGTACGAATAGCCGCCCACACGTCCACCCCCAGCAACTCAAAAAAGAAACAGCCAACAGGAGATCTACAAATGTCCTATTCAGCACCGGAGCCCGGCACCACGAACCAGCCGGAGCCCCAGCAGCCCTACACCCAGCAGCCCCACGCCGGACAGCCCACCGCGGTCCTGCAGGCCACCGGCCAGGAACCCACCGGGCAGGGTTGGGCCAACCTCAGGCGCCCGAGCCGTTCGTGCCCAAGAAGCGCTTCCAGATGGGCCGTCTGACGCAGATCCTCCTTGCCGTGCTTCTCGTCGCCGTGGGCTTCTTCGGAGGCGTCGGCGTCACCAAGCTCATGGATGCTGGCCAGGCCCGTCCGGGCCGCGGCCAGTTCCAGAACTTCAACGGCCAGGGCGGCCAGGGCCGGAATCGGCAGAGCGGAGCTCCCACCAACGGGGCATCGCCGAGCGCCATTCCTACGGCCCCCGCCACCTCGGCCCGTAGCACCGCTCGTTGTAGCCACCCAACGGTCCCCACCGCCACCCTCGCCTCGCAAGTCCCCAGCCGCCCCCTAGCTTCGCAAGCTCAGCCAGGGAACCCTGCGGCTGTGGGCCCTCGGCCAGGGAACCCTGGCGGCGTGGGCCCAGCAGTTGTTGTCGTTTTGACGCGTCATAACGACAACAACTGCGAGTCAGTTGCTTTTAACGAGGGGCTTCGCGGCGCCGGCCAGCCACAGGGCCATCAGGATCGGCACCCCGATGGCAAGCAATGCCATGTGGATACCGGTATGGTCGCCGAGGTATCCCAGAAGCGGCGGGCCGGCTAGAAACGCCACATAGCCGATGGTTGAGACCACCGAGACACGTGCGGCCGCGTGTTTCGGGTCATCGGCAGCAGCGGACATGCCCATCGGGAAGGCCAGGGCTGCGCCGATACCCCAAAGGGCCGCACCCACCCCGGCAAGGACGAGGTTGCCCGCGAAAACGAAGAGAGCCAGGCCCACCGCTGCGGCGGCCATGCTGACCCGCAGCACGGCTACGCGTCCGAACCGGTCGATCGCACGGCCGCCGACGAAACGCATCAAGGTCATCGCCGCCACGAAGAGCGCGAACAACAGGGCGCCCGTCGATTCGGAAGCATTCAGGCCATCCACCGATGCCTTAGCGATCCAGTCGTTTCCGGCGCCTTCCGTCAGGGTCGCCCCAAGGACCACGACGCCGATCAACAGGGTGCGGGAGTCCCGCCAGGCGGAGGGACCCTTCACGGCGGGCGCGCCGTCGTCGGGCGCCGTTCCCGTGGTCTCGTGGGGCATGAAGTAGCGCGGCGCGGTCAAGGTGAGAAGAACCACGACGCCGGCAATGACCAGCAAGTGCTCCGGAAGTCCGACGCCTATCTCGGAAAGCCATGCACCAATCAGCGCACCAACAAAGGCGCCCCGCTAAAGGCTGCGTGGAACTGCGGCATGATGGTGCGCCCGAGGCGATGTTCGACGTCGGCCCCTCAATATTCTGCGAAACGTCCCACAGACCGACTCCCACACCGAAGAAAAACAGCGCCAGGGCGGTGCCGGCCACGGATCCAGCCATCAGCGAGAAGGCAATAGCCGCTCCCGCCGAGGCGGCCAGCAGCCCGGCTGCGCGGACGGTATTGGCCGTACCGATCCTGCCGACAACCCACCCCGCGGAGGGCAGCGCCACAAGGGACCCGACGGCGGTGCACAGCAGGAGGGTGCCCATCTGTCCGGACGTCAGGTGCAGGGTCTGGGTGACGGCGGGGATGCGCGCCGCCCAGCTGGCAAATACCAGCCCGTTCATGCCGAAGACCAGGAAAGTGGCGATTGCCGCGGCCTTGACGTTCGGAGCGGTTCGGGTGCTGGTGGTCATACGATCACAACTTCCACGGAGAGATTTTCAAGTAGGGTGCGTTCTTCGGTGCTTGGCTTCCGGTCCGTCACAATGACATCTACCGCGTCCATGGCTGCAACCAAGGCCACGGCCTGTGCATTCCATTTGCTTCCTGTGCAGGCCACGATCACCCGGCTGGCCGATTCCAAGCCTGCCCGCTTGATCGCGGCGTCCTCGAGATCGTGCGCCAGCAGGCCGTCCTTGAGGTTGATGGCACACGGCGTCACGATGGCCGCATCAAAGCGCAATGAGCGGATGTTGGCCTCTGCCATTGGTCCCCGGAATGACTGCTCTCCGGGAACCAGGCTGCCGCCGGGCAACAGGAGGCCCGGACGCCGTCCCGAGGGAAGGTCCGTGGCCAGGAACTCCACCGCGCGTAGGGACATCGGCATGATGGTCAGTTCACGCTGCGCGAGCCGGCGCGCGATCTCCGTTGCCGTTGAACCGCTGTCGAGCCACACATGATCGCGGTCGCGGAGCAGCCGTTCGACGGCGACGGCGATTCTCTCCTTGGCGTCCTGGTCCTCGAGTTCGCGCTGCCCGTAGCCGGGGTTGTCGCCGCGGTCCACGAGGCTGCGGGCCCCGCCATGCACCCGGCGCAGGACACCGTGGGAAGCGAGGATTTCCAGGTCGCGCCGAATAGTGGCCCCCGATGCCCCGCATTCGGCAACCAGTTCGTCAACGGTAATCTCTTCGCGCTTGCGCAGCAGCTCGCCAATGAGCCGGTGGCGGTCAGCAGTCCTCATGCTCATATGCTATCCAGAAATGATCATTTCATCACCTTTGGTGATCATATGGCCGCGTGGGTGCGGCGTGTAAACCGGTCGCGTGAGCCGGCAGGCACCCTGCGTGCCGAATGGCTTAGACGCTCACTCACCTATGGGGCACTTTCGGCCGATGCTCGCTCACCAATGGTGAGCGAGCGTTCCGCGATCACACGCCATAGGTGAGCGAGGGTTCCAAGGCGCGGGACGGCGTCGTGCGTTCCCGGCCCGCATCGGGACCCGGGCTCGCCGCCCCCAGGGGAAGCGGCTGGAAGCTAGCGCGCCCGCTCTACCCGCGACTCGTCCCAGACGGGCTCGTCGGACTCGTAGACTTTGCCGTCGGATCCGAAGACGAGGAAACGGTCGAAGGACTTCGCGAACCAACGGTCGTGCGTGACGGCAAGAACGGTGCCCTCGAACGCGTCGATCGCGCGCTCCAAGGCTTCGCCCGAGTGCAGGTCCAGGTTGTCCGTGGGTTCATCCAGGAGCAAGAGCGTGGCTCCGGAGAGCTGGAGGAGCAGGATCTGGAACCGCGCCTGCTGCCCACCCGACAGCGACTCGTACTTCTGCTCGGCCGAGCCCACCAGCCCGTAGGAGTCGAGCGCGCCCGAAGCGGCTTCGCGGCCCAGCCCGGAACGGTGTTCGTCACCGCGGTGCAGGATGTCCAGGAGCGTCCGGCCCAGGAGGTCCGGGCGGGAATGGGTCTGCGCGAAGAATCCGGGTCGGATCCTGGCACCCAGTTTGACGGTGCCTTCGTGCGGAACTTCAGCGATTTCGACGTCGGAAACCGGCAAATGTTCGCGCTCCGGGTCGGTGCCACCGGCGGCCAGGAGCCGCAGGAAGTGGCTCTTTCCCGAGCCGTTGGAACCCAGCACGCCGACCCGGTCTCCGAACCAGATCTCGGTGGAGAACGGCTTCATCAGTCCCGTGAGTTCAAGCTTTTCAGCCACCACGGCGCGCTTGGCCGTCCGGCCTCCCTTGAGGCGCATGTGCACGTTCTGCTCGAGCGGCAGGGCTTCGGGCGGCCCGGCCTCCAGGAACTTGGCGAGCCGCGTCTGGGCGGCCTGGTATTTGTTGGCCATGTCCGAGCGGAAGGCCGCTTTGGTCTTGTACATGATGACGAGTTCCTTGAGCTTCAGGTGCTCCTCGTCCCAGCGCTTGCGCAGTTCCTCGAATCGCGCATTGCGGTCGATCCGCGCGTCCACATAGGTGCCGAAGCCGCCGCCGTGCACCCAGGCGCCGGCGCCGTTGATGCCGGGTTCCAGCGTCACGATGCGGCCTGCGGCATTGTTGAGCAGCTCGCGGTCGTGGCTGATGAAGAAGACGGTCTTCTTGGATTCGTTGAGTTTGCTTTCGAGCCAACGCTTGCCGGGAACATCGAGGTAGTTGTCCGGTTCGTCGAGGAGCAGCAGTTGGTCAGGTCCGGAGAAGAGCGCCTCAAGCACCAGCCGCTTTTGCTCGCCGCCCGAAAGGCTCGACGCCGGGCGATGCTGTGCGCGGTCAAAGGGGATGCCCAGTGCGGCCATGCAGACCTCGTCCCAGACGGTCTCGACGTCGTACCCTCCGGCGTCTCCCCAGTCCACGATCGCCTGGGCGTACCGCATTTGGGTGGGCTCGTCGTCGTGCTCCATCATGGCGAGCTCGGCGTCCTCGACCGCCTTGGCGGCCGCGGCGAGGGCCGGCGGCGCAGCGGAAACGAGCAGGTCGCGGACGGTGGATTCGTCGCGGACCTGGCCGACGAACTGGCGCATGATGCCCATCGTGCCGGAACGGCCTACCACTCCCTCGTCAGGCGTAAGGTCACCCGCGATGATCTTGAACAGGGTGGTCTTTCCCGTTCCGTTGGGCCCGATCAGGGCTGTTTTGCTGCCGTCCGGGACCTTGAATGTCACTCCGTTGAGCAATTGGGTGCCGTCGGAGAGGAAGTAGTCGATGCCTGAAACGTCAATATGGGCCACGCGTTCAATCTTCCCACGGACCGCGGGGGACTCCTCAGCCGCCCAGGTGGTCCGCACCAACCGCGCCAGTGAGATACCGCTGGATTGTCGGCCCCAACGCCCGGACGACGACGGCGTGCGGCGCCGAGGCGATCGGCTCCAGTTTGACGAGGTATCGGGTCAGGATGAGTCCGGAAAGCTGCGATGCCACCAGGTTTCCGCGCCACGAGGCCTCTTCCGCAGGCACCCCCAGGCCCGCAAGAAGCGGTTTGATAGCGCGGTTCAGGATGAACTCGCGGACCAGCGCGGCACTCCACTCGTGCTGCATCGCCGTGCGCAAAACCGCGACGCCGGCTGCCCCCGCTGGCGAGTCCCACACGGTCAGGAAGCGGGTCACCAGCCTCTCCCCGACGTCCTCCCGTGGCCCGTTCAAGACAGCCGACACGTGGTCCTTGGGATCCACGGGTGATTCGAGCGCAGCCATGAACAGCTGCTCCTTGGTGCCGAAATGATGGTTGATCATGGACGGATCCACGCCGGCCTCGGCCGCGATGGCCCGGACTGTTGCGGCGTCATATCCTTTGCGGCTGAACTGTTCGCGGGCCGCCCTGAGAACTGCGTCCCGGCTGCTCACTTGTCCGGGGCGGCGCCCCCTGTTCACACCGACTTCCGCGTCACGGCGGACTTCCGGCGCGCGAAATCGGGGGCGTGCTCCGGCCGCGGGCCGAAGGCGATCATGAGTGCTGGAAGTTTCCGGAACCAAGGAACGTGGAGCGCGACAAAGACCACTGGACTCGGCGGGCCCATCAACCGGCCTTTCACAGCGGGACCGAAGACCGCTTTCTGAATGACAAGCTGCACATTCTGGATCACCACGGTGGGGAACCATCGCCGCTTCTGCACCGAAGCGAGATCTGACTCGCCAAGGGTGCCTTGAAGCAATGGGCGGGCGATGCGCTGGGCAGCGGCGACGGCATCCTGGATGGCGAGGTTGATCCCCACACCGCCCGCGGGAGACATGGCGTGGGCGGCGTCTCCGATGAGGAGCAGACCTGGTTTGTGCCACGGCTTGATCCGGTTGAGCTTCACGTCGAGCAAATGGAGATCGTCCATCGAGCTGATTTCGTCCACGCGGTCCGCGAGATCCGGGCGGATGCGGGCCACGCGGGCACGGAAGCTCTCCACCCCTTCTGCCCGCAATTGCGGGTCCTTGCCCTTCTCCGCGATGTAGGCGATCTGGTAAAAATCCTTTCGGGTCAGGCTGAGGAGGACATCGGCACCGGAGAAGCGGGGCATGATCGAGGCCAACTGTTCCTGCTCGTCCGCGTGCCGGGAGAGCCTGAACCACCAGGTGTCGAACGGCACGGGGAACTCGCGGGGACCAGTCCTGCCTTTTGCCGGAGCACCGAGCCGCGGCCGTCGCATGCCACCGTCAACGTCGCGCGAAGCTCCCCCGTCCCGGTTTCGACGCCGGTTGCCGCGTCCCGGGTGCGGTACGCCACCCCGGCGACCTTCCCGCCGTCGTCGTACAGCAGGTCCGTGGCCTCAGTGTTCATCCGGAGCGTGAACTGCGGTTCCTGCTCGGCGGCGTCCACCAGGAAGTTCAGGAGGTCCCACTGCGGAACCATGGCTACGTAATCGTAAGGCGGCTTGAGGCGGTCGAAGTCGGCCAGGGTCACTTCCTTGCCGCCCGCCGGGAGTTTGAAATTGCCGAGCTTGCTTTGCGGCAAGGCCCGGAATCCTTCGCCCAGCCCAAGCTCATCCAAGAGCCGGATGGTGGAGGCATGGACGGTGTCGCCGCGGAAATCGCGCAGGAAGTCGGCATGCTTTTCGAGGACCGTGACCTCGACGCCTGCCCTTGCCAGCAAGAGTCCGAGCATCACCCCCGCGGGACCGCCACCCACGACGACGCATGTGGTGCTTTCAGGCTGGTTCATGGCCACTCCCGGAGTTGAACTTCATTGCCGCAACTAATTCAACAAGCGTTGAATTAAGTGTGCACCCGCCGGAAATACCTGTCCAGAGGGCGCCCATCCCCCTGCGACGCTCGCTCACATATCGCCCCCTTTCGGGCGACCCTCGCTCACATATCGCGGCGAATCCCGTGCAGCTGGGCCTGCCGCGGTCAGGAAATGTTCCGTTACGAGCCGGTGCGGCCCGGGTACGGGGTGTGTGGCAAGTTCGCGATGATCGCTGCGAACAGGACAATGTAGGCAACGAAAAACAGGACCCATAAGATGAACAGGCCGATCCCCACCCAACCGAGGATCTTTCCATCCTGGGCCGCTACCCCGAATCCCTCGGCTTTCTTAGCCTGCATAATGGCCAAGGGTCCGAAAACAACGCCCAATGAGAAGATTCCGATCACGCCGAACACGGCCGCCAGGCGCGCGTGCCTCATGCCCTCCATGTACCACTGCAGCTGACCCATGCTCACAGGGCGCTGATCGGACGGTGGTGGGTCAGCGGTCTGCGACGCTCAGCCGGCCGCGGTCAGGAACGACTTGAGCAACGGGCCGCTGGTTGTTGCACCGAGGCCGCCGTCTTCCACGAACACTGCCACGGCCAGGTCTCCGTGCACTGCAACGATCCAGGCATGCGTCTTGGGCGGGTTGTCGTTTCCGAATTCGGCCGTCCCGGTCTTCGCGCCCACGGGCGCCCCCGGCACCGAGGCGAGAAAACCGGCGTGGCCGGAGGTCACCACAGCCCTCATCATGTCGCTAAGTGCTGCTGCCTCCGCCGGGGTGACCGGTTTGTCGGACGCCGGCGCGGCGGGAGACGCTGGCGCGGAGAGGGAGGCCGACGACGACGGCGCGCCGGACGCCGTCGGTGTGGCACCCGCGGAGGGTGAGGCTGCGCCGGGGTTCAGGACGAGTTGCGGCGACACCGGCGCGCCGTGTGCCACCGAACCGGCCATGATAGCTGCGGCGAGGGGAGAGAGCAGCACTTTGCCCTGGCCGATCATCGAAGCTGCGTGCTCGGTGCCGTCGGCGTTTCCCGGGACGGATCCCAGGAAGGCATCGGCCCCCAGCTTCGGGGCTTGGACTGCCACTCCCAATGAAGTTGCCGCCGACTCGAGCTGGGCTTGGCTGACCTTGTCCCTGGAACTGATGAAGGCCGTGTTGCACGAATGCGCGAAAGCGTCACGCAAAGCAACAGAACCAAGAGACGACGCCGGATAGCCTTCGGCGTTCTTGAAGGTCCGGCCGTCCACCGTAATTGTCGGCGTGCATTCCACCTTGGAATCCGGCGTCATTCCATTGCGGATCAAGGCGAGGGAATCGACGATCTTGAAGGTGGAACCCGGAGCGTATTGGCCCAGCATTGCCGTGTTGTAGCCGTTGCTTCCGGGCCCAGAGGCCGCTGCCAGGACGGCGCCGGTCGAGGGGCGGAGCGCCACAATTGCCGAGGCCGGGCCGACCCCGGCCAAGGTGTCTTCGGCGAGCTGTTGCAAGCGCGGATCCAGGGTGGTCTTCAGCGGATCGCCGGCCTTGGCGTCGGCGGCAAAAAGCACCCGGCGGGGGTCGGGCTTCGCGGCCTTGATCTGGTCGTCGGTCATGCCTTGCGGCCGGGCCTTGATGGAGACCCCATCCTGGCCACGGAGCTGGCTGTCGTATTGTTCCTCCAGGCCGCCGGTCCCTACGACATCTCCCGCCTTGAGGGCACCCCGGCTTTTTGGATCTGTTCGGCGCTTGCCTCAGCGACGCTACCCAACACGGCGCGGGCGAAGGTACGCGTCGGTGCCAAAGGCAGGGAATCAGGAATGCCACGGGCCCCCGGAATCGCAGCAATCTGCTGGTCAGTGATCGTGCGGCCCTCTTGACGCAGGGTGATGGCACTGACGAATGCCTGCGGGCCGGACGCCTGGACCTGCTTCACATACGCGGCTTCGTCCACGCCGACCAGTTGCGCGAGCTTCGCCGCCGAAGCCGCGGGATCCGCCGATCCAATCGCGGTCTTGTCGATGCCCACCTGAACCACCGGACGGTAGCTGACCAATTTCGCATCCCCTGCGCCAAGGATCTCGGCCCTGGATGGCGCAATGACAGTCTTGTCCAGTACCTCGCCGTCCTTAAGATCCGGCTCCAAGAGTGCCGAATTCCATTGGACGGCCCATTTGTCGCCCGATTTCTTCAGGGCGGCCTGGGAGGTGTACTTCCACTCCGCAGTTCCGATCTTCCACGTGAAGTTGAGCGGAACCGAGGCTTTGTCGCCGTCGAGCTTTACCGCGCCGCTTTCAACCGAAGGCTTGGCCGGATCGAGGGCCGCGAACACCGCCTTGAGCTGTTCATTCGCCGCTGCGGCATCCTTGCCGTCGACGGCGAGCGATCCGACGTCGAGCGCCGCGAGGGACGACGCGAGCTGCTTGGCAGCGCCCTCCGCCCCGGAGCGGCCGTCATCACAAGCGGCCAGCGAGCCGGCGATCATCAGGGCGGCAAGCCCCAGGACAAGATTCTTGGTTTTCCCCATTTGCGCCATTATGCCTTCTCGGGCCGACAGGAATGATACAAATCACAGCACGTTGCGCTTTTGTGATGGTTGAGGCGCTCAAGAACCAGGCCTCGCCCAACTAACTCGCAGTAAGTGTCGTTTTCGGGCCCCAAAACGACACTTACCGCTAGTCAGTTGGGTCCGACAGGCACCCAGGCTGCGCGCCAACCCTACTGACTCCGGATGATCCTGCGCTGGGTTGCCGCCGCGATGGCCGCGGTCCGGTTGTCGACACCCAGCTTGCCGTAAATGTGCACCAAATGGGTCTTGACCGTGGCCTCGGAAATGAAGAGTTGCTTCGCCATCGCACGGTTGCTCATTCCGGTGGCGAGGAGTTCCACGAGTTGGACTTCACGCGCGCTCAGGGCGTGCACCGGACTGCGGATCCTGCCCATGAGCCGCGCGGCAACCTCGGGCGCAAGGGCCGTCTGACCCGCGGCCGCAGCCACCACGGCCTGCCGGATTTGCTCAGGTGGAGCGTCTTTGAGCATGTATCCGCTGGCTCCGGCTTCCACTGCGGCGAGGATGTCGGCGTCGTTGTCATATGTGGTCAGGATCAGGACCGGCGGCGGGGGAGTCCCCGCCTCACCGGCTTTGATCTTGCCGGTGGCGGTGACGCCGTCCATCCCCGAGCCCATTTGCAAGTCCATGAGGACAACATCCACAGGTTCGCCGAGGGCGTGGAGCTTCGAGAGTTCCGCCAATGCGGCTCCGCCGTCGGCCGCTTCCGCCACGACCTGGACTCCTTCGAAGTCGGCAAGCATGGCCCGGAGCCCCGCCCGCACCACGGGATGATCGTCAACCAGCAAAACCCTGATGTTGTTGGTCATGGGGACGCCTCAAGGGCTGCGTTGCTAGTGCCCAGCGGCAGCCGGATTGCCACCACGGTCCCCTCGCCGGGAGCCGACTCGACGTCGAGCGTTCCATTCAGGGCCGCTAGCCGCTCGCGCAGGCTTTTGAGCCCGACGCCGGTTCCGTCGCCACGGGTTGCCGCGGCAGCGGCCGCTGCGGGATCGAAGCCCGCACCGTCGTCAAACACGTCCATGGTTACCTCGGCATCCAGGAAGGACAGGGTGACGACGGCGGTCCTCGCCTGGGCATGCGCCCACACGTTCGCCAGGGAAGACTGAGCCGCGCGCAACAAGGTGGTCTGGTAGGGGTTGGGCAGCGCCACTGGCGTGCCCTGGAGCTCGAAACGGCAGCGCAACGTAGCTCCGCGTGCGGCCGCCTCGGCCTCGGTCTTGGTGCAGAGGCGCCGCAGCGTGTCTGCGAGCGAGGACTCGACCAGCTCCGGGGACCCCAGTCCCCGGACAAAATTGCGGGCTTCCGCCAGGTTGCTGGCCGCTGTCTCGCGGACAGTCCTGAGCCGATCGCGGGCCGCGGCGTTGTCACCGGCGTCGAGGGCTTTCTCCGCCGAGCGCCCCATCAAGACGATGCTCGAGAATCCCTGTGCCAAGGTGTCGTGTATTTCGCGTGCGAGCCTTTCGCGCTCGGCCAGCGCACCGGCGTCGTGCTGGCTTTGTGCCAGCTCGGCCCGGGTCCGGCGCAATTCCTCAGCGGCGAGTCGCTGGTTCTCCGCCTCGACGTACAGCGCCCGATACGCCAGGCCCGTGACAACCGCGAAGGCGGCCCCGAAAAGAGGCCCGAGGACCATGGCAAGTTGCAGGGCATCCGCCCCGGCACCACGGTTGTGGAACCACATCGCCGCGATCAGGAGTGTTGTGCTGACAGCAATCGCGGGGAGGGCGATGCGCCGCGGCAGGATATGCAGTTGCAGGAAGAACAACGGGAAAGCTATCCAAGCGAAATCCGGACTGATGAGCATGAGCAGCAGCCACAGGAAACCAACGACGGCGAGCCACCACCGCGCGTAAGGCTTCGGATCGAAGCGCTCAGGATGGCCGGCGTGCCTCTTTTCAAGGACCGTCCCCAAGAGGTAGACGGCAGCCAGCAGCAGGGCAAGGCCGAGGCCTGCCCAAGTGGCGAAGGGCGAAAGGCCCGCGATCGCAAGCCTGACGACTGCCACGAAGAGAAGCACCGCAAAACCAACGTGCAGGCTGACGCGCAGGACGCGCAAAATCATGGCCGAGCCACTTGGCTGCTGATGTGGCGCTGGCTGCGGCTGCGCCGTGGCTTGGGGCGAATCGTCTCCCTGCATGCCTTCCAGCGTAGCCTCGCCCGCCGACACTTTTACCCGATTCGGCGGCATGCGGGCCCAATCAACCGAATGGTTGATCCGCGGGTCAATCAAGGCGACCGGAGGAGTCCATCCACTTCCCGATGTTTCACGCGCCCCCTGCCCGGAGAGTTGAAACAGGACCAGAAGATCGCCTCCGACCCAAAGGAATTCCATGTTTCTCGCCATACGCGACATCCGCTTCGCCAAGGGCCGCTTCGCCCTCATGGGGAGTGTCGTCGCCCTCATCACACTCCTTCTCGTCATGCTCTCCGGGCTTACAGCGGGCCTTGGCAACCAGTCGACGTCGGCCATTGCCGCACTTCCGGCGCAGCAAATCGCCTTCGGCGCGCCGGCAGGAGGCGAGGCCAAGGCCTCCTATACGGAATCGGAGGTCTCCAACAAGCAGCTCGAAGCTTGGCGGAACCGGCCGGGTGTTGCCTCTGCCGAAGCCATTGGTATTAGCCAGACGCGGCTCCAGTCCCTCGATTCCGCCAATAATGCTGCCGGCACTGCGAACGTGGCGGTCTTCGGGGCCGACGGCGGCATCTCACCTGTGGCGGTGAAGGAAGGCGAGGTGGTGGTCGGGGAGTCCTTGGCGAAGGAACTCTTGCTGAGTACCGGGAGCAGGGTGACGGTAGGCGGTACGGGTCTGACGGTTTCCGCCATCACCCAGGACGAGTGGTATTCACACACCGGAGTCGTCTGGACCTCCCGGGCTACGTGGCAGAAGCTCGCACATATTCCTGCCGGGGAATCGATTGGGACAGTCCTTGCCGTGGAGTACGACGCCGGAGCCACCGTGGATCTTGACGCCGCCAATGCGGTGGCCGGCACTGTCAGCGCCACCCCGAGCGGCTCGTTCCAGGCCCTCGGCTCCTACAAGAGCGAAAACGGCTCCCTCATGCTCATGCAGGCCTTCCTCTATGGCATCTCCGCGCTTGTCATCGTTGCATTCCTGACCGTCTGGACTGTCCAGCGCACGCGCGACATCGCGGTGCTCAAGGCCATGGGCGCCTCGTCCGGCTACGTGGTGCGGGACGCGCTGGTCCAAGCAGGAATCGTCTTGCTCGCCGGCGCGGGACTGGGTGGCGGCCTTGGCGTTCTGGGCGGCTTCTTTGCTGCCAAGGCGGCCCCGTTCCTCGTGACCCCGATAACTACCCTCGTCCCGATCGCCGGGATCGTGCTCCTTGGGCTTGGCGGTGCGGCGCTGGCAGTACGCAGCATCACCAGAGTGGATCCGCTTATGGCCCTCGGCGGCAACTAGGCCAGCCCCGAAACTTAATATTCCACGAAAGGCATATCAATGAACCCCGTACTCAACCTCGTCAACGTCACCTTGGAGTATCCGGACGGCGATTCCACCCTCAAGGCCCTGGATGCCGTGGATCTCAGCGTGGACGCCGGCGAATTCTTTTCCCTCGTGGGCCCGTCCGGCTCCGGGAAGTCCTCGCTCCTCGCTGTGGCGGCAACTTTGGTCCGGCCGGGTTCCGGGCTCGTTATCGTCGACGGCACGGTTGCCACGGAACTCAAGGACACCGAACTCACTGCCCTGCGCCGGGAAAAGGTGGGCATCATTTTCCAGCAACCCAACCTCCTGCCTTCGCTGACCGCCGTCGAGCAGTTGATCCTCGGCGACCATTTCCGGGGAAGCCGGCCAAAGCGGCCCGCAAGCGCGCTACGGAACTGCTCGACGTCGTCGGGCTCGGGCCTTCTCTCACTAAGCGGCCGCACCAGCTCTCGGGAGGCCAGCGGCAGCGCGTGAATATCGCGAGGGCGCTCATGGGCCAACCCAGGGTGCTGCTCGTCGACGAGCCGACCGCGGCCTTGGATCACGAGCGTAGTGAATCGATCGTGCGGCTGCTGCGCCAGGTCACGGACGAGTTCGCGACGGCGACCGTCATGGTCACGCACGACACCGAGTTCCTGCCGCTCACCGATTCGGTCGCGACCATGCGGGACGGGCGCCTCGGTGCGCGCGTCCCCGTCGGGACACCCAACTGACTCGCATTAGATGTCGTTCTGAGCCCTCAAAACGCCAACAAATGCAAGTCAGTTGGGCGAAAGCGCGAACGGTCAGCCCCCGATGACAGCCTCGTCCTGGGCATCGTCATAGGCATCGCGGGCCTTGAGAATGCTGGGCACATGGTCCTCCGCCCAGAGACGCAGCAGGGTCAAAGGCTCCAGCAGGGAAGCTCCAAGCTCGGTCAGTTCATAGTCCACGCGCGGGGGCACCTGCGCGTGGACAGTCCGGGTGATGAGACCGTCGCGCTCAAGGGTGCGAAGGGTCTGGGTCAGCACCTTCGGCGTCACGACGTGGACCATCTTGCGAAGCTCGGAGAAACGGATGGGACCGTCCGCGAGGACCTGGACCACCAACGAAGCCCATTTGTCACCGATGCGCTGAAAGATCACCCGGGACGGGCAATCAGGGTCGAGGACGTTTGCCGATAGGTCATTGGTATCCATGAGGTAACTAAGTTCCTTTGAAGCTATCAGTATCAATTAGATACTGTTTTGATATTGCAAGGATAGCAACCCAAGGAGAGTCATGAAAATCGCAGTCTACGGCGCAACAGGCATGGTCGGAAGCCAGATCGTCAACGAATCCCTCACCCGCGGCCACGAAGTCACCGCTATCTCCCGCAAGGGCTCGGAGGTTGCCGGAGCGAAGGCCCTCGCTGCCGATCTCGCTGATGGCCAGAGTTTCGCGGAGATCGCCAAAGAGCACGACGCCGTCATCCTCGCCACCGGCCCGAGCCGCACCGGAGGCGACCACGGAGAGTGGCTTGCGGCAATGGACACCGCCTACAGCAACGCAGAAGGCACGCGCCTCATCATCGTCGGCGGAGCAGGCACGCTGGAGATCGACGGCGTTCGCCTCCTCGATTCGCCCGACTTCCCTGAGGCCTATAAGGCCGAAGCAACCACGGCGGCCGCAGCATTCGCCGCCGTCAAGGAAGCTCCAGAGAGCCTGGACTGGACAGTGCTCGCACCCGCGCCTGTCATCCAGCCAGGTGAGCGCACGGGAAAGTACTCCACTGCCAAGGATTCCCCAGCAGGCAACACCATCTCCACCCAGGACTACGCCGTAGCCATGCTGGACGAAATCGAAACTCCTGCCCACCGCCGGGCCCGCTTCACGGCAGCCAACTAACCCAACGCTCGCTCACATATAACGGCCCATTTGCCAACGCTCGCTCACATTTGAGGGAAAAGCACCGATCGCTCCTGCAGATCATCTGCAGGAGCGATCCGCCGGTCGGCCTCATAGGTGAGCGAGCGTTTCGAATTTCGACGGCATAGGTGAGCGAGCGTCGAGGGTTACCCGCCCAAACCCAGCCCGGGTACCTGCAGTCCAAACATGTCCTTCAAGGCATATTTGGCAGCGTGATACCCGGGCATTCCTGTTACTCCGGGTCCTGGGGCGTGGACGAGGAGCACAAATACACCCCCGGCAAAGGGGTCCGCCACGGTACCGGAGAGAGCACGGGACGCTGCACGAGCCCTCGAATGTCCATAACGCCCGCGCTAAAATCGCCGCCTAGATAGTTCGCGTTGTAGCCGGCCAAGCCTGCCGCCGTCGTCGTCTTCCAGCCAACCACCACGTCGCGGAAGCCCGGCGCGAATTCCTCGATCCGGGACATGACCGCCTCGGCCATGTCCGTGGTCGAACCCTTGGGTACGTGGCAGTAGGACCAGAGAATGTGCCGCCCAACGGGAGCCCGCCCGGGATCCACGATGGAGGGCTGGGCCACCAAGACGTAAGGCTTCTTGGGATGCCGGCCGGCCGCTACCAGGTTCTCGGCCTCGGCCATGGCGGCGCGCGTGCCACCCACGTGCACTGTCCCGGCGGCTGCCAGCCCGGAGCTGCCCAAGGCACGGGCCCGGACAGGATGAAATCGACCTTGCACGCTGCATTCCCGAAACGGAATGTTTCAAGCGACCGCCGATAGCGATCGGGAAGCGCCGCACCCGCCATGCGCAGCAGTCCTGGGGCGCAACGTCCAGCAGGATCGCCTTCGCGGGACGCAACTCTTGCAGTGCGTCTATTTGCACCCCGGTTTCAATCACTCCGCCGTGGGCCTCGATGTCCCGGACCATGGCCTCCGCAATAGCAACGGAGCCACCAACGGGAATGGGCCACCCGCCGGCATGAGCCAACCCACCCAGAAGGAGTCCCGCCCCCGCGGCAGCGAGCGAAGGCAGGGAGCGACGGCGTGCGCCGCGACCCGGTCAGGAGTGCGGGAGCCGCATCCCCGGCGAAGCGCCGGTTCCACCACGGCGAACCCTGCTCCAAGGTTGCAAGGCCGAGTCGCAACGCCGCCACCGGATCGGCAGGCATCCGCAGCAATTGGTTCTGCGTCACGTCCAGCACCCCGCCGAGCCGCTCCACCAGCGGTCCCAACAGGTGCGTAAACGCAGCTCCGTCGGCCCCGAGTTCAGAAGCGGTCCGCTCCAGTGAGCGATACGCGAGGGCTGCCCTGCCGCCGTCGAGCGGAGTTCCGTATTGGACCTCAGGCAAACGCAGCTCCACGCGCCGCTCGAGTTCGAATTCCCGGAAGAAACGCGAAGCCAGCGCCATCGGATGGACCGCGGAACAGACGTCGTGGACGTGCCCCGGTTCCAGCAGTTCTGCCGTCCGCGTGCCCCACCGATCGTCTCGGCGGCCTCGTAGACCCGTACAGCCAGTCCCGCGCGGGCCATGACTACCGCTGCGGCCAAGCCGTTCGGTCCGGAGCCGACGACGGCGACCTCAGCCATCGCGTTCGGCCTCGCCGTGCGTAGACGGCACTGAGTCGTGCCCGGGCGGCGCGGCGTGGTCAGTCGCCCGGGACGCACCCGAGAGCACAGTCGCCCTCCGCCAAGGCAGCACTGATGCCGCCGGACTCTTGAGGTCTATCCGGAACCAATCCTGGGCCCGTTGAACACACCACCGTGAGGATCATCCACCCCCTGGACTCGGAGGGGATCCAGATGGGGTTCCCAGATGTCCCACGCAACCCGCAGCATCAAATATGCCGTCGCGGCCATGTGTAGCATCACGGCCATGACGTAATACGGCATATCGATATTGTTCTGCGCGGCCCCGCCGCTGCTCGTCTGGCCCAGATACATCCATGTGGCGGTCCAATGCAACGCCTCGGCGGCCTGCCAGAGCAGGAAATCGCGCCAGTTGGGTCTCGCCAAAGCCAGCAATGGCACTAGCCAGAGCACATATTGCGGCGAATAGACCTTATTGCTCAGGATGAAGGCCGCCACTATCAGGAACGTCAACTGGGCTAGCCGCGGGCGCCGTGGCGCTGTCAGCGCCAATCCAGCAATCAAAACGCAGGCAATGAGGAACATGTCCATCGCCAGGGCATTGATGGCTTCCGGGCCAAGCTGCACCAGTTGAAGTCGCTCCGCAACGAGGTTGTAGGCGAACCAGGGCGAGCTGTAACCGCGGGGCGATCGCGGGTGTAGTCGAAAAAGTAGCGCCAGCCGGCCGGATTGACCGCTGCGACCGGCACATTGACTGCCAACCAAGCCACCGTCGCGGCCAGGGTGGTCACAAACAGGACCCGCAGCCGGCCGGTGCGTAGCGCGAGCAGAAGAACTGCGCCCAGTATGAGCAGCGGATAGAGCTTGGTTGCCGTCCCCAAACCGATGAACAGACCGGCCAGGACGGGACGTTCTTTAGCGAAGAAGTACATCCCCACCGCAAGCATGGCCACCGCCCACATGTCCCAATTGATGACTCCGGCCAGCACAATCCCGGGCGCCAGGGCCACCATGGCCGCGTCCCACGGCCGGCGCCGGTTGATGCGTGCGGTGGCCAGGACAACCACGATCCACATGGCCGCAATCAGCGTGGCATTCACATCGAAATAGCCAAGGATCCGGTCCGGGCTGGCACCGCGCCCTGGCACGAGCCATGCAGTGATACCCGCTATCAGCCCCGTGATCACGGGATATTCGAAGAGGGCCTTCTGGTCGAAGAGCGGAAACACGCCATCTGCAAGGCCCCGGCTGCTGAAAAGTTCGGGGAAATCCGAGTAGCAGGTGGCGTAGAACTGCTGCGGAGTGTGCCAGCCGTTAACGCGGCAATAGCCCTTGATCAGTATCGACAGGAGTGCCGCAACGATCGTGAGGATAATCAGGACCCGTTCAACCGTGAAGAATCCCGGGGAGACCGCTCCAGGCGAGGACCGCTGCCCGAGGGGTCCTCCGATCAACTCGGTGAAGCTCCTGAGCAAGGAATCACTACGGCTGGGAACCACAAAGCGAGCACGTTTTTCCTGGCTGTGCGGCTTCGTCTCCTGCATGGAATCGAGCTTAGCGCAGGCGCGGGGGACGGGATCCGGCCAGGCGCGGGGGACGGGATCCGGCCAGGCGCGGGGACGGGATCCGGCCAGGACAGCCCGTCCCAACTCGGGCCCGTTAAAAGGCGGAAGCCCACGCATAGCCGCGTGGGCTTCCGAGGCGAACGGTCCGATGTGTGTCATCAGTCCCTCCTGAAGTGCAATGGTGGGGGACACTTAGCGGATGATGCCCATTTGGTGCAGGACGACGTAGACATCTTCGCGGCGTTGATCCAGCAGTTGTCCGTTGAAGAGGGTCTTGTCTTTGACGACGGGCTTGCCGTTGAAGACCATCAGGTCCTTGAGGCGCTTGGCCAAGGTTCGCCTCCTTTCGTAGTGAAGAGAATTGCCGGAATTCGGGCATGACAATTAAGCCCCCTGAATTCGAAGAAAACAAAGGCGGAATTAGGCATGTGAATGCCGGCGATGGTGGGTGGATTAAGCGGATCTATCGAATGACCGTAAACAGTACCGAAGCGTGGAGTTCCGGTACCTGGTATCCAGGGGCAGCCGTCCCAACAAGAAGCTGGTTCCGAACTATGAGGAAACTGCGCACCACGTCGATCGCGTGATACCGCTCAATGGCAGGCCGACTCGAAGCCTGATTGCACTGTGAACCGCCCCGAGGAATCAGGGGAGGAAGTACATCAGGGGAGTTAGGCCGCAAAACGGCGTCGAGCAGCAAAGGCCGGGGTGCCAGCAACGGTCATCTTCCATCCGCTAGTCAAAGTAATCATTTTCCCAACCTCCTTTTCTGCTTTGGCACTACCGCAGTTGACTGACTGGATAGTGCACGCCTCAATCCCGGCGAATCGCTCTGGGATCAAAAATAAAGTTACACCATGAATCGCACTGTTGACCAGCCAATTACAAAGAATTTAGAAATTAATTCTTCCTACAGTCCCCAGCGAAGAATGGCAGGCGTCCGCTTGTCCCATCCCAAGGTACAAACTTTGGCTGTTCCCAGGACAAAATGGCGTCCTTCCCGGGCATCCAATTCAAGCCAGCGGGCCGTGAGGATGCGGGAGAAATGGCCGTGGGCCACAATCAGGACGTTGTCCATTCCGGACTCGAGGACGCGGGCAATGATCTTGTCGGCACGGGCTGCCACGGAGTCGAGAGTCTCGCCGTTGGGAACGCCGTCGAACCAGATGAGGTAGTCAGGGTTGTCTTTGCGGATGAGGTCCGAGCTGATGCCTTCGTAGTCGCCGTAGTTCCACTCCACAGCGAGCGGTTCATGAACGGCGTCGGGGAAGCCCGCCAACTCCGCGGTACGCCGGGCTCGGCGCAGCGGCGATGTCAGGACCAGGTCGAAGTCGATGCCTTCCAGGATCTTGCGGGCTTCCACCGCCTGCTGTTCGCCTTCCACCGTCAAGGGAAGGTCCGTCAAACCGGTGTATTGGCCACTCTTGGACCATTCGGTCTCGCCGTGACGCATGATCCAGAGCTGTGGCCGGGAAGGCTTGGCTGCAGGGTTCACTTAGGACTCCTCTGGTTCGGCGGTGCCTGCTTTGGCATCGACGGCTGGTTCCGATGAAAGTTCGACGGCGGACTCGGGTTGCCCGGCCCACCACGCCAGGAGCTTGGACTCGGCCTCCTCCTGGGACAGCGGACCGTTTTCCATGCGCTCCTCCAGCAGGAACTTGTAGGCGCGGCCAACCACGGGCCGGGTTTGAGTCCCAGCAAAGCCATGATCTGCGCTCCGTCCAAGTCAGGCCGGATGGCATTGAGCGATTCCTGTTCGGCCAGGACCTCAATCCGTTGCTCAAGGTCATCGTAGGCAAAAGAGAGCCGCTCCGCCTTGCGCTGGTTACGCGTGGTGACGTCGGACCGGGTGAGTCGGTGCAGGCGCTCCAACAAGGGGCCGGCGTCGGCGACGTAACGGCGGACCGCGGAATCGGTCCAGCCCGCGTCTCCGTAGCCGTAGAAACGCATGTGAAGCTCCACAAGCCGGGCCACGGCCTTGATGGTGTCATTGTCGAAGCGCAGGGCCTTCATGCGTTTTGCGGTCAGCTTGGAGCCCACCATGTCGTGGTGGCGGAAGCTCACCGCGCCGCCCGGTTCGAAACGGCGCGTCGCCGGCTTCCCGACGTCGTGCATCAACGCGGCGAAGCGCAACACAAAGTCCGGACCAGGCACCGGGCCGTCCGGGCCCGTCTCGAGCGACGCGGCTTGCTCCAGGACCTGGAGGGAGTGTTGGTAGACATCCTTGTGG
The DNA here is from genome assembly GCA_001549895.1 of Arthrobacter sp. Hiyo8. Taxonomy (GTDB): domain Bacteria; phylum Actinomycetota; class Actinomycetes; order Actinomycetales; family Micrococcaceae; genus Arthrobacter. The sequence continues at coordinate 2,507,998 of AP014719.1, read as the reverse complement.
CGGTGATGCTCATCGGCTTCAAGGCGCAGAGCGGAAACCTCGGGGAGGACGAATTCGGCCAGTCCGGTCTCCACGAGGAGGTCTATGCCCGCACGCGGGTGCGCTCCGTTGACGAGCTTGACGAGTTCCTCGCGCACGCGTTCGGCGGAAATGATCTTGATCCGCTCGGCCATGCCGGACATGGCGAGGCGGACGTCGTCGTGCACTGCGACGCCGAGCTGCGCGGCAAAGCGGGCAGCACGCATCATGCGCAGGGGATCGTCGGAGAATGACGATTCGGGAGAGCCAGGGGTAGCAAGCACCGAGGCGTGGAGGTCGCGGACCCCGCCGAATGGATCCACGAGTTCCAAGGAGGGCAGCCGGAGCGCCATGGCGTTGATGGTGAAGTCGCGGCGTAGGAGGTCGTCCAGGAGCGAGGAGCCGAAGGCCACCGCGGGCTTGCGGGAACCGGCGTCGTAGGCCTCGGCGCGGTAGGTGGTGATCTCGATCTGGAAGCCGGACTTCTTCATCCCGATCGTTCCAAAAGCGCGGCCGATCTCCCAGAAATTGTCGGCCCACCTCTTGATGATGGAAAGGGTCTGGTCCGGCGTGGCGTCGGTGGTGAAATCCAGGTCCGGCGAAACACGGCCCAGGAAGAGGTCACGCACGGGCCCGCCAACCAGCGACAGTTCGAAGCCAGCGTCCACAAACCGCTGGCCGAGGTCCAGGACCACTGGATCCATCTGGAAATTAACTGAAGAACTGTCCAATACTTGCGCCATAGTTCCTTAAGCTTGTCAGATTTCGCTGCGCCATCCCACCGGATCCTTGTCATTGCGCTGTGATTGCGTGGCGACTGCACCGGGATCACGGCCGAACGCCATCCGCACGTCACCGTGAGTCCATGTCCCGGTCATCACCAACGGGCAAGAGTCGTTAGAGTGGACTTCATGGCCAACCCGATCCCGAGTGCTCCTGGCAGGAGGACGAACGCACCATTGCCGTCGGCAATTGGTGCCCACGTCGCGCCCGCTCCGCACCCGGCACAGGCCGCCCTTCCGACCGTGGAAGAAGTCTCCGCCGGCGGCGTCGTGGTGGACACGTCCGACGGCGAACTGAGGGTTGCGATCATCGCCCGCCTTAATAGGGGTGGCCGGCTCGAGTGGTGCCTGCCGAAGGGGCACCCGGAGGGCAAGGAAAACAACGAAGAAGCAGCCGTGCGCGAGATTGCGGAGGAGACCGGGATCGAAGGCAACGTCCTCGCTCCGCTCGGCAGCATCGACTACTGGTTCACCGTAAGCGGGCACCGCGTGCACAAAACGGTGCACCATTTCCTCCTGCGTGCGACGGGCGGAGAGCTGACCATCGAGAACGATCCCGACCAAGAGGCCATCGATGCCGCTTGGGTTCCGCTCCAGGAATTGGCCCGCAAGTTGTCCTTTCCCAATGAGCGGCGCATCGCCGATCTTGCCCGGGAAGTCTTGCCCGAACACCTCTAACGCGGCCTTTTATATGGTCTTGACGCATCAGGCAGCCCGGCTCATGGGACGATAATGACAATGTCTGCCGCCAAAACAACCCAGTCAACCCAGTCCGGAGAAACCCGTTCCAGCGCCGTCATGGCCGCAGGGACGCTCGTTTCACGGTTCCTCGGCTTCGCCAAAACCTGGATGCTTGGCGCCGCGCTGGGCCTGGGATCGACGGTTAACGACACGTTCATCAACGCCAACAACCTGCCCAACCTGATCTTCCTCCTGGTGGCGGGCGGTGTGTTCAACGCCGTGCTTGTCCCGCAAATCATCAAAGCCAGCAAGGGCCCGGACCGCGGCGCGGACTACATCAGCCGGCTCCTGACGCTGGCGGTGCTGGTTCTCTTGGCGCTGACGGCGCTGGTCACACTGGCCGCGCCGATGGTTATCGACCTCACGACCCAGGGCTATTCACCCAGCAGAAATCGCTGGCCGTAACCTTCGCGTTCTATTGCCTGCCGCAGATCTTCTTCTACGGTTTGTATGCGCTCCTGACCCAGGTCCTCAACGCCAACGGCGCCTTCGGGCCCGCCATGTGGGCGCCGATCCTGAACAATGTGGTGGCCATCGCTGGACTGGGCATGTTCATCTGGATCCTCGGCGCCAACATCACCAACCCCCACACTTTGGACAATTGGGGACCTTTCCAGACCTTCCTGATCGCGGGATTCTCGACCGTCGGCGTGATCGCGCAGACCGCCATACTCCTCGTCCCGGTGATCCGCCTGAGGCTCGGGCTCCGGCCGCGTTTCGGCTGGCGGGGCGTGGGACTGGGCCAGGCAGCAAAACTGAGCGTCTGGACGCTCCTGACTGCCGCCGTCGGGCAGCTCGCTTTCCTTTACGTCATGAGGATTGCCACGATTCCCGGCTCCGAGCGGCTCCGCCTGGCGCACGAAGGGGACCCTGCTGCCGCCACCCTCCCCGGTAACGCGGTCCTGGAAGTCGCCAGCCAGCTGTACTTGCTCCCGCACTCGATCATCGCGTTGTCGCTCGCCACGGTGCTGTTCAACCGGATGGCCCACGCCTCCCAGGCAGGCAACAAAGCCGAGCTCCGCGAAGCACTTTCGCACGGGCTGCGGACCATGGCCGTCGCCACTGTCTTCGGGGCACTGGCCCTGTTCGCCCTCGCCGGACCGCTGGGCATGTTCTTCTCCGGCGGGAACCCCCAGGACGGCGTCATGCTCGCCCAGACGCTGACGATCCTCGCGCTGAGCACGCCGTTCATGAGCGCCAACTTCATGATGTCCCGGGTCTTCTACGCCAACGAAGACGCCCGGACGCCCTTCTACATCCAGCTCATGCTGGCCCTGCTCAACGTTGTGGGCGCGTTCATCATCCAATTCCTGCCGGTGGGCCGGATCATCTTCGCGATCGCCGTCCTGTATACGCTCGGCAATATCCTTTCCGTGGTCATCAGCGTCTGGTTCCTGCGTCGCCTCCTCGGCCACGTGGACGGCCCCCGGATCGCAAACTCGTACATTCGCATGGGCTACGCCGCTCTGGGATCGGCGATCGCCGGCGCCTTGGCCCTATGGCTCCTGGGCAGCTATCACGCTGACGGCTTCGCCTGGAGCAGCAGGCTCGCCGCTTTGGTGACGGTGGTCGTCGTCGGCCCCGTCATGCTCGTTGCGTATCTGTTCCTCCTGCGCGTCTTCCACGTCAGTGAGCTGCGCGATTTGCTCCGCCCGGTGCTCGGCCGGCTCGGCCGGGGAGTTCCGGTCGCCAAGGCACCGTCCGCGGGCGGAAAGCAGCCCACGACGGCGGTCCGCGCCACCGTTTCGGACGACACCGGGCTCATTCCGCGCATCTCGGGCGAGTTCGACGCCGCATCCTTCCGCGCCGGACCCGCCTTGCAGACAATCCCTTCCAAGGACGGGTGGGATGACGTCCGCGATGGAGCTACTGCCGAAGGGAAAGATAAGGTGGACGCTTGGTCCGACGTCGAGAAGGCATACCTGCCCGATGAAGACATCCCCAGCACCGCGCAGGGGCCGCAGGCCGCCCAGGCATCCCGTTGCCCGGCCGCCGCACCTATCAGGGGACGCTGGGAAACAACCCCTATTTCCGCGGTGGACCCCGCCGCAAAAGGTGACGCATCCTCGCAAACCGGGAGCCAGAACGGCCCAATCAGCTAGGATCAGAAACTAATACAGGTAGTTGCAGACCACGGGTCACCCGGCTGGCCGGATCCCGTATTCAGGACCCGCAGCTTCCGGACAGTCATAGGAGGAACCCGTGTCCCACCCGATCGATGTCGGATCAGTGCTTGGCGGCCGCTACAAAGTCACAGCCACCGTGTTGACTTCGCACGACCAAGATCTGGTGCTCGACGGCGTGGACCAGGTCCTCAACAGACCCGTCAGCATCCTCGTGGCAGGCCCCGGAAACGCCGATCAGGTTGCCAAGAGCGCCCGCGAGGTAGCCACTGGCGAACGGCCCGGGCATGTCCAGATCCTCGATCTCGGCGTCAGCGACAGCACCACTTACCTCATCACCAACCACAGCAGCGCTCCTGACCTGCTGGACCTCGTGGTGTCTACCAACCCGCCTTACGTCGAACCGTTCTTCACGGACACGCTTGGCAGCGAGATCTTCGGCCAGGCCCGGTCCCACGAGCCCGAGACCTACGACGGACTGTACGACGACGAAGAGCACGACGCCGAGTACATCAGTTACGACGAGGTCGAGCCGAATCCGGCCGGCGAACCACTCCCAGGCGCCGCGTCACCCGCGGACCCGCGCCGCCCGGTGGTTCCTCCCATGCCCGCCAGCCGGCCGGCGTCGGCCCCGGGAGGCATCGGTTCCCGGATCGCCGCTGCGGCAGCCGGAGCAGGGGCGGCTGCCGCTGCGGCCGCGGCCGCCGTTAAGGGCACCGGCAAGTCAAACAGCGACGACGTCGAAGCCGCACCTTCGGCTGCCGCCCCATCGAACCGGGCCGATGAGTCTAACCGGACCGCTCCCCAGCAAATCCAGGCGCCCCCTGCCACGCAGGCTGTTCAAGCGTCCTCCCCTCCGGCGCCTACCTCAGCGAACCCGGCCCAGGAATCCAAGGTCTCCCTCTGGTCCGAAGACGACTACGGCTTCGTTAACGACGACGCCCGCTCCCGCGGTACGGGCGCTTCCCGCGATGCGGCTGCCGCTACCGGCGGGTACAGCCGAGGAGCATCGAGCTTCCCGTCGACTGCGCGTGCGCAGGCAGAGCCGCTCGACGAGGACGAATACTACGACGAGGAACCAGTACGCGAGCCCCGTTCCTTCCGTTGGCTCGTGGGCGGGTCCTTGCCGCCGTCTTGATCGTGGGTTTGATCCTGGCTGTCACCAACCTCGGCAACCTGATCCCTGGCGGGTCGCCTGCTGCCAAGCAATCCTCCACAGCGTCCCAAACGGTGACCGGCCAGCCGAGCAGCAGCGCATCAGCACCTCCGGTCGCAGCGCCTCCGGCCATTGATGGAGTCACTCGCATGGGCGATTTCGAGTTCGCTGCGACCTACGACAAAGACCTGGTCAAGGCTTACGACGGCAATGCCGCGAGTTACTGGTCGGACATGGAGTTCGCCACTGCGGACTGGGGTGGACTCGCTCCTGATGGAGTTTCGCTGCTCGTCAAGCTCAAGGCACCCTCGCAAGTGACATCCGTCACATTGAGCCAGTTGGGCGCTTCCGGTGGAAACATCAACGTTTATACCAACGATCGTCCGGCTATGGACGGCGCCAAATTGGTTGGCACCAACAGCTTCACCTCACCGGAGCTCACCATGCCGCTCAGTTCCCCTGTAACGGCCCAATACGTCATCATCTCCATTAAGTCCCTGCCCAAGCTGACCGCGCCGAAGACGCGCTACGGTTTCGGCCTGCGCCTTGCGGAGATCAAGGTCCAGTAGCCGACGGCGGGAGGACCCTTCGGCCGCTTGTCACCGCTCTGGCGTTTGCTTCCGATGGGAGCTTGGGGCGCGTGCGTCCCGGGCGGCCGTCAACTCCGGTAACGGAGCCTTGCTCCTTCGATGCCTTGTGCTCCCGGAAGGTACCCTGAATGGTGGCGGATATTAGGGTCCCCGGGAACATCGGAATATTCCGCGCCGACATAGGGTTGTGCCATGTGGCCGGCCGCAAGGATCCGGTGCATCGACTAAGGAAGAGGTTCACCCACCAGTGAGCAACGCAGAAAACACCGCGTCCAACGTACGTGATGTCATCATCGTAGGCTCAGGGCCTGCCGGTTACACGGCGGCCGTCTACACGCACGCGCCAACATGAACCCGCTGCTCATCGCCGGTTCCGTGACTGCAGGTGGCGAACTGATGAACACAACAGACGTCGAGAACTACCCCGGTTTCCCGAGGGCGTCATGGGACCTGATCTCATGGAGAGCTTCGAAAAGCAGGCGGCACGCTTTGGGACTGAAATCCAGTTCGAGGACGTCACCGAACTGGACCTCGACGGCGACATCAAGTCCGTGACCATCGCCACGGGGGAGACCTTCAAGGCACGTGCCATCATCCTCTCCACGGGTTCCGCATACCGTGAGCTCGGCCTCGAGAATGAAAAGCGTCTTTCCGGGCACGGCGTGAGCTGGTGTGCAACCTGTGACGGTTTCTTCTTCAAGGACCAGGACATCGCAGTGATCGGCGGTGGCGACTCTGCCATGGAGGAAGCGCTCTTCCTCACCAAGTTCGCCAAGTCCGTCACGGTGGTGCACCGCCGCGACACCCTCAAGGCTTCCAAGATCATGGGTGACCGCGCCCGGGCCCACGAGAAGATCAACTTCGTGTGGAACACCGCCGTCGAGGACGTCATCGGTGGGGACAAGGTGACCGGCTTGAAGCTGAAGAACCTCGTCGACGGCACCGAGTCCGAACTCGCCGTCACAGGCGTTTTCGTGGCCATCGGCAACGATCCCCGCACGGAGCTCGTCAAGGGAAAGCTGGAGCTCGCTCCTGAAGGCACCATCGCCGTCGACGGCCGCAGCTCCAAGACCAGCATCAAGGGCGTCTTCGCCGCCGGCGACGTAGTGGACCCCACTTACCGGCAGGCCATCACAGCCGCTGGTTCCGGTTGTGTCGCGGCCCTGGACGTCGAGCACTATCTTGCAGACCTGCACGCCTAATCGGCACAGCAGCCATCCATTCGAAGGGAAAGAATTATGAGCAACGCTAAAAACGTTACCGACGCCAGTTTCAGCACCGACGTCCTGGCCGCTGAAAAGCCGGTCATTGTGGACTTCTGGGCAGAGTGGTGCGGCCCGTGCCGCAAGCTGGGTCCCATCCTCGACGAGATCTCTGTCCAGTACGGAGACAAGGTCGATGTCGTCAAACTGAATGTCGACGACAACCCAGCCATCGCCGCTGAATACGGCATCACGTCTATTCCGGCGGTTTACCTCTTCAGTGGGGGAGAAGTGAAGAGCACGGTGATCGGCGCCAAGCCGAAGCAGTTCTTCGAAAAGGAATTTGAATCCGTCCTGTCCTAGGACGTCTGGCGTCCCTTAGCGGGCGCCTCTGATTCGGCCGGTGGTTTTCGCTCTTGAGCGAAGGCCACCGGCTTTTTCGTGCCTTCGGGCACACGGTCCTGGGTCCAAAGCCTCGCCGCCGGTGGTGATTGCTGGGGTATTGGTGGTCACTGGTACGCGCGGCGGCTGTCCTAAGTTTGGCTCCGCCTTTTGTGACCTATTTCAATTTCAAAACAGGCAGTTCTTTTGGGAGACGGCATAGATAGTCGTGGGGTCCGTTGCTGAGCTGGAACCGGGCAGTGGTGGGGCAATTGCCGGGAAAGTACGGCAAAGAGCAAAGGGGACAGGGGGACTACTGTCGAGTCTCCTAAGGCAGGACCGATGCCGAGGGGTCCACACACCTGCGTGGCCCGCGGGATCGGTCAACGACGAAGTCCTCCATTCCACTGTTTCACGTGAAACCGCGTTGTCCACTCATACGATCTAGGAAAGCTCCCAAATTGAATCAATTCCAGACAGGTACCTTTTTGCACTCGGTACACGCACCGTTTCACGTGAAACGTAGCTACCGACTCTTGTCCTCGAACTGCACGTCGATTTCCAATTCCGAGTGGCCAGAAATGCATGAAAGTAGAAACTGACGCGGTTTCACGTGAAACGTAATAGCTGATCGATACGAGAGCTGCGGGCACGTTCCGGGCTGGCGGGCTCCAGCGCTGCCGCACTCAAGTTGGGCTAGGTTCCCGTTTTCTCGGAACCACTGAACGCCGCTTCCTGCTCGCCACTTGGAATCACCACTTGGTGAGTGCACGTGCACGCTCCGGGCCATTCGACACCGGTACATATGCGTATCGCCAGCGCGCCCTTCCGTGCTTCATGTTTCACGTGAAACGGCGATCTGTCCGGAGAGCATCCCGCACATCATTCGGGCTGACTGGGTGCGGGCTGACGGACGATTCGCGCGTAAGGTCCCGCCGCGACATGCGTCAACACGGCGACTCACGCATGGCCGAGAGAAGCTTCAGTTCCCACTCGCGGGATGACTGGTCCTTGGTAGTCTCCGCTTCATCTTGCGGATGCCAAGGCAATTAGCCTGGGTCTTGGGTTCGTCGCACGCACTGCCCGGTGTGTCCAGACGGCGCCCTCGTCGCACGCACTGCCCGGTGTGTCCAGACGGCGCCCTCGTCGCACGCACTTCCCGGTGTGTCCAGACGGCGCCTTCGGTGGCGCGATGATGCATCGAGGCGCCTAGTTTCTGCGGAAACCGGTGTTATACAACCGCGATCAATCAATTTAGGGTGTCTGTCTGCATAAATGCGGGCTTCCGCGCCTAAGGACTCAGTCCCTTCCTGTGCAGCGTCCGCAGTAGCTTTCCGATCGGAGACTTTAAAGAAGGCTGCTGACAAGGGACTGAGAGAAGATGATCCACCGGTGCACTTGGGCTGGATACACCGTGAGGCGTGCGGGAAGGCATTGTGCAGAGACATCTCTCTCAATGGCGCCAGGACTGATGTTTGGCATCTTGCAGCGTGACGTTGGCTTCTTGGCGCGTGAGAGTGGTTCAGATGCGCGCGCGCCTGTCGCCGGCCGCGCGCCTGCCTTCGAGGGCAGCTTGCATGGTGAACCCACAAGGGCGACATTGAAGATTGCGCCTTCAGGCCAGCCGCCCGGATCTTCTCGAGTAGCCATCATTCGCACAGGGTAAGAAGATCAGCATTGCATCAACCTCCTGCGGGGGCGGCGGCCGGGAAAACGGCACGCCATAACAGACGTCCATTTGCCCCCTTCACGTCATTGTGGGGGTTGAATCGTGACCAGGCGACCGAACCATGCCCGAGCGTGGCGGGCTGCCTCTCGAAGGCTAGGCCCGATGGACAGATCGTGTTTCGAATTGGCATGGGGTCCGGTCTGGCTGAAGCCACGCTCCCGCTCACTAAGCTCGTCCGGCAGTTTCCACGCGCAATTCCAACGTCGGACAGTCGTCCGAGGCAACTCAGTACCGCACCGTAGGCAACTCTGCATCGAACCGGGAACAGTGGTGCTTGTTCATAAACCCCGAGCCCAGAACCGACGACGGACCTCCGCTGAGCGAACTATTGCCTGGACTTCGGCTGAATTTGCCCCTCCTTCCGACCTGGCGGCCTCACAGCGCGGAGGCACTCAGACACCAACTGCGGGCTCGTGGGGGTGATCATCCAGACACGCAGCAACCGCGGACACCGCATAGGGACAGGACAGGCCGCCCTGACACCGCTTCCATGAGCTTAAACAGCCGGCACAGACAGGAGTGGGAACGGTCCGATTCGACCGCGGGGAGCGCGGAACGTGGGGGCGATGAAGGGCATTCGGTACTTGCGGGGCGCGAAACGTCTAGCGCGTATTGAAGGACCGGTGCACATCCTGGAGCGTAAGGTGCGCCCGGTTGTACAGGCTGAAGATCGGACCACAGATCCCATGGCTGAGGATTCGCTCGTCGCGCGTACATGGCGATCGTCCACCGATCTTTCGCCCGTGAAAGTGGGACTCAAGCTGGACCCAGGACAAGCGTCCGTGCCTTCGATCTAGATCGAAGGCGGGCGCGACTACTCGCTGGTCCCGTGGACGGACACTAACTCGGCGGACCAGCCTTCGTCCAAGGCCCATGTTGATGTACTCCCAGACCTGCATCCGAGACGTCTCGGTACCGCCTTGAGGGTCGAGAATTTCTCCGTCGGCTGACGTCGTTTCACGTGAAACATGACTATGTCCGGCCGCTCAAAACGCCGGTCACGTTAGGCTTGGGAGCCCGTGGGGTCCCGTCGATAGGCGATCAAAGTGGCGATACTAGTCCCCAACATGGGACGGCCTTCCGCAGCGGCTGCGTCGAGGCTGCGCCGGATATCCACCGTTCAGTCAGAAGTTATGCACAAAGTTATCCACAGCGATATCCACCGCATGAATGGGTCAGTTCGAACAACTCCTCCTACCCGCGTATTGGGCGCGACCAGTGCGAATCAAGGCGACATCCAGCTCCGCAGGTCAAATCAGATCGAACGCGGGCCCGAAATGCTCGCAAAGGGCGATCAACCGCCCAAAATCAGGCCAAATTCGGATGAAAATGGCCAGCTTCAAGACCATGGCTCTGTTTCACGTGAAACAGAGCGATCGAAGAACACGAGCTTCAAAGGACTATGACCGCCAGCCAGATACAGACCCAGACGATGCTCGCTGTCTACACTTAAACCTGGCAGACTTATCAACAAAGTTATCCACAGAGATATCCACCGCTGCTCTCAGACTTTTCAACAGCGGCTTCTTGTGGCGCAGGACGTGTACACATCCTGCGGGCGGAGCAAATCTTCACTTTCGTACACGGAGCCAGCTCCACACGACGCTTCCATCTTGCGTCATCGTCAGCCCTTAGAACCGTCAATATTTCCAGCCGATCTTCCGAATGAAGTGGCCGGGGCAGACTCAGTGTTCCTTCGATGACGCGCTGAGAGACCGGTCCGCGTACTACCCCAGAATTCGGATGGTCATGTGAACCAGCGGACGCAAACACTGCGCATCACTAACCAGTGCTCAAAGCCACACCCACCTGATTCGCGCGAGCACGAGGATGCCGTGTCGGGTCCAGGTTCAAGCGCGTCACCGCTTCCAGTGCTTTCAACAACATACTTGTTCCTCCGCATGGGTTGACGACCATCCACCTTGCCTCGCGTCACTCACATAACGCGAACGCGTGAGCCAACGAAAGAACCGTCACAGCGAAAGCGCTGCGACGCAAGAGTTGGCCCGGAGGCAGTAAGACCACATTCAAGGCACGAGGGCGCACTCTGGTTACGAGCCTGGGGGAGCAGACGCTCCTTCAACTCCTTCCCGGCGATCACGCGACTAGTACAAGGGCACGAATCACCAGTCCGACTCCCGGCATGGAAGCTGGTCTCAGCTCCAACGAGAACACTCCTACACACGAAGCCGGCGAGTTCAGGCGTACAGAGGGAATGCGGTGAGGCTACGTCTGGATCCGCTGACCCTACCGGTCCTTGAGTCACGGCCCGAGCCGGCGGCACAAATTGGACGACTTCCATCCCACGGGCCGGGACGTTTGTGAGCAGTCTTGCCTGCTTACCTGCATCGGGCATGGAACAACGTTGATGTCTACCCAGACCGGACCGGCCTATTGTTCCGGAGCGAGATGCAATCTACCCAGAGGGCACTTTGCTTGTATCGATCTCACCTTGTATCCAAACAGGGAAGCGGTATCCGAGCGCCGACCTCGACCGCGCGTCGCATGTGTCGGAGTTCACGAGGGTTCAGCATGGGCTCGATCCGAACCTTACGCTTGCCGTCATCGGTCGTCGACGCATGCGACAGACACCTCCGGCAAGAGAACTACAACCCCTCACGTGACGCTGCGCTGTCGGAGGCAACTCCGCCGCGACCTTCCCACACACCGTGACCGGCCCCTGATCCTTCGGCGTTCAAGACTCGCAGAGCACCTTTCTGCATTGCATCTATTGGTGCCCAACCGCCACAGTGAGCCGCGCACCCGCCTGCACCTGACGCGAGCAGAGCGCCATTGAAGCCCACCTCACGCTGGAGGGGAAGTGGAGGAGGAAGCTGAACGGACGCGCGATTGCCGGCATCAAGCGCCCAACAGAACTACTTCTTGGCCTTCCGCGCGCAGCCAACTGGCCTGGCGCTGAGTGTGATCGTAGTCCACCGCAGGGGGAGGCTAGCGCCGAGAGGAGTCAGTTCGGCGCTCGAGAATGGCGGATGCGAAGGCATCATCGGGCCATCGCCACCATCTGGAGGTTTCGCTCAGTGGCTTTAGGCCAGAGCGCCAGCTCCTTTGACAGGCCAGATGGCGGCGCCGAAATGCCGAAGCATCACCTTATGGACGGTGAATTGAAAGAACCAAAGCGGAAAACCACCAGCCGGTGAGACACGCTACGAAGCCGCGTCTTGGAGATTCACGTCGTTCTGCGAGTCGACTACCAATTACCTTGGGTGTCTCGCCCTGAACCCCACAGCCCAGACTGCGCCGCTTCGTTTCACGTGAAACAGAGCAAGTCGCTATCCACTACAGAAGCACTGGCTACCGGCCCACTGACAGACTAGTGTCCTAACCAAACGAGCTCACGGGGATTAGCCGAACTCCAGCTATGCGAGGCCCCGTCTGGTGCTCTTCCTGTTCCACGTGAAACAGTGGCCACTGCTGTGCGGGGAAGGAGTCCCTAACTGGCTGCTCCCGCATTCTGAACCATCCCTAAATACCGGGTGCCGTTGATCGGCATGGTCGCGATCTCTGCGCGCACGACATGTCAGCTGGACGTTGTTCAGCTCTTGTCCACAAGTCCGCCTCGCGCGGGTACAACACGAGAGAAGGGACGAAGCTGAACCGAACGCCAGAGAACAAATCGATCCAGGACAGCAGATACCTGAGTCCGCAGCGAAGTGTTGGCGAAGCCCCTGCGCTCTAGCCGAGGGAGATCCGGGTGACGGTCAATCTGACGGCCGGCAAGCTGTGTTGTTTCACGTGAAACGCCGGGGTATGGGCCCATAAGGAACCTGGCGGCTAGGCATGAAGGAGCATATCTCGAACACGCCAGGAGCGGAGGCGAACTCTCAATCAGTGCGAAAGGGATGCAGGGAAGAAGGCGCCCAAGTATTCAATCGCCTACTAGAGACTCGAACTGCAGCTCATCCGGTCAACGATAAGCGGACTCTTGCCTTCTGTGCACTAAAGTCTGTTCGTTTCGCGTGAAACACCCGACTAGATCCGCAGCAGCCCCGATCGTTCCAAACGGGAAGATCGCTTGCCGCCGACCCCGCGGGCGCGAAGGCGCGCCACGTACGAGGGATAAGACGCAGCGGAAAGTCTTACAGCGAAGCATCGTTGAGAAGAGCGGGTGGCGGCTTGCTCCATTCCAGGCAAGGGCGGCCGTCACCTGACCCCGTTTGCAGAAAGGGCAACGGATCCCAGTTTGCTGCAAAAGCCATCCACAGCCCCCGGATGCACATCGAGGGCATCCGCGGAGCGAATCGTCGCCAGTCAGCGCGAGAAACGTGGCCGGATATCCTCCGAATGTCGATTCCCGCCTCGATCGACCGTTAAACGAAAAAGGGGGCTTGCCCCATTAGAAGCAAACCCCGATTCCGTAGAGATCCAGCGACTAGCCTTCGTCCCCGGGCGACAATACATCCATGATGCGGTTCAGATCTTCAACGCTCGCGAACTCAATACTGACCCGGCCCTTACGCGCACCCAAGGTGATCTTGACGTTTGTGTCGAGTCGATCCGAAAGGGAGGAAGCAAGGTAGTCGAGACGCTCATGGCGTGCATTGGGGCGCGGGATGCTGTTCTTGGGCGGCACCGTAGGATCCTGGTACAACGCGACTGCTTCCTCGGTAGCCCGTACGGACATACCCTCGGAGACAATCTTCTGAGCGAGACGCTCCATCGCGGCTGCGTCCGGGAGAGCGAGCAGCGCACGAGCGTGGCCGGCCGAGAGCACGCTGGCTGCAACGCGCCGTTGCACCAAGGGAGGAAGCTTGAGGAGACGGAGCGTGTTGGACACCTGGGGACGCGAACGTCCGATTCGATCAGCCAGCTGCTCGTGTGTGGTGCCGAAGTCTTCCAGGAGCTGCTGGTAAGCAGCTGCTTCTTCCAAGGGGTTCAGTTGGCTCCGGTGGAGGTTCTCCAGCAAAGCATCACGGAGGAGATCGTCATCGTTGGTATCGCGGACAATCGCCGGGATAGTTTCGAGCCCGGCAGCCTGTACAGCCCTCCATCGACGCTCACCCATCACCAGCTCATACGGTTCTCCACCCTTTTCGGTTGAAGTACGTACAACAATTGGCTGGAGAACGCCTATTTCCTTGACGGAGTGAACCAGCTCCGCCATGTCGTCCTCATCGAAGACGCTGCGGGGCTGCTTGCGGTTGGGATGAATGTCCCCGACCGGGATTTCGGCAAAGCGCGCGCCGGGAACCTCGACCAGCTGGACCTCGGACGCTTCTGTCGGAGCGAATTCAGAAACTGCTTTCCCAGCAGCAGCGGCAGGAGCCTCGGACGGTTCGGACGCGGACGGGTCTTCACCAGTGGTGACCTTCGCGGATGGCGACTTCGCAGCAGGCGTCTTTGCCGCCGTCGTACTCTTGGACGAAGAGCCTCGAGAGGGGGAACTCTTCGCTACTTCGGTTTCAGGCACCTCAGGCGTATCCACCGCCTCCGGGCTTTGCGCGCCTCAGGGAAGAAGAGGTCCACGGGGCGGGACGCCGGAACGCCATTGCCCGATGCACCGGCCGAAGCGGAGCTGGGAATGAGAGCCCCAAGACCCCTACCCAGGCCTCGTCGCTTTTCGCTCATTAGTATGTCCCTCCGGTGGAATGGCAAGAATAGAGCCCGCCAAGGATATTGCAGTGATTAAGGAAGTCTAGCGCTCGGCGATTTCCGCGGCGGCTTCCATGTAGGACAACGCGCCGCTGGAAGACGGATCGTAGGTCATTACCGTCTGTTGGTAGCTCGGAGCCTCCGAGATACGCACGGAGCGGGGAACCACTGCGCCAAGAACCTGATTCGGGAAATGTTGACGGACTTCAGAAGCCACCTGCGCGGCCAGATTGGTGCGGCCGTCGTACATAGTGAGGAGGATGGTGGAAACGACCAGATCAGCATTGAGGTGCTTCTGGATCATTTCGATGTTCTTGAGGAGCTGGCTCAGGCCCTCCAAGGCGTAGTACTCACACTGGATCGGGATGAGTACCTCGCTGGCCGCGCAGAAGGCGTTGACGGTCAGCAGGCCCAGGCTGGGCGGGCAGTCGATGAAGATGAAGTCCAGGCGACCTTCACCGTTCTTCGCGCGCTCCTTCGAATAGACATCGATTGCCCGGCGCAGGCGCTGCTCGCGTGCCACGAGGGAGACCAGTTCGATTTCGGCGCCCGCCAAGTGAATGGTCGCCGGCGCACAGATGAGATTCGGAATATCAGGGCAAGGAGCCACAACGTCACGCAGCGGAAGGTCGTTGATCAGCACATCGTAAATGCTGTCGACGTCTGCGTGGTGTTCAATACCCAGCGCGGTGGACGCATTTCCCTGAGGATCGATGTCGATCACCAGGACGTTGAGCCCAGCGGAAGCGAGGGCAGCCGCAATATTGACCGTCGTCGTGGTCTTTCCGACGCCGCCTTTTTGATTGGAGACGGTGAAAATGCGGGTCTTCTCCGGCTTGGGAAGCTCGCGTCCCACCAGGCGCTCGCGCCGTCGGGTTTCGTTGGCGAGCTGCCGCGCGATAGGGCTGGAGTCGTCGATGGAGTCCATGACGTTGTCGTGTCCGACGATCAGCGTTTCACGTGAAACAGCGGCGTTCGCAACCGAATTCGTACGCATCAGCGCAGATTCAAAAGACGCCGAGGGTGCAGCCATGGCCCGAGCCGACCCCAAGGAAATAAATGGCGGGATCCGCTGGGTGGAGGTTTCGCTACTGCCCACTGTCACACTCTCACTCTCATTCGGCTCTAGCTGCCGTTCTCTAGCTTAACCGCTCAGTTGCGGACACGCGGGACACAGCGCCGAAGCTAAGCGATCTTCCGCTGTTTGTTAACGACGATCCTCACCACTGTGGTGGGTTCTTCCAGGAGCTCCTGCCCACAAACCACAACGGACGTTTCCACGCCGCCGAGCCTGCGGATCACTTTTGCTGCTTGCTCAATCTCCTCGGCAGCACTGCGGCCCTTGATCGCAACCACTTCACCCTTGCCGTTAAGCAAAGGAATGGTCAAGCCGGCAAGCTTGGACAGGGCAGAGACAGCCCTTGCCGTGACAACGTCCGCGTCTACCATGCCCACTGCGAGCTCGGCGCGGGTGCGCATGACCGTGACGTTGCCCAGCCCGAGGTCGTCCACCACTTCCTGAAGCCAAATGACGCGCCGCTCCAGCGGCTCGATCAGCGTGAGTTCAAGATCGGGACGTGCAATCGCCAAGCACAAGCCGGGAAGCCCCGCACCGGAACCGACGTCCGCAACATGGCTTCCGTGGGCAATCGCGGACTCGATGACGGCGCAATTGAGAACGTGCCGGCTCCATAGGCGGGGAACCTCGCGCGGGCCTATCAGCCCGCGCTCGGTTCCCGATGTCGCCAAATGTTCTACGTACCGCTGGGCGAGGCCAAGCCGGTCACCGAAGATCTTCTCTGCCGCCTGCAGTTCGGCTGCCGTGATTTCAACCATGATCCGTTAGTCGGCCGAAACCACGATGTGGCGGCCGGCGCCTTCGCCCTCGGACTCGGAGACGAAACCGAGGTCCGCAACAGCGTCGTGCACAATCTTGCGTTCGTAGGCGCTCATGGGTTCGAGTGCCACAGGGGCACCGGTTTCCTTGACCTTCGCCACGGCGTCTTCGGCAATCTGCTGCAGATCGCCGGCGCGTTCCTTGCGGTAGCCGTTGATGTCGAGCACCAGGCGGGAGCGGTTTTCGGTCGCGGACAGCACGGACAAGCGCGCGAGTTCCTGAAGGGCTTCGAGCACTTCACCGTCGCGTCCTACCAGGCTCTCAAGGCCCTCGGAGTCGTCTTCGGCTGCGATCGAGATGTAGGTGCGGCCATTGCGGATCTCAATGTCGATGTCACCGTCGATGTCGGCAATGTCGAGGAGTTCCTCAAGGTAGTCTGCGGCGACGTCGCCCTCTTCCTCGAGGCGGCTCACGGAAGTGCCCTTACCGGCAGCAGCGCCCTCTTCGGAAGTTTCTTCTGTGGCTTCTGCCAATTCCTCGGCGGCAGCGGCCGTTGCCTCTTCGGTGCTTTCAACAGACATTACTTCTTCTTCCTGTTCTTACGTTGTGGCTGGATGCGCTGCTGTGCCTTGACCTCGACGGCGGCCACCTCGGCAGCGACGTCTGCGTCCTTCTTGCCACCCAGGAGCGGGATGGACGGCAGGCCCTTGGCGGCGCGACGCTCAGCGAGTGCCTTGGCTGCGGGGGATCCCGGCGTCGGCATGCGGCGGATGACAAAGAACTGCTGGCCCATGGTCCACAGGTTGGTAGTGGTCCAGTAGATGAGCACACCGATCGGGAAGTTGATGCCACCGACGCCGAAGACGAGCGGCAGGATGTACAGCATCATCTTCTGCTGGCGCATGAACGGGCTGGCCATGGCCTCTTCGGACATGTTCTTGGCCATGATCTGCTTCTGCGTGATGAACTGGGACGCCGTCATGGCCAGGATCATCACGATGGAGAGTATCCACACAACCGTCTGGTCGGTACCCGCAGGGCCGCCGTGAAGCAGGGACGCGGACAGGGGAGCGCCGAAGATGCTGGATTCGTCGAACTGCACCACCTGCTCATGGCTCAAGGCTCCAATACCCTGGCCGGCCTGGCGGGCCTGGGTAATACCGGAAAGCACCTGGAACAGCGCGAAGAAGAACGGCATCTGGATCAGCATGGGCAAACAAGCGGAGAACGGGTTGGTGCCGTGCTTCTTGTACAGCGCCATCTGTTCCTGCGCCATCGCCTGGCGGGAGAGCTGGTCCGTCTTCCCCTTGTACTTCGCCTGCATCTTCTTCAGATCGGGCTGAAGCAGCTGCATACCACGCTGTGCCTTGATTTGCTTGACGAAGACAGGGATCAGGGCGGCACGGATCACCAGCACCAGGCCGATGATGGACAGTGTCCAGGTCCAGCCGTTTTCCGGCGGCAGGCCGATGAAACTCAGCCCGTCGTGGAACCCCAGCATGATCGCGGACACTAGCCACTTGAACGGGGCCAGAATTGTTCCAAAGATGTCCATACGTTTTCCCTATTTCCTCAGGCCGCTGTGCGGCGACCGTCTTCATCAGACCACACAGCCAGGAACTGGTCCGGGTTGTTCAGTACAACAATTGTGGGCGTCTGGCCTTCGGGCCAGTGACGATGTCCGGCGGGGACGTGGTCCACGCCGCCGGCGTTCCAGGGGTGGCACCGCGCAAGGCGCCGCACTGCGAGCCAACTTCCCTTGACGGCACCATGTACCGTCACCGCTTCGAGGGCATATGCCGAGCAGGATGGGAAGAACCGGCATACCTGGCCGTATAAGGGAGAGATGATCTTGCGGTACGTCTTCAACAAGATGATGAGGACGTTGCTCGGCAGCTCCCACAGAAATGTTCCGAGGATCCTCGGAGCGACTCTAAAGAAGCGGACGACGGCGGAGCTCAGCTCATGCACGCGGTGTCCCTTCCGTTGTGGTGCCCTGGGTGGGCGAAACAACCCGCGGAGAGGATCCGCCGAGCCGTTTCGTGGTTGCCGCCAAGGCGGCGTTGTAATCCGTCAGCAGCTGGTCCCAGCTCGCCGTCGCAGCCGCCGGCAACGCTCGGACCACAACAGCAAGACCCGTGCCATGCCTTTTCAAGGACAAAGCACCTGCTTCTCTCAGTCTCCTCTTAACGAGGTTCCTGGTCACAGCGTTCCCGACAGCTTTGGAAACGATGAAGCCGATGCGGCTCGGTTCTCCGGCACCGATAGGTGCCGTATATAACACTAAGTTCCGGCGTCCATTGCGGACGCCGGAACGTACAGTTGTTGAAAAGTCGGTAGAAGTCCGCAGACGGTTACGGGTGGCTAGCACCTATTGACTCGCTTGGAAGGCTGACCGACGAGTCAGTTATTTAGGCCGACAGTTCGACGCGGCCCTTGCCACGACGGGCGGCCAGGATGGCGCGGCCGGCACGGGTGCGCATACGAAGGCGGAAGCCATGCTTCTTGGCCCGACGGCGGTTATTCGGCTGAAAAGTCCGCTTGCTCACGTTAGTTACTCCAGTGGATCAAAGGTGCGCCCACCCGATCAAAAGGGGAAGAACTGGCCGACGCTAAGTTTATTGAGTATCCGCCGCCGCCCAACGCCGGATTTACCGGAAGTGCGGGTGGTCAAAAAGCGGACACATAGGACTTCACAACGTTAGGGCAAAAAGACCCCCAAGGTCAAACTGGGAGCCTCGGTGCCCGCTATCCCCAGCTGTGGCTAAGTACACCCCCAGCCTGTGGATGAAGCCGGTCACAGACCCCGTTTCAGAACCACAACCGTGTAATTATCCACAAGCCTCTTCCCAGCTATCTTCTGGAGTTTCCATCCCCTAGAGTGTCTCAGTAGCCGATTATCCACGGACTGTGCATAACCCTGTGGATTCGGTTCGGAATCCACTCATGGTTTGGACCTTCGGCTGCCGCAATCCAGGCAAGCAAGCACTCGAGGGAACCAATTGATGACGGTAGACGAAGCCAACCACGCCAACACGGTCGGAAGTTCCTGGCGGCGGGTGCTGAGCCTGCTGGAACAAGACGATCGCGTCACACCCCGGCAGCGTGGTTTCGTTATCCTTGCCCAGGCACAGGGCCTGATCGGCTCCACGCTCCTGGTGGCCGTACCCAACGAGTTGACCCGCGAGGTTCTCCAGACGCAAGTCAAGGACGCCCTCGATGACGCCCTCCGCAGCGTCTTTTCCGACGACATCCGGTGCGCGATCGACGTCGACACGGATCTAGTGCCCATCCACGAAGAGCCGGCCCCCGCCGTCGAACTCTCCTCCGTGAACGACCTGGCCGTGGAATCCAAGCCACAGCCCACCCCGCCGAGTACTTCGCACGAATTCGGCCGGCTGAACCCGAAGTACGTCTTTGACACCTTCGTCATCGGCTCTTCCAACCGCTTCGCCCATGCTGCCGCCGTCGCGGTCGCGGAAGCACCGGCAAAGGCCTACAACCCGCTGTTCATCTACGGTGACTCCGGACTCGGCAAGACGCACTTGCTGCACGCGATCGGCCACTACGCCCGCCGGCTCTACAGCGGCATCCGGGTGCGCTACGTGAATTCCGAAGAGTTCACCAACGACTTCATCAACTCCATCCGGGACGACGAAGGCGCCAGCTTCAAGACCACGTACCGCAACGTCGACGTGCTCCTGATCGATGACATCCAGTTCCTGGCTGGCAAGGACCGGACGCTCGAAGAGTTCTTCCACACCTTCAACGCACTGCACAACAACAACAAGCAAGTGGTCATCACCTCGGACCTCCCGCCCAAGCAGCTTGCCGGCTTCGAGGACCGCATGAAGTCCCGCTTCGAGTGGGGCCTGCTGACCGATATCCAGCCGCCGGAACTCGAAACCCGTATTGCGATCCTCCGCAAGAAGGCCCAGAGCGAGGGACTGTCCGCACCTGACGACGCCTTGGAGTACATCGCTTCCAAGATCTCCAGCAACATCCGCGAGCTCGAAGGCGCGCTGATCCGCGTCACTGCCTTCGCCAGCCTCAACCGCCAGCCCGTGGATGTGGCCCTCGCCGAAATGGTGCTGAAGGACCTGATCACCGACGATGGCGCCCAGGAGATCACGGCCGACCAGATCCTGAAGCAGACGGCCGAGTACTTCAAGCTCAGCATGGAAGAGCTTTGCAGCAAGTCCCGGACGCGCACCTTGGTGACCGCACGGCAGATCGCCATGTACTTGTGCCGCGAGCTCACCGACATGTCCCTGCCGAAGATCGGCCAGGAGCTTGGCGGCCGCGACCACACCACAGTGATCCACGCAGATCGCAAGATTCGCGAACTGATGGCCGAGCGCCGTGTGATCTACAACCAGGTGACTGAGCTGACCAACCGCATCAAGCAGCAGCAACGCGATTCCTGAGTCGGCTCGCTCGAGGTACTACATACCTTATTAACAGGCACATGTGGATAAGCCTGTGGATACTTAAGGGGACAAGCGCGGTTAATGGGCTTAAAACCCTTAAGCCGTCTGTGGATCGTTAAAAACGGCCCTGGGGGTTATCCACGTCCACACCCTGTTTAAAACCCCTGTCACCCACATATCGTGAACAGGCCTTAACCGCGGAACTGCGGGTCCAGGGACGGTTATCCACAGTTTCCACAGGGGTTATTAACACTACTAATCCCAAAAAATGAATTCCCTCAAATAACAATCTCCTTCCGCCCACCCACCGACGCAGCCCGCGGCTGCTTCGAACCACAAGCCAGCAGGCCGGGGATGGGTTAATGCCCGAAGTTCCGGCTAAGCTGTCTGCATCGCGTCCATCCTTGGCGCTGCTTTGTAGTTCGCTCAGTGCGGACCATGCAGCGTTAGGGTTCCGGGCGCTGGTTTTCGGGGCTCCTGGGGGAGTTTCCGGTGGAACACTGGCAGCAGCAATGAAAGGCGGCACCCTTCCGTGAAGTTCAGAGTCGAGCGGGATGTCCTGGCAGAAGCCGTCACATGGACAGCCCGGTCCTTGTCTCCGCGGCCGCCCGTCCCGGTACTCTCAGGTCTCCTGCTCAAGGCGGAAGCCGGAACAGTGAGCCTCTCGAGCTTCGATTACGAGACCTCCGCCCGTCTCGAGATTCCAGCTGACATCACCACCGAAGGAACCATCCTGGTTTCCGGACGGCTCCTGGCCGATATCTGCCGCAGCCTGCCCTCGGCTCCCGTCGACATCGAAACCGATGGCAGCAAGGTCACCCTCACATGCCGTCGAAGCAGCTTCCATCTCGCCACGATGCCGGAATCCGAATATCCGCCGCTTCCGGCGCTTCCCGCCATCAGCGGAACCCTGCCCGGCGACGCCTTCGCCCAGGCCGTTTCGCAGGTCATCATCGCCGCCAGCAGGGATGACACCCTGCCGATCCTCACCGGTGTCCGGATGGAGATCGAGGATGACATGATCACCCTCCTCGCCACGGACCGGTACCGCCTCGCCATGAGGGAAGTACCGTGGAAGCCCGTCACCCCGGAATTTCCACGAGTGCCTTGGTGAAATCCAAGACCCTCAACGAGGTAGCCAAGACTCTCGGCGGCAGCGGTGACATCCATCTCGCCCTCGCCGACGACGACAGCCGCCTGATTGGCTTCGAAAGCGGCGGGCGCACCACCACTTCATTGCTCGTTGACGGCGACTACCCCAAGATTCGGTCCTTGTTCCCGGATTCCACGCCGATCCACGCAACGGTCCAAACGCAGGAACTCGTTGAAGCCGTTCGCCGCGTGTCCTTGGTGGCCGAACGGAACACCCCGGTTCGCCTGGCGTTCACGCAGGGCCAGCTGAGTCTCGACGCCGGTACCGGCGAGGACGCGCAGGCCTCCGAGGAACTGGAAGCCCAGCTCAGCGGCGAAGACATCACGGTAGCGTTCAACCCGCACTACCTGGTGGAAGGCCTGAGCGTGATCGAGACGAAGTTCGTGCGCTTCTCCTTCACCACGGCACCGAAGCCGCCATGATCACCGCCCAAGTTGACGCCGACGGTGATGACAAAGGCGACTACCGCTACCTCGTGATGCCTGTCCGCCTCCCCAACTAGCTCACATTAGTTGTCGTTCTGGGCGCCCAAAACGACAACAAATGCGAGTCAGTCGGGTCAAGACCAAAAAACCACCAACGCAGGAAAGAGTTCACCCCGTGCACATCGGACTGATCGCCTTGGAAAAATGGGTTTCAACATGCGCGAACGCATGCGGAAGGGCGGAATCGAGGTCACTGGCTTCGACCGCAATCAGGACATCGCCGACGTCGCGTCCGTTGACGAACTGATCGCTGCCCTTCCGGCGCCGCGCCTGGTCTGGGTCATGGTTCCCTCCGGCGAGATCACCGATGCCGTGATCAGCGAACTCGGCGAGAAGCTTTCCGCCGGGGACATGGTGATCGACGGCGGCAACTCGCGCTTTACTGAAGACCAAAAACACGCCACTTTCCTGGCCTCCAAGGACATCCGCTTCGCCGATTGCGGTGTTTCAGGAGGGTCTGGGGCTTGCAGAACGGCTACGGACTCATGGCAGGCGGCGCGGATGAAGACATCGAACTCGCCATGCCGGTGTTCGACGCACTCCGTCCCGAAGGCGATCGTGCCGACAGCTTCGTCCACGTCGGCGGCGTTGGAGCAGGCCACTACGCCAAGATGGTCCACAACGGGATCGAATACGGCCTGATGCAGGCCTACGCCGAGGGCTACGAACTGCTCGCCGCCAAGGACATCATCAAAGACCTTCCCGGCACCTTCCGTGCGTGGCAAAAAGGCACCGTTGTCCGTTCTTGGCTACTGGACCTCATGGTCAAAGCCTTGGACGAAGATCCGGGACTGGCCTCCATCGGAGACTACGTCGAGGACTCCGGTGAAGGCCGCTGGACCGTTGAAGAAGCCATTGCCAACGCGATCCCTGCGCCGGCAATCACCGCTGCGCTCTTCGCCCGTTTCTCCTCGCGTGAAGACAACTCCCCGGCCATGAAGATGGTGTCTGCGCTGCGCAACCAATTCGGCGGCCACGCCACCCGTCCGGCCAACTAGGCCCCGGCCCACCAGCAGTACGCGTGTACCTCGAACATCTTTCGCTGACCGATTTCCGCAGCTACGCGCAGGTTGACCTCAAGCTCGGTCCCGGTGTGACGGTCCTGGTGGGGTCCAACGGCATCGGCAAGACGAACCTCATGGAGGCCATCGGATACCTGGCCACCTTGAGTTCGCACCGCGTGAGTACGGATGCGCCCCTCCTGCGCTTCGGCACGGAGCGCGCCTTGATCCGGGCGAAGCTTGTTCGCGGTGAACAATCGACCGTGGTCGAACTCGAGATCAACGCCGGCCGTGCCAACCGCGGCCGGATCAACCGCGGAAATCCTGTGCGCGCCCGCGACATCCTGGGCATTTGCCAGACGGTGCTTTTCGCCCCGGAAGACCTTGCCTTGGTCAAGGGTGATCCGTCCAACCGCAGGCGCTTCATGGACGAACTGCTGGTCAGCCTCATGCCGGTGCACGCGGCCACCCGCAGCGACTACGACCGCGTGCTCAAACAGCGCAACGCTTTGTTGAAATCTGCCCGCACCGGGAAATTCACCTCAGGCCACGAAGCAACGCTCGATGTGTGGGACCAGCACATGGCGCGGGCCGGTGCCGAGCTCCTGCATGCACGGCTGGAACTCGTGGAACTGCTTCGACCCCACCTCAAGAGCGCATACGCCCAGCTGACCGACGGATCGAAGGAAGCGGGCGCGGTCTATCGATCTACCATCCAGGGCGTGTTGGACGACGACGGCGGTCCCGCCGAGGGTCTCGCGGAAGGTTCGGAAGGGGTTGAGGACCTCCGCACATTGTCCGTGGAACAACTCACCGAGCGCTATGTCCAGGTTTTCGCTGCCTCGCGCCGGAAGGAGTTGGAGCGCGGAATCTCCCTGGTCGGACCCCACCGCGACGAACTCGAGCTGGTTCTGGGCCAAGCCCCGGCCAAGGGCTATGCCTCCCATGGCGAAACATGGTCCATGTGCCTCTCCCTGCGCTTGGCCTCCTACTACGTCATGCTCGATGACACCCGAACCGGCGGTTCTGCTCCGATCCTCATCCTCGACGATGTGTTCGCTGAACTGGACGTGCAGCGCAGGCGTAAACTGGCTGCAATAGTGGCCGGTGCCGAACAGGTTCTGGTGACGGCCGCCGTCGACGCCGACATTCCCGAGGAACTGGCGGGGCGGCGCGTGAAGGTTGTGCCCGGAGGCATTGATGGAGAAGGATAGCCCCGGCGGACGCCAGCCGGGCAGGGACCCTGACGAGATCGACGCTGCCCAATCAGCGTTGAACCGGATGCGCGAAGCGGCCGCAGCGCGTGGCGAAATCCGCCGCGCTCCCCCGCGGACGGGCGCCGCTCCCAAACGCAAGGGCGTCCGCGACACCCGTGGATTCAGCCAATTCCACGGTAGCGGCCGGGATCCGCTTGGCTTGGGAAAGTCGTCGGGAGGCTCGTGGCTGAACGCGGCTGGACGTCTCCCGTGGCCGTCGGTTCCGTGATGGCCGAATGGGATGCCTTGGTAGGACCGGAGATCTCCGCGCATTGCACTCCGGAGAGCTTCACCGACACCACGCTCCATGTCCGCTGCGATTCCACGGCCTGGGCAACGCAGCTCAGGCTCCTGAGCACCAGCCTCCTGGACATGTTCCGAAAGGAACTCGGAGACGGAGTGGTGACCTCCATTCAGGTGCTCGCCCCACTGCACCGAGTTGGCGGAAGGGCGGCCGAAGCGTCAATGGGCGGGCCCTCGGGATACCTACGGGTAACTTCCCCGGCGCCCGTATTGGCGCATTTGCGTGAACGGCGCACAGGGGCGAGAAACCTCCCCGGACCGTACAGCTCCCTAGAGGGTGCTCTTTTGGCGGCTTGCAGATGGGGCCAGCGGCCTCCCAGAGCTACTTTCCTGAGCATAAGGGCCGGGTTTTGCAAGGAACTGTGCCCAGTCACGATAGAATCGGCATAGACAACTGGGCGCCGGTGAACGTTGATTGGCTCTGCTGAACAGCACTTGTATAAGCGGATCCGCCATTGACGAAGTAGCCGGCGTTAGCAGTGACGTCCCTGTTGGCGGCTGCCGTATCCCTGTGGTGTGTCCTGACGGACGTGCTTCCTTGGTGCGGTGACGGCCGGCGACCATCGAACACGGAGGAGTCGAAAGCGCCTGTGGCTAACGACAATGCAGAGACCTTGGCAGTAGATCCCGCGAAGGAGAACGCCCATAAGCCTGACACACCCTCGGGGTCCAAGGAGTACGGTGCGAGCGACATTACCGTTCTTGAAGGTCTCGAAGCGGTGCGTAAGCGCCCGGGTATGTACATCGGATCCACGGGCCCGCGCGGCCTCCACCACTTGGTGTACGAAGTGGTGGACAACTCGGTGGACGAGGCGCTTGCCGGATACTGCAGCCACATCGAGGTGACTCTGCAGGCCGATGGCGGCGTGAAGGTCGTGGACGATGGCCGCGGCATCCCGGTGGACATGCACCCCACGGAGAAGAAGCCAACGGTCGAAGTTGTCATGACCATCCTGCACGCGGGCGGCAAGTTCGGCGGCAGCGGCTATGCCGTATCCGGTGGCCTTCACGGCGTCGGTATTTCAGTTGTCAACGCGCTTTCGCGCAGGGTTGACACCGAGGTGCGTCGCCAGGGCCACGTTTGGCGGATGAGCTTCGCCGACGGCGGCAAGCCGCAGGGTGGACTCGTCCAGGGCGAAGCAACGGACCAGACTGGAACGTCCCAGACGTTCTACCCGGACGGCACCATCTTCGAGAGCACCGATTTCGATTTCGAAACCCTCCGCGCCCGGTTCCAGCAGATGGCCTTCCTCAACAAGGGCCTGCGCATCACCCTCACGGACGAGCGTCCCGTCGCAGGAGCAGGCGACGACGACCTGGATCTTGACGCAGTGGCGACTGAAGGCGAAGTGGCGGCCGAACACCGCACCGTCGTTTATCAATACGACGACGGCCTGCTCGACTACGTGAAGCATCTCAACTCGAACAAGAAGGTCGACGTCGTCCACGAGGACGTCATCGCCTTCGAAACCGAGGACACTGAGCGGCACATCGCCGTCGAGGTCGCGATGCAGTGGACCACGGCCTATTCCGAGAGCGTCCACACGTACGCCAACACCATCAACACCCACGAGGGCGGCACCCACGAAGAAGGTTTCCGTGCCGCGATGACCTCACTCATCAACCGCTACGCGCGCGAGAAGACCATCATCAAGGAAAAGGATGACAACCTGACCGGTGACGACATCCGGGAGGGCCTCACAGCCGTCATCTCCGTGAAATTGTCGGAACCGCAGTTCGAGGGCCAGACCAAGACCAAACTGGGTAACTCCGAGGTCAAGGGCTTCGTCCAACGGGTGGTCACCGACCAGCTTGGCGACTGGCTGGAACGAAACCCGGGCCCGGCGCGAGACGTCATCCGCAAAGCTGTCCAGGCGGCACAGGCCCGTATGGCCGCGCGCAAAGCCCGCGACAACGCACGTCGCAAGAGCCCGTTGGAATCCTTCGGTATGCCGGGCAAGCTGTCCGACTGCTCCTCAAAGGATCCCGCGCGCTGCGAGGTCTACCTCGTGGAGGGTGACTCCGCCGGGGGTTCGGCCAAGCGTGGACGCAACCCCGAGACCCAGGCCATCCTGCCGTTGCGCGGAAAGATCTTGAACGTCGAGCGCGCCCGCCTGGACAAGGCGCTCGGCAACAATGAAGTCCAGTCCATGATCACGGCCTTCGGCACGGGCATCGGCGAGGACTTCGACATCTCCAAGCTGCGGTACCACAAGATCGTCCTGATGGCCGATGCCGACGTGGACGGCCAGCACATCACGACGCTGCTGATGACGTTGCTGTTCCGCTACATGCGTCCGCTGATCGAGAACGGCTATGTCTATCTGGCCCAGCCGCCGCTGTACCGCATCAAATGGTCGAACGCCCCTCACGACTACGTCTACAGCGACCGTGAGCGAGACGCCAAGCTGGTCTCCGGCCAGGCCGCCGGCCGCCGGATCCCGAAGGACAACGGCATCCAGCGCTACAAGGGCCTCGGCGAAATGGACTACACCGAACTCTGGGACACCACCATGGACCCGGACCACCGCACGCTCCTGCAGGTCACCATGGACGATGCCCTGGCGGCGGACCAGACCTTCTCCGTGCTGATGGGCGAGGACGTGGAGTCGCGCCGGAACTTCATTCAGCAGAACGCCAAGGACGTCAGGTTCCTGGATATCTAGAGACTTCAAAAGCCCCTAGGAATATTCCAGTACTGACATATACCTGAAACGGAAATCATAAACTATGAGTGAAGAAACACCTGAGGTTCCCGCCGAGTCGGCCGGCATTCCGGAACCCGTACTTGAGGGCGACGTGCTGACTGACCGCGTGGACCAGGTGGACCTGCAGACGGAAATGCAGCGTTCCTACCTGGACTATGCCATGGCCGTGATCGTTGGCCGTGCGCTTCCGGACGTCCGCGACGGCCTGAAGCCTGTCCACCGCCGAGTGCTCTACGCGATGTTCGACGGCGGTTACCGCCCGGACCGCTCGTTCAACAAATGCGCCCGCGTGGTGGGCGAGGTCATGGGCCAATACCACCCGCACGGTGACACCGCGATCTACGATGCCTTGGTCCGCCTCATCCAGGACTGGACGATGCGCTACCCGCTCGCTCTTGGGCAGGGTAACTTCGGCTCCCCGGGCAACGACGGCGCCGCGGCTCCGCGTTACACCGAAACCAAGATGGCCCAGCTGGCCATGGAGATGGTCCGCGACATCGACGAGGAAACCGTCGACTTCCAGGACAACTACGACGGCAAGAACCAGGAACCCACCATCCTGCCGGCGCGTTTCCCGAACCTGCTGGTCAACGGTTCCTCCGGCATCGCCGTCGGCATGGCCACTAACATCCCGCCGCACAACCTCCGCGAAGTTGCCGATGGCGTGCAGTGGTACCTGGCCAACCCGACAGCCAGCCGCGAAGAGCTGCTCGAGGCGTTGCTTGTACGCATCAAGGGCCCGGACTTCCCGACCGGCGCCACTATCCTCGGCCACAAGGGCATCGAGGACGCGTACCGGACTGGCCGCGGCTCCATCACCATGCGCGCGGTGGTAAACGTCGAGGAACTCCAGGGCCGCACATGCCTCGTGGTCACCGAACTTCCGTACCAGGCAAACCCGGACAACCTGGCCATCAAGATCGCCGAACTGGTCAAGGACGGCAAGATCCAGGGCATCGCGGACCTCCGCGACGAGACGTCCGGCCGCACAGGCCAGCGGCTCGTAATCGTGCTCAAGCGCGACGCCGTGGCGAAGGTTGTGCTCAACAACCTCTACAAGCACACCCAGCTTCAGGACAATTTCGGCGCCAACATGCTGGCAATTGTCGACGGCGTACCCCGCACGCTGAGCCTGGACGCCTTCATCCGGCACTGGGTGGCCACCAGATGAGCGTCATTGTCCGCCGGACCCGCTACCGCCTGCGCAAGGCCGAGGAAGAGGCGCACATCCTGCGCGCCCTGCTCAAGGCGCTGGACATGCTGGATGAGGTCATTGCACTCATCCGGGCCTCCAACACCACGGAGGCTGCCCGCGACGGCCTGATGGGTCTGCTGGAGATCGACGAGCTCCAGGCCCGCGCCATCCTCGACATGCAGCTCCGCCGGCTCGCCGCATTGGAACGGCAGAAGATCCAGGACAGGCACGCCGAGCTTGAAGCCATGATCACGGAATTCAACTCGATCCTGGCCTCCGAACAGCGCCAACGCGACATCATCAGCCAGGAACTGGCCGAGATCGTGGCGAAGCACGGTGATGACCGCCGGACCCACATCCTCATGGGCTTCGACGGCGACATGTCCATGGAAGACCTCATCCCCGAGGAAGAAGTGGTGGTCACCATCACCCGCGGCGGATACGTCAAGCGCACGCGCAGCGACAACTATCGTTCGCAGCAGCGGGGCGGCAAGGGGGTCAAGGGTGCCCAGCTTCGCGGCGACGACGTCGTGGAGCACTTCTTCGTCACAACGACGCACCACTGGTTGCTGTTCTTCACCAACCTAGGCCGCGTGTACCGGGCCAAGGCATACGAGCTTGCCGAGGCCGGCCGCGACGCCAAGGGACAGCACGTGGCAAACCTGTTGGCCTTCCAGCCGGACGAGCACATCGCCCAGGTCCTCGACTTGCGCGACTACGAGCAAGCCCCGTACCTGGTGCTCGCCACCAAGAACGGCCTTGTGAAGAAGACGCGCCTGGAAGACTACGACACCAACCGCACGGCCGGCGTCATCGCCATCAACCTTCGGGATGAGGACGAGCTTGTCTCGGCGCAGCTTGTGTCCGAAACGGACGATCTCCTCCTGGTTTCCCGCAAGGGCCAGTCGATCCGCTTCACGGCCACCGACGAGGCATTGCGCCCCATGGGTCGCGCTACCTCGGGTGTGACCGGCATGAAGTTCCGCGAAGACGACGAACTCCTCGCGGCCGACGTGGTCCAGGACGGCTCGTTCGTGTTCGTGGTGACCGAAGGCGGATACGCCAAGCGCACCGCCGTCGAGGAATACCGGCTCCAGGGACGTGGCGGCCTGGGCATCAAGGTGGCCAAGCTTCAGGAAGAGCGAGGCGACCTTGTTGGTGCGTTGATCGTCAACGAAGAAGACGAAGTCCTGGTGGTTATGGAGGGTGGAAAGATTGTCCGCTCCGCCGTGGCCGGTGTGCCTGCGAAGGGCCGTGACACGATGGGCGTCATCTTCGCGAAGCCTGACAAGAACGACCGCATCATCGAGGTGGCCCGCAACAGCGAACGCGGCCTCGAGGACTCCGACGACGATCAGGGCGAGGGCACCGACGACGCCTCAAGCGTCAATAGCGTCGAAAATCCCGCCGGAGGAACGCCCGAGGCGGACGATGACGTAACGTTGGCTGCAAACGGCGGCGCCGATCAGGCGACCGCGACGGCCGAATCGGGATCGGCCGCAGGATCCGGTAATGGGTCCGGCGTCGAGCTGAACGAAGACAATACCGGAGGTAACGAGTGAGCAATTCGGACTCATATCCCAAGCCAAGCACGGGTGTCCCTGGAGGATTGCGGCAGCCGTCGGCTACTCCACGGGTAGACGCACCGGCCCGTCCCCAGCAGCGCCCTGCGGCATCCGCCTCGGGTGCGGCAGGAACTGGCGCGGAAAGGGTCCCAGGCCAGCGCCCGGCGGTTCCCGGTCAGCGTCCCGCCGTTCCTGGCCAGCGTCCCGCGGGAACCGCGGGAACCCAGCGCCCGGCGGGTCAGCGTCCCGCCGCGCCCGGCCAGCGCCCCGTGCAGGGCCAGCAGCGGCCCGCCGCCGGGGCCCCGGACTCGTGAAGCCGGCACCTAAGGCGAAGGTTCGCCGCGCGCGCCTGCTCGTCAGCAAGGTTGATCCGTGGTCTGTCCTGAAGATGGCATTCCTGTTGTCCGTTGCCTTGGGCATCGTGACTGTGATTGCCGCAATCGTGCTTTGGACCGTTCTGGACCTCACCGGCATTTTCAACCAGGTGGACAGCCTTCTCGGCACCCTGGCGGGCTCGGAAAGCGGCGGCTTCGAACTCAAGAAGGTCGCATCCCTCGGACAGGTTGCCTCCTTCGCAACCATCATTGCCGTGGTGAATGTTGTTCTACTGACTGCTTTGTCCATGCTGAGCGCCGTGCTTTATAACATTGCCGCAACACTCGTGGGCGGCATTGGCGTGACCCTCACCGACGACTGACCCAGTCGGTCGGAAATTGGGGGAAACTGCTGGAAAACAGTGGTGAAAATACCTCGATTTGAGATCGGGCCGGGATGTGCTGTAAAGTCATGTCTCGGCCCGAAGAGGTATCGGGGCGTATAGCTCAGGCGGTTAGAGCGCTTCGCTGATAACGAAGAGGTCCCAGGTTCAAGTCCTGGTACGCCCACGGAACCTGCACAGGTTTTGTTAAAGGTTCAGGAAACTGAACCGGAACGGGGTGCATGTGAAGAAGTTGCTCGTAGTTGCAGCTGCGATCGCAGGCGTCCTGCTCTACAAAAAAGTGCAGGAATCCGAAGCCCAGAAGACAGTCTGGAGCAAGGCAACCGACACGGTTGACTAGCGAAAGGCGCCCCGCCTGGAGATGGCGAAAACCATCGAAGGAACTAGGGTAGTATGGACGGGTTGCTTCTTATGGGGGCATGGCGCAATTGGTAGCGCACCTGCTTTGCAAGCAGGGGGTTCGGGGTTCGAGTCCCCGTGCCTCCACCATAGGAAAGAGTCCCGGTCAGAAATGACCGGGACTCTTTGCGTTAACCGCCCCACTAAGGTTGAAATGTGAACTTCATTGTTGCTGCTTTGGGTGTGCTCGGCGTCGCGTCATCCGGACCCCTCATCGCGGGAACGCTTGGAGCTACTTCCGTCACGGCACTCGCTATCGCCTTTTGGCGCAACGCGATCGCCGCGGTCGTCATGGCCTCGCCGGTCCTGATCCGCGAGCCGCGCCAGTTCCGCAAGATCACCCGGAACGAGTTCACCTGGTCCGCTGTGGCAGCAGTGGCACTGGCCTTCCACTTCGCGTGCTTCATCACCGCGCTCCAACTCACCTCTGTCGCGGCCGCTACCGCCCTGGTGTGCCTGCAGTCCGCCTGGATCGCCGTCTTCCAGCTCCTCCGCGGCACAAAGCACCGCTGGCCGGTCCTCGTGGGCCTGGGTATCGCGCTGGGCGGCGTAGCCGCCATCACGGGCTTCGATATGGGATCCTCCCCGAAAGCCTTTCTTGGTGACATCCTGGCTCTCGCCGGAGGCGCCCTGGCCGGCCTATATACCTTGGCCGGAGGCAAAGCCCGCCAGAGCATGGGCATTGGAACATATACGACGCTTTGCTACGGGATCTGTGCGGCCGTCGTCGCTGTGCTCGCCATCACGGGCGGCCAGCCGCTTGTAGGGTTCGACGCCGGCGGCTGGCTGGGGATCGTGGCCATCACCGTGTGTGCACAACTGGTGGGCCACACCGCCTTCAACCATCTCCTGGCGACCATGAGCCCGCTCCTGGTGTCCATGATCATCCTGCTGGAGATTCCGGGCGCAGCCATTCTCGCTGCCGTCTTCTTGCACGAGACCCTGCCGGCCGGTACCTATGCGGGACTCGCCTTGATCCTGGTTGGACTCGCCGTCGTCGTCGCCGGTCAGCGGAGCGGCAAGGGCGACGCCGAGGGCAAGATCGCCGAACTCGGCACTGACTGAGTGGCTAGAGGCCGCCTCGGCGGACGCCTTGGCCGGCATTGGCCGTGTGGATGGCCCGCAGAAGCTTGGCCGGGAAGTAGACCGAGAAGAACACCACCATGGGAGCCTTCAGGGCCATCTTCTTGACGTTGTGTGCCTTGTAGGTGCGGTCGAAGCGGGTCACGTAATAGCGGTAGTCGCGCGGTGAATCTTCGAGCCGGCGGGCAGACATGCCAGAGACCATCTGCGGCCAATACTGCACCCTGAGATCGTGGTCGGCAAGGTGCAGGGAGAGATCGATGTCCTCGTGCATCTCGTCCCTTTCATCCAGGCAGGTTTCGTCCCGGATGGTTTCCCATGCGGAGCGGCGAAGCGCCATGTTGGATCCAAAAAGGAAGTGGTACTGGTGCTTCGCAAGCCGAAGCATGAGCTGGCGCATTTTGTCGTCGGCCTTGAGTCCGAATCGACGCATCGGCATGTCGTAGTAGACCACCGGACCCGTGGCCGCCTGCACCGAGGGATCGGCGAAAGCCTTTTGGACCTGCTCAACCCAGTCGGGTTCAACGACGGAGTCGGCATCGATCCGGCCGAGGATGTCCGACGTGGCTCGATTGAGGCCAAAGTTGCGGGTGGGGATGAGTCCCTGCGCTTTGTCCTGGCTCAGCAGCATGATGGGGCTTTCCGGGTATTCCTGCTGCATCTGCGTGACGATCTGGGCGGTGCGGTCCGTGGACTTGTTGTCAACGACGATGATCTCGTCCGCAGGTACTGACTGGTAGATGGCCGCGATCAGGCATTGCCGTATGACGCTTTCCTCGTTGTACGCCGGGATGATGATTGAAACGCTCGGCTTCACGGGTGCGACGGCTGCATTGGTGGCTGCATCTACGAAAGATCTATCGGCTGGCATCCCCATAAATCTAACATCAGGGCGGTGTCACGTGAGGAAGCCTCCGGTGACAAGTGGCCAAACAATTGAAGGGACCCCGGCGAACCGGGATCCCTTCAACGTGGAGCGAATATGGCTGTTTGCCTAGGCCTCGTGCTTGCCGGCTTCGTCTGTGGCCGGCTGGTCCTTGGCCGCTTCGTCCTTGTGGAGGCTGGCGGCGATGTTCTTTACCGCGGTCTTGGCGTCGGTTGCCACTTTTGCTGCAGTGTCCGTAGCGTCCTCGACTGCGTGCTTTGCCTTCTCGGCTACGGCTTCGGCTTTCTCAGCAACGTTGAGTTTCACGTCGTCAATCGTGTCAGCTACCTTGGTGGCGGCCTCGTTCGCCTTGTCAGCGACCTTCTCGGCTGCTGCCGCGGCGGGCACCGGCGACGGCGTTACCGGGCCGGGTCTTCCACGGGTCCTCCACCGGACGGCTGGCCTTCCATGCGGCGACGCCGGCCGCGGCAGCTGCTGCAATGACCGTGAAGATCAGGAGACCGCGCTTTTTGGGCTTCCGGGTCTTGGCCAGTTCTTTCGAGACTGTTTTGGACGCTTCCTCGGCCGCGGCTTTCAGCTGGGCCCCTGTGGCTTGTGCTTGCTCCTGCAGATTGTGAACCACTCCCGAATCCACCAGTTTCTGGGCGACTGCGTCCACCTGCGCGGGTGCATTCTCGAGGGCCTGGTGCACAACCACGGAGGCTTGCCCGAGCTGCTCCGAAAGCTTGGGCAAGTACTCCTCAACAACTTTGTCCCGCGCGTGGCTGAGCGCCGGGGTGGCTTTGTTAAGGGCTTCCTGGATCTTGGGTGAGGCGTCCTCGACGACGTCGTGGATCTTCGGCGCGAGGTTCGCCAGGCCTTCCTGGAGCTTCGGCGTGACGGTTGCAACGCCGTCGGCGAGGTTGTAGGCAGCCGATTTCAGGCCTTCCTGGAGCTTCGGCGACGCGGTGTCGATTCCGTGCTGGATGCGGGGAACAGCCCAGTTCACAGCTGCTTCGACGCGCGGTGTCGCCCAGTCCTTGGCATTTTCGACACCATTCACAACGGTGTGTTCAAGTTCGCGGGCAATCCGGTCCGATTTCTTCACAACTACCTCCCGATCAACATGCTCGTTTGTTGTTAGCCTACGTCGCTTGTTCGGCACCGGCTATTCATCCAGCGGATTCATGGAAGATTTCACCGAGCGCGGAACCGCCCTCCTGGCCGCCCCGGCGTTGACCCTGCGTGAAACAATGGCGATATGACCATCGCAACCGCAAAAGCAACTTTCCACACGAGCCTCGGTGACATCGTGGTTGACCTCTTCGGCAACCACGCGCCCAAGACGGTAGCCAACTTCGTTGGCCTGGCCACCGGCGAAAAGTCCTGGACGCACCCGGAGACCGGTGAAGACAAGACTGGTACCCCGCTGTACAACGGCACGATTTTCCACCGCATCATCAAAGACTTCATGATCCAGGGCGGCGATCCCCTCGGTCGCGGTATCGGCGGTCCGGGCTACAAGTTCGACGACGAGATCCACCCGGAACTCAACTTCAACGCCCCTTACAAGCTGGCCATGGCCAACGCCGGCATCCAGATGGGCAAGGGCACCAACGGTTCCCAGTTCTTCATCACCACGGTCAACACCGACTGGCTTTTCGGCAAGCACTCCATCTTCGGTGAGGTTGCAGACGAAGAGTCCAAGAAAGTTGTAGACGCCATCGAGGCTGTCCGCACCGGCATGGGCGATCGCCCCGTCGAAGACGTCGTCATCAACAGCATCGACATTGTCCAGCTCTGATCCCCGGAGCCTGAACAGCATATGAGTTACGGAATCCCGGCGGCAGAGCCGTCAGCAGACATTCCGGTGTGCCCCAGGCACCCGGACAGGCCCTCCTATGTGCGGTGCCAGCGTTGCGGGCGTCCCGCATGCCCGAGTGCCAGCGGGCGGCCGCCGTCGGGTTCCAATGCATTGACTGCGTCAATGAAATGAAGCGTTCGACGCCGGCAGTGCGTTCCGCCTATGGCGGCGCCATTGCGACAGGACGTCCTTTGGCGACGTACATACTTATCGGGCTGTGTGCCCTGGTGTACGTGCTGCAATGGTTGATTCCCGGCGGTGTCGTGGAGAATCAACTCGCTTTTGCGTCCGTCTACGCCGCTCCGCAATACGGGGCCTTCGAACCCTGGCGGATGCTGACCAGCGCTTTTGTCCATTCCCAGGGCTTTGTCCTGCACATCGTGCTCAACATGTACATGCTCTGGATTTTCGGCCAGGTGCTGGAGCCGGTCTTGGGGCGCATCCGCTTCCTGGCCGTCTACCTGTTGTCCGCCATTGGCGGCTCTGTCGGTTTCCTACTTCTGACACCTGTTTTGCCTCCCACTGGAGTGGAAGGTGCGTCCGGCGCCATCTTCGGCCTCTTTGGCGCACTGTTGGTAGTTCAAAGCCGGCGCGGCGGAGACACCCGGCAGCTGTGGATCCTCATTGCCATCAACGGCGTGATTGGCTTCGTTGTCCCCGGCATTGCCTGGCAGGCCCATTTGGGCGGCCTGATCACGGGTGGCCTGTGCGCCGCCGTGATTGCCTTTGCTCCGCGTGGACCCGCCAGGCGCTGTTGCAGACCGCAGGCATGGCCCTGGTGGCCGGGATTCTGGTCCTCGCTACCGTCCTTCGGGCCACAGCGGGCTAACAGCTCCCTGGCTTTACCCCAGGAGTTCCTCCAAGCGGTCCATCGACTCTTTGATGCCCGCATCCATGCCGCTGGCTACTGCCATGTCCCGGGCTTCCACCGAGGGAAACACGGAGTGCTGCACTACGCGCGTGCGGCCTCCGAGGTCTTCAAACCTGGTGGTATCCAGCGTGACTTGCCCCGGGGCGCCGTCGAACTCAAAGGTCTGGATGATCCGCAATGGCTCCTGGACCTCGTGGAAGACCCCGCGGAAACCGAACTCGCTGCCTTGTTCGTCCACATGCGTGTAGCGGTAGCTGCCGCCCGTGCGCGCGTCGTATGACTCCAGGCGCATTTCCAGGCGACGCGGACCCAGCCATTTGACGACGAGTTCGGGGTCCGTGAAAGCCTGGAACACACGCGAGGGTGCGGCGTCGAAGTCGCGGCTCGTATCGATGAACGGCGTGCCCGCGGCGACGTCAATGGTTGTTGTGTTGGTGCTCATTGTTCTTCTCCTTTTCGGGACTGTCTTTGTCGGTTGTGCTGGCCAATAGTTCGTCCAGCCGGGCGAAACGTTCCTCGGCCTGAAGACGGTAGTTCTCGATCCACTCAGCCAAGGGACCCAGCGCTGTGGTGTTCAAATGGCAGGGACGGCGCTGCGCTTCCCTGCTCCTTGTGATGAGGCCCGCGCCCTCGAGCACTTGAAGGTGCTTGGAGATGGCTTGGAGGGTGACGGTGAAGGGCTGGGCGATCTCGTTGACGGTGGCATCGCCCAAGGCCAACCGCGCGAGTATCTTGCGGCGGACAGGATCGGCGAGGGCCATGAACGCCCTGTTGAGCTGGTCTTCCGGGTCCAGCACCGCTGCAGCAATCGTGCCCGGCATGCTTCTCCCCTGGTGGGTCGGGCCTGAGGATCGCGGATTTCGGGGTCCTCCGCCGTACTCAAGCAGATGGTTTATCAACTAGTTCATTGAATAACACCAGCTTAGAACTGCGCTTTCAGGTCCGTCAAGACTTTTGGATATGTTTTCCACAGGCCTTATCCACAGTGTGCGTAACTTACAAGCTTGTAGTTCGATGGTGAATGGACACTGTAGGGCGAGATGGCAGGGGCTGCGCTTTTCTCCGGCGATTAACGTCCACACCTGTGGATAACTTTTGCCCACACGCCTGTGGGTATGTGGATAAGAAGTGGGTTATCCGGGCGTGTGTGGACAACCTCAGTGTTCGCAGCCAAAAGAGCGCGGTATCAACAGAGTTATCAACATTGTTAATAACTCACATCGCTGTAGTTCGTTGTCTTTGCTGCCCCTGAGGCCCGCCGTTCCGGGAGTTTTCCACTATGCAGGCACGGTTTTTCCCCAACTGTGGATAACTTGTGGGTAGCTGCCTGTTGTTAAGTGCGTAACTTCGACTTAAGGTGCCGGCGCGCGGCTAACCCAACTAGCTCGCAGTTGTTGTCGTTATGAGGCTACAAAACGACAACAACT
This sequence comes from Arthrobacter sp. Hiyo8, assembly GCA_001549895.1. GTDB lineage: Bacteria > Actinomycetota > Actinomycetes > Actinomycetales > Micrococcaceae > Arthrobacter. Next base: position 2,470,506 of record AP014719.1, on the reverse strand, counting down.
GCGAGGGCCCACGCCGCCAGGGTTCCCTGGCCGAGCTTGCGAGGCGAGGGTGGCGGTGGGACTAGCTGGGCCCACGCCGGGAGGGTTCCCTGGCCGCGGGGCCTTGCGAGGCGAGGGTGGCGGTGGGACCACTTGGGCCGCTCGCCACGTGGTAGCTGACCGGTGTCCGTAAGGGTGTCAGACCGGAACGTGTTCGGTCTGGGACGCAACGGTTTGGGGCCTGCGCGCAGCGTCGCTGATCCGCAACAGCAGGGCGATGATGATCCAGTTGGCGAGGAGGGAGGACCCGCCAGCGGAGAGGAACGGCGTCGTGAGCCCGTGAGGGGAATAAGGCGGGTGACGCCGCCGATAATGATGAAGCACTGAAGGGCCATGGAGAAGGCCAGCCCGCAGGCAAGGAGCTTCCCGAAAGCATCCCGGATGCCCAGGGCGGCCCGGAACCCTCTCGTGAAAAGGAGCAAATAGAGGAGAACGATCGCGAACAGCCCGATCAGGCCGAGTTCTTCACCAAGGGAAGCGATGATCATGTCGCTGTTCGCGAAAGGCACCAGGTCAGGGCTCCCGAGCCCGAGGCCCTTGCCGATCAGGCCGCCGTCGGCCATCCCGAAGAGGCCCTGGACAATCTGGGCGCTGCCTCCGGGGAATCGGGTGAAGACCTGGGGGTCGAAAGCGTTGATCCACGCGTCAATGCGCAAGCCGACATGGGAAAAAATCTTTGCTGCGGCGTATCCGCCCAAAAGCATGAGCACGACGCGAGGACCAGCCAGCTGGCCCGGCTTGTGGCAACGTAGATCATCACGATAAATAGGCCGAACAGCAGTATGGACATGCCGAGGTCGTGCTGGAAAACCAGTACGCCAACGCTCGCGGCCCACGCGGTGATCATGGGCCCGGTGTCCTTGATCCTGGGGAACTGCAGGCGCCCGAATTTCCTGCCGGCCAGCAGGATCAAGTCCCGGTTGGAGGACAAGTAGCCCGCGAAGAAGACGGCCAGCGTAATCTTCACGATCTCGCCGGGCTGGAACTGCAGTGAACCGAGGCGTATCCAGACATTCGCGCCGTTGATGTCGCCGGCCGAAATGCCGGGCACGAGGGGAAGGATAAGGAGGGCGGCGCTGACCGCAAGTGCAATGAAGGTGTAACGGCGCAAAAGCCGGTGGTCCTTCAATAGCCACAAAACGGCGGCCGCGACCAGGACCGAAACGATCGTCCATGTGAGCTGATTAGCCCCGGCAGTCGTACCGTTTGAGGCATCCAAGCGTCGGATCATGGCGATGCCGAGGCCGTTCAAAGCCACCACAATCGGGAGGATCACGGGATCCGCATACCTTGCCTTGAACCGCAGGACGACGTGGAAGATCCCCGCCAGCGCCGTCAACGTACCGGCCTGAAGCCAGAATCCAACGTCGAGGGCTTCCTTCTTGTCGACACTGGTCATTGCAAGGGCCCCAATGCCGACGCCAAGTGCCAACACCAGCAGCACCATCTCCACGTTTCGGCGAGGCTTCGCCAGAATCGCTTGCTGGCTCATGGGCATCTTCTTTCGTGGATCTCGGGCGGCCGGCGGGTCCGGTTCGTTGGCTCAAGATCGGGTCAGTGGCTCAACATAAGGTTCAGTGGGCCATCATAACCGCAGCGGCTGGGGAGCGGTTGGGAACTGGATCCGGTCGATCAGCGGCAAGCGTCCGTAACGGCCTGTATCACCATGTCGTCGAGCTTGGGGAGCGCGTGTTCAAGCCGGTGCCTGGCCTCGCCGACAGTTTCTTCAATCGCTGACAGCGGCGCGTCGGCGACGACGATTGTCGTGGCGCCCTGCAGGCGATGGCCGACCCAACGCAGTTGCAGTTTTGGCACCGAGAATACACCGGGTGTCATTTCCAACGCCGCCTGGGCGCTGTCCAGCACCTCGGGTTCTATACCGTCCATCAGGCGTCGTCCGATGCTGCGAACCGTTCCCCAAAGCAGGACGATGATGGCGGCCGAAATCAGCAGGCCGACAATCGGGTCCGCCAAAGGGAAACCGAGCAGAACGCCGCCGGCTCCAAGCACCACTGCGAGGGAGGTGAATCCGTCAATGCGCGCATGCACGCCGTCGGCAACCAGCGCAGCTGACCCGATCTGCCGGCCGACCCTGATCCTGTAGACGGCCACAATTTCATTGCCCGCAAAGCCTATGATTCCGGCCGCAAGAACCCACCACAGATTGTGCAGGGGTTGGGGATGGAAAAGGCGATCGATGGATTGCCATGCGGCGACCACTGCTGAAAGCGCTACGACGCCGACAATGAACAGCCCGGCAAGATCCTCCGCCCGCCCGTATCCATAGGTGTAGCGACGGGTTGCCGCACGACGTCCCAGTATGAACGCGATCCACAATGGCACTGCGGTGAGCGCGTCCGAGAAGTTGTGGATTGTGTCGGCCAGCAATGCGACGGAGCCGCTGATGAGGACCACAAGAAACTGCAGGACCGTGGTGCCCAGGAGTATGAAAAGGCTGATCTTCAGTGCCCGGACGCCCTGCGTACTCGACTCGAGGGCATCATCGATTGAATCGGCGGAATCGTGGGTGTGCGGGACAAAGAGCTCATACAGCCACCCCTTGAGACCCTTGTGGTGCGTATGGGAGTGTCCGTCGTGGTCGTGGTCGTGGTCGTGCACGTGGTGCTCGTGATGACCAACTTGCGGATGACCGCTCATGCCGATTCCTGTTCTGCGCGGTGGTGTGCCGGGTACCGCCCAAGGCGTGCTCCGCCTGGAATATTGCATCCGCGACTAGCTGGCGGGCATGCTCGTTCTCGAGGCGGTACATGACCCTGGTTCCGTCCTGTCGCGTGGAAACCATTCTCGCCAAGCGCATTTTGGCAAGGTGCTGCGACACTGCGGCCGGAGACTTCCCTAGGAGTTCCGCCAGAGCTCCGACGGCCATTTCGCCGTTCCGGAGCGCCAGGACGATCCGGACCCTCGTGGCGTCAGCCAGCATCGCGAATACTTCCACAGCCAATTCAACGTATTGGCTATCGACCCCCAGCGAGCAAGCACTCTTATCTGCATTCATACGCAGATTCTTTCACACATCCCGACTAAACCGATATCGCGGACCCGGGATAGCGAACCGGAAGCTGATGGGTCCGTGATGAGCGGGGCCAGAATGAAGTTCTCAATACCTCGGGAGTGAACTCTCCGTGAACCCGCGGACACTATCCACAGCCTTGTACACACTGGGTAAAACCACGGGACCAAGGCATGGGTGCTCGGCTATCGCCTGAATGTCGGGGATCCCGGCTTCATGTACATGGATGTCCACATGAATTGTCCACAGCTGTGGATAAAGTTACGCACTTCTGTGGAAAGAGGGTGGGTATCAGAGCCAAACTCCCGAGCTGCCCGACGATGGCTGTCCAGAAGGTGGGTATCGATCATCCCGATCGCCTCCATCAGCGCGTACATGGTGGTGGGGCCCACGAACGCGAAGCCCTTCTTCCGCAGCGCCTTGGACAGGGCAATCGATTCCGGCGATTGGGTAGCGACGTCGGCAAAGGTTCGCGGTTCCGGCGTCGACTCCGGTTGGAACGACCACACGAAGTCCACCAACCCGCCCTCGCTCCGCAAGGCGATCGTCGCCTTGGCGTTGGTGATGGCCGCACGGATCTTGAGGCGGTTGCGGACGATTCCCGAATCCTGCATCAACCGCTCCACGTCCGCCTCCGTGAAAGCCGCGACGCTTTCAGGGTGGAAGTCCAGGAAAGCGGACCGGAATGCCTCCCGCTTGCGCAAAATGGTGGCCCAGGACAGGCCCGCCTGAAAGCCCTCGAGGCTGATGCGCTCATACAAGCCCCGTTCGTCCCTTACAGGCATGCCCCACTCGTGGTCGTAGTACTCCCGCATGAGCGGGTCAACGGATGCCCACGGCGGACGCGCAAGGCCGTCGTCGCCAATGATGGTGCCGTTCTCGGGCGGGTTCATAGCTGTTCCTCCACAGGAAGCCGGGCAGAAGCTGTTGTTGCCATTGTGCCCCGGTCCTACGACATTCCCGTGACGCGCATGGTGATGTTGATCCGCCCCCTCGGCAGCCCGCAACCTTCAGGAGCCGTTCCGGGGAGGACTTTGGTGACTCCGTGGTACGCAAAACGGGAAGCGCCTCCGAACACGAAGAGGTCTCCTGAGGAGAGCCCGACGTCGGTATACGGCTTGGTGCGCGTCTCCGTGTTTCCGAAGCGGAAGAGGCAACTGTCTCCCATGCTGAGGGACACCACGGGGGCCCGGGACTTTTCGTCCTTGTCCTGGTGCATCCCCATCTTGGCGGTCTCGTCGTAGAAATTCACCAGCGCGGTGTCCGGCGTATACCTGGCGGCTTCGGCGGCGTCGCCGTACGCCTCCAACATTGCTTTGCGGCCCAGGCGCACCATCCAGTCAGGAAAGTCGAGGACCCGCCGCCCGTTGACGTCAAAGGCCTCGCGTGTGTATCGATAGGGCTGCCAGTGCCAGCCGAGGCAGACTGTCCGTACGGACATCGGGTGGCCGCCGGGAAGGACGGCGGCACGCAAGGGGACGGGACCCCGCGTCCACTCTTCGAAGCGGGCCACTATCCACCGCTGCTGCTCAAGGCTCAGCCAGCCCGGAACGTGCACCGCGCCGGGCGCGATCACCCGGGGACCGGCGTCGGGCGCGTCCGGCAACTCAAGGGGAAACAGCGGTTCCGTCCACCCGGAACTCATGCTGCCTCAAGAGCCAACAAGGCGCGCTTGGCATCCGTGCCGCCGAGGTAGTTGCCGAACGATCCATCGGATTTCACCACCCGGTGGCAAGGCACAATCACCGGCAGCGGGTTGGTGGCGCAAGCGGTGCCGACGGCGCGCACGGCCGCGGACTTCCGGCGGCCAAGGCCACTTGCGCGTAGCTTTCCGTATGGCCGTAGGCGATCTGCGGCAAATGTTCCAGGACACTGAGCCGGAACCCGCGCGAAAGGCTGAAATCCAAGGGGACGTCGAATTGGTGCCGGGTCCCGGCAAAATACTCGTCAAGTTCGCGGGCAGCCGGATCCAGGCGGCTCGCCGAGAAAAGGATCCGCGGACTGAGCTTTTCCGCGAGGAGCTGCAGTACGGCGTCGTGGTCTTCCACTTCGAACGCCACGCGCACCATGCCGCGTTCCGTGGCGGCGAGGAGCAGTTTGCCGATCGGGGAATCCACTGTGCGGTAGGCAATATCGAGCGTGTGCTGCTCCGCCGCAGCCGCTGCGAGGCGGTCGTGGAGCCGCTGCATGATGGCCGGTTCTGCGGATTCGAGGGGAGCGAGGAGCTCGGAGACGTCCGGATCGTCGTGGTGGATGGTCATGGGGTTTCTTCTTTCACGTAGCTCAAGGAGCTGTCGAGGAGAATGGTGCGCAACGCCTTGACGCCGTCGGCTCCCGCGCGGCGCGCGGCGTCGGGAGTTCCGCCGAGGAGCCCGGCGACTTCTTTGTACGGGAGCCCGGCGAGGTAGTGGTACGCCACAGCTTGGCGCTGTTTCGGCGGAAGCTGCCCGACGGCGTCGAGCACCTCCCGGTGGCCGTCGCCGGGGATGCCGAGTCCGGACGGTCGCACAGGCAGTTCGTCCACGGGAACCGGCCGGCGGTTCCTGGAGCGGACGATGTCGATGGACTTGCGGTGGGCGATGGTGACGAGCCAGGCCTGGACGTTGGCACCCGCCGGCAGTTCGGGGTAGGCCTTCAAGGCGGAGAGGAAAGTCTCGGACCAACCGTCCTCCGCGTCATGGTCGCCGAGGACCGCGCGGCACACGCGCAGGACCGTGGGTCCGTGCTCGCGGACCACCAGCTCGAACGGCTTCTTGGGCTCCATTAGAAGAGCTTGCTTTCCTTTGCCGCTGCTGGCTCTTCGAGTTCCAGGAGGAACCGTTTGTTGTCGAGGCCGCCGGCGTAACCGGTGAGCTTCCCGTCGCGCCCCACAACCCGATGGCACGGGATGATGATGCTCAGCGGATTGCGGCCGACTGCCGAGCCGACGGCCTGGGAAAGGTTGCGATCGCCCAGTTCAGTGGCCAATTCCCCGTAGCTGACGGTTTCCCCGTACGGAATTTCTTCGAGTCTTGCCCAGACCCGCTCCTGGAAAGGATTCCCTGAAGCCTTGAACGGGACATCGAACACGGTCCGCTCGCCAGCCAGGTACTCGCCCAGTTCAAGAGCGGTTTGCTGGAACAAGGGATCCTCAGCCGGGACGGCCTCACCGAAGAACTCCGATGGCGGCTTATGCCAATGACCCTCAAAGAAAATGCCGGTCAGCAGATCGTCCTGGGCAGTCAGCGTGAGCCGGCCCAGCAGGGAATCAATGGTTGTGTGCCTGGTGGTCATGTCTGGTAGACGCTGCAGGCGGCCGAAATGTGAGGTCGCCGCTCAGGAGCGCCAGCGCGTGGTCATGAGGAAGCCGACGATCGCGATGCCGAAGCCCGCCACGATGTTCCAGGACGCCCATGCAGGTACGGGAAGCTGGCCGCTGGTGATGTAGAACGTGATGATCCACAGCAGGCCGATGATCATGAGACCGAACATGACTGGCTTGTACCAGATGGGGTTCGGTTTGTACTGCTGCGTGGTGGCCGCTTCGGTGGGGCGGGCGGCCCTCTTGCGGGGCTTGGACTCGGGCACGGTTCCTCCTTGGCCGGCTGAATGAAAGGCCGCGCGCCGGCTTGATATCCTGCAGGAAGGAAAATTCCAGCGGTCAACGCGCACGCGGCAATTCCGGGGTTCGTTCTAGCAGTCAAGTCTAGCCGGATTTCGGGGGCTGCTCGTCGTCGGGCATCCGCGCCTGCAAAGAGGAGATCCAGTGGCGCAGCAGCAGACGCAGCAAGCCGCTGCCGTGCCGGACGACGGCACAGGAACCGGCGCGGAGGGTTCCGGCCCGCGGGACACAAGCCGCGCCCGGCGAGGCGCAAGGGACGGCCAAGCACGGGGGACGTCGTGCGCAAGATCGTCCAGGTCGTGGGCGAGTTGCTCGTCACCGCCGGACTTATCCTGCTGCTCTTTGTGGCGTGGGAACTGTGGTGGACCAACGTCGAAGCCGATGCCAAGCAAAGCCAGGCCGTCCAGGGTTTTGCCAAGAGTTTCGCGGGACCGGTGGCACCCGTTGTCCCTGCCAACCCTGCTGCACGGCCCGACTACGGGAAGCCCGTGGTTGCCGAGGCTCCCGAACACGGCGGCATGATCGGCATCATGTACATCCCTCGATTCGGCGCGGATTATTCGCGGCCCATCATCGAGGGCACCGGTTCCGACATCCTGGATACGCTGGGCCTCGGCCACTACGGAACCACGAGCATGCCCGGAGCCCCTGGCAACTTCGCCGTCGCCGGCCACCGCCAGACCACGGCGCAGTGCTGGACAACATCCACCTCCTGGTTCCGGGCGACAAAATCTACGTGCAGACCAAAGACGGCTATTACACGTATGTCTTCCGCAACAACCAGATCGTGCTGCCCTCGCGGACGGACGTCCTTCTGCCGGTCCCGCACAACCAGGTGCGACGCCCACCGAAAGCTACCTGACCATGACGAGCTGCAATCCGCGCTTCGGTGCGCAAGAACGCATCATCGCCTACTCCTTGTTGGAAAGCTGGCAGCCGGCATCAGCCGGGCCGCCGCAGGACATCGCCAAGCAAGTCGCCCAGACGGCCGGAAAGGGCTAAGCCATGTACGGATGGATCTTCCGCCACCTCCCGGGACCCCTCTGGGTGCGTATCCTGACATCAGCGGCACTCGTGGCATGCGCGCTTGTCCTGATGGTCCAGTTCCTCTTCCCCTGGATGTCACAATTCACTACCTTCACCGACTCAACGATTGGTTCAGCACAGCAGCCATGAGCACAACAAAAATCCTCGTCGTGGACAACTACGACAGCTTCGTCTACACCCTGGTCGGCTACCTGCAGGAGCTCGGCGCGGAAACCACAGTGGTCCGGAACGACGACGTCACTCTCGCCGAAGCGATCGAGCTGGCGGACGCGCGCGACGGCGTGCTGATCTCCCCCGGCCCCGGGACTCCCGCCGAAGCCGGCGTCTGCATTGAATTGATCAAATGGTGCGGAGACAACAACAAGCCGATGTTCGGGGTGTGCCTTGGGCACCAGGCGCTGGCCGAGGCCTACGGCGGGACTGTCACGCATGCCCCGGAGCTGATGCACGGCAAGACCTCACCTGTGCAGCACGACGGCAAGAGCGTTTTCGCCGGTCTGCCCTCGCCGGTGACGGCCACCCGGTACCACTCCCTCGCGGCTGTCCGGGAAAGCATCCCCGACGTCCTGGAAATCACGGCCGAAACCGCCAGCGGGGTTGTCATGGGCCTGCAGCATCGTTCGGCGCCGTTGTGCGGGGTGCAGTTCCACCCGGAATCGGTGCTCACCGAAGGCGGCTACCTCATGCTGGGCAACTGGCTTGAATCACTCGGAATGTCCGGGGCGGCCGCCCGTGCTGCCACCCTGAGCCCGCTGATCCAGCGCTAGCCGCCTAGTCCGCCCAGGCCTCCGCCGCCCTTGGTGTCGCTAGGCGACGGCGTGGGGTCGGGGTGGGACTCGGGGCGGGGCGGGAGCCTTAGCGACAATCACGCTGATGGTCTTGCCCTGCTCTACCAGGGAATTGAAGGCATCGCCCTGGCCCGTCACCTTTCCAGGGGTTACTTGCGAGTTCTCCTGTTCGGTGACCGCGATGGCCAGGCCGTTCGCCTTGAGCAGCGCTTCTGCATCGGCCTCGCTCAATCCGACGAGTTGAGGCACGGCTACCTTGCCCGTGGACACCACCAGGTCGACGGTGCTGCCCACGCCCACTACAGCTCCCGAAGCGGGCTTGGTGCTGATGACGGAGCCCGCGGGAACGGTGGCACTATTGGCCAAGGTACTCGACCCACCCACGAGTCCGGCCTGGCGCAGGAGGTCGCGTGCAGCGGCCTCGGTGAGCCCGCTCAGGCCTGCAGGGACAGTCGCCGAGACCGGCCCGTCAGAAACGTTCAGCATGACGTGCGATTTCGGCGCCACTTGGGACCCCACGCCAGGGTCGGTGCTGATCACAGTCCCCTTGGGGACCTTGTCATCCGGGACATGGTGCGACTCCGGGCTGAGATTGGCGCCGTACAGCGTCTGCAACGCCGTGGCCTCGCTCATGCCGGCCACCGCCGGTACCGCGATCAACGGGGCGGGGTCGGCTTCTGGTTCACCGTGCTGTACACCCAGAATCCGCCGCCGGCCAAGACCAGTAGCACCAAAATAACAACCACTGCGGTCCACGCACGACGGCGGGACTTCTGCCGGGCGGTCCGCTCGCGTTCAGGGGCGAAACCAAGCGGCATGGCGCTGTCGTGCTCTGCCTCAGTCTCCGCCGCCTCCCGGGCCAGCATGTCCTGGCCGCCGGCGGCCTGGCCGTTTTCCGGCCCTCCGCTCAGGGTGCTGTCCAGGAATTCGGCGCCCACCAGGCCGCGCGCCAAGCCGCCTTCCGGAATCGGCTGCGTCAACGGCACCGCCTCCGTGACGTCCGTTGGGGTGCCGGCGGCCAGGGCCGGGACCGCGACGCCGTTCTTGGCCGCACGCAAGGCCCGCCGGAAGGCAGCCGCATCCTGGAAACGATCGGCGCGATTCTTCTGCAGGCCCTTGGCCAGGACACTGTCGAGTGCCTCTGAAACGGCTGGATTGAAGGTGCTGGCGGGCTCCGGGATCTCGCGGACATGCTGGTAGGCCACCGAGACAGGGCTGTCTCCCGTGAACGGAGGACGGGACGTCAGCATTTCAAACAGGAGGCACGCCGCGGAATACAGATCACTGCGGGCGTCCACGGTCTCGCCGAGGGCCTGCTCGGGCGACAGGTACTGGGCAGTACCAACCACGGCCTGCGTCTGGGTCATGGTTGCCGCGGAATCGGCCATCGCCCGTGCGATTCCGAAGTCCATGACCTTCACGTCGTTTGACTCTCCGGTCACCATGACGTTGGCCGGCTTGATATCGCGATGGACGATCCCGGCCTTGTGGCTGTACTCCAGGGCGGCAAGGACCCCAAGGATGAACTCGATGGCCTGATCGATGTCCAGTTCCTTGGCACGGATCAGGTCGCGGACAGTCCGGCCGGACACGTATTCCATGACGATGTATGGGACCCGGACGTCCTCGCCCGGCCCGCCGGACACCGTGTACTCGCCCGTGTCGTAGATAGCGACGATCGAGGAATGGTTCAAGGCCGCCACCGCCTGCGCCTCGCGCTTGAAGCGGGCGTGGAACTGCGGATCACGGGCGAGATCGGCGCGGAGCAGTTTTACCGCCACGGTTCGTCCAAGAACAGTGTCGACGCCCTTGTAGACATCGGCCATGCCACCACGGCCGAGCAATTCACCGAGTTCGTACCGCCCGTTGAGGACGCGCTGGGATGTCATTGGGGTGCTGTCCTCTCTGTGGGCAGGTGTAGAGCGTCCGGTTGGCATGGTGTCCTACGGGGTGGTCTTAGTGGAAGGAGACGGGTTCGAGTTCGGCTTGGACAAGTGATAGGTCACGACGGACCCGGCGGGTACTTTCTGCCCGGCCGCGGGATCGGAACTGACGAATGTTCCCGGCGCCTGGCCGGTTGCTCCGTCAACGGTGGCTCCAGTGACCCAGCGCAGGCCCGCACCTTCGATAGCGGCCTGTACTTGTGATTCGGTGGCTCCCTTGCCGATGGTCGGCACGGTGACCATCTGCGGTCCCTTGGAGTAGCTGACGGTGATGGTCGATCCCTTGGCCACAGGGCCGGAAGGATTGATGTCGATGACAGTGCCGGGCGTGGATGGATCGAAGACCTGGACTCCGTTGACCGCGAGGCCGAGTGCGTTGAGGTCCGAGCGCACCTTGTCGTACGGCTGTCCCTTGTACTGCTCCGGGATCAGGTTGATGGTATCCGGGGTGGACGTAGTGGGCGTCGGGGTGGCCGAGGTTTCCGTGGGGCTCGGACTTGCCGAGGTTGGCGGTGCGCTCGAGACCTGGGACGGAGGAGTGGTGCTAGCCGGTGCTGGACTGCTCGGCGAGAACAACCCTGACTGGGTCAGGAGCGCCCCACCAGGGCGAGCAACACGAGCACGATCAGCGCGATGAGCGGCCACGTCCACGGGCTGCGTTTCTTCCGCGGCGGCTCTTGCTCCTGGTACTCCTCTTCTTCATGGATGTACGCGTTGTGCTCGTCGGCCTGATCCAAGCTGCGTTCGGCGGCCAGGGCATTGGCACGGGCCAGCGGATTTCCACCTTCGGCGGCAGCCCCACCGCAGCGGCTCCCGCGGCGGCGGCGCCAATCACCGGGAGCGCCGACGTCGACGTCGACCGTGCTTCCCTGCCGTAGGGCGAGGTGACGATGCCGGTGGGCGCGGTGGCAATGTCCGTAGGGGCAGTGATAGGGCCCGTGGCGGATTCGAACAGCAACATCCCCGGGACGGCCGCGTGTGCCGTTGCGATATCGCCAGCGCGGATCGCTTCCGCGGCTTCGGCCAGCTTGATGGCATCCGCGGGACGGTTCTTCGGATCCTTGGCGAGCATGGACATCAGCAGGGCGCGAATGGGGGTGGGCAGGCTTTCAGGCAGCGGCGGCGGGGCGTCGTTGACCTGGGCCAGCGCAATCGCGATCTGGGATTCTCCCGAAAAAGGACGGTGCCCTGTAAGGCACTCGTAGCCGATGATCCCCAGGGAATAGATGTCCGAGGCGCCTGTGGCTGTTTGTCCCGTGGCCTGCTCCGGAGCCAGGTATTGCGCCGTACCCATGACCTGGCCGGTCTGCGTGAGCGGAACCTGGTCGGCGAGGCGGGCGATACCGAAGTCGGTGATCTTGACACGGAAATCCGGCGTGATCAGGAGGTTGCCCGGTTTGATGTCCCTGTGTACCAGCCCTTGGGCATGTGCAGGGGCCAGCGCCCGGGCGGTTTGGGAAATGATGGACAGGGTGCGGTCCGGTGAAAGGACCTGCTCGTGCTCCAGGATGCTGCTCAGCGGCTGACCCGGCACCAATTCCATGACCAGGTAGGCGGAGCCGTCTTCCTCTCCGTAATCGAAGACGTTGGCGATCCCCACGTGATTGAGCAACGCGGTGTGGCGGGCCTCGGCGCGGAACCGCTGGAGGAACCCGGGGTCGCCCGTGTATTCCTCTTTGAGTACCTTGATGGCGACGATCCGGCCAAGGATCTGGTCCTTGGCCCTCCAGACCTCTCCCATGCCGCCAATCGCTATGCGACTGGTCAGCTGGAACCTGCCGCCGAGGGTGATTCCTGACGTAGGCCTCACTTGTTCAACACCGCCTCAAAAATCTTCTTCGCGTTCGGACTGGTTAGCTTTGCGCCGGTAGACACATCAACGCCTTCCATGACAATGGTGACGGCTACCTGCGGGTCGTTGGCCGGGGCGAACCCGGTAAACCATGAGTTGTTCAAGCCTGAATCGCCGAGTTGCGCGGTACCGGTCTTGCCGGCCACCTGGACTCCCGGCACTGCGGCGCCGCTCGCAATGCCCTGGGACACGACGTCGGTCATCCACTGCGTGATCTGGTTGGCGATATCGGGCGTGGTGGAAGTACGCAGCGCCTCGGCCTTGGGCTCGCTGATGACACGCAGGTCAGGTGCCCGCACAGTCTTGATGAGGTTCGGCTTCATCTGGACGCCCTTATTGGCAATAGCGGCGGTCATCATGGCGATTTGCAGCGGAGTGGCCCTGACGTCACGCTGCCCGACGGCGGACTGGGCCAGCGCTGCTTGGTCCAGGTTCTTGGGGAACACGCTGACCGCGGACTGCAGCTTGAGCTGGTCCCCGAAATCCTGTCCGAAGCCGAACTTGCTGGCCTGGTCCGCGATCGCGTTTTGGCCCAGGTCCAGGGCAATGCTGGCGAAGGGCGTGTTGCATGACTGTTCCAGGGCGAAAGCGAAATCCGCGGTGTTGCGGGTGGAGCAGTTGCCCCCGGCATAGTTGGGCAGCGAGGCGCTGGAACCGGGCAACGGCAGACTGTCCGGGTTCGGCAGGACACTGTCCTTGTTGTACTTCCCGGAGCTCAATGCTGCCGCCGTATCGACGAGCTTGAACACGGAACCGGGCGCCAACAGCTCGCCGGTGGGTCCGCTCACGGACTGGTTCAGGTTGATGCCGGGGACCTGGTTGATTTGGTCGTAACCGGCCTTCTCCTTGGCAGGATCGTGCGTGGCGATCAGGTTGGGTTATAGGACGGCTTGGAGACCATCGCGATGATGGCGCCCGTCTTCGGATTGGTGACGACGATCGAGCCGCGCTGGCCGTCAGGAATGAGGTCGTAGGCGAGCTTCTGGATCACGGGATCAAGGGTCAATTCCACCGAGGCGCCCTTCGGCTGGCTCCCAAGGAAAATCTGGCTCACACGGTCCAGGAAGAGTTGGTCGGAGCTGCCAGCCAGTTCATCCCGGAGCTGTTGCTCAAGCCCGGTGGACCCATAGGTCCTGGAGAAGTATCCCGTGATCCCCGCATAAAGCTCCGGCTGGGCGTAACTGCGCTGGTACTTGCAGGTTTCGTCTCCGGCAACGGATTCGGCGATTGGCTTGCCGCCCACGATGATGGCACCGCGGTCGTTGCAGTAGTTCGCCAGGACAGCGCGCTGGTTCCACGGATTGTCGTTGAGGTCGCCGGCGCCGATGACCTGGACATAACTGATCGCGCCAAAGAGGAGGGCGAACATGGCAACTGCTGCCATCCACGCATTGCGTATGGAATGGTTCATGAGGTCTGCACCGCCTCTGTGGGGGCATGGGTAATGGGCGTAGTGTCCACCGGGCCGCGCGCGGTGTTCGAAATCATGAGCAGCAAGCCCACGATGATCCAGTTGGCAAGCAAGGAGGAACCGCCTGCCGCAAGGAATGGAGTGGTGAGTCCCGTCAGCGGGATCAGCCGGGTGACGCCGCCGATCACCACGAAGCACTGCAGCGCTATGGCAAAGGACAGGCCACAAGCCAAGAGTTTGCCGAACGCGTCCCGCGCGCCAAGAGCAGCGCGGAACCCCGGGTGAAGAGCAGCATGTAGAGCATCACGACGGCAAAAAGACCGATCAGTCCCAGTTCCTCACCGATGAGGGCCACGATCATGTCGCTGTTGGCGAACGGCACCAGATCCGGCCGGCCTTGTCCGAGCCCTGTGCCTCCGAGGCCGCCGTCGGCCATGCCGAAGAGGCCCTGGACGATCTGTCCACTGCCGCCCGGGACCGGTCGAAGACTTCCGGGGTGAAGGCGTTCCACCAGCTGTCCAGGCGGAACGCGACGTGCGAGAAGAACCTGGACGCCAGGAATCCGCCACCCAGGATCAGTGCGACGCCGATGACTACCCAGCTGATCCGGCTTGTTGCCACATAGATGATGACGATGAACAAGCCGAAGAAAAGGATCGAGGTGCCGAGGTCCCGCTGGAACACGAGGATGCCGATGCTCACGAGCCAAGCCGTGATCATGGGCCAAGATCCTTGAAGCGCGGCAATTGCATGGGGCCGATTTTGCGGCCGGCAAGCAGGATGAGGTCCCGGTTGGAGGAAAGATAGCCTGCGAAGAATATAGCCAGGGTAATCTTGGCGATTTCGCCTGGCTGGAAAGTCATGGGACCGATCCGGATCCAGACGCTCGCGCCCAGCACCTCGCCGGCGGAGATTCCGGGAACCAGCGGCAATACAAGGAGAACCGCGCTGGCCGCCAGCGAGATGAAGGTGAAGCGGCGAAGGATGCGGTGGTCCTTGAGGAACCAGATCACAACGATTGACACGGCCATGGCCAGGAGGGTCCAGCGCAACTGGTTGTTTCCCGTGTCCTCGCCAGGCTGGTCCATGCGATGGATCAGGGCCAGTCCCAAGCCGTTGAGTGCAACCACGATCGGAAGGATGATCGGATCGGCATATTTCGCGCGGAACCTGAGGATCATGTGGAAAGCGAATGCCGCCACGATCAAGAGACTCGACTGGAACCAGAAATCGGCGTCGAACGCGGCCGGACTGTTGAGCCCGACCATGGCGCTGGCGCCGATTCCCACAGCAAGGGCAAGGACCAGCAGGACGAGCTCGACGTTGCGGCGCGGCCTGGGTGTGGTGGTGGCCAGGATCATGGGGACACCGCGCACGTAGGGACCGCCGTGGACGTCGGCGACGATGTTGGCCGGTTCGAGGGATTCGGGCTCGCCGGCGTGGGGCCTGTTGTGGGCGAGGGACTCGCCGTCGGCTTGGCCGTGCCTGTGGGGCATGTGACTGGAAGCCCGGTGGTGCCCTTTTCCTGAAGGTTTTTCACAATCTGCTGGGCATCGGCCAGATCCCGCGCCGGAACGGTCTGGCGAACGACTTGTTGCGTGAATTCAGGCAAGGAATCCATGCGGATGTTCGTCGTGGCCTCGACTTTCGAGAGCTGGAACGGGCCCAGGCTCTGCGAAATGCCGTTGAAGATTGCGACGTGCTGATTGAATTCACCGACGTAGTAGCGAGTCTGCGTCCACGCATAGCCGAGCCATAGCCCGGCGACCACGAAGATGGCCAAGACGGCGGCAATGGCCGGCGTCAACCAGCGCCGCTTCCGGCGACAAGCGGTTGCGGATCCTGGCGGTCCTGTTCGGCCTTGTGGGTCAGCACCGTGGCAGCCCGGCGTGCAACGCTGCGTCCGGCTATGGTCGGGATCGAACCCGTATCGGCCGCGGTCGCGGCAGCCCCGACCAGCTCGTGCGGACGGCTTGCGAGCTCTTCGCGGAGGATCTCCGCCGACAGGTGCTCGCCAAGGTGCGGGTCTGTCGCCGTCGGAGGCTCGGTGGTCCCGGCAGGTTTTGCGGAACCCGCTACAGGACCGGCGCTGCGGGCTCCGCGGCGGCGGATGGCCCGGCGTCGGACGTTGTTTCCGGCGGGCTACGGCCGGCGTGACCCCGCCGGCCGCGGGGCTGTTGGCTCCGGACTTTTTGGCCGGGCCGCCGCATCGCTGCCGTGCGCGCTGTCCTTGCTCGGTGCGGACTTCGCGGGATCGGCCGCTTTCGGCGGCGTCTGAGCTTCCGGGACGACGTCGACGGCGGCCGTGCTGAGGTTATCGCCGGTCTCTTCCACGATTTCCAACAGCACCACGGTGACATTGTCCGGAGCCCCGTTGGCGAGCGTGAGCTCAATAAGGAGCTCGGCGCATTCGGCGAGGTCCTTGGTTTCGCGGACTACTTGCTCCACGACTGCGCCTTGGACGTAGTTCAGGCCGTCGGAGCAGAGGAGCCAGCGTTCGCCCGGTTCGACGTCGAGCTCGTCGAGGTCCAGCTCGGGGCTGGCGTCCACGTCGCCCAGGACGCGCATGAGGACGTTCTTGTGCGGGTGGGTTTCGGCTTCCTCGGGCGCAGCCGGCCTTCGTCGATCAGCCTCTGCACGAAAGTGTGGTCCACGCTGATTTGCTCGAATTTGCCATTGCGCAGGCGGTAGGCGCGGGAATCGCCGATGTGCGCGAAGTGCAGCCGCCTGCCTTCGAGCAGCAGGGCGGTGACCGTGGTGCCCATGCCCGCGAGCTTCGGGTCTACGTGGACGAGTTCGGAGAGGAGGGAATTGGCAGTCTGGATTTCGTCCGCGAGGACTGTTTCCGCGCCGTCCGGGTAGGAATCGTGATCGAGGTGGATCATGTCCAGCACGGTGGATGCCGAGGCGACGTCCCGCCCGCGTGCCCGCCCATGCCGTCCGCGACGACGGCAAGATGCCGGCCGGCATATGCGGAGTCGTCATTCTTCGAGCGGACACGCCCGACGTCGGACCGCGCCGCGTAACGCATGATGAGGGGAGCTCCGGAGGCAGCGCCTTGCCTTCGGAAGGCTGGGGGGAAGCCATGGGCTACGCCCTCAATTCGATGACCGTCTTGCCGATCCTCACGGGGACGCCAAGCTCCACCGGCAGGGCTCGGGTCAGTTGCTGATCGGCGAGGTAGGTGCCGTTGGTGGAGCCAAGATCTTCGATGAACCATCGGCTGCCCTGGGGGAACAAGCGCGCGTGCCTGCCCGAAGCATAATCATCCTCGAGGACCAAGGTGGCCTCTTGTGCGCGGCCCAGCAGAATGGGGCTCGCGGCCAAAGGAAGCGTGGTGCCCTTGAGCGGGCCCTCGACGACGACGAGCTGGTGCGCCTGCTGCTTCACGGGCTGGGGCGGCGCCGGGCGAGCTCCGGATGCTTGCGTACTTCGCGCGCCGTCGGAGTTCCCATGGCTGCCTTGCGGCCGATCACGAGATCGCGACGCATGGTCGAGACGATGCTGAAGATCAGTATCCAGAGCAACAGCAGGAAGCCGAAGCGGAGTGCGGTGATGGTCAGTTCGCTGATGTCGCTCACGGGCGCCCACCAGAGGGCTGGGGGAGAAGTCTGAAGATGATCTTGGTCCGTCCCATGGTGATGGTGGATCCGTCAGTAAGTTCTACACTGCCGTCCACTTTATGGCCGTTGACGTAACTTCCGTTGGTGGAACCGAGGTCGACGGCGCGGATGACTCCGTCTGCCGTCTGGATTTCCAAGTGCTTGCGGGAGACGCCGGTATCGTCCACCAGGATGTCGGCTTCGGATGACCTGCCCAGCACGATGGAAGGCGCGTTGAGGGAATAGCGTTGTCCGCCGATGTCCAGGACAGGCTGGAGCCGTGTGGGCTCGCGGCTCGGAGCGGCGGGCACAACGGGCCGGGAGCAACGGGCGCGGCAGCCCCGCCGGATTTCTCGGTGCGGGACGTGATCTCGAAATGGCCTTCGCGCTGGGCATCGTCGTGACGGAAGGAGATCCGTACGGGACCCTGCAGAATGTAACCTTGGCTGCGCACGTGCTGGATGACGACGTCGCACAATTCTTCGGCCAGGGGAGTTCCCCAGTCCTGGGCGCGCGCGAAGTCTTCATCGCTCAAGAGAACGTCGAAAACGTTGGGTGCCAATGTTCGGCCGGCTGAAATGGTGATGGACTTGTTGTCCAGTTCACGGCGAAGCTTGCTGGCGATTTCCACCGGCTCCACCCGCGCCCGCGACCCGGTGGAGAAGACGCCTCGGACGGCCTTTTCGATGCCACGCTCAACCCTGTCAAGCAAGCCCATGGTCCTTCTCCTTCCGCTTCGTTGACCCGGCAGTATCAGTAGCCAAGACGAATCCCCGCAGTGGCCGGAGCGCACGCAGGAAGCCTGTCTTCAACCCCGATACTACTGGGCAAGACTGTGAATGGCCTTATTCCACAACGGCCGGAACGCCGGAAAAGTTCGCCGGACTGCATCATTCCGGGATGCTTCTCGCGTGATTTCCGCATCATCTGGGGGACCGGCAATCCGTGGCGTCCCAGGGTTTTACGGCCCCGTCCCGGGTCGATTGGCGTTTTCAACAGGTTGTCCGTTATGCTTGATCTCGCTGCTTTCGCAGGGGTGAGGCCGGGGAAACCTGGTACGGCCCGGGCGAAAGAAAGTTGCGCGCGAGTGGCGGAACGGCAGACGCGCTGGCTTCAGGTGCCAGTATCCGAAAGGGTGTGGGGGTTCAAATCCCCCTCGCGCACGCAATTCAAAGGAACCCCGGTCTCTGACCGGGGTTCCTTTGTTTAACTCACCGAACTCCCTCGCCGGCGGGGACTTGGGGTTATAGGACAAAACGTGTGTAAATCCCGCGCGTGTCACGTGCGTCCTGCCCAACCTTTGCGGGCCCAGAGGCCTTCCTCTGCGGTGGCTGTGTTGCCGTATTCCTCGGGTCCGTGTGGCTGCTCGACGGCGGTTTGGGCCGCCGGGCGTGTGGGTGTGTATTGCTCGGGGCGGATGAGCTGGGCGGGCTGGTCCGGAGTTTCGCTGTGGAGATAGAGGTACCACTCGATGGCCCGCTTCTGGTGCTCTTCGCTCATCCCGCGGTGGGCCCGCAGAATCAGGCGCAGCTGCGCGTTCGTGCCGCCTTCGATCCGGTTTGTCGTGGCCGCGATATCGAGTCCTGTGAACTCGGTACGCAGGTAGGTGAACAGGCTCCCTGCTTGGCTGAGCCGCTCCAAGAGGCGATAGGCCTTCCGGAGCCGGTCATGGGTAAACCACCAGGCCTGATTCGCCCGCACCCACGCCGGTGCCGGGGAGGCTGCGGTGCGGTAAGTCCGGGCCCGGACCAGTTGCCCGTGGTTCTGGTACCAGTCATTGAGGTGGCCGAGCCACGCCGCGGCCTGCGCGGGTGTGCTGATCCGTGTCAGGGCCCGGCCAAGGCGCAGGAGAGCTTTGCCGGCCTCGGTCCTGGGCCTGCTGGTCAGGTAGGTGCGCACGTTGCGCTGGACATGGACCAGGCAGCGCTGAATGGCGGTATCCGACCAGCAGTCAGAGAGCGCGGCGGCGATCCCGGAACCACCGTCGGTGATCACCACCCGCGGAGCCGGAAAACGTCCAAGCAACGCCGCCCACGCGGCCTTCTTCTCGGTGTCGCACCACTGCCAGCCGATCACATGCTCACCGGCGATCGCGATCAGGCAGCACCACGAGCCGACGTAGATCCCGTCGATCTGGACCTGGTCATGGATCTCGCCCGTGGCCGGAATCGCGGGGGCAATATTCCAGCACCACGCCGTGCGGCGCCGGAAGGACCGGGCCGTACCGAACGAGTCAACCAGCGCTTGGCCGCCGGTACCCAGCAGCCAGCCCAGAAACGCACCCAGCTCCGCACGCCGGCTCACATCCGGGCGTTCACCCGAGCGGCTCGCCCCGCATTCCAGGCACCGGTAGCGCTGCTTACCCGCGGCCGTTTTCCCGTTCCGTACCAGCGCCTGACCGCAGACCAGACATTCCAGAGATATGCAAGCACCCCAGCCACCCTAAGCTTCCAAAGCTTAGCTACCCCGAAATTCGCCCGCCAACACTGGGAAGCAGGCACAATCCATACACACGTTTTGTCCTATAACCCGGGACTTGCGAGGCGAGGGTGGCGGTGGGGATCAGTTGGGCTACGCCCGGAGCGCTCCTAGCCCGGTGATCAGTGCATCCAGGCCCATGCTGAACGCGAGGTCGGACGGGTAGTTGTTCCGCTCGGGTCCCAGGCTGCGGACGGCTGAGGTGAAGTGCGGCGTGGAGTCGGCCAAGCGGCCGGAATCGAAAATGTCCGCCGGCGCGTTAGCGTCGAAAGCGGCGCCGAAGATATAGGCCTCGAGGGCCACGATGCTCGGGATGATCTGCTTCTCCGGGAAACCCGCGCGGAGGAATCCCTCCGTCACAGCTTCGTACATGGCGAGCGTCTGCGGGGCGTCCGTCACGGGCAGGACCGCGATCACCGAGATCAGCGGGGTGTGCCTCGCGAAGATACCGCGGTAGGAATATGCCCATTGCCGGACGGCTTCATCCCAGGGAAGCGTGCTGAAACCGCCGAAGTCGACCTTGGACATCAGGTCCTCTTCCACGAGCTTGAGGACTTCGTCCTTGGAGGACACGTGGTTGTAAAGGGCCGACGGCGCGACACCCAGGGAGCGGGCGAGGGCCGCCATGGTGAGGCCGTCGTAACCCTTCTTGCTGATCAGTTCCAGCGCCGCCGCAGTGATGCCGTCCTGGTCCAGGACCGCCGCCATCGGCCGGCCTGCCCTGCGGCGCGCTTTGGTCTCGCCGGGAGCGGGGGTGGGTTCAGGCATCGCTGACCTTTCTGGAGGCTGTGTCCTCAGCATTATTCCATTTGGGTCTTCACAGCCGGGGCCAAGGCAGCTACAGTTGAAATAAATGAACGTCATTCATTTATTGGTCAGCCAACGGGGACGGCCACAGAAAGGACATCATGTTGAATCTTGATCGCGACGTCGTAATTGTCGGTGCCGGTCCGTCGGGGTTGACGGCCGCCCGCGAATTGAAGAAGGCCGGACTCAGCGTTGCCGTGCTCGAAGCGCGCGACCGCGTCGGTGGCCGCACGTGGACCGACACGATTGACGGGGCCATGCTGGAAATCGGCGGACAATGGGTGTCCCCTGACCAGACCGCCCTGATGGGGCTGCTGGACGAACTGGGCTTGAAGATGTACGCGCGCTACCGCGACGGCGAGTCTGTCTACCTGGCGCCGGACGGCAGCCGCACCCGTTACACCGGGCTTCCTTCCCGGTGAGCGAAACCACCGCAGCCGAGATGGACAAGCTCACCGCCATCCTGGATGGCCTCGCCGCCGAGATCGGCCCTGAGGAACCCTGGGCCCACCCCAAAGCCCGCGAACTGGACACCATTTCCTTCCACCACTGGCTGCGCCAGAACTCCACGGACGAGGAAGCCTGCAATAATATCGGCCTCTTCATCGCCGGAGGCATGCTCACCAAGCCGGCCCATGCCTTCTCCGCGCTGCAAGCGTCCTGATGGCGGCTTCCGCAGGTTCGTTCTCCAACCTGACGGACGAAGACTTCATCCTGGACAAGCGGGTTATCGGCGGCATGCAGCAGGTCTCCCTGCTGATCGCCGCGGAACTGGGCGACGACGTCGTACTTAACAGCCCGGTCCGCACCATCAATTGGGAGCCGGCGGGTGAAGGCCACCGCGTCACTGTTGAGTCCGAGCGCGCAAGCGTCAATGCGCGATTCGTGATCATGGCAGTCCCGCCGAACCTGTACTCCCGCGTTTCCTACAACCCGCCGCTGCCGCGCCGCCAACACCAGATGCACCAGCACCAGTCCCTGGGCCTGGTCATCAAGGTCCACGCTGTCTACAGCACGCCGTTCTGGCGCGAAGACGGCCTGTCCGGCACGGGCTTCGGCGCCGACGCCCTGGTCCAGGAGGTCTACGACAACACCAACCACGGAGACACCCGCGGAACCCTGGTGGGCTTCATCTCGGACGAAAAAGCAGACGCCGTCTTCGAGCTCAGCGCCGGGGACCGCAAGAAGAAGGTCCTTGAGTCCATCGCGAGCTTCCTGGGCGACAAGGCCCTGGATGCCGAGGTCTACTACGAATCCGACTGGGGTTCCGAGGAATGGACCCGCGGAGCCTACGCGGCCAGCTACGACCTGGGTGGTTTACACCGCTACGGCAAGGACCAGCACGCCAACGTTGGACCCATCTTCTGGTCCTCCTCCGATCTGGCCGCTGAAGGCTACCAGCACGTGGACGGAGCGGTCCGGATGGGCCAGGCAACTGCTGCCAGGATCGTCGCCGCCAACAGCCGCGTCGCTGCGGTACCGGTGGCCTAGGAACAGGTACTAATCCAAAAGTGAGGTCTCGTCCCTTTCGCTCGCTGAAAGGGTCGAGACCTCACGTGTGGAACCCGGCAGTTGGCCCGCAACCAAGATTGTTGAACAATCTTGGCATTTCAGGCATGATGGTGAGGTATTCAACCTGAGACGGGGATCACAATGCCTTTTATTGACCTCAACAGCGACGTCGGAGAATCGTTCGGCAACTGGACCATGGGGGACGACGCCGCAGTCTTCCGCTACGTGTCGAGTGCCAACGTGGCCTGCGGATTCCACGCCGGAGATCCCAGCACCATCGCCCGCACCTGCCGGGACGCCGCAGCCGCCGGAGTGACCATTGGCGCCCACGTGGGCTATCGGGACCTCGCGGGTTTCGGCCGCCGGTTCCTCGACTGCTCCGCATCGGAACTCGCCGACGACGTTCTCTACCAACTCGGCGCACTCCAAGCCCTGGCCCGTGCTGCCGGTTCCGAGATCAAGTACGTCAAGCCGCACGGTGCCCTCTACAACACGATCGTCCACCACGAGGTCCACGCCCAGGCAGTGGCCGACGCCGTCCATGCCTTCAGTCCCGGGCTCCCGCTTCTTCTCCTGCCGGGCTCCGTCGCACTCGCGAAGGCGGAAGCGAAGGGGCTACGGGGAGTGGCCGAGGCGTTCGCCGACCGCGCGTACAACGCGGACGGCACCCTCGTGTCGCGCCGCGAAGAAGGCGCCGTGCTGCACGATCACGCCGCCATCACGGAAAATATGGTCCGCCTGGCAACAGAGGGAAAAATCGTGGCCCGCAACGGTTCCATCCTGGACGTCCACGCAGAAAGCATTTGCGTCCACGGAGACACTCCCGGTGCCGTGGCCATGGCAGCCGCCGTCCGCGCGGGGCTCGAAGCCGCCGGGGTCACCGTACGGAGCTTCGCGTGAGCCTCTCGGGAATACGCTGGTCCGGCCCGCGTGCCCTCCTGGTGGAGCTTTCCGATCTCCCTTCCGTGCTGGCGTTTCATTCCCGGCTGCTTGCCGAGCCCCTGCCCGGCCAGCTCGATGCGGTCGCCGCGGCAGCCACCGTACTGATTAAGTTCGGCACGCATGCCGAGGCACTCGCGGCGCGCGCCGCCGTCGGGCATGTTGATCGAGGCGGGGTGCGGCGCGACGGTTCCCGCGACGTCACTATCGAAGTGGTGTACGACGGCGAGGATCTCACCGAGGTGGGCATGCTCACCAGTCTGGGCCGGGACGGCGTGGTGGCCGCGCACACGGCCAGCTTTGGACTGCGGCTTTCGGAGGATTCGCCCCGGGCTTCACATATCTGCTCGGCGAAAACCGCAGCCTCGACGTTCCCCGCCGCAGCTCGCCACGTACCTCCGTTCCCGCCGGTTCCGTGGCGCTCGGCGGAACGTTCTCCGCCGCCTACCCGCGGCAATCCCCGGGCGGCTGGCAACTGATAGGACGTACGACGGCGGTCCTCTGGGATCTCGAGCGGGAGTCGCCGGCTCTTGTCCGCCCCGGAGACAGGGTCCGGTATGTCGCGGTCCGCGAGGCCATCGCGTTGGCTCCGGCACCACATGCCGCCCGCGAATTCACCGGGCCCGCCCTCGTGGTGGACTCACCCGGATTGCAATCGCTGGTCCAGGACCTCGGCCGCCCCGGACTGGGAGATCTGGGAGTGTCAGCCGCGGGTGCCGTGGACCAGCAATCGACGCGCCAAGCCAACCGCCTGGTGGGCAACGAACCCGGTGCCGCGGTTGTGGAAACAGTGCTGGGCGAACTCACGGTCCGGACCATCGGCGACCAGGTACTCGCGGTTGCCGGGGCAGTTGTCCCCATGGAAATCCGCGATGCATCGGGGCGCCGGCCCGCCGCGCCGCAATGTGCGCGCCCTTCGCCCTCCTGGACGGCGAAACGCTCAGCCTGGGAGAGCCGACCCTCGGGGCCCGCAGTTACCTTGCCGTCCGCGGCGGGATCGATGTTGATCCGGTGCTCGGCAGCCGCTCAAGCGACTCGATGTCCGGAATCGGTCCCGCACCACTGTCGGCCGGGACCCGCCTGCCGGTGGGAAGAGCGCCGCTGTTCCAGATGGTTGGCGCTCCCGAGGAATCCACGCTCCGGCTAGGAAAGGGATCAGCGGAACTGCGGATTACCTTGGGCCGCGGGACGACTGGTTTGATTCCCGGGCCCTGGGGGCGCTCACGGGGCAGGATTGGATCACCACTGAGCAGTCCAACAGAATCGGTGTGCGGCTTGAGCCCGCCGGAGGCCGTTCCCTCGAACGAAACCCCGATAGCGGCACCGGCGAGCTCCCGAGTGAAGGCACGGTTGCCGGCGCACTCCAAGTTCCACCCAGCGGCCACCCGGTCCTTTTCCTGGCCGACCACCCGGTGACGGGCGGCTATCCGGTGATTGCCGTCGTCGTACCCGAAGACCTTCCGACGGCGGCGCAATTGCCGCCCGGCCATAGCGTGCGGTTCACGATCGTGGACCCCGCAACCCTTGAACCACGTGAAACTGCCGTTACCGGCGCTGTCCCCGAAGGAACCCAGCCATGAAAAAGGTCCTGATCGCCAACCGCGGCGAGATCGCCGTGCGGATTGCCCGCGCCTGCTCCGACGAGGGCTTGGAGTCCGTTGCCGTGTATTCGGACCCCGACGCCGATGCCCTCCACGTGCGATTTGCCGACGAAGCGTACGCACTGGGCGGTTCCACCGGCGCGGAGACGTACTTGGACATCGCCAAGCTGATCGACGTCGCCCGCCGCGCCGGTGCCGATGCCGTGCATCCCGGATATGGATTCTTGTCCGAGAACGCCGACTTCGCCCAGGCCGTGATCGACGCCGGCCTCACGTGGATCGGCCCCGCCGCGCAGTCCATCCGGGAATTGGGCAATAAGGTGACGGCCCGCGAGATCGCCGTCCGCGCTGGGGCTCCGCTTGTCCCGGGCAGCGACGGTCCTGTGGCCAACGCCGCTGAAGTACTTGCCTTCGCCTTGGAACACGGCGTGCCAGTGGCGATCAAAGCTGCTTTTGGCGGGGGAGGCCGCGGGCTCAAGATTGCGCGCCGCTTGGAGGACATCGAGGACTCTTTCGAATCCGCCGTGCGTGAGTCCAAGGCGGCCTTCGGACGCGACGAATGCTTCGTGGAGCGCTTCCTGGACCAACCGCGGCACGTCGAGGCGCAGATCCTGGCCGATATGCACGGCAACGTGGTGGTCCTCGGAACCCGCGATTGCTCCCTGCAGCGTCGCAACCAGAAGCTCGTCGAAGAGGCGCCCGCACCCTTCCTGAGCCCTGAACAGCGCACGCTCATCCACGAATCGGCCAAGGCCATTTGCCGCGAGGCCGGATACTACGGTGCCGGAACCGTGGAATACCTCGTGGCCGTGGATGGCACCATCTCCTTCCTGGAGGTCAACACGCGCCTGCAGGTAGAGCATCCCGTCACTGAAGAAACCTCCGGGGTGGACCTGGTCCGCGAGCAGTTCCGGATCGCCGCGGGCGGCATCCTCTCCCTGACCGAGGATCCTGAGCCCACAGGACACGCCTTCGAGTTCCGCCTCAACGCCGAAGATCCGGCACGCGGCTTCCTGCCGGGCCCTGGCACGGTGGACGTCTTCGAAGCGCCCACCGGTCCGGGCATCCGCGTGGACTCGGGGGTTCGCTCCGGATCAGTGGTTCCCGGAGAATATGACTCCCTCCTGGCCAAGCTGATCGTCCGGGGCGAGGACCGTCAGCAGGCCCTGCGCCGCGCCCGGGTTGCCCTGGACGAGATGCAGATCAAGGGTTTGCCCACCGTGCTGCCCTTCCACAGGGCCGTGGTCCGCCACGAGGCCTTCACCTCGGAGGACAAGCTCGGCGTCTACACCACGTGGATCGAGACCGAGTTCGCCGAAGAGCTGGCCGCCTCCCCAGAGATCGCCCGTGTGGCCCCAGGCTCCGAACGCAGCACGTTCACGGTGGAGCTGGACGGCAAGGCGGTGCAGCTTGGGCTCCCCCTCCGCTTGTTCGAAGCGCTGATGAGCGGTGGCGGCGGTTCTCAGGCTGCGGTTTCGGCCCCGTGGTGGCCGACGACGCCGGGCTCGCTTCGCCGATGTCCGGCTCGCTGGTGAAGTGGCTGGTTGAGGACGGTGCGGCTGTGGAAGTCGGGCAACCCGTGGCCGTGCTGGAAGCCATGAAGATGGAAACCACTGTCCCGGCCCACCGTTCCGGCACTGTGGCGCGCGGTCCATACGAGCCGGGCATCGCCGTCGGGCGCGGAGAGGTGCTCGCGAGCATCGGCTGAAGTTCACGGGCATCGCCGTTCGGTAGATTTGGGGCATGCCCATGAACGCTGCGCTTCAAGGAATCGCCGACGCCGGCCATGCAACCCACGCCCACACCGGAGCGTGGGTTGCCGCCCAGCTTCGCCAGCGCATCTCCGACGGCTTGTTGCCGCCCGGCACGAAGCTCTCCGAACAGGCCTTGTCCGAGGCGCTCGGCGTCTCCCGGAACA
This sequence comes from Arthrobacter sp. Hiyo8, assembly GCA_001549895.1. GTDB lineage: Bacteria > Actinomycetota > Actinomycetes > Actinomycetales > Micrococcaceae > Arthrobacter. The sequence goes on along the minus strand of AP014719.1, from coordinate 2,443,937 downwards.
CCCTGCGGGAGGCCTTCACCGTCCTGGCTGGTGAGTCCGTGGTACAGCGCATCCCCAATCGCGGCGTGTTCGTAGCGGCCCCCGGAGCCGACGACGTCCGCGAGATCTACCGGGTGCGCCGCCTGATCGAACCGGCGGCCGTGCTGTGGGGCGATGTCCCGGCCGGAGCCCTCGACGCCATGGACGTGATCGTCGACAAAGCCCGGGCTGCCCTCGCCGAGGGATCGGTGGCCGGCATGGCGGACGCCAACCAGGAGTTGCACAAGGCCCTGGTGTCGCTGTCCGGAAGCGCCTCCCTGGACGCATTGATGGAGAAAGTGCTGGCCGAGATGCGATTGGTCTTCCACGCGATGGCCACCACACCCGACTTCCACGGGCATTACGTGGAGCGCAACGCCGCCTTGGTTGCCCAGATCCGCAACGGTCAGCGCGAAGAGGCCGCAGCCGAGTTGCGCCGCTACCTCGACGGTGCCGAGCACGAACTCCTGGTGCACATCGGGGCAATTCCCTAGGCCGTGGGCACAGAGACTCGGTGATCTATCCCGAAGCCAGAGTGGACAAAGGGAACCACACGCGTGAAACCGGTGTCACTGGAATTTGTGCCGAATTGTTTGACCGGGCAATGTTTGCCTGAATGGGGCTAATTTTGATGTAGATTCTTTTCATGGATTCCCTGTCGCATCGGACTGCAAGCCTCATGGATGTTGCACGCCTCGCGGGCGTTTCACGTTCGACGGCGGCGCGGGCCTAGGCGGGTATGGATCCGTCAGCGGCGAACTCGTCGCGATGGTGGTGGCTGCTGCCGAAACCCTGGGATACCGCGGAAATGCCCTTGCCCGCAGTGTTAGCTCGGGGCGGTCCCACACCATCGGCGTGGTTGTCAGCGACATCGAGAACCCATATTTTGCCCGGGCAGTCCGGGGTATCGCGGACAAAGCCAAGGAATCCGGGTTCGACGTCATCCTGGCCAACACGGATGAGAACGTCGAAGCGGAAAGGGCTGCGGTTCAGGTTTTCCTCGACAAGAGGGTGGACGGTTTGATAGTTGCTTCCGCGACGCGGAGCGACTCGGCACATTTGCTTGACGTCGTCAGGATGGAAAGGCCCTTGGTCTTGTTCGACCGCAGACCGGACGACGTCGTTGCGGACCGGGTGGGGACGGATTCATACGCTGACGCCCGTAAGGTTCTAGGTCACCTGGCGGAACATGGTCACCGAAGGATTGCTTTCGTCTCGGCGACCACCAAGACGCCGGAAGAACTGGAAGCAGGGCACCCGTTGCCCATTTCGACCATCGCAGACCGCGTACGTGCCATCAAGGACGAGTCCGCAGAGACCGGCCTGGAGTACCAGCTCATTTCGGGAGTCATGAGCCCGAGCTCACGCATGCCGCTGTGACCGAGTTGCTAGGCTCTCCTGGCCGCCCCAGTGCCCTGATTATGTCCTACAGCCGCCTGGCACTCCCTGCCTTTCAGGCCATCAAGGCGCTCGGGCTCCGGGTTCCGGACGATGTGTCCCTGGTTTGCCTGGATGACACCGACTGGATGACCGTCAGTGCGCCTCCTGTCTCTGCCGTGCACGTCCCGTCATATGAATTGGGTGTCCGTGCCGCGGAGATCCTGCTCGCGAGAATTGCCGGGGCGGGCCTGAATCAACGGATCACCTTCTTCCCACCGAGTTCGTGGAACGCGAGTCAGTGGGACACCTCAGCCTCGCTACGCCGTAATCTCCGCGTACTGACAGCAGCGGATAGCCGACGCTCTGGCCGGCCGCTCGCGCCGTAGAGCGCGCCCGTAGAGCGCGCCCTCCAACCGCGCCTTCCGGGCGCCGCAGTTGCCTTGGACCCTGCCGCAACGCGCCGACGTCGATGTAGCAAACCAAAAAACTATTGATGAAGATACCGGTGTCCTGTACGGTTCGTCAGAAGAGACACCGGTCTCTCCGGTAAGAATGATACCGGTGTCTCAGATGGTGATGACGCATGTTTCAAGCGTGAACATTCTCTGTAAATTGCATGTTTCAATCTCAGAAATATCTCAAATTTCATTGACCTCACTGGTTTACTAAGGAAATACTTTAGTTGCATCCAAGGTGACGTATCTCACCAGATGCACCCCACCAGTGGCAAGACGCCGATAGATCTAGGAGTTTCACTCATGACAGGACAGACCAAGCTGTGGGCGGCAGGTTCGCCGGCACGTCGAGTCCGGAGCTGTCCCGCTTTTCCCGCTCGGACCCTCGCTACTTTGCCTTGGCCCCTTATGACCTCCATGGTTCACGGGCCCACGTCCGGGAGTTGAACCGGGCGGGACTCATCAACGACGACGAGCTGCCCGGCTTCCTCTCCACGATCAACGAGTTGGCGCATGATGTTGCGCAGGGAAAGGCAGTTCCGCAGCAGGAGGACGAAGATGTCCACACTTTCCTGGAGCGCCTTCTGATCGAGCGCATGGACCCGTTGGCGGCAAGATCAGAGCAGGCCGGTCCCGCAATGACCAAGCAGCCAATGACCTCCGCCTGTACATGCGGGACAAGGTCCGCGGGGTCAGTGCCCTCGTGTTGGAGCTGGCCGAGGCACTGGCCGGGCAGGCCGAGCAGCACCTTCGAACCCCGGTGCCGGGATTCACCCACCTCCAGTCAGCCCAACCTGTGGTCTTCGCCCACCAGCTTCTGGCCCATGCCCAGCCGTTGCTGCGGGACTTGCACCGATTCCAGGATTGGGACCGCCGCTCAGCCGTGTCTCCGCTCGGCGCAGCAGCCTTGCCGGTTCCACTTTCGCGCTCCACCCCGAGCTTGCCGCCCGGGAGCAGGGGTACGAGACGAGCGCCGAGAATTCGATTGACGCCGTCGGAAGCCGCGATGCGGCAATCGAATTCCTGTTCGTCTGCTCGCTGACCTTGATCGACATCTCCCGGCTGTGCGAAGAAATCATCTCCTGGGCATCCCAGCAGTTCGGCTGGATCCGCATGGATGACGCCTACTGCACGGGCAGCTCGATCATGCCGCAGAAGAAGAACCCGGACATCGCGGAAATCGCCCGTGGAAAGTCGGGCCGGGTCCTTGGCGACCTCATGGGCCTCATGGCCACCGTCAAGTCGCTTCCCCTGGCCTACAACCGGGACCTCGCGGAGGACAAGAACGCAGTCTTCGACGCTGTGGACACCCTGGAGGTGGCGCTTCCGGCCCTCAGCGGGCTGGTGCGCACCTTCACCGTCAATGTCGAGGCCACCACAAAGCAGGCGACGGCGGGCTTCACCCTTGCCACCGAAGTCGCCGACTGGCTCGCCAAGCAGGACATCCCGTTCAGCGAGGCGCACGAGATCTCGGGAGCCCTGGTCCGTTTCTGCGAAACGAACGGACTGGACTACGGGGATCTGAGCACCGAACAGCTCGCCTCCGTGGACCCGCGCCTCACACCCGAGGTGAAATCGGTCCTCACCATCGAAGCAGCACTCGAGGCACATTCCGGGTTCGGTGGAACCGCACCGCATCGCGTTGCGGAACAGCTCGCCCGCCTACGGGCACACCTTGACCAGGTGAAGAGCTGGACCGGCGACTATCAGGGCCTGCGGGTCACACCACGAGACCAAGCCTAGGGAGTTGGTCCGTGCCGTGACCATCCTCTCTGCCCCCATCGAACCCCTACCTAGGAACAACCAGGAACAGCTATGAATACTCAAATCGAGCCGCGCGTCGCGAGCGACGCGCCGGAGCTGAAGATTGTCCCGCGCCGACATCTAGGCCGCTGGGCCGGCGCGGCCGTGGTGGTGTTTCTGTTGGTCTGGTTGGAATCTCCTTTTCCCGCGCACAGATCGACTGGCCACCGTCCAGGAATACCTGACCGTCCCGGTGCTCATCCAAGGGATCGGCGTTGCGATCATTCTGACGGTCGTCGCCATGGTGATTGGCGTTGCCTTGGGCGTTGTCACGGCCATCATGAGGCTGTCCAAAAATCCCGTGGTGTCTGGTGTGGCCTGGTTGTACATCTGGGTTTTCCGCGGAACCCCGGTGTACCTGCAACTACTCATGTGGTTCAACTTGGCCCTGATCTTCCCGTACATCGGGATCCCGGGGGTGTTCCAGGGGCGCATGATCGACCTCCTGACTCCGTTTGTGGCAGCATCGATCGGCCTTGGCCTCAACCAGGGCGCCTACACCTCCGAGGTGGTCCGCGGCGGCATCCTGTCCGTCGATGAGGGGCAGACCGAGGCCGCCCAGGCAATCGGCATGACCAGGCTGCAGGCGATGCGGAAAATCGTGCTCCCGCAGGCCATGCGGGTCATCATTCCGCCGTTGGGCAACGAGGTGATCGGCATGCTCAAGACCACCTCGCTTGCCTCGGCCATCGGCGTGAGCGAAATCCTCTCCGAAGCCCAGCACATCTACTACGTGAACAACCGAATCATGGAACTGCTGATCGTCTGTGCCATCTGGTACTTGGGAGCCGTGTCGCTCCTGAGCATCGGCCAGTTCTACCTCGAACGCTTCTTCGCCAAGGGTTCTTCCAGCAAACAGCTTCCCCTGACACCGCTCCAGCACCTGAAGAAATTCTTCGGCACCAACAGAAAGGCCATCCGATGAGCGACGTCCTCGTCCGGGCCGAAAACGTCCACAAGAGCTTCGGCCTCAACCAGGTCCTGAAAGGGATCAACCTAGAGGTCAGGTCCGGCGAAGTGGTCTGCCTGCTGGGCGCCTCAGGATCCGGCAAGAGCACCTTCCTGCGCTGCATCAACCACCTTGAGACGCTTTCCAACGGCCGAATCTGGGTTGGCGACCGCGTAGTGGGCTACCGCCAGGACGGGAACCGCCTGTTCGAGCTTTCGGACAAGCAGGCTGCCCGGCAGAGGCAGTCCATCGGCATGGTCTTCCAGAGGTTCAACCTGTTTCCCCACATGACCGTCCTGGAAAACATCATCGAAGGCCCGGTCCTGGTCAAGAAGGAGAAACCGGCCGAAGCCCGCAAATTCGCTTCGGAATTGCTGGCGCGCGTCGGGCTCGCAGGACGCGAGGACTCCTACCCCGGCAGCTCTCCGGAGGCCAGCAGCAGCGCGTGGCAATCGCCCGGGCGCTTGCCATGCGACCGGAACTGATCCTTTTCGATGAGCCGACCTCGGCACTGGACCCTGAGCTTGTGGGCGAAGTCCTCGACGTCATGAAGGACCTCGCTTTCTCGGGACTCACCATGATCGTGGTTACCCACGAAATCGGCTTCGCCAAGGAAGTCGCGGACCGTGTGGCCTTCATGCACAACGGACAGATCGTCGAGATGGGCCCGCCCTCGGAAGTCATTGGAAACCCCCAGCACGAACGCACGCAGGCTTTCCTCTCACGCGTCCTCTAAACCCCTCCCATCACATCCCACCCCTCCCTCACAACAAACGGAGCCAACATGAAGCACCTCAAGACTGCTGTCCGCCTCGCCGCGGTGGCCGCCGCCGCAACCCTCGGCCTGACCGCCTGCGTGGGCGGACCGGCCGCCGCCCTTCCGCCTCCGCCCCTGCCGGTCTTCCACAGGAGATCAAGGATGCCGGAAAGCTGCGCATCGGGCTCTCTCCCGATTTCCCCCGATGGAGTTCCGGGACAATGACAAGAACCTGGCAGGCCTGGACATCGAGCTCCAGCAGAAGCTCGGCGAAGCCCTCGGCGTGAAGGTCGAGGTAGTGGAATCGCCGTTCGACCAGCTGATCAACTCGGCCCAGACCGGCCGCGTCGATGTGGTCATGTCCGGCATCTCGGACACCATGGAGCGTCAGAAGACCGCGGACTTCGTGGACTACTTCAAGTCCAGGGCCGGCTGTACACCTCGGGAAGCCGGGCAGGCGAGTTCACCAAGCAGCAGGACGCCTGTGGCAAGAAACTGGCTGTGAGCGGAAAGACGGATTACTTCGAGCAGGTCAAGGCCCTGAGCAAGACCCTCTGCACGGACAAGGGCCTGCCGGAGATCAGCATCCTCCCACGGACTCCGGCGCGGCCGCGCGCTTGCAGATCGATCAGGGACGCGTGGACCTGGCAGTCCAGGGCGCCGAGAACCTCGCCTACTTCGACAAGACCGAGCCCGGGAAGTACAAGGCCGTGCTTGATTCCCTTCCGGCCAAGCCGTTCGGAATCCTCGCCAAGAAGGGCAACACGCAACTCGTGAACGCCATCCAGGACGCGCTCAACAAGGTCAAGGCCAGCGCGACTACCAGAAGATCCTGGACAAATGGGCCTCGGCTACGGTTCGATGACCCCGGAAGTCAACGGCGTCAAGTCTTGATCCCGTCGAACAACCAAGCGGGAGCGGCGGTGTGGCCGCAAGCAAGCGGGCCGCCGTCGCCCTCGCTTTCGATCTGGACGGTCCCACGGGGACGCCATGCTCAAGGGCACCATTTGGGACCGTCCCGAGTATTTCACCCAAGGTGCTTACGGTCCCTGGCGCGCCTTGGACCGCATCCTTGGGCTCCTTGAGCGGCACTCCTTCCCGGCAACGTTCTTCACCCCTGCATGGGTGGTGGAGACCTGGCCGGAACAATGCCGCCGGATTGTGGAGCAGGGACATGAGGTGGCGCACCATGGCTACCGGCACGAGAAATACTGGGACCTCAGTGCTGAGCAGCAGCGCGAGGTCATCGAAACCAGCCAGCGGATCTTCCACAACGTCCTGGGGACCACGGCCATCGGTTTCCGGACTCCGTCGGGGACTGGCGCCCCGAAACGCCGGCCCTCCTGGAGGAACTCGGATTCGAATACTCCAGCTCCATGCGCGGCGACGACCGGCCGTACTTCCATCCCGGCGGACGACTCGTGGAGATTCCGGCCCGCTCCGAAATGGACGACTACTCGTCACTTGCGTACACCACCAACCCGGACTGGCCCTCGGGCGGCGACCGGATAGCCAGCTACGAACTGACGTTGGACAACTGGACACGCGAATTCGACGGCTACCGTTCCGAAGGTCTATGCCTCTCGACGATCTTCCACCCCAAGGTGGTGGGCCGCCCGGGCCGTGCCGTACTGCTGGACCGCTGGATGGAACACATGGGCGCCCAAGACGACGTTTGGTTCGCCACTTGCCGTGACGTGAGCCGCTGGTGGCACTCGCGGCAAGCACACGATCCGCAGGAGAACGCATGATGACGACGCCGGAACAACAATCCCCGACGCCGGAGCAACAGTCGCCCGGCTCTACCTGCTGGCCGGACGGCAAGACGACCGCCTTCGTCCTCACCGTGGCGTTCGAGGCCGAACTGTCCATCCTCTCCGCTGCCCCGGACGCCGTCGACCGCGCCAAAAGCCTTTCCGTGGGGCAATATGGCGCGACGCGCGGCGTCGACCGCTTGCTCGCGGAACTCAAGCGCAGCGGCACGCGGGCCAGCTGGTTCATCCCCGGACGCAACCTGGAGGCCTATCCGAGGCAGCTCGAGGCGGTGGTGGCGGCAGGCCACGAACTCGCCAACATGGGCTGGGCCCTGGAGGATTTCGGCAGCCTGGACCTCGCCGGGCAGCTTGAATCGATCCTCAGGGCACAGGAGGCTTTCCATGACCGACTCGGTTTCCGCCCGGAAGGTTTCCGGGTTGGCCGAGGATCATATGCCCACGGCCTGCCCGCGGCACTGGCAGACCAAGGGTTCAGCTGGTCCTCCTCGTGGCATGGCGACGACATTCCGCACTTTCACGCAAGGGACGCGCATCGACTGGTGGAGATCCCCAGGCACCACGAACTGGACGATTTCCCCTATTTCGTCTTCAACCTTGACCCTCCGATTCCCAAGGGCAGCCCGCGCATCGCCTCCACCCGGGAGGTACTGCGTAATTGGATCATCGAATTCGAGGCCTACCGTGCCGAGGGCCTTTGCTTTGTTCTCACGGTCCACCCGGAGATCATCGCGACCCGGGCCGGATCGGGATGCTGCGCGAGTTCATGGACCATGTGAACCGCCACGAGGACGTCTGGGTTGCCACCGGCGGCGAGGTCGCGGCATGGTGGCGCGAACACGCCGAACCGAATGCAGCCAGCCATCCCGCGGAAATCTTCCACACCATCACCACGTCAGGCAAAGGCAAATGAACCCTTCCCGGAGCGCATCGGAGATCTTTTCAGACTTCATCACCTCGCTCAGCTTCAAGGACATCCCGGACAGCGTGAAGCATCGGGCGAGGCTCCACATCCTGGATACGCTCGGCGCTGGAATCGCGGGGCTGCTTCCCGGGAAGTCGCCATCAGTCGTTCAGTGCTCTTGGCCGGGTATGGCCTGGCGGACGAGGGCCAGGCAGGCGGCGGCTCGCCCGGGCGCGCCGATGGACCGAGGGCTGTGCCGCTCTGGGGAACTCCCGCTGTGGCCCCGCCCCTCGCCGCCGCCTTCATCAATGGCGTCTCGAGCCACGCCTTTGAGCTCGACGATTCCGGCGGCTGCGATCATTCCGGGCCGTTGTCCTCCCTGCAGCCCTCGCCGCGGCCGCCATGCGTGATGAGCCAGTGCCGGGTGCGCAACTCATGCGCGCGGTGGTGGCCGGGTATGAGCTCGCCCGCCGGGTCCAGGACGCTTTGGGCGGGTACGACGCCGTGAACAACCTTGGATGGCACTCCACCGGCGTTTGCGGTACTTTCGGTGCTGCCGTTGCCGCGGGGTCATCCTCGGACTCGATTCCGGACAGATGGCATCAGCCATCGGGCTGGCCGGTTCCTTCACGGGGGAACCTGGGCGTTCATCGGAGATGGTGCCATGTCCAAGCGCATGCACGTGGCCGGGCCGCCGAGGCCGGACTTAACAGCGCCCTGTTGGCTCGCGGTGGCTTCACCGGTCCCGCGGACCTCTTCTCCGCGCCCTGGGGCAGCTTCCTGAAGATCTACGGCGGAAGCTCGGGCGTGTCCACGGACGAGTCGGCAATTCATGCCACCCTGGGCAAGGAGTGGCAGATCGATAAGGCTTCCATCAAGCCGTACGCCAGCTGCCGCAGTACGCATTCCGCCGTTGACGCCGCCCTGGAACTCCAACGGGACCACGGCTTCAGCCCAGCTGACATTCGCGCTGTAACGGTCCGGACCAGCTCCCTGATCATGGACATGTGCGGCAAGGCGGATGTGTCCTCCCTGGTATCGGCGCAGCTCAGCATGCACTTTGCCGTGGCCACGGCCCTGCTCCGCGGCGGCGTCGGGCTGGCCGACATCACTGAACAAGGCAGGACAGATCCCCGCGTCAGCGCGCTGATGGGACGAATTTCGATGGAACTGGATCCGGCCCAGCAGGGCGGATCCGCCGAACCATACCTCACCGTCAGCACCGCCGACGGCGACTACTCGCTCCAGGCTGTCCGGGCACGCGGAGCGTCCACCAACAGGCTCAGCGACGAGGAAACCATAGGGAAGTTCATGTCCCTGGCCGGTGCGCGCCTCGCACCGGATGACGCCGTCGAACTCGTCGATTTGGTCACTCGGCTGGAGGACGTTCCGGACATCCGGCGCATGCAGCAACTGCTGCGCGCCTCGTGCGAGGCGGGCGTGATCAGCTAACTACGGCGCAGAAACGCCCGCCGCCGCTTCGGCTTCGGCCATCGCCACATCCAACCGCTCGACGGCGCGGGCATAGTCCGTCCCCGCGGTGAGACGGCAGCGTTGGGCTTCCTGCAGCGCACGGACCAACGCGGCGGTTTGCGGAACGTTGACATCGCTCATGCCGGGGAAGTCGATGCCCTTGGCGGGATCCAGCTCATACCGTTGCCAGCGGGCCAAGAGAGCGTCGTGACGGGCTGCCGCCTCCGTGAAACCGCTCCGATTTTGACGCTTCTGCTCCAGTTTCCGGCCGACAGCAAAGGCGGTGGCAGCGGCACCCATGGCGAGGAAGAGCATCAAGAGCCCGACGGCGGGCGAGCCAACGCGGGGATGACGACTGCGGGGACAATCACCACGAGTCCGGCGAAGATGTTCCAGAAGGTGGCGTCCGGCTCTTTGACGGGTTCCCGATCGCGTTGGCCGAGGGGCGCCTGCAAGGCGAGGCGGCCGCCGTCGGGGGCTGCGTGGATGACCGCTTTCCGGACGGTGTTGACGGTGAAGGACACCGCGCACGTGAGCAAGACCGCCCACAGCCCGATCTCCCAGACCGTCAGCTGGATTCCAGTTGTGGCGGGCAATCGGACCACCTCCACGCGAATGCGCACCCCTTTGAAATCAGTATGCGCCGAGGAAGGCCCGGAGGCGAGAGCCCGAATCGGGCTTAAGGGCAGCAAGGCAGGGCACCCTGGCCCGGGTGCCCTGCCTTGCTGCTGAAGTCCGGCTGGAGCTTAAGCGTGGTCCCGCTTGGATGCCTTGGGCGCGTCCCGCTTGGCAGCGGCGTTCGTCTTGGCGTCCTTCGTGGCTTCTTTTTTGGCAGCTTCTTCCTTGATGCGCTTTGCCTCGGAGCGCACGGCTGCGTGCGTGGCGCGCTCGACGACGAGCCACTGCGGGGGAGCTGCCAGCAGTTCGGTGATTTCCGCCGTCGTTAGGGCTCGGTGATTCCGCCGCGGGCGAGGCCGCTGATGGAGACATTCAGCTTCTGTGCCACCACGGGACGCGGGTGCGGACCCGTCCGGCGGAGCTCGGCGAGCCACTCCGGGGCGTTGGCCTGGAGCTCGGCGAAATCGGCGCGGGTGATTTCCGAATCCTGGAACTCCTGGGGTGTTGCAGGCAGGTAGATGCCAAGTTTCTTGGCAACGGTGGCCGGCTTCATGGACTGGGAGTTTGCAGAGGTCATGGTTCAAGGGTATCCGCCCCCGCAGCGAAGTGGCACAGCCGCTGTTCTAGGATGAATCCATGCCGCACATACGAGTCGCCGGGGCGCCCGGAAAGTCCTGGTGACGCAAGCCCCGGCGTACCGTAGGCGCAGATGAACTTCAGCGGGATTCCACGGTGGGTGTATGGCCTTGCGGTAGTGGGCGGCTTGTTCGTCCTGTTGCCGCTGGCCGCCATGGTCGCAAAGGTCAATTGGGCGCAATTCATCCCGCTGGTGACCTCCGATTCCTCGCTCACGGCGTTGGGCCTCAGCCTCCGCACTTCAGCAGCGAGCACCGCGCTCTGCGTCGTTTTCGGAATCCCCTTGGCCCTTGTCCTTGCCCGCCGGCCCTTCCGCGGGCAGCGGCTCCTCCGTGCCTTCGTCCTCCTGCCCCTGGTGTTGCCGCCGGTAGTGGGCGGCATCGCGCTGCTCTACACGTTCGGGCGGCAGGGTCTCTTGGGCAAGAGCCTTGAGCTCGCGGGCATCCAGATCGCCTTTTCGACGACGGCGGTGGTCCTGGCCCAGACGTTCGTCGCCTTGCCGTTCCTGGTGGTGAGCCTCGAGGGTGCCTTGCGGACGGCCGGCAACCGATACGAAGCCGTTGCCGCGACGCTCGGCGCCCGCCCCACCACCATCCTGCGCCGCGTGACCGTACCCATGGTCCTTCCCGGTCTTGCGTCGGGGGCGGTATTGTCCTTTGCCCGCAGCCTGGGCGAGTTCGGGGCCACGCTGACTTTCGCGGGGAGCCTGCAAGGTGTCACTCGGACATTGCCTCTCGAAATCTACCTGCAGCGCGAGACCGACGCGGACGCCGCCGTCGCCCTTTCACTCGTGCTTGTCGCCGTGGCGGTGATCGTCGTCGGACTGTCTTACCGGCGTCCCCACCGCGCAGACATTCCCGCGGAGGCCGCCGCGTGAGCTTCCACATCGACGCCACCGTTCGGGCCCGAAACCTCGACGTGTCATTGAGCGTCGGGCAAGCGGAAACCGTGGCGATCCTCGGCCCAACGGGGCCGGAAAGTCGACGCTTCTGTCCGTCGCGGCGGGACTCGTGCGGCCGGATGCCGGCTCTGCCCGCCTAGGGGACCAGGTTCTTTTCGACCTCGACGGCGGCAGCCGGGTATGGACCCCTCCACACCTTCGCGGTACGGCGCTGTTGGCCCAGGAACCGTTGCTTTTCCCGCACCTGAGCGTCCTCGACAACGTGGCTTTCGGCCCGCGCAGTGCAGGCGCTTCCCGGGCGGAATCACGCGAAACCGCGCGGTACTGGCTTGCCGAAGTCGACGTCATGGAGTTCGCCGGGAGGAAGCCCGGGCAGCTGTCCGGGGGACAAGCCCAGCGTGTTGCGGTGGCCCGCGCGTTGGCGGCCAGTCCCGAATTGCTGCTCCTTGACGAACCCATGTCCGCCCTGGACATCCACGCCGCTCCGCACTTGCGCCGGCTCCTGAAACGCGTCCTGTCCGGGCGTCGGGCCCTGATCATTACCCACGACGTCCTGGATGCGCTCATGCTCGCGGACCGCGTAATCGTCATGGACAAGGGCAGGATTGTGGAAGAAGGCGCCACCCGCGAGGTCTTCCGGCGTCCACGAAGCCAGTTCGCCGCTGGTCTGGCCGGAGTGAACCTCATGTCCGGCACCGTCACGGAGGACGGACTCAGGACGCTCGCCACCGCGGAGCTTCCCGATCTTCATGTCGCGGGACACCTCGATGACGAAGCGGAACCGGGCGAGCCCGGCGTCGCCGCTTTCCCGCCGTCGGCCGTTTCCATCTTCCTGGACGCCGCCCACGGCAGCCCGCGCAACTCGTTCCCGGTTGCAATCACTGATCTTGAACCGCATGGGGACCATATCAGGGTCCGGGCCGGCGATCTGGCAGCGGACATCACGCCCTCTGCGTCCGCCGAGCTGGGACTGGAGCCTGGCTCGCGCGTCTTCTTCGTGGTGAAGGCCACGGCGGTCCAGGTGTACGCGGCGTAGCTTGGGCCGGCGCTGCGTTGGCTACCGCCCGCGCGGTACTGTGAACTGGTGCCATCCGATCAAGAATCCCTGCCCGCCGTCGGCGTCCCCGACGCCTCCGACGCCGAAACAAGCGGCCCCAGGGGCTGACTTTCGCCTACGTCGCCGGCGTGACCCCCGGGAAATGGATCCGGCGCTGGGAAGAGCGCATGCCCGACGTTCCGCTGCACTCGTTCATGTCCGACGACGGCGCGCAGCTGGAGGTCCTGCGCGACGGTTCCGCGGAGCTCAGCTTTGTCCGCCTGCCGGTGGATCGCGATGGACTCCACGTCATCCCGCTCTACGAAGAGCAGCCTGTGGTGGTGGCCCCGAAGGGCCACGAAATCTCGGTGTTCGAAGAGGTGGCGTTGGAGGACCTCGCGGAGGAGAACTTCCTGGATGTCGCCGCGATGGGCGGGCCGGAGATGGCCATGCAGGTGGTGGCCTCGGGCGCCGGTCTCGTGATCCTACCGATGTCCGTGGCCCGGCATTTCAACGTCAAGGACACGGTAGCGCGGCGCCTGACCGGGGCCGAAGGGACGCAGATCGCCCTGGCCTGGCCGAGCGACTCCTCGAGCGAGGTCATCGAGGAATTCATTGGCATCGTCCGGGGGCGAACCGCCCAGAGCTCGAGGCAGCCTTCGGCGCAGCAGGAGAAGCCCAAGAAGGCACCCAAGCCGGACCGCCGCGGCACCGGCGCCAAAAAGCCGGCAGTCGCTCAGCGCTATGCCCGAACCCGGACAAGGGCCGGGGCAAGGGCTCCCGGAAGAAAGGAAAGCGCTAGGCCATGGGACTTGGAGCGAAGCCGACCATCCGGGACGTCGCCAAGAGCGCCGGCGTTTCCCTCACCACCGTGTCCTACGTCTTGTCCGGGCGCCTCGGTGGCACCACCCGCATCAGCGAAGCAACACAAGAGCGTGTCCAGGCCGCGGCCAAAGAACTGGGTTACGTACCAAATCAAGCGGCCCGCGGAATGCGCCGCGGCAAGACCGACCTCGTGGCGATTGCCATCGGCGACCTGGAATGGCCGTGGGACCGGGCCTTGGCAACGGCCGCCGCACGCATTTTGCCTCAGCACGGCTACTTGCCCGTAATCCTCATCGGCGAAGGGTGGCGGCGGTTCATGCTCTCCGGCGGTGCCGACGGCGCCATCATCGGGGCTCTCCCGCCCGGCACCCTTCTTGACCTCACGGTGGGGGAGTTGGCCAGGCGCGGAGTAGCCCAGGTCATCATTTCGGACACGATGCAGCCTGCCGGGTTCGATGTCCTGGCCCCCGGATCCGCGGGCGGGACTCCGGAACCGGAAGCGCTCGAAGGAGCCATCACACTGCTCCTTGACCGGCTCGCAGGACGCACCATCGGCGCGGGAACCACCAAGGCGGCGCCTTGGGAGTTCAAGACGCCGTAGCTGTCAGCCCTCCTTGAGCGGCTTCCGGGCCAGCCAGGCCGCGACGATGGCACCGGAAACGTTGTGCCACAGGGAGAATACGGCCGACGGCAACGCTGCCAGGGGCGTGAAGTGCGCGGTCGCAAGAGTGGCGGCAAGACCGGAATTCTGCATGCCCACCTCGAACGCGAGGGCCCGCCGCGCCTTGTCATCGAGGCGCCCCAGCTTGCCCGCCAGGTAGCCCAGGCCGAGGCCGAAGCCATTGTGGAGAACCACCGCGAGGAAGACGATGCCGCCCGCGGCAACGATCTTGCCGGCGCTACCCGCCACCACCACGGCGACGATCAATGAGATCACGACGGCGGATGCCCAGGGAAGTGCCGGCAGCACCTTGCGCACGAGCTTCTTGAGGAAGAGGCGGGCCGCGAGCCCCCGATGACCGGGAGGAGGACCGTCTTGACGATGTCCAGGACCATGGAGCCGGCATCGATGTTCAGGAAGGAACCCGCGAGGAAAAACACCAACAAAGGGGTCACGATCGGGCAATGAGGGTGGAAACGGAGGCGACGGCCACCGACAGCGCAACGTCACCCTTCGCCAGGAAAGCCATCACGTTGGAGGCCGTGCCGACGGCGCGCAGCCCACCAGGATCAAGCCCACTGCCAGCTGGGGTTCCAGGTTGAGCGCGACGGCGATCAGCCAACCAGCGCCCGGCATGATGACGTAGTGGGCCACGATGCCCAGAACCACAGCCCAAGGGCGCTTCGCCACCGATGCGAAGTCCGGAGGGGTAAGGGTCAGGCCCATGCAGAACATGATGATGCCCAGCAAGAACGGAACGCTTGGTGCCAGTGGTTTGAAGGCGTCGGGAAGCAGGAAACCGGCCACTCCGGCGAGGACCACGAGGACGGGAAAGACCGTGACCGCGATCCTGGCGATTTTGGCTTCCGCGGCCAGTGCCGGATTCAGGACGGGGCTTCTGCGGGGTTGGTTGTTGCCTCAAGCATCGTTCTATCGTGGCACTGTGGTTGAACGTGCGCCCAATCCGTGACCCGGATCGGGCCAATATGTCAGATGACCGTCGTTTCCCAGCCCAACTGACTCGCATTTGTTGTCGTTTTGAGGGCTCATAACGACAACAAATGCGTGGGGCCACGCCGCCAGGGTTCCCTGGCCGAGCTTGCGAGGCTAGGGTGGCGGTGGGGATCAGTTGGGGGCGCGATCGTTGGGTGTGCCGGGGACGTTAGCCTGCGTTGAGCTTGCCTGCAAGCCGTTCGCGCATCCGGACGCTCGCCGCGTTGAGGCCAACCAGCTCCACCTCGCGGCCGTGCCTGCGGTATTTCTCGGTCACGGAATCCAATACGGCAACGGTGGAAGCGTCCCAGATGTGCGAGGCGTGAAGATCGATGACCACGTGGTCGATTCCCTCCGAGGAATCCTTCGCATAGTCGAACTGCGTGTAGAGATCGTTGGAGGAAGCGAAGAACAACTCGCCATCCACCGTGTAGCTCGCCACGGTCCGGCCGTTGAGCTCGAGTTCACTCCGCTCGACAGTGGCGAAATGGGCCACTCGGCGGGCAAACAGCACCATGGCCGTGAGGACACCGGCTCCCACCCCGATAGCCAGGTTGTGCGTCGCCACCACCACGGCCACCGTCACGAGCATGACGCCGGTCTCGGACTTCGGGAGTCGCTTGAGGGTCGCCGGCCGGATCGAATGCCAGTCAAAGGTGATGAGGGAAACGAAGATCATCACAGCCACCAAAGCGGCCATGGGAATCATGCCCACCACGTCCCCGAGCGCCACCACGAGGACCAGCAGGAACCCTCCGGCCAGGAAGGTCGAGAGCCGGCTGCGGGCGCCCGAACCCTTCACGTTGATCATGGTCTGCCCAATCACGGCGCAGCCGCCCAAGCCACCCAGGAATCCGGTGACGATGTTGGCGATGCCTTGGCCCCAGGACACCCGGGCCTTGTTGGAGCGGGTATCCGTGATGTCATCCACGAGCTTGGCCGTCAAGAGGGACTCCAGGAGGCCAACCAGCGCCATGGACAAAGCGAACGGGGCAATGGTCTGGAAGGTTTCCCAGGTCAAAGGCACGTTGGGCAGAAAGAAACCGGGAAGGCTATTGGGAAGTTCGCCCTTGTCGTGCACCGTGGGGACGCGGACGCCGGCCAGCGTCGTGACGATCGTGAGGGCGACGACGGCCACCAAAGGCGCGGGCACCGCTGTCGTTATTTTGGGCAGGCCGAACACTATCAGCAGCCCGACGGCCACAATCGGGTACACCATCCAGGGGACGCCGATGAGTTCAGGCAGCTGCGCCATGAACACCAGAATGGCCAAGGCATTCACGAATCCGATCATCACCGAGCGCGGAATGAAGCGCATGAGCCGCGTGACCCCCAGGACCGCCAGGACGATTTGGAAGACCCGGCCAGGATGACCGTGGCAATCAGGTAGTTCAGCCCGTGATCCTTCATGACGGGGGCGATCACGAGGGCGACGGCGCCGGTGGCTGCCGAGATCATAGCCGGCCGGCCACCCACGATCGCCGTGGTGACCCCCATCGTGAAGGACGCGAAGAGGCCGATGCGCGGATCCACGCCGGCGATCACGGAGAACGCAATGGCCTCCGGAATGAGCGCAAGCGCCACCACCAACCCGGCCAATGCTTCCGTCTTGAGCCTGCGGGGAGAGCGCAGTGTGAAACGGAGGGACTGGAGCTGCTCGGGTGTCATTGGTCCTTAGCTGTTGGTCAGGCGGTACCGCTCAATCTGCTTGAGACGCCGCTGGAGGCTGTCCCGCCGGGGTGGGGACGACGTCGGGCGCCTCGGCGGTGAGGTCGATGTGTTCAGTGCCGTACTGCCAGAGCAGGAGGTCATCCAGGAGGCGGTCCGGTCCAGGGGAGTAACGGTGATCCAGGGCTTTGCGGACCTCGGTGATCCGGTTGGCGCTGAGGAGACCGGCGAGTTCCACGGTCTTGTTCAGTCCGTGGGCCGCGAGAAGCTCCGCAGCCCAACCCCAGTCGTCATCAACTTTACGGTCAACGTGGGGAAGCAGCGTCCGCCAGACGTCACGCACCCGGTTGGGCGTGAGGGGCATGGAGCCTTCGCCGTCGAGATCCCAGTAGCCGCGGACTTCCTCGTAGCGTTCGTGGAGGTCGGCGAAGGCGCTTTCCACGGTTTCCAGCATTGCGGCTGTAGCAGTGAACTGGCGGTCGAAATGCGGTGTCCAAGCGCGCGGATCCTCGGCCTTGAAGCGGATGTCGTGTTCGATCTCGCTCCAGGCATGCGCAAAAACCGTACGTATCTGGCATTCGAAGAAGTAGCTGCCATTGGGCGGAATGTCCGGATTGAAGACCTGTTGGTAGGCCTTCACGGACTCGTTTTGGATGGTGCGGAGGATGAGGTGGCGGCTGGAATATCCGTAGGTGCCGGACTCGATGGAGCCGATGTCCTTCTCAAGGTCTCCGCGGCAATCGAAAAGCTGGCGCTGGCGCTTGATCAAGTTCGCAACTGCGGCGTTCTCGGCCGGGAGCTTGGTGATGACGCGCAGCCCCACCATGTCGTTCAAGGTCCGGAAGGGATCCGGGAACTTCAGCACCCGCGGACCCCCCTCCAGGGGCACCTCGGTGCGGGAAATCTTCTCCCGGAAAGATTCGACCGTCTTGGTGCGTCCCGTGACGAAGAGGGGCACGGACTCGCTGTTCTTGAGCATGTCCCGCAAGGTCAACAGGACATCGCGGGTGACAAGTTTCAGGGCAGGCCGGACGCGTTCGTAAAGCTCCACGTTCGCCTGTACTGATTCGCGCAGCTGAGGATCCAAGCTGTCCCAATTGCTAGCCATGCCTCCAGCTTACGGGGGAGGTCCGACAGTGGAGCTGAGCCGGGCCCTCTGGCGCTACCGGTGCGCCACCTGGAAGCATGCAACATCGTATTGGGAGGTGGGGGAGTAGTTCTGTCCACCCACTCCGCCGTTGATGCTGTTGATGCCCGGCTCGTTGAATGGCGATCCTGGGCTGTTGGCGGCATTGCCGGGTGTGTTCGGTTCGAGGGATTGGCAGGACTGGTTAGGCTTTCCAGTTCCAGGCGGGTTTGCCGCCGAAGCCGGCGCAGCCACAGCCAGCACACTCAAGGTCAAAGCCACAAGAACCGACGCGGAGATACGACGGATCATTGAAATCACGTCCGGGTAAAGAAGCATTTCCCGCAAAAACGCGGGAGTGAAGCGAGGGTAGCGCTTCACCCGTGAGGGTACGCTCGGGCAGTGGCTACAGGAAGGCTCCGCGTGGATCCTCAGGCCATCGTTCCCGCTCCGCGGCGCTCCTCCGCGATAGGCTCGGCACAAAGGAGGACACGATGAAGCGGCACAAGTACTACTACGGCCAGCACTCCAGCCAATGGGGCGAGCTGTTCGTACCCGATTCGCTACAACCACACCGCAACAAACCCGATGGAGTGGTGGTGGTGATCCACGGAGGCTATTGGCGCTCCCAATACGGCGCCGAGCTCGGTGAGCCGATTGCCCGGGATCTCGCTGCACATGGAATTGCCGCCTGGAACCTTGAATACCGGAGGGCCGGAAACGGTGGCGGCTGGCCGCATACGTTCGAAGATGTCCTCGATGGGATCGACCACTTGGGCGAGATTGCCGGCAAACATGAACTTAATCTGAACAAAGTGGTGGCACTGGGACACTCCGCAGGCGGCCATCTCGCGGTTTGGGCGGCCGGGCGGGAAAAACTCTCCAAAATCGGCGCCCCGGACGCCGACCGCCAGCTCCATCGCCATGACAACGGTGCGGCAGTGCGGCTCACCGGCGTTGTGAGCCAGTCTGGCCTGCTGAACCTTGCCGACGCCGAGCGGCTCAACCTGAGCAACGGCGCCGTCGACAACCTCATGGGTGGCGACTCGGTAAGATACCCCAAACGGCATATCTATGCGGACCCCATGAGGTCGCTGCCCATCCCCGTACCGGTCTTCGCGGTCCATGCTGCATCGGACGAGGATGTCCCGTGCAGCCAGTCCGAGGCTTATGTTGCCGCAGCCACCGCTTCCGGGGCGCGGCCCAGTTCCTCAAGGTGCCTGGCGACCATTTCGACCTGATCGATCCCAGGGCCGTTGCGTACAAGAAGTGCCGGGAGTTGGTGCAGCGGCTGCTCGCGTGACGGTTTGCCGGCAAAGTCACCGGCTGTCATCGAGAGACGCACACCACATCCGCGTGGCAGAGTTGTCCCATGCTGACAGTCATAGGTGAAGCGCTGGTTGATGTCGTCCAGCGTTCCTCGGGAATCGATGCCCACGTGGGCGGAAGTCCGCTCAACGTTGCCGTGGGCCTGGCCAGGCTGGACCACGCAGTCCAGTTCATCGGCCGCTTCGGCAAGGATGCTTACGGCGACTCGATCGCAGCCCACTTGCGCTCCAGTTCCGTCATGGTTCCGCTGCCGCCGGACGAGAGCCCTACCAGCGTGGCCACCGCCTTGATCGACGACGACGGCGCTGCAAGCTACACCTTCGACCTCGCCTGGGAGCTTCCCGGCCTCGCCGCGCGCTTGCCGTTCATGCTTCAGGGGACCTCGCTCCTGCATACCGGCTCGATTGCCACGATGTTGGAGCCGGGCGCAGCGGATGTCCTTGCCGCCGTCGAGCATGCCCATCCGAATGCGACTGTTAGCTTCGATCCGAACTGCCGGCCCAGCATCATCAAGGATCGAGAATTTGCGCGGGCCCAGGTGGAGCGTTTCGTGGCGCTTGCCGACGTGGTCAAGGCATCCGACGAGGACCTTGAGTGGCTCTATCCGGGCGTCGATGTCTTGGAATCGGCCCGGCGCTGGCTGGGCCTGGGCGGCAGCGGGGGCCCGCCGTCGTGGTGGTCACGCGAGGCGCGGACGGACCCTGGGGTGTCACAGCCGCGGGCGAGGCCCAGGTGGACGCCCCAAAGGTAGAGGTGGCGGATACCGTGGGTGCGGGCGATTCCTTCATGGCCGCACTGCTCTCCGGGATCGTTGACCACGGGCTGGCAGGGGCCCAAAACCGCGACGAACTGCACGCCATGCCCGCCGAAGTGCTCGAAGGACTCCTCAGCCATGCCGCGCGCGCAGCGGCAATCACGGTCTCCCGGCCGGGCGCGAATCCGCCGACGCGTGCCGAACTCAACGCCTTGGGCGTCCCGGAAGCCGGCGCAAGCGTCGAGAGGCAGCCATGAGCTACGCCGACCTTCCACAAGTCCCATCGTTCGATGTCACCAGCGGCTCGCTGAAGGACGGCAGCGCTCTCAGCCCGGCCCAGACCAGCAGGCGCTTCGGCGTGACCGGCGGCAAGGACGAATCCCCGCAGCTGGGCTGGAGCGGAGCCCCCGAGGGCACCAAGGGTTACGTCGTCACAGTCTTCGACCCCGATGCTCCGAGGGCGGGCGGCTACTGGCACTGGGCAGTGGTCAACATCCCCGCCACTACGAACTCGTTGCCTGCCGGTGCCGGCGTTCCGGGTGGTGCGCACTTGCCGGCCGGAGCGGTTCAACTCAAGAACGACGCCGGGTTCCCCGGTTACCTGGGTGCCGCGCCGCCGCCTGGGCACGGTCCGCACCGGTACATCGTCGCCGTGCACGCGGTCGACGTCGATGAACTGGGGCTCGACGCCGGTGCCTCTACGGAAGCCCTCGTCCGCACACTGGCTTCTCACACGCTGGCCCGGGCCGTCATCACGGGCCATTTCGAGCGGCGCTAGCTCCAGGGGCTAAGTCGACGGCGGCCGCCCCCACGTAGACTGACATAATGCGGCTCGTAGCAAGTGACATTGACGGCACCATCCTTGGGCATGACGGCAAGATCAGCAGCCGCACCATCCGCGCATTCCATGCCTGCCGCGACGCGGGCATCGAGGTGGTGTTCGTGACGGGTCGGCCACCGCGCTGGCTCTACCCCCTCCGCGAACAGATCGGCCACAGCGGCATCGTTATTTGCTCCAACGGGGCAGTGGTGTGGGACCTTGAAGCTGACAAGCTGATTTCGGCCAATGCCTTGAGCATCGCGTCTGTACTGGAGGCCCGCCGGATCATCAAGCAGCTCCGGCCCGACGCCTTGTTCGCTGCCGAAACACTCACGGGATTCCACCTGGAGCCCGGGTTCATCGAGAACGAGACCAGCGAGCTCCTGGCCGAGTTCACGCCCGCGTGGCTGGACGAAACGCTGACCGCGGACGACGCCGTCGTGAAGTTCCTTGCCGTAACGCGCAACGGCACTCCGGATGATTTCCTCGCAAGGGTGCAGCCCGCCGTCGCGCATCTCGTGGAGACCACCCACTCGGCGCCGCGGACCGCACTCCTGGAAATGTCGGCGCCCGGTATCAACAAAGCCGTCACACTCGCCGTATATGCGGCATCCCGAGGCATCGAGGCCGCCGAGGTGGTGGCATTCGGTGACATGCCCAACGACGTCGAGATGCTGCGCTGGGCCGGCGACGGTTACGCGATGGCCAGCGGCCATCCGGAGGCGATCAGCGCAGCAGGACAGCAGGCGCCCCATTTCGACGACGACGGCGTGGCCCAGATCCTCGAGGCAAAGCTCGCTTCCCTGCGGGTTTAGTCGGCCCCGCACCGGGCCGCCGTGCACCGCTAGTTCGGCGCCCGCAGTCCGTGGCTGTGCGCCAAGGCAATGGCCTCTGTTCGTGAACCCACGCCGAGTTTCCTGAAAATATTCCTGACATGGAATTTAACGGTGTTTTCGCTGATGTGCAGCTTGGCGGAGATGGCCCGGTTGCGCTGCCCGGCCGCCAACAGTTGAAGAACTTCCATTTCTCGCTCGGCCAGGCCCCATCCACCGATGTCGCCCGCCGGGGCTGATGGAGGGTCCAGTGGCAGGACCACCTGCACGTCGGCTCCCCAGCCGGCCATGACCTCGATGTTCATTCGGCCGTCCAGCGCTGCCACCCTGTTGTTGAGCCGGGCAATGTTGGCGAATCCGACGTCAGTTCGCCTAGGCCGTCGTCGCGCACGTTGATGAGGAGGTTCACGCCGTCACAGTCCCACTGCACCCGCACGCGCCTGACTGCGGGCTGCTCCACGATGGCGAGCACCAGTCCCCGCACGATCGCCCTGGAGGCGTGGGCAACTTCGCCGGGCAAGGCACGGCCGTTGACCGGTGGCTCGATGAACTGGATGTCGAGCCCGCTGAAGTGCATGAGCGGCCGCAGGTCTTCCCGCAGCCGTTCGAACGCCTTGGCCACCGGCTCTTCGACGAGGTCTGTGGTGCGGTCGCTGAGCGTCCGGAGACTGACCAGCGAGGTAGCGGCCAGGTCGGTGACGGTTTTTCTGGCAGTGGCATCGTCCAGGGCGCTCGATCGCAACGCCGCCAAAAGTGTCTCCAGGGTGGTCGAATGCCTGTCCACGAGTTCGGCCGTGACGCGGAGCCGCTCGGCTGACGCCGCGCGGGATTCCAAAAGGTACGACGGCGGCGCGTCCGCCACCTTCTCCTGGATGCGCCGCGCTGTGAGCTGCCATAGGTAGTCAAGCATCCGCAGGGTCGACGCGCGCTCCAACGGTTCTTCGGGCAGGGCCGGCTCAGTGAGGGTCAGCAGCGCATTGCTCTCGGACGTCAATGCAAGAACAGGCCGTTGCTCGCCGGCGATGGCCGCTTCCCCGTGCCACACCTCGCCTTCCGTGACCCGGGTCCGCAGTTGATCCAACTCGGGAATGGAGACGCGGCTGATGATGCCCTCTGCCCGGCTTTCTTCTGGGGCCGGCCGGTGCAATCTTCGGTGAAGATCACCAGCGCGCTGCTGCCTACGTACGGAAGCGTCGCTTCACGGAGCCTCTCGGCGATGTTCGTGAGCGGTGCGTTGGCCAGTTCAGCGACTGCCTCGAGAAGGGTCCATCGGCTTGAGGTCATCCCGCCACTTTAGCGCTTCGCGCCGTCCGCCTACTACCCAAACGGGTAGCTAATACCGCCCTTGTTCAGCGTTACGCCTACCCGTTCAGTCCTGAAGGATTGATTCAAACGGAGCATTCACCTGAGCAGGAGGCAACGCATGACCACCACCGCAGCGGCCGTCCAGGCCGTATCGGACGTCGACCCAAGCCCGGATGTCGAGCTAAGCCTGGCCCTCGTGGGCAGCGAGATCGCGGAAACGGCAGCTGAAGTGGACCTTCGGCAATTGTCCAGCCTGGCCACGGAAGTCCAGACTGCCGGGAACTCGGCCACCGGCCGGATCTTCGTTGCAGGAGCCGGCCGCAGCGGCCTCGTCCTGCGGATGGCTGCGATGCGGCTGATGCACCTCGGCTTTGACGTGCACATCGCGGGGGACACCACCACACCGGCCATCCGCTCGGGCGACCTCCTCTTGCTCGCCTCGGGCTCCGGGACGACCTCCGGCGTCGTGCGCGCCGCCGAGACTGCCTCCAAAGCCGGCGCCAGGATCGCCGTGTACACCACGAATGCCGCGTCCCCGCTCGCGGAACTGGCCGACGTCGTCGTCATCATTCCGGCGGCGCAGAAGACAGACCACGGTTCCACGCTGTCGCGTCAATACTCCGGCAGCCTGTTCGAGCAGGTGCTCTTCCTCGCTGCCGAAGCCGTCTTCCAGGCCCTGTGGGACAACGATGCAACCCCGGCCGAGGAACTCTGGCTCCGCCACGCCAACCTCGAATAGCCCCTGATTTTCACCGCACCAACACCACAACAAACGACAGAAAGAGATCCCTCCATGAAGCTGCAAGTCGCTATCGACGTCCTCACCACCGAAGCCGCCCTCGAGATCGCCGGCAAGGTCGCCGAATACGTGGATATCATCGAGCTCGGCACCCCCTCGTGAAAAGCGAAGGCCTGTCCGCGGTGACGGCCATCAAGGATGCCCACCCGGACAAGGTCGTGTTTGCCGACCTCAAGACCATGGATGCCGGTGAACTTGAAGCCGACATCGCCTTCAAGGCGGGCGCAGACTTGGTCTCCGTGCTTGGCGGCGCAGACGACTCCACCATCGCGGGTGCAGTCAAGGCCGCGAAGGCCCACAACAAGGGCATCGTGGTTGACCTGATCGGCGTTGCGGACAAAGTAACCCGTGCCAAGGAAGCCCGGGCCCTCGGTGCCAAGTTCATCGAGTTCCACGCCGGCCTCGACGAGCAGGCAAAGCCGGGCTACAACCTGGATGTGCTCCTGAGCGCCGGCGAGGAAGCCCGCGTGCCGTTCTCCGTGGCCGGTGGCGTGAACCTGTCCACGATCGGAGCCGTCCAGCGCGCCGGAGCGGATGTCGCCGTCGTCGGCGGTTCCATCTACGGTGCCGACGACCCCGCACTGGCCGCGAAGCAACTGCGCGCCGCCATCATCTAGGCCCACCTCCCAGCCGGCGGTCCCAACCGACTCGCAGTTAATGTCGTTTTCAGGCCTCTAAACGACAACGATTGCTAGTTGGTTGGGACCGCTCACCCATTACACAGCTTCAGTCCAACTGCCGTTCAACTACTCCTCGTAGTCTCTTGTCGTATTCGATGCCGATCACAGGGGACATGATGGCCAAGAGAAAGACGACGGGGTGGCCCGAGGCCCCGTTCGCCGCGCAGTGCCGGCTGAACATTGGAAGCAATTGCGCCGCGGAGACCGCGTGAGCGTCAAGCGTGCGCCGGGGTTTGAGAACCCCGGCCAGGTGGACGCCGTGTCGAGTGACCACAGCGTGGTCTGGGTAAACCTCGACGGCGGCCGCGGCCGCACGCTGGTGCACTGCGGCGACGGCGTGGAGATCGTCCGGCAGGAATCCTGACGGGCTCGCGGGAGGCGCAGCCGGGTTACGCTACCCGTGTGAGCCCGAATTTGCCTTTCTTCAGCCGCCCGGACGGACAACCCGCTCCGCTTGCGTTCGCGCACCGCGGATTTTCGCCGGATGGCCTTGAGAACTCGGCCGCGGCATTCAGGGCGGCGCTTGAGCTCGGCTTCACGCATCTTGAAACCGATGCCCGCGCCACTGCCGACGGCGTGGTGCTCCTTTTCCACGACGACACCCTTGACCGTGTCACGGATGCCCATGGCTCCATCTCCAGTCTCAGTGCCGCCGAGATCGCCAAGGCCTGGATCGGTGGCCGCGAAGCAATTCCCCACTTGGCAGATGTCCTGAAGGAATTTCCCGAGGCGCGGCTGAACATTGATGTCAAGGATTGGCATACCGTCAAACCCCTCGCTGGAGTCATTGAACAACTCGACGCCCATGACCGGGTGCTGATCGCGAGCTTCTCAGATCGCCGGCGTCGGGCCGTCCTGCGCCTGCTCCGCCGTCGCACGGCGTCCTCGGCAGGCATCGCCTGCAACGCCGCCTTCACCCTCTTGGGACCGTTTCTTCCCGAGCGCTGGCTGCGGAAGATCCTGCACGACGTCGATGCCCTCCAAGTGCCGGTCCGCTACGGACCCCTGGCCGTTGTGACCCCCGGTTTCCTGCGGCGGGCGCATCGGCTTGGGCTGCAGGTTCACGTCTGGACGGTCAATGATCCGGCCGAGATGGCCAGGTTGCTTGATATGGGCGTGGACGGGATCGTCACCGACCGAGCGGATGGTCTGAAGTCGGTGCTGCAGGTCCGGGCCAGTGGTGGTGAGCGCCCGGATGCGTGACGCCAGGAAGTCTCGCTCGGCGTCGTTGTCCGTGCGCTCCTGCGCTTCCCGGTAGGCGGAGACAGCTTCATTGTTGCGTCCCAGGCGCCGGAGCAGATCCGCCCGCACTGCGTGGAAAAGATAGTAGTTGCCCAGTTCAAGGACGTCGACGGCGGCAAGACCCGAGGCGGGTCCCTCCACCTCCGCGAGGGCAACGGCCCTGTTCAAGGCGACCACCGGCGTCGGCTCCATGGCCAGGAGCTGTCCGTACAATGCCAGGATCTGCCGCCAGTCCGTGCTTGCGGGCTGTGCGGCGTCGCTGTGGACCGCGTTGATGGCGGCTTGCAATTGGTACGGTCCGGGCTGGTTCCGCTTCAGGCATTGCCGCACCAATAATTGCCC
This sequence comes from Arthrobacter sp. Hiyo8, assembly GCA_001549895.1. Lineage (GTDB taxonomy): Bacteria > Actinomycetota > Actinomycetes > Actinomycetales > Micrococcaceae > Arthrobacter. The sequence continues at coordinate 2,417,858 of AP014719.1, read as the reverse complement.
TTCCGCAATTTGGTCCTTGTCCCAGACGCTGCGGTCCTGGTCCGCGAGGAGCACCAGGCCGCCGTCGGGAGTCGTCCGGGCGTCACGGCGGGCATTGAGCAGAAGCATGAGGGCCAACAGGCCTTTGGCTTCGGGCTCATCAGGCATGAGTTCCATGATGAGCCGGCCGAGGCGAACAGCCTCGTGGCAGAGGTCTTCGCGCACCAGCCCAGCCCCTGAACTCGCAGCGTAGCCCTCGTTGAAGACCAAGTAGACCACGGCCAGCACCGACTTCAAACGCTCAGGAAGCTCGGCGCCGCTCGGTACCCGGTAGGGGATGCGGGCGTCGCGGATCTTCCCTTTCGCCCGCACCAGGCGCTGGGCCATGGTTGCCTCGGGGACCAGGAAAGCGTGGGCGATCTCCGCCGTGGTGAGCCCGCCCAGGAGCTTGAGTGTCAGGGCCACCTGCGCGGCCCGGTTGATGGCGGGGTGGCAACAGGTGAAGATCAGCCGGAGCTGGTTGTCCTCCACGGTATCCACCTCTTCGGGTTCATCGCTGTGTTCATCACCGTGCAGGATCGCGGCCTGGACGAGTTTCTCCCAACCGGAGGCCTCGCGGCGGAACCGGTCGATAGCCCGGTTGCGGGCGGTGGTGATGATCCAGCCCGCTGGGCTCGGCGGCAGGCCGTCGTCGGGCCAGCGCGCTACGGCCTCGGTGAAGGCGTCCTGGACCGCGTCCTCGGCGGCGTCGATGCTGCCCAGAACGCGGACCAGGACCGCCACGGATCGTCCATACTCTTCACGGAATATTCGTGCGATCTCCGAAATATGGACCACGGGGAAACTATTCCCGGTAGCCCGCGAACGGCCGGACCTCGATAGGCAGCGTGGTGGCTTGGGCGGCTTTGCGTCCCAGCCAAGTGCCACGTCCAGGTCCGGGGCTTCGATCACCCACAGGCCGCCCACGTGTTCCTTGGCCTCAGCGAAGGGGCCGTCCGTGGTGAGAACCTCGCCGTCGTTCACACGCACCACTGTGGAGGTACTGGCAGGGTGCAGGCCACCCGTGAAAACCCAGGCGCCGGCGTCGCGCATTTCCTGGTTCAGGACGTCAAGATCGGCCATGATTTTGTTGAGGACTTCGGGCTCCGGGGCTGGGCCGTCGGGCTGGTAGATGCTGAGCAGATAACGTGGCATGACTGTTCCTCCTTGGGATGTGGCGCCGGCACCGTGCCCGCGTCTCACCCTCTATACGAACGGCGCCGGCTGTTTTCGACATCTCCGCGCACGAATCTGCGAAAAGCTTAGCCCCGCTGGCAGGATGGGAACATGCGCATCCTGATTGCCCCGGACAAGTTCAAAGGCTCCCTCACCGCCGCCGAAGCAGCCTCAGCGATGGCCGAGGGGCATTGCGCGTCTATCCGGACGCCGTGGTGACGCAGTTTCCGATCGCCGACGGTGGCGAAGGAACACTGGAAGCAGCCGTGGCGGCGGGCTACGAAGAGCGGATCAATGCGGTCGTCGGTCCCATCCTCAAGCCGGTAGGCGCTGCGTGGGCCATCCGGCAAAATGCCTTTGACGGAGCCACTGCGGTGATCGAAACGGCGCAAGCCTCCGGACTGGCACACATGGAGCCGACTCCGGAAAACGCCCTGCGCGCCCACAGCTACGGTTGCGGCCAGCTCATCGCCGCCGCCCTTGACGCCGGAGCCACCGAGATCGTGCTCGGCGTGGGTGGTTCCGCGATGTCCGACGGCGGCAGCGGCGCCTTGCGTGCGCTCGGGCTGAAGCCCCTGGACGCGGCCGGGAACGTGGTTCCACTCGGCGGAGGCTCGCTCGCCGACGTCGTATCCCTCGACGTCTCCGGGCTGGATCCGCGGCTGACCGCGGTGAGGTTCCGGATCGCCGTCGACGTCCGGAACCCGCTCTATGGCAGCGACGGCGCCGCGCATGTTTTCGGCCCGCAGAAGGGGGCGGACGAGGACGCGGTGGAGCTGCTCGACGCCGGCCTGCGCAACTGGGCGTCGCTGCTTCGGGAAGCGGGCGGTCACGACGTCAACGTTCCCGGGGCCGGAGCGGCTGGAGGATTCCCGGCGTCGTTCCTGGCCTTCGCCCAAGCGACGCTGGAAGGCGGGTTCGCCCTGGTGGCGGGCCTGACTGGGCTTCCCGAACAGCTCGCCGGCTCTGACCTGGTGATCACCGGCGAAGGATCCATGGACTCGCAGTCGCTGACCGGCAAGGCACCCATCGCTCTCGCGGATTCCGCCCAAGGGCATGGAATTCCGGTGATTGTGGTGGCGGGCCGGATCCTGGTGACACCGGAGGAACTGGCCGGCCACGGCGTGGTGGCCGCGGCGCAGTTGCTCGACGTCGCACAGCGTCGGGACGGCGTGCCGGATATTGCCGACGCCGTGGCGAACGCAGCCAAGTACCTCGCGTGGGCCACGAGCCAGGTGCTCGAAGGGGTCTAGGCTCCCGTCCACCCAGGGACATGCCCAGCGGGGTTACTCGGCGTCGTCCGGGCAGATAATTAACCTACAAAGCATGGCTCTGACTTCTGCCATGCATCCACGATGCGACGACCCCGCCCGGGACGCCGTCACCGCCTGCCGGGCTGGCAGCCGGCCAGCACGGCACCATCGAATCGAGGAGCACACCATGTCCACCTTGAAAGAGCGGCTGCACGCAGACGTCGTCAGCCATATGAAGGATGGCAACCGCGTAGCCCTGAACGCCACGCGCAACGTCCTGAGCGAGATCGATACCCGTGAGAAGGCCGGACAGGCGCCGATCCACTTGGACGACGCCCAGATCACGGCCATGTTGCAGAAAGAGGCCGCGCAATATCACGAGGTCGCCCGCCTCTACGAGGAGGCCGGAGAGTCCGAGCGGGCCGCCACGGAGATTGCGGATGCCGAGGTCATCGAGGCCTACCTGCCGGAACCACTGACCGCCGCCGAGGTCGAGTCCATCGTTGACGAGGTCATCGCCTCACTCAAGGCCGAAGGCGTGGAGCTGTCCCTGATGCACATGGGCTATGTCATGAAACCGGTCACCGAAAAGGTCGCCGGCCGCTTCGACGGCAAGGCGGTCAGCGAGATTGTGCGTAGTCGCCTCTCATAGCTACCGGTGTTCGGCTAGCGAGCTGTGTTCGGCGGAGAGGGTTGCCCTCCCCGCCGAATGCATGAATTGCGCTGGGCGGCCCCTTACCGCTTCTTCCCACTCCTCTTTGCCGCGGCGTTCATCGCTGCTTTGGCCGCCGGCGGCAGTCCGCCGTCTCCATCTCCGGCTCGGCAACCGTCCCGCGCCAACGGGCCAGACCCTTCATGCCGTGATAGACCGCCAGGGCAGCGGCCGAACCCAGCGCGATGCCCGTGAACTTCAATTCGCCGATGGTCCACGTATAGTCCGCGATCCCGATAATCAGTGCGACGGCGGCTGTGGTCAGGTTGATCGGGTTGGAGAAGTTGACCTTGTTCTGCACCCAGATCTTCACGCCCAGGACGCCGATCATCCCGTAGAGCATGGTCGCGGCACCGCCCAGCACGCCGGGGGGAACGGTGGCAATGAGTTCGCCGAACTTGGGCGAGAAGCTCAAGAGGATGGCGAAGGCACCGGCAACCCAGTAGGCCGCCGTCGAATAGACCTTCGTCGCCGCCATGACGCCGATGTTCTCCGCGTAGGTGGTGGTGCCGGAGCCGCCGCCGAACCCGGCGAGGACGGTCGCGACGCCGTCGGCCATCAACGCGCGCCCGGAGACGTCGTCGAGGTTGCGTCCCGTCATCGCGGCCACGGACTTCACGTGCCCTACGTTCTCGGCCACCAGCACCAGGACGACCGGTACGAACAAGCCCACGACGCCGAGGTGGAACTCCGGAGTCTGGAAGTGCGGCAGGCCGATCCACGACGCCGCGTCCATCTTGGAATAGTCCACTTCGCCGCGCGTCATGGCGGTGAGGTAGCCCACCACCACGCCCACCAGGATGCTCAGGCGGCCCAGAATGCCGCGGAAGAGGACGCTCACCAGGATGATCGTCACCAGCGTCACGAGGGCGGTGACGGGGGCCTTATCGAAGTTGGCTTTTGCGGCTGGCGCCAAGTTGAGGCCGATCAGGGCGACGATCGCGCCCGTGACAATAGGTGGCATGGTCCGGTTGATCCACTCAGCGCCGAACTTCTGCACCACCGCGCCGACGAGCGCCAGTACGACGCCGGCAAGCACCACTCCGCCGAGCGCGCCGGGAACGCCGAACTGCTGCTGGGACGCCAGGATGGGGGCTATGAAGGCAAAGCTCGAACCGAGGTAGCTCGGTACGCGCCCCTTGGTGATGACCAGGAACAACAGGGTGCCGATGCCGGAAAAGAGCAGTGTGGTGGCCGGTGGCATGCCCGTGATGATGGGCACAAGGAAGGTGGCTCCGAACATCGCGACGACGTGCTGCATGCCGACGCCGATGGTCAGCGGCCATGCCAGCCGCTCCTCGGGTGCCACCACGTGTCCCGGCCGGATCGTCTTGCCGTTGCCGTGCAGCTTCCATTTGGTTCCGAGCCTGCTCATCTGCGGGAGCCTTCCCTGAAAGTTGTGATTGTCCGGGTGCAACCTTACCGCCCGTACGGCCTGCCGATTCCGCTGTGTGGAACGTCACGTGGCTTCACGGGAAGAGGCGGAGGGAAGTTGAAGTTGCAACCATGGAAAGCATAAGCGCCCGGCCGTCGATGGCTGCGGGCACAGCGAAAGGTACGCGAATGACGATCGCCCACGAAGAAGCAGTGATTGACGCCGCAGCAGTCGACGCCATCTTTGCCGAAGCCCGCACTGCCAACTCCTTTGCCGGTGAGGTCTCGGACGAGCAAGCACAGGCCATCTACGAACTGACCAAGTTCGGCCCGACAGCGTTCAACTCCCAGCCGCTGCGCGTCACCTACGTCCGTTCGGACGAGGCCCGCGCCAAGCTCGTCGAGACCCTCTCTCCGGGCAACAAGGCCAAGACCGCCTCTGCTCCGCTGGTCGCCGTGCTCTCCTACGACACCGCCTGGCACGAGCAGTGGGACAAATTCCTCCCGGTCTACTCTGCCCCGAAGGCCATGTACGACGCCAACCCCGAGTTCACCGCAACTACGGGCAACAACAACGCCCACCTGCAGGCCGGCTACTTCATCCTCGCCGTCCGCTCCCTCGGCTTCGCCGCCGGCCCCATGACCGGTGCCGACTTCGCTGCGATCGACGCCGAGTTCTTCCCCGCCGGTGACCAGAAGAGCTTCCTCGTGGTCAACATCGGCCAGCCGGGTCCGGACGCCTTCGGCGAAGCCAAGCCGAAGTTCGCGTACGAGGATGTCGTCCGTACCGTCTAACCCTCGCTCACCTTTAGGGCCTTTTCCGCCGACGCTCGCTCACTCTTGTGAGTGAGCGTTCGCGCTTAAGGCGGTATATCTGAGCGGGCGTTGTCCTCGAGCGACGCTCGCTCACCTTTAGCGCCTTTTCGAGCGACCCTCGCTCACCTTTGGGAATGATCGTCGCCGGGGGAGGGCGTCGCGGTGGCAAAATTTCCTTATGCGGAACCTCATTCTCGTGGCGTTCGTCGAAGCCGTGGCTGACGGGCTCGTCTTCCCACGCAGTGACTGGCCGCTGCACATCACCCTGTTGAGGTTCGACGTCGAGCCCTCCGATGGTGTCGACGTCGCCGCGCGCCTCAGCGAGCTTGTGACGGCCCCCGCGATGGGCGCCCTCGGGGCTGAACTGACGGTGGGGCCCGACGCCGGATTCGGTCACCAAGGGTCCATCCCGGTCAGCCTGGTGGAACACCATCCCATTTTGCAGGGTCTGCATGAGGAACTGTTCGAAGCCATGGAGAGTGTCGGTGGGCGCGCGGCAACCCCGCGATACGTCATGGAGAACTACCGTCCGCACATTTCGCATCACGACGGCAAGCGCCCCAAGCCGGGTGACGCCGTCGTGCTCGATCAGATCGCACTGGTGGACATGGCGCCGGAAGGCAACCACACGATCCGGCGGATCCTGAAAGTGTGGCGCCTCCCGGCGGAGCCAAACTAGCGAGGTCTAGGAGATCACGCCGTCCACGAGCGCCTTGGCCTCTTCTTGGACCTGCTTGAGGTGGTCGGCTCCCTTGAAGGACTCGGCGTAGATCTTGTAGACGTCCTCGGTTCCCGACGGACGGGCCGCGAACCAGGCGTTCTCTGTGACAACCTTGAGCCCGCCGATCGAGGCGCCGTTGCCGGGAGCCTCGGTCAACTTGGCGGTGATGTCCTCGCCCGCCAGCGTGGTGGCTGTGACATCCGCGGCGGAGAGCTTGCCGAGCTTGGCCTTCTGCTCCCGCGTCGCAGCGGCGTCGATCCGGGCATAGACGGGCGCGCCGAACTGGTCCGTGAGGCCCTTGTAGAGCTGCGACGGCGACTTGCCGGTGACGGCCGTGATCTCCGATGCCAGGAGGGCCAACAGGATGCCGTCCTTGTCGGTGGTCCAGACGCTTCCGTCGCGCTTGTTGAAGGAGGCGCCCGCGGATTCTTCGCCGCCGAAGGCACCCTCGCCCGAGAGCAGGCCGGGAACGAACCACTTGAAGCCCACGGGAACTTCCACGAGCTTGCGGCCCAGCCCCGCGGCAACGCGATCGATGATGGAGGAGGAGACAAGGGTCTTGCCGACGACGGACTCCGGGTTCCAGCCTGTGCGGTTGCGGTATAGGTAGTCGATCGCGACGGCGAGGTAGTGGTTCGGGTTCATCAAGCCGCCGTCGGGCGTCACGATGCCGTGGCGGTCGGCGTCGGCGTCGTTTCCGGTGGCAACGTCGAAGGCGCCCGTTCCGGCCGAAGCACTGTCCGACATGCGCTTGATGAGTGAGGCCATGGCCGACGGCGAGGAGCAGTCCATGCGGATCTTCTCATCCCAGTCGAGGGTCATGAAAGCCCACTGCGGGTCCACGGTGGGGTTGACCACGGTCAGGTCGAGCTGGTGGCGTTCGCCGATTTCACCCCAGTAGTCCACGGATGCGCCGCCCATGGGGTCCGCGCCGATGCGTACGCCGGCGGTGCGGATCGCATCGAGGTCCAGGACGGAAGGGAGATCGTCCACGTAGCTGCTCAGGAAATCGAACTTGCCCGTGCCATCCGCTTTGAGGGCGTCGTTCAACGGAATCCGCTTGACGCCGCGCAGCCCGTTTTCCAGGAGCTCGTTGGCGCGGTTGGCGATCCAGCCGGTGGCGTCGGTGTCTGCAGGGCCGCCGTGCGGGGGGTTGTACTTGAAACCGCCGTCGGCCGGAGGGTTGTGGCTCGGGGTGACCACGATGCCGTCTGCCTGGGGCTGCCCGGGGCCGGCTTCGTTGTTGTATTTCAGGATCGCGTGGCTCAGGGCGGGGGTGGGCGTGTAGCCGTGGCGCGCGTCGATCAGTACGTTGACACCGTTGGCGGCGAGGACCTCAAGGGCGGAATTCTGCGCCGGTTCGCTGAGCCCGTGGGTGTCCTTGGCCAGGAAGAGTGGGCCGGTGATGCCTTGCCGGCGCGGTATTCCACGATCGCCTGGGTGATGGCGAGGATATGCCCTTCATTGAATGAGGCCTTGAGGCTCGACCCCCGATGCCCGGAGGTGCCGAAGGCAACGCGTTGTGCGGGATCACTAAGATCCGGCGTCACGTCGTAGTACGCGTCAAGAAGAGCGGTGATGTCTACAAGGTCCTGGGGAAGGGCAACAGTGCCCGCACGGCTAGCCATTGACCCAGCATGCCAGACCGCCCGGTGCGCTAGAAGAGAAAACCGACTATTGCGGGGCCTGTGACTTCGTATTTCCGCATGATCGACGAAGATTCACTGCCCGTTTACCGGAGTGCGGCATGGCGTTGCGGAGCCGGGGCTCTGCGAGCTTATGTGCGCCTTCGCTCGGCGGTAGGCTGGGCACAAAGACTCGCAAGGGGGATATTCCATGACCGACCAGCCAGCTAAACCCGAGAACGCTCCCGAGGGTGACGAACCGCCCAAGGGCTACGAGCCACCGTCGTACATTCCGCCTGCACCCCAAGCCGGTGAGAACCCGTATGGCGAGCAGCCGTTTGCCTCGCCGGCGGCTTCCGGCCCCTACGGCCAACCACAGCCGCAACAGCCCCAGGGTGGTCCGGCTCAGTACGTCCAGCCGCCCTATGGCCAGCAGCCGGCCAGCCCTTACGGCCAGCCCGCTTCGCCGTATGGTCAACAACCTCCCCAAGGACCGCCTGGCTACGGGCAGCCGGCCAGTCCCTACGGCCAGCCCGCCTACTACGGCATGCCGGTCGAGCCGAAGGGCCTGAGCATTGCGAGCATGTGCTGCGGGATCGCGGTCTTCGTGGGCCTTGGCTTCTTCGTCCTGCCCCAGATTGCCGCGGTGATCCTCGGCCACATGGCCCTCAGGAAGGAACCAGCCGGCAAGGGCATGGCCATCGCGGGCCTTGTACTGGGATACCTGGGGATTGTTGCCGTAACCATCTTCTGGGTCTTTGTCGCGATTTTTGCCGCCACGGCTTCGCGTTACAACTACAACTACTAGCGACAACGACGGCGGCCGGTGCGCCTGGCGGGAAACCCGCCGAACGCACCGGCCGCCGTCGCGCTCCAGCTCGGTCACGTGACTAGCGGACGCCGCCCATCAATTTCTTGATGGCGGGCGAGCCAGCCGCCAAGGCAGCAGCGATCACAACCGCCGTGCCGCCGACGCCCAGGAAGTACGGCAATTCGTTGTCAGGGTTGTACAGGCCGGCCAGGATGCCCGCCAACGCGGTGCCGAGAGACACCGAGAGGAAGAACAGGGCCACCATCTGGGTGTGGAAGGCCTTGGGGGCCAGCTTGGTGCTCACGGACAGGCCGATGGGGGACAGGAACAGTTCCGCCAAGGTGAAGAGGAACAGGATTCCCACGAGCGCAAGCAGCGGGGTCTTTCCAGCGCCGGACAAGGGGATGAAGGCCAGGAATGCCAGTCCCATGACGAAGAGTCCGGCAGCGAACTTGATGGGGGATCCCGGCTGCTTCGGACCAAGTTTTGTCCAGAGGGCAGCCATGACGCCTGCGAAGACGATGATGAATACAGGGTTGATGGACTGTACCCAGGCCGCCGGCATTTCCCATCCGAAGAGGTTGCGGTCCAGTTTTTCCTCCGAGTACACGGCAATGAACGTGAACTGCTGCTGGAAGAGTGCCCAGAACGCTGCAGACGCGATGTACAGCGGAATGAATGCGACAACACGCTTGCGCTCAAACGGCGTGACCTTCTTGCTTCTGAAGATCAGCGTGAAATAGATGACCGAGGCGACAATGGCGGCGTATGCCATGCTCTTGGCCAGGTTGCCGGGATTCACCACGCCGGTCATCAGGAGCACGGCGATCACGACGGCGATGCCGAGGAAGATGAGCCCATAACGGCTCCGCTGTGCTGACGGAAGGGCGTTTGGAACGCGGTGTGCTTCTTCCGGGAGCTTGTTGCGGCCCAGTGCGTAGATGACCAGGCCGATCGCCATGCCGATTGCGGCTGCGCCGAAGCCCCAGTGGAAGCCGTTGCTTTCCTGCAGCCAGCCGGTCACGAGCGGTCCGATGAGGGCGCCGAGGTTGATGCCCATGTAGAAGATGGAGAAGCCGGCGTCACGGCGTTCGTCCTTCTCCCCATAGAGGGTGCCGACCAGCGCTGTTGCGTTCGCCTTGAGGCCGCCGGATCCGATACCCACCAGCACGAGGCCCGCCACCAGGCCCGGGATCCCGGGCAGGAGCGCAAGTGCGATGTGGCCGGTCATGATCATGATGGCGGAACCGAAAAGTACCCGTTCGGAGCCGAAAAGCCGGTCCGCCAACCAGGCGCCCAGGATCGTGGAGAGGTACACGCCTCCGCCGTACGCGCCAACCAGTCCGGCGGCGAGCGATTTGTCGATCGAGAGTCCGCCATGGTCCGCGGTGAAGTACATGTAGTAAAGCAGGATGCCCTGCATGCCGTAGAAGGAGAATCGTTCCCACATTTCTACGGAGAAGAGGCTGGCCAGCATCTTTGGGTGGCCGAAAAATGACGTATCGCCCGCGTTTTTGGCGGGCGTCCGCGTGTCTAGAGTTGTGCTCATCTGATCCATGGTGACATTGACTGAGCGCATTTGTCACATCATTTAGATGCCTCGAGCAACTATTTGCCGGGGTGGGGCGCCGCTTTTTGCTGCCTCTCAAGCTGCCTCGCGAGCCGCAGGAGCAGCAGCTCGGATCCCGGTTTTCCGATGAGTTGGATGCCCATCGGAAGCCCCGTTCCGGGCGTCGGGCCGGTCCAATGAACCGGCACCGTGATCGCCGGCAGGCCGCACACGTTCACCATTGAGGACCAGGGCGCAAACTCGCATTGCTTGCGGTAGTCGTCGTCCGCGTCGCCTGGCCAGTCGGGGCCGGCCATTGCTCGCCTCCGGGCATTGTGCCGGTGAACCAGCCCACGGGCCGTGGCGTCTGTGCCAGCGACGGCGTCAGGACGAGGTCCCACTGCGCGTACTGGGTGACGGTGTCGTGCGTGAACTGCCGCAGGAAACCGAGCGCTTCGTTGACCTTGGCTGCGCTCCGCTGTTGCGCCCGACGCCGGAAGGTCCGGGTCAGCGGGGTCAGCAGGGCTTCGCGCTGCGGCAGGATCCGGGCGCTCCCAACGCCGGCAGTCCAGGCGGTGGTGAACGCTTCCGGATAGCGATTGTCATAGCGGACCTCGGCATCCAGCACTGAATGGCCCGCGTCCGTCAGCAGTGCGATGCCTTTGGCGAAGGCATCAAGGGCTTCCCGCTCCGGGGTGAACGGGAAAGTGGTGGACCACGGGCTATCCAGGCTCGCGCCGATGCGCAATGCGGCGGGCGGTTCCTCAAGGCCCGCTAGGTAGCCACCTTCCGGACGGATTCCGGGTGGCACCAGGGCATCCATCATGAGAGCAGCATCCTCCGCGGAGCGAGTCAAGGGCCGGCCACCACAAGGCGTGCCGCGTCCCCGACGCTCTCGCCGGCCGGCACCAGGCCGCGGCCCGGCTTCAACCCCAGCAGTCCACATGCCGCAGCGGGAATACGTATGGAGCCGCCGCCGTCGCTCCCGGGCGCGAAGGGAACCAAGCCCGCCGCAACCGCGGCAGCACTGCCTCCGGAAGAGCCGCCGGAGCTGCGGCTCAGTGCATATGGATTGCGCGACGGCGGTGCGATGCGGTTTTCGCTGTAGGCCGTAAGTCCGAATTCCGGAACCTGAGTCTTGCCCAGTGAGATGGCACCCGCACCTTTGAGCGTTGCGGCAAGGGCTCCGTCCTCCGGGGCGGGCTTCCGGTCCAGGGCACCGCTGCCATGGGTGGTCACTACTCCGGCAACATCCGTGAGGTCTTTGAAAGCCAGCGGCACGCCGTGCAGGAGGGGAAGCCGGGGCCACCGCTGCGTCGGCGGACGTAAGCTGCGTCCGCGGCCCCGGCGTCGAGCATGGCCTGGTCCGCCGTCACCGTGACGAAGGCGCCCAGCGTATGGTTCAGCTGTCCGATCCTCGCGAGGAAGTGCTCCGCCACCTCGGTTGCCGAGAGCTCGCCGGCGGCCAAGGCTTGGCGCAACCCGGCCGCGCCGAGCTCGTGGATGTCAGCCAAGGAAGCGGGCCTCCAAGCGCTCTTCCACGGCAACGCTATCGGCCGGTTCGCTGGAAGTCGCGGTGACGCGATAGGCAGCCTTGCCCCTGACCTCGGCAACCACGTCCACAAGTTCCGTGCCCCTGTAAACCAGCCCGACGCCGTCGTCGGTGCAGTGCGTTTCGCCCAGCACGCCCTCCGCCACCAACTGGTGGACCAGGGGGCGGCGGCCCGGCTCGGAGTCATAATGGACGCCGTTGGCGTAGGGGAGGAAGTCCAGTCCGTTGGTCACAGCGCGCAATTCAGGGCCGTACGAATCCGTAGTGCCGCCCTGGAACCAACAAATCGAGCCCGCGGACACCCCTGCCAGCACCACACCGTGTTCCCAGACGCGCCTCAAGATGCTGTCCAGTCCGTGGGCGCGCCATACGGCCAGAAGATTGACCACGGAACCACCGTTGACCCACACCACGTCTTGTTCCAAAAGGTAGGCCTCGGGATCGCCGTAGTTGGGCATCGTGAAAAGGTTCAGGTGGCTGAAATCGAAGCCCGAAACCCGGGCGGCCTGGTCCAATTCCGCGGCGAACCAACGCTGGTCTCCGGAGGCCGTCCCAATATGCGCCACTCGCGGCGCACGTCCGCTGACCCCGGAGAGTTCGACGGCGTGGTGAACCAGGAGGTCGAACTCCATCCTGGTGCGATGCCCGGACTTATAGCCACCGGAGGTTGCCAGGATGGTGGGCCCGTCGGCAGCCATGGCGCCTCCTTTTGCCTTGAGCGGTCTCGGTCCCTGCAACGGTAGGCTGGATTGGAGATCTGAATCAACTGGAAGGGACCCACGTGAGCGATTTCGAGACCGTGCCTGTCGGCGATGTTCCGGCCGACGCGAAAATCCTGGATGTCCGGGAGGATTACGAATGGGTAGCGGGCCACGCCGAGGGTGCGCTGCATATTCCGCTTGACCAGATCCCGGCGCGCCTTGACGAGCTTGATCCTGACGATGACTTGTATGTCATCTGCCGTACGGGCGGACGGTCCTACCGGGCGGTCCAGTGGCTGGTGGGGCAGGGTTACACCGCCACCAATATAGCCGGAGGCATGGACATGTGGTTCGAGACCGGCCGCCCGATGGTATCTGAGAACGGCCTCAAGCCGGTCGTCCTGTAGCCCCAACGCATAACACCTAAGGAATATATACATGTCGGGATCCGTGCTCACCTACACGTTCCTCGGTCCTGAAGGCACCTTTACCGAGGCTGCCCTCTTGCAGGTCCCCGGAGCGGCCGATGCCAACAGGGTCCCTTGCACCAATGTGAACACGGCTTTGGAGAGGGTTCGCCAAGGCGAGGCGGATGCGGCCATGGTGCCGATCGAGAACTCGGTGGAAGGTGGAGTGACCGCCACCCTGGATGCTATTGCCACCGGAACCGAGCTGCGGATCATCCGCGAAGCCCTCGTTCCCATCACGTTCGTGCTGGTTGCCCGGCCCGGAGTGAAGATCTCGGACATCCGCCGGGTCTCCACCCATGGCCATGCCTGGGCCCAGTGCCGGCTGTGGGTCGACGAAAATATCCCAAATGCGGAATATGTGCCGGGATCCTCTACGGCAGCGGCCGCCGTCGGGCTTCTCGAGGGTGATGTGCACTATGACGCCGCCATCTGCGCACCCCTTGTCGCGGCCGAGCGGCCGGGACTGAATATCCTTGCGGAGAACATTGGAGACAACCCCGGCGCGGTTACGCGCTTCGTCCTGGTCAGCCGTCCCGGCGCACTGACTGAACGCACGGGTGCCGACAAGACCACCGTCGTCGTGCCCCTGCCCGAAGACCGCCCGGGCGCCCTGATGGAAATCCTGGACCAGTTTGCCACCCGCGGAGTCAACCTCAGCCGTATCGAGTCCCGGCCCACAGGCCAGTATCTGGGTCACTATTTCTTCAGTATCGACGCCGACGGCCACGCGTCGGACGCCCGGGTAGCCGACGCCTTGGCAGGCCTGCACCGGATCAGCCCGGCCACCCGCTTCCTGGGGTCTTATGCGCGGGCGGACGAGCAGAAAGCCTTCGTGGCTCCGCATACCTCCGACGCCGCGTTCGCATCCGCGCACGCCTGGGTCCGGGCCATTTTGGGTGGGGAACCGGGCGCTTGACCGGCCCGAATCCGCTTCGCAAAGCGTTGGATAATTGACTCTTCAACCCCTATCGCGTGGATAAAACTGTGCGTATGCTTGCTTGATCCACAATTGATGGACGCATGCCCCTAACGGAGGGAGCGGGCCATGTCAGGAAATAGCAATGACACCAGCGGCCAGGGAATGATCGTCAATCCCAAGCCAAGGCGGACAACCAGGACTGGGACGGCGACGACGCCGACCGGGCCGATCGGCTGCGCTTTGAGGAAGAACAGGCGATGATTCGCGAGCAATCGGAAGCGCGCGCAGCCGCCAAAGCCTTGGCAGAACACAAAGCAACGGAAGCGGCGAAGAACGCCAAATAGCGCGTAGCGCCGTCGCGCGCGCACCGGTAGTTGCACGAGTACCGGTTTATTGGACGCGCACGAGGAGAGAACGCGGCTCCACCTTGACGGTGACCTTCGTGGCCTCGCCCGAGGGATCACCGTCAAGTTGCGTGGCCATCGGTTCGCTGCTGCTGATGACCACTTTGCCCGAACGGTAGTAATTCATGACCGGCAGGTTCCGGTTGTGCTTGAACAGGATCTTGGCGTACACCGCGAGCCAGCCGATGGCACTACGGGGGCTCATGACCACAACGTCCAGCACGCCGTCGTCGATCATCGCACCGGGGATGAAGTCGATGCCGCCCGGAATCAGGCCGCAGTTGGCGAACAAGACGCTTCGGATTTTCCGGGATTGCTCGGGCTCGTCGTCCATGGCAATGGTGACCTTTTTGCGCCGGCCGGGCAGGTGGCGGACGCCCGCCTCGGTGTAGGCCAGCCAGCCGACTGCCTTCTTGAGCCCGTCGTTGGTATCGCCCACAACCTCGGCATCGAGTCCCATGCCGGCGATCACCAGGAATGCATGCTCGGAAGAGGCGCCTGTCAGCTCGTTGTGGATCGCCATTCGGGCGGTGTCGATGTAGCGCTGGTGGCCGAAGAGCGCTGTGTGGACGCTGCCCCGCAGATCGTTGACATCCAGGTTCACGTTGCGTGCCAGCAGGTTTCCGGTTCCCAGGGGAATCAAGCCCATCGCGACGTTGGTGTGCGCGAGGGCCTCAGCCACGACGCGCACGGTGCCGTCGCCGCCGCCGACGAGTATGACGTCGGGCTTATACGCGAGTGCCGCCTTGGTTTGCGAATGGCCGGGATCGTCTGCGGTGGTTTCGAAGAAACGGGGTTCGTCCCAGCCCGCAAGATGGCAGGCTTCCCGGATGATCCTCCGCGCGTCCTCGGCTTTCGCCTTGACCGGGTTAAGGACCACGGCCACCCTTTGCAGGCCGGCTTCCGGCTTGTGTGCGTCTTCATGCACAGCGCTGCGGGTATGCCTGGCCCTGAGCCGGCGCACGCCCCACCAACTGGAGACGGCGAAGACCACGCCCCCAGCCAGAATCACGTACAGGATCCAGTTGCTCATGGTGCTTCAACCCTATCCCGCTGCAGGCGCGGCGGTGCACGGCGGAAGGGGTGCCGGCCGCCGTCGGGCATTGGCCGCGGAGCTGCGCGCTCATTCGATACTCTTGTCTGGTGATCGACGTAAAAGACCTCAGCGAAAACCCGGACAAGTTCCGTGCCAGCCAGCGCGCCCGCGGCGCCGACGAGTCCGTGGTGGACGCGATCATTTCCGCCGATTCGGACCGCCGCGCGGCCCTGATCCGCTACGAAAACCTCCGTGCGGAGCAGAACGCCTTCGGCAAGAAGGTGGCACAGGCCAAGGGCGAGGAAAAACAGGCGCTGCTGGCCGAGGTCAAGGAACTGGCCAATTCCGTCAAGGCTGCCTCCGCCGAAGCCGACGCAGCCCAGGCCAAGCAGGAAGAGCTGCTGCGGGTCATTCCCAACCTGATTGTGGACGGCGTGCCTGAGGGCGGCGAGGACGACTACGTCGTGGTCAAGACGGTCGGCACCCCGCGCGAATTTCCGGACTTCGAGCCGAAGGACCACCTGGAAATCGGCGAACTCATTGGCGCGATCGACATGGAACGCGGCGCCAAGGTCTCAGGCGCGCGCTTCTACTTCCTCCGCGGCGTCGGCGCCCGCTTGGAGATGGCCCTGCTGCAGATGGCCATGGACCAAGCCATCGAGGCCGGCTTCGTCCCGATGATCACCCCCACTTTGGTGCGTCCGGAGACCATGCAGGGCACCGGGTTCGATGTAAAGCACGACGCCGAGATCTACCGTCTCGCCGAAGACGACCTTTACCTCGTGGGAACCTCGGAAGTGGCCCTCGCGGGTTACCACGCGGACGAGATCCTGGACCTGTCGGCCGGGCCTATCCGCTACGCGGGGCAGAGTTCCTGCTACCGCCGCGAAGCGGGTTCGCACGGCAAGGATACCCGCGGAATCATCCGCGTCCACCAGTTCAACAAAGTGGAGATGTTCATCTACACCACAGTTGAAGAGGCCGCCGCCGAGCACGAGCGGCTCCTGGCTTGGGAAGAGGAAATGCTGGCCAAGGTTGAGCTCCCGTACCGCGTGATCGACACCGCGGCGGGCGATCTCGGCATGTCCGCGGCCCGGAAGTTCGACTGCGAAGCCTGGGTTCCCACGCAGAACGCGTACCGCGAGCTCACGTCGACGTCCAACTGCACCACCTTCCAGGCCCGCCGCCTGAACATCCGTGAGCGCGCGGTCAACGAGGACGGCGTAGTGAAGGGCACGCGCGCCGTGGCCACCCTGAACGGCACGCTGGCCACGACCCGCTGGATCGTGGCCATCCTGGAGCACCACCAGAACCCGGATGGCTCGGTCAACGTCCCCAAGGCCCTCCAGAAGTACATCGGAGGCCTTGAGGTCCTGCCCGTTCTGTAGCTCAGTGGGCGGGGTGGAGCGGTCCTCCACAACCGGGGCACTGGACGGGATCGTGGCTGATGCCACCAAACACAGAGCACTCCGCATCGCGAGCTTGGCCCACACGAAGGCCGAATCAGTGGGGAGTCGTACAGCCGGGCCGTCTTCGGCAGAAGCTCCTGCGCGCCGGACTACGGCCTCGCGGCAAGGCCTCAAGTTAATATTCACACTGTGGACAACGTGGGAGTATTCACCGCGTGTTAATCCCTTGCTGTGGCCTGCGTCCTAGCTGGCGTGGGTGGGGTCTGCTTCACTGGAGGCATGACTATTTTGACTGGTACCTCAGTCGCTGGCATCGATGACCAGCGGAATGTGAATCACAAACTCATGGTGGCGTTGGACGTCGACGGAACCCTCGTGGATCACGATGGCCACATGTCACCTGGTGTCCGCGACGCCGCAAGGGCGGTTGTAGCCCACGGCCACGACGTCCTGATCGCCACGGCCGTTCGTTGAACGCCACGTTGCCCATTATTGAGCAGATAGGGCTGGAACGGGGATATGCCGTGTGCTGCAACGGTGGTGTCACATTGCGGCTCGACCCCCAGCTGGACGCAGGCTACGAGATCATTCACAAGGCCACATTCGATCCCGCCCCGGCGTTGATGGCTCTTCGCGAGCAGCTTCCGTCCGCCAAATACGCGCTTGAGGACGAGGACGGGAACTTCCTCTCCACGGAGCGGTTCCAGGACGCCAGCTTCGGCGTTGAGGCCATCGGCGTCGATTTCCAGACCATGCTCGATGCCACTGCGGTGCGTGTCGTGGTGTTCAGCAGCGAAAACACGGCCGAAGAATTTTCCACAGCCATTCGCAAGATCGGGCTGTCCGGGGTCACCTATTCGGTGGGCTGGACGGCCTGGCTGGATATCGCCGCCGCCGGGGTCACCAAGGCCAGCGCTTTGGAGCAGTTGCGCCGGCGGCTTGGCACGCACCCGCGCCACACGGTGGCAGTGGGGACGGCCGCAATGATATCGAAATGCTCAGCTGGGCGGGCGCGGTGTCGCCATGGGCCAGGCGCCTGAGGAAGTCATCGCCGTCGCGGACGAGGTCACCGCTTCGGTGTACGACGACGGTGCGGCCCTCATCCTGCGTCGCCTGCTGTAATAGCCCTGCTCAACTGAACCTGCGCAACTGAAGTAGCCCCGCGCAGCGGGGCTACACCCCATTGCTAGCTCAGGCGTCGTCGGAGACCACAGTGATGATCCGGCGGAGGCTCATGGCGACCGATGCGGTGGCGTTCACGGACTCCTGGCCGGCGGCTGCTTCCGTAACGGTGTCACTTAGTGCTGCCACACTGTCCCGGGCTTCGTCCAGGGCATCCCGGAAGTCTCCGGAATCTCCGTGCCTCCATTGCCGAATCGCTGTTGCTACGTCGTCGAGCGCCTCAGCCAGGTTTGGCGGGACACCCTCCGGAATGACCGTTCCCGCGTCCTCTTCCCAGATGACGCTTGCCAGGACGTCCGTGATGTCCTGGACGTGAAAGGTCAGCCGTTCCAGCGTTCGCAAACCGGCCAGGTCGGCGGGCAGCCGGCGGGCTCGACGGCGGGACCGCGGGTTCGCTTTTGCGCTCAACTTCGCCGCTTGGACAGCTGCCCGCACGTCGGTCGCGGTACGTGCGAGCTCGCCGCTGCGGCTCGCCCATTCCTCATGGTCCGGTGGCCAGGATTCCGTCATGGCGCTGGCCATGTCCTTGAGTTGCTTGGACAATGCCCGTTGGTGTCCGTCGATGGCGGGATCGATGCCTTCAAGATGAAGGGGAGGGAAGACCAGCCAGTTCACCGCGAATCCGACGGCCACGCCCATAGCCATTTGCAGGACGTACGCGAAAGAGAATCCCTGCGCATTCGAATAACCCAGGACCAGCACGAACAGCGCCGCCATGGGAACCCATTCGGAGGCGCTTCCAAGCCTTGGCAGGCCGCCGATAACCACGCCCAGGCCGACGACGACGGCCACCGCCAGCGCGTTCGGGGTGGTGACCGTGGTCACGGCGAAGGCCATGGCAATGCCCAATCCGAGTCCCAGCAGGCTTTGCAGCCCATGCTTGGCGGAAGCCGCAACAGTGGGGTGCATGCTGACCAGGACGCCCAAGGGAGCGTAATAGGGATAGGCGGCGGCTGTCCCAGGCATGAGCGGCGCGAGGTACCAAGCCACCCCCGCCGCGACGGCCGTCTTTGCGGCAAACAGGAGTCGGTGGCCTGTGACGGCCTGCCTGAGAGCGGGAAGAAGCCGCCAAGCTTTGGCTCGGAGATCATGGACTCAAGGTAGGCCGGGAAGAACGGACGTGTCGAGGACAATATGGATGAACGCGGGCTGACGCAATCAGTAAACGTCGAGGATCAACTGCAGCAAGCGCGCCGCGGCCGGCCGGGCGGCGTGCTCCTCCACCCATTGGGCGCGTGCCAGGGCCTTGCTCACGGCTTGGGTGCTGATCCCCAGTTCCTGGGCCACGGCCTTCTGCTGCCCACGCACGCCGGGCGTCAGCAGGTCCAGGACGCGCCACTCGGCAACGCTCCGATGCTGCACAATGTGCCCCAGGAGCCGCAGCACGGCCTCCGATTCGGCAGCGAGGGCAGCGATCGGCCCCTCGACTGCCACAGGGACCCGCTCTTTGCCGTTCCGCAAGCGGTCCACGGCGCGGCGTGCGTAGACCAGGCCGTGTCCGGAGGCGTCTTTGATTTGCTGCGGCAGGGGTTCGTTGACCGGTCCCACGCCGATTCCCACGTACCACTGTCCGCTCCTCAAGGCGATGAGCGCTGAATCCACGGCCTGATGTGGGAATTCCACGATGCCCTGGACTTCGTCCTCCACCGAGCGGTCAAAGTCCAAGCACGCCGGGACGTGGCGCAGGTCTTTGAGCAGCTGCGGTACGAGGTCTCCGTCGCCGCGGCTGTCGCGTTGGTTGATGGTCAGGGTGAACATTGTGGATCAAACATTACCGGCAGGTAGCTGACTTTCAAGCGGTTAATCCAGAGCCAACTTCTCGTTACGACGGCGGGTGCCCGGCGATTGTGGTCCGTTCCGCGTCGGGCCCCCCATTAACGACGGCGGCGGTGCGGTTCGCATGGAACCGCACCCGCCGCCGTCGGAAGTGGGGAGGTAGTGGGGACTAGTGGGAGACCGGAACGTAACGCTTGATGGAAGCCTCCAGCTCGGCTTCGGCGGCGGCGCGGTCGGCCCAGCCTTCAGCCTTGACCCACTTACCCGGCTCAAGGTCCTTGTAACGGGTGAAGAAGTGCTCGATTTCCTTGATCAGGAATTCGCTGACATCGGAGATTTCCTGGATGTGGTCGAAGCGCGGGTCGGCCGGAACGCAGAGGACCTTTGCGTCTCCGCCGCCATCGTCGGTCATGTTGAAAACGCCGATGGGGCGGGATTCAACGATGACGCCCGGGTAAAGGTCGAAGTCCTGCAGGAGGACCAGTGCGTCCAGCGGGTCGCCGTCCTCGCCAAGGGTGTTCTCGAAGAACCCGTAGTGCGTGGGGTACTGCATGGAGGTGAACAGGACGCGGTCCAGGCGGACGCGGCCGGTCTCGTGGTCAACTTCGTACTTGACGCGCGACCCCTTGGGGATCTCGATCGTGACGTCGTGCTTCATGGAATGCTCCTTGACGGTATTGGCATGGGCGCGGCAACAGAGCAGCCGACGCCGCCGACTACTATTGAGGATATAGCGAGAGGCCCAAGTTTCTTGAAACGGTGGGGACATTCAAGACTTTGAGGACTAAAGCTGCATGAAGGGCGTTAACGAGGCGGGGGCTGACAACCACTCTCCGGAACAGCAGGAAAATCCCGTTCTCAGGCCCCGGAAGCCCAGACCCGGGACGCCCGCGAGGCCGGAACCGAAGGGTGTCGTCGGCTTTCTGCCACTGGTTTTGTTGGCCGCGGTCATCGCGGCCTTGGCCGTGCCGATGGGCCTCGGAGTCGCACCCGGCTTCTTCGGGGTAGCCGCTGCGCCCGCGCCCAGGTGCCGGCCTGGCAACAGGTCCCCAAGCAACTGAGCCGCACCCAGATCGTTGCGCCCTTGGACGCTTCCGCCCCGGTCCCGCTGCCGGCCGATGTCACCAGCCAGCTCAACGCCCTCCTGACGCCCGACGGCGGGGAGACTTCACCGGCGTCGTTGAAGATGCGTTGACCGGACTTCCGCTTTACGATCGCGACGGCGCCAAGAACCGGGTGCCGGCGTCCAACATGAAGCTGCTGACGGCGGTCGCGGCGCTGCGGGCGATCGGCCCGGAGACCCGCTTCGACACGCGGGTCCTGACGGGACCTTCGCCGTCGACGATCATCTTGAGCGCCGGGGGTGACGTCCTGCTCGGCGACGGCCCGTCCCAGCCAAGCGAAGTGCTTGGCCATGCCGGCCTGGAGACCCTCGCGGCGGATGCGGCGAAAGCGCTTCAGGATCGCGGTGTGAAGGGTCCGGTCACAGTCCAGTTGGACGATGGACTGTTCACCGGTCCGGCTTTGAATCCGGCGTGGAGCCTCGACGACGTCGCTGCCGGTGAAACCGCGCCGATCTTTCCGCTCGCCCTGAACTCGGCCCGGACAAGCCCGGGGGCAACCACCGGTCCGCGTCCGCAGGACGCCGCGCTCACCGCCGCCCAGGCTTTCGCCGGGAAACTCCAAGCCGCGGGCGCCGCTGCCGGATTCACGGTGGTCCCCGGTGTGGAACGCGCCGCCGCTCCGGCAGGGAAGCAGGACGTCCTTGCCAGCGTGGCTTCTGCGACCGTCCGCGAGCAGGTGGACTTGATGCTGGAAACCTCGGACAACTACCTCGCCGAGGTATTCGGCCGGATGGCCGCGCTGTCCGCTGGAAAGCCGGGATCCAATGACGGCGCGACGGCGGCCGTGAGCGCCCAGGTGGGGGAACTGGGGATCGCCACGGACTCCATGCACTTGGCGGACGTGTCCGGCCTTGCCTTGGGCAACCAGGTGTCCGCGCGGCAGTTCGCGGATGTGGTGCGGGCGATTACCTCCGGACCGGACACTCGCCTCCGTGCCGCCCTCGCCGGGTTCCCCGTTGCCGGGCTGACCGGGACGCTCGGCGACCGCTACGCAGACGCCACCACCTCCCAAGGGGCTGGATTGGTGCGGGCCAAGACCGGCACCTTGAATTCGGTGATCGCTCTGAGCGGCTATGTGGTGGACGCGAACGGCCGCCTCCTGGTCTTTTCCTTTATCGGCAACGGGCTGACGCCGGGCGCGGCGGGGAACAAAGTGGCGCTGGACAGGTCCGCGACGGCCCTCGCGTCATGCGGTTGCCGCGCCGGCTGACCTTTGCCGCTGCCTGGCGTTCGCCGCTGAGCGAACTTAAGGGTGCAGATTCAGACTGTTGTGTTCTGATGGTTCGTATGGAGTCTCAGCAGCAAGCCCAGTCCCTCATCAACTGGGAGCTGGCCGCCTCCACGGCCGCCCGGCTCGCTCCCCCCGGTCCCGTACTGAGTCCGGCCCAGATCGGCAAAGCCGTGGACAGCCTGCGCTTCAGTGCGGACATTTCGGTACCGCATGTGCATGACATCACCGGTTTGGAAGCCGCGCGCGATCTCCGCGATTCCCATGTGCTCGTGGTTGACCGGGCGTCGTGGGCGAAGGCCAATACCCAGAGTTTTGCGGTGATGCTCCAGCCGGCCCTTAAACAAATGCTGGATTCCCGGCGGGGTCCGGCGATGACACCGGCAGCGGCGGCCGCGAGCGGCGCCATCACCGGCAGCCAGCTCGGGGCTGTGCTTGCCTTCTTGTCGAGCAAAGTCCTGGGCCAATACGATCCCTTCGCCGCGCTCGCCCCGGACTCGAAAGCACCGCCTGCGGGCCGGCTCCTGCTGGTGGCTCCGAACATCATCTCCGTGGAGCGCGAGCTCAACGTCGATCCAGACGATTTCCGGCTCTGGGTCTGCCTTCACGAGCAGACCCACCGGGTGCAGTTCGCCGCGGCTCCCTGGCTCCGGACCCACATGCTCGAGGAAATCGAGCGCCTCAGCGCCAATCTCATCGGCAATGTGGACTCCATCATGGATCGCGCTACTGCCGCCGCGCGCTCCCTGCGCGATCGCTCCACCGGCGCCACACCCGGCCGCGGGGCCATCTTGGACCTGCTCCAGAACCCTGAGGAAAAGGCCTCGCTCTCGCATCTCACAGCTGTCATGAGCTTGCTTGAAGGCCACGCCAACGTGGTGATGGACGCCGTCGATTCCACCCTTGTCCCTTCAGTGAAGACCATCAGGCAGCGCTTCAACGCACGGGGCAAGGACCGGGCGTGATCGAGAAGTTCATCCGCAACATCCTCGGCCTGGATGCCAAGATGCGCCAGTACAGCGACGGAGCCAAGTTTGTCCGCGAAGTGGTTGCGGTGGCGGGCATGGAGGGCCTCAACCGGGTCTGGGAATCGGCCGACAAACTGCCTACGGAGACCGAGATCCACGACTCCAAGCTGTGGCTTGAGCGGATGGGGCTGTGACCGCAGGCACCACATCGGGCCAGGGCGGAAGCAGTAGAAACCCGCCAAGCACTGAAAGCGCTCCAAGCAGTGGACGACGGCGTCCCGGGCGTTTGGCGCCGGTCGTCGGCAAAGCACGGAATATGTTGCAGGACGCGCTGGCCTCCGCGGGCTACCCCGAGCGAATCCTGGTGGCTTGCAGCGGGGGCCGGATTCCTTGGCGCTTGCCTCAGTGGCAGCCTATTTTGCCCGGCGTGGCCACGTTCACGGCCGCCCCGTGAGCGTAGCCGCCGTCGTGGTTGACCATCAACTGCAGGAAGGCTCGGCTGAGGTCGCGGCACGGACCGTGGCGATCCTTGAAGGGCTGGGACTCTCGCCCGTCCAGCTGCGGACCGTGGAAGTGGCAGCTACCGGGTTCGTCCGAGGCGGCAGCCCGGGACGCCCGGCACGCGGCCCTCGAAGCGCCGCCACCGAACTTGATTGCGGAGCAATCCTGCTCGGGCACACGCTGGACGACCAGGCCGAACAGGTGCTGCTGGGCCTGGCCCGGGGCTCGGGAACGCGTTCCCTCGCCGGGATGCGGCCCGCCCGCGGCAAGCTCCTTCGTCCCTTCCTCGGGCTTCGCCGCGCCGAAACGCTCGAAATCTGCGAGGTCGAGGAACTCGAAACCTGGCACGATCCCAGTAACGCTGACCCCGCCTTCGCCCGCTCGCGGACCAGGGTTGAGGTGATGCCCTTGCTTGAGGACAAGCTGGGGCCCGGGGTGGCCGAATCACTCGCCCGCACCGCAGCGATCCTGCAACAGGATGCCGACTTCCTGGAGCACCTTGCCGCTGAGAGCTATGCGGGCCTCGTGAACCGGAGCGACGACGGGGTCTGGCTCCCGGAAGACCGCTTGAGGGAATTGTCCCCGCGCTGAGGTTCCGCGTGATCGCCAAGGCGGCGGCCGACGTCGGGGGCCAACAGCCCGGCTACGGGCGGCTTCAGGCCGCCGAAGGCTTGCTGCGTCGCCAGGGATCCGCGGCCCCGTGCAGCTTCCCGGTAGCGTCAGCGTCTACCGCGTATCCCTGAGCGAATTGGAGCGGGAGGCCGCAGCCGGGGGAACTGCCGTTCCCCGCGAAGGCGGCGGCTGTGGGAAGCTAGTATTCCGGCATCAAAGATCGCCCCAACAGTAGCCGCACCCACGCATCAACACAGGAGCCATTGGTGGATTCAAACGACGTCCAGGCAGACCTCAAACACGTTCTCTACACCAAGGAGCAGATCCAGCAACGGATCGCCGAACTTGCTGCACAGATTGACAAGGACTACGAGGGCCGCGAGCTGCTCATCGTCGGCGTGCTCAAGGGTGCCGTCATGGTCATGGCAGACCTCGCGCGTGCGCTGCACAGCCATGTCAGCATGGACTGGATGGCGGTGTCCTCGTACGGCTCCGGTACCCAGTCGTCCGGCGTCGTGCGCATCCTCAAGGACCTTGATACCGACCTCATGGGCAAGGATGTCCTGATTGTCGAAGACATTATCGATTCCGGCCTGACCCTCTCCTGGCTCAAGACGAACCTCGAATCGCGAGGCACCGCCTCGGTGGAAATCTGCACCGCTTTCCGCAAGCCCACGGCCGCCAAGGTCGAGATCGACGTCAAGTATGTCGGCTATGACATTCCCAACGAATTCGTCGTCGGATACGGTCTCGATTACGCCGAGAAATACCGCAACCTGGACTTTGTGGGAACCCTCGCCCCGCACGTTTACGAATAGCCTTTCATTTCGCGTCCTAGACGCAAATGAAAGCGAGAGAAGTCGGCCGCCCCATTGGGAGGCCGACTTCTCTTTTTAACTCATTAGGGGAGGGCTGCCGATAATGGGGGATTTGCGTGTTAGCGTTCAGCTCATTAGTCGTTTGACTTGACCTGTGGGGGCATTTTGAGTACGAGTTCAGTTTCAATGTCAAAGCGCGGAAAGATGCGGGCGCTTTTGGCCGGCGGATTGGTCCTGGGGGTCGGCGCGGCGGTTGTGTTGGCCGCGTGGAACGATTCCGAGTTCGCCACCGGAACATTCACGGCGGGCACTTTCAATCTTCAAGGAAGCACAGACGGCGCGTCGTACACGGACCACGCTGCCTCCCCTGGCGCCACCTTGCCATTCACCCTCAACCCGACCAATCTGGCGCCGGGGGACACCGTCTACGCGCCCTTCGCGGTGCGGCTGGCGGCCAACACCACTACAGGCTCCACTGTCACGGTGAATACAGCCACCGCCACCGGGTCGGTTGCGAACCTGAGTTATGAACTTGTCCAGCCCACGTCCTTCGGATGCTCCAGCAGCACCACGGGAACCGAATTGGTGCAGGCGGGTACCGCTCTCAATGGAGCGCTGAGCGGAGTCACGTTTACCCTCAGCCCGGCAGCCCCGCGAGCGATCCCGGTGACGCGGTCTTCCTCTGCTTCAAAGTGACTGCGGCCGCCGGCTTGGTCCAAGGGCAAAACGGCACGGCCACGTGGCAGTTCGCTGCGGCATCCACCTCCTGACCAGCCGCGATGACCGGACGCAGGGCGACTCGTCGGCCTGAGCGGGCCGCCAGCGCTTCCTCCGTGTGCGCGCCATCTTGGCCGGGGCCTTGTCCTCGGTGCCGGATGCACGCTGACCCTCGCTGCCTGGAACGATTCCGAGTTCGCGGCAGGAACATTCACCGCCAGCTCGTTCCAGATCGAATCCTCCGTCAACTCAGGAGGTGCATGGCTGGCACATCCCACGTCGGGATCCGCTGCCACCATGGCATTCAGTGCGGCAGGAATGTCACCAAGCACCGTCAACTACGCTCCCATCTGGATCCGGACTACTGCGGGGTCGCTTTCCGGAACCTTGACGCTCCAAGGAGCCAGCAACAACAACGCCGCCCTGGCCGCTGCCCTGGCCTATCGCGTGGTCAGGTACTCGTCCGGATCGTGCGACTCGAGCCAGTTCACGGCCGGGGCGAGCTACCTTGTCGGGACCTCGGCGTCGACGGTGCCACTCACCACGGCCGGTGCCGCCACAGCGGTGGCTGCGAACTCGCTGAGCCCCACCCAGATGTGCTTCGAGGTCACGATGCTTGCCTCCGCGGACAACTCCCTGCAGGGGCCAGCGTGACGGCAACCTGGGAAATCAAGGGAACGTCCGACTCATGAGGACGGTGCTTGAGCCGGTGGGGTCCCGACGACGGACGGCCGACAACCGCAGGCGCCTCGCCGACGTCGTGCGCGAGACGTTGCTTAACCTCGCGGCGATCGGCGGCGCCATCTGCATCCTCCTGACGTTGGCCGCCGTCTTTTTCCACATCACGCTCATCATGTTCAAGACCGGCTCGATGTCTCCCGGGATCCCTGCTGGATCCTTGGCCATAGTCCGCGAGGTCCCGGCGTCGGAAGTGCGGACAGGGGACGTTGTCACCGTGGACCGGCCGGGACAATTGCCCGTCACCCACCGGGTCACATCCTCCCGGATGGTCGACGGCGCCACGGCCGTCCTCACGCTCAAAGGCGACGCCAATCCCGTGGAGGATCCCGCACCGTACACCGTCTCCAAAGTCCGCACGGTGCTCTATTCGGTGCCGGGTATTGCCTACGTTGTTGCGGGAGCATCGAGCCCCTGGGTGCTTGGCGGCACTACGGTTGCCGTGTCCGCGTTGGTGACCTGGGCGCTGTGGCCCCGCCCGAGAGGGCCCCGCGGCCCGAATCAAGGCGAGGCGATGATCGGACACGGGAGCCTCAGGCGTTACGCGGCGACAGTCGCCTTGGTATCGCTGGGTCTGCTCTGCTCCGCTCCGGCGTCGGCGGCGACAGACGGGCCGGACCTGATCCTGACACACGGGGGAGCAATCCGCCGGCCGTCCTTGCGCCCGGATCTACCAGCCGATGGAGTATCGGGGTGACCGCCAGGGCCGTGACCCTGCACGAATTGAGGATGCGGCTGCTTGCGGACGGCCCACTTATGGAGCTTGCCGCATCGGATGAGTCGGCACGAGTCGTCACGGTAGGTGTCCGCAGCTGCACCACCGCCTGGGCGGCGGAGGTCTGCCGGTCCGGTGAAAACACCGTCATCCCGACGACGACGCTTTCCTCCTTGGGTGGTGCGACCAGTCTTGCAAATCCCGACGGCGGAATTCCGGCCGGCGTCGAACTGCTGCTTGAGGTGACGCTTTCGCCGTCGGCGGGTAACAGCGTGCAGGGGCTTTCAACCAGAATTACGGCCAGGGTGGACGCCGCCGGCGAGCCAGCCGGGCCGCACGACTTTCCCGGCACCGCTCTCGCGGATACCGGCTTCCGCCTGGGCATCTTTGCCCTTCTGGGCCTTGGGACTGTCCTGGCCGGGGCTCTCGCGTCCAAGCTCGCCGGCGCCCGTGCGGCGGCCGACGGAATCGCGCCCGCCCGTGATCCGGGTTGGGACTGATGGCAACACCTTCGAAGCCGCATCGCCTGCGATCGCTGCTCACGGTGGCCGGGGTCGCGGCCGCACTGTTTGTGGTCCCGGCGGAACGGGGACCACGGACGCGAGCTGGTCCGCCTCCGAAGTTGGCTCCGGTACACTGAACGCGCTCACGGTTCCCCGCCGGTCATGATCGGCCCGTGTACGCTCAGCCCCGGGGTCGCCGGGACCAGCCCCGTGATCACCGTCAACTGGCGATTCCCGGCGGGAACCGCGTATGCGGCGCCCGCCAACGTGAACTACTACGTAGCCAACGGGGGACTTCTCCCGAATCTGACAGGCGTGGTGCTGGGAACCAACCTCTCCACGACGGGCCCTGTCGGAGGCGTGTACACGACGCAATTCAAGTCGGGCGTGCTGGGCGGTTTGCTGGGGGGCTCCTACGGTGTCTATCTGCAGACGAAGGACGGCTCGGGGTGGGTCTCCTCCTTGGCCACGGCAAACGCATCCATGGGACTGGCGGGCGCCAACCCGGCCTGTACCGTGCAGTAGTTGCAACCGTTCGACGATTGCGTTCGACCCGCTGCGCGGGATCCTGAAAGAACGGTGGATTTCCCCCGGGAACTTCCGGAATTCCGTGTTCATGTACGCCTAGAGGGAACTTTTGCCTCTCACTGTGCGTGAATCACTCCGAACGGTGTAAAGCTAGAAACTGACGCAGCACCACACGCGCGCAGAAGCTGCGCCGTGCAGCACTACCAGGAGGGACGGGGCGGAGCCCCGAACAGATGAAAGCTAAGAGTTTCTTCAAGGGCCCGGGCATCTGGATTGTTGTCGTAGTCGGCTTGCTCCTGGTGGCATTTGCAACCCTTGCCCCGGCGGATCCACCCGTATCGACACCGACAAGGGCCTCGCGATCCTCTCGCAGAGCGGCAAGGTGGACCAGGCCAAAATCTACGATGCCGAGAACCGCGTTGACCTGACGCTGAAAGACAACCTCGTCATCGATGGCCAGGACAAAGGCAAGAACGTCCAGTTCTTCTACGTCACCGCGCGAGCCGGGGATGTCGTCAAGGCCGTCACCAACGCCCAGCCATCCGGTGGCTTCACGGACCAGCCCGTCGAGAACAACTGGTTCTCCGGGCTGTTCTCCCTCCTCATCCCCGTCCTCCTGCTGGGTGTGCTTTTCTGGTTCCTGCTCTCCCGCATGCAAGGCGGCGGTTCCAAGGTGATGCAGTTCGGAAAGTCGAAGGCCAAGCTGGTCAACAAGGACATGCCGCAGGTTACCTTCTCTGACGTTGCCGGTGCGGACGAGGCCGTCGAAGAGCTCCAGGAGATCAAGGAATTCCTCGCAGAACCGGCGAAGTTCCAAGCCGTCGGCGCGAAGATCCCCAAGGGCGTGCTGTTGTACGGCCTCCGGGCACCGGCAAGACCCTCCTGGCCCGCGCCGTCGCAGGCGAGGCCGGCGTCCCGTTCTTCTCCATCTCGGGCTCGGACTTCGTCGAAATGTTCGTAGGCGTCGGTGCTTCGCGCGTCCGCGACCTTTTCGAGCAAGCCAAGTCCAATGCGCCCGCCATCATTTTCGTTGACGAGATCGACGCCGTCGGACGTCACCGTGGCGCCGGCATCGGCGGCGGCAACGACGAGCGCGAGCAGACCCTTAACCAGCTCCTCGTCGAAATGGACGGCTTCGACGTCAAGACCAACGTCATCCTGATCGCGGCAACCAACCGTCCGGACGTCCTGGACCCTGCCCTGCTCCGTCCGGGCCGCTTCGATCGCCAGATCACTGTTGAGGCACCGGACCTGATTGGTCGTGAACAGATCCTGAATGTCCACGCCAAGGGCAAGCCGATGGCCACGGCGTCGACCTCAAAGGCGTCGCGAAGAAGACCCCGGGCTACACGGGTGCCGACCTTGCCAACGTGCTCAACGAGGCCGCACTCCTGACGGCCAGGTCCAATGCCAACCTGATTGACGACCGCGCCCTGGACGAGGCAATCGACCGCGTCATGGCCGGCCCGCAGAAGCGCAGCCGCGTCATGAAGGAAATGGAGCGGAAGATCACCGCCTACCACGAAGGCGGCCACGCCCTGGTGGCAGCGGCATTGCGCAATTCAGCCCCTGTCACGAAGATCACCATCCTGCCCCGAGGCCGCGCACTCGGCTACACGATGGTCGTTCCCGAGGACGACAAATATTCGATCACGCGCAACGAACTCCTCGACCAGATGGCCTATGCCATGGGTGGCCGCGTTGCAGAGGAAATCGTCTTCCACGACCCCTCCACGGGCGCCTCGAACGATATCGAAAAGGCCACTGGAACTGCGCGCAAGATGGTCACCCAGTTCGGCATGAGCGAGCGCATCGGCGCCGTGAAGCTTGGCGCCGGCGGCGGCGAGCCGTTCCTCGGCCGGGACATGGCACAGGAACGCAACTACTCGGACTCGGTGGCGTACATCGTTGACGAGGAAGTGCGCCGCCTGATCGATCAGGCCCACGACGAGGCCTATGCCATCCTGACCGAGAACCGCGACGTCCTGGACCAGTTGGCCCTTGAGCTGCTTGAGCGCGAAACGCTGAACCAGGCCGAGATCGCCCACATCTTCCGCGACATCCGCAAGCGTGATTTCCGCGAGGTATGGCTCTCCAAGGAGTCCCGTCCGGTCCAGACCATCCCTCCGGTGGAATCCCGTGCGGAGAAGGCCGAGCGCGAAGCCCAGGAACAAGCCAAGGCAGCTCGTCTCGAAGAGCCTTTGGACGCCCAGCCCCGCACCCGCAGGGAGTCGGCAGCCAGGAGTCATTCACTGGTCAAGGACCTGACGCAGGCACCGACGTTTCGCATCAAGGCTAAGCTTTCTGCTGTGACTCACATCGACGACGACGACTTCAGCGGTGCCGCCAGTGACGACTTTGGCGACGCCTCCGGGGGAAAATCAGGTGGCCACGGCCACGGCCACCACTCATATAAGGTCGACCGCCCCCGCATCGAGGCGGCCGTCCGCGAGATCCTCATTGCGGTGGGCGAGGACCCGGACCGTGGCGGACTGGTGGATACGCCGAAGCGCGTAGCCAAGGCTTACGCCGAGGTGTTCGCGGGCCTGCACCAGGATCCCGAACATGTCCTGTCCACCACGTTCGACCTCGACCATGAGGAACTCGTGCTGGTCAAGGACATCCCGTTCTATTCCACGTGCGAGCACCATTTGGTGCCGTTCCACGGCGTCGCGCACGTTGGATACATCCCTTCCCACGACGGCAAAGTGACGGGGCTGAGCAAGCTGGCCCGCCTCGTCGACATTTATGCCCGCCGCCCCAAGTGCAGGAACGCCTGACCACCCAGATCGTCGAAGCGCTCGTGACCCACCTCAAGCCCAGGGGCGCGATCGTCGTCGTCGAATGCGAACACATGTGCATGTCCATGCGTGGCATCCGCAAGCCCGGCGCCAAGACCGTCACCAGCGCAGTGCGCGGGCAACTTCATGACCCGGCCACCCGCGCCGAAGCCATGAGCCTCATACTCGGAAGGTAACAAAGACCATGGATTCCCTCGCAGCAGCACCAGGAACGGGCCCGGCTACCAGCCCCCTGCCCATTCTCCGCAAACCCCGTCCAGCTGCCCGCTTCGCGGACCTGCCGGCCGACCGCACGCTCGTCATGGGAATTCTGAACGTCACGCCGGATTCATTCAGCGACGGCGGAAAGCACCCGACGGCGGACACCGCCATCGCCCACGCATTGCGCATGTTGTACGCGGGAGCGGACATCATCGACGTCGGCGGCGAATCGACCCGCCCGGGCGCCGAGCCCGTCTCCCCGGAAGAAGAACAGCGCCGGGTCTTGCCGGTGATTCAGGCACTCGTGAAGGCGGGAGCGCTCGTCAGCATCGACACGACACATGCGTCGACGGCCGCCGCGGCCGTGGAGGCAGGAGCCGCGATCATCAACGATGTCTCAGGGCTGAGCCTCGAACCTGAGATGGCCGAACTCGTTGCACGCACCAAAGTGCCCTATGTCCTGACCCATCGCCGGGGCGACGCCGAGACCATGAACAGCCTTGCCGACTACGGCAATGTGGTTGACGAAGTCATCGAAGAGCTCAAGGGCGTCCGCGACAAGCTCTACGCGGCAGGCGTCACACCGGAGCAAATCATTGTGGATCCAGGCCTGGGCTTCTCCAAGGACGAGGACCAGAACTGGCAACTCCTCAAGTACATCGGCAAGCTGGATGAACTTGGCCACAAGGTCCTGATTGGAGCTTCCCGCAAGCGTTTCCTCGGGACGCTCCTGACGGTGGCCGGCAAGGCGGCGGCACCGGAGGAGCGCGATCATGCAACCGCTGCCATCACGGCTATCAGTGCCGCGAACGGCGCCTGGGCCGTGCGCGTCCACGACGTCGGCCCCAGCCTTGACGCCGTCAAGGTTGCCGCACGCATCAGACACTAAGCTTCGTGGACAAAGGGGGAGGAACCGGTTTGGACAGGATCACACTGACCGGCGTGACCGCCGTCGGGCATCACGGCGTCTTCGACTTCGAGCGCCGGGACGGACAGCCGTTCGTCGTCGACGCGGTGCTGTACACCGATTTCAGCAAGGCAGCGGAAACCGATGACCTGCAGTTCACGGCGCACTACGGCGAAGTGGCCGAGTACATCACATCCCTCATTACGGGCGAACCCCTCAACCTGATCGAGGCCCTCGCCGTACGGATCGCCGAGGGGATCCTGGCTGGCTTCAACGTTGCCGCCGTCGATGTCACGGTCCACAAACCCAAGGCCCCCATCGAGGTACCCTTCGGTGACGTCACCGTCAGTGTCCACAGGGAGCGTGCATGACCTCCCGTTTCACGAAAGCCATCCTGGCCTTGGGCAGCAACCTGGGTGAGCGGAACGACACCCTCTCCACCGCGGTCGCCGACCTCGTTGACCGCCCGGAAATCCGCCTGCTCGGAGTCTCCCCGGTGGTACAGACGAAAGCCGTGGGCGGGCCTGTGGGGCAACCGGATTTCCTCAACATGGTGATCGCCATTGAGACCACGCTTACGCCGCTGGAACTGTTGCAACACTGCCACGACGTCGAACAAATGCACCACCGGGTCCGCGAGGTCCGCTGGGGCCCCCGCACATTGGACGTGGACATCATCGTCTATGGCGAGTTCAGAAGCGACGACGAAACACTGACCCTGCCGCATCCGCGGGCTGCGGAGCGGGCCTTCGTGCTCTATCCGTGGGCCCTCCTGGACCCTGCTGCGCGGCTCAACGGTGAGAGCGTCGCCGAGCTGGCCGCCAAAGCCGAGGACTTTCCCGGGCTTCGGCCTTTCGACGGTTTCGATGGATCCGGCAGCGTCGCTGCCGCGGGAGCGGTGGAATAGTCCATGAAGGCCATGCGACCGCTCTTGTTGGCGATCATCGCCGTCGTTCTTGCCGCCATCGGCTGGCTGACCACCGTGCTCACTACGCGCTACAGCATGGCGACGCCGGTTCTTCCTCCTTCCGCGTTGATAACCATGGGCTTCATCGCCGTGCTGACCTTGATCATGGGCATCCGCGTCCTGCGGTGGCGCAACGGCAAGAAAAAGACCATGCTCAACCCCATCTTGGCGGCGCGAACCCTGATCCTGGCCCAGGCCTGCGCCTATGCCGGCGCGGTGCTGCTGGGCTGGCATGTGGGAATCGTGATTGAGCAACTCCGGCTCTGGAGCTTCCGGAGCGACCAAGGCATCTTGTGGCTCGCGCTCATCATGGGCGGCGGCGGGCTCATCATGGCCATCGTGGGCCTCGTGGTGGAGCGGTTCTGCCGAATCCCTCCGGAAGACCTGGAAGGCGGCCCGGCGTCAGGGATCCACGTCGTGGCGAGGCCAAGGGCGAAGGCGAATATGCATACCGCGGCGATTGATCCTCCTGGCCTCCAGTGGCTGCGCGTTTCGCGGAAATACGTGACCGTGCGGATTGTCGAGTGGGCCATTGGCAACGTGATCACGATCGGCCTGTTCAGCTTGCCCTTGCTTTTCGTTGAACTGGGATGGTGGAAGTGGCCACCGCTGTGGCTCGCCGTCGCCGTTCCCGCGGCCTTTCTGCTGGTTGGCCTGTGGCGGCTTGTGTTGATTCCGAGGCAAGTGAGGGCCATCGGCTATGCGGAACGTGACGACGACCTGCTGATCCGCCGCGGCATCTTCTTCCAGCGGACCATGGTGGTTCCCTACGGCCGGATGCAATACGTCGACGTTGCGGTTGGACCTGTCGAGCGGGTCCTTGGGCTGTGCACCCTCAAACTCCACACCGCTTCAGCCGGAACCAACGCCCACCTTCCCGGACTTCCCGCCGCTGAAGGCGCACGGCTGCGCGAGCAGCTTTCGGCCCGCGGCGAAGCGAGGCTGGCCGGGCTGTGACCCAGGAACACACCGTCGTCGACGGCGACTGGCACCGCGTCCACCCGGCGTCGCCCTTCGTGCGGGGATGGGTGGCACTGGCGGCGATCGTCTATTTCTTCGGCCGCGATACCTTCGAACGGGCCCTCCAAGGCCGCGGGACCATAGGCGACAACTTCAACGAACGGACGCTCTGGCTCCTGGCCGGGGCGGCGTCGTGCTGTTACTTGCTTTGGGTTCTTTCGTCCTCAGCTGGTACTTCACCAGGTACCAGCTTGCCGAAGGCTACGTAAGGGTCAACACCGGCTTCCTGTTCAAGCAGCAGCGCCAGGCGCGGCTTGACCGGGTCCAGGCCATCGACATCGTGCAGCCCCTGCTTGCCCGTATTTTCGGGCTCGCGGAGCTGAAGTTCGAGGTGGCCGACGCCGGCCATTCGGCCGTGCGGCTCTCTTACCTCAGGCTCGCCCAGGCCAAACAGCTCCGTGCCACGATCCTGGGCCGGGCCGCCGGCATTGCTGACGGGAGCGAAACGGTCGACGTGCCCGAGGCCCCCGAGCAGGTGGTGCTCTACGTGCCGCCTGGACGGCTTGTCGGTTCGCTCATCCTGAGCGAGCAGAGCCTCTTCATTGTGCTCAGCGCCATCGCGTCCGTGTTGGTGTCAGTGCTGACCGAGTCCCGGGCCTTCATCCTCTACTTGATTCCGGCAATCCTCGGCTTGGGAACCGCCTACTGGCGATCGTTCAACACGGGCTACAACTTTACGGCGGCAGTTTCCCCGGACGGCATCCGCCTGCGCTACGGGCTCCTGGACACCCGGGCCCAAACCGTGCCTCCCGGCCGCATCCAGGCCCTCAAGGTCACGCAGCCGCCGCTGTGGCGGATTCTCGGCTGGTACAGGATCCACGTGAACGTTGCCGGCTACGGTGAACACCACCGCAGCGAAGGCGAGCACCGGACCCTGTTGCTTCCGGTCGGCCGGAAGCCTGAAGTGATGATGATGCTCTCGCTCGTCCTGCCCGATCCTGGTACCGCCGATCCTGAACGGGTGTTCACCGCCGGGTTGACCGGACTGGATTCAGGCGCCGGCTTTGTCACTACCCCAAGCGTGCCTGGATTCTTTCCCCGTTGGGCTGGCGACGCAACGGCTTCCTTTCAACGGACACGGCACTGCTGCTGCGCTCCGGCCGCTTGTGGCGGAAGTTGGTGATGGTCCCGCATCAACGAACGCAGTCGATCGCCCTCCACCAAGGTCCGTTGGCCGGCTCTTCGGCGTCGCCGACCTCGTGTTGCATACGACTCCGGGACCGGTAGCGCCCCGCCTCATCCAGGCAGCCACCGAGGAAGCAGTCGGCTTGTTCGACCAGCAGGCGGCCCGGGCCCGCAAAGCCCGCAAACTGCAAAGTTCCGAGCAATGGTTGGCGCAACTTCCGTCCGCCGCCATGCCGGCCCGCCCGCCACGCCTGCCATGCGGCGTGCATCAACCCAGGAGGAACCCGACCATGGCTAGGCCAGGACGACTCGGCGTAGGAATCATTGGCGCCGGCAAGGTGGGTGCCGTACTGGGTGCGGCCTGCGCGGGGCCGAGCACGCCGTCGTCGGGGTTTCCGCAGTGTCGGAGGCGAGCCGGGAGCGGGCGGAGTCGCTGCTGCCGGGGGTCCCGATCCTCGAAATCCAGGAGATCGTGGAGCGGTCCGAGTTGGTGCTCCTTGCCGTTCCGGACGATGCCCTCGGCGAACTCGTGGCGGGACTGGCCAAGCTCGGCGCATGGCAGCCCGGTCAACTCGTGGCGCACACGTCCGGCCGCTTCGGCGTCGGAATACTGAAACCGGTCCGCGCCGCAGGCGCCATTCCGCTCGCCCTCCACCCGGCCATGACGTTCACGGGCATGAGCCTGGACCTCACCCGGCTCATGGACTGCACGTTCGGGGTCACCGCCGACGCTGCGATGCTGCCCATCGCCCAAGCCCTCGTGGTGGAGATGGGCGCTGAACCGGTGGCCATTGCCGAGGCCGATCGCACGCTTTACCACGCGGCCCTCGCGCACAGCTCGAACCATATGGTCACCCTTGTGGCCCAGTCCTCCCAATTGCTCCGGGATATCGGCGTCGACGCGCCGGAACGCATGCTCGGCCCTTGCTCCGCGCCACCTTGGAGAACGCCCTGGCCTCAGGCGAATCGGCACTGACCGGGCCCGTGGCCCGCGGGGATGTGGGACCGTCGCCGCCCACGCGGAGGCCCTCAAGGAGTACGACGGCGGTGCCGGCGGCGATGTCCTCGCCGCCTACCGGGCCATGGCCCGCGCCACGGCCCGCCGGGCTGTCAATCGCGGACTGCTCAAAGAGGGCCAGCTTGGCGACATCAACAACGCCTTGGACACCTCGGGTACGCCGGACAACGGTGAAGACCGTCCAGGCAACGACGCTGCCGGGACGCAGGAAGGAAACTGAGAATGGCCATCAAACTTGTGACCACTGCAGCGGAATTGCGGGCAGAAAGCGCGCGGTTGCTCGCGGAAAAGCGCGGGAGCTCGCAGGGCCTCGTCCCGACGATGGGAGCGCTGCACACGGGTCACGCGACGCTGGCCCGCACCGCCGTCGAACAGAACGACGTAGTGGTGGCCTCCATCTTCGTGAACCCTCTGCAATTCGGCGAGGCCGCGGACCTCGAACGCTACCCGCGCACGCTTGATGCCGATATGGCCCTCCTGGACGCCGAGGGCGTGGATCTCGTCTTCGCCCCTTCCGTAGAAGAGGTTTACCCCGGTGGGGAGCCGCTGGTCCGGGTGACTTCGGGACCGTTGGGCGAGAAATGGGAGGGCGCCTCGCGCCCCAGCCACTTCGACGGGGCCTAACGGTGGTCGCCAAACTGTTGCACTACGGACTGCCGGGCGGTCCAGCAGCCGACGGCGGTGCTGCCGCGTACCGCGCGTACTTCGGCCAGAAGGATGCCCAGCAGTTGGCGCTCGTGAAGCGGATGGTGGCAGATCTCAGCTTTCCGGTGGACATCGTGGCCGTACCTACTGTGCGTGACGCGGACGGGCTGGCCCTTTCCAGCAGGAATCGTTTCCTTTCCGACGAAGAGCGGGAAGCGGCGCTGGTTCTGTCCCGCGCCCTCCGCCTGCTCGAGTCCCGTGCCCTGGCGAACGAGCCGCTCGAGCTGGACTCCGCCGTCGCGCTCGTTGAATCGCAGCCCCTCGTGAAGCTGG
This sequence comes from Arthrobacter sp. Hiyo8, assembly GCA_001549895.1. Lineage (GTDB taxonomy): Bacteria > Actinomycetota > Actinomycetes > Actinomycetales > Micrococcaceae > Arthrobacter. Next base: position 2,380,885 of record AP014719.1, on the reverse strand, counting down.
ACTATTTCGACGTCGTCGATCCCCGCACGCTGGAACCGCTCGCCGAAAACTGCAAGGAAACTCCCTTCCGGGGCGAAGGGCTTGCGATCATTGCGGCGAAGGTCGGGCCCGTGCGGTTGATCGACAACCTGCCGCTGGGTTCCTGAAGTCTCTTAACTTCCGGATGCCAGTACGCAAACGTTTGGATTAAGCTGCTGACGGGAATGCCGTTGAGGCTTAGACTGTTGCAATCTTCACCGGTGACGAGCGCCGGAAACCATCGCACCCAAAGCTGAGGGATCCTCATGTCTACCGACGTCACATCCGACGCGCACGGCAACCCCATGCCGGAAACAGGGACACAGCAAGCCAGCGACAGGATGTCGCGCGAGTCTGTCACCGTCATCGTCACGCTCCTTGTGGCCACCTTCGTAGTGATCCTCAACGAGACCATCATGAACGTCGCCTTGCAGCGGCTCATGACGGACCTCAATGTCGACGCGCCTACTGTCCAGTGGCTCTCCACTGGATTCATGCTGACCATGGCCGTGGTCATCCCCACCACCGGCTTCATCCTCCAGAGGCTCACCACTCGAGCTGCGTTCCTCCTGGCCATCGGACTGTTCAGCGGCGGTACCCTGCTCGCGGCACTGGCCCGGGTTTTGGAGTGCTCTTGTTGGCGCGCATCGTCCAAGCGGGCGGCACGGCAATTATGCTGCCGCTGCTGATGACGACCATCTTGACCTTGGTGCCTCTGTCCCGACGCGGTGCCGTGATGGGCAACGTGACCATTGCCATCTCGGTTGCGCCGGCCTTGGGCCCCACGGTTTCCGGGATCATCCTTGACCACTTCTCGTGGCGATTCATGTTCGTCTTCGTACTGCCGGTGGCCTTGTTGGCGATGGGCATTGGCGCCAAGTTCCTGACCAACGTCGGTGAACGCGGCAACGTCAGGTTGGACTTCGTCTCGGTGGTCCTGACCGTTCCTGCCTTCGGCGGGCTGGTCTATGGACTGAGCCAGATCGGCGGCCACTCCGGAGCAACCGCCGTTCCGATCGCTGCACTCGTGATCGGCGTCCTGTGCATGGTGGCGTTCGTCTTCCGCCAGCTCAAATTGCAGAAGTCCGACGCGCCCCTGCTGGACCTCAGGGCATTCAACTTCCGCATGTTCACGGTCTCGGTCCTGCTCATGGTGGTTGCCATGATGGCCCTGTTCGGCGGAGTGATCCTGCTACCGCTCTACCTGCAAAACGTTCTCCACCTGCAGCCAATGGAGACCGGCCTTGCGCTCCTTCCGGGCGGCTTGGCGATGGGCCTGCTCGGTCCGGTGGTCGGCAGATTGTTCGACAGGATAGGCCCGCTTCCACTGACTGTCACGGGTTCCATCCTGCTGGTGCTCACGCTGTGGCAGTTCTCAATGCTCAACGCGAGCAGCCCCCTGTGGTGGGTCGTGGTCCTTTACGCAGTGCTTAGCCTGGGGTTGGCTTTGCTGTTCACGCCGGCGTTCACCACTGGCCTCAACCCGCTTCCGCCGCACCTCTATTCGCACGGCTCGGCCATCATGAGCACACTGCAGCAGGTGGCGGGTGCCGCGGGGACTGCGCTCCTGGTTTCGATCTTCGCGGTGGTCTCGGCTGCGTCCGGCTTTGTTGCCGGGATGCAGGCCGCATTCCTGACGGCCACTTTGATTGCGGTGGTTGCCGTAGTGCTGTCCACCATGATGCGCAAAACCGAGGGCGCAGCCGGGCACTGACTCTCGGTGGCGGCGCGGCTGGGTGGCTGCACGGCTGGGTGGCGGCACCGCGCCGCTTGTTTGTGACGCACGGCATGTTTTTGGCTGGCGGCCCTAAAGGCTTTCACTCAGGTGGCACTGGGCGCGGAATTGCCGTGTTGTAGCGGGTTTTGAAGCGCAGGATGGTGCTGTGGGGTGATTTGCGTGGGGTCTTTGGGGTGTGTAAAGTAGATCGAGTCGCCGCCGCTGATGCGGAAAAATTGCGACCGACCCCCTTTCAAATGGAAACCAAATTCTTGGTTCGCTTTCTTGCGTTCCGGTGTGGTTTCCGGGTGTCACGGATGGTGTTTTGTCCGACGCGGTTCCCGGATTCGGGAGTTGTGCGGAGAGGGCGTGTCTGGTAAGTTTGGAAAGTTGCTCCGGAGCGAGTCTGGGCCTTTGGTGGTTTGGGTGGTGCCGGGTGTGTCTGTTGTTTGAGAACTCAATAGTGTGCCAAGTTTGTTGATACCGATTTGTTTTTATGAATTGGTTGATTTTGCCGGGCCTTGTCCGCTCTTGTGGGTGGGGTCTGGTTTTCAGCTGGTTTCAAATTTTGTGCAGCCTGGTCGCCGTTATTTCCGGTGGTTGTGGTTGTGTCTGTTTTTGTTTTACTTCAACGGAGAGTTTGATCCTGGCTCAGGATGAACGCTGGCGGCGTGCTTAACACATGCAAGTCGAACGATGATCTCCAGCTTGCTGGGGGGATTAGTGGCGAACGGGTGAGTAACACGTGAGTAACCTGCCCTTGACTCTGGGATAAGCCTGGGAAACTGGGTCTAATACCGGATACGACCGCTCCACGCATGTGGTGGTGGTGGAAAGCTTTTGCGGTTTTGGATGGACTCGCGGCCTATCAGCTTGTTGGTGGGGTAATGGCCTACCAAGGCGACGACGGGTAGCCGGCCTGAGAGGGTGACCGGCCACACTGGGACTGAGACACGGCCCAGACTCCTACGGGAGGCAGCAGTGGGGAATATTGCACAATGGGCGGAAGCCTGATGCAGCGACGCCGCGTGAGGGATGACGGCCTTCGGGTTGTAAACCTCTTTCAGTAGGGAAGAAGCGTAAGTGACGGTACCTGCAGAAGAAGCGCCGGCTAACTACGTGCCAGCAGCCGCGGTAATACGTAGGGCGCAAGCGTTATCCGGAATTATTGGGCGTAAAGAGCTCGTAGGCGGTTTGTCGCGTCTGCTGTGAAAGACCGGGGCTCAACTCCGGTTCTGCAGTGGGTACGGGCAGACTAGAGTGATGTAGGGGAGACTGGAATTCCTGGTGTAGCGGTGAAATGCGCAGATATCAGGAGGAACACCGATGGCGAAGGCAGGTCTCTGGGCATTAACTGACGCTGAGGAGCGAAAGCATGGGGAGCGAACAGGATTAGATACCCTGGTAGTCCATGCCGTAAACGTTGGGCACTAGGTGTGGGGGACATTCCACGTTTTCCGCGCCGTAGCTAACGCATTAAGTGCCCCGCCTGGGGAGTACGGCCGCAAGGCTAAAACTCAAAGGAATTGACGGGGGCCCGCACAAGCGGCGGAGCATGCGGATTAATTCGATGCAACGCGAAGAACCTTACCAAGGCTTGACATGAACCGGTAACGCCTGGAAACAGGTGCCCCGCTTGCGGTCGGTTTACAGGTGGTGCATGGTTGTCGTCAGCTCGTGTCGTGAGATGTTGGGTTAAGTCCCGCAACGAGCGCAACCCTCGTTCCATGTTGCCAGCACGTAGTGGTGGGGACTCATGGGAGACTGCCGGGGTCAACTCGGAGGAAGGTGGGGACGACGTCAAATCATCATGCCCCTTATGTCTTGGGCTTCACGCATGCTACAATGGCCGGTACAAAGGGTTGCGATACTGTGAGGTGGAGCTAATCCCAAAAAGCCGGTCTCAGTTCGGATTGGGGTCTGCAACTCGACCCCATGAAGTCGGAGTCGCTAGTAATCGCAGATCAGCAACGCTGCGGTGAATACGTTCCCGGGCCTTGTACACACCGCCCGTCAAGTCACGAAAGTTGGTAACACCCGAAGCCGGTGGCCTAACCCTTGTGGGGGAGCCGTCGAAGGTGGGACCGGCGATTGGGACTAAGTCGTAACAAGGTAGCCGTACCGGAAGGTGCGGCTGGATCACCTCCTTTCTAAGGAGCACCATTATCGCCCTTCTTCCTTCCGCATGGTTGGTGGGGGGTGTGTGGAAGCAAAGCCCATTGCGCAGGCGTCTGTTCTGCGGTGGGTGCTCATGGGTGGAATATCAGCAGATAGCGGCCGGGTGGTTTCTTTCCCGCGTTCAGTACGGATGTCCTGTCATTTTTGTGGTGGGGTGTTGTGGAACGGTGCGGGTGGGGGTTGTCCGGTTTTCGTGTTTGGCACACTGTTGGGTCCTGAGGCAACAGGGCCGTCGGGGGGTGCGTGGCCTGTGTGGGTTGCGTGGTTCCGGGCGGGTTTGTGTGTTTCTGGTTTCCTGGCTGCATTGCTTCGTGTGTTCCCGGTTGTCCTTTCCTTTTGTTGGGGGTGGCGGGGTGCGGGGGTGTGTGGTACGGGGTTGTTGTTTGAGAACTACATAGTGGACGCGAGCATCTAGGCACGCGCATGGTCATTGCCTCTTGTGGGGTGGTGGGGTGTGTGTGTCTTACAGCAATTTCTTTTTATGAACCCGGCCCTTTCGGGGGTTTGGTTCTCTCGAGAAGTTTTTTGATCTTGTGTGGTCAAGTTTTTAAGGGCACACGGTGGATGCCTTGGCATTAGGAGCCGAAGAAGGACGTAGGAATCTGCGATAAGCCTGGGGGAGTTGATAACCGAACGGTGATCCCAGGATGTCCGAATGGGGAAACCCCGCCAGACGCGTTTTGCGTGATCTGGTGACCCGCATCTGAACACATAGGGTGCGTGGGGGGAACGCGGGGAAGTGAAACATCTCAGTACCCGCAGGAAGAGAAAACAAGAGTGATTCCGTTAGTAGTGGCGAGCGAACGCGGATGAGGCTAAACCGTTCCATGTGTGATAGCCGGCGGGCGTTGCATGGGCGGGGTTGTGGGACTTTCCGTACTGGTTCTGCCGGACCGGTGGGGTGAGAGCATGGACATAGGTGAACGGTCTTGAAAGGCCGGCCGGAGAGGGTGTTAGCCCCGTAACCGTAATGTTGTGTGCCGCCTGGAGAGGATCCCAAGTAGCACGGGGCCCGAGAAATCCCGTGTGAATCTGTCAGGACCACCTGATAAGCCTAAATACTTCCTAATGACCGATAGCGGACCAGTACCGTGAGGGAAAGGTGAAAAGTACCCCGGGAGGGGAGTGAAACAGTACCTGAAACCGTGTGCTTACAATCCGTCGGAGCCAGTCTGATTCTGGTGACGGCGTGCCTTTTGAAGAATGAGCCTGCGAGTTAGTGTTACGTCGCGAGGTTAACCCGTGTGGGGTAGCCGTAGCGAAAGCGAGTCTGAACAGGGCGAGTGTAGTGGCGTGATCTAGACCCGAAGCGGAGTGATCTACCCATGGCCAGGTTGAAGCGACGGTAAGACGTCGTGGAGGACCGAACCCACTTCAGTTGAAAATGGAGGGGATGAGCTGTGGGTAGGGGTGAAAGGCCAATCAAACTCCGTGATAGCTGGTTCTCCCCGAAATGCATTTAGGTGCAGCGTTGCGTGTTTCTTGCCGGAGGTAGAGCTACTGGATGGCCGATGGGCCCTACAAGGTTACTGACGTCAGCCAAACTCCGAATGCCGGTAAGTGAGAGCGCAGCAGTGAGACTGTGGGGGATAAGCTTCATAGTCGAGAGGGAAACAGCCCAGACCACCAACTAAGGCCCCTAAGCGTGTGCTAAGTGGGAAAGGATGTGGAGTTGCGAAGACAACCAGGAGGTTGGCTTAGAAGCAGCCATCCTTGAAAGAGTGCGTAATAGCTCACTGGTCAAGTGATTCCGCGCCGACAATGTAGCGGGGCTCAAGTACACCGCCGAAGTTGTGGATTTCAGATAGTAGACAAGCCTTCGTGGTTCAGTCGTCTGGAGTGGTAGGGGAGCGTCGTGTGGGCGGTGAAGTCGCGGTGTAAACCAGCGGTGGAGCCTACACGAGTGAGAATGCAGGCATGAGTAGCGAAAGACGGGTGAGAAACCCGTCCGCCGAATGATCAAGGGTTCCAGGGTCAAGCTAATCTGCCCTGGGTAAGTCGGGACCTAAGGCGAGGCCGACAGGCGTAGTCGATGGACAACGGGTTGATATTCCCGTACCGGCGAAGGACCGCCCATGCCAAGCGGGGGATACTAACCGCCCGGAGCCTGCCCAATCACCCTTGTGGTGTGCGGGTTTTGGCCGAGCGCGGGACCTGATCCCGGGAGGTAAGCGTATTAACAGGTGTGACGCAGGAAGGTAGCCGGGCCGGGCGATGGTTGCCCCGGTCTAAGGATGTAGGGTCAGCGATAGGCAAATCCGTCGCTGTGTCTTTGATGACGTTCCTGAGATCTGATAGGACCCCCGTTCCGGGGGATCCGGTGATCCTATGCTGCCTAGAAAAGCATCGGCGCGAGGTTCAAGCCGCCCGTACCCCAAACCGACACAGGTGATCAGGTAGAGAATACCAAGGCGATCGAGAGAATTATGGTTAAGGAACTCGGCAAAATGCCCCGTAACTTCGGGAGAAGGGGGCCCCAACCTTGAACACCACTTGCTGGTGGGAGGGGATCGGGGCCGCAGAGACCAGGGGAAGCGACTGTTTACTAAAAACACAGGTCCGTGCGAAGTCGCAAGACGATGTATACGGACTGACTCCTGCCCGGTGCTGGAAGGTTAAGAGGACCGGTTAGCCGCAAGGCGAAGCTGAGAATTTAAGCCCCAGTAAACGGCGGTGGTAACTATAACCATCCTAAGGTAGCGAAATTCCTTGTCGGGTAAGTTCCGACCTGCACGAATGGAGTAACGACTTCCCCGCTGTCTCAACCATAAACTCGGCGAAATTGCAGTACGAGTAAAGATGCTCGTTACGCGCAGCAGGACGGAAAGACCCCGAGACCTTTACTATAGTTTGGTATTGGTGTTCGGAGTGGCTTGTGTAGGATAGGTGGGAGACGTTGAAGCCCTCACGCCAGTGGGGGTGGAGTCATCGTTGAAATACCACTCTGGTCACTTTGGACATCTAACTTCGGCCCGTGATCCGGGTCAGGGACAGTGCCTGATGGGTAGTTTAACTGGGGCGGTTGCCTCCTAAAAAGTAACGGAGGCGCCCAAAGGTTCCCTCAGCCTGGTTGGCAATCAGGTGTCGAGTGTAAGTGCACAAGGGAGCTTGACTGTGAGAGAGACATCTCAAGCAGGGACGAAAGTCGGGACTAGTGATCCGGCGGTACATTGTGGAATGGCCGTCGCTCAACGGATAAAAGGTACCTCGGGGATAACAGGCTGATCTTGCCCAAGAGTCCATATCGACGGCATGGTTTGGCACCTCGATGTCGGCTCGTCGCATCCTGGGGCTGGAGTAGGTCCCAAGGGTTGGGCTGTTCGCCCATTAAAGCGGTACGCGAGCTGGGTTTAGAACGTCGTGAGACAGTTCGGTCCCTATCCGCTGCGCGCGCAGGAAATTTGAGAAGGGCTGTCCTTAGTACGAGAGGACCGGGACGGACGAACCTCTGGTGTGTCAGTTGTACTGCCAAGTGCACCGCTGATTAGCTACGTTCGGATGGGATAACCGCTGAAAGCATCTAAGCGGGAAGCTCGCTTCAAGATGAGATTTCCATACACCTCGTGTGTGAGAGGCCCCAGCCAGACCACTGGGTTGATAGGCCGGATGTGGAAGACAGGACTAAAGACTGTTGAAGCTGACCGGTACTAATAGGCCGACAACTTACACCACACAAACACGATCACTGCTTGCGTCCACTATGTGGTTCCCGAACAACAACCCGTTCAGGAACAAACCACAACTACATAACAACACCACCGAACCCTTCACCGGGTCCGGACAAGTTGTAACCACGTATCTTCCCACCCCGCACCCACGTGTGCGCGGGGACGGGTAACAGGGTTACGGCGGTCATAGCGTGGGGGAAACGCCCGGTCCCATTCCGAACCCGGAAGCTAAGACCCACAGCGCCGATGGTACTGCACCCGGGAGGGTGTGGGAGAGTAGGACACCGCCGGACAACCATTCACCGGCCAGGCCCCGACACACCGTGTCGGGCCTGACCCACTTAACACACCCCAACACACGGCACACGAGCGAGGGTCCCACGAAAACCCCGCATACGTGAGCGGGCGTCCCACGAAAACCCTTTATTACTGAGCGGCGGTCCGGGCATCCAACCCCGGCCCACCCATGACCCGGTTTCCCCGGACCCCGCTCAGATATGGCCTGGAAATCCCAAACCCCGCTCGGATATGGCCTCGAAATCCCAAACCCCGGGCTCACATACGCACCCTCCGAGAGCAGGTCGGCGTCGACCCTTACAATGTCAGGATGAGTAGCATGCAACAGGTTACTCCCGGAGTGTCGCTGACAGCGCAGGCCACAGAGATGCTTCGGGCGGCAATCACGTCCGGTGAGATGACGCCCGGGGAGCATTATTCCGCCATCGGACTAGCCGAAAGACTCGGCGTGTCCAGAACTCCGGTACGTGAGGCCCTGCAGCTGCTCGAAAAGGAGGGCATTGTCCGGATCGAGAAGAACCGCGGCGTCCGCGTGCTCCAGATTTCACTTGATGAGATTGTGCAGATCTTCCAGATCCGAATTCTTCTTGAGCCCCCGGCAGCGGCTAGGGCCGCCGAGGTCATCACCAAGGACGACTTGGAGCATTTCCGGTTGTTGCACGGGCGGATCCTGGACGCTGCGGCCGGCGAGGACGGTCCCGGCACCCTGCAGGCGGACAAGGAATTCCATCTGTTCCTCATGGGTTTGGCGGGTAATCCCGCCTAACGACCCTGGACGGCGAGCTCCGCAATCTCGTTCTCGCGCAAGGGTTGGTGACCATCCCTTCAATCCGAAGCAGCCAGGACTTGGCGGACGACCGTCGAGGCATTCTCGAGGCATTGGAGCGAAAGGACCCGCAGGCTGCATCGGCCGCGGTTCGAGAACATGTCACCCGTACCGCCCGGCTTCTCATTACGGGCGTTTGCGCGAAGACGCCGGGGCTGTCCTCTGATGCTTATCTGGCGAAGCTGGATCAGCTGACGAAACTCCGCGGCTGACTCCAATACGGCGAGGAATTGTTTACAAGCTGAAGACAATCCCTTACAGTTGCATGCAACATACAACTATCGAGGGAGATGGTCGTGGAATCCACAGCGGACAGCCGAAGCGGTCTGCCTCAGCCCTTGGCTGGAATACGGATCGCGGACTTTTCGCGGGTTCTAGCCGGACCGCTGTGCTCCATGATGCTGGCCGATTACGGTGCGGACGTTATCAAGATAGAGAGTCCTGCCGGCGACGATACCCGGGCCTGGGTCCCACCTATGGACATCGACGGCACCGGCACCTATTTTGCAAGCGTCAACCGGAACAAGAGATCAGTGGTAGCCGATCTCAAGTCCGATGAGGGATTGAGCTATGCCCGAGCGCTCGTGGCCGGCTGCGACGTCGTTATCGAAAACTTCCGCCCGGGAGTCATGGCGAAATTCGGGCTGGATTATCAGACCGTCTCCGAGAGCCGGCCGGATATTGTCTACTGTTCGATCTCTGGCTTCGGGGCTGGCGCCGGCGCGGATCTGCCTGGCTATGACCTGCTCGTGCAGGCACTTGGCGGTCTGATGAGTATTACCGGCCAAGCGGACGGAGAACCCAGCAAGGTGGGGGTTGCCCTGGTTGATGTCCTCACGGGACAGAATGCCCTGGCAGGGATCCTGATGGCCTTGCGGGTGCGCGATGCCTCAGGGACCGGCCAGCAGGTGCAGATCAACCTCTTTTCCTCGCTCCTGGCAGCCCTGGTCAACCAAGCCACGGCCACTTTGGCCACGGGCTGTTCGCCTGCCCGGCTAGGTAATGCACACCCCAGCATTGCCCCTTATGAGACATTCCGCACTGGCGGCGGCACGCTCGCTATCGCGGTCGGTAACGACCGGCAATTTGCGGCCCTTGCGTCAGTTCTGGGACTCGAGGGATTGCCCGAGCAAGCGAGGTTCTTCACTAACGAATGCCGTGTAGCGTCCCGAGAGGAGCTGCGGATTGTGATCGAGACTGCGCTCGATGCTGACACTGCTGCGAATTGGCAACGGAAATTGCTCGCCGCCGGTGTTCCTGCGGGGAGGGTCAACAGCGTCGGCGAGGCTTTCGAACTGGCAGAGCGCCTGGGGCTGGAACCGTCGATCATTGTCACTGACCCCGCCACAGGTCGCAGCTCCCGGCAGTTGACCAACCCGATCCGGCTGTCCGCGTCGGCGCCGAGCTACAGGCAAATTCCCCGGACATTGGCGAGCACCAAGGGTCTACCTTCGCAGTCCGACCTCCAAACACATCCGCGAAAGGCACATAGATGTCCGATATCAGCGATCTGATTGACTTTGATTCCCTCCTCAGCGCGGATGAGCGTGCACTGCGCGATTCGGTGCGGGCCTTCGTGAATAGCGAAGTCAGGCCACACATCGCAACTTGGTATGAAAGGGCCGTTTTCCCGCTGGAACTTGTCCCTGAACTGGCCAAGATGGGCCTGCTCGGCATGCACCTGAAGGGTTACGGCTGCGCCGGCCGATCCGCCGTCGAATACGGCCTGACCGGAGCGGAACTTGAGGCTGGCGATTCCGGGCTGCGGACCTTCGTCTCGGTGCAGGGCTCACTGGCGATGAGCGCCATCTACAAGCACGGTTCGGATGAACAGAAAGCCGAATGGCTGCCTGCGATGGCCGCGGGGAAGCGATCGGCTGCTTCGGGCTGACGGAACCGACGGCGGGGTCGGATCCGGGTGGCATGACTACCTTTGCGCACCGCGACGGAGGCGACTGGATCCTCAACGGATCAAAACGCTGGATCGGCCTAGCGTCGGTCGCCAAAGTCGCCATCATCTGGGCCCAGACCGACGGCGGCGTCCGCGGCTTTGTAGTCCCAACCGAGACACCTGGATTCACGGCGACGCCGATCAAGCCTAAGCTCTCCATGCGGGCCTCCATCCAATGCGACATCGAATTGTCCAACGTGCGACTACCCGAAAGCGCAATGCTGCCAAACGTCGTCGGGCTCAAAGGGCCCTTCTCATGCCTGAACGAAGCCCGCTACGGGATCATCTGGGGCGCCATGGGCGCTGCTCGCGATGCGTTCGAGGTAGCCCTCGATTACTCCAAGGGCCGCCTGCAGTTCGGCAGGCCGCTGGCCGGCTACCAGCTGACCCAGCAGAAGTTGGTTGATATGGCCCTGGAGATCAATAAGGGATTCCTCCTGGCCTTGCACCTTGGGCGCAAGAAGGACGCCGGCACCTTGCAGCCGGACCAGATTTCGGTGGGCAAATTGAACAACTGCCGCGAGGCCATCAAGATTGCCCGCGAAGCCCGCACAATCCTTGGCGGCAACGGAATAACGCTGGACCACTCACCCTTGCGGCATGCCAACAACCTGGAATCCGTTCGCACGTATGAAGGCACCGACGAAGTCCATACCCTGATCTTGGGTAGCAAGCTCACTGGTATCGCCGCGTTCCGTTAGGGGCCCGACGCCGGAACCCGCGTTCCGCCGTCGACGTCGCCGCGGCGGTCCGATCGGGCGCTGTGGATCCCTCTGAGGTGCGGGGTACGGCGGGGCGTCAGTGCTGGATTTGCGCGCGGCACAGAAGCCGTGTAATGTCTTCTAAGTCGCCGCGAGGGAGACAGCCTAGAGCTGGGAACCACGGGTGGCCAACCCCTTCGAATTGAGCCTAAAAGGCTGGTGCTTCGTGCGCCGCAATTTGAGGGAAATTCGAATTGTAATCGTGAAATTGGTTGAGATACTGATTTGCAAAGCGATGGTGGTTCGGGTAAGTTTGGAAAGTTGCTCCGGAGCGAGTCTGGGCCTTTGGTGGGTTTGGGTGGTGCCGGGTGTGTCTGTTGTTTGAGAACTCAATAGTGTGCCAAGTTTGTTGATACCGATTTGTTTTTATGAATTGGTTGATTTTGCCGGGCCTTGTCCGCCCCTGTGGGTGGGGTCTGGTTTTCAGCTGGTTTCAAATTTTGTGCAGCCTGGTCGCCGTTATTTCCGGTGGTTGTGGTTGTGTCTGTTTTTGTTTTACTTCAACGGAGAGTTTGATCCTGGCTCAGGATGAACGCTGGCGGCGTGCTTAACACATGCAAGTCGAACGATGATCTCCAGCTTGCTGGGGGGATTAGTGGCGAACGGGTGAGTAACACGTGAGTAACCTGCCCTTGACTCTGGGATAAGCCTGGGAAACTGGGTCTAATACCGGATACGACCGCTCCACGCATGTGGTGGTGGTGGAAAGCTTTTGCGGTTTTGGATGGACTCGCGGCCTATCAGCTTGTTGGTGGGGTAATGGCCTACCAAGGCGACGACGGGTAGCCGGCCTGAGAGGGTGACCGGCCACACTGGGACTGAGACACGGCCCAGACTCCTACGGGAGGCAGCAGTGGGGAATATTGCACAATGGGCGGAAGCCTGATGCAGCGACGCCGCGTGAGGGATGACGGCCTTCGGGTTGTAAACCTCTTTCAGTAGGGAAGAAGCGTAAGTGACGGTACCTGCAGAAGAAGCGCCGGCTAACTACGTGCCAGCAGCCGCGGTAATACGTAGGGCGCAAGCGTTATCCGGAATTATTGGGCGTAAAGAGCTCGTAGGCGGTTTGTCGCGTCTGCTGTGAAAGACCGGGGCTCAACTCCGGTTCTGCAGTGGGTACGGGCAGACTAGAGTGATGTAGGGGAGACTGGAATTCCTGGTGTAGCGGTGAAATGCGCAGATATCAGGAGGAACACCGATGGCGAAGGCAGGTCTCTGGGCATTAACTGACGCTGAGGAGCGAAAGCATGGGGAGCGAACAGGATTAGATACCCTGGTAGTCCATGCCGTAAACGTTGGGCACTAGGTGTGGGGGACATTCCACGTTTTCCGCGCCGTAGCTAACGCATTAAGTGCCCCGCCTGGGGAGTACGGCCGCAAGGCTAAAACTCAAAGGAATTGACGGGGGCCCGCACAAGCGGCGGAGCATGCGGATTAATTCGATGCAACGCGAAGAACCTTACCAAGGCTTGACATGAACCGGTAACGCCTGGAAACAGGTGCCCCGCTTGCGGTCGGTTTACAGGTGGTGCATGGTTGTCGTCAGCTCGTGTCGTGAGATGTTGGGTTAAGTCCCGCAACGAGCGCAACCCTCGTTCCATGTTGCCAGCACGTAGTGGTGGGGACTCATGGGAGACTGCCGGGGTCAACTCGGAGGAAGGTGGGGACGACGTCAAATCATCATGCCCCTTATGTCTTGGGCTTCACGCATGCTACAATGGCCGGTACAAAGGGTTGCGATACTGTGAGGTGGAGCTAATCCCAAAAAGCCGGTCTCAGTTCGGATTGGGGTCTGCAACTCGACCCCATGAAGTCGGAGTCGCTAGTAATCGCAGATCAGCAACGCTGCGGTGAATACGTTCCCGGGCCTTGTACACACCGCCCGTCAAGTCACGAAAGTTGGTAACACCCGAAGCCGGTGGCCTAACCCTTGTGGGGGAGCCGTCGAAGGTGGGACCGGCGATTGGGACTAAGTCGTAACAAGGTAGCCGTACCGGAAGGTGCGGCTGGATCACCTCCTTTCTAAGGAGCACCATTATCGCCCTTCTTCCTTCCGCATGGTTGGTGGGGGGTGTGTGGAAGCAAAGCCCATTGCGCAGGCGTCTGTTCTGCGGTGGGTGCTCATGGGTGGAATATCAGCAGATAGCGGCCGGGTGGTTTCTTTCCCGCGTTCAGTACGGATGTCCTGTCATTTTTGTGGTGGGGTGTTGTGGAACGGTGCGTGTGGGGGGTTGTCCGGTTTTCGTGTTTGGCACACTGTTGGGTCCTGAGGCAACAGGGCCGTCGGGGGGTGCGTGGCCTGTGTGGGTTGCGTGGTTCCGGGCGGGTTTGTGTGTTTCTGGTTTCCTGGCTGCATTGCTTCGTGTGTTCCCGGTTGTCCTTTCCTTTTGTTGGGGGTGGCGGGGTGCGGGGGTGTGTGGTACGGGGTTGTTGTTTGAGAACTACATAGTGGACGCGAGCATCTAGGCACGCGCATGGTCATTGCCTCTTGTGGGGTGGTGGGGTGTGTGTGTCTTACAGCAATTTCTTTTTATGAACCCGGCCCTTTCGGGGGTTTGGTTCTCTCGAGAAGTTTTTTGATCTTGTGTGGTCAAGTTTTTAAGGGCACACGGTGGATGCCTTGGCATTAGGAGCCGAAGAAGGACGTAGGAATCTGCGATAAGCCTGGGGGAGTTGATAACCGAACGGTGATCCCAGGATGTCCGAATGGGGAAACCCCGCCAGACGCGTTTTGCGTGATCTGGTGACCCGCATCTGAACACATAGGGTGCGTGGGGGGAACGCGGGGAAGTGAAACATCTCAGTACCCGCAGGAAGAGAAAACAAGAGTGATTCCGTTAGTAGTGGCGAGCGAACGCGGATGAGGCTAAACCGTTCCATGTGTGATAGCCGGCGGGCGTTGCATGGGCGGGGTTGTGGGACTTTCCGTACTGGTTCTGCCGGACCGGTGGGGTGAGAGCATGGACATAGGTGAACGGTCTTGAAAGGCCGGCCGGAGAGGGTGTTAGCCCCGTAACCGTAATGTTGTGTGCCGCCTGGAGAGGATCCCAAGTAGCACGGGGCCCGAGAAATCCCGTGTGAATCTGTCAGGACCACCTGATAAGCCTAAATACTTCCTAATGACCGATAGCGGACCAGTACCGTGAGGGAAAGGTGAAAAGTACCCCGGGAGGGGAGTGAAACAGTACCTGAAACCGTGTGCTTACAATCCGTCGGAGCCAGTCTGATTCTGGTGACGGCGTGCCTTTTGAAGAATGAGCCTGCGAGTTAGTGTTACGTCGCGAGGTTAACCCGTGTGGGGTAGCCGTAGCGAAAGCGAGTCTGAACAGGGCGAGTGTAGTGGCGTGATCTAGACCCGAAGCGGAGTGATCTACCCATGGCCAGGTTGAAGCGACGGTAAGACGTCGTGGAGGACCGAACCCACTTCAGTTGAAAATGGAGGGGATGAGCTGTGGGTAGGGGTGAAAGGCCAATCAAACTCCGTGATAGCTGGTTCTCCCCGAAATGCATTTAGGTGCAGCGTTGCGTGTTTCTTGCCGGAGGTAGAGCTACTGGATGGCCGATGGGCCCTACAAGGTTACTGACGTCAGCCAAACTCCGAATGCCGGTAAGTGAGAGCGCAGCAGTGAGACTGTGGGGGATAAGCTTCATAGTCGAGAGGGAAACAGCCCAGACCACCAACTAAGGCCCCTAAGCGTGTGCTAAGTGGGAAAGGATGTGGAGTTGCGAAGACAACCAGGAGGTTGGCTTAGAAGCAGCCATCCTTGAAAGAGTGCGTAATAGCTCACTGGTCAAGTGATTCCGCGCCGACAATGTAGCGGGGCTCAAGTACACCGCCGAAGTTGTGGATTTCAGATAGTAGACAAGCCTTCGTGGTTCAGTCGTCTGGAGTGGTAGGGGAGCGTCGTGTGGGCGGTGAAGTCGCGGTGTAAACCAGCGGTGGAGCCTACACGAGTGAGAATGCAGGCATGAGTAGCGAAAGACGGGTGAGAAACCCGTCCGCCGAATGATCAAGGGTTCCAGGGTCAAGCTAATCTGCCCTGGGTAAGTCGGGACCTAAGGCGAGGCCGACAGGCGTAGTCGATGGACAACGGGTTGATATTCCCGTACCGGCGAAGGACCGCCCATGCCAAGCGGGGGATACTAACCGCCCGGAGCCTGCCCAATCACCCTTGTGGTGTGCGGGTTTTGGCCGAGCGCGGGACCTGATCCCGGGAGGTAAGCGTATTAACAGGTGTGACGCAGGAAGGTAGCCGGGCCGGGCGATGGTTGCCCCGGTCTAAGGATGTAGGGTCAGCGATAGGCAAATCCGTCGCTGTGTCTTTGATGACGTTCCTGAGATCTGATAGGACCCCCGTTCCGGGGGATCCGGTGATCCTATGCTGCCTAGAAAAGCATCGGCGCGAGGTTCAAGCCGCCCGTACCCCAAACCGACACAGGTGATCAGGTAGAGAATACCAAGGCGATCGAGAGAATTATGGTTAAGGAACTCGGCAAAATGCCCCGTAACTTCGGGAGAAGGGGGGCCCCAACCTTGAACACCACTTGCTGGTGGGAGGGGATCGGGGCCGCAGAGACCAGGGGGAAGCGACTGTTTACTAAAAACACAGGTCCGTGCGAAGTCGCAAGACGATGTATACGGACTGACTCCTGCCCGGTGCTGGAAGGTTAAGAGGACCGGTTAGCCGCAAGGCGAAGCTGAGAATTTAAGCCCAGTAAACGGCGGTGGTAACTATAACCATCCTAAGGTAGCGAAATTCCTTGTCGGGTAAGTTCCGACCTGCACGAATGGAGTAACGACTTCCCCGCTGTCTCAACCATAAACTCGGCGAAATTGCAGTACGAGTAAAGATGCTCGTTACGCGCAGCAGGACGGAAAGACCCCGAGACCTTTACTATAGTTTGGTATTGGTGTTCGGAGTGGCTTGTGTAGGATAGGTGGGAGACGTTGAAGCCCTCACGCCAGTGGGGGTGGAGTCATCGTTGAAATACCACTCTGGTCACTTTGGACATCTAACTTCGGCCCGTGATCCGGGTCAGGGACAGTGCCTGATGGGTAGTTTAACTGGGGCGGTTGCCTCCTAAAAAGTAACGGAGGCGCCCAAAGGTTCCCTCAGCCTGGTTGGCAATCAGGTGTCGAGTGTAAGTGCACAAGGGAGCTTGACTGTGAGAGAGACATCTCAAGCAGGGACGAAAGTCGGGACTAGTGATCCGGCGGTACATTGTGGAATGGCCGTCGCTCAACGGATAAAAGGTACCTCGGGGATAACAGGCTGATCTTGCCCAAGAGTCCATATCGACGGCATGGTTTGGCACCTCGATGTCGGCTCGTCGCATCCTGGGGCTGGAGTAGGTCCCAAGGGTTGGGCTGTTCGCCCATTAAAGCGGTACGCGAGCTGGGTTTAGAACGTCGTGAGACAGTTCGGTCCCTATCCGCTGCGCGCGCAGGAAATTTGAGAAGGGCTGTCCTTAGTACGAGAGGACCGGGACGGACGAACCTCTGGTGTGTCAGTTGTACTGCCAAGTGCACCGCTGATTAGCTACGTTCGGATGGGATAACCGCTGAAAGCATCTAAGCGGGAAGCTCGCTTCAAGATGAGATTTCCATACACCTCGTGTGTGAGAGGCCCCCAGCCAGACCACTGGGTTGATAGGCCGGATGTGGAAGACAGGACTAAAGACTGTTGAAGCTGACCGGTACTAATAGGCCGACAACTTACACCACACAAACACGATCACTGCTTGCGTCCACTATGTGGTTCCCGAACAACAACCCGCCACCGGGTGTGTTCCATGGAACCAACAACTGAATAACAACACCACCGAACCCTTCACCGGGTCCGGACAAGTTGTAACCACGTATCTTCCCACCCGCACCCACGTGTGCGCGGGGACGGGTAACAGGGTTACGGCGGTCATAGCGTGGGGAAACGCCCGGTCCCATTCCGAACCCGGAAGCTAAGACCCACAGCGCCGATGGTACTGCACCCGGGAGGGTGTGGGAGAGTAGGACACCGCCGGACAACCATTCACCGGCCAGGCCCCGACACACCGTGTCGGGGCCTGACCCACTTAACACACCCCAACACACGACACACGAGCCAACCCCCGCTCACATGATGTGAGCGGGCGTCCCCCCGGGACCCGCTATATGTGAGCGGGCGTCCCGCCGGACCCGCTAGATGTGAGCGGGCGTCCCGCCGGGACCCGCTAGATGTGAGCGGGCGTCCCGCCGGGAGCCGCCATACGTGAGCGGGCGTCCCGCCGGAACCCGGTATATGTGAGCCGGCGTCCGCTCAGAACCCCTATATGTGAGCGGGCGTCTACCCCGAGAAGAAGTCGGAGAGCTCGGCGATGAGCTTGTCCGGTGCGCGGATCACACCATCATGGCCGTGGCCGGGCAGGATGGTGTAGCTCGATCCGGACAGGACGTCGTGGATCTGGCCACACGCCACACCGAAGTAGGCGGGGCTCTTTTCCCCGACCACAATGAGCGTCTCCAGCGGCAGCTCAAGGAAAGGCTCTGCGGGCATGTCCGCGGCGATGACTGCCTTGATCTCACGCACGCCGGCCTGCATGAGCTCCCGCATTTGTTTGCCCATGGGGGTGCCTGAGGTCAGCTTCGTGACGAGCGTCAGCATGGACAGCGGCATCCGCGCGAAGGCGCCCTCTGTTTCGACGCCCTTCACGAGCACAGCAAGCCCGCGGTCAAAGTCTCCAGCCGCCGTCGCGCGTTCGTATTCGCCCGTCCAGTCCGCCTTCACGCTGTGGTTGACGGAGACAGCGGGGTCGTAGACCGCCAGGCGTTCCACCGGCAGCGTACGCGCCGCGTGCAGGGCCACGGCGCCTCCGAAGCTGTGGCCGAAGACGTCGGTGCTGGCCGTGTGCTTCATGACTTCGGAAAGATCCCGGATATCGACGTCGAGGGTGTAGTCCTCGGGCTGGGGCGATGATTCACCACGGCCCCGGCGGTTGAAGGTGTGGACCGGGCGGCGCAAGGCGGCGCTGAGTTTCTGGGCGAACTTGGAATAGTCTGCGGCGGTCACCATGGATGCGGGCACGACGACGACGCCTGAGCCGCCGTTGGCAAGCTCACCGCCCGTCGTGAAGAGCTCGAGGGTTCCGCCGTCGGCCGTTGTGATGTTCTCGCGCGTCATGCTTCGAGCCTAACGGAGCCGCGGGGTTCCGTCAGTCCTTGAAATAGCTGGAAATGTCCGTCACGAGTTCCTTGACCGCGGCAGGAATGGATCCGTGGAAGCCTTTCGGCGATACACCAGCGTGCTTCCCGGGACGGCTGCGTATAGCCGCTCTGCGGTGACCTTGTAGTATTCGGGGCTTTTGCTACCCACGATGAATCGCGTGCTCCGGGGAGCACCGAGAAGTCCCGGGGATGCGCGGCTTCGTCGTAGGCGGCCTTGAGTTCGGCCACGCCCGTTGGCATGAGTCCCCTGAGGACCTTGTTGACCTTGGTGCGGGAAACAAGGGCCATGAGTCCCGCCAGGATGGGCTCCGGGATTCGCGCCAAAGCGGTGCCAGGCTGCATTCCCCGCTTCATCCTGGCCATGGCACGCCCCACATTCCCGCTGTCCACGGATTGGGCAAAGCCGTCCAGCCAGCCCGTGTCCATGCTCCCGTCGATGTTCACGGCCGCGTCATACACAGCCAGTTTGTCCGGCTCGTAGCTTGTTCCCGCAAACTCCTGGACGGCATTCAATGCCACGGATCCGCCAAGGCTGTGGCCGAGGAGGTTCCTGGCGCCGGTGGCGTCCAAAATGCTGCGGACGTCCGCTATCTCCGTGTCCATCGAGTAGTTCGCGGGTAGTTCCGAAGAGCTGCCGCGACCCCTGCGATCGTAGACGTCGACTGCCCAGCCCTCGCCGAGTCCCTTCGATAGCGCCATGGAAAAGGGCCGGTAGATGAGCGCGGTCAGGAATGCGCCCCCAATGAGCACCACGCGGCGTTCTCCTGGCGCGTCCACCGAGCCGTAACTGTACAAGGCGAGCTTGCCGCCGTCGGGCGTCGGGACCTCACGTTCTCTCACCGCTTCATCCTAGGGGGACGGCGCCTTCGCCGTCCCCGCGCCAGGTAGCGGGCAATTCTCACAGCGAGCTGTTTGCCCGGCCGGAGGGGACCCTCGTGGAACTGCAATGGAACTACCGCAAAGTCCACCGGAGGAATGGCGGCCGCAAGCTGCCGGCCGGTTTCGGCAAAGTACGCCGGCTCCACCCGCCGCTGAGCATCAGGGTTGGCGTCTTCAACTCCGCATAGTCTTGGATGTGCGAGTCGGCGTCAATGATCGCCCGCATCTCCAAAACCGCCGTCGGCAGCAATTCCCTCATCTCGGAACCCAACCTCGTCTTCGCGGAGAGGATGCTGAGCACCCGCAGTGCCCCGAGCGGCAAATAGGAAATCGGGCCGGCCGTGCCAAGCCCCTGGACCAAATGCGCCCATGCGTTGTCGAGCTGGCCGGCGGTGACGGCCTCTTCCAATTGCGGCCGCCAGCGCCCGTTCAAGTTGCCGGAGAGGGAAACCGCGGCGTCGTAAGTGACGAGGCGGGAAATGGGGGCGCGCAGCGCGGCCTGGAGCGCGACGAATCCGCCATAGCTGTGCCCGACAACATCGGTGGATCCGCTCGCTTCCATCACGGAAAGCAAGTCGCTGGTCTCCGTTGCGGCGGAGTAGCCGGGCGGCTGCGGCGCTGATCGGCCGCGGCCGCGCCGATTGTAGGAATGCACCGGCCGGCCTAGCAGGACGCTCAGGTTCCGGGCGAATGGCCAGTAGAGGGAGTCGGTCACCAAGGTGCCGTGAACGAGCACGACGCCGGGCTCCTCCGTAGCGCCCGACGCGCCCGGAATGGACGCCTCAGCCGCCGGCCGGAAGGAGTGCACCTCGAGGTGCCCGCCGTCGTCGTCCGTTTCAACTGTCCATGTCTCCACAGCCCGAGTCTATGTTGCCGCGGGGGCGGGAGGGGAAGATAGGGAACTCCAAGGAATCCCCGGTAAACTTGTGGATTGTGACTTCCGCAAACACCCCATCCCCGCACACCGCCGCCGAGCCTGCCGACGCCAGCGAGCAGATGCGCATCCGCATGGAAAAGCGCAGCAAGCTGATTGAGCGCGGCACCGAGGCCTACCCGGTGGGTGTTGAGCGGACGCATTCCCTTGCCGAGATCCGCGAGAAGTACGCACATCTCGAGGCTGACGAAACCACCGGCGACATCGTGGGCGTCACCGGCCGTGTGGTGTTCGTGCGCAACACCGGCAAGCTCTGCTTCGCTACCCTCCAGGAGGGCGGTGTGGACGGGAAGGGCGTGCGCCTGCAGGCGATGCTCAGCCTGGCAAACGTCGGCGAGGAAACCCTCGCGGACTGGAAAGCGCTGGTGGACCTCGGAGACCACGTTTTCATCAAGGGCGAAGTCATTTCCTCCAGGCGTGGCGAGCTCTCTGTCATGGCTGATTCCTGGTCCATGGCCTCCAAGGCCTTGCGCCCGTTGCCGGTGCTGCACGCCGAGCTGAATGAGGAAACCCGTGTCAGGCAGCGCTATGTGGACCTGATGGTCCGTGACGAAGCCCGGGAAATGGTCTACACCCGCGCGGCGATTACCCGCTCGGTTCGCGACACTTTGGACCGCCGCGGCTATGTGGAGGTGGAGACCCCCATCCTGCAGCTCGTCCACGGTGGTGCCACGGCCCGGCCGTTCGAGACGCACATGAACGCCTTCGACCAGAAGATGACGTTGCGCATCGCCACAGAGCTCTTCCTCAAGCGTGCCGTGGTGGGCGGAATCGATCGCGTCTACGACATGGGCCGCGTGTTCCGCAACGAAGGCGTCGACTCCACGCACAGCCCTGAATTCACCACCTTGGAATGCTACGAGGCGTGGGCGGACCAGTTCGTCATGGCCGAACGCATGAAGGAAATCATCCTGAACGTCGCCGACGTCGTGGGCACCCGCACCATCCAGACTGACGCCGGAGAGATCGACCTCGACGGCGAATGGGCCTGGGTTGCTGTCTACCCGGGGCTCTCCGAGGCGATCGGGGAAGAGATCACCCCCGACACCACGGTGGCGGAACTGCAGGCCATTGCCGCCAAGCACGAGGTCAAGGTGGATCCGAAGTGGGACGCCGAGAAGCTTGTCGTGGAACTGTTTGGCGAGATCGTCGAGCCGACCCTGCTCAACCCGACCTTCGTCTACAACTACCCACCCTCCGCGCAGCCCCTTGCCCGCCCGCACCGGGAGGACGGCCGCCTGATCGAGGCCTGGGACCTCATCATTGGCGGCATGGAACGCGGCACGGCCTTCTCCGAGCTGATCGACCCCGTCATCCAGCGCGAACGCCTCACGGAGCAGTCGCGTCGTTCGGCCGCCGGCGACGTCGAGGCAATGCAGTTGGATGAAGACTTCCTGCGCGCCCTCGAGTACGGTGCTCCGCCCATGGGCGGCATCGGCCTAGGCATCGACCGCTTGGTCATGCTGTTCACCGGAGCAGGCATCCGGAAACCATCTTGTTCCCACTCCTCAAGCCCGAAGGGCACTGACCATGGAATACATTGCCGTTCTTGCACCGTCCGTTGTTGTCGGACTTCTCTTTTGGTTTGCCATGAAGGCTATCTTCAACGCGGACAAATCAGAGCGCCAAGCAGAAGCCCGCGCCCAGGAAGAAGCCGGATTCGGAATTGCCAAGCCTGCGGGCGACGGCTCAACACCTGCCAAATAGCTCTTTCTCGGGGCCGCTCCCGAAGATTTAATAGTGCCTTTGACGGAGCCTTTGACGGGGTGCCATGCGCTGGACGATAATCTTTAATTAGTAGTCTAGCTATTCTGCATATCCGACCCCTCCAAAAGAGAGTCTTTTCATGGCACAGAAAGTCAAAATTATCCTCGTTGACGACCTGGATGAGGGCTCTGCGGATGAAACTGTCCGCTTTGGCCTTGATGGAGTCAGTTACGAAATGGACCTGTCCAGTGCCAACGCTGCGAAGCTGCGGGACGCTCTGGGGCCATTTGTAGCCAAGGCACGCAAGACATCGACCGGCCGTGCAACGCGTAGCCGCGTTGCCGCAGGGAGAAACCAGGACTCGGCACAGATCCGTCAATGGGCGCGCGAGAACGGTTATACCGTAAACAGCCGTGGCCGCATTCAGGCCGAAATTCAGGAAGCCTACCAGAAGGCCAATTCCTGACACCAAGTATCAATACCCCGGCCCTACGGCCGGGGTATTGTCATTTAACTGCCCGGCTCGTCGGGATAACGGTGTTGTGCACCACTATTCCGGGGAAGCCTTGGAGTCGACTGGGCGTTTCCGGTAGGCAGTCACCACTTTCGCGGTGAAGAACGACGGCGGCCGGCCGGCTCGCGGGGGTGCCGGCCGAAGCGGCGCCTGATTGGGAAGCCCGGATGCGGTCTCCGCCGCGGTCCTGGGCCGGCGGACGGGTTGAGCGAACTTATTCCCGGGTGCGGCCATGTTTCCCCTGTGGCGAACACGCCCAAAATTCGAGCGTTGCCACGTAGCATCAAAGTACGTCGTAGCTAGGAGTGTGGCGAAATGTTTGAGAGATTTACGGACCGTGCCCGTCGCGTTGTTGTGCTTGCCCAAGAAGAGGCACGCATGCTCAACCACAACTACATCGGTACCGAGCACATCCTCTTGGGTCTTATCCACGAGGGTGAAGGCGTTGCCGCCAAGGCGCTTGAGTCCCTGAGCATTTCGCTCGATGGCGTCCGCGAGCAGGTACAGGAGATCATCGGCCAGGGCCAGCAAGCCCCGTCCGGGCACATCCCCTTTACCCCGCGCGCCAAGAAGGTACTTGAGCTCTCGCTCCGCGAAGCCCTTCAGCTCGGCCACAACTACATCGGTACAGAGCACATCCTGCTCGGCCTCATCCGCGAGGGTGAAGGCGTTGCCGCGCAGGTCCTGGTCAAGCTTGGCGCCGACCTCAACCGCGTCCGCCAGCAGGTCATCCAGCTGCTCTCCGGCTACCAGGGCAAGGAAACTGCGGGTCCCGGCTCAGGCCCAGGCCAGCAGGAAGGCACCCCGGCCGGTTCGGTGGTGCTGGACCAGTTCGGCCGCAACCTCACCCAGGCCGCGCGGGAGAACAAGCTTGATCCTGTGATCGGCCGCGAGCTGGAGATGGAACGCGTCATGCAGGTCCTCTCCCGCCGTACCAAGAACAACCCCGTGCTGATCGGCGAGCCCGGCGTCGGCAAGACGGCCGTCGTCGAGGGCCTTGCCCAGGCGATCGTCCGCGGAGACGTCCCGGAGACCATCAAGGACAAGCAGCTCTACACGCTTGACCTCGGCTCCCTCGTGGCCGGTTCCCGTTACCGCGGTGACTTCGAAGAGCGCCTGAAGAAGGTCCTGAAGGAAATCCGGACCCGCGGGGACATCATCCTCTTCATCGACGAGATCCACACGCTCGTGGGTGCCGGTGCGGCCGAGGGTGCCATCGATGCCGCGTCCATCCTCAAGCCGATGCTGGCGCGTGGTGAACTCCAGACCATCGGGGCCACCACCCTGGATGAGTACCGCAAGCACATCGAGAAGGACGCCGCCCTTGAGCGCCGGTTCCAGCCGATCCAGGTCAAGGAGCCTTCCGTCGCGCATGCGATCGAAATCCTCAAGGGCCTGCGTGACCGTTACGAGGCGCACCACCGGGTGACCATCACCGACGGCGCACTTGCCTCTGCGGCAACGCTGGCCGAACGCTACATCTCGGACCGCTTCCTGCCGGACAAGGCGATCGACTTGATCGATGAAGCCGGTGCCCGTCTTCGCATCCGCCGCATGACGGCTCCGCCGGAGCTCAAGGCCATGGATGAGCGCATCGCCGAGGTGAAGATGGAGAAGGAATCCGCCATCGACGCCCAGGACTTCGAAGGCGCTGCCTCGCTGCGCGACAAGGAGCAGAAGCTCATTGCCGAGCGCGCCGAGAAGGAGCGCAACTGGAAGTCCGGCGGCATGGACGATATCTCCGAGGTCGACGAGGAGCTGATTGCCGAAGTTCTCGCGAACTCCACCGGCATCCCGGTCTTCAAACTCACCGAGGAAGAATCCAGCCGCCTGCTCAAGATGGAGGAGGAGCTGCACAAGCGCGTCGTCGGCCAGGACGAGGCAATTCGTGCCCTCTCCCAGGCGATCCGTCGCACGCGTGCCGGCCTGAAGGACCCCAAGCGTCCGGGTGGCTCGTTCATCTTCGCCGGCCCCACCGGCGTCGGCAAGACCGAGCTGGCCAAGGCGCTGGCCGAATTCCTGTTCGGTGAAGAGGACGCCCTCATCACGCTGGACATGTCCGAGTACTCCGAGAAGCACACGGTCTCGCGTCTCTTCGGTGCCCTCCGGGCTACGTCGGCTACGAAGAAGGCGGGCAGCTGACCGAGAAGGTCCGGCGTCGTCCGTTCTCCGTGGTGCTGTTCGACGAAGTGGAGAAGGCCCACGCCGATCTCTTCAACTCGCTGCTGCAGATCCTGGAAGACGGCCGCCTGACCGACTCCCAGGGCCGCGTGGTGGACTTCAAGAACACGGTGATCATCATGACCACCAACCTGGGCACCCGCGATATCTCCAAGAGCGTCGCAACGGGCTTCCAGTCCGGCACGGACACCACCACCGGGTACAACCGGATGCGGGCACGGGTCACCGAGGAGCTCAAGCAGCACTTCCGTCCCGAGTTCC
This sequence comes from Arthrobacter sp. Hiyo8, assembly GCA_001549895.1. Taxonomy (GTDB): domain Bacteria; phylum Actinomycetota; class Actinomycetes; order Actinomycetales; family Micrococcaceae; genus Arthrobacter. The sequence goes on along the minus strand of AP014719.1, from coordinate 2,355,792 downwards.
TCAACCGCGTTGACGACGTCGTGGTGTTCCCGCAGCTCACGCAGGACGAGATCATCGAGATCGTTGACCTGTTCGTCACGCGCCTCGAGGGCCGCCTGAAGGACAAGGACATGGGCATCGAGCTCACCACGGCCGCCAAGGTCCTCCTGGCGACCCGGGGCTACGATCCCGCCATGGGTGCCCGGCCGCTGCGCCGGACCATCCAGCGTGAGATCGAGGACCAGCTCTCCGAGAAGATCCTCTTCGGCGAACTGCACCCGGGCGACATCGTGGTGGTCGACGTCGACGGCGAAGGCGACGAGGCCAAGTTCACCTTCGCAGGCAACGCCAAGCCGCGCATCCCGGAAATCGCTCCAAGCGCCTAGTTTCCGGCTCCGCCGACTCAAAGGCCCCGTCCGCTCCCGAAAGGAGCGGGCGGGTTTTTGCGTTCCCCAGGCCGCAATATCTGAAATAAGTGTTTCACTCTCAGTGAACCTTCTGTGATCTGCGGCACATTGCGTGTTGAATCAGAGCATGGATTCGAATGCCCCAGAGGCCCGAGCACACAACCCGAAACTCCTTTCCACGATCTCGACCACTACCTGGCCATCCCCCGGGTCGGCGGCCTGGCTCTCAGCGCGGACGGAAGCCGCCTGGTCACTACGGTTTCCACCCTCAACGCCAAGGGCACTGAGTACGTCACTGCCCTCTGGGAGCTCGATCCTGCGGGAAAGAAGCACGCCCGCCGCATCACGCGCAGCGCCAAGGGAGAAACCGGCGCGGTGTTTGCCGCCAACGGCGACCTCTACTTCACCTCAGCCCGGCCCGATCCGGACAGCCCCGAAGCGGACCCCGTGAGCGCGTTGTGGCTCCTGCCGCCGACGGCGGTGAGGCGCGGGTGGTCCATTCCCGCGCGGGCGGCGTCGGCGGCGTCATGGCCGCGTCAGCCGCGGATGCAACTTTCGTCACGGCCTCGGTCCTCGCCGGTTCCACGGATGAGGACAATGACGAGGAGAGGCGCAAGAGCCGCAAGGACAACAAGGTAGCGGCCATTTTGCACACCGGCTACCCGGTCCGCTACTGGGACGCGGATCTGGGGCCTGCCCAGCCCAGGCTGTTTGCCGTGGAAAACGGAGATACGGCCGGGTCCGGCAAGCCGGCGACCGTTGACGCTACGGCACCCCTGAAACTGCGCAATCTCACGCCCGACGTCGGCGGCAACCTCCGCAACACGCACGCAGTGGTCAGTCCGGACGGCAAGACGATCTATACGAGCATGGCCAAGCCGCTCGCGAAGGCTGACACGCGCTTTGTGCTCGCCGCCGTCGACGTCGCTTCCGGCTCGATCAAGGTGCTCCTCGACCATGACGGAATGAGCTATTTCCCCGGCCCCGTCAGCCCTGACGGCAAGATGCTCTCGGTAGTCAGTGAAAGCGACAGTACTCCCCGGCAGGCGCCCCAGGTCAAACTCCACCTCTTGAATGTCGGTGCTGGAGAAACCCTTGACCTTGAGCCGCTGGCGCCCTCTTGGGACCGCTGGGGCAGCCCCGCGGCCTGGCTTCCGGACGGGCGTTCGCTCCTCGTCACGGCCGACGACGACGGCGCGACGCCGGTTTTCCGGGTCGCCGTCGCCGACGGTACGGTTACCCGGGTGACGCAGGACGCCGCAGCGTACACCGACGTCGTGGTTTCCCCGGATGGGCTGAGCGCGTTTGCGCTGCGCAGCTCGTATGAATTCCCGGCTGAAGCCGTCCGGATCGATCTCGCTTCGGGTGACGTCGAGCGGCTTCCCGCACCGGCTGAACGTCCCCGGATCAAAGGTTCGTTGGAACGGGTGGAAACGAGTGCGGCAGATGGTTCGAGGGTTCCGGCTTACCTCGCGCTCCCGGAGGGCGCGTCGGAGGCGAACCCGGCGCCCCTGCTGTTGTGGATCCACGGCGGGCCGTTGGGCTCGTGGAACGCCTGGACCTGGCGATGGAGTCCATGGCTGCTCGTGTCGAAGGGATATGCCGTGTTGCTACCGGACCCGGCACTGTCCACCGGATATGGCCAGCAATTCATCCAGCGCGGCTGGGGTGAATGGGGCAAGGCGCCGTATACGGACCTCATGTCCATCACCGACGCGGTGGTCCAGCGGTCCGACATTGACCAGACGCGGACAGCCGCCATGGGCGGCTCCTTCGGCGGCTACATGGCCAACTGGGTGGCCGGGCACACGGACCGTTTCAAGGCGATCGTGACGCACGCCAGTCTGTGGGCCATGGACCAGTTCGGGCCCACTACGGACGCTTCGCAGTATTGGCTCAAGGAAATGACCCCGGAGATGGCGCTGGACAATTCGCCCCATCTCCATGTCGCCAAAATCAAGACGCCCATGCTGGTGATCCACGGTGACAAGGACTACCGGGTGCCGATCGGCGAGGGCCTGAGGCTTTGGTACGAACTTCTTTCCAGTTCCGGGCTGCCCGCCGATGAGAGCGGTGAAACCCAGCACCGCTTCCTGTACTTCCCTGACGAGAACCATTGGATCCTGCAGCCGCAGCACGCCAAGGTCTGGTACGGCGTCGTGGAGCACTTCCTTGCCAGGCAGGTACTTGGACAGGAGGTTCCTGTTCCTGGGGACCTGGGGCTCTAGGCGCCTTTCGCCTCGTAAGATTGGGGCTGTGACTTCCACCTTCAGTATCCGTCCTGCCCGCACCGGCGATGTTGCCGCGATCAAGAGGCTTGTAGCGCCACTGGCAGAGCAGCGAATCCTGATGGCCAAGGAGACCGTTGCCTACTACGAGAGCCTCCAGGAGTTCCGGATTGCCGAATCGTCCGACGGCGAGGTGATCGGTTGCGGTGCGCTGCACGTCATGTGGGAGGACCTGGCAGAGGTGCGCACTTTGGCGGCGGACGACAATTGGCGGGGCAAGGGCGTGGGTCATGTCCTTGTCCAGCAACTCCTGGAGGACGCCCGGGCCTTGGGCGTTGCGCGGGTCTTCTGCCTGACGTTCGAAGTGGACTTCTTCAAGCGCCACGGCTTCGAAGTCATGGCGGACCAAACCGCCGTCGACCCCCAGGTCTACTCGGAATTGCTGCGTTCCCACGACGAAGGCGTGGCCGAGTTCCTCGATCTGGCCCGCGTGAAGCCCAATACCCTGGGCAACACCCGCATGATCAAGGTCCTTTAGCTCCGGGTTCTTCCCCCGTCCCTGAATGTGCCGGTCCCCAAAGTCTTTACGTATATCAACTTGATGGATAAACTAGTTGAGGCTCGGTTGCGGCGGGCCAACCATACTGTGGAGGCGAGAAATGAAGTACCACGTTATGTTTCCGGACTTTTCAGGTTTCCAAATCGACATGCCGCGTCCCGGCTCCACACCGGAGTCGCGCAAGCAGGGGACCGGCGGGTGCATGCGGTCCGCGTGCACCGATCTTTGGCCCGACTCGATGGCCAAGGACGCAACAGCCCAAGACTTCAGCATCGGCCGTCTGACGGTGGGCGGACCGCCCCACTAAGCAGGCGGATACCGGAAGGTTTTTCAGAAGGGACAACCATTGGGGGTTGTCCCTTTTGCCTTTCCGTCGCTGGGTTCTGTGTTGCACGTTCGCACATACGGACCGTTCCCCTACCGTGCCCGGGGCGCTGGTAGTAGGGTCAAATCACCTACCAGCAACGCCCCAGGAGCGCGCCATGAAAAAGCTCATCAACGATCCCCGCTCGGTGGTGGACGAGTCTGTCGAGGGTTTCGGCATGGCCCATGCCGATCTCGTGGATGTCCATACGGACCCCATCTTCGTCGTTCGAAAAGGAGCGCCCGTAGCCGGCAAGGTGGCGCTTGTGTCGGGAGGAGGGAGCGGCCATGAGCCGCTTCATGCCGGCTTTGTGGGGCACGGAATGCTCGACGCCGCTGTGCCGGGCGCCGTCTTCACCTCGCCCACGCCTGACCAAATCATTCCGGCCACGGCGGCCGTCGATTCCGGGGCCGGCGTCATTCACATCGTGAAGAACTACACCGGTGACGTGCTGAACTTCGAGACCGCGGCAGAGATGGCCCAGGCTGAAGGAATCAGCGTCCGCTCGGTTCTCGTCAACGACGACGTCGCGGTGGAGGATTCCCTGTATACGGCAGGCCGCCGCGCGTGGGCGGCACCGTGCTGGTCGAAAAGATTGCCGGCGCAGCAGCGGAGCGTGGGGATTCGCTGGAAGCCGTCGCGGGCGTGGCGGAGGGAGTTGTCCGCAACGTGCGCACCATGGGCGTCGCCCTCTCCGGCTGCACCGTGCCGCATGCCGGGTACCCAGCTTCGAGCTCGCCGAGGATGAAATCGAAATCGGCATAGGCATTCACGGTGAACCCGGCAGGCACCGGATCGCCATGGAGGGCGCCGACGCCATCACCAGCCGCCTCTTGGACCCTGTCCTGGAGGACCTTGGGATCAAGGCCGGTGAAGAAGTGCTGCTCTTCGTCAACGGCATGGGCGGTACGCCCCTTAGCGAGTTGTACATCGTCTACCGCCGGGCCGCCCAGATCCTCGCGGAAAGAGGAGCCAAAGTGGAACGCTCCCTCGTGGGCAACTACGTCACGTCGCTCGAGATGCAGGGCTGCTCCATCTCGGTACTGCGTCTTGATGACGAACTCACGGCCCTTTGGGACGCGCCCGTCCATACTCCGGCCCTGCGTTGGGGGATGTGACAGTGGGCCTGGGGTCGAATGGGCGGTCGAATGGTTGACGCTCTCCGCACGGCTCATGGCCGAGCACCGGGAAGAGTTGATTGCTCTGGACCGCGCGATCGGCGACTCCGACCACGGTGAAAACATGGACCGGGGATTCCAGGCCGTCATGGAGAAACTTGCCCAGACTCCACCCGAAACGCCCGGTGCAGCGCTGAAGCTGGCGGCGATGGCCTTGATGTCCAAGGTGGGCGGGGCAGCCGGACCGCTGTACGGAACCGCGTATCTTCGGGCGGCAACGGCGCTGGGAGAAAGCGCGGACGTTGATGCAGCGGCGCTTGCAGGAGCACTGACTGCGGCTCGGGACGGAATTGTTGCCCGCGGAAAAGCGGAGCTGGGCGACAAAACCATGGTGGATGCCTGGTCTCCCGCCGTGGAAGCGGCGGACGAGGTCCTCGTGGCTGGAGGAGATGCTGTGGCGGTGCTGGCCGCGGCGGCCGAGGCTGCCGAGGTCGGGCCGTGACGACTGATCCGTTGGTAGCCCGCAAGGGGCGCGCAAGCTACCTCGGTGAACGCAGCGCCGGTCACCGAGATCCCGGGGCTGCGTCTTCTGCGCTGTTGTTGCGCGCCGCCGCGACCGCCGCCGGATTCCCCGAAGGGTCCGCTGAATGACGGTGGGCTTGGTGGTGGTCTCGCACAGTCGGAAGATCGCGGAGGGCGCGGTTGAACTGGCCGCGCAGATGGCCCCCGATGTGCGGTTCTACGCCGTCGGCGGGACGGAGGATGGCCGGATCGGCACCGACCTGGAGAAAGCGATCGCCGCATTCGAGGCAGGACTTGGGGAGGCTTCAGGGGATGGCGTGGTGGTTCTGACGGACCTTGGTTCCGCGGTCATGACGGCAGAATCAGCGGCCGAGTTCTGCAGCGAACCGGACAAAGTGCTCCTCGCCGACGCTCCCTTGGTGGAGGGCCTGGTCGCCGCAGCGGTGGCCACCCAGGGTGGTGCCATGGCCGCCGCAGTGAAGGCCGCTGCGGAGTCGGTTCGATTCGGCCCGGAGCCTGTTTTTGAGTCCGCGGGGACAGCCGAATCCCAAGGAAGGGGCGAACCGGCGGAAAGCGGCGAGTTCGAGCTCATAAACCCCATGGGAATGCACGCCAGGCCTGCGGCGAAGATTGCGGGCGGACTGGCCGGGATGGATGTCGAGGCAACGGTAAACGGCGTCGATGGCACCTCCATCATGGAACTCATGGGCCTCGCCGTGGGCCATGGCGGCAAACTCAGGGTCGAGGCTTGGGGCAAAGACTCATCGAAAGCCGTGGACTACGTCAGGCGGCTGGTGGAACAGGGATTCGGCGAGATCTGACGTCGTCCGATATGTGCCTGCACGCCGATATGTCGCCGCACGCCGAGATTTGCCGTGCCGCGGAGGTGTTCAGGACTGCCGCAGACCATGGGCATCGAGCAAGAGGCTCGCCGTAATGGCGGTCTGGCACTGCTCGCCCCACGGTTTGGTACTTTTCGGCGTGAAGTTGAGCGTCCTGGTGGGCAAGGTCCCGCCGTTTGTGTCCAGGCCAGTCACTTCGGCATCGATGGGCGAGGAGGTTAGCGTTCCCATGTTGAGGAAGCCGTAGCGGGTGCCATCCGGTGACGCGACGGCAGAGCATGACCCTTCAGGTTCCGGCCCGCAGGATTGAGGGAGCGACACGCTGCCCGGGCGCAGATCCACATCGCCCTCGCGGCATTTCCCGTCCTGGCATGCCTTCAAATGGACGGTTTTGACCGTTGGCGCGTAGTCTGCCGTGATTGTCAGGGAGACCACGGGGCCATCGCAATTGCCGGGCAAACGGTGACTTGGGGTTCGCATCCCGACCAGAGCGCCGCCGTCGTGGTCAATGCAATGGCGGCCCACAACCTGCGCATACTTGAGAATAATCCCGCGGCCGACGCCCGGAACGGGATGCCCGCAACTGGCAGGCACATCGTTACCGACATCTGCGGATCGTTGTGGCTCCGCGACCTCGGGCTAAGTAACGGCCGGGTTTTCCGTGGAGTCCAGGAGCAAGCCGGCCACAAAGAATAGGGTTCTTTCCATGACTGAACCCTCGGATGTGCATGCCACTCGCGCCGCATACAACACGGTAGCCGTCGATTACGCCGAACTCCTGCGCAACGAACTCCACACCAAACCTTATGACCGGGCCATGCTCGGCACCTTTGCCGAGCTTGTGCAGTCCTCGGGCGGCGAGGCAGTTGCCGACATTGGTTGCGGGCCCGGACGGATCACGGCGCACTTGCGTTCACTCGGCCTGGCGGCTTTCGGCATCGACCTGTCGCCGGAAATGGTGGCTGTAGCCCGCCGCGATCACCCCAGCCTGCAGTTCAGTGAAGGGTCGATGGAGGCACTGGAGTTGGCGGACGGCACCCTGGACGGCATCGTCGCCTGGTATTCGATCATCCACACGCCGCCGGCCCGTTTGCCGCGGGTGTTCGGGAATTCCACCGGACCCTCCTGGACGGCGGCTTGCTGCTGCTCGCGTTCCAAGCCGGTGACGAGCCCAGGCACTTGGGCTTCGCGTATGGCCACGAGATCGACCTCGATGCCTACCGCTTGCCGCCGGACCACATCTCGGAACTCCTCCTTCAGGCCGGCTTGGTCGTCGAGGCACAGCTTCTCCGCGAACCGGACGACAGGTACGAGAAGACCCCGCAGGCCTACCTTCTAGCCCGCAAGCCGTCCACGGCGTGAAGGACGCGGCGCAAACGGAAGCCTAGGCCGGGAGCCGCAGTCCGCCGTCGTGCATCTCGGCTAAACCGTCGCGCAGAAGCCCCTCAAGAGCGCGTTCCAACTGCTCCGGGCCGAATTCAAGCGGTGCAGGGCAGCTAGCGGCACGGCCGTGCCCTCGGCGTCGAAGCCGAGGTCGGCTGCGGGCGCTCGAACAGCTCAGGGGCTACCGGCGAATCGGCCACGCGCAACACGGCCATGACGGCACCCCGCAACTGCCGGTCCGTGCCGTGCCACGCCTGGCCCTTGGGGGTGTACGTCGGGGGCGGTTCACCTGCGGCAAGCCACGCGCAGGAGTCGCGGACGGGGCAGTCTGAGCACTTGGGGGAGCGGGCCGTGCACACCAGCGCTCCGAGTTCCATGACGGAAGCGTTCCAGCGGACGGAGAGCGTGACGTCGTCGGGCATGAGCGATTCGGCAAGGCGCATCTCCGACGCGGTGAGCGACGGCGCCGGCAGGGCGAGTCCTGAAACGAGCCGGGCGTGCACCCGCCGGATGTTCGTGTCCACCACGGTTTCGCGGCGCCCGAACGCAAAAGCAGCCACCGCCGCTGCCGTGTAGTCGCCGACGCCGGGAAGGCTCAACAGCGATGCGTGCGTGTCCGGCACCTTGCCGCCATGCTGTTCCACGATCGCGACGGCGGCCGCGTGGAGCCTGAGCGCGCGGCGGGGATAACCGAGCCTGCCCAATGCCGCACGGCCTCACCCGAGGGCTGCTCCGCGAGGTCCGCAGGTTCCGGCCAGCGATCCATCCAGTCTTCCCACACCGGCAGGACGCGAACCACCGGAGTCTGCTGCAGCATCACCTCGCTGACCAGGATTCCCCATGGACTGCAGTCCGGGGCCCTCCACGGCAATACGCGGGCCACCTCGGAGAACCAACGGTCCATGGAGTGGTGCAAGTCCGTGAGGTGAGGGGTGCCGGCAAGTTCAGCGGCGCTGGCAATCTCGGCGGAGCCGGGCAGTGACATGAAGATCCTTGCTGCGGTTCGTGGCGGGCCCTGTTGGCGGCCGATTCCTGCCATCCACTGTAGTGGAGCCGGCCCGGAATGACGTAGGTCATACTGGCCCCGATCAGGCCCCGGCGGCGTGGTGCGGTGCCATCCGGGCCTTGCGTTGCCTAGCCTAGAAGCATGGTCAACAAGGGCAAGCAACCGCCGAGGGCGCGCACGTCGCCGTCGGCAAAAAGCCCTGCCCGGACCGCAGGAGCAAGCCGTTCCGCGAATGGGGTCGGCCCCAAAGGCGGCGGACAAGCCCTGCCGTTTACCGGCGTCGGAGGTTGGTTGTCTTCGGTGCCCTCCTGGTGGTCCTGGCGATGCTCGTTGCCGGGGTCGTTGCCATGAGTTCATCCCTTGCAGGCAAGGCTGATCCCGGCGCAGCCAAGACCCAAGCCGTGGGAGCCGCTCCTGCGAGCCAGACGCCATCGACGGATCCCATCGCGGCTACCACGACACCCACGGCCACTCCTGTGTGCGACCTCAACCTTGTGACGGTAACGGCGTCCACGGACCAGCCCGCTTATGCGGCCGGACAGAACCCCGTGTTGAGCATGAAGATCACCAACGGCGGAGCAGCGCCGTGCCAGGTCAACGTAGGCACGTCGCAGATGGAGTTCCTGGTAATGAGCGGCGAGGACCGGATCTTCTCCTCCAAGGACTGCCAAGCGAAGGGCGATGACCTCGTGAAGCAGATCGATCCGGGCAAGAGCGAGATCGCCAACTTCCCCTGGCAACGCAACCGGACGACGGAGGGTTGTGGCGTCATCTCGGCCAAGCCGGCCACCGGCACCTACACGTTCAAAGCCGTCTTGGGAAACAAAGCGAGCACGAAAGCCGTGTTCCAGCTCGGCTAGAGGAACCTGTCCAGCAGGCTGGCTTCGGCCATGCGGCTGAGCCCTTCACGGACAGTCCGGGCGCGCTGGTCGCCGATGCCGTCTACGGTCATGAGATCGTCGATAGTGGCGGCCATGAGGTACTGGAGTCCGCCGAAGTGCTCCACCAAACGGTCGGCCACGGCTTTCGGAACCGACTTCAGCCCGGACAAGAGGCGGTAGCCGCGCGGCTGCACACCGGCGTCGAGCACGTCCATGCCTCCGGCGAAACCGATGATTCCGGCGATCTTGCCCAGGTCGATCAGCTCCGCCGGGCCAAGATCCAAAAGGGCCTGCACAGCGCCGTCGATGTCCTCGGGCGAAGCGTCGGCACCGGCGTAGTCCCGGATGATCACGTCGCTGCCCGGGCCGCGGCCGGTGGTGAGCTCTTCCAACTGCAGCGAGAGCAGCCTGCCGTCCTCACCCAGTTCCAGGACATACTGGGCGATTTCCTCGGCGATGCGCCGGACCATTTCCTGGCGCTGGAGGGTGACCGCCACATCCCGGACGGTGACCATGGCCTCGATTTCGAGGGCCGACAGGGCGCTGGTGACCTGGTCCAATCGGGCGCTGTAGCGTTCGAGGGTTGCGAGAGCCTGGTTGGCGCGGGCCAGGACCTTCTCGGAGCCCTCCAGCACGTGCCGCAGGCCGTTGACGTAGAGGGCGATGATCTGCATGGACTGGCTGACCGAAATCACCGGAACACCTGTCTGGATGGCTACGCGCTCGGCCGTCCTGTGACGCGTTCCTGATTCCTGGGTCTCGATGCTGGAGTCCGGCACAAGCTGTACTGCTGCACGAAGGATATTCCCGGCGTCTTTGTCGCAGATGATGGCACCGTCCATCTTCGCGAGCTCACGCAGTCGCGTCGGGGAGAAATCGATGCCGATTTCAAAGCCGCCTGAACAGATGGATTCGATGGTCCGGTCCGTGCCCAACACAATCAGGGCACCGGTGCGCCCACGGAGGATGCGTTCCAGGCCGTCGCGCAACGGTGTTCCGGGGCCACCCTGCCCAGAGTCGCCTTGAGCGAATCTTCGGGGCTCCGAGCCATAGGTGTTCCCTTCAAAGGTGCACGCAGGCGCGCCCGCAAGTGTGCCGGTTTTCAGCAATAAGTCGGCGGGATCAAAATGCCATGTTTCCCGCAAGCTCAATGATAGAGGTATAGACCGGCAACAACCGCACGGGCAAGCCTTAAAGTGCCCAAAGAAGGTTAGGTGACGAGGCCCCGGAAACGCGCTCGACGGCGGTCGCCGGACCGCCGCTTTGGGCTCGGTCCCCGGGACCGTCATGGAGCCGTCCGAAGGCGCGCGAGTCGCTCAAGGTCGCGCCGCACACTCTGCAGCGCGGCTTCCCTGGCCGCCGCCCTTCCGGTGTCCGGATGCGTTTGCCTCGCTGGAGAGTGGGTTCCGCCGCCCGTGCTCGCGTCCGGCGGTGTCCTTGCTGGGGCCAGCTCCTGGCCGCGGCGGAGTTCGATTCCGTGAATCCTGTGGAGTTCACCGGCGTGAACCCTGTGGAGTTCGCCGCGGGGAGGGGCCGAGGGGATCGTAGAACAAGCCATTCCCTGGTTTCATTGATGCCCTGTTCCTTTCATGCCATCGTCGGCTGCTCAGTTTTTCCGGGCGGACGGCTCCAACGCGGGCCGGAGGCGTCCGCCATTGCTCCAAACTATCGGCCGGTGATTTCGGAGGTTTGTGCACCTCGTTTCGATCCTGTTAAGCGCTGGGTTGGGACGCTGCCTCCGGCGTGGTCCCGGGCTGCGATAAACTTGGTATCTTGGCTGGCGCGCAAATCGTGCCACTCCCTGAGTTGGCCCCGGCCCACGCGGGGCCCGTATCCAGCCTCCATTCCACGTTCGGCCCGTCGTTCCAGTGCGGGCAACGCCCAGATCGCAGCGAAAGTAGCACCGTGTCCCAAGAAGTCCTGAGCCCCGCCCGAGTCCAGGAAATTCACCATGAGGCCTCCCGGCGTCGGACTTTCGCGGTCATCTCGCACCCGGACGCCGGCAAGTCCACGCTCACGGAAGCCCTCGCCCTGCATGCCAAGGTCATCGGCACCGCCGGTGCGTCGAGCGGCAAGGCCAACCGCAAGGAAACTGTTTCCGACTGGATGCAGATGGAAAAGGACCGCGGTATTTCCATCAGCTCCGCGGCGTTGCAGTTCTCCTACCGGGACACCGTGATCAACCTGCTGGACACCCCGGGCCACGCCGACTTCTCCGAGGACACCTACCGCGTACTGGCCGCCGTCGACTGCGCAGTGATGCTGGTGGACGCCGCCAAGGGCCTGGAAACACAGACCATGAAGCTCTTCGAGGTCTGCAAGCAGCGCAACCTGCCGATCATCACGGTCATCAACAAATGGGACCGCCCGGGCCTCGACGCGCTCGCCCTGATGGACGAGATCACGGAACGCACCGGACTCCAGCCCATGCCCTTGACGTGGGCCGTGGGCATTTCCGGCGACTTCCGTGGAGTCTGGGACCTGCGGAATGACCGCTTCGCACGGTTCGCTCGCAACAACGCCGGCGCCAACATCGCCATCACCGAGTACTTCACCCCGGAAGAAGCAGCCGAGACCCAGGGCGACAACTGGAGCGACGCCGTCGACGAAGCCGGACTCGTGATCGAATCAAACCTCGAGTTCAACGTGGAGAGCTTCCACGCCGGAACGGCAACGCCCATCCTCTTCAGCTCGGCGGCCTTGAACTTCGGGGTCAAGGAGATCCTGGATGCCCTGGTGGACTTCGCGCCCCCGGCAGCACCCCGCCCCGACGTTGACGGCGAGCCCCGTTCCGTTGACGCTCCCTTTGCCGGGTTTGTCTTCAAGGTCCAGGCCGGCATGAACAAGGCCCACCGCGACCACGTTGCCTTCATCCGGGTGTGCTCCGGCGTCTTTGAGCGCGGCATGGTGGTCACGCAGACGCGCACCGGGAAGTCCTTCGCCACCAAGTACGCCCAGCAGGTGTTCGGGCGCGAACGCGAAGTCATCGACGAGGCCTACCCCGGGGACGTTGTCGGCTTGGTGAACGCGTCCTCACTCCGCGTTGGAGACAGCCTGTTCCTGGAAGAACCCGTGGAATTCCCGCCATTCCGCTCTTCGCCCCCGAGCATTTCCAGGTGGCCAGGTCCCAGGACCCCAGCCGCTTCAAGCAGTTCCGCCGCGGCATCGAACAGCTTGAGCATGAAGGCGTCATCCAGGTGCTCCGTTCCGACGTCCGAGGCGACCAGGCACCCGTGCTCGCCGCTGTGGGTCCCATGCAGTTCGAAGTGGTTGAAGACCGCATGGCCCACGACTTCAACGCCCCGATGCGCTTGGAGCGCCTCCCGTACTCAATGGCGAGGATCTCGACGGCGGAGGCCATGCCGGCGCTTGCCAACGTCCCGGGCGCTGAGGTGCTGTTGAGGTCCGACGGCGAATACCTCGCGTTGTTCAACGATGTCTGGGCTCTCCGCCGCATCGAGAAGAACCACCCGAAGCTCACGCTGGTCCCGATCGGCACGCACAACCCCGCGAAATAGTTCAGTAGCTTACTTGGCGTTCGAGCTTGTTTCCCAGCCCCAGCGTGGCGAGGCTCACCACGAGGAATCCTATGGAGATCGCGACGGCGAAGACCGCCACTCCGCCCCAACCGCCGGCGCGCACAGGGTCGATGAACCAGTAGGCGTACCAGTTGACGAATGAGCCGCGGACCAGGCTGTAGACGAGGTACGCAACCGGGTAGAGCAACCAATACCAGAGGTGCTTGACGGTCAGCCTGGATCGCGGAGGCTGGAACAGCCAGTCGGCCACCATGACAACCGGCATGAGGTAGTGGACTACGAAGTTGACCCACGGTAGCAGGGAGCCGAGGTCCTGTCCTGCGAGGAGCGCGCCGAAGACGAGTCCCACAACGGCCATGGCGATCGTGGCAGTGCCCCGGGTGGCGTCGTCGAGTTCGCTTGGCCGCTTGCCAGCCAGCACGCGGTAGCCGCTGATCAACAGCACCACCGACGCGAAGATGTTGGACAGGTTGGTGAAGTAGCTAAAGAAGTTCCACGGATCGAAGCCCAGGCCGATGTGGACCGTGAGCTGCGTCCCGACCGCTGCAAGGGTCAGGAGGGCAAAGAAGAGGCGTCCCCCAATGAGCACATTTCTTTTGGTCATGGGGACAATCTTCCGGTGGCCACGGCTAAGGCACGCGCCCGACACTCCGAGACCAAGCCAGCCGCTAGGTGATCAGCAGTTCCAAGGCCTCGGCCAGGTGTGCCACTTCGCGGACCGAGAAACCCTCCGGGATGGGCCCCGGTCCGTTGGGGCTGGCGGGCACCACCGCGTGGGTGAACCCAAGCCGCTGCGCCTCGTGGATGCGCTGGTTGATCCCTGGAACGGGACGGACCTCGCCGGCCAGGCCGACCTCGCCGAAGGCAATGAGCCTCTGAGGCAGTGCCTTCCGCGCCTTCGCCGAGGCCACGGCAAGCGCTACCGCAAGGTCGGTGGCCGGTTCGCTCAATTTCACTCCTCCGACTGTGGCCACGTAGGAGTCGTCCTTGTGCAGGATGCAACCGGCCCGTTGTTGAAGGACAGCCAGGAGCATGGCGACGCGCGAGCTGTCCAGGCCGCTCGTGGCCCTGCGCGGCTGTGAGCTGGCGCTTTCGGCCAGGAGCGACTGCACTTCGGCCAACAGCGGGCGCCGGCCTTCCATGGTCACGGTGATGCAGGTGCCGGACACCGGCTCGCGTGTCCGGGACACAAAAAGGCCACTGGGATCGGCGAGGCCTTCGATTCCGGCTTCGTTCAGGTCGAAACAGCCGACGTCGTCCGTGGCCCCATAGCGGTTCTTGACGGCGCGCAACAAGCGCAATCGCGAATGGCGCTCGCCTTCGAACTGGCACACGACGTCCACCAGATGCTCCAGGAGACGCGGACCGGCAATGGAGCCGTCCTTCGTCACGTGGCCAACCAGGAGGGTGGTCATGTTGCGGCGCTTTGCGGCGGCGATGATGGACGCCGCGACTTCCCTGACCTGAGAGACTCCGCCCGCGCTACCTTCGACGTCGGCGCTGCTGAGGGTCTGTACCGAGTCCACGATCAGCAGCTTCGGCTCGAGCTTCTCCACTTGCCCCAGGGCCTGCCCGAGGTCCGTTTCCGCCGAGAGATAGAGGGTATGAGCGACCGCGTCGATCCGTTCCGCGCGGAGCTTGACCTGGGCCGCCGATTCCTCACCCGTGACGTACAGGACGTCCTGGCCGGTGCGGGCGAACTTCGCCGCGACATCGAGCAGGAGGGTGGATTTCCCGACGCCGGGTTCCCCGGCAAGAAGGATCACCGCGCCGGGAACCAGCCCTCCGCCCAGGACGCGGTCCAGTTCGTCGACTCCGGTGGGCAGGAATGCGGCCGTGGTGCCGTCTACCTCGGCAATCCGGCGAGCCGGCTCCAAAACCGTTGTGGCCGCCGTCGTACGCGCTACTGTGGCGCCCGTTTCCTCCACAGTGCCCACGCCTGGCACTCGCCGCAGCGCCCCACCCACTTGACAGTTGTCCACCCGCATTCGGCACATTTGTACGCGGGTGTCTTGGAGGTGCGTGAGGTCTTGGAAGCCATGCGTACAAGGCTAGTGGAGGGGTAGGACAGTCAAGCGCGCCTCACTGCAAGGAAGGAAGCACGTCCCGGGCTTCCCGGGGGTCCATGCCCGCGGCTTCGAGCAGGTCCACCATGAGCGGGCGGAAGAGCATCACCACTGTTTCGCCCTCGAGCTTCTGGACGTGAAGCATTTTGGGGTGCAGCCGGGTGGCAATGTCGGCCAAGTCCTGCCGTGCGCCGCGCAGGTGGGCCCGGCGGGCGCCGTCGTGCACTTCCGCGAGGCCGAGCGACAGTTCCTCGACGGCGGCGGACGTGTCCTGCAGGACCTCCGAAATGCTGTCCGTCGCCTCGTCGGTCAATGCTGCATGGTTGATGGCGCTCGTGAGCCGCCGCGCGAACACCCGGCTGTTGCGGAGGGCGAGGTCGATGGAATCCAACGACTCCTCCAGCATGGTCAGCTCGTCGCGGTGCCGCCGGTACGCCGGGGCGAGCGTGGCCACTTCACCGGATGCCTTGAGGGATTGGCGCATCCGGTCCACGAGCGGCTGGCAATTCCGCCCCCGGATGAGGGCATGCCAGGCCTGGGTGGAGTCGCTGTTGATCAATGCGTCGGCACATTCACGGAGGACCTCCGAGAGTTCGTGCAGGAGTTTGCGGACGTCCTGGCGCGGCTCCCTGCGCGGGTCCTTCGGGACCAGCATGGTAACCAGCAGCGCGAAAACCCGCCCACAACGGCGTCGATGCTTCGGGTGAACGGCCGCCGGCCGGCGCGGGCAGCAAGACCACGAGAAGCGATTGCAGGCCCAGTTGGGTGGTGAAGATGGTGCCACTGTCCAGGAACCGGGCCAGGAGGATGGAGAAAAGGAGCACGACGGCGGCTTGCCAGATTCCCGAACCCAGCCAGTGGAGCAGAAGATCGCCGATGACGATCCCGAGGGTGCAGCCAAGCCCGACCTCCACGACCCGGCGAAGCCGCGGATCCCGCGAGAAGCCGAGCGCGATCAGCGACGAAGTCGCGGCGAAAAGGGGTCCTGAGTGCCCAAGGATGTATTCAGCGAACGCGTAGGCGCCCACGGCGCACACGGTCATCTGGACGGCCGGGACCAAGGAGTTCCGGCTGCGGACGAAGCCAGTTCGCAGCC
Organism: Arthrobacter sp. Hiyo8; assembly: GCA_001549895.1. Taxonomy (GTDB): domain Bacteria; phylum Actinomycetota; class Actinomycetes; order Actinomycetales; family Micrococcaceae; genus Arthrobacter. The sequence continues at coordinate 2,339,802 of AP014719.1, read as the reverse complement.
GCGCCCGCAGGAATTTCTTGCTCGCTGAAAGTCCTTGGGGGCGGTCATGGCTCAAGTCTATTCAGGAGCTGCCTAGTAAATGAGGCTCGCCGAAGGAACCGCAAAGTGAGGGGCGTCACTTAATCCCTTATGACTCGCCAAGCGCAAGGGTGACGCTGCACATGTAAGCCAATGGTCCACAGCCGTTCACCTCCCGTTCACTTTGGACCGCCGATCCCTTTACCTGCGACTCCTACCGTCGATAAAGGTACAAACACGTACGCAAATCTTTCGTATGCCGACTTTCTCCCTCGGTACGCATCAGAGAATCCCTGGAAGGGGTACATCCCAGTGAAGGCAACTCGCTTCGGCCGCAACGCGGCAATCGCGGTCCTCGCAGTCGGCGCCCTTGCGCTGACCGCTTGTGGTTCAGACAACGCAACCGGCGCCCCGGCAGCCACCCAGAGCGCCGCAGGCGTCAAGGTCACCGGCACCCTGACCGGCATCGGCTCTTCGGCGCAGGGCGCCGCAATGGACGCTTGGAAGACCAACTTCGCTTCCGCGAACCCGGGTGCCACGGTCCAGTACTCCCGGACGGCTCGGGCGCAGGCCGCAAGGCCATCCTTGACGGCTCCGCGCAGTTCGCAGGCTCCGACGCCTACCTGAGCGACGCTGAACTGGCCACCTCCAAGACCAAGTGCGGCACCGACGGCGCCATCAACATCCCGGTGTACATCTCCCCGATCGCCGTTGCCTTCAACATCCCGAACGTCAAGGACTTGAAGCTCGACGCCGACACCGTTGCGAAGATCTTCCGCGGCCAGATCACCAACTGGAACGACCCGGCAATCGCCGCCCTGAACGCCGGAGTCACCCTTCCGGACCTCAAGGTCACCCCGGTCAACCGCTCTGACGACTCCGGCACCACCCAGAACTTCACGGACTACCTGGCATCTGCTGCTCCCTCTGTCTGGACCGACAAGGCTGCCGGCCTGTGGCCCGCGTCCCTGAAGGGCGAGAACGCCAAGGGCACCTCCGGCGTCGTCAAGACCGTCACCGACACCCCGGGTGCCGTGACCTACGCTGACGATTCCGCAGTCTCCGGCAAGCTCGGCACCGCACAGATCAAGGTTGGCTCGGACTTCGTCAAGATCTCCCCGGCCGCTGCCGCCAAGGCTGTTGAACTGGGCAAGCCCGTTGCAGGCCGCCCGACCGGCGACCTTTCCATCAAGCTTGACCGCACCACCACGGATTCCTCCGCCTACCCGGTAGTCCTGGTTTCCTACCACGTCGTCTGCACCACCTACGACAAGAAGGAAACCGCTGACCTGGTCAAGGCATTCGAGAGCTACGTAGTCTCCGACGCCGGCCAGCAGGCCGCTGCCGGCTCCGCCAAGTCCGCTCCGCTCTCCAAGGCGCTGCAGGACAAGGCAAAGGCCGCTGTTGACTCCATCAAGGCCAAGGCCTAAGGACCACAATGGAGTAGTGGTGCCGCGGACCGCGGCGCCACTACCCTTGAATATCAACGTTCCCCGTCCCGCGCTGGTGAAACATCACCGGACGGGGCGGGGAACTTGGCCATTTTTGAGTGAATCTGAAGGATCGTGAAGTGACCACCAACTCCTTGACCACTTCCCAAGGTGCCGGACGCGCCGGGGACAAGGTCTTCTCCGGAGCCACCCTGGCCGCGGGATGCCTGATCCTCGCGGTTCTCTTCGGCGTCGCACTTTTCCTTGTCATCCAGGCCATTCCGGCCCTTGTGGCTCCACCCGCGGACATCCAAGGCGGCCACGGCTTCTTCGCCTACATCGGGCCGATCGTCGTCGGGACCCTGATTGCCGCCGTCATCGCGCTTGTGATCGCTACTCCGGTAGCCATCGGCGTCGCGCTGTTCATCTCCCACTACGCTCCCCGCAGGCTTGCCTCGGGTCTCGGCTACGTGGTGGACCTCCTCGCGGCCATTCCCTCCGTGGTCTACGGCGCATGGGGCGCGGCGTTCCTTGCCCCCCAGATTTCGCCCGCCTACGGCTGGCTGGCCAGCAACATGGGCTGGTTGCCGATTTTCCAAGGCCCGGCCTCCGCTACCGGCAAGACCATCCTGACCGCGAGTATCGTCCTCTCCGTCATGGTTTTGCCGATCATCACTTCACTCTCGCGTGAAATCTTCCTGCAGACCCCGAAGCTCCACGAGGAAGCCGCCCTGGCCCTCGGCGCGACCCGCTGGGAAATGATCAAGATGGCTGTCTTGCCGTTCGGCCGCCCCGGTATCGTGAGCGCCATCATGCTGGGCCTGGCCGCGCGCTTGGCGAGACCATGGCCGTCGCCCTGGTCCTGTCCTCCGGCGTCCTGACCGCAAGCCTGATCCAGACCGGAAACCAGACCATCGCCGCTGAAATCGCCTTGAACTTCCCTGAAGCCAGCGGGCTCAAGGTCAGCACGTTGATCGCCGCGGGCTTGGTATTGTTCGTCATCACCCTGGGTGTCAACATGATTGCACGCTGGATCATCTCCAGGCACAAAGAATTCTCGGGAGCCAACTAATGACTGTCACAGCCCCCGTGGCGCGCAAACGCTCCGCACTGACCAAGGGCCAGTTGCCGGCTTTCGCACCGTACGTCGTCCTGGCCGTCGCCCTGGTACTCGGCGCAGCGATCCTTGCGTTGATCGGCTTCAACGCCTTCGGCTGGGCCTCGTGTCCGCGATCCTGTTCGCGATCGGCCTGGTCGGCTGGAGCGCAGTTGTCGAAGGCGGCCGCAAGGCGAGCGACAAGCTTGCCACCTGCCTGATCGTCGGCTCGTTCCTTGTGGCGCTGCTGCCCCTGATCTCGGTGATCTGGACCGTCCTCGTGAACGGCATCCCGGGCATCATCACCCCAGGCTTCCTGACAACTTCCATGAACGGCGTCACAGGTTCCCTCGACAACAAGAGCGTCGATGAAGGCACAAAGGTCCTCGGCGGCATCTATCATGCGCTTCTGGGCACCGTGCAGATCACCCTGCTTGCGACGGTCATCTCGGTTCCTGTGGGTCTGCTGACCGCAATCTACCTGGTGGAATACGGCAACGACCGGGCCTCGCCCGTGCCATCACCTTCTTCGTCGACGTTATGACCGGCATCCCGTCGATCGTCGCAGGTCTCTTTTCCGCAGCCTTCTTCTTCGCCGTGGTGGGCCCCGGCACCAAGACCGGTGCGGTTGCCGCCGTCGCGCTTTCGGTCCTGATGATCCCGGTGGTGGTCCGCTCGAGCGAGGAAATGCTCAAGATCGTCCCGAACGAGCTCCGTGAGGCGGCTTACGCACTGGGTGTCCGCAAGTGGCGCACCATCCTCAAGGTGGTCATCCCGACGGCGATTTCCGGCATCGCGTCCGGCGTCACCTTGGCGATCGCCCGGGTGATCGGCGAGACGGCTCCGATCCTGGTCACCGCAGGTTTCGCCACAACGATCAACAACAACGTGTTCGGCGGCTGGATGGCCTCCCTGCCTACGTTCATCTACACGCAGATCCTGAACCCGACCTCGCCGTCAAACCGGACCCGTCGAGCCAGCGGGCATGGGGTGCCGCGCTGGTCCTGATCATCCTGGTGATGCTCCTGAACCTCGGCGCCAGGCTGATCGCCCGGATCTTCGCCCCCAAGGCCGGCCGTTGAGCCGCCAGGCCACACGCAAACTTCCAACCACAGCACCGAAGGAACACCATGTCTAAGCGGATCGACGTCAAGGATCTGAACGTCTACTACGGCAGCTTCCTGGCCGTTGAGGGCGTCAATATCAACATTGAAGCCAAATCGGTCACGGCATTCATCGGCCCGTCCGGTTGTGGCAAGTCCACCTTCCTGCGCACCCTGAACCGCATGCACGAGGTGCTTCCCGGTGCCCGCGTTGAAGGCGAAGTCCTGCTCGACGGCGACAATCTCTACGGCCCCGGCGTGGACCCGTGACGGTCCGCACCCAGGTTGGCATGGTCTTCCAGCGGCCCAACCCGTTCCCCACGATGTCCATCCGCGACAACGTGCTGGCGGGCGTGAAGCTCAACAACAAGAGGATCAGCAAGGGCGCGGCCGACGCACTCGTGGAGAAGTCCCTGCGCGGCGCCAACCTGTGGAACGAGGTCAAGGACCGCCTCGAGAAGCCCGGCTCCGGACTCTCCGGCGGCCAGCAGCAGCGGCTCTGCATTGCCCGTGCCATCGCCGTGGAACCGCAGGTCATCCTCATGGACGAGCCCTGCTCCGCGCTTGACCCCATCTCCACCTTGGCCGTCGAAGACCTCATCAACGAGCTCAAGGACGAGTACACCGTGGTGATCGTGACCCACAACATGCAGCAGGCTGCACGCGTTTCCGACAAGACCGCGTTCTTCAACATCGCCGGCACCGGCAAGCCGGGCAAGCTCATCGAGTTCGCGGACACCACCACCATCTTCAACAACCCGTCCCAGAAGGCCACGGAAGACTACGTCTCCGGCCGGTTCGGGTAACCACTCGGCTCCCTGGGAACCACGCGAAAAGCCCGACGGCGGCAGTTACCTGGATAGGTGACTGCCGCCGTCGGGCTTTTTCGTGTTTGGAAGACTACAGCCGGACTCAGTGCGAAAGCGGTGAGAGCGCCAGCCCGAGGACGAACGCCACGGCGGCGGTAACGATCGGCGTCGCGACCCAGAACCCCAGGATCCGCAGCACCATCCGGCGGTTGGTGACGGAAAAGTTCTGGTTGGTTCCCGCACCAAGCACTGCCGACGTCACAGTGTGCGTGGTGGAAAGCGGCAAATGGAGGCCGATGGCACCGATGAACAACATCAGTGAGGTCAGGCTCTGGGCGATGAATCCCCGCATCGGGTCTACCCGCGTCAGCTTGTAACCCAAGGTGTACGAGATGCGCCAACCACCACAAAGCGTTCCCGCCGTGAGCATGACGGCCGTCAGCAGGATGACCCACAACGGGAGGTCGCTGGAGTCGGACACTCCGGCAGCCACGGCGCCCAACAGGATCACCGCTACGGTTCGTTGCCCGTCCTGCAGTCCGTGGCCGAGCGCGACCGCAGCGGCCGAGACGGACTGTGCGTGGCGGAAGCGGCCATGCACGACATCGGGCTGGGTGTAGCGGGCGGCCCATGTGACAGGCCACACGAGAAGATAGGCACCAAGGAAAGCAATCACGGGGGACAGCAGCAACGGCAGGACCACTTGCGCCAGCAAAATACCGTCTACCCCGTTGACGGAGCTGCCTCCCATCACTGCGCTTGCGGCTCCGGCGCCCACGAGGCCTCCTACCAAGGCATGGGTCGACGAGAGCGGCACACCGCGCCACCAAGCGTAGATTCCCCAAAGGATGGCACTGCACAGCCCCGCGGCGAGCATGGTCAGCCCGTTCATTCCCGAGGGGAGAACCACCCAGGACTGGCTGAAAACCAGCGCGAAACCGCCGCTGAGGAGCACGCCGGCAAAATTGAAGACCGCTGCCAACACAACGGCGACTGACGGAGTGAGGGCGCGGGTCCGCACGGAGAGCGCGACGGCGGTGGAGACGTCGCGGAAGCCATTCAGGAATGCGAAGCCAGCCGCCAGCACCACCACAAGGGCGAAGAACGCGACTGCCACCTCATGCTTCCTTGACGATGATGCTGCCTACCTGGGTGGCGATGCGCCGCATGTCCTTGGTGACGTCAACCAGTTGATTGGCCACGTCACGGTTCCGCGAAAACTGGGCGGACTTCATGTCGCGGAGCATCTCGGCCACCCAGGTCCGGTGGCTGCGCTCCGCACGCTTGGCCAGCCGCAGCACCTCGATCCAGTAATCCTCGAGTTCGTCCAGATCGTCCAGCTGGCGCATGGCATCAACCGTGAGTTCCGCCTGGCGGCTGATGATCTCCAGTTGGTCCGCCGCGCGCTTGGGCACCCGATCCAGTTTGTAGAGGGCCACGAGCTCACCCGCGGCATCCAGCTTTTCCATCGCCTCGTTGAGGAAGCGGGAGAGGGCGTACATGTCCTCGCGGGGGAGCGGGTTCACGAAGCTCGTGCGCATGTGGGTCAAGAGGGCGAAATGCAGATCCGTGGATTTCGCCTCGTGTTCGTGCATCTCCTCCACAAGCCGTTCGTGCTCCGAGACGGGAGCTCCGAAGATCTCAGAAAGCGTCCCGGTTGCCTCAAGAATCTGGCGGGCCATTTGCGACAACAATTGCAACCCGGCGGGTTCTTGGGGGAAGAGACGCAGCTTCATTTGGCTTCCGGTAGGCGGGAGGGATAGGGGTGGGGCGGCGTCTTCGCCGAAGGGCATAAAAATGGTGCCGAACCGGATACGCCTCTCGGCGGTAGGCCGCTCGAAGCGGCTATAAGTTGAAGCCCGGGGGTTTCGCGGTTCGACACCAGTTTCAGTTTTCTACGTCATCCGAGCTAAGTCAATCTTGACAGCTGGCGGCAGGGGTGGTTGTGACAGTCCCGCACCCTTATATTTCACGTCAGTCCAGCTCGCCCAGGCGCCAAGCATTGGCCGCGTGCTCGAGATCTTCCGCGGTCTTCACGAGCTGGTGGGAGTTCCGGGTCAGCTTGCTTGCGTGGCCTTCGTTGGAATGCTCTGCACTGTCCGCCAGGGTGGCTTGGCCCAACGCGACGACGCGGCAAAACGCGGCTGAGCGTTCCAGCGCGACGTCGAAATCGCCGTCGAACGCTCCCGAAAGGATGGCATCCGCCATCTGTTTCATTTCGTCCGCTCCCGGCGGCTCGGCTGCCCCCGCCACAACATGGGAAACCTGGGCGGTGTCCCGGCCGGCCTTGAAGTACACGGAAATGCGCTCGGAGTTCTGCATGGTGGCCGCGCGCAATGCATAAAGCCGCCACAATGCGCCGGGCAAAGACCGGGCGGGGCTCTCGGCCCACATCTCGGCAATGGCCTCCAGGCCTTGCTCGTCAGCGAGTTTCACGAGGCGCCTGGTGATCTTGGGGTCATCGCTGTCCCGACCTCGCCGCACGAGCGCCTGGGCGGCAAGGTGAGCGGCTTCGGACACGCGCGCGGGGTCCGCTCCGCCGGCAAACGGCTCGAAGTCAACCGGCGCGAAGGGTTTCGGCTTGTGATGCCTGTTTGCTCCGCCGTACACAGGAGGTCCCGATTGTTCGCTCATGCCCCAACGCTACTCCTGTGTTTTCGCTCGTGCACTCTTGACTGGGCTTGTTGTGGTGGTGCCTGCTGCGGGGCGTTCCTTTCCTGACCCTCTTTGAATCCATGGGCGCCGCGACACGCCGCGGTTGCCGCGCGTCGTCGTCGGGGTTGGGGTCAAAAGAGGTCACGACGGCGTGGGGGCCGCGCGTGTCAAAACGGCCTTGAGCTTGAGGTACAGTATTTATGGCTGTTTCTACAGTCGGCAGGGGCCTTTAGCTCAGTTGGTAGAGCATCGGACTTTTAATCCGTGGGTCGTGGGTTCGATCCCCACAGGGCCCACCCAAAACCCCCGGAACCGCACGGTTCCGGGGGTTTACTTGTGCCAGGCGAAACTACGGCGTGGCCCACGCGGCCGGGTGACGGCCGAGCGGTCCGGCTTGCTGCGACCAATGCGCGACGACGCCGTCGATTCGCCCCGGAAGTGGCACGCGTCGCGCCGGTCCCAGTCGGTGCTGGTTTCCACCAAGGTGAAGTCATTCGGTGCAGCTACGGACAGGTGATCAGTCGGCGGGGTCAGCGAGTACAGCAAATTGGCCGTACCGATGAGTGAGCCCTGGATGCGGGCCGTCACCGAGTGGCTAAGGCGCCGGGTCAGGGCACGGGCGACGGCCGCGGCCAATAGCCAGCCGGTCGCGTGGTCGAGGGCCTGGACGGGAAGCGGGGTGGGCTCCGCTTGGCCCTGGCCGTGGCTCCGGCGTCGGCGATTCCGCAGCTCATCTGGACCAGGCTGTCGAACCCGCGCCGATTGCGCCAGGGACCATCCCAGCCGTAGGCGTCCAAGCTGGCGATGATCAGGCCGGGGTTCATGGCGATCAGGGACCCGTCGTCGTAGCCCAGACGTTTCAGGGCGTCGGGCCGCAGTCCCGACACGAGCACATCGGCGCCCGCGAGCAGTTCCTCGAATATCGCGCGGTCGGTCGGGGCAGTGAGATCCAAAGCGGCGGTTCGTTTGCCCAGCGTCGTCTCAGGCAGCAGCGACGGCACCTCTTCAAAGCCCGGCGGGTCGATCCGCAGCACGTCGGCACCGTAACCGGCGAGGAACTTGGTGCACACGGGTCCTGCGATCACCCGCGTCAGGTCGAGCACACGCACCCCGTGGAAGGGCATTTCGCCGACAGTGTCCGGTGGGCCGGTGCCGGTTGAACGGCGTTCGACGACGGTCAGCGGCGGCGCGTCCGCCGTCGCCATCCCCGGAGCCGAGGCGAGCCATTGCCCGCGGTTGCGCATGACGGCGGCGCATCCGCCCGCCTCCACGATGGCTGTCTCCAATTCTTCGGCGGGAAACCCAGCCACTGCGGCCTGAACTGTTTCGCGGTCATGGGCGCCGAGCACCCGCACGACGGCGGCGCGGTGGCTGGCGTAGTTGGTGTGCAGCCGGATCCACGCGTCCCCCGTGCGATAGTTCCCGGCGATGGGTCCCACAGTGGCGGCCGGGTCCAGCCGATCGGGGTGAACAGCCGCTCGGAGGCGAACGCGGCGCAGGACTCCCGGCTGTCTACCGTCACCGCTCGCGGCCCTGACTGGCGGCGGGCTGCGAGGAACTGCTCAGCGGCCACTGTCGCGACCACAACCGCCCCCGTCGCCAGTCCTGTCACGTCGAAAGCGGCCGGGAGAACGGCCCGGGGCCCTGTTGTCGTTAGCTGGGTGGCCGGCCAATCCGCATCATCGGCGCCGATTGCGTGCCACACTCGGGAAGTCACATCAACGAAGCTGTCGTTCACACTCACCATTCTTGACGGGCCACACGAAACGAGCAATGGCAGCCGGATCTAACGCCTCCTGCCCAAGTGGGCCTCCAACTGCCAGACTGTTCTTCATGCAAGCGCTTTTGGACGGACTCTTGAATACCAGCCCGCTTGTGATCGCGTGCATCGTTTTCGCCCTCGTGTTCGCTGAGGATGCAATTTTTGTGGGCTTTGTGATCCCCGGTGAAACGGCGGCAGTGGTCGGCGGGGTGATTTCGAGCCGCGGGCTCTTCGAATTGTGGGCCATGATCGCCATTGTGGTCACGGCCGCGATCACGGGGGACACCGTGGGTTACGAAATAGGCAAACACTTCGGTCCGCGGGTGATGGCCTTGAAAATCCTGGACAAGAGACGCGCCCAATTGCAGAGGGCCGAAGACTTCCTCAAGGACAAAGGCGGCGTCGCGGTGCTCCTGGGCAGGTTTACCGCCTTCTTTCGTGCCGTGATGCCTGCGCTCGCCGGACTCAGCCGCATGCCCTACCGGCGCTTCGCGTTCTGGAATTTCAGCGGCGGCATTATCTGGGGGTCCTTGTTCGTAACGCTCGGCTTTGTGGCCGGAAATTCGTACGAAGAAGTGGCCCGCGTGGTGGGCCGGGGGGCAGCGGCCGTGGTGGCAGTCATTGTAGTGGCGATTGTGCTTGTCTGGCAGGTCAGGAAGCACCGCGCCAAGAAGGCCTGATGCCGCGGGATCACGGAAATCCGACGGAAACTTAAAGGCTTTAGGCTGGTCACAATTCGTTCGGGAGGGGCGGTGAATGGTCCAACTGGATATGTCTGATGTTTGGCGTTATAACCGTAGTAGCTGCCCCGACGTCCTCGGCTTATCAGAGCCTCGAGTGATCTGATGTCCGCTTCTGCAGCACAGAACTTTTAAGGAGAACCGATGCATCTTTTGCCCCGTGAGCAGGAAAAGCTCATGATCGTGGTCGCGGCCGACCTCGCCCGCCGTCGGCAATCCCGTGGCTTGAAGCTCAACTTTCCCGAAGCCGTGGCCGTCATCAGCTACGAACTGATCGAGGGCGCCCGTGACGGCAAAACCGTCGCAGAACTCATGAGCTACGGGACCACCTTGCTTCGCCGTGAAGACGTGATGGAGGGCGTGCCAGAGATGATCCATGACGTCCAGATCGAGGCCACTTTCCCCGACGGCACCAAGCTCGTCACCGTCCACGACCCGATCCGCTAGGAGGCCAACATGATTCCCGGTGAGTACCGTCTCCAAGCAGAGCCCATCGCCTGCAACAGCGGACGCGAGGCAATCGCCGTCGACGTCGTCAACCGTGGCGACCGCCCGGTCCAGGTGGGCTCGCACTACCACTTTGCCGAGTCGAATCCCGCGCTCGATTTTGACCGCGAAGCCGCGTACGGCCGCCGGCTGGACATCCCTGCCGGAACGGCTGCTCGCTTCGAACCCGGCGATTCCAAGACCGTCAAACTCATCGCGCTTGAGGGCAGCCGCGAAGTCTACGGCCTGCGGAACGCAGTCAACGGCCCCTTGACGCCGACGCCGGAAAGAACGACGGCGACGCTGCCGCTTACACCGACCGGCCCGGTGCCAGCACAGAAGGGACAGCCCAGTGAGCTTCGAAATTTCGCGCAAGCAGTACGCAGACCTTTACGGCCCGACGACTGGCGACTCCATCCGCTTGGCGGACACCGAACTTTTCCTTGAGATCGAGAAGGACTACACGGTCTACGGCGAAGAGGTCATGTTCGGCGGAGGCAAAGTGGTCCGCGACGGCATGGGGCAGAACGGCCAAGTGACCCGGGATGAGGACGTCCCGGACACCGTCATTTCGAACGTCGTGGTCCTCGACTACACCGGAATATACAAGGCCGATGTGGCGCTCAAAGACGGCCACATCTTCAAGATCGGCAAGGCCGGCAACCCCAGATCGCCGACGGCGTGGACATCGTGATCGGGGCCAGTACTGAGATGATCGCCGGGGAAGGCAAGATCCTCACTGCAGGCGGCGTCGACACCCACATCCACTACATTTCCCCGGACCAAGTCCCCACGGCCCTGTGCAGCGGCATCACCACTATGGTCGGCGGTGGCACGGGACCAGCCGAAGGTACCAAGGCCACCACCATCACGCCGGCAAATGGCACATTTCGCGGATGCTGCAAGCCGCGGAAGGGCTGCCGATCAATATAGGCCTCTTCGGCAAGGGCCACGCGTCCGCCACCGAGCCGCTCGCCGAACAGATCCGCGCAGGAGCAGTGGGCCTCAAAGTCCACGAGGACTGGGGCGCCACGACATCCTCCATCGACATGTCGCTGCGCGTAGCCGACGAATACGACGTACAGGTAGCCATCCACACGGACACCCTCAACGAGTGCGGATTCGTGGAGGACACCATCAAGGCCATCGACGGCCGAGTGATCCACACCTTCCATACCGAAGGCGCCGGCGGCGGCCACGCTCCGGACATCATCAAGATCGCCGGATTGCCCAACGTGCTCCCGGCATCCACCAACCCCACGCTCCCGTACACGCGCAACACCATCGAAGAGCACCTGGACATGCTCATGGTGTGCCACCACCTCAACCCGGACATCCCGGAAGACGTGGCGTTCGCTGATTCCCGCATCCGGGCCGAAACCATCGCCGCCGAAGACGTGCTCCAGGACTTGGGCATCTTCTCCATGACCTCATCGGATTCCCAGGCCATGGGCCGCGTGGGCGAAGTGGTCATCCGTACCTGGCAAGTGGCCGACGCCATGAAGCGGCAGCGGGGCGTCCTCAAGGATGCGTCAGGTGCAAGCCACGGCGCTCCGAACGGCTTGGGCGCGGAGAGCGACAACTTCCGGATCAAGCGCTACATCTCCAAATACACCATCAACCCGCGATCGCGCAGGGAATGGCAGACTCCATCGGCTCCGTGGAAGTGGGAAAGTTCGCCGACCTCGTCCTCTGGAATCCGGCCTTCTTCGGTGTGAAGCCTGAACTGGTCCTCAAAGGCGGGCAGATCGCCTACGCGCTCATGGGCGATTCCAACGGCTCCATCCCCACACCGCAGCCACGTACCATGCGCCCGATGTTCGCCACCCACGGCAAAGCGCTGCAGCAGTCGTCCATTACCTTCCTGTCCAAGGCGGCCATCGACGCCGGCGTTCCGGAAGAGCTTGGCCTTGAACGCGTCATCCGGGCGGTCTCCGGTATCCGGAACTTGCGCAAAGCGGACCTCAAGTTCAACGGCGAAACTCCCGATATCGCCGTCGACCCCGAAACCTACAAAGTGACGGTCGACGGCGAAGACGTCACCTGTGAGCCTTCCGACGTGCTGCCCATGGCCCAGCGCTACTTCCTTTTCTAGATCGCCGGGAGGAGAACCACATGATCATCGAAAAGATCCTCGGCAACCTACATGAACTGCCGCAGGCCGAGGCCGCGGCTTTGGCCAAACTCCACAAGGAGAAGGTCGTCTTACCCAGCGCCCAGCTGGTCAAACGCATCCAACGCGTCACCACGGACCACGGGAAGGAGCTCGGCATCCGCCTCCCCGCCGGATCCGGGGACCTGCGCGACGGCGACATCCTCGCCGTCGAGGACGCGAACCTCATCGTGGTCTCCGTGCTGCCGAGCGACGTCCTGGTCATCGCCGCGAGCAGCATCTACGAAATGGGCGTAGTGGCGCACTCTCTCGGCAACAGGCACCTGCAGGCCCAGTTCTTCGACGGCGACTCCGAATACGGGGCCGAAGTCATGGTGTGCCAGTACGACCACACGGTCGAGGACTACCTCAAACACGTCGGCGTGCCTTATGACCGCCAGGAACGCGTAATGCCGGTGCCTTTCCGCCATGCTGAACACACGCACTGAGCTCGTTGGCCGCGGCGGGCGGTCGGGTTGGGGCGCCGCCACGGATTTGGGCCGTGCCCGCTTCGCGGTGCCCTCCACACCGCGGCCCCAAATCCGGGTCGGCTGCTTGTCGTCTCGCCTTTGGGGCGACCGATGAGCGCCACTTATCAGCTCGCCCTCCAGCAGCTGTGCGACTCCGCTTTGCCTACCGGGCGTTTGCTCATTCTTTGGGGTTTGAGACGTACATCGAGCGGGGGTCGTTTCTGATGAGGGGAGTTTTGGGTTTGGCTGTCTGCGTTTGTGGGGCAGCAGTTGACTTATTCCGATGGGCTGGCCATCCGGTTCCTTTATGAAGGGGTGGATTTGGGGGAGTTGGATGCGCATTTGAGTGCTCAGCTCTTGCCTCGGCAGTTGCGGGAGGCGAGTACCAAAATGGGCGGGCGGCTGATCGAGATCGGGACCGAAGTCTTTCCCTCGGCCGAGCTGGAAGCATACCGGGCTATGGTGACCACCGGCGGGGCCGCCGGCCATCAGCCGCTGGCGTTCGCCGTCGTCGCGCGCTCGCTGGGCGTGCCCTTCGAAGAAGCGCTGGCCGCGTACCTTTTCGCGACCGTCACCTCGCTGACCCAGAACGCCGTGCGCGCCATCCCGCTCGGCCAGAACTCCGGGCAGCGGCTGCTGCGCAAAGCGCACGACGACGTCGCTGCCGCCGTCGAACATGTCCGGCACCTCAGCTGGGACGACTTCGGAGCCGTCAGCCCTGGCCTGGAAATTTCGCAGATGCGGCACGAATGGCAACGTGCGCGCATGTTCATGAGCTAGAACCATAGGAGGACACATGTCTGAACCCATCAAGATCGGCATCGGCGGACCGGTAGGTGCCGGCAAAACGCAGCTCGTTGAGCGCCTGACCCGCCACATGAGCCGGGAAATCTCCATGGCCGCCATCACCAACGACATCTACACGATCGAAGACGCCAAAATCCTCGCGGCCAACGGCATCCTGCCCGAAGACCGCATCATCGGCGTCGAAACCGGCGGCTGCCCGCACACCGCCATCCGCGAAGACACCTCCATGAACACGGCGGCCATCGAGGAACTCAAGAGACGCCACCCCGACCTGCAGGTCATCTTCGTCGAATCCGGCGGCGACAACCTCTCCGCCACGTTCAGCCCAGAACTCGTGGACTTCTCGATCTACATCATCGACGTCGCCCAGGGCGAGAAAATCCCCCGCAAAGCCGGCCAAGGCATGATCAAGTCGGACCTGTTCATCATCAACAAGACCGACCTCGCCCCATTCGTCGGCGCAGACCTGTCCGTCATGGAACGGGACTCCAAGGAATTCCGCGGCGACAAGCCCTTCTGCTTCACCAACCTGAAGACCGACGAAGGGCTGGACAAGGTCATCGCATGGATGCGGCACGATGTCCTGATGCTCGACCTGGCGTCATGAGCACGACGGCGACGGCGGCTGAGGCGCTGGACCCGCTTGCTGGCGCTGCTTGCGGCGCTTCGCCGGATATAGAGGGCCGTGCCCGTCCCCAGCCGCTCCCAACTCTCGCAAGCTCGAGTCGGGGCCCTCGCGGCAGTGGGCCCTTCGCGGTGCCCGCCACGCCGCGGCCCTCTATATCCGGCTCCGCTGCTGCTGTCGTCTCACCTCGGGGGCGCCTCGACCTCGTTGTCGCCCTTCGTGCTGGTCGTTCCGTGGCCGTGCAGCAGTTTCATCAGGGTGCCTTGCGGGTTTTGAGGCCGCACTACTTGGATGGGTCTGGGCAGGTTTGTTATGTCGTGGTCAATCCGGGCGGGGCGTATTTGGGGCGGATCTCTATGTTGTGGATGTGGAGGTCGAGGCTGGGGCTTCGCTGCTTTTGACGACGCAGTCTGCCACGAAGATCTATCGGACTCCGGGATCGTTTGCTGAGCAGCGGATGAACATCCGGCTGGGGGAGGGGCGGAACTGGAGTTGGCGCCCGACCAGCTCATCGCCTACCGGGAGGCCAGCTATCGGCAGGATACGCACATCAGTGTGCATCCGACGTCGAGCCTCATCATGGCGGAAGTCATCACTCCGGGCTGGTCCCCGGACGGCGCTTCCTTCAAGTACCGGGAACTCCGGCTCCGGAACGAGATCCAGGTGGAGGGCGACGACGGCGCCTTGCTGCTTGCGCTCGACAACCTCCTGATCCGGCCACCCCTGGGGGATGTGACCGGAATGGGCTTCATGGAGGGGTACAGCCACCTGGGTTCGCTCGTTGTGGTGGATCCGCGGGTTGACCAGGCGCTCGCCGATGAACTGCACCGGCTGACGGCGGGGTACGAGGCGTACTCGGGCTTGTCGTTGAGCCGAACCCTTGCAGGCACGACGGGCCTGGTCCTGCGGTCCCTCTCGAACAGCACCGAGGAACTGAATCGATTGCTCGGTGCCTGTACAGGCCTTCTGCGCGGACGCTGGTACGGCAGGCCCCGCTGAACCTCAGGAAGTACTGATGACGTCACTCGCGGAACTCGCCTCGATGTACCGGTGGCGTGAGCATCTCCCGATGAAGTCCCGCCTCGCGTTCATGTTCGGCTCCGTCGTCCTCCTGCACCTTGCCGCCGTCGTACTCCTGTTGGTGGGTGGCGCCAGTGGCGGGCAGCCGCTGGCGCTGGGTCTCGTGCTGACGGCTTATGTGGCCGGTATCAAACACAGCTACGACTGGGACCACATCGCGGCGATCGACAATTCCACACGGAAATTCGTGGCACAGCGCAAGGACCCCGTGAGTGTCGGCTTTGCCTTCAGCCTGGGCCATAGCTCCGTGGTAATCCTGGCCGGTGTGATGGTGGTTGGGGGCGCCAGCCTTGTGGGCCAGCTCATGGAGGACGGCACCACCGGACACCTCGTGCTGGGGCTGATCGGCAGCGGCGTGTCCGGGATGTTCCTGCTGGCCATGGGTATCTTCAACGGGTCGGCGTTCCTCCGTACGATTCAGCTGTACCGCGCCGCCCAGGCCGGCGGCGCGATCGCCGTCGACGACCTCGAAACCAAAGGGTTCATCGCGCGGCTCTTGGCCAAGCCGCTATCCAAGGTCCAGCGTCCGCGGAACATCTACGTGATCGGGTTCTTGTTCGGGCTTGGATTCGACACCGCCACCACCATCGGGCTGCTGGTGCTCACGACGGCGGCGTCGCTCGCGGGCGTGTCTGTTCTTGCCCTCCTGGCGCTGCCGCTGGCCTTCACCGCGGCAATGACCCTCTGCGATTCCATCAACGGCGTGGCCATGATGCGGATGTACAAATCCGCCATCCACGATCCCCAGCGCAAGCTTGGATTCAACGCCATTATCACCGGTATCTCGGCCTTTTCGGCGCTCTTCATCTCGGTCATCACACTGGGCGGTTTCCTCAATGCGGCCTTTGGACTGAGCGATCCGGTCACCACGTGGCTGGGCGAAATAGACCTCGGTGACGCCGGGCTGGTGCTGATTGGGCTGTTCGCCGTCGTGTGGGTGGTTGCGGCCCTGCGGTTCCGGGCGGCGCGGCGCCGCTAGCCGGGCTGGAGCCACTCCAGAAGGCGATCCAACGGCCACGTCGTGATGATGCGATCGGCGGGTACCCCGTTGGCTTCCGCCCGCTCCGCACCGTACTGGAGGAAGTCGAGCTGGCCGGGGCATGTGCGTCACTGTCGATGCTGAAGAGGCAGCCGGCGTCGAGGGCAATTTGAATCAATTCGTCCGGCGGGTCCTGGCGTTCGGGCCGCGAATTGATCTCGACGGCGACCCTGTGTTCCGCGCACGAGGCGAACACCTCTTCGGCGTCGAACTCCGATGGGGTCGCGTTCCTCGCGATCCCTTCACCAAGCGGCCGGTGCAGTGCCCGAGGACGTTCGTGTGCGGGTTTTCGATGGCAGTGAGCATCCGCCGGGTCATGAGCCGTTTGTCCGACCTGAGCTTCGAGTGGACACTGGCCACTACAACGTCCAGTTGGCTCAGCAGTTCCGCGGACTGGTCCAGCTCTCCGTCTTCAAGGATGTCCACTTCGATGCCGGCCAATAGCCGAAAGCCCGACTCTTGCCCGCACCGTTCGTTGATTCCATCCACAACGGTGAGCTGCTCCATCAAGCGCTCGGGGCTGAGCCCGTTGGCGATAGTGAGGTTGGGGGAGTGATCGGTCAATGCTATATATTCCCGGCCGAGTATACGAGCCGCGTCGGCCATAACCTCAATCGGCGAGCCGCCGTCCGACCAGTTGCTGTGGCTATGCAGATCGCCCCGGAGCTCGGCGTTCAGCTCGTGTCCACCGTTGACCAAAGGTTCGGCGCCGCGACGGCGGAGGTTCTCAAGGTAGTCGGGAACAGCGCCGCCCAGGGCCTGGCTGATCACCTCGAAGGTCCGGCTGCCGATTCCCTTGGTCCGCTTGAGGCGGCCATCCTTGAGCCGGGCAGTCAGTTCCTCGTGGCTCAGTCCGGCGATGACTCCCGCAGCCCGGCGGAAGGCCTGGACCTTGAAGCTGTCCGCGAGTTCCCGTTCCAGCCAGAAGGCGGTTTCATTGAGCGCGTCGATGGCGTCCATGGCTCAATCATGTACCACGCCGCGCCCATACGTATGTGAGCGAGGGTTCGGATTTTGGTGGTTGTTTGTGAGCGAGGGTTCGGGACTTCCGACGCTCGCTCGGATATGTAGGGTCTACGACTGACGCTCGCTCACGTATGCGGGTGTTTCGACCGACGCCCGCTCACGTATGCGGGTGTTTCGACCGACGCCCGCTCACGTATGCGGGTGTTTCGACCGACGCTCGCTCAGATCATGTGAGCGAGGGTTTCGGGTTGGGGCGTCATGCTGCCGGAATAAGTGGGACGGCCATCACCGCCCTGCAATAATCGGAACCAGTTGCCTCGCTTGAGTTGCACGCGGGGCGGTATGCACCTTCGGACGAATCACATCGCAGACGAGGCGGACATGACCAACACTCCCATCCAGCAGGCCACCGACACCACGGCGATTCCACCCGCTACCAACCCGCCATTGACGAGGACCTGCTCCACCGGCTCGCGGATGCTCACGGCGTCGGGACGTCGTTCCATGGCTGGGATGGGCTGCAGCACGACGTTTCGCCCACCACGTTGATCCAGGTGCTTGGTGCCCTGGGGGTCGCCGCCCATTCCGACGAGCAGATCGAAGCGGCCCTTGCGGACGCGGAAGTGGCGCCGTGGCGGCGGATGCTGCCGCCCGCCGTCGTCGTCCAAGAAGGAACGACGGCGGCTGTCCACGTCCACGTCCGCGACGGTTCGCCGGCCGCCTGACGATCTCGCTCGAGGACGGAACGGAACTTGCCGCCGTTCAACAAGAGGACTGGGCGCCGCCGCGCGACGTTGATGGAGTGCCCACAGGCCGTGCAACGTTTGAGGTTCCGGCCGGTTTGCCGCTCGGCTGGCATTCGCTCACGGCCGAGTCCGACGGCGTGACGGCCACCGCCGCGCTCGCCGTGGTTCCAGCCTCGTTGCAGACGGCGGCAGGGCTTGAGGAACGACGGGGCTGGGGACTCGCCACGCAACTGTACTCGGTACGCTCGAAGCGCTCATGGGGTATCGGGGATTTCGCGGACCTTGCCGATTTGGCATCGTTGGCCGGCGCGCGAGGGGCCGACTACGTCCTGGTGAACCCACTGCATGCCGCAGATCCGGTGCCTCCCATTCAAGCATCGCCGTACTCTCCCTCCACCAGGCGATTCTTCAACCCCCTCTACATCCGGGTCGAATCCATTCCCGAATTGGCATACGTTAAGCCTCGCAAGCGCGCCACGGTGGACCGGCTGTTGGACCACGTCCACGCGCTCAACAAGGACGCCGAACGGCTGGACCGGGACCAGATCTTTGCCGCGAAGCTCGCTGCCTTGGAACTCCTTCACACGGTCAAGCTCTCTCCGGCCCGGCAACGCGCCTTTGAGGAGTTCTGCCGCGAGTCCGGCCCCGGCCTGGACGATTTCGCCCTTTGGTGCGCGATCCGTGAAGACCGGTCGCCGGACGACCCTTCTGGCAGGACCCGCGGCCACCCTCGGTTCGCCCAAGGTCGAGTCGATGCGCCAGGCTTTGGCCGACCGGATCGGTTTCCACCGCTGGCTTCAGTGGATCTGCGATGAGCAACTCGAGTCGGCCCAGGTCGCGGCGAAGCGATCCGGCATGCGGTTGGGAGTAGTGCACGATCTCGCCGTCGGGGCGGACTTGAGCAGCGCCGACGCCTGGACCCTGCGCAGCAGCTTCGCACCGGGCGTCAGCGTGGGCGCACCGCCGGACATGTACAACCAGCTGGGCCAGAACTGGAACCAGCCGCCGTGGCACCCGGTCCGTTTGGCAGAGGCGGGCTACGCGCCCTTGCGCGCGATGCTCTCCACCGTCCTTCGCCATGCCGGCGGAATCCGCGTGGACCACATCCTGGGGCTGTTCCGCCTGTGGTGGGTGCCCGCCGGCAACTCGGCCCGCGACGGCGCCTATGTCCGCTACGACCACGAGGCCCTCATCGGCATCCTCGCTTTGGAAGCGCATCGCGCGGGTGCCGTGGTCATCGGCGAAGACCTGGGCGTCTTCGAGCCGTGGGTGCGGGACTACCTTGCCGCCCGCGGCATCCTGGGCACCTCGATCCTCTGGTTCGAGTACGACGGCGACTCGCCGCTCCCGCCCGAACGCTACCGAACACAGGCCCTCGCCAGCGTCAACACCCACGACCTCCCGCCGACTGCGGGGTACCTCGCCGGCAATCACGTGGAACTCCGCAGCCAACTGGGTTTGCTTGAACGGAGCGTGGCCGAGGAACGGGCCGAGCACGAGGCCAGCCTGGACAAGATGATGGGGTTGCTCCGGGAACGCGGTCTGCTGCCGGCCGACGGAAAGGTGCTTGGCGAGGAACAGGTCATTGAGGCGCTCCATCGCTTGCTGGCCCTCGCGCCATCGGTCCTGCTCGGCGTTGCGTTGGTGGACGCCGTGGGGGAGCGGCGTGTGCAGAACCAACCGGGAACGACGTCGGAGGTCTACCCCAATTGGCAAGTACCGCTGGCCGACGACCACGGCCGCGCGGTGCTGATCGATGACCTTGACGCGAACCCGCGGTTCAACTCCCTGCTGGCGGCAGTGGACGAGGCTGTGCGGGGATAGGCAACGCATCGAGACGTGAGTTCTCGCCTCTTTGGCCTTCCCCACGACGCTCGCTCACCTTTGGGCCTTTTCCCTCGAACGCTCGCTCACCTTGGTGAGCGAGCGTTCCCGATTTTGGCCGCATTTGTGAGCGAGCGTCGCTGTTTTGGCCCGTCAGGGGGCGATGACCAAAACGGTAGGGGAACCCACGTCCACCTGCTCGAGGACATCCCCCGGTATACCCGTGGCAGGGTTCAGTGCAAAGGTTGTGACTTGGTTGGAACGCTCGTGCGCCACATGGAGCCAGCCGTCGCGGACCAGGTGATGGCGGGCCAGTCTCCCCCGCTGGGCACGTCAGCCACGGGCCGGAGCCGGGTTCCGCTGCCTTCGACAGCCAATACCGAGATCCGGTTGGAACCGCGGATGCCCGTGTAGACGAAGCGATGGTCCGGGGAAAGCGCGATTTCCGCTGCCGCGTCGCCGTCGGCGGCTCCACCGGCTGCCGCAGGGCCGCGACGGTGGAGCGCAAAGCGGCCGTCCGCGCCCGGCAGGAGCACCACCACTTCGATGGAGTACTCGGTCACCACGAAGACTGCGTCGACGGAGGGGTGCTGGACCAAGTGTCGCGGGCCGCTGCCCATCGGGAGCGCGACTTCGTGGTCCTTGAGGAGGCCGGTGTCGGGGAAGTAATTCCACACCCGTACGAGGTCGAAGCCGAGGTCGGTGGTCATGATCCGGCCGTCCTCGAGCATGAGGCTTGCATGGGCGCGACTCACCCGGGTCCGCCCGTGGCGATGTCGAGGCCGCCTTCGACACCGGCGTGCGGGTCTTTCGCCGGCGGTGCGGCAAAGCGCGAGGTGATGCCGCCGTCGTCGTCGAGCCCGTACAGCAAAACGTTGCCGTCGCCCCAACAGGCGACCACGATGAAACGTGCGGAAGGGTCGACGGCGACGTGGCAGGCCGCAGCTCCGGCTGGCCAGGCCTCGCCGAGCGGCTCGAGGCCGAACAGCCCGGTCCGCCGGTACGCCCGGACCGTCTGCGCGGCCTCGGCCACTGCATAGACCACTGGCAGCGTGGGATGAACGGCAAGGAACGACGGCGACGGCGCTTCGACGGCGGTGCCAAGCCAACTCAGGCTGCCATCTTCGCGCGCGGCGACTGCCCCAATGCCCCATCCGTTCCCGTCGCTGTCCGCGGTGTACGCGCCCGTCCAGATGAGCGTTCCGTCGATGTTCTCTGCCATGCCGTCCTCAGTGTTGGTGAGTGAAACCTGTATCAGTGTCCCTGTACGTCAGAGTCGACACCGGCATCGGCGCCCGCGTCCAAAGTGGCGATCGCGGACAGGTCGTCATGATCCAAAGCGAAGCCGAAAACGTCCAGGTTTTCCTTCATGCGCGCGGGGTTGGCGGACTTCGGGATGGCGACGAGCCCCTCCTGGACGTGCCAGCGCAACACCACCTGACCGGGAGTCTTTCCGTGTTTCTTCCCGATGGCGGCCAGCACCGGGGCATTCAGGAGATCGCGGCCGGCCCCCAACGGACTGTACGATTCCGTGGCGATGCCATGGTTGCCGTTGAAGGCACGCTCATCGATCCGGGTGATGGATGGCGAGATTTGGATTTGGTTGACGGCCGGCACCACCGAGGTTTCCTCGAGGAGCCGCTCAAGGTGCGAGGGCTTGAAGTTGGACACGCCGATCGAACGCACCTTCCCCTCAGCCTGGAGCCGCTCGAATGTCTCCCAGGTGGACACGAATTCATTCCGTTGGGGGAGCGGCCAATGGATCAACAAGAGGTCCACATAGTCCAGCCCGAGGCGCTTGAGGGATCCTTCAAGGCCCTCGACGGCGCGATCGCGGCCCTGGTGGGTGCCGTCCAGTTTGGTGGTGATGAACAGTTCCTCCCGCGGGACCCCGCAGTCCCGCACGCCTTGCCCGACGCCGGCCTCGTTACCGTAGCGGTACGCCGTGTCGACGTGCCGGTAGCCAAGCTCGACGGCGGACACCACCGCCGTGGCGACCTGGGCGTCGTCGAGGGGCCAGGTTCCGAGGCCGATCTGCGGAATGGCATTACCGTCGTTGAGCCTGACAGTCGGAGCAAGTGCCATGGTCCTGTCCTTTCAGTTGCTAGATCGGCCTCCGTGCCCATTGGACCAGTTGATCGCTGAGTTTCATGAAGTCCTGGTCCACGTGCTTGATGCCTGGATGTTCATCATGCCACCGGACGATCTCCCGTGCGCCCGCCGCGAACGGAATTTCTGCCCGATACCAGGGCACCAGCGTTTTGATCTTGGTGTTGTCGAAGACCACGGAGTGGGACCTGTCCCCGAGAAGCCCAGGGCCAAGCTCCGGGGAGTGCGCTGCAATGGTGTCCGAGGCGATGTGCACCAGTTCGGGTTCCGGCACCCCTGCCGCTGTGGCGAAGAGCCGGTATACCTGGTCCACGGGAGTGCTTCGTCCGAGGTGATGGTGTAGCTTTCACCCACAGCCTGCGGCCGGCCGAGGAGGCCGACGAAAGCGACTGCAAAATCATCCGCGTGCGTGAGGGTCCACAGCGAGGTACCGTCGCCGTGGACTATCACGGGCAGGCCTTCCCGCATCCGATGGATGTCCGTCCAGCCGCCCAGGAGGGCGATCCGCGTGCGGTCGTAGGTGTGCGAAGGCCGGACGATGGTCACGGGGAATCCTTCGTCGCGGTAGGCGCGGACGAGAAAGTCTTCGCACGCGATCTTGTCCTGGGAGTACTTCCAGAACGGGTTCCTGAGCGGGGTCGATTCGAGGATCGGCAAGTGTGCGGGCGGCTTCTGGTAGGCCGAGGCCGAACTGGTGAACACGTACTGTCCGGTCCGGCCGCGGAACAGCTCCACCGCGGCGGCCACATGCTCCGGCGTGAAAGAGATGAAGTCCGCGACGACGTCGAACTCGCGGCCGTTCAGCACCTCCGCCACCTCCGCGGGGTTGCGGATATCCGCCTGCAGCAATTTCGTGCCCGGAGGTGCCGGCCTTTCCGAGCTCACTCCGCGATTGAGCACGGTGAGCCGATGACCCAGCGCGACGGCGCGCTCCGCCGCCGCCGCGCTGATGGTCCCGGTCCCGCCGATGAACAGCAGGCGCAACGGTGCCGACGTCACCACGCGTAGTCTTCCGGCGCGGTCCGGTGGCCCGGGAAGATGTCGTCGAGCCGCTTGAGGGCATCGGCGTCGAGGGTGACATCCAAAGCCCTGATGGCGGCGTCCAACTGCTCCTGCGTGCGCGGACCCACGATCGGCGCGGTTACAGCCGGCTGGTGGAGCAACCAGGCCAAGCCAACGTCGCCGGGCTCGTAGCCAAGGTCGTCGGCGAGGTCCTCGTACTGGCGGATCTGGTCTTCATGCTTCTTCAGGGTCTCCGCCGCGCGGCCCTCAAGGCGACGGACGCCGTCGCGTTCCTTCTTCAGCACCCCGCCCAAGAGCCCGCCGTGAAGCGGCGACCACGGGATGAGGCCGAGGCCGTACTGCTGGGCGGCCGGGATGACTTCCAGTTCGACATTGCGGGTGAGCAGGTTGTAGATGGACTGCTCGCTCACGAGTCCGTTGTAGTTGCGCCGCGCGGCAGCCTCCTGGGCCTGGGCGATGTGCCAGCCAGCGAAGTTGCTGCTTCCGGAATACAGGATCTTGCCCTGCTGGACCGCTACCTCGATGGCCTGCCAGATCTCGTCCCACGGCGTGTTCCGGTCCACGTGGTGGAACTGGTAGACGTCGATGTAGTCGGTCTGCAGGCGCTTGAGGCTGGCGTCCAAGGCGCGCCGGATGTTGAGGGCGGAGAGCTTGGACTCGTTGGGGCGGTCAGTCATGGTTCCGTAGAGCTTGGTGGCGAGGACGACGCGCTCGCGGCGCTCGCCGCCCTTGGCGAACCAGCGGCCCAGGATTTCCTCGGTCCAACCCCGGTTGTCGTGGCCGCCGTAGACGTTGGCGGTGTCGAAGAAGTTGATGCCCGAGTCCAGTGCGGAGTCCATGATGGAGTGCGCTGCGGATTCCTCCGTCTGCGGGCCGAAGTTCATGGTTCCGAGGCACAAGCGGGAGACGCTGAGCCCTGAGCGGCCCAAGTGGGTGTACTGCATGGTTTTGGGTTCCTTACGCTGGTGGTTTCTACATTTGGCTGAAGGACGCGACGGCGGGGTCCGCGCCGAGGCGCGTACCGGCGTCGAGCGCGCTGATGGCTGCCAGTTCGTCCGGGGTGAGCTGCAGCGCCGCCGCCGCGAGGTTCTGGCGGATCCGCTCGGGGTGGACGGACTTGGGGATGACGATGTTGCCGGTTCCGAGGTGCCAGGCCAGCACGATCTGTGCGGGGGTGACACCGTGCGTTTCGGCAAGTTCGGTGACCGTTGGCGACCCCAGGTCCGCTCCTTGCCCCAGCGGGCTATACGCCTCGACGGCGATTCCGTGCGAGCGGCTCTTCGCCGCCAGTTCCCGCTGTTGGAAGGTCGGGTGCAGTTCGATCTGGTTGACGGCGGGAACGACGTCGGCGAACTCCAGGAGCGTGTCGAGATGATCCTGCAGGAAGTTGGAGACGCCGATTGCCCTGGTGCCGCCGTCGGCATGGATCCTTTCGAGTGCCTTCCACGCATCCACGAACAAGCCTTGAGACGGGACAGGCCAGTGGATCAGGTAGAGATCGATGACGTCGAGGCCGAGTTCGCGGCAGCTGTTGTTGAATGCCGCCGCCGCCCGTCCCTGTTCGCCGTTGCGGAGTTTGGTGGTGATGAAGAGTTCTTCCCGGGCGATGCCGGAAGCCTTGATTGCGGCGCCGACGCCGGACTCGTTCCGGTAGGCCGCGGCGGTGTCGATGTGCCGGTAACCGGCCTCCAGAGCGTCCTCCACGGCCTTCTGGGTCTCGGCAGGCGGGACCTGGAAGACGCCGAAGCCGAGCTGGGGGATGGTGACCGAGTTGTTCAGGACGAGCCCGGGAACGGTGGAATTCTGAGCGTTGGACATGTCTTGCCCTTTCGTCACTGGTGGGTGGATTGCCTGACTGGCTTTTTCGAGCCTATGCACTTTCGGCACAACAATCAGTAGTTTTGACGCCCCCTGTTTTTCCTAGGACTCGGAGTCCTACCTTGGCCGTAGAAACAAGCCCTGAGGGAAGGAAGAATAGGCACATGGGTCAAAGTGCCGAGTTCGGAAAGTTCCTCAAAGCCATGCGTGCCCGGATGTCGCCCGAGGACGCCGGTTTGCCGGAAGCGTCCGGCGCGCGCCGCGTTCCAGGACTGCGCAGGGAAGAGATTGCCCGCTTGGCCGATGTCAGCACGGACTACTACACCCGCCTCGAACAGGGCAGGCATATCCATCCTTCGCGGGCGGTCCTCGAATCGGTGTCGCGGGCTCTTCGTCTGGACTCAAGCGAGCACACCCACATGATGGACCTGCTTGAGCACTGCGCGTCGACTGCCAAGGCGCCGACTCCCGCACCACGGGTGCGGCCGGCCTTGCGCCAACTTCTGGACGCCGTGGGCGACGTTCCGGCGCTCCTGCTTGGCCGGCGCAGCGACGTGCTCGGAGCCAATCGCATGGCGGTCTTGCTGTTTGCCGACTTCCCGTCCATGCCTCCCGCCGAGCGGAACCTCACTCGCTGGCTGATCCTGGACCCGCAGGCACGCGAACTGTTCCGGGACTGGAAGACGGTTGCCGCGGAAGCCGCCGGCTCCCTGCGTGCGGATACCGGGCGGCACCCCGACGATCCACAAGCGAACCAGCTCGTGGGCGAACTCGCCGTGAACAGCGAACATTTCCGCCAATGGTGGGCAGGGCATCGAGTGGCCGCGCGCTCGGCCGGCACGGTCCGCTTGCACCACCCCACGGTGGGGGACGTGGAACTGAACTTCGAGAATTTGGCCCTGCCGGAGGACCCGGACCAGGTCCTGCGGGTCTATTCAGCGAAGGCGGGTTCGCCGTCGGACGATGCCTTGAAGTTGCTGGGCAGCTTTGGTGCGGGAACGGCGTTTGGTGCCGGAACGACGTTTGCTGCCGGAACGGCGTTTGCTGCCGGAACGGCGCCGGGCGCGGAGTTGTCCGAGCGTCATGCGATGGACGAGAGCTGAGGGAGTTTCAGCCAAAAGTGCTCCACGTCACTGTGCTGCTGCATAGTGAATCAGCGTGATTCTGTCTATGTGCCCATTGGGCGGCTTTTGAATCGCGTTTACGCTGAATCCAGACCTTTTCGCATATCAAGGATGGAATTCAACGATGAAACGCATCGCGCTGCTGAGGGAACGGGCAACCACCGCCGGGTCCGCGGGATCCACGGGCTCGCATTGCCCGGCATCCGGTCAGTGGAGCCCCGAAAGTGAACCCCACGTGGTGCACACGTTCTTCGAAGGCCACGTCTTCCCGGCCCATAACGGTGCGGCAACGGTCTGGCACCGCCAGTACCTGGTAGCCGAGTCCCGATGAGTCCCGAAACCTTGGGGGCGTGGGGCCCAAGCCACTTCACGACGTCGGCGCAACGGCCCGCTGGAGCGGCACTTCGCCTGCCGCCGTCGAAATGGTCGGAGCTCAGCCGCGGCGAAACCGTCTGGATCCACGAGGACAAATGGGCTTCGACGCCGGCCTTGTGGACGAAGTTTCGTCGGACCACGAATTCCTGTGGATCGAATTTGCCGGCCGCGGCCGGCGACTCCTCTGTGGCGGTGACCCCGTCCAAGTCTGGACCCGCGGGTGAGTCCAGCCTCGCAACTGATGGCCGCCAGCCTTTCCACAGAAAGGCTGGCGGCCATCGTCGTTTTGGGGTTTTGGGGGCTTCTTAACGCTCCAGGCGGAATCCGAGCTTGATGGTTACTTGCCAGTCGGCAACGGCGCCCTCGCTAAGATGGCCGCGGATTTCCTTGACCTCGAACCAGTCGAGGTTCCGGAGGGTCTGGCTCGCGGCCGCAATCCCGTTCCTGATGGCGGCGTCGACGCCCTCGGACGAAGTTCCAACAATTTCGGAAACGCTATATGTGTGGTCAGCCATTCTTGCTCCTCATGATCGTCCTTGATGCCTGAACTGCGGGCCTGGCAGGCCGTGAAAGCAGACTAGCCGACGCAGGGCCGGCGGACTAGGGGTCTGGTCCCTCCGACGCTCGCTCACATATACGGCCCTTTCGGCGGACGCTCGCTCACCTGTACCGCCCTTTCGCCCGACGCTCGCTCACCTATGACGCCAAACGGCGGAACGCTCGCTCACTGATGTGGCCAGGATCATCGGCAGCAAAACTGTGGGTGAGATGGCAGTGGCAGCAGCGTGCAACGCCTCCTCATTTCCCCGTACCCCCAGAGCGCGAAAAAGGTGGAAATTCCATGCTCAGCGGCTCCCGCGACGTCATAACTTCTGTCGCCGACCATTGCCGGGTTGGAGATATCGATGCCCAGGGAGGCAAGGCGGAGCAGTGCTTCACCGATGACTTCCGCCTTGGTCGCCCGTCTTTCAACGTCCGATGCCCGCATATGGTGATGAAGTTGCTTTCGATTCCAAAGCGTCGTGCGAGTCGTAGTGCTTGATCTTCCACTTTGGACGTGGCAACAGCCATGGGGATACCGGCTGAGCGTAGTTGCTCCAGCAGTTCTGTGACTCCTTCGTAGAGGCTCGATTGCTCAGCGCCGTGATCCGCGTATGCCTTGCGATAGTGTTGGAGGGCTCTCTGGGCAGTCGCTTCGTCAATCCCGGAGACTGCCCTGAACGATTCGACCATCGGTGGCCCGACAAACCTGAGTAGTTCGTCCGGCCTCGGGACCGGCGCTCCCACGGATTCCAAAGCCCGGGCAGCACTTGAGGTAACACCTCGGGCAGAGTCGATAAGTGTTCCGTCCATGTCGAACAGGACGCAGGTGATGGCGCCGAACGTTGGATGGCTGTGATGCGGAAGTATCATCTTTTCTGGAGCTTTCGGTTGTGGATCGGGTTCTGCTTGGGTTGTGCACAGGGATTTACTTTTTGAAGGGTGGGCATGGACCGCGTGAGTCTCGATCACATAGACCAGAGGATCCTTGCGGAGCTCACCAAAAACGCACGCATTAGTCATGCCGAACTGGCGAGCAAAGTCCTGCTTTCAAGGAATGCTGTGCGCCAGCGCGTCGACCGGATGGAACGGCAAGGATACATCCAGGGATATACGCTGGTTGCTGGCCTACCCGGGCAAGGGTCCGTCTCGGCTTTCCTTATGGTCTACCGGAAGGACCGGGTGCGTGGTTCGGATGTCATTGCTGTTTTGCGGTCCATTCCGGAAGTGGTTTTGTGCGACGTCGTCAGCGGGGACTTTGATCTTCTCGTGAGGCTTGAAGCCCGGTCCTTGGAGAGAATCCAAGAGATCTGGGAGCAGATCGCCGCACTTCCGGGCGTCACGGATACCGTGACGGCCATGACGCTTTCCAGTCTTATCCGGCGTGGCGCAGTGCCGACCGCGTGAGGAGTTGGCGATCAGACCGCTGATATGCGGGTACCCCTGACCGGAAGCGCAGCCGATTCAAGCATCGATTGAGCGGTGGCACGGTCCAGGAGGTTCTTGCCGGTAACGACGTCGAGAACGGGTGATCCGTCCCGCAGGGCTTCCTTGGCGACCGCCGCCGCGGCCGCGTAGCCGATGGCCGGAACCAGTGCCGTTGCAAGGCCCACCGAAGCTGCCGTCTGGCGGGCGAGGCGGTCGGTGTTCGCTTCGATGCCTTCCATGCAGTGTGTGCGGAGAACGCGAGCTCCTTGTTTGAGCCATGAAACGGCTTGAAGCAGGACGTGAGCGATGACAGGTTCGAAGGCATTGAGTTGGAGTTGGCCATTGTCTGCGGCCATCGTTACCGCGGTGTCCGCTCCGGCAACCGCGAAAGCGATCTGATTCATGGTCTCGGGGATGACAGGGTTCACCTTTCCGGGCATGATGGACGACCCCGCTTGACGGGGAGGCAAGGTGATCTCGCCAAAGCCATTCTGCGGTCCGCTGGACAGCAATCGGAGGTCACTGCTGATCTTGGATAGCTTGATTGCGGTCCGTTTGAGCATGCCCGACACGTGCATGAAAACTCCGACATCGGACGTCGCCTCAACCAGATCGTTGGCAGGAAGGACGTCGACGCCGGAAACTTCGGAGAGTGCCCGCAGCACCAGTTGCTGATAACCCGGTTCGGCGGTAATGCCGGTGCCGATGGCGGTGGCCCCCAGGCTGCATTCGCGCATCAGATCGGTGGACTCCAGGAGCCGGGAGCGATCTTCCTCCAACGTGGCGGCGAAGGCATTGAACTCCTGCCCCAGGGTCATCGGGACAGCATCCTGAAGCTGGGTCCTACCCATCTTCACGACATCGGCAAATTCGGCACCCTTGTTTCTGGCGGTTTCGGCAAGCTTGCCCAATTCCTGATTGAGTTCCGCGATGGCGAAAATGAGGGCCAGCTTGATGGCGGTTGGATAAGCGTCATTGGTGGATTGGCAACGATTGACATGGTCGATGGGGTGCAGGTGCTGGTAGTCGCCGAGGCGCTGGCCCAGTTTTTCCAGCCCGAGGTTCGCGATCACTTCATTCGCGTTCATATTCGTGCTGGTGCCGGCCCCTCCTTGGATGACGTCAACGCAGAACTGTTCGAGGTGATGCCCTTCCTGGATTTCCCGGCACGATTCGCGGATTGCTGCCGCCTGCCGGGGCGAGAGCACCCCAAGTTCGCAGTTGGCCTGCGCCGCGGCGTTCTTGATCATTGCCAGGGAGCGTACCAAGTGCGGATGCCTGGAGATCGGAATGCCGCTGATGGTGAAGTTTTCCAATGCCGGGCAGTGTGTGCTCCCCAGTAGGCGTTGGCGGGTACGGGAATGTTCCCGAGCGAATCGGTCTCGATGCGGCTGGTCACGGCTCTATATCCCACGGTTCTTGATGCAGACGACTTTGGGCTGGGTCATCTCTTCGTAAGCAAAATGGACACCTTCCCTGCCGAGGCTTCCGTATTTGGAACCCCGAACGGCATGCCGTCGAACCGATAGTCCGAGGAATCATTGATCATGACTCCGCCTGCGTCGATCCGGCGCGCGGCGTCCATGGCGTTGCTCAGGGAGTCCGTGAAAATGCCGGCGTGAAGGCTGAATTCGATGGCATTTGCTACTTCAATGGCTTCTTCGAACGTATTGAAAGCATGCAGCATGACAACAGGCCCGAACACTTCTTCCCTCCACAGCCTGCTGTCCGCCGGGACCGCTTCCAGCACAGTCGGCTCAAGCACATTGCCTACCCTCACGTTGCCTGCGAGAAGTGCAGCGCCGTCATGGATGGACTCGTCGAGCTTGGCTTTGAGTTCGTCTAACGCAGCGGGGCTGATCATCGGCCCGACGTCCGTCCGCTCATCCGACGGATCTCCGGATACCAATCGGGCTGTCGCTTCCAGGAAGCGCTGGCGGAAATCGGCGTACAACGGTGTGGCTACAAGGATTCGCTGCACCCCCACGCAGTTCTGGCCAGCGGCCCAGAACGCTCCGGAGACGCAAGATTCCACGGCGTCGTCAATGTCAGCATCGCTCAGGACGATGACAGGTGCGTTTCCGCCCAGGTCCATGGAAAGCTTCTTCAGGCCGGCGGCGCGGGCAATGCTTTCCCCAGTGGAGAACCCGCCGGTAAAGGACACCATTCTCACATCCCGGGACCGGATGATGGTTTCGGCTACCTCCCGATCCCCGTGAACAACAGTCAGGACTTCAGGCGAAAGCCCAGCATCCACGAGGGCGTCCGCGAGGAGTTGGGCCGACAGGGGAGTCAGGGCGGAGGGCTTGAGGACCACTGCGTTGCCTCCGGCAATGGCCGGACCGATCTTGTGCGCCACGAGATTGAGGGGGTCGTTGAAGGGCGTGATCGCTGCAATGATGCCAAGCGGTTCGCGCGAGTACCATCCGGTCCGGTCTTCCGAGCCCTCGTATGAGTCAAAGGGAATGACCTCTCCGGCGTTCCGGCGCGCTTCGGCCGCGGACAGGCGAAGGGTATTGACGGCTCGCAATACTTCCTTTCGGGCCTGGCGGATGGTCTTGCCTGACTCGGCAACAATGGTCCGGGCGAACTCTTCGCTTCGCCGTTCGATGTCGGTGGCAGCAGTGTCGAGGATTTTCCCCGGGTGTTGCGGGACAGCGCCCGTGCTTTTCGCGCGCCGGCCCGGGCCACTTCGAGCACGGCGTCGGCGGCACAAGCGTCGGTCAGGGGGACCGTGCCGACGATCCTGCCATCGTAGGGGCTCGTCACTTCACGGAATCGTGGCAGCGCTATTTCCGTGGCGCAGAGTGTGGACTCAGACATGTGCGGCCGCCCCTGTCTTTGCTGAGTGGATGGCGATGATGTCTGAGAGCAAGGCGTAGGCGGTCTCCACGCGACCTGCTCCAGGTCCCGATACGGTAACCGGGCCAAGTAGATCGGTATCGAAGGAGACGGCGTTCGTAGCGCCCGAAACGCCGGCAAGTCCGTGGTCAAGGGCACCGCGACCGGGGCTACACCTGCGGTGACGGTCCCGTCAGGATTCCGCCGTGCCGAACCGACGAGCTTCCAGCGGCGTCCGTTCCGGGATGCCGTTCGGACATCTTCCGCCGTGACCGTCGAGATCCCTTGCCGCCGGACGTCCTTGAGTTCGATGCCCGCGTCAAGCAGTTCGTTGGCGAGGATGAGGACCTTGAGCTGGACATCGTAGCCCTCGATGTCTGCTGCTGGGTTCGCCTCGGCGTAACCGAGTTCCTGTGCCTCGCTGACGGCAGCTTCGAAGTCCAGGCCGGCTTCCATCCGACCGAGCACGTAATTGCTGGTTCCGTTGAGAATGCCTTCGAAACCATTCAACCGGAGTCCTGAAAACATCTTCTTCGCCAAACGGATCACCGGCGTGCCACTCATGACGGCTCCTTCGTATTCGAAGTAGACGCCATTTTGCGCGGCTAGGGAATTCAGTTCGGCCCCACGGAGGGCAACCGGTCCTTTGTTCGTGGTGCAGACGCTCTTGCCCGATTCGAGGGCCCACCGCACATGGGAGACCGCAGGTTCGCCGTCGTCGGGGTTTGTGAAGGTGGCTTCGCAGATGATGTCTGCTGTGCACGAGCGGATGACCGACTCATTGTTGGTGTCCGCGGATCCCCCGTGTTCGGCGAAGGTTTCGCTCCCGCCGCCAAGGCCCAGGGCCATGGAGAGGTCGATACCATCAGGCTGGACCAGGGATCCGAGGCGAAGGTCGGTGATTGCCACGACCCGGAGGCCAAAGCCCAGCCCGGAACGAAGTGCCTCATTGCGTGTTGCGATCAGTTCGGCCAGGGTCCTGTTGACGCCGCCAAAGCCGATCAGGGCAATGTCATAGGTGGTCATGCTGCTCCTTCAGTCAGTTACATCGGTCCTCCAATATTGACCGGATTCCATGTCAGCCAGGGCATGTGATTCCGGCCGAAGAATAGGGCGAATCGACCATCCGCATGGCGATTCGACATCAGCGCCCGCAAGTAACATGCGTGCAACATGTGCATGTCCAAATGTTTTTAATGACCAATTCGACTACGCTGTGTTATCTTCATCACCATCCCCTTGCGCACCTCCGGCAATCCGGATCACCCCTCGACCCCCGAGGTATCACGCGCATTCTTCGCACCGATTCGACCACCAACCTGACCACCGACCCCGGAGGCACCATGGAATCCTCATTACCCGTCGCGCTAGAACCACAGCTCTCATCCCCTCCGTTGTCTGAATCCGGGCTACGCCGGTCCATGGGGCCCAGGCACCTCGTCATGATCGCCATGGGCGGGGTGATCGGCTCCGGACTTTTCTTGAGTTCCGGCTACACGATCTCCCAGGCCGGACCGCTCGGCGCGGTCATCGCCTACCTGATTGGCTCCTTCGTGGTCTACCTGGTAATGGCATGCCTTGGCGAACTTGCCATCGCGTACCCAGTCTCGGGAGCCTTCCACATCTACGCATCGCGGTCGATCGGACCAGCCACGGGATTCACCACGGCGTGGCTCTACTGGCTTTGCTGGGCCGTGGCCATCGGCTCGGAATTCACAGCGGCCGGCCTCCTCATGCAGCGATGGTTTCCAAACATCGACGTGTGGGTCTGGTGTGTCATCTTTGCCGCCGTTCTTTTCGGCCTCAACGCCGTCTCTTCGCGGTTCTTCGGAGAGTCGGAGTTCTGGTTCGCGATCATCAAGGTCGGAGCCATCATCGTCCTGATCGTGCTCGGGGGTGCCGCACTATTTGGTTTCCACCCATTGAGCGAGACCGGCAACCATCCCTTCCTCCTCGAGAACTTCAACACCACCGGGGTCTCTTCCCCAACGGATTCACTGGCGTTCTGGTCACCGCGCTTGCAGTGTTCTATGCCTTCTCCGGTTCCGAGCTCATCGGCGTAGCGGCAGGCGAAACCGCGGATCCTGCCAAGAGCATTCCGAAGGCCATGCGCAGTACCGTCGTCCGCTTGCTGATCTTCTTCGTCGGGGCCATCGCGGTCATCGCCGCCACCATCCCGTTTGATCAGGTCGGCCTGGACCAGAGCCCGTTCGTGACGGTCTTTTCCTCCATCGGCATCCCGTTTGCCGCCGACGCCATGAATTTCGTCATCATCACCGCGCTCCTTTCCGCCGGCAACAGCGGTCTCTTCTCGTGCGCCCGCATGCTGTACTCTCTCTCGGACGAAGGACATGCCCCTCGCGTGTTGCGAAAGCTGACCCGGCGCGGCATCCCTATGGTTGCGCTCTCCGTGAGCATGGTGGGTGGCCTGGCATCGCTCATCAGCAGCGTGGTTGCGCCCGAGACGGTGTATTTGGCCCTTGTGTCCGTCGCAGGGTTCGCCGTCGTCGGCGTGTGGATGTCCATCGCCGCATCACATTTCTTCCACAGGCGGACTTTCGTCAAGAATGGCGGCAACGTCGCCGCCCTTCCTATAAGGCCCCGCTGTTTCCCTAGTTCCGATCCTGGCGTTCTCGCTCTGCTTCATTTCGTTGATCGGTATCGCGTTTGACCCGAACCAGGTAGCCGCCCTCTACTTCGGGGTCCCCTTCGTAGGAGCCTGCTACGCCTTGTTCTATCTCAAGTACGGACGCAAGGCGCGCACGGCCGCGCCGTCTTTGCTGGATCGCTGACCATCGTTCACCCAGCTCTCGGCCGGGGACTGCTGTCCCTGGCCGAGGGCTGTCCGACGGATCGTCAGCCATCCGAGGCATCAGCTGGCCGGGATCATGACCCACTTCCCCAAAGATGACAACCGCCATATCGATAGCTAGCCTGCCCGCACCAAAGTCGGGTATGGCCTCGCCCACACGCTGGACCGGGTCTCAAAGTTGCCAGCGGTGACCGCAGGATACGGCGACGGCTACCGCCGCGCGCTGGCCCGTGGAGGCCATGTGCTCGTCCGTGGCCGGCGTGTCGCCATCGTCGACCTTGTTTCGATGAATTCCATGGTTGTTGACGTAACCGACATCGCTGACGCCTCTCCGGGCGACGAAGTTGTGCTGTTCGGAAAGCAAGGAGCCGAAGAAATCACCGTTGAGGGGGTGGAGACGGCGAACTCGGCAATCCTCGCCGATCTCTACACCGTGTGGGCAGGAGGAAGCCGCGTTCCGGTCAACGGGGACGTGTGAGAATAGGGCCTGATGAAGCTCGGAAGGAGCATTGACAATGGATTCTTCCTCGGAAGCGTCGTCCATGGCACAAGGACTTCGTATTGTGCGCTTGGTCGCGGACCGGGAGAAGTGGGGCCGGCGGCTCCTCGGCGTCTCCCAGCTCGCCTCCGAGCTGGACATGGAGCAAAGCCGCGTATCCCGGCTGACCCAGGAATTGTGTGATCTGGGACTTCTCGAAAGGGTCGAACGCGGTCCGTTCCGGACAGGCCCGCAATTTTTCGGCCTCGCGGCGTCGCTTAATACTGGCTGGGTTCGCCAATCAAGAACCGAGTTGGAGGCGCTGGTGGCCACGCTTGGCCTCCGATCCAGGGTTTCTGTCCGCGAGGGCTTCCGGGTAATTCTTCTGCGCGCATCTAGCAATGACGCGCTCCCTGGCAGCTTCGTCAAACCTGGAATGGTGACGCCGACATGGTGCACGGGATCAGGCCGGGCACTCTTGTGGGATCACGAGCAGGCCGCGATTCAGGATCTCCTCAAGGACGCCAACTTCATCGGTGTCGGCGGTCCGGGCGCGGCCCACTCGACCGAGGAGGTCTGCGAGCTGATGGACAGGGACCGGAACCGGGGCTTCATAGTGGCGGCCGAAGAATTCGAACATGGCGTCTACGAATTGGCCGTTCCTGTCCGTGACCCGGAAGGAGCGATTCTTGCTTCACTTAGTGTTCTGGGCAACCGGCCCCAGATCGAGCCCAGGGCCGGGAAAATCGCGAAGGTTCTCACGGAAGCCGCCGCGCGGCTCGGATCATGCGGTCGCAGTACTCGGGACAATACGGGAGGAAGGGGCCTTGCGAGCTAGGCCAGCGCCTGCGGCAGTCCCTGACCCATCGTCGATTCGAGCCACTTTCCCCACGACACGAGAGCCGAGGCGCAGAGTTCCCGCCGCGCTGCCAGCCGTGTCTTAGGACCCACGACCTGCAGGGCAGCCACCACTTCGCGTTTGAAATCCCGTACGGGAACGGCTAGGGAATACAAGCCTGGTTCTGCTTCCTCATCCACGATGGAATACCCCCGCCCCTAGCCTCATGCAGCCGCGTCAGGAAGTCCTCGACATTGACCGGAGTATTGGGGCCGTGGCGAACAAATGCAGAGGACGCGAAAACGGTTCGGACCTCGGCGTCGGACGCCTCCCACAGCAATGCCTGGCCGGCGTCGCTGCAGTAGGCCGGGTAAGGCCGGCCCAACCACGAACCGACCATGTTGCTGCTCGCCGGAATACGCTCACCGACCGTCACCGTGCTGTCACCGCTCAGCACTCCGAGGAAGCATCCTTCGTTCGTTTCGCCGGCAAGGCCCTCCAGGGCAGTGATCCCGTCCGTCTGCAGCCGTTGTTCGGTCAAAAGCTGGGCGTCGGTAAAAAGTGACCAGTTCAGGTTGTAGGACCGCCGCTCGGCGCGTTCCAGGAACCCTTCTTGTTCCGCGACTCGCAGGCTCCGCGAGACCTGGCTGCGATCCTTGCCTAAATCGGCTGCAATATCGGCGACCGTGCCGCCGGCGAGGCCTTCGGCGTTACGGGAGCCGACTGCAAGGACAGCCATGATTCCCCGTCCCATGCTGGATGTCTTAGGCATGGATCTGATTCTAGCCACCGGACGGGCGTGACTCAGTGGATAGCAAACACCCGGGCGGGAAAGCCGCTGCCCTCAAGGGGTTTTGGCCACGTCGCAACCAGGGCGGCACCCTTTTCCGGAAGACCATCCAGGTTCGCCAATAGCTCGATCTGCCAACGGTTCTGTCCCAGCACGTATGTCTCCAGCCTGAAGTCCTTGCGGGAAGTGGCCAGCCCGGGTCCGTGTCTGTCTGTTCATGACCTACAGCCGCAATCGACCGTCGTTCAATCAGGAAGGTGAGGGCCTCCTGCGACCAGCCCGGACTGTGACTGATGCCTTCGTCGTCCCTGTTCGCCATGGCGTCGGCATCGGCCAACGTCGGCTCCAGCCTGTCCGCAGTGCCACAAAGCTACCCGTCGGGACAGTGCCGTTTCGGGTTTCCCATGCGTGGATGTCCGCCACCGTGGGGGTGGCATCGGGATCAGCCTTGACCCGTTCTGAAATGTCCAGGATGACCAGCGGAAGGATCATGTCCCCTACCGGGATCTGATCCAAAGACCGGCCGCCGCGGATGAAATGTGAGGGGGGATCAACGTGTGTTCCCCATTGCCCGATGATCGAATAGCGGTGCGCGGTGAATCCGTCGCCATTCTCCAGATCGAACACGGCTTCCCTGATCTCGTCGGGGAAAGCGGGGAAGTGCGGTTGGCCTGGGTGGAATGCATGCGTCAAATCGGCGAACGTCCTGCCCGCTATGAGGGGCTGGAGCCCGTCCCAAAAATCCGTCGTGGCGTTGTCGGTCATGATGCGACCCCGCTCTCGCGGGCCTCTGCCAGTGCGGTGGATGAGACGCTCACGACGCCGGATAGCTCTATGACAGGGACTTCCCAAGGGTGGATCTCCACAAGGTGACGCATGAACCGATCCACCCGCTCGTCGTCCAGGGCGGCATCGAAGTATGTCGTGAAGACAAAGGTCGGCGAAATGGTCCGCTGGCCCACTTGCCCCAAGGTGGGGTTGGCGCCTTCAGCCACGGTGAATCCTTCGAATCCCACGCCGGACTCGAAAACGTGCCTGTAGTTTCCAAAGTCCCCCAACTCCGGGGAGTCCGCCAAGGCCTGAAGCAGTGCCGTAATGCCGTGGTCATTCCGGAACGCACCGGCCTCGCCCTCAGCGAGCCCAGCGAAAGTCTCGGACGCGATAGGCCAATGTACGCGCAGCTTGCGCACTGATTTCATTTCTATCTTCAAGGGGTCCTCTTCCCTGCGCTTGGCGCCGATTGCTTGACTGCCATGGTGGCATAACTGGCCTGATCATTACAAGCATTTTCAAATGCTCATAATGACCAATATAGTGAGAGGGTGGTCACGCTGGACCATCTCGTCCCCACATAGGCACGAATGAAGATCAACTGCTTGGAGCCCCGAACGATGCCCAGTAAGATCACGCTGTCCCGCATGCTCGACGCCGGCTCGAAGCTGACGCTGGACGGCGCACTCGCCACTGAGCTCGAGGCGCGGGGCTGCAATCTGGAGGACCCACTTTGGTCGGCCAAGGTGCTTCTGGAACAACCGCAGCTGATCAAGCAAGTGCACCGCGACTATTTCGATGCAGGAGCCACGGTAGCCATCACTGCGAGCTACCAGGCCACGCCGCGAGGCTTCAGACAGCGCGGCATCGGCGAAGCGGAAGCCTTGGGGCTGGTGGCATTGAGCGTACGCCTGGCCGACGACGCGAGGCGCGAATACTTGGCTGAAAACCCGGAAGCGGGACCCCTGCTGATTGCCGGATCAGTAGGCCCTTATGGCGCCTACCTCGCTGACGGTTCGGAATACCGCGGGACTACACCCTCAGCCGGATCGAGTTCATGGAATTCCACAGGCCCCGGATCGCGGCGCTGGTGGAGGCGGGAGTGGACCTGCTGGCATGTGAGACGTTGCCTTCGGTTTCGGAGACGAAGGCACTGTTGGCACTCGTAGAAGAGTTCAACGTCGAAGCATGGTTCTCCTTCACGCTACGGGACGGGGAGCACATCAGCGACGGCACAACGCTGGCCAACGTCGCAAGGCTCTGTGCAACGCAGCCGCGCGTCGTCGCGATCGGCGTAAATTGCGTGCCTCTGGAACTGGTCTCTCCGTCGCTTCGAGCCCTCCGCAAAGTCACCTCAATCCCGTTGATCGCGTATCCGAATTCCGGCGAATGCTATGACGCTCTAACCAAGACCTGGACGCCCGGCCCGGCCGTGGGCGGTGCTGATGGCAAGCAACCTGCAAGCATTGCGGAAGGAGCCGGCATCTGGCAAGAACTTGGCGCTCGGCTTATTGGAGGGTGCTGCAGGACGACACCGCAGGATATTGCTGGGATCGGTCGATATATGTGAGCGGGCGTTCGCTCACAACCGTTCATATGTGAGCGAGGGTCCGCCCGCGACCGTTGATATGTGAGCGAGGGTCCGCCCGCGACCGTTGATATGTGAGCGAGGGTCCGCCCGCGACCGTTGATATGTGAGCGGGCGTCCGAGAACTCAGGGGGCGGGGGAGCCGGGCCTGCCTAGGCCTCCAGGACGTATGTCCTGAGATCGTCGAGGGTCTGCTGCATGTGCGCGTCCATGGCCTCGCGGGCCCGGGGGCGTCGCCGGCTTCGAGGGCTTTGAGGATGGCCCGGTGATGTCCGATCGCGTGCCGCTGGATATCGGGGATTTGCGAGGTCTGGGTGCGCCGGGTTTCCAAGACGCGGTGCAGGGGTTCGAAGAGCACAGCGACGAAGACGTTGCCGGAGGCGTGGAGGATGACATCGTGGAAGCCCAGGTCCGCCTCGACGAACGCGCTCACATCGTTGGAATCGTGGGCCTTCTGCATGGCGGACACGTGAACCTGCAGCTGGTCGATTTCTTCGGGGGAGACCCGTGAGGCGGCCAGTTCGCAGGCACCGGTCTCGAGCATGCGGCGCAGCTCGATGAGCTGGACGGCCGCCGCGGCGTCGTTCTTTCCTTCCGAAGCCGCACGCAGCACAGCTTCGAGGGAAGCCCAGCGGTTCAGTGGGTTGACGAAAGTCCCCCGGCCGCGCTCCACGCTCAGGATTCTCTGGGCCTCGAGGGTCTTCATGGCCTCGCGGACCGTCATGCGGCTGACTTCATGCTTGGCGCTCAGTTCGAGTTCGCCGGGAACCACTGTGCCCGGCGGAAATTCGCCCGCGACGATGCGGTCCAGCAGCTCGTCAGCGACGACGCCGACCAGCGACTTGCGTGCCATGGTGCTCCGTTCCTAGATGTCTGACATCTTACGCTGGCGGGTGCCGGCTTTCGTTCCAAAACGCGCCGAGCGCGCGGGCGCAAGCACGCGGCTGCTCCCAATGGACGCTGTGCCCGGCGTCGGGTATTGCCACGAGCCTCCGCAGCGGGCTGGCTGCCACGAAGGCTTCCGCTTGGTCCAGCGAACGTAATCGGTCCCCGACGCCGGCAATCACCAGCGTCGGTGCGGTCACCTTTTCGGGGACATCGGCAGCCACTCCGGCCATCGCCGCGAGGCCGCTGGGGCCAAGGACCTCGAAAGGCAGCTCAAATCCTCGGCTCAGCAAGCGATTGTCCTCCGGCGACAACGCCCCGAACCAGGCCTTCATGCACTTGGCGCGCGTCGCGTCGTCAATGAGGCCTTGCCGTAGCTGGGATTCGAGCATCGATTTGAAGCCTTCGTTCGGCGGGGCCGGAACCGTGCCGATCAGGGCCACGCTGGCCACGAGCCC
This sequence comes from Arthrobacter sp. Hiyo8, assembly GCA_001549895.1. Lineage (GTDB taxonomy): Bacteria > Actinomycetota > Actinomycetes > Actinomycetales > Micrococcaceae > Arthrobacter. The sequence goes on along the minus strand of AP014719.1, from coordinate 2,300,116 downwards.
CGGGTGCCGCGCGGCCAGTGTCAGCGCCACGCTTCCGCCCATCGAGTGGCCCGCAATGTGGACCGGTGCCGCGTTCCTGGCAGCAACGGCAGCGACGGAATCGGCAGCTGATTCCAGAGTCCACTGGAAGCCCGGAGGCAACATGTCCCCGCGGTGATACCCAGGCAAATCGACGATCCAGACTGTTTGTCCGGCGTCGAGCAACTCGGTGGCGAGTGGCTCCCAATAGGCGGACGTCGACGCCCAGCCGTGCAGCAACAGGACGGGAGGTTGGGCGGAAAGTCCGCCTTAACGGCGGCCGCCGGGAGGCGCATGTCCACGTGTAATGCCGCGACGGCGGGAGGCTCTTGAAGCATGCGCCAAGCATAGTGACGACTGACACTTGCACAGCCGAAAGCGGGTGTGTCACACTAGCATTCAAATATTAGATGTCTGACATCTTACATTTACCTTCAAAACCACGATGGAGTGCACAGTGACCCTTGAAGCCGATGTCCTGGCTGCCTTCCCGGCTGAAGTCCAGATCCCGCTCAGCTGGTTGCCGACGCCGTAGCAGCGTCTTCCGCAACCTCGCCCCGCATCCTGGTAGTCCTCGACGACGACCCCACCGGCACCCAGTCGGTCGCCAACCTGCCGGTCCTCACCCGCTGGGAGGTCGCCGATTTCACGTGGGCGTTCGCCCACATCGCGGAAAGCCGGTCTCAGCCCGCGGTCTACGTGCTGACCAACACGCGCAGCCTGGACCCGGTTGAGGCCGCTGCCCGCAACGAGGAAATCGTGCGGAACGCGCTCGCCGCCGCCGGCTCCCAGCTGCGCTTGGGATTCGTCAGCCGCTCCGACTCCACCCTCCGTGGCCACTACCCGCTGGAACCGGACGTCATTGCCGCCACTGTCGCGGACGTGACCGGCGAGGCGACCGACGGCGTCGTGATCGTCCCGGCGTTTCCCGACGCCGGGCGGGTCACCGTTGGCGGCGTGCACTACACGCGTGGCACCGGGCACGACGCCGGCAAGCTCACCCCGGTTGCCGAGACCGAGTTCGCCAAGGATGCGAGCTTCGGCTTCGCCAACTCGGAGATGGCCAGGTATGTGGAGGAGAAGTCGCAGGGCCGGTTCCAGGCAAGCGATGTGATCGTCCTGGACCTGAACATCATCCGTGCCGGGGCCTCAGCCCAGGACCCTGCCATTTCCGCCAAGGCCATTGCAGACGCGATCGAACCCGCCACGAACTCCACGCCGATCGTCGCGGACATCGTCACCGAGAATGACTTCCGGGCACTGGCCCTCGGGCTTGAAGAAGCCGAACGCCGCGGCAAGAAGCTGCTCTACCGTGTGGGTCCGCCCTTCGTCCGCGGCCGCATCGGCCAGGAAATCCGTGAGGCGCTCAGCGGCGAGGAAGCCTACGAAGGCAACACTCCCTCCACAGCCGGTGGCCTCATCGTTGTTGGTTCGCACGTCGGCGTCACCACGCGCCAGCTCAATGCCCTGACGGCCCAGCACGGCGCCGCCCGGATCATCGAGATCGACGTCGAGAAACTGCTCGCTAGCGGCGCGGAGGCCTACTTGGACGAGACGGTCGCCGCCGTCGTCATTGCCCTCCGCAATGGAGACGTCATCGTCCACACGAGCCGCCTGCTCATCAAGACGGACGACGCCGCGGCGAGCCTGAAGATTGCCCGCACCGTCTCTGCCGCCGTCGTCGCGATCGTGAACCGGACGCTCAAGACCTTCCCGCCGCGCTTCGTCATCGCAAAGGGCGGCATCACGTCCTCGGACGTGGCCGCGCACGGCCTGGAAATCCGCCACGCGATAGTCCGCGGCCCCATGTTGCCCGGCATCGTCTCGCTGTGGGAGCCGGTGGACGGGCCCGCGAAGGGCATCCCGTACATCGTCTTCGCCGGCAACGTGGGCGACGACGAATCCCTGACTCAAGTCACGCGCAAGCTCAGCAACACCTTCTAGCCGACCCTCTTCCTAACGCAACCCCCGCATTCAATGGAGACCACCATGACCAGCAATTACACCGTCGCCGTCCTCGGCCTGGGCGCCATGGCCTGCCGATGGCTACCCGCCTGGCGACCCAGCTCACCGTCCACGGCTTCGATATCGCCGAGCCGCGCCTGAAGCTCGCCGCCGACGCCGGGATCCGCACCTTCGCCTCGGCCCGCGAAGCCTCGGAAGGCGCCGACGCCCTGCTCCTTGCCGTGCGCAACGGCGAACAGCTCGACGCCGTCCTCTTCGGCGAGAACGGCGTCGCTCCCGTGCTCAAGCCGGGCGCTGTCGTGATCCTCGGTAGCACAGTCGGTACCGAGGCTATTCCGGCCACCGTGGCCCGCCTGGCCGAATACGGCGTCGAACTCGTTGACGCGCCGCTCTCCGGCGGCCGAAGCGTGCCGGCGAAGGCGACCTCCTGATCGTGGTTGGCGCAACCCCGGCCGCCCAGGAAAAGGCCCGCCCCGCCCTGGAACTGTTGGCCTCCACGCTCACCGTTGTTGGCGACAAGCCCGGCGACGGCCAGGCCCTCAAGACCGTCAATCAGCTCTTGTGCGGCGTGCACATCGCCGCTGCAGCCGAAGCCATGGCACTCGCGGACGCCCTCGGACTCGACCAGGCGAAGACCCTCGCGGCCTTGGAAGCAGGTGCCGCTGGCTCCTTCATGCTGTCCAACCGCGGCCCACGCATCCTCGAGGCATACACCGAGGATGGCGCCGAGGTCCTCAGCCGTCTGGACATCTTCGTGAAGGACATGGGCATCGTCGGCAAGGCGACGCGTGCCGCCGGCCTCGCCGCCCCGGTCGCCGCCGCTGCCGAACAGCTCTACCTCCTCGGCCAGGCCCAGGGCCTCGCCGCCGCCGACGACTCCGCAGTCATCAAAGTCGTCGCGCCCACCAGGCGCACTGTCTAGCAAAGCACCCCAAAGAAACGTGCGACGACGGCGGTCCCCCCTCCGCCGTCGTCGCCCCTCTCGCCGGCCTCGAGTCCAGGCCGGCTCTGTCAAAGGAGACACCCCTGATGATTCCCCTCATCAATTCCTTGGCGGTCCGGGCAGCTGATGCCCCGCCATCAAACCGTCCGTAGCCCTTGGGACCCCGCTGCTGCTGACCATTGCAGTTGCGGGCGTCGCGCTGCTGTTGCTCATGATCATCCGCTTCAAGATCCAGGCCTTCGTGGCATTGCTGGCCGTGAGCATCCTGGTGGCCGTCGCCGCGCAGATCCCCTTGGCGGACGTATTCACCGTCGTGGCCAACGGCGTGGGCGGAACCATGGGCAAAGTCGCACTGCTGATTGCCCTCGGCGCCGTGTTGGGCCGCATGATCGAAGTGTCCGGCGGCGTGCAATCGCTGGCCAACCACTTCACCGAGAAGCTCGGTGCCAAGCGCGTCGCCGTGGCACTGACCGCCGTCGGCTTCCTCGTTGCCATTCCGGTGTTCTTCGAAGTAGGCATCATCGTCCTGGTGCCGATCGTCTACGCCTTCGCGAAGATCGCCAAGCTGCACCCCATCAAGTTCGGCCTTCCCATGGCCGGCATTATGCTCTCGATCCACGTCGCCGTTCCTCCCCACCCGGGCATCGTTGCCGGGGCAGGCGTCATGGGTGCCGACATCGGACTGATCGCGATGATTTCGCTCATCATCTGCGTGCCGCTCGGTTTCCTGTCCTACTGGGTTGCCAGCATCATGAACCGCAAGGACTACGAACTGCTCCCGGGCGTCCGCGACCAGATCGAAGAATTCGGCTCCGATTCCTTGGTGCGCGTCGGCCACGACGGTCCCGGTGCCAGCGCAGTCGCTCCGCCGCGTCCGGGCCTGATCATGTTCCTCATCGCCGCCCCGATCGTCCAGATCCTGCTCGGCACAGCCGGTACCCTCCTGATCAACAAGAAGGACTACTGGTACGGCGTCGCGTCTTTCGTGGGCAACCCGTTCTTCGCCCTGCTGGTGGCCGTTGCGCTCGCGTTCTTCCTGCTGGCGGTCCGCCGCCAGTGGTCACTCAAGGAAACCGGCGAAATCTTCGAAGGCGCGCTGCCTCCCATCGCCTCGATCCTCATGGTGGTTGCTGCCGGCGGCGTGTTCGGCGGCGTCCTGCAGGTCTCCGGCATCGGCGCGGCCTTGTCCCAGACGCTGGACTCCCTGGGCGTGCCGATCATCCTCCTCGGCTTCATCATTTCCCTGGCACTGCGTGCCGCACAGGGATCGGCCACGGTCGCCATCGTCACCACCACCGGCCTCCTCTCGGCTGCCGTCGCCCAAGGCGGCTACACCCCCGCGCAGATCGCCGTCATCGTGATCGCGATCGGCTTCGGCGGACTGGGCCTGTCCCACGTGACCGACGCCGGTTTCTGGGTGGTGGTGCGCTACTACGGCCTCACGGTGTCCGACGGCCTCAAGACCTGGACCGTGCTCACCACCATCCTGGGCGTCGCGGGCTTCCTGCTCAGCTATGTCGCCTGGATCCTGGTGGGAGGCCTGGCCCACTGATGCGTGTACGCCTTGACGACCTTGTAGGCTCCGCGCTGGAGCGAGGAGCCGCGGTTCCGGCCTTCACCTGCTACGACTTCACCACCGCCCTCGCGGTGGTGGCCGCAGCAGAGGAGTCCGGCCGCGGAATCATTCTGCTGGTTGCTCCGAAGACCGCGGCCACCCCGTCCGGCTTGCGGCTCATTGGGGCATTGCGCGCCTTGGCCGACGACGCCCGCGTGCCGGTCTCGGTGCAGCTGGACCACGCCTCGGACCTCGAGGTCATCCGTGATTCGGTGGCAGCCGGTGCCGACGCCGTCCTGGCCGACGGTTCCTCCCTCCCATTCGAGGAAAACATCGCTTTGGTCCGCTCCGTACATGAGGTCGTGCTAGACGCCGGTGCTTCGGACATCGTCATCGAAGCGGAACTTGGCGGGCTGGCGGGCGACGAGGACAAGGCCTTCGGTGCTGACGTTCACGCTCATCCGGCCAGTGTCCATCCGGCGGGCCTGACCGACCCGGGCCAGGTACTGGAATTCGTATACCGCACTGGTGCCCAGCTCCTGGCCGTTGCCGTGGGGAATGCGCATGGCCGTTACACCGGCGAGCCCAGGCTGCACTGGGATGTGCTGGAGGACATTGCATCGCGCACTGAGCTTCCGCTCGTGCTCCACGGCGCGTCAGGCATTCCCGCGGCAGACCTGGTCAAGGCCACGTCAATGCGCGTGGGCAAGGTGAACTTCAACACGGAGCTCCGCACCGGCATCCTCGCCACGCTCGAAGCCGAGACAACCCCGCACCGGGCCGACGGCGAGAACCTCCAGGGCCTGCTGGGGCGCTGGGGTTCCTCGGCAGGGGCGTTCGCCGGAGCAACACTGGACATGCTGAGTCGCTAGGCGCGGCTCGCGGGGTGGCCACGCCGCCGCGCCTCCGCGCAACGCAGGGAGGCTAGGATCAGCCCATGATCGTAGCCTCCCTGATTTTTGCCCTCCTTGCCGGCTTGCTGCACGTCTACATCTTCAGCATGGAGTCCATCACCTGGACCCGTCCGGCCACGTGGAAGCGCTTTAGCGTCGCTTCCCAGTCCGACGCGGAAACCACCAAGGGCCTCGCCTACAACCAGGGTTTCTACAACCTCTTCCTTGCCATCGGGGCGATCGCCGGGATCGTCTTCGTCGCTCTTGGTCATCCGCAGGTCGGCTGGACCCTCGTCTTCAGCTCGTGCGGCTCCATGCTGCTGGCGGCAATCGTGCTCGCCTTGAGCGGCAAGAAGTACCTCCGCCCCGCGGTTCTTCAGGGCACGACGCCGCTGCTCGCCGTCGTGCTCGGCATCCTTGCCGTGGCGCTCGGCTAAAGATATGAGCGAGCGTTGGCGAAAATGGCGTGAGATGTGAGCGAGCGTTGGCGAAAATGGCGTGAGACGTGAGCGAGCGTCCTACGAGGCAAACGCTCGCTCACATATGTGCCCTCCGGGCCAGTCGCTCGCTCACTTATGCAGGCTTTTGGCGTGACGCTAGCTCACCCGTCAACACCCTGAACCCCAATTCGGGGTTGAATCCGTGGATCTCCCGCGTGTCCAGTGCCGACATGAAAGCCAGGATCTCCTCCGTGATCACTTGCCCGGGAACCAAGACAGGGAATCCGGGCGGATAGGGGGTGACGAAGGAGGCAGACACCATTTCCTCTCCCGCGGCGACCCTTCGCATAAGTTCGGCCGCACTGAAGTATTCGCAGGATCCGGCTTTGTAGCTCTCGAAGTAGGCGTCCCGCATGTTGCCGTCCGGCGTCTGCGCATCTACCCGGAATCGTTCGGCGAAGCGGCTGAAGTCCGGCAAGGGTGGCGGTGTGCTGGTCAGCGCAGCGACACGGGCAAGGCGCGCTCGCTGACCCAGACCGCTCAGGCCGGATTGCTCATCTTCAAAGGTTTCGGCCAGCTTGACCAGGACCTCAACGAGGTAGGCGACGGCACTCCGCGAGGTGCCGATGTTGGTCATGAAGAGAACGCTGTTCCTCGACGTCTTGTTGACCTGGATCCCGTACTTGTCCATCAGGAAGTCGTGCTTGAAGGTATCGCCGTCCACGCCGGTGAGGCCGATATGCAGGGTCAACCGGCTCGGATCAACAACGAATTCGTCGCGCTCCCAGGCTTCCGACATGGCCGCGAGCCCGTCGCGAAGCGGCATTTGCCGGCTCGTTTCGCGGTACTGAGGCGGTATGAGGTCCTTGGTGCCGAGGACGCGGAAGTACTTCTTCAACAAGGGATGCCTCGCCACGGCCTGGGCGATGCTGACCGCGAGATCTGCCTGCCGTTGCACCAGTTCGTATCCTTCGAACTCGACCTGCCGCCGTCCCATGTCCAAGGAAGCCAGGATCTGGTAGTTGGGGGACGTGGAGGTGTGCGTCATGTACGCCTCCCGGAAGCTCTCCTCGTTCAACTGGCCGAAGTCCTGGTCATGGATATGGATCATGGACCCCTGCCGGAGCGACGTCAGGGTCTTGTGCGTCGACTGCGTTGAGTAGACCCTCACGCGGGCCTTCGCCGGATCGGGCAGCAGTCGTGTCTTCAGGAGCAGCTCATCGCTGACGTGCCCGACGCCGGAACCGGGCCCGCCGTCGTCGGGCTCGCTGGCCGCTTGGCCACCGCCGCCCGCAGCCCCGCCCAGCGCGCCCAGCGCGCGAAGCTGTTCGGCGTGCCGCCGGGCGTACGCTGGATCCGCGAACTTTGCCTCGAGGGACCGGGCCGAAGCCATGGCCGTACGGCGGCGGTAGATGTGGTGGAAGCCCGCGAAGGCGAACCAGGCCTCGTCCCACAGGAACACCAGGTCCGGCTTGATGGCGAGGCATTCCTCCATCACTCGTTCGACGTCGTACACGATGCCGTCGAACGTGCAGTTGGTGAGGGCGAGCATCTTGACCTCGTGGAGCCGGCCTGCCCGGCGGTAATCCAGGAGCATCCGCTTGATGCTTTCCAAAGGAACGGCGCCGTAGAAGGAGAAATCGTTCAGAGGGTAGGCGTCCAAATACGAGACCTGCGCGCCGGCCAGCATGAGGGCGTAGTGGTGCGACTTGTGGCAGTTTCGGTCCACCAGAACCACGTCGCCGGGAGCCAGGATCGATTGGTGCACGATCTTGTTGGCTGTCGACGTTCCATTGGTGACAAAGAGCGATTTCTGGGCACCGAATGCCCGGGCCGCCAGCTTCTGGGCCTGCTTGAGGGAGCCGTGCGGATCCAGGAGCGAATCGAGCCCGCCGGACGTGGCCGAGGTTTCCGCGAGGAGCAGGTTCAGGCCATAGAACTCACCCAGATCGTTGATCCACTTGGAATGGATGACCGATCCGCCCCGGGACACGGGCAAGGCATGGAAAACGCCGGCAGGTTTGCGGCTGTATTGCTGGACCGCGTGGAAGAACGGCGCCTCATACCGTTCCGCGATGCCGGCGAGCAAGGACAAATGGAGCTCCAGCCCATCCTGGCGGCGGAAGATCCGGCGGAATTGGCGGGTCAAGGAACCGGCGAGTTCTTCGATTCCCACGCCCGCCACCAGGTAGAGATCAAGCTCGGGCCGGAGTTGGCCCAGCTTCTCCGCCAAGCTCAAGATGCGGTCCAAGGGTCGCTCGGGGAGCGACTTCCCCAGGAACCTGTCCAGGAAGCCGCGCACATCCCGGCCCAGGCGCTGCCTGCTGTTGGGGACGAAGCCCGGCCGCAGTACGCACGCCTGGATGTCGGGGTTGAGCAGGACAGCTACGATGGCGTCCTCGAAGCTCGGCACGAACACGAGCTCGTAGTTGAAGGAGTCGGCGGGACGGCGCTGGCTATGCAGTTCTGTTTGAAGGGCTTCACGGTCGGCGCTGGAGACGTCATCGATCACGAGGACCTCGAACCGCTTGCGCGGCTCGGCGGGTTCTTCCACCCGTTCCGATTCGCGTTCGGGGTCCGGCGAGGGTTCCTGGGCGTGGTGGTTGTGGCCGGCAACTCGTCGCGCGACCGGTTCGATGAGGCTTAGCGCCTCAAGGTATTCTCCAGCCTCCAGGATTCGCCGCATTTCCGTGACATGTTGCTGCCCCGGAGACGCCCAATACATTTCGAGGGATTCCAGCAGCGGCAACAACCTTCGGACGTCCCTTGGCAGTTCCCGCGGCGGCCGGCCGGCGCCCGTGAGAGGCCGGGCGGCGGCCAGCTGTTTGACGGCGTAGCCAAGGAACTCCCAAGCGTCGGCGCGCACCCGCCACGCGCTGCTGGGGACCTCGCCGCCGGACCCGGAATCGTCGTCGGCGTTTGGCCTCGCCGCCAAACCGGGGCCAAGCGCTTGGCCGCTGGCAAGGCCGGCTGGAGCGAGGGGAAATGGGGCTGACTGCACTGTCGCGAAATCGGCGCGTGCCACGATGACTCCTTTGTCATGGATTGATAGCACTCTCTACTAAACGCCGCGCGCCGTCGCGGTGTACGGCAAATGTCCGGGTTGCCGTCTGGGTTTCCAGATGGGAGCCGCACTTCCCGTCATATGTGAGCGAGCGTCGGGGGATTTGCCGTCATACGTGAGCGAGCGTCGGGGGATTTGCCGTCATACGTGAGCGAGGGTTGGGCGGCTAGCCTTCGCGCCACAGGGGCAAGGGGACCACGCTGCGGCTGCGTCCGGACTCGTCCAACACGTGCCCGAGGCGTTTGTAGTTGCGGACCACGGCTTGCCGGGAGATGACGGCGCTTCCTGGCGCTCGCTCCGCCAGTTCGCGCTCGTGGCTTTGGACTTCGAGGTAGTCCCGCACCCACAGCGTCACGAGCAGATTCTGGGCGCCCAGAACCTGGGCGCTGAGCCTGCAATTCGGGAGCGCCGCGAAATAGCGCCCGACGGCGTCAACGTGGTGGGCGGGCACGTTGAGGATCAGGCTCACTTCCCTGAGTCCTTGTTGGGCTGAAGCGGACGTATCGCACCTCAGCGTCATGTAGCCGGACGCGAGGAAGCGCTCCACCCGCCGTCGTGCCGTTTGCGGAGCGACGCCGCAGGCGGCGCCCAGTTCCGCCCAACTGGCCCGCCCGTCCCGTGCTAGTTCCTCCAAGAGGGATGCGTCGAGCCGGTCGGGAGCGTAGGCGGTCGGGCGGGCAGGGTTCCGCCGACATGAGCCGGGCCCGCGCCGGTTCGAGGGTGCCGCTGCGCCAGTCGGAGGCCTGCCGGTACAGCTTGGTGACGAAAACGACCTCCCGGTGGGTCACTCCGGGGAGGCCTGCAAAAGAGCCGGTGACGATCTCCATGAGCTCTTCGTGGCTTGAGGCGAAGCAGTCGATGAAGAGATCGTGCGAGCCGGACACCAGCGAAACGGTGCCGAAGGCCGGCTCCGCGCACAGCTTGTGGACCAGGGCTTCGTTCTCGCTTGGCAGCGACGAAAGGCTGATGAACGCAGACCACCCCGCGCTCAGGTAGCGCGGACCCGGGGCCGGGGTGATCCATGCCAGTCCCTGCTCCGCAAGAGAGTTCCAGCGGCGCGCGACGGTTGGCCCGGACAAGCCCAGGACATCCCCCACGCGGCTCCAGTCGGCACGGGGATTGATCTGAAGGGCATTGACGATTTCAAGGTCAGTTTCGGAGATCATGGCTGATTCCTTCAAAATTCGCGGTTCTCAGATGATTTCAAACAAATTCCTAGCCAGTGTAGACGGCGGACCTAACGTTGTGACTCGCATCACCCGCTCGCATCCGAAGACCCAGGCAACGAAGCCCCCAACACTCAAGGAAGCACATGGCAAGCAAGACAGCACCTCCGGCGACTGCGGCCGTCGCCCGCCGGACGATCACCGGCATGATCGTGGCGATGGCCCTGATCGAATCCCTCAGCGGAGTCACCCAGGGATACCTGAACCCCATCCTCCCCGCCTTGGGGCCGGCCTTTTCGATCGACGACCCCACCATCAACGGTATTTTCCTCATCTCGAACGTGAGTTTCGCGGTGCTCACGCCGATCATCTCGCGGCTCGGCGACAGCTACGGCTATAGGCTCGTCCTCCGCTGGTCGACGGCTGTAGTCGCGGCCGGCGTCGTCATGATGGCGATGTGGCCGTCGCTGTGGACGGTGACGATCGGCGTCGTCATGCTCACGTGCGTGGTTGGTTTCATCCCTCTAATGATGGGCATCCTGCGCGTGAGCAGCCCGGCGCAGACCCGCACCGGGGTCAGCGTGATGATCGGCATGCTCATGATCATGGTCGGCGCAGGCGGCCTGCTTGCCGGGATCATCGGCGTCGACGATCCCACCCTCGGTTTCTGGGTTGCGGTGCCGTTCGCGGTTGCCGGGCTGCTTTGCTCCTTCGTCCTGCCCGACGCCGGAACCCCACGGGCGAGGGACTCGCCCTGGTGCCGCTCATGGCATGTTCCCTGGGACTCATCGGCTTCGTGGTGGCGCTTTCGATGGGCCCGGACTGGGGCTGGTTGGATGCCAAGACCCTGGGATCCGGAATCATCGGACTCGCGCTGTTGGCTTATTGGGTGGTCCTGGACGCTCGACGCGTCAACGGGAAGCGCTTCATGGACCTGCGGATGCTTGCCATCCCGCGGATCCGGACGGTCTCGCTGGCCACCTTCTTCTTCGGCTTTGCCTCCATCAGCTACTTCGGCACCAACGGGATCTTCCTGTACTCAAACCCGGACAAGACCGGCTACGGCTTCGCGCTGAGCCCCCTCATCATCGCAATCGTCCTGGCTGCCGCATCGGTGCTCTCGCTGTTCTCCTCGCTTCTGACCTCAAAGGCGCTCAGTCTGTTTGGCGAACGGGCCACCCTGGTGTTCGCCGGTCTCCTCCTGGCGGGCGGCTTCCTGGTCATGGCGGCTGCGCACGGCTCCCTGGCCGGCTACTGCACCGGATTCGCCATGTTCAACTTGAGCCTTGGCATGTATCAGGCAGGAACCCGGGCACTGTCTGTTGAGGGCGTTCCGCTGGAGGAAACTTCGACGGCGGCCGGCCTCAACGAACTGGCGCTGTCCGTTGGCATCGCGGTGGGCGCCGCCGTCGTGAAGCTCATCTCCTCGTCTTCAGTCCAGTCCGGGCACATCAGCGAGGCGGGCTCCTGTCGATCTGGATTGCCCTGGCCATCGCGGCCTTGGTCGCCGCGGCAGCTGCCGCCCGCTACCCGAAGCGCAAAGCCGCGGCGACAACTGCAGGGGTCGCCGTATGAAAGCCGCGGCTCTGAAAGCCGCCTCCCTCGAAACCGCAACGCCCGTCACGACCTCTTCGGCCGCCGTCGGGCGCTCCATCTCCGCAGCGCTGGAACGCTGGGAGCCGGAAATCCTCGGCCTGAGCCACGCGATCCACGCCGATCCCGAGCTCAGCGGGCAGGAGTTCCGGGCCGCCAAGCGGGTTAGCCGGCTGCTCCGGAGCGCGGGCTTCAGCTTTGACGATCCGCAGCCTGTGCTCCCGGCTTCTTTCAGCGCGAGGTTCGGGACGGGTGAGCTGGTGGTCGCGCTGTGCGTCGAATACGACGCCTTGCCGACCATCGGGCATGCCTGCGGACACAATGTGAACGCCGCCTGCGCCGTGGGGCGGCACTCGCGCTCGCTTCCGTCGCCGACGAGCTCGGGATCACCGTCAAGGTCCTCGGCACTCCTGCGGAAGAGACAAATGGCGGCAAGGTCGATCTCATTGGTGAGGGCTTCTTCGAGGACGTGTCTCTGGCGATGATGGCCCATGCCGGTGCCGAGGACGTCGTCGGCGGCTCATCCTTGGCCATGGGTATGTGGGACGTGCTTTATGAAGGGCGGCCTGCGCATGCCGCCGCCGCTCCGTCAGAGGGTGTCAATGCCCTCGACGCCCTCGTGATCGCACAGACGGCGATTGCCTTGGCCCGGCAGCAACTTCCGCCCGGCTCGGTTGTTTCGCTGATCGTGACCGAAGGCGGGAGCGCCGTCAACGTCATACCCGAGCGGGCACGGGCGAGCGTCGAAATGCGCTCACCCAGCATCAAGAATCTTCGCGTCATCGAGGAACGCGTGCGGCGCTGCCTGGAAGCGGGTGCACTTGCCAGCGGAAGCACGCTCAAGGTCACCCCACGGGCAATGCCTACGCTGAACTCAGGCAGGACCGGTACCTTTCCGAGGCGTACCGGACAGCAATGTCCACCCGGGGGAGGGCTGTTGAGTTCAACGAAGATCCAGTAGCTTCCACAGATATGGGCAACGTCTCGCAACTGGTCCCGAGCATCCATCCGCTGCTCGGCTACGACGTCGGCGGGCCGCCCACCACACCGCCGAGTTCGCTGCCCACGGCTCGTCGGCCTCCGCGGACCGGGCGGTCTTGGACGGCGCGTTCGGCCTGGCCTTGGCTGCCTGCGCGGCGGCCAGCGATCCGCGGCAACGGGAACGGCTGCTAACCCGCCGAACCAACTGAACTCCCCTGCAGGGACGCTCGCTCACTTATGATGCCAAAATCGGGATCCCTCGCTCAGATCATCTGAGCGACGGTCCCGGGGCTTTCAGTCATAGGTGAGCGAGCGTTGGGGATATTCGGGTCATAGGTGAGCGAGCGTCGGGATATTCGGGTCATAGGTGAGCGAGCGTCGGGGAGGGCGGGCCGCACCCACGAATTCACCCCGTCGCCCGCTCTGGTTCCCGCCGTCGAGCGGGCGGACAATGATCTCAGCAGTTCGCAAAGGAGCGCAATGGGATTCTCGAGGCAACAAAAGACGGCGCCGGGCATGGCCGCATTTGGCCGCCCTCGTGATCCCGTGATCGATCTCGCCCGGTTCTTCTGCCTCGTTCTGGTGGTGCTCTCGCACTGCATGATGGTCAGCCCGGTCCTGCACCCGGACGGCACCGTCACCACCGAAAACACACTCATGGAACAGCACTGGTTTGAACCTGTCCTGTGGGTGTTCCAGGTGATGCCGCTGTTCTTCGTCCTTGGCGGGATCACGGGACTGGAATCGTGGCGTCGCTTGCGTGCGCGCGGAGGATCCGGCATCGACTACGCGCAACTGCGGCTCCTGCGCCTCATCCGTCCGGCAACTGCGCTGCTGGCGTCGATGTTCGTGGGGCTCTGGGCCGCGAGCCTGCTTGGCGTCGACCCGGAAGTGGTCCAGCTCATCGCGACCGGCGCGGGCATGCCCTTGTGGTTCCTGGCCGCCTACCTCGCCACCCAACTGAGCGTTCCCGTGCTGGCCCGGCTGCACGGACATTCCCCGTGGTTGACCCTCGGCGGGCTCGTTGCCGCCGTGATCACCCTGGACTCCTTGCGCGGGGCGTTCCCGATGCTCGCCTTCGTCAACATGCTCTTCGTGTGGTGCGCGGTCCAGCAATTCGGCTTCTTCATCGCTGACGGCATCTTCGCTGGACGCAGCCGGGGCTGGTTCGCGGGTTGATCGTGGGCAGCAACCTGCTCTTGGGGTTCGTGACTGGAATCGGGGTCTACTCAGGAAACATGATCGTGGACCTGAACCCGCCCAACTTCTGCATGCTGCTTCTGGGTTTGTCCCAGGCTGCAACCCTCCAATTGCTCCGCCCCGCTCTTGCCTGGGCGGCCGGCGTGCGCTGGATCCGTTGGATGGTGGCCGTGGCGGGCCGGCGGTCCATGACGGTCTACTTGTGGCATTTGCCGCTGCTCGCAGCCATGTCCGGGCTGCTTCTGCTTACGGACTTCCCCAAGCCAGCGGCAGGTACGGCCGAATGGTGGTGGCCCGCCCGCTGGTGCTGCTGGGCGTCCTCCTGCTCTTGATTCCGGTCCTGCTGCTGTGCGGAAGGCTTGAAGAGCGCCCGACGGCGGCCAGCCACGCGCGCGGCAGGACGCACGTCGCGGTGGTGACTGCCGGCGTCGTGGTCTTCATTCCGGTGGTGGACGCCGCGTTCAACGGACTTACGCTGACCCTTCTGGGTGGGGGAGCGGCGTGCTTCGCGCTGGGAGTGTTGCTCCTGGGACGGATACCCGCCGGACTCCCGTCCGCGGCCGTTCCCGATGCCCCTGCGGGGCCATTGCCAGAGCCCGGTTTACGTGCGAATCTCGACTCATGACTGAGTTCACGGATTCAACCGCAGAGTCGTTCAGCCCGGACGTGACAACGGTCAGGAACGACAAATTCCACCGCTACGAGCTTCTTGTCGATGGTGAAGTAGCCGTGATCTCGCAGTTTATGGACAAACCCGGCCACATCGATTTCCTCCACACTGAGACGCGCCCGCAGTTCAAGGGCCGCGGGCTGGCGAAGGTCCTGGCCCATTTTGCCTTGGACGACGTCGTCGCCTCCGGCAAGCGGATCATCCCGCATTGCCCATTCATCGCCGCCTATCTGCGCAGGCATGAGGGATACGAGCTCGACGTCGATTGGCCGCCGGAACCGCCGGTAGGGGAACCGGACAACGATTAGTCAGACGCGGTTATGCCCAAGAAAACGCCGGAAGACCACCCTGCTGACTAAGTCATGGCCCCGGCATTGAGCCAGCCGATCTCTGATTCGGAAACAATTTGCGAAGTTCGCGACACGATTCACACCCCCAGCCGCACGCCACTTTCCGTCTTTGCTGTAATCGGGCCGAACTGCCGCCCCGGGCGGGCCACCGTCGCGGTGTAGGTGCCTACTTTTGTGCCTTCCTTTTCTGCCATTGCCAGGCGTGCCAGAACAGAAGCGTCGCCAGGATCAGAGCGGTGGCTTGGAGAAGCTGCGGGGTCATGTTCATCAGGATGAACGGGAACGGCATCGTATTTCCCGGAGTGGGGGTGAGCGGGCCATCGCCTCATTGATGATCACCATGATGCCTATGACGAGCGCCAGCTCGAGCACCCATAGCCCGATGATGAACGGATTCACCGCGGCCCTCCGCTGAGGTACCTCGACCGCGCCTAGGTGATGCTCCAGCGCATTCCCGTGCTCGTCGATTTCGCGGAATTCAATCCTGCCATGAGCCGCGTCCATGGTCTGTTCCTCCCGGTTGGTGTGCCGTGGCCCCACAGAGGCTCGAAAGGCGCACTTTTGAGGCACTCTACCGCGAGCACCGAAAACGTACGAGTACCGCCGTCGAGATGGCATTTGACGGCCGGGACGTGCATCACCACACGGAGCGTCAACGGCGCTAGTCTGGGCGCATGACAACTCGTGCCAACGAACTCACCGCCCTGGTCACCGGTGCTACTGCCGGGCTCGGTGCGCAATTCGCCCGTCAGCTGGCCGAATCCGGCCACCACCTGGTCCTCGTGGCCCGCGACGAAACCCGGCTGAGGTCAAGCGCCGAGGTGCTTGAACGGGACTTCAGCATCTCTGTGGAGGTGCTGCCCGCCGACTTGACCTCCGACGTCGGGGTTGCGGCTGTCGTGGCCAGGCTGCGGGACGCTTCGCGGCCGGTGGACGTGCTGGTCAACAATGCCGGAATCGGTTTGCTGAATTCTTTCGAGAAGAACGATGTGGACGACGAAAAGCGGCATTTGCGGCTGCATGTCCAGACGCCCATGGAGCTGTGCCACGCGGCGTTGGGGTGATGTTGGCACGCAAGTCGGGCCGGATCATCAACGTTGCGAGCGTTGCGGCATTCGCGAACCGGGGAAGCTATTCGGCGGCCAAGGCTTGGCAGGTCAGCTTCAGCCGTTGGGCGAACACCGCGTATGCCGGCAGCGGCGTGAAAGTCACCGCGGTGTGCCCGGGCTTCACCCACACGGAGTTCCACGATCGCATGGGCATGGACAAGTCGGTGGCTCCGCGCTTTTTGTGGCTTAACGCCGAGCGCGTTGTCCGGGAAGGGTTGGAAGACAACGCCAAGGGCAAAGGGATTTCCATTCCGTCGAAGCGCTACAAAGCGATCACCGCCGTCATGCGCTTCCTGCCGGCGAAGCTTACGTCGGGTCCGCCCCGCCTCGCCGCGAAGCAATCCGGGTCCGCGAAGTAAGCCGGGGCGCCTGGACCAGCACCGCCACCGCGATCCCGATCACGGCTCCCACGAACGTCTCCACCCCGCGTTCCAGGACGAGCACGCCGGGATCCGCGGGCGCCGCCAACTGAGTCATGAGCAAAATGACCGGAGTGAAGAACACCATGGCCCAGCCGTAATGCCGGGCCATGAACAACTCGGTGGGGAACTGGAACCCGATCACCAGCAGGGCAAGGATGAGGGTGGTTTGCCCGGGAAATAGTGCAGCGGGGACAGCGGTCCTGGAAAGAGCACGACGGCGACAATCGCCAATCCGAGGAACGTCCCCACGATACGGTGAATGCCGCGGTGCAGGCGGCTCGGCACATCGGCTCCGGCCAGCGGAACGGCGGCCGCGGCCATCGCCCAGTGCGGATGCCCGCTGCCCGTGAGCACTCCGCAAGCACCTGCCGCGCCGACGGCGAGCACATACCGGGCCGCGTGGAGTCCGGCTGCTTGGCGCAGCCGCGCCGAGGATGCAGGAATGTCCCGGACGGCGCCACGTTCCCACACCCGGTACCGAAGCCAGCCGGCAAAACCCACCACCATCGAAAACGCTGCCGATGCCGCACAGATCAGGACCGCGGCAAGGAACGGGACGTGCGCGGGGACGGACGCGCATGCTCCAAGGGCCAGGATCCCGAAGAACGGGCCATTTGGTTTGAGCCGTACCTTGTCCGAGAACAGCGAGCCAACACCCGCCAGGAGCGCCTCGACTACCACCAATCCCCATGAATGGATATGGGAGACGGACAAGAACGTGCCCACCGAGACGCCGGCCAGGAGCACGGCGGCGGCCTGGGCCTGGTGCTTGAGCCGCAGTTGATGCGATTCGGCACGACCGTACATGCCGGTCAGGGCGCCGAACACGGCGTAGATGATGAGGTCCGCCCGGCCAATCGCAAGAAGCACAAGGGCCGGCACGGCGACGCTCAGTGCGACGCGGACGGCAGCCAGGTGATCGTTGCTTGCCGGTGGAACGGTATGAAGCGCACGGGCATGGGCAATGATTGATCGCAACGGGACACCACCAATCAACTCAGCCGATCATTGGGAAGTTATCAGCACCCCACGATCCGCGCCATTAGCTGGGTCACAACGTTTCCTTGTGCGTCCCCACCCAACTAGTCCCCACCGCCACCCTCGCCTCGCAAGCTCGGCCAGGGAACCCTGGTGGCGTGGGCCCTCGCAGTAGATGTCGTTTTGAGCCTCCATAACGACATTAACTGCGAGCTAGTCGGGTCGACGGGTGTTTCGAAACGGTGGCAGGATCGAAGCATGACTGTGTCGTTCACATGCCGCACGCGTATCGGGATGGAACCGGGGGAGCTCTTCGATCTCTCCCGCAATGTCGACGCGCACGTCGGCTCCATGGCCAAGTCCCGGGAACGAGCGGTTGCCGGCGTCGTGTCCGGACTGCTCTCGGAAGGCGACGAGGTCACCTGGCAGGCCTGGCATTTCGCTGTACCTCTGCGAATGAGCAGCCGCATCACCCGGTTTCGATTCCCTGAATCGTTTACGGACGAGCAAGTGCGTGGCCCCTTTCGCTTCTTCCGGCACATGCACGAGTTCATTCCCGACGACGGCGGCACGCTCATGATCGATCGCGTCGAGTTCGCGGCGCCTTTCGGCGTTGTGGGCCGGATTGCGGAGAAGGCCTTCCTCGGGCGATACCTGCGGAACCTCATCGAAAAGCGCAACGAATACCTTGCCCGCAACGGTGCCGCCGCATGATCAGGACGGCCCGCGCGGACGAACTGGAACGGCTCCGGGGGATCGAGTTCGCCGCGGGGAGATCTTCCGCTCCTGTGGAATGGACGCCATCGCAGATGACGAGCCATTGACCGTCACGGAAATGGCTCTCTACCAGGCGCGCGGGGTGCCTTGGTCTTCGCCGACACGTCAGATGTTCCCGTGGCCTATCTTCTGATTGAGCACCTCGACGGCAATGCGCACGTGGAGCAATTGAGCGTCCATCCGTCGCATGCGCGGCAAGGTCTGGGGAGCGAGCTGCTCGATGTTGCCGAAAAGTGGGCTCAGGCCCAGGGCTTGGAGTGGCTGACCCTGACCACTTTCCGGGATGTTCCGTGGAATGCGCCCTACTATCGCAGGCTGGGTTTCGAGGAGCTGGGCCCGGAGCTGTTGGACGATGGACTCCGGGGCATCCTCGAATGCGAGGGCTTGGTGGGCCTGAGTCGTTGGCCCAGGATCGCCATGCGGCGGCGCGTCAGGCCGATCCGCGGACAGGAAGATTCTGTCAGTCTGTATTGACAGGCCTGTGCCGTCAGTCCAAACTGACAGCATGAATGGTGATGAGCTGACTTCCACATCCCGGCGACGGACCGGTAATCGGGCTCCGCGCCGTTGGTGCCCTGCATCGCTTGGCTGAGAAGGTGGAGGCCACCAACGTGGCCCTCGCGCGGGAGCACGGTTGGTCCTGGGAGCAAATAGGTGATGCCTTGGGCGTCTCCAAGCAGTCGGTCCACGCCAAATACGGAAAGTGAGTCTGCCATGTTTGAACGATTTGCCGGCGAAGCCAGGACCGCTGTCCATGCCGGCGCCGAGGAAGCCAAACGCCGTGGAGACCGGAGAATCGGCACGGACCATTTGCTGCTGGGATTGCTTCACGACCCCGGGAGCTGCCGGACGTTGGAAACGGACCTCGAATCCGCCCGCGCCCAGCTCGATGCCCTCGACCAGCAGGCGCTGGAAGCCGTTGGCGTGACGCTGGGGGACTTCGGCCCGCTGAATGCGCCGAAGGGAAGCAGCCGGACTACCTTCACCTCGGCCGCCCGCTCAGTCATTCAGGACTCACTGATGCTGACCACCCGGGAGAAGGCCCGCAGGATCAGCACGCGGCACCTCTTGCTCGCACTGCTGGAGCGGCGCGAACCGGATCCGGCCGCCGTCCTGCTCCATAACCTGGGCGTGGATACCGCGGCACTCAAGGACAGGCTGCAGAACCCAGGTCCGGGAACTGAGTGAGGCGGCCCGAACCTGATTGTTTTGCGCGGCAATATTCCGCTCGAGTGAACCACAGCTGAGTGAATCCTGTAAGCTCCCACAGGATCACGCAGCCGCCTTTTGAGGGGAACCGCCCGTGCAGGACACCATTACCGTACGTCCATCGTGGGGTCGTCGCCTTGCCGGAATCGAAGGCCTCCGAGGCATTGCGGCCCTATCGGTGATGGTTTACCACCTTGCTTTGACGACATCATTCCAAGTGCAGACCGGGCCCTTGGAAATTCTCTTTTCGCTTTGCAACCAGGGCCTCACCCTGTTCTTCGTCCTCTCCGGCTTCCTGTTGTACAGGCCCTTCGTTTCCGCGATCGTGCAGGGCAGGCAGCTGCCGTCCATCCGCCGCTATGCATACAACAGGCTGCTGCGGATTTATCCCGCGTACATCGTGATCTTCGTTGTCACCGGACTCTTCGTCGGTTCCGTGTACCTTCACGGCAGCACTCACGGGTTCGGCCCGGAAAACATCGGCAGGCTCACGGATCCCCTCAAGATCGCAGCCAACGTACTTCTTGTTCACATGTTCATTCCGGAGTACGTCATGAGCGGCCTGCCGGTGTCGTGGTCATTGACGGCTGAGATCACCTTCTATTTTGTTCTGCCCTTGGTGGCCTTTCTTGCCCTGTGGAGGATTCGAAAAGGATCGAGGAAGACTGCCGCCTTGGTGTGCGCGCCGCTTGCCATGGTCATCGTCGGCCTGGGCATTACGCTTTGGGCCAGTGACGCGGCAAGCCGAATGAGCCCGATCGATGCGGCGAACTTCGGCTTCGGGCAGACTGGCAGTGCAGTCTTCCTTCGGAGCTTCCTTGCGCAGGCGGATCTCTTTGGATACGGAATGCTCGCCGCCGTGGCAGTGGTCGTGATCCACGAACGCGGCGTGGAGCGGGTGCAGACCCGGGTCAAGGCAGCACTAGTCCTGGTCGCGGCGCTGATCGAGCTCCTGGCCCTTGAATTCGCCCGACCCGTAATTTCCACGGTCTCCGGGGTGGCTGCGGCGTTGGTATTGCTCGCAGTCGTATTACCGTCATCCCGGGAGACGACCTGAATCGGACGGCCCGTGTTCTCGAATGGTTGCCATTCCGCTTCACGGGCGTCATGAGTTACAGCATCTATCTCTGGCATCTGCCCGTAATTTTTTGGCTAATGGGGCATCACCGGACGTTCGGCCAAAACACTCTCGCCTTGCCGCTGAACGGGCTCCTCGTCCTGGCCATCACACTGTCCTTGTCCACCTTGACTTACTACTTTGTAGAGCGCCCGGCGATGAAGCTGAAGAGGCCGGCGTTGAAGGTACAACAACCCGAACCTCAACAGGAACTAAGCGTTAAGCGCTGAGGATGTAGAATCGGCCTCCTGTCTGCAATTTTCTTTTGGGGGTCCCCGCTTGGCTGTCCTGACCGTGCGCCGTCGCGCCTTTTTCGCTCCTACTGTCCGCTCGCGGAACCCTGTGGTGTACGCGTCGATCGTCCTGGTCTCGACACTGATTTCGCTGGCGCGGCTCCCGGGCCCGGCTATCGGAACCCTGTGGGCCGAAGATGGCGGGATCTTCATCAATGACGTGCTCAAGGACGCAGGCCTCCGGGGCATCTTCGCCCCTACCAAGGCTACCTCCACGTCGTGCCCCGCGGGGTGGCGTGGCTGGTCGTAAGACTGCTTCCTGTGGACGCGTGGGCGATCGCGGTGACCGTGGCGGCGTGCCTGATCGTGGGCGGCGTGGCCGCGCTCGTGTTCCACTGCTCGTCCGCGCTGTCCAGTAATACCTGGGTCCGGCTTGGGTTCGCAGCGGTGCCCGTCTTGGTCGCTGCCAGCCCGGAGGAGGCCCTCGGAAACCTCGCAAACCTGCATTGGTACTTCCTGTACTTGGCGCCGTGGCTCCTTTTGAAACGGCCCCGGACATGGGCCGAGGGTGTCCTCCTGACGGTTGCGGCGCTGCTCGTGGGCCTTACCGAAATACAGGCCGCAGTGTTCGTCCCCCTGTTTCTCTACAGGCTGCGGGACGCACGCCTTTGGGGTCCGAGGCTAGCCCTCCTCGTTGGCGTTGGGGCGCAGGTTTTCACGACGCTGGCGTTCCCGCGCGAAAACCCGGCCGCACCGCCGGTGAATTGGCTATCGGTCGTATACGGGTGGTTCGTCGACGGCCCGTCCGCCGTAATGTTCGGTACCGCCGGACAGATATCCCGCGTGGTAGTCCGTTTCGGTTGGGTGCCCGTGGTGCTGGCGGGGTCCTCTTCCTTGCAGCGACCGCGCTCATCCTTGTTCGGGGTGGAACGCGCGAGAGGGTTGCCGCAGGCGCGTTCCTGGGCGGCTCGGTCGTCATAGCGTGCGCAGCCGTGGCCCTGAACTTCCGGCCGTTCCTCGACTACGCCGCTTTCGACGACGCCGGCTGGAACGCCTTGCACCTCGGGCGGTACGCTGTTGCGCCGTCCATGTTCCTGTTCGCACTCTTGCCGCTTCTGGGCGAGGTTCTGGGGCGCTCTGCACGGCCGGCGGCGCTCGGCGTTTTGGCCGTGCTGATGCTCGTCTACTTCTTCCCCGTGGCCGTGGGCGCGAGTTCGGACCAATCTGGGCGGACCATCTCGAGCAGGCCCGAGCGGCATGCCGGACGCCCGGGGCCGAACCGGAGCAGATCGTTCCGATCGCCCCGACGGATTGGTCGATCAAAGGCGTCAAGCTCCCCTGTCGCATCCTCGACTGACCCGGATGGGGGTCCGTGCGCTAGGTAGTGATGAGTTCGGCTTCGCTGCGCTCAACATTCCAGGGAAAACGCGGGATGCGCGGAAAGAGGATCCTGTGTGAGATGACTGCACCCGCAACAAGTACCAGGAGGTATGCAGTTGTCAGCCCTTCCCAAGTGAAGGGCGGCTGCCACAGCGGATCGAACATTTCCGTCCAGTTCGTATGGGTTTGGAGACCTATCGTGTACCGCCGGAGGACAAACACAAAGAGGTAAACGTGTACGCCAACGGCTCCGGCAAAGAGCCACGGAGACAGGGAACGCGCCCATGGTCCCCGTGGTGTCGGGCGCATGCGCATGGCCACTCCGCAGGCGAGCAGAAGCAAGACAAACAGGGCCAGCAAGTATCTGCCCTGCCAGATGTAGCCAATTTGCTGTATTACCTGGGCCTGAAGGATGGGCGGCAGGATCAATACAGCGACAAGCAGGATCCAGACTGCGGGCCGGGCCCGCAGAGGCCGTGCGGTGAGGCCGCCGATGATGACGGCCGCAAAGGCAAAGTGCCAGAAGGCGTAGACCGCGGCGGGTGCGCCGGTGTCCAGCCAGCCCATGATTCCGATATAGCCGGACGCATAGTCGAATGAGCGGTCCAGCATCGTGACGAAGGCCTGGTCCGGTGTCACATCACTGGGGGTACCCGTCAGGCTGCTCAGGCTATTTGCCGCGACCAGCCAGGCGAGACTGGCAGCGCAACCAAGGCCGATGAGCGCGGTCATGGCCAGGCCCAATCGGTTCTTCACGACGGCGACCATCGGCTTTATTCCGAAAATCAACACGGCTGAAACTACCGCCACCGCCAGCCAGAGCAACGAAAGAGCGCGGGTATTGGCCAAAACGGCTCCGGAAATCCCGACAATAACGATGCTCGTCCGAACGTTCTTGAGATTCCGGTAATTCTCGAGAACGACGCATAGGTTGAGAAACAAGGCAGAAGTCGTAACCACTTCAAGCGCGTTGGGATTGATCGAGCCGTTGAGAAAAAGCACCATCGGCGTGATGAAAACCAGGCAGCTCGCCACTGGCCAGAAGCGACGGCGCAATGACGCCGCAGCGCCGATGGTGGCCGCAAGGAACACTGAGCAGATCAGGGCACTGATCAGGCGCATCAGGTAGATCGCGGGCTCGCCCGCCATGAACCGTGAGGGAAGGCCGACCATCGCGTAGTACATCGGGTTGTAATTGCCGGCGCTCGTTTGGGCTTGCACGAGGTCCCGCGCTGCGGGGTCGAGTGGAGGTGCGCACGCAGGCGTCATGGCGATTTTGAAAGCGAAGCAACCTTGGGCGCTGATGGTGGAAATGTATCTCGGAACCGTGACAATAGTCTGCTCGCCCTGCTTGCCTGTTGAGCTTCCCGTGAGCTCACCACGGGCGACTGCCGCGGCTTTGATGGTGTGGGCCGGCTCGTCGGGTACTGACATCAGGGGTGAGGCGAACACCCAAATCATGGAAAGCACGGCAATGATGGGGAACGCAATGAACGTAAACCGCAATGTGGGCAGTGTGCCCGGCCTGCGTGCTGCGCTTGGCAGGGCTGGAGAATTGGTAACCATCGTCCTGATACGTTATCGCACCCGGTCGCCAACAACCCGGCTGGACGAGACCGCCTGAAGCCGTTCGAAACAGGCCATCGGCACGGTTTGGCGGTTCGATGCGCGGCGTTTCGCTGGAACCGGAGCCGTTATGATTGATCGAGCCTTGCGGTCGCTGAGGCGAGGCTGTCTCCGCCGGAAGCCGCAGTTTATATGACATTGACGATTTTGGGGTGCTAACAGTGGCGCTAGACCCGCGTGCTCAAGTGACGCGCATGGTGGGCTTTGTCCACCGTAGCCACCTCTTGAAATTCTTGATCGTGGGAGGGCTCTCCTTCGCCATTGATCTTGGCCTGCTGGTTCTGTTGCACGAAGGCTTTGGAGTTGACCTGTGGTTTGCCACGCCAGCTGCTTTCCTCGCGAGCCTCGTCTTCAACTATTTCGTCCAGCGCTCATATACTTTCCAGTCCAATAACCGGCAGCACGTCAGCATGTTCCGCTACGGCCTCCTAGTCGTTTTCAACGTCTTCGCAACGGACATCATCGTCAATCTTTTCGATAGCCTCGCCCTCACCTATGCGGGTGGAAAAGTAGTGGCCACGGTTTCGACAATGACCTGGAATTTCTTCCTCTACAAATACTGGATCTTCCGCACCGATGCCCGTAACTCCGGGAAAGATCAACAAGACGATTCCGAATTCAGCCCACTGCCGCAGACGGCTGATCAGCCGGCCACCAGCTCCACCTCGTAGCCGTCGGTATTCACCAGATAGGCGGCGTAGTGGCCGGGCCCGCCGGCGTGGGGATATTTGCTCTCGAACATCTCGTACCAGCCCGAGTCCGCGCCGAGCTCCCGGAGCCGGTCCACGTTCTCCCTGGTGCCGGCATGGAAGGCGAGGTGGTTGAGCCCGGGCTCCGTCCTGCGGTGCGTGCTTCCCGTGAGGGCCGTGGACTGCTCGATCACGATGTACGTGCCTCCGAGTTTCCAACTGCAGCCCTCGGGCCACTCCTGGAATTGTTCGTAGCCCAGTTCGGCCAGCAGCCAGCCCCATTCTTCCTGCGCCCGGCTGATGTGGGGTACCCAAATTTCTACGTGGTGCAGCGAACCCACCGGAACATCAGCCATGCGCAGAGTCTACGTTTGACGGGGGCCCGCGGGAATGCCGGGCAACTCCACGACAAATGCCGCGCCGCCCTCACGCGCCGCACGCACACTGATGCGGCCGCCCATCCGCTGCACGATCCTTGCCGCGATGGACAAACCGAGTCCGCTTCCAACCGGCCGTTCTCCGCTGTATCTGGCAAAGAGCGCACCGCGTTCGAACGCGACGGAGGCATCCGCCTCCGTGAGGCCAGGCCGCCGTCGCGCACTTCAACGGTGAGTCCGTTGCCGGAAAGGTAAGCGGCGAGCACAACGGGAGCGCTTTCAGGGGTCACGCGCAGCGCGTTTTCCAGCAAGCCGTCCACCACTTGGCGCAGGCGCTGGCCATCGCTGCGGACCGGCAATGGCCCGGAAGGCAGTTCGAGCCGACCGGCAATTCCGTTCTGGACGCACACCGCTTGCCAGGCCTGCCAACTCTCGCGCAGGATCAAGGATGCGTCCACAGGCTGGAGTTCCACGCGGAAATCATCGGACTCAAGCCGTGCCAATTCCAGGAGATCGCGGACAAAACGGTCCAGGCGGTTGGTTTCGGCCACGAGCGTCCGTCCGACCCCGCTCACGTCGTCTCCGCTGACCACGCCATCGGCAAGCGCTTCGGCGTAGCCCCGCAGCGCGGTAAGTGGTGTCCGGATTTCGTGCGAAATGGAGAGCAGGAACTCGCGTTGGCGGCCCTCGCTGGTACGGAGCGCGGCATCGAGGGCCGCCAGCGCCTGCGACACCTCCACCACTTCGGCCGGGCCGCCGGGTGCTACGGCCACGGATCGTTCTCCGGCTGCGAGACGATGGGCCGAATGCGCCGTACGCACCAACGGCCGGCTCAACCATTGCGCCAACAGGCCACCGGCGACGATGGCGAACACCAGGCAGACTGCGAGGGCAATCAGCATGCGGCTCAGGAGGGGAGCGGCGGCCGCGCGGATTTCGGACACGGGCTGCGCCAGCACCACGCCTCCGCCGGCCGCCAAGGGCCGGGCCTCGAGGACCACGGTGTTCTGTGGACCGTTCACCGACGTCGAGACCGACTTTCCGGTCAATACCTCCGCGACGGTCTTCGCATCCACCAGCCTCGCCCCGCCGCCTGTCACGCGGCCGTCGGTGCTGATTTGCGCGAGCCTCGCGCCGTGCGTGAGCAGATCTGTGCGCAGGTCCTGCAGGCTCCCAAGGCTTGACTGCTTGCTGAGGGAATCGGCCTCGACCGCGAGGTACTTCTTGGCTTCGTCAACCGCCGTGGCGTTGACCAGTTGCGCCGCCAGAAGGCCGGCAAGTACGACGGCGACGGTCGCGACGGCGGCGATCACCGCCGTCGTGCGTCCGGCCAGTGTGCCGAACCAGCGCCTCACGTGGCTCCTCCGGCGCCGGGACGGAGCACGGACGAATGGGGAGGCGCGGCCGAATAGCCGACGCCGCGGCTCGTCGCGATGGGGGAGTGCTCGCCGAGCTTGGCACGGAGCTGCGCGATGTGCACATCCACTGTCCGCCCGGCGGCATAACTGGCCTGCCCCCACACGGCGGACAGGAGCTGCTCCCGGGAAAAGACCCGGCCAGGCTGCGCCATGAGGTACGCGAGGAGGTCGAATTCGGTGGCCGTCAGGGTGAGTTCCTCGGTTCCCGCGCGTGCGGTCCGGTTCAGCGGATCCAGTTCGACGCTGCCCAGCACGAGCGGTTTGGAACGTGGGGTTCCTTCGGTCCGGCGCAGGACCGCCTTGACCCGCGCCACCAGTTCGGAGGGCGAAAACGGCTTGGTGAGATAGTCGTCCGCGCCCAATTCCAGGCCAAGGACGCGGTCCACCTCCTCATCCCGGGCCGTGACGAACAGTACCGGCGTCCAGTCCTCTGCCTGCCGCAGTTGCCTGCAAAGCTCGATCCCGTCCAGACCGGGCAGGCCGACGTCGAGAATCACCGCGACCGGTTTGAGCCGCTTGATCTGTGCCAACGCGGACACCCCGTCCCGCTCAACGTGTACACCGAAACCCGCGCGGCCCAGATAGAGGCGCTGGATATCGGCAATTGCCCGTTCATCCTCGGCAATCAGCACCAATCCGCGGCTGTCTTCCATGCGTCCATTCAACAGCAAGGATCAAGCCTGTGGAGCGTCCTCGTCGGCCGCCGGGGACGGTTTTACATTCTTCGAACATTGGCCGAACAATCAATTCATGCGGCCGGACCAGAGTGTGGTGAAGAGCGCCGGCGGATCGACCACCGGCCGGAACAAAGGACACGGACCATGAACAACACCATCCCGAGCTCCAGCACTCCCGTTGAGGGCCGCAAGCGTACCAAAGCGCGCACCGCCGTCGTCAGCGTCCTCGCAGCAGGCCTCCTGCTGGGCGGCGGCGTGATCGCCGCCAACGCTGCTACCTCAAGTAGCCCGAGCACGACGGCGGCAGCCACCTCCCAGCCCACCGCGACGGCCGGGACTGCAACAGCAGCGGCGGCCAAGACGGCGCTCGCGCGGCATCCGCTCGCGGCGGCCCTGCGGTTCTTCGTGAACGGTGACAGCAGCAAACCGAACTACGGCCAACGCGCCGCGAAGATCGCCACGTTCATCCTGGACAAGCGCCCGAAAGTGGCCGCGAAGCTTCCAGCCGCGCTGCAAGCGGACCTGAAAGCGCTGAAGGACGCAGCCGACGGCGACCGGGTGGCCAAGGCAACCCACATCAGGGACACAGCCCTGAACGGCGGCTACGGCCCGAAGATCCAGGCGCAGGCAAAGCGGATGCAGGAGCAGAAAGCCGACCGCAAGGCTTAAACGGCGGCAAGGCTGGTTATTTGTGGCGGGACCGCCACAAATAACCAGCCTTGTTGTGCAGACGCGGGCCGCCCGCAGCCCCCGTCCGCCCTGTGTCTGGACCGGCAGTGTGCCTAGGCCGGAACGGGGTCCCGGTCCGGATCCGCCGCTACGAGGGACCGTCGTCGAACGGCATTTCGTCGAGGTCGATCAACGGGTTGGTGTCCTGGGTGGCAACCAGCTCGCGGGCTTCGGCCTGCGTGTCCACGCTTGGCATGGAGCCCGGAAGTGGCCGCTGTGCGGATTCGCGCAGGAAGTAGATGGCGATTGCGCCAACCACGGACGTTCCCATGAGGTAATACGCGGGCATCATGTCGTTGCCGGTGCCTTGGATCAAGGCGGCGACAATGAATGGCGTGGTGCCGCCGAAGATCGCTACGGAGAAGTTGTAGGCGATGCCCATTCCCCCGTAACGGCTCGAGGTCGGGAACAGCGCCGGAAGCGCGGAGGCGAGGTTGGCTATATAGAACGTGACCGGGAAGGCGATCAGGGCCAGGCCGGCAAGCGTGGACCAAATGTCGCCGATGCCGATCAGCAGGAAGGCCGGAACAGCGAACACGACCGTGCTGACGGCCCCGATCCACAGGACGGGCGGCGGCCGATCCGGTCGGAGAGCTTGCCCGTCAACGGGATGCAGACTGACATGACGACCAAAACGGGGATGGTCAGCAGCGTGCCATGAACGGGGTCGTAGCCCTTGGACTCGGTCAGGTACGTGGGCATGTAGGAAGTCAGCATGTAGCCCACCGTGTTGGCGGCTGCGGCTAGGATCATGGCGAGGATGATCTGGCGCCAGTAAGCCTTCACGATGCCGATGGGACCCTTGGCTACCGCGGCGTCGCCCGCTGCGGCGTCCGCGGCGAGGGCTTCCTGGGCATCCAAAGTGGCTTGGAACTGGGGTGATTCCTCGATCTTGCTACGGAAGTACACGGCGATGACGCCGAGCGGACCCGCAATGAGGAAGGGCAGTCGCCAGCCCCAGTCCTCCATGGCCGATTGGCCGATGGTGAGCTGCAGGATGGACACGAGCGCCGCGCCAAGGGCGAAGCCGATGTAGGAGCCCATGTCCAAGAAGCTCGCGAAGAAACCGCGGCGCTTGTCCGGAGCGTACTCGCTCACGAACGTGGTGGCGCCGGCGTACTCGCCGCCGGTGGAGAAACCCTGGACAAGCTTCAGGATGACGAGCAGTGCCGCTGCCCAGATACCGATTTGTGCGTAACCGGGCAGGAGTCCGACGGCGAAGGTGCTTGCCGCCATCAGCAAGAGTGTTGTGGCGAGCACCTTCTGGCGGCCCACCTTGTCGCCCAACCACCCGAAGACAACGCCGCCGAGGGGCGTGCCACGAAGGTTGCGGCGAATGTTCCCAGCAGGAACAGGGTCTGCACGGACTTGTCCGCCTCGGGCAGGAAGACCGGCCCCATCGTGGTGATGAGGTAGCCGAACACGCCGACGTCGTACCATTCCATCGTGTTGCCGACGATCGTGCCGCCGAGTGCTTTTTTCAGCATGGGCTGGTCAACGACGTTGACGTCGGATACTTTGAGTCGACGGCGTGTTGGAAGTTTCAATTTTGAGGCACCGCGTGGTGCGTTCTTGCTCGTTGCAGCGGCGTTCCTAGCGCCTGCTGAAGAGTCGGTGATGCTTCGGTCTGTGGGCATTTGTGTTTCTCCTAGGGAGATCATTTGCTTGCGACATACAGCTGCTCCGCTCTGGGCAGGGTTTCAATTTTACGCGAGATTCGCCCAATCTTAGAGTTGGGCTCCGAATTTCGGGCCATTCCGGCCCTTTCGGGCACAAATGTCTGACATCCACGGACCCCCTGCAGCCCCGGAATCACGCGGATTTTGGCGTGCTCCGGAGGTGCGTTACCAAATTGTTTGATTCAGGGCCCCGGAACGCACAGTTTGCTGATCATTTCCGGTGGATTGCCCGTTGTTTTCCCAACACCACCGTGGCATCGAATTCTCCAGAATGGACCACCCGAGCGGACAGCCCGGCGTCCTCGAACAGGGCCGCCGTCGTCGCGGCCTGCCGGACGCTCGTTTCGATCAGCAGCCGACCACCGGGAGCCAGCCACAACGGAGCCTCCCCAGCGATCCTGCGCTGCACATCCAAACCATCCGAGCCGCCGTCGAGCGCCACCCGCGGTTCATGCAGTCGGGCCTCTGGCGGCATCATCCCGATCGAGTCCGTGGGGACGTAGGGAGCGTTGGCCACTAGGACGTCAACCCGGCCGCGAAGAGCATCCGGCAGCGCCGAATAGAGATCGCCTTCGTGCACCTGGCCGCCCACCGGGCCGAGGTTACGGCGGGCGCAGCAGACCGCAGAGGGTCGACGTCGGCCGCGTGAAGCTCGATGCCGCCCGCCGCGGCAAGCAAAGCGGCGCCGACGGCACCCGAACCACAGCAAAGATCGACGACGACGGCGCCCGGCCGGGCGAGGCGGGCCGCCGCCTGGACGAGGTACTCCGTGCGGCGCCGGGGGACGAAGACGCCAGGGTCCACGGCGATGTGTTGGCCGCAGAACTCTGCCCAGCCCAGGAGGTATTCAAGGGTAAACCCGAGACGCGTTGTTCTACCAGGCGGTCAAGCTCCTCGGGAGCGTGCGCCGCGGCGATCAGGAGCCGGGCCTCTTCTTCGGCGAAGACGCAACCGGCAGAACGGAGCCGTGCCGTGACGGCGGAATGGGACGGCTGGAACGTGGGTGCTGACATAGGAGAGCCTTTCGGGGTACCGAGGGGTGCTCTCCGGGCCATGCTAGCCGAGGGTGGAGGCGGAACTACGCCTGAAACGGCTTCGACGAAAGCCGGGGTTCACAAACACAGCCCGGAGTGTCTAGGGTGGGTGCATGGGAACACTGATTTTTGAATAGGCCAGCGGGTCACCGCTGAGTTTGAACCGACAAAAATCCATGCCTGTTGAGGCTTCGCCTCCGCGCCGTTCCTGTTGCTTTCACTAGACCCAGGGTCTCGCAGCGGACGTCGCGTCCCGATACCTCCTCCGGCACATCAAGAGCTTTAAGGAGTCCGCTGCATGACACCGAACACACCCGAAACCGACGCCGGGCAGGAACCAGAAGCGCAGGAAACCGTCGCCCCGGCTGCCGGTGTCAGATCGAAACTGACTGACGCCCAGAAGGAGATGCTAGCCAGCAAGTCCCGTGGCGGGGCAGGGAACGGCTGGCAAAGCACCGGAAAAGGACACAAACCCACTCAGGCGAGTGGCAAGCTGGCCAAGTCCGAGAAGAAAGTCCGCTGGTAGATCCTGCAGACAAGCGGACCGCTCCCACCTAGTATGGAAAATCCCTTCGTTTCAATGCAGAAAGGAAGAACAATGGCTGCGAAGCACGTTGAGCAACAAATCAACTCCGAGGTGGCCAGCCACTTGGTCGAGTCCATGGATAAAGCGCCCATGCCAGCCCCGGCAACGGTGGCCATGGCCCTCGGCTCGACCCAAGGACCGGCCTGGCCGGACGTCAGCGGCAAGGCCAAGCACCCCAAGGACCGCGGCGCAAGCCACGGCCGCGTAGGCCAGCAGGCGGCAGTCACCGCGGTCCACCGCACCAGCCGTCCGCAGATGCCGCACTCCTCTTAGGAACCCACCCTCCTCAGCCCAACTGACTCGCACTTAATGTCGTTCTGAGCCCTCATAACGACATCTGCTGCCAGTTAGTTGGGCTGAGTTACGTGCGGGAGGCGTAAGCGTGCGGGCCTGGGTTATGCGCGCTCGACGTCGTCGGGAGACTTGTCGGGGCGCCAGCCGCGCCAGACGGGATGGCGCATTCTCTCGGCGCCGGTCCAATCGCCGAACGTCACCTCTCCCACGAGCTCGGGCGAAACCCAGTGCGCCGTGGCGGCGTCCTCGGCCGGGATGTCGTGGAACGGAGAGTCCGGGCGATCGAGACCTTGCAGGCGCTTCAGGATGTCGCGCAGTTGCCAGTCCTTGAACCCTGTGCCCACCCGGCCCGCGTAGCGCAGCTTGTCGCCGTCGGGAATCCCCACCAGCAACGCGCCAATGGTCCCAGCCTCGCCCCGGAGCCGGGCCGCCAGCCACCCACCACCACTTCCTGCGTGCGTTCCAACTTGAGCTTGATCCAGGACCTGCTGCGCCGCCCGGCTGGTACCGGCTATCCGCGCGCTTGGCCATGACGCCCTCCAAGCCAAGCTCGCCGGCAGTGGCCAGGATGTCGTCAAGGTCATGTTCCAGGATCTCGGACACATGGATAGGGGAGCCCTGGGCCGGCAGCTTGGCGCGGAACTCCGCTAGCTTTTCCCGGCGCTCGCTGAGCGGCAGGGAGGTGAGGTCGGCACCGCCTTGGGACCCGGCGTCGTACAGGAGATCGAACACCATGAGCTGCACGGGGACCGCGGCCCGGGCACGTTCGACGTCGCCGGGTTTGAAGAGGTTCATCCGCTTCTGGAGCAGCTCGAAGCTGGGCCGGCCGTTCTTGCTGAGTGCGACGATTTCGCCATCTGCCACGAAGTCGTGGTCAGGCCAATAGCGCGGATCCGCCAGTTCGGGGTAGGTGGGTGTCATGTCGATCCCCGAGCGGCTGGTCAACCTGATCTTGCCGCCCGAGCCTGAAACGATCGCCCGGAAACCGTCCCACTTGAGCTCAAACAGCCAGTCGCCGGAGGAGACATCGGCGGTTGTCCCGGAGGTTGCGAGCATGGGCGCGTAGCTGGGGGTCCCGATCGGTTGGGGCCGGGAGTCAGGCAACAGCACCGTCCGATGGCCCGGTTTGTCCTTCATCAGGTGGATCAGCCATTGCGACGGCGACTCCCCGGTGTGGATGAGCGCGAAGCGGCGGGTCCCGTGCAATCCGCCGCCGGGCTTTCCGGTGAGGGTAGCGATGACTTCCTTGCCGTCGCGCCATTTTTCGCACTCGAACTCGCCGCTGTCCCAGATGCTGACCGTCCCGGCACCGTATTCGCCCTTCGGAATGATGCCCGCGAATTGCGCATACTCCATCGGGTGGTCCTCCGTGCGCACCGCGAGGTGGTTCTTGTCCGGAGTGTCGGGCACGCCCCGCGGCAAGGCCACGACGCCAGGACGCCGTTGTGCTCCAGCCGGAAATCCAGGTGGAAACGGCGGGCATGGTGCTCCTGGATGACGAAAATTCCGCCGGGCGGATTGGGTTCCGCGTCGGACTGGAGGGGGCGCGAACCGGCTTGGTGCTCGACGGCGGGAAACGGTTCGGGGGTCCGCTGCGGATCGCGCTTGTCCACGTAGCTGGCCAGCCGAGGGTTCAAGGCCGCGCCCCCGACGGCGGTGCTGACGCCGGCCGCGCCGGTGCCCGCGCGGTGCGAGTGGGGCGGGCCGCCGTCGTCGTTCTTGGTTCTGGAACCCCCGTTCGAGTGCGAAGTGGCGTGCCCGCCCGCCACCGCGGCGAAGGGGTCCTTTCCCTCTTTGACGCGCTCCATGACGGCCGTGAAGTCCAGATGCTCGAGCTTGGGGGAGGCGAGTTCGCGCCACGTCCTCGGGCGGCGACCATGGGGTGGGCCCGACCGCGGAGGGAGTACGGCACGATGGTGGTCTTGTTCCCGCTGTTCTGGCTCCAATCCACCAGCACCTTGCCGTTGCGCAGGGTTTTCTTCATGTCGCTGACCACGAGGTCCGGATGGTCGGCCTCAAGCGAGCGCGCCAATTCGTGCGCGAACGCGGAGACCTGCTCCCATTTGCGGGTGCCATCCAGTCCGGCGTAGAGATGGATCCCTTTGCTGCCGCTCGTCACAGGAACCGGATCGAGGCCGATGTCCTGCAGGATGCTGCGAGCCAACTTGGCGACTTCGACGCATTCGGAAAGGCCGGTGCCGGGACCGGGGTCGAGGTCCAGGACAAGGCGGTCCGGCGGCAGCATGGTCCCGTCGGCGTCCACTTGCCATTGCGGCACGTGGATTTCCAAGGCTGCAATCTGGGCCAGCCACGTGAGCGTGGCGAGGTTGTTGACGAGCGGATAAACGTTGCTGTGTTCCCTGTGCTGGATGGTGACCCGGGGAACCCATGACGGCGTGGAGTCGTCCAGGTTCTTCTGGAAGAACATAGGCCCGGGATCCGACGTGGTCCCTACTCCGTGGACCCAGCGCTTCCGTGTGGCGGGCCGGTTGGCGGCAGCCGGGATCAGGAACGGGGCAACGGCGGCATAGTATTCGAGCACTTCGGCCTTGGTGGTGCCAGTCTCCGGGTAGATGATTTTGCCCAGGTTGGTGAGCGTCAGTTCATGGCCTTCAACGTTGACGCGTTCCTTCTGGCTGGTTGCCACCTCTTCACCTCCGCCGTGTTGTGATGTTCACTTAGTGCATGAGGGCCATATGGAAGGGTTCTATCGCGTTCGGGCTGGTCAACGTACCCGTCAAGCTCTACAGCGCCACCGAGGACCACGATGTCAGTCTCCACCAGGTCCACAACAAGGACGGGGCCGAATCCGTTACCAGCGGAAGTGCGAAATCTGCGCCTCTGTTGTGGATTACGAGGATATCGACAAGGCCTACGAAGAGGAAGGCCGCACCGTGGTGCTGTCGGCGGCCGATTTGAAGTCGCTGCCTGCGGAGAGCAGCCGCGAAATCGAGGTTGTGGAGTTCGTTCCAGCTGAGCAGTTGGACCCCATCATGTACGAGCGGCCCTATTATCTCGAGCCGGATTCCAAGTCGCCCAAGGCCTACATGCTTCTTCTGCGCACTTTGCAGGACACCGAACGCGTGGCCATTGTGCAGTACGCCCTCCGGCAGAAGACCAGGCTGGGCGCACTGCGGGTACGGGGCGATGTGCTGATGCTGCAATCCCTGCTCTGGGACGACGAAGTCCGCGAAGCAAACTTCCCTTCGCTGGAAACCGACGTCAAGATCTCGGACAAGGAACTTGAGATGTCCTCGGCCCTGGTGGATTCCATGGCGCGCGACTTCGAGCCCGAGCAATACACCGACAACTACCAAGTTCAATTGCGCCAACTCATCGCGGCCAAACTCGAAAAGGGCGACTCCATCGACACCGAGGAGACGTTCGGTGTGGCAGCCAGCGAAGGGGAAGGTGGCGAGGTCATCGACCTCATGGAAGCCCTCAAACGGAGTCTCGACAAGAAGCGCGGCAAAGCGTCTGCCGGCTCGTCCGACGAGTCCTCCGCTGAAGGGTCCGACGACGGCGCCACAGCCAAGGCGGCCAGCAAGCCGAGGGCGAGGGTCAAGAAAGCCTGACGCGCCGCCGTCGTGCGCTTCGTGAAAGCTGGGCATGCTCCAAGTGGCCTGCGCCGGAGCAAGGCACATGTCCCATGAATGGCCTAGTGGTTTCGCAACGCAGAGATCAGCTCGGATTTCTTCTTGCTTGAGTACCCTGTGAGCCCCAGTTCCTTCGCCCGGGACTTCAATTGGGGCACAGTCCAGTCTTCATAGTCGCCCGAGGTGCCGCCGCGTCGGCCGATTTCCTTGCGGCCCTCCTTGGCAGCGGCATTCGAGATCCTCGCGGCCTTTTCCTTCGAGGCGCCATCCTCACGGAGGCTTTCGTAGAGTTCCGGACTTGAGGCTGGGATTCTTCTTGTTTGGCATGCGATCCTCCTTTGGTCAAGATCCGGGCTAGGACGGAAGCTCCATCCGGAACCCGCAGCGGCACTGCAACACCTTTGTGGCCAGGTACACGTCGAGAAGGTCGACGGCGGGGTCTTCGGTGGACACCGGTGCATACACGCTGTGGAATCCGGTTCCTGAGATCTTCATGGGTTCGCCGCAGTGGATGTATTCGCCGCCGAATTGCAGCACACCTGACACCGTGCCTCGCTGGTTCAGGATGGCTGCGACGTCCTGGAATGTCGCGGCATGGGCGTAGAACATATCGCATTCCACGCAGGTGTAGGCGACATCCACGAACTCTGCCGACGGTGGCTTCAGGGGCTCGATGGAATCGAGAATCACGTACTCGGCGGTGCCGCAATGGCCGCACCAGATTCGTTCCCCTTTGGGGAGGGGCGCGCCGTTGGGAACAAGCGGGTCAGAGATAGTCGGCATCGACTTAACTCCTTGAACCAGGAAGTGCGGCTCCCGCGCGAGGCGGAAGCCGCACTTCGAGCGGATTTAATCCTTCTTGAAAGCGTCCTTGACCTTTTCACCGGCCGATTTCAGGTCGCTCTTGCTCTGATCCATCTTGCCTTCGGCTTCGAGTCTCTCGTTACCCGTCAGCTTTCCAGCCGCTTCCTTGGATTTGCCTGCAAGCTTTTCTCCGGCGTTCTGGATCTTGTCATCTGCACCCATGGACGTACTCCTTTGCTGGTAAAGGGACTTTCTTCGATTCGCCAAACGGTGTGGGGCCTGGCCGACAGGGCCAGGCGTCCTCACTGCAGTTGCCGGTCAAACTCCGTGTGACCTGCGGCCGGACATGAAGCTAAGGAGCCAGCCGATGGCCGCGACAATCAGGAGGACCACGCCGACCCAAAGGAGCCAGCTCACGGCCTGCGAGAAGCCGCCGACGAGCAGAAGAACGATTGCCACAACGCCTGCAATGATCAGAAGAGTGTTCACAATGACACATTCCTTACTTCAGCGGGACCGCTGGCAAGCGCCCGGGTCCCTTGCGATGTATTCGGTTGTCAGTTCGCTTGCGAACCGTTGTTCCCCGCCAGGCCCGAAGGCCCCGTGCAAGGTCTTGCTGTAGTGATACCGCCCCGGATTTTCAGGGTTTTCGTCCGGTAAGAACCGGCATCGACTTCCTCCATGGTACTACTAAGCACCCTTATCAAATCAAGTACTAAGTACGCTTACAAAGATTTTTGGATATCGTCGTAGGCTAAACGGAAGGTCGAGCGCAGGTTTCCTGCGCTCGCATCGGACGGTCGTTTAGGAGGAGAAAACGTGAAAGCATCGCAAACCCTGGCAGATAACCTCCAGTTGGTCCTGACGGATCTCATTGAACTCCAGCTCCAAGGAAAACAGGCCCATTGGAACATTGTTGGCCCCAATTTCCGGGACTTGCACCTGCAGCTCGACGAACTCGTCGCAGCCGCCCGGGAGTTCGCCGACGAAACCGCCGAAAGGATGCGGGCGCTCCATGCCCTTCCCGATGGCCGGAGCACCACCATCGCCGCCTCAACAAGGCTGGAGCAATTCCCCGCTGGATTGACCAAAACCAAGGACGCCGTGAAGCTGATCACCGATCGCCTGGAGCGGACGGTCCAGACCATGCGTGATGTCCACGACGCAGTAGACGAAGAAGACCCCACGACGGCGGACCTGCTCCACGCGTTCATTGCCCGTTTGGAGCAGCTCGCTTGGATGATCAGTGCCGAGATCATGTCGGCCAGTGCGTCCGTGGCAGATCCACAGGAAGCCTAGGAACCCGGCGAACGGCGTCAGTGCATGCCACGGCTCCGCCGCAGTAAACCGGGCACTCCGGGCATTTCCCGGCGAAGGTCCGGCCGCGGATTCAGCTACTACCACCCGGACGGATCGCTTATTTCGGGCGGGGAGCGCAAACGCCTCGACGCGATGGCGATACCTCCTGCATGGGCCGATGTCTGGATATGTCCGTTCGAGAACGGACATATCCAGGCAATGGGAGTGGACGACGCCGGACGTAGCCAATACATCTACCATCCGGAGTGGCGTGCCCGCCAGGATACTGAAAAGTTCGCCCGGCCGCGCGGCTTGGGTCCATCCTGCCGCAGGCGCGCCGCCTGGTCTCCAGGCATCTGCGGGAGTCACCTTCCGAGAAGACTAAAACGTTGGCCGCGGCCGTACGGCTCATGGATCTCGGTGCCTTGCGCGTTGGTTCCGATGGCTACGCGCGCCGCAACGGCTCATACGGGCTCACCACGCTGAGGTGCAGACACGTGAAGGTCAACGGGGAAACGGTCTCCCTGCATTTCCCGGGGAAAAGCGGCCAAACCTGGGATTCCACCATCGAGGACCCGGTGCTCGCCCGATTCCTCGGACCCTTGGCAGGCAGGCCAGGCAAGGAGCCCCTACTGGTCTTCCAGAATGGTGAGGGAAGCGTCTCCCTGAATGCCGCGATGGTCAACGAGTACCTTCGCCACATCACCGGCGGCGACTACACGGCCAAGGACTTCCGCACGTGGAAAGGCACTGCAGCGGCCGGAATGGCGCTCGCAGGCCCGGCTTCAAAAGTGCCTGCCCGCAAACGAGTCCTCGAAGCAATCAAGCAAACCGCCGAACTTCTCGGCAACACGCCAACGGTGGCGAGGGCAGCCTACGTCGATCCTCGGATCGTGGAGGGTTTCCTGGCGGGTGATCTCGAACAGCTCAAGGCCAGCGAGTCGGATATCGCGGCCTACTTGGGGTCACTGCCTTGAATAATTTGCCCTGAAAAACAAAAGAGCATGCTCCCCGTTGGCTACGAGCGATGGACAGATGAGGAATATGTCCATCCCCGAGTGCCAAGGGAGAGCATGCTCAGGGGGGTTACTCGGCGTCGTGGTCCGTTTCGAGGATCTTCACGAGGCGGTCCAGGGCTTCGTCGGCCCGGCACCTTCGGCACGCAGGACAACGACGTCGCCGAATGAAGCTCCGAGGCTCATCAGGGAGAGGATGCTCGCGGCATCCATGGCGTCGTCGGCGGGCTCGCCTTCGCGGGCGATGGTGACCTCGATGTCCAGCTCGCCGGCGGCTTCGGCGAAGATGGCTGCCGGGCGTGCGTGCAGGCCGACGCGGCTGGCGATGGTGGCGGTACGTTCGGACATTGTTGCTCCTTCGATTGTGGGCTTGGGGAAAGTCTAGAGACCCAACTCGTCCAGGATAGGCAGCTGGGCGCGAACGGCTTGGCGCGCGGCGG
This sequence comes from Arthrobacter sp. Hiyo8, assembly GCA_001549895.1. GTDB lineage: Bacteria > Actinomycetota > Actinomycetes > Actinomycetales > Micrococcaceae > Arthrobacter. Next base: position 2,261,789 of record AP014719.1, on the reverse strand, counting down.
ATGCACTCGGGGCGGACAGCGCCGTCGTCGCGAGCTGTTGGGCCTGCGCCACGGTGACGGTTGCCAGGACAGCGGAAACGGCAGCCAGGGCGCGGGCGCTCATGGAAAGCGTCGCGACGCCCAGTCCAACGAGTACGACGGCGAGGGCGGGGTCCGCGGCTGCCTCGCCGCATACTCCCACCGGCCGGAGGTTGCCGCCCGAGCTGGCGGCAGCGGCGCCGTCGGCGGTCAACTTCACGAGCTGAAGCACGGCCGGCTGCCAGGGGTCGTTGAGAGTGGCGAGAGGGCCGAGTTGGCGGTCCGCGGCCATGGCGTACTGGGTAAGGTCGTTGGTTCCGAGCGAGGCGAAGCTGACTTCGCGCAGCACGGAGGCTGCGGTCAAGGCAGCCGACGGGACTTCGACCATGACGCCCGGGGTTTTCAATCCGGCGGCGGAGCAGAGTGCAGCGAAATGCGCTGCTTCCTCGGCCGTGGAGATCATGGGAGCCATGACCCACACTTCGGCCTGGTTGGCGGCCTCTGCTGCCGCGATTGCCGCCAGTTGGCGTTCGAGGACGCCGGGGACGTGAGGTCGGTGCGGTACCCGCGGACACCCAGCGCAGGGTTGGGCTCGTCCGCGTTGGTAAGGAACGGCAGGGGCTTGTCTGCCCCTGCGTCGAGGGTTCGGACCACTACTTTCTTGCCCGGGAAAGCAGCGAAGACGGCGCCGTAGGCGGCGATCTGCTCCTCGACGGTGGTTCGTCGTCGCGATCCAGGAAACAGAATTCGGTGCGCAGCAGACCGACGCCCTCGGCACCGGCGTCGGCGGCCTTGACGGCGTCGGCACCCGTACCGACGTTGGCGAGCAGCGGAACCCGGAACCCGTCGGCCATGACGTTGCTCCCGCTGAACGCGGCAACGGTGGACGCCTGGGTGGCCCAAGCCTTGGCCGCAAGGCGGAGTTCCTCACCAGGGTCAACCGTGATGGTGCCGGCAGCACCGTCGAGGTAGACCTCCGTGCCGTCCCCGATCTCGTCGACACCAGGGGCGGCGACGATCGCGGGCAGGCCGAGGGCGCGGGCCAGGATGGCGGTGTGGGACTGCGGGCCGCCGCTCGAGGTGATCAGGGCGATCACCTTGGCGGGTCCAAGGTGGCGGTGTCTGCCGGGGCTAGGTCCTCGGCGGCCAGGATGAACGGAACGTCCGACGCCGGGATTCCCGGCGCGGGCAAACCGCGCAGTTCAGAGACGATGCGGGCGCGGACGTCCAGGACATCGGCCACGCGCTCTGCCATGTAGCCGCCAAGGGCCTTCAACGAGTCTGCAACCGTTGCAGCGGCCTCCCAGATGGCCCGTTCGGCGGTGCGTGCGCCGCCCGGAGCCTCGGGGGAGAGGAGCCTGATGGCCGATTTCACCAGCATGGGATCGGCGGCCATCAGGGCTGTTGCTTCCAGGACCTCTTTGCCTTCGCTGGACGCCGTCGCGGCCCGGGCACGGAGTTCCGCCTGCACGGCCTTGGCGGCATCCTTGATGCGCTGGCCCTGCGATTCGACGGTAACGTCCGCAGGAATATTGACGTTCTCACGGGGCTCTTGCACCGGCTTCGGCATCTGCCGCACCGGCCCCAGAACACGCCCCGGGGCAACGCCTACACCTGAAAAGGTCTGCATGGAATAGTCCTCTACTTGCTTATTAGCGGTTGTTCAGGCCGCGACGGGAACAGGAGCCTGCTCTGCCTCGACCGGCTTCCGGACCGCCCAACGCTTGAGCGCGAGCAGGACCAGGGCGGTGACGACTACGCCGACTGCGATCGATGCGATGAACATGAACACGTTGCCGATAGCGAAGAAGACGAAGATGCCACCGTGGGGTGCCTGGGAGGTAACTCCGAAGGCCATGCTCAGCGCACCGGTCACGGCGCCACCCACCATGCTTGCGGGGATCACGCGGAGCGGGTCGGCAGCGGCGAACGGGATGGCGCCTTCAGAGATGAAGGAAGCACCCAGCAGCCAGGCGGCCTTGCCATTCTCGCGCTCGGCGAGGCTGAAGCCCTTCTTGTTGAGCACGGTTGCCAATGCCATGGCGAGCGGCGGCACCATCCCGGCGGCCATGACGGCAGCCATGATCTGGAGCGGGGCCGGGTTGGCGAGGCTGCCGGCGCCGAGGCCGGCTACGGCGAAGGAGTAGGCAACCTTGTTGACCGGACCGCCCAGGTCGAAGCACATCATGAGGCCAAGGATGATGCCAAGCACGATCGCCGAAGTACCGGTCATCCCGGAAAGCCAGGTGCTGAGGCCCTTGGAGATGGCCGCGATCGGGCCGCCGAGGAAGAGGAACATGGCGCCCGAAGCGACGATCGAGGCGACGAGCGGGATGATGACCACGGGCATGAGGCCGCGCAACCAGCGTGGAACGGAGAACGTGCCGATCCAGTGTGCCGTGAGGCCAGCGAGCAGGCCACCTACCAGGCCACCGAGGAAGCCGGCGCCCATGTAGCCGGCGACAGCACCGGAGACGAAGCCCGGGGCGATACCAGGCCGGTCCGCGATGCCGTAGGCGATGTAGCCAGCCAGGGCAGGGACGAGGAAGCCGAGGGACAACGCGCCGATCTTGAACAGCACGGCTCCGAGGTAGGCGCCGAACGGACCCCATGCATGGACCGGGTAATCGGTGGGCAGGTTGACGAGGGTGTTCGCGGCAAGGATCTTGTCCGCAACTCCGGCGATTTCGTAGCTGCCCAACAGGAAGCCGAGGGCTATCAGCAGGCCGCCACCGGCGACAAACGGGATCATGTAGCTGACGCCGGTCAGCAGGACTTTCTTGACCTTGGTGCCGAGGTGCTCGCTTGCAGCTGCGGATGCCTGTTCGGCGCTCTCTTCGGCACCGAAATGCGGGACGCGGTGTGCATGTGGGTCGGATGCGGCGGCGAGGGCTTCTTGCACCATCTTGGCCGGCTCGTCAATGCCGCGCTTCACGGGAGCGTTGATGACGGGCTTGCCCGCGAAGCGTTCCTTGCCGCGGACATCGACGTCGACCGCGAAGATCACGGCGTCGGCGGCGGCAATCACAGCCGGGTCCAACGCGGTGAATCCGCCCGAGCCTTGGGTTTCAACCTGCAGGTCGACGCCCGCTTCCTTGGCAGCGGCCACGAGGGAATCGGCTGCCATGTAGGTGTGGGCGATGCCAGTGGGGCAGGCCGTGACGGCGACGATGCGCTTCGGGGCCGCGGCAGAAGCGGCACTCGCCGAAGCCGGGCGGCCTCGGTGGCCGGTGCCGCCGACCCTGCCGCATGGGCAGCCGGCTTGTCTGCCAGTGCGCCGTCAACCAGATCGACGATGTCCTGCTCGGTGGCAGCCGCACGCAGGGCCGCAGTGAAGTCCTTCTTGATGAGGGAACGGGCCAGCTTGGAGAGCAACTTCAGGTGCTCCTGGTCCGCTCCTTCCGGAGCAGCGATGAAGAAGATGATGTCCGCGGGGCCATCCTTGGCACCGAAGTCCACCTTGTTCGAGAGGCGGGCCATCGCAAGGGCCGGCTCGGTTACTGCGATTGAGCGGCAGTGCGGGATGGCGATGCCGCCGGGTACGCCCGTGGCAGTCTTTTGCTCGCGGGCGAAGGCGTCCGCGAAGAGCCCTTCAACCTCGGAGGCGCGCCCGGCTGCGGCAACTTTGCCTGCCAGGAAGCGGATGACATCGGCGGGGAATCGCCGAGGTTCTGGTCGAGGGCGACCAGTTGGGGGGTGATGAGCTGGGTCACTGTTAGTCCTTCTGAAGGGCCGTGATGGTAACGGCGTCGGGAGTTGTTTGGTGGACCGCCGGGACAGTGGAGCCCGGCAGCGAAGCAGCGGCGGCACCATGTGCCACAGCCTGACGGAGGCAGTCCTGCGAGGTTCCGCCGTTGGTGGCGGCCAGCAGATAGCCAGCAAGGGATGAATCGCCGGCACCAACTGTGCTGACGGCTTGGATCGGCGGATGCGTGGCGAACCACGCGCCGTCGGCGGTTACCAGGACGGCGCCCTTGGAACCGAGTGTTGCGAGTACTGCACCCACACCGCTGGCGACGACGGCGGCAGCGGCCCTGGCGGCAAGGCCCGGGTCCGCTTCCAGTTCGTCAGCCGTGTGGACGTCTGTGAGGCCTGCTGCGGCGGCCAGTTCGGCCAGTTCTTCCGCGTTGGGCTTCAGGAGATCGGGCTTGCCGCTGATGCCGTTGGAATCGCCGCTGATGGCGGCTGCCAGCGGGGCGCCGGAGGAATCGATTGCGATAAGCGGGGCGTCGCCGTCGTGCGTTGAACGGAGCCGGCGGGCGACCGTGGCGTAGAAATCCGCCGGAACTCCTGGTGGGAGGGATCCGGCGAGTACCACCCAGCTGGCGCCACGGGAGCGGTCCAGCAGCAGCCCGATCAGGGCTTCCTGCTCGTCCAGGCTCAACTCCGGGCCGGGTTCGTTGATCTTGGTGGTGACGCCGTCCGGTTCGGTGAGCGTCACATTGCTCCGCAGCGGCGCGCTGATGGGAAGCGCCGCGTAGGGGACGCCGTCGTCGAGCAGTCCGGCGAGGACAGGATCGGAATCCCCGCCCGGCAAGACAGCAACGGTGTCCAGGCCGAGGCGACAAGCGCCCGGGAGACATTGACGCCCTTGCCGCCGGAGTGCTGGTGGACGGCGACGGCGCGTTGAACCTCGCCGCGGGCCAAGGGGGCCGGGAGCTCCACGGTGCGGTCCAAGCTCGGGTTGGCGGTCAGGGTGACGATCATGCGATCACCACGTCGACGCCGGCCTCAGCCAAAGCGGCAGAGAGCTCTTCAGAGGGTTCGTGGTCAGTAATCACGGTGTCCACATCTTTTAGGGCGGCGAACTGGACGAGGGTTTCCGCGTCCAGTTTGGAGGAGTCCGCGAGGACGACGACGCGCCGTGCGGACGTGACGAAGGCGGCCTTGACGGCGGCTTCTTCGGGGTCAGGGGTGCTGAGCCCGAACGTGGCGTGGATACCGTTGGCGCCGACGAAAGCGATGTCCGGGCGGAGCCGGGAAGCGGCCTCGACCGTGGACTGGCCGACGGCGGCCTGGGTGAGACCGCGGACGCGGCCGCCCAGGATCTGGAGTGCGATGTGCGGGTTGCCGGAAAGCCGTCCGGCAATGGGGATGGCGTGGGTGATAACCACCAGTTCTTCACGCGGGGCGTTCCCGTTGAGGGACGCCGTGCGCTGGGCGGTCCGCTGGTCGAGTAAACGGGCGAGTGCTTCCGTGGTGGAGCCGGCATCGATCAGGATGCTGCCGGCTCCGTTCTCGGGGATGAGGGCAAGGCGGCCTCGGCGATGCGGACCTTTTCCGGCTGGCGCTGGATGGCCCGCTCAACCACGCTTTCCTCGCGGGTGCTGAGGCGGTCCGACGGGACGGCCCCGCCGTGGACGCGGCGAAGGTTGCCGGCGGATTCGAGGGCAGCGAGGTCACGGCGGACCGTCTCTGTGGTGATGCTGAATCGGTCTGCAAGGTCCGTGACGCTGACCCGCCCACGCTCGGCGACGAGCTCGGAGATCAGCTGTTGGCGCTCCTCGGCGAACACATACCCTCCATTGCGTACAAGCTGTAAGTACACCAGTGACAGTCATCACATGATGTGGAATTGCTTGACTCTATCTTTGTTCATGTTGGTCTGTCAACAGAAAACAACATAAACAAAGATCTTTGCTTTGGTTTGGGTTTGTTGAGGTGTGGTTTGGGTGCTAACGCCGGACCGGAGGCCGCCCTATGGCCACTCGATCTCCCCTAGGCCCGGGTAGTCGATGGGGAGGTTGTCCGGGTCTGGGGGATCGGGCAAGCGGGACTGGGTAGGGGAATCCGGTTCGTGCCGGTTCTTGTTCCTCTTTTGGTCCAGTCCATCGGAATCTTGCGGGGAGTCGTCTTCGGGCCGGCGCTGCTGTGTACTTTCAAGCTTCATGGTGTTTCCTTCGGGTAATGCTGCACATTGTTGGCTAAGCAGGTATTTCCAGCTCGAACCCGCAACTGCATCTCAAGACCTTGGTGTGGAGCCGGGCTTCCGGGGAGAGCTGCGCGATCGGGGCACGCCCGTCGGCGGTGCCCTGAAGCTTCGCAGCGCGGTTTTCACCTCACGGAGTGGTTCGCTGCAATGGAAATAGTGGCTTCCGAACTCCAGGAGGCCATCCTGAATCCCCCGACGATTCAGGATGGCCCCCGCCTGCTGGACGGTGGCCGCGTGGCTGTAGGAAAACCCGCAGGAAGTGCACGTGTAGAACACGGCAAGCTGCTGGGAAGACCTTGGAGACCGGGCCTGGATGGACTCGATGATCAGGTGCCTGTCCGTTCCGCAACGGGCACACCAAAGGGGGGTAGCCCCAGGCTGATGTGGTTCGTGGGGGACGGCGGATTCGGAGACGGTCGACATCGACTAGCTCCGCGCCGGTAACAGGCATTTGCTCATCAGGCAGCACCTTCACATTGAGTGACATGGCGCCCGGCTGCTTGAGCGAAAACAGGCCGAAGGCTCGGCCCTTGTCCGGAGTTCTGCACGGACTGTAGAAGAATTGTGCACTCTGTACCCCGGCGCGCAAGACCGGCGGAACGTTTGTCCAGTTGGTGGACGCTGCATCGTGCGCCTTTTTCTGCCATTGCCGCCCTGCTGCTCCTAGACTGAGCCATGGACGAAATGGGCCTGAATGCCTCGGTAGTGGGACAACTCCAGGATTTGGTCATCGACAGTGAAGACGTCAGCGGCTTCCTCGAAGACCTTGCGGTGTTCACGGCCTCGTCGGTGTCCGCTGCGCGCGGCCAGGACGTCCTGTGCGGGGTCACGTTGAGCCGGCGCCGCCGATCGATGACGGTCGCGGGGAGCAGCCACGAAGCGCGCCTCATTGACGAAGTGCAGCAAGCCTATGGAGACGGGCCATGCCTCGAGGCGATGAGAACCGGGAAGTCCGTGCTCGTCCGGGATACGTCGACGGACTCCCGGTGGCCTGAATACTGTTCCACGATCGCAGAGCGCGGGCACTTGGCGGTGCTCTGCGTCCCCTTGCGCCTGGAAGAGGGCGCGACGGCGGCGATCAACCTTTTCGCTCCGCACTCCGATGCCTTCGACGAGGCCTCCATCCGCAGTTGCGAGCAATTCGCGAGCCAGGCAGAAAAGGCTCTGCGGCTGGCGGTCCGAATCGGTGCCAGGCAGCAACGCGCAGAGGACCTCGAGCAGGCCATGCGTTCCCGGACCGCCATCGATCTGGCAACCGGCGTCATCATGGGCCAGAACAGGTGCAGCCAGGAGGAGGCCTTCAGGATTCTAAGTAAGGCCTCGAACGGCAGGAACCAGAAACTGAGGGACGTTGCGGAATCCCTTCTCCAGTCCTTGACGAACGAAACGCCCGTCTCACACTTCGACGCATAGAGGGCCCCGCTAGCTGCGCTCTGCGATATTTTTGACGCTCTCCACGAGGCTGTCCCACATGCCCTTCGAATGCGACGCTTCTTCCGCGCTGGCGTTGTTGTCCTGCGCCAAGGTCAGCTTGGTCATCCCGCCTTCCGGCTCCAAAGTCCACGTCAGCGTGTGGTAGTTCCCGGGAGTGTCTTCTTGGCCGGACAACGGACTGAAATGGGTGTTTACCAGCCGCTTCCCTGGCTCGAACTCAAGGATGACACCCTTGTCCTCATAGTCTTTGCCCTTCCAGAGCCCGCGCCAAACAATAGGTCCGCCAACCGTCCAGTCGGTGACCACCTCGGTCCCGAACATGAACTCCTTGATGGCCTGGGGATCGGTGAGTACCGACCACACCCGATCGGCGCTTGCATGGATCGTGATGGTTGAACTCGCAATGAAGTTGCCTGCCATGTCCATCTCCTTTTCACGTGGTCGGCGTCCGGGCGCCGGCGCAACAGAGTCTACGCCCGGGAGCGACGGCCGGCGGAGAGATGCCGAATTGCGCTCTCCGTCACGTCAAGAGATTCAGGGTGTTTTCTCTTAGGCTCGCAGCACGTCTCAGAATTGTGGCTCTGAACTGCGGCGATAGTCGGATTTCGATGGTCGTTAGGCAGTTCGCCCTCGGGGTAGATGCAGCATCGTGCAGTTTGCCCACGTCCGGAAAAGCCGGGTCCGTAGCGTGATGTCTCACACATCGAGTTCCCATTCAGAACCATGAGGAGACATACATGCCGAACTACAGGGTGTCCATGGACATCGGTGGAACGTTTACCGACATTGTCGCTTACGATCAGCACGCCGGAACCTATACGGCCACCAAATCATCCACTACGCCGGGGAATCTGAGCGCGGGCGTCATCGCCGGCCTCGAGTCCATTGTCGACGACCTGTCCGACATCGAGTTCCTGGTCCACGGCACCACCCAGGGATTGAATGCCTTCCTTGAGCGTCGCGGCGTACCGGTGCTGCTGCTGGCCACCGCCGGAGTCGAAGACACTTATCACATTGCCCGCGGCCCGCGCCTTGAGCTCTACAACGCCCAGTACCGCAAGCCTTCCCCGCTGCTCGAGCGCAAGGACGTCATCGGCGTGGGAGGGCGCCTGGATGGGCAAGGCCTCGAGATCAGGCCATTGGACGAAGTTGCCGTCCGTCAGGCAGGCCGTCGGGCAGTGGCCGAAGGTTATGGCGCAGTCGCCGTCGCATTCCTGTTCAGCTACAAGAACCCCGCTCACGAACTTCGGGCCCGGGAAATCCTGCTCGAAGAACTAGGCGAAGATTTCACCGTTTCGCTTTCCCACGAGGCCGCGAAGGAATGGCGCGAATACGAGCGCACCTCATCCGCCGTCGTCGAGGCCTACACCGGACCAGTGGTCCGCAACTACCTCCTGGACCTCGAAAAGAAGCTCGGGGACCGCGGTGTGGAAGCCCCGCTGCACATCATGCAGTCCTCCGGCGGGGTGCTCACCGCTGAGTCCGCACGGAAGCGCCCGCTCCAGACCCTTCTCTCGGGCCCGGTCGGGGGCGCCATGGGCGACGTCGAACTGGCCGGCGTTTCGGGAAACCGCAACCTGATCGGCGTCGACATGGGCGGAACGTCCTTCGATGTCTCATTGGTAGTCGACGGCAAGCCCGACGTCTCCACGGAGGCACATCTTGAAGGCCTTCCAATGCTCATGAGCGTGGTCAATATTCACACCGTGGGCGCTGGCGGCGGCTCGGTCGCCTGGCTCGAAGCCGGTGGCCTCAGGGTCGGCCCGCGTTCCGCGGGAGCCACTCCCGGACCTGCCTGCTACGGACGTGGAGGCACGGAACCTACCGTCACCGACGCCAACCTGGTGCTGGGGCGCGTGGACCCTGACTGGTTCGCAGGCGGACAGGTGTCCTTGGACCGGGAAGCGGCGATCGCCGCCCTGAAAACGGTTGGCGACCGGCTCGGTCTGGACCCCATTGCCATGGCCGAAGGGATCTGCGACGTCGCCAACTCCCAGATGGCCCAGGCGATCCGGACCATCACGATCTCCCGCGGGATCGAACCCGGGACTTCGCGCTCGTGGCATTCGGGGGTGCTGGTCCCATGCACGCAGTCTTCCTCGCCAAGGAACTGGGCATCCCGGAAACAGTCGTCCCCCGGTTCCCCGGAGCGTTCTCGGCCTGGGGCATGCTGCAGACCAACATCCGCAAGGACTTCTCGGAGCCGTATTTCTACCTCGACGAGGATATCGACGTGGCCCACATGGCCGGCGTGCTGCGGTCGATGGAGTCTGAGGCCTGAGCTCCCTGGCCTCCGAGGGCGTGCCGGAGGACAGCCGCCTCACCAATGCATCAGTGGATGTCCGCTACCAATCGCAGGAATTCTCCCTGAACGTTCCGCTCGCCTCCGCTGACGAACCGGAATCCACCGACTTCGTTGCCGCGTTGGCCTCGCGTTTCTCAGCGATGTACCACGAGCGCTATGGGCATTCCAACCTCGGGGCGCCCATCGAAATCGTGGCGCTACGGACGCAGGCCGTCGGCGACCTGGGCCGTCTTGATGCGCCACGTTTCGCCACCGCACAGAGCGCTGAGTTCAAGCATGAAATCCGCCCGGTGGTGTTTGAGCACATCGAACACCAGACCACCGTGGTCCGCCGTGACGACTTGGCCGCCGGCCATGCCTTCGAAGGCCCCGCCATCATCGTGGAACAGACCGCCACAACCGTGGTGCCCCCCGCTTCGACGTCATCGTCGACGAATTCGGCTCACTGATCATCCGCACTCAAGACGTCGAAGGAAACTGAGGTACCAACAATGACAATCACTGCAGTCAAGACCCTGGATCCAGTCACCGTGGAGATCATCCGCAACGCGCTCACCAGCGCCGCGGACGACATGAACGCCACCCTCATCCGCTCCGCCTACTCACCCATCCTTTACGAAGGAGGGGACTGCGTCGTGGCGCTCCTGGACACCGAGCACCGCGTGCTCGGACAGTCCGCTGGGCTGCCACTGTTCTTGGGCAACCTGGAAACCTGTTCCATCGCGGTGGAAGAACTGTACGGCCGCGACGTCTGGAAGGAAGGGGACGTCTGGATCCTCAACGATTCCTATCTTGGCGGAACCCACCTGAACGACGTCACCATTTTTGCCCCGATCTTCGACGATGGCGCTGTGGTCGGCTTCGCAGCCACCCGTGCGCACTGGATGGACATGGGCTCCAAGGACGTCGGCGGTTCCATGGATGCGACGGACATCTTCCAGGAGGGCTTCCGGATGGGCCCGGTCAAACTGATCGATGCAGGCATTGAAACCTCCGTCGTGGATCTGATCCGAACCAATGTCCGCTTCCCCTACCAGACCATCGGTGACATGCACGCGATGATCGCCGCCCTTCGGATGGGCACCACCCGGATGAAGGAGCTCGTGGGCCGTTACGGGATGGACCAACTGGACGCTGCCCGGGATGAGATCTTCCGTCAGACGGAGGAAATCGAGCGCGAGACCGTCCGCAACATTCCCGACGGCGTCTACGAAGCCGAAGGCGTCCTGGACAACGACGGCATCAACCTGGACACCCCGATTCCAATCAGGCTAAAGATCACAGTCTCTGGCGACACCGTTGATTTCGACGTAACCGGATCGGCTGACCAGACCATGGGGCCCGTCAACTGTGGCGCCGCCCAGGCAGTCTCCGCACTGCGGGTCGGCTACAAGCTCCTTGTCAGCCCGGACTCCAACTCGAACGGCGGGTCTTTCCGGCCGTTGACCACCCAGGTGCGTTCAGGTTCAGTTCTCGGCGCGGTGGCGCCAGCCCCGTGCCAGTGGTACTTCTCCCACCTCGGACTACTGATCGACCTGGTTTCCAAGGCCATGGCACCGGCCATGCCCGAGCGGGTTGCCAGCGCCAGCCACGGCGACTCGATGATCATCACTGCAGCCGGTTTCGATCCTCGCTTCGGCCGGAACTTCGTGACCATGGAGGCCACACTGGGCGGTTGGGGAGCCTGGCAAGGCACCGACGGCGAGTCCGCGATGATCAACAACGTCAACGGCTCCCTCAAGGACCTGCCCATCGAAATGATGGAGACCCGCTACCCATTCCGCATCAACGAATACTCCATCCGACCCAACTCCGGCGGCCCGGCCAGTGGCGCGGCGGAAACGGAGTCATCCGTGAATACGAGTTCCTGGCCGACTGCGTCGTGGGGCTCTGGTTCGAAAGGTCCAAGACCCGGCCTGGGGACTGTTCGGCGGCTCAGACGCCCAAGGGCCCGAGGTTGTGTTCAACCCAGGTCGCAGCGATGAGGTCCGCACTCTGAAAGCCAACGCCCGCAAGGTCAAGGCCGGCGACATCGTCCGGCTCGCAGTCGGCGGCGGCGGCGGCTTCGGGGACGTCTCCCAGCGCTCCCGGGACGAGATCACCTACGACATCGTCAACCGCTTCATCACCGAGGACTTCGCCAAGACCCACTACGGATACTAAGCCCGCCCACAGAAGGACACCCAATGAAAAACATAAAGAAATCAGCCGCAGCCGCGGCGCTCATCGGGCTAGCGCTCCTGACGTCAGCCTGCACCCCACCCACGCAAGCGGCCGCGGGACCAGCTTCGACGGCGGACGCCGGCAAACCCCTCAACGTCGGATTCTTCGGCTTCGCCAAGTCGAACGGCTTCGCCCAAGGAACCTTCCTCGGCGTCCAGCAGGCGGCCAAGGCCAACAACGCCAGCGCTACGTTCGTGGACCCCAACTTCAACGCCCAGACCCAGGTCCAGCAGATCCAGGACGCGGTCACCTCAAAACAGTTCGAGGTGATCGTTATCCAGGCGAACGACAACCAGGCCCTCATTGCGCCACTGCAGCAGGCCGTCCAAGCTGGCATAACGGTGGTGGTCGAGTTCTCCGTTATCGGTCCGAAGTTCGACACTATCCAGCCCCAGGTCCCCGGTGCGATCAGCATCGTTGACCTTCCCACCAGCAACGGCAAGATGCTCGGCCAAATGGGCAAGGATGCCTGCGCCAAAGTCTCCAAAGACACCTGCAAGGTGGCCTACCTCGAGGGATTCAAGTCCCTGCCGCTGGATAACGCCCGGACCGAAGCAGTGAAAGCTGAGCTGGCCACTGATCCGAAGATCAAGCTGGTGGCCAGTGTCGAAGGCGGATACACCCAAGACAGCGGCCGGCAGGCGTTCCAGAACGTTTCCCAGGCCAACCCGGACGTCGATGTCGTCATCGGTGCATCCCAGGCGATCACGGGTGCGGCCGCTGCGGCTGGCAATAGCAACATCAAGTTCATTGGCAACGGTGCATCTACTTCGAATGTCGAGGCCGTCCGATCCGGTAAATGGTTCTCCATCTACGTCAGCGACGTGGTGGCGAACGGCGCCAAGGCCACGGAACTCGGCCTTGCCAAGGCCCGGGGACAGCAGGTGGAGACGGCAGTGGACGAGGCGAGCTTGGCTCCCAACAAGGCAAGGGCACCAAGGAAGCCCTCGACGCCGTGAACTACGTCTCGAAGTACTCTGACTAGCCGACTTATCACCCTCGTGGTCCTGTCTTGCCGGGGCTGAAATCCCGGCAGGGCAGGAGCCCCGCCCCGGTCCCGGCAGGACCGGCCAAACGTCCATTCCATCTCCCGAGGTCAAAATGGCTATACAACAGTTGGATACACCAGAGCGAGTCAATCGGAGTGCCGCTCCGGAAATCACCGTCTCCGGAATCGGAAAGCGGTACGGTGCCAGCACTGTGCTCCGCGATATCACGTTGTCGGTGGCTCCGGGGAAATCCACGGCATCATGGGGGAAAACGGTGCTGGCAAGAGCACGCTGCTGAAGATCCTCGGCGGCGCCATCGCGGCAGATTTCGGCGTCGTCAAGCTTGATGACCGGGAGGTGAAGATCGCCGAGCCCAGGGACGCCATCGCACAAGGAATATCCCTTATATCCCAAGAGCTGGCACTCGTTCCTGGCCTTTCAGTGCTGGAGAACGTCTTCCTGGGCCGATGGGCCAACACAGGAAGCCTGCTCCGTTCGCGGCGGGACGCCGATCACTTGGAGCGCCTCCTGGCCGAGACCGGCTTTGAGCTTGACCCCCGGGCGATGGCGGGGGACCTCCCGATCGGTCAGCAGCAGCAGGTCGAAATCCTGAAAGCCCTCGCCCGTGGCGCCAAGGTGCTGTGCATGGACGAGCCGACGGCGGTCCTGAACGAGGCCGAGAAAGCAAAGCTGTTGAAGGTGATCAGGAGCCTCGCGCGTTTAGGCACCACCGTCATCCTCGTATCGCACTATCTGGAGGAAGTCCTGGGTTTAGTGGACCGAGTGACCATTCTCCGCGACGGACAGCACATCACCACTGAGGACGCCTCGGGGCACACGCCCGAGTCGCTCGTCGGCCTGATGGTCGGCAGGGAGGTCGATTTCCTCATTCCGGAGGTTCAGCCGGTACCCCCGGAAGCAAAAACGGTGGTCCAAGTGGCGGGACTGAGCAGCTCAAAAGTGAAAGACGTCTCCTTCACGGTCCGCCAAGGCGAAATCCTGGGTATCGCTGGCCTGGTGGGCAGTGGCCGCAGCGAGACCCTGCTCGCCATGTTCGGTGCTGATCGAACCACCAGTGGATATGTCCAGATCAACGGCCGACGCCTCCGTGCCAACTCCATCCGGCAAGCCATCAAAGCCGGAATGGCCCTCGTCCCCGAGTCGCGGAAAGAACAGGGCCTAGTCATGTGCCGGCCGGTGGACGAAAACATCGCTCTTTCCACCTTGTCGGGCCGATCACTGGGCGGTTTCGTCAGGGTAGCCCGGGAAAAGGCAGCCGTATCCGAAATCAGCCATTCCGTCGACCTGCGCGGCGCCCGCCGCGGCTCGCTAATTGCCGATTTGTCCGGAGGAAACCAGCAGAAGGCGCTCTTCGCCAAGTGGCTGCTCAATCCTCCGGCGGTGCTGCTGGTGGACGAACCCACGCGTGGTGTCGACATCGAGGCCAAGGCTCGCATCCACGGCATGATCGCTGACCTCGCAGCAAAGGGCACGGCTGTCGTCGTTGTCAGCTCCGAACTCGAGGAAGTCATCGGCCTATCCCACCGTATCCATGTCATGAGGCAAGGCCGCATCGTTGCTGAATTCGACCGGAACGCCTCCCGCGATGAAGTCATGGCTTCCGCATTTCTGAAATAGGTGAATCAAATGACCACAGTTACTGCTGCCGTGTCCGAGCCGGCCGAGAAGAAATTCAAGCTCAATGTCAGGGATTTCGGGATCGTCTTCGGACTGATCGCCATCATGCTGCTACTGACCCTCAATACCGGAACGTTCCTCACGGCCGAAATTTCATCAACCTGTTCGACCAAGCTGCCATCGTGGGACTGTTGGCCGCTGCCGCCACACTGTGCATCGTCAGCGGTGTCTTCGATCTTTCCTCCACCGCAAACTTGGCTGTCTCCGCCATCGCCGGAGTGATGATCACCCAGCACTTAGGGGTGATCGCGGGATTCGTCGGCGCATTGTTGGTGGGAGCCGCCCTGGGAACCGTCACCGGCCTGATCGTGGTCAGTACGAAGGTGAATTCCTTCATAGGCACGCTGGCGGTGAGCATCATTTACCGCGGCCTGGCCATCGTGATCACGGGCGGAGCCATCGTCGCGCCGCTGCCCGAGCAACTTGCCGCCTTCCAGACGTGGACCTGGCCCAGTCTCTTCGGCCTCACTGCGGGCTCCGTGCTCATGGTAGCCATGACGATCGTCCTAGGCATCGTCCTCTGGCGCACTACGTTTGGCCGCAGGATTTACGCCGTGGGCGGCAACAAGGAAGCGGCACGCCTTAGCGGTATCCGCACCGGTTCCATCCACGTCGCCGTCTTTGCCATCAGCGGCCTGTGCTCCGCGATGGCCGGCATGATTCTTGCTTCGCGCGCAGGCTCAGCCCAGCCAGCCATGGCCATCGGCATCGAACTCACGGCCATTGCCGCCGTGGTCATCGGAGGCACCAGCATTCTCGGCGGACACGGTGCTATGTGGCGGGCATTCGTCGGAGTCATGATCCTGACCGTCATCGGCAACGGCTTCAACCTGCTCCACTGGGACACCACCTACCAGCAGGTTGTCACCGGCGTCCTCATCCTGCTTGCAGTCGCCGCGGACGGATTGTTCTTCCGCAAGCGCACGGGCTAGGCCCTATCGGGGACGCTATATACATGGAACATGGTCATGACCCGGTGAGGGAACTGCGGCAGGCTGAACAGGAGGCCGAACAATGCGCATAGGGCTGCGGTTGCAGGGAACAAGCTGCCGGACCTTGGTGCTCGACGGGCACAGCGTGGTGGCCGCCGCGGCTGCGGAGCGATGCAGCACGCTTGCGGAGGCCGTCGACACCACCTTCGAAGAGCTTCGCCACGAGCTTGGTGCGGAAATTACGAAAGTAACGGATATTACCTCCGACGCCGGAAGCGTCCTCGCTGCGCGGAAACTAGCCTCGGTCATCGCGATCCGGATTTCGCCCCGCCCGCCTGCGGACGCGTTCCACGTGACTGGGCTGCCGGCACTCGTGGTACCCGTGGTGGCCCGGACAGTCCACGTCGGCGGAGGCCACGACCTGCGAGGACGCCCCTCGCTCCGCTAGGTTTGGAGGCTTTCCTGGCCGAACTTCCGGACATCCTCTCCGGAGACGTACGGAACATTGCAATCACCTCCGTGGGGTCGACAGCGTCGAAGGATCACGAAACGCGCATTGCCGATGCCATCCTGTCCAGTGACAGCGAAATGCGCATCAGCATCTCCAGCGACTTCTATTCCAGTGTTTTCCGCGACCGTGACTACACAGCCATCCTCAACAGCGCCCTCATGGAAACAGGAGAGGACCTGGTCGCGATGCTGGAAGCGTCGGGACGGCGGCATTTTCCCTCCGCCACGATGTGGTTCGCCAAGAACGACGGCGGCCGCGCGCCGCTCGCGCGGCTGGCAGTGATTCCGATTCACGGGTTGCGCCCCGAACCCGCTATGCAGATCCTCGGCGCGGCTACCTTGGCCGGCGCCCGGATGGGGAGGTCGTCATCTGTGCGGACTCTGGGGTCACCGTGGGCCAAATCCGCGGGGGTCTCCCTGCTACGCGAAGCGTCATCCGCCAAGGGTACGAGGCGAGCCTCGCCAGCAACGCCGCCGTCGTCGAACCGTACACGGCCGACCATCCGGTCCGCCCTGCGGTCCCTCGGTGGTTGCGGACCTCCGAAGCGGGCAGGACACCCCGCTCCCGTTCGGGCTGGTTCCCACGCTGGCAGCTGAGCACGACGCCGCGCAGGTGGCTCCGCCGTCGCGCCCCTGACCGCCTGGATCGACAGGTTGGAGACTGTTAGCGGTCGGGCGGACCTCCAGTTGGTGCAGCGTCGCGCGGAAGAAGATGCCGAGTCGGCAGCCGTTCAGTTGGGGGCGAGCCCCGGGCTCACGCGGATCATTGAATCGAACGTCTATGCCATGCCGTATGGCAACCCCGGCATCGTGCGGATCAGGGTCCAAGCCGCTGGTGAAGCCTCCGGGGACACGATTGAAGATGCCCCCGAAATACAAGGACGGGCACCCTTCGGGGCGGAAGAGGGTGTCATTCGATGAGCGCCCTGCTGACGGTGGAGGATGTCCGGCACCTGCGGACCGGCGCCCACTTCCTGGCCTGCACCATCGACCCGACAGCCATCTACGTTTACGCGGAGATGATTGAAAGGGCCATGGAAAACCGCGTGTTGGAACTCATCTCGATTGACGAGCTGGCCCCCGATGACCTCGTGGTTGCGATCGGAATGGTCACTCAGGGTCTCCTCATCGCGGATATGCCTCCTGTAGGTGATGAGTTCATCGGGTGCATCCGTGCCATCGAGGCCAACCTTGGCCGGCAGGTGCGGGCGATCTATTCGCTCGCCGCCGCCAACATCAACGGAATTGTTCCCCTTATGGTCGGGCTGCAGTCCTCGCTGCCGGTGATTGATTCCGACCCCATGGGCCGTGTATTTCCCTTGATCAGCCAAACAACGCTGAACATCGGCCACGTCCCCATCAGTCCGATCGCCCTCATGGGAGTTACCGGCGAACGGGCTGTGGTGGAGGCTGAGAACCCGCAGCGGGCCGAAACCCTGGTGCGGGCACTCGTCACGGAGATGGGTGGGTGGGCCGCTACAGCCATGTATCCGTGCTCAGCGGGCCAAATGCGCGAGCACGGAGTCCACGGCTCCATCAGCCGGATGATCCGAATCGGGGAGATTCTCGACGGCGAAACGTCGGTTGGACGCAAGTTCCAGCAGCTCGCTGAATTTCTGGGTGCCACCCGGATTGCCCGGGCCCGGGTGAGTCACGTCGAAGGCCTGTCGCGCCCTTCGGACCTAGGCCTTCCGGCGCTGCCGTCCAGCGTGACGCTCGTGGACGAACGATCCGGGCAGATCATCCGCTTGGAGATCCAGAACGAAATCTTGCTGGCCCTCGTCGACGGCGCCATCGCAGCTGCCGTCCCGGACATCGTCTCGCTGCTCAACTCCGAGCACGGCACGGTCGTCAACATCGACGATGTGCGGGTGGGCGATGTCATTGACGTCCTGAAGATCAAGGCCGCGGCGCAGTGGTACTCGGAGGCAGGCCTTGATCTTGCTGAACCAAAGGCCTTTGGTATTCCGATCGAGCACCCAAGGCGGCAACATGCGTAGGTCGAAAAGCGAGAACCATCTGGATGTCGCCGCGCTCCTGGCGCACGGCTCCCTCCGCGGCACCACCCCGCTGTATCTCACTCCGTCCAGCGCGGCAATCGATGGCGTCGTTCTTGTCTCCCAGCTCGATGCCATCCAGCGGGTGCGGCCCAACACCGTCATCGTCCTTTCAGCGGAGATGGGCTCCGGCGGCTGGCTGGTGTCCGCAGCTCTGCGGCACGCCTGGGAGCGGAAGGCCAGCGCCGTCGTCGTCGCTGGAAGTACCTACTCCAGCGCAGTGATCGGCCTCGCCGAGCGGCTGGGTATCACCTTGCTGGCCGCCGAGGGCGACACGTCAGGCATTGCCCTCGCACTCGCCGCTGAAATCGGCGCTGCCCTTTCCGTGGTGGACGCTGAGCTGGCGCGGTTTGCCCGAGCGGTCGCGAAGGACACGACCTTGGGAGCTGTCCTGAATACCATCTCCAGGGAGCTGGACGGTATTGAAATCTTGCTAGAGTACGACGGCGTGAGCCTGGCGTCCGCGGGAACGCCCACCCGGGAGGCAGTCGAAATCATCACCGTGGATGTTCGCGGTTCGAATAGCTCCATCCCGTCCAGGCTCACCGCGAGGGTACCAAGATCCGGAGTCCACAACCTGCAGCTCGTCCGGTCGATCCTCGAGGTGGCAACGCCGTCGGTAAACGCTGCGTGGCTGTTGGGAGATGTCCTCGACACTGCGCGTGCAGTACCCACGGCGGCCCTTGTCGGCTTGAACCACGACCCCGGCTCCTCCTGGACCACGTTCGTGGAACGTCACCGGCACTTGCTCTCCCAGCTGGGCTGGCGTGGGGAGGAGCAATATGTGGCCGTGTGGATCCGCAGGGCGTCGTTGGAAGCTCATCGCCCGGAGCTCACAGCGGTGCTGCGGTTGCTCTGGCGGAAGGTCACAGTCCGCAGCCCCCTGGCCGAAGTCCACGGTGGCTGGCTCGCCCTTGTTCCCGTCAGATACCAAGAGTCGGCGGACCAGCTCGAAGCGCGGATCCGGGTCCGTCTCGGGAAGTCTTTAGAGGAACTGGGGCTGGGGGCAGGACTCTCTCGGTGGCGCGAGGAACCCGTGGCACTGCCGAATATCGTCCGTGAATCCCGTTTGGCCGCTGAATCCGCTCTCTCGACGGGACCCGGCACCGTGGCAGGCTTCGCCAACCTCGACGTTGCGGCGGCCGCGACGTTCGTCGATGAGGACTCGGTCCTGCTCGTGGCCGAACTGACGCTGCCGCTGCTCATGGCCAGCCCGGACAGAGACCTCGTCATTGCGGCTGCAGGGGCCTTCCTCGACCACCACGGCTCCGTCAGCCTCGCAGCAAGCTCCCTTGACCTGCACCGGAACACCCTGCAGAGCCGGCTAAACCGTGCCCGCGAACTGGGCGTCCCCTCGACACCCCAGCCAAGCTCTTGTCCGTCCATCTCATCCTCAGCACACTTCGTCGCTCAATCCACAACAAGACGAGTTCCGCCAATCCCGGCTATAACCAGAAAGGACTCCCATGAGTTCCCAGTTCGAAAACTTTGACGATGTCTATGCCGCCGCACAGGAAACGCCCGGCGTCATCCTGTTCACCGCTTCCGTCGTCGCCGACGCAGGCACCAGCATGGCGCGCATTTACACAAGCCACCCGGGGGTCTACCCCGTGGGCGGAAGGAAGACCCTGGGCGGGGACACCAACCCGGTGTGGCTCGAGCAGGTCCTCAAGGGCCAGCAGCCGTTCCTTGGGGCGGACAAGGAAGCAGTCCGGGCATTCTTCTTCGACTCCGCGACCATTGAGTCGCTGGGTTGCGGCGCCATCGTCAACGTTCCAGTGGTAAGCAACGGTGAGACCATCGGATCCATGAACTTCCTTGCCGCTGAGGGTAGCTACGGGCAGACATCGGTGGATGCGGCCGTGGACATCGCCCAGCGCTCTGTCCCGCTGTTCGAACAAGCGATTGCCACCACTAACTAGGAAAGGAATCTCCACACGTGACCACTACGCCGCCGGGAACACTGACCATCCGGAACGCCCTCATCTTCGATGGCGAGACCCGGAACCTGATCGAAGGCTCCATCACGGTCCGCGAGGGCCGGATCACCGAAGTGGGGCGAGACGTGGAAGAGGCCGGAAAGATCGTTGACGCCGACGGCCGTACCGTGATTCCCGGGCTCATCGATGCGCATTTCCATGCCTACGCGCTCAGCTTGACTGCCGCCAAGAACGAAACGGGGCCGTTGAGCTACTCTGCGCTCGCAGGGGCCCGGCGACTTGGGGCAGCCTTGAACCGGGGCTTCACGAGCGTCCGTGACGTGGCCGGGGAGACATAGGCCTTGCCAATGCCATCGACGAAGGCTTGTACGCAGGTCCGAGGTACTTCTTTACCGGACCGGCCCTGAGCCAGACAGGTGGCCACGGTGACATCCGGGCCGCGGACGACGGCGGGTGCTTCCATGGCGGCCACATGTGCGAAGTGGTGGACGGCGAGGATGAGCTTCTGCGGGCCGTGCGCAACCGCTTCCGCACCGGAGCCACGGCCATCAAGCTCATGACGTCCGGCGGAGTCATTTCGCCCGTCGACCCCATCAGGGTTCCGCAGTACAGCTCGGCCGAAATCCGCACTGTAACGGAAGAGGCCTCCCGCCGGGGCAGTTATGCGACGGCCCACGCTTACTCGCCCGAGGCCATCCGCCATTCGGTGCTCAACGGGGTGCGCTGTATTGAGCACGGCAATCTGCTGGACGCCGAAACTGCCCGCTTGATGGCTGACAATGAGGTCTACCTGGTTCCGACTTTGGCGACCTACGACGCGATGGCACGGCGCGGCGAAGAAATCGGTCTCACGGAGATAGGGGCGGCCAAGAACCGGGAAGTGCTGAATGCCGGCCGGAATGCCGTCGTGTTAGCACGCGACGCGGGGGTCCGAATTGGATTTGGTACCGACCTCATGGGGGAGCTGGAGGACGAGCAATTGGCCGGGCTCCGCCTGCAATGCGAAGCACTGGGTGTCTACGATGCGCTCCGCTCTGCGACATCGACCAACGCAGCCCTGTTGCGTCGCGATGACCTGGGCCGCATAGCCGAAGGAGCCTTTGGAGACCTGGTCATCCTGGACGGAAACCCTGTCGATGAACCGTCGGTGCTCTGGGACGAAAGTCGCACACGTACGGTCATCAAGGCCGGACAGGTCATCACAAGGCAGTAGCCAGCCGCTAGAGGCGGCCTTGAACCGAGGCCCGTGCGGTCGAACGGGCCGCCGGCCCCACTAAGCTGTGGCCCATGGAAACTGTCGTCTGGTCCAGACCGGAAAATGAGCGCGCAGGGACGCCGCTCCTGGTGATGATGCACGGATACGGCACGGACGAGCAGCGAATGGTGAATCTCTTTCCGCAGCTCCCCAAAGAATTCACTTGCGCTGCGCTCCGTGGGCCCGTGGCGATAGGGGACCACTACGGCTGGTTCCTGCTGGACTACTTCCTCGCCAACGACTTCGCGGACGTCATCACGGCCACTAACAAGGTCTTCGCCTGGATCGACTCCGTCAAGCGGAATCACAGCAGCGTGAGCCTCCTGGGCTATTCCCAAGGCATGGCCATGGCCAGCACGCTTCTGCGTCTCCGTCCGGAAGGCTTCAAAGCGACAGTGGGCCTCTCCGGATTCGTGCTGGAAAACGACCTTCTGGCGCTCAGCGAGTCCTTCGATTCGCCGCCGCCGTTCTTCTGGGGCAGGGACAAAGCCGATCCCGTGATCTTCAGGGATGCCATTGAGCACACCGAGGAATGGCTCAACAAGAACATGGCTCTCACCTCGAGAACCTACCCCGGCATGGGCCATCGGATCGAGGCCCGGGAAATGGCGGATGTGAGCGCGTTTCTGCGGTTTTACGTCCTTCGTTGAAGTGAGGTCCGCGTCACATTCGGGGATGCCGGAAAACAACTCTTGATTGCCAAAATTGTAAGCGCTTACACTCTTCTTCGGCGGTGCAAGGATGTGCCGCCAAATCCAGAAGATGAAAGGGTTGAGGCCGTGTTGAATGGTTAAGGCTCACCGCGTGACAATCCAGGACGTTGCCGTCCTCTCGGGCTTGTCCATCTGCACCGTTTCACGCGCCCTGCGGAACCTGCCGAACGTGTCCGAAAAAGCACAAGCCAAAGTGGCCGACGCCGCAGCCAAGCTCGGCTACAAGGCATCCTCCGCGGCGGCCCGGCTGGCCGGCGGAAATACCGGTTCCATCGCCATCATCACTCCTACCGCCACCGCGTGGTTCTTCGCCCAGGCCGTTGAGGCGGCCGAGGAAGTGTTCGGAGACAGCGGTTTCGACACCGTCCTGATCAGCCTGCGCGGCAAGTCGAGCGTCAAGCGGAAGATCTTTGGCGACCTCCTTGGACTGTCCCAACGCGTGGATGGCGTGCTGCTCCTCAACGTCGATTTGAGCGAATCCGAGGTTGCCCTCCTGGCCGCGTCCGGCCTTGCAGTTGCGAGCGTGGGGATGACTTCCGTACCGTGGGACAACGTAGGGATCGACGACGAACTCGCAGCTTGGCAGGCCACCTCCCACCTGCTGGGGCTGGGCCATTGGGATCTGGCGGTGCTTTCCGGCCGCGAAACCCAGGAGAACTCGGTGTTGACGGCCAGCGACAGGCTCAAGGGATTCAGCCGTGCATTGAAGGACCATCACCTGACTGTTCATCCGGACTTGGTCATCAATTCGGATTCCACGATCGACGGCGGCCGTATAGCCATGAACGAACTCATTGCCCACAGGAGCCTTCCCACCGCAGTCTTCGCGCACTGTGACGAGGCGGCGTTCGGGGCACTGATGGCCTTGCGAGAGCATGGGCTGTCCGCACCAAAGAATGTCTCCGTGATTGGAATCGACGACCACCCCATGAGCTGGTTCCTCGGCCTGAGCACGGTGGCGCAGCCAGTGGCGGACCAGGGTGCCTTCGCCGCCAACCTCCTGGTGGACCGGCTCCAGAACGCCGACGCCCCCAACGAACCCTCCCATCATTTCCTTGACACGAAACTCATTGAACGCAAAACCACGCGCCGCCAGCGCTGAACGGACCACTCCACACCATGACTGATACCCGAGCCACCCAGAAGACCGCCTGGACGGGCGCCACCGCGCTCCTTTTCGACCTCGACGGCGTGCTGACGCCCACCGCCGTGGTGCATGAGCAGGCTTGGCAGGAGCTCTTCGACGGCTACCTGGCCGAAACGGGCCATCCGGACGGCTACCAGGAGAGCGACTACTTCGACCACATCGACGGCAAGCCGCGCTTCGATGGCGTGCGTGATTTCCTCACCTCCCGTGGAATCACGTTGCCGGAAGGACCCACCGACGACGATCCCGCCAACACCAGCGTGCAGGGCCTGGGCAACCGCAAGAACCGGATCTTCAACGAGATCGTGGATTCGCGTGGCGTCGAGCCCTACGCGGGCTCCGTCCGCTTCATCCACGCCGCATTGGAGCTGGGACTCAAGCTCGCCGTCGTGTCCTCTTCCCGCAACGCGCCCGCCGTGCTGAAGGCGGCCGGACTGGATGGCTACTTCCCGGTGGTGGTCGACGGCCAGGTGGCGGCCGCCGTCGGGCTCCCCGGCAAGCCGGATCCGGCCACGTTCCGTTACGCCGCCGAACTGCTGGACGTTCCAGCCGAGGGCTGCGTCGTCGTCGAGGACGCAGTGTCCGGCGTGCAGGCCGGCAGTGCCGGGAACTTCCGCGCCGTGATCGGGGTGGACCGGGGAGCCGGCCGCCAGACCCTGCTCGACGCCGGCGCAACGTTCGTGGTCGACGACCTCGATGACCTCCTCTAACCAAGCCGTTTCACCAGAAACAGAAGGAACCCAACAGTCCATGGCACTCATCAGCTCCGACCGGCTGCGCTTCCCCTGCGAACCGTGGAAGCTCGTGGAGAGCATCCACGTTCCCGGCGACGCCGGTACGCTCGAAACCCTCTTCAGCCTCGGCAACGGCCACCTGGGCATCCGCGGTGCCCATTGGGCCGGGGCGGACGCCGAACTCCCCGGCACGTTCATCAACGGTTTCCACGAAACGTGGGACATCAAGCACGCCGAGAACGCGTATGGCTTCGCCCGCACGGGACAAAGGATCGTCTATGTGCCGGATGCCAACAACTTCAACGTTGTCATCGACGGCGAGCAGCTGAGCCTCACAGAGTCCGCGGTGCAGAATTACCGCCGCAGCATCGACTTCGCCACGGGTGTGTACGAATGCGCCGTTACCTGGGAGTGCCGTTCAGGCGCCATTGTCACCACCCTGGAGCGCCGCGCCGTCGGGATCGATTCAAGGGGTTCCCTCGGCATCGAGCTGAGCCTCACCGCAGACCGCCAGGTGTCCGCTGACATCACGTCTTTGGTGATCAATCGGCAGGACCAGCCTGTGGAGGACCACTCGGCCCACGACCCCCGCCGCTCCGGCCGCCACGCTGGCCGGGTGTTGCTTCCGCTCCACCTCCAGGGCTCCGACGGATCGCTGCGCATGGCTTGGGAAACCGCTGAATCCCGGCAGCGCATCGGCATGGCCGTGGACCATTGGATATCCGCCGAAGGCCAGCCCTTCGAAACCGTGGTGGGGGAGGACGAGTCAACGGTCCGCTACGTCATGGCCGTGAATGAAGGCGAGACGTTCCGCTTGGAGAAGAGCGTCAGCTACGTCGTGAACAGCGCCGATGCAAGCGAATCAGACCCGGGCGAGATCCTCGCGTCCGACGCCGAATTGGGCCTCGTGCCGTTTGACGCGCTCCTCGCCGAAGGCACGGCGCACTACCGGGATTACTGGTCTACGGCGGATATCACCATTGGCGGCCAGCCCGAACAGCAGCAGGCCGTGCGCTGGAGCCTGTTCCAGCTCGCCCAGGCCACCGCGCGGGCCGGCGTCGCGGGCATCCCGGCCAAGGGCGTCAGCGGCTCCGGCTATGAGGGCCACTACTTCTGGGACCAGGAGGTGTACCTCCTGCCGTACTTGACCTATACCAACCCGGCCGC
Organism: Arthrobacter sp. Hiyo8; assembly: GCA_001549895.1. Classification (GTDB taxonomy): domain Bacteria; phylum Actinomycetota; class Actinomycetes; order Actinomycetales; family Micrococcaceae; genus Arthrobacter. Next base: position 2,236,735 of record AP014719.1, on the reverse strand, counting down.
CGCGCGCCAAGTGCTGGAATCCCGCCACGCCATGCTTCCCGACGCCCGGATTCGGGCCAAGGAACTCAGCGTGGACGGTGCACTGTTCCCGTGGCGCACCATCAACGGGCTCGAGGCCAGCGCGTACTACGCCGCTGGCACGGCGCAGTTCCACATCGCCGCCGCCATCTCCTTCGCAGCCAACCGGTACCAGTGGGCCAGCGGCGACGCGAGCTTCCGCGCCGAAGTGGGCGCCGACCTGTTGATCGAGACGGCCCGCATGTGGGCTTCGCTGGGCTTCTTCGGCAAGGACGGCTTGTTCCACATCCACGGCGTCACCGGCCCGGATGAATACACGGCGGTGGTCAACGACAACCTCTACACCAACGTCATGGCCCGCTTTAACCTGCGGGCCGCTGCGGCACTGGAACACCCGGACGTCCCCGACACCGAGCGGATGGTGTGGCAGCAGGCCGCCGCGCGTATGTCCCTTCCCTACGATCCGGACATGGAGATCTACAGCCAGGACAACGACTTCATGACCCTGGAGCCGTGGGACTGGAACACCCCTAAGTCGAAGTACCCGCTGCTGCTCAACTTCCACCCGCTGGTGATCTACCGGCACCAGGTCCTCAAGCAAGCGGATACGGTACTGGCGATGTTCCTCCAGTGGCAGGACTTCACGGCCGAGGAAAAGCAGCGCGCGTTCGACTTCTACGATCCCATCACCACCGGCGACTCCACCTTGTCCGCCTGCGTGCAGGGCATCATGGCGGCCGAGGTGGGCTACTCCGACGTCGCGCTCAAGCACTTCACCGAGGCCTTGTTCATCGACCTGGACAACACGCACCACAACACCGTCGACGGCGTGCACATCGCGTCCACCGGCGGCATCTGGAGTTCCCTGGTGTGCGGTTTCGCGGGCATGCGTGACCAGGGCCAGGTCCCGCACTTCGATCCGCGGTTGCCGGCCGAGTGGGACAGCCTGTCCTTCCGGCTCAAGATCCGCGGGCGGCTGTTGTCCGTCGAGCTGCGGCCGGCGACCATCAGCCTTGCGCTGGTTCCGGATTCAGGTTCTCCTGGGCTAGGGTCCGACGCCGGTTCCGCACCTTTGGAGGTCAGCGTGCGCGGCGAGCGGCTCGTCGTCGGCGTCGAGACCGTCACCGTGCCCCTCGACGAAGTGCCGGTCCCCGCGCCGTCGGTCTTCCCGAGCCTCTTCCCGACGGCGGGACTTCCGGTGATTGGGAGCGCGCGGGTCTAGGCGGGCCCCAAGCTCAGCCGGGGGCCCGCAGTCCATCAGCGTCTTGCTTCTGGTAGATTGTCGCAAAAATGACGGTGATCCATGCCGTCGGGGTATTTGGGGTCTCCTTGAGCGTGCGTGGATTAAGGTTCTTGGCTGTTTTCTCTGTCCTGCTTGGATTGCTCACCTCCACGGGGGTTTCTGCCGTCCCGGCCTCCGCCCGCGCCGCCGAGAAATCCCCAGCCTCTGCGCCCATGCTCGGTCCAACGCAACCGGTGGACCCCGGCACCTTTGTGTCGCTTTCACCGTTCCGCGCCTTGGATACGCGTGGCGGTTCGGCTGTGGGTGCTGATTCGCCTGTGTCGTTCCAGGTGGGTGGTGTGTCGGGGATTCCGGCGAATGTTTCGGCTGTTGTGTTCAATCTGACGGTGACGGGGCCGAAGTCGTTCGGGTTTGTGAGTGCGTTTGCTTCCGGGACTGAGCGTCCGAACGCGTCGAATGTGAATTTCGGGCCTGGTCAGACGGTGGCGAACTCGGTGACGGTGCCGGTGGGTGCTGACGGGAAGGTGACGTTGTTCAACCGTTCCGGCGGTTCCACCGACCTGATTGCCGACGTCTCGGGCTATTACCTGTCCGGGGCTCCGGTGGTTCCGGGTGCGTTTGCGCCGTTGGCTCCTTCACGGATGTTGGATACGCGTGGCGGTTCGGCTGTGGGTGCTGATTCGCCTGTGTCGTTCCAGGTGGGTGGTGTGTCGGGGATTCCGGCGAATGTTTCGGCTGTGGTGTTCAATCTGACGGTGACGGGGCCGAAGTCGTTCGGGTTCGTGAGTGCGTTTGCTTCCGGGACTGAGCGTCCGAACGCGTCGAATGTGAATTTCGGGCCTGGTCAGACGGTGGCGAACTCGGTGACGGTGCCGGTGGGTGCTGACGGGAAGGTGACGCTGTTCAACCGTTCCGGCGGTTCCACCGACCTGATTGCCGACGTCTCGGGCTATTACCTGTCCGGGGCTCCGGTGGTTCCGGGTGCGTTTGCGCCGTTGGCTCCTTCACGGATGCTGGATACGCGTGGCGGTTCGGCTGCGGGTGCTGATTCGCCTGTGTCGTTCCAGGTGGGTGGTGTGTCGGGGATTCCGGCGAATGTTTCGGCTGTTGTGTTCAATCTGACGGTGACGGGGCCCAAGTCGTTCGGGTTTGTGAGTGCGTTTGCTTCCGGGACTGAGCGTCCGAATGCGTCGAATGTGAATTTCGGCGTTGGGCAGACGGTGGCGAATTCGGTGACGGTGCCGGTGGGTGCTGACGGGAAGGTGACGCTGTTCAACCGTTCATCCGGTACTACCGACCTGATTGCGGACGTTGCGGGTTACTTCATGGGCCAACTCATGCCGCCGGCGACGCCGGTCATCACACCGCCCGCGAGCATTACGACCATCCCAGGAACCAATACCGGGACGGTCAATGGCGGAGGGACTGTCGGTGAAGGGAAATACGATTTCACCATTAGTGAGCCGGGCACGTATCCGGCAAAGGGTTTCGCGTATGCGGTAACTGACGCGCCCGGACCGACGTCAATGCCGGTCAATCTAAGCTGCGACACCCCGCGGGTTCATGAATTCGTTGTGGTCTGTCCAGCCGAGGGGCGGAAGGCAACGGTGACGGTGGGGCCCGCCGACCGCTCTACTTCCTTGAAGGTGTGGGCCTTTGACTACGTCGGCAATGTCAGCTATCCAGCTGACTACGAGTTCAGGGTGGCAAATACGGTGCCCGTTCCAGCTACCGTCCTCCCGATCACTGCACCAAGTAACGGAAGTTGGGTTCCCGTTGCGATCCAGGCCAATGGGACGCCCTATGCGACGGAGTCCTGTCAGGGAGACGCAAGCGCGGGCTACTCTGGGAGCCCTACGAGGAATGCCCTTCAAGTCAACGGCCTTCCTGACCAGTTCGGGACGACTGCGTCGCCTGCTGTAAATACGGCGGAGAGCTTCAGCGTCTCCGGGTGGTTCTGCCCCACCAATCCGGCGCCCGGCGGAAACACCATCCAGTCGCTCATAGCGCAGGTCTCCGACACCGGAGACTTGGCCGCGGCGGTCCGCTTGAATACGGACGGACAGCCTGAACTGGATACTTGGACAACAGGCGGCACCCTCAATCAGGTCCAGATCCTGACAGGACAGACATCAAACCAATGGTTTTTTCTGACCGCGGTCTATGACAAGGTCAACCAGCAATTGCGTATGACCGTAAGCTCCGCTGGCTACTCAGGGACCTGGACCACAGCCGCCGCGACGCAAACCCACCTTCCTTCCACCACCCAGCCGGTGCGCCTTGGTGAGGGCTTCAAAGGACAGATCCTCAACCCCGTCCTGACCCAGGGCATACTCACCAAGGACCAGTTCAGCTGGGTTCAAACTCAATTCGGCCCCGGCACTCAAGGGATTCTCAAATGAGGAACCCCATAGCGCCAGTTACTCAGCAGCGGATCGATTAAGGACGGCAGGCACCGTCTCCGACGCATCCCAGTCGATGTGGTGGCGATAGACCCAGTCGAAGTTGTCGGCCGTCTTCCGGGCGAGTGAGCGACAAGTTCATCGGCTTCTGGGGAACCGTCGCCGCGATCATTCCCGCAGGCGAGGGGCTGGCAGCCCTGAGTATCAAGACCGCTCAACGAGAGGCCGCCGAGCAACTCGCAGCCCGCCACGCAGCGGAGGCTACTGCCGACGTTGCCGGCGATTCTGTCTCCCTATATCGCGGATTGCATTACGGACATCCGGCCTATGACGATGCGCTTAATGGCATAGCAAGGCCTCAGGGTGGCCACTCAAATCCGGCGCTCCACAACGGCGGAAGAAATGATAGCGTGTTCACCTCCTGGACCACTGATGAATCGATCGCGCGGGACGTGGCGAGTGAAGGAAACGGCCCCGGTGTTGTCCTTCGTATCCCGGATGCAGATGGGCCAGGATACGTTCGTGTGCCGTCGCCAGACATCTACCATGAGAGTGAAGTCCTAATTCGAGGCCCGGTGTTCGGAGCGGAGGTGATCCGGTAATGACGACCAGGCAAGTTTCCGTCACAACGGTCCTAACCTTGATCGACAAATGGAAGCCGGAGAACATAACAGTGGCTGATACCGCCGCCTTGGCGCTTAGGTCGATTGACCCATCAGGAATGCTCGAGCTCGGGCTGACGGACGTCCCGGATTTGATTCGCATATACAGGCGCCGTGTAAAGAGCCGTGCAAAGACTGGTGCAAACGTGCTTGGTGATCACGAATTTCTATCACGACTCGAGGAGTACCCTAGTCAGCAGGTCCTTAATACCGCGATCTCGGTCGGCGGAACCATGGTCTTCATTTGGTTCGATGAGGAGATGACAACCGTCGTTGGATGTGTCATAGGCAAAGACCACCGTTCCCAGGGCGAGGCCAGGACGTCAGACTTGTGATCGCAAGGGCTCGGAGGGCCAATGGTGCGTATCAAAAGTTGGGTGCCAATACCGAAACCCGAGTAACGAGTCATCAGGCCTATCACCCAGTCGAGGTCGTGTTGGGGTTCGAGTAGTAACGACGTGAAATTGCACGCTAAGCCTTTGGCGTCAGTTTGGGGTATACCCCAAACTGACGTCAGGACAGAGTGTCCTGCATGTCAGGTTAGGATCTGTTTTCTTTTTATTGACGCCCGTCCTCCGACGTCTTGGATTTCAATCTGACGATCTTTGTGAGGACCGGAAACATGACAGGCAGCGCATCGGGTATGCGAGTTTCAATCCGGGCTCAGTCCACTGACAGGCATCAGGCGGACCTGTTGGCCGCGGGCGTCCGACGCGACCTCGACGCGGACCACGGCGTATCCCGGGCCTGGGTATCACGACCCCAGTTCGACCGCGGACTCGATGCGCTGATCGAAGGAGACACTCCCGTCATCACCACCTTGGACCGGCTCGGGCGCTCCACCCAGGACATGCTCACCTTTATCGGTGGCCGGCCCCGCCGAATCATCGACAGCCAGATTCGAAACGCTATCCGCCTGGTCGTGGGTGGCGAGCCTGCCGCGCAGGTCGCCCGCGGTCTCGGCATGTCCAGGGCAACGTTCCACGGGCGATCGCGGGCTCTTCCCCGCTGACTGGGCGGCCCGTCCGCCGGAAGGGCGACACACTCGCGCCGGCACTGACCGGGCCCGGATTGTCAGCCCACGCGGATGTCATTATCAGCGAGGAACTCGCGGGAGCGGCCCATCTGGCGGTCGGTGGAGAAGGCGTACCATTCTTCGCTGAGGTTCTCGCCGTGGACGATGTCGCGGAACCGGGCGAAGGCACCTTTGCCTTCGATCGCGTGCTCAAGACGCTCTCGGAGGGCCTTATCGTGCTGCCGTTCCGCAAAGGCCGCCATGTCACGCCAGCCGTCCCGGGAATCTATGCGGTCGATTCGAAGCCAACGCTCCGGATCTTCCTCTGTATCGACGGCTGCGTCCTCCCCGACGATCATCGGGTCAGTGGCGGCGTCGTCGTACACCTGCCCGGTACACAGGTCGAGGTAACCGCCGGATGACAGTCCGGGATCCCCCTCCAACACGGCACTGAGCATGTCGAGGTCGACAGGCACCGCCCTGCCTGTCGGCGGCACACCGCGCAGACACGCCAACAGGTCCTCGGCCAGCAGCTGGTCACCGGCTCCGCCGCGCCACGTCAGCCGGTTGATGACCGACAGTGCCACCGGCTCGGCCTCCCCACGGCGCTGCTCCAGGGCCATTGGTATCCCGGCCCCCACCTGCTGCAGAACGTCATCGATATCGTGTCCCATCACCGCTGCGAGGAAACGAGCCGCATTTGCCGCAGCGATGGCTCCCCGCAGTTCGGACAGGTCAATCCTGGGCACCTGCACCTGTTCGGGCCAGGCATGCAGCTGCATAGGGTGCGACTGGCTCGGCTTCCGCGGCGCCCGGCCTTCCCCGTCGTCATCTGCCCACCGGCGCCCGTACTGGTCCGGGATACTGCCCCAACCCCAGTACGGCAAGGGGACCTCAGGGCGAATACCCAACACATCCAACGGGTCCACCTTCACCTCCCCGACCGCGCACCGGTGTATCCAAGCGTCACCGAGGTCAAACGTAAACTGAAACTCAGCCCCCGGCTCCACCGTCCGGACGACCTTGACAGCAGCAATGTCCATCGGCGCGATGATCGGGCCGCCGATCGATCCGGCCATCTCAGCACCCGTCTCTTCATCAGTAATAACCCGGCCATCGGCCAGGGTAAACAGTGACAGGTGCGAGCGGTCCCACCGGGCGAAGGCATCATTGATGGCATTGGCGAGATCCATGAAGGTATGCGACGGTCCGACCGCGAAGACGCGCCCGGGCCACGGCCAAAGCTCCTCCCCACGACCGCCGAGCAGTTCCACCGTCACCGATAACCAGGTTCGTGCCATGCCCAAGGATGGCACGAACCGCTACGTAGCCATAACCGCCTAACCGCCAGATTCCGCCCATTCCGTCTCGTGAAAACGTCTCCTCCCGAACCACCGCATAACCGATGCTCCCGCATCGACATCCATACCCTCGTCACAGGCAATTTTCGCTTTTGTGGGCGTGCTTAAGGTGATCGTCGGTTCACGCGGACAAGCCGGCAGCGTGAACCCCTGTACGCGTACTCCGCCGCGACGCGGCCAATTTCTTCGACCCCTCAGGCTTGGACTGGCAGACCAGAAGCGGATGGCGCCAGGAACCCCTCAATCGCGTCCGCCGCAGCCGGTGCCCCGCCGGAACCGCGGACGCGGGCACTCATCGCCTCGAGCTTGCCCCGGATCGCCTCGTCGCCGCTGACGTCAAGGACAGTTTCCCGGATCAGTTCGGGGGAAAGCCCCTCCAGGGGGAGCCGTCGCCCGAGTCCCAGATCCTCCACCCGGCGTGCATTCGCGCCCTGTTCGGGCTGCAGCGGGAAGGCAACCAAAGGTACCCCAAAATAGAGCGCCTCCATGGTCGAGTTCATCCCGGTGTGGGAAAGGAACGCATCGGCGCGGGCTAGGACTTCGAGCTGCGGAAAGAACGGCCGTACCTCAATGTTGTCCGGGATATCCCCCAGCTCGGACTCCTCGACGCGCTCTCCGATTGCCATGGCGACTTCCCAGACTGTGCCCGCAAGTCCTTCCAGGCACATCCTGAAGAAATCCGGCCGGTCATTCAACGGGGTGGTCCCCAGCGAGATGAACAACAGCGGCCTGTCCTTGGCCGGGGCCGCCAGGCTTCCTCGTTGCCACGCAGGCCAAGGCATGGGCCCACGAAGTGGAACCTGCCGTCGAAAGTCTCTCCCGAGGGCTGGAATTCCCTCGGGATGAAGGAGATGTTCAACGACGCAGGAGGTCCGCCCATGAACTGCAAATGGCCCACGCCCTGCTCCGCGGCGAAATCATGGATCCGTTGGCCAACCTGTTTCCAGGCCTCGACCATGCCCGGCGGCGGCGGGCCCGGCATGAGGTCCCGCATCGAGAAATGTTCGTTGGTGGCGTAGCTCGGTAGCAACGCAATATCGGGCAACGCCAGCTTCGCGGCAGCCATCTTCCCGGAGAGCGTCATGGCGTCGTAGGCCACCCCGTCCGGCGGGTCCTCTGCGAGCCGGGCCAGCAGCGCCGGGAATTCCTCCCTTGCGCCCTTGAGAATCCGATCGAGCAGTCCAGACATCATTCCGGACGGCATTCCCGCGAACATCCCCGGCATCGGTGACGGACCTCCACTAGCGGGCGCTGCGCCGCCGTCTGCCGGCGTCGGGCTGCCACTCGCGGAACGATCGCGTGGCGGGAGGAAGGCCGCCAGATCCTCTCCGCTGGGAAAGAACACGGCACCGGCAGCTTCGACCGCTTTCGCGTACTTTGCCGACGTCGCATAGGTGACACGGTGGCCCGGCGAACCAGCTCGGCGACCACCGGCAAGGTCGGGTTCACATGGCCCGCCGCAGGCAGACAGATGAAGGCTACGTGCATCACGCTACTCCCGAGAACAGGGGATCCTTCATTGGGAAAGGTCGGTGCTGTGAACGCTGCGCCGCCGCGATTTCAGCCCGGTCTCCAACTTGGTCCGCACCTCGCGCTTCACCCGGGCGGCAAGCTCAGTCTCATGCATTTCCAGGAAGGTTCGGACTGCGCGCGGATCCCACGGCACCAAGGACCGCAACGCCCAGCTGACTGCCTTGACCACGGTGTCGTCGCGATCGTTGATCAAGATGCCGACGACGCCGAGCGTCCGCTGCGTATCTCCCGTTCCCCAGCGTGACCTCGTGTTGAGCACCGTTGTGGAGACAAGCGCTATGCGCCGCCACCAATGATCCGGGCTCCGCGCCCAGCCGTCGACGTCGGCGTCCGAGATGAGCCCTTCGCGCCACGCGGGTCCCACCAAAACGGTCGCAAAAGCATCAGCCTGCCCCCACGTAGTGATGCCTTCTCCCAAGTGTTCAAGCCGGGCCCGCGTCAGCTCAGCGAAAGCCGCCTGGTGGGCATTGATGAACTCCCAGCCCTCCCAGTCAAAGCCCGCTTGGACGAGCCCTTCGGCGAGATTGAAGACCACCGCCGCGTCCATCGTGGCGATTTCCGCGGAAACCCTGCGGCGGACGGCGCGGAAGCTCGCGGCGTCGTGCTTCTCCAAAGCGCGCAATTCCTCAAGGACGCGCGCCAACAATTGCCCCGGTTGAGTATCCCCCGGAGAGACGAGCACCCCGTGCGAAGCCACTTTCGGCCCCCCGATTTCGCAGCCTCAACGCTACTATGCGGGGGCGTCGTCAGTATCCGGCCCTTCGGCAGGTTCCTGGCTGTGAAGGCCGGTATCGTGCGACACCCAACCCTCCGTTTCCCCTTCGGCAGGGGCGTCGCTGTGATGGCGGACTTCGTTCGGATCTGGTGCCTTGTTCATTCCGGATGCTTCCTGTCCTTCGTTGGACTGTTCCCGCGAACGCCTTAAAGTCTACGCCGGGGAGGGGGCGTGTGGCCTAGGCTAGGCAAGGAACTACCCAACGAATTCAACGGCTGAATGCAGAGGTGAAGAATGGCAAAGCGACCCAACCAGGCAGTAAAGATTGCGCAGGAAACGGCCCACAACGCCATGTTCGACGCCAGCGGCAATGCCAAACCCGGTGTCCACAACGTGCTGCTCCGGGCCGTCGAGGTCCAACGTCCCCTTGTCCTGGCCAACCTGCGCCGCCTGCAACGCAAACACCCGCAGGCCACAGCGGCGCAGCTGGCCGCCAAACTGGAGCGCGACTACCTCGCCGCAGTCACCGGCGGGGGAGCCGCCGTCGGGGCAACCGCCGTCGTGCCCGGCATCGGCACCGCGGCCTCGCTGGGCCTTTCCGCGCTTGCCACCATCGGGTTCCTGGAAGGAACCGCACTGTACGCCGCTTCCTTGGCCGAACTCCACGGAATCCGCCTCACCGATCCGGACCGTGCGCGAACCATGGTCATGGCCATCATGCTCGGCGAGGAAGGCACGGCCCTGCTGGGTGCCCTGAGCGGACAATCGCTCGGCAGAGGCAAAGGAATCACCCAGGCCTGGGGCATGACCCTCACCAAGAAGCTGCCCGGCGGAGGATTCGGGGTCATTCGCGATGCCATCCAGCGCGCCTTCCTCAAGCGGCTCGTTAAGCGCCAAGGCGCGGCCTTCCTCGGCCGGGCCCTGCCTTTCGGCGTGGGGGCCGTGGTGGGCGGAGTCGGAAACCGCGTCATGGGGCGTGCCGTAGCGGCCTCGGCGAGGGAAGCATTCGGTCCCATGCCGGACTTCATTCCGGGCGAGCTGCTCCCAGCCGCCCGCCAGAACGCGCTGGAAGGCGGGAATAGTGGATCTCAACGCTGATTCGGGGGAGTCGTTCGGCTCCTGGACCATGGGGAACGACGCATCAATGTTCCGGATCGTCAGCAGCGCCAACGTCGCCTGCGGCTTCCACGCCGGGGACCCGGTGACCATGCTGGACAGCTGCCGTGCCGCCTTCGAGCTCGACGTCCGGGTGGGCGCCCACGTGGGCTACCGGGACCTGCACGGCTTCGGGCGCCGATCGATGGACATGTCCTTCGATGAGCTCTTCGGCGACGTCCTCTACCAGCTCGGTGCCCTCGACGGCATGGCCCACGCGGTGGGCGCCTCCGTGGACTACGTCAAACCCCACGGTGCCCTGTACAACAGGATCGTCAACGATGTCGAGCAGGCCGAAGCAGTAGTGGCTGCGATTCACGCCTACGATCCCGGCTACCCGTCCTTGGCCTGCCGGGCTCGGCGCTGCTGCGCCTCGCCGAGGAATCCGGCCACCCGGTGTTCCGCGAGGCGTTCGTGGACCGCGGCTACATGCCGGACGGAACGTTGGTGCCGCGCTCGCAGGAAGGCGCGGTGGTGCACGACGCCGGCGCGGTAGTCGAGCGGGCTGTGCGCTTTGCCGTGCGGGGCGAGGTGCTGGCCGTGGACGGCACAGTGGTGCGGGTTCAGCCCGATTCGTTGTGCATCCATGGCGATACCCCGGGTGCTGTCGAACTGGCGGCGGCGGTGCGCGCCGGCCTCGAGGAAGCTGGAGTGGAGATTGAATCCTTCGCTTGAGCGGGAGCTTTTGCCCTGCGGCGACAGCGCTTTCTTGGTGGAACTGCCCGAGCTGACCGCCGTCGTCGCGTACTACCGCGGGCTGACCGGGGCCGGCGCTTCGGTTGGCAGTTCAATGCCGGAGGGGATCATCGACGTCGTGCCGGCCGCCCGCACTGTCCTGGTCACCTTCGATCCCGAAACGATCCGTCCTTCCGACGTCCGCGACTGGCTGGAGTCCGCAGAACCGGCATACGACGTCGCCAGTTCGGCCCGCGATGTGACCATCGAGGTCTCCTACCGTGGCCCGGACCTTGCCGAAACGGCACAATTCCTCGGCATGAGCGAGGCCGAAGTGGTCAAGCTTCACACGAGCTCGGAGTGGACTGCCGCATTTTCCGGCTTTGCGCCCGGCTTCGTGTACCTGGTCACCACGCATGAGCGGCTCCGCGTTCCGCGCCGGAACACTCCACGCACCGCCGTGCCGGCTGGCTCGGTTGGCCTCGCCGGCGAGTTCAGCGGAGTCTACCCGCGATCCTCTCCGGGCGGGTGGCAGCTGATTGGAACCACGACGGCGGCACTGTGGGACGCGTCCAAGGCCGAGCCCGCGCTGATCCGGCCGGGTGACCTGGTCCGATTCGTGGAGGCCTGATGGGGATAGTGGTGGTGAACCCCGGCCCCCTCACCTTGGTGGAAGACCTTGGCAGGCAGGGCTGGGCTTCCTTGGGGCTGAGCCCTTCCGGCGCCCTGGACCGGCAATCGCTTCGCCTTGCCAACCTGCTGGTGGGGAATCCCGCGGAGGCGGCCGGGCTGGAGATATTGCTGGGTGGGCTTCGCCTGCGGTTCGTCACGGCGTCGACGGTCGCGGTGGCGGGTGCCGAGGGAATCGTGAGACTCAACGGGGCCGAGATTCCGCTGAACCAAGCCGTCCGGGTGGCCCCGGGCGCCGTGCTGGACTTCGGTGCCCCTCTGTTCGGACTGCGATATTACCTGGCGGTACAGGGCGGCATCGACGCGCCAAAGCTGCTCGGTTCAAGCAGCACGGACATGCTCTCCGGTGAAGGCCCAGCGCCGTTGACATCGGGTGAGCAGCTAGGAATCGGGCATGTTTCCGCGGGCAATGGCCTGGTTTCGGGTACGGGTTCGGGGACCGTTAACAATGCGCATGTCCTCCCTGCCATCCGCCGCGCTCCTGATCCGGGGCGCGCCATCACAGCCCGCGTGGATCGCGGCCCCGGGCGGACTGGTTCGACCCCGACTCTTGGCGCCGCTTGGTCAGCCAGGAATGGACCCTGTCGCCCGATTCCAACAGGATCGGTGCCCGGCTGGTGGGCCGCCCGCTCACCCAGGCCCGGCTCGAGGAACTGCCCAGCGAAGGCATGGTGCTCGGCGCACTGCAAGTGCCGCCGTCGGGCCTTCCCACAGTATTCCTGGCAGATCATCCCGTGACGGGTGGCTACCCTGTGATTGCCGTGGTGCGTCGCACCGATCTGGACTTGCTGGGCCAAGCCCGCCCCGGCCAGCGGATCCATTTCCTCGGCTGAAGGTCCCCTCCACCGGACTGCGTCAGCCGAACACCAAGTGCGCTACCGTGAAGATCGCGAGCCCGGCCAGCGACCCCACTACGGTGCCGTTGATGCGGATGTATTGCAGGTCCTTACCTACCTGGAGCTCGATCTTTTGCGAGGTTTCCTCGGCATCCCAGCGCGCCACGGTGTCCGTGATGACCCCAGCGATATCGGAACGGTACGTTTTGACGAGGTACCCGGCAGCATCACCGATCCAGGCATTGACCTTGCCCGCCAGCTCGTCGTCGTTGACAAGCCGCGAACCGAAGTCCCGGACGGCGCTCTTGAAGCGCTGTGCCAATTCGCTGTCGGGATCGTCGACGGCGGTGAGCAGCGCGTCCTTGATAGTGCCCCACGTGCGGGAGGCAAGTTCGCGGACCTCGGGATCGCCGAGGACCTGGGTTTTGATTGCCTCCGCGCGGGCGATCATTGCCGGATCGTGCTGGAGATCCTGGGCAAGATCACCGAGGTATGTATCGATCGATTGGCGCACTTGATGGTCGGGATCCTGCTGCACCGCCCGGACGAACTTGGAGATTTCGTTGTAGACCCTGTCTCCCACGATGTCGTCCACGAAGGAAGGAACCCAGAGGGGCGAACGGTCGGACACGAGCCGGTTCACCGTGGAGTGGTTCGCTTCCACCCAATCAGCCGCCCGGTCAACCAGCAGATCGACGAGTTTGTGGTGGTGGCCGTCGGCAAAGATCCGTTCGGCCATCCGGCCTACGGGCGGTCCCCACGGCGGGGTGAGCAGGTGCTTGCGGACCATGCCCTCGATCACTGCCTGGACGTCGTCGTCGTTCAGCACGGTGAACGCCCCGCGGATCAGTGCCGAACCTTCCTTGGCGATGCGCTCCGGGCCACCCGGGGATGCGAGCCACGTGCCGGCTTTCCGGGCGATGTCGATGCTCGCGAGCTTCTCCTGAACCACCTGCTCGGACAGGAAGTTGGTCTCCACGAATTCCCCGAGCGAAGCGCCGATCTGGTCCTTGCGCCGCGGAATGATGGCGGTGTGCGGGATTTTCAGGCCCATGGGGTATTTGAACAGCGCAGTGACGGCGAACCAGTCGGCCAGCGCTCCCACCATGCCGCCCTCGGCAGCGGCCCGCACGTATTCCAGCCACGGATACTGCCTCTGCAGGGCGAAAGCGGCCGTGAAAACCACCGCCATCACAATCAGGAGCGCCAGCGCCACCGACTTCATCCGACGCAGGGCAGCCGCCTTTTCGGCGTCGCCGTTCCGTTGCCCGACGCCGGACCCAACCGTGGAGCTGTTCCCGGCACCTGCGTTCCGGGTGGCCTCCGCCGTCAGGTCGCTATCGCTGTCCGTCACCGGGATTTGTTCAGAGTTCACCTGCATGTGCCCAGCGTAGCCCCGTCGCTGTCATGGACGTGGGCTACCGTGTCCCCATGACGAATGACGAGCCCGGTCGCCCAGACCAAAGCACGGAGCAAAATACGCGGCCCATGGTCTACGCCCACCGCGGAGCCAGTGCAGCATTTGCCGAGCACACGCGTGCCGCCTACCTGAAGGCAATCGCCGACGGCGCCGACGGCGTCGAGTGCGACGTCCACCTGACGCGGGACCAGCACGTTGTCCTGCTCCACGACGCGAACTTGGACCGCACCTCCGACGGTACCGGTCCCGTGGCCGAGAAGACGCTCGAAGAACTGCGGCAGCTGGATTTCTCTTCCTGGAAGGGCGCCCGGATCCCGGACCAGTACGGCGCAAAATCGGACCAGCTCCTGACGCTCCCGGAGTTGCTGGAGATCCTGCGTGGTGCCGGCAGGACCATCGGCCTGGCCATTGAACTCAAGCACCCCAGCCCGTACCAGCTCAAGCTTGAAGACCGCGTGCTGGAGCTTCTCGGCCGGGAAGGGTGGAACGCGGAGACCTCCATGCTGGACAACATCCAGGTTTCCTTCATGAGTTTCAGCCCGGATTCGGTCAAGCACCTGCTCCAGTTCGTTCCCGCGGAGCACATCTGCCAGCTCGTGGACGACGTCACGGTGGAAGAAATCCGCGATGAACTGGGCCTGGGAGTCATCACTGGGGGAGCCGTGGCCAACGTGATGAAGGCAGCCCAGCAGGAAGGCGAACGGATCCTGGACGACTGCGAGGTTGGACTGGCCGGGCCGGGCATCGACTACGTCCGCAAGCATGCCCGCACCGTCCAGCGCTGGCTGGAATCAGGCCGCCGCTTCCGGGTGTGGACCGTTGACTCGGAGAACGATGTTGCCCTCTGCCAAGGCCTGGGCATCCACGAGATCACCACGAACAAGCCGGCGCAGGTCCTCGCCCAGCTTTAGGCACCACGCGCACCCAACTAGCTCGCAGTTGTTGTCGTTTAGGGGCTCCAAAACGACAACAACTGCGAGTCAGATGACCGTGTTGCTGAGGGTTCCAATGCCGCCCAGTGTGATGTCCACCCGGTCGCCGGGCTGGACTGCCACGAAGGTGTTCGGAGCTCCGGTCATGATGATGTCTCCCGGCTCCAGGGTCAGCCATTCGGTGACATAGACGAGGCAATCCGTGATGGAGGATGGCAGGTTGAAGGACCCGGACCGGGCCTTGACCTCGCCGTTGACTACTACCTCGGTGCTGACGTTGTCCGGGTCCTCGATCCCGGTTTCGATCCACGGTCCGAGCGGCGTGTAGTTGGTGCCGGACTTGCCCTGGAAGAGCTTTTCGTCGACGTGGTTTTGATCCACGTTGGTGACGTCGTTGACCACGGTGTAGCCCAGGACGTGGCTCAAGGCGTTCTCGGCCGTGAGCTTTTCCGCCCGCTTTCCGATGACGGCGGCCAACTCGCCTTCCACGTTCACCGTGCCCGCGTTGCGCACGGCCACGATGCCGTCGCCGGGTCCGGCGATGCTGTGGACGGACTTGTGCCAGGCCTGGATGGGCAGTACGTGGTTGTTGTTGCCCAGGTTGTGCCCGATTCCGAGCACCACGGAAGGCCGGACCGGGGCGAGGAGCTCGGCGTCGTCCGCGGAACTGGATTCTCCGGTGAAGGATAGGACCTCGGCAAAGGGATCCTCGATGTGGTCCCAGCGTCCATCGCGCAGGACAGCGTGCTGGGGCCGGAAGGGGTCTTCAGTCGGGCGATGCGCATGGAACTCCTCGTTGAATTTCTTGTGGCGGTGGACTGTGGCGGTGGACTGTGTCAGGCACGGCCTAGAAAGAAACATACATCATACTGAACTGAGTCCAATACTCTGAACACATAACTCAGTCCGAAACCTTCCGGTTACCGCGCTGGGCAGGGCTGTGGTTGCATGAATACATGCCTTTTTCATGGTCCGCCCGGACAACACAGACAATCTCCGCGGCGGCCATGAGTGCACTGTTACTCGTCAGTGCCAGGAAGCACTTCCGGCAGCCGAAATTCTTCGCTCCCGTGGTCCCGGACTATCTCTGCCGCGAGGACTACGCAGTCGGGCACGCTGAAGCCGGCCAGGACAAGACCAAACCAACCGCACCGCACAACGGCGCCTTGGCGGTCATGTCCAGGGAGGAATGGATCGCGGTGAGTGGACTGCTTGAGGCGGTTGCCGCCGTCGGACTCCTCATTCCTGCCACGCGTAGGGCTGCAGCCCGCGGCACTACGCTGATGTTCACGGCGTTCCTGGCCGGCCACGTGGACGCGCTCCGCCGCGCCTACTCGCCTACAGGTTCGGTGTCCGCTCGGCGGATCCACACACTGCGGCTGCCCTTGCAGATCCCTCTGATCCTGTGGGCATGGAGCTTGGCCGGAGCGAAACGGGGCGCATGAAACTCCTCGAATCCCCGGCGGTGAAGGTGGGCCTCTCCATCAGCATTGCAACGGGTCTCTACGGCATCTCGTTCGGGGCATTGGCCTCGGCCTCGGGGTTCAGTTTCTGGCAGACCATGGCGTTCAGCCTGCTCATGTTCAGCGGCGGCTCGCAGTTCGCCTTCATCGGCGTCGTGGCTGGAGGCGGTTCCGGCATTGCGGCCATGACAGCGGCCGCGCTGCTGGGGTTGCGCAACGGCATCTACGGGATGCAGATGAACGCGCTGCTGCGTCCCAGCGGTTGGCTCAAGTACCCGCAAGCCCACATCACCATCGACGAGTCCACGGCCACTGCCTCGGGACAAAGCGATTCCGACGAACAACGCCGCGGCTTCTGGACAGCCGGACTCGGCATTTTCGTGCTGTGGAACATCTTCACGGCTGTGGGCGCACTGGCCGGCGATGCCTTGGGCGACCCCAAGCAGTGGGGTCTCGACGGCGCCGCCGTGGCAGCGTTCCTCGGCCTTCTTTGGCCGCGGCTCAAGGGCCGTGAGCCATGGGCGATTGCGGCGGCAGCTGCCCTGGCGACCATCATTGCGGTCCCGTTCGTTCCGGCTGGGGTGCCCATCCTCGTGGCCGCCGTGGTGGCCGGAGCCATCGGCTGGTTCAGCCACGGACGCAGCGACGAAGGGATGGAGCCCGACGTCGATCCCTACCCGCGCGGCCATTCCAGTGCTGACGCTTCCAGCCGCGAAAGGAACGCCGAATGAACCTCTGGGTTTGGATCCTCATTGCCTGCGGACTGGCGTACCTGACGAAACTTTCGGGCTATTTCGTGCCGGCGAAACTGCTGCAGAGTCCCCGGATGATGCGTGTGGCCGGCACCATGACCATCGGACTGCTGGCATCCCTGACCGTGGTCAACGCGGTGGCGTCCGGGCAGTCCCTGGCCTTCGACGCCCGGCTCGGCGCGCTGGCTGCGGGTGCCGTCGCACTGTGGCTCCGTGCCCCGTTCCTGGTAGTGGTCATCGTCGGGTCGGCAGCGGCCGCTGGGCTCCGGCTGCTCGGCTGGCGCTGAACCGCGACGCGCGGTTCCAACCATGCCGCGGCGCGCAACGCCGTCGTGCGCTGGTTACTGGAAATTCATCCCGGGGATGGGGGTCTGCTGCGGCAGCGGGCGCGACGGGCGCTCGGTGCGGATGGCGTCCTCAAGGAGGGCAACAGGCCGTTCCCAAGCACGGGACCCCGGCTCCATGGTGTCCACGGCGCCGATCAGCATAGCAACAAGGCGCACCATGTCCTCGATGGAAATGTCCCGGCGCAAGGAACCCTGGCCCTGGCCGCGGCTAAGAAGTTCAGCCATGGAATCGATCAAGCCGCCCGTGATGCCCACCAGGAGTCCGCGGCGGCCGGCGACGGCGCCCAGCAGGTTGGCGTCTTCGCTGGCAACCTGCACTACGGCGTCGATCACGTTGATGAGCCCGACGGCGGCATCCATGCCCGCGAGGGACTCTTCCACGACCGGGTCGACATGAAGCCTGAGTTGCCGCGACAGGGCGGCCAGGACGAGTTGTTCCTTGTCAGCGAAGTTGCGGAACAGTGTAGCCGGGCCAACACCTGCGGTGGTGGCGATCGTCTGGAGTGGAACCTCCGGGCCCAGCTCGCGGAAGCACTGGCGCGCCGCCGTGATGATCTTGTCTACATTGCGCGCAGCATCAGCTCTAAGTGGCTTGCGTTCCAAGGGCCGGTCCATGCTGCTCACAGTAGCAACGGAGGGGCTCCAATCACTTTTGTGACATTCTTGCCCGTGAAAGACTGGATTCATGTTGCTTGCCTTTTCAGTCGCCCCGTCCGGCCAGCCCGCTGCTGGCGCCGCATCCGTTGATGGCTCGGTGCACGATGCCGTTGCCGAGGCCGTGAAGATCGTCCGCGAATCCGGGCTTCCCAACCAGACGGACTCGATGTTCACCACCATCGAGGGTGAGTGGGATGAAGTGTTCGACGTCGTCAAGCGCGCCACCGAGGCGGTGAGCAAGTGCGGGAGCCGGGTGTCCCTGGTGATCAAGGCGGATATCCGGCCGGGATATGCGGGGGAGATTACGGGCAAGGTCGAGCGGCTCGAGAAGGCGATCGCCGGCGGGGAATAGGCCCTTCGACTGCGCGCAGGTTCCACACTCGGACTTTGATCAGCCGGGGGTCTCTGATGCCTGCTTGTTGTTGATGGCAATCGCCTCCGATGACTATTGAAACGCCCTTGAGTCGGGAGCTTAAGCTAACAAAATGCGATGCGCGATAACAAGTATTGTTATAAGTTCGCATAAGTTCGTGTACTCACTCCATGGATCCTTCATTGAACCCATTCGCGCCAGGCTCTGGCGTGCGACCCCCGGAACTCGTTGGACGCGACAGTGAGATTAGGGCATTCGATCTGCTGATCGCTCGGACGCGGTCCAACACAACTGGGGATCGCGGAATGGTCCTCTCGGGCCTGCGAGGGGTGGGTAAGACGGTCCTGTTGAATGTCTTCGCTGAGCACGCCCGGCAGAACGACTGGCTCGTAATCCAGCTCGAAGCCCAGCCAGGGGAAGCCGGTAAGGGTGCGACGCGCGCGAAGCTAGCACGCGAACTTGAAGTTGGTGCTCGGCGGCTTCGGGGCAAGCCCGCTTGGGCCTATCTAAAAGAGTCGATGGCTAGTATTGGCAACATCTCCGCCAGCCTCGGCGCTACAGGCGTTTCGGCCTCCGTGACCACGAATCAGGGCAGGGCCGATTCGGGGAATCTCGACATCGATATTGAAGAGCTGGTCGAAGATGTATCCCTGGCCATGCGCAAGGCCCGGGCTGGATTCGGCCTATTCATTGATGAAATGCAGGATCTGGACGAGGAACTACTGACAGTCCTTCTGTCGGTTCAGCATCTCGCCGGGCAGAGGGGATGGCCCTTCTACATCGTCGGTGCAGGTCTCCCCAACCTTCCAGGCAAGATATCAGAGGCCAGGACTTACGGAGAGAGATTGTTTCTCTACAAGACCATCGGCCAGCTCACCGAAGAAGCGGCCGCAGAAGCCCTCACCCTGCCGATCAGCAGGCTAGGCGCATCGACGGCACCCGAAGCATTGTCGATATTGTTGTCCGCGGCCAACGGATACCCCTACTTCCTCCAAATTTATGGGCGTTCCGCGTGGGACGAGGCGCCGGACAAGGTCATTACCGCCGAGGACGCCCAGGTGGCGGTCAGGTACGGAACAAGCGATCTTGACCATGGTTTTTTTGAGGCTCGATGGCAGCGTGCCACTCCTGCTGAACGGGTATACCTGAGGGCGATGGCTCTTGACGGTGAACAGCCTTCGTCCACGGGCGAAATTGCCGCGAGGCTGGGGAAATCTACGAACAAGCTCGCGGTCATTCGGCAGCGACTCATTACAAAGGGCGTGGTCTATGCGCCCGAATACGGATCGATTCAGTTCACGGTCCCGGGAATGGCTGGCTTCATTGAACGCCAGACGGAAGGCTGAGAGGGTCTCCGCTGCCGGTCCTTCCCTCCGGCCCGCACCCGGTGCCAGACTGGGCCATGTTTGAACACAAGGCCCAGCCCGGCTGGGTGGCCGTGGAGGAATACTTGTCCAACGCCGTCGTCCGCCCGAATGCAGCGCTTAAGCATGCGGTGCAGTCCGCCCTCGACGCCGGGATGCCGCCTATCGAGGTGGCGCCCAACGCCGGCAAGCTGCTCAAGATGCTGGTGCAGTTGTCCGGGCGCGGCGCGTGCTGGAAATCGGCACCTTGGCTGGCTTCAGCGCGATCTGGATGGCCCAGGGGCTGCCCGACGACGGCCGCCTGGTCACGTGCGAATACCTCCCGAAACACGCCGAAATCGCCCGGGCGAACGTGGACATGGCAGGGATCGGCCACAAAGTGGACATCCGGATCGGCCCGGCTCTGGAGACCCTTGCGGCGCTGGCCGAAGATCCCACGCGGGACGGTCCATTCGACTTTGTCTTCATCGATGCCGACAAGGAGAACGATTCCAACTACCTGGACTGGGCCATCCGGCTCGGGCGGCCGGGGACGGTGATCGTGATGGACAACGTCATCTGGGAGGGTGCCATCCTGGATCCTTCCATGGACGAGGTGAACGCTCCGGGCATCGTGGGGGCTTTGGAGATGATGGGCAAGGATCCTCGCCTCGACGCAACGGCCATCCAAACGGTTGGATCCAAGGGATGGGATGGCTTCGCGGTAGCCCGCGTGGTGTGACGCTAGGCTGAGCGAATGGAATTTACCCTCCGCCCGGCAACCGTGGACGACGCCGAGCCCCTGACCCGCATGCATGTGGCTGCCTGGCGGGAAAGATACGGGCACCTCTTGCCCGAGGAGTTCTTCGCCTTCCGTGAGGCCACCATCAACACGCGGATCGAGAGGCAGCGGGAAGCCTTGGAGGGCTCATACAAGCCGATGCTCGCCCACGACGCCGGCGGTGCCTTGGTGGGCATCGCCTTCGCCCGCGAGGCCCGGAGGAGGACCGGCCGTGCGAGCTGCAACTGCAGGTGATCTACACCCTGCGTCGCGTGCACGGTTTGGGCGTGGGGCAAGCATTGGTCGACGCCGTGATCGGCAATTCTGCCGCCTTTCTTTGGGTGCTCGAAGACAACCCGCGGGCCCAGGCTTTCTACCGCAAGAACGGCTTCCGGCCTGACGGAACACGCCAGCTCTTGCCGCCCGAATGGCACGAACTGCCGGAGATCCGGATGGTGCGTGCCGCCGTCGGGGGCTGACCGCAAGGCTGCGGCGTCGTCGAGGGCTGACCGCAAGGCTGCGGCGTCAACTAGGGTTGAAGCATGACCGGAAGAAGGCGGCAGTAGTGGCGAAGCGTGGCAAGGGCAGGGGAGCCGGGCAAGCTGCCGGGGTCATCGAGGTGCCCGCGGGCACCAAGCCGAACGGTCCCATGGAGGGCGTCTACTACATCGACACCGGCGACTGCGAGTTGGTTGCCGACCCCGACAATTCCAACGGCTGGCTCCTGAAGATCAACGGTGTCATGAGCTCGCATATCGATGTTGCAGAGCCGCTGTTCCTGGACTTCGAGTACATGCGCTGGATAGCCGCGCTGGTTGAATCCAAATGGCCGCCCGAATCCAAGCCGAAGTTGCGGGCCCTGCATCTCGGCGGCGGAGCATGTTCCCTCGCCCGGTACTTCCACGCCGCCTACCCGGACGCGCGCCAAGTGGTGGTGGAACTCGACGGCAAGCTGGCCGACTACGTGCGCGGTTGGTTCGACCTCCCGAAGGCCCCGCTGCTTCGAATCCGGGTGGGCGAAGCCAGGGAAGTCACGGAAAGCCTCACGCCGGACACCCGCGACCTCATCATCCGGGACGTCTTTGCCGGTGCGCTCACCCCGAGGGCACTCACCACCCGCGAATTCAACGATCACGCGTCGAGGGTGCTGGCGCCGGGCGGGCTCTACGTGGTGAATTCCGGAGATGCGCCCGACCTCAAAAACGCCCGCGAGGACGCCGCCACCATCGCAGACACCTTCGCGCACACCATGATCATCGCCGATCCCGCGATGCTCAAGGGCCGGCGGTACGGGAACATGATCATGGCCGGCAGCCACGAGCCCTTCGGCGACGATCCGCAACTGGCCCGGAAGCTCCTCGGCGGGGCGGTTCCCGCACATATCTGGAACGACGCGAAAGTCCGGGCATTCGCCGTCGGCGCGCAGATCCGGCACGACCCGCGGCCAGCCGCCTGACCGTCACTCACCGAAGGGCTTATATGTGAGCGAGCGTCGGCCGGTTTGGGCTCAGATGTGAGCGAGCGTCCGCCGGTTTGGGCTCATATGTGAGCGAGCGTCGGCCGCGCGCCGCACCTTAGCGGCGGGCCAGAAGCAGCTCGCGGTGGGCGGCCGTCTCCTCTTGGAGGGCGTGCACGACGGCGGCGACGGCGGGGCGGCGCATCGAGTCGGGCCGCAGGACCATCCAGTAGGGGAGCAGCTCGGCGAAATGCGCGGGCAGCAGCCGCACCAGGTCCGGGTGCCGGTCGGCCATGAAGCATGGCAGGAAGCCGATGCCGGCCCCGGCACGCGTGGCCTCCACGTGGACGAAGACGTTGGTGGAGCTCAAGCCGTCGCGCATGGACGGGACCAGCCGGCGAGGGGCATCGAGATCGTCCACTTGCAGCATGGAGTCCACGAAATAGACCAGCTGATGCCGCGTCAGCTCCTCCACCGTGCCGGGCACGCCGTGAAAAGCCAAGTACTCGCGCGAGGCATACATTCCCAGCATGTACTCACCCAGCAGTAAGGCCTCGGCCCGGTGCACCTGCGGTTCGCCCACCACCACTTCCACGTCCAGGCCGGAACGCTGCTGGAGCGCCCGGCGGGTCACGGTGATGATCTCCACGGTGAGGCCGGGATGCGATCGGCGCAATCGCGCCACAGCGGGTGCCGCGATGTAGGCGCTGAAACCGTCAGTTGCGGTCATGCGCACGACGCCGGCAATGGGGTCCGGCGCACGGTCCTCCGGTCCCAGCGTGCCCACCGCCGCTTCGATCCGCTCTGCAACGCCCACGGCCTCGGCTCCGAGCTCCGTGACTTCCCAGCCGCCGGCCGCCCGCGCGAGGACCCGGCCGCCGAGCGCCTTTTCGAGCGCGGCGATCCTGCGGGAAACGGTGGTGTGGTTCAGTCCCAAGGCTTGGGCCGCCGTCGTGAACTTACCTGAGCGCGATACTGCGAGCAGGACGAGGAGGTCATCGGGATTCGGATTCATATCTGCAATTCTGCACACACTTGGTGCCATTTTGGCCATTGAAGCAGCACTGATGTGCGGCAATACTCATTGGAGCATTTCGTGTTGTGGATCACAACGCGTGTCAGTGTGGACACTAAGGAGATGGACATGAGCGTAGGACAACGCTCCGCAGCAGGGGCCG
The DNA here is from genome assembly GCA_001549895.1 of Arthrobacter sp. Hiyo8. Classification (GTDB taxonomy): domain Bacteria; phylum Actinomycetota; class Actinomycetes; order Actinomycetales; family Micrococcaceae; genus Arthrobacter. Next base: position 2,213,728 of record AP014719.1, on the reverse strand, counting down.
CCACCGGCAAAGGCGCAGGCCTCAAGAAGATCGTCGCCGCCTCGATGGTGGGCACCGTGGTGGAATGGTACGAATTCTTCCTCTACGCCACGGCCGCAACGCTGGTTTTCGGCAAGTACTTCTTCCCGCCCACGGGCAACGACCTCGACGGCATCATCCAGGCGTTCCTGACCTACGCGGTGGGCTTCGTGGCCCGGCCCTGGGCGGCATCGTCTTCGGCCAGATCGGCGACAAGCTCGGCCGCAAACCCACGCTGCAGCTCACCATCGTGATTGTCGGCGTGTCCACCTTCCTCATGGGCTGCCTCCCCGGCTTCGCCGACCTCGGTTACTGGGCGCCGGCCATGCTCGTGGCACTCCGCTTCATCCAAGGCTTCGCGCTGGGCGGCGAATGGGCGGCGCGGTGCTGCTGGTGGCCGAACACAGCCCCAAGGAGTCCCGCGGATTCTGGTCAAGCTGGCCGCAGGCCGCGGTTCCCGTCGGGAACCTCCTCGCCACGCTGGTCCTGTTCATCATGTCCACCACCCTGAGCAGCGCAGCCTTCCTCGGCTGGGGATGGCGCGTGGCCTTCTGGCTCTCCGCAGTGATCGTCTTCGTGGGCTACTACATCCGCACCCACGTGACCGAGGCCCCGATCTTCCTCGAAGCGAAGGCCCAGGTGGAGAAGGAACAAGCCATCAGCTACGGCGTCGGCGAAGTCATCCGTAAGTACCCCAAGGGCATCCTGCAGGCCATGGGACTGAGGCTCGCCGAGAACATCATGTATTACCTCGTGGTGAGCTTCTCCATCGTGTACCTCAAGAGCGTGGACAAATACGACACCTCGTCCTTGCTGCTCGCCCTCCTGATCGCGCACGTTGTCCACTTCGTGGTCATCCCGCAGATCGGCCGGTTGGCAGACGCCTGGGGCCGCAAGCCGGTTTACCTGATCGGTGCCATCAGCGGTGCCACCTGGCCGTTCTTCGCCTTCCCCATGTTCGACACCAAGAATCCCGCGGTGATCGTTGCCGCCGTGACCATCGGCCTCTGCCTGCACGCCTTCATGTACGCAGGGCAGCCGGCCATCATGACCGAGCTCTTCCCCACCCGCATGCGCTACTCAGGAGTCTCCCTTGGCTCGCAGGTCACCTCGATCTTCGCCGGTTCGCTGGCCCCGCTGCTGGCGACCCAATGGCTCAAGGACACCGGATCCTGGATGCCCACGGCAATCTACCTGGTGATCTCCTGCGCGATTACCGCCGTCGTCGTCTTGACGCTCAAAGAGACCCGCGGTGTGGCGCTGGAAGACGTTGACAATGCCGATGCCGTTCGTCACGGCCTCCCCATGGGTGCCCGCGCATGAGCCTCGAGGGCCGCAAGGCCCTGGTGACCGGCGGGGCGGGGGCATCGGAGCGGCATGTGCCACGGCCCTCGCCGCGCGCGGCGCGAAGGTTGTAGTGGCCGACGTCGATGCCGCCGGAGCCGCGGCCCTCGCCGACAAGCTGGGCGGCACTGCCTGGGGCGTCGACTTGCTCGACACTGAGGCGCTCGCCGGACTCAGCCTGGATTGCGACATCCTCGTGAACAATGCCGGGATCCAGAAGGTCGCTCCCATCGAGGAGTTCGAACCGGCGGACTTCCGCCGCATCCTGACCCTCATGCTCGAGGCCCCTTTCCTGCTTATCCGGGCCGCACTCCCGCACATGTATGCCAACGGATTCGGCCGGATCATCAACATCTCCTCGGTCCACGGGCTGCGGGCCTCGGCGTTCAAGAGCGCCTATGTCTCGGCCAAGCACGGGCTCGAGGGGCTGAGCAAAGTGACGGCCCTCGAGGGCGGCCAGCACGGCGTCACCTCCAACTGCATCAATCCGGGATACGTGCGTACGCCCCTCGTCGAAAGGCAGATCGCGGACCAGGCACTGCTGCACGGCATCCCCGAATCGGAAGTCCTGGCGAAGGTCATGCTGACGGAGTCCGCCGTGAAGCGCCTCGTGGAGCCCGAGGAAGTCGCGTCGCTGGCAGCGTGGATAGCGTCCGACGACGCCGGCATGGTCACCGGGGCAAGCTACACGATGGACGGAGGCTGGTCCGCCCGCTAACCCGCCCCTCGATGTCGTAGGCTGGTGCGCACGAGGGGAGCGAATATGGGTCTCGATCCGGCCAGCCTGAAGATAGCCCTGGGCATTGTCGCGTCTACGCTCTGCCTGCTGTTTTTCGGATCGTTCCGCCGGACCCGCTCCGCGTACAGCGGCTGGTGGTGCCTTGCCCTCGTTTTCCTGCTCTCGGGGAACATGGCGTACCTGCTCGCCGGGACTCCCCAGCAAATCTGGGCGGGGCCACTTGGCAACGCTTTGCTGGTGGCCGGGGCGTTCAGCGTGTGGGCCGGCTCGCGTTCCCTGCGCTTGCTTCCAACGCCGCGATGGCAGCTTCTCGCCGGACCCGTTGCCACGGCGGTGGCCGCCTCGCTGGAGAACCCGGCCACCAACGCATGGTCCGGCGGACTGGTGTATTTGGCCATGATGTCCTTGGGCATGGGTCTGGCAACGGTTGAACTCTGGCGGTTGAAGCCCAGCGTTTCACAGGCCCACCGCTCCTTGGCGCTCGCCGCGGGAGTACTGGCGTCCTTCTTCCTCTGCCGTGGAATCGCCTATGTCCTGGAAGGTCCCGACGGCCCGGACTTCGGCACATATCTCAGCTCGGCAACCACCAGTGTGGTCACTATCGTGCTTCTGGTCACCGTGTCCTTCAGCATGACTGCGCTGAGCAACGAGCAGCTCATCAACGGGCTCAACGAACGCGCCACCCGGGACGGCCTGACGGGGCTCCTCAACCGCACCGCCTTCATGGAGCTGGCCACCCAGGAAATCAACAGGCTGCACTCTGCAGGGTCGATCTCCACCCTGATCCTCGCCGACCTCGATCATTTCAAGGCCCTCAATGACAGCCATGGCCACGCCGCGGGCGACACTGCCATCCAGGCCTTCGCCACCGCGTGCCAGGCTTCGGTCCGCCACACAGACCTCGTCGGAAGGTATGGCGGAGAGGAATTCACCATTCTGCTTCCAGGGGCCGACCTGGAGAGCGCGGAAATCATTGCCAACGAAATCAGCCGCCGTCTGGCCGCGGCAGAACCACCGGACGGCGTCACCTTCCCGACGGTTAGCTATGGCATTGCTCCCAGCACCCTCGCCAACGCCGAGGTGGACCATATGATCGTGGCCGCCGACAAAGCGCTCTACCAGGCCAAGTCCCTCGGACGGAACCGCGCGGTCTGCGCAACTTCCTGACGGCGCACCGCACCGCCGTCGTGCGCTGACTAACGTCGCGCTGAGCCGATCCTGCACCGCTGGGATCGGTCCGCTAAACCAATCTGCTTAAACGCTTGATCAAAAGTGTGACCTCGGTTACGCTTGCAGTGATCAAACGCTTTAGCAGAAATGGACATCAACGCCGATGACTTACTCAGTCTTCTTCCAACCCACCGATGGATGGGTCGGAGACGTGATCCCGTTCCAGAAAGACGGGGAGTTTTGGCTTTTCTATCTGCACGAGGTGCGGAACGACCGAAGCCGGGAACGTCCTGGAATCTCGTGACCACCAAGGACCTCACGCGATTCGAGGATCATGGAGTGTCGCTGCACCATGGCGGAGAGGGCGAGGCGGACTTCAACGCCTACACGGGCAGTGTTGTGTGCGACGAGTCCGGGATGCACCACCTGTTCTATACCGGACAGAATCCCCGGCACCTCGGCTCCGACGGTGCCCCCCTGCAACTCGTCATGCACGCCACGAGCACGGACGGAATGCTGACGTGGATCAAGCATCCGGAACTGACGTTCGGCGCCCCGGCCGGCTATGAATCCGGCGACTGGCGCGATCCCTTCGTTTTCAAGGACGAGGCCAGCGGCCTGTGGCGGATGCTGCTGGCCGCGCGGCACGCGGACGGCCCGGACCGCCGTCGCGGGCTGATCGCCCAATGCGTTTCCCCGGACCTGATGGATTGGGAGCATACCGAGCCGTTCTGGGATCCCCGCCGGTACATCACGCACGAATGCCCGGACGTTTTCGCCTGGGGCGACTGGTGGTACCTGGTCTATTCGGAATTCTCCGAGTCCTTCACCACCCGCTACCGCATGGCGAAAAGTCCCGATGGGCCTTGGACCGTGCCGCCGCGGGACAGCGTTGACGGCCGCGCCTTCTATGCCTCGAAGACGGCCGAGCGGGACGGTCGCCGGTTCTTCTTCGGCTGGGTCGCCAGCAAGGAGGGCAACCACGACGACGGCGCCTGGCAGTGGGCGGGCACGATGTCCGTCCTCGAGGCCCGCCAGAACGACGACGGCACCCTCGCTTTTTCCCTCGCCGACGAACTCGTCGAGAGCTTCTGGGACGACATCCCGGTATCCCTGGGGGATGACTTTCCGCTGGTACTGCATGCTCCAGACGGGTACACCGCCATGGTGTCCGATGAGGTCCTCCCTCGCCAGTTCTACGCCCGGGCGGTTTTGCAGATCGAAGCCGATACCAGCGAATGCGGCCTGCTGCTCCGCTCAAGCGCGGACGGAGACGAGTCCTACATCATCCGCCTGGAACCGAAGCGCGGCCGCATGGTGTTCGACCGATGGCCCCGCGAAATCAGCGGCGACGCGCAATGGCACGTCTCGGGGGATGTCCCCTTCGAGATCGAGCTGGAACGCCCCTGCGAGCTGGCCTCCGGAGAGCACACCCTCGAACTTGTCGTCGACGGGGACCTCTGCGTCGCCGTCGTCGACCGGCAGGTCGCCCTCAGTACCCGGATCTACGGGCTACCGGACGGCCGCATCGGCGTATTCGCCGGTGAAGGCACCGCAACTCTCACCGATCTTGAGATACGTAAGCGCACAGACAACTAAATACCCAGCGCCAGACCTCCGTTCAAATCAAAGGAGATTTTCCCCCATGAAGAAACTCATAAGAACGGCCGCCGTAGCAGCGGCCGCAGCCCTCGCCCTCTCCGCTTGCGGCGGTGGAGGCGCCGGCAGCGCCTCCAACGTCAACCCACCGGGGACATCAAACCGCGGCAAATCTCGTGGCTGCTGTCCCGGCCGGCAGACGGTGCAGTCATCAACGTCATGAAAAAGGTGGCCGACGAGTACGCCCAGACCCATCCCGGCTTTTCCCTCAACCTGATCACCACCCCTGACCGGCCCTCCTACATTCAGAAGTACGAAACCCTCGCTGCCGCGAACAAGCTCCCGGAGCTGTTCGACACGGACGCCACGCCCTTCGCCCAGCAACTCGCCAAGCAGGGCAAGATGGTGGATGCCGAGAAGCTGCTCAAGGACCTCGGTGTCTACGACAGCTACCGGACGAACGCACTGAATTACCAACGCTTCGACGACGGATCCCTCTACATGGTCCCGTTCCAGTTCGAGCTCGAGTACTTTTGGTACAACAAGGCTCTCTTCCAGCAGGCTGGAGTATCAGTGCCGAAGTCACTCGACGACATCCCCGCGATGTGCACGGCCCTGCGCAAGGCCGGGATCACGCCCGTCGCCCTTGACGGCCAGGACCAGTGGCCCCTTGAGCGCTACGTCTCCTACCAGCCCTTCCGCGACGCCGGACCCGACTTCGTACAGAAGCTCAAGAAGGGTGACGCGAAGTTCAGCGACGCCACCGGCCAGAAGACAGTCAACTGGATAAGCCAGCTCGGAGGGGCAGGTTGCTTCCAGGACGGCTTCTCCTCGCAGGGTTACTCCGACGCCCAGAACCTCTTCACCTCCGGCAAGGCCGCCATGTACAACATCGGTACCTGGGAACTGCCCAGCCTCGCGACCGACAAGCTGAACCCGGCGGTGCGTAACGACGTCGACTACTTCACGCTTCCGGCCACGCCGAGTTCCGCGACGGCCGCCAACGAGTACGTGGCAACCTCAGGTATCGGCATGGCGGTCAACTCGAAGACCTTCGACCCGCTCGTGAGCGACTTCCTGAAGTTCGCCCTCGCCAAGTACCCCTCGGAATACGCGGCCACGGGCGCCCTCTCGCCGACGACGAATGTCCAAACGACGATTCCAGCCAACGCCACGCCGCTGTACAAGAAGGCGATCGACCAGGCGAAGGATCTCGGATCGAAGCTCGCGATGCCTTGGGACACGCAGCTTGATCCGACCACCAACAGCAGGCTGCAGCAAGAGCTCGTGCTCTTGGCCCAGGGCAACGTCAAGCCTGCCGAGTTCACCAGCACGATGGATAGCACCATCGCACAGAACGCTCCCAAGTTCTTCAAATAAGACGCAGCGGTGGGGGCCCAGGCCCCCCACCCGAAAGGCCCTCCCATGCTTCCCAATCGATCACGACTCTCGGTCTTGGTCTTCCTGCTCCCGCCGCTGCTTCTCTACGGCGTTGCAGTGCTGTTCCCGATCCTGCAATCGCTATTCCTCAGCTTCTTCTCCTGGAACGGCATCAGTGACATGGAGTTCGTGGGCTTCGCGAACTACGTGCACATGCTCACCGGTGACGGCGTGTTTTGGCGTTCCTTCTTCAACGCCCTCGGCTACCTCGCCATCTGCCTCGTCCTCCAATTGGGCGGCGCGTTGTTCGTCGCCAGCCTCCTGACCTCGCTGCGAAGAGGCCGCGAGCTCGTCAAAACCCTGTATCTCCTGCCTGCGGTGATCTCGACGGTGGCCATCGCCTTCCTTTTCGTACGGATCTACTCGATCGATCCGGTGGGTCTCCTCAACCAAGTCCTCGGCTGGATCGGCCTCGGCAGCCTCGAGCGCCCTTGGCTTTCCGACGTCAATACTGTCCTCGCGGCAGTTTCGGCACCCGAAGGCTGGCGGTTCACGGGACTGTACATGCTCATCATCTACGCGGCGCTGCTCGCCGTCCCGCAGGAACTTGAAGAAGCGGCACGCCTGGACGGCGCCAACAGATGGCAGCTGTTCACCAAGATCAGGTTCCCCCACATCAGGCCGGTGTGGATCACCACCACCATCATGGCCACAACCTACGGCCTGCGCGGATTCGATATCCCGTACCTCATGACCAACGGTGGTCCCGGCCAGTCCTCCGAGCTCCTGACGACGTACATGTACAAAACCGCATTCACCAGCACCGACTTCGGCTACGCCAGCACCATCTCGGTCTTCATCGTGGTGGAGTGCCTCGTCGCCGTCGGATTCATCTTGCTCATGCTCAAACGAAAGGCTGACGCATGACCGCGCAAACAGCCCCGGTTAACCGGCCGATCCCTGCTCCACCAAACAACCCGGCCCGCCAAGCCGCCGGCGCCCCGACGTCGGCGGCGTAAACCAAACGCCTTCCGAAGCTTGTCGAGGGTGCTGATCGTCCTCATCGTCGTGGTGCAGGTCTACCCCCTCGCCTGGCTGTTCCTCACGAGCCTGCGCAATGAGCACGACTTCGCGACCGGTGATCCTTTTGCGCTGCCGAGCTCGATCAGCTTCGACAACTACGTCCGTGCGTTCCAGACCGGCAACCTCGGCCAGAACATCCTGAACAGTTTCATCGTCACGATGGGCGCTAACCTCCTGATCGTCCTTCTCGGGATGATGGCAGCCTATGCCTTGCAGGTCCTCGGATTCCGGTTCAGCAAATTCGTCCGGGCCTCTTCCTGATCGGCATCATCGTGCCGGTGCAGATCGCGCTTGTGCCGCTGTTCATCGACTACTCGTCCGTGAACCTGCTGGACACCTACCAATCGATGATCATCCCCCTGGCGGGGTTCGCCCTTCCCATGTCGATCTACCTCTTTTCGTCGTTCTTTGAGTACATTCCCCGCGAGACCTACGAGGCAGCGTCGTTGGACGGCGCCGGCCCGTACCGGATCTTCGGCTGATCACCCTTCCGCTCTCGACCAACACGGTGGTGACAGTGATCCTGGTGAACAGCATCTTCATCTGGAACGACTTCATCTTCGCGAACACCTTCGTTCTGTCCGAAGGGCTCAAGACCATCCCACTGGGGCTGCAGAACTACATCGGAGCAATGGGCAAGGTCGACTGGACAGCGACATTCGCCGCTGTCTGCATCACCATCACTCCTTTGCTGCTCGTGTTCCTCGTCCTCAACAAGGCGATGATCCAGGGCCTCGAGAGCGGGGCGACGAAGGGGTGAGAAAGCCGCCACTGGATAGACTGTGGGAGGAGGGCCAATGACGTCTGAAAAAAGCTTGAAAGAACCCGAGGTGAACCCCTCGCATCCATCGACTCCGAGGGCGAGTCATCCGGTGACGATGCGGGAAGTAGCGGAAGGGCTGGAGTCTCCGTTGCCACGGTTTCCCTCGTTATCAACAACAAGAAAGACGCCAGGATCGGCGCCGCGACCCGCAAACGCGTCCTGGACACCATCCGCGAACTGGGGTACCGCCCGAACGCCCTCGCGAAGAACCTCGTGAGCGGCAGTTCACGGTTCATCGGACTCGTCGCTGACGCGATCGCCACAACCCCTTCGCTGGGCAAATCATCCACGGCGCCCAGGACGAAGCGTGGAAACACGGATTCGTGCTGTTGGTCGCCAACACCGAGGGCGACGAGCCCGTGGAAAAAGACGCCATCTCGATGATGCTCGAGCACAAGGTTCGCGGCATCCTGTACTCCACCTGGTTCCACCGCCCAACCAAGATCCCCGCTGCGTTGCAAGAGACTGACTTCGTGCTGGTGAACTGCTTCTCCCCGGACTCCGACGCCCTGGCGGTGGTCCCGGACGAAGTCCACGGCGGACGGGAAGCCACTGAAATCCTTGTGCGCAAGGGGCACCGACGGATCGCCTTCATCAACGCCACGATTCCTGCTCCGGCGAAGGACGGACGCCTCCAGGGCTACCGGGAAGCGCTCGAATCTGCTGGAATCGCCTTCGATCCGCACCTCGTGTTCGACGCGTATCCTGACCAGGAGGGCGGCTACGGAGCAGTCGAGGAGCTCCTCAAACGCGATGTCACGGCAGTCTTCTGCTACAACGACCGTATGGCCATGGGCCTCTACGACGGGCTGAAGCAACGGGGGCTGTCCATTCCCGAGGACATGGCCGTGGTGGGGTTCGACAACCAGGAAGTCATCGCGGCGCACATGCGGCCGCCGCTGTCCACCGTCGCGCTGCCGCACTACGAGCTTGGCGCCGCGGGCGTGCGCTTGCTGCTCGGCGTTGACGAACCGGCGGGCAGCCCTGTGGTAAAGCTTGAATGCCCGCCAGTGGAACGCGACTCGGTTGGACCGAATACCCTTACGGCTCACCGGCTGCCTTAGGCTCAGCCTCGTCCACCGCCGAGTGCTCAATGTAGGATTCCACCGCCGACTCCGGAACGCGGTATGACCGCCCGAACCGCACGGCGTGGATGGCGTGCGAGTTCACGAGGCGGTAGACGGTCATTCTGGATACCCGCAGGGCCTCGGCAACCTCGGCGATCGTCATGAACCGGTTGGCTGGAACGCCGGCGGCGGACATATTCACCAGGGCCTCCTCAATTGGCGGTAGTCGTAGTAGACCAGGGTGCCGCCCCTCGGCACGACGGTTCTCAAGCCAATCGATGGGCCTTTGATGACGGCCACCACCCCTTCCTGGGACCCGTTGAAGGGGTCGTCGCCAGCTACGTAGTCGCCCACCTTGAAAGGGGAAGCAGTGCTTTTGGCCTGCGTGGCTGCCCTGGTAAATATCTGGCAAAGTCGCGAAGCCAGCGCATGGCGGCGCTGCTTGCGCATCCGAGCAGCGTGCCTTGAGTAAGGATCGAACATCGGAATCACTCCTTTGCAAGTCGCGATCTTCCAACGGTAGGCGTGGACCACACGCAACACATGAGTGACTTGCACCCGTTATGGCCCACGGGCCACTCACGTCACTTGGACCACTACTCGGACAAGGACCCCAGGGCGAGCAAGTGGTGATCCGAGTAGTCCGGTCAAAAGACGGGTAGGGGTTACGCATGCCAGGCCGGGCGAACAGTCCATACGCTCAAGGCAAATGTTCCGTCAGGTCTGGGAGGGGGAACAATGCGACGAGCGGCAAAAGCAGGAATGGTCGTTGCAGGTGTGGTGGCGGTCGGGCTGGCAGGGGCGATCACCCTCAACGCGACGCAGACATCATCTACCTCGATTGCCGGCGCCCCGCCGTCGGCCACCGTCAGTGCGGCAGCTTCTGCGCCCGGTCCCACCAAGACGCCAGCCACGACGCCGAGTGCCACCGCTTCAGCATCAGCCGCCGGCGCCTCTGCCAGCGCTTCCGCTAGTGCTGCGCCTTCAAGTCAAGCCCCGGTCCCTGCTCCGACGACGAGTGCCAAGCCCGATGCCCCGAGCCGGCGCCAGCTGCGCCGGCTCCGGCTCCCGCGGTTCCCGCTCCTGTGCAGCAGGGCCTCGACGCAGCGGGGATCCAACGCATCAAGGACAGCTGCAGCGCCCGGCTGCAAAGCGATGCCGCCCACTCCTCAATTGTGACCGGAACGGTGGTGCCCCGGCCATTTTCAGTGGTCTCCATCGCGTTCTCCGGGAACCCGGTGCAGTCAACGGCGGCCTCCGGCCTGGCGTCGTACGACATCCTCATGAAGGTCACCCTCAAGCTGGTTGATGGCCCTGCCCAGGACAGCGTGCGGGTTTGCCGGGTCTACGACTCGGACTCGCACGTGGATTGGCTTCCCGCCGGCTGAGTCCGCGGTTGCTCCCCGTCCTGCGGCCCTAAGACTTGGCGCCTGTGAGCGCCAGCGTCCCGCCGAGCCCGATCATCATGACGCCCCCATGGCACCCAGGGTGGAGATCCGCCGCGGCGAGCGGGCAAACCAGTGGCGTGCCGTGCCCGCTGCGAGGGCCCAGATGCTGTCGGAGATGAGGGCGATCACCAGGAAAACAGCTCCGAGTTCGGCGAGTTGAAGCGGAATGCTGCCGCTCGAATAGTCCACGAACTGCGGCAGCACAGCCACGAAAAACACGATCGATTTCGGGTTGCTCGCACCGACGATGAAACCCTCGCGGATGAGCCGCCACATGGACCGCGCCGGCGCTGGACCAGTCGCCGTCGAACGCCCGCCGCGGTGGCGGATCGCCTGCACCCCGAGGTAGACCAAATACGCTGCGCCCCCGAACTTGATGATGGTGAACAGCACGATCGACTGCGCAAGGATCGCGCCGAGCCCCAGCGCCACGGCAATGATCTGCGGAACCATGCCGAGGGCGTTTCCGAGCACGCTCAGGAGCCCGCCTTTGCGGCCAAGGGCGAGGGAACGCCCAATCACGAACAGGACGCTGGGACCGGGGACTGCGATGAGGACCAGTGCGGCCAGCGCAAACGCCAGGAGGTTGGTGAACGGAACCATCCCTGATGATAGCGCTGGCCTGCGGTGACGGTCGATGGCTCGTGGCGCGCCGCCGCCGTCGTCGTCCTCCTCAAGACGCTATGGGCGCTCGGCGACCATGGGAATCGAGGCTGTTTCGTCGACGAGGTCGGCGCGCAGGCGCCCGCCGCCGCGGACCCAGAGCTTGTAGGCCAGCACCAGCAGTCCGAGCCACACGGCGCCTACGTACAGAGCCACGCGAGTGTCCTCGAAGACGCCAAGGATCACGATCACCAGGGCCATGAAGGCGATGGTCACCACGGACGCGGCGGGCCACCACGGCGACGCGAATTCCGACGCCGGAAGTCCCTTGCGCTTGATTTCGCGCTTCATGGCGACGTGCGAGGCGAGGATCATGACCCATACCCACACTGTCGCGAAGGTGGCGATGGATGCGATCACGAGGAACACGTCCTCGGGATGACCGCGTTGAGCACCACGCCCACCAGCAGGATGCCGCCCATGAGGACCACGGTCATCCAAGGAACACCATGCCTTGAGATCCTGCCGAAGCTCTTCGGAGCGTGTCCCTGCTGGGAAAGCCCGAAGAGGATGCGTCCGGCGCCGAAGATGTCGCTATTGATGGCTGACAGTGCCGAGGTGATGACAACGGCATTGAGGATGTGGGCGCCGCTGGGATGCCGAGGCCACTGAAGATCTGCACAAACGGCTGCCGTTGTTCCCGATTTCATTCCAGGGGAACAAGCTCATGAGCACCCCGAGCGTCAGGACGTAGAACAGCAGCACACGCACGGGGACGGTGTTGACAGCCTGCGGGATGACCTTCTTGGGTCTGCGGCTTCGCCTGCGGTGATGCCGATCGTTTCGATCCCGCCAAAGGCAAACATGACAACGGCGAACGAGGCCAGGAGCCCTTCGAAACCGTTGGGGAACAGGCCGCCATGGTCAACGAGGTTCCCCAGCCCGGTGCCACGCCGCTGTTGCCGGACTGGAAGCCGAACACGATGATCGCAGCGCCGCCCGCAATCATCGCGATGATCGCCACGACCTTAATGAGCGAGAACCAAAACTCGAGCTCGCCGAAGACCTTGACGCTCAGGAGGTTCATGGCTCCGAGGAGGAGGATGATCGCGAGGACCCAGATCCATCGGTCCACCTGCGGGAACCAGAAGCCCATATAGATACTGAATGCCGTCACGTCCGCGATCGCCACGATGGCCATTTCGAAGACGTAGGTCCAGCCGGTGATGAACCCGGCCAGCGGTCCGAGGTAGCGGCTGGCGTACTGGCCGAACGAGCCTGAGACGGGGTGGCGCACGGCCATTTCGCCGAGGGCACGCATCACCATGAAGACGGCGGCGCCCCGATCATGTATGCGAAGAGAACCGATGGGCCGGCCTTTTGGATCGCGGACGCCGAACCGTAGAAGAGGCCTGTCCCGATGGCCGAACCGAGCGCCATGAAGCGGATGTGGCGGACATTGAGGCCGCGGCTGAGAACGGTTGTTACCGCGCCTTCGACGCCTTCGACGACTTTGGCGGCCGGCGTCCTGACGGCTGTTGGGGCTTGCTGCATACGAATACCTTCTCGTCATTGGGAGGGGTGGACTGTTAACCAGCAGACCATTCCGCAGCATGCTGTGATGGGCCTCACGGGACATCGTTGTCTCGGTTCTCAGACGCTGCGCCGTGGACTGGTTGTTTCATGCACAAATGTCTGGTATTCCAGACACCTTAATGTTCTGATTGGCTTTCCGATCCGCTCGGTGGGGCGCACGCTTAAGTACGGGATCCCGGACACCCGCCTTGCCGGCTTTGTGGCAGAAGGGCGGGCCGGGCATTACCGTGCACTCGAAGAGGAGCCATGACCACACAGCCGTCCACCCAAGGCCGGGCCGCTTCCAAAGTCCCGGCCGCCGAGAACACCCTGCGCATCCTGAAGTTGCTCGCGTCCCGGCGTGGCCGATGGCAGCGTCCAATATCGCCACGGCGCTGGCTTGCCCCGTTCCAGTGTCTATCACCTGCTTGGCGTCATGGAGGCCAACGGCTTTGTCCTGCACCTTCATGAGGAGCAGCGCTACGGGCTGGGGATCAGCGCCTTTGAACTCAGTTCGGCATACTCGCGGCAAGAGCCTTTGTCGCGGCTCGGCCGCCCATGCTCGCCGCCCTCGTGGATGCGATCGGCGAGAGCGCACACTTGGCCGTCCTGCACGGCCGCGATGTGCTCTACATCGTGGAGGAGCGGGCCAAGAACCGCCCGTCCCTCGTGACCGACGTCGGGGTCCGGCTTCCCAGCCACCTCACGGCCAGTGGCCGCGCGATCCTGGCCGCCCTGCCAAAATCGCAGGTCAGGGCCCTGTACCCGAATGCTGCAGCCTTTACGGCCCGGCATGAAATGGAATCGCCCATCATGAAGTACTCGGCCCTGTCCTCGCATTTGGACCAGGTCCGGCAGCGCGGCTACGCCACCGAACACGGCGAAGTCACGCCCGGCTTCGGTTCTGTGGCCGCCGCCGTCACCGACCATCTGGGATGGCCGACGGCGGCAGTCGCCGTGACATTCCTCGAGGACCGGGTGCCGGTGGAGGAGTGGCCCGCACTGGCCGCCCGCATCCAGAAGACAGCGGACGAACTCTCGATCCGCATCCACGGCCGCCCGTCCTAGCCGCCGCACCCAACCCCGCCCTGCTCACCAACCCGACCCCTATCCCAACTGACTCGCAGTTGTTGTCGTTTTGGGCCCTCAGAACGACATCTACTGCCAGTTAGTTGAGTCTGGTATTCCGGACAGCACCCTCCATAAAGCCATTCCAAGACCCTTGCGGAGGGGCTCTACTGGATACAGAAGGAACTTCCACCTAGCAACCTCCAGAGACGAAGGAGTCATCATGGCACCCGCTGATTTCACTACCGGAGCCCGTCCGGTCAAGGCCGCGCGCGGCACGGAGCTGACCGCGAAGAGCTGGCAGACCGAAGCGCCGTTGCGCATGTTGATGAACAACCTGGACCCGGAGGTCGCCGAGCGTCCGGATGACCTGGTCGTCTATGGCGGCACGGGCCGGGCTGCCCGGTCCTGGGCCGCGTTCGACGCGATCACCCGGACCCTGGAGACCATGGAGAAGGACGAGACGCTGCTGGTGCAGTCCGGCAAGCCCGTGGGCGTGTTCCGCACCCATGAGTGGGCGCCGCGGGTGCTGCTGGCCAACTCGAACCTCGTGGGGGACTGGGCGACCTGGCCCGAGTTCCGCCGCCTGGAGGCAGAGGGCCTGATGATGTACGGGCAGATGACCGCCGGGTCCTGGATCTACATCGGCACCCAGGGCATCCTGCAGGGCACCTACGAAACCTTCGCCGCCGTCGGGAACAAACTCAGGGCCGCAAGGCATGACACTGCCCGCCACCTGGCCCGGCCCGGAGGGTTCCACCGAGGGCCGTTGGCGGGGACGCTGACGCTGACCGGCGGGTGCGGGGCATGGGCGGGGCCCAGCCGCTCGCGGTGACCCTGAACGACGGGGCCTGCCTGATCGTGGACGTCGACGAGTCCCGGCTGCGCCGCCGGGTCGGCAAGCGCTACCTGGACGAGGTCGAAACCGACCTGGACACCGCGATCGCCAAAGTCCAGGCAGCCAAGGCCGAGCGCCGCGGCTGGTCCGTCGGCTACGTGGGCAACGCCGCCGAAGTCTTCCCCGAACTCCTGGCCCGCCACCGGGCCGGGGAACTGACCATCGACGTCGTGACGGACCAGACCTCCGCGCACGACCCGCTCTCCTACCTGCCCGAAGGCATCACCGTGGACGAGTGGCACACCGAGGCCGAAGCGGACCGGAAGGGTTCACCAAGAAAGCCCAGGCCTCCATGGCCCGCCACGTCCAGGCCATGGTCGAGTTCCAGGACGCCGGGGCCGAGGTCTTCGATTACGGCAACTCGATCCGCGACGAGGCCCGCAAGGGCGGCTACGGCCGGGCGTTCGAGTTCCCCGGCTTCGTCCCGGCCTACATCCGGCCCTGTTCTGCGAAGGACTGGGCCCGTTCCGCTGGGTCGCGCTCTCCGGGGACCCCGAAGACATCGCCGTCACCGACAAGGCGATCAAGGAACTGTTCCCGGAGAACACCCACCTGCACAAATGGCTCGACGCCGCCGCCGAACGCGTCGAGTTCGAAGGCCTCCCGGCCCGGATCTGCTGGCTGGGCTACGGCGAACGCGCCAAGGCCGGGCTGCTGTTCAACCAGCTCGTCGCCGAGGGCAAGGTCAAGGCCCCGATCGTGATCGGCCGGGACCACCTGGACTCCGGCTCCGTGGCCTCCCCGTACCGGGAGACGGAGTCCATGAAGGACGGCTCCGACGCGATCGCCGACTGGCCCTGCTCAACGCCCTGACCGCCGCGTCCTCGGGGCGACCTGGGTCTCCATCCACCACGGCGGCGGCGTGGGCATCGGCCGCTCCATCCACACCGGCCAGGTCTCCGTCGCCGACGGCACCGAGCTCGCCGCCCAGAAACTCGAACGCCTCCTCACCAACGACCCCGGCATGGGCGTCATCCGCCACGCCGACGCCGGCTACGACCGAGCCATCGAAGTCGCCCACGAACGCGGCGTCCGCATCCCCATGGAAGAAAGCAAGTAGGAACACCCCGATGACAACCATTACCCACGAACCGCTGACCGTTACCCTCGGCTCCAGCGGAGTCACGCCGGAGGACGTCGTCGCCGTCGCGCGCTACGACGCCAAGGTGACCATCTCCCAGGAAGCCCTGGACACTGTTGCCAAGGTCCGCGCCCACATCGACGGCCTCGCGCACAGCGAAGTTCCGGCGTACGGCGTTTCGACGGGCTTCGGCGCCCTGGCCAACCGCCACATCCCCAATGAACTCCGCACCCAGTTGCAGAAGTCGCTCATCCGCAGCCACGCCGCAGGCATGGGCCCGGCCGTGGAGCGCGAAGTGGTCCGCGGCATCATGTTCCTGCGCGCCAAGACCCTGGCCTCGGGCCGCACGGGCGTTCGTCCCGTGGTCCTGCAGACCATGGTGGACGTCCTCAACGCCGGCATCACCCCGGTAGTCCGTGAATTCGGCTCCCTGGGTTGCTCGGGCGATCTCGCGCCGCTGTCCCACTGCGCCCTGGTCCTGATGGGCGAAGGCGAAGCCACCGGCCCCGACGGCGAGCTGTACGGCGCCGCCGGAAAGAAGCCGGTTGCCGAACTCCTCGCCGCGCACGGCATCGAGCCGGTGGTCCTCGCGGAAAAGGAAGGCCTCGCGCTCGTCAACGGCACCGAGGGCATGCTCGGCATGCTCCTGATGGCCATCGCCGACCTGCACCTGCTGCTTACGACGGCGGACATCACCGCGGCGCTCAGCGTCGAGGCGCTGCTCGGCACCGACCAGGTGTTCCTGCCTGAGTTGCACGCGGCCCTGCGGCCCACCCGGGCCAGGCCGCAAGCGCGGACAACATGCTTCGGGTGCTTTCCAACTCGCCGATCGTCGCTTCGCACCGCGTCAACGACACCAAAGTCCAGGACGCGTACTCGCTCCGCTGCGCACCCCAGGTGGCCGGCGCGGTCCGCGACACCGTGACGCATGCCGAACTCGTGGCTTCCCGTGAGTTGGCTGCAGCCATCGACAACCCCGTGGTGCTCCCGGACGGCCGCGTGTCCTCCAACGGAAACTTCCACGGCGCCCGGTGGCCTACGTCCTGGACTTCCTGGCGATCGCCGTGGCGGACCTGTCCTCCATCGCCGAGCGCCGCACGGACCGCATGCTGGACCCGGCCCGTTCGCACGGACTCCCGGCCTTCCTCGCAGACGATCCCGGAGTGGACTCGGGCCTCATGATTGCCCAGTACACCCAGGCCGGGCTCGTCTCGGACAACAAGCGGCTGGCCGTCCCGGCATCGGTGGACTCCATCCCGAGCTCCGCCATGCAGGAAGACCACGTCTCCATGGGTTGGCACGCTGCCCGTAAGCTCCGGAAGGCCATCGAGAACCTGCGTCGCGTCCTGGCCGTGGAACTCGTGACGAGCGCCCGCGCCCTCGACATCCGCACCAAACTGTCCGGTGGAGAACTCACTCCGGGCCTGCCGGCACCGCCGTGATCGAGGTGCTGCGCGGCGTCGTCGACGGTCCCGGAACTGACCGTTTCCTCTCACCTGAACTGGAAGCGGCAGACCGTCTTGTAGGCGCTGGCGAGGTGCGGACGGCCGCCGAATCCGCCGTCGGAATTCTCGCCTGACGCCGAACAAAATACTGTTCGAGTGAACAATAGGAAGCGCCCCGGAAATGTTTGGCAATACGTGCCCCGGGCGCTTTCTGTGTAGTAGAACTTATGGGGTACGGCATGTCCACGCCGACGATGTCGTGGGCCTGCCGGGGAATATCCGTTTACAACTGAAAACAACGAACATCCACAAAGGGGTAGAAGTTCAATGAAGGCACGCGGGACAGTCCTGTCCAGGCGAATCGCACAGTCCGCCGTCGTTTCCAACTGGGGAACGTTGAAGGTGGGGGAGCGGATCGAAGTCGTAAGGCACGCACATGTGGTCGCGGCGGGGGAGGTGCAGGAAGTCTCGGGCAGCGGCAACGTTGTGTGGCTTGAACCCGCAGGACCTGGCGCCGATGAAGCCGCCAAACAGCTTTTCATGAAGTCCGACGGCGTGGAGTTGCGCCGGGTGTAGGGACTCCGCAAAAACCGGGTTAAAGGACCGGGGCTTGTTTCCCATTCCGCGCCGTCTTGGCGTGGTCTGGAAAACAAGCTCCGGTTTTTCTTGTCTGTACCTATTTCAGGGCCTGTCCTTAGGCGGCGAGGACCTCACGGGTCTGGCCGAACGGGACGGACTCGTCCAAGGCGACCGTGTAGCTTCCGGGCTCCCGGCGGGTCACCAGGATCCCGCAGCGGCCGTCTTCGGCAGCGGCTTCGATGAGCGTGCTGACGGCTTCGTCGAGTCCGGCATGGACTTCGTCGACGGACGCAAAGGACAAATGGATCTCGTTGTTTTCTATCGTGGCAGTGCTCATTGGGGGCCTCCTTCTGCAGGATGCCGCGTTGGGGAGCGGCAATTCCTGCATAAAAGATAGCAAAGAGTCGTCGGATGTCTGTCATTCTGGGATCTGGATCACCGGCGTACCATCGCTCGCAAGAGCTTCACGGCCACGGAGAGTGCGGCTATATCCACCGGGCCGGGCTTGATCGCTTCCTTGATGGTGTCCTGGATGCGGGCGAGTTGTTCGATGTTTCCGCGTTCCCAATCCTGGATCCTTCCTATGGGGTCGGCGCTTGCCTCGGGGGAGCGGGGAGTGTGCCGGACCACGGCCTTGGTCATGTCGGCAAGGACCAGATACATGTCGTCGCGAAGGGCTGCGCGCGCCAAGGCTTCCCAGTGGGTGTCCCGCGGCAACAGCGTGATGTGTTCCAACAGGGGAATGGCCGAAATCCGTTCGAACACGGCGAAGTACACCTCGGCGACGTCCTCAACGGGCTCTTGCAATTCCTCGGCGATCGCGGAAATGTCCAAAAGGCCGTAGCTGACCAGGAGTTCCGAGGCTCGAAGGCCCAGTTCGTGTGGCAAGCCCACTGAATCCGAATGGGCAAGGCGCGTCAACGAGTGTTGGAGGTTTATCCCGTGCAGGAAGCGCGTGAAATTTGCCCGCATCAGCGACATGGGCCGCTCTAGCCGCGCAAAGGCGTCCGCAATGGGCTTGTCGCGGAAATCGTGGGTGACGTACCAACGGGTGGACCGGTCGAGGAGCCGGCGCATGTCCAGGGCCACGGCGCATCCATGTTCGCTGGGGACGCTTGCCGGTACTTGGGCGATGGCTTCAGTGACCGAATCGAAGTCCCAGATTCGGCGCATGACCACGAATCCGCGCGCCACCGCGGCCGCCGAAACCGTGGTCTCCTCCATGGCGCGGAACGCGAAGGCTATGCCGCCGAGGTTGATCATGTCGTTGGCCACCACAGTGGCAACGATTTGGCGGCGCAGGGGATGCGTGGAGAGGTCCTCGCCGAATTCTTCCGAGAGCTGACGGGGAAAATAGTCGCGCAGCGTTTTCGAAAACCATGGATCGTCCGCGAGCCCGCCCTCCGTCAGTTCCCGCGCGAGCTCGATCTTCGCATAGGCCGCCAGCACTGCGAGTTCAGGTGAGGTCAGTCCAACTCCGGTCCTTACTCGCGCCTGGATTTCCTTGGTTGTCGGCAGGCATTCGAGCTCCCGGTCCAGGTCCGTGGCTGACTCGAGCCAGTCCATGGTCCGTTCGAAGCTCGGGCTCCACTCGAGGACCAGTTGCCTGTCATTGAGGAGGAGGACGTTTTGGTCAACGTTGGTTTTCAGCACGAGCCTCCCCACTTCGTCCTGGAGTTAGTGCAGGAATTTCGTCCTTTCGTTGGGGGACATCTTGCCTGCGGCGATCATCCGGTCCAGGAAGATCTTGATGTTTACCTCGTGGTCCGAGCAGTCCACGCCGGCGGAGTTGTCGATGGCATCGGTGTTTACGCGGATTCCGGCCAGCGCAGCCTCGATCCTGCCGCGTTGGGTGATGCCGAGATTGCCGCCCTCGGCGATGATCCGGGTACGCAGTTGGGCGGCGTCCACCCGGATGGCATCGTTTGACTTGTCTCCGACATCGGCATGCGTCTCGGCGGAAGCCTTGACGTAGGTGCCGATCCCACCGTTGTAGAGCAGGTCGACGGGGGCCGTGAGGACGGCCTGAGCAGCTCAGGCGGGCTCATCGCCGTCGTGCCCTCCGCCAATCCCAAGGCGAGGCGGACAGGCTCGGTGATGCCGATTGATTTGTCGGCCCGGGAGAACACTCCTCCACCGGGACTGAGCTTCGCGGGGTTGTAGTCGGCCCAGGATGAGCGGGGGAGCTTGATGAGCCGTTTCCGCTCGGCGAAGGAAATGGCCGGGTCCGGGGTGGGATCCAGGAAGATATGCCGGTGATCGAAGGCCGCCACAAGCTTGATGTGGTTCGAGAGCAGCATGCCGTTGCCGAACACATCGCCGCTCATGTCGCCGATGCCCACCACGGTGAAATCCTCGGCCCGGGAGTCGATGAGCAGCTCGCTGAAATGGTGCCGCACGGACTCCCAGGCGCCGCGGGCCGTGATGCCCATCTGCTTGTGGTCATAACCCACGGAACCGCCGGACGCGAACGCATCGCCCAGCCAGAATCCGTACTCTGAGGCGAGGTCGTTGGCGATGTCGGAGAACGTGGCTGTGCCCTTGTCCGCGGCGACCACAAGGTAGTAGTCGTCGCCGTCGTGCCTCACCACGCGCGCCGGCGGGACGACGCGCTCGGCAACCAGGTTGTCCGTGATGTCCAGTAGTCCACGAACGAAGATCCGGTAGCTTTCCTGGCCCTCGGCCAGCCAGTCCGCCCGGTCTTCGGCGGGGTCCGGGAGTTGTTTGGGGTAGAAACCACCCTTGGCTCCGGTGGGAACAATGACGGCGTTCTTCACGGTCTGGGCTTTCACGAGCCCCAGGACCTCCGTGCGGAAGTCCTCCCGGCGGTCGGACCAACGCAAGCCGCCGCGGGCAATGGCGCCGAACCGCAAGTGGACGCCTTCCACGCGTGGCGAGTAGACCCAGATTTCGAATTGTGGCCGGGGTGCAGGTGCAGCCGGGATGGAGGAGGGGTTCAGCTTGAAACTCAAATACGGTTTGTTGAGGTAAAAGTTAGTGCGCAGGGTGGCCTCCACCAGGCTCGCCAGGGAACGCAACAGGCGGTCGGCGTCGAGGACCGGTACGGCGTCGATCGCTTCGGCCAGTTCCTTGCGCGCGGCGTTGGTGGCTTGCGTCCGCGAGCTGTACTTGCCGCGGTCCGTTTCGAACAGGTCGCTTCCAGCCGCCATCTGCTCAGCAGGCGTCTTGTCAGCGGGCGCCGGCGCCCGCAGCTCAGGATCGAACAGATCGGGGTCGAACCGGTCCGGATCGAACTTCGCCTCGAAGAGCGAAAGCAGAGCGCGGGTTGCCCGCACATTCTCACGAAGGGTATCCGCGATGAACCCGTACGAATTGGTGCTCCCCAGCTGCCGGAGGTACTTCGCATACGCGCGCAGGATGGCTGTCCGCCGCCAGTCGATCCCCTCCCGGATGACCAGGGCATCGAAGGCGTCGGATTCCGCATCTCCCCGCATCGCGGCACAAAACGAAGCGGCCAGGAGCTCGCCCGTTCGCACGGGATCAACTCCGCGCGGATACACGAGGCCAAGGTCGTAAAGGAAGAAGGACCGCCCGTCGGCACGCTGCACGTCGAACGGCCGCTGGTCCAGGACGCGCAAGCCTAGGTTGTGGAAGAGGGGCAGAATCTGGCTCAGGCTCTGCGGGCGGGTCAAATAGAGCCGAATCCGCGCATCCTCGGCGAGGACAGCGGTTCCCTGGCGCCTGTAGACGGTGAGCAGCGGGTCCGCGGTGTCGCCGTCGGGCAGGTCCCGTCCATGGGCGCGAAACTCTCGAACCGGACGATGTCCTGAACGGCGTCTTCCACCTCGTAATCGGCCTTGTAGCTGGCCGGAAAGGCGGCAGCCCATTGCCGGGACAGCCGGGCGGCCTCGTCTGCGGGGAACCTTGCCCGCAAGGCTTCGTCCAGGCCTTCCGCCCAGGACCGCGTCGCGGCGATAATCCGCTGCTCCAGTACCGCAGGGTCGACGACGGCGGGCGCCCCTCGCGTGGCAACAGGACCCGGAAGAACACCCGGGCCATGGCGGATTCGCCCAGGCGGAGCTCGAACTCGATGGCCCCGGAACCGAAGGCCTCGCGAAGTTCGCGTTCAATGTTGAGCCGGACGGCCGTGCTGTAGCGCTGCCGCGGCAGGAAGACCAATGCCGTCATGAAGCGGTTATGCGAGTCCGGACGAAGGAACAACCGGGTGCTGTGCCGTTCTTGGAGGCGCAAGATGTCCCGCGCGTGCTCCGCCAACTGCCCGGCGTCGATGTGGAAGAGCTCGTCGCGCGGATAAGCCTCCACCACGGCCAGGAGTTCCTTGCCGCGGTGTGATGCCGGCGGGTAGCCGAACGTCCGCAGTACCTCGTCCACAGTGTCCCGGATGACGGGAATCTGGAGTGCCGAACGGGACGCCGAGCTGGGAGCGAAAAGGCCGACCCAGGTGCGCTCGCCGATCTTGTCAGCCCCGGCCAGGGTGATTTCGTCGAGGTAGGCACGCCGGAGCACCGTCGAGCGGAGCGTCGACTTGGTGAGCGTCAGGAGGGCTTGCGCTCGGCCCACCTTCGGACGGCCCACCTTCGGGCGGCCCGGCCTCGGACGCGTCGCCCGCCACCTTCCGGAGCAGTCCGAGACTCCTCCGGCCGCGGTAGCCGAGGAACACGAAATTCCCGTCGTCCAGCCAGCGCAGCAACTCCCGGACCTCCCCGCCGCCGGACAAACCCGCCAAACCCCCGATCTCGTCGGCAAGTTCCTGGTGGATGGCAGCCGCGTCTTCCGCCGCGGCCCGGACATCGCCAAGGACGCACTGCAGCCGTTCAACGAGGTGTTCGGCACTCGTTTCGTCCGGAAGCCGGGAAATCTCGACGGCGATCCAAGCCTCCGCGAGCGGCCGGCCGTCGTCGTGCTCCAGAGGGGTGACCGGGACGGAAGGCTCGAGGCCGGACGGCAGTCCGGTCCGCAGGGGGCCGCGGCGGACGTCGGTCAGGCGGTGGGTGGCTGGATCCCGGGTGACGGTAAAAGTGGGGTGGACCAGGAGCCCGATGGAGGCGTTGTCCCTGGCGATTTCCGCAGTGACCGACGGTACGAGGTAAGGCATGTCCTCGGTGACAATCGCTACGAGGCTCGCGTCGGCCTCGTTCAGGACGCCGATCACAGCTTGCCCGGGAGCCCGCCGTTCAGCCAATGAGCGGTGGTACCGGGCACGCTCGAGGAGCGTGTCCGTGGTGTAGTTGCGGACATCATCATCGGCCACGTGTTCGTAGTAGTCGGTCAGGAATCGGTCCGGGGCGCCCGGGGCAGTGCCTCCCAGGGCGTGGTCCGCGGGCTCGATCCTGGGTGACATGTCGCTGCGCCTCCGCTGCGCAAGGAGCGGCCGTGCTGTAGCGGTCGGCGAAGTCCTGCGCCTGATTTCATGATGGCTGGCGCGGGGCGGGCAGTAAACCCCTGGAATGCGCCGCGAGATGGCACTTCGCGTCAGTAATTGCCGTGAACTGCCATCTCGCGGGTGGTGATGAATCGCCTAGCGCTTGACGGCGTCCAGCTTGAG
Organism: Arthrobacter sp. Hiyo8; assembly: GCA_001549895.1. GTDB lineage: Bacteria > Actinomycetota > Actinomycetes > Actinomycetales > Micrococcaceae > Arthrobacter. The sequence goes on along the minus strand of AP014719.1, from coordinate 2,190,281 downwards.
CATCTTGGCGATGACGCCGTCGAGCTCGGAGTCGTCGAAGATCTTCTTCCAGTCGTCCTTGATGATGGTGTCCTTGCCGTACTGGATGGCGATTTCGCAGGCCTCGGAGAACGGGTTGGAGCCGCGCAGGGCGTTGGTCAGGGCAATCTGCACGTGACCGAACAGCATGGCCTTGGCTGCTTCTTCGGGGACGCCGGCGGTGTGCACGGTTTCGTGGAGGGCTTCGTTGAGCAGGGTGCCGATCATGCAGGCCACGGTCTCCACGAGGGTGGGTTCCAGGATGGCTAGCTGCTTCACGGTGACCCAGTGGACGTCGATGACGGGGGCGTAGATGGTGCGGATGGTCGCCTCGGCTGCGTCGCGGGTCGCCGCCGGTGCGTCCTCGTCGATCGCGGCCACGACGTTCTGCGGGGCGCCCTGGCCGCCGAAGGTGTCGGCCCATTCTTCCTTGGTGGTGCGCTCAAGGAACACGGACGGGTGGCACGGGTGGGCGACGGCCTGCACGACGTCGTCGCGCTTGGCCAGTAGTCCGGCGTAGGCGGCGGCCGGGTCCAGGGTGAGGAGGATCGAGCCGGGCTTCATCTGTGGGACGACGCCTTCGGACACGATGCCCAGGACGGTGTCCGGCACGGCGAGGATCACGACGTCGGCGCCCTTGACGGCGTCGTCCGTTGCGGTGATCTCGCGGCCCTCGGCGCGGACGCGGTCCTGGCCGGCGGGGGAGTTCTCGCTGTAGGTGACCGTGTGGCTGCTCTTCTGGAGGTTGGCGGAAACGCGCATCCCCATCTTGCCACCGGCTCCAATAACGGCGACGGTCAATTGTTCTGCTGACATTTCACTTGCTCCTTAGGAATTCGAGGCTTTGTTGGGTCCACTGGTTTTCGAGGCGGATGGTTTCCGCCTCGGAGTCCTGCCAGGGCAGCCAGTGTTCGACGATCTGGTTGATGTTTCTTTGCGAGGGCTGGATCTTGCCGGCCATGTAGTCGTAATCCAGGAGGCCTTCGCCGAGCGGCGCGCCGGAGTACGTGAACCCGACCCACCCCTCCTTGCGGCTGAACGCAAAGTCTTTGATGTGCATATTCAGGACGTAGGGCGCGACGGCGTCAATCACCTCGCGGGGCATCTCCAGCGCCGCGACGGTGTTGGCGGGTCGCTGCAGATCCCGAGGTACGGGCTGTCCACCCGGCGGATCACGTCCAGGATCCGAGCGGTAGGCACCTGTTCGTAGGTCTCGACGGCGATCCGCACGCCTGCCGCTTCGAAGGCCGGCAGGACCTCGGTGAAGATCGCGGTGGCTTCGTCGGCGTCGGGCGCGTGGCCGGGGACGTTGAACATGGTCCTCAGTAGCTCCGAGCCAAGGATCCGGCGATGTGCAGGAACTTGCGCAGGTGCTCCGGACGGATGCCCTTCGTACCGAGTTCCAGCGTGATGCCGAGGGAGTCCGCGGTTGAGCGGACGGCGGCGAGTTCGTCGTCGGACATGTGCTCGAGGGGAGCATAGTCGCAGATCTGGAACAGCTCGACGCCCAGGTCCGCAGTGCAGGCCAGCGCGTTGTGGATGCTCAGCGGCGCCGAGACGGCGTCCGAGAGTTGCCAGAAGAACGCGTAGCTGCTCAGGCCGATGGTCGAGCTCATACTGTCACCCCTTTCCCAACAAGGCGTGCGGCAGCCTCGTCCAGGATGGTCTTGAGGGCTTCCGGATCGTGCGCGAAGCGGCCGAGGAACAGGCCGGCAACGGACATGTCCAACTGGCTGATCAGCCCGGGGCCCGCGCTGCCGCCGTAAATGACACGGCTCCCGGCCTGTCCCGGCAACGAGCGGAGGTGCTCGTCGAGGCCGCGGACCACGGCGCTGATGTATTCGGGCGTCGCGGGTTCCGGCGCGCCGATGGCCCACTGCGGTTCGTAGGCCACGATGGTCCGGCCTGCGGGACCGAGCGATTGCGCCCGCTTGAGGGCGGCGTCGATCTCGGCGGAGCAATGGGCGATGGCCTCTTCGGCTGAACCGGAGTTCAGTTCGCCGACGCACAGAACCGGGGTGAGGCCGTTGCGGTAGGCTGCCGCGGTCTTGAGCCCGATGACCCGGTGGTCCTCGCCGAAGATCCTGCGGCGTTCGGCGTGCCCGATTTCGACGTAGCTGCCGCCGATCTCGGCCACCATCTTCCCGCTGACCTCGCCGGTGTATGCGCCTTCGTCTTCCCAGAAGATGTCCTGCGCGCCCGTGCCTGCGCCGGACGTTTCGAGGAGTCGGCCGGCGTCCGCTAGAACGGGGAAGGCCGGCAGGACGAACAACTCGACCTCGCCGCTCCGGACCGCGGGATGCGCGTCCGCGATGGACGCCACTTCCCGGCAGTATTCGAGCGTGCGCTCGTAGCCGAAATACATCTTCAGGCTGACGCCGATGATCGCCTTCTCATTCGTCCCGCCGACGGCGGGTTTAGCAGGAAGTGACACCCTCGTAGTCCTTAATAAGCGTGACTTTCTCGGCGGAGGCTGAGGACTCGTCGAACGTGTAGGTGAGCCACTCCTTGGCGAGGCGGCGGGCAAGTTCCAGGCCGACGACGCGCTGTCCGAAGGTGAGGACCTGCGCGTTGTTGCTCAGGACGGCCCGTTCCACGGAAAAGCTGTCGTGGGCGGTGACGGCGCGGATGCCGGGGACCTTGTTGGCTGCGATGGCCACCCCCAGCCCGGTGCCGCATACCAGCAGGGCACGGTCGGCCTTGCCTGCGGCAATGAGTTCGGCGGCGGCGATGGCCACGGACGGGTACGGGGTGTGGCTGACGGCATCCACCCCGACGTCGGTCACGGATTCGACCAGTTCACTGGCCTCGAGGTCGGCCTTCAGGGCTTCCTTGTACTCGAATCCGGCGTCGTCCGATCCGATGACCAGGCGCAGTTTGGTGCTCATGCTGTCTCCTTCATGCTGTTTTCGATCGTGTTCTCCTGGAGGAGGGATTCGTGGACCGCCTTGACGATCAGGGCCATTGAGACGGCTCCGGCGTCCGGGGTGCCCAAGCTCTTCTCGGCATGCGGGCGGGCGCGGCCCATGAGCGGCAGCAGGTTCGCGGTTGCCTCGGCGGCCTGTTGGGCAGCCACGACGGCGGTGCCCCACGCGTCCGTCAGGGACCGGCCGTCCTGCACGCCGGCTTTGAGGGCGTCGCGGAACGGGACCAGGACGTCCACCAAGGTCTTGTCGCCCACTTTGGCTTTGCCGAAGTTCATGATGGCCGCGGCGGCGTCCGCCACGCCGGTGGCGACAGCACCGCCGTCGGGCGCGTTGGCGTCGCCCAAAGCGTCACCGACGGCCCTCAGCGCCATGCCCCACAGCGCACCGGAGGTTCCGCCGGCCTTGTCTGCCCAGGCGTCTCCGGCGAAGTGCAAGGTGGTGGCCGCACCGGCACCGCGTACGACGGCGTCTGCCGCGGCTTCGACCGCGGCGCGGACTCCGCGTTCCATGCCGATGCCGTGGTCGCCGTCTCCGGCGATCGCGTCGATCCGGCCAAGTTCCTCGGCGTTCGCGTCGACGACGTCCTTGGCGGCGCCAAGTGCGGCGAGGACGCGGACGGCGGCCGCGCGGGACTCAGCCGAGGCGGCAGGGATGGAAAGTTCGACGTCGGCCAGCCGCCGTCGTCGGACGCCAGCGCCTGGGCCGTGACCGCGCCGCGGCGGAAAGCAGGCGCGTCGGCCGGCGCGAGCCAGAGTTGTTCGAGTTCCTCGTCCAGCCAGAAGAGGGTCAAGGATGTGCCTGCCATGTCGAAGCTGGTCACGAGCTCGCCCACCTGCGGATCCAAAGCCTCGAGTCCTGCCTCAGCGAGGAGCTGCGCGACGCGGCGGTACACGACGAACAGTTCTTCGTATTTCACGCTGCCCAGGCCATTGAGGATCGGGACGACGCGGGCACCACTGATCTGGACACCCTCGGGGATTTCGGCAAGGAGCTTGGCGACCATCAGCTCGGCGAGCTCATCCGCCGTCGGGATGTCCGTTTCGCCGATGCCTGGTTCACCGTGGATTCCCATGCCCACCGCCATCCGGCCCTCGGGGACGGTGAAGAGCGGCCGCTCCGCGCCGGGCAGCGTGCACCCGGTGAACGCGACGCCGAAGGAACGGGTGCGGTGGTTGGCGCGTTCGGCGATCTGCACGACGTCGTCCATGGTGTAGCCGGCCTCGGAGGCTGCGGCGGCGACCTTGAAGACCGTCAGGTCCCCGGCAATACCCCGGCGCTTGTGCATCTCGCTTGCGGGGGCGGAGGAGATGTCGTCCGTCACGGCGATGCTGCGGCAGTCGATTCCCTCCTTGCGGAGCTTCTCCTGCGCCTGGGTGAAATGCAGGACATCCCCGGCGTAGTTGCCGTAGCCCAGGAGCACGCCACCGCCGTTGTCCGACGCCTTGGCCACGTTGTAGACCTGCTGCGCGGACGGCGAGGCGAAGAGGTTGCCCATCGCTGCGCCGTGCGCCAGGCCCTGGCCGACGAGCCCCCCGAAAGCCGGGTAGTGGCCCGAACCGCCGCCGATCACCAGCGCTACCGTGCCGGGAGTGCTCCGGGTGCTGCGGGCCACGCCGCCGGAGACGCGCCGTACCCAGCGGCCGTGCGATGCGACGAAACCTTCGATCATTTCGTCGGCGAAGGCTGCGGGTTCATTGAACAAGCGGGTCATGCGGAACTCCTGGACCTGTCGGTGGAAATCATGGTGAGAACTGGCGCCTGCCTGGGGGCAGGTCGGGCGGGCGGCGGTGTGGCGTGGGGCGGTGTGGCGACCCAACTGACTAGCAGTTGTTGTCGTTATGAGGGCTCAAAACGACAACAACTGCTAGTCAGTTGGGCGGGCCGGGCGCGGGTTAGGGCTGGGTTTGCTGGCCGGCGACTGCAGGGTCAAGAGTCTCGATAGGGGCGCCCTTGATGGCTTTTCCCCGGCGGCTGAGGACGACCATGAGGATCGAGGAAAGGAGCATGAAGCCACCCACCACGAACATGGGCACCACGTAGCTTCCCGTCCAGTCCTTGAGCCAACCCGTGATGTAGCCGGCGCTGAAGCCTGCGAGGTTGCCGACGGTGTTGATCAGCGCGATTCCGGCTGCGGCCGCCGCCCCGGTGAGGAACTGCGTGGGCACCGTCCAGAAGTTCGGCAGTGCCGCGAAGATGGACATGGCGGTGATGGTGATGACGGCGATCGTCGCAGCCGGGGATCCTGCGAACAGCGCCAGCGGGATACTGACGGCGCCGGTCAGTGCTGGAAGTGCGATATGCCATGTCTTGACGCCGCGTTTGGTGGCGTCCCTCGACCAGAAGTACAGGGCGACGGCGGCAGGCAAGTACGGGATGGCCGTGATGAGGCCTTGCTGGAAGACGTCGAATTTCGTGCCGAACTGGGACTCGAAGCCCTTGATGATGGTCGGCAGGAAGAACCCGAGGGCGTAGAGGCCGTAAATGAAGCCGAAGTAGATCAGGGAAAGCATCCAAACGCGGCCGTTGCCGAACACGGTGCGGACGCTGACGTGCTTGTTGCTGGCAGAAGTCGCCGCCTTTTCCTTTTCGAGCGCACCGGTCAGCCAGGTCTTTTCCTCCGACGTCAGCCACTTGGCCTTGGCGGGGGAGTCTGCCAGGTAGAACCAGGAGATGACGCCGATGGCGATCGCCGGGATGGCGACACCGAAGAACATGAACCGCCAGCCCTCAAGGCCGAAGAACACGCCGTGCTGCTGGATCAACGCTCCGGCCAGTGGAGCGCCGATCACCGTGGTCAACGGCTGTGCCAAGTAGAAGAGGGCGAGGATCTTGCTTCGGTGTTTTGCGGGGACCCAGAGGCTCAGGAAGAGGATGGCGCCGGGGAAGAATCCGGCTTCCGCCACACCCAGAATGAAGCGCAGGACGTAGAGCTGGTCCACGTTGCCCACCCAGGTGAACACGAGGGACACAATGCCCCAGCTGACCATGATTCGGGCCAGCCAGCGGCGCGCGCCGAACTTGTGCAAAGCAAGGTTGCTGGGAACCTCCAGCAGGATGTAGCCGATGAAGAAAACTCCGGACGCGAAACCGAACTGCGCTGCGGAGAGCGCCAGGTCCTTGTTCATGCCGTTCGGGCCGGCGAACGAGATGGCCGTCCGGTCCAGGTAATTGATGAAGAACATCAAGGCGACGAACGGCACCAGCCGGATCGCGACTTTCTTGATGGCCGATCTTTCGACCACCGATTGTGTGGTGTCCACATTGACTCCTAGAGGTTGCCGGAGCGCGTTGTCCTTCTGTGGACCAGGCGGCTCGGGTTTTCTTAGTGCCGATCCGTGGACTTCGATGCCTCAGGACCGAGCTAAGCGTGTGATAAAAACCATAAACCCCAGAGAGTAAATTGGTCAACCGGTTGACTGATCATAATTTTCGCGCGCCGGGCGCGCGTGACCCCCGCACCTACGAATTCGGTGCGGGAGAAATTGGTCATCCGGTTGCTACGCTGTGAAGATGTCAGCGAATTCCGCCGCCGCAGCGGCCCACATGACGGCAGCCCTTGCTCCGATAGAGCACGGCTCCGTCGTCTCCGAGGTCGCCGAGAGGCTTCTCGCGTACTTCACCAGCGGCGACATAGCGGCGGGAACCCGGCTCCCGGCCGAGCGCCAATTGGCGGCTTCGCTCGGCGTCGGGCGTTCGGCGGTTCGCGAGGCGTTGGCCGCGTTGGAAATCCTCGGCATCGTCATCGTCCGTCCGGGGTCCGGAACCTACTTGCGCGACGGCGTCTCCGAACTTCTGCCCCGCACCCTCAGTTGGGGACTCATGCTCGGCGAGCCGCGCACACGCGAACTCGTGGAGCTGCGCAGTGGATTGGAGGTCCAAGCGGTTCAGTTGGCCGCGGCCCGCATTACCGACGAGGCCCTGGAGCGAATGCGAGCCAACCTTGATTCGATGGAGGCCGGGCTGGATAACCTCGCGGTTTTCGTCGAGGCCGACGCCGCGTTCCATAAGGAAATCGCGTCCGCTTCCGGGAACCAGGTCCTCCAGGAACTCCTGCAGAGCATTAGGTCGCTCTTGCGAATCTGGGTGGACCGGGCACTGACCGATGAAGGCCATGCCGCCGCCGCGCTCGCCGAGCATCGCGCGATCTTCAAGGCGCTCGAGTCCGGGACGCCGACTTAGTGACAGAGGCCATGGTCTCGCACATGGGCACAGCGTCCCGCCGCCTGCTGGCGGGCTACGACGCCGCCCAATAGCTCGGCCCTTGGGCGTTTCGCCCCAGGACAACACACGAGACGTGGTGGCGGGATTCGAACCCGCGTGCGCTGCTTTGCAGGCAGCTCCCTGGCCTCTCGGGTACACCACGTGCATCGAGGTTAGGCAGGCCGCGGCGCGCGAACCAATAATGGTTTCGAAGCCTTTCGCCGGGTTGCGCGGCGTTGCTCCAGGTGACCTCCCGCGACGCTAATTGCAGCGCGCGAGTTCTGAAATATTGGTCAACCGGTTGACTCATCGCATGACGCCCATCACAATTGATTCCGACCCCGCTTACTTCTGTCCCCGCTGCAAAGGCCCGCTGTGCTCAACGACGAAAACCACGCCAGGCTATTCGCCCCATCGGAAACGGTGGAAGCGGCAGCCTGGCGGGCCGAATTGCGCAACGATGAACTCTCGGACATCACGTTCAATGGCATGCCAGTACTCCGGGCCGTTCGCGCAGTGGTCCGCGACCACGACTGGCGCACCCTCGTGCCCACGGTCAGCAGGGTCGCGCAACACTCCCGCGACGGCGGTGTCACCCTCCTGCTCGACATCGACTTCGCCGGTTTCGGCTCCAGCTACACCGGCGAGCTCGCCATTCACCTCATCAAGGACAGCGTCAAAGTGACGTTCGACGGCGTCGCTCCCGCTGCCTTCCGCAGCAACCGGATCGGACTCGTGGTCCTGCACCGCCCAGACGACGCCGGCCGCGCGGTGACCATCGGCAGTCCCGGTGGCGCCAGCACGCCGTCGTCCTTCCCCGTGGACATCAGTCCGCACCAGCCCTTCCTGGACCTTTCTTCCATGGAGTGGGAGCGCGACGGAACCCGGTTCAGGCTCGACTTCCACGGCGACGTCTTCGAGACCGAAGACCAACGGAACTGGACAGACGCTTCCTTCAAGACGTACAGCACGCCGCTGTCCAAGCCGTTTCCGGTGGAAGTTTCCGCCGGCGATCGCGTCCACCAGTCGGTGCTCCTGACGGTGACTCCCGGGTCCGCGACGGCGGTTCCGCGGCCGGCCTCGAAAGGCGTCTTCACGGTGCTCGACGGCGGCACGGCCCGGGTGCCGGCGCTGACGGTTTCGGCCACTTCGGCCACAGCACCCAGAACCCGTTCCGAGCCCATCCCCGGCCTGGACGCCCTGCTTCTGGAGCTCGCGCCCGGACCGGACACTGAGCGCACGGTCCGTGGGGCCGCGGATGAGGCCGCGGATCTGGGCGTTCCGCTGGATGTTCGGCTCTCCGTCGATTCGCCGCAGCGCATCGAGGAACTCCTCGAGCTCCTGCCCTTGGACAATGTGCTGCGGCTCGCGGTGTTCGACGCTTCCAGCCACGTCACGGAGCCGGAGCTCTGGGCTGAACTCAGGGATGAGGCTCGGCGGCGCGAATTTAGCGGTGCACTGCTTGCCGGAGCGCGGTCGCACTTCACCGAGCTGAACCGCAATGCGGACCGCCTCCCCTTGGACGCCGACGCCGTGTCCTTCAGCATCACGCCGCAAATGCACGCCACCGAGGTGCCGCACGTCGTGGAGACCCTGCCGATGCAGCGTCTTGTCGCGCTCAATGCCCTCCGGATCGGCCCGGGGCGGTCGCTGCACCTCGGCCCGGTGACCCTGAAGGCGCGGTTCAACGCCGTCGCCACAAAGGGTGACGATGCTGCAGCCGAAGCCATGGCCACGGACCCGCTGCAGCCCGAGGGTTTCACGGCCGCTTGGCTGCTGGGCAGCATCGCTGCGCTCAGCGTTCCCGGCGTCGAATCCGTCAGCTATTTCGAGGCAACGGGACCGCGCGGGATTCGCGGACCCGGCGGCCTCACGCCCGCGGGCGAGCTGCTGGCCGCCCTCGCCGCCGTGCGCGGGTGCGAGGTCCTTGAGGTAGCTGGCGAGGTGCCCGGCGTCGTGCTGTATCCCGTGCGCGACGGCGGCCGGACGGTTTTGTTTGCCGCCAACCTCACTGCCCAACCGCTGAGCGTCGTCGTCCGGCTCCCGGGTAGCGACACCACCAATCTTGAATTTGAGCCATGGACTGCGGTTGTCCGCCGCGTCGACTGAACTGAAAGAGGAACAACCATGAGCAAACGGCTGGACGGCAAGACCGCCCTTGTCACGGGAGCAGGCTCCGGCATCGGACTGGCCGTGGCCCAGCGTTTCGTCGCCGAAGGCGCCCGCGTGTACTTCGCCGACATCAACCTGGAAGCCGCCGAGAAGGCTGCCGCTGTCACGGGATCAGCCCTCGCACAGGCTTTGCGCATGGATATCTCGGACGAAGCCAGCGTCATTGCGGCCTACGCTGCCGTGGCGGAAGACGGACCGCTCGACGTCGTCGTGGCCAATGCCGGCGTGCAGCTGTTCGGGCAGGATGCCCGTGTCGGGGACCTGGACTTGGCGGTCTGGGAAAAAACCGTCGCCATCAACCAGCGCGGGGCCTTCCTCACACTCAAGCACGCTGTCCGGGCCATGGAAGGCCGTGGCGGATCGATCATTTGTACCGGCAGTCCCACCGCGGTGGTGGCCTGCGGGCAGACCTTCACCGCGTATACGAGTTCCAAGGCCGGGGTGCATGGCTTGGCGCGGGTCGTGGCGGCGGACTATGCCGCAGCCGGAATCCGGGTCAACACCGTAGTGCCGGTTACACCGAGACCCCGCTCGTGCAGACCATCGCGGACGATCCCGTGAGCCGTGCCGGCCTGGTCAACTCCACGATGCTCGGCCGGCCCGGAGCCGCGGCCGACGTCGAGGGCATCATGGTGTTCCTCGCCAGCGACGATTCCGCGTACGCCACCGGCGGGCTGTTTACCGTGGACGGCGGCCTGACGGCGCTGTGACGCCTGAGCCCCCGGCCCACCCAACTGACTAGCAGTAGATGTCGTTTTGAGGGCTCATAACGACACTTACTGCGAGTTAGTTGGGCTAAAAGCTTTCGGTCGTGACGGCATTCAAGTAGGCCGCGACTTCGGAGGGCATGTCCACGGAATCGTTGTCGAGAAGCCACTGGACCTGCAAGCCGTCCATGAGCGCGGTCAGCTGGCGTGCCGCTGTGGCAGGCGCGACGCCGGGCCGTAACGTGCCTTCGTCCGCCATGTGCGAGAAAGCATCGCTCAGCAAGCCGCGTACCCGCTCGTACCGTTCAAGAAAGTACTCGTGGCGGGGTGCTCGGGGTCAGTGGCTTCCGCGGACAGTACGCAGTACAGCGCCACGAGGCCTGGGATGGTGGTGTTGTGCCGGGTCAGATCCACCATGGCGTGCAGCAAGTCCGCACCCTTGGCATCCAGGGCCCCGGTGTAGATCGCGGACTCGTCGTCGCGGAAGGTCAAGACTGCCTCAAGCAAGGCTTCCTTGCTGGGAAAGTGGTGCAGGAGCCCTGCTTGGGTCAGGCCCACTTTGTCCGCCACGTCCTTCAGCGAGCCCGAGCGGTATCCCGAGGATGAAAAGACGTCGAAGGCGGCCTTCAGGATTTCCTGCCTCCGGGCCTCCGTCTTGGCATAAGTCCCGCGGCGCCCTCGGCGCACCGTTTCGGGCTGGATGCCGCCCGCCGTCTCTTTCATGGATCAACCCTAACAACGTCGATTTTCAATAAGTCCATCAATTGGTCAACCACTGTGCGCGTCGTCACATTTCATAACGATTCAAAAAGTTCGGCTAAAACCTAGTGGTCACTAGGTTTTTGATGTTACGGTCTTTCCCAATGGCCGTCCATGGTGGACGCCACTGATCGTGAAAGGGACCAAAGATGTTCCGATCCAAGCGAATGGCCGCAGTCATTGCGGCTGTTGCCCTGGGGCTCACTGCTTGTGGTGGTGGCGGAGCCGCCGCCCCCCAGGACCAGTCCTCCCAAACCCTGACCCTGGGCGCGCTGTTGGCGCCCAAGACCTTCGCTGCAAACCAGTCCGAGTTCGCCAACCTGTCGCCGTTCTACCAAGCCGTGTACGACACTTTGATCCGGATGAAGCCGGATGGCTCGCTCGTGCCGATGCTGGCCAAAGACTGGAAGTACAACGCGGACAAGACCGTCCTGACGCTCACCCTGCGTGACGACGTCAAGTTCACCGATGGCACCCCTTCAATGCCGACGCCGCGAAGCAGAACCTTGAGCGCTTCAAGGCAGGAACGTCTCCGGATGCACAGTTCATGGCGGCACTGAAGACTGCCAAAGCCGTGGACGCAACCACGCTGGAACTGACCCTGTCCGCCCCGGACCCGGCGTTCCTGAACTACCTGTCCAAGGACGCGTCCTTCATGCAGAGCCCGGCGTCCTTCGGCAACGCCGACATCGCCACCAAACCCGTCGGCTCCGGTCCGTATGTGCTGGATACCGCCGCCACCGTGACCGGCACGTCCTACAGCTACCACCGCAACCCGAATTACTGGACAAGAGTTTGGTGCACTACGACAACCTTGTCCTCAACGTCTACGGTGACCAGACCTCCCTGCTGAACGCCATCAAGTCCGGACAGCTCAACGCCGCCAACACCGCCGACAACAACACGCTCACCGAGATCCAGGCTGCCGGGTACAAGGTCAACCCACTCCAGCTGAACTGGGCAGGGCTCATCCTGTTTGACCGGGCCGGAACCACCAACCCGCGCTCAAGGACGTCCGCGTCCGGCAGGCACTCAACTACGCCTTCGACACCAAGGCGATGCTGCAGTCAATCGGCCAGGGCTATGGCGAGCTGACCACCCAGGTGTTCCCGCCGTCGTCGGCTGCCTATGACAAGTCCCTGGACTCCCGCTACGCCTACAACCCTGCCAAGGCCAAGGAACTGCTTGCCCAGGCCGGATACGCCAGCGGCTGACCCTGAAGCTGCCGTCCTCGGCGCTCATGGGCAACACCCTCCCTGCGCTCATCACGCAGCAGCTCAAGGACGTCGGCATCACGGCGGAGTTCACGGACACGGGCAACAACTTCATCGCCGACCTCCTGGCACCGAAGTATGGCGTGAGTTACATGATCCTGGAGCAGCAGTCCGACTGGCAGCTGATCAACATGAAGATCGCTCCGGTGCCCCGTGGAACCCGTACAAGTACGAGGACCCGAAGGTGGACGAGCTGATCAACAAGATCCACGTCGGTTCTACCGATGAGCAGACAGCCGCCGCGAAGGAACTGAACAAATACATCGTGGAGCAGGCATGGTTCGCTCCGTGGTACCGCCCGCAGTCCAGCTTCGTCACCGACGCCAAGACTAAGGTCGAGGTCCAGACGGGTAACGCCTACCCGTTCATCTGGTCCTTCTCTCCCGCCTCCTAGCGGACAGCCGCCGGGACCGGACCACGTGCTGACCCAAGCCGCGGTCCGGGCCCGGCGGCCCCAGGAACCTTCCCTTAAGGAACTTTGATGTACCGTTTCGTGCTGCGCCGCCTGCTTTCGGGCGTCCTCCTGCTGTTCGTCATTACAACGGTCGCCTACTTGCTGCTGTACGCGGGTGGCGGCGACATCGCCCGCCGCATCGTGGGCCCCACAGCCAGCCAGGCCCAGGTGACCCTGAAGGCTTCCCAGCTGGGTCTGAACCGCCCGCTCGTGGTCCAGTACTGGGATTGGCTCACCCACGCCGTCACCGGCGACCTTGGACGCTCGTGGTTCAACGGCCAACTGGTCAGCACCGGCGTCACCAGCCGGGTATCGGTGACCCTCTCCCTGGTGTTGGGCGCCACCATCATCGCGGCCGTGATCTCCGTGGTCATCGCTGTCCTGGCCGCAGTGCGCCGGGGCTGGGTGGACCGCGTGGTCCAGTTCGTGGGCGTCCTGGGATTCGCGATTCCCGGCTTCCTCATCGCTTTGGGACTCGTGTCCCTGTTCGCCTTGAACCTCAAGTGGTTCAAGGCCACCGGCTATGTACCGATTACGACGTCGTTCGGCGGCTGGGCGGCCACGGTCACCTTGCCGATCATCGCCCTTTCGATCGGCTGTATCGCCTCGGTGGTCCAGCAGGTCCGGGGCTCCCTGATCGATGCCCTCCGCCAGGATTATGTCCGCACGCTCCGGGCCCGCGGCCTCTCCTTCAACCGGGTGGTGTACAGGCATGTACTGCGCAACGCCGGCGGTCCTGCCCTGGCAGTCCTCGCGGTCCAGTTCATCGGCCTGCTCGGCGGTGCCGTGATCGTTGAACAGATTTTCGCGCTGCCCGGCCTCGGGCAGATCGCCGTTGCCGCCACCAGCCAGGGGACATCCCGGTGGTGATGGGCGTCGTCGTCGCCACCGCCGCCATCGTGGTGATCGTCAACCTCATCATCGACCTCGCCCAAGGCTGGCTCAACCCGAAAGTTCGGCTGTCATGATCGACACTTCCATCGCACTGCCCACCCAGGCAGCCAAAGTCTCCTTGTTCCGCAAGCTCCTCACGAACCCCACCGGCGCCGTATCCATGCTGGTCCTCGCGATCGTGGCTTTGGCCGCGGTGCTGGCACCTGTGCTCGCAACGCACGACCCAGGGCTGGCCAGCCTGCAGGCGGTCCTGGCCAAGTCCGGCCCTGACCACGTGCTGGGTGCGGACAGTGCCGGCCGTGACGTCTTCAGTCGTCTGCTCTTCGCTGGACAGTTCAGCTTGGCCGGGCGCTGTTGGCGCTGGTTGTCGCCGTCGCGATCGGCGTCACCGGCGGCCTGGTGGCCGGATACTACGGCGGCTGGTTCGATTCGGTATCCTCATGGCTCACCGGCCTGCTCATGGCGATGCCCGGCATCGTCATCCTGCTGGCCGCGCGGGCCGTCGTGGGGCCATCGATGTGGTTGTCCATGATGATCTTCGGCGTCCTGCTTTCCCCGGCCTACTTCCGCTTGGTGTACGCCTGCGTGACGGCGGTGCGCAACGAACTGTACGTCGACGCGGCACGGGTCTCCGGGCTCAGTGATTTCCGGATCATCGGCCGCCACATCCTCACGGTGGTGCGCGCACCCGTCATCATCCAGTCCGCCATGGTCCTTGGCATCGCCATCGCCATCCAGGCCGGCCTGGAATTCCTCGGCTTGGGCGACCTCAACATCCCCACGTGGGGGAGCATGCTCAACGACGGCTTCATCAACCTCTACAAGGCACCCACCCTTGTCCTGTGGCCAAGCCTCGTCCTCGGCGTCGTCTGCATCGCGCTGACCCTGCTGGCCAATGCGATGCGCGACGAACTCGAGCGCAGCCGCGGGCCGGTCAAGCGCCGCCGCAAGGGGCCGCCGTCGTCGACGCCGCAGAAGCTGCCGCCAAGCGCGGCGAGCCGGCCGTGGTGCATCCTGAAACACCCGCCGGTGCAGGCACTGCTAGCGCCGGTGAGGTCCTTCTGGAGGTCACCGACCTGGGCGTCGGCTACGACCAGCCCGACGGTTCCACCACCCATGTGGTGAACCATGTGGGCCTCACGGTCCGCCGGGGCGAGGTTCACGGGCTGGTGGGCGAGTCCGGCTCGGGCAAGACCCAGACCGCCTTCTCTATCCTCCGGCTCCTGCCGCAGGGCGGACGTGTCACGGGTGGCTCCATCATCTTCGACGGCACGGACCTGGCCCGCCTCTCGGAAAAGGAAATGACGAAGGTCCGCGGCCAGCGCATCGCCTATATCCCGCAGGAACCCATGAGCAACCTGGACGCCGCCTTCACGATCGGCAGCCAGCTCATGGAGCCCATGCGGGTATGCCTCGGCATCTCCAAGGCGGAAGCCCGGAAGCGTGCACTGGCCCTGCTGGCCAAAGTGGGGATTCCCCACCCCGAACGGACCTTCAACGCCTACCCGCACGAGATCTCCGGAGGCATGGCGCAGCGGGTGCTAATCGCCGGCGCGGTTTCCTGTGAGCCGGACTTGCTTATCGCGGACGAGCCCACTACGGCATTGGACGTCACGGTGCAGGCCGAAGTGCTCGACCTGCTGCGCGAACTCCAGGACGAGCTGAAAATGGGCGTCATCCTGGTGACCCACAACTTCGGTGTCGTCGCCGATCTGTGCGACCGCGTGACCGTGATGCAGACAGGCCGTGTCGTGGAAACCGGGCCCGTCCGGACCATCTTCAAGGACGCCCGCCACCCGTACACCCGGCAACTGTTGGAAGCGATCCTCGAGGATGCGGCACCGCGCGGCCCGCTCACGAACGGCCCCATCGAAAGCAAGGCACCCATGAGCACCGACGGATCCCTCACCAGCCTGACAGGAGTGAAGCCATGACCGAAACACTGCTCGACGTCCGGGACGTCGTCGTCGAATATCCCCTCAAGGGCTTCCGGAAGGAACCGTTCAAGGCCCTCAAGGGCGTTTCCCTCGACATCCGCCCCGGCGAGACGGTGGGCCTGGTGGGGGAGTCGGGATCCGGCAAGACCACGCTGGGCCGCGCCGTGCTGGGGCTCGCCCCGGTCACCGGGGAAGCATCAAGTACCGCGCCAGGAAATCTCCCAAGCCACGCGCGCCCAGCGCAAGGAGCTCAGCCACGAGATCCAGGTGGTGTTCCAGGATCCGTACACCTCGCTCAACCCGTCCATGACCATCGAGCAGATCCTCACCGAGCCGCTCACAGTCCGGAAAGTGGAACGCCAGGCCGCCAACAAGCGGGTCGCCGAGCTGCTGGACCAGGTCCGGTTGCCGCACGGCGCCGCCCACCGGCTGCCGCGCGAGTTCTCCGGCGGGCAGCGCCAACGCATCGCCATCGCCCGGGCCCTGGCACTGGATCCGAAGCTGATCGTGTGCGACGAACCCGTCTCGGCCCTGGACCTCTCCACCCAAGCCACGGTGCTGGACCTTTTCATCGAGATCCAGGAACGCACCGGCGTCGCCTACCTCTTTGTCTCCCATGACCTCGCGGTGGTCCGCCACCTCAGCCACCGCGTCGCCGTGATGTATCACGGCGAAATCGTCGAATGGGGCGACGGAGAGCAAGTCACCGGAGAACCGGAGCATCCCTACACCCAGAGGCTCTTCATGGCCGCCCCGGTCCCCGATCCGGACCGGCAAGCCCAGCGCCGCGCCGACCGCCTGCGCTTGCTGGACATCCAGCATCAGCAGAACGTCCAGGCCGGCGTGGCCTGACCCGCTGCCAGCCCCACCTTCAGAACAAACACAGACCCACGAAAGGCGAGCCCATGACTCAGCCGCCACTGTCCGCGAGCCCGGAACTCTCCCCGGCCGCAACGTTTCCCGCCGACTTCGCCTGGGGCGTGGCCACCGCCGCGTACCAAATCGAAGGTGCCGTCAACGAGGGCGGACGCGGCCAGAGCATCTGGGACACCTTCTCCCACCAGCCGGGCACCACCATCCACGGTGACAACGGGGACATCGCCTGCGACCACTTCCACCGCTGGGAACAGGACCTTGACCTCATGGTGGAGCTGGGCATCCCGTCTTACCGGCTGTCCTTGTCCTGGTCCCGGCTGCAGCCCACCGGCGTCGGCCCGCTCAACCCGGAAGGCGTGCGCTTTTACCGTGACCTGCTGGCGGGCTGCGCAGCCCGCGGCATCACCCCGTACGTGACGCTCTACCACTGGGACCTGCCACAGGCACTGCAGGACGACGGCGGCTGGCCGGCCCGGCACACGGCCTACCGTTTCGGGGAGTACGCAGGGCTCGTGGCCGAGGCGTTGGGTGACCTTGCCGAGTACTGGATCACCATCAACGAGCCGATGTGCGCGGCCTTCCTTGGCCACTCCTGGGGAATGCAGGCCCCAGGCATCAAGGACGACCGCCTCGCCGTGCGCGCAGCCCATCATTTGCTCCTGGCCCATGGCTTGGCGCTGGCCGAATTCCGTGCCCGCCGCCCTGAGGCCAAGGTGGGCATCACCAATATCATCGGCAACCTCAACCCGGCGAGCGATTCCGAAGCCGACCGCAAGGCCACGGAATACTGGGACGCCGTCAGCAACCGGATCTTCCTGGACCCCGTCTACCGGGGCAGCTACGCCGAGTCCACCATCGCGGCCTACGGCCAGTACGGGCTGACCGCCACCGGTGAGGATGCCTCGGCCGAAGACCTCGTCCAGCCCGGGGACCTGGCCATCATCTCGGCACCCGGGGACTTTGCCGGAATCAACCACTACACCAACATGCTGGTTTCCGCGGACGAAGCAGCCCCTGGAGGGGCAAGCTGGACGCACGTGCTGCCAGCGCCGTCGTCGTTCGGTTGGTCCAATACGCCCGCGGCACTCAAAGCGGTACTCAAGCGGGTCGCCGCCGAGTACACCTCCCTTCCGCTGTACGTCACGGAAAACGGCGCCACGTTCCACGACTACGTGGATCCGAACGGCGAGGTCCGCGACCCCGAACGCATCGACTACCTGCGCGGCTACATTTCCGCGGTAGGCGAGGCGATCGCCGACGGCGTGGACGTCCGCGGCTACTTCGCGTGGTCCTTCATGGACAACTTCGAATGGGCCGAAGGCTACGACAAGCGCTTCGGGCTGGTCTACGTGGACTACGGCACCCAGGCCCGCATCCCCAAGTGGAGCGCGTACTGGTACCGGGACATCATTGCCGCCCAGCGCTCAGTAGCCGCAGTCACCACGGGTGCCACCGCATGAGCATCGACACTTCATCCCTCAAGTCAGACAAGAAAGCCACCATGGAACTCCTCACCGACCAGACCATCGACCAACGCCTCGAGTCCCTGCTGGCCCGGCTGAGCCTGGAGGAGAAGGTGCGGTTGCTGACGGGCCGGGATTTCTGGACGACGTGGCCGGTGGAGAAGATCGGGTTGCGGCGGATGTTGTTCTCAGACGGGCCGACGGGGGTGCGTGGCGAGGTGTGGGATGAGCGGGCGCCGTCGATGAATTTCCCGTCCGCGACGGCGATCAGCTCGTCCTGGGATCCCGCGATGGCGGACCGTTTGGGGCTGCGTCGGCGGTCGAGGCCCGCCGGAAGGGCGTCGATGTGGTGCTGGGCCCGACGATCAACCTGCACCGTTCCCCGCTGGGCGGCCGGCATTTCGAGGCGTTCAGTGAGGACCCGGTCCTGACCGCGGAGCTCGCGGCGGCGTATGTGGCCGGGGTGCAGCGCAACGGCGTCGGTGCGACCCCCAAGCATTACGTGGCCAACGATTCGGAGACGGACCGGTTCACGGTGGATGTGAAGGTGGCGGAGCGGCCCTTGCGGGAGCTGTACCTGCTGGCGTTCGAGAAGGCCATTGTGGACTCGAAGGCGTGGCTGGTGATGAGCGCGTACAACTCGGTCAACGGCGCCACGGCCACGGAGAACGAGCTGCTGGAAACCCCGCTGAACACGGAGTGGGGTTTCGACGGCGTGGTGATCAGCGACTGGACCGCGGTGCGCAGCGTGGACAGCGCGAAGCACTCCCAGGACCTCGTGATGCCGGGTCCGGAGGGTCCGTGGGGTTCGGCGCTGGTGCTGGCGGTGAAGTGCGGCACGGTTCCGGAGGCCGCGGTTGACCGGAAGGTGTTGCGGATCCTGCAGCTCGCCGCCCGGGTGGGCGCCCTGGAGGGTTTCGAACCCGTGGCAGCGGAGCCGGCGGAGCGGGAGGACCCGGTCGCGTTCGCCGGGAGGCGTCCGTGGCCGGGACCGTGATGGTGAAGAACGACGGCGTGCTGCCGCTGGCTCCCGCCTCCGTGACCGGCGTCGCGGTGATCGGGCACAATGCCCGCCATGCCAGGACCCAGGGCGGCGGGTCCGCGACCGTGGTCCCGGAAAGGATCGTCACCCCGCTGGACGGGATCCGTGCGGCGTTCAGGCCGGAGAACGTCAGCTACACCGTGGGCGCGGTGGTGCAGGAAGGCATCGCCGAACTGCCCCTGGAACAGCTCAGGAACCCTGTCACGGGCGGCCGGGGCTGAGGGTGCGCTTCTTTGCCTCCACTGGCAAGGAGCTGTTCGCGGAGGACCGCCGCTCCACCGCGCTGGTCTGGTTCGGCGGGGATGCCCCGATCGCGGAGTCCTCCATGGTCCAGTTCCATACCCACTACACGCCCGAGGAGACCGGCACCATCCGGCTGGGCTTTTCCACCGTGGGGCACGGGCGGATCTTCGTGGACGGGGTCCTGGCGCATGAGGCGTCCATCGAGGCCACGGGCACGGACCTGGGTGCGGCGTTCCTGGCCCCGCCCTCCGCTTCCGTCCCGGTCGAGGCCACGGCGGGTGTTCCGCTGGAAGTGACGGTGGAACTGGACCTCGCCGGGCGCGCCGGCGCCCTGGGCAACGCCCTGGCTGTGACCATCGGGCTCGAAGCGGACAACACCGACCCCGAGGCACTCATCAACGACGCCGTCGCCGCGGCCCGGCGGCCGAGGTCGCCGTCGTCGTGGTCGGCACGAACTCGCGCGTCGAATCCGAAGGCTACGACCGCACCACCCTGGAGCTTCCGGGCCTGCAGGACCGCCTGGTCCGCGCCGTCGCCGCGGCCAACCCGCGCACCGTGGTGGTGGTGAACTCCGGGTCCCCGGTGCTGCTGCCCTGGCGGGACGAGGTGGCGGCGATCCTCATCGGGTACTTCGGCGGGCAGGAATTCGGCACCGCCCTCGCCGACATCCTCACCGGCGCGGCCGAGCCCGGGGCCGGCTTCCGACCACCTGGCCCGGGCCCAGGAGGACGTGCCGGTCCTGAACACCACCCCGGACGCGAACGGGAACTGGCCTATACCGAGGGATCCACATCGGTTACCGGGCCTGGCTGAAGGCAGGAGCCGCTCCGGCGTACGAATTCGGGCACGGACTCGGCTACACCCGTTGGACCCTCGACACAGCCGAAGCCCCGCAGCGGCGGTGCCCGGCGCCATCGTGCCCCTCACGGTGGCCCTCACCAACACCGGCACCGCCCCGGCAAGCAAGTGGTGCAGGTCTACGCCGAACGGGCCGGCTCCGCCGTGGACCGTCCCGTGCGCTGGCTCGTCGCCTCCGCCCCGTATGGGCCGAACCCGGCGAAACCCGCACCGCGGTGATCAATGTGCCCACCCGGCTGCTGGCCTACTGGGACAACGGCTGGACCTACGAACCCGGTGACTACCGCCTGCGCATCGGCACCTCCGTCACCGAACTGCCGCTCGAAACCGTTCTCACACTTGGAGGCGCTGCATGAACTTCCCCAACCCACTGATTCCCGGCTTCAACCCCGATCCCAGCGTCGTCAAGGTCGGCGAGGACTACTATCTGGCGACCTCCACGTTCGAATACCTCCCCGGCATTCCGGTCTACCACAGCACCGACCTGGTCAACTGGGACCGGATCGGCCACGTGGTGGACCGGGAAGGGCAGCTCGATTCAAGGGACGTGCCCACCCTTGGCGGCGCGTGGGCACCCACAATCCGTTTCCACGACGGCCTCTTCTACGTCGCTGTCACCGACGCCATGGCACGCGGGACCCTGGTGTTCACGGCAGAGGACCCTGCCGGGCCATGGAGCGACGGACTCGCCATTGAGGGCGCCATCGGCATCGACCAGGACCTTGCCTGGGACGAGGACGGCACCGCCTACATGACGTACTCGGGACTCGACACCGTCACCGGGAACATCGGCGAGCACGGCGGCATCCTCCAAGTCCGCGTGGATCTGGAAACCGGCAAGGCCCTTGAGGTGCCCCGTAGCGTGTGGTCCGGGACCGGACTGATGTTCCCGGAAGCGCCCCACCTTTACCGGCATGGCGACTACTGGTACCTCATGATCGCCGAAGGCGGGACCGAGCGCGGACACAGCGTCAGCATTGCCCGCGGAACCTCGCCGGCCGGTCCTTTCGAGGGCAACCCGGCCAACCCCATCTTGAGCGCCCGCAGCACCGAGCGTCCATCCAGAACACCGGCCACGGCGACCTCGTGCAGACGCCCGACGGCGGCTGGGCCATGGTGCTCTTGGGCATGCGGCCCAAGGGCATGACCCGGGCTTTCTCCGCCCTGGGCCGGGAAACCTTCATCACCCCGGTCACGTGGGAGGACGGCTGGCCCGTCGTCGAACCGTCATCCTCAACCCCCGCCTGGGCGGCGGCGAGTTCGAGGACAACTTTACGGACGCCGAGCTCGACGGCGGCTGGATCGCCGTGCGGCGATTCCCTGGCACGTTCGCCTCCACCGAGAAGAACCCCGGGCGCCTCACCCTGGTCAGCGACGGCGCCGGCCTGGACGATCCACGGCCTTCCTTCCTGGGCCGCCGCCAGCGGTACCAGGTGGAGACCATCTCCGCGCTGGTGGACACCGGATCGTCCGAGGACCTGGACCCCCTTGACGGGGGAAGGAATGCCGGCGGCCTCGCCGTCCGCTACGACGAGGCACACCACTATTCGATCGAACTGAGCGGAACCACCCTGACGGCGCGGGCCCGGATCTCCTCGATCGAAGAAAGCTGGACGCGACAGGTTCCCGCCGGGCCGCTGGAACTTCGCATCGCAACCCGACAGCCGGATTCGGGCGCGGGATTCGGGCACCTGAGCTCGGACACCATCGCCCTCCAGGCAGTCGTCGACGGCGAACTGCTCACCTTGGCCGAACTGGACGGCCGCTACCTCTCGGCGGAAACCGCAGCCTCCTTCACGGGACGCGTTTCCGGCGTCTTCGCGAGCCGCGGCACGGTCACGTTCGACTGGTTCCGTGGTGAAGGCCGCGAACCACAGTAGGAACTCCGGCGCCTATCCACCCACCGCTTCCGAAAGGCCCCTCCGTGACATCAACATCCCTGGCACCGCAGCCAGCAGGTCTCCGCCAGGCTTCTGTCAGCCGGTTCAGCGCTGAGTACAGGACCGATACCGCCTTCGTGGCCAATCCGCGGCCGCGGCTCAGCTGGGTCGTCGCCACGGACAGCACCGATTGGCAGCAGACCCGTGCCGAACTGCGGCTGACCCGTGCGGGGGCTGTCGAGTCGGCAGTGCACGAAGGCCCTGACTCGGTGCTGGTGGAGTGGCCTTTTGGGGCCATCGACGCCGGGGAGCAGGTGGCAGTCGAGGTGCGCGTCTCGGGGAACGACGGCGGCACCACGGCTTGGAGCGCACCCTTGGCTTTGGCGGGTGGCTACCTTGAAGGGCCGTGGCAGGCCGAAGCGATCGGCCTGCCCGTCCTTTCCCGGGCGGAGATTCCGCTCGGGCAGCCCGGCCAATTGCGGCACGAATTCACGGTGGGCCGGGCTTGGCCAAAGCCACCCTCTTCGCCACCGCGCACGGTGTCTACCAGGCCGAAATCAACGGCTCGGAAGTGGATGACCAGGTTCTGAAACCGGGCTGGACGGCTTACGCCGACCGACTCAACCACGAAACCACCGACGTCACCGCGCTCCTCAAACAGGGGGCCAACGCCATTGGTGTGTGGCTCGCGGGAGGCTGGTACACCGAAAAATACGGCTTCCACGGCTTTGCCACACCGTTCTACGGCGAGCAGCCGGCCGTCAAAGTGGAACTGCATCTCGAATACGCCGACGGCACGCGGCAAACCGTGGCCAGCGGCCCGGAGTGGCGGGCACCACGGCGGGCCCACTCGTTTCCAGCGGCATCTACGCGGGGGAATCTTTCGATGCGCGGCGTATCGAGGCCGGCTGGTCATTGCCGGATTTCGACGATTCGCGCTGGCTTCCCGCTTCCGTGGACTCCGGAGCTGCGGATTCCAGGGCCCCGGGCTCCAAGCCGTGGGCGGAGGCAACTCCCGCCGTGGCGCCTCCGGTCCGTCGGATCGAAGAACTGCCGGTCCGGGAAATCCTGACCACGCCATCCGGCGCCACCGTCCTGGACTTCGGCCAGAACCTGGTGGGCCGCCTCCGGATCCGGGTAAGCGGCGACGCGGGACGCCGGATCACACTCCGCCATGCCGAGGTCCTGGAAGATGGTGAACTGTCCCTCCGTCCGCTTCGCCTGGCTGCCGCTACGGACAGCTACACGCTCGCCGGCGGCGGGGAGGATTCCGGGGAGGAGGAATGGGAGCCTCGCTTCACGTTCCACGGGTTCCGCTATGCACAAGTAGACAACTGGCCCGGCGAGCTGGACCCGGCGGCGATCACCGCTGTCGTCGTCCACAACGACATGCGCCGCACCGGATGGTTCGAGTGCTCGGACCCGATGTTGAACCGCCTGCACGAGAACGCCCTGTGGGGAATGCGCGGCAACTTCCTGGCGCTGCCCACCGACTGCCCGCAGCGGGACGAGCGCCTTGGCTGGACCGGAGACATCCAGGTCTTCAGCCCGACGGCCAGCTACCTCTACGACTCCTTGGGTTCCTCAGCTCCTGGCTGCAGGATCTCGCCCTCGAACAGAGCCACCGCAACGGTGTGGTGCCCATTGTCGTTCCTGCGGTGCTCGGCATGCTGGAATCGCCCGTGGCCGCCTGGGGTGACGCCGCCACGGTGGTTCCGTGGGTGCTCTTTGAACGCTTCGGCGACCTCGGACTGCTGGCCGGCAGTACCGAAGCATGTGCGATTGGGCTGATGCGTTGCTCCGCGTCCGGGACAGCTCCGGCTTGTGGCAGGGCCAAATGCAGCTGGGCGACTGGCTGGACCCGGCAGCACCGCCGGACAAGCCCGGCGCCGCCCGCACCCACGGCGACATCGTGGCCAGCGCCTACCTTTTCCGTTCCCTCGACCTCACGGCCAAGGCCGCGGCCGTGCTGGGCGCCGACGACGACCACGGCAAATACTCAACCCTCGCCGAAGACGTACGCAGCGCGTTCCTCTCCGAATACGTCACGCCCTCCGGCCGCATGGTTTCGGATGCGCAAACGGCCTACTCGCTGGCTCTCATGTTCGGGATCAGCACGGATCCCGTCCAACGCCAGGCACTTGGTGACCGGCTCGCGGAACTGGCCCGGCTGGGCGGCTACAGGATCGCCACCGGGTTCGTCGGTACGCCGCTCGTCGCGGACGCCCTGACCGTCACCGGGCACATGGATGCCGCTGAGCGCTTGCTCACCCAGACCGAATGCCCGTCCTGGCTCTACCCGGTCACCCAGGGCGCCACCACCATCTGGGAACGCTGGGACTCCATCCTGGAGGACGGCACGGTCAACCCCGGCGAAATGACCTCCTTCAACCACTACGCGCTCGGCGCCATTGCCGATTGGATGCACCGGACCGTTGCCGGCCTGGCTCCTGCTGCGCCGGGCTACCGGAAACAGCACATCGCTCCGCGTCCGCTCCGGAGCCTGCAGCATGCCGGCACCTCACACGAGACGCCGTACGGCCTGGCCAGCGTGGCCTGGAAGCGTTCCGGCGAGCGGATCCTCGTGGAAGCCGTCGTGCCTCCGGGGACCACCGCCGTCGTTTCCTTGCCTGACGGATCCGAGGAGTTCGAAGTGGGATCCGGCCGGTACGCCTGGGACGTGCCCGACGTCGCTTCTGCCGCGGCGCACGGTGCCGTGTCCCTGGACTCGCCGCTGTCCGCCATCATGGACGATCCCGGGGCCTACGCGGCAGTCTGGCAGGCCATCGACGCGCACGATCCCGCCGCGGCAGCCCAATTCCGCAAGGACACCGTCTGGTACCGCCAGACGTCCCTGAACCAGGGCTGATCTTCACTCCAGCGCCCATCAAGCGAGAGATCGGCTCCGCATTGTCGGCACTGAGCGGCACACGCACCGATGTCCCGTCCCTTGCTCCACGAGAACACTGACCTGAGAACCCTGAACCGAGAAGGCAAAGATGACCACTTTCACCGCTGAAAGCCCCCTGTACTTCGTGATGCGGCACGCCGAAGGAAACCGCATCCTGAGCGAACGCGTCCCACGCTTGTGAACAGCCCGGCGCTGCACACGCTCTACTTCCACGAGGTGGCACCATCCTCGGAACCGAGGAGGCCCTGCAGGGGAAGCCCAGGGAAACCGCGGAAATCCTGCGCCTCCTCGGCGAGTTGGAACCCGAGGATCTTGCAGCCCAGCGGGCCGCCGAGGCGGCGGCCGATCTTCCCGCCCCGGCTGGGGACTATGAGCCCGGCTCAGTGGTGCGCGGCAGCGCGGGGGCGGAGTACCCGACGACGGCGGCCGCCCTTGAGCGCTTCGAGCTCACCCTGGCCGGTCCGTCGCACGGCAACCCATTCACCGACGTCGAACTCCGTGCCGTGTTCACTTCTCCGTCAGGTGACACGCTCAGTGTGCCCGGTTTCTACGACGGCGACGGGAGCTACAAGGTCCGGCTCCTGGTTCCGGGCCCGGGGAGTGGACGTTCACCACCACCAGCAACGCGCGCTCGCTGGACGGCGTTACCGGCGCGTTCACGGCCCGCGAGGCGGTTGCCGGGGCGAAGGGCGTGGTCCGGGTGGCCAAGACCTTCCACTTCGCCTATGAGGACGGCAGCCCGTACCTGCCCATCGGCACTACCTCCTACGCCTGGACCCATCAGGGCGATGCGCTGGAGAAGCAGACCCTGGATACGTTGGCGGCCGGTCCGTTCAACAAGATGCGCATGTGCGTTTTCCCGAAGTCCTACCTGTTCAACGAGAACGAGCCGGAGTTCTACCCCTTCGAAGGATCCCTCGCTGCCGGCTTCGACTATGACCGGCCCAACCCGGAGTTCTACCGGCACCTGGAACACAGGATCGGGCAATTGGAGGAGCTGGGGATCGAGGCGGACCTCATCCTGTTCCACGCGTACGACCGCTGGGTTTCTCCACGATGAGCCCGGGCCGGGATGACCGCTATCTGAAATATGTCGTGGCCCGGCTGGCTTCGCACCGGAACATCTGGTGGTCCCTGGCCAACGAGTACGATCTCCTGTTCCGCAAGACCACCGAGGACTGGGAGCGCTTCGCGGGCATTGTCCAGGCCAATGACCCGAGCGGGCACCTGCTGTCCATCCACAATTGCCACGCGTTCTACGACTACTCCCGGCCATGGGTTACGCACAGCAGCATCCAGCGCCAGGACGTCCACAAGACGGCTGAATTCACCGGGAATGGCGGGAACGCTGGCAGAAACCGGTGGTCATCGACGAGTGCGCGTACGAGGGCAACATTGATCAGGGCTGGGGAAACATCACCGGCGAGGAAATGACCCGGCGGTTCTGGGAGGGGCCGTTCGGGCGGGTACGTGGGCCACGGCGAAACGTACATGCACCCTGCTGACGTGCTGTGGTGGGCCAAGGGCGGCGAATTCCATGGCAGCAGCCCGGAGCGGATCGCTTTCCTGCGCCGCATCCTCGAAGAAACCCCGGGCGGATTCCTTGAGCCTCTGCCGAGCGCCTGGGACGTCCCCACGGCCGGGATCCGGCACGAGTACGAGATCAGCTATTTCGGTTTCAACCAGCCCACCTACCGGAACTTCGTGATGCCCGCTGGCCGCCGTTACGAGGTGGACATCATCGACACCTGGAACATGAGCATTGACACCCTGCCGGACGCAGTGGAAGGGCGCTTCCGCGTGGAGCTCCCGGCCGCCAGTTCATCGCCGTCAGGCTCCGCGCCCTCGGCTAACCCGCCTACCCCAGCAGCGTGTTCACCAGGCGCGCGGCCACCTTGGCGGTCCGCGAGTCGATATCGAACTCGGGGTTGAGCTCGGCGACGTCCAGGTGCATGAGTTTTCCGCTCGTGGCAACTTGCTTGCACACCGCGCTGATAACGGGCAGCGGCACCCCATACGCCGCAGGCGCGCTCACCCCGGGAGCCACCGACGCCGGCAGCACGTCCAGGTCGATCGTCAGGTACAGCACGTCCACGCTGTCCAGGAACCGTGCCACAAAATCGTGCACGGCCTCCGCAGAGCAGTCCTCGTCCAGCAGGTACTTCACGCCCAGCCGGTCCGCCGTGTTGAAGAGGGTGCGCGTGTTGTTGGGCTCGGAGATTCCGACGACGGCGTAGTTCAGTTCGCGGCCCTCGGCGGCTTCCGCCCGGGCCATCTGCAGGAACGGCGTGCCTGAGCTCGGCACCGGTTCGTCCGCAGGTCGAAGTGCGCGTCGAGGTTCAGGACTCCGAGGCGCTTGCCGCCCCTCACGGTCTCCGAGCCAGCCACACCCAGGTAGCTGGCGAAAGCAGTTTCGTGCCCGCCGCCGAGCAGCACCGTGAGCTTGCCGCCGTCGAGCAGTTCCGAAATCACGCGGCCGCGCGCGCTTGGCCTGCCTCCAGGGAGCCAGCCTCCACCGAGCCGTCCTCCACAACCACGTCGCCGGCGTCGAACACGTCCCGGTCCAGATGGAAAGCCAGCGGACCCAGGGCCTGCCGTATAGCTTCCGGAGCGGCGGCGGCGCCGATACGGCCCTTATTGCGCCGCACGCCCTCGTCACTGCGGAAGCCCACGACGACGGCGGCCGGGAGCCCGCGTCCCGCGCGCCGGGGGCGGCTGCATCGGGAGTGTGGGGCGCCACGGCCTGCCACCAGCGGCGGTGCTCATCGCCATCGCCGTCGAAGCGGCCGGTCCACGGCGTGGGGCGGACATCGGCAACAGCGCGGGAAATCTCCATGGTTAAAGCTCAACGCATGGCGGTACCGAAAAACATCGCTTGGGGGCTGAGGGTGTCCGGTATTCCGGAAAGGCCTATTTGACTCCCAGGATTTCCTCGACGGGACCGATCCCGAAGAACAACAGGAACGCAGCGGCCACGGCCCACATGAGCGGATGGACTTCGCGGGCCCTGCCCTGGAACGTGCGGATGAGTGCGAAGGAGATGAACCCGGCGCCCAGGCCGTTCGCGATCGAGTAGGTGAACGGCATGAGGGCCATGGTCAGGAACGCGGGAATGCCGACTCCCAGTCCTGCCAGTGAATCTTGCCCACCTGGGACACCATCATGAAGCCCACCACCACCAGGGCGGGGGCGACGGCCTCGAACGGGACCAGGTTGATGAGCGGGGTGAAGAACATGGCCACGAGGAACAGCAGGCCGGTCACGATCGACGCCAAGCCGGTGCGGGCACCCTCGCCGATGCCGGCGCCGGATTCCACGAAAATCTGGTTGGAGGACACGGACGAGCCGCCGCCGATGATCGCGCCGAGGGCGTCCACCTGCAGGACACGGTCAACGTTGGGGATGTTTCCGTGTTTGTCGATGTTTCCTGCTTCCCTCGCCAAGCCCACCATGGTGCCCATGGCGTCGAAGAAGATACTGAGCAGGATCACGAACGCCAGCAGGGTGGCAGCGATGATGCCAAGGTGCTGGAACGCCCCGAAGGGGTTCGCCTTGCCAATGAGGGACAGGTCCGGAGCGGCCCACTCGGTGAACTTGGGCGCCACCAGGGACCAGCCGCGGGGATTGTAGGTTTTGCCGTCGAAACTCGGGCCGATGTGCAGGGTGAATTCCAGGATGGCGGCAAGGGCCGTGGAGACGATGATGCCGATCAGGATGGCGCCACGCACCTTGCGGACCACCAAGGCGATGGTCAGGACGAGTCCGACGACGAACACCAGGGTCGGCCAGCCAGCAGCTTCCCGTCGACGCCGAGGCCCAGGGGGACCGTGGTGCCGGCGGCGTCCGGGATGCGGCGCACGAAGCCGGCATTGACGAGGCCGATCAGCGCGATGAAGAGGCCGATGCCCACCACGATCGCGGTTTTCAGGGCCTCAGGGACGGCTTTGAACACCGCGGTGCGGAAACCGGTGAGCACCAGAATCAGCATGGTGAGGCCCGAGAGCATCACGAGGCCCATCATGTCCGGCCATGTCAGGCCGGGGTGTGAGGCAATGGTGACTGCCACGAAGGCGTTGACGCCCAGCCCGGTAGCGATGGCGAAGGGTGCTTGGCCCAGGCTCCCATGAGGATCGTCAGGATGCCGGCGACGAAGGCGGTGGTGGCGGCGACGGCGGCGAAGCCAAGTGAAGCGCCACTTGAGTCCGCCCCGGAAAGGATCAAGGGGTTGAGGACCACGATGTAGCTCATGGCAAAGAAGGTCGCGAAGCCGCCTCGGATTTCTCGCGAGTAGTTGGATCCGCGTTCCGAAATCTTGAAGTAGCGGTCGATGGCTGAGCCCTGCTTGAGCATGGAAGTCTCCGGGGATCGGGAAGTTTGCTCTCAAATCCTATGCCCGCGGCTTCGGCACTCCCGCGAATTCGCCTAGTCTGTAAGGAATCCAACACCAAGGGAGTTATTCGCTCATGCGCCCTATCCGCCAGTTGCTGGCCGTCGTCGCTGCCACGGCGGTTCTTTTCTCTGCCGCCCTGTTCTCGGCGGCACCCGCCTTCGCGCACGATGTCGCCGAGTCAACGTCACCGGCCAACGGCTCAACGGTTGCCAGCGTCCCGGACTCCGTGTCCATCACGTTCAACAACCGGCCGCTCCTGCTCGGCTCGCAGATCCGGGTGAACGACGCCTCAGGACAGAACTGGGCAGATGGTTCCGTCGAGATTGTGGACGCCGTGGTGTCGCAAAAGCTGCGGCCTGGCGCGCCCGCCGGCGCATTCACCGTCATCTGGCGCGTCGTCAGTTCGGATTCGCACCCCATTGAAGGCACCTTCACGTTCACCGCCAAGGCAGGAAGTACGACGGCGGGCGGCGGCTCCGCGAGCACTGCACCTTCGGCGGAGGTACCCACCGCCGGCACCGCAGCCCCTGGTTCGACCACGACGCCCGAAAAGGTGCCCGATGCGTCCCAGCCGTTCCCCTGGAGCATTGTGATCTTCGCCGTGGTGGCTGCAGGCCTGCTGGTCTTCCTCGGCATCACCGCACGACGCCGGCTGGCAGGCGGGGGTCCGATGATCCTGATGATGCTGGCGATTCCGGGGACGCTGATGACGCTGGCGATGAAGAGGACGCCGAGGTTGAGCCCGGCAGCCCGGAAAAGAAGCCCTAGGCCAGGGCGGGAACAGCTGCAAAGGTGCCCGTGAGCGCCCCGTGGACGCTGTCCGGGTAGACCTTGGCGGAAATCGCCTGGCCCACCACCTTGGCTTGGCGCAGGACTTCCTTCGGTGTGGGTGTGGCAAGTTCGCCGACCCCAACCAAGTACATTCCGATCGCCCGCATGGCCGCGACGAGGTTCTGGCCGATGGCGAAGCCGAGTTCGGCAAGCATTCGCCGCAACTGGCTCTGTCCACAACGGGTGACAACGACGTGGTCGGCCAAAAGCACTCCGTTGGCCGTGTGAACGGCCCATTGGTACGAGGCGACGCCCGAGGACCCTGAAACTACCGATCCGGAAATCACGGACCCCGCGGCAGCTTCGTCCAGGCGATCGAGCCGGACAGCACGCGTGGTGCTCCGTACGTCGAGCCCGTGACTGGTTGCGTAGTTGCGCAGGTGCCGCAGGATTTCGCTGCGCTCCTGGAGGCACGCGGCGTCGGCGGCGTCGCAACGCTGCAGGATGCCGGTGTTGAGCGGCTGCAAAGGTCCGGGGACGTACATTCCGTCCACCACGATGGCATCCACGCCGTAGCGGCTGAGTTCGCTGGCCACGGCCAGGCCGGGCATGCCGGCACCGATGACCACGGTGGTGGTGCGTTCCGTACTCGCAGCAGGCATGGTTGACACAGCTTGGCTCCTCTTTGAAGGTGCGTTGCCGAGGCAACAGCGGGGTGGCGTCCGGGTCCCCAAGCGGTCGCGAATGATGGCCGTTGATGTGTTGAAAAACACGATCCCCGGTCACCAGTGCCTCGAACATTACAGAAGAAATCGCGTGGTGGATAGCCCCGGCATCGGCATGTCCGCCGATGCGTTTTTCGCGCCCCGATTCGGCGGATTTCGCCGCCCTCGCCGGGTTTCCACATACGCTTCTTCCGGCTTGATTCGGCCCTTGCAAACGAGAATAGTGAGCATTGGAGACCGCAACTCACGGCAGTCAAGCGAGAAACACGTTGTGGGCGCGGCCTCTGGCAGAATAGCCGCAACATCAGCCAGCAGTGCGAGGAGGCAGGCCCCATGGACCAGCACGGCAAACACTCTGAGAGCCATCAACCAGAGACCGAAGGCAACGGAGAGGAACCCTCCATTGCCCCCGGCGGAATTGTAGTGGGCGTTGACGGCAGCGAACACGGCCAATGCGCCCTCGTTTGGGCCGCCCGCGAGGCTGAACGCAGGCAGCTGCCCTTGCATGTGGTCACGGCCTACTCCGTGCCGATCTTCGCGGCTTCAGGGCTCGACGGCGGCTACGCGACAGTGGATGACTCCGTGATCCGGGACGGCGCCGAGGCGATCGTCAAGCAAGCCCTGGAGAAGGTCTCCGGCTACGCCATCGACGTCGATGGCTCGGTGGAGAACGGAGATGCCGCCGGCGTGCTGCTCGATCTGTCCGAAACGGCCGAACTCCTGGTCTTCGGCACCCGGGGACGCGGCGGCTTTGTCGGCAGGCTCCTGGGCTCCGTGAGCAGTGCCCTGCCGGCGCACTCCAAATGCCCACCGTGACGGTCCCACTCTTCTGCGCGGACCGGCTGGGTGAAACCACGGAGGACAAGCACATCAAGGCCGAGCGCGCGAAGTCCGGCTCCCGCGTTGTCGAGAATGTGGTCGCAGTCGGCGTGGACGGCTCGGAACAGGCGCGCGTTGCCGTCCTGGAGGCCGCGGAGCAGGCTCAACGCATGGGCGCCAAGCTGCGCGTCATCTGCGCCGTACCCGAATACAGCGGCTCCTTGGCGTGGGTTCCGGCACCCCTGGACCGGGAGGCACTCTTCAGGGACATCAGGATCCAGTTGGACGCAGGCTTGGCGTGGCTCAAGAGCCACTTCCCCAAGCTTCCGGCGGAAACCCAACTGCTCGATGGTTCGCCAGTGGAAGTCCTCGTGGAAGTGAGCCGCAGCGTCGAACTCGTGGTGCTGGGCACGCGCGGGCGCGGAGGCTTCGCAGGAATGCTCCTCGGATCGACGTCGGATGGAGTCCTGCACCATGCCAAAGGACCCGTGCTGGTTGTTCCAGACCGCGAGGACCCCAGGCTGGCGGACCGCGCCAACTTCGGTCCCATGCTCGGCGCCGCATAACAGGCAAGCCCAAGGACCGGTGGACGCAGGCAGACGGTAATGGTGGAGCACGCAGAGCCCAGGGAGGCATCGCGCTTGATCGTCGAGCTGCGCCGGATCCGGGCAACCATGCTTCCAGAGGTCGGCGGCAAGGCGGCCAATCTCGGCGAGCTGATCTGGGCGGGACTTCCGGTCCCGCCCGGGTTTTGCCTGACCACCGAGGCCTACCGGCGCGCATTGCAGCCGGATGGAAGCCCCGAGCCAGCCGTCCGGGACATTCTCCGTGGCCTTGAGGCCGTGGAACCCGGCGACCTTGAGGGGCTCGCTTCCCTCGCGGCCCGCGCCAGGGAAACAGTGCTCGACGCCGGGATCCCGGCCGACGTCGAAGGCGCCGTTCGCTCGGCCTACTCCGCGCTTGGCCCGGATGTCCCTGTGGCCGTCAGGTCCTCCGCCACCGCCGAGGACCTGCCCTTTGCCAGTTTCGCGGGACAGCAGGACACCTACCTGAATGTCGTGGGGGCAGATGCCGTCCTGCAGGCCGTCCGGAAGTGCTGGGCTTCCCTGTGGACGGACCGGGCAGTCAGCTACCGGGCAAGCAACGGGATCGACCACGCCACGGTGACGCTCGCCGTCGTCGTCCAACGGATGGTGGACGCTGAGGCCGCGGGGGTGTTGTTCACCGCGAATCCGGTGACCGGGCGCCGCCGCGAGGCGGTCATCGACGCCAATCCCGGGCTCGGTGAGGCCGTGGTCTCCGGCGCCGTGAATCCGGACCACTTTGTGGTGGATTCGCTCACCGGCAGGATCACGGAACGGCGGATCGGGACCGGAAGCTGGTGATTCGCTCCGTTCCCGGCGGCGGGACCGAAAGGCTCGACGCCGAGCCTCGGGCCGAAGACGGAACCGCGCGGGACGCCTGCCTTGCCGACTCCCAGATCAGGGCGCTCGCGGTCCTCGGCCAGCGCGTCGAGGAGCACTACGGAGCACCGCAGGACACTGAATGGGCCATCGACGGCGACGGCAAACTGTGGCTCACCCAAGCGCGCCCATCACCACGCTCTACCCGCAAATGACCCGGCAACCAGCAGTCCCCGGTCCGCACGCGTACCTTTGCTTCAGCCTCGCCCAAGGCCTCACCCGCCCCCTCACTCCCATGGGACTCGCGGGCATCAGGCTCATGGGGTCCTCGGTGGCCGGCGCGGCGGGATTCCGGGTTCCCGAACCGCGGGACGGGCCTTCGCCCTACTACGAGGCGGGGCAGCGGATCTATTTTGACCTCACTTCGGTGCTCAGGAGCAGGGCCGGGCGCGCCATCGTGCCCAGGATTTTCGACGTCATGGAAGCACGTTCGGCGTCCATCATGCGTGCCCTGTTCGAGGACCCGCGTTTCGCCGTCACCAGCAAGACGCCTTTCAAACTGCTCAGGCACGTTGGCCCGATCGTGCTCCGCTTCCACCTTCCGGAGACGCTGCTGCGTGCTCTCTTTCGGCCGGACGTTGCCCTTGGCAAGGTGGAACAGCTGGACGGGAACCTGAAGGCCACGCATGAATTCCCCGCCGGTGCCACCCCTCGTGAAAAACTGGACCACGCCGAGCGGATACTGCGCACGGAATTGTTCCCCATACTGCCCAATATCCTTCCCCCGGTAGCGCTCGGCTTCGCGATGATGGGGCTGGTACGGAAGCTGCTTGGAGAACAGGCTTCCTGGGGTGAGCTCCAAACCATCATCCGCGGCCTGCCCAACAACGTCACCACCGAAATGGACCTTGCGCTGTGGCGGCTCTCGGCCAGTATCCGTGACGATCCCGCTTCCGCAGTGGCGTTTACCGGTGGCGATCCCGCTGAACTCGCGGAGAGCTACCGCGATGGCAAGCTGCCGGTCGTCGCGCAATCGGGATTGGCCTCGTTCCTGCGCGACTACGGGCACCGGGCCATCGCGGAAATCGACCTGGGCATGCCCCGCTGGTCCGACGACCCCACCCACATCATCGGAGTCCTGGTCAATTACCTTCGCCTCGACGATCCCCGCCTGGCGCCGGACAAACAGTTCGAAAATGCAGCCCGCGACGCCGAGGAACAAGCCGCCGTGCTGGTGGCCGTGCGCGGTCCAAGAGTCCGCTCCACGCCAGGATCGTGAAAATGGCACTCGAACGGACACGCATGTTTGCCGGGCTCCGTGAACTTCCCAAGTACCACCTCGTGCGAGGCTTCGCCGCGGTCCGAGCACAGGTTGCGGAAGCAGGGGAGGCCTTGGCGGAAGCGGGAATCATCGACGATGCCAGCGACGTCTTCTTCCTGGATTTCAACGACGCCCGCCACGGCTTGGACGGCAAGGATCTCCACGAGCTCGTGGCGCAGCGCCGCGAAGCCTATGAGCTTGAACTCAAGCGCCGCCACGTGCCACGCGTGCTGCTCTCCGACGGCACCGAGCCGGAAGCGCTGCCAGCCGGTCTCCTGAGCGGCGCGACGGGGGCACCGGCGTCGGACGGCATGCTGTTGGGAACCCGGCTTCGGCGGGAACCGTGACGGCGGTGGCAAGGGTGATCATGGACCCGGTGGGCGCGCATCTTGAACCCGGAGAAATCCTGGTGGCGCCCTCGACGGATCCCGGCTGGACGCCCCTCTTCCTGACCGCCGGGGACTCGTGATGGAGATGGGCGGTCCCAACTCGCATGGCGCCGTCGTGGCTCGTGAGTACGGGATTCCGGCAATCGTGGGCGTCCCGGATGCCACGTCCCGGATCAGCACAGGACAGACGATCACGGTGGATGGCGCCGCGGGACGGTGGCTTTCCAGCCTATCCCCAGCCGAGTTCGTGCAAACGGTCGTCGCCGATGCCGAAGTGGTGGGCGATCTCATGGATCACCGTGATGGCCACTTCGTCGATTACTTCCTGGCGGGATCCGCAGATATCCAGGATCGGCTGACGGAAAATGGTGATCCGGTCCGGGAGGGAACCGGCATCCCACCAAGAGTCCCGTTCCGTCAACGGCACGCCCTCATACAGGCCCAGGAGTACGGTGTCCGGTTCGTCTCCAGGCTGCGGGGTGTAGTCGTCCTCGATGAAGATGGCCACGTTGTCCATGGCCCGGGCAGCTTTGTCCGGGATGAGGAGCAATGCATCGCTGACGGCTGCCTCGAAGTCTTCCGGCGACATACTGAACGGAACGGTACTGGCCGCCGCGGCGTCAGCGCCAATCCGGGACCCCGGATCCGGGGCCGGGGAGCGGAGAGGAAATGCGCTGGCCGCCAGGGGCATCGCCGTCGGGAACAATCGGCAGGCCGGGAGGTAAATTCGCGGGCATGATCCGACTCTAGTCCGCGGCGCGGTCGTTGACGCCGGATGTGATGACAGCTACAGTTTTCCGGGCTGGTAATTCGTATAACCCAGCCCCAGGTTAAGCCCAGCCAGTCGTGCGGATCCTGTGACAAGCACCCCGGAGTTCCCAGTAGACAGGCCAGCCCATGACCCGCCCCGGCAGCCGCTCAGGCACGACGATGAACGACGTCGCTGCCGCTGCCGGTGTTTCCCAGGCCACGGTTTCCTTGGTGCTCAATGACGCCGCAGGAACCAGGTTCTCTGAGGAAACCCGACGCCGGGTCCATGCCGCCGCCAACGAACTGGGGTATCGGACCAACGCCCACGCCAAAGTGCTCCGCGACGGCGTTGCCGGGATGATCGGCTTCGTCGGCGACTTCGTGGCCACGGCGCCATTCGCGGGCAAGATCATCGAGGGCGCCCAAGCCCGGGCTTGGGAGGCCGGACTGCTCCTCCTGACCGTCAACACCGGTGGCGAC
This sequence comes from Arthrobacter sp. Hiyo8, assembly GCA_001549895.1. GTDB lineage: Bacteria > Actinomycetota > Actinomycetes > Actinomycetales > Micrococcaceae > Arthrobacter. Next base: position 2,154,618 of record AP014719.1, on the reverse strand, counting down.
AAGGCCCTCGAGGCCGCTTCGCTGGAGACCATGCTGTCCTACAAGGTGGCCGGAGTGGTCTACGCCGCCATGTACCACCGGGTCCTTGACGTACCAGACGTCCTGGCCGAGGTGCCCGCCGTCGTGCTCAATTCGCGCGACCGGTCCGGGCGGTTCCCGAGCATCGCCCCGCAAGAGGAGCTGGGCGGCTACACCGCCACCAAACGCCTGGTGGACGCGGGTCACCGGCATATCGCGATGATCAACATCGGCGCGGTGGACGGCGAGCTGCCTGCCGCCGTCGGACGCCATGCGGGCTATCTCCGGGCACTCAAGGAGGCCGGCCTCGACGCCGACCCCCTGCTCCACAAGATCGGCGACGGGCATGAATCCGGCGGATTCGAGAATGCCCTGGCGCTCATGACCGGTCCTCAGCCACCCACTGCCATCTTCTGCGCCAACGACCGCACCGCCTGGGGCAGCTACCAGGCGCTGGCCCAACTCGGATTATCGATCCCGCGCGATGTGTCGCTGGTGGGTTTCGACAACCAGGAAACGCTTGCCCCGCACTTGCGGCCCGGACTGACCACGCTGGAACTGCCTTTCCTTGAGATGGGCCGGCGCGCCATCGAACTGCTGCTGGCCGGCGCGGAACGTGATGGCAGTACCGAATACTTTGAATGTCCCCTGGTCGAACGCCATTCCGTGGCGGCGCCTCCGAAAACCACCATTAGCCCCTGAAATTCACGAGCAGCCAGTGAAACTCCCCAACCAAGGAACAGGAAACGCATGAACCACTCGCACCTTGCGTCCGAGCCGCTCGACGTCGTCGTGGTCGGCGAAGCGCTCATCGACATCGTCAACTCGCCTGGAGGCCAGACCGAATACCCGGGCGGCTCGCCTGCGAATGTCGCCTACGGCCTCGGGCGGCTCGATGTGAAAGCAGGGCTGCTGACCGCCGTCGGGCGCGACTCCCGGGGCGAGTCCATCGCGGCCCACCTGGCAAGCGCCGGTGTGGTTGTCCTTCCGGGCTCGCAATCGCTCGCGAAGACCGCGACGGCGACTGCGGAGATTGCCGCGGACGGTTCGGCCAAGTACACCTTCGACATCGAGTGGAACCTGGCCCCGCCGCACTCCCTTACGCGCCAAAGGTGCTCCACACGGGCTCGATCGCCACGTTCCTCGAGCCCGGCGCGGCCAACGTCAGGACGCTCCTGGAGCAGGCCCAGGGCGGGTGCATCGTCACCTACGACCCCAACATCCGCACCGACCTCCTGGGCAGCCACAGCGAGGCCCTCCGCATTTTCGAGGAGCTCGTACCGCTGACCAGCGTGGTGAAGCTCAGCGACGACGACGCGTTCTGGCTCTACCCCGGCAAGTCCCTGGAAGAGACTGCCACACACATCCTGGGCCTCGGTGCGGGCCTGGCCGTCGTCACCCGAGGTGCCCAGGGTTCCTTGATGGCGACGCCGCACACCCAGTTGACGGTTCCGGCGGTGACCTCGGTGGTGGCGGACACCATTGGCGCCGGCGATTCCTACATGTCTGCGCTGATCCTCGGGCTGCTGCTGCGCGGTAGCCAAGGGCTCGCGCCCACGGTTCTCGAACGCATCGGACAGACCGCCTCCATGGCCGCGTCCATTACCGTGGGGCGCCCGGGAGCCAATCCGCCCACGCACCGCGAGCTTCTCGCCGGGATGGCAAGGTAGCCGCGGCGGAGGTGCGACGGCGGTGCGGCGCACCTTGGCGCCGGGCCGCCCGGCTTCTTAGCGGGGGGTGATCCCGCGGGAACGGCGCCGCGTCAACCCGACGCCCACAAGGCAGATGACGCCGCCCACAAGGCCCCAGATGGTGGGGATTTCCTTGAGGACCGCCCAGGAAATCAGGATCGTGGTGCCCGGAACCAGGTACGTCGTGGCGGCGAGTTTCCCGGCCTCGATGAGGGACAGTGCGTAGGCCCATGTGGTGAAAGCGATGGCGGTGGGGAAAATTCCGAGATACACCAAGCCGAGGGTGGCCGGAAGGGGTGCGGCCTGCACTTCGGCCACTAGTTGGCCGGCCCACGGCAGGCAGCACACGGCGCCCACCATGATGCCAAACCAGGTGGCCTGTGCAGCGGAGAAGGTGCGCAGCACGGGCTTCTGGACAATCACGCTCACCGCGGCGAGCACAGCGGCAAGGAGGCACAACAGCACTCCGGCGACATCCGCCGTCGAGCGCTGTCCCGAACCGAGCGCGATCAGCGCAACGCCGCCGAACGCCACGAGGCTGCCGATGATCAGCCAGCGCGGAAAGCCTTCTTTCAGGATCACGCCGGCCAGGACGGCGATCAGGATCGGCGAGACGTTGATGAGCATGGCGCTGGTTCCGGCATCGAGCATGTGCTCGGCGGCGTTCAGGGCGAGGTTGTAACCTGCGAACCACATGACGCCGTAGGCGAGGATGGGCAGCCATTCGCGTCCTTTGGGCCAGCGCTTGAGCCTAGGCAGGGCGACAATGCCGAGCGCGACGGCGGCAACCACCAGCCGTCCGAGCGTCAGGGAGCCCGGGGAGAAGCTGGGTCCCACTGCGCGGATGCCCACGAAGGCGGACGCCCAGAGGACAACGGTGACGATGACGGCGGCAATGCCGAGCTTACTGATGGTCCGGGAGGGTGTGGTCGCCGGAGAGACTGGTGTGCTTGTGGCCATGGTGCCAATCTAGCCCGGGAGCAGCTGGACGGACTGGCGGAATTCGGACGTCTTTCAACAAGAAACCGCCAACCCTGGCACGGCGGTCTTGAGCGGTGGCTTGAGACTGGCACTGCGTCCGGATTGCGTCCTGGTTTGAGACCCCGTTTGCGTTCCACGCTGCGCGATTTGGGAATATCCCTGAGTATGCTCTAAAGTTTTAGAGTCCAGTTCGGACGAGCGAGAAGCGGTAAACGCATAGCGTTGTTGACCGTCGCGAATTCGGATTGTTCCAGGCCCCATCGTCTAGCGGCCTAGGACACCGCCCTTTCACGGCGGCGGCACGGGTTCGAATCCCGTTGGGGTACGCAAGGAACTGGTCAAGCCGGGCTGAAAAGTCTGGTAGGCTGGAAGCCTTGAAAAAAGCGGTAGAGATACCGCAATCGTAGTAGAGATACTGCAAGCAAGGCCCTGTAGCGCAGTTGGTTAGCGCGCCGCCCTGTCACGGCGGAGGTCGCGGGTTCAAGTCCCGTCAGGGTCGCTCTGATTGCCGGAAGAAGTTCCGGCAATCATGGTGACATTGTCACCTAAGGCTCTGTAGCTCAGTTGGTAGAGCGTTCGACTGAAAATCGAAAGGTCACCGGATCGACGCCGGTCGGAGCCACCACTGGGAAGCGTCAGTTCTTCGGAACTGGCGCTTTTCTTCATTTAAGCTGCGATGGAAATGCCTGGGGTTATTCGATTTCTGCCTAAAAGGCGGACATTTCGGCGCGCGTGCGGGGTTATAGGACAAAACGTGTGTAAATCCCGCGCGTGTCACGTGCGTCCTGCCCAACCTTTGCGGGCCCAGAGGCCTTCCTCTGCGGTGGCTGTGTTGCCGTATTCCTCGGGTCCGTGTGGCTGCTCGACGGCGGTTTGGGCCGCCGGGCGTGTGGGTGTGTATTGCTCGGGGCGGATGAGCTGGGCGGGCTGGTCCGGAGTTTCGCTGTGGAGATAGAGGTACCACTCGATGGCCCGCTTCTGGTGCTCTTCGCTCATCCCGCGGTGGGCCCGCAGAATCAGGCGCAGCTGCGCGTTCGTGCCGCCTTCGATCCGGTTTGTCGTGGCCGCGATATCGAGTCCTGTGAACTCGGTACGCAGGTAGGTGAACAGGCTCCCTGCTTGGCTGAGCCGCTCCAAGAGGCGATAGGCCTTCCGGAGCCGGTCATGGGTAAACCACCAGGCCTGATTCGCCCGCACCCACGCCGGTGCCGGGGAGGCTGCGGTGCGGTAAGTCCGGGCCGGACCAGTTGCCCGTGGTTCTGGTACCAGTCATTGAGGTGGCCGAGCCACGCCGCGGCCTGCGCGGGTGTGCTGATCCGTGTCAGGGCCCGGCCAAGGCGCAGGAGAGCTTTGCCGGCCTCGGTCCTGGGCCTGCTGGTCAGGTAGGTGCGCACGTTGCGCTGGACATGGACCAGGCAGCGCTGAATGGCGGTATCCGACCAGCAGTCAGAGAGCGCGGCGGCGATCCCGGAACCACCGTCGGTGATCACCACCCGCGGAGCCGGAAAACGTCCAAGCAACGCCGCCCACGCGGCCTTCTTCTCGGTGTCGCACCACTGCCAGCCGATCACATGCTCACCGGCGATCGCGATCAGGCAGCACCACGAGCCGACGTAGATCCCGTCGATCTGGACCTGGTCATGGATCTCGCCCGTGGCCGGAATCGCGGGGGCAATATTCCAGCACCACGCCGTGCGGCGCCGGAAGGACCGGGCCGTACCGAACGAGTCAACCAGCGCTTGGCCGCCGGTACCCAGCAGCCAGCCCAGAAACGCACCCAGCTCCGCACGCCGGCTCACATCCGGGCGTTCACCCGAGCGGCTCGCCCCGCATTCCAGGCACCGGTAGCGCTGCTTACCCGCGGCCGTTTTCCCGTTCCGTACCAGCGCCTGACCGCAGACCAGACATTCCAGAGATATGCAAGCACCCCAGCCACCCTAAGCTTCCAAAGCTTAGCTACCCCGAAATTCGCCCGCCAACACTGGGAAGCAGGCACAATCCATACACACGTTTTGTCCTATAACCCCGCGTGCGCCATTTACGGCAATGATCCAGCAGAATCTCATGGCGACGGCCGGCTTGTCTCCGCCTTGTCTTGGCCAAGCGCTAGGGTGGTACTCAAGAGAAGGGGAGGGCTAAATGGACCAGCAGGAAAGCTACACCGCGCCTGAACCGGAAGCCGTTGGGGCTCCGGTATCCGAGGACCGGCAAACGGTGGCAGGAAGTGGCCGCACAGTGATCTCGGATTCCGCTGTCGCCAAGGTTGCCGGCATTGCCGCCAGGGCTGTTCCAGGCGTCTATTCCCTCGGCTCGGCTCCTTCGCGCGCCCTCGGAGCCATCCGCGATGCCGTTGGTAGCCAGGACCACGCCGCAGGCGTCCGCGCTGAGGTCGGAGAAACCCAAGTGGCCGTGGACCTCAATCTTGTGGCCGTCTACGGATACCCTTTGCATGATGTCGCGAACCAGGTCCGCGCGGCCGTCTATCGTGCCGTCGAATCGTTGGTGGGCCTGGAGGTCATTGAGGTCAACGTTGAGATCAACGACGTCTACGTTGCTCCGCCCGTCAAAGCCGGAACAAGAGGCGCATTATCGGAAAGGGAGCCACTCCAGTGAACTTGACCGTTGTCGGAATCGGGATCGGCGCCTTCGTGGCGTTCATGGCCTTCCAATTCGGGCTGTGGGGTTTCATCATCGCGCTTCTCTTCATGGGCATCGGTGCACTTCTGGGCCGCGCCGCGGACGGAAAGCTTGACCTGCGCAGCGTGCTGGATGCCCTCACCGGCCGCCGCTCGTCGTCATGAGTTCCACGGCTGAGGCTGTGCAGCCCGCCGTGAATCTGGCTGGCCACAACCGAATCAGCACCCAGGCGCTCACCACCTTGGCCCAGGCAGCCGCCGCGGAAGCGCTTGGAGTCTCGTCGCAGGATGTTCGCGCCGAATGGTCGGACGACGACGGCCTGCTGGCACTCTCGATTGTCGCCCCGATCAGTGTGCCCTCGCTGACGGACGTCCTCAGGGACCCCCTGCGGGTAGCAGGATACGGTGGAACGGTCTGGGACCGTGCCGTAGCTGCCAAGACGGCCATTCTTGAGCGTGTCACCCAGCTCAGCGGTTCCACCTTGAGCCGCGTGGATATCCGGATCAGCGGCGCACGCGTCAGCGAAGGAGTCCGCGTCCGATGAGCCACGCCCAGACCCCGCACGTCCGGCGCAGCCACCCGGACACTGCGCCGACTCAGACGGCCGAAGGCGACACCCCCGGTGTCTACACGCCGGGACCCCAGGCAACGGCGACCGGATCGACGTCGGACTCCAGCGCATCCTCAAGCGTGAGACCCGCTCGTCCCGCGCTGGAATGGCGGCGCTGGCCGCGGCGCTCGTGATCGCGGCCTGTCTCTATGCCCTCCTCGAATCCGCGCTGCGTGCCATTGGTCAACCACCGTGGCTCATCGATCCGCAAACAGCGGCCGAACGGCTGACGGCCCTTCCCGGAGGATTTCCCCCTTGCTGCTTGGTGCCCTGGGCGGGTCGTGGCCATGGTGGGCCTGATGTTCTTCTTGAACGCAGTCCTGCCCGGCCGAAAGTCCCGTCACTTGCTTGAGGATCCCCGGGCCGGAGTGGTGGTGGACGACGAGGTCATCGCTTCGGCGCTGGCCAGGGCCGCCCGGACGGCAGCGAACGTCACCCAGGAGCAGGTCATGGTGGTGGTTTCGCAGAGGCTGGTTGTGGTCAACGTCCGGCCAACCTCGGGCGTGCCGTTGCACGAGGAACGGATCCTTGCCGCCGTCGAGGATGAACTTCAAAGGATGGCCCCTTCGCCCATGCCTTCAGTCCGGGTCAATGTCGCCGCTTCCGGGTGATCGGGGCATGAACGGTACTCCGCACGCCCTCAACCGCATCCTGATCGGCATCCTTGGCCTGAAACTATTGGCCATCGGCATTCTCCTGATACTGCTCGCCACTGTCCCCGCCGTCGGAAGTTGGTGGCAAAGCTGGTCCACCGGGCTCTGGGAACACGCCAAGTACCTCTCTGAGCAGACCCGCATTCCAGGGCGTGAGGAAAGCTGGCTTTGGGTCGCCGCAGCTGCGGTGCTTGTTGTGCTGATCGTGCTCATGGTGTCCTGGGTGTCGCAGCAAGGCAAGGGCCGCGCCAACCTCATCGTGTCGGAGTACGACGACGCTCAGACTGCCGGGGACGTCAACATCGGCGGGAACCTTGCCGAGCAGGCGCTCAAGGCGGCCCTTGCGGAACGTACGGATCTTGCGGGCGTGACGGTGGCAACCTACGAGGTCAACGGTCGTCCCGGGCTCCGGGTCAGGGTCCAGCCCCGTCAAGGCGTTTCCCCGCACGCACTCGCCGCGGATGTCTCCCGGCTCGTGGAGGCGCTGGACATTGTGGTGGGACGCCGGACTCCCGTCTTGATCCATATCGGGGCCGGCGCACGGACCAGGTTCAGCAAGGCCGAGCGCGTTCGTTGAACTGACACGCAACCGTTGTTAATCGGATGGCTATGTTACCTCGCAGGCGTTTTGCGTTGCAGAGGTATCTGTAGGGCCATAGTTTGAAGGGTAGGGGGAACTCTTCCCTTTGGTTGGGCTTGCCCGGCCGGCACCGGACCTTGGGTCCGTAGTCAAGCCGATGGACCAAAACACTTGGGCCAGGAACAAGGAGAAAACCATGAGCGAAGAAGTCAACAACATCAAGCAAAGCGCCGAAGCCGCGGCTGAACAGGCCAAGCACGTCGCAGGTGACGCCGCGGAGCACGTCAAGGAATTTGCAGGTGACGCCGCGGAGCACGTCAAGGAATTTGCCGGTGACGCCGCGGAGCACGTCAAGGAGTTCCTGTCGGGTGACGTGGCTGAGAAGGCCAAGGACCTCGCGGGGGATGTTGCCGGGAACGCCAAGGAAATCGTGGGCGACGTGGCTGAGAACGCCAAGGGCCTCGGCTCGAAAATCGCCGGTTTCTTCAAGGGCGGCAAGTAGGCTCCACGCCAAGGCGACGCCTTCCTGACCTTCTTTGGTTAGAGAACGGGCCGACACGCAGAACTTGCTGCGTGTCGGCCCCGTTTCCGTGACAAAGAAGGTCAGGAAGGGAAGAGGCCCTACTTCGCCACGAGGTATGCCCCGCTGTTCGGAGCAATCGAGGCCCCGCCCGAGCCGCCATCGCTGGAGAGTTCCACCCTGAGCCCGGCCGGCACGGGGAGGGCGGCAGTACCCATGTTGACTACAACCAGCACGTCGCGGTTGTGGAAGGCCAGGACTCCGTTGGCGGGATCGTGCTCCTCGGCCCACTGGAACGTGCCTGAGCCCAGGCGATGCGTGCGGCGGAAAGCCAGGACGGAGCGGTACAGCTCCAAGGTGGAGCCCCCGACGCCGGCCTGGACGTCCGCAGCGAGCTCGCCGAACGCTTCGGGCTGGGGTAGCCAGGGCGCTCCCGGCTCTCCGCCGGCAGCCGCGGCGCCGCCCGTACCGGACGATACACTCTCCGAGAACCCGAAGCCGGGTGCCTCGGACTTCCAGGGCAGCGGTACGCGGCACCCATCGCGGCCGCGCTCTACGCCCTTGGTACGGAAGAATGACGGATCCTGGCGAGCGTCGGCCGGAAGGGACGTGTGTTCCGGCAGGCCGAGTTCCTCACCCTGGTACAAATAGGCCGAGCCCGGCAGGGCGAAAGACACCATGGAGGCCGCCCGTGCCCGGGCCAGGCCCAGGACGGCGTCGGGTTGTTCGTCTTCCGCCGCGATTCCCTTGGGGAACGTGGTGGGATCTGCCAGCCCGAAGCGGCTGGGGTGCCGGACGGTATCGTGGTTGCTCAGGACCCAGGTGGAGGGCGCCTCGACGGATCCCGCCGCGTCGAGGGAAGACTCGATTGCCACGGCCATGCGCTCCGCGTCCCAGCCCGCCAGGAGAAAATCGAAGTTGAAGGCCTGCTGCATTTCATCCTTGCGGACGTACCGGGCCAATCGCTCCGCGGGCTCTACCCAGGCCTCGGCAACCAGCATGCGGTCCCCGTCGTACTCGGCGAGGACTCTGTGCCATTCGCGGTAGATCTCGTGGACCCCGTCCTGGTCGAAGAAGGGCGACGGAGGGTCCAGCGGCGGCTTGACCTTGTGCTCGACGGCGGTCGCGACGGGCCCGCAGCGGGCACGGCTCCGGCAGCGATGTGGGGTGTGCGGTGTGCGGTTCGACGGCTTCGCTGTGGGCGCCCGGTGCGGACAGGCCACCTTCGACCATGGCGGCAGAGCCTTCCCAGTCCGGCAAGCCGGCTTCTTTGACCAGACCGTGGGCAACGTCCACCCGGAAGCCGTCAACTCCGCGGTCCAGCCAGAAGCGCAGCACCGAGCGCATCTCCTCGTGGACTTCGGGGTTCTCCCAGTTAAGATCGGGCTGCTTCGTGTCGAAAAGGTGCAGGTACCACTCGCCGGGAGTACCGTCGTCGTTCGTCAGGCGCGTCCACGCGGGGCCGCCGAAGATGGATTTCCAATTGTTCGGGCCAGGGCCCCATCCCCGGAGCCCGCTTTGGAGTCTTTGCCCGGGTGGAACATGTAACGCTCACGCTCGGGGGAGCCGGGGGCTGCGGCGAGGGCTTCGCGGAACCAGGCGTGCTCGTCCGAGGTGTGGTTGGGCACGAGGTCGACGATCACCTTGATGCCCAGGCTGTGTGCTTTCTCCAGCATTGCGTCGAAGTCGTCCAGCGTGCCGAAAAGGGGTCCACTGCCCGGTAGTCCGCTACGTCGTATCCGGCATCAGCCTGCGGTGACTTGTAGAACGGGGAGAGCCACACGGCATCAACGCCCAATTCTTGCAGATAGGGCAGTTTCGCGGTGACCCCGGCAAGGTCGCCCATTCCGTCGCCGTTGGCATCGGCGAACGAGCGCGGATAAATCTGGTAGACGACGGCGCTTGCCCACCACGCGGAATTGTCGGAACCGGGAGTTGGGATCGGGGAGTGCGGCACTGGATTCCTCTCGATGACATATTTTGTGTAAACGCTTGCATTACTACCCGGAAGCTTACTAATGTGAGGCTCACCACATCAACCGCACAGCGGAAATACCTGGTCCACTCACTGAGGAGTTCCCAGCATGAACACACGCAAGTACCTTTTGCCGGCCGCTGTTGCCGGCGTGCTAGCCATGTCCCTGTCCGCCTGTGGTGGCGGCGGTGGCGGCGGCACAGCCTCAAGCGGCGGAGATGCCGCAGCGAACCTCGACGGACGCGGTCCAATCACCTACGTCCAGGGCAAAGACAACAGCAACGTTGTCCGCCCGCTCGTCGATAAGTGGAATGCGGCGCACCCGGACCAGAAGGTCACTTTCAAGGAGCAGTCCGACCAGGCGGACCAGCAACACGACGATTTGGTCCAGAACTTCCAGGCAAAGAACGTCAATTACGACGTCGTTGACGTGGACGTCATCTGGACCGCCGAGTTTGCAGCGAAGGGTTGGCTGCAGCCGCTCACGGACAAGATGAGCATCGATACCTCAAAGATGCTGCCCGCCACGGTCAAGACGGCGACCTACAACAACACGCTCTTCGCGGCACCCCAGACCTCGGACGGCGGCATCCTCTACTACCGCAAGGACCTGGTGCCCACCCCGCCCAAGACCTGGGACGAGATGATGAGCATGTGCTCCATCGCGAAGTCGAACGGCATCGACTGCTACGCAGGACAGTTCGCCAAGTATGAAGGCCTCACCGTGAACGCGGCTGAAGCCATCAACTCGGCCGGCGGCACGATCGTTGGCGACGACGGCAAGTCCACCGTGACCTCGGCGGCGGCGAAGGCCGGCCTCAACAACCTGGTCACCGCCTACAAGAGCGGAAACATCCCCACGCAGGGCGTGACCTACCAGGAAGAACAGGGCCGGCAGTCCTTCGAAGACGGCAAGCTCCTCTTCCTGCGCAACTGGCCTACGTCTACAACCTCGCCAAGACGGACGGTTCGTCCAAGGTGAAGGACACCTTCGGCATGGCTCCGCTCCCGGGTAAGAGCGGCCCCGGCGCCTCTTCCCTCGGTGGACACAACCTCGCCGTCAGCGTCTACTCGGCGCACAAGGCAACGGCCAAGGACTTCCTGACCTTCATGACAAGTGAAGAGACTGAAAAGTTCTACGCAACGCAGGGCTCGCTGGCCCCGGTGCTCGCTTCCTTGTACGACGACCCGACCCTGGTCCAGCAGCTGCCGTACCTTCCGGTGCTGAAGACCTCGATCTCGAATGCCGTGCCGCGCCCGGTCACGCCGTTCTACCCGGCTGTCACCAAAGCCATCCAGGACAACGCCTACGCTGCCATCAAGGGTGACAAGTCCGTCGATCAAGCAATGACGGATATGGACACGGCCATCAACTCGGCCAGCCAATAGCGACACCTCCAGTGAACCCGGGCGGCCGGCGCTTTACGCGTACTGCCGCCCGGGGGCACGCCATCAATTTCCGGAAGGAGGGAAATGTCCACCCTTGCGCAACCTAAGCGGGCGCCAGAGACACCAAGCCCAAAACCAAAAAAGTTCAAAAAGAAGTAGGACAGGACCGGGCGGCCACGTCTCAAGGCCGCTGGGCGTTCTGGTTGATTTCCCCCGCCCTGGTATTGCTTGCCGTTGTCATCGTGTACCCGGTGGTCAACGCGATTATCATGGCGTTCCAGAAGGACCAGGGCCTTGACCCGGTCACCAAGGTCTTCGTCCAGGGCGGACCCGCGGGCTTCGATAACTTTGTCCACTGGTTGGCCCAGCAATGTGGCTCTGCTGCCTGTGCTCCTGGCACCCTCGGCGCCCAATTCTGGAGCGCGGTCGGAACGACGTTCTTCTTCACGGCGGTCACCGTTGTCCTGGAGACTGTCCTCGGGTTCTGGATGGCCGTCATCATGGCCCGGACGTTCCGCGGCCGCAGCGCCCTTCGTGCTGCAGTCCTGGTTCCGTGGGCCATTCCAACGGCCGTGACCGCGAAACTGTGGTTCTTCATCTTCGCTTTCGACGGAATCGCCAACAAGCTCTTTGGTACCGCAATCCTGTGGACAGGCAGCGAATGGCCGGCCCGCTGGGCGATCATCATTTCAGACGTTTGGAAGACGACGCCGTTCATGGCCCTGCTGATCTTGGCTGGCCTGCAGATCATCCCGGCCGAAGTGTACGAAGCCGCGAAGGTGGACGGCGCCTCGGCTTGGCAGCGCTTCACCCAGATCACCCTGCCGCTGGTGAAGCCGGCACTCATGGTGGCTGTCCTGTTCCGTGTCCTTGACGCACTGCGCATGTATGACCTCCCGGCCATCATGACCCAGGGCTCGAACGGCACAACAACGTTGTCCATTTTGGTTGTTGACCAGATCCGTCAGGGATTCAACTCAGCAGCGGCGTTGTCAACTATCACGTTCTTGATCATCTTCCTCGTTGCGTTCATCTTCGTTCGTTTCCTGGGAGCCAACGCAGTCGCCTCAGCCACACCCAAGACCACCAAGGGGCAGGACAAATGACCGCCGTGAGCATTGACTCCGCGCCTAAGACAGCTGCCCGACGGCGGGAACGCTGGGCGAGCGGGCGCACGTACATCAGCGCAGGGCTCATCTTCATCTGGTGCCTGATTCCCTTTTACTGGATGATCGTGACCGCGTTCCGCGACGTTGGATATACCTTCGATTCGACGCCTTTCTTCACCCACGTCACCTGGGACAACTTCAACACGGTGTTCTCCGAAAGCCTGGGCAACCACTTCGGCCGGAACCTGTTGAACTCGCTCTTCGTGGCAGGGGTAACCACCGTTGTCGCCCTGCTTTTCGGGGTTTTCGCGGCATATGCCTTGTCCAGGCTTGAATTCCGCTTCAAGTTCCTGGTCCTCGGCTTTGTCCTCGGGGCCTCGATGTTCCCGGGTGTGGCCTTGGTGACTCCGTTGTTCCAGCTGTTCACGAACATCGGCTGGTACGGCACATATCAGGCGCTGATCATTCCGAACATCTCGTTTGTTCTCCCCCTGACGGTTTACACCCTGACGTCCTTCTTCCGGGAAATGCCGTGGGAGCTGGAGGAATCAGCCCGGATTGATGGCTGCACGCAAGGCCAGGCATTCCGCAAGGTGATCATGCCGCTCGCTGCGCCGGCTGTTTTCACCACCGCCATCCTGGCGTTCATCGCTTCGTGGAACGAGTTCCTCATCGCGAGCCAGCTGTCCAATGACCAGACGAAGACCGTCACGGTCGCTATCGCCTACTTCGCCGGTGCCCAGGCCCACCAGGAGCCGTACACCGCCGTCATGGCAGCCGGAACGGTTGTGACGATTCCGCTGGTGATCCTTGTGCTGGTCTTCCAGCGCAAGATCGTGGCGGGCCTGACAGCCGGCGCCGTCAAATGACGCAAACTCCCGATTCGGCCGGGCCGTCCATCGGCGGCCCGGCCAAGGAGCAGCACTCGCGAGTGAAATCGGCGGAAGATTTCGACCTCGTGATAGGTTTTCTCGGCTTCTGGGCCTTGGTCCTGCTGGTCATCACTGTGGCCGCCGAACTCACGGCCCAGCCCGCACTGGGCTGGGCCCTGGGCCTCCTGGCAGTGCTGCTGGCCTTGTGGGGGATGCTTCGGCTTCGCCGGCGGCTCCCGGCACGGACATCCAGGCGCATCACGTGAGCAGCGAGCCGAAATAAGTGTCGCGGAATCGGCGGAGGACAGCCAGGCGGAATACGCTGGTTATCTGCCGTCTGGGAAGGAACCCCGGCTTCCGCACGGATTCCTTGAGGGGGCTTGAGTGGCGAAAACGAGTGAACGGTCCCAGCGTGGCGGCCACGCAGGAGCCAGCATTGAGGATGTCGCACAGGCCGCTGGCGTTTCCACCGCCACCGTTTCCCGCGCAGTGCGCGGCCTTCCCCGGGTATCTCCTGCTACCCGGGAGAAGATCCTCAGGGTCGCGGGAGAACTTGGGTATGTGGCGTCGTCGTCTGCTTCGGGACTGGCCACGGGACGTACCAGGACGATTGGTGTCCTGGCCCCTACGTGGACCGTTGGTTCTTCTTCAAGGCCATCGAGGGCGTGGACCGTGAGCTCCACGCCCGCGGTTACAACCTGTCCCTGTTCAACTTGGGCGGCCAGCGCGGAGCGCGGGAACGGCTCTTCAGCAAGACGATGGTCTACAAGCAGATCGATGCGCTCCTGGTCCTTTGTATGTCCCTGACGCCTGAGGAAATTGCCGATCTCCAAAGGATCGAAATCCCCTTGGTCATTGTCGGCGGTCCAGTGGAGGATTGCCCCAGCATCGGCATCGACGATTACGCCGCCTCGGTGGAAGCCACCATGCATCTGTTGAACCTCGGGCATCGGGAGATCGCGCTGCTCCACGGCCAGGACGATTCCGACCTGAACTTCACCGTGCCGCGGCTGCGCGTTGACGGCTTCACGGATGCCATGACGAGCGCGGGCTTCTCGATGCCGCCAGAATGGGACATCTTCGGAAACTTCACTGTGGGCAGTGGCCAGGAAGCCTTCGACGAGCTCTGGAGCAAACCTGGACCCAAGCCGACAGCGATCTTCTGTGCCTCAGATGAAATGGCCATGGGGCCATGTTGCAGGCACGCCGTCGTGGCGTCCGTGTACCGGAAGAATTGTCCATCATCGGCATCGACAACCATGAATTCGCCGAGGCCATGGGGCTGACAACCGTAGCCCAGGACCCCGTGGAACAAGGCCAATTGGGCACGCGCATGCTGTTGGACGAATTGGCCGGGGCCACAGGTTCCGTGCGGTCAATGAAAGCAGCCCACCGGCTGATCGTGCGGGAAACCACCGCCCGCCGCGCCCCAAAAGCTAGGAGCCCCAGGAGCTAGGAAGCCCGGGCCAACTGCCTGATGGGGATCCAGCGGGAAGCCAGCCTGCGATACGCCGCGGCCGCTCCCGTCATGTCCCCTCGGCCAGGCATTCGATGCCGAGCCTGACGTCCATGGGCGACTCGTCCGGGTACACCTTGTCCGCCACTGCACCGTAGTCCAGCTCGACCATTGACTGCACATGGAACAACTCGAGCCATTCGGTGAGCTGGGTGAGGTCGTCCAGCATGTCCAGGTCCGGGGCTGCAAGGGCGAGGTTGGCTACTGCGAAGCGTGCCCGGTCCAGAGCATCGGTCAGTGAGGCCCAGACCCTGACCGTCAGGATGCGGCCGCCGGACTCCACGACATCCTTGCGGTCCGATTCCTGGAACAGCGAGAACCAGCTGAAGGGGATCCCCCACGTGGAGGCCCGCGTGTGCACCCGCTTCGCGTCATGACTGGCGTTGATGCGGTCGATGCGAGCCTGGTGCCGGTCGCGCTGGTCCACGGGGATGAGCAGGTCCGCGAGCGGTCCGTGGATACCTTCCATGAGGGCGTTGGCCGCCAATCCTGCCCGGATGACCAGCTGGCTGGGGCAGTAAAGCAGCCGCCCGGCGTCGGGATCGTTCCGGTCTCCGGAAGGAACCCGTGTGATGCGGACCAGATCGGTGCTCCCGGTGGGGAAGGGGTCCCCGCCTTGCGGGTGACCCGTCCGAGGGAAGCGAGCAGCTCGGCATTTTCGACGGCGGCCCGCGAGCCGCTGCGGGTACCGCTCGCCACGAGCTGCTGCCGCTGGTCTTCGGGGAACGCTTCGAGCGGTTCGTAGACGCGCAACGCTGAAGAGAAGGGCAGTCCTGCCTGGCTCCCGTATAGCTTTCCGCTCATCGCGGGCCGCCTCCTCCGTCATTGTTGCTACTCAGTCCGTAAGCTCCACGATCACGGGAGCGTGGTCCGAGGCGCCCTTGCCCTTGCGTTCCTCGCGGTCGATCGACGCCCCGGTGACGCGGGCGGCCAGCGCGGGGGAGGCCATGACGAAGTCGATGCGCATGCCCTCCTTCTTGGGGAACCGCAGCTGTGTGTAGTCCCAGTAGGTGTAGACGCCGGGACCTGGTGTGTAGGCGCGGGCGACGTCGGTGAAACCGGCCGTTTCGAACGCCCGGAAGGCCTCGCGCTCGGGTTCGCTGACGTGGGTGAGTGCGTTCGCCCTGAAGTAATCGATGTCCCAGACATCCTCGTCAAGCGGCGCGATGTTCCAGTCGCCCATGAGCGCCACCTGGGTCTCGGGGTTCTCCGTGATCCAGCCGGCGGCGTGGCCCTTCAGGGTGTCCAGCCACTTGAGCTTGTACGGCATGTGTTCGTCGTCCAGGGAACGGCCGTTCGGAACGTACAGGCTCCACACCCGTACGCCGCCACACGTTGCGGCAATCGCACGGGCTTCCTGGACAGGATCCTTGCCGGCTTTTCCGAAGGCGGGCTGGTCAACAAAGGTGCGTTCGACGTCGTCGAGCCCTACGCGCGAGGCGATCGCAACGCCGTTCCATTGGCTCAGGCCGAAGTGGGCAACCTCGTAGCCCATGCGCTCGAAGAGCTCCCACGGGAAGTTGTCGTCCTTGCACTTGGTTTCCTGCATGGCGAGGACGTCGCAGTCACTGCGCTGCAGCCAGGCCTCGACGCGGTCGGCACGTGCGCGGAGCGAATTTACATTCCAGGTAGCTATCTTCACAGCCACTAACTTACCGAACTTGGGACCTTGCGCATCCCCTCGCAGCAGATTGCTGCCGCAAGCCTAATGGGCGAGCATTACCGAAGAGGAGGCGCGCCTGCGGAGCTTGATGCCGGAGGCGATCAACAAAACGCCGCTGACCGCGGAGTATGTCGCGAGGAGTGCCACTACGCCCAGGAATCCCGCGCCCGGATTGACCAGCACAAAGAGCCCAAACAAAGTTGTGACCAACGCCGTCAACATCCAAATCCACCAAGCCCTGACCGTCGTCCTGGTGTCCATGGCAAGGATGATCTGCGAAACCCCGAGGACCAAGGCCCATGCTCCTATGAGGACGCCTAGTGCCGCGGCGGTAATTCCCGGCCACGAAACGGCAACGATGCCGGTCGCGACCGAGATGAAGCCGCCGATCAGGCTCCAGCGGGAGTGCCGTGCAGGATCGTAGAAGTAGTGGGCCATGTTGGTGAGCCCGTCGGTCATGGCGTACACGCCAAACACGTAGACGAGGGCAAACACCGTGGCGACCGGCAGGGAAGCGACCAGGAAGGCCAAGAGAAGGGCCAAAGCTCCCCGGAAGATCAGCGCCGTTCCTGAATGCTGAAACAACTTGCGACCTGCGGTGTCGGACATAGGGTCAGTTTAGACCCGGCGCGGTAGCTGGGGAATGGGCCGGCACGCGTGAGGCCACCCCTTTCGTTATCGGCGGGTGTAGTGGGCGATGATGACGCCCTTGGTGGTGGTGACGGAGCCGGTGAGCTCGAACTCGGTCAGCGGGGCTGGACCTTCGAACAGCCGCGTCCCGGTACCCAGGGTGAGCGGGTGGATCAGCAGCGTGAAGTTGTCGATGAGGCCTTCGGCGTGCAGGGAGCGGAC
Organism: Arthrobacter sp. Hiyo8; assembly: GCA_001549895.1. GTDB lineage: Bacteria > Actinomycetota > Actinomycetes > Actinomycetales > Micrococcaceae > Arthrobacter. The sequence continues at coordinate 2,137,552 of AP014719.1, read as the reverse complement.
AAGCGACGCACTGCCGATGATCGTCAGATCGTTGCCCGGCCCGGCCTTGAGTTTGGCCACCGTCTCGGCGGCCTCGCCGGAGAGCAGAATGGAGTTCTGCCAGGCGTCGGCGTTCTCCAGCGTCCTTGACACAACGTACTTCGATGCCGCGTTCATGTACACGGTGAACGGGTTGTCGTCGGCGCGGGTGCCCCAGGCGGTGATGAAATCGGTCCAGGTCCGGTGTCCGAACAGCATGTCCGCGGTTTTCGCCATGCCCTTGCCCATCTCACGGCCCATGACCTCGTCGTTGTACCTGCCGCCCCACCCACCGTGGGTGAAGCCACCGCGGGTGTCCTCGTCCGGACGGCCCAGGCCCTGGATGACTCCGTCGAGGGTGATGGACAACGTGGCATTTATCTGGCGCATGACATGCTCCCTTGCTCCTGCGGACCGCTCTCTGCGGCCCGGTCACCCCCTATACGAATGGCGACCGGCCAAATCGACACCGGCACCCGCATTTTTTCTTAACGCATCCCCTCGCGGCGGATGGCCACCGCAATCGCCGCGGCCCTTGTCTCTACGCCGAGCTTGGCGTAGATGTGCGCCAAATGCGTCTTGACCGTAGCCTCGGAGATGAACAGGCGTTTGCCGAGCTCGCGGTTGCTGAGGCCTTGAATGAGGAGGCTGAGCAGTTCGGCTTCCCGCGGGGTGAGGACCTCGTCCGGGTTGCGCAATTGCTGGAACAGCTTGCTGGCCACAGGCGCGCTCATGACGCTCTTGCCTTGGGCCGCGCCCGGACCGCGGCGAAGATCTCCTCCGGCGCGGCGTCCTTGAGCACGTAGCCCATGGCACCTGCATCCACGGCCCTCACGATGTCGGCATCGGAATCATAGGTGGTGAACACCAATACCGCTTGCTGCTTGCTCGCTTGGCGCAACCGCTTGATCGCCTCGATTCCGTCCATGCCCTGGCCCATGGCGAGGTCCATCATGACGACGTTGGCCGGGTGTTGTTGCGCAATGAGGAGGGCTTCCTCGCCCGATGCGGCTTCGGCGACGACGGTGATGTCCGGCTGGGTGCCGAGCAACGCCTTGAGTCCGCTGCGGACCACCAAATGGTCATCGACGAGCAGGACCGAAATGGGGTTCATGGGGAGTCTTTCTTGATGGGCGACTGGTGTGCTTGATCCGGTTCTGTAACCGGCAGCGGTAGTTGCGCGGCTACGACGGTTCCCTCTCCGGGGGAGCTCTCCACCGAAAATACCCCGCCGAGTTGTTCCACCCGTTGGCGCATGGCACGCAGACCGTAGCCGCCCTTTTCCGACGGCGGAGGTACCGCAACGGGATCAAAGCCGCGGCCGTCGTCGAACACGTCCAGGGTGACCGCCCGGGCAGGAATCCAAGCGTCAAACTGGCCTGTTGAGAGTGGGCGTGGAGCTTGATGTTGGCCGCCGCGCTTTGCGTCACGCGCACCAGGGCATGGCGAACTTCGGCCGGTACCGGGCGGGGATCCCGGTGACGTGGACGATCACGGAGTCGAGGTATTGGCGGGCGGCCTGTTCGAGGGCCTGGGGCAGCGGTCCGCTCTCCAGGCCAGGCGCGGAAAGTTCGTGGACCAGGCTGCGGGTGTCGGCCAGGTTCTGCCGCAGGAGGGTCCCCGCCTTCTGCACTTCCGCTTTCGCGCCCTCTTCAGGCCACGAGCGCTGCGCGGCTTCGAGCAGGAGCAGGCTGCTGGCAAGGCCTTGAGTGACGGTGTCGTGGATTTCCCTCGAGACACGTTCACGCTCCGCGGCGATCCCGGCCGCGCGTTCGCTCGCCGCGAGGCGTTCCTGCGCCTGGGACACGTCGGCGTGGAGTTGGCGTTGCAGCGCGGCGTCGTCCTCAATGCGGTCGTAGATCAACGTGAGCAGAACCGCTGCGGCGATGGGCCCGAGCAGCATGGCGACGTCGGTGTCGCCGCTGAGGCGGAACAGCCCGATGGCCGTGGCACTTGCCGTCAAACCGCGGCCAGATAGGCGATCCAACCGCTGAAGGCCGCGCGGGACAGGAAAAACAAAGCGAAGGAGCACCAAGCGAAACTCGGTGCGGCAATGACCAGCACGGCCCAGGCAAGCACGAGCGCCACCATCCACAACAGCCACGGTTGGCGCCGCTTGGCCAGCACCGCCACCACTGCATAGAGAACGCAGACCGCGGCCGCCAGGGCCACGGTCCAGAGATTGTCGGCCGGGCTGTGCCGCAGGACGTAGCGCACGCCGGATGCCACCATGAGCACCGCGAAGCTGAGGTGGACCACTGCATCGATCGGGCCCCGGGTGGGGCGGAAGGCAGCGGGACGGGAGGCCGTCCTGTTCGGAGATTCCGGCATTCTTCCCATGCTAGGCGCGTTCAGGTCGCCGGTCTCTCCGCCTTTTGGCTGATACCGGGACCGGAAGGGATGAGGCCGGGCACGACGAGCGCCGGATGTGGTGAGGGAGCCCTGCGGGAAGCATGGAACTGTACCCGTTGCCGACCTCCCGGAGGACCACCATGAAGAAGTCCAACAAGATCTTTGCCGCCGCTGCCGTTGGAGCCTTGCTCCTGACCGGAGGGGCAACCGCCGTCGCGAACGCCGTGACGCCCGCCGCGGCCAAAACCGCGACGGCCGCCGTCGACGTCAGTCCCTCCGCGGAAAACGTGGTCCCCCAGAACCGCATCACCGTCGGTGCATCCAGCCAGGCAGTCAACGCCGCTTTGGCGAAGTGCCAGGCCGACAAGCTTCCTTTCGTCACGGTTGCGCTCGTGGACCGCTTCGGGACAGTCCAAGCCTTGCTCCGCGGCGACAATGCGGCCGAACACACCATCGAGGCCGCCAAGCAGAAGGCCTACACCGCAGCCGCCTTCGGTGCGCCCACCAGCGAACTCGCCAAGCGAATCAACGGCAACGGACCGTCGATCGCCGACCTCCCGGGCACCCTCTTCCTGCCCGGCGGAGTGCCGCTCAAGGTGAACGGCGTGTCCGTGGCGGGGATCGGCGTCGGCGGTGCGCCGGACGGCGCCCTGGACGAAGCCTGCGCGGCAGCTGGTGCGGCGGTGCTAGCGGCGAAGTAGGGCCGCGCCTGCACCTCCGGGTGCCCAACTGACTCGCAGTTGTTGTCGTTATGCGGGCTGAAAACGACAACAACTGCGAGTCAGTTGGGGTGGCCGCCCCGTGAAATACCGAGGCTAGACTGCTTCTAGGACGCTCACGTAGTTCGCGATGCCTACGCCGCCCATGTTTTGTACGGCTCCGCGGCGGGCGTTGGGCAGTTGCATCGCGCCCGCGGTTCCCGTGAGCTGCATGGCCGCGATGACGTGCTGCGACACACCGGTGGCGCCCACGGGGTGGCCCTTGGCCTTGAGCCCGCCGGACACATTGATGGGCAGCTTGCCGTCCTTGTAGACCCAGCCTTCCTGCACCGCGCGGGAACCTTCGCCGCGCGGCGTCAGCCCCATGGCCTCGTACATGATCAGTTCGGCGATCGTGAAGCAATCGTGCACTTCGGCGAAGTCCAGCCCGTCGATCCCGACGCCGGCCATCCCCAGCGCGCGCTCCCAGGACACCCGCGTGGCCGCGAACTCCGTAGGGTCGCGGCGTTCTGCCGGGAAGAAGTCGTTTGCGTGCCCGAAGCCCGCCAGTCGCACGGGTTCAGTAGCAGCGCCCGACGCCGGGCCGAGGGAGAGCACGACGGCGGCGGCGCCGTCGGACACGGGGGAGCAGTCGGTGCGGCGGAGCGGTTCGGCCACCGTGGGATTCTTCTCGGAAACCGTCCGGCAGAACTCCTCGCCGAAGTCCCGGTGCATCTGCGCGTAGGGGTTGTCCATGCCGTTGTGGTGGTTCTTGGCGGCGATGGAACCAAGGATGTCGCCCAGACCCGCTCCGCCCAGGCCCGCTCCGTAGCGCTTCTCGTAGTGCTTGGCTACCTCGGCGAACAGTCCCGTGAAGCCGGTGGTGGAGGCCTTGCCTGCCATCTCGTAGGACGCGCCAAGGAGTGCGGCTCCCACCACGTCGGCCCCGGCGTCGGTCATCTTTTCGGCACCGATCACCAGCACTTTGCGGGCCGTCCCGGCCAAGACAGCCTTCACGCCCTGCTGGAATGCGGCGGAACCGGAGGCGCAGGCGTTTTCGGTCCTGGTTGCGGGCACATTGGCGAGGTCCTCGGACAGCTGCAGGGCCAAGGAGGACGTGAAGCCCAGGGGCTGCATGCCCGAGTTGAACTGGCCGAGGTAGATCTCATCGATGTCCCGCGGCTCAAGGCCCGAGTTCCGGATGGCCTCCGCGGACACCTGAACGATCAGGGACTCCAGCGTCTCGTCCGTGAGCTTGCCGAACTTGCTGTGTCCCCAACCGGTGAGGAGGACGTCTTTGCCGAACTGGTTTTGCAGGCTCATGCTGTGGCTCCTTCGAGGGCGGCTTCTTCCAAGGAGACCGTGAACGCGGCCCCGTCTTGCTTTGGATCTCTTCGACGGTGACCCGGGCGCGAGGCGGGTCAGCGTCAGCTGCCGCCCATGGTCGTTGTCGTTCTTGAACAAATCGAACACCGCGAGGTCACTGACAATGCGGTCCACCACCTGGAGGCCCGTCAACGGCAGGGTGCATTCCCGGACGATCTTGGCGCTCCCGTCCTTGGCGTTGTGCTCGGTGAGGACCACGACGCGCGGTGTCCCGGCCACCAGGTCCATGGCGCCGCCATGCCCTTGACCATCTTTCCCGGAATGGTCCAGTTGGCGAGGTCTCCGTTGCCCGAAACCTGCATGGCGCCGAGGATGGCAACCTTGACGTGTCCGCCGCGGATCATGCCGAACGACGTCGCGGAGTCGAAGATGCTGCCGCCGGGCAGGACCGTGACGGTCTGCTTGCCGGCGTTGATAAGGTCCGCGTCTTCCTCGCCTTCATAGGGGAAAGGCCCCATCCCGAGGAGGCCGTTTTCGCTCTGCAGCACGACCCGTACGCCGTCGGGCAGGTTGTTGGCAACGAGGGTGGGAATGCCGATGCCGAGGTTGACGTAATCGCCGTCGTTGAGTTCCTGGGCCGCAATGGCGGCCATCTCGTCGCGGGTCCATGCCATGGTGGTACTCCTTCGCTTGGTGGTGTTCAGACGGCCAGGGCATCAGTGCGGGGCCGGACGGTACGCTGCTCAATGTCCTTGGGCCGGCCGCTCGCCTGGACCAGCCGTTGGACGTAGACGCCGGGTGTCACGACGTGGTTCGGATCCAATTCGCCGGGCTCCACGATCACTTCGGCCTCGGCGATGGTCACGATTCCCGCCGTCGCCACCACGGGGTTGAAGTTCCGGGCCGTGTAGCGGTAGATCAGGTTGCCGTCCGTGTCCGCGGTATGGGCGTGGACCAGCGCGACGTCGGCGACGATCCCGCGCTCGCGGACGTACGTGACGCCGTCGAACTCTTCGAGCGGTTTGCCCTCGGCAACCAGGGTTCCGACGCCGGTCCGCGTGTAGAAGGCGGGAATGCCGGCACCACCGGCGCGGAGGCGTTCGGCGAGCGTGCCCTGCGGGGCGAACTCGACCTCAAGCTGGCCGGAAAGGTACTGCTCGGCGAAGAGCTTGTTCTCTCCCACGTACGAGGCGATGACCTTGCGGACCTGGCCGGCTTCGATGAGGACGCCGAGGCCCTTGCCGTCAATGCCCATGTTGTTGGAAACCACCGTCAGGTCCTTGACGCCCGAATCGCGGACGGCGTCGATCAGGTCCGCGGGGATGCCGCTGAGCCCGAAGCCGCCGACGGCGATCGTCTGGCCGTCGCGCAGGACGTCCTGTAGTGCAACGGCGGCGCTGGAGTGGATTTTGGCCATGGCGTTGTCCTCGTCTTTGAGTAGGGTCGCCCAGCGGCTATCCACTTTGTGGACACTGGGCTGAGTTGGCGGTCTGAAAAGGAGCATATGGTGGCCCTGGGCGAAGGGTCAATGGCGTTCCTTGGCCAGCAAGGCTGAACTTGCACAGTGTGGACGCTACTCTTTGAAGTGTCCATATTGTGGAGGAAATCTTTGGAGAGGGGTAGCGTTGCCAACTCAGCAGCCGCAAACCAAGCCGGTCCAGGGCGCCCAAGTGGTAGGCCGGGTCGCTGCGCTCCTCCGGCTCGTGGGACGCAAGCCGGAGGGCATGTCCATCGCTGGCCTGGTCCGCGAGTCGGGCTTGACCCGCCCCACGGTGCACCGCTTGCTCGCGTCCCTCGCCGCTGAAGGCCTGCTGGACCACGATCAGCGGACCGGTAACTGGATCTTGGGCCGGAGATCTTCCTCCTGGGCTCGGTGGCGGCGGCCCGGTTCCCGGTTGAGGACCTGGCGCGGCCCAGCCTCCGCCGCCTCGCCGAGGAGAGCGGCGAAAGCGCCTTCTATTCGATCCGTCGTGGCCACGAAACCGTGTGCGTGCTTCGCGAGGAAGGCAGCTTCCCGGTGCGGTCATTCGTCTTGCACGAGGGCGTCAGGTTCCCGCTCGGCGTCGCGTCGGCGGGCACGGCGATCATGGCCTTCCTGGCGGACGAGGAGCAGGAAACGATCTTGTCCGGCTGGGAACGGCACGCCGGGGACTTCGCCGCTGGCCACACCGAGCGCGTGGTGCGCCGGAACCTTGAGCAGACCCGGATGGCCGGGTACTCGGTGAATCCCGGTTTGGTGCTGGAGGGCAGTTGGGGGATGGCCGCCGCCGTCTTCGACCAGCTGGGCCGGCCAATCGGCGCTTTGTCCCTCACAGGGATCGAACCGCGGTTCCGTCCTGAACGCCAGGAATTCCTCGGCAAGTTGCTCATGGAAGAAGCCCACCGCATGAGCTCCGCTTAACCCCTTTCAAATTAAGTTTTGAAACTCACCCATCCCTGTGGCCCGCACCTCCGAATAGCTGGCATAAGGACTTAGCCCGCAAGGGTGAAGTGCTTTCACGCCGGAATCAACCGGCACCGAATGTCAGTCCGTTTGAAGGAGAAATGTCATGCTTGCTACAAAGCGCACGTCTTTTGCGATCGCCGGCCTCGCCGCTTCCGCCCTGCTGGGCCTCACTGCATGTGGCGGCTCCGCTACCACGGCTTCACCCTCATCGGCGGCTCCGAGCCCGTCGTCCACCATGGCAGCGACCCCCTCAGCGTCGGCAAGTGCCGCGATGGACCCGAGCAAAGACCTGGTTGGCCCGGGCTGTGCAGCTTACGCCTCCCAGGTTCCCAGCGGTGCAGGTTCCGTTGCCGGCATGGCGCTCGACCCCGTAGCCGTGGCCGCTTCCAACAACCCGTTGCTCAAGACCCTCACGGCCGCTGTGTCCGGCAAGCTGAACCCCAAGGTCAACCTGGTGGACACGCTTAATGGCAGCCAGTTCACTGTCTTCGCTCCCGTGGACAGCGCTTTCGCCAAGATCCCCGCCGCCACCATCGACGGCCTCAAGACCGACGACGCTACACTGAGCAAGATCCTCACCTACCACGTCATCCCCGGCCAGCTGACCCCGGACCAGATCGTGGGAACCCACAAGACGGTTGAGGGCGACTCCGTGACCGTTACGGGAACCAAGGACGCACTCAAGGTTGACGGAGGTTCCGCCGTGATCTGCGGCGGCGTCCACACTGCCAACGCCACGGTGTACCTGGTTGACTCCGTCCTGATGCCTAAGTAAATCTCAACACAGATCATGCCCCTTAGGATTCGTCCTAGGGGGCATGGCCTTTGCGCGAAATCCGAGGGGAAATAGTGAAGCCGTCGATCGTGTGGTTCCGGGACGACCTCCGGGCCACGGACAACCCGGCGCTGCGGGCGGCAGCCGAGGACGGCGCCGCCGTCGCGCTCTATGTACTCGACGAGGAATCGCCGGGCATCAGGCCGCTTGGCGGAGCCTCCCGATGGTGGCTGCATCATTCCCTGCTTGCCCTTCGCGAAGACCTCGCCGCCCTGGGCGTGCCGCTCTTGCTGCGCCGCGGACCGGCGGCGGAGATCGTCCGGCAGACCGCGACGGCGATGGGTTCCGGATCGCTGTACTGGAACCGCCGTTACGGCGAGGCAGAGCGAACGCTCGACGCCGGCATCAAGGCCTGGGCGCGCGAGTCCGGAATGCACTCGGAGAGTTTCCAGGCATCGTTGCTGCATGAACCGTGGGCCGTCACCACGAAGCAAGGGGGCCGTTCAAGGTCTTCACGCCCTTTTGGCGGGCTGTGTCCGGCTTGGATTTCCGTGAACCGCTGGAGGCTCCGGAACCCGGCCGCGGATTCTCCGGCCAGCTCCCCGAATCCGAGGAATTGGACACGTGGGGATTGTTGCCGCGGAACCCCGACTGGTCTGCCGGACTGGCCGAAAGCTGGCAGCCGGGTTCGGCCCAGGCGCATGAGCTACTTGATGACTTCCTGGAGCACGGGCTGGCGGACTATTCGGTGAACCGGGATCGGCCGGACCTACCGGGCAGTAGCCGACTGTCCCCCTTCTTGCGGTGGGGACAGCTCAGCCCGTTCGAGGTGTGGCATGCCCAGCAGGGCCGGCGCCGGGAACCGGGCGACGGTGCGGCCGTTTTCGCCTCGGAACTCGGTTGGCGTGAATTCTGCTGGCACCAATACTTCCATCATCCGGACCTGGCAACGGCCAATTTGCGGCCCGGTTTCGACCACTACCCGTGGGCTTGGCCTGGTGGTCAGGGTGCAGGCCCGCTTGGGAAGTCACGGAGGCCGCCGACCTCCTTCGCGCATGGCAGGAGGCCGCACCGGGTTCCCCATGGTGGACGCCGGCCAGCGGCAATTGTGGCACACGGGATGGATGCACAACCGGGTCCGCATGGTTTCCGCCAGCCTCCTGGTGAAGAACCTGGGCATCCACTGGCAAGTGGGCGAGCAATGGTTCTGGGACACCTTGGTGGATGCCGATCCTGCGTCCAATCCTGCGAACTGGCAGTGGGTAGCCGGTTCCGGCGCGGACGCCTCGCCTTTCTTCAGGATCTTCAATCCGGTGACCCAGGCAGCGAAATTCGATCCCGACGGCAGATACGTTGGCCAGTGGATCCCTGAGCTGTCCACGGCGGACTATCCGGAGCCGGTGGTGGACCTTAAGGCCTCGCGGCGGGAGGCCCTGGATGCCTACGGCTCGCTTCCTCGTTGAGCCAGGCCACCTGGGCACGAGCTGACGTCCTCTAGAAATTAGTAGGAAGTCCGAGTATATTCGGGATCAAAGACGTCCGGGAGCGCAGTTGGACTTGCGCTTTCGAGGCCGATGGCGGGCATTCCCCCTATGCAAAGGAGCATTCCATGGTGCGCGAACTTTCCCACTACATTGACGGCCAGAGGGTCGATGGCACCTCCACGCGCTTTGGCGATGTCTACAATCCTTGTACCGGCGAGGTCCAGGCTCGGCTTCCCCTGGCAAGTGCTGATGAGGTCAGGAACGCCATTGCGAGCGCGGAGAAAGGCCAGCTCGAATGGGGCGCCATGAACCCGCAGCGCCGCGGCCGGATCCTGCTGAAGTTCGTGGACTTGGTCAACGAGCACATGGACGAACTCGCCACGCTCCTTTCGTCCGAGCACGGCAAGACCTTCCCCGACGCCAAGGGTGATATCCAGCGCGGCATCGAGGTGGTGGAGTTCGCCGCCGGGGCACCGCACCTGCTCAAAGGCGAATTCTCGGACAACGCCGGCACCGGCATCGACGTCCACTCGCTGCGCCAGCCGCTCGGCGTCGTCGCGGGCATCACGCCTTTCAACTTCCCGGCCATGATTCCGCTCTGGAAGTCCGGCCCCGCGCTGGCGGCCGGCAACGCCTTCATCCTCAAGCCTTCGGAGCGCGACCCTTCGGTGCCGCTGCGCCTGGCGGAACTTTTCACCGAGGCGGGGTTGCCGGACGGCGTCTTCAACGTCATCAACGGCGACAAGGAAGCCGTGGATACCCTCCTCGAGGATCCGCGGGTGAAGGCTATCGGCTTCGTCGGATCCACGCCGATTGCCCAGTACATTTACGCCACGGCAGCGGCCCACGGGAAGCGCGCCCAGTGTTTCGGCGGCGCCAAGAACCACATGGTGATCATGCCCGACGCCGATCTTGACATGGCAGCGGATGCCCTCATCGGTGCCGGCTTCGGTTCCGCCGGCGAGCGTTGTATGGCGATTTCGGTGGCCGTACCGGTTGGCCAGGAGACGGCGGACCAGCTCGTCTCGAAGCTGCAGGACCGCATCAAGGGCCTGAAGGTGGGCCCCAGCCTGGCTGCGGATTCGGACTTCGGACCTGTCGTGGCCGCCTCGGCGAAACACCGTATCGAGGGGTACATCCAGGCCGGTGTCGACCAGGGTGCCACGCTCGTCACCGATGGGCGCGACCTGAAGGTGGACGGCTACGCCGGAGGTTTCTGGGTGGGCCCACCCTCTTCGACAACGTCACGAAGGACATGTCCATCTACAAGGAGGAGATCTTCGGCCCGGTCCTGAGCGTCCTCCGCGCAGCCGACTACGAAGAAGCGCTGCGGCTCTGCTCCGAGCACGAGTTCGGCAACGGCGTCGCGATCTTCACCCGCGACGGCGACGCTGCCCGCGACTTCGCGAGCCGCGTCGAAGTGGGCATGGTGGGCATCAACGTTCCCATTCCCGTCCCGATTGCCTACTACACCTTCGGCGGATGGAAGGCCTCGGGCTTCGGCGACCTCAACCAGCACGGCGCGGACGCGTTCCGCTTCTACACCAAGACCAAGACGGTCACCACCCGTTGGCCCTCCGGCATCCGCCAGGGCGCCAGCTTCGTGATGCCGGCCGGCAGCTGATGGCCGAGGTCCTGTTCGAGAAGCGCGGCCACCTCGGCGTCATCACCCTGAACCGGCCACAGGCCGTCAACGCCCTCAACGCCGGCATGGTGCACGCCATGCTGGAGCAGCTCACCGCGTGGGCGGAGGACGACGCCATCAAGACCGTTCTGGTGCACGGCGCCGGGGACCGCGGACTATGCGCGGGTGGGGACATCGTGGCGATCTACGACGACATCCTGCGCCGCGGAGACCGGACCGCGGATTTCTGGGCTGCGGAATACCGCTTGAACTCACTCATTGCCCGGTACCCGAAGCCCTACGTGGCCTTCATGGACGGACTGGTCCTCGGCGGCGGGGTCGGGATATCGGCCCATGGCTCAGTCCGTGTGGTCACAGAGAGGACCCGCACGGGCATGCCGGAAACCACCATTGGTTTTGTGCCCGACGTCGGCGGGACCCTTCTGCTCTCCCGCTCGCCGGGGAGTCCGGTACCCACGCCGCCCTCACGGGTGCCCATTTAAGCGGAGCTGACGCCTTGTTCCTGGGGCTCGCGGACCACTTCGTCCCGTCCGAAAGCCTGCCCGCGCTCGCGGAAGCGCTGGAAAGCTCGACGGCGGAGGCCGCCGTCGGGCGTTTCGCGCAGGAACCGCCGGCCTCGGCGTTGTCCGGCCAGCGCAAGTGGATCGACGACGCCTACGCTTCGGATGACGCCGAGGAAATCGTCGCGAGGCTGCGCAACGCCGGCGGGAAGCCGCTTCAGCCGCCGAGACGATCGGGGCAAAGTCGCCTACAGCCGTGAAAGTCACCCTGGAATCGCTGCGGCGGGTCAAGGGGCTCTCCCTCGACGAGGCCTTGGAGCAGGAATACCGCGTTGGCGTGCGGTGCCTGGCCGGGCCTGATTTTCGCGAGGGGATCCGTGCCCAGGTGGTGGACAAGGACCGCAACCCGCAGTGGAAGCCGGCTTCCCTGGCGGAGGTGTCGCCGGCCGCCGTCGAGGGCTTCTTCGCGCCGCTCGGCGATCGTGAACTCAAACTTCATTCAAAGGAGTCCGACCATGTCTGACGCAGTTTCCGGCACCATCGCTTTCCTCGGCCTTGGCCACATGGGCGGCCCGATGGCCGTGAACCTTGTCAAAGCAGGGCATCACGTCGTCGCGTACGATCCCGTGCCGGCAGCACTCGAGGCGGCCCGTGAACACGGTATTGCCACGGTGGATTCCGCCCCGGAAGCGGTCGCGGGGGCCTCCGTTGTCCTGACCATGTTGCCCAGCGGCAAGCACGTCCTGGACGCCTACCGGGGAGTGGACGGAGCACCGGGCCTGCTCTCGGTAGCTGCGCCGGACACGCTGTTCCTCGACTGCTCCACGATCAACGTAGACGAGGCCCGCGAGGCAGCAGCCATTGCGCTGGAGGCTGGCCACCGCTCCGTGGACGCGCCGGTTTCCGGAGGCGTGGTGGGTGCCGAAGCCGGGACCCTGACCTTCATGGTGGGGGCACTGCCCGAGGACTTCGAAACGGTGAAGCCGGTCCTGGAACTCATGGGCCGGAGGATCGTGCACTGCGGCGACCACGGAGCCGGGCAGGCCGCCAAAGTCTGCAACAACATGATCCTGGGCGTTTCCATGATTGCCGTCAGCGAGGCGTTCGTGCTGGGCGAGAAGCTGGGCCTCACTCACCAGGCGTTGTTCGACGTCGCCTCCAACGCCTCGGGGCAGTGCTGGGCGCTGACCACCAACTGCCCGGTTCCCGGACCGGTTCCCACGAGCCCGGCCAACCGCGACTACCAGCCCGGATTCGCCGGAGCGCTCATGGCCAAGGACCTGCGGCTCGCGGTCAACGCGCTTGAGAGCACCGGAGTGGACGGGCAAATGGGACACCTCGCCTCGAGGATTTACGACGCTTTCGCCGCCGAAGGCGGAGCCGGGCGCGACTTCTCCGGCATCATCACGGACATCCGGGACAAGTCCGCCAAGTAGCCTTGGCGGGTAGGTCATTTCCGGGGCCCACAACGTGGGCAACCGACACAACTGAGCAACCGACAAAAGGGGCACGGCTTGGCGCAGCAGTACGAAAACATCCTGGTGGAACTCCGTGGACGGGTAGGCTTGGTGACCCTGAACCGGCCGAAGGCGCTCAACGCGTTGAACCAGGCCACCATGAATGAGATCGTGGCCGCCGTGTCGGACATGGATGCGGATCCCGGGGTGGGCGCCGTGGTGATCACCGGCTCGGAGAAGGCCTTCGCGGCCGGCGCCGACATCAAGGAGATGGCCTCCAAGGGGTACATGGAAATGTACGCCGCCGACTGGTTCCGCGCCTGGGAAAACCTCACGCGCCTGCGCATTCCCGTGATTGCCGCGGTGTCCGGTTTCGCCCTCGGCGGGGGCTGCGAACTTGCCATGATGTGCGATTTCATCATTGCCGGCGACAACGCCAAGTTCGGCCAGCCGGAAATCAACCTCGGCGTCATTCCGGGCATGGGCGGCTCGCAACGGTTGACCCATGCCGTGGGCAAGGCCAAAGCGATGGACATGATCCTCACCGGGCGGTTCATGGACGCCAATGAAGCCGAGCGGGCGGGACTCGTTTCCCGCGTCGTGCCCGCCGCATCCGTGGTGGAGGATGCCCTGGAGGCCGCCGGCGTGATCGCGTCCAAGTCCAAACCGGTTGCCATGGTGGCCAAGGAAGCCGTCAACGCAGCCTTCGAAACCGGCCTCTCCCAGGGTGTCCTGTTCGAGCGCCGGATCTTCCACTCATTGTTTGCCACCGAGGACCAAAAAGAAGGCATGGCGGCGTTCACCGAGAAGCGCCAGCCGGAGTTCAAGCACCGCTAGTCCCGAGCTCGACCGGGAGTTCTAGCGCATGGCCGTATTGGGACCACCCGCCCGTGAAGAGCCGCCCTTGTCCGAGGCCGGCGTGCTCCAGGGCTAAAAGATTGTGGCAAGCCGTTACTCCGGACCCGCAATAGCTGATCACGTTCTCGGCCGATGTGATGCCCGCCGTAGCGAAGATGCGCAGCAAATCGGCCTTGCTGCGCAGTTTCCCGTTGGGGTCCAGGTTCTCCCTGCACGGGACGTTCCGCGCGCCGGGCACATGCCCGGGCCTTGGATCAATGGGGTCCTGCCTGCCCTCGAATCGGTCGCGGTTGCGTGCGTCCACGGCGAGGTTTGATTCGATCGAGAGCTCGTGGATCTCCGCCAGGCGGTTCCTGGGCCACGGTTGTGCGGTGAAATCACCTGCGGGCCTCGAAGGATGTTCGGTTTCCAAGGGCCCTTCATAGTTCGCCAACCCGCCATCCAGCAGAGCGGAGCTGTGGCCTGTGGCGCGCAGCATCCAAACCAAGCGTGCCGCGATGACTCCGCCGGCGTCGTCGTAAGCCACCACGATGTCGTCGTCGCGGATTCCCACTTCCCGCATCCCGAGGGCAAAATCATGCGGCGCGGGCAGCGGGTTTCGTCCTTCGAGTGGCGATCCCTCAGCCGAGAGCCATCGATCCAGGTCGACAAAAACGGCACCGGGGATGTGCCCGCCGTCGTACGCCGCCCGGCCCGAGCGCCCGTCGAGGTACCAGCGCACATCGGCCAGCACCACGCGGCGACGGTTTTGAGATAACCATTCGATGTCGACAAAGGGTTCTATCGCTGCACTCTTCATGGCTCAATGCTATGCATGAGTCTCATTATTTGATATGCGTATCTCGCAATGTGGTCAGGGGGTCAGTCCGTGAAGTCGCCCGCCGCCTTGCGGAAGTCTCCCAGCACGCGGATCAGGTGCTCGACGTCTTCGTCCCCGAAACCGGACTGGCCGAACACCTCGTTGTTGAGTGCCGTCGTCGCGCGCTTCGCGAGGGTGCGGCCCTCCGCGGTGAGCTCGATCAGCGTGGTGCGCCCGTCAGTGGGGTGCGGGGAGCGGACCACGAGGGCTGCCTTTTCCAGACGGTCGACGGCGTTGGTCACCGACGTCGGATGCACCTGGAGCAGCGCGCTGGCCTTGTTCATGGGCAACGCGCCGCTGCGGGCGAAACTCAGTAGCGCCAGGAGCTCGTAGCGCGCGAAGGTCAGGCCGAATGGTTTCAAAACCCCCTCGATCCGCGCCAACAGGATCTGCTGCGTGCGCATGATCGCGGTGATGGCCGCCATGGGCGCGGCGACGTCGCCCCAGCCATGGCGTTCCCAGTTTCGCTGGGCGTCGGCGATGGGTCGCGGGGGAGTGGGCTGCCCACGGTACCTCCTGACATTGCTTGGCTGCCTATTCTTTCAGACTCGGGAACTCGTCCTCGGTGTACTCCACACCCAGGCCGGCCGGCAGCGGACCATCGCCATGGCGGCCACCTCCGTGCCCCGAAGTTCGACGCGCCTGATCTTGCCGGAAATCGTCTTGGGCAGTTCGCCGAATTCGAGCCGCCGGATGCGCTTGAATGGCGCCAAATGCTGCCGGCAGTATCTGAGGATGTCCTCCGCCACAGCCGGGCCGGGCTCGTAGCCGGCGGCGAGCACCACGAACGCTTTGGGCACCGAAAGCTTCACCGGATCCGGAGAGGGCACGACGGCGGCCTCCGCCACCGCGGGGTGTTCGATCAGGACGCTTTCGAGTTCGAAAGGGGACAAGCGGTAGTCCGATGACTTGAAGACATCGTCCCCGCGGCCCACGTAGGTAATGACGCCGTTCCCGTCCCGGCTGGCCATGTCGCCCGTGTGGTAATAACCGTCGCGGAAAGCCTCGGCCGTCTTTTCCGGGTCGCCGAAGTAGGACTTCATGAGCCCCACGGGGCGGGGGTCCAGGCGCAAGCACAGCTCGCCGTCGTCGGCCTCTTCGCCAGTGGCAGGGTCAACGAGCACCACGTCGTAGCCCGGCAGCGGCCGTCCCATGGAGCCTGTCTTGACCGGCTGCCCCGGAGTGTTCGCGACCTGGACTGTTGACTCTGTCTGGCCGAAGCCGTCGCGGATGGTTTGGCCCCAGGCCCTCTCCACCTGCCCGATCACCTCGGCGTTGAGCGGTTCGCCCGCCGAAACCACCTTGGTGGGCGGGGTTTTGAGCAGGGTCAGGTCGGCCTGGATGAGCATGCGCCATACTGTGGGCGGGGCGCAGAAACTCGTGACTCCTTCGCGGCCCATCTGTTCCAGGAGGGCCTTGGCATCGAAGCGGTCGTAGTTGTAGACGAAGACGCAGGCCTCGGCGATCCAGGGCGTGAAAACGTTGGACCACGCGTGCTTGGCCCAACCGGGGGACGCCACGTTGAGGTGGACGTCTCCAGGCTCCAGGCCGATCCAATACATTGTGGAGAGGTGCCCGACCGGATACGAGGTGTGGGTGTGCTCCACCAGCTTCGCCCGCGACGTAGTGCCCGAGGTGAAGTAGAGGAGCATGGTTTCGTCGGCGACGGTGGGGGCGTCCGCGGCGAACGTCGTCTCTGCGGAACCCGATTCGACATACTGAAGGGCACCGGGGGTCTGGCCGTCGCCCACTTCAATGAGGGTGTAATCGCCCGGGACCTCGGCAAACTTGGCGATATTGGCGCTTCCGACGGCGGCCCAGCGGGCGCCGCCGCGTTCCACGCGATCCGCGATGTCGCGTGGGCCCATGAGCGTGGTGGTGGGGATCAGGACCACACCGAGTTTGATCCCGGCGAGCATGAGTTCCCACAGTTCCACCTGGTTGCCGAGCATGATGATCATGCGGTCTCCCCGACGGACGCCCTCGGTTCGGAGCCAGTTGGCGAGCTGCGAGGACCGTGCGGAGAGCTCGGCGAAGCTGCGGCGGGTGGAGCTGCCGTCCTGCTCGACGATGACGAGCGCAGGGTTGTTGGCCGTGCCGGGATTGGCTGCGATCTGGTCGAACCAGTCGAGCGCGAAGTTGAACTCGCTGAAGCGGGGCCACTGGAATTCGCTGTGTGCGCGGGAGTAGTCGGTGCGCAGCTCAAGGAGCCGGTCGCGGGCTGCACGGAAGTCGTCGGTGACTGTCATTGTCTGCCTTTCGCCCTGCGTGGAATGGGTAAACGCGGACCGGGAAGGGGCTGCCCGTGTGATCCGCCTCACCTGCAATATACTAGGACATCCAAGGGTTTGGAAGAGGCAGCCATGCGGTGCTGCGTCCCGTCACGCAGGGCAGGCTTTTGTGGAATGACGACGGCGGCGCCCCCCGCTACGGCGCGGCAGACCGCCGTCGTGCGCTGCAAAAAGTCGCTCGGCGTGACGGCGGCGCGCCGGTTCAGGCGATTGCTATTTCCACCACGTGTCGAAAATCGTGACCGGAACAGTGCGCTTGTGCCGCGTGCGCAGGTACTTCTGTTCGATGGTCTCCGCGACCTCGTCGGAGACGTCCCGGCCTTCGAGGTAGTCGTCGATCTGGTCGTACTTGATGCCGAGCTCGTCCTCGTCGGTGCGGCCGGGTGTGCCGTCCAGGAGGTCGGCCGTGGGGACCTTGTCCCAAATGCGGGACGGGGCGCCCAGCTCGGCGAGGAGTGCACGGTTCTGCCGTTTGTTGAGGCCGAAGAGCGGCAGGATGTCCGCGCCGCCGTCGCCGAACTTGGTGAAGAACCCGGTGACGGATTCGGCTCCATGGTCCGTGCCGATCACCAGGTAGTTGTGCTCGCCGGCGAGGGCGTACTGGGCGGTCATGCGGGCCCGGGCCTTCGTGTTTCCCTTGTGGAAATCCGAGATGCGCGCGCCCGTGGTCTTTTCGAACTCATCCTCGAAACCGTCCACTGCGCGCGAGATGTTGAATGTCCATTCGGTCTTGGCCTGGATGAAGTCGAGCGCGGCCTGGGCGTCGTCCTCATCGTGCTGGGTGCCGTAAGGGAGCCGGACGGCCACGAAGTTCGCCTCGACGCCCTCAGCCTCAAGCTCTTGGACGGCCAGCTGGGCAAGCCGGCCGGCAAGGGAAGAGTCGAGTCCGCCGGAAATGCCCAGGACAAAGCCCTTGGTGTGTGTGGCCTTGAGGTATTCCTTCAGGAACGTGACGCGTTTGCGGACCTCCTCGGCAGGGTCGATCCGGGGCTGGACGCCCATTTCCGCAATGATCGTGGCCTGGAGTGTGCGCATGTCCCCAACACTAGTAACCAGTACTTGAAACACTCAACTGTGTCATCCACGAAGTCCGCCAATCGAGGAACGCTCGCTCAGATATGGGCGCTAATCGAGGAACGCTCGCTCATGATGTGAGCGAGGGTCGCGCCAAAACGCACTATAAGTGAGCGAGCGTCCTGGGAGGGGCTGCGCCGTCGTGTGTCCGGGCTGTTTGTCACCACCCCCGAGCTACTTCGACGATCGCTCGCTCAGATATGGGCGCTAATCGAGGAACGCTCGCTCATGATGTGAGCGAGGGTCGCGCCAAAACGCACTATAAGTGAGCGAGCGTCGGTGGGGATTACGACGGCGCGGTGCCCGTCGATGCCCGGACCGTGAGGTGCGTGGGCATGACCGCCAGGCGCCGGCTGGTGCCGCCATATTGGGGATTGAGCCTGGACAACAGCATGGAGACGGCCACTCGCCCGGCCTGTTCAATGGGCGACGCCATGGTGGTCAGGGGAGGGTTGCAGAAATCGGCTCCGAAGATGTCGTCGCAGCCCACAATGCTCATGTCATCGGGCACCCGAATACCGCGTTCGCGCAGGCGCTGCAGCATTCCGATGGCCAGCAGGTCGTTGAAGACTATGCACGCAGTGGCCCCAGTGTGCACTGCGGCGTCCGCTGCGGCCGCTCCGGAGGTGGTCTTGGGCGCGAACGGCCCCACGCTGAACGTGGTCAGCTTCCGCTCGGTGGTTTCGTCCTGGAATGCCTGCCACCGCTTGGCATTGGACCAGGACGTGGCCGGGCCTCCAACGAAGCAAATACGTGTGTGCCCCAGCGAGACCAGATGTTCCAGCGCCTGGATGATGGCCGACGGCGTATCGATCACCACGGTGGGTGCGATAGCCGGAGCCCGGTTGATGGTGACCAAAGGCTGCTGTGCCGCCGCCTCGGCCAGCTGCGCATCCGTCAGGCGGGACGCGGCAAGGATGAATCCGTCTGCCGAGCGGCGCATTTTCTGCAGGGCATCTGCTTCCATCTCCGCTGATTCCTCGGTGTCTACGAGCAATTGCGTGTAGCCGGCGGCCTTCAACTGGTGCTGCGTCCCACGGATGATGTCGAAGTAGAACGGATTGGTGATGTCCGGAACCAGGACGGCAACTGTCTGGGTGCGTCCGGAGCTGAGCCCGCGGGCCTGGGAGCTCGGAATGTAATTCAGTTGCGCGGCCGCTTCTTCGATCCGCTCGCGCGTTACCCGGTTCACTCGGCCGGGATTGCTCAGGGCCCTCGAGACTGTTGATGTTGCCACTCCCGCAAGCTCCGCCACATCGCGGATAGTGGGCTGCCTGCCTGGTGACTGGAGCTGGAGTTCTGCCATCGCCTAGGTGTTCCTCATCTGCCGCAGCCGCTCTTCAACGAGTGACTTGTCCCACAATTGCAGCACCGATGACAATTTTTGGCAATCGCTTGTCATCGCTGTTGCGCTTCCCTAGACTCGGAGAAATCACCCGATGTGACGCGCACCACGCCAATGAGGCCATCGGGTCTCCAGGGAGGAAAACAATGAAGTTTGCATCGTCCGCCAAATTTGCCGCTGTTGTCGTAACAGCCGCCCTAGCTCTGACCGCCTGCGGAGGCGGAAGCACCAGCTCCGGGGGAGCGTCGGGCCCGTCGACGGGAAGGGCAAGAAGCTGAGCGTCCTGACAGGCGTCAACAACCAGTACTCTGCCCAGCAAAAGCAGTGGTTCACCGACATTGCGGCCAAGTTCAAGGCCCAGACCGGTGCCGATGTCGAATTCGAAACGTTCGCGTCGGCCAACGACGAACTGACCCGCATCCAGACCTCCGTCGTCTCCGGACAGGGACCCGATGTCTACAGCCTTGGCACCACCTTCACGCCCACCGCGTACGCAACCAAGGCCTTCGTGACGTTGTCCGACGACGACTGGAAGAAGGTAGGCGGGAAGGACAAGTTCAACCAGGCCGCCCTCGGAATTTCCGGCCCGGACGCCCAGCACCAAGCGGGCATTCCCTTTGTCAGCCGGCCGTTCGTGATGGCCTACAACAAGGACATCCTGAAAGCAGCCGGAATCGACAAGCCCGCCACTAGCTGGGACGAGCTCGCAACCCAGGCCAAGAAGATGACCGACGCGTCCACCGGCACCTTCGGCCTGGCCACCGGGTACAAGGACAACTTCGACCCCTGGAAGTTCATCTGGGCCATGTCCGTCCAGGCAGGAAACCCGCTCGTGGACGGCAAGACGCTCAAGCTTGACGACCCGGCCGTCAAGAAGGCCTATGAAACCTACTTCGGTTGGCTTACTAAGGACAAGATCGTCGATCCGGCTTCCATCGGGTGGAGCAACAGCAACGCCGTTGCCGCCTTTGCCTCAGGCAAGGCCGGATACCTCATGATGACGACGTCGAGTTCCCTCCCGACGCTCGACAAGTCGGCTGTCGCGGGCAAGTACGCCTACACGGCCATGCCGACGACGGCCCCGGGCCAGTCCTCTCCGCAGGGCGACGGTGCGAATGCGGCCAGCATCCTGTCCGGTGACAACGTGGTTGTTGCCGACTACTCGAAGCAGAAGGACCTTGCCTTCGCTTACATCAACCTGATCACGTCCAAGGACGAGCAGTTGAACTACCAGAAGATCTTCGGAGACCTGCCGGCCAACGCCGAAGCGCTGAAGGCCCTGAGCAACCCCGCGCTCCAACCGGTTGCCGATACCGCGGCGAAGTCCAAGGCCACGCCGTTCACCGGAGCCTGGGGCGACATCCAGCTCGCTCTCCTCAACGTCGTGGTCCAGTCGATCCCTGATCTCTCCAAGGGTTCCGTGGACGACTCGAGCCTCCAGACGCGCCTCAAGGACGCACAAACCAAGGGCCAGGCCTCACTTGACCGGGCATCGAAGTAAGTAGGAACTGACATGTCCACCGATTCATTGACTGCGGGCAAGTCCACGCGCCGCAAGTCGTCCCGCGCTGCCAAGCCGGACCCGCAGTCACCGAATGACACTTCCCGGCGCCGCAAGGGGCTGAGCGAACGCAACCGCCCCTTGTGGATGCTGATTCCGGGCGGCCTGCTGATGGTGATCATCATCGTGGTGCCGCTCCTGCTCGGAATCTTCATGTCGGGGCTGGACCTGGACCAGTATTCGCTGCGCAAGTGGGTCAGCGCTCCGTTCATCGGAGTCCAGAACTTCGTCGAAGCGCTGACCGCATCGCCTTTGCTGCACGCCATCTGGCTCAGCGTCAGCTACTCCTTGCTCGCCATGGTGGTCACTATCCCGCTCGGCATCGCCGGGGCAGTCGCCACCCAGAACGCGTTCAAGGGCCGGGCAGTGATCCGTTCCATCTTCCTGATCCCCTACGTCCTCCCTTCCTTCGTGGTGGCGACGGTGTGGCGGACCATGTTCCAGCCGGGCAGCGTCATCGACTCCATGCTGCATTCGGTGGGCATCGACCCCGGACTGTGGCTCAACGGTCCCAGTCGTATTGGACGCTCATCCTTGTCCAGATCTGGGCGTCGTGGCCGTTTGTCTACCTGCTGGCTTTGTCAGGGCTCCAGTCCGTGGACCATGAGGTCCACGAGGCCTCGGCCCTTGACGGCGCCCTGTGGTGGAACAAGCTCCGCTACGTGGTGTTCCCTTACCTGAAGGGTCCGCTCTCCTTGGCATTCCTGATCGGCATGCTGCACCACATCAACAACTTCACCTTGCCGTTCGTCCTGTTCGGGGTACCTGCTCCGTCCGATGTGGAACTGCTCCCGATCCTCACCTACGTCACCAGCTTCCAGAGCTTCCGGTTCGGGCTCAGCGCGGCCATGGCGTTCATCTCGCTGATCCTGATCGCGATTCCCTTGTTCGTCTATCTGCGTGCCGTCAAACTCGACGACGCCGAAACACCCGGAGGCAAAAAGTGAGCACCGCAACTACCGCCGTCGGACGCAAATCGAACGAGGACTTCCGTCCGGGCTCCAAGCGCCAGCATGAAGTCACCCGGCTCATGCCAGGGCCGATGCTCGCCATCATCCTGACTCTGTTGTGTGCCCTGGTGCTGATTCCGGTGGCGTACATCTTCCTCGCGTCCGTGAACTCGGACATCGGCGTGGCCAGGGGCGAGTTCTTCCCGTCCAGTTTCTCCTTTGAGAACTACTCGACCATCTGGACGAGCGTTGGACTGGCCACCGGCTTGGCCAACAGCGTGCTTGTGGCCGGTTCCACCGCCGTTGTCTCCGCGCTCATGTCGATCGCCACCGCCTACGTCCTGGTCCGCTACCAGTTCCGCGGCCGCTTGACGATCCTTCGCGGGCTGCTGGGACTCCAGTCGGTTCCCGGCACCCTCATGGTCCTTCCGGTCTTCGTCCTGTTCTCTTCGTCCGCCACCTATCTGGGCATCCAGGTCATCGGCACGCAGTGGGGCTTGTTCATCACCTATTTGACGTTCGCGATGCCGTTCTCCACCTGGGTGATGGTCACCTATCTGCGCGGCCTGCCGCGCGAACTCGAAGAAGCGGCAAGGATCGACGGTGCCAGCAACCTGGGCGTGCTGGTGCGGATCATCCTCCCGCTGAGCTGGCCCGGCGTCGTCGTTTCCGGCATTTTCGCCTTCCTGCTCGGCTGGAACGACGTCCTGTTCGCCTCAGTCATGACGCGGCCGGAAAGCCAGACCGCCGCCGTCGCGCTCCAGGTCTTCGGCGCCTCGCAGGAAGGCGGCGCGATTCCCTTCTACGGCCAGATGATGGCAGCTTCACTTGTGTGTGCTGCCCGGTGGTCATCCTGTACCTGATTTTCCAGCGTTACCTAGTGGGCGGCCTGACCGCCGGAGGAGTCAAGTAACTATGAGCACGCCAGCTGTTGAATGGGAGCTCTCGGGCTTCGGCGACGAGATCGACGACGACCCCAAGATCCAGATTGCCGTGATGCAGGCATTGGGAGCCAAGCACATTGAGGTCCGCAGCGCCTGGGGCACCAACATCGTGGATCTGGATGACGCACAGCTTCGTGAATTGAAGTCCTTGCTGGATGCCGCGGACATGAAGGTTTCCGCGATCGCCTCGCCGATCGGGAAAGTGGACGTTTCCCTCCCCGTCGAGCACGAGGTGGAAAGGCTCCGCCGGGCAGTCAACGCCGCACAGGTCCTGGAATCCCGCTACATCCGGATCTTCTCCTTCTACTACGGCGAGGACGTGGCGGTGGAGAGCATCCGGGAGGCGGTCATCGAACGCATGCGTGCCCTTGCGGACGTGGCGGAAGAGTCCGGCGTCGTTCTTCTGCACGAGAACGAGAAGGACATCTACGGAGACATCCCCGAACGGGTCCTGGACATCATCGAAACCGTGGCCTCTCCCGCGCTGAAAGTGGCCTGGGATGCCGCGAATTTCGTCCAGGTGGGCGTCAAGCCTTTCGAGGACGCCTATGCCAAGCTCCGCCCGCACCTTGAGTACCTCCAGGTGAAGGATGCCTTGTTCTCGAACGCCCACGTGGTCCCGGCGGGCGAGGGCGACGGCGATGTGCTCCGCACTGTCGAGGCCTTGAAGGCCGACGGCTACACGGGTTTCGCGAGCCTTGAGCCGCACTTGGCCGGCGCCCACGGACTGGGCGGTTTCTCCGGCCCGACGGCGTTCGGGATCGCAGCGAGGGCGTTCGCGAAAGTCCTCAATGAAGCAGGAGTGGAGACGAAGTGAGCGAGGCCTCAAACGCTTCCGGCGCGGAGATCCGGGCCGCAATCGTAGGGTGCGGCGTGATCGGCCGCACCCACTCGGCCGCGGTCCGCGAATTCCCGGAGATCGTCGTCACTGCGCTTGTGGATGTGGTTTCCGAGGCTTCCGAGGCGCTCGCCGCCAAGATCGAAGCCCAGGGCGACCCGAGGCCGGCAGTCTTCCCGACGCTCGCCGAGGCGCTCGCCGCTGTACCCGTGGACCTGGTCATCGTCTCGACGCCCAGCGGGCTGCATATCCAGCAAGCGCTGGAAGCGCTCGACGCCGGCAAGCACGTGGTGATCGAAAAGCCCTTGACGTTGACTTGGTCAAGGCGGACGAAATCCTGGCCGCGGCCAAAGCTGCCGAGGCCAAGGGTTTGGTGGCCACGGTGATCAGCCAGCACCGCTTCGATCCGGCCAGCCGGGTGGTGGACGAGGCCCGCCGAGCCGGACGCTTCGGTACGCTGACCTCGGCCGTCGCCTCGGTCAGCTGGTGGCGGAGCCAGGGCTACTACGATTCGGGCGCGTGGCGCGGAACCTGGGCCATGGACGGCGGAGGCGCCATCATGAACCAGGGCGTGCACACCGTGGACCTGCTCTTGTGGTTCCTCGGCCGGCCCCTTGAGATCAGCGCCAAGACCGCCCTTCTCGCCCACGAAGGTGTTGAAGTGGAGGACACCGCCGTAGCTACCGTCACCTTCGAGTCCGGGGCCCTTGCCGTGCTGCACGCGACGACGGCGGCGTACCCTGGCTTGACGGTCCGCCTCCAGGTGATGGGCAGCAAGGGTTCCGCAGTGATCGACAACGACGACCTCGCGTACTTCCACGCATCAGACGCCGCCGATCCTTCGGAGAGCAGTGCGATGGGCATCCTCGGCGGCGGGAACCAGGCCGCCGTCGAGCTCGCCAAATACCCTGACGACACCGTCGAAGCACTGGATCCCACGGTGTACCCGGCCGGACATGTCCGGCAGTACCGCGACATCGTCGCGGCGATCCGGAAGGACGCCCGCGGGCGTTACCGTCCGGGACGCCGTGACCGCCTTGGCCACGGTGCGCGCCCTGTATGTCTCGGCAACCCTGGGCCAGCCGGTGCTGATCGACGATGTCATAGCGGGCAAGTACAACAACGTGGAGGTCCGTACCGGCGGGCCGCTTCCCACCCGGACGCCCGCGAGGAGGTATCGGCATGAAGTTCTCCGTCTTCACCGCGTCCACGCCCGAATGGTCGCCGCAGGAAGCCGCCACCAAGCTCGCCGCCCAAGGGTGGGACGGCATCGAATGGCGGGTCACGGACCAGGCAGAGGCAGCAGAACCGGGCTTCTGGGCAGGGAACCGTGCCACCTGGCCCATGACGGGCCTGGAAGATTCGATCCCGGAGATTGCCCGGCTCACCGCCGATTCAGGGTTGGAATTCTCCGGCCTCGGTGGCTACGCCCGCTGCGACAACCACGACGACGTCGATCGGGTCCTCGCGGCGACAGCGCCTTGGGTGCCAGGCAGGTCCGGGTGAACGTGCTGCCGCTGGGCAACTCGAACATGGGCGGCCCGGAACCCACAGGCCTGCCCTACCCGGAACTTTTTGCCGCCACCCGGGAACACTACGAGTGGGTTGCTTCCCGTGCAGCACACCACGGCGTCAAAGCCCTCGTGGAACTGCACCATGGAACCGTGACGGCGTCGGCGTCCTCGGCCCGGCGATTGCTGGAAGGCCTGGATCCGCGGCATGTCGGCGTAATCCACGACCTCGGCAATCTGCTGATCGAAGGCTGGGAATCACCTTTGCCTGCCCTCCAGCTCCTCGGCCCCTATTTGGCACATGTCCATGTGAAGAACGCCCGCTGGGTCCGCACCGACTCGAAAGACGAATCGGGTGCGGCCGTGTGGGTCAACGAATGGGCCCCGCTTGCTGAAGGCCAGGCAAGTGTCCTCGCCTACTTCCGGGCGCTCGCTGACGTCGGCTACGACTCCTGGGTCACGCTGGAGGACTTTTCCACGGAGCTTCCCTTGGAGGAACGGACGGCGTCCAACTTGGCTTATGTCCGCAAGACAGCCGCCTTGGCGGGGTTCGCCGTCGTCGATCCCGCTTCTGCATCCTGACCGGGCGTCCACGCTTAAACACAGCAGCCGCTTGCCTTTCGGAGGCAAGCGGCTGCTGTGTTGTTTGGAGGTTGCTCAGATGGTGCGCGGTGCCCTCGCCAGGTTGTCCTTGAGTTCGGCAGCGTTCTGCCGCACCACGTAGGCCGGGCGGTCACGCTCCACGCGCCAGCTCTCATCGAGCGGGCCGATGTTGACGGTGTCGAAACCGAATTCGTCGTAGAGCTTCGCCACGAGTTCCGCCGCCTCGGGGTAGTCGCTGGCGGTGGCCAATGCGCGGCGGTTCTCGGCGCCTGACGGGGAGCCGTCAGTGCCGATCTCCTTCGCCATGATGTGGTTGAAGCCCTTGGCCACCTTGGACGTGGGCAGGTGCTTCTGCAGCAGGCCCGACGTGGTGGCCTCGCCCTTGTCGAGCTCCGGGATGCGGCCGTCCCGCTCCCAGTAGTAGTTGTTCGTGTCGATCACAATCTTGCCCGCGAGCGGTTCCACGGGAATGTCCTGGTAGCTCCTGAGCGGAACGGTCACGACGGCGAAATCGCCCGCCGCTGCTGCCTCGGCCGGTGTTGCGGCCCGGGCATGTTCGCCAAGCTCCGCCACCAGTTCCGCCAGGGTTTCCGGTCCCCGCGAGTTGCTGATCACTACGTCATAGCCAAGCTCGGCTGCTTTGCGGGCGACTTGGCTGCCAATGTGTCCCGCACCGATGATTCCGATTGTTGTCATACGTGCGGGAACACCGCCTCCCGCGCAGATATTTCACAGGTTACGGCGGGTGACGTGCCGGCGCCGTGGACAGTGCATGACGCTCGCCATTCCCTGGCGTCGAACGGCTTTACGTAGAATGGGCACCATGACTCCCGCTGTTGACACTGCCGCTGCCCGTGCCCGCCTCCTTGAATTGATCAAAGAACTGGCGGTTGTCCGCGGCAAGGTGATCCTTTCCAGTGGTGCCGAGGCGGACTACTACATCGACTTGCGGCGCATCACCCTCCACCACGAGGCTTCGAAGCTTGTTGGCCAGGTGATGCTCTCCATGATCGACGACGCCGGAATCGCCGTTGAGTGCGCCGGTGGCCTGACGATGGGTGCGGACCCGGTCGGGACCGCCGTGATGCACGCCGCGGCCGACGCCGGCCGCGCGGTTGACGCCTTCGTGGTGCGCAAGGCCCAGAAGTCCTACGGCATGGGCCGCCAGGTTGAGGGTCCCTCAGTGGAAGGCCGGAACGTCGTGGTTCTCGAGGACACCTCCACCACCGGCGGCTCGGCACTGACCGCCGTCGAGGGCGTCCGCAAGGCCGGTGGCAACGTGGTGGCCGTGGCCGTCATCGTGGACCGCAACACTGGCGCCAAGGAAAAGATCGAGGCCGAAACCGGCGTGCCGTACCTCTTCGCCTTCGGCAAGGACGAGCTGGGACTCGACTAACTCTGCCAAGGCCGGGCGGGTTTGAGGGGACCGTGTGCCCGTCCGCCGAAGCGCCTAAGCTGGCTGCGTGAACTATCGGGCGGGGAAATTCCCTCGGAGGCAGCAGCGCTGGCAGGACCCGGGCTCCCTTGCCCGGGTGCTCCGCCAAGCCGCCGAGCTGAAGAGCTTTTCCCGCCGTTCCTTCCTGATTGGAGCCGGTGCTTCCACGGCCCTCGCAGCGGACATGCTGTTCACCCGCCAGGTCCAGGCGGAACGCCGCACCACCAAGATCCTCCCGGTAGGGACGATTTCGCGGAGTCGTACTACCCCAACTCGAGTTGGATCCTCTTTCCCGGCTATAAGACGAGCTGGGAAGAGGCCCAATGGATCCTCAACTCGATCCGCGGTTCGCTCCGGCAGCGCGGCCAGATGGCCGCCGTCGGATACTCCAACCTGGGGATGGAAGTCACTGAGGTGGTGGACGCTGTGCTCGCCTATATCAATGAGCGCAAGCTGAACACCCTGTATTTCTACGGCCACAGTTTCGGCGGGATGTTGGCCACTGAGGTGGCCGCACGCCTGCGTGAACGCAACGTCAGCGTCAAGCTGATCCTGTTGGATTCCTCGCCGTTCAGTAAGTACGACATCCTCGACCAAAGCTGGTTCGACGGCGTCGTGTTCTTGTACGAGAGCGGCTTCCAGGTTCCGTCAGTCCTCCGCGGCGGCTATGAGCTGGGCGAGCGCGTGGTGAACAAGCACGAACGCACATGGGGGCAGATCTGGGACCAGACCTTGGAGCAGCTCTCGCCGATCGCGCCGTCGAGCGTGCTGATCCAGAGCGAATCGGACTACATCTACCACTTTGACGGCACACGGTTTGTCGACGGGCTGGGAGACACCCGCATGGCCTTTATCGGAAACCCGAACGATGACACCGTGAACTACGAAACCGCCCGGGCCGCGTGGGCCAAGGCATTCCCCTCAACATCGCGTCCACGGGCCGCAGGACCGACGGCGCCCGCCCGCCCATGCGAGCCCGCAGTGGAATCCCTTTATCTACAATCCGATCATTGAGGACCTGGAGAACGAGCTGTTTCCGCTGCCCCGGGCCGGCTCGCGGGTGGTGTTCTACTGACGGTGCCTCCCTACCTGCGCCGCAGTCCGTCCAGCTCGGAACCGCTGAGGCCTGCGACGCGCAAGTAATCCGCCGCGTCGCCGAACTCGTGCCCGAAACGGTCCAGGAAGTATTCCATCGCGGCTTCGGGGATTGCAGCAGCATGAGCGAGGGACTGAATGCCTCCTCCGGAACCTCGGGGACAGCCAGCCGCCAAGCTGCTGACATGGTTTCCAGCATTGTGGGGAGGGCCGCGGTGCTTGCGGCGTAGTCCGCCACGACGGCCGCGCGGTCAGCGCCCGTCGCGAGGAGCGCCAGAGCGGATACGACGCCGGTGCGATCCTTGCCGAGCGAGCAGTGGATGAGCGTCCGCTTGCCTTGGGCCGCGGGACGCAGCGATTCGGCCACCCAATCCGGGCGGGCGCGAACCCACCCAAGGTACAGCTCGCCAAGGTCTTCGGCCGTGTGGATCGATTGGAGCCCAGCAGAAGCGGTACGCGGATCGAGGGGTTCTCCACGAGCTCCACCGCGCCGTTGGCCAGTTGCCAGGGCACGATGGCGCGCTCGTACGCGCTCCGGAGATCCACGACGGCCTGGATGCCATGACGTTCCAGGAACGCGGCCGTCGCCGCGGTGTCCATGCCAAATGGCTGGCTGCCCTCAGGATACGGCCACCGGCCAGGGACCGGAGGTTCAGCACAGCCATGGCACCGGCCCTTCTTCTTAGATCTGGTTTTTGAGGTCCGCTACCGAGTTCAGGACCTGGTTCGGCCGGAACGGGAAGGCCGCGATGTCCTCCCGCTGGGTGATGCCGCTGAGCACCAGGACCGTGTGCAGCCCGGCTTCCATGCCCGCGATGATGTCGGTGTCCATGCGGTCACCGATCATTGCCGTGGTCTCGGAGTGCGCGTCGATCTGGTTCATCGCGGAACGGAACATCATGGGGTTCGGCTTGCCCACAATGTAGGGCTCGCGGCCGGTCGCCTTGGAGATGAGCGCGGCGATGGCGCCGGTGGCGGGCATCGGCCCGTCCTTCGAGGGACCGGTGGCATCCGGGTTGGTGGCGATGAAACGCGCCCCCGCGAGGATCAGCCGGATGGCCATGGTGATCGCTTCGAAGGAGTAGGTGCGGGTTTCGCCGAGCACCACGAAGTCCGGGTTCTGGTCGGTGAGGATGAAGCCGGCCTCGTGCAGCGCCGTCGTGAGCCCTGCCTCACCGATGGTGTAGGCGCGGTTCCCGGACTCGGAGCCCTGCACCTGGTCCTTGAGGAACTGGGCCGTGGCCAGGGCCGATGTCCAGATGTTCTCTTCCGGGATTTCCAGGCCTGAGGAGCTCAACCGGGCTGCCAAGTCCCGCGGCGTGAAGATGGAGTTGTTCGTGAGGACGAGGAATCGCTTGGAGGTGTCCACCCAGCGCTGGATCAGTTCAGCCGCTCCGGGAACCGCTTGGTTTTCGTGGACAAGGACACCGTCCATGTCCGTGAGCCAGCATTCGATTTCGTGTCCGTTGCGGTAAAGGGCTGAGCTCTTGGGGCCTCGGTTGCGTTCTCCATGCTTTTCCTCCGCGTAGTGGCTGCTTCTCGTCCCAAGTCTTTCATCTTTCGGTCTCCGAGACACCCGGGTGTCCTGCGTTACGGGGCCGGGTATCGGCGCCGCATGCGGCACTGGCCGGGCTAGGGTTGAGGAGTGACTGACCGGCCCCAGAACCCTGCCCCACCGACCCGTCGTTCGTCTCCTCTAGCGAAGGGGAGTCCGAAGCGAAACCGGAGGTCGGCGTCGGGCCCTGGGAAGGCGACTGGCCGGAAGGCGAGCAGTGGGACCCGGACCTCCTGGCGGACGGCGACCGCCGCAATGTCGTGGACAAGTACCGGTACTGGAAGCACGAGGCGATCGTCGCGGACCTGGACGCCCACCGGCACGATTTCCACATTGCCATTGAGAACTGGCAGCACGACCTGAACATCGGCACCGTAGTGCGTACGGCCAACGCGTTCCTCGCCAAGGAGGTCCACATCATCGGACGACGCCGGTGGAACCGTCGCGGCGCCATGGTCACCGACCGCTACCAGCACGTCCGCCACCACCCCACCGTGGAGGATTTCGTGGAGTGGGCGCAGGGGGAGGGGCTGGCCATCATCGGCATCGACATCTTCCCCGATTCCGTGCCGCTGGAAACCTACGAACTTCCGCGCAACTGCGTCCTTGTGTTCGGGCAGGAGGGCCCCGGCCTGACTCCCGAGGTGCACGACGCCGCCGTCGCCACTTTGTCGATCGAGCAGTATGGTTCCACGCGGTCCATGAACGCGGCGTCGGCCGCGGCCATCGCGATGCACGCGTGGATCCGCCGGCACAACTTCGGCCAGCGCGTGTCTTGAGCCAGCCTGTCCTGAGAGGACCCGGCGGCAAAAGGTCCGCAAGTGTTACCCGTCTCCGTGACCGGAAACACGGTGTCGGATTCTTCAGTCGCTAGGATGGTGCCTAGCCGTATAGGTCTACTCCAGGGTCAACAAAACCCACAGACGAAAATCAGCATAGGAGTCAGCATGCCCATCGCAACCCCAGAGATTTACTCCGAGATGATCGACCGCGCGAAGGCCGGTGGATACGCGTTCCCGGCAGTGAACGTGACCTCGTCGCAGACCCTGAACGCCGCCATCCGCGGCTTTGCCGAGGCCGAATCGGACGGCATCATCCAGGTCTCCACCGGTGGTGCTGCCTACTGGTCCGGCGCCTCCGTCAAGGACATGGTTGCCGGCTCCTTGGGTTTCGCGGCTTTCGCCCGCGAAGTCGCCAAGAACTACAACGTCAACATCGCCCTCCACACGGACCACTGCCCGCAGGACAAGCTGGCTGATTTCGTCCTGCCGCTGCTGGCCGCTTCCGAGGAAGCCGTCAAGGCCGGCAAGGACCCGATCTTCAACTCGCACATGTGGGACGGTTCGCACGAGACCCTGTCCGAGAACCTGCGGATCGGCCGCGAACTCCTGGAACGCGCAGCTGCGGCCAAGATCATCCTCGAGGTTGAAATCGGCACGGTCGGCGGCGAGGAAGATGGCGTCGAGAACGAGATCAACGAGAAGCTCTACACCACCACCGAAGACGCCCTCGCCACCATCGAGGCACTCGGCGCCGGCGAGAACGGCCGCTACCTGACCGCCCTGACCTTCGGCAACGTACACGGCGTGTACAAGCCGGGCAACGTCAAGCTCCGCCCCGAACTGCTCAAGCAGATCCAGGCCGAGGTCGGTGCCAAGATCGGCAAGACCAACCCGTTCGACCTCGTCTTCCACGGCGGCTCCGGCTCCACCGAGCAGGAAATCGCTGACGCTGTTTCCTACGGCGTCATCAAGATGAACATCGACACCGACACCCAGTACGCGTTCACCCGCCCGGTTGCCGGACACATGTTCTCGAACTACGACGGCGTCCTGAAGGTCGACGGCGAAATGGGCAACAAGAAGACCTATGATCCCGCGTCTGGGGAGCCTCCGCCGAAGCCGGCATGGCTGCCCGCATCGTGGAAGCCGCAAAGCAGCTCGGTTCGGTAGGCAAGACCTTCTAATGTCCGACGAATTCCGCAAGAACCTGATGGGCCCGGAGCCGACGCTTCTCCCTGCCGAGACCGAGGTGTACCAGCACCTTGCCTTGGGCAGGAGGCCCTGGACCTCGTGGCCAAGTACCCCACGTCTTCGTTGCTGTGGGCGATCCTGGCCGAAGAAGCCTGGGCTGACGGCCGGACCATCGATTCCTATGCGTATTCCCGCGTGGGTTACCACCGCGGACTGGATTCGCTGCGGCGCAACGGTTGGCGCGGCGTCGGGCCATCCCGTGGGAGCACGAGCCCAACAGGGGATTCCTGCGCGCCCTGTACTCCCTCGGCCGGGCGTCGGCCGCCATCGGCGAGGCTGAGGAACCGGAGCGGATCGAGAAATTCCTGAACGACTCCGATCCCGCCGCGAAGGCAGCGATCGAAGGCTAGGACAAGTGAATTAAACGCCGACGGCGGCCTCCCACTCAGGTGGGCGGCCGCCGTCGCGCTTTCCCCACCCAACTAACTCGCAGTTAATGTCGTTATGAGGCGTCATAACGACAACAAATGCGAGTCAGTTGGGTCGGGCGGGTCCTAGGAGACCGGGTGAGGCCGGTCCGGGCCATGGCCTCGGCGTAGGCGCCATGAATGAGGTCCAGGTACTCCTGCTGGCGCGTGGGGGAGCCGGCGAAGGAACGCCCACCGAGCGAGCGGACCTTGAATGTCTTGAACCCGCGGCGGTGGATGCTCTGCGGAGCAGCCTTCATCAGCTGGTCTGCCAATCGATGGGCTTCATTGCCGTGGGCTACCAGCACGGACGTGCGCGGCACGATCGCCAGCAGGCGCAGGAGCGGTTTGAGGCCTTCGGTGATGTTGGCAGGAGTCAGCTTGCCCGGTTCGCCGTCGGGCTCGATCCACGGGTAGACGTTCCACGGCATCATGAGTTCGGGACGAAGGCCCAACTGCCACTGCATGCCCACCATGCGGGTGGTGGCATCCGCGTCACCCGGGACGATGAAGCCCGAGCCCTCCGTGGTGCGGGTGTTGGAGAAAAGGCTGATGATGCGGCACTCGTCAACGCTGTGGACGGGGTCCACGTAGAGGACTTCGCTGCCAGGCTTCTGTTCTTTGAGGGAATCGCAAAGCCCGTGACCTCGGCGATGTGGGGTTCGAAACGTCGGTTCCAGAGCTGCTCTTCGCGTGTTTCAGTCGCCAGGTCTTGCATATGGGCTTGGGTCTCCTACGTGTAGCGAGGCGCACTTATCCGGCCGGGAGCGGTTTGCCGCGACCGGTCAGATTGGGTGCAGTGTTGGGGGCTGGTTAACTCTACCGGAACGGCGGTGAGCTGTGGGGTGAATCGGGACTTCTGTGGTGGGACTCTCGACGGCGGGAGCCGGCTTCCGGGCATGGACCGGGCCGTGCGCTAGGCCGTACGTTAACGGAAACGGCACCATCCCGATGCATTCGGGACGGTGCCGTTTCGGAAGTACCTTGCTACTGCTTGTTCTCGTTCTGGTCGTCGCTTTCCTTGGTCCGGGAGACCACGGTGCCGTTCGATTCGTTGAGGATAAGCTTCACGTCCCGCGCGTTGTCAAAGTTGAACATCGCGTTGATGGAGCCGGCCTTGGCGTCCGCCGAGGAGTCGCCGATCTGGCCGGTGTGCCAGTTGTCCTCGATGAAGCGAAGGATGGATGACTGGTCCGTCTGGGTGTGGTCCACGAAGTTCTTCTTCGCGAAGGGCGAGATCACCACGAGCGGCTGGCGGGGCCGGGGCCGCAACGGTCCGCATAGCCTCCGGCCATCGGGACACCCTTGTTGTACGCGTTGAGGCACCATGCGGCGTCGTCAGTGGTGTTGGAGGAGTTCTTCACGCCAGCCGCGACGTGGTCGTACCAGCCATCGGAGTCATCGTAGGCGAGGACGATTGCGGTGTTTTCCCAGTTCTTCGAGTTCTGGATGGCGTTCACCTGCTGCGTGATGAACTTCTGCTCGTCCAGGGGATCGGAGTAGCCGGCGTGGCCGTCCTGGTAGTTACCCGCCTTCAGGAAGGAGACGGCAGGCATGTTGTCCGAGTTGACCACCTTCGCGAAGTCCGTGGTGTCGTACTGGTGGTTGGCCTGGCCGTTGTGTCCGATCTCGTCCACGCTGGCCGGAGCAAGGTGGTGGGGTTGGACGTTGACTTGTAGTACTGGAACGGCTGGTGGTGCGGGTTGTAGTCAGTCACCGTGGCACCCGCGATGTTGGTGTGGGTGGTCATGCAGGCTGCCGGGGTGGTGTCCGTGGCCGGCGTCGTCGGGCGAAGCCGCCCTGGAACCAGCCCCAGCTGACGCCCTTGTCGTTGAGCAGGTCGCCGATGTTCTTGCCCTGCATGCCGGCGAGGTTGTTCTTGCTTGCGTGGCTCTTGTTGGAGCAGTCGTCGTAGACCGGATCCGGGTCTTCCGTCATGGTGCCGACGCCGTTCGCGTCAGGGAACTTGACCGTGTAGTCGCTGCTTGCCGGCTTGACGGGCTGTCCGGCGGCGGTGAATTCGGTGACGCCGTGGGTCTGGCCGGACACGAGGTTGAGCGCGCCGGGCTGGACGGGCCGAAAACGGTGCTGAAGTGTGAGTCGCTCATGGCGAAGTTCTGGGCGTAGTTCCAGATCCCGGTGACGGTGTTGCCGTCGTAGTAGTCCATGGTGAGCCCGGGACGCCCGAACTGGCCACCCGAACAGGTGTCCATGCTCGTGTTCTCGACGAACTTGTTCATCAAGCCACCGTTGTAGGCCTTTTGCTCCGCGGTGTATTCGTGGTCCTGGTCGCACGTGATTGCCTGGCCCGGAGTCAGCCGCTGGGCTGGACCGAGTTGGGATTGTTAGGTGCCAAGAGCTTGTCGTTGGCGAGGGTGGCGATGTTTTTCGGCGTGTTCTTGGCCGCCGTGAACGCGGGAGCCGCTGCGCCGCTGCCTTGCTGGGTTTCGCCTGCCGTGTTGGCTGCCTGCGGATACGTCGCGAAGTAGTGGTCGAAGGAGACGTTCTCGCCGAAAATTACGACGACGTGCTTGATAGGCGTCGCGGTGTCCTTGTGGTCGTTATTGGCCGAGGCCGGCGTTAGGCCGAACCCGATCATGCCGGCAGCGATCGTGGATGCTGCGAGTGCGCTCACTCCTGCCGTTGACAAGAGCCGCTTGTTGCGAAAATTCATCGATTTCCCTTCAGATTCACGGAAGTGCCCGCTGGGGGTGAGGATTCACAAAGAATGTAGCCGCTCGCCTGGGCCCGAGGGCCGTTTTGGAGGCCCGAAGCGGACTGTTTGGGAAGAGTTCACATTCTGCTCACGGGGAAGTTCGAGGGTGCCCTCCCTGTTTTCATGTCGCCTTCCGACCGTGTGACAACAGGTCCAAGAGCCGCATCGGCTAAACTTGGCTGGTAAGAGCCCGGAACTCTTGCTGATCCCGCCGATGAACTTTTGCGAAAGTCTGCGGGCAGGACCGAAAGATTCGGGGCGTTCTCATGTACGGCGCTGAGCCTTGGTGATCCCGCCAGGACCGGCCCGAAAGAATGGGGGAGGATCCCATGCCAGCTATCGTGATCGTCGGAGCCCAATGGGGCGACGAAGGCAAAGGCAAAGCAACCGACCTGCTCGGTGGCCGCGTTGACTACGTGGTCAAGCCCAACGGCGGCAACAACGCCGGGCACACCGTTGTGGTGGGCGGTGAGAAGTATGAGCTCAAGCTCCTTCCTGCCGGCATTCTGAGCCCCAACGCGATTCCGATCATCGGCAACGGCTGCGTGGTGAACCTTGAAGCGCTGTTCCAGGAGATCGATGGCCTGGAAGCCCGCGGCGCAGACACCTCCCGATTGCGTGTCTCCGCGAATGCCCACCTCGTGGCGCCGTACCACCAGGTGTTGGACAAGGTCACGGAGCGCTTCCTCGGCAGCCGCGCCATCGGCACCACAGGCCGGGGCATTGGCCCGGCCTATATGGACAAGGTGGCCCGCCTGGGTATCCGCGTGCAGGATGTCTTCGACGAATCGATCCTCCGCCAGAAAGTGGAAGGCTCGCTGCGCCAAAAGAACGAGCTCCTGGTCAAGGTCTACAACCGCCGCAATGTGGTGGTGGACGAGATCGTGGAGTACTTCCTGTCCTACGCCGAGCGCCTGCGGCCGCTGGTCATTGACAGCACGCTGGTCCTCAACAACGCACTGGATGAGGGCAAGGTGGTCCTCATGGAGGGCGGCCAGGCCACGTTCCTGGACGTCGACCACGGCACCTACCCGTTCGTGACGTCGTCCAACCCGACCGCCGGCGGCGCGTCCGTTGGCTCGGGCATCGGACCCACCCGG
This sequence comes from Arthrobacter sp. Hiyo8, assembly GCA_001549895.1. Taxonomy (GTDB): domain Bacteria; phylum Actinomycetota; class Actinomycetes; order Actinomycetales; family Micrococcaceae; genus Arthrobacter. Next base: position 2,101,676 of record AP014719.1, on the reverse strand, counting down.
ATCTCGCGGTCCATCGGCATCATCAAGGCCTACACCACGCGCGTCGGCGCCGGCCCGTTCCCCACGGAGCTCTTCGACGAGATGGGCATGTACCTGCAGAAAACAGGCGGCGAGTTCGGCGTCAATACCGGCCGCCCGCGCCGCTGCGGCTGGTACGACGCCGTCCTGGCCCGCCACGCATCCCGCGTCAACGGCTTCACGGACTACTTCGTCACCAAGCTGGACGTCCTGACCGGCATCGAGCAGATCCCGGTCTGCGTGGCCTACGACGTCGACGGCGTCCGCCACGACGAAATGCCCATGACCCAGACCGAGTTCCACCACGCAGTGCCGATCTTCGAGTACTTCGACGGCTGGACCGAGGACATCACCGGCGCCAAGACGCTCGAAGACCTCCCCGAGAACGCCCGCCGGTACGTGCTGGCCCTCGAGAAGCTCTCCGGCACGCGCTTCTCCGCGATCGGCGTCGGCCCGGACCGGGACCAGACGATCGTGGTGCACGACCTCATCGAGGACTAGTCACCACAGCTAAATCACGACGTCGGCGGGTCGCCCTTTCAGGGGTGGCCCGCCGTCGTGCGTTCCGCGCCAAAAGGCACTCAAAACGCCGTCGGAAAAAACTTTTGGAATCCGCGTAACCCTTTGGGGTGCCCCGACGATTACCTCTTTGAAAGGCCGAGCTGAAATTTGTCCCCCATCATGTTTCAGCTCGGCCCTTTTCATGTCTGAAGGGGTTTCGTGGATGTGCAAAAAGTCCGGGAGAGGCAGGTCCCCGGAACCGAAGGCTGGTCCTTGGGCATAGCGGGAGCAGCGGTTAAGCTAGGTGAGGTTGCCCGGCCCTGCCGCGTTTGGGCGGCACCGAGGATCTCGCATGGATCCGGACATTCGCTCCCCAACGAAAGCCACGCTTCAGTGACCGACGCCTTGACCGATGCAGCATTGCTGGCCCTTCGCGGCCGCGAAGCTGAACTGTTCAGCGCCGTCTACCAGGCCTTTGCGGGCCAGGTGCTCGGCTACCTCACGGCGAAAGGTGTCTCGGATCCCGAAGCTGTCACACAAGACGTTTTTCTTGCCGTCCTGCCTCGCGTCGAGACGATCACGGGCGGCGTCAGCGGTCTGCGGACGTTCGTGTTCTCGGTGGCCCATGCCCGGATGGTGGATGACCATCGTCGGCAAAGCAGGGCACCTGAGCACCACGAGTTTGAACCTGAACGTGACACGCGCCAGTCGAATTCGGCAGAAGCCGAAGCGATGAACCGCGTGGCGCCCGGGGAAGTCATGGCGTTGCTGGACCTCCTTGGGGAAGATCAGCGGGAAGTCCTGACGCTTCGTATTGTTGCCGGTCTGACAGTTGACCAAGCAGCCGAAATCATGGGGAAAAGCCAAGGCGCAGTCAAACAACTGCAGCGCCGGGCGTTGAATTCACTCCGCGAGCACTCGGTAGTAAAGGAATACGTGGCACCATGATGCGTTGGGATTGCAAGGACATTGACCGCGACGCGGTCATCCTCGAGCTCATGCTTGAGGCTGGCCTCACGGACGCCCCTGAAGTCACGGATTCGTTGAAGGCACTGGAATCGTTTGCCTCCATGCCGGCGCCTGTCCCGGGCCGCGCTCGCGGCGATGTTGGCTGGCTCGGCTGTGGCGAGACTCTTCCCTCGACGAGCTCGGCAAGCGGCGTCAGTTGCGCAAGCATCGCCCCGCCGTTATTGGTGCTGCGGTCCTGACCGCCATGGGCCTGGGTGTTGGTGGCGTTGCGGCCGCGAGCGGCGGATTCAGCAAGGGAACGCCGGAATTCATGCAGACGCTGATCTCCGGCTGGGCGCCCGCTTGGACCACAGCTCCGCCGTCGCTGGTACCTCCGGCCCCGCCCAGGACTCCCGAAGGTTACGACGCACCCGGCGCCCGTTGACCTGCCGCCGGCGCCCCCGGTGGCGGCCCCTCGGCGGATCCCGTGGTCACTGCTCCAGCTGGTACTGGCGAGGCGGCGCACGAGCCGGAAGCACCGGCGGCCGGTCGGGCTCCGGCAAGCCAGCCAACGCAGGAGCAAGCCCCGAAGGCAGCCCACACCGAGCCTAAGAACGATTCGCAGGGAATCCTTCCGCAGCCCAAAACTGCCATACCATCAGCCCCCACGGCGAAGGACCTCCAAAACGGAGTGCAGCAAGCAGTCGAGAACACCCAGGACGACGTGTCCCTGAAGCCTGCCGGGCCCTCGCTGCGTTGGCTCCTTGGACTGCTGTCCCGCTAGTAGGCTGAAGCTATGACACATGTCAACGATCCGGCAGTCATAGACCGGCTGATGCGAACAAAGGGCCGCTGGGCCATCGTGGGACTCAGCACGAATGAGTGGCGCTCCGCGTTCGAAGTAGCCCTCTACGTTCGCGACACCATGGGCATGGAGATCATCCCGATCAACCAAAAGGGCGAAGACGTCCACGGCGAAACCGGGTACAAATTCCTTGCGGACGTGCCGCTTGAGAAACAGCCCATCGACGTCGTCGATTGCTTTGTGAACTCCTCCCGCGTCGGCGCGGTGGTGGACGAAGCGATTGCCGTGGGAGCGAAAGCTGTGTGGCTCCAGCTCGGAGTCATTGACGAGGATGCAGCGGAGCGGGCCAAAGCTGCGGGCCTGGACGTCGTCATGAACGCTTGCCCGGCCCAGATGGGCTGGCGGAGCGGCATTTAGCCGTCGTTTTCTGTTAACCGGCCGCTGGTATGTTTTGGAGGCAATCACCCTTTCGAGACCAGGGAATCCCCATGTGTGACCACCATCCCTCCACCGCCAGCCGGCGCACCGCCCTCGGTTTCCTCGGGGCTTCCCTCGTGGCCGGGCTGGGGCATGCGCGGTCCCGGGAAACCAGTCCGCGGAAAGCCCGACGGCGGCGCCCCGCACGGCGGGCCGCTCGCCGTCGTCGTCCGCAAGCGCCGCGATGAGTCCCACGCCAAGCCCTGCGGGTCCCGGCGGCTCCGGAACCCCTTCGTCCCCGACTTCACGCTGCCGCCAATCCAAGGCGGACTGGCTCCCGTGATCACCAAAATCCCCACCAAACATCCCGTGGTTTTCCTCACGATCGACGATGGACTGGTCAAGTCCCGGAAAGCGTCCGGCTCCTCGCGGAGAACGGCTACCCGGCAACGCTCTTCCTGACGAGCAACACGGTCCGCGACAACCCGCCTTCTTCAAGACATTCATGGCGCAGGGGAGCCTGGTTGAAAACCACACGGTCAGCCACAACGTCAACATGACCACTCAATGGGGTTACCAGCGGCAGCTTGACGACATCGCAGGAATGCAGGATTTCGCCCTCCAGCAGTACGGCCGCAAGCCCACACTATTCAGGCCTCCGGGCGGTGCCTATTCGACCGCCATGCGGCAAGCCGTGGCCGCCGCCGGCTTGAAGGCGATCGTTACGTGGGAGGCCAAGGCCAATGCCGGGCGGATGGACTACCAGTACGGCAATTCCCTCCGGCCGGGCGACATCGTCCTGATGCACTTCCGCCCCGAATTCGCGGCGGACTTCGAGGCCTTCCGCTCGGCGCAAGTGGCTGCTGGCCTGGAAGTGGTGCTCCTCGAGGACTTCCTGGACGTTGCGTGAGGCGATCGGTCCGCTAGTCTCGCTACATGGACGCTGCGACACTCCGCCAAATCTGCCTTGGCTTCCCCGGGAGCTATGAAGACTTCCCGTTCGGCCCGGAAACCTCGGTCTTCAAGGTCCGGGCCGCCGTATCCGGCGGATCCAAGCAGGAAGGCAAGATGTTCGCCGCATCCGCCATGGACGACCAGAACCTGGCAGTAAGCCTCAAATGCGATCCCGCCTTGGCCGTGCAACTCCGCTCGGCCCATCCGGAAATCACCGGTGCCTGGCACATGAACAAGACGCACTGGAACGGCGTGCGCCTGGATGGCGCGCTCCCTGACTCCATGGTCCGGGACATGGTGGAGGATTCCTATGACCTGGTGGTTTCCTCGTTGAGCCGCAAGCAGCAGGAGCAACTGGGCTGGGCCCGGCTCGCCAAGGACTGACACGCGGACCCCGCCTGCCGCTTCGGCTAGATTGTGAGTGGACTGCACCTTCCATCGCCTCGAAGCAATCAGGAGGAGCCAGATGCTGGAACAAAAGACCCTCGATGAGCTGTGGAATTTTGAGGACCCCGCGTTGTCGGAAGCCCGATTCCGCGAAGCCATGGCCGATCCCGCCTACGATCCCTTTGAACGGGCCGAGCTCGCCACCCAATTGGGCCGGGCAATCGGCCTGCAGGGCCGCTTCGAGGAGGCGGACGCCCTCCTGGACGGGATCGACGCCGAAGAGGAGCCCACCATTGCGGTGCGGATCCTCCTGGAGCGCGGCCGCCTGCTCAACTCCGCCGGCCACCCTGCCATGGCCGTTCCGCTCTTTGAGCAGGCCGCCGAGATGGGCGACCTCCTGGGCGAAGATTTCCTCGCTGTGGATGCACTTCATATGCTGGCTATCGCGGACTCCGGCCACCAGGAATCGTGGACGCGCAGCGCGCTTGAGTACGCGTCCGCCGTCGAGGATGCACGCACCAAACGGTGGATGGTTTCCCTGCACAACAACCTCGGTTGGGCGATGTACGACGACGGTCGCCGCACCGAGGCGATGGTGGAGTTCCAGCTCGCCGAGCAATGGGCTGAGCGGGTAGGAACCGAGCAACAGCAGCAATGGGCGCGCGAGGCTATCGCCCAGTGCGCAAAATCCCTGAATTTACGGGGCTAAAACACCCAAACGACCCCTCCGGACGGCAGAATCGTCAGATCACATTTTGACAAAAGTTGATTGAAACTGCCCTAAAATATTGCTTTTCAATCACTCGTGGTGAAGTATGTCACACGAAGGGCGCGTCGCAGCGGCGGTGCCCTGACCGATCGACTGCCGGCCGAGGCGCCGTCAGCGTGAGGTACTACGAGTCTCTGGAGGGTTTTAGGATGAACGTTCAGCAGCAGTCTTTTGCACGCCGCGGTTTCCTCCGCGGCGCGCTTGCCGCGGCCGTGCTTGTGCCGTTGGCCGGCTCGATGGCGTCCTGCGCGGGGGGTGGCGGCGGAGGAACAACTGGTCCAACGGGGACCGTTTCGGACACCAATCCCTTCGGCATGGCAGACAAGTCCACCGTTGACGCAGTGATCTTCAAGGGCGGGTACGGAATCGACTATGTCGACTTCGCGGGCAAGGGCTTCGAAAGCGCACATTCAGGTTCCACTGCCAAGATTTCCCCGTCCACGGACATCGCACAGGAACTGCAGCCACGATTCGTCGGAGGCAACCGCCGGACCTGATCGACAACTCGGGTGCCAAGGCAATCGGCTTCAGCACCATCCTGGCCCAGCTTGAAGACCTCACCAGCGTGGTCAACGCCAAGAACCTCGAAGGCAAGGTCATCAAGGACACCCTCTACGGCGGAGTGCTCGCCCCGGGTACCTTCGAGGGCAAGCTGGCGGCCTTGAACTACGTCCTCACCGTCTACGCGATGTGGTATTCGGATGCCCTGCTCAAGGACAACGGCTGGTCCGTTCCCAAGACCTGGGATGAGATGTACGCGCTCGGCGAGCAAGCCAAGGCCAAGGGCAAATACCTGTTCGTCTGGGGCAAGGAAGCCGCCACGTACTACCAGGAAATGGCGATCGCCTCCGCTATCAAGGAGGGTGGCCACGACGTTCGCCTCGGCCTTGAAAACCTGAAGGCAGACTGCTGGTCCCACCCTGCACTCCAGAGCGTCTTCACCGCCCTGGAAAAGATCGTCAAGGCAGGCCACTTCAAGCCAGGTGGCTCGGGCACGCAGTTCACGGCAGCACAGGCACAGTGGAGCAACGCCCAGGAAGCAGTGTTCTACCCGTCCGGTTCGTGGATCGAAAACGAGATGAAGGACCAGACCAAGGCCGGCTTCAAGATGACCGGTGCGCCCGTCCCCTCGGTGACCACCAGCTCCAAACTGCCCTACGCGGCACTGCACAGCGCAGCGGGCGAGCCCTTCGTGGTTCCATCACAGGGCAAGAACGTTCCCGGCGGCAAGGAATTGCTCCGCGTCATGCTCTCCAAGGACGCTGCGACCAACTTCGCCAAGACCAAGCTGGCCCCACCATCGTCAAGGACACCGTTCCCTCCGATGGCTTCGGCTCCACGGCACTCGTCTCCCAGACGAAGCTGCTCAGCGACGCGGCGACAACATCTACACCTGGAACTTCATTGACCTTTACGGCACCAACAAGGACCAGCTGGTTGTGTGGAACACTTTCCTCGATGGAAAGTCCGATGTCGCCACACTGACGTCGGACCTGCAGAAGATCACCGACAAGGTCCGTAACGACAGCTCGGTCAAGAAGATTGAAGTGAAGTGACTTCAGTGAAAGCAAAAACCCTCCGGGTCGACGGCGGCGCGTCCGCCGTCGTCGTTCCGGATACCGCACCACCCGTCTACAAGAGGCGGCGCAAGCCCCTGACGTTCGACAAGGTCAGTTTCTTCGTGGTCTTCCTGGGCCTGCCCCTGGCGATCTACCTCCTCTTTGTGATTTGGCCTTTCATCCAGGCGTTCGGCTACTCCCTGACTGACTGGAGCGGTTTCTCACCCGACCAGAACTTCATCGGACTCGAGAATTACCGGAAGCTCTTCACGGATGACATCTTCATGAAGGCCATGGGGAACAACATCCTGCTGGTCATCTGCCTGCCCATCATCACCATCATCCTCAGCCTGGTGCTGGCAACCTTGGTGACAGTGGGCGGCAGCAGCAAGGGCCAGATCAAGGGCCTGCGCAACTCCAGCTTCTACCGGGTTGTCTCTTTCTTCCCCTACACGATTCCGGCGATCGCCATCGGCATCATGTGGGGCCAGATCTACGATCCTTCCGGGGGTCTGTTGAACGGCATCCTCACTTCCCTCGGCATGGACCAATTCAAGTCCTACGCGTGGCTTGGAGATAAGAACACCGCCATGATCGCCACGATGTTCGTGATCGTGTGGGGCTTCATCGGCTTCTACATGGTGCTCTTCGTGGCGGGTATCAAAGGTATCCCGCCGAACTGTTCGAGGCGGCCCGGATTGACGGCGCGGGGCGCTTCCGCACTGCCGTGTCCATCACCATCCCGCTGATCCGGGACAACATCCAGACGGCGTACATTTACATGGGCATTTTGGCGCTGGATGCCTTCGTCTACATGGCCGCCCTGAACTCCGGCGGTGGTCCGGACAACTCCACCCTGGTGATGTCGCAGCAGCTCTTCTTCACCGCCTTCACGAAGGGCCAGTTCGGACTGGCCAGCGCCATGGGCGTTGTGCTGGCCGTAGCCACCCTGATCTTCTCCGGCCTCGTGTTTCTGGTCAACAGGCTCACTGGTGGCGACAAGGATGTGTCCCTCTGATGACTACCAAAATAGCCAGCCAGGAAATGAAGTCGCTGCACTTCAACCCGCGCAAACCGGCCACGACACCAGGGGACAAGGTGGTGGGCGCCGTTTCGCACACTGCCCTGACCATCTGGTCGCTGATCGTGATCCTGCCCTTGTTGTGGACTTTCATGTCCTCCTTCAAGACCTCCAGCGAGATCTTCGCTTCGCCGTTCGCCCTGCCCTCCCAGTGGCGCTTCGACAACTACGTCAAGGCCTGGACCGAGGCCGGCATCGGAAGCTACTTCCTCAACTCCGTGATTGTGGTGGGCTGCGCCCTGGTCATCGTCATGGTCCTCGGGGCCATGTGCGCCTACGTCCTGGCGCGCTATGTCTTCTTCGGTAGCAAGGCGATCTACTACCTCATGCTGGCCGGGCTCACGTTCCCGATCTTCCTCGCCATGGTGCCTTTGTTCTTCGTCATGAAGAGACTCGGCCTCCTCAACACCCTCCCGGGTTTGACCTTGGTGTACGTCGGCTTCGCGCTGCCGTTCACGGTCTTCTTCCTGTTTTCCTTCTTCAAGTCGCTCCCTCACGAAATCACGGAAGCGGCTGCCTTGGATGGAGCAGGCGAGTGGCGGACGTTCTTCCAGGTCATGCTGCCGATGGCCAAGCCGGGACTCGCTTCCGTGGCCATCTTCAACTTCCTGGGTTTGTGGAACCAGTTCCTGATTCCGGTGGCCATCAACGCGGCCGGGCCACGCGTGCTGTCCCAAGGACTGGCCGCTTTCGCCGGCCAAATGGGTTATGCGGTGGACTTCGGCGCCTTGTTCGCAGCAGTCACCGTCACGGTGGTTCCGGTCCTGATCGTCTACGTCATCTTCCAGCGCCAGCTGCAGGGTTCGGTGTCGCAAGGCACGTCCAAGTAGCACAACCTGGCTAAAAAAGCGCCCGACGGCGGTTCCCACCTTTGGTGGGGCCGCCGTCGGGCGTTTCTGGCCACCACGCGAAGGTTGGGCCCGCCGTCAGAGCCGCTGGTAACGGAACGGAACAAGGAGTAGACGCCGTAGGCCATCAGTCCGAGGCTGACGAACCCGAGCACCCATCCGCCAAAGGGCTGTTTCAGGAAGGCCTTGAGTGCGGAGTCGAGGCCGCCTTGTTGGGAGGGGTCGTGCTCCGCCGTGGCAATCAGGATGAGCAAGCCGACGGCGCCAAGCGCCACCCCTTTTGCGCAATAGCCCACTACTCCAAGCACCGTGAACGCATCTCCCAAGGCTCCCGACGGTTTTCCCCTCAGGTTCTTTTCGTACCTGCGTGTGATCCCCAGGAAGACGTAGGTGCCGGCAGCCGCCAGCAACGCCACTCCGATGATCACCAAGAGGACAGTTCCCGGAGTGCTGGACATGAGGTCTGCACTGGTCGAGCGGGATTTCTCGCTGCTGCTGCTCGGACGGCTGAGCGCGAAGCTTCCGAAGGTCACCGCGGCAACAGCGAAGACGATCGCCTGCCCGGCTGCCTTGAGCCGATTCATCCAGGGCTTCGAGCTGCCACCCCCGCTCCACCCCATCACGGCGTCGCTCGCCATGTAGAGCGCGAGGACACCGCAGGCCACTAGTCCCGCCCATAACAGGACGACGCCGCCAGGCGTGGCGGCCAGTTGGCTGACCGCACCGCTTTGGTCGGCTTGGCCGGATGCGCCCAGCGCGATCCCCAAGGCGATGATCCCGATCAGGAGGTGTATCAGCCCTAAGGCGACGAACCCGGCCCGTGCCACTACCCTGACGGTGCGTGAATCCTTCGCATCGTCTACGGCGTCACCCACCGAATCGGCACCCCGGGATACTGCGTTGCCGGCCTTGTTCGTATGATCGTCCGCGCCCATGGAGCTCCTTTAGTCTGCCCTTATCTTGCCACCGTGGGCTCCGAAGCGGGAGGGCGCGCGGACTACTGGATACGATGGGCGCATGTGGATCGCGTGGATTGAGTTCGACATCCTCCTCGGCGAGGTGCACAGCCTGAAGGAGAAACGTTCCCTCGTGCGTCCGCTGATCGCCGAGTTGAAACGGCGTTTCGAAGTCTCTGCCGCCGAGACCGGGCATTTGGACCAGCATCGCCGTGTACTCATCGGCGCGGGGGCAGTGGCGGCAGACCGGGCGCATCTCGTCGAGGTGTTCGACGCCGTCGAACGCTTCGTTGCAGCACGCCCGGAACTGGAGCTCCTGAGCGCCCGACGCCGGGAACTCCACAGCGAAGACTGAAAACACAACGCGGGGTCACCTACGGCCCATCCCGAGGGGATTCTTGGGCCGTAAGTGACCCCGCGTTGGGGGTCCAGGCTTAGCCGAAGTACTTCGGCAGGGTGGCCTCGTGGGCTTCGTTGAGAGCGTCCAAGGAGAGCTCGTCCACGCCGTTGATCTCCAGCTTGCCGCCGGCAGCGTCGACGACGCCGATCCGGAGGTGGGCGAAGCCGCGGCCGTGCACATGTCCTTGAAGCGGATTTCCTCGGAGCGCGGAACGGACACGATGGCCCGGCCCTGGGACTCGGAGAACAACGCGGTGAACAGGTCCACGCCGTCGCGCTCCACGAGTTCGTCCAGCGCAATCCGGGCGCCGACGCCGTAGCGGAGTGCGGACTCCACCAGCGCAGCGGCAAGGCCGCCCTCGGAGAGGTCGTGCGCGGCGTCGATCATGCCGTCGCGCGAGGCGTTGATGAGGATCTCGCCGAGCTGGCGCTCGATGGACAGGTCAACCTTCGGCGGCAAGCCGCCGAGGTGTCCGCGCAGGTTGGACCATTCGGAACCGTCCAGTTCCGCGGCCGTGGTGCCCAGGAGGTAGATGGCCTGGCCATCTTCCTTCCAGCCCGACGGCGTGCGGCGCGCGACGTCGTCGAGCTTGCCCAGCACGGCAACCACGGGAGAGGGTGGATCGGCACGGTACCGGTCTGGTTGTACAGCGAGACGTTGCCGCCGGTGACCGGGACGCCCAGTTCCATGCACGCGTCCGACAGGCCACGAATGGACTCGGCCAGCTGCCACATGACGTCGGGGTCCTCGGGGGAACCGAAGTTCAGGCAGTCGCTGACGGCCATCGGGACGGCGCCGGAGGTGGCGACGTTCCGGTACGCCTCGGCCAGTGCCAGCTGTGCGCCGTGGTACGGATCGAGGTAGGTGTAGCGGCCGTTGGCATCGGTGGCCAGGGCCACGCCCAAGCCGGTTTCCTCGTCCACGCGGACCACGCCGGCGTCGTCCGGGAACGCCATGGCGGTGTTGCCGCCGACGTAGCGGTCGTACTGCTTGGTGATCCAGGCCTTGCTGCACATGTTCGGCGAAGCAATGAGCTCGGTGATGGCGGCAGCCAGTTCCCCGGAAGTGGAGGGGCGGCCGGCGTCCTGCACGGAGCCCGTGAAGGTATCGGCCTGGACGGAATCCTGCCATGAGGGGCGGGCAAACGGGCGGTCGTAGACCGGACCGTCGTGGGCAACGGTGCGCGGGTCGACGTCGACAATGACTTCGCCTTCCCACGTGATGATGAGGCGGCCGGTGTCGGTCACTTCGCCCAGCCAGGAGTACTCCACGGCCCACTTGTCCATGACCGCTTCAAACGCGGTGATGTTCTCCGGCGTGACAACGGCCATCATGCGTTCCTGCGACTCGGACATCAGGATTTCGCCCGGGTCAGGGTGGGGTCGCGGAGCAGCACGGAAGTCAGCTCAACCTGCATGCCGCCGTCGCCGTTGGAAGCGAGCTCGGACGTGGCGCAGGAGATACCTGCCGCGCCGAGGTCCTGGATACCCTCAACGAGAGAACCCTTGAACAGCTCCAGGCAGCACTCGATGAGCACCTTTTCGGCGAACGGGTCGCCTACCTGGACGGCGGGGCGCTTGGAAGGCTTGGTGTCGTCGAAGGACTCCGAGGCCAGCACCGAGGCGCCACCAATGCCGTCGCCGCCGGTGCGCGCACCGAACAGGACAACCTTGTTGCCCTTGCCGGACGCGTTGGCCAGGCGGATGTCTTCGTGGCGCATGACGCCGACTGCCAGCGCGTTGACCAGCGGGTTGCCCTGGTACACGGAGTCGAACACCATTTCACCGCCGATGTTCGGCAGGCCCAGCGAGTTGCCGTAGCCACCGATGCCGGCAACGGCACCGTGCATGACGCGGGCGGTGTCCGGGTGGTCGATGGCGCCGAATCGCAGCGGGTCCATCACGGCGACCGGGCGGGCGCCCATCGAGATGATGTCGCGGACAATGCCGCCGATGCCGGTCGCCGCACCCTGGTAGGGCTCCACGAACGACGGCGAGTTGTGGGACTCGATCTTGAACGTCACGGCCCAGCCGTCGCCCAGGTTGGTGACGCCGGCATTTTCGCCGATGCCCACGAGCATGTCCTTCTTCATCTCCTCGGTCACCTTTTCGCCGAACTGGCGCAGGTGGTTCTTCGAAGACTTGTAGGAGCAGTGCTCGCTCCACATGACGGAGTACATGGCGAGTTCGGCGCCCGTGGGGCGGCGGCCCAGGACCTTGACGACCTCGTCGAACTCGTTCTGCTTCAATCCGAGCTCGGCCCAGGGAAGCTCGGTGTCCGGGGTCTTCGCGGCGTTCTCGACGGTGTCGATGTTGAACTTCTTGCCGACGGTTTCAGCTGAGGTGGTCACTGTGCGCCTCCCACGATCTTGTTCAGGACGGAAGTGAAGAAGCCCAAGCCATCCGTGCCGGCGTTGGACTCCGGACCGAATCCGGGCTCCACCGCGTGCTCGGGGTGAGGCATGAGGCCCACTACGTTGCCGGCGGCGTTGCTGATGCCGGCGATGTCGCGGCGTGAACCGTTCGGGTTCCAGCCGACGTAGCGGAACACGACGCGGCCTTCGGCCTCAAGGGCGTCCAGGGTCTTGTCGTCGGCGATGTACTGGCCATCCTGGTTCTTCAGCGGAACCGTGATTTCCTCGCCAGCCTCGTAATCCGCGGTCCACAAGGTCTTGTTGTTCTCGACGCGCAGCACCTGGTCGCGGCACAAGAACTTCAAGTGGTCGTTCTTGATCATGGAGCCCGGGAGCAGGTGCGACTCGGTCAGGATCTGGAAACCGTTGCAAATACCCAGCACGGGCAGCTTGGCGTCGCTGTTGGCGGCATCGATGATGCGGGACATCAGCGGAGCGAAGCGCGAAATCGCGCCTGCCCGCAGGTAGTCGCCATAGGAGAATCCGCCCGGGATGACCACGGCGTCCACGTCGGCCAGCTGTGTGTCCGCATGCCAAAGTGCGACGGCGGTGCCGCCTGCGAGGCGGACCGCACGGGCGGCGTCGCGGTCGTCAAGGGTGCCAGGGAAGGTGACGACGCCGATTTTGGCCCCGGCCAAATGGGGTTCGACGGCCACGGGGGCTCCGCCGATCAAAGGAAGTTCAGTCATGTCAGGCCTCGACGACCTCGACGTTGACGACGTCTTCGATCACCGGGTTGGACAGCAGGGTCTCGGCGGCCTCACGGGCTTGGGCGAGGATGGCATCGGTCACCTCGCCGTCAACGGTCAGTTCGAAGCGCTTGCCTTGGCGGACAGCGCTAAAGCTGGTGAAGCCGAGGCGGGGCAGTGCGCCCACGATGGCCTTCCCCTGAGGGTCCAGAATCTCGGGCTTGGGCATGACGTCGACGACGATCCGGGGCATCCGGTAACTCCTGTGCGTGAGCGTTGGTTAAACCTTGGTTAAAGGCTGCCGCGGAGTGGTGCCGTCTCACGCCGGAACTGCCTCCAAACAGTGTTCAGCAACAGTGTTTAACGGCAGGGTCTTACGGAATAAGGGGGGCGCTCCGCGAGCTTGCATGCCCATTCTACCGGCCAAATCGCTACATACCCTATTTGCGGGAGATCGGTGAAGAGGTGGCTACCAAGCAAAAGGTACGCGCCAATTCGCGGCGGCGCCCCGCCGTCGTCGGGGGTTTTGGATGAACGACGGCGGCTCTGGCCACCGAACGACGGCGGCTCTGGCCGGAGGTGGTTTGGCTCACTAGGATTGCGGCATGGCCGAGAACGCTAAGTCGATGGTTTTGCCCGTGGTCCTTGCCGCTGTATTTGCCGGCCTGGGGAGGATGGTTTTCCAAAGGATCATGGCGGACCGGGCGGCCCGGAAAACCGCATTTCCGTCCCGCCGGATGCTTCGACGAGGGCCAAAATCAGCGACGCGTTGCGAGGGATCCATTCCTAGCGCGGCCTGCCGCCGGCGCCACGTTGAGCGCAATAGGGTACGCGCAAATGCGCTAATCCTCCGGGTTAAAGGCGCGTATTCGGGAGTAGCTTGGAATTACTGTCCAGGAAATTCCCCGTCCACCAGGAGGAGCAATGACCGAACACGTCGCCGAAGTATCCGCCTGCAGCGTTGGCAGCTGTGGATTCAACCATCATGGCTGCACTGCCTTCGGGATCACCATTGGCGGAACCGCGGACCACGCATCCTGCGCCACCTTCATTGACACCACGCTCATGGGAGGACTCCCCAAAGTCCTGGCGCATGTCGGTGCCTGCCAGCGCTCGGAATGCACCCACAACAACAACCTCATGTGCGAGGCCCACGATGTCCGGATCGGCCCCGGTGCCGAAGCGGCTGATTGCTTGACGTACCAGCACGCCTGAGGCGCCTTTCAGTCCGTCTTCGCCTGAATATTTGAATATCCGCACAGCGGGCACGTCCCCTTCCGACGGGGCGTGCCGCTGCTGCGTGCGGATGTATTCTGATGCCGAATGACATGACAAAAAACGTGAAATGTGTCCTATGTCATATTCGACTATCGCTCTGTACTCTATGAATCGGCTGGGCTTTACCTGATTACAAGAACTGTCAATCGGTGCCCATCCTTTGTTGATTGATCTTGACATGACCGCCACGATCGCCCGGAAAGGTGCAATCACTCGTGAATTCACAAGGAAAGAGCTTCATTGGAAGCGGGGGGCTTCGAAAAGCTGCGGCGCTAGCCGTCGGATTACCGGTTCTGCTCTCCTCGGTGGCGTTGACACCCGCACAAGCAGCGCCCGCTTCCGGTTCAACGGTCCTCGGATCAACGGCCGCGGGAGTTGCCCGCAATGTCGACCCCAAGTCTTACCAGGATGGCCGTTACGTTGTGGTGCTGGCAGAGAAGCCAGCGGCCACTTACGACGGCGGAACCCCCGGCTATGTGCCCACCAAGCCGCAGGCGGGCAAGAAACTGGATGTCGGCAAGGCCGAAGTGAAGCAGTACCAGGCCCACTTGCAGCAGAAGCAGCAGGACGTGGCCAAGCAGCAGAGCGTAACCATCAACCGCGACTACACCACAGCCATCAACGGCTTTAGCGCCACGCTTTCCGCGAACCAGGCGGTCAATCTCGCGAAGAATCCCGATGTTCTCCTCGTGGCCCCGGACACGCAGTCTGCTCCTGACTACTCCACCACCGATTTCCTCAACCTCAGCGGACCGAATGGTGCTTGGAATACCCAGTTCGGCGGCCAGGACCAGGCCGGCAAGGGCACCGTGGTGGGTGTCATCGACACCGGCTACACGCCCACAAGCAAGTTCTTCGCCGGGGATCCCGTCCAGCCGCTGGTCGGGGACCCCCAGGTGGGCATCCCGTACCGCACGAGTGACGGCAAGATCGCCATGCTGAAGGCCAACGGAGACACCTTCGTCGGCGAGTGCCAGAAAGGCACCGACACCGGAGCGGCCTTTGACGGAACTGCCTGCAATTCCAAAGTCCTCGCCGCCCACTACTTCGCAGATGCCTTCCTCCAGACGGTTCCGCCAGCCCAACGGGCACCCCAGGAACAAATCTCGCCCATCGACGTCGTGAGCCACGGTACGCACACGGCCAGCACCGCCGCCGGCAACCCTGGCGTGGAAACGTTCGTGGATGGCCGGAGCTTCGGCAAGACGAGCGGCGTGGCACCAGCTGCCAAGCTCTCCATCTACAAGGTGTGCTGGGAAGACACCGACCCCAATACGGGCGGTTGCTACAGTTCCGCGGCCATCGCCGCCATTGACCAGGCCATCGCCGACGGCGTGGACGTCCTGAATTACTCCATTTCCGGCGCCACGGACACCACTACCGACCCGGTTTCGCTCGCGTTCCTCTCTGCTGCGTCGGCCGGCATCTTTGTGGCGGCATCCGCCGGTAACTCGGGACCTCAGGCCAGCACCGTCAACCACGGCGCACCCTGGATGACCACGGTTGCGGCTACCTCCTTCTCCCAGGAACTCCAGGGAACGGTCGAATTCTCCGACGGCACCAAGTTCCGCGGAGCCAGCATCATGAACCACCAGGTGAGCGGGGCCGGCGTCGTGCTTTCCGCAAACGCCGCGTCAGGCGCCGGTAACGCGGCACTTTGCGCGCCTGGGTCCCTGGACCCGGCGAAAATCGCCGGCAAGGTAGTGGTGTGTGACCGTGGAGTGGTTGACCGCGTCGCGAAGAGCGCCGAGGTGCTCCGCGGTGGCGGCGTGGGCATGATCCTGGTGAACCTCACCAGTTCCTCCTTGGACACGGACAAGCACGCGGTGCCTACTGTCCACGTGAATCCTCCCGCCTCGCAGGCCATCAAGGACAAGGTCGGGGCCAACCGGCACTTACTGTTTCCCTGGTTGACCACGACACCACTGGGCTTCCGCTCGAGGCCCAGCCGCAGATCGCCGGATTCTCCTCCCGCGGCCCGCTCCTCGCCACCGATTCGGATCTCCTCAAGCCGGACGTCTCGGCTCCCGGCGTTGCGGTGCTCGCGGGTGTTTCGCCGATCGGCAGCAAAGGTGATGAGTACGGATTCATGTCCGGTACCTCCATGGCGTCCCCGCACATTGCAGGTTTCGGAGCCTTGATCCTGGCGAAGAATCCCGATTGGTCCCCTGCGACGGTCAAGTCGGCCATGATGACGACGGCGAGTGACGTCAAGCTGGCCGACGGAAGCAAGAACCAGGACGTCTTCGCCACCGGTGCGGGAGAAATGAACCCTGCCAGCGTGCTGGAACCGGGCCTGGTCTACGATGCCGGAACCGAGGACTACCTGAAGTTCATCCAGGGTACCGGCGTCGATCTCGGCAAGCCGGGCTGGGCTCGACACTGCCCCGCGACATGAACCTCCCCTCGTTCGCCCTGGGTAACCTCGCGGGCAAGATCGAGGTCACCCGCACCGTCACCGCCCTGACTCCGGGACAATACCGGGCCACAGTCAATGTCCCCGGCGTTGACGTCAAGGTCACTCCGTCCGTGCTGAACTTCAACGAAGTCGGCCAGAAGAAGACCTTCAAGGTGACCTTCGAAAACAAGACGGCCGCACTGGGTACTTTCGCGATGGGATCGCTGAAGTGGGAAGGTGCCAACAAGTCGGTGGTCTCTCCAATTGCGGTCCGTCCGCAGTCGGTGCTGGCCTCCAAGAGCGTCGCCTTCACGTCCCAGGAGGCAAGCGGATCGGCGGACATCAACATCGTTTCCGGTTCCGACTCACCCACTGCTGTGACCATTGACGGTCTTTCCAAGGCTGATTCCTCGGCCGCGGAACTTGTTCCGGGTCCCGTGGCTGTTGCGAACAACGCCTCGAACTTCGTCAAGACCGCCACGGTTCCGCCCGGAACGGCGTTCGCGAAGTTCTCGGTGATTTCCTCCGATCCCACGGCGGATTTCGATCTGTATGTCCTGTCGCCGTCGGGCCAGTTGTTCACGGCAGCGACACCGAGTGCCAGTGAGTCGCTCTCGCTCGACAACCCCCAGCCTGGAACGTACACCATCATCGCGAACCTATATGCAAGCCCTAACAACCGGCCCACCAAGGCCAGCGTTGACGCCGCGATCCTGGGCGCGAACCAAGGCAACGCCACGGTCACGCCAACGCCACGGTTACGCCCAACCCGATCAAGATGAAGAACGGCAAATCCGGGAAGCTCAGTTTCGCGTGGAACAACCTGACTCCGGGTTCCTACATCGGCCGACTCACTTTTGACGGCACCAGCGCGCCGACGTTTGTGTCCGTCCTGGTCTCGGCAAGCGGCACCGTGTCCGTGGTGCCGAACGATGACCAGGAAGGCGAACATGGCAAGGGCAAACTGCAGAACGCGGGGGAGGACCAGTCAAACAACGCGCCGTAGCGCGGCATTAATGGTCTGACAGATATGCGAGGCAGCGGCCGGCGGGATATCCCGCCGGCCGCTTTCTTATCGTCCCCCCGGACGCTCGCTCACCTATATGTCCCTTTTGGCGGACGCTCGCTCACCTTAATGGCCAAACGGCGGAACCCCCTTGCAGATGATGTGAGCGGGCGTCCGGCTCGGGGCGGTTGTTTGTGAGCGGGCGTCCGGCTCGGGACGGTTGTTTGTGAGCGGGCGTCCGGCTGGGGGCACTTGTTTGTGAGCGGGCGTTGGGTGGGGAGTTAGATGTTTCCCGTGGATCCTGCCACGCCGCCGAGGAGGGCGGCCATGGTGCGCCAACGGGCGATCTCGCAGCCGTCCGTCCGGCTGAAGCGGCTGCTGACCTCGCGCCCGCGGAACCGGCCGGTCACCAAGGCCACTTGCGGACCACCGTATTGCTGGGTGCATATGCGGTCCGGCCGGGGCACGGGAAAGAAGATCTCCTCGCCGAACTGTTCGACGGCGGCAAGCGCCGCGCGGGGTCCGGAAGGGTCGAGCCTTCGGAGACTTCGCCGCCCGAGCCGAGCAGGACGAACTCGTAGTCCGCGGCGCCTGGTGCCTCCGTCAGCGTGATGGTGAGCTCGACGTCGTACTTTGTGCTTGAAGTCATCGCTGTCCTTCGTGAGACGGTGTTTGTACCAGGAGATCCAGGAGCGGCCGCACGTGGTCGAGGACCCGCGCACGGAGCGCTTGGGCCTCGGCAGCGAACGCCCTCTGATACTCAACGTACTCGGCCTTGCCTTGTGGTGTCTCGATCCTGATGGCCGGGTATCCCCACTCTTCAAGGTCGTAGGGCGAGGCCTGCATGTCCATGACCCGGATCCGCCAGGACAGTTCGAAACAGTCCATCACGAACTCGCTCGGTAAGGCCGGCGTCAGTTTGTACGCCCATTTGTAGAGGTCCATGTTGGCGTGCAGGCAGCCCGGTTGCTCCATGGTGCGCTGGTTGTCCCGTGTCGGGGTGAGTTCGTTGAGCGGAATGGCGTCCGGCGTGTAGAAACGGAAGGCGTCGAAGTGCGAGCAGCGGATCCGGTTGTCTTCCACGACGGTGTCAGTGCCTTCGGAACCGAGGCGCAGCTTGAGGTATTCGTGGCGAAGATCGAACTTGTCCTGGCGGTAGACCATGGCCCACTCGTGGAGTCCGAAGCAACCAAACTGGGCGGGCCGCGCTACGGTTCCGGCAAGGATGATGCCGGCGAAGCGGATGGCTTCGGTGCGGTCGGCCACGAAGCGGCTGCGATCGAAGGTGACGGCAACGGTACCGGCGGGCAGCCCCGCGGCCGCCAGCGCGCCGTCGTCGAGCACTCGGTAGTACTTCCACCCGGCCGCTCGGCGGCTTTGGGCCGGAGAGGACGACGCCGTCGCCGGGTGCCAGCGCAGCAGCTGGCCGGGCTTCTGGGTGTAGTACGTGAAGAGGAAGTCTTCGACGGGATGTTTCTCGCCCGCGGAGCGCCGGGCCAAGTAGGGCTTGGCATAGCGTTCGACGCGGGCGTGGTGGGCAGCCTCCAGCGCGAGCCATTCCTCTTGCGGGAGGTGCTTGTACTTAAGCTCCGGCACCGCTTGAACCAAGGATGTCGGCGACGGCGGCCCAAGCGGCAATTTCGCAGCCGTCCGTGAGCTTGTAGGAGGACTCGACGCCCACGCCATCAACGGCCCCGGTGACTATTGCCGTCTGGGGTCCGCCGTAACGCTGGTCGCAGACCTGGTCGCTGGAGCGCGGCGTGCGCGTGAGAAGGGCGGGGTTCTTTTTCAGGGCGGCGCATGCTGCGGCTGCGGTGGGGTGGTGGCTTTCCGCGGAGGGGACGCCGCCGGTGCAGACGAGCGTGTAGCTTTCAGGGGCTGTCGAAGCGGAGAGCTTGACGATGATGGAAAGCTCGGCCTCTGCGGAGCCGGGAGAGCCGGGCGCCGTGGGGGAGATCGAAGGAGTCGGTTTGCCGCTGGGAGACGCCGTTTCGTCGGGCAAAAGCCGGTAGGGCTGCCCGACGGCGAGGACGACGTGCTGCTGCCAGGCGCCGAACTGCTGGGCGAACCGCCCCGGGGCCGGGCGTGCAGGCGGCAAGACCAGCGACGGCGACGACGGCCAACACAGACCGGACTATTCGCAGGCGCATGGGGTTCTCCTTGATTTATGCCAGTTTATCGCCCGCACCGGGAGTCGGGTGTTGCGTGGCCGCGATGAGCCCGGTCATTGCGCGGTGCAGTTCCGCTACTTCGGCACGCGTGAGTTGGAGCCGCTCCATGATGGTTCCCGGCACGGCCGTCGCCTGTTGCCTGAGGGCGGAGCCGGCTTCCGTCAAGGTGATGGCAAGTGCCCGTTCGTTTCCGTGGATGCGGTTGCGGGTGACGAATCCTGCTTCTTCGAGCCGGCGCAGGATGGGCGAAAGGGTGGCAGGCTCGTGCAGGAGTGCCTCACTGATGTCCTTGAGCGTGCGCGGACTGCGTTCCCATAGGGCGAGCATCACGAGGTACTGGGGATGGGTCAGCCCCATCTTTTCAAGCACCGGCTTGTAGACGCCCACCACGCTCCGCGACGCCACGGTCAGGGCGAAGCACAATTGGCGCTCGAGTAGAAGGTCGTCTTCAGGCGGGGCGGCTGTTTCGGGGGCAATGGGTGCGGCCATGGCTTGCTCCATTCCGTGTCGATGACCGGACTTCGCCGGCCGATAGTTAGTGCACTAATTGTTAGTGTACTCTTAAACCACAACATCCTTTTGAGAGAGGGTAGACCCGGTGGCCAAAGAGACCATGACCCAGAGATTCATGCGCGCAACTGGCAAGCTTCGGATCATTTTCGGACCGGCGCACAGCAGTTCCCTGGATCATGAAATGACCGAGGAGAACAAGCGTCTCCTCGTGCGGCGCCAGGCCGAAGCGCAGCAATGGGAGACCGTCCGCCGGCCGGACGGCAGCACCTACGTGGTCCCCAAGAACCCGGACGACAAGTCCCTTCGCTGAGGGTCCCCACCGGCTCCCAGCCTTCGCAAGCTCAGGCAGGGGCCCTCGCCGGCGTGGGCCCCCTCGCTCTCAGCGATCGACGCCGACCCCGGGCCTTTTGCCGGTTCCGGGCGTAAAATTGGCCTCACTGGAACCACTCAGCTCCAACCGTGCGGCTGGACCTCGCAGCGGGGAAGGAGGTGGGAATTGTGGGACATGCACTCGATAGTTTCATGAGGGTAACCGATCGACTGCGTTTCTGGTTCGGCCCGGCAACCCGGGCGACATTGATGCGCCCGTAGTCCACAAGCATGACGACTTCGAGACGGCGTCGGAAGAAGACCTAGGGCATTTCGTCGTCGAAACGGACGACCAGGGCCACCACTACGGAGTCCGCAAGGAAGGCGCCTGAAGCCGCTCGCGGCTCCAAAGCCGCAGGAAAGCAAAAGAACCGGAGCACAAGCTCCGGTTCTTTCACGTTAAGTACTCCAGATTCCGACGGCGGGTGCCCGGCGGCGGAGTTCGTCTAGCGGCCGGTGCCGCCATAGACGGTTGCCTCGGCGTCGCCGTCGAGCTCGAACGCCTTGTGGATGGCGCGCACTGCGTCATCCAGCAGATCGGCGTGCGTGACCACGGAGATGCGGATCTCCGAGGTGGAAATCATGTTGATGTTGATGCCTGCGTCGGAGAGCGCCTTGAAGAAGGTGGCGGAGACGCCCGGGTGCGAACGCATGCCGGCGCCGATCAGCGAAAGCTTGCCGACGTTCTCGTTGTATTCGATGCTCTCGAAGCCGATTTCAGGCTGCGCAGCACGGAGGGCGGTGAGGGCGTCGGCGCCTTCCACGATGGGCAGGGTGAAGGAAATGTCCGTGCGGCCGGTACCGTGCGTGGACACGTTCTGGACGATCATGTCGATGTTCGAATGTGCTTTGGCGATGACCTGGAAAATCGCGGCGGCCTTGCCGGGGATGTCCGGGACGCCGACCACGGTGACCTTGGCTTCTGAACGGTCGTGTGCAACACCGGAGATGATTGGCTGCTCCAAGGCAACTCCCTCTTGAATCGTGATCTTGTCATCGGCGCTGGGCAGGACCCAGGTGCCTTCGTTCTGGCTGAATGAGGACCGGACGTGCAGGGGCACGCCGAATCGGCGGGCGTATTCCACGCAACGCAAGTGCAGGATCTTGGCGCCGGAAGCTGCCAGTTCCAGCATTTCCTCGCTGGAAATACGGTCGATCTTCGTGGCAGTGGAGACCACGCGGGGGTCCGCCGTGTAGATGCCGTCGACGTCCGTGTAGATTTCGCAGACGTCTGCTTCGAGCGCGGCTGCGAGGGCCACCGCAGTGGTATCGGATCCGCCGCGGCCAAGGGTAGTGATCTCCCGCGTGCTCCGGGTCATGCCCTGGAAGCCGGCCACGATGGCGATGTGTCCCTTGTCCAAAGCGGTGCGGATGCGGTGGGGGTCGACGTCGATGATGCGCGCCTTCCCGTGGATGCCGTCCGTGATCATGCCGGCCTGCGAGCCGGTGAACGACTGGGCGGAGGCACCGAACTTGTTGATGGCCATGGCGAGCAGGGCCATGGAGATGCGCTCGCCTGCGGAGAGGAGCATGTCCATCTCACGGGCGGGAGCAGAATCGGTGACTTGGGCGGCGAGGTCCAGGAGCTCGTCCGTGGTGTCTCCCATGGCGGAAACCACTACGACAACCTCGTTGCCGGCCTTTTGTGCGTCAACAACGCGGCGGGCAACACGCTTGATGCCTTCTGCATCGGACACCGAGGAGCCGCCGAACTTCTGCACGATCAGCTGCTTGGTCTTGGCAGGCTGCGCGGTCAGGTCTTCGGTTTTCACATCGGTAGTGGGCAAACTCATGCGCGCACCCTCACTGCTCAATTGGGGATCATACGTTGCGTGGCCAGGTAGCGGCACGGCTACGTGGCTTATGTGGCCAGTTTATCGCCGGGCGCGGCGGGCGGGGAATTGTGACCAAATCTCGGCCCTTGGGTGCACGCCGGGCGGTTTCGGCTTGGCGTACGATCAAGAAATACGCAGCCTGCGGGCATGTGGGCTCACGGGAGTTGAAGCGTACTTGTTCTGTTTGGGGGAAACAGGTGAGTAGAGCATGTCCATAGCTGAAAGTTCAAGAGTCCCGGTTGGTGACGCCCGGGAGTATCCGCGGAAGGCGTCTCACGCCGCTTTGGCACGGTCCACGCCGTCAAGCACATCGATTTCCACGCCCCGCCAGGGAAGGTCACGGCGCTCATTGGGCCCAATGGCGCAGGCAAAACGACGCTCCTTCTCATGCTTGCCTCGCTTCTGCGGCCCGACTCCGGGACCATTCGGATCAACGGCTTGGATCCCTTGCACCACAGCGCGGCCGCGCGGCTTCGGATCGGTTGGATGCCGGACACCCTGGGGGTGTGGGAGTCCTTGACTGCACGCGAAATCCTGGTCCAGATGGCGCGCTTCTACCGCCTGCCCAGGGCAGGCATCGCCCAGCGTGTTGCCGGCTTGCTCGAACTTGTCCGGCTGGACACCCTTGCCGACCAGCCCGCCCGGGTCCTCTCCAGGGGCCAGCAACAACGGCTCAGCCTGGCCCGGGCCCTCATCCACGACCCGTCCGTGCTTCTGCTCGACGAGCCAGCGTCCGGCCTCGACCCGGGATCCCGAGTGGAGCTCCGAAACCTGCTGCGCCGCCTGGCCGGGGAAGGGAAAGCCGTGGTGGTTTCCTCCCACGTACTCAGTGAGCTCGATGAAATCGCGGACGGAGCGGTGTTCGTCAGCCAGGGCCGGACCGTGAAACAGCAGACCCTTGAGGAGGCGGCCCTGCAGGGCCGGCGCTACGCGATCACAACCCTCGACAATGCGGCCCTCACCGCAAAGCTCAGCGAACTCGGACTGGAATACCGGGTGGAAGCGGGCCGCCGCCCGTCGGTCACCTTGCTGTTGACGCACGACGACGGCGCTGCCGCCCTCTTGGGCGAACTCGTCCGGTCCGGCATCGGAGTAGTTTCCTTCGCCCCCGCAGCCGGTGCGTTGGAAGAGACGTACATGAACCTGGATACGGAGAGGCCATGAGCGACGTGAGTGAATCCGTGCCTGTTTCAGCGGGACCTCCGGCGGGACCGCAGGGAGCTACGGGAGGCTGGAGCGCCGTCGTCGGCTACCTTGGGGAATACGCGACGTCGTGGTCCTCGAGATGAAACAACGGTTGCGCTCCCGCGGCTGGTACATCATGTTGGGCATCTGGTTCTTTGTCATCGCGGTAGTGACGTGGCTGACGTGGCTCGCCTGGAACGCGAGCATGGAAGCGCGGCGTTCCACGATGCCGCCTTCGGCGCTGGCGCCCCAGGACGGAGCCGGGTCCATGATCTTCGAGGTCGTGCTGGCCTTCGTGCTCCTCTTTGCCCTGCTTGTGGCACCTGCGCTGTCCGCCAATGCCATCAATGGAGACCGGGCCGGTGGCACACTCGCCATCCTTCAGATCACCTTGCTGACCCGGGCCAGATTCTCTGGGGCAAGTTCTGCGCCGGATGGCTCGCGGCGCTCGCCTTCCTGGCGACAAGCGCCCCGTTCCTTGTCTTCGGAATGTTCCAGGGCGGCCTGACCCCGGGGCACGTGGTGGTTTCCTTGTTGATGCTGGCGGTAGAACTGGCCGTTGTGTGCGGGATCGGAGTGGGGATTTCGGCGCTTGCCGGGCGGCCACTGTTCTCGATCGTGGTGACCTACTTGGTAGTCGCGGCGCTGGTGGTCGGCTCGTTGATTTCCTTCGGACTGGGATCGCAACTGGCGCAGGGCACGGTATTGGCCAACTCTCCAGTTGGCCGTGGCGTTTTGTATGCGCCGGTTCAGCCGAATCAGCAGCCGACGGAACCAGCGCAGCCGGCATACACCTGCGAGGGGCCTTGGTGGAGCACCCGGCCGTCCGGACCGAACGCGTTGCGTGGATGCTCGCGTTGAATCCCTACGTGGTGGTGGCCGACGCCATTCCGTATCCGGACCGGAGCGGGACGGTGTTCTACTCGGTCGGGATGATCGAGGGCATCAGCCAGGGTGCCAGGTCCGCGCTCGCCGGGCCGGAGCACTCTTACCTATGTGCAAACGGCGTGCCGCAGCCGCAGTACCTCAAGCAAACAACGCCTTTGTGGCCACTGGGACTCGGCCTGCAATTGGTCCTGGCGGGCTGCTCATGTGGCTCGGCTGGCGGTCGCTGCGGACCCCTGCAGGCCGGCTGGCCAGCGGGACGCGGATCGCGTAAACCGGGCGGCTCGCTTAGGGGTCCGCAACGGCGTCGGGGTGTTCCTGGAAGCGAGCCGCCTACATGAGTGCGTTGCGGCGGCCCTCGAAGGCCCTACCGAGGGTGACTTCGTCCGCATACTCCAGGTCTCCGCCCACCGGGAGGCCGGAAGCAAGCCTGGTGACGGTGATGCCGATCGACTTCAGCATGCGGGCCAGGTAGGTGGCCGTCGCTTCGCCTTCGAGGTTGGGGTCGGTCGCGATGATGATTTCCTGGATGGCCCCGTCGTTGAGCCGTGTCAGCAGCTCGCGGATACGGAGCTGCTCAGGCCCGATACCTGCGATCGGATTGATGGCGCCGCCGAGGACGTGGTACCGGCCGCGGAAGGACCGCGTGCGTTCCACAGCCAGGACATCCTTGGATTCTTCGACCACGCAGATCACCGAGGGGTCGCGTCGCGGATCGCGGCAGATGTTGCACAGCTCCTGCTCGGTGACGTTGCCGCAGACGGTGCAGAACTTCACCCGTTCCTTGACGGTGGTGATGGCCGCGACCAACCGCTTCATGTCCTCGGGATCGGCCTCAAGGATGTGGAAGGCCAGGCGCTGCGCCGACTTCGGCCCGACGCCGGGAGCCGGCCGAGCTCGTCGATCAGCTCTTGTACTGCGCCTTCGTACACAATGTCCTCGTTCGTTCGGTGTGGACGCCTTTGCCGTTCGGCGGCGTCGCGGTTTGGTGGCACCCTTTGTGGCGCCGGCGGGCTCTCGCGCGCAGGGTGTGGTGACGGCGTCAGTTTGTTAGCGGCGCATGCTGTCCAGCGACCGTTCTTCCAGTAGCTTCCCGCCCAGAATACGCTCGACCGCGGCCCGTCCAAAGACTCCCGATTCCTCGATGGTTTCATCGTCGGCACTCGGGATGTCTTCCACCACGGTGCCGGGAGCGACGGCGGCCCGTGCAGGTGCTTTCTCGCGGCCGGCCATCGCTTCGGGCTGTTCGAAAGCCGTTGGTAAAGGCTCTGCTTCCCGCTTCCCGAAGGCGCCGACCCTGTTGCAGGGGCAGGGGCTTGTGCGAGTGTTGCGGCCGAACGCGCGGGTTCGGCGGCCGGATCGGTGGCCAGTCCCGGCACTGTTTGCGGCTGGTTTGGAACCTGCGCGGCGGCAGGTTCATAGACGGGACTCGGCGTGGCCGGCGAGGGCGAAGTGGCCGGGCTATCAGGGTTGGCGGAGGTGCCCGAAGCCGCCGAACCAACGTTGGACTCGGTGCCGACCACCCACGAACCCGGCGCGTGCTCTACAGCCCTGGACCATGGATCTTCCGGGGTCTTCGATTTTTCTCTGAAGGTGCTTTCTCCGGAGATGCTTGGGTGGAGCGCTTGTTCGTGGGGGCAGGGGAATCAGTGCGTGGCGTAGCGGCCGCGGCGCGGGGCCGCCGTGGGCATGGCGGAGAAGCCCGGGGACGCCGACGGCTCCCAATCCATGGGCGGTTCTTCGTCCAGCGGGGGAGCGTCCTCGTCCCGAGGGGGCCCAATCATCGTCCGAATAGGAGTAGTCCGCGGCCGGGTCTGCCGGTGCCGTTGCGGGCGAGGCAGCTTCTGCGGCGGACGATGCCCCGGTGGCTGCTGGGGCCGGATCCGGAGCCGCGGAAACGGCTTGGCTCGGAGCGGACCCGGATGCCGGTGCTGCCTCGGGCTTGTCTGCTTCCGGTACGGCAGGGCTTTGGGCCGCAGGGGCAAGTCCCCATGCGCTATCCACAGCAGACGACACAGTCGGGGAGCCGCCACCCCCTACAGGGGGCGCCGGGTCAGCCGGTGCTTTTGGGTTTGGTTCAGAGCTACCTGAGCTGTTGCCTCCGACGACCGAAGTGATCTGGCAGTCGATGCCGATCGTCTTGAGGATGGCCTGGCGAAGGTTCTCGGCATGGTCTGCGCGGCTGAAGGCGCTCGCAAGGCCGTCAGTGCTGAATGCAAGAGTGAGAAGTTGACCGTCGAACTGTGCCACCTGCGCGTTCGCTCCGACCAACGCCCAGCTGCTGCGCTTGATCTTGGTCAGCGTCTGGAGGATTTCGGGCCAAGCCCGCCGGATGACCTCTACATCGGCGCCACCGGTAGCGGGGCGAGGCGCCTGAGCGGGCGTTGGCTGCGGGGCGGGCGCCTCCGCGGGCGCCGGCGGTTGTACGGGGGTTGACGCCGGAGCCTGGGCCGGCGAGGGCGTTTGAGCTGGAGCCTGGGCAGCTGGCTCGGGAGCGGGGCGGCCGGCCTGCTGCCTGGATTCATCCACGGGCCAGTCAGTAGTGGAGACCCGCGGCGGTGTCAGCTGCTCCCTGGACGGTTCCCCGGAGGCAGGCGAACGGCCGGGGCCGGAGCCTCGGCGAACGTGGCTGACAAGGGCGCGGCCAGCCCGGACGCGGCTGCCCCGGGCGTTGGTGAGTGGAGCGCTGGTGAGGCGGGAGCGGGACTGGCGTCCGCCGTCGGGCGTTCCACTGGTTGTTCCGCTGGGCGCGCAGCTGGCACGGCGGAAGTGGACGGAGCCGCAACAGCTTCCGGCGGCGTCTGGGCTTCCGCGGGGGGAAGTGCCCCGCCGTAGTTGAGACGGCGTTCGACGCGGTCGATCCGGGCCGCGATCCCGCGTTCGGTCTGCTCGGAACTGGGCAGTAGGATCCGGGCGCAGAGCAGTTCGAGGTGCAGACGCGGCGAAGTGGCGCCGGTCATCTCAGTGAGCGCGGTATTGGTCACATCGGCGGCACGGGATAGCTCGGCTGCACCGAGGTTGTTTGCCTGGCTGCGCATCCGGGCTATCTGGTCCGCAGGCATGCCGCGGAGGATGGCTTGGGCGCTTTCCGGCATGGCTTGGACGATGATGAGGTCGCGGAACCGCTCCAGCAAGTCTTCGACGAAGCGGCGGGGATCATGCCCCGTTTGGATGACACGGTCCACGGCACGGAAAACCGTGGCGGAGTCTGACGCGGCGATCGCCTCGACGACGTCGTCCAGCAGTGAAGCGTGGGTGTATCCAAGCAATGCGACGGCGAGTTCGTAGTCCAGGCCGTTGGGTCCGGCGCCGGCCATGAGTTGGTCCAGTACGGAGAGCGAGTCGCGCACCGAACCGCCGCCGGCCCGGATCACGAGGGAAAGCACGCCGGGAGCCACCGGCACGTTTTCCTGTTGGCAGAGAAGCTCGAGGTACTGCATCAACGGCTCGGGCGGCACCAGCCGGAAGGGGTAGTGGTGCGTACGGGAGCGGATGGTGCCGATGACCTTGTCCGGCTCCGTGGTGGCGAAGATGAATTTGATGTGTTCCGGCGGCTCTTCGACGATCTTAAGCAGCGCATTGAAGCCGGCCGAGGTGACCATGTGGGCTTCGTCAATGATGAAGATCTTGTAGCGGTCCCGGACCGGGGCGAAGGTGGCGCGTTCGCGGAGATCCCGGGCATCGTCCACGCCACCATGGCTGGCGGCGTCGATCTCGATGACGTCGAGCGAGCCGGAGCCGCCCCGGGCCAGCTCGACGCAGCTGTTGCATTTGCCGCAAGGAGTGTCTGTGGGGCCTTCGGCGCAATTGAGGCAGCGGGCAAGGATGCGGGCGGACGTGGTTTTTCCGCAGCCGCGCGGGCCGGAGAAGAGGTAGGCGTGGTTGACCCGGTTTTTGCGCAGGGCCGTCATGAGCGGCTCGGTGACGTGTTCCTGCCCGATAACGTCCGCGAAAGAATCGGGGCGATATCTGCGGTAAAGCGCAGTAGTAACAGTCACAGGGGAAACCTACCTATAGGGACTGACATTTAAATAAGAGACCCCTCATGCACCCGCCAGAGCCCATCTACCCTTGCTACCTTCCGGTCCTGGGGGAGTTCAACAGGATGACGCCACATGAGGGGCCGTCGACAAGCTTACCCGAAGTTTTCGAGCCCTCCGAATTTGCGGACATGTGCCTTGTGGGAGCCAAAAGATGGACATGTCCAGTTAGCGCCAGCCGTTCACGGGCCACGTCATGAACGCGGGCTCCTCATAAGGGTGGGCTGAGCGCAGGGCCTGCACTACGGCGTCGAGCAAGTCCGTCTCAACCACGCACTCGACCCGGATTTCCGGCACCGTTTCGCCTTGCCCCACGGCGCCGATGAACGGTTGTGCCCCTGGCATGGGGGTGAAGCGTCCGGTGCCTGGAGTGGTGAATGAGCAATGCGAATAGTCGCCGATTCTGCCGGCCCCGGCATCACCGATCGCGGCCAGCAAGCTCTCGCTATGGGATACCGGGACGTAGACAACGAGGGCGTGCAGTTGGCTCATTCCACCATCCTCCCAGCGGCCGCTCAAAAACAGGTCAAAGGATGGTTTCCAATCTCCATTGCCAAACCGCTGAACCCAGCGGACTATTGGTATGTACACCGATTGGGGCAATCTCAAGATTGTGAGCCGCAGGGCCTGGTTTCAGGGGCTGGACCCAGCAGCTCAACGGAGTGCCGGAGGAATGGACGCATTGGGGCGTCCATTTTTACGTTTAAGCGCACGGAGGGCCCGCTCGACACCATGAATGTCCCGATTGGGCGATGCCGAAATTCTCGGGTACAGTGGAGTCTGCTTTTGATTCAGAAGCATGGAGAATTCGCCTAGCGGCTATGGCGCACGCCTGGAACGCGTGTTGGGTTAACGCCCTCGGGGGTTCAAATCCCCCATTCTCCGCGTTTGGCCCGGTCCTTGGACCGGGGCCTTTTTGCGTTTTGGCTCTCTTCGAATTGTCCCTGCATGCGGAATGATCGTGCAGAATCCGACCGCACCAGCCAGCCGAACCCTACGCCCGTTCCGCGGCCACCCGTTCTAGGACTTCCCGGCATGCCAGGATTGCGGGGTGGATCCGGCCGGCGGTGCGCGTCGACGTGAAGACTGTCCGCTTGGGGAGCCCGGGGAGGTCCAGCAGTTGGACCGGAGTGGTCCGGCCCGTCCAGACGAGGTCCGGCATGAGGGCCACGGCATTGCCGGACTCGATGAGCCGGATTTGCGCTTGGAGGTCGGCGGTTTCGTACCGGACGTCGGGCTCGAAGCCAGCGGAGCGGCATGCTTGTTCTGCCCAGTGCCGGGACGCCGCACCATGCGGTTCCATGACCCATGGCAGGGGAGCCGTATCCGCGAGCGAGGAAATCGACTCGCCACCGAGGCCAATCGGGGGAGTGGCCAGCCTGATGGCGTCGCTGGTCAGGGTTGCGCGGTCCAGGCCGGGGTGGTGTGGTGCTGCGTGCCCTGGGTATTGCTCGGCCACCACGATGTCGAAGTCTCGGGCCCAGGTTTCATAGAGCGCAGTCTCGGGTTCGCGCTGGATCATTTCCACTCGCACTTCGGGATACTCGCCCTTCATGATGGTGAGGAAGTCCGGCATGAGGGCCAGGGCGGCGGTTTGGAACACGGCGAGCCGCACTGTTCCCGTCACTGTGGAGAGGGACGCCGCGAGATCCGTCTCTGCCCGCTCGAGGGTGGCCAGCAAAGCGGCCGCATGTTCCACGAGGATCTCGGCCTGCGGCGTCAGCTGCACCCGTCGACCGGATTTTCTCAGCAGTTTCACGCCCGCTTCCTTCTCCAACAAGGTCAACTGCTGGGACACCGAGGACGGGCTGTACTTCATGGCGTCGGCCACTTCTGCGAGCGTTCCGCGGATCTTCAATTCGTGCAGCAAGCGCAGCCTGCGGACATCCAGCATTCGGCTCTCCAGAAGGGTCGAGAAATCTAATGAATATTCTTCAGAAAAGATCGCTTTTCCTAATCTGATTGTAGATCCATACTGATGGAAACAAAGCACTCTCCGCACCAAAAGGAACGAAGCGCATGAGCACACCAACTCGGGATTCGAGCATCGACGCCAGGACACAATCCACCCCGGAATCCGGACACCTCCAGGAGCTGGCCCACGAAGCCATCCAACTGGTTCGACACTGGCTCACCGAAGCCTCGAAGGTACCCGTTGACGTTTCCGCGCAGCGCCTCGCCGGCGTCCTGAAGGATCCGAACGGCCTGGACTTCACGGTGGGATTCGTCGACGGCGTCATCCGCCCTGAGGATCTGTCCGTCGCCGGCCGCAACCTGGCCAAGCTTGCCCCGAAGGTCCCGGCCTTCCTTCCTTGGTACATGCGCGCTGCTGTGCGCACCGGCGGCGTCATGGCTCCGGTCCTGCCGCAGGTGGTCATCCCGATCGCACGCAAAGTCCTCCGCGACATGGTGGGCCACCTGATCGTGGACGCCACCGATGCCAAGCTTGGCCCGGCCATCGCCAAGATCAAGCAGAACGGCGTCCACCTGAACGTGAACCTGCTGGGCGAGGCCGTCCTGGGCGAACGCGAAGCCAGCCGCAGGCTCGAGGGACCCTCAAGCTCCTGGCCCGTGACGACGTCGACTACGTCTCCATCAAGGAGTCCTCCACGGTGGCCCCGCACTCGCTGTGGGCCTTCGACGAAGCAGTGGACCACGTGGTGGAGAAGCTCACCCCGCTCTACGAGCTGGCCGCATCGTTCCCCAAGCCCAAGTTTATCAACCTGGACATGGAGGAATACAAGGACCTCAGCCTGACCATGGCCGTGTTCACCCGGATCCTGGACAAGCCCGAATTCAAGAACCTTGAGGCCGGCATCGTGCTGCAGGCCTACCTCCCGGACGCGCTGTCGGCCATGCAGGAACTGCAGGAATGGGCTGCGGCCCGCCGGGCAAACGGCGGCGCTCCCATCAAGGTGCGCGTCGTCAAGGGCGCCAACCTGCCTATGGAACAGGTCCAGGCGTCCATCCAGGGCTGGCCGCTCGCTACGTGGGGCACCAAGCAGGATTCGGACACCAACTACAAGCGCGTCCTGAACTACGCGCTCACTCCAGGACACATCGATGCGGTCCGCATCGGCGTCGCCGGCCACAACCTCTTTGACGTCGCGTTTGCGTGGCTGCTCGCGAAGGAGCGCGGCGTTACGGCGGGCATTGAGTTCGAGATGCTCCTCGGTATGGCCACGGGCCAAGCCACGGCCGTCCGCAAGGACGTCGGCAGCCTCCTGTTGTACACGCCGGTGGTGCACCCGGGCGAGTTCGACGTTGCGATCGCCTACCTGATCCGCCGCCTCGAAGAAGGCGCCAGCCAGGACAACTTCATGTCCGCTGTGTTCGAACTCAGCGAAAACAAATCGCTGTTCGAGCGTGAGAAGCAGCGCTTCCTCGCCTCCCTCGCAGAATTGGACGACGCCGTTCCGGCCCCAACCGCACGCAGGACCGCAACAAGCCCGCGGCCGCCATGCCAAGCCAGGGCTTCGCCAACACTCCGGACACCGATCCTGCCCTGCCCGCCAACCGGGCCTGGGCCGTGCCATCCTCGACCGCATCCCGGGCTCCACTGCGGGAAACGCGATCGTTGAAGCCAGCAAGGTCAGCGACCCGCAGGAACTGGAACGCATCATTGCCACCGCAGTGGAACACGGCAAAACTTGGGGCGCCATGCCTGCCGCCGAGCGCGCAGCCATCCTGCACCGCGCAGGCGACATCCTGGAATCCCGCCGCGCCGAACTTCTCGAGGTTATGGCCTCCGAGACCGGCAAGACGATCGAACAAGGCGACCCCGAAGTCAGCGAAGCAATCGACTTCGCGCACTACTACGCCGAGCGCGCCAAGGACCTGGAAACGGTCGACGGCGCCAGGTTCGTCCCAGCGAAGCTCACCGTTGTGACCCCGCCGTGGAACTTCCCGGTGGCGATTCCCGCGGGCTCCACGCTGGCGGCACTCGCGGCGGGATCCGCCGTCGTGATCAAACCCGCAAAGCAGGCCCGCCGCTCCGGTTCCGTCATGGTGGACGCCCTGTGGGAGGCCGGCGTGCCGCGCGAAGTGCTGGCGCTCGTGCAGCTCGAAGAACGCGAGCTGGGCACCCAGCTGGTCTCGCACCCCAGCGTTGACCGCGTGATTCTCACCGGCGGCTACGAGACCGCTGAGCTCTTCCGGTCCTTCCGGCAGGACCTCCCGCTGCTCGCGGAAACCTCGGGCAAGAACGCCATCATCGTCACCCCGCACGCCGACCTCGATCTTGCCGCCAAGGACGTTGTGTACTCCGCTTTCGGGCACGCAGGGCAGAAGTGCTCCGCCGCTTCACTGGTGATCCTGGTGGGTTCCGTAGCCACGTCCGAGCGCTTCCACAACCAACTCGTGGATGCCGCCCGCTCGCTCAAGGTGGGCTACCCGGAAGAGGCCACCACCCAGATGGGCCCGATCATCGAGCCGGCCAACGGCAAGCTCCTCAACGCGCTGACCACCCTCGGCGAGGGCGAGACCTGGCCGTGAAGCCCGAGAAGCTGGACGAGACCGGCCGTCTGTGGTCCCGGGCATCCGGTTCGGCGTGAAGCGCGGCTCCTACTTCCACCTGACCGAGTTCTTCGGCCCGGTCCTCGGCGTCATGACGGCGTCCACCTTGGAAGAAGCCATCGCAATCCAGAACGAGATCGAATACGGCCTCACCGCCGGGCTGCACTCGCTCGATTCCGGTGAAATGGGCGTCTGGCTGGAGACCATCCAGGCCGGCAACCTCTACGTGAACCGCGGCATCACGGGCGCAATCGTCCAGCGGCAGCCGTTCGGCGGCTGGAAGAAGTCCGCCGTGGGCGCCGGCACCAAGGCCGGCGGACCCAACTACCTGGTGGGGCTGGGTAGCTGGCTCCCTACGGAGCCCCGCGCCAAGCGCGGTGCCACGCTCAAGGGTGCGGCCGCTTCGATCCTGGCCGCCGCCAAGGCCGCAGGCTCGCTTGTCGAAGCCAGCGAGGCGGAGGCCCTGCAGAAGGCGCTCTTCAGCGACGCCGAGGCATGGGCCACGGAATTCGGCACCCGCAAGGACGTCTCCGGCCTGAGCGCCGAGCGCAACGTCTTCCGGTACCGGCCATCCCCGTGACCATCCGCTTGTCCGAGGGCGGGAAGCTCGTGGACTTGCTTCGCGTCGTGGCAGCCGGTGCAGTGGCGGGTTCGGCGCTCACGGTGTCCTCCGCCGTCGAACTTCCCGAAGCTGTCATCGCAGCGTTCGCGGGGCTCGGCGTGGGCACCCGCATCCAGAACGACGCCGAATGGCTGGTTTCCGCGGCAGGCATCAACGGCGGCCGTATCCGCCTGATCGGCGGGGACAGCAGCGCGCTGAGCGCAGCGACCGGCGGCCGTCCCGACGTCGCGATCTACCACGGCACGGTGACCCCGGCCGGACGCATCGAGATGCTGCCGTTCCTGCACGAGCAGGCCATCAGCATCACGGCGCACCGCTTCGGCACTCCGAACCACTTGTCGGACGCGCTGATCTAGCGATTCGTCAAGGAAGCCCGGCGGAACGGCCACACCGTTCCGCCGGGCTCCTCTGCGTCTAAGCCTCGTACCCCAGGCGCCGCAATCGTTTCCGGGCGGCCTGCTCGCTGGGCCACTGCGTCCCAACGTCAGGCGCACGACAGCGAGCACCACCCGTGCGGCGAGAATCGCCGGTAGCGGGATGGGGCCGATACGGGCTTTTTCCAGCCCCAGCAATTCCCGATATCGGGGCTCCAGGCTGGCGACGGCCGCGGCGAACAGAATCCGGTAACCGGGTTGCAGCGACGCTTTCAACGGGGGTACCTGATGAATTCGATGGTTTCCCTGAGCCGCTCGTCCGCGCGGAGATGTCCGGAGGCGTACCACTGGTCCATTTCCGCCGTCACTTCCGCGAGGCTCAAGGGAGGGTCCTCGACTCCCATGAGGCGCCCGGCCTGGGCCATTCGCGGATGTAGGCGTCGGCGCCGCCGGGACCGCCCGCCCCAGATCCGGTGCGCCGTAACGAAGGAATCCGCGTACGCAACGTGGACCCAGCGGAGAAGCTCGGGATCGTTTGCTGAGTACTCGCGGGTTTGGCCCTGGGCGTCAACGTAGTTGCCCTTGACGGAATCGTGCACCCGCCGCACGAAGTGGGTTGCCGTGTGGGCTGCGTCCATGGAGCCGTAGCTCACCGTGAAGATCCAACGGATGGTATTTGCAAGGCGGCCGAGGGGATCCCTTTTGAAGCCTGAATGGTCGTACACCCCCGCCAAAGCGCCGGGATGCAGGGATTGCATGAGCAGCACCCGGATTCCCGCGATGATCGTGGACATGGAACCGTGGACGGCCCAGACGGCCGATCCGGGAAGGTGGTACCCGGGTCGTTTCCCTCGGCAAGCCGCAGCACCCAGTCAGGCGTGGACTGCGGGTGACCCGTAAAAGTCATCCGCAGTTCCGCTTGCCACTTCTTCAGGAAGTTGACCATGGTCCATTGTTGCGCTTCATTCTGCTGGCGCAAGGTGCCGTCTTGTTTATGCAGCGGTACCGGGCTAACGCAGAAGTGCCGGCCCGCCCTGGAATGAGCGGGCCGGCACTTTTCACCCGAGTCCGCTTAGGCTGCGGGCTGCTCGGCAAGTGCCCGACGGCGGCGCGCCGGGGACGCTGCCACGAGCAGGGCTGCGATCGCCACCGCAGCGCTCAGGACCAGGCCGGGCCGGTACTGATCGAGCATGGCTGCCGCGCTGACGGTGCCGTTTGTGCCTGCGCCGGTGTCATGCCCGCTGACGAGGGCGGTCGTCACGGCGAGGACGAGTGCCGCGCCAACCTGCGTGCTGGTCTGGATGAGTCCGGCGGCCAGTCCCTGCTCCGAATCCCGGATTCCAGCGGTGGCTTGGACATTGATGGACGGGAAGGCCAAAGCGAAACCGATGCCCAGCAGGATGACCGAGGGCAGGATGTCCAGGACGTAGTTGGGCGACGTTCCAACGCGGAGGAACAAGACGTAGCCCAGTCCCATGGCGGTCAGGCCGGTGAGGATGAGCTTCGGGGCGCCGAATTTCTCGATGAACCTGTCCGCGAAGGGTGCGCTCGTTGCCACCAGGAGCCCGGTGGGAAGCAAGGCAAGCGCCATGCCGAGGGGAGACCAGCCGAGCACCGACTGCAGGTACATGGTGAGGATGAACTGGAAGCTCAGGTAGGAGCCGAACAGTCCAACGGCACTCAGGTTGGCGCGGGCCACCCAGCCTTCACGCAGGATGCCGAAGCGGATAAGCGGGTGCTTGACGCGGTTTTCGATGACGGCGAAGGTTGCCAGCACGGCAGCAGAGATGGCGAATCCGGCGATTGTTGCCACAGATCCCCAGCCCTTCTCCGGCGCTGAAACCAAGGTATACACGAGGCCAAGCATGCCGAGTGCGAGGGTCACCGCGCCCCAGACGTCGTGGCCGCTTTCTTCCGTGGACGGCTTATCCCGGGGAATGAACAACATGCCAAGAAGCACGACGGCGACGGCGATCGGTACCGATACAAGGAAGGTCCAGCGCCAGCTCAAACTGGTCATGAGCCCGCCAACCACCAGCCCGAGCGAAAAGCCGCTCGCGCCGAAAGTGGTGAAGATGGACAGTGCCTTGTTGCGCTCGCGGCCTTCGGCGAAGTTGGTAGTGATGATGGAGAACCCGGTGGGGCAGTGAATGCCGCGGCCAGGCCCTTGACGAAGCGCGTTGCGATCAAGAGGGTGGGATCGTTCACGAGGCCGCCGAGGAGCGAAGCCGCAGCGAACACGGTCAAGGCGATCAGGAAGATCCGACGCCGGCCCAGCAGGTCGGCGAGCCGCCCGCCCAGGAGCAACAGGCTCCCGTACCCCAGGACGTAGGCGGAAACGATCCACTGCAGGGAATCGGTTCCGAGGTGGAGTTCGTGGCCGATGGAGGGAAGGGCTACGCCCACCATGGAAACGTCCAGGCCGTCGAGGGCCAGAACGGTGCACACCACCATCAGCAGCAGCCACTGGGCCCGGGTCCAGCGGACGGCTGTATGGAGCTGCTCGGCAGATCTAGTGAGGGTGCTTGGTGAAGTCATGCAGATCAATCTATATGACGCGTCATTCAATGACAAGGAATATGACTAGGAATCTTATGACGTGGACTTTATTTGGGGTTTCGACTAGAATCGGGCCATGGCAACAACGCAGGATCGCCAGCTGGTTGAGCAATGGCGCAGCATCCAGAACTCGTACTTCCGCACCGCGGCCGCGATCGACCGCGCCCTCGAAGCCAAGTTCGACATCGGCCTGAACGAGTTCGAAATCCTCGATCTTGTTGCCGAAAGCGTTGACTCTGCCTGCCGAATGAAGGCGCTGGGCGAGCGGACTCCCATGACCCAGAGCGCTGTCTCCAAGGTTGTTGACCGCTTGGAGAAAGCCGGACTCGTGTCCCGCGTGACCTGCGCGGATGACCGCCGCTCGCTGTACCTCGAGCTGACCGACGCCGGGCGCACGCTGCATTCGGATGCCGCCGTCGAGCACCGCGCCCTGCTTAAAGAGAACCTCGGCGAGTAGCCCGCCACGGTCCGGCGAGTGTTTCGCGGACCGGCCAAGTATGAAGTCGAGTGTTCCCATTCGATTTCGCAACGGCCACAATGGGACAAGCGCGCCCGTACTGGGGATGAGCGCCCGTCTCAGGAGCCGCTGTGGGAAAGCATCATGAGTCTGGCCAGGTCGTCGACCTGGTGCTCACAAGAAAATTCGGCCGGGTCCTTTCGGCGTGCTTCCTCGCTGTCGTGGTAATCCTCGCTTTCGGTTTCCAGGGCCCGGGTTTGGGCGGAGCGGCAAGCGATGGATCCTTGGCCACTGGCCAAGTCGAACCCGGAATGCTGCCCACCGATGGTGCCACCTCGAGCGCCGAGGAGACCGTGCCCCAAGCCCGCCGTCGGCCCCGGTCCAGGCAGGTGACAAAGCCACGGTGTCTTTTGAACGCTCTCCGGTCCAAACCCTCGATAAGAACGGCGTTGGCACTCTCAATGTCTCGTCGAGTTCCCTCGACCGGCCGCCTGCCGGGAAACTCTACGCGCCGCTCGAAATGCTGCTTCCGAGCTCTCCCTTCGGGTTGAGGATCGATCCGTTCACCGGATTGCCGGGCGAGTTCCACTGGGGCCAGGATTTCGCCGCGGCTTGCGGCACGCTGGTCTACGCAGCCGACTCCGGCGTGGTCCGGGCCGTGGGTTGGCACCCCTGGGGCGGCGGCAATCGCGTGGAAATCGATCACGGCAACGGCCTTGTCACCACGTACAACCACCTGCAGGGCATTGCAGTGACCAAGGGGCAATCGGTCCGTGTAGGCGAAGTCATTGCCAGGGTGGGAACCACGGGTTCCTCGACCGGTTGCCACTTGCACTTCGAGACGATCCTCAACGGTGTCTATACCAACCCGATGAACTGGACGTTCCTGCCCACCAAGCAGGTGGATCCCCTCGGCGACATCCCGATGGTCAGCTACCAGCCAGGTTCCGCCACCGCGACCTCGGCCGGGTCTGTCTGGTCCATCCCCGGGGCCGTGCCGACCGACCCGGGAGCCGTACCCTCAAGGGAAGCGGTGACCGGCGGGGTGCAGGAAGCGAAGGTTGTGCCGACCGCGACACCGACGGCGTCACCCACCGGCAGCCCGACGGCGTCACCCAGCGGGACGCCGACTGCGAGCCGACGCCGAGTCCGACCGGGACGCCGATTGGCACCCCGACCGGGACGCCAACACCGACCCCGAGCGGCACTCCCACGCCAAGCAAGACACCGAGCGGCACCCCGAGCCCTACCTTGACGCAGGCTCCTACCGGGACGCAACCGCCCACGGCGACGCAGGGGCCGGCAACGGTAGTCCCGCCTACCGTGACCGTACCGCCGCCGGTGGCGCCGACGTCGAGCCTTCCCGTTCCGGTGCCGAGCGTGACCCAGTCCGTGCCCACGCCGCCGGCACCCACCCAGCCCACGCCGTCGGCGCCCAGTAGCCCCACGCCGTCGGTCACGGCAACTACCAAAACGGCGTCCCCCAAGCCGTAAGTCGTCGCATTCCTTGTAGCCTGTCCAAGCGCCCTGCCGCGCGTAGACTCGAAGGCGGCAGTTTGCCAAGGTTCCCCGTGGTAAGGAAGCGATTCAATGTCCCCGCTCTACAGCATCCCCCTGACGTTCAACGACGGCTCCCAGGCCGACTTCGGCATTTCGAGGGCAAAGCCGTACTGGTTGTCAACGTGGCTTCGAAGTGTGGGTTCACGCGCCAGTACTCGGGACTGGAGGAGCTCTACGGCAAATACCGTGACCGTGGATTCGAGATTCTGGGCGTGCCGTGCAACCAGTTCGCCGGCCAGGAACAGGGTTCGGACGCCGAGATCGCGGACTTCTGCCAGCGCAATTTCGGCGTCTCGTTCCCGCTCGCGAGCAAGGCCAAGGTCCGCGGCAAGCAACAGCACCCCTGTACGCCGAGCTGACCCGGACGGACGACGGCTCCAAACCGCAGAAGGTGAAGTGGAACTTCGAAAAGTTCCTCGTGAGCCGCGAAGGCGCGGTGCTCGCCCGCTTCCCGTCCGCCGTCGAGCCCGATTCCCAAGAGCTCATCGAGGCACTCGAAGAGGCCCTCGCCTAGGCTCCCTGGACGGAGTCCAGAGTGACTCCCGCCGTAAGCACCTGACGGCCGTCGACAACGATTTCACCGTCAACAACGGTCAGGATCACCGGCGTCTGCGCGAATTCGTCCGGCGCGGTGGTCAAAGGATTGTGCCGGACCACGGTCAGATCGGCGCGTGCCCCGATCTCTACGATTCCGCCCTCTTCACCGACAGACCTCCAATATTGGCTCGTGTAACCTTCGAGCGCGGCACGCGCGGATAGCGCCTGCCGGGGTTGGACGGGTTCGACGTCGGGCCGGCCGGCCGGGCGGCGCGTCTGCGCTGAGGCGATGATCGCCCGCGGGTCGAAGGGAGCGATGGGCCAGTCCGATCCGAGCGCGACGATCGCTCCGGCGTCTCGGAGATCGCGGGTCCGCCACGCGTGGTTGGCCCGTTCGCTGCCAAGCCTGCGGGACCAGTTGTCCGTGTGGTCGGCTCGGCTGTAGAGGGCGCAATGCGTCGGCTGCAGGCTGGTAGCGGCGCCCGCATTGATGATTTCCGCCAACACCGAATCCGGGATGGACTCGATGTGCTCGATCCGGTGGACCGTGCCGTTCTTGGGAAGGCCCCGATGGTCCGGGCGACGAAGGACACCGCCTGATCGCCGATGGCGTGCGTCGTGGTGGGGATCCGGTGGTCGTGGAAGAACTTCATGGCCGCGGCGAGGGCTTCAGGATCGTGCCAGAGCGGGTGGAGGGATTCTCCGTGGGCGTCGGGCTCAAAGAGCCACGCCGTGCCGTTGTCGATGGTTCCATCCATCATGAGCTTGATGCCGTGAACGTGCCAGCGCCTTCCGTGCCTGCCCTGCATCGCGAGCATGGCCTTCAGGTCTTCCTCCGTGGCGCCGGCATGACCCACGGGGAGATCCGCAGCCGGATGGCGAGCTCGCCTCGGCGCTCCAAGGCCTCCAGCACCTCCAAGGTGTCTGGGCGCCGAAGTCCAGCATCTGGCCCGCCACCAGCCCGGATTCGGCCATGGAACGCAGGAGTTTCTCCAGCCCGTCGACGCGCTGCTCGAAGGAGAGCTCGGGAAGGACGCCGCGGACGAGCTCCTGGGCGGCCATTTCGTAGAGCATGCCGTTGGGCTTGCCGAGTTGGTCGACGCCGACATAGCCGGTGCTCGGCAGTTTCTCCGCTCCGGTGACCCCGGCGAGCTTGAGGGCGGCGTCGGAGACGAGCGAGGCGTGGCCGTCGAACAGGGTGATGAACACGAGTTCGTCGTCGAGGATGCCGTCGAAGAGGGAGTTGTTGAAACCCGTATCCCCGAAAATGACAGGGTCGAGGCCCCAAGCGAACAACCAATCGGAGCCGGCGGCGTGCGGCGTGGAAGCGGCATATCGCACGAGGGCGGCGCGGATGTCGTCGAGCTCGGTGATCCCGCCCAGGTCAAGGCCGCGGGCGATTTCCGCGCCGTGGATGGGATGGATGTGGGCGTCAATCAGGCCGGGCAGACTGTTGCCTCGCCGACGTCGATCACCTGTTTGGCTCGTGCCGTCCATTCGGCGGCGGCGTTGGGTGTCTGCTCGCCGTCGGTGCGGCCGACGTGCGCAATCCTCCCATTCGAGATGGCGACGAAACCGGCGGTCTCAGTCAGCGCCTCACCGTGGAGGATGCTGGACGAGAAGATGACGAGATCGATGGGCTCGGGCGTGGTCAAGATATAACTCCTTGTTGTGTTCGGGTTCCGACGCCGGCCCGGTGAGGATCAGTCGTCGTCGATGGCTGCCTTCAATCCTGCCGAGAGGACATCGGCCAGGAATGCGAAGCGGTCCACAGGGTGCTCTGCCACGGCCTTCTTTGCCGCGAACAGATGGGGATAAGTGCCTTCTTCCTCTTCGTTGATGCTCCATGCGGATTCCATCGTCATTGCGTCGAGGCTCGCGCCGATCGCTGCGCTGTCGAGGGTTTCCAGTGCCGGAATGATGAGGTGCCGTGGCGCCCCCGCGATCTCAAACGCTTCGACGTACTGGTCGTAGCGCTCCAAGGCTGCCGGGTGCGACACCGGCTGCGTGAGCAGGAGGGGAAGGAGCGCCGGTACCAGGCTGTACGCCTTGCGGAGGGAGTCGAAGATCTCGCGGATGACGTCGTCGAGGCTGCCGGACGGCAACTCGGGCATCGGAGCTCTGTCTACGAGCGCGCCACGGGCCAGTTCGATGATCTCCTGCCGACCCGTGACGTGCTTGTAGAAAGATGACTGCCTGACGCCCAGGCGTTCCGCGAGCCGAGGGATCGAGAGGCTCTCTTCCTTTTCGAACATCTCAAGTGCCGCGCGGCCGATCGCCTTCCGTGAGAGCCTCGGTGTCCGGGGCCGTCCTAGCTGGCTGGTTTTGCTCGGAGTCTGCATCCCTCAAGACTAGGCTCCGGGATCACTCGGCGTGTCCGATCCGCTGGTATGCGGCCGGGTTGACCTTGCGCAGCACGAGGGCCAGTACGGTTCCGGCGGCAAACAAAAGCGGGGCGAAAACGAGGAGCGTCGTGTTGACGGCGTCCCCGGCCGGAAGGCCGGTGATCAGTTGGGCATTGTTGGCCATCAGGTAGATGACTACGCACATGATGATCGTGGCTGCCACGGCAGAAGGCACGACGTACCAGCGAAGGCCATGGTCCTTGAGTCGCGTGAAGAAGACCACGACCCCGACGCCGGTGAGTGCCTGCAGGAGGAGGACGCCGATCACTCCCGGGGTGTTCGTCCAGATCAGGAACTGGGTGAAGGGGTCCAGCTGGAAGAGGGCCGCGCCGATCACGAGGGCGAGCGCGAGGAGGGTCT
This sequence comes from Arthrobacter sp. Hiyo8, assembly GCA_001549895.1. Lineage (GTDB taxonomy): Bacteria > Actinomycetota > Actinomycetes > Actinomycetales > Micrococcaceae > Arthrobacter. Next base: position 2,059,862 of record AP014719.1, on the reverse strand, counting down.
GGTCGAAGCCCGCCACGGACGGCGTGCGATATCGAGGGCTGATCCGGCCCGAGCGCTTCGGGAAGATGCCCTCGCGGCTCAAGGACAACGTGTAGCGGTTGATGGTGTTGTGGAAGGAGAGCTGGGCCGCGAAGATGCTGGTAACGATCAACACGCTCATGAGGTTCACGCACCAGCCGCCCGCGAAGTTGCCCGCTGCGATGTAGGCGGTGTCTCCGGCGTCGAGGTGGCCGGCGGCAAAGGCCTGGACGGCGTCCGCTCCGAAGGCCTGGACGATGATCCAGACGGCGAAGGCGTAGAACGCGCCGATGAAGGCGATGGAGATATAGGTGGCACGGGGGACACTGCGGTCCGGGTCGCGGGCCTCTTCCCGGTACAGGGCTCCGGATTCAAATCCCATGAAGGCGGAGAAACCCAGGCCCAGGACGGCGGCGAACTGCGGGGAGAAGATGGCCTGCGGGCTGAATGATTCAAAACTGATGCCGTGTGCGCCGCCCTGGGCCAGGACGAACGCGGCGACGATGGCGACGATCGCGGTTTCGAGGGTGAGCAGGACCGCGAGGACCCTGGCGCCCACGTCGATCCCGCGCCAGCCCAAGTACCAGACGGCTCCGATCGACACGATCGCGTAGAGCCACCAGGGAAGTTCCACGCCGGTGAAGGACTTCACGGCGAGGTTGGCTTGGATCCCCAGCAGTCCATAGAGGCCGATTTGCAAGCCGTTGTAGCTCATCCAGGCGGTGAGGCCGGAGCCGAGGCCAACCACGCGGCCGAGGGTTTTCGAGATGTAGCCATAAAAGCCGCTGTAGGACCGGACATGGCGGGTGAGCGCCATGAAACCGATGGCGAACAGGCCCAGGCCGATAGCCGCGGCAATGTAGATGGCGGGCGCACCGACGCCGCCCACAGCGAGGGCGAGCGGGGCGATGCCGACGACGATGGTCAGCGGAGCGGCCGCTGACACCAACATGAACACAATGTCGCGTGTGCCGATTGCGTTCTTCTTCAATCCGCCGTCAACGCTGACGGTCGCGGACGGCACGAGCGCCGTCTCTTCTTTAGTGAAAGCCATTCGCTTATTGTGAGGGGAGGCACAGGTTCGAGTCAAGGGGTCTGTTTCGGAGCTCGCTTCCAACCGGCGCCAAAACACCGACGCCCGCTCACCTATGTGGTCTTTTGGGCGGACGCCCGCTCATTTTTGGTGAGCGAGCGTCGGGTGGAATGCGGCTAAAGGTGAGCGAGCGTCGTCGAAAATCGCCCTAAAAGTGAGCGGGGATCGGAGGGGGAGCCCCAGTAATTTTCCAACATTCCGACGGTAAGTTACCCTGCGTTAGCCTTTTGTCTGGTTGGATTGGGTTTATTGGGGCAGACACTGGAGGCGCCGTCTCCTACCGACCCGAAGGTAGTAATGGAGCTCATCGAGGCCGAGCACCCGCGGCCAGGACACGTACTTCTGCACCTTAGCGACTCCCATCTGTTGGGAGGGCCGGAACCCCTTTACGGCGCCGTCGACAGCGAAGCCCATCTCAGGCAACTCTTTTCGGAAGTACACGCGTCAAAGGTCCGTCCCGACGCCGTGATCTTCACCGGTGACCTCGCCGATCAGGGTGAGCCGGGCGCCTACGCCAAACTCCGCTCGATCGTCGAGCCTGCCTGTCGAGAGATGGGAGCGCGGGTGATCTGGGCGATGGGAAACCACGACGACCGGGCGAATTTCCGTGCTGGCCTCTTCGACCAGAGCGACAATGACGCCCCGGTGGATCACAGCTACTTCGTCAACGGGCTGCGGATCATCACGCTGGATACCTCCGTGCCCGGCTTCCATCACGGTGAGCTGAGCCAGAGCCAGCTCGACTGGTTGGAATCGGAGCTCGCGACGCCGGCTCCGGACGGAACGATCCTTGCCCTCCACCACCCTCCGGTCCCGAGCGTCCTCGACCTATCCATCCTGGTGGAGCTGCGCGGCCAAGCGGCACTGGCCGACGTCGTACGCAATTCGGATATCCGTTCCATCCTGGGCGGCCACCTGCACTACTCCACCATGGCCATGTTCGCGGGCGTCCGGTATCGGTGGCTTCCGCGAGCTGCTACACGCAGGACCTCAATGTTCCGCAGGGCGGCACCCGCGGCCGGGACGGTGCCCAGGCATTCAACCTGGTCCACGTTTACGAGCAGACGATCGTTCATTCAGTGGTGCCGCTGGGCAAATCGCCTACTGTCGGTGAGTACGTCAGCCCGGAAGCTACGAGGCGGCGGCTCGCCCAAGCGGGCATCCGGATTCCCCAGCGAGCCACGCACGAACGCGGTTCCATGGCCGATGCGAAGCATCCGGAGATGACCCGACGCTAGGGGCAGCTGGTCTCTACACGTTCGATGCCCGGACTTCCATTGGCGTGGTGCTTGGCGCCGGGCTTACTGGATTCCGGGCCGTCATGGTGCGGTAAAGAAGAACGGCTCCCACGAACAAGACAGCCAGGTAGGCCACAGTAAGGGGAATCCATCCAAACGGCGGCTGCCACTGGGCGCCGTCAGCATGTCCCGCCAGTTGGACTCGTCATGGAGACCAATGACGTACCGGCGCATTCCATAGATAAAGCTGTAGAAATGGCCAAATACCAGGATAGCGAGCACTACCGATAGCGCCCGTCGTCCTGAGCGGCGGAAGTCGATATCGAAAGAGCGCATTGCAACCCCGCATGCAGTGATCATCACGGCCACAAGCGCCAGGATGTACCGACCCTGCCAGATAATTCCTACCTCCTTCGAAAGGGGAATCTGCAGCACCGGAGGGAGGACGATGATCGCAGCCACCAGGAAAGCGATCGTCAGCCGCGCTGAACGGCTGGGCACGGACAATGCTGCCACGATCGCCCCGATGATCAGCGCCGCCCAGACAGTGAGCACCCCGCTTGGCCCCAAAGTATCCAGCCAACCAAGGTAGGACACGTAACCGGCCGCGAAATCGAACGTCTTGTCCAGCATGATAGCGGCGATCCGGGCCGGTGATGTGTCGATCCCCGCGCCCATGAGGCTTTGCAGGCTATCCGCGCTCTTGAGCCAAAGCACGGCAAGCCCGCACGCGACGGCGACCACGAATGCCATCGCCTGCACAAATCGCAGACGCAACACGGAAACGAGCGGACGAAGCCCGAACATCAAGAGTGACGCTGCCACGGCCAAGGCGAGCCAAAGAAGTGAAGCAGCCCGGGTGTTGGCCAGGACAGCAGCTGAAATCGCCGCAGCGGCAAGGGGTAGCCGCCAATGATCGCCGGAGGCGATTCTCTCCCACGACAAACACAGTGCGCTGAACACAGCCATCGACGCGGCGATTTCCAGTGAATTGGGGTTCACTCCTCCGGACAGGAACAAAACCATGGGGTCACGGCTATCGACCCGACAAACAATGGCAGTTTCCAGCGTTGAAGGCTCGCCAAAGCAGTCAGCGCAACAGCAAGGAAGGCAACGCTGAGAAGACCGCCAACGATCCGCATGGCGTAGATGGCCTTGGCGCCGGTAAGGAACAGGCTCGGAAGCCCAGCCACCGCGTAGTACATCGGGTTGTAGTTTCCCGCGCTAGTGTATGCCTTCAGCTCTGAGACGTCATCTGACAGCGTAGGGCTGCAACCGGCGGACACCGCCGGATTCCAAGCGAAGCAAGTTTGGAGTCCATCCACCGTTCCCACGAACGCGGGGACGAGCACCTGGGCCCGATCACCTTGATTCGCGCCAGGTTCCCCTCGCAACTGCCCTCGAACAACGGCCCCTGCCTTCACGGTGTGAGCTGGCTCGTCCGGCACGGACATAAGGGGGCTTGCCAGTGCCCAGATCGAGGTGAGGAGCCCAAGAATGGCGAATATTGCGAGAAAGCGCAGGAACCAAGGGGGAAGGCTGAGGGGGTTCAATAGACATGTCTGTTCGTTGATCGGGTGCGGAGATTCACAGCTACTTTACTTCTCCCAGGGCGCCTTGACCGGGAAGTACTTCTCCATGAAGTCCGTCACGAGTCCGGCCCTTTCGTCGGCAGCCACCTCGGGGAAGCTGCCATCGTTGAGGCAGAAGAAGTCCACATTGCGTTTGGCGAGCAAAGTGGGCAGGTAGTGCAGCCCGGACCACAGGGTTGTGTCCACATATCTGACCTTGGCTGCCGTCTGCGTCACTGCCCGGCCGGTGAGCAGCGAGTAGTAGTGGTAAAACGAGTTGGTCACCGAGATGTTGTCCGCCGCACGGAATCTACTGGCCGCCGTCTTGGCGAATTCGGCGGGAAACTCCCGCTCCATCTCTGCGATTACGCTGCGGCGGAGGGGCGCGGCAGTGTGTTCCAAGTGGCGCGTGGTGATGCGCCCGAACCGTTCCCAGAGAAGCTTCCTGTTGACGCGGGCCGCGTTTTCGAAGCCGCTGCGCTCGGCGTCGTTCTCTCCCAGTCCGATCCGGGTGGAGGCTTCGATGAACTTGGTGATTCCGCCGGGAGTGAAGAACATGTCCGGTGCTACGGGCCGGCCGAAGAACATGTCGTCGTTGGAATACAGGAAATGTTCGGAGAGGCCATCAATGTGGTGCAACTGGGATTCCACGGCCTGGGAATTGTGGGTGGGCAGCACTGTGGGGTCCTTGAAGAACTCCTCGCTGCGCATGATCCTGACGCTCGGGTGCTCTGCCAGCCACTCCGGCGCGGGAGAGTCCGTGGCGATGTAGATCCGGCGAATCCAGGGCGCATACATGTACACGGAGCGCAGGGCATATTTGAGTTCGTTGATCTGGCGGAAACGGGCTTCGTGCGCGTCGCCCTCGCCCACCACAGCGTCTTTCATCTGCTCGCGGCGGGCCGCGATGTATGCGGGATCGTTGCCGTCCACCCATGAAAAGACGATGTCGACGTCGAAGTCGATGTCGCTCGCGTGGTCCGCGAACATGTTCTCGATGGTCGGCCAGCTCAGCCCGTGGCGTTCCACGGTGCCCCGGACAGCGTCCTGGCGTAGCATGGTCCGCCGGGTCAGGGAGTTCTCCACCGGCAACACGAGTTGTTCGCCGTCGAACTCCCACAGTTCCAGTTGCACGCCCAGCGATGGACCGTATGTCAGCCCGCCCCCGGGTTCCACGCGGGGACGGAAGAGCCGGAAGATCCTGGCCTTCCGGTTGTTCGAGAGCTCGCCGTCGGCCACCAGCAACGTGGATTTCTTCCGCGCGTCGACGGCCATGGAGTAAAACGGCTCGTTCCGGAAAGCCGAGACCAAAGCCTGGCGCAGTTTCTTCCGGAGCTTCCAATCGACGGCGATCACGGGCCGGTGGTCGTTGCCGCGGACCAGGATGAAGTCCAGCCCCGCCGCGTCCAGCGCGGCGCGGATCACGAGAAGGTCTTCGACCATCACCTGCTGCGGAGTGCGGTTCTGGTTCAGCAAGCTGTAGCGGCCGCGATGGCGGACGACGTCGGGACGGTGCTTGAGGCGCGCCTCGACTGCGGGCGACGTCGGTTCGGGAACGACCGCATCGTCGTCGGACGGGGGGCTACCGAAGTAGATTGCTTGCTGGTCCATGTCTGTGATGGCTTTTCTCCGAAAGGTTGTGGTTCGCGCGGGCTTGGTGGACCTAGCCCACCAAGGCTTCGCGCCAACTGCGCAGGAATGCGCCTCCGGCGTCGTCGTGAATGACGTCGTCGCCCAGGCCGAGGTCTGTGGCTGTAAGAACATCGTAGGGCTTGTTTGGCACGCCGTCGGCGGGCCGGACGTCGACGTGCTTGACGCTGTGGTCATTGTGGTGGAGCCAATCCGCCATGGCGTAGTCCGTGCGCGAATCGCCCACTGTCCGCCAGGCCTGCGGGGTGATGCCCTGGGCGGCGAGGAGCTCCACCGCGCGGCTCGCGCCGAGATCCTTGCCGAGCCGGATGGACTCGATGTCGGTGGAGATGATGGTGGGATCCAGGCGGTAGTCGGCGGCGTCGTCGGACTCTGGTGCGTGGTGGTCCAGGAGCGCGGCGGAGAGCCCATGCCTGCCCATGAGTTCCAAGGCATCGGCGTCGAAGAGCTTCTGCTCGGCCAGGTAGTCGTCGCTTGAAACGTCCAGATGCTGTTCCACTGAGACCATGGCGCGCTTTGTCTCATCGAAGAACATGTGCGTCGCATAGTCCTCTGCCACCATGCGGCGGACGTCGTCGCCGTAGGCCTTCGGGACAGCTAGGTCATGATCCACATGGATGGGTCCTGGGCCGCCCGAGGTGTAGCTGAACCACACAGCGCCCTTTTCGCAGATCGCGTGGACCACCGTTCCCGCAGGCATTCCGGCGGCGATCATGGGTGCCATGACCTGCTCGCGGATGAAAGCGTCTGAGCGGCCGGTGTTGAAAATAACGGGGATGCCTGCGGATGCCAAGCCCACGAGGTCGGCGATGATTTCCGGCTTCACGTCGCGCGTCACGGGACTCGCGACGGGCCGTCGACGTCGAGGAGGAGTGCGAGGGCGGGAGCAGCCGGGTGCGTGCCTGGCATTGAAGCAGTCATGATCCTATTCTGTCAGTCCGCCGTGATGGCGGCAGCGCTGTGACGGCCGACGGCGGGAGGCGGCAACGATTCAGCGCGCACCGCCCGTCAACGGTTACCTTTTGGCCACAACCTTGGTGACCGACTTCTCACAAGTTCCCTTGGAGGCCTTACTTCTTTAGGCTTGCAAAGTGATATTCAAAGCTGTGGGCGAGGGACGCCCGTACCCCGACCATGGTTTTTCCACGCCCAAGGACTGGGCCTCGCTGCCGCCCCGTCCTGTCCGGCTCGACGAACTTGTCACCACCAAACGCACGCTTGACCTGGAAGCACTGTTGGCTGAGGATTCAACGTTCTTCGGCGACCTTTTCCCGCATGTGGTGCAGTACCAAGGCCTGCTGTACCTCGAAGACGGACTCCACCGTGCTGTCCGCACCGCGCTCCACCAGCGCACGGCCATCCACGCCCGGGTCCTGGTGATAGATGGTTAACGAAACAATCCCGGAGGAGCAGGTGGCAGTGCCCGAAAATGCGGATCCGAGGAAGCGCCGGAAACGTCCCGGTCGTCAGAAAGACCCGACGAGTCTGCACGGGCATCGCGTTGTCACAGGGCCGGAGCTTCGGGCAACTTTTGCCGATGCTCCGGGACCCGAGAGCCACCCGGGGTGGTTCAGCCGCCGCCTCCTGCATGGGATCGTGCTCGCGCTGCTGGTCGGACTGGTGGTTGCCGGACTCGTGGGCGCCTGGGCAGTCATCAACGGCGTGATTCGATTTCCCTCCGCCGTTGCAAGCCAGGCGCCGGCGGCGGTATGTCCCGCTACTGTTTTCGACTACACGCCCAATAACAAGATCAGCGTGAATATCTACAACGCCGCCGGCAGGGCCGGTCTGGCCAAGAACGTCGCGGACCAGTTGAAGGCCCGGGGCTACAACGTTGGCACGGTCGATAACTCCACCACCAGCTACAACGGCCCGGCCATGGTTGTTTCGGGATCGAGCGGCCAAGCGGCGGCTTTCAACATCCAGAGGAACATCGCGGGCACCGACTACTTCCAAGACCAACGCACGGATGCCTCCGTGGACCTTATCCTCGCGCCCGGCTTCTCGGCGCTCGTGCCGCCGGAACTCGTGGACAATACCCCTGGCAAGCTCAGCTGTCCCCGCCTTGAGCAGCGGATCGCGGACAACGCCAAGCTGCCTGTGATGCCGACGCCTTAGCGTTGGCCTCCAGCGGAGAGGGCCAGCCCGCGGCCGGGTCAGGCCAAGCGCGCGGGCCGGCCGTCGTCGTCGAACCTTGCTCCTGCGCCCAACTGGATAAACCGCACGGTCTGGACCAGCCGCTCTTCAAGCTCGTCCAGCTCCGTTCCGTTCGCCGCATTGCCGCGTGCCGCGCTGGAGGAAAGAGTTCCGTGGATGAGCCTGGCGAGCTGGCCGACGTCGGTGGGCGGGAGGTAGCCGGCGGCGATTCCGTCGCGCAGGATGTCCTGGAGCAGCAGGTTGAGTTCGCCCACGTGGTCTGCCAGTTTCGCGAAGGAAGCGGGGGAGAGGACGGCCGCCATCGCAGGACCCGGCGGGAGGTGCCGGCGGCTGAGGTCTTCCACTTGGGCGCGCACGTAGAGGGCCAGACGGTCCACCGGGTTCTGCAGTGCGGCTAGCGATTCACGCAGGTCGCCCAAAAACCGCTCAGTCTCGTCCAGGGCGTACGCGATGAGGAGCTGTTCCATGTCGGCGTAGTAGTTGTACACCGCGGTCCGGCCGACTCCGGCGTGCCGGGCGACGTCGGTCATGGTCAAGCCGGGCAGGCCATGGGTGAAGAGCAGTTCACCGAAAGCTGTCAGGACCCGGCGTCGGGTTTCAGCGCGCTGCGCCGCATTGGTGGCGGCCGTAATCCTAGGCATACAGACACTTTACAGGGATCTGTCAGCAAAGTTGCGTGGGCGTGGCGCGAGCTGGCAGCAGGTGACCTCAAAATCGCGGCAAGGGTCATCTGCTGCCAGTTCGCGCGGAAGTCCTAGATCGCGCAGCCGTCCGGGCCGCAGGCTTCGCCGTCGGCGCTGCCGACGGCGACCAGCGGATTCGCTTCCTGCCATGCCTGTGTGAGGGCCTGGGTGAAGACCTCCGAGGACTGGGCTCCGGAGAGTCCGTACTTGCGGTCGATGACGAAGAACGGCACGCCAGTGACGCCGATCATCCGGGCTTCGGCGATGTCGCCGCGGACGTCCTCCGCGTACTTGTCGGTGCTGAACAACTCTGCGATTTCGGCTTCCGGCAGGCCCAAGTCGCCGCCGAGTTCGGCCAGGTATTCCTGGCTTCCGATGTCCTTGCCGTGTTCGAAATGGCCGCTCAGGAGCAGTTCCTTGGCTTCGTCCTGCTTGCCGTGAGCCGCGGCCAAGTGAATGAGGCGGTGTGCCGTGAAGCTGTTGGCCACCACGACGTCGTCGAAGCGGTAGTTGAGGCCCTCGCCCTTTGCCTGCAACGCCACGTTCTCGAACATCTGGCTGACCTGCCCCGGGTTCATGCCCTTGCGCTTGCTCAGGTAATCGAGCTCCGTGCCGTCGTAGTGCTCCGGGATGCTCGGATCCAACTGGTAGCTGCGCCACTGGATCTCGACCGAATCGCGGTGCGGGAATTCGGCGAGGGCCCTTTCGAACCGGCGCTTTCCGATGTAGCACCAGGGGCAAGCGACGTCTGACCAGATCTCAATCTTCATGGTGGCGACAACCGGAAGCGGGGCCGGGCATTCCCGGAATGGCCTGTTGGGCTGGTCACAGCCTGCGCGTTCACGACGCGCTAAATGGTGTGCGACGCAGATACAGGCAGGCGCTACGCGAATTCCGGCCGCGTAAAACTGTTTGCGCGTCGCCGGGAATTTTGCGCGTCGCAGACCGGGCGGCTCAGGTGTCCCAGGTGTCCTAGACCGCCCGCTCCATCACGAAATCGTGTTCCACCGTATCGCCCAGGTGGAACGACTTGGTCCCGACCTTCGTGAACCCGCTCTTCTCATAGAAGCGGATGGCTTTGGCGTTCTGGCTGTTGACGCCTAGCCACACCCCGGCCGCACCTGAGCCGGCAGCGCGGTCCAAGGTGGCCTTCATGAGCTCCGCGGCAGCGCCCAGGCCGTGGTGTTCCGGATGCACATAGCACTTGCTCAGTTCCGTGGAGGGGGTGAGCGTCAGGGCCGTAGCGACGTCGGTATCGCTCGTGGGTCGGGCCACGAGCATGCTGTAGCCGCGGAGTTCCCCGGCGGCGTCGATGGCCAGGATGGTGATGTCCGGATCGGCAAGGTATTCCGTGAACTTCTCCGCACTGAGCGTCCTGCGCAGGTGCGCGGCGATGTCTTCGGGCGAGGAGCCCGGCGGGCAGGCGAGCGGAAAGGTGACGGCGGCAAGCTCCGCCAGCCGTCCGGCGTCGTCCGCTGTTGCTTCACGGATGGTCTGGCTCATGCGGTCCTCCCTGGCGATCGGGCGCAGAAACGCCCCTCAAGACTGATCTTAAGGGGCGTTTCAGGAAAGAGTACGACGGCGGGGGCCCGCCTGGGTGCTTCGTTTCCGGGTACCGGGCTGCTTAGGCGCTGGCTTCCGCAAGCAGGCGGAGGTCCTCGTCCGGCTCGGGATCCCGGCCCAAGGTGAGGCCGATGATGGTGACCACGGCGGTGACAAGCAAGTATGCGGCGATCAAGATCCAGTTTCCGGTAGCGGCGTAGAGGGCCGTGAAGATCAACGGTGCCACCGCTCCACCCACGACGCCCGCCACCGTGTAGGCGAGGGAACTGCCGGCATAGCGGAGCCGGGCCGGGAATTGCTCTGTGATGAAGGCGGCCTGTGGTCCGTACATGAAGGCGTGCAGTCCGAGGCCGATCACGACGCCGACAGTCAGCACCAGGACGGAACGGGACTGGATCATGAGGAAGAACAGCGGAATGTACACGGCTGTGGCCGCGGCGGTGATGCCGTAGACGAGCCGGCGGTTGAAACGGTCCGTGACGGCTCCCGCGGCCGGGATCAGGAACAGTTGGAAGGCCGAGCCCACCAGGACTGCGCCCAGGACATTGCCGGTGGTCATGCCGAGTTCCTTAGTGGCGTAGACCGCGACAAAGACGGTGAACAAGGCGTACAACACGTCTGGGCAAATCCGGCACAAAGCGGCGGCGAGCAGGGGGCGGAACTGGGTGGTGAGGACTTCCTTGATGGGAGCCTTGGGCCGTTCGCCGGTGGCCTCGATGGCCTTGAACACCGGGGTTTCCTCGAGTTTGAGCCGGATGACCAGGCCAAAGGCAACCAGGATGGCCGAGCTGAGGAAGGCGACGCGCCAACCCCACGCAATGAAGGCGTCGTTGCTCATGACGGCGGCGAGGACGGCCAGGGCGCCATTGGCCAGCAGGTTGCCGGCGGGCGGACCGATTTGGGCTGCGGAAGACCAGAATCCGCGCTTGTTGGGATTTGCGTACTCGCTGGACAGCAGCACGGCGCCGCCCCATTCGCCGCCGACGCCGATGCCCTGGGCCAAGCGAAGGAGCACCAGGATGATCGTGGCCCCGATGCCGATGGTGTGGTAGTCCGGCAAAGCGCCGATGAGGACCGTGGCCGCGCCAATGAGGATGAGGGTGATGACCAGGACGTTCTTGCGTCCGATCTTGTCCCCGAGCCGGCCGAAGACAACCCCGCCAATGGGCCGGGCGAGGTAACCCACCGCGAAGGCCGAGAAGGACAACAGGAGGCCCGTGGTTTCGTCGTTCGTGGGGAAGAAGATCTTGGGGAAGACGAGCGCGGAGGCGACCGAGTAGATGGCGAAGTCGTAGTACTCCAGGGAGGTGCCTGTGACGCTGGCAATGAAGGCTTTGATGGCGCCTGCCGAGGGTTTGCTGCGCCTGGTTGGACTTGGCGAAGTGGTCGCGGACATGGTTCCTCCATGGAACGTTGGGCGGGCTTTGTGATCCCGATCTCAATCGGGGCCTACACCCAATGATGCATCACGCGGAGGAATTGTTCAACAATTTTTTGATAGGAGTTCCTGGTTAGGCTGCGAGATGTTGGCGGATCCCTTCGACAATCAGGTCATGATCCTCCTGCGATGAAAGGCCTGACGCAGTGACCGCCGCGACCACACCGACGCCGCGGACCCGAACGGGAAACGAGCCCCTGTCACGGCATAGTCGGCGCCGAGCCACCCCGTGGCCACCGGATCGATACCGGCGGAGGACAACCGGGCTTCGACGAGTGCGCTGCTCGCTTCCATCCGCAAAACGAGAGCCGATTTCCGGGCGATCCACGATTCCTGGTCCGGTGTGATCCCGGGTAGCGCAGCGCGGAAAAGGATGAGCCCGGGGCGCCGGATGTCGATGCCGACCGCATGGCCGGCCGCCTGGGCCATGCCCGCGAGCCGCGAGCCGAGCCTCCACGCGTCTCCATGGTCGAACGAGGTGAAAACCAGCTCCTCTTCCTGGCGTTTGAGCGCTTCCAATGCTTCAAGGGCGGGGACGTCATTCATGGTGCCTCTTCTAAGAGATTGATGGGATAGGCAACAAAAGCAAACCGCTCCGAGTCGGGTGACCAGCTGTTGACGTTGAGGGTTCCCTGGCCGCCGAAGAGGGCCAGGTGTGGAACGGCGTCGCCCAGTCACTCGTGGAAACAACGACGACGTCGACCGGCAAGTCGGCGGGATGGCCCACCGTCCCGCCGGGGAAGCGGATGTAGCTGGCCAGATGCCCGTCGGGTGAGAGGTGCGGGAACCAATCGACGGTGTCGCTTTCAAGCAGGCGCTCCGGCCCGCTTGCGTGGCTGGTCCGCACCCGGGCAAGCTGGGCGTGGCCCGGCTGGTCCGTGAAGGCTTCGGTATTGAAGTACAGCCAGTCCCCATCGAGCGAATACTCGGGACCATCGCAGTGGCCGTCGATGTCGATCGCGGTGGTCTGGCCGCCCCCTGCAGGAATCGTGATGAGCCGGCCCGGCTGCGTGAAGTCACCGGCTTCAATTCCGACGTAGGCCAGCGTCTTTCCGTCGCGGCTGACGCCGTGCAGGAAATGGAACCACCCGTCGTCGTCCGTGATCCTGGTGGCTTCCCCGCCGTCGAGGGCCGCGCGGTAGATGTGGCCGTCATTCGCCGAGAGGTAAATGGTGGCGCCATCGGGTGCGAGGACGTGGTCGTTATTGAGGTCCGGAATGCCAGTGACAGCTATCTTTTCGAGTCCGCCTGTGTCCAGTTCCCCGGAAAGATCCAACCGCCACAGCGCACCGTCTCCGTTGAGGATGAGGGCCCGGCCGTCGAGCGTCCAGTTCGGTGCCTCCAGCAGCAGATCTTCCGTGGCAAAGACGAGCTCGGAAGTGCCGCTGACAGAGGCGATCCATACCTCGCAGCGCTGGCCGGGTTGGAGGGTCCGTATCACTGTGAGCCCCCGCCGGAGCCGGCCGGGAGTTCCTTGATCCGGATGTTCCGCCACCGGCATTGCGCCCCGACACCCCAGCGGGCTTCGCCGAACATGGAGTCGTTGTCGTGGACTTCGAGGGCGATATGCCCTCGGTCGCCCAGCACCTCGAAGACCGCGTCGGCGTCGTAATTGGGCGATTCCAGGGCGGCGGTATCGAGTTCGGCGATCTTGACGCCGTTGATCCAGGTGGTGATGACCGGCATGGCACCCACGCAGCGGATCCGTAATTCGTTCCAGTCATCCCAGCGCCAGACTTTCAGGAAATCGTCGACGTCGGCCGCGTAGCTGAGCCGGTCGCGCTTCGCTTCCGTGACCGGTTCCACAGAGGTGGCCGGGTTGTCGGCAACAAGGCCGGTGGGCCGGCCGGCGTCGTCGCGGACGACGTCGATCGCGAACGGAACCGCCGAGAAACTCGCCAGTCCGTTGCCGAAGAAGCCGCCGATTCCGCCGGACGGGCGATGGTCCACGAGGACCTGGAACCCTTCCCAGCTGTCCCGTTGACGCCGGATCATCACGCCGGTATCCGCAGGCCAATCGGGGCGCATCTCAAGGAGCAATTCGAAGTCCCCAAACGCCTGGTCGCTGACCAGGTAGCCGCCGTAGCCGCTCCCGGGGCGTCCTGCTCGCCGACAAGGACGCCGTCTTCAACCTTCCAGCGGGCAGGATGCTTCTCCGGTTCCACGGGGCGCTCAAGTCCCAGGCTATCGAAATGCTCAAGGACGCTCGGCCGCCGGGATACACCGAACCGTAGATCCGAGGTGCGGCGTGCCATCCGGCCAGGCTGACGCCGTCGAACAGCGGGACGAACCCGTCGTTGCTCACGTCGGACATCCCTTAGTCCTGGCTGAAGGCGGCGTCGAAGCTGGTTTGGGAGGCGGGAAGTCGAACTTCTTGAGGGCCGCGAGGGCTTCGGGGCGCCGTGGAGGCGGTCCATGCCGGCGTCCTCCCATTCCACGGAGATCGGGCCGTTGTAGCCGATCGCGGTGAGGGCGCGGAAGCTCGATTCCCAGGGCACGTCGCCGCGTCCGGCGGAGACGAAGTCCCAGCCGCGGCGGGGGTCGCCCCAGGGCAGGTGGGAGCCCAGGACGGTGTTGCGGCCGGTGGGGCGCAGCTTGGTGTCCTTGCAGTCCACGTGGTAGATCCGGTCCTTGAAGTCCCAGATGAAGGAGACGGGATCGATGCCTTGCCACATGAAGTGGGAGGGGTCCCAGTTCAGGCCGAACGCTTCCCGGTGCCCGATCGCTTCCAGGGTCCGGACGGTGGTCCAGTAGTCGTAGGCGATCTCGCTCGGGTGGACTTCGTGGGCGAAGCGGACGCCGCATTCGTCGAAGACGTCCAGGATGGGGTTCCAGCGGTCGGCGAAGTCCTGGTAGCCGGCCTCGATGACTTTCTCGGGGACGGGCGGGAACATGGCGACGTACTGCCAGATGGAGGAGCCGGTGAACCCGACGACGGTGTCCACCCCGAGTGCTTTGGCGAGGCGGGCGGTGTGCTTCATTTCCTCGGCGGCGCGTTGGCGGACGCCTTCGGGGTCCCCGTCGCCCAGACCTTGGCCCCGACGATGGCTTGGTGGCGGAAGTCGATGGGGTCATCGCACACGGCCTGGCCCTTGAGGTGGTTGGAGATGGCCCAGACCTTGAGGTTGTATTTGTCCAGGATGGCGAGTTTGGACTCGACGTAGCCGGGTTCGTCCCAGCGCCAGGCGTCCAGGTGGTCGCCGGACACGGCGATTTCCAGGCCGTCATAGCCCCAGCCGGAGGCGAGCTTGGCGACTTCCTCGAAGGGCAGGTCGGCCCACTGGCCGGTGAACAGGGTATACGGGCGGGGCATTGGTTCTCCTTGGGAAAGTTTCGGGGCGTGCTTCAGGCCAGGGCTATCAGTGGCCGGCGACCTGGATGATGGCGGACTTGGCGTCGGCGGATTCCTCGATGGCGGCCAGGACCTGCTGGACGGCGAGGCCTTCCTCGAACGACGGCGAGGGCGGCGTCCCGGCGTCGATGGCCACAAGGAAGTCACGGATTTCGTGGGTGAAAGTGTGCTCCCAGCCGATCACGTGGCCTTGCGGCCACCAGGCGTTCATGTAGGGGTGTTCGGGTTCGTTGACCAGGATCCGGCGGAAGCCCTGCTCCCGGACGGGCACGGTGGCGTCCATGAAACCGAGCTCGTTGATGGATTCCAGGTCGAACAGGAGCGAGCCCTTGTCGCCGTAGATTTCCATCGTGAGGGAGTTCTTCTTGCCCGTGGCCATGCGGGAGACTTCCACGGAGGCGACCGCCCCGGAGGCGAGGGTCAGCGTGGCCCAGGCGGCGTCGTCGACCGTTACTTGTTCCGGGCCGTCCGCGCCGGGGCGGTGGTCCACGAAAGTGTGCAGCCGGCCGGAGACCTCGGTGACGGTGTCCCCGAGGAGGAAGAGGACCTGGTCGATGGCGTGGGAGGCGATGTCACCCAGTGCCCCGGATCCGGCGGTTTCCTTGTTCAGCCGCCAGGTCATGGGGGAATCGGCGTCCACGAGCCAGTCCTGCAGGTAGGCGGCGCGGACGTGCCGGACGGTGCCCAGCCTGCCCTCGGCGATGAGCTCCTTCGCGAGGGCCAGGGCCGGGACGCGGCGGTAGTTGAAGCCGATCATGGACTGGATGCCGCGCGCGCGGGCGGCGCGCGCGGCGTCGGTCATGGCTTCGGCCTCGGCCAGGGTGTTCGCGAGGGGTTTTTCCACGAGCACGTGCTTGCCCGCTTCCAGTGCCGCGATGGCGATTTCGGCGTGCATCCAGCCCGGGGCGCAGATATCCACGATATGGATGTCATCGCGTTCGATCACCTGGCGCCAGTCCGTGGCGGACTCGCTCCACCCGTACCTGGCCGCGGCCTCGGCGACCTGTTCCGCGTCCCGGCCCACGAGCACTTTCTGCTCGAAGGCCGGGACGTCGAAGTAGCTGGCCACGTTCCGCCACGCATTGGAATGGGCCTTGCCCATGAACGCGTAGCCGATCGCGGCAACACCCAGGGTTGGCTTGCCCGGTTCGCCGTCGTGAGGGGTGGTGGGGGTAGGGGCGGAGCTGGTCATGAGGGATTCCTAGAGGGTGGCGGCCATCGGGTCCCAGTCCTCGGGGAGGGCCTGGGAGGTCACGGCGGAGCTGTCGACGCCTACAAAGGTGCCGGTTTCGGCGGACTCGGAAATGGAGACCAGGGTATCTACCACGTGGTAGGCCAGGGCTCCCTGGGCGCGGTGCGGGACACCGGCGCGCAGGGACCGGGCCATGTCCAGCACGCCCATCCCGCGGCCGTTGGCCGGTCCCGTCGCGGGAATGATTTCCGCTTCCTCGGCCCCCGCGCGCCAGAGCTTGAGGTCGCCGTCGAAGTAGTTCGGATCCGGCAGCTCGAGGGTGCCCTCGGTGCCGGTGATCTCCACGAAGCCCATCCGCAGGCGGGGGATTCGAAGCTGAAGACACTATGCGAGGACGCGCCCCTTCGAACTGGAGCATCGCGGAGACGTGGGTGGGACCTCGACGGGGAATTCCTCGCCGGCCTTGGGTCCGGAACCGACCACGCGGACGTCCTTGGCTTTGGATCCGACGGCGGCCACGCGACGGACCGAGCCGAACGCCTGGACCAGGGCGGTGACATAGTAGGGGCCCATGTCGAAGAGCGGGCCTGCGCCGTGGGCGAAGAGGAAGGACGGGTTCGGGTGCCAGGATTCGGGCCGGGGGTCTGGAACATGGTCAGGGCGGTCAGCGGGGTGCCGATGTCGCCGCGTTCGATGATCCTTCGGGCCGTCTGCAGTCCGGCGCCCAGGAAGGTGTCCGGTGCGCAGCCCAGACGGATCCCCGCGGCGTCGGCCGTCTTCAACAAAGCCAGCCCGGATTCGCGGTCCAGGGAGAACGGCTTCTCGGTCCAGACGTGCTTGCCGGCGTTCACGGCGGCCGTGGCCACCTCGACGTGCGCTGCCGGGATGGTCAGGTTCACGATGATCTCGACGTCGGGATGGTTGAGCGCCAGCTCCGGCGAACCGA
Source organism: Arthrobacter sp. Hiyo8 (assembly GCA_001549895.1). Taxonomy (GTDB): domain Bacteria; phylum Actinomycetota; class Actinomycetes; order Actinomycetales; family Micrococcaceae; genus Arthrobacter. The sequence goes on along the minus strand of AP014719.1, from coordinate 2,042,961 downwards.
ACTCGGGGATGCCGTACTCCTTGGCCCGTGCCTCCGCGGCTTCCTCGAACAGGTCCGCGATGACGTGGACCTTCAGGTCCGGGAAGACCGTCAGGTTGTCCAGGTACGCCTTGCTGATGTTGCCCGCGCCGATGACGGCGACACCCACGGGTCCCGGCGGGCGGACGGGGTGGACTGGTGCGTTGCGGCGCTCATGCGTTCACGTCCTGTGCTGCGTTGTTCTGGAGGAAGGCGAGGCTCTGCGCGATGCCTTCGAAGATGTCTCCGGCGTAGTCGTCGAACTCCACGACGCCCACTTCCAGGGACTTGGCGGCAGCAACGACGTCGAGCACCGCGATGGTGCCCTGGCCGGCAGGCTGCTGGGCCTTGGTGTCGGTGGTGCCGGGGCCGTCCTTGATGTGGATGAATTTCACGCGGTCACCGAGGCGGGCGAGCAGTTCCACCGGGTTCTGGCCACCGACGGATGCCCAGTAGGTGTCGACTTCCAGGACCAGTTCCGGGTCGAGGAGGCCTTCGAAGTACTCCAGGGCTGTCTGGCCCTCGATGATGGACTCCAGTTCCCAGGCGTGGTTGTGGTAGCCGACGCGGATGCCGTATTCGGCGCCCTTCTTGGCTGCGGCGTTGAGCTTGGCAGCGGTGGCCTGGATGTCTTCGGCGTTCTGCCAGTGTTCGGCAGGCAGATAAGGATCGATGACCGTACTAATGCCCAGTTCCTTGGCGGCGGCGAAGATCTCGTCCTGGTCCTGGCTCAGCAGCGGCGCGTGGCCGGACGGGGCCGTGAGGCCGTTCTCCTTCAACGCTGCGCCGAGCTCCTTCGCCGTGGCCACGAAATTGTAAGGTTCAACCTGCGTGTAACCGATCTCGGCAACCTTCTTGATGGTGCCCGGCAGGTCTTCCTGGATGGCATTGCGCAGGGTGTACAGCTGGATGGAGTAAGACATGGTTTTCCTTTGCGTTGTCAGTTGCGTGAAAAGGGTTCGGCTATCGGCCGGCGAGGGATCCGCCGATGCCGCCGACGCTGAAGTACTTGTTCAGCGTGGCGAAAACGATGATGGGCGGGAGCATCATGACGACGGCGAGGGCCATGACGCCGGACCAGTCGGTCATGTTCTGCTGGAAGAAGGACTGCACGCCCACCGGCAGGGTAAAGATCTCGTTGGAGCGCAGGAACACGATCGCGACGAGATAGTCGTTCCAGGCCAGGAGGAAGGCGAAGATCGCGGTGGACAGGATGCCGGGCAGGGAATTGCGCAGCACCACCTTCGTGAACGATCCGAACACGGAGCAGCCGTCGATCCACGAGGCCTCCTCGAGGCTGACCGGGATGGAATCGAAGTATGCCGCCATCATCCACGTGGCCACGGTCATTGTCGAGCCGACGTAGATGATGATCAGGCCGAGCAGGTTGTCCACGAGTCCCATGCCTGCGAAGAGGATGAACAGCGGCACCACCGAGGTGATGATCGGCAGCGACTGCATAACGAACAGCAGCAGGGAGTATCCGGAGACGGCTTTCGAGCGGCCGCGGGAGAGGACGTAGCCGGCAGGTGCGGCCACGGCGACGGCGACGATCACCGTGGAAAGCGTGGTGACGAGGCTGTTGGTCAACCAGGTGCTGGCGAGGGTCTTGGAGAAGACACCGGTGATGTTTTCCAGCGTCAGGCCGGTAGCGGTGCTGTTCGGACCCGGGTGAGGGCCAGGATGACGGTGACCATGATCGGGACGAGGACGATCGCAGTAATGGCAAGGATCAGGACGAACCGCCACCAGCGTCCGCGCATGCCTGCTTCGGAGAGGACGCGGCGCGATTTTTCGGGTCCCGCGACACCGAGTGCGGGTCCGGATTCGGGGTGGGCGTGGAGTACTGCGCTCATTATTCGACGCTCGACTTTCGGATCTGGCGGTACAGGAAGACCGACACGACGACGAGGGTGAGGGTCATAAGGAAGGCGATCGCGACGCCGGGACCGGTCTGGAAGTCCTGGAAGACGCTGCGGTAGGCCAGGACCACGAGGGAGGTCGTGGCGTCGACGGGCCGCCGCCGGTGAGCAGGTAGATGGTGGGAAGTCGTTGACGCAGAAGATCGTCATCAGGATCCAGCTGATGTACGTGGAGCGGGCGATCATCGGCAGGGTGATCTGGGTGAACTGCTGCCACTTGCTGGCGCCGTCCATGCTGGCGGCTTCGTAGACGGTGGTGTCCACGGAGGCCAGGGCGGCGGAGATCATCATCATCATGAAGGGGAAGCTGACCCAGACCTTGAAGACCATGACCATGACGGCGGCGAGGTGCGGGTCGGCGAGGAACAGCGGTGTGCCGAGTCCGAGGTTGCGGAAGATGGAGGGGATGAGGCTGTCCGGGTGGCGACGAGCCAGTTCCAAGCGGTGGAGGACACGACGATCGGCACCACCCAGGGCAGGAGGAGCAGGACCTTGAAGGTGCCGCCCGCCGGGATCTTGGTGCGCAGGAGCAGTGCCAGGCCCAGGCCCACCAGCCAGGAGCCGAAGACGCCCACGATCGTGAACCACAGCGTGAACTGTGCGGCCTTCCAGAAGGCGGGCGAAGACAGGACGGTGGCGAAGTTGTCGACGCCGACGAAGTTGCCGGTGTCGATGAGGGAGCCGTCGTGGGTTGCCTGCACGCCGGCGTAGATCAGCGGGTAGCCGTTGATCAGGATGAGCAGGACGATCGAGGGCAACAGGAGCCAGAAGAACGTCCGCTTGGTCTGCCCCGACAGTTTGCTCTTGCGGTTTACGGACCCGCCGCCAGACCCGCCGGGAGCGAGTCCCCGACGGGCCCGGGCGAGGCCGGACTGTGTTGTGGTGGTTGACATGGCGACGGCTTTACTTCTTGATGACGGATTCGAGGCCGGTCTTGAAGGCCGTGAGTGCAGTCTTGGCGTCGGTCTTTCCGGTCAGGATGGTCTGGGTGAACTGGTTGAGTGCCTGGCCGCCGTCCAGGACAGCGAGGTTGGCGTTGAGAGAGGTGCCTTGCGCGGCGAAGGTCTTCGCGATGGGCTGGTATTCCTTGACGATCTTGACGTTGTTGGGATCGCCGGAAAACTCGGGAAGTTCAGTGATGGACTTGAAGACCGGCAGTCCGTTCATCAGCTTCTGGCGCCACAGCTCCTTGACCTGGCCCAGGTAGTAGGTCAGGAAGGCCTCGGAAGACTCCTGGGAGGGGGTGTTCTTGTACATCATGATGTTGTTCGGGAACACCAACGCTGCTTTGTCGCCGTGCGGACCGGCCATCGGGCTTGCCACCAGGAGGTCTCCGGAGGTGTCGCCCACGCGCTGCGGCAGGCCCAGCACATACATGCCGAAGGCAGCCTTCTTGCTCTTCCACTGCGCATCGAGGTTGTCCGTGGTGTAGCTGACCGCCGCGGGGTCGACGACGCCGTTGGAGACCAGCTCGAGCAGGAATTCAATGGCTTCGACGTTGCGGTCGTTCATGACGTCCAGCTGGCCGTCCTTGGTGAAGACGCCACCGCCGTTGTTGATCATCATCATGATCATCAAGTGGTTGCCGATGTTGTTGCCCGCGCCGGAACCCGTAGCGAAGCCGACCGCACCGATGGACTTGAGCTTCTTGCCTGCCTCGAGCAGGCTGGGCCAGTCGGTCGGAACCGCCACGCCGGCCTGGTCGAAGAGGGACTTGCGGTACCACAGCGGGCGCATGTCCAGCTGCCACGGAACGGCGACGTAGCCCTTGTCCGTCTTGAAGGGCTCCAGCACGCCCGGCAGGAAGTCGTCGAACTGACCGTTCTTCTTGAGCGCCTCGATGACCTTGTCTGCGTAGGCGATCTGGCCCTGCTGCTCGAACTGGAAGGCCTGGAAACCGCCACCGGTGGATACCGCAGGCCCGGTCTTGGACGCGATGGCCGAGGAGAAGGTCTGATAGAAGTTGTTCCACTGGATGATCTGGTAGCTGGCCTTGCCGTTGCTGCCTGTGGGTACGTAGCTCTCTGCAATCTTCTTGGCGGCGTCATTGTAGGCCGGGGTGCCCCATGGCATGTCCCAGAACTTGATCGCGCCACCGGCGCTGGAGCTTGAGCTGGAGCCGCCTCCGCAGGCTGCGAGCAGGGGGACAGCCGCTGCTGCCGCCGTGAGGCCGAGGAAACCCCTGCGGGAGAAATTGCGGCTGGCTTCGGACTGAACATTCATGATGATTCCTTTCGGGACCGCTGCGTGGTCTTCGCGTTTGGTGCGGTCCGGCTCGTCGTCGAGAAGGCTAATGATTGCTTGGTGCTCTGTTGCGCTCGATGGTGCTGGTTGCGTGTTTAAGGAGAGGTACAGGTTCAGGAGAGGTGCGCGATGGATTCCGTCAGCCGCGCAAAGCCAGCCAGATCGGAGGGGAGAGTACCGGCGTCGAGGTGTTCCTTGAGCCGGCGCCAGGTGGTGCGGTGGGCGGATTCGTAAAGCGTTGGCAGGAGGATTTCCCCTGTTGCCCGGTAGCGCGGACTTCTGCCGGCCAGGCGGCAAGCGGTTCCGGGACCGCAATGCTGACACCGCCGGCGTCGGTGTACAGGCGGAAGTCGACGCCGGCGGCCCGGGAGTTGCTCAGCACGCCTTGGAGCGAAACCGGAGCTCCGTTGGCGAGCCGCCCGGAAACCGCGTAGCCGTGCGCGCCGCGGCGCAAGAGGCGAAGCGCGTCCAGTTGCCCTGTGACGCGTACGACGGCGGCGAGGTGCTCGGTGAGCAGCCGTTCCGGATCCGTTCCTGCCGCGGCCGTCGCGACGGTGTCCAGCATGGCGGCGCGGCCGGCTACCGTGCGGACGGCGTCTTCGGCTCCGGCGAGACCCGGGCTGGATGCCCAGCGCTGGTCCAGGACCACCGCGACGCCGGACGCTTCAGCGGCGTCGAGCAGGGCGGCGGTGTTTTCCGGGACCGGGTTGACGACGACGATGCCCGACACTCCGCCGTCGATCGCCTTGATGGCCTCGGTGGTCCAGCCCGCGGCGCCGTCGATGGCGGAAATCCGTGCGGCCTCCCCGGCTGCTACCGGGCCGAAGCTCGCTGGAAGAGAAGCCACCGCGAGTGCTACGGAGCCGCTCTCTTCCGCCTGCGGGGTTGCAGTGACCGTGTACTGGGTGCTCATGAGCGGGCTCCTGCATGGCTGTTTGCGTGCTCCGCCGCCGCGAGGTCCACCGTGGCGTCGGCAATGGCTATCGCGAAGGTGAGGTCATTGATGAGGCTTTCGGCCGACGGTGGTTGCTTGGTTCCGAGTGCCAGTTGGGCGAGTTCGCGCCATTCGCCCTCGTAGCCGTTGTGCTCGAACGGTCCGTAGGTGGTCCTTGTGGTTCCGCGGGTGATAATTGCGGCCGCGGAACCCGCCTGTACATAGGAAGGAGTGAAGTCCACGCGAAGGGCTGCGTCGTCCGAGATCGCTTCGAAGACCCATTCCGGCTTCCAGGTTTTGTTCATGGCTGCCCTGAGTTCGATGATCCGGTCACCTGCGCCCGGTTTTCCAGAACGAAGCGAAATCACGTAACCGAAGGGGCGCACGTGGCGCGCCTGCAGCACCTCGAGGTCTTCGAAATCCGGCGTGAAGCGGCGGACGAGCGGAAGGTCGTGGATGGCGAGGCCCATGATGCCGCCCCGCAGGAAGTTCTTGATGACCTCGATATCGCTGTAGTCAGGGTTGCCGCTGGCTGGCCGGGTAATGATTTCGGTGGCGAAATCTTCGAACCGGGCATTGGGCGGGAGAACGATGGAAGAACGGATGGTGTGGACGTTCTCGGGGAGATCGCCCCAGTTGGCTTCGGCTGCGAGCCAGCCCGGATCGAAGGTGTGCATGGCGCCCACGATGATCGGCACGCCGGTTTCCGCGCTGACCGCCGAAATCCGGGCAGCCTCCTCGCCGCTCATGGCGAAGGGCTTTTCGCAGAGGACGGCCTTCTTTCCCGCGCGGCACGCGGCGATCACTTGGTCCGCGTGGAACTGGTGGGGCTGCAGATGGCGACGATGTCGACGTCGGGATCGCCCAGGAGTGCGTCAATGCTGGTGCTGTGTTTGGCGCCGACGCGTGCTGCGACCGATTCGGCAACCGCGGAGTCGACGTCCATGATGTGGCGGACTTCCAGGATGTTCCGGAGCCGGGCCAGGGAAGGAAGGTGGATTGCTTGGGTGACCGGGCCGGCGCCAAGGATGCCGACGCCGAGGGGGCCTGGTGATCCCAACGGTGTTGCCTGTGAGTGGCTGGACAAGATCAGTTACCTCTTCGTAAACGGAGTCTCTGAGTTTCAGCGTGGCTTTGTGGGCTACGTGACCCTTCTCACAAACAACCTACGACGACTTTTGTCGATGAGCAAGCAAAAGTTGAAAATCATTCGACAATCTTTTTGCTGCGTGACAGCCATAAGCAATCGTGCTATCACTGATGCATGACTTCAGCACCCGATAAAGCCCGGGCAAGGACGGCTCCGTACAGGACGCCGGGAGCCTTTCGCGTGCAGGAGACCTGTTTCAGCTTCTTCGCGACGGCCAGGCACGGACCCGCGCCGAACTCGCCATCACCACCGGGCTGGCCCGTTCCACCGTCGCCTCGCGCATCGACGCCCTCATGAACTCCGGACTCGTGGGTCCCGCCGGCGAGGCAAGCTCCAGTGGCGGCAGGCCGCCGTCGCGCTTTGCCTTCAACCCTGCGGCCCGCGTTGTCTTGGCGGTCGACGTCGGAGCGACGCACGTAATCGTTGCGGTCACCGATCTCGGTGGAACAGTCCTGGCCGAGCGCCGCCTCGCGCAGGAAGTCGCAGACGGTCCCGAGGTGGTGCTCGGCAGGGTGGTGGCGGAAGGACGGGAGCTTCTCACCGAAGCCGGCCGCAGCCTTGACGACCTCGCCGGGATCGGCATCGGGTTGCCCGGTCCGGTGGAACACGACACCGGCAGGCCGATCAAACCGCCGATCATGCCCGGCTGGGACGGATTCGACGTGGTCCGTTACATGCAGCGCTCGCTGCCGGTTCCGGTCCTCGTGGACAACGACGTCAACATCATGGCACTGGGCGAACGCACAGCGTATTGGCCGGACCACGACAATTTGCTCTTCATCAAGATCGCCACGGGCATCGGCGCGGGCATTATCAGCAGCGGCGAGCTGCAGCGCGGCGCCAACGGCACGGCCGGGACCTCGGCCACGTCCGGGTTCCCCGCGGCGACGACGTGCTCTGCCGTTGCGGGAACTACGGCTGCCTTGAGGCACTCGCCTCGGGACCCGCCGTCGCCCGCCAGCTGCACGCCCAAGGACTCCCGGCCAGCAACGGCGGGGACGTGCTGCGGCTCGTGGCCGAGGGAAACCTCCAAGCCATCCAGGCACTCCGGCAGGCCGGACGCGACGTTGGCGATGTCCTGGCAACAGTGGTCAATCTGCTCAACCCTCCATGATCGTGATTGGCGGCAGCATGGGGGAGGCCGGTGAGCACCTCGTGGCCGGGATCCGCGAAGTTGTCTACCGGCGTTCCCTTCCCTTGGCCACCTCGCACCTGCGCATCGGCATCTCGATGGCGGGCGACCAGGCCGCGATCCTCGGTGCGAGCCAGATGGTTACCCAGCACGTTTTGTCTCCGGCAGTGATTGAAGCCACGCTCCAAGCAACCGGCTGACGGGCTTTTAACCCCCGCGCGAACTGGCAGCAAATGACCCTTGCCGCGGATTTTGGGTCATCGCCTGCCAGTTCGCGCCGTGGAGGCGTGATAGCAATGAAGGTGATGCCTACTTTCCCCGCCTTGCAGTGCGCCCCATGACCGGTCCATTCCTCGCCAAGGTCCCCCGAGGTTGGCTGATCCTTGCGTGCATAGGCCTCATCGCCCTCAACATGCGGGGACCCTTCGTCGCGGTGGCGCCGGTGGTGGATTCCCTCAAACGGGATCTTGGATTTTCCCCGTGGAACTCGGGTTGCTGACGGGCATTCCCGTGCTTTGCTTCTCGCTCGCCGCCCCGCTGGCCTCTATGGCCGGACGCAGGCTCGGCGCCGAATTCGCTGTGATGCTCACTCTTGTGGGTGTGCTGGCCGGCGTCGTGATCCGCTCCAGCGGCGGCGGTGTTCCGGTCATGGTGGGTACGGTCCTTATCGGCCTCGCCATCACGATCGGCAACATCGCCGTGCCGCTCATCATCCGCCGGGACTTCGCACCGCGACGCCAGGCAACCGCCATGGGTGTCTACACAGCAGCGCTGAACATCGGGTCCTTCCTGACTTCGGTGGCCACGGCCCGCTCGCGGAACTCGTGGGATGGCGTCTTGCCCTCGCCGCGAGTGCCCTGCTGGCCCTCGCGGCCATCCTGTTCTGGATTCCCACAGTCGGCGCCCGGCAAGCTTTCGTTCCCGCTGCTGTGCCCGCCGCCGGCGGTTCACGAGCGGGGGCGCCTCCGGGGTTGGCTGGCTGACGGCGGGCCTGACGCTGGGCTTCGCCGGCCAGGCATTCTCGTACTACGGCGTGACCGCATGGCTCCCGAGCTTCCTGGCCGACGAGCTGGGCATGGGCACAGCACAAGCCGGCGCGGGATCATCGCTCTTCCAGATTTTCGCGATAGTCGGTGGGCTCGGCGTGCCGCTGCTCGCCCGTTTCGCCAGTACGACGGCGGTGGCGGCCACCTTGGGTGCCTTGTGGCTCACGGTGCCCTTGGGCTTGTTGCTGGCCCCGGGCTGGTGGTGGCTATGGTCGTCCCTCGGTGGAGTAGCGCAGGGCGGCGGCATCACGGTCATCTTCATCGCCATCATCAAGTTCGCGCGCGACCAAGCTTCGGCAGGCAAGATGTCCGCCGTCGTGCAGGGGGTCGGCTACTGCTTCGCGGCCTTGGCTCCGACCGTCATCGGCTACGTGCACGGCATCTCCGGCAGTTGGACCGTGCCGCTCCTGGTGATCCTCGGATCGGTCGCCGCATTCTGCATCTGCACCACCCTCTCGGTGCGCTGGGTGGCCCGGCAGCGCTAAGTGCGCGCCGCCGTCGTCCCTTAACCCCGCGCGAACTGGCAGCAGATGACCGTTCCCAAGCGGCAAAGTCATCTGCTGCCAGTTCGCACGTGTTGATGAAGGGGTTCCGTCGCTGGGCTGCCTCCCCGGCCATCGGGGTCACTTGTTGCGAAGAGTGCAGGCAGCCCAGCGGCGGGGGCTTTATCTACGGGTTCAAGCGGCCACGAGTTCTTCCTTGGTGGCTTCCTCGCGGGCTTCCGTGAGGTAGCGGGCGTAGGCCGGATGGTTAGGAAGGTGGGGAACTCCTCGGCCAGGGTGACTTCGTCGAAGATGCTGCGGGCATCGTTGAAGCGGTCGTCGTCGAAGCGTTCCAGGCGGGCGAACTCTTCGTCCAGGAGGTCGTTGATCCATTCGCGGGTGATGACTTCGCCGGTGTCGGTGATGGCGTGCGAGTAGATCCACTGCCAGAGCTGTGAACGAGAGATCTCCGCCGTGGCTGCGTCCTCCATGAGGTTGTGGATGGCCACGGCGCCGTTGCCGCGCAGCCAGGACTCGATGTAGCGGATGCCCACCTCGATGTTGTTCCGGATGCCGGTCTCGGTGATGGTGCCCGTGGTGGAGGCGACATCGATCAGGGCGCGGTCGTCGGGGTGACGTCCTCGCGTGAGCGGTCCAGTTGGTTCGGACGCTCGCCGAGTACGCCGTCGAACACTTCGCGGCACACCGGAACCAGGTCCGGGTGGGCCACCCAGGAGCCGTCGAAGCCGTCGCCGGCTTCGCGGGTCTTGTCCGCGCGGACCTTCTCGAACGCTGCCGTGTTGGCGGCCTCGTCCTTGCGGTTGGGAACGGCTGCGGCCATGCCGCCGATCGCCATGGCGCCGCGCGGTGGCACGCCCGGACCAGTTGCTCGGTGTAGGAGCGCATGAACGGCTGGGTCATGGAGACCTGGGCGCGGTCCGGGAGCACGAAGCGGGGCCCGCGGGTGCGGAAGTTCTTGATCACGGAGAAGATGTAGTCCCAGCGGCCGGCGTTCAGGCCCGAGGCGTGATCGCGCAGCTCGTACAGGATCTCCTCCATTTCGAACGCCGCGGTGATGGTTTCGATCAGCACGGTGGCGCGGATGGTGCCCTGCGGGATGCCGAGCAGGTCCTGGGCCAGGATGAAGATGTCGTTCCAGAGCCGGGCCTCGAGGTGGTTCTCGATCTTGGGCAGGTAGAAGTACGGGCCTTGCCCTGTGCCAGCAGGCGGCGGGCGTTGTGGAAGAAGAACAGGCCGAAATCGACCACGCCACCGGCAACGGGCTTCCCGTCGATGAGCATGTGCTTCTCCGGCAGGTGCCAGCCGCGGGGCCGCACCACGATGGTGGGCAGTTCTTCGGCGGCACGGAGCTTGTATTCCTTGCCCTCCGGTGAGGTGAAGTCGATGCGGCGTTCCAGGGCATCGGTGAGGTTCAGCTGGCCCTGGATGACGTTGCGCCACGTGGGGGTGGAGGAGTCTTCCATGTCGGCCAGCCACACCTTGGCGCCGGAGTTCAGCGCGTTGATGGTCATCTTCCGGTCAACCGGCCCGGTGATCTCCACGCGTCGGTCTTCCAAGCCCGGTGCCGGGGAGCGACCCGCCAGTTCGGATCATTCCGGATGCCCGCCGTCTCCGGGAGGAACCGCGGATCCTGTCCGCTCGCGATCTGGCCGCGGCGGGCGTGCCTTGCCTGCATCAGCTCCTGGCGGCGCTCCGCCGTCGCGCGGTGCAGGGCTGCCACGAATTCCAGGGCGTCCGGCGTAAGAACCTCGTTCTGCCGGTGAATGGGCTGGGCGGTCAGCGTGATGCCGTTGATCGTGTAATTGTCGGTGAAGCTGTTCATCTCAATCTCTCCTCAGAGAAGCAATGTTCGACGGCGGGCCTAGCTGGGTTCGATACGGTGCGTGGCTGGCTCCGGCCTTCGGACCGGCATTGCTCTGCCTGCTATTCCCCGTTTCCGGGTCCGACCTCGCTGAGCGAGGACGGACCCGGAAACGGGCCCCTTTTACGCAGGCTGCCGCAATACCGGACTCTTCGGCCTCGTGCGCCAGTCGCCAAGCGCCGCAAGGTCGGCGAAGGTGATCCGGAAGCGTGCGTAAAAGGGGCCCTGTCCCGTCCTCGGCCGAGCTTTGCGAGGCCACAGGACGGGGATGGGGAATAGCACGCGGAGGATTGCCTTTGTCGGCCGCACCGCTGGGGCAGCGGCCCGCCGTCGGGAGGTTAGTGGAACTGGCCTTCTTCGGTGGATCCCACCAGGGCCAGGGTGGATGCGTTCGGGTTGAGCGCGGTAGCGATGTCGTCGAAGTAGCCGGTGCCGACTTCGCGCTGGTGCTTGGTTGCGGTGTAGCCGCGGGACTCGGAGGCGAATTCCTTTTCCTGGAGTTCGACGTAGGCGCTCATGCCTTCGCGGGCGTAGCCGTGGGCGAGGTCGAACATCGAGTAGTTCAGGGCGTGGAAGCCGGCCAGGGTGATGAACTGGAAGGTGAAGCCCATGGCGCCGAGTTCGCGCTGGAACTTCGCGATGGTTGCGTCGTCCAGGTGCTTGCGCCAGTTGAACGACGGGGAGCAGTTGTAGGAGAGCATCTGGTCCGGGAAGTCGGCCTTGACGGACTCGGCGAACTTGCGGGCGAGTTCGAGGTCCGGGGTGCCCGTTTCCATCCAGATGAGGTCCGAATAGGGGGCGTAGGCCTTGGCGCGGGCGATGCAGGGTTCGATGCCGTTGCGGACCTTGTAGAAGCCCTCGGCGGTACGGACCGGCTGTCCCCCTTCGCGGAGGATGAATTCCTGGTCGCGCTCGTCGACGTCGGAGGTGATCAGGGTGGCTGCCTCGGCGTCGGTACGGGCGATGATCACCGACGGGGTGCCGGCGACGTCGGCCGCGAGGCGGGCGGCGTTCAGGGTCCGGACGTGCTGCTGGGTGGGGATGAGCACCTTGCCGCCGAGGTGGCCGCATTTCTTTTCGGATGCGAGCTGGTCTTCCCAGTGCACGCCTGCGGCGCCGGCCTGGATCATGGATTTCATGAGCTCGTAGGCGTTCAGCGGGCCGCCGAAACCGGCTTCGGCGTCGGCGACGATCGGGACCAGCCAGTCTTCGACGGTCTGGATGCCTTCGGAGAATTCGATCTGGTCGGCGCGGAGCAGGGCGTTGTTGATGCGGCGGACGACGGTGGGGACCGAGTTCGCCGGGTACAGCGACTGGTCCGGGTAGGTGTGGCCGGAGTTGTTGGCGTCGGCCGCGACCTGCCATCCGGAAAGGTAGATGGCCCGCAGCCCGGCCTTGACCTGCTGCACCGCCTGGTTGCCGGTCAGCGCACCGAGGGCGTTGGTGTATCCGCCGGTCTTAGCCTCTTCCGTGAGCTGCTTCCACAGCTTCTCGGAGCCGCGCCTGGCCAGGGTGTGTTCTTCGGAGACGCGGCCGCGGAGGCGGACGACGTCGGTGGCCGAGTAATCGCGGGTGACGCCTTCCCAACGCGGGTTGGCAGCCCATTCGAGCTCCAGTGCGGCGGCCTGCTGCTGAGCGGAGGTGGGCTGCCCTGGTTCAAATGCTGCGGTCATTGTTCTGTCTCCTTTGACGCTACTTTGGCGTTTTGCTGTGTATGTCGCCCCGGCCGATCTTCGCTGCGCCTTTGCATTTCAGATCGACCGGGACTTCGTGGTTATTACTTTTCAGCACTTCCAAGAGGCTTTCTAGATAAAAACCATGGAAAGAAATGCACTTCTTCGCGTATCCTCAAGAAATGCCACCTGTGAGCTGGAACCGCGAAGTACCGCCGCCGTCGTCGTCCGCTTCCACCGCCGAACTGGACGTCATCAGCCTGGGCCGCCGCGTGCGGTATCTGCGCAAGCAGGCCGGACTGACCCTCGACGACGTGAGTGCCGCCGTCGGGACCGCCCCGAGCCAGCTGAGCCTCATTGAGAACGGCAAGCGCGAGCCCAAACTTGGCCTGCTGAAGCAGCTCGCGGCGGCACTGAATGTCGGCATCGAACAGCTGCTCGGAGCGGAGCCGCCCAGCCGCCGGGCGGCCTGGAAATCGAGCTCGAACGGTACCAGCGCGGGCCCCTGTACGAGTCGTTGAACCTGCCGAAAATCCGTGTCAGCTCGCGGCTTCCACTCGATGTTCTCGAGTCGCAAGTGGGCCTCCTGCAGGAGCTTGAACGCAAGCTCAACGAGCAGGTCGCGACGCCGGAAGAGGCTCGCCGGGCGAACGGCGAACTGCGTGCCATGATGCGCGAGCGCGGCAACTATTTTCCGGAGTACGAGGCCGAGGCGCAGAAGGTCCTCAAAGGCGTTGGATACACGACCGGGCCCTTGAGCCAGCACGTCATTGCGGACATCGCGGACCACCTCGGATTCACGCTCCACCACGTGGGCGACCTGCCCCATTCCACCCGTTCAGTGACCGATCTAAAGAATCACCGAATTTATCTCACGCAGAGCCAACGGCAGGACCACGATCCCCGCTCGGTCCTCCTGCAGGCCCTGGGACACTACGTCCTGGGCCACGAGACACCCAAGAACTACGGCGACTTCCTGGCCCAGCGGGTCGCGACGAACTACTTCGCCGCGGCTCTCCTCCTGCCCGAGAACGCCACCCTGGAGTTCCTGCAGAAGGCGAAGGCCGCCAAGGAGATCGCGGTGGAGGACATCCGCGACGCATTCGCCGTCTCCTACGAAACCGCTGCACACCGCTTCACCAACCTCGCGACGAAACACCTGGGCATCACCACCCACTTCCAGAAGACACACCAGAGCGGCATCATCTACAAGGCCTACGAGAACGACGGCGTGGCCTTCCCCCAGGACCATACCGGCGCCATTGAGGGCCAACCGGCGTGCAAAGCCTGGACTTCGCGTGCCGTGTTCGACGTTCCGGACAAGTTCAGCGCCTACAGCCAGTACACCGATACCGTCTCCGGCACCTACTGGTGCACGGCACGCACGGAGCGTTCCGCGGCTGGCGAGTTCTCGCTCAGCATCGGCGTGCCGTACCAGCACGTGAAGTGGTTCCGCGGGAGGGAGACGACGGCGCGGGCTACCTCGACGTGTCCGGACCCGAACTGCTGCAAGCGCCCGCCGGCGTCGTTGGCTTCATCCTGGGCAGGCAACGCCTGGCCGTCCGCCCGCGCCCACTCGCACCTGCTGGCCGCCATGCCGCCGGGCGCGTTCCCCGGCGTCGACGAGACTGAGGTGTACGCGTTCCTGGAGGCGCACTCGGGGTAGTTTCGTGCGGCACGTTTGGGGTCTACTCCTTGAGGACCGGGTAGCTCAAGTGCGTGACACCCACACCCTCGACGACGGTCGGGTTGCCAAAGTGAGCGGCGCGTTCCCAACGCGGTCGAACATCCGGATACCGGATCCGAGCAGCAGCGGAACCAGATCGACGCGGATTTCGTCCAGCAGGCCGGCATCGAGGCACTGCCGAATGGTGTCCGGCCCGTGCATGCCGACGATCTTGTCGCCGGCAGCGGCCTTTGCCTGCGCGACGGCGCTTTCCAGGCCGTCGGTGACGAAATGCACCGCCGTGTCGGGGCGGGGCCACCCCTCCGGCATCTGATGCGTCACCACATACGCAGGCACGCCGAACGGGTGCTGGCCGCCCAAGCGTCGGCGCGGTCGGAGGTGCGTCTCCCGGTGAGCATCGCGCCTACCTCGCCCATCAAAGCCCGTAGGTGTTCAGCGCTCGCTTCGGAAACATGGAACGTGAAGCCCGGGTTGAAGGTAGGGACGTCGACGTCGCCGGCGAAGTACCAGTCGAAGACCTCGTCAACGCCGTCCTCGAGATCCGCCACGTAGCCGTCGAGGGACATCGACATGAACGCCACTACCTTGGTCATTACCTAGCTCCTTCGGTTTCGGACGGGTTCGGGCCGGCCGGGCCGGGTCAAACGGACATGGCCCAAGACAAAGCCGCATCCCGTCGAGGCTCGGATGGGTCTATCAGCCTGATTCTGTCCACGAGCCGGACGCGCTCGATGAGGGATGACTCGATGAGTGCAAGAACGAACGCGTGGTCTTTGGGGCGTGCAGCAATGAGCTTCGCCGCGCAGAGATCGTAAGGGTCCAGGCAAAGCCCGGTGCTGTTTCGGGTCCGCTCATTGCGCACGCCGACCAGGCGGTACTCCCAGTCGTCGGGGAGCACCGCGGTCTCCCTTTCGGCCGCCTGGACATAGAACCCGAACTCCTTGTGGAAAGGCGACCACTCGCCAAGGGCAGAATCGATGCTGTCCGCGAGCGTGCCGGCGTCGTCGTCGGAAAACGGCGCGATGTCGACGGCATCCGACATAGTGATCGTGGCAGGTAATTGGTCCTCCGTGAACGATCCCAGAATTGACTGGCTGCCGATCACGATTACCCGGTCGCCGTGGATGATATCCGTGGCGGCCCGGATGGCGTGCTCGAGCTCATCGCGGCGCATGGCTGTACCGTACCCCTGCCCAGGCCGATTGTCAGTACCCGCCCCGTCGCCTCTCGCGCTCAGACAGCAGCGTCGCCACCTCTTCGATGATCTCGTACGGCATAGGCTTCCCGAGGGGAATTTCAACGTCCCCTTGGCCGCCCGGAACGGGGCGATTTCGCGCTCGAAGTCCTCGCCGCCGTCGGGCACTGGATAGACGGAAATGTGGTGCTTCCACGCCGCGAAATACACGACGTAGTGGCCGTCGAGCGTGATGGTGGGGATCCCGTAACTGATCCTGTCCGCGGCTCCGGGCACTGCTGCCAGGCCCGCCGTCGGACCTCGTGAAGGATGGGTTGCACCTCGCCGGGTTGCGCCGCGATGTAGTCGTCCACCGTGTCAAAGTTCCCTGCCATGTGCGTCCCTCGCTCCGTTCCGTATCCCGCCGCTCTGCTGGTCTTCGACCAAGCTTGCCGTACCCCGCGCCGCCCGCCAGAGGGGATCGAACGGGTCCGGGCGACCCCGACGCTCGCTCGCTTATGTTGGGTTTGGGCCGGACGCTCGCTCGCTTATGTTGGGTTTGGGCCGGACCCTCGCTCACCTATGTCGGGTTTGGGCCGGACGCTCGCTCACCTGGGGTGACACGCGTCGTCGGCGGTGGCGAGTTTGCCTGACAATTCTCGATTCCCCGATGCGAGAATGGGGGAGGCTCCGCGGTTTTGCAGGCGGGTCCACCACCAGTGCTAATACAGCGGGCGCCGTGCTTACTCCAGCCGCCTGCGCGAACCACTATGAACGGACAAGCTATGACGTCAGCACCAGAATCCCAGACCCTCAGTAAACCCGCGCCGCGCTTCGCGTCGATAGGCTCCCCGTACTTTGGCATCATGCTGGCATGCATGGCCGTCGTGCTGATCCTGTCCAATATCGGCGCTGCCAAAGGCGTCGTCTTCGGTCCGATCATCACCGATGGCGGATTCTTCCTCTTCCCGCTTGCCTACATTCTTGGCGATGTCATGAGCGAGATCTATGGATTCAAGGTTGCCCGCAAAGCGATCATCACCTCGTTCGCGCTGTCAGCATTCGCATCGCTCTGCTACTGGATCATCATCGCGCTGCCGGGTTTCAATGACGACTATGGCAACGCCAAGCAGGCCGCCATCGAAGGCGCACTGGGCCGGTTCCCCAGATCGTCCTTGCTTCCCTTCTCGCATTCCTGGCCGGCCAGACAATCAACTCCCTGATCCTGGTGAAGATGAAAGCCCGTTCGGGTGAGAGAACTCTCTGGGCCCGGCTCATGGGCTCGTCCGGGGTCGGCGAATTCGTGGACACGCTTATCTTCTGCAGCATCGCGGCGTCGGTCATTGGCATTACGGACTTCGGAAGCTTCGTCAACTACGTGCTGGTTGGCTTCGTGTACAAGGTCGGCGTCCAGTACATCCTCGTGCCGGTGACGTCCTTGGTCATTGGCTGGATCAAGAAGCGCGAGCCCAGCTACTGGGCCTGAGCAGGAAATCCGGGATGGCATTTATGTGAGCGGGCGTCCGGCCGGGACGCGATTTATGTGAGCGAGCGTCGGGCCGGGACGGCATTTATGTGAGCGGGCGTCGGGCCGGGACGCGATATATGTGAGCGGGCGTCCGGCCGTCGGCTCAGGGGAACCGCAGGGAAGTCCGGTAGTTTCAGAGGATGAAGCTGGGAAGCGCCGTTCTGACGGCCGAGAATCTTGTTGCAGGCTATGGCGAGCATGCTGTGTGCGGGCCGCTCGACGTCGAGGTTTTCTCCGGGCAAGTGCTCGGGATGGTGGCGAAAACGGTGCCGGCAAGTCCACCCTGCTGCGCACGATGATTGGCGCCCAGGCCGCCATTGAGGGCGATGCTCACGTTCTTGGCTTGATGCCGGACGACCGCTCGGCCCTCTTCCGCAGCAAGGTCTCGGTGCTGCTGGATGAGGATGCCTACTTCGATTCACTCACGGTCCGTGAGCACCTTTCCTTCGTGGCCCGTGGGCATGGCCTCGCCAACCCCGACGGGGCTGTGGAGGAAGAGATCGGCTTCTTCGAGCTTCAAACCGCCGCCGATGCCTTTCCCGATCAGCTTTCCTCCGGACAGCGCCGCAAACTCCTCCTCGCCTCGGCATTCATCCGGCCCTTCGAACTGCTTGTCCTGGACGAACCGGAGCAGCGGCTCGATACCCGCATGCGCGGCCTGCTTGCGCAGCGGATCGCCCGGACTGCCAGGAAGAGTGCCGCCGTCGTCATGGTCACGCACGATGCGGACGTCGCCCAAGCGGCGTGCACCCGGGCGGTAATAGTCGACGACGGCGGTGCGCGCGTGGTTAGTACGGACGAGGCTGTGGCAAGGATTCGCCGGTGAGCATGTCCACTGCTGCCGTAGCGCAGCCGGAGTTCGTGGATTTCGACCCGGAGCGTGCCACTCGAAAGGTGATTCGCCCGCGGGGCCAGTCCTTGCTTTCCAGGCTCAACGAACTGTACATCCAGTTCCTGACGTTCGGCGTCGGCCTGATTTACGCGATTGGCCTCCTCAACGGGCTCACTGCCGCAGCGGAGCATGGCTTCGGCGGCCACCTGATTTCGGTCGGCTACGGCGTGGTCCCCGTTGAATACGGCCTGGTGGTTGGGTTCGGGCTCTTGGGCCTCGCGGCCTATTGGGTGGCGGGCAGGCTCGGCCACTCGCCATCACGGCGAATCAGCGGCACTGGTGGTACTCGCTGGCTATCGACCGCGAGCCGCTTCTAGCCCGAGGATTGCGTCGCGCAGTCTCGGCTGCCGCCGTCGTCGGAGCCCTCGCCACCATTCCGGTAGCAGTCATCAGCCGTTCGAACGCGATGGTGTTTGCCGGACGGGTCCTGGCAGGGGCATTGACAGGTGCCGCTATTCTCGCGCTGGCCGCGTTCGCCCAGACGCGTTCAGGGGCGGCGGCCGGGCAAGGTAGGCCGATGAACTGGCTGTTGGCGGCTGCTTCGGCCGCACTCGGCGCGATGCTGTTCGGGACGCTGCAGGGGAACTGGATCTTCGCCGTCGCCCCTGCTGTCGCTTTGGTTGCGGCGGCGCTCGGGATGCGGAACAAGCTTTCCAGCGTCCGCACGACATCGCTGCTCAAAGCCGGGTCCGCGAGGGGACATGTTCAGGCTGCACTGACGCTCATGGACACCGGGGAACTCAGTGCCTCGCTTTCCAGCGGCGGCAAACGGAGCCGGGTCAAGCTCCCCGGCACGCCCAGCACCGCAGCAGGCGCGCTCTTCCACGCGGAGGCAACTGTGCTCGCCCGGCAACCCGGCCGGCTGTGGCGCTGGGGCCTGGGTCTCGCCGTCGTTCCCTTGACCGGCTGGTCCGGACGTTCGATTCACCCGTCATCCTGCTTCCGGTGCTGCTTGCCGCGGCGATCTTCTCGTCCACAGCGGCGGCAGGGCCCTTTGGCAATTGCGCATGGCCCCCAGCCTCGACGCCCTCCTCCCGATTTCGAGGACAGCTTCGCGCTGGGTCCACGTCGCGCTGCCGGTCATGCTGATGGGTTTGTGGACGACGGCGGCTGCCGGATTTTTCGTGCTGGCGGGCGGCTTCCGGGTGGAGCTCCTCGTCCTGGGTGCGGCGGCGGGAGGCGGTTTGGGCGCGGGGATGCTGCGACGAGCCTTCCGCCAGCAGGAAGACCTGACCAAGCTCGTGTACCTGATGCAGCTTGGGCGGAGCGGACCCGCCATGCTTGGAACCAGGATCCGGGGCTACGTGCTGTGCCTCTTCGCCCTGGCGCCTTTGGCCTTGGGCATGCTGTTCAACGCGCCGGAGGTTTTGGTGACGCCCGCCGTCGTGCTCAATGTGGTGCTCTTGGTGATCGGCGTGACGACGGCGGACCGGCCCTGAGGCGCCCTTGGCGCGATCTCGACGACGACGGCAGGTCGCCTGCCCGGGAAGCGACCGGGACCCTATGAGTAGTACCGCCCCAACGTCTCGGCCTTGAACTCGAAGAAGTCCCCGGATTCGATGGCCAAGCGGGCGTCGTCCACCATCTTCACCACGAAGCGCTCGTTGTGGATGGAGATGAGCGTGTGCGAGAGCAGTTCATGGGCCTTGTACAGGTGGTGGATATACGCGCGCGAATAGTTGGCGCAGGTGTAGCAATCGCAACCGTCCTGCAAGGGTCCGAAATCCGATTTGTAGCGGGCCCCGGAAAGGTTGAACCGACCGGACGGAGTATAAAACGCCGAGTTGCGGGCCACGCGGGTGGGGGAGACGCAATCGAAGGTGTCGGCACCGTTTTCGATGGACGTGAAGATATCGTCCGGCTCGGAGATGCCCAGGAGGTGGCGGGCTTGTTCTCGGGAAGTTCCTCGTTGCACCAACGCACAATGGTGCCGAGGTTCTCCTTCTCCAGTGCACCGCCGATGCCGAAACCGTCAAAGGGCATCCCACCAAGATCCCGGCAGGCCTTGCGGCGGAGGTCCTCGTATTGCGCCCCCTGGATGACGCCGAACAGGGCTTGGTAGGGCTTGCCCACCCGCTCCGCCGTCAGCCTCTCATGCTCCACCACGCAGCGCTCGGCCCAACGACGTGTGCGCTCCAGGGATTCCTCCTGGTAGCCGCGGGAATTCTGCAGGGTGGTCAGCTCGTCGAAGGCGAACATAATGTCTGCGCCGATCTGGTGCTGCACCCGCATGGAGATCTCCGGCGAGAAACGGTGCCTGTCCCCGTTCAAGTGCGACTTGAACCAGACGCCGTCCTCATCCACGTGCGCCAGCCGCTCCTTGCCAGGGGCCACGGCATCGTCTGGCCCCGACGCATCCACGGAGGTCATGTCGATGACCTTCTTGAACCCCGAGCCGAGGCTCATCACCTGGAATCCGCCCGAGTCCGTGAATGTGGGTCCGTCCCAGTTCATGAAGGCGCCAAGACCGCCCGCCGCGTCGAGGATCTCCGGCCCTGGCTGCAGATACAGGTGGTAGGCGTTGGCCAGCAAAGCCTGCGCGCCGAGCTCCTTCATGGATTCGGGCAGAACGGCTTTGACAGTGGCTTTCGTCCCGACGGCGATGAACGCGGGCGTCTGGATCTGGCCGTGCGGGGTGGTGATGGTGCCGGTGCGGCCCAGGAACTCTCCGCGCTGGCCGCCGTCGTGACGGCTGCCGCCGTCGGCGTTCAAGAAGCCCGACGACGGCGGGCGCGTTTCGCTGAGCCGCGCACCCACCTCGAAGGAAAACGCGGACTGCTGGGCAGCTGCGAGCGTGGACGGATCGGACTCGGAGTTAGACCCGGAATGGGGCACGGAAGAATCGGCTGGCACCGTTACAGTCTGCCAGCCCGGAGCGTGAATCGTCAGTGCGAATGCACCTCTGTGGGGTAGTTCTCAGCCTTCCAGCTGTCCCAGTGGGAGCGGATCGAGTCCAGGCTGGCCGCGCCCAGGTCGTAGGTCGAAGCGATCACGATCGTGCCGCCGTCGGGCCTCTTCTCCGGAATCACCGGCTGGTCAGCCACAATCAGCAGCCCGTCGCCATGTTCCGCGTAACTGTGGACGGTGAGGCCCACCTGGTGGTTGCTCCGGAACCAGACCTTGCCGGAGAGGGCCTCGCCCGTGGGTAGCGTGAGCGAGTATTCCTCGCCAGGTGCCGGGACGTCGGCCAGTCCAAGTTTCTGGATCCCGGATCCGCTGCCGCCAGGCAGGGAGACAAAATGCGTGCGCCGGTGCCCGTGCGGATGGCGTTCCAGGGCGAATCGGAGCTGGTGCAGGAACGTCAGCCAGCCCTGGGTGATGTCTTCGTCCCACGCGGCCCATTCGGAATCATGGTCCAGGGCTGCCCGCGTCACGCGGACCTCGGTGCCTCCGCTGACCGGGGTGAGCTCGAAGACGTCGCCGCCGTTCACAGTGAGGCTTGTGTGGTCGGGACCCTCGACCACGTCGGTGCTGAAGTAGATCTGGTTGATTTCGTCGCCGAGTTCGTCGGCCTCCCAGCCGTGCCATTGAGCCACGAGCGACGGTTCGCGCAGCGAAGTCCAAACTTGCTGCGCGTCGGCATTAACAACAACGCTCAGATTGTTCGTCATGGCCCGAATCTACCGCCGTTGGCGCGAACGCGACAGGTCTTGCGAAATCCTCCGATAGCGCCTACGCCCGCACGGCCTCGAGTTCGTTCGCGATCCGGTGATCGAGTTCCCCCACGCCCAGGGTGTTCGAGCCGCCGTGCGAGCGGAGGAACAGCAGGGTTTCGAGCCGGAGCAGCCGCCATTCGCGCTCGGCATCGCGGTTGCCGTTGTCGATGGAGCGGAAGATTTCCTTGTCGTAGAGGTTCGGTTCGTTGAGCCCGCGCTGCCGGACTTTGGCGGCGATCCGGGCCTTGAACGGGTCTGTCTCCACGGTGTCCGGGGCTTGCAGGAGTTGATCGTAGACTGCCGCGCGTTCCGTTTGGCCGAGCTCACGGCAAATGAAGCTGGAAAGTGCGAGGGAACGTTCAACGGACATCCACCGGTCGCGGTTTCCGTCGTAGGGGAGCACGTTGAGAATATCGGCCACCGCGAGGGCGCGGTCCGGATCCCGCAGCTCGATGAAAAGGTCGTGGGCCAGGTCGCTCAGGTCCCGCAGGCAGCTTCCCGACTTCGTATTGATGCCCTTCACGAGACGCTCGCTCAGCACCGCAACCCCATTCCGGCCGGGGTGGGCTTCGCCAGCGGCGCCCACGATGTTCTCGGGAGAGTCTGTCGGTTCGGGGATCAGGGCGAGCTGCGCGGGATCCGGCCCCGCCGGCCGGCTGACAGTCGGTGCCACCGGAGGCAAAGGAGGCACGACGACGGGAACGGCTTCCGCGGGCGCGCCGCCGCCGTCGGAGGTACCGCCGTCGGGCGCATCGCTAGTATCCGGCTCCAGGGCCGGCTCTTCGCCGAGCGGGGCCGGAACTTCGGCGAGCGGCGTGTCGGCGACGTCCGGGATGGCGGTCGCTTCGCCCACCGGAACGCTGGACCCGATCGCGATCCGCACGTTCCCGCCGTCGAGCGTGGTCACCAGGATGAGCGCGGGCACGCCAAAATCGTCGTGTTCGAGCTCAATCTGGGTGATTTGCTCCGCGGGACCATCACCAGGGAGGAACAGGTAGTCCCCGATTTGCAGGGCCCCAGCCTGCTTTTCACGGTACTGCTGGTCGGCTGGGCTGTGAGTCATCGGAAGTCCTTTGGTTCTCTTGGGGTCCGCCCAACAGTCTATAAAACCCCACCGAGCAAATCGGGGAGGCGGCTATTACCCGCGCTGCCGCTACTAACTGCGCGGGCTACTGTCCGACGCCGGCGAAGGCCAGAGCCTGGCGCACCAGATTGCCGCGGCCGCCGCTGAATTCCTGCTGGACGTCGTCGCTGAGGATTTCCTGCGGAGTCATCCACGTCAGCTCGAGGGCGTCCTGGCGAGGTTCGCACTCGCCCGTCACGGGGATGACGTAAACAAGGGACACGGCGTGTTGGCGGTCGTCCGTGAAGCCGGTCTGCGACGGTGCCGGGAAGTACTCGGCCACCGTGAACGGCACGGGACTGACGGGCAATTGCGGGAAGGCCAGCGGGCCGAGGTCCTTTTCCATGTGGCGCAACAGCGCGGCCCGGATAGTTTCGCGATACAGCACGCGGCCGGACACGAAGGAACGGACCATGGTGCCGTCAGCGTCGCCTTGCAGAAGGGTGCCTACCTCGTTGACGAATCCGAGCGGATCCAGACGTACGGGAACCGCCTCCACGTAAACCATGGGGAGGCGGCCGCGGGCTTCGAAGAGGTCTTCATCGGAAAGCCAGCCGGAGTACGGGTCAGGGGTACGAACACTCATGGTTAAGTTCTACCCCATCCCGTGCTGTTCCATGCCGTACGAATCAGACAGCCAGGATTGCGTCGAGCCAAACTCCTGCACGCTCGCTCACTTATGTCGTCGAATCGGGCGACGCTCGCTCACGTATGTGGCCAAACTCGGGATCCCTCGCTCAGATGATCTGAGCGAGCGTTTCCGGAAAGGCCGATATACGTGAGCGAGCGTCGGGGTAAGGGCCCATATAGGTGAGCGAGGGTTGGGCGTGAAGTCAGTGGGCTTTCGCCACAGCCTAGCTGGCACCAGAATGGGGCCATGGCTGTTGAACTTGAAGAACTGATCGTCAAAGATGCTGCCGAGTGGCGGTCCTGGCTCGAAAAGAACGGCGCCGATAGCCCGGGCGTGTGGCTCGTGCTGCACAAGAAGGGCGGCAACGTGACGGAACTCGATTACGCCGCGGCCTTGGATGAAGCGCTTTGCTTCGGCTGGATCGACGGCCAAGGCAGAAGGCGCGACGACGAAAGCGTCTTCCAGCGCATGACCCGCCGCGGCCCCAAAAGCCCATGGTCCAAGCGGAACGTGGGGCACATTGCCCGTTTGGAAACTGAAGGCAAGATGACTCCGGCCGGATGGGCCGCCGTCGACAGCGCCAAGGCGGACGGTCGTTGGGAAGCTGCCTATGTGGGCCAAGCGGACGCGGAAGTCCCCGAGGACCTCGCTGCCGCCATCGCCGCGGTTCCCGAAGCCCAGGCGATGTTCGATGTGCTGACCGCGGTCAACCGCTATTCCCTGATCTACCGCACCAACTCGGTGAAGAAGGCGGAGACGCGGGCCAGGAAGATTGCTGGCTTTGTCGAGATGTTGGCGAGGCAGGAGACCCCGTATCCGCAGAAGAAAAAGCCCGCGGTGGCAGAGTAGGACCTACTCGGACTTCTCCCGGGATAGGGCGACGATCCAGCCTGGACTGTCCTCACCGAGCCGCTTATCTAGCAAGACCCTGGCCTTGGCAGCGGCGATCTGCACCTTGCGGTCCTCGGCGCCCACCGAGGCGGGACGCTGTGAGGGGACGACGGCGCGGGGTTCGGACGCCGTGGCGGCTGCCAGGAGCGCGTCCTCAGTGCCGACTTTGAGGAGCGAGAGTTCCTCCCGTGACGCGAGTTCGCTGTGGCCCAGAATTTCGATGGCTTTTTGACCCATTTCGGCTTCGGAGCGGCTGCGGGACAGGGACGCGTCGAGGGCCCATTGGGCGCGGCGCCACCACTCGGACCTGTCATCCGCGCGCGCCTTCTGCCGCAGGGACAGGAGGCCTACGATCGCGGCAACCATCGCCGCGACAAGGACAGCGAGCGGGCTGAGCGCGCCAACGATCTGCCACCATTCCGGCGGCGCACCGACCAGAGTGACGGGTATCGGGCTCGGGATCGGGTTCACAGCTCCAGACTAGGCCCCGGCACTGACAATTATTGGACGCGCGCGGCGGCTTCCAACACCATCCACGCCTGCAGCTGGGTGGAGAGTTCGACGGCGGTGCCCGGCGCGTACGTCTCGGCCGCCGGGCGCTGCGGTTCCGTCGAGAAGACGAGCCAACCGCCGTCGTCCTTTCCGGAAGCTTCGTTGGCATCGTCGGTGCGCACCGTCCGTCCCGCCACAGAGCCTCCGCGGTATCGAGGACCAATTGCCGCGCGGCAGCGCGGGTGGGGCGGGCAACCGCACGTCTCCGGCGGCGAGCGCCAGGTAGCGGACGAGGATTCCGGTGAAGAGCCCGCCGTCGCCGGTGCCCTCGCCGCGGAGAACGAGCCTCCCCTGAGTGTCAGGCTCACGGACCGTCAGATGTTCGGCCACCGAGCCCACCAGGGCGGCGCCGCGTGCCAGGTTCGCGTCTCCACCGAGTTCCAACAAGGCGCCGAGCACTGGACCCTGGTTGTAGGTGTAGATCTCTTCGGCGACGACGAGCTTGCCCTCCTTGATCCACGCGCCGTCGAGGTATAGGCCGCGCGCGGGTTCGAAGAGCGTGGCGTCGAGCCAGTCCAGGAGCCCCTGTGCCCGCACTGGATGACCGGTCCGGGCGAAGTGCAAGGCCACCGGCGCCGTGGCCGGGTGTTCTTGAAATCGCGCTTGGTGCTCCAGAAGGTGCCGCCGCCCATGTGTTGGGTGGAAGCCGATTCGAACTGCGGAGAGAGGCTTTTCTGCAACCGGGCGTTGCGTCGTCGGCCAGGCTTCTGCGCCCGCGCGGCCAAGGAATCCAAGCGCAGCACGGCGAGGGCCAGCCACGCCATGTCGTCGTAGTAGCTGTTGACGTAGCGCAGGAAGTTGCGCAGCCGGATGCTGGCGACCACGCGTGAAGCGAGCTCGCCGGCACTAGGGCGATCACCGCCGTCGAACCTTGATCCCGAGGCCAGTTCGCGCAACCCCGCGTCCACGAGGCAATCGACGTAGTGCGCCTGCCACCAGTAGTTCCACGACTGAAACGGAGAATGGCTGGAGGGCCGGACCGACGCCGCAAGATGGGTTCCTGGAAGGAAGAGGAGGCGCCGTCCGAAATGCCGGGTCACCGAGCGTGCGGCGTGGTCGGCCCGCGCGGCCCAATCCGGTGTTCCGGGGTGCCTTGCGGGGTGTCGGCGGCGGACATGGTGACAGCCTAACGCCGCGCGCTTGGCCGCAGGCCCCTCACCAGTGCACAATCAAAGTGATTCAGTTAACATTCATTAACGGATTTTGGTTCTGCATCGAGGAGGATGGATGGACATCAAGGGCGCAGTTGCGTTGATAACCGGCGGGGCTTCGGGTTTGGGGGCCGCAACCGCAAGGCGATTGCTCGACGCCGGAGCGTCGGTAGTGCTGCTTGACCTCCACTCATCTCCCGGCGAGTCCCTCGCCGCCGAACTCAATGCCGCGGGAGCCGACGGCAGGGCCGTGTTCGTCCCGCCGACGTCACGAACGAAGAGCAGGTGCAGGCCGCCGTCGATGCTGCCGTCGCGCTGGGCCCGCTCCGGATCCTGGTCAACTGTGCTGGCGTAGCAACCCCGGGCAAAGTACTGGGCAAAGACGGTGTGCTGCCGCTCGAGAACTTCAACAGGGTCATCCAGATCAACCTCGTGGGGACCTTCAACGTGATCCGCCTCGCTGCCGCCGCGATGGCCGGAACGAACCTGCGTCCACCGAACTCGGTGGCGAGGAACGCGGAGTCATCATCAACACAGCCTCCGTGGCGGCTTTCGACGGCCAGATCGGACAGCCTGCGTATGCCGCGTCCAAGGGGCCGTGGCCGCGATGACGTTGCCCTGGCCCGTGAATTTGCGCGCTCGCTGGTGCGCGTCATGGCCATTGCTCCAGGCATTTTCGAAACCCCGATGCTGGCCGGCTTGCCCAGGACGCCCAGCTCTCCCTGGGCCAGCAGGTGCCGCACCCGGCGCGTCTTGGCCGCCCCGCCGAGTACGCCAACCTCGTGGCGCACATCGTGGAGAATGCCATGCTCAACGGCGAAACCATCCGCCTCGACGGCGCAATCCGGATGGCACCGAAGTGAGCCAGACGCACAAGCTCGCGGCCGCCGTCGAACACCCGGCTGGTTCGCTGCCTTCCTTGCCTTCGGCAGACTTTTTCGATTTCGAGTCCCTCCTCAGCGTCCAGGAACAGCGCAAGCTCAACGAGCTCCGGCAATTCCTGGCCACGGAAATCGCGCCGTATGCCGAGGATTGGTGGGACAAAGCTGAGTTCCCGGCGCACATCCTGCCCAAGCTCGCGGCCCTTCGCCTGAGCACCCCCACGCACCGCGGCTACAGCAACCTGTTCGCAGGGCTCGTGATCGCGGAAATGACCCGCGTGGACACCTCCATTGCCACGTTCTTCATGGTCCACCACGACCTTTTCATCGAGGCGCTGTACGAGTTCGGCTCCAAGGATCAACAGGACCGCTACCTCGACGACGCCTCCAATCTGCGGACCACTGGTGCGTTTGCGCTCACGGAACCGGATCACGGATCCGACGTGGCCGGCGGCCTGCAGACTGTGGCCCGCCGGATCCCCGGGGGAGCCGACGACGGCGGCGACTACTGGGTGCTGAACGGCGCCAAGCGCTGGATCGGTAACGGGACGTTCTGCGACCACATGCTGGTCTGGGCCCGGGACGAGGCCGACGGCGCTATTCGCGGCTTCATCGTGGACGGCACGTTGCCTGGCGTGACCCGCACCAAGATCGAGAACAAGATCGCCCTGCGTACGGTGCAAAACGCTGACATTGTCCTCAAAGACGTCCGGGTTGCCGAGGCAGATCGTTTTTCCGGGATCAACAGTTTCGCGGACACCAACCACCTGCTGCGCGGATCACGGCTCATGGTGGCCTGGCAGGCCGTGGGGCAGCAGTTGGCGGCATTCGACGTCGCCCGCCAGTATGCGCTTGACCGCCAGCAGTTCGGCCGCCCGCTGGCGAAGTTCCAACTCATCCAGCAGCAATTGGTGGACATGCTCGGAAATGCCGTGGCAAGCATGGGGATGATGGTGCGGATCGCCCAGCTGCAGGAGGATATCTACACGGACAGCAAGGGAGTGCGGCACGGCGGAGCCCAAATGGCCCAGGTGGCCCTGGCCAAGGCGTACTGCAGCGCCCGTATGCGCGAAACCGTGGCGATGGGCCGATCCATCCTGGGCGGGAACGGCATCGTGACCGACTACCGGATGGCAAAGATCTTTGCCGATGCTGAGGCGATCTACACCTATGAAGGATCGTTCGAGATCAACTCACTCATCGTGGGCCGGGCCGTGACAGGGGTTTCCGCGATCGTTTGAGGGCTTTTGGCGCTGTACCCGGTCGGGTTCGTGACGCCGGGCGCGCGATTCCGGGGCTTGTTTCCCAGGCCGGAGCTTGAAGCGCGGCGATGGGAAACAAGCCCCGGTTTTCGGAACCCAAGGCCTCAACCCCGGAACAGCTGGTCCTCGAGATTGAAGATTTCCGTGAGCTGGACGAATCCTTGGTCGGGTGCCTGTGCGTCGTTTTCGAACAGGAGCGCCATTTCCGCCTGCCAGCGGGCATTCACGTCAGTCAGGGCCATGCGGGTCCGGGCCGCATCGAAATCGTCGCATTCCACGTACCCCACCAGCAGCCCGTCGTCAGCCAGGAACAGCGAATAGTTGTTCCATCCGGCTGCCTTGAGTTCACGCAGCATCTCCGGCCAGACGGCCGCGTGGCGGCGCCGATACTCCGGAATATGGCTGGGTTTGACCGAGGAGCGGAAGCAGACGCGCATCGAGGTTCCCACTTTCTGTGAATCGTTTCATTCATGGGCGGCGAAGAGCCGCAAAATCGCGCAGCTTACCGGGTGCCGGCCCGGAGCTGGCGGTATTCCTCGCGGGGAACCGGGGTCGCGTCCGGCGTGCCCAGCTGATTGAGCGGGATACGGTACGTTTCCCGGGCCGACCAAGCGGCCACGGCGCCGATGATGCAGATTCCGAAGCAGATGGACCCGATGATGAGCGGTACGTTCGCGGATCCCGGCGGCGCGATCGCCGTGAAGATACTCGGAAGGAATGCCGTGATGACGAGGCCGATGTTCTGCGAGATCGCGAATCCCGTGACGCGGGTACGGGCGGGGAAGAGCTCCTGGAAATAGCTGGCGAACGTTGCATTCCAGACTTGGTAGAGCGTGCCCCACATGAGGATCGAGAGGACGATGGTGAGCAGTACGTTGTTCTGGCTGACCGCGTACAGGTAAGCGTAGGCCAGCACTCCTGAGCTCAACGAGCCGAAGATCATCAATGGCCTGCGGCCGAACCGGTCCGAAAGATCTCCGAACAACGGGATGAGGGCCAGTGCGACGACGTTGGCCAGGACCGGGATCCAGAGATAGACGGTGGTGCTCATGCCGACGCCGTAGCCCGGCTGGGTAGCGTAGGCCGCTCCGAAGACTGCAACGGTGACACCGACGACGTTGACCAGGGTCATGCAGACTGCGCGAACCACGTTGAGACCGCTTTCGCGCAGCACGCGGACGATCGGCATCTTCGGGATCTCTTGGTGTGCCTTTTCTTCGGTGAAGATGGGGGTTTCTTCGACCCGGCGGCGGATCATGTAGCCTGCGAACACCACGAGGGAGCTGAGGAGGAATGGAATGCGCCAGCCCCAGGATTTGAACGATTCACTGGAGAGCATGGCCGAGAGCGGGAGGAAGACTGCGGCGGCGATAATTTGCCCGGCCTGGGTGCCCTGGAGCGCGAAGCTTGCGTAGAAGCCCCGGCGTCCGAAAGGTGCGTGCTCCACGATCATGGCGCTGGCCCCGCTGAGTTCGCCGGCCACCGCAAAGCCCTGGATGAGCCTGACGGCGACCAGCAGGACGGGCGCCAGGAGGCCGACCTGGCCGTAGGTAGGCAGCAGTGCGACGGCGAAGGTCGAAGCGCCCATCATGAGCATCGCCAGGACCAGGACATTCTTACGGCCATGCTTGTCGCCCCACTGTCCCAGGACGAATGCGCCGATGGGGCGGGCCACGTAGCCCACGGCGTATGTGCCAAGGGAAGCGATCAGCGCCACGGTCGGGTTTCCGGCAGGAAAGAAGACGCCGGGAAACACCAGAGCGGCGGCCTGTGCATAGATGAACCAGTCGTAGTACTCAAGGGCGCTGCCGATCCAGCCGCTGGCTGCCGCTTTCCTCGTGGTGCTGGACTGTCGCGGTTCGATTGAACTTCGCTGCCTGCTCGCGTCGATCTTCATTTTGTCCTCCTTTGGACACGTCGTTGGGGCCACTGGAAGGGCCTTCCCGTCTTTGGGTGTGGTTTCCAGCAGGAGTGCGGCGCCATCGCAAGAATCGGACTGAACTTCCGCTTGGTATGCGCTTTCCCATCTGGTAAGCGCTTTCCATGAGACACCCGCGCGGCCGTGCTGTCAAGGTTAAGTTGTTGTGCCGGTCACACTGGCGACAGACGCTCGGCCCGGCGCGATCGCGTCATCGATGGAGCGGCCGTGAGCCCGGGGAACTACGGCGAACCCGTGCTCTTGCGGAGGGTGACGCTGCCCGCGACGGCGGCTGGACCGCCGCCGTCGCCGTCGGAAAGGGCCGCAATGGTGGCAAGCCTGCCGATCTCCTCAAGGGGAAGGTGAACGGTGGAGAGCGCCGGCCGGAAGTCCCGGAGCCATTGGATGTCGTCGAATCCTGCGAGGCTGGCGTCGTGGGGGATCCTGAGCCCCTGGTCCCTCAACGCGGCAGCCACGCCGATGGCCATGACATCGTTGGTCGCGAAAATGCACAAACGCTGCTCCGGCGCCGACTGGCCGGAGGCCTTGATCCGCCAGGCAAGCTCAATGCCGGCGTCGAAACCGCCGTTCCGGTTGAACGCGACGTGCACAACATCCGCGGCGGGTTGGCCGGCGTCGGACAAGCCGCGTTGGAATCCCATAACGCGCTCATCCGAAGTTGTTAGCCCTTCTGGACCTGCCACGATGACGAACGGTCCTTTGTGGGTGCGCGCCAACTCCCGCGCCAGATCCTGCGCAAGTTGTTCGTTCGGGACGGCGATGGTGCGGTAGTTGTCCGTTTCGGCGACGCCCAGGATCGCTTGCCCGACGACGCCCACTCGCCCGCCGTTGCGGCAGTAGCGGTCCAGTTCGGCGGCTAGCTCGGTATTCGCGCGGGCGTCTTCGGAACGGGTTGAACGCGATCCTGCGATGACGATCGACTCCGCCCGCCGTGCAGCGAAGGCGGCGACGGCGTCCTTCTCCTCGGCGGGCGTGCCGTTGGTGGTGGCGAGCAGCACCATGCGGCGCTCTTGCCGTGCCGCGGCCTGTACGCCTTGCGCTATGGCGGAAAAATAGGGGTCCGCGATGTCGTGCACGATCAGGCCGATGAGGCCTGTGCTGGATTTCGCCAGGGCCTGGGCCTGGGCGTTCGCGATGTAGCCGAGGGTGTCTGCCGCCTGGCGGACGCGCTCGGCGATGTCCGGTGCGGGCGTCCTCGCAGAACCATTGAGCACCCGGGAGGCCGTGGCGGGGGAGACGCCAGCCAGTTTGGCCACTTCGGACAGCGTGCTTGCAGTCACGGACAACTCCTCTTCAAAGCCTCAGTCTCGGGCACTTTCAGCAACATCCGATTATTGCAGGCCCAACTAGCAGTGGGAAAGCGATTGCCAGACACGGGGCGGCGTGTCATCATGAATGCATTGGGAATGCGCTTTCCCACCTCATTACTTTCCATCTGAAGAAGGACTCATGGGCACCAATTCTGTTACAGCAACAAAGTCCATAAGGATCGCCATGAACGGCATCACTGGCCGGATGGGCTACCGCCAGCACCTGCTGCGTTCCATCCTTCCCATCCGCGACGCCGGGGCTTCACCTTGGCAGACGGCACCCGCGTCCAGGTCGAACCGATCCTGGTTGGCCGCAACGAAGCGAAGATCCGCGAACTCGCCGAACTCCACAAGGTGTCCGAGTGGTCCACCGACCTCGACGCAGTTATCAACGACCCCACGGTCGACGTCGTTTTCGATGCGTCGATGACGAGCCTCCGCGCGGCGACGCTGAAGAAGGCCATGCGCGCCGGAAAGCACATTTTCACCGAGAAGCCGACGGCGGAGACGCTGGAGGAGGCCATCGAGCTGGCCCGCATCGGCAAGGAATCCGGGGTCACGGCCGGCGTGGTGCACGACAAGCTGTACCTGCCGGGGCTGGTCAAGCTGCGCCGCCTGGTGGACGAAGGCTTCTTCGGCCGGATCCTCTCGATCCGCGGCGAATTCGGCTACTGGGTCTTCGAAGGCGACGTCCAGGCGGCGCAGCGCCCGTCCTGGAACTACCGCAAGGAAGACGGCGGCGGCATGACAACGGACATGTTCTGCCACTGGAACTACGTCCTTGAAGGCATCATCGGCAAGGTCAAGAGCGTCAATGCCAAGACGGCCACGCACATCCCGACCCGCTGGGACGAACAGGGCAAGGAATACAAGGCCACGGCCGACGACGCCTCCTACGGCATCTTCGAGCTAGAGACCCCTGGCGGGGACGACGTCGTCGGACAGATCAACTCCTCCTGGGCGGTCCGCGTCTACCGCGACGAACTCGTGGAGTTCCAGATCGACGGCACGCACGGGTCCGCCGTCGCGGGCCTGAACAAGTGCGTCGCGCAGCAGCGCGCCCACACCCCAAGCCCGTCTGGAACCCGGACCTGCCCGTTACGGAGTCCTTCCGCAGCCAGTGGCAGGAAGTTCCCGCGAACGCCGATCTGGACAACGGCTTCAAGCTGCAATGGGAAGAATTCCTGCGCGACGTCGTCGCCGGCCGGGAGCACCGCTTCGGCCTGCTTTCCGCCGCCCGCGGCGTGCAGCTCGCAGAACTCGGCCTGCAGTCCTCGGCCGAGCGCCGCACCATCGACATCCCGGAGATCGTGCTCTGATGACTTCCCTCCTCCTTCCAAACCACGACGGCGGGACCCGCCTCTACAAGGTGCGGCCGGCAACGTCGTGGGCCAGGCCGACGTCGCCCTTGACCTCACGGCGTGCCTACGCCGCGGCGCACGTGATCCCCGAAGCAACGGCCGACAACACCCCGGGTGCCCCGCGCGCTTGGACTGGGACGCCACCATGGCGTACCGGCACGAGCTGTGGTCCTACGGCCTGGGTGTTGCCGACGCCATGGACACCGCCCAGCGAGGCATGGGCCTGGACTGGGCCGCCACGCAGCAGCTCATCAAGCGAACCGGCGTCGAAGCGACATCCGTGGTGGCATCCGGCAACACCGCTACCGCCGGGAAGACCGTCAGGGACCTCGTCTCTTGCGGTGCCGGAACTGACCAGCTGGACCTGGACTCTGTCCCCGAGGGCCCGCCGGAATCAAGACCGTGCTGGACGCCTACCGCGAGCAGATCGCCGTCGTGAGTGAAGCGGGACCGAAGGTCATCATCATGGCGTCGCGGGCGCTGGCCAAGGTGGCAGCAAGCCCTGAGGACTATCTGCAGGTCTACTCCACGCTCCTCAGTGAGGTGGACCAGCCCGTCATCCTGCACTGGCTCGGGACCATGTTCGACCCCGCACTGGCCGGCTACTGGGGATCGGACGACGTCGCCGAATCAACGGAAACCTTCCTTGGCCTGATCCGGGACCACGCGGACAAGGTGGACGGAGTGAAGGTCTCGCTGCTCGACGCTTCGCATGAAGTTGCCCTGCGTGCAGCCCTTCCGGAGGGCGTCCGCCTCTACACCGGCGACGATTTCAACTACCCGGAACTGATCGACGGCGACGGCGCCCACCACTCGGACGCGCTGTTGGGCATCTTCGCCGCGATCTACCCTGCCGCCTCGGTCGCCTTGCAGAAGTACGACGCCGGCGACGCCGCGGACGCGCGCGCCATCCTGGACTCCACCCGCGAACTGGGCAAGCACATCTTCAGCGCCCCACGTTCTACTACAAGACCGGGATCGCCTTCATGTCCTGGCTCAACGGCAAACAGCCCGGATTCCAAATGGTCGGCGGGCTGCATTCCGGGCGCTCCGTGGTCCACCTGGCACGCACCTTCGAACTCGCCGACCAGGCCGGGCTCCTGAGCGATCCCGCGTTGGCCGCCTTCCGCATGTCCGATTACCTCCGCATCAACGGGGTGAGCGCATGAACGACTTTTCGCGGCCGTCCGACTTTTCCAGATTGTCACTCAACAGCGCCACCACCAAGAAATGGACCCTCGCCGAGGCGGTGGACGGTTGCGTCCGTGCCGGGATCCCGGCGATCGGCCCGTGGCGGGACATCGTCGCCGACACCGGCCTGGACAAAGCGGCCAAGCTGATCAAGGACGCCGGACTTCGCGTTTCCTCCCTCTGCCGGGAGGCTTCCTCACAGCCGCCGACGCCGAAGGGCAGGCCGCCGCTGTGGCGGACAACCGGGCAGCCATCCTCGAAGCCGTGGCCCTGGATACGCAGGAGCTGTTCCTGGTGGTCGGCGGACTCGCCCGGGAGAGAAGGACGTCGTCGCGGCCCGCCAGCGCGTGGCCGACCGCCTCGAGGACCTGGTGCCCTTCGCCGTCGAACACGGGGTCCGGCTGGTGCTCGAACCCCTGCACCCGATGTACGCAGCGGACCGGGCCCTCATCTCGACGCTGGGCCAAGCGCTCGACCTCGCCTCGCCTTACGACGCGAAGGCGGTGGGCGTCGCCGTCGACACCTTCCACGTGTGGTGGGACCCGGAACTGAAGCAGCAGATCCAGCGGGCCGGCCGGGAAAACCGGATCGCCTCCTACCAGGTGTGCGATTTCAACCTCCCCATCGCCGCCGACGCCCTGCTGTCCCGCGGCATGATGGGCGACGGCGTGATCGACTTCGCGACGATCGGCAGCTGGGTGCGCGACGCCGGATACACGGGCGACATCGAGGTCGAAATCTTCAACCAAGACATCTGGGACGCAGACGGCGATTCAGTCCTGGAAACCATGAAGCAGCGCTACGCGGAACTCGTGCTTCCGTACGCCTAACGGCGCGGCGCGGGCGGGTCTGAAAGGGCGGGGCACGTTGCGTGCCCCGCCCTTCTGCGTGCCTAGCCTCCGGCGGAGACCCTGTTGGCCATCAGCTCGGCAACCTCGGCCGGAGACAGCTTGGCGTCGACGATCCACACCGTGAACGTGCGGACCAAGGAGTCGCCTGCGGCAAGCACCACTGGCCGGTCCCACGCGAGGGCCGAACCCACTGCGGGGTAATCCGCCATCCGGACGAACCAAGGATCCGGCGCCTCAGCCGGGGCAGCGAACACCAGGGTGGCGGGGCCTCCAGGGAAGTCGGCTGCCCAAGCCAGCCACGGTGACGCCGAGCCGTGGACTTCGGGTTCGCCGCGACCTTCGGCAGTGAAGACCTCAGCTTCGGCGCACGCAGGCAAGCGCCAGAAAAAGCCGCCGTAGCCGCTTCCGGGGCGCCGTTTGAGCCGGGGCTGCCCAGCGAGGAGTCGACGACGGCGGTCAGTTCTGTTCTTAGCTCCAGTTGCCAGGTGCGGCGGTCGAGCTGCCGGGAGCCGGTGGTGCGGCGTTCGCGGAGAAGTTCGGCGCCGTCCGATGCCTGCCAACTCAATTCCTGCTCCAGCAAGCCGGGCCCGGACACTGTGGAGCGCTCGATGATGCGCCCATGGTCTTGCCGTTCTTCGTAAGGGCCCGACGCGCGGATGTACGTTTTGCCGCCCCAGAAATTGGTCCCGTTCACATCCTGCAAGGTGAATCCCGCGCCAAGGTGCCAGGGGTGGTCTGCCGGCAGGTGATCGGTTACGGGGACTCCGGCCAGTGTACGGACCGGGTGCAGATAGGGCCGCGGGGAGAGCCGCGTGGCAAGGCCTGTACCGCTCTGCACGGTCGCCAACAGGGCAGCGCCGCCAAGCTCGCCGCCGTCGGGCAGGCTCAAAACCGGCCTTCCGGCGTCGACGGCTGGCCGCGCCCAAGGCAAGCCGAGTTCGCTGAAGGTGGCGTGCGCCGCCGTCGCGCGTTCCAGGGCGTCTTCGATTCCGTCGACCACGGGACGGGCGGCGTCGCCCTCGCCCTCCCAGGTGACGTACTGCTCCGGTATCAGCGCCGGAGATTCCGCGGTGCGGATGGCTTCGAGGACCTGCATGAAGGCGCCGCTGTCCGCGAGCGGACTGATCAGCGGCGCCGCGGTTGCGGGCCCGGCGTCGAGCGACGATGCTCCAGCAGGTCTTCGGTGAGGTCCACCCGGCCGTATACGGTTTCGCGCTTCCCGGCGGCAGAGCTGACAGTGAGGCGGTCTTCGGTGTAATGGAACACTGCAGTGCCTTCGCTGCCCTGCAGGGTGATGTACGGTTCCACGGACTCGGCGGCGCAGAGGGTGAGCGCGCACGTGATGGGCACGCCGCTGCGGTGCGGATCCGGATGACGGAGGTGTCGTCGGCTTCGATGTCGTTGGCGCGGTACAGGTCCGTATCCACGGACGCAAGATCGTCCACGGTTTTCGCCCGGCGATCCTCAGCGCTGTGGCGATGGCGTGGGCCAGGGGGTTGGTCGCCACCCCATCGACGACGTCGACGCCGTCAAGGCTGCGCTTACCCGCCCATCGTGAGCGTTTGTAATAGGCGCGGTCACGCACCCAACGCCCGGTGGCCGAGATGCCCAGGAGCGTGCCGATCTCTCCCGCCGCAAGGAGTTCATCAATGGCCTGGAGGCCCGGGATCCGAGGCTTTGGAAGCCGACCTGGACGATTCTGCCGGCTGCGGTGGCGGCTTCCTGCAGGCGATTGAAGTCGGCGAGAGAAGCGACTGGAGGCTTCTCGAGGTACAGATCGGCGTGGGGGAGCGTCGTGAGGGCGAGTTGCGCGTGCGTCTGGATGGGGGTGGCCACAATGACGAGGTCCAACGCGGGGGTTCCCGCCAAGAGCTCGTCCAAGTTGCTGAATACCGCGGTTCCGGGCGGGAGGGCGCCGGGGGCGGGCGGATTCGGATCCGCCACGGCAACAAGTCGCACCACGCCGTTTGCCTGGAGCCTTTCGAGGTTCTGCAGGTGGTGCGCGCCGAAGCCGTGGACCCCAATAAGGGCCACCCTGCTGGGCTCATGGCCGGACTGTTTGTGTTCTGCCGGGTTGCGTTCTGCCGGGACGGGCGTGGACAGGGTGCCCATGGCTCTCCTCATCTGTCCCCGGGAGGCGGGCTGCTGACGTCGGTGTCGTTTCAGGACCGCTTGGTAAGCGCTTTCCAAGAAGAGTGTACCTTGAGTCGAGGGGAGATGTAACGGCTTTGGTTTGCTGCGTTTGGAGGGCTGCGTTTAGACGATCCGGCCGGCCGGCAGCTTCTCCCCGGCCTCGACCGCCACGTCAATCGAATTTCCCGCTACAGGCATAGGGCATGTGCCATATGGAGTGAAGGCGCTCGGGTAGTTGATGGCGCGGTTGAAGTCGAGGACCACGGAACCGTCGGGCCGGGGGCGCGAGACGGCCAGCTTGCGCCATTCGTCCGTGGTGTTGCCGTTCGTCTCGTCGTGGAAGGTCACCGTGAGGGCTCCGAGCTTCTCGGCCTCGGCGTGCAGGCGGATCTCGTGGGGAAGTCCAGGCGCCCGGAAAACCACCTCGCCTACCGATCGGTGCACCCCATCCACCAAAGGATTGGCTGTCCCGATGGGCACATCCACGGGCTCGGGGTACGCCTCGAAGCGGCCTTCAAGCACCCAGTCCGGGTTGTATTCAAAGGTGGGAACAGCGTCGAACTCCGTCAGTACGGGCGAGGAGTCATCCCTGGTCCGGATAGCGTACTTGTCCGCGCGCATGGCAAGTTCCACCACCACTTCCGTGCCATCCGAGCCGCCGAACTGCACCCACATGAGCGATTCCTCGTCCTGGAGGGTGGCTGAAATCGTGCCGTCCACGGGAGCTCCCGTCTCCACGAGCGTGAGTCCGTCGGTCGCGCTCGCGGTGAGTGTCGCCGTCGTGCCGTCCGTCGACCAAAGCCCCGGGACGAGCTCGACGGCGGCGGGTGCGGATTCGAGCCACTGGAAAGAGGTGAGGGTCAGCCAGCCGTGGTCCGCAGCGAGGGCGGCGTTGCGGCCGGTGCGGAAACGTTGCCAGCGTTCCAGCTGGGCGTTGCTTGCGGGGGCTGTTGCGCTCATGGTTCCTCCAGCGGCTTGGGGCGGTGTTCGTTGGCTTAACCATGCACCCGTCGCCACCATTCCCGGAACCCAACTGACTAGCAGTTGTTGTCGTTTTGACGGCTCATAACGACAACAACTGCTAGTCAGTTGGGCCGGAGCGGGCGGGCGGAGCGCGCAGGCGGAGCCCGCGACAACATTTGAGACGGATTGCCACCGGCCTCAGGGCTGCGGGTAGGATTCCTTTGGAAATATTAGTAATCCGGCTCACAGTATCCAGCGCAGTGTACGGCCACACCCAACGCCAGAAGGTATTTTTCATGGTTGACACTGCACATCTCAGCACCGACCTTGCCGCGGAACTGCGGGCCGATGTCCGCCGCGTCTCCACGCTTCTCGGAGAGTCATTGGTCCGCCAGCATGGCCCGAGCTGCTCCAGCTCGTCGAGCAGGTGCGCCTGCTCACCAAGGAATCCAAGGAAGCCGCCCGCGGCGGCGCCGATGCCACAGGCCCGTGGAGCGCGCACGACGTCGTCGCCCAGGTCCGTGAGTTGCTCGCCTCATTGCCGCTTGAGGAAGCCACCGAGCTGGTCCGCGCCTTCGCCTTCTATTTCCACCTCGCCAACGCCGCCGAACAAGTGCACCGCGTCCGTGGACTGCGCACCCGTCAGGAAAAGGACGGCTGGTTGGCCAAAGCCGTGGCCGAGATCGCCGACGAGGCCGGAACCAAAGCCCTGCAGGACGTCGTCAATGAGCTGGACGTTCGTCCTATTTTCACCGCGCACCCCACCGAAGCCTCGCGGCGTTCGGTGCTGGACAAGATCCGTAAACTCTCGGACGTCCTGGCCGAATCCACCGTTGAGGGCACGGCCGCCCGCCGTCGGCAGGACCGCCAGCTCGCCGAGATCATCGACCAGATGTGGCAGACCGATGAACTGCGCCAGGTCCGCCCACTCCCGTGGACGAGGCCCGCAACGCCATCTACTACCTGAGCAGCATCCTGACCGATGCCATGCCGGAAATGCTCACGGACCTTTCAGAGCTGCTGGGGGAGCACGGCGTCGTGCTGCCAGCGCACAACGCCCCATCCGTTTCGGTTCCTGGATCGGCGGAGACCGCGACGGCAACCCGAACGTCACCGCTTCGGTCACGCGAGAGATCCTGCAGCTGCAGAACCAGCACGCCGTCCGGATCAGCATCTCGATGATCGACGAACTGATCTCCATCCTCTCCAACTCCACAGCCTTGGTGGACGCGGAAAAGGATCTCCTGGACTCGATCGCCGTCGACCTCAAGAACCTGCCCGGCCTGGACAAGCGCATCCTGGAGCTGAACGCGCAGGAGCCCTACCGCCTCAAGCTGACCTGCATCAAGGCCAAGCTCATCAACACGGGCCGCCGCGTGTCCGCATCCAGCCACCACGAACCCGGCCGCGACTACGCTTCCACCTCGGAACTCCTGGCAGAGCTCGAGCTGTTGGAAGCCTCGCTGCGTAAGCACTCGGCTGTGCTCGTGGCCGACGGCGCCCTGGCCCGGGT
Source organism: Arthrobacter sp. Hiyo8 (assembly GCA_001549895.1). Lineage (GTDB taxonomy): Bacteria > Actinomycetota > Actinomycetes > Actinomycetales > Micrococcaceae > Arthrobacter. Next base: position 2,003,789 of record AP014719.1, on the reverse strand, counting down.
CCGCCGGGCGATCGCTTCCTTCGGGCTGCACTTGGCGACCCTCGACATCCGTGAGCATGCCGACTACCACCACGACGCCGTCGGGCAGTTGGTGGACCGGATCGGCGTCGGAACTCCCTACGGCGAGTTGAGCCGCGCCGAACGCTTCGAGCGGCTGAGCGCGGAGCTGGCTTCGCGCCGCCCGCTGTCCGGCCACCCCATCAAGCTCGACGGCGACGGCGACCGCACCTACGACGTCTTCCGCAGCATCCGCCACGCCCTCCAGACGTACGGGCCCGATGTCGTCGAAACCTACATCATCTCCATGACGCGCGGCGCGGACGATGTCCTGGCTGCCGCTGTGCTGGCCGCGAAGCCGGACTGATTGACCTGTTCGGCGCGGCTCCGTATGCCAAGATCGGCTTCGCCCGCTCCTGGAGACCGTGGAAGAGCTGCGTGCTTCGGCCGAAATCGTTGACTTGCTGCTCTCTGACCCGTCGTATCGTGAGCTGGTACGGCTGCGTGGCGATGTCCAGGAGATCATGCTCGGCTACTCGGACTCCAACAAGGAATCCGGTGTCATGACCAGCCAGTGGGAGATCCACAAGACCCAACGCAAGCTACGCGACGTCGCCGCCAAGCATGGCGTCAACGTCCGTTTGTTCCATGGCCGCGGCGGTTCCGTAGGCCGTGGTGGCGGACCGACCTACGACGCCATCATGGCCCAGCCCAACGGAGTGCTTGAAGGCGCCATCAAGTTCACCGAGCAGGGCGAAGTCATCTCGGACAAGTACTCCTTGCCGGAGCTCGCCCGCGAAAACCTTGAGCTCTCCCTGGCGGCCGTGATGCAGGGTTCCGCGCTGCACCGCACCCCGCGCACCTCCGACGACGAGCGCGAGCGCTACGGACACGTCATGGAGATTATTTCCGACGCCGCGTTTGCCCAGTACCGTTCCCTGATCGACGATCCGGACCTGCCGGCGTACTTCCTTGCCTCGACGCCGGTGGAGCAACTCGGATCCCTGAACATCGGCTCGCGGCCCTCCAAGCGGCCGGATTCCGGTGCGGGACTGGGCGGGTTGCGGGCCATTCCGTGGGTCTTCGGTTGGACGCAGTCCCGGCAGATCGTTCCGGGTTGGTTCGGCGTTGGCTCAGGCCTGAAGGCAGCCCGCGAGGCAGGCAACACCGCTGAGCTTGCCGAAATGATGAAGCGCTGGCACTTCTTCCAGTCCGTGATTTCCAACGTGGAGATGACCCTGGCCAAGACCGACATGGACATCGCCGGGCACTACGTGTCTTCGCTGGTTCCGGAAGAGCTGCACCATTTGTTCAAGGCGATCCGCACTGAATACGATCTCACGGTTGCCGAAGTGGAACTCCTGAGCGGCGAAACCGAGCTCTTGGAAGCCCAGCCGACGCTCAAGCGTTCCCTCGAAATCCGCGACCAATACCTCGACCCATCAGTTACCTGCAGGTGGAGTTGTTGCGCCGCGTCCGTGAAGCTTCCATTTCCGGTGCCGAGATCGACGAACGCCTCCAGCGGGCCATGCTCATCACCGTCAACGGCGTGGCCGCCGGCCTCCGGAACACGGGATAGCGGCTCCTTCCGTTCCTTCCCTTCCGACGCTCGCTCACTTATGTGGGTCTTTTGCCGCACGCTCGCTCACATCATGTGAGCGAGCGTGCGGCATGGAGGGCTTGTTTGTGAGCGAGGGTTGCGTCCGTCCTACCCTCGCTCACATATATGCGTCCTTCTGGAAACCCTCGCTCACATCGAGCGTTTAGGGTTGAGGGATGCCGTCGTTCCAGACCAAGTTGAAGATCACCGGGCTCAAACCAGGAAACCCGCCGGAGTCGGTAATGGCCGCTGCGCTTGAGGCCCTGGAAACGCGTCATCATGTCGAATCCAATCAGCTCGACATTGTTGGTGGCGTCGCCCAAATCAGCCTCCGCTTCCTCGTGGAGCCGCGCGACTATCCGGGCGAGAACAGCGAGGCCCGCGCGTCGGCAGCCATGATGCGCGACGCCGTCGAACGCGTAGCGCTCACAGGGAACCTTTATGTGCTGCGTCGCAAACGGGGGAAATGGTCGCCGGTTTGAGTCCGACGCCGGGACGCCTAAAGGTGCGGCGGCTCGCCCGGCTCGTCCACCGGCGAGCGGTCACCCCGGCGATGCGTGACGATCACGCCCACCACGACGCCAATCAGCAGACCCACGCCGACGCCGATCAGTGAGCTCGCCCAGAACGGAAGCTTCGTCGTCGAGCCCGTAAAGTAACCCAGCCCGGTCTGCCATGTGGCCCACAGCAGCCCGCCCAAGCCGGCGCAGAGACTGAAGCCGCGGGAGGAAACCTCTGCGATCCCGGAAGCAGCCGACGCAGCCAGCCGCCCGCCGGGGATGAACCGGGCTCCGATGATCGCGCCGTAAGTGGAGGATCGCCCGGCCCTGGCGATCGCCCGGTGGATGCCCTGATGGACTTTGCGGCCCCACGCCCAACGGTCCAGGATGTGTCCCAAGCGACGCTTGAAGAGTTGGAAAACAATCATGTCGCCCAGCCAGGAGGCGACGGCGGCCATCAAACCCACCAACCACAGGTTGACCCGGCCCTCCGCTGCCAGCGCGCCACCGGTGATCACCAACATTTCGGACGGGATGGGCGGGAAGATCGCGTCGCCCACCACCATGGGGATGATCCAGGCATAGATCGCGGCTCCCCAGCCATCGGCGGTGGTGATGTCCATGGGCACAAATTACCGCACTTTGGTGCATCCACCGGAGTGTCGTGCAAGACTGGCGCCATGCGGCTCGAAATCCTGCAAGGTGACATCACCACGCGCGACGTCGACGCGATCGTCAACGCCGCCAACTCGTCATTGATGGGTGGCGGGGAGTGGACGGCGCGATCCATCGCGCCGCGGGCAGGGAGCTCCTGGCCGCGTGCATGGAGGTGCGCGAACGGTACCCGGACGGGCTGCCCGTGGGCCAAGCCGTGGCTACCCCGGGTTCAAATTGCCTGCCCGATGGGTGATCCACACCGTTGGCCCAACCGCCACGCGGGCCAGAACGATCCGGAACTGCTGTCGTCGTGTTTCCGCGAGAGCCTGAAAGTGGCAGCGTCCCTCGGAGCGAGTTCCGTTGCGTTCCCCGCAATCAGCGCGGGGGTCTACGGCTGGGACGCGCGCGAGGTCGCCGCGGTAGCGCTCGACGCCGTCAGCCGGCTCGACGTCGAAAGCTCCAGCGGGCTGGAACTCGTCGAATTTGTGCTGTTCAGTGCGGAGACGACCGACGTGTTCCGGAGCGTGTTCGGGGCTTCGGACGGGTGAGGGCACGCTTTCGCAGCGGCGTCAGACGGACTGCGCCTCAAGCACGGACTTCAACTGCCCTAGCTGTCCGACTTCCGACTCCATGGTCTTGGTGATCATCGAGCCCATGAGCTTCATGAAGCCCTTGGGCTGGAGATCCAAGGCAAACCGAACGGTGGTGCCGCCGTCGGCCTCGTTCAGGGTGAAGGATCCTGTTGGGCGGGCGGGGCCGCGATGACCTGGAAATCGAGCCGCTTGCCCGGCTCGGCCGCGGTGATCTCGTAATCGCCGGCGATCGTGCGACCACCGGGGCCAGCCATCGTTTGCGAGTACACGGCACCCTTGTTGCCTGCTTCTCCGCTTGCGAGGGCGACATTCTTCACGCCCGGACGCCACAGCTTATTGTTCAGCCCGTCCGCGAGGAAGGCGTAGACGTCGTTTGCGGGGCGGTTGATCGAGACTTCGTTTTCAGCGTGGGCCATGTGGTTCCTTTTCGCGAGACCGAACACCGCCCGCGGTTGTCGGGCCGGCAAAACCGAGCATATACGCCCGGTCCGCTTGGCAACTCGGGAACGCGCCATTTTTCGCCGTCCCCGGATCCTGAACACCCGTCCCCGACGCTCGCTCGGGTATGTGGGTGTTTGGCGGGACGCTCGCTCACATATGTGGGTGTTTGGCGGGACGCTCGCTCGGGTATGTGGGTGTTTGGCCCGACGCTCGCTCACATATGTGGGTGTTTGGCCCGACGCTCGCGCGGGTACGACCCCAAGCTGAACATGTTCCTCATTTTGGGTGAGCGAGCGTCCCGGGAAGGGCCGTCATTTGTGAGCGATGGTTTGGGGGAAAGCCGTTATGGGTGAGCGAGCGTCCCGGGAAAGGGCGCCATATGTGAGCGATGGTTTGGGGGAGGGTCAGGCGGGGTGGGCTTCGCCTAGCTCGAGACGGCTCCGGTATTCCACGGGTTGCTTGCTGATGGGGTCAACGAAGCGGATGCCGCGAGCGAGCAATTGCAGCGGCTTGGAGTAGTCGTCCGGGGCCTTGTCCAGGAGTTCGGGATAGAACGCGTCGTTCACGATTCCCAGCCCGAGCGAAGCCATGTGCACGCGAAGCTGGTGGGTCTTGCCGGTGTGGGGCTCAAGCCGGTAGAGCGCCCGGCGGGCGGCGCCGCCGTCGTGAGTGCCGCCGTCGAACGTTCTCAGCAGCTCAATGCGGGTTTCCGCGTTGGGTTCGCCGTCGATCACCTCGGCGAGAAGGTAGCTGCGGGATTTTGTCATGCGATTGCGCACGACGGCGGGGAATTCGACGGCGGGAAAGCCCGCGGCGGGTGCCGCGGCGGAGATGCACTCGTACTCCTTTTGCACCTGCCGTTTTTCGAAGAGCACTTGGTACTTGCCGCGGGTCTCCGGATTGGTGGAGAGCAGCAACACCCCGGCAGTCATGCGGTCGAGCCGGTGCATCGGGATGAGGTCCGGCAGGTCCAGATGGTTCCGGAGACGGACGAGTGCGGATTCCTGGATGTAGGTCCCGCCCGGAGTGGTGGGCAGGAAGTGGGGCTTGTCGACGACCAGAAGGTGCTCGTCCTGGTGCAGGATGTTGATCTCCACCGGCATACGAGTCTCCGGCGGGAGCGTGCGGTAGTACCAAATGAAGGTGTGTTCTTCGAGCGGGGTGCGGCGATCAAGGGCGCGCCGCCCTCGCCGACGATTTCGCCGGCGTCGAACCTGTCCTCGATGCCCTGGGGGTCGATATGACCCCAGCGGTGCATCATGTAGTCCATCGCGGTGTCCCAGGGCCCCTCGTCCGGGAGGCGCAGGCGGGTGGCGTTGACGCCGTCGCGCACTGGAAGGGGGGATTGCATCACCGGTCCATTCTACCGGGGTTATGGCAAGGCCTCCGACGAGAAAAAAGTTCTTGACAATAAAAGTTGTCGGTAGGCAGAATGGAAGCATGTTGGACATCGAAGTGATCGAGGATCCCGCCGCGGCGGAAGCGTCGCTGGACCCGATCCGCACCCGCATTCTGCAGGAACTGGTCGAGCCGGGTTCCGCCACGCAGCTGGCGGTCAAGGTGGGCCTGCCCCGGCAGAAAGTCAACTACCATCTCAAGGCCCTCGAGCGGCATGGACTCGTCGAACTCGTGGAGGAACGGAAGAAGGGCAACGTCACCGAACGCGTTTTGCGCGCGACGGCGGCGTCGTACCTGATCTCGCCGGTGGCACTTGCATCCGTGGCGCCGGATCCCCGGCGCTTCTCGGACCGCTTTTCCGCCTTCTGGCTCCTGGCCCTCGCGGCCCGGACGGTCCAGGAGATGGGCAAGCTGATAGCCGGCGCGGCCGCGGCCAAGAAGAAGCTTGCGAGCTTCGCGATCGACGGCGAAATCACCTTCCAGTCGGCGTCGGACCGTGCCGCTTTTGCCGAGGAGCTCGCTGTCGCGGTGACCCGGCTCGTGGACAAGTACCACGACGGCGGTACCGGCGCTTCGACCGAAACCGTGAGCGGCGCACGCAAGCACCGGCTCGTCGTCGTACTTCATCCCGCACTCAAGACAACGCAGCACTCTCCAGAAAAGGAACAGGACAATGACTGACAACCGTGAATTCGAAATCGTGGCCGACACCGAACTGCCCGGCACTCCTGAACGGGTCTGGCAGGCTGTCACCCAGGACACCTCGGCCTGGATGTTTCCCACCGATCAGTGGCCGGCCGTGAAAACCGTGGACGAGTACCCCAGCCACCTTGTGACCCGGATGGACGGGCCGGACGGCTGGTTCAACCAGTTGGAGCACGTGCTCGAACCGCTCGACGGCGGCCGGGCCAAGCTCCACTATGTCCACAGCGGCATCTTCGCGGACAACTGGGAAGGGCAGTACGACGGCGCCAGCAAGCACACCGAGTTCTACCTGCACACCTTGGGCCAGTACCTTCAGTACTTCGACGGCAAGCCCGTGGTCTTCACGGACATCCAAGGCCCGGCGGCCTCGCAGACCCCCGACGGTTTCGTGCAACTGAAGAAGGCCCTCGGCGTGGACGGCGTTGCAGAGGGTTCCGCGGTTGAGGTGGACGTCGACGGCGTGGGCGGCTGAGCGGAGAACTCGACTTCTCCAACCAGCACTTCCTGGGCCTGCGGACGGCGGACACGCTCTACCGGTTCTTTGGCCGGAACTCCTTCGGAGCACCCGTGGGCATGACGGTGCACGATTTCAGCGGCAGCGGCGATTCTGAACTGACCGCGAAGGCCTGGGGCGACTTCCTGGAGAAGGTGTACGCCTAACCCGCCCGCCAAGGGAAGCGAAGCTGGCTCAGGCTGCCCAGCCGCGTCCCACGGCATCCAACGCGGCGGCGTAGATCCCTTCCCAATCGGTTCCGGGCTCGTCCATGTTCGCAAGTTCCAGGCTCACCAGTCCGTGGACCTGTCCCCAGATGGACATGGCGATCGTCGCGGTCTCGGCGTCACGAACGGTCCCCGCTTGCTGCGCGGCGGTCACCGCTTCCATCAGGGGAAGCATCGCTTCCGAGGCGACTGCCGGCGTCGGGCTGCAGTCCACATAGCTGGCAAGTGCGCCGCCAAACATGAGCCGGTACAAGGCCGGATGTTCAAGTGCCCAGGAACGGTAGGCGAGGCCCAAGCCTCGGAGCCCACCGTTTTCGGCGAGCCGTTGCGAGTCGCCGAACGAGCGGAATCCGTCGTCGACGGCGGCCGTCAGCAACTGCGCCTTGCCGCCGAAGAGTGAGTAGACTGCCGTGGTTGAGGTCTGGGCGGCTGCGGCAACGTCGCGGAGCGTGACTCGCGCAGGGCCGTGCCGGTCAACGAGTTCGGCCGTTACCTGAAGAAGCCGCTGCCGGACGAGCTGGTCATGAACGATGGGTCTTGCCATGCCTTCAAGTGTTTCATAACATTGTTTCGTAACGACGTTATGAAACTCGACGAGCGGAACTTGAGCTACCGTTCCCAGACCGAAGGATTCGCATGGCACAGGAAATCTTCCCGGGGCGCTTCACGGCCGACACCGGGCGCGAGTCGGTGACCGTATTCCTTATCGGAATGCGGGCCAACCGTTGGTGGAAGATCGGCAAAGTGGCGCGAGTGGCATCGTCAATGCCCACCATGCTCCGCCATCTCGCAACGCATCCCGAGTCCGGACTGCTCGGGTGCGAACAGTGGTTCGGGCGCACCACCATGCTGCTCAGCTATTGGGAGAGCCCCGAGCATCTCAGGCGCTTCGCGGCGGACAGGGACTCGCCGCACTTGGCGCCCTGGCGACGCTTCATGAAGGAAGTCGCGGGAAGCGGCGACATCGGCGTGTGGCACGAAACCTACCAGGTGCCGGCGTCGGGAATCGAGGTGGTCTACAACGGCATGCCGCAGTTTGGCCTGGCCAAAGCCACCTCCCATGTCCCTGTCGGTCCGGGCACCAACACCGCCAGGCAGCGCATGGGTGCCGGGCAACCCAACTGACTCGCAGTTAATGTCGTTCTGAGGGCTCAAAACGACAACAAATGCGAGCCAGTTGGGCGGCGGGGGAGCGGGCGGGCTGCGGAACGGCGGCTACGCGACGGCGGCGGGTTCCTTGGGCGCTTTCAAGGTCCTCCGGAGTTGCGGCGACGCATCGATCCGGGCTTGGGCATCGCGCAGTGCCAGCACCGCCATCTCAAGCTGGGCCGGCGCGAGCGTGTACGGAACGCGCATGAAGTGCTCGAAAGCCCCGCCGACGCCGAAGCGCGGGCCGGCCGCGAGCCGCACGCCGAAGTCCGGGCGACGACGGTGAGCGCGGTACTCGACGGCGTGGGCAACCTGCACCATGCCGTCAGCCCGCCGCGCGGACGTTCCACGTGCCACCCGGGAAGGTGCTCGGCCAGTAATCCGAGGAGCGCTTCCCGGTTCCGCCGCAGCTCCGCAAGCCTCGCGTCCAGCGGTTCGGCGAAAGCCCGGAGCAGCCGAGCCGCAGCCAGCTGCTCGACGACGGGCCCGCCCAGATCCATCGTTGTCCGGGTCTGCACGAAGCGGTTGATCAGGTCCTCTTCGGCGCGGATCCACCCGGTCCGGAGCCCGGCCCAATGCGATTTGCTGAGCGATCCGATGGTCACCACCGCCGGACTGAACGCCGCGAGCGGCGAGGTGCTGACGCCGTCGAGGTTTAGCTCCCGCAGCGTTTCGTCTACCACCAGTACCGTGCCCGTCCCTGCCGCCTCGCGGACCAGGCGGCGCCGCTGAAGGTTGGACATGATCCGCCCGGTGGGGTTGTGGAAGTCCGGGACGAGGTAGGCCATGGCCGGGCGTTGGTGGCGCATTGCGGCCACCATGCCGTCGATATCCCAAGCGCCCGACGTCGGCTCGGCGGCAGCGCCCGACGTCGGCTCGGCGGCAGGCGGCATGGGTACCGGAACCGTGCGTGAGCCCGAAGCGCGGATTGCATCGAGAGCGTTGGGGTAGCTGGGATGCTCCACGAGGACCTTCTGCTGCCGCCCGGCGAGGGTCTTCAGGATAATGTTCAGCGCGTGCTGGGCCCCCGAAGTCACCAGTATCTGTGCGGCCGTCGTGGGGATGCCGGCTGCCGTGTAGCGGTCCGCGATGGCTTCCCGGAGGGTGGGAGGCCGACCGCGTCGTAGCCAAAACCGGGCAACAGCGCAGGGAGATCGATCAACGCATCCGCGAATGCCCGGTGCACCACCTCGCCCGTCGCTGGCAGTGAAGCATAGGCGAGGTCAAGGATTCCCTCCGGAACGGCCAGTCCAGGTCCGCTGACGGGGACCGTCCGGTGTGGAATGCCCGTCCGGCCCCTGCTGCCCTGGCCGCCGCTCAGGAATCCTTGCTCGCGCAGGCTGGCATAGGCGGCAGTGACGGTGGTCCGGCTGACGCCCAGGGTGACGGCGAGCGCGCGCTCACTGGGCAGTGCCACGTCGAGCGGGATGCGCCCGTCCATCACCAAAAGGCGTACGACGTCGGCAAGCTCGCGATAGGCGGGAGCGGCGCCAGTGTTCCACGGACCGAGGAGACGCACCATGGCTGTGGGGTTGAGGGATCCGGGCATAAGACCAGTATTGCAAACTGGCTATGGAAAGCAATGCCAGTTTTCGGGAGCATGGTTTCATGATGACCCGCAGAATCACCCAGCTCCTGATTGGCCTCGCAATGTACGGGATCTCCCTGGCCATGTTCATCCGGGCCGGCCTTGGCCTGGACCCCTGGGATGTCTTCCACCAAGGCGTCGCGGGGAAGATCGGGTGGAGCATCGGCACCGTCGTCGTAGTGGTCAGCTTCCTGGTTCTTCTCCTCTGGATACCGCTGAGGCAGATGCCCGGTTTCGGAACCCTCGCCAACGCCGTTCTGGTGGGAGTCTTCGCGGACATCGGCCTGGCCCTGATCCCGGCGTTCTCGCACCTGGGTGGTCAGATCGCCATGCTCGCCGGCGCCGTGGTCCTGAACGGAATCGCTTCCGCTTGCTACATCGGCGCACGCCTTGGCCCGGGTGCCCGCGACGGACTCATGACGGGACTTGCCCGCCGCACCGGATGGTCGGTGCGTTTGTCCCGGACCTTGATCGAGGTTGTCGTGCTCGGTGTGGGCTGGCTGTTGGGTGGGTCCGTCGGCGTTGGAACCGTTGTCTACGCCTTGGCCATTGGCCCGGTGGTTCAGCTATTGCTGCCGCTGTTTACGGTTCCGGTGAAGGCTCCCGTGGCTGCCCCGGAAGCCGTGCCGGCCACTTCGTGACGCGGAATCTTCCTGGCGACTCGCAGATTTCTTGACGCCCCCGGAATTCCGGGGGCGTCAGGGAATTTCCGCAGCGTCAGCCGGACGAGCCGGGCTGGCACTCCGGGCAGAAGTAGATGGTGCGGTCTTCCATCCCGGATGCTGGCCCCAGCACTCCGCGGCGAATCGGCGTCCGGCAACGAAGGCACGGCTGGTGCTCGCGGCCGTACACCCAGTAGCCGGAGCGGGGAATTCCCGGACTCCAGGGAACGCTGTGCCGCGCGTGATCCTTGGCCGGGTCCGAGGTTGGCTTCGAGCATAACCTTGGCTTCGGCGAGCATCGCCGGCAGATCCTTCACAGCCGATACCGGCGCGGCCGGATGTACCCCGGCCAGGAAACACGCCTCGCAACGGTAGATATTGCCGAGGCCGGCGAGGTTCCGCTGGTCCAACAGTGCGACGCCGATCGGTGCGTCCGGCGCGGCCCGGAGCCGACGAACGGCCTCTTCCGCGTCCCAGTCGGGCCCGAGCAGGTCCGGGCCGAGGTGCCCTACTACGCGGGACTCGTCCGGCGTCGGGATCACCTCCAGGATTCCCAAGGAGAAGCCGACGACGTCGGCCGTCGCTGTGCGGAGGACGCACCTGGCCGTGTGGCCGGGTTTCCTCCACCGGCCGCCGGGGGAATAGACCTGCCAGCTTCCCTCCATTTTCAAATGCGAATGGATGGTCAGGGCGCGGCGGGATGGTCCGGTAGCCGCCGGACCGGCATCGTCCGCCGGCCCAGTCGCGACCGACCCAACCGCCGCCGGCTCCAGCAAGCGCATGAGCAGGTGCTTTCCCCGTGGCACTACCTCGGACACGGTCCATCCGGCCAGGTTCAGTGTGGCAAACCTGGGTACCCGGAAGTCCGAGGAGACAAGGGCCTGCCCAGCGAGGGCCTTGTGCAACTCCGCGGCGGCCCGCCAGACCGAGTCACCCTCAGGCACGGATCCTCAAACCCTTCGGCGTGGAGTACGCCCCGGCAGCCGCAAGGGCGGAAGCCACGGGGGTGTCCAAGAGGTCATGGCCGTTGACCTTTTCCATAATCAATTTGTCCACGGCTCCCCGCCGCACCACTCCGACGAGCGCGGCAGCGGCAGCGGCCAGGACGGCGTCGTCTTGGCTGAAAGTGAGCAGGGTCTTCCCTCCCCGTTCGACATACAAAACCAAGGCGCCGTCGACTATCACCACCAGGGCACCTGCTTTCCGTCCCGGACGGTGGCCCGATCCAGCGTCGACGGCCAACGCGGGCCACGGGAGGGCCGCGCCATACGGGTTTGCGGGGTCCGTTGCGGCGAGGGCCAAAGCGACTGGCTCCGTTTTGGCGAGTTGGGCGTCCTCCGTGAAGGAGCGTAATCGGTCCACTGTCGCCGGCACGGCAAATTGGGCGGCGCCGAGGTGTTCGATGAAGTAGCCGCGGCGGCACCGCCCGGCTTCTTCGAGGCGCGCGAGGACCTTGTACATCAGCCCGAATCCGCCCACGATGTTCTCCACCATGACGGAGCCCCGAGTCACGACGCCGTACCTGTCGAGGAGGAGTTCGGCGGTGCCGCGCGCGTGGATGGTGGGGTCGAGCTCGGGAGCAGGCAACGCGGACCAGCGTCCAACGGCGAGCGGGGGAGTCGGAGCCGCTCCGGTGACCGAGCCGTAGCGTCCGCCCGTGAGTCCTGGCGATCCCATCAAGCCCGTGCCGTGCGATCGACCGAGCCTGCTCATGCGGAGGGACCTGGCACGCGGCGGCCGCGCGGGCTGTTTGTGCGCCGTGCGTCCGCCGGCAATCATCGCGCGGACGGGGGCGAAGGTGTCGCCCGTGATGCGGCCGGCCCACACGAGGTCCCACAGGGCAGCCACCACGGCATCGTCGCTAAGGACCGCGTCCATGCCGCCGGCAACATCGGTGAGTTGCCGGAAGAAATAGGCGCCCCCGCCGGTCTGCAGGTATTCCAGAAGGCGGAGTTGGGCGTCGCCGGGCTCGAATTCGGGGTCCGGGTTGAGGGTGAGCTCCGCGGCTTCGGCCACATGGAGACTGATCCACCCGTCGTTCCCGGGCAACGAGCCAGCCCCTGACCACAAGACTTCGCCCGCGGCCATGAGCTCGTCCAACATGGCCGGTTGGTAATCGGAAATGCGGCTGGCCAGCACCAAAGGCTCCCACGCCGACGCCGGAACAGGCACGCCGGAGAGCTGATCGATGGCGGTCATGATGCCGTCGAGCCCGCGCAGCGCCGGGGCACCCCTGCCTCCAGAAGAACCAGGACGGCCGGCCGAGGGCACGGATACGTTTTGCCAGGTGGGGAGGAACCGGCCGTACGCGGCAGCGTCCACCGGCTCCACTTCGGCGCGCAGTGCAGCAAGCGAACGACGCCGGAGCTTGCGCAGCACTTCGGAATCGCACCACTCGCTACTCAATGGGACTCCGCGGAGCGGAACAGCCGGGAGTTCCGGTGCCTCCAACAACTCCGGGCCCTCATCGGGAACCGTGGCCGGCGCACTCGGGTGCGGGCGGAACTCGCCCTCCACTACGCGGCCGTCCGCGGCCAGGCGTTTGAGCGCAGTGCTTACGACGGCGACACCCAGTCCCAACCTCGAGGCGGCTTCCTCGGCCGTGAAGGGTCCGTGGGTTCGTGCGTATCGGGAGACCAGGTCCCCGAGCGGATCGTGGACGGGTTCGATGAAGGCGAGCGGCACTCCCATGGGCAGCGGAACCCCGATGGCATCGCGGAGCCGGGCCGCGTCCTCGATAGCGGCGAATCGTTCAACGCCGCTGAGCGTCACGGTGAGGGCGCGGTTGGCCTTGCGCAGCGCCGCCAGATGCGATGCGGCCAGATGCGATCCCGCCGCCAGTTGCGACGCGGCCGGATCCGCGGAAGCTTCCACTCCTTCGGGCTGCAAACGGGCCGCCACTTCTTCGACGCTCAAGGGCCGAGCAGGCGCAGCAAGTCCGCGACGCCTTCCATCCCACGGACCAGCCGGTCCGGTGCGAGCCGCTGGAGCTCGAGCTCGGTGGTCTCAATGACCTTCGCGTCGAGGAGTTCGCGTAGTTCCACCCTGCCCAGGAGCTCGTTGAGGAGCGTGGAGTCGAGGGCCAAGGCAGCGGCCCTGCGTTCGGCGAGCGGTGAATCGCCCTCGTACAAATACTGGGCCACATACCCAAAGAGCAGCGATTTGGCGAAGGGTGAGGGCTGCTGCGTGGTGGTCTGAACCAAGCGCAGTTCCCTGCGCTCGATCGAAGCTGCTATGTCTTTCAACGCGGGGAGGTCGTAGACGTCCTGCAAACACTCGCGCACGGTTTCGAGCACGATGGGGAAAGACGGGTACTTCTTCGCGACATCCAGCAATTGCGCGGAGCGTTGCCGTTGCTGCCACAGCGGCTGCCTTTTCGCAGGGTTCTGGCGCGGCAACAACAGGGCGCGCGCAGCACACTCGCGGAAGCGGGAGGCGAACAAGGCACTCCCGCCAACCTCCGCCGTCACGATCTGCTCAAGCTCCTCCGGGTCGAACAGGAACAGCTCGGCCCCCGGAGGTTCGTCCTCCATCATCGGGACCCGCAGCACGATCCCGTCGTCGGCGGCCATCGCGGAACCGTCCAGCCCGTAGCGCTGCTGGAGCCGCTGCCCGACGGCGAGTGCCCACGGTGCGTGGACCGGCATGCCGAAGGGGCTGTGCAGCACCACGCGCCAATCGCCGAGTTCGTCATGGAACCGTTCGACCACGAGCGTCCGGTCATTGGGGACCACTTCCGTGGCCTGCCTCTGTTCGCCCAGATACTGGATCAGGTTGCCGGCGGCGAAGTCGTCCAGTCCGCTGGCCTTGCAGCGTTCCAGTGCCGGCTCTTGGTCCGAGGCGGAAAGCTCACGCACGAATGCTCCGAGGGCGCGGCCGAGATCCACCGGCCGGCCCAAGGAATCGCCCTTCCAGAAGGGGAGTTTTCCGGGCTGGCCGAAGGCGGGCGAGACAAGGACACGGTCGTGCGTGATGTCCTCGATTTTCCAGCTCGTGGCGCCCAGGGCAAAGATGTCGCCGACGCGTGATTCGTAGACCATTTCCTCGTCGAGCTCGCCGACGCGTCGGCCGCCTTTGGCAGCGCGCGACGCCGGACTGGGCTCCTGTGCGGACCCTGGACCGGCCTGGCTGGAACCGGAGCCGGACCCAGAACCGGTGCCTTCGCTCTCGGTGCCGATGATGTACACGCCGAAGAGCCCGCGGTCCGGGATAGTTCCGCCCGAGGTGACGGCAAGTCGCTGTGCTCCGGGGCGGCCCTCGATGGTGCCGGCATTCCGGTCCCAGATGATGCGCGGCCTGAGTTCGGCGAATTCGTCCGAAGGATACCGGCCAGCCAGGAGATCCAGGGTGGCTTCGAAAGCTGAGCGGGGCAGGGTGGCGAAAGGAGCGGAGCGCCGAACGGTGGCGAACCATTCCTCGACATCGATGCTTCCCAGGGCGGTGGCGGCGACCGTTTGTTGGGCGAGGATGTCCAAGGGTTGGCTGGAACGTGGAGGCGTTCGATCTTCCCGCTCAGCATGCGTTCCACAGTGATGGCGGTGTGGACGAGGTCTGCCCGGTGCTTGGGGAAGAGTACGCCTTCTGAAATCTCACCTACTTGGTGCCCGGCGCGGCCAACCCTTTGCAGTCCGCTGGCCACCGACGGCGGCGACTCGACCTGGACTACAAGGTCCACGGCACCCATGTCGATGCCGAGTTCCAGGGACGACGTGGCCACAACGCACCGCAGCCGGCCGGACTTGAGGTCATCCTCGATGAGTGCCCGCTGGTCCTTGGACACGGAACCGTGGTGCGCGCGGGCCAGGACCGGATCGGCGCCGCTCGTGCTGCCGGCCTGGGCCATCATGTGCGCCGGAGTCGCCGTCGAGGACGGTAGCCCCGAGTCCAGCGCCGAATCCGCCGCGGCGGAAAACACATCCACCGCCATGAGTTGGCGCTCCGCGTAGATCTCGTTCAATCGGGCTGTGAGTCGCTCCGCGAGGCGCCGGGAGTTCGCGAACACAATGGTGGACTGCTTCGACAGCACAAGGTCGACGATCTTCTCCTCGACATGCGGCCAAATGGACGCTTGCGGTTGCAGTCCGGAGGCCGGCCCGGAGTCGAAGGCGCCCGCGGCTCCCGCCAGGTCGGACATGTCCTCCACAGGAACGCTGACGCTGAGGTTCCAGTTTTTGTGCGACGGTGGTGCGACGATTTCCACGGGTGCCGAACCGGCGAGAAACTGTGCGACGAGCTCGCGCGGCTCCACGGTAGCCGAGAGGCCGATCCGTTGGGCGGGTTTCGGCAGCAGCGCATCGAGCCGTTCCAATGACACCGCGAGGTGTGCGCCACGCTTGGTGCCTGCAACGGCGTGGACCTCGTCGACGATCACGGTGTCCACCTCGCTGAGCGTCTCCCGGGCTTTGGACGTCAGCATGAGGAACAAGGACTCGGGCGTGGTGATGAGGATGTCCGGCGGGTGGCTGAGCAGCGCGCGGCGGTCCGCCGTCGTCGTATCTCCTGAACGGACTCCGACGCTGACCAGCGGGGCCGGCAACCCGAGCCGTTTTGCGGTTTGCGTGATGCCGATCAGCGGCGAGCGGAGGTTCCGTTCGACGTCCACGCCGAGGGCCTTGAGGGGCGAGATATACAGGACTCGGGTCTTGCGCTTGGGAGCTTTGGCACGGGCGGTTGTGCCCTCAAGTTCCGGAAGGGCGTCCGCCGAAGCAAGCGGGGACACGGACAAGAGCCGGTCCAACGCCCACAGGAATGCTGCGAGCGTCTTGCCGGAACCCGTGGGCGCAACCACAAGGGCGTGCGATCCCGAAGAAATGGCCTTCCATGCACCGTCCTGGGCAGGGGTGGGCGCGGAGAAAGCACCAAGGAACCACTCGCGCGTGGCACGGCTGAAGCGGTCCATGGCTGAATTGCCAGGACCGCCCGGTAGCTTCTGCTCCTGCATTCCTCCATCATGCCTCACGGCACCGACACAATAAGGAACAGCGCTGGACCGCCTACCCCGCCTGGAACGCCTGGACGGTCAGGAGATTGATATTGGTGTTGCTGCAAGCCGTGTATTGCTGCGGGATGAACAGCGAAGCGGTGTCCTCGGGTGGGTAGACCCGGAAGCCGGCGGCTGGGGCCTGGGTGCACTCGGGGTAGTTCCCGGCCTGAGTGTAGCGGAGTTGGGCGAAACCGGCCTTCCCCGGAGCGAGGAGCACTTGCGTCACAGGCTGGGAGTCGTCGCGCGCGGCAGCCGCGCCGATCGGATCGCCCGCGGTCCCGACGTGAGTGAGACGCCCGGGAAGCCATTGAGGACGCAGGGTTGCGTGCCGGAGTTGGTCAGGATGAGTTTCATGTAGACGCTCCCTGCCGCTCCGCCCCCTGTGGAGTCGACAGATGCTGTCAGCGAGCCCGCTTTGCAGAGAGCGACGCCTGATGGCGTCGTCCCGGTGCTCGATGGCGTGGCGCTGCCGCTTGAAGTAGGAGTACTTGAGGCCGAGGCCGACGGTGACGACGAGGCCGACGCCGTGTCGCTGGGTACGGCTGATCCCGAGGGCTGGGCCTGGGTTTGGAAACAGCCGGAGAGCAGGAATACCGAGGCTGCTGCCATCGTGAGCAGGAGACCGTTCTTGACTCGCATATTCGTCATGCGCTCAGCTTTTCGTCGTCATTTGCCGGAGTCAACTGCGGCGCGGCAGCGGCGCCGGATTGGCGTCCGGATCGTAATGTTCCGGACGCCGACCCAACGGAGCCGTTACTTGGAGACTGATGCCTTGGCGGAACGGCTGCGGAAGAAGGCCGCGCCACCCAGACCCAGCCCTGCCACGCCGGCGATCAGGCCGGCCCAGCTGCGCGCCTGTGAGCCGTCGTCGGTCACGGAAGCTACCTGCTCGGTGGAGATGGACGCAGCCATGTGGGTGTCACCCGCGGCCGGATCTGCGGCTGTGACGGCCACCGAAGGAGCCGGAGCCTTCAGCGAGTGCGCGTCCTGGCCGTCCTTCGGGATTTCAGCCCAGTTCGTCTGCCCTTGCTCGCAGTTCTGGAGCGTGGGGAAGTAGAGGGTCTTGCCAGCGGTGTCGGGCAGCTTCACGGACAGGACCAGCGCGTCGCGCAAGTGCGGGTCCAGCGGAGCCTTAGCCGTGTAGACGATCTGGCTGGTGCGTTTGGTGATCGATGTGCCGTCGGCCAGTTTCTTGGGTTCCGGCAGCGTCTGCGTCACCTTTTCGACTGTCCAGTTGGGGTTCACCGTGGGCGTGGCGTCGGTCAGTTCCTCGGGCAGGTTGATGGTCAACTTGGTGGTGCCTGAGGTGTCGCAGCCGTGCGGGACGCCGAACGTCAGCAGGGCATACGAGTTGGCCGTGGTCTTGTCCGGGTTGATGGAGACGTGGGCAGATGCGCCTGCGAGGCCGGCCATCATCAGTGCGGCGGTGCCGCCCGCGATTGCGGTAGCGGAGAGGGCGCGGCGGAGTGAGGACTTGTTCATGGTTGTTGCCTTTCAACGGGCGCGCGAAGGCGCGCCAAAGTGAGGGGATGTGCCCGTCACCAGTTGAAGGCGGCGCCGGGCGGAGTCAGGAGGGTACGACGACGGCGGGCGGGCCGCGTCTGCTGTCTTGCCTGAGGTTCCGCCACGGGCGGGGGATGAATACGGCAGGTGCGCTGAACGCAACAGCTGCGTTGCCGGCGTCGGGCCTGAAGATCAGTCGGATGAGCTGCAGGAGGGGACGAAGCCAGGCCTCGAGCTGCCACAGTGCCTGCTCGCCCTTGGCCAGGAGCAATGCCGAAGCGGCAGTGGCGAGGGCGTGCCCCGTCAGCATCAACCAGCTGAGGGGAGTGTCGACCTCGTGAAAATGGACTGTTTCAGTGCCCAGCGGCGGGGAGAGGTGTTCAGCCGCCAAGTGGTGTGCTGGTGAGCCCGGAGCCGGAACAGTGAGCGGACCGAATGCCGTGAAGGCCTCGTGCAGGAGAAGCTGGCCGGCTCCCAGAAGCGCGGCAATGACCGGGAATCCGAGCTTGAACCGGGTGGCAAGAGTGGTGACGAGCCCGGTCAATGCAAGGACGGCCAACAGGACCGGAGCGACGGGAAGCGCACCCCGGAGAGGACATGGGCACCTGCCGCGAGGACAACAATGGCGACCGCCAGGGCCACCGAACGCATGGCATGGAAGGGCGTCCGGGCATGCGATGCGCGCACGGGTTCCTCCCTCGGTGGCGTTCAAGCGGGTGGTCGACAGTCCAGCTCGGTCTGGTCAACCCCGCAATTCTACCGGTGGTTCGTGGCCGTGCCGCTGTCGGATGGGTCGTGTGACGGGGTCATGCTGCGGGTATGGGAATCAGGCAGTTATCGCCGGACCACCTTCGGAGGGCTTGCCTGCCGGGCCTTTGCCGGATTGTCCTTTGCCGGCCGGCCCCCGCTCTTTGGCCCCTCACCCGCGGATTCCGGAGCGGCTTCCGAATATTTGCGTGCCGCCCGCGAACCCGCGATGGTGCTTGCCCCAATGCTGATGAGGGCCCCGAGGATCATAGCGGCGGCTTCTCCCGGTTCCAGCAAGTGCAATTGGGAGCCGATGGTGGCGGCTGCAACCGGCACTCCCAATTGGGACGAGGCCAGTACTGCGAGCGGCAGGGGCTGGCCGAGGGCCGGATGCTTCCGTGCACCAGCAGTGTTCCAAAGCCAAGGCAGATCCCGAGGAGGATCATGCTTGGGCTGCCCGCGAGGGTCCTTAGGTCGAGCGATGCACCCAGCCAGACGAAGAAGACCGGCCCCAGGAAACCGTCGCTCACGGCGAAGAGCTGGTGCGCCAGGCGACGGGGTTCGCCCACCGCGGAGACCACCAGGCCGAAGGAGAACCCGGCCAGCATGATGGAGACGTGGCCGAGGACCGCGAGCCCTGAAAGCGCGAACAGCAAGGCCAGCTGGATCCGCAGTTCCAAGGCGAACTTCCGGTCTTCGGATATGTCGTGTAACCGTCCGCGGTTGCCGCTGTTCTCCAGCCAACGAAGCACGAAGAACAAGACCAACGCGCAAGCCGCGACGACGGCTGCCCCGACCGCTGCCCGGCCGGCGTTCGGCGGGTCAACGGCTAACGGAAGCGCCACAATGCAAGCGATATCAGCGATCGCCACTTGCGCCGTCGTCGTCAGGACCTTCGGCCCTGTCAGCCGAAGCGAGTCGACGATCGGCAAGACCAACGCTGCTGAGGAGGATGCGAGCAAAACGATGTAGAGGGGAGCATGTCCGGTGCCGAAGGCTAAAGCGATGACGACTCCGACGACGGCGGCCAGCACCGCGGCGACGCCGGCGCGCAAGGCGCCGCTACCCAGGGCGGGACGGATGGCCTTGTCCCGCACGGGGACGTGCGTCCCGGCGACGAACATGATGAGGGCGAACCCGACGTCGGCCACGAACGTGAAGGTGGGATCCGAGGAGTCCACCAGTCCCAGTCCCGTGCGTCCGATGACGATGCCTGCCAGCAACTGCCCCAAAACAACGGGAAGGTGCCATTTCCGGGGTAGCGCCAAGAGCGGACCGAGGAGCGCGACTGCGGCGATCAGCGAAAGCTGAAAGAACGACACCTTCCTCCTTCTCCGGGCCTGGCGGTTGGTCTGCGGTGGTTACCGGGGCGCATCAGCCAGTTTCAGGGGAATGTCCGTGTTCTCGTCGGTGTAGTAGCTCGCGCACACCCGGTGATAGCCATCGGCCACCTGAGCGGGCATGCCCGTGGCCAGGTCTCCCGGACCATCAGGATGGGCGAGAGCTTCTTGCCCTCCTTGATCTTCTTCAGGTCCGAGGCCACGTGGGCGTTCTCTTCCGGGAGCAACGCCAAGCGGGCGGCCCGGAGGATGTCCTTGGCTTTGCGGTGCTGGATGGGCGCGTCCTTGAGGGCGGCGACAACCGATGCCACCACGTGGTCGGATTCCAGCAGGGAAAGGTAGTCTGCGGCGCTTGGGTAGTCCTGGTCCTCGGGCTCCGGCAACCAGCGGACTTCGCCTTTGTTATCGTCAGGCATGCGTCGTACTCCTTGGCCAGCGGTATCGGCTTGCAAATGTGGGTGGCGCGGGACGGGGGACCT
Source organism: Arthrobacter sp. Hiyo8 (assembly GCA_001549895.1). Classification (GTDB taxonomy): domain Bacteria; phylum Actinomycetota; class Actinomycetes; order Actinomycetales; family Micrococcaceae; genus Arthrobacter. Next base: position 1,983,727 of record AP014719.1, on the reverse strand, counting down.
TGGAGAGGTCCGTGCCGGGACGCCGTCGTCGTAATTCAAGGGCGAGGCTTTCTTGGCCGCGTGCCATCGCCCAGTGGTGATTCGCGGCAAAAGCGGGTTTGAGCAGCCAGCTTAGCCGCCGGAGCAGGGGTTTCGATGTGCTGACCCGCCAGTCATAGGTGATCACGGTTTCCGGGCCGTCCTGTTCGAAAGTCCAGCGCCCGGTACCGCGCAGGTCGCCGCTCGCCGCGATCGCGAAACCTTGCTCTGTGATGGGTTCGGTGACCGTGAACCTCCAGCGCAGCGTGTACGGCAGCCAACCTTTGGAGTGCAGCGAGAAGGCCTTTCCCGTACCGTCGGCGTTTCCCGGGTCCAGCGGAACAACCCTCAAGTACACCGAAGGCCACCAGCGGGGCAGTGTCCCCGCGTCCCCTAAAATATCCATGACCTCACGCGGGGTCCCCGCGACGCGCCAGACAGTGAGGAACTCGTAGTCGGCGTTGCTCTTGGAAGTGCCGCCCATTGCTGCCTCCAGGGCGCGGATGGATAGTGGACTCACAGTACTCATGCCGTTGCACACGGTCAACGGCCCGGCTTCGGCGTGCCGGCGGGCGAGTTACTCCCGGACGGTCACAGCCAGCCGCTGGATGTCGTTGTTTCCCATGCCTTGATAGTTCCACTCCGGCGTTTCCGGCTGGGTCTGCCCTGTGGAATCCGTCGCACGGCATGCCAAATCGTGGGAACCGGGCGTTGCGATCCACGTGAATGTCCATCCGCGCCACGCATGCCGACCGGTGGGAGCTTGAAGTTGGGCCTGCTCCCAGACCCCGTCCACGCAGACTTCCACGCTCTCCACGGTTCCTTGCCCGGACCAGGCCCGGCCGCTCAGCTGAACCGGTCCGCGTTCACCGCGCGTTGCCGTGTGAAGAAATCTGGAACGCCGGGGGAGCCATGAGGGAACGGACTTTGATCCGTTGGACGGGCTCGCCGGGATCGTCTGCGTCTTGGGTGTAACGGTAGGAGTCGAGCTGTTGGTAACCGTCGAAGCTGTGGTCAATTGCCTCGATGGATTGCAGCCATTTGACGCTCGTCATTCCGTACCAGCCCGGGACGAGGAGCCGGACGGGTAGCCATGTTGAGGTGGCAGGGCTTGGCCGTTGACCTCATAGGCGAGCAGGACGTCGTCGGACATTGCTTCCGCGAGCGTCAGGCTGCGCGCGTACTGGTGCTCTACGCCGCCCTGGATCCCACGGTCCGCGCCCGTGAAGACGAGTTCGACGGCGTCGGGTGACACGCCGGCGTCGAGCAGCAACGGAGCAAGCGGGGTGCCGGTCCACTCGGCGGTGCCCACCCCACCCTGGTCCCAGGGCTGGCTCACAGGCCGCGGTTCCAGCCGCGAGCGGCCGTTGCCGGCGCACTCCATCGTGACGGCTTGGGTGCGGCGCTCGCGGTGCTGGAGGTCAGGCAGCGTGTACTCGTGCGGATGGTCCACGAGCCCGCCGATATTCAGCCGCCACGAGACGGGATCGATCTGGGGAACGTCAAAATGGACCAAGAGATAATGCATGCCCAGCGGTGTGACGGGCCATCGGAGCATTTCCAGCGGCATGGCGTGGTTGCGCGAAGCGAGTTGCAGTTCCTCGCGGGTGATGGACCGGTTGTCGGAGCGGCCGGAGCGGCCGGTGCGGTTGGTTCTGTCGGAACAGCGGGGGCGGTAGGGCCGGGGTGGCAACAGCGGCGCCTTCCGCTGTGCGGCGGGTGTTGACGCTCATGCTCCCAGTATGGTCGCCCGTGGCGGTGGTGTCACTGGGATTTGCGCGGGAAGCGAGGCGCTTGTCCCGCGGCGTTCGGCGACGGGGCGGGGGGTCCGCGTCCGACGTCGGGCTGTTGGGAAAGTATTCTTGGTCTTTGGCGCTTGCGCTCCTGGACAGAGACAGATGGAAGAAGGAGAGCCTCCGTGAAAATCCGAGCCCCACGACTCGACGTGAGTGGCGTTCTCCTTGTTTGGGCCCTGATATTCGGGCTTTGGCAACCTTTTATTTGGTGGCGGGGGATTGTCGCTGCCGTATGTTTGATCGTCGCGCTGTGGGGCTTTGTTGCTTGGTACCGGCGTCGTCCTGCGCGGGGGAGCTAGGGCACCTGATTGCAGCGCGGCTGGTGATTATCTGTTTTTGTAGATCTTCAGTTGCAGGGAGTGGCGATGGTTCAGTCCAGGAAGCTGATTCTGATTGGCTACTGGGACGGTCCTGAGGCAGACCCGTCATGGCCTTCTCCAGAGGAATTCGTGGACGCAAGTTGGGACATCGATGAGCGTGATCTTGTCGTATCCAACTTGCGGATGGGGTTTGTCGCGCGGAGCTTCATGGGGTTCTCGCGCTGTCGGTTCTGTGGGAAAGAGAACGGCAATCTGGAATTGAGCGACGGCCATTTCGTGTGGCCGGATGGGTTGGCTCATTACGTCGTCGAACATGGTGTAAGGCTTCCGGACCGGTTCGTTCGCCACTCGTTAGCTATTATTGACAGCCTTGAGAGTGCGTCCCGAGACGTCGAATGGTGGCGAGGAATCAGCCCGACTCAGAAGCACTGACTCACTGAGCGGCACGTAACGACATCACGCTTGGTTCTGCATTGGATGGTTTAATTAAGCAAATTCAAGATTTTCTCAAAATTCTGTTGCAGAATGGCCAGTTCCGGCGGAGGCGCCGGTATCCAGACGGGAGGAATCTGGCTAATGGTGAAACTTTCCGATGGACAGATGCTTCCCGACCGTGTCTTCTATTCGCTGCTTAGCCCTAAGTACGGCGGGCCCGCAGATTGGAACAGAGTTGACGAAATCTCAGGAACTTGGACTAGCAAACGAGATGTAATCAGCAAGCAGAACTTCGTCGTCGCCGATATCGTTGACCGCTTGTTGGGGTCCAAATTCTACGTAAACGGATCCGGAGCCGATCGGACGATCGAGTATCCAATTGGTGACTACGACACCGGTAATTTCATTGTATTTAGACGTCAGTGACCGGTAGACATGATGGCCGTCGATGCTATGAATTTTTGTGGTACCCACAGGACACCACAGGAAATGCGGTTGGCGGCGCATTTGCCATGGTCTCCGACTGGCGCCCGTCCCGGTCTCGTGCGATTTCGCTCCGCTGTCTGGGCTGGAGTCGTGCGCTCACGGCGGTCTAAAAGCTGAACGCGTCACGCGTCGAGAGCACTCTTCGGGTCGTGCTCGAGCGCAGCCGTGATGGCGGCTGGGGAGGGCAGGGTGGCCTGCTCATCAGCCGGAAGGGCATCGTAGGTGTATGACGCCACGGTCAGGGGTTGAGCGGAACCTTCGAGAGCATAGCGCACAGTGACCGGACCCTGGACCATTGAATTCCTGTCAAAGCTGTCCTTCTCAATGGCCGTAGTCTCGGCGGCCGGAATCACACCCAGCGCAGGCCTCGTCACAACCCAGCGCGACCTGGCCGATGTGGCCACGACCGCAGTTCAAAGGGCCAGCCGGAGCATAGCCGTGATTGACGCCTCCAAATTCGGGACAACGGCACTGATACAGATGGTCCCGCCCGCGCACATTGAAAAAGTCATCACTGACAGTCGATTAGATCCGCAAACGGCCGATGCCTACAGATCATCAGGCTGGACGATAGAGATCGGTCCGTAGAACGGACCGGCCCAATGCATCAGGTCCGCACTGCTCGCACCCCCAACTGACTCGATACCTCGAGTCTTACGACGCACTCGACGGAAGCTGTCCTGGCCGAGTGTCACCAGAGAATCCCCGGTCGGACATAGCTTCCATGAACGGGTTTGGTAAGCGGGCACGCCCCCGATTGGGCGGCCTCCCCCCAGCTCAGGCCGACGAAACGCCGGTTATCGGCGTTTGGAAATGGCCGGGGGAGTGCCCGCAGAAGGGGTCTCTGATCAGTGCACGAAGGCCGGTACGCAGAATCCTTGAGGGCAATCGACACGGCTATCTACTCCGGGAAGGTGCACTACCTGGGCCCATCATGCTGCCGAAGGTAGGGCGCCGCGCAAGCGCCTGGCACCCGCCCCTAAAGAACCAGCACAAGCAACGTCGTGAGACCCTTGGTTTCTTGCACCTTGAATTGACCTTGCTCAGATTAGTATCCAATTCGTCCTAATGGATCCGAAGTGAGTATTTCCCCTTACTAATCGGGGATCCTAAGCTGGTCGGAGCATGGCACCGTGCCCTGCCTCGATCTGCCAGGAGTGTCAATGGAGACTCGGCACCTGAAGTACTTCATTGCCGTGGCGGAGGAGAGGCACTTTGGCCGGGCAGCTCTCCGCCTGCACATGGCGCAGCCGCCGCTGTCGCAGGCGATCCGACAGCTCGAGGAGCAGCTCGGCACGCCCCTATTGGTGCGCACCACGCGCAAGGTTGAGCTCACCCCGGCCGGGCAGGTCCTGCTGGACCGCGGACGCGCGCTGCTGCAGGACCTCGGCGCCCTCGTGGACGATGTCCAGCAGGTCGGCGCAGGAGCCACCGGCGTGATCCGGGTCGGCTTCACCGGAACCGCCACGTACCGGCTGATGCCCAGCATCGTTCAGGCAGCACGCCGGACCCTCCCAGGGCTCAGGATCACTGTGCAAGGCGAGATGCTGACACCACAGATGGAGGCTGCTCTCGAAGAAGGCCGGCTGGACGTAGCAGTCCTCCGCCCCCCGGTCCGCTCCGACGAGCTCACGCTGAGGTTGCTTGAACAGGACCAGCTGGTGGCGGCTCTGCCTGCCGATTCGCCCCTCGCGGAGCGCGGCACACTGGACATCACCGATCTGGCCGCCGAGGACTTCATCGGCTATTCCGCGGACTCCGTAGTCAACACCATCTCCGTTGAAGCCTGCCGCAAGGCCGGTTTCCAGCCTCGCCTGGTGCAGGAGTCCAAGGAAACATCCACCCTGCTCTCGCTCGTGGCCGCCGGCATGGGCGTCGCACTCGTGCCCATGACCTCCCGGATGTTTTCCTTCCAAGGCGTCGCCTTCCGCCCGCTCCGGGACCCCCCGCCGGTTGACCTCGCCGTCGCATGGAACCGGAACAATGCGACCCCGCTGATCCGGACCTTTCTGGGCCTCTTCGACGCCCTCCCCGCCTCACAGCCAGCAGCCGCCGCAAAGGACACCTCCGAATGAAAATCGCACGTATTGAGGCCATCCCCTACTCCATCCCCTACGCCCGGCCCCTGAAGTTCGCGAGCGGAGAGGTCACGGCCGCGGAACACGTGCTGGTCCGGATCCATACGGACACTGGCATCTGCGGCGTGGCCGACACCCCTCCACGCCCCTACACGTACGGCGAAACGCAGGAATCCATCGTCGCTGTGGTGACCAATGTGTTTGCCCCGCAGCTGATCGGGCTGGATCCGATGGACCGCTCCAAGGTCCAGCAGGTGCTCCGCCGCACGGTCAACAACCCCACGGCCAAGGGGCCCTGGACATCGCCCTATGGGACATCATCGGCATCTCCCTGGACACCCCCGTGCACAAATTGCTTGGCGGCTTCACCGACAGCATGCGGGTGTCCCACATGCTGGGCTTCAAGCCCGCCGCCGAGCTCCTCGAGGAAGCGCTGGGGTTCCGTGAAACGTACGGCATCGACACCTTCAAGCTCAAGACCGGCCGGCGGCCGCTCTCCCTGGACGTCGAGGCCTGCCATGTGCTGCGGGAGGGCCTCGGTGCGGACACCGAGATCTACCTCGACGCCAACCGGGCTGGACGGCGAACGAGGCTATGGAGGTCCTCCGCCAAACCGAAGGTCTAGGACTGTCCATGCTGGAAGAACCGTGCGACGCCAGTGAGGCCATGGGCCGCCGCCGGCTCGTGCAGCAGTCACGCATCCCCATCGTCGGCGATGAAAGCGTCCCCACTCTCGGCGACGTGTCCCGAGAGCTGCTCTCCGGCGGCAGCAACGCCATCTGCATCAAGACCGCGCGCAGCGGTTTCACCGAGGCCCAGCAGATCCTCGGCCTCTGCGAGGGGCTGGGTGTGGACGTCACGATGGGTAACCAGATCGACACCCAGGTCGGAAGCCTGGCCACCGTGACGTTCGGCGCCGCCTTCGAGGCCAGTTCCCGGCGGGCCGGGAGCTCTCCAACTACCTGGACATGACGGACGACCTGCTCGCAGAGCCGCTCGAAATCAACGACGGTGCCATCCGGGTCCGCGAGATCGCTGGCGTTGGCGCTGTCATCGATGCCGACAAGCTGCAGAAGTACCGTCAGGACTAGGCCTCCCCGGCCGCACCTGCCCTCAGGAACCCAACACCGTAAGGAGAACTTCATGCTCTACCTGGTCCGCATGGACGTCGATATTCCGCTGGACATGCCCAAAGAACGCGCCGACGCCATCAAAGCGGAGGAACGGGAGTACTCCCAGAAGCTCCAGCACGACGGCCGCTGGCCGCATTTGTGGCGGGTCGTGGGCGAGTACTCCAACTACTCGGTGTTCGACGTCGCGGGCAACGACGAGCTGCACACCCTCCTCTCAGGCCTGCCGCTGTTTCCGTACATGGGCATCAAGGTCACGCCGCTCGCCAAGCACCCCTCTGCCATCGAGTAGCCGGTCGGATTCGGATTCATATACCCCGGCTCTCAATCAGTGACAGATGGGTATTTCTCATCAATCAATGCCGGGCCTACTGTTGAAACAACAAGGAACGTGAGGCACAGCACAGTGCAGCGCACAACGGTCCGGAACCCCAACCGTGAATCGACGAAGGAGTCATCATGACGACGGAAACTCAGGCCACTGCGGCCGCTTCGGGGGCTGGCGCCACCGCCCGCTTCAGGGAAAACAAGCAGCTTGCCGCTGGCACGGGCCAGGAGCGAGTCAACGCCCTCGCCGGCCGGCTCATCAAGGCGGTCAACGACATCGTGCTTGACGAGAAGGTCAGTTACGACGAGTACAACGCCTTCAAGGCCTGGCTCATCCAGGTCGGCGAGGACGGCGAATGGCCGCTGTTCCTGGACGTCTGGGTGGAGCATTCGGTCGAGGAGGTTGCCAACGCCAACCGGAATGGGACCAAGGGCACCATCGAGGGGCCGTACTACATCCCGGACGCGCCCACACAGAACACTCCGGCAACCCTGCCGATGCGCGAGGATGAGCCCGGCACTCCGCTGCTGTTCCAGGGCCAGACGAAGAACGTCGCCGGAGAACCGTTGGCCGGTGCGCTGATTGAGCTGTGGCACGCCGATGACCTCGGCTTCTACTCCCAGTTCGCCCCGGGGCTGCCGGAGTGGAACCTCCGAGGCTCTGTCATCGCCGACGGCGAGGGCAATTTCGAGATCAACACCATCCAGCCCGCGCCGTACCAGATCCCCACGGACGGCGCCTGCGGGGCGCTCATCGCTGCGGCAGACTGGCACGCCTGGCGCCCCGCCACCTGCACCTCAAGGTTTCAGCTCCCGGGCACCAGCCCATCACCACTCAGCTCTACTTCGAAGGCGGCGAGCACGTTGCCGACGACATCGCCTCCGCCGTCAAGCCCGAACTCATCCTCGCACCCACCCGGCGTGCCGACGGCCAGGGTCGCGAAGTCACCTACGACTTCATCCTCGACCCCGAGGACTAAGCCCGCTACCAGTTCCAGGACTGGTACTCATAAGCACGGGGGCGGCCCCGGGCCTAACCAAACATCGCACACGGCGGCACCGTTCCGCCGTCGATCCATCCAGCAGACATGCCGCGATGGCGCGCTGCCAAAAACGCTCCTTCTGCCCCATAAAGCCAGGCAGCATTCAGTGCCCACACAACCCCACACCAGACAGGAGATGTCGATGACTCAGGGAGCAGTCAGAGCCGGAGTTGATAACCTCGACCTGCGGCACGCGTTCGGCAGGTTCGCCACCGGAGTCACGGTAGTCACCACCCGCACGGCCGACGGTGTCCCGCACGGTGCCACCGTCAACGCCTTCACCGCGGTGTCCCTGGACCCACCGCTGGCTCAAGTGACGCTGACACGTACTTCACGGGCCGCCCGCTATCTTGAAGGCGCCCCGTTCGCGATCAACATCCTCTCGCTCGAGCAGATGGACGTCGCGTTGCACTTCGGCGGCAAGGTGCTGGACGATGAGCCGAGTGGGCCCTCGCCGGCAACGTTCCGGTGTTGCTGAAGAATGCAGCGACGCTTGAATGCCGGCCTTGGAACATCTATGACGGCGGCGACCACATCATCGTGGTGGGCGAGGTCATCGCTTTGGACATCACCGATCGCCAGCCGCTCCTGTTCTTCAACGGGAAGTTCCGCGAGATGGGGCGCTTGGTCGGGGGTGCTCCGTGGGACCACCCCGGCGACGCTCCCGAATCGGGCTGGTTCGCCGGCTCCAGTACTTTCAAACGGATGCGTAGCCCCTAGCCGGGATCCCTCCCGCCAGGACGGCCTGACGCTTGTCGGCGTTCGTCGATTCATTGTCGGATGGCAGCGACGGACGAGTCCTTTTAGCCGGAACACAATTCGCACTTTCTAGACGTTTGCATAAGGCGTTCCGATGGTTCGTGCAGTCTCGCGCCACCGGCGCGAAATTCAAGTCAGAGAACGACATCGTGCTTTGTGGGTGCCCGTGAATGAATTGGGGCGTCCTTTTTCATCCAGATTCTGAAGTTTGTTGCTATCAAAGGAGATAAGACAATGACGAAATCAATACACACGATGGCAGGAGCAGGCAATGTCCGCTGAACCCATCGTCGCGGTTTCCGCTAAACCTAAATTCGTGAGAAGCCGCGTCACCTATTCGCTATACGCGTACTTCTGTACATTTGGTTGGTTCATGCTTGGGTTTTCTCCATGTGTTCCGATCATCGCCCAGGAGCAGAAGATCTCAAATGGGCAGGCGGGGCTGATAGGACCGGCTCTCGCCTTGGGCCTTATTCTGGGGGCACTCGCGATCAACCGAGCCACAGCCAGTTTGGGACGCAAGAGGGTTCTTTTTTCTGCGAGCACCATCCTGACGGTTGGTCTCATTGGGCTCCTTTTGAGTTCTTCCTTCCCTCTGACTGTCGCGGCGACCTTTGTGTGTGCTTTCGGGGCTGAGTCGATAATCGCCTCAGTGCTCCCGGGCCTGGCAGTGCATCACCAGGCCATGGCTCCAGCCGCGTTGAGTGAGGGCGCTGCGATTGGGGCGGCCGCGGGCCTGGCATCACCGTTCCTCGTTGGTCTGAGTATCTCGGCGGGATGGGGATGGAGGATCGGCATCTCCACCACCATTGTGCTCCTTGTGATCGCATGCCTCTTCCTGGCGGGGATGCCCCGAGTAGGTGCACTTGACGGGCGACGCCTGCGAAACGCCGCTCACCCGTCAGCAGCCCGCCCATCGAAAACTACTGGCGTATTCTGGCTCCTCTGGGTGGCTTGCATTTGCGGTATCGCTTTGGAGTTCTCCACCCTGTTTTGGGTTCCGGCGCTCTTCTCGGAGCGTGCGGGCATGAGCCTGGGGGCAGCCGCGTCCTCGGCCTCCGCGCTCGTTCTGGGTGAACTGATTGCCCGATCGATCTCATCGCGACTCAGTACCCGATGGACGCTCAGACCTTTGCTGCTGGTTGCCCTTGCCGTTACTGCGTTGGGATGGCTTATCTTCTGGACTGCGAGTGTCCCTCTCGTTGCCGTCGTAGGACTCTTCATCGCTGGTTTGGGGATCGGCCCGCTGCAGCCCTTGACAGCTGCCTCTTTGTTTTCAGTCTCTTCTGGAGAGGAAACTAAGGCGCAGTCGCGCATCTCGATTGGACAGGGGATCGCGATCGGTACTTTCCCCATTATCCTGGGGGCATTGTCGGACGTCACCGGCACGTTCCTCGCTTTTCTGGTGATTCCGGCGCTGGTGATTCTCTGCGCCATCATGCTGCTCATCGCAACCAAAAAGGTGCATTCAGCGCCCGCCCCTGACTCTTACGTCGTCGCACTATAACTACGTCAAGCAGCACGAATGAGAAACCTGTGTCAGCAGCCGTTCCGTTCTCGTTCAGTCGGATCTGGCCAGCCTGTCCAACCCTGGGACGGCGCCCATCACCTGTTCTGCTCACACTGCGTACATCTGATCTATGTTCACCACCACGGGCCCTTAGCATCGCCCGCGAAAGGAAGTCTCAGCATGAAACCCGCCATGAACCAGATCTCGACCATGCAAGCCACATTCGAAGAGGATTTGCCCGCATATGCAGCAGCGGGCTTCGAAGCCATTGGCCTTCTTGAGATGAAACTGCCCGAGGACGACAACAACAACCGCCGCCTGCTGGACAGGTACGGCTTCGAGGTGTCGAACTGCATCGTCAGCGTCCTCTCGATCCTGCCCTTGCAAGGAGTGGTGTTGCCGAAGGGAGACTGGAAGGGCATCGACTTCGAAGGTCCGAAGGACACCGAGACCCGTATCCGCCAGATTTGCGACGCCGTCCGGCGCCTCGGACCGTACAAGCCTTCGTCCGTGACTGTGTCGTTTGGCTCGCCGGACGGCTTCGAAAGCGCTCGAGCCGCTGAAACTGCGCTGCGAGAAGGTCTGCGCCGCATCGCGGATGTGGCGACCAAGAGCGGGGTTCGAATCGCGATCGAGCCGATTCACCCATCGATCATCCACACCCTGGGTCAGTCCATCGCTGAGACGGCCCACATTATCGACGATGCAGGGGTCGCGGATGCCGTTGGCATTCTTATCGACACGTGGCATTCTGGGGATTCACCCACGTTGTTCGAGGACATCGGGCTCACGGCGATCGCGTCATCGGTCTGCATGTGTGTGACCGGGCACCTGCCGGCGACCCCAACCGCCTGGTGCCGGGAACGGGCGCGTCACCAACTGTGGAAATCCTGGGTGCACTCCGCAAGCTCGGCTATGACACTTGGGCGGACGCAGAGCTTTTCTCGCCGCATGACGTTTGGCTGCGCCCCGTCGAGGAGGCAGCCACGATCGGTTTCACCGCAATGAATGATGTACTCAAGCGAAGCGCTGATTTCGTCTAATCCACCCCAACAAACTGTAGGGATTTAACTATGTCCGGTAATGGTCGAATGCAATACCCGCTTGGCGAGGTCACCCGTGGCCACCACTATGCAATCTCCGTGCGCGATATGGACGCAATGATTGCCTGGTACCAGGAGAAGCTAGGTGCCGTGGTAACCGGAGCCTGGGACCCGGAGGAGCTTGACGCTCACGTCCGGATCGTGACTGTCAATGGATTCTCGTTTGAGCTTGTCTCGATGAAGGAATCCTCGCCGTCTTCAACTCAGTGGGGTGACCCGCCCGGTATGGCCATTAAGAATGGCCCGTTCCACATGGCCTTCACCGTGGATGACTGCGCCGCCGCCGTCGCAGAGCTCAAACTTCGCGACGTGAAGTTCGCTTGGGATGTCGCCGACTACGACGAACTCAAGATGCGGTGCGCGCACTTTTGGGATCTGGAGGGAAATATTCTCGAGCTCGTCGAGGTACTCGACTAAGAGAGGCGAGTTCTCGTCTGCAGGCAAAGCGAAAGTGCGGGACTCGGCACCTGATCGCCGGCCGACCGGCCGGCGATCAGGCCGCCGCCGCGCAGGTGTTTGGCAATGAACAGAAACTGCTGGGCAAACCGCACATCGTATTTCTCGGCGTGCGTGGGCGGTAGCACTCATGATTTCGTTCTCTGTCAGGATACGGCAGGGACCGGGCTTGGAACTGCGAACCTGCATGGTCATAAATCGGCTCTCGCGGTTGAGCTCTAGTTGGTGTCCTCGGCCTCAGGGGCCAGGTTCGGCCCATTCCAGGGCGGCGACAAGGTGGCCTTCGTTGGGGAGTGCCTGCTGTTCGGCTGCGGGGAGCTTGTCGTAGGTGTAGGCGGCGACGGCCATGGGCGAGGTGGAGCGTCCTAGGCTGTAGCGAACGCTGCGGTCGTTTTTGGTGCCGCAGATCAGGATGCCGACGGTTTCGTTATGGTAGTCCCGGCGCAGCAGATCATCGACGAGCGCGACGTAGAAGTTGAGTTTGCCGACATTATGCGCAGCTGCTCATAATGCCGGTTATGCGGAGTGGGACATTATGCCGAAGTCTTTGTTCGCGCTGGCGTGTTGACGGCACGTCGCTGAAGCTGTTCTTGGCATAACGCCCCGCTCTGGTGGGGTCAGCGTCCGAGGTTGGTCAGCTAGGTGAGCATGTCCTTGTCTTGGTGCCACAGGGGCATGGCATCGGCCGGGGTGAGGTTGGTGAAGGCGCTCTGGAGTGCTCGTCGCTTCATCTCGCCGTCGATTCGGGCGTAGATCTCGGTGGTCTTCAGGTCGGCGTCGCCGAGGATGTCCCGGATGTAGACGAGGTTGACTCCGGCTTGAAGTAGATGCATCGCCTTGCTGTGTCTGAGGGTGTGTGGCGAAATCGTGTCCGGCAATGTCGCGGGGCTGGCTTCCCTTGCGGCGGCTACGTGCTTATCCAGGATGTAGGCGATGCCGCTTCGGGTCATTTTCACACCCCCACGGTTGGGGAACAGAGACCGGGACCTGTTGGCGGGTCCGGTGAGGCCAGCGCCGTCGGCGTAACGCTGGACGAGAGTGACTGTCGGTAGCATCAGCGGCACGATCCTGGTCTTGTTGCCCTTGCCGGTGAGTTTGACTGTTGCGGGAGGATCGGTTCGCAGGTCGCCGAGGGTCAGATCGGCGATCTCCTGGACCCTGGCGCCGGTGTCGTAGATAAGCGCGAGCAACGCGAGGTCGCGTCGCCCGGAGGGTTTGCTGGTATCGGGCTGGTCGAGGATCAGCCGGATCCCGTCGAGTGAGAGGTGGCGGGGTGAGGCGGTGGTCGTCTTCTTCTTTGGTATCGCAAGGACACGCTGGTACTGCCCGATCCGCTCGATATCCCGGGCTTGCAAGTAGCGGCAGAATGACCGGATCGCGGCCAGTCGCTGGTTGCGGGTCGCTGCGGTGCAGCCCCGCTCGGCTTCGAGCCAGGCCAGAAATCGCTCCACGAGATCTTTGGTCAACAGCTCGCAGGTCATGTGCTCGGGGGCGATGTTCTCGTGGGCCTTGCAGTACCTGAGGAAGATGAATGCATCTCGGTAGGACCTGATGGTGTTCGTCGCTGAGCCGACCTCTCCGGGAAGGAACCGGGCGAGGAACTCGCTGAGGAGGTACTGGAAATCATGGGTGCTCATTCGAGATCGCCTCCTGGGATCACGCAGGAGGCGACGGCGTTCATGGCGGCGGGGACTTCGGGGAACATGTCCGGGATCAGGCGGACGTATTGGCCGGTCCCCTTGACCGATGCGTGGCCGAGGTAGGTCGCCAGGGTCGGTAGGGCCCAGTAGCCATCGGCGCCTTGGTTGACCAGGCCTTGGAGCGAGTAAACGGCGAAGGTGTGCCGAAGGTCGTGCACGCGGGTCCATGACCACGGCCGCCGTGCGAGATGCCGGCGGCCCACAGGGTCTTCCTGAACCATCTGTAAATGCTGTCGGAGGTGACGGGCCGACCGTCGTTGTGAGTGAAGAACCGGGTGTCGCGGTCGGCGGTGAATAGCCGTGGTGCGGTGGCGTCGTAGCGGCGCATGATGTCGGCCAGCGACGAAGAGAGTGGGACGAGGCGGTCCTGGTCGTACTTCGCGTGGCGGACGGTGAGGCAGCAGTTGTTGAGATCGACATCACCGCGGGTCAGGTTCAGCGCTTCGGACACGCGCAGGCCGCACCCATACAGGAGCCTGATCAAGACCGGGAGCAGGACCGGCATGACCGAGGACGATTTGGCCTTGAGTCCGGCGCAGGCGGCGAAAAGCCGGTCCAGCTCGCGTCGGGTGAACACGTAGGGGTGAACGAGTCCCGGTCTCCTCGACGCTTCGGGGTCGCGGGAAAGCCACCGGGAAGTCCTGTGCGGCCAGGTAGTTGAGGAATTGGTTCGTGTATGCGACTCGGTTGCGCTGGTTGCTGGCACGTTCATTGGGCCGTCGGCGGCACCATTGGTCGACGTGCTCCTGACTGATCGCAATCTCGGTTTGGCCCGTCGAGGCGATAAATCTGGAGAACGCCCGCAGCGTCCGGGCACCGCGGTATAGCTCAGGCGTTGTGCGCGCTTGTAGCGGACGAAGGCGGCCATGTGCTCGGCGAAGATGGACTCGTAGTATGACGCCTGCTCATCAATCCTCATCGTTGTCACCACCCAGGCTGGCGAGATAGCTCTCGTGGAGGCCCGGCACGTCCAGAGCGCACTCGCGCAGCTGTCCCAGATCGATCTTTAGGTATATCGCCGTCGAACCGGTGCTGGCATGCCGAGTGCCTCAGAGATCGCCGGGAGCGGCACTGTTTTCTCCAGCAAGGCTGAGGCAAGCGAGTGTCGAAGGGCGTGTGGACCGTGCTTCTTTCCCGCCGGGATCGCGACCCCTGCGGCTTTCAATCGTGCATAGACCACGGCGTGGATCGATACCGGCAGCATGGGCTCGCACGGGCCGTGCAACTTCAGGAACACGTACTCGGAGTCCGAGTGCGGCCTGGCGTTGCGCAGGTAGTCAATGAGTGCTTCACCAACATCGTTGAGCAGGGGAAGCGCCAAGACCCGGCCCGTCTTTTGCTGGATGAACTCGATGCTGTCCTGCTCCCATGTTCGAGTACCTTACTTCCCCAAGGCTCGTTCTTCTGCCTGTCCAGAATGGTCCGTCAGATGTTCCAGTAAAGCTCGATCATGGCGGTATTCACGACGCGCTGAGCCCGCTGTTGAGCCTCACGTACGAGGCTTTTCAACGACATGAGGGCGGCGGCGTAGTCTCCCGGAAGGGTCCGGTTCGAGCTGGGTCATGATTCCACCGTAGTTGGACGCTCCGACAATCCGACGCCAATTGTCCAGACGCCATCTGGACAATTGGGATTTCTCAGCCGTGAACATCACAGCGAAACGATCGGCATCCTGATCTGCGGCACCAAGAACGACCGCAACGTCACGTACACCCTTGGCCGTTCAACGTCGCCCGGGACTGACTGCGACAGCGCACTCGAGAGGTTGACGGTACTCCGTGTCGTCGCCGGTGGTGGGCTGGCGGATCGCCGTCCTGTTTGTTGGTCGGTACCCGCGTCGTCGCTGCGCCGTAGCACCCCAACGACATAGCCCAGTGGTAGTTTGCGGTTATGGCAAATGCCCTCGCGTGGTTCTCCCAGTCCGGTGTGGTGCAAGGGTTGATTCTCGGTGCCGTGCTTGCGTTCTTGACGGCGATCCTGGTCATGAACGCCGTGGGCAGGGCGCTCACAACGACCGTCAACGGTTGGAGTGCCATCCGCAAATGCGGCCAGCCTGGCAACGGAGTCCTCGTCCGGGCCGCCTGCGCCAAGGCCCTGCCTGTCGTGAATGTGTTTGAAGAGGCTGCGTACTGGACCGCCACTGTGGATGGCTCAGGGCAAACGCTGAGCGGCGGGAATGGATACGTCCTGCATTTTCCTCCCGGGAACCTCCCGCCGCATGACGCCTTCTGGTCGCTCACCCCGACCGATACCGTCGGGTACATGGTGGAAAATCCCACCAATCGCTACAGCGTTGGTGACCGTTCTGCTCTGGCACAGAATGCCGACGGTTCGGTCGACATCTATCTGCAGCATCAGGCTCCGAGCGGGCACGAGCAGAACTGGCTGCCCATTCCGTCCGGAAAGTTCAAGCTGATGTTCCGCGTGTATCTGCCTGGCGCGGCGATTCTCGACGGCACGTACCAATTGCCGTCGGTTGTCAGGGCGCAGTGAAATGAACCGCCTCATCTTGAAGTACGGACGTCCCCTCACCGCCGTCATACTGGCCGTCTTCGCCTGGGTCATTTACCGGCGGATCGCCAACGGGGACGGAATCGTTCCTCTGGTCATAGCGGCGGTCATCGTATGGGGGCTCGGCGCGCCCGCTTTCATCTACCTCTGGCCGCGACTCACAGTCAACGGGTACAAGAGGGCGATACTCAAGCACGGATTCGGTGAGGGCCCCATCCCCGTCAACACGCTGTACGCCGTGCCCGGCACATCGTCCCCGTCGACGGCGACTTCGCGCGGGAGCCTTATGGCAACGGGGGCCGACGACTTGCTCTACATCGGCGGTTGGCTCGACTTGAGCAAAGGGCCGCAAATCCTGCACGTACCGGACATGGCCGGGCGCTATTTCAGCGTGCAGTTCACCGACCCGTCGAAAAGCACAAACTTTGCCTACGTCGGCAAACGCACCACGGGAACCGAAGCCGGCGACTATGTCCTCAGCGGACCCGGCTGGAAGGGAACGGTACCCAACGGGATGACGCAGATTTCTTCGCTAACTGATTCCGCGCTCGTCATTGGCCGAGTGTTCGTCGAAAGCGACAGCGATCTTCCAACCGCTTACGCGCTCGCGAAGCAAATCCAGCTCGCGCCGCTGAAGCAGTAGCGGTCGACTGGACCAGCCCAGATGAACGACGGCGGACGGCTCGCCACCGATGGCTTGCCGACCGGCCCTTCGACGCCGCCGAGGGCGAAACCGCCAGATTCCGGTGTAGCGGGAAGAGCCCCCTGCCGATCTTTCTCTTGTCCTTCGCGGTTCCCAGCCTGGCGCTCACGCTCAAACGCGAGTAGCCGCACTCAGACGATCCTGTGTGATGGTTATCGGCGGAAGGTGACGTGGATGATGCCGCTTTCGGCGGTCTCTGACGTGACGGTGTAGTCGCTTTCTAGCCCCGGAGATCGTCCCAGAGCCGTATTCCGCTACCGAGCAGGATTGGTGTGATCGCGACGTGCAGCCGATCGACAAGTCCGGCACTGAGGTAATCGCGCACAACGGTGGGGCCACCTCCGATACGCACATCCTCTTCACCCGCCGCACTGAGCGCTCGTTCAAGCACTTCTTCGGGGCTGGTGCTGACGAAGTGGAAGGTCGTACCGCCGGCCATCGTGATGTCAGGGCGGGGGTGTGAGTGAGGACGAACACCGGGACGCGGAAGGGCGGCTCGTCACCCCACCAGCCCTTCCACTCGGGGTCGTCGGGAAAGTTATGGAACCCGAACATGCCGGCACCCATAATCTCAGCTCCGACCCCCTCGAAGTAGGCCGCGGCGTATTTGTCGTCGACGCCGGACGTTCCTTCTCCACTGGTGTCATGCAGAACCCGCTCACGGAAAGTGCGGGTGGACGTATATGCGTCAACGAGTCGGCCCCAGTCCGAACCGAACGGATTCTCCGGAGTTGCGTCCGTCGTCGTGGCGAAACCATCCAGCGAGATATTCAGGTCAACTCGAACAGCCATGGTGAAGGTCCCCTCAGATCAGTGGTTGCGTTATGCAACCACCATACTGGTGGTGAGATCTCCTCCACGGAAGAATTCCTGGACGAATTCGTCATCCCTGGGAGCACATGAAAAGTGACCAAGGAGACCAACAGTATGAAATAGGCGGCCAAGAGTGGGCAAACATACCCCAATCGGCAGCGTTGTCATCTACGACTACCGGGCCCGTCAATCAGCTGTCTGCCTGTCAGGAGGCTTTGGCAAGGTATTGGGCCAGTGCTTCCCTGAGGATTTCGCTCGGCTTGCGGTGCTCGATTTCGGACCGGGCAACCAGTTGTGCGTCCATGTCCTTCGGGAGGCGGATGGTCCGGGACGGGGATGTTCCGCTGCTGCTCAGGGAGGGTTTGCCGACGGCTCTTTTTACTGCCTCGGGCGAGCCCAGGGCTGCTTCCAGCAGGGCGCGTCCGGCACCTTGCCCGGACGCCTTGGTGATGCGGGCGTCAGGGCCTATGTCGGCGGTCTCCGCCCATTCGCCCAGGGCACGGAAGTGGGCCTGTTCCTCCGGGCTCAGGTCCTGACCGCCCTTGGCCTTCTTCTCATTCATTCCGTTGTTCCTCTCTCGGCAATGTCGAGTATCTTCCGCCTTGCCTCCATCACGTGGAAGACGCGGCTCATCGAACTCTTCAACGTGGTAGATCTGGTTCAAGATTGCATGCAACGCATCCCCGCGGGCAATTCCATGTTTGTTTGCGCTGTCCGCCCAGCTGATCCCCATTTTAGTATTGTCTCACAATAAAAGGGTTATTGCGAGACAATATTGGGCTGTAGCTCTCGGTCCGAGCGAGCGAGACTGAGGAACGACAACCTTCGAAGGGACATGGGTGTGCACTCATCGTTCCTGAGTGCGCGAAGCCCCCGACATCCGCGGTACCCAGCAGCGCACGGCATCGCGGTATTGACGGAATTCTTCGCCGAACCGTTCTTCCAGGTCAGATTCCTCAAGCGGCCTGACAACGTAATTCCACACCAGCGAGCCCACGACGGCGTAGGCCACTACCAGCCATGACTGTAGGATGACGCCAACTGCCGCGCCCTGGAGAATGCCTGCGGCCGCCATTGGATTCCGGATCCAGCGATACGGACCCGCGATGACCAGATGATTGGGCATTGCCGACGGCAGCGGGTGCCATTGCCCAACGTCGACATCGCCACGGCCGCCGAGATACCAAGGGCGCTGGCTAGTACCAGAACGGCGACACCCACAGGAGCGGCAAACGACGGAAACGGGAGAACCACCGCCCAGCGCTGTTCGAGAAAGGCAACTGCGAACGGAATCACCGCCAGGAAGAACCCCAGAACAGGACAATTTGCCCAAATGTTGAGGCCACGTGGGCGGCGGCGGTCGCGCGGGGATTGCGGGACGGAATGCGAACGGACCGCGGATGATCCACGCGGTCGGCACGTGTCCCAGCAAGACTAGGCAGAGCGAGATCAGCGAGCCCGCGCTCGCAGCGCCCATGCCGAGTACGCCCCAGCCCGCTTCGGTTGTGACAGTGGCGTAAACCGCCAGTGCGACGGCAACGGCGCCCGTCCAGCCGGCACTCACCAGCGCGGCAGCCTTTACGCCAAAAGACGCCACGGCCGACGCCACGACGAATAAAGGAATGTCGAAGACAGCAACCGCAACCGGGTCGAGGTTACCGAGGGTCGCCTCGCGCACCACCGGCGACAGGAAAACCGCGGCCCACCACAAGAAACCGGCAATCGCCTGCATGGCGAAATATGCCCTGCCCCACCAAATAGCTCCGCCCCGCCGAATCAAGGGCGACACCCGCTCAGCCCAAACATGCGTAGCCCCAATCCCAGACAATTTTGGCTCAGCCTACCGAATTCGAACGCTGCGTCCGTCTTCACACGAGTCCCCGCAGGACTAGTTAACCCGTTCACCCCGTTACCTTTTTCGTAGCCCGTTCCTGTTGCAGGATGAGGGTGTGCTGGCCTGCCGGCCCCGGCATGATTGCCGCCCCCAGTCGTCAATGATCCGGGGGTGTTGTCACCGGGGTCCGGTAGGTGCCGGAGAGACCGCTAATAGAGGCAGGACAGGTTGGGATCGTCGTGCGTAACGTGGATGCCGGGCTCTGACACCGCGGACAGTCCAGCACAGGTATCAGCCGCTGCGACTGGGAGGTACAGGTGATCGGAAACCACGAAAGCATCGATGTCTTTATCGGCCTGGACGTCGGCAAGGGCGAACACCACGCCGTTGCCTTGGACCGGGCAGGTAAGAAGCTCTTCGACAAGGCCTTGCCCAACGACGAGGTCAGGCTGCGCGAAATCCTCGATTCTTTGAACAAGCACGGCAGCATCCTGCTCGTGGTTGACCAGCCAGCGACGATCGGTGCGTTGCCCGTCGCAGTTGCCCAGGCCGCCGGTGTAACCGTCGGATACCTGCCCGGACTGGCGATGCGCCGGATCGCGGACCTGCACCCTGGCGAGGCTAAAACCGACGCCCGGGACGCGTTCATCATCGCCGAAGCGGCCCGGACTATGCCCCACACCCTGCGCTCCATCCAGATCGCCGACGAACAGCTAGCGGAACTGACCATGCTCTGCGGCTTCGACGACGACCTTGCCAAACAGGCCACCGCGACGTCGAACAGGATCCGCGGCCTGCTCACCCAGATCCACCCGGCACTGGAGCGTGTCCTTGGCCCGCGCCTGGACCACCCGGCCGTGCTGGATCTGCTGCGAACCTGGCCGACCCCCGAAGCCCTCCGTCATGCCGGCCGCCGCCGGATCGGTAACAGGCTCAAGAAGCTCGCACCCCGGATGGGCGAACGCCTCGCCGGCGAGATCATCGCCGCCCTGGACCAGCAAACGGTCACAGTCATCGGGACGAACGCGGCCACCATCGTCCTGCCCCAGCTTGCCCGGATGCTCGCCGACATCCGCGAATCACGGGACACCGTCTTCACGCAGGTCGAAGCCCTCGTGGAGGCCCACCCTCTTCACCCGGTCCTGACGTCACTCCCGGCGGTCGGCGTCAGGACCGCAGCACGCATCCTCACCGAGATCGTCGGCAAAGATTTCGCCACCGCAGGGCACATGGCCTCCTACGCAGGCCTCGCCCCGGTGACCTGGAGATCCGGGTCTTCGATCCGCGGCGACCACCCATCCCGGAAAGGAAACAAGATCCTCAAAAGAGCCCTGTTCCTCTCCGCCTTCGCAGCCTTGAAGGACCCGCCGTCGAGGGCCTACTACGACAGGAAACGCGCCGAAGGCAAACGCCACAACCAGGCCCTCATCGCCCTCGCCCGCCGCCGCTGCGACACGCTCTTCGCCATGCTCAGAGACGGCACGTTCTACGAACCACGAACGCCCTCAGCAACTTGACGAAAACCATAGAGGCACCCCCAAAATCCCCTCACCGCTACAATGGGACATATGCCGGACATCGAGCGTTGGCCCACCGGAAGGTTGCTGTCTACAGCGGCCCGGTTGGTGGAACACGCTTGGGACGAGAATCTCAGGGCGATCGGCCTCACCCACGCCGGTGTCATCGCGCTGGAGGTTCTAGCAGCCACTGGCCCCATCACCCAGACCACGCTCGCCCAGATCGTGCGTGTGCAGGCCCAAACCATGGGGCAGACCCTCAGCAGGCTGGAGTCACACGGGCACGTTAGCCGCCGTCGAAGTTCCGAGGACCGCCGGGTACACGTCGTTTCGCTGACCGATGCCGGCAGGGACGCACTTGAGCGGGCAGCGGAATCGGAACGGCAGGTTCTTGCCCAGGTATCGATCGATACGTCGATGTTCCGGCAGGAACTGAAAACAGTCGTGCGCGAACTGGCAGGCCGGCAAGCACCAGAAGGAGACAGCGCTAGCGCCCCTCTTGCCTCCGCGGCATTGGAAGACTAGTCCGAGGAAACATCGACGGCGGCCTGCTCACCGGGCGCAGGAACCTCGCCGCGCGTGGAACGCTCACCGCGGGCAGCCAACTCATCCAGGACCGCGTCGTACCAGGACTTGACCCCGAACTCGGGCTTCCCGACGTCGAGCAGCCTGAAAAGGGCGTCGGCCAAAAAGTTGAGCTCCGCAACGGACAGCTTCGCAAGCCCCTGGACCGGGTCCAGTTCGCCTTCCAGGCATGAGGTGAGTAATGCGTTCACAGCGCAGCTCCAAGCATGGGAGCAGCTACGTAAAGAGTCTTGGAAGAGAGGGGAGTCGGCGGGTCATGAGGTCGCTCCATGGAAAGAGTTCCTAGGGCCGCTGCATAACCCACCCTGATGATATCGACACGTGGAGCCGCGCGGCAAGCGCGCCGCGCGGCCGGAAACCACCAGCAACAATGCCTAAGTGGGCGTTCAGTTCCTTCCCCGTCGCCGGACAAGCCAAGCCACCAGAACCACGACGGCGGCGGCGCAAAGCACGGCCCGAAACGACGCACTAGCACCGGCCACACGGCCGAGCCCAGATCCAATTCCGACGACGACGCGAGCGGCGCGGACCGAGGTGCGGGTGCAGCCGCGGCCGCAGGCACAGGCGCCGCCGGCGGCTCAACCACCTGCGCTGCAGAACCCGCAGCGGGCCCGACGGCGGCGGGCCCGGCGGCTGCTCCAGCCGCGGGCTCCCGGGCTGCGCTACCTCGCCGGTAGCCGTCCCGGACCCTGCCGACGCAGCCGAGGCTCCGGCGTCGGGCTCGATTTCGCTCGAAGCCCCGCCGCCCGCCTTCCCGATCACGCACTGGACAAACTGCTCCAGCAACTTGTCCGAGATGTCCTGGATGACTCCGCGGCCGAATTGGGCCGGTTTGCCGGTGACGTTCATGTCGGTGGTCACGTCCACGGCGGTGCCGTCGCCGTCGGGCGTCAGCACTGCCGTGACCGTGGCACCCGCTGTGCCGTTGCCGCGTTTGTCCTTGCCCGTCGCCGAAATGACCACCGTGTGGGTCTCCTGGTTGCGTTCGAGGAATTCACCGGTGCCGGTATAGATCATGGCGATCGGCCCGAGCTTGACCTTGACCGTTCCGGTGAACTGCTCGCCGCTCACGGACGTGAGGGTCGCCCCAGGGAAACAGGGCGCGATGTCTTCCAGTTGGTTGAAGGAATGCCAGGTGTCCTCCAGCGAACTGGGAACCACGAAGTGATGTTTGAGTTCCACGTCTTCCTCCGCCCGCCTTCCGCTAGAGCCCGGCGGCCGCGATAACGGCCCGCTTGGTCAGGACCTCGGCCAAGTGGCGGCGGTAGGCCGCGTCACCGTTGAGGTCGCTCGCGGGATCGGTCCCCTCGGCAGCGTGTGCGCTCGCCGAGGCGATCGCTTCCCGGGTCAGCGCGGCGCCCACGAGTGCCTGCTCGACGGCGGTCGCCCGCAACGGCGTGCTGGCCATGTTGGTCAAGCCGATCCTCGCCTCGGCGATCGTGCCGCCTTCCACCCGGACCATCACGGCCACGGCGACAATGGACCATTGCTGGGCCACCCTGGTGAATTTCTCGTAGTGCGCACCCCAGCCGGTGTACTTCGGCACCCGGATATGGGTGAGGATCTCGCCGTCGTCGACGGCGGTAGTGAAGTACCCCTGGAAGAAGTCCGCCGCTGCCACCCGGCGCTCCCCTCCGGACCTGCCAGGATGAACGCGGCGTCCGCGGCCAGCACCGGTGCGGCATGTCGCCCGCCGGGTCGGCGTGCACCAGGGCGCCGCCGAACGTGCCGCGGTGCCGGACCTGGGGATCCGCGACCGTCGCCGCTGCCTTGGCCAGCAACGGCACGTGCTCGGCAATAAGCGGGTCCGTGGCGATCTGGTGGTGCGTTGTCATGGCTCCGATCAGCAGGGCGTCGCCGTCGTCGCGGACCCCGGACAACTCGCCGATCCGGCCCAAATCGACCACCATCGCGGCGTCGGCAAGGCGCAGTTTCATCACGGGGATCAGGCTTTGACCCCCGGCCAACAGCTTCACGTCGTCGCCGGCGTCGGCCAACACGCTCAACGCCTCCGCCACCGTGGCCGGAGCGGCGTAATCGAATGCGCTCGGAATCATTGCACATCTCCCGTGGTCTTGGCTTCTTCAAGGGCGGCCCACACACGCGCCGGCGTGCATGGCATCTTGATGTCCTTCACGCCAAGGTGCCGAATCGCGTCCAGCACGCCGTTGACAATTGCGGGCGTCGAGGCGATGGTTCCTGCCTCGCCGACTCCCTTGGCCCCAACTGGTTAGTGGTGGACGGCGTCTCCGTGCGCGCCGTCGTGAAGTGCGGCAGGTCGGGCGCGCCGGGCACGAGGTAGTCCACGAACGAGCCCGTGACCAGGGTCCCGGCGTCGTCGTGCACGGCCTCCTCATAAAGGGCCTGAGCGATTCCCTGCGCCAGGCCGCCGTGGACCTGGCCCTCCACAATCAGCGGATTGACCACCACCCCAACGTCGTCCACGCAAACGTACTTGCGGATGCTGACCTGCCCGGTCTCGGTGTCCACTTCGATGCCGGCCAGATGGGTGCCGTGCGGGAAGGAGAAGCTCTGCGGGTCGAAGGTGGCATCCGAATCCAGATTGGGCTCAAACCCTTCCGGCAGGTTGTGCGCCGAGAAGGCGGCGAAGGCGACTTCACCGAAGGCAGTGGACTGATCAGTGCCCTTGACGCTGAACTTGCCGTCCGTGAACTCGATGTCCTCCTCGCTGGCCTCCATCATGTGCGCTGCCAGGACCTTGGCCTTCTCGATCACCTTGTCCGCAGCGGCCAGCACCGCCATACCACCGACGGTCAGCGAGCGGGAGCCGTAGGTGTCCAGGCCCCGCTGGGAGACCTGTGTATCACCATGCAGCACTTCGACATTTTCGAACGGCACGCCGAGCCTGTCCGCCACGAGCTGGCTCCACGCGGTTTCGTGACCCTGGCCGTGGGGGGAAGTGCCCGTGACTACCTCGACGTTGCCGGTGGGCAGCACCCGCACCTGGGCGTGCTCCCAGCCGCCGGCCGCGTAACTGAGCGCGCCAAGCACCCGGGATGGAGCCAGGCCGCACATTTCGGTGAACGTGGAGATGCCGATGCCGAGTTGGACGGGATCGTTGGCCTCGCGGCGCCTGGCCTGCTCTGCCCGGAGCTCGTCATAGCTGAAGAGCTCCAGCGCCTTCGCCGTGGCCGCCTCGTAGTTGCCGCTGTCGTATTCGAGTCCAGTGACGGTGGTGAAGGGGAATTCCTCGTGGGTGATCCAGTTCTTTTTGCGCAGTTCCAAGGGGTCCATGCCCAGTTCGACGGCGAGCTCATCCATCAAGCGCTCGATAGCGAAGGTTGCTTCCGGCCGGCCTGCGCCCCGGTAAGCGCCCGTCCACGCCTTGTTGGTGAAGAGGTTGTTGCATTCCAGTCGGTACGCCGGGAATTTGTAGATGGCGTTGTACATGAACGCGCCCAGGATCGGGATGCCCGAGCCGATAATGCCGAGGTAGGCGCCCATGTCCGCCAGCAGCTGGATGTCCAGCCCGGTGACAATCCCGTCCTTCGTCGCCGCGAGCTTCACCTTCTGCACTTGGGCCCGGCCGTGATGCCCAGACTGCAGGGACTCGCTGCGGGTTTCGGTGTATTTGCAGGGTTTGCCGACCCGCCGGGCTGCCATGAGGGTGATGAACTCCTCGGGGATCACCGTCAGCTTTCCGCCAAAGCCGCCGCCCACGTCGGGGGCGATCACGCGGAGCTTGCTTTCCGGGAGCCCGAGCGTCAATGCCAGGATCAGCCGCAGGATATGGGGTATCTGCGTGGACGACCACATGGTGATTTGCTCACTCGTCGGGTCAACCACGATCGAGCGCGGTTCCATGAAGGCCGGGATGAGGCGTTGCTGGTAAAAGGTGCGTTCGATGAGGACTTCGGCCTTCGCCAACGCCTCGGCGATCGGCTTGCCGGTGCCGGCTTCGCCCGAGTCAAACACCCAGGTCGCCGAGAGATTGGAGTCCAAGTTAGAGTGGGCCAGCACCTTGTCGGTGAATGCTTCCTCCAGATCCAGGACCACCGGAAGTTGGTCGTAGCTGACGTCCACGAGTTCGACGGCGTCCCGCGCCGATGCGGCGCTGCGGGCAACGATGCAGGCAACTACCTCGCCGGTAAAGGCCACCTCGTCGACGGCGATCGACGGGAACGCGGGCGCCTTCTGCTCGGCGGTGACGGGCCAGACGTTGGGCAGGCTGCCCTGTTCCGCGGCCAGATCGGCTCCGGTGAACACGGCGACGACGCCGGGTGAGGACTTCGCGGCTGAGGTGTCGATCGAGGTGATCCTGGCGTGGGCGAACGGACTGCGGACCATGGCCAAATGGAGCATGCCGGGCAACGTCATGTTGTCCGTGTACCTGGAGCGCCCCGTGATGAGGTGCGCGTCTTCTTTGCGGAGGCGGGGCCTGCCGATTTCGGCGATGGTCATGCCACACCTGCCGTTTCCGTCGCGTCGCTGTCGGAAGAAACCGTTCCGTCAGCGGCGGCCTGCACCGCGGCAACAATGTTCTGGTACCCGGTGCACCGGCAAAGGTTTCCTTCGAGGCCGTCCCGGATTTCCTGTTCGGTGGGGTGCGGATTTTCGGCGAGAAGGGATGCCGATTGCATGATCATGCCGGGCGTGCAGAAGCCGCATTGCAGCGCATGGCATTGGTGGAAGGCTTGCTGCAGCGGGGCGAGCTTGCCGTCCCGGGCCAGGCCTTCGATGGTGGTGACGCTGTGGCCGTCTGCCTGAACCGCGAACATGGTGCAGGATTTAACGCTGACTCCGTTCAGATGGACGGTGCAGGCGCCGCAGTTGGTAGTGTCGCAGCCGATCAATGTGCCGGTCTTGCCAAGCCGTTCGCGCAGGTATTGGACCAGCAGCAATCGTGGCTCGACATCGTCTGTGTAGCTCACATCATCGACTTCGACGGTGATCGTCTTGGAACTCGCCATTGGGATCTCCTGTCGCGTTGGACGACGGGCACGACTGCCCGGCATCCAGTCCTGATGTGACACAGGTTACTCCTCGGAAGGGGCGAGCGCCCTAGCCCGGCTTGAGTTCGTACCCCGCATCCTCGTGGTCCGCTTCAACCGTGGGTTCGTGGTGGATCCGGGCCTCCATGGTGCTCAATCTTCCGCCGCCGCCACCCCAGTGCAAGGCAATGATTTCGGCGGCGATGGAGACGGCCGTTTCCTCCGGGGTGCGGGATCCCAGGTCCAGGCCGATCGGGCTGGAGAGCCTGGCCAATTCGGCCTCGCTCAGGCCGGCTTCGCGCAGCCGTTCCAATCGGTCGCGGTGCGTGCGCCGGGATCCCATCGCGCCCACGTAGGCCACGTTGTGGCGCAGTGCCAACTCAAGGAGCGGCACGTCGAATTTCGGATCATGTGTGAGCACACAGATCACGGTGCGCTCGTCCACTTGGCCGGCAGCGATCTGCGCCTGCAGGTAGCGGTGCGGCCATTCCACCACCACCTCGTCCGCCTGCGGGAACCGGGCAGCCGTCGCGAAAACCGCGCGTGCGTCGCAGACCGTGACCCGGTAGCCCAGGAAGGTGCCTTGCTTGGCGACGGCGGCGGCGAAGTCGATCGCGCCGAACACCAGCATCCGCGGCTGCGGGGCGAAACTGAGGGCGAACACGCGCATGCCCTCGCCGCGCCGCTGCCCGTCCGGTCCGTACGTGAGCGTGGCGTTGCGGCCCGCGGCCAGCAGGCCCTGGACGTCATCGGATACCGCATGGTCGGCACGCTCGCTGCCGAGGGAACCCACGAACCCTCCGGGCGGACCACCAGGTGGCGGCCCAGCCACGCCGGATCGGGGTGTTCGATCACGGTGACGATGGCAACCGGCCGGCCCGCACCGACGTCGTCCGCTACCTGGGCCAGTTCCGGGAAGTTCTCAGTGGAGACCGGCTCCACAAAAATGTCCAGGATCCCGCCGCAGGTGAGGCCGACCTCGAACGCGGCGTCGTCACTGATGCCGTAGCGCTGCAGCACCGGATTGCCGGACTCGACCACCTTGGTGGCCAGTTCGTAAAGCGCTCCTTCGACGCACCCGCCGGACACCGAGCCCACCGCACTGCCGTCGGCGTCGACCATCATGGCGGCGCCGGCCGGCCGCGGTGCGGAGCGGAAGGTGCGCACCACCGTTCCGAGTCCTACTGTGTGGCCGGCCGCTATGGCGGCGACCAGATCGTCCAAGACCTCACGCATTGGCAACCACGTCCAACAACTCCTCGAAACTCTGCATTGAGTGCCCCCCTATAAAGAAGTCAACGTGCGGCAGCACCGCCCTGATTCCCCGCTGCAGCGGCTCGTACCCCGCCTTGCCGCGGTGCGGATTGGACCAAATAGTCCGCCTCGCCAGGTGGTGCAGCCGCTCGGCTTGGCGTCCCAGCAGTGCGGGGTCGCCGCGCTCCCAGCCGTCGCTGGCAATCACGACGACGGCGCCGCGCACCATCACGCGCTGCCCCCACCGGTCGTTGAACGCCCGCAGCACTTCTCCGAGCCGGGTACCGCCGGACCAGTCGGGGACTGTGCGGCCGGCGAGGGCCAAGGCATTGTCCGGGTCTGGCACCCTCAGTGCGGCAGTCACGCGGGTCAGGCGAGTGCCCAGCGTGAACACCTCCACTTGGCGCGGGGCGGCTTCCACTACCCGGTGGGCCAAGCGAAGCAGGCTGTCCGCGTACGGTGCCATGGAGCCCGAAACGTCGATCAGCCAGACCACCCGGCGGTTTTTGCGGGGAGCCCGGGCGCGGCGCAGCGGCCCGGTTCCCCGCCGCGGCGCAGCTGGTCGCGCAGGGTCCGCACCCGGTCCACGTCGCCGTGCCGGTCGAGGTGCTTGCGCCGGGTCTGCCGGGTGGGCAGGCGCACCGGCAGCTCCTCGAACATCCGGTGCAGCAAGGCCCGTTCCTCGTCGTCCAATACGGCCACATCGCGGTGCCGAAGCAACTCCCGGCGGCTGGCGAGTGCCCGCAACTGTTCCCTCCTACCTTCCGGGCCGCCGCCGTCGTCATCCAAAGTGGCAGCGCTCACGGACGTCGCGGAGTTTTCCAGGCGTTGGGCGGCGGAGTGTTCCACGGCAAACCAGGCCTCAAACGTCCGCTGGTAGGCGGGCAAGTCCTCCGGCGAGGCGCATAGCGTCGCGCGGCCGGCCCAGAACACGTCCGAACGGCGGTCCAACTTGAGCCTGCCGACGGCGTCGACGAAGCTGAGCGAGCGGTCCGCGGTCACTTTCACGCCGGCCGCACGCACGGCTGCAGCGAAGGCAAGGAGGATCTCTTCGGCGCTGTGTTCGGGGCTTGGTCCTGCCGTTGGCATGGGCTCAGCCGAGCATCCGGGCCAGGGCCGCCGAGACGCGGTCGGTGTCCTCGCGGTACTTGCACAGCGCGCCGATGCTGGCCGCAGCCGAAGCCAGGTCAAGCTCGGCCCGGCCGAGCTGGTGCAAGGCACGCGCCCAGTCCAAGGTCTCGGCGACGCCGGGAGGCTTCAGTACGTCGTCGGTGACCCGGATCTGCTGGACCGCGCGCACCACCTGCTCGGCCAGGAGCGCGGGCACTTGGGGGAGCCGGGTGCGCACAATCTCCACTTCTCGGGCCAGCCCGGGGTGGTCGATCCAGTGGTAGAGGCAGCGGCGTTTGAGCGCATCGTGCAGGTCGCGGGTCCGGTTGGAGGTGAGCACCACGATCGGCGGGGTTTCAGCTTTGACCGTGCCGAACTCGGGGATGGAGACCTGATAAGTGGAGAGCACCTCCAGCAGGAACGCCTCGAACTCGTCGTCGGCCCGGTCGATTTCGTCGATCAGCAGCACCGCCGGCTTTGCTGCAGCGCTTTGAGGATGGGACGCGCCAGCAGGAACCGTTTGTCGTAAAGCGAACTTTCCAGTTCGGCCACGCTCAGCCGCGCGTCCATTCCCGCTCCGCCGCTGGCCTCCACACTGCGCAGATGCAGGATCTGGGCGGTGAAGTCCCAGTCATACAACGCCTGCGAGGCATCGATTCCCTCATAGCACTGCAATCGGATCAGCGGCAGCCCGAACCCTTCCGCCAGGGCCTCCGCGAGGGAGGTCTTGCCCGTGCCCGGTTCGCCCTCCAGAAGCAGCGGCCGTTCCATGCTCAGGGCGAGGTAGCCAATGGTGGCCAGGCCCTCGTCGGCGAGGTAGCCGGTGGCGGCCAGCATTTCGGCCAGCGCTGTGGCGGAGCTGATCGACGTCTGCGTCATGGCACCAGCATAGGGTCACCGGCAGGGCTCCGGTCTGGTGGGCTACCCGCCGATGTACGACATCTCGATCTTGTGTGTCGCTGCGGGGTCTTGAGGCGTGTGCGAACTGCGCAGTTCCGAGTAGCGGTCCGCGCGGCCGCCCCACAAGGCGGACAACGCCGTCGAAAGCTCGACGTCGGACGCCCCGCCTCTCAGGAGTGCCCTCAAGTCCGTGCCCGCCGTGGCGAAGAGGCACGTGAACAGCTTCCCGTCGGCGGAGAGCCGGGCCCGCGTGCAGCCGCGGCAGAAGGCTTGGGTCACGCTGGAAATGACCCCGATTTCGCCGCTGCCGTCCGCGTAGCGCCAGCGATCCGAGGTCTCGCCGGGGTAGTTCGGCGCCACGCGCTCCAGCGGAAGCACCGCGCCGATGCGGGCCAGGATCTCGGCTGAGGGCACCACCTCATCCATTTTCCAGCCGTTGGACGCACCCACGTCCATGTACTCGATGAACCGCAGAATGAACCCGGACCCTTTGAAGTGGCGAGCCATGGGAAGAATGTCCTGATCGTTCGTCCCCGCTTGACCACCATGTTGATCTTCACGGGCCCGAGACCCGCGGCCTGGGCAACGTCTGCGGCATGCAGGACCTTCGCCACGGGATAGCCGACGTCGTTCATGGCCTGGAAGGTCTCCTCCCGGAGGGAGTCCAGCGAGACCGTCACCCGGTTGAGCCCCGCATCCTTGAGGGCTTGCGCCTTCTGCGCCAGGACCGAGCCGTTCGTGGTCATCGCCAGGTCCGGTGCCAGCCCGTCGGGAGTGCGCAAGCGGGCCAGCATCCGGACCAGTTCCTCGATGTCCTTCCGCAACAGGGGTTCACCGCCGGTCAGCCGGATCTTCCGCACACCGTGTCCCACCGCGATCGAGGCCAGCCTGGTGATTTCCTCAAACGTCAGCAGCTGGTCCCGGGCATGAAAACGAAATCCCGCCCGAAGATTTCCTTGGGCATGCAGTAGACGCACCGGAAATTGCACCGGTCCGTGACGGAAATCCGCAGGTCCCGCAGGGGCCGGTGGAAGGTGTCGGTGATGGAATTGGCGTCCATGGAGCGCCCTCTCAACGCGGTAGTAGTGCCAACCGCTTGTGACTCTCCCAGAGTATGCCCGGTCCCGGCGCCCACAATGGACCGCGGTCGGGCGAACGGCGGCGGAGGCGGCCTCAGCCGATGGGCTCTGCCATCTTCTCCACGACATACTGGGCGTCCACCGACGTGCCGGTCACCGGATCGGTCATTTCCACTCTCCAGCTGCGGGCAAACTGGTCGACCCCCTGTTTCATTGCCACTGTGCCTGAAATGAGGACGGTGCCGGCTGGTTCAGGCCGCGTTCTGCGAGCACCGCCAGCCAGTAGTCCGGGCTGAGGAGGGCCTCCAGCGAACTGTCCTGGATCAGGGTGTCCGGAGTTTCGCCGTCGCCACCCAGCCCTTGAGCGTGATCTTGTCCAAATGGTCGCGAACATCATCCAGGCGCCATGCTTTGCGTCCCAAGACGTCCGGGCTCGCGTTCTTGCTCCACGCCACGCCGTGGACCTCGAGCTCACGGTCCGTGTGGTCGCACGCCACGGTCAGGAGGACGTCCCCATCGGTGATCACGAGCGCCCATTCCGCTTCGCCCGAGGTCCGGCCGTGCTGGACGCGGACTTCCGAAACCTGCTGGGCCAGATAAGGCGACACCGGGTACAGCGCTGGCGTGGTTGTGGGGCCGGGAACGCCAAGTTCGGCCAGCTCGGCGATGTGGGCCTGCACTTCTTCCTGCTCGCGCCCTGCGTAGCCGGCGTTCAGGAGGTGCTTGACCTGGACATTCCGCGTGGTGCCATCGGGAAGTTCAAAGCTCAGAGTCGTCATTTTCTGTCCATCCTTTGCGTGTCCTGCTGGAGAAATTTTTCAGATCGGAAACCGGAAACAGTCGCCAATGTACATCCAGTATGCGTAATGTATACATTTAACGCCAGTGTGGCAGGCGTCACCGTAAACTTCTCGTGGAGGAAACCCATGGCCAATGTTCCAGTTCCGGCTTCCGGCGCAGCGCCGCGTCCCGGAAAGCCGATGCATCCCAAAGGCCTGTACAAGGCCTTTGCGGCAAGCCTCACCGGCACCGCGCTCGAGTGGTACGACTTTGCCGTCTACTCCGCCGCGGCCGCCGTCGTATTCCCCATCGTCTTTTTCCCGTCATCGGATCCCTTGACCGGGACCATCCTGGCGTTCTCGACCTACGCGGTGGGCTATGTCTCCCGTCCTGTGGGCGGCATCATTTTCGGCCGGCTCGGTGACCGCATCGGCCGCAAGAAGGTCCTCGTGACGACGCTGATGATCATCGGCGTCGCCACTGTGCTGATCGGGGTGCTGCCTGGCTACGGCAGCATCGGCATCTCGGCCCCGATCATCCTGGTGTTGCTGCGCTTCGCCCAAGGCGTGGGTGTCGGCGGCGAATGGGGCGGGGCAGTGCTGCTCTCCAGCGAATACGGCGATCCCCATCGGCGCGGCTTCTGGGCTTCCGCGGCCCAAGTCGGACCGCCGGCCGGCAACCTTCTGGCCAACGGCATCTTGGCCGTCCTGACCGTCACCCTCAGCGAAGCGCAGTTCATCAGCTTCGGCTGGCGCATCGCTTTCCTGGTTTCGGCCGTGTTGGTGGGCTTCGGTCTTTGGATCCGGTTGAAGCTTGAAGATACCCCGATCTTCAAGGCCATCGAGGCGCACGGTGAGCAGCCCAACGCTCCGGTCCGCGAGGTCTTCAGCAAGGAACTCCGTCCGCTCGTCGCTGCCACCCTGTGCAGGGTTGGCCCGGACGTGCTCTATGCCCTGTTCACCGTCTTCACCCTGAGCTACGGGATCCAGACGCTTGGTTACGACCGCAGCCAGGTCCTCACTGCCGTGTTGATCGGTTCGGCATTCCAACTGTTCATGATCCCGTTGGCCGGGGCCGTCTCCGACCGCTTCAACCGGCGACTCGTCTACGGGATCGCGGCGGTGGTCGGGGCCGTCTGGACTTTCGTCTTCTTCGGAATCCTCGGCGGACACAGCGAGCCGTTGCTGATCGCGGGAATCGTCCTGGGCCTCATGGCGCACTCCTTCATGTACGGACCGCAGGCAGCCTTCATCGTGGAACAGTTCTCTCCGCGACTTCGGTCCACCGGAAGTTCGTTGGCCTATACGTTCGCAGGCGTGATCGGGGGCGCCATCGCACCCTTGATGTTCACGCTGTTGTTGTCCCAGTTCGGCACCTGGATTCCGGTTGCCATCTATGTGGCCGTGGCCGCCGTCGTGACCGCCGTGGGGTTGGCGCTCGGCCGGGACTCCAACACCGTGGAGGACGAGGACTATCGCCTGCTGCTGGAAGGTTCCGCGGCAAGCCAATGGTCGGCCGTCGCGGAAACGCGCTGACGCTCACGTCATGCCTTCGAAAATCCTGACAAGCTGCGCTGGGCGGACAGAAGATTCCTCAGGTGCGCAGCAGGATGTCCCGGGTCACCGCCAGGTGATGGTCGATGGCCTTCTGGGCCTTCGCCGCGTCGCCGGACATCAGGGCGTCGAGAATGTCCTGGTGTTCGGCGCATACCTGTTCGCGCCGGCCTCCGGTACGGAACAGCGCGGAGACGCCTACCAGAATCTGCCGGACGTGGAGCTTGCTGTACGTCCGGGAGATGAGCTCGTTGCCGGCCGCGTCGATGAGCTGCTGGTGGAACAGGGTGTCCAGGCGGATAAACTCACGGGCCGCTTCCGGGCTCAGTTCCTCGGGAAGCTTTGCCTGCTGGTCAAGGGTTTCCTGCATCGTCCGGGCGGGAACCCGGCCTTGCTCGATGACCAGCCCGGCGGCGTGGCTTTCAAGGATCCCGCGCAGTTCCATCAATTCGGACATTTCCCGGCCGGTCACCGGAGGAACGTAAGCCCCGCGCTGGGGAATCAGTTCCACCAAGCCGTCCGAGACGAGCAGCAGGAGCGCCTCACGCACCGGCGTACGCGATACGCCGATTTCCGCGGCCAGTTCCTGCTCGTTCAGGAACTTCCCCTGGACTTCGGGGTCGATCAGGATATTTTCACGCAAGTACGCGTACGCCTTCTCGCGGCCGGACGCCGCAGTCCCCGAACTTTTTCGCATACATCATGTATACAACAATTTGGAGTAAATTCATGCGTTTAGCCGTGGCACAAATCATCACGGGAGCCGATCTGGCCGCCAACCTGGAACTGATCCGAGAATACGCCACCCGCGCCAAAGCCGCCGGAGCCGAACTCGTGGTCTTTCCCGAAGCAGCGATGCGCGCCTTCGGCAACAGCCTTGCGGACATCGCCGAACCGTTGGACGGGCCGTGGGCCACAGCGGTCCGCGGCCTCGCACGGGAGCTGAACATCGCCGTCGTGGTGGGAATGTTCACTCCCGGTGAGGGCGGCCGGGTCCGGAACACCCTTTTGGTCACCGGCCCAGGGGTGGACGCCTCCTACGACAAGATCCACCTCTTCGATGCCTTCGGTTTCGCGGAATCCGATTCGGTCGACGCCGGGACGTCACCCGTAACCTTCGAACTCAACGGCACCGTGTTTGGCCTTGCCACGTGCTACGACGTGCGCTTCCCCGCCCTCTTCACAGCCAACGCCCGGGCAGGAGCGCAGGTCAACATCGTCTGCGCCTCGTGGGGCGACGGCGAAGGCAAAGCCGAGCAGTGGGAGCTGCTGGTGCGGGCCCGCGCAGTGGACAGCACCACCTTCGTGGTGGCGTGCGGCCAAGGCAACCCGGCCAGCGTCGGCCTGCCCACCACCGGCACCGCGCCCACGGGAATAGGGCACAGTGCCGTGATCTCGCCACTGGGTGCCGTGATGGTGGCCCTCGGGGAAATGCCGGAACTCGCCGTCGTCGACATCGATCCGTCGGTCGTCGAAGAAGTCCGGGGCAAGCTTCCGGTCCTGGCGAATGCCCGGGATCTTTAGCGGCGCCGAGAGTAGCGGCGTCTTCTTTCAGGGAGGGCGGCGCCGTCCTGACCTTCTTTCGTTTCGGAAAGCGCTTACGACACGGCGAGTCGCGTCATTTCGAGGCTTTTGCGCGGCAAAGAAGGTCAGGACGGACAGGCCACGTTCGACTTAGGCGGCCGGTATGTCTTCGAAGGTGACTTGGTCGAGCAGGATATGGCCCCAACTTCCCGTGCCGTTATCGACCACTTGGATCTGTGCGCTCTGGCCAACGAGGTCGGAGACGTTCCACGACGTCCAGGCGAGGCGTTCGCTGTTCTGGCCCGTCGCGGTGCGGACCACTTGCCCGTTGACCACAAGATTCACCGTGGTCTGATTGTCCGGTTCACCTCCAACCGCGTTTGGCACGCTGCTGAACACGATCTGGTCCACCATGATGTGGCCCCAGGATCCGCTTGCGTGGTCGATGACCTGGATTTGGGCCTTCTGCCCCACGAGCGTGTGGACGTCCCAGTTCACGTTCGACATCGTCGATGAATTCTGGCCTGTTGCCGTTCGCACTACCTGCCCGTTGACGAGGAGGTTCACCGCCGCGGCGCCGGACTGGCCCCAGGGGTGGTTTCCTCCAGCGATGAGGAAGTCGATGTAGTCCCGCGTGATCGTGAACGTCGGTGACGTGATCGCGCCCGTGGAGGCATCACCTCCTCCGACGTACGTATCGAGGACCTTGGAGCCGAGCTGGTTGGGGAGGGATTCCGCCGTCGGGCCCTGGCCAATGTAACTGCCCGACGCCGTCCACCCGGCACCCCACGTCGCGCCTCGAAGTCGGCGAAGACGTCGGACGGCCGCGGGTTGTTCCCGCCTCCTGCGAGGAAGTTGACGTACGAGTGGCCGATGGTGAACGACGGCGAGGTCAGCGTTCCGGTCGCTGCGTCGCCGCCGTTGAAACTGTTGGCGAGCTTGTTCCCCAGGTAGCCCGTGACGGGCTGCTGGTTGGTGAGAGCCCCGCTGGCGGGCCCTGAACCGAAGGCCGCTCCCGCCGTTGTCCATGAACCATAGGTGCTGCCCTCGAAGTCCGCGTACGGCGCCGCGGGGTTCGCCTGTTCGGTGATGTTGGCGAATTCCGTGATCGAGAGGTTGGCGAAGTTTGCGCTGCCGCCGATCGTGTAGAGGGAGATCCCCGTGTCCGACGACGTGAAGAAGGCCTGGTTCGAGAGTGCGATCCGGCCGTCGTCGGCGAAGACCTCCACGCTGCCATGGTCCACGAGGATCCGGAGGTGCAAGGACGTCGTGCCCGAGGCGAGCGGCGCCTGGGACTGCTGGAACGTGCCGAAGGAATACGGCACTTGGTCCTGCGCGGAGCGATCGACGTAGAGGTTGCCCCCGTAGACACCGATGTTCGTGTGCCGGCTGCCGTCCTTGTTCTCGCCGACGGACATGCCGACGTTGTTGAGGGTGGTCCAGCTGACGTCCGCATCGAGCTCGTAGACCGAGCCGTGGTAGTCGAGGGTTGTCCGTCCATTGACCGTGGCGTTGGCGGGTTTCACGGTTTTGGTGGCGTAGTTGGCCAGATTCGGGTCGGCTGGGATAGGAGGCTGTAGATGCCGCTGCCCTCGGACTTGAGGCTGAGCTGGCGCGCCACCGACATCTGGCCGTTGTAGTTGTCCGTGGAGTCCGTCGGCACGCTGTGCGGCGCGTAGTGCCAGTTGTTCATCCAGCCGATCGCGTAACGGGAAGCGTCGGGATTCGCGGCGTCCGGCCAGGTCACCGAGGCATACCAGTCCGAGCCCCAGTCGAGCCACTGCGGGTCCGTCTGGTCCGCGACGAACGCCGAGCCGTTCCACGTGCCGGTCCAGTACGCATACGTGTCCGGCTTGCCGCTGTAGTCGCCTTGCATGCTCCCGGCCATGATCCAATGCCACGAACCGTCGTTGGCCTTCATCTGGAAGATGTCCGGGCACTCAACGCCGCCGATGTTCGGGGTGGTGTAGCTGAAGTCGGTTTGGTGCGTCCAGGTCTTAAGATCCGGCGAGGTGTAGAAGGTGATCTTTTGCTGGCGGCCGATCGCGGCTACCCAGGTCGAGTGTGCCGCGTCCCAAACGATCTTCGGGTCGCGGAACCAGTCCGAGGCGTCCGGGTTGGCAATGACCGGTGCGCCGTACTGCGTGAAGGTTGTCCCGCCGTCGGTCGAGTACCAGAGGTATTGCGATTGCTGGAACGGGTCGCCGTCGGTGGGCTGCGTGGCGAGCGCGACGACGGCGCCGGCCCGAAGCCCGCGGTGTTGTTGGTATCGATCACCGAGGAGCCGGTCCAGACGGGGAAATTGCTTTGGAGGGGGAGGGCGTCGCCTTGGTCGTTGAACGCCACAGTGTCCGACGACGTCGCATGTCGCCATCCGCCGGGCCGTTGTCCTGGTTGCTGTGAAGGTAGTACAGGTTGTACTTGCCGTTGAGATAGATGGGCCGCTGAGGGTCGCTCAGCCATCCTGACGGGGGAGTCATGTGGTAGACGGCCCGCATTGGCGCTGGGGTCGCGCTGCCGACGGCTCCTGCGCCGGGGATGTCCCCGGTAACTATGGTTGTGGTGAAAAACATCGTGAGCGCGGCCAAGAGGGCGAGTATGCTCGCCCTCTTCGACAGCCTCCTTGCTGAGTGGGCCATAAGATCTCCGGGTCTCGGTCAGGACTACTCGACCGCCGATAGCCCTGCGTCGAGCCTCTGCACACGGCGTTGTTGAGCAGTCGGGGGGAGCTTGTGGTGGAGCTAAGGATCTTTGATTAAACGCTTAATCACGGCAACAATAGCTGGCACTTGACTCGTGATCAAGCGTTTAAGCGGATTATTTTAGCTGGCTGCCCGGAGGGCGAGGCGGCGCATGAGGGCGCGCCGGATCCGCTGGGCTGGCTGTTCAATGGCCACGCAGCTCAAGAAACCAAGCGGCCAGACCGCCACGAGAGCGAACGCAGCAAACCCGAGCGCGGGAACGTGGGATGGAATGTGGGCGGCTGCGAGGAGCTGCTGGACGGGCCATCCGTAGATGTAGATCCCGTAGGAGATGTCGTAGCGGGACCCGATGGGGGACGCGCTGCCGATTGAACCGATCGACAGCACGAGGTAGGCAAACGGCAGCGGGGCGAGGGCTGTTCCGTAGCCCGTGGCGAGGGCGCCCCACACGGCCAGTGCGGCGAGGAGGCCTGGCGCCGCACCGACGCGGACCTTGCGCCTCTGGGTGGCAAGGAGGGATCCCGCCATGAAGACCGCGAGCAGCGGGAGGACGAATTCGGTGCGATTCGGCCCGAAGCTGCCTGCGAGCAGCTTTCCGAAGACTGCTCCCGTGGATGCGGCAAATAGCAGGAATATTGCAGTGGCCGTGCCTCGCCTGCTCTCCGGAATCCTGCGGAGCAGGAACACAATCGCGGCGACGATAACGTAGCAGAGCCCCTCCCAGGTGAGGGTCCATAGGGGGCCGTTCCAGTCAAAGCGGTCGTTGTTGCCCAGAGGGACGTCCCGATGGCGGGCGTGTCCATGACGCCGATGCTGAGTGCCAGCGCCGCGCCGAGGAAGGCCAAGGCTCCGCGCGGGTCGTAGGTCCCGTGTGTCAGGAGGGCGCCAAGCGGTGCTGCCACGAAGGCAACAGTAAGCGCCGCGACCACGAGGGCCGGATAGATGCGGGCGAGCCGTGCTGCGGCATACTCGAGCACAGTGTCCGAGCGTTCGGCACTGACGGTGATGAGATAGCCGGAGATGGCGAAGAAGCCCATGACGCCAGCGGTCCCGAGCTTGATCCCGTAAAGCGAGGGTTCCGGGCCGTAGCCACCCAGCCACCAGGAATGGGAGATGATCACGGCTGCCGCGAAGACCAACCGCAGGGCGTTCAGCGAGTTTCGTCCGGAGCCCAGGGCATTACCCAGGGTGCGGGCGCCGAGTATGGCCAGGCCCGGACGGTCCACGGCTGTCGTTGGGGTCTTCATGGGCTGGTCATTTCTACTTCATGCCCAGGACTGTTCGGGTGAGCTTCTTGAGTGTGACCTGGCTAACAATCCTGACTGAATCTACACGAGTAGATCTCAGAAGGTCAAGCGACTTCTTTCTCAACCAACCAGCCGCACCTCGCCTTGGCCGAGCTGACCAGCTGGAAAGAGACGGCCACGGCCGTAGCCGGACACGGCAGCGCCGACCTCGAGCGGGGTTGCGCGACTTACGAGCGCTGGCAGCACAGGCCGACGGCGAAGGGCACCGCACGCATCTGGTTCTACATTAACGAGCGCACGGTCTTTCAGCCGAAGCTCACCCGCGACGGACAGCCACCCTCAGTCAGCCCGTCGATAGTGCAAGGCGACCGCGCCGTTGCTGAGCGGCTCCGCCGAGATCAGGTCGAGGCGTCGCGTGCTAGGCAGTCCGCCCTGGTACAGGGTGGGACCGTGGCCGGCAATCCTGGGATGGACAAGGAACTTGTACTCGTCGATCAGATCCAGTTGGTCCAGCGCTGTTGCAAGTTTGCCGCTGCCGACGAGCACCCCGCCGGGAGTCGCATCCTTGAGATCCTGCACCGCCGTTTGGAGGTCGCCTACGAGGTGGTGGCTGTTGGTCCACGGGAAGTCGCTTCGCGTCGACGACACAACGTACTTCGGCTTGGCCTCCAGCTTGAGCGCCCACTCGCGCATCGCAGGCGGCGCGTCCTCCTCGCCGCGGGCGACCGCTGGCCAGTAGCTCTCCATCATCTCGTAGGTGGTGCGACCCCAGAGCATTGCGCCGCCGTCGTCCATGAGGCGGGTGAAGTAGGCGTGCGTCTCGTCGTCGGCGATCCCTTCCCGATGGTCGACGCAACCATCCAGGGTGACGTTGATGCTGAAGGTAAGGAGACCCATGCGACGATTCTAGGCCGCCCACTTGCCGATGTCTCAACTATCACCGCCTCGGCACGGAGGCTATTCGCTGGACTAGTTAACGGGTAGCACGGCGAGCTCTCCTCTACTCAATTCCGAGCAAGGATGCGCAGGTCTTCATTCGAGTAGCGGAACCTCTAGTATTTTGTCCAGTCGAGCGCCTTAATCCTTGCTATGAACAAGGTGAACAGCTGGATCGAGCTACTCGGCGGCTGGTGTTTGGGGCGGCGTCCAAGGACGTCGGATACTCGGCACATGATCGGATCATGGGCCGCAAAAGCGATGCTTAGCTTCATCGTATTTGAGTGGGTCGTTCAGCTTGGGTGGAAAGGCAATGGCACTTACAGCTACGCATCGAACTACGTCAGCGACCTCGGCGCGGTGCACTGCGACAACGTCGGCAACCCTGCCCGCTACGTGTGTTCTCCATCCTTCGCTGCGATGGATCTGGCTCTTATCTTCATCGGCGTGAACGTCGTGGTAGCGGCCTGTCTCATCACTTCGCCGGTGCTCTGGATTGCAGCACATGCCGGCGACCTTGATGACGCGTACAAGGCGGTACGTCGGGACAAAACTGACGGCAAGATTCGGATGCAGCCCACCGGTTTTGCCAAGGTAACGACAACCATCATTCGTTGGTCGCTCGCCGTTACCGGGCTGGCTATTTTCGCCATCGGCGTCTTCCCCGAAGACTATCCAAATGCAGGCCACACTATTGGAATCCACGACCCCGCCGTCGTCATTCTGTCGGTTGGTATCTTCGTAACCCTCGTCTCGATCGGCGTGCTCTGGTTCAGACGGACCGACGCAAGCCTTTGGTTTTTCGGACTGGCCATCGTCGCTGGCGTATCGGGATTGTTGATGCTGCTCACCGGCGGTAAAACCGAATTCTCAGGCATTTTTGAGCGTGGCGTCATCTACGCGTTCATTGCCGGCCTGGCCATCCTTGGCTTCAT
Organism: Arthrobacter sp. Hiyo8; assembly: GCA_001549895.1. Lineage (GTDB taxonomy): Bacteria > Actinomycetota > Actinomycetes > Actinomycetales > Micrococcaceae > Arthrobacter. Next base: position 1,943,631 of record AP014719.1, on the reverse strand, counting down.
GGTCAGCTCCGCGGCCCATCATGAGCGCGTTGGCCACCTTCAGCCGCGACCAGCCACAAGGCCGCTATGGGGGCCTCGGCAGGCCGGGCGGCTTGTCGCACCGTTCAGGCGGCGTCACGCGACCGTGCTCGAGATTTAGCAGAGGCTACCGCCTCACGCGTAGCCGCCACGTCAACATCCCCGACGCGGGCGCGACCAGTTTCGAAAAGCAGAAAACCCCCGGAATTCCGGGGTTTTCATTGGCGGTGACGGTGGGATTTGAACCCACGTTGGCTTTTACACCAAACAACATTTCGAGTGTTGCACCTTCGGCCGCTCGGACACGTCACCAACTGAAATAGGGTACCGGAGTGGAGGCCCGTTCCCAAAACGGCCGGGCGGCACCCGCTTAGTAAGTAGCCTTCCCTTTCGTAATCGCAGCCGCAGGACTAGATTCGCAAGCACGATGACTCTTCCACGAAACGCACCGCAGAACACGGACACCCAGAACACGCACCCCCAAACGGCCCTGGCCTACTGGACGGTCGGCCCGTGCCAAGGCGAGCTCCGGAGCGAGGACCTTCCGGCGCCGGCGCAGGGCGAGGCTGTGGTCCGTGCTTTGTACTCGGGAATCAGCAGGGGCACAGAGCTCGTGGTCCATGAAGCGCACGTGCCCACACGAACCGCGAAAGCGATGCGGGCCCCCCATCAAACCGGGACTTTCCCGCGCCGGTCAAGTTCGGTTATCTATCGGTCGGAATAGTTGAACAAGGCCCCGAGGACTGGATCGGCCGGAACGTCTTCTGCCTGCACCCGCACCAAGACCGCTACGTCGTGCCCCTCAGCTCACTCACGCGAATACCCGACGGCGTGCCGGAACGCCGCGCTGTGCTCACCGGGATCGCCGAGATCGCCCTCAACGCCCTTTGGGAGGCGGGCCCCGCCTGGGTGACAGGATCGCCGTCGTCGGCGCCGGACTGGTGGGCGGCATGACCGCGGCGCTCCTCCGCGGCTTCCCGCTGGAGCGCTTGCAACTGGTGGAGGTGGACCCGGGGAAGCGCGGGTTCGTGGAATCCCTGGGCGTGGAGTTCGTGCTCCCGGACGACGCGCATCAGGATTGCGACATCGTGTTCCACTGCTCGGCCACGGATGAAGGACTGGCCCGTAGCCTGCAATTAGCCGGGGACGAGGGCGAGATCATTGAGATGTCCTGGTACGGGGACCGGAAGGTCTCCTTGCCGCTGGGGGAGGACTTCCACGCCCGGCGCCTCACCATCCGAGCCAGCCAGGTGGGAGTGGTGGCACGTTCGCGCCGGCATAGCCGTACCTCAAGAGAGCGGCTGGAACTGGCGGTCTCTCTGCTGCGGGACCCCATTTTCGACGCGTTCCTTACGGGAGAGTCGCAATTCGAGGAGCTGCCGGAGGTCTTCCAAGGCTTGGAAAACGGCGAGCTGGACGACCTTTGCCACGTCATTGCCTACCCCGCAACCAGGAAGGCATAACGATGTTCAGACTCACCGTCCGCCGGCACTTCATGATCGCCCACAGCCTTCCGCGGGAATCGTTCGGCCCGGCCCAAGGACTCCACGGAGCCACTTTCGTGGCCGAGGTGACATTCCGTCGGGCCAAACTGAACGACGATGCGATCGTCCTGGACATCGGCGCCGCTGGAACCATCGTGGACGAGGTGCTGGCCGGCCTCAACTACAAGAACCTCGACGAACACCCGGACTTCGCCGGACAGCTCACGACGACGGAAGTGCTGGCCCGCTTCATCGCTGAGGCGGTTGCAGCGAAAGTCCGCGAGAGCGACGACGGCGGTGCGCTCGCCGGCGTCGACGTCCTCCTCCGGGAACATCCCGACGCCTGGGCAGGCTTCTCGCTGGATTTCGAGCGGTAGCTCGCGCGGGACCGCCCCGGATGGCGGATAAACGGTGCAGAATGGGGCCATGACGTCCGCCGTGCTTTCCACCCAAACGCTCACCCCGGAACTCCTCCGCGCCTGGGCGTGGCACAGACAGGGCCTGGACGGTTCCCTCTCCGGCAAGACGTCCGAGGAAGTCCTGGATCGCGCCGGCTGGGCCCGCTCGGTGGGCGGTGCCAACCCCTACCTGACGCTCTTCGCCCGGGCGGGGATCCGGCGCGAACAGGTCGATCGCGACGTCGCCGAGTTGAGGATCCACGAGCTCCCCACGGCCCGCGGTTGCACCTACGTCCTGGGCCGGAACGACTTCGCGTGGGGCCTCCAAGTCGGCCGGGACGCCGCGGTGGCGCCGTTCAAGGTCCTGGCCCGCCTCGGCGTCGAACGCGGTGAGATCACCCTCCTCGAAGAGCAAGTACTCCACACCCTCCTGGAATCCAGCGACCCCATGGATCCCAAGCAGCTCAGGGACGAGCTCGGCGAATCCGTCCGCAGCCTCGGCGAAGAAGGCAAGAAGAAAGGTGCGTCAACCACCCTGCCCACGGCGCTGGGGCTCCTCCAAGCCGATGGCCGCATCCGTCGCGTCCCCGTCAACGGCCGCCTCGACCAGCAGCGCTACGCCTACACGTCGTGGGTGCTGCCGCCCAGTGGCCTCGACGACGACGCCGCCCGGGCGCTTTTGATCGAACGGTACCTGCGCTGGACTGGCGGAGCGACGTTCAAGCAGAGCCAATGGCTTACGGGCTTCACCGTCGCGCAGAGCAAGGCGGCGCTGGCCGCCGTCGGCGCCGTCGAAGTGACGACGGCGGCAGGCGAGCCGCTCTGGATGCTGCCCGACGACGTCGAGCACCTTTCCGCGTTCACGGCGCCGCAGGAGGAACAGATCCAGCTTCTGGCCGGGACGGATTCTTTGGTACTGCTGCGCAGGAATTCGGCGGACATGCTGGCCGAAGGAGATCGGGCCGGAAGATCCTGGACACCACGCTCGCGCTGCAGGCGGACCTGTCCGACCACCCGATCCTGGACCGGGGACGGATCATCGGGCTGTGGCAATACGATCCGGGCAAGGAACGGATCGCAGCATGGACGTTCGACAAGCCCACTGCGGCCGTCACCCAGCGGATCAATGAGGTGGAGAGCTGGATCCGCGAAGACCTCGGGGACTTCCGCTCGTTCAGCCTGGACTCGCCGGCATCGCGGCAAAAACGCATCGACGCCTGGACAGTGCCAATTCATAAAGCGAACGCTGGTCTCAGGTTGGAGTGCTTCAGTCCACCCAGAATCCGGAGAACTCGCCGGTGGCTTGCGTGAAGGTGGCATCCACGTGTTTTACGCGGCGGGGCGTCCCGGGACTGCAGCCATTCCAGCAAGGAGTCGACGGCTTCGCGGTCTCCCTCTGCGATCACTTGCACCGAGCCGTCCAACTGGTTGGCAGCTTCCCGGTCAATCCCAATAGCCGGGCTTGGTGCATTGTGGAGTACCGGAAACCCACGCCCTGGACGCGGCCGGTCACCATGGCCGTGACGCGCACCGGGGAACTCATGCGGCACCCGATCCATACGGCCTCGTGATCGCCTCGAGGAAATGACCGTCCGGATCGGCGAAGTAGACGCCGCGTCCGCCGTCGTTGTGGTTGATCAGCTGGGGCGTGAGCGTGCAGGATCGGCCCAGTAGGGATGCCCTCGGCCTGGATCCGGCGAAGATCCCGTCGAAGTCGTCCTCGCTGACCAGGAAGGCATAGTGCTGGGGAGAGATGGGCCGGTCCGCCGTGGCGAAATCGAGGGCCACTCCATGGTCAAAGGCCACGGTCATGAAGGACCACATGGCTTGCGGCTTCGGAAGCCCAAACACCTTGGCGAGGAACTCCGCGGAACGGCGTTTGTCCGTTGCGTAGACGATGGCGTGGTTGAACGAGACGGTCATGAGGTCCTCCTCAGCTGTGCTGCATGAGACCATCTGACGTCCAACACCTCACAATTTCAAGGGCGATCCGGAGGCAGCTGCTATTTCCGGTGGGCCGCGAAGAAATCGCGCAACAGAGCCGAGCATTCCTCTTCGCGCACGCCTGCGTACACCTCCACCCAGTGGTTGAGCCGGCGTTCCCTCAGGATGTCGAACACCGATCCGGCAGCCCCGGCCTTCTCATCCCAGGCGCCGAAGACCACCCGCGGAATCCGGGCCAGCACAATGGCTCCGGCGCACATCGCGCACGGCTCCAGCGTCACCACAAGGGTGCAGTCCTCGAGGCGCCAGCCGTCTCCGCCTTCTCCGAGTTCAAGGGCGTGGCGTTGCAGGGCCGCGGCCGCCTCGCGGATGGCAACGATCTCGGCGTGCGCCGTTGGGTCGCCGTGCGCTTCCCGTTCGTTCCGCCCGGCACCCAGCACGCCGCCGTCGGGCCCAGGACGACGGCGCCGATCGGCACATCCTCCGTATCCAGCGCCCGCCGGCCTCGTCCAGGGCCAGACCCATCCAGGCCGCGTGCTCTGCGTGATAAGGCTCGTTGGTGCTCATGCCTCAATGATAGTTTTGGAGTCATGCGCACACTCGTCGTGGACCACCCGCTGGTCGCTCACAAGCTCACCGTTCTGCGGGATAAGAACACTCCTTCACCGGTCTTCCGGCAACTCACCGAAGAACTCGTCACTTTGCTGGCCTACGAGGCCACCCGCGAAGTACGGACCGAAGCGGTAGAGATCGAAACCCCCGTCACCAAGGCGATCGGCACTGCCTTCACGAAGCCGACGCCGCTGGTGGTCCCCATCCTGCGCGCAGGCCTCGGCATGCTTGAGGGCATGACCAAGTTGGTCCCCACCGCCGAAGTGGGCTTCCTGGGGATGGCCCGCGACGAAGAGACCCTGGACATCATCACCTACGCCGAACGCCTCCCCGAGGACCTCACCGGCCGCCAGATCTTCGTCCTGGACCCCATGCTCGCCACCGGCGGCACACTGCGCGAAGCCATCAAGTTCCTCTTCAAGCGTGGCGCTTCGGACGTCACGTGCATCTGCTTGCTCGCAGCCCCGGAGGGCCTGGCCAAGCTGGAAGAAGAGCTTTCCGAGGCCAACGTCAAGATCGTCCTGGCATCGATTGACGAGAGGCTGAACGAGAAGGCCTACATCGTTCCGGCCTGGGCGACGCCGGAGACCGCCTCTACGGCGTGGCCGGCTAGCGAGTCCGGCTAGCTACTAACCCGCGCGGCGCTGGGCCTTGCTTGCCTTGAGCACCATGGGCAGCTTGGACCGAAGGGTGCACTCAAGCAACTCCTCGGCGGTCTCGTCCTGCTCGTAGACTTCCGGCAGGCGGATGCCGATCAGGGTGTTCATGAGCATGCCCTGCGCAAGGAAGTCGCGGGAGGTTTCGGGGACAGGCCGGCTTCGTCGCGCACCAGGCGGTAAATATCCAGGAATCCTTCCCTGGCGCGTGCCCCGATGGCGGGTTCATGGCCGGCGACGAAGGCCTGCATCAGCATCATGAGAATGCCGCGATCCTCGATCAGGTCGGCGTAGGCGATGGCCATGAGCTGCTTGAGCTGTTCCGGGCGACCGCTCCCGGCGGCAGGATCGAGGTGCCGCAATTCTTCGGCGAGTTCTCCGGCGTCGTACGCCGCGATGACGTCGCGGAACGCGCGCAGCAGCTTGCCCTGGGCGCGATCCAGGGCCTCCAGGAACAGTGTCTCCTTGGTGCCGAACATCCGCACGACATACGGCTGGCTGATGCCCGCGGCCTTTGCCACTTGGTCCGTGGTGGAACCAGCGTAGCCACGCTCGGCGAAGACGCCGGTGGCGGCTTCCAGGATCAGTTCGCGCCGCTGCGCCGCTGGTATGCGTTCGGCAGTTGCCTGGCTGCTTGAGCCCGATTCCGGGGCGCCTGTGCCCGCTGTTTTCTTCGCCACACTTGACATGTTATCAGTCGATAACTAACTTTGGGCCTTAAGTAATCATTCGATTACAACAACCCAACTTAGCGGCACCTCAGCGACCCGTGGAGTCATCATGAAACGCACCATTCCCGTTTGGCTGGCCATTGTGGCGGCCTCTCTCCCCGTCTTCATGGCCACACTGGACAACCTCGTGGTCACCAACGCACTGCCCGTCATGCACAAGGCCCTCGGTGCGAGCGTCGAGGAACTGCAGTGGATCGTCAACGCCTACTCCCTGAGCTTCGCGGCGTTCATGTTGCTGGCCGTCGGCCTGGGGACCGCTTCGGCCGCCGTCACGTGTTCATCGCGGGCCTTGCCATCTTCACCCTCGCGTCCGCAGCGGCAGCCGTCAGCACGGATCCGTTGCAGCTCATCGCCGCCCGCGCGGTCCAGGGCGTTGGCTCCGCGGCGCTCATGCCGCTATCGCTCACCCTGCTGGTGGGCTCGGTCAGCGACAAGCTGCGCCCGCTCGCCATCGGCATCTGGGGCGGAGTCTCCGGCCTGGGTGTCGCACTGGGGCCGCTGATCGGCGGCGCAGTCGTGGAAGGCTGGAGCTGGGAAGCGATCTTCTGGCTCAACGTGCCCATCGGCATCCTGTCGATTCCTCTGGCGCTCTTCGCGCTGCCGAACAGCTTCGGCGCCCGCGTCCGCGCCGACGTCGTAGGCCTTCTTCTCTCCGGGCTCGGCCTCCTGGGGCTCGTCTTCGGCATTGTCCGGGGAACGACGCCGGCTGGTCCAGCGCCGAAGTCCTCGCCGGCTTGATCGGTGGCGGCGTCCTGCTGCTTGCCTTCGTTCTGTGGGAATCCCGGGTCGCTGCGCCACTGCTTCCGCTCCGGCTGTTCCGCGACCGCAGCTTCACCGTGGCAAACCTGATCGGCTTGACCTTCAGCTTCGGGATCTTCGGGTCTGTCTTCATTCTCATCCAGTTCCTGCAGGTAGTGCAGGGCCACGGACCCCTCGCCGCAGGCGTCATGACGATGCCCTGGACGTTGGCCCCCATGTTCGTCGCACCGCTCGCCGGCCTGCTGGCACCGCGGATTGGCACCGGGACCCTGATGATCGCGGGCCTCGCCCTCCTCACGGCCGGCATGTTCTGGCTGGCCGGAGTCCTTTCCGCGACCGTCCCTTATGAAACCCTGGTGCCGGGCTTTGTTGCGGCCGGAATCGGTATGGGCCTGGTTTTCGCCCCGATGTCGACGGCGGTGCTCGCCAACATGCGCGCCGAGGACCACGCGAAGGCGAGTGGGACCAACTCCACTCTCCGGGAGATCGGTGTAGCACTGGGCGTGGCCGTCCTGACGGCAGTCTTCACGGGAGCCGGCGGCAAACTCACTCCCACCGGCTATGTGGACGCAGCCATTCCCGCCGTCTATGTTGGTGCGGCTGTGCTGGTCCTTGCCACGTTGGCGGCGTGGCTCCTTCCGTCCCGAGCCCGAGCCCGCGCGCAAGCTGAAACAGAAGTCGGCGTGGGCACCTGGGGAGGCGCCGCCGTCGAACTCGTCAACGCGGGGTCACTTACGGCCCAATTCGAGCAGCAACATGGGCCGTAAGTGACCCAGCGTTGTGCTCCGCCCCTACCGGTTTTCGGGCTCCGCCGATAGCCTTTGGCGCATGGACTGGAAACTTGAACTTGTGTTTGTCCCCGTGTCCGATGTGGACCGCGCCAAGGATTTCTACGTCAACAAAGTGGGCTTCAACGCCGACTACGACGAGCGGCCCATGGACGGTATTCGCTTCGTCCAACTGACTCCGCCCGGCTCGGCCTGCTCCATCTGCATCGGCGAGGGCCTCAACGACGCCCCTCCAGGCACCGCTCCCAGCCTGCAAATGGTGGTGGGGGATATCCAGGAGGCCCACAGCCAACTCAAGGCCAACGGCGTGGAAGTCAGCGACATCGACATCCAGGATTGGGGCCACTTTGTGTACTTCGCCGATCCGGACGGCAACAAATGGGCCGTTCAGTACATCCCCCACCGGCCCAACGGCTAGGACTCACACCGTAAGAGTTGGGCCGCAGACCGGCTTCAGCGGCAGGATGGATGCATGAACCTGCCTGCTGAAGCCGTGAAAACCCTGACCGTCCGGGCTGTCCTCTTCGATATGGACGGAACCTTGGTGGACTCCACCGCGATCGTGGAGCAAGTGTGGAGCGAATTCGCGGGCCGGTATGGACTGGACATCGAGGAGATCCTGCGGACTTCACACGGGGTCCAAGCCAAGGACACGGTGCGCCGTTTCGCTCCCGCCGGAGCTGACATCGACGCGCTCGCGGAGGAACTCGGCGAGATGGAACGGACCCGGACGGACGGGATCGTTGCGTTGCCCGGAGCCGCGGAACTGTTGCGGTCCTTGCCTGCCGACGCCGTCGCCATGGTCACCTCGGCCGATCGGATCCTTGCCGGGGTGCGCATGCAGGCAGCCGGACTCGAGATGCCCGCGACCACTGTTACCTCCGAGGCCGTGACCCGTGGCAAACCGCACCCGGAAGGCTACCTCAGGGCCGCAGCGCTGCTGGGTGCCGAGCCGGCCGACGTCGTCGTCTTCGAAGATGCCCCCGCGGGCATCGCTTCCGCCCGTGCGGCCGGAATGCGGACCGTGGTGGTGGGCGACGCCGGCGGCGAGGCGGCGGATGGGCTGTGGCAGATCGCGGACTATTCAGCTGTCACTGCCACGGCGAGCCTGGACGCTTCCGGTCGATGGGTGATCGAGCTCCGGTTCTAGCGTCAGCGGGCTGGATGCGGGACGGACCGGTCCTGTTGTTCCCCTGAGGACGAGGGTTCCCTCGAAGATGATCCTTGCGCCCGTCAGGCTGGTTGAGCCTGGGTTCTCGGAGAGGGCGGCGACGGCGCGCCGGGCTGCAGCACCGACATTGACCGCGATCGTCGAAAGGGCAGGAAACGTTTCGGTCGCGAGGGTGTCGTCGCATCCGATGACGCTCAAGTCCTTCGGGACGCCAACGCCCGCGGCAGCGAACCCGCCCATCAAGCCGTGCGCGATCACGTCGTCGAAAGCGATGACTGCGGTGACTCCGGACGCTGCCACCGAATCGCTCAGAGCCTTCGCGGCGTCATAGGTGCCCGGGTCCGCACTGAAGTGCATGACCTCGAGGGCGTGGGCCTTCGAGAAGTTGTCCACGGCCGAGCGGCGCTGCTTGTTTGCCCATGATTGTGGTGGCCCGCCGACGTAGGCGATGCGGCGGTGGCCGAGCCCGGACAGGTGCGTCAGACCGGAGCGGATGGCGGCCGTAGTGTCCAGGAGGATCCGGTACGTCTCCGGAACATCGCGGTTGATGAAGGCTACCCGCTGGGAATCGGCGATTTGTCGGATGCGGGACGAAGCGAGCCGGGAGGATACGACGATCAACCCTTCGACCTGGGCGCCATCCGTGAGATGAGGCGGTCTTCCCGGGTGGGGTCTTCATCCGTGTCCGCCAAGAAGACGGACAGTCCGAGGTCGCTCGCGTAGTTTTGGGCCGCGCGGACCAGTGGAGGGAAGAACGGGTTGGCGATGTCCGGCACGATGAGTCCGATCGCGCCGGCGCGTCCTGTCGAGAGGGCGCGAGCGTGATGGTTCGGTACGTAGCCGGCGGCCTCGGCAGCCTTTTGAACCATTGCCACCGTCTCGGGCTTGAGCAGGTTTGGCCGGGTAAAGGCCCTGGACACGGTTGAGGGGCTATGCCGAGTTCGGCCGCCAATTGCGTGATGGTTGGACGGCCCGTCATTGGAGCTCACCCGCGAGCTCCAATGCGGCACGGACCAGGGCTTCCGCGCTGCCAGGCGCGAAGGGGGCAGGCATACCGTAATAGCGGTGCGCGTCCTCCACTTCGTATCCTCCGAAGTCATATTCGTCCGCGCTCGGGAAGTATCCGGGGCACCCGTTGGTGTAGCCCGTGACGAATACGGGCCCTTCGAGCTCGGAGGCGATGGCTTCCGTTGCGGCCAAGAATGGTTCTCCGGGTAGTCCTACGAGGATCAGGCCCTGCCAGTTGAAGACGCTCACTGGCGCGCGCCAGGACATTTTGTCGTCGGGACCGCGGTCCATCGCCCACTGCATCCACGTGTTGAGAAGGGATCGCCGGCCCGGATCGGCAGAAACCGCTTCGGCCTCCCACTGCCGGCCCAACGCCGAGGGGGAAACCGCGTCGCGCGCATTCATTGCGACGCCGACGGTCCTCCGGGCCGCCGAGGTCTCCCGGGAACCGAAGACCGGCAATAGCGGGGTCTCCAACGCGGATGCCGCCACATGTTCTCCGATCTTTCGCGCCTGCTCCATCGTCCTGCCCGTTGAGCCGGAAAGCGAGTACGACGCGTCGGCACGATGGCCCGAGTTGATGTCACCGGCGGTCCCGGGCAGGAAAAGGGCCACTGAGCCTGGGGAACGTTCCTCCAGGACGCTCCTGGTGAACGCCGGATAGTCGCCGCTGATGAGCCGGTTTTCCGGACCCAGGACCACCGGGTGGCACGGATAGAGCAGGATCCAGGCAAGCACTTGTCCGGCTTCGTCGCTGAATGTGGCGACTTGGACGGGCGGGTCCACGGCACGTTCGGGATGGCGTCGGTTCCTGGCAATGTCCACTCCGCGCGATTCGCCGTAGTGCAAGGTGGCAGGCTGTTGGGAGGCCAACGCGGTCTCGGCGGCCTCGTGGCAAGCCACGACTATCTCCTCCAGGAGACCCGGGTCATGGCCTCCGAGTCGGCCCGGCATGACGCACGGACCTGCGTGGGTATGCGTCGCGGTGATCGCGACACGTTCCGGCATGAAGGGCAGGCCGCGTGCGATGCGGGTGCATGTGTCTTCGTGCAGGCCGCACACATCCACGGTGATCCAGCACGTGTCATCGACAGCCAACGCCCGGACGGTCAGGGGATCGTGGACACCGGTGCTCGGTTCAGTCCTCGCCGCGAATCCGGCCATTGGGGTACCTGCGGGCGGCGAGATCCCGACGACGGCGGCGCCCACCCTCAGGACGCCCTGCTCGGCTTGGGGGTACTCATTCCGGTCCGCCGGATACTTTCCGGCCGGACTGGATGACCTCGGTAATGGTCCCGGCTCCGGGTCCCTCCCCGGTGATCAGGACGAAATCTGCCGGGGAACCGACTCGAAGGTGGCCGAGCCCGGCCGGGTGCCCGGAATCACCCGGGCGGGAGTGGACGTCACCATTTTGAGGGCCTCCGGTAGCTCCAGGCCGACGTTGCGGATCACGTTGCGGAATCCGTCCGGGAGGGTAGCGGCGGCCCCGCGAGCAGGTCCGTACCCACGTGGGAGAGCCTCCCGCCAGGAGCGAGATCCACGAGGCCGCCCACGGAAGTGCGGTGGCGGCCAGGCGCGCTACCGGCCAGTGCGGTGCTGTCAGACACCAGATAAGCGCGCTCGGGGTCTTTGCCCTGATCATGACTTTGAGCGTATCGCTGGGCAAGTGGTGGCCGTCCGCTATGAGTCCCGCCGTGAGCCGGTCGTCAGCGAGTTGAGTCCACAGGGCATTCGGATGCCTTGGCAGGGTGGTGGCGATGCCGTTGCCCAGATGGGTGGCCAGACCGGCTCCCGCGGTGATGGCAGCCGTGATTTGTTCAGGACTCGCGTGCGTATGTCCAATGGCCACTTCGACGCCGAGTTCGCGGATCCGGGCGATCTGGGCCGGCGCATCGGGCGTATGTGGGGAGACGGTGACGATACCGACCATTCCGCTTGCGCGAAGCCAGCGCCGAATCTCATCTGCGTCCAAGGGACGGACGAAGGCGGCGTCGTGGACACCGCGGGGACCGTCCTGGTCCGAGATGAAAGGACCCTCGATGTGCACGCAGGGGATGGCTGCCCTGGTGGTCGGATCAATGTCGCAGGCACGCTTGATCTGTTCGAGCGCGACGGTGATTGCCTCCTCCGACGCTGTCACAATGGTCGGGACCCACGTGGTGACGCCCAGTTTCGCAAGCTCCGCGCTCAGGTTGATGATGGTTTGCGGCGAGACGTCGGCGGAGTTGACGTCCAGGCCGCCGTAACCGTTGACCTGGCCGTCGATAAATCCCGGCGCGATCACGGGCACCCCTTGGAAAGGGCCGATCTCCCGCACCGACAGGATGGTCGTGTCGTAGGCGATTTCTATGTTGATCCCCGGTGGGGGTCTTTGCCCACGATCGTTTTGGGGTGTGTCACAGCTTGTGTACCCGTCCTTTGAAACGTGAAATGAACTGCTGGTTGGCTTCGTCCCCGCCTGGAGCATTTCCCGATCGCCACAATGGCGGCTCAATGCCGATTTCGTTCAGCTTGCCGATGGTGGACATCATGAGCCAGTTGAGGGCGAAGGCGTTGGCGAAGGTGGACACTGCGGCCGTTTTTTCCTTTGCCCCGGGACCTCCATGACGGCGTCCCCGACCGGAACCTTCGTGTCGATGTGGTGGTCGACGACGTCGTGCAGGTTCAGTTTTTGCGGATGCCGTGCGGGGTGGTCACCGGCTGTTTCCTCCGCGTGCTCGCGCGAGGAAAAGCCGATGGTCGTGACCGATAGTTCGCGTGCCGTCAGCGCCGCGTCAATGAGCGCGCTATTGATGCCGTAGGCGTTGACCAGGATGAGGACATCCCCGGGTCCGAGGCCCGCGTCTTCGATGACGATCCGGCCGTAACCCGGAGTCCGTTCCATGGCCATAGAGCGGAGGGCACCGCCGGAGAGCAGGGTGCCTTCGTCCAAAATAGCCGAGACGTGCATCAACCCGCCTGCCCGGAAGAACACTTCCTGGCTTGCCAGGTTCGAATGACCGCCCGGGCCGTAGATGTGTACCAGTTCGTCCTTGGCTACCTGGGCCGCGAGAATGTCCGCGGCGACTCTGATGTTTTCGGCTTCCTCCAGGCGGATCCGCCCGAGGAGCTCGGTGATTTTTCCAAGGTAGTCGCCCGAGAGCTGCTCATTTGAGTTCATCGCGGATCGGATTCGGCGTCGAGGTAGATGGTGACGTTGGGGTGCGTGCGCAGCGCAGTACCCGGATGGTCTCCGCTGATCGGCTGGTTCAGGGTGTTGTGGACGGCAGTCCTTTTGGCACGGCCTGGCACGGAGGCGATGATTTCGGAGGCATGCAGCAAACGCGGGATGGAGACGGTGATGGCGCGCTGCGGAACGTCGTCGAAACCGGCGAAATGCCCTTCGTCCACCTGTTGCTGGCGGCTTACTTGGTCCAGGTTGATGACGCGGGCGGGCAGCGGGTCGGCGAGGTCGGCCGGGGGATCGTTGAAGGCAAGATGGCCGTTGACCCCCAATCCGAGCAAGACGAGGTCAAAGGGATCTTGGCCCATCAACGTGCCATAGCGCTCCGCTTCGTCTTGGGCAGGGTTCCCCGGGTTGATGCGGTGAAAGGTGGTGGGCGGAAGGAAGCTGAAGAACGTACGTTGCAGCCAGTTTCCGAATCCTTGGGGTGCGTCCGGCTCGAGCGCGAGGTAGTCGTCCATGTGGAAACACGTTATGCGGCTCCAATCGATGCCGGGCTCCTGGACGAGCGCCTGAAGCGTTGCCTCCTGGCTGGGAGCTGCTGCGAGCATCAGCCGGACCTCCCGCTGGTTCCGGAGCGCCTTGCGCAGCGTTTCCGCTGCATGCGCGCCGGCGTGTTCCCCCAGTGCGGCCCGGTCCGGGTGTGTGGAAACGACAGGGCTGTAAGTGGTCAGTGCTGTCACGTGTGTGTCCTTCGGGTTTCTAGTTCAGTAGTCAGGAGGAGGGATCGGGCTATATGGAAGGGGTCCTTGACGGGCAGCGCCACCACCTTGTCGAGGGCTTCCCCTCGCGGTCGCGGATTTGCAGCCACTCCTGGCCGGAGGGATCCGGAAAGGTGCCGAGGGTGTAGGACCAGATCCGCTCATGCCAATCCAGGAGGTCGGGCCGCCCGAAACGCTCGGCGAGCAGCCTGGTTGCGTAGAGGGCCTCAACCTGGACCCACCACAGCTTGGTGTCCCACGTTTGGGTCACCAACGTTTCGTAGGGGTCGTTGCCGAAAAGCCTGCCCCGCGGTTCATCCCCGGTGCTGTCGACGTATCGGAAGATGCCGCCATGCTGGTCATCCCAACCCGCTTCCAGGGCGCGGATGGCAAGGTCCGGTAGCCAATCCGGAATACGTGGCGCAAGTCCGGGCACTATTTCGGCGGCTTCCATGACCATCCAGAGCATCTCCAACAAGTGGCCGGGGGTGCGGTGGCGGCCAGGAGCGTGTCCAGGTCATCGCTACTGTCAGGCCGGTATTCCCACCAGGTGTCGGCCTTCCACATGCCTTCGGAGGATCCGTCGCCGAGCAGCTGGGAAAGCGCGGCACCGGCTGTTTCGGCGCTTTCAACAGAGCCGCAGGCCAAATGGAGTTGGGCGCCCACATTCAGGAGCAGCATCAGCCCGGCCGCGTCCTTGAATCCGGCGCGGACGGGGTAGGGCTCGGACGGAGCCTTCCGGCCTCGATTCTTTCTTCGGCGTGGGCGAGAAGCGCATGGGCTGATTGGAGCCACTCGTCACGTTCGCGGCCAGCCGCTTCGGGAAGCCGGGCTGCACCCGCCAGGCCCAAGCCGCAAAGAGGTCGGCCAGTACGCTGACGGCGATCTCCCCTTGCGGCCCGGACGGTAGCGCCTGCCCCTCAGCCGATGTGCGGTATGCCGTCACGCTGCCGTCCAAGATGGCGTGTTCTTGGATGAACCTGGCCGTTTCAATCGACAAGGCAGCCCACAACTGGGGATTTTCCGCGATGATCCCGTCCCCGCTGTCAAACGCAATCCTTGAACAGAGCCAAGCCCAGCGGCCTTGGGACCACGTATATTTCTCGTTCGAAAGCAACCGCCCTGCGTTGGAAAAGCAGGTGAAAACCCCTCCGTTTTCCCTGTCCACCCCGTTCTCGAGCCACCAAGGGAGGACTCCCTTGAGCAGCTGATCCCGTATTTCGGATCCAGTTGCGCTCATGCCACGGTGCTTTCGACTGGAATCGATGTGGCCGGCTCAAGGTCCCGGTCAAGGGACTCGACAAGGGCGTCGGATGCTTCGTTGTGCCACGGGCGCAGCCAGCCGAAGACGCAATAGACGATCGCCGAGGCAAGCACCGGAGCGGCCACGTTGATTGTCTGCGCACTGGCCGTGCCCAGGCTCGCGATGGGAGCGGCCAAAGCGTACTTTGCGAGTGCGAAAACGAGCAAACCGGTGGCCCAGGAGAACAGGGCTGCAGATGGGCCGCAGCGCCGGAACGGGCGCAACATCCCCAACAGCATGGGAACGGCGATCGGCCCCACCAAGGCACCGAACCAGAGGATGATCAGGCCCAGGACCCCGCCGAATGAATCCGCGCTCAGGGCGATGACCATCGACAATCCGATGAACAGGAACGTGGAAATCCGGCCACCCAGTAGTTCCGCCCGCGACGTCAGGGGCTGCCGGGAACCGCGCAGCGCAGGGATGATGTCCCGGATGACGACGGCGGAAATCGCGTTGGCGTCCGAAGACGTCATGGCCATGGTGTGTGAGAACATTCCGGCGACGACCAACCCCACCAGGCGGCCGGCAGCAGTTGCTGGGTCAGGAGCGCATAAGCCTGATCCGGGTGCGTCAGATTGGGCAGGATCAGCGGCGCGGCCCACATCGGGAAGAAAAGCACCAGAGGCCACACGAGATACAGTGCGCCCGAAAGCAGGACTGATTTGCGGGCCGCTGAGCCGGACGGAGCGGCGATGAAGCGTTGAGCCAGGTTCCAGGTTCCGCCGTTGTAGGAAATAGTGCTGATCAGGCAATAGGCGAGGAAGAATCCGATGGTGTAGTCCCCCGCGAATGGCTGTGAGTGCGAGGCCGGCAGACGGGACCAGATTCCCGCGATCGAGGAAACGCCCCCGAGCTTGGCCACGGCGAAGATAAGCATCGCAATGCCCGCTACGGACTGGATGATGAACTGGCCCATATCCGTCAATGCGTCCGCCCACAAACCGCCAATGGTCGAATAGATGAGCGTGACCCCGCCAACGATCAGGATGCCAACGGCGATCGGAACCCCGGCGAACACGTTCAGCAGGATCGCGCTGGCCGCCCATTTGGCCGCAACATCGAAGACTTTCAATGCGGCACCGGACCAAGCCAGTACTTGCTGCGCGGGCAGGTTGTAGCGCGTAGCCAGGTATTCGAGCGGGGAGATGATTCCCAAACGCTGCCTCAGGCGCGGCCAGCGCGGGGCGAAGAAGACAGCGCCAACAAGGCAGGCGATGGTGATGGTGAGCGCCCACCAGACATACAGTGCGAATCCGGTGGTGTAGGCGATGGCGGCGTAGGCCACGAAGACAGCTGCCGAATAGCCGGACATGTGGTGGGAGATTCCCGCCAGCCACCACGGCATCTTCCCGCCGGCTGTGAAGAAGTCCGCGGCGTTTTTCACTCGGCTCTTGGCCCACCAGCCGATCCCTATCATGACGACGAAGTAGGCCCTAAAACGAGCCAGTCGGCGAAATACATACATCCTCCTTGATGCAACGAAAGCTTGGAAATGGGATCTGCAGTGGCGTCCACTTTTCTCTGCAAACGTTTGCAAAACAAGGGTCTTTTTGAAAGTTTTCTTGCGGGGCCTGGAGGGCGACAGAAAGGCTGTGGCTGTGACCTCGGATTACTCCGCGGTCACCGCCACAACCCGTTTGGGTGCTTCAGCCAGCCGGCTCACCCCGCCAGTGCGTACACCGTGGTCCCGCCGATGGTCTGTGACTGGAAGTTCGCAGCCACCCATTGCGCGATCTGGGCGGGGGCTTCCGATCCGCTGTTCGCCTGCATGGTCCCGCCGGCGATGAAGTAGTGGATCTTGCCCTGTGCAACGAGCTGCTGGAACTGCTCAAGGGTGGGAGACGGGTCCGTGCCGTTGAAACCGCCCACCGCCATGACCGGCAGTTCGGTGGCCAGCTGGTAGCCGGCGGCGTTGTTCGAGCCCACTACGGCGGCCGCCCACGTGTAGTTCGAGGCGCCGGATTTCAGTGCGGCAACCATTTCCGACGACGGCGTGGTGGCGCCGAGCAGGCCGCCCAGGCCGCCGCCTTGCCGGTTCCCTCCGAAGCCGCCAGCCTGGGCGCCCGGCTGTTGGAGGGGCTGCGGGGAGTGTTCTGGGCTGCGTTGTTTTGCCCGAAGCCGCCCCGGGCTCCAAAGCCGCCGAAGCCACCGAACGTAGTCGCGGGACCGGCGCTGGGGATTGCGCCACTATGCGTCACGGAGGCGGTAGAGATCGAGTACGCCAGCGGACCGGCAAGGGAGGCCGCGAGGGCGAGCGCCGCCGTCGTGCGGTGGAGGATGCGGACCGGGAAACGTCCCGAGAGCAGCAAGCCGGCCGCAGCCGCCAATGCGCCCAGCAGCACGGCCAGCGCAGCAACGGACCATAAGCGGTGGTGCCGCCCAGGAGACCGAAGGCCGTGAATCCAGCTGCGGCCACTGCCACAGCGAGCACGACCGCGGCGACGAGCTGTGCGCGGTGCTGCCACAAAAGCGCCCGCCCAGGCCCGCGAGCCCGGCGATGCCCGGGCCAGCGCCACCGCGTAGTAGGGGTGGATGATGCCTGCCATGAAGCTGAACACGAGCCCGGTGACCAGCACCCACGAGCCCCACACGATCACCGAGGCGCGGACGCTATCCGTGCGCGGGGCACGCCGGCCCAGCCACAGCAGCCCGGCCCGAGGACCAGCACCGAAGGGAGCAGCCACGCGATCTGGCCGCCGAATTCGCTGTTGAACATCCGGAACAGCCCGGGAACTCCCCAGCCGTTGCCGCCCCCACGCTGCCGGTCTCCTGGCCGCTCAGCCGGCCGAGGCCGTTGTAACCGAGCGTCAGTTCCAGGATCGAGTTGTTCTGTGAGCCGCCGATGTATGGCCGCATGTTCGCCGGAACGAGTTCGACGACGGCGAGCCACCAGCCGGCCGCGACCACCATGGCCGCCCCCGCGCCGAGCAGATGAAGCAGGCGACGCCCCACTCCACCCGGCGCGGCAACCAAGTACGCCACCGCAAATCCAGGAACCACCAGCAGGACCTGGAGTTGCTTGGTGAGGAAGCCGAAGCCAAGGAACACTCCGGCCAGCAGGAGCCAGCGCAGTGTGTTGTCCTGCATGGACCGCAGGGTGGCGTAGCCGGCGGCCGTCATGAGTAGCACCAGCAGGGCGTCCGGGTTGTTGAACCGGAACATGAGGGTGGCTACCGGGTGATGGCCATGACGACGGCGGCGAGCAGCCCGGCCCGGTGGGCGAGCTGTGGATCGCCGGAAGCGGGGCCGCGGCTCGCCTGACTGCCAGATACAGCAGCCAGGCCGTGGCCACGCCCATGAGCGCCTGGGGAACCAGGATGCTCCAGGAGCTCAGCCCGAAGATCCGTACCGAGAGGTCCATGATCCAGAGCGACGCCGGCGGTTTGTCCACCGTGATGGAGTTGGCGGCGTCGGACGATCCGAAGAACCATGCGGCCCAATTCTGCGAACCGGCCTGGGCCGCCGCGGAATAGAACGCGTTGGCCCAGCCGGAAGCGCCGAGATTCCAGAGATAAAGGACCGCCGTTGCCAGGAGCACGAAACCGAGCTCCACGCGGTGCCGCAGGGCATGCGGGCCGCGGGTGCGGCGGGCTGGCGGGACCGGCGGGCGAACCGGCCGGGCGCGGCCGCCCCTCCGTGGGGAACGGCCGCTTCTTGCGGCGCAGTCGGCCCCACCAACAGCGGCGGCGGAGCCGGCTGCCTTGCCTCGGAGTCCGTGCCTGTGGAATAGGAAGTGGTCATCGGAATCTACTTTGTCAGCTTGTAGACCGTGGAGTTGCCCACCGTCTGGGCTTGGAAGTTCGCCTGTACCCAGGAGGCTACCTCGGAATTGCCGCCTTGGCCTCCGAACCCGCCGCCACCCATGCCGCCTCCTGCGATGTAGTAGCCGATCTGTCCCTTGGCCACCATGTCCTGGAACTCTGCCAGCGTGGGGTAGGGATCGCCGCCGTTCCAGCCACCGAGCGCGATCACGTTGGTGTTCGTGGCGAGCTCAAGGCTTGCGGCTTGGGTGGCACCGGAGACGATCGCCGACCACTTCGTGGTGGTGGATTTCAGCAGGGCGGTCAGTCCGGCGTCGGACGTTCCCTCGAAACCGGGCCTCCCGCCTGACCCGCGCCACCAGCTGCGCCGAACCCACCGGCGCGGATTCCGAAGCCGCCCATGGCGGAACCGCTGGGTCCCGACGTCGGGATGGAACCGGAGTGTGCTGTAGCCGCCGTCGCGAGCGTCCACGCCGCTGTTCCGAGGCCGCCGGCCAGAAGGGAAACGACGACGACGGCCGCGGCCGCTGCGTTCCGGAACCGCCCCGCCGTGTTTTGGCCGGCAAAGCGCAACGAGTCGAGGCGGAGCAGGATTGCCGCTGCCGCCGCCACACCCAGGACGACGATCACGATGCGCAACCACGGAAGCCAGGAGGCGTCGCGTCCCAGGAGAACCGCGGACCAGGCCGAACTACCGAGGATGACCACGGCCAGGACGATCCTGGCCGGCCAATATCCACGGCCACGCCACAGCTCAACGCTGCCAATGCCTACCAAGGCCGCGATTGCCGGTGCGAGCGCTACCGCGTAGTACGGGTGGACGATGCCGCTCATGAAGCTGAAGACGCCCGCCGTCACCAGAAGCCAGCCACCCCACAGGATGAGCGCGGCACGGGTGCGGGAAGCCCGCGCTTCCCGGCGGGTGAACCATAAGCCGGCTGCCAGCAGAATCAGTGCAGCAGGGAGAAGCCAGGAGACCTCAGCGCCGAAGCTCGTGCCAAACATGCGGGTGATCCCGGCAGCGCCACCGAATCCGGCGTTGCCGCCACCGCCACCGAATCCGGCGTTGCCGCCACCGCCACCGCCGCCGCCGAAGGCGCCGAGGCCACCGAGATTGCCTCCAGCAGGGCGCCCGCTCCGCCTCCGCCGGGCGTGCCTTCGCCCGAACCCGTGATGCGGGACAGCCCGTTGTAGCCAAAGGTCAGCTCGAGGAAGCTGTTGGTTTGCGAACCCGCCATGTAAGGCCGTGCCGATGCCGGGGTCAGCTGGAAGAGGGCGACATAACTGCCGGCTACTACTGCGATTCCGGCCAGCGCGCCGAGCAGGTGCAGCAGCCTCCGCCGCAACGGGGTCGGGGCGGCCCAGAGGTACGCGAGTCCCAGGCCCGGAACAATCAGGAAACCCTGCAGCATCTTGCTCAGGAACGCGAGGCCCACTATAGCGCCGGCAGCGGCGAGCCACTTCCAGCCCGCCCGTTCGATGGCGCGGGTAGTGAAGTACGCCGCCAGGACCAGGCAGAGAGTCAGCATGGCGTCGGGATTGTTGAAGCGGAACATGAGCGCGGCCACCGGGGTCAGTGCCAATGCCCCACCGGCCAACAAGCCAGCGCCTGGTCCGGAAACCCGCTTGACCGTCAAGTAAAGGAATCCAACGGCGGCCACGCCCATCAGCGCCTCGGGAACCAGCATGCTCAGGGGAGAGAAGCCGAAGATCCGGCCCGCCAAAGCAGGGATCCACAAGGAGGCCGGAGGCTTGTCCACGGTGATGGCGTTGCCGGCGTCGAGTGATCCGAAGAGGAACGCCGTCCAGTCCTTGGTGCCGGCTTGAATGGCCGCTGCGTAGAAGGAGTTTCCGTAACCGGTGGCCGCGAGGTTCCAGAGATACAGGAACGCGGTGGCTACGAGGAGCCGGCGGCGGACGGCCGCACCCAACGGGGCTGCCGGCCAAAGGCGTATCGGGTCCAGCGGGGCGTGGCGTCCTGGGTTGACGGGCCTGCCGAGTGGCGCGGTGCGTCGGCAATCCCGACGGCGGGGCCGGCGTCAGCATTTCCGGCGGCGGGTCCTGTGCTTGCGGGAGTAATCGTGGAGGTCATGATGCTGCCGTTTCTGTGCGCGTTTTGGCTTGTGTCCTGGGTTCAGCCGACGGCGCCGCAGGCTGCCGAAAGACCCAAAGGCGGAACAACAGGAAGCGGACTGCCGTGGCGGCGAGGTTCGCTGCGACCACGGTGAGGAGCTCGCCCCAGCGGTCCGGCGTCGTCGTACTGTGCACCAAGGCGAGGGCCCCGGAGGTGAGTGCGAGGCCGATCCCGAAGACGATCAACCCCTCGAAGTGGTGCCGAACGGGATTGCCGCCCTGGATGCCGAAGGTGAAGCGACGGTTGGCGCCGGTGTTGGCGATGGCCGTGACGAGCAGCGCCAGGAAGTTCGCCAGCTGCGGGTCCATGAAGCCGCGGCAGAACAGGAAGATGAGCACATAGGCGAGGGTGGACGCAGCGCCGATCGCGGCGAACCGGACCAATTGCCCGAATAGGCTGCTGCGCGGGCTTTGCTCGGCGATGCGGGACGACGCCGGGAGAGGCCCGCGTGCAAGTGCCGCCCGCAGTTCCGGAATGGGGATGCGGCCCGAGACGAGATCCCGGGTGAGCCGGACCATGCCGCGGATGTCGGCGAGGGCGGTCCGCACCACGTCGACGCTGGAATTGGGATCGTCGATCCAGTCGACGGGAACTTCGTGGACCCGGAGGCCGCAGCGTTCGGCGAGGACCAGGAGTTCGGTGTCGAAGAACCACGAGTTATCCATGGTGTGCGGGAGGATCTGCTGGGCGACGTCTGCCCGGATCGCTTTGAAGCCGCACTGGGCATCGCTGAAGCGGGCACCCATGAACGAGTGCAGCATCAGGTTGTATCCGCGCGAAATGAACTCGCGTTTGGGGCCGCGGACGACCCGCGAGTTACGGGTCAGTCGGGTGCCGATGGCGAGGTCCGAATGGCCGGAGATCAGCGGCGCCAAAAGGGGCGCCAGTGCGGCGAGGTCAGTGGAAAGGTCAACGTCCATGTAAGCCAGAACGGGCGACGGCGATGCAAGCCACACCTTGCGAAGGGCGTTGCCGCGTCCCTTCTCGTCAAGGTGGACAACCGCGAGCTCAGGCAGTTCCCGGGCTACGCGCTCCGCGATTTTCAACGTGCCGTCCGTGCTCGCGTTGTCCGCCACGGTGATGCGGAAGCCATGCGGGAAGGATTCGCGCAAGTGGCCGTGAAGCCTGCGCAGGCACTCTTCGAGATCGCGTTCCTCGTTGAAGACGGGGATGGTGACGTCGAGGACGGGGATGGCGGTGTGGGTGTCCACGGGGCGCGCCGCCCCGTGCCGCGCTGGATGGGAGTGCTGGGTTGGATGGGAAGGCCCGGCGGCACCACCGCGGGGTCCTTCAGGGTTCCGGAGGTGGATTCGATGAGCGTCATGTATCCAGAGTGCCGTTGCCGAATATGAAGGCTTTAGGCGGAACCTGTGACGTGGCTGTGGATGTGTGACCAGCGTGGCGCATCACTTGCCTGGCCAAGAAACGGAGAGGCCGCCCCGGAAGGGACGGACCTCGACGTACTTTGTGGTTGGCTCTTGGCTTAGTACCAGTTGTGGGCCAAGTGGAAGGACCATGCCGCGGACGGCGATCCGTAGCGTTCCTTGATGTAGTTCAGGCCCCAGCGGATTTGCGTCTGGTAGTTGGTCTGCCAGTCGGCGCCTTCGGACGCCATCTTTTCGGCCGGCAGCGACTGCCCAATGCCGTAAGCGCCACTGGAGGCGTTGGTGGCAGTGGTGCGCCAATCCGATTCCTTGTTCCACAAAGTGATTAGGGCCGACATTTCGCCCTGGCCCCAACCGTAGGAGGGAAGGATGCTTGCGGCGTAGGCCTGGGCGCCGGAGGGATCATCGACGGCGACGGGTGCAGCCGGTGCCGCTGGAGCAGGGGGTGCAGCGGGTGCGGCCGGTGCGGCAGCCTGGGGCGCGATGGCGGCTGGAGCGGGCGCGGCTGCCTGGCTTGGCGTCGACGCAGCGCTCGGTTTGGGGCTCGCGCTTGCGCTCGCCGACGGCGTGGCGGTGGCCGAAGGCGTGGCTGAGTGATCCACCGTGCGGGATTCGGACGTGCGGCTCATGTCCTGGGCGTTGATGGCTTGTCCGGCGGCCTGGGTGGCAGCGCCTGCGCCGAGGAACACGGCAACGACGCCGGCAACAACTGCCATGCGCTGGCCGGTGCCGAGGTTCGAGGCGGCTCGCCTCAGCGTGGAACGTGACTTGTTTCTCCGGGCAGGTTCGCCGCGGTGGCGCGCAACGGGCGCGACTGATCCTTGGAATCAGACATGGTGATTGCCTCTCGACGCCTGCGGAGTTAGCTGTCGGATTCGGATGAGGTCATCCGGCCGTGGCCACAGCGGAACGTGGCGGCACGGCTTCACCCCTAGGGCTGGCTCAACATGAGCGCTTGCCCGGAGACCTGGGTCCCCCGTCTCTGCCTGGACTGTTGGGCACCGGGAGTGGCAGAGCTCGGCGCCTACCCGGCGGTGGCCGGAATGATCCAGCGCACCTATTCGACGGTACAGGAGGATCCAGCTTAAGTCACATTTAGGTAACGGAGATCACGACGCCGGTGCGTCGACTTGCGCGCGCCGGGCACAGGCGTCGTACTCTTCTGGTTCGCCCGTCAGGCCGGGGCAGTCCTCAGCGCCGGGAGCCGCACCGCGAACTCCGTCCGGCCAGGCCGCGACGCCACTTCGACCGTGCCGCCGTGCGCCTGAACGATGGATTCCACAATGGACAAGCCGAGGCCGGAGGTGCCCTCGGAGCCGGACCGGGCGGCGTCGGCACGGGCAAAGCGGGAGAAGATCCTGCCCTGGAATTCAGGCGGGATGCCCGGGCCGTTGTCGGTCACGGTCACCACGGCGCTGCCATCTGCGGAGCGCATCACGCCCGTGACCACGGTGGTTCCGCCTCGGTGTGCTTGCGGGCGTTGGAGAGCAGATTCGCCAAAACCTGGTGGAGTTGGGTGGTGTCGCCGCGGACCGTGAGGGGCTCATCCGGGAGCTTGAGCTGCCAGATGTGCTCGGGGGCCATGACTTTCTCGTCGCTGACGGTCTCGATCACCAACTGCGTGAGGTCCACATCGGTGAATTCCGGGCCTTCCCTTCGTCCAACCGGGCCAAGAGAAGGAGGTCCTCCACGAGGGTGGTCATGCGTTCGGACTGGCTCTGCACTCGGCCCAGCGACTTGCGCCCGTCTTCGGTGAACGTCTCGGTCATGCGCAAGAGTTCGGTGTAGCCGCGGATGGCGGTCAGCGGGGTGCGTAGTTCGTGCGACGCATCCGCGACGAATTGGCGCACCTTGGTTTCGCTTTGCTGGCGGGCCTCGAGGGCGCTCGAGACGTTGTCCAGCATCAGGTTCAAAGCATGGCCGACGCTTCCCACTTCGGTGCTTGGGTGGGCCGCCGACGCCGGTACGCGCACCGCGAGTGCCACCTCGCCGGCGTCGAGCGGAAGTTTCGACACCTTGGTGGCGACGTCGGAGAGTTGCTCCAAGGGCCGCATGGTACGGCGGATCAGCACGGTTCCGGCCAGCCCGATCAGGACCAGTCCGCCCAAGGAGACCAGCACCATGGTCCAGACGAGGGAGGCCTCGGTGTCCTCTTTCGAGGCGAGCGGGAGACCTGTGATGACAACATCGCCGTAAGGAGTTTCGGTGGCCACCAGCCGGTAGCCGCCAGTGGACAGCGTGCGATCAACCGGGCGGCCATCGGACGGGAGCGCCGACAGGATTCGGGCGTCGCTGGGCGACAACGGCGCACGTGTGGCATCGGAGGACAAGAAGCCGGCATCGCTGCTCACCTGGCCTGCAAGGATGCGTGCATTGAGCGTGCCGATGCTCTGGCCGCGGGGGTCCAGCGGGTCCGGACGGCCGCCAGGGTTGCCTTGCGGCGGGCGGCCGTGGGAGGCCTGCATCAATTGCTGATCGAGCTGCTTCGTGAGGAACACATCCATGGAGGCATAGCTGACCACCCCGACTGCACCGCAGATGGCCACAAGGAGTGCCATGGAGAGAAGGATCAAGCGCGTGCGCAAGTGCCAGGTTGAAGGATTGAACCAGCTATGGTCGGTCTGGCGGGGGATACCCGAGAGTGCGGACATTCGGCGCCCCGGCTATTCGGCAGGCTTGATGACGTAGCCTGCTCCGCGCACCGTGTGGATCATGGGCGGGTGGTTGGCCTCGATCTTCTTGCGCAGGTATGAGATGTAAAGCTCCACGATGTTGGCTTGGCCGCCGAAATCGTAGTCCCACACGCGGTCCAGGATCTGGGCCTTGCTGACCACGCGCTTGGGGTTCTCCATGAGGTAGCGCAGGAGCTCGAACTGGGTCGCCGTGAGCGGGATGTCCTCGCCGCCGCGGGTAACTTCACGCGTGTCGACGTTCAGGGTCAAGTCGCCCACCACCAGCTCGGCGGTGTCCATCGCGGCCACCCCCGAGCGTTGGACCAGACGGTGCAGGCGCAACAGGACTTCCTCCATGCTGAAGGGCTTGGTGACATAATCGTCGCCGCCGGCGGCCAACCCGACGATGCGGTCCTGTACGTCGTCCTTGGCGGTGAGGAAGAGCGCAGGCACCTCCGGCGCAAAGGCGCGGATCCTGCCGAGCAGCTCGACGCCGTCGAACCCTGGAAGCATCACATCCAGCACCAGGACGTCCGGTCGGAAGTCCTTGGCGAGCTTTACCGCAGCGGGACCGTCGCCCGCCACCGCCACCGACCAGCCCGCCATGCGGAGGCCCATGCTCATGAGCTCGGCGAGGCTGGGTTCGTCGTCAACCACAAGGGCACGGATGGGGAACCGTCCGGGTGGCTGAGTTGCGGAAGGTTGTTGGTCATGGAGTGCGAGGATGCCATGGGACAACTCTCCAATCTGCCGGTTTGCCAGTGCTTTGCCGTTGCTGTGAGCACCCTGTGAGTCCCAGCCTAGCCACCTGTCCGGAGGTTGTGGCGGTTCTGCAGGTCACAGGGAAGCCTTCAGTTCGACACAGCCAACGCACAGCAAAGCGGCTGACGCTGTTTGGGACAAGAACAATCACGACCAAACAGTCTCGATTTCGATGGAGAACACCATGGATCAGCAAAACAACCCCTCCGTACCTGGTTCCGAGCCGGAGAACGGACACCCGCAGCCGGTGATCCGCCCCCTTGATGACTCTGCGCAGGCTGGTGCCGGGCAGCCGGCCGCCGGGTGGGGTGCTCCGCAGCCGCCGGCGAATCAGCCGTCTGCCGCCGGGTGGGGTGCTCCGCAGCCGCCGGCGAACCAGCAGCCGGCCGCTGGGTGGGGTGCTCCGCAGCAATACAACGCCGGACAGCCCCGGCCTTCGTTTTTCAAGAA
Source organism: Arthrobacter sp. Hiyo8 (assembly GCA_001549895.1). Classification (GTDB taxonomy): domain Bacteria; phylum Actinomycetota; class Actinomycetes; order Actinomycetales; family Micrococcaceae; genus Arthrobacter. The sequence goes on along the minus strand of AP014719.1, from coordinate 1,917,668 downwards.
TTGGAGCCTGAAGAAGGGGCTCATTGTTGGCGGCGTCGCGGTGGTGGTCGCGGCAGCGGCAGGAGCCGGTGCATATGCCGCCGGCAACGGGACCGCGGCTGCGGATACCACCAACGCGCAGGGACCTGGGACCGGGCAGAACGGCCAGGGCGGATTCGGTGGCCCGGGCGGCACGAACGCAGGCCCTGGCGGGCTCGGCGTCGGCATGGGCGGCCTGAACGCCGCGGTCCACTCGGAATATGTGGTCCTCCAGAACGGCAGCTATGTCACCATGGCGGGCCAGTTGGGTACGGTCACTGACATCTCGGCGAGCTCCATGACCGTCAAGAGCGAGGACGGGTTCACGAAAACCTATGCGCTGGGAACGGACGTCGTGGTAGCTGAAGGCCTGCGGCAACGTGGAAGCGGAAGCGGCGGCACCACCCTGACCCTCGCCGATGTGAAATCCGGATCAAGCGTGAGGGTCACTGCGCTCAAGGAATCGGACAAGTACACGGCCCAGTCCATCCAGATCGTTACTGCCACCACATCAAGTACCCAAGGAACCGGCACCACCAACTAGTCCCACCGCCACCCTCGCCTCGCAAGTCCCCACCGGGTCCCAGCCTTCGCAAGCTCAGGCAGGGACCCTCGCCGGCGCGGCCCACGGCCAGGGAACCCTGGCGGCGTGGGCCCACGGAGCTGATGTCGTTACGGGCCTTCAAAACGACATCCAGTGCGAGCGCGGCGTGAGGCTAGGGCCATTGCCGGGGTCCTAGCAGACGATTTGCCAAAGAATTTTCACGAGATGCCGATCCAGGATTGGACAAGGGTTGTTTCATATCTCGAGATTCAAAGGCAAGCGCGTGACGTGGCTTGAGATTCAGAAAACGGCAAATTCATAAAATTATATTCGAATATTGCGCCAAGAATAGCCAGTGTGACGAACGAGAATGGGTCACATTTGGACATGTGTGAATTGTGATGTGCGGCACAATAGTCCGATTCGTCTCAAAATGTGGACGGTCCGGCCCTTTGTTACTTGCAAGTTCCCTTTGTTACGTTGCACACTTCAAATGTGAACAAGAACTCAACAGCATCTGCAGCCGCAGCGATCGAGCCCAGCGCACCCGCTGGTACTTCGATGAGCTGTTGTCGAATGCATGCCTAACTTAAGACCCCAACAAGTTTCAGGCATTCGCCCCCTGCCCAGCGTCGGGCGCCCCTCCCCATCTCATTGCGGGGACCAGACCAGCATTCGAAGCCGCGATGACGGCTATTCACTTTGAGGTAAGCACTCCATGTCAGTTGCATCCGGATACGTCCACATCTCCGTCCGTAACGCCAATAAGGCCGCGTCGAACGCCGGCCTGCGTCCCGGCTTCGGCAACCGCCCGGCCTACGCCCAGCCCGCACCGCAGGGTGGCAGCCAGGCACCCGGCTACGTCCCCCAGGGCTATAACCCCAACTCCTACGGCCAGCTCCGCGCTGTTCCCGCCAACGAGGCCTCGCCGATGACTGCGCCCACGCCGGTCTTGGCTCCAGCGGACCGCTCTATCCGTCCCGTTGCTAATGACAATGTGGCCCGCGGTTTCGTGCTCTACATGGGCATTGACGAGGACACGGCCGCGGCCGCCGGAACGTCCATTGCCAAGTTGGCCCAGGAAATCCGGGCCTACGCGCAGTCCCTCGTTTCCGGCGCCGAGAGCTATGCCGCCGTCGCAGTAGCCCCGGCCAGCGCGCCCGGTTCCGCGCTCGACGTCGTCCGTTCGACTTTCGGTGACCCCACCGTTGGCAACCGCCAGCGCTCCGAGGCGCTCCGCCGCAGCCTGCACAGGAAGCCCGCCCGTCCGGCGTCTTGATCGACCTCGCACGTCGTGAGGTGCACCTCGACGGCGATTCCCTGAACCTCACGTTCAAGGAATTCGAGCTCCTCAACTACCTCGTCGAGAACGGCACCCGCACCGTGGGCCGCGACGAACTCCTCGAGGGCCTGTGGCGCAACGCCGAAGAGGTCCCCAACGAGCGCACCATCGACGTCCACATCCGGCGCCTACGCTCCAAGCTCGGCCGCCTGGCAAACACGGTCCGCACCGTGCGCGGCCAGGGCTACCGTTTCTACGAGCACCCCGAGGTTATCGTCTGGGCCGCTCCGGAATACTCGATCTAGTCCCACGCGCTCAAAGCGCCCGCTCCGTTCTTTGGGGCGGGCGCTTTCGCTTCCGCGGGACGATCCCTCGGCGCCTGCGCTCGTCCCTCACGCAACAACGGCGCTTTCGGGATGTCCCGCTCACGCGACAGCGCCCGCGCGAACCAGGCGGCCGCATTCCTGCGCTCAGGACCAGTGAGCATGTGCCTCCGCGGCGATAGGGTGGGGGGATGAGCGAGCATCACATCAAGCGGCTGGTGATCATGCGGCATGCGAAGTCGGACTGGCCCCTTGGTGTGCCGGATCATGAGCGACCCCTTGCCGAACGCGGCCACAAGGAAGCCCCTCTTGCCGGGAAATGGCTCCTTAAGCACCACGTGATTCCGGATTTCATCCTGTGTTCGTCCGCGCTCCGGACCCGGCAGACCTGCACGTGGGTGTGCAGCGAGCTGGGGACAAGGCCCCGACGCCGAAACTCGAGGACGGCCTGTACGCCGCCTCCGCGCAACGCATGTTGACCGTCATCAACCATGTGCCGGAAACCGTCACCACTCTCATGATCTTTTCGCACATGCCCGGCGTGCAGGACCTCGCGATGCACTTGGCTTCCCGCGACTCGGACCATGACGCCTACATGGACGCCGCAACGCGCTACCCCACGAGCGCCATGACAGTCATGGAACTTGAAAAGCCGTGGGCTGAACTCGATGGGCAGGATGCCCGGCTGACCCACTTCGCAGTTCCGCGCCCAAAGAAGTAGCTCCCTCGCGCGAACTGGCAGCTAATGCCCTTTTTTGCGCGGCCAGAGGGCATCTGCCGCCAGCTCGCGCGGATGGTCCCAGCTAGCCCACCTCGAGGCCGGCCGCCACATCCTGCAGCAAGCGGACCACGTGGCGGATGCTGGGGCTTGCCATCATGGTCTTCCGGTACACGATTCCCACTTGGCGTTGCTGCATCGGATTGACCACGGGCACCGCCACCACTCCAGCGGGGAGCTCGGGCCTACCGAGCCGTGGCACGAGCGCCACCGCCACGCCCTGCTGGACCATGGCGATATGGGTGGAAAAGTCGGGGTCGTAGACGCGGATGTCCGGCACGCGCCCCAGGCCTGCCAGGATCGCCAGCAACGCCTCATTGCAGATGGCCCCAGCTGGCGTGCTGATCCAGCTTTCGTCCACCAGGTCGGAAGGCTCGACGGCGGTCCGGCCAGCCAGCGGGTGGGCTGAGTTCAGCAGGACGTCGGCGGTATCCAGGCAGAGGTCCTCGTGGACCATGTTCTCCGGAATGACCAAGGGTACGGAGTGCCAATTGTGGACGACGCCGAGATCGGCTTCCCCGGTGGCGACCCTCTGGACGGCCTCGCGCGGGTCTTCGGCCACCACGCGGACCTCAAGCCCGGATGCGCCAAGCCCGGAGCCCGCCGCGGCCGAAGATCCGGCGGCAACGGCTTGGGCCGTGCCGAGTTTCGCCAGCATCGGCCCACAAGACCCGGCAAGCGGTGGAGAATGTCACGAGCCGCAGCACGCCGCTCGGCTTCGTTGGGTCGGCGAGCAGCGTGGCCTGCAGCTCCTCCAACTCGCCCAGGATCCGGCGTCCGTACTCTGCCAACGCCATGCCGCGGTCGGTCAGCAGTACGCCGCGGCCGTGGCGTTCCAGGACCGTCACGCCACTTTGCTTCTCGAGCTTCTTGATCTGCTGGGAAACCGCCGAGGGGCTGAAGCCCATGGCCTCCGAGGCAGCCACCACCGAGCCTTGCTGTTCCACTGCTACGAGGGCCCGTAGCGCCGCAATCTCAATCATGAAGCAAACGTACATGATCCGATGCAGAATTCAACGCTGGTGCTTCATTGGCTTGGCTGTCAGAGTTGAATCGTGAATATCCGCCACTCAGCACTCGCCGTCCTTGTCGCCGTCCTTTGGGCCTGAATTTCGTCGCGATCGACTTTGGATTGCATCCCGGCAACGGGAGCGGTGGCGCGGCCGACGTGCCGCCTCTACTGTTCGTGGCCATCCGTTTTGTGCTGGTGGTGTTCCCCTGCATCTTCTTCGTCCGCAAACCGGACGTCAGCTGGAAGGCGATCATCGGCGTCGGGCTCTTCATGAGCGCCGGGCAGTTTGGCCTCCTCTACCTGGGCATGGCGCTCGGCATGCCTGCAGGACTTGCCTCGCTGGTCCTGCAGGCTCAAGTGCTCCTGACGGTGCTGTTGGCGGCCCGCTTCCTGGGGGAGCGGCCGAGCAAGCGGCAACTGACAGGGGTTGTGCTGGGTGTCGCCGGGCTAGCGCTGGTGGCGGTGGGTCGAAGCTTGGTGGCCCCCGTGGTGCCGCTCATGATCGTGCTCGCCGCCGCCTTGTCCTGGGCCGCGGGCAACATCATCGCCCGCAAAGCCAAGGCGGCCTCGGGACTGGGGCTGGTGGTCTGGTCCGGGGCCGTGGTCCCTTGCCCCTCGCGGCCCTGTCGCTCATCGTCGACGGCCCGGCAGCCGTCGTCGGGACCCTCACCAACCTTCAGCCGGCCACCATCCTGAGCGCCTTGTATACCGCCATTTTCGCGTCGCTGGTGGGCTACGGCATCTGGAACCGGCTGCTCAGCCTGTACCCGAGCTCGGCCGTGGTGCCTTTCACGTTGTTGGTCCCGGTGGTGGGAATGACCGCCGCGTGGCTGCTCATCTCAGAGGTCCCTACGACGGCGGAACTGGCCGGCGGGCTCCTCCTGCTGGGCGGCGTCGCGACTGCCGTGCTGCAACGGCGCGAGAAGCCTGGGGACCTGGCGGCGGCCGAAGTACGTCAGCGCTTGGGGCCGGTTTGCGCTGAGGGGCGGATCCCGACGTCGGGCGCTTGGCGGGGGTGCGTGGTGCAGGCGCTTCACAGTTCCCGACGCCGGACGGGCCGCCGGTCGCTGGGCGGTCCTGCCGGGTGCCGGGAAGGCCGCGAAGCAGGCCGGGCGCGGGCCGCCGGGCAGCCGGACGGGCCACTGCCTTCGCACGGCGCGATGGCCATACCGCCCCCACGAACAAGATCAGCAGGGAGCTGCAGCCGGCAAGCGCGGCGAGGTAGAAATAGATGTCCGAGTCCTTGGTGCTCACCGCGCTGCCCAGGGCGTTCTCGTCCTGGTTGAAGGCGAGGCCCCACATGCGCAGGAACGCGATTCCGAACGCGATGAACAGGATCGTCGAGATGGCCCCGAGAACCAGCATGAAGTACCTGCGACGGGTGAAAACCTCGGCGACGCACGCCAGGTAGCCGATCGCCAGGGCCCCCAGGAAGATGTACATCACGGTTTCGTCAAGGGTGATGGCCAGGAGCACCAGCAAACCAGCAGACACCACAGCAGAGATAATCGCAAGCTTTCCGCTGTTCCCCATGTGACGCATGGGATTAATCATCCCTGACCCGCGGCAGCGCCGCGCCCAAGACGCGGCAGTTGCCATACCGTTACCGCAGTACGTAGCCCCGCATGATGGTCATGAGGGCCGCTATGCTCTGCTCGCGGGTGCGCTCGGGGTTGTACGTCTGCCGGTCAAGGCCCACCACGAAGATCGCTCCGAACATCGCCGCCTCAAGGCTGCCCGGGCAATACCGGTATCTACCGTGTAGGTGGCGGCGACCTTTTCGATGGCCGCGCCAATCACCGCGAGCAACTCGCTGCGGAGTTCGACGAAGAGCTTGCCCCACTCGCTGGGCGTCCGCCAGTTCTCGCTGATCCAGAGCCGCGCGAAGGACGGGTAGTCGTCCATGAAGTCCATAGCCTGGCCGAGCATGGCCTCCATCGCTTCGAGCGGATCGGCGTGCAAGCCTTCGATGGTCTGGAGCCGGCCGAGCATGATGTCGACGCCGTGCCGCAGCAACTGGGCGATCAGATCGGACTTGCTGCCGAAATTGTAGTAGACCGTTCCCTTGGACACCCCGGCTGCGGCCGCGATCTCGTCCACGGTGACGCCCGCTGCGCCGCGCTCGCCGATCAGCTCCATCGAAGCGTCGAAAAGGCGCTGCTTGGTCGCGTTGGTGCGGCCGGGCGGAGCTTCTTCTCCGGGAGCCCCGAGACATCCGGCTCTTGCATGCTCATACAGCGATCTCCGGCTTCAGGGTCTTGAGGGTCCAGAACTTGTGCTTACGGACAGCCAGCGTGGAAAGCGCGGCCCCAGCACAGTGTAGCCAAGTAGCCCCAGGACAATCGGCCAGATCATGGTCAAGTCGCCGCCGTAGATCAGGTGCCGCATGCCGGTCACTACGTAGCCCATCGGCATGATCTCGTGCACCACGTGGAGAGGCATGGGGGTGGTTTGCCAAGGGAACGTTCCGCCGGACGACACCAACTGCAGGACCAGCAGGATCAGCACGACGAACTTTCCAGGAGTCCCGAGCAAGGCCACGATGCCCTGGATGAGGGCCGTGAACGCCATGACCGCTGCCAGCATGAACAACCACATCCACACCGGGTGAGCCGCGTTGAGTCCCAGCCCCAGGTCCACCACGAGGGTGAGGATACTGGCCTGCAGCACGGACACCACGAAGAACGGGAGCCAGCCGCCGACGGCGATTTTCCATGACGGCGCGTTCGACGCCAAGGCCCGCTGGGTGATGGGACGCATGGCCTGGACCAGCATGAACACGCCGATCCAGAGGGACAGTGTCAGGAAGAACGGGGCCAGGCCCGCACCGTAGGACCCTGCCTTGGCCTGCGATACGTTGTTGACCGCCACAGGATCGGCGATCACCTTGGACACCTCGCTCTTTTGGGCGTCGTTCGGGTTCGGGACCTTGCCTGCGCCCTTCGCCAACTCGCTCGCCAAGGTGCGGGATCCGTCAGCGGCGCTGGCAGCACCAGTGGCAAGCTGCGCCGCGCCGTCGTCGAGCTTTGCGGCGCCGTCCGCGAGGGCCGCCGTGCCGTTGACGGCGGACTGTTCGCCAGCGGCGAGCGTGGAGGCTCCAGAACTGAGCTGGTCCGCGCCTGCCGAGGCCTGGCCGATGGCGCCCGTCAGCGCCGGGGTAGCGCCCGCAAGCTTGGCGGCGCCGGCACTGACCGCGGCCGATCCGTCCGAGAGCTGCTGGATCTGCGCGGCATCCGCCGAGATCTTGGCTTTGGCGTCGGTGACCGGAGCGGACGCGGCGGCCGTGTCGAAGTCGGCCAGGATCTTGTTCGCCTGGTCCTGGGTGATGACCCTGCGGACACGAGCCTCGCGTTGGAGGCCACCACGCGGTCCCGCGCCCGGCGTCGAACGCCGAAAGCTGCCCGACGACGTCCTGGACTTTCGCGTTCAGCTGTGCGTTTCCGGCGGCTACTTGGGCGGCGCCGTCGGCAAGCTTCTGGGAGTCTGCCGGGAGGGACGCGGTCTTGTTCTTCAGCTCCGTGAGGCCCGCGCTGAGCTGCCCGGCACCGCCGTTCAGTTGATTGGCGCCGTCGCGCAGCTTGTTTTGGCCCGCCAGGAGCTCGGACGCACCGCTGCTGAGCTTGCTGGTGCCGTCGTGAAGGGCGGCCGCGCCGTCGCTGAGCTTCCCGACGCCGTCGGCAAGTTGGGAGGCGCCGTCGGACGCCTTGACGATCGAAGCGTGGATGGTGCCGAAGCCTGTGAGGAGTTGGTTGGCGGTTTCCTCGCCTACTTCCTTGGCCACAGTGGAGTGCACCGCAGTGGTGAGTTTGTCCACGATGGTGCTGAGGAGGTAGTTGTTCGCGTCATTGGTGGTGACGTTGAGCATCGCCTGGTTGGCCGCATTGAAACTGCCCGGCGAGACAAGGTTGGCCGAGAAATCCTTCGGGATCTTCAGGGCGAAGGCGTACTTGCCGGATTCAACGCCGGCATCGGCTTCGGCCGTGGTGGTCACCCGCTGCCAGTTGAACACGTGGCTCTCCACGAGGCTGTCGGCAACCTTCTGGCCAGCCTGCAGCTCCGGGCCGCTTGCCGGCTGGGCTCCCGCGTCCTCGACGACCAAGGCGGCGTCGATCTGGTTGAGATTGCCGTAAGGATCCCAGTTCGCGTAAAGGTACACGGCCCCGTAGAGGAGGGGCACCATGGTCAGGGCGAGGATGGTCAGCTTGGGCAGGAGCCCGCCGGTCATGCGCTTGAGTTCGGAGCGGGCCAGCCGCAGAACAGTCACTTTGCGGTCCTTTGCAGGGTTTCGGGTACTTCTTCGGGATCTTCTTGCGCGGCTTCCGCGGGTTCGGCGGGTGCCGTGTGCGTGACCGAGTTGCCGATCACGGCGGCCGGGCCGTCCCAGCCGTCCGGAAGGGCAGAGACGACGGCGACGACGGCGAGCGGCCGCCCGGCGTCGTACGCCAATTGCTCAAGCCGGGGAGCCAGTCCGCAGTGTTGGCGCTGTGCCGGTCCGGGGAATCGAACACCAAGAGGTCGAGGGCAGGGTCCGCGAGGGCCAGGGCGGTCAGCAGTTCGAGGCGGCGGTCCGCAGGGAGTTGCTCGATCCACAGCCCGGCGATGTCTTCGAAGCGGTTGATCTTGAGCCACGGCTTACTGAGGAGCGCGCCGCGGTAACGGCGGGGGATGAGGGAGAGGTCTTCGGTGACGAGGTCGCGGACGCTCAGATGCTGCTCCGGCTCGTTGACGCCCGGAGCGTCAATCAGGGCGCTCGCAGCCCGGAGCTTCTTGGTTTTCGCCGTCTTGTCCCAGCTCAGGAGGCCTTTGCTGGTCTTCATCCGGCCGCTCAGAGCAAGTGCCAAGGCCGTGCGCTGGTCCTGACCGTCGCCGCTGACCAGGAGGAGCTCGCCGCGCCTGGCTTCGAGGGAAGTGGGAGGCAGGAGATCGTCCCGGCGGCCGTCGATCTGGAGTTGCTGTGCAGACAGCACAATTGGACCTTTCGCAGAACTTGTTATCTGCTCCAATCGTAACTGAACTGACCAGTCAGTTCAAATAGATCCCTTCGCCTCCTGGGAACCTAGCTGTCTGTTTGCCTTGCACGGCGAATTGGCATGAACGTGCGCGGCGGCTCCGCCGCGGCCAGAAAGTTGCTTATCAGGCCGGCGACTGTTTCCGGCTGTTCCAGTGGAAGCCCATGCGATGCGCCCGGAACGACCGCAAGTTGGCCTTCGGGCAAGGCTTCGTAGAGCGAGAGAGTGTGGGGCAAGGTGACCACGTCGTCGTCGCCGACAATGACGAGCACCGGCTGGTTAATTTGCGCGATGTCGGTGGTGGTGAGTGTCGGCTCCGTGGTGAACATCGCGACACTCTTGCTAAAGACGACATCCAGGTGTTCGGGCCCATCCGGAGACCGCTCGATGTAGGCCTTGCCCAGTTCCTGCGCAATGGGCGATTGGGGATCCAAGTCGAAGGGCACCGTGCCGTTGTAGTGGTAATTGGTACCAATGACCACGAGCTTTCGCACGAGTTCAGGCTGCCGAAGTGCGACAAGCAGGGCAACGATACCGCCGTCACTCCACCCCACCAGGTGGGCAGGGCGGTTCGCCGGGACCGCCCAGGTCTTCCACCCAGGTTGGGTGTCCGTCAATATCGAGGTGCTTGGCCATGCGGCCATTCTCCTCCCGCGTTCCCGACGCCACAACGGTTCGTCGACCGGCGGCGGCCAGGGGGTCAGAGTCCGTACTTCTCCAACAGGCGCAGCCACACCTCGCTGATGGTGGGGAACGACGGCACGGCATGCCACAGCCGGTCCAACGGCACTTCGCCCACAATCGCGATGGTGGCGCCGTGCAAAAGCTCGGCCACTCCGGGCCGGCAAACGTCGCGCCCAGCACCACCTTCCGGTCCTCGTCCACCACCAGTTGTGCCCAGCCTTGGTAATTTTCCGAATGCAGCTGGGATCCGGACACGTTGATAGGGAGCTCAACCGAGCTTGCGTTAATGCCCTTTTGCAGCGCCTGCTTGAGGCCCGGGCCCACGGATGCCACTTCCGGATCCGTGAAGACCACGCTGGGGATCGCATATTCGTCGGCCGTCTTCGCGAGGGCGCTCCATGCCTTCGGGGTGCCGTGGAGGGTTCCTTTGGCACGGGCCACGATGGCGTCGCCGGTTGCCCTGGCCTCGTACTTGCCCTGATGGGTGAGGAATACCGATCCTGCGGCATCGCCGGCCGCGTAAAGCCATAGCCCGCTCGTGCCGTCGCTGGCGGCGCCCTCAACCAAGCCGCTCGAGTCCGTGGTGAGGCGCAATGGCTTGCCTTCTTCGGCGTCGAGCCCTACGTTTTCGAGTCCCAAATTATCAAGGGAAGGCCGACGACCTGTGGCCACCAGCAACTGGTCAGAGTTCAAGACCGTCCCGTCGCCGAGAGTGACGCTGAAGGCATGGTCCGGCTCGTGTTCGACCCGCGCGGTGTCGGTCCCGAGGTGCAGATCAACGCCGTCGGCCCGCAGTCCCGCAGCGACCAAATCGGCGGCTTCCTCGGGGAACGCGCTCAAGAGTCGGCCTCGGGCAACGATCGAAACCGACGAGCCTAGGCGGGCGAAAGCCTGGGCAAGTTCGACGCTGGCGACCCCTCCGCCCAGCACGATGAACCGTTTAGGGATTTGCCGCACGGAGGTGGCCCCGCGGGTTGTCCAGTAGGGGACGTTGCGCAAGCCGTCGATTTTCGGGATGAGCGGTGTGGATCCGGAGGCCACCACCACGGCGTGATGGGCTTTGAGCGAGTAGCTGGTGCCGTCCTTGCCATCCACTTGGACTTCACGCGGGCCGGTGATGCGTGCCCGGCCCCGGATGAGTTCGATGCCGGTGTCCACGAGCCACTGGACCGCGCCGTCGTCCTGCCATTTGTTGGTGAAGTAGTCACGGTATTTCAGGACCGGTGCGGGATCCAGGACCTTCGTGACGGCGTCCGACGCTCCGGGCACTGATTGTGCCGTGTGCAGGGCGGTTCCCGGCCGAAGGAGCGCTTTGGACGGTATGCAGGCCCAGTAGGAGCACTCCCCGCCGACGAGCTCAGCCTCCACAATTGCGCAGGTGAGGCCGCCCCGGACCACCCGGTCTGCAACGTTTTCCCCCACAGTCCCGGCGCCGATCACGATGACATCGAATTCCCGGATATTCTCCTCAGCCATGGGAGAAGCCTACGCCCGGACACAGGCCGGGATCAGGGATCCGGCGACGGATTCTGCCGGGTCAGGTGTCCATCGCGCCTTTGAACCAGCCGGTGATGCTCGCCGGATGCGTGATGGCAGTGCCGACGACGACGGCGAACGCCCCGGCGTCGAGGGCCTGGCGGGCCTGTGCCGGGGTATGGATGCGGCCCTCGGCGATGAGCGGCTTGCCCAGCCCAGCGCCGGCGATCTCCGCGAGAAGCTCAAGATCGGGGCCGTCAGTCTTGGGACGGTCCCCGCTGTACCCGGCCAAGGTGGTGCCGATCAGGTCAGCACCGGCGTCGACGGCGGCCGCCGCATCGGCGTAGGAACCGCAGTCAGCCATGACCAAGGCGTGCGACTCGGCGTGGATTCCGTCAATGGTTCGCTTGAGAGACAAGCCATCGGGACGCGCGCGTCGCGTTCCGTCGATGGCCACGACGTGGGCGCCGGCATTCGCGACGGCGAGGGCGTGCCGGAGCGTCGGGGTGATGAAAACGCCGTCGTGCCCGTCCTTCCAGAGCCCGATCACCGGGACCTCCACAGCTGCGCGGGTGAATTGGACGTCCGCAAGGCCCTGTACGCGGACTGCGGCGGCTCCACCGATAACGGCCGACGCCGCCACCTGGCCGGTGGTCCGGGGATCGCGCATGGGTTCGCCCGGGTAGGCCTGGCAGGACACGATCAACTGCGAGCGGAGGGCTTCGAGGCCATCGGGGGTCAGGATCATGGGGTTCTCCTTGCGAGGGGTTCGGGTGTTTGGGTGTTCGGGTGTCAGTTCAGGACGAGTTTGGCCGCGCCCACAATGGCCGCGGTATTGCCTAGCGCCGCGCGAAGCACGGGAATGTCGGCAAGCGGGGCCATGAGCTCCTTGCGCAGGGCACGTTCCATGGGTTTCCACCAAAAATCTCCCGCATCCGCCAAACCCCGGAAACCACCACCGTCTCCGGGTCGAGGATGTTGACGAGCCCGCCGATCGCCTGCCCGCAGCACCCGCGCCGCCCCGATGGCTTTGATGGCGGCCGTACCGTCGGCCGAATCGGCACGATCTCCGTCGTGCACCAAGGCAAACACCGCACGAGAGTCCGGGACCTCGGGGAGCCGCCGAAACGGACGAAGGATTCGTGGATGGCCGGGCCGGAAGCGATCGCCTCGACGTGGCCCGAGCCGCCGCACACACACGGGAGGGCCTTGCCCTCGTGATAGGCGTACGGCGACGCAAAATGCCCCACGTGCCCACCCACATAGTGGTGCCCCAAAACAGGAGCGCCGTCCAGCACAAAGCTGCCGCCCACACCCGTACCGAAAGCCACCATGAGCGAACTCGAAGACCCGGCAGCCGCCCCACGCCACGCCTCACCCAGAGCATGCGCATGCACATCGTTGACGGCACTCACCGACCCCCGAGGCAAACCCAGGAGCTGCGCCAACCCCGCCGTCAATCCGGTCCCGGCCCACCCCAGGATCGCATCAGTCGCCGAAACCACCTCGCCATTCACGGCATCGATGACCCCGGCCGAACCCACGCCAACACGCACGACGTCGATTCCCGCACCCGCCGCCCGCCGCATGAGCCGCCCGACGAGCGCCGCAGTTGCCCGCAAAATAGCGTCGCCCCCGTCCCGATTCAGCGTAGGAATCTGCTCCGAAAACAACACCTCCCCATCGGCCCCACAACCCCGCGGCAGTCTTCGTCCCCCAAGATCGACCCCGACCACGTACATCATGCTTTGTCCTCCGGATCGTTCGATTGCTGTTGCTGCGGTTCGTTATGGTCAGGTTAGCCGTGGCCGGTGCTGGTCCGGCTGCCGTCGGCGTGTGGTCGGGTTCGTTGTGGCTGGGACAGCGCGGACCCATCATTTCGCCGGCGCTTAGACACCTCCCGACGTCGCCTTCCGGTCGCTGGGCGACCTTCAGACGACTCTGGTCGGCGATGCGCGCCTACGCAAGACCCCGGCCCGGCGCCTCGGGCGATTAGCTCACCTGACGTTGCGAACTGTCGACTCACAGACCGCACGCCGAGCCGGCGGATGCTTGACGTTCCCGAGGCGAGCGGTGACCCAATCGCCCGAGTGGCGGAGGGACGGTTTTGTGTAGTCCCGCATCGCCGACCAGAGCTGCATGGACGTCGCTCAGCGACGGTAATGCGGCGTCGGGAGGTGTCTAAGGGACGGCAAAACTGGCCCTGCGGCACGCCCCGACCGAGGCAGCCCACAGAAGGTGACGTCCGCCAACAGCCAAGGGACGGCAAAACTGGTCCTGCGGCACGACCCGACCACCGCAACAAGCACCGGGTGAGCGACGGCAAACCGCCCAGATGAGCGCTGATCGGAAGCTCCGGCGAGAGTAGCGTGCGAACCCTAGACCAGGCCGTTGCGCTCGAGGATCGTGCGGATTGCGGAGGCTTCTTCGGCGTTCAGGGAGAGCATGGGGGAGCTCATGGTGTTGGATTCGATGATGCCCATGATTTGGAGGGCGGTCTTGAAAGCGCCTAGTCCTGCTGCGCCGCCTGAGACCCGGCCATTGGGGTGTAGACGATGTCGAAGAGGTCGGCCAGGCGGTCTTGTTCGGCGGCCGCTGCGGTCCAGTCTCCGGCCTGGGTGGCGTCGAACAGGCGGCGGTAACCGGCGGGGTCTACGTTGCCGAGGCCGGGTACTACGCCTTGGGCGCCGGCGAGGAGGGCGCCGTCGACGACGATTTCGTGGCCCGTGAAGATGTCGAAGTCGGGATGTCCTTGGCTGCGAGGAGGAGTTGGCGGAAGGAGACGTCGTCGCCGGAGGAGTCCTTGACGCCTGCGATGACGCCGTCGCGGCCGAGGCGGACCAGGAGGTCGGTGGGCAGTTTGAAGTGGGTGCGGACGGGGACGTCGTAGGCGAAGATCGGCTTGTCCACGGCAGCGTGGATGCTGCGGAAGTGGGTTTCGGTCTCCTCGGCGTTGCCGATGGCGTAGTACATGGAGGTGACCACGATTGCGTCGGCGCCGAGGTCCACGACTTTACGTGCTTCTTCGATGACCCGGTTGGTGGTTTGTTCGTTGGCGCCGACGATCAGGGGCACGGCGCCGGCGTTCGCGTCGGCGATCGTGGAGACCACCAGTTCGCGCTCTTCGTTGGTCAGGTAGGGGACCTCGCCCGAGGAGCCCAGCACGAAGAGGCCGGACACGCCGCCGTCGAGCAGGTGTTTGGTGACGTTCTTCAGGGACGCGGTGTCAACGCGCCCGTCGGCGTGGCGGGGGTGATGACCGGGGAATGACGCCCTGGAACTGAGTAGACACAAAAATCTCCGTTGCTTGGATCTGGATGGGAAAAACTTAGGTGTGGAGCAGGCTGGGCGCGGCGCCGAGCAGCTTCTTGGTGTAGTCGTTGCTCGGGTTGTCGAAGACCTGGGCGGCGGGCCTTCTTCGACGATCTGTCCGAAGTACATGACGCAGATGCGGTCGGAGACGTAGCGGACAGTCTGGATGTCGTGCGAAATGAAGACCATGCCGAGGTTCAGCTGGGTTTTCAGGTCAGACAGCAGGTTGAGGACTTGGGCGCGGACGGAAACGTCGAGGGCCGACGTCGGCTCGTCCGCCACGATGATGTCCGGGTCCAGGGCGAGGGCGCGGGCGATCGCCACGCGCTGGCGCTGGCCGCCGGAAACTTGCGACGGCGTGACCTCGGCCGCCGATTGTGGCAAGCCAACAAGGGCCAGCAGTTCCTTGACCTTGGTCGAGCGCGACGCGGCGTTGCCGATGCCGTGAACCTGTAGGGGATCGGTGAGGATGTCCTGGATGGTCATGCGCGGATTGAGGGCCGTGGCGGGGTCCTGGAAGACGACGGAGACGGCGCGTCCGAACTCCTTGCGCATCCGGGCGTTGCGTTTGATGGCCGGCTTGCCGTGGAAGAGCACCTGGCCCGACGTCGGGGCCTGGAGTCCCACGAGCACTGACGCGAGCGTTGACTTGCCGCAGCCGGACTCGCCGACGATGCCGACCGTTTCGCCCCGGCTGATGCTGAAGTCCACGCCGTTGACTGCCTTGACGATGTTGGGCCGGAAGAGGCCGCCCGTGCGCGCCCGGTGGTGGACCTTGACGTCTTTGAGCTCGATGACCGGTTTGCCGGTTGAAACACTCACTTTGCGTCCTCCTTCAAGTGGCTGGCCCAGTAGTGGTCCCGGTCTGCTCCGCCGCCGGCGGGTTCAACAACGGCGAGGACCAATTGCTGGTTCGGGTCGGCGTCGGGCCTCAACGAACGCGCCGCAAAACGGTCGCCTGGAGCGAAATCGCGCGGTGACGGACGGTGCCTGGGATCTGGTGGAGGCGGACGGCGTCGGCTTCGATCGAAAGGACCGCGCCCAACAGACCGCGCGTGTATTCGTGCCGCGGGTTCTGCAGGAGCTCCGAAGCCTGTGCGGATTCCACCACCTGGCCGGCGTACATGACCGTGATCCGGTGCGCCAAGGAGGCAACCAGGGCGAGGTCGTGGCTGACGAAGACCATGGCGAAGCCGAGCTGTTCACGCAGTTCGTTGAGCAACTCCACTACTTGCTTCTGGACGGTGACGTCGAGGGCGGTGGTGGGTTCGTCTGCCACCACGATCTTCGGCGAGCGGGAGAGCGCCATGGCGATCAGGACGCGTTGGCGCTGGCCGCCGGAGAGCTCATGCGGGTAGCTGGCGAGGGTGCGGACGGGATCGAGCTTCACCATTTCCAGCAACTCGGCAGGGGTCTTGCGGCCGCCGCGCCTGGTCAGCTGGGTCATCTGTTCCTTGATCTTCATGGATGGGTTGAGCGAACTCAGCGCATCCTGGTAGACCATGGCGATCTGTTCGCCGCGCAGGCCCTGGTAGGCCTTGCTGTTGCTGTGCTTCGAGCCGGAATCCAGGAGTTCCTTGCCATCGAAGACGATGGAACCGGTGATCTCGGCGGTCTTTGGCAGGAGGCCCATGATCGCGAGGGACGTGATGGACTTGCCGCAACCGGATTCGCCCACCAGGCCCATGGTTTCGCCTTCGCGGACGGTGAAGGAGACGTTGTCCACAATCGCGGTCTCGCCGAAGCGGCCGGGAAGCGGATGGACAGGTTCTTGACCTCCAGAACGTTCCTGGCGTCGGCGGGGACCTGGGGGAGCCTGTCCGTGCGCTTGGCCTCGATGGATGCGAGGAGCTCGAGTTCCTTATCCAGTAGGGCATGCGGATTCTCTGCTGCGAGCCTCGGATCGTTCAGGACGGACGCCGCGTAGTCCTCTTCGGAGAGCGGATCGCCGTTGGCGGCGCGAACGCCGTCGAGCTCGTGCTGTTCCACCACGGAAGACTGGGCTACTGACGTCGCGATCTCGGTATCGACGGCGGCGCCCGCCACCGCGGCGCCCGCAAAGGCAGCGGCAGCGCCGTCGTCGTCCTTCACGACCGGCGCCTTCCGCAGCTTCGGGTTCACCATGGCATCGGTGAGCCCCTCGGCGAGGATGTTCAGCGCAAGCACGGTGAGCAGGATGGTGAGGCCGGCGAAGGTGGTTGCCCACCAGCCGCCGGAGAGGACCAGGTTGCGGCCGTAGGAGATCACGTTGCCCACGACGGCGCGGGATCCTGCACACCGGCGCCGAGGAAGGACAGCGATGCTTCGAGGATGATGGCGTCGGCCACCATGACCGTGGCGAAAACCAGCACCGGGGCCGCAGTGTTGCGGACAATGTGCTTGAGCAGGATGTAGGCGCGGCCGGCGCCCATCACGCGTTCGGCGCGGACGTAGTCTTCACCGTATTGGGAGAGCACATTGGCGCGGACCACGCGGGCGAGCTGCGGGGTGTAGATGATCGCGATCGCGACAATGATGGTGGGCACCGAGTTGCCGAACGCCGCCAGGAGCACGGCCGCGAGGGCGATGCCCGGGAACGCCATGAGGATGTCCATGAGGCGCATGACGATCTCGTTGACGGCCTTGCTGGACGTCGCGGCGAGCGAGCCAAGCACGGCGCCGACGACGATCGCAAGGGCCACTGCGCCGAGGCCGATCATGAGCGAAGACTGTGAGCCGTAAAGGAGCCGGGAGAAGACGTCGCGGCCCAGGCGGTCGGTGCCGAAGAAGTGGTCGCCGTCCGGAGCTTGCGCAGGAATGAACGTTTCCAGGGGGTCGTGTGGCGCGAGGACCGGAGCGAAGATGGCTGCCAGGGCGATGACGACGAGGAACAACAGGGCAAAACGCGATCCCCACGGGAGGGACTTGAAGCGGACGCCCGGGCGCTGAGCCGTTCAGCAAGTTTGCTGCGCATGGCTATACCGTCCTGATTCGGGGGTTGATGAGCAGGTACAGGAGGTCCACCACGATGTTCACCAGAACGAAGGTGACCGAGATGGTGAGGACCACGCCCTGGACCAGGTTGACGTCCAGGTTGGTGATGCCGTTGAGGATCAGCTGGCCCATGCCCGGAAGGGCGAAGATCATTTCAATCACGACGGCGCCGCCCAGGAGGTAGCCGATCCTGAGTCCCAGCACGGTCACCGGAGTCACGAGCGCGTTGCGCAGGACGTTCCGGGAAACCACCTCGCGGTAAGGAACTCCGTTGCCAATGGCTGTCCGGACGTAGTCGCGGTCCAGTTCCTCCACCATGGACGTGCGGACCACGCGGATCAGGGAAGCGGAGACCGGAATGCCGAGAGCGAGGGCCGGGAGCGCCATCGAGTTGAGCCAACCGCCGAAGCCGGACTCCGGCGTCGCGATCCCGCCCGAGGGAAACAGAGGGTTGTCACCGAGCGCGAACCACTGAATGAGCAGGATGCCAAGCCAGAAGGACGGGGTGGCGATGGCCGCGATGGAGAAGATCCGGACCAGTTGGTCCTGCCACTTGTCGCGGTAAAGGGCGCCGATGATGCCGAATACCAGCGAGAGCACGACGGCGATGATCACGCCGAGGAACGTCAGCTGGAGGGTTAGCGGGAAGGCAGACGCGATCATGCTTGCCACCGACTTGGACGGCGGGGTGGTCACGCCGAGATCGAGCTGCAGGAGCCTGCCGAGGAAACGGAAGTACTGGACGAACAGGGGATCGTTCAGGCCGTTGTCCTGGCGGTACTGCTGTTTGGCGGCCTCGCTGGCGCCTTCGCCGAGGGCCGTGCTGGCCTGGTCGCCTGGGGCTGCTTGAAGGACGAGGAAGACCAGCAGCGTGATGCCCAGGATCATCAAGGGCAATGCCGCGAGCCTACGTCCAAGCAGACGCAATATCATGACCATTTGTTCTCCGGTTGCTTTGGTGCGGGGCCCAACTGACTCGCAGTAAGTGTCGTTTTGAGCCGTCTAAACGACAACAAATGCGAGCCAGTTGGGTGTGGCTAGGACGTGCGGCCGACGCCGATGAAGGACAGTCCCGTGGTGGGCAGCGGCTTGAAGCCTGAGAGCTTCTTTTCGTCCCATGCACTGGGGAGCTGGCGGTGGAAGAGCGGGTACAGCGGGACTTCGTCCGAGACGAGGTCCACGATCTGGCCGGTGATCTTCTTCGCGTCGGCGGCTGCGGCCTGCGAGCCCTTGTCCATCAGGCCCTGGAGGGTGGCGCTCTCCGGAGTGGTCCAGTAGGCGCGCTTGGCCATCCAGGTGGCGCCGGAGTAGAACCAGCTCAAGAGCAGGTCTGCGTCGTTGCCGAAGACGGAAGGGTCGCCCGGGGCCGCAACCACGGAGAAGTCGGCCTTGCCAACCCTGTCCGAGTACAAGGCGCCGGACTGCAGGTTCTTTGCGGTGACCTTGACGCCCGGGATCTTGTTCCAGGATTCAAGCATCAGCGGGGCAACGTCCTTGACCCAGGCAGTATCGGTGGTGAGCAGCTCGAATTCGAGGTTGCTCACGCCGGCTTGCTTGAGGAGGTCCGCGGCCTTCTGGGGATCGTAACCGTAGACGTTCTTGGCCTTGACGTAGTCCGGGTGGCCCTCTTGGAAGTACGACGACGCAGCCTTGGCATTGCCGAACAAGGCCTTCTTGATGATGGCGTCTTTGTCCAGTCCATAGTGGAGTGCCTGGCGGACCAGCTTGTTGTCGAACGGGGCCTTGGCGCAGTTGAACATCAGGAACAGCATGCCGAAGGACTGCACGGATTCAACGCGGGTCTTGGACTTGAGCCCGTCCATGTCCAGGTACGGGACGTCTTCGATCGCCTGGACGCGGCCTGACTGGACTGCCGTGACACGGGCGGCCGCGTCCGAGAGCAGCAGCCAGGTCATGCCCTTGGCGAGTGCCGGCTTGGGACCGTTGTAGTCGGCGAATGCTTCGAAGACGATCTTGTCGTCCTTGACTGCCGAAATCAGCTTGTAGGGGCCGGAACCGACGGGCTTGGCATCGAATCCCTTCTGATCGGCAGAGGCCAACGCCTTCGGCACCACCTTCACCACGGAGATTCGGGGTCCGAATCCGGGGAAAGGATATTTCAGCGAGAACTCGACTGTCTTGGCATCGAGGGCCTTGACGTCCTTGATGAAGGGAATGAACTGGGAGAACAAGGACTTGTTGGCCGGGTCCATCACGCGGGTGAAGGAGTAGACAACATCGTCGGTGGTGACAGGGGCGCCGTTGTGGAACTTGGCACCTTCGCGGATGGTCACCTGGTACGTGGTGTCGTTGACCTTCTTGGGTCGCTGGCGGCCAGCGCGTTGTAAGGCTCGCGGGTGGCGGGGTGGAGTTCCACGAGGCCTTCGAAGACGTGCAGGTTGGCGGCCTGCGGCGTGGCACCGGAGGACGTCATCGGGTCGAAACCCGTGGACAGGGCATAGGAGATGCCTGCTTCGATGGTGAGATCCTTGTTGACCGCCGCAGTGTTGTTTGCTGCGCCCGTTGTGGTGGAGGCAGGACCGCCACATGCCGACAGGGTGGCCGTGAACGCTGCCGCGGCTCCAATCGCCCCGGTCAGCTTGAGGAAGTTGCGTCGGCTGGCGTCGCTGACCAGCGGCAGGGTGTTAATCGTGTTGCTCATAAGATGCCTCACCATTCAAGTTTTCTGGTTATCGGATGTAGGACATCCGATGCTCGTAAAGAAACTGTAAGGGTGGTCACATGAAGTCGTCAAGCGAGATCTGGATCACTGGTGGCCGGAGGAGCGGTCGCGGCGGTGCTGCCGGAGTGCTGCCGGTGGCGCGGCGCCGCGGTTTACCCTGCGAGATTCGGGCCCGGGGCTCGGTGAAAAATAAAGGCGAACATCTATCAAGGAGATGGGACATCCGATATTGTATGTTGCGAAGCACTATATCCACGGTGGGCGCTAGGCTCACCTCAACATTAACACTGCACTGATTCCTTGTCCCCGGTCCTGAAAGGATCCGGGCCAGGGAGGGGTACTTTTGCAAGGAGAGCCATGACCACTTCCGGTGTCGTTCCGCAGGCGCGGTTCAGCGCACAGGCCCGGCTCAGGGCCCTTCAGTCGGACATTATGGAATTGATCCTCGAGCGCGAGCTCGAAGCGGGCGATCCTTTGCCCACGGAAAATGAACTCTCCGTGGCGTTGGGGGTAGGGCGCAACACCCTGCGCGAATCGCTGAAAGTGCTGCAGGCGCTCGGTGTCATCGAGATCCGCCACGGCTTTGGCATGTTCGTCGCCCCGAGCAACTTCGAGGCGCTCGCCGACGGCCTGACGTTCCGGGCCGCTTGTCCCTGCGCCACCAGGGGCTCGAGGCGCTGCAACTGGTGGACGTGCGCCAGGCCCTCGAATCGGGGCTGATCGGATCCTCCATGGATGTGATGACCGCTGAACAGCTCGCCCTGATCGAAGAGGCCGTCAAGCGGATGGAGGAGCTCGCAGCCTCCGGCGAGAACTTCGTAGCCGCCGACGCTGAGTTCCACCGCCGGCTGTTCGAGCCGTTGAACAACGAGCTCCTCATCAATCTCATGGGCGTTTTCTGGAAGGTCTACCGGAAGATCCACGTGGAGATCGGCTCCGACAACGAAGATCTTGTAGCCACCGCGGCCATGCACCGAAGCATCTATACCGCCGTCGCAACCGGCGACAAGCTCGCGGCCGCCGAACTGCTCAACCGTCACTTCGACGGAATTCGCCGCCGCATCAGCGAGGCCGTCGCAGTCTGAGGCCTGGCACCCAAGCCCGAGGGCCGCCGTCGTACTTTTCATGAAGTACGACGGCGGCCCTTGCCTTTTGCGCGCAACCCCCGGAGACGCTGCCCTTCCTGAGCTTCTTTGGTTTGGGAAAGCGCTTACGACACGGCGAGTCTCGTCATGTGGTGGCCGTGGGGCGGCAAAGAGGGTCAGGACGGCGCGCGCGTCGGCTTGCACGTTGGATCGTAGAGCGATGCCCTGGGCAGGTGTCGGATTCTGCTGGATCATTCCCCTGCCGAAGGTCCCTGGCCGTGTGATTCCAAGGGTGCCGGCCCCGGGGAGTGCTTGTGATCCAGCAGAATCGTAGGCGCACCTCCGCCGTGGAGTGAGGTCTGCTGGCCGCGTAGTGCCGGGGAGTCCTTCGGGTTCTTGAAGGGCTGCCCTTCCTGACCTTCTTTGGTTTGGGAAAGCGCTTACGACACGGCGAGTCTCGTCATGTGGTGGCCGTGGGCGGCAAAGAGGGTCAGGACGGCGCGCGCAACCCACGAGACGAGGCGGGGTTATAGGACAAAACGTGTGTATGGATTGTGCCTGCTTCCCAGTGTTGGCGGGCGAATTTCGGGGTAGCTAAGCTTTGGAAGCTTAGGGTGGCTGGGGTGCTTGCATATCTCTGGAATGTCTGGTCTGCGGTCAGGCGCTGGTACGGAACGGGAAAACGGCCGCGGGTAAGCAGCGCTACCGGTGCCTGGAATGCGGGGCGAGCCGCTCGGGTGAACGCCCGGATGTGAGCCGGCGTGCGGAGCTGGGTGCGTTTCTGGGCTGGCTGCTGGGTACCGGCGGCCAAGCGCTGGTTGACTCGTTCGGTACGGCCCGGTCCTTCCGGCGCCGCACGGCGTGGTGCTGGAATATTGCCCCCGCGATTCCGGCCACGGGCGAGATCCATGACCAGGTCCAGATCGACGGGATCTACGTCGGCTCGTGGTGCTGCCTGATCGCGATCGCCGGTGAGCATGTGATCGGCTGGCAGTGGTGCGACACCGAGAAGAAGGCCGCGTGGGCGGCGTTGCTTGGACGTTTTCCGGCTCCGCGGGTGGTGATCACCGACGGTGGTTCCGGGATCGCCGCCGCGCTCTCTGACTGCTGGTCGGATACCGCCATTCAGCGCTGCCTGGTCCATGTCCAGCGCAACGTGCGCACCTACCTGACCAGCAGGCCCAGGACCGAGGCCGGCAAAGCTCTCCTGCGCCTTGGCCGGGCCCTGACACGGATCAGCACACCCGCGCAGGCCGCGGCGTGGCTCGGCCACCTCAATGACTGGTACCAGAACCACGGGCAACTGGTCCGGGCCCGGACTTACCGCACCGCAGCCTCCCCGGCACCGGCGTGGGTGCGGGCGAATCAGGCCTGGTGGTTTACCCATGACCGGCTCCGGAAGGCCTATCGCCTCTTGGAGCGGCTCAGCCAAGCAGGGAGCCTGTTCACCTACCTGCGTACCGAGTTCACAGGACTCGATATCGCGGCCACGACAAACCGGATCGAAGGCGGCACGAACGCGCAGCTGCGCCTGATTCTGCGGGCCCACCGCGGGATGAGCGAAGAGCACCAGAAGCGGGCCATCGAGTGGTACCTCTATCTCCACAGCGAAACTCCGGACCAGCCCGCCCAGCTCATCCGCCCCGAGCAATACACACCCACACGCCCGGCGGCCCAAACCGCCGTCGAGCAGCCACACGGACCCGAGGAATACGGCAACACAGCCACCGCAGAGGAAGGCCTCTGGGCCCGCAAAGGTTGGGCAGGACGCACGTGACACGCGCGGGATTTACACACGTTTTGTCCTATAACCCACGAGGCGCGCCAACCAACCCGGCCCGGAATTTGACGAAAAAAGACCCGCACCGGGTCCGGTGCGGGTCTTCATTTGTGCGCCCAAAGGGATTCGAACCCCTGACCTTCTGTTCCGTAGACAGACGCTCTATCCAGCTGAGCTATGGGCGCATCTTGGTGATTCTCGGGAGTTTCAAACTCGTTCCCCCTCGAACCTCAATAAACTTTACGCGAGATCCCCGTTCGTGCCAAATCGACGCGGTGTAATCTGCCTAACTAGACCGGTCTATGTGACCTTGGTCACTAAATTTGGCCAATCGCTGACGCGGATCCTTGATTTTTAGGGTTTTGCTCCGAAATGGTCAAGAGATCCCATGTCCGAGCCCAGATTGGTCTACTCCGCGACCCCTAGCATTTAGGACACACCACTGAACCCGAGGAAGGGAACCACGATGGGCGATCTGGCGCGACTGCCGTTGCTTGAGAAGGCACCTACTACGCATGCACGCCTGTTGGCCTGGGTGGAGGAAGTTGCCGAGCTGACACAGCCGGACCGCATCCACTGGGTTGACGGCAGTGAAGCTGAGAACAAGAAGCTGACCGACGAGCTCGTCGAGGCCGGCACCCTGAAGAGGCTGAACCAAGAGCTCTTCCCCAACTCTTTCGCTGCATTCTCTGATCCCGCGGACGTAGCCCGTGTGGAAGAGCAGACCTTCATCTGCTCTGAGAAGGAACACGACGCCGGCTTCACCAACAACTGGATGGCCCTGCGGAGATGAAGCAGAAGCTGCGCGGGCTGTTCGCCGGCTCCATGCGCGGCCGCACCATGTACGTCATTCCGTTCGTCATGGGCCACCTGGATGCCGAAGATCCGAAGTTCGGCGTCGAGATCACCGACTCCGCCTACGTTGTCGCCTCGATGCGCATCATGGCCCGCATCGGTACCGACGTCCTCGACCGCATCACGCAGACCGACGCTTTCTTTGTCCCCGCGCTGCACTCCCTGGGCGCTCCGCTGGAAGCCGGCCAGGCCGACGTCGCGTGGCCCTGCAACCCGGACAAGTGGATCGTGCACTTCCCCGAGGAGCGCTCCATTTGGTCCTACGGCTCCGGCTACGGTGGCAACGCCCTCCTCGGCAAGAAGTGCTACGCCCTGCGCATCGCCTCTGTCATGGCCCGTGACGAAGGCTGGCTGGCCGAGCACATGCTGATCCTGAAGCTGACTTCGCCCGAGCAGAAGACCTACTACATCTCTGCGGCATTCCCCTCCGCTTGCGGCAAGACCAACCTCGCGCTGCTCGACCCCACCATCAAGGGCTGGAAGGTGGAGACCCTCGGCGACGACATCACCTGGATGCGCTTCGGCAAAGAGGGCGAGCTCCGCGCCGTCAACCCCGAGGCCGGCCTGTTCGGCGTCGCTCCCGGCACCGGTTGGGGCACCAACCCCAACGCCATGCGCGCCATCGCCAAGGGCAACAGCATCTTCACCAACGTTGCGCTGACCGACGACGGCGGCGTGTGGTGGGAGGGCATGACGGAGGAAACTCCGGCGCACCTGACTGACTGGCAGGGCAACTCCTGGACTCCCGGCTCCGACAAGCCCGCGGCACACCCGAACTCCCGCTTCTGCACGCCGATCGACCAGATCGACATGCTCGCCGAGGAATACTTCAGCCCCGAGGGCGTGGAGCTCTCCGCGATCCTCTTCGGCGGCCGCCGTAAGACCACCATCCCGCTGGTCACCGAGGCCCGCGACTGGTCAAACGGCATCTTCATGGGCTCGACGCTGTCTTCCGAGACCACCGCTGCAGCGGCCGGCGCCGTCGGCGTTGTGCGTCGCGACCCCATGGCCATGCTGCCGTTCATCGGCTACGACGCAGGCGACTACCTGAACCACTGGGTCAACCTGTCCGCCAAGGCCAACCCTGAGCGACTGCCCAAGATCTTCCTGGTCAACTGGTTCCGCCGCACTGCCGAGGGTGGCTTCGCTTGGCCCGGATTTGGTGACAATGCCCGTGTCCTCAAGTGGGCCATCGAGCGGCTTGAAGGCAAGGCCGACGCCGTCGAGACTCCCATCGGCTTCGTGCCGACCGGCGAGTCCATCGATCTCGAAGGCCTGGACATGACCCCCGCCGAGGTGGAAGCCGCAGTGCGCGTCGACGCCTCGGAGTGGAAAACCGAACTGGCATCGATCGAGGAATGGTACGCAAAGTTCGGCGGATCCCTGCCGGCCGCACTGCTCGCCGAGCTTGACGGCCTGAAGGCTCGCCTGGCCTAGACCACCAGACGGACGTCCACCTGCACGACCCCACGGCGGTCCCGCACTTTGGTGCGGGACCGTCGTCATTTCCGCATCCTGGAGCAGTCGCTGTGGAGCATTGTGCCGCGATGGGCGTGAGCGTAGCTTTTAGAGAACCAGCAGTTCTCTAATTCAGGGGAGCCGGGCCATGGACGATTCCCAGCGGCACGCAACACGGGCCACCGCGCCCTTGGCCGCTTTGGGCGTTGGGGACGTCGCAGTTGCCGGTGGAAAAGGTGCCGCGCTGGGGGAGTTGGTGCGCCAAGGGTTCCCGGTGCCGCCGGGCTTCATCATCACCACGGGCGCGTACTTGTCCTTCCTGGCGGAAACAAACGTGGGTGCCGCGCTGGGCGGCTTTCTGTCCGTCGGGCCTGAAGAAGCCCCCGACGGCGGTGCGTCCGACGCCGACGCCGGTGACGGCACCGGGGGTGCTGACGGTGCGGCCCTTCGGGCCTTTTTGCCGCGACGGAAATGCCCGGCTGGCTGCGGCAGGAGATCCTCGATGCCTATGCGGGGCTGGGCGGCGGGGCGGTCGCGGTCCGCTCCAGCGCCACGGCGGAGGATCTCCCGGGAGCCGCGTTCGCCGGCCAACAGGACACGTATCTCAACGTGCAAGGCGGGGACAACGTAGTCCAGGCGGTCGCCAACTGCTGGGCATCCTTGTGGACGGACCGGGCCATGGCCTATCGGCGACGGCAGGGGATCAATCCGCACGAGGTGGCCATCGCCGTCGTCGTGCAAAAAATGGTACCGGCCGCCATGGCGGGCGTCCTGTTTACGGCGAACCCGGTCACGGGCGAGCGCAGCGAAATGGTGGTGGACGCGAACCCCGGGCTGGGGAGGCCGTGGTCTCCGGGAGGGTGACGCCGGAACACTACGTCTTGGACGGTTCGGGAAAAGTGCTGAGTTTCACGCCCGGTGGCCGCGAGGTGGTGATCAGCGCGGCCGAGGGCGGCGGCACCCAAGAAAGCTCCGGCACGCAAGGAGCGACGCCCGGGCTCGCCGCGGAGGAATTGGCGGATTTGGCAACGCTGGGAAAGAAGGCCCAGCGGCATTTCGGCCGGCCACAGGACATCGAGTGGGCGGCGGCAGGCGGCACGCTATACATGCTGCAGTCGAGGCCGATGACCGCGCTGCCGCCCCAACCGCCCGTCCTCAACGCGGTCCAACGTCGGGTGGGGCCGTTCTTCATCGAGATGTTCCAGGCGCGGCCGTATCCCTTGGATGTATCCGGATGGATGAGCCGGGGAATCCTTGCCATGCTGCATGGCATGGCCGGGAGCGTGGGCGTGGTCTTCCCCTCGGTGGAGGATTTGCTGCCGGAGGAGGAAGGAGTGGTGGTGCAACTCATCCCACCCGTCCCGCGCCCAACCATCCGGACGTTTGCCGCGCCGGTGTCCTTGCTGCACCGGTCGAGGCGGTTCAAAGCCGCCAACTGGACCCGGGATCCACGTTTCTCCCTGTTTATCGACAACATTGAAAGGCTGAACGGCAAGGACCTCGGCCCGCTGCGGTGGAGTGCGGTTGTTGCATTTGCCCGGAATGCTTCGCGGCGATGCAGGGCATCACGGATTTGAGGGTCTCCTACCTGCCCGGCATTCCGGTGCCGGTGCTGAAGATGCGTTTCATGCTTCTGCTCCTGGGCAAGATCAAGCTTGCGCCCTCGCTGATCGCTGGGGCGGAAACCCGGACGAGCCAGGCAAACCGGGCACTTGAGCGGCTCGCTTCCATCGCGGCGGACGATCCCGGGCTGTCGCGCGCGCTCCTTGAGTCGGACCCTCGCGAAATCCTTGGGCTGCTGGAAAAAGAATCCGGACATCGTGCATTCCGTGAGGCCTTCGACGCGTTCCAACTCGAGTATGGCCACCGTGAAACCACGAGCGTTGTCCTCAGCAGTTCGCCCACGTGGTCCGATGCCCCCGAAGTGGTCCTTGGGCTGGTCAAGGCCATGTCGGGAGAGCGGCCCTAAAAGCGGACCAGGCCGGGAATGCGCTTGCGGAATTGAAACGCCACCCGGCTCTCCGGTTCGAACCGCTACGGCGGAGGGTGCTCGCCGCCGTCGAGTCCGCCCAAGCCGGCATGGCGTTCCGCGAGGACAGCCATTTCTACGCCACCAAGGCCATACCGCCGATCCGCCGGGCGTACCGGGAACTCGGCCGCCGGCTGGTGCTCGCCGGGGTGCTCGAGGAGCCGGACGAAATCCATCACCTGCGGTTCGAGGAACTTGAGTCCATCACAGACAACGACGACGGCGCGCTGCCGGCTTCGCTCCGCGACCGTCTCAGGCCGCTGGTTCTGGCTCGGGCGGCGAAGCGGAGAGAACTCGAAGGCATCCCGTTGCTCGATCCGGCTTTGCTCTTTGGCCGAGGCCACCCGGGTCGCCAGATGGAAGGGGTCCTCGTCTCCGGCACTGCAGCCAGCCGCAGCCAAGCAACCGGCCGGTTCGTGTGATCCGTACGCCGGCAGAGTTCGGACGGCTGCGCAGCGGAGAGGTCCTCGTCTGCCCGTACACCAACCCCGCCTGGACGCCGCTGTTCCAGCGGGCAGCCGCGGTTGTGGTGGACGCCGGTGGGCTCGGCTCGCATGCGGCGATTGTTGCGAGGGAGTACGGGATTCCGGCCGTTATGGGCACCGGTTCGGGCACCAGCACCTTGGTTGACGGCCAGCGTGTGCTCGTGGACGGAACCCTGGGAGTGGTCCTGCCGGCCGCTTCTCTGGAGGGATCTTGAGATGCCGCAGCAGCCGGACCACCGGAAGCTGCCGCGCCGCCGCGGGCGGTCCTGAACAGCGCGATCTTCGAGGCGGTCCGGGCCGAGATCGCCGAATCCGGCTACGCGGCACTGACCATGGAAAGCGTGGCCGTGCGCGCCAGGGCGAGTAAAGCTTCGCTCTACCGGCGGTGGCCCGGACGCGCGGCCTCGTCCTCGAGGCGGCATACGATGCCATGCCTGGCCCCGCCTCCGCGCCGGATACCGGCAGCCTGCGCGAAGACGCCCTGGCGATACTGCGGCTCGTGGCCCAACAACTGGAAGGAGCAGTGGGGCAAGCCATGCGCGGGCTCTTGGGGAGGCGCTGCAGAATCCTACGGTGGCGGCTGAGGTCCACGAGTACGCTCGCGGCAACGTAGCAAGGATCATGGGCGCCATCATTGAGCAAGCCGCGGCCCGCGGCGAATGCCATCCCAGCGTGGCCACGGAGACGAGGATCGAGGCCGGCCCGCCCTGCTGCGGCAGCGGTTCATTTTCTCCGGAGCACCGATTGACGACGATTATCTGGTGCACGTGGTGGACGAGGTGATGCTGCCACTTCTGGTTGGGCCGGGGTCGTCTGCTGCTTGCTAGTTAGCGAGCCAGATGTCCGGACCGAAGACCTCGTAGTGAATCTTTGTGGCGGGAATTCCGGCGTTGATGGCTTCGTTGCGGATGTGCTTCATGAACGGCAGCGGTCCGCAGAGGTACAGCGAGGCGTCGGTCGGAAGGTCCACCTCGCGCAGTGACATGAAGCCCGCGTTGGCCCCGGCCTGCGGTTCCTCCAGCCAGAGCTGGAGTTCGGCTGCGTCCAGGCGCTCGACGTCGTCCGTCATCTGCCCGCGCAGGGCCCAACTGTCCAGATTGCTCTCCGCGTGTAATACCAGGACTTGGCGGCTGGAGCCGGAATCGGCGAGCGAGCGCAGGATGGAAGCCGTAGGCGTGCAGCCGATACCGGCCGAGGCGAGGACCACAGGGCCGTCTCCATCCTTGAGCGTGATCTCTCCGTAGGGGTTGGAGATCTCCAGGACATCGCCGACCCCAACGGTTCCGTGCAGCACGGGCGAGACCTCGCCGCCGTCGTCGATCTTGGTCGTGAAGCTGCGGCTGGTGCCGGCGTCGCCCGAAAGCGAGTACTGGCGGACCTGGCGCAGGCCATCCGGGAGTGTGACTTTGACGCTGATGTATTGGCCGGGCAGGGCTGCGGTGATGGGGGTATCGTCGGCCGGCTCCAGGATGAAAGTCATGGACCCGGTGCCCGCGGGGGTCTTGGACGCGACCTTCCAGGGGCTCCACATCTTTCCGTTGGCCTGCGCCGCGTAGAGTCCCTTTTCGAGCTTGATCAGGGCGTCCGCCATGAGCCAATAGACCTCGGTCCAGGCTTCGGCGATTTCAGGAGTGATGACTTCGGCGAGATCCTCCGCGATGGCGGCGAAGAGGTGCTCGTAGACCACTTGGTACTGCGGCTCGGTGATCCCCAGGGAAGCGTGGCGGTGTGCAATGCGGGACAGGACCGTCTCCGGCAGGGTGCCGGGATTGCTCACCAGATGGCTTGCGAACGCGGCGATGCTTCCAGCGAGGGCCTGCTGCTGGGTGCCGGAGCGCTGGTTCGAACGGCTGAATAGCCCATCAAGCAGTTCGGGGTGCGCAGCGAACAGGCGGGAGTAGAACTTGGGGTGATGTGGCCAATCCGTGAGCCGACGAGCGCAAGGTGGCCTCGATGACGGGGAAGGACTTGTCCGAGAGCATAGGTACTCCTGTCGTAGTGGCCCGTGGGGTGAGTGCGGACCGGAATCAATACTTGTATTTGGAATGCAAGTATCTATAGCTAAAGTTCTACACGCTGTAGAAGGATTTCGCGAATCGACAGCCCGGAGATGACAGGACGCGCTGGAACCAGGCTTACAGTCCGGGGCGTAACCCGATCGCCTGGAATGCCGGCGCCATTTGCCGGGGCGCGGCAGGGAAGATACGACGACGTCGTCCAACTCCCGGTAGAAGGCTTCCCTCGCCCGGGCCAGGGCGTGGCGCAGGCCGCACTCGGTAATCAGCGGGCAGTCGCCATGCACGGATTGGCACTCGGCGGGGTCGGGCCTGTTATTCAACTCCCGCAGGATGTGGCCAACGGTGGCTTGGCGTCCGGCGGCGCTGAGCCGGGATCCACCCTTGCGGCCGCGCTCGACGTCGATGAGGCCCAGCTCCCGTAGCCGAACAATGGCCTTGCTGACGTGGTGGTACGGAGTCCCCACGGCGTCTGCAATATTCTGGGTCGTCAGGAGTTCACCTGCGGGCGCGGACGACAGAACCAGGAGCGCACGCAGGCTCACATCCGCGAAGGCATTGATCTTCATGCCCTCAAGCTTACGGAGTAAGGTCTAGTCCACCCATACAAGGGGTTCATTGGTGTCAGCTTCGGCGTTGTCAAAGGTGAAGCCTTCAGCGGTCCGGGCATAGGGGACAACGGCCGCGAGGAGACCGCCGCTGCGATGCTCGGCCGCGGCGTGAATCCCGTCCGAGCCGTGCTCCGGCAGGATGACATCGCTCGTAATCGCCACCGCGCGGTATTCGTCACGGCCCTGGCGAAGCAATTCGAGGATGTCTGCCAGCATAGACTCCGTGTCGACGTTTCCCTCGTCGTCCGGCTCTCCGGGCGTTACGAAGACGATCCGAAGTTCGTTGTCCTGGGCGAGCGTGACGGCGAAGGGCAGGAAGCCACCGTTTTGTTCAAGGTGTTCCTGCGCCGTCGCCAGGGCGGCCCCAAGGGTTTCACGCACTTCGCGGAGTTCGAGTTCCTTGGTGCTTTCGAGGCCGTCGATGGAGTTCATGCTGCTGCTCGCCTTCGCGGCTGCCGGCTAGGCCCTGACCAGTGCAAGGACACGGTCCCGGACCTTTTCCATGGTGGCAACATCCTTCGCCTCGGCGTTCAGGCGTAGGAAAGGCTCCGTGTTGGAGGGACGAAGATTGAACCACCAGCTACCGTCCTTCGCGGTGAAGGTGCTGCCGTCCATGGTGTCCACGTCCACGTCTTCGCCATCAAAATCGGCGCGGACCCGCTCAATGGCTCCTGCCTTGTCCTCGATTTCGGAATTGATTTCACCGGAAGAGACATAGGGCTCGTACTGGCGGCCAAGTTCGGACAGCGGGCCATCCTGCTCGCCCAATGCGGCCAACACATGCATGGCCGCAAGCATGCCGGTGTCAGCGTTCCAAAAATCGCGGAAGTAGAAGTGCGCCGAGTGTTCGCCGCCGAAGACGGCTCCTTCTTCGGCCATGACAGCCTTGATGAAAGAGTGCCCACACGTGTGCGCACGGCCCTGCCACCGTCCGCGGCCACGAGTTCCGGGACTGCCCGTGAGGTCAGCAGGTTATGGATGATCACGGGGGTCTCTTCGCCTGCAGCCTGTGCACGGGCGATTTCCCGGCGCGCAACCATCCCCGTGATGGCAGACGGCGACACGGGTTCGCCTTTTTCGTCGATCACGAAGCAACGGTCGGCGTCGCCGTCGAACGCCAGGCCAATATCCGCACCGTGCTCGATGACTGCGGCCTGAAGATCGCGCAGGTTTTCGGGCTCAAGCGGATTGGCCGGGTGATTCGGGAAGGAACCGTCCAGCTCAAAGTACAGGGGAACAATCTCGAAAGGCAGGGCCGGAAGCAGCTGGTCACCAAGGACCGCGGGAGTGGTCAGCCCGGCCATGCCGTTTCCGGCGTCGACGACGATCTTCAGCGGACGGGAGCCCTTGAGGTCAACCAGGCTGCGCAAGTACTCCGAGTAGTCCTTCAGGACATCGCGGGTGCTGATCTTGCCCTGTACATCCGCAGCAGGGATGCTCCCGCTATTGAGGTACTTCTCCGCCAGCGCCTGGATTTCCTTGAGGCCTGTTTCGGAAGAGATCGGCTGGGCGCCGGCCTTGGACATCTTGATGCCGTTGTACTCGGCGGGGTTGTGGCTCGCGGTGAACGTCGCGCCGGCCGCATTGAGGGCACCGCAAGCGTAGTAGAGCTCGTCGGTGGAGATGAGGTCCAGGAGTTGGACATTGGCGCCGCGGCGGGCAGCGCCGTCGGCAAAAGCCTTGATGAATTCAGGGGACGACGGGCGCATGTCGCCTCCAACCAGCACAGTTTCCCCGGCGAGGCCGAGGGTGTCGACGAAGGCCGCGCCGACGGATTCCACGATGTGGGAGGTGATGGATTCGCCGACGATTCCCCGGACGTCATAGGCCTTGAAGGAAGCCGAGAGGTCAAATGTCTTGTTCTGCTCGCTAGTCACGCGCTCAATCTTACTGTGGAGCGAGGTCGTCGCCGCGCCGGGACCTCATCTATGTGGAAAACGCTTGTCCACATAGATGACGTTCCGGGTTCTGGCTGTCTGCGGGTGCTGGAATACTGAAGCCATGCCCAACAACCCGGATGCTGCCCTACTCGCAGCAGAACAGTCCACCACCCGGCTGCAGGCCCTTGAAGTACTGAAGGAGCTTGTGGGAAATGCGGACGCCCGATTCCACGACGGCCAGTATGAGGCGATTGAGGCCCTCGTCGACGCCGGACGGCGGGCTTTGGTGGTGCAGCGGACGGGCTGGGGCAAGTCGGCCGTGTACTTCGTCTCGTCGTTGTTGTTGAGGCGCCGGGCGCAGGGCCAACCCTCATAGTGTCGCCCCTGCTCGCGCTGATGCGGGACCAAGTGGCAGCGGCCGCACGTGCCGGAGTGCGGGCCGTGGCGATCAATTCCGCCAATCAGCTTGAGTGGGACAACGTCCGGGAGCAACTGGCCGCGGACCAGGTGGACGTTCTCCTGGTTTCGCCGGAGCGGCTCACCAATCCTTCGTTCCGGGAGAACCAGCTTCCCGAGCTCATCCGCCGCACCGGCCTCCTGGTGATTGACGAGGCACACTGCATTTCGGACTGGGGCACGATTTCCGTCCCGACTATCGGCGCATCTCCGATCTTATCGAGCAACTGCCTGGGAGTGTTCCCGTGCTGGCTACCACGGCCACAGCAAACTCCCGGGTGGTCCATGACATCGAAGAGCAGCTCGGCGCCGGAGTGCTGACCATCCGCGGGCAGCTTGGCCGGGAGTCCTTGCGGCTAGGTGTCTTGAAGCTCGCCGATTCGCGCGATCGCCTTGGCTGGTTGTTGACCCATCTGGCAGACATGCCAGGCAGCGGAATCATCTACACCCTGACCGTTTCGGCCGCTGAAGACACCGCCCGGCTGCTCTCCGAGGCAGGCCACAACGTTTTGTCCTACACCGGGCGCACGGACCCCGCGGATCGTGAACGGGCCGAGCAACTGCTCAAGGACAACCAGGTGAAGGCGCTCGTTGCCACCTCGGCGCTCGGCATGGGCTTCGACAAACCGGATCTCGGATTCGTCATCCACCTTGGCGCCCCCTCATCGCCGGTGGCTTACTACCAGCAGGTCGGCCGTGCCGGTCGTGGCGCCGCAAACGCCGATGTGCTCCTTCTTCCCGGATCCGAGGACCGCGAGATCTGGCAGTACTTTGCCACTGCTTCGATGCCCTCCGAGGAGAAGGCCGCCGCCGTACTTACTGTCTTGGCCGAAGCCGGCTCTGCCTTGTCCACCGTGGCACTCGAAGCGCGGGTGGACCTGCGCCGGACTCCCTTGGAACTCCTGCTGAAGGTCCTGGCCGTGGATGGAGCGGTGGAGCGCGTGGGCGGTGGCTGGAAGTCCACGGGACGTCCGTGGATCTATGACGCCGAACGCTACGCCCGCATCGCCGAGGCCCGGGTGGACGAGCAGGATTCCATGGTGATCTACCAGGACACCGCCGGATGCCGCATGGAATACATCACCGCGGTCCTGGACGACGAGTCCGCGCGTGCGTGCGGTCGCTGCGACAATTGCGCCGGCAGGTGGTTCCCGGCGGACGTGGCAGCAGCCGCCGCCGACGCCGCCGGGCAGACGCTTCGCCGGGCGGGCCTTGCGCTCGAGCCACGGCTTCAATGGCCCAGCGGGATGGACCGGCTGGGCGTGGCGGTGAAAGGCAAGATCAAACCGGATGAATTGCTGGCCGAAGGGCGCGTGTTGGCGCGCCTGACCGACCTCGGCTGGGGCGGTGCCCTCCGTGAGCTCTTTGCCGCCGGTGCGGCTGACCGCGAGGTTGAACCTGCCATGTTGCAGGCTTGCGTGCAGGTCTTGCGCGAATGGTCTGCCGGAGACGGCCGATCCACCGGGTGGAGCGGCCAAGGGCGTCCGGCAGCCGTCGTGAGCATCCCGTCCAGGAATAAGCCGGCGCTCGTCGAATCCTTGGCCCGCGGCATAGCCGGAATCGGCCGGATGCCCTATTTGGGAGCCCTCGAACTCCAGCACGGCGGACCAACTGGCGGGCGCGGCGGCAACAGCGCCTACCGGCTGGCCGGTGTCTGGGAGCGCCTCGTGGTGGGTCCGGAACTTGGACAGAACCTTGCGTCGCTCGGCGGCCAAGGCATCCTTCTGGTCGATGACCTTGCGGACAGCCGCTGGACCATGACTGTTGCCGGCCGCGCTCTCAGGCAAGCCGGAGCAGGATCGGTATTGCCTCTCGTCCTCGGCCAAGCGGCGTGACGGGCGCAGCCCCGGACGTCCTGTCCGAATCCAAGTGGCAGCCACGGCTCGCCTTGCTGGTTGCCGCCACCTTCTTCATGGAGTTCCTGGACGGAACAGTCCTTACAACCGCCATGCCGAGCATCGCCGCCGACTTCAAAGTAGTCTCGGCCGATGTCAACATCACGATGACCGCCTACCTGGTGACTGTGGCCATGGGAATTCCGCTCAGTAGCTGGCTCGCAGAACGATTTGGCGCACGCCGGATCTTCTGTCTGGCGATCGCGGTCTTCACGGTGGCGTCGGTGCTGTGCGCGGCCAGCCAGGACCTCACCCTGCTGACCTTGAGCCGGGTGGCACAGGGGCCGGCGGGGCCATGATGGTGCCGGTAGGCACTCTCGTGGTGCTGCGGGGCACGCCCAAGTCGGAGCTTCTCCGCGCCACGGCATTCCTTGTCTGGCCAGGGTTGCTGGCGCCCGTTTTGGCGCCGCTCGTTGGCGGAGCTTTCACAACGTATCTTTCCTGGCACTGGATCTTCCTGATCAACGTCCCGCTGGGCCTTGCTGCGTTCATCGCAGCCCTGAGGCTGGTTCCGCACAAGGGAGGCGATGCGGGCCGGCGGCTCGATTGGCTCGGCCTCGCACTCACCACTTTCGGCGTCGGATCGCTTGTGGTGGGTCTTGAAGGGGTTGGCGGCCATGGCGCGGGCGCGGTTCCGGCAGCAGTGCTGCTGGCCGGAGCATTGGCTTTGGCCGGAGCGGCCTGGTGGATGCTCAAGGCCAAAGCCCCGCTCTTCGATCTCCGGGTTTTCGCCACTCGCACGTTCCGGGCCACTTCCACCGGAGGGTTCGTCTATCGCCTGACCATCAGCTCGGTGCCCTTTCTGCTGCCGCTGTTGTTCCAGGATGGCTTTGGCTGGGATCCACTCAAATCCGGTGCCATGGTGGCAGCGGTGTTCATTGGCAACATAGGCATCAAGCCCGCCACGACGCCCATCATTCGGCGATTCGGCTTCAAGCCCGTGTTGGTCTTCGCCTCTTTCGCCTCGGCCGTCACCTTTGCCGCTTGTGCAGCGCTCAACGCAGGGACGCCGGAGCCGCTGATTTTTGCCTTGCTGCTGGCCAGCGGGGCCTTCCGTTCGATCGGATTTTCCGCGTACGCCTCCGTGCAATATGCGGATATCGTTCCAGGGGAGCTACCTTCGGCCAACGCGGTGTCAGCCACCCTGGTGCAACTGGCCGCTGGTGCGGGTATTGCGGTGGGTGCGCTCTTCCTGCGTCTCTTCGATCATGTGTCGTTCTTCGGCGACGGCCCTTCCTCGGCGTACCGTGGCGCCTTCCTCTCCATGGCTGCCGTGATGCTGTTGAGCACAGTGGACAGCCTCACGCTGCACCGGCACGCCGGAGCTGAAGTCAGCCGCAGTGTTGTGGGCAAAGCTACGAAGCCGGGTGCGTGAACGGGACCCGCTCGAACGACATGACGCTCGTGGCTTCCTCGGGGTTGACCGTGACCTTGAGCCAGTCCTTGGCATTGTTGGATCCATCCACGGTGATTCGCGTCAGGTTCTTCGCTGCTCTGGCCTGCCCGTAGAAGGAGAGCCACGCGGAACCGGCAGCAAGGGGGTGGTCTTGGTTGTAAACGTGGCTATCGCCGTTGATCAGGTAGACCGGCCCGCCGAACGAGTTCGATTCCTCGATCAAGGTCTGCACCAGGGGCTTGAAAGCACCAAAGTCCGCCTGCGAAGGGGCTGCGACTGTCGGGTCGAACATGTCCGCCTGCGTCATCACGACGACGGCCCGGTCACCGTTGTTCCGCGCCTTGCGGAAGGTGCCCCGCAACTCCTGGATGTCAGCTTCGGTCCTCTGCTGTACCTCGTCCACTTGGGCGGCGGTCGGCTGGCTCTGGCCAAGTCCTGTCCAAGGCAGCATCGAATTATCGCTGCCCGGAATGTTGACGGCAGTGAAGGCGACCTGATGCTTGCGGAAGCTGACGTTCTCCGGGAAGCCTTCCTTTGCCTGTGACTTCACCTGCATCGGCGAACCAAGCGTGACACCTGGCTTCGGGAAGAACACTTCCCGAACCTTGGCCAGTCTTTCGAGGGGTTGTAGGCGCCGTTGTTCGTTCGGTGGCAGTCAGTCCACTCGTTGTCGCCCGGGGTGTAGACGAGCGGAGCCGTGAAGCTGTCGAAGTTCTTCTTGATGGCTTCGAAGTACTGGTCCGTGCACTGGGATGACCCGTTCTTGATGTCGCCCACGTGTGCTACAAAGCTCAGTTCCTTGTGTGCGTTGAGGTCCTGGATGTAGGACGGGAAGGCTTGGATCTCAGCGGCACCGTAGGGTACATCGCCGATCACGC
Organism: Arthrobacter sp. Hiyo8; assembly: GCA_001549895.1. GTDB lineage: Bacteria > Actinomycetota > Actinomycetes > Actinomycetales > Micrococcaceae > Arthrobacter. Next base: position 1,880,751 of record AP014719.1, on the reverse strand, counting down.
CGAAGCTGAAGCCTTCGGTATTGCCTTGGTGTCCGTTGCCGTTGGAGCCATTCTGTCCTGAAGTGTTGCCGTCATTGGCCGCCAGTGCCGGCGGAGTGAGCAACGTGGTTGACAGCAAGACGGCCCCAACCGTCGCGATCGCGAATCTCGTCATTGAACGCATGAATCTCTCCTCGTCGGTGGTCTCCGTTACCCGGACGAGGCTATTGGCGCAAGCTGAATTCAAGGAGTCGGAGACATGAATCTTCCCCGCCAGAACCGGACGCTGAAGGCCCGGAACGCAAAAAGGCCCGGTCCAAGGACCGGGGCCAAAACGCGGAGACGGGGGGATTTGAACCCCCGGTGGAGTTGTGCCCCACACTTCATTAGCAGTGAAGCCCATTCGGCCGCTCTGGCACGTCTCCAGTTGCTATTGCTAGCCAACCAAGGATACGCAGAACTGGGCACCCAGTGCAAAACGGGGACGCGGGCCGCCGTCGGGCGCCGCCACACCGCCTGCCGGACCCGACGCGGGCCGCCGTCGGGCGCTCCATCGTTGAGGGCGTTAGTGCCGTGAACCGTCCTTGCCCGCAAGCGCCCGCCACAGGAAGTGCTGGCTGCGGGCTTGGAGCGAGGCCGCCTGGCGGTTGTCCGAGGCTCCCGCGTGACCGCCTTCGAGTGCTTCGTGGAACCACACGTTCGGGATGCCCATTGCCTGCATCCGGGCGGCCATCTTCCGTGCCTGGACCGGGCCTACCCGGTCATCGGAGGTGGCTGTCCAGATGAACGTCTCCGGGTAGTCCACTCCGTCGCGCAGCAGGTGGTACGGGGAGAAGGTGCGGATGTACTCCCACTGCTCCGGGACGTCGGGGTCGCCGTATTCGGCAATCCAGGAGTAGCCGGCCGAAAGCTTGGTGTAACGGCGCATGTCCAGCAAGGGGACACCGCAGGAGACGGCTCCGAACAGCTCCGGATACTGGGTGAGCATGTTGCCCACCAGCAGTCCGCCGTTGGAGCCGCCCACACAGCCGAGCCGCCGCGGACTGGTGACGCCCCGCGAAATGAGGTGCCGCGCCACAGCGGCGAAGTCCTCGAACGCGCGGTGTCGATTCGCCTGCAAGGCTGCGCGGTGCCACGCGGGACCGTACTCGCCGCCGCCGCGGATGTTGGCTACGACGTAGACGCCGCCGCGTGAATACGGTGCGGAACCGTCGTCGGGCGCAATGCCTTCGCTCCGGCGTTCCAGCCAGGCGCGCCCGATGGCTCCGCTGTAGGCGGGGGTCCTTGAGACCTCGAACCCGCCGTAGCCAGATAGCTGCGTTGGGTTCTCGCCGTCGAGGTCCAGATCTTTGGACGCCACCTGGAAATAGGGCACGCGCGTGCCGTCCGCTGAGGTGGCGAAGTGCTGCTGGACCTCGTAGTCCGCCTCGTTGAAGAACGACGGCGAGGACTTCACTACCGCGTGCGTGCTCGCCACCCCGCCGTCGTGGCCTGCGTCGAGCGTGTAACTGGCGATACCCGGGGACAGGGTGCCGCGCATGAGCGTCGTGGGGGTGGTGAAGCCGGTAGCGACGAGCCAGTAGTCGTTTCCGGCGTCGTCGCCTTCTGCTTCGTCCTCGTCGTCGACGGCGTAGGCGTTCACATCATGGAGCGGCGGGCACGCATCCAATAAAGTGGAGGCCCACCCGCCGGTGGAGTCCTTGCGGGCCGGGTCGAGCACCCTGATCTCGGACGAGACGTCGTGCAGCAGGTTCAGGAGGAGGTAGTTCCGGGTCCAACTCCATGACTGGAGGGAGGTGTGCTCATCCGGGGTGAAAAGCACCGTGAAGTCACGTGTCCCGGACAGGTAGCCCTCAAAGTCGGCGGCCAACAGGGATCCGGCAGGATAGGTGGTTCCGGCCACGTTCCAGTCCTGCCGAGGACGGAACATGAGCCATTCGCGGTGGGAACTGAGGTTCACGTCAGTGGGCACATCGATGGCGAGCCACGCGTCATCGCGCAGCACGGACGTGGTCCGGTTGAAGAAGTCGATCCAGTCCACCGCGAAAGTGCGTTCGAAGCCCGGGGTGGAGTCGCGGGCGACGAGCGCCATCATGTGGTCTTCGGGGATCTCGAAGATCCGCTCGGCTTCGGCCAGGGATTGGCCACGACGGAGCTTCACACCGGTGCGCGCGTACGACGAGCTGGTTTTCGGCAGTCCGTCGGCGGTCGTGGCAACCAGCAGGGTGTCGGCGTCGAGCCAGCTCACGTTGCCCTTCGCGGTCGAAAGGTCGAAACCGCCTGCGGCGGGGTCCGCGAAGGTGCGGGTTTCGACGTCGAACTCGCGGTGGCGGTTGGCGTCGCCGCCGTCGGGGACAGGGCGACGATGGCGAGGCGGTGCGGTTCGCCTTCGGCCGGGCGCAGGAAGTTGGCGCCGTGGAAAACCCATTCTTCGCCTTCGGCGGCGGCCAGCGCATCGATGTCGAGCAGCACGTCCCATTCCGGGGCGTCGCTGAGGTAGCTTTCCCACGTGGTCCGGCGCCAGAGGCCCTTGGGGTTCTGCTGGTCTTTCCAGAAGTTGTAGTAGTGCTCGCCGCGCTTGTTGACCATGGCGATCCTGTCCGTGGAGTCCAGAACCTCCAGGATTCCGGCTTCCAGCGCGGTGTATTCGGCGTCGTCGAGCAAGTCTTCGGTGCGGGCATTTTGCTCCCGCACCCAGGCCAGCTGTTCCTCGCCATGAATGTCTTCGAGCCAGATATTCTCGTCGACAGGTTCGGGGGCGATTGCGGTACCCTGGGCAGTTTCGTTGTCGGGCGCGGGCGCTTGATCAGCTGCTGTGGTGGTCATGCCTCATCCTAGAGTGACTGTCTGAGCAGGAAGCAAGTCACAAGAAGTTAGGCTTGGGCGTGGGTAAATCGCAGAACATCCGGGTTGGGCTGATCGGGGCAGGTCCCCGCGGCACCAGTGTGCTGGAGCGATTGCTCGCCAATTGGGCCGCGACGGAAACGCACACACGCTCCCTGCACATCGACGTCGTGGACCCCTATCCCGCCGGTCCCGGGCACGTCTGGCAGCCCGATCAGTCCCGGCTCTACCTCATGAACACGCAGTCGTTCTACCCCACACTGATTCCCGAGGACGAGCGACTCGCGCCGCCCCTCGCCGGGGCTCTTTTGAGCAGTGGCGGACGGAGAAGCAGTCCGTCGGCGGTCAAGGCCTGAGCTCCGAGGAACGGCCGAACTCGCCGTGCTCGCCTCCCACGACTTTCCCAGCCGTGCCCTTTACGGACGGTATCTCCGTTCGACTCTTGAGGAACTGCTGGACCGCGTTCCGGCCGGAGTGGAGATCGCCTTCCACCGAAGCAACGCCGTGGCGGCGCATCCACTGCCGGGAGGCCCGACGGACGGTTCGCCGGGCAAGCCAGCGGGCGGAGGGTTCGACGTCGAACTCGACGACGGCGCTCGGCTCACCGTGGATTCCCTCGTCCTCGCGCTGGGCCACCTTGAGTCCCGGCTCAACCCGGAGCAGCGTTCGTTCAGGGAGGTGGCAGCGGAGCTCGGGCTGCTGTATGTGCCGCCGGCTGCTCCGGCCGATGTGGACTGGGCGTTGGTCCCTGCGGGGGAGACGGTCCTGGTCCGGGGCATGGGGCTGAATTTCTTCGACGTCATGGGCCAGCTGACCGAAGGCCGCGGCGGACAGTTCGTGCCGGCCGAAGGCGGTCTCCATGGGAAGCTCAAGTACCTGCCTTCGGGCCAGGAACCGAAGATCATTGCGGCATCCAGGCGCGGCACTCCGTACCGGGCCAAGGCCGGGCTGGACGGTTACTATCCAAGTCCGTGCGCTTGCGGTATCTGACCGAGAGCGCGGTGGAACGCTTCGCCGCGGCCGGTATCCAGCCTGGCTTCGACCATGACCTTTGGCCCCTCCTGCATCGCGACGCCTTGTGGCCTACTACTCAACGCTGGTTGCGGCCGAGCCCGTGGCCGTGTCTGATGCGACGGAATTCCTGGCCGCTCTCGAAGACTTGTTGCAGCCCCACGCGCATGCCACCGGGCGCTGGGAAAACCATGTCGCCGAGTTGGTCTCCACCCATGTTGCATCGTCGCGCCGCCTTGACCTGCTGGGCCTCGCGGCGCCCTTGGCCGGGCATTCCTTCGCGTCCAGGAAGGAACTCGACGCCGCCGTCGTGGACTATCTGGACGATGACGCCCGCCGCTCCGCCCTGGGAGAGTCGGATCCCGTGAAGATGGCCATCGGTGCGTTGCACACCGGACGGGCCATCCTGAAGAGCGCCGTGGCCGACGGCGGTATCACGGACGAATCGTGGGTGGGCGAGCTGCGCGGCTGGTTCGAATCCTTCGTTGAGGGGCTCGCGAGCGGTCCTCCAGCGCTGCGCGCCGAACAATTGGCCGCTTTGGCGCGTGCCGGCGTCGTGAGTTTTGTGGGCCCGGATCCGCGGTTCAGCGTCGACCGTTCCCAGCGCGTCTTCCGGGCGGTATCTGCCTGGGTGCACGACGACGCCGCGGAAGCCAGGATCCTTATTGAGGCCATGTCCCCGGCGAACCGGGTAGGCGTGAGTGTTTCTCCGTTCCTGCGGCAGTTGCTCGCCGACGGATTGGTGCGGCCCAAGGTGATGATGACTGCCGAGGGAACGCCGGTGCAGACGTCCGGCTTGGATGTCCAGCCGCATCCGTACCGCGTGGTGGGCGCCAACGGTTCCGTGACTCCGGGAATGTACGCCCTCGGCCTGCAGCTTTCTTCCACCCAATGGGGACAGCCATCGCGGCCGAAGCCCGGCCATCCGATGGTCGCGGCTATCGGAGTGGCCAACGGACCCTCCGCGACGCCGACGAAATCGCCAGGGACATGCTCGGCCTTCCGCTCCAAAAATGAGCATATTCCCCCAACAAGAATGAGCATGCTCCCTGCCCGTTCCGACGAGTGGACATAAGCCTGATATGTCCACTCGTCGGTCCCGGGGAGAGCATGCTCTCTGGCGGTAGCGGGCTGCGCCTGGCGGTTGGGCTTATGCAGCCTGGTTTTGGATGAGTTTGAAGATCGCACCCGTCGGGTCGGTCAGGGTGCCATCCGGCCGTAGGGGGTGTCCTCAGCCGCCTGGACCACGGTGGCGCCCAGGGAGACGGCCTGCTCGATGGTGTCATCGACCTTGTCCACCGCGAAGTAGACGCCCCAGTAGGACGGCACCTCGGCAGGGAGGAAACCGGAGGCATCCATGATGCCTGCCTTGGAGTTGTCGCCCTCACCGAGCGTCGTGTAACGGAACTCCGGGTGTCGCCCACGACCGTGGTTTCCCAACCAAAGACGTTTTGGTAGAAGGAAACGGCCGAGTCGTACTCCTTGGCGAAGAGCTCGTGCCAGGCCGGCGCGCCTGTTTCGGCAGCCAGCTGATAGCCCTTCATCTCGCCGAACTGCCAGGCACCGATGGCCGCGCCGGAGGAATCCGCGTACATGGCCATGGTTCCCTGGTCCGGAACTTCCATGGGTTCCATGTAGACCTGGCCGCCGTTGGCGAGGGCTGCTTCGGTGGTGGCCTTGATGTCGTCAGTCCGCAGGTAAGTGGACCAGACATCGGGCATCTGGCCCATGTTTTCCTGCTTCTGCATGATCCCGGCCACCATCTTGCCGTCCTTCGAGGCGGTGATGTAGCCACCGTACTTTTCCTGATCCCCGGTCTCGTAGGTCCAACCGAAGAGCGTGTTGTAGAAGGACTTTGCCTTCTCCGGGTCCGAGGTCATCAGGTCGATCCAGCAAGGTGAGCCGGGGGTGATGTCAGGCGTGGGCATGTTTTCTCCTGTGTCGTTACCGCGGTTGTTCCACGGTTTCATGAGTGGGTGGTGGAGACAGACAAAACCCTATGCGGGGCCTCTGACAGTTTCAATGCCTTCGCTCGATGCCATTAGCGGACCCTAGCCCATGACGAGCATCAAAATGAAGTAGATCGCTCCGCCGACCACCGAGTAGATGGCAAACGGTGTCAGGGTCCGGGTCTCGAAGAAGCGAAGCAGGAACTTGGTGGCGAACCATGCGGCGACACCCGCGCACAGCGCCCCCACCAGGAACACGCCACGCTCGTCGGCCATGGCCGGAGTGAAAAGGTCAGGCAGCTTGAGCACGGCGGCCGCGCCGATGATCGGCGTGGCGAGCAGGAAGCTGAAGCGCGCGGCGTTCTCGTTGTTCAGCCCGGACAGCAAACCGCCGGCCATGGACGAGCCGGAGCGGGAGATGCCCGGGATCAGGGCGGCTGCCTGGGCCGTTCCGATTGCCAAGGCGCGCTTCCACGGCAGGGTGGCGATTTCGGCGTCGGAAGCCGTTGCGGTGGCGGGCTGCTCCGCGGCACGGCGGCTGTCTCTTGTCCGCAGGCGTTCGGCCCAAAAAGGACCAGACCGTTGACCACCAGGAAGGCCGCGGCGATCAGCGGGGAACCGAAAAGGTTCCGGATAGGCTTCTCCAGGACCAAACCGATGATTCCCGCAGGCACGGTTCCAACCACGAGGAGCCAGCCGAGCTTTGCATACGTGTCTGACGGAGCAATCTTCCTGTCCCGGATTGAACGGCCAAGGCCCTTGGCAATCTCAATCCAGTCCCGGAGGAAGAAGAAGAACAGCACAATTGCTGTAGCCAGGTGGGTGGCAATGAGGAAGTTCAGGAATTCCGGCGCCTTCTGGTCCAGGCCCCAACCGAAGAGCTTGGGCAGGATGACGCTGTGGCCGAGGCTGGAAATCGGGAAGAGCTCAGTGATTCCCTGCAGCAGGCCCATGACGATGGCCTGGATCATATTAATCATGGGCTCGATCCTAGCCAGTACCGGTTACTGCGAGATGAACGTTTGCTGGGAGGCAGCCGGGTGCCAGCAGGTGAACGCCGTCAATAGGGTAGGTGGCTAATATCGACCAATGACCCAAGAACGATGGCGGCAGGTTTCCGAATGGCCCATGGTGGCGGCAGCGGTGCTGTTCCTGGTGGCCTATTCATTCCAGGTGATCGCCAATCTCAGCGAGGCCCAATCCACCGTTGTTGACACCATCATTTGGGTCACGTGGCTGGTGTTTGCCTTGGACTATGCGATGTGCCTCGTCTTGGCGCGGCGGCGCGCCAAGTGGTTCGTGCGGAACCTGCACGAATTGCTGATCCTGGCACTACCGGTCCTCAGGCCCTTGAGGTTGTTGCGGCTCGTGACACTCCTGAAGCTGCTTCATCGCACAGCCGGGAACGCCATGCGAGGCCGGATCCTCACTTTCGTCCTCGGGTCCGCGGCCCTCCTGACGTACTGTGGTGCGCTCGCCGTGCTTGATGCGGAGGAGAACGCCGCCGGCGCTAACATCACCAACTTTGGCGACGCCATCTGGTGGGCGATGGTCACCATCACCACCGTCGGCTACGGGGACCACTACCCGGTGACGGTGGTGGGACGCTGCGTTGCCGGCGGCTTGATGGTTTGCGGAATCGCCGTCCTGGGCGTCGTGACCGCATCGGTTGCCTCTTGGCTCGTTGAACAAGTCTCTTCCGGAGCTGCGGCGGCCGCGACAGTCGCCGAGGAACCCATGAAGCAGGAGATTCGCCGGCTGGCTGAGCAGGTCGAGCGCTTGAGCGCGCTTCTGGAAAACGCTGACGGCGAGCTACGAGGCGGCGTGGTCGGAGCCCGCGGCGACCACTCGCCGCCGCCTTAGCCCGCCCGTCCCCGTAGCTCGCCGTCGAGGTGCGTCCTTAGTCCCTTCCGCGGACCGGGATGCTCGCGGAAGAAATCAAGACGGCGCTCTTCTCTTCGTTGGTGGCCGGACGGATCTGGCCGCGTTCCGGGACGAAGACGATGGCCTCATCTTCCTGCTCGGGGCGTTGACGAAGGAACGGAAGCGGCGCAGCCGTTCCGGGTCCTTCAGGGTCGCGGCCCACTCGTCCTCGTAGGACCCGACGTGCTTGGCCATGGCGGCCTCGAGCTCGTCGGCGATGCCGAGCGAGTCCTCGACGACCACCTGGCGCACGTGCTCCAGGCCGCCGTCGAGCTCTTCCTGCCAGCGGGCGGTGCGTTGAAGCCGGTCGGCGGTGCGGATGTAGTACATGAAGTAGCGGTCGATGTACTTCACCAGGGTCTCGTCGTCCAAGCCGCCGGCAAGGAGCTGGGCGTGGGCGGGGTTCGCGCCGCCGTTGCCGCCGACGTATAGGTTCCAGCCTTCCGAAGTCGCGATCACGCCGACGTCCTTGCCACGGGCTTCGGCGCATTCGCGGGCGCAACCGGAGACGCCCATTTTGAGTTTGTGCGGGCTGCGCAGTCCCCGATAGCGCAGCTCGAGGTTGATGGCCATGGAAACAGAGTCGAGCACACCGAAGCGGCACCACGTGGAGCCCACGCAGGACTTCACGGTGCGTAGGCTCTTGCCGTACGCCTGGCCGGATTCCATGCCTGCGTCAATGAGCTCGCCCCAGATCTCCGGGAGCTGTTCGAGGCGGGCCCGAACATGTCGATCCGCTGCCCACCGGTGATCTTCGTGTAGAGGCCGTACTTCTTGGCGATCGTCCCGATGACCACGAGCTTGTCCGGTGTAATCTCCCGCCCGGGATGCGGGGGACCACCGAGTAGGTGCCGTCCTTTTGCATGTTGGCCAGTGCGCGGTCGTTGGTGTCCTGCAAGGTGCCGCGGCCGGCGTCGAGCACGTACGCGGAATGCTGGGAGGCCAGGATGGACGCGATGGTGGGCTTGCAGATGTCGCAGCCCGCGCCGGTGCCGTATTTGGCCAGGATGTCCTCGAAGGAGGTCAGCTCCAGCACGCGGATCGCGTCGAAAAGCTCCTGCCGGGAGAGCTCGAAGTGCTCGCACAGGGCCTTGGAGACTTCGATGCCGGACTTCTTCAGTTCCCCTTCCAGGAGCTTCTTGATCATCGGCACGCACGAACCGCACTGGGTGCCGGCCCGGGTGCAGGCCTTGAGGCCTGGCACGTCGTGGACCGGCTCCTTGCCTTCGCATGTCCCGCACGCGTTGACGGCGTCCCGGATAGATCCTGCGGCCACGTTGTTGCAGGAGCACAGGATCGCGTCATCCGGGAGTTCGGTCTCGGGGCGTCCCGCCGCCGGCCGCGGTGAGGTAGGCGCCGGGTTCGGCGGGGAGTTCGCGGCCGAGCAGGGGGCGCAGGCTCATGTACGGGGTGGCGTCGCCGACGAAGATCCCGCCGAGGAGGGTCTTGGCATCGTCAGTGGTGACGATCTTCTGGTAGACGCCGCGTGCGGGGTCGGCGTACACGATCTCCAGGGAGTGCTCGGTCTTGGCAAACGCATCGCCGAAGCTGGCCACGTCCACGCCGGAGAGCTTGAGCTTGGTGGCGGTGTCGAAGCCGGGGAACGTCGCTTGGCCGCCGTGCAGCCGGTCGGCCACGATCTCAGCCATGGTGTTCGCCGGAGCCACGAGCCCCAGGCACATCCCGCCGAAGTTCGCGACTTCACCAATGGCGAAGATGCCGGGGATCTCGGTTTCGCAACCATCGGAAATGACAACACCGCCGCGAGGGCCAATCGTAAAGACCTGCTCCTCACCCTCCGCTGCACGGAAGAGCTCGTCGCGGGCCTGACCCCGATCGCGACGATCACGATGTCGGCGTCGATGATGCGGCCGTCAGCCATGAGGACGCCGGTGACCTGGCCGTCGTCGGACAATACTTCCGAGGGGAACACGCCGCCGTGGATTTCGAAGCCTTTGTCCTTGATGAGCCGGCCCATTGCCTGGCCAGCGCCTTCGTCGAGCTGCGTTGCCATCAGCCAAGGCGCACCGTCGATGACGATCGGGGTGGCGCCAAGCCGCTCAGTCCCGGCGGCCGATTCAAGGCCCAGGAGGCCGCCGCCGATTGTGACGGCTTTGATCCTGCGTCCCAGTTTCGCGGTGAGTTCGGTGATCGCCTTGTTGATGGCCCAGACGTCTTCGAGCGTTCGGTAGACGTGGGTGTGTTCGGCGCCCGGGATCGGGAGGCGCGCGGCGTTCGAACCCGTCGCGACCACGAGTGCATCGTATTCGTAGCTGTTGCCGGCAGCGGTTTCCACGGACTTGGCTTCGGGGTTGATCTTGACCACCCGCTCGCCAGTCCGCAGGTCCAGGGCTTCGTGGTCCCACATCGATGCATGCCCGAGGGTGAGGTCGTAGTCCACCTCGATGAGCGCCTTGCTCAGCGTGACCCGGTCGTAGGGAAGATGTGCTTCCTCGGTCAGGACCGTGACGTGCCAGCCCTCGAGACCGCGGGTATGCATGGCATCGGCAAAACGGTGGGCCGCAGGGCCCCGCCCGCGACAACAATGCGGCGCGGGTTCTCTGAAGGGGAAGTATGTCCGGTCACTGGCGGCCTTTCGCATGTGCCGCAGAACCGTCATCCGCGACTTGTCACTTCAGACTAAAGACGCGCAGTTTCGCGTCAGTTTCCCTTTTGTTTCGGGGCTTAACTTCGGCATCACGGTGAGGATTGCGGTTATGTGAGGTCTCCTTTACGAGCAGGACACATTGATTGCATTCCGGCGAAACATGGCGGGCCTACCGTGAAGTTGTGGCCGCAAACGGCCCGTGCCGGATGGCGGAATTGGATCCGCCGGACCGGCAGGCTAAGCGATAGGGGCTGAAATGACCGTAATTCTGGATCGTGAAAAGGAACAACAGCAGAGCGCACCGACCGCGTCCGGCTGGCACCGCGTCTGCGCGATCGACGAGCTGGAACCGGCCTGGGGCGAAGCTGCCCTGGTCGGAGGCAAGCAAGTAGCGCTCTTCCGCACCACGCCGGATGAAGTCCTGGCCGTATCCCAGCAGGACCCCGCAACCCTCTCCAACGTCATGGCGCGGGGAATCGTCGGTTCCCGAGGCAGCCGTCCCACGATCGCCTCGCCGCTTCACAAAGAGGTGTACGACCTGGAAACCGGCGAATGCTTTACCAACCCCGAACTGCGGCTTGCAAGCTACGCCACCCGTTTGGTGGACGGATATGTCGAAGTAGCCGTCTAGGCTGCATCAGGGGCGTCCCGGCGTCGTTGCCCCTACTGGCAGAATGGCCGATATGGACGCACCCAAGCAGTTTCCCGCCGTCGAGCTCCGCATAGAAATTCGCGATACTGAACCGCTCATTTGGAGGCGGGTGGTCCTCCCCGAGTCGGCCACCGTCGCTGTGCTGCACGGAAGCATTCAGACGGCCTTCGGTTGGAAGGATTGCCACCTTTACGGCGTTAGCGGTGTCGATCGTAAGGGCGTCCGCCGGATCATCATCGGAACCGACGACGACGGCGTGCAACCCGGCGCCGAGCTTGCTGCCGACGTCGGGCTGCTTGAGCTCATTGACCCGGCCCGGCCGGGTAAAGCTCCGCTGGAGTACGAGTACGATTTTGGTGATTCGTGGATTCACGAGATCGAGGTCGTGGGCCCGGCCACTCTTCCTGAAAACACCGTTGCCTGCCTCGATGGCGCGATGCGGGACCCCTGGAAGACTCCGGCGGGGCAGCGGGCTACGCGAATGTGGTGGCCGTGCTTGGCAACCCTGGCCACTCCGAGCATGGCCAGTGCGCGAAGTGGCTCGAATTGGTAACCCATCAGCCGGCAGCCGACTTCGACCCCACCGACTTCGATCTCGTCGCGGTGAATGGGCAGTTGCGCCAACTGGCACGACGGATCTGGCCGGGCGACGCTACACCGGAAGACAGGGAGACCGTCCTTGGCCCGGTTTCGTGGTTTCTAAATGCAGCACACCCGGACGGGCTGGAACTGACATCCGCCGGCTACCTCAAACCCGCAATAGTCAAACGGGCCATGACCCAGCTCGGCTGGGATGATGAGTGGCCGATGCCGGGGCGAAATGAAAACAACGTTGTTCCGATCCTGGACCTTCGTGAACAACTGCAGGATTGGAAACTGTTACGCAAGTTTAAAGGAAGGCTGGTCCTCACCCCCGCTGGCCGTCACGCTGTGCAGGATCCTGCAGCCCTGTGGGACTATCTGGCCGAGCGGTTCGCCTTTCCGCAGCACGGCGTCGACAAAGAGGTCATGCGCCTGCTGGTCCATTGGGCTGTTAGCGGCGAGGCGCCCCGTACAACGTGCGCCGGGAAGTGATTCAGTCGGCGCTCCACGCAAAGGGTTACCGGATGCCTGGCGGCACCGAGATTCCCTTGGATGACGCCTGGCACCTGGATCTGGACAACAGCCGGACCCTCCGGTGCCTGGCGTTGCGGGAGTCGGCCAGCTGGAGTCTCCGGAACTCGGAACTGTCTGACGGCGGGCTCAAGTTCCTGCTCGACGTGCAGCGCCGATTCGGGGACCGCAGCTACTGAACTGGCTATCGCCGTCGAAAAAGCAGCAGATGCCCACAAGAAGCGATTCTGTGGGCATCTGCTGCCAGTTCGCGCCTTAAAGCGCGCCACGCGGAAGGTAAGGGATTTGAACCCTTGGTGCGGGGTTACCGCACACTGGTTTTCAAGACCAGCTCCTTAGGCCGCTCGGACAACCTTCCCTGCCTAGTAGTGTTTCATAGGGAGTTGGCTGTGCCAAAAACCTGCCTCCGCGATTAACGCGGTTAAGGTGTCTGAAAGGCCAATTGCACTGAGCAAGATCGGGAGCACTCTATGAAAGCCGTCTACATCTCCGAACCGGGCGGACCCGAGGTTCTGGAAATCCGCGACGTCCCTGCTCCGGTTCCCGGCCCCGGCGAGGTTCTCATCGACGTCGTCGCCGCAGGTCTCAACAGGGCCGATGTCCAGCAGCGCCGCGGTTTCTACCCGCCACCACCGGGAGCGTCCGACATTCCCGGCCTTGAAGTCTCCGGCCGGATTGCAGCGTTCGGGCCCGAGGTGAGCAAACCGTTTTCCGTGGGTGACAAGGTAGTGGCGCTGCTTTCGGGTGGCGGCTATGCACAGCAGGTTGCTGTCCCCGCGGAGCAGGTCTTGCGATTGCCCGACGGCGTGGATCTGGTCACCGCCGCGTCCTTGCCTGAGGTAGCCGCCACGGTGTACTCGAACCTCATCATGACTGCACAACTGCAAGCGGGTGAGACGGTACTGATCCACGGCGCCACTGGCGGCATCGGCACCATGGCCATCCAACTCGCCAAAGCGTACGGTGCCACGGTCGCGACGACGGCCGGAACGGCCGAAAAGGTCGGAACCGCGAAAGCCTTCCTCGGAGCCGACATCGCCATCAACTACGCGGAAGAAGATTTCGCCGAAAGCCTCAAGGCACAAAACGGCGGCAAAGGCGCGGACGTGATTCTCGACGTCGTCGGTGCCAAATACCTGCAGCAAAACGTGGAAGCACTCGCGGACTACGGAAGGCTGGTGGTGATCGGGCTGCAAGGTGGCGTCAAGGGCGAACTCAACCTCGGCCAGCTGGTCAGCAAACGTGCGGCGATCATCGGCACAGCGCTGCGCCCGCGGCCGGTCGCCGAAAAAGGTGTCATTATGAACGCCGTCCGCGAATCGGTCTGGCCGATGCTGGCCGACGGCCGGATCAAGCCGCTTGTGGCCAAGTCGTTCCCTTTGGAGCAGGTCCGCGAAGCCCACGAGTACTTCGATTCCGGCGAGCACATGGGCAAGGTCCTTCTGCTGCTCTAGCGACATCCGCAAAACCGGCAGCACGAAGGAGAGCGATGTCCATCCGGTACAGCATCCTGGCATTGCTTCAGGAGCAACCACGCTACGGATACCAATTGCGGGCGGCGTTCGAGGAACGCACGGGATCCGTCTGGCCGCTGAACATCGGGCAGGTGTACACCACGTTGAACCGGCTGGAGCGCGACGCTTTGGTCCGCAAAGAGGGCGACGACGGCCGAGGCCACGTGCTTTTCAGCATCACCGACGCGGGACTGTGGAGATCCGCCGATGGTTTTCAACTGCGGTGGATCGTGGAGCGCCGCCGAGGAACGAATTGGCCATCAAGCTGTCGTTGGCCGTCTCGACGGCGGGGACCGACGCACACGCTCTCATCCAGGCCCAACGTGAGATATCCCTGCGGGAACTGCAGGAGTACACACAGGATCGCAAGGACCTGGCCGCCAACCAAAGAGTGACGGATACCGCCAGGCTGCTTGTCCTGGACTCCCTGATCTTCCATGCCGAGGCGGAGGCCCGCTGGCTGGATCTTTGCGAAGCCAGGCTGGTCCAGCAGTCCAATGGCGCCAGCAACGGCGTGATCGGAATCGTCCGAGGCAACGGGACAACCACCGCATAGACTGCTCCGCAGGGGAGGTGCTGACATCGAAACATTGACGAATGCCGACGTCCGGATCCGCCTGCTTGGCCCCGACGACGCCGGCGCGCTGATCAGCCTGGCGGAGATGGATAACTTGTTCGACGAAGATCCTTCAGTCCCGCCGTCGGGCGCGTTGACGTACGACGGCGCCCGCTCCTTCCTGGGCGACCCCGCCGTGCTGTTTTGGCTGGCTGAGCTCGGCGGGGGGATGGTGGGATTCCTCCACTGCTGCATTCAGCGCCGCCGTAATGCCGGGCCCTGGGCGGAACTGCTCCTCATGGAAATGGGAACCCATGCGCAGTGGCGCCGCCGCGGTATCGGCCGGTCCCTTCTGGCTGCCATGGAGGAGTGGATGCGGACACACGGGATGGAAGAAGTCTGGGTCCCGGCCAACCTCTATGCAACGGGTTTCTACGAAAAATGTGGTTTCGCTAAGGACGAAGGCGAAATACTGGTCAAGGCGCTGGGCTGAGTTGCGGCACATGAGAGTATGAACGCATGAGCGATCAGGACGACACTCAACCCAGTGGCGAGAGTTTTGACGACATCCCGGTGGAGGGCACAACCTTGGACGCTGGGACGGCACAGAGCACATCGGAAGCGGGCCCCAGGGCCGACGGGAAGCCTGGCGCCAAGAAGGGCAGCACCCTCCAGGACCTCGTCGACGAACCAGCCAAGGTCATGCGGATCGGCACCATGATTCGCCAGCTCCTCGAAGAAGTGAAGAGCGCTCCCCTGGACGAGGCAGCGCGCGGACGCCTTGCCGCGATCCACGAACGCTCCATCAAAGAGTTGGAAGAGGGCCTCGCTCCGGAACTAGTGGAGGAGCTGGAACGTATCAGCCTCCCTTTCCCTGAAAATGCGACCCCTTCCGACGCTGAGCTCCGGATTGCGCAGGCGCAGCTTGTCGGCTGGCTCGAGGGCTTGTTCCACGGAATCCAGACCGCCATCGCCGCCCAGCAGGCAGCCCGGGAGCACGCTGTTGCCCAGCTGCAGCTTCGCCAGCTCCCGCCCGGAACCATGATTGCTCCCGGAGTCGTTATCGGGAGAACGGTGAGCCCCAGCGTGCCCACCTTCCCGGCAAAGAAGCGGAACCAGGCAAACCTGCTCGAGTTGAAGATCCGGACCACGGTCCGGGCCAGTACCTCTGAGCGCTGGTTTGGGATTCTTTGGGGCCGTCCGGCAGGGGCGGAAGGATGACGCTGAACTTGGCAAAGGATTGTGGCGCCGTGCCCACGACCGCTTTCACCGCGGCCTTGATCGCTATCACCAGGTGCTGGAAGGTGTCGAAGACGAGCAGCTCTACGGCGAACTCGTAGCCATTGCCAACGAACTGGCGGACTTGTCGTCCAGGGTACGTGCGGTCTGCGTGGAGGCCCAGCTCCGTTCGCCCAGTGACGGGCTGGATATTCCGGGATCGCTCGCAGGTGTCCATCGCGCGCTGTCCAAAGCGGGTAACTCTCTTGCCACGACGGCGGAGGCGGCCGCGATGCTGCGTCTCGCCGTCGGGCCCGTTCCTGTGGGTGCGGCTTCGGTACGTCGACGCGCCGAAGCCGTTTACGAGCACGTCGAGGAAGCCGAACGGTTGCTCGGGACCAAAGCCGGCTCATAGAGTTCGGCGAGTTAGGTGCAGACGCGTCTATTCCCACGTAACAACTATTAAGCGCCTAGCTTAGAGGGGCTGGAATCCGTAGCCACTCCGTGTGCACGGCTGGCAGGATGGAAGCCATGACTTCGTCACCGAACCTTACTTTTAACGACGGCAACTCCATCCCCCAGCTCGGCTACGGGGTGTGGCAGGTTGAGGACGATGTAGCCGAAAAGGTGGTGCGTCGGGCCTTCGACGCCGGCTACCGCCACATCGATACCGCCAAGATCTACGGCAACGAGGCAGGCGTAGGACGCGCCATAGCATCCTCCGGCCTCAAGCCCGAGGAAATCTTCATCACCACCAAGCTGTGGAATGCGGACCAGGGCTACGAGTCCACGTTCGCGGCTTTCGAAGAGTCCATGAACCGCCTCGGCCTGGAAACCCTTGACCTGTACCTGATCCACTGGATGCAGCCCAAGCAGGACAAGTTCGTGGACACGTGGAAGGCCCTCATCGAGCTCCAGAAGCGCGGACGCATCAAGTCCATCGGCGTCTCCAACTTCAGCAAGGAAGGCCTGCAGCGCCTGATCGACGAGACCGGCGTGGTTCCGGCGATCCACCAGATCGAGCTCCACCCGTTCTTCAACCAGTCCGAACTCCGTGAATTCGCCGCTGCCCGGGGCATTTTGACGCAGGCCTGGTCGCCTCTTGGCCAGGGTGGCGAGCTCCTTGAGAACGCCACCATCGCGCAGATTGCTGCCAAGCACGGCGCCACCCCGGCGCAGGTGGTTATCGCCTGGCACCTCGCGATCGGCAACGTTGTGATCCCCAAGTCCGTGACCGAGTCCCGGATCCAGGAGAACTTCGCAGCCCTTGGCGTCACCTTGGATGAGGCCGACATCGAGGCCATCAACGGCCTGGACCGAGGCGCCGAAGGCCGCATCGGACCGGATCCGGCAGTCTCGGACTTCGCATAGTTCTTAACTCGCGCAGTTCACAACGCGGGATCTCGCAATGCGGGGTCACTTACGGCCCATTCAGCGGCACCAAATGGGCCGTAAGTGACCCCGCGTTGCTCGGAGGGGAGGGCTTGGGGCGGTGTACTTCGAAGACGTGCTGGTGCCGTATTTTGCGGCATCAGGACGCAGCTCGCGCAACCACCCCAAGGCTTCTTGTTCATCCGTGAAATACCGGGTGGGGCACTGCGGTGCGGGGAGCCCGTGCCTGCCGTGGGCAATGACACGGTCCACCGGCGTGCTACCCAGAATCGCGAAGGCCGTGATAGTGGCCGCTTCGCTGAAGAATCGGACGGCGTCGCGGCTGACAGACTCGACGCCGATGACCTGAAGTAGGACCGCAGCGCCCCTTCCGCCCGTCAGCGCCAGGTACCGCTCCTGGACAAGACCCCCGTCTTCTGCGGTGATTCGGCCTCCCGGCCGCAAAATGATCCTGAGGATCCCTTCACCTGCGTCCTCAATCCTGACATTTTCATGTTCAGGGCTGAACCCGCTCCACCGCCGTCCACGCCGGAAACGGTGTTGACCTCTGCGTCGTGGTGTAATTCGCCCTCGGACTGGACCAGCGTTGTCATCAAATCCCCCAGATGTGATTTCACTGCGACTCCATTGACGCAGTCCCCGGATGAGCAACATCGGGTGTGATCACAGTAACGGTGAGGTTGCCCGGCGTCCATGATTAGTAAGTATGCGGAGTGTTTGCCCGCGGGAGCCTGTCTGGAATCGAGTACCGGACACGGCGAAGGGCGCACCCCGCTGGGATGCGCCCTTTGCTCTACGGGTCAGGTCAGTCCTTTTTGAAGGCGTCCTTGACCTTCTCGCCGGCCTGCTTCAAATCGCCCTTGGCTTGGTCGGCCTTGCCTTCCGCCTTCAGGTTTTCATCGCCTGTGGCGTTCCCGGCAGCTTCCTTGCCCTTGCCGCCGGCCTTCTCGGCAGCGTTCTCAATCTTGTCGCCTAGTCCCATGGTGTTTCCTCCTCTGGTTCGGCAGCCGATCGATACGGCCGTTACTACATACTAAGCATGCTTCGGGTTTGGATTTCAAATCCGATTCGGCCTTCCCGATGGCTAGGCGCCTCTACCACCCGGGGACTCGACGACGTTGCCGTCACTCCGGAGGCACCCCGCCGGATGAGGCCAGGTTCTATCGTCGGTTCGACATTCTTGGTTCACTAGCAAGAAACGCACTTTGCAACGCGGATCGGGGCGCCTCATGGATGATCGTCGCACGGGCTTCACTGTTGCATTCCCGAAGCGAGGAAATACAGAGCCGTCAGGATCATGTCGGGAGTTTTCTTCCTCCTGTTCTGGATCCTGTCGGGTGTCACCTTGTTCGGGTCGGCTGAACTTCCCAAATGGCCTCTGTTCATCGTCGCGGGAATCGCGATGGCTTTCTCTTTCGGGTTGTCCACGTACGAGAAACGGAAGTGGAAGGGGCTTGCTCTCATCTTCGACCGCAGATTCGCAGAAGAGTTCACAGCGCACACCGAGTGCGACTACCCGCAGGACGTGGACATCTTGAGCGTCCAACGGTCCATCGCCGTCCGAAGGCTCGACGGGTCCGTCTTGCTCTGGGGCGTAAGCCGGTCCAAGGCTGGATTCAGAGTATTTCCGATGACCTAAGAGCGCGCGTTGTTCCGAAGGCCCTTGATGTGGTCCGGAATATGGGATGTCGGTTCGGGGCAGGGGATAAACTCTGACGATGGGGGATTCGAGGGACAACGAAGGCATCTTCGGGGAGGTCACCGGAGGCTCGGCATCTGGGCCACGGAAAGTGCCGGAACGTATTCCGCTGTGGAAGCTCGAAGAAATGCTGGAAGAAGGTACGCCGACGCCGACTGCCTGGCGCGAAGCAGCTGATCCTACCCCGCGACCCAAGAAACTGCGGCGGTGGCCAGAGCTGCTTCGATCGTCGCCGGGATTGTTGTGCTTCTGGCTGGGCTCTATTTCGTAGGCCCTTTGTGCCCGGGCTGAACGGACTTGGTGGACTAAATGGCATCGCCAATCCGGGTGCGATCGGGCCCTTGGCACCCGGCGGTCCTGCAGCCGGCGCGGCGCTCCAGGCAAAGGATCATCCACCGGCGGGTATCGGGGAAAACCCGGGCCCCCTTGGTCAGCCTGCACCGCTGACCGTGACCAGCAAGTCATACGCCTTCCTGCAGAAGCGTGAGGACGGCAGTCCGGTCACCTATGATCCGTGCCGGGCGATCCATTACGTCACCCGCCCGCCAACTCACCGGCAGTCGGCCCCGAGCTCATCCAGGAAGCTGTCACTGCGATCTCCCACGCAACTGGACTGACCTTCGTCAACGACGGCGACACGACAGAGGCTCCGTCCGCGGGCCATCGGTCATATCAGAAGGATCGGTACGGGGACCGTTGGGCTCCGGTGCTCATCGCCTGGGAGACCCACGCCGAACAACCGAAATTCACGAATCCCGCGCAAGGGGAAACTGTCATGGGCCTGGGAGGCAGCGAAGCTGTCAGCTTTGGGAATACCGGCTTCACCTACGTCAGCGGGCAGGTGGAGCTGAACGGCCCTGCACTCCAACGGATGTCGGCGGAACTCGGAACGGAACAGGTGAGGGCCGTGATCGAGCACGAGCTCGGTCACGTGGTTGGCCTGGACCATGTCAACGACCCTAGCCAGATCATGAATCCCTCGGAGACCCCAGGAGTGGTTTCGTTCGGCGCCGGCGACCTCACCGGGCTCTCCCTCGTTGGTCAAGGAAAGTGCCAGCCCACTTTGTAGGGGAGCGGGACAGGCACGCTCTATCCTACGATGCGCTCCTTGACCCCCATTTGCTGCCGAACGCGTCGATTGCTCCTTGCAAGAGGGGCTGGATTGCATGAGGGCCGCCGTCGGGATTTGAGAGATCCCGGATGGTCAATGCAGCGGTCCGCGCTGCTACAAACCGAGGTCTTTGACCGCGGTGACCCAGTTGTGGGCGATCGCATTCTGGGCAGCTGACAGGGTGACCTTGTGGGTGCAGATGGCCTTGTGCAGAGTGTTCTCCACCGCGTCTTTCGGGTTCGTGGTGCCCGTGGCGCTCGCCTTGTTCGGCTCAGGCCACAGATTCGACACGGAGTTGGTGCCGCCGAGCTCAAGGCTGATGAGATGGTCGTATTCCGTGGTCTTCGCGGCAGTCTGGCCGTATTCGCGCAGGCTCTCGGCCTTCACCTTGTCCGTATTCGAAGCGGGCGGGCGCACCGTGGCCGTATAGCCGCTCATGCAGATCGTCGAATCGAGGTTCTCTTGGGTAACCGCGGGATCTGTTGCCCCGGGAGTGCAGGCCGGGTCCGGCAGGTACTCGCCCGTGGCGGCGTCGACCACTTTGGCGGAACACTGTCCGGCAGCAAGCTGCTCGTCGGTAGCGACCATGCCGGGGAGTGGATGGACTTCACGGCTGCAGCCGCTGCACCCGAGGGGCGCCCCCGGGAACGGGCGCCACTGCCTGGGGAACGGCCGGCGACGCGGCCTTGGTCATCGCATCGGCGGGGTGGGTTCCCTGCTGACATCCGGCGAGGGCCAATGCAGCAAAGAGGAACGCGGCGGGCAGGGCGAGGCGATTGCGGAAGTTCATGACCCTCAAGTGTTCAGTGGCTCGGAAGTCCGTCCTCCGGAAAGGGGACGACGGGCGGAAGCCGGTAACTCCCGCCCATCTTTTCTATCCTGTTGCCTGAACTTCGCAGCGCCCGGCGCGCCGGGCAGCCTACTCGCCCCGGGTCTCAACGCCTTCGGCGACCTCACAGAGCTTCGTGGACTTCATGCAGCCGAAGGACTGGCCACGGGTACACAAACCCTGCGGGCAGGGTGCGGGCAAATAGGGCCACCTGGCCAGCTGTGCATCACGGATGAAGGAGGTACCGGGCGATGAGATAGAACGCAAAATCGGCGACACCGATGATCATGCCCGCGATGGCGAGCCCGCGACCACGCAACCCGCGCTCTCTGGCCCGCCGGAAGCCAAGGCCTGAGATGGCGGTCCCGAGCGGGCCCACCATGGCAAAGACGAAAAGCCCGACGCAGCTGATGATGAAACCCGCTATTGCCGCCTTGCTGAACGGAGCGCGTGGCTGGACTGGTGCGTATGGATTAGGTATCTGCGGGGCGTCGGGCGGCCAGCGCTTTTCGGGAGGTGGAGGAACACTGCTCATGAGGTCTGTTCTTTCTCCTGGAATGATGTCAGGCGAGCCTACGATACGGCGTGGAAGCATGCCTGCATGCCGGGAATCCACGGGTGTGTCGGAGCCTTGAAAGCGAACTACCTACTCTGATGCCGGACGGACGTCACGTCATTCATTTCGTTCACAGGTAGCCCGCTCGGTTAATGGCCACCGGTCCTTCTGCTCGCCGCAATCATCTTGACGATTCTGAACAACCTCGGCCATGACCAGTCGATCGCCCTCGAGGTGGAGCCGGACGACGACAGCCTGACATAGAAGTAGGTGTCTGGGCTGGGGTGGCGCGCAGGCATGACGAATGACGTTCCGCACGGGTCCGGCCATCGACGTCTACATTGCAAAGACCGCCATGCAAAGCCAAAGCACGGCCATGACCATGTAGATGAATCCCATGCCGTTGAGTGTCGGCACGTCGGCAAAAGTGAAATGCTCAGGGGAGAGGCCCCGGCTCTCCTTGTACATGCGCGACCATGAACTTGCCGCACCGTTGATGTCCCGGAAGACGCAAAATCCAAATGCGAAAAGGAACACACCAGCGGCGCCAATAGCGATGCGTGAGGGCCAAAACTGTCGTGTGAGACATAGATCAGCAGGCCTGCGATGAAGAGTGAAGGGATCAGCCATGACAATGCGCGAGCGGGCTGTGGCATCTCAGTGGCAAGCCGCTTGATCAACCGGATAGTTTTGATGACGCCCCAAGATCCCGGCAACTTGCCGATGCATTGCATTCCTGCATGCAGGATAGACCCACCCCAGGTGGCAAAAGATTACAGCCGCACTACGGGGCGATGCCGGCGGAAGGCTGTCCAGACGGCGGACATAGTGACTCCTTGGCCGGCCGCCACGGGAGTTAGGAGGGTCGCACATCGGTGCACTGGGTGCGGGTCGGTCCAGGAAGTGGAGTGAGTCCATGAAGGCCTTTTGTCCGGCATCAAGGAAGGCATCGGGGAAGAGCCGGATATGGCGAGGGCCTGGATGAGGGTTGAGCCGTGCATGACAGTGAGGATTTGAGCGTTCAGTCTTCGGCCATCGGCGTCGGTGTACGTGAACTTGCCAAGGATCGCAGGAAACGACTGCAACGTTGTCGAATCACGGGTTTCGACGACCGGCGGGGCTGAGGTGGATTTTCCCTGACCGTTCACGGTTGAATCCATGAAGCCTTGCAGGATCTCGGTCGTGTGTGCAGGGTTCATGCACGGCAATGGGACAGCGATAACGGATTGTCCGTGGTATTGGGCGTTGAATACGTCCGCGGTTGCTGTCGTATCGGCTGTTAGGGAATTGCGACCTTGGTGTGGGTGGGCGGGCTGAGTAATTTCACTTCGAAGCCGTGGGTCGGGTCGGTGTAATCTGTCAGACGCGGAGTTGGAGTTGGCCGTGCGGTCGGGGTGGCGGGGGAGCAGCCTGTGTCGTAGAGGCGGCCGCCGCATCCTGGCCGCCGTTCAGCGCCTGGGGAAGCAGTGCCCAGACCCCGGCGCCGCAGAGGACGGCCAGACCGGCGATGCCGAAGACCAAGGTACTTCTTCTACGCCCTGACTGACGTTGGCCGTTCTTGCCATCTGCCCCCGTCGACAATAGGGGCGCGACGCCTTGAATTGTCTCGTCTGGCTGGGCCGGTGTGTGGTCCTCGGACTCTCTATTCATTTAGTCCCCTGTTTTCGGTTGGCGTCGGAGTTGATGGCGGTTCTGTCGGGTCGGCTGTGCCTCGCACGCAGTCTATGCGCCGACGCCTGTTGCCGGCGCCGAGGGGATAGCTTTGCCTGCTCCGTCGATGACGGTGTTGATGTAGCCGCTCAGCTCTTTGATTTCGACGTCGGTCGGCTGCGTGGCCGGGATTTTCTTGCTGCCGGTGACGAACAGGGTGCCGCTCATGGCCACCATGCTCAGCGTGTAATGCGGTCCCGTTTGGTCGGTGATGGTCTGGACGTTGGCTGTTGATTTCTGCCCGTGCAGGTCTGCAAGGACGGGTGAAAGCTCGTACTTGGCGGTCTGGCCGTCGAGGGTCAGGGTTGATGGTGAGCAGCGGGTCCGGGTCTTTTCGAGACTGTAGATGCCCTGCCAGAACAGCCCGGAATCATCGGAGGATGCGGTAATTGCTGACTGGCTCGCGGGCGGGCCGATCAGGGCCGCGGCTGCCGGTATCCGGTCATCGGAGAGGCTTCCGTCGTGCAGCAGGCTGAGGCATTCATCGGGGTCAGTTCTCAGCAATGATGAACCCATCGACTGGATGCCTTGGATCTTTTTGAGCTGGGCGTCGTCCAGTACCGTGGCGGCGGCACCGTTGATAGCACGGACGCTTGCAACCATTGCGCGCAGTTGAGCCAGTGAATAGACCTGGGCAGGGCCGCACTGGATGTGGGGCCGGGGCTGATCGTCCAGGCGTCTGTCGGTGCCGCACTTGGTACTGAAGCGCTCAAGCAACCGGAAATCGGCAGGATCATCATGCCGGCGAGCAGCGATATGAGAACGCGCGGAAACCTCAATGCAACCAACCCCCAAATAGATCGCCAAGGTGAACGCGGGCCGACGATGCACGGCATTTGCGTTACCCTCAAGCCCCGATACCTTCAGGCATAGGGGCTTGGACAAGATTAGCTTCTCGACTCCTTCCCCGAAAGCAATTGTTGGCCGGGCCTCCGCCGTGTCCGCTCTGAGCCTCTATCGGGCCTCAACAAGGTACTAAACATCGGGATGTTGGCGTCATGCCTGCCTTGGCGTCGCCCCTGCTCGCCGCGCTGACGGGCCGAAACGAATGGGCAGTTTCTGTGTAGCATGACGTTCAGTGACAGCGAAGCGTCGATTGCCTGTGGGGAGGGTTTGAATGGCCGAGGTGAGGTTCGTTCCACGTAGCCAATGGGACACGCTGCCTGTCCAGCCGCCGGCGGGAATGTGGCTGATCCGGGCCGTTCCTTTCATCAAAGGGATCCTGGCCGCCTTGGGGGTTGGAGCACCGCTGGCACTGATCGACGCCGCCACCCACTATGCCTTCCCGACGTGGATACCGCTGGTGCCCCTTTGGCTTGCCATCGCCCTGTGCGCCGGGGCCATGGTGATCGCTGTCCTCGCGATCCGCCCCTACTACGCCGAGCGGAAACTCGGCTACACGACGTGGCCAGAGAAAGACCCGGCACCGGGGCCAAGCGGCAGATGAACCGGCTCACGAAGTCTAAAGGCCGACTTGGTCCGGTGGAATCCCCAGGAGGCTCACGTGCTTCACACCATTAAGGACCAGGGCGGCGGCGCGGTCCCGACCGCGCCGTGGGAGCCGACGGTCCGGTATCCCGTGCTCAAGGGTTTCAGCGCCGCAGCCTGGCAGCGGACCTCCACAACAAGTCTCCTGGCCTTCCTAGGCACGGGCATACTCATGGTTGGGTTTGCGATCGCCAGCAACAATGGCGCGGGGTCAAGAACGTCGCCCTCGTGTTTTACGGGATCTTCGTGCTCGCGAGACTCACCGCGGCGGTGTCGGGCGCGGTGTCCATTTACAAGGCCCGCAGGGAGTACCGGCATGGCTACACGACCCTGCAGAGCTTCTCCAAGTTCGGCATGTACTACAGGGCGCTCCCTCGTATCGAGCCGGGTAGCCGAGCTCTTCCGCGGCTCCGAGGACCCCCCTCCGGCCATTCGGCCATAAATATCCACGGCATGTTCTCCTTGGCGAGGAAGTTCACCGGAGTCCAGGAGAAGATGAAATGCGGACGCCCCGGATAGATCTCGCGGACGGCCGAACGCTCGAGCCGCCAAGGGCCGAAGTGGCGCGCCCACCACCGGCATCGGGGGCGGAACTCAAGCTGCTAGGCGCTCATGGTGAGTATCACCCACGGTCCTTTGATCCTGAACCGCCCGGAGTTCGATAAGCCACCTCTGAAAACGTAAGTCATTCGGTCACCCGGGGTTTCAGTCATCGTCGCGTTCGGGTTCCAACGTAAGGCCCGCGGCGATGCGTCGCCGGTCCTCCTTGTGCGATTTGCGGACGAGCCTGAGTCGGAGCATTCCCTTCACCATCAGGACTCCCGCGATAAGCATCAAGACCGCCATCAATGCGATGGCCCAATACGTACTCGGATCGCTGGCTTTGGGTTGAAACACAACGAACAGGACGATGACGAGGAGCATCGTGAAGTTGGCGACCGCCATCGGACCGAACATCGAGTACACGGCTTGCCACGTGTTTCTGCTGGTCGTCGGCCCCTGCGCTCTTCTGGTCACGTCAGCGGCCCTGCCCGTCCTGCGGGACCTCTCCGAAGTGGACATTAGACCCACCCGCCGGGCTGTCTCTCCCGCTCACGACGGCGAAAGGCGGCAACAAGTACAACACCCACGTACCGTGCATTCGGCGCTTGGACATGATTGATGATTGCTCCCAGCCCGGACGACGTAGCCGCCACATTGGCCTTATGGCCATTCCGGGTCAAGGTTGGCTATTTCGAAAGCCAGTCTTGCCATTCCCGCCTCAGAGTCTTCCCATTCTGTGCACCCTGCCGTTGACTCGGAGCCTCGCGGCGGAGTAGTCAGATGGGCGGTAATGTCGCGTGCCTCGACTTCCTCCACGAGGATGCGGAGCATTGTGTCGGCCATGGCCCGCGGTAGCTCACCGTTTGTGTCCAAGTACGCCATCAGGCCTGTGTCTGTGAGGTAGACCGGGGAGCAGTAATTTGCGGTGTATTCCCCGGTGCTTGCCATCTCGGCGGCGGTCAGCTCGTTGCCATTGCCGTCAACACGCATGCATCGTCCTATCGCAACATGGAGTGCCTCCGCCGCTTTGTCCGTTTCGTCCGAAATGACCAGGAAGAACGGTGAAGGCCCCTCCCAGCCATCGAAGATCCCCTCAGACCGCTCGCCCTGACTTTCAAAAATGTCCGGATCGACTGTCACGTTTGCCATGCTGTCCCCCTGATAGCTGCCACTTGGAGCAGCTCGGGAGTGAGCGCCAACGCAGCACGATTCGAATATCGTCTGCCACGGAACGTCGCTGGTCAAGGTTCTCGGTGGTGGCAACGGTATGCAGACAAGACCTCGGGGGCGCCCGCATGGCACCGTCCCTCATAAAAGGGGTGGTCCGGTCGGACCTCTGTCGCGGCAGGACGGTAGCCCTTACTCTTTGGGCAAGGGCAATCAGCGGAGGGGTGGCATTGGGGAGAAGTCTCAAGGAAACTGGGTCGCTCCCGTTGCCGCTGCGTGTGGCGTGGGCGACGTGTGTCGGCGCCGTTCTGGTCACCGTCCTGGGTCCACTTGCGCTGCCGGGCGGCGTAGCGAAAGCAGTCTTCCCGTACACCTTCGGGTTGATTGGCCTTGCCGCGCTCCTTCTGGGCATGATACTCGTCACCGATTATCACGGTTCCCTGTCTTCTGTTGCCAAGCACTCAATGATCGGGGTCGGGTCGCTGCTACGAGTCCAGCAACAGAGTCAAAAGTGGAGCCCGGACCTCGGAGCAAAAAATAAGCCCCGCCAAATCCGTGGAATGGCGGGGCTTTTCGAGCTTCCTATCAGAATCGAACTGATGACCTTTTCATTACGAGTGAAACGCTCTACCGACTGAGCTAAGGAAGCACCGCGCTATCGTCCGGGTACCGGCTGAATCACGCAAGATACAACTGTAATAGAGTCACCTCGTCCGGGTCAAAACAGCCCGGCGCGGAGCTCCCTTGGCGCCGTTGTTGCGGAATTCACCCGCTCGTCGCGCCGGGTTCAGGCCGCCGTAGCGGACCGGGGCAAGCTGGGCGGACTAACGTGGCCGCACGATTTCGGTCATCAACCAGCGAAGGGGCGCCATGAGCATGGACAGCAGCAAGAGGATCAACGCGGACGACGCCGGGGCACACCGTGCGGAGCGGCTGCGGCTTGCTGTCTTGGATATGGTGGGCACCACGATTACCGACGATGGCCGTACCGAGCGGGCGATGTCGCTCGCCCTGCAGGAGACCGGCGTCGAGCCTGGTTCGCCCCGTTTCGAAAGCATGCTCGGCTACGCCCGGGACACCATGGGCTTTTCCAAGTTGACCGTTTTCAGCCATCTTTTTGAAGAAGCACGACGAGCTGAGAGCGCCAACAAGGCCTTCGAACGCGCCTACGACGATCTGATTGCCGACGGTGGCGTCCGGGCTATTCCAGGTGCTGAGGAAACCATCGACTGGTTGCGAGACTCCGGCGTGAAAGTTTGCCTGGCTACGGGCTTCGGCCGGCACACCCAGAACATGGTGCTCGAGTCCCTGGGCTGGATGGGGAAGGCCGATCTCAGCCTGTGCCCGGCCGACGCCGGCCGCGGGCGCCCTTACCCAGACATGATTCTCACGGCAGTCTTGGCCCTTGACCTGGATGATGTCCGCGAGGTCGTCGTGGTGGGGGACACGAGCTCGGATATGTTGTCCGGCCTTCGCTCCGGCGCCTCCGCCGTGGTGGGCGTGCTCACTGGCTTCCACTCCGAGGCGGCTTTGCGCGCGGCCGGCGCCACCGCCGTCGTGCCCTCAGTCAAGGACCTTCCCGCATTGCTTGAGCCCCGCGCGGCACGGCTCTAGCGCGGGCGCCTCAAGTTTGCGAACAAGCTCAGCACATAGTCCCGTCTGAAGGCGCCGTTCCATTCACGAAGTAGTTGTCCACGGCGTCGGAAACGCACTGGTTGGAGCGGCCGTAGGCGGTGTGGCCTTCGCCCTTCCACGTCACGAGGGAAGCATTGCCGAGTTGTTTCCGTAGGGAACCAGCCCAGGCGACAGGTGTCGCCGGGTCCCCGGTGGTGCCAATAACCACAACCGGCGCCGAGCCCGTGTACTTGACGGGAGCAGGCGTGTGCACGGGCTTGTAGGGCCAGTCCTTGCAGTTGATGCCGCCGTAAGCGAAGTAGTAGCCGAAGGTTGGGGAGAGCTGCTTCAGCCGGGCTTCCTCGGAACGCATCCCGGCCGTGTCCGTGACCATGGGGTAGTCAAGGCAGTTGATGGCGTTGAACGCGAACTGGGTGTTCGAAGTGTAGGTGCCGTTCGGGTCCCGGTCTGCGCCGAAGTCGGCAATCCGAAGCATGAGCGACACGTCGCCCTTGAACGCGGCCACCAGGGCCTGGGTCAGGACGGGCCACGATTCGTTGTCGTAGAGCGGGGTGAAAATACCGCTGACGAACGTCGCCCCGGTGACCAGACGCTCGTCCTTGGCGCGCTTGGGATTCTGCTCGACGTCGGCAATGAGGTCCTGGATCTGCTGCACGCCATTATCGACGCTGCCGGTCATCGGGCATCCGGATCTTGCCTGGCAATCCGCCACATAAGTGCGGAGCTCCTTTTCGAACGCCTCGGCCTGCCCCGCAGTGAGGTCCTCGTTGTTGAGGGCCGGATCCACAGCGCCATCCAAAACGAGCCTGCCGACGTTGTTCGGGAACAAGGACGCATAGGTGGCGCCCAGGGACGTTCCGTAGGAGAAGCCCAGGTAGTTGAGTTTTGCGTCGTTCAGCACTGCACGGAGGATGTCCATGTCCTTGGCGGAGCTGGCAGTGTCAATGTGCGGCAGGGCGGGCCCGGATTTTTCCACGCACTTGGTATTGATGGCCTTGGTGTCGGCCAACGCCGCGGCGATGCCCTGGTCGGTTTCGTAGTTGTAGACCTTCTCGCGGGAAGCGTCCCGCTCGGCATCGCTGAGGCACGTCACCGGCGCCGACCGCTTGACGCCGCGGGGATCGAAGCCCACCAGGTCGAAGCTGGACCGCAGCTTGCTGGTGAAGTGGGTTTTCGCCGCGTCCCTGACGAAGTCATAGCCCGAAGCGCCAGGGCCACCGGGATTCACCAGGAGTGAACCCTTCTTTGTGCCTTGGCTCTGGAGCCGGATGGCCGCGATGGAGATGCTGTCACCATCGGGTTTGGCATAGTCCACCGGCACTTTGATGTTGGCGCACTGGAATCCCTGCTCACAGGACGTCCAGTTCACTCTTTGGGAGTAGAAACTCTCCAGTCCTGCCGGCGCCGCGGCGGCGATGGACGCATCCGGGGAGCTGACGTTGCCGGACCCGTTGCCGGCACCATCGTTGGGCGCCGGTACCGAGAAAACGCAGCCGCTCAGCAGCAGGCTCGCGGAGACCGTGGCAGCGACGGCCGCTGCCACCCGCCGCAGTGAGGGGAACCGTGTCCTGGAACTGGACCCGGCGGGCCGGCGTCGTGCGGGGGTCATGCGTTTCTCCTCAGGCTGGGGAAGCGTGCTGTACTTCTAAACTATCCGGCTATTGCTGAATCAGGCTGCTCGCCATGGACTCGACGGCCAGCAGCGGTGCCACGTTGGTGGTGGTGATCCGCACGCGCGCCTTGTTGATGGCATCCATGCGCGCCAAGGTGATTTCAGGCGTGGAGCCTGCCGCATAGGCCTCTAGTTCACTCCTGAGTTCAACGTTGACCAACTCCACGGCGTTCCCCAGTTGGATGACCAGGACGTCCCGATAGAAGGACAGCAGATCAGTCAGCGTGCGGTCGAGGGAATCGGTGATGGAGCGCTTGGCCGCCGTTTCTGGTCGTCCTCAAGTTGCCTCACCTGGCTTCGCATCGACGGCGGCAGCGTGCCCGATTCCGGAGCGCCCAAGCTCGCGAGCAGGGCGACCTTTTCGGCGGCGTCGCGTTCGTCGTTGGAGCTGTTGGCTTCATCAGTCGCGATCTTGACGAGCTTTTCGGCCATCATCACGGCGGCAGTGACGCCCCTCAGGCCCAGCGGGAAACGGACAGTCTCCATCCGGCGTTCCCTGGCCTCCGGATCGCGGGCCAGCCGACGCGCAATGCCGATGTGGCTTTGGGCAGCGCGGGCGGCCGGTCAGCGATGGCGGGGTCGACGCCGTCGCGCCTTACCAGCAGGGCGGCGACGTCGGCAGCCGGCGGAATCCGAAGGCTCACGGGACGGCAACGCGAGCGGATGGTGACCAGCACATCCGCGGGCGACGGCGCGCACAGCATCCAGATGGTCCGGGGCGTGGGTTCCTCGATGGCCTTGAGGAGTACGTTGGTGGTGCGCTCGGCCATACGGTCCGCGTCCTCCACCACAATGATGCGCCAGCGGCCCGACGCCGGCCGGTCGCCGGCCTTGGACACCAGCTGGCGGGCTTCTTCGATGGTGATGGTGACCTTCTCCGTGCGCACGAAGGTCACGTCTGAGTGGGTCTCGCCAAGGATGGTCCGGCACGATGCGCATTCGCCGCAGCCGCGAAGTGCGACGTCGTCCTGCTCACAGTTCAATGCCGCCGCGAACGCCTTGGCCGCGTTGGAACGGCCCGACCCCGGCGGTCCGGTGAACAACCACGCGTGCGTGAGGCCTTCGCCTTGGGCAGCCGCGCGCAATTGCGCGACGACGGGCGCTTGGCCCTGGAGCTCGTCCCAGACGCTCATGTGCGGCTCCCAAGTAAGTCCTGCACGCGCCGGAGGATCTGCGCGGCGAGGTCCTCGACGGCATCCTTGGCGGGCAGCACGAGGTACGTCTCCGGGCGCGCCTGTGCCAGTTCCAGGAAAGCGGCACGGATGCGGGCGTGGAAATCGTCCGGTTCCGACTCGAGCCGGTCCTCGGCAGCGTCTCCGGCAGTTCTGCGGTCCCGGCCATCGCCCGGGTGGACGTCGAGGAGGACAGTCAGGTCCGGCTCGAGTCCTTCGGTGGCCCATTCGTTGAGCCGCCTGACGTCGACGGTTCCGAGATCCCTGCCGGCGCCCTGGTAAGCGACGGAGGAGTCTATATAGCGGTCCGTGATCACCACTGCGCCTTGTGCCAACGCCGGGCGGATGACCTGGCTTGCGTGGGCGGCCCGGGAGGCTGCGAACATCAGGGCCTCGGTCCGGGGATCAATAGTGCCGTGGCCGTGGTCCAGCACGAGGGAACGCAGCTTCTCACCGATCGGCGTGCCTCCGGGCTCCCGGGTGCGCAGCACGGAAAAGCCAAGGGACTCGAGCGACTCAGCCAGGCGGGCGGCCTGCGTGGACTTGCCGGCCCCGTCCCCGCCTTCGAAAGCGATGAAGAGTCCGGGGCGCTGGTCCGGCATGGGGCTCTGGTCCTGCTTGAGGCGCTGCGTAGTCACGGATCTAAGCGTACAGAGGAACTCTGACAGTGCCCGACGACGGCGCTCGCCCGCCCGGGCGCGACGCACCCTACCGCTGGGCGAGACGAAGCCGTAACAGCTTTCCAGCGCCCGCTCCCCGCGCCGTAGGCTGGGGCAATGAGTCTTTCCCGAGAACATGCCGCAGATCTGTCCCCTGACACTGTGGTGGTGGCGGCAGGCCGTCCCGAACGAAGCCATGACCAGCCCGTCAACCCGCCCATCGTTCTGTCCTCCACGTATTTCGGCACGGGAGCACTGAGCGACGGCGACCGCGGCTACGGACGCTATGCCAACCCCACGTGGGATCCGTTCGAGGAAGCGCTGGCCCAGCTGGAGGGCGCCGAGCTGCCCGGCCTGCTGTATGCCTCGGGCCTGGCCGCGGTGAGTTCCGCGTTGTCGCTTGTGCCGGCCGGGGAGTCCTCGTCATGCCGACGCACAGCTACGCAGGATCGCTCGTCATGGCCACCGAACTCGCGGCCAAGGGCATTCTTGAATTGCGGACCGTCGACATCGCGGACACTGACGCCGTCAAGGCGCAGCTCGCCCCCGCGGATGGAAAGCCCGCCAGCATGCTGTGGATCGAAAGCCCCACCAACCCCATGCTCGGCATCGCCGACGTCCGGGCCCTGGCCACCGCGGCCCATGAGGTCGGTGCCATCGTGGTCACGGACAACACCTTCTCCACGCCGCTCGTCCAGCAGCCCCTCAGCCTGGGCTCCGACGTCGTGCTCCATTCGGTGACCAAATACCTGGCCGGCCACTCCGACGTCGTACTCGGCGCCTTGGTGACATCCGACGCCGGGCTGCGCGGGGAACTCCTGCACCACCGCATCATCCACGGCGGCATCGCGGCCCGTTCGAGGCCTGGCTCGCGCTCCGCGGACTGCGCACGCTGGCACTCCGGATCGAGCGCTCGCAAGCTTCTGCAGCAACCCTGGCCGAGCGGCTGAGTACCCACCCCCGCGTCGAGTCGATCCGTTTCCCGGGCCTGCCCACCGATCCCGGCCATGAGCGGCCAAGTCCCAAATGAAGGGCTTCGGCTCGATCCTCTGCATCCAGCTCGCCGGAGACGGGACCCGCAGCGGTGCCGACGCGGCAGATCAGCTGGTTCGTGCATTGCAGTTGTGGATCCCGGCGACGTCGCTGGGCGGCGTCGAATCCCTCATCGAACGCCGACGCCGGCACACCGCCGAGCCGCTCAGCGTGCCGGACAACCTGGTCAGGATGAGCGTCGGAATCGAGAACGTCGAAGACCTCTGGGCGGATTTGGAGCAAGCGTTCAAGTCGCTTGACCGCTAGGCTTGTGGGCGTGGACGGAAAAATTTTGATTTCAAACATCCAGAATGGGATTTGGTTCATTCTGGGACTGGTCGCCTTCGCTTTGGAGCTGTGGGCGCTGGTCGATTGCCTGCGCCACAAACCCTCGTCCTTTGAGGCCGCGTCCAAGCGCACCAAGACTTTCTGGCTTGCCCTGACCGGCATCGCAGCGGTGATCGGGGGGCTGTCCCTGCTCGGTGGCGGCGGTGGCTTCGGCTTCTTCGGCATCGCGGCTGTCACCGCGGCGTGCGTCTATTTGGCGGACGTCCGTCCCGCGGTGAAGGAAATCGGCAACAGCGGCCGCAACCAGGGGCCGTACGGTCCCTGGTGATCCCCACCGGCTCCCTAAGCTCGCAAGCTCGCTCAGGGAACCCTGCCGGCGTGGGCCCAACCGGCTCCCAGCCTTCGCAAGCTCAGGCCGGGCCCTCGCCGGTGTGGGCCCAGGCCTGCCCGCGGCCAACTAAGCCGGGGCCACCGCTGACCAGTCGACCGTAAGTTCCCCCAAGCGCCAGCGCGAGGGTCCGTCCTGAAGGGGCCAACCGGCGTCGCGCATTGATTGGCACATGGCGGTCCACCGCTGCCTGCTGCCGAAGGACGCAAGCGGTGCGGCTTCCAGCCAGGCTTGGTCCAACGCATTCAGGAAAGCATGGATGCGTTCGCCGGGGATATTGCGGTGGATGAGTGCCTTGGGCAGGCGTTCGGCCACGTCAGAGGGCAGTTCGAAGCCGCCGAACCGCATGGACAGGCTCAGGCTCAACGGCCGGTCCGGATCCAGTGCAACCCACGTCACCCTGCGGCCGATTTCGTCACACGTACCGTCGATGAACAACCCCTGCGGTGCCAACCGCGACTGCACGAGCGCCCAGATCCCCGCCACGTCCGACTCCTCGTATTGCCGCAGTACGTTGAAGGCGCGCACCAACACTGGATTGCCCGGAACAGGAACCTCGAAACCGCCCACGTGGAAGCTGAGCCCGGGCCTTTCCAAGGGCTTCGCGATACTGACTCGCTCGGGTTCGATCTCGATCCCGCACACGCGGACGTCCGGGCGGACGGCCTGCAGCCTTTCGAAGAGTTCGACGGCGGTGGCCGGGGAAGCGCCGTAGCCAAGGTCCACTACCAAGGGGTCGACGGCGGAGCGTAGCCGCCATCCCTGCGGGCCCGCCAACCAGCGGTCCAAACGGCGCATGCGGTTGGGATTGGTGGTGCCCCTGGTGATGTTTCCGACGGGTTTGCCGCGCCTTCCCTGCACCCGCTCCGCTTTTCGCACCACCGTCCTACTTTATCCTCCAACGCGGGGTCACTTACGGCCCATCCGGCGGTCAAACACCGGCGCTAAGTGACCCCGCGTCGTGGAGGGCGTAACGCCCGGCGACGGCAGGGCTTGATCGCTTAGGATGAAAACCATGACTTACAAGCTGATTCTGCTGCGCCACGGCCACAGCGACTGGAACGCCAAGAACCTGTTCACCGGCTGGGTGGACGTCGACCTGAACGACCAAGGCCGCGAGGAAGCAGCCCGCGGCGGAGAGCTTCTGGTCGAGAACAACATTCTCCCGGACATCCTGTACACGTCCCTGCTCAAGCGGGCCATCAACACCGCGAACATCGCCTTGGACAAGGCCGATCGCGGCTGGATCCCGGTCAAGCGTGACTGGCGCCTCAACGAGCGCCACTACGGCGCCTTGCAGGGCAAGGACAAGGCCCAGACCCTCGCTGAGTTCGGTGAAGAGCAGTTCATGGAATGGCGCCGCAGCTACGACACCCCGCCGCCCCCGCTCTCCGACGACAGCGAGTTCTCCCAGGCACACGATCCCCGTTACGCGGATCTCGGCGATGCCCTCCCGCGCACCGAATGCCTCAAGGACGTCCTCGTGCGTCTCCTGCCGTACTGGGAATCCGACATCAAGGAAGACCTCAAGTCGGGCAAGACCGTCCTGGTCACGGCTCACGGCAATTCCCTGCGCGCGCTCGTCAAACACCTCGACGGCATCAGCGACGAAGACATCGCGGGCCTCAACATCCCCACCGGCATCCCGCTGGTCTACGACCTGGACGAGAACTTCCAGCCGATCAACCCCGGCGGAACCTATCT
The DNA here is from genome assembly GCA_001549895.1 of Arthrobacter sp. Hiyo8. Lineage (GTDB taxonomy): Bacteria > Actinomycetota > Actinomycetes > Actinomycetales > Micrococcaceae > Arthrobacter. The sequence goes on along the minus strand of AP014719.1, from coordinate 1,846,339 downwards.
CGACCCCGAGGCCGCGGCAGAGTCCATCAAGGCTGTAGCTGCCCAGGGCAAGAAGTAGTTTTTGAGAGAACGACGGCGGCCGGCCCACCTTGCGAGGTGGGCCGGCCGCCGTCGTTGTTTGCTAAGACTGGCTAGAAGCCTTCAGGCTGCCATTCACCGGTGACCAGGTAGGTCACCTTGCGGGCAACGGAGACGCCGTGGTCGGCGAAACGCTCGAAGTAGCGGCTGGCGAGGGCCACATCCACCGTGGTGGCTGCAGTCTCGGCCCAGGCAGGATCAGCGATTGCCCTGAAGACGCTCAAGTGCAGATCGTCCACGCGGATGTTGAGCTTGAGGATGTCGCGGGCAACTTCGAGGTCGCGGGACTCCAGGAGCAGCGTCACCTTCTGGATGATTTCGAGGTCGAGGCGCGCCATGTCCTTGAATGTCGCCGTCAGCTGCTCGGGGATGACCGTGGCCGGGTAGCGCAAACGGGCCAGCTGGGCCACGTGCCGGGCGAGGTCACCCATGCGCTCCAGGGATGCGCTCATCCGCAGGGAGCCGACGATCATCCGGAGATCGCTTGCCACAGGGCCCTGGAGGGCCAGGATGTCGATGGCGCGCTCGTCGAGGCCGTTCTGCAGGAAGTCGATCCGCGCGTCGGCGGCAATGACATCCTGGGCAAGATCGACGTCGGCGCCTTCGAAGGCGGTGGTCGCGTTCTGGATCGCCTCAGTGACCAGCTTTGAGATCTCGATGAGGTCCTCACCGACCTGGATGAGCTCCTCCTGAAAAACCTTGCGCACGGTGGCGTCCTCTCCTTGGAAATCTCCTCCGCACCCCTCTGACGGCGCGGAAATCATCACAGCTAACTACGGTCCAACTAGTAAGAGTGGCAGTGGTCAATGAACGATTGCGCACCTTTAGGTGAACGTTAGCTGAATCGGGGCGGTTTGGTGACCGTTCCATATTTTGCAGTGTTTTGAGCGCATAAGCTAGATCCGTGGATCCAGTGCTCATCGGTGTCATCGCAGGTCTAGTCGGCCTGTCGTGCGGCGTCTTTGGCGTGCTCGCGTTCAGGCTCAGTGAACGGCAGCGGAAGATCGTGGACCTGGACGTCACCGAGCCGCTTCTTCCGGAGGGAGCAGCGGAGGTGCTGTCGGTCGTCGGGCGCGCTTTCGTCGTCGTGGACGCGATCGACGGCGTGGTCCGGGCCAGTCCCGCGGCCTATGCGTACGGCCTCGTGCGGGGCCACACAGTGGTGCACAAGCAGTTGCTGGACATGACCGCAAAGGTGCGGCGCGACGGCGTGATCCTCGAGGAGACTTACGAGTTGCCCCGCGGTCCATTGGGCAAGGGAACCATTGTGGTCCAGGTGCGGGCAGCCATGCTCGGATGGGAATATATCGTCCTGCTGGCCGATGACCGTACCGAAATCACCCGTACCGAAGAGATCCGCAACGACTTCGTGGCGAACGTCTCGCATGAACTCAAGACGCCGGTGGGCGCCATCTCCCTGCTTGCGGAAGCGCTTGAGGCGAGCCCGGACGACGAAGAAGCCGTGCGCCGCTTCGCGAAGCGCATGCACAAGGAATCGACACGGCTGGCCGCGCTGGTTCAGGACATCATTGAGCTGTCCCGGCTTCAAGGTGCCAATGTGGCACAGCAAGGGCACGCCGTGGACATCAATACGGTGATTTCCGAGGCCGTGGACCGCTCGCAGCTCCCGGCCGAGCTCAAGAACATCAAGATCGTCGTCGGAGGCCGCACGGAAACGATGGTTTTCGGCGACCAGGACCTGTTGGTGACCGCCTTGCGGAACCTGATCGACAACGCCATCCGTTATTCGCCGGAGAACACCCGCGTGGGAGTGGGGGTCCGCGCCAAAGAAGGCGTGGTGGCCATTTCCGTCACGGACCAGGGCGAGGGTCTCAGCCCGGAGGACCAGGAACGCATCTTCGAACGCTTCTACCGTGTGGATGCGGCGAGGTCCCGGCAGACCGGGGGAACAGGCCTGGGACTGAGCATCGTCAAGCATGTGGTGTCCAACCACGGCGGCGAGGTCACCGTCTGGTCCCAGCCAGGCCAAGGTTCTACTTTCACCATCCGCCTTCCGGAAATGGAAGGCCAGGAGGACGACGACGCCGGGCGAAGCCCGAAGCGTGATTCAAACGACGGGCGCCGTACGCGCCCTAGAGCAAGGAGCTGGCGCTTGAGCAGGATTCTGATCGTGGAGGACGAGGAGTCCTTCAGCGACCCTCTGTCCTACCTATTGGGCAAGGAAGGCTTCGATGTCCAGGTTGTGGACAACGGCAGTGACGCCTTAGTGGAGTTCGACCGGAACGGGGCCGACTTGGTGCTGCTGGACTTGCAGCTTCCGGGGACCCCTGGCACTGAGGTCTGCAGGCAACTGCGCCAGCGTTCCAGTGTCCCGGTCATCATGCTGACGGCCAAGGACTCGGAAATCGACAAGGTGGTTGGCCTGGAGCTCGGCGCGGACGACTACGTCACCAAGCCGTACTCCTCGAGGGAACTCGTGGCGCGCGTGCGTGCCGTGCTGCGCCGCCAAGGCGAACCGGAGGAACTCATCACGTCCACCGTCCAGGCCGGCCCGGTGCGGATGGACATTGAGCGGCACGTAGTGAGCGTCAACGGCGAACAGGTGTCGCTTCCGCTGAAGGAATTCGAACTCCTTGAGATGCTCCTTCGCAATTCAGGCCGGGTGCTCACCCGCGGGCAGCTGATCGACCGCGTCTGGGGCTCGGACTACGTGGGCGATACCAAGACCCTGGATGTCCACGTGAAGCGCTTGCGCAGCAAGATCGAGCCGGACCCCTCTGTTCCCCGCTACCTGGTGACGGTTCGGGGCCTGGGCTACAAGTTCGAGCCGTAGGAATCTACAGCAAAAAGGAAGGGCTCCCCTCGTGTGAACTGGTCCCCGAAAGTTGGACTGGCTAAGTGAGATCCTAAGCCGCGAGGGCCTGGGCACGGTATTGCACCGGACTCAGGCCCTCAAGCTTTGTCGAGATCCGTTCGGTGTTGTACCAGCTGATGTACTCGTGAAGTGCCGCTGTCAGTGCCTGGGTGCTGATGAACCGGACACGGTGGAAGAGTTCTTCTTTGAGATGGCCGAAGAAGTTTTCCATCACGGCATTGTCGTAGCAGTTGGCCTTGCGTGACATTGATTGGGCCGCTCCGGCAGCGCTGAGGAGATTCCGCCAGGAGTGATGCTGGTACTGGAATCCCTGGTCGGAATGCACCAGCGGTTTCTCACCGTCCTTGAGGGTCGTTAACGCCTTACTCAGCGACGTGTTGGTGAGCTCCAGGTTCGGCGAGATGCCGAGGGTGTACGAGATGATCTGCCGGTCGAAGAGGTCCATGACAGGTGAGAGGTAGAGTTTGCGGTCGCCGACGCTGAATTCGGTCACGTCCGTCACCCACTTCTGGTTCGGGGCGGTGGCTTCGAAATCCCGGTTGAGCACGTTCGGAGCGACGGCGCCTTGTTCGCCTCGATAGGAGTTGTAGCGCTTCTTCCGCCGGACCTTGCAGACCAGCCCGAGCGTCCGCATCAGCTTCAGCACGGTCTTCTTCGCGGTCCTCCAGCCTTGCTTGGCCAGCTCGATGTGGACCCGTCGGTGCCCGTACCTGCCATGGTTCTTCTTAAAGATCTCCGTGACCGCGCGCTTGAGAGCCTCTTGCGGATCGGGGGCCTGGAGCCGGGCCTGGTGATAGAAGAACGTCGAGCGGGCAATGCCCGCGATGTCCAGGAGCAATTCCAGGCGGTGTTCGGCCTTGAGAGCGATGACGGCGCGGACCTTTACCGCCGATCCTCGTCCCTCAAGGCCTGCACTTTTCCCAGGAACGCCACCTCTGCCCGCAAGCGCTCGTTCTCACGGCGCAACCTTTGCAGTTCTGACTCAGGCTGCGACGGCGCCCCGAAAGGCGACTTCGGGCGGCCCTTGGGCTTCGGACGCAGACCGTCTTCACCTTCATTCCGATACAGGCTTGCCCACTTCTTGATCAGAATCGGGGACGACAGCTGGAACTCCTGCGCCAAGGCCACCTGGGTCTCTCCAGCCAGAAACCGCTGCACAACAGCGAGTTTGAACTCAAACGAAAACTGCCGCTTGGTTGGCTTGGCCACTAGCGTTGTACCTCCGCGAACTCTCCACCGGTCATACAACCGGCCTATAGCCCGCTTGCTCACCCCGAGCTTTGCGGCAACGGACTTCGCGCCCCAACCGGTCTCAAACAACGCTACCGCGGCCGCGCGCTGCTCCTCGGACAACGAACTGCTTTTTAACATGAAACTGCTCCCCGTAAGTCAGAACTGAATTCTCAGTCCAACTTTCGGGAGCAGTTCAGTGGGGAGCCCTTCCTTTTTGTCTTCGTGGATCCAGCTTGTTGCCGACCCTAGCGGCCGCTGGCGGCCTAGTGGCCTAGTGGCCGGTTGCGCTTGCGCTCGGCGTCGCGCTGGTGCCCGAGGTCGCACTGCTGCTCGGGGTGGCGGAACCGCTGACCGAGGGGCTCGGAGAAGCGGAAACCGTGGGGAGGTACTTCGAGTATTCCTTCAACGAAGCATCCAGGACCGGGAACTGCACGGTGCGGGAATCGGAGCCGGTCTTGATGGTCACGGAAACCATGGAACCCGGGCTCCGCCGCTCGTGCTCAGAATCGCGGGGTCGGTGTTCTCGTTGAGGTAGGTCTGGGACTTGGCCTTGACCGGAATAGTCGCCTGTGAGCCGCCTGCGCCACTGATGGTCAGGGTTGCATCGCTCGAGGAAGTGTTGAACACGGCACCAATGACGCGTCCCGGCTTGTTGGCGTCCGTGGAGACGATGAGCATGTTGCGCAGCTGAAGCGAACCGAGGTCATCCCTGACGCCATCAGACGGAGAGTACTGCTCGTTGGTCTGCTGGGGGTTGATATAGCCACAGCCGGTCACGGACAAGAGACCGATGCTGATGGCGGCCGCCGCCATCGCCAGTTTGCCGCGCTGGACACGGTTCATCGCAGTAATGCGCACGACACGTACTCCTCTAAGAGTCATTGGAACACTTTTCAGCCATAGCCTATCGGCAAACTAGCAGGAACAAGGATTCCGATCACCATTGTGGCGGCCCTCCAGAAGGAGTAGGGTCATCCGGAACGCTGCGTCCAATGCACTTTTATGCCCTCCCGTCAAGAGGGTGCCGGAGGGTCGAAAAGGCCATTTTCCGCGTATTTACTGGGCTCAGGACCCCTTTCCGTGCCAATCGTATGCCTTAAGCGTGATAAACTGGTCTGCGGGAAAGGGGAAAGTCCACATGGTTTTTGAGGTCGGCGAGACAGTAGTTTACCCTCACCACGGTGCAGCAAAAATTGAAGAAATCAAGATGCGCACTATCAAGGGCGAAGAGAAAATGTATCTCAAGCTCAAGGTGGCTCAGGGTGATCTGACCATTGAAGTTCCAGCAGAAAACGTAGACCTTGTTGGGGTCCGCGACGTAGTGGGCAAGGAAGGCTTGGAGCACGTATTTGACGTTCTCCGCGCCGAGTTCACTGAAGAGCCCACCAACTGGTCCCGTCGCTACAAGGCAAACCTGGAGAAGCTTGCTTCCGGCGACGTCATCAAGGTTGCAGAGGTCGTCCGCGATCTTTGGCGCCGTGATCACGATCGCGGCCTTTCCGCAGGTGAGAAGCGAATGCTGGCCAAGGCTCGTCAGATTCTGATTTCAGAACTGGCATTGGCTGAGAAGACCGACGAAGAGAAGGCCGCAAGCGTTCTCGACGAAGTTCTGGCTTCCTAACAGAGATTCAAAGATTTGAACCCCGGTAGCAACCTGCTGCCGGGGTTTCCTTTTGCCCGAAAGCTGAGCTCCCAGCGCCGCAGCCCAACCAACTCGCAGTAGGTGTCGTTCTTGGCGCCCAAAACGACACCTAGTGCTAGCTAGTTGGGCCGGTGGGCACCACGTAGGCTTGGGCGCATGACTACACCATCCCAGCGCGAGGCCACCGCCGTCGTCGTCGTTGCGGCAGGCTCCGGTGAGCGGCTTGGCTACGGCATGCCCAAGGCGAAAGTGCCGCTGGGCGGCGAAACGATCCTGACCCATGCCCTTCGCGGCGTCGCGTCCGCCGATGTTGCCCGCCAGATCTGCGTGGCAGTCCCGGCGGGCGATCTGGAAATGCGCGAGCTTTGTGAACAATTCCGCCAAGAGTTGGGCGCTGACGGTCCGCTGATCACCGTGGTCGACGGCGGATCCACCCGTGCCGCTTCGGTCCGGGCGGCCCTTGGGGCGGTCCTTGAGGGAACCCGCGCTGTGCTGGTTCACGACGCCGCGCGTGCCTTGACTCCCGACCGGGTCTTCCACCGCGTAGCCGTTGCGCTGTCGTCGGGCGCCAAAGCGGTCATCCCCGCTATTCCGGTGGTGGACACCGTCAAGATGGTTGCGGAAACGGACGGGGACGACGCCGGAATCGCGCCCGAGATCGTCACGGGCACCGCCCCGCGAGAACAACTGCGCGCCGTGCAGACTCCGCAGGGATTCGACTATGAGACTTTGCTGCGCGCCCACGCGGCAGCCGCGACGTTCGACGACGAGCAGTCGGCGGCAGTCACGGACGACGCCATGCTCGTCGAGCTCCTGGGCGTGCCCGTGCACGCGGTCCGGGGCGCCAGCCAGTCGTTGAAGATCACCACGCCGCTGGACCTCATCATTGCCGAAGGCCTGCTGGAAGGGCCGCTCGGAGTCCGCTGGGTGGAAGGCTGATGGAAGGCTCGCAGAACGTAACGATGATCCTGCCGCGCACCGGCATCGGGGTGGACATGCACGCCTACGCACCTGACAACGATCCGCAGCCGCTATGGCTCGGCGGGCTGTTTTGGGAGGGGGAGCGCGGACTCTCGGGGCATTCCGACGGCGATTGCGTCGCCCATGCGGCTGCGGACGCGCTCTTCTCGGCGTGCGGCATCGGTGATCTGGGCACGCATTTCGGCACGGACCGTCCCGAATTCGCGGGTGCGTCCGGGGTGAAACTCTTGGGGGAGGCTGCCAGGATCGTCCGTGCCGCCGGTTTCGAAATCGGGAACGTGGCAGTGCAGTTCGTTGCCAACAGGCCAAAGTTCGGGCCGCGGCGTGAAGAATCGCAGCGTGTCCTCAGCGCCGCCGCTGGAGCTTCCGTCAGCGTCACGGCAACCACCAGCGATGGCTTGGGTTTCACGGGGCGTGGCGAGGGCATTTCCGCCGTCGCCACGGCACTCGTGTACGCCGTGCCGGGAGCGCACAAAGGCGATAGCGCCTAAATCGCGCCTAAACAGGGACGGATGGCGCCCAACGAAGCCTGATGGTCCGCATCCGCTAATCTGGAGCGGTGACCCTGCGCTTTTACGACACCGCATCCGCCGAAGTCCGCGACTTCGTTCCCCTTGAAGCCGGCAAGGCCAGCGTCTACTACTGCGGTGCCACGGTGCAGGGGATGCCGCACGTGGGACATGTCCGCTCCGCGATCGCCTTTGACCAGTTGACCCGCTGGCTTGAATATCGCGGCCTGCGTGTCACCGTTGTCCGCAACGTCACAGACATCGACGACAAGATCCTCGCCAAGTCGGCGCAGTCATTCGGGCCGGACTGGGCCGAGGAACCAACAGCCAAGGCCGAGGAAGAATGGTGGGCCCTGGCCTACCGCTACGAGCAGGAATTCGAGCAGGCCTACGACGTCCTGGGCGTTTCCCGCCCCACGTACGAACCGCGCGCCACCGGCCATATCCCGGAGATGCACGCCCTCATTCAAAGGCTCATCGACCGCGGCCACGCCTACCCTGCGCTGGACGACTCCGGCGACGTCTACTTCGACATCCGCTCCTGGAGCAAGTACGGCTCGCTGACCCGCCAGAACATCGACGATATGCAGGGCGCCGCCGACGTCGAGCCGCAATTCAGCAACAGGAAGCGCGACCCGCGGGACTTCGCGCTGTGGAAGGGTTACAAGGACGGGAGCCGACGACGGCGAGCTGGGTTTCGCCGTGGGGAACCGGCCGGCCGGGTTGGCATCTTGAATGCTCCGCCATGGCTACGAAGTACTTGGGCCAGCAGTTCGACATCCACGGCGGCGGATTGGACCTCCGCTTCCCGCACCACGAGAACGAGATGGCACAATCGCAGGCTGCGGGCGACGAGTTCGCCAACTTCTGGCTGCACAACGGCATGGTCACGTATGAGGGCGAAAAGATGTCCAAGTCGGTGGGCAACACCGTGAGCCCCGAGGAGATGCTCGAACTCGCGAGTCCGCGCGTTGTCCGGTACTACCTCGGCCAGGCGCAGTACCGCTCCATCCTGGACTACCGGCCCACCTCGCTTCAGGAGGCTGCGGCTGCCGTGGAGCGTATCTACGGTTTTATTGCGAAAGCCTCCAAGAAGTTCGGTGGCGAGTTCGCCGCCCACCCTGAGTCGAGTCCCGTGCCGGATGCCTTCGCTGCTGCCATGGATGACGATCTCAACGTCCCGCAGGCCCTTGGCGCCCTGCACGAGACTGTCCGTGCCGGAAACACGGCGCTGGCGTCCGGGGACGACGCGGGAGCCCGGCAGGCGCTCCAGGCCGTGATGGCCATGACCACTGTGCTCGGACTGAACGATGTACGCGGCGAGGTCCAGGAGAATTCCGAGATCGCCCAGGCCCTTGAGGTCCTTGTGGAAGCCCAGTTGCAGGCGCGGGCCGACGCGCGGGCCAACAAGGATTGGGCGGCTTCCGACGCGATCCGGGACACTCTCGCGGCAGCCGGTATCGCCGTCGAGGATGGCGCCGACGGCGCCAGCTGGAGCCTCAAACGGGACTGAGAAAGGGCCGTCGTCCCGATTTAAGTTGATTCAGTAGACTTGATTGCAGACGTACTCAACACAATCAAGGGTGGAATTCATGGCCAACAACGGTCGCCGGGCTGTCAAGAGCAAGAAGGGCCCCACCACCGGAACCGGTGGCCACGGTCGAAAGGCCCTCGAAGGCCGGGGTCCGACCCCAAGGCTGAGGACCGCGAGTACCACAAGGCGTACAAGAGCAAGCAGCTTGCTGAACGCTCCGCAGCCAAGCGTGCGGCCGGAGGCGCCAGCCGCTCCAACCCGGGCGCCCGCTCGGGCCCCAAGGGCCGCGCTACCGAGGAAGTGGTCACCGGACGCAATTCCGTGGTGGAGGCACTTCGCGCCGGAATCCCCGCGAAGGCACTGCACGTTGCCATCCGGATCGAGATGGACGACCGCGTCAAGGAATCCCTCAAACTCGCTGCCGAACGCGGCATCCCGCTGCTGGAAACCGGTAAGCCCGAGCTTGACCGCATGACCGAAGACGCTGTCCACCAGGGCCTCGTGCTGCAGATCCCGCCGTACGAATACCAGGACGCCTACGACCTCGCCGAAGAGACGGTCGCCAAATGGAAGAAGGGGTACATCCCCAACGCGCCCCTCTTCGTTGCGCTCGACGGCATCACCGACCCCCGCAACCTGGGCGCCATCATCCGCTCCGTTTCCGCCTTCAGCGGCCACGGCGTGATTGTCCCCGAGCGCCGCTCCGTCGGTGTCACCGCTTCGGCTTGGAAGACCAGCGCAGGCGCGGCGGTCCGCGTTCCCGTGGCCCGGGCATCCAACCTGAACAACGCCCTCAAGCAGTTCAAGCAGATGGGTATCTTCGTGTTGGGCCTGGACGGCGACGGCGATGTCTCGCTGCCGGATCTCTCCTTGGCCACCGATCCCGTGTGCATTGTTGTGGGTTCCGAGGGCAAGGGCCTCAGCCGCCTGGTCCGTGAAAACTGCGACCAGATCATCTCCATCCCGATCGACTCCGCCATGGAATCGCTCAACGCCTCTATGGCAGTGGGCATCTCCCTGTACGAAGTCTCAAGGCAGCGCGCGGCCAAGTAGCCGATTGGGTGGCGGCCCAGCCGCCGGCCAAATACCGACGCTCGCTCACTTATGTGGTGTTTCCGACGGACGCCCGCTCACTTAGGTGAGCGGGCGTCCGTCTATTTACCGCCAGATGTGAGCGGGCGTCCGTCTATTTACCGCCAGATGTGAGCGGGCGTCCGTCTATTTATCCCCAGATGTGAGCGAGCGTCCTTGTTTTTGACGCCAGATGTGAGCCAGCGTTGCCGTTACCTTCAGAAGTCGCGGCGGTTCGCCAGGACCGGGAGTTTGACCCGCGCGTCCTCGACGACGGCGGCGTCCAGTTCCGCGAACAAGAGGCCGGGTTCGGCGTCGAGCTCTTCCAACACGTTTCCCAAGGGGGACACGACGACGGAGTGCCCCACTCCGGTGGGTGCCGCACCTTTGGGTTCACGGCCCTGGGTCACTGGATCGCCCTGACCGCACGCAAGGACGAAGGTCGTGGTGTCGAGAGCCCGGGCCCGCGCGAGCAGCTTCCACTGCTCCGCCTTCCCCGGTCCGGCTCCCCAAGAAGCGGACACGATATTCACATCGGCTCCGCGCTCGGCATTGGCCGTGAAGAGCGCCGGGAATCGGATGTCGTAGCACGTGGCCAGGCCAAAGGTGAGGCCACCGGCGTCGAACGTCGCCGGATCGGTGCCGGCGTCGACGGTGTCGGATTCCGCAAAGCCGAACGCGTCGAAAAGGTGGATCTTGTCATAGCTGGTGTCCACTCCGGGCCCGGTGGCGAGCAGGGTGTTCCGGACCTTGCCGTTGCTGCTGCCGTCGGAGGCCACTCCAGGGGTGAACATTCCGGCCACGATCACGATCCCAAGATCCTGGGCGATCTTCCGCACTCGGCTGGCCCATGGCCCGTCCAGGGGCTCGGCGATGTCGAGCAGGGAATTTCCGAACGCCCGCATGGTCGCTTCCGGGAACACCACGAGCTCGGCGCCGCCCTCCTTGGCCCGGCGCGCGTAGTCTTCCAACAGGACCAGGTTGTCTGCCAGCTCGCGGCCGCTGATGAGTTGAGCAAGAGCGATTCGCACGATTACCTCCACATTGGTGTATAGCCAAAGTATGCAACGACCGCGCCGAGGATACGAACTCATCCGCGTGCGCGCGGGCGTCTTCCGCGCAACCGACACAATCCGCTCCAACGACCGATTTCACGAAAAGCGCAACGGGCCGGGGGAGATGACGTTTCAGCAGGTGAGCAGCTTGTTTGCGCTCCCGGGGCCGTCGGTTTGGGTCCGACCGGAGGATGCGGGCACTGTCATATGGGCCGTGGGCAAGGGAGAATTGGCGCTGGAGACTAAACTCTCAACTAATGGTTATGCCGATTTTTGACACAGCATCTACAGTGGACGCCTCGCGGCCGTCGCCGCTCGGGCTCAGTGTTCCGCTGCCCGGGAAATCCGACCGCGACACCTCCTCGCCGGACCGGGTCAACGTCGCTGTATGGGCCCCGGACTCACTCGAGTCGAAATCGCCTACAAGGCCCCGGGCGACTCCTGGAAAGTCCACACGCTGCCCAAACTCGAGGACGGCGTGCACCACGGGATCGTGGACGGGCTTCCGCTCGGCACCCGGTACGGCTTCCGGGCAGCAGTCCACGAGGACACACTTCCACTATCTGTGCCTGCTCCGGACTTTGACGCCGACGACGCCGAGCAGCTCTTGCTGGATCCCTACGGTCGGGCGGTGCACCAGCGCGGAGAACTGCTGACCTCCGTACGGATGGACTCGGCTTTCGATTGGGGCGACGACCGTCCGCTGCGCACGCCGTGGCGGGAGACTATTGTCTACGAGGCACACGTCCGCGGCCAAAGCATGCTGCATCCGGATATCCCCGAGCACCTCCGCGGCACCTACGCGGGCATGGCCCACCCCGCCATGATCGAGCACTTCCACTCATTGGGAGTCACGGCTGTCCAATTGCTTCCCATCCACTTCCACATCGACGAGCAGCACCTGCAGTACTTGGGCCTCACCAATTATTGGGGCTACAACACAGCAGCCTTCTTTGCGCCCCACTCGGACTACGCCACGCAGGCAGCCCAGCAGGCCGGGCCCACGCCGTCCAGGATGAATTCAAAGGCATGGTGAAGCTCCTGCATGCCGCCGGGATCGAAGTGATCCTCGACGTCGTCTACAACCACACGGCGGAAGGCGGCCCCGACGGCGACACCCTCAGTTTCAGGGGCCTCGGCGAGCAGCGGTATTACCGCCACGATGCCCACGGCCGCTACCTCGACACGACGGGCTGCGGCAACACCCTCAATTTTGCGGAACCGAGGGTAGTGGATCTGGCCATTGAATCGCTGCGCTATTGGGCGGAAGAATTCCACATCGATGGCTTCCGTTTCGACCTTGCCGTGACCCTGTGCCGCAATGCAGGCAACGAGTTCGATCCTGAACATCCTTTCCTGAAGCGCATCGCGGAGGACCCGGTGATCTCCAAGACCAAGCTCATTTCCGAGCCGTGGGATGTGGGCTACGGTGGCTGGCAGACAGGGCGGTTCCCCAAGGGATGGGTGGACTGGAACGATCACTTCCGCGACGGAGTGCGCCGCTTCTGGCTCTCTGACCGGGGCGCTGCCGACGCCGGGATGTCCGGGGGAAACGTGGGGGTCTTGGCGGACGCCTTGACTGGCTCAGCCCGGGTCTTTGAACCCTCTGGGCGCTCAAGGCTCGCCTCCCTCAACTTCATCACCGCCCACGACGGTTTCACGCTTGCCGACTTGGTGTCCTACGACCGCAAGCACAACGAGGCCAACGGCGAACAAAACCGCGATGGCCACAGCGACAACCGCAGCTACAACCACGGATTCGAAGGACGAACGGAGAACGAGAGGATACTCGCGGCCCGTGCCCTTTCGAAACGGAACCTCATGACTACGTTGATGATCTCCATCGGCGTGCCCATGATCACCGCCGGCGACGAGCTTGGGCGCACACAGCAGGGAAACAACAACGCCTATTGCCAGGACAACCCCCTGACGTGGATCGACTGGACCCAGACACCCGAATCGCACGACATGCTGCGGAGCACCAAACGGGTGATCCGGCTCCGCAAGGAGTTCATGCAGGCCCAGGACGCGGGCTTCCCGGACAAGGGGACGGGCCTGGACTGGTTTGATGAGGAAGGCCAGCCCATGACGGCGGCCCGTTGGCACGATCCTTCCCTGCGGGTTGTGCAACTCCTGGTGAGCTCGGAGGGCGGCGCCTACCGCGGCTTGCTCGTGATCAACGGGAACAAAGACGATCAGAAGGTCGTCCTGCCCAAACTGGTCGCCGAATCCGGTGCCGGCAGCCGGATGTTCGAACTAAGACTGACGACGTCCGAGCTCAATGACCGCAGGCAGGGCGCGCTGGTCGCGGCAGGCGAACGGGAAGTCGTCCAAGGCAACACCATCAACGTCTACCGCACCTAGGAACCATGAAAATCTATTCCGCAGACACGTGGACACTCGAAGAACTACAGGAACAAGTGTCCGACGCCGGCCGCCGGACCGTGATGGTGCCGCCGGCCGCAAACAAGGAGGCCGTCCTGGAAGTGTTCGGCCAGGTGCTCGATTTCCCCGAGTACGACGGCGTGGACCTGGATGCGCTCAACGATTCACTCCACGATTTCGCAGACAGTGTGTCCGAGGACGAGCAACCACCCGTCACCCTGATTTGGCAGGTGCCTGCCGTCTACCGAACGGACCGGTCCTTCGGGTTGGTCTGCGAAATCCTCCAGGACGCCGAGTTCTACTCCGGGCGGGACCTCGCTGTCATAGCGATCTTCCAGCAGTAGCGCGACCGGGCGGGCAGGGCCCGCCCGGTTAGCCGCTACGCGTTGACGATCAGCCCCAGTTCGGCCTTGGAGGCCAGGGAGGGGTGTTTCGGGAAGACCCGGACGGTGTAGCCGAAGGACCCGGAGCGGTTGATCAGGATGGACCCGGTGAACAGGTGGCGCCCGTTGCCAAGGTCCTCGAACGAGCTCAGTTCGGCCACGGTGATGTCCTCCAGCTCATCGCTTTCTTCGGCCCGCCCATAGGCCACCTCGACGCTCACATCGTCCGGTGTCAGCGTATGGAGGGCGATGTAGGCGTTGACCTGGAGGGTGTCGCCGATCTGGGGCTCCTCGGAGACGCCGATGGAATCGACGTGTTCCACGATCAGCTGTGGCCAGGCGGTGCGGACCTTGGTGGTCCAGGCCGCGAGTTCCTTCGCTTCCTTGAACGAGCCGGCCACGGCGCGCCGTCCCGACTCGGCCGCGGGGCGGTAGAGGGTGTTGACGTAGTCCTGGAGCATGCGGTCGGCCGAGACGGCGGGGCCGAGGTGGGCCAGGGTGTGCTTGATCATCGAGACCCAGTGTGTCGGCACGGCTTCCGGGCCGGACTGCGAGGGCCCGGCCGCGCCGGCTTCCGCGGAGACGGTGGAGCCGTAGAAGCGCGGGGCCACCTGGGTTTCCAGGAGCTCGTAGAGCGCGGCCGCTTCGATGTCATCGCGTTCTGTCGGGGACGCGTCGTTGTTCGCGGTCGGGATCGCCCAGCCGTTCTCGCCGTCGTACATCTCATCCCACCAGCCGTCCAGGACCGAGAGGTTCAGGGAGCCGTTGATGGCGGCCTTCATCCCGGAGGTCCCGCAGGCTTCCAGGGGCCGGAGCGGGTTGTTCAGCCACACGTCGCAGCCCGGGAACAGGGTGCGGGCCATGGCGATGTCGTAGTTGGGCAGGAACACGATCCGGTGCCGCACGGCGGGGTCGTCGGTGAACTTCACCAGGTCCTGGATCATCTTCTTCCCGGCGTCGTCGGCCGGGTGGGACTTGCCGGCGATGACCAGCTGGATGGGGTGCTTCGGGTGCAGCAGCAGGGCCTTGAGCCGGGCCGGGTCCCGGAGCATCAGGGTCAGGCGCTTGTAGGTGGGCACGCGCCGGGCGAAACCGATCGTGAGCACGTCCGGGTCCAGCACGGTGTCCGTCCAACCCAGCTCCGCATCGGCCGCCCCGCGCTTCTTCCACGCCGCCCGGAGCCGACGCCGGACATCCTCCACGAGGGATACCCGGAGTTGCCGCCGGAGCGCCCACACGTCCTCGTCGCTGACGTTGTAGGCGAGATCCCAACGGCCCAAGGCCTCAGCCTCGGTTCCAAATTGCTGGCGGGCCAGGGCGGAGATGCGCGGGTCCACCCAGGTGGGGACGTGGACGCCGTTGGTGACGGAGGTGATGGGGATTTCGGAGTGGTCGAAGCCTGGCCAGAGCCCGGAGAACATCTCGCGGGAGACCACGCCGTGGAGTTTGGCCACGCCGTTGGCACGCTGCGCCAGGCGCAGGCCCATCACGGCCATGTTGAAGACCGCGGGTTGCCGCCGTCGTAGTTTTCCCGGCCCAGGTCCAGGACCTTCTCCACGGGCACGTCCGGGGCCAGGCCGGCGTCGAAGAAGTGCCTGATCTGCACGGCCTCGAAGCGGTCGATGCCGGCCGGCACCGGGGTGTGGGTGGTGAACACCGTGGACGCGCGCCCGGCGGCCAGGGCTTCGGACCAGCTCAGCGGGGCCTCGGTGGACATGAGTTCCTGGATGCGTTCGATGCCCAGGAACCCGGCGTGGCCTTCGTTGGTGTGGAACACTTCCGGGCCGGGGTGCCGGTGAGGCGCTGGTAGACGCGCAGCGCCTTCACCCCGCCCATGCCCAGCAGCAGTTCCTGCTGCAGGCGGTGGTCACCGCCGCCGCCGTAGAGGCGGTCCGTGATCCCGCGCGCGGCGTCGTCATTGGCCGGAACGTTCGAATCGAGCAATAGCAGCGGCACGCGCCCGACGTCGGCCCGCCAGATGTGCGCGTTGAGCTTGCGTCCGTTGGGCAGCGGCAGCGAGATCGTCACAGGCTTGCCTGTGCCGTCGTCGGACGGTTCGCGCAACAGCGTCAGGGGCAGGCCGTCGGGGTCAAGGACCGGGTAGGTCTCCTGCTGCCAGGCGTCCCGGGACAGGGACTGCTTGAAGTAGCCCGCCTGGTACAGCAGCCCGACGCCGATCAACGGCACGCCCAGGTCCGAGGCTGCCTTCAGGTGGTCTCCGGCCAGGATCCCGAGCCCGCCGGAATACTGCGGAAGAACCTCCGTGATGCCGAACTCGGGCGAGAAATACGCGATGCACGCCGGAGCATCCGGACCCAGGCCCTGGTACCAGCGCGGCTCACTCAGGTACCGGTCCAGATCCGCGGCAGCATGCTGAACACGCTCTACAAGTTCATTGTTGGAAGCAAGTTGGTCCAGCTGATCGCGGCTGATTGACCCCAGGAGGCTTATTGGATCGTGATGGCTCTCCTCCCACAATTCCTGGTCAAGGCTTGCAAAGAGCTCGCGCGTAGCCCGGTGCCACGACCAGCGCAGATTTGTCGCGAGACGAGCCAACGGCCGGATCGGTTCGGGGAGCAGTGTACGGACTGTAAACCTTCGGATTGCCTTCACGAGCGCCACACTAATCCACTCGGTGGACGGCAGGAACAGCTTTCGGTTTCTTTTAGGTAAATGACACATTGCGCGGAAGAGTCTGGGGTACCTCTTCGCAAAATGTGATTTTTCTCGCTAACGTCGAGGTTGTGACCACTACTGCAGCACCGCGATCCAGCTCAGCATCCAAGTCCAAGCAGAAGGCCGGTATCACCGAGGGTCTTAAGTTCGGCAGATTCCCGATCACGGCCGTGCAGCCCGTCATCGAGGAAGGCCGGTTCCCGGCCAAGGCCTTGCCGGGTGAAGATTTGGTGATTGGCGCCACGGTCTTCCGCGAGGGCCACGACCAGCTGGGGGTGAGCGCCGTCCTGCTGGACCCCAAAGGCAAAGAACGCCAACGTGTCCGGCTTGCCCGGCCCCGGGTGAGCGTGGCAAGGGAACGGACCGTTGGGAGGGCCTGCTGACCCCAACGGCGCCTGGAGCCTGGACCTTCGCAATCGAGGCCTGGCACGACCGCTACGGCACGTGGCACCACAACGCCGAAGTGAAGGTCGAGGCCGGCATCGACGTGGAGCTGATGCTCGCTGAGGGCGTCGCCCTGCTCGCGGAAGCCGCAGCCGAAAGCACGCGAAATGCCGCAGACAAACGCATCCTTCGCACTGCCTCCGAAGGCCTCGCCGACACTTCGAGGACCGCCGAGGAGCGCCTTGCCGCCGGCTTCAGCCCAGAGGTCGCGGCCGTCGTCGAACGCCAGCCGATCCGTGAGCTGGTGACCGTCTCGGAACAATACCCACTCCTCGTGGAGCGTGACCTCGCCGGCCGCGGGGCCTGGTACGAATTCTTCCCCCGCTCCGAAGGTGCCGTTTTCGATCCCACCACGGGAACATGGACTTCAGGCAACTTCACGACGGCGGCCAAGAGGCTCGACGCCGTCGCGGACATGGGCTTCGACGTCATCTACCTGCCGCCCATCCACCCGATTGGCTTCCAGCACCGCAAGGGGCGCAACAACACCTTGACTCCGGGTCCCAGGATCCCGGCTCGCCGTGGGCCATCGGCTCGGAAGCCGGCGGCCACGATGCCATCCATCCTGAATTGGGATCCTTCGAGGATTTCGACGCTTTCGTGGCCCGCGCCAATGAGCTGGGCCTCGAGGTCGCGCTGGATTTGGCCTTGCAGGCCGCCCCGGACCACCCCTGGGTGAAGACCAATCCGGAATGGTTCACCACCCGGGTTGACGGCAGCATCGCCTATGCCGAAAACCCGCCGAAGAAGTACCAGGACATCTATCCGCTGAACTTCGACAACGATCCCGCCGGTCTATCGAAGGAAATCCTGCGGATCGTCTTCCTGTGGGTAAGCCACGGCGTGAAGATTTTCCGCGTGGACAATCCCCACACCAAGCCTGTGTGGTTCTGGGAATGGCTGATCGCCAAGGTCAACAAAAAGCACCCCGACGTCGTCTTCCTCGCCGAGGCGTTCACCCGCCCCGCGATGATGCATGCCCTTGGCCGGGCAGGTTTCCAGCAGTCGTACACGTACTTCACGTGGCGGAACACCAAGACCGAACTGGAATCGTATTTCCAGGAGGTCAGCCACGAATCTCCGGCGTACTTCCGGCCGAATTTCTTCGTCAACACCCCGGATATCCTCACCGAATACCTCCAATACGGCGGCCCGGCCGCGTTCCGCATCCGCGCCGCGCTGGCAGCCACGGCCAGCCCGCTCTGGGGCGTCTACGCCGGATTCGAGCTGTACGAGCATGTGGCGCGTCCCGGCGCCGAAGAGTACATCGACAACGAGAAATATGAGTTCAAGGACCGCAACTGGGATGCCGCAGCGGCTTCCGGGCACAGCCTCGCCCCGTACATCACACGGCTTAACGCCATCCGGAAGGCCCACCCGGCCTTGGGTGATCTGCAGAACCTGACGTTGCATCACAGCACGGATGACGCCACCATCGTGTTCTCCAAGCACAAGACCTTGCCCGACGGCAGCAAGGACACCCTGATCATCGTGGTAAACGTCGATCCCCACGGCACCAGGGAAAGCACCGTGACGCTGGATCTGTCCGCTCTTTCGCTGGATCCATCCGACTTCACCGCCAACGGACGATTCTGGGTGGATGATTTGGTCAGCGGCGAAAGCTGGGAGTGGGGCGAGTACAACTACGTCCGGCTGGACGCCCATGTAGAACCGGCACACATTCTCAATATCCGGAGGTAGCCTTAGTGAGCTTCAATCCGCAGGGTCAGAGTCAGTACTTCACGCCGAAGAACACTTTCGAGCTGAACGCCCGGGTCTTCAACACGACCCTCATTGGTATCGGAAGGCGGTCTTCTACGAAGTGCTGGTGCGGGCCTTCGCGGATGCGAACGGCGACGGTTCTGGTGACTTCCACGGACTGATCGACAAGCTGGATTACCTGCAGTGGCTCGGAGTGGATTGTTTGTGGCTGCCGCCGTTTTTCGATTCGCCTTTGCGCGACGGCGGTTACGACATTTCCGATTACACGTCCGTTTTGGACGAGTTCGGCACCATCAGCGACTTCAAGCGGCTCGTGGCCGAAGCGCATGCGAGGGGCGTCAGGGTCATCATCGACCTCCCGCTGAACCACACCTCGGACCAACACCCTTGGTTCCAGGAATCACGCAAGAACCCGGACGGCCCGTTCGGCGACTTCTACGTGTGGAGTGACACCGACGAGAAGTACCAGGACGCGCGCATCATCTTCGTGGATACGGAAGAGTCGAACTGGACGTTCGATCCTATCCGCCGGCAGTTCTTCTGGCACCGGTTCTTCAGCCACCAGCCCGACCTGAACTTCGAAAACCCCAAGGTCATCGAGGCCGTCCACGACGTCGTCAAGTTCTGGCTGGACCAAGGCATTGACGGATTCCGGGCAGATGCCATCCCGTACCTCTTCGAAGAAGAGGGCACCAATTGCGAGAACCTGCCGGCCACCCACGGCTTCCTGCGGGATCTGCGCAAGATGGTGGACGAGAACTACCCGGGCCGAGTGATCATCGCCGAAGCGAACCAGCCGCCGCACGACGTCGTGGAGTACTTCGGCACGGAGGAAGAACCGGAATGCCACATGGCCTTCCACTTTCCCATCATGCCGCGCTTGTACTACGCACTCCGCGACCAGAAGGCCGCACCCATCATCGAGACGCTCCGGGATACCCGGGAATCCCTGCCGGCGCGCAATGGGGTACCTTCCTGCGCAACCACGACGAACTCACCCTGGAGATGGTCACCGCCGACGAGCGTGCCGCCATGCTGGGCTGGTACGCCCCGGACCCGCGCATGCGGGCCAACATCGGTATTCGGCGGAGGCTCGCCTCGCTGCTGGACAATTCCCGTTCCGAGATCGAGCTGATCAATGCGTTGCTGCTTTCCCTGCCCGGCAGCCCTTCTTGTACTACGGGGATGAAATCGGGATGGGAGACAACATCTGGCTTGACGATCGCGACGCGGTCCGCACGCCGATGCAATGGAACCCCGACCGCAACGCGGGTTTCTCCAACGCAGATCCCGGAAAGCTCTACCTCCCCGTCATCCAGTCGCTGGTCTACAACTACAGCATGGCGAACGTCGAGGCCGAAGCAGCCCATTCCGGCTCGCTCCTGCGCTGGACACGCCAGATCCTGAGCGTGCGGAGGAACCACCCGGCCTTCGGGCTAGGCGACTTCAAACACGTTCCGGCGGACCACGAGGTGGTTCTCGCCTACATGCGTGATCTCCGGGAGGACAATCCGGAAGGCGAGGATGCCGAATCCATCCTCTGCGTTTTCAACCTGTCCCAACATCCGGTTGCCACAACCCTGGATATCCCTGAATACGCCGGAAGGGGCCTGAGGGACGTGTTCGGCGGCCAGCCGTTCCCGGGGATCGGCGCCGACGGCTCCCTCACCCTCACGCTCGGTAGCCACGACTTCTTCTGGCTCCGGATACGTTCGACAGGTTCCACAGGCTCCTCGCCGTACACCCAGGCCATCCCAGTGCTTTCCATCGAAGGCTGACATGAGTCACATGGCACCCACCACGGTCCTGGCCCCCTGCTCAAGGAATGGCTGCCCCGGCAGCGCTGGTTTCCGGTCAAGGCAGGGTTGTTCGAACTGGATTTCGTCGGCTCGTTCGGTCTTCCTGCGCCCACCTCCGGGACCGCCTTGGAGGTCCAGCTGATCTCCGTCGCCTACGCCACGGCCGATGGCGGGAGGCAGACAGACATCGTCCAAGTGCCGCTCAGCTTTCGCTCCGCGCCCTCCGCCGCCTTGGCAACTGCCTCGGTGGGCCAGATCGGTGGAACAAGCGAGCAGGATCCGCCTCTCTGGGTATACGACGCCCCGCACGATCCTGAATTCGTGACGGCATGGCTGGATCTGATCCGGGGCCAGGCCACCGCCGATCCCGGAGTGGGGGAGTGCACCGCGAGCGGACATACGGTGCCGGGCGGCCTGCGGCTGCCCACCGCCTCAGGATCCGTGCGGGTGTCTTCCGGCGAGCAGTCCAATACTTCGGTGATCGTCGACGATGGCGTGTCCGCGGCGATCGTGAAGATCTTCCGGGTCCTGTCGGTCGGCAAAAACCCCGAGGTGGAAGTCGGTGCGGCCCTGACCTCGGCGGGAACGAAGGAAGTGCCGTCCACCCTAGGGTGGATCACGGGAACCTGGGAGGTGTGGACGCCCCAGGGTCGCCACGGAACAGCCTCGGCGGATTTCGCCGTTGCCCACGAGTTCCTTGCCGGCGGGCAGGACGCTTGGCGCCTCGCCGTCGACGCCGCGGCATCAGGCAAAGACTTCGCCGCCGAAGCCCGGCAACTGGGCCAAGCGACTGCCACCGTGCACTTGCGCCTCGCGGAAACCCTCGGAACCGCCACGGAACGCGTTCCGGGCCAGGACATCGCGCCCGAAGTAGCCCGGCGCGTCCGCCAGTCGTGGGCTGAGGCGGGCACCGCCGTCGGGCCCCATGAGCAGCAGCTCGAGGCACTCCTGGCGCAATTGTCGGGCAAGGAAGCCGGAACCCTGCAGCGCATCCACGGAGACCTTCACTTGGGCCAGATCCTTTTGGTGCCTGGCGCCGCGGGCGAACCTGCGCGGTGGGCGATCCTGGACTTTGAGGGCGAACCCCTGAGGCCGATTGAACACCGTAACATTCCCGACGTTCCCCTGCGGGACGTCGTCGGGATGCTGCGGTCCTTCGACTACGCGGCCGGTGCGGCCATCCGCGAGAACCCGGGCGCCCGGGTTCCCGCCACGTGGGTTGACGACTGCGCCGAGGCCTTCCTGGCTGGCTACAGCGACATCACCCCTGGAACGATTGACCGCCGCTCGCCGCTGTTTGTGGCATTGTGGCTGGACAAGGCCTTGTACGAGGTGATCTATGAGCTGCGGAACAGGCCGGACTGGTTGCCCATTCCGGTCAATGCTTCGCGGCAGCTCCTCGGAAACACGAGCCCCGGCACGGATGCCGCGGCGACATCGGAAGGTAAGGAAATGACAGGCTCAGCACGTACCGAACGGCCCGAGTCCCGCTGTATGTGGACGCCGCTACCCTGGGCCGGGTGGCCGCTGGTGCGCACCACGCCCCGCACTCGGTGCTGGGCGCCCACCTTGACGACCACGGTCACGTCACCATCCGTACGGTCAAGCACCTCGCTGCGGAGGTATCTGTGGTCACCGAAGCCGGTTCCACCCCGATGACCCACGAGACCGACGGCATCTGGGTGGCTGTCCTCGAACCGCTGCAGCAAGGCCACGTACCGGACTACCGACTGGACGTCGTGTACGGCGATTCCGCGCCCGTGACGATCAACGATCCCTACCACTACCTTCCAACCGTCGGGGAAGTGGACCTGCACCTCATCGGAGAAGGCCGGCACGAACGGCTTTGGGACACGCTGGGCTCCCACGTCCAGCACTACCGTTCCCCGCTCGGCGATGTGGACGGCGTCTCCTTCGCCGTCTGGGCCCCAACGCACAGGCAGTCCGCGTCAAGGGTGACTTCAACTCCTGGGATGGGCGTGAGCACGCCTTGCGCTCACTCGGGTCTTCAGGCGTCTGGGAGGTCTTCATCCCGGGCGTTGTAGCAGGGGCGTGCTACAAATTCGAGTTGCTCACCAAGGCCGGACACTGGGTGGAGAAAGCCGACCCGCTCGCCTTCGGCACCGAAGTTCCGCCCTTGACCGCGTCACGCGTAGTGGAGTCCGGCTACCGCTTCAAGGACGACGCCTGGATGACCGCGCGCGCCAACAAGGATCCGCACAACTCGCCCATGAGCGTGTACGAGGTCCACCTTGGTTCCTGGCGCCTTGGCCTCGGGTACAAGGAGTTGGCCAAGGACCTCGTTGAGTACGTGAAGTGGCTCGGGTTCACCCACGTCGAGTTCATGCCGGTGGCCGAGCACCCCTTTGGCGGTTCATGGGGCTACCAAGTCACGTCCTACTTTGCTCCGACCTCCCGCTTCGGGCATCCGGATGAATTCAGGTTCCTTGTCGATTCGCTGCACCAGGCGGGCATCGGCGTCATCTTGGACTGGGTCCCCGCGCACTTCCCGAAGGATGCCTGGGCCCTCGCCCGTTTCGACGGCGAACCACTGTACGAGCACTCCGATCCCAGGCTCGGTGAGCACCCGGACTGGGGCACGCTCATCTTCGACTTCGGCCGCACCGAAGTTCGCAACTTCCTGGTCGCGAACGCGCTCTACTGGCTCGAGGAATTCCATATCGACGGACTCCGCGTGGACGCCGTGGCCTCCATGCTCTACAGGGACTATTCGCGAGAGGAAGGGGAGTGGTTCCCCAATGTCCACGGTGGACGCGAGAACCTGGAAGCGATTTCGTTCCTCCAAGAGGTCAACGCCACGATCTACAAGACCCACCCCGGCGCAGTGACCATTGCCGAGGAATCCACCGCATTCCCCGGTGTCACCGCGCCGACCAACCACGGTGGCCTCGGATTCGGCCTCAAATGGAACATGGGCTGGATGCACGATTCCCTCAAGTACATCTCCGAAAACCCGGTGAACCGCCGTTGGCACCACGGCACAGTGACGTTCTCCATGGTCTATGCCTTCACGGAGAACTTCCTGCTGCCCATTAGCCACGACGAGGTAGTGCACGGCAAAGGATCCATGCTGCGCAAGATGCCCGGCGACCGTTGGCAGCAGCTCGCCAACCTGCGGGCGTTCATGGCGTACCAGTGGGCCCACCCGGGCAAGCAGCTCATCTTCATGGGCACCGAATTCGGCCAAGAGGCCGAGTGGTCCGAACAGCACGGGCTCGACTGGTTCCTTGCCGACATCCCGGCGCACCGAGGACTGCAATTGCTCACGCGCGAGTTGAACACGCTGTACAGCTCGACGCCGGCCCTTCACGTCCGGGACAACGAGCCCGGCGGTTTCCAGTGGATCAACGGCGCGGACGCGGATCGCAACGTCCTGACCTTTATCAGGTGGGACCACGACGGCAACCCCTTGGTGTGCGCCGTGAATTTCTCGGGAGGCCCGCACCAGGACTATGTGCTCGGCGTCCCGGCCGCCGGCGCATGGCAGGAAGTACTCAACACTGACGCCGAGGTCTACGGAGGCTCGGGTGTGATCAACAGCGGTGAACTTCTTGCCACCGCACCCGGGGCGGAAGGGCTGCCTGCGGCACTGACCGTCACCTTGCCGCCGCTCGGAGCCTCTTGGTTCGCGCCTGTGGGGTAGTTGTCCTGTTTGCGTGAGGGTGAAGCTTGCCTGAGGGTGAAGGGTCCGGAAAACTTTGAGTTTCCGGGCCTTTGCGTGGGATCTCAGGGGCGCCTGCTGGAGCGTAGGAAGCCGCCCGGAGGGGGTTTTGCCTCCCCGGTGAAGTGGTGGTATAGTTAGTACCCGCGCTGCTCCCCAGTGGAGATCGGTGAAGTTGACTGAGTTCCTCGTGAAAATCAAGTCAAGAACGCTGATTTGACTAGGAGGCAAGCAGCCGGTAAGTTTGGAAAGTTGCTCCGGAGCGAGTCTGATCCTTGTGGGTTGGGTGGTGCCGGGTGTGTCTGTTGTTTGAGAACTCAATAGTGTGCCAAGTTTGTTGATACCGATTTGTTTTTATGAATTGGTTGATTTTGCCGGGCCTTGTCCGCTCTTGTGGGTGGGGTCTGGTTTTCAGCTGGTTTCAAATTTTGTGCAGCCTGGTCGCCGTTATTTCCGGTGGTTGTGGTTGTGTCTGTTTTTGTTTTACTTCAACGGAGAGTTTGATCCTGGCTCAGGATGAACGCTGGCGGCGTGCTTAACACATGCAAGTCGAACGATGATCTCCAGCTTGCTGGGGGGATTAGTGGCGAACGGGTGAGTAACACGTGAGTAACCTGCCCTTGACTCTGGGATAAGCCTGGGAAACTGGGTCTAATACCGGATACGACCGCTCCACGCATGTGGTGGTGGTGGAAAGCTTTTGCGGTTTTGGATGGACTCGCGGCCTATCAGCTTGTTGGTGGGGTAATGGCCTACCAAGGCGACGACGGGTAGCCGGCCTGAGAGGGTGACCGGCCACACTGGGACTGAGACACGGCCCAGACTCCTACGGGAGGCAGCAGTGGGGAATATTGCACAATGGGCGGAAGCCTGATGCAGCGACGCCGCGTGAGGGATGACGGCCTTCGGGTTGTAAACCTCTTTCAGTAGGGAAGAAGCGTAAGTGACGGTACCTGCAGAAGAAGCGCCGGCTAACTACGTGCCAGCAGCCGCGGTAATACGTAGGGCGCAAGCGTTATCCGGAATTATTGGGCGTAAAGAGCTCGTAGGCGGTTTGTCGCGTCTGCTGTGAAAGACCGGGGCTCAACTCCGGTTCTGCAGTGGGTACGGGCAGACTAGAGTGATGTAGGGGAGACTGGAATTCCTGGTGTAGCGGTGAAATGCGCAGATATCAGGAGGAACACCGATGGCGAAGGCAGGTCTCTGGGCATTAACTGACGCTGAGGAGCGAAAGCATGGGGAGCGAACAGGATTAGATACCCTGGTAGTCCATGCCGTAAACGTTGGGCACTAGGTGTGGGGGACATTCCACGTTTTCCGCGCCGTAGCTAACGCATTAAGTGCCCCGCCTGGGGAGTACGGCCGCAAGGCTAAAACTCAAAGGAATTGACGGGGGCCCGCACAAGCGGCGGAGCATGCGGATTAATTCGATGCAACGCGAAGAACCTTACCAAGGCTTGACATGAACCGGTAACGCCTGGAAACAGGTGCCCCGCTTGCGGTCGGTTTACAGGTGGTGCATGGTTGTCGTCAGCTCGTGTCGTGAGATGTTGGGTTAAGTCCCGCAACGAGCGCAACCCTCGTTCCATGTTGCCAGCACGTAGTGGTGGGGACTCATGGGAGACTGCCGGGGTCAACTCGGAGGAAGGTGGGGACGACGTCAAATCATCATGCCCCTTATGTCTTGGGCTTCACGCATGCTACAATGGCCGGTACAAAGGGTTGCGATACTGTGAGGTGGAGCTAATCCCAAAAAGCCGGTCTCAGTTCGGATTGGGGTCTGCAACTCGACCCCATGAAGTCGGAGTCGCTAGTAATCGCAGATCAGCAACGCTGCGGTGAATACGTTCCCGGGCCTTGTACACACCGCCCGTCAAGTCACGAAAGTTGGTAACACCCGAAGCCGGTGGCCTAACCCTTGTGGGGGAGCCGTCGAAGGTGGGACCGGCGATTGGGACTAAGTCGTAACAAGGTAGCCGTACCGGAAGGTGCGGCTGGATCACCTCCTTTCTAAGGAGCACCATTATCGCCCTTCTTCCTTCCGCATGGTTGGTTGGGGGTGTGTGGAAGCAAAGCCCATTGCGCAGGCGTCTGTTCTGCGGTGGGTGCTCATGGGTGGAATATCAGCAGATAGCGGCCGGGTGGTTTCTTTCCCGCGTTCAGTACGGATGTCCTGTCATTTTTGTGGTGGGGTGTTGTGGAACGGTGCGGGTGGGGGGTTGTCCGGTTTTCGTGTTTGGCACACTGTTGGGTCCTGAGGCAACAGGGCCGTCGGGGGTGCGTGGCCTGTGTGGGTTGCGTGGTTCCGGGCGGGTTTGTGTGTTTCTGGTTTCCTGGCTGCATTGCTTCGTGTGTTCCCGGTTGTCCTTTCCTTTTGTTGGGGGTGGCGGGGTGCGGGGGTGTGTGGTACGGGGTTGTTGTTTGAGAACTACATAGTGGACGCGAGCATCTAGGCACGCGCATGGTCATTGCCTCTTGTGGGGTGGTGGGGTGTGTGTGTCTTACAGCAATTTCTTTTTATGAACCCGGCCCTTTCGGGGGTTTGGTTCTCTCGAGAAGTTTTTTGATCTTGTGTGGTCAAGTTTTTAAGGGCACACGGTGGATGCCTTGGCATTAGGAGCCGAAGAAGGACGTAGGAATCTGCGATAAGCCTGGGGGAGTTGATAACCGAACGGTGATCCCAGGATGTCCGAATGGGGAAACCCCGCCAGACGCGTTTTGCGTGATCTGGTGACCCGCATCTGAACACATAGGGTGCGTGGGGGGAACGCGGGGAAGTGAAACATCTCAGTACCCGCAGGAAGAGAAAACAAGAGTGATTCCGTTAGTAGTGGCGAGCGAACGCGGATGAGGCTAAACCGTTCCATGTGTGATAGCCGGCGGGCGTTGCATGGGCGGGGTTGTGGGACTTTCCGTACTGGTTCTGCCGGACCGGTGGGGTGAGAGCATGGACATAGGTGAACGGTCTTGAAAGGCCGGCCGGAGAGGGTGTTAGCCCCGTAACCGTAATGTTGTGTGCCGCCTGGAGAGGATCCCAAGTAGCACGGGGCCCGAGAAATCCCGTGTGAATCTGTCAGGACCACCTGATAAGCCTAAATACTTCCTAATGACCGATAGCGGACCAGTACCGTGAGGGAAAGGTGAAAAGTACCCCGGGAGGGGAGTGAAACAGTACCTGAAACCGTGTGCTTACAATCCGTCGGAGCCAGTCTGATTCTGGTGACGGCGTGCCTTTTGAAGAATGAGCCTGCGAGTTAGTGTTACGTCGCGAGGTTAACCCGTGTGGGGTAGCCGTAGCGAAAGCGAGTCTGAACAGGGCGAGTGTAGTGGCGTGATCTAGACCCGAAGCGGAGTGATCTACCCATGGCCAGGTTGAAGCGACGGTAAGACGTCGTGGAGGACCGAACCCACTTCAGTTGAAAATGGAGGGGATGAGCTGTGGGTAGGGGTGAAAGGCCAATCAAACTCCGTGATAGCTGGTTCTCCCCGAAATGCATTTAGGTGCAGCGTTGCGTGTTTCTTGCCGGAGGTAGAGCTACTGGATGGCCGATGGGCCCTACAAGGTTACTGACGTCAGCCAAACTCCGAATGCCGGTAAGTGAGAGCGCAGCAGTGAGACTGTGGGGGATAAGCTTCATAGTCGAGAGGGAAACAGCCCAGACCACCAACTAAGGCCCCTAAGCGTGTGCTAAGTGGGAAAGGATGTGGAGTTGCGAAGACAACCAGGAGGTTGGCTTAGAAGCAGCCATCCTTGAAAGAGTGCGTAATAGCTCACTGGTCAAGTGATTCCGCGCCGACAATGTAGCGGGGCTCAAGTACACCGCCGAAGTTGTGGATTTCAGATAGTAGACAAGCCTTCGTGGTTCAGTCGTCTGGAGTGGTAGGGGAGCGTCGTGTGGGCGGTGAAGTCGCGGTGTAAACCAGCGGTGGAGCCTACACGAGTGAGAATGCAGGCATGAGTAGCGAAAGACGGGTGAGAAACCCGTCCGCCGAATGATCAAGGGTTCCAGGGTCAAGCTAATCTGCCCTGGGTAAGTCGGGACCTAAGGCGAGGCCGACAGGCGTAGTCGATGGACAACGGGTTGATATTCCCGTACCGGCGAAGGACCGCCCATGCCAAGCGGGGGATACTAACCGCCCGGAGCCTGCCCAATCACCCTTGTGGTGTGCGGGTTTTGGCCGAGCGCGGGACCTGATCCCGGGAGGTAAGCGTATTAACAGGTGTGACGCAGGAAGGTAGCCGGGCCGGGCGATGGTTGCCCCGGTCTAAGGATGTAGGGTCAGCGATAGGCAAATCCGTCGCTGTGTCTTTGATGACGTTCCTGAGATCTGATAGGACCCCCGTTCCGGGGGATCCGGTGATCCTATGCTGCCTAGAAAAGCATCGGCGCGAGGTTCAAGCCGCCCGTACCCCAAACCGACACAGGTGATCAGGTAGAGAATACCAAGGCGATCGAGAGAATTATGGTTAAGGAACTCGGCAAAATGCCCCGTAACTTCGGGAGAAGGGGGCCCCAACCTTGAACACCACTTGCTGGTGGGAGGGGATCGGGGCCGCAGAGACCAGGGGGAAGCGACTGTTTACTAAAAACACAGGTCCGTGCGAAGTCGCAAGACGATGTATACGGACTGACTCCTGCCCGGTGCTGGAAGGTTAAGAGGACCGGTTAGCCGCAAGGCGAAGCTGAGAATTTAAGCCCCAGTAAACGGCGGTGGTAACTATAACCATCCTAAGGTAGCGAAATTCCTTGTCGGGTAAGTTCCGACCTGCACGAATGGAGTAACGACTTCCCCGCTGTCTCAACCATAAACTCGGCGAAATTGCAGTACGAGTAAAGATGCTCGTTACGCGCAGCAGGACGGAAAGACCCCGAGACCTTTACTATAGTTTGGTATTGGTGTTCGGAGTGGCTTGTGTAGGATAGGTGGGAGACGTTGAAGCCCTCACGCCAGTGGGGGTGGAGTCATCGTTGAAATACCACTCTGGTCACTTTGGACATCTAACTTCGGCCCGTGATCCGGGTCAGGGACAGTGCCTGATGGGTAGTTTAACTGGGGCGGTTGCCTCCTAAAAAGTAACGGAGGCGCCCAAAGGTTCCCTCAGCCTGGTTGGCAATCAGGTGTCGAGTGTAAGTGCACAAGGGAGCTTGACTGTGAGAGAGACATCTCAAGCAGGGACGAAAGTCGGGACTAGTGATCCGGCGGTACATTGTGGAATGGCCGTCGCTCAACGGATAAAAGGTACCTCGGGGATAACAGGCTGATCTTGCCCAAGAGTCCATATCGACGGCATGGTTTGGCACCTCGATGTCGGCTCGTCGCATCCTGGGGCTGGAGTAGGTCCCAAGGGTTGGGCTGTTCGCCCATTAAAGCGGTACGCGAGCTGGGTTTAGAACGTCGTGAGACAGTTCGGTCCCTATCCGCTGCGCGCGCAGGAAATTTGAGAAGGGCTGTCCTTAGTACGAGAGGACCGGGACGGACGAACCTCTGGTGTGTCAGTTGTACTGCCAAGTGCACCGCTGATTAGCTACGTTCGGATGGGATAACCGCTGAAAGCATCTAAGCGGGAAGCTCGCTTCAAGATGAGATTTCCATACACCTCGTGTGTGAGAGGCCCCCAGCCAGACCACTGGGTTGATAGGCCGGATGTGGAAGACAGGACTAAAGACTGTTGAAGCTGACCGGTACTAATAGGCCGACAACTTACACCACACAAACACGATCACTGCTTGCGTCCACTATGTGGTTCCCGAACAACAACCCGTTCAGGAACAAACCACAACTACATAACAACACCACCGAACCCTTCACCGGGTCCGGACAAGTTGTAACCACGTATCTTCCCACCCGCACCCACGTGTGCGCGGGGACGGGTAACAGGGTTACGGCGGTCATAGCGTGGGGGAAACGCCCGGTCCCATTCCGAACCCGGAAGCTAAGACCCACAGCGCCGATGGTACTGCACCCGGGAGGGTGTGGGAGAGTAGGACACCGCCGGACAACCATTCACCGGCCAGGCCCCGACACACCGTGTCGGGGCCTGACCCACTTAACACACCCCAACACACGACACACGAGCCAACCCCCGCTCACCTATGGCCCGGTTTCCCCGGACCCCCGCTCAGATATAGGGCCATTTTGGCAGACCCCGGCTCGGATATGGCAGGGAAATCCCAAACCCCGGCTCACCTATCCAGGTTCCACGACCGACGCCCGCCGCCATAGTGAGCGGGCGTCCGCCGGGAGCCGGTATATGTGAGCGGGCGTCCTGCCGGGAGCCGCCATAAGTGAGCGGGCGTCCCGCCGGGAGCCGGTATATGTGAGCGGGCGTCCTGCCGGGAGCCGGTATATGTGAGCGGGCGTCCGCCAGGAGCCGCCACATGTGAGCGGGCGTCCTGCCGGGAGCCGGTATATGTGAGCGGGCGTCCTGCCGGGAGCCGGTATAAGTGAGCGAGCGTCCGGTCGGGACCGGCACAGGTGAGCCGGCGTCAGGGCGAGCGCGCTGGATCCGGAATCGGGGGTGCCGCTGGGCGGTAAAGTTGGTGCACATGGAGAGCCTCTTTAGTCACCTCGCGCCGGACTCCGAACCCCAGCCGGAGCAATCCGGTGAGCTGGACCCCGTGGTGTGCACCGTCGTCGTGCCTTCGCCTGTGGCGCATGCTTTCATGGGCTTCACCGACCACCCGCATCTCTGGTGGCCGATGGAGGACCACAGCGTCTACGGGGCGGGCTCGCACGTTGAGTTCGAGGAGAATTTGATCCTGGAGACGGCCGACGACGGCCGAACCTCGATATGGGGGACCATCGACGACTGGCAGCCGCCGTTGTCCTTCCATGCGAGCTGGTATCCAGGCAGTACCGCGATGTGGTCCACCGAACTTCGTCTGGCCTTCCGTGCTGTTGACGGAGGAACGGAGGTTCGTCTGGTCCACGACGGCTGGGAAGGTGCCGAACACCCCGCGCAGACCCGTGCAGACTACGCGGCTGACTGGCCTGGAGTTCTTGAGCGCTATGTCCGGTTCATGGGCGGCGCAAGTGAATAGAATCCGTCGCCTCCAAGCGACTGACTGGGAATTGCTTCGCGACGTCCGGTTGGAGATGCTGTCGGACCCCCGATGGCCTACGTGGAGAGCCTCGCGGCCGCCCGGCGCCAGACTGACACTCAATGGCAAGAGCGAGCAGCCACGATGTCGGGCGACTCGAGTATCACCCTGATAGCGGACGACGGCACGGACGGTAGCCCGATCAGCGGACTTATGCGCGTGGTCATCAAGCAGCCGCAGGATCCTTCCCGGGCTCTACAAGCCATGCTGATCAGCGTCTACGTCGCACCCGAACACCGTGGCCTGGGCCTGGCCGACCAGTTGCTTGATGAGGCTTGCGCCATAGCAGGCGCCGAGCTCGGAGCAGGCGTGATCGAACTGGGCGTCCACGAGGACAACGCCCGAGCGAAGGCGTTCTACGAGCGGCACGGATTTGAATACACCGGTGCCAGCCGGCCTTATCCGCAGGACAAGGCCAGGTTGGAGATCGTTATGGCCGCCGGCTTCCACCCGCGGGTGAAACCCAGCAAAGCGAAAGCCCGGGCGCGTTCATCGATGATCTAGGGGCCGCCCTCGCTCCGGGGCAAGTCGCCGTCGACGAACAGACACGCACCACCTATGCCGCAGACCTGGGACCTGTCCTGGACTTGCAGCTGCCTTGGCTGTGGTGTTCGCCGAATCCGTCGAAGACGTGCAGCATGTGGTGCGCAGTTGCGCCCGGCACGGAGTTCCGATCGTGGCCCGCGGCGCCGGCACCGGGTTTCCGGCGCGCCCACGCCAGCCAGGGGTGCATCGTCCTCAGCTTGGAACGCATGAACCGCATCCTGCAGCTCAACGCGGACGATGAGACCGCCGTCGTCGAACCTGGCGTGGTGAACGCTGACCTGAATGCCGCCGCGTCCGAACACGGCCTGATGTACGCGCCGGACCCAGCGAGCTACAAAATGTCCACGATCGGCGGCAATGTGGCCACGAACGCAGGCGGCTTGCGTTGCGCCAAGTACGGCGTGACGAGGGACTCGGTGCTGGCGCTCGACGTCGTCCTGGCCGATGGCTCGCTTATCCACACAGGTCACCAGACCTTCAAGGGTGTGGCCGGGTACGATCTCACAGCGCTGTTTGTGGGCTCCGAGGGCACCCTGGGGATCGTGGTGGGTGTGACGGTGCGCCTGCGCTACCTGCCGCGCGAGGTACAGACAGTTGCCGCCTTCTATCCGGACTTCCGCGGTGCCGCAGCGGGTGTCCTGGCGGTCGGAAGGACCCGCGTCAGCCCGCCATCATGGAAATGCTCGACGCCGGAACGCTGGCCCAGCTCGACGAACTGTACGGCTCGGACCTCGGAGAACGCGGACAGGCGCTGCTGTTGATCCAGACTGACGGCTTTGGAGCGGCAGCGGAAGCAGCTTTGGTACGGGAAGTGCTCGCCGCCGGCGGCGCCGCGGTGACGGCGGAGTCCAATGCCGAAGCGGAGCGCCTCATCGAGATGAGGCGCTCGAGTCGAGGCGACGAAGTGGACAACGAATTCCGGGTTGGCGAGGACGTCGCTGTTCCGAGGTCGCGGCTTGTCGACTACGTGGCCGCGCTCGAGGCCATGGCCGTTACCCACGAGGTCCAGCTCAAGGTGGTGGCCCATGCCGGCGACGGCAACCTGCACCCCACCTTCTGGGTGGACCGCGTGGACAGGGAAGTGGACGCCGATGCCATGTCCCGCCTCAACCAGGCCCTGGACGACTCGATTGACGCCGCGCTGGCGATGGGCGGGACCATCACCGGCGAGCACGGGGTGGGGCAGTACAA
Organism: Arthrobacter sp. Hiyo8; assembly: GCA_001549895.1. GTDB lineage: Bacteria > Actinomycetota > Actinomycetes > Actinomycetales > Micrococcaceae > Arthrobacter. The sequence goes on along the minus strand of AP014719.1, from coordinate 1,813,469 downwards.
GCTGCGTTGGCTCGGACTTGAGCAGCCTGAGCCCATCCGGGAGTTGCAGCATCGCATCAAAGAACTTTTCGACCCGGCCGGAATCTTCAACCCCGGCAAGGCTATCTAAAGCTCTGGTATTCCAAATCTAATCGTCAGGGTCCAGCGTCACACTCAGCTGCCCCTTTAGCGGCAGTTTACTTTGCCATGCAATGCCCCTAATCTTATTTGGTATACCAAATTAGGATTCCAGGGAGGCAACCAATGGAACAAGCACAGCCGCCGCGCCGCGGTACTTCCGCGTACGCCGCTCGACGGACTGCCTGGATACTCGTTGCACTGGCACTTGTCTCCATCAACCTCCGTCCGGCCATTACGACGATCGCCGGCACCATGGGTCAGCTGCAGGCAGGCTTTGGACTCGACGCGCATCTGCTGCCGCTGCTTGGCGCCTTGCCTGTACTTGCCTTCGGCGTCTCGGCCCTTGCGGTCCGTGGCTGGCCCGTCGCCTGGGCAGCGGAAGGGCTGTGGCAGCGGCGCTCCTGGTGCTTGCCGCGGCGCTGATCCTCCGCGTATTCGTGCCCGGACTGTTGCTGCCCGGAACGTTCCTGGCAGGGGCATCCATCATGACCGCCAGCGTGCTCGTGCCGCAGATCGTCAAGGCAAACCGCGGTACCGGCTGGTGGACGGGGCTGTGCACCATGGGCTTCGGGCTGGGCGCGGCGCTCGGCGCGGGGCTCGTCCAGCCGCTGCAGCAAGCGCTCGGGGGAAGCCTCGCCTGGGCGCTGGCCGTCTGGGCCGTCCCCGCCTGCTGGGGCCGCGTTGATCCACCGCACCGGTCAACCGGCGGGAGTCCCGACGGGACCGGCGAGACCGAAACCGGCGGACCGACGTCGGGCGCTGGTTTACAGAAGACGACGACGGCGGGTGGCGCAACGGGGGAAACCGGCACCATTCCGTTGCGGAAGCAGCGGACGGCCTGGGCCGTGACCGCGTTCTTCGGGCTGCAAGCCATGCTGTATTTCGCGATCACCTCGTGGCTCGCGGTGTTCTTGGTGTCGAAGGGGCAGACCGTGGCCGACGCAGCAGGTCTCTTGGCATGGTTCAGTGTCGCAGGGCTGCCCGCGAGCCTGCTGGCTCCCGTCCTCGCGGGGCGTCGCGCGGTTCTGAAGGTCATGGCTCCAGGCCTGGGATTGCTCGTCGCCGCGGCTTTGATAGGGGTCTTGACCGCGCCCGTGGCTTTGCAGTTCCTCATGGTCGGCGTGTTGGGGATCGTCCAGAGTGCCGGCTTCGGGCTGGGAATGGCGTTGGTTGTCATCCGCTCAACCGGACCACAGAGCGCCGGCAGCCTGTCCGCCATGAGCCAGGGCTTGGGCTTCGCGTTGGCGTCCCTGGGGCCGTTGGGGGCGGGATTCCTCCATGAGTGGTCCGGCGGCTGGGACGTTCCCTTCTGGGCCCTGGCCGCGGAAGCGGTGCTTCTCGCGGTGGCCGGTTTCCTCGCGGTGCGCGGGCCGGCGGTGTCGGTGGAAGCCGTCGAGACGGAACATCGTGGCGAGCCCGCCGCCGTCGGGCGCTAAAACCAAAAATGTGGCCGGTCCCTCGCACGAGGGATCGGCCACTTTTTTGTGCGGGCTTAGACCAGCTCGAGCTGATCCGCCACGACCTTGCCGCGGTGGATGACCGTCCGGTCGGTGCCGCGGTCCATCACCGCGGAGGCGACCGTTTCGCCGTCGAGCAGCAGGAGTTCGGCAGGATCGCCGACCTCGACGCCCGGGCGGTGTGCCGTGCCCTTCAGGCGAGTGGCGGACGGGTCGAGGATGCTGGCGCCGCCTACGGTGGCGATCGCGAGGCAGTGCTCGATGAGTTCGTCCTTGCGGAAGCCGTGGGTGAAAGCGAGCTGCCAGGTGCGGTCGAGCATGTCCGTGTTGCCATAGGGGACCAGTAGTCGCGCTGGCCGTCCTCGCCCAGGCCCATGCGTACGCCGGCTTCGGCGAGCAGCGGGATGGGCAGCTGGGCGGCCACACCGGCGGAGCCCGGCGCCACCGACGCCATGGAGATGTCCAGTTCGGCGAACTCGTCGATGAGGCGGCGCGTGGTGGCCTCGGAGACGCTGCCCAGCTGGTATGCGTGGGACATGGTGACCTTGCCCTGCATCCCCAGGGCGCGGGTGCGCTCGATCACGAGGTCCGTGCTGAAGACGCCGAGTTCGCCGGGCTCGTGGAGGTGGATATCAATGGGGACCTGGTACTTTTCGGCCAGTCCGAAGACGATGTCCAGATGCCGGGCCGGGTCGCGGTCCAGGCTGCACGGGTCGATGCCGCCCATGACATTTGCGCCGGCCTTGAGTGCCTGGTCCATGAGGGGGACAGTGCCGTCCTCGAGGAGAAGGCCCGCCTGGGGGAACGCGATGATGTCGACGTCGGCCTGCCCTTTGAACTGCTCCTTGGCGGCCATCACGGCGTCGAAACGCTCAAGGCGGCAATCGACGTCGATCTGGGCATAGGAGCGCACACGCGTGGTGCCGCGGGCGATCATCCGGCCGAGGGTGTTGTTGACCCGTTCCTGCAGCGGAACCTCGGCGTTGCGCCAGTTCTTCCGGTCGTTCATCATCATGGTCCAGACGCCGGGGCCGCCGGTGTGTTCGCGGAACGGCAGTCCGATGCGGGTCGAGTCCAGGTGCACATGGACGTCCGAGAACGACGGCACGAGAAGACGGCCGCGGCCCTCGACGACGGTGGTGTCGCCAGTCGCCGCAGCGCGTGCAGGGTCATGGGGTTCGACGCCGGTGATCTTGCCGTCCGTGACGAGGACGTCGCTCAATGCTTGTCCCCAAGGACGGACGGCACGAATCAGGGTGTTCAATGTATTGCTCCTTTGATGTTGGATCTATTGCACACCAGCGAGGGCTGCGGATTCCAGACCTGCGTGGTGGCAGGCCGGGGCAGTCGCGCTGGCGGGTCGGGGGATTTCGCTGATGCAGCGTTGCTGCTGTTCCGCGCCCAAGGTGCCGAACAACGGACACCGGGTGCGGAAGACGCAGCCGCTGGGTGGGTTTGCCGGCGACGGGAGATCTCCGCGGAGCCGGATCTTTTGCTGCTGGCGGGCTGCCCGGGATCCGGCAGGGGCACGGCGGACAGGAGAGCCTGCGTATAGGGATGCCGGGGCTCCCGGAATAACTCCTCCCGGCTTCCTTGCTCCACGATTTTGCCGAGGTACATCACCGCCACCCCATGCGAGATATGGCGGACCACGGAAAGATCGTGCGCGATGAAGATGTATGCCACTCCGGTGTCCCGCTGGATCTCCTGGAGCAAGTTGACCACCTGTGCTTGCACCGAGACATCGAGGGCGGATACGGGTTCGTCGCACACAATCACGGAGGGGTTCAGCGAGATGGCGCGCGCGATGCCCACCCGTTGGCGCTGGCCGCCGGAGAACTCGTGCGGGAAACGGTTGTAGTGCTCCGGTTTGAGGCCCACCTGCTCGAGGAGTTCCTTCACCCGGTTCTTGAGGCCGCCGGCCGGGTTGATCTTTCGCGCCAGCATCGGTGCGGCGATGGCGGTGCCCACGGTTTGCCGTGGATTGAGCGAGGCGAAGGGGTCCTGGAAGATCATCTGGACCTTGCGGCGGAAGTTGTACAGATCGCGGCCCGCCAGCTGGCTGATGTCCACGCCGTCGATCAGGATCCTCCCGCCGGTGGGATCCATGAGCCGCGCGATCATGCGCCCGGTGGTGGACTTGCCGCAGCCGGACTCACCCACGAGTCCCAACGTGTGGCCGCGCGCGAGGCTGAAGGAGACGCCGTCGACGGCTTTGACGGTCTTGGATCCCTTGGGGGAGAACAGACCGCCTTTGATGGGGAAATGCTTCTGGATGTTCTCCACCTGGAGAATTGCCTGCGTGTCCATGGCGGGTCCTAACGCGTATTCCGAATAGTGACGATCTGGGGGCCGCTCAAGTGGCAGCGCTTTCCGTGGCCGTCTTCGACCACGAGCTCCGGGCGCTGGCTCGCGCATACGCCGTCGCCGGCAAGGGCCGCGTACTCGCACCTGGCGCTGAAAAGGCAGCCTCTCGGGAGGTCAAGGAGCGACGGCGGCTGGCCCGGAATGGGGTTGAGCCTGCCCGAGCTACTGCTCAGCGTGGGCATCGATTTGAGCAGGCCAAGAGTGTAGGGGTGCCGCGTGTCGTAGAAGATCTCGTCCACCGGTCCCGATTCGACGCATTGCCCGCCGTACATGACCAGCACGGAATCGCACACTTCGGCCACCACGCCAAGATCGTGGGTGATCAGGATCAGGGCCGAGTTGGTTTCCTGCTGGAGCTCGGACATGAGGTCCAGGATCTGTGCCTGCACGGTGACGTCCAGCGCGGTGGTGGGTTCGTCCGCGATGAGCAGTTCCGGTTCGCAGATCAGTGCCATGGCAATCATGGCGCGCTGGCGCATGCCTCCGGAGAAATGGTGCGGGTATTCGTCGTAGCGCTGCTCAGGACTCGGAATGCCTACCCTTCCGAGCATGTCGACGGCGGCCGCGCGGGCCTGCTTCTTGCTCGCCTTGTTGTGGACGAGGTACGCCTCGGCGATCTGATGGCCCACAGTGTAGAAGGGATGCAGGGCCGAGAGCGGATCCTGGAAGATCATGCCGATGTTCCGGCCGCGAAGCTGCCGCATGCCGGACTCGGGCAGTGTGACAAGGTCCTTGCCTTGGAACAACGCCTGGCCGGTGACCCGGGCTGAGGTCCCCTTGAGGAGCCCCATGAGCGCCTGGCTGGTGACCGACTTGCCGGACCCTGACTCCCCGACGATGCCGAGGGTCTGCCCGCGCTCCAAGGAGAAATCCATCCCGTTGACTGCCGAGACAAGGCCGTCGTCGGTGGGGAACTTCACCGAAAGGTTCCGGACGTCGAGGAACGCGGTGGCTTCCGCGGCCTGATGGCCGGTTCGCGCGGCCTGATGCGCGGTTCGCGCGGCCGGTTGTCCGGCCGGACTGGGCTGGAGCTGGGTCATTGGAGCCTCACTCGGGGATCGATGGCAGCGTAGGCGAGGTCGACGACGACATTCGCGACGATGACGAAGAAGGCAGCCAGCATGGTGATGGCCATGGTGACGGGGAGGTCGCCGGAAATGGCAGCCCGGACGGCCGTGAAACCGAGTCCCGGGACGGAGAAGATCTGCTCGGTGAGGACCGCGCCGCCGAGGAGAAGTCCGATGTCCATGCCAAGCATGGTCACCACCGGAGTGATCCCGGCCCGGACACCGTGTTTAAACGTCACTGTTCGGGGCGCCAGGCCCTTGGCACGGGCCGTGCGGATGAAGTCGTCGCTGAAGGTTTCGATCATGTTGGTCCGGGTGACCCGGATATACGCCGCGCTGAAAAGCACCGCGAGGGCGACCCACGGCAGGAAGTAGTTGAGTACCCAGGCCCCCGGACCATGCGGACCGAAGGGGCTGTTGATCTCGTTCGTCGTGAAGGGCAGGAGATGCAGCTGGTTGACGAAAACCAGCAACAGGAACAGCCCGGTGACGGGATGGGCAGCGAGACTCCAACGGACGCTGCGCCGACGATGAACTTGTCCGTGGCGGATCCCTTGCGAAGGGCGGCGAGCAAACCGAGCCCGACGCCGGAAACGGTCCAGAGCACCAGCGCGCCGACCGCCATGGAGAGCGTGTAGGGCAAGGAGCGGGCGATGATGTCCGAGACGTTTTCATTGGTTTGGAACGATTTGCCGAGGCATGGCCACTGGCAGATCGATTCCGCTCCGGGAGCACCGATCATCCGCGGCGAGACCAGACCGCGCATGTAGTCGATGTACTGGACCAGGAAAGGGTGGTCCATGCCAAGGGCCACGCGGGCTTCCGCGATGCGTTCGGGAGTGCACTCCTGGCCGCAAGCGGCGGACGCAGGATCGGCAGGACCCAGCTGGAACAGCGTGAAGGTGATGAAGCTGACGGCGACGAGAAGCAGGATCAGGGAGCCTGTCCGGCGAAAGATGAATCTGATCATTGTGCTGGTTGCGGGCCGTCCGGTAGTCGCCGGACGGCCCGCCTCCCTTCTGGGCTGGCCTGATTGGTGTGAACAGGCCCGGTTGTGTGTATTTGGTCTGGTTAGTGCTCGACGCCGACGATCGAGAGGTCGATGCCGCCGAAGAAGTAGCCCACTTGGGCGTTGCGGATATTGGAGCCAACCACGCTGTTGGTGTGGCTGCGGACGAGCGGGATGATCGGGTAGGTCTTCAGGGCCTTGCCGAACTCCTCAGACCATTTCTTGCCGAGTTCCTCCGAGGTCCCGGAAGTGTTCCGGAGCTCGAACATGGCTTTCGAAATCTGCGGATCGAAGTAGCGCGACGTGTTGGAGAAGCCGTAGCTGGTGCCGTCGTTGTTCGGTCCGAGGATGGGATCGGCGGACGTACGCACCGACGCGGGGTCGGCGCCGCCGCACCAGCCCGAGCGCGCAATGTCCGGCAGCTGGTCACTGGCCAGGACGGAGTAGTAGTTCGGGGCCGGGATCGGCACGAGCTGGACGTCGATGCCCAGGGCCTTGAGGTTCTGCTGGATCACGGTGCCCGTGTTCTTGTAGGCGTCGCGGTTGTTGGCGTACCCGTAGGTGAGGGTCTTGGGTAGTTCTTGCCTTCGAGGAGCTTCTTGGCTTCCTCCAGCTTGGGCTTGCCGGTGGGGTCGATCTCCAGGTCCTGGGCTACGTAGCCGCGCATCTTGGCGTTGAGCGGGGTCTGGGTGAGTTCGCCGAAGCGACGTCCGCCGTACTGGACCAGGATGGACTGACGGTCCAAGGCCAGGGCGATTGCCTTGCGGACATCGGGATCGGAGATCTTCTCGGTGTTGAGGCTGAGGACGTCGTTGCAGCCGAGCAGTCCCGATGCAACGCGGTCCTTGACTTGGGCATCAGCGAGCTTGGCGGAATCCGAGGTCTGCAGTGCACCGTTGGAGTCCAACGTGAGGGCATTGGGATCGGAGTTGGCCAGGAGCTGCTGGCTGATGGTGGCCTGCGAAGTGGAGAGCGTGAAGCTGAAGGTGTCCGGAAGTGCCGTGCGGTTGGGGTCGGTGGACGGATCCCAGTTCGGGTTGCGGACCAGTTTGAGCGACTTTCCGCGACTGTACGAATCAACCATGTACGGGCCTGTAGACACCGGGTGGTTGGTGTAGTCCAGCTTGGTGTCCTTGTCCTTCGGGACAGGCGAAGTGTTGGAACGGGAGGCCAGCGCCGGGAATTCGGCGAATGGCTTCTTCAAGTGGAAGACGACGGTGCGCTCGTCCGGAGTTTCCACGGCCTTGAGGTCAGCGGAAGGATCCTTGTACGGCCCCTTGTAGCCGCCGGCGTCGAGCGCTGCGTTGAGCTCCTGCGGGGCCTGGGTGTAGACGTCCTGGGCGAAGGTGCGTTCGATGCCGTACTTGACGTCGGCGGAGGTGATGGGGCGGCCGTCTTCGAACTTGACGCCCTTCTGGAGGGTGAATGTCCAGGTGAGTCCGTCTTTGGACACCTGGCCCGTGTCCGTGGCGAGGTCCGGAACGATGGTGGGCGGCTGTCCGGCCGTCTCCTTCGCCATGGTGAGGTTCCTGTAGTACAGCTGGCCGACGTTGGCCGTCTGGACGTAGTTGCTGTTGCCCGGGTCCAGGGTTTGGAAGTCCGAGGACATCAGGACGTTGATGTTGCCGCCCTTGGTGGTGAAACCGGACTTGACCACTTCGGGAGCCTGCTCGGTGCTGGAAGCGCCGGAGGCGGCAGTTCCGGGCTGGTTCTGTCCCGCCGCGCAGCCTGTGGCGGCGGTGGCGATCAGCACGGCAAGGGCCAGCGCTCTGGTGGGGGTATTCATTGTGCTCCTCATTTGGGTGGGTGGAACGGATTTGAAGGGGGATTAGTGGCGGGATGCCTTGGGGTCCAGGGCATCCCGCACGGCGTCGCCGAGCAGGTTGAACGCCAGGACCGTGACGATGAGCATGGCGCCGGGACTGCCAGGAACCAGGGATCGCTGAGGTACCAGTTGCCGGATTGGGCGGCGTTGAGCATCTGGCCCCACGACGGCGTGGGGTCCTTGACGCCGACGCCGAGGAAGGACAGTGCCGCTTCTGCGGAGATGTTCGTGGGGATGAGCATGGTGGCGTAGACCAGTACGACTCCCATGACGTTGGGAATGATCTGCCGGAACAACACGCTCAGGTGCGAGGCGCCGAAGGACCGCGCGGCCTCGACGAACTCGCGCTCGCGGAGGCTCAGTACTTGGCCGCGGACAATACGGGCGAGGTATGCCCAGCCGAAGAAGCCCAGGATGATGACGAGCGAAGCCATGGGCAGGAAGCTGCCCTGGCCCAGCGCGGTGTCCCGCAGCCGTGACTGCAGGATGGGGGTCAGTGAAAGGACCAGCAGGAGGTGCGGAAAAGCGAGGAAGAGATCCATGATCCGGCTGATGATGGCGTCCGTTTTGCCCCCGAAGTAGCCCGCGGCCGCACCGATCACGGTTCCCAGGACCACCGAGACCGCAGTGGACAGCAGGGCAATGGTGAGGGAAACCTGGCCCCCATAGGCGAGGCGGGCAAACAGGTCACGGCCCAGTCCGGGTTCCACGCCCAGCCAGTGGCCGGCCGAAGGGTACATGTATCCGGGGAGCGGCAACCCGGGAGTCTGGAGGTCGTCCAGGACATCGGGGCTGGTGTTGGACGTGAAGGGATCGTTGCCGGACATGGCACTGAGCAGCGGGCCGAGGATGGCGAACAACATGATGGCCACCACCACGCAGAGGCTCAACAGGGCAATCTTGCTCCGGCGGATCCGCAGCCAGGCCGTCGCCAGGAGCGACCGCGCCTCGGCAGTGGGTCTGCTTGGGGGCGTACTGGGGGATGGACTCTCAGCCGTAGCTTCGGCGGTGGACTGTAGCTGGGTCAACGGGGGTGCTCGATTCATGATCCAAGGAGTAGGCTCCGGACTTTTTGTATACCAAAAATAGACTAGAGCAGGTTCGATGGGATGTAAATCACAAATATTGCACTATCTGGAATACCAAACAGCTCTGTTTCCTCCCGTGTATGCTCGGGTGGAACGTAAGACGACGGGAAGGGAAGGGTGGCCGACGCCGATGCCCGAAACGCTGACTGGCCGCGACGACGAAGCCCGGGCCGAACAGGTCTACCAGCTGGTCCTTGAGGGAATCGTGGCGGGGAGATACGAACAGGGCGCGCGGCTGCGTGAACGGGAGCTCTCCGAGCTCTACAACGTTTCACGAATCCCCGTGCGGGAGGCCATCCAACGCCTCGAGCAGGATGGCTTCGTGGAAACCTTCCCCCGCCGGGCGCCGTGGTGCGGCAATTGACGCTCACCGACGTCAATGAACTCTTCGACGTGCGGTTGTGCCTGGAAACGTTCGCCGCCCGCATGGCGGCCATCCGGGTCGCCGCGGGCGAACCGGGAGGCCGTTTGCAGGAACTCCTCGACGACACGAGGCAAGCGATCGACGACGACCGGACCGACGACGTCGTGCGCCTCAGTGCGGCGTTCCACGCCGAAATTGTCCGGCTGTCCGGCAACCGGCTGCTCATCGAGTCGGTCAAGCCGTTGTTCGGCCGCATGCGCTGGATCTTCGGGCTCGCCCACAACCGCAGCAACGAACTCCAGCGCGATGAGCACATGGAACTGTGCAACGCCATCCTCGGCGGCAAGGCCGAGCTCGCCTACACCCTGGCGTACTCCCATATCGAGCTCGGGCGTGAACCCGTGCTCAAGGGACTCGCGGAGACGCTGGAGCCCTAAACCCCTGCGTTAGTCGTCGGAATCCGGGTATTCGTCCTCGTCGTACCGGGATTCCTCGGTTTCGGCTTCCAGGATCTTGAGCATCGCCGTGTCCGGATTGAGCATGATGGCAGCCTCGTCACGCCGGTGGCGCAGGATGGTGTCCAGATAAGACTGCACGGCTTCCGCCAAGGGGATGTGGCTGTCCTGCTTCTGGCTCATGTACCAGCGGTGTTCGAGGACTTCGTGGACCACTTCTGCCGGCTCAAGCTTGCCTGCGAGGTCGCGCGGGATGGAACGGACGATCGGCTCGAAGATCTGGCTGACCCAGGTGTGGGCACTGATTTCTTCGTCCATGTCCGGGTTGTTGTCCGCCCGGAATGAATCCATGTCATTGAGCAGCCGGCGGGCCTGGTTCTCCTGGGCATCCAGGCCAGCGAGGCGGAGCAGCCGCCGCTGGTGGTGGCCGGCGTCGACCACCTTGGGCTGAAGCTGGATGGTGGATCCGTCCGCGGTGGTCTTGATGGCGTATTCCTCGACGTCGAAGCCGAGTTCGTTGAGGCGGCGGATGCGCGCGCCCACGCGCCAGCGTTCGCCGAGCTCGAACGATTCCTTTTCGGTGAGTTCGGCCCATAGCCGCCGGTACGAGTCCATGATGAGCTCCGACGTCGCTACCGGGTCCACCTTCTCCTCGATCAGCCCGCCTTCGAGCAAGTCCATGAGTTCCCCGGCGATGTTGACGCGGGCAATCTCCAGATCGTACTCGCGCTGGCCCACCGACAGATCCGGGTACAGCTCGCCGGTCTCGGCGTCCACCAAGTACGCGGCGAACGCCCCGGCGTCGCGTCGGAACAAGGTGTTGGAGAGGGAAACGTCGCCCCAATAAAAGCCGATCAGGTGCAGGCGCACCAGCAGCAGCGCTTGGGCGTCGATAAGCCGTGTCAGGGTGTCCCGGCGAAGCATCTGTGAGAAGAGCGCACGGTACGGCATGGAGAACTTGAGGTGCCGGGTGACCAGCACCGGGTTCAGTGGCTTGCCGTCAACGGTGGTGCGGCCGGTGATGACCGCGACCGGCTCGACGCAAGGCACATCCATCCGTGCCAGCTTGCGGAGCATGTGGTATTCGTGCCGGGCAACGTGCTCGGACGTTTCCTTGATGGCGATGACGGAGCCGGCCAGGTGCGCAAAACGCACGATGTGCCGGGAGATGCCGCGGGGCAGGGCGGCCAGATTCGCCGCGGGCCAGTCTTCGAGTGCGATGTGCCAGGGGAGGTCCAGGAGCTCGGGATCCGCCGCCGCTGCGGTGATGTTGAGGGATCCGATGACACTTGCCGGCGGTGCCGCGTCATTGGCGCTCGCAGCCTCGGTGCGCGGGAGTTTGCCGATCTGCGCGTAGTCGGTGGGTTCGTCATGCCACTTGGCACCGCTTTGCTCGGTCATGGGTCAATTCTTCCGTATGGAGGCTGTTGTTAACGACGACGGCGGCCCGTCCACTCGGAAGGGCCGCCGTCGGTAATGCGGTGTGGGTGTCAGTCGCCCAGGCGCAGGCCCGACTTGGTGTCGAACAAGTGCACGTGGCCCGACTGCGGACGGACGAAGATGGACTCGCCCTTCATCGGGGGACGGCGGCCGTCGACGCGGGCCACGATGTCGTGGCTCTTGCCGTCAAGCGTGGTGTGGCCGTAGACGTAGGCATCGGCGCCGAGCTCTTCGACGACGTCGACCTCAACTTCGAGGCCCTCGCCGGCGCCAACGGTCTCGAGGTCTTCCGGACGGGAACCGAGCGTGACGGTCTTGCCGTGTGCCTCTTCGAGGACATCGTGCGGTACCGGGTAAACCGTGCCACCGAACTGGACGCCGCCGTCGACGACCGGCAGTTCCAGCAGGTTCATTGCGGGGGAACCGATGAATCCGGCAACGAAGACGTTCTTCGGGCGGTCGTACAGGTTGCGCGGGTGTCTACCTGCTGCAGCAGTCCGTCCTTGAGGACGGCAACGCGGTCACCCATGGTCATGGCCTCGACCTGGTCGTGGGTCACGTAGACGGTGGTGACGCCGAGTCGGCGGGTCAGGGATGCGATCTGCGTGCGGGTCTGCACGCGGAGCTTGGCGTCCAAGTTGGAAAGCGGCTCATCCATGAGGAAGACCTGCGGGTTACGGACGATTGCGCGGCCCATGGCAACACGCTGACGCTGGCCACCGGAGAGGGCCTTCGGCTTGCGGTCCAGGTACTGCTCAAGGTCAAGAAGCTTGGCTGCTTCGCGGACACGCTCGGCACGCTCTTCCTTGGAAACGCCGGCGATCTTGAGTGCGAAGCCCATGTTGTCCGCAACGGTCATGTGCGGGTACAGAGCGTAGTTCTGGAAGACCATTGCGATGTCGCGGTCTTTCGGCGGGACGTCCGTGACGTCGCGGTCGCCGATCAGAATGCGGCCGGAGTTCACATCCTCGAGGCCTGCGAGCATGCGCAGGGAGGTGGACTTACCGCAACCGGAGGGTCCAACGAGGACCAGGAATTCGCCGTCGGCGATGTCGATGTTGAGCTTATCGACGGCGGGCTTATCTGTGCCCGGGTACAGACGCGTAGCGTTATCAAAAGTAACTGTTGCCACAGTTATCAATCCCTTCACCGGCAGGTACGTGCCGGACGATCCGTTGTGAATGGTTCATGTTTATTCAGTTGGACTCCCAGCCCTGGGCTGGGCCCGGGCAAGGGAGACTGAGTGACGCCGCACGGTAGTTGTGCGCCACATCACAACCAAGAGTATGGCAGCAGCCCGGGTTATTCGCCTAAATGTTACGAACGTCACATGTGAGATGAGTCTTCCGAGACCTCGCGGCGACGTTCGCGAAGGACCGCTTCCAGGAGCTCGGCGACGTGGACAGGGGCCTCGACGCGGAACTCGGCCTGGGTGAAATCCAGCCCGACTTTCACCCCGACATCCCCGGCGCCGAGTCTGGCGATCGCGTCCTCGTCCGTCACATCGTCGCCCGCGAAAAGGATCCCCGTAGCAGAGGTTGCATGGCGCAGGAACTCGACCGCCTCGCCCTTGGAGGAATGCACCACCGAGGTCTCGAGGACACGTTTGCCGTTCTTGAGGAACACTCCCGGGCGACCTTCAAGGACCGCGCGCGCAGCGGCGACGGCGTCCTCCGCTACGTCATCGTCGGCTCGGCGCGTATGGAGTACGACGCCGGCAGGCTTGTCTTCGAGGACCGTCCCCGGAGCTTCCTGCGAGATTCCGGCCAGGACCTCGCGGACTTCGGCAAGGAGCTCCCTTTGGGCGTCGTCCAGTTGGAGTTCCGCCGAACCGGGCCCATCCAGGCCTCCGCGCCATGGCTGCCGATCAGCAGCGTTGCCTCGGGAGGGGAGGCGACCGCCCGCAGGCTGGCCAGTGCCCGCCCGGAGATGAGCGCCGTTGTCGTCCTCGGGAGTTTGGCGAGTTCAGCGAAAGCAGTGGCTGAGCGCTGGAGCGGCCGCGCGGCGTCGGCGTGGTCCACGATCGGGGAGATGGTGCCGTCAAAGTCCATCGCCACCAAAAGGTGGTCGGTTCGCGCGATCCTGCGGACGGCGTCGAGCAGTTCGGGCGTCAGGCTCAGCGGGGAGTGGCTGCTGTCTCAGGAGTCATCGCGCACCACGGTTTCTGCCAGGGCCGAGAGGAATTCGGCCGACCAATGATCGACGTCGTGGTCGAGGATTTGCTTGCGCATGGACTTCATCCGGCGGCGTGATTCATTCGGGGGCAGGTTCACGGCCCTCATGATGGTGTTCTTCAGTCCGTCGATGTCGTGCGGATTCATGAGGAGGGCTTGCTTGAGTTGATCGGCCGCGCCGGTGAATTCACTGAGGACCAAGGCGCCCGTGTTGTTGGTCCGGGCTGTGACATATTCTTTGGCCACGAGGTTCATGCCGTCACGCAATGCCGTCACCAGCATGACGTCGGCCGCGAGGTACAGCGCGACCATTTCCTCGACCGGGTAGCTGTGGTGGAGGTAGCGGACGGCGGTGTTCTGCATGGTGTCGAAGCTGCCGTTGATGTGGCCTACGGTGCCTTCAATCTCTTCCCGCAGGAGCCGGTACTGCCGCACGCGCTCGCGGCTGGGGCTCGCAACCTGGATCAGTGTGGCGTCCTCCACCGTGAGCCGTCCCTCTTTGAGGAGTTCCTCAAAGGCCTTCAGGCGGTGGGGGATGCCCTTGGTGTAGTCGAGGCGGTCCACGCCCAGGAGGATGGTTTTGGGGTTACCGAGGTCCTGGCGGATCTGCCGGGAACGTTCGATGATGTCCGGGCGCTCCGCGAGCTCGCTGATTTGATCCACGGCGATGGAGATCGGGAAGGCCTGTGCGCGGGCAATATGGGTGATCTGCCCATCCGCTCCCTTGACGTGGACTTGCTGCTGCTTGACGCTTGCACCAATAAAGCGGCGTGCCGAGCGCATGAAGTTTGCCGCGTCGCTGGGGCGCTGGAAACCCACCAGGTCGGCGCCGAGCAGGCCTTCGATGATGGCCTGGCGCCATGGCAACTGGGCGAAGATCTCCGGCGGCGGGAACGGGATGTGGTTGAAGAAGCCGATGCGCAGGTCCGGGCGCGCCCGGCGGAGCATGCTCGGCACGAGCTGGAGTTGGTAATCCTGCACCCACACGGTGGCTCCGTGGTCTGCGTGGTGGACCACGGCGTCGGCGAAGCGCTGGTTGACCCGGCGGTAGCTGTCCCACCAGGTGCGGTGGAACTCGGGCGGGGCAATGACGTCGTGGTAAAGCGGCCAGAGAGTGGCGTTGGAGAACCTTCGTAATAGAGCTCAACATCGCGCGTGCTGAGTTCCACGGGAATCAGGTCCATGCCGCCGTGGCTGAAGGGTTCCAACGCTTCGTCCGGCGCGCCGTGCCAGCCCACCCACGCGCCGTCGGTCTTGGTCATCATCGGCGCAAGGGCAGTCACCAGGCCGCCCGGAGAGCGGCGCCAGCCTTCCTCGCCGTTTTCCGCGTCATCGCTGGTGTAACGGTCTACCGGAAGGCGGTTGGAGACCACCATGAAATCGTGTTTCCGGGCCTTGGAGCCTGATTGCCTTCGGGTGCGCTGTCGGTTTTTTCGCTTGCCGTTTGTTGCATTGCTGCCCCCTGGGTTGCCTGTGACTCATCTCCCACCCTACCGGCGGGAATCATCGAGGACACTTGCTCGTTCCTCAGACTGGAGTCGAAGACCCAGCAAAGCTGCCGGTCTTCTCCCGTAAACTGGCACCGTTGCCCTAGCTAAAAACCAACGCCGTCGATAAATCACGAGGAACTGATGAGCCCCGCAAACGAACCACGCCTGTCCAAGGCAGAGCGCACCGCCCAGGCCCGCGAAAAGGCCCGCGAGATCCGCGAAGCTCAGCTGAAGAAGGACAAGCGCAATAAGTTGCTCATCGGATGGGGCATTGTGGTTGCCGTTGTGGCGATCCTCGCGGTCATTGCCCTCGTGTTCACCCAGAACATTGTGAACAACGCCCCGATCGCCGATCAGGGCCCGACGCCGGCCAACGCCAACGCGCACGGCGGCGTGACGCTGCTGAAGGGCACCGATGTGGCGAAGGTGGCCGCCGGTACCGTCAGCCTGGCGTCCCTGCCATCAGCCCCGGCCACCCCGCCCGCCACGGTGACCGCTCCCGGCGCCGAGGCTGAAGCCGGCAAGCCCGTCAAGGTTGTGGCGTACATCGACTTCATCTGCCCCATCTGCAAGAACTTCGAGAGCACGTACAGCCAGCAGCTGACCCAGTTGCGGGACGACGGCAAGATCACCCTGGAGTACCGTCCGTTCGGCTTCCTGGACGCCAGCTCCAGCACGAACTACTCCTCCCGCGCCGCCAACGCCGCAGCGTGCGTGGCGAACACGTCGCCGGACAAGTACTCGGCACTCGTGGATCTGCTGTACGCACAGCAGCCCGCCGAGGGCAGCGCAGGCATTTCCGACAACGACCTCAAGAAGTTGGCCACCCAAGCGGGATCGGCCAACATCGACTCCTGCATCGACAACAAGACGTACCGGCCGTTCGTCAAGGTGGTCACGCAGGAGGCCAAGAACATCGGGATCTCCGGCACGCCCACGGTCTTCATCGACGGCCAGCAGTGGGACAACAAGTCGGACTTCATGACCGTCCTGAATGCAGCTATCGCGGCAAAGAAGTAGTTCCCTTGGCCTAGGCCTCCCGTCCGCTGGAATTTCCGTGGGCGGGAGGTCGTGGGCTAACCTTATCTAGCGCTCGCGCACCAGCTCCGGCTTGCCGGGGTATCAGTCCCGGTCCGCCGGGCAACCAGCTCCGGCTTGCCGGGGCAACCAGCTCCGGCCTGCCGGGGCGCGCCTCCTTAGCTCAGTTGGCCAGAGCACCGCTCTTGTAAAGCGGGGGTCGTCGGTTCGAATCCGACAGGGGCTCTTAGTTTGGCTCTGACCTGCAGGTATGTTGATTCTGGTCAGGGCCATTTGAACTTTTTCGCTCCGGACTCACCTTTAACTCACCTGAATCAGATTTGGAGACCGGTCTTGCCAGGCGCTCCTGGTCCCCGTTGGCTGCGTCGAAGGCGCCGAGCACGGCCCGTGTGTCGATCGCTTCTTTGTATTCCTCGACGTAGTGCTTTCGGGTCATTGACACCTTGGAGTGCCCTGCCTGGTAGGCGGCCGTTTCGGCGCCCATGGTCCGTGCGATGAGAGTCGCGTTGGCCTTGCGGAACGTTTTGAACGTCACCCACGAGTATCCGATGTCGTCTGCCGCTTTGCGCCAAGTCTTGCCGACATTGTTCGGATCGCACACCGTTCCTGTGGATGAGGGAAAGACCAAATCCAAGGGATTCGCTGTGGCGCTGCTGCTTTGCCTGAGCTGTCGCCGTCGAAGTGACATGGCGAGATTTGGCGGCACAGTCACGTAGCGGAATCCGTGCTCGGATTTTGGGTGGTCCTGAATAGTGACACCGCCGGTGGAAGTACGGATGACTGTGGCGTGGACATGGACGGTTGGCGGGTCTGAATCGAGGTCGACGTCGGCCCAGGACAGTGCGAATAGTTCGCCAGGCCGTAGGCCTGTGGTGATGAGGACGTCCGCGATGTGGTGGAGTTCCTGGGACCTCGTGCGGCCAAGCATCGATCCCTGCTCCCAAGCAATGAGCTTGGTCCTCAGATCCAGGAACTGTTCCCGATCCAGGGCTTGAGGCTTTGCCGCCCGAGTTCTCGGGATGGAGATTCCTAGGACCGGATTGATGCTCGCAGCGTCGTGGCGCAGCGCAATTTTGAACATCGACGACAACACCGCCCCGCACGTGCGGGCCGTAGCCGGACCGGCCGCGTCGACAACATTTCGAATGAAGTGATCCACGACGCCTGGCGTGGTCTCTCCTATGCGGACAGAGCCGATTCCAGGAAGAATGTACTTCTTGACGCTGAACGCGTATTTGTCTTTGGTCCGCGATGCCTTGTCCGAGCGTTGCAGCTCTGCCAAGTAGACCTCTGAGAGGTCGCGGATCTGGTCTGTTGTGCTGATGAGGGCGTTGCCTTGGGTCTGCCTTTTTTGCAGTTTGATTTGGAGATTTCGCCGTGCCGCTGCGGCGGACTGCCCTCGGGCTTCGATTTTTCGCGTTTGCCCGTCGAGGTCCCGGTATCTGGCCCGTGCGCGCCAGCTTCTTGCTGTTGCCCGGTCAGTACGGATGAGACCCCATGTTCCGAGGGGCAGTGGGTACCTGCTCATTTATCGGGTCAGGTTTGGGCCGGTTACCGCTCTGCGTGCAGCGCCAGCCAGGCAACGAAGTCGCTTTGGCTGATTCGCAGGTGCCTGCCGATGCGGTATGCGTGTGGCCCGATGTGCTTGGCTCGCCACTGGTAGAAGGTCTGTTCGGGGATCTGTAGCTGTGCGCAGATCTCTTTCGGGGTTAGCCACTGTTGGTCAACCTCGACGGGCTGGTTGCGATTTGGCGTCGTCGTCATTGGAGTCTCCGTGGTCTTGGTCACCTGACATGCGGCCAGGCTCTGTTCCTACTCCATGGGAGACAAAGGTGCAGACGGCATGACCGTGGAGCAGAGTGATTTTGATGTCAGAGCTGCCAACCGACGGTAATGGGGCTGTCCTGTCGGGAGATCGAATCTTCCAGCCATTCACCGGGTTGTTGTTGCCGGGTGGCTTGGGACGAAGCCCGGTCGGCAACGCGCTTGAGGTGTTCGTACTGCGATGACTGTTCCCAATCATGGTCTGCCGGTGCAGGTCCCAGAGGGAGGGGTGAGTCGTTGATACCCCATCGGTCCCTGTAGATGGCAACCCTGGCGACCTGGCGGGCGGTGTCTGTTCTCGTCGCGTTCGGTGGGAGCGTTTGGACGAGTTTTCGTTTCCATTCAGTGTCCTGCGTCAGAGCGGCCGTCACGACTTGCTTGGCCCGCTGCCTGATCTTATGGGTTACTTGGTTGATCATGTCAGCGAGGTCGGGCCGGTTGGTATGAAGTGGTTCGGGGATGACGGTACGATCGCCGGCTGGCATGCGGGATGAGAAGTTGGCGAGCCGGGCGTGCAGAACGGCTGCGACGTCCTTTGCGTCGCCGCTTGTTTCCAAAGCGGCGGTGACAGTCCGCTGAGCCCCGGGCCGGCTGGCCGCGGTCGCTCGGCGCCAGGCTGCGACGGCCGCGCCCCACGAGGGGATTGTTGCAACACCTCATCGATCTCCGGAGTGCGCGCCTTGATGAACCTTGTCAGGTCCTCGGCGGCTGCGATTTGGGCGAGGTAGTCGTATTCGGCGCTGAGGCGTTCCAGGCTGTCGGCTTTGGATTGTTCGGCGTCGCGGACTTCGT
Source organism: Arthrobacter sp. Hiyo8 (assembly GCA_001549895.1). Taxonomy (GTDB): domain Bacteria; phylum Actinomycetota; class Actinomycetes; order Actinomycetales; family Micrococcaceae; genus Arthrobacter. The sequence goes on along the minus strand of AP014719.1, from coordinate 1,794,959 downwards.
GAGCGGTTCGTTCGGCGCCTTCTGCCGCGAGCACTTCGGCGAGGATCTCCTGCCATTGCGGTTGCAAGGCGGGGTCCAGCGGTTCGTGGTCGGTGGGTCGTTTTCGCTGACGTACGCGTAGTTGCCGCCACGGCCGCGGGTCATGCTGACGTAGAGTAGCTCGCGTGTGAGCCGGCCTTGGGTGACGACGGTGTGTCCGGTGTCGACCGTGATTCCTTGGGAGCGGTGGGCAGTGGTCGCGTATCCCAGTTCCACGGCCGACTCGACATAGTCGCGGTGCAGGGTGACGATGGCGCCGGTGTCCCTGCGTACCGCGGTGAGGGAACCGTCGCGCCTGCCGGCACGCACGACGTCCAGCAGGGTGCCGTTGCGGAGGAAGTCACCGTTGCTGTCGGCAACGGTGCGGTCGTTGCGGCGAGCGATGACCGTGTCACCGCGCCCGGCACACAGCGTGTCCGCCAGGAGTGCTGTCTCTTCGGCGTCCACGAGCCCCTGGATCACCCGGTCTGCCTGGGCGCGTTCGTTGAGCATGCCGACGGTGTCGTTGTCGGCCGCGATGAGGATGGACGACCTTCCGGCCCGGATGTCGGACTGCCATTGCAGATATGCCTGGTCGACCATGTCCAGATAGGTTCCGTGTCGGATCCGTTGATGTTGCTCGTAGTCGCTGATGGCTGCGACTTTCCCGGCACGGAGCTTCAACGAAGCATCGCGTTCCCAAGGGTGTTCGAACCGCCAGATGGTGCTGAGCCGCGCGGTCTTGCCCTGCCGGTCCAGCCAGCCCAGGACGCCGCCGGCGTCGATGGCATCCAGCTGCCCGGGATCGCCCACCAATAGGATCTTTGCTCCGGCGTCCCGGGCCTGTTCCACAAGCGCGGCGAGCTGAAGGGTTGACACCATCGAGGCCTCGTCGACGACAACCAGCTGGTTCGGATGGAAACGCCACCGGTCCTGCTCGGCGGAGAGCCAAGCGGCTTTCTGTGCGAGCAGAGCGGTCTGCGGGCTTGACTTAGCCACAGGATTGGTGAGCCGCCGCTCCGTATCGAAGAACCGCTCAGCCCTGTGGCCGGCCCCTCGCCGGCGGACTCGTACAGCCATTTGGCGACATTCTCCGTCACCATGGACAGTTCCCGTCCCAGGACCTCGGCGCTCGCCGCCGCGGACGCGAGCCCGACGACGCTGCCGGGACCGAATTCCGCTTCCCACGCGGCCTTGACCGCGCCGAGGGCGGTGGTCTTGCCGGTTCCGGCGGGTCCGACGACGGCGTCGAGCCGGTTTCCGCTTAGCAGGATTTCGGCAGCGGCGGCCGCTGGTCGTCGTGAAGCCGGAATTTGCCGTGGTGTTTGTAGCTGGCGAGTACCTCGATGGCGAGGTTTGCGCGGATAGCCGGGCCCCGTCGTCGTTCCTTGCTCCTAGGACCGCCTCCTCGCAGGCGAGTGTCGTGGCGTCGGTGTAGAGGCGGGACCCGTGGAAGTCGAAGACGCTCCGCTTGCCGTGGCGGAGGTCGGGCTGCGCGTCCGCGGGGACGCTGTACCGGTAGGCGGTGAGGGGACGGATTGGCCTCGGCGGCGTCAGCGACGGCGTCGATCAGGGCGTTGCGGTCCTCCGGTGTGTGGCAGCGGATCGCGGCGCAGACCCGTTCGGCTTCGGCGAGGAGGTTCCACCGGTTCCAGGTGGCGCGTTTGGTGGCGACCCGCTCCCGCGTCAGTGATGCGACGGCGTCCACCCACTCGGCGGTGAAGTCTGACGAGCGGAAAGGGGCAGTCCGTGACCTCCGGACGGTGGCGGCCAGCACGAGTTGCGGGTCGAAACCCTGGGCTGCGGCCCGTGCCCGCCAGTTTGCGGAGAGTTGGTGCAGCGGGGCGATGGTGCCGGGTTTTGGCGCTCGTGTGGAGAGGGTTGCCTGCTGGCGGAGTTTGATGGTGGTGGTCGCCGTCGCGGGAGTGCCGTGCGTCGTGGCCCATTCCGCGACGAGCCGGTCGGTTTCCTGATCGATGAGGCGGGAGCGGCGGGAGAATTCGCGGATCAGGGTGTCTTGGATCCCGGTGAGCTGCGGGCTGGGGTTATGCGTGGTGGCTGCGGGCTCGCGGATGTCGGTGTCGGTCCCGAGGTGGCGGTGGAGGGCATCGAAGAGCAGTCCGTTGTAGTGTTCGCTGGCAGCGACGGCGGCCTTGTAGAGGGTCCGGGAGTCGAGGGTGACCCAGGCGCCGTCGGTGGTCCGTTGGACGCGGTTGGCGATGACCAGATGCGTGTGCAGCTGCGGGTCCCGGCGCGCGACTCCCAATGATCAAAGGCGGCGGCGATGGCTCCCGTGGTGCCGATGCGGGCAACGCCATTGCGTCCGGATCTTGTGTGGATGACGGACTCTTCCAACCATTCCAGTGTGGCGTTGACGGCGTCGTGGTGGGTTTGCAGGATCTGGTCTTGGAGGGTCCGCGGGCTCAGCGCCCAGAGCACGGAGACTGATTTGGGGACGCTGAACGTCAGATCGAATCCGGCGACAGCGCGGCGCGTGCCGGCTTTTCCCTGGCTGTTTTGGACGAGCGTGGGGTGGCCGTGCGGGCGGCCAAGAGGAGCACCTGTGTCCGGATGGACGGTTTCGTCAAAGATGGCTTTCGCGTCGGCTTCGGTGACTGCGTCACCGCTGTTTCGGGTGATGCCGCCCAATCCCCTTCCGATCCAGCGCCCTTGCGGTGTCCCGGCCTTCATGTAGTAGCTTGTGGCGTCCGGGGAGTCGGCGACACATCATCCATCATCGTGGTTTTGAATAGGTACCTCAGACCCGACTGTGCGGAGAGCCTGGCAATCGACATGGTCATGGCCGTCTCCGTGTCCGCCGTGGACGGTACTCCCTATGGTCGCAGCGGGTGGAGAACCGCTGCGAGGTGCGAGACGATTGGAAGCCTTCGCCATATTCACTGCAAATTTTCCCACTCACGTCGGTTCATCAGCAGCGGACCCAGCCACTACATGACATGCCGTGAGTCTGCCTCACGGCGATACTGGCGGAGGGGTCGTATTCTGATGGGTCGAGTTCAGCGTTGCGCGATGTAGGCGTTCCAGTTTCGGGAGGAGAGTTCGGCCCAGCGGACGGCGGTGGTCGTGGAGATGCCGAGCAGCTCTGCCAGGATGGGCGTCGGGATTTCGGCTGCGAGTTGGAACAGGGCTGCCTTGCGGGAGTTGTAGGGTTTGATGCCGTGGTCAACGAGTTGTCCGCGGATGTTTTCGGTGGCCAGGTGGTTGCCCGGGATCCCGCCGGGAAAGAGCCAGCGGCTGTTCCTGCTGGCGTAGGAGGCCTGGCCGCGCCGGTTCATGTGCTCGATGATGATCCGGTCTAGGGGTTCGGGCATGAGGATCGGGGTGCGCTCGAACGTGACGGTGACCTGGCCGTCGTCGGTGACGGTGACTTGGTCCGCGTGCATGCGGCAGATCGTGGTCAGGGGTTGGGCGAACAGGAGCATGAAAAGTCCGCCGATTCGGGTGTAGTGGCGCATCGTTTGGTCGTGGAGCAGGGTCTGGACGTGGCCCATCGTTCTTCCTCGCTCATCGTGACGGAGGAAAAGCGCCGGGGCTGCTTGGGGATGCGCAGGCTGGTGTTGATGCCGCTGGTGCGGACCCAGCCGATGAAGGCATGCTGTGCTGTTTCGCTGCCTGGGTGGGTGATCAGGTAGCGTTCCAGATCGGCCTGGCCCATGCCGGCGAGCGTGGTGTCATGGCGGGTCAGCCAGGCCAGGAAGCGGGCCGCACCTTTGATCTGCGCACGGCCTTGCAGGACCATGGATTTGGTGAGTTGATCGTGCGCGGACTTTTGCCGCAGGTGGCGCAGTACACGCCATTGGGCGAACCGCCGGACGATGTCCGCGTCGGATTTCGGGATGGTGTCCAGCAGGTCCTCAAGCCAGGGCAGCATCCGCTCGATCCTGGCCTCGTAGTGGGGGAGGACCCCGAGCGCGGTGAGGAAGTCGCGCAGGTAGTTGGTGGTCTTGTTCGAGGGCAGCTGCTCGAACGTTTCGTGGCTGATCTGCAGTTCGCCGGTCGCCATCCGGTGCAGGATCCGGGGTCCTTCGGAGCGGCGGAACCAGTAGAGCGTGGTCTGCGGGCGGTCCACGTTCATGAGCGCGTTGAATATCGGCTGCAGTTGTTGGTGGATCTGGCCGGTGTCCGGGTCGGTGAGCAGCTCGGTGGCACGCTCGGTGAGCGTGCAGGGGCCGCAGTTGCGCCCGTAGCAGTTGTCTTCCCGGCCGCATTGCCGGCAGGAGTAGGTGGGTTTTTCCCGGCGCAGCCGGCGCAGATCTGCCTGTTCTCCCGGTCGTGGAACGCGAGCACGCGGTGCTGCCGGCAGCCCGGGCAGGGCCCGGGGTTGCGTTGGAGTCGGGTGCGGCAGCCCTGGCAGATGTTTTTGCTCTGCACGGTGATGGACGCGGGCCGGTTGATGCCGCACCGGGAGCACGCGGGTGGCTTGGATGCGGGGCCGGTCACTGTGGCTCGTGTGGCCTGCGGATCGTCGCCCGGATCGGTCGGAGTTCGCCGATGCCCGGGCCGGTGTCGCCGGCGACGTGGCGCAGCTCGCGGACTTCCTCGATGCGGAATTCGAGCAGGTCGGCGGCGGTGCATCCGAGGATGTCGCAGAGCGCGGCGAGCAGCTCGATGTTGACCCGTTGCGGGGGCTTGGTCACCAGGCGGTGGACGTATTGCCTGCTCAGGTGGACGTCCCGTTCTTCCAGCAGCGGGATCAGCTCGCTGGTCTGGAACAGGCCCTTGGCGGCCATGAGCTGGCGCAGGTTCCATTGCATGCTCAGTTTCCGTGCCATCTACGGCTCCTTTGTCGGCGTCGGGGTGTAAACGCGTTTCAATGCGGACTGGAGGGCCTTGTTTTTGAAGTCGTTGCTGACCGAGGTGTAGATCGCGGTGGTCGAGGCATAGGAATGGCCGACCTGTTCCTGGACGAAGCGTTCCGGGTAGCCGAACTCGATCAGATGCGTCACGTAGGAGTGCCGCAGGCAATGCAGCGTCAGTGCCTCGTCCAGGCCTGCCTCGGAACGGAGCCGGTTGAACCGTTTGTCCAGGTGCTTGGCCGAGACCCGGCTCAGCCGCTCGCTCACCCAGAGCGCAGCGTGGTTCTTCGGGCGCACGATCGGGCGGCCCTGCTCGACCCACTGCTTGAGACCCTCGATCGCCCAGTCGAACTCGGGGACGGCCAGCACCGTGCGCCGCTTCGGGGTCCCGCCCTTGGACGATTTGCCGTGGCGGACGTGGATGGACCCGTAGGTTCCCCAGTGCGGCATGTGCGGATTCGGCCGCAGGTCGGCAACATCGAGCTGGCACAACTCGTTGCGGCGCAACCCGAACGCGTAGGTCGTCTTGATCATCTGCGCATCCCGTAACGCGGCCAGCGCGCCCTTGCGGCCGAGCGTGCGACCTGCTCCACCCGGGTGTCCAGGAAATCGAACAGGTGTTGCAGTTCGTCGTAGGTGAACGGGCGCCGTTCCGGCCGGCCCTCGTAATCATGCAGATGCGCGACGGTATTGAAGTCATGACATACCTGGGAGGGGATCTGGTCGAACCGGTCCGCGCATGCTTGGATCCACCCATAGCGCCCGTCGGTCAGAAAGTCGCAAAACAGCCGCAAGGTGAAGTGGTAGCCGCGAATCGTCGAGGGCGCCAGCCGGGCGCTGCCGGACATCAGCGAGACCGTGAAGTCCTCGAGATCGCCGGCGGTCCACTCCCACGGATAAGAACCGGAAAATTCCGTGAACCGCCGCAGCAACGCCATCCGCGGAGCAATCGTCGTATCTGCCAGCAAGCGGACTTCTGCTGCCGCTCCCACCCGGTCAGCATCGCCTCGAACACGGCCAGCTCCTCGTCCAGGTGCGCGATTCCGTCCACCAGGACCAGCCGCGCCGATCCCGGAGCCTCGGCCACTTCTACCCCCATGATGACTACGTAAATCTTACGATGTCACCTTTAAGTTACCATGGTCGAGGAAGGCCAATCACCACGCGGGTCGCGCACCAGGACATTGGAGAATAGACCCCAGGCCCCGGTGCTGGGGTGTCACTTTTCCGTCTTTAGGCGTGAGTCCTGCCTTGGGTGCCAGAGGTGTGCATCATGCGGATGTTCAAATGATGCACACCTCCTTCAGCGGGTCGAGGGGTGTGGATTGTTATACTGCTTTGCGTTGCCTGCTTAGATGCACGCAGATGCGGCGCGAGCATAGAGAGCGTCCAGGGCGCCTTAACCGAACTTTCCGGGTACCGTGACCTTTTCCTGACTGAGTACGATGAGTTGCGGGACGGGAGCCGCAGATAGCAGCGCTGAGCTGAGGCCACCCGGACCCAACCTAACGAGCCGCCGCGTGACCAATCGCCCGGGCTGATAAGCCTACTAATATAGGAGGTTCGGAGACGACGATTACCAGCCCCGACCACGCACTTCATCTGGCACGCCGCGCCCTGGCCCGTGAAGACCTGGGCCGTCTGGACTATTTGAGGGCCTTGCGCGAAGCGGTGCAGCAGGGACTGCCGCAGCGCGACATAGCCCGTGGCCTGCACATCACCCAGTCCGCCATCAGCCAGGCCCTGACGAAAGCTGAATCCAAGGGCGTGAAGCCGATCCCGGAAGGGTTCAGCGGAGCCAGCCCCCACGAAATCGCGGAGCGTTACGCCGCCGGGGACATAGACCGGAACGAGATGATCCGCCAGCTCTCCGCGTGGCCCTATGCGAAAGCCCCCGACAACACGGAACAGCTGGCCATGGAGTGGAAGGCGATCCTTCCCCCCAACCCTCCCGGAACATTCGAAGAAGTGGGGGAAGCTTTCGACAGGGGGCTGATCGACGGGGACGCCTACGACATCATCCTGGACGCGGCCGAAGACGCTCCCGACCTGCCGTGACTACTCTGTAGAGCGTGACTGCTGACGATCAGGCCGCCGCGCACCGTGCCCATCTGGAACGCCTGTGCGCTGACGGCGGACCGCTGACCGCCCACTCCCGGTACGCGACAACCCAGAATCCGGAATGGTTCAACGTCAAACGTCAGCAACCGCGCCAGGCGAGCGGTTGGTGGTGCCCGTACTCCCGCGCCTAAGCTTTGGGCGACAGCGGGGGAGCGGCCCGCTTCCCGGACTCGGATTTGCATTCTTTGGGGTCCCCGTGTCACGACAGCCGCACTGTCATTCCTGGGCCGACGCGCCGGTCCTATGGCTGCTCGGAACCCGGAGGCCTTTCGGAACCCGGCTGACCACAAGGTTGCTGAGCAAGACTGTTTTTGTCTTAACCTCCCGAACAGAATCCGGAACCTCGATGACTGCCAGTGCTTCATTCCTTCTTTCGCGGACCGTGGGCTCTTCTTCGCGGGCCCCGCTAAGCGTCCACGCCTACGCCCCGTACATCTTGGCCGGGACCGCGGTGGCCGTCTGGATCACTTCCCGACGTTGGACCGCACGGGGCGGTGCGCCTGGGCAGGTGCTGAACATTTGCCTTTGGGCGGTGCCCGCAGGGATCCCTCGGGGCCGGATCCACTACGTCATAACCGACCGTGATCTGTACTTCTTACCGCGGAAGAATCCGTGGAATGCCTGACCAACACGATCCATCGCCTGAGAACCTGAGGAAGATATGTTCAATCGGATACGAATTCGGCCTTGCCCCGTGGACGAGGCGTGCTCCCAGGCGGTACGGGTCCAATCCGGCCCGTACACCCGTGCCGGCTGGCGTGGCCTCCGGCAGGAACGGGCTCCTGGACACGGGAACAACGCTCGGCCGGATCCTGATCTTCCTGGGCGTGAGCGCCGTCTGCGGGATGCTCGTTGCCGGCCTGTTGGTGCCCGCCGCGGCCGTGGCCGGGATCACGGCGAACGGCTCGGCCCAGTTCTTCAACGGCCTGCCCAGCGTGCTGACCGTGGCCCCTGCCGGGCAGGTGACGAGGGTCCTCGCGGCTGACGGATCCCAGATCGCGACGCTGTTCAACGAGAACCGCACCCAGGTCCCCCTCGAGCAGATGTCCCCCAACATCAAGAACGCGATCGTCGCGATCGAGGACTCCCGGTTCTACGAACACGGGGCATCGACCCGACAGGGATCCTGCGCGCCCTCGTGACGAACAGCGGCGGGGCCCGGCAGGGCGCCTCCACGTTGACACAGCAGTACGTGACCAACGTGCTCAACGATAACCTCATCGCCCAGGGCAAAGATGCCCAGGTCGTTCTCAACGGCCAGAAGAGCATCAACGACAAACTCCGGGAGATGAAGCTCGCCATCGGCCTCGAGAAGCAGTTCACGAAGGACCAGATCCTCGCCGGCTACCTGAACATCGTCTCCTTCAACGCCAACGCCTACGGCATCCAGGCCGCGGCCAGTACTTCTTCTCCGTCGATGCCAAGGACCTCACCGTGCCCCAGGCGGCCCTGCTGGCCGGGTTGGTCAACGGCCCCTCCCTGTTCGACCCGACCCAGCACCCCGAGGCGTCCAAGACGCGGAGGGACCTGGTGCTCGACGCGATGCTCCAGCACGGCTACATCAACGGCCAGCAGCACGAGGACGCCGTCAGCACCCCGATCCAGCTCAAGGTCAACCCGCCCAGGCAGGGCTGCGCTTACGCCGTCCAGGCCCAGTACTTCTGCGATTACGTCCTCCACCAGATCCAGAACGACCCAGCCTATGGCGCGACTCAGGAGGACCGGATCCAGAAGATCATGCGCGGGGCCTGACCATCAAGACCACCCTGGACCCGCGCCTACAAGGACCCGCCCAGGCCCAGGTCGACGCCACGACAGGGGCGAACCCGGACAAATGGGGCGCCTCCCTCGTGACGGTCCAGCCCGGTACTGGCAAGGTCCTCGCGATGGCGCAGAATTCCCGCACGCTCGCCGGCCAGGGCACCGGCTTCGTCTCGACATACAACTTCAACGTCGACAGCACGGACGCCAACGGCAACGACCTAGGCGGCGTGGGCGGCATGCAGCCCGGCTCGACCATGAAGCCCGTGACCCTCGCGGCCTGGCTTGGCGAGGGCAAAACGACGAACCAGATTGTCGACGCGTCGAGGCGGCGTTACGGCGTCAACTACCCGTGGAAGACGACATGCGGGCCCGTCCATGGCTGGTTCGACAGCTCTCTTCCACCCTCCACGGACCTGCAGAACGATGAACCCGGCTGGTACCGGCCGATGAGCGTCCGCCAGGGCATCTACAACTCAATCAACACCGCGACGTTCGCCTCCCTCGCCGGCCTGAACGACTTCTGCGATGTGCAGCGGGCCGCCGACGCCATCGGGCTGCATTTGGGCGACGGGAACGACAAGAAAATCGACCTCTCGACCCTGGGCAATATCCTGGGCAGCCAGAACGTCGCTCCCTTGACGATGGCCAACGCCTTCGCAACGTTCGCCGCGGACGGCACGTACTGCGCACCCATCTCGATCGCCGAAGTCGACAACGCCCAAGGCAAGAGAATCGGCGGGCAGGCATCCGCGTGCCAGCCGAACGCGCTGAAACCGGATGTCGCGAAGGCCACCACCAATGTCCTCCAGGACGTCCTCACCAAGGGCTCGGCCTGCTCATCCCGCAGAAGCTCGGCGTCCCGGACGCCGCCAAGACCGGCACCAACCAGTACAACAACCAGACCTGGGTCCTCGGCTACACCAAAGGCCTGGCAACGGCGTCTTTCTTCGGAGACCCTTCAACGGAAGCGCCGCACGGCTCGGACGCGACATCACGGTCAACGGCAAGTACTACCCGGTGGTGGACGGGGCCTACATCGCCGGTCCGCAGTGGGCGCAGTACATGCAGCAGGTCGTCGGTCTCTACGACCACGGCGACTTCGACGCCCCGCCGCAGAGCCTCATCGGGGGCTCCGCGCCACAGACCCGCAGCAGCGACCAGGCCACCGGCGGGACGAGTCCGGGCCAGGCACCGCAACCGGCGGCGCCCCAGCCCTCGACAGCCCCGTCGAAGCCCGGCAACGGGAACGGGAAGCGCTGATGCCGGTGATGATGGCCGCTCCCGCGGTACCGTTCCGTTTGGTCATCACCGCGACCATCTCCTCGTGTTCATCGCCGAACTCTTGAAGGTACCTTCATCCGAGAAGCTGAAGCTGCGCCGGCTGACTCACATGCAGCATTAGAGGCGCAGCACGCCCCGCGGCCGGTCCCGCATCAGTCCTGGCTGCTTCCGCCTGTCAGCGACCCGATGATCGTCATAGGTCCGAGGATGGAGGCGGGTTGATGGCCCGGTGGTTATGGATGCCGGGGTTTCCGGACCCGGGCCCTGCCCGGCAAGATGGACACAGACCCGCAAGTCCTTGATGCGACATGAATCACATCCGGTATGCTTGAGTCCTGTCAAGAAGCTGGATTCGATCAACTCCCGAGGAGACGGCCACGCCATGACACATCATCGCAGCCTCCAGTTTAGGGGAGCGTGCACTTCGATGCCCGCCATGCACGAGGACGTGAACCCTGGACGGCAAAGGGCTTCTCCAGTGAAACCTGGCCGGGGATCCGCTCAGATAAGCGCGGTTCAGGAACTATTTTCGACGCCGGCCATCCGCGCCCTCGCGCGAACTCGAACGCATCCGCCTCGTGCTTCCTCATTGCGATGAAATCGTAGCTCCGGCCGAGGCTCGGCGGCTTTCCGAACCAGCGCAGTCATTGCCGAACCTGGTGACGAGGAAACTGGAGCGGCGCGGCTGATCAGGAAACCATCAGATGCTCAACAACCGCGCCACCGCCGGAGCCCGTGTACTGCCTTCAGAGGGCACTTCTCTGATGGCCGGTCATTTTGAAGTATTCACTGACGCGGCAGGCACCTGCAGGGTCGGGCTGGTTGACGGGTCCGGGAATCAACTCGCAGATTCTGCTCCTTTCTATAACACGGACACTGCATGCATCGCGGAGGGTTTCCCATCGTGCGGCCTTGCTTGGGCCTCACATCCCGTGGTCCATGAGGGCTTCCTTGATCTGTTTAAAGGGTCGGCAGGCCCGCAAACCCGGACGGCGTCGGGTAGATGCTGCAGGCGAGGTCTGTCACTGCCGTTTCGGCACGGAGATATTGTCTCTGTCGGCTGTGAGCGTCGGGGAGTCGGCGAAGCCAGTGCCGAATGTGCCCGCAGCGGATTCCATCAGCCGCATGTGGACTTCCGTCCTCGAAGGCCCAAGGAGGCTAGTGCTGCTTCGAGGTGGCGGGCTGCTTCCTCCGAGTTGGGGCACTCGTTCGCTCAGTCCGTCGCGGCCTGTCGTCTTGATTATGGTCGGGAAATGTGCGGGGATGCCGTCCGTTGTGCGGCCCGGTCAGGTCACGGCCCATCGGCGGAGCGCGTGCCGCTTGACGAGCCCGATAAGCACAGCAGTCACACCATCAGGCTTGGGAGATGCTCAGGGGGATCAGAAGGCGGGTTCCGAGCCGACTCCGGGAGCTTGCTGGGAACGGTTCCATGGAAACCGCAGATAATCCACCGGCGGCAGAAGATGGTGCGCCCCGGTGCCCGACGGGGGTTAGGGGAGCGGCCCCAAGTCAATTGTATGGCCGGTGTGGTCGCGCTTGGTGGTCAGGTGTCGGGCATTCGAGGATGAAAGGTGGACCAGGGCGGGCACGCGCTCGGCCGCGGCGACACCGTTGGCCTCGAGCTGGAGGGCCTTGTCCGGGTTGTTCCTCAGCAGCCGGATCCGGTCCACTCCGACAGCGAGCAGCATCTGCGCGGCCGTCTGGTAGTCCCGCTCGTCCTCACCGTGGCCTAGCGCGCCGTTCGCTGCGTAAGTGTCCAGGCCTCGGTCCTGGAGGGAGTACGCGTCAAGTTTCTCGTAGAGCCTGATGCCCCGGCCTTCCTGCCTCAGGTACAGCAGGAAGCCCCCTGGTCGGCGAGCCGCTCGGCCGCTTCGCGGAGCTGAGGCCCGCAGTCGCACCGCTGCGAGCCCATGACGTCCCCGGTCATGCATTCGCTGTGAGGCCGAACGAAGGGAGCCATGGCCCTGGCCCTGGCCCTGGCGCCGAGCAGGGCACCCTGCCAGTCACCGAGCCCCAGCAGCAGGTGCTCCTTGTGGTCCACCAGACCCGAGAACGTGAACGCATCGGCTGTCGTGGCGAAGCCGTCGGCGAACCTGAGCGGGATCCGAACCCGCGTGCGCACCGCAGCCGGAGCAGGCACCGAACCCGCCGGCCGGAGCGCCTGGAATAGGCGGAGCCAGCCGGCGCCGTCCCCGTAGCGTCCGCTTCGGATCCCGGTCCCGCAATGGTGAGTCGTTGCTCGGGCATCTGGTCCCTCCCTTTAAGATCCGGAAGGCGCGGCCTCTTGTGGCGGGCGTTCCCGAAATTCTAAAATGAAGTAACACGTTTTTGGATTCCCGGCGCTGGCTCACCGACGAAGAAGCAAGGCGGTTCGTCCTTGTGCGAGTTTCGGTGTAAGCCCGGGACCGTCATGCAAACCGCGATCCGTTATCGTCTTTCCGGAGAAGGTATCGATGGATGACACCGGAGAAGGTATCGATGGATGACATGCGTCGGGCCAAGGAGCCAGTGACTTTTCTGGCAGGCCCCTACGGCCACCCGTTCCACCCGATCCTGGTGACCGTGCCGATCGGGGCGTGGGTGGCCAGCCTCGTCTTCGACCTCGGATCTCTCATTGCAAGCGGCGATGCAGCCGCGCTGGCAACGGGGTCACGATGGCTGATCGCCATTGGCGTGCTCGGTGCAGCAGCTGCAGCACTGGTCGGATTCCTGGACCTGTTCGCCATCCCGACCGGCACGCGGGCCTTCCGTACCGCACTGGTCCACATGAGCCTGAACCTCACCATCACCATTGCCTACCTGGTCAACTTCCTCCTCAGGGTCGGTCAGCACGGACCCGTGCAGGCCGTACTGATCATTTTCTCGGCTCTCAGTGTCGCCGCACTGGGCGTCTCCGGGTACCTTGGCGGCAAACTCGCCTTCCACTATGGCGTGCGGGTTGCCAATGAAGAGACCCAAGCCGCCGGCTTCGACATCGCCACTACAGCGAAGGACTAGTCCCATGGGCATCGCCGCACTCGTCACCTGGATTGTTACCGCAGTCCTCGGGTTCACCATGCTCGGCCTGTGGCTAAGCAAAGGCGGCCTGCGCGCCGCACAGAGTGACGCCTCCATCCCGACACGCCTTGTACCTCCCCTAATTTTCAGCCACTTCCTGCTAGCCGCCGCCGGGTTGATCCTGTGGATCGTCTACCTGATCATCGATAGGACATCCTGACCTGGGTCGCCTTCGGACTCCTGGTGATCGTCGCAGTCCTCGGGGATGTGATGTTCCTGAGATGGAGGCACAGCCGCAAGGAATCTACCCCGGAAGCGCATCTTCCGGTTCCCCTCGTCTACGTGCACGGCCTGTTCGCGGTCGCCACCATCGTGCTCGTGCTGTTGACCGCCCTTGGAATCGGATCCTGAAGCACCTTGCCGGCTCCCCGCAGGCGCTCAGGCGCCTTCACTCCCGCCGGTCCTGCGGCCGCGACCAAGGCGTCACCGGCCGCGGTTGCAGGACGCCGTCGACCGTCAGGTCCACCCTTTCATTGAAGAAGCTCAGCAGGCCGTGGATCTGCGCGGCGTCGCGGAAACGCCGGTCATAGCTCCAAGCGACATTCCTGCCGTCCTCGGCGCCGGGGTACGTCCAGTAGCGGGCTTCTCCCTTGTACGGGCAGACGGTCCTCTTGGGGCTCTCCTCCATGAGGTCCAGCCGCACATCCCCGGGCGGGATGTAGTAGCGGACGGGAAGCAACGTCTCGTACAGGAGTTGCGCGCCGTTAGTGGGACCCGGTCGAGGGAGACCTCCACGGTCAGGGATGAGGCCCGGATGTCCACGCGGTGGAAGGGGTCGCGGGGGTGGCCGATGATTTCCTCGTCGTCTTCCCGCCACTGAAAGGCGGCGAAATCCAGCACGACATACCCGGCCAGGTCGGGGTCGTCCGGCGGAACGCGGCCCCGGGCGCCGTCGTCGTCCCTGTCACAACGTCGAGCTGTTCGCCGGGGGTGGTGTGCCGTCCGAACCCCGTGCGCGGATCCAGCGACGGGAGTGAGTCTGCGGACAGCCTGACGCCGAACTCCGGAACATCGGCCGTAGGGTCGCGCGGCGGCGCAAGCTCTGCCAGCAATTCGGCCTCCGGTACTGCGTAGATAGGTGTAATGCGCTTCGGCTCCCAGACCAGCCACGCGTGCAGGGTGTCGACGACGGTGTTCCCGCCCAGGCTCGCACGGATCCGCTTGGCGGTGGGTTCGAAGCGCAGCTCCGGGAACGTCCCGACGATCACTCCGGATAGTTTGGTGGCCATGCTTCAAGCGTGAGCGCAGGGCCATTCGGCGTCAATGCCGTCGTGGGCCGATGGCAGACGAGCTGGAACGCGCTGGTTCCGGGAGCTGATAATTAAAGCAAGCAGGCTGTTGATGGCTTGGCGGTGCGATGGATGAAGGCTGAGACGGGAAGGAATGGTTGGCAATGCCTCTCTCGGATTATGAGCGCAGGCGCCTGCAGGAACTCGAAAGGGATCTGGCTGATAATGACCCGGTCCTGGCCCGGGAATTGGAGACGGGAAGGTCTCCCAGACTGTGGCTTCGCTGGTCCGCGGGCAGCGTCCTGGTCCTCGTAGGCTTCGGATTGATGATTCTGGGGAACTCCGCGCAGCTTCCGGGCCTGGGCGTTCTGGGGTTTCTGTTGATGTTCGGCAGCGTTTGCTGGTACGTCTGGCGTAGGATTTCCGTTCCCTAGGCAAGTTCGGCAGGGCTCGAACAGCGGGACGCAGATCCTGCGGCCATCCGTGGACGGGTTTTAGGTGGGCGCCGGTTGCCGTCGAGGCCGACCGGTCCGGTTGCCCGCCATCACCAGCTGCGGCCGAATTGCAGGAACCAAGAACGGGCACTGCGTGGCGGGAAGACGCAGCGGCTGGTTTTTGTTAATCCATAAGTCCGGCTGTGAAGGCGCGAATGCACCGGGTGAGTCGTGTAGGCCCTTCACCCCGCCGGATCGATGGCGGCACCGCATGGCGTGGCAATCGTCGAAAGAACAAGTCTCCAGGTGCATTTTGATCCGGGATGGTTCCGAATCATGGAGGTGGTT
The DNA here is from genome assembly GCA_001549895.1 of Arthrobacter sp. Hiyo8. GTDB lineage: Bacteria > Actinomycetota > Actinomycetes > Actinomycetales > Micrococcaceae > Arthrobacter. The sequence goes on along the minus strand of AP014719.1, from coordinate 1,779,890 downwards.
TCAATGAAGAAGTGGACGCGATGGCAGGATTGGGTCACGGTTGTTGCCGGGCTCTATGCCGTGCTATCTGTCATCTGGACCAAGGCGGCCGGCGGCTCGACTGCCTTGATGCTCGTGTTCGGCGCATTGCTGGTCATCAGCGGCGTCATCAATCTGGCCATCCCCGGAACCCCGGCCATGGAGTGGATCCAGGCAGCCTTGGGCGTCCTGTTGTTCCTCTCTCCGTGGTTCGGTTCCTACGCGATGCAAACCGGCGTCGCCTGGACGTCCTGGATCACCGGCCTGGTGGCGCTCGTCGTCACCGCGACGGCGATCAAGCCCAGCACCGAGGAACACCGGCATCACATGGTCAGCCATCGCATTGAACAGCCGGAGATAGATGGCCGGCGGGGCGTAAGCGGACCCGCCGGCCGTCCCATGTTGTTGGCCTCTTGGCGTTCGTCCTTGGCCCGATCCGCTCTAAAGCTCAAGCGGCTTTGTGCCGGCGGTGGTCGCGCGTTCCTTGCGCGGGTCTTGCCGGGCTCGCGGCGGCCCCCATGGGGTCGCCGCCAGGGACTGGACGAACAACCCCTGCACCCCCGAGGGTCCCGGAGCCCTTGCCCTCGGGCACCCACTCGACACAACCGGAACAGGACGCGCCGATCATGACCCAGCTCAAGCCCACTTTGGAAGTCACGGTCTCAAACGCGGCAGCTATGGAGACCGAACTCGCCGCAGCCGTTGAAGCGGTCCGGCAGGCGGCCCTCGCCGAACGCCGCTGCGGCATCCTAATCACCCGACACGGGGCAGGAAAATACACAGTCGGCCTCAGCGAGGACGTGCCGTTCGGCCTGACCTGGGAACGAGACGCCGGATAACGCCCCGGAGCTGTCGGCCCCGGGCGTCCAACAAGGCGACTATGGCGAGGAACCCAGCAACCACGGTTGGGCCTTCCTCACTCATGACAGGAAATTTGGTCTTGCGCGCAGGCCCGAATTCGGTGTCCGCCTGATAGACAGGACCAGCGGCGGGAGAGAATCCCGGTTCCTGGCATGGATTCTCCACTATCCCTTGACGCCGCTGGCCCCCTTGAGGTTCGATGCCCGTGCTCAGCGGGGTTCCCTGAGCGGCGCCCAAATTCCAGCCGCGGATAACCCGAATTGCCCAGCCGTGCGTGGTGCGTCACGAGCCGCTGGACGGACGACGACGGCGATCCCGCTCCTGCGCTCGTCACATTCGCGACGTCGCCCGGCTGCCGTGGCCAGTGTTCGGGTGCCGCTTCGTTGGCCTCGCGGCTGCCAGCGCGATCGCCGTCGGCGTGCTGCGATCAACCGCCAAACAGAGTGAAAATTCATGGACGACCGCTGGAAGCGCCCCCGTGGCCTTCCGTTATCGCAAGTAAGTCCTGGCAGTCACAAGCAACCGGTCTGCCCTCGGCGGTCCTTGAGAGGCACCTGGGCGAGGAATTCGACTTGCCTGCTGCCCCAATCGCGGAAGTAAGGAACTGCGCCATGATGATGCTTGTTGTTGTACTTCTGCGCAAAAACCAACGCGTCCTTGAGCCCGGGAAAAACCCGGTCTTTGGTGTGATCGGCACATCTGACGAGGTATGCGAACTCCTGAAAGCCGTAGCACTGTGTTACGTACGCGGGTCGAGTCATAACATCCCCCCATTTTTTGTATCGGTCGTCTCTCTGCGCCCACAGCGTACAGGAGGGAGGTTCGCCCGCTGAAAAGTTCGCTGAAGATTTCCCTGGTCCAAGCCGTAGCATTGTTGCCCGCCAAACAAGGGCGGCCGGGTTTTCTTCGGCCGGGTGCCTCAATCTGTCAAATGCTTTGATGGCCCGTTACCAGCCGCGGAAACGTCGGCCGGAGGGCTCCTTTGTGTCGTCTGGATGTTTGTTTCGTCCGGGTTCCCCCGCTAGCGCGGCCTTCCTGCGCCGCCCGGCATTCCTGCCTTGATCAGGTCCATGACCGACGAGTCCGCCAAGGTCGTGACGTCCCCGATCGGCCTGTCCTGTGCGACGTCTTTGAGCAGCCGCCTCATGATCTTGCCGGACCGTGTTTTGGGCAGCTCGGCCACCACCATGATCTGCGGGGCCGGGCGATTTTGCCGATTTCCTTGGCCACGTGTTCACGCAGCTCCTGCACCACTTCCGGGCCGCCGTCGCCCGCTTCGCTGCGCAGGATGACGAAGGCGACGATCGCCTGTCCGGTGGTTTCGTCGACGGCGCCGACGACGGCGGCTTCCGCGACTTTCGCGTGGGAGACGAGGGCCGATTCGATTTCCGTCGTCGAGAGCCGGTGTCCTGCCACGTTCATCACATCGTCGACCCGGCCCAGGAGCCATATATCTCCGTCCTCGTCCTTCTTTGAGCCGTCTCCTGTGAAGTAGAGACCTGGGAAGCGTGACCAGTAGGTCTCCACGTACCGGTCGTCGTCGCCCCAGATGGTGCGCAGCATGGATGGCCACGGCGCCTTCAACACCAGATAGCCTCCGGAACCGTTGGCAACCGGTGCGCCCGCGTCATCGACGACGTCGGCCACGATCCCGGGCAGGGCTTTCATGGCTGCGCCTGGTTTGCCTGCCGTAACTCCCGGGAGTGGACTGATCATGATGGATCCGGTCTCGGTCTGCCACCAGGTGTCCACAACGGGTGTTCGGTTGTGCCCGATGTTCTCCCGGTACCAGATGTACGCTGCCGGGTTGATCGGCTCGCCCACCGTGCCGATCACACGCAGGCTCCGGAGGCTGTACTTTGACGGTATCTGGGCGCCCCACTTCATGAACGTGCGGATGGCGGTGGGGGCGCAGTAGAGAATCGAAACTTTGTACTTGTCGATGATTTCCCACCAGCGGCCTTGGTGCGGGAATCGGGAGTCCCTTCGTACAGCACGGAGGTGGCGCCATTGGCCAGGGGACCGTACACGATGTAGCTGTGCCCGGTGACCCAACCGATGTCCGCCGCCGTCCAGAAAATGTCGGAGGAAGCCTTCAGATCGAAAACCGCCCAGTGCGTATAGGCGCATGCCGTGAGGTAGCCGCCGGTGGTGTGCAGGATGCCCTTGGGCTTGCCGGTGGTCCCCGAGGTGTACATCACGTACAGGGGATGCTCGGCATCGAACGCTTCGGCTTGGTGGTCAGTGGAGGCCAGCTCAACCGACTCGTGCCACCAGATATCCCGCCCCTGGGTCCAGTCGATCTCCTGGCCTGTGCGTCGGACCACGAGGACGTTTCGGACGTCCGGGCAGTCCAGCAGGGCCTCGTCGACGGCGGGCTTCAGTCCGGTTGCCCTGCCGCGGCGGTAGGCGCCGTCGGAGGTGATGACGATCCGGGCGTCGCAGTCGTGGATCCGGGTGCGGAGGGCGTCCGAAGAGAACCCGCCGAAGACCACAGTGTGCGGAGCCCCGATCCGGGCGCAAGCCAGCATCGCCACGATGGTTTCCGGGATCATCGGCATGTAGATGGCCACCCGGTCTCCTGCCGTGACGCCCAAATCAGTCAGCGTGTTCGCTGCCTGGCAGACCATGTCCGTGAGCTGGGCGTAGGTGATGGTGCGGGTATCTCCGCCTTCCCCTTCAAAGTAGTAGGCGATTTTGTCTCCACGGCCGGCGACGACATGCCGGTCCAGGCAGTTGTAGGCCGCATTCAGCTTGCCCCCGATGAACCATTTGGCGAATGGCGGGTTCGACCAGTCCAGGACCTCGGTCCATTTTTGCGACCAGTCCAGCCGCTCCGCCTGCCGCGCCCAGAACGCCAGCCTGTCGGCGTCGGACTCGGCATAGTCCGATACCGTGGCGTTGGCTTGGGCGGTAAAACCGGCTTCCGGAAGGAAGCGGCGCTGTTCGTGCAGCAGGTTTGCGAGGGTCTCATCCGATTCTGTCGGGTAGTCGGCCATCACCGGTCACCGTGGTCCCACAGGAAGCAGGACTCGTTTGAACGTAAAGTTCGCGACGACCGCGAGGGAGCAGTACCAGGCGATGAGCGCAGTCACAATGCCCAGCCAGCCGCCAAGCATGGTCATGGCACCGGACCCGGCGAAGGCGCCGATGAACAGGGCGATGAAGGTCAAGGTCAGGGCAACGAATACGGCGAAGACGCCCATGCTGACCCGCCAAGCGGCAATGGTCATGTAGGCGGTGAAGATGGCCCAGGCGAGCAGGTAGAGGCCCACTGCCTTGCCGGCATCAGCGGCGGGGAGGCTGGCTGCATTGAACTGGCTCAAGAACCAGAACGAGAGCCAAAACGCTCCGTACGAGCAGAAGGCGGTTGCGCCGAAGACGTTGCGGTTGGCAAACTCCCAGATCCCTGCCCCGAATTGTGCGAGGCCTCCGTAGAACAGTGCAAGTCCAAGGACGACGGGCTCATCGGCCTTGACGATCAAGCCGGCATTAATGGCACTCAGGACGAACGTCGTCATGGCGAAAGCCCCCAAACCCAAGGCCGCCGGATCGGCAAAAGGAGGACTGCTGCTCGCTTGGGGGGAGACTTCAGTGCTCGTTACTGATAGCGGATTTTCAGTCCTGTGACCACTTCCGACCGGACGGTTCCCGCGGCAGAACTTGATTCGACACTCATGGTACGACTCCTTGGTCAGCACCAGCACCATCGCTGGTGACTTATACCAGACTACACCTGAGTATGCAAGGCAAAGTTGAAAGATAATGTGGTTCGAATCACACCATATTGTGTCGTAGGTCACAATGCGGGCTGCGGCCAATCCTCGCAATTTCGCCCAATCGTGCAAGGGGTTAAGCCCTTACCACCCGGTTCCTTCCGACTGACTTGCCGCGTCGGCCGCGGCAATCATCGCGGGTGAGGTCGACGGCATCGAACTGAGTTGAGGTGACTCCGTTTCTCACCGTTGGGATATGGATGTCGTCGAGGCTTTTGCTTGCCACCAAGAGCGATTGATGCCGGCCGCGATGCTTTCGGCCACTCCCGGCGAGAGCAAGATGAACTCTTCGTCCCCGTATCGTCCGACCAGGTCCGTGGATCGCCGCCAGCGCAAGGCAGTACGAGAAGCGGGACTCCTCACGGGCCAGGACCGCGGTTTCCGGCTCACCGGAACCCCGTGATCAGGAATATTCAACAGGGACAACACGCCCGGGCGGCGGGGCAGGCAGGCCGAGGGAGGCATGCCCGGGACACCAGCCGGTTCTTCACGCGCGGGGATTAACGGCGGGCTACTTCGCGCGTTCACCCGGGAGTCCAGGAAGCCTGTTCACTGTTGTCACTTTCAGAAACTGACTGCGCGGCCGCAGCAAACCCTTGCATTGTGCAATAGTTGTCGTATGCCAAATCCTCTCGACCGCCACATCGATGCCCTCCAGCGGGCCACGCGCGACTTGCTCGCCGTCGCCATGCGCAGCGTGGAGGAGGTCACGGACTTGTCCATGCCGCAGATGCGCATGCTGTTCGCCCTCCAGGACCACGGGACGCTGCCCAGCGGCGCCCTCGCGCACGTCCTTGAAGTCTCCGGATCTTCGGTGACCCGGTTGGCCGACCGGTTGTGCGCGGGAGGGTACGTCCAGCGCACTGCTTCTGCTGAAAAGCGCAGCCTCGTCCTGCTTTCCCTGACGGACGCCGGCAGCGGGGCCGTCGAAGCCGTCCTCCGCCGACGCGACGACGAGTTCCGGGACGCCCTCGCAGAGCTCGATCCGGAGCTGCGGGACCAGCTCTCCGCGGGTCTCACCGCGCTCCATGGGCACCTCTCGGCGACGTCGCTGAGCCGGGCGGTGGTCGCGTGAGCACGCACCGGGGCCACCAGTTGGGCGATTTCGCCGTTGACCGGCGGATGCTCCTGGTGGCGGCCCTCGCGATCCCGGTCGGGGCGCTCGGGCACTCGCGGCCTGGGCGCTCTTGGGCCTCATCGGCCTCGCAACGAACCTTTTCTTCTACGGCCGCCTCTCGACAAGCCTCGTGGCCGTGGGCAGCGGACATCCGTGGTGGCAAGTGCTCACCTTGCCCGTCGCCGGCGGACTCGTGATCGGGCTCATGGCGCGGTTCGGTTCGGAGAAGATCCGCGGCCATGGAATGCCGGAGGCCATCGAAGCCATCCTCGTTGGCGGCAGCCGGATCGCTCCGAAGGTCGCCGTCCTCAAACCGGTTTCGGCCGCCATCAGCATCGGCTCGGGAGGCCCTTCGGCGCCGAAGGGCCCATCATCATGACCGGTGGCGCGATCGGCTCGATCCTCGCCCAGCACCTCCACCTCACCGCGGACGAGCGCAAGACACTGCTCGTGGCGGGAGCGGCGTCCGGCATGGCCGCGACGTTCAATTCGCCTCTCGCGGCCGTGCTGCTCGCCGTCGAGCTGCTTTTGTTCGAATGGCGTCCCCGCAGTTTCGTACCTGTGGCCGCCGGGGTCGCGGTCGCGACCGTGGTGCGCGGCGTGATCCTCGGAACCGCACCGATCTTCCCGGTCTCGACCACAGGATTGCACCTGACGCCCGGTATCGAGGCGCTGGCCGCCGTCGTCGGCATCTCCGGCGCGATCGTCGCCGCCGGCGCAACCTGGCTGGTGTACCGGGCCGAGGATGCGTTCTCCCGGCTGCCCATCCACTGGATGTGGTGGCCGGCCATCGGCGGACTCATCATCGGCGCGGGCGGCTCATCGAACCCCGCGCCCTCGGCGTCGGCTACGACGTGATCGATCAACTGCTGACGGGGCAGGCGACCACGGGGCTCATCGTCGGCATCCTCGTGGTCAAGACGCTCATCTGGTCGCTGTCCCTCGGCAGCGGGACATCGGGCGGTGTGCTCGCGCCGATCTTCATGATCGGCGCGGCACTCGGCGCAGCGGCGGGCCTCGTTCTGCCGGACGTCATCCCGGGGTTCTGGGCATTGCTCGGGCTCACCGCCGTCGTCGGAGGCGTCATGCGCTCGCCCCTCACAGGCGTGATCTTCACTCTCGAACTGACCAATGCCTGGGCTGTTACGCTTCCGCTGCTCATTGCCTCGGTGGTTGCCTACGGGCTTCCGTCCTGTTCCTTCGACGTTCGGTACTCACCGAGAAGATCGCGCGCCGCGGGCTCCACCTGACCCGCGACTACACGACCGACCCGCTCGAGACGTTCTTCTGCGAAGACGTCATGCGCGCGCCGACCGCCGACCTCACCGAGGCAACGCCCGCGCTCCATCCGCGGGACACACTCCGTCACGCCGCATACGTCCTCGCCCGGACCGGCGCGCCCGAGGCTGCGGTAGTGAACGACGACGGCACATGCCTTGGGCTCATCGGCCCGTCGGATTTGCTCGTGGCCAGGCTTCACGACCTCACCGAGGCGACCGACCGGGACCGCTCGCTCCGCTACCTCACTCAGGTGGGGACGCAAGCCAGCAGTTGATCGGCGGGGCCGGCAAGCTTCCTACGCGAACTTCGCCAGCGGGCTGGCCACCCTGATCATGGGCACCCCTTCCTGCAAACGCCCGATTTTGAGAAACCGCAGACGATCCGGCCCACCCGGGCCCGGATCGCCCGGAATTCCCCTCAGAACCCCTGCTCACGCACATAACGCACAACCGGCTTCTGCGGCCGCACGGTTTGCGAGACAGGTTGATGGGAGCCTCGCATAGATGCCCGCACGAAGGAAATATCATGCCCGCGTTCCATGAGGAATCGGTTCGGCTGGTCTTGTCCTCGAACCGGCCGGGAAAGCAGATCGCCGAGGAGATGATGAGCAGCGGGCCCGGAGCCACCGTCCCATCCGACGCCTATGAGATCGAGCAGCACCCGTGCCCCACTGCCACGTCCAGCCGGGCTCGCCGTGCCGGTCCAGCTCCGGCGCCGTCGCCTCGACCTACCACACCGGCCGGTTCACCAACGTCCCCGCCTGGCGAAGGAACTGCGCATGCCGACCCCGGCCGGCCGTGGACCGGGCCTGCCCTGGCGGCCGGACACCCCGCCTCCGGCACCAATCCCCGCAGACACCCCGGCGCGGACACCCCGGCGCGGACATCCGCGTCGGTTACGCCCGTTGCTCCCACGCGACCCGGGAACTCCAGTCCCAGCTCGATGCACTGGCCGCGTACGGCATTCCGCGCGAAAAGATCTTCGCCGAGAAGGTCTCCAGCCACCTGCGCGTGCGTCCGAAGTTCGAAGCCGCGTTGCAGGCAGCCCGGCAGATCAAGGTCCATGCCCCGCATTGCCGGGTCATCTTGACCGTCTGCGAGATGAAACGGCTGGGGCGGGATTCCGCCGAGCTGACCGCGCTGGCCGATCACCTCAGCGCACACGGGATCGCCCTGGAGATCCTCGCCGGGCCACTCACCGGGATCTACGACCCGGCCGGCACCGGCAGGGTGCTGTTCGCGTTTTTCGCCGCGATGGCCGAAACCGAACGCGAGAACATCCGCGAAGCCACCCTCGAAGGCCTCAACCCGGCCCGCAGGAAAAACCACGGAGGCCGGCCCCGGTCATCACCGAGGACATGCTGCACACCCTGCTGCGCCGCCGCGCGGACGGTGACTCCCTCCACGACATCCGCCTCGACCTGATCATCCCCGCCGGAAAACACAAAGGCCGCAACCCCAGCATGGCCAGCATCTACCGGGCGCTCAGAGCACCAGAAACGCCGGGCCCACCCTCAAGCCGTTGACCAGGCTCACGCCTACTTCGCCACGCTCCCGCCGAGCACCCGACGCGACGAACCGACCAGGCTGCCCTGGTAAGCCCTATCCGCCCGATTTTCAGCGAGTACTTCGGCGAACCCTAGGAGCATCGTGGGCACCGCAAAAGCTACTTCCTTACGGTGATTTTCCTGCACATTCGACGCTCCTATAGTTGTCAAACGTAAGGTACCGGTCCGGCAGCTCTGTTTCTGCTGTCCACAACCGAGGACAATTCCTCAAGGGTTGCCCACAGCTACCGCTGGCCGGGGGAGCTACTCAATGGCTCCCAGAATTCCCGCCGTGGATAACCCGAATTGAACCCTGCCGTGGACAGCTCAAAGTCACCTCAATGCAAGATCGACGTGCCCGGCCGGTCTCCGTTCGCAGGCGTAAATTGATGAATGGTGTCGCCCGGAGCCTGCCACAGGTCTCCCACACGGAAGGTGTGGAACCGCCAAAATCACCGAATGGGGTACCCGAACCTCCTCTTCGCAAGGTAGGGCACAGCAGCAGACGGCCGTCGGGACTGCCACGTAACGCTGCGATTCGCAGCTCCCGGGTCCCACGCGGCCGGTGCTGGCGTGGCCGCTTGCTTGGCCTTGTTTTTAGGCTGCCCGTTTCGGTTCGGACGCCGGGGCGATGTCTGCGCCCGCCCGTCCGGGAAGCGTGGGTTCCGCCAGCAGGGTGCGCGCGTGGAGCACGTCCCCGATGAACCAGTCGTAGATCAGGACACCGATGACTCCGCCGACGAGGGGGCCGACGATCGGGATCCAGAAATACCAGCTGAACGCTCCGTCAACGGTGCCCGGCAGGGCCGTCTGTCCCCATCCGGCGAGCCAGGCAAACAGCCGTGGTCCGAAGTCACGGGCGGGGTTGATGGCGTATCCGGCGTTCGCGCCCACGGACATGCCGATCGCCGCCACGGCCAGCCCGATCATGAACGGGCCGAGGTTTGCCTGTACGGCCGTGTTGCGCATGTCGATGATGGCCACGACGAACAGGACGAGGAAAGCCGTGCCGACAATCTGGTCGACCAGTGGACCCACGGGATTTCCGTTGAAGTACGGTGCCGGGAAGGTGGCGAAAATGGAGTAGGTCGCCAGTCCCTTTGGATCCGAGCGCCCGGTGCCGGCAGCCTTGTTATAGGCGTCGATGGCATCGTGGTAGAGCAGGTACACCAGCGCGGCGCCGGCGAAGGCCCCGACAATCTGGGCAAGGATGTACGGGCCTACCTTCTTCCACGGAAACTTCCGCCGGACCGCGAAAGCGACCGTCACGGCCGGATTGATGTGTGCCCCGCTGACCCCGCCGCCGACGTAGATTGCCATCGTTACGGCGATGGCCCATCCCCACGTGATCAACAACCAGTCGCCGGCGGCCATGAAGATCGTGGTCGACGTCGCGGCCCGTCCCGAGCCGGGCAACGCGGCAACCGCCATGGCCACGACGCCGTCGCCGAAAGCGATCAGGACAAACGTGCCGAGGAACTCGGCGAGGAGTTCACCCCAAGTACCACCCAGTTGCTTGAGGCCGCTTCCCTTGCGGACTGCGTTCCTTAGTGGACTGACATCACTCATTCCGAGTGCCTCCTTGAGTCATCCGATTCACCATTGGAAATTGATAACCCCAGCAATTTCATGGTAATGCGAACGATCTGCGGTAACCAGTCGATTGCCTTGGGTAACCAACGATTTCCCCTGGCATCCATGGGCCAAAGCGTTCCCGTGCCGGCCACCGTTCCCTGTCGCGGAACAACGGTCCTCGCTAGACTTAAAGCGCGCTGTAGAAAGACGCGGAGTTCGTTTCGGGAAAGGCACGAACATGACCGACAACAGCAGCTTCGAAGACACTGTCGATGAGACGGGCACGGCGAAGAAGCCAGAAGAACCAGACCTGCGGGGCCGATATGTCGAAGGCGACTATGGCTCAGCCGGGATACAGAGCGGCCGCCATACGGACGACGAGGAAGGCCAATACATCGAAGGGGATTACGGTGCGGCCGGCAGCGAAGGCGGACTGCCCGAACCCCTTGGAGAAAAGGCCAGGGAGTCGGGACGCTATGTAAAGGCCGACTTCGGCGACACCGGATCGACCCCCGGCCGCACCGCCGAGTCCGAGATCGGCCGGTATTCAGAGGGCGACTACGGTACTGACGGCACCGTGGACCCGCTCCGCAAACCCGGCACCGGTTCCGGAACACAGCACAAGTAAGCACCGGCCCTGCCGAACCGGGCTTACCACTCAGCACCGGCAGGGAATCGGCGCGCGATGCCGTAAAAACCCAACCCGCTCAGAAGGCCCCTAGGGTCAATACCGGCACAGCACCGTTGTTCCTGACTCTGCCGCAAGTGGGCAGCACACGGAATCGGAGATTCTTAGCCGCCCGGACCTCCCGTTCTCAACCGGAATCCCAACCGTTGGAATGAATCCTTGCTCTGGACAGGCACGGGAAGAACAGTCAAGAATGAGCCAGCACGGGCCATCGGGACCCTGCCCGGGCTCCTCCTGCCCGGCTCGACTGATGATTCGGGACCGAAGATGAAGGCAGTTATTGTCGGGGCAGGGATCGCGGGACTCGTCGCCGCCCGCCAGCTCGGTTTGGCCGGCTGGGACGTGGAGCTCCTCGAGAAGTCGGCAGCTACGCGCCCCGATGGTTACATGATGGACTTCTTCGGTCCGGGAGTGGAGGCCTCGGAGAGGATCGGTCTCTACCCGCGGCTCGCTGCCGTTGCCTATCACGTCGAGGAGGCAGAGTATCTCGACCCGACGGGACGGCCCGCGTGCAGCGTCGACTATGACCAGTTCGCACGGCTTGCCGGCGGGAAGATCCTGAGCCTCCTGCGTCCTGACATGGAGCGCGCCGCCCTCGCTGCGCTCGAGGACGTGGCCCCGCCCGGGTGCGGCTCCGCTACGGCGCGCCGGTCTCCGGGGTGTGGCGGGATGATGCCGGGATCCGGGTTGCCATCGATGGCTCCCCTTGCACGCTTGCCGCGGACGTCCTCATCGGCGCCGATGGGATCCATTCCACCGTGCGCGCCCTGGGGTTCGGAGCCGAAGAGGAATACCTGCGGCCCCTGGGTATGCGTGCGGCCGCATTCATCGTGACCGAACCGCTCCTGAATGCCCGGTTCCGGAACCGGTTCGTCCTGACCGACAGCATCGACCGGGTCGCAGGGCTTTACAGCCTCCGCTCGGACGAGGTCGCGGTATTCATGGTCTACCGGGAAAGCACACACGCGCTGGGATACCTGCGGCCCGGGAGTCCGCGGAGCGGCTGCGCCGCGAATTCGCAGGACTCGGCGACACGGTCGACAGGATTCTCGAACTGTGCCCGGAACATCCGTACGACGATATTGTCGCGCAGGTTGTCATACCGGGCTGGCAGACGGGAGGGACCGTTCTCGTGGGGGACGCCTGCGGGGCCGTGTCGCTCCTCGCGGGTCAAGGCGGCTCACTTGCCATCGCCGGTGCCGCCCTCCTCGGGGACATCCTCGGACCCGTGAACACATCTGAAGGGATCGGCCGGCCCTCGCCGACTTCGAGCGACGCTGGAGACCCGTGGTTGAGGAGGCCCAGGCAGCCGGGCGACGGGCAGCGTCGTCGTTCCTCCCGGCAAACCGGACTCAGCGCCTCCTGCGCCGGTGGGTCATAAGGGCATCCCATCTGCCTGGAATCGACCGGCTGATAGCCCGCCAGATCGTGGGCAAGATCGCAAGGTGAGGCCTGACGAACTAGCTCTGGTTGGAAGAACTCCTCGCCCAAGCCGGAGAGGACGGTTAACGCCTTCAGGAGTTCATCTGTCCTCCCGGACGAGTTCATTGCCTCTCGTCGTCCCAGGCAGCCTCCCGCAACAGCCGCCCGATCAGGACTGCAAGCCCTGCCCTGGCCGGACGGGCTAGAAAACCAGGTGACTCCGGCCACAACGGACCGAAGTGCCGGAGAGGCGCTCTAGATCGGTTGACAACATCATTGAGATTCCTTAGCTACGTTCAAGGCCAGCAAGAATTCCACAGCCCTAGGGCATTCGTGTCGTTGGCGAGATACCCTGGGACTGTTCGGACACAGGCGCGTTTGCCGCCGGCACGCCTCGGGAGATCCATTCGGAGGGTCATTCGGATGTTGGTTGGGGTCCCGGGTGATGCAGACAAGGCTTTCCTGCGGCCATAAGCCCAGGGTGTGTCCGATGAAGCGGAGGACATCGGCAGGGGTCTTGATGGTGAGCGCTTCTATGGTCCTTCTCTTTCCAAGGTGGCGCCGGCCGTGGCCGTTACGTTCCGGCATCGTTCTGATACGGAGACCGCTGCTGGGCGTGGGGGCGGAGTGCAACTTGGGGAACCGGGAACAATCCAAAAGTTCGCGAGGAAATAAGCGGAGCGCCGAGCGAAGTTTTGGATTGCGAGCGGCGCAAAGCGCCCTGGTTGCGCGGAGGACCCGCCCAGCGATGATCGAGCATCAGAATGACAAACAGCTAAGATTCTTCTGGCTGTCCGTGGTCAACGGCGTGCGGCCCCGCACGACCCCGGGTCCTGCGCCCGGGGGTGCCTCTATGGTTTTCGTCAAGTTGCTGAGGGCGTTCGTGGTTCGTAGACGTGCCGTCTCTGAGCATGGCGAAGAGCGTGTCGCAGCGGCGGCGGGCGAGGGCGATGAGGGCCTGGTTGTGGCGTTTGCCTTCGGCGCGTTTCCTGTCGTAGTAGGCCCTCGACGGCGGGTCCTTCAAGGCTGCGAAGGCGGAGAGGAACAGGGCTCTTTTGAGGATCTTGTTTCCTTTCCGGGATGGGTGGTCGCCGCGGATCGAAGACCCGGATCTCCAGGTCACCGGGGCGAGGCCTGCGTAGGAGGCCATGTGCCCTGCGGTGGCGAAATCTTTGCCGACGATCTCGGTGAGGATGCGTGCTGCGGTCCTGACGCCGACCGCCGGGAGTGACGTCAGGACCGGGTGAAGAGGGTGGGCCTCCACGAGGGCTTCGACCTGCGTGAAGACGGTGTCCCGTGATTCGCGGATGTCGGCGAGCATCCGGGCAAGCTGGGGCAGGACGATGGTGGCCGCGTTCGTCCCGATGACTGTGACCGTTTGCTGGTCCAGGGCGGCGATGATCTCGCCGGCGAGGCGTTCGCCCATCCGGGGTGCGAGCTTCTTGAGCCTGTTACCGATCCGGCGGCGGCCGGCATGACGGAGGGCTTCGGGGGTCGGCCAGGTTCGCAGCAGATCCAGCACGGCCGGGTGGTCCAGGCGCGGGCCAAGGACACGCTCCAGTGCCGGGTGGATCTGGGTGAGCAGGCCGCGGATCCTGTTCGACGTCGCGGTGGCCTGTTTGGCAAGGTCGTCGTCGAAGCCGCAGAGCATGGTCAGTTCCGCTAGCTGTTCGTCGGCGATCTGGATGGAGCGCAGGGTGTGGGGCATAGTCCGGGCCGCTTCGGCGATGATGAACGCGTCCCGGGCGTCGGTTTTAGCCTCGCCAGGGTGCAGGTCCGCGATCCGGCGCATCGCCAGTCCGGGCAGGTATCCGACGGTTACACCGGCGGCCTGGGCAACTGCGACGGGCAACGCACCGATCGTCGCTGGCTGGTCAACCACGAGCAGGATGCTGCCGTGCTTGTTCAAAGAATCGAGGATTTCGCGCAGCCTGACCTCGTCGTTGGGCAAGGCCTTGTCGAAGAGCTTCTTACCTGCCCGGTCCAAGGCAACGGCGTGGTGTTCGCCCTTGCCGACGTCCAGGCCGATAAAGACATCGATGCTTTCGTGGTTTCCGATCACCTGTACCTCCCAGTCGCAGCGGCTGATACCTGTGCTGGACTGTCCGCGGTGTCAGAGCCCGGCATCCACGTTACGCACGACGATCCCAACCTGTCCTGCCTCTATTAGCGGTCTCTCCGGCACCTACCGGACCCCGGTGACAACACCCCCGGATCATTGACGACTGGGGGCGGCAATCATGCCGGGCCGGCAGGCCAGCACACCCTCATCCTGCAACAGGAACGGGCTACGAAAAAGGTAACGGGGGGGGGACACTGAGGTCCGACGTGAGCGCCCGAGCGCCCATCGATGGCGAGTTCGGCGAAAAGACAATGTTCCGCGCTCGACTGGGACGGCGGGACCTCGATCGATGTAGGGTCGAAGCCAGTTGGCCGGTGCGGACGCGCTGGTCTCGCGTCACTCCAGCGCTTTATGGGAATCGTCATGGAACTGCCGGCCGGCTTCTAATTTACCGAAGACCCCGAGCGTGGTGGGGGTCCCGCTCCCGCACCTATCTGAAGCGCATGAAGGAAGTACTTCCGCCCGATAGGATGACGTTCTCCGAGAACTGGTGCGACTGTCCGAAAGGTTTTTGTCGCGGCGTCCATCCCGTCCCCTCGTCCTGCGCTTCGCATGTGATCTCGAGCGCGGCCCAAGCCATGCGGTGACGGAGATCGTCAGCATCGAAGGACAAGCTTTGGGCTGTGGAAATCCTCTCGGCGGACAGGAGGAAGTAGCGGCTGTGAGGGGTTTCGGACGCGCGGCGGTCGGGCATTACTGGCGGACCCCATTGCAACCGACTCACCTTTAACTCACCTTAATCAGCGCCAACCAATGACAAATCATCGCCCATCGTTGCCTCCAAAAACCCCGAGAATCCGGGCGAAAACCACCAGATCACGGGCAAGCAAAGGGACTCGAGACTAAAGCGGGGGTCGTCGGTTCGAATCCGACAGGGGCTCTTAGCTTGGCTTTGAGCTGCGGGTTTACTGCTTTTGGTCCGGCAGCGGGCAATTCCGGCCATCACCGCGGTCTATGACCAGGAACGCGCGTCGGGTTCCACCGGTGTTGGTCTTCGGCGGAGCCGTCGAACACCGGCTCAATGAAGGTGAGCACACGTTCAACTTGCGCGTCGAGGTTCTGCTCGCAGAGGTCTTCCACTTTGAGCTTCCGGCGCCATGCGGCCCATTTCGCTTGACCGGTCGCACCGTAGCCGTCCATCAGGGCCCGGAGCGGTCCGAGTTCGACGGTTCGGTGTCTGGCGACCTGCATCGCTGCTTCTCTGACGTCTGAGGCGTCGAACTCGAATCGGTAGGACAGGACCGCCACGTCGAGCAGGTCCCGCCACCGGGTGCTCGTGGTGCCGCGCTGGAGCATGGTGACGGTCTTTTCGGCGATCACTGTCACCACGGGATGACCTTTCATCTTCA
This sequence comes from Arthrobacter sp. Hiyo8, assembly GCA_001549895.1. Taxonomy (GTDB): domain Bacteria; phylum Actinomycetota; class Actinomycetes; order Actinomycetales; family Micrococcaceae; genus Arthrobacter. Next base: position 1,764,135 of record AP014719.1, on the reverse strand, counting down.
CCGCTCCACCGAGCAGCGACGGCAGTTCGATCTCCTCCGGTTTGGGCCAGATCGGGTCACCGGTACTGATGTCCAGTTTGATGGTAATTCTTGCTCGGCCCAGGACTGCGGGCAAGGAGACCCGCAGGCCGCTGTACTCGTCTTCGTCGCGGATCTGTTCGATCTGCATGGGCTCATGGTCGAGGACCAGGCCGTCGTCGGCGACGACGGCGCATACCGTCTTCACTACTTCGGTGACGTGATCGACGTCGAGCTGGAAATCGAGTGCCTGTATGTCAACGTCCCGGGTCGGGCGGCGCAGCGAGTGGGCGGACAGCAGGACGCCGCCTTTGAGGCAGAAGTCCTCCGCAAAAGGCGTGTCTGCCAGACGCGCCAGGAAGCGCTCCAACCCTTAAAGCGTGAAGATCTCGTCGGAGGGTCGCCCACGCTCCCGAGCGACTTTCTGCAGTCGCAAGTAAATGGACCGGCCTGCCGTCACAGGAGGACCTCCATTGCCTGACGGAGTGGCCCCTTGGCCCGAGGGACCGACGAGGCGATCTCCATGAGGCGTGCGGGCTGTGACCCTGGGCGCTTTAGCCAGTTACGGAGCGCTTCGATTCCGGTTTCGTAGCCAGCGCTTGCACGAAGGCGAAAGGCATCGACGATCGACCGTTCAGGCGAGTAGATACCGATTCTCGCCTCATTTTCTCCTTCGACCGCCATGCTTGAACGGCCGACGTCGAACGTCGCCTTGTCGAAGATATGCCAGGTGACTGGGGCCGAGAGTTGCGGAGGGGTCTTGCCGCGGGGCAAGGCCAGATCGATGCTGGACGGGATCTCGTCAATTAGCCCATGCCGGGCGAGGGCGCTGGTGAGGCAGATCGTGGCCAGGGGAGCCTTTCGGGACGCTTCCAACAGATCGATCTCGGCCTCAATACCCGTTCCGGCGATATACAGCCCAGAGCCGATCCTCTCAACCAAGCCGGCGTTGCGCATTCGGTACAGGCTCGAGTGGGAGACTCCGTGTTCTGTGGCGTCGGCGATGCTGAACAGGCCGCGCGGAAGGCGGTCCAGCAGTTGGCTTTGGCGCTTCATGTTCATATTCTACGACAGATAACTCTATCTGTCGTAGAAAATGACCGCATGCAATGGCGGCAACAATGAGGGCGACGCACGAGGGATCGGCAATGCGACGAATCCGAGGGGCGTGGCAGGTGAAACTTGTGAATCTTTCGCCGGCTTACCATCGACACGGGGACTTTGGTCCGAGAGAGGTATTCGGCTCTAATGTTGACCGATGATTGAACCGCGCCAACTTAGTGAAAGCGTCAGCATGCGCATACTGCGCATGAACGATGCGGCAGCGCTCGCAGCCGCATACGTGCGCAACCGTGCCTACCTCGCACCATGGGAGCCATTACGGCCCGAGGAGTACTACACCGTGGACTGGCAGTCAGCGGACATTGCCAAGCGACTCGTCACGCACGAGGCAGGGGAGGCATGTCCGTTCGGACTGTTCGACGGCGATCGACTCGTGGGTCGATTCAACATGGCAGGAATCGTCCGCGGTCCCTTCCAGAGCGCGGGGCTGGGTTACTGGGTAGATAGCGACTACGCGGGCCGTGGGCTAGCGTCGGCCGCAGTCCAAGCGATAGTCGAAACGGCGAGCGACAAACTCGGACTGCACCGCATCGAGGCGAGCACTCTTCTGCACAACACTGCCTCGCAGCGCGTGCTGCTCAAGGCCGGATTCCAGCAGATTGGCATGGCACCGCGATACCTGCAGATTGCCGGAATATGGCAAGACCACAACCTCTACCAAGTGGTGCTGCATGATTAGAGACGTCTACGAGCTGAGCGAGTAGTGGTCGCTCCGGGGTTTCGACGGCGACGGGTCGGTTCGGCCCTCACCCTGGCGAGGTTGGAATGGATCTGGTCCCGGGCGTCGATCGCTCACTACTTCGCGAACGAACACAACGCGGCATCCATCAGAATGCACGATGCTCTCGGCTTCCGGCCGGTCGCCCGATTCTCGGAGAGTCGCGGAGTGACCGCCGACGACGGCCGGTCTGAGCTCATTCTCTTCGCGGCATCCCGATAAGCGATTGGGCTGTGGCGACTCGCATAAGCCCGCCGAAAACTTCAGACATTTTCGACGGCGGTCCCGGCGACTCGCCTAATAACCGGACGGCCTGTCCGCACGGGTGTGCGGGCAGGCCGTCGGCTCTTGAACGCTTTGAAGGGTCAGGGGCGGAAGAGTTCCTCGAAGGTGCCCGAAGTGGTGGGCGAGCAGGTGTTCGCCAGGCAGCCGAGGTGCCACAAGTGCTGGATTGTGGAGAGCAGCGTGTAGTGGTCCGAGAGCTGGTTCGTGGTCTTGTGCGGGCCTTCAGCTGAGTTGATCACGATCAATGGTGCGTGGCCGCCGCCCAGGACCGCGCCATTCTGTCCGACCGGGCTGCCCGGGCCGCCCGTGGAACCCGAGTAGTCGTTCTCGTCCCAGGCCAGGACGATGCTGGACTTGCTCGTCTTCCACGTCTGGGAATCCATGATCTGCTGGACGGTCTGCTTGAGGTAGGCGTCGCCGAGCTGGATCGCGCCGTGGTCGAGGCCGGAGTCCGGATAACCGCACTGGGGCAGCCCGATGAGCGCTGCTCCGGAGGGGGAGATCCCGTGCATGTCGTGGCACTGGTTGGGACTGATCCAGACGAAGTTGGGCACATTGCCGCTCGCGAGGTCGGACTTGAGGTTGTTCTCAAGCGGCACGATGTTCTGCAGGCGCGGGCTGCCCGGGTAGTTGATGTCCGAGAAGTACATGAACGGGTTGTGCTTCTGTGCATACAGCTTGACCGTGGTGGAGCCGATTGTGGGTGCGTATTCGACCTGGGAGCCGACGCTAGGGAGGTTCTCCATGTATGCCTTCCAGCTCAGTCCCTTGTTTTCGAGCTGGTCGACGATGGTCTGGCCGGAGAACATATGCGGAGTCGCGGCGGCGCTCGCCGCCTGTTCTGGCGTGAGCTGTCCGGTGACTCCTGTGTCGCTGGAGCCGGGGACGAACTCCTCAGGGGCGCACGTGACACTCGCCCCCGCTTTGCAGTCGTCCCAGATTCCTTGGAAGCTGCCCGAGATAGCTGAGAGGTAGTTGGGCAGGCTCGGGTGCGTGACGCCGTGGTAGTTTGCCGCGGTGTTGTAGCGCTGCGCGAGGGTATTGATGTAGGGCGCGTCGGCGGTGTTGCCGATGATCTGGTCGTAGCCGTGGTTCTCCATCATGATGACGAAGACGTGGTCAGGGCCATTGGCCCTTGTCCGTTCGCCTGGGCGACGGAGCCGGACGTGTCCTGAGCCGTGGCCGGGCAACCGCGCCGACGACGGCGGCGCCTGTGAGCGCGATGGTGGCCGCAATGGCAGTCAGGGCTCCGGCCTTGCGGCTTTTAAGCACATTGAGCATTGAATTGTCCTTTCGGGTTGCGCCCCTGTCGGAGCGCCCATATTCGGGGTGAAGCAGCGGGGTGAAGCAGCGGGATGAAGCAGCAGGGTGAAGAAACAGCGCGCGACGGCGGGCGACCCCCGTTATCGGCCCAGCTGCGGATCGGAGGTGAGCGCCCGGCCGTCGTCGAGGCGTCCGGCGAGGACTCGAACGAGCTTCGGATCCGCCGCGGCGGTGATCTTGAGGTCGTACCAGCCGCCCTGCGTCGGGATCACCACGGTTTTGGCCTGGCCTGGGTTGAGACCGAGGGCCTGCGACCCGGTGCCATACGCGTCGGTGAGCGTGAGGGCGGCCGCGGCCGTGCCGGTGTTCTCGATCCGGAACTGCGCGTGGCCGGACACGCCGTCGCGGGTGACGGTCGCACGGATGTCCGCGGCCGCCGTCGTGCCTGCAAAACGGCGGTACCACCCTGCCGGGCCATGCATTTGCACGTCGTACTCGGCGCCAAGCGCCCACGCGGCGTCGAGGGCCGCACCCGAGCCGATCGTGTAGGAGTACGGGCCCGCCGGAAGGAGATTCGAGCGGACCTGCACGTGTGCGCCGATCGCCCCGGCGTTCGACCAGCGGGCGGAGAGCTTGCCGCTCGACATCGAGACCTCGACGTCGAGCGCGTATCCGAGCGGGCGCGACGGGCGCGTGCCCTTCTCCTGGGCCGGCATCGAGTTCACTGCGGGGGCGTCGGCACGTAGCTCGGGTGCCGGTTGTGGTCCGCGGGCTTGAATGCCGAGGTGTCGGGCAGGGCCGGGCCGCACCCCCGTTCGCCGTGAAGTCGAACGCGCTCGTGAGGTCACCACACACTGCGCGGCGCCACGGCGAGATGTTGGGGACTTCACCCCGAAGCGCGACTCGAGGAAGCGCACGATCGACGTATGGTCGAACGTCTCCGAGCACACCCATCCGCCCATGCTCCACGGCGAGACGACCAGCATCGGCACGCGCACGCCGAGACCGTAATGGCCCGGGACGTCGGCGATGCCTGAGAACGTCATCCGGCCGTCGTACCACTCGCCCTCGGTCGAAACCGTGGATGCGCCCGGGATCTGCGAGGTGTTGGGGTGCGGCGGGACGACGTGGTCGAAGAAGCCGTCGTTCTCGTCGTACATGAAGAACACGGCCGTCTTGCTCCAGACATCCGGGTTGGAGGTAAGGATGTTGAGGATGTTCGCCGTGTACCAGGCTCCGAAGTTCGGCGGCCAGTTCGAGTGCTCGGTGTACGCCTCGGGGGCCACGACGTAAGAGACCTCCGGGAGCTTCCCGCCCGCGACGTCCTCGCGGAAGATCCGGAACAGGTCGTCGCCGGCCTTCGCGTTCGTGCCGGTCAGCGCCTTCTCGTGGAGCGGGCTGCCGGGCTTCGAGAGCTGGTACTGCGTGAGGTAGAGGAGCGAGTTGTCGCCGTAGTTGCCGATGTAAGGGTCGCCCGTCCAGCCCCAGTAGCCCGCAGCCGTGAGGCCGTCGCCGACGTCCTGGTATACCTTCCAGCTCACGCCGGCCTTCTCGAGCTCCTCGGGGTATGAGCTCCACGAGTAGCCGACCTCGGCGTTCCACAGGTCGGGGCCGCCGGCTTTGTAGTCGTTGCCGTCCCAGCCCGTGAACATGTAGTAGCGGTTGGGGTCCGTGGGGCCAAGCAGCGAGCAGTGGTACTGGTCGCAGATGGTGAACGCGTCCGCGAGGGCGAAGTGGAACGGGACGTCGCCGCGCTCGTAGAACGCCATCGTGGCCTCGGACTTGGCGGGGAGCCACTTGTCGTACTTGCCTACGTTGAAGGCCTCGTGGGTGAGCTTCCACGAGTGGTCGAGGTCTTCCATGAACTGCATGCCGAGATTCGGCGCCGTCGGGTGGTAGGGGAGGAGGTCCCGCGTGCCGTTGTTCTGCGCGAACGCGTCCTTGCCGCTCGGGAGGATGGCAGGGTGCGGGTCTCCGAACCCACGCACGCCCTTGAGCGTGCCGAAGTAGTGGTCGAAGGCACGGTTCTCCTGCATGAAGACGATGACGTGCTCGACATCCTTGATCGAGCCGGTGGCACGGTTGGCCGGGATGGTCGCGGCGCGAGCGATGCTCTCGCCGAGCATCTCAGCGATTGCTGCGGTGGCTGCGCTGGCCCCGGATAGTTGAAGAAAACGCCGACGGTTGAGACCTGACATGAGCTGCTCCCAGTGCTTGGCTTAGCTGACGAAAACCCCCGACCGACTCTTCCAGCGCCAGGCAAAAGTTAAGTGCCGGAAAGGCAAATTTTGGGGCAACATGCGGCCGCTGCGCCGGAACCGGCGTTCATCCGCTTGGAGTCCCGCCCGGGGAGTGGCTGAGCTTTTCCGTCTTTCGGGAGGTGAGATAAAGGCGGTGGGCAGTGATGACCAGGACCAGCCAGGCGGCACCGAGGGTCCAGGCCGCCAGGACATCCGTGAGCCAGTGGTGGCCCAGGAACACCCGGCTGAGGCCGATGGTCAGGGCGAAGAGGGCCGCGGCGGTCACAGTCCAGGCTCGGGCCCGGCGGGAGCGGCAACGCAGGATGACCAGGTAGGCGATGATTCCAGCGATGACGAACGAGTTCAGCGAATGCCCACTGGGAAACGAGGGGGAATACTCGTAGGGCGGCACGGCGTCGATGAGCGGCGGCCGGGCACGGCCGATGAGCTGCTTGCCGGCGATTGTCATGAGCAGGGAGCCGGCAGCAGCAGTGACAATGAGGATCGCAGGGGTCCAGGAGCGGCGCCGGAGGACCAGGACGGAGGTGGCGATCGCGGCCAGGATCGGCATCCCGATTCCTCCGCCTAGATCGGTGTAGGCAGTGGCGGCGGCGTCGAGTGCTGGGCTGCGCAAGGTCATCGCCGCCTCCAGGACCGGGTGGTCCAGGGCGGCCACGCCATCTGCTTCCGTCACTGCCTCGTACACCTCGCCGGTCGCGAAGGCCAGCAGCGATGCCACGACGGCTCCCGCAGCGAGGACCAGGATCAGCGCACCGTACGCGCCGAGACGGGCGCTAAGGCGTTGTGCGTGGGAGGCGAGCCACCTTCCGGCGGGGGTCTTCCACCGGGCCAGGTCAGCGTCACCGACAAACCGGTCGTCGCTGAGCTCGCTTTTGCCTCCGGCTGAATCTTCGTCCGATGTGCCTTCGGGGTGAACGCCCATTGTCTTCCGCCTCACATCGTGCATGGATTTGATCAGTAAGGTTACCTTCTAGGCTGTTTGAAGTCCGGATCCAGAGGATTGGCCTCGGGCGCCGGGAAGGAGCACGGAGTGGACAATGACGCTGATAGCTGGTTCCTGAGCCGTGCTGAGCGGGGAATCTGGCCACGGACGTGCACGCGGGCGGTGCCGGGGCTCCGGCATGGTCGGAGGGCAACCTCGTGCGGCCCCTGATTCATGGAGCGAGCTATTTTGCCCGACTGCATGAGGAGTTGACCGCGCTTCAGGCGGGAGACCGGGTGTGGTTCACCGACTGGCGTGGCGACGCCGACGAGCGGCTACTGGCGGACGGACCGACGATCGGGGATCTGCTAGCGGGGTTGGCAGGCTCGGGGGTGGAAGTGCGGGGCCTTGTCTGGAGATCCCATGGAGAGCGGGTATCGGCTCCGATGAGCGGCCGATCCAACGAGCTTCTTAGCCGCAAGATCAACGACGCCGGCGGAGAAGTGCTTTTGGATCAGCGCGTCCGAATGTTCGGCTCGCACCACCAGAAGTTGTTCGTCATCCGCCGTCGTGACGATCCTTCGCGGGATGTCGCGTTCATTGGCGGGATCGACCTTTCCCACAGCCGACGGGACGACGCCGACCATGGGGGAGACCCGCAAGCGGTAACCATGGATCCCAGATACGGGAAACGGCCTCCGTGGCACGATGCCGCACTCGAGCTGCGTGGCCCCGTGGTTGCGGATGTGCTCGCGGTGTTCGCTGAACGGTGGAACGACCCCATCCCTTGGACCGCGGTACCCCGTACCGGATACTGCAGCAACGCCTGGCCCGCATGCCCCGGCACCCCGAACCGCTCCCGGCTGCCGCCCGCCGCCACCACCGGCCGGCCCCCATGCAGTGCAGCTACTGCGCACCTACGGCGTGAAACGTCCCCCGTTCCCGTTTGCACCCGAAGGCGAACGCAGTGTTGCCCGCGGCTATGCGAAGGCCTTCGCCCGCGCCCGCTCGTTGATCTACATCGAGGACCAGTACTTGTGGTCGACAGAAGTCGCAGCCGGAATCGCCGGGGCCCTCGAGCGGAACCCCGACTTGAACGTGATCGCCGTCGTTCCCGCTACCCCGACTCCGACGGCCCCCTGGTAGGGCCGGCAAGCCGGATCGGTCAACTTCGCGCCCTGAGGATGTTGCACCAGGCGGCACCCGACAGGGTCGGAGTGTTCGACCTGGAGAACAGCTCGGGAACTCCGATCTACGTCCATGCCAAGATCTGCATCATCGACGACATGTGGTTCACCTGCGGCTCGGACAATTTCAACCGCCGGTCCTGGACCACCGATAGCGAGCTCACCTGCGCCGTATTCGACGCCACCGCCGGCAACAGGGAACCGTCCGGCACTGACAGCGGCCACGACATTGGCGCCGGCCACGACGCTCATCGGCCGCTGGCCCGCGGGCTCCGGCTCCAACTCTGGGCAGAACACCTGGGCTTGGACCAGGACGATCCCCAACTCCACGACATAGCGGCGGGGCTCAAGCTGTGGAACACCGCCGCTGATCGTCTCGACCACTGGCATGAATCCGGGCGCCGCTCGCCCCGCCCCACCGGAAACGTGCGGCGCCACACCCCGGAACCGGTGTCCTTCCTCCAGCGCCTCTGGGCGGATCCGCTCAGCCGTTTCGTCGTGGACCCGGACGGCCGTCCCGCCGGCTGCGCGGCACTACCCGGTTCTAGGCAAGCTGGGCCGAAGCGGCCCGGCATAACTGATTGCGAACCATCTCTTCCGGCTTGCCCATGGCCCTTCTGGGAATCCTGGCATAGGGTTTGACCCACTACCCGCCGGCTGCCCGACTGGGTTCATCAACACGATGTGGGCGCTCGGGAATGAACTTTGAATTCGGGGATCTGGCCGACGCCGATTCCCGACCGATGAAGACGTGAGGGAGAAACATGACGCTTGCTCGTGCTGGACATCGAATTGCCACCCATCGTCCCTGTATACCCGCAGCGCTGCCAAGGGTGCCGGCTTGCGGGCGGTGCGGCCCGGGGTTTCCGTTGACATTCCATGAATATGTTCCGGCGGTCTATGCGGCCGATGGCAGCGGATTGCGGCCGCCGTCGGCAAGCTACAGCTGTCCACGATGCGGTACAAAGGACAACCATCAGGTTCCCTCGGGCTGGGCACCGCCCGAGTGGCAGTGGTACTCCTAAGCCAGGTAGGACAGCGCTGCGACCACGTGGGTTTGGACGCCCATGGACAGGGCCGGATCGATCACGGGCGCGAAGAGTGGAGAGTGGTTTGCCGGTATGTCCCGGGCCACTGTCCCGCGTTCGACGGCGGCCCGGTAGGTTTCGGGGTCCGCGCCGCCTAGGAGCCAGAACGTGTATGGGACCCCGAAGGCGTCCGGAATGCGGCTGAAGTCCTCTGACGCGGTCTGCCTATATGCGGTACGCACTGAGTCTTCCCCGAAGTGGGCGGCGAATGCGGCCCGGACCGTCTCTGTCACGGCCGCGTCGTTGCTGGTGAGGGGAAACTGATCGTAGTACTCGAAATCCGGGTCTTGCGGTGATCCCGCGGCGGAACACTCGCCAAAGACTATCCGCTCAATGGCCGCGAGGACGGACGCGCGGACCTGGGTATCGTAAGTGCGGACGTTGAGCAGGAGTGTGGCGCGGTCGGGGATGATGTTGGACGTCGTCCCGGCGTTGAGCGCCCCCACTGTGACAACCGCGAAGTCGCCCGGTTTCGTCTCCCGCGAGACGATGGACTGCAGCCTGAGCACGATCGAGGAGGCAAGCACCACGGGTCGACCGACATGTGCGGCATTGAGCCGTGCGCGCCCTTCCCATACACGGTGATCTTGAGCGAGTCCGCGGCGGAGAGGACGGGGCCTGGCGTGGTCGCTACCGTCCCTGCCGGGATCGGCATCACATGTTGCGCGAAGGCGACGTCCGGCCGCGGCACTTTGGCGACGAGTCCGTCGTCGAGCATTGCTTGGGACCCGGCCCCGATCTCCTCGCCGGGCTGGAATAGCGCGATATACGTCCCGGACCAGGCTGTCCGGCCGTCGGCCATGAGTTTGGCCGCGCCGAGCAGCGCAGCCACGTGCAGGTCGTGCCCGCATGCGTGCATGACACCGTCCACGGCCGACGCATAAGACAGCCCCGTCGCCTCGGTGACCGGTAACGCGTCCATGTCCGCGCGGGCAAGCACCGTTGGGCCGTCCCCATTGGCGAGGATGCCGACGACGCCGGTGCCCCCGATGCGCGCTACGGCATAGCCGAACGCCGCGAGTTTCCCCTCGACGACCCTGGAGGTCCCATGCTCCTCGAGGCTCAGCTCGGGGTGTCTGTGCAGGTCCATATATGTGTCCCGGATCCAGGCGAGTTCTCCTTCAAGGCCTGCAAGGACTGCTTCGCAACCGCTCATGGACCCATCGCTCTCAGTAGCAGTTCGGGCGCCTGGGCGAACCCGCGCAACCGGGAAACCAAGCATAGACCCAGAAACCGAACCGGAGGAGTGTACATTCCGAAGCCGCGAGCGGGATTACTTCCACGTCGCGGCTTCGGAAGGGGCGGTACTAGTCAGCGAGGATGTGGTACAGCGCTCGCCGGGCTTCGTCGATCTTTTCCATAGCCGCCGTACGCTGTTCGTCCGTTGCGGCGAAGCGGAATTGATGGATGACTCCCATGAGCTTTGCCACGCTCTGGTGGAACGCGGGTCCTGATCCCTCCGGATCGATGTTCCACGCATTTTCCAGCTCCTCAGCATGCTCCGCTACATATGCCTTCCCGGCATCGGTGAGTGTGAACTCGGTGCGCCGGCCTTCGCCGACGGGCGCAATGAGTTCCTCGTCAACGAGCTGCTGCAGGGTCGGATAGACGGAACCCGGGCTTGGGCGCCACGATCCCGACGTCTTCTCGGCGATTGTCTTGATGAGCCCGTATCCATTGGATGGCGCTTCAGCCAGCAGGGAGAGGATCGCGAAACGAACGTCGCCCTTGTTGGCCCGACGCGGGCCCCCGGGACCAAAGCCGGGACCAAATCCTGGTCCGAAGCCTGGTCCGAAACCGCGGCCCGGCCCAAATCCGCGGCCCGGCCCGAATCCGCCGTGTCCGTGGGGACCGCGACGGCTGCGGCCGCGTCCGAAACGTTCCATATCCGGACCGCAATCTGTGTGTTTATTGTCGTGAATGCCTTTCATAACGGCATCGTCCTTTCAGTGTTTTGTGGGTTGCCCTCAGGCTCGCAGGTTGTTCTGCGATACTTAACGATATATCGCTGACTGTCGTTAAACAAGAGCTGGATTTTGTTCGAACTTGGTCTGCGACGCAGGCCGGGGATACCCGATCGCTCTGCCGATTGCCCACTCGGAACTTAGGATGGTCGCTAACGAGATTGAGGACAACAGATGAGCGCACAACTGACGACCATCGAGGTCGAAGAATTCCTGCCGCATTCGCCCGCCAAGGTTTGGCGTGCGCTGACGGAACCCAGGCTGATCGCCCGCTGGTTGATGGAAAACGACTTCCAAGCGATCGTCGGGCATCAGTTCCAGATGCGCGGGATTCCCGTTCCGGCAGTTGGCTTCAGCGGCTTGGTGGCCAGCGAAGTCCTTGACGTGAAAGCGGAGAAGCTACTGCGTATTTCGTGGCGGGACGCGAACTCCGGAAACAGCCTCAACAGCACCGTGACGTGGTCGATCGCCGCGGAAGACACGGGCACCCGTCTGTCGCTTGTCCATGACGGGTTCAATCCCGACGAGCCGACGCACGTGGCATCGCACCGCATCATGAGCGGTGGCTGGCGAAACCATGTGCTTCCGCGGCTCGGCCAGACCCTGGCCGAACTCGACAGCACTGAATCCGACAGCGCCGAACTCGACAGCTAAGGCAAACAATGCAATTCGTCGTCTTCTACAGCTCGGATCCTTCCGTACACCTCACCGGCAAGGCTCCACGAACGCTGGCACTTTAGGCTCGATTCCCCACGCCACCCGGTGGAGTGCGGTTGCGAGCCAACCCCGGAGCCGAGCCAGCCGCGAGCGCCTTGCCGGGCGTGCCGGAACAACCGGTGCCCCCGGCAAGGCACTGCGGCTGTCATTGTTCACGAGGCCAATGACCGCGCAGGCCATCATCAACGAAAAATCCATAGCCATCTTCTTCTCATCTAAAACGTGGAGCCCTGGACTGTAATCAGTTAGCGGCTGGAAAAACCCGAATACTCAAGGCGGAACCGCCGTCGTTCAAGGTCCTGTTAAAGACGCTAAGCGCTCCGGAAGACGATGTCAGCAGCTAGGCCGCTCCCTGCTTTTCCTAGGATTGGCGGTCCTACCCACACCGGGCTCAGTCCGAGATCGACGCCGGCGCCGCCAGTTCGCTTGCGGTGGTGGCCGCCCAGCTCGCGAGCAGTTTCAGGCGTTCGTCGCTCGCCGACCCTGGTTCCGCCGTATAGGCGAACATCGTCCACCCGGGGTTGGCCGGCAGTTCCATTGCCTCGTAGCTGAGTTCGAGATCCCCGACCACCGGGTGATGCATGCGCTTGATGCCGGTCCGGTGGAAGCGGACGTTGTGGGCGGCCCAGCGTGTGCGGAATTCCTCGCTCCGGGTAGCGAGCTCGCCGACCAGATCACTCAGGCCCTTGTTGTGTGGCTGCCGTCCGGCGTAACTGCGCAGGGTGGCCACAATGTCGTTCGCGCCTTGCTCCCAATCGATGTAGAAGTTGCGTGACTCGGGGTTGAGGAACACGAACCTGGCGTTGTTCACGGGCCGGACGGGATCGGCGAAAAGAGGCGAGAAAAGGGCTCGTCCGAGTGGATTCGCAGTGATGAGATCCATACGCTCGTTCCGCACCCACGTCGGGGCTCCCGTGATCGCGTCCATGAACCGCTGGAGGCTCGGGCGGATCTGCTGCGCGGGTGCGACTGCCCGACGGCGGCGGGCCGGCCGGGCTGCGCGGCCCGGGCAAGATCGAACAAGTGGGCGGTTTCGGCGTCGTCGAGCTTGAGGGCGTGGGCAATCGATTCGAGCACTTCGTCCGAGACACCTGTGAGGTTGCCGCGTTCCAGCCGCGCGTAGTAGTCCACGCTGACTGAAGCCAAGGTTGCGACTTCTTCCCGCCGTAACCCAGGCACCCGGCGGTTGGCACCCACAATGAGATTCACTTGCTCGGGTGTCACTTTGGCGCGGCGCGAGCGCAGGAACTCACTCACATCGTTTCGACTGTCCATGGATTCAGGCTACTTCCGGCACGGGAAGTGTGGGAGGTCCTGTCAGTACACCGTTTAAGCGCCGTGGGCGGATACGGCTGGGTGCCGTATCCGCCCACAGCGCTTGGTTGCCTTGGGGGTTAGTGACCGGGGCCGCCGGTTTCGGTTGCGGTGACCTTGAAGCTCGCATCGAGCTTGACGGTGGCGTGGGTGCCGTCTGACTTGGTGATGTGCGCTTCGTAGGCGGCGCTGCCGTCGTCTTCGGTGGTCATGTTCTCCACCGTGGCGCCGGAGTTGGCGGCCAGTACGGCGGCCTTCACTTTGGCTGCGGTGTCACCCGTGAGGTCGGTTTCGCTTCCGTGGTTGCCGTGGCCGCCCTTCCCGCCGCCCGGGCCGCCGGTTTCGGTTGCGGTGACCTTGAAGCTCGCATCGAGCTTGACGGTGGCGTGGGTGCCGTCCGACTTGGTGATGTGGGCTTCGTAGGCGGCGCTGCCGTCGTCTTCGGTGGTCATGTTCTCCACCGTGGCGCCGGAGTTGGCGGCGAGTACAGCGGCCTTCACCTTTGTTGCGGTGTCACCGGTGAGGTCGGTTTCGTTCCCATGGTTGCCGCCGTTCGTGGCGGGGGCGGATGGGCTGGCGGTCGAGGTGTCAGTAGTTGCGGCGTTAGCGGGCAGGGCCATGGCGGTGAGGGCTCCGCCGCCTGCGACGGCGCCAATCAAGGCGGCGCCTACGGCGATTTTCCGGACTTTGTTCACGATGTTGCTCCTTAGAGGTTCAACTCCGAGGGGTTCGAAGCTGTATCCCATCCTCGAACCCCACGCTTTGGCCCCTGTATACCTATGCTGTGCCTGGACTGTGACATTTTTGTCCGGCTCACAGCATCCGGAAGCGTGGCACCATGCGTACGCCTAGAGGTTGGTCATCCGTTCCGCGGCGTCGTTGTAGCGTCCGCCCTGCACCTGGATCCTGGAGGCGGCGTCCTCGATTTCGCCCAGTTCCGCGGTGGACAGTTCGACGGCGGCGGCACCGATGTTTTCCTCCAAGCGGTGCAGCTTGCGCGTTCCGGGGATCGGGACGATCCAGGGCTTCTGTGCCAGGAGCCAGGCCAAGGCGATCTGACCGGGCGTGGCACCCTTGCGTTGTGCGATGTTCGCGAGCAACTCGACGACGGCGGCATTGTGCTGGAGCGCATCCGGCGCGAACCGGGGATGGTGCTGCGGATGTCGTTGCCGGCGTCGAAACTGGTGTCCGCGGTAATGGTTCCCGTCAGGAAGCCCTTGCCGAGCGGGCTGTAGGGCACAAAGCCGATGCCCAGTTCCTCGCACGCGGCCAGCACTTCTTCCTCGGGGCGGCGCCACCAGAGGGAGTATTCGCTTTGGACGGCGCTCAGGGGCTGGACGGCATGCGCCCTGCGGATGGTTCCGGCGGACGCTTCGGACATGCCGAAGTGCTTCACCTTGCCGGCCTCGATTAGTTCCTTGACCGCACCTGCCACGTCTTCGATAGGAACGTCGGGATCCACCCGGTGCTGGTAGTAGAGGTCGATTGCGTCGACGCCCAGCCGGCGCAAAGAGCCGTCCACGACCTCCTTGATGACCTCCGGGCGGCTGCTCACGCGCCCGCTCGGCTTGCGTTCTGCGGGATCGATGTCCCACCCGAACTTGGTGGCGATCACCACTTGGCCCTTGTACGGAGCGAGCGCTTCGCCCACGAGCTCCTCGTTGGCGTACGGCCATAGATTTCGGCAGTGTCGAAGAATGTCACGCCCCGGTCCACGGCGGCACGGATCAGCGAGATCATTTCCTGCCGGTCCGGCTTGTCGCTGTATCCACCTGTCATGCTCATGCAGCCCAGTCCGACGGCGGAGACCTCCAAACCGTGGGTGCCCAGTGTGCGCTTTTCCATCGTTCGTCCTCCTGTGTCGTGAATCCTGTGTCGTGAACAAGATCCAGCCTTGCCGTCAACACTAGGGACGCGTCGGTACTGTCAGGGAGTCCCTGTCAGTACCTCTCTCAGCGCGGAGTTCCCGACGGCGGCGGTCCGCCGCCGTCGGGCGCCCAGGTGAGCCGCCGCCGTCGGGGCTGCTTGTCAGCAGGCTGGCCGGTTCCGGACGTCGCTCGAGACATGCTGCTTGAGCAGCGAGCCACCGGCTTCGGCCTTCAATTCCCGGTTTTCAACCATGACCTGCCCGCGCAGGACCGTCATGCTCGGCCACGCCGCTACCTCGTAGCCGTCCCACGGGGTGTAGTCGGCTTCGTGCAGGTCCTCGGCGTGGATGGCCTTCTTCACTGTGGTGTCCAGGACCGCCAGATCGGCGTCGCTGCCCACCGCGATCACGCCCTTCTGCGGGTACAGGCCGAGGATCTTCGCCGCGTTGGCCGAGGTGATGTCAACAAAGCGGGTCAGGTCAAGACCGCGTTTGGCCACCCCTTCGGTGTACGCGACGGCCATGCGCATTTCGACGCCGGCATGACCGCCCGTCGCGTCAAGAATGGTCTTGCCGCGGGTCTTCACCTCAAGGTCGGTGCACACGCCGTCGGTCGCCAGGGTGCTGAGTGAGCCTTCGAGCAACGATTCCCACATGGAGTCGCGGTCCGTTTCCGACTTCAAGGAAGGGTAGGTGTGATAAATTGCGCCGTTCTTCTGTTTGTAGTCTTCCGCCGTGAAGTACGCGTAGTGCGGGAGGATCTCGCCGTACACCGCTTGGCCGCGCCCGCGTGCCTCGCGGATGGCGTCCACGCCTTCGCGGGCGCTGACGTGCATGAGGTAGATGGGCGCACCAACGTGCTCCGCGAGGGTGATGACCCGCTGGAAGGACAACTTTTCCGAGAGGTTGTTGTGGGCGTGGTGCATGTTCTCCAGCCCGATCCTGCCTTCGCGCTGCAATTGCTTGTAGGCGTACATGACAATGTCGTCGTCCTCGGCGTGCACCGCGAGCATTGCCCCGGCCTGGGCTGTTTGTTGCATGAGCCCCACATGTTGCCGAGGTCTGTCTTCTGCTTGGGGCGCGTCGGGTGGTGTTGGTCATCCAGACCTTGTAGCTGCCATGGCCGGCCGCGACGGCGTCGGGGATCTGTTCGAGTACCTCGAATGGAATCTCCGGCTCCTTGAACGTGCCGTGCAAGGCGTAGTCGGTGTAGCTTGACCCGGCCCATTCGGCCGATTTGCGGGCAAAGGACTCCGAGAGCTCATCGCCGGGTTGCCAATGCGCGAAGTCCACCAGGGTGGTGGTGCCGCCATAGATGGCGCCCTCGCTCACCCGGTCGGGGCCAAAACACTTGATTCCGCTTTCGGCCGCCGTCGGGAGGACGGAATTGGTGTGGACATGCGGGTCTACGCCGCCGGGACAACCAGTTGGCCGCGGAGATCGACCGTACGTGTCGCTTCCTCCGTGGGTCCGAGGCCGGTCTCGCGGAGGGACACAATCTTGCCTCCCGCGATGCCGATGTCCAGGGTTTTGGCGCCGGACGGGGTAACGACCAAGCCGTTGGTGAGAACGAGATCAAGCATCAGGGGGTCGCGCCTTTCAGTGTTGGTGACGGTTCAGTGTTTGTGAGGTTCAAGGGAAAACGGTGCGGAGGTGAAGAAGCGGGCGGCGAGGGAGACTTTGACCGAGGCACGGGCGTTGACGAGCTGGGACACGGAAACGTCTGCGGCCGCGCTCATCAGCATCGCTGTCTTCTCGCGGGTCCATTTCCGGTCCGCCTGCAGGAGTTCGAGCATGTCGTCGAGCGCCAGCCGCGCGGCGTCGTCGAGCGTCTCGCCGTCGCCGATTGTGATGACGGAACCCCCGGACAAGACCACCGGCCGTTTGACGGTGACCCCGGGCAAGACGTGGCAGGAGAGGACAACGCTGCCCTCGACCTCGACGGCGGTAAGGGAGCACTCCCCGTCGCCCTGTACCGCATGAAGGTCGCCGGCATAGAGCAAGGCGTTCGCGCTCTGCACGGGCAGGATCACGGCGGAACCGGCGGTGACGTCCTTGCAGTCCATATTGCCGCCGTGCATTCCGACGGTGCTGGAGTTGGGATTCCCATCGGCCGGTGCCACACCGATTTTCCCGATCATGGGTCGGATGGGAATCCGGATGTCGTCGTCGAACCGGACGCTCCCGTCCGCAATCTCTACCACCCGGCCGGACCGCCCCAGTCCGCCGGTGAAACCGCCGCGCCCGGGAAGTGTCACCATGGCGCCCCGGTCCGCTATCCGGATCTCGTGGACGTCAATACGGAGTGTGTCCCGGGATTGGCGCCGCGCACTGCCACCGGCCCGGTCACGGGGATCGACAACTTCTCGTACTCCCCGGTGCTTTCGAACAGGCCGCCTGTCAGTAGGCTCCGGCGCCGAGGGAGAACTGCTCGCCCTGGCATACTTCGATCACGGGGGTGGCGTCGCGGTCAAAGGATCCCGACGCCGATTCATGGCTTGCGTGGAGCATGTTCAGCATGCTGCCCCTTTCGTTTGAGTCGGCGGGGTGAAGCTATGCGGTGGGGTAGACGGGCTGTGCCCACTGTTGATCGGCGGCGACCCTTCCGACGACGGCCTGCCGGTACGCGTGCTGCAGCTGGCGGGTGAGTTCACCCGCAGTACCGTCGCCGATGGGCGTGCGGTCCACGGAAGAAACGTGGTTGATTTCGGCGGCGCTGCCGCACACGAAGATTTCGTCGGCCGAGTAGAGTTCCGTGCGGTCGATCGGGCGGATGTCGACCTCGACGCCGAGGACGTTGCGTGCCAGATGCAGGACGCTGTCCCGGGTGATCCCCTCCAGGATGCTGTCCGTTGCCGGGGGAGTGCACAACCGGCCCTGGCGGACCATGAACACGTTGTAGCCGGCACCTTCGGCAACGTGACCGTCCTCGGTCAGCAGAAGGGCTGCGTCGTAACCGTTGCGCCGGGCCTCCAGCATGGCAAGGCGTCCGTTTTGGTAGTTGGCGATCGATTTGACGCGGGGCGGCATGGAGCGGTCGGACAAGCGGGCCCAACTGCTGATCTGCACGTCCAGTCCGCTGGCACCGAAATAGTTGCCCATGGGGATGGCCGCCATGAATACGGAGACAGGGCCGGTGTCCTCCGGCTTGCCGTCGCTCGAGTCGACGAATACTTGTGCGCGCATGTGGAGGTTCCCGCGTAGCTCGTTCGCCCGCACCAGGCCGAGCAATTGTTCACTCAAGCCGCCGATGTCGCGCGGTCCGTCGATTTCCACCACCCGCATCGAGTCAATCAAGCGGCGCATGTGATCGGCCACCCGGAAGGCGTAGAGCTGCTGGTCCTCATCGCTCCAGTAGGCGCGGAACCCTTCGAAGACGCCGACGCCGTACTTCAACGTGGTGCTCAGGACATGGAGCTTGGCATCCGCGTATTCCACCAGTTCACCGTCACGGAGCAGGTAGCGAACGCTGGGCTCGAATGCGGGCTCATTGGTGTCGGTCACAGTTGCCGATTTACTCAGATTGGTCATTGTTGTCTCCAAATCGTCTTCGGAAAACAGATCAGGGCTCGGCTTCACACCAAGGTTGACATCCGTCTTCATCTTACTGTTGGTGTTGTCACCATAATGAAGACGCTTGATGGTCCTGTCAACAGTGACCATTGACACACAATCATAGACTTCAATAAAGTGATGAAACTTCGATATGCAAATTCTCGGCAGGATGTCGAGTGGCTGGAGCCCCGCATGCGCCAGTCAAAAGAAGGCTTTCACCTACACCCGTCAACCGGATCGAGTGCCAATTGAGTGAAACTACGACAGCCGAGTCCCGGACTCCAGTGAGGTCCCTGGGCGGACGTGCGTCGGGCTGGGCCAAGCAAGGCAGGGCCTGGGCGTACAAGCGATCAGGGGCGGTCCTTGCCGTCGTCGCCGCCGCCTTCATTGTGGGACTCCCGCTCGCGGCGATTTTTCTCCACCTTCCCCAAAACCCCCTCCAGCCGGACGTGGAATCCATGGCCCTGGCCCCCAACTCCGTTCATTGGTTCGGCACGGACGGCAACGGCATGGATGTGTTCTCCCGGACGATTGAATCGGCGAGGCTCGACCTTCCCATATCCCTCGCGGCGACGGCCATTGCCCTTGTCATCGGCGTTCCCTTGGGCCTCTTCGCTACTACCGGCGTGGCCGGCGAGGCGATCATGCGCGTAGTCGATGCCTTCGCCGCCCTCCCCATCATCGTGATAGCCGTGGTGTCCATCCAGCTCATGGGCGGCGGTGCCACCGATGTCATCCTCGCCATCGCCCTGGTTGCGGCTCCGCGCTTCGTACGCTTGTCCCGTGCGGCGGCGATTTCGCTCCGCTCATCGAGGTACGTCGAGGCGGCGGTGGCCATCGGATGCTCGCCAATCCGCGTGGCCTTCAACCACATCTTCAGGAACGCCTACGGTGTGATCCTCGTGCAGGCCACGCTGACCACTGCCGGCGCCCTGAGCACGATTGCCGCCTTGAACTTCCTCGGCGTCGGGGTCAAACCGCCCCAGCCAAGCTGGGGCGCGATGATCGACGACGGCGTGAGCATGCTCATCCGGGGCCAATGGTGGGCCGTGGCTTTTCCGGCGCTCGCCCTCCTCCTGGTCATCGGTTCTCTCAACATCATCGCCGGTGCCATTGAGGACAAGATGGAACGAGTGGAGCACACCCGATGAACAAGACCCTCCAAGTCCGGGAACTCGAAACCGAGTTCCACACTCCCCGGGGTGTGGTCCGGGCGCTGCATGGCGTCTCCTTTGAGGTGCAGGACAACGAGATTGTCGGGATCGTCGGTGAATCCGGCTCGGGCAAATCGACCGTGGTCCGCTCCATCACGAAGCTGTTGATGCCGCCGGGCAAGGTGTCTGCCGGCAACGTCAACTTCGCCGGCCGCAACCTCCTGGACCTGCCCGAGCGGGAAATGCGCCAAATCAGGGGCAAGGAGATCGGATTCATCGCCCAGAATCCGTTCAGCGCCTTGAACCCGGTGACCCGCATCGAAAAGCAGTTCGCCAATATCGCCAAGGCGCACGGAGTGAAGGTTGATGCCTCCGAGCGCAGCCGTGCACTACAGCTCTTGGAGTCGACGGGAGTCCGCGATCCGGAACGCGTGATGCGCGGTTACGCGCACGAACTCAGCGGCGGCATGGCCCAGCGCGTCGTCATCGCCATGGCGCTTTACCTCAACCCTCAGCTGGTGATCGCCGATGAGCCGACGACGGCGCTGGACCTCACCGTCCAGCGCCAGGTCCTGGACACCCTTCGCCGGCTGACGGTCGAGAGCGGCCGTTCGATGCTGATCGTGACCCATGACCTCGGGGTGGTGGCCTCCTACTGCAACCGCGTCCTTGTCATGTATCGCGGAAATATCGTGGAACAAGGACTCGTTGAGGACGTTTTTGTCCGTCCGCGGCATCCCTACACGATCTCCCTGCTCAACTCGGTGGTGCGTCCCGAAGATGAGACGCAATTCGTTCCAGGGGACGCCGAAGCTCCGGATACCGCGGAGCCGGAAGCGCCTAACCCCTCCACGGTCCAATTGTCCGAAGCCCGGAGGTCTTGAGAATGCCGCTCCTTGAACTCGTGGATGTCACGAAGATCTTCCGTACTCCCCATGGGGAAGCACGCGCCGTGGATGGAATCACCCTGTCCGTGGAAGCCGGCGAGACGCTCGGCGTCATCGGCGAAAGCGGTTCTGGCAAGTCGACCCTGGGCCGCCTGATCCTGAGGCTCGCCGAGCCGGATTCCGGATCCGTCGTTATCGAGGGGCAGGACGTGTTGGCCCTTGGCCGTGGCGAACTCCGCCGGAAGCGCCGCCATTGGCAGATCGTCTTCCAGGAACCCTTCGCGTCATTGAACCCGCGCCTGACGATCCGGCAGATCGTCGAGGAGCCGCTCATCGTCGCCCGGATGGGCGACCGTGCCGAGCGGCGGCTGCGGGTCCTGGCAACCTTGGAAGAGGTGGGCCTCTCGGCCGATTTCATGGACCGGCGCCCGGCGAACCTCAGCGGGGGACAGCAGCAGCGCGTGGGCATCGCACGCGCCCTGGTCACGAATCCCAGCCTGGTGGTCCTGGATGAGCCAACGTCCTCGTTGGACCTGACTATCCGCGCCTCTATCCTGCGCACCCTCGCGCGCCTCAGGGCTTCGCGCGGCCTCACGTACGTCTTCATTTCCCACGACATCGAAACGGTCCGGCACTTCTGTTCCACGGTGGCTGTCATGCACCGCGGAAAAATCGTCGAAACTGGTCCCACCCGAGATGTCTTGATGGCTCCGCAGCACCCTTATACCCAATCGCTGATTTCCGCTGCGTTGCCGGTAGTTCCCTATTCCGCCGTCGTTGGCTCTACGAATTCCCGGGGGCAGATGTCATGATCCGCTACATCATTTCAAGGCTCCTTGTTGCTGCCTTATTGCTGTGTGGCCTCATCACCCTCAGCTTTGGCCTCGTGTCCCTTCTTCCCGGCGACCCCGCGGTGGCCCTTCTGGGTGAATACGCAACCCCGGCAGACGTCGCCCGTATCCACGCGGAACTTGGCCTGGACCTGCCTTTCTGGGAACGCTACCTCGGGTACATGTCCAGGACCCTGAGCGGGGACCTTGGCCATTCCCTCTTCACGGGCAGTTCGGTGTCCAGCGAAATCCTGACCCGGCTCCCGAATACCTTGATCTATATGGTGCCGGGGCTCGCCTTGGCCCTCATCATCGGCATGGCGAGTGGAACGTTCGCGGCTTATCGCTACCGGCGTTTTGCCGATAAAGCCTTCACGTTCTGGATATCCATCCTCATGGCCATGCCGGAATTCGTGCTGGCCCTCGTGTTGCTGTTCGTCTTCTATCAACAACTGCGCATCGCGCCCGCACCGATCGGCATGCTCTCCAGTGCGCAGATCACTCCGCCGCGCGTCACGGGATCAATTCCCCTCGACGCCATAGTTGCCGGCCAATGGGTACGTTTTCGTCAATCCTCGGCCGCGCTGTCCTTCCTATCGTGACGATGGGTTTGTTCTTTGCTGCCCGTTTGGAAAGACGGTGCGCTCGGGACTCTTGCAGGTGCTCCAATCACCACAAATCGAGTTCGCGAGGGCCTGCGGACTGCGTCCCACCCAGGTCTTCCGATATGCCCTCAGTGACATCCGCGGGTCACTCATGACCTACTTGGTACTTCTCTTTGCCGCGTCCCTCAGCGGAGCGGCCATTGTGGAAAGTGTCTTTTCCTGGCCAGGAGTGGGTGGTTGGTCGCTCGACGGCGTACTCAAAGGCGATGTGCCCGTCATTCAAGGTTTTGTCCTCATCATGGGAACCACAAGCTTGCTCGGCTACGTCGTTCTCGACGCCTTGATCACCCTTCTGGACCCCGTACGCGCAGCAAAGCCGTGGCAGGACGCCGTCAGAAGCGCCTGCGCGCAAACCCGGCAACTATCTCCTAAGAAGCCCTCAGCCGCCTCCGAGAAGTCTTGACAGACGTCTCCCGACTTCAATAGATTGAAGACATGTTCACTAAAGTTCATGAAGATAAAGTTATTGCCCTCGGTGGAACCATTCCGCTCGATGGCCGCGTGAGCTGGGTACCGGCCGGGCAACCGGCTTCCAGCCGTCGAATTGCTATCTCCTCAGCGAAGGGTCCGGCCGACTGTTGGTCGACACCGGGCTCGCAGTCCACAGCCAGGAAATCCTCGATGACCTGGTTGAACTGCTCGACGACGACGGCCGGCTCTCCATGTTCTTCACGCGGAGCGAGATGGACTGCGTTTCGAACCTGGAACCCATTGCCGGGAAGTTCGACATCGAACGCCTCTTCACCGGCGGCGCCATCAACCCCTTCGATGCCTTCGATGACCTCAGCCGGCTTGCGCTCCGAGGACGCCGGCAGCAGATCGACCAGAAGGGAGAGGGCGGAGATTCCATGGCCCGCACCCCAGAGATCGAGGTGGCGCCGGGCCGTCACTTGACCATCGAGTCGCCGCTCCTGCGGCTCCTCCCGACCTTCTGGGGCTGGGACGCGAATACCGGAACCATCTTCACCTCCGACACCTTCACCCACGGCACCATGACGAGCCCGGACGGTTCCCGCATCATCGACTCGATCGCCCAGGACACCACCACGGCCAAGCAGGTCGCCGAGCACCTCTACGCGAAATACGAGTGGATCCCGCGGGCCACGTGCGAGCCGCTCCGGGAATGGCTCTCGGACAAGTTCGAGACCCTGGCCCCAGAGACCATCGCCCCTTCCCGCGGTTGCGTGATCCGCGGGCGCGAGCTCGTCCGCCGGCACCTTGATTTCATGCTCGCCGCGCTGACACCGGAAAAGGCATAGGAGAATCCCGATGGAAGAACTAGTAGAAACCATGAGCCGCGACCTTCCGCGCGAGGTAGCCGACGGCGTCACCTGGATGAGTTCGTGCCTGCCGTTCCACCTCCAGGACCGCGTTATCCACGGGCACACCTCCACGTATCTGGCACAAGGGACCGAGTCGTCCATCCTCATTGATACGGGCAACCCCTCCAGCTGGAACATCATTTCGGAAACCCTTGACGGATTGCTCGGGGACAAACCGCTGAGCTACGTCTTCCCGACGCATCCGGAGCTTCCGCACACGGGAAACCTTCCGCGCCTCGTGGAGAAGTACCCCGATATCAAGGTTGTCGGCGACATCCGGGACTACCACCTCTT
This sequence comes from Arthrobacter sp. Hiyo8, assembly GCA_001549895.1. Taxonomy (GTDB): domain Bacteria; phylum Actinomycetota; class Actinomycetes; order Actinomycetales; family Micrococcaceae; genus Arthrobacter. Next base: position 1,740,702 of record AP014719.1, on the reverse strand, counting down.
CTACCCGCAGATCGTGCCCAACCTGCATGCCCGGGTTCCCGGGGACAAAGTGGATCTCGGCGGCGGGTATGAATTCGTGATCGTCGAGGCCATGATCAGGGACCTGCCAAATACCCAATGGGGCTTCGTACCGAAGTCGGGCGTGCTTTTTACGGCCGACGGTTTTTGCTACATGCACCGCCCGGAACTCGATGATGAGGATCCGGTGCACCTCCCGGCGAATGTGGCCTGATAACAGATGAACTCTCGGCACCCATCGCGGTCGAGAACGCAGCCTTCTTTACCGGCAGCGCGTTGTACTGGGCCAGATTCGCCAACGACGCTGACCAGGTTTACGACCGGGTCGGCAAGCTGATGGATGACCTTGGGTCAAGATCGTAGCGCCCACCCACGGCAACGTGATCACCAATATTCCGGAGGTGGCGCCATCATCCGGGCCGGCCACAAGCACGCCTACCGTTACTAATCCACTGCCCCATCAGCAGCGCACTACTCGTAACACGTCCTTTCCCTCTGTACAGAAATTGGAACCAGGCTTATGAAGAATTCGCGTTTATTGCTCGGCTGGGTCGCAGCAGCGGCAGCTGTGTCGCTCACCGGATGCGGGGAGCCACTCCCACCGCGGCGGTGGCCAAGCCGGAGTCGGTCGTCATTGCGGTCGGCGCCCTCCCGGACAGCCTCACCCCCGCCCCGTGGGGCGGCAGTGCATCACACGTTGTGCTCAGCGGACTCGGCTCCCAGTTGCTGGAGTACAAGACCGGCGCAACTGATGACCAATCATGCTCGACGCCGTCTACCGCGGTGACCGGCCGGCTCGCCGAAAGCGCGGTTGCCGCCCCGGACGGCAAGGGGTCATCGTCAAGCTGCGGAAGCTGACGAGCCAGTTTGGAAACACCCTCTCGGCCGAGGACGTGAAATGGAGCCTCGCGATCGGGATGGTGCGGCAGCCCGTCATGAAGGGGACGCTCAAGAGCAGCGGATTCAATGTGGACAACCTCGTCACCGTGATCGATGACCGCACTGTTGAACTCAACACCCTCGGCATGACGTCATACACGCTCGAGTCACTGCAGAACAATCTCTTCTACATCCACGACAGCAAGGAAGCGAAACTTCACGTCACGCCGGATGACCCCACGGCCAACAAGTGGCTCTCGAAGAACCTGGCCGATTACAGCGGGTGGAAGCTCGAGGAGTTTACTCCCGGGACGTCCCTGACGGTGACCGCGGACCCGAACTGGGGAGGCGATCGAGGCTCGGTAAAGCGGGTTGTGGTCAAGGCCGTTCCCGACACCGCGACCCGGACCCAATTGGTGAAGACCGGCGAGGCCCAGATTGCCAACGGCTTCGAATATGACCAATACAGCTCCATGACCGGTGTCAGTGGGGTAAGTGTCCTCAAGTGCACCAGCCAGACACGCGACACCATGATGTTCAACACGAAGACCGGTCCGCTGGCAGACGAGAAGGTTCGCCAGGCAGTCTCCATGGCGATCGACCGGGCCGCCCTGGCCAAGGGTGCCTACGCCGGCCTCGCGGACCCGGCGGGCTCGATCTTTCCCGCGGTGAAGGATTCGCCCACCTACAAATATGACCCCGACGGGGCCAAGAAGCTGCTGGCACAGACCCAGTACGCGAACGGATTCCCCCTGACACTCAGCTACAGCGTGAGCCGCCCGGGTCCCGTCGCGAAGAGTTCAGCCGTCCTCATCCAATCCATGCTGGCAAAGGTGGGCATCACGGTGCAGCTGTTGAACGTTGCGAGCCCGACCGACTTCTCCTCGGCGCTCATCGACGGACGCTTCCAGGCCGTCCTGTACTCCGAGCCGATCGTCATCGCAGACCCCGCGTTCTACACCTACGCGTTCTACTCCACGGGAGCTCCGAGCAACAGCACCGGATGGTCCAATCCTGAATTCGATGCCGCCCGGACCCAGCTGGCCGCCACCCGAGCACGAACACGGACCAGCGGGCGGCCCTGCTCAAGAAGATGGCCGGATTGGTGGACCAGGGCGCCCCGATCCTCTCTCTGGTGGAGGTCCGGAACCTGATCGTCAAGCAAGACACCTTGACAGGTGCGGTACCGCTCACCAACGACCAGGTCTATTTCGCCGGTCTGGGCAAGTAGCAAATCCCAAGAAGCACATGGTTCTGGCCGGCGGGGCGACCGCCGGCCAGGACTCACCCGACCCCAGATCCGCTGTGACCCCGGATCCGCTTGAAGGAAGAAACCATGATTGAAATCTGTGGCAAACCCGTCCGCGACACCCTCGAGGAACTGCTCGATCCCGCCACTACTGCACTGGTTGTCATCGACATGCAGGTGGGAGCTGTTTCGCACGGTGGCGCAATTGGGGATTCCGGGCATGACATGAGCATGATGCCGTCCGTCGTCGAAAAATGCGGGCGGGCCATCACCGCGGCCCGTGCCAATGGGGTGCCGGTTTTCCACATTCGTGTCGAGAACCTTCCCGACGGCGCAAGCTCGCCGGCGGCCTGGCTGCGTGCCCTCTATACCGCTGCGAACGGCCGCCCCATTGACCTCGGCAAGCTCAGTGCCAAAGGCGACCCCGCGACGGAATTCTGCGAACCCTGCACGCCCGAAGACGGGGAAGTCGTGATCACCAAGCGACGTCCCAGCGCTTTCATCGCCACCGAACTCGCCTTGCTGTTGCGCAGCCAGGGGATTGAGTCGGTGGCGCTCGTGGGCGTTTCCACCGGTGGCTGTGTGGAAGCGACCCTGCGCGACGCCGTGCACAACGACTTCTATGCCGTGCTGCTCGAGGATGCGGTGGGAGCCTACGACACGGTGGTGCACGACGCCGCGTTGACCGTCATGCGGGCCCGGCACGACGTCTGCACCCTCGACGAAGCTATTGCTGTCTGGGAGACAGCCAGCGCCTCCTGAACCATCCGGATCCAAGGGAAGGAGTGAAAATGAGCGGTTTGCTGAGCGGCCGGATCTACCGGCTCGGTGGGGACATCGAACTGGATGAGCGCGTGAGCTGGTGCCCGCCTGGCGTACAGCGTGCGCAAGCGGTGAACTGCTACTTGATCAAGGGGCCGTCCGGTTCAGTGCTGGTGGATACCGGGATTCGCCTTCACCAGGAAGGCATCATCGAACAGCTCGACCGGCTGCTGTCACCCGGAGAGCCACTATCCATTGTCCTCACCAGGACAGAAATGGAATGCTGCCTCAACATCCCGGCCATCGAGGAACACTTTGCGGTTGGCGCGGTCTGGTACACGGGCGGAATCACCGTGCCCCGTTCGAAGGCCGAATCCAAGCGGATTGCCGTGGATCCGGGGACGTCGATGCGCGTAGAAGTGCAGGACGGCGTCGTCGTCGAACTCGTGTCGCCGCTCCTCCGGCTCCTGCCGACCCTCTGGGTGTTCGATCCGGAATCGGGCGCGCTGCTGACCTCGGATGCGTTCACGCACGGCGGGAGTGCCAAGCCGGAGACCCGCGAGGGGCTCCGGAAATTCCGCTGGTTCACAGGGGCAGATACCGGGCCGATCGCCAGGAACGTTGCCGACATCTTCCGGGACCGCGATGTCCGCGCCGTCGGGCCCGGCTACGGGACACCCTTTGTGGGCAGGGACCTGTGCCTTGAGCAGGCACAGCAGCTGGCGCGGGCAATCGAGGAAGTCGGGATCCAGAGAGTGAGAGTCCAGTGAAGCACGACGCAGTCGAACTCCGATGGCTTGCCGACGGAACCTATTGGCTGGGTGGCTGCCTGTCGGCCAACGCCCAGGGGCAGGAAGTCCACTATCACGTCTCCTCCTACCTGGTGGTGGGCTCCAAAGCGACGCTCTTGGTGGACACGGGGGATCCGGCTCACCGCGCCCTCCTTCTCGCCCAGCTTGAATTGGTTCTCGGTGAACGTCCCCTGGATTATGTGTTCCCGACCCATCCCGAGATCCCGCACGCCGGCAACCTGCCTGCCCTGCTGGACAAGTATCCCGGGGCGCTCGTAGTGGGGGATGTCCGTGACTACCACCTGCATTTCCCGAATACCGCTCCAGGTTCCGGACACAGGCGGCCGGAAGCCGGATCGATCTTGGCAATCGGGAGTTCCGCTTCCTTCCGGCCTTCATCCGGGACCTGGAGAACACTCTCTGGGGCCACGACGACGGCGCCCGGATGATGTTCGTTTCGGACGGCTTCTCCTTTATCCACGATGTCCCGCAGCGCGCGGAGACGGGGAAGCAGAGGACGACGACGAACCGGTCCACCTTCCCGGCCAATGCCGCCTGTTGTCGGGCGAGATGCCGGAACCTCCCACCGTGGACCAAGCGGCGTATGGCACCGGGAGGGCTCTCTACTGGACGAAGTTCGTGGATGTCAGTGATGCCTTCGAGGCGATCGAAGCGGTACTGGACACGCTTCCCACGAAACTGATCGGCCCGGCCACGGCAACGTGATCGACGACGTCGACGGAATGCTCAGGACGTCATTGGCCGCGCACAGGAGGGTCTATGCGGAAGGCCGCTGATTGCATAGTGAAGTTCAGTTCAATATAATGAATTCTAGATTTCGACGCTTCGATTGATAGCGACGAACGGCAAGGAGTGAGTCAATGCGAGACCTCATTGGATACGGGGAAAACCCCCCGGTCGTGACGTGGCCGAATGGTGCCAAGGTGGCCATCTCCATGGTCATCAACTACGAGGAAGGCGCGGAGAGCTCCATAGAAGCCGGTGATGAAAGCGATGAAGACGTCACGATTTTCGGTGGATGGTCTTCGGACCCGGGCCGGCGGAGCCTGATGAAGGAATCCTTCTTCGAGTACGGCAGCAGGGTAGGCATCTGGCGCTTTCTGGCTTTGCTCCGGGACTACAACGTGCCCGCGACATTCATGGCGTGCGGCGTAGCCCTGGAGCGAAACCCGGAGGCCGCCCAGGCGATCGTGCGCGATGGACACGAGATTTGCGCGCACGGCTACAAATGGCGGGGAACCGTCGGAATGACTCCGGCCGAGGAACTGGCCGAAATCCGGGCCTGCGTCGCGGCGATCGAGGGAGTCTCGGGAGTCCGGCCGGTGGGTTGGTACGTCCGCGAAGGAATCACGGAGAACACCCGTGCGATCCTCAAGGACGAGGGCTTCCTCTATGACTCCAATTCCTACGCGGATGACCTGCCGTATTTTGTCTCCGCCGGGGAATCCCGCCACCTGGTGGTCCCTTACTCAGGCGACACGAACGACGCGAGGTTTTGGGGTCCCGGAAGCCTCGGGACAGCGGATGACTTCTTCAATGTACTGAAGGACAGCCTCGACTGCCTTCTGATCGAAGGGGAAACCGTGCCCAGGATGATGTCCGTGGGAGTGCACTTGCGCATCGGGGGCGGCCCAGCGTGGCCTTGGGCGTCAGGCGCTTCCTGGAGTATGCCCGTGCCCGGAACGACGTTTGGTTCGCCACTAGGGAGGAAATCGCCCGGTGGTGGATCGCCAACCCGCCTGCCGCCGGTCAGCTCGAACCAGCGTACGAAGGCCGCGCGTGACGACGTCGATGCCGGGAGGACGGACTCCAATGGCCACTGACATTTCGCGCTTGGTCCACAACGTGGATGAGCAAGGCTTCACGGCGCTTGAGAAGACGGGCTTGCGCGGACAAAGGGACCAGGGCTCGTCTCTACGCTCATCTCGCGTGACCTGAGCGGCTCCGACGACCTCTGCGTCAGTTGGGGCAGGGTCCTCCCCGGGCAACATCACCTGTGCCATCACCACCCCGATGCCTCCGAGTTCTACGTGGTCATCTCGGGCGAGCCCCTCGTCCATCTGGGCGACACCGAGTACCGGGCCAAGCCTGGCGATGGCATCTACATTCCCCGCGGCACCACCCATGGCATAACCAACGACGGCGACGAAGACGTCAACCTTGTTGTCGGCGTCAGCAAGCCCGCCGACTGGCAGTTCGTGGCGGACGAGTGATGGCGGCGTCGCTGGTCCGGCAGGTCGGACTCATCACGGCCGAGCCGACGCCCACGCTGTTGTCCGTGGTTGCCTACCGAAACCTGGATTTCGTGGTCCTCGACGCAGAGCAGACAACATTGACCTTGCAGCAATGCGCGGATGCGGTCCAGCGACTGTCGGGCGCCAACACCCGGGTGGCCGTCCGTGTCCCCGACCTCGACGACATGACCTTGGTGGCGTTCGCGAACACGGGCGTGGACGAGATTGTGCTCCCCAGGGTGCGGCATCCAAAGGAACTTGAAAGGGCCTATCGGGCGACGAGGTTCAGCCCTTATGGGTTCCGGCCGAAACAGGCTTCGTTCGCCTCGGCGTTTGGTGCGGACTATTCGCTAGAGCCCCGGCTGACGGTCCTTTTTGAGACGGTGGAAGCCGTCGACGCCGTCGAAGACTTCGTCGCGTTGGAGTGTTTCGACGGCGGCTGGGTTGGCCCCACGGACCTGGCCGGCGAACTGATGAAACAGGGGAGGCCCGGGGCAGTCGCTCTTGAGGAATCCGTCCAGCGCGTCGTCGACGTCCTCGGCGCCGCCGGCCAAAGCGTGGGCCTTCCTGCCGCGGACATTGCCAGTGCCGGCGATGTCCACGCCCGGGGCGCCGATCGCGCCGCGGTGTACTGGGAGCGTGAGCTCGCCTCGATGATCGCCCAGCTGGCTGATGCCGTCGCTCCGGAGACCCGGGTGACGAGGTGCGACTCCCTGTGAAAATGAACCGCGTGGTTCTTCTGCAGCGATGCCGATGCTGGCATGCTGTGACGATGAAGAAGGGCTCGACGCCGGAGGATCCAGCCAGGATTCTTCGTTTAGTTGACGAGTCTTCGATATACTGATGAGTGCTGGAACACTGAGGAGCCGTATTGGGAAGCACGGAAGTTGTTAAAGTCGACGACGATGACACTCTGCACCGCAACCTGTGGATCACCCACTTGGGGGCCATGCTCAAGGAACAGCGTGCCGGGCGATTCACAGTCGAGGAATTGGCGGACCGGGCCGGCGTCAGCGCCGGACTGATCAGCCAGATCGAGCGCGGCATCGGTAATCCGTCATTCGCCACGCTCCTTCGCCTCGCCAATTCCCTCGGTGTGCCGTTGGCGAGCATGTTTACCGACCCCAGCGAGACGCAGAACCACATGCTGGTGCGCCGGGCCGATCGCCGCCGCATCGAGATTCCTTCGCAGGGAATCGTCATGGAACTGATCGTGCCGGATGCGGACCGGAAGCTTGGCGTCATCAACATGACCATCCCCGCGCATTTCGACGGCGCGGAGGTTCCGCATTCGCACGAGGGTGAGGAGTGCGTCGTGGTCCAGACCGGCACGCTCGTGGCGAGTGTTGGCGGGCAGGAGTTCACCTTGGGCGAGGGCGACAGCCTGACCTATGATGCCACGCTGCCGCATTGGTGGAGCAACCTCACGGACACCGCGGCCGTCATGGTGGCGATCTCGACGCCGCCGTCGCTGGGCAAATCGCATTGATCAGCCGCCCGCCCGGCCCGTCGTCCCGTTTGGGAATGCTCGTGCCGTCGTCGAACTCGAACGCGGAGTCCCTGACAGCCGACATCCTGGCCGGATCGCCCGACGTCGGCGTCCACTACAGCCGCTTCCGGCTCCCGGCGGACCTCGATGACCGCATCGATGCGACGGTTCTCGGCGACGCGCCGTCACTGCTCAGCGATGCTGAGCTGGATGCCATCGCGTTCCATGGAACGTCGGGATCCTGGACCGGCCTCGAAGGCGACCGGGCACTCGCCGAATCATTGACGCAGGCCACCGGCGCGCCTGCCACCACGGCGTCCCTCGCGCTCGTGGCCGCCCTGGAAGCGCTCGACGCCGGCCGGGTCGCCGTCGTTTTTCCCGGCCCGCGGGCATCGTGGCACTCATTGAACGTGAGTACGCAGCCAGCGGCCTGGAAGTAGTCCGTTCCTCGGTGCCCGCGACGTCGATGTCCAATCCGGAGATCTCGCGGATGTCCAGCACCGAAATCGGCGCGCTCATGAAGCCCGCCTTTGGTTCCGACGTCGACGCGGTGGTCTGTATCGGGACGAACCTTCGCTCCGCCTATCTTGCGGCCGGCTTCGAATCCGAATTCGGCGTGCCCGTGGTCGACAGCGCAACAGCCACGCTGTGGCATCTCCTCCGGCTGGCCGGAACTGCGCGCCCGATCCCTGGTTGGGGCGCGCTGCTCGCTAGGGCCTAGGGCTCGTCTTCAGCAGCCAGGCCTGGATGATCTGCGATCGCGTCGCAGTCCACGCTTGGTTTTTGCCCGCGTGGGACAAGAACGCATCCAGGGCGGCGGCGTAGGCAGGCCGGCCAATGAGGCGCGGGTGCAAGCCCACGTTCATGACGGACGGGCCGTGCCGGCTGTCAGTGAGCATGATGTCGAGCGTGCCGCACAAGTGGCGCGCGAACGCGGTGGCCGTGGGGAACTGCCTGAAGAGGCCCGAGTCGTTGGTGTCACCGGCGTAGGGCAGCACGGGCAACCCTGTTCCGTCCTTCCCGCCTTGTCCATCCCGGTTCCGGAGTGCGGCAAGTCATCGTTGAAGCTATTGGACTCGTACATGAATCCAGCGGCGGCGAGAATGTCCCGCGTGCCAGGGTTGAGTCCGTCGCGGGAGTACCAGCTGGTCGGCGGAACGCCGGTGCTTCGGGCGATGGAGTCGCGGGAAGCGGTAATGAGCGCGCGCTCCTCCTCGGGAGCGAGCCCGGCGTGGGTATCCCAGTTGTAACCGTGGTCGGCAATTTCGTGGCCGTCCCTGACGAGCGCAGCAGCGATCTGCGGGTTTTGCTCAAGTGCCGTGGCGCAGCAGAAAGCCGTTGCCCTCGCGTCGTGGCGCCTCAGAATGCGCAACACGCGCCAGATGCCTGCCCTTGATCCGTATTCGAAAGCGGATTCCAGCGTGAGGTTCCGGACCGTGGGGTGGGCGGGGTGCTTGATCCAGTGGGCTCCAAGATCGTCCGCTGGGCCCCGCGGGCGATGCTGCGCTCCGCTCCATCTTCGACATTGATCACCAGGGACACGGCAACGCGTGCATCCCCAGGCCAGCGGAACTCCGGTGGATGCTCGCCGTAGCCCACGAAATCCCGGGAGGTGGAGGGGACTGGCACTGTGGAATCTCCTCTGCGCTTTTTCTCTGTGGTTATAGTGAAGATACTTCGATATCATGAACGTAATCGATAGGGAGTCGAATGTCTACGCTCATCCACGGTGGCACCGTAGTGCCAGGCACAGGCAATACGGTGCTCGAAACGGGAGCAGTGATCCTGCGCCGCGGTCGCGTCGCCGACGTTCTCGAGCGTTGGGATCGCGATCAAGCGTTCGACGGCGAGGTGATCGATGCGGGCGGATGCGTCGTGATGCCTGGTCTCATCAATAGCCACGTCCATGGGGTGACTCCCGGGCCGCTCATGCCCAGCGGCGCCCCCGCGCTGCCCGACGACGAGTGGTTGGCGAATCTTGACCGCCACCTTCTTGCGGGAACCACCACAGTGCTGAACCTTTGCGGTTTCTGCACCATGGACCATGTCCGGGAAGCCGACCGCCGCCATGCGGTCCAGGTCCGTGGAGCAACGACATACTTGCCCGAGGCTGAGCGGGCCGCACGACTGGCTGACGGCAGGGGACTGCCCGCCCAGGCCGGCCACAGCACGGTGGAGAGGATGCTCGACGACGGTGCGATCGCGATCGGGGAGCTCGGCGGCGGACAAACCCTCGGCGGGGGAGGGCAGGACCTGAGCTACATCCCCCGCGCCATCGAAAAGGCGAGCGGCGTGCGCGTGCACTCGGCGCAGGCCCGGCGGATGAAGGAAGCCGTCCTTGGCCGCTTCATCGATCCCGAGGCTTGCGACATGGCCGAACTGCGCGCCGCGGCCGCCGAAGCCGGCTTGGAAGGACAGATCGGCCTCGTCGCATTGCGGAAAATCATCGCGGATTCCGTGTTGCCTTCCATCGAGCCAGCACTCAACGGCATCCGGGAGGGCGTCCAGGCCGCGGCTCGGTTCGGCGTCCCGGCGATTGTGCACAGTGCAGCCGCGACAGCCCGGGTCATGCGCGAACTCATGGACGGGACACCACAGGCCACGGCAGGCGGGTCCCGGAGACCAGGCGCCAAAGCGAGCGTCATTGCCTCCCACGCCAACCACCCCTCGCACACTCCCGCGGAGGCGCTTGCCTTGGCCAAGTTCGGCAGGGACCACGGTTGGCCGGCCGAAGTCTCCGTTTTCGACCTCCTGCACCGCAAACAGACCGTGACCACGCGGGAGCACTGGGATGTACTGCTGCAGGAGCCCAGGCTGGTGGATGTCCTCGCCACGGACTACGGCCACGAGGGCCACCACGATGAGTTGATCTCGGCCGTGCAGGATGTGGCCGAGCATGGCTACAGATCCTTGGCCGGAGCAGTGGCCATGGCAACATCCGCTGTGACCGGGTTGATTCCGGGGATTGCGCCGAACGGCGGGCGGATTGAAACGGGACGGGATGCCGACGTCGTCGTCGCCAGCGCCGAAGACTTCCGCGACGTACGGTTCGTCTTCGTCGGCGGCGTCTGCGTGGTGCGGGACGGTCGGCTGACTCCGGCGGCGCACCGGTGAACGGGCTCTTGACTCCAGAGCAGTCCGCGCGACTCATCGAGCTGGTTGGCGAGGCCATCCAGCGGGAGGACGCGGCCGCCGTCGAACGCTCATTCAATGACTTTCAGCGCGGCATGGTCGCGTTGAGGGCCGATTTCGACCCCCGACGTTTGCAGGAAGCCCCTGGAGGAGGCGCGAATGACTGAAGCATGGGAACTGGGAATCACGGAGGCGTCCGGGCTACTGCGCCGCGGCGAACTTTCGGCGGCCGAGCTCGTGGAATCCGTCATCGGGCGGCTCGAGGCCACCGAAGATTCAGTGCATGCGTGGGTCCACGTCGACCGGCTAGGCGCCCGAAACGCGGCCCGCGCCGCGGACAATAGCGCGGCGCGCGGAGAGTTTCTCGGACCGCTCCACGGGATTCCGCTTGGCGTGAAGGACGTCATCGACGTGCGCGGGATGCCGGCTGAAGGCGGGTCCCTGGCGCTCAGGGGCCGAGTTGCTTCCGACGACGCCGGTGTGGTGAGGCACTTGCGGCGGAACGGGGCAGTGATCCTGGGCAAGACGGTGACCCATGAGTTCGCCTTCGGACAAGGGACCCGCCGTCGAAAAATCCCTGGGGGCGGAGCGCTACGCCGGCGGGTCCAGCATCGGTTCGGGAGTGGCCGTGGCCGTCGGGAGCGCACCGGGCGCCCTGGGCACGGATACCAGTGGATCCGTGCGGAATCCGGCGTCGGTGAACGGGCTGGTGGGCCTCAAAGCCACGGCCGGACTGGTGGACGGTTCGGGCGTTCTCAACGTCAGCCATACTCTTGACCACATCGGTCCGATCACTCGAAGCGTGTCGGATTGTGCGGTGCTGCTCCAAGGCATGCTGGAGCCCGCGACGGCGGCACGCCTTCAGGAGATGGTGCTCCCCGAGGCGATGCCGGCCCGACCCGGGTGGCGGTGGATCGTGGCGCTTGGGCCGAGTGGGAGGTCACGCCGGAAGTGGCTGCGGTCCTCGAGCAGGCTCTGATGGTTTTGCAAGGACTCGGGGTGGAGCTTGTTGAGGTGTCCCTCCCGGAACTGAAGATGGCCCTGCCGGCGAGCTTGGCGATTTCGCTGTCCGAATCGGTCGAACACCATCGCGAACTATTGGCCGGAAGCGCTGACAAGTATCTCCGCGGAACCCGCGTGATGATCGAAACCGGCGCCTTGGTGCCGCGAGAAGACGTCCAGTTGGCGCATCAAGTGCGCTCGTCTCTTCGCGCCTCCCTGCGGACTGCCATGGACAACGCAGGAGTCCAGGCTTTGGTGTCCCCGACGCTGCCGTCCATCGCGCCGATCGAAGCTGACATGTCCCATTCGCTCACCGGCTCAACGGGGAAGGATTCCCTCTCCAGCGCGCTCATGATGCTCTCGCCGGCCAACCTCACCGGAATGCCCGGACTCAGCATCCCGTGCGGATTTGCCGGAGGACAGCCGGTGGGGATGCATTTCCTGGGACGGGAATTCGCGGAGGCGGATCTCTTGGGCATCGCACACGTCTATGAGAAACATACCTCGTGGCATGCCAAGGTGCCGGTGCGCCGCTGAGCCGTAGTAGCCGTGAACTTTGTCACATAAGCTACTAGGAGAGTAGGAAGAGGTTGGCAGTGCATCCAGAGTCGCGTGGCTTGCGATTTTTCGGCGCGCGCTGGAAGGCCCGGCCCCTTGCCTCCCAGATTCTGGTGTGGTTGCTCTGCATCCTCTTTGTGACAGTCACTCTGGGCGCGCTTCTTTACACCCAGATCAGCAACCAGACCCTCGAAGACCAGTACAGGCTCCGGGCGCTGGGAATCGCCACGACGGTGGCGCAAATGCCGGAAATCGTGACGTCGCTGGGGAACGGAGATCCCACGCACTCGATTCAGGCGATCGCGAGCAAGGTCCAGTCCCAGGCACAGCCGGACTACGTCGTGGTCACCGATCGGAAAGGTGTCCGGTACTCCCACCCGAATCCAAACCTCATCGGGCAGACCCTGGAAGAACCCGTCGCGGTCCTTGACGGGCAGACCCACGTCGGAATAGACAAAGGCAGCCTTGGCGACTCAGTCAACGCCAAGGCGCCGGTGCGCGCGGCGGACGGGACCGTCGTCGGGCAGGTCTCGGTGGGAATCCTGGAGACCACGGAAAGCAGCGAACTCACCAAGCAGGTGTTGCTGATCGCCGGCTATTCAGCCGTGGTGCTCGTGATCAGTGCCATGGGTTCGGCCCTTCTGGCGCGCCGAATCAAGCGGGTCACCTTCGATCTCGAACCGGTGGAGATTGCGTCCCTCCTGCAAGAGCGCGAAGCCTTGCTGCACGGCATCCGCGAGGCGATGATCGGCTTCGACGACGACGGCCGGGTCACCGTCATCAACTCCGAGGCACGCTCCCTGCTACATCTGGAAGAAAACGTGCTGGGAGAGAAGATCGAGGATCTTCTGCCGCCCGGACGGCTTCGTTCCCTCCTGACGGGTGAGATCAGCGGAACCGACCAGATCGTGATCACCGAGGACGCCTTGCTGGTGGTCAACCGGATGTCCGTTGCCCTGGCTGGAAGGAGCATCGGCTCGGTGGTCACATTGCGTGATCGTACCGAGGTTGAGGGCCTCGTCCGCGACCTTCGCTCGGTCGAAGGCCTGATGGAAGCCTTGCGCGCACAGGAGCATGAGTACGCCAACCGTCTCCACGTGGTGGACGGACTCTTGGAGCTTGGAGATGTGGACCAGGCGCGGAATTTCGTATCGCGGATTTCGGACACCTCGCGCTCACTTGGCGAAGGACTGCGCTCGCGGATCGAGCCGCCGGAGCTCGCGGCGCTGCTGCTCGCGAAAATCACCGTGGCTGCCGAGCAGGATGTGGAAATCTCGGTGACCGACGACTCCCAGCTGCGCCAACCGTTCCTTGAAACGCAAGCACTGCTGACGATCGTCGGGAACCTCCTGGACAACGCCGTCGAGATCCTCGCGGAGCAACCCACACCCCGTGAGGTGACCATCCAACTGGACGACTCCTCGGGCATTTTCATTTGCGTGACCGACAATGGGCCCGGTGTTCCTGCAGAATTGGTGGGCACGATCACCGCTGACGGATTCACCACGAAAGAACCGCGGCCGGGAATGCGTCGCGGGATAGGCCTTGCGCTGGTGAGCCGGATCGTTCACCGTGCGGGAGGAACCATGGATGTTTTCCCCGGACCCGGGGACGCTTTGAAATCTGGTTACCGGAACCGCGTTTGGAATCCGAAACCCCGGTCATGACAGGAAAATCGATCGAATGATCCGCACCTTGGTGGTCGACGACGACTTCCGCGTAGCGCGCATCCACGCCAGCCGCGTGGCCAAAATAGAGGGATACGAATGCGTCGGCGAGGCACACACCGCGGCGGAGGCCAGGGAAGCCGTGCAGCGGCTCAAACCGGACCTTCTTCTGCTGGATGTCTACCTCCCCGATGAAGACGGCATCAGTTTACTGCGGTCCCTTCAGGGAGCCGGCGAAAAGCTCGACGCCGTCATGATCACCGCCGCCCGGGACCTTGAGACCGTGCGGGCCGCCATGCGCGGGGGAGCGGTGTACTATCTCGTCAAACCGTTCGGCTTCGAGCAGCTGCAAACCCAGCTCGAGGCCTATCGGCGCTGGCGGCAGGAAGCGGAGTCCCGGACCGTGGCCGACCAGGCGACCGTGGACCAGCTCTTCAGCCTGCGCCGGACGGCTCCCCCTGCGAAAGCACCCCGGCGCCTGCCGCCCACCATGCAAAAAGTCCTCGACATGGTGGTTCACTCCACGGAGCCTTTGGGTGCCTCGGAGATTGCCGGCAGCGTCGGCATCAGCCGCCCGACGGCCCAGCGCTATCTCAGCGAACTCGAACGCAAAGGACTAGTTGACCTGCATTTGGCCTACGGTTCGACCGGCCGCCCGGTCAACACGTATCTGCCGCGCAAGGGGTGAGGACCGGCGGCGGGATATGCTGCAGACGCGGAGCACGCTCCGCTGAGCCGGCGTCCAGCGCCGTTGTGGGGATTTTGGGGAAGAAAAGTGAAATCTTGGAGCCTGGCCGTCGTGGCCGCGACGGCGTTCGCCTATCTGGGCGCTGTGCCTGCGATGGCGGCACCTTCGGAAGTTCTGGACGTGAGCGGGGTGCCCGTTGGCGTGGTGGTTGGTTCCGACGGCACTGCGTATGTCGGCAACTATGGAGCGGCCGGCGGCATCAGTGTGATACCGCCCGGAGACGCTAAGCCTTCCCGGACTATCACCACGGGAGGATATACCTCCGGCCTGGCATTGGCCCCGGACGGCACCCTGTACGTCGCGGAACGGGACAGCGCCAGCAATCAGTACGACGTGGGCGTTATTCCTGCTGGCGCGAGCGGCGTGGCCCGGAGAATTCCGGTTTCCCCCGGAAGCCATCTGATCGCCGCAGGACCTGATGGGACGATCTATGTTCCGAACCACTCGGAGCACACCGTGTCGGTCATTGCACCGAACGGATCGACCGTGGGCCGGACAGTACCCGTCGGAGCAGGGCCGGTGGAGGTCGCAGTCACGAAGGACGGCACCGCGTTCGTCGCGAACCAAATCGCAGGGACGGTCTCGGTCATTCCTTCCGGAGCGAGCGCCGTCTCACGGACCATTCAGGTTAGTTCGACACCCGGCGACACCGAGAACCCCCACGGGATCGCCGCCGGCCCGACGGAACAATTTACGTCACCAACATCAGTTCCGATCGGGTAGCTGTCATCAAGCCGGACACTGATACGGTTGCATACCGTATCTTCGTCCCGGGAGGCCCCCAAGAGGCAGCCGTCGGGCAGGACGGAACCCTGTACGTGACCACTGTCCAGGACCGCGTGCTGTCCGTCGTCCCGCCGGCGCAACAGCTGTGGGATCCTCCATTCCCACTGATAAGAACTCCGGCCATCTGGCTGTGGCTCCGGACGGGACGCTCATCGTGACGAGCCCGGGCAACGGTACCGGCGACGGCTCGGTATCCCGTTACGCCGCGGTTGCCGCGGGCGCAACAACCTCTGCAGCCTCGAAGCCCGCGCCTGCGGCCACCACAGCCAGAACGCAATCCGACGACGGGACTGTCAGCCCCTGGAGCATCATCACTGCAATCGGCGGCGCCGCCGCGATAGTGGCAATCGCCGTCGCAGTCTTCATCGTGGCCTCGGGACGCCGCAAGAGATCCGCCCTTGGCGACGGCGGCAAGCCTCGATCTGCAACCTAGGGGTTGCTCTTTCTTTAGGTTAATGCAACCCTGTAGTTGCAGTAACTGACTGAAAGGAACAGAATCATGACTATGACTGCAAACCAGGCCTCCGTCGTCGATGCCGGCGAGTTCACCGTGAGGCGCACCATCACCATCGCAGCACCAATCGAGAAGGTTTGGGCCGCGATCACCGAAGCCGAGCACATCGCGCGGTGGTTCGGACAGACCGCCGTCCTCGACGACGTCGCCGTCGGCGCCGGCGGTGTCTTCTCTTTCGAAGGATACGGCGCCTTCCCGGTGCGGATCGAGGAGCTCGACCCACCCCGAATGATTGCCTACCGCTGGAGCAACGACGACGCGCGCGGCACCCAGCCCACCGAGGTCGATCCTGACCGTTCGACCGTTTTCCGCTTCACGCTTGAAGCGCTCGACGGCGGAACGCAGCTCACCGTCGTCGAGACCGGTTTCGACACGACGAGCGATCCGGCGTTCAACATGGAGAGCCACCGCCAGGGCTGGGACTCGGAACTCGACGAACTGGCCGCTTATGTCGAGGGTGGGTCGTGACCGCGAGCACCCTGGTTCCCGTGTTCGCCGCGCTCGGCGACGAGACGAGGTGGAGCATCCTGGCTGCCCTCGGCGAGGGCGACGCATCGGCGTCGGCCCTCGCCGGGCGGCTCCCGGTCACCCGGCAAGCGATCGCCAAGCACCTCGCCGTACTGCAGGAAGCCGGACTCGTTGAATCGCTGCGCGTGGGCCGCGAACTGCGCTACAGGGTGCTCGGCTCACAGCTGAGCGAGACGGCACGCAGCCTCGAGCGCATCGGCGCGGAGTGGGACCGCCGCCTGGCCGCGATCAAGCGGATCGCGGAGGGGCTGTAATTCTTCGACAACGGGCGCGCCTAAGTTGAGCGTCGGTTGCGCGCTTGGTGCGCCAGTTGGATGAATCCGTAGATGAAGGCGGCCTCGATGAGCACCATCAGTCCGAGCCACAGCAACTCGCCGGTGCCGATGAAGTCGATGATTCCGACGAGGACCAGAACGGTTCCGAGGACCAGAGTGTAGACGGCGAAACCAAAGGCCACCCTTGCGCTCCGCACGCCCGTCTGGAAGCCAAAACCCAAGGGTTCTCCTCCCGGATAGCCCTGGACGCGATCGTGTCCCGCGGGCTTGAGCCTGTCGAACTCTTCCCAAGGATCCTGATCCTGATCGGCCATGGTTCCATTATCCCGCGAATGGCGCGGGGTGGCTTGGGGGCTTCGTCACCGTGTCAGGGCGAGGCCCCACGCGTCACATTCGGGAAACGCTCGGGAAAGCCCTGAACAATGGGGCCATGATGCCCGAAGAACTCACCGCTAGCCCGCGGGCCAAGGACACCGTAGCTGCTGGCGATCGACTGCAGAAAGCCGTCGCCCGAGCTTCCGCCTCGAAAGTACCCGAGGTGACCGTCTTGTTCTGGGTAGTGAAGATCCTCACTACCGGGATGGGCGAAACCACGTCCGATTTCCTGGTGCACAGCTTTGAGCCCGAGATCGCTCTGGGCCTCGGATTTGCGGCGTTGGTAATTTCGCTGGTCCTCCAGTTCCGCGTCCGCCGCTACATCCCTTGGGTGTACTGGACCGCCGTTGCGATGGTCAGTGTGTTTGGGACCATGGCTGCGGACGCCGTCCACGTCGGACTTGGCGTCCCCTATCTGGCGTCGACCCTCTTCTTCACCGTGGCTCTCGCTGTTGCCTTCCTGCTCTGGCACCGGAACGAGAAGACCCTTTCCATCCATAGCATCACCACCCGGCGTCGGGAGGCTTTCTACTGGGCCGCTGTGCTGACAACTTTCGCCCTCGGCACGGCTACCGGGGACCTGGCCGCCTACTCGCTGGCCTCGGTTACCTCGCCTCGGGCATCATGTTCGCGGTTGTCATCGCTGTCCCGGCACTGGCCCACTGGCGTCGCCTGCTGGCGGCGATCCCGGCCTTCTGGTTCGCGTACATCCTGACCCGGCCATTGGGGGCGTCCTTCTCCGACTGGACCGCTGTTTCTCCTGACCGAGGGGACTCGACTTGGGAACCGGCCCGGTCAGCCTGGCCCTGGCCGCGGCGATAGCGGTCCTGGTCACGTTCCTGACGATCGGTTGGAAGCGAGCCCGCAAGTAGGGCGATCCACTGCAAAACGTTTCGTGCTGTTGTTCGTATGTCCTGACATATTTGCGTTAATTCTTCCTCGGGTTAACCCCGGATTCATGGGCCATGACCCACTCCTTCACCTTGCCCTTGGATGGTAGTTCCTGCCCTTGGGGACTTTTCGGTTCAAGATGAAGGAACACCATGACCAACCGCTTTCTAGCAGCGGCCGCCGTCGCCGTTGTTGCAGCCACCGCTGTGACCGGCTGCGCTCAAAGCAGCACCGCAACGGCCCAGAACAATGGCGCCAGCGCATCCCCGGACAAGACGATCACCGTTTTCATCAGCGGGGACACGAACGTCCAGAACCTGTGGGAAAAGAGCCTTGTTCCCGCCTTCCAAAAGGCCAACCCCGGCTACAACGTGAAGGTCACCCTCGATCTGCACGGCGAGCACGATTCCCAGACCCTGGCGAAACTGACCAGCGCCACGGAGCAGAACAAGGAACCTGATTTCGACCTCGTCGATGGCGGCTTCGTTTCCAAGGCTTCCGCAGCCAATCTGCTGACCTCCGTGAGTTCCCAGACCATTCCGGCATTGAACGATGTCCCGCAGGACGTCATCAAGGCCGGCGGCACCGGTGGCATCCCGTACCGCGGCTCCGCGGTGCTCCTCGCATATGACACCAAGACGGTTGCCACTCCGCCGAAGACCCTCGACGATTTGCTCGCCTGGATCAAGGCAAACCCGGGCAAGTTCACCTACAACTCGCCCAAGTCCGGTGGGTCCGGCGGTGCATTCGTTGCCACCGTTTTGGACAAGTTCGTTCCGGCCGACGCCCGCGCCAAGATGACGGTGGGCTACGAGAAGGATCTCGAGAAGTACTGGGACCAGGGCTTCGCGACGTTGAAGGACCTCAACTCGTCCGTCTTCCAGAGCGGTGTCTACCCCAACGGCAACCAGCAGACCCTTGACCTGCTCGCCAAGGGACAGATCTCCATGGCTCCGGTGTGGTCTGACCAGTTCATCACCGGCTTGACCAACGGCCAGATCCCGTCCAGCGTGAAGGCCACCCAGATCAGCAACCCGTCGTTCACCGGCGGCGCCGCCTACCTCGGCATTCCCAAGTCCTCGCCCCGCCAGGAAGCGGCGCTGAAGCTTGCAAACTTCGTCCTCTCGCCGGACGCACAGACCATGATCATCAAGGAAATGTCCGGATTCCCGGCCATCAGCCTGGACAAACTTCCGGCTGATGTGAAGGACAAGTTCAAGGACGCAGACACCAACAACCTGCGCAAGGGCTACTTCGACCAGATGGGCAAAGACCTGAACAACCTCTGGGACCAGAAGGTTCCCGGCCAGTGACAACCACGCTTCACAAGCCGGCGGAACTGCAGCAAACAGTTCCGCCGGCTCGTACCACGCGCCCCAAGCGCCTGGGCCAGCGCGCCGTCGGGTTCTTCATGGCACTGCCGCCGATCCTGTTGATCGCGATCTTCGTCGGCTTCCCGATCATTCTCGCGTTCGGCTTCAGCATCGGCCTGACCGGCGGGTTGAACCACACCATCGCCACCATTGGCCAGAACGTGCACGAGGCAGACGCTTGGTGGGGAACGCTGGCCGCGTACCAGGAGATGTTCACCAACAAGCGTTTCCTCGGGGACCTCCTGGTCACCGTCATCGTGACGCTGGTCAGCACGGCAACGGTCATCTTCCTGGCCTTGGGCATTGGGCTCTACCTCAAGCTGAAAGGCGGTCGAATGGCCCGCCTCCTTTCCGGACTGGCGATCGTGCCGCTCTTCATCCCGGTGGTCATCGCCTCGTGGGCGATCCTGACCTTCTACTCCGGCACCGGTTTCCTCCGGAGCGTGTTTGCCCTCTTCGGGCTTGACTTCCCCGTGTGGGCCTTCACCATGGTCACGGTCATCATCGGCTCGGTCTGGACTTCCCTGCCTTTCGCCGTGCTCATGGTCTCCTCCGGACTGCAGTCCGTGCCGAACGCCATGATCGAAGCAGCCCGCGACGCCGGTGCCGGGTCCTTGCGCACGATCGTTTCGGTAATCGTTCCGATGGCGGCAGTTCCCATCATCATCGCGACGACGTTTACGGCCATTGGAATTGTTGGATCGTTCACGGTCCCGTACTTCACCGGGCCCAATTCACCGAACATGCTCGGAGTGGACATGTCCAACTACTTCTCTGCCTTCAACCAGCCACAGCAGTCCGCGGTCATGGCTTTCACTGTCTTCCTGATTGCCTCCGGAATCGCCGCGCTCTACGTGTGGGCGAACTTCCGTTCCGCCAAGGAACAGGGGAAAGTCTGATGGCTCTCCCTACCGGATCCCCGGCTGGGTCCCGCACCCGCAGGCCGCTCACGCTCGACTCGATTGTCCGCAGTGCGCTGGTGGGCCTGTTCGTGGTCCTCATGATCGTTTTCATCCTTGGCCCCCTGCTCTGGCTGGGCGTCCGCGCTTTCGCCGGCAACTGGACCTTCCCCAACCTCCTTCCCGATGACTGGACATTGCGCTGGTGGCAGGTGGTGGTCAACGACGGCGCGCTCGGAATCGCGGTGCAGAACTCCTTGTTCTTCGCCCCGCTGACGGTCCTTGTGTCTTCGATCATCTGCTTGCCCGCCGCCTACGCCTTCGCCCGCTTTGATTTCCCCGGACGCCGCTTCTTCCTGATCAGCCTGTTCGCGACCAACGCCTTCCCCAAGATGGGCTTGTTCGTCACCCTCGCTGCGCTCTTCTACGCCTTGAACCTGATGAACACCGTGCTGGAATCCTCGTGGTGCACGTGCTAGGCACCGTGGTGTTCATGACGTGGATTCCGGCGGCAGCGTTCGCTGCCGTGCCGCGGAACCTTGAGGAAGCAGCCCGCGACGCCGGAGCCTCCACATTGCGCGTGTTCGCTTCCGTGACCCTCCCCATGGCCCTGCCCGGGATTATCGTCGCGGCCGTGATGTCCTTCCTGGCGTCCTTCGACGAAGCACAAGGAACGTACTTGGTGGGTGCACCGGCCTTCATGACCATGCCAACGCAGATGTACAGCCTGGTGCTGAACTACCCCACCCAGGTGGCTGCCGTCTTTTCGATCCTGCTGGCCATTCCCTCCGTGGCCCTCATGCTCGCGGCGCACAAGCACATCCTCGGCGGCCAGCTCGCCGAAGGCTTCCAGATCAAATAGCGCATCGCGCTCAATGTTCAGACAGAGAACCCATGACAATCCATGAACCGTTGACTGAATCACCCGCCAGCCCCACGAAGCCGGGCACTCCGGCGTCGGGCGGTGGCCTGACCATCCGCGGCCTCCACAAGATCCTCGGCGGCCGCACCATCATCGACAACCTCGATCTGTCGGTAAAGGAGGGCGAGCTGGTGTCCTTGCTGGGGCCTCCGGCTGCGGCAAGACAACGACGCTGCGCATGATCGCCGGGTTCCTGGAGCCGGACTCCGGTTCCATTGAGGTGGAAGGCCAGGAGGTCTCGCACCTCGGCGCGGAGAACCGCCCCAGCGCCATGGTGTTCCAGAACTACGCGCTGTGGCCCCACATGACCGTGGCCAAGAACGTTGGCTTCCCGCTGAAGCTCCGCAAATTGTCCAAGGCTGAGATCAAGGGCAGGGTGGAAGCCGTCCTGGAGTTGGTCAGCCTTTTGCACCACACGGATTCCAAACCGGCACGCATCTCCGGCGGCGAGCAGCAACGCGTGGCATTGGCCAGGGCACTCGTCCAGGAGCCGAAGCTCCTGCTCCTTGACGAACCCTTGAGCAATCTGGACGCGAAACTACGTGTCAAAGTGCGCGAAGACATCCGCAAGATCCAGCAGGAACTGGGCATCACAACGGTCATCGTCACGCACGACCAGGAAGAGGCGATGTCCATGTCGGACCGCATCGCCGTGATGAATGCAGGCCGGATCGAGCAATACAGCACCCCGGAAGCGCTCTACGCCCGCCCGGAAACCGAGTTTGTCGCCACCTTCATCGGAAGCATGAATCGCTTGGAAGGCTCGCTCGACGGCGGACTCATCACTGCGGGCCCGGACATTCTCGGGATCCGGCCCGAGGACGTCATCCTGGCAGACGCCCCCTTCGCAGGTGCTGTGCCGGCGACCGTCGAGAGGGTGGTCCCGCGCGGACACTTCCAGGAAGTGTACGTGCGCAGGGCCGACGCCCGGCTCCGCAGCTTTGTCAGCGGAGAGCTCATGCAGCCCGGCCAACAGACATATGCGGGGATCCGCAAGGCCATGACCTTCCGGGACGGACGCCTGGTAGGAGAGGCAGGTGCCGCACTGTGAGCAACACGATCGACACCAAAAGGACCCGGGCCGCGGCCCATCGGGGCGACTCCAGCAAATACCTGGAGAACACCTTGCCCGCCATCGCGTCAGCCATCGACGCGGGTGCGGACCTCGTGGAAGTGGACGTCCGGGTAACGAAGGACGGGCAGGTGATCCTGCTCCACGATGCCGCGCTGCTCAGGATCTGGAGCCTCGATGCGGACGTTGCAGACGTCGACTATGACCGCATCAGGCAACTGGGCGCCGGTGAGGAACGTATTCCCCTGCTATCCGAAGCCCTTGAGCTCTTTCGCGACAGCCGGTCAACCTTGCTCATCGACATGGACGAGCCCGGCCCCGCGAAGGCGACTGCC
The DNA here is from genome assembly GCA_001549895.1 of Arthrobacter sp. Hiyo8. Lineage (GTDB taxonomy): Bacteria > Actinomycetota > Actinomycetes > Actinomycetales > Micrococcaceae > Arthrobacter. Next base: position 1,718,182 of record AP014719.1, on the reverse strand, counting down.
GCCGTCGTACGCGAAAGCGGCATCGAAGTGGCCTGGTGCGGGAACCTGGACGGGATGCGGATCATCCGCGCCCTCGATAAGGATGCCCGGATCTGGCTGCCTTGGAGCAAGAGGACTGCCCCGCCGGAGGAGTTGCTGGCCGAACTGGGTCCCGAGTTCGTCAATTCCGAGCACGTGGTCCTCAGCAAGGGCATGGTGGAACAGATCCACGCCGCGGGAGCCAAAGTAGCGTGCTGGACCGTGGACAACCTGGAAACCATGCGCTGGGCATTGGGACTCGGCGTGGACTCGATCACGAGCAACCAACTGGACCTGTTGCAAAGCGCCATCGCCGAAGACCCACAGGCATGGACTTCGGCCCAGGCTCCCAGAGGACTGGCCGGAGACGAAGTCCTTGAGTCCCGGAAAGTCGCGATGGAGCTGGCCGAATGGGCCGTCGGGTACATGCGCGACGCCGATCGCGGCCTGGTCTCAACCAAGGCGCACCCTGCCGACCTGGTCACGGAAGTCGATATCGCCGTCGAGCGCCACGTCCGCGAAGTGATTGGAGCCCGCCTTCCGGGCCACACAGTGGTTGGCGAGGAAATGGGCGGAGTCGCCCTGCCCGGCGCACCGTGTTGGTACCTTGACCCCGTCGACGGGACCACCAATTACGTAAACCAGATTCCGTGGACGGCGTTCTCACTTGCCTTGGCCGTGGACCGCAAGCCCGCGGTCGCCGTCGTCGCAGATCCCTGGCGCGGCGAGATTTTCGAGGGGTGGGCCGGTCACGGTGCGTGGCTCAACGGAAAGCCGCTATCGCTGGCCTCCGCGGGGAGTTCGACGGCGGCCCTGGCCGGAACCGTGGTGGCGACCGAACTCGCGGGGCACCTGCCGTGGCCCGGGATGCTGGAACTGCTCGCCGAGCTCGGCGAACGGCACAGCATCATGCGGATTATGGGTTCAGCGACCATGACGGTGGTGGGCGTAGCTGCCGGGCGTGGTGCGGGAGCAATCATCGGAAGCTTCAGCCCGATCGACCACCTGGCGGCGACGCTCATTGTTCAGGAGGCCGGTGGCGTCGTCCTCAATTCCGAAGGCGAGATGGACACGTTCCCGGAGCAGGGCGGGGTTCTTGCGGCCCGTCCGGAATACGCGGCCGAGCTTTACGAGCTGTGGAGCCAGGCCCATGCCGATGCGGGGGACTGAGCTTCTCGCCGCTCTTTCCGCACTCGACCGGCGGAGCCGCTTCGAACTGGTTGGGGAGATCAGCCTCGACTTTCCGACGCACCACCCGCAGGGCATGGCGTTCGCCAAGGGGCTGACGTTCTTGTCCTCCGTTGAGATCCTCGATGCGCCGCGCCCCGCGGCGGATCCGGCATTACGGACTCGGGGGCGGGGAACGGGCACGTGTTCGTCCTCGGGCCGGACGGTGGGCTGCTTCGCGATATTCCTGTAGGCGAGGACGCGGCGTATCACCCAGGGGGTATCGATTTCGACGGCGACCACGTCTGGGTTTCCGTCGCCGAGTACCGGGCCGCGAGCAGAAGCACCATCTATACGATCGATCCGGGCACCTTCGAGGTCCGCGAGCGGTTCCGGGTGGAGGACCACATCGGTTGGATCGTGCGCGATCCCGGAATGGACCTGGTGTTCGGCGGAAGCTGGGGTTCCCGGCAGCTCTACATCTGGGACACGGAAGGCCGCCTGGTGGATCAGTGGGAGAACCCTGGCCACTTCGTCGACTACCAGGATGCCCAGCTCCTCGGTCCGGGACTTCTGCTGTGCAGCGGGATTTCCCTGTTGCCGCAGGTTGATGGTGGTGTCCTTGAACTCGGAGGGCTGGCCCTGGTGGAACCGCTGCGGCAAAGAATCACGTGGGACGTGCCCATCGGCGTGTTCAGCGGCGCCGGTCACGTCATCACCCGCAACCCTGTCACCGTCACTGCGGATGAGTCCGGGCTGCTGATTCACGCGGCGCCCGACGACGGCGACGACGACGGCGGCACGCGGATACTGAGCTACAGGATCATTTAACACGGCTGTGACAGAGCGGAAACGGGTCTTGAACCGGGCCTCGATAGCGTGGCCGCATGATCGTATCCATCATGTCCAAGGTGAGCGCCTGGATCGAAGCTGCCTACTTCTACGACGCCGCCGAGCTGGGGGCCTCCGGAGCCACTGAAACCACCCGCTACGGTTGGCTCCCGGCGCTCAGCGGTGTGGCCATTGCCGACGCCCAAGCGCGGAAAATCCGCGTCGTGGAGTAGCGAAAACCCCCGGGATTCCGGGGTTCTTACGTGGCCAAATGTCTTGTTGAACACACTATTCGTTGACGGCGTGTACTATGCCCTAAACTGCTTCACTGAGGTGCCTGAAATGGCACTATGCAGCAACGAAAGTGAACCACACCAATGGCTACCGATTACGACGCCCCACGCAAGACCGAAGAAGAGTCTCCCGCCGAATCGCTCGAGGCCCTTCAGGCATCGCGCGGCTCCGGTGCCCAGACTGCTGTCATCGACATCGACGAGAACGACACAGCCGAGGGCATCGATCTTCCGGGCGCCGATCTGTCCGGCGAAGAACTAACCGTCATCGTTGTCCCGGAGCAGTCCGATGAATTTACGTGTTCATCGTGCTTCCTGGTCCGTCACCGCTCGCAGATCGCGCTGGAAAAGAACGGCCTCAAGTACTGCCGCGACTGCGAAGGCTAAACCCCGCACGCAAATCAGCCCCGCACGACTGGAATCCAGCATCCCCAAACCAGTCGGGCGGGGCTTTTGCATGCGTAGGCCCATCGATTGCTCCGTAACTGTCGTTCTGAGCGTTCAAAACGACAGTTACGGAGCAATCGATGCCGGCAAGCGCTCCGACGTCGTTATCCGTGATAACGAACAGAGGCGCGAGACGGCGCCGAAACCCCGGAAAGCCGCGGAAAGCAGACCGTTGAATCACGTCCTCGTGACCCTTCGCGAAGCCTGTTAACAGTTGGGCGCCGAAGCGGATACGAAGCTCTCTCAAGGGGCCGGACGCTCCTACGCTTGAGGTATCGGATCGCTCAAGAATTCAAGGGGAGTGGGCCCAAGTGAGAAGGTTTTACGCGTGGTTGGCAGCTTTGGTAGTGGCCGCCGGGCTTGGTCTAGTGGTTCCAGGGGAAGCGTCGGCAGCCCCGTATTGCGGGATCGCGTGGGGATCGTTGGCGAAGTCAAACCCCGCGCTGACCCAAGCGCAAGTGGTGAATGTCCGGACGGGGCAGCAACCGTGCTTTGACCGCCTGGTGATCGACCTGAATGGCGCCGTTGCCGGCTATTCAATCCGCTACGTTCCACAAGTACTCCACGATGGCTCGGGACTTCCCGTCGAGCTGAGGGGCAATGCGTTCCTGCAAGTCACGGTCAACGCCCCGCCTATAACTCCAGCGGCAATGCCACGTACAACCCGGCCGACAAGAACGAGCTCACGAACGTCTCGGACTACAAGACTTTGCGGCAAGTGGCCTTCGCGGGCAGCTTCGAGGGATACACGAGCCTTGGCCTGGGTGTCCGCGCCCGGCTCCCCTTCAGGGTCTTCACGCTGGCCGGTCCGGGAACGGGATCGCGGCTGGTGATCGACGTCGCGCACATGTGGTGAAGCAACTACAACAGAAGCCCTGCTCCGGGTGATGCCGGAACAGGGCTTCTGCCACGCTGAGAGTTGCCCGGTTATTCGGGAACCACGAGGGCCGGTGTGTCCTTGCGAAGGGTTTCGCCGCGGAAGAAGCCGGGACGGACGCGGGCCATGATCACCATGACCACCGCTCCGAGGGCCAGGATGCCCACGCCGATGATGAACACGAGGCCGACGCCGAAGATCTCGGAACCGCTGCCGAAGTCGGGGGACCAGCTGTCCACCGCCGTCTGGATGAAGACGAGGGTCAGAACCACGCCGCCGATCACCGGGAAAAGCAGCCGCATGAAGAAGTTGCGGACGCTGCCGAATACGCTGTGCCGGAAGTACCAAGCGCAGGCAAAGGCGGTCATTCCGTAGTAGAAGCAGATCATCAAGCCCAGAGCCAGGATGGTGTCGTTGAGGACGTTCTCGCTGACAACCTTCATGATGGCGTAGAACCCGCCGGAGATAGCCCCGGCCATGATGGTTGCGAATCCGGGGGAACCGAAGCGCTTGCTCACGGAGGAGAACTTCTGCGGAAGGGCGCCGTAGTGACCCATGGCGAGAAGGCTTCGGGCGGGGGAGGCCATAGTGGACTGCAGGGACGACGCTGTGCCTGCGAGTACGGCCAAAGACATGAGGATGGCCAAAGGACCCATCACAGGGGACGCCAACGCGGCGAAGATATTGGACTGGTTGTCCGGGTTGTTGAGCCCGATGCCGTCCCACCAACGCCAGCCACCATCATGGTTGCGACGATTACGGCGACGTAGAGACCCAGCACCGCGATCGCCGTCGTGGTGCCCGCCTTGCCGGCAGTACCCTTGCCGCCCTTGGTCTCTTCGTTGACCGTCAGGCAGACGTCCCAGCCCCAGTAGACGAAGACCGCGAGGGACATGCCGGCAGCGAACTGCTCAAAGCTGCTGATCTTCGTGGGGTCGAACCAGTCCCAACTGAAGGCGATAGCCGTTGGGGTGTCGCCGGAGGAGGCATGGGTGAGGGCCATGACGATGAACACGCCCAAGACCACTACCTGGAATCCCACCATGGCGTACTGCACGAGTTTGGTAGCGTGAAGTCCCCGGTAGCTGACCCAGACAGCCAGTGCCACGAAGGCCAGGCATGTGGCGATGTTCAAGGCTTTGTTGGAAGTGAGGTCGGCAAGATCGGGGTTGCCGAAAACCTGGGCGAGGAAGAGGTAGAAGAAGTCCACCGCGACGCCTGCCAGGTTGGAAAGGACGATGATGTTCGCGGCAAGCAGCCCCCAGCCGCCCATCCATCCGATGAAGGGGCCGAAAGCCTTGGTTGCCCATGTGAAGGTGGTGCCGCTGTCCGGCGAGTCTGCGTTGAGCTCCCGGTAGGCGAACGCCACGAGGATCATCGGGATGAAGGCGACGATGAAAATCGCGGGGAGTTGCAGGCCTACCGCGTTGACCGCCGGGCCCAGTGAGCTGGTCAGGCTGTACGCGGGCGCCACGGAAGAAATACCAAGGACGACGACGGCGAGGAGCCCCAGCTGCCCCGTCTTGAGTCCTTTGCCGCTGATGCCGTGCTCGGTGCCGGCGGGATCGTGGGCCTCCACGGTTTTCCTGGCGCTTGGGCGGGTTATTTGAGTCATGTGCTTGGCTCTTTCTAGATGGGCCGAAGGTTGTTGCTGGGTGATGCAGTGAAAGCCGTCTGTGGGGTCATCGAAGCTGATGGCGGGCGGCGGAGGTTGGGCGCCCGGGTAGGTGGTGCAGATCATGATGGCTGTTTTCCGGTGAGACGGGAGTCACTAAATGAATGACGTTCATTTAGTATGGACGGGGAGAAGCCCTGGCGCAAGTGGTTTGACCAAACAATTTTGTGTCGGAGTGGAACTTCTGAGCGAGCGTCGGCCGGAAACGGCCCAAAAGTGAGCGAGCGTCGGCCGGAAACGGCCTAAAAGTGAGCGAGCGTCGGGGGAGGCCAAGCGGGTTTAGCGAGCCGCGATCCCGCGATCCTGGGATCCCCGCGGCTCAAGAAGGGACGCTCGCTCACATATGGGCCAAAAGCGGTGACGCCCGCTCAGATCATCTGAGCGAGCGTCGGCCGGAAGGGGCCCAAAAGTGAGCGAGCGTCAGGGGAGGCGTGCTGCTTAGGCGCTCAGCTCGGCCCGGAGGGGGTATTCCTTGCTATCGAGGAGAAGCTGCGTGCAGCGTCCGGTTTCCGGGTTCAGCACGATCGGGGCCGCGAGATTTACCGTGGTCTTCTCCGGGCTCGGGTTGACCACCACCAACGTGGTTGCCAGCTCAGCCCGGTCCAGGCCGAGGTCGTCCAGTGTCGAGCGGGGGATGGCGGGCTCGTAGCCCGGAACGTACACCACGGCCTCGGCCAGGAACATCCGGATCCGCGGGCTCGCCGACTCCATCGCGTAGAGCCCGGGGCGCCGTCGATTCCCCGCAAAGCGAAGCCGTCAGACGCTTCAAGCCCGGCATGGGCGCGGTGAAGCTCAACGCCCGGGAAGCCTGTGCGGTGCTCACTTCAGGAAATCCATGAGCGTGGGCTGGAGCGTCTTGGCGGTGACCGCAAGGGCAACCTGGTAGTTGGTTTCCTGCAGCTTCAAGTCCATGACGACCTTTCCGATGTCTGCGTCTTCAATTCCGGAGCGCTGTGCGTCCAGCGAGGCCTTTAGTCCGTCGACGGAGTCCAGGGCGCGCATGAGCTTAGTCTGCCTGGCACCGACGTCCGCGCGTCCGTTGACAACCGACTTGATCTTGTCGCCGATCGTCGTCAAACGCCCGCTGACATCCGCGCCGGAGCGGATATCGGCGACGACGTTGCTCACCAAAGCGAAGACGGAGCCGGCGCCGTCACCGAAGATCGCACCGCCGTCGGCGTCTACCCGCACCGTCTGTGTCGCGTCAATCCGTCGTTCCACTGTGCTGCCTGGCGTTCCGTTGAAGACCGGTGGCGTGGCGATGCTGAACGCGCCGGCGGAATCGGAACTTCCAGCGAAGACGTTCCGGCCCAGGTACTGCGTGTTTGCCTGGGCGAGAAGGTCCTTGTTGAGGCCTTCGATTTCGACGGCGATCGCCTCCTTCGCGTTGCCGTTCAGGGAACCGTTGGCAGCCTGGACCGTGAGGTCTCGGACCCGGTTGAGAATGTTGGTGGCCTGGCCGAGGGCCGAATCGGCGGTGGTCAGCCAGCCATTGCCGTCGTTGATGTTGTTCGAATACTGTCCGGCGGCGCTGAGCTGGCTCTTCGTAGCGAGCAGGTTCGCCGTGGCCGCGGGATCGTCCGAGGGCCTGGTGATGTTTTTGAGGTTGCTGGCCTTGTCCTGCAGCGCAGCGAGTTTTGCCTGCCCGGCCTGCAGGTTCAGTTGTGCGGCCGCCGACATTGTTTGGTTCGTGACACGGTTCAGCATGGCTTACCTTCCCACCAATCCGGTGTGGTTGATCAGGACGTCGAGTGCTTCATCCACGGCCGTCATGGCTCGGGCCGCCGCTTGGTAGGCGTGCTGGTTGCTCAGGAGGCTGATGTTCTCCTCGTCGAGGCTGACGGACGCACCGGAGGAACGCTGCCCGACGGCGGCAGTGCTCGCCGCGTCGGCGAGCTGCTGGTGCTGCTGTGCCGACTGTGACGCCGTGCCGATCCCTGTGACGATTCCGGACCACAGCGCGTCAGGGGAACCCTGCCCGGTGCCGATTTGGGCGACTGCGTCCGCGATTTTGCCGTCAAGGGCACCGGAACCTGGAGTGCCGGTGGCGATTCCCGCGGAGCTCGTCGGGATAACGCTGAGGGACAGGGCCGCCGGGGCACCAGGGGTGGTCGCGAAGAAATCGAGGTTTGAGGCGCCGGTGGTGGACTGCCCGGTGCGGTGCACGGCATTGACATCGTTCATGAGTTTTGTGGCGAAGGCGTTGTAGGAAGCAGCGGCCTCGGAGATGGCGCCTCCCGCGCCTCCCGCGGCCGGTGCGAGAAGTGAGACAGCGCCGGCGAGCTTTCCGCCGTCGAGGGGAACCGCCACACCCGGGCGATCGGCCCATTCCAACTGCACTGGTCCCCCGACTGCACCGCTGAGCCCAGCGCTCCCATGCTTGTTTGGCCGCTCAGCGCGAGCTCGCGGTGCGACGTACCCGAGACGATGGCGTTGCCGCCCACGAAGACATCGACCGTGCCGTCGGCGTTGTCCCGGACAGTTCCGTCAGCCAAGGAAGCAATAGTTTCAGTTACCTTGTTTCGGGCATCGATGATCTCGTTGGCGGATCCTCCCGAGGCCGTAACGGAACGGATCGTCGCGTTGAAGCCGGCCACTTGGGCTGCGGCATCGTTCAGGGTGGCGACAGTGCTTTGGGCTTCTCCGCGAATCCGGGTCCACTGTGAATCCAAGGCCTTGTAGCCCGCCGACACTGCATTGGCAACGGTGGTGCCGGCCTGCAGCAGCACGCCGGCCGGGGCTGCTTCTCCCGGGTGGTTGGAGACTCCCTGCCACGAGGACCAGAAGGTCTGCAACGCCGTCGATATTCCGGCGGGCCGGCTCGTTCAGGGAGCCTTCGAGTTGCTGGAGTTGGGTGGACCGATAGCCGGCGTAACCGGCCTGGGCCGCGCCGGAGCGCACCCCGGCATCGAGGAAGCTGTTGCCCAGGCGGGCGATCCCGTCCACGGACACGCCCTGACCGGCCTGTGTGCCTGCTGCGAAGAGGCCCGTGCGCGCGGGTGCGCCGACGGCGGATTGCTCGATCCGCTGCCTGGTGTACCCGTCAGTGCCGGCGTTGGCGATGTTCTGTCCGGCAACGTTGATGCCCTGCTGCGCCGCGGTGAGGCCCAGGTAGGCCGTATTGAGTCCGCCGAATGTGCTCACTGCTGTGTCCTTTGGGTGATCCGGGCCTTGAGATGGTCCGGCCTTTGCTTGTCCGCCGTGTTCAGGTCAGAATTGCTGGTCGAAAAGGCGGGACGGGGTTGAGTCCGCTGCCCTGCTTTGGGAACCGGTCCGCCCATGGGAGTCGTAGGTCCCGGCTGCCGGCTTCAGATCCGCCATGGTTTCCTGGGTAGAACGGACGGCAGCGCGAAGGAACTGCTCGTTCGAATCACGCAGCTCCTTGATGGTGGCGGTTTGCTGCTGCATCGCGTTCAGGTGCGAGGACAGGACATCAGCCCAGGCCTCTTCCGGGCCGCTGTGACCAGCTCGCCCAGTGAAGACTCGGCAGGCAACCCCCATTGCTCTGCCACCGCCGCCACTTCCACCGCCCTTGCGAGCCCGGCCTTGGACAGGTGCCCCAGGACCTGCTCCACTTCCCGGGTGCCATGCGGCAACCAGCGGGATTTGCCCGCCGTGAGGAGCAGTTGCTCTTCCTCCAGCTTGAATGTCAGCAGATCCAGTAGCTCACGTTCTCGCCACAGCAGGGCCGACAGTTCATGGATGGCCATGTCGGGTCAACTCCAGTTCCGGGTTGGATTTTCGGGTGCGTTGCCGCGGGAAAGCACTTCCCCTGTGCCCTCGCCGCGCTGAAAACAACTATCGGCCGACGCGGCCCATGCGTTAGGCGTTGTTTATGCATGATTTATTCGCTTTGTCCAGTCAAGTGACGCGCGGCGGATCTTGAGGCCTGTAACAAATTTTCCTGCGGCGTTTTGCTAACCAAAGGGGACCGCCGTTCCGATAACCAGAAGTGACAGGCCACGGACGGCCTGGGAGTACCAGCAGACCCAATCATGGAGGAATACATCATGGGCATGGCAATCAACACAAACCTGATGGCGAACAACGCTTACGGCAACCTCAACCGCACGCAGAACGACGTGTCCAAGTCGATGGAGAAGCTTTCCAGCGGCCTGCGCATCAACCGTGCTGCTGACGACGCAGCAGGCCTGGCAATTTCGGAAGGCCTCAAGTCCCAGGTCAGCGGCTCGGCAGTCGCCGCCCGCAACGCCCAGGACGGCATCTCGGTCATCCAGACCACTGAAGGTGCACTGACCGAAGTCCACTCGATCCTCCAGCGCATGCGTGACCTCGCTGTCCAGGGCTCGAACGACACCAACAACACTGCTTCCCGTGCGGCGATCAAGGGTGAAGGCGACTCGCTCGGCAAGGAACTGGACCGCCTCACGCAGTCCACTCAGTTCAACGGCATCGATCTGCTCAAGGGCGCGGCTGGAAACAGCGGCGCATCCCTGAACATCCAGGTCGGCACCGGCGGCAGCGCGAACGACAAGATCGCCATCAACCTCGGCGACGTTGCAACCGCCGTCGGAACCGGCGCTACCGGCCTCTCCGGCGCAGCGGGTGCTGCAGGCTTCAAGGTGGACACGAGCGCCAACGCCCAGCTGACCATTGCTGCCGTTGACACGGCCATCGCGGCAGTTTCGGCTCAGCGCGCTGACCTGGGTGCAACCCAGAACCGTCTGGAGCACGCCACGAAGACCCTCCAGGTCTCCGGCGAAAACCTGCAGGCAGCCGAGTCCCGCATCACGGACACGGACATGGCTTCGGAAATGGTCAAGTACACCAAGGCCAACATCATGTCCCAGGCCGGCACCGCAATGCTTGCCCAGGCCAACCAGTCCGGCCAGGGCGTTCTCTCGCTCCTGCGCTAAGACCTTCCGGTAGCTGACCGGTAATCAGCGAATGGCGGCCAGGACGGGAACACACCCCTGGCCGCCATTCGCCTCCGGACCCGCCGACGTAACCAACACATCCGGAAGGACCAAACGTGGCAAGCTCGATCGACGGCCTCGCCAGCGGCTTGAACACCACCTCCATCATTGATTCGCTCATGGCGGTGGAAGCACAACCGCAGACACTTCTGAAGACGAAGCTTGCGTCGGACCAGACAATGATTTCGACGCTTCAATCGCTGAACTCGAAGCTGTCGTCACTGAAAGACCTCGCAAGCGGCGACTCGGCCGTGAACGCCTTGAACCTGTTTAGCGCCACCACGACTTCTCCGTCGATCACTGCGACGGCGACCACCTCCGCGACCGCGGGCTCAATCGACGTCACCGTCACCCAGCTGGCCCAGAGCCAAGTGGACGTCACCGCGGCCATGAGCAACTGGCCCACCGACGGCTCGGGTGCACCGGCACACCTGACGCTCGTCGACTCCACGGGAAAACAGACTGAAATCACGCCTGCAAGCACCTCCCTTGACGACGTCGTGACGGCGATCAACGCGGCGTCCGGCCCGGCCGGGCCGTAAAGGTCCCGGCAGGCAACGGAACCTATCGCCTTCAACTGACCGCGGCCACTTCAGGTGCGGCTGGAGCGTACAGCGTCTACCAGGGCACGGCAGCGCAAGTGAGCGCGGGCACCGCGACCGACCTGATGGCTGACCCCTCCGCCGCCGTCGTCAAGGCCGCCCAGGATGCCAAAGCGACGCTGTATGCGGGGACTCCGGCAGCGCAGACAATCACGTCCGGAACCAACACCTTCACTGATTTGCTTCCCGGTGTGTCAGTGGCGGCCTCCGCCGTCACTGCCGGACCGGTGACCGTGAACATTGCCAGTGACTCCGCAGGCATCACCAAAAAGGCCGGGGATCTGGTGAACGCCGTCAATGACGTCCTCGGCTTCGTCTCCATTTACAGCGCCGTGACCCAGACGACCGACGCCAACGGCGCCTCCGCGGCCAGTGGCGGCATCTTCAGCGGCAACAGCGGCGTCCGCTCGGTCAACGACCAAGTCTTCTCCGCCGTGTCCATGCCCGTGAACGGGAAGTCTCCCTCCGAATACGGAATCAACGTCACCAGGGATGGAAACTTCACGTTTGACGCGGCCAAGCTCCAATCGTCCTTGGCTTCGGATCCCGCCGGGACGCAGGCAGCGCTCCAGACCATTGCATCCCGCGTGTCCGACGCAGCAACCAGCGCTACCGATCCGTTCAGTGGTTCGGTAACCGCCCTGATCAAGGGGCAACAATCCGAAGTGACCGACCTCGGGAGCCAGATCTCCGACTGGGACCAGCGTTTGGCCTCCAGGCGGCAGACCCTGCAAACGACGTACAACGCCATGGAAGTTGCCCTCGGCCAACTCAACGCCCAGCAATCATGGCTCACCGGCCAGATTGCCGGCCTCTCAAGCTCGACGAAGTAAGGAGCGTAACGCATGACCTCCACAGCCCTCCGCGCCAGCCAGCTTTCCCGGTACAACGACGACGCCGTCCTGTCGGCTCCGCCGGCCAGGCTCCTCACGATGCTTTATGACCGGCTGCTCCTGGACCTGAACCGCGCCCAGTTCGCCCAGGAGAATGCCAACTGGGGTGTGGCAAGCGAGAACCTGTTGCATGCCCAGTCGATCGTCACCGAGCTGTCCTCCACCCTGAAGACCGATGTGTGGGACGGGGCATCCGGACTGCTGAGCATCTACCATTACGCGATGGAAGCGATGATCGGCGCAAACATCTACCGCGACGTCAACCGGACCAAAGAATGCATTGTGCTCCTGGAACCGCTCCGGCAAGGCTGGCACGACGCCGCTTCGCAGCTGCCTGTCCAGGCGACGGTATCCGGGACGGCACGGACGAACGGCACACTCGGTGTCGGCTGATCCTGTGCAGGCATGGTCCGGAATCCTGGACCGGCTTGAAGCGGACATCGCCTTGGCCGTCTCCGGCGGCGAGCCCGAGGCATGGAATCCGCCCGCCGCGGACGAGGCCGGGCCGCTGCCTGAGGAGCTGGCGGACACAGCACGCCGGATACTGGACGCGCAGTTGGAGTCGATGGCGATGCTCGGCAAGGTCCGCAACGACGCCCTCGCCCACTTGGACGCGCTCAGCACGGTCCCGGACAGCCAAAGTTCCGCGCGCCCGCTGTTCCTGGATGTGCAGGGCTGAAGAGAAAGTATTGAAAACAATCGCTCATCGGCTAACGGATGCCACATGCTTGCCGATGGTGGAAGTTGAGCAGGGATTGCTCGATGCACGGCCACGGATCGGCCTCTTCATACTATTCGCGAAGGTAGGCCGTCGTGTTCGAGTCAGTGACTTCTGTTGCCCTTGGTAGCGCCCTCGACGGGCTCTCATTGCGCCAGCGCACCATCGCCAACAACATCGCCAACGTCAACACACCGAACTACCACGCCAAAAGGGTCCAGTTCGAAGACGCGCTTGCGGCCTCGGTGAGCGCCGGAGACGGGCAGGCCACGGCTTCCGTCACTACGTCCCAGGAACCCACCCAGCTCAACGGCAACAACGTCAACCTGGACACCGAAACCCTCTCGAACGTAGACACCGTCCTGCGCTACCAGTTCGCCTCCCGTGCCATCGGCGAACAATTCACCGCCCTACGCACGGCCCTGAGGACCAGCTGATGACTTTCGACGCGATCGGGATTGCCGGCTCCGCCCTGACTGTCCACCGCAAATGGCTCGATGCAGTCTCGGACAACCTGGCCAACATTAATACCGCCACCCGCACCAGCGGCAAGGCGTTCCAAGCCCGCTACATCGAAGCCGCCGAGGGCAGCGATGGAACCGGCGTGTACGTCAAGAGCACTCCGCAAGGCAGTGCGACCGGCAGGCTCGTGTATCAACCGGACCATCCGCTTGCCGATGCCCAAGGCTATGTCCGTTACCCGGACATCGACCTCGCCGAACAGATGGGTGCCCTGATTGTGGCGCAACGCGGCTACCAGGCCAACGCCCAAGTGGTGGACCGGGCCCGTGAGACGTACCAGGCAGCGCTTGAGATAGGAAAATCCTGATGGCTTTGGACCCGATCGGCGCAATTCAAGGCGGCGGGGGACTTTCCGTGCAGGGCGTCACCGGCACCGGCTACCTGGGCGGCGCCGGCAACGTAACCGGAGTCGCGGGAACTTCGGACGGCAACGGCTTTGCGACGGCGCTGACTGGTGCCGTGGACAACCTCCAGTCACTGCAGTCGACGTCGAACCAGCTGGCCGTGTCCGCGGTAACGGGCAACCTTGACGATATCCACAAGGCGACAATCGCTGCCACCCGCGCCCAGATCACCATGGAGCTTGTCTCCACGGTGCGGAACAAGGGCGTTGACGCGTTCAACGAGATCATGAGGATGCAGGCCTGATGCCTCCACAGATTGCCGCCTTCTTCCGCAAGATGGGCGATGGATTCAAGGGGTTCACGGCAGGGCAGCGCACCATCGCCATCATCGGCATCGCCGTCCTGGTGCTCGGCGGAGTGGCCCTGTCAGCATGGTTGGGCAAGCCGTCTTACTCGCCGTTGTTCTCCGGTTTGAAGGACACGGATGCCAACGGGATCGTGGAGCAGCTGCGCAAGGACAATGTCCCGTACGAGCTCAGCAACGGCGGTTCCACCATCCTCGTCCCCGATGACAAGGTCAACGACGAACGGCTGAAAGCCGCCGCGGCCGGTCTTCCGGCGGCCGCGGCCACCGGCTATTCGCTGCTCGACAAGCTCGGCGTAACCTCGTCCGAATTCCAGCAATCGGTTACCTACAAACGCGCGCTCGAGGGTGAACTCGCCACCACCATCCAGGCCATGGACGGCGTGAAGACAGCCGCCGTGCAGTTGGCCCTTCCGGCCAAAACGGTGTTCGTTGACAAGGCTCCGGACGCGACGGCATCCGTGTTCGTGGAAACACAGCCGGGCATCACCCTGTCCGCCGATAAGGTCCAGGCGATCGTGCACTTGACGTCCGCCGCGATCGAAAACCTGAAGCCAACGAACGTGACCGTGGTGGATTCCCAGGGCAACGTCCTCTCCACGGTGGGAGGCGGAGCCACGGGCTCCTCCGCCAAGCAAGCCGCCGACTACCAACAGCGCACCTCCGATTCGGTGAAGGCAGTACTCGATAGGGTCGTGGGACCGGGCAACGCCACCGTCGCCGTCGCGGCCGACGTGACCGCCGAGTCCGCGCAGCAGCGCAGCGAGACGTTCTCCACCGCCAAGGATGCCGCTCCGCTCAGCGAGACCACCAAGACCGAGAAGTACACGGGAACCGGCGGCGGCGCCTCCGGTGTCCTTGGCCCGGACAACATTGCCGTGCCGGGCGGCACCAACGGCAACGGAACGTTCGATTCCAGCGACACCACCAAGAACAACGCCGTCAACAAAGTCACCGAAGACCGCACCATTCCGCAAGGCGCCGTGAAACGCCAGACCATCTCGGTGGCCATCAACCAGTCGGCGGCGGCCGGACTCAACGTCAACTCGGTCAAGGCCCTCGTCACTTCCGCGGCCGGCGTCGATCCCACCCGCGGCGACGTGGTGACAGTCGAAGTGCTGCCCTTCAGTACCTCGGCCGCAGACGCGGCGGCCCAGGCACTGGGCGCGGCCAAATCGCAAGCCGACGCCAAGCAACAGTCGGATTTGATGAACACGCTCATTCTCGCGGGCAGCATCCTGCTGGCAGTCGTAGCGCTGATCGTGCTCGTGCTGATCCTCCTGCGGCGCCGGCAGCACCGCGAACCGGTTGACCTTGGCGAACGCCTTGACTACGAGATGCTGCCTCAAGCGGTCTCGACCCCGGCGCTCGAAGGACCGCCCGCCACCTCGGCGATCGAACTGCCGCCGGTGCATCCGGTCCCGGCGTTGCCGATGCCAGGCGCTGAGGCTCTCGACGGCGAACGGCGGCGGGCACAGATTGAAGCCATGGTTGCCGAGAACCCCGCCCGGACCGCCGATTACCTGCGCGGGCTCATGGATGAAAGGCAGTCCGTATGAGGGCGGGGGAGTTGGACGTAGGCGGCTTGACCGGCGCCCAGAAGGTGGCGGTGGTGCTCATGCAGATGAGCCCTGCGAGCGCAGCGTCCGTCATGACCCAGTTCTCCGAATCCGAGGCCGAGGACATCGCCGCCGAGATCGTACGCTTGCGCCGCGTTTCCTCATCCGTGGCAGACCACGTCATGACGGAATTCCACGACCTTGCGGTCAGCGGACGCCGGACGGCCCGCGGCGGCCAGGAATTCGCCGTCGGGCTCCTGGAAGCGTCCTTCGGTGCGGACAAAGCGGCCGGCTTCATGGACCGTCTCGCCTCCACGATGGCCGGGAAGTCCTTCGAATTCCTGGAAATGATGGATTCCGGCCAGCTACTGGCCCTCATCGACGGCGAGATGCCGCAGACCATCGCCTTGATCCTGGCGCATTTGCGGCCGGGCAAGGCTTCCGCGGTCATGGCCGGCTTGGGCGACGTGCAACGCAGTGAGGTGGCCCGTTGCATAGCCACGATGGGATTGGCTTCGCCGGAGGCCGTGGGCATCGTGGCCGAGACGCTCAAGGTTCGTGCCGGAGCCGTCATGTCGCAAAGGAAGTCGAGCGAGATTGTCGGCGGCATCCAGCCACTCGTCGACATCATCAACCGTTCCGACGTCAACACCGAACGTTCCGTGCTGGAAGGCCTGGAAACCCTCGATCCGGAACTGGCCACGGAAGTGCGCGCCCGGATGCTGACCTTCGTGGACATCGTGAAATTGGAACGGCGCGACATCCAGCAGATCCTTCGTGGCGTCAATGCCGAAGTGCTCGCTGTCGCCATGAAGGGTGCCCCTGCCGTGGTTCTCGACGCCGTGCGCACCAACGTGTCCGGCCGCAACCTCGAAATCCTGGAAGCCGAAATGGCTTCCGCCGGGCCGGTGCGCGCCTCCCAGGTTGAAGAAGCCCGGGCAGAGATTGTCCGTTCCATCCGTGAGCTTGAAGCCGAAGGCGCCATCGTGGTCCGGCGCGGCGAGGAAGACGACTATGTCTACTGAGGCTGAATTCCAGAGGGTGGTTTTCCCGGACATCCAACCGGCCGCGAGGTCGCGCAAAGAGGACCGGGGATACACCCAGGGACACGCGGCGGGCTACGCGGCCGGGATCCAGGCTGCGGCCGCGGAACAGCGCCGCCTTCGCGGACAATTCGAGGCCGAACACCGCGCAATGCTCGACGCCGGGCAGCTGGCTGTGGAGCAAGCTGTCCGAGCGCTCGAGGCGGCGGCCGCAGTGTCCCGGCAGCACCGCGGTGCCGTGTTGGAGGAAGCGCAGGACGTGTTGGCGGCCAGCGCGATGGAGCTTGCGGAAGCCATTCTGGGTTACGAACTCAACGCCGGCGATAATACCGCCCGCGCCGCGTTGGCCCGGGCTCTGGCAACGGTTTCAGACGTGCAAGCGGTGACCACGGTCCGCCTCCACCCGGCGGACCTGGCCGCGCTGTCCGCCGTCGACGTCGGGAACGTGGCCGGCGTCGAACTCAAGGCCGATCCCGCCCTGGACCCGGGCGATGCGATTGCGGAATATCCGCAGGGTTGGCTCGACGCCCGGCTCAGCACCGCAGTGGACAGGGCCAAGGCAGCCCTGCTGGGGAAAGACGCATGAGCGGCATCAACTACCGGCCGCACGCAGGCCGTTTCCGCTCTGCCCTCGCCGCCGCGGCGCCGCAGCGCGTGGGTACCGTGACGTCCGTCCTCGGCCTTGGCCTGGAGGTCTCCGGACTGGACTGCGCGGTGGGGGACCTGGTGACCGTGGCGAGGCGCCCGGGCTCGACGCCGAAGTGGTCGCCTCGGTCAGTGGCGCTGTCCGCTGCATGCCGCTGGGACGGTTGACCGGAGTGGCCGCGGGAGACCCGGCCCGTTCCAAGGGCGCTCCGATCCTGGTCCCCACCGGCCGTGGCCTCTTCGGACGGGTACTCGATGGGCTCGGGCGTCCGATCGATGGCAAAGGCCCGATGCCCGCGAGTCCTATGGTCCCTTTGGACAACGAAGCCCCGTCGGCCATGCACCGTGCCCGGGTGGACACTCCGCTCCAGACCGGCGTCCGCGTCCTGGACACCATGGCCACTCTTGGCCGAGGCCAGCGCATGGGGCTGTTCGCGGGCTCGGGGGTCGGCAAGTCCTCGCTGTTGTCCATGATCGCCCGCGGAACGGATGCCGAAGTGTCCGTCATTGCCTTGGTGGGGGAGCGCGGACGTGAAGTTCGCGAGTTCCTGGAAGACGACCTCGGCCCCGAAGGCCTGGCCCGTTCCGTGGTGGTCGTTGCCACGTCCGACGAGCCTGCCCTGATGCGCCTGCGCGCCGCCGTCACTGCCACCCGGATTGCCGAATCCTTCCGCGAAGCCGGCAAGGACGTCGTCCTCATGATGGATTCACTGACCCGCGTGGCCATGGCCCAGCGCGAAATCGGCCTCTCCGCCGGTGAGCCCCCGCTACCCGCGGCTACCCGCCGTCGACCTTCTCCGTTCTGGCCCGGCTCCTGGAACGCGCCGGCACCGCCGAAACCGGATCCGTGACCGGTATCTACACAGTGCTGGTGGACGGCGACGACCACAACGAACCGATCGCCGACGCCGCCCGCTCGATCCTCGACGGACACGTGGTCCTGGACCGGAAGCTCGCCGTCACGGGGCACTTTCCCTCGGTGGACGTCCTTGGCTCGGTGTCCCGCGTGGCCTCCAAGGTCAACTCGGCCGATCGCACGGCGCTCGCGGCATCCCTTCGCAGGGTCCTCGCCGCGCGGCGCAGCGCCCAGGACCTGATCGACGTCGGCGCCTACCACCCTGGCAGCAATCCCTTGGTTGACGCGGCCCTGGACCACGAAGCTGCCATCAACGGGTTCCTGCAGCAAAGCATGGACGAATCCACCCCGTACAGCGAGTCCTGGCCGGAACTCTTCCGCCTCTCAGCAAGCCTCGAAGGAGCCGCGTGAACCGTCAATTCTCCCTGGCCGGGTTGTTGCGTTTGCGCCAGACGCAGCAGGATGCCGCCGCCAGTGGACTGGCCCGTGCCAACTCCCGGTCTGCGTCCCTGCGATCCCGCCGAGCCACCGCCGGGAGGAACTGGCAGAGTCCGCCGGAGGCGCCGGAAGCTCCGCGTCTCTCCTGGCCATCGCGGCCGCCCGGGCGTCCGCGCAAAGCATGTTGGCGAGCTTGACGCCTTGTCCGCCAGCGCCGAGGCTGAAGCCGCCGCGGCCCGCGCGGAATATACCGAAGCCAAGCGCCGCGCAGTAGGACTCGAGAAGCTCGAAACCCGGCACGGCGCCGCATTTGAGGCTTCGGCGCTGCGCGCTGAGCAAGGCGTGCTGGACGAGATCGCGTCCTCCGCGTGGCACCGGAAGGCCACCTCGTGAGCATGACCGAGGCCATCGGGCGCATTCAGAGCATCGAGTCGATGTTGCAGCAACTCAGCCAAGGCATCCGCCCTCAGGCAACTGCCGCGAGCACCACCGCTTCCACTGCCGCGGGCGCGGCCACTTCCACCGACTCGGCGTCCTTCGCGCAAGCGCTGAGCTCCGCCGTCGGGGGATCGGCGACGCCGGACGTGAGCCAGCTCTCTTCTTCCTTGGGGCTCGGCGGCAGTGCCGCCCTCTCCGGCATCGCGGGCGCGCTTTCGAGTGCCGGTACAGGCACGGCCACCGGCGCTGTCACGGGCGATGCCGTGGTGGCCGACGCCAAGAAATACGTCGGTGTGCCCTACGTCTGGGGCGGCACCAACCCGGCGGTGGGCATGGATTGCTCAGGCTTCGTGCAGCGCGTCTTCAAGGACCTCGGCGTTGATCTGCCGCGCGTCGTCAGCGACCAGATGCGGCAAGGCACTCCCGTGGCATCCTTGGCCCAAGCCAAGCCCGGCGACCTGTTGGTGAGTTTCGGCGGCGAACACATTTCCATCTACCTCGGCAACGGCAAAGCGATCGACGCGCCCGTCCCCGGCCAGACCATCCAGATCCGCGATGCGTGGGAACAGCAGTCCAATCTGACTGCGATCCGCCGGATTGTCCCCGCGGGAGGCTCGTGATGCCGTTGCCACTCTCTGTTGCGGCAGTTCCGCGTCAGGCTGTTCCCGGCTCTTCGCCCGTGCAGCAGTCCGGCGGGGCTGCCGGGTTTGATGCCGTGATGAACGGCGTGCTGGCGTCCGACGCGAAGACCTCGCTCGGGACCGCACAACAGACCCCCGACGGCGGCGCCCAGGAAGAGCCTGCCGGCGACGGTTCCGGGCCGGTCGCCCGAGCCGCCAAACCGGAAGCGTCGAAGGTCGCCAAGGACAGGGTTGATGCTGTGGGTGTGGTTGAGGCGGCTGGCGTGGCGGGTGCTGTTGTGGTGGGTGCTGTTGCGCCGCCGTGGTGGGTGCTGTTGATGCGGCCGCCGCCGCTGTTGCTGGTGGACTCGCGGCCGGGACCGCTGCTCCGCAGGCGGGCGGCACTGGCGTTACTGTGTCGGCCAAAGACAGTGCCGTTGACAGTACGGTCCCGGCCAAAGCCATTGCAGGCACGTCGGCAGCGGCAAGACTGCCAGTCAGGATGCCCGCGGGCAACGCTCAGGCGACGCCGGCTGGAACGGAGGTGGGCGCATCTGTGCCGGCTGCGCTGCCGCTCGGGAGCCTTGGTCAGAGCCCAGCCCAGCCTGGTCCGATCCCGGCCAGCCCGTTGCCGGCCAGCCCGTTGCCGGCCGCTGCACCTGCCAGCCAGATGCCCGGCGCCCTGCCCAGTAGCCCGCCGCCAACCGTCGCGCTACCCGCCGGCCCGCTCCGCGGTAACTCGCTGCCCATCAACCCGCTGACCGCCGGCCTCGCGACCGGGGTCACCGCGACCGCAGCCCAAGCAGGCGAGCCGGGCACCGCCGTCGTACTTCCCGTCGGGAAAGCCGGGACCCAACGGGACTCGCCACCGGTCCTTGGGCAGGACACGCAAGTCGCCGCGGCACCCGGCTTCCCTCGGAGATTCAGGCAGGAATTCCGTTGGTGGGCGGCCGGCGCCGCCACTTCAGGAGGCTCCTACGACAGCCGCTCCCGGCATGGCAACGCCCACTCTCCAGGCAGACCCGGCGAAGCTGCTGTCCCAAGTGTCCGCACCGCTGTTCTCGCTTGCATCGGCGGCGCCCGGCTCCCACGTGATGACCTTGAAGCTCTCCCCGGAAGACCTCGGTCCGTTGACTGTCCGGGCGCATATCGAAGGCGCAGGGGTCCGGATCGAATTGTTCGCCCCGGAGAAGCCGGCCGTGAGGCCATACGCAGCATCCTGCCGGAACTGCGGCGTGGACTCGGCGAATCGGGCTTCGGCGCGAGCCTCGACCTGTCCGAACACAACGCTCCGGCCGATGCCGGGCGGGCGGCTCGGACCCCGTGACCGGCGCCCGGCCGAAAGTCCCGCCTTCCCACGGGCAGCGACGGCGAGTCGCTCCGCCAGGCGCGGACCGCCGTCGTACTTCCCGAAGCATTACCAGCAGCCTGGACATTCTCGTCTGATGAAGGAGAGCCAATAGTGACCATCCAAGCCATCGCGGCAAGCAGCGGAGTCCAGCCCGGAACCACCGCAGCCAAACCCGCGCAGACCATGGACTCGAGCATGTTCATGTCCCTCCTGGTGACTCAGCTGAAGAACCAGGACCCGAGCGCTCCCATGGACACCAACCAGATGATGAACCAGACCGTCCAGCTGTCCATGATGGAGAAAATGACGGAACTCACGGCGGACGCCAAAGAGAGTTTTTCGCTCCAGATGCGCAGTGCCGCGGCACAGATCATCGGGCACAACGTCAGCTATGCGCTCGCCGACGGGACAAAGGCTCGGGCGTCGCGAGTTCGGTTTCCTTCGCGGCCGGAACCCCCACGGTAGCGGTCGGGGAGTGAACGTTCCGCTTGATTCCATCAGCGGGATGACCGCCGCTGCCACGCCAACCGCCTGACGCTCCACACCCTCGAACCACCCGAAGAAAGGCAACACCATGCTTCGTTCGCTGTACTCCGGAATCTCCGGCCTCCGTGCCCATCAGGCCATGCTGGACGTCACGGGAAACAACATCGCCAACGTGAACACGGCCGGCTTCAAGGCCTCCTCCACGCAGTTCCAGGACACGCTCTCCCAGATGACCCAGGGCGCCGGCGCCCGCAAGCCGAGACCGGTGGCACCAACCCCGCCCAGATCGGCCTCGGGGTACGCGTGGCGGGAGTCAGCACCAACTTCAGCCAGGGTTCATCGCAGAACACCGGGCGGGCCACTGACATGATGATCTCCGGCGACGGGTTCTTCATCACCAGCAAGGCCGGACAGCAGCTCTACACCCGCGCGGGCGCCTTCGACATGGACGCGGCCGGCCGTCTGGTGAGCCCCGACGGCGGGATCCTGCAGGGCTGGTCTGCCGCCAACGGCGCCGTGAACTTGGGAGGTCCCGTTGGCCCGATCGCCCTCTCGCCCAATACGACGTCGGCCGCCGTCGCCACCACCAAGGCCTCGCTGGACGGCAACCTGCCGTCCGATGCGGCCGTGGGACCAGCGTGGAGCGCCAGGTCAAGGTGTACGACGCCGACGGCGCCTCCCGCAGCCTGACTCTGACGTTCAGCCGCTCTGCGGGAGGCTGGGATGTGGCCGGGGCCGACGCCAACGGCGCCACGGGGAACTCGACGCTCACGTTCGCGAACGGTGCGATGACTTCGGCGGTGCCATGACCGTCGGCGGCATCTCGGTGGACATGTCCACTGTTACCGGATTCGCGGCCATGAGCACACTCACGGTCGGCAGCCAGAACGGATCCGAGGCAGGCAAGCTGGAGTCATTCACCCTCGGCGGCGACGGCTCACTCATCGGCTCGTTCAGCAATGGCAGCAAGCAGGTTCTGGCCCGCGTGGCCCTTGCCCGTTTCACCAACCCCGGCGGCCTCGAGAAATCCGGTAGCTCCACGTATGTGGCTACCGCCAACTCCGGCGCGGCCCAGTTGGGCGCCCGGGCGACGCCGGACTCGGCACCCTGACTGCCGGGCCCTTGAGATGTCCAACGTTGACCTCTCCCAGGAATTCACCAACCTGATCGTTGCCCAGCGCGGCTTCCAGGCGAACGCCCGCATCATCACGACGTCGGACGAGGTCCTGCAGGAGCTGACGAACCTGAAGCATTAGTGAGACTGCCCGTTCACAGACAGAAGGATGGCCGGCATCCTTGGACGCCGGCCACCCTTCAGGCAGTTACTGCTTTTTAGAGTCCGGCGACCCCGTTCGGAGTGCCGACGCCCGTGGGTCCGTCCCATCCGGTGCCGGAGAGGCACCATTGGCTCGTGGAGCACGTGCCCGTTGAACCCGAGGCGACGTCATTGAATTTCCCGGAGTTCGTGTACGGAAGAGAGTTGGCCAGTGCCGAGGAGCTGCCTGTGTTCCCGGAAAGCGCGTACATGGCCGCGATCAGGGGCGAGGAGAGGCTGGTCCCTCCATACTGGGCCCATGACGAGGTGGTGCTGCTGCTCGGCGCGTACACTGCCAGGCCGGTCTGCGGATCTGCGACGGCGGAGACGTCCGCCGAGGCGCGCTTGCTACAGCCCGTGCCGAACGTGGCAGCCGCTGGCAACGCGGCATTGACACTTGAGCATCCGGATCCCGAGCCGGACCAGGCAGATTCGCCCCACCCGCGTGCACTGGAGTTCTTGACCAACGATGTGCCTCCCACGGCGGTGACGTAACTCGAGGAAGCGGGGTAGGACGAGCCGGTGTACCCGTTGTCGCCGGTTGACGCTGTCACCGCGATGCCCGGGTGGTTGTAGTACGTGCCGTAGCTGGAGTCTGCTGAATCCCGCCGCCGTAGCTGTTGGAGATCGCCGCGACGCCGGGCTGTTTTGCGGCCGTTGCCACGGCTGTCCCAAGGTCGCTGAGGCTCGCTGTTGTCGCCTGCACTACCAGGATCTTGCAGTCCGGACACGCTGCAGAGACGGCGTCGACGTCGAGGGCCGTTTCGTCGGCCCATCCGGAATTGAACCTGGGAAGCTTGTTGCCGCCGTTTTGGTCCTTGATGGTGAGGCAGCCGTTGCTGACCGTGCATGCCGGGAGGCCGAACTGTGAGCGGTAAACGCCGAGATCGCGTTCCAGGTTCGGATAGCCGTAGGCATCCACGATTGCGACGGTTCTGCCGCCGGACGCGAGGCCTGTGATGTTGTAGGCGCTCTGGATGTCCGCGGGGTCTTGCCGGTGGCGGGCGGCGTGCTCGAAGCGGGTTTGGTTTGTCCTCCCGGCGACGCCTTGCCCGGAGTCGTCGAATCATCGACGTACTTGAGCGCAAAACACGACGCATTGCCGGCTGGGACATCGGCGCAGACCTTCTCCGCATGCCAGTTGGCGGACGGAGATGGTTGGGCAACTGCGGCCGGTGCTGTGGCTGAGAACGCGCTCAGCAACAGCAACATCGCCCCGGAAACGCTAAGGATCTTCTTCACGAAACCTCCCTGAGGAACAATAAGATCCGACTTGACAGGATAGTCAACTCGGCGTGACAAGCTTCGCACCAAACGCCACTATTGTCACCCATGTCACATCCACCCCTGCGGTCTCATGAGCCACCGGGGAGATTTGCGGTTCGATTGCTAGTGGTTGGTGAGGTGGGGCTGTGGATGTGTTCGCGACGGAAACCGAGGCCCACAATGCGGCCCAAGAGGCGTTTGACCAGTGGCGTGTGGCTGATGAGCCGTATGAGTTGGACGGGTGGGTTGTTTTGGGCAAGGCGAGCGAGTTGGCGTGTCTGCTGTCGCTGCAATGCCTGTGCGATCCTTACCGCTGGTTCGCGTCGTCGTTGCACGCGCTGGAGGTCGGCGACGGCGATGGTGCCCGTGCGCAGTGGTACTGCGAGGTGATTGGCCGTGGCGACGGCGTCGGCGATGGCGTAGTTCACCCGGCGGCTCCGGCCGGCGACATAGCGTGGGCGGCGTCGCCGATGCACAACAGGCCTGGCTCGCACCAGCGTCTCAACCGATTGGAGCGCACGGACAGCAGCTTGATCTGGTCCCAGTCGGTCAGCGCGGCCAGGCCGGCGGCCAAGAACGGTGCGGCACGTGCCACCCGGTCGCGGAAGGCGGCCAGCCCCGCGGCCTGAACCTGCGGAGTGTTCCTTTCCCGATGATCGTGCCGCACTGCCAATAGTCGCCGCGGTCGATTGCGAGCACGATCTGCCCGCCGCCGAGATAGCCCAGGGTCGGCGGCGCATCCTCGCTGCGCGGCACGCGGAACCACAGCACGTCGATCGGCATTGCGAACTCCCTTAGCGGCAAGTCCGCGTGTTCCCGGATAAGGGAGAACCGCCCGTCGCACGCCACCGTGAGATCCGCCCTGATCTCTACTTCGCCCTGGGGAGTGCGTGCCCGTACGCCGATCACTTGCTCACCGTGGCGGAGCAGGCCGGTGGCCTCGGTACTCATTTCCAGTCGGAAGGCGGGGTATTGCATGGCCTGGGTGGCCAAGAAGGTCAGGAAGTCCCACTGCGGCATGAACGCCATGAACTTGCATCGGGAGGGCAGGTGCCGGAAGTCCACCAGCCCGAAGGTCTGTCCGTCGATGCCGAGACGCAGTTCCGGTATCTCCGTGTGCGGCAGGCTCAGAAACTCTTCCAGCAATCCCAGTTCGGCGAGCACATCGGTGGTCGCAGGATGGATGGTGTCGCCCCGGAAGTCACGGAAGAAATCGGCGTGCTTCTCCAGCACTGTCACTTCGACTCCGGCGCGGGCCAGCAGGTAGCCCAGCATCATTCCGGCAGGTCCACCGCCGACCACGCAACACTGCGTGTCCCAAGAACGTGGGCCGAGGCCGAGGCCGGGGCCCGGAACGGGTGTCGTTTCGGATTCGCCGGGCATCCCTAGCTCACCTCATCGACCGGCTGAGGCCGTCAAGGATGAGGTTCAGCCCGAAGTCGAACTCGTCCCGAAGTCGTAGCCGGGTTTGAGGACATGTTCGGTGGCGATCTCCATCATGTGGGGGTACTGCCCGGTCGAAAAGCGTTCAACGATCGGCGCTGTGATCTCGGCGGCGGTGTCCCGGCCGTCAAAAGGAAGGGCGGCTTCCTGGAGTGCGAATCCGTAGATGTAACTATCGAGCAAGGCATAGGCATGGGCCGTCATCTGGACGGAAAAGCCTGCTGCCCTCAAGGTCGCCAAGGTCGCTTCGTGGTGACGCAGGTTCGCTTCGCCCGGGGCGGAGCGGCTTTCCAACAGCCCGACCGCCCAAGGATGGCGTTTGAGCGCGCTGCGCACTTCGTGTGCCCGCCGGTGCATTTCCTCCCGCCAGTCGCCCGCGGGGGAGGGTAATGCGATTTCGTGGAAGACCATGTCCACGATGCCATCCAAAATTTCATCCTTGTTGGCCACGTAGTAGTAGAGCGACATGGGCTTGGTTCCCATGCTCTGGGCGAGCGAGCGGATGGTCAGCGCGGCGATTCCTGACTCGTCAGCGAGATCCACAGCGCAACCGAGCACCCTTTCGCGGCTCAACGGAGGGCGTCGCTGGGGGAGGGCTGTGCAGTGTCCGGCATCGGGACTCCTTGGACTCTAGTTGGTGCAGCACTCCAGCGATTTAGTGCAGGGGGTCTAGCGGTTTAGTACATTGTACGATAATCTTTTTGGTACAGCGTACGAAAAAGTAGCTGAACACCCCAATTGACTGGAAAGGAACGGCCATGACCGCTGGTCAGCATGCTGCGGAGACTCCGATTTCAGGCGGCTCGCAAAAGCCGGAGGTTACGATGCGGGCCATCGTGCAGGAGGCTTACGGCTCCGCTGACGTCCTGCACCTGACGCAGATCCCCACACCGAAGATTGCCGAGAACGAGGTGCTGGTCCGGGTCCACGCTGCAGGACTGGACCGGGGACCTGGCATGTAACCCGGGCCTGCCTTACGCGCTGCGCTTGGCGTTCGGCGTCCGCGCCCCCAAAAATCCTGTGCCCGGGATGGACTTGGCCGGCACGGTCACGGCGGTCGGAGCAGCAGTGACCCGATTCGCCGTCGGGGACGAGGTCTTCGGGGTCGGGAAGGGTTCCTTCGCTGAATATGCGACGGCCCGCGAAAGCCAACTGGCGCTCAAACCGGCGAACATCAGTTTCAAACAAGCCTCGGTGGTCCCGGTTTCCGCCTGCACTGCGCTGCAGGCCCTTCGCGCCGCGGCCGGATAGCGCCGGGACAGAAGGTTCTGATCCTTGGTGCCTCGGGAGGAGTGGGCAGCTACGCTGTTCAGCTCGCAAAAGCTGCCGGGGCTGAGGTCACGGGCGTGTGCAGTGCCGCCAAAATGGACCTGGTGCGCTCGCTCGGTGCCGATCACGTCCTCGACTACACCACGCAGGACTTCGCCGACGGCACCAAACACTACGATCTGATCCTGGATATTGCCGGGAACCCCACCCTGGCACGCCTCCGCAAGGCGCTCACGCCTACCGGCACGGCCGTTATCACCGGCGGCGAAGAAGGCGGCTCCTGGACGGGAAGTATCGACAGGCAATTCAGGGCCCTCGCGCTGTCCCCGTTCATCGGTCAGCGGCTCACCATGGTCATGGGGACGCAGGACGTTGCAGACCTCGAATACCTTGCCGGGCTCATCGACGCCGGAACCCTCACCCCGACCGTCGACCGCAGCTATCCGCTGGAGCAGGTTCCGGACGCCATGCGCTATTTCGACGCCGGCAAAGTGCGGGGGAAAATCGCGATCACCATCCGAGAAGCTCAAGGCAACTGAAACAGGCACTGGCAGTACACGTTATAACAGGCACTCCCACGCGGACCCGGGGACTGGTTTTCTTGAATCAGTCCCGTTTCCCTGCTTGGAAGGCCACCATGTCCGTGACTACCGTCAAATCCTTTCCGGAAGCCGTGGCGCGTCCGCGCGCATCTCTCGCGGTTGCCATGCTCGGATTTTTCGTGGTCGCCTTGGACGCCCAAATTGTCGTCGCGCCTACGGCATCGGCATGATTCTCTTCACCGTTGCCTCGATGGCATGCGGGTTCAGCCCGAGCCTTCCTGCACTCATCGCCGGACGGGTCCTGCAGGGCATCGGTGCGGCAATGATTACCCCTACGTCCCTCGCCCTCTTCCGGGAGGCGTTCCACGATCCTGCGCGTCGCGGAAGGGCAATCGTGTACTGGGACTGGAGACTGATCTTCTTCGTCAACCTTCCGGTGGGAGTGGCAGCCCTGCTGGTCCTCTCCCGAGTGGCTCCTAGCCCCACATCCTGTTGACGTTCGCCATATGTGTCGCATCCGCAGCCGTATTCGTGGCAGCACAAGCACGGGGAAGCCACCCAATGATCCCGCTCGACTTGTTCCGTTCGCGCGCAGTCTCCACGGCCCTGATTGTCGCCGGGTCACCATGGCGGCGTTGTACGGCGTCGTCTTCCTCCAGAGCCTCTACTTCCAACAGGAACGCGGAGCCAGCGCCCTGGAGACCGGGCTTTTGTTCTTGCCCATGACCGGCTTGTTGCCCTCCTGAATCCCCTCGTGGCCAGGTTCGCGGAGCGATTCGGGCGCATAGTCGCGATCGTCTCTGGCCAATTGCTGATGGCCGCGGGCTGGCGAGCCTCTGCCTCCTGCCAGGCAATGCGCCGACCCTGCTCGTCGCGTTCCTGATGGTGCCCGTCGGCGTCGGAGGTTCCTTCACGGTTCCGCCGATCATTGCCCTCATCCTGGACCACGTGCCGGCGGAGTTGGCGGGACCGCCAGCGGCGCGGTCAATACCGCCCGGCAGCTCGGAGGCTCCCTCGGCGTCGCGATCTTCGGTGCCGCACTCGCCGGTCAGAACTTCATGGCAGGATTGCGCATCAACCTGAGTATCACGGCCCTTCTCCTTCTGGTCCTCGTAGCGGTGTCCCTGCCGCTTCGGCACGCACAACAATCACGGCACTAGCGAAAGGCAGACGCCATGAAACTCGTTCCCCCCACCCCGACCGTCAAAGCCCTACGGAGAGATTCACGGAGACGTCTACCTCAATCCGCTCCACAACGGCGAGGCGCCCTCACGTCTCGTGGCGGCGATGGTCCGCTTCACCCCCGGTGCCCGTACGAACTGGCATTCCCACCCTCTTGGCCAGACCCTGCACTGCACCGATGGCACCGGTTCGTTGCCACCCGGGACGGCAGTGTGATCCTCATGCGCGCAGGGGACACGGTCCACACGCCCCCCGGCGAGGAACACTGGCACGGCGCCACCCAGGACAACATGATGTGCCACCTGGCCCTGGTGGAGCACGACAACGGGGAGAGCGCCACCTGGCTTGAGCCCGTCAGTGAACAGGACTACCAAGCCGCCCACGCCCAAATCAGCCGATAACCCCCATCCAAGCGAAGGAAACCCATGAACACCGTCACCCTTAACAACGGCGTCGAAATGCCGATCCTCGGCTTCGGCGTCTTCCAGATCCCGGACGAGGAAACCCAGGCCGCGGTGGAAGCCGCGCTCGACGCCGGTTACCGTCACCTGGACACCGCCGCTTCCTACCTGAACGAAGAGGCCGTTGGCCTGGCCATCAAGAACAGCGGCCTCGCCCGCGACGAACTCTTCATCACCACGAAGCTCTGGATCCAGCACGCCCCGGCAGGCAGCGTCCAGGACGACACCAAGCGCGCCTTCGACAACTCACTCCGCCGCCTCGGACTCGACTACGTCGACCTGTACCTGATCCACCAGCCGTTGGGCGACTACTACAGCGAGTGGCGAGCCATGCAGGAACTCCACCAGGACGGCCTCGCCCGGGCGATCGGGGTCTCGAATTTCCACCTCGACCGGCTGGTGGACCTCATCGACCACAACGAGATCGTCCCGGCAGTCAACCAGATCGAAACCCACCCCTTCCACCAGCGCGCGGCCGACCAGGCAATGATGCGCGAACGCGGTGTCCAGATCGAATCCTGGGACCCTTCGCCGAAGGCAAGAACAACCTGTTCACCAACCCGCTTCTCAGCACCATCGCCGATGCGCACGGCAAGTCCGTCGCACAGGTGGTTCTCCGTTGGCTCATCCAGCGCGACGTCGTCGTCATCCCCAAGTCCGTCCGGCCCGAACGCATGGCCCGGAACCTCGACGTCTTCGATTTCACCCTTACCGATGAGCAGCTGAGCCGGATCGCCGCCTTGGACACCGGGCCAGCCTCTTCTTCGACCACCGCGACCCGCCATGGTCAGCTGGCTCGGCAATCGCAGGATCAACTGAGGCGCCGGGGTTGGACCACTGCCTGACTCCTACCCCATTAGTCCGGCGGAGTTACGGCAGCAGGTGTTCGTGCGCGGCCGCCTCCAGGGCGTCGGCCTCTTCCTTGGCCATGCGGGTCTCTGCCTCGACGTCGATACGTCGGGTCATTAGCCAATACAGCCCTGCGGAGACCGGGAGCCCGATAAACAGCGAGATGTCGGCGCCGTCCAGGGCGTGGGCGATGAACCCGACGAAGAGCTTGCCGGCCGAGAAGAAGGGAATCATCACCACAAAGCCGACAAGGTAGGAGATGATGCCGGCCAGCCCCATCGTCCGTAGATCCCATCGGGCTTGAAGATCTCCGCGATGGCGTAGTGGCCTTTGCGGACGATGAAGTAGTCGGTGAGGTTGACAGCCGTCCACGGAATGAAGAAGTACAGGACCAATAGCAGGAAGTCGTTGAAGTTGGCGAGGAAGTCGGCCGAGGCCAGGTTAGCCAGGACCACGGAAATGAGGGCGGTGATGGAAATCGTGATGATCCGGAGCCTTAGCGTTGGCCGGATCTGCCGCACGCTGTCGATGGACGATATCAAGGTCAGCGAACCGCCGTACATGTTCAGGGCCGTCACGGACAGCAAGCCCAGGGCGGCGACGAACAGGGCGATGCCACCGAATCCGCCGAAGAGCTGGTCGGCCGTGGATTTGATCGAGCCGATGGTTTCGAAGTTCTCCCCGGCGGCCGCACCGATGTACGCGCCCAGGAACATCACCCAAATACCGCCGAGCGCGCTGCCCCAGAACGTCCATCTGAAAGTGCCCCGTCCGCTGGCCGGCGGAAGGTAGCGGGAGTAGTCAGAGACGTAGATGGCCCAGGAAATCTGGTAGCCGGCCGCGACCCCCAGCTGGCCCAGGAACGGCACCATGTGGAAGTCAGCCAGGTTGTATGCGCCAGCGGGAATGGCCAGCTTCACGGCTGCAATGGTGAGCAACGCCAGCATGATGATGGTCAGGTACGTCAGGTAGCGCTCAAAGGCGTGGATGAGGTCGTAGCCGAACAAGGCGATGACGACGGCGACAATGGTGACCACCCAGAACCAAAGGTTTTGCGACCCGAAGTTGACTGACTCCGAGATCGCTTGGCCGGCCAGGATGGTGTTGAAGATGTTGAAGCCGGCGTACTGGAGGTAGGCGAAGAGCCAAACCAGAAGGGCGCCGATGTAGCCGAACTGCGGCCGGGACTGGATCATCTGTGGCAGGCCGAGCTGGGGCCCTGCGAGGAGTGCGCGGCCATGAAAAGCGTGCCGACGAGCACCCCGATGGCGATCGCGAGCAGCGACCAGATCAAGTTGCCGCCGGTGGTGATGCTGATCAACCCCACTGCCAGGGTGGCGATCTGGCATTGCTGACGAACCACAGCGGTCCGATGTGCGAGACCTTGCCGTGGCGCTCGTTCAGCGGAACATAGTCGATCGACCGGATCTCCAGCCCTCGGCCCGATCCTTTGTCCGTCGTTGCGCTCATGGTGCATCTCCTTCGGAGCATCGGTGCATCTTGACTTTGGTTTAGCACAGAGTGGGGCGGCCTAGAAGAGGCCGCGAGATTCCTAGGGGAGCCGGTGGTGCCGCCATGTGGGGAACTGGTCCCTGGCTGCCAAAACGGCATCCGGGAGAGGTCCAGCGTGGCGGTGGCCGGCTCCGTGTCGAGGCTGTGCAGGACAGTCCCGAGGGGATCCACGAGCATGCTGTAGCCGATGGATACCGGTGGAGTCTGGGAGACCGCCGCCACGTACACGCCGTTCTCTATTGCCCGGGCCTTGGCCAATGTGGCCCATTGCTCGGTCTTTGCGGTACCGGGAACCCACGAAGAACAGACGAGGAGCGCCTCGGCCCGGCGTCGGCCAGAATGCGCGCCAACTCGGGGAAGCGCAGGTCGTAGCAGGTCATCAACCCGAACGTCATGCCGCCCCAGGAAAAGGTGACGGGCAATGGTTCCGGCGCCGGTCTGATGTATTCCGATTCGCGGAATCCTTGGCAGTCGAACAGATGGATCTTCCTGTAGCTGGCGAGGAGGGAACCGTCCGGACCGATCGCCACCAAGGTGTTGAATGCCCGGTCCGGTTCTTTGGTTCCGTCTCCGTCACCAGGCGCTTCCAGGAGACCCGCGACGACGGCGATCCCGTAGCGTGCCGCCGTCGCGCAGAGCGTGGAAGCCACAGGGCCGTCAAGGGGTTCGGCCATGTCCACGAAGCTCCGGTCCACCCGGCTTTTCTCGTACGTCGAGTACTCCGGGAACACGATGAGCTCAGAGCCCTCGTAGGCGGCCCGGGCACAGTAATCCGCGATGAGGTCGAGATTGCGGCCGACGTCCGTGCCGGAATCCAGCTGGGCTAGGGTGATGCGCACGCAGTCCTCGTTTCTCCCCGTTTACTGTGTTCCGTCGTCATACCAGCGCGGCTTCTTTTTCCTCCATCACCATTTCCGGCGGCGCCTTCCGGAACCCCTTGGTGATGATGCCGAGTACCCCGACGCCGACGCAGAGCCAGATCAGTCCGAGCGTGATGGCATTCGAATCGAGCTGGGAGAGCAGGAAACCGTCGATGATGGCTCCGACAGCCGGCATGACCACGTAGAACATTACGCTGAGCCGGTTCCCGAGCGTCGTTGGCGCAGGTAGTAGGCAATGACCGAGAC
Source organism: Arthrobacter sp. Hiyo8 (assembly GCA_001549895.1). Lineage (GTDB taxonomy): Bacteria > Actinomycetota > Actinomycetes > Actinomycetales > Micrococcaceae > Arthrobacter. Next base: position 1,686,092 of record AP014719.1, on the reverse strand, counting down.
ATTGACGAGGGTGAAGGCGGTGAAGGCACCGAAGTTGATGAACGACGTCGAGGTGGCGACATCCAGGAACATGGCGATGAGTCCCACCGCGCCGGTGATGACCAGGTTCAATACCGGCGTGTGGAAGGACTTGTTCAACGCCCCGAAGACTTTCTTCGGCAGGACGGAATCCCGGCCCATGGCGTAGAGCAATCGTGAGGCGCTGGCTTGCGCCGCGAGTCCGGAGGCAAACTGGGACACCACGAGTCCGGCCAGGAAGACTGCGCCGAAGAACTGCCCGCCGATCTTCAGGGCAATGTCCGACGCCGCCGACGCCGAATCGTCGAACACCCCGCCGGGGTGGATCAACTGTGTGGTGTAGGAGACGACGACGAAGATCGCGCCGCCGATGAGTGCCACAAGCATGATCGCCTTCGGTACGGTCCTTTTCGGCTCGATGGTCTCCTCGGTGAGGGTGGACACGGCGTCGAAACCCAGGAACGAGTACGCCGCGATGGCAGCGCCAGCGGTGATCTTGTCGAAGCTCGACGTGTCGTTGAAGAATGGAGCGGTGCTGACCAGGGCACTCGCGCCGGAGGTCGAGACCAAGGTTCCAACGGACAAGGCCACGAAAAGGACTATCACCAGAAGCTGGAATGCCATCAGCAGGTAGTTGGCCTTGTCAGCCACCTTGACGCCAACCACGTTGAGCAGCGTTGTGATCGCGATGAACGCGACAATCCAGACCCCGATGGGAATGTCCGGGAACTGCGCGGTGAGGTACGAGCCGCCGATGAGCCAGATGACCATCGGCAGGAACAGGTAGTCCAGCAGGACAGCCCAACCGGCCAGGAAGCCGATCCGGGAATCGATGGAGCGCCGGATATACGTGTACGCGGAGCCGGCCACCGGATAGGCAACGGCCATGCGTCCGTAGCTCTGCGCGGTGAAGAGCATGGCGACCATGGCCACCAGATAGGCCGACGGGGATGCTCCGCCGGTGGTTTCGGCGATCACGCCGAAAATCGCCAGCACGATGAGCGGGGTCAGGTAGGCCAGCCCGAACAGGACCAGCGAGGGCAGTTTCAGGGCGCGCGTGAGGCTCGGTTGCGTTGTCACCGGTGGTTCCTTAGGAGTTGGAGGACCGTAGGGTCCAGGTGGTCGGGTCGATGCGGCCTTGGTAGACAGGCAGCTCGATGGGCGGCTCGCCGGGGTGGAATTGGGACCAGGGCGGTTGAGGTTTTCGGTCCCGTGCGTGCGGACATGCTCGACGGCGGAGAGGTCCAGTTCCACGGCGAGAAGGGTGGGCGCGTCGTCGTCGGCCTCGGCTATGGTGTTCCCCTCGGGGTCGACGATCAGGCTGAGGCCTTTGCCGGTGGGTCCCGCGCAGTTGACGCTGACCATGAAGACCTGGTTCACGATCGCGTTTGCCTTGGCGAGGACGAGTTCTTGCTTGCGGTCCGGCGTCGTGGTCTTCACGACGTTGAGGATCACTTCGGCGCCCATCCACGCCAACTGGCGGGTCACCTCGGGGAACCAGGCGTCGTAGCAAATGTTCAAGCCCACCCTGCCGATCCCTTCCAGGTCGACGGTGGTGAACCGGTCGCCGGGGTCGTAGGGCTCAAAGGGGCGCCAAGGGAAGACCTTGCGGTAGTAGCCGGCGAGCTCGCCTTCGGGGGAAAGGACCAGCTGGGTATTGAACAATTGCCCCTCGGGCCGCGCTCGCAGACGCTGCCCGGAACCAACCAGATCCCCAGGTCAGCTGCGAGCTGCCGCAGTTCCTTGACGCGCGGACCGTCCAGCGGCTCGGCCGAGTCCTGCAGCACTTCCGTACGCTGCAGGTCCGGGTTGGAATCCCCGAAAAGGTGCAGCTCCGGGAAGACCACGAGCTTGCTGTGCGGTTGGATCGCGACGGCGGCTGCGACTTCGGCGGCGAAGGCCTCGATCGGTTCGCCGATCAGTCGGGGTGCCGCCTGGGCGGCGATGAGGGGAAGGATGCGTTGCACTGGTTTCTCCACGTTGTCGTTGTGACTCGCCTCATATTAGATCATAATGATCAAATAAAAGGAAGGTGGATTTTGCCCCGTAAAGTAGCGGATATGACCCGTCAGCTCGAGGACACCACCGGCGACTCACCCATCGATGCTGCCCCTTTGCTCGGAATCGACCGCCGGAGCGCAATCGACGCCGTGCGGTTGCGGATCGGCATGGCCATATCCTTGGGACTGCTTCAGCCGGGGGAGAGGCTGCCCGACCAGCAAGACGTCGCGCTGGGCCTTTCGGTCAGCCCGATCACCGCCCGCAGGGCCCTAGCGAGCCTGGCCGACCAGGGGGTCGTTGTCCGCCGTCGGGGGCGCGGCGGCGGAACCTTCGTCGCCGACGAGCCGCCGCAAAACGTCCTTGAAGAGCTCGCTGCGTCGCCAGCCGAATCCCATGCAGTGAACCGGCTGGTGGACCGTCGGTTGCTCTTCGAATGCGCGGTCACGCACTTCGCCGCCGTCAACGCCACGGCAGCGCAGCTGGATGAGCTGGAGCGGCTGACTCATGAGATGGCCGGATCAAGCAATTGGTCCGAGTATCACCAGGCCGACGAGAGGTTTCACAGGCTGGTCGCGGCGTGCTCGGGCCTGGGAGCTGCGGTCGACGTCTACAACGAGGCGCTGGCGGAGCTCTACGCATACTTCATCCCGTACCCGATCGAGTTTCTCCATGAGTCCAATCGGGACCACATTGCGCTCGTCAACGCCTTGCGCGCCGGCGACGACCGCGGCGCGGTGGAGGTATCGCGGCGGCACGTGGACGTGTTGCACAAGACGATGTTCATGGGCCTCGCCGGCGGCGACGGCCATCAATCCGGGTGAACAACAGCTCGTGGCTTATCGTCCGGGATATCGGACTAAACATCGCCGCCTTTCCGTGATCACTGTCACTTTTGCATGCTCTGATTGATTCTCAGTTGGGGACATCGGACTTCGGTTGTCAAAGTGAGGATTAGGCATGCAGGCCACAGGAAAAGCGGGAACGGGTGGGCCGCGCGTTGAGCGTCGTTCCATCGACTTTGTCCCGGAAAATGAGCGCCATGGTTCGCCTGGCCAGCAGTTCACGCTCTGGTTCGGGGCGAACATGCAGATCACGGCTATTGTCGACGGCGCCTTGGCAGTCCTGTTCGGCGCGGATGCGCTGTGGGCGATCATCGGCCTCCTGATCGGAAACCTCTTGGGCGGTGCTGTGATGGCGCTCCACGCGGCGCAGGGGCCGAAGCTCGGCCTGCCGCAGATGATTTCCAGCCGGGCACAGTTCGGGATCTTCGGGGCAGTGATTCCCTTGGTCCTGGTGGTCGTGATGTACCTCGGCTTCGCCGCCACCGGTACGGTCCTCTCCGGACAGGCAGTCAGCCTCATCCTCCACGCGGGCACCCCGGCCGTGGGCATGATCGTCTTCGGGGCGCTGACCATCGTCGTGGCGACCCTGGGCTACAAGTACATCCACATGTTGGGCCGCATTGCCACCGTCGTCGGTATCCTCGGCTTCACCTACCTGGGCATCAGGTTGTTGACCAGCCAGGACGTCGGCGCACTCTTGGGAGCCGGCAGTTTCGAGTTCCCCACCTTCCTGCTCGCCATTTCGCTGGGCGCCGGATGGCAGCTGACCTACGGCCCGTACGTCGCCGACTACTCCCGGTACCTGCCTTCCAAAACCCAGCACGCAAGACCTTCATGTCGGCCTATTTCGGCACGGTGATTGGTTCCCAGTGGTCCATGACCCTGGGCGCTCTCTTCGCCGCCCTCGCATTGCCCAAGGGTGCACGGTTCCTGGACGGCCAAGTCGCTTTCCTCGGGAACCTGAGTGGAGGCGGACTGATCGCGGTAGTCATCTACCTGGTGATCGTGACCGGAAAACTGACCGTCAACACGCTGAACGCGTATGGCGGCTACATGACCATGCTTACCTCGGTCACGGCGTTCACCCGCAAGTCCGCGGTGGCGTCATGGACCCGGTTCGCCTACGTGATCGGCTTTATCGGACTCTCGGTGCTCATCGCAGTGCTTGCTTCCCCCGAGTTCATCGCCAACTTCAAGAATTTCGTCCTTCTCCTGCTGATGGTGTTCATCCCCTGGAGCTCCATAAACCTGGTGGATTACTACCTGGTTTCCAAGGAGAAGGTGGACATTCCGGCCCTCTACGACCTGAACGGTCGCTACGGCCGTTGGAACAAGACCGCGCTGCTCAGCTACGCGATCGGCATCGTCGTCCAGATCCCGTTCTTGGCGCAGACCCTCTACACCGGCCCGATGACCGAGCTTCTGGGCGGGGCGGACATCTCCTGGCTTGTAGGCCTCGTGGTCACGGCAATCGTGTTCTACCCGCTGGCGAAGAGGAACTCCAACGCACCGGCCGAGATGGTCTACCCGACGGAACCCGACCCAGCGGAATCGGACTCGGGGGCAATAGCGCCGCTACCCGGCTCAGCGTCGAACACCGCGGCAGTCTAGCCTTTGGGTTGTGCCCCCTCGGACGCTTGCTCACTTTTGGGGTGTTTTCGGCGGACGCTCGCTCACTTTTGGTGAGCGAGCGTCCTGGCATTTGGCCCTATAGGTGAGCGAGCGTCCCAGTCGACCGTGCCGGGAACGGTTGTCTCGGGGCACGACGGCGGCACTGCTGTTGCGCCGTCGTCGGGCCTTTTGCCCGTCCCCTCCGACGCTCGCTCACTTTTGGGGTGTTTTCGGCGGACGCTCGCTCACTTTTGGTGAGCGAGCGTCCTGGCATTTGGCCCTATATGTGAGCGAGCGTCCCAGTCGACCAGAGGGAACGACGTCGGGGTCAGGCTTGGGTGCCCAGCCTGCGGGAAATTTCCCTCGCGCACCTGGTCACTTCCGGAATCCACTCCCGGGCGACGTCCTCGATGCGGACCGCCCTTTCCTCCGGGGTCTCGGCGTCCTTGGCCCGGTGACGGGTGCCTCCGCCGGGAAACGCCCGGTTCGACACCGTTAACGTCACGCTGGCCACGGGATAGCGCTGCCGGTCGAGGACGGCGACCGCCACAGAAGAAAACCCTCCGTGACCTCGTCCTGCTCCCACGCATATCCGAGCGACCGTGCCCGCGCCAAGAGATCCTGCAGCGCGGGCAAGGATTGCGGGCCTTTGCTGTGGCGCTCCGCGAAAGCCTCTGGCCCAGGGAAAAGCGCAGCCACCTGGGCGGGGTCCATCTGGGCCATCATCGCCCTGCCGCTGGCCGTCAGGTGGGCAGGAAGCCGGACTCCGGTGTCGGTGACAAGGGGCTTTGCCGCGGCGCCCGCTCCTCGATCACGTAAACGACGTCGCGCCCGTGCATCACGGCAAGATGGGCAGTCCGGCGGGTCCGGGCGACGAGCCGGGACAGGGGGAACCGGGCGATCCGCTGGATCGGAGCTTGCCGCGAATACCCGGTCCCCAACTCATGGGCGGTCACTCCCAAGGCATACTTGCGCTCCTCGGGAAGATGGACCAGGAAGCCGTCATCGATCAGGGAGGCAATGAGCTGATACGTGGTGGACCGAGGCAGTCCAACATCGCGCGCAATGATGGACGCGCTGACCGGGCCGGCCTGTCCGGCAACGTATCTGAGAACCGCCAGCACCTGAGCCGCGGCCGGCGCCTTGGCCGCACCGATTGACTGTACATTGTCCTAGAATACGCCTCGGAATGTCCGGTATACCGGACGTTGCGCCCGCTAAGAAAGTCCCTCCAACCGGGCCCGTGCCGTTTCCGCGGCCCGGCGCTCCCGCTCGGCTAGCCGGGCTGCCAGCTTGCGGTCCCGCTCAGCCCGGGTGATCGCCCACTCCGTCGCGGCAAGCTCCTGTTGCAATGCAGCCAGCTTGTCCTTGGCGGCTTTGACGTCGACGGCGAGTTGTTCGCTTCGGCGCACGGCCTCCAACTTATTGCGCTCGGCCTGCGCGAGTTCCAGGTCGGCCCTGTCGGCACTGCGCTCTGCTTCCGCGAGTACGGTTTGTGCCTTCTCGCGTTCGCGCTCCGAGTCGGCGCGAGCCCGCTGTGAGTCTGCCCGCCCCGTTGCCGCCCGCCGTCGTCGGGCTCTTCCTGGGTGGCGTCCACCGCGGGAAGCGCGCCCGCAATCGCCACCGCGCCCGAGAGATCCACGGGTTCCAATCCGTTCGTGGCGAGCGAACGCACAAGCTGCCCGCTGCGGAGCGCCGCGGCGGCGCCGGGATCCGTCATGGCGGCCCTCAGCGTGGCCTCGATCTCCATCGCGGCGGCGCCACTGACCTTGACACCGAGGCCTTCCGCCACTGCCCGGGCCTGCTCGACGGCGGCGCCCAGTACGTGCGGGCGCTGTTGGCCGAGCGTGCGGAGACGGTCGTGATCCTGCTGCTCCTGGGCTCGCCCGAGCGAGGCCCAAGCTCCAGGACGCCGGCGAATTCCTTGGTGCCGTGCCGGACAAGCATGTTGACGGCCCACGCCGCCGTCGAAGGCTTGGGCAACTGGGCGATTTGTTTCGCCAGTTCGGCATCCCCATCCGACTTGGCTTCCTTGGCCCGCGCAGTGCGGGCCGCCGTGAAGGCCGAGGGAACCAGTGTGTAGAGCTCGACGGCGATCCCGGCCAGGTTCATGGTGAAAGCGAGTGCCGTATTACTCGGCGAGGAACTCGGCCAAGGCGTCGGCCATGACGCTAGGTTCCCAGCCGTGGTTGGCGCCTGGAATGGTAGCTTTGCGGGCGCTCGGGATGTTGGCCACGATGGAGTCGGCCGCTTTCGGCATGATCGGGACGGTCTGCTCGCCGACTATCGCGAGGGTGGGCTGGGTGATGCCGGACCAGAGCTCTGCCCGAGGCGCGGACTGGGACCACGCGAGGGATTCGGCGTCGGCCAAAAGGCTGGGGCCCAATTCGATCATGATGGGCCATCCTGGACTGTTCTTGGCTCCGGCCAGCCACTCCGGCGGCATGTCCTTCATGTAGTACTCGATGGTGCCAGCCTTGTCGCCGGAGGCGACCCGTTCCTGGAGCCCGGCGAAGAATTCAGCCCCGCCGGCGCCGAGTTCTTCGCTCAGCGGAGTCTCCCAGAGCGCGAGCTTCGTGACGGGCAAGCCTGCTGCCGCCGCTGCCAGGGAAATCGAGCCACCGGACGAGCTCCCGAAGAGCGCGGCCTGGCCGCCCACGATGTCGATGAGCGTGGCGAGATCGTCGATGTTGTCCTTCAGGCTGAATGACGGAGCCTCAGCGCTTTCCCCTCGGCCGCGCCGGTCGTAATTCAGCACCGTGAACCCCTTGGCGGCCAGGAGCTTGGCCATTTCCATGGTGTTGGAGTCGAAGCCCCTGAATTGCATCGCGCCGCCAACCAGGATGACGGCAGGTCCTTCGCCGTATTGGTCATACCCGATGCGGGTACCGTCTTTCGAGATCGCAAATTCGGACATCCCAGACCCTTCGATGTGGCGGACAGTAGGTTCCTAAACTCTGGGCCCATCCACGTGCGGGTCAAGGGGAAAGGGCCGTGTCCAGGAGTTCTTAAGAGCTTCTTAAGTGCCCCACGGGAGAGTGGAAACAGGCCGCACAACGGCCGTCACCCCGAACCGGAGACACCATGCGATCACACCCCAAGCAGAACACTTCCACGGAAGGCCGCGCTTCCGCCGTCGTCCGTCACAGTGTGCCGTTGCTTCCCCAGACGAGGTTCTGGCTCCTGTGGGGCATTGTCCTCGCCGCGGCAGTGCTTGCCATTGGCTTCAGCGTGCAGGCGGTAGCGGGTCTGACCACTGGGGAATTCGGTATTGACCAGGAACTCAGCCGCCATCACCTGGGCGCACTGACCACCGCGGCCATGGCTTTGAACGTCCTCTTCGCCCCCGTAGCGGGAGTCTGCATTGTCCTCGTGATCGGCTTGTACCTTTGCCTGGTCCGCAAGTCCTTCGTGCGGGCTGTCATGTTTGTGCTCTTTGCATGTTCGGGCTGGGTTGCCAGCGAGGTATTCAAACTTATCGTTGCCCGCCACCGGCCCAACCCCGCGCTTCTTTTCGACCCCTGGCTCCGGAAACGGGTTCCAACAGTTTTCCCAGCGGCCACACCGCCTTCGCCGTAGCGCTCGCCTTCGCTCTGTACTTCCTGGTCCGGGGAAGCCGGTGGGGCGTCATCACTGCGTGGGCCGGTGCTGTCATGGCCGTGGTGGTGGCGTGGTCGCGTATCTACATCGGAGTCCATTACCCCAGCGACGTTGTGGCGTCATTCCTCGCCACCAGCGCCGCAGTGATCGTATTGGCCGGGCTCTGGAACCGGTACGCCCCTCGGGTTTTCGCGCGGCTACCGTTTGGCGTTGCATCAGAAGCAGGCGCCTCGGAAGCAGCCGCCTCGGAAGCAGCCCCAACCCAAGCACACGGATCCTGAGGAGGACCCCATGCACGTACTTTCCGCCATGCCCGCATTCCTTGATCCCACCACCCTCCTCCAGGGCTTGGGCCCTGCGGCGCTGGGAGTAGTGGCGCTGATCGTCTTCATCGAATCCGGTCTCCTGTTCCCTTTCCTGCCCGGTGACTCCTTGCTGTTCACCACGGGCCTGCTTCACCAGCAACTGCAGCTTGAACTGCCTGTGTTGATCGCCGTCGTATCAGCCGCCGCCATCGCAGGAGACCAGATCGGCTACATGCTTGGGCGCAAGTTCGGACGGCGATGGTTCAAGGACGACGCCCGGGTCTTGAAAACCGCCCACTTGGACGCGGCCGAAGAATTCTTCAAGCGCCGCGGCGGCCCCGCAATCGTCTTGGCCCGCTTTGTCCCCATTGTGCGGACGTTTGCGCCGCTCAGCGCAGGCATCGCGCGCTACAACTACAAATCCTTTACCCTGTGGAACATCGCCGGGGCCGTCATTTGGGCGACCTCCGTGACACTCCTGGGCTCGTGGCTGGGACACTACGAGTTCATCGCAAACAACATTGACGCCATTGCCGTAATCATGGTTTTGGTCTCCGTCCTGCCGTGGGGAGTCGAGTTGCTCAAAAAGCGGCGCAACGTCAAGGTAGGCGCCGCGAACGGGCACGCCGGGGAAGAATAGGCAGCATGACAACAGCTGAGCGGCCGGCCCTCCTCTTGGTCGAAGACGACTCCGCCCTGGGGCCGCTCATCAGCGAACTCCTGGAGCCGGACTTCTCTGTCCGCTTGGCTGTCAATGGGCGCGACGGGCTCCACCTCGCCTTGACCCAGAGTTGGGATGCGATGGTCATTGACCGGGGCTGCCGGTCATGGACGGCATCGCACTCATCAAGGCCCTTCGTGCCAAGGGGATTGCCACCCCGATCCTCATCCTGACGGCGCTCGGTGCCACCGATGAGAAGATCCGGGCCTCGACGCCGGGGCGAACGATTACATGAGCAAGCCGTTCGACGCCATGGAATTGGCCGCCCGCTTGCGAGCCCTCACCCGAACGTACGCGCTGCCGCCCCAGACCCTGGGAATCGGGGATTGGGAGTTCGACGCCGGTGCCCGCTCCGTGCGCTCCGTGTACGGTTCCGTCGTCACCCTGACGGCGAAGGAGGCCGGGCTCCTCGAAATCCTGGCCGGCGAACCCGAGCGTGTGTTTACCCGTGAAGACCTCATCAACGCCTTATTCCACCCCACGGACCAGCCGGGCGTGATTGACACCTACGTCCACCATTTGCGCCGCAAGATTTCCAAAACGGTGATCCGGACAGTCCACGGCCTCGGATACCAGATCGGCGACCCCCATGACTGAGAACGACACCCATGACTGAGAACCCGGACCAGGAGACGCTCCGCAAAGCCTCCCTGAAGATCGCAGTGCGGATCAGCGCGGCATGCGCGGTTTTGGTTCTTTGCCTGCTTGCGTCCGCCGCGATCTACCTCTTCAACCAGGCGCAGCATCCAACGCTGCCGGGACCAGGCGAAACCGACTCCGTCTACGCATATCTGGACACAAAGGACCTCCTGAAGGCCATGATCGTTGCCGGCATTGCGGGGATCCTCCTCGCCGGTGCCATCGGCTGGCTCAGCGCGCGGAGCGCCATCAGGCCTCTTGGCGAAGCGCTTGCCCTGCAGCGACGTTTCGTTCAGGACGCCAGCCACGAATTGCGCACGCCCCTCGCCATCCTCGATGCACGGGTCCAGCTCGCCCAGCGCGATGCCGCCGCGGACTCAAAAACGGGGAAGCGCTCGCCCGCATCCGAAATGACACAGCTACCCTCACCGGCATCGTCAACGAATTGCTTGTCGCAGCCACCGGCTCGCCTCCGGACGCAGCCGCAGAGCCGAGCGATCTCGCCAAGGTGGCGGGTGCCGTTGTCGAGAGCTTGCAACAGCTCGCGGGAGAGAAGAACGTCCGCGTCACCCTGACGGAAAAGGACCGCCCCTTCGCGCTCATTGACAGCAATGGCTTCCGACGTGCCCTCCTCGCGCTGGCCGACAACGCGCTGGCACACACCCCAGCTGGCGGCCAGGTGGGGATCACGACGGCGGTGCTCGGCAACCGCGCAGTGGTCACGGTTTCGGATTCCGGGGCTGGGATCAAAGGCGTGGACCAGACCCGGATCTTTGACCGCTTCGTGAGGACACACAGTCCGGAGGGCGCACCAGGCCAGCGCAGCTTCGGAATCGGCTTGGCGCTGGTCCGTGAAATCATCACCGGGCCGCGGCACTGTGGAGGTTGAGCGCAGCGGGCCGCGGGGAACGGTCATGAGGATCACCCTGCCGCTTGCTGCGAAAGATGCGGGCCCAAAGATGCGGCGCCGAAAGACGCGGTTCCGAAAGACACCGGCCCGAAAGACACCGGCCCGAAAGACACGTCGTCCGGCTCGGCATAGCTTACTTAGGCGGCCCGCAGTTTGGTGGGTTGGGCGTATTTAAGCGCCTTTGCATGGTGTCGGAGCTTGCGTCGGTGGCTTCTGGAATCTGGCGCCGTGGTCATGGATAGCCCGGTTCCTGGCAGCGGCGGTGCTGTTGATCGGTAGCTATGACCGGTGGGGGTGCGGATTTCGAGGACATGCTGTGTCCCGATGCCGGGTTTTGCCGACCCGGTTTGTGCTGTCCAGCCGGGGAGTTCTTTGGCGAAATTGCATGCTTCGCACAGGCCCGCGCCGTTGGCCAGGCTGGTGGGTCCGCCGTCGTGCCAGGGGATGATGTGGTCGAAGTGCCTGATGGGCGCGTCGCAGTAGGGGGTCCGGCAGCTCTCGTCGCGGGCTTGGATGAAGCGCCGCATGCCTGGCGGGAAGAGCCGGGCTCTCGAATCGGCGGCGACGAGGTCCCCGGTTCCGGGGCTGTGTAGAGGCGCCGGAGCCAGACCTTGAAGGCCCGGTCCGCGGACTGGCCGCCGGGACCGGCCTGGCCGGGTTCCGCCTGGCCCTCGTTCCCAACCAGCATTGCCCGTGCCCACGCAGCGGGGACAATCCGGTAGCCCGGGAGACGCGCCGGTTCGCTGTCGCGATGGAAGAGGGTGCGGTCGGTCATGACGAGCTGGACCTCAACCCCACTGATCCCGCCGGGGTGCCGGTGGTGCGTTCGACCAGGGCGTCGGCCATGATCTGCCCGCGGGACCGCGCGTCCCGCCGGAGCGCAGCGAGTCTGCATGACGGGTCAAGGCCGCGTGCACGGCCACGCCCTGGGCGACGGGAAGCAGGGCGGTCAGGTAGGTCATGGTGTCCGGTGCCGGGCGAAGGCTCACGTGCCGCTCCGCCGCGGCACGGCTGGCGCGTTGGGTGACGGAGCGGGGGTCCCGCCGGTAGGCGGCGGCCCGTGCGGCGGAGATGATGGTCTTGTCTCCGGCGCCGTCGAAGACTCCCGTGTCGGCGGCGAGCTCCTCGTCCACGGCGCAGCGGTCTTCGGCGGACAGGCAGGCTGTTTCCTTCACCAGCAGGGTGGCGCGCCATTCGTTCAGCTGTCCCGAATCCAGCGCGGCCAGGGTATGCGGCATCTCGGTCACGAGGGCCTTCGCCAAACCCAGCAATCGGGGTCCTTTGGCGGGGATTCCCGCCGGGCCAAGGCAATCTGGGCTGCGACGCCGCGGCCGCGCTCGTCGGCGGGACGCCCAGGTTCGTCTCGGCGCTGCGCTGGGCCGCATCGAAGGAGACGGCAATCCGGCCTGCGCAGCCGCGGCCGCGGACTTGAAATCCTCCAGTGCCCGCAGCTGGTCAATCAGTTCAGCGCCGTCGGCGCCTGGCCGGAGCGAGGCCACCGCACCGAGCAGGTCTCTTATTTCGGCCCACGAGACAGCAGCATCCGGACCTGCGCCGCCGACTGGCGCGCCCGTCCCCATCAGCTGGGTTTCCCGAATTCCGGCCATAACCAAAGCATCCCAGGGACCACTGACATTCTTAGGTCGAAGAACACCTGCCCACCGAAAAATCCCGGAAATCAGCAGAAATTTTCCATATTTGCTCGGGAAGGATTCCGGTTCCCGGGTCTCCTTCCGCCGCTACCGGCTCAACCTCGCAGCCGTCGATAATCACCCGATGGGCGACGTTGTGATCGGCTTCGCCGGCGTGAGGTGTGCTTTGCGGTGGGCTCCCCTCAAGCCCGTCCCGTCCGCCTCTGGCGTGCGCATCCGAAGCGGACGAGAATGGCCTCGTGGTTCCCCCTCGCCAAGGCGGGGCCGTCGTTCCAATGAACCCCGCCGCCCGAAAGATCCAAAGTGTCTACCTCACCTTGACCCTCGGCAATACCCTTGCGGCCTCGTTCATTTGGGGGATCAATACCCTCTTCCTACTGGATGCCGGACTCAGCAATCTTGAGGCCTTTGCGGCAAACGCCTTCTTCACTGCCGGGATGGTCGTCTTCGAAGTGCCCACTGGAGTGGTGGCCGATGGTTGGGACGCCGCGTTTCGTTCCTTCTTGGCACGGTGACACTGGCCGGATCCACCTACCTTTACTTTCTGCTCTGGCAGCTTTCGGCCCCGTTCTTGTGGTGGGCCGTGGTGTCGGTGTTGCTCGGCTTGGGCTTCACCTTCTTCTCGGGTGCAGTGGAGGCCTGGCTCGTCGACGCGTTGCGCTTCACTGGATATGAGGGTGGCTTGGAGACGGTGCTCGGGCGGGGACAGATGGTGTCGGGTGCCGCCATGCTTGCGGGCTCAGTGGCTGGCGGGGTGATCGCGCAGGCCACCAACCTGGGAGTCCCGTTCCTGATTCGCGTGGGCGTGCTCCTCGCCATGTTCGTGGTGGCCTTCTTGCTGATGCACGACGTCGGCTTCACCCCCGAGCGCTCTGCCCATCCACTCAAGGCGACCCGTGCTGTCCTCGACGCCTCGATCGAGAACGGTTTGAAAAATCCACCCGTGCGGTACGTGATGTTGGCAGCGCCGTTCAGTGCCGGCGTCGGGATCTATGTGTTCTATGCCCTGCAGCCGTACCTGCTTCAGCTCTTCGGTGACCCGCGCGCGTACTCGGTGGCCGGGCTGGCAGCGGCAATCGTGGCGGGGCGCAGGTGGTGGGCGGATGGCTTGCACCGCGTATCCGGCGCCTCGTTCGCAAACGCACTACGGTGTTGATTCTGAGTGGAGTGGTGAGCGCATCGATTCTGGTGGTGCTCGGGTTCACGAATGTCTTCTGGGTGGCCTTGGCGCTGTTGACGTTCTGGGCCATGGTCGACTCGGCGGCCACACCGGTACGGCAGGCCTACGTGAACGACATGATCCCGTCGAAGCAGCGGGCAACAGTGCTGAGCTTCGACTCGCTGATGGGATCAAGCGGTGGAGTGGTGGTGCAGCCGCTGCTCGGCCGGGCCGCCGATGTTTACGGCTACTCCGCCTCGCTCGCGATCAGCGGCGTTATCGAACTGATCGCGGTGCCGTTCCTCCTGGCGAGTCGTCGGCAGGGCTCTTTGGCCGACCAAGCCAACGCCTCGATCGCTGCATCCGAAACGGAACCACGGCAGTCATAAGAATGGACCTACGGAAGCCGCGAAGCCCGGAGGAACGTGGCCTCGCCGGCCTTGTCAGGAACAAGCGGTACGGGACTAATTAGCACAGCTGTGCCACGATGCAGGATGCCATCCGAAAGCGGTTGGCAGCGCACGCCCCCGCGCCCGCGCATGGCTGCGTGCGCGCCCGGAGCCAGGACTTGGTCCATCCACGAGCAGGGTGGGCGGACGTCCGCCGCGGAACCGGACAACGCCGCCCCGCGATTCCAAGGCAAATTCTTCGCCCAGCAGGGGAGCCAGGTGGGCTCCCCTGAGGACCACATTGCGGCGCGTGAGGAGCGGGTCAAAAGGCGCGACCCCCAGCTCGGTGGCCATCGCCTCGAGCGACTCGATGGCTATCAGCGTCACTGCGGCATCCATGTGCGCGGCCTTGCCGAAAAACCGGTCACCGACGATGCCCTTGCCGCTTACGACGTCGACCTGCTCGGCATCCGTGGTGGGCACCTCGGCGGCACCATCGCGTGCCCGGCCGAAGTAGGCATGGCCCGATGACACAAGAAGATGCAGGATCTCCACGTCGTATCTGTAGCTTGCGGTCATGCCATAAGGCTATGCCTGTCCCGGAGTCGGTAACCTCGGGAGTTCTAATCTGAAACCTTGAAAGCTAGTTCTTGCGACGCTGGAAATCAGCGAAAGCTCCGATGCCGGTTCCAACAAGCGCGATGCCAGCAAGTATTGACCACCAGAGCTGCATATATCCGGCGGCCGTTATGAATAGCAGAACCGCTACCAATGCAAATAGAAGCAGGGAAATAGGAATGTCGCGAGCACCTTTAGGAGTCAAAACACGCTTCCTTGATCGAGGCGATGCCTAGAACCTCTCCAGCAAGACCACCGCCGGCGGCAACGACAGCTTGCCACTTCTTCTCCAACCCGGATGCCGCGTTCCAGGCGCGGAAGAGAATTTCGAAGGTCCTCTGAATACTTCCAAACCTTGCAACTAGTTTAGCGACTTTACCGGCGACCAGAGCGTTAGCAGCAACCTCTGCCGTAACGGTCGCTATACACTTGGCCCAGCCCCAAAAGTCGCTCGGATCAGCGGTTACCGGAAAGGCTGTGTTCTGATCAAAATCGATCGACTGCACGAGACCCTCTCCGTCGAGGGAGAACCGCGTCGGAACAGCCCTGCCGAGCGCATCGTAAGCCCATGGAGCCCTGTAACCCCCAGCAATCGCACCCTCAGCGGTGCGAACAACAACGGAACCATCAGTGTCTATGGCTGCTTTTGATCCTGCGGGGAGCGACAAGGGAAACCGATATTCTCGATCCGCAGTGTTTGAAGCAATGTTGATCAGTGTCTGAGTTCCCTTGCCTGTGGCATAACTACTAATCACGGCACTGTTGAGTTTGGTGCTCAGAACCGGCTCACCTTGCCCGGCGAAAAGGCCGTCCGGGATCTTGCCCGGTTTTGCGAGAGCTTCGGATGAAGCCGTGCCCGGAAGAGTGATGCTTGCGGACCAAGCGCCGGCGCCAGAAACAACGATGTTCGTTCCGGGGACCGCAACAGTACTGACTTTGCTTGGCGAATGAACCCCTTCACCTAAAGAAACTGGCGATGCCTGTGCAACCCCCGCGCTCGACACCACGACCCCACTGGCGACAAGCGCGACAAGTAGAAGACTTCCGATTGAACCTAGCTTAGATCTGTTTGACATGGATCACCTTTCAGAGAGAGACAGGCGCTTCACGATCAAATTATGCATATGAGGCAAATGAGGGCAAGAGTTTTATGAAACAGGTCGAGGGAATTATTTTCAAATTCCAAAATGGGAATCACGGATTGCATTCCTCTCGCATGTCTCAATACTCAATCCACCGTCCGTCGCTACTCAATTTATGAATTTCGACCACTCAATTTCAGGTATACGTCACTCAATAGGAGCAAAAACTCTTGACATTAATGCGACTCTTATGATCGATGAGGTAGCCGGGGCTGAGCCGCGAAGATGACCGAGGCGGCGGTTGACCGCCTCGGTCGGCCTCCTAGGCATGGACCGTTGTGGTCACGCCGCCCGGGTCAGCAACTCCCGGGCGGCTCAGCTCCAGAACTCGGTGATTTGCCCGGCAAGGGCTCTGCCTTGCTCGTAACCGCCTGGGCCGCGGGCGGACGCAGCGACAGATCCATGGCATTGGCGCCGAACATGTGCTCCGAGTTGCTGTCCGGGAAGATCGTCTCGACTCTGCTGCCGCCTGCGCGGAGTTCGTCGACCTGCGTCGCGAGATGCGTGCCCACTCCAGCGGTTGCAATGATCTGCCACCGAAGGGTGAGAGCACCAGGACCCGTCCGTATCCGGCTGCCAGATCGGCATTCTCGGCGTTGGATCGATAGCCGCCGTCGAGGTACCGCTTGTCTCCGATCCTGTAAGGCAAGCCGCTGGAACAGCTGGCGGCGATTGCATCCACCAAGTCGACGCCGCTATGGCGGTCGAACGCGACCGGTTCACCGTTACGGGCATCGACCGCCGTGATGAGCACTGTCCGTTCAGGCCAGTGCTGGCTGGGTAGCCGGGTGGCGACAGTGGTGCGCCATTGCGTTGACCAGGCGCCATCCGACGCCGCATCCATGTCGAGCGCTGCTGCGCCGAGTCGCCGGCGCATGTCAGCCACATCCTGGGCATCGGCGATGATCTTGTTGATCCGCTCGAGGTGGTTCACCACTGGCCTGGCCGGCGCGCGTCCCGGCCCGGACCCTACCGGAGCGGGCCGTTGCGGGGGGACGGCGTCAAGGATGTTGGCGAACAGTTGAGTTGGTGTCGCGCCGGCAATCTGGGCCGCGGCCGTTGATCCGGCCGAGGTGCCGATGGTCAGATCGGCGTCGGTCACATCCAGCCCGGCATCGAAGAGGCCGGCGATGACGCCGATCAGCCAGGCATTGCCTGTCGATCCGCCGCCACCGAGGACCAGCGCCCGATCGCGGGAGTGCAAAGGAAAAGAAGGTGTTGTGTTCATGGGAGTCGCCTTTCGCGAATTGCCTGTTTGGCGCTCCCGGTGGCGACTAGTTCAGTCGCGCGATCGTGGACTGCAGGGGAGCACCCATTGCGGATACTGCGTTCATGGGACTCACCTCCTGCTGCTGATAGATCACGATCGCCGCAACGCTAGCACGCCCGCAATGCGGAGCGCAACGGTCCGGCACTGCGCCGGCCGTCGCCCTAATCCTCCACAGGGAACGCCACGCCTTCGCCCACCACGCGGAGGCACAGTTCCGTGCCGGGCTTGGTGATGGAAGCGTTCCAGTGCCGGATGGTGATGATTTCGCCACCTCCCGGGTAGGCCAAGGATGCGCCGGCGGCGGCAACGCGCGGGGCGAGCTTGATCCGCACGGTTGTCTCGGGCCGAAGTAGTCAGTGTCGACCACGACTCCGCGGATGGGACCGTCGGGAGCAATCCGGATCTGTTCGGGGCGGAGCATCAACTGCACGAGGCCCTGTGCCGGGGGACGGCGTACGGGTATGCCGCCCAGCGAACACGTGGCCAGGGAGCCTTCCATCCACGCGTCCAGGATGACTGCGTCGCCGAGGAATTCGGCCGTTGCCCGGTCCGCGGGACGGGTGTACACAACGAACGGGTTGCCGATCTGCGCCAGTTTCCCGCCGCGCATGATCGCCACCTGATCCGCGAAGGACAGGGCCTCGGCTTGATCGTGCGTCACCAGGATGGTGGTGACTCCGGCTTCGTTCAGCACCTTCGCCACGGCGCGCCGCGTGGCCACGCGGAGGCCGGCGTCGAGCGCTGAGAACGGCTCGTCGAGCAGCATGAGCTGCGGTTCGCGGGCCAGTGCGCGGGCAAGCGCCACCCGTTGCTGCTGGCCTCCCGAAAGCTGGTGGGGGCGCCTCTTTGCCATGTCCGCATCGAGGGAAACCATGTCGAGCAGTTCCTGGACACGGGCTTTCACGGCGCGGCGGCCGCCGTCGAGCGCTGATTTGTCCAGTCCGAACGCGATGTTCTGCCCCACCGTAAGGTGCGGGAAGAGCGCGCCGTCCTGGGCCACATAGCCAACATGCCGCTTGTGGGCCGGTACCCAGATCCCGTCCCCGGCCACCTTGTTTCCGTTGAGGCTGATGGAGCCGGTGTCCGGGTGTTCAAAGCCGGCGATCAAGCGCAGCAGGGTGGTCTTGCCGGATCCGGATGGACCGACGATAGCGGTGGTCCCACCCTTGGCCACGGAGAGGTTCACGCCCTTCAGCACAGCCTGGGAGCCGAAGTTCTTGGTGACCTCGGCGATGTCCAGATGCGTGTTGGTGGTGGGGCCACCGAAGCCGCCACGCGGGTGACGGAAGCCTTGAGGGGGATTGTTCGGTCACTGTCCGGCTACTTTCTTGGACTGTTGGAAAAGCAAGTACGTCATGGGGCAGACAACAGGATCATGAGCAGGGCATACGGCGCCGCGCCTGAATAGTCGATCTCGCTGCTCTTGCTCCAAAACTCGGTGGCCAGGGTGTGCGTGCCATTGGGGGACAGCAGCAGCGTGGCGGTCAGCTCGTTGACGATGGCGAGGAACACCAGCGCGGCCCCGCCGGCGGCGGCCGGAGCTGTGAGGCGCAGCGTCACTTTCAGGAAGGACACCAGGGGGCCTTGCCGAGCGATTGTGCGGCTTCGTCGAGCTCCTTGGGAGCCTGGGACAGCCCGGAGCGGATGTTTACCAGGGCCCGCGGCAGGAACAGCAGTACATAGGCTGCAATCAGGACCCCGGAGGTCTGGTACACGCCCGGGACCATTCGGATGCTCACGGTGACGAAGGCAAGGCCCACCACGATGCCGGGCAGGGAACTGGTGACGTAATTCGAGAGCTCAAGCATCTTGCTGAACCAGCTGGGGTGCCGCACGGCCAGATAGGCCATGGGGAAGCCGACGACGATAGTCGCCGCTGCGCCTACCGTGCCATAAGCGAGGGTCTGGAGGAGAGCCGGAAGGAATTCGTCGGCCGACCAGACGCGGGCGCCACCGGCCACTACCCAGCGCAGGACAAAAAAGATCGGCAATCCGAAGGCCAAAACGGTGAGCGCAAGCAGGGCGAGCTGGGAGGGAAGCTGGTAGTGGTGCAAGGGAAGCCTGGTCGGCTTGGCCTGCGCGCCGGAACCGATACGGGCATAGCGTGCGTTACCGCGGCTCCTGACTTCGGCCAGGAGCAGGATGAGGCAGAAGAACACCAGGACGCTTGCCAACATGTTCCCGGCAGTGCCGTTGAACGTGGATTGGAACTGGGTCATGATCGCGGTGGTGAACGTGTCGAAGCGGATCATCGCGAACGCGCCGTATTCGGCCAGCAGGTGCAGCGACACCAGGAGTGCGCCACCGGTCATCGCAATCCGGAGTTGAGGCAGGACAACCCGGAAGAAGATGGCCCACGGTCCCAAGCCAAGGGAGGCCGCGGACTGCTCAATCGCGGGGTCGAGACGCCCCAGGGTCGCAGCCGCGGGAATGTAGACAAGCGGGAAATACGACAGTGTGGCGATGAGTACGCCGGACCAGATGCCCTCCAGCGAGGGAACGGCGGTCACCCACGCATAGCTGTTGACGAACGCCGGGATGGCCAGCGGGGCCGCCAGGGCCACGGCCCACCACCGGTGCCCTCGCAGCCTGGTCCGCTCCACGAGCCACGCGCCACCGACTCCCAAAACCAGGCAGATCGGCACCGTGAAGACCACCAGCATGACGGTGTTCAGGAGCAGCTCGCCAACGCGCGGCCGGAAGATGAGTGCGACGGCGGTGTCCCACCCGGTCGCGGCCGTCATGTAAGCGACGTACCCCAGCGGGATGAGCGAAAACAGTGCGATCAGCACGGCCAGGAGGGATATTGCAGAAACGCCGAAAGGCGGGCGGGGCGCTTGCCCCTGCCCGCCGTCGTCGCGCTCGCCGAAGCCTCGGGAACTTCCGGGGAGAGGCGAGCCGATAGATCAGTGGTCACAGAATTACAGCAGTCCTGCCTTGGTCATCAGGTCGGTGACCTTTGCGGAGTTCAATTTGGCCGGATCCACCGTGGGAGCTTGCAGATCCTTGATGGGAACGAGTTTAGCGTTCGAGTCGACGTTGGAAGCGATCGCGTATTCGTAGGAGGTCCCGTTCTTGAGGACTTCCTGGCCCTGCTTGCCGGTGACGAACTTGATGAAGGCCTGGGCAGCTGCGGAGTTCTTGGAGGATTTCAGCACGCCGCCGCCGGAGACGGACAGGAAGGCGCCGGGTCCTGGTTCTTGAAGAAGTACGGGGTGACGTTCTTGGAGTTCTCGCCGGTCTTCGCCTGGTCGCCATAGTAGTAGTAGTGGTAGATCAAGGCGGCGTCGATTTCGCCGGCGTTGACGGCTTTCATGGCGGTGCTGTTGCCCTTGTATGCCTTGAAGTTGTCCTTCATGCCCTTGAGCCACTCAGTGGTGGCTGCTTCGCCCTTTTGTTCGAGCAGGGCGGCAACGATTGCCTGGAAGTCAGCGCCGGACGGCGAAGCAGCCCACTTGCCCTTCCACTCCGGCTTGGCCAGGTCCAGCATGGACTTGGGCAGCTTGTCGTCGCTGATCTTGGTCTTGTCGTACACCAGGACGGTGGAGCGGGCGGCGATGCCGGTCCATTTGTTGGTGGACGGACGGTACGCGGCCGGGACCTGGTCCACAGTGGCCTTGTCGATGTCCGCGAAGAGGCCGGCGTTCTCAACCTGGGCCATCGCTGGGGAGTTCTCCGTGAGGAAGACGTCGGCCGGGGATGCCGCGCCTTCCTGGATGATCTGGTTGGAGAGCTCGGTGTCGGAACCCTGGCGGATGGTGACCTTGACGCCGGTCTGCTTGGTGAACGCGTCCACCCATT
Source organism: Arthrobacter sp. Hiyo8 (assembly GCA_001549895.1). Taxonomy (GTDB): domain Bacteria; phylum Actinomycetota; class Actinomycetes; order Actinomycetales; family Micrococcaceae; genus Arthrobacter. Next base: position 1,665,414 of record AP014719.1, on the reverse strand, counting down.
CCTTGGTCAGGGTGTCGTGCTGGGCGTTGTAGACGGTGATTTCGCCACCCACTTTAGTGGAAGTAGCAGCGGACTCGGGGCTGCGGAGGAGGCGGTGCCGTTGCCGCAAGCGGCCAGGCTCAGGGCTGCAGTGGCGGCGAGTGCGATGCCGGCCAGCGCATGTGCGCGGATCTTCATGAGGGCTTCTTTCTGCGAGCAAATCCAAGGGAGCCCGGGGGAAGTGGGTGCGGGCTCACAGCTTGAAACTTTAGGTTAGCCATACCTAAACTTCCATCCAGAATGCCCTATTGTGACGGGAATCACATGTATTACGCAAGATTTACATGACCTAATGCATGGAGGTGGTGTGTCGTCGGTTGAGCGAGTGCCTTGCGGCAGTCGATAAGCTGGCTCCATGCCCGGTCTCGCCGAATTCCTGCCGACCTTCCTCGGCGTCGGCGTCCTGATGGCGGCCACGTTGGCACTGCTCTTGGCGTTCCGCGCCCTCACCCTTTCGCTCCCGCACTGGCCATCCTTCGCGGAGCCGTGCAACTCGCCGCGATCAGTTTTGTTCTGGGCGGTGTGATCACCAGCCCGCTATGGGTCGCAGTAGCCCTGCTGGTGATGTTTGCCGTGGCCGCGATGAGTGCCACGCGACGCATTGGCTGGAGCCTTCATCATTTGGGCTTGGTCAGCGGCTCCATGGCCGCTGGCATCGGAATGACGCTCGCCGTCATTTTCGCGACGGGAGCCATCGCGTTCACTCCCCGCTATGCGCTCGCGATCGGCGGGATCGTCATTGGCAACGGCATGACCATCGCAGTCCTGGCCGGCCGGCGCTTCAAGGAATCCGTTTACGAGCACTGGGAGGAAGTCGAGGGTTGGCTCGCGCTCGGTGCCACCCCGAGGCAGGCAACCCTTGATCTTGCCCGGCGGAGCGTCTATTCGGCCCTGATCCCGTCAACCGATCAAACCAAGACGACGGGACTTGTCACCCTGCCCGGCGCGTTCGTCGGGGCGATTTTTGGCGGGGTTTCTCCCTTTGAGGCAGGTCGCTTCCAGATCGTGGTGCTCGCGGCGATCATGGCGGCAGGTTCCATCACCGCCGTCATGATCATCGGAATCCTCGCGCCGGTACGCGTGCGCCCAGCGACGCTGCGCTGACACTGCCTAACGGGAGCGAGCCTCCGGCCGACAGTAGGAACTGAACCGCACTCCTACAAGCGCCTCCCTACCTAAAGCAGAAACGGCCCATGATCGTTGTCACCCGCCTGAACGGCACCAGCTTTGCCGTGAATCCGGACATCATTGAACGGATCCACGAAAGCCCGGACACCCATCTGGTGACCCTCGACGGCGCTACCTATGTTGTGCGCGAAAGCCTTGCGGAGGTCGTGGAACTAATTGCGAACTACCGCGCCTATATTCTTCGGCGGGCACAGGACCTCCCACCGTCACGGGCTATCCCTTGAGCCTCGTGCGCACACCGGACCCGGACGGAAGGTAAGCCATGGATCCCTCAACAATAATCGGCCTGTTCCTGGCCTTCGGCTCGGTGGTCGCCATGGTGACCCTCGAAGACGCCAATCTCATGGCCCTCCTGCTTCCCGCGCCCATGGTCCTGGTTTTCGGTGCCACCCTTGCCGTAGGTCTTGCCGGGAACACGTTCCGCGATACCGTGCGGGCGTTCAAGGACCTCCCCAAAGCGTTCAAAGGAAAGACCGACAAGCCGCAGGACAGTATCGACCAGCTGATCAGCCTTGCCGAGAAGGCGCGGAGCGAGGGGCTTCTCTCCCTCGAAGAGGCGGCCGCGGACGAGAAGGATCCGTTCGTGGCCCGGGCCCTCCAGAACATCGCCGACGGCACCGATGCCGAAGAATTGCGCATCCTCATGGAGGACGAGATCGATTCCAAGATGCGCAGCGACCACGTCTCCGCCAAGTTCTTCGCGAGCCTGGGCGGCTACGCGCCGACCATCGGCATTATCGGCACCGTGGTATCGCTGACCCACGTCCTTGAAAACCTCTCCTCACCCGATCATCTGGGACCAATGATCGCCTCCGCTTTCGTGGCCACGCTTTGGGGTTTGTTGTCCGCGAACTTCATTTGGCTGCCGTTCAGTTCGCGGCTCAAGCGACTGTCCGAGCTCGAAATCGAACGCATGACCCTCCTGATGGAGGGCCTGCTGGCGGTACAGAACGGGACCCAGCCCCTCCTGCTCGCCGAACGGCTCCGCGCCATGGTTCCCCCGGACCGCCTCGGCAAGGCGAAATCCGCAAAGAAGGGCGACGACGACGAAGCCCGCCCCGGCAAATTCGCTTCGTCCAAGGCCGCATGAGGTCGCGGCGCCGCCGCGGTTCACCTCCGGCGGAAGAACACGTCGACGAACGCTGGATGGCTTCCTATATGGACATGGTCACGGTGCTCATGTGCATGTTCATCGTGCTCTTCGCAATGTCCACCGTGGACCAGGCCAAATTCGACAAACTCCGCAATTCTCTCGCCACGGGGTTCGGCACGGTGGCCAGCCAGAAGGTGGACACCGCCAGCGGGACGGTCGTTCCGCCGGAATACACCAGCGCCGACGCCCAGGGATTCTCCAACTTGGACCTCGCACTCAAGGAAGCGGCCCGGCTCACCGCTTTGCGCGACGACATGAAGTCCAAGCTCGACGCCGCGGGGCTGGGAGCCAATGTGCAGTTCCAGATCAACGAACGCGGACTCACCGTGAAACTCGTAGGATCGCAGACCTTCTTCGAACCCGACCGACCGGAACTGACGCCCGCGCGAGCCAGGTCCTTGGAATGATCGCCCCGACCATGGCGAAGGCGGCCCTTGAAATCATGGTGGAAGGCCACGCGGCCAACGGAGTCACCTCATACCCCTCTACGTGGGAGCTTTCTTCCGCCCGCTCCGTCAACGTCCTCCGGTACCTCGTCGACCATGGAGGAATTTCTCCAGGGCACATCGGCGCCGTTGCCTTCGGATCCGCCAGGCAGGTCAACGATGATTCCACCGAGGCGCTGATGGAACTCAACCGCAGGGTCGACGTCGTCGTCCTCTCGGACCGGCCCGAAGTGGTCCGCGCCCTGATCCCCGAGGCGCTCAAGGCGAGGGCCGGCGGCCAATAGCGGCCGGTGCGCTTGTCGCGGCGGTGACGGGACGGCGTCGGGCACCATGGAAGTGACGGGCGTGCCGAGGTACGCTCGTGGCATGACCCCGGAAGACATCGCCCGGCTCACGTACTTGCGCAAGGCCCGTGACCTGATCGACCGCGAGTACGCCAAGCCTCTCGACGTACCCACCATGGCCAGCCATGCGTTCATGTCACCGGCGCACTTTTCGCGGCAGTTCCGCGCCGCCTATGGCGAGACCCCTTACAACTACCTCATGACCCGCCGGATCGAGCGCGCGATGGCGCTCCTGCGCGGCGGAATGAGCGTCACCGACGCGTGCATGGAGGTCGGTTGTACGTCACTTGGCTCCTTCAGCTCGCGGTTCACTGAACTCGTCGGCGTGCCGCCGAGCACATACCGCGCCCGCGAGCACCTGGCCGTGGCTGCCATGCCCGCGTGCGTCGCGAAGATACGTACGCGGCCCAGCCGAAACGAAGCCAGCAAGCGTCTGGAAGCGCTGGCGGTCGGCGCAGACTGACTCAGGCCGTAGCCGGCCACGACTTCAGCAGAGGTTTCGCCCCGATGGGGCGGGACCTCTGCTGCGTCCGGGACGTCCACTAACCCGGGCAGAGCGCCGCCGGAAATACGGGTCACATTTGATTTGCGGAAGTTTCATAGCGTCACCACCGCATTTGAGGATTATTCTGAAGCCATGCCAAATATTCGAGTATCTGAAGCGGCCCGGTTCCTCGGCGTCAGCGACGACACCGTCCGGCGTTGGACCGAGAACGGCATCCTGACTCCGGTCAAGGATGATTCAGGCCGGCTGGCCGTGGATGGGCTGGAACTTGCCCACGTCGCGCGGGACCAGGCCCAGCTGCCCGAGGATCCCACCCGGGTGGGCCGCTCGGCGCGCAACCGTTTCGTCGGCCTGGTCACCGGCATCACGGCCGACAAGGTCATGGCACAAGTGGAACTGCAGTGCGGTCCCTTCCGTGTCGTCTCCCTCATGAGCAGCGAAGCGGTCCGCGAGCTCGGGCTCGAACTCGGCTCGGTCGCCACAGCCGTGGTCAAGGCCACCACGGTCATCATCGAAACTCCCCAAGGAAAGAGCACCATATGAGGATCATCCCCAAACCTTTCGCCGCGGTGCTCGTCGCCGGCGCCCTCGCGGCCGGCATGACAGGCTGCGGTTCAAGCACTCCCGCAGGCACCGCAAACGGCGGATCCGCCAGCGCAAGCGAAACACCAAAGCTCTCCGGCACGGTGACGGTCTACGCGGCTGCCTCGCTGAAGGCAACGTTCACCAAGCTGGCCAGCGAATTCGAAGCTGCGAACCCGGGTACAAAAGTGGCCCTGAGCTTCGCCGGGTCTTCTGACCTCGTCACCCAGATCACCCAAGGCGCTCCGGCGGACGTCTTTGCCTCGGCTGACACGAAGAACATGGGCAAGCTTTCCGACGCCAAGCTGCTCGACGGAACGGCCAAGAACTTCGCCACCAACGTCCTGACCATTGCCGTCCCGCCGTCCAACCCGGCGTCGATCAGTTCCTTCGCGGACCTCGCCAAGCCGGGCGTCAAGGTGGTGCTCTGCGCCAGCCAGGTACCCTGCGGCTCCGCGGCCCAAACCATCGAAAAGGCCACCGGCACAACCCTGAAGCCCGTCAGTGAAGAGTCTTCCGTGACTGACGTCCTGGGCAAGGTCGCCTCAGGGGAGGCCGACGCCGGACTCGTCTACGTCACCGACGTCAAGGGCGCAGGGGACAAGGTCAAGGGCATCACTTTCCCGGAGTCGGACAAGGCCGTCAACACCTACCCGATCGGCACCGTTGGCACCAGCAAGAACAAGGACCTGGCTGCCGCGTTCATCGCCTTGGTGACGGGAAGCGAAGGCAAGAAGGTGCTCGGCGACGCCGGCTTCGGAACGCCGTGACCCTCCGGAAAGAAGCGAGCAGGATTCAAGAAGCGCTCGTCAACGCCCCGGACTAACGTCGTTGCCATGACTATTTCATTGCAGTACTCACATATCACTGTCAACGATCCCGACGAAGCGCTCACCTTCTACCGGACGCCCTCGGCCTCGAGGTGCTCAACGACGTCGCGCAAGGCGGATTCCGGTGGGTGACTCTCGGCAGCAAGGACCAGCCGGGTGTTGAAATCGTGCTATCCGAACCGCATGCGGGCCGGTCCAAGGCCGACGGCGACTCCCTCCAGGAGCTGCTCACCAAGGGTGTCCTAGGGCCGATCGTCTTCCGCTCCGACGACGTCGACACGCTCTTCGAGAAGGTCAGGGCGTCCGGCGCGGAGGTCATGCAGGAGCCGATCGACCAGCCGTGGGGTCCCCGTGACTGCGCCTTCCGCGATCCTTCGGGCAACATGGTGAGGATTTCGCAGGCTCCGGCCGCGTAGCTTGGTCTATTCTTAGCGGTGAAGAGCAGCTGTTCCGGTTCCGCGTTCAACCGGGTTCTGCCGCAAAGGAAGATTCGGGGATCTGAGGCTCACCATGGATGCTGGCGCTGAGCTCTGTACGCCGTTTCTGACCCAGCTACCAGTCAGCGGTGCAGCCGTGTCCATGTTCGGCGGGGCCGCGTCGGAGACCCTCGTGTGCGCTAGCGACAAACTGGCGGCCAAGCTTGATGAGCTGCAGTTTGATTTGGGGGAAGGTCCAAGGTGGGAAGCCTTGCGCACCAAGCTCCCGGTTCTTGTCCCCGATGTGCGAAATTCGCATCCGTACTCGTGGCCGGTTTTCAGCAAAGCAGTCCTGGAGACCGAAGCTGCGGCGCTGTTTGTGTTCCCGGTGACCCTGGGCGCTTTGGAGCTCGGGGTTGTGGAGCTCCACAATACGAAACCGGGGAGCCTGAGTTACGCCGATTATGCGACAGCATCGGTCCTTGCCGGCAAACGGCATGGCATTTGTTGCGAGGGTTCTGTCGGTGAACTCGCCCGACACAAACCCCGCCGTGGAAGCGGCGTTGATGTCCCGGCGGGAGATCCACCAGGCCACGGGAATGGTCCTGGCACAATCAGGGAGTTCCGCTGCCGATGCACTTTTGTTGATGCGTGCACACGCGTTCGCGCATGCGCTGACATTGCGCGAAACAGCCGAGGCAGTGCTGCAGGGACGCCTGAGTTTTGCCCGGGGAATGACGCGCACGGCAGCGGCGGTCTGCAGTAATATGGCGACATGGTGACGACAAGCCGCGCCGAGCGCGTCAGCGCGGCCTTCGTAAAGATCACGAACACGTTGGTCGCTGACTACGACGTGCTGGACTTGCTCCATGCGCTCGTCGAGGCATCCGTGGATCTGCTCGATGCCGCCGCCGCCGGGTTGCTGCTTGCAGATCCTCACGGCGAGCTGCAAGTCCTGGCCTCCACCAGCGAGCGAAGCCAGCTGGTTGAAATACTCCAGCTGCAGGCGGGCTCCGGTCCTTGTGTTGAGTGCTACCGGACAGGAACGCCGGTGGTCGTAGAGGACATAGCGTCCTTGACCGGCCAATGGGACGAATTCCGGGCGGCCGCCCTTTCGCAGGGATTCCGTTCTGTCCACGCGGTACCGATGCGCGTTCAAGGAAGAACCATCGGAGCCATGGGTCTATTCGGCGAACGGTCCGGCGCCCTGACGCCTGAGGACGTTGCCATCGGCCAAGCGCTGGCGGACGTTGCGACGATCGGCATCCTGCAGGAACGCACCATCCGCGAATCGGCGGTTGTCAACGAACAGCTTCAGCGCGCCCTGAACAGCCGGGTCCTCATCGAACAGGCCAAGGGGGTCATTGCCTACACTGCCGGAGTCAACATGGAAGAGGCGTTCGGGCGCTTGCGCTCATTTGCACGCGCCAACAACCAGAATCTGCATGACACGGCAGCGCGTGTCATCAACCGGACCCTGACTCTATAAGCGGCAAAGACCGTCCGCCGAGCTAGGGTCTGGTAACCGGGCGAATCCGGAGAAATTCCTGGTGGGACGCTAATTCGATGCCCAGTGCTGCCGCCGAAATGTCCTCGAGAGCATCCATCATCGATTCGAAGGCAGCCCCGTTTCCGGGTTCCGAATTCTCATCGCCGAATTGGATCGACCGGAAGAACGTAAAGCGCGCCACTTTTATTTTTAGCTCCGCGATGAGTTCGTCGATCTCCGCCAACGGGTAATCCCGCCAAGCTTCGGACTCTGCTGTGGCCGCGGGACGCCGGGCGTGGAAGGTGCGGGTGCTGGGGTCGCCTGGCATGATGTGTGATGTCCTCCTGGAGCGTGCGCCGACGATTGGCGCTGCCAGGGTCCAGGGCAACACACCTAGCCTATCCGACATGCCATCACGCGGAAAGGCTCTGACACATAGTCCCTTACCCCTGCACTTTCCTTGCCGATAGTGGCAACCGTGAGTGAACAGGAAGATCAATCGGCGGGACGGCAGCGCACCGTGGACGTCTATGACTTCCGCAGGCCCACCACCTTGCCGCGACAGCACAGCCGCGTCCTGGAAGTCGCCTTCGAGACGTTCGCCCGCCAATGGGGAACACAGCTGACGGCCAAGGTCCGCGTGAAGTCCACCGCGACCCTTGAACAGCTCATCATGCAGAGCTACGACGAATACGCCGCATCCCTCCCTTCGGTCACGGCGATGGTGCTGTGCCGCATTGAGGGCAGCGAATCGCGGCTGGTCATGCAGTTTCCTGCCACGGCGGCATTGTCTTGGGTCACCCGCATGCTGGGCGGGGCCAGCGAGACGGCGGTCCCGGATCGTAAGTTCACCCAGATCGAGCAGTCCCTCATCAGCCGCATGGTGGAAGACGGACTCGAGGACCTGAGCTATTCCCTTGGCGCCCTGTTGACCACCCCTGTGCGCATGGACGTTATCCAGTACAACTCCCAGTTCGCCCAAGCCGCGGCTCCGGCAGAGCTCATGATCGTGGCCTCCTTCACCGTGAAGGTGGGCGAAAGCCTTGCCGTAGCCAGCCTCGCGATTCCCGCCGACATCCTCCTTTCCGGTCTTGGCGACGTGAATCCCACTGTCCACAGCCGCGACGCCGAGGCGCTTGTCCGCGCCCAGGTCACCCAGGTGCCGGTGGACGTCGCCATCCAGTTGAGCCCCACTCCGGTGACGCCGGCGCAGATCCTGGGCCTCGCCGTCGGGGATGTCATTCCGCTGCCGCACCTGGAGAACCGGCCGTTCGACGTCGCCATCAACGGCACCCGCCTGGCCACCGCGGCACCGGCCCGTAACGGCTCCCGTGCAGCCGCCGTCATCGTCACAATCGAGGAGAACCAGCGATGAGCATCACCCTGACCCTGCACGAGTCCGCGGCCGAGCGTTTGGCGATGCAGCTGCCGACCCCTGCCACGCTGCGCGTCTCCGGCATTGTCCCACCCCAGGCTGCTGCGCCATATGCACCCCTTGCGATCACCGCCACGTTTGTGGGCGCCGTGACTGCGGACTTCGCACTCATCCTCACCGACCGTTCCTTCCTTGCCGCTGCCGGCGGGTTGAACGGCGTCGTCTCCGGCGGAGTCGTGTCCGTCGTTGACGTACTGCGCCCCGCGATTGAACACGCGGCTGACGCGTTCGACGCCGGCGTGCTGGGGGAGTTGCGTGAAGAAGACGCCACCGGACTGCTGTCCGACTCCGAAACCGCTGTTTTTGAATTGCGTCAATCTCCCGCGTCCGACGGCGGGCAGGCATTCGGCTGGTTCGCCGTGCGGGTCCGCGAACACGGGACCGTCCAGGACGCGGCCGCCGCACGGAACGCCCAGGTGGGTGCCGTTTCGTCACGCCTTGGACTGATCAGCAACGTCGAAATGGCCCTCACCGTGGAAATCGGCCGCACCCGCATGTCCGTGCGCGACGCCCTCGCCCTGGAACCGGGCAAAGTGATCGAACTGGACCGCTCGGCCGGCGCACCCGCGGACGTCCTCCTCAACGGACGGCTGATTGCCCACGGTGAAGTGGTCGTCGTGGACCAGGACTATGCCGTGCGCATTACCCGCATCCTGGACGTCGCCGAGGGAATCTACTAGATGGATTCGCTCATCCTCGGGCTGCGCGTGCTCGTGGCCTTGGGTGCGGTGCTGGGGCTCATTTGGGTCCTGCAGCGCCGCCTTCTCAAAGGAAAGGCCAAGGGCCGACGCCGGGCCAACACCACGCTGACGGTGGTCAGCCGGCAGAGTGTCGGACAGAAGGCCTCCGTAGTGGTGGTCGACGCCGGCGACAAGCGTTTCCTTTTGGGTGTCACCGAGCACGCCATCAACGTCCTGCATAGCAGCGACGTCCCCGGGGAGGTTCCGGAGACCGCTCCCGCACCCGAGAGTTTCGCCGACATCTTCCGCGACGCCGGTGGCGCGGCACGAGCGGACAACGAGCCCCAAGCCGGTGCATTTGAAGGCAGTGCATTTCAAGCCGCTGCATTTCAAGGCAGCGCACTCACGCGCCGCAGCGAGATCCACCGCCGCAGCGAACTGGACAAAACACAGCCCATGCACGGCTCCATCCTTGCCGGTTCCACCTGGCGGCAGGCCGCCGAGGCCATCAGGGGACGCCGGAATTGATCCTGACTCTTGGGCCTGCCGGTGCCCGACGCGCCGGCAGGATATTGCTGGCCGTGCGCAGGACACTTCCCGCGGTGCTCTGTGTCCTGTTGCTGACAGCCCTCTTCCTGTGGCTGGGCGCGTCAATTGGACATGCGGCACCGGTCAGCCCGACGCCACCCACCGCGCCCGCAGTTCCCACCGCGCCGGCGCAGCCGTCGAGCGGCAACGTCAGCATCAATATCAATGGCCTCGATGGAAAGCCATCCACGGCGGTGGTGACCCTGATCGGGATCACGCTACTCTCGGTCGCGCCTGCCCTGCTGCTCATGATGACCTCGTTCACCAAGATCTTCGTGGTGCTCGCGATGACCCGCAACGCCTTGTCCCTCCCGTCCATCCCGCCCAACCAGGTGCTGGCCGGACTGGCGCTCTTCCTATCCCTGTTCGTGATGTGGCCCGTGATCTCGGAGATCAACAACGTCGGCATCCAGCCCTACCTGAACGGGACACTGGACTTCAACGGAGCCGTTTCGGCAGGATCCGCGCCGCTCCAGCACTTCATGGTGGCCCACACCCGCCAAGAAGACATTGCCCTCATGACCCGGGCGGCCAAACTGGATAACCCGGCCAACCCGCAATCGGTCCCGCTACAAACCCTTATCCCCGCGTTCATGATCTCCGAGCTCAGGGCAGCGTTCATCATCGGTTTCGTCATTTTCATCCCGTTCCTGGTGATCGACCTGGTGGTCTCGGCCGCGCTGATGTCCATGGGCATGATGATGCTTCCGCCGGTGATGATCTCGTTGCCCTTCAAAATCCTGCTGTTCATCCTGGTGGACGGCTGGGGATTGGTGATCACCGCCCTGATCCAGAGCTATTCGAGCGGCTGATGGATACCAACGCAGTCCTGGACATTTGCCTCCAGGCCCTGATTCTTGCGGCCAAGCTGGCCGCGCCCGCCTTGGTGACCGCGCTAGTGGTGGGCCTCGCCATTTCCCTCCTGCAATCCATCACCCAGCTTCAGGAAGCCACTCTCTCCTTCGTGCCCAAGGCAGTCGCCGTGGCCGTGGCCCTGGTGGTGTGCGGGCACTGGATGATCACCGAGGCCGTCTCCTTCACCAACGAGCTCTTTGCCCGGATACCCGCGCTGATCGGCGGAGCGTGAAGTGGAGCTGCCCTTCAACCAGTCCTGGCTTGAGGTCCTCTTGTTGGCCTCCGTCCGGATGACGGCGTTCCTGGTGGTGGCCCCGCCCTTCTCGCACCAAACTATTCCGCTGCGGATCAAAGGGATGCTCGGCATCGGATTGGGACTCGCCGTTTCCCAACGTCTCTCCGCCGGCTACACCTCCAAGGACACCGCCGGCTTCATCGCGGCCGTGGTCCTTGAGCTCGTGACCGGGTTGGTCCTTGGCTTCCTCGTTCTGCTCGTCTTCGCGGCCATCCAATCGGCCGGCAGCCTGATAGACCTCTTCAGCGGCTTCCAGATGGCCCAGGGCTTCGATCCCCAGATGATGATCAACGGGGCCCAATTCACCCGGTTGATGCAGATGGCCGCCCTGGCCCTGCTTTTCGCCTCGGACGGCTACCAGCTGGTGATCGGCGGCTTGACCGGGAGTTTCACGGCCTTGCCGCTGGCTGGAGGACTGGATTTGGCACAGCCGGTGCACGCGATGATTTCGGCTGCCACCGGGATGTTCCTCTCCGCGGTGCAAATCGCCGGGCCGCTCCTGGTGGTGTTGGTACTCGCCGATATCGGGCTGGGGCTCCTCACCCGTGTAGCGCCCGCCCTGAATGCTTTCGCCCTGGGCTTCCCGCTCAAGGTCCTCATCACCCTCGGGCTTGCAGGGTTCCTGTTCCTGGCTCTGCCGCGCCTCGTTGCCATGCTCGCCGAGCAAGCGGCGAACACACTGATGGGGGTGGGCTGATGTCGGATTCACAAGAGAAAACCGAGCAAGCCACGGACAAACGGATGCGGGAAGTCCGGTCCAAAGGGCAGCTTTCCCGCTCGCAGGACCTCACCGCCTGGCTCGCCGTCGGATCCGCCGCGGCCATGATTCCGTCCACCATCGAGCGTGCCTCCAACGCTGCGGCTGACCAACTGTTCACCGTCCGCGGAGTCATCGCGAACCCCGAGCCCGGCAAAGCCGTCGCGGCGCTCGACGCCGGGTTCGGTTCCCTGGCCCAAGTGCTGGGCCCCTGTTCGTGGTGGTCATGGTGGTGGTGCTCGCGGGATCCGCGTTGCAGGGCGGCATCCACTTCAAGAAGTTCCGCGCCGAGTTCGAGCACTTCAACCTCCTCAGTGGCCTCAAGCGGATCTTCGGCACCCAGGCACTGTGGGGCGGCCTGAAAGCGCTCCTCAAGACCGCCGTCGTCGGACTTGTCCTTTACGCCGTTGTGCAGGGGCTCATCCCGGTGCTGCTCACTGCCGGGGACTGCCGGTGTCCGGCATCCTTTCGGCAGCAGTCGGGGGCATCGGTTCGTTGATCCAGTTCGCCGTGCTGGCGGGCCTGGTCCTAGCTGCCGCGGACATCTTCGTGGTCATGCGCCGCAACCGCAAGAAGACGCGCATGTCCAAGAAAGAAATCAAGGACGAAAACAAGAACAGCGACGGCGATCCCCTGATCAAGTCCCAGCGGCGTTCGCGCCAATTGAGCATGAGCCGGAACCGCATGATCGGCGCGATCGCGGACGCCGACGTCGTGATCGTCAACCCGACGCACGTCGCCGTCGCGCTGAAGTACGACGCCGGTAAAGCGGCACCGCGCGTCGTGGCCAAGGGAGCGGGGGTGATCGCTGCCCGCATCAGGGAAGAGGCGGAGGCGACATCGGTTCCGATGGTCCAAGACATCCCGCTGGCGAGGGCACTGCACTCGGCCTGCGAGCTGGGCCAGGAAATCCCCGTGGAGCTGTACCGGGCCGTGGCGGGAGTCCTGGCGTTCGTCATGTCACTCAAGGCCAGGGGAGCGGCACGCGGAATGCACCGTTTGCCGCAAGAAAGGACACAGCAATGAACAGATTCGCCAGGCTCACCGTGCCGGTGGGAATCGTGGGCATCGTACTGCTCCTAGTTGTTCCGGTACCCGCGCCGCTGCTGGACTTCCTGATCGTCTGCAACATCCTGCTCGCCTTGTTGATCCTGCTCACGAGCATGTTCGTCAAGAAGCCCTTGGACTTCTCCGTCTTCCCGTCGTTGCTGCTCGTGGCCACGCTGTTCCGGCTGGGCTCAACGTCGCGTCCACCCGGCTGGTGCTGGGACAAGGATTCGCCGGCAAGTGATCGACGCTTTCGGCAAGGTCACCGTGGGCGGCTCCATGATCATCGGCGCCGTGGTGTTCCTGATCCTGGTGGTCATCCAGTTCGTCGTGGTCACCAAGGGCGCCGAGCGCGTGGCCGAGGTGGGAGCCAGGTTCACCCTCGACGCAATGCCCGGCAAGCAGATGGCCATCGACGCGGACCTCAACGCCGGCCTTATCACTGACGCCCAGGCCCGCAAACGCCGTGCCGAGGTGTCCGCCGAGGCCGACTTCTACGGCGCGATGGACGGTGCCTCGAAATTCGTCAAGGGCGATGCGATCGCGGGCATCATCATTATCATCATCAACTTTGTCGGTGGCATTGCCATCGGCGTGCTGCAGCGCGGCATGAATGTCGGCGACGCGCTGAGTTCCTACGGCCTCTTGACCATGGGCGACGGGCTGGTCACCCAGATTCCGGCCCTCCTCATGGCCGTGTCCACGGGCATGATCGTCACCCGGTCCAATGCCGAGGAAGACATGGGCCGCACGGCCTCCTCGCAGCTCATGCAGTCGCCCAACGCCTTGCTCATCGCGGGGCTGGCCGCCGTCGCCATGGCGCTCATCCCCGGCATGCCAGTCGTGCCCTTCCTGCTGGTGGGCGCTGCCCTGCTGTTCGGCTCGAGGCGCCTCGAGGCGCAGCAGAAGAAGCACAACGAGGCGGAGGACGCCAAGGAAGCGGCCACCTTAAGCTCCGAAGAAGACCCGAACGAGCGGCTCATGCAGGACATGCGTGTCCACCCGGTCGAGATCCTGCTGGCTCCGGACCTTGTTGACATGGTCTCCGGCGCCTCGGACGACCTCCTGGCCCGCGTCCGTTCCTTGCGCCACAAGATCGCCATGGAGTTGGGGATCGTGATTCCACCCGTCCGCACGCGCGACAACGTCGAGCTGCCGCCGTCCACCTATGCCATCCGCATTGCCGGAGTGGAAGCCGGACGCGGCACGGCGCCGTCGGGCAAGTTGCTGGCCCTCGGCGATTACCTTGACGCCTTGCCGGGTACCTCCACCGTGGAACCTGTCTTCGGGCTGGCCGGCAAGTGGATTCCCAGCGAGATGCGCCACAGCGCGGAAATGACCGGAGCAACGGTGATCGACCGGGTTTCCGTGCTGGTGACCCATTTGTCGTCGATCGTGTCCGCCAACGCCGCAAGGCTCCTGACCCGCGAGGACGTCAGGGTGCTGACGGAAGGCGTGCGCAAGCAGAGCCCGGCCGCCGTCGAGGAGCTTATTCCGGGGCTGATGTCCCTGGCGGAAGTGCAGCGGGTGCTGCAGGGCCTCCTCGAAGAACAGGTCCCATCAACGATCTACCGCGCATTTACGAGGCACTTGCGCTGCGTGCCAAGGTTTCCACCGAGCCCGAGGCCTTGGTCGAAACCGCCCGGCAATCCCTCGGCCCGGCGCTCGCGGCCAAGTTCCTGGACGGCACGGTGCTTAACGTGATCATGATCGATCCGCTTCTGGAGCAGTCCATGCTTGAGGACATGCGTCCGGCCGAAGGGGGTACCCAGATCGTGATGAGCCAAGCCCGGCTGGATGCCGTCCTGGCCTCTGTGCAGTCTTCGGTGGAGGCCGCGGCAAATGCCGGACGGCAAGCTGTCCTGGTGTGCGCCCGGCGCTGCGGCCCGCCGTCCGGCGGCTCGTGGCAGCTCCCGACGGCGGTGTTCCCGTGTTGTCCTACCGCGAAGTGACGTCCGCAAACATCCAGATCGAAACCGTGGGGGTGGTCCGCCATGCCGAAGCAATACAAGCTTAAGGGCGCATCCCTGGACGCCATCCGCGAAAAAGCCGAGCAGCAGTACGGGCCCGGGGCTCGGATCGTCGCCGCCGAGAAGGTCACCAACCCCGGAATCGCAGGGCTCTTCGCGGCGAATCGCTACGAGGCCACGATCGAAGTTCCGGCAGCGGGTTCATCCCAACTAGCTAGCAATAGTTGTCGTTCTGACGGCCCAGAACGACAACAACTGCGAGTTAGTTGGGAGGGCCCTGCGGGCGGGGAGGCCCTCGCGGGCGAGGAGGCGCATGCGTTGCAGGGCCCGCGATCGCTGCGCTCCTGGAGCAAGCCGACGCGGCCGAGATGGACCTGCACCGGCCCGAGGCAGCCGTTTCAACAGCCTCCCGGATTTTGCCGGGATGTTGGAGCAGTTAGGAAAGGAGTTCCAGGCGCCGGTTTCCGGACCGCAAGGGTTGCTGACCGCGTTGCCGGCGGACGCCGTCGGGCACGGCGTTCCTGTGGCCGTACCCGTGCCGCTTACCGGCAGCGGCAACCTGATCATCCTGCTTGGCCTCGGCGACGACGCCTTGGGACCAGCGCTGGAAGTGTCCATCGCCGAGGGCGGTTCCGACGTCCGGACAGCCGGAGCGTTGACAGCTTTCGGGCACCTCCACGTGGCGGGGCGCCAGGGCGCGACGGCGGCGCGCGCCCAAGCGGTGCTCACCGGCCAAACCGTGCTGGTGGCGTACGGTCTCGGCCGGCAGGGCGAAACCGTGACGCATGCGGCGGACATCGCGGCGCTCGCCGCAGACCAGTTGTGGCTGGTTGTTGACGCCGGGCGGAAGGCTGAAGACACGGCGGCCTGGGTCCGGGCGCTCTCCGCAGCCCTTGCCGCCGAGGGAGTCACGCTTGACGCCCTTGCTGTTTTCGGCGCGTCGGAGACTGGAAGTCCCGAGACGGTCAACGGGCTGGGTCTCCCCATCGGGTGGGTGGACGGCAAGCCCGCCCGCGTTGCCGTGCTCGGAAAGGTAGATTGAGAGCATGCTGGTACTGACACGCAAGCCGGGCGAACAGATCATGATTGGTGAGGACATTGTCATCACCGTCATGGAAGGCCGCGGCGACGGCGTGCGGATCGGGATCGAGGCACCCCGAGGGGTGTCCATCCAGCGTCGCGAAGTGGTCGAGGCGATCGCCGCTGCCAACCTCGCCGCTGCCCAGGCCGGCCCGAAGCCGAGGAGCTCGTCGCCGGGCTGCGTCCGCCTGTCCGGAAACCAGGCAAGGACTAGGCCGGGTACTACTCCAGCCCCAGGAACTCCCTGAGGAGCGGCAGCGAGCAATCCCTGGTCACGGCCAGGGCCCGTTCGATATTGGCGTTTTCCGCAAGCAGCATCACGTCATCCACCGTGTCCGCACACGCGACCGCTCCCGGCGCTGCCGGGGCTGCGTCGCCGGGCTGAACGGAGCCAAGCGGCGGGTTCCCGGCCCCTTGCAGCCCCATCTGGAGAGCCTCGACGTTGGCCGCCGCGGTTGTTTCGACTTGCTTGAGCACCTGGACCAGCTCACGGTGGTGTTCTTGCAGCAGTTCCGGCCAGACTCCGGGCGGGGCCACTGAAGCGATCATCGGCAGCGTGGCGTTGGCCGACAGCCGCCATTCAATAGCCACGGCCGACGATTCGATGTTCCGGGCAAGCGTGTCGAAACGAAGGTTTTCCAGGACCTTTTCCACGTCAGCGGCAGCGAACTTCAACCAATGCCAGTTGCCTGCCCGAACGTGCAGCAGCTGTGTTTCAAGCCGGTACAACAGCAGTTCCAGCTGTCTCCGCTCACGCCACAGCGTCGCCGAAAGCTCATCCGCCCCCACGGTTCCCCATTCCCCGGTTTGGACTCGGAACATGGTTCCGAGTCCTGTTTTTCTATCTTTTTCATGAGCGTACACGCATTGTTATTTTCCAGATGGTATGTTCACTGAATACATGTCTGTTCCATGTAATCTTCGGCACGTTGCACCGTCTCAGCAGCTTGCCCATGAAGCTCCTGGAACCAGGCTTGGCAACTCAATAAACAGGTCTCATGGGGGACTAATTTTGAATCGCGAAGAACGCAACGAGTTGGTGCTGCAGCACTTGCCGCTCGTTGGCTATTTGGTGTCGGAGCTCTGCGCGAGAGCTTCTCATTTGTCGCGCGACGATTTCGCGTCGGTGGGGTCCGTGGCGTTGATAACGTCTGCCGATTCCTTCGATCCGAACCTCGGAGTCCCCTTCGGCGCGTTTGCGCGCCGCCGGATCGTCGGAGCCTTCGCGGACGAGATGCGGGCCAGCGACTGGGCCACCCGGTCAGCGCGGAAACGCATCAAGGAAACCATGTCGGTCCAGGAGACGCTCTCCGGGTCCTTGGCCGCACGCCTTCGGTCGCCGAGACCGCATCGGCCCTGGGTGTCGAACGAAGCGTGGTGGAAGCCGCCCTGGCCGATGCCGCGCGGACCCTGTCGCCGCTGGACGACGTCGTCGTGGACACCGTCGCGGCCGAGACCATCTCCCCGGAGCATTCGGTCCTTGCTGATGAGCGACTCAAGTACCTTCGCGCCGCCGTCGAGGCCCTGCCGGAGAAGATGCGTTACGTCGTCGAGGAGATCTACTTCGGCGGGCGGACCGTCAAGGAACTCGCCGAGGAACTCGGGTCCACCCACGCCGCGGTCTCCCAACAGCGCGCCGAGGGTATCCGCCTCATGCGCGACGGGCTGTCCGCGCATTACGCGGACGATCCCGGGCAATCCTTCGAGCCCCAATCGCGCATTACCGCCCGACGCCGGCACGACTACCTCTCCACCCTCGCCACCGCCACCCTGGGCGGAATCACCCGGAGTTTCAGCTCGCCTGATGCTGCGTTGAACCGGGCCGTCTAGCCTCCGCCTACTTTGCGGTCGGCACGCGGCGGAGCACGACGGCGGCAAGGACTGCCGCTCCCGCCATCAGGACGAGCCCGATCGCCGCTGTGATGTGGACCCCGATTCAAAGGCGGCACGTGCCGCCGCGGTGAGGGCATCGCCCAATGGTTGGGGCAGCGTGGCCGCCGCGTCCACGGCTCCGGCGAGCGTCTCCCTCGAGCGTTCGCCCGCGTGGCCGGACAATTCGCCAGGAAGCAACAAGTGGTGTTGGTAGGACGCGGTCAGGATGGAGCCAAGCACGGCTGTGCCCAGCAATGATCCGAGTTCGTAACCCGTTTCGGAGATCGCCGATGCAGCACCCGCTTTATCGGCGGGAACCGCGCCGAGGATCAGGTCATTGGAGATGGTCTCCGCTGAGCCGACCCCGATGGCCAGCAGCAGGAGTGCCGTCAAAAGGTACCCTGGCCCCTGGCTGTGGTTGCCCAGGGCGGCCACCAGGTATCCCACTGCGCTCAGTGCCAGGCCCGATGCCACCACCAGGCCCGGGCGGATCCGCTTGACCAGCGGAACCACCACCAGGCCCGCCACGATGGTGGCAAGCAGGGCCGGAACCATCGCGATCCCCGCCTGCATGGGGGATTGGCCTTCCACGAGCTGCAAGTGCTGCGCGAAGAAGTAGATGAAGCCGGTCATGGAGAACAAGGACAAGACGTTGGCCGTGATGGCCGTGCTGAAGACCTTGTTCCGGAAAAGCCGAACGTCCAACATAGGCGATGCCAATGAGCGCTGCCTGCGGACGAAGACAATTCCCATGGCCAGGCCGAACGCCATGAAGGCCGCGGGTCCGGGGCCAAAACCGTGCACGGCGGCCTCCTTGATGCCATAAACCACCGGGGCCATGGTGAAGATGGAGAGCACGACGCTGGGAAGGTCGGGCTTTCCCGGATTGCGGTCCTTGGACTCGGGGATGAGGAAGGGCCGAAGGCGAGCAGCGGCAGCAAAAGTGGTACGGCAACCAGGAACACGGCTCCCCACCAGAAATGCTCCACGAGCCAACCACCGAAGATCGGCCCGAGCGCGGCGCCGCCGGAGAATCCCGCTGCCCACACGGCCACGGCGAGCCGGCGGCGGTTCGGGTCCGGGAAGATGTTGCGGATCAAGGACAGCGTGGACGGCATGAGCATGGCTCCGAAGATGCCCATGCTGGCGCGTCCGGCAATGAGCCACTCAGCCGACGGCGCGAACGCGGTGGCCGCGGAAACCGCGGCGAAGCCTGTGCTGCCGATCAACAGCAAGCGGCGGCGGCCGATCCTGTCTCCCAGGTTTCCCATGGACACCAAAAGCGCTGCGAGCACCAGCGGATAGGCATCCACGACCCACAGCAGCTGCACGCCCCGACTTCCAGCGACCGGGCGATTTCCGGCAGGGCAAACGTCAGCGCCGTATTGTCCACAGCCACCAGCAGCACCGGGAACATCAGGAGTGCCAAGGCAGCCCAATCGCGCCACGGGGCGGATTGGATCGAAGAGGTACGGGGGTGCTGGGTAGTGGACGGCGTGAACATGAAGATAACTGTACCGTCTGGACGGTATAGTTTCAATCTGACTCAACGACCTGCCGCATCGAACTAAGGGATGATGGACACCATGCCGCGAAAACCTATTGCCCGGGACGCTGTCCTGGATGCCTTTGAAGCCCTGCTGATCGAGGTAGGGGAGCGGGCTGCCACCCTGGATGCCGTCGCCAAGCGCGCCGGCGTTTCCAAGGGCGGTTTGCTCTACCATTTCCCCAACAAAGAAGCCATGATCAGCTCCTTGCTCGAACGCATGGACGGGCTGGCTGCGCTGGACATCGCGGCAATGAAGGCGGCCCCGAAGGTGCGCCGCGTTCTTCATCAAGTCTTCCCTGTGGGCGGACACCCCCTTGGACCGGGTGTTCGTGGCAGCCACGCGGCTCGCGGAAGTAGCCCATGAAGAAACCCGAAGGCGCTTCGCGGGGATCCAGCAACAATGGCTCGATGTGCTCGCGGAGGAAGTGGGGCCCGAGATGGCCAAAGCTGTCCGGTACATGGGCGATGGACTTTACTTCAACGCAATGCTCGAAGGCGGTGCCGGCGATACGGAAGTCAAGGCCAGCGCGAGGAGCGCCGACGTCGGTGCGCTGCTGGCCGCCGTCGACCGCCTCCGTGACTAATGGCGCGGCCCAACTGGCTCGCAGTTGTTGTCGTTTAGAGGCTCCAAAACGACATCTAGTGCGAGTCAGTTGGGAAAGCGGGCGGGGTCGGTGACCATATTTGCGGACGCGGGCAGTCCATAGGACAATTGGGAGTTGTGGCAGCCGTCACCGGCAACCACAATCCGATTCATACAACTGAATACGCCTTTGATCTGCGGCGGGAGAGTCCTGCAGGCATGTGATGCAGGCGCCGTAGGAGCAAATCCTCCCCAGGAATCTCTCAGGCCCACGCACCGCCGCGGCAAGGCAACTCTGGAAAGCAGCGCGCTGACGCGTGCTCACCGACGGTGCAAGCGGAACAGTGCCACAAGCACGGTTTCGCGGAAACTCTCAGGTCCAATACAGAGCGGGGAGGAACCCGATTAGCTGTGGCGTACCCACGCCGCCTTATTAATGGAGTTCCTTCGTGACGGTTAGTTCAACCTCCACTACGTTCGTTGACCGGCATATCGGCGCCCGGCGCCAGGCCGACATTGACATCATGCTCAAGTCTGTTGGCTACGACAGTGTCGATTCGCTCGTAGACACCGCGGTTCCCAATGACATTCGCCAGGATGTCGCATTGACGCTCCAGAACGCCCTCAGCGAGGTCGAGGTCCTGGCCGAGCTGCGCAAGCTGGCGGCCAAGAACAAGACGGCCGTGCAGATGATCGGCCAGGGCTATTACGACACTGTCACTCCGCCGGTGATCCGCCGCAACATCCTCGAATCCCCGGCCTGGTACACGGCGTACACCCCGTACCAGCCGGAAATTTCCCAGGGCCGCCTCGAGGCGCTGCTGAACTTCCAGACCATGGTCCAGGACCTCGTGGGCCTGCCCATCGCCAACGCTTCCCTCCTGGACGAAGCCACCGCCGTCGCCGAAGCGGTCCTCATGATGCGACGCGCCAACAAGAACAAGACCGCCCACGACGGCAAGACCGTGCTCGACGCCGATTGCCTCCCGCAGACGATTGCCATCGTGAAGGGCCGCGCCGAGGCGCTGGGCTTTGAGGTGGAGATCGCTGACCTGTCCCGGGGCCTGCCCGAGGGCGACATCAACGGCATCGTGCTGCAGCAGCCGGGCGTTTCGGGCCGGGTGTTCGACCACTCCGCCGTGATTGCCGCCGCCAAGGAACGCGGCGCCCTGGTTACCGTCGCCGCGGACCTCCTGGCCCTGACCCTGATCACGCCTCCGGGCGAGCAGGGTGCCGACATCGCGGTCGGCTCCACCCAGCGCTTCGGCGTGCCGCTGTTCTTCGGCGGCCCGCACGCCGCGTACATGGCGGTCCAGAAGGGCCTCGAGCGTTCCATGCCGGGCCGCTTGGTGGGCGTTTCCAAGGACGACGCCGGCACTCCCGCCTACCGCCTGGCGCTGCAGACCCGTGAGCAGCACATCCGCCGCGAGAAGGCGACGTCCAACATCTGCACCGCGCAGGCACTGTTGGCCATCGTGTCCTCGATGTACGCCGTCTACCACGGCCCGACGGCCTGAAGGCGATTGCCGAGACCGCCCACAACCACGCCCGCACCCTGGCAGCGTCCCTCAAGGCCGCGGGCCTTGAGGTCCTGCACGGCAGCTTCTTCGACACCGTCACCGTCCGGGTCCCGGGCAAGGCTGCCGAGATCGTTGCAGCCGCCGAGGCCAAGGGCATAAACCTGCGCGGCATCGACGCCGACACTGTTGGTGTCTCCGTTGACGAGACCACTACGAAGGAAATTGTCGGCGGCGTCCTTGATGCTTTTGGTGTCGTCGCGGTGTTTGGTGCTGAGCTACTTGAGTCCGGTGAGGGTTTCGCGCTGGAGGCCGCCGTCGAGCGTTCTTCGGACTTCCTGCAGCACCCGGTGTTCAACACGCACCGATCCGAGACCCAGCTGCTGCGCTACATCCGCAAGCTGTCGGACCGTGACCTGGCGCTGGACCGCACCATGATCCCGCTGGGTTCGTGCACCATGAAGCTGAACGCCACCGCCGAGATGGAAGCCATCTCCTGGCCGGAATTCGCCTCGATCCACCCCTTCGCCCCGGATTCCCAGACCGATGGCTGGCGCGAACTGATCGAAGATCTGGAAGCTGACCTGACGGAGATCACCGGTTACGACCAGGTCTCCATCCAGCCCAACGCCGGTTCCCAGGGCGAGCTCGCGGGCCTGCTGGCCATCCGCGGCTACCACCACTCCCGCGGGGACCTGCAGCGCAACGTCTGCCTCATCCCGGCTTCGGCACACGGCACCAACGCAGCCTCGGCGGTGCTGGCCGGCATGAAAGTGGTCGTGGTGGCCACGGCTGCCGATGGCACGATCGACCACGCGGACCTGCAGGCCAAGATCGACGCTAACAAGGATGTCCTTTCGGCCATCATGATCACCTACCCGTCCACGCACGGAGTGTACGACGCCGACGTCCGCGAAATCTGCGACTCGGTGCACGCGGCCGGCGGCCAGGTGTACGTTGACGGCGCGAACCTGAACGCCCTGGTTGGCCTGGCCCAGCCGGGCAAATTCGGCGGCGACGTCTCCCACCTGAACCTGCACAAGACCTTCTGCATCCCGCACGGCGGCGGCGGACCCGGCGTCGGCCCGGTCGCGGCCAAGGCACACCTCGCACCCTTCATGCCGGGCGATGCCAACAAGGCAGCGCATGAGGACGGTCATGGCGTTGCGATTTCCGCTTCGCGTTACGGCTCCGCGGGTGTGTTGCCGATTTCCTGGGCCTACGTGAAGCTCATGGGCGGCGAAGGCCTCACCGAGGCCACGAAGTCCGCGCTGCTCGCTGCGAACTACATCGCCTCGCGCCTGAACGAGTACTTCCCGGTCCTCTACACCGGTGAAGGCGGACTCGTGGCCCACGAGTGCATCCTTGACCTGCGCGAACTGACGGCCAAGACCGGCGTCACCGCCGAGGATGTTGCCAAGCGCCTCATCGACTACGGTTTCCACGCTCCCACCCTGGCGTTCCCGGTCGCGGGCACCCTGATGGTGGAGCCCACCGAATCCGAGGACCTCGGGGAGATCGACCGCTTCATCGAAGCCATGATCACCATCCGCAAGGAAATCGACCAGGTTGCCCACGGCGACTTCACGGTGGAGAACAGCCCGCTGCGCCACGCACCGCACACCGCGGCCGCCGTCGTCTCCTCGGACTGGAACCGTGAGTACTCCCGCGAGCAGGCCGTCTTCCCGGTCCACCACCTCAAGCAGGACAAGTACTTCCCGCCCGTCGGCCGCATCGACGGCGCCGCAGGCGACCGCAACCTGGTCTGCTCCTGCCCGCCGATCGAAGCCTTCGAGAACTAAAGGACTCCTCACGATGACTGAGAACTACACTGCGCTCTACGAAGAGCACAAGAAGCTCGGCGCTTCCTTCACCGATTTCGGTGGCTGGCAGATGCCCCTGAAATACTCCTCCGAACTGGCCGAACACCACGCAGTACGTAACGCCGCCGGCTTGTTCGACCTTTCCCACATGGGCGAAGTCTGGGTCACCGGTCCGGAAGCCGCGGCTTTCCTGGACTACGCCTTGGTGGGCAAGATCTCCGCCATGTCGGTTGGCAAGGCCAAGTACTCGCTGATCTGCCAGGAAGACGGCGGCATCATCGACGACCTCATCACGTACCGCCGCGGCGATGCCAAGTTCCTGGTGGTTCCGAACGCCGGCAACGCCAAGGTTGTCGCCGAGGCGCTGGCGCAGCGGGCAGCCAACTTCGACGTCGTCGTCGAGGACGCCTCCGCGGCAACCTCGCTGATCGCCGTCCAGGGTCCCAAAGCGGAGGCAATCCTCCTCCGCTTGGTCCGGCCGAACAGCACTCCCTCGTCACCGGGCTCAAGTACTACGCCGCCGTTGAGGTGCCCTTCACCTTTGCCGGGAACACCACGGATCTGCTGCTCGCCCGCACCGGTTACACGGGCGAGGACGGCTTCGAAATCTTCGTGGACAACGACGCCGCTGCCGCCCTGTGGCAAGCAATCGCGGACGTTGCCGAGGACGGCGAGCTGATCCCCGCCGGCCTGGCCTCACGCGACTCCCTGCGCCTCGAGGCGGGCATGCCGCTCTACGGCAACGAGCTCTCCCGCGAAGGCAACCCCTTCTCGGCAGGCCTGGGCCCTGTTGTCTCGCTCGCCAAGGAAAGCGACTTCGTAGGCCGCGCTGCCCTGGAAGCCCTGAAGGCTGAGGGCGCCGGTTCCACCAGCGGCCGCAAGCTGGTTGGCCTCAAGGCTTGGGCCGCCGCGCCGGCCGCAGCCATTACCCGGTCCTCAAGGACGGCGCAGTTGTCGGCGAAGTCACCTCCGGCCAGCCCAGCCCCACCCTCGGCTACCCCGTAGCGTTGGCCTATGTCGACGTCGAACACGCCGAACCGGCACGGCCCTGGACGTGGACTTGCGCGGCAAGTCCGAGCCGTTTGAGGTTGTCGCCTTGCCGTTCTATAAGCGGGTTAAGTAAGCCGTCTCGCCTTAGGCCCGTCGGGTCCGACATCCTCTGCGGGCTCGGTCGCGAAAGACGCCCGCTGAGCGGACGTGACGCTCCCTTAGACGCCCGCTGCCGGATGCCGGTCCCGATGGGGCCGTCCTCGTCACCTTTGGTTATCGAACTGATGGGTGGTTATCGAACAGAAGGGCGAACGGTATGGACCTCGGCTCACCCTTGGTGCCTCTGTTGCGAACCTGCACCTGTCGCGTTCGATCGCCCTAGGTTTTTGGAAGGTGGGCTACCTCCCGCAGGTTGGCCCACTGGAACTGAATCGGCCTACTGGAACCACGGGTCACCTACTAATCCCGAAAGGGCCAGCGTTCTTTTCCGGAACTGTTGGCCCCGAAAACTGAACTGGCGGACGGCGGGTGACGGGATTCCGGCAGCGTGCGTCTAAGCGAGGAACGAGCGAGCACGCCGAGGAATTCCGTCACCCGCCACCCAACCCGACCACAATTAGATTTAGACCAACGCAAAGGAAAAAACATGGCAAAAGTTGCACCTGAACTCCAGTACTCCGACGAGCACGAGTGGGTTGCCGCGAAGCCGGCAACCTTGTGTCTGTCGGCATTTCCGCCGTGGCCACCGACGCCCTCGGCGACATTGTGTACGTTGACTTGCCCGAGGTCGGTGCCGCTGTGACTGCGGGGGAGACCTGCGGCGAGGTTGAGTCCACCAAGTCCGTCTCGGACCTGTACTCCCCGGTGACGGCGAGGTCACGGAAGTGAACTCCGCCGTCGTCGACGATCCCGCACTGATCAACAACGATCCGTATGGTGCGGGGTGGCTCTTCAAGGTGGCCGCCGAGTCCGACGGTCCGCTGCTTTCCGCGGAGGAATACGCTTCCAAGAACGGTGGCGAGCTGTGAGCGCCGCAACCGGGCCGCAGGTACCGATAACACCCTGTTCGAGCAGGTAGTTTCGCCGTCCCTGGACACCGTGTTGTCCGAGCTGGATCCGGAGATCGCGGCGAAGATCGACGATGAGCTGAACCGTCAGCGTTCGGGCCTGGAAATGATCGCGTCCGAGAACCACACCGCCGTGGCTGTCATGCAGGCGCAGGGCTCGGTCCTGACCAACAAGTATGCCGAGGGCTACCCGGGCAAGCGCTACTACGGTGGCTGCGAGCACGTGGACGTCATCGAGCAGCTTGCGATCGACCGCGTGAAGGCCCTCTTCGGCGCAGAGTACGCGAACGTGCAGCCGCACTCCGGTGCCCAGGCCAACGCCTCGGTGATGCACGCCCTCATCAAGCCGGGCGACACCATCATGGGCCTGAACCTGGCCCATGGCGGGCACCTGACGCACGGCATGCGGATCAACTTCTCCGGCCGCCTGTACAACGTGATCCCGTACCAGGTCCGCGAAGAGGACCACCGGATCGACATGGCCGAGGTGGAGCGCCTGGCGCTCGAGCACAAGCCGGCGTTGATCGTGGCCGGCTGGTCCGCCTATGCCCGCCAGCTGGACTTCGCCGAGTTCCGCCGCATCGCGGACCTGGTGGGCGCCTACCTCATGGTGGACATGGCGCACTTCGCCGGCCTCGTGGCCGCCGGCCTGCACCCGTCCCCAGTCCCGCACGCGCACGTCACGACGTCGACGACGCACAAGACCCTCGCCGGTCCGCGCGGCGGCATCATCCTGAGCAACGACGCCGACATCGCCAAGAAGATCAACTCCGCGGTCTTCCCGGGCCAGCAGGGCGGCCCGTTGGAGCACGTGATCGCCGGCAAGGCCGTGGCCTTCAAGATCGCCGGTTCGGAAGAGTTCAAGGAACGCCAGGAACGTGTGCTGGCCGGTGCCCGGATCCTGGCCGAGCGCCTCGTCCAGCCCGACGTCACGGCCAAGGGGATCTCCGTGATTTCCGGCGGCACGGACGTGCACCTGGTGCTCGTGGACCTGCGCAACTGCGAGCTCGACGGCCAGCAGGCCGAGGACCGCCTCGCCGCGATCGATATCACCGTCAACCGCAACGCGGTTCCGTTCGACCCGCGCCCGCCGATGGTGACCTCCGGTCTGCGGATCGGCACCCGGCATTGGCAACACGCGGTTTCGGTGAAGCGGCGTTCCGTGAAGTTGCGGACATCATCGCCGAGGCACTGATCGCCGACGCCGGCGCGGACCTCTCCGGCCTGCGTCACCGCGTGGAGGCACTCGCCGCCGCGCACCCGCTCTACCCGGGCGTCGCGAACCTAGGCTGACCGTCTTTGGTCGCCTTGGCCCGTCGGGTTCCGGTCGGACGGGTTTTTGGTCACCTTGGCCCGTCGGGTTCGGCCTCCTCGGCATGCTCGGTCGCATAGACGCCCGCTGAGCGGACGTGATGCTCCCTTAGACGCATGCTGCCGGAGGTCGGACCCGAAGGGGCTCCGTCCCTCACCTTCTCCGCGGAATCCGCTCACCCGCCCCAACCCGACCACAACTAACTAAGGAATCCGACAATGGCTGTTGGCGTCTTCGATCTTTTCTCTATTGGGATTGGTCCTTCGAGTTCGCATACCGTGGGGCCGATGCGGGCTGCTGCGGTCTTTGCGGGTGAGCTGAAGGATTCCGGTGCCCTGGAACGGGTGGCGTCGCTGCGCGTTGATCTGTATGGTTCCTTGGCTGCCACGGCCGGGGGCACGGCACCATGACTGCGGTGCTGCTGGGCCTGGAGGGTTACCACCCCGAGGAGATCCTCCCCGAGGAAGTGGAGGAACGGCTCGCGTCGATCGCGGAGACCGGTCTGCTGAGCCTTTGCGGCGCTGTCGATCCCGAATCGGGGGTGTCGCTGCCGTACGGGGAAGCGGACATGATCCTGCACCCGCTCACGGTTCTTCCCCGGCATACGAACGGGATGAAGTTCTCCGTGTCCGACGCCGACGGCGAGGTGCTGCACGAGGCCACGTTCTTTTCCGTGGGCGGTGGTTTCATCGTCCGGGAGGGTGAAGAGGACGCGGCCCAGAAGGAACTGGAGGAGTCCAAGAAGGAACTCCCGCTGCCCTTCCGCACTGCCGCCGAACTCATGGGCCGTTGCTCCTCCAAGGGGCTTGGCATCTCGGACATCATGTTCATCAACGAACGCGCCTCCCGCACCGAAGAGGAAATCCGCGAAGGCCTGCTGCACATCTGGTCCGTCATGGAGGCCTGTGTTGAAACGTCCCTCAAGCGCGAAGGCGTGCTGCCCGGCGGACTGAAGGTCCGCCGTCGGGCCCCGGACTGGCACGAGCGTCTCCTGAAGGAAACCAAAGACCAGGATCCTGACTACCGGGATCCGAAGTACTGGCAGGAATGGGTGAACCTGATCGCGTTGGCCGTGAACGAGGAAAACGCCTCGGGCGGCCGCGTGGTCACCGCGCCCACCAACGGCGCCGCCGGGATCATTCCTGCCGTGCTGTACTACGCCCTGCATTTCGCCCCCGGCATGGACAAGGCCACGCAACAGGACCGCGACGACGTCGTGGTGAAGTTCCTGCTCGCCGCGGGCGCCGTCGGGGTGCTCTACAAGGAGCAGGCCTCGATCTCCGGCGCCGAAGTGGGCTGCCAGGGCGAGGTCGGCTCCGCTTCCTCGATGGCCGCCGCCGGATTGGCCGAAGTCATGGGCGGCTCCCCGGGACAGGTGGAAAACGCTGCCGAGATCGCAATGGAACACAACCTCGGACTAACCTGCGACCCGATCGGCGGACTCGTGCAGATCCCGTGCATCGAACGCAACGCGATCGCAGCGGCGAAGGCCATCAACGCGGCGAAGATGGCGCTCTGGGGCGACGGCACCCACCGCGTCTCCCTGGACGAGGTCATCGTGACCATGCGCGAGACCGGCAAGGACATGTCCTCCAAATACAAGGAAACCGCCATGGGCGGCCTCGCCGTCAACGTCGTGGAGTGCTGACGCCCGCATCCCGATACCCAAGGCGCTGGGTACTGGAAGGCCAGGAGGAGAAATCGAAGGGACCCAGCCCAAGGCGTTGGTGACGGACCACGCAGTAGCTTGCTGTGGGGGCCGATAGACTTGGAGCTGAACGCCTGCGCCGCACACCGGTGCCTGCTGCCTCACGTACGCAACTGATTGGACACGGCCCCCTTGCGAGAATTTACCGCACGCTTTGCCACCGCCGAGGAAATCGAACACTGGGACAAACACGTCACGGCCAACCCCAACGGCGGCAACCTCCTCCAATCCGAGGCCTTCGCGGACGTGAAGCAACACTTTGGCTGGAAGCCCTTGCATCTCGTCTACGAGACCGCGGACTACAGCAGCTACAACCTGGTCCTGGAGAAGAGCTTTCCACTGCTCGGCAAGCTCTGGTACCTCATCAAGGGCCCCGACGTTGCCGGCGTCGAGGACATTCCGGGGATCATCAAGGCAAACCGGGAATTCGTGAAGCGGGACAAGCTCGGGGTTTTCGCCGTTAAGATGGAGCCGGACATTGTCCTCAGTGGCGAAGCCCGGGACGCGATCGAGGCCACCGGAGTGGTCAAGACCCCAACCTGCAGCCGAACGACTCCACAGCCCTGCTGGACATCTCTCCCGAGGAGAACCAGTTGCTGCGCAACCTGCATTCCCGCGGCCGCAACGCCGTTCGCCGGGCCATCCGCGAAGGCGTTGAAGTGCACACCATGGAACCCACGGAAGAGAACTTCCGTTCGATGTATGCGCTGATGACTAACACGGTTGAGGCGAAGTCCCAAGTGCGGGTCCGTGAATTCGGGTACTATCGCCAGTTCTGGACCAACTTCATCGAGCGTGGCCAGGGCAGGCTCCTCTTTGTCTTTGAAAACGGTGTGCCATCGGTCGGAGCCTTCGTCATCAACTATGGCCGGAAAGGCACCTACAAGGACGGCGGATCGCTGCAGAAGCGCGCGCAGTACGGCGATTCGCACTTGGTCCAGTGGACGGCCATCAACCAGGTCAAGGAACTGGGTTGCACGGAGTACGATTTCTGCGGCACTCCGCCCGCGGACCGGCTCAAAGACACCTCGCACCCGTTCCACGGACTTGGCCTGTTCAAGACCAGCTTCAGCAAGACCGTCACCGACTTCGTCGGCTGCTATGACCAAGTCATCAGCCCGCTGAAGTACAAGCTCTGGACTGCTGCGGGCGAACGTATCGCACGGCAGATCTACACCCGTCGCACGGGTCAACAGTTCTACTAGGCCAGCAGTTCCAGAAGGCTCGCAGCGCCACCCCGCCTACCGCATGTTGCACTACCCCGTATATGGAGGAACCACGCCCTTTGGAGGAACACCCGCGTGACTGACCGCCCCGACAACAGGCCCAACACGGATGGCTTGCCCAAGACGCAGCCGCTCAAGCCATCCCAGGTGCGCCAGAATGTCAACGCCAAGCGCATGCTTCGCAGGCTGGTGCAGGGGGAGAACCCTCCCACTGCCCCATGAGCATCGTCGACCGCCTGGCGGGTAGTCCCTACGCCAACCCCATCATCCATGTGGGCGGTGTTGACGCTTCGGCCCGCAAGACCATCGACTTCGCCCTGCATATGGCCGAAACGATGTTCCGCTACGGGGCAGGTGCCCTGGAAGTGGAGACCAGCATCATCGCGGTCACGGCTGCGCTCGGCTTGAAGAACATCGAAGTGGACATCACCAACCAGTCGGTCGCGCTCAACTATGCGCCCAAGGACCAGACCCCCATCACACTGCTCCGGGTTGTTCGCTCCTGGACCAACAACTACGCAGGCCTGGCCCAGGTGCACCAACTCGTCACGGATATCGTGGCTGGCGGTGTAGGCAGGTCGGAAGCGGTGAACCGGCTGGATGACATTATCCGCAGCAGCAAGCCCTTCCCACGGTGGATGGTCACCATGGCGTTCGGCGTCTTCTCTGCTGTCTTCGTCGGAGTCCTGGGCGGGGACTTGGCGCTTCCGCCCTGGCTTTCGTCTCCAACATGCTTGTCAATCTCGTGGCCCGGCAATTGGGCAAGTGGCGCACGCCCGACTTCTTCGTGACAGCGGCCTGCTCCTTCCTGGTCACGTTCATCGCGCTCATGCTCCACTGGACCGGGGCGGACATCCCGCCGTCCATCGTCGTGGCGGGCGGCATTCTCCTGCTGTTGCCAACCGGGCGGCTCGTCTCTTCCGTGCAAGACGCCATCAACGGATTCCCCGTGACTGCGGCCGGACGATTCCTGTCCACGATCCTGACCTTCGGCGCGATCGTTGCGGGCATCGCCGTCGCGGTAGTTGTGGGTGACCTCATCGGCAGCGTCGCGATCGACGTCACGCAAACATTCCCCGAGGCGTATCCATTGTGGGGCCAGGCCATCCTGATAGCCGTAGCCGTGATTGCCATCGGCATCACCGAACAGACCCTGCTCAAACTTCTGCTCCCGACGGCGGCAGTGGGTTTGGTGGGTTACTTCGTCTTGTGGGGGGCTTCCAGCCTTGGTTTCGGAGACCGGCTCTCGCCGGCGATTTCCGCCGTGGTCATCGGCCTGCTCGCGCGGATGGTGGCGCTCAGGCTCGGAGCCCCGCAGCTCGTGGTCGCCGTCCCGGCAGCCCTCATCCTGCTCCCGGGCCTGAAGATATTCCGTTCCATGTATGTATTGACGGTGCAAGAAGCAGATGTACTGGTGGGTTCGGGAGGCATGCTCAACGCCGGAGCAATCGTGCTGGGTGTGGCCGCGGGAATCGTGCTGGGGGACAACCTTGCCCGGCCACTGACCAAGGGACTGGCCAGCAACGAGCGCCGCCGCGTACGCCGGCGCTAGCCGCGTCCGCTGGGCCGCCAAGCGGTAAGGGCCGCTAGATCTGCCCGATAGGGAGTTTCTTCTCCGCCTGGAAATCGTCCTCCACACGCCCCTGGGCCCAGTATCCGGAAAGCGATACCTGGGACCGCTCGAGCCCACGCTGCTTGAAGAAGATGTCGCGCAGGCCCTTCATGTAGCCGCGTTCACCGTGCGCAAACACGTCTACGCGTCCGGGCAGCCACTCGGCTTCGCCCAAGGCATCGAGCAGGATCGAGCTTGATCCGGCCGGGACTCCGGAGCGAAGGAGCCAGCGCATCTCCACGCCCTCGGGAGCGGCGATATCAAGGATGTCCGCGTCGCTATCGACCTCGAGGAAAGCAAGGCCCTTCGCGTCGGCCGGCAGGGATTCGATCGCGGCGGCAATCGCCGGGAGCGCGGCGTCGTCGCCGGCGAAAAGGTACCAGTCGGCGTCGGGCGCCGGGTTGTAGGCGCCGCCGGGCCCGTGAAGACAAGTGTGTCGCCGGGCTGGGCCGCCAGGGCCCATGGGCCTGCAAGGCCTTCGTCGCCGTGGACCACGAAGTCGATTGCCAGTTCCTGCGCAGCTTCGTCCACCCAACGGACGGTGTAGGTGCGGGTGTACGGCCATTGTTCGCGCGGCATGGTCTCGCGGATGGCCCACAGATCCAGCGGCAACTCATACTCGACGCCGGGCTGCGGGAACACGATCTTCACATATCGGTCCACGAAGCCGTTGTTCGCATAACCGGCAAATCCGGGTCCACCAGCAATGATCCGCACCATGTGGGGCGACAGCTGTTCCGTGCGCAGCACAGTCAGGTTCACTTGGGGGCGGGTATTGCGGGATGCAGACGACGTGGCGGGCAAAGATGTCATGTAGGCAAGCCTAAGCTAGGGCAGCGGTGGAAGCTCCCAGATGACGGGATCCGCGCCTTGCATCCGGAGCAGGGCGTTGGCGCGGCTGAACGGGCGAGAGCCGAAGAAGCCCCGCGACGCGGAGAGCGGGCTGGGATGGGCGGAGGAGATCACGGGCGCGCCTTCAAGCAGCGGCTGTACGGCTTCAGCGTCCTTGCCCCACAGGATCGCAACGAGCGGACTCTGCTGCCCGGCAGCATTGCGTCGGCGGGCGACGGCGGTGACCGCCGCCGTCGTGATGGCCTCCCAGCCTTTGCCCGGTGCGAGCCGGCAGCACCGGCCGCGACACTGAGCACCCTGTTCAGGAGGAGAACTCCTTGGCCCGTCCAGGCCGAAAGATCGCCGTGGACCCGCGGCGGGAGCCCGAGATCGGTTTCCATCTCCCGGTAGATGTTCGAGAGGCTGCGGGGATGGGCCGTGTTTGTCCGGAAACCGCGAAAGAGAGCCCGACGGCGTGTCCCGGCGTCGGGTAGGGGTCCTGGCCCAGGATCAGCACCTTCACGTCGGCCAGCGGCTGCCGGAAGGCACGAAGTATGTTGGACGCCGCAGGCAGCACGTGCGTTCCGCGGCCGGCCTCGGCCGCCACGAAGGCGAGCACCGAGCGCAACTCGTCCTCGATGCCGGAGAGCGCGCCCGCCCAGTCCGGCGCCATGAGATCTTCCAAGGCCATTCCGGGTAGTGCCTCGAACCCGGCGGAGTGATCTTCGGATTCAAGCTCAAATAACGCTTCTTCGCCTGCCACCCAGCCATTGTCCCTGTCCTGGCGGTCCGGGGGAAAGCGCCGGCCCTCAAGGCGGCGGGGCAAATGACATCAGTGTTATTCGCCCGTTACCATGGGCGGGGGACATTTTTCAGTCAATGCGTCGAAGGAGTGTGTCGTGGCAGAACCCGCTCGGGAACCCATGGCGTCCGAAGCAACTGGATTGGTGCTCGAAGACCTGTCCGCCGGACTCCGCAGCGATTCGCCGCTCGGCGAGCGTGAACAGCAGATGCTCGCCCTGGAGCGGCAATGGTGGAAGTACGCCGGGCCAAGGAACAGGCCGTCCGGGAACTCTTCGATCTCTCCGCGACCCACTACTACCAGCTCCTCAATGCCCTCATAGACACCGAGGAAGCATTGGCGCACGATCCTATGCTGGTCAAGAGATTGCGTAGACTACGTATGTCACGTCAGAGGGCCCGCACAGCGCGCCGTCTCGGTTCCGACGCATAGAGCACCCGCTGATCCCCCAGCCAGCAAGCAGCAAGGACAAGGCTTCACCATGACCAAATTTGCCCGGGATGAATTCGACCGTGTCCCGCAGAGCTCATCGCGGCAAGGTGTCCACAGGCTCGTCGCGTCTGCTTCCCGGCCGGCCCTGTGGCCGGTGCTGCTGCTGGGCGGCATCGCACTTGCTGTAGGACTCGTTGCCTTCCTGATCCTTCCGAAGCTTGGCTTCACCTCGTCGACGACGCCGCAAGCCGTCGTCACCGCTGACACTTCCAAGCAAAGCGCCGCGGCGCCACCTTCGGCGAACAGCTCTGCGCAGGCATCCAGCCAGCCGTCTACCCAGCCGAGCCCGGGCGACACTCCGTCCAGCACGCCGACGCCGACCCCCACGACGGCGCCATTGGACAAGACGGCGGCAGTAGCGGTCTACAACGGCACCACCACCGGTGGCCTGGCTGCGCGTGTGGCCGGCATGGTGCAAGGCGGAGGATGGCCGTTGTCCACTGTCGCAAATTGGGGCGGCATGCCCCAGCAGACGTCGTCGGTCTTCTACAAAGGCGCGGCGCAGAAGGGCAATGCCGAAGCCCTCGGCAAATTGCTGGGCATTTCCAACCTCGTGGACAGCGCGGAGTTCCAGCAGCCCGTGGTTGTGGTTCTGGGCCCCGGTTACAAATAGCAACTCGGTTACGCCTCAATAACATTGCGGCCACCCGCACCCAAGGTTGCGCTACGGCAACGTGACTGTGGTTACAGTAGTTGTGAGCTGGCCCGGAGATCCCGGAAGCCGGCCACTGCTAGTTGAAAGTGTGGGGATCATGGCTTTGGGAACCGTCAAATGGTTCAATGCCGAAAAGGGCTACGGATTCATCACCGTGGATGAGTCCGGTGACGACATCTTTGTGCATTGGTCCGCCATCCAGATGGATGGCTTCCGTGCGCTCGAAGAAGGACAACGCGTCGACTTCGAACTGGGCGAGGGCCAGAAGGGCCCGCAGGCAGAAAGCGTGCGGCTTATCTAGTGGGTGTTGCGGCAACAGGGCTGTCCTGGCCCTCGGAGCGCGCCGGTCCCGGGTAGTTTCTCTTCTTGCAGCTTCGGCAGCCTTGGCCCTTGGAGTGGCCGGATGTTCCGCCCCGTCGGCAACGCCAGACTGAGCTCCGTTACCCCAAGCGGCGACGGCGTCCTGCGCATCGGCGTGATCCTGGACAATACCGGTGGTTCCGCATTCCTCAACGAGTCCGAACTGGCTGCCGCCAAGTTGGCTGTCAAACAAATCAACGACGCCGGCGGATACAAGGGCCGTCCCGTCGACTTGCTACCGGCGTCGGCGGCCGGTGAAGGCGGTGGCGCTAGCCAAGGGGCCGGCGCGGCGGCCTTCTCTGCCGACACTGCGGCACAAGCCAAGGCGTTGTTGTCCGCCCACGCAGACGTCGTCGTGGGGCCGAGCGATTCGAGCCATGCGCCCGCCGCGATCGATGTGCTCTCTCCCGCCCGGATTCCGCTCATCTCGCCGGCGAACACGGCGTCGGGGCTGAGCAGCTACAAGAATGGCGGCTTCTACTTCCGCACGTCTGCCGCTGATGCCGCACAGGGCAGCGTCCTGGCGAAGCTTGCCCGCGACGCCGGCGCCAAGCGCATTTCGGTCCTCCACGAAGCCGGGGATTACGGTACGCGCGTCTCGGGAGCGGTCATGGACGCTGCCCGCAGCCTCGGAATGGACGCCGTGTCCAATGCGGAATTCGCGGCAGGCAAAGCAGCTCCCGCCGCGGCGGGCATCAAGTCCGGCACGCCGGACGCCGTCGTCGTGGTTGCCCGTGATGGCGCCCAAGGCGCCCTGGCTGAGCTCCTGAATGCGGGGCTGAGCGGCAAGAGCCTGATCTTGAGCGACGGCGCGATCCGCCAATACGGAACCGCGCTCGGTGCAGGGGGCCTCGACGGCGCGCGGGGAATTCTTCCGGGCGTCTTCCCGAGTGCGGAGTTCCAAGCCGAGCTGACGGGCATCGACCCCAAGCTCAAGGACACGACCTACGCTGCCGAGACGTACGACGCCGTCACCCTCGCGGCGCTTGCCGCCTCAACGGCGGGCGACGATGCGGGAGGCTCGATCGCGGCCTGGCTCACCACTGTGTCCGGCGGAGTGCGTCCGGCGTCGGGCGATGCGGCAACGAAAGAACGTACGTCTTGTGCCTCATACAAGGACTGCGTCGAGGTGCTGAAGGGGGCCAAGCTCCCGGATTACGACGGCGAGTCCGGCACCATCGGGTTCGACGCCAACGGGGACGTTACCTCGTCCAATTACATGGTCTTCACCTACGGGGCTGACAACACTGCGCGGGTCAGTGGCAAAGAGACGGCCTCCCGGACTCCGTGACGGCTTGTGCCCGTAGCGAATTCCCTGGGCGTGGCGAGTAGTTTCCGGCTCTTCCTGCTTGCACTCTCCTCGGGTGAGTGCTAATTATTGATTAGCACTCTCAGGCATTGACTGCTAATCCTTCACGGCTCCGGCCGTATGGAAATGGTGGCGGTGCCTGGGGAACAAAGAAAACCTTGCTGGGGTGAGATCCGGAGCACGCGGCGTACAGAGGCCGAATGTGAAGGATCGTCCGTCGCGGGCACCGCAGTGAAGGCACCTTCTTAACGACTGTCCCGAAAGGACTACCGCCGTTATGGCCAAGATCATTGCATTTGATGAAGAGGCACGCCGCGGTCTCGAGCGGGGTCTGAACATCCTCGCCGACGCCGTCAAGGTCACCCTCGGCCCGCGTGGACGCAACGTCGTCCTCGAAAAGAAGTGGGGCGCCCCCACGATCACCAACGATGGTGTTTCCATCGCCAAGGAGATCGAGCTGGACGATCCTTACGAGAAGATCGGCGCCGAGCTGGTCAAGGAAGTTGCCAAGAAGACGGACGACGTCGCTGGCGACGGCACCACCACCGCCACCGTCCTGGCCCAGGCTCTCGTCAAGGAAGGCCTGCGCAACGTAGCTGCCGGCGCCGACCCGCTGTCCCTCAAGCGCGGCATCGAGAAGGCTGTTGACGCCGTCATCCGTGAGCTGCTCGCCTCCGCCAAGGAGATCGAGACCAAGGAAGAGATCGCAGCCACGGCTTCCATCTCTGCCGGCGACACCGAAATCGGTAACCTCATTGCTGAAGCCCTGGACAAGGTTGGCAAGGAAGGCGTCATCACGGTCGAGGAATCCAACACCTTCGGCCTGGAGCTTGAGCTCACCGAAGGCATGCGCTTCGACAAGGGTTACATCTCCGCTTACTTCGTCACCGACGCAGAGCGCCAGGAAACGGTCCTCGAAGACCCGTACATCCTGATCGTCAACTCCAAGA
Source organism: Arthrobacter sp. Hiyo8 (assembly GCA_001549895.1). Taxonomy (GTDB): domain Bacteria; phylum Actinomycetota; class Actinomycetes; order Actinomycetales; family Micrococcaceae; genus Arthrobacter. The sequence goes on along the minus strand of AP014719.1, from coordinate 1,629,057 downwards.
TCTCCAACGTGAAGGAACTCGTTGCGGTCCTGGAGAAGGTCATGCAGTCCAACAAGCCGCTGCTGATCATCGCCGAAGACATCGAGGGCGAGGCCCTGGCCACCCTGATCGTCAACAAGATCCGTGGCACCTTCAAGTCCGTTGCCGTCAAGGCTCCGGGCTTCGGTGACCGCCGCAAGGCACAGCTCGCCGACATCGCGATCCTCACCGGTGGCCAGGTCATCTCCTCGGAGGTCGGCCTCAGCCTCGAGAACGCAACCCTCGAACTGCTCGGCAACGCCCGCAAGGTTGTTGTCACCAAGGACGAGACCACCATCGTCGAAGGTGCCGGCGACGCCGACGCCATCGCCGGCCGCGTGGCGCAGATCCGTGCCGAGATCGAGAACTCCGATTCCGACTACGACCGCGAGAAGCTGCAGGAGCGCCTGGCCAAGCTGGCCGGTGGCGTTGCAGTCATCAAGGCCGGTGCCGCAACCGAGGTAGAGCTCAAGGAGCGCAAGCACCGCATTGAGGACGCAGTCCGCAACGCGAAGGCTGCCGTTGAAGAAGGCATCGTCGCCGGTGGTGGCGTTGCCCTCATCCAGGCCGGTGCCAAGGCATTCGCCAACCTGCAGCTCGAAGGCGACGAAGCAACGGGCGCCAACATCGTCCGCGTTGCCATCGACGCTCCGCTCAAGCAGATCGCTTACAACGCCGGCCTTGAGCCGGGCGTTGTTATCGACAAGGTCCGCGGCCTGCCGTCGGGTCACGGCCTGAACGCTGCAACCGGCGTTTACGAGGACCTGCTGGCTGCCGGCGTCAACGACCCCGTAAAGGTCACCCGCTCGGCTCTCCAGAACGCTGCCTCCATCGCTGGTCTGTTCCTGACCACCGAGGCCGTTGTTGCCGACAAGCCGGAGAAGAACGCTCCGTCTATGGGTGGCGGCGACGACATGGGCGGCATGGGCGGCTTCTAGCCCCGCTGTAGCTCACCAGCCACACGCACGACGGCGGTCCCCACTTCGGGTGGGGCCGTCGTCGCCGTTTAACGACGCTCGCTCACGTATGTCGGGTTTTGGGCGGTCGCTCGCTCACGTATGTCGGGTTTTGGGCGGACGCTCGCTCACGTATGTCGGGTTTTGGGCGGACGCTCGCTCACGTATGTCGGGTTTTGGGCGGACGCCCGCTCACTTCTGGGGTCAAGGAGTGTCGGGGTGGTCTGGCAGGATGGAAACCATGACGATTATTGCTGCCGCCGATGGTTCTGCCCTCGGCAATCCCGGGCCTGCCGGTTGGGCCTGGTACGTGAACGACTCTTGCTGGAGGGCCGGGGGTGGCCGCACGGAACCAACAACCAGGGCGAGCTCATGGCGGTGCTGGACCTCTTCCGGTCCACGGCACATGTTCCCGATGAAGAGCTGAAGATTCTCTGCGACAGCCAGTACGTCATCAATTGCATCACCAAGTGGATGCCGGGATGGAAGCGCAAGGGCTGGCGCAAAGCGGACGGGAAGCCCGTCTTGAACGTCGATCTCCTCAAGGACATCGACCAGGCTATTGTCGGCCGCAAGTACTCGTTCGAGTGGGTCAAAGGCCATGCCGGCCACGACCTCAACGAGGCGGCCGACGATCGCGCGCGTGCGGTCGCCACAGCGTTCCAGCAGGGAATAGCCGCGCCTGCCGGGCCGGGCTATCCGGGAGCTGAAGCCGCACGGTCCTTGTCCCGCACGCTGTCAGTCGGCACACCATCAGTCGGCACGCCGTCAGCCCGCACGTCGTCAGCCCGTACAGCGCCTATGGAGGCGCCCTCGCTTTTCGACGACGACCACGACGACGCGGATGCCCAGGATGAAGACCTCACGTTGTTCGGCGGTCAGGACCTCTCAACCGGGTCGTCCTTGCCGAACGCGGCGGGGGCGTTCACGGAGCAGGAGACGTTCATCGAGCCCACTTTGTTCGCTGGTGACGACGAAGGGGTCCTTGGCCAGGCCGGCGGACGCTCGGACGAGGAAACGGTCATTCTCCTTGAGAGGGAGCTCCTGAGGCCCGACGTCAGGGGAGACCTCGGGCGCACAGGGATCCTGCTGCACCCGGACTTTACCGAGATTGGCAGCTCCGGACGCGTCTGGTCCCGGGACGAACTCATGATGGCGTTGGAGGGCGATCCCGGGAAAGCGCGGAAGTAGAAATAATTTCCGCTGAACGCCTCTCCAGTAACACCATGCTGCTCAGTTATAGAAGTTATGGGCGAACAGGCTCCGCATTGCGGAGCTCGATCTGGTTGCTCGACGACGGCCGATGGAGGTTGCGCTTCCACCAGTCGACGCCGGAGAAGTAACGGCTCAGAAGCAACCGGACCCTGGAAAGCGGCTGGACCCGGCGGGACGGCGGATTGCCGCACCGCCGGGAACCCGGGCCCAGCTGTCAGTAACTGAACCGCTGGGTGTTGCCTTGCTCGGTTTGGAGGTAGCTTGCCGCCGCGGAGGACAGCGCGAGGTTGATGGATGCGAGCGAAGCCTCCACCTTGTTCTGGGTCAGCGTCCACTCCGAGACGAGGGCCTGGAAGTTGTTGGCCGCTGATCCCTTCCACGTAGCTTGGAGCTCGTCCAGGCCCCGTTTCATCGCTTGGACGTCGGCGCTGATCCGATCCACGGTGGCCTTGACGTTGGCGGACTTGAGCTGGAGCAGTTCGGTATCGACGGAGATAACGCTCATGGGGCGTTGCCTTTCAATCAAAGAGATCCGCAGGTGCGGCTGGCTTGTGGTCCACACCACGAGCCTAGAAGCCGTCACATGGCCCGGACAGCGCCGAGTCTCCCTATGTGGACAACTCGCTCAATCAAGCCGCCAGGCATAGAAGACTGCTAGTCGGAGATCTCCGCCTCGGCGATGCCCGCATCTTCGGGCATCTCGGACAGCTCGTCCTGGAAGGGAGGCTGACAACCAGGGTGGCTCCGCCGCCGTCGGTCTCTTCGACCCGGACGGTACCGCGGTGGGATCCGACAATTGCAGCCACAATCGCGAGACCGAGCCCGCTGCCGCCCGTTTCCCGCGTGCGCGAAGTGTCCGCCCTGTAAAAGCGCTCGAAAATCCGGGGCAGTTCCTCGGCCGGAATGCCGCTGCCGTGGTCCCGCACCTCGAGAACGGACAACGGGCCGGCGGGCGTGTTCCGGACCCCGACGGCGAGCTCAATCGGCGTTCCTTCGGGGGTGTAGCGCAAGGCGTTACCCACCAGGTTCCCCAGGACCTGACGAAGCTTGGCCTCGTCACCCTGGACCGGGGCAGGCGCTGCCGCTCCGCCGTCGAGCCCTGTGAGCGAAATCTTCCGCTCGCCCGACGTTGCGAGTGAGTCTACGACGGCGTCATTCGCCAGTAGGTGCAGATCCACCGGCTTGAGCTGCAAAGGCCGTTGTTCGTCCAGGCGGGCCAGCAGCAGCAGGTCTTCCACCATGGATCCCATGCGCTTGGCTTCGCTCTCGATCCTGCCCATGGCGGTGCCCACGTCTTCCGGCGTGGCAAGGGCGCCGTGGCGGTAAAGCTCGGAGAAGCCGCGGATGGTGACCAAGGGCGTGCGCAGCTCGTGGGAGGCGTCGGCGGCGAATCGCCGCATCCTTGCCTCGGAGGCGGCACGCGCCGCAAAGGACGATTCAATGTGCGCGAGCATGGCGTTGAGGGAAGCGCCCAGGCGGCCGACCTCGGTGACCGGATTCTCGATATCCACGCGACGCGAGAGATCACCGGCAGCGATTGCGGCCGCCGTCTTCTCAACGCGGGCGAGGGGGCGGAAGGAACGTGCAACGGTCCATGTCGCGATGAAGAACGCGAGCACCAGGGTCAAGAGTCCGACGCCGACCACCACGAGCGTGGCGTGTTCCATGACTCGGTCCACGGGGGACAGCGGCAGGCCCACGATCACCACCGCGTTCTGCCCGGTCCGGTTGTCCACTACGTTGACCGCCACCACACGCCAATCGCCGCCAGCGGTGCCGTTCACCTGGAAGGGTGCGTAATTGCGGTTCTTGGCCTCAACCGGGGTGATGCTGGCGATGCTCGGCCGATCCGTCTTGCTTCCGCCGAACGGATAGGGCGGCTGGCCCTGGACGTAGAGCGTCAGGGAATAGTCCGTGGGCACGGCGGGGCTCGCCTCAGACAGGTTGGCAAAGGACTGCTGCTGCTGGGCGATCTGGACGGCAGCCCTGAGCTTGTCATCCACTTGCCCTTGGAGGTAGCTCTTGACGAGCGTCAGCGTCCCGGCGCCAGTAGCGGCCAAGGCAAGGAGCAGCAGCCCCATGATGATGGCGACCAGCTGCGACCTGAGGGAGGCCGACTTCCAACGGTTGAACAAAGTCAGCGCTTCTCGGCCGTCCGCAATACGTAACCGACGCCGCGCTTGGTCTGGATCAAGGCAGTGGCATCCGGATCAATGTCCACCTTGCGCCGGAGGTAGGAAATGTAGGACTCCACGATCGAGGCGTCGCCATTGAAGTCGTATTCCCAGACGTGGTCCAGGATCTGCGCCTTGGAAAGCACCCGGTTGGGGTTCAGCATGAGGTAGCGGAGCAGCTTGAACTCGGTGGGCGACAGCTCGATGATGGTGCCGCCGCGGCGGACCTCGTGCGCGTCGTCGTCGAGCTCCAGGTCATCTACGCGGATGACGGCGTCGTCGTCTTCCATTGGCTGCGTGCGGCGAAGCACGGCGCGGATCCGCGCCACCACTTCATCCAGGCTGAAAGGCTTGGTGACGTAGTCGTCGCCGCCCACGGTCAGGCCCGTGACCTTGTCCTCCGTGTCGTCCTTGGCAGTCAGGAACAGGACAGGGAAGTGCTTACCGGCGGCGCGAAGGCGGCGGGTGACAGTGAACCCGTCCATGTCGGGGAGCATGACATCCAGGACCGCGAGGTCCGGGGCGTGAAGATCGGCGGCAGCGAGCGCTTCGCGGCCGTTCGACGCCGCAACGACCTCAAAGCCGGCAAAGCGCAGCGAGGTGGAGAGCAGCTCACGGATGTTGGGTTCGTCGTCGACGACGAGGAGCTTGGCTTCGGGGCCGTTCTTTTTCATACCATTCATGATGCTCCCAGTTTCTGGGAGTTGACTGGACGCTTGTTGTGAGAATTATCGGGGTGTCGTGGTTGTGGGCCCGGGCTAACTGCCGAGAGCCAGCCCGACGCCGAGTCCCACCATGGTGACAGCAATTCCGCCGTCAAGGATTCGCCAGGACGCCGGTCGCGCAAAGAATCCGCGCAGCAGTTTCGCGCCGAAGCCGAGGGAACAGAACCATAGGATACTGCCCAGCATGGCTCCGGCGCCGAACCACCACTGCAGCCCGGGTCCTTGCGCGTTCGCCACGGATCCCAGGAGCAATACGGTGTCCAGGTAGACGTGGGGGTTGAGCCATGTCAGCGCCATGACAGTCGCCAGTGCTGACGCCAGTCCGCTTCGGCCGGCCCCGACGGTCCAGGTTCCGCGGAGACGAGCGCTTGCGGCCTTAGGATGCGCCGTGCCGCCATCACGCCGTATGTCACCAGGAATGCCGCACCGACATAGCGGAGAACGACGACGGCGGCAGGCGCCGCGGCGAGCAGGGCGCCTGTGCCGAGTACCCGGCCGCGATGAGCACGGCGTCCGAGATGGCGCACACGGCAACGACCGCACCGATATGCTCGCCGCGGATGCCCTGCCGGAGGACGAAGGCATTTTGGGCGCCAATCGCGACAATGAGGGCCAGGCCTGTGCCGAGGCCCAAACCGGCGGCGTGGAAGACGTCGGGGGAGTTCATTCTTCGAGGCTAAGTTCCACCTTCGTCATTAGTCCAGCTAATTATTCTTAAGCATCGTAAGATTGTCTTATGGCCAGATTCTCCTCCGAACAGTTGCACACCTTCGCCGCCGTGCTCACGGAAGGCACGCTCGACGCCGCCGCCCGGTCACTGAACATCACGCCGTCGGCGGTCTCCCAGCGTCTCAAGGCGCTTGAACAAGCGTCCGGAAGGGTATTGCTGCAGCGCAGCAATCCGGTCCAGGCCACGGAGTCGGGACATGTGGTGCTCAGATTGGCGCGGCAGCTCGCCCAGTTGGAGGCCGACGCCGAACTTGAACTGGGCCTGCCCGGCGAATCCCCGATGGTCTCGGTTCCGATCGTGGTCAACGCGGATTCCTTGTCCGTCTGGTTCCTCAAGGCCCTGACAAGGGTTCCCGCGGAGCTGAACGCTGTCTTCGATCTTCACCGCGACGACGAGCAGTATTCCACGTCCATGCTGCGCGCCGGAACTGTCATGGCCGCAGTGACCGCGACTCCTGAGCCGGTGCAGGGATGCCGGGTGGAGCCGCTCGGGAGCATGCGATACCGTGCCGTCACCACTCCGGGCTTCAGGGCACGGTGGCTTCCCGACGGCGTCGATGTCGCCTCGCTCTGCGCTGCTCCCGCCGTCGACTTCGACCGCAAGGACGAGTACCAGCACCGCTTCCTGGAACTCCTGGGCGGTGCGGCTCGTGGGATGGAGCCTGCAGGCCCGCGCCACTTTGTTCCGTCCAGCCAGGAGTTTGCCGAGGCCATTCGTTTGGGGCTCGGGTGGGGATTGCTGCCTGAACCGCAATGCGGCCGGGACATAGCCGATGGATCCCTGGTGGAACTCGCGCCTGAGCGGCCATTGGACGTGCCTCTGTACTGGCAAAGGTGGCGGACACCGTCGCGCATATTGGACGCTGTGACCGAGGCGGTCCGGAGCACCGCCGCGGAAGTGCTGCGCAGGGCCTGAATGGTGCTGCGCAGGCCTCGGCAATCCGGCCAAAAGCCAACACGCCGCGGGCACAGTCCTAAATTGTCGGACCCCGGATTCACACTTGAGCCATGGAAAACAAACAAGAATCACGCGTTGAAATTCAAGACGTCGAATTCCATGTCAGCTACCTGGACACGCTCTCCGGACGCATCGAGCACGAGGACTTCAGCGACCGCCGCGCCGCCGAACGCTTCGCGGATGCGCAGCTCAAGGACGAGGAGTCCTGGGCTGTGGTCGACGTCGTCGTGCGGCAAGGAGCGCAGCCCCAGGAACACGCACAACAGCTGGTTGCCTAGCCAGAAAAAATGACGCGCCTTACCCGGCGGGTACGTCCTTGGCGTCCATGATCCGGTAGGCGTAGCCCTGTTCGGCGAGGAAGCGCTGCCGTTTGGCCGCAAAATCCTGGTCGAGGGTGTCCCGGGCCACCAAGGAGTAGAAGCGTGCCGCGCGGCCGTCCTGCTTGGGCCGAAGCAGGCGCCCCAAGCGTTGAGCTTCCTCCTGGCGGGAACCGAAAGACCCCGACACTTGGATCGCCACGGATGCCTCGGGTAGGTCGATCGAGAAGTTGGCCACCTTGGATACCACGAGGGTCTTGATGTCACCGGCCCGGAAGGCGTCGAAGAGCTTCTGCCGCACCTTGACTGTCGTATCGCCCTTGATCACGGGAGCGTCCAGGCGCTCGCCGATCTCATCCAACTGGTCGATGTACTGGCCGATCACCAGCAGCGGCTCGCCTTGGTGCAGGGCAACGAGCTGCTCCACCAAGTGGGTCTTGGTCTCGGACGTCGCGCAGAGCCGGTACTTGTCCGCATCCTCAGCCATCGCGTAGGCCACGCGCTCGTCCCTAGGCAGGTCTACCCGGACCTCCACGCAGTCCGCCGGCGCAATGTAGCCCTGGGCTTCGATGTCCTTCCACGGTGCGTCGTAGCGTTTGGGACCGATCAAGCTGAAGACCTCGCCCTCGCGGCCATCCTCACGCACAAGCGTCGCCGTGAGTCCCAGGCGCCGCCGGGCCTGCAGGTCCGCGGTCATCCGGAAGATCGGAGCCGGGAGGAGATGGACCTCGTCGTAGATGATGAGTCCCAATCGTGCCCGTCCACGAGTTCCAGGTGCGGGTAAAGGCCTCCGCGCTTGGTGGTCAGGACCTGGTAGGTCGCGATCGTGACGGGCCGGACTTCCTTGACCGCGCCCGAATACTCGCCGATCTCCTCCTCCGTCAGCGACGTCCGCTTGAGGAGTTCGTCCTTCCATTGCCGGGCCGCGACCGTGTTGGTCACCAGGATCAGCGTGGTGGTGGAGCTCGTAGCCATGGCTGCGGCCCCACCAAGGTCTTGCCGCGCCACAGGGCAGCACGACGACGCCGCTGCCGCCCGCCCAGAAGTTCTCCGTGGCAAGCTTCTGGTACGGCCGCAGGTGCCAACCGTCCTCGTTCAAGGCGATCAGGTGCGGCGTGCCGTCCACGTAGCCGGCGAGGTCCTCGGCCGGCCATCCGAGCTTGAGCAGCAATTGCTTGAGCTGTCCCCGCTGGGAGGAATGCACCACGACGGTTTCGCCGTCGATCCTGGGCCCCAGCAACGGCGCGATTTTCTTGGCCCGGCTGACTTCCTCGAGTACGGGGTAGTCGGTGGTCCGCATGACCAATCCGTGTTGCGGGTCCTTTTCCAGGCGCAAGCGGCCGTAGCGGGACATGGTCTCTTCGATGTCGATCAGCAAAGAGTGCGGCACCGGGAAACGGGAATAGCGCAGGAGAGTGTCGAGGACTTTTTCGGCGTCCAGTCCCGCCGCGCGCGCATTCCACAGGCCCAAAGGGGTGAGCCGGTAGCTGTGGACGTGTTCGGGGCGCGCTCAAGCTCGGCGAACGCCGCGATCGCATGCCGTGCCTCGGTGGCGAGCTCGTGGTCGACTTCCAGCAGGATGGTTTTGTCGCTCTGTACGATCAGCGGACCGTCGCTCACTATTGCTTCCTCACTTGTGCGGCTCGCCCGCAGGTTCCACATCGATGATGCGATGGATGGACAAGACTCTTTCGGTGTCCCTGGCGGCGTCGAACACCCGGACGCGCCCTCCGGACACCGATACCGGAACAACGGTTTCGGTGTTGGAATTCCCCAAGCCGTCAACCACGTTCATGGTGACCGCTTGCTTCAGCCGGATGGCCCTCTGCAGGGTTTCGAGGCCCAGTTGCGTTGCCGCCTCGCCGGTCACCTCGCCGTGGACCGCCCGATGGTGCCTCAACACCGCGAGCTGGGCGTCGACGTCGTCGTCCGGTGGTGCGGTGCGGGCGCCGTATACACGGGACGGGCGCCAGCGGCCACCGACGCCGTCCTCTTATAGCGCACGACGGCGGTCTCCGCCTCCTGCACGGCAGGCGAGAGTCCCAGCTCGCGCAGCACCCTCACGGTCTCCCGGGGGCTCGCGCTGGAGGTCAGTACCGTGGGGCGATCCGGACAAGCCCCAGGCTTGCGGCCCGGGCTCGCGGACGAGCTCGGCGATGGCGGCCTCGTCGTCACTTTGGATGAAACTGGGGCTGCTCGCGACCCGCAGCCGGCCGTGCCTCGAGGCAATGTCCTTGATCAAGTAGCGGAGCGGCTGCGGAACGTCAGTGGCAGAGTGGGTGCGCAGGAACGCGAGGATGGTTTCGGCGTCCTGGCCGGCGTCCAGCGCGCGCCGGATCGAATCTCCGGAGAAGCGGAAGATCGTGGCCGGGCCCTGGCCTTCGGCGTCGGCGATCAAGAGCAGTTTTTCGCTCAGTTCAGGTGCCAGGTACCCCGGCGCGACGGCGGTCAGGTCCGCTTGGAGCAGGACGTGGTTGACGGCGGCGGGCAGATGTTCGCCGAGGATGCTGAGGGCCAACTCGGGCTGTTCGGTGGCGATCGCCGAACCAAGCTGGGTCAGGGCGCCGGAGCCCATGAGCCCCAGGAGTTCGGCTTCGTGCAGGATCCCGCGGACAAGGGAGCTGAACCGCCGCGACATCCGGGGCTGGGACCATTCCGCGCGTTCCATGACGGCCTCGGCGTTCAGCACTGGAGCTTTGCCGTCCGGTGCTTCCACCTCGAGGGTGAGCTCTTCGAGGATCTCCAGGATCCGCTTGCGGACCAGCGGAGCGTCAGGGCGTTGGGCCTCTGCGGACAGGGCATTGATGGGGGTTGCCGGAGAGCCGGATCGCGGTGCCGTGGTGGCGGGCCCGGGAAGGGTTTGGCCCACAAGGGAGGGGGCGCGCTCGCTCGCGAGCCAGGCGTTGACCAGCCAGAGCCACTGTTCCTGGCGGGGGAGCGTGAGCCATTCCAGCGATGGCGGCTGCACCCAGGTGGAACTGTCCACATCGAGCCGCAGCAATCCGGACAACGCACTGAGCTCGAGGATCAGGGCGGTCTCGGACAAGCCCAGGCGGAGGCTGTCGGCAAGGCGTTTGAGCTCGCGCACGCCCACCCCTCCGCTGCGCAGGGTGACCACGGGCTGCTCGCGGACCGCGTAGAGGAGTTCACCCACCAACCGGAGCGCTTCTGCGATGGCACCCATGGCGGCGTTCCGGCGCAACGCGGCACTCGTCTGGCCCAGTTCAGGAACGGGAGGCTTCAAGGTGAAGTGGTCCACGATTGCGCCGCCGCGCAGGGACAGGCCCACGCTGTGCGGGAGCTCAACGTGGCCGGCGTCCAAGGGGACAAGCAGACCGCGGGCCAGGAGCCAGTCCACGGGACCGACGTCGCGGCCTTCATGGAGCACGGAAGCCTTGCGCTGGGCCTGGGAACGGCCCCCATGGCCCAACTGCCGAACTTGTTCAAAAGGGACGCGTCCGTACGGGTGCCTCGGACAGGATGTGCTGAAGGTTCTCCGGCGTCGAGGTCCAACGTTGCAGCGCCAACGCAGCATCCATGGGCGTCGTGGCGGCCAGGATATCGGCGCCGCTCTGGTGGAGTTCGGCAACGAGATGCACCACGCGCTGGGCGAAGGCCGGTTGCAGCCGAACCAACTCGGTGTAGCTGCGGCCCAAACCGGCCGGATAGATGCCGATGACGTCCTTGAGGCTGCCCACCGGCAAGTAGAACCGCTGCCGCCCCGGATTGTGGACCGTGGCCGGCGGATCGGCCCGGTGGATGAGGGCGAGTTCCTGGAGCTTGTTCAGGATCGGCTCGAGCGCGGCAAGGGTGGCGCCATTGATGCACTTCTTGAGTCCCGCCGCCGACACGCTGTGGCCCGTGTCCGTGTTGGTGCATAGGTGGAGTGTCTCCAGTACCTGCATCTCCGGTTTGTTGAGCCGTTCCAAGGCGCGCTGCACGCTGACGCGGGCGCTTGCCCGCGCCGCGAGCGCAGCGAAGTCCGGGACCACCGGGGAGATGAGGTCCGGCCGCGCTGCAAACAGGGCCCGCAGCGAATCATCGCTGCGCGCTTCCAGTTCCTTGCTGAGCGCGCGAATAAGGGACATCAATTCAACGTTACAGCCAGCCGGGTCCGCCGTCGGGCTTTCCGGCTGCTCATTGCCGACGCCGCGCCCACACAGCGTCCACCACCAGCGCGGCCATCAAAATAAAGGCGAGCGGCAGCCCGTAGAGAGCGGTGGACGTAACCCACACCGGTGCCACTCCGTTGGCGAAAGCGATCCCCATGACGGCGGCTACGGAAGCCAGGGACAGGACTGCGACGACGGCGGCAACGATCGTGAGCGGGCGGCGGAAGTCGTGGGGAATCATGGAAGCAACGCTAACAGTCCCGGGCCGCATCCCCTGTTCCAGGCAAGGGTGCAGCCTGGCCGCGGGCAAAAGGCGGCGGGACCTGCCTGCGGGGTCTCAAAGCGCGAATCGGTGGCCGGGCAGGATAACCTTGAAGCAATAGACCAACATGGTCCAGGCAGTCACCCCTATTCCCGCAGTCTCCTGCGGATGCGGTGGCGTGCCGGCTGTGTCTCGCAAGTAAGAACGAAGAAGGTTGATTACGTGCCCACCGGCAAGGTCAAGTGGTATGACAAGGAAAAAGGCTTCGGATTCCTCGCAGCAGAGGACGGCCAGGAAGTGTTTCTGCCCAAATCCGCACTGCCCGAAGGCGTAGCGGATCTCAAGGCAGGAACCCGGGTTGAGTTCGGCGTCGCCGACGGTCGCCGGGCGCCCAGGCGCTGGGCCTCCGGGTCCTGGACAAGTTGCCTTCCATCGCCAAGGCCAAGCGCATGAACGCCCGCGAGCTCGCTCCGGTAGTCCAGGATCTCGTATCTGTACTGGACAACCTCTCCGGCACGTTGTCCGCCGGCAAGTACCCTGAAGGCGCCAAGGGCAAAGCCATCGCAGCAGCCCTGCGCAAGGTTGCCGACGAGCTGGAAGCCTAAACCTGCCATGACATCAACGGCGAAACCCCGCACCGGCATTCCTGTGTGGCGCGTCGGCAAGCCGGACGCTTTCCTTGCGGCCGCCGTCGACGTCGCCCGCAATGCGGTGGAGACCATTGCCAAGCCGGCAGAAATCGGGCCGCATATTGCCGCGCGCTCGGAAGGCGAACGCGTCGTCACGCACCTGTTCGAATCGCGGCTGGCCGGGTACGGCGGGTGGCAGTGGTACGCCGTCGTGACCCGCAACTCGCGCTCCAAAGTGGTCACCGTCAGCGAGCTTGGCTTGCTGCCGTCCGAGGACTCCATCCTCGCTCCTGAATGGGTGCCTTGGCAAAGCGCGTCCGTCCGGAGGACGAGGCTACCGCGGCCGAGGAGGCGGAGGAAGCCGGCGTCCCCGTTGACGCGGACGACGACGGCGACCCTTCCCGTGAGGACGTCGCCGCCCCGGGTGACGAACAAGAGAGCGACGACGCCGACGACATCGAGGCTGACTAGCCCTTGGCGGACCCGGCGAGTGAATTTCGTGAAGGTGGCAACTGATGTCCACCTTCAAATCGCTCGGTGTCCTTAACTACCGCATTTGGTTCATCGGTGCGCTCGTTTCCAATATCGGCACGTGGATGCAACGGACTGCCCAGGACTGGCTGGTCTTCGCCCATCTGAGCAACCACGATGCCGGGGCGATGGGCGTGACCTTGGCCCTCCAACTGGGTCCGCAGCTTTTCCTGGCGCCGTGGGCCGGACTGCTTGCCGACCGCTACAGCCGGCGCAGGCTCCTCGTCATGACGCAATCGGCCATGGCGGTCCTGAGCACTGGCTTGGGACTCCTGGTCCTAAGCGGTGCGGCGCAGTTGTGGCATGTCTACGTGTTCGCGCTGTTGCTTGGCGTCGTCTCGGCACTTGACGCCCCGTCCGCCAGACGTTCGTGTCCGAGCTGGTCAAGGACGACTATCTTTCCAACGCTGTCGCGTTGAACAGCGCATCCTTCAACGTCGCCCGCATGATCGGTCCCGCGGTGGCCGGCGTGTTGACGGTGGCGGTGGGGCCAGGTTGGGTATTCATGATCAATACCTTGACCTTCCTCGCAATGCTTGGCTCGATCCGGCCATCCCTCTTTCCTCCTTGCGCGTCCAACCCCGCGCCGCCGCTGGCAAAGGCCGCATCCGTGAAGGGCTTCGCTACGTCCGCAACCGCCCGGACATTGTGGTTGTCCTCGTCGCGATCTTCATCATGGGCACGTTCGGACTGAACTTCGTCCTCTTCATCGCGGCCATGGTCGGCACGGAGTTCGGCATGGACGCGGGGGCATTCGGGCTGCTCAACTCGGTCATGGCGATCGGCTCCGTCACAGGAGCATTGCTTTCCGCCCGGCGAGGGAGGCCACGCATGCGGCTCATCTTCGCGGCGGCGGGCGGGTTCGGCCTCGCGAGCGGACTGGCCGCCCTGGCGCCGAACTACACCATGTTCGCCTTGGCATTGATTCCCTGCGGACTGTTTGCCCTGACCATGATCACGAGCGCCAACGGCTACGTGCAGTCCACCACCGAACCTGTCATGCGCGGCAGGGTCATGGCGCTGTACATGGCCATTTTCATGGGTGGAACGCCCATCGGTGCACCGTTCGTCGGCTGGGTGTCCAACGTGGCCGGACCCCGGTGGGCTGTGGCGTGGCCGCGGCCGCGGGCGCCAGCACCGCCGTCGTCGGCATCGTGTGGATCATCCGCGCGCGCCAGTTGCGGCTCCGCTTCGACCGCAGCGCCGGCGGGATGCGGTTCTTCCGGATTGAGTCCCAAGGCGCGGGTCCAGCTAATAGGGACGCCGTTAAAAGGGACAGCGCCGCCCGGGATCCCCACCCGGACGACGCCGACCAGTCCTGACCGCGGGAATGCGGCAGGCCCTTACTTCTTCAGTTCGCCCACGACGAAGTCGATGCTGGCGAGCAATGCGGAGACGTCGTCCGGCTCGATGGCAACGAAGGTAGCGATGCGCAGCTGGTTGCGGCCCAGCTTGCGGTAGGGCTCCGTGTCCACGATCCCGTTGGCGCGGAGCACCTTGGCGATGGCCGCGGCGTCGATCGAGTCATCGAAATCGATCGTGGCAATGACGTTGGAGCGGTCCTCGGCCTTTGCCACGAACGGGGTGGCGTACTCGGAAGCCTCTGCCCAGCTGTAGATACGGCTTGCGGAGTCCGCGGTGCGTCCGGAAGCGAAATCCAGGCCACCGTTCTTGTTGAGCCACTGGACCTGGGCATCCAATGTCACCAAGGTGGACAGGGACGGCGTGTTGTAGGTCTGGTTGAGCTTCGAGTTGTCGATGGCCGTCTGCAGGTCGAGGAAATCGGGGATCCAGCGGCCGCTTGCCTTGATACGGGCCGCGCGCTCCAGGGCGGCGGGGGAGAAGAGGCCGAGCCACAGGCCTCCGTCGGACGCAAAGTTCTTTTGCGGGGCGAAGTAGTAGACGTCGGCTTCGGCAACATCAACATCCAGGCCGCCGGCTGCGGATGTCGCGTCCACCAAGACAAGTGAACCCTCGCCGGCGTCTTGGACGCGCTTGACCGGAGCGGCGACACCCGTCGAGGTTTCGTTCTGTGGCCACGCGTACACGTCCACGCCTGCTTCGGCCTGGGAAACCGGCCGGGTACCAGGCTCGGACGTGATGATGGAGGAAGCTTCAAGGAAGGGGGCCTTGTTGGTCGCCGAAGCGAACTTGGAACCGAACTCGCCGAAGGAGAGGTGCTGGGCCTTCTTCTCGACCAGGCCGAAGCTGGCGACGTCCCAGAACGCGGTGGAGCCTCCGACGCCGAGGATCACCTCGTAGCCCTCGGGCGCACGGAAGAACTGGCTAAGTCCCTCGCGGACGGAGCCCACCAGGTTCTTGACGGGTGCTTGGCGGTGGGAGGTGCCGAGGATCGTTGTCGAGGCGGCGGAGAGGGCCTCGATCTGCTCCGGGCGGACCTTGGAGGGCCCGGCGCCGAAGCGGCCGTCCTTGGGCAGCAAATCGGCGGGGATGGTGATGCTGTTGTCGCTCACGGGATGCTCCAATGGTGAAGTAGCGGCCTAGATGGGTCGTGGCAGGTGGCAAGCTGCCCCTTCGACTCCCCAATTCTGCCTGACGCCGCAGTCACGGGCAGAACCGAAGGTGTCATAGTCCGCCACGTGGAAACCATTGTTCGGCCGGCTCAGGAGAGGACGGCGGACCGGGCGGTGGACAAGCGCCGGAATTATCCGGAGTAATTCCAAATAAGCTAAGCTTGGAGCTGGCGAAAATACGCAAGATACTGCGCTCGAGGAGCTGAGCTGGATGACGGATCTGATCGATACCACTGAGATGTATCTTCGGACCATTTTGGAGCTTGAAGAAGAGAACATCGTGGCTCTTCGCGCCCGCATCGCCGAGCGCTTGCGGCACTCCGGCCCCACCGTTTCCCAGACGATCGGGCGGATGGAGCGCGACGGCCTGGTGATTGTGTCCAACGACCGGCACCTTGAGCTGACTGAAACGGGCCGGAAACGCGCCACCGAGGTCATGCGCAAGCACAGGCTCGCCGAACGGCTCCTGGCAGATGTCATTGGACTGGACTGGGCCTACGTGCACGATGAAGCGTGCCGTTGGGAGCATGTCATGAGTGAGCGCGTGGAACGGCGGCTCTATGAGTTGCTGGACCACCCCACGGAATCGCCCTATGGCAACCCCATTCCCGGACTCGAAGCGCTGGGTGGAGCCGCGTCCCACGCCTTTACGGATGGCGTGGTCAACCTTCTTGACGCGATGAACGAATATTCACCTGAAAACCGGGTCACCGTCAGCCGGCTGGCTGAACCGATCCAGGTGGAACCGGAACTTCTGGTCCAGCTGGACGAGGGCGGAATCCGCCCGGGCGCCAGGGTGTCCCTGGAGCGCGTGGGGGAGTACATCTCCGTTCGCGTGCCCAATATCGAGGGCGCGCTGGAGCTGCCGCCTGAGGTTGCCTCGCACGTGTTTGTCACGGTCGCCTAGCCGGCCCGGCGGGGTCGCCCGCAAAGATAACGAAATTATTACCGTGGGGCTTAATCCCCTATAGTTAAATACTGGCGCCGATACCAAAGCGTTACCTGATCCGAAGCCGAGTTCTGCCAGCGGATCAGGTGGATTAGTCCATTCACTGGCAGAAACGGAGGAACCACCATCGGCTGTCGAAAGACGGCCTTGGGGTGAAGTCCGTAGCGGAAGTGCAAACAACGCAAGGCCCTCCGGGTACCTTGCGTTTCGTGCCCTTCGCGCGGACCGGGTCCACGATCTCTCTGGCCCGAATCCGACAGCTAACTTCGCAGGCTTGCCAGAGAGGAAAACCTTGACCACGCAGAACACCAGGGGCCGCAGGCGCGCGTCCGGTCCTACTGCTGAGCTGCGGAGCACAAGCGCCGTCGAGCACGAGCGGCCGCGCGATCCCCATCGCGAACTTCGCCGCCGCAAGGGTCCTTTGCGGCAGATGGCCGAATTCGCCGCCGCGAGCGGAGCGGGACAGAAGGCCGGAGTGGCCCTCGCCACGACGGGCCTCATCCTGACAGTCGCCATGCCGGGCACCGGCGCCATGACGGCCACGGCGGATTCAAGCCAGGCCGCCTCGGCTGTGGGCACCCAGCCCGAGATTCCGGCCGCGGCAAGCGCCACGATCGACTTCAGCCGTGCCGCAGTGTCAACCACGGCGGATCCGGACAGCAAGCTCAAGCAGCTCTTGAGCGCACAGTCCGTCGGCACCATCAAGACCTCGTCCTCCAAGGGCACCCTGGGGGCGCCCCTGGACACTCTGACCACGGCCTCGCCTTTCGGCTACCGCGTGAATCCCATCACGGGCGGTTTGGGGAGTTCCACCGCGGCCAGGACTTCGTGGCCCAGTGCGGCACCCAGGTCCATGCTGCCGCGGCCGGCAAGGTCACCTTCGCCGGCTGGCATCCGTATGGCGGCGGAAACCGCATTGTGGTGGACCATGGCAACGGCTTGGAAACCACGTACAACCATTTGTCGTCGTTCAACGTCCAGGTGGGCCAAACGGTTGGCCGAGGCGATGTCATCGCATTGAGCGGCACTACGGGCGCCTCCACGGGCTGCCACCTCCACTTTGAAGTCATGGTCAACGGCGACGTCGTTGACCCCTGGGCTGGCTGTAGCCAATCCGATGGAAGTCTCTCGCATGCTTGTCACGCTCCGTGACCTGAATGTGACATTCAGCCAAAACTCATGTACCGTCTAACTCGCATCAACTTTTAGAGAGTTGATGCACTCGGGTGGATTGCCTAGCTCTGCCACTGCCCGAGGTTCCGTTCGCAAAACATCGTCTGGCAGAGGCGGGGGACCCACTTTTGGTCATCTTCACCGATGGCCTTGGGGTTAAGTCGCACGACTTCCGAGAGGGAGGAGTGTGGCCGGATGACTCCCATCCGAATCCGACAGCTTACCTCGCGGGCATAGGGAGAGGCCTCTTAACGTGTCTTCACGCTCTACTGTTGCGCGCCACCGTGCCGCGGTCACCAAGACCAACTCGCTTGCCGTTATCGCTAAGACTGTCGGCAGCAACGCCGGTGGCGTAGGCCGTCAGGCAGCCGTTATCGCAGCTGCTTCCGGTCTGGTGCTCACTAGCGGTATCGCAGCCAACGCTGCAGAAACCAACGTTCCCCGCGAGTCCACTTCGACCTCCGCCCTGGAAGTCCAGTCCATCGCCCAAGCCAGCATTTCGGCCGACTCCTCCGTCGCCATCAAGTACGAACGCCCGGTGGTTTCCACCGAAGCTGCTCCGGTTGTCGCAGCTCCGGTTGCCACCCAGGAAGCCGCTCCGGCTTCGCAGGCTGCCACGGGTGCCGCTACCGGCTCCTCGACGCTTTCTGTGACCGCTGCTGTTTCGCCCGCCACGAAGGTTGCCAGCGGCAAGGGCGCAGCGATTGCTGCCGCAGCTTACGCTCAGCTTGGCGTTGCCCAGGACTGCACTGCCCTGGCCTCGAACTCCCTGGCCGCTGTTGGCATCAACTTCCACGGCTGGCCGGCAGACTACCTCTCCCTTGGCCGTACGGTCAGCGCTGCTGAAGCGCAGCCGGGAGACCTGGTCTACTACCAGAACGGTGGCATGGGCATGGCCCACATCGCTGTTTACGTCGGCAACGGCATGGCAGTCCACGGCGGCTGGAACGGTGGCACCACCGCCCTTTACAGCGTCAATGTCGGCTCCGGCCCGGTCTTCATCCGCGTTGGTGGCTAAATAGCCCCGGTTACATAGCTTCACTGGAACATCCCCGCTGGTCCGCCGGTGGGGATGTCCTGTTTTAACGAGCGTGCGCTTACGTGTCCGGCACATGAACTTTGACCGACACTGCGCTGGAACCCCGCATGGATTCGTTGATCTGGCCTTCTGGTGTTTACTCTTAGGTTGTCGATCCACAGCCCGTACATGCAGAGGGCAGCCGGCCCTCGCGCCCCTGACGGGTGCGGCCGTGAAGAGGTACGTGCATGCGCACACTCGTTCTGAATGCTGGATATGAACCGCTGGCGGTAGTAACCTTCCGCCGGGCGCTGGTCCTTGTGCTCACCGGAAAAGCGAGCGTAGTGGCCGAAGGCGACGAGCCTGTCGTCGGGCCACAAGAGATTCTCGGACGTCCTTCCGTGATTCTGCTCAATCGCTACATCCGGCCAAGGTACAACACCATCACGGCGGTCACACGCCGCGGCGTCTTGCGCCGCGACGGTCACCGTTGCGCCTACTGCGGGAAAGCAGCGCACACCATTGACCACGTCCACCCCAAATCCAGGGGCGGCGCGGATTCCTGGGAAAACCTGGTGGCAGCGTGCTTGCGCTGCAACAACGCCAAGAGTGACCACACCCCAGCCGAGATGGGCTGGAAACTGAGGTTCACTCCGGCGGCGCCCACCGGGACTATCTGGCAAATCAAGGAGCTTGAGAAACCTGCGCCCGCATGGGATCCCTTCCTCCTGCCCGAGTCGGCGGCCTGAACCGGAATTGAGCCCGCTTCCCGGGTAATCTGGGCGGGTGGACTTTGATGCGGTGATATTGGCGGGTGGCAAGTCCTCCCGCCTCGGCGGCGTGCCCAAAGCCCAGTTGAGATACGACGGCGCCACACTCCTTGAGCGCGCCGTGGCGGCCGCACGCGGTGCGGGAAGCGTCGTCGTCGTCGGCCCGGATCCCGGCACTCTGCCGGACGGCACATTGACCGCGCGGGAGGAGCCGCCCTTCGCCGGACCCGCAGCCGCGATCGCCGCCGGACTCCTCGCCCTGGGGCACGGAGGCGAAACGCAAGACGGCGAGGAGCCGTCCACGAAGCACGCGCCCTGGGTTCTCGTCCTGGCCTGCGATATGCCCCTGGCCTCCGCCGCGGTTCCGGTCCTGCTCCGGGAAGTTGCAGGCCACCAGGACACGGACGGGGCCATGTCCGTATCCGGCGACGGTAGGAAGCAGCCGCTGCTCGGGATCTACCGCGTATCTGCTTTGCAGCGCGAAGTGCAAGCTGCCGGAGAAGAACGCGGCCTGGTCAACGCCGCGGTTTTCCGCCTGCTTGCTAGGCTTGATCTGCTGGCCGTGCCTGTCCCCGCAGGGTCCACCGATGACGTGGATACCTGGGATGACGCCGCGGCGCTTGGAGTGGACGGCGACCTGCCGTGACAACAGCTGTACCGGACAGTGGAGGCGGATCGTGAAGAGCCAGGAAGAAACGCTCGAGGAATGGTGCAGGAGCCTGCTGCAAGCGTATGAGTTGGACGACGTCGAGATCGACATCAACGAGATCCTGTCCCTGGCGGGCGTTGCAGCCCATTCGGTGGTCCGGCCGGCGGCTCCTTTGACAACCTTCATTGCGGGCTTTGCGGCCGGGCTTGCCGCGGGCTCGGGACAAGCCACCCAGGCAGCGTCGATGGATGCAGCCCTGGGCCTTGCACGCACGCTCGCGAAGGACTATACGAACCCCGGAACCGACGCCGGATGACGGAAGCCCCCGGGCATGTCCAGCATGCCGACCACTTGTGGGCCGAGGCGCGGCAACTTGCCTTCGATAGCGCCACGCCCATTCCCGCCGCAGCCGTTGCCCTGAAGGACGCCATCGGCAGGACCCTGGCCTCGGATGTCCACGCCTTGCAGGACCTGCCGCACTACGCGTCCTCGGCGATGGATGGCTGGGCAGTCAACGGCAGCGGTCCATGGATCCTCGCCGAACCCGGCCATCGGCTGGCACCGCACCAAGCCAGCCCGATCGCCACGGGTGGCCTGATCCCGCCGGGGCCAAGGCCGTTCTGCGGAGGGAGAGCGGGGTCCTGACCACGGACGAAGACGGCTTACCACTGCTCGCGCTCGGCGGGAACGCGAAGCCCGGCGAACCGCGCAACGGGCAACACATCCGCGACGCGGGAGAGGAAGCCGCGGCGGGCGAGCTGCTGATCAAATCAGGCGTCGTCCTGAACCCGGCCCATCTCGCCCTGGCCGCCCTGGCCGGACGTGATGAACTGGACGTCCTGGGCAAGCCCCTCGTGAAAATGGTGCTGACCGGCGCCGAGGTGGTGACCGCGGGTGTCCCGGCCCCGGGCGCGTGAGGGATACTTTCGGTCCCCAGCTTGGCGCCGTCGTCGAGCTCCTTGGCGGGACCCGCGGCGAGCAAATCAAGGTGGGCGACTCCTATGACGAGTGGCTCTCGGCCTTGAGGAAGGTGAGCTGTCGCCGGACGCGCCACCCGCCGACGTCGTCATCACCACCGGGGGTACCGGCCGTTCGGGGACGGACCACTTC
The DNA here is from genome assembly GCA_001549895.1 of Arthrobacter sp. Hiyo8. Taxonomy (GTDB): domain Bacteria; phylum Actinomycetota; class Actinomycetes; order Actinomycetales; family Micrococcaceae; genus Arthrobacter. The sequence continues at coordinate 1,608,228 of AP014719.1, read as the reverse complement.
CGTCGGGCCATTGCGGAGCTGGGTGGCCGCTTGCTGATTGATGGAATTGCGATGCGTCCGGGACATCCCGGCGTTTTGGCCGAGTTGCCGGACGGTCGCTTCGTGCTGGGCCTCCCAGGCAATCCGCTCGCGGCCATGATGGTCCTCTTCACGATCGGCGCGCCGCTCCTCGCGGGTCTGGGTCACGGAACACTGCCCGAGGTGGGCGAGGTTCCTTGCGGTGCAATGCTCGACGCCGATCCTGGGCGCACGCGCTTGTTTCCCTTCAGGTTTGTGTACGGCTTGGCGTCGCCGGCCCAGCACGCGGGGCCCGGGATGATGCGCGGCCTCGCCAGTGCGGACGGAATCATGGTGGTGCCGCCGCACGGCGTACAACTTGGAGAGGCAGTGCCAGCTTTTCCATTGCCGTGGGGCCGCCGCTTCCCCGGCCGAAGCCACCGGAGGACAAGGCCAAGAAGACTCCTGCCAAGCCAGCACGGAAGGTTTCGTCCGGTCCGGTGGACTGGAGCGCCCTGACGGGCTGAGAGTTTCAGGTGCGGGATGGACGCGGGTGGATTAGAGAGTCAGGCCTTGCAATGATGGGGACATGAACAGGCATGCTCCCGAGCAGGACATCAATGAAGATGACCTCCAGATCCACCCACCCAAGCGCTCCGCGGCGGGCGTCAAAGCTGTCACCGTGGCATTGGAACGGGGCTGGTCCCAAGCGGGTGTCAGCCGGACCGTCAAGTCAATGCTCCGCGTCAACCAGCGGGACGGTTTCGATTGTCCCGGCTGCGCCTGGCCGGAGTCCATCACGGGCAAACGCAGTCCCGCCGAGTTCTGCGAAAACGGGGCCAAGGCAATCGCCGAGGAGAGCACCACACGCGTGGTCGACGCGGAGTTCTGGGCCCGGCACTCCCTGGCCGAGCTTGGGGACAAGACCGAATACTGGCTCGGCAGCCAAGGCCGCATTGCCGAGCCTGTCGTCATCCGCCCTGGCGAGACGCACTATTCGCCGATCAGCTGGACGGATGCTTTCGCCCTGATCGGCGAGCACGTGAATGCCACCACGCCGGACCGTTGCGTTTTTTACACCTCGGGGCGCACGGCCAACGAGACAGCCTTCATGTACCAGCTGTTCGCCCGCAGCCTGGGCACGAACAACCTGCCCGATTGTTCGAACATGTGCCACGAGTCTTCCGGAAGCGCCCTCAACCCGACCATCGGCATCGGCAAGGGCACTGTCTCCCTGGAAGACATCCATGAAGCTCAGTTGGTGTTCGTTGTGGGGCAGAACCCCGGCACGAACCATCCGCGCATGCTCTCAGCCCTGCGTGATTGCAAGAACAACGGCGGCAAGGTCGTAGCCGTCAATCCATTGCCGGAAGCCGGGCTCCTGAACTTCAAGGACCCCCAGTCGCTCAACGGCGTGGTAGGCGGCGGCACGGACATCGCCGATGAATTCCTCCAGATCAAGGTGGGTGGCGACCTTGCCTTGTTCCAAGCGCTGGGCCATCTCCTGTTGGAGGAGGAGAAGCGGAAGCCTGGAACCGTGGTTGATCGCGCCTTCATCGAGGCGCAGACCGACGGTTTCGAGGCCTACGCCGAAGCCCGGGCTACCCTGGACTGGGCAGAGACGGAACGCGCCACGGGCCTGAGCCGCATCGAAATCACCAAGGTGGCCGGCATGCTCGCCGCCTCAAAGGGCACCATCATTTGCTGGCGCTGGGCCTCACCCAGCAGCCCACTCCGTGGACACCTTGCGGGAAATCATCAACCTGCTGCTCTTGCAGGGGAACTTCGGCAAACGCGGTGCCGGCGCCTGCCCCGTGCGCGGCCACTCCAACGTACAGGGCGACCGCACGATGGGCATCTGGGAGAAACCGTCCGAAGGCTTCCTGGCAGCCTTGGACAAAGAGTTTGGATTCACCACACCGCGGGTCCACGGATACGACTCCGTGGAAACCCAGCACGCCTTGGAGAAGGGCGAGGTGGACGTCTTCGTTTCCATGGGCGGCAACTTCGCCGCGGCAGGTTCGGACACCGTCGCACTGGAGGAAGGGCTCAAGAAAGCCGGGCTGACGGTCCACATCTCCACCAAGCCCAACCGCGCCCATGTTGTACACGGCAAGACCTCCCTGATCCTGCCCACCCTGGGCCGCACGGACACCGACGACAAACACCCGGGCGGCCGGCAGATCCTCTCCGTTGAAGACTCCATGTCCGTCATCCACTCCACGCAGGGCCGGTTGACTCCGATCTCGGAGCATTTGCTTAGCGAACCCGTCATCGTCGCACGCATGGCGCAGGCGGTCCTCGGGGACAACCACCCCGTTGATTGGCGGGCCATGGCCGAAGACTACGACGTCATTCGCGACCACATCTCCAGGGTGATCCCCGGCTTCGAGGACTTCAACGCGCGGGTGCGGACCAAGAACGGCTTCGTGCTGCCGAACCCGCCACGCGACACCCGCACGTTCGCCACGGACATCGGCAAGGCACGATTCACCGTGAGCCCACTGGAGTACCTCGAAGCCCCTGCCGGCCACCTGATCCTGCAGACAGTCCGCAGCCATGACCAGTACAACACCACGTTTTACGGGCTCGACGACCGATACAGGGCATTTCCGAAGGCCGCCGCGTGATCCTGGTCCACGAGGACGATCTCGGCGAACTCGGCTTCGAAGACAGGGACATGGTGGACGTCATCTCCACTTTCCGCGGAACGGAGCGCCGGGCGGACAAGTTCCGGCTGGTTGCCTACCCAACGGCCAAGGTTGCGCCGCCGCGTACTTCCCCGAGGCCAACGCCCTGGTCCACCGGGAGCTCGTTGCCCGTGAATCCAATACCCCCGGCTACAAGGCCATGACGGTGCGGTTCGTCAGACACGGGGAAGCCGCCGGGCATGCGGAACCCGCCGGGAAGGTGGGTAGCTGAGATGGGACGGGTGACCCAGCGCCGCAAGGTGCACAAATTCGTCCTGGACGGCTCCGCCCAGGCCCTGGAGCACCCGGTCCGCTACCGCGAGGACTTCCTGGCCGTCGAGGAACCGCTCGAGGTGCGTTTGGGGCACATGTCCTTCTCGGTGACCATGCGGACCCCTGGCGACGACTTCGACCTCGTGGCGGGCTTCCTGGTCTCCGAGGGTGTCATTTGGGACCCGGCCCAGCTCATTTCCCTGCGCTTCTGTGCCGGCGAGGACGAGAACGGCGTTCAGACCTTCAACGTGGTGGAAGCCCAGTTGCGTCCCGACGTCGTCCTGCCGGAGACCGGGCGCAACGTCTACACCTCCAGCTCGTGCGGGATCTGCGGCACCGACTCCATCGAGGCAGTGCGTAAATCCTCACACTTCAGCCCCGCGGACGACCCCCTGAATGTCCCGGTGGAGGTTCTGGCCGCGCTGCCTGACCGTCTCCGTGAAGCACAGGCGGTCTTCGACAAAACCGGGGAGTACACGCCGCCGGACTCTTCCGGATCCACGACGACGGTGCTGTCGAGCTGCTGTGCCTGCGGGAAGACGTGGGGAGGCACAATGCGGTGGACAAAGTGGTGGGCTGGGCGCTGCGCGAAGGAATGCTGCCCCTGCGCGGCACCGTCCTTCAGGTCTCCGGGAGGGCATCCTTCGAGCTGGTCCAGAAGGCGGCGCTCGCAGGGATCCCGGTCCTGGCCGCCGTCAGCGCACCCTCCAGCCTCGCAGTGGAGCTCGCACAGGAGACCGGCCTGACGCTGGTGGGCTTCAGCCGGGGGACCAGCTTGAACGTCTACGCGGGCAGCGACCGGGTCGGAGTTCCGGCGGGAACCGGTGGGGGCCCACGCCGGCGAGGGCCCGGCCTGAGCTTGCGAAGGCTGGGAGCCGGTGGGGAATAGGGACCTGCAGGGATAGCCGCCAATCACTTGGCTATTGTTCGGGAAAGACGTAGATTTTATCCATCGAATGGAATCTGGTTCCTCCGGACAGTGACCTGCCTACTAGGCTGCTCATAACGGTAAGGAAGCAATCAACCCAGCCCACCGCCAAAGGGGACTTCAATTGCACGACGACCGCCGGATCACTGAGAAGCGGCTCGAACGTTTTGTCCGGGAGCGGATAGCTCCCGCCATCTATGGCCGTGCGCTGCCTCTTGAACTGAGCAGCTGGGATGCCCCGGGGGAGCCGGTTCCGGTCTCGGAAGCACTCCGCCAGGTCTTTGAGCCCCAGGAACACGGTGCCGCGTGGGGCAAGGCCTGGAGCACCAAGTGGCTGCGGCTTCGGGGCGAGGTCCCGGAGGGGTGGGGAGTCGCCGATGGCACCACGGTGGAGATCGTCGTCGATCTCGGGTTCAGCATCGACGCACCCGGATTCCAGTGCGAGGGCATTGCCTGGCGCCCGGACGGCACCATCATCAAGGCCATCTCTCCGCGCAACCAGCATGTCCCGTTAAAGCTTCTGGGGGCGGACTCTCGGTGGACTTCTACGTGGAAGCCGCGGCCAATCCGGATCTCAGCCAGGGGTGGAGCTTCGCGGCAACCCCCCTGGGGGACAAGTCCACCTCCGGAGACGAGCCCCGCTACCGGCTCGGACGCATAGCCATCGCCGAACTCAACGAGGTGGTCTGGGAGCTCCACCAGGACATCTGGACCCTTAGCGGGCTGATGCACGAACTGCCCTTCGAACTGCCGCGGCGGCATGAGATCCTCCGCGCCTTCGAGCGCATGCTGGACATCATGGACCCGGACGATGTTGCCGGTACCGCAGCCGCCGGCAGGGAAGCCCTCGCCGAGGTCTTGAGCCGGCCCGCTTACGCCTCGGCCCACGAACTTCTGGCCACTGGCCACGCCCATATTGACTCGGCCTGGCTATGGCCGGTCCGGGAAACCATCCGCAAATGCGCCCGCACGTTCTCCAACGTTGTGGCCCTCATGGATGAGAACCCCGATTTCGTCTTCTCCTGCTCCTCGGCGCAGCAATTGGCATGGATGAAGGAGTTCTATCCTGAGCTGTTCATCCGGATCCGGGAGAAGGTGAAGGCCGGGCAATTCGTGCCGGTTGGCGGCATGTGGGTGGAATCCGACACCAATATGCCCGGTGGCGAGGCAATGGCCCGCCAATTCGTCGAGGGCAAGAGCTTCTTCCTGCAGGAGTTCGGGATCGACTGCCAGGAGGCCTGGCTGCCTGACTCCTTCGGATATTCCGGGGCCCTCCCCCAGATCGTCAAGTCCGCTGGTTCCCGGTGGTTCCTGACCCAGAAGATCTCCTGGAACCAAGTCAACAAGATGCCGCACCACACCTTCAACTGGGAGGGCATCGACGGCACGCGGCTTTTCACCCACTTCCCGCCCGTGGACACTTACAACTCCGAGCTCCACGGCCGCGAACTGGCCCATGCCCAGCGCAACTACCGGGAGCATGGCCGCGGCACCATTTCGCTGGTCCCCTTCGGTTACGGCGACGGCGGTGGCGGACCCACGCGCGAAATGGTTGCCGCCGCCCACCGGACGGCGGACCTCGAAGGCTCGCCGAAGGTGCGCATGGGAACCGCGAAGGAGTTCTTCACCCAGGCCGAGGCCGAGTACCACAACCTCCCAGTCTGGGTAGGGGAGATGTACCTTGAGCTGCACAGGGGGACGTACACGAGCCAGGCCAATACCAAACAAGGCAACCGCCGCTCGGAACACCTGCTGCGCGAGGCCGAGCTTTGGTGCTCGACGGCGGCAGTACGGACTGCGGGTTCGTTCACCTATCCCGCGGCGGACCTCAAGCGGATGTGGCGGCTTGTACTCCTGCAGCAGTTCCACGACATCCTGCCGGGCAGTTCCATCGCGTGGGTCCACCAGGATGCGGAGCGGAACTATGCCGCGATCGCCCGGGAGCTCGAAGGCATCATTGCGGGGCCGCGTCCGCCGTTCTGGGCGAGGGAGACACCACGTTCCTGCTCAATGCCGCGCCGCACGAGCGCAATGGTGTTCCGGCGCTCGCGGCTGCCGAACCGGTCCACTCGGATAGTCCAGTCAGTGTCACAGAGCGCGCCGGCGGTTATGTTTTGGACAACGGCATCATCCGGGCGGTGCTGGACGCCAATGGATTGCTGACCTCCCTCTCCGATTACGCAACGGGCCGGGAAGCCATTGCGTCCGGGACGTTCGGCAACCACCTTGAACTCCACCGGGATACGCCGAACGAATGGGATGCCTGGGACATCGACGAGTTCTATCGCCGGAACGTCGTCCCGGTGGTCGACGCGCGATCGGTGACGCTGGAACGCGCGGCTGGGACGTCGTCGTCGTGGTGGAGCGGACGGTGGGCTCCTCCACCATCACGCAGCGCATTTCCCTCGAAGCGGGCGCGGAATCCCTCGGCATTTCCACCACGGTGGACTGGCAGGAACACGAGAAACTGCTCAAGATCGGTTTCCCGCTGGATGTCCGTGCGGACCGTTCCGCCTCGGAGACCCAATTCGGGCATGTCTTCCGGGCTACGCACACGAACACGTCCTGGGAAGCCGCCAAGTTCGAATTCTGCGCCCACCGCTGGATCCACGTGGCGGAGCCGGGTTACGGAGTCGCAATCTCCAATGCCTCAAGTTACGGGCACGACGTCACCCGGACCATCCGTGACGACGGCGGGACCACCACCAATGTGCGTGTGTCACTGCTGCGGGCGCCCAAGTTCCCGGACCCCCAAGCCGACCTTGGGGTTCACGTCCTGGATCTGAGCATCCGGCCCGGCGCCAGCATCGGCGGGGCCGTCGAAGAAGGCTATCGGACCAACCTCAAACCGAGGTTGCTGGCAGGGGCGAACCCCGTTGAGCCGCTTTTAACGGTGTTCAACCAAGCGCTGGTCATCGAAGCCGTCAAGCTTGCCGAGGACGGCTCCGGAGACGTCATCGTGCGGCTTTACGAATCTCTGGGAGAACGCTCCACGGGCCTCATCACAGCCAACTTCGAATCCCGGATGGTGCAATCCGTGGACCTGTTGGAACGTCCCGTTGAGGCTCCCGGAGTGAAGCCCGGAGTGGGAGCTGCCGAACTGACCCTGCGCCCGTTCCAGCTGGTGACCTTGCGTTTCAGCCGCTAGGCGGTTGCGTGCCCGGCCCACCCAACTGACTCCCAGTTAATGTCGTTTTGGAGGCCCAAAACGACAACAAATGCTGGGCCCACGCCCCAGGGTTCCCTGGCCGTGGGGCCACACCGGCGAGGGTCCCTGCCTGAGCTTGCGAAGGCTGGGAGCCGGTGGGGACTTGCGAGGCGAGGGTGGTGGTGGGGATCAGTTGGGGGTCAGACGTCGTGCTGGAGGCGCTTGACGAATTGCTTGGTGCGTTCCTCCCGCGGCTCGCGCAAGACATCCGCTGCTGGTCCGCGCTCCACCACTACGCCGCCGTCCATGAAGATGACTTCGTCGGCAACCTGGCGGGCAAAGGCGAGCTCGTGCGTCACGATCACCATGGTCCAGCCTTCGTCGGCAAGTTCCTTGATGACACCGAGCACTTCGCCCACCAGTTCCGGGTCCAACGCCGAGGTGGGTTCGTCAAAGAGCAGCAACTGCGGCTTGAGGGCGAGGGCGCGCACGATTCCCACCCGTTGTTGCTGGCCGCCTGACAGCTCGAAGGGTAAGCGTCGCGTTTGTCCGCGAGGCCCACCCGGGCCAGGAGCCGCTCGGCCTCCGCGACCACTTCCGCCCGTGGACGCTTCTGGACCTGGAGCGGTCCCTCGATGATGTTCTTGAGCACCGTCATGTGCGGGAACAGGTTGTAGTGCTGGAACACCATGGCACTGCGATCCCGGAGGCGGCGATCTCCCGCTTGCCCACGCTGCCCGCGAAATCGAGGGTCAGTCCTGCGCCGGAGCCCCGGACCGTCCCCGCGTCGGCGTCCCGAAGGTGACCGTTCCGGCGTCGGGCACTTCGAGGCCGTTAAGTGAGCGCAGGACGGTGGTCTTTCCCGAACCGGACGGCCGATCAACGCGACCACCTGCCCGCGCCTAACGTCGATGTCGATTCCGCGCAGCACCTTGTTGCTGCCGAAGGCTTTGGCGAGGTCCCGGGCAGACAGCACCGGCCCGGAGTTCCCGTGGGGGCGTTGCTGGGCTCAGTGGGCGACATAACGGTCCAATCTGCGCTCCAGGGCGGACTGGCCCGTGGAGAGGACGAGGCAAATGACCCAGTAAACCAAGGCGGACTCGAGGTACAGGATCATGAATTCCTGGCTGAATGCGGCGATCTGCTGGGCGTTGCGGAAAAGCTCGGTGACCAGGATGAGCGAAGCCAGCGAGGTGTCCTTCACGAGGGAAATGAAGGTGTTGGACAGTGGAGGTACCGAGACCCTGGCCGCTTGCGGGAGGATGATCCGCACGAGCGTCTGTGGACGCGACATTCCGATGGTGTGCCCGGCCTCCCACTGGCCCTTGGGCACCGACAGGATCGCGGCGCGGATGACCTCGGCCGCGTAGCCGCCCACATTGAGCGAAAACGCGATGATGGCGCTCGGCCACGGCTCCAGCTTCACGCCGATGCTCGGGAGACCGTAGAAGATCACGAACAACTGCACCAACAGGGGAGTCCCACGGATCACGGAGACGTAGAAGCGTGCGACGCCGGAGAGCAGCCTGTTGGGGCTCAAGCGCAAGAGGGCGACCAGCAGCGCCAACGCCAGGCCAATGGCGAACGAAGCCAGGGTGAGGGGGATGGTTCCTGTGACGGCGCCCCCGACGATTGGCCCGAAGGAACTCCAGACGAGGTCCCAGTTGAAGGTCATCTGATTGGCCGCCGGCTACTTGGTAACGTCTGCGCCGAAGTACTTCTGGGAGATCTTGGCGAGGGTGCCATCGGCCTGAAGGTCCGTGAGCGCTTTGTCGACCGCGGCTTTGAGTTCGGCGGATCCCTTGCGGAAGACCATGGCGCTTTGCGTCTTGTCGGTGGTCTCCGCGGCGATCTTCAAGCCGGAGTCCGGAGTGCTCTTGGCGTAGTCGAGGTAGGTCAGCTTGTCGTTGACGGTTGCGTCGACGCGGCCTTGGCGGACCAGGGTTGCGGCTTGCGCCCAGCCTTCGACGGACTGCACGTTGGCGCCTGCGTCAACTGCCATCTTGTAGAAGTTGCTGGTCAGCGACTGCGCGGTGGTCTTGCCTTTGAGATCGGCGAAGCTGTTGATGGAGTTGTTGTCCGACTTGGTCACGACGACGCCATTGGAGATCGTGTACGGCGCCGAGAAATCGTACTTGGCCGTGCGTTCGGGGTTGATGGAGATCTGGTTGGCGATCATGTCGAAGCGCTTGGAATCAAGACCCGCGAAGATGCCATCGAACTGGGTTTCCTGGAAGGTCGCCTTCACTCCGAGCTTGGCAGCGACGGCCTGGGCGATCTCGACGTCGAAGCCCGTGAGCGGACCGGCCCCGTTCTCGTGGAAGCTGAACGGCCGGTAGGTGCCTTCCGTGGCAATAACGATCTCGCCCTTGGACTTGATGGCGGACAGCGAGGTATCTCCACCCGACGTCGACGACGGCGAGGAACCACCGCCGCAAGCGGTCAGTGCCAGCGCGACGGCGGCCAGGGTTGCGGACAGTGCTGTGCGGCGGGTGGGCAGGCTCTTCATGAAAGCCATCTTAGTCACGGGACCGGACTGGGTGCTTCGGGCGGTGTCCGGCGTACACGGGAGGACGCTTAAAAAGGCTGAGTGGGGGCGGTCCCCAACAGCCCGCCACCACTCATCCCCCCAAAAGTGCTCCCGCACGCGCCACGAACCTTGGAAACCCGTTCATTGATTCAAAGGTCAGGCTGCGTCGCCTTCACACATTCATAATTATGGCACGATATAATGGATTTATGAAAGAGGTTAAGCGGTATGTTTTTAAATTACCGTGCGGCTAGTCCGGCTGGCAACGGTTTTGGACAGCCAGATGCCTCCCAGGCCAAGTGCAGTGGCCAAAGCGGCAGAGTAATTGATGAGCGGCCGCAGCCACGTATTCGTTGGCGGGATGAGCGGAAAGACCTGTGAAACCGTTAGCAAGGCAAGGCCCAGGAGCAGTGTCGCTGGGGCGGCCCGGAGCAGAACGGGACCCGAACCTCGGACCGATCGCCAGATGCCGGGATAAGGCATACGGCAACGTAGCCCGGGTAGAACCTGCCCAAGGCCGCATACAGATCAAGGGCCGGCCCAGGGTCAAGGTCATTCAGGCCAACCGTGGAGTCCCGGGTGTCCATCGAGAAGAAGAAGAAGGCCGTGAGGACCGCGGTTGCTCCCAAAACGGCCAAGCCGATCGGCCCGCGGATGGCGCGTTCTCCGCCAGCTGAGCCAAAGGCCCTGGCCACCTTGATGCCCATGAGCAGGAACGTTCCGTAGAGCAGGAACCGGAGCAGCAGGTTGCCGAGGTTGAAGTTGCCCAGCCACCCGTCAATCAGCACATAGGGACCCTCGATGCTGAGAAGGATGTCGAGGGAAATCAGTGCGAACAAGACGAACATCATGCGGTTCTCGCCCCGAACGGCGCTGGGGATGCGAATGGCGGTCAAAATGAGGCAAATGGAGAGCGTAGCCCACGCCAACATGGTGGTCATCCCAGGTTCTCCCAGATTCTGTTGCTGTGGTCGAGCTCGTGCTCATGGCGGCGCAGGGCCTTGCCCAGGGCCTGCAGCCGCTCTCCGGCCAGCAGGGCCAGTTCGCCGTCCGTCATCCTGTCCAGGGCGTCCCGCCGCGCCCCGGGGGGCCATCCTGCCTCGGCCTCGGTGACGAGGCCGCTGGCCACGAGGCCTCCGGCCGGTCCGACGCCGGCCGCCCGGGACGTTGCCAAGGCCAGTTCCGGGGGCAGCCGGTTGGCGGTCAGGTGCGCGGAGAAGTTCTGCGGTGCGATCCCGGTGGAGCCGCTCACCCGGTGGCGCAGTTCGCCGTCGTCGATCGCGTCCACCCAGTTCCTGACTGAACTACCGTGCGGGTCTCCGCCAGGACCAGGGGCGGGACGCCCTCGCCGGGATCGGAGCGCTCGACGACCGCACGCAGCAGATCCATGGTGGACACCTGGCTGACGAGTTCCGCATCAGTGGGGGAACCGGGGTTCCGCGAAGCGCCGCGTAGGCCTCGAATTGTGCCAAAGCATCGAAGGGATTCATGTCGAAGGCCCGGCTGATGCTCACGAGCGAACTCTCGGCCACCTTGCCGCGAACCAATTGCTGGGCCAGTGTGGTGCGTTTCACTCCCGAAAAGCGGCAGACATCGGCCGTGCTGGTGTTCGGGGCGATCCCGTGCAGCCAGCGTTGGAACGCCTTGGAGGGGAGGGACATGAACCACTTTCTGCTAGACGGTTTCAGGTCTGCGAAGTCGATTTTACGATGCAGGCACATTGAATTATGCTTGATTCTCGAACCCGCTGGTCCGCACACCCCCCAAGTACGGACCAGCGGGTTCTTCCATGCCCCGGTCTTTCGGACGGCAGGGTATACGCACGGCCGCCCTTTCGCGTGGCCGGCCTTTCCGCTCAGGAGCGGAGCAGTGAGAGGATAGACCAATGACTGCAACGCTTGTCGCCAAAGAGCTCTCCGGCGGCCACGGTCACCGCACCTTGTTCTCGAAGCTCTCCCTCACCGTCGCACCAGGAGACGTCGTGGGTGTCGTCGGCGCCAACGGCGCCGGGAAATCCACCCTGCTGCGCATCCTCGCGGGAGCCGACCGTCCCCAGGAGGGCACGGTCAGCCTCGCTCCGGGCGACGCCTTTGTCGGCTGGCTGCCCCAGGAACACGAACGCACCCCAGGCGAAACCGTCGCCGCCTACATTGCCCGCCGCACTGGTTGTGCCCAGGCCACTGAGGAGATGGAGGCCGGAGCCGAGGGGCTCGCAGCCGGAACCGCGGAGGCCGACGACGCGTACTCCCTGGCTTTTGACCGCTGGATGGCATCGGGTGCCGCGGACCTGGAAGACCGGATCCCCGCGGTGCTGGCGGAACTTGGCCTCGAATCGGGTCCCGATGCACTTATGACGGGCCTGTCCGGAGGCCAGGCCGCCCGCGTTGCCTTGGCTGCCCTCCTGCTGAGCCGCTTCGACGTCGTGCTCCTCGACGAACCCACCAATGACCTGGACCTCGACGGACTGGCCCGGCTTGAATCATTCGTCCAAGGCCTTCGAGGCGGCGCGGTGCTGGTCTCGCATGACCGCGAGTTCCTGGCGCGCTGCATCACCAAGGTGCTGGAACTGGACCTGGCCCAGAACAGCGTGGCCGTCTACGAAGGCGGTTACGATTCCTTCCTCGAAGAGCGGGCGGTGGCAAAGCGGCACGCCCGCGAACGCTACAAGGAATTCGCCAACACCAAGGCGGATCTTGTGTCCCGGGCCCGGACGCAGCGCGAATGGAGCTCGCAGGGCGTCCGCAACGCCATGAAGAAGAGCCCGGACAACGACAAAATCCGCAGGGCCGCGAGCGTTGAGTCTTCGGAAAAGCAGGCCCAGAAAGTCCGGCAGATGGAATCCCGCATCGCCCGGCTCGACGAGGTGGAAGAGCCGCGCAAGGAATGGCAGCTGCAGTTCAGCATCGGCCAGGCTCCGCGCTCCAGCTCCGTCGTCGCAACCTTGCGCGACGTCGTGGCACACCAGGGCGACTTCACGCTGGGACCCGTCAACCTCCAGCTCAACGCCGGCGAACGCATTGGCATCACGGGACCCAACGGCGCGGGAAAATCCACCCTCCTGCGGCTGCTGCTCGGGATTCAACAGCCCGACGCCGGAGATGCCTCCATGGGTGCATCCGTGGCGATCGGCGAGATCGACCAAGCCCGCGGACTGCTGGCGGGGCACCTCACCCTGGCAGACGCCGTCGAATCTGTCCTGGTCGACTGGAACTCCGCGGATGTGCGTACCCTGCTGGCCAAGTTCGGCCTCAAGGCGGACCACACCTCCCGGACCGTGGATTCCTTGTCCCGGGCGAACGCACGCGCGCGGCGCTCGCGCTGCTGCAGGCCCGCGGCGTCAACCTGCTGGTCCTGGACGAACCCACCAACCACCTCGACCTGCCGGCGATCGAACAGCTCGAGGATGCGCTTGACGGCTACGAAGGCGCGCTCCTGCTGGTCACGCACGACGCCGCTTGCTCGAAAACGTCCGGCTCGATTCCCGCTGGCACCTTGACAACGGCACCGTGACCGAACTGCACCACACTTCCGGAATGGGGAATCACAAGCCATGAGCATGGATGGCGTCGCCTGGCGCTCGCTCTACAACATCACCCGCGCCAAGAGCGGCTCCCAGCCGTTCTCGCGGGAAACCATCCGGCGCGTGCTCGCTTTCGCGAAACCGCACCGCAACAAGCTGATCGCCTTCGTGCTGGCCTCCATCGCTGGTGCGTTCCTTGCCGTGGCCACCCCGGTGCTGGCCGGCAAAGTGGTGAACGCGATCATCGCCCATGCGGGCGTGGACGTCGTGGTCGGGCTGGCCGCGCTCATCGCTGCCGTGGCCGTCGCCGACGCCGGAGTGGGACTACTGACCCGGTGGCTGTCTTCCGTGATCGGCGAAGGCGTGATTGTCGACCTGCGGACGCGGGTGTTCGACCATGTGCAGGGCATGCCCATCGCCTTCTTTACCCGGACCCGTACCGGAGCCCTCGTCAGCCGGCTCAACAACGACGTCATCGGAGCCCAGTCGGCGTTCGCGGGCACTCTCTCCGGTGTAGTCAGCAACGTCGTGTCCTTGGCGCTGACCCTCATTGTCATGCTCAACACGTCCTGGCTCGTCACCGTCCTCGCGATGGTGCTGCTGCCGATCTTCCTCATTCCCGCACGCCGCATGGGCTCCAAGCTGGCCGACCTCCGTCGTGAAGCCGCGTCCCACAACGCGGCCATGGGAACCCAAATGACGGAGCGGTTCTCCGCACCCGGCGCCACGCTCGTCAAACTGTTCGGCCGCCCGGACGAAGAGTCCGCCGAGTTCGCCCTGCGCGCCGGCCGTGTGCGTGACATCGGCGTCCGCACCGCCATGTTGCAGTTCACGTTCATCACCGCACTGACCCTCGTTTCCGCCCTGGCCCTCGCACTCGTTTACGGACTGGGCGGTTGGCTTGCGCTGAGCGGGCAACTGGCCGCGGGCGACGTCGTCGTACTGGCGCTGCTGCTTACCCGCCTGTATGCGCCGCTTACCGCACTGTCCAGTGCCCACGTTGAGGTCATGAGCGCGCTGGTCAGCTTCGAGCGGGTCTTCGAGATCCTGGACCTCAAGCCGCTCATCCAGGAGAAGCCCGACGCCGTCGCGGTGCCTTCGGGCCCTGTTGCGGTGGAGTTCGACGACGTCCGCTTCGCCTATCCGTCCGCGGACAAGGTGTCCCTTGCCTCGCTGGAGGAAGTGGCGACGCTTGATACCCGCGGCGGCGAGGAGGTCCTGCACGGAATCAGCTTCCGCGTGGAGCCCGGGCAGACCGTTGCGCTCGTGGGGTCCTCCGGCGCGGGCAAGTCCACCGTGGCCCAGCTGCTGTCCCGGCTGTACGACGTCGACTCCGGCGCCGTGCGATTGGGCGGGCATGGGCGAGGTACCGGCCTGGATATCCGGGACGCAACGTTCGATTCCCTCCGGGCGACCCTGGGCATGGTCACGCAGGACGGCCACCTCTTCCATGAAAGCATCGCCTCCAACTTGCGGTTGGCCCGGCCGGGAGCGACGGACGAGGAAATGTGGGACGTGCTCCGGCGCGCCAGGCTCGAAGCGATGGTCCGTTCCTTGCCGGATGGCCTGGAGACCGTGGTGGGGGAGCGCGGCTACCGCCTTTCCGGAGGAGAACGCCAGCGGCTCACCATCGCACGCCTCCTCATCGCCCAACCCAGGGTCGTCATCCTCGACGAAGCAACGGCAGCCTTGGATTCCACCAGCGAAGCCGCGGTCCAGGCGGCCTTGGGCGAGGCACTCGAGGGACGCACCGCCGTCGTGATCGCCCACCGGCTCTCCACCATCCGGGCCGCCGACGTGATCCTGGTGGTGGAGGACGGATCGATCATTGAGCGCGGCACGCACGCAGAGCTCCTCGCCGCAGACGGGCGCTACGCAGAGTTGTACAACACTCAGTTCGCTGAGGCGACGGCTGTGGCACAGGAAGCTGTTCCGGAGCTGTAGGCGCGGTGCCGGGCTTCAGCTCCTGGTGTGTTGACGGACTTCCGGGGCCACTTCCACGCGGTTCCTGCCGGCGGACTTGGCCGCGTACAGCGCCATATCGGCCTCTTTGAGGAGCCGCTCGCTGCTGACGCGATGGCCGGGCACAAAGGCCGAGAGACCGGCGCTCAAGGTCAGGGTACCCGAGGGGTTACCTGAGTGCGCGATGCCCAGCTCCCGCACGGCCTCCAGAGCGCGGGCGAGCCTGGCTTCTGCGCCGGATACCGTCTGGCCGGCAGCAGGAAGAGGAATTCCTCCCCGCCGAAGCGGTAGATTCCGTCGCTTTCGCGCCCTTGGGCGGCAAGGGAGGCCGCAACCGACTGCAATGCGAGATCTCCGGCCTGGTGGCCATAAAGATCGTTATATCTCTTGAAGTTGTCCACGTCGCAGATCGCCAGGCTGTAGTCCGTTCCGTAACGGGCGCATCTGTGGTGCAGCTGTTCCAGGTCCTCCGAGAGCTTCAGCCGGTTGTGGAGCTTCGTCAGGGGATCGGTGCGCGCTTGCTCCGCGAGCGCGGCACGGTAGCGTGCAAGATCGGTGTGCAGCGAAGTCACCCTTTGAGCCACGAGCAGCCGGGTATGCAGGGCGAACGGGTCAAGCGGCTTGGCCACGTAGTCGTCAGCACCGGCCTGCATGCCCGCGACGACGTCCTCGCGTGAATCTTTCGAGGTGACAAGGACAAGGTAGGTGTAGGAGTCCTCTTCCGCGCTGCGAATGGCGCGGCAGAGTTCCAGTCCGTTGAGCCCGGGCATCATCAGGTCAGTCACCACAACTTGCGGCCGATGTTGCCTGTACAGCTCCCAAGCGGAGTTGCCGTCCGCGGCCACGATGCATTCGTGGCCGGACTGCTCCACTGCCGCCTTCGCCACGAGACGCGAACCGAAATCGTCGTCCGCCACCAGGACCTTCACGAGGCCACCGACAGGGCGTGGTCCAACGCTTTGTCAACAAGTCCCAGTTCGGCCTCAAGGCCGGCCAGGAGCGCGGGATCGACAGGCCCGCCGCTTGATGAGCTGCGTTCCAATTCCTCGCACATCCGTGCCGCGCGCGCGGCCCCGATGTTGGCTGCGGCTCCTTTTAGCTTGTGGGCAACGTGCCTGAAAGTGTCTCGGCTTCCGTTGTCCAAAGCGTGGCGGAGTGCCTCCAGGCTCGGTTGGATGTCTTGCCTGAAGGCCTGGGCGGCGGCGGGCAGCAACCCGAGCCCGTCTGCCGGACCGAGGTCACGCAACGTTTCCAGCCTCGCGGGGTCGAGGACAGTGCCGCCGCCTTCCTTCGATGTTTCCGGTATCCATCGCGAGAGAACCCGCTCCAATTTGTCCACGTCCACCGGTTTGGTCAGATAATCGTCCATGCCGGCCGCAAGGCAGCGCTCACGATCCTCATCGAGTGCGCCTGCCGTCATCGCAATGACCGGCAGCCGCCTGCGCCCATCGTGCCGTGCCCGGATGGCTTTGGTGGCCTCGAATCCGTCCATGACGGGCATATGGCAGTCCATCAGGACCGCGGCATACTCTGTGGCCGCAGTGGCGGCAACTGCTTCGCTGCCATCAGCTACGACGTCGGCCTCGTACCCGAGCTTCGCAACCATGCTGCGGGCCACGAGCTGGTTGACCTCGTTGTCCTCGACGACGAGAATCAGGCCGCGCGAAGGCTGGCTGATGGTCACCGGGATGGCTGGAAGGACCACGGGAGCCGCGAGCGGGCGGGCCGCGACAAGACGCATGAGGCGGTCGTAGAACTCGGAGCTGCGCACCGGCTTGGTCAGCCATTCCTGGACCCCGGCGGCCACGAGTTCGGCTTTGTCCACATTCATGGTGGACGTCAGCATGATGATCCGGGTGGATGCGAGCGCGACGTCGGTGCTCAGCTGGTGTGCCAACTCCAAGCCGTTCATGTCCGGCATGCACATGTCGAGCACCGCAATGTCGAAGGGACGTCCGGCGGCGGCCTCTTCGCGGCAGCGGTCCAGGCCCTGTTGGGCGTCGCTGACAGCTTCCGGTTTCATCCGCCAGCCAGCCAATTGCCCCTCGAGCACCAATCGGTTGGTCGAGTTGTCATCCACCACAAGGACCGGAGTCCCGTGAGCTGGTCGGGCGAGATCGACGCCGGAGCTGCCGCAGCTTCGCTCACTGCCAAGGGAAGGGTGGCCCAGAAGGTGCTCCCGTTGCCCAAGGAACTGTCCACCCCGATTTCGCCGCCCATTACCTCTGTAAGCCTCCGTGAGATCGCCAGTCCAAGGCCGGTCCCGCCGTACCGCCGGGTAGTGGAGGCATCGGCCTGCGAGAACGACTCAAAGAGCCTGTGGTGGTCTGCCGCGTCGATCCCGATCCCGGTGTCGCGGACCTCGAAGCGTACACGAACGTTCGCGGATTCTTGCTTCACGAGCTTCACGCTGATGACAACTTCCCCTGAGGGAGTGAACTTCACGGCGTTCGAGGCCAGGTTGAGCAGGATCTGCCTGATGCGGCCGGCGTCGCCCACCAGCATCGCCGGAACCTCCGGGCGGCAGTACGCAATCAGCTCCAGGCCTTTGGCCTGTGCGGCCTCGGCAAGGAGGACCGCGAGTTCCTCCACCAAGGTGCGTGGATTGAAGGGAGCAGGGTCCAGATCGACCTTGCCTGCTTCGAGTTTCGAGAAGTCCAGGATGTCATTGATCAAGGACAGCAGGGATTCGCCCGCGCCCTTGACGCCTTCGGCATATTGGCGCTGGGTTTCCTCCAAGGGGGTGTCCAGCAACAATCCGGTCAGCCCGATCACTCCGTTCATCGGCGTGCGTATCTCATGGCTCATCGTCGCGAGGAACTCCGACTTCAAGCGGCTGGCTTCCTCGGCGGCTTCCCGGGCGGTCACCAACTCGGCCTGGGCGATCCTGCGTTCGGTGATGTCCTGGGCGATCGTGGCGACTCCGCGGATGCCGCCGGTGCCGCGGATCGGAGACATCGTCAGGGAAACGGGAACGATGGAGCCGTCGATGCGGACCCGTGCTGTTTCGTAGCTGTGGGTTTCCCCGCCGGCCCGGATGCCCGCCAAGAGCTCTTCTTCCTCCTCCTGAAGTTCGTCCGGAATGATGAAGGAAACATGCCTGCCGATTGCCTCGGCGGCGCTGTATCCGTAGATCCGTTCGGCTCCGGGATTCCAGCTGGTGATGACACCGTCCAGTGACTTGCCCACGATTGCATCCGCTGAGGAGTTGACGATCGCGCCGAGACCTTCAAGTTCCGCTGTACGCTCGGCAACCTTGGATTCGAGATCCCGCGTGAGGTTGATGTTCTCGAGGATGATCAGAATCTGGCGGGTGATGGCCAGGGCCAGGGCAGTGAGCCCCACGGCCTGGAGGAAGGGGTCCCGGGACGCCCGACCCGGATGGGCGCCACCATCACGGCACCCAGGACAGGGACGTAGGGGAGCAGTTCCAGGGCCAAGGTGTAGAGGCGCCGCTCCGTCCGGGGACGCGGGGCGTAGGGGACCAGCGGGGCGAGGGCTATCAGCAGGAACGCCGTGATCCAGCCTGCCGCCAGGGGAGTTCCGGTGAGACCTGTGACGCCCTCGGACGTCAGGTCCACGTACGTACTGTCAGTGATCGCAAGGACGAGGAGTCCGCCACCCAGGCAGACCCACCTGAGGCGTTCCCCTGGTGCCCTCCGCATGGTGAGCATGAGGACGATGGAGACCATCGCAATGTCGGCAACCGGATACGCGAGGCCGGTGAGGTGGACGAGGGTCTCCTGCCCTTCGGCCTTGTACATGGAGCCGAGGACGGTAGCCCAGCTCATGAACAGCACTGCGGACGCAATCACTGCCGAATCCAGGAGTGCACGCAGGAAAGCAACCGAGGAGACCCGGGGACGAGGGAACAAGTAGAGGGCTATGGCGGCAGGGATCGAATAGCCGACGAAAGCGGCGTCGGCCACGGAGGGGTAGGGGTAGTCGTGATCGAGCGTCAAGCCGTAGAAGGTCCAGATCGCTTGTCCGGTGGTCCAGATCAGCGTGGCTAGGCCATGACCCGCCACGCACGGGCGCTTTCATCCTTGCGCCGCCCCGCCCATGCACAACTGGCTGTGGCGAGCAGCGATGCTGCCAGGATGGCGAGGTCACCGGCTGACTGGGCCCGGACGTCCCTTGGTTTGCGCCGAGGATCGCCGCCAGGATGGCCACCGCCGCAGCGGTGACGATAACAGTCCAGGCGAGGGCGGGCCTACGCAAGGCGTGGCCGTTCATGCCGACTCGCGGGTTGCGACGGCAGGGACCCCGGGAGGAAAGCCGGGCAGTGCGTTATCGGGAGTATGAAACAGCCAGAGCGAGAGCCTGCGGTACGCCTCCCAGTCGCGGTCACGAACCCGTAGCGAAGCAGTGTATTCTCCCTTCGAACTAGACCACACCCGGACGATATCCAGGGGGATCCGTGCGTCTCCCGGGAGTTCCAAGAGTACGCGGCCTGATTCCGGCAGCGCGTCCGCCCCGACCCGGACTGCGGCGCCTCCCATGGAAATGTCCAGCAGTTGGCCCGGGACCCCGGAAACCGTGACAGGTACCTTGACGGTGACCCTGTG
Source organism: Arthrobacter sp. Hiyo8 (assembly GCA_001549895.1). Classification (GTDB taxonomy): domain Bacteria; phylum Actinomycetota; class Actinomycetes; order Actinomycetales; family Micrococcaceae; genus Arthrobacter. The sequence goes on along the minus strand of AP014719.1, from coordinate 1,588,612 downwards.
GGCGCTCCTGCGTGATGTGGCGAATTCGGCGGCCCTGATCCGGAGCGTCCCCAGCACCAAGACAACCCCCGCCAGCACCAGCCAGACTCCGGCGGCAATCGTGGAGCCAGGACTCGTCCGCCAGGGCACCCAACCGAGGACTCCGGCCGTCGCATAGAGAATAATCGCGCCCACGATGACAATCAGCACAATGAGGATCCGCGGGGCCCTTCCGCGGAGTCGAAGTTCCGCGGCGCCTTTCGGGTGACTTGAAACTCCAAGGACTTCCGGGAAACGAGCCACCAAAGGCAGGCCATCCCGACAGGAACCCGGAAAATCCGCAGGGCGAACGCCGTCGGCCAGTGGATCTGGTGGCGCATGAGCCTCTTGGCGCCCACAAACGCACCCAGAACATGGCGGCGAAGGCAAGGGTGAACTCAACGGGCCCGGCGGTGGAGGTCTGCGCGCCGGAGACCATGACCGCCATGGGGATGATGAAGGCAATCAAGGTGGCAATGCCCTCAAGCCACCATAAGGTTCCGTTGATGTATTCGTGGAAGTTCCGCCAGGTCATCCAGCTCTTGGCCGCCCAAAGGCGCTCGTAGGTCAGGATCTGCATCGCGCCCATGCCCCAGCGTCTGCGCTGCAGCAGGTATTGATCGGCCGTTGCCGGGCCAGGCCAACTGCCAGGGTCTGGTGGTGGTACACGGTCTTCCACCCGAGCCGGATGAGCTTGAGGGTGGTGTGCATGTCTTCGGTGATGGTCTCGGTGGCTACTCCACCTACCTCGCGAAGCGCCTTGATCCGGAGCAGCGAGGTTGAACCGCACCAGAAAGGTCCTGCACCGGGAACATTGCGCGAAGGCATCAGGACGTTGAAGAACAACCCCTGTTCGCCGGAGATGCCGTCGTCGTCGAAGGCTCCTGAGTTGTAGAACGCCTGCGGCCCCTGGATGAGGGCGATTTCCTCGTCGGCGAACCAACCCAAGGTGGCCGTCAGGAATGTTGGGAGGGGCACGTGATCGCAGTCGAGCACGGCAATGACGTCTATTGGGTCTTTTCCGGCTGCTTCCTCCGCAGCCATCAAATCCAATGCATGGTTCATGTTGCCCGCCTTGGCATGGTCGTGCTCGGCGCGGGTGACCACTCTTGCACCGAAGGATGCGCACATCTCGGCAACCCACGGGCGGCTTCCATCATCCAATACCCACGTTTCGTGGCGCGGTTGAAGCGCGCAGGCCGCGGCGATGGTGGGCGCAAGGACTTCGACCGGCTCGTTATACGTGGGGATCAGCACGGCGACCTTCATGCCATTGGGAGCTTCGGCAACCGGCTCAGGCGCATAACAGTCGATGTTCCACAGAGTGATGGATTTCAGGACCAGCCCTATCAGGGGAAGGGCCTCAAACGTCACCAGCGTCCACGCGATGACAAGATCCCCGCCACCAAGCGGCATGGTGAATGCGACCCGCCACGTCAGGTAGAGCAACAACGCTGCTATCGCAGCTATCCCGCCGGTCCTGGCCATTCTGCGGGAACGGGGAGCTTCGGGCGCGGGAGAACCCAGTTGCGCCGCCCAGCCGGCCATTCCGGCCGTCGAGTACGCCTTGACCTCCACAGGAGTGTCACGGAACTGCGGACGTTCTCCGCCGACGTCCCCCCGGACGCGTCGGCGCTGTTCAAGAGATTGCATGCGATCCCCCAGCTGGATCTGACAATGCAGCCTGTATCAAGTTAAAACAAACTGTGCGATCACTATAGCCAGTTCTCACCGGATTTTCATGGCAAAACAGGGAAGTTCAGGCCCCGACACGCATGGCTTTTCCGGGAGCGGGAAGGCCTACTTTTTCGCGAGCAGGGGCAGGACGTGGTCCGTCAGGAGCGGAGCCAAATCGTCCGGAAGTTCAGCAGAGAGATCCAACCACCGGATCTCTGCGATCTCGGCCGAAGGGCGGGCTTCCCACGTGCCCGGTGCGGTGAAGACGGTGGCCTCGATGTCAGTCGCGGCCTCATTGGCGGCGACGGCGAGCCAACTCCCCAAGGCCTCAAGGTCGGCCGGGTCGATCTCGATTCCGACTTCCTCGGCCAGCTCGCGGGATGCCGTCTCCGCCGCGGTTTCACCTGGCTCGGGCTTGCCGCCGGGGTGCATGAACTTGTCCGTGCCGCGCTTGCGCACGGTCAGCAGCCGTCCGGCGTCGTCGTAGACGCAGACCGCGCTGACTACTATCAGGTCCTTGGCTGGACTGTTGCTGGTCATGTCTCTCTCCTTAGCCGGGATTCGAGCAGCAAGTCCTTGGCTGGTCCGTGCACGTCCCAGGCGTAGCTGAAGGCATCCGGCCGCCCCAGAGGTAATTGACTTTGTAGTCATCGGGATCGCACCAGTGGGTGTCCTGGTTGGCGTGGTCGCGGAAGCTCATGCGGTGGAACGGTTTCCCATCAGGGAAGTAGACATCCATGGCTTCGGGGGAGTCGGAAGGCCGCAGGAGGTATTCGCGGAAGGCGGGCCGGTGTGGGTGGGCCAGGTCATGGTGCCGTCTTCGCGAAGGAAGAGACCGCCGTCGGGGGTTTCCGAATAGCGCACGACGCCGGCAAAGGTACCGCGGGTGCCGCCCGCCCGGTCCCACAGAGACCGTTCCACGGTCCAGCTGCCCAGCAGGTAAGCCCGCAGGTCTTGCGTCGGAGACGATTCGCGCAGCTGGTCTTTCAAGTGCCCTCGATTGGAATCGAACCAACGACACCGGCTTTAGGAGAGCCGTGCTCTATCCACTGAGCTACGAGGGCCTGTGCGCGTGCTGGAAGCTCCTGGGAGCCGCTCGCCGGGCACGCATACAAGCATACAAGCTGCCGGGGCGGCCCTCGAACACCGACGCCGGCAACACGCGCTGCCCGGCAACACCGGCGGCGGCGCACGCGGCACCGCATGCGGGTGCTGGCGTTAGGCTGGCCCGCATGAGAGAGCAAATAACCGTGGTGGCCGCCCACGGCGGCCACCTCCCGGAGCTCGGCACCATCCGCTCGAACATCGGCGGTTGGGCCCAGTTGAGCGTGGTGCAGTATTTCGTGGCCGAATCGGCGGTGATCGAAGCCTGGCGGGGCCCGAACCTTACGACCGCCGGACCGGGTTCATCAGTGATCTTGGCGCGCTCAAGTGCGGGGTCTACGAGCACCGCGACGTCTGTTCGCCCCTGCATCTGCTCATGAATGCCTCCTTCGTAGTGCAGGGCCTGGGCATGCTTTTCGGGGCGATCCTGCTGAGTTCGGCGCTCCTGTGCATTGCGGCCCGTCCCGGCGTGCGGATCCTGCAGGGTGCCGCCTACCGCAAAGCGCGGCCCACCGCCGTCGCGGTCCGGTTCCTGGCGGGTGTCTCCGGGCTGGGAACTGTGGTTGTTGGGTTTGTGCCGGAAGACCTGGGTTCACCCTTCCATCTTGCGGGCGCCCTGATGTTCTTTATCGGTGGAGCATCCGCACTGTTGCTCCTCGGGCTGCTCTGGCTGCCGCATACAGCGATGAGCTGGTTCATCCTGGCGTGCGGGACGTTGACGCTGGGCGCCTTGGTGGTCGGCGGCCTGACACGGATGGATGTCCCCGAACCGGGAACCCTGGAACGACTGATGGCCTATCCGGTCACGATCGGATTTTCCGCCGCGGGACTTGTGGTGGCGCAACGGGTCCGGGAAGTACGGCGAACGGCGGCGCGGCTTGCGAAACGATGAGTTTTCGCGGGTAGCCTCATGTCAGCGGGTGGGCAATCTTTGCATTATCATGAGTGCACTCACCGGAATGGCGCCGGGCTGAGGGTTCCATGCAGTCTTGGCGCAGATTAGATTGACCGACACGGCAGAACATAGGACCCATGACTCATCAGCTTGTTCTGCGTCGTCCGGGACACGCAGGCGATACATCCCCCATAAAGGCAGCATCCCACCCCTCGGGTAATGGCCTTCGGGACCTTCGCGGGCCGATCGCCCGACGGCGGCAGGTGGCGCGGCGATGAGCTCCCAGACACTCCCCGCCCGGGATTCGCGGATTCCCGATGATGCCCTGGATGCTTCGCCTGAAGACGTGATGGTCCCTGCCGATCAGATCACCGTTGACTTGGCGGAGGACGGCATTATCGAGGTCACCCTGCCACCGAACAGCGTAGTCCGCTCACCCGAAGCCCAGGCGGCCGCGGCGGCTGTTCGTATGTTTGCGGACGGACGGCGGCTCCCGCTTCTGCTCAGGGTGACCGGAGTACTGTCCGTCACCGACGACGCGCGCCTGACCTACACGAATTCCGTGGCTATTTCGGCCTGCGCCCTCTTGGGGGAGAGCCCGGTGGACCGGGTGATTGCACACTTTCTCCTACGCGCGAAGCCAGGCTCCCTTCCGGGACGGTTCTTCACGTCCGAGGCGGAAGCCCGTGACTGGTTGAGAGAGCACCACCGTGAATCATGAGCCCCAGGACCCGCGGCTGCTTGCCCTCGTTGAAGGGGTGGTCCGGATCGCGGACGGAGACCTCAGCACGAGGATCCCGGTCTCCGGCCCGCGTGACGAAGTGGCTGCCGTCATCACTGGGATCAACCTCATGGCCGACGATCTTCAAGCCATTTACCAGGAGCTCGAGGAGCGGGTCGAAAGCCGGACTGCCATGCTGCGCGAGGCCCAGATCGAACTCGAAAGGATGGCGCTCACTGATCCGCTGACCCAGTTGGCGAATCGCACGGCACTCGAAAGGGCGCTGAACCATGAACTCGTCGAATCCGAGCGGGGTGAGCTCCCGCCCGCGTTGCTCGTTTTGGACTTGAACTCATTCAAGGGATCAACGACACTCTGGGGCACGGCGCCGGGGATACCGTCTTGAAGGTTACCGCCAGGCGCTTGCTCGCAGCGGTCCGCGACACTGACATGGTGGCGAGGCTCGGCGGGGACGAATTTGCCGTGATGCTGCCCAAATCCAATGCGGCGCATGCGCGTGGCGTTGCCAAGCGGATCCTTCGGGCCGTCGGTGAGAGCATCGACATCGGCGAAGTCCGGATCATCTGTGGAACCAGCATCGGGCTCCGGGTCGCCGAACCAGGGCAGTCCGTGGACGACCTCGTCATGGAAGCCGACACGGCCATGTATGCGGCAAAGGCCGAGCAGGGGAGCAGCGTCAGGGTTTTCGAACCGGCTTTGTTGTACGCGCGCCGGCTCCAAGGACTCATGATCTCGGAACTGCGTGAAGCCATCCGGACAGATCAGCTGGTCCTCCATTTCCAGCCTGTTGTCGAGTTGGCCTCGGGGCGGATTGAAGGCGCTGAAGCGCTGGTGCGGTGGAACCACCCCGATAGGGGATTGTTGATGCCGGATGCATTCATCCCGTTGGCCGAGGAAACCGGCATCATCATCGATCTTGGCTATTGGGTTCTCCGGCGGGCGATGCAGCAATTGCGCGAGTGGCAGGACGGTCCGGGCATGGACGAAGACTTCAGCATGCGGGTCAATATTTCCACCACCGAATTGCAAAGCCTGGAATTGATCGAGCATGTGCGGGAAGTGCTCGCCGAAACCGGAGTGGAGGCATCCAAGCTGGTCATCGAGCTCACGGAGTCAATGGCCGTGAACGGAAGCGACATCGACAAATACTCTCTGACCGGCCTCCGGCGACTCGGTATCCGGCTGGAAATCGACGACTTCGGGACTGGCTATTCGTCCATCAGCTACCTGCGCAGCCTTCCCGTCAACGTGGTCAAGATTGACCGCTCCCTCATCCAAGGGCTGGGCACGGACGACAAGGAGCGGGCCTTTGTGGCGGCTGTTCTCCAGCTCATTCACGCCTGCGGGATGCAGGCTGTTGCCGAGGGTATCGAAACGGCGGAGCAGGCGGCTGAGCTTGCCCGCCTGGGCTGCGCCAGTGGCCAAGGGTATTACTTTGGCCGGCCCATGGCGGCGGATAAATTCGCGGAACTGTTGCGAGGCACCTGAGCATGCCTCCTCCCGGCAACGGAAGACGGGCAGCGGAAAGGCACCGGACCTTGGGTCCGGTGCCTTTCAGGTATTGCTAGTTGGAGGGAGTGGAGTTGGTGGCGGAGTTCGGCCACCAGCCAGTCGCCTGAGGCGAACCCTGAGTGGTGGAGTTCGGCCACCAGCCAGTGGCCTCTGCCGAGTTCTGTGCGAAGTTCGGCCACCAGCCCGTGGCTATGGACGAATCCTGTGACGGGCTCTGGCTGCTGGCGGACACAGCTGCCGAGCCGGTAATTCCTGCGAGCAAGATTGCTGCTGCCGCGAGGAGCGCGGCGAGAGTTCTTTTCATGCGAAAGCTCCTGATGATATGTGACTGATGCGACTGGAGTGAACGAAGTGAAGCACGCTCATTATAAGAGTAACGACACGCCGTGTCATCAGTGTCCGTCCGGACGGTGGAGAAACATGCTAAACGCTCGCCCGAATCATGGGCGGAGTGTCTCAGGGACATAATGGAGCCATGGGAGAAAAGAAGGTTGCGCCGTCGTACGCCGCTGCGGAACTGCAAGCGAGGGGTCACCGGCCAGCCATGACTTCGCCAAGGCTGCCGATGGTGCGCGCTCGGCCGCCGATATTGCCCTCGATGAGGGCGATTCCGCCGGATGGTGGAACATGACTTTCCTCCAAGCGGAGAATCTTCTCGACGCAGGTGATTTCGCTGCCAGCACTGCGCTGGCGAGATCCCTTTCCGAGGCATCGTTGGCTGTCGCCTCACCCCAGCACCGGCCCGGGCACTCATCTTGATGGCGAACTCCCTTCGGGTGAAGGGCTGTTGGAGATGGCCACCTCGGCTGCGGCGTCGGCAGTTGGACTGGTCGATGATGACGCAGACATGGAAATCGACGTCCATGCGCGGCAGGCACTGATCGCCGCGTTTGGCGAGTCCGGCAAACTGGAGGAGGCGTGGGAGGAGTGCCTGTCCCTCTCGGCGAGAATTTCTGATGAAATGGATGACCAGTTGGCCGGCAAGGCGTACTGGGTCATCGGGAATGTGGCGTTCCTCTGCGACAAGGTAGCTGAAGGCCTCCACTACCATGAGCTTGCCGCGGAAACCTTTTCCCCTTCGCGGAACCTTGATGTCTGGCCAAGTTCAACAAAGCCTCGGCCGCGATGAGGCTGGCCGCTGAAGTGGCCGATGCGGCCACCCTTCGGTGCATTGAACGGGCGGAGCTTGCCACGGATGTCGTCGGCGGCAGCGAAGAGGAAATTCTCCTGCTTCGCCTCAACCGCGCGCATTGGAACTACCTGGCAGGAGACGCCGGGGCGGCGCTTGAGCTGCTGAACGAAATCAGTCGCAGCGCTGACCAACTGCCCGCGCAGATGGCAGGCGAGGTATTCCTCTTGATGGCGCGGGCCCAAGCCGGTACCGGGAACAAGCAGGCGGCGAAAGAAAGCCTGGTCGAAGCGGCCGATCGCTTCGAGAAAGCCGGCGCCCACCAGCGTGCCCTCCAAGCCCGGGAGATGCTTGAGCCGGGGCCTGATTCGGAAGCCCGATTCTGGGCCAGGGTAGCGCGTGCGGGCGTTGGCTGCGTTCGGCGCTTCTGCTAGGCGCTCTTCGAACGCCGCCGCCCCACAAACACAGCCGCACCGCCGGCCGCAAGGCTCAGCAGGAACAGTACCCAGCCCACAACGGTGAGCGTGGAAGCCAAAGCCACCTGGCCGGCGTCGGGCGTTGCCGATCCCAGCGCGGCGTCCACCGCCACGTTGCTCCACAAACGGACCACGGCGAACAGCAGGGGAGCAGCCCACAGCGTCCAGCGCAGTGCCTTTCCGGCCACATTGGTGCCGATGAGCAGAAGCCAGGTGAAACCGAAGATCAGCGGAAACAGGGTTCCGGCGGTCTTGTGGATGTAGCTGAGCTGTCCGCGGGCGTCGTCCGTCATGGCGCCATGCAATTGGTGGACGTAATCGGTGGAGAACCCGCCGATGAGGGAATCGGGCATGGCCATGCCGCCGGACAACTGGGTCATCTGGTTCAGGGTCAGCAGGTGCACATACCAAAACAGGAAAAGGCTGGCCACGACCCCGGCAATCACTATGAGGCGGCCGTTGTTCTGGGCCTTCTCGGGCGACCGCTGGGTGGTGGGATTGATCACCGACGGCAAGTGGTGCTGGGGAGAGCGGCATTGGCGCCGTGCTTCTTGATGCGTTGGGCTGGGGTCTTGGCCATGTCATTCATTATCCCGCCACATAAGCTGGACCCATGACCACTGGCAGGCACTCCGCCACAGAACTTGATCCATCGCTCGACGACTACGAACTCGCTGCCGCCCTGGTCCGGGAAGCCGGGCAGCTTGCCCTGCTGATGCGGATGGGCGGCCTGCAAGGCGAACGGAAGACCTCGGTTTCGGACGTGGTGACCGCCGCGGACCATGCGGCCGAGGCCTACGTCCTTGAGCAACTGCGCCGTTGCCGCCCCGACGACGGCATCCTGGGTGAAGAAGGAAGCTCGGTGGCTGGAAGAAGCGGCCGCACCTGGGTGATCGATCCCGTGGACGGTACCTACAATTTCCTGCACGGCTCCACCTATTGGTGCTCCGCGATCGCCTTGAAACGCGAGGGCACGGCATCACCCGGGACCGCCTCGGATGCCGACGTCATTCTCGGGGCCATCTATCAACCGGAGCTCGACAAGCTTTGGACCGGCGGCGAAGGGCATCCCGCGACCCTCAACGACGAACGGATTCCGGGACCGTCGGGTGCTGCCCTAAGTGAACTCGGTGCCGCGACCTACATCCACCCCACGTGGCTCGCCGATCCCCGAGCCGCCATGCCCTGGCATGCTGCAGCGGTGTCGGCAGCTTCATTGCGCATGTTCGGTTCCGGCTCTTGCGATCTCGGCCGGGTGGCCGACGGCGAACTGGGCTGCTGGTTCCAACACAGCTGCCCCGAGTGGGACTGGCTCCCCGGCAAGGCGATCGTCCGCGCGGCCGGCGGGGACACCGACGTCGTGCGCGTCAACGGCCTGGACTGGTTCCTCGCGGGGGCCCGACGGCGGTCCGGGAGTTGCGTGCGGCGCTCACCTCGGTGCCGCAATTCGCTTGAGGATGCGCCTCCCTTGGCAACCGCACTGTCCTGCTCGTTTACGGGACCCGTCCGGAGGCCATCAAGATGGCGCCGCTGGTCCAGGCCTTGCGTGCAACCGGCCGTTACAAGGCGCCAGTAGCAGTGACCGGGCAGCATGCCGCGGGGCTGGCGGCGTTCTACCAGGGAATTCCGGTGGTCCACCTCAAGGCCGGACTGCGTAGCGGCAACCTGAATTCACCCTTTCCAGAGGAAGCCGGCGAGCCAGCGAACTTGTAGCTCCTAAGAAGCATCATTGGGAGGGCACTTCGGAGCCGCGGTATTTTCCGACCGAACACTTTTTTGACGCAGCCCGGGGAAGGGCATGCGGGTCCATCAGTGTCAGGGCCACCGCCTAGACTGGTAAACACCATGGATATGTTGTTTGACCCGTACGCTGATGGCCCCTTCAAAGCGGCAAGCCGAGCTGCCACCAAGGCCGCTCCGGCCATGCTTTCACGCGCCGGAAGCGGCGCTGCGCCCGGTGGTAGTGCGCCCGGTGGGGTGCGTCCTGGGCCGGCACGCCCGGCGGTGGGCAAGACGGCGGCCACTCGGGCCTGCCGTCTGCGGAGGCGTTGCTCGAAGGGTTGAACCCCCAGCAGGAGGAAGCCGTCAAACATGCCGGCAGCCCTTTGCTGATCGTGGCCGGGGCCGGTTCGGGCAAAACCCGCGTGCTGTCGAACCGCATTGCGTACCTGATCGCCACCAGGCGGGCCCATCACGGCGAGATCCTGGCTATCACCTTCACCAACAAGGCGGCCGCGGAAATGCGGGAACGCATCGAAGCCCTGGTGGGTGCCCGTGCCAAGTCCATGTGGATCTCGACGTTCCACTCCTCCTGCGTGCGTATCCTGCGCCGTGAAGCTACCAACGTGGGGCTGAACTCCAACTTCTCCATCTACGATTCCGCAGACTCCTTGCGGCTCATCACGCTCGTAGCGAAGAACCTGGACCTCGATCCCAAAAAGTTCGCGCCCAAAGCGATCCAGCACAAGATCTCGGCCCTCAAGAACGAGCTCATCGACGACGATGCGTTCGCCTCGAGCGCCAACTACAACGAACCCTTCGAACAAGCCGTGGCCGAGGTCTTCAAGGGCTATACCCAGCGCTTACGCCAGGCCAACGCCATGGACTTCGACGACCTCATTGCGCAGACCGTCTACATGTTCCGGGCCTTCCCCGCGCTCGCGGAGTCCTACCGCCGTCGATTCCGCCACGTCCTCGTGGACGAATACCAGGACACCAACCACGCACAGTACGCATTGGTCCGCGAAATCGTCGGTGAGGGTCCCCAGGCGAGCGAGCTGACCGTCGTCGGCGACTCCGACCAATCCATCTACGCGTTCCGCGGTGCGGACATCCGCAACATCGTCGAATTCGAGAAGGACTACCCGGAAGCCCGCACCATCAAGTTGGAGCAGAACTACCGCTCCACCCAGAACATCCTGAGCGCGGCGAACTCCGTTATTTCGCGCAACCCCAACCGCCCGGACAAGAAACTCTGGACGGCCGAGGGCGACGGCGAGAAGATCATCGGCTACGTAGGCGAGAACGAGCACGACGAAGCCCAGTTCATCGCCAAGGAGATTGACCGGCTCCAGGACGAGGAAGGCCTGCGTCCCGGCGACGTCGCCATTTTCTACCGCACCAACGCCCAGTCCCGCTCCATTGAAGACGTCCTGGTCCGCGTCGGACTGCCGTACAAAGTGGTGGGCGGCACCCGCTTCTACGAGCGCAAGGAAATCAAGGACGCCCTCGCGTACCTTCGCGTCCTGGTGAACCCGGACGACGACGTCAATTTGCGTCGCGTCCTCAACGAACCCAAGCGGGGAATCGGTGATCGTGCCGAAGGCGCCGTCGCGGCGCTCGCCGAGCGCGAACGCACGTCGTTCATGACTGCGGCGCGCAAGGCGGACCAGGCTCCCGGCATGGCCACCCGCTCCGTGAATGCGGTCCTAGGCTTTGTGAAACTCCTGGATGACCTGGCCGAAGTGGCTTCGGGTTCCGGGGCTGCGGCAGCTTTGGAAGCAGTACTGGAACAGACCGGGTACCTTGCCGGCTCCGCGCCAGCACCGATCCGCAGGACGAATCCCGCGTGGAAAACCTCGCCGAACTCGTGGCGGTGGTGCGGGAATACGAGCGCGACAACCCCGAAGGCTCACTGGGTGAATTCCTGGAGCAAGTCTCCCTCGTAGCCGACGCCGACCAGATCCCGGACGCTCCCGAAGGATCCTCCGAGGACGCAGCCGCCGCCGTCGCAGAGGCCAAGCGGATGGGCGTCGTCACGCTCATGACGCTCCACACGGCCAAGGGCTTGGAATTCCCCGTTGTCTTCCTGACCGGTATGGAACACGGACTTTTCCCGCATCAGCGGTCCGCAACCGATCCCAAGGAACTGGCGGAAGAGCGTCGCTTGGCCTATGTGGGCCTCACCCGTGCACGGAAACGCCTTTACGTGACCCGCTCGGAAGTTCGCAGCATGTGGGGCCAGAGCCAATACAACCCTGCCAGCCAGTTCCTCGAGGAGATCCCTACCGGTCTCGTGGAGTGGAAGCGCGAGGGCACCTCCCGCCAAGTGAGCGGCTGGGGGAACGCCCCATCGGTTCCGGGCGTTACGGGGGCTCCTTCTGGGGTGCTGGAACCTCGCGCGGGCCGCAGCCAGCGATACGGCGGGCTTCAACGCGGACGTGCCGGCCGCCGTCGTACGCAATCGTGTCCAGCCGCAAAAGGAAGTGGTCGCCGTCGTCGTGGGGGACAAAGTGAACCACACGAGCTTCGGCAACGGCACCGTGATCGGCGTCGAAGGCGCCGGGGACAAGACCGTGGCGAAGGTGAAGTTCGACGTCGGCGAGAAGCGGCTGCTCTTGCGTTACGCGCCGCTGACCAAACTGGATTCGTAGCGGCTCTTGAAGCCGGAAAACCGCGTCATATAGGGTTTTTCTACGGTCGATAGAAGTGTGTGCTTACTCACTTAACAGGTACTGTAGAACCGGCTGGCCTCCCCGGGGGCTAAAGTTCGAGAGGAACTTGCGCAATGTGACCGGCTGCTTGGCAGCCGTTCGATGCGCACCTATCCGCAGCCGGTTTTCGCGGTCACCGTGGTTTCCGGCTGTACAGAAACTACTTCGACGTAGAAGGACACTAAACCGTGGACCTGTTTGAATATCAGGCGCGCGATATGTTCGAAGCGCACGGTGTACCCGTGCTCGCCGGCATCGTGGCGCACACTCCTGAAGAAGCAAAGGCTGCTGCCGAGAGCATCGGCGGCGTAACCGTCGTCAAGGCGCAGGTAAAGGTCGGTGGCCGTGGCAAGGCCGGCGGTGTCAAGGTCGCAAAGTCCGCTGACGAAGCGCTTGAACACGCCACCAACATCCTTGGCATGGACATCAAGGGCCACACCGTCAACAAGGTCATGATCGCCAGGGCGCCGACATTGCTGAGGAATACTACTTCTCCGTCCTGCTGGACCGGGCCAACCGCAACTACCTGGCCATGTGCTCGGTTGAAGGCGGCATGGAAATCGAGCAGCTTGCTGTTGAGCGCCCGAGGCCCTCGCCAAGGTCGCCATCGATCCCGCCGTCGGTATCGACCAGGCCAAGGCCGACGAAATCGTCGCCGCTGCCGGTTTCTCCGAAGAACTGCGTGGCAAGGTTGCTTCCGTCATCCTGAAGCTCTGGGACGTCTTCAAGAAGGAAGATGCAACCCTTGTCGAGGTGAACCCCTTGGTCAAGACCGGCGCTGGCGACATCGTTGCCCTTGACGGCAAGGTCTCGCTCGACGAGAACGCCGGCTTCCGCCACGTTCACCACGGTGAACTTGAGGACAAGGACGCAGCCGACCCGCTCGAGGCCAAGGCCAAGGCTCAGGACCTCAACTACGTGAAGCTTGACGGCTCGGTCGGCATCATCGGCAACGGCGCCGGTCTTGTGATGTCCACCCTCGACGTCGTCGCTTACGCAGGCGAGAACCACGGCAACGTCAAGCCGGCCAACTTCCTGGACATCGGCGGTGGAGCTTCCGCTGAGGTCATGGCCGCTGGCCTGGACGTCATCCTTGGTGACGAGCAGGTCAAGAGCGTATTCGTGAACGTCTTCGGTGGCATCACCGCGTGCGACGCTGTGGCAAAGGGCATCGTCGGTGCACTGGCCGAGCTTGGCTCCAACGCCAACAAGCCGCTGGTTGTCCGCCTCGATGGCAACAATGTCGAAGAGGGCCGCCGCATCCTGGCCGAGGCCAACCACCCGCTGGTTACCCTGGCAGCCACCATGGACGAGGGCGCCGACAAGGCCGCCGAGCTCGCCAACGCAGCGAAGTAAGGGACGCAAGACTATGTCTATCTACCTCAACAAGGACTCCAAGGTCATCGTCCAGGGCATCACCGGCGGCGAAGGCACCAAGCACACCGCCCTGATGCTCAAGGCCGGCACCAACATCGTCGGCGGCGTCAACGCCCGCAAGGCCGGCACCACGGTGCTGCACGGCAACAAGGAAATCACCGTCTTCGGCACCGTCAAGGAAGCCATTGCGGAGACCGGCGCCGACGTCTCGATCGTCTTCGTTCCGCCGGCATTCACCAAGGCCGCCGTAGTTGAAGCCATCGAAGCAGGAATCGGCCTGGTTGTTGTCATCACCGAAGGCGTGCCGGTTCAGGACTCCGCCGAGTTCTGGGCACTCGCCCAGGCCACGGTGGACGCTGATGGCAAGCAGATCACCCGCATCATCGGCCCGAACTGCCCCGGCATCATCACCCCGGGCGAAGCCCTGGTTGGCATCACCCCGGCAAACATCACGGGCAAGGGCCCCATCGGCTTGGTCTCCAAGTCCGGTACCTTGACCTACCAGATGATGTACGAACTGCGCGACCTCGGTTTCTCCACCGCGATCGGCATCGGTGGCGACCCCGTCATCGGCACCACGCACATCGACGCCCTGGCCGCGTTCGAGGCTGACCCGGAGACCAAGGCAATCGTCATGATCGGCGAAATCGGTGGCGACGCCGAAGAGCGCGCAGCCGACTTCATCAAGGCAAACGTCACCAAGCCGGTTGTCGGCTACGTTGCAGGCTTCACCGCCCCGAGGGCAAGACCATGGGCCACGCAGGCGCCATCGTCTCCGGTTCCGCGGGTACGGCACAGGCCAAGAAGGAAGCTCTCGAAGCTGCAGGCGTGAAGGTCGGCAAGACGCCGTCCGAGACCGCCAAGCTCCTCCGCGAGGTCTTCGCAACCCTCTAGCACAACCCGCGCAGGGTTTCCGCGCGATTGAAGTACGGCGGCGCCCGTCACCTTCCACGTGAAGGTGACGGGCGCCGTCGTTGTTTAACCGTTGGGTCCGGGCGGGTCGGTGGGGAGGGGCGTCATTGTCGCTAGAGCTTGTGGCGCGATTCGATAGTTTGTTAGTATGTCAGGACAAACTATCGAAGGAGAGCAGATGCCCTCGTCCGCATTGACGTCAACGAAGGCCGTACGCCGGAGCAGCTCGGTGAACTCAGTAAGCGAATCCACGACGCCATCCTCGCCGAGTATGGCATCCCCGAGCGCGACTACTTCCACATCATCACCGAGCATCTCCAGGGCCAGATTGTTGCCCAGGATGCCGGCCTGGGTTTCGAGCGAAGTTCCGGCGTGGTCATGATCCAGATCTTCACCCAGGGCGGTCGAAGTCGCGAAGCCAAGCAGTCCTTGTTCGCTGCCATCGCCGCCCAGCTCGGCGAGATCGGCGTCCCTGGGGAGGATGTCTTCCTGGGGTACGTCGAAAACACTGCCGATGACTGGTCCTTTGGCTTCGGCAGGGCCCAGTATGTCACCGGCGAACTTGCCGTTCCCGCGCGGTAACTCAGCGTTTTGGAGCGGACTCAAGCCCACATCACCGCGTAATTTAGGCCATTACGTTTCGTTGTAAATATGTCAGTACAAACCTTTGACAGGACATGAATTCTGGTGCAAAGTAGTGGTTGTGGCCCCGCTCACTGCGGGCCGGCAAAAGCACTGGAGCTCTCACCGTCCCGCAAGAAGAGTTCACTACAGAAAGGTCCGCGATCACCGTGACCCACGAACTGCTCACCATCGGGCGCATCAGCGTTGATATCTACCCGAACGACATCGGTGTGGGACTGGAGGACGTGCAGTCCTTCGGCAAGTATCTTGGCGGCTCGCCCTCCAACGTGGCTGTTGCCGCCGCCCGCCACGGCCGCCGCTCCGGCGTGATTACACGCACCGGTGATGACCCTTTCGGCATTTACCTGCACCGCGAACTGCGCAAGTTCAAGGTCGACGACGGATTCGTCACCCCGGTGCCGGGCCTTCAGACCCCGGCCACGTTCTGCGCGATCCAGCCTCCGCATGATTTCCCGCTCTACTTCTACGGACGGTTCCCCACCGCGCCGGACCTGCAGATCAAGGCCGAGGAACTGGACCTGGAGGCCATCAAGGACGCCGGCATCTTCTGGTCCACCGTGACCGGTCTCTGCCAGGAACCGAGCCGCTCGGCCCACCTCGCGGCCCACGAAGCGCGCCCCCGCACCGGACTCAAAGAGGGCCAATACACCATCCTGGACCTGGACTACCGGCCGATGTTCTGGGCTTCCGAGGACGAGGCCCGGGCCGAGGTCGCCAAGATCCTGCCGCACGTCACGGTGGCCATCGGCAATGACAAGGAATGCGCTGTCGCCGTAGGTGAAGGAACCCGGACGAGCAGGCTGATCGCCTCCTCGCGGCCGGCGTCGAGATCGCGGTCGTCAAGCTCGGCCCCGAAGGCGTCATGGCCAAGACCCGTACGGAACGCGTGGTATCCGCGCCGGTTCCGGTGGAGACCGTCAACGGCCTGGGTGCGGGCGACTCGTTCGGCGGTGCTTTCTGCCACGGATTGTTGTCCGGCTGGCCTTTGGCCCAGGTCCTGGACTACGCGAACGCCGCCGGCGCGATTGTCGCCTCCCGCCTCTCGTGCGCGGACGCGATGCCGACGCCGGAGGAGGTCACCTCGTTGCTCGCCGAACGCGGCCGCCTGACGCCCGCGGGCACCGACGCAGCAGCTTCCCACGCAGCAGTTTCCGAAGGAGCAACACGTTGAGCTTCAATGACGACCCCCGCCGTTACGAGCACCTGAGTGCGATCCGGCTTGAAGATCCCGACGCCGTTGCCCGCGCCGCCGCCGCACGTCGCCGCCACCCGGGGCTGAAGTACGGGACCCAGAACTTCATCGTCGCGGCCGACCACCCGGCCGCGGCGCGCTGAGCGTCGGCTCGGATCCGGTGGCCATGGCGGATCGCCGGGATCTTTTGGACCGGCTGCAGGTCGCTTTGGCGAATCCCGCCGTCGACGGTGTCCTGGCGTCGCCGGACATCATGGATGACCTGCTTCTGCTCGGGGCACTTGAGGGCAAGCTCGTCTTCGGCTCGATGAACCGAGGCGGCCTCGCCGGGCTGGTCAACGAGATCGACGACCGTTTCACGGGCCATACCGCAGCGGCCCTGGACGCCCTCGGCGCCGATGGCGGGAAGATGCTGACCCGGATCTGCCTCGGGGATCCGGACACCGCCAACATCCTGGAAGCCACGGCCAAGGCGGTGGACTCCCTCGCCGCGCGCAAGCTGATCGCCATGGTGGAGCCGTTCCTGTCTGTCCGGGAGGCGAACGGCAGTGTCCGCAACGACCTTTCGCCGGATGCCGTGATCAAGTCGGTCGCGATTGCGCAGGGCCTGGGTTCCACGAGCGCGTACACGTGGATGAAGCTCCCGGTCGTGGCGGAGATGGAACGGGTCATGGCGGCCACCACGCTGCCCACGGTCCTGTTGGGTGGGGACCCGGATGCGGGCCAGGACGAGGTCTTCGCCAGCTGGCAGGCCGCCCTTGCCCTGCCGGGAGTCCAGGGATTGACTGTGGGACGGACCCTTTTGTATCCGGCCGACGGGGACGTGGCCGGGGCCGTTGCCACCGCCGCCTCGCTCTTGAAGACGCCAGAGCTGCTGAAGACACCTGCGAAAGTATCGGAGTAAGAGTAATGTCAACGCGCAGAATGACGGTCGCCCAGGCGGTTGTCGAGTTCCTGTCCAAGCAGTACACGGTGGACACCGTCGGCGGGAGCGAGTACCGGGAACGCCTGATCCCGGGCACCTTCGGGATCTTCGGACACGGCAACGTCGCCGGTGTGGGGCAGGCCCTCAAGCAGTACCAGCAGCTCGATCCGAGCATCATGCCGTATTACCAGGGCCGCAACGAGCAGGCCCAGGCGCACCAGGCTGTCGGCTACGCCCGGCACACCCGCCGCCGCCAGACGTTCGCGATCAGCACCTCGATCGGCCCGGGTTCCTCGAACCTTTTGACCGGCGCGGCGCTGGCCACCACCAACCGGCTGCCTGTCCTGCTTCTGCCGTCCGACACCTTCGCCACCCGGGCCGCGGACCCGGTGCTGCAGCAGCTCGAGCTGCCGTACGCCTACGACATCACGGTCAACGACGCCTTCCGTCCGCTGTCCAAGTTCTTCGACCGGGTGTCCCGGCCCGAGCAGTTGTTCTCGGCCTTCCACCACGGCCTGCGCGTCCTGACGGACCCGGCCGAGACCGGCGCGGTCACCATTTCGCTGCCGCAGGACGTCCAGGCCGAAGCCTTGGATGTCCCGGAGGAATTCCTCGCCGAGCGTGAGTGGCGGATCCGCCGCCCCGAGGCCGACGACGACGACATCCGCCGCGCCGCCGAGGCCATCCGTGCCGCGAAGCGCCCTTTGATCATTGCCGGCGGCGGCGTCCTGTACGCCTTCGCGAACGAGGAACTCGCCACGTTCGCCGAACTGACCGGAATCCCGGTGGGCAACACCCAGGCCGGCGTCGGCGTCCTGCCCTGGGACCACAAGTTCTCGCTCGGAGCCATCGGCTCCACGGGCACGACGGCGGCGAACGCCATCGCGGCCGAAGCTGACTTGATCATCGGAATCGGTACCCGTTACGAGGACTTCACGACGGCGTCGCGCACTGCTTTCCAGAACCCCGACGTGAAGTTCGTCAACATCAACGTGGCCGCGATCGACGCGTACAAGCACGGCACCGTACTGCCGATCGTCGCCGATGCCCGCAAGGCCCTCGTCAAGCTCAACGCAGCCCTCGGCGGCTACCGTGTCGGCGCGGACCTCGAGCAAACGATCGCGGCCGAGAAGAAGCGCTGGGACCGCATCGTGGATGAAGCCTTCGATACCCGGCACACCCCGCTGCCGGCCCAGAACGAGATCATCGGCGCCACCAACCGGGCCATGGATGAGCAGGACGTCGTCATCTGCGCCGCCGGCTCCCTGCCGGGCGACCTGCACAAGATGTGGCGTGTCCGGGATCCGTTCGGCTACCACGTCGAATATGCCTACTCGTGCATGGGTTACGAGATCCCCGGCGGCTTGGGCGTCAAGCGCGCGGCCCTGGCCGAGGCCGCTGCAGGCGGCAAGGATCGCGACGTCGTGGTCATGGTGGGGGACGGCTCCTACCTGATGATGCACACCGAACTGGTCACCGCCGTCGCCGAACGCATCAAACTGATCGTGGTCCTTATCCAGAACCACGGCTACGCCTCGATCGGCTCGCTTTCCGAGTCGCTGGGCTCGCAGCGCTTCGGCACCCAGTACCGCGTCCTGGACAAGGAACAACACTCCTTCGACGCCGGCGAGAACCTGCCCATCGACCTGGCCCTCAACGCCGAGTCCCTCGGCGCGAAAGTCATCCGGATCGAACCGGGGGAGAAGGTCATCGCCGAACTGGAACAAGCCATCCGCGACGCGAAAGCGGCACCGGAAGACACCGGACCGATCGTGATCCACGTCGAATCCGATCCCTTGCTGGACGCGCCGAGCTCCGAATCCTGGTGGGACGTTCCCGTTTCGCAGGTCTCCGAACTCGAATCCACCCAGCAGGCCTACCAGACGTACACAGACCACAAGAACCGCCAGCGCAAGCTGCTCGGCTAGACCCCCTCAAGCTCTCTTCAAGCACCAGACAAGGAAGTCCGCACATGTCGACGACGACCACCCTGACCACCATCAAGCATTTCATCAACGGTGTAGAAACCGCCGGCGCCGGCGACCGCAGCCAGCCGGTCTACAACCCGGCCACCGGGCCGTGACCGCCCAGCTGCGGCTCGCGAACCGGGCGGACCTGGACGCCACCGTCGCGGCAGCCAAGGCCGCGGCCGAGAAGTGGGGCGATTTCTCCCTGGCCAAGCGCACCGCGGTGCTGTTCACGTTCCGCGAACTCGTCGCTGCCCACGTGGACGAACTCGCGGCCCTGGTCACGGCCGAGCACGGCAAGGTCATCTCCGACGCGAAGGGCGAGATCGGCCGGGCCTCGAAGTGATCGAGTTCGCCTGCGGTATCCCGACCCTGCTCAAGGGCGACTACTCGGACCAGGTCTCCACCGGCATCGACGTGTTCTCCTTCCGCGAGCCCCTCGGCGTCGTCGCCGGCATCACCCCGTTCAACTTCCCCGTCATGGTCCCGCTCTGGATGGCGCCGATGGCGATCGCCACCGGCAACGCCTTCATCCTCAAGCCCTCCGAACGCGACCCGTCCGCCTCGATGCTGCTGGCGAAGCTGTGGAAGCAGGCCGGGCTGCCCGACGGTGTGTTCCAGGTCCTGCACGGGGACAAGGAAACCGTCGACGGGCTGCTGACCCACCCGGACGTGGACGGCATCTCCTTCGTCGGCTCCACCCCGATCGCCCAGTACGTCCACGAAACCGCCACCAAGCACGGCAAGCGAGTCCAGGCCCTGGGCGGTGCGAAGAACCACGCAATCATCATGCCCGACGCCGACCTCGACAACGCCGCCGACCACCTGGCCGCCGCCGCGTTCGGGTCCGCCGGGGAACGCTGCATGGCCATCTCCGTCGCCGTCGCCGTCGGGGACGCCGCGGAGCTGCTGGTCAAGAAGGTCGAAGAACGCGCGCTGGCCGTGAAGGTCAAGAACGGCACCGAGCCCGACGCCGAAATGGGCCCGGTCATCACCCCGGCTTCCAAGGAACGCATCGTGCGGATCGTCACCGAAGCCGAAGCCGCGGGCGCGGCGATGGTCGTGGACGGCCGCGATTTGGTGGTCCCGGCCATGAAGAAGGCTTCTGGGTCGGCCCCACCGTGATCGACCACGTCACGGCCGAAATGACCGCATACACGGAGGAAATCTTCGGACCCGTCCTCGTCGTCGTCCGCGTCGAGGACCTCGATGAAGGCATCAAGCTGATCAACTCCAACCCCTACGGCAACGGCACCGCGATCTTCACCTCCTCTGGCGCGAACGCCCGCAAGTTCCAGCGCTCCGTCACCGTGGGCATGGTCGGCATCAACGTGCCCCTGCCGGTACCCGTGGCCTACCACTCCTTCGGCGGCTGGAAAGCCTCGCTCTTCGGCGACAAGCACATCTACGGACCCGAAGGCGTCTCCTTCTACACCCGCGGCAAGGTCATCACCTCCCGCTGGCCCGAACCCACCCACGCCTCCGGCGCCTCCTACAACTTCCCCTCCAACTAGTCGCCACCCGCTGACCTCTCCCACCCAACTGACTCGCTGTAGATGTCGTTTTGGGCCCTCATAACGACAACAAATGCGAGCTAGTTGGGCTGCGGCCCCCGGTGGGGAGCAATCAACGTTAAGGATTGAGCAATGACAGAGAACAAACTCATCATCGGCACGGCCCCGGACTCCTGGGGCGTCTGGTTCGCGGATGACCCCAAGCAGACCCGTGGGAACGCTTCCTGGACGAAGTGGCTGAGTCCGGCTACAAGTGGATCGAGCTGGGCCCCTACGGATACTTGCCGAACGACCCTGCCCGCCTCGCCGAGGAGCTCAAGCAGCGTGACCTCAAGGTCACGGCGGGAACGGTCTTCACGGCCTTCCATCGCGGTGCCGCACAGTACGAGGAAGCCTGGGAGCCGGCACGCAAGGTGGCTGAGCTGACTGCAGCCATGGGCGGCGAACACATCGTGGTCATTCCGGCTATGTGGCGCGACGACGTCACCGGAGAGGCCGTGGAGAGCGGGGAGCTGTCCCAGGATCAGTGGAACGATCTGTTCGCCGGCCACAACCGCATGGGCAAGGTGTTGCTGGAAGACTTCGGCCTCAAGCAGCAATTCCACTCCCACGCAGATTCCCACGTCGGCGCCCAGTCGGATATCGAGCACCTGCTTGCCGAGACCGATCCCCAATACCTGAACCTGTGCCTGGACACCGGCACGCGGAATACTGCGGAGCCTCTAGCCTGGAACTGATCAAGAACTACCCGGACCGTATCGGCTACTTGCACCTGAAGCAGATCAACCCGGATGTCCTGAAGAAGGTCAATGAGGAAAACATGACCTGGGCGGCAGCCAACCTGGCCGGCGTCATGACCGAACCGCCGAACGGCCTGCCGGATCTTCGCGCCGTCATCGAAGCCGTTGAAGGACTTAACCGCCCGATCTTTGGCATTGTGGAACAGGACATGTACCCCGTGGCCTTCGACGTCCCGATGCCCATCGCCAAGCGCACCCGAAACTACCTGCTCTCGTGCGGCTCCCGCACGACTGTCAACTAACGCTGCCTCTCAAGCACAAACAACCAAGGACAGAAACAATGACTGACATTCTCCGCGTGGCCGTCATCGGCGCAGGCCGCATGGGCGCCGACCACATCAAGCGGCTCAGCACCCGCATCCACGGCGCCGAGGTGGCCGCCGTCGTCGACGTCGACCTCGCCCGTGCGCAGGCCGCCATCGCAGGGATCGACGGCGCCGTCGCCCTCGCCAGCGCCGATGAGGCCCTCAACAACGGCGACGTCAACGCCGTGCTGATCGCGACGCCCGGTTTCCTGCACGAGGAAATCCTGTACAAGGCACTGGAGAAGGACTTCCCGATCCTCTGCGAGAAGCCGCTCACCCCGGATGCCGAGAGCGCGTGGAAGGTTGTCCAGGCCGAAACGGCAACCGGCCACAAGCGCATCCAGGTGGGCTTCATGCGCCGCTTCGACGCCGAATACGCCGCCTTGGGTTCCGTGATCCGCGACCGAGAACTCGGCGAGCTGCTCATGCTCCACCACCAGCACCGCAACCCGGACACTCCTCAGGGCTTCACCAACGAGATGCTCATCAACGACTCCGTGGTCCACGAATTCGATGCCATCCGCTTCTTCACCGGTGAGGAAATCACCTCCGTGCAGGTCCGCCTGGGCAAGGCGACGCGCAACGCCCGAACGGCCAGCACGATCCCCAGCACGTCCTGATCGAGACCGAGTCCGGCGTCCTGGCCGACGTCGAAATCTATGTGAACGCGAAGTTCGGCTACGAAGTGGCCACCCAGGCCTCCTTCGAGGACGGCATCGTGAGCATCGGTGGCGACGGCGGTCCTTACGTCCGCAGCGCGGGCCGCTGGGCGGCAAGGTCACGCCCGGCTTCGAAGAGCGCTTCGGTGCCGCGTACGACGTCGAGGTCCAGGCTTGGGTGGACGCCGCCCGCCGCGGCGAGATCGGCGGCCCCACCGCCTGGGACGGCTACGCCACCGCTGCTTGCTGCGAAGCCGGCGTTGAGGCCCAGAAGTCGGGCGAGAAGGTCTCGGTTCAACTCAATACCAAGCCCGAGCTGTACAAGTAGGAGTGGCCATGAAGATTGCCCTCGATCCCACCCCGTTCCACCACAGCCACGGGCTGCTGGAGTTTCCGCGGCTTGCCGCCGATCTCGGGTATAAATACCTCCAGCTGACCCCGCACGCGGACTTCATCCCGTTCTTCAACCACCCGAAGGCCGACGACGAATTGGTCGGCCAGCTGAAGAAAGCCTGCAAGGACGCCGACGTCGAGATCGCCTCGGTGCTCCCGGTGCTGCGCTGGTCCGGACCGGACGAAGACGCCCGCGAGGCCGCTGTCCGTTACTGGAAGCGCGCCATCCAGATCACGGTCGATCTTGGCGTGCAGACGATGAATACCGAATTCAGCGGCCGCCCGGAAAAGGCGGAGGAGTCCGAAAGGGCCTTCTACCGTTCCATGGAAGAGCTGCTGCCGATCATCGAGCGCGAAGGCCTGGACGTCCTCATCGACCCGCACCCGGACGACTTCGTGGAGGACGGACTCGCCGCGCTGCGTGTCATCCGTGGCGTGAATTCGCCCAACATCGGTATGGTCTACGTTGCCTCCCACACGTTCCACATGGGCAACAAGCCGCTCGACATCATGCGGGCCGCGGGGGACAAGCTGCGCTTGGTCCACGTGTCCGACACCATGGACCACCACGCCTCCCACGGGCTGCGCTACATCACCAACCCGCCGGGAAACGCCGTGCGCGTCCACCAGCACCTCAAGATCGGCGACGGCGACGTCAACTGGGACGAGTTCTTCGGCGGACTCAAGGAAATCGGCTTCCTGGACAAGGACAACACGGTCATGGTGTCCAGCGTCTTCGCCGAGGACGACAACGCCAACGAGGTGTCCCGCTACCAGCTGGAAACCATGGGCAAATACATCGCGAAGGTCCAATAAGGGCGGCCGCGGCTGGACCGGTTTACGGGTCTTGCCGGGGTTGCGTGCGCTGGCGGCGCGGGCGACGTGGCTTCGGGCGTGTTCGACGGCTGGGCCCAGTTCGGTGAAGAGGTGTTTGTGGTGGCGAAGGGAGTCCAGGACCCCCACCTGGGTGACGAGCCGAACGTGGCGCTCCTGGATCCCTTTGATCAGCACGGTGATTCCGCGGCGTTCCAGGGCCTGGACGATGTCTGTGATGGTTCTGGCACCGGTTGCGTCCAGGATCTGCAACTGCGACATGCGGATGATCACGACGTCGACGTTCCGGATGGCGCTGACCCGCTCCAGGACGCGCTCGGCAGCGGCGAAGAATAGTGCCCCGTCGAGCCGGAACACGGCGATGTGCTCGTCCCCTTCGTGGACCGGGCCGGGGATTTCTTCCCGGTGCACACCGCTGGACCGGACCAAGGCACGCAAGGCGAAGAATGCAGCGACGGCGATCCCGATCTCCACGGCCTCGATCAGGTCGAAGGAAACGGTGATCAGTGCGGTGACGAAGAACACGACCGTGTCGGCGCGGGTTGATCCGATCACGCTGCGCAGCGTCTTGAGGGAGACCATGCGTGTCGCGGTGACCATCAGGACCCGGCCAAGGCAGCAAGGGGATGCGGGAAACCGGGCCGGTGGCCAGGTACACCACGGCAAGCAGGACCAGCGCATGGGTAATGGCGGCAAGGCGTGTCCTGCCCCGGAACGAATGTTGACCGCTGTGCGGGCGATGGCACCAGTGGCCGGCATGCCGCCGAAGAATCCGGACGCGACGGACGCGAGGCCCTGGCCCAGGAGCTCACGGTCCGCGTCATAGGGGCCGGTATCGGAGATCGACGCCCCGACCCGTGCCGAGAGCAGTGACTCGATCGCGGCCAGGGCCGCGATCGTAGCCGCGGACCCAGCCAGCGCGGTGATCGTCGCCAGGTCCAGGGAGGGGATCATCGGCGCCGGCAGGGAATCTGGCAGCGCACCGATCCGGGTCACAGGCAGGTCGAGGAACTGCGCGGCCACAGTGGCAATGATGATCGCGATGAGCGAGCCCGGGATCCGGGGGTGGATCCGCGGTGACGCAATCATGATCACCGCCACCAGAGCCACCAGGGCAGTCGGGGCAAGAACCGAGGCAGGGGACACGGTGCCGATGGCCTGGGCGGCAGAGATGACGGCGTTGCTGCTGGGGCCCGGCTTGGTGCCGAACGCGGCAGGGACCTGCTGCAGGAAGATGATCACCGCGATTCCGACGGTGAAGCCCTCGATCACCGGCCAGGGCAGGAGCGTCACGACCCGCCCGAGTTTGAGTAGCCCCGCGGCCACCACTATCACCCCGGCAAGGACCGAGACCGCCGCCAGGGCACCGAGCCCGTGGCCGCGATCACGGGGCCCAGGACCACGACCATGGCTCCGGTGGGTCCGGAGACCTGGATGTTGGAACCACCGAAGACGGCCGCGATCACGCCGGCGATCACCGCGGTGATCAATCCGCTGGCCGCACCCGCGCCGGAGCTGACACCGAATGCCAGTGCCAGCGGCAGTGCGACAATGCCGACCGTGACCCCGGCAACCAAGTCTCCTTTCCAGGTACGCGGCAACAGCGTGTAATCCTGCCGCCCGGGAAGCAAAGCCCGGACCGCCACCAGGGCCTTCACCGGGTGCTGGCTGCGGCTGACGCGGATGCAGCCGCCTCTGAGGACTCAAGCTGCGCCCGGGTGGTGTGCAGAATGTCGTTGAGCAGCAGTCTGGCCACGGAGAGGAGTTCCGCAACCTGCGGGTAAGCGAGGTGTAGAACATCTGCAGTGCCCGTCGTTCTCCCTTGACCAGGTGATATCGGCGCAGCACTGACAGATGCTGGGACAGGTGCGAAGCCTCCAGGCCCGTTGCGGCCAGAAGCTCAGTCACTGACACTTCGGGCGCGGCCGACAGCAGCTCCAATACCCGGATCCTGACCGGGTGGGCCAGCCCCTTGAACAGATTGGCCTTCACCTCGTATAGCGGTGCCGGAAATCCGCGAACTCTTCCATGATTGCCTTCCTGGCCCACACCACGAGTCTTTGCTTGACTATTTTATGGATTCATCATCCAGTGTAACAAGGGTGGGAATAGAGAGCCCTGCAGGCCAACACAAGAGGGCCCCATCTCGGATGAGGCCCTCCTCTATGGTTCGGTGAACCGGCTAGCGAGGAACCCCCTACGCCGTCACCTTCAGCGACGCTTCCAGCGCTGCGTCGGCATCCCGCAGGACCTTGGCTGCCACTTCGAGTCCTTCGATCCGGCCGAGGGAAGTGTCTTCGTGCTCGATGTTGACCAGCATGTTCGGGTCCACTTCATAGAGGGCACGCAGGAACTCGGTCCAGTAGGCGGTGTCGTGCCCGCGGCCGAGGGCAACGAAGTCCCACGCGGAGTTCTTGGGCCACTCGTTGGCCCATTCGTCGCCGCCGAGGTTGGTGCGGCTTTCCTCCGGGGAGAGCCGGCGGAAGCTGTTGTCGAGCACCCCGTAGAGGGCTGCGTTCGCGGTGTTGATGCGCACGTCTTTCGCGGCTGCCTGGAAGACCAGGGGTCCGAGTTCGCGGACCACGGCTACCGGATCCATCTGCTGCCAGAACAGGTGCGAGGCATCCAGTTCGACGCCGACGTGGGTGGCGCCCGTGAGTTCGATGAGCTTGTGGACATCTGCGGAGTTGAACACGATGTTCTGCGGGTGCAGTTCGAGGGCTACCTTGACGCCATGCCCAGCGGCCAGGCGGTCTGTCTCGCGCCAGAACTTCGCCGCGATGTCCCACTGGTAGTCCAGCACGTCCAGGGCCGCCGAGTTCCAGGCGTTGACGACCCAGTTGACCGTGGTGGCTCCCGGCTCGCCCCCGGGCAGACCGGACATGGTCACTACCCGGTTCTGGCCGAGGCGCTCTGCAAGCCGGATGGAGCGGCGGATGTCCTCGGCATGCTTTTCACCGATCTCGCGCTTGGGGTGCAAGGGGTTGCCGTTGCAGTTCAGTCCTGCGATCGCGACGCCGGTCCCCTCGAAGATCGCGAGGTAGTCGTCGCGGGCGGCATCCGAGACAAGAATGTCGTCGAAGGTGGGGACGTGGACCGCGGGGAGGAAGCCGCCGGTGTTGATCTCGATGCCCGTCAGACCCAGGTCCGCGATGACCTTCAAGGCCTCGGGAAGCGGCCTGTCGTGCAGGATTGCGTTGTAGACGCCGAGTTTCATAGCGTGATGGTCTTTCCGTTGTTGAGTGCGGATGCGGTGACGGCGCCGAGCAGTTCCATGTTGCGGACGCCTTCGTCGAACGTGGCGCAGCGGGGGAGTGACTCGGATTCCGGAAGTCCGGCGACCTCCTCGAGGAACGCCCGGCCTGGTAACCGAAGGCGTCGTTCTGCCCGAAGCCCACTTCGGGGGCGTCCATGGCGAGGCCGCCGGCGATGTAGGGGTGGCCCGGGCCGAGGATGACCTGGCGGTAGCCGTTCTCGTTGCCGGAGCCATCGTTGAGGAAGAGCTGGATTTCGGAGGGGCGGCGCTGGTCGAACTTCGCCGCACCGTTTTCGCAGAACACTTCGAAGTTGAGGCTGTTGGCGTGGCCGGCTGCAACGCGGGACACTTCGAAGCTGCCCGCGCCGTTCTCGAATGCTGCGTTGAAAGCAGCGTAGTCGTCGTTCTCTACGGCCTCGAAGGTGTCGCTGACAGCGGCGTGGTCGTGGCCCATGACGGCGCCAAGGGGCACAGGGCGCTTGTCGATGACGGTGCTCAGGCGACCGCCGCTGATGGACGTGATGTCGCCGCACAGGAACTCGGAGACATAGGCCAGGTGGCTTCCGACGTCGGCCAGCGCACCGGAGCCGGGACCCCCTTGTAGCGCCAGCTCATGGGAGCGGAAGGGCTGAAGCCGTAGTCGGTCCAGTAGCGGCCGCTGAAGTGCAGCACCTTGCCGAGGACGCCGGTGCGGATCAAGTCGCGGATGTAGGCGATGCCCGGTGTGCGGCGGAACGTGAAGCCGATGCGCGCGATGCTGGAAGCGTTGCGGGCTGCGTCCGCCATGGCCCGGGCGTCCTCGATCGAGTCGCTCAGCGGCTTCTCGCAGAGGACGTGCTTCCCTGCGGCCAGGAGTCCCTCGACCACCTCGCGGTGAAGGGAATTCGCGATGACGACACTCACGACGTCGATATCGTCCGCTTCCGCGATCGCCTGCCATGAGGTGTCATTGCGTTCGTAGCCGAAACGCCGGGCAGCGAGGGACCCGAACTCCGGGTTCACGTCCCCGATCGACACGAGGCGCACCGGCGGAAGCACGGGCTATAAAGGGCAGACGCTGTGCGGTAGGCCGCCGCGTGTGCCTTGCCCGCCATTCCTGCGCCGATGACGGCGACCCCTAGGCTCTCAGCCATTGATTTCTCCTTCGAAATTCAGCCTGGGTGTCGAGCACACCGGGGCATTTTGGAGCGCTACAATTTAGCACTGGACTTACAGCGTAATCATGTGAGTATGTCCTGTCAATGTCTTGCGAATACCCTTGACAGCAAAGGAGAAAGGTTCCCGAACCATGAGTGCCAGCAGTCCAAAAACCCGCCGCCCCACCATCTACGACGTTGCCAAGCTAGCCGGCGTCTCGCCGTCGTTGGTGTCCTTGGTCCTCCAAGCGCCGGCGAGGGTCAGCGACAAGCGCCGCGAAGCCGTCCAGGCCGCAATATCGGAGTTGGGCTACCGGCCCAGCCGGGCCGCGACAACCCTGGCGAGCAATCGGACCAAGAGCATCGGCCTGGTGATCGACGACTACCGGAACCTCTGGTTCGTGGACCTGCTGAGGGGCATGGAATCCGTCCTCTCCGATCTCGGATACCACGTCATGCTGGCCGACTCCCGGCCCGGCGAACACCGCATCAAAGAAGCCACGGACGGCCTCCTCGCCATGCACATTGATGCGCTGGTGATCGCGGCGGAACCGAGCGAGCCTATGCTGGCGCGGACATGGGTACCCACGGTGGTTGCCGGATGGCGCATGGGGGTGCCGAACGGCGCCGACCTCATTACCAACGACGACGACGGCGGAGGCGGCCTGGCCGCGAGCCACTTGCTGGAGCTGGGCCACACCCGCATCGGCCATCTCTCAGGGTCCGACGGCGCGTCAACCCATCGGCGTGCCGGTTTCCGGCGGCAGATCCAGGCCGCCGGCGTCGAACTCCTGATTGCCGAGTCCAAAGGCACTTCGGAGGAAGATGGCTACGCCGCGGCTTCCTGGCTGCTGGACCACTACCCGGACGCGACGGCGATCTTCGCGGCCAATGACACCATGGCCGTGGGCGCCTTCGCCGTCCTCAAGGCCAGGGGCCTTCGCGTGCCCAACGACATTTCTGTGATCGGCTACGACAATTCCCGCTGGCAAAGTCGAGGTACTTGGACATCACTTCCGTCGACAACCGAAGCGACCTTGTCGGGGTTGATGTTGCGCACAGGCTGCTCGCCAGGATCGAAGACCCCGCTATCAAGCCCGAGCGCACCCTGATTGATCCCGTCCTGGTTGTCCGCTCGACAACAGCGCGCCCCGCACCTTAATCCGGATCTGACGGTGATCACCGCGACCATCTCACGTAAAAACATCCTAATGTCAGGACAAAGTATTGACATCTGTGAGGCGAGTCACCATGATCTGTGTAGAGGGCTTTGAGCTCCTGCAGAGTGGCAGGGCCACAACCCCAATCAAAGGAGATAAATCGTGAAGAAGTTTTCCTGGCGGAAGGCGGCACTCGTTGCGGCCGTCGTTCCGATGATGGCTCTTAGCGCTTGTTCCAGTACGGGCGGGAAGCCGGCTGACACTGGCAACGCTGCCGCCGGCGGCGGTCAGGCCGTAAGCACTCCGCGCATCAAGGTAGCACTCATCACCCACGCACCGTCGGGTGACACCTTCTGGGACATCGTCCGCAAGGGCGCTGAGGAAGCGGCCGCGAAGGACAACGTCGACCTTCAGTACCTGAACGACCCCGAAGCCGGCCGCCAAGCCCAGCTGGTCCAGCAGGCTATCGACCAGAAGGTCGATGGCATCGCAGTCACACTCGCAACCCCGGATGCCCTTAAGGACGTCCTCAAGAAGGCCGAGGATGCAGGCATTCCCGTGGTGAGCCTCAATGCCGGCGAAGACGTTTCCGCGAAGCTCGGAGCGTTCACCCACTTTGGCTCGAACGAGACGCTCGCTGGTGCGGCGGTTGGAACCCAGCTCGCTGCCCAGGGCTTCAAGCACCCGGTCTGCGTTATTCAAGCCCAGGGTCACGTCGGCCTCGAGGCACGGTGCGCCGGTGTCAAGCAAAAGGTCCCTGGAACGGAGATCCTGTACGTCAACGGCCAGGACATGACTTCTGTCCAGTCGACCGCGACTGCGAAGCTCCAGGCGACGAAGGACGCTGACGTCATTATCGGCCTCGGCGCCCCCATCACGATCACCCTGCTCAAGTCCGTCACGGACGCCGGCAGCTCGGCCAAGGTTGCCAGCTTCGACCTCAATGCCGAACTGGCCCAGGACATCGTGGACGGCAAGGTTCTCTTCACAGTGGACCAGCAGCCGTGGCTCCAGGGCTACATGTCCGTAGACGCAATCTGGCAGAACAAGCGCGGCGGCTTCAAGATCGGCGGTGGCCAGCCGGTGCTCACCGGGCCTGCCATCGTTGACAAGTCCAACGCACAGGACGTCCTCAAGTTTGCCCAGCAGGGCCTCCGCTAGATCCAGGAACCTGGCCGCGCGGCGGGTGACCGCCGCGCGGCCTGACCAACAAGGAGTTATTCCCATGGCAAGCACAACTACCCTGCCGCCGGCGCCGGCTTCAGCCCCGGGGCCACGTGGCGATGAGAGGATGGGGCGGCGCAGCCCCTTCCAAAAGCTCTTGGGTCGCCCCGAAGTGGGCGCCCTCGTAGGAGCGGTGGTCCTCTTCATCTTCTTCTCCCTCGTCTCCAGCACCTTCCTGCAGCCGAATGCGTTTGCGACTGTGTTGTATGGTTCTTCGACGATCGGGATCATGGCGGTGGGGTGTCGCTGCTGATGATCGGTGGCGAGTTCGACCTTTCCGCCGGTGTGGCCGTGATCTCGTCGGCGCTTACTGCGTCGATGTTCAGCTGGTATTTCTCAATGAACGTCTGGGTCGGGGTGACCCTCGCGCTCGTGGTCTCCCTCGGGATCGGATTCGTTAATGGCTACATTCTGGTCAAGACGAAGCTGCCGTCCTTCATCGTGACGCTCGCGACGTTCCTCATGCTCACGGGCCTCAACCTCGCCCTGACACGTGCCATCGGAGGCAGCGTGTCTTCGCCGTCAATCGGCTCCATGGATGGTTTCGCGTCGGCCCGGGCTGTCTTCGCGTCTTCGGTCAGCATCGGCGGCGTGGATGTGAAGATCACGATTTTCATCTGGATCATCCTGGTCGCGATCGCGTCCTGGGTGCTGCTGCGCACGAAGGTGGGCAACTGGATCTTCGCCGCCGGCGGTGACGCGAACGCTGCCCGCGCCGTGGGTGTCCCGGTGACGAAGACGAAGATCGGCTTGTTCATGGCGGTCGGGTTCTGCGGCTGGGTCCTGGGCATGCACAACCTCTTCGCGTTCGACGCGGTGCAGTCCGGTGAGGGCGTGGGCAACGAGTTCCTGTACATCATTGCCGCGGTGATCGGCGGCTGCCTGCTCACCGGCGGCTACGGTTCCGCGGTGGGCGGGGCGATCGGTGCGTTCATCTTCGGGATGGCGAACAAAGGCATCGTGTACGCCCAGTGGAACCCGGACTGGTTCAAGTTCTTCCTGGGCCTGATGCTGCTGCTGGCCACCATCGTGAACCTCATCGTCAAACGCCGCGCAGAGCTCAAGTAGAAGGGGCGCAAGAGAATGAATGCCAAACAGATCGACCAGCAGACCCTGCTCAAGGATGAGAAGGACCCGCTGACCCACACCCCCGTGCACCTGCTCTCCCTGGACGCGGTGGGCAAGCACTACGGGAACATCATCGCCCTGCGGGACGTGACCATGGCCGTGGACAACGGCCGGGTCACCTGCGTGCTGGGGGACAACGGCGCGGGCAAGTCCACGCTGATCAAGATCATCGCCGGCCTGCACCAGCACGACGCCGGGGTGCTGAAGATCATGGGGGAGGAGCGGAAGTTCAACTCCCCCCGCGACGCCCTGGACGCCGGCATCGCCACGGTCTACCAGGACCTGGCCGTGGTGCCGTTGATGCCGATCTGGCGGAACTTCTTCCTCGGCTCGGAACTGACCACCGGCTGGGGCCCGTTCAAGTCCATGGATGTCCAGAAAATGAAGGACATCACGCTCAAGGAACTGGCCCAGATGGGCATCGACCTGCGCGATGTGGAACAGCCCATCGGCCAGCTCTCCGGCGGTGAACGCCAGTGCGTGGCGATCGCGAGGGCCGTGTACTTCGGGGCGAAGGTGCTGATCCTGGACGAACCCACCGCCGCGCTGGGCGTGAAGCAGTCCGGCGTCGTGCTCCGCTACATCCTGCAGGCCCGCGACCGGGCCTGGGCGTCATTTTCATCACGCACAACCCGCACCACGCCTTCCCGGTCGGGGACCGGTTCCTGCTGCTCAAGCGCGGGAAGTCCATCGGCTACTACGACAAGAAGGACATCACCCTGGACGAACTCACCGCCCAGATGGCCGGCGGCGCGGAACTGGCCGAACTCGCCCACGAACTCGAACAACTCGGCGGACACACCCAAGCCCTCAAGGAAGTCCAAGCCGAAGTCGCCGGGGTATCCGAAGTGACCGACGTCGCGGGCGCAGCTGACAATTCAAGGGAAAGCAGCCCGCGGCACGCTTAGCGCGCGGGGAGACAGCGCGGACGGAGACGGGGTCCGCCGGAAACCGGACGGGCCCCGCTCGCCATGCCACTGCGGGAATGTGCACGAAGTAGTAGACGGGAAGACAGCATGCCGATCCGGGTTGGCGTTATTGGCGCCGGTGTCATGGGCGCAGACCACATCAGGAACCTCTCCACCACCATCAGCGGGGCCGAAGTCACCTTCGTGGCAGACCTCGACGCCGGACGTGCGGCAGCTGCGGCGCCGCCATCCGCACGCATCACCACCGACCCCTCCGAGCTGATCAACTCCAGCGACGTTGACGCCGTCGTGGTCGCTTCCCATGACTCCACCCATGCGGGACTGGTGCTGGAATGCTTCGAAGCGATGACCCGGTATTGTGCGAAAAGCCGTTGGCTCCCACGCTCCTGGAAAGCCGCGAAGTGGTGGAGGCCGAAGCCGACCTCTTGGCCGCAACGGGTGCGCGGCTGCTGTCGATGGGCTTCATGAGGCGCTTCGATCCCGGCTATGTCGCCTTGCGCGAAGCCACCCGGGCACGCACGCAAGGCGAGCCTTTGCAGGTCCACTGCACCAGCCGGACCGTATCCGCGGGACCGGGCGCGAGCTCGGAGTCCGCCATCACCAACTCGGCCATCCACGAGCTGGACATCATCCCCTGGCTGTTGGATTCGCCCATCACTGAGGTGTCCTGGCAAGCGGGGCGGAGCTCCCGGTACAGCACGGGTGACCTGCGGGACCCGGCCTTCATGCTCCTACGCGCAGCCGACGGCACCCTGGCAACGCTCGAACTCTTCCTCAACGCCCAGTACGGTTACACCACCCGGTGCGAGGTTGTTTCGGAGTTCGGCACTGCCGCGCTCCCGGAACCGGCCGCCCTCGATGTCCGGCAGGAAGGGAAGCGCAGCTCCGAAATCCCCGCAGACTGGCGTCCACGTTTCGCCGACGCGTACCGCCTGCAACTTCAGGCCTGGATCTCCGCCCTCGAAAAGGGAGAGCCGGCGCCGCTCGCCACGGGTGAGGATGGCCTGCGCGCGTCGCAGCTCGCACAAGCGATGATCCGCTCGCTCCACAGCGACGGAGCCTACACAAAGGTGATCTACTGATGGTTTCATCCGGTCTGCCAGTATCAAGGGTGCCGGATTCGCGCGACGCTCCGGCGTTGCGCTGGGGGATCATGGGTCCGGGGTGGATTGCCGAACGCTTCATGGAATCGGTGCAGGCCCACTCAACGCAAGTGATCGCCGCCGTCGGCTCCCGCTCCTTGAACCGCTCCAAGGCGTTCGCGGATGCTTTCGGTGTGCCCGCCGCCTATGGAAGCTACGAAGAGCTGGCAGCGGCTCCGGACATAGACATTGTGTATGTGTGCACGCCGCACAACTTCCACCATGCGGCTGCTTTGATGGCCATCGACGCCGGCAAACACGTCCTGGTCGAGAAACCGATCGGCCTGAATGCCGCGCAGGCACGGGATATCGCCGCGCGGGCCAAGGCAGCCGGCGTTTTCGCCGCCGAGGCTATGTGGAGCTTCTTCCTTCCGAAGTTCGACGTGATCCGGCAAGTGCTCGACGCCGGGACGCTGGGTACCGTAACGACGGTCCTGGCGGAATACGGTGAGCACTTTGAACGAGGCCACCGCATCTTCGATCCCGCTCTGGCTGGCGGGCCATTGCTGGACCTCGGCACCTACCCTCTGGCCCTCATCACCGAAGTACTCGGCGCCCCGGAACGCTTGAGCGCTTTCGGCGAGCCCCACGAATCGGGTGTCAACGGCCAACTCTCCGCCATCATGCAATTCACGGGCGGGGCCAGGCCGTGATGAATACGCACTTGCATAATTTCACCCCCACCGCGGCGACGATCGTTGGCTCCGAGGCCACATTGACCATCGACGGCCCCTTCAATATGCCCGGCGGTTTCGAGCTCCGTTTCCCGGACGGCACGCGGCTTCGCCACAACGAGGCTGTGGGCGGGCATGTGGAAGGCTTGCACTTCGAAGCCGCAGCGGTGGCCCGCGCCGTCGCCGCGGGTGAGACGGAAACCCAACAACGGCCCCTGGCCTCCTCCATCCGGACGATGGATGTTGCCGATGAAATCTGCCGCCAAGTGGGCATTGAATTCCAGGGCGAAGGCAATGCCGCCTGAGCAATTGTTGTACTGACTATCGAAAGGACGGGCCCATGGCCTACATCGAACAGCACTCCTCCAGTCTCCCCACGCCTGTGCGGCTTGGACTCATAGGGTCCGGCTGGATGGGAGCGTTTCACGGCGAAAGCATAGCTCGCAGGGTTCCGGGTGCGGTCCTGGCCGCCGTCGCCGATCCCAACGTGGACTCCGCCGCGTCCGTGGCTTCCCAGCTTGGTACGGCGAAGGTCACCCCCGACGCCGCGGACATCCTGGCCGATCCTGACATCGATGCCGTCATCATCGCCAGTCCCGCGCGTTTTCACGCTTCCCTGATCGCCCAGGCCGCGGCCGCCGGCAAGCACGTATTTTGCGAGAAGCCTGCCGCGCAGAGCCTCGAAGAGCTCGACGCCGCCCTCCTCGCCGTCGAAACCGCCGGGGTACATTTCCAGATCGGCTTCAATCGCCGTTACGCCACCGACTTCCAAGCCGCGAAGAAGGACCTGGCCGAAGGAATTGTAGGGGAGCCGCAGCTCTTGCGCTCGTTGACAAGGGATCCGGGTACCGGGAGCATCGGACATGCAGCCAGGATTCCGGCCTGGACGATTTTCCTGGAAACCCTCATCCACGATTTCGACACTCTGAACTGGTTCAACGAAGGCGCCGAACCGGTGGAGGTCTACGCCGTCGCGGACGCACTGGTTGAGCCGAGCCTTCGTGACCAGGGATTCCTGGACACCGCCGTGGTCACCATCCGCTACAGCAATGGCGCCCTGGCGGTGGCGGAAGCCAACTTCAGTGCGCTGTACGGCTATGACGTCAGGGGCGAAGTCTTCGGCTCCAAGGGCATGGTGCAGGCCGGACGGCCCACTGAAACGGCTGCCCTGAGGTACACGGCAGAGGGCCTTTCCGCTGAGACTCCGAGGCTCAACGTGGAACTGTTCCGCGAAGCCTACACCGCTGAGCTCGTGGACTTCGCGGCGGCAGTCCGCGCGCGCCGCGATGGCACGCAACCGCCGTCGGGCGCTTTCACCCTCACCCCGGGAGCCGCGGATGCGCGGCGCGCCCTCGCGGTGGCGCTGGCCTGCATCGAATCGGTCCAGCAAGGCGGACCGGTGGCGGTACCTGCAGTTTCGAGCAACAGCAAGGCCGGTGTCTGATGCGGCTGGCTGTCTGCGCCGAAATGGTCTTCACGGAACTGCCGTTCGCCGAGCGGGTACGTCGGATCCATGAGGCAGGATTCGACGTCGAACTCTGGGACTCGAGGAACAAGGACATTGCGGCGCTTAAGGCGAGCGGCGCGGTCTTTTCCTCCATGACCGGGTACACCTCCGGGAGCCTGGTTGACGCCGACACCGCCGATGACGTGGTGAGGACGGCCGAGACGCTGATTCCGACCGCCTTGGAACTCGGCGTCGGCCGCATGGTGGTGCACTCGGCGGAGCTGATCGACGGCAAAGCAGCCCGTCCCGCCTACCGGGCCAACGGCAGTATGTGGATCACGGGTGCCCGGACCCTTGAACGCCTTGGCGCGCTCGGGGAAAAGCACGGACTGACGTTTTGCCTCGAAAACCTCAACACCGTGCTGGACCACCCGGAATTCCGCTCGCACGGGCCAAGGACACTTTGGCGCTCGTGGAGGCGGCCGGACATCCCAACGTGAAGATGATGCTGGACCTGTACCACGCTCAATTGGGGGAGGGGAACCTCATTGAACTGGTGCGTACCGCCTTGCCGCACATCGGCGAGATCCAGGTGGCGGACGTCCCCGGCCGCTGTGAACCCGGCACCGGCGAAATCAATTACCTGGCTGTGGCTCGGGCGCTCGTCGCCGCGGGCTACGAAGGCACCGTCGGCATGGAGGCCTGGGCCAGCGGAGACGACATGGAGGCGCTCGAGGCATTCCGGCGGGCGTTCACGGTTGAGGCCGCGGAATCCCGCAACAGCTCAGCTTTTTCAACGGAGGTAGCACTATGAAGGACGTCGTTCTCGGGCTGGTTGGAGTAGGGCGGATCGGCGTCATGCATGCCAGCAACATCGCGGCCCTCAACGGGGAATTGAATGGACAAGGCATCAACGTGGAGTTGCGGCTCACGGACGTGGCTGAAGACCATGCCCGTCGAGTCGCAGCTGGTCTCGGCGCCGAGTTCCTGCCCTCGGTGGAGGCGTTGATCGCCTCCGGCGTGGATGGGCTGGTGATCGCAACCGGCACGGGTACGCACCCGGAACTAATCCGAGCTGGGGTGGACGCCGGTATCC
This sequence comes from Arthrobacter sp. Hiyo8, assembly GCA_001549895.1. Classification (GTDB taxonomy): domain Bacteria; phylum Actinomycetota; class Actinomycetes; order Actinomycetales; family Micrococcaceae; genus Arthrobacter. Next base: position 1,551,911 of record AP014719.1, on the reverse strand, counting down.
CGGTGTTCTGCGAGAAGCCTGTAGCCATGAATGTGGCCGATTCGCTGCCTGTCCTGGAACATATCCGTGCCAACGATGGCGTGGTGCAGATCGGCCACCAGCGTCGCTTCGATGCCGGCTACCTTGAAGCCAGGCGTGCGTACCAAGCGGGGGAGCTCGGCTGGATCCACTCACTGCGCGCCGTGACCTGCGACATGGCACCGCCGCCCGTGGAGTTCCTGGCAACGTCCGGCGGGTTGTTCCGCGATTGCTCGGTCCACGACTTCGACATCCTGCGCTGGCTGACCGGCCGCGAGATCGTAGAGGTCTATGCCAAGGGTTCCAACAACGGCGATCCCGCCATCGGAGAAGTGGGCGATGTGGACACCGCCTTAGCTCTGATCACCTTCGACGACGGGACGGTCGGCACAGTCTCGGCAACCCGCTACAACGGTGCAGGGCATGACGTTCGCCTCGAAATCCAAGGCTCCAAGCGTTCCGTCATGGTTGGCTTGGACGACAAGACAGCCATGGAATCAGCCGAGGCCGGGATCGCCTTCCCGTCCGGAGAACCCCACAAGACCTTCGCCGAACGCTTCGACCAGGCCTACCGCTCGGAAATGGCGGCCTTCGTTGAACTGGTCCTGGGCCAACGGGAAAACCCGTGCACCCCCGAGGACGCCGTCGCAGCTTCCCGTGTGGCGGATGCCGCGCAGGAGTCGCTGGCAAGCGGAGTTCCCGTCAGAGTGGCGCTAGTGGGGGCGAAGGCGAGTTAGGCGATTACAGGTCCCAACTAGCTCGCAGTTGTTGTCGTTTTGACGGCCCAGAACGACAACAACTGCTTGGGCCCACGCCGCCAGGGTTCCCTGGCCGTGGGGCCCCGCCGGCGAGGGCCCAGCCTGAGCTTGCGAAGGTTGGGAGCCGGCGGGCCTTGCGAGGCGAGGGTGGCGGTGGGGATTGGGTGTGCGGCTCCTTAGGCGCCGAACGGCAGGCGGGGGTCGATGTCCTGTCCGTCCCAGCTCTGCCGCACCCACCCGTGGTGGGGGTCGTCGCTGATGAGCCATTCCCGCACAGGTCCGGGCCGGCCATGACGTTCAGGTAGTACAAGTCGTAGCCGGGAGCGGCCATGGCGGGGCCGTGCCACCCGTAGGGAACAAGGACGACGTCGCCCGTGCGAACCTCCGCGGCCACATCGATCGGCCGTTCATCTGAGGCGTAGACACGCTGATAGCCGATTGCATCGGCGTCGGCGGGTGCACCCGAGCCTTGAGCCACGCGGGTCTCGAAGTAGTAGATTTCCTCAAGCTCCGTTTCGCCGTCCTTTTCCTCGTCATGCTTGTGCGGAGGATAGGAGGACCAGTTGCCTGCGGGCGTGAGCACTTCGCAGACGATGAAACGGTCGGCCTCAAGGGCGGCGGGAGTGCCGAAGTTGTGGACCTGGCGGGAGCAGTTGCCTGCTCCGCGCAGCTCCACGGGGGTTTCCGCCGCGGTCACGAGCCTGGTGGGTACGACGCCTTGGCGGGGGCAGTCGCGACGGCGACGCGGCCGCCGTCGGGCGAACTGATGGTGACCGCGGCGTTCGTGCCGGAATACAGGACATCGCTGGGGCCATGGAAAACCGACGCCCGCCCCGCGAGGGGATACTCGACGTCGTCGACCGTCACCGTGAAGGCGCCGTTGAGCGGCACAATGATCCGCTCCTCAGCTGCGGCGGGGAGTTCGACGGCGGCGCCCGCGGCGAGCGTGGCCACCTTGAGCCCGGTGTGGGCCCACCCGTCCACAGTCAACGCGGAATCGGAGGTTCCGAGCGAGATGTCCCAATCGCCGTCGTTGGCGGTTCCCAGTGGATAGACCCAGTTGGCCATGAAGTTGTGTCCTTGCGTTAGCGCTGTACGAGTGTCATTTCAAAGCTGTAGGAATCGGCCCGGTACACGTGGTGGCCGGTTTCCACCATGCGTCCGGTGTCGTCGACGGCGGTCCGTTCCATGGTGACCAATGCCGAGCCGACTTCCGCCTCCAAGAGCGGTGCCTGGTAGTCATTGGCGATCATGGCGCCGATCCGCTGCGAAGCGAGCCGGAAATTGACGCCGCCGCGGCGGAGGATGGCGTAGAGGCCTTCTTCCGCGAGCATGGCCTCGTCCATGGTGGCGATGTCGTCGCGGACCCAGTTCTCCATGAGCGCCAGGGGCTTGCCGCCCACTTTGCGCAAACGGGTGAAGTGGTACACCTTGGAACCGGCCGGAAGCTGGAGGGCGGTCAGCGTCGCAGCGTCGGCCTCCATGTGCGAGAAGCTGAGGACCTGCGTCGTGGGCTTCTTGCCGTTGTTGGTCAGGTCGTCGTAGAGGCTGGAGAGCTCCAGGGGCCGGCGGACCTGGCTCGACACCACCTGTGTGCCGACGCCGCGCTTGCGGACCAACAGGCCCGAGCGGACGAGCTCGTCCATGGCCTTGCGCATGGTGGGCCGGGACAGGTTGAGCTGGGCGGCGAGGTCTATCTCGTTGTCCAAACGGCTTCCGGGCTCCAGCACTCCGCTGTGGATGGCGGCCTCGATGCCCTGGACCACCTGGTGGTACAAGGGCACAGGGGAAGAACGGTCGATAGTGAGGCCAAGTTGATTCGCCATTGCATGCTCCCTCGCATTCCAGGACCGTCCCGGAAGTTGCAAGCATGTCCGTTCATGTTCGCTTGATAGGACATACTGCTTTACTGATGATAGCAGGAGCATTGCGCGGGTCAAGGGTGCTGGAGGCGCGTTTATTGCGCCGTTTCAGGGGTCTTGTTTGGGACATGTCCAGACATCAGGACGAGCGTCTGGCGCTGCTGCGTTGACGGACGTAGCCGACGGCGGCAAGCACGGCGCCCAGTCCCTCGGCGACTGCGCTAAGGGTCTTCTCGAAAAACCATACGGGCTCGTACATGGACGGGAGCGGACCGATGGCAGGTATGTCGACATAGCGGTAGAGGAGGACCGCAATGAAGGCGCTTCCAGCGACGACCACCGCGGCGGCGTAGGCTGGCCGACTGCCGCGGACCAGGACATACAGGGCGACGAGGATTGCGACCGCGCCCTCAAGGCGGAACAGATTGCCTTCACCGATTCCGCCAGGGGCACCCAACTGGTAACCGGAGGCAAGGTCGAAATGCACCACGGCGTCGACGACCAGGGCTGCCGCCACAAGCAGCCTCAACAGAATGTCCATTGGCTTGCGGCTCGCCGGCTTGCGGCGGGCCGCTTCACGAGTGCTCATTTTGCTGTGCTCATTTCACGACCAGCGTTCCGTGCATGTTGGAGTGGTACGCGCAGTGGTAGGGGTAGCTGCCCGGTGTGGTGGGCGCCGTGAACTGGACCGTTCCGCCTGCGCCGTCGACGGCGGCGTCGAACGCCTTTCCGTCGTCCGAGGTGACCGTGTGGGCCTGCGTGTCCTCGTTCTTCACGGTGATTTTGGCGCCCGGGCTGACCGAGACAGGTCCTTGATAACCGAAGTCCTTGATGGTGATAGTGAGCGATTGCGAGGTCCCCGACGGCGGAGCAGTCGACGACGCGGCGGAAGGTGGCTCGACGATGCGCCCTGGTAGCCGGTTCCGGACGCCCCGCAACCGCTCACGGCAATCAGGGCTGCCGCTCCAACGATGACCATCATGGCCTTGGGGTTGCTCCTCATGTTTGGTTCCCCGCTTCTCGTGTCCGGTGGCGCGAAGGTGCTTGCCACATTGATGAGACGAATTCCGGAGCGGTCAGGTTCACGGGCGCGGGAAATTGTTTCCGGCGAGCGGGGGCGTCCCGCTCCATCACCCCACCGGACGCAGCGTCCTGCAGACCTCCACGAACGCCTTGAACGGGGCGAGCCGTTCCTCGTCGGGCAGCTGCGAGGCCTCGGGATGCCATTGCACGGATGCCACCCAGCGCTGCGGATCCTCGAGGGCTTCCACGGTCCCGTCCTCCGCGACCGCCGTCACCACCAAGCCATCGCCTATCCTGGCCACGGCTTGGTGATGTCCCGAAGCAATCCGCACCGAGCCCCGTGCGTTGTAGAGTCCAGCCACTTTGGATTCCGGTGAAAGTTCGACGTCGTGCCACGCCCAGGCGCTGAGCTCGCCTTCCGCCGGGCTGAGGCCGTTGTGCTCGACCGATGAGGGGTGCATGTCTTGGATGAGCGTCCCGCCGTAGACCACGTTGAGGAGTTGGTGGCCGCGGCAGATTCCGAGGGTGGGCAAGCCGGCGTCGAGCGATCCACGGGCCACCGCCAAGTCCAAGCGATCCTGGTCAGGGTTGACGTCGTAGCAGGCGTCAGTCGCTTCTTCACCATAGAGTCGCGGATCCAGGTCTCCGCCGCCGGGCAGCAGGACCCCGTTGAGGGAGCGAAGCTCGGCGGCCAGCGGACCGGCTTCGTCGGTAAAGGAGGCGTCCAGGAGTACAGGCTCGGCACCGGAGTCGCGCACTAGTTCGACGATGAAGTCGAAGAGTTCATTCGCCTCTCCCACGCGGGGATCCGTGCTTTCGGAGCTGCTGAGGCGGACGGGAATGCCGATCCGGGGCCGGACGCTGCTCTGCTGTTCGGAAGTCTGCATGCTCCATGATGCACTGGACGGGAGACTCCTGCGCAACGGGAACCGCGGGCTTACGCTGATGCCATGAATCCGTCGCGCGCACTGACTCCCAGTCCCCGCACGCTCGACATTGAGAGCGTGGCCCATTTCGACAGGCTCCTGAGCTCCGGTGCCGCAACGATGCACGGTTGGCACGCCCAGTCGCTGGACTTACGGGGCCGACGGGCCGACCTGCAGCGGCTGGATCCCCAGGGCGCCATCTTCCTGGGCTGTACTTTCGACGACGGCGTCGAGGACTCCCTGCGGAGCCGCGGCGCACTCATCTTTCCGAAGCTGCGCGGGGTGCCGTTCAACCCGTACCGGGGCAGCCTCTACAGCGCCGCCGAACTGTACGAGGACATTGACTCCACGGAATACGAAGCCACCTTGGATGCCCAGGTCTACCACTGGAGCATCATGCCGGGCAACGGACCAGCCTGGACGCCACCCTCGCCGCAGCCCTGCACGACCACGCTATCGGGGACGCCTTGGACGAGCTCCTGGGCAACGGGGATTTCGCGGGGAACAAGATCGTGGGAGTCATGGGCGGCCACGTCGCGCAACGCGGAACACAGGACTTCGACGATGCGGCGCGCCTGGGCCGGCTCTTGGCCTTGTCCGGCTTCACGGTAGCCACCGGGGGAGGGCCCGGTGCCATGGAAGCCGCCAATTTGGGCGCCTACTTGAGCGGACTGCCCGACGCCGATTTCGCCTCCGCGCTGCAGTCGCTCGCGGCGGTGCCGGGTTTCCGTCCCTCGGTGACGGCGTGGGCGCGGGCGGCGGCCGCCGTCGTCGGGCACCATCCGAGCGGAACGACGTCGCTGGGCATCCCCACCTGGTTCTACGGACACGAGCCGCCCAACCTCTTCGCCACCCACATCGCCAAGTACTTCGCCAACTCCGTGCGCGAAGCGATCCTGCTGGAGTTATGCAACGGCGGGATCGTGTTCCTTCCGGGCTCAGCCGGCACCGTGCAGGAAATCTTCCAGGACGCGTGCGAGAACTTCTACGGCGCCCCGGAAACCGTCACGCCCATGGTGCTCGTAGGGCGCGATCATTGGGAGCACAAGTATCCCGCGTGGCCCATGTTGCAGAGCCTTGCTGCCGGGAAGGTGATGGAGGGCCGGATCTTCCTGGTGGACAGCGTCGAGGAAGCGCTCGCCGTGGTCGCGGGCTAACTGCTTGGGTATGGCGGCTCGTAACGACAACAAATGCGAGCTACTTGGGAGTTAGTGCGGGGCGCGGCCGCCCAGGCGCGTGGTGACTTTGCGGGCTGCGTCTTGGCATGCCTCGCCGAGGCTGGCGAGCGTGTCCTGCGAGACCCGGAACTTCGGCGCCGGGATCAGGACAGAGGCAACGATGTCTCCGCGGTGATCAAAGACGGGCGATGCGACGCCGACTTCTTCGATGGACGTTTCGCCGAAATTGAAGGCCCAGCCCCGGGTCACGGACTCCTGCAGCCGAAGCAGGTAGGCCTCGATTGCTTCCTCGTCGAGACCGGGCAATGTAATGGAGCCGCTGCGGAGGAGCTTGCGGACACGGTCGGCGTCTTCGGCGGCGAGGAAGACCTGCACCGAGGAGCTGAGCGCCTCGTTGTAGCGGGCACCCAGCGGAGCGAGGTGCTTGACCTGGTGGCGGCTGGCGATTTGCTCTACGCACATGGATTCGCTCCCGTTCCACACCATGAGCGCGCTCGTCTCGCCTGTCCGTTCGCTCAGCTCACGCAGCACGGGATAGGCCACGCGGCGCTCTTCCAGTTCGGCAAGGAGGGGCCGGCAAGGGCGATCATCCCAAGCCGAGCCGGAAGCGGCGGGACTCGGGGTCGCGCTCCACCAGATGTTCTTGTTCGAAGGTTGCCAGGATCCGGGACACGGTGCTCTTGTGCAAGCCGATCCTGCCGGCGATCTCGGTGACTCCCAGCAAGGGTTCTTCGGCGGTGAAGCTGCGGAGCACGGCAATGGCATTCTCGAGTACCGAAGCGCCTTTGGAATCGCCGTTGGCCGGGTTTCGCTGGTGGTTGCACGCCGTTCTGCACGCGGTTCTGCTGGGGTCATGATGGTCACTATATGGCTCTTTTAATGGGGACATGCCCAGCCTTGGCCGAGAGCAATGAGCATATGAGTCATATGTCCATTGCTCGGGCGCAAGGCTGGGCATGTCCACGGGAGGTGGGGGTTAGGCGCCGATGATGTTGTATTCCGGGCCGAACGGGAACTTGGTGATGTTCTCGGCACCGTCTTCACCGACCACCAGGATGTCGTGCTCCCGGTACCCGCCTGCACCCGGCTGGCCATCGAGGACGGTGATCATCGGCTCCATGGAGACCACCATGCCGGGCTCCAGGACCGTGTCGATGTCCTCGCGCAGCTCCAGTCCGGCTTCACGGCCGTAATAGTGCGAGAGGACCCCGAACGAGTGTCCGTAGCCGAAGGTGCGGTTGGCGAGAAGACCGTGCGAAACATAGATCTCGTTGAGCTCAGCAGCGATGTCCTTGCAGACCGCCCCGGGCTTGATGAGCTCGAGGCCACGCTTGTGGACCTCCACGTTGATGTTCCACAGTTCCAGGGAGCGGGCATCGGGTTCGCCGTAGAACAGGGTGCGCTCCAGGGCCGTGTAGTAGCCCGAGGTCATGGGGAAGCAGTTCAGGGACAGGATGTCGTGTTCCTGGATCTTGCGGGTGGTGGCCCAGTTGTGGGCGCCGTCCGTGTTGATGCCGGACTGGAACCACACCCAGGTGTCGCGGATCTCGGAGTCCGGGAACGTCCGGGCGATCTCGTGCACCATGGCTTCGGTGCCGATCAGGGCAACCTCGTACTCGGTGATTCCTGCCGTGATGGCGTTGCGAATGGCCTCGCCGCCGAGGTCGCCGATCCGGGCGCCGTGCTTGATGACCTCGATCTCTTCGGCCGATTTGATCATGCGCTGGCGCATGGCGGCCTGGGCGACGTCCACCAGCGTGGCCCGGAGAAGGCGGCCTGGATCTTGTTGCGGTTGTCCAGGGGAAGGGAATCGTCCTCGACACCCAAGCGGCGGACGGTGATCCCGCGGGTTCGCAGGACTTCCTGGATACCGAAGATGTAGTTGTCCCGGCGCCAGTCCGTGTAGACAAGGTTGTCCCCGTAGCTGCGGCGCCACGGCATTCCGGCGTCGATGTTGGCGGTAACGGTGACGGTGTCGTCGGCCGTGACCACCATGGCGTAGGAACGGCCGAAGTAGGTGAACAGGAAGTCGGAGTAGTACTTGATGGAGTGGTAGCTGGTCAGGACAACGGCGTCCAGATCCTTCTCGGCCATGATCCGGCGAAGACTCGCGAGGCGTCGTTCAAACTCTGTGTCGGAGAACGTCAGGGAGACTTTCTCTCCGTTGTTGAGGACCTTGAGGCGCTCAAGCTTGGCGACGTCGCTTACGGCTTCATTCTCGGTGATGGTCATGGGTGGTGTTCCTTTCAATGGGTGGGTTGTTTTCAGTCCTGCTGGAGGGGCTTCTTGGAAGTCTCCACAGCGAAGAGGACCGCGATGAGGGAAATGACGGAGGCTGCTACGAGGTACCAGCCGGGGGCCAGCTGGTTGTGGGTCAGGCCGATGAGGAGTGTTGCCATGAACGGGGCGGTGCCGCCGAACAGGGCGTTGGAGAGATTGAAGCTGACGGCGAAGCCGCTGTAGCGGACCCTCGTGGGGAAGAGCTCGGCAAGGAAGCTGGGCAGGGTGCCGTCGTTGAGGGTGAGCATGGCGCCCAGCAGGATCTGGACCAGGACAATGACCAGGAAATTGCCGGTGTCGAGGAGCATGAACGCCGGAACGGTCAGCACCACGAACAGTACGGAAGCCGTGATGAGCATGCGCTTGCGGCCGAACCTGTCCGAGGCGATACCCGTCAGGAAGATGAATCCGATGTAGCTGAGAAGGGCAATGGTGGTGGCCAGGAACGATTCGGCTGCGCCGAAATGAAGCTCCTCGGAAAGGTACGTCGGCATGTAGCTGAGGATCACGTAGAAGCCGACGGCGTTGAGCAGCACCGCGCCCGTCGCGATGATCAGCTGCTTGCGGTACGTCTTGAACATCGCGAAGGCCGGAGCCTTGACCGCGGTGTCCTTCGCGGCCATTTCGCGGAAGGCCGGGTGTCCTCGAGTTTGGTACGGATGTAGCGGCCAATCAGGCCATCGGGGCGGCCAGGAGGAAGGGCAATCGCCAGCCCCATTCGCCGAGCTGCTCGGCGCTCAGTACCGAACTGAGAAGTGCCGCCAGAAGGGAACCGAGCAGCAGGCCTGCCGCCGTGCTGGCAGGTACGACGGCGGCATAGAGTCCGCGCCGATTGGCCGGCGCGTACTCCACCAGGAAGGCTGAGGCACCTGCGTATTCGCCGGCCGCCGAAAAGCCCTGGACAACCCGGACGAGCAGCAGGAGGACCGGGCCATGACGCCGATGGTGTTGTAGCCGGGGATGAGGGCGATGCAGAACGTAGCCACGGACATGAGCACGATCGAGAGGGAGAGCGCTTGTTTGCGTCCGAGGCGGTCACCGATGTGGCCCCAGATGAATCCGCCCAATGGACGGACAAAGAAGGAGACGGCGAAGACGCCAAACGTGGCGAGCAGTGCGGTCTGCCGGTCCGATGCGGGGAAGAAGACGGTCGAGATGATCCCGGCAAGGTAGCCGTAGACGGCGTAGTCGAACCATTCGACGAAATTGCCGATGAAGCTTGCAGTGATGACCCGGCGCCGGGTGTCTTTGCTGACTGTGTGGCTATTGGCTGGCATCGATGTGCCGCCTTGGATGGCTGCTTCGTCGGGAAAGTCGCCGGATCCGCCTTTGGATCCGGCAGGAGCGCTTCCCGGGATGGCTGCCACGGAGGATGTTTCGTTTTTCATGAATCCACCAAGAACTTTTGAGGTTGCATTCAACGCAACGCTGTTGCACCAGAATAGATGTGTTGCGCGTCACCGTCAAGGGTCTCCGGGTGTCGCCCAACTGACTCGCACTTGTTGTCGTTTTGAGGGCGCTAAACGACAATAAGTGCTAGCTAGTTGGAGGGTGGGTGTGAGCTAGGTGGGGTGGATGGCGCAACCACTGCAACACGGTTGCATGGAATGGCGCGACCGGGATGAAGCCGCCGGCGGAAAGGCAAAAAGAAGCTCCCCGGATCGCAGGATCCGGGGAGCTTCAAAGCAAGCGTCAGGGACTATTTGAGCCAGGCAGCCACCACATCGGGGTGGGCATCCACCCATTTCTTGGCGGCGGCGTCCGGCTTCATGCCGCCCTGGATGTCCGTTGCGACCGAGTCCTGGTCGGCGTTGGTCCACGAGAAGGCCTTGAGCAGTTTCGCCGCGGGAGAACCGCTGTCCGCAAACTTCTTGGCCATCACTTTGTTCAGTTTGTAGTCGGGGTAGTCACAGGCCACCTTCTCGGCGTCGGCATCGCAGCCCGGGGTGTAGGCGGGCAGGCTGACCTTCTTGAGGGGACCTCGGAGAGGAACCATTGCGGTTCGTAGAAGTAGCCAAGCAGCGGTGTCTTGTTCTTTTCGGCCGTACGGAACGACTGGATGAGAGCTGCTTCCGAGCCCGAGAAGACCACTTTGTAGTCGAGGCCAAGGTTCTTGACCAGGGCTTCGTCGTTGGTCACGAAGGCGGGTCGCCGTCCAGGACCTGGCCTTTGCCGCCTGATTCGGAGGTGGCAAAGAGTGAGGCGTACTTGTTCAGGTTCTTGCTGTCCAGGATGTCCGGGTACTTCTGGACCATCCATGGTGGTACGTACCAGCCGATGTGCCCTTCGTTGCCCGTCGGGCCGGCGTCCACAGCCACTTTTTGGTCCGTGATGTACTGCTTCGTGAGGTCGGCGTGACCCCAGTTCTCGAGGATGACATCGACTTCACCGGAACCAAAGCCCTGCCAGGAGATCTGCTCCGACAGGTCCTTCTGGACTACTGTGCATCCGAGCTTGTTTTGGGCTACGTAGCTGTAGACGGCCGCATTTGCCGTGTAACCGACCCACGCGTTGAGGGCGACATTGACGGTTCCGCAGGGCGTTTCCGAGGAGCCTGCGGCTGCCGCTTGGTTCACGGAAGCGCCTCCGCAGCCAGCTAGCAAGAGGGCTGCGGTAACGGTTCCGGCCAGTACGGGAATTGTTCGTTTCAAAAGCTGTCTGGTTCTACTCATGGTTGGGGTCTCCTTGTTGGGGCGGTGAACGGGGAGGACTAGTGCGCGCTCGATTTTGCTGAGCGGATTTTGCGGACCGGGTCGGCTGCCGCAGCCTGGGTGATGCGGTCCAGCAGGATGCCGAGGAAGACGATGGCCAGGCCGGCGGCGAGGCCCTTGCCGAACAGCGAGCTCTGGACAAAGCCGGCGACGACGTCGTATCCTAGGCCGCCTGCACCGACCAGGGCTCCGACGACTACCATGGCCAAGACGTAGATCAAGCCTTGGTTTGCGGCGAGGGCCAGGGATTTCCTGGCCATGGGGAGCTGGACCTTGGTGATGACCTGCCACGGGGTTGACCCGCTGGATACTGCAGCCTCCATGACGGTCGGGGAGATCGCCGCGATGCCGTCGGCCGTGATCTTGATGGCCACAGGCGCTGCGTAGATAATTCCAGCGACGATGGCCGTGAATCTCGTTGCGCCGAAGAGGCCTAGGAATGGAACCAAGTAGACAAAGGCAGGCATGGTCTGGCCCGCATCCAGCATGGGCCGCATGATCTGGTCCACCTTGTTGGACCTGCCCATCGCCACACCGAAGATGATGCCCAGCACCATGACCACGGCCGTGGCAACAAGGGTGCTGGCCAAGGTGACCATGGCATCGCTCCACAGGCCCAGGTAAATGATCGCAGCCAGGCATGAGGCGGTGACCAGTGCCAGTTTCCAACCGCCAAGTGCGTAAGCCGCTACAAGGACAACCGCGACGAGGAGGTAGAAGGGGGTCTCGGTCAGAAGGGATTGGAACGGGTTAAGGATTCCGTTGGTCAGGGCCTCGCGGAACGACACCGTAAACAGGGAAAGATTTGTCTGCAGCCATGCGCTGGCAGCGCTGACTCCGCTGACGATGTCCGGGCCAAAGTTGAGGTTCTTCGGAAAGGCTGCTGCCCAGAGCATGGTCCGGGAAAGCTGGACCATGGCAAGGACAACGGCGAGGCTGGCAGCGAGCAGGATGTACCTGCCTTTCCGCGATATCCGGCGCTTGCGGGCTGCTCCGGGTTCGGCCGGCGGCTGGCGGCCGTGGTGACCCGGTCCAGCACAATGGCCAGGAGGACGATCGACAGACCTGCGTTGACAGCTGTCCCGACGTCGAGCGATTGCAAGGCACGCACAACCACTTGTCCCAGGCCGGCGCCGCGATCAGCGCCGCGATGGTGACCATGGACAAAGCAGCCATGGTGCTTTGGTTGATCCCCATCACGATGGTGCGCCGTGCCAGGGGGAGTTGCAGGGTGAGAAGCCGCTGCAACCCTGTGGTGCCCAAGGAATCGGAGGCTTCCCTGGTGTTCTCCGGGATGTTCCGGATTCCGTGTGCCGTCAGTCGGATGAGAGGAGGCACCGCGTAGATCACCGTGGCGATGACGGCGGAGGCAGGGCCGATCAGGAAGATGAGGGCCAAAGGAGCCAGATAGACGAACGTGGGGAGGATTTGCATGAAGTCGAGGACCGGAGTGATCACTTGGGAAACCCGGCCCGAGATCCCGGCCAAGACTCCGAGCGGGATGCCGATCAGCAGGCTGAACAGCACGGCTGTGAGGACGAGGGCGAAGGTGTAAGCCGCTTCCGTAAACAGGCCCTGGAGCCCGAAGAACGTGAATGCGGCCGCCGTCAGCAATCCCACCCGGGCATTGCCGACCGCAAAAGCGATCCAGCTGAGCAGGCCGACAGTTCCCAGCCAGCCGATTTCCGGTAGGCGAAGCCCGGTAGAGCTGGCGGCAAAAGTGCTAGTGAACAGATTTGCGACTGAATCGACGGCGGAACGGAAGGGAGTGAAGACGTACTGGAAAACGGGATTGTCCGCCCGGTTCGATGCGACCCAGGCATTGAATTGGTTGAGCGAACGGTGCAGGTCAGTCAATTCCGACGCCGGCAGCGTGAGGGTCGATGTGCCGTGCAGGAACAAGAAACCGAGGAGCCAGAGGACTCCGGCGGCACCCAGAAGCAAAACTCGGCGACTCAGCCGCTTGCGCGGCGGGCGGAGGGTGTTGGCGCTGGCCTGAACCGGGGCGCGATCGCGAACTAGAGTGGACATCACGCCGCAACTTCCGTGCTGCGGATGACCGACAAGATGCTGTCGCGGTCGATCTGGCCCGTGATTTTTCCGGACTCTTCCACGAGCACGGGACACGTCGAGTTCATGACCGTGGGGATGGCGTCGCGGATGATGGTGCCTGCGCTCAGGACGGGAGCATCCCCGGGAGTGCCCAAAGCTACCGGATCGGTGATCCATTTGAGCGTCAGGACATCCGCGCGGGGTACTTCCGAGACGAAGTCGGCAATGTACTTGTCCGCTGGCGATCCGACAAGATCATCGCCGGTGCCGCACTGGACAGTCTCGCCGTTCCGCATGATCAGGATGCGGTCCCCGAGTTTGAGCGCTTCGGATAGGTCGTGGGTAACGAACACCATCGTCTTGCCCATCTCTTTGTGCAGCCGGATGACTTCGGCCTGCATATCGCGCCGGATGAGGGGATCCAGGGCCGAGAACGGCTCGTCGAAGAGGATGGTGTCCGGATCGCCCGCCAAGGCGCGGCCAAGCCCAACACGCTGCTGCATTCCGCCGGAAAGCTGATCGGGGAAATGCTGCTCGTAGCCCTTGAGGCCTACCAGTTCGATGATTTCGCGGGATTTGGCGTAACGCTCGTTTTTCGACGCCCCGCGGATCTGCAAGCCGTAGGACACGTTGTCCAGCACGGTGCGGTGCGGTAGGAGGCCGAAGTGCTGGAAGACCATGGACATCTTCCTCCGGCGCAGTTCCCGAAGTTCGGTGGTTCCCGCATCCAACACGTCTTTTCCGTCCACCAGGACGCTTCCCGACGTCGGTTCGATCAGCCGGGTGAGGCATCGGATCAGGGTGGATTTTCCTGATCCGGAGAGGCCCATGACGACGAACACCTCGCCCTTTGCGACGTCGAAGTTCATGTCCCGCACGGCAGCATTGCAGCCGGTGCGTTCAAGCAATTCGCCGGAGCTCAAGCTCGACAGCTCGGGATTCTTGGGGATCTTTTCACCTCCGGGTCCGAAGACCTTCCAGAGGTTGCGCACTGATATGTCAGGACTGCTCATTGCTGTACTCCTGCCTGTGACGGCTCGAACCAATGGCTGGGCCCGGGGCTGATGTTTTGCCAGATGTGCTTTGTTTCTCGGTATTCGGCCAAGCCCGCGAGCCCCAATTCGCGGCCGTTGCCTGATTGTCCGAAGCCGCCCCATTCGGCTTGCGGAACGTATGGGTGGTAGTCGTTGATCCAGACCGTCCCGTGGCGCAGCGCTTCGGAGACCCGCTGGGCCTTCGAGGCGTCTGCCGTCCACACGGCGCCGGCCAGTCCGTAGACGGTATCGTTGGCCAGCCGGACGGCCTCTTCCTCGGTGGTGAATGTTTCCACCGTCATGACGGGGCCAAAGGATTCCTCCTGGACCACGCGCATCGAGGTCTTGCACCCGTCCAATACGGTGGGCGGGTAGAAACTGCCACGCCCCAGTTCCGGGGTGTCCGGAATGAAGCCTCCGCACAGCAACCGGGCGCCCTCCGCAACCCCGGCCTGCACGTAGGCGTGGACCTTGTCCCGGTGGGCCGTGGAGATCAGCGGGCCGGTCTGGGCCTCCTGGTCGAAGGGCCGCCCAGCCGGATCTGGCGTGCACGGCGAACCACCTCGGCCACGAACTCTTCGTGAATGGACTCTTCGACAATGAGCCGCGTCCCGGCCGAGCAAACTTGGCCGGAGTTCAGGAAGACAGCCGTGAGGGCGTTGTCGATGGCGGCCTCACGGTCAGCGTCGGCAAAGACCACATTCGGGTTCTTGCCGCCGAGTTCGAGGGCCACGCGCTTGACCGTCTCCGCCGCGGCCACCATGATCCGCTTGCCGGTCTCCAGTCCGCCCGTGAAGGAGACCAGATCGACCCGCGGATCCGAACTGAGCACAGCCCCACTTCCGGTCCCGTTCCCGTCACGAGGTTCGCGACGCCGTCGGGCACGCCGGCTTCGCGCAGCGTGTCCATGAGCAGGATCGACGTCGAAGGCGTCAGCTCACTGGGCTTGAGGACAAAGGTGTTCCCGGCGAGCAGTGCCGGCGCAACCTTCCATGAAGCCTGCAGAAGCGGATAGTTCCACGGCGTGATGAGGCCGCAGACGCCCACGGGTGCATGGACGACCCGGCTGATGGCGCCGGGCCGGCCGGTATCGATCACGCGGCCTGCGTCCGTGCCTGCCACGCTGCCGTAGTAGCGGAAGCAGGCGATGACGTCGTCGATGTCGTATTCGGCTTCGACCAGTCGCTTGCCGGTGTCGAGGGCTTCGGACGCGGCGTAGCCGGCTTTGTCCCGCTGGAGCAGCCCGGCCACGCGGAGCAGGATCGCGCCGCGTTCCAGTTCCGGTGTGCCCGGCCAGCCGCCGTCGTCGAACGCCTTCCGGGCACTCGCCACCGCTGCCTCGGCGTCGGCCGAGGTGCACTCTGCGACGTCGGCAACGTGCGTTCCGTCCGCCGGGCAGTTGATGCTGCGGATTCCTCCGGCGGACTGCCGCCAGCCGCCGTCAACGTAGCTGCCGCGCACCGTGTGGGTCTGGGAAAGTTGTGGGCTGTTCATGCCGCTCCTTGGTTCCTCGCGGGAGTGACCTGGGGCCGGCTGTCCAGGCCTTCCAGGCTGTCCGGAACCGGGCTGCTGCCGTGCCGGTAGAACTCGGCGGCGATGGGAGCAAGGGGTTCGCGGCCCTGGATCAGGTCAGCGGCTTTCTCGGCCAGCATCATGACCGGCGCGTAGATGTTGCCGTTGGTCACGTAGGGCATTGCCGAAGCGTCAGCCACCCGCAGGCCCGAGGTGCCGTGCACCCTCATGCTGAGCGGGTCCACCACGGACATCGGATCGGTGGCCGGGCCCATCTTGGCCGTGCAGGACGGGTGCAGCGCGGTTTCTGCGTCGCGGGCTACCCAGTCGAGGATTTCCTCGTCCGTCTGGACGGTTGGACCGGGGGAGAGCTCACCGCCATCGAAAGGCGCCATGGCCGACTGCTCGAGGATCTGCCGGGAAATCCGGATGGCTTCGACCCACTCGCGCCGGTCCTGCTCCGTGGAAAGGTAGTTGAATTTCATGGACGGGTGGACGGTGGGGTCCGTGGAGGTGATCTTCAGGCTGCCGCGCGCATCGGAGTACATGGGCCCGATGTGCACTTGGTAGCCATGCTTGGCATCGGCCTTCTGGCCGTCGTAGCGGACGGCCACCGGCAGGAAGTGGAACATGAGGTTGGGGTAGGCCACGTCCTCGTTGGAGCGCACAAAGCCGCCGCCCTCGAAGTGGTTGGTGGCAGCAGGTCCCTTGCGCCCGAACAGCCACTGCAGGCCGATCCACGGGTAGCGCCACAGGCTCAGGCTGGGTTGCATGGACACCGGCTGGGTGCAGGCGTGCTGGATGTAGACCTCCAGGTGGTCCTGCAGGTTTTCGCCGACGCCGGGCAGGTCAACTACGGGTTTGATGCCGAGGGACGTGAGGTGCGTGGAGTCCCCGACGCCGGACAACTGCAGGAGCTGCGGGGTGTTGATGGCCCCTCCGCACAGGACTACTTCCTGGGCATCCACGCTGTGCTGCTTGCCGTTGCGTCGATAGCTCACGCCCGTGGCCCTGACATCGGACGTTCCAATGCCGTCGAAGTTGATTTTCGAGACGAGGGCCCGGGTCCTGACCGTGAGGTTCGGCCGGTTGAGGTGCGGCCGCAAGTAAGCCCTGGAGGCGGAGAGCCGCTGGCCCTTGTGCACATTGCGGTCGAAGGGACCGAAGCCCTCCTGCCGGTACCCGTTGACATCGTTGGTCCGTGCGAATCCGGCTTGTTGGGCCGCGCGGAAGAAGGCTTGGAAGAGGGGATTGCGCGCCGGACCGCGTTCAAGGACCAGCGGTCCGTCGTGTCCGCGCAGTTCATCGTCGGGTTCCGCGGCCAGCGCGGTCTCCATGCGGTTGAAGTAGGGGAGGCAGTGAGCGAAGTCCCAGGTCTCCATCCCGGCGTCGGCTCCCCAGCGTTCGTAGTCCAAGGGGTTGCCGCGCTGGAAGATCATCCCGTTGATGGAACTGGAGCCGCCCAGGACCTTGCCGCGGGTGTGGGCGATCCGGCGTCCGTGCATGTGCGGCTCAGGGTCGGACTGGTAGCGCCAGTCATAGAACCTGTTCCCGCTGGGGAAGGTGAGCGCCGCGGGCATCTGGATGAACAGGTCCCAGGGGTAGTCGCTGCGGCCGGCCTCCAGGACCAGGACGGTCTTGGTGCGGTCTGCGCTGAGCCTGTCCGCCAGCACCGATCCGGCGCTGCCCCCACCCACAATGACGTAGTCAAACTTTTCGTTGGCCATTAGTTGAACTCCTTTGAAGTGATCCCCATTGCTGTGTCGAGTAGCCAGGAGGGGCGTCAGCCCCGTAGCTTTTCCATGGTTGGATCCACGAGGGGATCGGCAGAGATGGTGGCCGGGATCCGCTTCCCGAAGTATTCGATCTCGACGGTGTCACCCTCGCCCGCTTCGGCGGGCAGCCAAGCGTAGGCGATGGGCTTCCGGACGGTGTAGCCGTAGGCGGCGCTTGTGACGTAGCCGGCGGGCTCTCCCTTGAAATAGACAGGTTCCTTGCCCAACACAACGGACGTGCCGTCGTCGACCGTCAGGCAACGCAAGCGGCGGTTGATGGGCAGTTCGCGGCGGGCTTTGAGGGCCTCGGCACCGATGTATCCTTCCTTGTCCTTGCCGACGGAGAAGCCAAGGCCCGCTTGGAAGGGCTCATGCTCGGGGGTCATGTCGGTGCCCCACAGCCGGTAGCCCTTCTCGAGGCGGAGGCTGTTGAACGCGCCGCGGCCGGCCGCGATGATGCCCTGCTCCTGGCCGGCCTCGAACAAAAGGTCCCAGAGCTTTTGACCGTTTTCCGCCGTCGTGTACAGCTCCCAGCCCAACTCGCCTACGTAGGACAGGCGCATCGCGGTGACAGGGATCCCGCCGATCCGGACTTTCTTGGTGCGGAAGTACTTCAATCCGTCGTTGCTGAAATCGTCGTCGCTCACCTTGGCCATGATTTCGCGGGCGAGCGGCCCCAAAGCCCCACGCAACACGTGGAACCCGTGATGTCCCTGACCTGGACCCACTGGGTGACGTCCCCAGCGGTCTGTTTGCGGGCTTCGGTGGTGAGGTAGGCGAAGTCGATGTTGCCGTTCGCGCCTACCTGGAACGTGGTTTCGTCGAGGCGGGCCACCGTAATGTCGCTGCGGATGCCGCCGTCGCCGTTGAGGAGCAGGCAGTACGTCACCGCACCCGGCTTCTTGTCGACCTTCCCGGCGCTGAGGCGCTGCAAGAGGGCTTCGGCGCCAGGGCCGGAAACCTCCAGCCGCTTGAGCGGTGTCATGTCATAGAGCGCGACGGCGGTGCGCGTCTTCCACGCTTCGGCAGCGGAAATGGGGGAATGGAACATGGCGGCCCACGGTTCGCGTTCAGGTGCGCGCCATTCTTCCGGGAGGATCTCCAGCAAGCCGCGGTTTGCCTCGAACCAGTGCGGGCGCTCCCAACCCTGGGCTTCGAGGAAGAACGCCCCGAGCTCCTTCTGCCGGGCATTGAATGGGCTCACGCGCAGTTCGCGGGGCGAGACGCGTGGCTGCAGCGGGTGCAGGACATCGTAGATCTCTACGAAGTTCTGCTGGGAGGTTTCGCTGACGTAGCTCTCCGCGGTCTGGATCTCTTCGAAGCGGGAGACTTCGCATTCGTGGAGCGGAATCCGGGATTGGCCCTCGATCAAGAGCTCGGCCACTGCCCTGGCCACGCCGGCGGAGTGCGTCACCCACACGGCCTCGGCAACGAAGAACCCTTCAACCTCTTTGGACTCGCCCACCAAGGGACCGCCGTCGGGGGTGAAGGAGAAGATGCCGTTGAAGCCATCCGCAATCCCCGCGCCGGCAAGTGCCGGAAGGAGTTCCTTGGAGTCCTCCCAACTCGGCAGGAAGTCCTCTTCGGTGAACGCCAGGCGGGATGGCATGCGGTGCTCGGACATGTCCGCCGCAGCAACCTCGGGGAGCTCCCGGAGGTCCACGGGCATGGGCTTGTGGGCGTAGGAGCCAATGCCCATCCGGTCCCCGTGCTCGCGGTAATAGAGGTCTTTGTCCTGGTGGCGAAGGATGGGCATCCACGCGCCGTTGGCGGGATCAAGCAGCCGCGAGGCATCGTTCCGGCCCACGAGCTCCGGTACGGAGGTGGTCTTGACGTATTGGTGGGCCAGCGGGAGGAGTGGCACGGACATGCCCACCATGGCGCCGATCTTGGGTCCCCAGAACCCGGCGCAGGAAACTACGATGTCCGCAGGGATCACACCGTCGGGCGTTTCGACTCCCGTGACTTTGCCGCCTGTCTGTTCAATGCCGGTGACGGGAGTGGAACCGCGGAACGTGACGCCTGCGGCGCTCGCCTTGGCGATGAGCAGGCCGACGGCGCGGGCCGCGGAGGCCAGGCCGTCGGAGGGGACGTAGAGTCCGCCGAGTACTTTCTCCCGGTTGAGCAGCGGGTAGTGCTTGGCGCACTCGTCCGGATCGATGAGCCGGCCTTCCACACCCCACGACGCCGCGTAGCCCAGCTTGCGCTTGAGGTCCTCCAGGCGCCCTGGCGTGGTGGCGACCTCGAGGCCGCCCACCTGGTTGAAGCAGGAGACGCCGGAATCGCTGAGGGAGAGCAGCTTGTCCACGGTGTAGGAAGCGAATTCGGTCATGGCCTTGGAGGCGTTGGTCTGGAACACGAGGCCGGGGGCGTGCGAGGTTGAGCCACCCGCCAACGTCAACGGGCCCTGCTCGACCACGGTGATGTTGGTCCAGCCGCGGGTGGACAGCTCATCCGCAAGATTGGCGCCGACGATGCCGGCTCCGATAATGACGACGCGGGGTGATGTGGACATGCGTGTTGCTCCTGAGGTAAGTCGTATCGAAGTTTGGGGCTCGCCGGAAGCTAGACGTGGCCGTCGACGGTCAACCCGGGCGGCAGGTTGGCTCGTCCTCGGATTCCTTGACCATGATCTGGCCGTCCACTACCAGGACTTCGTGGACCCTGACGGGCAGTTTGGCGGGAGGCGCATCGGCGGCTCCCGTGCGGAGATTGAACTTTGAAGCATGGAGGGGCACTCCACCCAGCAGTCCTCCACCCAGCCGTCGGCGAGTGAGGCGTCTTGGTGCGTGCAGGTGTCGTCGAGGGCAAAGAGTTCGCCTTCTTCGGTGTGGAATACGGCAATCGGCGGAGACGTCTCGAGTCGAATCGCGTCCCCCGGAGCCAACGAGCTAAGCGGACAAGCACTGTGCATCTCACGAACCTCTTTCACCGGATTGGTCGAAAACCTGCGGGTGGTTGTTTCATGATCAACGAAGATCACAATACGCAACAGAGTGATGGACCTCACAGGGGCTTGTCAAGAGGTGGAAATTACTGCGCAGATTGCTTGACACGCGATGTGAAGGCCGTCACACTGTTTCGCATAACGAAGTTCGTTGCGTAATGCGCAATAAAATTTCGAACGGCTCAACGAGGAGGAAGCCATGGAAACATTGGCCATCGTGGGCGCATCATTGGCTGGACTTTCCGCCGCCCGCGCTGCCCGCGCGCAGGGTTTTTGTGGCCGGCTGATCATCATTGGAGATGAGCAGCAGCGGCCTATGACCGTCCGCCCCTGTCCAAGGAGTTCCTGGCAGGAAAGATCGGCATCAAGCACTTGATGTTGGAAGCGGAAGAGGGGGAATGGCGGATCCCCTGCAGGCTGAATGGCTGTTGGGCTCGCCTGCGAAGAGCTTTGACGCGGCCAGCAGGACCATCACCCTAGGCAACGGACGCACGGTGGTGGCCGACGGCGTCGTGATCGCCACCGGAGCTTCGGCCCGCACCCTGCCCGAACTTGCGGGCCTATCCAACGTCTTTACTCTGCGGACTCTCGAGGATGCGCAGGACCTGGCTCCGGAACTCGTTCCGGGCGGCCGCCTGTTGGTGGTTGGCGCAGGCTTCATCGGCGCGGAAGTGGCGTCAACGGCCAAGGGCCTGGGAATGGACGTGACCATTATCTGCAAGAGCCCGATCCCGCTAAGCGCTCCGATCGGTCCGGAGATGGCTGGCGTCATGGCCACGCTCCATGGGATCAATGGAGTGGAACTGATTTGTGACACGGGAATCGACTCGTATTACAGCTACGAAGGAAATGTGACCGGCGTCCGGCTCAGCGATGGACAGTACCGTTCCGCCGACGTCGTACTTCTCGGAATCGGTGCGGTCCCCAACGTCGGGTGGCTGGCCGGTTCGGGGCTGGCGATCGACGACGGCGTCACGTGCGATTCGATGGGACGGACAAACGTCCCCGGCGTGGTCGCCGTGGGAGACTGCGCGGCCTGGTACGACGAACGCAGCGGGCAGCACCATCGCGTGGAGCATTGGAGCGGCGCCCAGGAACGTGCCGCCCTTGCCGTGACAGGGCTCTTGGATCACTCAGCAGCACCCCAACCGCTCAACCTGCCGTACTTCTGGTCGGACCAGTACGGAGTAACGCTCCAGTTCGCCGGCCATGCGCGGGACGCGGAGCGCGTCGAAATTGAGGCAGGGCAGCTCGAGAACCACAGCTTCCTGGCCGTGTACTACCGGGGCGAGGAACCAGTGGGCGTACTAGGTGTGAACCAGCCGCGACTGTTCACCCGTTGGCGCCGGCAACTCAACGCCCGCAATGCCCCGCGCGTCCTGGCAACCCCTTAGTCCTCTCGAGCGCCAACCACGTTCATCACTGAATAGGAGTCAGCATGACCACTGAAGTTGTTTCCCCCAGCCTGATCCCCACTCTCCCCGGCCACACTTATGTCAGTGAAGACATCTTCCGTGCCGAGCAGGAACACATCTTCGAACAAATGTGGTTCTGCGCTGTGCGGACCGCGGACCTGGAAAAGGCCGGCTCGTTCAAAACCGTGCAGATCGGCCGTGAGAGCGTACTCATCAACCGCACCCGCAAGGGAGAGATCCGCGCGTTCTACAACATCTGCCGGCACCGTGGCGTGAAGCTGTGCATGGAGGAGTCCGGCGAGGCCAACCGCTCGTTCCAGTGCCCGTACCACGCCTGGACCTACGATCTTGAGGGGAAGCTCATCGCGGCCCCGAACCTCACCAAGATGCCGGATATCGATCGAAACGAATACGGGCTGGTCAAGGTCCACGTCCGGGAATACATGGGCTACGTCTGGGTCAGCCTCGCGGATGAGCCGCCGTCGTTCGAAGAAGACGTCATGGGCGCGATCGAGGAGCGCCTAGGGGATCTGAGGGCTGTCGACGACTATGACATCGCGAACCTGAGCCTTGGCCGGCGCATCAAGTACGACGTGAAGGCCAACTGGAAGCTCATCATCGAAAACTTCATGGAGTGCTACCACTGCGCCACGATCCACCCCGAACTCACCGAAGTCCTGCCCGAGTTCGCCGACGGCCTGGCGGCGCAGTATTTTGTGGGCCACGGCGCCGAGTTCGGTGACGACATCAAGGGCTTCACGATTGATGGTTCCGAAGGCCTGGATCGGATTCCCGGAGTCGGCGACGACCACGACCGCCGTACTACGCAGTGACCATCAAGCCGAATGTCTTCGTCAACCTTGTTCCGGACCACGTCATCATCCACCGCATGTTCCCGCTGGCTGCCGACCACACGATCGTCGAATGCGACTGGCTGTACCTGCCCAGCGTCGTGGAATCCGGCAAGGACGTGAGCGCTTCGGTGGAGCTCTTCCACCGGGTCAACGAGCAGGACTTCGACGCCTGCGAACGCTGCCAGCCGGCCATGGGCTCCAAGATCTACGCCAAGGGCGGCGTCCTGGTACCGAGCGAGCACCACATTGAGGCGTTCCACAGCTGGGTCACGAGCAAGATCGCCGACGTCCCCGCCGACAGCTAGCCTGAGGAATGTCTGTCGTCGTAACGAGTAACCCGGAACCTAGGAAAGGGACGCAAGCCAATGGTTCATAAAGTAAAAGCGGTCATCGCCAAGGAAAAGAACGCCCCGGTCACGCTGGAGACCATCCTGGTGCCGGACCCTGGTCCGGGGGAGGCGCTGGTGGACATCCTCACCTGCGGTGTCTGCCACACCGACCTGCACTACAAGCAGGGCGGCATCACCGATGATTTCCCCATCCTGCTCGGCCACGAAGCCACCGGCGTGGTCAGCGCCGTTGGCCCGGACGTCACCGATGTGGCGCCGGGGGACAGGGTCATCCTGAACTGGCGCGCCGTGTGCGGGGAATGCCGGGCGTGTGCCAAGGGCCAGCCGCAGTACTGCTTCAACACGCACAATGCCACCCAGAAGATGACCCTGGAGGACGGCACGGAACTGACCCCGGCACTGGGGATCGGCGCCTTCGCGGAGAAGACCCTCGTAGCCGCCGGGCAGTGCACCAAAGTGGACGACGACGTCGATCCCGCCGCCGTCGGGCTGCTCGGCTGCGGCGTGATGGCAGGAATCGGTGCCGCCATCAACACCGGCGAGGTCAAGCGGGGCGAGTCCGTGGCCGTGATCGGTTGCGGCGGCGTCGGCATCGCCGCTATTGCCGGGGCAAAGCTGGCCGGCGCCACGACGATCATCGCCGTGGACATCGACGCCAACAAAATCGGGATGGCCATGTCCTTGGGAGCCACACACGGTGTCAACTCCAGCCAGGAGGACCCCGTCGAGGCCACCCGGGCCCTGACCGGTGGTAACGGTGCCGATGTGGTGATTGACGCCGTCGGGCGCCCGGAGACCTACAAGCAGGCCTTCTACGCGCGCGACCTCGCCGGCCGCGTAGTGCTGGTGGGCGTCCCGACGCCGGGCATGTTGCTCGACCTGCCGTTGCTGGATGTCTTTGGCCGCGGCGGTTCGCTGAAGTCCTCCTGGTACGGGGACTGCCTGCCGTCCCGCGACTTCCCGATGCTGGTGGCGCACTACAAGCAGGGCAACCTTGACTTGGACGCGTTCGTGTCCGAACGGATCACCATCGACCAGGTGGAAGAGGCGTTCGCCAAGATGCACGAGGGCAAAGTGCTCCGTTCGGTGGTGGAAATCGGATGAGCGTCAGCATCGAAAACCTCGTCACCTCGGGCACGTTTTCGCTCGACGGCGGCACGTGGGACGTGGACAACAACGTCTGGATCGTCGGCAACGACGACGAATGCGTGATCATCGATTCGCCGCACGACGCGGAGGCAATCATCGGCCAGGTCCGTGGCCGGAAGGTGCGCGCCATCCTGCTCACCCACGCGCACAATGACCACATCGGAGCAGCGCTCGACGTCGCGAAGGCAGTGAACGCGCCGATCCACCTTCACCCGGCAGACATGGTCCTGTGGGAGCAGCTGTACCCGGACGCCGGCCCGGACCGCTACATCACGGACGGCGACGTCTTCGAAGTGGCGGGCACGGCTTTGCACGCCTTCCACACGCCGGGCCACTCACCGGGTTCCACGTGCTTCTACCTGGAAAGCGAAGGCACGGTGTTCACTGGCGACACCCTCTTCAACGGCGGCCCGGGGGCGACGGGCAGGTCGCACAGCGACCACCCGACCATCCTGGCCTCGATCCGGGAACGCCTCCTGACGCTTCCGCTGGAAACCGTGGTCCGCACCGGGCACGGCGACAACACCACCATCAAAGCCGAGGCGGAAAACCTCGCCCAGGCAGCGCTGGATCGCCAGGCCGACGGCGCTTAGGCGCCGCCGGCTGCTGTGTAACCCATCTTGACGCTGATTGAATACCCGGCTTGCTTGAGCGCATCGAGCAGGCCGGGTATTTTTTCCGGCTCGAAACGGAAGGCCGGCCCGGAAAGGCTGATGGCTCCGATCACCATGCCGCTGTGGTTGTGGATCGGAACGGCGACGGCGTTGAGTCCGCGCTCGAGTTCTTCATACGTGGCGGCGTACCCGGCCTCCGCAATGACCGGCATTTGCCGCTCCAGCTCGTCGCGGTCGGTGATGGTCTGCGGAGTGTATCGTGCCTGGCCGGATTCCCTGAGAACTCGGTCACGCGTCCCAGGCGGCAGCGCTGCAAGCATGACCTTGCCGCTGGAGGTGGCGTGGAGCGGGGTGAGCCCGCCGATCCAGTCCTGCGTGCCAAGCGTGTTGGGGCCAATGGCCTGGTCCACGTTGACCGCGAAATTTGACCGAAGCACGGCCAGGTTGGCGGTCTCGGCGAACTTCTCCGCAAGGGCTTCGAGATCTTCCCGGGCTTCCTTTACCAAGCTGAGGCGGGCCGGAATGGCGCTGGCCAGGCGCAGGATGTTGAATCCGAGTTGGTATTTTCCGCGCTCGTGGTTCTGCTGAACCATGCCACGGGCGTCCAGGGCGCTCAGCAGTCGCGATGCCGTTGACTTGTGGACGCCCATTTCCTCAGCGATCTCACTCACGCCGGCATCGCCGTTGCGGGCGATGATTTCGAGCACGGTGATGGCCCGGTCCACGGACTGCACACCCGCGTGGTGCGCACCGCCCGGATCGGAATCGGGGTCGTTGGCAGGGCTAGCATCAGCGTCCATGTGGTTCATCGTCTCAAACACGGTCAAATGCGCGGCCTCTCCGGTCAGCGTGTCCTGGGATGTTGCCGCTCAGCCGGGTATTGCCTGGTTATAGGATCGGGCGGTATGGCACTGCGACTTGTTCAAGTGAATTTCAAGGCCCGGGACGACTCGGCTCTGGGCCGGTTTTGGGCGGAGGCGCTTGGTTGGGATATTTCCAGCGAAGGCCCCGGTGTGAGCAATGTTGAACCCGCGGGCTTCACCGGGCCGGACCCCGCCGCCGTCTGCGTCGATGTCGTCACTGTGCCTGACCCCGAAACGGTGAGGTATCGCGCCCACCTCGACCTCGCCACCGCCTCTGAGGCCCATCAAGCGGAGCTTGTGGCGCGCCTGGTGAAGCTCGGCGCGACGCCTGCCGATATCGGCCAGGGCGATGTGCCGTGGACGGTCCTGGCCGATCCGGAGGGCAACGTGTTCTGCGTGTTGGAGCCTCGGCCGATCTACCAGGACACCGGGCCGATCGCCGCGGTGGTGGTCAGTTGTGCGGATCCGCGGGCCATGGTGCGGTTCTGGAGCGGGGCGATGGACTGGACTGTGCACGAGGAGACTGATGATTTTGCGAGGCTGCGTTCGGCCAAGGGCGTTGGGCCGTATTTGGAATTCGTCCGGACTCCCGCCGCGAATGCCGCGCGCGGCCGGGTCCATCTCGACCTGAGGCCGTACCCCGGAGATGATCAAGCGGCGGAGGTGGCCCGGTTGCGGGACCTGGGCGCCACGGACGCCGACGTCGGCCAGGGCGACGTGCCATGGGTGTGCCTCGCCGACACGGAGGGCAACGAGTTCTGCGTTCTCAGCCCCGGCTGACGCAGCGCTTCGGCTTCCAAGGCGCGTCCAGTGCAGAGTATGCAGGGGTCTTCCAGTGCTCCTCATGGCCGCTGACTTGTGGACGCTCGCCTCCGCGATCACTCACATCGGCTTCGCCCGTTGCGCGTCGGCGAGATCGGTATCGAGCCGCAGCCATGCGTCCGGCCGAGCTCGACAACGATGATGAGGAAGCGCCCCTCACGAGCGTCGCTGGTCGGTGCTGCCGCCAATGAATCCTCTCGTCGTCACCGCGTGCACTAACGGTTGTACCCCTGCGTCGCCGAGGGTATTTCGCATCGCATCGATCAGCTCGTTCACTTGGTGGACGGTGAAATAGTCGCCGGGTGACGAGTTGCGAATGCGTTCCGCGAAGTGCGATGCCAGAACCGGGCCGTAAAGGGTGAGCGCTCCTTCCGGGAAGTCCGGACGGATGAACCGATCGCCGAGACCGATGCTGCGGTTGCGGAGCATCTCGGTCGCCTCGGGAATGCCATCGCCGAGGTAAGAGACGGTGTCAGCCCAGCAGGATAGTTCTTCGACGTTCAGCCTTCTCGGCACGCCGTTCAGTCGAGATGTCAGGTGGGCGCGAAGCCATCGCTTCCACACTTCAGCACCGTCGACCCCGTCTGCACGAAGGAAATACACCACCGCCTGAGCAAACTCCGCTTCGTGCGCTCCGTCGGCGGCAAGAACGCTCTGATCGAGCAGGGTTTGGCGCGACTCCGGGGCGATACCAGCGAAGGACACGATCGAGATGACCAGGCCGAAGAATTGATTCTGGAGCTCGTTGACCCTTAGCGAGTCGAGCCGCGCCCACTCTGCGATGATACTGTCCAGGAAACCAGCGGCGAGCAGCTTGTCGTTGTAGCGAGGGTGGCGAAGGTAGGGAGGCCAAAACAACGGCGCGGTCGCGTCAGCACGGAATAACGGGAGCAGGTGCTCTGTCGCGAAGGCCGGGTCGGCAGCGAATAAGAAGAACAAGTGGCTCGCCAGAGCGGGTCCTGTGGCATCGAACGCGTGCGCCGGCCCGCAGAGAAGCTGCGTAAGAGCCTCGTGCTCGTCATCGCTGAGGCCCAACCAGTCATCACGATGTTTCCGCCATCGTCGATCAACCTCAGCCATCCAGTACTGGGCGAGGTCTCCTGGCCAAGAATTGAGGTAAGCGGTGCCATCGAGTTCGGGTCCGCTGCCTCGGAATGCGTGAACGAGTGGCCATGCTTCCTCCAAAGGTCGAGGGCGATGCGGCGCATCGCCGCGAGAGCCGGTGTCTCGTCACTCTCGATCTGCTTTCGAACCTGCTCCAGCAGGAATCGGCCGACTGAGCGAGCGGATTCTAAACTTGCGACTTGTGTTGTAACTCGTGCGACGACGGTGTTGGCAATCGCACCCAGAGCCGATTCCGCCCAACCATCGACAATAGCTCGGCGAAGGTCGTCGGCCTGAGAACCGCGGTCTGGCCGATCATCGACGAGGGCCCAAAGTTGTTCGCCGAGGTCGGGGCGGGACTCAGCCACTTGGCTCACGAGAGAAAGAGCGTCGCGCCACTCTGGTTCGTTCAAGCTCCGTTCCGAGTAGTCCCCGGCTAGGAGGTCATCGACGGTACCAGCGGGATCCTTTTCAAGGGACCCGATAAAGTCATCCAGTTCCATCGGCAGTTTTCCGCCCCAGGTGCCGGTCGTCATCCACTTGTCGAAGTCGGGATTCTCCCGCGGGGCGAAAACATGGTTTGCGTCCTGTGCCTCTGCAAGGGCTGTGCCGGCCTCAGCCCATCCGGGCGCAACTTGGGTCAGCCATACAAGCAAGTTGTAGGTTGCGTATTTGGTGTGCTGTTCACGGTCGAGGATGTCTTCCGTGACGTCTTTGGGAAGGCTAGGCCCGGCTTGTGCGGCCGAAAGGAGGTGATCTCGTGCTTCTTTCGATGCTTTTTCCGCCGACACTTTGAGGATGCGATAAGTCTCGTGTTTGAGAGTAGTTTCGTAGAGAGCAGATCGTTCTAGCAGCCACGAGATCTTCTCGTCGTACGACCGCGAGGCGTCAAGTGCGACCAAATGTAGCGCGAGACGTCGGAAGAGGTCTCGACCGATCGACCACCACCGTTCGGGCAGGTCCGGCCGTGCGAGCAGGGCTTTCTCGCCGTACGCTCGCAGCCCATCGATGACTGCGTCCGCGGGATGGCGAAACCGATCCTGCCCGTGCGGTTCGATTGCCGAGCGACGAAAGTTGAGCGGATCCCACGAGCGTAGGCCGTGATAAGCGTCGAGAAGGTCGTAAGCGGCGCTCAGTGAGTCTTCGAGTACCGCTCCCAGCATCAAGTCGCCGGGTACGGTCGCCTCGATGACCTTCAAGACGTGCTTGGTGAGACTGCGCTCCTTGGTGTTCCAATGCACTTCGGCGTCGGGGAGAGTTGTCAGATCCTCGGAGCCATCAAGGGACCATCGTCGCGTGAGCACGAGGTAAGGCCTGAGAGCCGCCCTGAGCACCGTAGGGTCTTCAGGGCGGCTGTTCGGCTGATACGACAAAAATGTCTCGGTGGCAACCGGCGCAGAGTGACCGTGAATTGAGGTCGCGAGGAATGCTTTCCATCTCCGCCGGCGTCAGGATCCACCTTGCTCAGATCGGCGGCTGCCCAACCGGCACCCGGAAGAGGCCCCCGCCGAGCGTTTGGCCCAACCGCTGCATCGTCTGCAGTGCTGCTCCGTGAAGTTCCGGTAACGCGATGAAGCTCTGACAGAACCAGTTCCCAAGGATGGTGGTCGTATCGTCGAAGCACGGCGGCTACGAACGTTCTAACGTGCTTCCCCTCGCTACCACTCAAATATGGCGATTCGCCACTCATTTTGATTCGGAAGACCACTCAGTGCAGTTTTCCCTTGTTAGCGTTTGCGATGAAGGCCCCGTCGCGCCTTAAAGAACTCGGTGTATCTGTTCTTTCGATTACCGAAAAGGAACATCGATGAGGCCTTCGTGAGGCGGGTCGTCGACCACGCCCATGACAGTTTCACGATTGGGGACCAAATGATTATCAAAAGGATCCTGGCCTGTCTGGCCATGGCTGCGCTCCTAGCCGCTTCAACAGGGACACCCGCCATAGCTGACGTCGATGCCAACGCGGGAGGCGCTCCGGCGAGAGTGGAAAACGCACCCAAGGAAGCTGCGAAGGCTGAGGCCGTAGCGCGCAAGGTCTTTGAGTCCGACAATCCCGAGCTTGCGGCCAAATCGCTCGGCTCGGAAGAGCTTGGTTTGTTTGAGGCCTATAGCGCGGTCGCGAATGTCATCAGTTCGCCGAAAAGCTACGCGCCGGCAGATAGTCTGGCCAAGAAATCCACATTGAAGGGAATAACGCCGGCTCAGTTCGGCACTCTGGCTTCCGGATGCTGGAACACTTCATCCTGGGTGATAGGCACGAATGCCTTTGGAGGGTGGCTTTACAAGCTGACCGTTAGTGGCGGATGGTGTGGCAACGGTTCGTCAGCAACACATTCATGGTTCAACGGCACGTGGGGTGAGACGTTTGCAATCGGGTGGCGCGACAATGGCCAGGTCTCCAGGCACGCAATCATCTCGGGCGGCTCGGCTAAAATTGTCGGACAGCGCGAATTCAAACTCGGTGTCGGGGGTTGGGACGTGTCGTCGCCTCGCCCCTGCGTGCGGATCATAGGTCACGGCAATGGTCAAAAAGGAGATGACCAATCATGCAGCCCTTGGTAAGGAAGCGCTCAGGCGTTGCGCTCTCCAGATTTTTCCTGCTGGGAGCGGCCATCTTGTTGATTTTGCCGCTCTATCCATTCACAGCTATCTCTGCTGTCCTGTCAGGATCTGCCCTCTTTCTTGCAGCCAGAGAAGCCCCGAGTCGGAACCGCACCCTCACCTTGGCCACGGCCGTTGTGCTGCTCGGAATGGTCATCCTCTTGACGCTCCTGAGCCTGCAGACGGGAACCATTGGCCCCCACAGCGGCGAGGTCTCGAAAGTGTAGCTCCCGCTGTTCAATGCTCAGGCGCGCACGACGGCGACACGCCCCGAAAAGGACACGTCGCCGTCGTTGTCAATTCCTTTAGTGCGGCCCGCCGTCGATCGCCAAAGCCGTTCCTTCTTGGGCGCCGTCGTGCCACACTTGGTGGACTATCGATTGACTGGGGGATCCGGGTCAGGAGATTGGTATGTGTGTTGTGATGCAACCCCGCACCTCGGGCCGCCGACTGGTGGTGATCGAGCCATGATCATCGGTTGGGCTTACTTCATGGCGGGAGTAATGACGGTTGATGCGCTCTTGCTGGGGCTGCTGCTGTTTAACGTGAAGTGGCCGAAGCACTGGAAGAGAAACGGCTAGGCGCCAGCGTAGGTGCCGGACCTAGAGGACCTTGCGGATCGACTCTTCGAAACTCGCCACGTGGTGCAGGGCGAGCGCTGCCGCCCGGTCCTCGTCGCCGTCGGCGATCGCACTGAGCAGTTCTGCGTGCTCTGCGACGTGGCTCGTCACAGAAGGCATCTTGTCCAGCATGTGGCACCAGATGCGGGTTGCCAGGTTGTCGTAGCGGATCAGCACGTCCTCAAGGTGCGGATTGGCCGCGGCCCTGTAGATGAGCCGGTGCACCTGGATGTCGTAGCGCATGAGGTCCTGCTGGCCGGCGTCGTGTGCCTCCAGGCCGCTGATGGCTGCGGCGACCTCGCGCAGTTCTTCCCTCAGCTTCGGGCTGGCCATGCGGGCAGCCCGCCGTGACGCCAAGGGCTCAAGCAGCTCGCGGATTTCCGAGACGTCCGCGAGTTGGGTGATGTCGACGCCGGTGGCGAAGGTTCCGCGGCGGGGATATGAGACCACAAGGTGGTCGCTTTCCAGCCGCTTGATGGCCTCGCGCACGGGTGTCCGTCCGATGCCGAGCTCCGCGGCGACCTGCCCGTCGTTGATGGGGTCTCCGGGTTTGATGTCCAGCATGATGAGCCGGTCGCGCAGGAGCAGGTAGGCGTTTTCCGCCAAGGACGTTCCCTGCGTGCCTGTGTCCGGTGCTTCCAGTGCAGTGCTCATGTGCCTCTCCCGTTTGCCACAATTCCAAGTCTGGCGGTTCAGTTGCCGCCGGACTGTTGACGGCTGTGTGATCTTCAACATACTATGGCAACAGTTCTAATATATCAGTTGCTGATTAGTCAGTAAATATAAGTATCTCAAAAGGAGACCACGATGGTTGAACCGCTGATCCGCCCACTCGCCCAGGCGGACCCGGAGGTTGAGCAGGCGATCGCCCAGGAACTCATCCGCCAGCAGTCCACGCTGGAAATGATCGCCTCCGAAAACTTCGCTCCTGCAGCCGTCATGCAGGCACAGGGCTCGGTCCTGACCAACAAGTACGCGGAAGGCTACCCCGGCAAGCGCTACTACGGCGGCTGCGAGCAGGTGGACGTCATCGAGCAGCTGGCCATCGATCGCGTCAAGGCCCTCTTCGGCGCCGAAGCCGCAAATGTCCAGCCGCACTCCGGCGCCCAGGCCAACGCCGCAGCCATGTTCGCGCTCCTTGAACCGGGGGACACCATCATGGGCCTCGACCTCGCGCACGGTGGCCACCTGACCCACGGCATGCGCATCAACTTCTCCGGCAAGCTGTACAACGTCATCCCGTACCACGTCAGCGAATCCGACCTCCGGGTGGATATGGCGGAAGTGGAAGCCCTCGCCCTGGAACACCGCCCGAAGCTGATCGTTGCCGGTTGGTCCGCCTACTCGCGCCACTTGGATTTCGCAGAATTCCGCCGCATCGCCGACCTCGTGGGCGCCTACCTCATGGTGGACATGGCCCACTTCGCCGGCCTCGTCGCAGCGGGACTGCACCCCAACCCGGTGCCGTATGCCGACGTCGTGACCACCACAACCCACAAGACACTCGGCGGCCCGCGCGGCGGAGTCATCCTGTCGAAGGAACAATACGCACGCAAGATCAACAGCGCGGTTTTCCCGGCCAGCAAGGCGGCCCGCTGGAGCATGTGATCGCGGCCAAGGCCGTGGCGTTCAAGATGGCGGCTGAGCCTGAATTCCAGGAACGCCAAGCACGGGTGCTGGAAGGCGCCAAGCTCCTGGCCGAACGACTCCTGAAGGACGACGTGGCCGCAGCGGGGATCTCGGTGGTCAACGGAGGCACCGACGTCCACTTGGTCCTCGTTGACCTGCGCCACTCGGAACTGGACGGCCAGCAGGCCGAGGACACCTTGCACCGCATCGGCATCACCGTGAACCGCAACGCCGTCCCGTTCGACCCCGGCCGCCGATGGTTTCCTCCGGACTCCGCATCGGCACCCGGCGCTCGCCGCACGCGGCTTCGGTGCCAGGGAATTCGCGGAGGTCGCGGACATCATCGCGACGGCGTTGATCGCCTCCGCCAGCACTGGCACAAACAGCAGCGGCACCTTGGGAGACGAGGCCGCCGTCGAACTCCGGGGGAGGGTTACCGCGCTCGCCGAGCAATTCCCGCTTTACCCGCACCTTTCCCAGGCTGGCAGCGGCAACGACGCCGCTTCCACCGAACTTGAGGCAGAAATGATTGGAGCAGCCCAGTGAGCGCAGACCAACTCCCCGAACACCCGGATTTCCTGTGGCGTAACCCGGAGCCCAAGGCTTCCTACGATGCCGTGATCGTGGGTGGTGGCGGCCACGGCCTGGCCACCGCGTACTTCCTGGCCAAGAACCACGGTATGACCAACATCGCCGTCCTGGAAAAGGGCTGGCTGGCCGGCGGCAACATGGCGCGCAACACCACCATCATCCGTTCCAACTACCTGTGGGACGAGAGCGCCGCCATCTACGAGCACGCCCTTAAGCTCTGGGAGATCCTGCCCGAGGAACTCGAATACGATTTCCTCTTCAGCCAGCGCGGCGTCATGAACCTCGCCCACACCCTCGGCGACGTCCGCGAAAGCGTCCGCCGCGTCGGCGCGAACAAGCTCAACGGGGTCGACGCCGAATGGCTGGACCCGCAGCAGGTCAAGGAACTCTGCCCCATCCTGAACATCAGCGACAACATCCGCTACCCGGTGATGGGCGCTACTTACCAGCCCCGGGCCGGCATCGCGAAGCACGACCACGTCGCCTGGGCTTTCGCCCGCAAGTGCGACGAGCTCGGCGTGGATATCATCCAGAACTGCGAAGTAACGGGCTTCCTGAAGGACGGCAACCGCGTGGTGGGCGTCAAGACCAACCAGGGAACCATCCACACCGAAAAGGTTGGCCTCGCGGCCGCCGGCCACAGCTCGGTCCTCGCCGAAATGGCCGGCTTCCGCCTCCCGATCCAGTCCCACCCCCTCCAAGCGTTGGTGTCGGAGCTGCATGAGCCGGTCCACCCCACGGTGGTCATGTCCAACCACGTGCATGTCTATGTTTCCCAGGCACACAAGGGTGAATTGGTCATGGGCGCCGGCGTCGACTCTTACAACGGCTATGGCCAGCGCGGCTCCTTCCACGTGATCGAGCACCAGATGGCTGCCGCCGTCGAACTGTTCCCGATCTTCGCCCGGGCCCATGTGCTCCGGACTTGGGGCGGAATTGTGGACACCACCATGGATGCCTCGCCGATCGTCGGACTCTCGCCGGTTGAGAACATGTTCGTCAACTGTGGATGGGGAACGGGCGGCTTCAAGGGCACGCCCGCTGCGGGCCTGACCTTCGCCCACACCATCGCCACGGGAACGCCGCACGAGCTCAACAAGCCCTTTTCACTGGAACGCTTCGAGACCGGTGCCCTGATCGACGAACACGGCGCCGCCGCCGTCGCCCACTAGCCGCAGCCTTTTAGGAGACCAACCATGCTGCTCATCAGCTGCCCCAATTGCGGGCCACGAGACGAAACCGAATTCCACTACGGCGGCCAGGCCCACGTGGCCTACCGGAAAACCCGGACGCGCTAACGGACCGCCAGTGGGCCGAGTACTTGTTCTACCGCGACAACACGAAAGGCGCCTTCGCCGAACGCTGGGTACACAGCACCGGTTGCCGCCAATGGTTCAACATGCTCCGTGACACCGTCAGCTATGACATCCAGGCCATCTACAAGATGGGCGAACCGCGCCCTGATGTGAACCCCACAGCAGCCACCACTCCGGAAGGAGCAACGAAGTGAGCCCGCAGAACGCCCGCCTCGCCACTGGCGGCCGCATCGACCGCAGCATCTCCTGGCGGTTCACCGTGGACGGCCAGGAATACACCGGCCACCCGGGGGACACCGTCGCTTCCGCTCTGCTGGCCAACGGCCGCATCAACGCAGGCAACTCCCTCTACGAGGACCGGCCCGCGGCATCATGTCCGCCGGCGTGGAAGAATCCAACGCCCTGGTCAAGGTGGCTGCCCGCTTCCCCGGCCATGTCGCCGAGTCGATGCTTCCGGCGACCACCGTGTCTCTCGTGGACGGGCTCAACGTTGAGTTCCTGAACGGCCTCGGCAAGCTCGATCCCAACGAGGACCGCGCCGAGTACGACAAGAAGTACGTCCACACAGACGTCCTGGTGGTTGGCGGCGGCGTTTCCGGCCTCGCGGCAGCCCGCGAAGCCGTCCGCACCGGGGCCAGGGTCATCCTGATCGATGACCAGCCCGAACTCGGCGGCTCGCTGCTTTCCGGCTCCGCTGCCCCGGAACTCGCCGAAGTGATCGAAGGCAAGCCGGCGCTCGAATGGATCGCCGATGTCGAGGCGGAGCTCGTCTCCGCCGCCGAATGCACCGTCCTCAACCGCACCACGGCGTTCGGCTCCTACGACGCGAACTATGTGATCGCGGCACAGAACCGCACCGACCACCTCGGCAGCCCGGCCGCGGACGGCGTCTCCCGCCAGCGAATTTGGCACATCCGTGCCAAGCAGGTGGTCCTGGCCCCCGGTGCCCACGAGCGTCCGCTCGTCTTCGAGAACAACGACCGGCCCGGCATCATGCTGGCCTCGGCTGTCCGTAGCTACCTCAACCGCTACGCAGTCGCCGCCGGACGGCGGGTCGTCATCGGCACCACCAACGATTCGGCCTACTTGCTCGCTGCGGATTTGCTGGCCGCAGGCGTCAAGGTCGCCGCCGTCGTCGACGCCCGCCCCAAGCTCAGCGAGAAAGCGGCAACCGCCGTCGAAAGCGGCATCCGCGTCCTCGTCGGCAGCGCCGTCGCCGATACCTCCGGAGCGGGGGAAAACGGCCGGATCGACGGCGTCACCATCCGCAGCCTCAACGACGACGGCGAAGTCACCTCCGGCGTCGAACGGATCGCTTGCGATCTGCTGGCGGTTTCCGGTGGCTGGAGTCCCGTGGTCCACCTCCACAGCCAGCGCCAGGGCAAGTTGCGTTGGGACGATGACCTGGCCGGCTTCGTGCCGAGCTCCGTGGTCAGGGACCAGCATGTTGCCGGTTCAGGCCGTGGCAGCTACGAGCTCGAGGATTGCCTGAGCGAAGGCGCATCCGCCGGTGCCGCGGCCGCTATCGCCGCAGGCTTCAGCACCCAGACGGTGCCCGTCGAGCCGAAGGCGCCCGTGGCCTCCGCCCCGACCCGCCAGTTGTGGCTGGTGCCGGGGCAAAGCGGAAACGCGGGGGAGTGGCACCACCACTTCGTCGACTTCCAGCGCGACCAGTCCGTGGCCGACGTGCTCCGTTCCACCGGGGCCGGCATGCGCTCGGTGGAACACATCAAGCGGTACACCTCCATCAGCACGGCCAACGACCAGGGCAAGACCTCCGGGGTCAACGCCATCGGCGTGATCGCGGCGGCCCTCAAGCAGGCTGGAGAGGCAGCCCGTGGCATCGGGGACATCGGAACCACGACCTATCGCGCCCCGTTCACGCCGGTGGCCTTCGCGGCGTTGGCCGGACGCCAGCGCGGCGAGCTGTTCGATCCCGCCCGCGTGACCTCCATCCACCCCTGGCACGTTGCCCAGGGAGCGCTCTTCGAGGACGTCGGCCAGTGGAAGCGGCCGTGGTACTACCCGCAAGCGGGCGAGGACATGGACGCCGCGGTGCTCCGCGAATGCGCCGCAGTCCGCGAATCCGTGGGCTTCATGGACGCCACCACGCTCGGCAAGATCGAGATCCGTGGCAAGGACGCCGGTGAGTTCCTGAACCGCATCTACACCAACGCGTTCAAGAAGCTTGCCCCCGGTTCCGCACGCTACGGGGTCATGTGCACCCCGGACGGCATGATCTTCGACGACGGCGTGACCCTGCGCCTCGACGAGGGCCGCTACTTCATGACCACCACCACCGGCGGCGCAGCCAAGGTCCTCGACTGGCTCGAGGAATGGCACCAGACCGAGTGGCCCGAACTCGACGTCGGGTGCACGTCGGTGACTGAACAGTGGACGACGATTGCCGTCGTCGGGCCGAAATCCCGCGCCGTGATCGCCAAAGTCGCCCCGCAACTGGCGGCCGACGGCGGGCTGGACGCCGAAGCGTTCCCGTTCATGACCTTCCGCGAGACCACGCTGGCCTCCGGAGTCCAGGCACGGGTTTGCCGGATCTCGTTCTCCGGTGAGCTTGCCTACGAAATCAATGTTCCGTCCTGGTACGGGCTCAACACCTGGGAAGCCGTTGCTGCCGCAGGTGCCGAGTTCAACATCACCCCGTACGGCACGGAAACCATGCACGTGCTTCGTGCCGAGAAGGGCTACCCGATCGTCGGGCAGGACACGGACGGGACTGTCACCCCGCAGGATGCCGGGATGGAGTGGATCGTTTCCAAAGCCAAGGACTTCATCGGCAAGCGTTCGTACAGCCGCGAGGACGCGGTCCGCACTGACCGCAAGCACCTGGTCAGCGTCCTGCCGGCGGACGGCTCGTTCCGTCTTCCGGAAGGCACCCAGCTCGTGGAAAAGGGAATCCCGGTCAACCCGGCTTACGGCCCCGTGCCGATGCAGGGCTTCGTGACCTCGAGCTACCACAGTGCCGCATTGGGCCGTTCCTTCGGCCTGGCTCTGATCACCAACGGCCGCAACCGCATCGGCGAGACCTTGGTGGCCTCCGTCGGCGACCAGTTGCTGGACGTCGTTGTCGGAGAAACCGTACTTTTCGACGCAGAAGGGACCCGTAAAGATGGCTGAAACAGCAACCCCCGCAAACCCTGAGACGCTCCGTGCGGCACGCCGCAGCCCGGCGTCGCACTTGGCACCGACCTTCGAGTCCGGCTCCGTGGCTGGAACAGTGGCGTTGAAGGAGATCCCGTTCCAAACCATGGTGGGGATCCGGGTTGACAGGAATTCCGACGCCGGAGCCCGCCTCGCGTCCGTGACAGGCGGCCTGCCGGCTGCCTGCGGCGACATCAGCGGGGGTGAGAGGGCCACCACCCTGTGGCTTGGGCCGGAAGAATTCCTGGTGGTCGCACCGGAATCGGCCCACGATTCACTGGGCGGAGACCTTGTCCGCGCCCTGGTGGAGGCCTTGGGCGACGACCCTGGACAGGTGGTGGACTTGTCCGCCAACCGCACCACCTTCGAACTGTCCGGGATCCGGGCGCGAGACGTCCTGGAGAAGGGTTGTTCGCTGGACCTGCACCCCCGCGCCTTCCGCACCGGAACGGCACTGGCCACGGAAATCGGCAACATCCCCGCCATGCTGTTCAAGACCGGCGAGGACAGCTTCCGGATCTTCCCGAGGGCGTCGTTCGCCGACTTCCTGGGCCGCTGGCTGTTTGACGGCATGAGGGAATACGCCTCTCCTGAGGTCCCCTGATGGCATTGAGCGTGCTTGACCTGTTTTCCATTGGCATCGGGCCGTCGTCTTCGCACACGGTCGGCCCGATGCGGGCGGCGAAGCAGTTCACCGACGGCCTGGAATCCTCCGGGCAACTCGCGGCAACGGTGCGCGTCCAGGCAGAGCTTTTCGGCTCGCTGGGCGCCACCGGCCGCGGCCACGGTTCGGACAAAGCCGTGGTGCTGGGACTACAGGGCCAATCACCGGAAACGGTGGACACGTCCACTGCCGATGACCAGGTTGCCGCGGCCGCCCTCGACGCCGAATTGCGGATAGCCGGACATCACCGCGTGGACTTCAACTGGGATGAAGACGTGGTCCTGCACCGACGCAAATCCCTGCCTGCCCACCCCAACGGCATGACCTTCCGTGCCCTCGACCACACCGGGGAAGTGCTCCGCGAACGGAGCTACTATTCGATCGGCGGCGGCTTCGTGGTGGACGGTGACGCGTCCGGAAACGACAAAGTGGTCGCTGACAGCACCGTGCTGCCCTATCCGTTCAGCACTGCGGACGAGCTCCTGGCGATCTGCGCACGGGAGGGCATGTCCATTTCCGATGTCATGCTCGCCAACGAACTCGTGTGGCGCAGCGAGGCCGAACTTCGCGAGCGGCTGCTGCAGATCTGGGCCGTCATGCGCGAATGCGTCGACAATGGCTGCGCCGCGGAAGGAATCCTCCCGGGAGGCTTGAACGTCAGGCGACGGGCGCCGTCGTTGTTCAAGTCGCTCAAGGCCACCGACGCCGGTCTGCAAGGCTCAAGCTCGGCAGACCCGCTGCTCGCCATGGAATGGGTGAACCTGTTCGCGCTGGCCGTGAACGAGGAAAACGCCGCGGGTGGCCGCATTGTCACGGCGCCACCAACGGTGCGGCGGGCATTGTTCCGGCGGTACTGCACTATTACACGAAATTCGTGCAGGGCGCCGACGACGACGGCGTGGTCCGCTTCCTGCTCGCGGCGGCCGCCGTCGGGATCCTGTTCAAGATCAACGCCTCCATTTCCGGCGCCGAAGTCGGCTGCCAGGGTGAAGTGGGCTCAGCCTGTTCGATGGCTGCCGCTGGTCTGTGCGAGGTCCTTGGAGGCACTCCCAAACAAGTGGAGAACGCCGCGGAAGTGGGCATCGAACACAACCTTGGCCTCACGTGCGATCCCGTAGGCGGGCTGGTGCAGATCCCGTGCATCGAACGCAACGCCATCGCCAGCGTGAAGGCCATCAACGCTGCCCGTCTTGCCCTGCACGGCGACGGCAGCCACAAAGTGTCCCTTGATAAAGCCATCAAAACCATGCGAGAGACAGGAGCGGACATGAAAAGCAAGTACAAGGAGACCTCCCGCGGAGGCCTCGCCGTCAACGTAGTGGAGTGCTAGCCATGACTGTCACACAGAATGAATCCGCCCCGCGGCCTGGAGCGGCCCTGCCGGCTACCACCGTTGAGCATGTCCTGACGCTCGATTGCCCGGAAACGCGGGGCATCGTGCACGCCGTCTCCGGCTTCCTCCTGGAACACGGCTGCGACATCATCGACAACAAGCAATTCGACTCCCAACTGGATCACCATTTCTTCATGCGGATCCACTTCGCATCGGAAGGTGACGAATCGACGATCGACTCGCTCCGGGAAGCCTTTGCGCCTGTTGCCGAAAAGTTCGGCATGCGCTGGCAGTTGCAACGCCACGGCGCCAAGCGGCGCGTCCTGATCATGGTCTCGAAGTTCGAGCACTGCCTCAACGATCTCCTGTTCCGGGCCCGTATCGGGGAACTGCCGGTCGAGATTGTCGGGGTGGTCTCCAACCATCCGGACCACAGGCGGACGGTCGAATGGCACGGCATTCCGTTCTTCCACGTGCCCGTCACCGCGGACACCAAGGCGGCGGCTGAAGGACAACTCCTTGACCTGATCGATCGCCTGGACGTCGAACTGGTAGTCCTGGCCCGCTACATGCAGGTCCTCAGCGACGATCTTGCCCGCAAGCTCGACGGCCGGGCCATCAACATCCACCATTCATTCCTGCCCAGCTTCAAGGGTGCCAAGCCGTACCACCAGGCTTACGCCGGGGCGTCAAGACCGTGGGTGCCACCGCGCACTACGTCAACGGTGAGTTGGATGAGGGACCGATCATCGCCCAGCAAGTGGTAGAAGTTGACCACACCTTCGGTCCTGACGACCTCGTGGCAGCCGGCCGCGACACCGAGTGCAAAGCACTCAGCAACGCCGTCCGCTGGCATTGCGAAGGGCGCGTGATCCTGCAAGGCAGCAGAACCGTAGTGCTCAAGTAGCGTTTGAACGGCCCACCCAACGGTGGGCCGTTCAGGCGTTGCCTAAAGCCGCGCCAAGCGTGTTGCCACGTGAAGCGCGACGAGCCTGCCCGTTCCCCGGGGTCCCCGCCGCACAACTCGAAAATCCGCTGGAGCCTGTGGTGCATCGACTGCCGTTCCAAGTGCAGTTCCGTGCCGCGTGAGCGGTATTGCACCCCGTATCCAGCCAGACGGCCAACGTCCGCATCAGCTCCGAGCGCCGCAGCTCGTCGTGCTCGACGACGGCGCCGAGCTGCCGCCGCACGAATCCCTCACGGACTGCCGCGTCGAGGCTTCCTTGTGCCAGTCGCTCGACGGCGAAGTCCTCGGTATCGACCACGACGTTCGCGGCTCCCGGCCCGGACCCGCTCCCTGGATGAGCTCGAGCGTCCGGCGCGCCTCTGCCAGCGACCACGGTGCCTCGCCGATTCCCTGCGCCAGCGGACCCACGGCGATGACCGAGCCGTCGGGGACCTCCAGGGCCTCAAGCGCATGGATGAGCGCGATGCGCGAAGCCACTGCCCTGGTGCGGGGAAGCGCGGCCAAGGCAATCAATTCCGCGTTGTCCGCGTAGCTCGCGCTTTGCGGAACCGTGCCGTCCAGGATGCCGTCGAGCCGTGTCCGGAGCTGCCCAGCCGCAGGGGAACGCACCACGACGGCGGCCACCGGCCGCTGGCGGGAAACCCGACGCCGGTCCCAATTGCTGCAGTCGCCATGACTGCGTACCCGAACTGACGGCCCGCATGAGTTCGATGCCGGCAAGTTCCTTGAGTCCCGGCGGCATGCGTTGCAGCAGGGCCAAGCCGAGGATATCGACGCACCGCTCGCCGGCCACCTGCGCGAGGTTGGCGTCGCCGTCGTCGGGCACTTCCAACTCCAGCCGGGCCGCAAGGACGCCGCGGACGGGCACATCGACGGTGGTGACGGTCCCGGACTCGGGCTGCGCGGCCGCCGTCGCGCTTCCAAAGTGATGCCCGACGGCGAGACGAGCCTCGCGCTGGAACCGTCCGGCCGGCCAGCACCGCGAGGAGTTGATCCAGTCCGCCTCCGTGCGCGAGTTCCGCCGCCATGGCATGGCTCGTTTCGTCACCGAACTGCAATTGTGCGACCGACTCACTGACAAGGAGCGAGTTGATGGCTTGCATGATGCCGACGAAAGGGGCCACTTTGCATAACTCGATGATGGGGAGCCCGGCCTCCTGGCCGGCGTCGAGCATGGACTCTGGAATTGCGGGCAGATCAGGGCCCGTTTCGATCGCCAAAGCGGTGATGCCGCGCGCCGCCAGTTGGCGGACGTAGTCCACGCGCCGCTCGTCCGAGGCGGTGGCGAGGGCCTGCCCGCCGCTCAGGAGCAGCTCTCCGCCCGCAGCAACGGAGCGATGTCCAGCACTTCGCTTGAATGGACCCAACGGAGCTGCCGGGACAGTGCCTCGGGCACATCCGTCCGGAGAACTGGTTCGGCGGCTTTCAGGCTTTCGTGTTCGAAGGCGTCGGCAAGGAGCAGAGACATGACACTCCGTAACTAATTATTGGAATCTATCGTACACATCGTATCTTGTTGCTGTGATGTGGGGCACATACATTGAAGGAGTCCCTTTCCTACACGGAGGATCCCCCAATGCACGAGAACTTATCCACTGCGACGCCTGGGGCTGCAACGGCGCAGACCGACGTCGAACAGAACCTGCAGTCCATTCCCGAATCAGCGCGTACCCGCAGCGTTGCGGGCCAATTCTGGATCTGGGCAGGCGCGAACCTTGCTCCCATCAACTGGGTCCTCGGGGCCCTCGGCGTCCAGCTTGGACTGGGCTTTGCCGATACCGTCACGGTCCTGGTGGTGGGAAACCTGATCGGCATGGCGCTCTTTGGCTTGTTTGTCCTCCTGGGCCAGCGGACCGGTGCCACCGGCATGGTCCTGGCCCGGGCCGTCTTCGGCCGCCGCGGCAACTACCTCCCGAGCGCCATCCAGGCGCTCCTCGGAATCGGTTGGTGCGCCGTCAACACCTGGATCATCCTGGACCTCGTGATGGCACTCCTCGGCAAGCTCGGCATGGTCGATCCCGAGCAGCCCAACGTAGGCCCAAGATCCTGGTGGCCTTCCTGATCATGTCCGCCCAGGTCACCATCGCCTGGTTCGGCTACAAGGCCATCGCGGCCTTCGAGAAGTGGACCGTCCCGCCCACCATCGTGGTGCTGATCGCGATGTCCGCCGTGGCCTGGTTCGGCATGAACATCGATTGGGGCTACGCTGGCCCTCCCGGTGCTGTCCTTGAAGGCGGCGCGCGGATCGCGGCCATGACCACCGTGATGACGGTTATCGGCATCGGCTGGGGGATCACCTGGTTCACCTACGCGGCGGACTATTCACGCTTCGTCAGCAAGTCCGTCCCCAAGCACAAGGTCTACCTGGCCTCCGTATTCGGCCAGTTCCTCCCGGTGGTGTGGCTCGGCATCCTTGGCGCCAGCTTGGCAACGAAAAGCGGCACGGCCGATCCCGGCCACCTCATCGTGGACAACTTCGGCGTGCTGGCCATCCCGGTGCTCTTCCTGGTGCTGCACGGTCCCATCGCGACGAACATCCTGAACATCTACACCTTTTCGGTAGCTGCCCAGGCGCTGGACATCAAGGCCAAGCGTCGCTCCTTGAACCTCTTCGTCGGACTCCTTGCCCTGGTCGGCGTCGTGTTCTTCATCCTGCAGGAGGATTTCGCGTCAACACTGAGCACGTGGCTCGGCGGGCTCGTGGCGTGGGTAGCCGCGTGGGGAGGCATCATGTTGGTGCACTACTTCTGGGTGGACAAGCGCAGCCCCGTAGCAGTCGACCGGCTCTTCGACCCTGTGGGTACCCGCCGGCTCCCGGCGTTCAACTGGGCCGGGATCACCGCGCTCCTGGTAGGCATCTTTGCCACGTGGCTGTTCATGTACGGCGTCCTGCCGATCATGCAAGGCCCATCGCCACGGCCATGGGCGGGATCGACTTGTCCTGGCTGGCCGGCGGACTTGTTGCCGCGGCAGTCTATGGCGCGCTGGGCCCACGGGTCCATGCCCGGTACCTTCCGCTGTCTTCCGAGACCGCAGTGTCGCAGCCGCTTGCGGAAGACGCCGTCGCCAATCTGGTCAACGACTGAAAGGAAACCTGATGACCACCAACGCTTTCCCCGACGAGGCACACTCGATCACTTGGCCTGAAGGCTTCAGGGCAGCGGCGTCCTTCACGTTCGACGTCGACGCCGAATCCTGCACCATCGCGCACGATCCCACGAGCACCAGGCGCATGTCCCTCATGAGCCACCAGTCGTATGGCCCGAGGGTTGCTGTTCCGCGACTCTTGAAGATCCTCGAGCGCCAAGAGATCCAGGGAACCTTCTTCATCCCGGGATTCACGGCGGAAAGCTACCCGGACGTGGTGCGGCGGATCGTCGACGGCGGCCATGAAGTCGCCCACCACGGCTACCTGCACGAGCCAATGCAGGGAATCGACGCCGCCACCGAGGCCAACTACCTGGACCGCGGGCTCGACGCGCTCGCGAAGGTAGCCGGGGTCAGGCCGGTCGGCTACAGGGCACCGTGGTGGGAGCTCAACTGGCATTCGCCGGCGCTGCTCGCGGACCGTGGCTTCCTCTACGATTCAAGCCTGCTCGACGGCGATGCCCCCTACCGCATGGCGGTTGCCTCGGATTCGGGTGATTCGCGGGACATCGTGGAGATCCCGGTGGATTGGGCCTTGGACGATTGGGAACAATACGCGTTCTATCCGGGAGTGACAGGCAGCGGGGTCATCGAGAGTCCGGCCAAGGTGTTGGAGATGTGGACCCTCGAAGCCGAAGCCCACCACACCCAAGGCAGCTGTTTCGTCTTGACCAACCACCCCTTCATCTCCGGCCGTCCGTCCAAGGCGGTTGCCTTGGAGCAGCTGATCGGACGAGTCAAGGCCATGGACGGGATGTGGGTGACCACCTTGGAACGGATCGCCGAGCACACCAAGGCCACGGTGAACGAGATCCACAGCCACGCCCGGATCGAGGTCCCGTCCTACCCGGGCGCAGGAGCCAGCTTCACGTCCGCCCGCGTGCTGGAAACCGCCCCCAACTAAGCCCGTCCCACCCAACTGACTCGCAGTTGTTGTCGTTATCAGGGCCCAAAACGACACCTAATGCGAGCTAGTTGGGTGGGCCGGGCTAAGGGTGGGCCGGGCTACAGGTCGGTGCGGCACAGAGCGGTGTGGAGTTTGTAGAGTCCATTCAGGTCTCCGGCCGCCAAACCATCAGGGGCGCCGATCTCCGGGTACATGAGCTGGATCGGATCGTCTACGTGGTCAAGGCCAACCACGTGGCCAAGTTCGTGTTGGATCACCGCGGAGACGTAATGGGCGCCGCCGGAGACGCCCAGCAGTTCCGTGATTTGCGGGGCGTCCAAGTCCAGGCTTCCCGAGACGTAGCTCTTGGGTCCGGTGCCGAAGCTGTACATGGTGCTGCCGCCCGTTCCGATGACGGATCCTGTCAATGCGGGAGCCGCCTCTGGAGTGGTCCAGGAAATCAGCAGCGGTGCCCAACGGTCTCCGTAGAGCGCGGGCTGGTACGGCTTGCGCTTCTCGGAGGGGGTTTCCTTGCTGGTGCCGTCGTCAACGAATGTGAGGCCCGTAGCA
The DNA here is from genome assembly GCA_001549895.1 of Arthrobacter sp. Hiyo8. GTDB lineage: Bacteria > Actinomycetota > Actinomycetes > Actinomycetales > Micrococcaceae > Arthrobacter. Next base: position 1,507,181 of record AP014719.1, on the reverse strand, counting down.
GCGGCAATCTTTGCAATGGCGTCGGCGATGAGCCCTCGGATCCGGCCGGGGCGAGAGCGGCGTTGACCACGTAGTGCAGTGGCCGGCACGGAGAGTAGCCCACGGGGTACCGTCGGCATTGGTGGCCAGGAACTTGAAGGAGTTGCTGGCCACCGCAGGCTTGGCGGGGGAGCCAAGCGGGTGGCCGGCTTCTTCCAGGCCAGGCGGCGGCGTATCCGGCGCGCGGGCCGCCTTTGGCTGACCCTGTCCGGGAGCCCCGCCCGGCCCGGAGCTGCTTGCCGTGGCGTGGGCGGACGGGGCCAGGTTCGGAAGCAAGCCGGTGATTCCAGGGTCGCCCCGGAGGAATCCACTGACCAACACGGCTACGGCAGCGACCACCGCCACCAGCATCAAATTTCGGAACAGCGCGAGCGCGGTGCTGGGGCGCTTGGGCGGCGGGCCGCCGTCGTACCCGTAGTTTGAATGCAAGTCTTCCCCCAAATCCCCGTACCCGGCACCCCAGCGGGCCGGCGTACTAACCGATGACAGCGCCGAAGACGAAGCCCAGCCCATACGTGGCCGCGGCCGCGCCGAGACCGATGGCGAGCTGCCGGAGGCCGCGGGTCAGCGGCGAGGTTCCGGACAACAAGCCGACGACGGCGCCGGTCGACAGAAGCGCGATGCCCACCAGCGTACCGGCCACAGCAAGCGCCGCGAAGCCGGTCATGCCGAAGATGAACGGCAGGATGGGCACAATGGCGCCCGAAGCGAAGAAGCAGAAGCTCGAGATCGCGGCGCCCCAAGCGGAGCCCACGGCCTCGTGCTCATTGACGGTTTCTTCCACTTCGGGGTGCAGGGAGAGGCTGGGATCGCAATCGCAGCTGTAGACGCCCATGCGTTCAGCGGCCCGGTGTTCGGCGGCTTCGCGGGACATGCCCCGGGCCAGATACACGAGGACCAGCTCGTTGTGCTCGATGTCCAGGGCCGGGGCTGCGGTCAGCGTGGCCTGGGTGGGGCGGGTGGCCTTGAGGAGCTCGAGCTGCGAGCGGACAGAGACATATTCGCCGGCACCCATGGACAGCGCGCCTGCCAGCAGGCCTGCGATGCCGCTGAACAGGACCACAGTGGCGGGGACGCCGGTTGCCGCCATGCCCATCACGAGTGAGAGGTTGCTGACAAGGCCGTCGTTGGCGCCGAATACGGCCGCGCGGAAAGTGCCGGACAACCTGTTGCGGCCGCGCGTCGCCAGGCCGCGGACTACTTCCTCGTGGATCTGTTCGTCAGCCGCCATGGCGCGGGTCGCTGCTGGATCCTTCGCGTAAGGCGAGCGGCCTTCAGCCCTTTGGGCGAGGGCCAACACGAACACTGATCCAAAGTTCCGGGCGAGGAAGCCGAGCATTTGGCTTCGGATCGAGGCCGCCTTCGGCATGCCGGCATGTTCCCCGAGGAGCTTGAGCCAGTGTGCCTCGTGGCGGCCCTCGGCCTCTGCGAGTGCCAACAGGATTTCGCGTTCCTCGCCGTCGCGGCGCTGCGCCAGTTGGCGGTACACGGCGGCCTCGGCCCGCTCGTCCGCCAAGTACTGACGCCAGCGCTTGATGTCCGACGACGACGGGGGAGTCTTGGGGGCCGCTTCATCTTGCAATGGACTGCTTTGGTCCGAGGGATTGTCGGGATGCGCGTTGTCTGGATCTGTCGGGTTCTGTGGATCTGCGTGCGGGTGCACCGGACTCCTGGGTTGCTGGGGCGGGCTTCATCGCCTCATTGCGGCTCCACTCTATCGCCAATTTCCGCGGTTTTTCGGCTGGCAATCCTCACTGGACGTTTTAGGCGCGCCTCAAAAACGGGAGGCTCCCGGGAGGCCTTGACCGCGGCTGGGGGCAGTGCTGGATGGATGGACAGGGTCCACGAATTGGCGGGGTAGCGTGGTGACCGGCTGCCTCATGTGCCTGTGCGATGGGCTCAGCGGCACGTCGAACGGAGGTTGCACCATGGACAGCACCGAAACCCACGCCCGCCACCCCGACCGTCCCACGGTCGAGGCCGATCCCGCCTACGACTACAGCGAAGACCTTGAGGTGGACGAGGACTGGGAGGAACAATCCGAGGTCCTCGACGACGACGAACGGGTGGTTCCGCTCGACGCAGAGGAACACCGCGAGGACGAAGAGTTCGAATAGCCCCGGGCTCGCTAAACCCCGGAGCTAAAACGCGCTCAGGATGAAGTGCCTCTGCACGCCTGCCCGGTGCCCGGTTGCCGCCACCGTCAGGGTGAGTTTCCGTGTGGCGGGGAACCAGCGGGCGGGCTGGACCGCTTTTGAAAGGGCTTGGGTGATGAGCCGCGGCTCATGGTGCCAATAGCGTTCCAGGTTTCCGTCCACGACGAACGTGACGGAGCCTTGGGAGAGGTCGACGCCGGGAATCACCCGGACGAATTCGTCCACCGGCGGGGGCGGGGCGACAAGAGGGTGCTGGGCTGGGTGGTGCGGTCGGCTATGGCGGTGGCGCCGTTTTCGAAAGGCATGGCCTTCTCCTGTGGAGTTGCTCTTGCCCGTTCGGTTGTCTCTGGTCCGAGCCGGGCCGCTTCTTCATCCGAACCACCCGTGAACATGGGGTTGGCGTGTGGCAAGTCGGAGCTTGGCGCCACATCTCTTGAAGCTCTTCCTACTGTACATGCGACGGCGGCGCCGCACCCCGGAAAAAGGTGAGGCGCCGCCGTCGTACTTGACTCTGTGAAACTTAGTGGCTGGCCACCGGGTGGGCCTCCAGCGGGAGTTCCTCGGTGACTCCTCCGGCGACGCGACGGTCCCATGCTTCGCGGACCTGGGGCTCCGTGGGAGGCGTCAGCAGCGAGACCACGACGTACACCAGCAACGAGGCTCCGAGGCCCCAATAGATGGGATCGTTGGCGTAGACGCCGTCTTCGCTGGGGATGATTCCCGTGGCATAGGCGATCAGCAGGGCCAGGGTCAGTACGGACCCCACGGCCATGGACCAGGCCGCGGCAATACCGGTGCCCCGCTTCCAGACCAGGCCGCCCAGGATGGCAACCAGCAGGCCGCCCACCAGGATGTCGTAGGCGATGGTCAGGGCGACCACGACGTCTTGCGCCGCCATGGATATCAACACGGCCACGATGCCCAGTCCGAGGACCCAGTAGCGGTTGGCCTTGACGTCGTGCTCGGGGTTCTCGGTGTCGTCGGTGTTGATGGTCTTGCCGAACCAGCTGGCCACGAACGGGACCACGTCGGCGCGGGCAACGGTGGCCGCGGCGATGAGGGCTCCGGAAGCCGTGGACATCATGGCCGCGACTGCTGCGGCCATCACGAGGCCGCCGATGCCGATCGGCAGGATGTGCGTGGCAACCTCGGCGTAGACGACGTCCTTGCCGAGGGCCTTCACGTCGATGTTGGCAGTGCCACGCGGGCGGCAAGCCGATCAATGCGCCGGCGACGCCGTACAGGACGCAGTAGATACCGCGGTGGCACCGCCCCAACGGGCCACCTTGGGAGTCTTGGCGGTGAAGACGCGCTGCCAGATGTCCTGGCCGATCAGCAGGCCCAGGGTGTAGACCACGAAGTACGTGATGATGGTTTGTGCTCCGATGCCGTCCAACTGGAAGAAGCTGGCGTCAACGCGGGCACGGATGCCATCGAAGCCGCCTGCGGCGTTCAGGACGAACGGGAGCATGAGGAAGAAGATGCCCACGGTCTTGATGATGAACTGCACCTGGTCGGCGAGGGTGATGGACCACATGCCGCCGATCGTTGAGTAGACCAGGACGATTGCGCCGCCGACGGCGATGGCGAGCCAGCGCTCCCAGCCGAAGAGGACAACGAAGATGGTGGCGTAGGCGCCCGTGGACGTGGCGCACAGCATCAGGGTGTAGGCGAGCATGACGATTCCGGAAGTCTGTGTGGCGCGCTGTCCGTAACGCAGGCTCAGCATCTGGGAGACCGTGTAGATCTTCAGCCGCTGGATGGTGCCGGCGAAAAGCAGGCTCAGGAGGAGCACGCCCGAACCGATCGCGACAACCAGCCACATGCCGGAGACGCCGAACTTGTAGCCGAGGCCGACGCCGCCAACCGTCGATGCGCCGCCGAGGACGACTGCGGCCATGGTGCCGGTGTAGAGCATCGGACCGAGGCGGCGTCCTGCCACGAGGAAATCGCTGTTGTTCTTGGTGCGCGACTTGCCCACCAGCCGAAGGCCAGCATGGCGAGCAAATACACCACCACGATCGCAATATTGATGAACGAAGAGTCCACGGTTGGCTCCTGAAAGTGATGCGCAGAGCCCTTGGGGATTCCGACGCCGGTCCGCTGGGTTTCGTTGCGGGTTGCGGAAGGTCTCTGCGCTGGTGATTGGGGAGAGTAGTCTGTGATGTATGCCTCACAAACAACACTTGTTGCCTATGAGGATACGTAGTGATGCGAGTAACAGTCAAGGTGCTGTCTCGCCCAGCAGACTCATCGGCGCTCCTCCAGCTTGCCAAAGGCCCTGCCGCGCGGGCGATCCGGCTACTATTGCTGCAATGACAGGGCCGCAGAAACGGCCTGAAAGGTTCGTGAATGAAGGCTCTCCCCGTTGAACCGAGCAATGTCCCCGTTGCCATCGGTTCCAGAATCCGTGCCGCCCGTCAATCGCAGCGGCTCACCATCGAGCAGGTTGCCGACGCCACCGGCCTGACCAAAGGGTTCCTGAGCCGGGTGGAACGTGACCTGACATCGCCGTCGGTCGCTTCCCTTGTGACGCTTTGCCAAGTTCTTTCAGTCTCCATCGGCGATCTTTTCGCCGCACCTGAGACGCACCTGACGCGGCGCGACGATGGGCCGCGGATTTCGCTTGGCGGCCAGGGAATCGTGGAGCGGCTCCTGACCGCCCGGTCGGAACGACGGCTGCAGATCCTACAGGCTTCCATCGAGCCCCGCGGCCGGGGAGAAGCCGAGCTTTACGCCGTCGATTGCGACGTCGACGTCCTGCACGTGGTCAAGGGCCGCATCAAATTGATCCTCACCAACGAGGAGTACGAACTCGAAGAGGGGGACACGCTGTCCTTCCCGGGCCGCGAGCCGCACACCTGGGTCAATCCAACCGACGAGCCCGTTGAAGTGCTCTGGATCCTGGTGCCGGCAGCCAGCCGCTGACGCCGGCACTATGCGATACGGGACCGCATGTGGCCGACACGCGGCGTAACACGCCTGAAACATGACTGACTCCGGGATTTAACCCTGGGACCTTCGGTGTTACGTGCCTGAAATGATCCGTGCCGACTGCTGAAACAGGGCGACTGTACCTTCGAGTCAAGGCAACTCGTCAAGGTCGGTATCCCGTGGGGTACCAGGACCTGTTCGTTTTAAAAATGGTCTCGCCGTGCGGGCGCCATGGAGCGCCGTATATGCAGGAAGGCTCCCGAAATGAACCCAGTATTCTTCAGCGTAGGGCTGGATGTGAACCCCCAGACCCTCGATCCAGGCGCAACAGCCTGGATGCTTGCAGCTTCCGCCCTCGTCCTTCTCATGACGCCAGGTTTGGCGTTCTTCTACGGCGGCCTGGTCAGGATGAAGTCCGTCCTCAACATCATGATGATGAGCTTTGGCGCCATCGGCGTTGTCGCGGTGGTCTGGGCCCTGTGGGGCTACGGACTCGCGTTCGGCCCGGATACCTTGGGCGGCTTCATCGGAGATCCCTTCGCGAACTTCGGACTCAGCGGACTGGCCAGCGTCATCGGCGGGAAAGCCCCGGGGTTGCCGGACATGGTCTTCATAGGATTCCAAGCCACCTTCGCCATCATCACGGTGGCACTGATCAGTGGCGCGGTGGCAGAACGTGTCAGGTTTGGCCCCTGGCTGCTGTTTGCCGGCCTCTGGGTCACCATTGTCTACGCTCCTATTGCCCACTGGGTCTGGGGCGGCGGCCTCTTCGGATCCACAGGGATCATCGGCAGCAAGATCTCGGCCCTCGACTTTGCCGGTGGCACCGTCGTCCACATGAACGCCGGCATGGCAGGGCTGATGCTTGCGGTAGTGCTCGGCAAGCGGCTCGGATTCATGAAAGACCCCAACATCCGGCCGCACAACCTCCCCTTCGTGATGCTCGGGGCAGGCCTGTTGTGGTTCGGGTGGTTCGGATTCAACGCCGGTTCGGAACTGGCCGCTGATGGAATTGCCGCGCTCGCCTGGACGAATACCCTCTTGGCCACAAGCGCGGCGCTCCTCGGTTGGCTGCTTGTCGAAAGGCTGCGCGACGGCCACGCGACGTCCCTTGGTGCCGCATCCGGCGCGGTCGCCGGCTTGGTGGCGGTCACCCCGGCCTGTGGATTCGTGGACCCCATTGGCGCCATCGTCATCGGCGTCATCGCGGGTGCCGTCTGTGCACTGGCCATCGGACTGAAGTTCAAGATCGGCCTTGACGACTCCTTGGATGTTGTTGCCGTCCACTTTGTCGGCGGCCTGTGGGGGACCCTGTCCCTCGGATTCTTCGCGGTACCCTCGGCAAAGACTGAAGGCGGCCTTTTCTACGGCGGCGGCCTGAGCCAATTCTGGCCCCAAATATTGACGGCCTTGGTGGTCACCGCCTGGACGGCGATCATGACGACGCTCATCGGGCTCGCCATCCACAAGACAGTGGGCATGCGCGTCAAGGAGCACGAAGAGCTGGCCGGCATCGACATCACGGAGCACGCGGAAACAGCCTACGAGCTGGCCATGATTGGCGGGTCCTTCAATCCGGGAGAACCGCAGAACGGCAAAGCTCCGTCGAGTTCCAGCGGTGACCCAGAAGCCAGCTCCAACGGGAAAACAGATCGGATGCGCAGCAAGGCGTCGACGTGAAACTGGTCACGGCCATCGTGAGGCCGGAGCGGATCGACGAGGTCCGGGAAGCTTTGGAACACTTTGGAGTCAACGGGATGACCGTGAGCCAAGCCAACGGTTACGGCCAGCAACGGGGCTTCGTGGAGGTGTACCGGGGCGCGGAATACAATTCCGATCTCCTTCCCAAAATCCGGGTGGAGGTCCTGGCCACGGACGATCTCGTGGACGGAATAGTGGACGCCATCATCTCCGGTGCAAGTACGGGTCAGTTCGGAGACGGGAAGATCTGGACGGTCGACGTTTCGCAAGCCGTCCGGGTCCGGACCGGGGAGCGTGGCGCCTCCGCGATCAGCTAGGAAGACTGTGTTGGTGCCGCTCTGTTGGTGCCGCTCTGCGGCGAGCGGCACCAACACTGCCATGTTCAGCCCATTTCAGCCCACGTGCACCCATGGCCTGCGCGTGATGTCCGGTTCGGCTTCGCGCAGCACTTCGCGGGTCACTGGTGCAATCTCGCCCTCGCCGAAGAAGAGGAACTTGCTCAGGTTGGCGATCGGATTGCCTTCGGTCCAGCGGAAATAGATGTGCGGCATGAGTCCCGTGACGTCGCGGATGTGGAGGAGTACCGCGGCCAGCGTGTTGGGCACGTTGTTGCTGTGGATCTCCAGGATCTTGAAGCCGTGCCGGACCTTGCCTTCCACGAGGAGTTCCTGCTCGAAATCTGAGCTGTCATCCACGATGATCTCGATGAAGATCGCGTGGCTGTCCACCGGCAAGTGGTTGGCTTGCTGGGCATGCTTCAGCTTCAACTCGTACCGGTCGGCGCTCAGCCGCTTGGGCTCGTGGGCGATGATCCGGATGGGGCCTTCCTCGTTCGATGCCGTGAACTCGAGGGCCATCTGGTCCATCTTGATGTGGGTAGCCCGCAGTTCGAAGGACCGGCGTACCCGCGACGCGAAGCTCACCAGGACAATGCCGAGGATGAACAGGGCAGCGATCCTGATACCGTCCGGGCGTTCCACCACATTGGCCACCGTGGTGTAGGCGAAGACCACCGCCACAGCACCGAAAGCGAGGGTCTTGCCCCGTTGCTTCTTCCGGCGCGCGGACAGGGTGACTGCGATCGAGGCCGAGGTCATGAGGACCAGGACGCCGGTGGCGTAGGCACCGCCTTGGGCCTCCACGTTTGCCTCGAAGACCAACGTGATGATGAATCCAACCGCCGTGAAGACGAGGACCAGCGGGCGGACGGCTTTGGTCCACGCCGGGGCCATGCCGAAACGCGGCAAATAGCGCGGCACGAGGTTCAACAAGCCGGCCATGGCGGAGGCCCCGGCAAACCACAAGATGGCGATAGTGCTGATGTCATACACCGTGCCGAAGCCGTCGCCCAGGAACTGGTGCGCAAGGAATGCGAGGGCTCGACCGTCGGCTTTCCCTCCCGGCTGGAATTCAGCGGCCGGAATCAGGAACGTGGTGATGAAGCTCGAGGCCACCAGGAAGGCACTCATGATGAGTGCCGCCGTCGTGAGCAGTTTGTGGGTGCCGCGGATGCGGCCCGCGGGATTTTCCTCCGTGTCGCTCGGGCTGCCCTTGATCTGGGGCATGACCGCGACGCCGGTCTCGAACCCTGAGAGCCCCAGGGCAAGTTTCGGGAAGACCAGGAGCGCGATGCCCACCATGATCAACGGGTTGCCGTGCTGCTGGTTCAATGCAGCCCACCAGTCGGTCGCCACATGCGCCTCGGTCACCACGTGCGCCAAGCCGACCGCGACGACGACGGCGTTCAGCACCAGATAGACGCCCACCAACACGACGGCGACGTTGATGGCCTCCTTGAATCCCCTGAGGAACACCACGCCAAGCCCGGCGATGAGCGCCAGGGTGATGGTGATTTCCTGCCCATGGAGCCATTCCGGTGCAAAAGGGTTTTCGATGGCGTGGGCGCTCGCATCCGCGGCGGAGAGCGTCATGGTGATCATGAAGTCCGTGGCGGCGAATCCCAGCAAGGCGAGGACGAAGAGTTTGCCGCCCCACCGGGGGAGGAGCCGCTCAAGCATCGCGATGGAGCCTTCGCCGCGGGCGCTTTCGGAAGCCACCCGGCGGTAGACCGGCAGGGCGCCGAGCAGGGTGACGGCCACCAGGACAATCGTGGCGAGCGGCGAAACGATACCCGCCGCGAGCGCCGCAATGGCGGGCTGGTAGCCGAGGGTGGAGAAGTAGTCGACGCCGGTGAGGCACATGACCTTCCACCAGGACTGGGGAGTGTGGCCCTCGTCCGGCTTGCCGTGTGGACCCTGGCGTTTTCCCGAGGTCTCAGGCATTCCGTCGAGCAGCCATCGCTTGAATTGCCCCTGTTTGATGTCGCCCGCGGGCTTGTGCCGGTCAGAGGGTTCGGCCGGCGGCCTGGTCAGCGTTGTCACATGGTCCTTTCGCGCAGCCTGGAAGCTGCTCCAGATGGAGCGTACGGGTGTACCGGGGAGTGGATGCCCGTCTTTATGGAATCTTTACGCCGCTTGTGAGGCGGGTCACTTCCAGGAAAGACGCATTCAAGCATTTGGCATGTGAGCGGCATCACGTAGCATATAGAACGTCCTATGTTGGATGTGACCAAAAACGAAAGGGCTACGCATGAATAACCCGCTACTCAGTGACAGGGTCAGGAGGCGGCCGGGATGGAGTCGGGGCAGAGCCGTCTCCTTGGCAGCCGCCGCAGTTCTCGTGACGTCAACCGTTGTGCCCGCCTACGCCGCGTTGGATCCATTCCCGAGTCCCAACGTTCCCTCCAACCCTCCGGGAAGCTACGCCGAGCAGGTCCTGGCTTCCAACGGTGACAACGCCATCGACCCCGTGCTCGGCAAGTATTACCGGATCGTCGCGCTCGCGGACTTGGGCGACGGAGTCCTCCTGGCTTCCTACGATGGCCGTCCCGATGGGGGCGATTCACCCTCGGCCAACTCGATCGTCCAGCGGCGCAGCACCGACAGCGGAAAGACGTGGGGCAGTCCCACCTTCATCGCGCGGGGACAGATGGGCTCAGCGGGCGTACAGAAATACGGCTTCAGCGACCCCAGCTACGTCGTGGACAAAGTCACCGGGACGGTGTTCAACTTCCACGTCTACTCGAAGAACCAGGGATTTGCGGGCAGCGTGCTCGGCAACGACGACTCCGACCCCAACGTGATCAGCTCGCAAGTGTCCGTCTCCACCGACCGCGGACTCACGTGGTCCACGGAACCGGTCAATCAGCCCACCCTGCCTGTGCCCTCCAGCTACGCGGCGGGTTCCGCCTACGCCGGGTTTGCAGGTCCGCTGGTCACCAGTACCGTCAAGCCAAACGGCAGCACCGTCAACGGCGTCCCCAATGTCGGCGGCGTGGTCAGCATGTTCGCCTCGTCCGGCGAGGGCATCCAGCTCAAGTACGGAGCGCACGCCGGACGGCTCATCCAGCAGTTTGCCGGAACCATTGTCCAGCCCGACGGGAGCCGCCAGATCCAGGCGTACAGCGTCTACTCCGATGACCACGGCACATCGTGGAACATGGGTAAGCCCACCGGAACGGGCATGGACGAGAACAAGGCGGTGGAACTCTCCGACGGCCGCGTCATGTTGAACTCGCGGGACAGCACCGGCGCCAATCCGCATTTCCGGAAGGTGGCGTATTCCTCCGACGGCGGTGTCACGTACAGCACGCCTGTTGCCGAGACGCAGCTCCCTGATCCGCGGAACAACGGCTCGATCACCAGGATGTATCCGGACGCGGCTCAAGGATCGGCGGATGCCAAGAAGCTGCTCTTCTCGAATTCGCCCACTCCCACCGCCGGCGGCGCGCGGGTGGACGGTACTGTCCGCTACTCTGCCGACGACGGCAAGACGTGGGGCTCCTCGCGCGTCTTCAAGCCCGGAAGTATGTCCTACTCCACCCTGAGTGCCCTTTCGGACGGGACTTTCGGCGTCCTGTACGAAGGTGACAGCAACACCATCACCTTCGGGAAATTCGACACGGCCTGGCTGAGCCCGGTTGCCGCCGTCGTCGTCCCCGGTGCCGTCACCGTCACGAACGGTGGCAGCGCCCAGCTCAGCGTGACCGTCACCAACAACGACAGTTCACCGCTTCCCGCTTCGACCGTCAGCCTTGATGCCTTGCAGGATTGGACGTCGACGACGGCGCAGCTCGCCTCCCTCGATCCGGGCGCCTCGGCGACTGTCCAGCTGACTGTCACGGCGCCGTCGTACGCCAAGGCAGGTGCGGTTCCCCTGACCGCCAGGTTGAACGTGGGTGGGTCGTCGATTACCGCACCCGTGTCCGTGACGGTTTCGGGTGGTTCCGCCAGCAACGTGGTGGGCGCCTACATTTTCGGCGCCCGCAATGACGCCGGACGGGACCTGGCAAGCCACCCGTACGCCGTAGGTAGCACGGTGCCTTACAAGTTCCGGGTGTACAGCACGGGCAACGTCACGGAATCCGTTGTCCCGCAGTCCGGCAACTTCCAACCGTTCCTGCCGCCAGGCTCGGGCAACTGCCGGTTCAGCGCCCTTAGCGTGTGGGGCAATTACCTCTGCGGCACCCCACAGCACACCGTGACGGCAGACGAAGTGGCCCAGGGGTTCTTCGTCCCCAGCACCGTCTGGCAGGTGACCGGTAGTGGGGCTGCCACCCAGAACTACACGGTCACGGGTGACGAGGTGGATCTGATGGTCCGTCATCCCCAAGTGAACGGATCGGTGGTTCCCACCTTCAATGATGTTGACGGGGATGGGTTTGCCGGTCCGGGCGATACCGTCACCTTCGCCTACACGGTGAGCAACAGCGGCAATGTGGCGTTGACGGACCTTTCGGCTGCGGCCATTGGTTTGTCCAAGCCAACCCTGGCCGTGGGCGAGTCGGTCAACCTCACCTCCACCTACACGCTGGCCGACGCCGACATCGCGGCCAAGCAACTCCCGGCAATCACCATCCCGGTCAGCGCAAACAACGGTGCCAAGCTTGCGTCCCTTCAGCTGGCCAGGCCAGCGGTCGAGCTGAAGGTCAAGCCTGCGAAGCCCGGTTCGGAGCCTGCCGTGGCTTCCCAGGAATTGATCGGCGCGAATCCGCCGCTGGACTTGGGGCTCGGAACGGATAAATACCGCAGCGGGCAGACCGTGACGGTCTACAACGTGGAGTACGGCCAGTGGTACTACGTCTACCTGAACAAGCGCAGCTACCGATTGGGCTGGTTCTTCCCGACGCAACAAAACACCCTGACCTTCGTGCTGCCCGACGACGTGAAAAACGGAATGGACAGCCTCGTTGTGCTGGATACGGACGGCCATCAAGTGTCGTTTGGAGACTTTCAGGTGACGCCCTTCGGGAACAAGTAGCCCGGGAGGAGGCATGAGATGACAAGCTGGGCCGGGCGCGGAGGCGCCCGGCCCGGTCTTGGTGAGGGGACTATGGCGGTATTTGCTAATGTAAACAAGTGATGCATATAAGGCAACTTTGAGTGTATGATTGGTGTCACAGTCACTGTCCGATCCACCTATTCACAAAGGAGTGGCGCATTTTGGAAGAGCTTCGTATTGAGGCCAACGGCAACCTCGGTCCCATTGATTCGGCCCGAATCCCGCGCTATGCCGGTGCTGCCACCTATGCCCGCTTGCCGCGACTGGACCAGGTTGCCAAGGTCGATGTCACGGTGGTCGGCGTCCCCTTCGACTCCGGTGTTTCCTACCGCCCGGCGCCCGCTTCGGCGCCAACCACGTGCGTGAAGCCAGCCGTTTGCTGCGCCCGTACAACCCGGCCTGGGACGTCAGCCCCTTTGAGAACATCCAGGTTGCCGACGCCGGCGACATGGCCGTGAACCCGTTCAACATCAACGAGGCTATCGAGACCATCCAGCAGAACGCGCTGGACCTGACCGCCAACGGAAGCAAGCTCGTGACGCTCGGTGGCGACCACACCATCGCCCTGCCGCTGCTCCGCGCCGCCGCCGAACGCGCCGGCGAGCCGTTGCCATGCTTCACTTCGACGCCCACCTGGACACCTGGGACACCTACTTCGGCGCCGAGTACACCCACGGCACCCGTTCCGCCGCGCCGTCGAAGAAGGCATCCTAGACACCGAGGCCATCAGCCACGTCGGCACTCGCGGCCCGCTCTACGGCAAGAAGGACCTCGACGACGACCACCGCTTCGGCTTCGGCATCGTCACCTCGGCGGACGTCTACTACCAGGGCGTCCTCGAAACCGTGGCCAAGATCCGGGACCGCATCGGCAACCGTCCGCTGTACATTTCGGTGGACATCGACGTCCTCGATCCGGCCCACGCTCCGGGTACCGGCACGCCTGAAGCCGGCGGCATCACCAGCCGCGAGCTCCTCGAAATCATCCGTGGCTTCCGCGGCATGAACCTCGTGGGCGCGGACATCGTCGAGGTCGCCCCGGCCTACGACCACGCCGAGATCACGGGCGTCGCGGCCAGCCACGTTGCCTACGAGCTCGTCACCCTCATGGCGGACAACGCCGTCGAAGGCAGCCGCCACGGCGCCCTTAATGGCTACGCTGCCCAGGCGCTTGGCCAGGAATCCCGGCGCCCGGCCGGTTTCGTCGCCAACGCTGCGGAGGCCCTCAAGTGAATCCCCAGCCGCTCCCCACCCTCGCAAGCTCGGCCGGGGCCCCTCGCGGCCGGAGGCCCTGGCAGGCCTGTCCGCAACGGCGGGGACCTCGTCGTCGAGACCCTCGAGGCGCTCGGTGCGAAGACCGTCTTCGGGATCCCCGGCCAGCACGCCCTGGGCCTGTTCGACGCCATGGGCCGCGGCAAGCTTCACTTCGTGTCCTCCCGCGTGGAAAACAACTCGGCGTTCGCCGCGGACGGGTACTCCCGTGCCACCGGCGAGGTCGGGGTGCTGTTCCTCTCCACCGGTCCGGGCGCGTTGACGTCCCTGGCGGGATTGCAGGAAGCGTACGCGACTGGCGTGCCGATGGTGGTCGTCGCGAGCCAGATCCCGTTGGAAGGTCTGGGGGCGCGCCGGAAGGGCATGCTCCACCAGCTCGATGACCAGAAAGCCTCGGCCGCGAACGTCACCAAGAGCCAGCGCCTCATCCAGCACGCGTCCGGGATTCCTCGGCCATCCAGGATGCCTGGACCGAGGCCATTTCCTCTCCGCAGGGCCCGGTGTGGATCGAGATTCCGCAGAACGTGCTCCTGGACCCCATCATGGTTCCGCCGGTGGAGGACGCCCTCGCCGAAGCGGCCGACAACCCGCCGCGCGTCGAGCTGATCCGCGAAGCCGTCAAGTGGCTCTCGGCGGCGAAGCGTCCGGCGATCATCGCCGGCGGCGCACGCGCCGCGGCCGGGCCGAAAAGTCGCTCCTGTCTATCGCCGAGAAACTCCGCGCCCCGGTGATCTGCACGCCCGGTGGCAACGGAGCGTTCCCGTGGACCCACGAGCTGTCCCTGCAGTCCTGGATCGAAGACCGCCACATGACGGATGTCCTCGAGGACGCCGACGTGCTGATCGTCATTGGTTCCTCCCTGGGCGAGGTGACGTCCAACTACTTCACCTTCGAGCCGCGCGGTCGCATCATCCAGATCGACGCCGAACCCCGGGTCCTCGAGTCCAACCGGCCCGGCCTGGGCATTCGCGCCGACGCCGGCCAGGCCCTTGCCGCCTTGGATTCTGCCTTGGATGAGGCACTTGCTGCGACGGCTGCGGCACCGGATTGGCACGGCATCACGCCCGAGGACCTCGTCAAGGAGTCCCTGGCCAAGGTCAAGGCGCGGCTTGAAGAGCAGGACCTCGGCAAGGAACTGAAGTTCATGGCCGACATCCGCGAAGCCGTTCCGGCGGACATGCAGACCTTCTGGGACATGACGATTTCCGCGTACTGGGGCTGGAGCTGCTGGGATTCCCGCGAGGGCCAGTTCCACTCGGCCCAGGGCGCCGGCGGCCTCGGCTACGGCTTCCCGGCGGCCATCGGCGGTGCCGTGGGACTGGAAACCGTGGGCAAGCCGAGCCGCGTGCTGGCCGTCTCCGGTGACGGGTCCTCCATGTACTCGATCTCCGAGCTGGCCACGGCCAAGCAGCACAACGTCCCGGTCACATGGCTGATCGTGGACGACGGCGGCTACGGCATCCTGCGCGAATACATGGTGGGCGCCTTCGGCAAGGCCACGGCCACCGAGCTCGCCCGCCCGGACTTCGTCAAGCTTGCCGAGGCCTTCGGCGTCCCGGCCCGCAGGGTGGCCCGGCGGACGTCGGGACGCACTCAAAGAGGGCTTCGCCGCGGACGGCCCCAACGTCGTCGTGGTTGAAACCCTCCTGAAGATGTTCGGCCCGACGCACTTGGGCGACTGACACCCCAGACGCTTCACACCCCAGCGCGAGCTGGCAGGTAATGACCCATTTTTCGAAAGATGAGGGCATTAACTGCCAGCTCGCGCTCGGTGTTTAACGCATCTCACACATCATTAGTTTCCCAAAGCAATCATTTGGGCGTATAGTTGCTTTAGGCAAACAAAAGTGAGGTGTCTTCCATGGCTGTAGCATCCAGCACAGCAACCGAACTCGTCCATCAGATTTTCGATCTCCAGCGGGTGCTGCGTTGCATCGTCACCGCGAACATCGCGAAGGATGCCGACGTCGGGTTCGCCTTGCAAGGCGTCATGCGCTTCATCGGCGAGGGGGAGTCCCGGGCCACGAAGCTCGCATCCCGGCTCGGCGTCAGCCCACCGGTCCTCAGCAGGCACATCGCCGAACTGGAGGAACTCGGTTTGGTGGTCCGCCGTCCCGATCCTGCCGACGGCAGGGCCCAATTGGTGGCCCTCTCCGAAGCCGGCATCGAAAAGGTCCGGAACTTCGAAGAACAGCGCAGCCTCAATTTGCGGGCCTACCTCGCGGAGTGGAGCGAGGAAGACGCCTTGGAAGCAGGGCAGGTCCTGGAGAAATTGACCACATCACTCAACCACTCAGTCCGGGCAACGGCGGCCGGCTCCCACCACTTGAACCACACAGCTTAGGAGCAGCAGCAATGGCAACCCGAATACAAGAACGTTCGACGGCGGTACCGGCGTCATCCGCGCCCATGACGCACCGCCAGATCATGGAGGCCCTGACGGGCCTCCTCGCGGCATTCTTCACCGCCATCCTGAGCAGCACCATCGTGGCCAACGCCCTCCCGACCATCATGTCCGATCTCCACGGCACGCAAACGGACTTCGCGTGGGTCATCACGGCCGCACTGCTGGCCAACGCCGCAACTACCCCGATCTGGGGCAAGCTCGCCGATCTCTTCGACAAGAAGCTCCTGGTCCAGCTGAGCATCGTGGTCTTCGTGGCCGGCTCGGTCATGGCGGGCTTCTCCACGAGCATTCCCTTCCTGCTCACCGCCCGCGTCATCCAGGGCATCGCGATGGGCGGCCTCACCGCCTTGGCCCAGGCCATCATCGGCACCATGATTCCGCCGCGGGACCGCGGCAAGTACTCGGGTTACATGGGCGCCGTCATGGCGGTCGGTACCGCAGGTGGCCCGCTGCTCGGCGGCTTCATCGTTGACAGCCCGCTCGGCTGGCGCTGGACGTTCTTCGTCTGCGTGCCGCTCGCCGTCGTCGCACTCATCCTGCTCCAGGTGACCCTCAAGATCCAGCACATCAAGCGCCCCGCCAAGATCGACTGGCTCGGCTCCATCCTGCTGACCTCGGGCGTGAGCCTGCTCCTGATCTGGGTTTCCTTCGCCGGCAACCCGGACTATTACGACTGGATCTCCTGGCAGTCCGCCCTCATGGTAGGCGCGGCGTGCTTCTCCTGGCCCTGCTGGTAGTGGTCGAATCCAAGGTGGCCCAGCCCATCATTCCGCTGAAGATCATCTCCCAGCGCACCACGGCTTTGGCGATCCTGGCCTCCGTCGCCGTCGGTATCGCGATGTTCAGCTCCTCCACGTTCCTTGGCCAGTACTTCCAGGTAGCCCGTGGCGCCACGCCTACCGAGGCCGGCCTCCTGACGCTGCCCATGATTGCGGGCAACCTCTTGGGCTCGGTGGCATCCGGCCAGCTGATCAGCCGCTTCGGTAAGTGGAAGCGCTTCCTCTTGGCGGGTACCGTGTTCCTGGCCGGTGGCCTTGCCTTCACCGGCACCATCGACCACACCACCGAACTGTGGATCACCTGCTGCTACACCGCCATTTTCGGGCTGGGCCTTGGCTTGCTCATGCAGAACCTGGTCCTCGCGGTCCAGAACACCGTCCGCGCGCAGGACATCGGCACCGCCAGCGCGTCCGTGGCATTCTTCCGCTCCGTCGGCGGTGCGATCGGCGTTTCGGTGCTCGGTGCCATCATGGCCACGCACGTCAAGGACCTTGCCACCCAAGGCCTCGCCGCGGCACACATCCCGGTGAGCGGCGGCTCCAGCAATGCGAGCATGGACCTGACGGATTTGCCGGCCCCAATCCGCGACATTATGCGGGCCGCCTACGGCGATGCCACCGCCCAGATCTTCATGATCTCCGCGGCGATTGCCCTGGTCGCGTTCATCGCAGTGCTCTTCATCAAGGAAGTTCCACTGCGGAAAACCGTGGACGCAACGCCTGAGAGGGAATTGCTGGCAAACGCTTCCGGCGAGGCCGGGATGACTCTGGACACCTCCACCCTGCCGGTTATCGAGTCCGCTGAGTTTGTCCCAGCAGCCGACGACGCCGGCACCCCCTTGGGTGCCAGCCGCGCCCGAGCGGCAGCCGAGAAGGAGCACGATGAGCTGGACCTTGAGTTCGCCCGCATCCTGACGCAGGAACGGCCCGATCCGGCAGCTGGCCTGCGCGAAGTCCAGGACCAGCTGGCCCGCACCCAACGGTTGCTGGCCGAGCAACAGCTTCAGTTGAGCAAGGCGCAGCGCGAGCTCCAAGTACGCGTGCAAGAACAACTTGCCACCGCCGTCGAGCAGTCGCGGATCGCCGAGGAGTTGGCCGCGCTGCGCAAGGAACTCAAGCGGGAACGCCGCCGCCAGGAACGGCCTGCCTTGCTGCTCCTCGCCGGTGATGCCTCACGGGCGGGCGAAACCGGGCGGCACGCGGGCTAGGGGGAGTCCGCCTCCTCCGCCCGCGGGACGCGGGCCGGGAGCCTGCCAGGCTGGCGACGGGAGCCGCTGCAGCGAGTTTTGAAGCGCTGCAGCGGCTCAGCTACGCCGCAAGGATGATATTTGGCTATCGATATTTCGCTGGGGCAACGGATTTCGTAGAGTTGAGGGACTAATACTGTCAGCGCCTGCTGCTATCCATGTATTTAGTCATTCGCAGTATTTAGTCATTCGCAGTAATTCATTCGCGCACTCTCATTAAGGATCCGTGGGCATGCTTGTCACCCTGATACGGCGTTACTCCAAGCCGTATTTGCCGCAGATACTAGCCGTCATCATCTTCCAGCTGGCGTCTACCATTGCCACCCTTTACCTTCCAAGCCTCAACGCAAAAATCATCGATGAAGGGGTGTCCCGGGGGATACCAACTACATCTGGCAAACCGGTGCCCTGATGCTCGCGGTCGCGCTCGGCCAGGTCGTCGCGGCCATTGCCGGTGTCTATTTCGGATCCCGCGTGGCCATGGCCATGGGCCGCGACTTGCGCAGGGACGTCTTCCGGAAGGTCAGCAGCTTCTCGGCCAAGGACGTCAACAGCTTCGGCGCACCCACGTTGATCACCCGTGGCACCAACGACGTCCAGCAGGTCCAGATGCTCATGCTGATGGGCCTGAACTTCATGGTGTCCACGCCCATCATGTGCGTCGGCGGCATCATCATGGCCTTGCGCGAGGACCTCAGCCTCTCGTGGCTCGTCTGGGTCTCGGTTCCCGTCCTCGTGGCCGTGGTTGGTTACCTCGTGGTCCGGCTCATGCCGCTCTTCCGTTCCATGCAGAAGAAGATCGACGCCATCAACGGTGTCCTGCGCGAGCAGATCATCGGCATCCGTGTGGTCCGGGCGTTCGTTCGTGAACCGTACGAGGCCAAGCGCTTCGGCGATGCCAACAAGGACCTCACCCTGGTTTCGGTCAAGATCGGCAACCTGTTTGTCCTGATGTTCCCGGCCATCGGAATGATCCTGCACCTTTCCACGGCGGCAGTGCTGTGGTTTGGCGGCCAAAGGGTGGACGCGGGCAACATGCAGGTGGGTTCCCTGACGGCATTCCTGCAGTACCTCCTGCAGATCCTCATGGCCGTCATGATGGGTACCTTCATGGCCATGATGATCCCGCGCGCGTCTGTGTGCGCGGACCGCATCGGCGAGGTCCTCGACGTCGAACCCTCCATCCACGATCCGAAGGCGCCCGTGGCGCCCGCGGAAAAGAAGGGTCGCGTCGAATTCCGCGATGTCACCTTCAAATACCCCGGCGCTGAAGCTCCCGTGCTGAGCAACATCTCCTTCACCGCGGAGCCGGGCCAGACCCTCGCGATCATCGGCTCCACCGGCGCAGGCAAGACCACCTTGGTGTCGCTGCTTCCGCGCCTGTACGACGTCGCGTCCGGCGATGTATTGCTCGACGGCGTTCCAGTCACCAGCCTGGACCGCGACGAGATCACCAGCCGCGTGGCCACCGTGCCGCAGAAGCCGTACCTGTTCTCCGGAACCATCGAGCACAACCTGCGCTTCGGCAAGACCGACGCCACGGACCAGGAACTCTGGGATGCGCTGGAAACCGCACAGGCCAAGGACTTCGTCATGGAAAAGTCCTCCGGCCTCAACCGTCGTGTGGCCCAGGGCGGCACCAACGTCTCCGGTGGCCAGAGGCAGCGCCTCTGCATCGCCCGGGCGCTGGTGACGCAGCCCAAGGTCTATCTCTTTGACGACTCCTTCTCGGCCTTGGATGTGGCCACGGACGCCCGCCTTCGCAGGGCGCTCAAGGAAAAGACGCAGGATGCCACGGTCATCATCGTGGCCCAGCGCGTCTCAACCATTGCGGACGCGGACCAGATCCTGGTCCTGGACAACGGCAGAATCGTCGACCGCGGCACCCATGAAGAACTCCTGGAAACATCACCCACGTACCAGGAGATCGTCGAATCCCAGCTGAGCGCGGAGGAAGTGGCATGAGCGAACAGAATCAGCAAAAGCGCGGCTGGGCCGCGAAGGCCGAAGCAGCGAAGGCCGCGCGCGACGCTGCGGAAGTGAAGGATGCGGACGCCGCCGGTGCCGTAACGGCGGTGGACGATGACGACATCGAGGAAACCGAATACACCCCGGGCGAAGCCGACGGCGGCATGTTCGGCAACCTGCCGGCCAAGAAGGCAAAGGCCTTCGGACCGTCGGCCAAGCGGCTCCTCGGGCTGCTCAAGCCGGAGGCTGCCGGAGTCGTCTTCGTCATCGGCCTCGTGGTGGTCTCGGTCGTCCTGAACGTCATCGCCCCGAAGATCCTCGGCAGCGCCATGGACGTCATCTTCGGCGGCGTCATGGGCAAGCAATTGCCTCCCGGCGTGAGCCAGGCCGCCTTCGCCGAAGGACTCCGCCAAGCCGGCCAGAACAACTTCGCGGACATGGTCTCCAAGATGGAGCTCACCAACGGGATCAACTTCTCCAAGCTCACGTTCCTGATCTCGATCGTGCTCTTGATGTACTTCGTGGCCAACATCTTCCTGTGGGCCCAGGGCTACATCCTGAACAAGATCGTCATGAAAGTCATCAACCGGCTCCGCAATGACGTCCAGGCCAAGCTCAACCGCTTGCCCCTGAACTACTTCGACACCCGCCAGCGCGGCGACATCCTCTCCCGCGTGACCAACGACGTCGACAACGTCCAGCAAGGGCTGCAGCAGGCGTTCGCCCAGCTGGTCAGCTCGGTGCTGACGGTTTTCGGCATCACCATCATGATGTTCATCGTGTCCTGGCAGCTGGCCCTCATTGCGCTGGTTGCCTTGCCGCTCTCCGGCGTCCTTGCCGGCGTGATCGGCTCGCGCAGCCAGAAGCTCTTCGCCGCCCAATGGAAGAACACCGGCTCTCTCAACGGCCAGATCGAGGAATCGTTCTCCGGCCACGAGCTGGTCAAGGTCTTCGGGCGCGACGCGGACATGCTGGAGCGCTTCGACGAACGCAACGAAGCCCTGTACAAGGCCTCGTTCGGGGCACAGTTCGTTTCCGGCATCATCTTCCCGGCCATGAACTTCGTGTCCTACCTGAGCTACGTGGGCATCGCCGTCGTCGGTGGTTTGCGTGTGGCCTCCGGGTCCATGAGCCTTGGCGACGCCACGGCGTTCATCCAGTACTCGCGTGAATTCACCCAGCCGCTTGGCCAGATCGCCGGCATGGCCAACATGCTCCAGTCCGGTGTGGCCTCTGCTGAGCGCGTTTTCGAGTTCTTGGATGCAGACGAGGAAATGCCGGAGAACGCGGCCCGTCACCTGCCCCCGCGCACGGACGGCCACGTCGAGTTCGAGAACGTCTCCTTCAGCTACGTGGCCGACAAGCCGCTCATCGAGAACCTTTCCCTCAGTGCGGAGCCCGGACACACCGTCGCGATTGTCGGACCCACAGGCGCGGGCAAGACCACCCTCGTCAACCTCGTCATGCGGTTCTACGAGCTCAATGCGGGCCGTATCACCTTGGACGGGGTGGACATCAAGGAGCTGAGCCGTTCCGAGCTTCGCTCCAAGGTGGGCATGGTGCTGCAGGACGCTTGGCTGTTCGGCGGGACCATCTACGACAACATCAAGTACGGCAAGCTCGACGCCACCGAGGAGCAGATCATGGAGGCGGCCAAGGCCACCTACGTGGATCGTTTCGTACGCGCCTTGCCGGATGGGTACCAGACCATCATCGACGAGGAAGGCAACAACGTCAGTGCGGGCGAGAAGCAGCTGATCACCATCGCGAGGGCCTTCGTTTCCGATCCTTCGCTGTTGATCCTGGACGAGGCCACAAGCTCCGTGGACACCCGTACGGAGCTGCTGTTGCAGAAGGCCATGGCGGCCCTCCGCACGGATCGCACCAGCTTTGTCATCGCCCACCGTTTGTCCACCATCCGCGACGCCGACACCATCCTGGTGATGGAAAACGGCAGCATCGTGGAGCAGGGCAACCACAACCAATTGCTCGCATTGCAGGGTGCGTACTACCGCCTCTACATGTCGCAGTTCGCCGGTGAGGATGCCGAGGAAACCGTTGTGGATGACTCGACGGCGGTGCACAGCTGAGCGAGCGAATTACGGTCCAAGTACCCATGCGTTGGGGAGACATGGACGCGTACGGGCACATCAACAACGTCCAGATCGTGCGCATGCTCGAAGAGGCCCGCATCGCGGCCTTCGGTCCGCCGCGCGGTGCCGGACTCCCGGAGTGGAACCACCGGTCTCTGTTTTCGACTCCGTTGAGGACGGGGTCATGATCCTCGTAGTGGAGCACAAGGTCCGGTACGTCCGGACCTTGGAGTATCGGAACATTCCCGCACTGGTTGAGATCTGGGTAGGGGCCGTGAAGGGGGCAAGTTTTGACCTTCACTACGTCATCAAAGATCCCGTGACGGGCCAGGATTGCGTCAACGCGAGTACCCATCTGGCGTTCGTCGACGAGTCCACCGGCCGTGTCCGCAGGCTCACTCCCGAACAGAAGGAGCAGCTGGAGCCCTATCGGGCCTAGCGAAGCATTGCAGCAGCGCCCTGGGCACTGCGGTGGCCGTTAGAGTTTTCCCATGAAACTCGAGATCGTCGCCGTCGGTGCCCAGGGCGCTGCCGTTGCCGCTGAAGAAGGCGCGGACCGGATTGAACTTTGCAGCGCCTTGGAGCTCGGGGACTGACTCCGAGCCAAGGGCTGATGGAAGCCGCGCAGGAAGCTGCCGACGGACGGCTGGAGATCCACCCGCTGATCCGCAGCCGGCCAGGAGACTTCCTGTACTCCGACGCGGACTTGGACACCATGGAACGCGAGATCCGGTTCCTGCTCAAGCAAGGGGCCCACGGCGTGGTGATCGGAGTCCTCACGGCCGCCGGTGACATCGACGTCCAAGCCACGCGAAAGCTCGCCGACGCGGCTCTAGAGACCAACCCCAACGCCCAGCTGACCTTCCACCGGGCCATCGACCAGACCCCGGACCCGGCGGCCGCCGTCGAGCAACTCGTGGAACTTGGTTTCACGCGGGTGCTCAGCTCCGGGGGCGCCGCGACGGTGGGAGCGGGGATCGAGACCCTCGAGCGCATGGTCCAGCGGGCGGTGGGGCGGCTTGAGGTCATGGCTGGCGGCGGACTCGTCTTGGACGATATCCCCGCCCTGCACGCCGCAGGATTGAGCGCGGTCCATTTGTCCGCCAAGGCCACGGTTTCCACGCGGAAGGACCGTGGGGACTCCTTCGGCACACCCGGCGAAGCAGACCCGACGGCGTACATGGTCACCAACCGGGACCTGGTGAGGGCCGCCCGCGCCGCCTCCCGCTGACATTCCCAACTGACTGGCAGTTGATGTCGTTTTGGGCCCTCAAAACGACATCAAATGCGAGCTAGTTGGGTGGCTCCCTTTACACAGCGGCGACTTGGGTCAAAGATGAGTGAAGTCTTGCGATCGAAAATAGCCCCCAGGAGTCATAAAGATGCAAAACCTGAGCTTCTCCACCATCACCCTGAACATGGCGGAGTTGGGTCCCAATAGCCCGCTGCCGGTGGTCATGGCTGAGTTGGACCAGCCGTACAGAATCGGCGACGGCGTCCCGGAGGAGCTGCGGGCGGCGGCCCGCTACGGCCAGGTGCCGAACATGTTCCCGTACCTGATGCAGGACGGCTACTCCCGCGAGCGGACTGCCCACGAGGTGCCCGCCGTCGTGCTCGAGAACAACAAGCTGCGTGCCGTTGTCCTCCCCACCTTGGGCGGCCGGCTCTGGGAGCTCTTCGACAAGGCCTCGGGAAAGCAGCTCCTCCACACCCATGGGACGCTGCAGTTCGCCAACATCGCCCTACGTAAGGCGTGGTTCGCCGGCGGGCTCGAATGGAACATCGGCACGCGCGGGCACTCGCCCACCACGTGCGATCCGCTGCACACGGCGATCGTCAAGTCCCCCGATGGCCACGACATTCTGCGCATGTGGGAGTTCGAACGCCTCCGCGAAGTGGTCTTCCAAGTGGACATGTGGCTTCCGGAGGACTCGGACGTCCTCCTCACAGCGGTCCGGATCAGGAACCCGCGTGACCACGAGGTCCCATGTACTGGTGGAGCAACGCCGCGGTTCCCGAGACGGCGGAAACGCGCGTGATCGCGCCGCCTCCGAGGCTTTCGGTAGCGATTACACCACCGACATCGCCCGCGTCCGGCCCACGGAACACCAAGGCATGGACGCCACCTGGCTGGTCAACAGCCCGCACGCCGCGGACTTCTTCTTCGACATCCAGCCCGGGCACCGGCACTGGATTACCGCAGTAGACCACGACGGCGACGGCCTGGCCATGCTGTCCACCAGCCTCCTGCGGGGGAAGAAGCTCTTCGTCTGGGGCCAGGGCGACGGCGGGAAGCGCTGGCAGGAATGGCTCAGCCCAGGGGCTGGCCCTACGCGGAGATCCAAGCCGGGCTCGCGCAGACCCAGTTCGAGCACCTGTCCATGCCTGCCGGCGCCGAGTGGAGTTGGGTAGAGGCCTACGGCAACGCGAAGCTGGATCCCGCAACCTCCCACGGCCAGGATTGGGATGCGGCCGTGACCCACGCCAGCGCCCGGCTCGAAGACCTCGTCCCGGACGCGGAGCTCGAAGTCGCCCTTGCCGAAGCCGCGCGGAACTATGCCCTGCCTCCGGACGAGATGCTGGTCCGCGGCAGTGCTTGGGGTGCTTTGGAAAGTGCCCGACGGCGACACTCGGGCCGCAAATGGCTGGACGAAGTCGGTACTCCCTTCGCGGACGACGCAACCCCTGAGGCCATCGAGGAAACGGGCCCCTGGCACAGCCTGCTGGATGGAGCGAGTTTCCTGGGCGCCGGGACCTTCGTGGCTGGGGACGACTGGGAAGAGCTGCTGGCCAAGGATGGCGGAGCCGAGGCACAGTTCCACCTGGCCACCATGAAGCACGCCCGCCAGGATCTTGGCGGTGCGATCGCCGGATACGGCGCCGCGCTGATTGCCGAGGACCTCTCGCTCCGTTCCAAGGTCCTCGCCACAAGGGGCCGGGCCCTCGCGCTGCTCGCCACCAACAAGACTGACAACGGCTTGGCGGAACTTGCCGCCGCGAGCCGGCTGGAACCGTCCAATCTCCCCTTGCTCAGCGAAGCCATGACCCTCAGCATCCGGCACGGAGACCCCGCCCAAGCACTCGCCCTGGCGAGCGAGGCACCTGACGGAATGTCCGACGTCGGACGCGTCCGTTTCCTGACGGCGCTCGCCCTCGCGGGTGTCGGCCAAGGCCGGGAGGCAGCAGCGATGCTGCGGGACGGCGTCGAAATACCGGACATCCGGGAAGGCGAGGACGGGATCGCCGAGCTGTGGCAGGAAGTGTGTCCCGGGGAGCCGGTGCCTGCCGGCTATCGCTTCGGGATGCACTGAACTTCCCGGGCGCATCGGCCCGGGCGCATGCGGCGGGAAGCACGTTGTGGGACGCATGTGGCAGAACATGAGAGGCGGGACGCCTGTGGCGGGGGTGCCGGCTTTCCTGATGCCAGCACCAAGAGAAACCATGTAAGTTGGCATGGTGACTCCCTCCACCAAAACCCCACTGACCCGTGCCCCGGTATCTCCAAGGAGATCGAAGATGCGGCGTGGTTCGTGCTGGGCCCGGGGCTTCAAGGCAAGGCTTCGGCGCTCGACGCCAGTACCCGCACTTGGACGGTGGACGCCGCCGGCGAGCTCCTGGAGCGCCTGGAACGCGGCGTCGGAGATGCCAAGGCGCCCATGATGACCAACCTGCGCCAGAACCTGGAAGGGCTTCCCGCGAGGCCAAGTTGCTCGCCGTCGAGCTTCTCTTCCTGCAGTCCCTGCCCCTGGCGCACGAGGTCAAATCGCTCAAGGTGAAGCGCGCCCGCGTCGCTGAAGCCGCGTCCTGGCTCGATCCCGAGCTCGAGCTCCCCAAGGAGCTGTACCAAGGGATGACCGATCACGGCGTCATCCGTGACAGGACTGCTGAGTTCAACTGGACGATCTGGGACCACCTGACCTGGTTGTGCCGGTTCGTGGCGCACGTCGATGGCCAGTCCAACGCGAGCATCAACAAAGCCCTCAAGGACCCGTTGAAATTCCACGAACTCGCGGCGGCAGCCCCGAGGACCAGCCGGCCATCCGCCGCAGCATCGAATACTTGGCGTGGCCCAGTTACTTCGAGCCCGTGGTCGCGGACGTTGAGCGGCGCGAAATCCGGGACGCCTTCGCCTCGCTGGTTGGCGGTGCCCACGGCGAAACGGAAGCCGACATCACCGCGGACGTCCACCGCATCCGGCTTCACCTGGACGAACAGGCCGGCCAGCGCATCGATTGGTATGATCGCCAGCTCGTCAGCCAGTGGCGCAAAGTGGGAGATCCTGGCCGCCGGGCGTGGCTGCTGCGCACGCACCAGGACTCCGCCGAGCTCCTCGCCGCGTGGCGGGACGAGGAAAAGGCGACGCTCGACGTCGAACACCTCCGCGAACTCACTCCCGGGGTGACTGCCGGGGTGGTCCAGCACGCCGTGGACGAGGACTACAAGCACCTCGGCTACGTGGAGCGGGAGGACACCAAGACTGCCGTTTTCGCGTTCCTGACCGTGATGAAGCCCGGCGACCTCGCGCTGTTCCAGAATTCCGGGGCCATCAGGATCGGCGTGGTCCTGGGCGAGCCGGAACACAATGAGGACAACCGTCGGCTCCGCCGCAAGGTGCGTTGGTTCGATGAGACCCACCCGATTGCCGAGGCTCCGCGGCACGTCCAGCGCCAGCTCTCTACGTCGGGGATCGTCGTGGACGTTACAAGGGTCATCCAGTCGCTGCAGTCCCTCCTGCCGGCCGAAGCGGAGTCCGACGGCGAGGAAACCGCCGCCCCGGACGCCGTCGTCGAGCCCGTGATTGAAGGGTTCCGCCCCCTCACGGAAGAGTTCGCAGCGTCCCTTCACATGGAGCTCGATCCGCTCAAGGAGATCGCCGAACTCCTGGAGGAGAACCGCCAATTGGTGCTCTACGGCCCTCCGGGAACGGGAAAGACCTACCTCGCCAAGCACTTGGCGGCCGAGCTCGCGGGCGACAGCACCGATGAGCGCGTCAAGCTGGTGCAGTTCCACCCGTCTTATGCGTATGAGGACTTCTTCGAGGGGTACCGGCCGGACAAGACCGACGACGGCCAGGTTTCTTTCAAGCTGGTGGCCGGACCGTTGCGTCGACTCGCGGAAGAAGCCGCGAAGCCCGGGAACTCCAACAAGCCGTACTTCCTCATCATCGACGAGATGAACCGGGCCAACCTGGCGAAAGTGTTCGGTGAGTTGTACTTCCTGTTGGAATACCGTGACGACCGCATCTACCTCCAGTACAGCCCCAACGAACCGTTCAGCCTGCCGGACAACCTCTACATCATCGGCACCATGAACACGGCGGACCGCTCCATCGCCATGATGGACGCGGCCATCCGCCGCCGCTTCGCATTCGTGGAGTTGCATCCGAAGGTGGAACCGATCCGCGGTTCGCTCCGGCGGTTCCTCGCGGCCCGCGGCCTGGACACCCTCAACGCGGACCTGCTTGACGCCTTGAACGACTCCATCGACGATTGGGACCGGGACCTGATGATCGGTCCCTCCTACTTCATGAAGAACGCGGCCCAGAACCCCGCAGGGCTGCGCCGGATCTGGAAGTACGAACTCATGCCACTCCTGGAAGAGCACTACCACGGTCAGTTGAACCGGGCCCAGCTGGAGGAGCGCTTCGGGCTGGAGCAGTTGTTGGGTCGACTTGCGGTCCGCTAAGACCGCGCCACCGCGGCCGGCCCGCCCCCGGGCATCGGAAAGCCTGCGGTCCGCGCGTCAACCAAGGCACCGGCTGTGCGGCACATCGTCATGGACGAGCTCTCCGGTGGCATCGTGGACAAGCTTGATCCGGACACGGCCGCCCTGCTCAACTCGAGCGGGCTCGCGAAGGCCTCGCCGATGGGGATGGGACTCTACCGCATCGAGCCTGTGGGCAAGGTGGGGTCGGTGCGGACGCCCACCGTCCAAATCGAGGTACGGCCCAAGGACCGCCTTGGCTTGAGTCGGCTCCTCTTCCTCCTCAGCTACGCCGGGGACCAAGGATTCCGCGAGGATTCCGTGGCCGCCGTCGAGCACAAGGACCTGTGGAGCGCCCTGGCCGAGTCCCTCGCCCAGTTGGCGGAGCGGGCGCTCAGCCGAGGTCCGCTGCAGGGCTATCTCACTGTGGACGAGTCGCTCCGGACGGTCAAGGGCCGTATCCGGATCTCGGACCAGATCTCCCGGCGCCCCGGAATGCTGGTACCGCTGGAAGTCTCCTACGACGAATTCACCGAGGACATTGCCGAGAACCGCATTCTCCGTGCCGCCCTTGAGCGGATGGGCAAGGTTCCCGGCGTGCGGCAAAACGTCCTGAGCCGCTTGCGGCAGCTCAAGGGAAAGCTCGACGCCGTCACGCGGCTGCAGTCCGGAGCGCCGCTGCCGAAGTGGCAGGCCAACCGGATGAACCTCCGCTACCACCCTGTCCTCCGCTTGGCCGAGCTCATCCTGCGGAATGCCTCTGCGGAAGCGGGCGAGGGGAAGCAGCAGACCGCCTCGTTTGTAGTGGACATGTCCACTGTGTTTGAGGAATTCGTGGGTGTGGCTTTGCGGGCGGCCATGCGGGCACATCCGGGTGAAATGCGGCTTCAATACGGCGCCACCCTCAACGAAGCTGTGCGGGATTCGGACCGGCTCACCGTGCGCCCCGACGCCGTGCATTTCCTGGGTGGCCGGCCCGTGGTGGTGTACGACTCGAAATACGCCTCGGCCACCGATTCCGGGGCATCGCTCAACGCGGACCACTATCAACTCCTGGCCTACTGCACGGCGTTGCAAGTGCCCACGGCGTGGCTGGTCTACGCGGGCAAGGGCGAGATGAAGCTGCGACGGATCCTCAACACGGATATCGACATTGTGGAGTACCCGCTGGACTTGTCGCGGCCACCGGCGGAGATCCTTGCCGCCGTCACGGACCTGGCCCAGCAGTCCTGGGGCGAAGTGGTGCGCCAGGCTCGGCTATGAGGGGCATCCGGTTCCGTCCTGTTCCGTCCTGTTCCGTCCGGGCGGCCGGCAGACTAGCCTGAGAGGGCAAGTCACTGCAGATGGAGGCATCATGCACGGCAAGAAAAAGAAGAAGTCCTGGAAGGACATGACTCCGGGGCAGCGGGTAGGCGTGCTTGTGATGGGTGCGGGACAGATGGCGTTGCTCATCGCGGCACAGCGTAGCATTTCCAAGACCCCCGCGGCCCAGATCAGGGGGAACAAAGCTGTTTGGCGGGCTGCAAGCTTCATCAATTTCTTCGGGCCGCTGAGCTACTTCCTGTTCGGCCGCCGTCGAGGAACTGCGTGAGCTGACTCTCCAAAGCCGAACGGTCCCGCAGTTCGCATTCCCACACGGTGAGAACCTCCCATCCCGAGGCCCTCAGCAATTCGCGCTGTCCGGCGTCGCGCTCCCGGGTGCGGTTGCGCTTGGCTGCCCAGAAATCCGCGTTGCCGGTCGGTGAGTGCTGGCCTGCCTTGCAATCGTGGAAGTGCCAGAAGCATCCGTTCACGAAAATCACCTTGCGCCGGCCGGCAAACACGAGATCCGGGCTGCCTGGCAATTTCCCGCCCGCAGCCCGGCCATGGAGCCGGTAGCGGTAACCCTTGGCATGCAGTAGCCGACGGACCAAGAGCTCGGGCTTGGTGTTCTTGCCCCGGATCTTGGACATGTTCAGGCTGCGTTGCTCAGGCGTCAGCAGGTCGCGGCTCTCGCCCATATCCTCAGTCTACGCAGCACCCCTCCAACGCTCGCTCACGTATGTGGGTTTTTCCCCGGACGCTCGCTCACGTATGGCGCCCAAAACTAGAACCCTCGATCACATGATGTGAGCGGGCGTTGGCCGGAAAGGGCTTGTTTGTGAGCGGGCGTTGGCCGGAAAGGGCTTGTTTGTGAGCGAGGGTCGGCCGGAAAAGCCCATGATGTGAGCGAGCGTCGGCCTCGCGCCGCGAACGACTGATAGCATTCGCCGGTGGGTCGAGGGATATTTCAGCGCATGGTCGGCATTGTGATCGCGGTTACAGTCGGCGGTGCAGCGGCCCTCTTGTGGTTCGCTATTGCCTCGACGGGGAATTCAGCGGTCGAATCGCGGGCTGAGGGGATTGTCCTGGGTGTCTGGAGGATTCTCTACGATTCAGTGGCGCCGCAGCCCCGCGTGATTCTCGTGGCCATAGCCTTTGCCCTTCTGCTATCCGCTGGCGTGGCTGTGCTGGAGCAGCGCATTGCCAACAGATCACGCCGCTCCGCGCATCCCCGGACACCGCTGGCGCCAAAGATCGTCATGGCCGAAACCCGCGGTGTGTATGCTGGCCCGGTCACGGTGACCGTCTTGATCCCTGCGCACAATGAAGAAGCCTCGCTGCCCGCCACCATCGCTTCGCTTTTGTCCCAATCGCACCGCCCGGACCGCGTGGTTGCGGTTGCCGACAACTGCACGGATGCAACTATTGCGCTTGCCCGCGAGGCCGGGGTTGAGGTCTTCGAATCGGTGGACAACACGAAGAAGAAGGCCGGCGCACTCAACCAGGCGCTCAAGTGGCTGCTACCAGGCCAAGGCGATAACGACGTCGTCATGGTCATGGATGCCGACACCCGCCTTGACGATGGATTCCTGGAAGTCGCGGTTGCGCGGATGAGCAATGACCGGGCACTGATGGCTGTAGGTGGTCTTTTCTACGGGAAGAGGGACACGGAATTGTCGGCCAATTCCAGCGCAACGAATATATCCGGTATTCCCGGGAAATCGGACGACGGCGTGGCCGCGTTTTTGTGCTGACCGGGACGGCCTCGCTTTTCCGTCCCCGTGCCTTGCGCACTGTTGCCCAGAGCCGGGGCGAATCGATCCCGGGAATTCGGGGAGACGTTTACGACACGGCATCGTTGACCGAGGACAATGAGCTCACGATTGCCTTGAAATCCCTGGGCGGCCTCATGATTTCCCCCATGCAATGCACTGTGGTCACCGAGTTGATGCCGAATTTCCGCACCTTGTGGGCGCAACGACTCCGTTGGCAGCGGGGTGCCCTGGAAAACCTTGGGGCTTACGGGGCCACACCCCAGGGGCTCCGCTACTGGGCGCAGCAGTTCGGCATTGGCTACGGAGTGATTGCCCTCAGCGCCTACCTCCTGCTGATCCTCTTGATGGTTTTGTCCCTGGACAACTGGGTCTGGTTCCCGTTCTGGCTGGGAATCGGCGTCGTCTTCTCCATCGAACGCGTCGTCACCGTGTGGAAGGGTGGCTGGCGGGCACGCCTCTTGGCAGTCACGCTCTTTCCGGAGTTGTTCTTCGACATGTTCCTCAACGTGGTGTATGTCAAGGGAATCATCGACATTTCCCTTGGCAAGCAAGCCAAATGGAAACACCTCAACCATTCACCAACCGGCGAACCATCGAAGGCAGGGTAATCATGGCTATTTCCGCCTCCCTTCCCACCGGAATTTTGTTTCCTGAGGGAATTCTGCATTCCGATTGGTTTGCCGTCTTGGCGACCTTCGTCGCGATTAATACGTTGATGTATGGCGCGTTGGCCATCGCCAAAATCTTGCCGA
The DNA here is from genome assembly GCA_001549895.1 of Arthrobacter sp. Hiyo8. Classification (GTDB taxonomy): domain Bacteria; phylum Actinomycetota; class Actinomycetes; order Actinomycetales; family Micrococcaceae; genus Arthrobacter. Next base: position 1,475,714 of record AP014719.1, on the reverse strand, counting down.
AACTGCACCCCGGCGATTGGGTTCGCACCCGGAACCAGCGATCGGAAACCCGCAGCATCCACCCCGATGCGCCGGCAGTGAACGAAGCCACCGACTTCCTCAAATCCCGACGCTGACCGTCCGCGGAGCTTGGAAGGACAGCAGGCGCAGCCACTCGGGGTTCGGCTCTGCCAAACGGACGCCATGCAGCGCTGCCGCGGTTTCCTGCACGACGACGGCGGCCTCCAGTTCCGCGAGCTTCGCACCAAGGCAACGGTGAATCCCTGAGCCGAAGGCCAGCCCGTAGGCCGTGGGACCCTGCTCGTGGGCCGCCGAAGCCCGCCCGGATGACTCGTGGTTGCCTGTGAGTTCCAGGAGGATTTCGGCGCCGGCGGGGACGCGCTGGCCGTCGAGCACTGTGTCCTGGGCGGCAACCCGGCGCCATGTGGGAACGGAGGATTCCGTAGCCAGGACGTGCCGGATGAGGTCCCGTGCAGTGGTTCCGGAGGCCGCGTCTTTCCAGTCAAAGCCCACTGATCCCTCGGCAAGCCGGAATAGCGCCGTGCTGATGAGTTGAGTGGTGGTTTCCTGCCCTGCGATGAGCAGGAAGTAGCCGAGGGAACAGATCTCTGGCGTGCTGAGGCCGTGTTCCGCCAAGGAGCGGAAGAGATTGCGTCCGGGGGATGCCACGGCTTCGAGGACGAGTTCCCGCAGCCAGCTGTAGAACCCGGCCGCGCTGTGCGCCAGTTCCAGTTGCCTCTCGGGATCCGGCCAGCCCCAGAACAGCTCGAGCGAGTCCAGGCTCCAGGCTTTTAGCTCCGGAAGATCACGGACAGGGAGTCCAGAAGCTCGAACATCACGATCGCCGGCGGGTACGCTGCCACGGCCTGCACCAGATCCACTTGCCCACCCGTTTCCAGCAGGCCAACAGCGGCGGCAGCGGCATCCCGAGCGATGCCGCGGATGCGCGGCTCAAAAGCACCCACCGTTGCCGGGTAAAGAACCCGGCCACCACCTTGCGAATGCCAGCATGGGAAGCCGTGTCATTGCTGGCCAGCACCGGCGGCAGCGCGAAGCGGGCGCGCTGCAGGACCCGCAACGACGGTCCGGACAAAGGTGTCACAGCGATGAGGGCATTTGCCGGGCTGAAGTCTTCCGGCCGGTGCAGGACTTCCCGCACAGCCGCGGGCTCCCGCAGCACCAGATACGGGCACGTCTGGGCGCCGGCAGTAGTGGTGTTCATGACCAAGCCCCGCTCAGCCAGTGCGCACTCGCCGCCCGGAACGTCACGGGTGGGAGGTCCGCGGCGCGCTCGGGGAGCACCCCAAGAAGCGGCCGCAACGTGCCGAGCGCCGCCCGGTTGCCGTGTTCCAGCACGCCTGGGTCGTCCGGCCAGGTTCCCAGAATCACTCCATGCACAGCCAAATCCCTGCGTTCCAGGGCTTCGAGCGTCAGCGCCGTGTGGTTCAGGGTTCCCAACGCGGGGCGGGCAACCACCACAAAAGTCGCGTCACTGGCAAGGCGGCTGCCCAGATCCGCCAGCGTGCCGCCGTCGGGTCCAACTCCACGAGGAGACCGCCGGAACCCTCCACGAGAACATAGTCATGCGTGCCGGCAAGTTCGCGGACGCGCGCGGCATATGCCGCAAGCTGAGGCAGCGTGACGCCGTCCAGCGCGGCCGCGGGCACCGGGGCGAGGGGTTCTTGGAGCACGACGCCGGCCTCGGCTGTGAGCGGTCCGGCCAAGCGGGTGATTTCGGCGCAATCGGAGTCGCCCGTCACGGCGCCGCTCTGGCACGGCTTGTACACGGCCACCGAGCGACCGTCCGCCTGCAGCGCGGACGCAAGCGCCGCCGTCGTGACGGTCTTGCCGACGCCGGTGTCCGTTCCGGTGACCAGCACTATGGGTGGCAGTTTCATGGCATTTCCTCCAGGATGCGGCGCAACGTTGCGCACGCGTAGTCGATGTCGCTGGGAGTGAGGGTGGCGCGGGCCGTCAGCCTGAGGCGCGAGACGCCGTCGGGCACCGAGGGCGGCCGGAAGCAGCCGACGCGGACACCCGCCCCGTGCGCCGCCTGGCTCGCCGCAAGTGCGGCCGCAGCGGAGGGCATGGGAACGGACAGAACGGCACCTGCCGTCTGAAGCGGCGCGCCAACGGGCACGACGGCGATGCCCGGCTCACGTTGCACCGTCGCCAGTCCGGCGCTGAGGCTGGCGGCGTTGTGGTGAACTGCCGCCGCACGCCACGGTTCAGTGCGGATGATCCCGACGGCGGCCAGCGCAGCCGCCGCGGACGACGGTGCGAGCCCGGTATCGAAGATGAAGCTGCGGGCCCGGTTGACGAGGTGCTCGCGGAGCAGCGCGCTGCCAAGCACGGCACCCCCTTGGCTGCCGAGCGACTTGGAAAGGGTCGCAGTCAGCACCACGTTGGGGTGGCCCGAGAGATCCGTTCCGGCCACTGCGCCGTGGCCTCGAACGCGCCACGGCCCGAAACGCCGAGGCTATGGGCTTCGTCCACGATGAGCATCGCGTCGTGCTCTTCGGCCAGCGCCAACAGCCGGGGGAGCGGGGCGGCATCGCCGAAGACACTGTAGATGGACTCGACGGCGATCAGGGCCCTGGGCTCGGTACGGGTCCGCAGACAGTGCTCGGTAGCGCTGAGGTCGTTGTGCGGGACCGTTTCCACCCTCGACCGGCTCAAGCGGAAACCGTCAATCAGCGAAGCATGGCAATGCTCGTCGGCCACGATGAGGGCCCGGGGCCGCCGAGCGCAGTCGTGATGCCCAGATTCGCCAAGTACCCGGAAGAGAAGACCAACGCCGATTCCATGCCGGTGAGGCTCGCGAGCTCGGATTCGAGCTCGAGGTGCAGCGCCGTGGTACCGGCAACCAGCCGCGAGGACGTGGCACCGGTTCCCCAACGGCCAATCGCTTCGCGGGCGGCCTCTGCCAGCCTCGGGTCCGTCGCGAGTCCAAGATAGTCGTTGCTCGCCAGGTCCACCGCAGCGTCCGGACCGAGGCGCGTCACGGGCGAACGGACGAGGCCGCGGCGCTCGCGGACCGCGGCCTGCTGTTCCAACCACGCGGTCATTGACCTGCTCATGGCCCGTGGACCTCGGCCACGGCCGCCACCATACCCTCTGCAATTCGCCGGATCTCCTCGGCGGTGCTGATGTAGGGCGGCATCGCGTAAACAAGGTTCCGGAACGGCCGCACCCACACCCCATGCCCGACGGCGGCACTCGTCACTGCGGCGACGTCCACTTCCGTGTTCAACTCGATGACGCCACGGCGCCGATGGTGCGGACGTCCTTGACGGCGTCGAACGCATTTGCAGCTTCGAGGCCGGCCGCCAGGCCCGAGCCGATCCGGGCCACATCGCTGCGCCACCCGCCGCCGTCGAGAATTCCCAGGCTCGCATTGGCCACGGAACACGCGAGCGGATTGCCCATGAACGTGGGTCCGTGCAGCAAGGCGCCGGCACCGCCGTTCGAAACGCGGGCCGCCACTTCGCCCGTGCAGAGCATCGCCGCGAGCGTGAGGTAACCGCCCGTGAGGGCTTTGCCGACGCACATGATGTCTGGAACCACGCCTGCGTGCTGTGCGGCGAAGAGCTCGCCCGTGCGGCCGAAGCCCGTTGCGATCTCGTCGAGGATCAGGAGGATCCCGTGCCGATCGGCGATGTCGCGGAGGATGCGCAGGCATGCGGCGGCGTAAACGAACATGCCGCCGGCGCCTTGAAGCACGGGTTCCACGATGATCGCGGCCAGTTCGTTGGCGTGTTCTTGGGCGAGGGCTTCTGTGTGCGCCTGCCATTCCGCGATTTCCTCGGGCGGCGCGCCAGCGGCGGGTGGCCTCGCGGCGAACACATTGGCTCCGAGCAGCCCGGGGAAGGCCGAGTGCATGCCGTCGACGGGGTCGCAGACGCCCATCGCCGCGAAGGTGTCGCCATGGTAACCGCCGCGGATGCTGAGGAAGCGTTGCCTCTTGGGGAACCCCGACGCAGTCTGGAACTGTACCGCGAGCTTGAGCGCCACCTCCACGGACACCGATCCAGAATCCGCCAGGAAAACCCGCTCCAACCTCGGCCGATCCGCCGCGGAAGGGGCCATGGCGACCAGCCGTTCGGCCAATTCGACGGCGGGTTCATGGGTGAGGCCGCCGAACATCACGTGGCTGAACGTAGCTAGTTGGCGCTTCGCGGCGGCATCCAGGACGGGATTCCGGTACCCGTGGATGACCGACCACCAGGAGGACATGGCATCGAGCACCTCGTGGCGTTGGCCGGTTTCGTCGCGGAGCCGCAGCGTCACGCCGTCGGCGTCTTCGACTTCCCACAACGGCAGCGTCCCCGACGCCGGAGCGTAGGGATGCCAGAGGCTTGCCCGGTCACGCTGGATGACGCTCATGGCGTAACCCGGCCGTGGCGCGAACATTCAGCGGTCCAGCCGAGCGGCGTGACCTGGACTTTCATGCGGCGCCGGCAGACAGCGCAATAGCGGGGAGGCTCCATCGCGAGGCGCTGCTGGCAGCCCAGGTGGGCGTCCGACGTCGGGCGCTCACCTTGCGTTGCCGGGTCGCCCTGTGCGGCTGGCCCGGCTTGCGTGGCGGGTCCGCCGCAGTGCCCGCAGAAGCCTGCCGTCTCAACAGTGTTCACAGCGACTTCTGGAGTTCCTTGATGGGCATGTTCAGTTCCACGAGGAGGTTGAGGTCTGCGTCGGCGGGTCGGCCGAGTGTGGTGAGGTAGTTGCCGACGATCACCGCGTTGATGCCGCCCATGAGGCCTTCGCGCGTGCCGAGGTCGCCCAGGGTCAGTTCCCGTCCGCCGGCGTAACGCAGCACGGTCCGCGGCATGGCGAGGCGGAACGCCGCTATGGCGCGGAGGGCGTCCTTGCCGTCCATGATTCCTTGGTTTTCGAGGGGCGTTCCCGGGCGCGGATTGAGGAAGTTCAGCGGGACTTCGTGCGGTTCGAGGGCCGCAAGTTGGCTGGCGAGTTCGGCGCGCTGGGCGGTGGTTTCGCCCATGCCGATCAGGGCGCCGCAGCACAGTTCCATGCCGGCCGCCTTGACCATGTTGCAAGTGTCGAGGCGTTCCTCGTAGGTGTGCGTGGTGACGACTTCGGGGAAGTAGCTGCGCGCGGTTTCGAGGTTGTGGTTGTAGCGGTGGACGCCCCATTCGGCGAGTTGGTCCACTTGGCGCTGGTTGAGCATGCCGAGCGAGCACGCGATGTTGATGTCCACTTCGGCGTTGATGCGGTCGATCGCGAACTTGATCTGGTTCATGAGCTTGATGTCCGGGCCTCGGACGGCTGCGACGATGCAGAACTCCGTGGCCCCGGTGGCGGCGGTTTCCTTGGCGGCCTTGACGAGCTCGGGGATGTCGAGCCAGACGCCCCGGACCGGACTGTCGAACAATCCCGACTGGCTGCAGAAATGGCAGTCCTCAGGGCATCCTCCGGTCTTGATGGAGATGATTCCTCCACTTCGACGTCCTCGCCGCAGTGCTCCAGGCGGACTTCGTGGGCAAGCTGCAGGGCTTCGGGAATGGCATCGTCCGGGAGCTCGAGGATCTCGAGCAGTTGGGCTTCGCTGAGTCCTTCGCCTTTCGCGAGGACTTGCTCGCGGGCTGTTTCCAGAATCGGATAGGTGGACGTACGCCTTGGGTTTGGCTGGGTGGTCATGATGCTCCTCGGCCGTTACTTGCAGGGGATGGTGCGTTCCTTCACGACGGTAGTAGGCCTACGGGACCGCGATTTTGTTGGACGTCCACAAACCCGGAGCCGCAATCTTGGCGTCCAACTCGCTGGATAAGTTACAGCGCGGAAACATCGTGGTGACTCCGTGGTTCCATCCCGCCGATAGCGTCGAGCCCATGTTCATCGGGGAAACATGTCGAGACGAGGAAAGTTTTGGGGATGACTGACGATTCGAAGACAACGCAAGTGCTTGAACCCTCGACGGCGGGTGGCTCCCCGGTGGGGGTCGCCGTCGTCGAACCTTCCGAGGCGCTAGGCGCCGGGAGCCGCACGGCTGGTAATGCCGATGCGATGAGCGCAGCGAAGGAGAGCCTGGAGGACTACACCCTCAGGTTCGCGCCACGGTCCTACCGCAAATGGGGTGCGGGTGTGGTGGCGACGAGTGCGCTCGGTGGAATCGCGTATTTGGCTGATTTCTCGATCGGCGCGAACATCGGTATTTCGTACGGCACCGTAAACGCTATTTTCGGAATCGTGGTGGCGGCCGTGGTCATTTTCGCCACCGGATTTCCCTTGGCCTACTACGCGGCCCGGTACAACATTGATCTTGACCTCATCACGCGGGGTTCCGGATTCGGCTATTACGGCTCGGTGGTCACCAACGTCATTTTCGCGACGTTCACGTTCATCTTCTTCGCGCTTGAGGGTTCCATCATGGCTCAAGGCCTGGAACTTGGGCTGGGCATCCCGCAGTGGCTCGGTTATGCGGCGTCCACGCTTATTGTGATTCCCTTGGTGATTTACGGGATGAAGGCCTTGTCCAAGTTGCAGGTGTGGACCACTCCTTTGTGGCTCCTGCTCATGGTGGTTCCCGTGGGGTATTTGGTGATTTCGCACCCGGACAGCATCGGGGAATTCTTCGCGTTCACGGGCAAATCCGGCGCTGAAGGCACCAACCTGGCCTCCGTGATGCTGGCCGCGGGTGTCTGCCTGTCGCTCATGGCGCAGATCGCGGAGCAGATTGACTATTTGCGTTTCATGCCTCCCAAGACCGCCGAGAACCGTGGTGCTTGGTGGCGTGCCGTGATCCTGGCGGGGCCGGGCTGGGTGATTTTCGGCGCGATCAAGCAGATCGTGGCATGTTCATTGCCATCTACCTGATTGCGACCCTGGATCCAGCCGCCTCCGCGCATGCCAACGAGCCGGTGCATCAATTCCTTGGCGTGTACCAGGAAATGATGCCGGCTTGGCTGGCGATGACCTTGGCCGTGGTGCTTGTGGTCATTTCGCAAATCAAGATCAACGTGACCAATGCCTACTCCGGCTCGCTCGCGTGGACCAACAGCTTCACGCGTATCACCAAGAGTTACCCGGGGCGCATGGTGTTCGTGGTGGTGAACCTGGTGATTGCGCTGGTGCTGATGGAAGCGAACATGTTCGAGTTCCTGAACACCATCCTTGGGTTCTACGCGAATTGCGCCATGGCATGGGTGGTTACCGTTGCGTCCGATATTGCCATCAACAAGTATTTGCTCAAGATTTCGCCCAAGGTTCCCGAATTCCGCCGAGGCATGCTTTACGCCGTCAACCCGGTGGGCTTTATCTCGATGTTGGTTTCGGCCGTTGTCTCGATTGCGGTGTTCTTCGGCGCTTTCGGTTCAGCTGTGCAGCCATATTCGCCGATCTTCGCCGTTGGGCTGGCGCTTGTGCTGCCGCCAGCGCTGGCCGTGTTGACCCGCGGGAAGTACTACCTACGCCGCTCCGACGACGGAATCGATCTGCCGATGTTCGACGCCGACGGCAACCCGAGCGACGCCAAGCTGCTATGCCACGTGACCGGACTGGAGTTCGAGCGCCCGGATATGGTCCGCTCGGCCCAGGACGGGCCCGACGGCGAACCGCAGTTCATCTCTTCGCTCGCTTTGTCGACGGATAAGTCGGGGGAGTTGGTCCTGCCTGCTCAAAAGTAGGTAGGAGTTCAAGGTCCCATAGGCCTCGACGACGGATGGGCGGCCTGGCCGCGGTCCCGTCGTCGGGCCTTTGGTTTGTGTTTGTTGTGGTGGGCTGGTTGTGCTGGGCCGCGCTCGTGAAGCGATGGTGCGTAATGAACCGGAGCCTGTGGATAACTTTCCCGCCACGACGGGCAATTAAGCTACCCTTTTTGGAAACGTTTAGTCTTGAAAACTATTTGGGGATAGCAAACCATGACTCCACGCACCTCGGTTTCTGCTCGCTTTTTCATGATTGTCAGCCTTGGCACGGCGTTGACGCTGACTGCGTGCGGGAACACTACCCAGCCGCAGTCTGCGTCGCCTACAGATTCTGCTTCAGCTTCAGCCAGCGTCACTGGTGCTCCCTCTCCGACCTCGACGGCTGTTTACAAACCCGCGGACGCCAAGGGGAAAGCCGAGAACGTCCCGGTTCCCGTGTTGCCGGAGGCCGCGAAGGCGAACACAAAGGAAGGCGTGGAGGCGTTTGCGAGGTACTGGTATGAACTGCTGAATTACGGTTTTGAGACCGGCCGATTGGCCCCATCAATGAAGTAACTAGTTCTACGTGCGCGATGTGCAGCAAGGTCTTTCCTGGGATCGAGAAGTGGAGCTCCGACGGTCGATGGATTGTCGGAAGCAAGATCCAAGTTCAGGCTGTCACATCGAAATTCCTAGCGGCTAGCGGGGAGTACCAAGTAGCCGTACAGTCCCAACAATCGGCCGGAACCTTGCATAACTCTGACGGGAGCGTTGGGCAGAATGTTGCGGCATCCGGCGTTCTCGGTGACCTGGTTATCGCGAAATACGTCGATGGAAAATGGTTTGCTTCAAACGTTGACCGATTGGGTAGCTAGTGGTTGACCGGGTCCGGGTTGCAGCATGGAGTCTGGTGACCTTTTGTCTTGTTGCAGGGAGTATGTTCGTCACGTCGATTGCACGTGCTGAACAGAGTGATTCAGATATTTCCTGGGGTCAACGCGGGATTGGTGTCTGGAGATATGACTCTGGCAGCGGGGCATGGGTGGATTTGCCAGCGGCTGGACCTGAGGATCCTAAACAGTACAAGTTCGAGTTGTTATGCCTCGACCCCGGTCAGAACAATTTTGACAAAGCGTGTCTCGCGGCGGCAGCGGACTGTAAGGAGGGGGAGAACGGGAGGCCAGTCCGCTGGTTCGAGTCGCTCAAGATTCTTGATCCACCGGCATGGGCTGCCATACGGCCCGACCGTTGCTTGTATTCGGAAAAGCCACAGACGTGCTCGAGAAAATTGCCGCCCAGATACAGTCGAAATTCGAACAACTTCCAATCACACCAGCAGTATCTGGCATTCAGCCATTTCCTCATACGCTGAGGGGCGCTGAAACCAACTTCTACGCTGAGGCCTCCGAACAGGCTTTTACTGTGGACATGCTCGGGCAAAAGGTGGTCATAAAGGCAGAACCGGTCGAATATCGATGGGACTACGGAGATGGTGCGACGCTCGGGCCGGGGCCAACTATGGGTGGTCCACTTCCTGAAGAAAGATGGGGCGAAAAGACGCGCACGAGCCACGCTTACGCCGGGACAGATGACTACTGGGTTGTTTTGACCACCACCTTCCGCGGCACCTACTCCGTGAACGGCGGTCCTGACATGCCGATTCCCGGCACAGGACAATTTGCGTCGCCGTTCCAGAAGGTGAGCGTCTGGAGGTCGATCACGCGCAACTACGCCGACAACTGCATCGTGAATCCGCGGGGCGAAGGCTGCCCGGGCGTTCCCTAAGAGCGTGTGATCCGCGTCTCAACAGGAATAGTTGCAGGCGCGCTGCAGTTGCCGCCAGTGGACCTGTTCCCGTTTGAAAGGCACTGCCCATGTTGTTTTCCCCTTTGACTCTCGGCGAGATTGAAATTCCCAACCGCTTGGTCATGGCGCCGCTGACCCGCCTCCGTTCGGGCGTCGAAGGCGTTCCCGGCCCGCTGGTCGCGGAGCACTATCGGCAGCGTGCTTCCCTCGGGCTGATCGTCAGCGAGGGCACGTACCCCACGCCCGCGGGTCAGTCCTACCCGGGGCAGCCTGGCCTCGTCACCGAGGAACAGATCGCGGGCTGGAAGAAAGTGACGGATGCCGTCCATGCCGAGGGTGGCCGGATTTTCGCCCAGGTTATGCACGGTGGCCGCGTTTCCCACTCGGACATCACCGGTGGTCACGAGATAGTTGCACCCAGTGCCGTGGCCATCGACGGCGAAGTGCGCACGCCGAACGGCAAGAAGCCCTACCCGGTTCCCCGTGAACTGAGCACCGATGAACTTCCCTCGGTGATCCAGGAAATCGTCACGGCTTCCCGGAACGCCGTCGAGGCAGGATTCGACGGCGTCGAGCTCCACTCGGCGAATGGCTACCTGCTGCACGAATTCCTGGCACCCAACACCAACGTCCGCACTGACAGCTACGGCGGTTCGCCGGAAAACCGTGCACGCTTTGTGATCGAGACCGTCAACGCGGTGGGAGAAGCCTTGGGCGCCAACCGGGTCGGCATCCGGATTTCCCCTGAGCACTCGGTCCAGGGAATCGCCGAGACAGACCCGCCGATGTCCGCGCCACCTATGAAGTCCTGGTGGACACCATCGCCTCGCTCAACCTCGCCTACCTCAGCATCCTCCACCATGATCCCAAGGGTGAGCTCGTCCAGGACCTGCGTGAGCGCTTCAACGGCACCTTCCTCGTCAACACCGGCTTCGGCGTAGTGACCACCCGGGATGAAGCCCTGGCGCTCGTGGCCGACGGTCACGCCGACGCCGTGGTGGTCGGACGCCCGGCCATCGCCAACCCGGACCTTGCACGCAGGTGGCGTGAAGGCCTCCCGCTCAATGAACCGGATCCGTCCACGTTCTACGGTGAAGGCGCCAAGGGGTACACCGACTACCCGTTCTACGCCAACTAGACCCCCGAAACCGCGACGGCGGCACCTGCGAAAGGTGCCGCCGTCGCGGTTTAACCGTGCGCGCGAGGCTTCAGAGTCCGCATAGGGGGCTCTTCACGGTTCGTGGGGAAATAGATCCCTGGGATGAGTGTCATGCCGCCGTCCGGGCGGCACTTCTCAAGAGGATAATCGATTTGTAGTTGCTGGGGTTCCGGTATCCGCGCGCGGTGCGCTTGATCTGCTTGATGGCCGTGTTGTTGGCCTCGACCTTTCCCGTCGTGGCCCCGGTGACAATGAGGACCTCGATCTCTTTCCACCACCGGCAGACGGTGCGGTAGAGCCTGCTCGTCTCCGGCCGTGCCGCTGCCTTGACCAGGTCCTCGAGTTCTTGCTTCGCCGTCGCGGCGTCCTCCAGGGAGCCGGTGCGCAGCAGGAACCGCAGCTGTTCCTTGACCTGCCAGACTGCCTGGAGCGTGCCGGTCGGATCGTCGGCCGCGAACACTTCTGACAGCCGGTGGGCTGCCTTCTCCGTGAGGGTATCGCCGGCGCGCAGGAGCAGCATCCGGTGCGCCCAGGCCTTGTCCACGGCCCGTCCCCGGCGGCCCTTGACCTGTTGGGAGAGGTTCTGCCTGGCCTCGGTCACGGCCTGGTTGGCCAGGGAGACCAGGTGGAAATGATCGACCGCGACGGCGGTGCGGGGAAGCCACATCCGCAGCGCTTTCCGGAACGCTGCGGAGGGTCGATCGCGACGACCTGAACACCGAGCCGCCATGCCAGCGGCCGGGCGAAGAGCCAGTCCCCAACGCCCCTGTGGTCCCGGCCGTCCACGACGCCCAGGACCTGGCCCGTGTCCAGGTCAACGATCGTGGTCATCCACGGCTCGTATCGGGTCCACGTCTTGGATTCGGGGTCCTGGAAGTAGCGCACGGACCGGAAGAGGTGCTCGTCGATGCCCAGCATCCGCGGGCTGAGCTCGTCCACGTCAGGCAGCGTCATAACGCAGGCTTCAGTCAACGCCGCCCGGACCATCCACCAGGACACCGCAAAGGCGGCAGCCGTCTCCGAGACAGCCCGGCCCGAACGGATGACCGCGTCCACGAGGTGGTCCCGGAGCCGGCCGGTGGAGCGGGCCCGGCCGGGACCTGGGCGGTGGATTCAAAGAACGAGAGCCTCCCGCACGCCGGCTCCTCGCAGTACCAGCGGTACTTGGACCAGAGGACCTCCACGGCACCGGCGACGGGAATGTCCCGGATCCGTTGGAAGCGGCGTTCCTTCCGCCGTGAGGCAACCACCCCACATGTGGGGCAGCCCGGCGGCTGCTCGGTTTCGACAATGACCCGGCGACCGCCGCCAGGGCTCAGGCTGGTGGAGATGACGCGGTAGTCGGGCAGGTTGAAGAGGATGGTGGCAGCGTCGGCCGCCACCCCGGTAGGCTCGATCAAGGCTCGTGGTCCTGTTCCAGGTTGAATGCTTAGACACACTCATCCCAACAGGGCCACGGGCCCTCTTGTCTTCAACGACACGAACTCAGTTCCCCACCAACCACGAAGAGCCGCATAGGGCGTCCGAAGCCGCCACAAAGAGACCATTCCTATAGGATTTGTTTATGAAACTCGCTTCCTCCCGGGACCGCGCCCCGGCCGGCCCGTCAGCCGCCAGGTTCTCGCCGACCACGTCTACGAGGAACTTCTCGCGTGGCTCATGGACGGCCGGCTCGAACCGGGAGCCGCGGTCAGCATCGACGGGACGGCGCGGGAATTGGACGTTTCGCCTACGCCGGTGCGCGAGGCACTGGCGCGGCTGGAGCACACAGGCATGGTCCGCCGGGTTGCCCTCAAGGGGTACAGGGTGGCCCCGGTTTTCACGCGCGAGGATTTTGCCGAACTCATGGAGGCCAGGCTCGCGATTGAGCCCGTGAATGCCCGCTTGGCGTGCAGCCGGATCACTCCGGAGGGTTTGGCGGATCTGCGGGAGGCTGTGAAGGACCTGGAGACTGCTCCTCGAGGCCCGTCTTTCGTGGAATTCCGGGACTATCTCGACGCCGATGAGCGCTTCCATAAGCTGATCGCCGAGCAGTCCGGCAACCAATTCATGCTTGCTGCCTACGCCGCGCTGGGTGGCCAGGTCCAGCGGTTCCGACTGTTCGGGGGAGTGGGCATCACCGACGCAGACCAGGCCATCGCTGAACACCAAGCAGTGCTCGACGCGCTGGCGAGCGGTGACCCGGAACAGGCCGCGGCCGCCATGGCTGACCACGTGCACAAGGTCCGCGCCCGGGCCATCGCCGACGCACCCGCTGACTGATCTCCCGTCGCCCAAGCCGAGTCCGACGGCGATCCAGGACGGCGACCCGACGCCGCCAGACCCCGAAGGCCCGCCTAACGGCGGGCCTTTTGCGTGCGCGGCGAACGCGGCGTCGGGTGACCCACTTCACAAACATATGTAAGACATATAGGATCTTTGATGACGCGGAGCTGGGGTGCGAAGAGGCGGGGCCAGCCCACGGAAGTCCGAATAAATATGTTGACAGCCTTGCCTGAATAGTAAATCCTATAGGAAACAGGATTCCATGAAGGAGTGAAAACTATGGCTTACACCGCCGAAACCTGGCCCATCACCGCGGCCCTACTCCAGTTCCCCTGCACTGACGCCACGGGACAGCACATCAACGACGCCGATGCTTCCGCTTGGGCCGAGGTCCTGCAGGAAGTCAAGGACGCAGGATTTGCCAACGCAGACCTCACGGACAGCTGGGTCCGCCCGGGGGACCTCGGCAAGAACGCCTCGCCGAGTTCAAGCAGACCGCGGAGCACGTTGGCATTGGCATCCCGGTCATCTCGGCTATCCGCCGCAGTATCATCCACACCCGCGACTGGGCCGAGAACCTGGCGTACAGCCACCGGACCATCGATGCCGCAGCCGAACTCGGCTGCGAGGTTGTCTCCTTCGGACTCCACCAGGCCATCACCGCCGAGCAGCAAAAGCAGCTGTGGTTCTGGACGGTGGAAGGCTACAAGGATCCGGCGGGGGACAAGGAAGCCTGGGGCAAGGCGGTCGCCCGTTTGCGGGAACTCGGTGAGCACGCCGCGGAAGCCGGCATCCTCCTCTCCCTGGAAATGTATGAGGACACCTACCTCGGCACCGCCGATTCCTCGGTCCGGCTGGTCCAGGACATCGGGCTGGACAACGTTGGCCTCAACCCGGACCTTGGCAACCTCATCCGCCTCCACCGTCCCATCGAGGACTGGCGCGAGATGGTGGCCAAGACCCTGCCGTACTCCAACTACTGGCACATGAAGAACTACATCCGCGACGAAGACGTGGCCCGGGACAGCTACATCACCATGCCTGCGCCGATGGAGAGCGGCCTGATCAACTACCGCGAGGCTTTCAAACTCGCGCTGTCGGTAGGCTTCCAGGGCATCTTGTGCACCGAGCACTACGGCGGCGACGGGCTCAGCGTCACGGCGAGCAACCAGGAATACCTCCGGCGGCAGGTTCTTCCGAAGACAGAGAACTACGTCCTCGGCCAGAGCCAGGTAGCCCAGGCCGGCAGCAGCCGTCCGGCCGGACCGGCTCCACCCAGCCAGCAACCTCCCAGCTGGCTGGTGTCTAGGACCATGACAAGGATTTTCGACAACCCCGCAGACTTCGCGGACGATGCCCTGGACGGATTCGTCGCCGCCAACCGCGGCTATGTTGCCCGGGTGGACGGCGGAGTGGTCCGTTCCACCGAAGTCCCCTCCGGACAGGTCGCCCTCGTGGTGGGCGGCGGCTCGGGACACTACCCTGCGTTCGCCGGACTGGTCGGGCCGGGCCTGGCAACCGCCTCGGCATGCGGCAACATGTTCGCCTCCCCGGCGGCAGGCCAGGTCTACCGCGTAGCCAAAGCAGCCAACGCCGGGGGCGGAGTGCTGCTCAGCTACGGCAACTACGCCGGCGACGTGCTGCACTTCGGCCAGGCTCAGTTGCGCCTCAACGCCGAAGGCATCGAGACCCGCACCGTGACCGTTACCGACGACATCGCCAGCGCGCCGCTGGACCAGATCGAGAAGCGACGGGGGATCGCGGGCGACCTCACGGTCTTCAAGATCGCCGGGGCCGCGGCCGAAGCGGGACTGGACCTGGACGCCGTCGAGCGCTTGGCCATCAAAACGAACTACCGCACGCGTTCGCTCGGGGTGGCCTTCGACGGTTGTACACTCCCAGGCGCCTCGGATCCGCTGTTCCACGTTCCGGCCGGCCAGATGTCCCTCGGCCTGGGCATCCACGGCGAACCGGGCATTTCCGAGCACAAAATGCCCACCGCTTCCGAGCTCGCCGAACTGCTCGTCTCCAAGCTCCTCAACGACAAACCGGACGACGCCGGAAACCGCGTGGTGGCCATCGTCAACGGCCTCGGCACCGTCAAGTACGACGAGCTCTTCCTGCTCTTCGGCAAGATCGAAAAGCTCCTCGGCAAGGCAGGCCTCACGGTAGTCGAACCCGAGTGCGGCGAGCTCGTGACAAGCCTGGACATGTCCGGTCTTTCGCTCACGCTGCTGTGGCTGGACGAGGAGCTCGAACAGTATTGGGCAGCACCCGCGGACACTCCGGCGTTCCGCAAGGGCAACCTCGCGCCCCGCCCGCCCCGCAACTTGGCGAGCGTCACCGCGGTGGACGAGTCCGACGTCGAGCATCCCACCGCGGCCGCTGCCGAACTCGGCCGGCAGGCCGTAGCCGTGCTCGCCCAGGTGCGGGACGTCGTCGTCGAACATGAAGAAGAGCTCGGCAAACTGGACGCGATTGCCGGCGACGGCGACCACGGCATCGGTATGCGACGCGGCGTTGAAGCGGCATTCAGCGCAGCAGAGGCGGCAAGCGGAACCTCTGTGGGTCGGGTCCTGACGGCGGCAGGTGCGGCCTGGAGCGAACGCGCCGGCGGTACCTCGGGCGCATTGTGGGGCTCGGCGATCATTGCGGCCGGACAGGCGCTCGGCAACAAAGCGGGCTACTCGGGCGAGGATGCCGCGGCCGCTGTCACTGGCTTTGTGGACGCGATCACGGAACTCGGCAAGGCCGAACCCGGCGACAAGACCATGGTGGACGCGCTGCTGCCGTTCCGGGATGCGTTCCTCACAGAGTTCGACGCCGGAGCCCCGGTTGACCGGGCCCTCGCGGCTGCTGCTGCGGCGGCCGAGTCCGCGGCAGCTGACACGGCGCGGTTGCGTCCGCTCAAGGGCAGGGCCCGTCCGCTCGCGGAGAAGAGCCTGGGCCACCCCGATCCCGGAGCGGTCTCCTTCGGGCTGATCACGGCGAGGATCTCACAACATATCGACGCGCAGCTGGCGTCCCCGGCAGGAAACGGAGTTCAAGCATGAGCACATCAGAGGGCTGGCGGATCATCGTCGGCAATGACGAAGCGGGCGTCGAATACAAGCAGGCACTCATGGCGCTGCTTGAGACCGATCCCCGGGTGGCGTCCGTCACCGACGTGGGCGTAGGCGCCAACGACTCCACGGCCTACCCGCACGTTGCCGTGGATGCAGCGCGCAAAGTTGCCGAGGGCGAGGCAGATCGCGCCCTCCTGATCTGCGGCACGGGCCTGGGCGTGGCCATCGCGGCCAACAAGGTTCCCGGAATCCGGGCCGTCACCGCGCACGACAGCTACTCCGTGGAACGCTCGGTCCTCAGCAACAACGCCCAGATCCTGACCTTGGGACAGCGGGTGATTGGCTTGGAACTGGCCAAGAAACTGGTGGGCGAATGGCTGGGCCACCACTTCGACGAAACATCATCTTCCGCCGCCAAGGTGGACGCCATTTGCTCCTACGAGCCCGATTACACAAAGGCAGTGTGACATGACTGAATCAGCAAGCAGCGCCACAGGCGACGGAAGCGCGGCCGGAAGATCGCCGTCGTCGGCTCCGGTTACATGGGCGGCGGGATCGCGCAGGTCCTGGCCCTCGGGGGAGCGCGCGTGGCGTTGGCGGATGTGTCCGCCGAAATCGCGCAGAAGAACTACGACCGCCTGCTCGTGGAGTCGGACGAATTCGTGGCCGCAGGTCTCTTTCCAGAAGGTTCCACGGCAGTCCTGAAGGCCAATCTGTGGGCCGCGAAGGACATCGAAGAGGCCGTGGCGGACGCCGACTTCATCGAAGAAGCCGTCCCTGAGGTCCTCGACATCAAGCACCAGACCCTGGCCCGCATCAGCGCGGCCGCCCGTCCCGACGCGCTGATCGGCTCCAACACCTCTACCATTTCCATCGCCGATCTCGCCGAGGCCGTTGTCGGCCCGAGCGATTCCTGGGAGTGCACTTCTCCAACCCGTCACCGTTCATCCCGGGCGTCGAGGTCATTCCCCACGCAGGCACAACGCCGGAGACCGTGGCTGCATCCCGCGAACTGGTCCACGCGGCCGGCAAGCAAACCGCCGTCGTCAAGGACGTCACCGGTTTCGTGCTCAACCGGCTGCAATACGCGCTTTTCCACGAGGCCGCGCAACTGGTGGAGCAGGGGATCGCAACAGCCGACGACGTCGACACCCTGGTCCGTACGACGTTCGGCTTCCGCTTGCCGTTCTTTGGCCCATTCGCGATCGCGGACATGGCCGGACTGGACGTCTACAACTTCTGCTATAAATCCCTGCAGACCGGATTCCCGGAACGCTTCGCGACCCCGAAGATCCTGAGCGACCTCGTGGAGGCGGGGAAGCTGGGCACCAAGACCGGCGCGGGCTTCCTCAACGTCCCGGCGGAACGCACGCCCGAACTCATCGCTTACCGGAACAAGGCCTACGTGGCCATGCAGAAGCTCCTTGATGAGCTTGGCCCGGCACCGATCAACTAGCCCACATTCACAGGAGAATACCCATGAGCACCTTCCCCGCAGAACGCACCGCAATCGTCACCGGCGCTGTTTCCGAGCGCGGCATCGGCCGGGCCACCGTCAACTACCTCGCAGCACAGGGCTGGAACATCGGCATCATCGACCTCGACGACGCCCTCTGCAGGAGCACCGCCAAGGAAATCGCCGCCGAATATGGAGTCCAGGCCTACGGCGTCGGCGCCAACGTGGCTTCCGAAGCCGAGGTACGGTCGGCGATCGACACCCTCGAGGCCGAGTTGCCGCAGATCGTCGCACTGGCCAACGTCGCAGGCGTCAGCTCACCGGTTCCGTACCTGGAACTCGAGCCCGCTGAATGGGACCGCGTCCTGAACATCAACCTCAACGGCGTCCACTACGCCACCCGCCGCGTGGCCGAATCCATGGTCAGGAACCGGATCGGACGCATCGTGAACATCTCCTCGGTTTCCGCCCAGCGCGGCGGCGGGACGTTCTCCAAGACCCCGTATTCGGTGGCCAAGGCCGGCGTCATCGGTTTGACCCGCGCCACAGCGCGCGAACTGGGGGAATACGACATCACCGTCAACGCCATCTCTCCCGGCCCCATCGACACCGACATCATGGGCGGCACCCTCAGCGAGGAACGCAAGGACGAACTCACCAAGGACCTCGTGGTGAACCGCGTGGGCTCCACGCGGGACATCGCCGCCGCCATCGCCTTCCTCATCAGCGAAGACTCCGGCTACATCTCGGGCCAGACGCTGAATGTCGACGGCGGTTTGTACATGCATTAATGCGCGGCTCCACCACCGTTGTCCAAACCCTGACTACTCAACACTGATTTCTCAACACTGATTACTCAACGAGGAGTTTCGATGTCCGCTGTAACAACGTCCACGAAGGAGATGCTGGATTCGCCGGTCCTGAAATCGGCGATCCGCAAGGCTGCCTTCCGGCTCATGCCGATGCTGGTCATCCTCTATGTGGTTTCCTTCCTCGACCGCACAAATGTCGGTTTCGCCGAAGCTGCACTCGGCGCCGACAAAGGCGTTTCGGCCGGGCGTTCGCGCTCGGTGCCGGTATTTTCTTCATCGGTTACGCGATCTTTGAAATCCCCAGCAACCTGCTGCTCAAGAAGGTCGGCGCGAAGGTCTGGCTCGCACGCATCGCGATCACGTGGGCATCGTCTCGGCCTGCTTTGCGTTCGTACAGGGTGAGACGTCCTTCGTGATCCTGCGGTTCCTGCTCGGCGTGACGGAGGCGGGCCTGTTCCCCGGCGTCATCATGTACTTGGCCGAGTGGTTCCCGAACAAGGTGCGCGTGCAGATGTTCGCGATCTTCTACCTCGCCAGCCGTTCTCCCAGATGATCGGCAACCCGCTCTCCGGCTGGCTCATCAACATCGGCGACCAGCTTCCGGGCGTCCGTGGCTGGCAGGTCATGTTCTTCACCGAGGGCATCCTGGCGGTACTCGCCGGCGTTGCGGCGTTCTTCTTCCTGATCAACGGGCCGGAGAAGGCCAAGTTCCTCAACGTCGACGAGAAGTTCGCGCTCAAGGAGATCATGACTCAGGAAGACACTGTCAAGGATGAAACCGGGCCGCGGGGCGTCTTCGCGGCGATGCGCAACGGCCGCGTCTGGTACTTCACCCTCATCTACTTCTGCCTGCAGATCGCCGTCTACGGCGTGACCTTCTTCTCCCGCAGCAGGTGTCCTCGCTGACAGGCCAGAAGGTGGGCCTCGCCGTCGGGCTCCTGATCGCGGTGCCGTGGTTCTTTGGCATCTTCTCCTGCTACCTGATTGGCCGGGCCGCCAACACGGTGGCCAAGCGCCGCATGTTCGGCACCGTGCTGTTCGTCTCCACCGGTGTGTGCATCCTCGGTTCGGCATGGCCGGCACCAACCACCAGCCGGTCCTCGGACTGATCTTCATCACCCTCGCCGTCTGCAGCTTCCTCGCCGTCGGGCCGGTGGTCTGGCCTACCCCACGGCGTTCCTTGCGGGTTCGGCAGCCGCGGCGGGCATCGGCCTGATCAACTCGCTGGGCAACCTGGGCGGCTTCGTGGCCCGATCCTTCGGACCGCGGTCAACAGCGCCACGGCGGACCCCACCGGATCCGCCGGGTCTATGCGCTCGGTATCCTGCCCTTCCTGGCGGCTGCCATGATGTATGGCACGCGGGCATTCAGGAACAAGGCCGACGATCTCCTGGACAAGTAGCCCGTTGTACATCGGGGTCAGCACCAAGATGTACATGGGCTACCGGCACAGCATGTCGTGGCTGGAGCAACTCCGAAGCGAAGTGGACGCCCGTCCGGCCCTCGTCGCCGGGCGGGTGGTCCCGTTTGTGATCCCGTCGTTCCCCATGTTGCCTGAGGCGGCCGGATTCTGGACGGCTCTCCTGTCCACCTGGGTGCGCAGAACTGCGGCTGGGCCGAGGGTCCATGGACGGGGGAAGTGTCACCGTCGTTGCTGGTGGAGCTCGGTGTGCGGCTCGTGGAGATCGGACACGCTGAACGACGCCGGCACTTCGTCGAGGACGACGCCGTGGTCGCATTGAAGGTCCGGCCGCCGTGGAGGCAGGGTTGACCCCGCTGCTGTGTGTCGGCGAGGAGGCCGTCGCCGATCCGGCGGTGTCGGCGTCGTTCGTGTTCCGGCAGATCTCTGCGGCCGTCCGGGACGACTGGGCGACCGCGGCCCGCCTGGTTATTGCGTACGAACCGGTGTGGGCCATCGGCGCTGCCGAGCCAGCCCGCGCAGCTTACGTGTCCGACGTCGTCGCCCACCTTCGGAACCTGCTGGCCGAACATGGCCTCGCCGGGCTGCCGATCATTTACGGTGGCTCGGCCAAACCGGGTCTCCTGCCCGAACTGCGGGGCGTGTCAGGCCTCTTCCTAGGCCGCTTCGCCCACGACGCCGCGAACTTCGGGGCGGTACTGGATGAGGCGCTGCGGCTGGACGAGGCGCTGGGCTTGCCCGAGGCCCTGGGATTGCCCAACTAACTCGCAGTAGTTGTCGTTTTCAGCCCTCAAAACGACAACTACTGCCAGTCAGTTGGGTCTCCACGCTGGCACAGGCCACAAAGCCGCCCAGCTGCTCCAGCCCTTCCGGCCGGGTCGGCAGGTAGTTTGTCAGCTCCGGTGAGCGAACGACGACGGCGCGCCACTGACCGCGCGACACCGCCACATTGATCCGGTTGCGCGAGAGCAGGAACTCCATGCCGCGCGGCACCTCGGCGGCTGCGGACGCAGCCATGGACACAATCACCACGGGAGCTTCCTGCCCCTGGAACTTGTCCACGGTCCCACCCGCACACCGCGAAGTCCGGCTGCCCTTAGTTCGTGCTGAATGAGCTGGACCTGGGCGTTGTAGGCAGCCACCACGAGGATGTCCTTTTCGGCCAGCGGCTGCTCCTCGGTTGATTCCCGGGGGTCCAGCCAAGCCAGCCCGAGGTGGGCCCTAACTTGCCGGACTACCTCCGCGGCTTCCTCGGGAGACTGGGTGGAGTTGCCGCCGTGCGGGACGTAGACGCATTCGACGCCGGCCCGAACGCCCGAGAGCCGCCGCTTGGAAGCAGCCGGTGCTGAATGCAGCCGACCATCGTAGGACAATTCCGAAACCGCGGCGCACAAATCCGGGTGCATGCGCCACGACGTCGCCAGGAAGTAGCCGAGCTTTGCGGGCAGCGTGTGCGCGCCGTGGGCCAGCCAGCCGAGAGCGGATTCATCGACGGGTTCCGGGTGCTTGCCCTGGGTGACCTGGGGAAGTTGCTGGGGGTCGCCAAGGAGCAGGAGCCGCTTCGTTGCCCGGCTCACGGCGAGGGTGTTGGCGAGCGAGAACTGACCGGCTTCGTCGATCACCAGCAAGTCCAGGGATCCCGGAGGAACGGTGCGGCCCGTCATGGTCCATGCCGTGCCGCCTACCAAGCAGCCTCCCCGCGATCCAAGCAGCCGCTCAATGTCGTCCTTGGCCTGCTGGTCCCAGGGAACGGGGTCGTCATGCTTCATTTCCTTGGCGATGAGCGAAGGATCCACCCGGCCTTCACTGCGGCGTGCAGCATGTTCTCGACGACGGCATGGGACTGTGCAACAACCCCTACCTTCCAGCCCGCACGCACCAGGCGCTCGACAACATGCGAACCAACGTACGTCTTGCCCGTTCCCGGCGGGCCTTGGACAGCGAGATATGACTGGTCAAGATCCGACACGGCAGCGGTGATGGCATCCACATATGCATCGTCGCCAGGCCCGACGGCGGGCAGTTCCGCAAGCGTGGCCAGCCTCGGTGGGACGCGGCGCAACAGATCCAGCGCCGGATCCTTGGGCCACGACGGCAGACTGGAACGCACCCTGATGGCCAGTTCGCTCAAGGCCTTCCTCTGCCCGTCGGTGTTGACCGGAGCATCGGGCGTCAGGGCCATGGGAAGCTGGGAGTATTCCTCGCCACCCTTGGGCAGCCGCTCCGAAATGGTTACGGCATCCGAATCGCCGTCGTCGGGACCCGAAAGCAGGCCGCCGTCATCGAGGCCCTCGGGATCGCCGACCTCGGTCACCTCCGTGCCGGACATTCCCGACCTGCCCAGGGCGCTGACTGCCTTACCGTCGAAAGCCTCCGGCACGGGAGGCTCGTACATCCGGAAGTACTTCTTGCCGGGCGCGAAACCGGAGCCATCGGCTGCGTGGCCGAACAGCCTTACCTTCCGTGCCGGGTTGCTTCGGGGCGTCGGCTTGGCCCAGTCCTCCAGCACGTCGCCGCCCTCCACGATGAAGCAGTCCCTGGTGTCCTCCCATTCGGAGACTGGCCGGTCCAGGCGGTCGAAGTGTCCCCACCAGAATTGCTTGTCCTCACGCCGGTGAAAGCCGACTGCGGCCGCCACCAAGGCCACCGCCCTGTTGTCGTCGGAGCGGAGGGCATCGTCCGGCAAGTCGGCAAGGTACTCGAGGAGGGCTGTTTCCTCGGGCGCGGCCTGGTACTTGTCCGGCTCGGTCTCCGCGGGTAGCCGGGTCCCGAGGTACCCGGAAAACCGGGTTCAATGGAGCGTTCGGCTGCCAGGCCCAGCAGCCAATTCCGCAGTTCCAGAGTGGAGAGGCAGTCATATTCGTTGTAGTCGGAGATGCCCGCCAGGATCGTTGCCGCTTCATCTTCGCGGTGTGCGTCCCTGGCCGTGCAGTAGTTGGCATAGGCAACCACGGAGGCCCGGCGTCGGTCACGTCACCCGAGCGCAAATGTTCGCCCATGTACAGGGGCTCCAGTTTCTTGATGCTGTAGGAGTCTTCGGAGATACGGATGCTGTGCCGCACGGTGTCGTAGAGGTCAACCAACACGCCTTCGCGGAGGAGGTTGTCCACGGCGGCTTCGCCAACGGTATGGATGACAGACAGGTTCCGCAGCGCTGTTTTCTCATAGGCCGCGTAGTGGTAGATCCGCATGTCCGGATACTTCATGCGGCGTTCTTCCACGTAATCGAGGAAATCGATGAACGCCTGCCGTTCTTCAGCCCGGGAGTGTGCCCAGAACGGCTTGAACACGGGAGTTCCGCCCGGCTCGGCCGGATTCTCGATCACCCCGAACAAGTACTCCAGTCCCCAGCGGCCCGTTACCGGGTCCTGCCACAGGGGGTCTCCCTCGAAGTCAAAGAAGATGTCTCCCGCGTCCGGCCGGGGAGCCGGGCCAAGGAGTTGGACTCGAGAACGGAATAGCTGATGCTCTTGGCTGCGCCGGTCTTGTCGGTGTACGTGACGGTGCCATCGGGGGTGGCTGTTCCGGTCTGTAGTCGGGCCTGTTCCTGCAGGCGCCGCGTCACGGAATCGGCGGCGTCGGGCATCTGGGCAAGGGCATCAATGGTGAAGATGCCGTTTTCCATGAGCTTCTTGCGCCGCGTGATTCTCATGCCCGCCACCATCAGCAGGTCCCGGTGGAGGCGCACTTGTTCTTTGCAGTAGTCGCAGCGGCCGCATGCGGTGACTCCGGGTGCGCCCCATTCGATGGGCTCCAGCCGTGATCGGTGCGTGTCCGTCAATGCGAGGAAGCGGTCCCGGCGTTCGCGGAAGACCGGCAAGACGTCGGCGAGCCGGTGGTCGCTGTGCACGTAGTCGAAGCCGCCCCGGCCGTCCGATCCAGCAGACTCCCGCTGAATCGTAGCCCGAGGACAAGGGTCAGATCCGGGGCCGGTGTGATTCCCGCCTTGAGCAGCTGATCGCCGTAGGCAGCCAATTGCAGCAGGGCCGTGACTTTGGCGTGGCGGGCGAGCTTGGTGTCGTACACCGCGTAGCTGCCATCCTGCTGCTTGACGAGGAAATCGGACCGTCCGTGAAACTGGCCGTCGAAAAACGCGGCCTGGAAGACCACATCCGCGCCCGATCGCAAAGCCTCGATCGATTCCGCATGCTTGGCTTGCAAGGTGGCGCGGTCCATCGCTTCGGCGGGAACGACGTCGAACACGCCCTTGCGCGTGAGCGGATCCCAGGTGCCGAACTCGGCCACGAAACGGTCCAGCACCCTGTGCTCGTGGACGTCGCCGAGCGCGGCGGTGCGCTCCAGCATTTCGTCGACGTCGAAGGCCGGCTTCTGCGAGAGGCCCAGCTTCTCGTCCAACTTGCGCAGCAACTGGTACTCGCAGGTGGAGGCCGTGACGAGGTCGCTGGCGGAAAACACCAAATCCTGCGCTTGCCCTGCATCTACTGAATCGAGAAAAAACACCGTGCCCCCAGACCGTTGAGCTGATGAAGCCAAGCTATCAGTGCGGTCCGACAGTAAGTGGTTGCCCAACAGGGCTTGTTAGCGCTAACATGTGACGCAGGTCAACCGGGGGTGATCTTCGGGGTTTTCTCGACAACGACGTCAACTGCAATCGAAGGACTGAAAGTGAAACTACGGAAGCTTATTGTCGGCGCTGTCGCCGTCAGTATGGCCCTCAGCGTTGCCGCCTGTGGTAGCCGCGGCGCTAGTGCCCAAAGCAGCGGAGGGGACAACAGCGGATCCTTGGTGGGCATTGCGATGCCGACAAAGACCTCCGAACGCTGGATCAAGGACGGTGATGCCATCAAGGCTTCGCTGGAAAAGCTGGGCTACAAGACGGACCTTGAGTACGGTGACGACAAGATTCCACAGCAGGTCCAGCAGATCAGCAACATGATCACCAAGGGCGCCAAGGTGCTGATCATCGCTGCGATCGACGGAACCGCGCTCAGCGACCAGCTGGACAACGCGGCCAAGGCCGGCATCAAGGTCATCGCGTACGATCGCCTGATCAACGGCAACAAGAACGTTGACTACTACACGACATTCGACAACAAGAAGGTCGGGGTCCAGCAGGCCACTTCGCTGCTGGCCGGGCTGGGGATCCTCGATAAGGACGGCAAGGAAACCGGGAAGAAGGGCCCATTCAATGTGGAGCTTTTCGCAGGCAGCCCTGACGACAACAACGCGACCTTTTTCTACAACGGCGCGATGGAGACATTGAAGAAGTACATCGACGATGGCACCCTTGTGGTCAAGAGCGGCCAGACGGGCTTTACGCAGATCGCCACGCTGCGTTGGGATCCCGCGACGGCCCAGAAGCGCATGCAGAACCTGATCGCCAGCACCTACTCGGGCGGCGCCAAGGTGCAGGGAATCCTCTCCCTTATGACGGTCTCTCGATCGGGATCATCTCCGCGCTGACTGCTTCGGGCTATTCACCCTCGGCATTGCCGGTCATCACCGGTCAGGACGCGGAGGCTGCCTCCGTGAAGTCGATCATCGCCGGCCAGCAATACTCGACGATCTTCAAGGACACCCGCGACCTCGGAAAGCAGGCGGTCACCATGGCCGATGACCTGCTCAAGGGCAAGACTCCCGAGGCCAATGACACCAAGAGCTACGACAACAAGGCCAAGATCGTACCGACCTATCTGTTGCAGCCGGTCGTTGTCACGAAGACGAACTACCAGACCGTCCTTGTCGACAGTGGCTACTACAAAGATTCGGACCTGAAGTAGTCCAGCCCTGAACCGTGGTGGTGGCGGACCGTACCGCCACCACCACACTTCTGAGATCCACAGCGTGAAAACGCGAAAGCTAGGACTTGACGTGACGACGAATATTCTCGAGATGCGCGGCATCACCAAGACATTCCCAGGGGTCAAGGCCCTCCAGGATGTTTCCCTTGAGGTCCAGCGGGGCCACGTACACGCGATTTGCGGTGAAAACGGGGCCGGTAAATCAACGCTGATGAAGGTACTTTCCGGTGTCTACCCGGCCGGGACCTACGAAGGCGAAATCCATTTCGAAAACGAGCTTTGCGAATTCAAAGACATCAAAGGCTCCGAGGCCGCAGGCATCGTGATCATCCATCAGGAGCTCGCCCTGAGCCCCTACCTTTCCATCGCGGAGAACATCTTCCTCGGCAACGAACAAGCCAGGAACGGCTTCGTGGACTGGAACAAGACAAACCTCGAGGCCTCAAAGCTACTCGCGCGCGTGGGCCTCAACGACAACCCGATCACCAAGATCACGGATCTAGGCGTGGGCAAGCAGCAGCTGGTCGAAATCGCCAAAGCACTTTCCAAGCGGGTGAAGCTCCTCATCCTTGACGAGCCGACCGCGGCCCTGAACGACGAGGACTCGGCACACTTGCTGCGCCTGATCAAGCACTTGCAGGCCCAGGGCATCACCTCGATCATCATCAGCCACAAGCTCAACGAGATCAAAGCCATTGCGGATAAGGTGACCATTATCCGCGATGGCCGGACCATCGAGACTCTTGACATGCACAAGGATGACATCTCGGAGGAACGCATCATCAAGGGAATGGTGGGCCGGGACCTCGACCACCGCTATCCCGAACACGAGCCATCGATCGGGGAGGAAATCCTGCGGGTCGAGGACTGGACCGTGCACCACCCGGTGGACCAGAGCCGGCAGGTGGTCAAGAACGCGAGCTTCAACGTCCGCGCCGGCGAGATAGTCGGCATCGCCGGACTGATGGGCGCCGGACGCACCGAGCTCGCGATGAGTATCTTCGGCCACAGCTACGGGGCGAAGATCAGCGGCCACGTCTACAAAAACGGTCAAGAGATAAGAACCAACACCGTGGCCGCCGCGATTAATCACGGCATCGCGTATGCCACCGAGGACCGCAAGCACTATGGACTGAACCTGCTGGACAACGTCATGCGTAATGTCTCCGGCGCAGCCCTGGACAAGCTCTCTCGTTGGGGCTGGGTAGACAGCAACAAGGAGAACCTGGTCGCCGAAGGCTATCGACGCAGCATGAAAATCAAGGCAGCTACGGTCGCCGCGGTCACCGGAAAACTCTCCGGCGGCAACCAGCAAAAGGTCGTCCTGTCGAAATGGATGTTCGCCAACCCAGACGTCCTGATCCTGGACGAGCCCACCCGAGGAATCGACGTCGGCGCCAAATACGAGATTTATACGATCATCAACCAGCTGGCAGACGAGGGTAAGGGCATCGTTGTCATCTCCTCCGAGCTGCCCGAACTGCTGGGCATCTGCGACCGGATCTACACCCTCTCGGAGGGCCGGATCACCGCTAACATTCCACGGGAAAAGGCCACTGCCGAGTACCTGATGCAATACATGACCCTAGAAAAGGAAGCCTGATGTTTGCGCTTCGCTCCGCATTGCACTACCTGGCCGGCCAGTTGCGCCAAGTCGGCCTGTTCATCGCCCTGATTGTGATCATCCTGTTCTTCCAGGTCAGCACCAACGGCATCACGCTGGCTCCGATCAACGTCTCGAACCTGATCGTGCAGAACAGCTACATTCTCATTCTCGCCATTGGCATGGTGATGGTCATCATCGCCGGACACATCGACCTCTCCGTCGGGTCCGTGGTCGCCTTCGTCGGAGCAATGTCAGGTGTCATGATTACCCAATGGGGCGTGCCTTGGTGGCTCGCCATCATCCTTTGCCTAGCGATCGGCGCCCTCGTTGGCATGTGGCAGGGCTTCTGGATCGCCTACTTCGGCATACCGGCCTTCATCGTCACCCTGGCCGGTATGCTCACTTTCCGCGGGCTGACCCAGATCGCCTTGCAGAACCAGCAGATTTCCCCTTTCCCGGACGAGTTTCGATCCTTGGGCAGCGGCTTCCTCCCTGACCTAGGGGGCGGCACCTCCGCCCTTGAGCCACTCACAATGATCATCGGCATCGTCGCCACCATTGCTCTGGTTGTGCAGGACCTGCGCCAACGGGCGGCGCGCCGCAAGCACAACCTCGAGGACGAGCCGTTCGCCTGGTTTGTGTGCAAGATGGTCTTCACCGCGTTACTGATCCTGCTCATCACCTATCTGCTCGCAGGCTACCGCGGAACTCCGATCGTGCTCATCGTGCTCGGCCTGCTCACCGTCGCCTATTCAGCCGTGATGGCCAACTCGGTCTGGGGACGCCATATCTACGCTATCGGCGGCAACCGGTTCGCCGCAGAACTCTCCGGCGTGAAGGTCAAACGGGTCACGTTCACCCTGTTCGTGAACATGGGTGTTCTGGCGGCCTTGGCCGGCCTCGTCTTTACCGCGCAGCTGAACCTGGCCAACCCCAAGGCCGGGACGGCTTCGAACTTGATGCGATCGCCGCGGTCTTCATCGGAGGCGCTGCCGTCACCGGCGGAATTGGAACGGTAATGGGCGCCCTCATCGGCGGCTTGATCATCGGCATCCTCAACAACGGCATGTCCATTCTTGGCGTCGGAACCGAATACCAGCAGCTGATCAAGGGCCTGGTACTTTTGGCCGCCGTCGCTTTCGATGTCTTCAACAAGCGACGCGCGGGAGGGTCGAACGGGAGCGGCCGCCAACGGAGGAAGACTACCCCCGAAGTGCCCCAGCGAGGCAAAGACCAGGACACCGGTCGCAAGCGCCTAAGCGAGATGGGCAAAAGCGCAGGTCCCGGCCCAACAGCCGGGGGCCTGCGCTTTTCAGCGCTACGCTGGGGCCAACACGGCAGTCCACGTCCCACTCGCAAAGCCACCCGTTCCCCCACCTCCTGGAAAGCAGGCTCCGAATGACCCAGTCTGACGCCCAAGCCGCCCAAGATCCCGCGTTCGAAGCCGCGTACCAGGCAGCCCAAAAGAGCCTTCGCGAAGGCGGCATTCCCATCGGCGCAGCTCTCGCCCGTGGTGGGCTGGTGATCGCGAGCGGGCACAACGAACGTGTCCAGAACGGCGATCCCATCGCCCACGGGGAAATGTCGGCCCTCCGCGCAGCCGGCCGGCAGAAGAGCTACCGGGACACCACCCTCTATACGACCTCGCTCCGTGTGCCATGTGCACGGGCACCATCATCCAGTTCAAAATCCCGCGCGTGGTGGTGGGGGAGGCCCGCACCTTCGGCGGCGAATTCGAGCTGCTGCGGTCCCGGGCGTAGAGGTGGTGGTCCTCGATGACCAGCGGTGCGTGGACATGATGCGCACGTTCCAGGAAGAGAATCCGGAACTGTGGGCCGAGGACATCGCCGAGTAGGACCGGCGCGAGCAGCGGGAAAACCGGCGAATCAAACGGCATCTGGCCACAGCCAAGGCCCAAGCGTAGGCTGACAGCATCGGCGTCGGTGCCGGGGGTCCGCGTCGATACCCAATCGATCAAGGAGGACTCATGAGTGTTGTGCGCGAATTCATGACCACCAATGCCCAGTGCGTCAAAGAAGAGCAGTCGCTGCGTGACGCGGCTGTCCTGATGCGCGATCTGGACGTCGGTTCGCTGCCCATTTGCGGCAACGATGGAAGACTCAAAGGATTCATCACTGACCGCGACATTGTGGTCAGGTGCGTTGCTGAGGGACTGGATGCTGACCTGCTCACCGCGGCAGATCTCGCCCAGGGCACGCCGATCTGGATCGATGCAGATGCCAGCATCGACGCAGCCATCGACCTGATGGAAAAGCACCAGATCCGGCGCCTTCCGGTCATCACCGATCACAAGTTGGTGGGCATCATCAGCCAGGGCGACATCGCCCGCAACTACACCGAGGAGCGCGTAGGCGAATTGGTGGAGCACATCTCCGCCAAGACCCCCATGGCGCAACTGGGCTAACCGCAAATTCCGCACCCATCAAGCGTCACGGCCCGCGGGCCGTGACGCTTCCGCATGCGGGTCAAGAAGCGCCGGAAGCTAGAGAAACGCTTCCCGCCCGGTGCCTTCCCGCATCACCAGTTCCCCGTCCTCGATGGACACCAGCAGGCTCTTTGCTTTTCCGTGGAGTTTCTTGCTCGCGCTCAGCCGACGGCTCGTGACCTCGACGCCCACGGTGGATCCCTTGGCGGGCAACTCCACGGAGATCTCTGCCGCCATTCCCAGCATCTCCCTGGTCGATACGTCGCGCTCGTGGTGGGCCTCTTTGTGGTTGACGGTGACTTCTACGTCATCTGCGTCAAAGCCGTCCTGCAGGATGATGAGCAGTTCTTGCATGATGCGCCTCTTCCTTGAGTAGCATTCCTGACCGGATCAACGGCGGCTCTTTCCACTACAGCACTCCGCGCCGTCTTTAGGTAGGGCAAAATGTCATGGTGACCCATCTTCCCCAGCCTCAGTCAGCACAGCCCAGTCAGCAGACGCCGCCATCCACGCATTGATCGCCGAAGAGCTCGGCGTGAAGGCCTGGCAGGTCAAGGCCGCGGTTGAATTGCTTGACGCCGGATCCACCGTCCCGTTCATCGCCCGGTACCGCAAGGAAGTCACCGGGACGCTCGATGACACCCAGCTGCGCGAGCTCGAGGAACGGCTCCGGTACCTGCGGGACCTGGAGGACCGCCGTCGAACGGTCCTTGAGGCGATTGCCGCCCAAGGCAAGCTGACTCCGGAACTGGAGGCCGCCGTCGTCGGCGCCGATACCAAGTCCCGGCTCGAGGACATCTACCTGCCCTTCAAATCCAAGCGCCGCACCAAAGCGCAGATCGCCCGCGAGGCCGGCCTCGAGCCGCTTGCTGATGCGCTTCTCGCGAACCCGCAGCTGGAGCCTGAGCGTGAGGCGGCCAAGTATCTCAACGCTGAGCACTCCATTGACGATGCCTCCGCGGCGCTCGCCGGTGCCCGCTCGATCCTCGTGGAGCGGGTCTCCCAGGACCCTGATCTGGCCGAAACGCTGCGCGAGCGGTTGTGGACGCAGGGCCGGATGGTGTCGCGCGTGAAGAAGGGCCAGGAACTCGAGGGCACAAGTTCAAGGACTACTTCGAGTTTTCCCAAGTGCCTTCCGGCATGCCCGGCCACCGCGTACTCGCGCTCTTGCGTGGCGAGAACGACGGCGTCCTGGAGCTTGATCTCGCCGAGGCAGAACCAGCCGACGACGACGCCCTGGCCGCCGCGCGCGGCCGCTATGAGAACGCCGTGGCCACGTGCCTCGGGGTCGCCGAGCGTGGCCGGCCCGCCGATTCGTGGCTTGTCCAGACCGCACAGATCGCCTGGCGCTCGCGCATCCTGGACCGGCTGAGCAACGACCTGCGCGGTCGCATGTTCGCGCAGGCCGAGGACGAAGCCGTGCGGGTGTTCGCCGCGAACCTCCGCGACGTGCTGCTCGCGGCTCCGGCAGGAAACCGCGCCACACTGGGCCTGGACCCGGGACTGCGCACGGGCGTGAAAGTGGCTGTCGTCGATGGCACAGGCAAAGTCGTAACCACCGACACCGTCTATCCGCACGCCCCGGTCAAGAAGTGGGACGAGGCCTTGGAGACGCTGGAGCGTTTGGCGCGGCAGCACGGCGTCGAGCTCGTGGCGATCGGCAACGGCACGGCGTCGCGGGAAACGGACAAGCTCGCCGTGCAGCTCATCAAGTCGCTGGCAGCATCCGGCGGTCCCACGTTGCAGAAACTCGTGGTCTCCGAGGCAGGTGCTTCGGTGTACTCTGCGTCTGCGCTTGCAGCCGCCGAACTGCCGGGCATGGACGTGTCCTTGCGCGGAGCCGTTTCGATCGCCCGACGGTTGCAGGATCCGCTGGCCGAATTGGTGAAGATCGAACCGAAGTCGATCGGTGTGGGGCAGTACCAGCACGACGTCACGGCGGCGAAGCTCGACCGCTCGCTGGACGCCGTCGTCGAAGACTGCGTGAACGCTGTGGGCGTGGACGTGAACACGGCGTCGCCCGCGCTCCTGGCCCGGGTGGCGGCGTCGGGCCGCTCCTGAGCGAGAACATTGTGGCGTACCGCAACGAGAACGGCCCGTTCGCCAAGCGAGCCGACCTCAAGAAGGTGCCGCGGCTGGGTGCGAAGGCGTTCGAACAGTGCGCTGGCTTCCTGCGGATCACCGGGGGAGCGGAACCGCTCGACGCGTCAAGCGTCCACCCGGAAGCCTATTCGGTGGCGAGAAAGATCGTCGCGGCTGCCCGTGGAGCCGCGGTGTCCTCGCTCGATCCGCAGGCGTTCGTGGATGGGACGTTTGGCCTGCCCACCGTGCGCGACATCATGTCCGAACTCGAAAAGCCGGGCCGCGACCCCGTCCGGCATTCGCCGCGGCGACGTTCTCCGAGGGTATCGAGAAGATTTCCGACCTCAAGCCCGGCATGATCCTGGAAGGCACCGTCACCAATGTGGCGGCGTTCGGGGCTTTCGTGGATGTCGGAGTGCACCAGGACGGCCTGGTCCACGTCTCCGCGCTGGCCAATCGCTTTGTTTCCGATCCGCGCGAAATCGTGAAGTCGGGGCAAGTGGTACGCGTGAAGGTCCTGGAAGCCGATCCTGAGCGGAAGCGGATTTCGCTCACCCTCAGGCTCGACGACGAACCCGGCACCGAAGGCGGGTCCGGTTCGCGGGGCGGCGGCGCGACCGTGGTGAGCGTGGTGGTGACCGGCGCCAAGGCGAGCGGAGTCAGCGCGGCCCGGCCCAGCAGGCTGGGCAGGGTGCCTCAGGCCGGAACGCGGCGCCTGCAAAGGGTTCGCCGGCGAAAGCCGCGCAGGGGAAGGCTGCGCCCAAGGCGCCAGTCAACACCGCGATGGCGGAGGCACTCCGCCGGGCCGGGCTGGGGAAGTAGCCTAGAGGGCCCCTCCGGTCGCCCGGACGGCGTTCTCTTCTACACCCGCAATGTCAACAGCTTCTTGACGACGAAGCACCTGTCCCAGGGCAATGCAGCACAGGGCGGACAGGAGCAGGGGGACGGCAAACACGTAGAAGATGGTGACGGGCGGCATGCCTGCTGCGATGAGATATCCCACCAGAATGGGCGCGACAATGGAGACCAGACGCCCGACGCCGATCATCCAGCCGAATCCCGAAGCCCGGGCCTTTGCCGAATACAGCGGAGGCACAATCGTGTAGTAACCGGCCACTCCTGCGTTGGTGAGCATGCCGACCATGGCAGCCAGGGCCAACGCAAGCCCGGTAGCACCGAAGGAACTGGCGAAGCCGACGTAGGCAATGCCGGCCAGAACGAGGCAGAGAGTGTTGAGGAGGCGGCTCTTGATCCACGTCGAAAGAATCCCGAATCCAAGGGCACCAACAATGCCGCCCGTGCTGATAAGGATGCCGGCCGTTACGCCGATCTGGTTGTTGCCTGCGGCCTCGGCCATGATCTTGGGTGTCCACGTATTGGCGAAATAGAACGCTGCGATGAGGAACGCATAGCCGATCCACATCAGGACCGTTCGGCTTAGCATCTTCGGCCCGAACACCTCCTTGAACACACTTCCCGATATCTGTTCCAAGGAAGCGGCCGGAGGGATCTCCGTAAGAAGGGGGCGGCCCATTTTGCCGAGAATCCTGTTGATCCGGGAAGCGAGCTGGCAGTGCCCTTCTCGGCCAGATATTCGAGGGATTCGGGAAGGAGGAACCAACTGGCAACCAGCATGGCCACGCTGATGACGGCACCGAAAGCAAAGGCTGCCCGCCAGCCGTATCCGGCAATCAATGCCCGGCGATGACACCGCCCATCGCGCCGCCAATCGGATAGCCGGCGGAGAAGATTCCCATGGCCAGGCCGCGCCGCCGGTCTGAAGAGTACTCGGACACAATGACGCTGAGATTGGCGATCATGCCGCCAATACCCAGACCGGTGAAGACCCTGCAGGCGATCAGCTGCTGGACGTCCGCCGCGCCCACGG
The DNA here is from genome assembly GCA_001549895.1 of Arthrobacter sp. Hiyo8. Lineage (GTDB taxonomy): Bacteria > Actinomycetota > Actinomycetes > Actinomycetales > Micrococcaceae > Arthrobacter. The sequence goes on along the minus strand of AP014719.1, from coordinate 1,442,304 downwards.
ACAGGATCATTCCTATCGAAATAATGGACAGCGCCACCAAGGTCAGGTTCCGGCGACCAATCTTGTCTGCGAGGGGCGTCAGGAAAATGGAGCCTGCCGACATGCCGAACAACCCGGCACTGAGGAGGTATCCCAGCTCGATGGGCGGGACCTTCCACTCTGCGGAGAGGGCCGGGGCTGTGAACGACATGACCAGCACGTCGAATCCGTCGATCATGATCAGGATCAGTCACGACCTGAAAGCGACTCATGGGTGAGTTTTTGATCTCATGCTTAATGTCCAAGGCAAACCTTTCGTAGGGATACTTCGTCGTATCGTGCGCTCCAGCGAACGGAAGACGTTGCCGCGGCGGCGGTCACGAGACCTCGATGGTGACTACCGCCGGGCCGGCGGCGGAGGCTTCTGCCGCCAGGCCGGTTGGGGAGGTGACGGCCCGGGAAACGCAGCAGGCCATCTTCTCCGTGGCGTTCTTCTGCCTGGCGCTGTAAAAGACGTCGCGGTGGTCGATGGCGCCTTGAAGCCCCAGGATCCGGACCTCGCAGAGCCCGCATTCGCCTTTGCGGCAGTCGAACATCATGTCCGCGCCGGCATCCTCAAGGGCTTCGAGCATGGAGCGGCTCTTGCCCACCGGCACCTCCAATCCCAGGCTCGGGATTTTGACAATGAATTCCTCCGGATCGTGCCAGCCGCTGTTGCCGAAGGTTTCGTAGCGCAGGTTGGGGTAGCTGAGCCCGCGCTCGGTCCAGGTGCGGCGGACTTCGTCCATTAGCCTGATGGGCCCGCACATGTACAGTTCAGTGTCTTCCGTGGCGGAGGCCACCAGGGCGTTGACGTCCAGGGGCGATCCCTCGCCATCGATGTGGACCACGAGGTTCTGCCCGTGCAGTTCCTGCAGTTCCGTCAGGTAGGCCATCACCGCGCGGCTGCGGCCCGCATACACGAGGGTGTAGTCCGCGTTGAGATTCCTCAGTACCCGGGCCATGTTGATCATGGCCGTGATGCCGATACCCCGGCCAGCAGGATGTAGCGTCCCGCGCCCACGCGGAGCGGGAAGTTCTGCAACGGCTGCGTGATCTCCAGCTGGTCTCCGGGCTCGAGTGTGTGGATGAAAAGGGAGCCGCCTCGGGATAGGGGCGCTTTCAGCACGCTGATCGCCAAGCGGGTGCCGTCCTCGCTGGACTCGACGATGGAGTAGGAGCGTTTGTCCTCATGTCCGTCTATGTTGACCATGACGTCGATGTGTGAGCCCGGTTCGGCTTTCTTGGGCCGGGACGGCTCTATCACGATGCGCTGGATGTCCGTGGCGACGTTCCGGACTTCGACAACCGTTCCCAGCTGCCAGACCTCAATGTTTGTTGCTGCCATGCCTATATCAACCTGTCTCGCGCTTGCCTGTCTCCGCGCTACGCGAGAGGAATCAGGCGTCCTTCGGATTCGAGCTGGCGTTCGATGAGCCGGCGGACCCACATGCCTCCGGCGTCGATGTTGAGGTTGTAGAACTCGTAGTCCGGGTTGGCGTCGATGGCTGCCTGCGCGGTGAGCATGGCCTCATCTTCGCCGAACACCCCGTGGACGCCCTCGCGCAGTTGGGTGGTGATGAGCTGGCTATCCAGGCGGTAGTTGCGCATGAACGCCCAGAAGTAGTGGCAGGACTTGTCGCTTTCGGGCGTGATCGCGTTCATCACGAAGCCGTTGACCCTTGGCTGCGGTTCCCATCGAAGGCGCCGGTGCCGCCTTGGCAACACCGACATCGATATTGATCACCGATGGCGAGCGGAAGGTGATGATCTGCCAGCGGTCCACTTTGCCTTCGAATCCGGGGAACTTGTCGCGCATGTTCTTGAGCCAGAACGGAGGCGCGTCGATGTTGAACATCCATCGGGACACTGTGACGGTCCCGTCGTCGTGGGTGACCGTGAAGTCCGATTCACTCAGCTCTTCTTGTCCGATTGAGGAGGAGTGGATGAATTCCTCGTGCGTCAGGTCCATGAGGTTGTCCAGCACCAGCTGGAAGTTGCACGGGGCGTAGATGGTTTCGCCATCTCCTGCCCATTCCGGGGAGTCCAGCTGGTGCATGTCCGGAACCAGTCCGGATCGGCTTTCGTGGGGTCCCCGAGCCACACCCAGACATAGCGGTGGCGCTCCACCACCGGGAAGGACGGCACGGTAGCGCTGGGATTTATCGTCTCTTGCGCCGGCATGGAGACGCAGCGTCCGGCTGAGTTGTAGACGATGCCATGGTATGGGCACTGGATCTGGTCCTTAGCGAGGGTCTTGCCCATGGACAGCGGCGCCAACCGGTGCCAGCAGGCGTCAGCCAGGGCCACCGCTTTGCCGCCCTCCGTTCGGTACAGCGCGAGTGGGCGTCCGGCCACCTTGCGCGACATCGGCTTGCGCGTCACTTCCTTGTCCCAGGCGGCGACGTACCAGACGTTCAGCGGGTAGCCGAGGACCTTGTTGGTGGTGGAGCTCTGTGTCCGGACATCAGTCACGGCTCTTCCTTCCAGTCGCCGGCTCGGCGTCGACCATGACGCCGCCGGGTGGGTGGTCTTAGTAACTATCTCCATAGTTAGTGCGTTGGATCACACTATCTATGGATATAGTTATTGGCAAGAGCTAAGAAAGGGGTCATCCGTGAGTCTCCGGTACGCGTTGCTGGCACTGCTTTCCGTTGAGCCAATGACCGGTTACGACTTGTCCAAGCGTTTCGAGTCGTCGGTGGCCTACGTCTGGCACGCCCCCGATTCGCAGATCTATCCCGAGCTTCGGAAGATGGAAAAGGACGGACTGCTGGCCGGCGAGGAAATCCCCTGGGGGCCGCGCGGCAAAAAGACGCAATACCGGATCACCGCGGAAGGCCGGGCAGCCTTCCGGGACTGGATGAACACGCCCCTGGAGTACTCCCGCGAGCGCGATCCCGTTCACCTCAAGGCGGCCTACCTGGAATGGGCAGACCCTCGCGCCGCTCGAGCCCACATGCAGGCACACATCGACTACCACACGCTGCGCCGGGAGCAGTGGGCAGGCATGATCCAGGAACTGAAGAACGGCACGAACGTCATGCTGAGAAAACGGCTGGCCGTGACTCCGGACGCAGACCGCCGTCGCACCTTGGAGTACAAGATCTTCACCTACGAGGGCTTGGTTGCCCGCGCGGACACCGAAATAGAGTGGGCGCGCCGCGGTTTGGCTCTCATCGACTCCCTGGAGGAAGCATCGTGACCGCATCCAACCCCAGTTTGTGGATAAGGTGAAAGCCAGCATCATGTAGGAGATGAGCAGCGTTAGCTTGTGGCAGGGGGCCATGTTTCGAACGCGCGGGCCGAAGGAGAGCATTCGGGCGTCCATGCCCCGATGGTGGCTGCTTGTCATCATCGTCTTGGAGGCCGCTGTTGCCTTGACTGCAGGCCTTCCCTTGATGCTGGGCGAAGAACCTTGGGACAACTTCGGTTGGCCCGTCTGGATTCCTGATGTCATTGCGTTGCTCGTGGTTCCCGTCGTGGTTTTCGCGTCGTTTTCTTTGGTGCGGCAGCAGTTCCGGGAGCGCGCTGAAGCGTCCCGGACCACCCGCTTGATGGATACGGTGCTGACCACCAGCAAGGAGTGGTTGTGGGCCATAGGACCCGATGGGCGCTTCACCTTCTCGAGCCCGGCGGGAGCGGAATTGACCGGGTACGAGCCTGCCGAAATACTGGGCAGGCATTTCAGCCTGATCATTGATCCCGACGAGCTGGCGGAGGCCCTGCAAGCGCTGGCTTCCACCCAGGACGCAGATGCCGGCTGGTCCGGACTCCATGCCGTATGCCGCCGCAAGGATGGCAGCAAGGTCCCGGTCGAGGTGTCCGGAAGGTCACTTCGCGATGCCGCCGGACGGCCTGCTGGTTTCGAAGGTACGAGCAGGGCCCTTGATCCCGGGACAGCGGACACGCTCGCTGCCGGAGAGATCAGGAGCCGGATCGAAGCGACGCTCGCCGGGCGTTCCTTGATGACGGCGTTCCAACCGATCCGCTCCCTGGAATCAGACTCGATCACTGGAGCCGAAGCCTTGACCCGGTTTCCGGGCTCTCCGAGCATTTCCCCCGAGGGTTTGTTCGCTGAGGCTACCGCCGTTGGACTGGATGTTGAGCTTGAGATCCTCGCTCTTGAGACCGCACTCGCGGCTGCGAAGGGGCTGCCGCCCACGCTGTCGGTTTCTGTGAATCTCTCACCCCGGGCATGCCTTGACGCGAGACTCCCCGATATTCTCGCGGACTCCGGAATATCGACAGGCCGGATCGTGCTCGAGGTGACGGAACGCCACCACGTCGTGGATTATGGTCCCCTCGCAGCGGCGCTTGCACCTTTACGAGGCCGTGGATTGAGGATCGCCGTTGATGACGCAGGTGCTGGCTTTGCGTCCATGCGCCACGTCCTGCTCCTCAAGCCCGACGTGATCAAGCTGGACAGGGAGATCATCGCCGGCATCGACACGGACCCGGGCCAGCGGGCCCTGGGGGCGGCCATGGTCGGCTTCGCGAAGGAGATCGGAGCAGCCCTGGTGGCCGAAGGGATCGAAACCGAAGCCGAGTTGAGCGCGGTAGTCGAGCTCGGCATGACGGCCGGGCAAGGTTACCTGCTGGGCCGACCGTCGGTGCGGCCGGAGGACTGGGCACACTGGGGTGAGGCGCTCCAGCACCCGGGAAAGCCGAAGACATCGACGAATCCCGGGTCGAACTAGTCCCCATCGGCACCCTCGCCTCGCAAGTCCCCGCCGGCTCCCAGCCTTCGCAAGCTCAGGGCAGGGACCCTCGCGGTGGCCCCACGGCCAGGCCAGGGAACCAGAGTGCCATCGTATTCACGAAGGAGCCTAACGGCGTCTTCAATGAAACTACTCATTCATCCAAGCAAAAACACTCATTTTTCCGCCAAACAACACTCAATTCGGCGCTATCAGCACCTGGTCGCGACTTTCCTCTAACAAATGCAACTTACGATGGTCACTCACTTGCTACAACTCAAAGGGGGGAGAAATGGGCATTGGGAAGAAAATACGAAGCGTCATTGCAGTTGTGGTGACAAGTGCCGCTCTGTTGGTTGGTGGAATTAGCGGCGCAATGGCGGCAACTGTTACAGCGCCACCGCCGCCAAAAACAACGTCGCAGTTGCAAACACCTGAACAGATTCAAACCGCGATTTCTGAGGCGTTCGACGGTGATAGCAACCGTCTAGCATTGCTCCTTGAAAGTCCTCAAGTCTCGGAGACGCAAGCGGCGCTAAAAATCCGGATTGAAGAGCGGGGCGACTTTTCGGGTGGCCACTTCCTAGCAAGCAAAAAGGCACCCGGCGGCGCCATTGCCCCTATGTCGACGGGACGATATGACTACTACTACTGCACGGGTTATAACGGAGCCACCATAGGATGGAACGGCAAGGAGATCCTAGCCTGTCACGGATGGCTTGATACCTACATCTCGGGCCGCCATGTTGCACACTACAACCCCGATCTGATTCCCCGTGGCGGACCGGTGTCAATAGGATGCGCGTATGCAGGGTTTGGTGTAATCGTGTCTCTTATGGGACCGATAGGAGCAATCGGTTGGGCCGCCTACGGTGCGGGTGTCCTTTTCGCGGCAGGAGGGGTGGTCATTTCTTGTGGATAAGGTGAAAACAACGCCTTGGTCGGCCATCATCACGACCCAGTTGGTTGCAGCGCTCGGGCTGCTGGCGTTGCTCGTTCGATTCGACGCCCGCTGGTATGACTACATGTGGGTTGTCGCCTTGGTGGCCTACGAGATCTTGGTTATGCGGGCGCTCGTCCGTCGGCAGAACGTCTAGCTCGAGCCGCTATGGTGCCGGAATCGGGAAGAACGCCCGCGGATCCTGCAACAAGGCCGGGTAGTCGAAGTCCGAGCGGTCGATGATCTTGGTGACCTCGAAGTTGCGACCGAAACGGCCGTCTTCCAGGGTGATCGGTCGTCCGTGGATCTTGCCCAAGGCAAACTTGGCGCCGCCCTCGATGGGGACGAGAACTGGCGTGTTGCCGGGGAGCGTCCGGAAGGCCTCATCTTGGCGCTGGCGATTGCGCGTGGGCTTCTTCACCAGCTGCTTCGGGGCTTTGCGGGCGGTCTTGCCCGGACGGCGGGACGTTTCCGAGGCATAAACGAATTGGTAGCCGTCGCCCTCACTGTTCGCGGCCTTCGCCTTGCCTGCTGCCGGCATCCCCACTTTGTCGATCTTCTCGGGTTCGACGTCGCCCACCGGAGCGCGAAGCACCCAGATGAAGTCGTCGTAGGGTCTTCGGGGATGAACTCGTGACTGGGCTCGGGCCAGAGGTACTCGAGGTCGTTCGGAGTGTCCGGGAAGAGCTCGGCGTAGAAGCGGGGCTCCTTTTGGAGCAGCTTGGAGCGGTGGCTCAGGTGGAAATCGGCGTCGCCCAGCCACGGCGGCATAGGAATCTTGGAGGCGTAGTCAGGGTGGGCTGCCTGGGGTGCGAACTCGGTGATGCTGGAGCGGGTGTTGTCCGGATTGCCGCGGGCGACCCATTCGTCCACCATGGCCAGGCCGTAGAGGGTGAGCGCGGAACGTAGCCCATCCACATGCGGATAGCGGGGTGGGAGGGCCGGCCGAACTCGGGATCACCAGTGCGCGAAGGATCTGCAGTGCTTCGACACGCTGCTTGCCAAGCCTTGCGGTGTCCAAGACGGCAGCACTTTGCTTGAAATCGGGGAACGGGAGGAAGGTCTGCATCCTTTCAGTTTGGGGCCGAACGGCGTAGATCCAAGTTGACGCGGTGTGGCCTTCCCCTCGCTCGTGTTATTGGCGCCCTTTGATCGCTGTTTGCCGGGCGCTCAGATGGGGCGCGTCCAGTATTCGTCCTAGTCTTGTCGAGTGGAAACTTTTGGCGAATCGACGACGGCGGCACCTCCGGTTGCCGAACTGCACCTACACATCGAAGGGACGCTTCAGCCCGAGCTGATTTTCGCGCTCGCGGAACGGAACGGGATTGAGCTTCCGTACGCGGATTTGGACGAGCTGCGCGCAAGGTACGAGTTCACGGATCTGCAGTCATTCCTTGATCTGTACTACGCCAACATGGCCGTGTTGCGCACCGAGCAGGATTTCGCGGACATGACCAGGGCCTATTTGGCACGTGCCGCGGCCGGTGGCGTGCGGCACGTCGAGGTCATGATGGATCCGCAGGCGCACATCTCGCGCGGCGTGGCCCTCGAGACGTGCGTGAACGGTGTGGCGTCCGCGCTCGCGACGTCGGTAGAGGACTTCGGCGTCTCGACGCTCCTGATTGCCGCGTTCTTGAGGGACATGTCCGAGGAATCTGCGCTGGAGGTTTTGGAGCAGCTTCTAACCATGAAGGCGCCGATTGCCGGCATCGGCCTGGACTCGGCTGAGGTGGGCAATCCGCCGTCGAAGTTCGAGCGACTATACCGCCGCGCGGCGGAGGCCGGACTGCGACGGATCGCGCACGCGGGCGAGGAAGGCCCGGCTTCGTATATTTACGAGGCCCTCGATCTGCTCGGCGCGGAGAGGATCGACCACGGCATCCGTTGCATGGAAGATACGGCTCTGGTGGAACGGTTGGTGGCAGGCCAGATTCCGTTGACCGTGTGTCCCTTGTCCAACGTCCGGCTGCGCGCGGTGGACACCTTGGCTGATCACCCTTTGCCTGCGATGTTGGCAGCCGGGCTGAATGTCAGCGTGAACTCGGACGATCCCGCGTACTTTGGCGGCTATGTGGACGACAACTTCGAGCAGCTTGTCGCCGTGCACCGGTTGTCCATTGCGGACCGGGCACGCCTGGCCGCGAACTCGGTGCGTTCGTCGTTCGCGGACGAGGCCCGGAAGGCTGAGCTGCTGGCCGAGGTTTCGGAGTGGGAGAAGGCTGCCATCAATTAGTCGGTCGCGGGTCGATCACCGCGCTGCGCGGAGCTAAGCCCTCGCTGTCGGCCCACCAGCCCTATCGAAGTTCCCGGACCACTTCCTGAAACGCGAAGTGAGTTGGATAGCCTTGATTGCTCATTGCATGCACCATGGCTTTGGTCATCCAATCCTGGGGGAGCCATGTCCGGTCGGTCATCTGGGGATGGGTCGGATTACAGACGGACGCCCAGAGCATGAAGACGAGTTCGGCCCAATCAGAGTGAAGGATCCACTTGATCGGGCCATTCTCCGAAACTCCGTCGATGCTGAGCTGCCCTGGACCCACCAATGAGGCCATATGGATGCTGTGCCAGTTCCAGGCATGGATGCCAGTGGGGGAGTGAAGGTAAAACCCAAAGTTGCTCACGGCGACCGTCCCGTGGTCGATTGGAACCCAACGCGGCTGGGCCATTTCAGCTGCCTGCCGGCGTCGTGATGCGTTGCCAATAGCCTGCGCGGCGGCGAAACCGGCCATCATGGCCAGTCCACCTCTTCCGGTGGCAACCATCATTCCGTGGCTGTGGGCGTAACTACCGTCACCGGGTGCATGCCAGGAGAGCAGCTGAAACCCTCCATGTGCAACGATCCTCTCCTCGGGTCCGCCCAGCCGAAGGGCGAACGGTACTGGAAGGTGCTGACGTTGCCCCAACTGGCCGCGCATCGTGAGGACTGCCAATTCCGCGGTGGTCCAAAGTGCCTCGTCGCGGGCAGTCCATTGCTCGTTTTCGTCTTGCATAGGCTTTTTCCCCATGGGGTTTAAGCTAGCCGATTCCTGAGGGGATATGCCCGCCGAGGAGCAAGGTTGTGGATATCGGCGCACACGGCGCCGCTCGGAAGGAAGCGGATTCTAGCCGGGGCTCTCCGGAGGCCCTCGAGGGTACCCCAAGCGCCAGCTACCGGCCGGTACCCGAGAGCCGCCCATCACTTGCCGGCGATTGAGCGTAATAGTGGGTCACGACACACGGTGTTTACCAAGAACAGTCGCCAGAATTTACAGAACATTGGCAGACTGCTGAAGGAATGTTCGCCGTTGAAGGAGACCCAGTGGCCAAGTCCACCGTCGAAAAAAGCAGTGCCCGTCTCAAGACCGTCCTGGACGTCTTGGCTGAGGGAACGTGGTCCGAGAAGTCGTTGAATGCCGGCGAGATCCTGGCAGAAGCGATTGTCCGTGTCCCGCTGGATGAGCGTGAGAGTGAGCTGCTCAGTGGAGGCATTCCGCGCGGCCATAAGAGCCTGACGACGGAGACAGCGAAGCTGGTCAAGGCTGGCTGGCTCGTCAAGGGCCGTTCAGGCTGGACCATCACCGACGACGGCCTGCGTGCCACGGTCGCTTTCGCCAAGCCGGACGAGTTCGTCACGGCGCTGACTGAGGGCATCCCCGTCCCGGCAGATACCCCGCTTCCCACAGCTCCCGTCAAGAAGGCTCCCGCCAGGAAGACCGCGGCCAAGAAGGCTCCCGCAGTGGAAAAGGCACCTGCTGCCAAAGCTGCGGCAACGAAGGCCCCGCCGCCAAGGCAACGCCCAAGAAAGCTGCAGCACCCAAAGCGGCTGCCGCCGTCGAGAAGCTCGAGCAGCCGTCCGCCGTCGCGATCGCTGGTGACTTCAACACGATTCTCGGCGCGCCGGAGGACTGGGCCCCGCAGTACGACGAGGTGCAGATGAAGTTCAACGCCCGTCGCAAGGTGTGGACCCTCGCCGCCACGTTGCCTGCCGGTTTCTACACGTACAAGATCGCGCTGAACCGTTCGTGGGACGAGAACTACGGCGCGTTCGGCGCACGTGACGGTGCCAACCACGAGCTAAAGCACGACGGCGGCAAGGTCACCTTCACGTACGACCACGCCACACGCGACATCGTCACGGCTTAGCCGGTTCTCCCACGTTTTCTCCAAGTCCACATGCGACTTGGAGAAAACTTGGGAACAAGCGCCCAGGCTCCGAGGTTAGGGTAGGTCAACAGAACCTAACCGAGGAGCTAGCGATGACCGATGCCACTTTCCGCCACAACGTTGACCGCGAACGCTTTGAGGTGCTCGTTGACGGCCACGTCATCGGGAAGGCGGCGTACAAGGCGTACGACGACGGCGGGTCCCCTCAGCGGATCTTCTACCACACCGTGATCAACGAGGAGTTCGGCGGACAAGGGCTTGCGGGCAGGCTCGCCGAGGTGGCCCTGAACGAGACCATGAGCGAGGGACTCCGGATTGTGCCGGTGTGCCCTTTCATCAAGAAGTTCCTCACCAAGCACCCGGAGTACGCGGCGAACGTTACTGCCCCGACGCTGGCGCACCTGGAGTACCTCAACGCGGCCTCGTCCCCGCTGCCAGGGCCTAAAGCGGCGGGTCGCGCCGCCGTCGAGCCTCACGAATACATCAATGAACCGGGAGTCGTCAGGACTTCGCCGGTCTCCAGCCAGGTCTTGAGGCCGGAGAGGATCATCGGCCAACCGCCGTAGATCTGGTCGTTGCCGCCTTCGCGGAGGTCGCTGTGGGTGACGGTCAGGTGGCAGGAATCGCCGACCGGTTCGATCTCCCACGTGACGCGTGATGTGCCCTCGGCTTTGACGTCCTCACCCCAGAGCGCGCGCATGGTCTGCACGAGCCGGCGCGGGGGATCGACCTCCACGTTTTCGCCTTCGCCCAGGACCATTCCGTTCGCCTTGGGATTGTGCATCTCGTAGTGGCCGCCCGGCGTCCAGTCGGCAGTGTGGGTGTTGCCGAACTGGTACTTGCTGCGGGTGTCGCTGTCCGTGATGGCTTCCCAGAGCCGCTCCGGAGTGGTCTTGATGTAGATTTCGAAGATCTTTTCCACGGGACTTTCCAATCTGGTCTTGAGGTCGCTCAACGCAGCGGCCCATGGTTCTGCATATTTGCTCACCCAGCGGTCGTGGACGAGCCTGATGGGTACCGGATTCAGGTAGTGGAGCTTTTCGCGACCACGACGGCGGGTCACAACCAGCCCGGCTTCCTCAAGGATCTTGAGGTGCTTCATGATCCCGAAACGGGTCATGTCGAACCGTGCTTCAAGCGCGCTGAGCGTCTGCCCGTCCTCGCGGAACAGCTCGTCGAGCAGATCCCTGCGGGTGGGGTCGGAAAGTGCCTTGAAGACGGCGTCCATGCATTCAGAATAGGTGACCATTTGGTCACATGTCAACGGATTTTGGCGGACTGGGTCCGGCGCATTTCCTGCGTGGGCGGGTTTATGTCCGGATGGGTCTGAAGTGGTGGTTGCGGCGGGGTGTTTGGCGGGGGTCGAGGTGGGGTGGTGGTTTGAACCATGCGGTGCCGTTGTCCAGGGTGATGGTCCAGTGTTCTTTGTGGATGACGTGGTGGTGGTGGCTGCAGAGCAGGGTGCCGTTGTCGGTTCCGGTGGTGCCTTGGTTGGACCAGTAGGTGATGTGGTGGGCTTCGCACCAGGGTGCGGGGATGGTGCAGTCGGGGAAGGCGCAGCCTTGGTCGCGGGCGATGATGGCTTTGCGGATGTGGGGCGGGAAGATGCGGGTGGTGCGGCCGATGTCCAGGACGCGGCTTTTGCTGCCGAGGAGGACGGGGATGATGTCCGCGTCGCAGGCGATCTTGCGGATGACTGTGGGGTGGATGGGGCCCTGGAACGTGGACGCGCCGCTGCTGAGGCGCGGGCCGGGGCGGTGGGCGTTTCGCGGTCGAGGTGTTCGAGGTGTTGGAGGCGGCCGAGGAGGTCTTGGTAGTCGATGGTGACCATGACCTGGGGCCGGAGGCCGCCGTTGGCGGGCAGTTGCCCGGTGGTCAGGGCCGCTGCGCAGGCGCCGGTGAGCCCGTCGAGCAGTTTCTGGGCCCGGGAGCGGCGGTCCAGGGCGGGGTGCGCGCCGCTGTCAGCCGCGCCGTCGTCGGCTGCGTCGGTGTCGGTGGTGTGCTGGAGGCGGGGTTGGTGGCGGTGTTCATGGCGGTGGCGAGGGTTTCGTATTGTTCGGCGGTGGCGAAGACTTCCAGGTGGTGCAGGCCGTGGCGGGGTTTGCGGATGAACGCTCCCTGGCGGTGGCGGAGTTCTTCCTCGCCGGGTTCGGTTCCGTCCTGGTCGAGGGCGTCGACCCAGCGTTTGGCCGTCCGGTGCACGAAATCGGGATCGCTCTCCAGGGCGGTGCGGGTGAGGGAGTGTTCCATCTGCCGGGCGGTGTCCGGGTCGGCGTGGTGGCGTACCTGCTCCAGGGCCGTGCTGATGATCGTGGCCGAGCGGGTCGGCACGGCTGCGGTGGACAGGGCCGCGGCGAGGACTTCGTGGCGTGCGGGGAGGTCTTGTCCGGTGAGTCCTGTCTGCGGGAGCACGCCGGAGGCCAGGGCGAGCCGTCGCCGGCCTCGCTGATGCCGATCCGCAGCCGGGCGCGCAGGAATTCGGCGGCGTTCCGGTAGCCGTCGTCGACCGCGGCGGCCGCTGCCGTGGGCCGGGCGCGGACCCCGGCGCATCCGCCGCGTCCGGCGCGTCTGCCGGAATTCCCGCGTCCGCTGCTGCGGTTCCCGTATCGGTTGCCGCGGGTTCGGTCCAGCCGGTCCGCCAGCCCGGCGCCGCGGACGGCCGGCGGGAGGCCTGGGCTTCGCTGCGGGTCCGTTCCACGGCCTGGGCCGCGACGAGCTGCAGGAACTCGACCGTCCGGGAGATCTCTTCGACCGTGCCGGCGAAATCCGCGGCATCAAGGAAACCGAACGAGCGGGCGTCGGCGACGGCGGTTGAGCGCAGCGCATCCATCGCCGCGACCGCCCGGTCAAGGCCACCCGCGGCGGACGGCACGGCGGCCGGGTTTCGGAGCCGGGAAGGGTTTTGGAACTGGGAAGGGTTTTGGAACTGCGCTGGGTTTTGGAACTGCGCTGCGAATTGGAACTGCGCGTGCCGGGCGGGGACGGGCTTCAGCCGGCGGGACAGGCGTCCCGGCGACGGGATCCCGCCGTCGGGCGCGGCTGCCCGAGGTGCGACGAGTTGACCGATGCCTTCCATGAATAAACCCTGTCACGGGGGTCTGACATTTTTACCTCCCGCACGGCCGTTCGGCGTCGCGACAAGCGAAACAAGGAAAACACGTCCCAAGAATCAGGTGCTGAGCTCCCAGTGAACCCGGATCGCCTCGGCGATCGGGCCGGCGGTGACGTCAACTTGGAAGGCCACGGGGCGGTCCCTGTCGCTTCAATGACGGTGTCGTGGTAAACCCGGCCGCAGGACGGACACAAGGTGTAGAGGTCCTCATCGTCGGGCCACGGGGCGAGTCCGGCGGGGACGGCTTGTCGGCCCGGCGAAAACAGGGAGGCCTTGCGAATTGGCCTGAATCAATCCCTCTTTGCTGACGGTGTTTCCGCACAGGCAAGTGATCGTCGTGACATCATGACCGATGACATCAGCGAATTCAGTGTCCATTTGAGCTCCCCGGCGTCGGAAGAGACGTTCTGCTTGTAGCTTATGCCCGCGGATCGCCTCCCGTCGCTGCATACGTGGTCATTTTGAATACCCGGGCAGGGTGCGCCCGATCTGCTGCCTAGACTCCTTGGATGGCTATGGACCTTGAGAGTGTTTTCCTCAACGGCACGGTTGGTGCCGGCAAGACGAGCACCGGCGAAGCCTTGCACTGGCTTCTCGCCGACGACGGAATCAGCAACGCCGTGATTGACCTCGAAACAGACACGAGCCGAACGGCCAGGAGCTGACCTGGCACCTGGATCGCAGCGTGGAGCTCGATGAAATCCTGAGCGAGACCCAAATCGAAACTCATGTGGTGCCGACGGGACCACGAACCCCACAACAGGTTGCCCAGGCGGTTCGGGCTCTGATTGGGTGGTAGGCGTAGCCAACGCACCACTGAAAGGACGCGATGAGATCCAACGAACTGCTGCTGGATTCCTTTGGCCGGATCCGTGACGTCGTGGCCGCAACGCTGGAAGGGGTCGACGACGAGTCCTTGATCCGCCGGCCCGCCGGCAGCGGAAACTCGATTGCGTGGTTGATCTGGCACCTCAGCCGCGTGGAGGACGTCCAAGTCGCGTCCGCCGCCGGCGTCGAACAGGTGTGGACTTCGCAGGAGTTTGCCGGCCGCTTCAGGCTGCCGCTACCCGAACGCGACACCGGCTATGGCCACTCGAGCGATAAAGTCGATGCGGTTCAAGCTCCGCCGGAGCTGTTGCTCGAATACTACGACGCCGTGCACCGGCAGACGGTTGCGTTCCTGAAAACGCTCGGTGACACGGACCTTGATCGCATCGTCGACACCCGCTGGGATCCGCCCGTCACTCTCGGCGTGCGCCTGGTCAGCACGATTGCGGATTGCCTTCAGCATGCGGGTCAGGCCGCCTACGCCAAAGGCCTAGGCGGCCGGTAAAGACCGTTCATACAGCTTTCCGGGGTTTGAAGATCAACCCCAGGACGGCTGCCAGCGCGAGCGCGGACAGGACAGTTGCAGACCAGAACCCGGCCCGCCCGCCGGTCAGGAAGTCGCCGGGGATCGCGAAGGCCGCGTAGATCGAAGCCACGATGGCCAGGCCGACAGCTCCGCCCAGCTGCTGCATCGTCTGGAAGAGTCCGGACGCAGACCCTGCGTGCTCGGGTTCGACGTTGCGCAGCGCGAGCGTGGTGAGCGGCATGAACGTCATGCCGGCCGAGATTCCAGTGCCCAGCAGTGCAAGCAAAACGAGGGCGAGCGGGGTGTCCGTGTTCAGTTGCGTCAGCGGCAGGAAGGCGACGACGCGGAGAGCGGTACCGACGATGACCAGCCGGACGGCCCCGAAGCGCTCGAGCAGGCGCGGGACGATGCGCGACATCGCGAAGATGCTGAGCGGCATCGGCAGGAACGCCAGTCCGGTGACCATGGGCGTGAGGTGCAGATCGTCTTCGAGGTACTGGACCATGAGGAAGAACATGGCCAGCATCCCGCCGTAGGTTGCTGCCATCGCTGCCAGCGCCGCCACTCGGCTCGGGCTGCGCAGCAGTTGCGGACGAAGCAGCGGGTGGGCCACCCTCTGCTCGGTAGCGGCGAGAATTGCGATCAGTGCGGCCCCGACAACCAGGCCGCCGATCGTGCGCGGGCTGGACCATCCGACGTCGCCCGCTTGAATGAGACCCCACACGATGGCGATGGCGCCGCCAGTGGCGGTCACGGCTCCGAGGATGTCGAAGCGTCCGGGCCGCCGGGGAGTTTCCGCGACCAGGCGCGGCACCGCAATGAGGACGACGACGCCGATCGGCACGTTGATGAAGAGGGTCCACCGCCAGCTGGTGGTGTCGGTGAGGAGCCCGCCGAGGATGAGCCCGAGCGCGCCACCCATTGAGGCAATGGCGGAGAACAGGGCGAGCGCCCGGTTCCGCGCGCCGTCGTCCTTTGCGCTAGTGGTGATGAGCGCCAGAACGCTCGGGCGGCGAATGCGGCGCCGAGGCCCTGGAGCGCGCGTGCGATAACAAGGAGGAGGGCGAGGTGGCGAGGCCACCAAGCAGGGAGAAGAGCGTGAAGGCTGCGACGCCCACCAGGAAGGTGCGACGGCGGCCCATCACGTCTCCGATCCGTCCGCCGAGCAGCAGGAGGCCGCCGAAAGCGACGGCGTAGCCGTTCAGGACCCAGCTGAGCTCGGCCCGGTCGAAGTGGAGGTCGGTGGCGATGTGGGGGAGCGCGACGTTAACGACGGTCGCGTCGAGGACAAGCATGAGTTGGGCCAGCATGACCAGCCAGAGGCCAATGCTGCCGGCGCGACGGCCGGATGTAACGATCCCGGCTGGGGCGCGTGTGGCGATTGTGGGTGTCATGGGAGGTGTCCTGTTCTAGCCGAGGGGCTGACGTACACTAAGAGGAGAGTTGCTCCGTTTAGAACTATACGGAGACACTCTCCGTTTTTCAAGGGTGAATCGAAAGGTGTTTCTGTGCGCGCTGACGCTCAACGCAACCGCGACCGGATCGTGGAGGTTGCGCGTGCACTCTTCCGCGTCAAAGGCTTCGAAGCCGTTTCGATGGACGAAGTAGCCAAGGCGGCCGAGGTGGGACCCGGCACGCTCTACCGGCACTTCCCCACCAAGGAGTCGTTGTACGACGCGGTCCTCGAGGCGTGGGCCGAGAAGGTCCGCACCGCCGTCGACCGGGCACTGTCCCTCGACGCCCCCGCACGGGAACGGTTGTTGAGCTGGCTAACCGACTATGCGTCGATGCTGACAGAACACAAAGGCGCCGCCGCGCGGATCACCGCAGCGCTGGGCGACCCCGGATCCCCGTTTGCCGCGAAGTGCCAGACCTACCTCGGCGCCAATCAGCGCGTGATCGAAGCGTTGGACTCGGCCTTGCGCCCCGGAGTCGATGCGATGCAGATCAGCAGGCTCGTCGGCGGCGTGGCCGCGGTAGTGGATAACAGCGAACTTCCCGCCGATGCGGCAGCATCAATGCTGGCGGTAGTCGCAGATGGACTCGTCGCTTCCTGACCGAGGTCTGGCGCAGAGCTGAGTACTCCGGCGTCTGAGCTGTACTCCAAGTGCACCACGCCACTTACTCGCAAATTCGTTAACCAAGTCCAGTAGAGATCACTCAAGGCTGCCCAGAAGCCCGTCCGTAGGATCCGTAGTGAGCCGAAGATGGCTCACTGCCATTGCTTTTGGGATGCAATGTGCGGCAGTACCAACCCCGGCAGGGCCCTGAACCATGCCAAGGACGCACATCATGAAAACTGCAAAAATCATGGCCGTTGCTTGCCTCTTGTTAGCTACGACCGCCACACCATTATCCGCCGCTAATGCCGCTCCCATGGAAGTTTCTGGGATCTCCTTGGGTAGCGACATTTCCTGGCCCCAATGTGGTGGCGGACTTCCTTCCGGCCAGGCGTTCGGAATTGTCGGCGTGAACGGCGGCCGTCCGGGCACCGCGAATCCCTGTTTCGCCGAGCAGCTGGGCTGGGCCAGCGGCTCGGCGGGCGGGACAAGCCAACCCGCAGCCGCTGTGTACGTCAACACCGCCAATCCCGCGGGCTATGGCGCGTGGTGGCCCGGATCCGATGCGGAGGTGGGTCTGGCCGGCCCAACCCGTATGGGAGCTGCGACGGGTCAGCTTCGGCGGCGTGCGCCTACCTTTACGGTTACGGAATGGCCTTCGACGCCGTCACCCGGTACGGCGTGCCCGATCCCGCCAAGCGCCTGTGGTGGCTGGATGTGGAGACCGGGAATGCATGGTCTTGGGACACCGTGGCCAACGCCGCAGACATTGAAGGCATGGCCGCGTTCCTGCAAAGCATCGGCGCCCAGGTTGGCATCTACTCAACCTCGTACCAGTTCGGGCTCATCGCCGGCCAGCTTCATCCCGACAGCAATCTGAACGGACTTAAGAGCTGGCTTGCCGGAGCAACATCACCAGAGACTGCGGCGGAACTCTGCTCGGCCCCGCCCCTGACTGCTGGCGGCGTGGTTGTGCTCACCCAATTCACCACGGACTTCGACTACAACTACTCCTGCCTTCCGCCCGCACCGCCGCCACCACCACCGGCACCTGCTCCCGTAGTGGCCCCGCCGAAGCCTCCGGCCCCGACGCTGACCCAAGACGCCAGCGGCAAAAAGAAGCCGGTACTGTCCGTAGCGCAGAGCTGAGGGCCCGGCAGCGAGGTTCGTGACGCGCCGTTTCGTGACCTCAGGCAACGATGGACCAGACTTAGGGACGTGACCAACAAACCCCGCCCCGGCCTAGCGATCGCTGCACTGAGTCTCGGGACGGCGCTGAATCCGCTGAACTCGTCGATGATCGCGGTCGCACTGGTGGTGCTGCGCCAGGACTTCGCGCTCGACGTCGCCACCGTCACCTGGGTGATCACGTCCTTCTACCTCGCCTCGGCGGCCGGCCAGCCGCTCATGGGCCGGCTCGCGGACCGCTTCGGTCCGCGAAGGTTGTTCACCTTCGGTATGGCGGTGGTCGCCATTTCCTGCCTTCTGGCGCCGTTCTCGCCGAACTTCGCACTGGTCTGCGTGGCCCGCGCACTCATGGCAGTGGGGACCGCGACGGCGTACCCGTGCGCCGTCGTCATGGTCTCGACGCTCAGCCGGCAGGCGAACATCAGCTCCACCCGACCCTTGGGGCGGATCCAGATGGCGAACACGTCGGCGGCGGCGGTGGGACCCGTCGTCGGCGGCCTCCTGGTGAGCCTGGTCGGCTGGCAGGCGCTGTTCGCGATCAACGTGCCGATCTCGCTTCTGGCCCTCATTGTGGTGCAGCGCGTGGCGCCGCCCGACGTCGGACGCGAAAGCGGCAAACTCTCCGCACTCCTGCGCGATTCCGACATTCCGGGCATCCTGGCGTTCATCGCCTCACTGACGCTCGCGATGATGGCGCTGCTTAACGTGATGCCGGCTTATCGTTGGTGGTTCATCGCCGTCGCGGTTGTCCTTGCGGGGCTGTTCGCGTGGCGCGAGTTCCGGTTCAGTCCGTCGTTCCTGGACTTGCGGCTGCTCGGCCGGAACCGGCCGCTGCTGCTGTTGTACTTGGGTTTCGCGGTGTTCAGTGCGGTCTACTATTTTGCGTTCTTCGGCCTTCCGCAGTTGCTGCAGCAGGCTGGAAAGTACGACGCCGGCGTGGTCGGCCTGCTGATGCTGCCCTTGCTGCCATGTCGGTTTTCATGACGCCGGTGACGGTGCGGTTCATTGAGCGGTTCGGCGTGCGGTCCGTGATGATCGCCGGCGTCGTGCTTTTGGCGCTGGCTTCCGGTGCGCTCGGAGTGTTGACGCTGTCCTTCTGGCCGCCGCTGGTGCTCGTGCTCACGGCGCTGATGGGTGTGCCATATGGCGTGGTCAGTACGGCATCGAACCAAGGTTTGTATGTGTCCGCGCGGCCTGAGGATAGGGAGTGGCGGCCGGGATTTTCCAGACGTGCCGATACCTCGGGCCATCACGGCGACGGTGCTCATTGGTGTGCTGTACGGTCCCGGCGTGAACCAGGCAAACTGGGGGCTCATGGTGTTGGTGATGCTGGGGTTGAGCGCGGTGGTGTTTGTGTTGGCGCTGGCTTGGCGGAAGCCGGGGCAGTGGGGTAATTCCCATCGCGCCGCTCCGATACCCGCTGCGGGTCGACAAACCCCTATACCTACTCCGACGCACCTTCCCACTCATTTTCGGTGCAATGCCTACTCAGTGATCATTTTCGCCCGTAGCGTTGGATAGATTGTCAGGCTAGGGCTCTGGGGCGCTCTCCTCGGATGTGGAATGCCACTAGGCTCATATTTCAAAGCTGGGGTGTCTGCGTCAGGAGTTGCGAAGTGTTCGAAGAGGAAGTCCGGCGGGCACTTGGCTACGTGGCTGGCGGTGTCAGTGTTCGGATCGTCGGCGGCCCCGGAAGCGGAAAATCAACGGTCCTGGAGTCGATCGCCGCTGGCCTCGAAAAGGCCGGGTTCACGGTCTACAGCCTCTCGGGCTCGCCGCTTCTGAATGATACTCCGTTCGCAGGGATTGGCGCACTCGGACTGGAAGGGCGCGGGCAAGAGAATGGGCCGCTAGGAGTCGCGAACGTGCTCGCCGAACAGTTGGCGCAGCGAGGCGCCAGGGCAATAGTTGTTGACGATATCGATGAGCTCGACAAGGAATCGGTGGCAGTCATCGACATTGTTCAGAGGCGGACCGAACGGCCGCTGGTGGTGACGATGGACGATGCCCCACTGTATTCAATGGCCTCCGTGTTCACGCCTGCCCGATGGCCGGAGACAACGATGCGACTCAGTCCTCTTGACTACGATCAAGTCAACAAACTCCTGGCCCAAACGCTCGGGTCGCCGCCGGACGTGGATTTGACCACCGCCGTGCTCATGAAATCCGGTGGCAACCCGCGGCTCGTGGTCAGGATCGCCCAAAGCGCGGAGCTGAGCGAGCAGCTTGTTCTCCTTGACGGACAGTGGAGCATGAGCGGGCACACACTCTGGAACGAATATCTCCAGAGCACCGTCCAGGAACTACTTCACGGACTAAGCGCCGATGAGCGGACGGCTCTGCATACCCTGTCCGTGGTGGGAGCCCGGCCGCTGGGGCCCCTCATGCAGATAGTTGAGGCAGACATCCTGGACAGCCTCGAAATGCGTCCGAAAAGACCATGTCCAGCGCAGCAGCGTTCCTCAAGTTCTACTGGGGCGGTCCGATCGATCCCTCACGCATCGAACAAGTCTTCAGCGAAACTGAGGCTGTAGGAGCTGATTCCGGCGATCACTTCTTCGTCGCCATGACCCGGGCGCCGTGGGCCATCGTCAATGGCGGCCAGTTAGCTGCGGCGACGGACATGCTCCAAGCGATCGGCGAAGCTCACCCCGATTGGAAGGCAGAAGCCCAAGCGTTCGCGCTCTACCTCGAGGCGTCCTTTGACCGAATGCCTGTGAACCTTGACGAAACCCTGGGCGGGCTCCGCAGCCGTCACCCGGAGAGCGGCGTTCTGCAGGTCAGCCGGGGCATTCTGGAGCTCTACCGCTTCGACGCCCAAGCTGCACTCCGGGCCCTTGATTCAGCAGATGGCTTCGACCTTGCCGCTGGCATGGAGCCGTTTGTCCGTGGACTCGCTCTCCAGCAAGAATGTCCACTCGCTGGGGATTCAGGCGCGCAAAGACGTCGCCGACATCGGGCCCCTGCCTGGAACCGGAAAAGCGGTCTATGAGCTCGTTACCCGGAAATACGCCGATCCAGCCGAATTTGATGAAAAGGCTGCCGACCTTCTGGAACAACAACTAGACCGGGGTTACATCACCGAAGCCGTGTATGCCTCACTGTTCATGCTTTCCCTCTATCCCGGGCATAAGATCCTGGAGATCACGCAACGGTTACTGCAAGAGAACGCGGTGACATCGCATGCCAAGTTCATCGCCATCGCCGGTGCCGTCCGTGACCGCGACCACCAACTGCTAAAAATGCTGTTGGACCAATATGAAGCCGACTCCGACCTTCCCGCGATCACCAGGCTGCTGAAAGGCGTGGTGAAGGATCACCTCTTCAAACGCCACCGGGGAGTGGCCAAGACCTTTCATCAGATCATCTCAACTTTCGAAAACCGCTTCCCGGCACAAAAGGGGTACAACTGACCCTCGACATGGGAGGGCATCCCCAGGGTCTGACTCCTTGCGAGAGGGAAGTTGCCCTCCTGGCAGGCAGCCAACGCACCCCAGAAATCGCTGCCCTCCTGGGGATCAGTCCCCGGACCGTGGAAAACCACATCTCCAGGGCCTTGCCAAGACCGGAACCACTACGCGCCAGTCCCTTCATACGCACGCTCGAAACTCCCAAACAAACGGCGGATAATTGGACGCCCGGCTGTAGCTCCTCGGCTGCGCCCGCCACGGTGAGTACGGGCCCTGCCTGAGTTGGGGCTTGACTCACTCCCAATCTGCCGGTGTCAAGCGTTTTGCCTTTAATGAGTGGTGAGTACTCGAAATTGAGTATGTAAGGACCTCAAATTGAGTGGTCCCAAAGCCGGAATTGAGTATTAGCGAAGCCCGCACGGACGCAAAAATCAATTCTGGTTCTGACCTTAAAATTAAAGTCCTCCATCGGCTATTGATTTTTTATATTGATTGCAAATATTGTTGATGAACAAGCTTTTGGCTTACCTTTTTGGGGGAGATCCGTTATTGTTCAATTTCCGCAAGACACTTGGCTCAATCGCGCTTTCTTCAGTGTTGGCCTTTTCGGGCACCAGCGTCGGTATCGCCACCGCCGCCCCGACTACGGGCTTTGCTGGCGCCGTTGTGGATGCAACCATGGAGCCGCAGGTTGCCCTTGTTTGGAACGTCTGGCAAGACAACTTCTACAGTAAAGAGACGTGTAAAAGGGCTTCCTTCGCAGTCCTGAGCATGCACGGCTATATTCGTGACTATGACTGTCTTCAGAATCGTCCCGGCACCTTCAACGCCGGCCGCTGGTCGCTCTGGGTGTTGGTTCCTGATTCCGTGCGGTAACTACGCCCTATGAATAGAAACAGATCATCAAACAGCGGCCAGCAATTGCTTTCTGTCCAAGACGGAAGCTTGGTCGAAGCGCGCGGTCGCCTGTTCACGGGAGCCGACGGACGTGCTTATGTGCGGCCGAGAATGCACCCCGATGAACCGCATATCGGTTTGCCCGAGCAGGCTCAAATGGACACAACAACACTAAGAATCAGGGTCACGGGCCTTGAAACTGGTGAATCCGTGCTTGGCAACCTAGAGGGTTCCTGGCATACCATCCGAGGCGTTCTAAGCGGGATGAGGATCGAAGTAACTGCTGTGCTCGATACCCCTGCGCAATGGCTCGACTCGTGGGAGGAAGCGGACCCAAGATATGCAGAGTCGAAGCCTGATGCGCCGTCGGAGTGGTTCCTTAGTCCAGACCGCCAGAAGCTTCTGGAAGGAATCTTTGCCAGCTTTGATGAGCACAAGGACTTCTATCCCCTTATTTCATTGGGACTTAACGGCACCTACGAAGGCACCTTCCGCGCCAAGTTGTACATGCTTGCGATCAACGAGAGCTTCGCATTGTGGGCAGAGAATTACAGTCCCGGTGATCTCCTTGTTAGATCGTTCGTGAGGGCCTTGTAGCTGGCGGGTGTTGTGCGTTGGAGAAGCAATGCAGGCATAGTTTCAGCGATGCTGATCTGCGGAGACGCGTTGACTGCGTGCGACAAGGGTGTCCAACGTCATGCCGGCTCAATACGAGTTACGGATCCGGTCCAGATTACCGAAGCGGCACCGCAGGACGGGGCGCTGGCGTCAGCGGCAAGCCTCCTCACCAAAGAGTTGAGCGGCGACCCCAACTTCGGGTCAGTCGCCCTTGGACAGGGGAAGCTCGTCATCACGTGGCACGGCCCGGAGAACGACCGCATCGCACTTTTGCGCGACCAACTCCCCGGCGTTGATATCTCGCTCCGTTCCGCAGCGTGCGTTCCGGGAACTGCCATGGACCGGGCGGGAACCCTTTTAGCAGAAGATGTAAGAGTCAGGGTCGTCGGGATGGCCAATGACGGATCCCATGTGGTGGCCACTGTTTCAGAGGGCGCAGACAGCAGTGCCCTTGCCGCCGCTTACGAAGCCGGCTCGGCTACCCGGTCCGCCTCGAAACAGGGGGCGTGGTCCCGGCCACGGGGAACTGAAGGGCTTCTTTGAGACGCTCGCGTTGTGGCTTAGCAGAGCTTGTTGACACCCCTATCCGGTGGGAATAATCTCGGCCTTACGAGGTTCGTGGGTCTCATAGTGAGTGTTTTCGGCGCTGCCTCTGGGGGAGCTCCGCTAGTCGAATGAACTAGCGAGGAGAGTCCTCAATGTCTTGGGAAATGTCCGGAAAATATGTTGCCAATTGCAGTTGCGCTTTGATCTGTCCCTGTCCGGTGGACGGCAGACCCAACAGTGCCAACGGCGAATGCCGCGGCGTGGCAGTGTTCCATGTTGCGAACGGGAAGCTCGATGACACCGACCTTTCGGGTGTCGACTTCGCCTTCGTCAATTTCTTCCCGTCGAACCTCACAGCGGGCGGCTGGAAGATCGGCGTCGTCGTCGATGAAGGCGCTTCCGATGGGCAGACGACCGCCCTTGAAAGCATCCTGCACGGCGAGGTCGGCGGACCGTTCGGGGATCTGGCGGCCCTGTACGGCGAATGGCTGGGCGTGCAGCGGGCCGCTGTCGCGTTCTCGGATGGCGATAACCCGTCCGCCTCGGTGGGAGACAGTGTGAACTACGCACTGGAAACGCTGCCCGGACCGGGTGGCAGCGTCACTACCGTCAAGAACGCGATGTACGCCTTCGCGTCCGACTACATGATCGGGAAGGCGCCCGGTCACTCGGATCTCTTCGGCCTGGACTTCGATGGGATCTACGGCGAGAGCGGAGAGTTCGCCTACGCAAGCGAAATGGCTGAAGGCGCCCCAAGGGCAGGGCATGACAGCCGGGAACCTGCCTCGTAGAAAGTTGATTCGGGGAGCTGTGGCGGCCGGTACGCCGCGAGCCACCGCTTTCAGGATGGATCCACGCGAAGCCGGTCTGGTTGCTGTATTGCTGATCCTCGCGGCCGTGAGCTGGATCGTTTCTGCGGTGCAAACATCCGGGATGGACATGGGCCGTTGGACAGATCCGGGACCGCTTGGCTTCTTCCTCACCACCTGGGTGGTCATGTTGGCGGCCATGATGTTTCCGTCGGTGGCGCCCATGGTGGTTGCTTACGCCCGGATCACCCACCACCGTCGGGAGACCGGACGCTATGCCCCGGCAGGCTCCACGGCAGTCTTCGTGGCCGGCTACCTGATCTCCTGGACGATCTTCGGCCTCGCCGCGTACGCGCTCTACGCGATGGTCGCGTCCCTCATCCCCGGATTGTTTTCCTCCGATCCGGGCGGTCGCTACTTGGCGGCCGGAGTGATTTTTGTGGCGGCCGTCTACCAACTCACGCCAGCCAAGAACGTCTCCCTGATGAAATGCCGGACGCCGATGGACTTCATCCTGCGCCGCATCCGCTATGGACGGTTTGGCGCGCTGCGTCTTGGACTCGAGCACGGTGCATGGTGCGTTGCCTGCTGCTGGGCGCTGATGGTGGCACTCTTCGCGCTCGGCGTGATGAGCGTCGGCTGGATGGCTGTGGTGGGGCATTCATTGCTTTGGAGAAGATGCTTCCGTGGAGACGGATCGCCAACCGATTGGTCGCCGTCGGGCTGGCCCTGATCGCGGTGGCGATCGCCGTTGCACCGGGGATGGTGCCCGGCGTCGGGATGTAAGTGCGGGGAAAAAATGGGACGGTCTCGTTCATTAAGGAGACGGAAATGACTGATGGCACTGGACTGATCGGGCGTTTTTACAAGGAAATCATCGAGGGTGGAAACCTCGATCTCATTGATGAACTGGCGACGGACAACCTGGTGGACCACGAAGAGGCTCTCCCCGGGCAACCGCCTGGGAAGGAAGGCGTCCGGTTCTTCGTCACCGCCATCCGGGCGGCGTTCCGGACATTAAGGTCAAGACGATAGAGCCGTGGCTGACTGACGGACGATTGGAGGCGTGCCACGTGGTGATGACGGGTACGCACCGCGGGGACATGGCGGGCGTTCCAGCGTCGGGCAACACCGTCGAATTCGGCGGGACCGACATCATCCGCGTCGAGGACGGCAAGGTTGCCGAGCACTGGGGATCTACTGACACCCTCAGCCTCATGCAGCAGATCGGCGCTATTCCCCAGTAGCGATTCCGCGATAGCGTCTCCCGCCCGCGCTCCTAGCTGCGGGCGGGAGGCATTCGGAGGTGAGCCGGGAAGTCTGGTCGGCAGCTCGATAAGGCTGTCATGGAACCGGAGGTCCCAGTGAAAATTCCGAGCGGAACGTCCCCAGGAGGTGGACTGGGAAGAGGCCTGCGTTCCCGCACCGCACTGCTCTTGGCGTTTGCCTTCGCGGTGATGGCCGACCCCGTCTCCTCCGTCGCGTACGCCATAGAAGCGGCCCTGCGCGCCCTGGACGGGGATTTGGCGTTGCTGGTCCCGGCGATGGTCCTGGTGGTAGCCATCGTCGCCTTGGTGATCGTGAACTACCGGCAACTCGTCGCGCGCTACCCGAGAGGTGGCGGGGCGCCGGCCGCGGTGGGTGAGGCCTTCGGAGACGGCTGGTCCTTCATCCCGATCGGCGCGCTGGTGGTGGATTTCCTGCTCACTATCGCGATCAGCGTCTCGGCGGGGTCCTCGGCGGTGATCGCCTATTTCCCCGCCCTTGCTCCCTGGCGTTTGTTGCTCGGACTCGGCTTGGTGGTCCTCGTCGGTGCGGCGACCTGGTTCGGTCACCTTGGCAGGTTGGTCTTCGCGGCGATGACAATGGCCTTTATCGTCGTTTCCGTTGTCGTCCTTCTCTACGGCCTGGGCGCAGCACCTAAACCGCTCAGTACGATCGCCGGCGCTCCCGGGCATCCACCGGTCCTTGCCGTGGTGCTTGCGTTCCCGGTCGCCATGGCCATGGCCACCGGTGTGGAAGCGGCGACCTCGGCGGTTGCCCAGCTCGGGCAGCTCGACAATGACGGGAAGCGGCGTTTCGGCCAGCTCACTCTCTGGCTGACCCTCGGCATCGTCGGCACCATCACGCTGGGCCTCGCCGTGGAGGCCGCGCAGCTGCACGTCGGCATTCCGCCGAAGGACAGCACGCAGATCGCCGAACTCGCCCGCCTCGCTGCGCCGGCGCCCGTGTTCGCCGCCTTCCAACTCGTCACTGCGTTGCTCCTGCTCTCGGCGGCTTCCTCGGGTTTCCAAGCGGGACCGGGCTTGCTCAAAGCCCTGGCGCGCCACATCAACCCCCACGGTGAGACCGTCGGCGTCCTTCCGCTCTTACTGGGCCGTACCAACCACCACCACACGCCCTATTGGGGCGTGGCGGTATTCATCGTCCTGGCCGGTGCAGTGACAGCCATCGCCGGCGGCGACGACCAGGAGCTTGTCCTGTTCTACGCCGTCGCGGTCTTCCTCAGCTTCCTCGGCGGCCTGGTTTCCATGGCACTCTTGGCCCGGAGGGACCGCCAGCCGGGAGCCGTCATCCTCAACACTGTCGGAGCCTTCGTTGTGGCCTTCACCCTGGTCGCCAATCTCTCCCGCGGCTTCCCGATCGTCAGCCTCGCCGCCGCCCTCGCCGTCGCAGGCCTCCTCTACCGGCTCTGGACCAAAGCAGGACGGCCCGCGGCATCCGCAATGTAGCCGCGGAAGCAGAAATCGAGTGATGCTCGCATCGAGCTAGCTGCCGGCGTCGCTCGTGCCGTCCGCGACGTCGAACGCTTGGAGCAGCGCCGCGCCCTCCGCGAGGAGGGGTTCGCGATCGGCCGGCTGGGCCACGAGCCGGGTCACGTCGCTCATGAGGGTCTCGACGTAGCGCCGCACGACGGCGTGGTGGGCCGCGTCGCCGAACCACACGAGCTCACGGCACACGCGCAACAGGGCCCTGACAACGCGAGGCTCGTTCGCGCCGTACCGTCGCACCTGTCCGAGGGCCAGATCCACGAGATAGGCGAAATCGCGGCCCGGGACGTGCAGCCTGACCATGCCTTGCGCGTCCGCCACGACCTGCGGCCCGTGCTGCCGGAGTGAGAGGGCGGCGAGGATCGAGCCGAGGTGGTCCACCGCTTGGTTCGCGGTGTAGGGATCGTTGATGGCGGGCGAGAGCGCCTTGGACGCGACGTCGGCGAGTTGCCGGATCCCGAAGGCGACGTCCTGCTCGAGGGTCCGCTCGTAACCGATCCGCACGCTCTGGGCAAGCGCCCGGCGCAGTTCAGTGCCGCCGTCGGGGGCTAGGGGACGCACGCGCTCGCCGGTGGTCTCCCACACCCAGGCGAGCGGGGAACCCGCGACGACGTGCCGGCCGATCATGGGCACCATCAGGGCCGTGAGGCCTCGGCTCGCGAGCACTTCGACGAACGCCTCGGCATGGAATGCCTGGACATATCCGGACTGCGGCACCAGCAAAGCGGTGGCGCCGGGCGGCGGTCTGGCATGCGGATTCCGGGATTACCAGGGACGAACGACCGCGCGATCACCTTCAGCGTGGCCTTCTCAACGCCCTTCATGACTTGGTCCACCTGGATCGAGTGGGACAGATGGTGGGCGAAGAAGACAAGCATCACCATGCTCACGAACAGCAGCAGGAGTGCGCCGCTCACGGCGAGGCGAGGGTAGTCCTGGGTGCGCTGTCCGGCGGCGATGCCTACCGTGTAGAGGCCCGCCGTGCTGTAAGCGAATGTGGCCACGAAGGCGCTGAGGGTTACCTGGTTGGGTATGTCGCGCAGGAAGTTCCGCAGCAGCCGCGGGCTGAACTGCGTGGACGCGAGCTGCAGTGCCACCACAGTGAGGCCGAGCACGACGGCGATGACCGTCACCATGGTGCTCGCGATCCCGATGAGCAGGTTCCGCGCGTCGTCGGATGTCCCTTGGAAGAGGAGGACGGCGAAAGGTGACGTAGTGTCGAGCTGCACCGCGGAAAGGCCCGCGCCCGCGATGATCGCGACGACGACGGCGCAGGTCGGCATCGCCCACAGGGCACTCGCCAGATACTCCCGAACGGCATCACGCCTCACATGTGACACTCTCTGCCGACGGTGCTCGCCAGTCAAGGGGAGGCATGTTGAATATCCGGAGGACCTTGGACCCTATAACGGCCGCCCGGAGCCGGGACAGACTGGCATATGGCCAACATCTACATTGCTTACGGGACCGTTGAAGGACAGACGGCCCAGATTGCTGAATATATTGCCGACGTCGCTCGTGGCCATGGCCACGAGGTGCTGACGGCGGACATCAAGAAGTCCGGGGATACCTTGCCGGACGGTTACGACGCCGTCCTGGTGGGGGCGTCCGTCCATGTGGGCAAGCACGAGGGCTATGTCCGGGACTTTGTCCGGAAGAACACGGCCGCGCTTCAGCGCCTTCCCTCCGCCTTCTTCTCGGTCAGCCTTGCCGCCCAGGGCGATGAAGTGAACGCCGAGGGTTATGTGGAGAAGTTCGAGGCTGAGACGGGGTGGCGTCCGGCCCACGTGGGCCTCTTCAGGGGCGCCCTCCTCTACACCCATTACGGTTTCCTCAAACGCGCCATGATGAAGAAGATCGCCCGCGACAAGGGCAGCCTGGACACGGATACCTCGCGCGACTACGTCTACACCGAGTGGGACGGGGTGAGGCGGTTCACCGAGGACTTCCTGGCTGGATTGGCTACACACGTGGCTTAGGCAACGGCCGGATCGCACCAGAATCCTTGACTTCATGCCGAGGCTCAACAAGGGTGGAAGGGATCGATCCACGCGAAATTCTTTCGAATCAGGAGATCCAAAAATGACTCTTCCCGCAGGTTTGACTTCAGGCACCTGGTTGCTGGACATGTCCCACAGCGAGATCGGCTTCAGTGTCCGGCACGCGGGCATCAGCAAGGTCCGCGGCCGCTTCACGGAAGCGAGCGCCGAGGCCCGCGTGCGCGAGTCCCTGGCGGACGCGTCCCTCCACGCAACCGTCAAGACCGCGAGTTTCGACTCCGGCGATGCCAACCGGGACGGCCACGTCCGCGGCGCCGACTTCTTCGACGTCGAGAAGTTCCCGGAGATGACCTTCCGGGCCACCAGCGTAGAGGGCGACGGCGAGGACTACACCCTCACGGGCGACCTCACCATCCGGGGGATCACCAAGCCGGTGGAGCTGGAAGTTGAGTTCACCGGCGTCGCGGTTGATCCTTTCGGCGCGACCCGCGCCGGGTTCTCCGCCGAAACCGAGATCAGCCGCAAGGACTTCGGGCTGACGTGGAACGCAGCGTTGGAGACCGGCGGTTTCCTGGTGAGCGACAAGGTGAAGATCAACCTCGAGGCTGCCCTTGTGAAGCAGGCCGAGCCCGTAGCGGCCGAGTAGTCAGCACCAAGTAGTCACAAGGTAGCCGGCCGCCCGCTCAACTCACCGTGTAGGAGTTGAGCGGGCGGCCGGTGCCGCCATACGTGAGGTCCAAAACGAGAAGACCTTTTTGCTCCAGGACACTGAGGTAGCGCTGCGCTGTCGGGCGGCTGACACCGAGCTGTCCGGCGATTTCAGCGGCGCTGATGGGACCCCCGGCGGCGCGGACGGCGTCGTACGCTTTTTGCATGGTGGGTTGCAGGCGAGGCGCCGGGCCGCGGGCCTGACCCCGGCAGAGCGCGCGTTGTAGAGGCTATCAATAGTTGCCTGGTCGGCAGTTGAAGCGGAATCCAGCTCCTGCCGCCAGTTCCGGTACGCCTCCAACTGTGTGCGGAGCCGGTCAAAGCTGAAGGGCTTGACCATGTAGTAGACCGCGCCGCTTGTCATCGCTGACTTGACGGTGGCCAGGTCCTGGGCCGCGGTGATGACGATGCAGTCGACGTCGGTACCTGCGGCCTGCAGGGATCGCAGCATCGCGATCCCGTCCTCGTCCGGCAGGTGTACATCCAGCAAGAGCAGGTCCGGGTTGAGGCGCTCGATCGCCTCCCGCGCGGCCGCAGCGGTGTACACCTGACCGACGCATTCGAAACCGTCAACCCTGGCCACCCGGCGGCGTGGATTCCGGCGACCCGGAAATCGTCGTCAACCACCAATGTCCTCATCAACGTTTTGGCTCCTTTCCCGGGCATTTCCTCGGTAGGTGAGGCGACAGCAGAAAACGCACAAAACGTGCACTTTTGCGGCTAAGGCGCACAACTTACTGAAGACTTCTGGGCCTGATGATCGCTTCCTAAGCTTTACATAGTTTCAGTGATCCACATCACGAATTCGTCGGACTCCCAAGGAAGGGATCCGTAAGACAGAGAGGTCTTAGCAAATGAATGCCATCCACCCCAACCGGCCGCCCGGGGCCCCCGAGAGGGCTGAGGACGCCGCGGGCATCGACATTGTCGGGTTGACCAAGCGTTACCTCACTCCCAAGAACGAGACGTTCACTGCCATCCGCGATGTGACGCTGAGGGTCGAACCCGGCGAGTTCTGCGCGATCGTCGGACCGACGGGCTGCGGCAAGTCGACCACCCTGGCCCAGGTTTCCGGACTCGAGCGGCCAAGTGCCGGCTCGGTGAAGGTCCACGACCAGATCGTAGACGGCATCACCAACGGCGTCAGCTACATGTTCCAAGCGGACGCGCTCTTCCCCTGGAAGACCGTTCTCGGAAACGTGCTGATCGGCCCGGTCCTGCTCGGGACGCCCAAGAAGGAAGCCACCCTGCTCGCAAGGGATTGGCTGCGCCGCGTGGGCCTGGCCGGCTTCGAGGACCGTTACCCGCACCAGTTGTCCGGCGGTATGCGCAAGCGCGTCGCCATGGCGGCGGCGCTGATCAACAACCCGCGGATCCTCTTGATGGATGAGCCGTTCGGCGCACTCGACGTGCAGACCAAGGCCATCATGCAGAACGAACTGCTGCAGCTCTGGGAGGAACTGCGCCCCTCTGTCCTCTTCATCACGCACGACCTCGACGAGGCAGTGGCGCTGGCGGACAAGGTGGTCATCATGACCAGCAGCCCCGGCACCATCAAGGATGTTTTCGAGATCGATCTGCCGAGGCCGCGTGGAGATGTCCAGAAGATCCGGCACGAGGAGCGGTTCCTGGAGTTGCAGGGCCAGATCTGGGAGTCCTTGAAGGACGAAGTTACCCGCGCCTACAAGCAATCGGCGGGTGTAGCAGCATGACAACCACAATCAGTAGGGGTGCTCCCGTGCAAGAGCAAGAAAAAGCACAAGCGAGTGAGCTTAAGAATTCCGCCCGGCGTGCCATGAACCGCCGCACCACGTGGGTTTGGGCCGGCCGCGCCATCCTCGCGGTCATCGTGATCGGCGGCTGGCAGTGGTTCACCACGGCCGGCTGGGTGGACAAGTTCTTCTTCGGCCAGCCGTCCGAAATCTGGAACAGCCTGGTGGATCTCTTCACCAAGGGCACGGCATTCGGCACCATCTGGGAGAACCTCTGGGTCACCATGCAGGAAGCCATCTACGGCTTCGCGCTCGGAACGCTGGTCGGCGTCGTGCTCGGAATCCTCCTCGGCTCGAACAAGTACCTGTCCGAAGTTGTGGGCCCGTACATCCGGATCGTGAACTCGATCCCCAGAATCGTCCTCGGCTCGATCTTCATCGTGGCGTTCGGCCTCGGCGTCTTCCCGAAGGTGCTGCTCGCAGCGGTACTGGTGTTCTTCGTCGTCTTCTTCAACGCCTTCCAGGGCGTCCGCGAAGTGGACCAGAACCTGGTCGGTAACGTCCGCGTCCTGGGTGCATCGCCCCTTCAGGTTGCGATCCACGTGACCATTCCCTCGGCCATGACCTGGATCATCGCCAGCTTGCACACGGCATTCGGTTTCGCGATCATCGGCGCCCTTGTTGCTGAAGTGCTCGGCGCCCAGCAGGGAATCGGCCTGATCATCAGCCAGGCACAGGGAACCTTCGATCCCAACACGGTCTTCGCCTGCATGGTGATCATCGCAGTCATCACGCTCGGCGCGGAGTACCTCATCGCCTTGCTAGAGCACACCCTGCTCAAGTGGCGGCCACCAAACCGTTCCGAAGCACAGGCGATCTGACGCTCGCCGTCTTCCATTCAACTTACCCAACGCTCGAATCCTCACAATAGAAGGAAAAGCACAACCATGATGAAGAACAAGATCTACGCCGTCGGCGCTGCCGGAGTGATCGCCCTGAGCCTCGCGGCCTGCGGCACCAGCACCGCAAGCAGCAACAGCACGGCAAGCGGCAGTGCTGCCGCGGACACCGCCTCGATGCCCACCGTGAAGCTCATGGTCGGCGGTATCGACAAGCAGATCTACCTGCCGTACCAGCTCGCAGAGCAGCTCGGCTTCTACCAGAAGTACGGCGTCAAGATGGAGCTTTCCACCGAGTCCCAGGGTGGCGTGGGCGCCGAAGACGCCATGGCATCCGGGCAGGTGGACATGGCCGGTGCGTGGTACGTCCACACGGTCGACTTCCAGTCCAAGGGCAAGAACGTCATCAACCTCGTGCAGCTCTCGAGCGCACCGGGCGAACGCATCATGTGCAACCCCAAGGCGAACGTGAAGACGGGCGCAGACCTCAAGGGCAAGACCGTGGGCGTCACCGACCTCGGCTCGGGAACCGATGAGCTCACCCAGTTCATCGCTGCAAAGGCTGGCCTCGCGAAGAGCGATTACCACACGATCGCCGTCGGCGCCGGTGCGACCGCAATCGCGGCGATCCAGCGCGGGTCCGCTGACTGCGTCATGACCACCCAGCCGACCGTCGGCGCCCTCGAGAACAAGAACCTCGCCGTTTCCGCGATCGACCTCGCTACCTCCGACGGAGCCAAGGCAGCTCTTGGCGGCACCCTGCCGTCCGCCGGCCTTCTGGCTCAGTCTGACTGGGTCAAGACCCACGAGGACGCAGCCCAGAAGGTAGTCAACGCCCTTGTGGACACGATGCACTGGATCAGCACCCACTCCGCCCAGGAGATCGCCGATAAGCTGCCCAGTCCTACGTCCAGAACAGCACCATCTCCAAGGACCAGTACGTCGCCGCACTGAACCAGGACAAGGGTCAGTTCCTCCCGGACGGCATCATGCCTGCAGGTGGCCCGAAGACGATCTTCGACGAGGAGAAGACCATCGGCGTTGACACCTCCAAGGTCAACATCGCCGACACGTTCACCCAGAAGTACGCCCAGGCCGCGCTCAAGCTGGAGGGCTACACCGCCACCAGCACCCCGGCCGGCAACGACGGCTAATCCCTTCTAGCTCCCAGACGATCGGCCTGCGTGGTAATCCACGCAGGCCGATTGTTTTGTTTCTGGGTACTTTGGGGCTTCTGGGCTCAGGTGTCTATGCTCGCCATGTTGGGGTAGCGGGATCCCGCGGCGGACCCTGCCGGGGCCAGCTGGTCGAGGCGCTTCAGGTCCTCTTCTGAGAGTACGACGGCGGTGGCCCCAGGTTTTCTGCCAGGCGTTCGCGCTTCTTGGTGCCGGGGATCGGGACGATGTGCTCGCCCTGTGCCAGCAGCCATGCGAGGGCCAGTTGCCCCGGGGTGCATTGCTTTTGGTCAGCGAGTTCCTTCACCCGGTCCACGAGCTCGAGGTTGCGCGTGAAGTTCTCGCCTTGGAACCTGGGGAGTGCCGGCGGTAGTCGTTCTCGACGAAGTCCGCCTCGCTGCGCAATTGGCCCGTCAGGAACCCGCGGCCGAGGGGGCTGTACGGAACGAATCCGATGCCCAGCTCGGCCAACACAGGGAAGACCTTTGTTTCGGGTTCCCGTTCCCAGAGGGAGTACTCAGTCTGCAAAGCGGTGATGGGATGGACTGCGTGGGCACGGCGGATGGTGTCCGGCGCAGCCTCGGAAAGGCCGAGATGCCGGACCTTTCCGGATTGGACCAGTTCGGCCATCGCGCCCACGGTGTCCTCGATGGGGACGGTCTTGTCCACGCGGTGCTGGTAGTACAGGTCGATGTGGTCCACGCCGAGGCGTTGCAGGCTGGCGTCGCAGGCGGAGCGGACGTATTCGGGCCTGCCGTTCACGCGCAGGAAGGATCCGTCCTCACGCCGTTCGTTTCCGAACTTCGTGGCCACAACGACGTCGTCACGCCGGCCGGCGATGGCCTTTCCCACGAGCTTTTCGTTGGTGAAGGGCCCGTACATATCGGCGGTGTCCAACAGGCTGCCGCCGGCGTCAAGGAAGGCGTTGATGGTGGCGAGGGATTCGCGGTCGTCCCCTTCGCCGTAGAACTCGCTCATGCCCATGCATCCGAGGCCGAGGGCAGAAACGGTCAATGAACCAAGCGTGCGGTTTTCCATGGGGTTCTCTCCTGTAAGTGGCAGAACGTGCTGGATGGCAGGACGGTGCTCAGGGAGGGGTGCGGGTAGGGCCACTATAGGCACGTCAGTAGCGGAGGGACAACGTTGAGGCAGGCAGGGCGGCCTGCCTACTGACTGGCAACCTCGGATTGGCCGAATAGCTCAGCTTCGAGTTTGTCGAGGGCTTCGGGGTACCCGGCCACATCGATGGTCCGCATGTGGTCTGGAGTGAGACCACTCGGAATCCCGGGCCGAAGTTGACTTCCGCGAAATCCGACAGCTCCAGGTGCCCGCGGTCCGCGGGGATGCGCCCATTGACGAGGAAAGTAGCTGGATTGACCCATGATCCGTCCCGGGACTCATTTGTCACGAAGTCAACAAGCGGTGCGCGTACGGAAAGCAGGCCCCGCACCCAGCCGTTGGCCAGGCCGCCGGGCAATGGTTCGGGCGAGCGAACCCAGAATTCCGTCCACCCGCGCCGTCGCCATAGCTTGAATCTGAGCCGGTCAATCACGCGGGTTGCCACTGGCGAAACAAGCCAAGCGGCCACCAAAGTGATGAAGAAAATGGGAAGTGAGTTGGGTTTTTCCCAGCCGAGCGACAGCAGGACGATCGAAGCAAAAGCGGCGCTGACTGCACACCCGAGGGCGGTTGTCAGCAGACGCTTCATCCTGGCTTGCTTCCCGGTCATGCCACACTATAGGACCGGGTCCCACGCGTTGTCCCGGACGTGGCCCACCGGTGCTGATGTCCGAACCGGCCGCCGGACCGCGGCGGGAAAGTAAATTGGTGTGGGAACACGAGATGCCGTCTGGCTAAATCGACCCGCAACGGGAACAGGAATAGAGAAATGAGCGGAACTGCGCTGCGTGCTGCGAAGGTCAATCTGATGGTGGCGCGGTGACGGCCCGGCTGCGGGTGTGCCTGCCCGACCAGAAACTCCTGGACGCCATGGAACCTTCCGCCGACGTCGATTTCGTGATGTGGGACTTGACTGGTCCAGCCCCCGCGGACACCTTCGACCTGCTGGTGCCGCCCTACATGGGCCGGCCGGACGCACTCACGGCGCTGGATGGCGTGCCGGTCCGGCTCGTGCAGAGCCAATCGATAGGGTACGACGGCGTCGCCGACGTCTTGCCGCCGGGTTGCGTTTTCGCCAACGCGGCCGGGGTCCATGAGACGTCGACGGCGGAACTCGCCTTGGGGATGATGATCGCCAGCCAGCGCGGGATTCCGGAGTTTGTGCGTAACCAAGCGTCTGGAACATGGGCCAACGGCCTGCGCCAAGTTTGGCGGACCGTAGGGTTCTCCTGCTTGGCTACGGGGGAGTGGGGAAGGCCATTGAAGCCAGGCTCTTGCCGTTCGAAACGCACGTGACACGGATGGCAAGCCGAGAACGCGAGGATGACCACGGACGGATCTTAGGCATCGACACTCTGTATGACCAGTTGCCGCTGCACGAGATCGTGGTGGTCAGCGTACCCCTATCCGAGCAAACCCGTGGGCTGGTGGACGCTCGGTTCCTCGCGGCCATGCCGCACGGCGCGCTGTTGGTGAACGTGGCCAGGGGCCCGGTTGCGGAGACGGAAGCCTTGCTGCGGGAGACGTCCTCGGGACGTCTACGCGCCGCTTTGGATGTGACCGACCCGGAGCCTCTGCCGGCCGACCATCCTTTGTGGACGGTGCCTGGTGTGCTGATCACGCCCCATGTGGGCGGGGCAAGCTCCGCGATGTTCCCTCGGATGGTCCGGCTGATCCAGAAGCAGATCTCGTTGCTGCTGGCTGGCGAGGCGCCGGTGAATGTGGTGCTGGGTGCGGAATCGGTGGCTGGGTAGTGGGCTGAGAAGGCAACTACGGTTCTGGCTGAGCGAAGTGGCCGCAATGGCAGTCGTTGCCGTGGCTCGTCCTGTAATCGGACCGACCTCGGTCTCTGTGTTCGTGTGAGGCTGCTACCTCGTCGCGTTAAGGATGCGCAGGCGGCGTGCCTCAAATAATTCGAGACTGTCTAGGCGGTAACGCGCGTAGGTTGGCAGGTCAGAGGGCAGCGCCGGCGACACGAAGTTGTCGAAGGGGAGCAAGAAGCGCACTGCACCATTGGCATCTACGAAGTCGCCGAGATGGAAATGATCGATGTATCCGGCGAAGGAGCCGAACAGCGCAAAGAAGCCTTCATGGCGATCTATCGTCGTGGCCAAAGGACTCGTGCCACCCTCGTAAAAGCGCCGGATCGCTTCAAGGGTCAAGTCCCATCGGTCTTGGATCCGGGGATGAGTGCCCCGATTCTGGTTGAGACTGCCCCGCGAGACCG
Organism: Arthrobacter sp. Hiyo8; assembly: GCA_001549895.1. Taxonomy (GTDB): domain Bacteria; phylum Actinomycetota; class Actinomycetes; order Actinomycetales; family Micrococcaceae; genus Arthrobacter. The sequence goes on along the minus strand of AP014719.1, from coordinate 1,405,895 downwards.
GGAAGATCATGAAGCCGCAGATCGTGTACGAGCGTCGCAGGAACGCATCATTGACCTCGCCTGGAAGCTGCGCGTAGAGGTGGCTCAGTTTCCTCCGATGCCGCGTCGCAATCGTGTCGCTTCCGAGAACTATTCTCGTGTCGTCTGCTTCATACACAAGGTACGGTGAGCGAGCGCGCCCAGCGTGAAGCTCGAAAGGCCGCCCGTCAGGGAGCGCCTTGCTCCATAGGAGCTGGTGGTATCGCCGGAGTGTGGGGCTGTGACTGTCGGGGTCCTTACCCGCCGGAGTGTCATCGAAGAAGTTGAAGTCGACGTCAATCTTTCTCAGCTCGCCCATGAACTGAAACTAGCAGGAACCGCCGACGCGGGTGAGGATTGAGCCATGGCAAAACGCATCCACGGCCTAACCGCCGTGATCTATAAGCAGACCGGGTTCTTGCCAGCGATCCAGGGGGCATCCTCGTGAAGCAAGTGAGGCTCCGGTACGCCGGAGCTTGTCGGTTGTGCGATGTCTCTCTTCCGGCCGGGACCGACGCAATCTATGAGAGCGAGACGAAGACCGTCCGCTGCCTGGAATGCGTCCCCGAAGCGAAGTCCCTGGATCTCGAACCACCCGAACCATCTACTGAGGATTCATCGCCCGCCGCGTCCGGAGTAGCCGGGTCGTCGGCTCGGCGTGAATACGAGCGCCGCAAGGCCAATGATGAGGCGAGGCTCCGCGAGAAATGGGGCCGATTGGGTGGTCTCGCCGTCGCGCTCTCTGGCGAGCGGCAAAGCACCAAAGCCTGGGACCAGGGTGCGATCGGCGAGGAACGACTCGGGGCCCGGCTCGATTCCCTGGTCGCCGACGACATCGCGGTCCTCCATGACCGCCGCATCCCCGGTTCGAAGGCGAACATTGACCATATCGCTATAACCCGCAAAGGGATCTGGGTGATCGATGCCAAGCTCTACAAGGGCCGGCCCGAGCTGAAGATCGAGGGCGGCATCCTTCGGCCACGCGTCGAGAAGCTCCTCGTCGGCCGGCGCGACTGCACGAAACTGGTCGATGGGGTGCTTAAACAGGTCGGGCTCGTACGCGACCTCGCCGGAGATGTGCCGGTCACCGGGGCGCTGTGCTTCGTCGAAGCCGACTGGCCCTGATAGGGGCGCGTTCGTCACCGGGGCATTCACGTTCTCTGGCCGAAACGACTAGCCAAAGTGCTTGCAGAGCAGACAGCCGGCGATGTTGATGTCGCCGCTACATGTGAGTCGGTGGCCTCGCGTTTCAAGTCTGCGTGACGTCCCACCAGTCTCCACAGTTCTTGAGCACACGCATGAATAGTTCATTTGGTCGCCCTCCCGGCGGCACCGCCGCAGATCCTCAAGCGCCTCTATCGCACTAGTCATAGGCGGGGCCAACAGATAGGAGCGTTACCGCTCGCGTTGGCCATCATCATGTCCAAGAAGATTTCCAGTTCCCTTCCGGCAGCTGTCAGAGCGGTCCGAATCACACCTCTTTCGGAGAGTTCCCCAGAGATGGTCATTGGCCCGTGCTAAATGACACCCCGCGCAATTGGAGTTGTTGGTCTTTGTCGCTTCCACCAAATACCCTGGCGCAGTGAACACATCCAATGGGGGATCGGCAATTGAACAATTGCCCGAAGGTCTATACGAACTGCTCAAGACCGAAAGGCTGATGACAAACCTCTCAAAGTTTCCTCAGCTACGACCTCATTTTGGATCGGTCGAAGATGAAGAAAGCGCGGATGTCCTGTCCCGCCACGTCGCCGACGCCGTCCGCAAAAGTCTGGCCGCGGCCGAACCCACCGAACGCGTAGGCCTCGCAAACAAACTCCTTCAGGAACTGCGGGATGCGGACCGCATTGCACCGGGTCCCACCCAGCTCCGCTCCCTCCACCGCCCGGATACTGTAAAGCGCCGTAATTTGCGCCGCCCCACCACGCCGCTATCCGACTCGGCCCTCCTCACAAACAGCAAAGACGATCCGAACCTCGCAGCCGAGCTACGAACCGAGATTGAATCCGCCGATACCGTTGATCTTCTTTGCGCCTTTGTCCGCTGGACCGGTCTCCGGTTGCTCCAACCCGCACTCGAGCAACTGAAGGAACGCGGTGCCCGCCTAAGAGTCATCACCACCACCTACATGGGTGCCACCGAACGGCGGGCTATCGACGAGCTCGTGACCCGGTACGGGGCCGAGGTGAAGATCAGCTACGAAACCCAGGCCACGCGCCTCCATGCGAAGGCGTGGCTATTCCGCAGGAACTCAGGATTCGACACTGCCTATGTCGGAAGCTCCAACCTAAGCCAAGCGGCCCTCCTCGACGGACTCGAATGGAACGTCCGCCTCAGCTCCATCGGCACGCCAGCACTCCTGAACAAGTTTGAGATCACCTTCGACAGCTACTGGGCACAGCGGGCTTTCCAAAGCTACGACCCGGAGCGTGACGGCGAAAAACTCGACGCCGCACTGGAGCGCAATGGCGGACGACGCACGTCCGCCCGGACGCACTCACGGGCCTGGAGGTCCAGCCTTTCCTTCACCAGGAGGAGATGCTTGAAGACCTCGAAGCCGAGCGGCTCAAGGGCTTCAACCACAACCTCGTCGTTGCAGCAACGGGCACCGGAAAGACGGTGATCGCCGCACTTGACTACAAAAGATTGCACGAGGCCGCCGGCCGTGATCTGAAGCTGCTCTTTGTTGCCCATCGCCAGGAAATCCTCAAACAGGCGATGCGCACCTACCGTGACGTTATGCAGGACGGTGCTTTCGGTGAACTCTACGTCGGTGCACATAAACCGGAAGAGTGGAAGCACATCTTCGCATCGGTACAGTCCTTTCGTCCCTCGGCATCGAACAGCTGAAACCGGACTTCTTCGACGTCGTGGTTATCGACGAATTCCACCACGCCATGGCGCCCACCTACCGCCGGTTACTGGACCACCTCCGGCCGCAGCAGCTTCTCGGACTGACCGCGACCCCGGAACGCGGCGACGGAGTCGACGTCGCGAAACAGTTCTTCGACGGGCGAACCGCCTCGGAGCTGCGACTCTGGGACGCTCTCGACGCGGACCTGCTTGTGCCTTTCCACTATTTTGGGGTCTCCGACGACGTCGACCTGAGCCAACTGGAATGGAAGCGCGGCAATTACGACGCTGGCCAGCTGAACAACCTCTACACCGGCAACGACGCCCGCGCCGCCAAGGTGATCCGCGAACTTCGAGACAAAGTCACCAGCACCGACCAGATGCGGGCCATCGGCTTCTGCGTCTCGGTTCAGCACGCCCACTACATGGCGGAGGTCTTCAACCGCGCCGGGATCGCCTCCGTTGCGGTCGACGGGAGCACCGACGACGCCGGCCGCGCCGCGGCGCTGGAACGGCTCAGCCGGCAGGAGATCAACTGTATCTTCGCTGTCGACCTTTTCAACGAAGGCCTGGACCTGCCGCAGGTGGACACTATCCTGATGCTCCGCCCACGCAGAGCGCCACAATCTTCCTCCAGCAGTTGGGACGTGGGCTGCGCCGTGCGGAGGGTAAAGCGGTGCTGACCGTCATGGATTTCATCGGCCAGCAACGCCGTGAGTTCCGCTTTGATCTGCGCTACCGGGCGCTCACCGGCTACGGGCGCAAGGAACTGGAGAAGGCTGTCGAGGATGAGTTCCCGTACCTTCCCTCGGGGTCGCAAATCGTGTTGGACAGGGTGGCTCAGAAGGTAGTGCTGGACAACATCAAGGCGCAGCTGCGGTTTAACCGGGCGCGGCTGGTTCGGGACATCGCATCGTATGGGGAGACCGAGCTGGAGGCCTATCTGGAGCAGTCCGGAAACGATGTGAAGTCGATTTACCGTTCGACAAGGGACTCCTGGACAGGGTACCTCCGCCAGGCGGAGCTGATCGAGGGATTCTCGCCGCTGGAGGCAGTTCTCAGTGGGAGGATCCACGAACTCTCGGATGCCGACGAGATAAGGCTCCTCGGACGTATGGCAGCGCTCATCCATGTGGACGATCCGGAACGTGCCGAGGCGTACTCGACGCTAGTAAGCCCCGACGCACCCCGCTACGCAGCGCTCGGCATGCGGGAGCAGACTTTCGCCCGTATGCTGTTCTACACGCTCTGGGACGACGGCGGCGGTTTCCCGTCGTACGACGCTGGCTTGGACTACCTTCGCGGCTATCAGTTTGTGTGCAGCGAGATCCGCCAAATCGTGAAGCTCGGGGTTTTGGCGTCCAAACATGCCGCTAAGAGCCTCGGAGCAGGGCTGCAGCACGTTCCGCTGCTCTCGCACGCGACCTACCGACGGGAGGAAATTCTGGCGGCGTTGCAGTACGGGTCATTGGAATTCGGAAAGAATGTGCAGCATCGGGAGGGGGTGGCCTGGTGCCCGGCAACGTCCACCGATGCCTTCTTTGTCACCCTCAATAAGGACGACAAGAAGCACTCAGCGACGACGATGTATAAGGACTACGCGATCAGCCCGGAGCTGTTCCACTGGGAGTCGCAGAACGCGACCTCGCCCGGAAGCCCGACGGGCAGACGGTATTTGGACAGGGCCGTGCACGGGTCAAAGATCCTTATTTTCACGCGGGATACTTCAGAGGACGAGACGGGGTTGACCGTTCCGTACACATGTCTGGGCCAAGTGGACTACGTGCAACACGCAGGCGAGAAGCCGATGGCGATCACTTGGAAGCTGCACCGGCCGATGCCGGCGGATGTGTTTGCGACGGCGGCTGTGGCCGCGCAATAGCGAAACGGACTCAGGAATATCGGTCATTTTGCGATATGGATGGAAATCCGGGCGTCAGCGACAGACCCAACATTTTCAGTTATCTGGATTGCAGTTAGACATCTCCGGAGGATCAAGACAGCCTCATGGAAATGGTCCAGTGCTGGGTCCCTATAACAGTCTTCGATTGTTGACTGGCGATGAAAATCACTCGGTTTCCGCAGTCGGACGAAGCCTCGTCCAGCACCCGAAGATATTCACGCAGCGTCCGGCCTCGACCGTGACGTCGGATTCGCTGCTCCCTTCCCGCAGCATCGAGTCGGTCGACAAAGAGATTTCAGTTGTAGAGTTTCCGCTTGACCTTTCGCAGAAGCCGAACGACTTGTTGGCCGGGGTTAAATGATGGCAAGGACCAAGAACAGGAAGATGATGCTGAACATCACCAAGCTGGCTAGAGTCGGCTCGGGTGACCAACCAGAGGTCGCACAGTAAAGCAACCATTGCGCTGTCCACATGCCGCCCACCGAAGCGACGTAAAGATAAAGTCGTCCCCACACGGTTTTTGGGGTCGGGAATTTAGGTCTGGCGGACATTGTCCGGCTCCCGTCGTATCTGGAACGTGCAATTGGACTTGTTCACTTAGCTGCAATTTGATCCTGGATTGTTGATACAACCTCTTCGGGATGGGCGGTCGAGACAATCCATTGGCGGTTGTTCGTGTCCAAAGCGATCGCAGGCCCTCCCATCGGCAACCCCGTGTGTCCCTGCCCATGACCCGGAAGCCATATCCATAAGCGCGGGATGTCTCTGAGGCTGTGGCTACCGTGGGAGCGACCTGCCAGCCGGCCTCCGAAATCACCATGTTTCGCCCAATTTCTCCCCCTAATTCGACCGGGCCCACTACGAGCTTTGGACGGTCGCATGAGCCCACGGTGCCGAACTTGGAATAGACAATCCGGAGACCTGAGTCTACAAACGGCAACACAAGGATCCCGACGGCAATCGCTTACTTGACTGGGGGCGGGAATCCACTTTGATGCCATAAGCGATGCAAGCGCGACGACTACCAACACGAAATAGACGATGCCCAAAACGGGCGTAGCCCAGGCGTCGCTGACGTCGGGGTTATCCGGATCAGTTGGGTTCACCACGACCGACAGGTTCATGTATACCGCCTTTTTCAGAAGTTACTGCTATTGATCTCGCGAGCATTTGATCAGGCTTGGAACCACCAGTTCCGACGAGCGGGACAGGCTTCGGACCAAACCTCTCGTTCCGGTGGTCATTTTGCTTGCTTCCTGTAGACAAACCATGTCGCAAGACTCGCCCCGGAAGCCGCCAGGGAGAGCACCCACGTCGGCTGATTGCCGACGAATGAAATGATGGCAACGATCAAGAGCATTGCGGCCGCGGAGAGTGTTAGAAGTTTCATCTACAGCAAAATAAGCCCGCCGAGGCCGTCTCCGTGTGCGATGTACCGAACCTCAGTGTGATTTCACCAAAAATCCGTGTGAAAAGAGCCAATCTCAGTGTTCGCAGGCGACCTTCTCCGTGTAGCCGAGTCCGCCGTCGAATCGCCCAGGCCGAAGCGCTCGGGCGCCCTGCTGGCACCGGCTCCCTGAAACGAATTATCGTAGACGCAATAGACTTTGGGAATTTGGGCATTCTGAAATCGCCAGGGACGGGGAACGTTGAACAGACCAGTAAGCAGGGGATTATTCTTTGGGGCTGGGTTCGGATGCGCCTATGCGCTAGTGGTTCTTCTCTTGGGCGGCCCGGCGGCCGGGATTGGCGATACTCTCGGGCCTCGGCGGCGCGATGGTAGGTGCCGTCTTGGGTTGCATCATTGCCGTATCGATCTTTTGGGCGTGTCGCCTGATCGTGATTCGACGTGATCTTGAAAAGGCCACCGCCGCCGTAATTACCGGGGCTTCAACGTTGCTGATTCTCATGGCCTTGGCTTCGACATCGGATTCAAAGTGGCCGTGGTGGACGAATCTTGTTTCGGCTGGTGCGGCAGCTCTTGTTGGTGGTCTGGCGTGGCCGCGGACGAAAACTGTCGTTGGGGAGTCTCGCTAGACTCCCCAACGACAGTTCCTTAGTTAGTAGGGTGGGTAGAGAGCCGGCCAGTTGCAGGCTGAGGCATTCGTCCTCCAAAGCCCCATGCACATGTTGCTTGCAAATTGGTACCACTGCCCACGTGCGGCGTACTGGTTCCCGGCGTTCAGTACTCCGCGGTCAATGACGATGGCCGCGTTGACGTTCAAGGCCCTCTCGCCGTTTGGCTTGGGTATCGAGGCGAAATTGATGATCGATCCCTCGCCGTCGAAGTGCCCTGCCAGTGCCGTGAATTGGAAATAAAAGTTTCCGGCATAACCAATTTGCACTGGCGCCGGAACCTGAATCGCCCCGGCAACGAGGATTTTCAGATCCAAGACCTGCCCTACGTAGGGGTACGTCGACGTCGCCCCGTTGATCGGGAAGTAGCAGTTGAAGCAGGTTCGAAGGAGATTGAACGGCTCCACGTGATTGCCGTAGCCCAGTGAGAACTCGTAGTTGTAGGTCCACGAAGGGCCGCCATCACGAGCGGATACGCAGTCGCAGTGGTGGGCTGTACCTTCTGCGTGATCGTGGCTGCGCTAATTTCCAATGTTGTGGGGACTGCGTTGCCCGCAGAGTCCTTGGCGCTGCCCTGCTTCACCGAACCCAAATAGTTGCCTTGAGCCGAGTAGAAGTTCTTGGAACCAGGGATTCCGTCCGAGACAGTAAACCCGGGCGGAAGGTCGTAGTCAAAGGCCGCCGTCCGATCCGCCTTGGGACTGCCGAGGGCAACAAACACATCGGCACCACTCGGCGTGGAACGCACATACAACCTTCTGTCGATACCAGAAGTTGAATACACCGCAGTGTTCCCGGATACCTTGGCTTTCCCATGGGCGAACGAGGCAGTGATCTTCCTGTCCGGCTTCTTCTGATCATTCCCCGACGAAACGAGAATCTCGGCCGTGCCCGAAGCTGAGAGTTCGACTTTGCTGGGAACGTGAGCCTTTTGACCAGTATCGGTTGGTCGCCCAGGTGCAACAACGCCAGCGTTATTTGTAGGGTCAACCAAGTTCGACGTGACCTGCATTCTCGTCGATGTCTTGGCCAGGATCTGGTTAGCATCTTCCAGCGTGGGTGCGCTGCAAATGCCGAGGTGGGCTGGGCGACAAACAACCCAAGCGCGATAATTCCGGCCGCGACTGCTCGACTGGCTTTTGTCTTTCCTCGCAGAACGCAGCCAATTTGGTGCCAATTCATAATCCCCCCAAGGGTTAGGTTGACATTGTTTGGTTAGGAGGGTTTGTCAGCTCTTGAGCTGCTGACGGCCCCATCCTGAGAGAAAGATAAACCTGCGAAAGCCCGTCTCCGTGTGGAATCGGTCCAATCTCCGTGCGTTTTGGGCGAATCTCCGTGTGAAAATTGCAAAATTCAGTGTGGAAGAGCCGGGGTCTACGTGTTTGGCCTACGTGTGGTTACGTACCACGCGCCCCGCCCCGCGCTCCGCGACGGAACCACACGCGAAGTGAAGGCAACCCCCAACTGCCGCCCGCCGTCGTACGCCTCAACCCGGAGCGACGCAACCCGCCGCCTACTCCCCGGAATCAGACTCCGGCAGCTCCTGCGTCCCGGACCCGGGTTCCTTCCTCGGAGACTCGCCATCCGGGCTGCCGAGCTCGTCGGAGTAGGGTGCGCGACCGTGGGGAATGTGTCGATGAGTTCGTTGGCGGCCATGGCCAGGAGGTCGCGTTGCAGGACGGGGAGGGAGAGGAGGCCTTGGAGATAGGCTTCCACCTCGTACTCGCCAACTTCGCCGCCCAGGCTGAAGTACTTGAGCCAGAGTTCGCCGACGTTGATGCGTGCTGACTTCATTGCAGCGGCCAGCATGCGCTGCTGTTGTGGTTCGTGCGGATCGAAGCCCACGGGCCGGCCTTAGTCCAGGGCCGCCGGAATCCCGGCGACGAGATCGGCACTGATCTGGCCCAGCGTGCTGTTCTGCTGCCGGGCCCGGCGCATCAGTTCGGCAAGGGCCATGTCAACGGTCAAAGAGTGGCGCTGCATCAGTATGCCGCAGGCGCGGTTGACGAGGTCTCGACTGTGGAGGGACTCCGCCAGGGCTTCGCTGATGCGGTGTGGCGCTTCGCTGGCCTGGATATTCGCCAGCAGCGTCGCTGCCGGGGCGGCGAATAGTTCCAGCACCCGGGCCTCGTCCTCGTCGAAAGCGCCGGCGCGGTCCGAGTAGATCTTCAAGGCGCCGATGCATTCTTGCTCGGCGATCAACGGGGTGCTGACCACCGCATGGATGGGCATGCCCTTCACCGCGTCAGTCCAGTCCGGCCACCGTGGATCAGTTTCGACGTCCCGGACGATCACCGTTTCCTCCATCGCCCAAGCCGTCAGGCACGGCCCCTGGCCCAATTCATATTGGAGTGCGTCCGCGCGGGTGACCACCTCGTCGGTGGAAGCGCTACTGGTCAGCCTGCCCTCGAGTCCAGGATGGAGACCCCCGCGCCGCTCGCTCCGGACACGGAGTCCTTGATGGCACGGGCAAGCAACCGCACGGCGCGGTCCACTTTCTCTTCCGTCAGCAGCAGGCCCTGGATTCGCGCAATAACGGTCGACAGTTCATCCAGCGGTAGTTTCCGCGCCATAGTCCTCATTCTTCTAGGTCCAGTGCATCGAGCCGCAACGTTCCTGTGAAAGAGAATTCAACACGACAGTTGGTGCGCTGTTCCTAGCTTAGTCCGCACCATTCCCAGCGCTTTGGCTATTCGTCGAAGTAAGCTTCTGGATCCGTCTCGCCCGACACGGAGGCAATGACATGAGCGGCAATGTCCCGGAGTTTGACGTTCCGGCTGTTCGACGCCCTGGTCAAGACCTTGAAGGCCGTGTCGCGGCCGCATCGGTTCTGCGCCATGACAATCCCGACGGCGGTATCGATCGTCGAGCGGGACTGCATGGCTGCAGTGAGATCGTCCTTGGCGTTACGCAACTGGGAGATCTTCAAAGCCAGGCGAAGGGACGTTGCTGCACCCTCGGCGAATTCCTCCGCGGCCGTAACGTCCGGTCCTGTAAACCCGTGCGGGGTGGTCGAATAGAGGTTCATGACGGCCTCGGTTTCACCGTCCAGATCAAGCGGCACTGCCAGGATGGCTCCAACGCCGTTCCGCCAAACAGCCTCCATGTAGTCGATCCAACGGCTTTCGTGGCGGCTATCGACGACAAGAACCACCGAATTGTGCCGAAGCGCCGTGAGGCACGGCCCGTCGCCGAACTCAATCTGCAGTTCATCGAGAGCGCCCACTCTTTCATCGCTGCTGCCCGTGGTGACGCCCTTTTTCCTTGTCACAACGGTGACGCCGCACGAGACGGCGTTGGAGGCAGTTGTCAGCGCGGCCGCTGCAAGGGTCGCTAGCTCAGCAAGGAATTCGTCCAGGTCGACGCTCTCCAAAACAAGATCCTGGAGGGTCACGCCAAGATCCTGGTTCGGGTGGGCAGCCAAGCCGGCCGACGCAGTGCGGGTGGCCCCCGCTCCGCACTATTCATGTGTCCGCCATCCTTTCCGAATCCAGTTCCCGCATCGCCTCTGTGTCCAGTTCCCGCATTGCCAAGGCCAGAAGGTTCATTTGCGATGGGGGGAGCTCGCCGAGCTCATGAAGGTACGCGTCCACAGCCATTTCATCCACATCGCCCCCAATCCCGTAAAAGTAGGCCCACACCCCGGCCAAGGCCGTGCGGCCGTCACGGTACCATTCGGCGGCGCTTCTCCGTTGCGCGGATGCCCACTCAGGATGACGCATTCCCGACCCCTCACGATTATTCATGGGACGCACCAGTGGAAGTCCAATCCTGGGGGACTGATCCGTTCAGGATATCGGTGGCGATCTCATGAAGACGCCGGTTGTTGTTCCGAGCAGCAAGCTGAAGGAGCTCCATGGCGCGGTCCCGCCCACAACGGTTCTGGAGCATGATCAAGGACAGCGCCGCGTCCACCACGGCCCGTGATTGCAGGGCCGAGCGCAAATGTTCAGGGTACGGCTCCGGGACGTGAAGCCTCAGCGCCAACCTCAGCGTCTTCGAAATTGTCTCCGCATGCTCCAATACGCGGGCGACGATGGCCGGGTTGAAAGTGCCGGGTGCGTAGGCGTAGCAATTCAAAGCTGCGCGTGAGGAAGAGTCCGTCTGGATAGGCACTGCGAGGACAGAGCGAATACCTTCGCCATCCACCTGGTGGGCGTACTGTGCCCAACGGTCGTCGGCCTGCAGGTCGTCAATCAGCACGCGATGTTGGTGACGCAAGGCCGTAAGGCAAGGGCCGTCGTCGAACGCGTATTGCTTCTCGTCCAAGCGCTGCGCCGCAGCGGTACTGCTCGCCACCGTCGAAGGGCCGGCATCCCGTTCGACGGTAATGGCGCACAAGAGAGGTTCCCTGCCGTCCAACAACGACGCTGAGATGGTAGCCAAACCTAGGAGAAATTCGGTGAAACCCGGGCTTTCAAGCAGTAGATCCTGCAATTGTTCCGTGGTGGGTACTGCGTTGTTGTTGGCCATGCGGCCTCGATTCCAAGGGGCGCCCGGGATCTTCGACCCAGGCCTGCAGCCGTGGCCGCTCGCGCGTCGCACAGCCCTGATATTCAATCCCCGGACCCGAACGACCATCCCGAAATCTCCTAATTCGACACTACGCCCTCGTGGGAACTTAAGACACGAGAGCGCGTGGGCGCGGGCGGAGAAGGCTCAGACCTCACCTTTGGTGCTGGCTCTAAGGTCCAGCGAGGGCTTGGGGGACTGGACGATATTCTCGGTGGCCGCCCAGGAGGCGAGGAGTTTGAGGGCTTCTTCCGAGGGGCTGCCGGGAACCGCGGGGTAAACCGTGAGGGTGTGGCCTGGGTCGTCTTCGAGTTCCATGGCCTGGTAGGTCAGTTCCAGGAGCCCGACCACGGGGTGGTTGAAGAACTTGGTGCCTGAATAGTGGCGGCGGACGTTGTGTGCTGCCCAGCGCGCGCGGAATTCGTCGCTGCGCATGGAAAGTTCCCCAACGAGTGCTGCGATGTCCTTGTCGTGGGGGTTGCGGCCCGCGTCGCGGCGCAGAATCGCGACGTTGACGTTCGCTGCACGGTCCCAGTCGGGGTAGAAGTTGTGGGCGCGGGGGTCCAGGAAGATGAAGCGCGAGTGGTTCGCGGGGCGTGCCGGGCCACGGTACATCTCGGAGTAGAGGGCATAGCCGAGGGCGTTGGCGGCAACGATGTCCATGCGGTTGTTGCCGATAAAGGCCGGGGCGCCGGTGATGGCGTCGAGCAGATACTGCATCACGGGCCGCACGGCCGACGCAGGTGGGCTCGCGGGTCTCCGCGCGGACGGACCGGCCGCACGTGCCAGGTCATAGAGGTGGTCGTGTTCGGCGCGGTCAAGCTCCAGAGCCCGAGCGATTGAGTCGAGGACGCTGTCCGAGACCCCGGTGAGGTTTCCACGCTCGAGGCGGGTGTAGTAGTCGATGCTGACCCCGGCGAGACGGGCGACTTCTTCCCTTCGGAGACCCGCCACTCGGCGCCGGCCGCCGATGGGCTCGATGCCTGCCTGCTCGGGGGTGATGCGTCCTCGGCGGGAGACCAGAAACTCTCGTACCTCGGCTCGGTTATCCATATGGAAACGGTACGACGTAACCACGAACGGTTGGGAGGTTCTGCCATAACCCGTTTCGGCAGGGCCCTCGCTACGCCTGCATGATGCGGGTTTCATGGAAATCGAAGGTCAAGCATTCGATGAAATGGAGCACCAGCGCATGCCCGTGAGCACGACGCCGACAACCACACGGGCTGCGACGGCAGGGACTGTCCCGGCAGCACTAGTCGCCACTGTCATCTTCCTGACAGCCGTGGCACCCCTTGCCACCGACATGTATGTCCCGGCGTTCCCACGCGTGTCAGAAGAGTTCGGCACCTCGGCGTCGTCGGTGCAGCTGACGCTGACGACGTTCTTTGCCGGGATGGGGCTCGGGCAACTGGTCGGGGGTCCGTTCAGCGACCAACGCGGCCGACGCCTGCCGCTTGTGGCGGGCACGATACTCATGACCATCGCGACGGTTGGCTGCGCCCTGGCCCCGAGCATCGGATTCATGATGGTTGCCCGGTTCCTGCAGGGCTTTGGCGGGGGATGGGCCATGGTGATCGGCCGCGCCGTCATTGTGGACTTGGCCCACGGCCCGCAGCTGGTCCGGGTGCTCAACGTCGTGATGGGGATTGGGGGCGTGGCACCGATCATCAGCCCTCTGCTGGGCGCGGTGATCCTGCAGCTGACCGGGTGGCGGATGACCTTCTGGACGCTGGCGGCCCTCGGTGTCCTGATGACCCTTTGCGCCCTGTTCGTCGTGCCGGAATCCCTGCCGCCCGGGAAACGTCACGCGGGCGGACTGCGTGAATTCGGGCACGCGGCGCGCACTGTCCTGGCGAACCGCCGGTTCGTTGGATACGTCCTGGTGGCATCTTCGGCATTCATCGCCTTGTTCGCCTACGTCGCCACGTCCGCGTTCATCCTGCAGAACATGAACGGACTCTCCCCGGTGGCGTACTCCATCGTCTTCGCCGCGAACGCCGGCGGGATGACCATCGCCGCCCTCGTCTCGGCGCGGCTGGCAGGCCGGGTACCCACCCGACGAGTCATCCTCGTAGGACAGGCCATCGCGCTCGCCGCCGGCATCGTGATGCTTGCCGGGGCCCTCTGGTGGGGCACTCCTCTACTCGTGGCAATGGGCAGCTTCTTCGCGCTCATGGTGGCCCAGGGACTGATCAATACCAACGGCGGTGCCCTTGCCTCGGCCGAAGTACCGGCGCACCCGGGCACGAGTTCCGCCGTCCTTGGCCTGGTGCAATGGACCACAGCCGGCATCATCGCGCCGATCGCAGGGTTGGGCGGCACGGACACAGCCGTCCCGATGGCAGCCATCATGATCGTCGGGGCCCTGCTGTCCCTCGTCGGCCTCCTCATCGTGGCCCGGCCCAGCACGCCCGCGGGGCGTTCACCAGCCCCTCGCGATTCCAAGCAAGCCGAAATTGGTTGATATGACCTGGGTCACTTATGCTGGTAGAGGTCAAGCAGCTGGCTTTCTCGATTTAGTACGAGGAGGTCAGTCATGGCACCTATTCAACCCGGTCACCCCCATGTTCGCGCTGCACGGCGCCGGGGATCCTGGACGCAAGACACCTCCGATGAATCTTGGCGGAACCACCTACCCAGGCACAGTGCGCTTCAACAACTGTTTCGGCAATGGCCATCCGTGCCCTCGCGCGAATTGGAACGCATCCGTCTTGTGCTTCTTCACTGCGACGAAATAGCCCACACGGCGGCAACCCACAGGCTCTCCGAACCAGCGCAGGCGTTGCTTGACCTCGTGACGGGCGAACTGGAGCGGCGACGCGAATCGGGACATCATCAACCGCTTAACAGCAGCCCGGCTTCCCGGCATCCCGGACTGCCCAAGCTTGCTCCTGTACGCCGTCGGGGAGAACTTCTCTGATGGCGGGACACTTTGAAGTGTTCACTGACAACGGGGGCAGCTGCAGGGTCAGGCTGGTTGACGAGTTCGGGAAAGAGCTTGCGGTCTCGTCACCATTCCGGGACACGGCCGCCGCAGTCCGGGGGATCTATACCTTCCGTGAGATTGCGGCAAGCGGACTGATCGAAGACCACACGTCCCGGTTCTGAGCTTTGTGCGCCGCCTCCGCGGCAGTTACTTCTTCGCCGAACGCGGCTTCGCGGCTTTCGGCGGGAGAGTCGCAACGTAAGCGAACGCCTTTTCGACCCACTCCGCCGTTTGCTCATCGTCGCCGGCCAAGGCTTCGGGCAGGCCGACGTAGCCGCCCATGGCGCGGCCTTCCGGGCCGAACGGGAGCGTTTGGTGGCTTGCCTCCAGTGCCTCGCGGTCGACGTCGGAAAGCTTGACGCCGATCATCGGACCGAACAGTCCGGCGAACATATTGCCGTTCACGAAGGCGCCCAGGTTCCGAACATCGGCTTGACCACGACGTCAGGGTTCTCCGGCACCACCGCGCGGAAGCGGTCTTTGTCGGCGTCGGACGGTTTGGGGATCTGCATGTGCGTACTCCGCGGTAGGGGATCGAAAGCCTAGGACTGCATGCAGCATACGACGGTGGGATGCGGGCTTCCAGCGTCGGCGCACCGTTCTCCTTGGCAAACGATGAAAGTAGGATGGGCGAATGTCGAGTTCACCGGAAAACGAAGCAGCGGACCTGCTTCAAGGCATTCTGGACCTTCAGTCTGTTCTGGTCGGCGCAGGGAATGCATCTGATTTCCTGAGCGGGCTCACTAAGCTCGCCGCTGCCTCGATTTCCGAAGCTTCCGGCGACGAGATTGAATGCGCCATCACTGTCAAAGTCAGACGCCGGCCCCTCACTGCAGCGGGCAGCTCCCCACGCGCCGTGCAGATTGACCGGTTTGAGCAGGCTATCGGTGACGGCCCCTGCATCGCGGCACTCCGCGAGATGTCTCCCGTGATCATCGACGACGGTTCGACAGATCTCCGCTGGCCGGCGCTCACCAAGAAATTCGCCGAGATCGGCGTTCATAGCTCGTTGGGGATTCCCATGGAAATCAGCGAGGACGCTAGTGCGGCGCTGAACTTTTTCGCATCCAAGCCAGGCGCGTTCACCCCCGATGTCTTCAACAAGGCCGTGGGCTTCGCCGCTGCCGCCCGCAACATCCTCCACCTGTCCGTGCGCATCGACTCAGCCCACCACCGGCAGAGGACCTGGAATCAGCAATGCAAAGCAGGACCGCCATCGACCTGGCCTGCGGTGTCATCATGGCGCAAAACCGATGCTCGCAGGCAGAAGCGATGGAAATCCTCACCAAGGTCTCCAGCAACCGCAACCGCAAACTACGGGACATCGCCACCGAACTGATCGAACAGGTCTCGGGGAGCGGGATCGAAACCCACTTCGAGTAGGGGCACGCTTTGGGTGCCGCGGTAGGCGGGATAGCACCGTCAGTTTGACGCAACCATTCGTGCAAGAATCGCGGCATGGATGAGGATGAGCTGCGAACAAGGGAACAATTGATGCTCCACGAGGCCCTGGTGAAGGCGATGGATCGGCGGGGCGAGGTCTTCCAGGTGGTTGAGGATTCAGAGAACCTGGACGAAGCAATCCAGCGGGTGGGTCAGCTGTTGGGCCTGGGAGAACTGGGCAGCCGGGTAGTCCTCGACATGCAAGTCAGAAGGTTCACCCGCGATCAGCGCCAGGCCATCGCTTCCTATGCAGAAGAACTCAGATCAAGGCTGCCCAACGGGCGCTGAAGTGGTCGCGTGCGGTTGTCGGAGAAAGCTCGGAGAACGCAGGCCCTTGCGCGCGCTGCGTGCGCGACGCTTGAGGATTCAGGTCGGTGCACCATGCCGGATAGACGCGGAAACCACGTTTACCGGGATGTACGTCGGAGCTGACGTATCCGAGCGAGATCAGGTGGGTTTTGGTGAACTGGAAGTACCCGAACCGATCCTGATCCTCTACGAAGACGAGCAGTCCGGACATCGACTCGTCAGCCGTGAAGGGCCTGGTCGATCCGCCTTCGCCGCGCTTCCAGACCGCGACGAAGGCACCGGGTTTCGTCGGTGTGATCCGGGCGGTGCGGATTCGCCATAGCTCATTCCCGATGCGGGCAACACCGGATTCGTAGTCGCTGTTCTGTTCTTCAACCTCGATGACAGGCTGTGCAGCGGCAAGAGCAGGCGCAAGATCGAAGAAACGCTTGAACGCGTGGAAATTCACTCTCAAACTGTATCCACATGCCGGGTGAGGGGCTGGCTACCGCACCGTCGTGAAGTGCTCAACCACCGGGAATGGATCGTAGAAATGGTGCAACAGCTCCTTCCACCGCTCATAGTCGGCGGACCCACGGAAGCCTTCGGAATGGGCTTCCACCGAATCCCACTCAACGAGTAGAAGGTACAGGTTTGGGGACTCGATCGAGCGTGAAATCGAAAGACTCCGGAAGCCCTGCTGCCGGCTGATCAGAGGTCGCGCCATCCGGAATGCCTCTTCAAAATCGGACTCGCTGCCGGGACGGACGGGAGGATTGCGTGCTCCAGAATCATTCCCTCAGCTTCTCACGGTGGTCCAGATGAGGGCCGGCTAACGGTCACCAGGTGACAAAATAGCGTTGGGAAAAGTTCGTCGCTTATCGCCGCGAATCCGGGCTTGTCGGGTGTTCCGAAAGGGGAGCGCGTTCAACACAGCATTGCGGATCGTGATGCCCGATTGCGTTTTGGGCACGAGGAGGCGCGATGCGATGCCGGCGCCCCGTTGTAGCGAGTGCACGTGTTTGCGATGGCTGCGTTCATAGACGGCGAAAGCGGCGGTGTGGTCATCCGGGTAGGCGGCAATCGCATCGGCGAGGGTCTTGGCTCCAACGATCGCGCTGCTGGATCCTTCACCGAACAGCGAGATGCAACTCGCCGCGTCACCGAGCAGCACCACGCGGCCGGCAGACCACTGCGGTACGTCCATGCGGGTGACTGCGTCGAAGTACCTTTCGTCGGACGCGCCCCATTCCTCGAGCGCGAGCGGGTGAGCCATCCGCCGTCGGCGTAGGTGGACTCGACGAGGCGTCTGCCTTGGTCCGCGTCGCGGTAGTCGAAATCGTGCTGCCCCCGGAAGATGAATGCGAACCGGGCTTCCCACCTGCCGGATGGATGGTCAGGGAGGTTCCCGGTTCGTTGTACATCAGCACGGTGCGCGGATCTTGGATCGGTGCAGCGGCGCGCACGGTGCCCACGAACATGCCGAATGGGCGGGAAAAACGTTCTTCGGGGCCGAATACCAAGCGCCGAACTGTGGAATGGAGTCCGTCGGACCCGACGACCAGGTCGAAGCGACGGGAAGGAGTCCGCCGAAACTCGACGTCGATTCCGCCGTCGTCCTGGTGCAAGGCGGTGATCGAGTCGTCCCGGATGATGCGGCTTGTCTCCTGGGCCTTCTCAAGCAACAGGCCGACGAGGTCGGTGCGTGCGACCTCGACCTCGACCTCTCCGTCGCGGTCGGCGCGTTGCCGGGTGGGGATGGTGGCCTGCGGCTGCCCGTCGGCATCGACGAAGACCAGGCGTTCGACACCAGTGGCGGCCTCCTCCAGGCGCGACCAGATGCCCATTTGCCGTGTAATAGCGACCGCGTCTCCGCGTACGTCGATGGGGTTGCCACTAGATCGCGCATCGGCCGATCGTTCCACAATCGTGACTGACCAACCAGCCTTCGCCAGCCAGTACGCGGCGGTCAAGCCGGCAATGCCGCCACCGGAGACAAGTACGCTTCGATCCACCATGCCCTCATTCAAGCACTCAACACCAGGGGTGGTCTTCGGGCGTTGCCGCGGTCGACGGCGGCCCCTTCATGGTTGGCTGACGCCGTCGATCTTGCGCTCGAGCGCAGCTCGTTCGGCGGCGTTCCTGCACAGCTCAACGGCCTGCAGGAAAGCGGACCGCGCTTCGTCGCGGCGACCGAGCCGGGTGAGCATCTCGCCGCGGATCGCGGGGAGCAGGTGCGAACCCGTCAGTTCGCCCCGTGACGAGATCGCGTCTACCAGCTCGAGACCCTCCGCGGGGCCGGTGGCCATCGCGACCGCGACCGCTCGGTTGAGTTCGATAACGGGCGAAGGCGTCAGCCGTCCGAGGGCTTCATAGAGTATTACGATCCGCTGCCAGTCCGTTTCGGCAACCGAGCGAGCCACCGCGTGACACTCGGCGATGGCGGCTTGGAGGCCATATGCGCCCAGTCCACGTCCGGCCCCCACAGCCTGTGCCAGCGCCGCACGCCCGCGCCGGATCGCCGCCTGGTCCCACAGCCTCCGGTCCTGGTCCTCCAGAAGGACCGGGCGGCCGGACGCATCAAGTCGGGCCGGGAACCGGGCTGCCGTGAGTTCCAGCAGCGCGAGAAGCCCGAATACCTCCGGCTCGGGCGCGAGCCGCACCAGGACGCGGGCCAGCCGGCGGCCTCGCCGGCTAGATCGGTGCGGATCCACTCCTCGCCGCCCGATGCAAACGAGCCCTCCGTGAAGATGAGATAGACGACCTGAAGCACCGAACCGAGCCGTTCGTTCAACTCCTGCCGGTCGGGCACAGCGAAGGGCACCTGTGCGGCGGCCAGCGTCTTCTTGGCCCGCGTGATGCGTGCCTGGATCGTCGCCACCGGAACCAGGAACGCCGTGGCGATCTCGTCGCTGCCCAGTCCGCCGACCACCCGCAGCGTCAAGGCGATCCGGGCCTCCTTCGACAGCACGGGGTGGCACGAGATAAACATCAACGCGAGCACGTCGTCATCAATCGCGTCAGGGTCGAACAGCGCGTCCGCCCGGGCGTCGAGTCGTCCAGGCCCCGGGCGAGAAGAGCGTACCGTTCGTCGCGCCCGGCGCGCCGCCGGAAAGCATCGATGGCACGACGGCGGCCCGTAGTGAGCAGCCACCCTGCCGGTTGGGCCGGCACCCCGTTTACGGACCAGGACACCAGCGCCTCGGCGAGGGCTTCCTGGGCGAGATCTTCGGCCAGCGAGAAGTCCCCGTATAGCGGGCGAGGGCGCCGACGATGCGGGCGGACTCCATCCGCCACACAGCCTCGACGGCGCCCGCGCCTCTGCGCTGCTCACCGTCGGCTCAGAGCTGCCCGGTCAGCTCGCGCCACGCCCGTTCCTTCTGGATCCACTGGTTGTCCTGCGGGAACTCATCGATCGTCGTCACGCGGCGGATCTCGGTCTTGCTACCCGCCGTGAGCGGCGCCCGCTTGGCCCACTCGACGGCCTCCTGCTTCGATGCGACATCAAGGATGTAGTAGCCGGCAAACAGCTCCTTGGTCTCTCCGTACGGGCCATCGGTGACAACCGGCGTCTCGCCGGTGAAGTCGACCACGACGCCCTCATTCGCGTCGTCCAGCCCCTCGGCCGCCAGCAGGACACCGGCACGAATCAACTCGTCGTTGAACTTTCCCATGGCATCCATGATTTCGGCGAAGTCCGTGTTCGCGAAGTTCGCGAAGGACTCGTCCGTGGGACGCATGATCAACATGTACTTGGCCATCGAATGCTCCTTGATTCCGGAAGGTCGCTTTTTCGACCTTCTCACCCACAGGTCGAACGGCGCGAGGCCGGATCGACACAGACCGAAGAATCTTTTTTTGTTTGCTTCCGCGGTGGACTGCTTGCCATCGTTTGACCAACGCTAGCTGACCAGCGGTGCCTGACCGTAGGGTCAAGGACGCGCAGGCCCCGCCCGTAAGGGGTCCTTGCAGGCCCCACCACTGACGCCCCTTTTCCGCCCGAGGGCCTTAGTTCGGATTCGAAGTCACCGTGCAGTCCCGGTGTCAGTGGGAGAAGTTTGCTGAGATCTCGGCGAGGGTGCGCCCCTTCGTCTCGGGCGCGAGCCATTGCGAGAGGGCTGCGCCGAGTAATGCGACGGCGGCGGCCACGACCATGCTTGGGCCCAGGCCGATGTTGCTGATCGCCCATGGCAGTGCAAAGGTGCCGAGTGCGGCTCCGATGCGGCTGAAGGCCGCGGCGAAGCCCATGCCGATGCCGCGCAGGTGGCCGGGGAATACCTCCGCCGGATAGACCTGGGTCATCGTGGTGTAGCCGGCATTGAAGAAGGAGAAGGCGAGAAACAGGACGAGCACGAGGATCGCTGGTGCGTTCGCCCAGACTCCGATGATCAGCAGAATGCCTGCGCAGAGCCACTGCCCGGGCACGGTGAGAATTCGACGGCCGAGCTTGTCAATCAGAAGCACGGTGGTGACAACACCCGCGGCCGCAAGTGCGGACAGGCCGACTCCGCCGGTCCAGCCGCCGAAGCCGAATTGGTTGAGCACGTCGTCGGCGAAGGTCGCGATCGCGAAGTACGGAGTGACCGCACAGAACCAAAAACCTGAGGTGAAGAGGGTGGTGCGCCAGTACTGCCTCGAGAACAGCATTCCGAAGGAGGCGCCCTTGATTTTGGTCCTACTCTGCGCGGCTTGGGCCTCCTGGATCATCCTCAGATCCATCTCTCCAGTGATGCTGTCGTGCATCTGGGGCGATTCGACATATCGGCGTGCTATCGCGAGTGCTTCCTCATGCCGTCCCTTCGTAATGAGCCAGCTCGGAGATTCGGGGAGGCCAAGCGGGCGAGGAACAGGACGAATGCGAGTATCGTGCTTGTCCCGATTACGAGGCGCCATGGGGTGCCGGCGTCGTGCAGGAGCGTGCCGATGATGAACGCCATCATGAAACCGACGTACCAGGCGATCAGAGTCAGCCCGAGCAATCGCCCGCGGAGCTTTGGCGGGGAGAACTCTGATAGCAATGGCCCACCGATTGAGTACTCGCCGCCGATCGCGACGCCCATGAAGAACCGGATGGCGGCCAGCTGGATCACGGCCCTTCTCCGGAGGTCACGAAGAACTGGGCCCCTGAGGCGACCAGGAACAGGCCCATGTCCACCATGAACATGGGCTTTCGTCCGAACTTGTCAGTAGCCCAACCGGCCAGCGGGGAGCCGACGAAGATACCAACCAGCGGGCCTGCGGCAATCATGCCCAGAGATAGTGCGTCGAGCTGGAGATCTGACCGCATGAGTCCGCTGACGGGGCCGATAATTCCGAGGATGTAACCATCGAGGAACATCCCGCCGATGAAGACAGCGACAAGCCGCACCATGAAGCGGCGCTTGAACTTGGAGCTGGTCTCTCTTGATATGGAGGTGTCGACGGAGGCCGTCGTCCCGGTCGGATAGATCATTGAGATTTGTTCCCTTCTGACGTCAGCGCAAACCGCTGACGCCGTTTCCTAGACGCACGGACAGCCGCAGCCCTTAGCGACCGGTGGACGATGCCGACTGGCTTGACGCCAGCCGATATGGCCGCGCAGGACTCGCGAGATGATTTCGGCGTCGTCATGTATCACTGCTGCCCAATGTGACATATGACTCATATATCAGAGAACTCTATGGGTGCGATCCTCACCCGGTCAAGAGTTTGATGTGTAAATTGGTTGTATCCGTGGGCTCACGGGTCTGTCTGAACCGGCGCAGGTTCCGTCAACGTGCATGCCAGGCGGACGCTCTGAGCCAACATTTAGTGCTGCCAGACTCGGCAGCGTACGCCGGAGACTTTGGGCTTGCTTCGGGGAGGGCTGCACTCCGGCCCCGGTAATCAGGACCCCCGACGGCAGGTGGCTGGTACCGCAGTCTGCGCCTTTCCTGATGCCGCCCGTCAGAGTCACGTCTGTGTTTGTCGACGCTGCGGACTCTTCAGGTGTCCGTGTGGCGCGTGCTCCCGAATAGAAACGGAGCCGATAGGGGAGCACCCAGACGGCCCCGAATGCGGCGGACCAGTGCGGTTCAATCCAGTACAAGTGCCGTCTGGTTGAAAACACACGGCCTCGACCACGCGACGACCTCACGACTTCGGACCTGCAACTCGTTCTTCAGCAGGCTCGTCCTGGGTCGAGACTGTGGACTTCACGCGCCCAGGGGCCACCGTCCGTCCGGTCCGGGATCCCTCACCGGAGCGCCTAGGCCCTCGGCTCTATTCGAAAGGCACCGTCGGCGAGTCGGACGATCTCCACAACGGCACGGACCGGCCGAATGGGGGACTGTCCGCAGAGAAAAACCAGGCCAACGACCAGGAAGGCGAAGGCGAACACGCTCAACCCAGCGCGCCACAGCAGACGCCGGCGGAGACGCGAGCCCGACCATCTGGGCGCGGCCGAAAGAGGCAGGGCGGTCGCGGGCAGCAGCAGATCATCAGGCAGCTGAACGGTTTCCGCTTGCATCGTCCCCCAGATCATCGACTGGAATCAGTGTATGTTCAGCACCCGCGGACGCGACCGGAGAACATGCGGTCCTGAAACTACCATCGCTTTGGATCCCACTTGCGTTCAAAGCTAAATCCTCCAACAAGACTCCCGCGGGCGGGATGGCATTCACTGCTTTCGCCAGGTTTTCATTCAGCACTCAGAACACCGCGTACGCTGTGTAGTCAGTAGCCAATTGAGGCCGTAGAGGAGTTCTAGCGTGCTCAACAATGGAAGCGCAGGGGTCAGCGTCGGAGCATTGGTTGCTGTGGCCGCTGCCTTGTACATCGTGCTGGTGGTACGCCGCAGGAAGTGAATGCCCCTTCGCGAACGTCCTCGCGAGGGATCCTTGCCCGTGCATTCTGCGGATAGTCGGCTGATTGACGCGGCACCCGGAGGGCGTTGACTGCCCGGCCGACGAGTCAGTCGCTATCCAGGCCGGATCAGTCGATGGCGGCCATGATGGTGGCCAGGGCATCGTCGGCGGTGGCGCCGGGACGTACGTCACCGACGCTGTGTAGATCTGGTCCGGGGTGCAGAGGATAGCCTCGCTGTAGGAGCTGTCGTGTGCCGCTATCCACGCAGACCAATGACGGTCCTGAGTCCAGTTAGCGATGATCTTGACGGTGCCGGGTCCCAGCTTTCCGCCATCGCATTGTTCGGTAAAGACGGCCCGGTCGTCGTCGTTTTTCAAAGTCAGCGCCTCCAAGGTGACACGCGGATGGTAGGGGTCACCGTCGACGGTGTACCAGCAGCTGAGAAAGCCCGTGGCCTCCTGCGTCTCCGGGTGTGGCCCGTACAGCGGGAGGTCGGGGAACTTGGACAGGTAGGTCCGGCGTTCTCACAGAACTGAGCGGACGGCTGACCGGTGACGGGGATCTTGCCTGAAGGCCCTGACGAACTTGGGCTGGGTGCGGGACTGGGGTGGATCATCGGCAGCAAAGGCGCGCAGCCGGACAAACTGAGCGTTATGACGGCCAACCCAGCGG
Organism: Arthrobacter sp. Hiyo8; assembly: GCA_001549895.1. GTDB lineage: Bacteria > Actinomycetota > Actinomycetes > Actinomycetales > Micrococcaceae > Arthrobacter. The sequence continues at coordinate 1,382,316 of AP014719.1, read as the reverse complement.
CGCCGCGTAGCTGCATGACATCCCCTTGCGTCAGCGATGGTTCACGGTAGCAGGCGCATGGCCGGCGTCGGTAGGGCCCGTCCGAAGTGACCGCAAGCCAGTGCCTCACCGTATACCGCGGTGCCCGAAAAGGGATCGGCTTACGGGCATCCTCTCGAGTCATCGAATCGGCCACCGGACCACGACTGCGATGACCGCGAAGCATGATTCTGGCCCTGCAATGGCTCGGTACTCGGGGCAGAGAGGTGCCCGATGCTGACCACTGCAGCTATAGCCCTTCTGGGATTTGTTGAGCGAACCATTTCCTGAAGGCGGTCAGATCGTGCAGAAGTGGTTTGGTGATGCCGAAGAACGACGCTCCGATGCGCCAACCGGTCTTGCACTCGACGGGAAGAACGAGGAAAACGATCTTATGCGCGCCCCGAAGACGCGGTCTCGCCTCTTGCACCAGCTCCTGAACGACCCACGGCCTGAAGGTTGGCGAGTTGAGGCCGCCCCATTCACCGCGGTTCCCGTCCGCCTGGGCTGCGACCCAGCCGATTGCGTCGCGGAGCAGCGTTTCGGCAACCCGCCCCAACTCCGGTTCGTGCACGAGAGGCCCGTAATAGTCGATAGGTCCGGGAACCCCGCGCAGCACGGCCGCGCCGAAGATGGTCGTCCACCACGAACTCCACTGAGCGGACACCTCGTCGGGGTCCGCCGTGACAAGCTGCTCCTCCGGAGCGATAGCAGGTGCGATCCGGCAGCCAGGAGATCCACCCAATCCCGGATCGAGCCCCAGCCGATCTCGGATGTACAGGGCGATGCCGAGCGCCTGCGGCTCGAAGAATTCCGTCTCTAGCTTCAAAGGACGGAACAACGACATGCTCGCACCCTACGCTTAGCCCGAATAAAAGCAACAGAAAGTGCCGAGCCTGATTTCCGCCGCCTCGATACCATGCTAGGAGTTCGTTGAGGGATCCCTTACCGGACGCACCGGGAAAGCGGACTGACGACGTTGCTCGACCTTGCCGGTAATTCAAACCCGATGCTTAGTGCCCTCGAGGTCACTCTAATGGAGGCTCTGTCTCCGTAAGATCGACGCGTTGCTCGGGCTGCGGAGTCGGGGCATGGGTCGAATCAGCGGGCGGAGCATCAGGGCGCTTCAGCCAAGCGTTGGATTCCGCATCTCCGTGCGCGACAACCTCGACAGCCACAGAATCCCAGCGATAGACGATGGTACCGGCGGCGGGACGTTGCGATGTGATGTAGAACAGTCCGGGCCAAGCTAGGGCTCCGATAGGCGGCCCGTCCGGATCAGGATTCGCCAGGCTCACTCCGGCATCCCATGCCACATCGCGGCCGACGTGAAATGGCAGCCCAACAACGTCAGGCACCGTCACCCGATCGGCGAACCTTTCTTTCGTTCTCAAAATTTACTCCGAAGGTATCCGCTGCAACGGCGTCCGGTGCGGGATCCTTAACCGGACACGACTTCCGACAGATTCCGGGCCCAACAAAAGGCAGGCTAGCCAGCCTCGTGCGTTATCAAGAGGCGACGCGTGCTGCAGGCTCGATCAGCTAGAAAGCCTCCTCAGGGCCAGAACAACCGCGCGCGGGTCAATAGCTCAGTGACGGACAACAACCGACCATGCTCCGTTCGGTTAACTGGCTGGGGAACTTCAGACTCCAGGAGGCCGGTGATGTGGCTGAGTCCGGCCACCTGGACTGGGGTGGTACTGCTGGTGGTTGTACCGTTGCCCAGTGCTCCTCTGTCGTTGTTTCCCCAGGCTCGGATGGTCCCGTCCGTGAGTAGTGCGTAGGTTGCGATAACTGAGGTGGCTAGGGATTTGACTCCGTGCAGATTGGACACCTGCACGGGAGTGCTGCTATTCGTGGTTGTGCCGTTGCCCAGTATTCCTGAAGGGTTGGCACCCCAAGACCGTACGGTTCCGTCGGAGAGGACAGCGAAGGCTGATTCGTTGGTGGAGTGTACGGAACTCACTCCGGTCAGTCCGGTGACCTGTACGGGAGTGCTGCTATCGGTGGTGGTGCCGTTGCCGAGCTGGCCGCGGAGGTTTTGGCCCCAGGCCCAGAGGGTTCCGTCGCTCAGGACTGCATAGGCCGCTTCGCTGCCGGAAACCACGGAAGTTACTCCTGTCAGGCCGGTGACCTGGACAGGGGTGCTGCTGCTGGAGGCGGTGCCGTTTCCGAGCTGCCCGTTGGTGTTGTATCCCCAGGCCCGGATGGTCCCGTCGTTGAGCAGTGCGTATACGGTCAGGTTCCAGAGCCCCGTGGTGACGGATTTGACGTCAGTCAGGCCGGTCACCGGGACCGGAACGTTGCTGGCGACCGTGATCCCGTGACCCCAAGCCTGTACGGTTCCGTCGTTGAGGACAGCATAGGCCGTGTAGTCACCGGCAGTGACTGAACGTACCCCGGTCAGGCCTGGGACCTGTACTGGGACACTGCTGTCCGTCGTGGTACCGTCGCCCAGTTGGCCGAGGTTGTTGTGGCCCCACGCCCAGACGGTACCGTCCGAGAGAACGGCATACGCGGCATCGAAGGATGAAGTCACGGACATGACGCTGCTCAGGCCTGTGACTTGGACAGGGTGCCGCTGTCGGTGGTCGTGCCGTTGCCGAGCTGCCCGAAAAGGTTCACTCCCCAGGATTGGACGGTCCCATTCGATAGCAGGGCGTACTTGCTGTGCCCCCCGGTCAGAGCCGTTACCCCGGACAGGCCCGCCATCCCGGCCGGTGCCGTGGTGTAGGTTGGCCCGCCCCACGTCCAAACGGAACCCGCCGGGCTGCCTGGGAGGTAGTAGCCGGAGACGTCGGCGATGAGTTGGGTGGTTCCGGAGGAGCGGTTGAACAGGGTGACTTTGCCGTCGGGCCGACCGGGACGGTGACGAGGTTCGGGACGGTCTGGCCGGCGGCGAAGTTCACGTTCGAGGCGTTCGGGCGTGGTGTGCCGGAGGCGTAGGCGCTGATGAATCCGAAGGATTGTGGGGCGGTGACGGTCAGGTTGAACACTACGGCAGAAACATCTGTAGGAATCCCTGCCGCTCCGCCGACTTGGAAGGAGACTGAAGAGTCCGGGGAACCGCGGCGGTGGTGCGCGTGTCCAGCATCCGCGCCGGAGCGAGGGCGAGAATGCTCCGGGGGCGCTGGCGGTGCCTGGGAGGTAGTAGCCGGAGACATCGGCGATGAGTTGGGTGGTTCCGGAGGAGCGGTTGAACAGGGTGACTTTGCCGTCGGGGCCGACCGGGACGGTGACGAGGTTCGGGACGGTCTGGCCGGCGGCGAAGTTCACGTTCGAGGCGTTCGGGCGTGGTGTGCCGGAGGCGTAGGCGCTGATGAATCCGAAGGATTGTGGGGCGGTGACGGTCAGGTTGAACACTACGGCAGAAACATCTGTAGGAATCCCTGCCGCTCCGCCGACTTGGAAGGAGACTGAAGAGTCCGGGGAACCGCGGCGGTGGTGCGCGTGTCCAGCATCCGCGCCGGAGCGAGGGGCGAGAATGCTCCGGGGCGCTGGCGGTGCCTGGGAGGTAGTAGCCGGAGACGTCGGCGATGAGTTGGGTGGTTCCGGAGGAGCGGTTGAACAGGGTGACTTTGCCGTCGGGCCGACCGGGACGGTGACGAGGTTCGGGACGGTCTGGCCGGCGGCGAAGTTCACGTTCGAGGCGTTCGGGCGTGGTGTGCCGGAGGCGTAGGCGCTGATGAATCCGAAGGATTGTGGGGCGGTGACGGTCAGGTTGAACACTACGGCAGAAACATCTGTAGGAATCCCTGCCGCTCCGCCGACTTGGAAGGAGACTGAAGAATCCGGGGAACCGCGGCGGTGGTGCGCGTGTCCAGCATCCGCGCCGGAGCCACTGGCATCATGGTCCCCGGCGCTTTAACTCCGCCTGAACCGCCTACCGCCGCGAACGGATAGTCGCCCCTTGTACGGCTTGGGCGGGGCCTGCAATCGGGACAAGCATGAGAATGCAAACTGCCAGTAGCACGATGAGCGTTCGCAACCGAACTCTGGATTCCGGCGAACCCGTTCCAAAACAATCCAAGCGAACATTAGCCACGCCGACGCCTCAATCCCCCAAAGCCCGCCGAAGGCGGGTGTACTGCCGGACAGTGACTCTGTCCCGCGGAAAAGGTATCACATTGGACACAGGAGCCCCGGCCGCGGGTTTTACGTCCGTACGAACAGATCGAATCAGCAGATTCAACAAGTCGTCGCCGTGCCGAATGTGTTCATCAGCGGGCCGGCCCCTACACGACCTCTACACCCTGTAAGCCAAAGCTGGTCTCTGGAGGCTACGGTGTATCCCATGCCGTCGGCGCAGGACCTTTTGAACCAGACTGACGAACGAGCACCCTGGTCCCGTGTGGATACTCTCCAAACCACCCCAGTTGGTTCCAAGACGATGGGAGCGCCCATAAGTCGATCCCTGAACGGTCACCCCACCATCGATTCTCGGACACGAGCCTTGCCCGCCGCCTATCTATTCCGGGAGAAGATACTGTCGGCGACATGATGATTTGGATCAACGGAACCTTCGGCGTGGGGAAAACTACTGCCGCCAAGGCAGTGGTGGAAGCGCAGCCCGCCCTACGTCTCTTTGACCCCGAAGCGGTCGGATATATGCTCATGGACAGTCTGAAGGACCAGACCTTCGGCGACTTTCAGGACCTGCCGGCATGGCGGGCACTGGTTCCAGCCACGGCTCTCGAAATTCGTCGGCATACGGGACAACACTTGGTGGCCGTTCAGACGGTGCTGCGGCAGGACTATTGGGCAGAACTTAAGGCAAGTTTCAGTGAGTTGGACGATCAAGTCATCCATGTAGTGCTGGACGCCGACGCAACAACCCTCCGGAACCGGATTGAGAACGACCAAGTCGAGTTGTCCGGCAGGCAGTGGAGGCTGGATCACATCGAAAGGTACGCGGTGGCCCGGACGTGGATGATCAAAGACGCTGACCTCGTCATCGACACGTCCCGGCTAACGGCGGAAGATGTTGCTTCTCGAATCGCCGAGGCTGTCACCGCGGAACTCCCTGTCCAGTAACCCTAAGCGGACAATACGAGCGGTGCCCCAAAAGGATCCTTCTCCGGGCGTCAGTGCTGCACCCCAAGTTGTCACTGTTGACGACGAACCCTGGGTATTCGTCAATCGATCACGGGGAGCAAACGGGTGGTGCGTTCCCTATGGGTGATCATGCTGCGGGTTGCGGTCGCTGCATAGTTCTGCCGAGGGCTGGTGCAGAATTGGCGGATGATTATGCCGCGAATCGTTGAGTCAGTGACGAGTGAGTCAGGGCCGTGGGTTCACAGGGTGATTGAGTCAGAGGCTGGATTGATCCGTGCGGCTATCAGTGGGGCTGATGTTCTGGTTATTGAGTTGGATGGTTCGAAGATGCGGTCCATCGATCGATTGTTCGCTGAGTACCAGCAGCGGTTTTCTTTTCCTGACTACTTTGGATGGAATTGGAACGCCTTCGATGAGTGCCTCGGCGACCTTCGATGGCTGCCTGCCCGCAAGTACGTGACGATAATCAGCCATGCGGACCAAGTGCTCTCGAACGAACGGATAGAGCTTGGGACGTACCTGCGCATTATTCACAACGTCGGGAAGACATGGTCCACAACTGTAGGGCTCGGCTACGAGCGGGGACATGCTGATATTCCTTTTAACACCGTGCTTGTCGAGGACAAATGATACCCGTCGGCTAGCTCTGGAACTAGGGGACTCTCGATAACGTCGCCCGATAGGCGATCGACGAACCGGCACCCCCGAGTCTCACCCTGTATTCGCTGCTCTTCGCTCCCGGGCAACGGAAAACGCGCGGTCGGACCGGCCTAGCCAGCCCGGCGTGATGGGTCAGGACCGATGTGGTTTCTCGCGGACGGGATCGGGCACGTAGAAGCCCCACACACCGTTGGAGAGTTCGGCGGCCGCGAAAGCCACAAGGCTTTCGTTCGGCCTCTGACTTGGTAGATGTCTGCCGGTGACGCTGTCGGGGGTGGGCCGGATGCGACACCACGATCCACTGGTGCAGTGAAATCCACGGGGCCCCCGACCACGGATTGACCCCGCCAACGTCAAGTCGCTCGCCTTCAAGTCCGATGCCTGCGTTGGCCCACCCGGCGGTCTCAGGGTCGGAATCCTTCGCGAAGCCAATCCGCGGACCTGGTTCAGACCTGAATTGACTCATGCCAACCAGTCAAGCATAGGAATACTTCACCGCCTGCCACCGCCTTGCCCGACTTTGGCAAGCCCGCCTCGACGCGGCCCGACCAACTTTTGGTGCCCGTAAGCCGGTCGATCACCGTGCCGCGGTAACCCGCCGCCGGCCCGCGGAATTGCTGATCACGGCCATATGTACGTATGACCTGCACGATGAAATGCACGGTGACGGGGGATTACTGCAACCATTTCTCCCAGTCGCCCAGAGCAGCAAGGTGATGTTCTCGGCGGCCAGGTTGACCGTCGGCGACGAAGCAGGGAGCCAGTCGTCCGCCGGTGCCGGCGGGTGGTGATCGGTGATCCCACGTCCGCGCAGAAGTGTCCGGAACGCCGGGACGAGGCACGGCGTTGACAGGCGACCGGGGACCATTTCGGCCCAAGGCTATTTCCTGTGCAAAGCCTGCCCGAGTCCTGTGCAAATACTGCGCCAAGTGAAGCGGGTATCGACGCATGCTTAAACACGCGCGGATAAAGCGTAGACGCACTTCCGGGGGAGGAAAACGATACATGGGCAGACCATAGCGCGCCTCTCTCAGCGCCGATCGAATCACGGATGTAACCCGTCCAGCGGATGACCAAACCTCGCACCCACCATGCCCACGCGGAAGCCCGCTTCAAGGGCGTCCCTTTGAAAGGAACCTCAATGAGCTCAGCTGACCCCTTCGGCGCGCCGCAGCAGCCGCAGCCGCCCTACGGGCAGACCCCTCAGGAACCCAGCCCAATCCTGGCGCGCCGGCACCCTATCTGGGGGGCCCAGCCCTTGGCGGATACGGCGTCAGTAGCAAGTCCTTCCTCGTTACTTGGCTACTCTCCCTGCTCCTCGGCGTTTTCGGCGTGGATCGGTTCTACCTCGGCAAAGTCGGTACCGGCATCCTGAAGCTGTTTACCTTCGGTGGCCTCGGCATCTGGGCTCTTGTTGATCTGATTCTCGTGCTCGCCAACAAGACCCGCGACAGGCAGGGTCGTCCATTGGACGGTTATGACAGGCACAAGAAGGTGGCGTTGATCGTCACCACGGCCTTCATACTCCTAAGCATCATCCTGAACACCACCCGAGCGGCCGCCGTCCAAACGTCTGCCACGACCACCCCCGGACCGAACATGTCTGCCGTCACACCCTCTGCGGCTACAGCGGCTGAGGTCGCTGCTTCTGCCAAGGCTTCGGCCGAGGCTTCAGCTAGGGCTTCGGCTGATGCTGCCGCCAAAGCGAAGTCCGATGCTGACGCCGCCGCCAAAGCGAAAGCTGATGCTGAAGCTGCCGCTAAAGCAAAAGCTGATGCCGAGGCCGCTGCCAAGGCGAAAGCTGATGCCGACGCTGCCGCCAAGGCTCAGGCCGAGGCGGCTGCCAAGGCGGCAGCTGGGACGGTCAGCCAGCAGAACGCTCTGCGTAAAGCTGCCGAATACCTCGGGTTCACCGCCTTTTCGCGCACCGGACTGATCGGCCAGCTTGAGTTCGAGAAGTATTCAACGGAGGATGCGACCTGGGCTGTGGACCGTGTGAAAGTCGACTGGAACCAGCAGGCAGCTAAGAAAGCCAAGGACTACCTAGGATTCACTTCCTTCTCCCATTCCGGGCTAGTCGACCAGCTGATATTCGATGGTTTTACGCCGGAGCAGGCAGAGTACGGAGTGAGCCAGGCGGGTCTCTGACGGTCGAGCTCAGTTTCAAAGTGGCCGTGGTGGACGCATCTTGTTTCGGCGGGTGCAGCAGCTGTGACTGATGGACTGGCATGGCCCCGAGCGAAGAGGGTAGCTGAGGAGTCCCCTTAGCCTCACCGCCCCGCCACGCACTCCGCGACATACTCCGCATCCACGCCACCCCGCCGACTATCGACGAGTAGTGCCCGTCAACCACGGCAACCCCACTACGTATAGCCCCGGCTGTTCGGTGACGCGTCGCGGGTAGCTCCAGGCGTCCAGGACAGGAATGTCCACGAAGCTGAGGTCCAGCTGGTAACCGGTCGCCCAAAGTACCGAGGTGATGTTCTCTGCGGCCAGGTTGACCCGGGGCGAGGCGACAGGTAGCCAGTCGTCCGCGGGCGCTGGCTGGTGTTCAGGCGCGTCTATTCCAGCGGCAGAGGAATCAAGAAGCGATTCATATCGAGTTGACTGAGGATGTTTTTCCTCAACAAGGAAAAGTAGTTGTATCTGTCAGTTCAGAATTCTATGCCGAGGCCGAACTCAACTCTGAGCGCTTCATTAATATCATTGGATGGGTTCTGGAAATTGATCTCAGCTAAATTTCCGGGAAAGCGAATATGAGAGGACGCTTGGTTTGATGGATCGCCGGGAAGCAGACTCGGAGTCGCGCATCCGTTGGTTCCTACAGCAGACCATCGGGAAGCCTGCGGGATCGCTGGCCTGCCTTATCCCTCCCGTCTATCCCGCTTATGCCCGGGTGCTGAATCCCGCTATGTCGCCAACTGGTCGACGTTTGCGCTGGTCACAGCTTGCCGGTGATCAGCTGGAGGTTGACGGTGGCACCCAATGGAGCGAGATCGTGGCGGCGTGCGTTCCCGACCCGAATCAAGTCTACGAACCCCAGAACGGTTCCGTTGATTCCGTAGTGGCCGAACGGTTGGTTTCCAGGATAGCGAAGGGCGCCAGGCCGTCACCTGAATGCTTGTTTTTGGTGTGGGAGGGATATGGCGACCTCAATGGCCGGGTTCGAACTTCGCCCGTCATTGTCAATGGCCTTGGTCGGGGACTGCATGTGTTGCGAGGACCGCTCGAACTGGCGCTGGAATCCATCGAGGACAATCCTGCTGGAAGACTGCCCTTGAACTGGCTACCTCTGGATGGAGCGTGGTGCGTCGCTAATGACATCCATGCTCTCTCGGTCTTCATCGGAGGGTCACCATCCCTGATCGGCGAAATACTGGGCGATCGTGAATTGGAGGCCTATTACATCCGGCCCAATCAAACGTTGGTCTCGGAAGACTAGCCTCGCCGCCCCGCCACGCACCCCGCGACATACTCCGCATCCACGCCCACCCCGCCGACGATCGACGAGTAGTGCCCTGTCAGCCACGGCAGCCCGACCACATATAGCCCGGCTGCTCGGTGACGCCGCGGATATGTCGCGGGTAGTTCCAGGCGTCCAGGACAGGAATATCCACGAAGCTGAGGTCCAGCTGGTAACCGGTGCCCAGAGCACCGAGGTGATGTTCTCGGCGGCCAGGTTGACCCGCGCCGGTGACGCGACAGGCAACCAGTCGTCCTCCTGCGCAGGTAAAGCCGCAGGCGCGTCTATTCCAGCGGCAGCGATGTAGGCGTCGAGCGCACGGCCCATGCGCTGGCCGAACCCGGCCTCGACTGTTGCGAGGCGTTGTGGGAGGTCGTCCGTGAAGGTGAGTTCGCCGTCGTCGGCTGCTTCCAGGTGCCCGTGCAGCTGGACGCCTTGGCGGCCGAGTTCGCGGAGGTGGATGTCGTGGCCCCGTCGGTGCCGGAGAGCAGGGGGTTGCAGGCGAACCGCGCCGCGGGGGAGGGCAACTGTCCGACCGTCAAGGCGTTGATCCCGTACTCGGGCCCGTGGATTCCAGCTTGCAGGAGCCAATAGAGGATGTCGTGCCCGCGATACCGGCGCGGCGCCTCCGGACACGTCGACACCGCCAGATGCACCTCGCGCCCGGCCGCGAGCAGGTCTTCCGCGATCTGCCCGCCCGACTGCCCGGTCCCGACGATCAGCGCGGCACCGTCCGGCAGTTGCTCCGGATTGCGATAGTCGTGCGTGTGGAGCTGCAGGACACTCTTCGGGAGTCCGGCGGACAGTGCCGGGATTTTCGGTATTTGGTACGCGCCGGTCGCCAGCACCACATTGCGTGCCCGCCAGCCGCCGTCGGACGTTTCAACGCTGAAGCTGCCATCCGACGTCGAGATCCACGTGACGTCCGTGCCTGTACGGACCGGGGCATCGATCCTCGTCGCGTAGTCGCGGAAATAGTCCACCACGTCGTCACGGGCCATGAACGCCTCCGGCTCCGGCCCGCGTATGGCATCCCGGGCAGGTCTAGCGAGAAGTTCGGCGTGTTCAGCACGAACGCATCCCAGCGATCCTGCCACGCGCCGCCCAGCGCGTATCGCCGTTCAAGGACCACGTGCTCGACGCCGGCCCGGCTGAGGAAGTAGCTCGTGGCCAGTCCCGCTTGGCCTCCACCGACAACGAGCGTGTCGATCTCGAGGGGGCGGTTTTGTTGTGCCGCTCTGTTCTGTTGTGCGGCTGTGGGCGGGGCAGTCTCCATGAGCGATCCTTCCGGTCCCTTGGCAGAACTTTACGCCCCGAAATTCAGGTGCGGGAGGTGGACAGCACTGACGGTCCGGACCGTCGTCGCCGATCTGTCCACGACGGCGGGTATCGGCTCGGTCGCCGAGATCTGCGCCAACGTGCGCGGCCTGGAACTGGGCGAAACCGTCTGCGCGCCGGGCGTAGAGGACAGCGGTCCTCTCGACGCAGTCTTCCAAGCGGACCTCGCCGCTTTCGGAGCGCAGAGCCCGGAGCTTGCCACACGGTTCCGGTAGTTTCGGCTAATTCGGATGGTCGAACTTGATGCGATCCTCCGGAAACGGTCCTAGAGTGTTGGCCATGGCTATCGCACGCTTCCCTGTCGTGGTACTCGATTGTCCCGACCCCAAGACCCTGGCCGAGTTCTACAGCGCCCTGCTCGAGTGGAAAATCGAGCGGAACGACGACGACTGGTGGTCTGTCCGCGCCGAGTACGGCGATTCGATGGCTTTCCAGAAAGTCGACTCCTACAGGGCGCCGGAATGGCCAGGCCAGGACGTCCCGCAACAGATGCACCTCGACGTCGTGGTCGACGACCTCGACACCGCTGAGGCGGCTGTGCTCGAACTCGGCGCGACCAAGCATGAGAACCAACCGGGAACGACATTCCGCGTGTTCCTCGACCCCGCCGGTCATCCTTTGTGCCTCTGCCTGGACTGACGTGCCTGGCGGGGAGGGTGATCATCGGTTGTGCCAGTGCGGGGGCATTTCGAGATCCGAAGGCAAAAGAGTTGCACGGTTGCCCTTCGCGGCGTTGAGCTGCGGTTGGGTCAGATACAAGGCTTTGGAGAGATCGGCGCGTTCAAGCCGGACATCCCTGAGGTCTGCGCCGAGCAGATCCACACCCGATAAGTCACTGCCTCGCAGATCCGCAGCGATAAGGTAGGCCCCGCGGAGGTCTGCCCCGCACAACTGGCGGGAACTGAGATTACTGCCCATCAGGTCCGCTCCCGGCGTGAGCGCTGGATCCAGGTGGTCATCACCGGCGGCAAAATAGGAGGCCCGTACTTCTGCGCTGACATCCATGAGCGTTGACCTCACCTGGGAATGAAGATCTCGAATATCCAGTGAAAGCAGCTCCGGCAGTTCGCCGCGGACTGCCTGCTCGACGGTGTTCCGGAGTTGAACCGCACGGCGTGACGTATCGGGATCGAAAGCCCGGTTCTGTGCCTCGGCCAGGTACCAGAGCATCTCATGAAGCTGACGGGCAGCTTTGAAAGCGGAAAACATTTCGTCTTTTGTGCCAGGGTTCTCAAGCCAGCTCTCTCCGGCGAAGAACCCTTGCGATACATTTTGACCTGCCCCGAAACAGTCAAAGACCGTGCACCCACGAAAGCCCCTCTGGCCCAGGCTGTGGTGGATTGTGCACGAGAAATCAGGCGCGAGGTTTTGGCAAGGAGAGCCTGCCGGTTTATCGAGCGCAAAATCCGCGGAACGTGAGAATCCGAAGGCCGTGCAGCATAGGGCAAAGCAATTTCCGCAGTCAGGGCGCAGGGATTGCCGGTCTAGGGCAGGCGAAAAGGGCTCGGCTGAGTTCGTTGATGTTGTTTCCATTTGATCTTCCAGTGGTGAGTTCGCTTTTGGGCCGGTGAGCAGGGGAAATCCACATGGAGTTCCCCTGGCAGGCGCAGGGAATCACCGCTCCTCTAGGGAGCGAACTGGAATCGCTGAAAGACGCTGGGTCACAGAGAAAAATGAAGTATCACTGACATCAGAATACTCGACCACCGCCCGGCCATTCCTCGGTTGACATCGACATGAAGCCAGGGCGCACGGGTGCGGAACACATCGGTCAGGATTGAAGAAGCGGTTAGTGGAGCCTCGGCATAAAGTCGAAATCACAAAGCAACCCACCCCACTAAAGGACATGCCATGACCGCCATCGACTCAGTCACCCTCGAAGTTCCCGACCCCGCGGCCGCTACCGCTTTCTACGACGCCGCCTTCGGATTAGGCGAGCGGGTGCGCGTGCGGGCCTCGAACGCTCCTACTGACGGCTTCCGCGGGTTCACGCTGTCGCTCGTCGTGTCGCAGCCGTCTACCGTCAGCAGCCTCATCGATTCCGCTGTGGAAGCCGGTGCCACGACCCTCAAACCAGTGGCGAAGTCCTTGTGGGGCTACGGCGGCGTCGTACAGGCTCCGGACGGCGCGATCTGGAAGGTCGCGACGTCGGCCAAGAAGGACAGCGGTCCGGCCACCCGGGAGGTCGACAAGATCGTGCTCCTAATGGCGGTCGCGGACGTTTCGGCTAGCAAACGGTTCTACGCGGACCGGGGCCTCGCCGTTGGGAAGAGCTTCGGCAAGTACGTCGAGTTCGCCATGCCGTCGAGTCCCGTCCAGCTGGGTCTCTACGCGCGCCGGGCGCTCGCCAAGGACGCCGGCGTCTCTCCCGACGGCACCGGTTCGCACCGTCTCGCGATCAGCAGCGACGCCGGCCCGTTCACCGACCCGGACGGGTTCGCGTGGGAGCCCGCCTCAGCGTGAGGGGCGCGCGGCGCTGCCAGGGACGCCGCGGCTAGCCCCGCACTACCGCGATTCCCATCGGAACCAGCGGATTCCGATGAAGGCGAACACCGCGACGTAAGCGACGCATGCCAGGAGCGAGCCCGTGTCCTGGCCGCTCCAGGCCGACTGGTTCAGGACATCCGAAAAGAGTGTCATGAGGCCTCCGACCGGAGACCAGTCCGAAATTGACTTGATCGTGTCGCCGAGGATGCCGGTTCCGCCGAGGACGCCTAGGAGCAACAGGGCGATCATGAGCAGTCGGCCGATCGCGCTGATGGCGTTGGTGGACCGGATCAAGCCGACGAGCGCTTGTCCAATGGCCAGGAAGACGGCGGCCCGAGAATAGCGACGGCGATGACCAAAAGGTACTGGCCAACGTTCAGCGTCAGGCCGTGAACAATTGCACCGACGATCACCACGATGATGGAAGCGACCAGATTGGTGACCACCTGCACGATGAGGCGGCTGGTCATGATCATCCAGTTCGGTGCCGGTGTGACCCGAAGCCTTTGCAGCACACCGATGTCCCGATCGTGAGCCAGGGCCAGCGTGAAACCGAGCAAGCACGACGTGAGCAGGCCAAGGGTCAAGGCCAAACCGATGATGAGGGTGGATCCTCCGAGGCGTGATTGCCCCTTGCCGAAGGTTGTGGCCACGAGGATCACGATCGGCAGCAGGGCGCTCAAGACAAGTGAGGTCTTGCTATTGAGCATCACAATGGAGTCCGCGCGAAGCAACGAGCCCATCGCCAGGCCGAGCGGCGGGCGGGCGGTATTGACCGCGGCGGCGTTAGTCACGGATTTCACTTCCTGTCAGTCCGATGAAGACGTCTTCCAGAGTGGGCGCACCGTGGGCCACTGAAAGCACGCGCGGATCCTCCCTGTGCTTGTCGATCAGCTCCGAGGGCTCTCCAACCGTGAGAAGTACGCCATGGTCGATGATCGCTACCCGGTCACACACGGCCTGCGCTTCTTCCATGGAGTGGGTGGTGAGGAGAATGCTGTTGCCTTCTCCACGAAGTTCTTCGATTCGGCGCCATAGCCCACGGCGCGACTGCGGGTCCAGCCCGGCAGTTGGCTCGTCGAGCAGCAGAAGGAGGGGTTGTGGATGGTGGCAATGAACAGTGCCAGCCGTTGCTGCTGCCCGCCCGACAGCTGTTTGAACCGTTTGCCCAATTCCTGTTCGAGCCCGATGGCCCGCATGCTCGTACCGATCTGCTCACGCGAGAGTTTCACTCCGTAGAGCCCGCCGTAAAGCCTTGCGATCTGCTGAATGGTCAGTTCGGCCTGGAAACTGGAGGACTGCAGTTGCACCCCGAGGCGCGCTTTCGCGTCCAGAGGCTCTTGTTGAACATCGATTCCGTCCACCAGCAGTTGCCCGGATTTCGGCTTGACCAACCCCTCGATGGCACTGAGTGTGCTGGTCTTCCCTGCGCCGTTCGGCCCAGCAAGCCGAAGATCTCACCGCGATGAATCTGAAAACTGACGCCGTCGACGACGGTCCGCTCGCCATACGCGACGCGCAACGCGCTGACGTCCAAAACCGGCGGCTGTGCCGGCACATTCACTTCACTCATCGAGCCGTATCCCTCTCAGGCTGGCCGAACCGCCCCATGTCAGGGCGCCGTTTCGATGAGTCTATATGCGGGAACCTGATGTTTTCGTGGGAGCCGACACCGCGCCCTAAACGACCCGATTCGCCCGTTCCCAGTGGTCCCGCAGCAACGCGCCGAGCCGGTCGGGCTCGCTCCGGTGCGGGGGATCGAAATGGTGGCGGTCCGGGAACACCTCGAGGCGGAAGTCCGGGAATACCGTGGACAGCCGCTCGGCAACCTCGCCATAGTCGTCAGGGTTGCTCAGGCCGCCGAGGACGAAGAACACCGGCCGATTGAACGCAGCAAGCCGCGCCCTATCCAGATCGTAAATCTTGAAGTCACGCAGGAATGCCCTGATTCCCGCCGGCCGCTTGGCCATCCACGGCGGCGGCCCGCCTTCGGGCGGTGGCGGAAGGACGACGTCGGGCTTCACTCCCAACCTCATGAACGCGGCCATGAATTGATCTGGCGGTAGCGATTCCAGCGCCTCATAGTCCTTCCAGAGCCGGGTGTGCGCCGGACTCCAATCCCAGCTTCCCGCCCATGCGGGCTCCAGGAGCGTGAGACTGAGCAGTCGCTGTGGATGCTTGGCGGCGAATGCCAAAGACGCTGCCCGCCGCCCGAATAGCCGAGCAAATGGAACGTCTCCCAGCCCCGGGCCTCGGCCTCGCGGAGGACACCGTCGATTTCGGTATCCAGGCTCCAGCCCGGCGGCGGCTCATCGCCGTCGTACAGTTCCAGGTCCTTCGCGACGGCGTCCACGTCGGGACCCAGCGCTTCGATCAGCGCCCCGTAGGCGGGTTCGGCGGGAAGGACGCTCCCCGGAAGAAGGACGACCCGAATCGGCTCCATGGCGGAACTCTACGCCTCTTGGGGTGCTAAGGGAGGGGGAGGAGGGACTATTTTCCGGGGCCGACGACCGAGAGGCCGGCGTCCAGCGCAGCGGCGAGAGCTCGGTGTAGAGCAGCATCGAAGCGACGAGGCGGTGTCCTGTTGCCGCGGTTGGCGGCGCGCGGCAGATGAAGGATTTCGACAAATAGTAGCCATCCGGCCAAAGGCCTGTATGCTTGGAGCTGTTGTTGTGTTTGGCATTTGGTAGTTCAGGCAGTTCCCGCGGTTCATCAACCGCGACCTTCTGAAGTAACGGTGGAGAACACCCCACACCGGAGGCCCGACAGTCGGGACAACCTCCACCTTCAGTAAGGAAACTGAAAAAATGGCTACAGGTATCGTCAAGTGGTTCAACTCCGAAAAGGGCTTCGGCTTCATCTCCCCGGAAGATGGCAGCCAGGACGTTTTCGCTCACTACTCTGCAATTAACTCGGGCGGCTACCGCTCCCTCGAAGAGAACCAGAAGGTTTCCTTCGACGTCGAGCAGGGCCCCAAGGGTCCCCAGGCAGTAAACATCCAGGCTCTCTAAGCTTCGGATTTCAAAAAGCAGGGCCGGTCATTGACCGGCCCTGCTTTTTTGTGCCCATTTCCGGGTTGCGTGGCGACCTTTCGACGCGCAAATTACCGGGTTATAGGACAAAACGTGTGTAAATCCCGCGCGTGTCACGTGCGTCCTGCCCAACCTTTGCGGGCCCAGAGGCCTTCCTCTGCGGTGGCTGTGTTGCCGTATTCCTCGGGTCCGTGTGGCTGCTCGACGGCGGTTTGGCCGCCGGGCGTGTGGGTGTGTATTGCTCGGGCGGATGAGCTGGGCGGGCTGGTCCGGAGTTTCGCTGTGGAGATAGAGGTACCACTCGATGGCCCGCTTCTGGTGCTCTTCGCTCATCCCGCGGTGGGCCCGCAGAATCAGGCGCAGCTGCGCGTTCGTGCCGCCTTCGATCCGGTTTGTCGTGGCCGCGATATCGAGTCCTGTGAACTCGGTACGCAGGTAGGTGAACAGGCTCCCTGCTTGGCTGAGCCGCTCCAAGAGGCGATAGGCCTTCCGGAGCCGGTCATGGGTAAACCACCAGGCCTGATTCGCCCGCACCCACGCCGGTGCCGGGGAGGCTGCGGTGCGGTAAGTCCGGGCCCGGACCAGTTGCCCGTGGTTCTGGTACCAGTCATTGAGGTGGCCGAGCCACGCCGCGGCCTGCGCGGGTGTGCTGATCCGTGTCAGGGCCCGGCCAAGGCGCAGGAGAGCTTTGCCGGCCTCGGTCCTGGGCCTGCTGGTCAGGTAGGTGCGCACGTTGCGCTGGACATGGACCAGGCAGCGCTGAATGGCGGTATCCGACCAGCAGTCAGAGAGCGCGGCGGCGATCCCGGAACCACCGTCGGTGATCACCACCCGCGGAGCCGGAAAACGTCCAAGCAACGCCGCCCACGCGGCCTTCTTCTCGGTGTCGCACCACTGCCAGCCGATCACATGCTCACCGGCGATCGCGATCAGGCAGCACCACGAGCCGACGTAGATCCCGTCGATCTGGACCTGGTCATGGATCTCGCCCGTGGCCGGAATCGCGGGGGCAATATTCCAGCACCACGCCGTGCGGCGCCGGAAGGACCGGGCCGTACCGAACGAGTCAACCAGCGCTTGGCCGCCGGTACCCAGCAGCCAGCCCAGAAACGCACCCAGCTCCGCACGCCGGCTCACATCCGGGCGTTCACCCGAGCGGCTCGCCCCGCATTCCAGGCACCGGTAGCGCTGCTTACCCGCGGCCGTTTTCCCGTTCCGTACCAGCGCCTGACCGCAGACCAGACATTCCAGAGATATGCAAGCACCCCAGCCACCCTAAGCTTCCAAAGCTTAGCTACCCCGAAATTCGCCCGCCAACACTGGGAAGCAGGCACAATCCATACACACGTTTTGTCCTATAACCCAAATTACCCGGCGACACGCCAAATCCCTGTCGACACCGGAATTCCGGTAGCGACAGGGATTTGGCGTGTCGCTTAGCTTTTGCTGTAGCGCTCGGCCTTGGGCTTGGTCATGTCCGTCCCTGGATCGTCTTCGCTCGGATGTCGGATTCTGCTCAATCATTCGAATGGACAAATGCCGGTCCCGCGGAATCACGGGACCGGCAACTTCGGCGAAGAGAATGATCCAGCAGAATCCGACGGCTATTTCTCGCAGCCGATGCCGTCACCGTCGTTGTCGAGACCGTATATGTCAGTCCCGATCACCTTGACAGGACCACGCACGTAGGCTGGGCCATTACCCTTACCGCCTGCGCAGTCGACGTCTGAAGCAATCGGACGCACGCCCAGGCATAGTTGGGGTCACAGCCGACGGCGCTGCGGGAGCCGCTTGCTTTGCGGCCGCCTGTGCTGCGGCTGCTTGCGCTGCCTGTGCTGCGGCGGCTTGAGCCGCAGCCGCGTCGGCCGCTGCTTGGTCTGCCGCCGCCTTGTCAGCAGCGGCCTTGTCAGCTGCTGCTTTGTCAGCAGCGGCCTTGTCTGCCGCCGCCTTCGCCGCAGCTGCTGCTGCGCGAGCGTCGGTTACTTTCTTTGACTCTGAGCGTTCCATCCAAACTAAGGTGCCCGCGTCGGATTTTGTGCAGATGTACACCTTGGGCGGGTAGCTCTCGGTTGCGTTCTCCGTTACGCAGGACGCGGATTTCGGCGCGGTCGGTGTGGGCGTGGGAGTTGGGTGGGCGTCGCCGAGGCGGAAGTTGATGCCGATTGAGTGGCTCCCGCTTGGGAGGTTGTTGGGCTGGCTCCGCCGCAGGCGGCAAGGGAGAGTGCTGCGGCAGTAGACGTGACGATGGCAAAGACCTTGAAGATATTCTTCCGAGATTTCAAGAAGTCGTGCGACGCGTGCTTTATTTCCCCGTTGTTTTCAGGCGCGCGAGTATTCATTTATTGCCCCATGATTCAGTTTTTGACGCGAATGTCAGCAGATCCTAGCATCTGAAATGCGAGAAAAGAAGAAGTTGTCCACATGGACGAGAAAGCCTCTTGACAGGGTCCCAAGAGGTTGTGGTCCATTCTGCAAATTAGAATTTATATTCGATCTATGAAAACAAGATTCGAATAAATATCCACATGCGCGAGGTTCGATCTAGAGGCGGCCACGAAACCCCCGTAGCGTCGGAAGCAAGAGACCACCACCAGGAGCACCATGGAAAATTCATCGCGAAACCCCACCTCCTTGGACGCCGGGGAACACTGAGTTTTCTTCGGCGCACACGGAGATGCGGAACAAAACCCCACGTCGGCACACGTAGACGGCTCCCCGCGCACACTGAGTTTTGCCAAAACACCACTTAGATGGCCGTTTCGGACTTTACGGTTTCCCTTGGAACGAGGTTCGTCAGCGCACCCCGGGGGATTCCGTGGGAGTGCTTGGGAGTCCGCCTGCCAACGCCCGGCTTTGGGCAGGAAACAGTTGAATCGTCTGGACCTCGCACCACCTAAGGACCGGAGAGTGCTGGATCAGCGCGTCAGAGAAAGTTGGATCGCGAGTGTTCGATCAGGAAGTTCGGCGAACGCTGGACTACGTTGCTCGCGGAATGATAGTTCGAATTGTCGGCGCGCCTGGCAGCGGCCGCACGAGTGTGGTGCAAAAGGCTATCGCCGATCTGGAAAATACCGGAGCAACGGTTTACTCCGTTTCGGGACTCCGCTCACATCGCGAAATACCCTTTGGTGGAATACATAGCCTGAGCCTGGATATTCGAATAGGCCAATTGGGAGTCCTCGGTGTAGCTGACACCCTGGCGAGCCGGCTCTCCAGGCCAGGGGAGCGCGTGCTTGTGGTCGATGACCTCGACTTCGTCGACACGGAGACTGTAGCGGTTCTGGACGCCGTCCGGCGTCGGACGAAACGGCCCATGATCGTTACCATGAGCGAGTCATCCATCTACTCGATGGCGCAGCCAGCGGTGCTCAGCCCCGGACCGGAAGCCAGGGTTCACCTGAATCCGCTTCGCTACGAGCAAGTGAACGAGCTCCTCACCGGGATTCTGGGAGCCCCGGCGGACACCGACACCACTGCCCGGATCCTGACGAAATCGGCAGGGAACCCGCGGCTTGTGGTTCGCATCGCGGAAACTGCTTCCCTCAGTGGCTTGATTGTCCTCCGCCATGGTCAATGGCGCATGACGGGCGACACCCTGTGGAACGAGCACCTTCATGGCACCGTGGAATCCCTCCTCGAAGGACTCGAAGCCGACGAACTCACGGGCCTTCAAGCCATGGCCATCGCCGGGACCACGCCCCTCGACGTACTGCAACAGGTAGTTCATTCCGATGTTCTCGACAGGCTCGAACAGCGCGGCCTCATTTCCGTTGTGGAGGACCTCCACAACACTGTCTCCGCTTCGATCACGCCACCGGTCCTGGCCGACTACTTCCGTGGTCAAAGAGTGCTCACAAGCAGGCGGGTCCTGAAGAGTCGAATCACCCGAGCCCTCAGCGGTTTGCCACAGGAATCCCACGTTGACCTCAACTCGGCTGATTCGCTGATGAGGGTCCTGGCTGCGCTGCGCCTTGAACGGAGCTCGGACGACGCCGCAACGGCACGCCATTTTCATGAGCAAGTATCCGTCCTGGAGCGCAAGCGATACGAGCTGTGGAATGCCGAAAGGTCAGTATCGAATGCTGTGGCACTTCTGAGGGTCTATTGGGGCTCGCCGATTGACGCATCGAGAATTGAGCGGATCCTTGCCCAGACCGTGACCTCGGAAGGCGAATCGTGCGATCTCCTGTTCCTGGCATTTACCAAAGCGCTTTGGGCGATCCATAAGGGCAAAGGACTGGACTCTGCGGCCGGCGCCCTCAGGAGCTTCGGGGAGGAACGTCCCAAATGGTCCGCCGAAGCCGAAGCGGCAGAACTTTTCCTCGTGGCGTCCTACGACAGAATGCCGGAGAACCTCGACGGGATCTTCGCGCGTCTGCACGATCGTCACCCCGAAAGCGGTGTGATAGCCAGCATCCGGGGCATCCTGGAACTCTACCGATTCAACCCTTCCGCCGCGCTCAAAGCCATCGACACTTCAGGCGGCTTAAGAGGCATTCCGGGAATCGAACCGTTCATCCGTGGAATGGCTTTGTTCAGCTCGGGGCGGATCGATGAGTCGATTGTCTTTGCGCTTGACCAACGCGCAGATGCCCGCCGCAAGCTGGACCAGTTCGGGATGGTTTGCAACACCTATGTGGCTGCCCAGGCCCTGATCTACCGCGGCTATTTCGACGACGCCGAGTACCTCATGGGCAGTGTGTTTGCCATGGGGCGGCCAGGCTTCCTGGTGGCTTCCCTTCACGACGCAATGCTTAGGCTCGCCGGGCTCAGGACGGCGACGTCCGCGATCTTGCCCGCAGCGACCCTTGCCACCCAGGCACGGCGCGAAGCTGAAGACATCGGCCCGCTCCCCGGGACAGCGAGAGGCGTGTACGAGCTCGTCGCCGCGCGACCCCTCATTCCCGCTGTATTCGACGGGAAGGCCGCGAAACTCATTCAACGGCAGCTCGAACGTGGCTATGTCCTCGAGGCGATCTATTCCGCGCTCTTCTTCACGTGCCTTCTCCCGGGCCGGAAAGTTCTCGATCTCCTCCGGCAGACCTTGAAAGAGTATGCACCGGCCGCTTCACATGATCAGCTCTTGGCAATTGCCGCGGCCGTGGTGGAGGATGACCACCAAATGCTCGGCGTGCTGCTCGAGCATTACGAGCCCGACGCCGATTTCTACCAGGTCCGGATGCTGCTCCGCGGCGCCTTCAAGCGGTATGCGTTCGTGGACAACACGATCGGTGCGGCTGCGATGGACCGGGCGTACTCCATGTTCGCGGCACGTTTTCCTTCGCCGGATGAGCCCGTCGCGTTTAGTTCCGGAAGCTACTCGCCCCTGACCGTCCGGGAAATCGAGATAGCAGCCCTGGCAGGTCATCGCTCCAACCCGGAGATCGCCGAGCATCTGGGAATCAGTATCAGGACCGTGGAAAGCCACATCTCCAACGCGCTGCGCAAGACAGGAAGCCCTTCCCGCACGGCCCTCTTTGACCTTGTCCGGGATTCGTCTCCGTTCCGCGAAAAGCGGCTTTCCGAGTGAGCCTGCCAGTGGGCTTCGGTCTACGCGATTGCTCCTTCCTCCTTGAAGACGAAGGAATGCCTAACGGTCAGTTGCTCCGGAATTGTGTGCGAAATGAGGACAACCACTTTGTGCTGTGCCCAGTCGCCGAGCTCGTCGATCAGGGCCTCGATGCCTCGAACGTCCATGCCGTTGAAAGGCTCATCGATGGCGACCACAGGGGTGTCGGCCACAGTGCACATGAGCAGCCAGAGCTTCCGGATATTGCCCGTGGACAGCATGGAGACGGGCTGCTCCACCCAGTCCTTCAGTCCATACTTGGCCAGCCGGGCGAGCCCGGCCTCCGGACCGACCTGACGGCTACGTGCCGCCAGGGCCAGATGGTCGTGAACCGTCATGGAGGGGTAGAGCGCCGGCGTCGTACGGCAGACGCTCCGTACGTGGCGCGCGTCCGGTGAGCTGGCGTCGATACCGCAAAGCCGAACGCTTCCGGCCCAAGGTTGGAGGAAACCGCTGATGAGCTCCAGGAGCGTCGATTTCCCGCTGCCATTGCTGCCGGCCACACGGTAAAGCCCGGGCTCGTTCATGCTGAGACTGAGTCCGTCCAGGACAGGGGTGCCTTGCCGGTAGCCGGCGGTTACAGAATCGATTTCGATCGAAGCCTCAAAAGACGTTGATGCAGGCATACGGCGGCTCCCAGGATCAAGAGGATGGAATAGCCAACAACAGCACGGTGCTGAACTCGGGCTGACAACAAGAATGAGCGAGCATGGAGAAATCAGGAGGAGTGTGAAGAGGCCGTCCATCACGTCATTGGACTTGGTCCCGTCGGTGGTGGTTGGCGGACGGGAGAGGGATTCCGCGACGACTCCGGACGCCGCGACGATCAAACCCGCGAGGACAGCACCAGGAGCCGGAAGGTCCAGTGCGAGAAATGCCCCTAGGAAAACAAATCCACCGATGGCCGCCCCCGCTATGACGTAGATTCCGACGAGCCGGACAACGATCGCGGTGGCGGAGAAGCCGTTCTCCCACGCGAAGCGGTAGTGGTACAGCTTCGCCGTGGGCCCGATCCGATAGAGCATCGGTTCCGTGACGCCGAGGCTCAGGAGCACGGCAGCACCAATCAAGGATTTGTGCAGCTCTCCGGAGCCGAGAGCCGACTGCAGGGGGAAGACGCCCCTCGCTCCCAAGAGGATGCCAACGACGGCGATCCAGGCAAGGACGATGGTCGCGATCACCGAGCCCTGTTTGCTGCTCAACAGATCAGTGACAACGAATAGCCCGAAGCTTGTCGCCGGCCGTTGGCTGCCGCTCCGCTCCGTATTGAAAGAAATCCTGCGGTAGCTGAGGCGGCGCCAGGCACGGATGCTGAGCAGGATCAATATCCCGGACGCGGCCGCTGCCAGGGAGTACAACGCCGGAAGGAAGCGCGAGGGGTCCCGGCGAGGCCGCCGAGCCGGTAGAGCTGAGGCAGGAGAAATCCCGTGGCAGCCCCGAGCAACAATCCAAGGAAGAGCGCCAAGACGCCATACCGCCAATGGAGGCCCATCCTTCGTGCAGGTGTTGAAGCGAAATGAAGGACGCAGTAGACGCACGCACAGGAGGCGAGAGCCAGGACGGAGGCCGAAGCCGCCACGACGCCAAAGTAGCTCGGCGATTCCTCGAAGAAGACCAGGAGGAATACCACGGCCGAATACCAAAGGATGCCCGTGCGGCGGAACGCCGGGACCAGACCATATCTCACCACAACCTGCGGGAGGGGAAGTTCCATCGCCCGGAAGAGCTCCAAATGCGGAGTGCCGGATACTGCCAGCCGTCGGCTTGAAACTACCTCGGTGAGAACTGAGGCGACCGCGGAGTAGAGGATCGCGAGGAATCCCCAGTTGAGCACAGCAGCCGTGTCTTGGCGGAGCGGGCCGTCGCGGAGAACAGACATCGTGGATGCGAACACCATTGTTCCGAGCAGGACCAAGGCGATCGATCCGAAGATCGCGAGGGCCCTGAAACCGTCCAGCGTGAGCGGCAAACGCATCGCATTGACGATTTCGAAAGCCCGAAAGTCGCGCAGGATTCGGTAATCGGACCTCCGGACCGACACAGCAGGGACGCTGGCGTTCGAAGCTAGGCCTGCGACGTCGGCGGGTGGGGTTTCGGTCCTCATCGGCGCCTAGAACTTGCTCCGCGGACTCTTCTTCTGGACTGAGTCCATGAAGGCCACAATGGTGAGGACCGCGAGGCCGAGCGCACAGACCGCGGCGATGGCCGACGTCGTGCCCTGGAACGGGACGACTATTACCGGGCTGACGGCCGCCGCGTTGGCGAAACCAGCGACGGCGAAAACAGCCGCCTTGAGCGGTAGCCATTTCCCGGCCTTGCTGAAGGCCGCAATCAAGGGTGCCGCCACTCCGAAGACGAGAAGCACGGTGACCATCGTGTTCTTCACGGCGAGGGGATCTATGTTCTTGAGGCCTTCCGGGGCGGGAGAAGCCCACATCAGGCCGACTGAAATGCAGGAGAATGCAGCGACCGGGAGGCCCACGATTCGTAGAAGCAGGCCGAAGAGCTGAGTAGTCATTGAGAATTTCTGTCCGTGGGTGGTGGTTGAGGAAGGTCAGCCGATGGCGACTATTGTTGACAGACCCATGGCCGAAAGCACAACGAGGATCTTCCTGCCTGTGGAAAACTCGCGCCAATGTCGGTAGAAGATCACCAGGGCCAGCACGGCCATCGAGGGGAAATAGGCCCAATATCCGGGGATTTCCCGCGGTTGGATGACACCAAAGGCCACGCTGAAGAGATTCACCGGGATCGTGGCGAGAATGGCGATCACAAAGAAGGCCCCGATCTTGAAGCGGCCCGCGAGCACCGATTTTCCCGGGATCACCCGTTTGTCCAAAAACGCGGCCAGCGAGAAGTACAAAGCGATGATCACGGCGTAGACAAGGAAGAACAAAACGGTGCCCACGGTCATGGAGAGGCTCAGGAGGCGATCGTCCCCGATTTCCGAGCGCACGTCCGCCGGAACGTTCGCGTTGAGATACTTTCTGGTCAGGGGAAGCCGCAGAGCCACCAAAGCCATGAGCAGGATGTAGCCCGCGATCCACAGACCCCGGGACGTCGAGACCCATTCCCTGGCTGAGGACGGCTCGGGACGCAACTTTCCGACCTTTGCGACGCTGATGACGGTTTCGGACTTCCGTCCGTCTTCCGTGCTGGTCATGAATTCCTCCTCAGGTCTTGAGCTGAATCACGATGGCCTCGATGACGGCACCGAGGACTATCAGGGCGATGGCAATGAGCAAAGTGCCGAGGGAACGGGCCATGTCGTCGATGAACGACCTCAGGGTTGGAGGCTCGTTCTTCATCAGCAGCCTCCGAGCCAGGCCCGCGGCGGGCTGGAATCCGGCGGTCGCCGCCATCACCAGGCCGACGAACTCGAACGGGACGTACCACATCACGTCCGCAACCAGGCCCGCACCGCCGACGGAATGCACCCCGAGGGATACCGTCGCCCCGACATACAGCGCCAGGATTCCGGCTCCGAGAAGCGTGGTCAGCCCGAGGGTCGCGACCCCGAATAGAGCACCAAGGCCGCACCGACGTTTCGCCCAAGGATCTGGAGGAAGTCTTTGCTGGAGAGGGGACTCCCACCCATGTCCTTGGCGTCCCGGATCCAGGACAGGTCCACAGCCGAGTAGCCGAAGACGGCTATGGCTGCCATGGCGAGGCCCGTGCTTGGGAGCAACCATCCAGGGATGCCCCAAGCACGCGTGCTGTCTTAGCAAGCATCGATTTAGGCGACTGCTTGCGCCCGGCCGATGCGGAAGAGGATGCCTCGAGCCGTTGCGATCAAGGCACCCGTGATTCCTGCCCCGAAAATTGTGCCGATGACAACGAGAGCCCAGCCTCCGACCTCAATGGCGTGCATGATCTGGGACGCCGCCGCGGCAGAGATCCCAAGGGACCCCGCGATCCATGAAACGGCCAAGCTCGCGCCGAAGATGCCAACCACGGCCAGCGCAGCCGCGGCCGCAGCCTGAAGGCCGGTCCTTTTCGTCATTGTTGATTCCACTACAACCCCATTTCTCGAGTAGAACGGCCAACGGTTTCGCTGGCCTTGAAGAGTGGTGACCCTCCTCAAAGGAAGGCCATCCACGATTCAGATTCTCTCGGTGAAATTGGCGTCTCCGTGTAAAAAACGGAAAAATCCGTGTGCAAAAGGCCGTTTCTCAGTGTGAATAAGCCGGATCTCCGTGTGCGCGGTGGCCCGTCTACGTGTAATCCGGGCAAAAACACTGAGAGCCGTTCTCGGCCTGGGAACGCTAAGGAACTTAGACGTGGCCGGTCTGGTCGTGGACCGTCAATGTCCCGGCGAGGTCGAGGTCTGCGCCGGTGCCGTGCGCCCCGGCGTGTGCGAGGAGTGCGGCACCAAGTGCGGCGCTCCAGAATGTCCTGGCTTCGACGTCGACGGGTCGCTTGAGGCTCCAACCCCGGCTGCCGACAAGCTGGGTCACGAAGCGCTCCGATTGGCGGAACAGCAGTTGGAGGTGCTCGTCGACCACGGGGGCGAGCTCGGCCTTGGCGATTCCGGTCGCGAGTGCGAGTCCCGTGCCATCAGGGAGGTTTTCCCGACATCAACCTCGACGTCGCCATCCAACGACGGAACGTCCCTCAGCAGGCTGTGCTCAGCAACTCCTTCGGTTTCGGTGGGCAGAACGTCTCCCTCGTCATCACCGATGCACTGCACCCCAAAGCCCCGAATACACGATGAACCACGCGGCTACCGTCGCGTGGAGGGTGCCTTGGCCGGCGAACCGACAATGAACGGGCGTGTGTTGAGCGGTTCGACGGGAACGACGGGAGGTTTGGCTTCGGTAAGCGGCTCCGAAGTCTCATCGTGGGAGCCGGTTCCGAGCCCACGAACCGTCCAGCCTTGCGCCCGCCATGCTCGAGCATCCAGGACGTTCCGCGCGTCCAGGACCATCCGGCGTCGTACGAGCGAGCCGACGGCGGCGGGCGAGAGGGCACGGTATTCGTCCCATTCGGTGAGCAGCAGCACCAACTCGGCGCCTTCGAGAGCGCGCGTGGTGGACGCTTCGAAGCGGAGCTGCGGATAGCGCATCCAGGCATTGTTGATCGCCTTGGGATCCGTCACCGTAACGTGGGCGCCGGCCGCGGCGAGTTGGAGTGCGACGTCGAGGGAGGGCGAGTCACGGATGTCGTCGGTGTCCGGTTTGAACGCCGCGCCCAGCACGGTGACGGTGCGGCCGGACAGGAAGCCCTTGCACATGTCACGGGCGACGTCCACGGCGCGGGCGCGCTGGCCCAGGTTGATGGAATCGACCACACCCATCCACTCGTCGAGGGAAGGCACGGACAGCGCTTGTGCCTGTGCGCGGAACGAGCGGATGTCCTTCGGCAAGCAGCCGCCGCCGAAACCCAGTCCAGCGTGGAGGTACCGGTTGCCGATGCGCGGATCCAGCCCCATCGCCTCACTGAGCTCGGTAACGTCGGCCCCTGAAGCGTCGCAAAGCTCGGCGATGGCGTTGATGAAGCTGAGCTTCGTGGCGAGGTACGCATTGGAGGCGGACTTGATGAGCTCGGCGGTCGCGAAGTTGCAGACCAGCCGCGGGATCCGGCCGAAATCAGAGGTTCGTAGACGGCGTCGAGCGCAGCCGTGACAGGGTGCCCGCGGCAGAGTCCTTGCCGCCCGGCACGCCGTACACCAAACGATCCGGGACCAATGAGTCCTTCACTGCCGTACCTTGGCGCAGGAATTCGGGGTTCCAGCCGAGCAGGACATCCGGCCTGCGGGCAAGGATGCCGCGGAGCATGTCCACCGTTCCCACGGGAACGGTGGATTTGCCGACGACGGCGGCGCCGCTCGCGAGGTGCGGAAGCAGGCTCTTCGTGGCTGCGATCACGTAGGAGAGGTCCGCCGTATCGGAGGTCTTGGACTGCGGTGTGCCCACGCAGAGGAAGTGCGTCTGGGCGCCGGCGGCGTCGGCGAAGTCGGTGGAGAACGTGAGCCGCTTGGTAGCGAAGCCGTCGCGGAGAAGTTCGTCGAGGCCGGGTTCGTGGAAAGGTGCGAAACCCTTGTTCAGGTGGGCCACCTTCTGTGCGTCGACGTCGATGCCCACCACGGTGTGGCCCATCGACGCGAGCGTGGCGG
The DNA here is from genome assembly GCA_001549895.1 of Arthrobacter sp. Hiyo8. Lineage (GTDB taxonomy): Bacteria > Actinomycetota > Actinomycetes > Actinomycetales > Micrococcaceae > Arthrobacter. Next base: position 1,354,579 of record AP014719.1, on the reverse strand, counting down.
CGTGTACTGCGCCAAGATAGCCGCAGCCTACAACGGAGATTTTCATGCGGGGAGTCCTTTGCTGGAAGTCACGGAAATGGTGGCAGGCTTTGCCGCGTGAAGTTCGGACGCCTGAAGTTCGGCTGCCTGAACCGGGTGGCTGGGAGCGGCGGCCGGTTCTACGAGCGCTTCCCCCGCGATTACCGCCTCGTAATGCTCGACGAGTTGGGCACTCAGCACCGGCCAGGTCCGTCCTTGGACCGAAGCGAGTGCTGCCGTTCCGAACGCACGTCGCTTGGCGTCGTCGCCCACCAAGTCCTGCACGTAGGCCCGCAACTGCGCGAGGTCTCCTGGCTCGTAAAGCCAGCCGGTGCGCGAGTTTTCCACGAGATCGAGGGGACCGCCCGGCCGGTGGCCACGACGGGAACGCCGGAGGCCATGGCCTCCTGGATGGTCTGGCAAAACGTTTCGAACTCTCCGGGATGGACGAAGAGGTCGAAGCCCGCCACGACTTGGGCCAATTCGTCGCCGCCGAGGAACCCGGTGAAGAAGGCATTCGGCAGCGCTGCTTCCAGGGCGGCGCGTTGCGGACCGTCGCCCACAATGACAAGCCTGGTTCCCGGCAGGTCCGCCAGCACGGCGAGGTCCTCCACTTGTTTCTCGATCGCGAGGCGGCCGACGTAGCCGATGATGCGCTCTCCGTGGGGCGCAACGGAGGTGCGCCACGCCGTCGAGCGCTTGGTGGGGGAGAAGCGCGCGGTATCCACACCGCGCCGCCACATTCCCACCCTGAGGATCCCGCGGCCGCGCAACTGGTTGAGCGCGAACGTGGACGGGACCAGTGTCCGGTCTGCACGAAGATGGATGTTGTCCACCCGGTTCCATGCCCAGTTCTCCAGCATGGGGAGCCCATAGCGGGCAGCGTAGCTGGGGACCTCGGTTTGGTAGATGGCAACCGTCGGAATGCCGAGCTGGTGCGCAGCTTGCACAGCCCGCCACCCGAGGACGAAGGGCGATGCGAGGTGGACAACGTCCGGTGCGTAGTCGGCAAGGATTCTCTTGACCCGGCTCACGCCGCCCAACGCCACCCGCACATTGGTGTATCCGGCCAAGGGCACGGACGGGAGGCGGTGGACAAAAGCGCCGTTCACGACGTCCGAGACAGCAGTGTCCGACGTCGACGGCGCAATCACCATCACTTCGTCGCCGCGCTCTTGCAGATGCTCGAGCACCCGCAGGATGGAGTGCGTGACCCCGTTCATGAGCGGCAGGAATGATTCGGCAACGATAGCGATCCTCACCCCTCCACGGTGTGCGCGGCGGTTGGCGAAGCGGGGAATGGGCGTGACCGCAAGGGGAAGGTTTGGTTAACAAATTGACGTTGCTTCCCCGAGTGGAGGATCCGTAGCGACCGAACATGCGCAAATCTAGGTAATTACGCAGCTCAAAGACGGGTAGGACTTACTCTTATTCCCCCATGTCGGCCCGCCTTACGGTGACATCGGTAGTGAACCTCGTGGCCATGACTGGGGCTTGTCCCGGGCACCGGGGTATTTCGGCAAGCGGGCGATGACTGGGCGGCGCGCCCTCACATGCTGAACAACGTTGGGTGATTCACCCTGCGCCGCCCGTATGTCCGGCCAGGCCGTTGTCTAGAATCGAGCCAGACCCTATGAAACTCTTCAACCGTACTGACCAGGTTGACCAGCACCGGACGTTTAAAGGGACGATCCCCGGTAAATGGTTTACGTGGTTCTCCACCGTTGTGGTGGTATTTGCTTTCACCGGCGTCACCGCCGGCATCACCGCACCCGCAGCCCAAGCCGCCAATCCAACCGTCGTCACCTTGACCTTTGACGACGCAAATGCCGACCAACTCAACGCCGCGCAGACCATGCAGAGCCTGGGCCTGGTGGGTACTTTCTTCACGCCGTCCGGATTCATCAACAACCCCAATTACCTGACGACAAGCGACATGCAGGGCCTTGTGGCGAACGGCAACGAGATTGCCGGCCACACCGTCACACACCCGGACCTGACCACCGTGACGTTGGATGAGGCAACACGCCAGATTTGCAACGACAGGGTCAACCTCACAAACCTTGGATTCACGATCACTGACTTCGCGTATCCATTCGCTTCCGAGAACGCATCCCTCGAAACCGTCGTCAAGAACTGCGGGCTCAATAGCGCCCGCAACCTTGGTGACATCAAGACGCGGTTCAGCTGCGCCGGCTGCCCGCTCGCGGAGACCATCCCTCCTGCCAACCCGTACAACACGGCGGCTCCGGATGAAGTGGACAACACCTGGACCCTGGCGGACCTGCAAAAGTCGGTCACCCAGGCGGAGCCCGGAGGCGGGTGGGTCCAGCTCACCTTCCACCATATTTCAGCTACCAGCACGGATCCGCTGAACATCACCCCGACCCTGTTCAACCAGTTCGCCACGTGGCTCAAGTCCAGGCCCGCAACCACCACGGTCAAGACGGTGGCCCAAGTGATCGGCGGAACCGTCAAGCCGCTTGTCTCGGGACCGCCGGCGCCACCGGAGGGCACGGGCAACCTGATCAAGAACCCAAGCCTTGAAACCTTGGTCAGCGGGGCTCCGCAGTGCTGGGCCGCAGCAGGCTATGGCACCAACACGGCAGCTTTTTCCACCGTCAGGCAGGCGCACACCGGAAAAGTCGCCGAACAGCTCGTGGTCACCAACTATGTCGACGGCGACGCCAAGCTGTTGCCGACCCTTGACCTAGGAGGGTGCTCGCCTACAGCCACACCCGGGAACTCCTATTCAATCGGTGCCTGGTATAAATCGACCACAAGCACCCAATTCGAGCTCTACTACCGGATCGGCGTAGGCTCCTGGAAGTATTGGACATCAAGCCCCTGGTTCTCAGCGGCCACGACCTTCCAAAAGGCCACCTGGACAACGCCTCCACTGCCCACGGGCGCCAGCGGCATCAGCTTCGGGTTGAACCTGTTCAGCAACGGCACGCTCACCACCGACGACTACGAGATGTTCGACGTCGGCACCCGCCACCGCCTCCTCCGCCGCCACCAGCGGGCGGCAACCTGGTACAGAACCCCAGCCTTGAAACGGCCGGTACGGGCTCGTTCCCGCAGTGCTGGCAGGCCGGCGGATACGGCACCAACACCGCGACGTTCAGCACGGTTGCTACCGCGCACACCGGTACCAAAGCGGAGAAACTCACCATCACGGGATACTCCAGTGGTGACGCGAAACTGCTTCCAACAATGGACACCAGTACCTGCCCACCTGCGGCCGTCGCCGGACACACCTATTCGGTGCGTGTTTGGTACACCTCTACAGCCGTCACACAGTTCGCCTTGTATTACCGTGACGCCTCAAACAACTGGGTGTACTGGACCTCCGGACCGTGGCTGAATACCGCGACTACCTACACACAGGCAAGCTTCACGACGCCGGCACTACCCGCCGGGGCCACGGCCATCAGTTTCGGGTTGAGCTTGTTCAGCAACGGATCGGTCACCACCGACGATTACGCGATGTACGACAGCGTAGGAGCTCCGCCGCTGGGCTGAGCAATCGATCAGTGACAAAAAGCTGAGGGCGGCTGACTAGCCGCCCTCAGCTTTTTGTCGGGTTCTCTATTGCGCCGGCTGGCGGTCGCGCTATCTGGCAGCCTTCAGGACGTCCGGCAAGTCGTCAACGAATACGGTCCCGGGTGGCTCGTAATAGATGACAAGCACCTCGTCACCCACGTTGAAAACACTGCTCTTGTCGAAGGGATGCGCGTGGAAGGCGCTCGTACCGCCGTGGAACGGCAGCATCACTTCCCCCACAGTGCCTGGCCCGATACGACCCGTGACCCTGCCGATTTTGCCCGTCAGGCTCCGATCAACCTCTTTGTGCATCGGTGTCCCTATGCATCAGGGGTTTTGGTGGGCCGCTTGGGCGGTTCCTTGCCGTTCTTGAGCGCAGCTGTGATCGATGGCAGGTAGTTGCCCACTTGGGACAGGATCCCACCCACCATGCTGTTGAGGCCCTCGCCGCCGTTGAGGACGGTCAGGTTGCCCACGTGGGCAAACGGTTCAGCCGCGGCTGCCACGATCGCCGGCATGTTCTCCGCGAGCTGTTGGGAGATGACGGCCTCTTGGTTGGTTCCGAGAGCCTCGGCGCGGGCCTTGATGCCGTCCGCTTCCGCCAAGGATTTGGCCTTGATGGCCGAGGCTGCCGCGTCGCCGCGGGCCCGGGTGGCCGCGGCTTCGGCTTCACCCGTGATCTTCGTGGCTCCCGCGATGGCGGCGGCCGCCGTGGCGTTGGCCTGGGCTTCGACTTCCACCTTGCGGGCGTTCGCTTGAGCTTCGAGTTCCGTCCGCCGTGCCCGCGCCTCGGACGCACTGATGTCGGCGGCCTTTTGGGCTTCCGCCTCGGTGCGTTGGGCGTACGCCTTTGCATCGGCGGGCTTCCGGATGGACGTCTGGAGCTTTTGCTCTTCGCGGTCCGCCTCCAGCTTGGCCACCTCGGTTTCCTGGACCACCACTTGCTGGCGCGCTGTGGCGTCTGCCAACGGACCGGCCTGCGCGGCGTTGGCCCTCGCGGTTTCAGCATTGGCTTGGGCCGCTGATTGCTTGATCGCCGAAATGCTCTGGGCATCCGCGATCTGGGCGGCTGCCTCGGCCTCCTTCTCCGCGGCCTCGCGGTTCCTGGTGGCTTCGGCGATGCGGGCCTCCATTTTGACCTGCGCAATGTGCGGTTTGGCCAGGTTCTGGATGTAGCCCGTGGGGTCCTGGAGGTCCTTGATTTGGAGGGAATCAACTACCAAGCCAAGCTTTTCCATTTCGATGCCGCTTGCGCTGCGGACCAACGACGCGAGTTTGTCACGCTCGCGGATGATTTCTTCCATGGTCATGCTGCCAATGATCGAGCGCAAATGCCCTTCAAAAACGTTGTAGACCTGGCTTTCCATTTTGGGCTGTTGGCCGAGAAACCTCCTCGCGGCGTTCGCAATAAACGGCGCAGCGTCACCGATTTTGTAGATCACCACGCCCTCCACGATCACTTGGATGCCTTGCGAGGTCACGCAGTTGACCTGGAGCTCTGTTTCATTCAGCGTCAGGGACAACGTCCTCACGGTTTGGAGCCCGGGAACCACCAAGGCGCCCTTTCCCGTGACGATTTTGAAATCCATTCCGTCCCTGGTGTCCAAACTTCCCCGAGTCAGGCCGGAAATGATCAATGCCTCGTTTGGTTCAGCCACCTTCCACATCAATTTGATGAGAAGCCTTATAACGGTAACGGCGACAACTACCCCCAATACGGTGACGAGAATCGGGAGATAAGCAACGAGGTCGAACATGACTGTCCTTTCAACGGCAAGCACCCAAGCGGCTCGTGTAGTCAGTCTGCTTCGGTCTGCTCCAGGAGTCCAGCAATTTGTTTACCTACAATTGACACAACGGATTCTGCTAGGCGTGCGTTCCCGCGAGCGATACTGTCCTCATCTCGCCGGTGCCGTCGGCTGGGACCGCCGGAACGCCGTCGTCCTCTTGGCCGTAGAGCCAGTCGTTGTACTGGAAGTCGCCGTCCTTGCGGCTCTTGAACAGCAGGTTCCGCAAGACACGTGCGACGCCGGACACGTGCCACGACTCTCCCCAGACGCGCGCCGTGCGTTGGACGCGGGCCGTCCGCGCTGCGCGGGCTGAGTTGAAATCGCTGATGGCGCGATCCCAAGCAGCGGTGTCCACGCCGTCGTCGTTGAACACGGAGCCGACGGTGGAGTCCTGGAGGACCGCGGCGTCTTCAAGCGCCTGGCAGGCTCCCTGGGCCAAGTACTGGAGCATGGGGTGTGCGGCATCGCCCATCAGGACCAGGCGGCCGTGGATCCAGTTCTCGATCGGATCGCGATCGTACATGGGCCAGCGGATGCCTGTCGCAAGGTTCCGCAGCGCAAGCTGTACCGCCGGAATGCAGTCCTTGTAAGCCGCCTCGAGTTCGTCGACGCCGCCATACTGCTCCTCACCGCGCTCGAACGAGGGCGACTTGAAAACAGCCACGGTGTTGAGCAGCTCGCCTTTGCGCAGCGGGTACTGCACGAGGTGGCAGTCCGGACCGAGGTAGACGACGACGTCCTCGAGATCGGCGGCCGGGGTCTCCGGCGTGATGGGCACCGTTCCGCGATACGCGACGTACGACGACGACACCGGCCCGTCCTGCGCGACGGCGGCGCGGAGCGTGGACTTGAGGCCGTCGGCGCCGATCACGACGTCGGCCTCGTAAACATCGCCGCTGGACGTGTGCGCCACGCCGCGGTGGTTCACGGTCTCGACTTTCTCGACGACGACGTCGTTCACGAGGCGCACGCCGGCATCCTGGCAGGCCTCCAACAGGATCCGGTGCAGGTCGCTGCGGTGGATCACCACGTACGGGGCGCCGTAGCGCTCTTCGAACTCGCCACCGAGGGTCTGCCGGGTGAGTTCCTCACCGGTGAGGGCGTCGCGGAACACCAAGTGCTTGGGGCGGACGCCGATCTCGAGCGCCTTCCCGAGGAGGCCCCAACGCTTCAGGACGCGGGAGGCGTTGGGGGCCATCTGCAGTCCCGCCCCGACCTCGCCGAATTCGGGCGCCCGCTCAACCAATGTCACCTCGGCGCCGTTTGCGCGCAGGGCCAGGGCGCCGGCAAGGCCGGCCATCCCTCCGCCGACGACGAGGACTTCGGTGGACGTTTTGCGGTCAGACATTGCTAGCTCCTACAGAGGTGGTGTTTGTGGGTTGGTTTTTGGCGGCCGTGATCTTCGCGGTCTTGATCTTGGTGCCGATGGCGCCGAGCAGTATGGCCGCGACGGCGGCGGCCCCGGCAAATGCCAGGAAGTTCGAGTTGACGCCCAGGCCGGCCGCGAGCAGCAGCCCGCCTACCTGGGGTGCCGCGACCGCGCCGATGCGCCCGACGCCGAGGGCCCAGCCAAGCGCTGTGCCCCGCAAATGCGCCGGGTAATGGCTGGCCACCGCCGCGATGATGAGGCATTGGGTTCCGTGGGTGCCGACCCCGCCAGCACCAACATGACGTAGACAAGCCCCACGGGCGGACCCGCCACCAGTACGGCCAGCGCGACGGCGGCGACGGCGGCTGCCGCGATCGCCGTCGGGATCGGACCGAAGCGGGTTCCCGCCCACGCAGTGGCCACCGAGCCGACGACGGCACCGAGGTTGAGTGCCAGCGCGAAGGTCAGGGCTGACCCGAGGTTGTAGCCGGCCAGTTGCATCAGGTTCGGCAGCCAGGTGCCCAGGCCGTACCAAGCAAAGAGCGTGACGAGGGTGGAGACCGCGAACAGGAGACTCATGCCGAGGTACGGGGCACGGAGTAGGGACTTGAAGCCGCCTGTTTGGTTCGCGTTCTTGGCGGCCGGGAGGGGTTCTTCGAGTGTCGCTGGGAGCGTCTCCGGGAGGAAGCGCATGCCCAGCGGAACCACCACGAGGAGCGCCACGGCGGCCACCAGGAACATGACCGGCCAGCCGAAAGCGGGAATGAGCGGAATGCCGGCCACCGCGGCGATCGAGCCGCCGATCGGCACTCCGGACATCATCAGCGTGGCGATGGTGGACCGCCATTTGGCGGGGACCAGTTCCGCGACCAAGGCATTGGCTGAGGGAACAAGTCCGCCCAGGCCGATGCCCGCCAGCAAGCGCAGACCCCGAAGACGAACGCGTTCGGGGAGAACGCACACAAGATGGTGAAGAGTGAAAACAGTGCGGCGCAGGCGATGATGGTCCGGCGGCGCCCCCAGCTGTCCGACATCCTCCCGGCGAAGATGGCTCCGATCATCATGCCGAGGAACGCCATCGAGCCGACCGTGCCGGCGGTGGCTTCCGTGAGCCCCAGCCGGTGTCGGTGATGAGGGCGCTCTGGACGGTGCCGTAGACGATGAGGTCGTAGCCGTCGAAAACCACCAGCAACCAGCAGACCAGGACAGCGGCGGCGGAACGCTTGGAGAACCGGGCGGAGGCCCTGGGAGGTGGTGAACGCCGTCTTGGGTCCGCTCCGGCGCTGCAGCGGATGGTGTGTGATTCATCCCACCACTGTGTGGCCGTTTGGTTATGCAGCCCAATAGAATTCTGTCGTGCAGAATCTTCCAGCCCGCAAAAAACCGGCCTATTCCATTGAAGCCGTGGACAACGCCCTGCATCTCCTTCAGCTCCTGCGCGACGGCGGCAGCCTGCGCCTCAAGGACGCCGCCGCGGAGCTGGGTGTTGCTCCCTCCACAGCCCACCGGCTGTTGGCCATGCTGGTCTACCGGGGGTTCGCGGTCCAGGACGAGACCCGCCGCTACGTGCCCGGGCCGGCCATGGGGGTTGGACCGGCAGGACTCAGTTGGAGCCGGCTGCTTCGCACGGTGGCGCAGCCGCACATGGAACTCCTGAGTGGGCGGATCAATGAGACCGTCAATCTCATGGTTCGCGTGGGAACCAAGGTGAGGTTCCTGGCCACGGTGGAGGGGACCAACGCCCTGCGGGTCGGCGACAGGCAGGGAACCGTCCTGCCCGCGAACAAAGCCTCGGGCGGCAAGGCGCTGTTGGCAGAGCTGGAGCCCGCCATGATCGAGCAATTGTTCCGCAGCCACAATGCGGAGATCGGCGGCGACAACATTCCCGACGCCGAATATCCGGCTTTCCTGCGCGAGCTTGAGACGATCCGGAGCAACGGATTCGCGGCGAATTTCGAAGGCACCGAGGAAGGGATCAGCGCCTTGGGGGTGGCTCTCCACAACGGGCGGGGCGTCGCCGTGGGCGCGCTGAGCGTAGCTACTCCCGTGGCACGGTTCCGCAGGCTCTTCGATGCTGGTCTTGTGGGTATCATGCGGGAAACCCAGCGCCAATTGGAGATCGATATCGCGGCCAATCCGGCCGAGTCCCAGCCGTGACCCACCCAAGCCGTGACCCACCCAAGCCTTAACCCACCCATGCCGTGACCCACCCAACTGACTCGCAGTTGATGTCGTTTTGAGGGCCCATAACGACATCTATTGCTAGTCAGTTGGGTCTGCGGCCCGTCAGGTGGGCCAGAAGATTCTGTCTAGCAGAATATGCTGGAGATCACTTGGGGGCTTCCCTAGGGTCTGGAGTACGCCAAAACTGTCCCGTACCCCCGAGGAGGCCTCTGTGTCCATCAGCGCCGATAGCACAACCCACGAATCAGTTGCCGCCGAGAACGCTGTTCCGGAACCGACTCCCGAGGAAGCCGCCCAGCTGGAGCAGCTGTATCAGGATTTCGAGGCCGGAACCTGATTCCGCTCTGGACCGAGATCGCGGACCTGATGCCGATGGTGCCGTCCCCGAAGGCCGTGCCTTACGTGTGGCGCTGGAACGATTTGTACCCATTGGCGGCCCGTGCCGGAGACCTGGTGCCTGTTGGCCGTGGCGGGGAACGCCGTGCCATCGCCCTGGCAAACCCGGGCCTCGCCGGTACTCCGTATGCCACACCCACCCTGTGGGCTGCCATCCAGTATCTGGGCGCGCACGAAACAGCTCCGGAGCACCGCCACTCGCAGAACGCGTTCCGCTTCGTCGTCGAAGGTGAGGGCGTCTGGACGGTCGTCAACGGGGATCCGGTGGCGATGCGCCGCGGGGACTTCCTGCTGACGCCGGGCTGGAACTTCCATGGCCACCACAACGACACGGACCAGCCGATGGCGTGGATCGACGGATTGGACATCCCGTTCGTGCACTACGCGGACGCCGGGTTCTTCGAATTCGGCACCGAACGTGTCACTGACGAGGCCACCCCGGACGTTTCGCGATCCGAGCGGCTCTGGGCCACCCGGGCCTCCGTCCCCTTTCCGGGCTGCAGGACACGGTGAATTCCCCGATCGCGGCCTACCGTTGGGAACACACCGACGCCGCCCTGCGCGAACAATTGCTTCTCGAGGACGAGGCCACCCGGCCACGGTGTCCCAGGCCACGCCGCCGTGCGTTACACCAACCCGACCACCGGCGGGGACGTCATGCCCACCATCCGCGCCGAATTCCACCGCCTGCGGGCCGGCGCTTCCACCGAGGCCGTGCGCGAAGTCGGTTCCAGTGTCTGGCAGGTCTTCGAAGGACGCGGCACCGTGGTGCTGAACGGGGAGTCCAAGGTCCTGGAAAAGGGCGACCTCTTTGTCGTGCCGTCCTGGCAGGAATGGTCGCTCCACGCCGAGAGTGAGTTCGATCTGTTCCGCTTCAGCGACGCCCCCATTTTCGAACGACTGAATTTCAACCGCACGTACATCGAAGGACGCAACAAATGAGACTCCTCACCCTCCGCATTTCTGACGGGACCGGCACCGGCACCGTGGCCGTCCGCCAGGACGGCGACATCCTGACCGAGATCGACGGGTTCTCCGACGTGGGCGTCCTCCTGCAGGACCCCGCCTGGGCGACTATCGCTGAGGCGGCCAACGGCGCAACTCACGCGTACGACGGCGCCGACCTCGCCGCCGTCGTGCCCTCACCGGGGAAGATCATCTGCGTCGGGCACAACTACCGCAACCACATCAAGGAGATGGGCCGGGAAATCCCCGAGTACCCCACCCTGTTCGCGAAGTACCAGGAATCGCTAATCGGTCCCAACGACGACCTGGCGTTGCCGCAGGAATCGGACACGGTTGACTGGGAGGCCGAGCTCGCCGTCGTGATCGGCAAGAAGGGCGCCGCATCAGCGAAGCCGACGCGGCCGATCACATAGCCGGGTACTCGGTGCTGAACGACATCAGCATGCGCGACTACCAGTTCCGCACCATCCAATGGCTGCAAGGCAAGACCTGGGAGAAGTCCACCCCGTTCGGGCCCGCCCTGGTCACCAAGGACGAGTTCTCGGCCGGCCGCTCATGACCTCCGCGGTGGACGGCGAGATCCAGCAGCAGACCCCCACCGGGGACCTCGTGTTCACCCCGAATTCCTGGTGTCCTACATCTCCACCATCATCACGCTGAACCCGGGCGACGTCATCGCCACCGGCACCCCCGGCGGAGTGGGCCATGCCCAGAACCCGAAGCGGTACCTCCAGGAGGCCAGCTCCTGGTCACCACCATCGAGGGACTGGGCCAGCTGAGCAACCGCGTGGTCAAGGAAGCCTGATGGTCGCCCGCCACGACCTCACCACCGATCCTGGCCTGCAGGAACAGCTCCTGCAGGCCCGGCGTGGGACCGCGTTCTTCGCCCGCAAGCTCAACGAACTCACCGATGCCGGGCTCGACGGCGATTCGCTGCTTCCCGACTGGACCCGCCGCCACGTTGTAGCACACGTGGGCTACAACGCCCGGGCCATCGCCCGCCTCGTGGAGTGGGCGTCGACCGGCGTGGAGACTCCGATGTATCCCTCAATTGCAGTGCGGGATGAGGAGATCAACTTCGGCGCCACCCTGTCTCCCATCGCGTTGCGGAACCTGTTTGACCACTCCGCCGTGCACCTGAGCGTGGAATGGCGGGATCTGCCCGAGGACGCCTGGCACCACACGGTCCGGACCATCCAGGGCAGGGAAGTCCCGGCGTCGGAAACGGTCTGGATGCGCACCCGCGAAGTCTGGGTGCACGCCGTCGACCTCTACAACGGAGCATCGTTCGGTGACATCCCGGCCTCGGTACTGGAACGGCTGCTGCGCGACATCACCGGTTCGTGGGCCGCCCGGGGCACCGACGCCGGGTTGTTGGTCAAGGTCAGCGGCACGGACCTCACGTTCGGCGATCCGGACGCCGCCGTCGTGGTCGCCGGGCCTCTCGCCGGCGTCGTGCAATGGGCCACCGGACGCGGGCCGGCGGGTGACCGCGGGCGCTGGGCCCGTGCCGGCGGCACCAAAGTGGATCTGACGGCGTCGGGCACAAAGAAGGTTGGCACAGCTCCCGGCTTCTTCACCGCAGGAACTGCACCAACCGCTTGTATGACTATTCAGATTTAGCTGTAGATCCTACCCATCGGCGGCTCCTGTAATCCGGGCTAACTCAATCCGGGCTTTGAATAGGGCTACTTTGCGTCGTCGGCCAGATGCCGTGAAAACATCCAGCCAGCGGCAATCATCAGGATGCCCAAGACCATGAACGTCCAGTTGTCGAGCGTGTTCAGCGACAGGAAGTTGGCCGCCGAATCAACCCCGACACTCAGTCCGTACACACTGAACACGATGTACAAGGCGCCGAAGCTCATCAGGATATTGCGTGCGCTGTGGCCGCCCGAGCGGGACATCGCCCAGCTGGTTCCACCGATGAGGAGCTGCACAATGTTGAGCAGCAGCGACACTTGGAACACACCCAGGAGCATTGCGTGCGAATTTGGCCCGAAGAACTGCAATTCCCCGTACCGCATAGTGATTCCCGGAATGAATCCGAGAAGGCCCACCAGCGCCATCAGAATACCTATACCCATGCCGATGTTCTGGATGTCCGTCCGTCCAAAGTGAACACCATGTGCATGTGGGGTTGCGGTAGTCATTTATGCCCTCCATCCACCTATTGCGAACAATCCAATTTTACGTCTGACTTATGCAAAAAGCGCTGGGAGCGGCGGCGTCCGGCCGGCCCGGCGGCGGCGTGCCCGGCGGCCCCAACAGGCGCTGCGCGCCCCGGACGCTCGCTCACGTATGTCGGGTTTCCTGCTAACGCTCGCTCACGTATGTCGGGTTTCCTGCTAACGCTCGCTCACGTATACGACGACGGCGGTGCGGCCGGAGTGAGCGCGCGTTGGCCCGGAAAACCTCATTGGTGAGCGGGCGTTGGCCCGGAAAACCTCATTGGTGAGCGAGCGTCCGCCCGGAACGCCTCATAAGTGAGCGGGCGTTGGGGGATTGGCGGGCCGTGCGGGCGCCTGCCGGGGGAGCGGGGCACGCCGTGGCACGATAGAACACGATGAAACTGCGCGCTGATCAGACTGGTAACCATGGCCTGCCCATGCCTTTGTGGCTGCAGGGTGCCCTTGAGTCGGCCCAGGCCGCCATCATCTCCGCGCTCGTGGTGGTCCTGCCGCTGATCGGTGTCTGGGCAACTGACGGATTCCAGAACCACACCGTCGATTTCCTGGCACGCCTGGCTGGCCAAGCCTGGTTGCTGGTCCACGGCGTTCCGCTGCAACTTGCCACTGTGAACATGGGAACCGCGGGTCTACCGGGTTCCGGGATGTTGTCCCTTATCCCGCTCGGACTGACGCTGGTCCCCTTCCTTTTGGCGTGGCGCGCGGGCCGCCGGCTGGCCAGGGCTTCCTACACGGACCAGCTGTGGCAGGCCTTCTTCGGAGCGTTGCTTGTCTACGGGGCGTTCGGCGCGGCCACCGGATTCGTGTGCCGGACGCAGGACGTCGTCATCAACATCTGGTTCGCTGCCTTACTTCCGCTTATCCCGTTCGGTCTCGGCATGGTGGTGGGTGCCCGGCGTGAGTCGGGCTCGTGGAGCAGGCTCATTGGGGTCGACGCCGTCGATTGGCTTGCGCGCACAAGCCAACATTCCCGCTGGGCCGGTTCCTACTTCGGCTCCGCCATCAAGGCCGGATTCGTCGCGATCATGGCAGCCCTGACACTCTCAGCGACGCTGCTCGCCGTCGACCTTGTCATCCACTGGACGGACATCATCGCCGTCTACGAAGGCCTGAAAGCCGGCGCCCTCGGCGGTGGCGTCCTGACCATCGCCCAGCTCGGCTACCTCCCCAATCTGGCGGTATTCGCTTTGGCTTGGTCCTCTGGCGCAGGGTTCTCCCTCGGCATCGGCTCACACGTCGGGCCGCTGGGCACCGCCGTCGGCCGCTGCCCGCGATCCCCGTCTTCGGCGCACTGCCCACCGGGCAGCTCGACTTCGGCGCCGCGGCCCTCGCCCTGCCGGTGATCGCCGGTGTGTTGGCGGGCTGGTGGTTCCTGCGGGCGGGGGAGAACCACTTCGACGAATGGCTCTCCATCAAGATCAAGGCGCGCTGGTTCACGGCTCCTGTTTCCACGCTGATCCTCGGCGCGCTCATCGGGGCCGTCGCAGGGGCTTTGGCCGGAGGCCTCGCCTGGCTGGCGCGCGGTTCCGCCGGAATCGGGCGTCTCACCGAGATCGGCCCGGACCCGCGGTGGACGGCAGTCTGGATCGCCGCGGAGGTGGGGATCGGCGTCGTGATCGGTTATTGGGTGGGGCCCTGGCTCGAAAGGCGGCAGAAGCTCCGCGAAGCGGATCTCGACGATTCCGTGTACGACGGTGACCGCCGCTAAGGTGCCTGCCTCACCTGGCTTGCGCCCCGGCTAGCGCAATCCGGAGGGAAGGGAATTCTGGAAATCCACCTGGCACGAGTTTTGGGCGTGGAGCGTCAGTGCGCCTCGTGCACAGTTCTCCAAGGTGGTGACCTGTTGGAAGAAGACGACTGCGGTGAGCACCAGCAGGCACATGATGGCCGTGACCACGAGCCCGGAAATGGTGCCGAACAGAACGATGCGCGGCTGCTTGAACCGGATCGCCCGCACGAGGACCACCACTCCAAGCACCGCGGCGATGACGGTGAGGATTCCACTGAGCCAGACGTAGCTGATGTTCAGGATATAGACGAACAGGGCGCCAAGCACGGTCAGCAGGAAAGTCCTGAACAGCGTGTGGGTAACGGCAAGCGCTGATTTGGCAGCCTCGCTCTGAGGCTGATGCTGCGGGGTGGGTCCAACGCCGGAATTCATGTTTTCCAGCCTACGCGAGCCAGCCATAAGCTAGTGCAATGCGTATTGTTGTCCTCGTCTCCGGCACCGGTTCCAACCTCCAAGCAGTAATCGACGCCGTGAAGGCGGGCGAGCTGGACATTGAGATCGCAGCCGTGGGAGCCGACCGGCCGGGTACCTACGGCGTGGAACGCTCTGCCGAAGCCGGACTGGACACCTTCGTGGTGGACTTCAAGGACTACGCGGACAGGGCCGATTGGAACGCGGCACTTACCAAAGCCGTTGCCTCGTACGATCCGGACGTGGTGGTCTCGTCCGGGTTCATGCGGATTGTGAGTCCGGAGTTCATCGATGCCTTCGGAGGCAAGTACCTCAACACCCACCCCGCACTGCTTCCCGCTTTCCCGGGAGCCCATGGAGTCCGCGATGCCATGGCCTATGGTGTGAAAGTGACCGGCTGCACTGTCCACTGGGCCGACGCCGGCGTGGACACCGGGCCCATCATCGCCCAGGAAGCGGTGGACATCGCCCCGGACGACACCGAGGACACCCTGCACGAACGCATCAAGGTGGTGGAGCGTAGGCTCCTGGTCCGGACGCTCGCAGAGCTCGCGGCGGGAAAGCACGCCTAAGTCCTCCGTTCGGCCCAACTAGCTCGCATTAGATGTCGTTTTGGCGGCTCATAACGACAACAAATGCGAGTCAGTTGGGCACCCCCGTGGGCATGCTCAGTCGAGCTCGAGCTGCTTGGTCTCCGGCGCAAACAACGCCATCCACAGCACCGCCACCACGATGAGCCCGCCAGCCAAGGCGAAAGACGTGGCCAGGCCAAGCTCGGGCCAGAAATACGAAGCGAACACGAGTGGCCCGATCCCGGCACCAACGCGTGAGAAGGTCGAGGCCCAGCCGAAGCCGGAACCCCGAAGCTCCGTGGGGTAGAGCTCCGACACGTAGGTGTAGAGCACCGGGATGGCCACCTGGATGACGAAGCCGAACGCCAGGAGCCAGAACACCGCCGCGTCCGGAATGTCCACCACCAATGACACGATCACCAGGGCCAACGCGGACAGCGGCGCGGTGATGGCCAGGATCCACTTGCGGCCCACCCGCTCCACCAGCACTGCCGCGACCGCCACGCCCAGGAGCCCGACGCCGGCCATCCCGGCTGTCGTCACGAAGGCCTTGTACTCCTCGAACCCGGCGCCGATCAGAATCCGCGGCATCCACGTCAAGCTCAAGTAGTAGACCAGAAGGATGCTGAAAAACAGGGCCCAGGCCGCCGTCGTGATCTTCCAGTTGAACTGCCAGATCCGTCGCAGTTGCTGCCACGCGCTGCCGGCGGAGAGGCGCGGAGCATCTTGTGGCGCGGGCAGGCTGTAGGCGCGCGGCTCGGCTCCCGTGGCCAGGACGAGGCTGTCGATGACGTCGGCGGCTTCTTGGCGCCGGCCCTGCGGATGAGGAAGAGCGGGGATTCGGGCACGCTCCGCCTGACCCAGAACACCAGAAGGGCAGGCAACACCATCACGAGCATGGTGAGGCGCCAATCGGCAAAGGCCGCAACAAGTCCGGCCGAAATGAAGCCGCACAGGGCGGCCCCTACGGGCCACCAACCATCCATGGCCGTGAGCACCTTGCCGCGATGCTTCCGTGGCGTGAATTCACCGACGAGTGCGTAGTCCACCGGAATGCAGCCGCCCAGCCCGAAGCCGGCCATGAAGCGGAAGATGCAGAACCACACGATGTCCGGCGCGAAAGCTCCCAACACAGTAAAGATGGAGAAGATCAGCAGGGTGGCCGTGAAGGCCCGTTTCCGGCCGATGGTGTCCGCGATGGTACCCCAGGCGAAGGCGCCCAAGGCCATGCCGATCAGGTTTGCGGTCCCGATCCATCCGGCGTCGGCGGGCTGGAGGGACCAATGCTTGGAAAGCAGCGGAATGAGGATGCCGTTGAGGGTGACGTCCCAGGCATCGAACATGAAGCCGAGGCCCCGATCAGGAAGATCCTGCCCTGGACCTTCCACCGCCACGGCAGCTCCTGGACAACCTGTTCGCCGCTCGGGACGGTCGTGTAAGTATTCATTTCCCCTCCTGGGGAAAACTCTATCCGTGCTTCTCGATCGCCTTTCGCAGGAAGCCGCCGGCCTCGTCCAAAGCGCTCTTGGCCTGCCCCGGATCGATCCCCGTCAGCACTACCAGGATGGCTGCCTTGACCGATCCGCCCACGGAATCCAGCGCGCGAATCGCCGTCTCTGCGTCCACTCCGGTGGCGTGTTGGATGGTCCGTTGGGACCTTGCGAGGAGCTTGTTGTTGGTTGCCCGCAGATCGACCATCAGGTTTCCGTAGGTCTTCCCGAGCTTGACCATCGCGAGCGTGCTGATCATGTTGAGGACGAGTTTCTGCGCCGTGCCGGCCTTCAGCCGCGTTGAACCGGCAACGAACTCGGGACCAACCACGACGTCGATCGCCACGTCCGCCAGTTTGCTGATGGGCGAAGCGTGGTTGCAAGCGATCGAGGCGGTGAAAGCGCCTCGGCTGCGGGCCTCCTCAAGGGCGCCGATCACGTACGGTGTGCGTCCCGAAGCCGAGATTCCGACGACGGCGTCCGCCTCGGTCACGCTGATGTCGTGCAGGTCCCGGGCTCCGGCAGTGGCGTTGTCCTCGGCGTACTCCACTGGCTTCTGGATGGCTTGGGTGCCGCCCGCGATGATCCCGACGACGAGCCCCGGGGAGTGCCGAACGTGGGCGGGCATTCGCTCGCGTCCAAAACCCGAGCCGCCCGGCCGTTCCGGCGCCGACGTAGAGCAACCGGCCGCCGCGGGCGAGGCGTTCCGCAACGGCGTCGACCACTGCGGCGATTTCCCCGCTGGCTTGTTCGACGGCGGCCGGGACGCCGCGGTTCTGCTCATTCATGGCCGCGACGAGTTCGGCCGTGCCCATGGTGTCCAACTCACTGAGCGCGGGCAACGCGGCTTCGGTTTGCAGGCCCGCGAGCTCCGAACGGAGTTCCTCGAGCCCGTCGCCGTCGGGGAGTCCGGGGTACCGGGGGAAGAAGCGTCAGGCTGTTCCGTCACGGTGAATGTACCTTTCCTGGAGGAGCCCGCGGCGGTTCGCTGCGAGGGCGGCCCGTCCAAGCCATCGCCGAGAGCCGCAACCACCTCAATCCCAGCCGAAGCGAGGGCGTTGTGCAAGAGCCCGCCGAAGAACTCCGATTTCACGACGCCGCCAAGGAGCGCCACCTGCTTCGTGTCGCCCGCGGCAAGGGCCACGGTGTTCACGAGAAGCCTGCAGGCTTCGTCCACAATGCCGCGTGCGACGGCGTCTCCCGCCTCCGCTTCTTTCAGCACCACGGGCGTGAAACGCGCCATCGTCCGTGCCGGGTTGCCGGATTCGGCGAGCCACGCCGGAAGTTGCGCGGGGGAGCCTACAAGCGCGGCAGCCGCGCCGAGCAACGACGTGGCAGGGCCGCCGTCGTGAGCTTGTAGTGCGGCCTGAAGGCCCTGCTGGCCGATCCAGCGGCCGCTTCCGCGATCGCCCAAGAGCGGTCCCCAACCATCGGCACGGTGGAGGGTTCCGGCGTCGTCGAAGCGGAAGGCAACAGCCCCGTGCCAACAATCAGCACCGTTCCGGGTGCGCCGTGCAGGGCGCCGAGCTGGGCCGCGGTTGCGTCCGAGAGAACCGCGGCCGGGACCTTGAAGCGCTCGGAAAGGAGGACGGCGAGTTCGTGGGAGTTGGCCGTTGAGGCCTCAACCCCGGCCACGGCGGCGCCGATTCCAAGCAACGAACCTTCCGGGAATGCTGCCGGAAGCCCCCGCGGCAGCATGGCCGCGGTGTCCGCGAGCAGCTCGAAGGCGAGCCGGGCGCCGTCGTCCATGCCGAGGCCGGGGAAGCCCTGCTGGTCCGCCGAGCCACCACCTCATCGCCTCGCCTGAGTTCAACCCGGCATCGGCTCTTGCCGACGTCGGCTACCAAAATCACATCCGCGGAATCCATGGCCCAACCATATGTTGCGGACGCGGCCACGTCTCGAAAAACGAAGAGGAGCCACAACACGATAAACTCGTCCATATCCCCAGCAACCGCGGAATCCCGCGATATAAGACGGAGACTTTTGTGAGCTTGACGCAGCTTGACCGTGTTCCCATCCGCCGTGCACTGATCTCGGTTTACGACAAGACGGGGCTGGAGGAGCTCGCGAAGGGCCTGCATGCAGCAGGAGTCGCCATCGTCTCCACCGGTTCCACCGCGAAGAAGATCGCCGCAGCCGGTATTCCGGTCAAGGAAGTCGAAGAAGTCACCGGTTCCCCGGAGATGCTCGACGGCCGGGTCAAGACCCTGCACCCGCGCGTGCACGGCGGTATCCTGGCCGACCGCCGCGTTCCTGCCCACATGGAAACGCTGGCCAAGATGGAGATCGAGCCTTTCGACCTCGTTGTGGTCAACCTCTACCCCTTCGTGGAGACCGTCCGCTCCGGCGCTGCGCAGGACGACGTCGTCGAGCAGATCGACATCGGAGGCCCCGCCATGGTGCGTTCGGCCGCCAAGAACCATGCCGCCGTCGCGATCGTTGTTGACCCGAACTTCTATGGCGCCGTCGTGGAAGCCGCCGCCGCGGGTGGCTTCGACCTGAAGACGCGCCGCCGCCTCGCCGCGAAGGCATTCGCCCACACCGCAACGTACGACACCGCCGTTGCCACCTGGACCGCCAGCCAGTTCCTCGACGAAGACGGTGACGGCGTCATCGATTGGCCCGCCTACGCCGGCCTCGCCCTTGAGCGCTCCGAGGTGCTGCGCTACGGCGAAAACCCGCACCAGCAGGCCGCGCTGTACGTGGACAAGGCGGCCCCCGCCGGCATCGCCCAGGCAGACCAGTTGCACGGCAAGGCCATGAGCTACAACAACTTCGTCGACGCCGACGCCGCCCTCCGCGCCGCGTTCGACTTCTCCGAGCCGGCCGTCGCCATCATCAAGCACGCCAACCCGTGCGGTGTGGCCGTGGGTTCGGCCGATGCCGCGGACCCCATTGCCGACGCCCACTCCAAGGCCCACGCTTGCGATCCGGTGTCCGCTTTCGGAGGCGTCATCGCGGCCAACAGCATTGTCACGGCCGGTATGGCCAAGACCGTGGCCGGGATCTTCACCGAGGTTGTCATCGCCCCGGGCTTCGAGCCGGAAGCCGTTGACATCCTGTCCAAGAAGAAGAACATCCGCCTTCTGGCGCTGCCGGACGGTTACGGCCGCTACCCGACGGAACTCCGCCAGGTCTCGGGCGGCGTCCTCGTCCAGCAGGCCGACAAGGTGGACGCCGACGGCGACAACCCCGCCAACTGGACCCTCGCCGCAGGCGTTGCCGCCGACGACGCCACGCTGGCCGACCTCGCGTTCGCGTGGACTGCTTGCCGCGCCGCCAAATCCAACGCGATCCTCCTCGCCAACAACGGGGCGGCAGTCGGCATCGGCATGGGCCAAGTCAACCGCCTCGACTCGTGCAAACTGGCCGTTGAGCGCGCCAACACCCTGGGCGTCCAGGTGGAGTCCAACGTCGACGGTGCCGGCGGTGCCTCCAACGCCGTCGCGACTGGCGCACCCGAGCGCGCCCGCGGTGCCGTGGCCGCTTCCGACGCGTTCTTCCCGTTCGCCGATGGCCTCCAGATCCTGATCGACGCCGGTGTGCGCGCCGTCGTCCAGCCTGGCGGTTCGGTGCGCGACGAGGAAGTCATTGCTGCGGCCAACGCCGCCGGCATCACGATGTACTTCACGGGCGCTAGGCACTTCTTCCACTAGGTCCTTTCCGAGGTCCGGGCGCTCCGCACCGGGTCCACTCGCGGCACCAAAAAATGGACATGTCCTCCCTTCCCGGGAGGACATGTCCATTTTTGGTGGTCGGCACTGGGCATATTCGCAATATGTCCAACCCTGGGAGCGAACAGGGGGCATGTCCCTTGTGGTGCCTGGGAGGCTACGGGGCTGTGGACGCTGTCTGGTACGTGCCTTGGATGACCGTGCCCAAGTACGGGCCGTACATCGTGGTGGAGTTGCTTCCGTAGCCGTAGCTGTTCACCGAGTTCTGGTATCCGCTGGCGCTGCTTCCAAGGAACCACGGGCCACCGGAGGAGCCACCCGTCATGTTGCAGGGGATCCCCTGGGTGTTGAACTGGGGGTTGTTGGGATCGTTTGTGGCAGTGCCTGAGCAGCTCTTGAGCGATTCCCCGGTGAAGGGCGATGCCGCGGGGTAGCCGAACGACTTGTACGCCAGTCCTCGGGCAGCGTTGAACTGGACGCCTGAGGCGCCCACCACGGCTGAGAGCTTTTGGCCATTGACGGTGTTCATGACGGCAAATCCGGTGTCGTACTGGATGTTTCCACTTGAGGACCACTGGCTGGTTGTGTAGAGCGCCTTGGCCGTCCACTTTCCGTAGGGCGCGGCGCCGTCCTGGTAGGCGGGAACGAACGTGAAGTTGCCCGCGAACGCCCCGGGGCCTTCGTTGAGGCAGTGGCCGGCGGTGGACACGGTGCTCTGGTTGGCGGAGGTGACGGAGTTGCCGGAGCAGACATAGTTCACCCCGCCGAGTGTGAAGAACACTTTTCCGATGTGTGAAACGGGAGACTCACCTGCGTTGGCTTTACGATCCACGGCGGGGGACGGCGCTGCAGTGCTGGTGGCATTCTGGCCTTCGATTGTCAGTGCGCGGCCAAGCCCGGGAAAAACCTGATCGGGAGAAGTTGGTATGTCCGAAAGGCCAACCGCGGCCTGTGTCCGGGTCAGTGCCTTGGTGACCAGAAGGTCACCGGAGACGGCGTTCTTCATCCGTTCAGGAGTCCAATTGTCAGCGGTGTTCGCGTCCGACGCCGAATTGCTGCTCACGGTCGACGCATCGGTGCCATCGCTTATGGACGGGGCCGCGGTGGCCCCGCTGCCGGCGCCCAGCGCGAGTAAGGCGGCGGCAGTGAGGCCGAGCAGGCTTGTGGCCAAGGTCTTGGTTCTCGTCACAGTTGTCCTAGATATCGAGCGGACGGCGGCCGGTTTGTGGAGGCCGCCGACTGACGGAACCGAAACTACCGAAGCCGTGACAAGCATGTAAAGAAATTGTTCAAGTTTTGTGAGATTTGACTTTCGTTTGGCAAGATGCGAATTCTGCCTAGTTTCCAACTGGCCGAAAGACCTAGGATGTGGACGCCGTATCGTAGGCATCCCGGATGACGGAGCCCCAATAAGGCCCGTAGATCACAGCCGGGCCACCAGGGTAGCCGTAGCTCGTAATGGAGTTTTGGTAGGAATCCCGGCCCGAGTCGACCATCCAGGGTCCGCCCGATGACCCACCGGTCATATCGCAGGGAATGCCCTGCGCCTTGAACTGTGGATTGATGGGGTCCTTGGTGGCGTCACCCGAACAGCTCTTCAGCGATTGTCCGTCGAACGGCGGGGCGGCAGGGTAGCCAAAGGCTTGGTAGCTCAGTCCCCGGTCCTGGTTGAATTCCACGCCGGACGCGCCAACGACGTCGGCCAAGTGCTTGCCTTTCACCGTGGCGGTAACTGCGAAACCGGTGTCATAGCGGATGTCGCCGGCGGTGCGCCACTGGGGCGTGGTGTAGAGGGCCTTGGCCGGCCAGATGCCGTAAGGAGCATTGCCGTTGAGATAGGCCGGAACGAACACGAAGTTCTGGACAAAGGCTCCGGGACCCTCGTTGACGCAGTGGCCCGCGGTCGCCACTGTGCTGTCGTTGTCCGACACGACGACGTTGCCGGAGCAGACGTAAGCGAAGGCGCCCATGGTGAAGAAGACCTTGCCGACGTGGTCAATAGGGTCTTCGTCTTGGTGCAGGCTCGAGCTGCTGCCCTTGGCGCTGGCGATTTTCACTGGCGGGCCGGTTTCGACCGTGCCGCTGGCGGTGGCGCCACCTCGTGCGAGGGCTTTGCGGGCGAGGACATCGCCCGGGATGGCTGCTTGCATCCGTTCGGGAGTCCAGTACCCCGTGGGGTCGGTGTTTGTTGTCGCCAGGCTGACGAGCTGCTGCGTCCCAGGCGCTGCGAAGCTCGAAACCGCAGTAGGCGTTGCGGCTGCCGCCCCTCCAGCGGCACAGAGGGTCAAAACGGCGGAGGTAATGAGGCTCAGGAGACCAGTGATGGGGAGTGATTTCTTTGTCATGATTGTCCTGCCAATCGTTTGGCGGCCACGTGTTGTCGGCCACAGTTTGACCCAATGAACCTACTCCGATTTGGTGCGGAGGTACATAAGGTTCGGCGCGGTATGACGTTGCACAGCGCGCTTGAGGCCGTCCCGGTACGCGCCAATCCGGCCCCCTCAGGTAAGTTAGAGATGTTGAAATCTGCAGACTTTCAGGGAGATGCCCCGCCAATGGCAAAGATTATCTATACCCACACTGACGAAGCGCCGATGCTGGCGACGTACTCGTTCCTGCCGATTGTGGAAGCTTTCGCCTCAACGGCCGGCGTGGAGGTCGAGACCCGCGACATTTCGCTGGCCGGCCGAATCATCGCCGTCTTCGGTGACTACCTGACTGAAGAGCAGCGGATCAGTGACGCACTGGCTGAACTGGGCGAACTGGCAAAGAAGCCCGAGGCGAACATCATCAAGCTTCCCAACATCAGCGCGTCCGTCCCTCAGCTGAAGGCAGCCATTGCCGAACTGCAGGGTCAGGGCTACGCGCTTCCGGACTACCCGGACAACCCCTCCTCCGACGAAGAGACGGACATCCGCTCGCGTTACGACAAGATCAAGGGCTCGGCCGTGAACCCGGTCCTGCGTGAAGGCAACTCGGACCGCCGCGCGCCCCTGTCGGTGAAGAACTACGCCCGCCAGAATCCGCACTCCATGGGTGCCTGGAGCGCCGACTCCAAGACCAACGTTGCGCACATGACGGAGAACGACTTCCGCTCCAACGAGAAGTCCGTGGTCATCCCGGCCGACGACACCATCAAGATCCAGATCGTCCGCGAAGACGGCACCGTCAAGGTCCTCAAGCCGGCCTTCCCCGTCCTCGCCGGTGAAGTAGTGGACGGCACCGTGCTGCGCGCCGCTGCCCTGGACGAGTTCCTGGCTGCCCAGGTGGTCCGCGCCAAGGAAGAAGGCGTGCTGTTCTCGGCACACCTGAAGGCCACCATGATGAAGATCTCCGATCCGATCATCTTCGGCCACGTTGTCAAGGCGTATTTCTCTGAGCTTTTCGACACCTACGGCAAGCAGATCGCTGCTGCCGGCCTGAGCGCCAACAACGGCCTCGCCTCCATCCTGAACGGCCTCGATGAACTCCCGGAAGACGTCCGCGAAGGCATCAAGGCGGCCATCAAGAAGGGCCTGGAAGACGGACCGGCGCTGGCCATGGTCGATTCGGACAAGGGCATCACCAACCTCCACGTTCCCAGTGACATCATTGTTGACGCTTCGATGCCGGCGATGATCCGCAGCTCCGGCCACATGTGGGGACCGGACGGCAAGGAAGCCGACACTCTCGCGGTCATCCCGGACAGCTGCTATGCAGATGTCTACCAGGTGGTCATCGATGACTGCCGTGCCCACGGCGCCTTCGATCCCACCACCATGGGTACGGTTCCGAACGTCGGCCTGATGGCACAAGCGGCTGAGGAATACGGCAGCCACAACAAGACCTTCGAGGTTGAGTACGCCGGAACCATGCAGGTTGTGGATTCTTCCGGAACCGTGTTGATCGAACACCAGGTCTCCCCGGGCGACATCTGGCGCGCCTGCCAGACCAAGGACGTGCCGATCCGCGACTGGGTCAAGCTGGCCGTCACCCGTGCCCGCGCCTCCAAGATGCCGGCTGTCTTCTGGCTCGACGAAACCCGCGCCCACGACGCCCAGCTGATCGCCAAGGTCAAGGAATACCTGAAGGACCACGACACCGAGGGCCTGCAGATCGAGATCATGTCCCCGGAGAAGGCCACCGCGTTCACGCTGGAGCGGATCCGCAAGGGCGAAGACACCATCTCGGTGACCGGCAACGTGTTGCGTGACTACCTCACCGACCTGTTCCCGATCCTCGAGCTTGGCACCAGCGCCAAGATGCTCTCCGTGGTCCCGCTGATCAACGGCGGCGGCCTTTTCGAGACCGGTGCCGGCGGCTCGGCTCCGAAGCACGTCCAGCAGCTCCTGCAGGAAAACCACCTGCGCTGGGACAGCCTGGGCGAATTCCTTGCCCTGGCCGTCAGTTTCGAGCACCTCGCCACCACCACCGGCAACGCCCGGGCACAGGTCCTCGCGGACACGCTCGACCGCGCCACCGGCACGTTCCTGCTCGACAACAAGTCCCCGAAGCGCAGGGTGGGCGAACTCGACAACCGAGGCAGCCACTACTACCTCGCGAAGTACTGGGCACAGGAACTGGCCCAGCAGAGCGACGATACGGAGCTCGCCGCCGCGTTCTCCGCCGTCGCCGAGGCCCTGACGGCCAACGAGGACACCATCATTGCCGAGATGCTCGGAGTCCAGGGTTCGCCTGCCGACATCGGCGGCTACTACCGCCCCGACGCCGCCAAGGCGGAGGCCGTGATGCGACCTTCAGCAAAGCTCAACGAGGTTGTCGCCACCCTGAACTAGGCGCCCCGCCCACCCAACTAACTCGCAGTTGTTGTCGTTTTGAGCGCTCAGAACGACAACAACTGCGAGCTAGTTGCATTTAAGCGCGGCGGAAGCGGCGCGGCGCGTCAATCCCGTCGACAAGATCGGCAAGTACGCGGCCAATAGCCGGGGTGAACTTGAATCCGTGGCCTGAGAACCCCGCGCCGACCACCAGCGGTCCAAAACGGTCGAGCAGGAAATCTTCGTTGGCCGTGCTCGTGTAAGTGCAGCTGATGGGAACCGCCGATTCGGCGTCGACCCCGGGCAGCCACTCACGAGCGTAGCGGCGGAGGGCCTCCAGCTGAACCGGCTCGGGTTCGAATGTGCGGGCATCCGGATCGGTGACAGGCCCTACGCCATGCCACCCCGCCTTGACCCCCTCGCCTGGAGTGAGCATCCCATAGACGGGGCTGTACCAATAGTCGTCACGGGGATCTCCCGGGTCCGGCGCGTGGTTGAAGCTCGGCCAGGACTGGGAATCATCGATGGGCGTGAAATGGGCAGGTTGCTCTTGGGTGACCACCAAACGGGGGAGTGGGACTTGCGTCCCGACAAGCTTGCTGGTCCAGGCGCCCGCCGCGATGACAATCCGGCGCGCCGTGATTTCCATTGAATCGGTCACGACGACGGCGCGATCCTCGCCGAGCACGCGGATCTCGCGAACAGGGGTCGAATACTCGAAGCGGGCACCGTGTGCCTCGGCCGATGTGCGCAGCGCCTTGAGGGCCTCGGCCGCCCGGACCCGGCCCGATTCCGGCACGAAGAGGACATCGCTTCGGAACACCATGCCCCGCCAACGCTCTGACGCCTCCTTGGCGGAGATGAACTGGCTTGCGATGCCCCGCTCCGCGTGCGCGGTCCGAACTTCCCGGAGCCGGGCAACATTTCCGTGGTTGGCCAGACCCACAAGATCCAACAACTGCGTTTCGGTTTCCTCCGCGAGCCTGTCCCAGAGGTTCCTCGCTTCGCTGACCAAGGCGAGGTAGTCACCCTCTGCGTAGGCCGTGTTGAAGTTGCGCGTCGCACCATGGGAAGCCCCTACATGGTGCCCCTCCTCAAACTGCTCAAGGAGAACCACCGATCGCCCCTTGAGTGCGAGCTGCCAGGCCGCAGCTGATCCCATCGCGCCTCCGCCGACTACGACGACGTCAACATCCATCCCGGCTTCATCCATCCTGTCCTGCGGCCCTCCCACCGAGGTCCGCTGCGGTTTCCATTCTGCCGCGGACGGAGCGGCTGTTTTGAGCTGTGCCCTCGGCATGGAAGATTGGATCGGGTGAAATTCCTCCTTCCTTCGCAGACCTCGTCTTCGCGCGGCATCGCGTTTCTAAGGATCGTGTTCGGCGGCCTTTTGCTGGTGCACGGAGTCCAGAAGCTGCTCGCGGGGCAGCCTGCGTTTGAGGCAACCATCGCCGCGATGGGTGTTCAAAAAGCGGAGCTGATTTCCTGGCTGGTCATCTGGGGTGAAACCGGGCTGGGCGCACTTTTGGTGCTCGGCGCCCTGACGCGGGTGGCTGGCTTCCTGGCGGCCCTCATGTATGCAGGGATCTGGTTTGTCACCGAATCGGGCAAACCGTTGTTGAGCGATAGCCCCGGAATCAACGCCGAACTGCTCATCCTGTATATCGCGTTGGCGTTGGCGTTCGCCTTCATCGGTTCCGGGGCGGTTTCGCTGGACCGGAGACTGTTTGCCGGGAAGCCTGCCCGGAAATCGCGGCGCTAGGCTCCTAGCGCCGACCCGACTGGAGACCCGCGCGGGCCATGGCGTCCGCGTAGGAGCGGCCCATTTCGATTAGCCATTCGGTCTGGCGTTCCTTGGAACCGGCGAAGGCGCGCCCGTGCAGCGAACGGGCCTTGTAGACCTTCAGGCCGCGGCGCCAGATCAGCTGGTTGTCAGTCTTGAGGAGCATCTGCGCCAGGCGGTTGGCTTCCGTTCCGTGCGCGACGATCGCCGATGCGCGCGGGACGAGTTTGAGGAACGCGATGAGCGGCTTGAGCCCGGCACTGACCTGCTCGGGGGTCAGTTTTCCGTTCGCCTCGCCCGGAGTAAACCACGGGTGGGTGTTCCACGGCATCATCCATTCCGGGCGCAGGCCGAGCTGGAACTGCAGACCCAGCAGCCGGGTGGCGGCTGCGTCGTCTCCGGCCCACACAACGCCCCGTGGGGAGGCCTCGCTGGTGTTGGAGAACAGGCTGACAATCCGGCAATCCTCCACCGAGTGCATCGGATCCACGTAGGGGACTTCGAAGCCAGGGCGGAGCTTGCGGAGGAACTCCACATGCTGGTTGACCGGAGCGATGTGCGGGGCGAAGAAAGGGCTGTCCGGAACCGCGGGAGTCACCGATTCTTCCGCGGGAGCCGCTTCGGAGCTTGCGGGTTCGACGACGGCGGGTTCGACGACGGTGGCGACCGGTTCGGCGGCGGGTTCGACGACGGGAGCGGCCGCAGGGACCACCCTGCGGGTAGTGACCGGGCTGGCCTTGGGCACCGAATTTGTGGGCGCCTTCTTCGGCGTGGCCGTCTTTGCGGCAGCAGCCTTCGGAGCCTCCTTCTTGGCCGGAACCTTCTTTTCGGCCTTGGCCGGGGCGTCCAGGTCATCATCCTCGTCGTCAAACAGACCATCGAAGAGCTTGTCGAGTTCGTCGTAGCCGGTGCCGTAGTCGTCGTCGAGCTCGGGGCCGCGCCCGAAACCTTCCTCGTACCGCGAGTCCAGTTCGGTGCGGTAATCCTCGTCGTGGACCTCGAAATAGTCCGGTTCGGCCAATGCGGTCATGAGAGCAGGGGTCTCCTGGGGTCGGGCAGGGGCCAGTATCGGGCGCGAAGGGGCGCGTCCGTTTCCGGGCCAGTTGATGGGGCTCTCGGGGGACCGGTTGAGCCTTTAGATCTTAGCAAGCCATAGATGGTCTGGAGTCCTTCAGCCGTTCATCTGACTCGGTATGTCGCGCGGCTCCGGGGATCAAGGAACCGCGATGCGTCGAACATCACCCGTGGCGCCGCCGAGGGCGGGCGGAGACACGAGAGGGCGGTGGAATGGACGAAAGAGTCCATTCCACCGCCCTTGTTCGGCGTCAGTCGTCCGGCGTCAGCCCTCAGATGTGGATGACGAATTGTGCAAGTGCCGCGGCCGCTATGAAACTTGCGGAGAACGTGATGGTCGCCACAATGACCGTGCGCCAGTTGAGTGTCTTCAGCGCGTTGATGTCGCGTCCAACGTTCATGCCGAGCAGGGCGATCGAGCCAAGGCCCACGTAGAGCGGGTCAAGGTTGTGGGTGAAGGAGACGATCAAGCCGCTGAAAGGCAGAATCGGAGCTGTTGCCAACGTGGCGAGCGCAAGGACCCATACGCTCGACGGCACGGCGGGAACGTACTTGGCCAGTACGAATGCCAGCGCGGTAAGGAGGCCAAGGATCACCACGCCAATGACGTCGTTGATACTGGTGGACTTGGTGCCCAAGGCGTTGAGGACCACGCCCGCGGCGATGCTTGCACCGAAAGCGATAATCCACGTTGAGGGCTTCGTGCGCACTTCGGGGTCCTGGAGCACGGCTGAAACGTCCACTTTGGATCGGTCCTGTGGCCGGCGCAGCTTCGCGGCAACGGGGTTCCCGTTGCGGTCAAGGCGCTTGCCTTCGTCATCGCGGCGGAAGAGGCGCGACCAGAACTTGTAGAGCCGCAAAGACATCGGCAACGAAAGGAAGGCTCCGGCGTAGAAGCCCACAAGGTTCGTCACCAGGTTCGACAGGGCTGCAAGCGCCATGATCTCCGGTGCTTGCCCGGGATACAGGATGGACAGGGCCGCGACGCCGCCAAGCATCATGGATCCCGAGCCGAGGCCCAGGCCTAACGCGAGTGCAAGCGGGTCGAAGATGCCCATTCCGCCGAGCAAGCCGGCCAGTAGGGAGATGAAGACGGCGCCGAATACACTGCCCAGCAGCCACACGGAGAACACGCCGCGGTAGACCGGGGACTTCACGCCGAAACGCTGCAGTGCGTAGGCCAAATAGGATTCCCGGTCAATTGCCCAGGTGGCCCCGATGGCCGTGCGGCCCATGCCCAGCGCGACGCCGACCGGCAGGGCAATGATGACGGTTCCGAAGATGTGGCCGACTTCCTGGAGCAGGATGGCCGGCCGAGGGAGGTCAGCTTGGCGAAAGAAGGTCCCACCTGGGTGCCGAGGGCCCCGAGGAACATGACGATGCTGACGTTGAGCAGTACCGAGGCCACGGCACGGCTTTGGCCGGACATGGGGCGCACCTTCTGGACGCCAATGACGGCGCCCATCAGCACCGCCCACAAGACGGGCATGAGCACGATAGCGGCGTTGCCCAGGGGAATCTTGTGTGTTCCGGCCAAGATGGCGACGGCGCAGACGGCTGTGGACAGCAGGATCATCGATCCCCATTGCCGTGCGGTCGGGGTGAAGAGGCGGGCCCGTCCGTGATCGACGTTGACTACGGGCGTATCCACCTCCGGAGTGGTTGTGGATTGGTTCTTCATTGTTGTGCACCCTTCGTGTGCTGCAGTGGCGAGGGACGGATACATCCATGCCATTTGGTATACCAAGGATGGTAAGGTGGATCACATCGCAATGCAAGACATGTCACAAAAGCTGCTCGGATTCCCCAAACCTAGGGCATTCGCGCGATCGTCCGATGCCGGACTCGGTCTGCAGCTTTTTGACCTTGGGATACCAAATTTGGAGGGTTTATGATCACTCAGCTTTCTGCCCGGTACGTCCTTGGCTATGACGGGACCGGGCACGTCATGCACACGGATGGGCACGTGGTGATGAGGGATGACGAGATCATCTACGTGGTACCGACTACGCCGGTCCCGTTGACGAACGCCGGGACTTTGGACAGAGCCTCATCTCCCCTGGCCTCATCGATCTCGACGCCTTGACGGACATTGATCACATGATCTTCGACTCCTGGCCCACCGAGGAAATCGCTCCGGGCTTGCAATGGTCCGAAGACTACTTCCATAACCGCCGCCGCGATGTCTTCACCGCGGCGCAGCGCCAGAGCGTACGCAAGTTTGCGCTGGCGCAGCTGGCCTTGCACGGCGTGACCACCTACATGCCGATTGCCTCGGAGATCCACAGCTCCTGGGCGGAAACCTTCGAGGAACTCAAAGGGATGGCGCAGTCCAGCATCGAGCTCGGCCTGCGCGGCTTCCTGGGCTCCGCGTACCGTTCGGGGATCAACGTCACTGACCACGACGGCCAGCGCGTGATCCTTTTCGACGAGGAGGAGGGACGCACAGGGTTCGCCGACGCCGCACGGTTCCTCGACTACGCCGACGAGCTAGGACACCCGTTGCTTACCGGTGTCCTGCTGCCATGCCGGATCGAGACACTCTCGGACGAACTGATGCGCCGGACTGCCGAACTGGCCACCGAACGCAACGCGCTGGTCCGCCTCCATTGCCTCCAGGGGACCAATGAAGACGGTTTCCTCGTCAAGCTCACGGGGCGTACAGTCCTTGAGCAGCTTGCGGATTCAGGCCTGCTGGACACGCGGCTCCTCATCCCGCACGGGATTGTCATCGACGGCACCGACCCGTCCTCCAGCGCAGAAGGCGGGCCGTTGGATGTGCTGGCCCGGCATGACGTCAGCATCATTCACTGCCCCCTGACGTCGTTCCACTACTCAGGCATGCTCAAATCCTTTGACGCCTTCGCAGCCGCCGGGGTCAACATGTGCCTGGGAACGGATTCATTCCCACCGGACCTGATCAAGGGCATCGACGTCGGCACGCACCTGGCCCGCATCGCAGAGGCCGCCGGACGCCGGTACGGTCTCGGCGTTCTTCGACGCTGCCACCCTGGGCGGTGCCAGGGCACTGGGTCGCGACGACCTGGGCGCCTGTGTCCGGGCGCCCAAGCCGACATTATGGTCGCCTCACTGGAGGACTTCCGTGACGGAGTCGTGGAAGATCCATTGCGCACGCTCATCCTCAACGGTTCGGCACGCAATGTCACCGACACGTACGTTGCGGCCGCCCCGTGGTTGTTGACGGCTCGCTCCCAGGCATCGACCTGGATGGACTGCGCGCTGAGGGTCAGCAGCTCTTTGGACAGATGGTGGACGCCTACGGCGAACGCGACTACCTGCGGCGCGATGCCTCCGAGCTGTTTCCACCGGTCTATGCCCGGCAGCAGCTCTGACACATGACGCGACGGCGTACGCACCTTAAGGGTTAAGGGTCAGAAGTCCCTATGTTCACGCGTGAGCTCCTCCGCGGGGCTGTTTGCCCTGCGGAGGAGCTGCAAGCGGGCTACATCCAATGCGGTGGAGAAGCCCGAGCCGGTGACTATGCGGGAATTGTTGCCCGGATCTTCCGGCTGCCCACCATCACGATGAGGCCAAGCAACAGCAGCGCTGCCGCGAACAACAACCACAGGCCATTGAAGCCGGTGCTTGCGAGAACAGCCGTTCCGGTCCCAACAGCACCCGCTGCAGTTACAGAGGCCGCATTGGCTTGTGCTGCAGTTCCGGATGCAAGGGCCGCGGTGTCTCAACCGAAGGAGCGGCTGCAGCCGGATCGACGAAGCCCTGAGATCCGACCGGCCCGTTCACGACGGGCAGGTTCACGACCGGCAGGGTGACGGCGGGCAGGGTGACAACGGGTTGGCTGATAGAGGGCAATCCCAAACCCACCGATGCGGTGCCGACAGTGTTCGGCAGACCCAAGGGTGCCGTCAGTCCTGCACTCAAGAGCGATCCGACGCCTCCATTGGTGCCCGTCGACGCGGTGCCGAGTAGGCTCGCCGAGGTGTCACCCAAGGAGGCCAGTCCGTTCACCGACCCAGCGACGCCAGTGCCTCCGGTGGCGCCAGTCGGAGTCGTGCTGAGGACGTTGACCGCGGTGTCACCCACGGTGACAGGAGCGGTTACCGGTGCCGTGACGCCGGTTCCGCCAGTGCCTCCGGTGGCGCCAGTCGGCGTCGTGCTGAG
The DNA here is from genome assembly GCA_001549895.1 of Arthrobacter sp. Hiyo8. Lineage (GTDB taxonomy): Bacteria > Actinomycetota > Actinomycetes > Actinomycetales > Micrococcaceae > Arthrobacter. Next base: position 1,322,425 of record AP014719.1, on the reverse strand, counting down.
GACGTTGACCGAGGTGTCACCCACGGTGACAGGAGCGGTGACAGGAGCGGTGACAGGCGCGCTGACGCCGGTGCCTCCGCTGGCGCCAGTCGGTGTCGTGCTGAGGAGGTTGACCGAGGTGTCACCGACTGTGACTGGAGCGGTGACAGGCGCCGTGACGCCGGTGCCTCCGCTGGTGCCTGTCGGTGTCGTGCTGAGGAGGTTGACCGAGGTGTCACCGACTGTGACTGGAGCGGTGACAGGCGCCGTGACGCCGGTGCCTCCGGTGGTGCCTGTCGGTGTCGTGCTGAGGACGTTGACCGAGGTGTCGCCGACGGCGGCCAGTCCGTTCACCGGTGCCGTGACGCCGGTGCCTCCGCTGGTGCCTGTCGGTGTCGTGCTGAGGACGTTGACCGAGGTGTCACCCACGGTGACTGGAGCGGTGACAGGCCCGCTGACGGGAGCCGTCGCCTGGGTGCCAGAGGCTGTTCCAGGGGCGGAGTTGCTCAGAACTGCCAGTGAGGTGGCTCCGATATTAACAGGGACCGATATCGGAGCCACCACCTGGGTTCCGGACGGGACGGCTGCTCCGCCGGAATTGGTCGCCGGGCCGGAACCGGGCGAGTGCAGGGGCGGTGGTCGCGGCGCCGAAAGGATTGAGAGCGACGTCGACCCGACGTTCACCGGAATGGACACCGGTGCAACGACTTGGGTGCCTGAGCATTGCCCAGCGCACTTGTAGTGGTGTCTGCCGCGTTCGCGGCAGTTGCGCCGAGGGCTATTAACCCGCCGGCAAAGAGGGTGCCAAGCAGCCCCTTGCGAATCATGCTGTGCATTATGTTGTTCTCCTGAACGAGTAGTTCCGAAAGGCGCATTGGAGCGCCTGGATTGGCCATTTGCCGCGGTCCGGAATTGGCTTCCGGGAAAGCGGCGGGGCGCGGAACTAGTCAGGGGATGAACCCGGGTCAAACGACACCGGAGCCGGAACTCTGCCGGCAGCAGCTGTGGACACGATGGTCCCAGCCAAGGGGTAAAACAGCTTGGTGCCTTGGAGCCAAGCGGCAGAAGCTCCCGAGGGATTGCTGGAAAGGACCGCAGAGCCGCTTACGGTGTCGCTGCCGCTTGGCGCACCGGGCGGGAATGTCCCATCGGAGGGCGCTGAAGGTTCGTTTGAACCGCTAGCCCGGACTGTCGACTTCGAAGGCGTTGCCATCAGGCCCGGAAGGCCACTGGAGCCAGCGAGGCTGAGCAACGGGGTCGCGACGTCCTGAGCCGACGTTGAGGGGACACTGCCAGCGGGCCCTGCAACAGCGGGTCCCGCTTCAAGGGCTTCGCCGATTCCGGCGGCATCGGGGATGTGGATTGAAGGGACGGTTACGTCCGGGACAGTGACCGGAAGGCTGCCAACCAAGGAACCAACGCCTGACCCGACCCCGTCAACCGCGCGCGCTGCCGGCGATACGAGGCTTGCAGTCGCGGCGCTAACTGCGCCATCAGGGAGGACTGTGCTCACCATGGGCGTGTTGGCCAGAAGTTGATCGACGCTCGCAGTCAGCTGCGGAAGCTCGTTGACCACCACAGGGGCACCTGTACCGCGGGTAGCCGGACCTCGGGACTGGAACGGATGCCACGGCCGGGCCGGCACGGACGCGACACTTGCCGCAACCGCGTTGCTGACAGTTCCGGAAAGCCCCTTTGGCGTATTGTGCACGACGTTTGACACCGCAGAGCTCGCGCCGCCCAGAAGGGTGTGGTTGTTGGTGTTTCCGGAATCAGCGCTGGCTGCCGTGGAAGAGAGGGCGATCCAAACAACGGCCCCGCGCCGGCAAGCATGACGGAGCGGAGAACATGAAGAACGCGCGACTTACTTTGCTCAGCTTCCATCTCGACACCCCCAGCGTCAGCTTGGATCGACGATCGCTCCCATCCTAGGCCTCACTAGTTAACTAGTCCAGACGTTGGAGGCGGATTCGCCCATTCAGTTCAGCGGGCGTCGTTGGCGTATCGGACTCCGAGCTGGGATCGCACCCCGTCGAAGAGGCGCATTGTGTTCAGCGAATCGTCCAAGGGCATCACGGGACTTTCGGTCAGTCCTTGCTGGACACAGCGGGTAACCTCACGCAGTTCGTAGGTGTAGCCGATCCCGACCGCGTCAAAACGTTCGGTCCGGGGTTCATCCCAGCCCGTTCGAATCAGCAGCTCGCGCGGATTGTTAATGGACCCCTGCGTCTGGAGGAAGCCCTTGGAGCCTGCAACGGATGCCGAGCGCGGCCCATGGGCCAGCAACGAGGATGTCAGCTGGGCGATAGCACCGCCGTCGTAACCCAGCGTGAGCGCATTCTGGGAGTCGACGCCGTCGTCCGTCAAAGTGCCGATTGCGCTGACAGACTGCGGGAAACCGAGGGTGCCCAAGGCCACAGCAGGGCGTACACCGTGAGGTCCAAAAGGGCTCCACCGCCGTCCGCCGGGCCCAAATGCGGGCGGTGGGATCGTAAGGGGCAGGGAATCCAAGGTCGGCGCTGACCCACTTGATGTCGCCCAGCTCGCCGGACGCGGCAATGGCGAATGCCCTCTGCATGCTGGGCAGGAATCGACTCCACACGGCTTCCATGAGGAACAGTTTCCGTTCCCGGGCCAGAGCGACGAGCTCCGCCGCTTCACGGCCGTTAATGGTCAAAGATTTCTCGCACAGGACGTGTTTCCCGGCGTTGAGGCATCCCTGACGATCTCGAAGTGCTGGGCATGCGGGGTGGCCACGTAGACGACATCGACGGCGTCATCGGCTAGCAGCCGCTGGTAGCCGGGTACACCGCCGTCGTCGCCATAGGACTTCGTGACCCCTGCGCGGCGGCAAAGGCATCCGCGGATTCCTGGCGCCGTGAACTCACTGCATGGAGGTTTGCGTCCTCGAGCTGGGCGAGGTCGCCGCTCACGGTCTTGGCGATTCCTCCCGTGGCGATGATGCCCCAGTTCAAGGCCTTGCCAGTGGCCGCGCGGGGATCCTGGTTCGGCTGGCTGAACAACCACGGTTTGGCGATATGCAGACTCATGCGGCCAATCCTCTCATTGCACAAGCCGCGTTTACAGGACGCATTCGGGCCAACGGGCCGGGAACCTTGCGATTCCCGGCCCTCCGTCTGTAGCACTGAAGAGGCGATCAGGCCCGGCGGCGACCCGCGGACGAACGGCTTCCTCGCTCAGTTTGCCCTGCTGCAACCTGAAGCGGCGCTCGGTCTTCTGAGCCAGGCTTCGGTCGTGCGTCACCACCAGAATGGTGGTGTTATGGTCCCGGCTCAAGGAACTGAGCAGTTCGATGATGTGCTCACCGGTCTGCTCATCCAGGTTGCCGGTGGGCTCGTCGGCCAGGATGAGCTTGGGCTCGTTGGCCAGCGCCCGGGCAATGGCAACGCGCTGCTGCTCGCCGCCCGAGAGCTTGTTGATGCGGCGGGACTGTTTCTCCGGATCCAGCTGCACCTGCTCCAGGAGGGACCTGGCCCGCTCCAAGCGGGCAGCCTTCCGCATTCCGGCGAACTCCATGGGCAGCATCACGTTATCCACTGCGGAAAGGTTGGGGATGAGGTTGAACTGCTGGAAAACGAACCCGATGTCCCGGCGCCTGTATTCGGTGAGTTTGCCGGCGGGAGCCCGGCCAGGCTGACTCCGTCCACGACGACGTCCCCGCTGGTGGGCTTGTCGAGGGCACCGAGCAGGGAGAGCAGGGTGCTCTTGCCGCTTCCGCTCTTTCCCACGATCGAGGCGAGGGTGCCCTTTTCGAGCTCGAAGCTCACGCCGTTGACGGGCTTGATGGTGCGGTCGCCGGACTTGAACTGGCGGACCAGGTCTTTGACTTCAATCATGGCTATTCTCCTCGGAGGACTTCGATGGGGCGGATGCGGGCGGTGAGCAGCGCTGGTACCAAGGCGCCCACGACGGCGACGCCGAAGACTGCGGCAACGCCTGCAGCAATGACGCCGGGGGAGGCGCTCGCCGTGACCGAGGTCAGCAACTGGAGCTCCGCGAAGGGGTTTCCACCTGGACCACCAAACCCTCCGCCGCCGGGACCGCGCTGGCTCGCGGCCGTCGTCGAGCTGTTGGAACTGATCAGTGCCGACGCGATGCCGCCGCTGGCGAAGGAGGCGATGGCAGCGCCAACGACGCTGCCAAGCGCCACGAGGACGAGGGCTTCGAGCACGAACTGCAAGCCGATGGTCCGGTTGCGGGCGCCGATGGCCTTGAGGACTCCGATCTCACGGCGGCGCTCGCGGACCAACATGACCATGATGAGCAGGATGATCAGGCCGGCGGTGCCGAGTGCCGCGATGAAGGCCACGAGTGAAATGTTCTTGACGCTGTCCAGCGAACTGACCGCGGTTTCAAGGTTCCGCTGGCCCTGTGTGACGTCGGCCTTGCCGGAGCCGAGGGCGGCTTGAAGCGCCGTCTTGGCGGCGTCCACATTCGCCATGCTGTTGACGGTGACCACCATGCTGGAGAGCTCGCCCGGAGTCGCCGCGAGGGCCTGGGCCTCGGCGAGTGTCGTGTACACGGCGTTGTTGCCGAAAGTGGTGCCGGCGTCGAAGATGCCTGCCACCGTGAACGTCTTGCCGGCGATGGTGAACGTCGAGCCGGCCTTGAGGTTGTTCTTCGTCGCGAGAGTCGTTCCGACGAGGGCCTTGGTGCTGGCGACGGTGTAGTCGCCCAGGCCTGTGCCGCTCGTGATGTTCAGGGCCTTGCCGGCGGTGTCCACCTCGGCCCCGATACCCGTAGCAGTGATGGGCAGCGAGAACGTGGGCGCCGTTCCGGTGCTACCCGAACCCGTGCTGCCGCTTGTGTTGTTGCGGTTGCCGAGCGTGCCGGCGTCGATGGCTGCCTGAAGGTTCGTGGTGACGCTCGTGCCACCGCCGGGACCGCCACCGGGTCCGGCTTGCTGCCGCGTGGTGCCGGTGGTCGAGGTGGAGGCCGTCGTCGCGGTCTCCAGCCGCAGCGCCTTGGTGCCCACCACGGAAACGACGTTCGGTACCGCTGCCGCGGTCGCGGTCTGGGCCGCGGTGAGCGGCTCGCCGCCGCCGTCGAATCCCTGCGCGCCGGCCGGATTCACGGTCAGGACCGTGCCCACGGAGGCGTTCAGCTCCTGGACCTTGCCGCCAACGGCTTGGTTGGCCACGAGCATGGCAAGCGCCAGCCCGATCGCGACGGCCAGCACTGCCACTACAGCCGCGGTTCTTATCTTGTTGCGGAAGGCATTGCCTACACTCCGGCGAGGACGCTCACGATTCTCCTTCTGGACCTGGCCCGCCCCAGCGGCGCGCCTGCTCACCTAACAGTGCTCACGGCGGCTGTGCGGCTGTGCTGCTGAAGCTATGCGGGCCTGTGAAGAGTTGCGCGACGGCGGATGGAGCCGGACACACCGACGGCGGCCACCCCCTGGAGTGGGGATGGCCGCCGTCGTTGGTGCCTAGAGGAGAGCTACTACTTGGTGATCGGGCCGAGGACCGGATCGTCCACGTAGGCCGTCTTCACGTTGGCGAGGGTCACGATGACCGGAGGCAGCAGGTACGCCGGCACGGTCTTGACGCCGTTGTTGTAGGACTTGGTGTCGTTGATCTCCGGGGTCTTGCCGGACTGGATGTCGTTGACCATGGTGATGGAGTGCTCAACGAGCTTGCGGGTGTCCTTGTTGATGGTGGAGTACTGCTCGCCCGCAAGGATGGACTTGACCGACTCAACCTCGGAGTCCTGGCCGGTCACGACCGGAAGCGGCTTGCCTGCCGCCTTGACCGAGGTCAGGATGGCGCGGGCCAGGGTGTCGTTCGGGGACAGCACGCCGTCCAGCGAAGCGCTCGTGTAGGTACCTGCGAGCAGGGTGTCCATGCGCTTCTGGGCGTTCTCTGCCTTCCAACCCTGGGTGACGGCCTGCTCGAAGGACTTCTGGCCGGAAACCACCTTGAGGGTTCCGTCATCGATCTTCGGCTGCAGGATGCTCATGGCGCCGTCGAAGAAGACCTTCGCGTTGGCGTCATCGGGGGAACCTGCAAACAGCTCGATGTTGTACGGGCCGCTCGGCTTCTTGGCCTTGAGTCCGTCCAGCAGGGCCTGGCCCTGCAGCACACCGACCTTGAAGTTGTCGTAGGCCACGTAGTAGTCCACGTTGGAGGTGTTCAGGAGCAGGCGGTCGTAGGCAATGACCGTAGCGCCGGCGTCCTTGGCCTGCTTGAGCTGCGTGCCCAGCTGGGCGCCGTCGATGGCACCGACGATGATGAGCTTGTCGCCCTTGGTGATCATCGCGCTGATCTGGTTCTGCTGCTCCGAAACGCCACCGTTTGCGAACTGCACATCCGGCTTGAAGCCTGCGCTTGTGAGCCCGTCGTTGAAGAGCTTCTCTGCCAGGACCCAGTTCTCACTGGTCTTCTGCGGGAGCGCGACGCCGATCGAGGAACCCTTGGGGAATGCCTCGCTGCCGCTTGACGAGCCACCGGAGCTGCCGCTGTCCGTACGGCCGCAGGCCGTCAGCGCCAGTGCCGCGATCGCAGCTACTGCTGCTGCCTTTCCTGCTTTACCAAACATTCGCATATCTTGGTTCGCTTTCTTTGTTGTGGATGGAACAAGCCGTCTTGAAGCCGATCAGGCTTCCTTGGAGATGACTTCCTTGGTTGAGGTCGTCTCGTCCGGGGCACTTTCGCTGCTCCGGCCGAAGTTCTTCATCATCAATCCGATGATCGATTTCTTGCCCTGCGTCTTGTTGTAGACGTCGAAGGCAACTGCCGCCAGCAGCACGAGGCCCTTGATGATCTGGGTGAGGTCCGCGCCGACGCCGAGCAGTTGGAGGCCGTTGTTGAGGACAGCCATGACCAGGCCACCAACGATGGAGCCGATCACCGTGCCCACGCCGCCGGTGACCGCTGCGCCACCGATGAATACGGCCGCGATCGCATCCAGTTCCCAGCCGACGCCGTCGAACGGACCCGAAGCCGTGGAGCGGCCCACGAAGATCATGCCGGCGAGGCCGGCAAGGATGGACATGTTCATCATGACCATGAAATTGACCTTCTTGGACTGGACTCCGGAGAGTTCGGCCGCGTGGCGGTTGCCGCCGACTGCGTAGATGTGGCGGCCAATGACCGTCTTGGCGGAAATGAAACCGTAGATCAGGACCAGCACGGCCAGAATAAGGCCCGGGATGGGGAACGAGGTGCCGGGGCGGCCAGTCGCGAACAGGTACGTGGCGTAGAGGATGGCTGCATTGACGAGCACGAGCTTGGTGACCATCACCCAGCCTTCTTGCACTTCGGCACCCAGTGCCTGGGCGGTGCGGCGGGAACGGATCGCACTGACAATCACGAATGCGACGGCGATAAGGCCCAGCAGGATTGTCAGGTTGTTATACCCCGTCTTCGGCCCTATCTCGGGCAGGTACCGGAGCCCAGGTACTGGAAGTCTTCCGGGACCGGAACGGTGTTGGACTTGCCACGAACTGGTTGAAACCGCGGAACAGCAGCATGCCGGCAAGGGTCACGATGAAGGCCGGGATACCGACGTATGCCGTCCAGAATCCTTGCCAGGCTCCGATCAGGGCGCCGAGCAGGAGCCCGAACAGGACGGCTACGTACCAGGGCAGGTGCCAGTCCCTGATGGCCAGGGCCACCGAGATGCCGACGAAGGCCGCTACCGAACCTACGGAGAGGTCGATGTGGCCGGCGATGATGACCAGGACCATGCCGATGGCCAGGATCAGGATGTAGGAGTTGCCGTTGAAGAGGTTGATGACGTTGCCCGGGGTGAGCGTGCGGCCCGAGGTGAAGATCTGGAAGAAGATGACGAGTGCAACCAGGGCGAAGATCATGCCGAATTGGCGGGTGTTGCCACCGAATAGCTTCTTGAGCGCGTTCATTGTTTTGGGTCCTTGTGTCCGTGTGGTTCTGGAGGTGACCGGGGTCAGGCAGCTTTGCGGCTGGATGTCATGAGCTTCATGAGGCTTTCCTGGCTGGCTTCGTCCTTGTTGAGTACGCCAGTGATGGAGCCCTCGAAGATGGTGTAGATACGGTCGGAGAGGCCCAGCAGTTCGGGAAGTTCGGAGGAGATCACAATCACGCCCTTCCCTTGGTTTGCCAGCTGCTGGATGATTCCGTAGATCTCGTACTTGGCCCGACGTCGATTCCGCGGGTGGGTTCATCCAGGATGAGAAGGTCCGGATCAGTGAACATCCATTTGGCGAGAACAACCTTTTGTTGGTTTCCGCCGGAAAGCTTCGATACGCCTTCCTCCACCGACGGCGTTTTGGTGCGCAGCGACTTCCGGTATTGCTCGGCCACCATGAATTCCTTGTTGGTGTCCACAACGATTCCCCGGCTGATCTTCTTCAAGTTGGCAGACACCGTGGTGGTCTTGATGTCGTCCAGGAGGTTCAGTCCCAGGCTCTTGCGGTCCTCCGTGACGTAGCCGAGACCGGCGTCGATCGCTTGGCGGACGCTGCGCATGGTGATCGGTTTGCCGTCCTTGTACACCTGCCCCGAGATGAACCGGCCGTAGGAGTGGCCGAAGACGGAGCGGGCAAGCTCGGTGCGCCCGGCGCCCATCAGGCCGGCAAAGCCGACGATTTCACCCCGGCGCACATGGAAGCTGGAGTTCTTGCAGACCAGGCGGTCCTGGATCTGGGGATGCCCGACCGTCCAATCCTTGACTTCGAAGAACACCTCGCCGATCTTCGGCGTGTGGTCCGGGAAGCGGGACTCGAGCGTCCGCCCGACCATGCCCTTGATGATCCGGTCCTCGTCGACGCCGTCTTCCACGACGTTGAGCGTCTCGATGGACTTGCCATCGCGGATGATGGTGATCTCGTCCGCGATCTGCTCGATCTCGTTGAGCTTGTGGGAAATGATGATGGACGTGATGCCCGGCCCTTGAGGCCAAGGATCAGGTCCAGCAAGTGCTGGGAGTCCGATTCGTTCAGGGCTGCCGTGGGCTCGTCGAGGATGAGCAGCTTGACGGACTTGTTCAGCGCCTTGGCGATTTCCACCAGTTGCTGCTTGCCGACGCCGATTTCCTTGATGGGGGTATCCGGGTCTTCGCGCAAGCCGACCCGTGCGAGGAGTTCGATTGACCGCTTGCGTGCCTCGGCCCAGTCGATGATGCCGCGCCGGACGGGTTCGTTGCCGAGGAAGATGTTTTCCATGATGGACAGCTCGGGGATCAGTGCCAGTTCCTGGTGGATGATCACGATTCCCGCATGTTCGCTGGCCCGGATGTCCTTGAACTGCTGGACTTCCGCCTGGTACACGATGTCGCCGTCGTAGCTGCCGTAGGGGTAAACCCCGGAGAGCACCTTCATCAACGTGGACTTTCCTGCACCGTTTTCGCCGCAGATCGCATGGATTTCGCCCACCTTGACCCGGAGGCTCACGTCCGAGAGCGCCTTCACGCCGGGGAACTCCTTGGTGATGGACCGCATCTCGAGGAGAACCGGATCCTGGTGCGTTATGGGGGTCGACATACCCTCGCGCCTCCAATGTTTGACGTCGTTGTCGGCTCGGGGATGGCGAGCCTATCTGATGAGAAAGTAAACTGGATCACACCGCTTGTCGTCAAGACTTTAACGCAAGACGGCGATAACAGCGTGGTAACGAAATGTTTAGGACTGCTTAATTCCGGCGTGCTGGAACACCAAAGCGGCCGCCCCCAGGGCCTCCGCCCGGGCGCCGAGCGAAGACATCGCGAGGTGCGTTGTCTCGCCGATTACGGGCACTGCATGGCGGACGAGGCCCGCCGGATCGGGTCCAGGAGGATGTCGCCGAGGCCGGCCAGAGGGCCGCCCACCACGATGACTTCCGGGTTTATGAGATTCGCCACATTGCCCAGCGCGCGCCCACCGCGAGTCCGGCGTCGTCCACTACGCGAAGGGTCGCCGGATCCCTCGCCAGGGCGTTGCGGACAATGTCCTCGGGTTCGAGATGGAGCCCTGAGCCCTTCCCGAGCAGCTCGATCATGGTGGTGGTGGAAGCCATCGTTTCCAGGCAGCCCCGGTTGCCGCAGCGGCAGATCGCGCCGTATTCGTGGATGGTCGCATGGCCGATTTCTCCTGTGATTCCCACTGCCCCGTAGTAGGGCGCACCGTTGATGATGAGGCCCGCTCCGATGCCGGAACCGATCTTGAGGAACATGAGGTTGCTGATCCCGCTATGGGGCCCCCAGGTGACCTCGGAGAGGGCGCCCAGATTGGCGTCGTTGTCAACGTATACGGGAAGATCGAGGGCTTCCTCCAGCCGTTCGAGAATCTGGATCCCCACCCATTCGGGCAGGATGGCGCCCTGCGCCACGGTGCCGGAACGGCGGTCGATGGGCCCGCTATGCCGGCCCCCGCGCCAACCACCGCACTTCGGTCCACCCCGCTCTCGAGCAGGAGCTTGTTGAGGAGTGCGACGGCGGCGCTGATGCCCTGTTCGGCGTGGTGGCCAAGGGGGAGCGTGACCGTTTCCTCGACGATGATGTGATAGCCCAGCGAGGCCAGGACCACCCGCAGGTGGCGCCGGCCAAAATCGATCCCGACGGCCACCGCGCCGTTGCTGTTGAGCCTGACGTTCAGTGCCCGTCGTCCGGAGCTTGTGATCGGTTCGGTGGAGACGAGCCCCGCGTCCTGCATGATCTTGACGATGTTGGACACCGTTGCCGTGGAAAGGCCGGTCTGCCGGGCGAGTTCGGCCTGGGTGGAGGGGCCGCTCAGCAGGCATTCGATGAGCCGCTGCTGGTTCAGGTGGCGCAGCGCTGATTGCGAGCCGGGGTTCTTGCGGTGGCTCTTCGTCGAGCTGGATGTTGCGGGCATGACATGAAGCGTGCCTCAAATCACAGTTGCAGTCAAGAAGTTAACGCAATGGTGTGAAGTTGCATCGTCATCATGAACGATGCCCGGTTTTGTACGAACCATCCCCGGCGGGCTGCCCACAGGTCCTTTTGTCCCGGGTGGCGAGCCTTCTGCTGGCTAGGCTGGAAGGACGAGTGATCCCGGGCGTGCCTCCCATGAACGCCTGACGGGGATGCAAGGTGCTATTGAGGTGGTAATGATGCTGCTGTCCGTTCTGCAGGCCAACGCTGTTGTCCTGGACATCGACGCCAATCTGAAGACGGTCGATGCGGCGGCACAACGCGCTGCCGCGGCCGGGCCGCCTTGTTGCTGACCCCCGAGCTCTTCCCGGTGGGGTACGCTCCGTTGCGGCTCCACGCGGAGCTGGATTTCGCAACGCTTCCAAGCATCCGGGAACGCCTTGCGGACATCGCCCGCACGCACGGAATCGGACTGGTCTACAGCCTTCCCGCACCAGCTGCCGATGGCGGCTGGCATATCTCCGCCACTCTCCTGGACGCCCACGGAACCGTGCTCCTGGACTATGGCAAAGTGCACCTCTTCGGCGAGGAGGAGCGAAAGGCGTTCTCAGCCGCCCAAGCAGCTCCCGGCGTCGTGGACTTCAACGGGATCAAAACCTCGCTGCTGATTTGCTACGACGTCGAGTTTCCCGAAAGCGTCCGCGCCGCGGCCACGCGGGGCGCCGAGCTTCTGCTGGTCCCCACCGCCCTTTCCGCCGGATTCGAAACGGTACCGCAGGTCCTGATCCGGGCCCGGGCACTGGAGAGCCAACTCAACGTTGCCTACGCGAACCACAGCGGCCACGAGGACGGCTGCGACTTCCTCGGCGGGAGCGTGGTCGCGGGTCCGGACGGTTCGTTGCTCGCTGCGGCCGGGGACGGTGCGGCCTTGCTGTTCGCCGAGATCTCCACGGAGCGCGTCAACGAAGCCCGGGAACAGGTGCCCTACCTGCGCGAACGCCGCCCGGAGCTGTACCGGGAGTGGGAAGGTTCTGCTCCGAAAGGTTGAGGCCGCGAATGCATGGGGTGGATGAGTAGCTCAGCGGTTGACTACGGGCGCGCGTAAGCCAACCGGCCGAGCCAAGCACGGATTCCGAGAATGAGGCTGCGTCCGTCGCCAAAGAATGGCAGAAGAAAGACTGCATGCAACAGGAACCAGTACTGCAGGAATGAACCGGGTGCCAGTAGTGCAACCAGCGCCCCCACCAAGCATGATCCACCCGGACCGAGTATCGCCACGATTGCGATCTGCCACCCGTAGAGATGCCCGACGGGAATGACGGAGAAGCGAAGGATGCCGGAAGAAACTACGACGTCGGAAATCCCGTGAAACAGCCTCATGCCCGCAACGTGAGACCACTCATGCACCAGAAATCCGCACAGCAGGCACAGCACATGCACAAGAAGCCACAGGCCAGCCCGGAAAAGTATCGGGTCAGTGGTCATGGCGGCCAGGAAGGTGCACGCCGTGAAGTCGAGAGCCGCGGCGGCAAAAGGCAAGCTACATGACCATATGAGTTGCTTGGCTATCAGCCCGGCAGTGACATCCCGGAGGGCGAACTTTCGAACAGTCAATCCTGGTTCGCTTGTAGGAGTCGCTTCTTGTGGAGCTTTAGCCGTTCCAGGACTGATGCAACGGCAACATAAAAGACCAGCGATGCCGCGAAGACAAAAGCGATGCGCGCGCCGTTCGACACCCCGATTTCCAACGCGGTCGCCCCGTCGGGCTTTGCATGGGGCTCGAAGAAGAGCGCGCCGAACAGGCCAGATTTCCTGACTCCTATTTCTGACGCCGAGAACATCGTGGTGATGAAACTTGCGACAACGACGATCATGGTGACAACAAAAGAGACTGTCATCCCGACGATGGATCTAAGCAACCACTTCATGGCGTGCAATCCTTTCCATTCTCCGCATACCCAGGATGCTGTAAAAGACGACGAGCATGTTAAGCGCGGTGAAAATTCCCGCACTGATCATTGGATCAAAGTTAAAGACGTTCAAGCCGAGCGCCACAATCATGACGACTATCACCGTGAGCAGGACCCCCATGATGACAGTGAATGGGTTTCCCTTCTCAGGAGGGAAAGCGATGCCAACTAGGGTTGATATGAGAATGTTGCTCAAACACAATCCAAGCACCGGCAGGCACGCTTCGAAGGTAATTCCTTGCGACAAGGAAATCGTGATGACTGGAATGCCCACAACCATCAAGAGGACGCCTTGCGAGCCGACGAGGCGTAAGTAGTTCGCAACGGTGCGGCCCGGATAAGTGACCATGCGCCGCAGGGGCTCCGAGTTTGAAAATGCATAGACTCCCTGAAATGTTATGAGAGCGAGGACGTAGGGTGGGAACACCAAATGCTCGAGCCAGGCGAAGACTGAATAAATGATGATAAAAGAGATAGCCACCATCGTTTCGAAACTTCGAAACAAGACCAGAATGTAAACGCCGAACGTGCGATCTGCCAAGCGTGAAGGCAGAAAGACGAAGAAGCGACGCATCGGGACGTAGTTCCTGGGTGCGATGGCGACGATTGCCGGAATTACTGCCGCCGATGTCGCAAGGAGGATTAAAATGGATAACCAGAGCCCAACGGCTTCCTGCAGTTTCGCGTAGAGCAATGCAGGTGCAAAGTAGTCGCGCCCCAATACGTAGCTTTCGGCGATCTGGCTGCTCTGCTCGTTGGTTTGAGGAAACGCCACCGCCAGCCCGAAAGCCAGCACCATCGGGACTATCAGACTGCGAAGTCGGGCGATCCGGAGGGCCTGCAGAGCACGCTCAAGCAGGTAGTAGCCGAGGCTCAGAAGCAAGTAGGTTGAAATAGCGGGGAACCAGATGGATGCCAGAACCCTCGGAATGTAATCAGGACCCTCGATCAACACGGTTGAAATGGAGAAAGCACCGAAAACGAACACGGTCATAAGGAGAACGAGGGATGACTCAAAGAGCGCAAACGCCATCGTCCTTTCCTTGTTGGTCACGGGCAGATTGAAGGAGAGCTTTAGAAGCTCATCTGCCTTCATGAACAGCACCCGGATCAGTGTGTACGCAATAAGTACCCAAAATCCGACCGATGCGTTGGCCACTTGAAGAACCGGCTCAAGCAGGCCGGTTCCACCGAGATACTGACGGATGACCACATAGCTCAACACGTTGAATCCCGCGAACGCGAGAACGAGCAGGAATATGGTAGAAAGCCGAGCAGCCGGGCTGGCCAACAGGCCTCGTCCCAAGACGCGCCTCACGATGAAGAGCCAGAACAATCGAGACAGGAGAACTACGCTTTTGAAGCGCATTTAAGATGGCTCCATTGCCTGGATGAATTCGTTGGCAAGGTCAGCTATCGTTCCGTGATCTTCGATAATTTTCCGGACGGGAGCCTGAACCACCAGGGCCCTTGGATGAGAAACGCAAGCTCGTCAGCGACGTGCTCCAACATGGTGAAGTCATGACTGCACAGCAGAACCGATCGGCCTTCTGTGGCAAGTTGTCGGATATCTCGCTCGAAGAGGTTGATGGCGTCGATGTCGACGCCATTGAGGGTCTCATCGATGACGGTAAACCTTCGCCGGAGCATGAACGCCGCGATAAGTTGCAGCTTCTTCCTCATGCCGTGTGAGTAGTCCTCGATCAAGTCGCGGTGCCTGTCGCGCATGGAGTACCTGGCGAATTGCGTCCTCAGTGCCGCGTGATCCATGGATTCTCCATAGAGCCCGTGCATGAAACGCACGTATTCCTCCCCCGTGAGGAACTCAGGGAGGTAATCATTGCTCGACAAGTAGATCGAAGACATCTTGGCGCTGCGGCTCTGACTGCTGTCAGGTCCGATGCGGACGCGGCCGCTTTGAAGTTGGAGCAGATCCAGGATGACCTTTATCAGGGTGGACTTCCCAGATCCGTTGGGACCGATGAGGCCCATGATCTGGTCCTCGGCGATCGTGAACGAGACATCATGAAGCACTTGGGTTCTGGAGTTATAGGCGTAGTTGACGTTGGCAACACTGAGAGTCATGAGGCGTGATTCCGATGCTCTGGTCGTGGTGGCACGTTGTCAGTGCCACCACGACGGCTGGCTTGCTGGGAGTTACCTGCATTCAACCCACACAGAGACGCCCCATTGGCTCCAACTCCAATTGCCAGTAAAGCGGCCTCGTCCTTGCGTCAAACACCAGACGGCCATCGCTGCGAGCATTGCAAAAGCAAGCACCATCAGGACGGCGAGAACCACCAGAAACCAGCCATCGTAGCGAACAATCATTTCGTCAATCTTGGTTCGTGCCGTTGCCATGGTGCTGCTTGCATTCAAGGCGGTCGTAGTGAGCATTTCGTTCCTCCACTTCGATTTGAGCTACTGGCGGATCCCGTGTAGCCGGCACTCGAATGCTAGGCCGCGAAAACCGCGTCTCAGTGGTCAAACGGCGAAATTAAGTGGTGAAACCCGGCAAAATACGTGCAAAATCGACGTTTCTCCGTGTGCCGGCGGCTCCGTCTACGTGTTTTAAGCAGCACGACACGTAGACGGTGCCGCAGTCAGAAAGTGCCCGGGACTAGGCATCCCCTCCGCCCGCCAAACCGTCCGCGTACTGCAGCGCGATCCAAAGCTCGGCGCGCACTTGGGCCTGGTTCAGGTCCGTATCGAGCAGTTCGGCGAGCAGCCCGATCTGGCGGCGCACGCTGTTGCGGTGCAACCCCAGCAGCTTGGCAGAGGCGTCCCAGCTGCCGTTTTCGCTTAGCCAGCCCCGGAGCACTGCCAAGAGGGGATCGCGCTTGTCGGCTTCCAAGGCAAGCACCGGTTCAAGAAGCCTCGCGGCCAGCATCGACCCGGCCTCGCGGCCGAGGAGCCCGGTGACCGACCACGTCACCTCGTCGACGCGGGCGCTCCGTCCGCTGGACTGGACCCGTGAACGTAGCGAGGTCACCCGCTGGTGCGCTGCGGCGAGGCCTGTCAGTTCGGTCGGGTCTCCGATGACGAGCCGCCAGCCCAGCTTTTCTACGTCCGCCAGGAGCGCGTCGTCCACCTTCAAGCGAGTGATCGCGGCGAATCCGTACTCGGTGATTTCCACCAGTTTGGTGTCGAAAAGGCGCCGCCACTGCAAGAGCTCACGCACCGGGCTGTCGCCGGCGGGCCATTCGGGGGAGTCCACCTTGATGCCCTGGACCACGCGCAGGGGAGCGGATCTGGTGGAAGACAGGCTCTGGGCGAGGAGGTCCTTGAGCCCGTTGACGTGCCGGGTCCCGCCGCTGGCGAGGCTTTCGGGGTGCAGCAGCAACGCCGTCGCCAATTGGCTCGGGGCGAGCGAGCCGCTGGTCCGTTGGCGGACCAGCAACTCCAGCAACCCCACCACCGACTGCACCACGCTGTTCTGGGCGGGAGTCAGCGCAGCGTCCGAGCCCAGGATCAGGGCGCCGAGGTTGGCGTCCTTGGTGCTCCGCAGCGGGTGGCCAAAGACCCTCTCCGATCCCGGCTGCTCAAAGCCGTCCATCTCGACTCGCGGCCCGCTGCCCGAAAGGAGCCGTTCCAGCATGGGCTCCAGCAGTGAATGCTCGACGCCGGTGCTGCCGCCGGCCGCGTGGGCGCGCGCACGTACCCGCCCGTCCGCTCCGACCAGAAGTGCCCAGACGGGCACCTTCTGGACCAAAGCGGCGAGCAGCTCGTGTTCAGGCCGAGGGGAGAGGACCGCCCGCATGAGTTGCCGGTTGGTGTCCGCGAGCTGGCGGAAGACCTTCGCATTGTCCGACTCCAGGAGCTGGGAGAACTCTAAGCCGATCGCTGCGAACGGGATGGACTCGGGAATCTCGATCAAGGTGAGCTTGTGCCGGCGGCACGCTTTCAGCAGCTCGGACGGGACGGCGTCGAAATACGGCCTGATCCCGAAGCCCAGCGCCGCCACCTTGGCCCCACCAGCCGCTTCACGTAAGCATCGACGTTCTCGCTGGACCCGCCGTCCCCCAGGAAAGGGAGCCCCGCGGTCAGCAGGAACTCCCCGTCCGGCAGGTACGGGGTGGGGTCGTCCAGTTCGCTGGGTTCAACCCAGCGCAGCAGCTCCCCGCCGCTGCCGCCGTCGTGGAGTATCTCCAACTCCGGCGGCAGCTGCTTCAGAAACTGCGCAAGCGTGACGAAACTCAGGCGGCCGGGGTCGGCTCAGGCGACATCGCTCGGTGCCTCCTGGTAATCGGGCACTCGTAGGCGCTGGACTCATACACGCGGGGGAGCCGCGGTGCGATCCGGTTGATGATCTCGTCGCCGTGGCTTCCGATGGCGGCGCCCCAATCGTCGGCGCTCGCGGCCCTCCTGCGGGATCACCGAACAAAACCGCTGTGTCTCCGACCTCGATTCCGGACGCGTCCGGGCCGAGGTCCACCATGAACTGGTCCATGCACACCTTGCCGATCACCGGGACCCTCCGGCCGGCGATCTGGACCAGGCTCCGGCCGCTGATGCCCTTGGGGATACCATCGGCGTAGCCGAGGGGGATGAGGCCGAGATAGCGCGGCTCGTGCGTGATGGCCCGGTGTTCGTAGCTGACGCCAGTCCCCGCCGGGACTTTCTTGACCATGACGAGCGGCGCGGTGACGCCCAAAGCGGGGCGGAGTCCGAAGTCCGCGGGATCCAGGTGGTCCGCTGGGGCCAAGCCGTAAATCGCCAGTCCGGCGCGGACCATGTCGAAGTGGAATTCGGGCCGGTCCAGGATGTTGGCCGAGCTCGACACGTGCCGCAGCTGCGGGTCAAGTCCGGCAGCGCGGGCTTCGCCAACCGCGTCTTCGAACTCCGCGACGGCCGCGGCGTTGCCGGGTGGGCGGGAACGTCGGCCCAGGCCAAGTGGGTCCAGATGCCGCGGACAAGCACCGTGCCGTCCTGCTCCGCCATGCGTGCCCGGGCCACGAGTTCGGGCCAGTCTTCCTTGCGCGCGCCGCCGCGGCTGAGTCCGCTGTCCAGCTCCAGGTGCACGACGGCGGGGCGGCCCAATTGTTCCGCGATCCCGGCCAGGACCTCAAGTTGACCGACGCTCCCAAGCGAAACGTCGACGTCGTACTCGAGCGCCTCACGGATGGTCGCGCTGGTCTGGGATGCCAGATACAGCCACGACAGGACCGGCACGGTGATGCCCGCCTGACGCAAGGTGATGGCTTCGCTCAATTGGGCCGTTCCGAGCCAATCAGCCCCTGCCCCCACCGCCGTGCGGGCCACGTCGACGAGGCCGTGACCGTAGCCGTTCCCCTTGACCACGGCCATGAAATGCGGCGCGGCGGTGCGCCTTTTGAGGGCCTTGATGTTGTCTGAAATCGCAGACAGATCAACGCTGACCCGCCCGGAAAGCGCCGTTTCCGGCGTCGTTTCTGATTGTGCAATACGTCTCATGGTTGATCACTATAGGTCATTTTGCACCGCCGTGAGAGCTGGCTCACAGGCTTACGGTTGTCAGGGGAAACCGCCAACTACTCTGAAGGGACGTCAACGGTGACTGTGCCTACCTCCACCCAGACCAAGCCAACGCACGCCACGAATGCGGATGCAGGCAATGCCGCCCGCCGCCCGGGGCTCGGTTCGCAGCTCCTGCGCCGCAAGCCGATCGGGCAAATGGTCAGCGAAGCAGGAAGCAGCGAAAGCGGTACGCCGCTGGTCCGCAGCTTCGGCGTCCTCCAGCTGACGATGATCAGCGTCGGCGCGACCCTGGGAACCGGCATCCTGGTGATCCTGGGTGAATCCGTGCCGCTGGCCGGACCCGCGGTCTGGATTTCCTTCGTGGTCGCTGGGCTGGCCGCCCTGTTCTCGGCCGTGTCCTACGCCGAAATGGCAGGCCTCGTGCCCGTCGCCGGGTCCAGCTATTCCTACTCCTATGCCACGATGGGCGAGGGCATGGCCTGGATCTGTGGTTGGTGCCTCGTCCTCGAATACGCGGTCTCCGTAGCTGCCGTGGCCGTCGGCGCAGGGCAATACGTGAACGAAACACTTGCCGCGTTCGGGCAGTTCCTGCCGGACGCGATGTCCCAGCCACCGGGCAGCGGCGGCGTGGTCAACGTGCCGGCCATGCTGATCGTGGTCCTCGCCATGGTCCTGCTGGTGCGCGGCGCCAAGGAAAGCGCCTGGATCAACACCGTGATCGTGACCATCAAGATTGTCATCCTGCTGTTCTTCTGCGCCGTTGCGTTCACCGCGTTCAACGCCGGCAACTTCGAACCTCTCATGCCGATGGGGGCCGCAGGCGTTTCGGCCGCAGCATCCCGGGTGTTCTTCTCCTACATCGGTTTCGACGCCGCTTCCACCGCAGGCGAGGAAGCCCGCAATCCCAAGCGAGACCTGCCCCGGGCCATCCTGCTCTCCATGGTGATCGTGACCAGCATCTACGTCCTGGTTGCCGTGGCCGCTATCGGTGCCCGGCCCTGGGAATGGTTCGGCGGCACTGAGGCAGCCCTGGTCCAGATCCTCGAGGAAACCACCCACCAACCCTGGATCGCGCTCGTCTTCTCCATCGGTGCCGTGCTCGCCATCGCCAGCATCGTCCTGACCGTGCTCTACGGCCAGACCCGCATCCTGCTCTCCATGTCCCGCGACGGGCTGGTCCCTGAGGTCTTCGGACGGATCTCCCCGCGCACCGGCACTCCGGTGGCCGGAACGCTCATCGTGGGCACCGCCGTCGCACTCACCGCGGGACTTGTCCCGCTCGGCGCGCTGGCCGACGCCACCAGCATCGGCACCCTCTTCGCGTTCGCGCTGGTCAACGTCGCCGTCATCTACCTGCGGCGCAACCGCCCGGAGCTCAAGCGCAGCTTCCGCGTACCGCTCTACCCGATCACCCCCGTCCTCGGCACCCTCATGTGTGCCTACCTCATGGCCAACCTGGGTGCCGACACCTGGGTGGTGTTCGGTGGCTGGATGCTCGTGGGGATCGCCCTCTACTTCGGCTATGGACGCCGGAACTCCAAGGTAGCGGCCCTGACCGAACAGGAATACCGTGAACTATCCGCCAGGGTCGCCGACCCGGAAACTGTGAAGGCAGAACTTTCATGACCATCGCCACCGAATTGCCCACGGAACCCACACCCCGCGCGGGGGATGCCGGAATTTCCCAAGCAACGCCGGCCGACGCTCCCATCACCATGCTGAACCCGGACTTCCCGTTCAGCTACGACCACTACCTGGCCCACCCCGACGGGCTGGCGGTTATTCCGCCGGAACTGTACGGCACAGAGGTCGCGGTGATCGGTGCGGGCCTTTCGGGACTCGTCACGGCCTACGAGCTCATGAAGCTCGGGCTGCGCCCCGTGGTCTACGAGGCCGACCAAATCGGCGGGCGGTTGCGCACCGCGAGCTTCCCGTCCGCTCCCGGAGTGGTGGCAGACCTCGGTGGCATGCGCTTCCCGGTGTCCGGAAAGGCGTTCTACCACTACGTGGAACTCCTCGGCCTGGACACCCAGGAATTCCCCAACCCGCTTGCCCGGCAACATCGAGCACCGTGATCGAGTTGGCCGGACAGAAGCACTACGCCGCCACGTCGGCTGAGCTGCCGGAGTTCTTCCACGAGGTTGCCGCAGCCTGGAAGGCAGCAGTGAATGACGGCGCCGCGTTCCAGGAAATGCAGGAGGCGATCCGGGCCCGCGACACCAAGCGCATCAAGGAGCTATGGAACGGGCTGCTCCCTCTCCTGGACGAACAGACCTTCTACGGATTCATCGCCGCAAGCACGTCCTTCAAGGAGGCCGGATTCGCGCACCGCGAGGCCTTCGGCCAAGTAGGTTTCGGCACGGGTGGCTGGGACACCGACTTCCCCAACTCCATCCTCGAAATCCTGCGCGTCGTCTACACCGACGCCGATGACCAGCACCGCCTCATCACGGGGGGAGCGCAACGGCTCCCCGAGGCACTGTGGCACCACGCGCCGTCGGGCATGGCCCACTGGCCCGAGGGCACCTCGCTCGCATCGTTGCATTCCGGTTCCCCTCGCGGGGCCGTGGACCGCATTGAGCGCGGAGCGGACGGCGACCTCATGGTGCGCGAGCGTTGGGGCCGCGAAACCGGGTACTCCGCCGTCGTGACCACCTGCCAGTCCTGGCTGCTGTCCACGCGCATCCACACCCAGGAATCGCTGTTCCCCTCGGAACTGTGGACCGCGATCGAACGCTCGCACTACATGCAGTCGTCCAAGACCTTCGTCATGGTGGACCGGCCGTTCTGGAAGGACATCGACCCCGAAACGGGCCGCGAAGTGTTGTCCATGACGCTGACCGACCGGCTCAACCGGGCGACGTACCTGCTCGACGACGGCCCGGACAAGCCTGCCGTCATCCTGCTCTCCTATACGTGGAACGACGACGCCCTGAAGTGGCTCTCGCTCAGCGCCGAGGAACGCGTCAGGCTCATGCTGCACTCGCTCGAGCAGATCTACCCGGGTGTGGACATCGCGAGCCACATCGTGGGACAGCCCATCACCGTTTCCTGGGAGGCCGACCCCAACTTCATGGGTGCCTTCAAGGCCAACCTGCCAGGGCACTACCGCTACCAGCAGCGCCTGTTCACGCACTTCAAGCAGGACAAGCTGCCGGAGAGCCAGCGAGGCATCTTCCTTGCGGGCGACGACGTCTCGTTCACCGCAGGCTGGGCCGAAGGCGCCGTCACCACAGGCTGAACGCTGTGTGGGGCGTGGTGAACCACCTCGGTGGTTCGTCCGTGGCAGGCAACCCCGGTCCCGGTGACCTGTTGGACGAGCTGGGCCGATCAGCCTGGACTAACCCTGCGCGTGCATCCCGCGGTGCGCCGCCGCTAGCTCCTGGTAGTGCGCTGCGTTGCGCTTCACGCCGTCGAGCTCTTCTTCGCTCAGTTCGCGTCGCACCTTGGCAGGCACGCCCGCAACCAAGGAACGCGGCGGGATGACAGTTCCCTCAAGCACGACGGCGCCCGCGGCCACCAGCGAACCCGTACCGATCACGGCTCCGTTCAGGATGGTGGCGCTCATGCCGATGAGGCAGTCGTCCTCAACGGTGCATCCGTGGACGACGGCGCTGTGGCCGACACTGACGCGCTCGCCGACGGTGCAGGGGAAGCCGGGTCGGCGTGCAGGACCACATTGTCCTGGAGGTTCGAGCCGGCACCGACGCTGATGGCGGCGGTGTCGGCACGGACTGACACACCATAGAAGGCGCTGGAGTCCGCGCCGAGGGTTGCCTTGCCGATGATGGAAGCCGTGGGTGCCACGAAGGCGGTGCCATGGATGGCCGGGGTATCCCCGGCGAACGTGTAAATGGGAGCCATGGGGCAAGCCTAATCCCCACCGCCTCCCTAACCTCGCTTCGCTCGGCCAGGGAACCCTGGCGGCGTGGGCCCAAGCGAAGGAGTCCGGAGGACCAGGAACTGGTAATGCTGCGTCCAGTTCCCGGCGCCGGGTCCCGACTCGACTCCTGTGCCCTCGGGCCAGGTCTCAAAGCGCTCGACGTCGCCGTGCGCGCCAAAGATGCGGTGCAGGGTGTCATCGCTCCGCCGGCTGAAGAACCGCCGCGGCTCGTCTTCGTCCTCGGGGTTGAGGACTTCCTCATCGTCACCGGACCAGAGTCCGACGGCGATTGGCGCGCCAGCCGCGCTGACCCGCACGAGTTCACTGACGACGTCGTGGATTACCACGTTGGGCACGTGCAGGAGGGTGCTCATAGTCCACACGGCCGGGAAAGTAGCATCGGCGAACGGCAGGGACCGGCCGCTGGCAACGCTGGCGTCGAGCCCTTTGGCACGGGCAACGTGGATGCTCTCCTCGGACAGGTCGACGCCGGTGTAGTGCAATCCGGCCCGCACGAATTCCAAGCCTTCGACGCCTGTGCCGCAGCCTAGTTCGAACAGCGAGTGCCTGTGTTCTTCCTTGAGCAGGCGGATAAACCAGTCGCGGCATTCCGTCCGACGCGGGGTCATGGCGCGGGTGTTCTGGATGCCGGCCTGCCGGTCGTAGTAGACGGCCAGGTTCGCCTCGTGATAGTCGGCTTCGTCGCTGAAGGCCCTTCGGGTCCCGTCCATGGACCCAGCGTAGAACACCCAACTAACTAGCAGTAGGTGTCGTTATGAGGCCTCTAAACGACAACAACTGCGAGTCAGTTGGGTGGGGCGCCTAGTTGGGTGGGGAGCTGGTTGGGTGGGGCGCCTAGTTGAACACCACTGTGCGGGTGCCGTCGAGCAGGACGCGGTGCTCTGCGTGCCACTGCACAGCCTGTGCCAGCGTGCGGCCCTCGACGTCGCGGCCCATCTGCACGAATTGCTCGGCCGTGCGTGCGTGGTCCACCCGGATGACTTCCTGCTCGATGATCGGACCCTCGTCGAGGTCCGCCGTGACGTAGTGCGCAGTGGCCCGATGATCTTCACGCCCCGGGCATGCGCCTGGTGGTAGGGCTTGGCCCCCTTGAAGGACGGCAGGAAGGAGTGATGGATGTTGATGGCCTTGCCGTTGAGCTCGGAGCAGAGCTCGTTGGAGAGTACTTGCATGTAGCGCGCCAGGACGGTCAGCTCGATGCCGTGCTCATGGATGAGTGCGAGCAGCTTCGCCTCGGCCTGCGCCTTGGTGTCCGGGGTGACCGGGATGTGGTGGAAGGGGATCCCATAGAACTCCGCCAGGCCTTCGAGGTCCCGGTGGTTGGAGACGATGGCCGGCACCTCGATGGGGAGGGTTCCTGAGCGTTGCTGGAAGAGCAGGTCGTTGAGGCAGTGTGCGTCCTTTGAACCCAGGATCAGGGTACGGACCTTCTGGCCCACCGGGTTGATTTGCCACTTCATGCCGAATTCTTCGGCCACCGGGCCAGCGCCGCACTCAGTTCAGCCTGGCTCGAAGACGTTGTGGCTTCCACCCGCATGAAGAAGTTTCCCGTGCTGGGGCTGCCGTATTGCTGGGAATCTGCGATGTTGCAGCCGGCCTCCAACAAAGCCCCCGCAACGGCGTGCACAATTCCGGGCCGGTCCGGGCAGGACAGGGTTACAACAAAAGACGTAGGCAGGGTGGAGTCAGTCACAACTAAAGCCTACCGTTGCGCACCTGTTGTACTGTTTAAGTCGTCGCGACTGGCGTTGGGTGGTGCACCACCAGGGAGCGGCATTTTGAAGACCACGGATCGTACGCCTGGGCCGAGGGTCACGTTTTACTGTCGCTGTGCCATGCCCCGTAATCAAAGGCATGGAAAAAACCCAGCCGGTAGCCTGACCTGTAGAAATACCCGTTGCCTATCCAGGAGATCTTCGTGACCACCACCACCATCACCTCCGCGACCATCAGCAACCAGCCGCTTGCCGAGCTCGACCCCGAGATCGCAGCAGTTCTGGAACAGGAACTCGGCCGCCAGCGCGGCACCCTGGAAATGATCGCTTCCGAGAACTTTGCGCCCCGCGCCGTCATGGAAGCCCAGGGCTCCGTCCTGACCAACAAGTACGCCGAAGGCTACCCGGGCCGCCGCTACTACGGTGGTTGCGAATACGTGGACGTCGCCGAGCAACTGGCCATCGACCGCGTGAAGGCGCTCTTCGGCGCCGAGTACGCCAACGTCCAGCCGCACTCCGGTGCGCAGGCCAACGCCGCAGCCCTGTCCGCCATGATCACTCCAGGTGACAAGATCCTCGGCCTTTCCCTTGCCCACGGCGGCCACCTGACCCACGGCATGAAGCTCAACTTCTCCGGGAAGCTCTACAACGTGGCTGCCTACCAGGTTGAAGAAGACAGCTTCCGCGTGGACATGGACAAGCTCCGCGAACAAGCCATTGCCGAGAAGCCCCAGGTCATCATCGCCGGCTGGTCCGCTTACCCGCGCCACCTCGATTTCGCAGCCTTCCGTTCCATCGCCGACGAGGTTGGCGCGCTCCTCTGGACG
The DNA here is from genome assembly GCA_001549895.1 of Arthrobacter sp. Hiyo8. Taxonomy (GTDB): domain Bacteria; phylum Actinomycetota; class Actinomycetes; order Actinomycetales; family Micrococcaceae; genus Arthrobacter. The sequence continues at coordinate 1,297,764 of AP014719.1, read as the reverse complement.
GACATGGCCCACTTCGCGGGCCTCGTCGCAGCAGGCCTGCACCCGAGCCCGGTGCCGCACTCCGACGTCGTCACCTCCACGGTGCACAAGACGCTGGCCGGCCCCGTTCCGGCGTGATCCTCGCCAAGCAGGAATGGGCCAAGAAGCTTAACTCCAACGTGTTCCCGGCCAGCAGGGCGGCCCGCTCATGCACGTGATCGCCGCCAAGGCCGTTGCCTTCAAGATCGCCGCCGGCGAGGAGTTCAAGGAGCGGCAGGAGCGCGTCCTCGAAGGCGCCAAGATCATCGCCGATCGCCTCAACCAGGCCGACGTCGCTGAAGCTGGTGTTTCCGTTCTGACCGGCGGCACCGACGTGCACCTGGTCCTCGTGGACCTGCGCAACTCGCAGCTGGACGGCCAGCAGGCCGAAGACCTCCTTCACTCCGTGGGCATCACCGTCAACCGCAACGCCGTTCCGTTCGACCCCCGCCCGCCGATGGTCACCTCGGGCCTGCGCATCGGTACCCCGGCCCTGGCTACCCGCGGCTTCGGAGCCACCGAGTTCGCCGAGGTTGCCGAGATCATCGCTTCGGCGTTGAAGGCCGGTTCCGCTACCGACGTCGAAGCATTGCAGGCCCGCGTCGACAAGCTCGCCGCTGACTTCCCGCTGTACCCGCAGCACGAGCAGTGGTGAACCCGTCCATGGCGCAGACCGCGAAGATCCTTGACGGCAAGGCCGCCGCTGCCGCCATCAAGTCTGAGCTGACTGAGCGTGTAGCTGCCCTGAGGGCCCGCGGCGTAACTCCGGGCATTGCCACTGTGCTCGTCGGTGCGGACCCTGCTTCGCAGCTTTACGTGTCCATGAAGCACAAGCAGTCCGTGGAGATCGGGATGAACTCGATCCAGCGTGAGCTTCCGGCGGACGCCACCCAGGCGCAGGTCGAGGACCTCATCGACGAACTCAATGCGGACCCCGCCTGCCACGGTTACATCGTGCAGCTGCCACTGCCCAAGCACCTGGACACCGACGCCATCCTCGAGCGTATCGACCCCGCCAAGGATGCCGACGGCCTGCACCCGACCAACCTGGGCCGGCTGGTGCTCAACGTCAACGGAGAGATCACCTCGCCGCTGCCATGCACGCCGCGCGGCGTCATCGAGCTCCTGCAGCGCAACGGCTACAGCCTCGCCGGCAAGCACGTCGTGGTGGTCGGCCGCGGGGTCACCATCGGCCGCTCGATCGGACTGCTGCTCACGCGGCGGGCCGTGAACGCCACCGTGACGCTCACGCACACCGGCACCAAGAACCTCTCGGAGCTGCTGCGGCAGGCGGACGTGATTGTCGGCGCGGCGGGTGCCAAGCACATCGTCAAGCCTGCGGACGTGAAGCCGGGCGCGGCCGTGCTCGACGTCGGTGTCACCCGTGAAACCGACCCCGAGACGGGCAAGAGCAAGGTCCACGGGACATCGATCCCGCCGTTGCCGAGGTAGCCGGCTGGATTTCGCCGAACCCCGGCGGCGTGGGCCCCATGACCGTGGCGCTGCTCATGACCAACGTGGTCGAAGCCGCCGAACGCCAAGTGGCAGCGGGAAGCGCCTCCGGCGTCGCCTGATTGTGCTCCCCACCGCCGTGTAGGGCGCCTACTCCCGCGGGAGTAGGCGCCCTACACCGTTAACCCGACGACGTCGGCGCCCTCCGCGGCTAGGCTCGAAGCATGCAGCGGCGTTTCCAGGGTCCTCCCACGAGTTTCATCGTGATCGCGGTGGCGCTGATCCAGGTCTTGGGGACCGTCTTTTCAGCGAGCCACCAGGCCACCCTGCGCCCCTTGGACCCGCTCGCCTTCATCTTGCTGTTGGCGGGACCGGTGGCCTTGGCTTTCCGGACCCGCAGGCCGGCCGTCATGCTCCCGATCACCCTCCCGGCCGCGTCCGTCTATCTGCTCCTCGGTTACGCCTGGGGTCCGATAGTGCTGTCCCTGGCTCTCTCGATCATCCTCACTGCTGCCGCGGGGCTGCGCTGGCAGGCCTGGCTCGGGGCCGGGATTTCCGCCGCGGCCGTCGTTCTGATGACTGTCCTCGCCGGAGATGAGACGGGGCTGGTCCGGGCCTCTGCCGGTGTCGCCTGGGCCGCGATCCTTGTCCTGATCGGTGAAGGCTTCCGACGCCGGGGCGAACGGATGGCCGAATACCGGCGACGGCGGGAGGCCGCGAAACAGGCCGAACGGGACGAGTACCGCCTCACGCTCGCCCGCGATATCCACGATGTGGTGGCGCACTCCCTGTCGATGATCAACGTCCAAGCCTCTGTGGCGCTCCATCTGGGAACGAACGATCCCGAGAAGCTCCGCCCGGCGCTGGAGGCCATCAAGGCCGCGAGCAAGGAGTCCTTGGCCGAAGTCCGCCAGCTCCTCGGTGTGCTGCGCGACGACGCCCCGCTGAGTCCCTCGGCTCCGCCAAGCCTGGGGCGGATCCCGGAACTCGTCGACGACGCGCGGCGAGGCGGCCTAGAGGTGCGGTTCGAAAACTCCGTAGACCCGGAACGCGTGGGCCCAGGCCAGCAGGAAGCGGCCTACCGGACCGTCCAGGAAGGGCTGAGCAACGTCCGCAGGCACTCAGGTGCGGCGTCCGCCGTCGTACTTCTCGAATTGTCCGGGAACGCGCTGAGGGTGCGGATCGACGACGACGGCGGAGGCCTCCGCGGAGCGCCCGCCGGGAACGGGCTGAGGGGCATGCGGGAGCGCGTCGAGGCGCTGGGCGGCACGCTTGGCCTGACGCCGCTGGAGCCCGGGCTGCGCGTGGAAGCGAACCTTCCGCTGAACCCCCACGAGGGAGGACACCAACGATGATCCGCTTGCTGCTCGCCGACGACCAGAACCTTATCCGGGCGGGATTCCGGGCCCTCCTGGACGCCGAACCGGACATGGAGGTGGTGGCCGAAGCCGGTACCGGCCGGGACGCCGTCAGGCTGGCCGAGCGTGAGGCACCCGACGTCGTGCTCATGGACATCCGCATGCCGGATGGCGACGGGCTGGCCGCAACCCGGCAAATCCTGGCCAACCCACAACTCGCGCACACGCGCATTATCATCCTCACGACCTTCGAGCTGGACGAATACATCGCCGAAGCCGTGCGCGCGGGCGCCGCGGGCTTCCTCGTCAAGGACACCGAACCGGAGGAACTGATCCGGGCCGTGCGGGTAGTGCACGACGGCGACGCCCTCCTTTCGCCGTCGGTGACACGCCGCATCATGGCCCAGCTTGCCCTGCACAGCAAGGCGGCGTCGAAGACAGTGCCGCTGGAGCAAATCACCGAGCGCGAACGGGAAGTTCTGGCGTTGGTTGGCGAGGGCCTGAACAACGCAGAGATCGCCGAGCGGCTGTTCATCACCCCGCTCACGGCAAAGACGCACGTTTCACGGATCATGACCAAACTGCTGGTGCGTGACCGTGCGCAATTGGTGGTGCTCGCGTACGAGTCCGGCCTGGTGCGGCCGGGTTGGAGCAGCTAGCCCTGGCCTGGGGTCTCCCGGGGAGTAGGCAGCTGGCCGCAAGTGACTCCCGGTGGCCGACGCGTTTCGACGGGCCAAAAACAAGACTGGAAACAGAGCCGAGATACGGCCTGTTGAGAGTTTGGACTGGACATGTTGACATCACTGAGCACCACCATCGGCGCCGCGGCCGCGCAGCTGCCCGCCGACGTCGTTCACGGACCGGGGACGGATTCGTCTTCTGGCCGTTTTTCCTCCTGATCCCGCTGTTTTGGTTCCTCGTGATCGGATTCTTCATCTTTTTCGGCCGCCGGATGTGGCGCCGGAACCATTACTGGGCAGCAACACAGGGCGCCGAAAGCGTGCTGAGGGAGCGCTACGCACGGGGCGAAATCGACGAGACCGAGTACCGCCAACGCCTGGAAGTGCTGCGGGCACATCCCACGAAGTGACGAAACTGCGGATTCTGCTGGATCATTCGTCTGGATAAACCCTCTGGCCCTGGAACCACGCGGTTCCAGGGCCTGAGGTGCGGAATGATCCAGCAGAATGTCGCGAAGGGTCCAGCAGGTTAGTCCAGAAAATTGCGGAATACCTCTTTCACGTATTCCTTGGCTCTACTAGTCTGCTGGGGTGCACAATGAAGCCACCCGATCTTCCTCCACGTCAGCCAGCTTCCAGATGAACCCACCCGCAGTCATCACCGCCGAAAACCTCACCAAGAGCTACGGCGAGCTCATCGCCGTCGACGGAATCTCGTTCGAGGTCCCGGCAGGGGAGTCCTTCGGCCTGCTTGGCCCCAACGGTGCCGGCAAATCGACCACCATGAAAATGATCGGCGGAGTCTCCCAGCGCACGTCCGGGAAGCTCAGCATCATGGGCCTGGACCCGGAAACCCACGGGCCGGAAGTCCGCGCGCACCTCGGAGTGGTACCGCAACAGGACAACCTGGACGAGGAACTGAAGGTCCGCGAAAACCTGATTGTCTATGGCCGCTACTTCGGCTTGCCCTTGAGCTACTTGCGCCCCAAGGCTGATGAACTGCTCGAGTTCGCCCAGCTGACGGACAAGGCCAAGTCGAGGGTCGATGCCCTGTCGGGCGGCATGAAACGGCGCCTCACGATTGCCCGCTCGCTGATCAACGAGCCGAAGATCCTGCTCCTGGACGAGCCCACTACGGGACTGGACCCGCAGGCGCGCCACATCCTTTGGGACCGGCTGTTCAGGCTCAAGGAGCAAGGTGTCACGCTGATCCTCACTACGCACTACATGGACGAGGCCGAACAGCTTTGCGACCGGCTGATCGTGGTGGACAAGGGCCGGATCATGGCCGAAGGTTCGCCTGCCAGCCTGATCCGCGAATATTCCACGCGCGAGGTGCTGGAACTGCGCTTCGGTTCGGAACGCAACGCCACTATCGGCGCCGAACTCGCGGGCATCGGCGAACGCGTCGAGACGCTCCCGGACCGGGTGCTCATCTACGCGAACGACGGCGAATCGGCCCTGGAGCAAGTCTCCGCACGCCGGCTCCGTCCCCTGACGTCGCTGGTGCGGCGTTCTTCGCTGGAGGACGTCTTCCTCCGGCTGACCGGACGGAGCCTCGTTGACTAGCGCCCACTCGCCTGCCGTCTCAGCCAGCCGGGCGAAGCGCTGGGGATCTTTCTTCTACGCCGAGCAGGTCCTCCGAGTGATGCGTGGCTACGGCTGGTCCGTGTTCCTGTACAGCGTGGGGCAGCCGGTGCCTACCTGTTCGCCATGGGAATCGGGCTGGCGAGCCTCGTGGATGCGAACAGCGCAGCGGTGTTCGGTGGAGTGAACTATTTGACCTTCATCGCGCCGGCATTGTTGGTCTCATCCGCGGTCATGACGGCGTCGGGAGACTTTTCCTACCCGATCATGGACGGCTTCAAGTGGCGCCGCGTGTTCTTTGGCCCGCACGCCTCCCCGCTGGTACCGCAGCAGATCGCCGCGGGCCACATCATGGCGAGTGCCTTGAAGTTCCTGGTGCAATCGGTGGTGTACTTCGCCATCGTGGCCATGTTCGGTGCCTCGCCGAGTCCGTGGGGTTGGGTGTCGGCGATAGTTGCCACGGTGGCCGGACTGTCCTTCGGGCTGCCGCTCATGGCCTATGCCTCGACCATCACCAAAGACTCCGGCCAGTTCGCGCTGGTGCAGCGCTTCATCGTGGTGCCGCTGTTCCTGTTTTCGGGCACCTTCTTCCCGCTGGATTCGCTGCCGCTTGGAGTGCGTTGGATCGGTTGGATCTCCCCGGTCTGGCACGGCACTCAGCTTGGCCGCGTCTTCACCTACGGACTCGAGGAGAATCCCTTGTTGACCCTGGCCCACGTCCTGTTCCTTGTGGGCGCCGCCGCCGCAGGCTGGACGCTGACGCGGCGCCAGTTCGTCAGGAGGATGGGAGCATGAGCGTTCTTACCGGAGGCCACAGCGCCACCGACGCCGCCCGTGAACGTACCTTCGGCCCGCTGTACTCCCGCAACGCGCTTGCTGTTGTGTCCCGGGGCCTCATGGCAGCGAAAAGCAGCACGTGGTTGATCCTGGTATCCGGATTCTTCGAGCCGGTGCTCTACCTGATTTCGATGGGCGTGGGACTCGGCCCGATTGTGGGTACCGTGGCGGGACCGGGCGGCCAGGAAATCAGCTATGCGGCGTACATCGCGCCCGCGCTCCTGGCCGTGTCCGCCATGAACGGCGCCGTCTACGACTCCACCTGGAACGTCTTTTTCAAGATGAACTTCGCCAAGCTGTACCAAGGAATGCTCTACACCTCCCTCGGGCCGTTGGACGTAGCCATCGGGGAGATCTTCCTGGCCCTGCTGCGCGGACTCCTGTATGCCACGGGGTTCACGGCCGTCATGGCCGTCATGGGACTCATCACCACGCCATGGGCCATCCTCGTCATCCCCGCCTCAGTACTGATCGCTTTCGGCTTTGCGAGTTTCGGCATGGGCATCACCAGCTTCATGAAGACGTTCCAGCAGATGGACTGGATCAACTTCTTCATGCTGCCCATGTTCCTTTTCAGCGCTACCTTCTACCCGCTGAGCGTCTATCCGCAATACATCCAGTGGCTCATCCAAGCAATGCCCCTCTGGCATGGCGTGGAACTCCTGCGGCAGATCAGCATCGGCTCCTTCAGCCCGGCCACGGCAGTCCATATCGCCTACTACCTCGTGATGATCGGACTCGGCATCACGCTCACTACCGGAAGGTTGCGCAAGCTCTTCCTGAAATAGCGGCGCGGGCTGTTCGCCGGGGTGGAAGCGGGCGGTTCGCCGCGCGGAGTTTGCGACAATGGGTGCATGCGATCCCTCGGCGACTCCCCGTCATCTGTTCCCTCGACCGCTTCCGCCAGGAGCCCTTTCAAAGGCTTCCGCATCGGTGGACTGGGCATGACCGTGGTGATCATCGCTTTCCTGGTGGCCGTGATCTTCGCCGCCAACCACAACGACGTCGTCGGTTGGATCGTTGCGGTTGTCTCCTTTGGCTGGCTCGCGCTCGCCGCTTTCGTGGTCTTCAGCATCCAGAAGGCCGCCAGGAGGGCCGGTGAAAAACTCACCGAGGCCCAGAACGCCTTCAACGCGGCAACCGGCCGGGCGCCGTCGTCGTCGAGCGCCGACCACGGTGGCACACGGGTGGTCTCGGAACGGAGCGAAGCTGACGAAATGCGGGACCTCAAACTGGACCACTCTTTCAAGATTGTCCAGGTGCAGGTCCGCGTGGTGGAGGACGAACGCGCCAAGGGCGACGCCGCCGATCAGGACACGATCAACCGCGCCTTGGAAACCATCGCCATCACGTCAAGCAATGCCCGGGACATGATCAAGTCATCCGGCGGCGGCGACGAGCCCGTCTCGGGCACCATCATCGACTAGAGTGGACGGGGTGAGCTCGGCATTGAAGAAGGACTTCCTTCGCATCGCAACGGTCAACGTCAACGGCATTCGCGCCGCCTACAAGAAGGGCATGGCGGAGTGGCTGGAACCGCGCGACGTCGACATCCTGTGTCTGCAGGAAGTCCGCGCGCCCGATGAGGTGGTCCACCAGCTCATCGGCGAAGGCTGGTACATCCTGCACGCCGAAGCCGAGGCAAAGGGCCGCGCCGGCGTTGCGATTGCCTCCCGGCAGGAACCCGTCGCCACCCGCGTGGGTATCGGTGACGACTACTTCGCCACGACTGGGCGCTGGGTCGAGGCGGACTACGTCGTTCGGGACGGCGGCGGCAAGGACACTACCCTGACGGTCGTCAGCGCCTATGTGCACTCCGGCGAAGTGGACACACCCAAGCAGGTGGACAAGTACCGCTTCCTGGACATCATGACCACGAGGCTTCCGGAACTTGCCAAGCACAGCGAGCATGCCTTGGTGGTCGGCGACCTGAACGTGGGCCATACGGAGCTGGACATCAAGAATTGGAAGGGCAACACCAAGCGTGCCGGTTTCCTTCCTGAGGAGCGCGCGTACTTCGACCGCTTCTTCGGCGACGAGATCGGATGGAGGGATGTCCACAGGGGCCTGGCAGGAAATGTCGATGGCCCCTACACCTGGTGGTCCCAGCGCGGTAAGGCCTTTGACACTGACACAGGCTGGCGCATCGACTACCACATGGCCACTCCCGGACTCGCGGCAGCCGCTCTTTCGGCCGTCGTCGACCGGGCGCCGTCATGGGACACCCGTTTCTCCGACCACGCACCGCTGGTAGTCGACTACCAGCTCTAGGCTTTCGAAAGTTTCCTCATGACCAGTTCCACCACGACTGAACCCGCTGCAGCCGCAGCCAAGGCAACATCAACCAAACTGGCCGCCGGGGCGAAGCACCGCGTGCTGTCCGGCATGCAGCCCTCTGCTGACTCCCTCCATCTGGGCAACTACCTCGGTGCCCTGGTCAACTGGGTCCGCATGCAGGATGAGTACGACGCCATCTTCTTTATCCCGGACCTGCATGCCATTACGGTGCCGCAGGATCCCGCCGAGCTGGCCCGCCGTACGCGCGTCACCGCTGCGCAGTACATCGCCGGTGGTGTAGACGTCAACAAGTGCACACTGTTCGTTCAGTCCCAGGTTCCTGAACACGCCCAGCTGGCGTGGGTCCTGGGCTGTATCACGGGCTTCGGCGAAGCATCGCGCATGATCCAGTTCAAGGACAAGTCGCTGCAACACGGCTCCGACCACGCGAGCGTCGGGCTCTTCACCTACCCGATCCTGCAGGCGGCCGACATCCTGCTGTACCAGCCACACGGGGTGCCCGTAGGCGAAGACCAGCGGCAACACATTGAGCTCAGCCGCGACCTCGCCCAGCGCTTCAACAGCCGCTACGGCGAGACATTCCAGGTGCCGCAGGCCTTTATCCAGAAGGAAACGGCCAAGATCTACGATCTCCAGAACCCCACGGCCAAGATGTCCAAGTCCGCGGAGTCGCCTGCCGGCCTGATCAACCTGCTCGATGACCCGAAGGTCACGGCCAAACGCATCAAGTCGGCAGTCACGGATAACGGCACGGAAATCCGCTTCGATCGCGAAGCGAAGCCCGGAGTATCCAACCTGCTGAGCATCTACTCGTCCATCAGCGGCCAGCCGGTGGAGAAAATCGTCGCGGACTATGAAGGCAAGATGTACGGCCACCTGAAGGTCGACCTCGCTGAACTCGTTGCGGCCCACCTCGGGCCGATCCGGGACCGCGCCAACGAGTTGCTCGCCGATCCGGCAGAACTCGACCGGCTCCTGGCTCACGGAGCGGACAAAGCCCGCGAGATCGCCTCGGCCACGCTCGCCGACGTCTACGCCAAGGTGGGCTTCCTGCCGTACGGCGGAGCACAAGGAATCCGCTAAAGCCATGTGCGCGGCTGGCAAGCTCAGCGTCCAGGTCGGCTCCCGTTCACGGGGAGCCGGCCGGGACACTGATGCCCGCCCGGGCACGGGCGCACACCAGTCTGCCAGCGCGTGCGGGGACAACCTGTGCGTAGGGGTCATTCTGGGTTTCCCCCGGGAAGTCGCCCAGGAACTGCAGCAATGGCGAGCATCCTTTGGCGATCCGATGGCGGAAGTGATCCCGGCCCACATCACCCTCGTGACCACTACCCCTGCCCAGGACTGGGAAGCCACCCTTGAGCATGTCCGCGACGTCGCGCGGCGCCAGGCACCATTCAGGATCACGATTTCCGGCACGGGCTCCTTCCGGCCGGTATCCCCGGTGGTGTTCCTGAAGGTCGCAGACGGTTTCGAGGAGTGCGTAGGCCTGCACGAACAACTGCAGACCGGCCCCCTGGAACGCGATCTTCCCTTCCCTACCACCCGCACGTGACGGTAGCGCACGACGTCGCTCCCGAGAGTCTTGACGAGGCCGAAACGGTGCTCAAGAACTACAGCGCCACCTTCCCTGTGGTTAGCATGGGACTTTACGAGCACGACGACAACGGCATTTGGCAGCTACGGGAAGAGCTCGACTTTGGCGGCGACGCAGACCAATCACGGAAAAGCACAGCGCAACGACCGGCAGCAGGCGGAGAAGCCACCGCTGCCGACTGAAGGGGCGCAGCTGAAGCTGCAGCTCATCCATCGTCAGGTCGAATGGGGTAAAGCCCGGCGCTCGGGCAACAGAGGCGCCACCATACCGGCGTTCATCAACCTGGCCCTCGCCCGGCTCAGCAACTTCCGGCCGATGCGCGCCTTCAACCTCTACAACCTGCGCCACGGCCCGTTGTTGAGCGCCGGCATAGGCTTCACCATGTTCTTCTCCATCACGGGCCTGCTGGCCACGGATTCGCCGTGACCGGCTTGGTCCTCAACGGGCAACCCCAACTAGTTGATTCAATCGTCTCGAGCGTCGCCACAGCGGCCCCGGGACTCCTGAAAACCAGCGGGGCAACGGCCTGGTGGATCCGCATGATCTCCTGAATCCCACAGGCCTTGGCTGGACGGCCGTCATAGCCGCCGTCGTCACGGTCTTTACTGCTCTCGGCTGGATCGCGGGGATCCGGGAGGGTCTCCGCGGGGTGTGCGGTCTGGAGCCCGTGCAGGAAAACCCTCTGCTGATGAAGGCCCGCGACGCCGGTACCCTCCTGCTGCTCGGCGCAGCCTTGGTGGTCAGCGCCGGTGTTTCGCTCGTGTTCGGGACAGCAGCCGGATGGATCATCGAGCGGCTCGGTTTGGCCGACGCCGTCGCTGGCCCAGTCACCTGGCTCGTTCGCACGGCCGTACCCCTGGTCCTCAACTGGGCGACGGCGGTGATCATGTTCCGCTTCGCAGGCCGCTTGAAGCTTCGCCGGCAAGCCTTCGTGGAAGGAACGGTGCTGGCCGGCATCGGAACCACCATCCTCCAGATCTTCAGCACGGAGTTGCTGGCGAATGCCGGACGGAATCCCATTCTGGCCTCATTTGCCATCATCATCGGGCTTCTCATCTGGTTCAACCTGGTCAGCCAGGTCTACTTGGTCTCCGGGGCGTGGGCGGCCGTCAGGGAAGCGGACACCAGCGCCCACGGGCACCCCAAGCCGGCCTCGGATCGCGGCACCCTTCGCCCCGCACGTTCCACGCAAAGGACTCCTGAGGGAGCCAGCGCCCCAACTAGCTAGCAGTTGTTGTCGTTTTGAGCCCTCATAACGACAATAATTGCTAGTCAGTTGGGCTGGGGCCCGCGCTAGTCGCCGAGGTACTGCCCGGCCCAGGCGGAGATGATCCCTGCAACCCGGGCAGCTTGTCCTTTGCCCGTCAACAGGTGGTCACTGCCTTCGAGCGAAATGAAGCTCCGAGGGTGCCGTGCAGTCTGGAAGATCTCGCTGGCGTTGTCGATGCCCACGGTGTTGTCCGTGGGGGAGTGCAGCACCATGAGGGGCCTGTGCAGGGTACGGATGCAGTCCCTGAGGTCGGCCTTCTCGACATCCTCCACAAAGTGCCGGCGGACTTCCATGCGCCTGCCGCCCAGGTTGACCTCGGCGCTGCCTTCGCTGAGGATCGTGCTGACTTCGGCGTCGAACATGTGCTCCACGTGCCTGGGCTGGAACGGGGCGCCGACCGTCGCAACGGCACGTACCTCGGGGAGGCTGAGGGCGGCAGCCAACACGGCCGCCCCTCCGAAGGAGTGGCCAACAAGCAGGGAGATTTCCTTGCCTTCGGCGCGCATGAACCCGGCGGCGCGGATGGTGTCAGCCACCTTCACACTGAACGATCCAGCGGACCAATCGCCGGCGGAGTCGCCCAGTCCAAGGTTGTCGAAGCGAAGCATGCCGACGCCGAGATCCGCCAAACCCTTGCAGATGCGCGATGCTGACGGGCTGTCCTTGCCGAGGGTCAAACCATGGGAGAACACACCCCAGCCCCGGACCGGACCCTCAGGAACATCCACGATCCCTGCCAGGAGATCTCCGGTGCTGCCTTCGAAGCTGATCTTCATGGATTTGGACACCTGTCCGCCTTTCGTTTTGCGAGGAAGTCTTAAACAACGACGACGGCGGACCCCGCCAAGGGGACGCCGTCGTCGTATTCTGAATTTTGGACTAGATCTTGCGTGCCAGGATGGCCTGCTTGACCTCGGCGATGGCCTGGGTCACCTGGATGCCACGCGGGCAAGCTTCCGAGCAGTTGAAGGTGGTGCGGCAGCGCCACACGCCTTCCTTGTCGTTGAGGATCTCCAAGCGCATGTCACCGGCATCGTCGCGGGAATCGAAGATGAAGCGGTGTGCGTTCACGATGGCGGCCGGGCCGAAGTACTGGCCGTCCGTCCAGAACACGGGGCAGGACGACGTGCAGGCGGCGCACAGGATGCACTTGGTGGTGTCGTCGAACCGTTCACGGTCCTCGACCGACTGCAAGCGTTCCTTGGTGGGCTCGTGGCCCTTGTTGATCAGGAACGGCATGACTTCGCGGAAGGACTGGAAGAACGGCTCCATGTCCACGATCAGGTCCTTCTCCACCGGGAGGCCCTTGATCGGTTCAACGGTGATGGGCTTGGAGGTGTCCAGGTCCTTCAGCAGGGTCTTGCACGCGAGGCGGTTGCGGCCGTTGATGCGCATGGCGTCGGAACCGCAGACGCCGTGGGCACAGGAACGGCGGAACGACAGTGAGCCGTCGATTTCCCACTTGATCTTGTGCAGGGCGTCCAGCACGCGGTCGGTGCCGTACATCGTCAGCTGGTGGTCTTCCCATGCGGCCTCTTCCGAGACCTCGGGGTTGTAGCGTCGCACCCGCAGTGTGATGTTGAAGGTGGGAATTTCCCCGCCTCCACCAATGTGCGCGGGCAGCTCGATCTTGGATGCTGGCTCAGCAAGTTCAGCAGACATCTTAGTACTTCCTCACCATCGGCTCGTAGCGCGTAAAGACAACAGGCTTGGTGCCGAGTCGGATGCCCGCGATTGCTTCCGCAGATCCGTCCGCCGGAGCGTGCTCATCTTTATATGCCATGGAGTGCTTCATGAATTTCTCGTCGTCGCGCTCCGGGAAGTCCTCCCGGAAGTGGCCTCCACGGGACTCCTCGCGGTGCAGGGCAGCAACTGTCATGACCTTGGCCAGTTCCAGCAGGAAGCCCAGTTCCACCGCTTCGAGCAGGTCAAGGTTGAAGCGCTTTCCCTTGTCCTGGACGCTGATGCGCTGGTACCGCTCTTCGAGGGCCGCGATGTCCGTGAGCACCTGGTTCAGGGTGTCCGCCGTACGGAACACCTGCATGTTGGCGTCCATGGTGTCCTGCAGTTCCTTGCGGATCGCGGCAACCCTCTCGCCGCCGTCGGAAGTGCGGACGTGGTTCAGCAGATCCAGCGTGTATGCCTCCGGGTCTTCCGGGAGCTCCACGAAGTCAGCGGTCTTGGCGTATTCGGCCGCAGCAATGCCCGCACGCTTGCCAAAGACGTTGATGTCCAGCAGCGAGTTGGTACCCAAACGGTTGGAGCCGTGAACGGAAACACAAGCCACTTCGCCGGCTGCGTACAGGCCCGGAACGATCGTGTCGTTGTCCTGCAGGACCTCGGTGGTGATGTTCGTGGGGATGCCGCCCATGGCGTAGTGCGCCGTCGGGAACACGGGAACCGGCTCGGTGTACGGCTCGACACCGAGGTAGGTGCGGGCGAATTCGGTGATGTCCGGGAGCTTCGCGTCGATGTGGGCCGGCTCGAGGTGGGTCAGGTCCAGGAGGACGTAATCCTTGTTCGGGCCGCAGCCGCGTCCTTCACGCACTTCGTTTGCCATGGAGCGGGCCACGATGTCGCGGGGAGCGAGGTCCTTGATAGTGGGAGCGTAGCGTTCCATGAAACGCTCACCCTCGGAGTTACGCAGGATCGCGCCTTCGCCGCGGGCAGCTTCCGAGAGGAGGATGCCCAAGCCGGCAAGACCGGTCGGGTGGAACTGGAAGAACTCCATGTCCTCCAGCGGGATTCCGCGGCGGAACGCGATGCCCATGCCGTCACCGGTCAGGGTGTGGGCGTTGGAGGTGGTCTTGAAAACCTTGCCCGCGCCGCCCGAGGCGAACACCACGGACTTGGCCTGGAAAACGTGCAACTCACCGGAGGCGAGGTCGTATGACACGACGCCGGCAACGCGCTTCTGCTTGTACGGCGTCCCGTCTTCGCGGACGGCGTCTTCCTCGACGGTCAGCAGGTCCAGGACGTAGTACTCGTTGTAGAACTCGACGTTGTGCTTGACGCAGTTTTGGTACAGCGTCTGCAGGATCATGTGGCCCGTGCGGTCTGCTGCATAGCAGGCGCGGCGGACCGGAGCCTTGCCGTGGTCACGGGTGTGGCCACCGAAACGGCGCTGGTCAATGCGGCCTTCGGGCGTGCGGTTGAACGGCAAGCCCATCTTCTCCAGGTCCAGCACGGCGTCGATGGCTTCCTTCGCCATGACCTCGGCTGCGTCCTGGTCAACCAGGTAGTCGCCACCCTTGATGGTGTCGAACGTGTGCCACTCCCAGTTGTCCTCTTCGACGTTGGCCAGGGCTGCACACATGCCGCCCTGGGCTGCGCCGGTGTGGGAACGGGTGGGGTAGAGCTTGGTCAGTACTGCGGTGCGTGCGCGCTGACCGGATTCGATCGCGGCGCGCATGCCGGCGCCGCGGCACCGACAATAACGACGTCGTACTTATGGACCTGCATACCAGATGCTCTTTCTCTCTAAGTCAGATGGTCGGCGGAGCCTGCTCCGCGTGTTGTGCGCCGCCGGACAAGCCGGTGGTGCAGCGGAGCGCTACGGCGCCGGGCAGAACCGCCGGGCAGCTGAACGCCGTTGACGACGGGGCACGGGTTGAACGTGAAGATCACCAGTGTGCCAAGAACGACTATGACGACCGTGGCCGCGTAAAGGACTACCTTGAGCCAAAGGCGCGTGGCGTCCTTCTCGGCGTAGTCGTTGATGATGGTGCGGACGCCGTTGGTGCCGTGCAGCATGGCGAGCCACAGCATGGCCAGGTCCCAGAACTGCCAGAACGGGTCGGCCCACTTGCCGGCCACGAAGCCGAAGTCGATGCCGTGGATGCCTTCGCCCACCATGAGGTTCACGAAAAGGTGGCCGAAGATCAGAACCACGAGCACGACGCCGGAGAGCCGCATGAACAGCCACGCGAGCATCTCGAAGTTCCCCTTGGAACCGGTGCCGCGACGGTACTGCGGAGCAATCTTCCCGCTGCCGATTTTTCCACTGCGCGGGCTTTGAATGTCAGTACTCATGGCTTAGTGGCCTCCCAGTGCGAGGGACAGGTGGCGGATGGCGAAGGCCCCGAAGGTGACCAGCCACAATACCAGGACGGTCCACAGCATCTGGCGCTGGTATTTCGCGCCCTTCTTCCAGAAGTCAATGGCGATAACGCGCAGGCCATTGAAGGCGTGGAAAACAATCGCTGCGACGAGGCCCGTTTCGCCCAGGGCCATGAGGGGTTCTTGTAGGCGCCGATAACGGCCGTGTAGGCCTCCGGGGACACACGCACCAGTGAGGTGTCCAGCACATGGACCAACAAGAAGAAAAAGATCACAACACCGGTAATGCGGTGTCCAACCCAGGACCACATGCCTTCACGGCCGCGGTACAAGGTGCCAGCTGGTTTTGTCGGCACTGAATAAACCTTCCTGCAACACAGCGGCGCTGGCACGGGATCCATGCGGGGGAAACGCCAGCTGCGAGAGCACTCGTAGCTCAGCCTAAATCTAGGCTTCGCTCACAGCTTATTCAATTTAGGCACCCCTTCTTGTAACGAGAGCGCGGGGTTTCGCCTGAATTCCGGCGTTTTCGCCACGATGGTGAGACGAAGACCACAAAGCGGGACTTGAGCGGGTGTCGGATAAGGTGTTGCGGTGAGTATAGAAAACGCTGCAAGCCTCGAATCGCCATTGCGCCACTTCCATGCGGTTATTCCGGCCGGCGGAGTGGGCACGCGCCTGTGGCCGCTTTCGCGTGCTGCCGCGCCAAGTTCCTCCACGACCTCACGGGTTCGGGCAGCACCCTCCTGCGGGCTACGTACGACCGTCTCGAACCGTTGGCCGGCAACCGCGTTCTGGTGGTTACGGGTGTGGCGCACCGGGTTGCCGTCTGCCGCCAGCTTCCAGAAGTGGGCGAAAACGAGTTGGTCCTCGAAAGCGAACCGAAGGACTCGGGAGCGGCGATTGGCCTCGCCGCCGCCATCCTGCACCGTCGCGACCCCGACACCATCATGGGTTCCTTCGCCGCCGACCACGTCATCAGCCCGGACCACCTTTTCCAGGAAACTGTGCGCGAGGCTATCCACACTGCGGCTGCCGGGAAAATCGTCACCATCGGCATCAAGCCCACGCACCCCTCGACCGGGTTCGGTTACATCCGCACCGGGGACTTGCTCAATATCGACGACGCGCCGAATGCGCACGCCGTGGTCGAGTTCGTCGAGAAGCCGAGTGAGGACATTGCCAAGAAGTACCTCGAGACTGGCGACTACGTCTGGAATGCCGGCATGTTCGTCGCGCCCGTCGCTCTCATGCTCAAGCACCTGGAGGCAAACCAACCGGTCCTGTTTGCCGGGCTGCAGGAAATTGCCGACGCATGGGACACGCCGGAACGCGATGAAGTGACCGCCCGGGTGTGGCCCACTCTGCCGAAGATCGCCATTGACTACGCCGTGGCCGAACCAGCCGCGGCGGCGGGGGATGTCGCCGTCGTGCCCGGTACTTTCCGCTGGGACGACGTCGGAGACTTCGCCGCGATCGGCCGCCTCAACAATGCCGGCGACGTCGATGAGGTGACGGTCCTCGGTGAAGGCGCCCGCGTCTTCACGGAGAACGCCAGCGGTGTGGTTGTCTCCGATACGAAGCGTGTGATCGCCCTTATCGGGATCAAGGACGTCGTGATCGTCGATACGCCGGACGCGCTGCTTGTCACCACGAAGGAGCACGCCAGCGGGTCAAGGGTGCGGTGGACGCGCTCAAGGCAAGTGGAGACACCGACGTTCTATAGCGCCCTCTTGCGGCGCTGTCCGTAACCAAGAGACCCCTTTCGCTATTCGGGGGTGTGGATGGCTAGAGTTGTGAGGTGCGCAATTTCACTACCGAAACCGAGCCGACCCCTGTGGTGAAGCCATGGCTTGACGATCTCTTGCCGGAACTCCTTGAATTCCGGAGGGACCTGCATGCGCACCCCGAACTTTCCTTCAAGGAATTTCGCACTACGGACAAGCTGGTTGAACGGCTCGAGGCGGCGGGACTCGAACCCCGTCGGCTGGAAGGCTCGGGGCTGACGGTCGACGTCGGCGACGGGCCCATCGCCACGGCCTGCGCGGAGACATCGACGCCCTCCCCATCATCGAGGAGACCGGGCTTCCGTTCGCGTCGAAGAACCATGGCGTCACCCACGCGTGCGGGCATGACGTCCACACCACGAGCATGCTTGGCATTGCGCTGGTGCTGCACGCCATGCACCAGGAATCCCCCTTGGGCGGAACGGTGCGCATCATCTTCCAGCCGGCAGAAGAAACCATGCCCGGCGGTGCGTTGTCCTGCATCGAGCAGGGCGTGCTCCAAGGCGTTCCGCGTATTCTTGCGCTGCACTGCGATCCGCGTATCAACGTCGGCAAGATCGGCACGCGTATCGGCGCCATCACCTCGGCGTCGGACACCATCAAAATCGAATTGACGGGACGTGGCGGCCATACTTCCCGTCCGCATTTGACCGAAGACCTGGTCTTCGCGCTGGCCCAAATCGCCGTCAACGTGCCGGCCGTCCTGTCCCGTCGGGTCGATGTGCGCAGCGGCGTTTCGGTGGTGTGGGCCAGATCGCGGCAGGTTCGGCACCCAACGCCATCCCCGCCAACGGCTACATGGCAGGCACCATGCGTTGCCTCGACAGGGACGCCTGGCACAGCGCAGGGGAGTTGCTCGACGACGTCGTCCAGCAGGTTGCCGCGCCGTACGGGGTGGACGTGCACCTTGAGCACACCCGCGGCGTCCCTCCCGTGGTCAACTCGGAACACGAAACTGCCATCATCGAGGCCGCTGCCCGTGCGGAACTCGGCGAGCACGCCGTCGTCCTGACACCGCAGTCCATGGGTGGCGAGGACTTCGCCTGGTTCCTGGCCGACCTGCCGGGTGCCATGATGCGGCTCGGAACCCACACGCCCGGCGGCGAGGAATACGATCTCCACCGCGGTGACTTCATTGTGGACGAGCGTGCCCTCGGCTTCGCAATCCAAGTCCTTGCCGCCGCCGCGCTGCGAACCATCCGGGATCTCTGAACCTCGACGCTCGCTCACTTATGCCGGGTTTTGGCCGGACGCTCGCTCACTTATGCCGGGTTTTGGCCGGACGCTCGCTCACTTATGCCGGGATCTCTGAACCTCGACGCTCGCTCACTTATGCCGGGTTTTGGCCGGACGCTCGCTCACTCTTGGTCTAAAGGCCGGGGATCCTCCTGCGGATTATCTGCAGGAGGATCCTTTCGTTTGGGCTTGTTTGTGAGCGGGCGTCGCCGGGGCACGGCTTGTTTGTGAGCGGGCGTTGCCGGGGGACGGCTTGTTTGTGAGCGGGCGTCGCCCGAAGCGATTAAGTTGTGCACAATTTAATTGTGAGCTATCGTTATTCCCATGAGTGAAGCCCCCGCCTCGACCGCCAAGTCTGTTTCGCGCTGTATTCCGCTTCGAAGGCGGCCACTGCGGTCTACCGGCCGGTGCTGGACGAGCTTGGACTGACGTATCCGCAGTACCTCGTGATGCTGGTGCTCTGGGAGAACGAGCCTCGAAGCGTCCGGGAACTGGGTACCGAGCTGGGACTCGACTCGGGCACCCTGTCTCCGCTGCTCAAGAGGCTTGAAGCCATGGGCCTCGTGGAGCGCCGGCGTTCAGTAGAGGACGAGCGTCGCGTCGAGATCCACCTGAGCGACGCCGGGCGGGCCTGAGTGCCCGGGCGGGGCTGTTCCGCAACGGCTCGCCGACGCCGCCGGCTTGAGCGCAGCCGAGCTCGCGCAGCTTCACGACACCCTGGGCCGGCTTACCGCCGCCCTCCATTCAGCCATCTGATCGTCCACCCCAGCACCTCCATCCCATCGAAGGAAAAGGAACCACAGTGAAGACTTTGTACGTAGCAGAGGCGCTTGCCTCCGGTGAAGGCCGCGAAGGCAACGCACGCACCAATGACGGCAAGCTGGACGTCACCCTCGCCAGCCCGGTGGAACTGGGCGGAAACGGCCAGGGCACTAATCCCGAGCAGCTCTTCGCCGCCGGATACGCGGCATGCTTCCACTCGGCACTCAGGCTGGTGGGACGCAAGGCCCGGGTGGATCTGACTGATTCCGCCGTGGCCGCCAAGATCCATTTCGGTGCCTTGGAGGGCAGCGAGGGATATGGCCTCGCCGCGGAGCTTGAGATCGCCCTGCCTGCCCTGGACCGCGAAACCGCCGAGCAGCTCGTGGCCAAGGCCCACCAGATCTGCCCCTACTCCAACGCGACGCGCGGGAACATCGCCGTCGACATCAAGCTTGTGGAGGTGGCCGCATGAGCGCCGCCGTTCCCACGAGCACCCGCGAAATCCAGCTGGCGTCCGCCCGCAGGGACGCCCCGTCCAGGAGAACTTCCGGCTGGCAGAGACCGATCTGCCGGAGCTGCAGGACGGCCAGATCCTGGTCCGCAACGAGTTCATGTCGGTCGATCCCTACATGCGCGGCCGTATGAATGACACAAAGTCCTATTCGGCGCCTTTCCGGCTCGACGCAGCGCTCGACGGCGGTGCGGTGGGCGAGGTGATCGCGTCCCGTTCCAAGGCGCTCAAGGTGGGTGACGTCGTCGTGCACCAGCTCGGCTGGCGCGAATATTCGGTGGTGGATGCGGCAAGCGCGACGCCGGTCCCGGCCGGACTGGCGCCGACGTCGGCGTTCCTCGGGGCGCTGGGCATGACGGGCCTGACGGCGTATGCCGGACTGCTCAAAGTGGCCGAGTTCAAAGCCGGGGACGTGGTCTTCGTTTCCGGTGCCGCCGGCGCGGTTGGTTCGATTGTCGGGCAGGTCGCCAAGGCCATGGGGGCCTCCAAGGTGATCGGCAGCGCCGGTTCCCCGGAGAAGGTGGCGCGTTTGCTGGAACTCGGCTTCGACGCGGCGTTCGACTACCACGACGGTCCGGTGGCGAAGCAACTCCGTGAAGCAGCGGGGGAGCGCGGCATTGACGTCTACTTCGACAACGTGGGCGGCGAACACCTCGAGGCTGCCCTCGCGGTCCTCACTGTGGGTGGCCGGGTGGCAATGTGCGGTGCCATTTCGCAGTACAACTCCACAGAGCCCACGCCGGCCCGCGGAACCTGGCCTTGGCCATCGGAAAGCAATTGACCCTGCGCGGCTTCCTCGTGGGCGGCCAGCGCCAGCACGCCGCGGAGTTCGCCGGGAAGATGGCCGGATGGCTGGCCGATGGAACGGTCCGCTACGACGAGACGATCGTTGACGGACTGGAAAACGCGCCGAAGGCCTTCATCGACCTCCTGGATGGGGCCAATACCGGCAAGATGCTGGTCCGGCTGCACTGAGGGATTCCCGGCGCGAACTGGCGGCAGATGCCCGCAAAACGCGATTTTTGGGTCATCTGCTGCCAGTTCGCGCGCTTGGGAACGGGCATCCTAGGACCGTTCGCTGGGAGTTCCGCTACTGCTTGGTAACAAAAGCTCAACAATCTTCGGGTTGTTGGGCTTTTGTGTTACCCGGGTGTGTTCAATCCCACTAAAGTTGTGCCATCAGTGCGCCCCAGGCGCAGTGCTGCGAAGCATCAGTGAAAACAGAATTTCAGACTCGAGTTTTCGAAACGGACACTCATTGACCAACTGTCGTAGCATCAATCACTTTCTTCCTGGAGGAAAATTGAAGCAATCACTGCGTGCCACACTAAAGCGCGGTTCATTTGCGGGCGTCGCAACTGCGGGCGCCGCTGCACTTTTGCTGGCAGGCTGCGGTAGCGCACCGTCTGCTTCGAGCTCGGGCAGCGCCACCAAGTCGGACTACACCGCATGCATGGTGTCCGACTCCGGCGGCTTCGATGACAAGTCGTTCAACCAGTCAGGCTTCGAGGGCCTTCAGGCAGCAGCCAAGGACCTGAGCATCCAGGAGAAGCACGTCCAGTCCAAGGCCGACACGGACTACGACCCCAACCTTCGTTCCATGGTCCAACAAGGCTGCAAGCTGACGGTTACGGTCGGCTTCCTGCTTGGCGACGCCACGAAGAACATCGCGACGGCGAACCCCAACAGCCACTTCGCCATCATCGACTACTCGGACCCCACCTTCCCGAAGAACGTCAAGCCGATTGTCTATAACACTGCCCAGGCCGCGTTCCTGGCCGGGTACCTCGCCGCCGGCACGTCCAAAACGGGCAAGGTTGCGACCTTCGGTGGCCTCAACATCCCCACCGTGAGCATCTTCATGGATGGCTTCTCTGACGGCGTGAAGTACTACAACCAGAAGAAGGGCAAGTCCGTCCAGCTGCTTGGCTGGGACAAGGACAAGCAGGACGGAACGTTCGTCGGCGACTTCAAGCAGGTCGACAAGGGCAAGGTCCTCACCCAGGGATTCCTTGACCAGGGGGCGGACGTGGTCCTTCCCGTCGCTGGACCTGTTGGAGCGGGCGCCGGAAGCGCGATCCTTGACGCCAAGGCAAAGGGCACGGACGCAAAGCTGATCTGGGTCGACTCGGACGGCTACCTGACCGCACCCGCCTACAAGTCGGTCATCCTGACGTCGGTCCAGAAGACCATGGCGACGGCCGTGGAGACAGTCATCAAGGCCGACAAGGAAGGCAAGTTCGACCCAGCCCGTATGTCGGCACCCTCGACAACGGGGTGTGGCGCTTGCCCCGTTCCACGATCTCGACTCCGCTGTTCCGGCAGACATGAAGAGCGATCTTGACCAGTTGAAGAAGGACATCATCTCCGGCGCAGTCAAGGTCGAATCGAAGTCCAGCCCCAAGTAAAAATCCGGGCTAAACCGCATCGCGCTGCCCTTCAGCCGAGTTTTGGCAGAAGGGCAGCGCGTTCTGCGTTGCCTTCAATTTGCTCTTCGACACTCCTTTGCCGAGCACTATGCTGGGAGCACGGTGATGACGAGGAGCCATCCTTTATAGATGGGTTGGAGTTTTGAAACTCGAACTGAAAGGGATCACGAAACGCTTCGGGTCCCTTGTAGCCAATGACCACATCGATCTGGTGGTTGAACCCGGCCAAGTCCATTGCCTCCTGGGCGAAAACGGTGCCGGTAAATCCACCCTGATGAATGTCCTTTACGGACTCTACGACCCCAGCGACGGCGAAATCCTGGTCGACGGCAAGCCGGTCGTTTTCAAGGGTCCCGGCGATGCCATGGCGGCCGGGATCGGAATGGTCCACCAGCACTTCATGCTGATTCCGGTATTCACCGTCGCCGAAAACGTCGCGTTGGGAAACGAAGCCACCAAGGCAGCCGGTTTCCTGAACTTGGATGAAACCCGCCGGAGAATCTCCGAGATTTCCAAGCAATACGGGTTCCATGTCGACCCCGATGCCCTCGTGGAAGACCTGCCCGTGGGCGTCCAGCAGCGGGTCGAGATCATCAAGGCACTCGTGCGCGACGCCGAAGTCCTGATTCTCGATGAACCGACCGCGGTGCTCACTCCGCAGGAAACCGATGAGCTCCTGGACATCATCCGCCAGCTCAAAGCAGCCGGAAAGTCAATTGTCTTCATTTCGCACAAATTGCGTGAGGTCAAGGAAATTTCGGACATCATCACGGTGATCCGGCGGGGGAAAGTGGTGGGCTCGGCCGATCCTTCGGCGTCCCTACGGAACTCGCCTCGGCGATGGTTGGCCGCGCGGTCAGTCTGACCCTGGAAAAGAAACCCGCCCAACCGGGTGAAGCGACTTTCAAGGTCCGGGACCTTACGGTTGTGGACCACAATGGCCAGCACGTCGTGGACGGGCTGAGCTTCGACATCGCCAAGGGTGAAGTGCTCGCTATCGCCGGTGTCCAGGGCAACGGCCAGACGGAGCTCACCGAAGCCATCCTCGGCGTCCAGCAGCACGTCACCGGGTCCATCGTCCTCGACGGCGTCGAACTTCTCGGCAAGAGCGTCAAGCAGGTCTTGTCCGCCGGCGTCGGGTTCGTCCTGAGGACCGCAAGATCGACGGCCTGGTGGGAACGTTCTCCATTTCCGAGAACATGATCCTGGACCTTTACGACAAGGCGCCTTTCGCCCAAGGCATCGGCATGAAACCGGCCTTGATTGCTTCGCACGCGGAGAAGAAGGTTGAGGAGTTCGATGTGCGGACGCCGTCGATCGATGTCGCCGTGGGTACGCTCTCCGGAGGCAACCAGCAAAAGGTGGTCCTGGCCCGGGAGCTTTCCAGGCCGTTGAGGCTCTTCATCGCATCGCAGCCCACCCGAGGGCTCGACGTCGGCTCCATCGAATTCGTGCACAAGCGGGTCATTGCCGAACGGGACAACGGAACTCCCGTGATGATCGTGTCCACCGAGCTCGATGAAGTGCTCGAACTCGCTGACAGGATCGCCGTCCTCTATCGGGGAAAGCTGGTCGGGATTGTTCCGGCCGGTACCTCCCGCGACGTGCTGGGCTTGATGATGGCCGGCGTTCCGGAACATGAGGCAGAACTGACTGCGCACAAGACCCTCGAGGGAGGAACCCATGTCTGAGTCCAATACCCCTCGGCAGGAAAACGAGGCCGAGCCTGAGCGCCCGGAGACTCTGGACGACGAGGTCGTCCTGGATGTCGCGCTGGACACGGCCGACGGCGCAATGGCCCGTCAGTCATCCCGGCTACCAGCCAAGGCGGACAGATCCCGCACGCCGCCGGTGGTTCGGTCTTCCGGCAGATCGTGACCGGAAACGCCATGGTCTCGGTGTTGTCCGTGCTCCTCGCGATTGTGCTCGGCGGAATCCTGATGGCCGTGACCAACCCAAAGTCGCCGAGACAGCAGGTTACTTCTTCGCGCAGCCGGGGGACATGCTTACCGAGGTCTTCAGGCCTACGTGGCGTTGGTCCAGGGCGCCATATTCAACTGGGCCGGGCCGACGCCGCTGCCCAGCTGTACCCGATCACTGAGACCCTGACGGTGTCCACCCCCTGATCCTGGCTGGACTCGGCGTGGCCCTGGCCTTCCGTGCCGGGCTGTTCAATATCGGTGCGCAAGGCCAGATCATCTTCGGTGCCCTGTTCGGCGCCTACGTGGGATTCACCTGGCACCTGCCTTTCCTCGTTCACCTGTTGCTTGTCATCGTTGCCGGATTCATCGGCGGCGCGGTGTGGGCGGCGTCGTCGGGCTGCTCAAGGCCGGACCGGTGCCCATGAGGTCATCGTGACCATCATGCTGAACTACATCGCCAACTTCCTGCTCCTGTTCCTGCTGACTACTCCCGCTTTCCAGCGCAAGGGCTCCACCAACCCGATCTCGCCCTTCCTGGACCAATCGGCACTGTTTCCGGAGTTGCTCGGACCCCAGTTCAGGCTCCATGCCGGATTCCTCTTGGCAGTGCTGGCAACGGTTTTCGTCTGGTGGCTCCTGAAGCGCTCCACGCTCGGCTTTGAATTCCGGGCCGTGGGCGCCAACCAGAGCGCGGCACGCACCGCTGGAATCAACGTTCCCCGCGCCGTGATCCTGGTGATGGCGATTGCGGGTGCGCTTGCGGGCCTGGCCGGCATTGCGCAGGTATCCGGGACGGAGAAGTACCTCTCGGGAGGCGTCGCCGCTTCCATCGGATTCGATGCCATTACGGTCGCTTTGCTCGGCCGTTCGACGCCGTGGGGAACCTTCTTCGCCGGGCTCCTGTTCGGCGCGTTCCGCGCGGGAGGTGTCGCGATGCAGGCCGAAACCCAGACCCCCATCGACATCGTCCTGGTCATCCAGTCCTTGATCGTCCTGTTCATTGCGGCACCGCCGCTGGTACGCGCGATCTTCGGACTGAACCCGCGCAAAAAGAAGAAGGCCACCGGCGGCCCGGCTCCGGAACCATCCCCTCCGGAAAAATCGAGAGCGGAGCTGCAACAGCATGAGCACCACAACAACTCAGCCCGGCGGTGGCACACCCGCCGGCAACGCCCCGGCGAGCCGGGAAAGACGGGCGCCACGGAGCTGGTGAGCTGGAAGGCCGGCATCGGATTGTCCCTCCTCGCAATCCTGGGAACCGTGCTGTTCGGTTTCATGTCCAATTCGAAATCGGCAGGCTTCGGCATTGCCGAGGCGGCCAATGAAGCGGCCTCAAGTGTCGCCGCTTTGGTCACGTTCGTCCTGGCCCTTCTGCTTTCGGCTGGACTCGGATATCTGTGGTTCGTCCGCCGTCGTTCAGGCCGCGCGTCAGTTTCCGGCACGGTACCCGGTTGGCTGCCCGCCTCCACCGTCGCCGCCGTCGTGGTCCTCGGCCTCGCCGCGCTCGGCGTGGCAAAGGTTTCAAAGGTCACGCTCCCTTCCGCGGCCATCGGCTGGATCGCCGCCGTGATTCTCCTGGGCCTAGCGGGCTACACGGTGTACCTCACCCAGGCGAAGAGGGCCGTACCCGCTGGGTGGGCGGCACCTTTGCCGCCGTGTTCCTCATCGGGTTCATGGTCTGGATCGTGGCTGGCGGAAATGGCGATGAGCCGTCGATCTCCCTCGCCGGACTGATCGCAGGATCCGTCACCTTGGCCGTGCCGCTGGTCTTCGGATCCCTTTCCGGCGTCCTGTGCGAACGCGTCGGCGTGGTCAACATTGCCATTGAGGGCCAGCTCCTGCTGGGAGCATTCTCCGCAGCCGTCGTTGCCACGGTGACGCGCAACGTCTACGCCGGGCTGGTCGCGGCGGCCGTCGCCGGAACGCTTGTCTCCTTGGTCCTGGCCGTGGTCAGCATCAAGTACCTCGTCAACCAGATCATCGTGGGCGTCGTGCTCAACGTCCTCATCAGCGGACTGACGAGCTTCCTCTTTTCGACGCTGCTGACGGCGGACCCGGATGGACTCAACAAGCCGGGGCGCTTGCCTCCGGTGGACATTCCCTTCCTGTCCGATATCCCCATCATCGGCCCCATCCTGTTCCACCAGTCCCTCGTGGGCTATTTGATGTACATCGCAGTGATCGTCGTTTACCTCGGCCTCTTCCACACGAAGTGGGGACTGCGCGTGCGGGCCGTCGGCGAGCATCCGCAGGCGGCCGACACCGTGGGCATCAACGTCAACCGGACCCGATTCTGGAACGTGCTCATGGGCGGTGCGATCGCGGGCATTGGCGGCTCGTTCTTCACGCTCGTATCCGTGGATGCGTTCAGCAAGGACATGTCCGGTGGCCGTGGGTATATCGCCTTGGCGGCATTGATCTTCGGGCGCTGGAACCCGCTCGGCGCCTTCCTGGCGGCGTTGCTGTTCGGCTTCGCGGACAACCTGCAGAGCGTCATCACCATCATCGGATCGCCTGTGCCGAGCCAGTTCATGGCCATGTTGCCTTACGCCTTGACGGTCTTCGCCGTCGCTGGATTGGTGGGCAGGTCCCGGCCGCCGGCGGCGAGCGGCATACCGTACGTCAAGGGCTGACCGTGGCATTCACGAATGCCGAGGTGGACTGGGCGGCCTCGAGGCCGCCGCGGTCGCCGCCATGGGGAAGGCATACGCTCCGTATTCGAAGTTCCCGGTGGGGGCGGCTGCCCTCACCGAGGACGGGCGGATCGTCAGCGGATGCAATGTCGAGAACGCCAGCTATGGACTCACGCTGTGCGCCGAGTGCGCCCTGGTGGGGGACCTCCACATGGGTGGCGGCGGCAGATTGCGGGCGTTCTATTGCGTCGACGGCAAAGGCAATGTCCTCATGCCGTGCGGCCGTTGCAGGCAATTGCTGTATGAATTCCGGGCACCCGGCATGCAACTCATGACAACGCAGGGCATCAAGACCATGGACCAAGTGCTGCCAGATGCCTTCGGTCCCGACAACCTGGAGGAAAACCGGTGACACAGACTGAAGCTTTTGATGCCGTACAGATCATCAGCATCAAGCGGGACAAAGGAACCCTAAGCCGGAGCAGATCGACTGGACCATCGATGCCTACACTCGCGGCGTCATCGCCGACGAGCAAATGGCGGCCCTGAACATGGCGATCCTGCTCAACGGGATGGACCGTGCCGAGATCTCGCGCTGGACCGAGGCGATGATCGCCTCGGGCGAGCGGATGGACTTCTCCAGCCTGCGGCGTCCCGACGGCGGCATGAAAGCCACCACGGACAAACACTCCACCGGGGGTGTCGGGGACAAAATCACCCTTCCGCTGGCGCCGTTGGTGGCGGTCTTCGGGGTGGCGGTTCCCCAGCTTTCCGGGAGGGGACTGGGCCACACAGGCGGCACGCTCGACAAGCTCGAGGCGATCCCCGGATGGCGGGCTAACCTGAGCAACGAGGAAATCCTGGCCCAGCTGCAGGGCGTGGGTGCGGTCATTTGCGCCGCGGGCACGGGTTTGGCTCCGGCGGACAAGAAGCTCTATGCCCTGCGCGACGTCACGGGCACCGTGGAAGCCATTCCCCTGATTGCCTCGTCCATCATGAGCAAGAAGATCGCCGAAGGCACCGGCTCCCTGGTGCTCGACGTGAAGGTGGGCTCCGGGGCGTTCATGAAGGACGAAGCCCGTGCCCGGGAGCTGGCCGAAACCATGGTGGCCCTGGGCAAGGATGCGGGCGTCAATACGGTGGCCTCCTGACCAACATGGGGACCCCGCTGGGCCTGACCGCGGGCAATGCCATCGAGGTGGAGGAATCGGTGGAGGTGCTCGCGGGCGGCGGTCCGGAAGACGTCGTCGAGCTGACCGTCAGGCTCGCCGAAGAGATGCTCGCCTGCGCCGGAGTGCACGACGCCGACCCCGCGGCCGCCCTCAAGGATGGCCGCGCGATGGATGTCTGGAACCGCATGATCGAAGCCCAGGGCGGCGATCCGCGCGCCGCACTGCCAGTGGCCAAGGAATCCGAGGTCATCCCGGCTCCGGCCGACGGCGTCCTGGTGGAGCTCGACGCCTTGGCGGTGGGCGTGGCTGCGTGGCGCCTCGGCGCTGGACGCGCCCGGAAGGAAGACATCGTCCAGGCCGGCGCAGGGGTGCGGATGCACGCCAAACCGGGCGCCTTGGTCCGGGCGGGGGAGCCACTCATGACCCTCCTCACCGACACCCCGGAAAAGTTCGACAGGGCCAAGGAAGCCTTGGAAGGGGCTGTGCTCATTGCGCCGGAAGGCTCACGGCCGGCGCAACGGCTCATCATCGACCGGATCTCCTAGGCTGATCTCCCGGGCATTCCGGAATGCCCGGGAGACAATCCCTGCGGCCATTCGTTAGGAAGACCGTGCAAGCCATCAACGACTTCATCCTCGCCGCGGCCGGGCAGCCTTGGGTCTTGCTCCTGGTTTTTGCCTGCTGCGTGATCGACGGTTTCTTCCCGCCCATTCCCAGCGAGTCGATGGTGGTGGGACTCGCGGCAGTCTCCGTGACCGCAGGGATGCCCAACACGTGGCTGCTGATCCTGGTGGGAGCCCTTGGGGCCTTCACAGGTGACAACATCGCCTACTTGATTGGGCGCAAAGTAGGTGTACGCCGATGGCGGTGGATGCGTTCCCAAAGGATGCAGGGTGCCTTCCGCTGGGCCGGGAGGGAACTACGACGGCGGGCCGCATCACTGATCATGGTGGCCCGGTTCATCCCCATCGGCCGGGTGGCCGTCAACCTCACAGCCGGAGCAACCCACTTCCCGCACGGCATGTTTGTGGCGCTCACGGCTATGTCCGCCGTCCTGTGGGCCAGTTATTCGGTGGCCATCGGGGTGTTCTTCGGCCAATGGTTCGAGCACAACCACCTGCTCGGGGCGGTCATCGCGATCGTCGCTGCCGTCATCCTGGGAATCATCGTGGACCGGATCATCAGCAAAGTCCGCGGGGCCACGCCCGCCACCGTAGAGGACGAAGAAACCGGGAGCCCGAAGAGGAATCGGTCGTGTAGCAGGCACGGCAGGGGGAGCCATCTCCTCCCTTGGTATGACGTGCCTGGCACCGGAAGATCCCTCCATGGGGGATGCTTCCATTTCGACTTTCGAGCTAGCCTTAAATTGTGTTCCACCCGGCCGGGGCGTAGCGAACGACGCCCGGGCCGTGGGACACTGGATAGCGATCTATGTCACGCGACCGTGTGACTTTCCTTGAGGAGCAATGCCTGCGTGGACTTCATGAACCACATGCTCGAGCATGCCGCCGGGCAACCGTGGATCTACCCGGTGCTCCTGGTTTTCTTTTTCATCGACGGCTTTGCCACGATCCTTCCCAGTGAGACCGCGATCGTCGGGCTCTCGGCCCTTGCGATGCACCGGGGTGAGCCCAACCTGTGGCTCCTTGGCGCCACCGCGCTTGTCGGGGCCATGGCCGGCGACAACATGGCCTATATGCTGGGCCGCAAGATCGGCCTGGACCGCTGGAAATGGATGCGCAAGCCGAAGGTCCAGAAGATGTTCGCCTGGGCGCACTACGAGTTGGACAAGCGCGGCGCCGTGCTGATCTTCACCGCCCGGTATATCCCCTGGGGCCGGGTGGCGGTGAACTACGTCGCCGGACAGACCGGCTTCCGCCACAAGACCTTCTTCTTCCTGGACGCCTTCGCCTGCTTCACCTGGGTAGGCTATTCGATCGGCATTGGATCGCTGGCCGGCCACTGGGTGCACAACAACCCGCTCCTCGGCGTGGGGATTGCGGTGGCATTCGCCGTGGTACTCGGCGTCATCGTGGACCACAGCCTGCGTTGGTGGCACAAGCATCTCGAAAAGAAAGACGGCGAGAAGAAGGAAGCGGCCTCCGCGGAAGCAGCCGCAGCAGACGCGGGAACCGCGGTTAACGCGACGGCCGGCGTCGACCGCTCAAACCCTGCTGGCTAAGCTTCTTCCGTCCCCCTAGAGTTGAGACGTGACTGAGCCTATTGTTGATGCCGCCCCTGCCCTTGACTTCGACCTGAAGAGCCTGCCGAAAGTTTCCCTTCACGACCATCTGGACGGGGGACTGCGCCCGGCCACCATCATCGAGCTGGCGGAGGCCGTCGGCCACACCCTGCCTTCCACGGATCCCGTAGCGCTGGGCCAGTGGTTCCGTGAGTCCGCAGACTCCGGTTCTTTGGTCCGCTACCTCGAAACCTTTGACCACACGATTGCCGTCATGCAGACCAAGGAAGGCCTGGCG
This sequence comes from Arthrobacter sp. Hiyo8, assembly GCA_001549895.1. Taxonomy (GTDB): domain Bacteria; phylum Actinomycetota; class Actinomycetes; order Actinomycetales; family Micrococcaceae; genus Arthrobacter. Next base: position 1,267,676 of record AP014719.1, on the reverse strand, counting down.
CGCGTCGCCAAGGAATTCGTCGAAGACCTGGCTGACGACGGCGTCGTGTACGGCGAGATCCGTTGGGCACCTGAGCAGCACCTGCAGAAGGGCCTCACCCTGGACGAGGTTGTGGACGCTGTCCAGGAAGGGCTCGACGCCGGCGTCGACGCCGTTGAGGAGTCAGGCCGCCAGATTCAGGTGGGCCAGCTCATCACGGCGATGCGCCACGCGGACCGCGGCCAGGAGATTGCCGAGCTCGCAGTGCGCCACCGCTACAACGGAGCTGTCGGCTTTGACATCGCCGGAGCCGAAGACGGTTTCCTGCCTTCCCGCTTCAAGGACGCGTTCACCTACCTGGCCGAGCACAACTTCCCGGCCACGGTCCACGCCGGCGAAGCCGCGGGCCTGGAAAGCATCCAGTCCGCCCTTGTGGACGGCCGCGCCCTGAGATTGGGTCACGGCGTGCGCATCGCGGAGGACATCACCGTTGAGTTCGAAGACGCCGAGGGCGAAGAAGCCGACGACGACGCCGAGGACACCGTCGGCATGGTCACCTTGGGTGAAGTGGCCGGCTGGGTCCGTGACCGTGGAATCGCGCTGGAAATCTGCCCTTCCTCCAACCTGCAGACCGGCGCGATCGCGAACTTCGGCGAAGGCATCGAGAACCACCCGCTGGACATGCTCTACCAGTTGGGCTTCAACGTCACGATCAACACGGACAACCGCCTTATGAGCGGTGTGACGCTCACGGACGAGTTCGAGCTTCTCGTGGAGACCTTCGACTACGATCTCGATGACCTCCTCGAACTGACCCTCAACGCCGCCGAGTCGTCGTTCCTGCCGTTGGACGAAAAAGAAGCGTTGGTGGAGTACATCAACGACGCCTACGCCAACCTTGGCTGAACAAACTCCTTCGGGCGCCAGTTCTCCTGAAAGTCCTGTCGTGGAGTTGCTGGGGACGATTGCCTCTTTGCGCGAGCACTGTCCTTGGATGGGGCGCTGACCCACGAGTCCTTGGTCGAGTACCTGATCGAGGAAGCGTATGAGGTTGTCGATTCGATCGAGGCCGGCGCGTCCGGTTCCGATACATCCGACGAACTCCGCGGCGAGCTGGGCGACGTGCTGCTCCAAGTGGTGCTGCACGCCCGGCTCGCCGAGGAGCAAGGACAATTCACCTTCGACGACGTCGCGCGCGCCATCACGGACAAGATGGTGCGGCGCAATCCCACGTGTTCAAACCGGACGGGTCCTTGCAGGAATCCTTCCCGGCCACCGTGGAGGAGATCGTCGAAAAGTGGGACGCCGTGAAGAAGGCCGAGAAGCCCGGGCGTTCGGATCCCTTCGAAGGCATTCCACCGCACCTTCCCGCCCTCGCCTTGGCGCAAAAGTCGCTTGACCGCGCAGCCCGCTCAGAGCGCTCGGGCAGTCCTGAACGCGGCGGCCGTCCAGTCGCGGCGGTGGAGGTTCCCGACTCCGAAGCTGCGCTTGGAGACTTGCTGCTCGCCGTCGTCGCGGGCTCGCGGGAGAAGGGCTTCGACGCCGAACGGGCCCTGCGCGGTGCCGTCCGCCGATACCAGGGCCGCGACGGCGAAGCCACAAAACGTGAGGGTTCCGACGCTGTTCCGTAACCTTGGCCGGTCTCGACTAGGCTAGTGGCGACGAGGACGTCGAGAATTTCCCTCAAGATTCCCAGTAAATCGCTTCACCATAAGGAGCAGTCCATGGCGCTTATCGATGCCATCCACGCCCGCGAGATCCTTGATTCCCGCGGAAACCCGACAGTAGAAGTTGAAGTTCTGCTTTCCGATGGCCAGATCGGCCGCGCGGCAGTTCCCTCCGGTGCTTCCACCGGCGAGCACGAAGCCGTCGAACTGCGCGACGGCGACAAGGGCCGTTACCTCGGCAAGGGCGTCCAGAAGGCCGTTGACGCGGTCATCGACGAAATCGCCCCGGCCCTGATCGGCTTCGACGCCACGGACCAGCGCAGCATCGACCAGGCCATGATCGACCTCGACGGCACCCCGAACAAGGGCAAGCTCGGCGCGAACGCCATCCTCGGCGTTTCCCTCGCCGTGGCAAACGCGGCCGCCGCCTCCGCGGACCTGCCCCTGTACAAGTACCTGGGCGGCCGAACGCCCACGTCCTGCCCGTCCCGCTGATGAACATCCTCAACGGTGGCTCCCACGCCGACTCGGACGTCGACATCCAGGAATTCATGATCGCCCGATCGGCGCCGAGACCTTCTCCGAAGGCCTGCGCTGGGGCGTTGAGGTCTACCACAACCTCAAGTCGGTCCTGCAGGCCAAGGGCCTCTCCACCGGCCTCGGCGACGAAGGCGGCTTCGCTCCGAACCTGCCGTCCAACCGCGCCGCACTGGACCTGATCCAGGAAGCCATCAAGAACGCCGGCTACACCCCGGGCAAGGACATCGCCCTCGCGCTGGACGTCGCCTCCTCCGAGTTCTACAAGGACGGCGCCTACCAGTTCGAAGGCAAGGCACTCTCAGCCACCGAGATGAGCGCCTACTATGCCGAACTCGTTGCCGATTACCCGCTCGTCTCCATCGAGGACCCGCTGGACGAAAACGACTGGGAAGGCTGGAAGACCCTTACCGACACCATCGGTGACAAGGTCCAGCTAGTTGGCGACGACCTCTTCGTCACCAACCCGATCCGCCTGCAGCAGGGCATCGACTCCGCCACGGCCAACTCCCTGCTCGTCAAGGTCAACCAGATCGGTTCCCTGACGGAAACCCTGGACGCCGTTTCCCTGGCCCAGCGCTCCGGTTACACCACCATCACCTCGCACCGCTCCGGCGAAACCGAGGACACCACCATTGCTGACATCGCCGTTGCCACCAACGCGGGCCAGATCAAGACCGGTGCCCCGGCCCGCTCCGAGCGCGTCGCCAAGTACAACCAGCTGCTGCGCATCGAAGAAGAACTCGACGACGCCGCCCGCTACGCCGGCCGCAGCGCTTTCCCGCGTTTCAAGGGCTAGTATCCGCTGAAACAGCTGACCGGTGGCTATGGTGGAAAGACCATAGCCACCGGTTCTGTTTAACGAAATGTGCGAGCACTTCGGCAAACCGCAGGCTCCGTGAGGAACGCAACGCGCAGCAACCCGCCAGGCAAGCACCAGGCATTACAGGAGTGTCATGGCACCCGCCGCCCCAAGGTCCCCGGGCAGATGCCCTCGGCCGCTCGCCCCAAAAGAACCCCGACGGCGGCCATGTCATCCGTGCCGACTTCGGCGAGTCCCGCAAGGCATCCGCCGCCCAGCAAGAGGCACCGGTTCATGCAGGGTCCAGGACGCCGTCCAATGCCAAAGCCGAAGGCGGCACCCAAAGCAAAGCCCCTTCCGGATCCAAGGTTGGTGGTGCTGCGAAACCGGGACGTTCGGGAAACACCCCGGTTGTCGGCAAGGCATCCAGCAAGGCATCCGGTGCCGGATCCTCGCACTCCGACAAGGACCACGGCGCGCGCCCTGTGCCCGCGAAGGCGTTCTCCGGCCGTATGCTTGCCCTCGCTGTGGTGATGATAGCGATCACTATCATGCTCGCTCCCACAGTGAAGATCTGGTTGGAGAAAAAGGCCGAAATCTCCGGCCTGGAAGCCGACATTGCCAGCAAACAGGCCGAGCAGGCCAGCCTCCAGAAGCAGATCACGCGGTGGCAGGACCCCAACTACGTGAAACAACAAGCCCGGGACCGCATTAACATGGTTATGCCGGGTGAAGCTGGCTACTGGGTGTTTGGTGGAGACGTTCCCGCCGGCACACCGGGTGGGAGCACCAGTTCAGGAGCTTCCGGAAGCCCGTCCAACCTGCCATGGGTGGACGGCCTGTGGGAATCCATCAGGCGCTCGGCAACAGACTAGACGCGGTGCCCGCCGCCGTCGCGCCCTGATGGGCGCGGCCAAAAAGGGCAGGAAGGATGGCAGCGCCAGTGGAAGACAACTCGGCACCTGCATCGCAGGAGTCCCGCAAGCCATCAGCACACGATCTCGAAATCCTCAGCCGCCAGCTCGGACGGCCGGTGCGCGACGTCGTCGAAATCCCGGCGCGCTGCGTCTGCGGCAACCCGCTGGTCGCTGCAACCGCTCCGCGCTTGAGCAATGGAACCCCGTTTCCCACGACGTTCTACTTGACGCACCCCGTCATCACCGCCGCCGTGTCGCGGCTGGAAGCCGGCGGGCTCATGAATGAGATGAACGAACGGCTCACCGCGGACGAGCCTTTGGCTGCGGCTTACAGGAGCGCCCACGAAGCCTATCTCCAGGCGCGTGACGAGATTGCCGGACGTGCCGGCACGGGAGACGTTCCGGAAATCGCAGGGGTCTCGGCCGGCGGCATGCCTACCCGCGTCAAGTGCCTGCACGTGCTGGTCGGCCACTCCCTGGCCGCCGGTCCCGGCGTCAATCCGCTCGGCGACGAGGCCATCGGGCGATTAGCGAATGGTGGACCGCGGACCGCTGCTATTGCGACGGCGCATGGGACAGTGCGGGGGAGGCCCGTCCAAGGACCTCAGCCGCCACGGACCGCAGGGCCTGCCGGACATCGTGGGCCGTCCCGCCCCGTCCGCAAATCCAAGTCCTCCCACGCGACAGAGCCATCAGGGGAACCATCCGCAGGGGGCTCAACGTATGAACCGCGTAGCTGCGATTGACTGCGGGACCAATTCGATTCGCCTCCTGATCGCGGATTCCAACGGCACGGACTCCGGGTCTCCCTTGCGGGACGTTGTCCGCGAGATGCGCGTGGTGCGCCTCGGCCAAGGGGTTGACGCCACCGGCGAACTCGCCCCTGAGGCGCTTGAGCGCACCTTCGCGGCGACCGCCGACTACGCCGAGCTGATCCGCCATCACGGAGCCGGGGCATCCGTTTCGTGGCGACCTCTGCCAGCCGGGACGCCCGTAACCGGGACGTCTTTGTTGACGGGATACGGGGGCTGCTGGGCGTCGAACCCGAGGTCATCTCCGGTGACGAAGAAGCCTCGCTGTCCTTCGCCGGCGCAAGCAGCGTGCTGCCTTCGCGCGGCAAGGACCCTGTGCTTGTGGTGGACCTTGGCGGTGGAAGCACCGAATTCGTCCTCGGAGACTCCGACGGCGTCATTGCCGCCAAATCCGTCGACATCGGCTGCGTGCGGCTGACCGAGCGGCACCTTCGCAGCGACCCTCCGACGCCGGAGCAGATCGCCGCCGCGGAAGCCGACGTCGACGCAGCCATGGACCTCGTGGCCCGCACGGTCCCGCTGGACCGGGCCACCGCCGTCGTGGGCGTAGCCGGTACCGTCACCACCATCACCGCGCACGCGTTGGGCCTGGACGAGTACGATCCCGCACTCATCCACGGTGCCAGCCTGGACCTGGAGACCATCAGCGACGCGGCCACAAGTTTGTTGGAAATGAGCCGCGAGGAACGTGCCCGGCTACCCTACATGCACCCCGGCCGCGTCGACGTCATCGGTGCCGGAGCCCTTGTTTGGCGCCGCATCCTCCAACGCTTGGCTGAGCTCGGAGAGGGCTCCATCACTGCGGCTACCTCCAGCGAACATGACATCCTCGACGGCATCGCGCTGAGTATTCTGAGCATGCCGAGTACTCGGTAAGAGTGGGTATTCGCTGATGACGTTGCCACACGGTTGGCGCCGCCGGACAGCATCGGCCGCACTGGCGGCCATGTTGGCCGGGGGAAGCCTTGCAGGGCCCTGCTCACTGCCCCTTCGGCGTTCGCCGACTCTTGGCGGGACAAGGAATACTGGCTCAACGAGTACGGCATTTCCGCAGCCTGGCAGGTATCAAAGGGCGCCGGGGTGAAAGTGGCCATCATCGACAGCGGAGTGGACGGGCAACACCCCGACCTCAACGGCGCGGTGGTCGGAGGAACCGACGCTTCCGGTGCGGGCGACCCCAACGGACAGAAAAGCATCGGGGCCAAACCTGAGCACGGGACCCTCGTCGCCACGCTGCTGGCAGGGCGTGGACACGCTCCGGCCAGCCCATCGGCGTCTCCGTCGCCGGGCCGTCCCTTCGCCCGGTTCCGGCGTCGGTCCGGACGGAATCGTCGGCGTCGCGCCCGAGGCCCAGATCCTCTCCGTTTCCGCCTGGCTCGGTTCGCCGAATCCGGCGGGCAAGACGGACCAGGAACAGATTCCCGAAGCTGTCCGATGGGCGGTGGACAACGGCGCCAAGGTCATCAACATTTCCCTCGGCAGCACCTCGCCTGATTGGCCCCAAAGCTGGGATGCGGCGTTCCTCTATGCCGAACAAAAGGACGTGGTGATCGTGGCCGCGGCGGGCAACCGGATCGGCGGAAACGTCCAGGTGGGCGCGCCGGCCACGATTCCGGGTGTACTGACCGTGGCGGGACTCGACCGGAACCGTACGGCCAGCGTCGACGCTTCTTCGCAGGGAATCAGCATCGGCGTCTCGGCGCCCGCGGAGAAGCTGGTGGGCGGACTGCCCGGTGGGAGCTATGAAGATTGGGCCGGCACGTCCGGCTCCGCGCCGATTGTCTCCGGCGTCGCGGCACTTATCCGCTCGAAATGGCCTGATATGAGCGCCAAGCAGGTCATCAACAGGATTGTGTCGACGGCCGAGGATGCAGGCGCGCCCGGCAAGGACCCCATCTATGGCTACGGCATCCTCAATGCCGAGGCGGCCCTGAAAGCCGATGTACCCGAGGTAGCGAGCAATCCCGTGGGATCCATTGCGGACTGGATCCGGGTCCATCGACGTGGCGACCTCAGCAGCCCGACGCCTCCGTCAACGTCGAAACCAAGCATTCCCGCGGCCACCTTGGCGGATCCCACAGTTCCCGCGGCCAAGGCGCCATCGCAGTCCGACACTGCGGTTCCGGCCGCGGTGGTCATCGGCTTTGGTTCGCTTTTCGTGGCGATCGTCGCGGGCGCCACCGTCCAATTGAGGCGCGCCTACCGGACCTCCCCGGAACTGCCCGACGAGACCTCGACCGGCGTGGTGGACGTCGTGGATCCGAGCCCCCCGAAATAGCCTCCGGCGCCGATCCGTAGCGTCGGGAAATAGTTAGTGAAGATTTTCACAAGGTGCTGTACTCTATTCTTATGGCAACCACCCCTGAGCTCATTGACCGTCCCCGTGTTCTCGTTGTCGGCGGCGGATACGTCGGCCTGTACGTAGCACTCAAGCTGCAGAAGAAGATCGCGAACGCCGGCGGCATCGTCACCGTCGTTGATCCCCTTCCCTACATGACCTACCAGCCCTTCCTCCCCGAAGTGGCCGGCGGCAACATCGAGGCACGCCACGCCGTCGTCTCGCACCGCCAGCACCTCAAGCAGACGGAACTCATCCAGGGCCGCGTCACCAGCATCGACCACAAGAACCGCACCGCCGTTGTTGCTCCGGCCGACGGTGGAGAGCCTTTCGAGATCCCGTACTTCGACGTCGTGGTTGCCGCCGGCGCCATCACCCGGACGTTCCCCATCAAGGGCCTCGCTGACGAAGGCATTGGCCTGAAGACCATCGAAGAAGCGGTCGCCCTGCGCAACAAGGTCCTTGAGCGCATCGAGGTTGCCTCCACCATGACGGACGCCGCCGAACGCGCCAAGGCCCTGACCTTCGTGGTCGTGGGTGGCGGTTTCGCAGGTATCGAGTGCATCACCGAGATGGAAGACCTCGCCCGCGCTGCCGTCAAGAACAACGCGCGCATCCGCCAGGAAGAGGTCCGCTTCGTTCTCGTCGAAGCCATGGGCCGCATCATGCCCGAGGTCACCGCAGCCCAGGCAGAGTGGGTTGTCGAACACCTGCGCAGCCGCGGCATCGAGGTCCTGCTCAACACCTCCCTCGACAACGCAGAGGGAAGCCTCAAGCTCATCAACCTGCCGGACAAGACGCCTGCCCAGGAGTTCGAAGCCGACACCCTCGTGTGGACTGCAGGCGTGCAGGCCAACCCGATGATCCGTTCCACCGACTTCCCGCTCGAGCCGCGCGGACGTGTCCGTGTCCTCCCGGACCTGCGCATTGCGGGCGACGAAGGCATCATCGACAACGCCTGGGCAGCCGGCGACATCGCTGCCGTCCCGGACCTCACGGGCAGCGGCCTGCCGGACGGCACCTGCGTTCCGAACGCCCAGCACGCGCTGCGCCAGGCCAAGCGCCTCGCCAAGAACCTGTGGGCCTCCCGCTGGGACAAGCCCATGGGCGACTACAAGCACAAGAACCTCGGTGCGGTTGCCGGCTTCGGCGAATGGAAGGGCGTTGCCAACATCAACATCCTGGGCCGTATCGGCCTCAAGGGTGGACTCGCCTGGCTGGCCCACCGCGGCTACCACGGCCTGGCCATCCCCACCGGTGAGCGCAAGGTCCGCGTGATCTTCAACTGGATCCTGGGCATGACGATGGGCCGCGACACCACCCAGCTGCTGGACCTCGACAACCCGCGTGGAGCCTTCGTGGCCGCGGCCACCCGGCTCCCAAGCCGGCCGCCGCACCTGCGCCGGCCGCTGAGCCCGCCGAAGCCAAGGCTCCGGTCACGGCTGACGCCAAGTAGCGAACCCCAAGCAGCCCCGCCGACGGCGGTCGTTTCCCACGCGGGAGCGGCCGCCGTCGTCGTTTAACTCGCGGCCCGTCCGCGACGGCGGTGCAGGCATGGCCGGCGACGGCGGGTCCTAGACTTGCAGCATGGCTGGCGAAAGCGATCTGACGACCCTCCTGGGATCCATGCACCCCGTCCTTCGGGACGGCGACTACGTGTACGCGTTGTGGCCGCACGGCAAAGCGCTTGAGGGCGATATCGAAGCCGCTGTCCGCGAAGCGGAAGGCCTCACGGTGGTCCTGCGCCGTGAAGAAGCCGGACGCCTGGGACTGTCCTACGATTTCGTGGCGGCGTGGATCACTCTTCAAATCCACTCTGCCTTGGACGCCGTGGGGCTCACAGCGGCCGTCAGCTCCGCCCTCACGGCCGCTGGTATCAGTTGCAACGTCCTGGCAGGGTTCCATCACGACCACCTGTTGGTTCCATCCGCCGAACGCGGGCGCGCCATGGAAGTCCTTAAGCTGCTGGGCCAGGGCGTGGTGGTGCGAACGGAGCGGCAGGATGACCGCGAGTCCGTGCTGGCGCTCACGGCTGCCGCCTTTTCCACCAGCCCGGTCACCGGGCTGCCCGTCGACGGGGTCCCGGCCGAAGTGAAGCTCCTGCGTGAACTCTTCGAGTGCGATGAGTACCTGCCGGAGTTCAGCATCGTGGCCGAGATTGCCGGTGAGATCGTGGGCCACGTCATCAGTACCCGCGGCTGGATAGGGGAGCTCCGGCTTTTGGGCTTGGCCCATCAGCGTCGAACCGCACCTGCAGCGGCGCGGCATCGGATCTGCCCTCTTGCGGGAAACCGCTCGACGGGCCGACGAAGCGGGCGAACCGGGCATCGCCCTGCTGGGCAGTCCCGAGTACTATCCGCGCTTTGGATTCCTGCCCGCGCGCACGCTGGGCGTGGTGGCCCCCGACGCCGGGTGGGGAGACCATTTCCAACTGTTGCCCCTCAAAGCATGGCCCGACGGCGTCAGTGGAACCTTCCGTTATGCCGCGCCGTTTGAACGGCTCTAGGAGACGAAAGAGGGGAGTGCACTGGGTTACCATTATCCGGGCGCCCCAGTAGCCCAATTGGCAGAGGCAGCGGACTTAAAATCCGCGTGTTGTGGGTTCGAGTCCCACCTGGGGCACGCATGCGAAATGCGAACCCTGCGGCCCCACTTGTTGCGCCAAGCTGTGCCGTGACAGGAATTTAACCCCGCGTTCATGTGAAGGGCCGTCCGGACTGGACAGCGACACACCGTTATTAGATCCTGACCTGCGTATATGTGTTCTAGGACACATATTTGGTAGTACTCTCATGGAACATGTTCGAAGTGAAAGTGACTTCGGGCGAATGACCACGAATCAGACGCACCGCGGAGGCTATTTATGTACAGGAAGAAAGTCATTTCGGCGATTGCAGCAGCAGCCACCCTCGGCATGCTGGTGGCGGGCTGTGCGAATCAGACTGCCCCTAGCGGCACCGAAACCTCGGGTGGCGGCGGCAGGATCAATATCCCTGCGATTTCCAAAGTCGACGTTCCTGCCGGAGCTGTTTTGCCTGCAGGCGATGGCAAGGCAAATTGCCCGTCAACCACCACCCTTGCCTATGCCGGTGCCGAGACAGGACCCAACGCCCAGCTGGGTATCAACATCTTCAACGGCATCCAACTGGCCATCAACCAGCACAACACCGCGAACCCCGGCTGCCAGGTCCAGTTCAAGAAATTCGATACTGAAGGCGATCCGAACAAGGCCACTGGCCCGGTAACGCAGATCGTGTCCGAGCCGGACATCATCGGAGTGGTGGGCTTGCCCTTCTCGGGAGAATCCAAGGCCACCGGCAACATCTTCGAGCAGAAGGGCTTGGTGCACATCACGCCCTCCGCAACCAACCCGAGCCTGACGAAGAACGGCTGGACCACTTTCTTCCGGGCCCTCGGCAATGACGCCGTCCAGGGTCCGGCCGCAGCGAAGTTCCTCACGGACAAGCTGCAGGCCAAGAAGGTCTACCTCGTCCAGGACGACTCTGACTACGGCATCGGTTTGGGAACCACAACCTCCGCGGCCCTGGGCTCCGCGATGGTGGGGTCCGACAAGGTTGTCACAGGCCAGAAGGACTTCTCGGCCGTGATCTCCAAGATCATGAACGCCAAGGCAGACACCGTCTACTACGCGGGCTACTACGCAGAAGGCGCTCCCTTCGACCAGCAGCTGGTTGGAAAGGGATTCACCGGCTCCTTCGTGGGCCCGGATGGCGTGAAGGATGACCAGTTCATCAAGCAGGCCGGCGACGCATCGTCGAACTCGTACTTCACCTGCCCGTGCATCCCCGGCGAGCTGATCCCGAGCTTCGAGTCCGAGTACAAGAAGCTTGCCAACGCTGAGCCCGGAACCTACTCCATTGAAGGTTACGACGCAGCCACGGTCCTGCTCTCCGGTATCGACAAGGGCAAGCAGTCCCGCGCGGACCTTCTTTCCTGGGTCAAGTCCTACGATGCAGACGGCCTGTCGAAGCACTACAAGTGGGATTCAACCGGCGAACTGGCAACGCCTGATGTTTACGGCTACAAAGTAGAGAACGGCAAGATCGTTCCCATCGGCGTCATCGGAAAATAACACCGAGCCCAGATGAATGCTGGGGGTTAGCATCCATGCCGACCCCCAGCATTTCTTTTGATTACATCAGGAAGTGCCATGATCAGTGAAGTAATTCCCAACCTGCTCCACTCGGTTCCCATGGACGATACGTGGATCACCTTCGACGTAAACTCCTTTACCGAAAATTTCTGGAGTTCAACCTTTGACGGGTTGACCTTCGGGGCAATTTACGCGTTGGTAGCCCTCGGCTATACCCTCGTCTACGGCGTTCTCAACCTCATCAACTTTGCCCACTCCGAAGTGTTCATCACGGGCTGTTACGGGGTGTTCTTTACCCTCAGCGCGCTGAATTTCGGGCCCTCTGCTCCGAGGCTGGCCTTTTGGGCCATCGTGGGAAATCTTGTCCTCGCCCTCGTTGTCGCCATCATCGCCTCAGCCTTGATGGCAGTGATCGTGGAACGGGTGGCCTATAAACCTTTGCGGCAGCGCAAGGCGCCCCGCCTGGCATTCTTGATTACCGCCATCGGTGTTTCCTTCGCCATTCAGTACACCATCTACTGGTGGCGCGGACCGAGCCCGGAGGCTGCGCTGACGATGTTCAGGCCGCTCCCGATTTTCGACGTCTTCGGGACGATCGTCGATTCGCAGCAGGTGGTGATCGTGGTCGCAGCGATTATCCTCATGATCGCCACCGACCAGTTCATCAGGCGGTCCCGGACCGGCCGGGGCATCCGTGCCGTTGCGCAGGACCCGGATACCGCAACTTTGATGGGTGTCAACAAGGAAAAGATCATCGTGACCACCTTCATCATCGGAGGGATCCTGGCCGGCGCAGCCGCCTTGTTCTACGTGATGAAAATCCCGTCCGGCGTGCAATACAACGGCGGATTCATCCTCGGCGTCAAGGCCTTCGCGGCCGCTGTCCTCGGAGGCATCGGCAATGTGCGCGGCGCTTTGCTGGGCGGCCTGCTGATCGGTTTGATCGGCAACTACGGCCAGGTGCTCCTGGGCAGTTCCCAATGGACCGACGTGGTCGCGTTCGTGGTCCTGGTGTTGGTATTGATTGTGCGACCCGAAGGTGTCTTGGGTAGCTCGCTAGGAAAGAGTAAGGCATGAGCACAACAGACGGCCCCACACTTATTCCCGATGATGCTTCGGCACAGGAAATTGCGGACCGCGAAGCCAAAATGCGGCGCCGCAAAGGCTGGTTCCCGGGACTCAGCGACAAATGGAACGCGCTCCCGCGCCAAACCCAATGGCTGATCCTCATCGTCGTCGTGGTCATTGCGTACTTGCTCCCCATCCTCAACCCGCCGTTGATCACGACGGAACCAGGCAACAATTGGCAAATCGCGCTCGCGCAAATGTCTGTTTATGCCCTGGTGGCTGTGGGCTTGAACGTGGTGGTCGGCTATGCGGGCCTCCTCGACTTGGGCTATGTGGCATTTTTCGCCCTGGGTTCCTACACGGCGGCAATGTTTACCAGCCCGGATTCGCCGTATGTGCACATTCCCTACTTGTGGACGCTCCCGCTGGCGATGGCAGTCGCCATGTTCTTCGGAGTGGTCCTCGGTGTGCCTACGCTTCGCCTTCGCGGCGACTACCTGGCTATCGTCACGCTCGGCTTCGGTGAAATCGTGCGCATTTTGGCCACGATTATTCCGGCGATGAAAGGCCAGGTTGGCTTCCAGAACGTTGGCCACCCTCCGGGAACGGATTCAAGCGGGCAAACAATTTTCCAGAACTCGAACGGAACCCCGTGGTACTGGCTGACGCTGTCCATCATCATCGTGGTGCTTTTGGCCGCGGGAAACCTGGAGCGCAGCCGCGTGGGACGCGCCTGGATTGCCATCCGCGAGGATGAAGATGCCGCGGAAATCATGGGCGTCCCGACCTTCAAGTACAAGGTGTGGGCTTTTGCCATCGGCGCTTCCGTGGGCGGGCTCTCGGGTGCCTTGTTTGCCGGGCAAGTGGGCTTTGTGAACAACCAGAAGTTCGATATCGCCACGTCCATCCTGTTCGTCGCTGCTGTCGTCATGGGCGGCACGGGGAACAAGGTCGGTGCGATTCTCGGCGGTGCGTTGGTGGCATATATTCCACTCCGTTTCACCGCGATTGCCGAGTTCAAGTATCTGATCTTTGGCGCGGCGTTGGTGGTCATCATGATCTTCCGCCCCGGTGGCCTTCTGCCCGCACGCCAAAGCCTCCTCGCCTACGGCCGCCTGGCGTACAACAAACTCAAGGGTGCCATGGGCGACATTCCTGCTTCGGGCAAAGTCGTCCTGGAACCGGGAAAGGGGGCTGACAAATGAGTGAAGCGATCGAACCGGATATTGATGTAGAGGCACTCAAGGAACAGGGAGTGGACCTCGAAGTCGCCGAGAAGGTGGCCCCTGAGAGGGACATCGTCACCAAAGTGGGCGAAGCCTTGGTGCAGGTCCAAGACCTCACCATCAAATTCGGCGGCCTGACGGCTCTGGACAATGTCACGTTTGATATCAACAGAGGCGAAATCCTCGGTCTCATCGGCCCCAACGGTGCCGGTAAGACCACTTGTTTCAATGCCATGACGGGTGTCTATAAGCCGACGTCCGGAAAGGTCCTGCTCGAAGGACAATTGCTCAACGGACTGCCGCAGCACCGGATCACCAGGCGTGGCCTGGCGAGGACCTTCCAGAACATCCGCCTTTTTGGTGAGATGACCGCTTTGGAAAACGTGGTTGTCGGCCTCGATGCACGCCACCGCACGAGTGTCGGCGGAGCGCTCTTCCGTCTGCCCACCCATGTCCGGGAAGAGAAAACCGCCATTGAACGCGGCATGGCATTGCTTGAGTTCGTGGGCATCGCCGATCATGCCCACTTCTTGTCACGGCACTTGCCTTACGGTTACCAGCGCCGCCTGGAAATCGCGCGCGCACTTGCGACTGATCCCAAAGTCCTGTGCTTGGACGAGCCCGCAGCAGGGTTCAATCCGGCGGAAAAAGAAGAGCTCATGGCCCTGATCCGGACCATTCGTGACGACGGCTACACGGTCCTGCTCATTGAGCACGACATGAAGTTGGTCATGGGGGTGACCGACCGGATCGTGGTCCTTGAGTTCGGGAAAAAGATCGCGGATGCGGTGCCGAAGATTATCCGCGATGACCCGAAAGTTATTTCCGCCTATCTCGGGGAGCCTGAAGATGACCTTGCTTGAGCTGAAGAACATATCCGTCCACTATGGCCGGATCCAAGCCATTTCCGACATGTCATTCAGCGTGGAGGAAGGCGAAATCGTCTCGCTCATCGGGCAAATGGTGCCGGCAAGACCACCACCATGAGGACCATCTCCGGATTGCTGGCTCCGTCGGCCGGCTCCATCACGTTCGCCGGCAAGGACATCACCAGGATGAAAGCGCACATCCGCGTCGTCCAGGGCATTTCGCAGGCGCCTGAGGGACGGGGAATTTTCCCCGGCATGACGGTGGAGGAGAACCTTGACATGGGTTCCTACGGCCGCAAGGACCGGACCAAGGTTGCAGACGATTTGGAGCGAGTCTTCGACCTGTTTCCGCGGTTGAAGGAACGTATCAAGCAGTTTGGCGGCACCATGAGCGGTGGCGAACAACAGATGCTCGCGATTGGCCGGGCCCTGATGTCCAACCCCAAGCTGTTGCTCCTGGATGAACCTTCCATGGGGCTGGCTCCGCAGTTCATCCGCCAGATCTTCAAGATTGTCACCGAGATCAACAACCAGGGCACCACGGTGCTTCTGGTGGAGCAAAACGCCAACCAGGCCCTGGCCCGTGCACACCGTGCTTTTGTCCTGGAAACCGGGTCAATTACGCACAGGGGCACCGGCAAGGAACTGCTCGCCAACCCGGCGGTCAAGGAAGCGTACCTCGGCGTCGGATAGCCCCGTGTGCCGGCACCCTCGCAACGCGGAGGGTGCCGGCATCGGCGGCGGTGGAACTTTCGGTGCGGACCAAGCGTGGAATTGGTAGCGTGAACTATCACTTCGCACCCACAGCAAGAAGGACATCCACCATGGCACTCGGCGGCAACCCGATCTTCAACGGAAAGAATTTCCGTGGAGCCACACAGGCTCCGCCCGTTCCCAGCTACACCCACGGCCAGCCCCAGTATGGCCAGCCTGCCTGGGCGGCACAGCCGCCGATGACGAGCGATCAGCTGCAGGAGATGTACAACCAGCCCGCAGCCGGTCCGGCCGAGACCGGCCGTATGACTTTCGACGACGTCATCGTCAAGACTGCAGCGTGCCTTGCGGTGCTGCTGCTTGGCGCGGCGGTCACGTTGTTCGTTGCTCCGGGAACCGCAAATCTCCTGATGATTGTCGGCGCGTTGGGCGGCTTCGCGTTGGGCATGGTCAACTCCTTCAAGAAGCAGCCGTCCCCGGCACTGATCCTGACGTATGCCGGACTTGAGGGTCTGTTCCTCGGAGGCCTGACCCGCCTCCTGGACGGAATGTTCCCGGGCGTCGGCCTGCAAGCTGTCATTGGCACCCTTGCGGTGTTCGGCGTGACCTTGGCTCTCTTCAAGAGCGGCAAGGTGCGTGCCACCCCAAGGCTGTTCGCTTCTTCATGATCGCCATGCTCGGCTACCTCGTCTTCGCAGTGATCAATATGGTCCTGGTGTGGACGGGCGCAGTCCAGTCGCCGTTCGGCCTGAGCAGCAGCGTGCACATCTTCGGCATCCCGTTGGGCGTTTTCATCGGCATCCTGGCTATCGGCCTGGCCGCATTCTCACTGGTCATGGACTTCACGAGCATCGAACAGGGTGTCCGGCAGGGCGCTCCGGAGAAATACTCCTGGACGGCCGCTTTCGGCCTGACCGTGACGCTCGTGTGGCTGTACGTGGAGATCATCCGCCTGCTGGCGATCCTGCGCGGCGACGACTAAGCTCCCAGGATGAGCGTAGTGCCCCTGAAGATCCGTCTTCAGGGGCACTACGTGTCTTTCCGGTGCGGTTAAGACAGACGCTCGAAGACCACCGCCATGCCCTGCCCGCCACCGACACACAGGGTCGCCAGTCCCAAGGTGCAGTCCCGTTCCCGGAGGCCATTGAGCAAAGTGGTGGTCATCCGGCGCCTGTCATGCCAAAGGGATGGCCAAGGGCGATGGCTCCGCCGTGGACGTTGAGTTTCTCCGGATCGATGCCGAGTTCGCGGGCGCTCGCTACCACCTGGACGGCGAAGGCTTCGTTGAGTTCCACGAGGTCAATGTCCGCCATGCTCAGCCCGCCAGTGCCAAGGCCCGGCGCGACGACTCCACGGGACCCATGCCCATGAGTTCCGGGGAAAGGGCGCTGACTCCCGTCGAGACGATGCGTGCCAGCGGCTCGAGGCCAAGCTCCCGGGCCCGGAAATCGCTCATGACCACCACGGCGGCGGCGCCATCGTTGAGCGGGCAGGCATTCCGGCGGTCACGGTCCCTTCCTTGCGGAAGACCGGCTCCAAGGCGCTGACCGCTTCAAGGGTGACGCCGGCGCGAGGTGAATCGTCGCGCTCGACGACGGTCCCGTCTTTGCGGGTGTACGGCGTGATCTCGCGGGCGTAGAAACCGGAGGAGATGGCCGCCTCGGCACGGTTCTGGCTCTGGACCGCCCACAGATCCTGCTCGGCCCGGCTGATTCCGTGGCTCGTGGCGACGTTTTCCGCGGTCTGTCCCATCGCGATGTAGACGTCCGGCATCCGTCCTCCCATGCGGGGATCCGTCCACGGGTGTTGGACGCGGCCCGGGCGGCCGTACGGGCGCGCGCGGCTTCAAACAGGGGGTTGTGCACGCTGGTGTCGGTTTCCCCTGCCCCGACCCAGTTCTGGTAGCGGGACACCGATTCGACCCCGCCGAGACGAAGGCGTGGCCTTCTCCGGAGCTGATGGCGTGGAAGGCCATCCGCAGAGTTTGCAGGCTCGAGGCGCAGAAGCGGTTGATCGTGGCCGCGGGACGGTGTCCAGGCCGGCCAGGACGGTCACCACCCTGGCCATGTTCGAGCCGGCCTCGCCGCTGGGCTCGGCGCAGCCAAGGTAGAGGTCATCGAGCCCGCGGCCGTCTAGTGCCCCTGGATCGAAAGCCGGAATCTTCGCCAGCGCGGCAGTCACCGTGGCCGCCGCGAGGTCGTCGGGACGTTCGTCCTTGAGTGACCCTTTGAAGGCCCGTCCAATAGGACTTCTGGCGGTGGAAACGATGACGGCCTCAGTCATGCCCCCAGCTTACGCCGGGGCCGGCCCGCCGAAAGGCGGCGGATGCACGGACCTCAGGCGAGTCGTGTGGCCCGGCGGCCGGGGTCACGGTGAAGATGTCCGGCGTCGTGAAACCGGCCGCCGCGAAGGCGCGTACGACGGCGTCGCGCACCTCCTGCTCGTGGCCCACCGGGGTGAGGGCGATGGCCGAGCCGCCGAAGCCGCCGCCCGTCATCCGGGCGCCGATGGCACCGTGGGCTCGGGAGGTTTCCACCGCGAGATCCAGTTCCGGACAGGAGATCTCGAAGTCATCGCGCATGGACGCATGGCTCGCATCCAGGAGCCTGCCGATGTGGGCGGGGCCCTCCGTGGTGAGGCGTTCCACGGTCTGCAGCACGCGGTCGTTTTCCGTGACGATGTGACGCACCCGCCGGAAAGTGATGCTGTCCAGGAGGCCGCTGGCTTCCTCCAAGTCGCCGATGCCGACGTCGCGCAGGGCCGGGACCCCAGTACCTGGGCCCCGAGTTCGCAGGAAGCACGACGCGAGGCATAACCGCCGTCGGCATGTGAATGGGAGACCTTGGTGTCGATGACCAGCAGAACGAGTCCGGCCTCCTGGGCGTCGAAGGGGACTAGTTGCACACTCTGGTCGCGGCAGTCCAGGAAGACCGCATGGCCTTTGACCCGCGAAGCGACGCCGACTGGTCCATGATTCCGGTAGGGGCGCCCACGAAGTCGTTCTCGGCCTCTGCGTTGCGAGGACCATGTCTTCGGCGCCCAGTCCCGCGCCCGTTAGCTCGTTGAGGGCGGAGATGACGGCGCATTCGATGGCGTGCGAGGAGGACAGTCCCGCGCCCAGCGGGACATCCGAATCCATGAGGAGGTCGAAGCCGGGACAAGGACGCCGCGCTGTTGCAAGGCCCAGGCGACGCCGAGCGGATACTTCGTCCAGCCTTTGGCCGCTTCGGGAACCAACGCGTCGACGTCGGCTTCGACGAGGCCTTGCCCGCCGAAGGTAGACAACAGCCGGACGCGTGAGTCATGGCGGATCCGGACTGCAACCTTCGCGGTCTTGTCGATGGCGAAAGGCAACACGAAACCTTCGTTGTAATCGGTGTGCTCGCCGATCAGGTTCACGCGTCCCGGTGCCTGCCACACGCCGTCGGGGGCTGAACCGAAAGTCGACTCGAAAAGCCCGGAGAGGGCGCCCACGGCAGGGGCGTCGGGAGTTGAGGTCATGCTGGGGCCCCTTCCGGAATAGCGCGCTGGGAATCGCTGGCGACGGCGCGCAGCCGTTCGGCCACCGATTCGGGCGTGGTGTCGTTGATGAAGGCTCCCATGGCGGCCTCGGAACCGGCAAGGTACTTGAGCTTGTCGGCAGCACGGCGTGGGGAGGTGAGTTGCAGGTGCAGGTGGCCGGACGGTCTCAGGACGCGATCCAGGGGTGCCTGGTGCCAAGCGGAAATGTACGGTGTGGGAGTCGGATACAGGGCGTCCATGCGCTTGAGCAACTCAAGGTAGACGTGGGCTAGTTCGTCGCGTTCTTCGCCGCTCAAAGCGGCGAGGTCGGGAACTTGCCGATGGGGGACGAGGTGCACCTCCAGCGGCCAGCGGGCGGCGAACGGCACGTAGGCGCTGAAGTGCTCGGCTTCGAGCACCATGCGGCTCCCGTCCTGCCGTTCGGCCTTGAGGATCGAGGACGTGAGCGATTCCCGGCCCTTGGAGTCGTCGAAGTACTGGCCGGCGGCGGCGCCAAGGCTGGCCGCCCGCGGCGTGACGTAGGGGTAGGCATAAATCTGTCCGTGTGGGTGGTGAAGGGTTACCCCGATGTCAGCGCCCCGGTTTTCGAACGGGAACACCTGCTGGATTCCGGGAAGGGCGCTGAGCGCCTCAGTCCTGTGCGCCCAGGCTTCGACGACCGTGCGTGCCCTGGTTTCGCCAAGCTCGGCAAAGGATCCGGTGTGGCTGGGCGTGAATGAGACAACTTCGCAGCGGCCGTATGCAGGGCCGGAGGTTCCCCAAGCGGGCATGCCCGGGATCATGCCGACCGCCGGCCCCAGTGAGGGGAAGCGGTTCTCGAACACCACGACGTCGTAGTCCGGCGCCGGGATTTCGGAAGGGTTCGCGGGCGTGGTGGGGCAGATGGGACATTGGTCTGCCGGTGGCAGGTGGGTGCGGCTTTGGCGGTGTGCCGCCACGGCGACCCATTCGCCGCTCAGCGCGTCGTAGCGCAACTCGCCCGGATCGGCGCGCTGCGGCAGCTCACGGTGATCCGTCAGCGAGCCGGGATCGCGCTCCGGCGAGCCGGCGTCGTCGAAATAGATCAGCTCCCGGCCATCGGCGAGGCGTGTGCTGGTAAGGCGAGTCATGGATTTATGGTGCCACAGAGTGCTCAAAAAGGCAAAATATCTAACAAAAAAGAACATTGAGGGTGAAGCCAAGCAACACATGGGATGCAGTACGGTGGTGCCATGCCTCCCACAACACCGTCTTCGACACCGGGCGAAGAGACCGTATCCCGACGCTTTGCCAGCGGACGCCAATTCGAGATCCGCCGCGGTGACGCACTCGCCGTCGTCACCGAGCTCGCCGCGGGCTTGCGGTTGTTCAGCCGCGACGGCGTCCAGCTCACCGAGAGCTACGGCGACGCGCAACTTCCGCCCGGGCCACCGGAATTACCCTCGCCCCGTGGGCCAACCGGATCGAGGACGGGATCTGGTACCTCGACGGCAAAAAGCAGCAACTGGACATCACGGAGGTGTCCCGCAACAACGCCAGCCACGGGCTCCTGCGCAACTCGTCCTACGCCCTCGTGGCGGAAGACGAATTCTCCGTGACCCTCGAAGCCGTGATCTTCCCGCAGCACGGCTACCCCTTCCTGGCCCGGCATCAGGTCCACTACGAGATCGACGCCGGGCTGGCGCTTCGGGTCTCCCAGAGTTTCATCAATGATTCGGCGGCCCCCGCGCCCTTCGTCCTCGGGGCGCACCCGTATTTGCGTGTAGGGGACGTTCCGCCGGAAGAGATGGTCCTGACTGTCCACGCCGGTACGCGACTCGTGGCCGACGAGCGGCTGATCCCGCGTAGTTCGGTGCCTGTCGACGGTGATTTTGATTTTGGCGCCGGCCGGAGTGTGGGTGGCCTGGATGTCGATGTGGCGTTCACGGATTTGGGGTTCGACGGCGGCATCGCCCGCCAAACGCTGTCGGCGCCGGATGGCCGAAGCGTCTCCTTGGAGCAGGACGAAAGCTGCGCCTACGTCCACATCTTCGTCACGGATACTTTTCCGGGCCGCTCGAAAGCGGTGGCGATTGAGCCCATGACCGGTCCGGCGAACGCGTTCAACTCGGGCGATGGCCTCCGGTGGCTCGAACCGGGGGAGACCTTCACTATGAGGTGGGGAATCGTGGGCGCGCTGTAGATGGGTTTCCTATCGGGCGCTCCCTGCGGAATTATGGGTGAATGACGCCAGCACAGGACGCCACGCCATCGAGTGAGCCCGTTTCGGCCGCGCCCAGGCAGGTGTCGGAGCATCACATTGCGCAGGACATCCCGTACGGAGTCCGGATTGCTGCCGCGTGGGCATGGCGGGTGGGCCTCATATTGGTGGTCGTTGGAGCCCTTATTTGGCTGTTGGGAAGGTCAGCTTCCTGATCATCCCGCTCATGGTCGCCTCCCTCCTGGCAGGCTTGCTCTACCCGGTCACGGGGTGGCTCAGGAAGCTCAAGATGCCCCAAGGAGCGGCCGTTGCCATCACAGTGGTGGGGTTCCTCGGGGTCATCGCGGGAGCCCTGGCGTTGGTGGGACGGCAACTCGCTGTGGGATTCGGCGAGCTGTGGCAGGAAGCGCTCACGGGCATCCAGCAAGTCCAGGCCTGGCTCGCTGACGGCCCGCTGCACCTGACCGCGGACCAGATCGACACCTACATCCAGAGCGCAACCTCGGCCCTGCAGAACAACAGCAGCAGCATCCTCAGCGGTGCCCTGTCCTTCGGTAGTACCGCCGGGCATTTTGCCGCGGGCATGGTCCTGGCCCTCTTCATCCTGATCTTTTTCCTCCTCGAGGGGTCCAGGATCTGGCGGTTCATCGTCGGGCTCCTGCCCCGGACCGCACGCGCAGCGGCCTATGGCGCGGCCGGCGCGGTTGGTCGTCCATGGTCAGCTACGTGCGCATCCAGATGTTCGTTGCGTTCGTGGACGCGGTGGGGATCGGCGTCGGCGCAGCGATTATCCAGGTTCCCCTCGCCCTGCCCCTGGGTGTGTTGGTGTTCATCGGCTCGTTCATCCCGGTGGTCGGTGCCCTCGTGACGGGAGCCATCGCGGTGCTCCTGGCCTTGGTGGCGAATGGTCCCGTCAACGCGCTCGTCATGTTGGCCATCGTCCTGTTCGTGCAGCAGCTTGAAAGCCATATCCTCCAGCCGCTCATCATGGGCAAGGCCGTATCGCTGCACCCGGTCGCCGTCATCTTGTCGGTCGCCGCCGGTTCCTACCTGGCCGGAATCCCGGGAGCGCTCTTTGCCGTCCCGCTCCTCGCCGTAGCAAATACGGCGGTTCGCTATATTGCAGCGCGGACGTGGGAACATGATGAAGGACTGATGACGGCGTACGCCGGCGCAGGGATTGCACCACCGGACTCCGATGAGGAACCCACCATCAAGGAAATCCACGGTCCCGGCGCCAACGCGGGCGCACGGTCCAACAGCGGCGAAGGCGCCGCAGGTCAGCACGCGGCTGCGGAACGGACATTCGCCAAGGATGCCGCACAGCACACCAACAAAGGAGATTAACCCGTGAATACCCTCGATACCCTGCCCGTCACCCTGGACGATGTCCTTAAGGCGCAGGAGCTGCTCGAGGGCATTATTACCAAGACCCCCATCGAGTCCTCACGGGCCCTGGGAGCGATGGTAGGCGGAGAGGTCTTCTTCAAATGCGAGAACCTCCAGCGGGCAGGTTCCTTCAAGGTCCGCGGTGCCTACGTGCGGATGGCACGCCTGTCTCCCGAGGAAAAGAAGCGCGGCGTGGTGGCGGCTTCGGCAGGCAACCACGCGCAAGGCGTTGCGGTGGCGGCGAAAAGCCTCGGAATCAAGGCACGCATCTACATGCCGCTCGGTGTGGCGCTTCCGAAGCTTGCCGCAACCCGCAGCCACGGAGCCGAAGTCGTCCTGCACGGACACAACGTGGATGAGGCCCTGGCCGAGGCGCAGCGCTACGCGAACGAAACTGGCGCGGTCTTCGTCCACCCCTTCGACAACGTCGACGTCGTGGCGGGCCAGGGCACCGTCGGGCTTGAAATCCTGAATCAGGTCCCTAACGTCGACACGGTCCTGATGGGCGTCGGTGCGGTGGCCTGCTGGCCGGAGTCGCCGTCGCGATCAAAGCGAGGGCCAGGGAGCTGGGACGCGAGATCCGGATCATCGGCGTGCAGGCCGAGAACGCGGCCGCCTACCCGCCGTCGCTCGCCGCTGACGCCTTGGTGCCGCTCAAGAAGGTTTCCACCATGGCGGACGGCATCGCCGTCGGACGCCCCGGCCAGCTGCCGTTCAGCATCATCCGCGAACTCGTGGACGACGTCGTGACGGTGAGCGAAGACTCTTTGGCCCGGGCCCTCATCTTCCTGCTCGAGCGCGCCAAGATGGTGGTCGAGCCGGCCGGTGCTGTCGGCGTCGCAGCCCTCATGGACGGCAAGATCGAGAACCCGGGACCACCGCCGTCATCCTGTCCGGCGGCAACATCGACCCCATGCTGATGCTCAAGGTGATCCAGCGCGGCCTCTCGGCTGCGGGGCGCTACATGACCGTGCGCATGATGCTGGATGACCGTCCCGGTTCCTTGGCGACCATTGCCCGCATCATCGCCGAAAACGATGCCAACGTGACCGGCCTGGACCACACCCGGGTGGGCGGCGCGATCAGCATGGGCGACGTCTCCATCACCGTCAACCTGGAAACCAAGGGCCACGAACACAGCGAGCAGGTCCTGGCAGCCCTTCGAGCCGAGGGCTTCCACCCGATCGTGGTGCACTGACGCCGTAGCCCACCCCAACTGACTCGCAGTTGTTGTCGTTATAAGCCTCAAAACGACAACAACTGCGAGCTAGTTGGGGGGAACCCAAAGCAAAACGCCGGCCCGCCCCGGGAAGGGGTGGGCCGGCGTCGTTGTTTCGCGGAACAATCAGCCGGCGAACGGCTTGGCGGAAACAATCTCCACCGGAATTTCCTTGCCGTTGGGGGCGACGTAGCTGATCTTGTCGCCTTCCTTGTGGCCCATGATCGCCACGCCGAGCGGGGACTTCTCGCTGAAGACGTTGAGATCGGAATCACCGGCGATTTCACGGGATCCGAGCAGGAAGGTCTCTTCGTCACCGGCGATGCGTGCGACGACGAGCATGCCGGGCTCGACGATTCCATCATCGGCCGGAGCTTCGCCCACCTGGGCGTCGCGCAGGAGCACGGTCAGCTGGCGGATGCGGGCCTCGATCTTGCCCTGCTCTTCCTTGGCGGCATGGTATCCACCGTTTTCCTTGAGGTCGCCTTCCTGACGGGCGGCTTCGATCTTTTGTACGATCTCCGCACGGCCAGGGCCGGAAAGGTGGTCCAGCTCTGCCTTCAGGCGGTCAAATGCGTCCTGGGTAAGCCAAGCTGCAGGCGCGCTGTTGGTGGTCGACACGGACTTCTCCTTATGGATCTGACAAGCAAAGACCCGCCGGTGCAGGCCACTCGTGGAACTCAGCAACCAACTCAGCGGGGTTAAGGTATTGATCCAGTGTAGTCAATCCTGTGGACAAACCAAGCTCACTGAGTCGCGGGTCACACCGTTGCTATTTGCTGCCGTCGACAATCCAGCAGTTGTCCACGACGGCGGACACGGCCTCGGACTCCGTGCGAAGGATGGCCCTTTGGGCGGTTGTCTGGCCACCGTCGGCCCCTGCCTTCGGGGCATTCGGGCCGATCTCAACGACTTTCCAGCCGACCACCGCGAACTTGGAATCCATGGCCTTGACCGCGCATTTTGCGGTGGCATCCGGGTTCTTTGTGACCTGGAAATCGACCGACAGCTGAGTGGCATCAGTGGCGCTGTAACCGATGTCCTTGAAAGACACAGACGATTGCGAGGAAGACATA
Source organism: Arthrobacter sp. Hiyo8 (assembly GCA_001549895.1). GTDB lineage: Bacteria > Actinomycetota > Actinomycetes > Actinomycetales > Micrococcaceae > Arthrobacter. The sequence goes on along the minus strand of AP014719.1, from coordinate 1,243,248 downwards.
GTGACCCAAAACAAGAGCCCGATGACCACGAGGAGGACGGCGATGACGATGTTCCGTTTGGTATTCCCTCCGAAGGCGCGCTTTTGGCTGCCGTAGCGATTGGCTAGGCTGGTAGTTGCTGGCAGCGCCGTGCCCGATGGGTCTTCCGAAGTCACCCACCCAGTTTAGTGGGCTTCCGGCGCCTCTTCGCCCACAGCGGAGTCGCACGCGTTAGAAAGACCTGATCAGTACAGCCACCAGCAAACCCAGAACAGCATGACCCGGAAAGAGGAACCGTACCGGATGAGCACATCCACCAGCCCCGACACGCAGCTCCGGCTGCTCGCCGTCCACGCACACCCGGACGACGAGTCAAGCAAGGCGCGGCAACCATGGCGATGTATGCGGCTTCCGGCGTGGAGGTCATGGTGGCTACCTGCACCGACGGTTCCCGCGGGGACATCCAGAACCCGGCCATGGAGTCCGCCCCGCACCCGAAGCGCGACATGGCAGGCGCGCGCCGTTTGGAAATGAAGCAAGCTGCCGCGGTCCTTGGAATCAAGCAGCGTTGGTTGGGCTTCGTGGATTCCGGACTGCCCGACGGCGATCCGTTGCCACCCCTGCCCGCCGGCTGCTTTGCGCTTCAGCCCTTGAGCGGGCCTCGGCACCGCTCGTCCGCTTGGTCCGCGACTTCAAGCCGCACGTCATGGTGAGCTACGACGAAAACGGCGGCTACCCGCATCCTGACCACATCATGGCCCACAAGGTTGCCGTCGAAGCCTTCCACGCAGCCGGTGACCCGGAACGTTACCCTGGGACAGGCGAAAGCTGGGCGCCCAGCAAGCTGTACTACGACCGCGCCTTCAGCCCCGACCGCTTCCGGGCCTTGCATTTCGCGCTCGAAGAGGCGGGCCTGCAATCGCCCTACGCCGAACGCCTGGCCTCCTGGCTTGAAGCCGACGCGGAAGGACATACTCCGCCGAGGCCTATGCACCAGACCACCACGCAAGTGGATTGCGGTGACTACTTTGAGGCCCGTGACGACGCACTCAGGGCGCATCGGACGCAGATTGACCCCCTCGGCTTCTTCTTCGCGGTATCCCCGGAGATGCAGCGCAGGGCCTGGCCGTGGGAGGACTACACGCTGGTCCACTCCGTGATCCCGGCCGAACTGCCGGAAAAGGACCTGTTCGCAGGGCTAAGATAGGATCGCCGGCGATTTCTATCAAGCGTAGAAGTCGCCACCTGGCTGGAAACTCCCATAGAAGGTTTGAACCGTGCACCACTTTCTCATCGCCCTGGCCACGACCCCGTCGCCTACCCCGACCCCGTCGCTGCGCCCCGGCTTGTCGGAAGACCAAGTGACCCCGGAACCTGGGGATTCGTCCTGACTGCCTTCATCGTGGTGCTCACGACCTTCCTGATCGTCGACATGGTCCGCCGGATCCGGCGGGTCCGCTACCGCGCCCAGGTTGAAGAAGCCCTGGTCGGGGGTCCCGACGCGGCTGAGGCGGACGGTTCCGGGACTGGCGGCGCCGTGACCGGCACTGGGACCGGCACTGCTGAGACCGGCGGCGCTGGGACCGGCACTGCTGAGACCGGCGGCGCTGTTGCGGGCAAGCCGCGCGCAGAAGACGCCGACGGCGATGCCGGCTCCGGAGCCCGCTGACCCGGGCATCACCCGGGAATGGCCGGGGCGTCCAACGCCCTCGGCTCGGAACCGTCCGCCTATCTCCGCCAGCATGCGGACAATCCGGTGTACTGGCGGCCGTTCGGCGACGAGGCCTTTGCATTCGCGGCGGCCCGCGATGTTCCCGTCTTTCTCTCCATCGGCTATGCCGCGTGCCACTGGTGCCACGTCATGGCCCACGAGTCATTCGAAGACCAGGACACCGCCGAGTATCTGAACGCCCACTTCGTGGCCATCAAGGTGGACCGCGAAGAACGCCCCGACGTGGACTCGATCTACATGGCAGCCACGCAGGCCATCAGCGGCGAGGGCGGCTGGCCGATGTCGGTGTTCCTGACGCCTGACGGCTTGGCCTTCCATGCGGGCACCTATTTCCCGCCGAAGCCACAACCCGGAAGGCCGTCCTTCCGCCAGGTGCTTGAAGCGGTCCATGAGGCGTGGCTGGAACGCCGCGATGCCGTCGAGCAAAACGCGCGAGGGCTCGCCGTCGGCATGGCCGATGCCCAGCTCGCCTCAGCCGTGTTCCTCGACAGGCCGTCCGAAAGCCTGGACAGAAGCCTGTTATCGGAAGCCGTGCGTCTTCTCGCCCGTTCGGAGGACCCCGACGGCGGTGGCTTCGGCGGCGCTCCCAAGTTCCCGCCGTCGGCCGTTCTTGAGTTCCTGATCCGGCACGCTGCCGTACCGTCGGATACCTCGGACGCCGCCCGCGACATGGCGGGCCGCACGCTCGCCGCCATGGCCCGTTCCGCACTGTGCGACCAGCTCGACGGCGGCTTCGCCCGGTATTCCGTGACCGCGGATTGGGCCGTGCCGCATTTCGAGAAGATGCTCTACGACAATGCCCAGCTCCTCCGTGCCTACGTCCACTGGGTCCGGCTTCGGGGCGACTGGGTCTTGCCGGCCGGCGAGGCCGCAAGTGTGGCGTCGCGGGTGGCGGACTGGATGCTCGGCTCGCTCGGCGTGGGTGATCCCGCGGCGCCGGACGGACTCGCTTCCTCGCTCGACGCCGATACCGTGGTGGACGGAGTGCATCACGAAGGGGCGTCCTACCTGTGGACTCCTGCGAGCCTCGAAGCCGTGCTTGGCCCGGGGACGGCGCCGCAGTGGCCCGGCTCATGAACGTGGGGCCGTCCGGGACGGTCTCGGAACTCGGATCTCCGCTCCATCCCGGGCGCCAGCTCTCCGGTGCGGAATCGCGGTTGTGGAACCGAGTCAGGCCCGCCTTGCGCGCCGCGCGCTCGGCGCGGCCCAACCGGCCCGGGACGACAAGGTCGTGGCGGGCTGGAACGGCCTGGCCATCGCGGCGCTTGCCGAAGCCGGCGCTGTCCTGGACAGGCCTGAACTGGTGACCGCCGCGGAAAGCGTGGCCGAGTACCTGGTGCGCGCGCACTGGCGTCCGGCCGCCGGCACCTCAAAGCCCGGGGCGAGGGTGCTGATGAGGGTCTCGCACGACGGCGTTGCGCGCGGCATCAGCGGCCTGTTGGAAGACTACGCATTTTGCGCCGAAGGCTTCCTGGCCCTCTACGCGGTGACTGGCCAGCAGCGCTGGTACCGGTTCGCGGAGGAGCTGATCAGCGGAGCCTGCGCGCGATTCGTGGTGGACGGCAGGTTGTCGGACTCCGTAGGGGAGTCGGCCCAGGTATTCAACGCGCAGGGCCAGCACGCGGGCCTGGACCCCTTCGACAACGCGGCGCCCAGCGGGCAGCTGCGTTTGCCGGAGTGTTGCTGAGCTACGCGGCCTACTCCGGTTCGCACGAGCACAGGGCCATGGCGAGCAACATCCTCTCGCTCCTGCCGCCCATAGCCGGGCGGGCTCCACGGGTAGCGGGATGGCTGCTTGCGACCGCCCAGGCAGCCACGGTTGGTCCCGTAGAGGCCGCAGTATCCGGCCCACCAGGCGCCAAACAACGGGAACTCCACCGCGCGCTGTTGGCCTCGCCGAGCCGGGGATGGTGGTTGCGGTCCAGCTCCGTGTGGCCGGCGAACAAGCGCCCGACGACGGCGCCCTGCCCGGGCCCGGGCAGCGGAACCTGAGGTGCCGCTGCTCGAAGCCCGTACAGCTGCCGCGGACGGCTCACCGCTGGTGTATCTATGCCGGGGATGGTGTGTGACCTGCCGCTTGGCTCCGTCGAGGAACTCGCGCAGCGCCTCGACGCGATGGCGGAAGCCGCCGGCTAGCCCAGGATCGCCCATTAACTCAGCACGGCAATCATGATCGCGGCGAAATGTGCGGCGAACGCCAGCACGGTGAGGGCGTGGAAGAGCTCGTGGAAGCCGAAGTTCAACGGACTGAAGTTGGGCCTCTTGATTCCGTAGAAAACCGCGCCCGCGATGTAGAGGACCCGCCCACGCAGATCAGGATCGCCGCTGGAACGTTCGCCGTGAAGAACTCCGGCAGGTAGAACAATGCCCGCAGCCAAGCGCGACGTAGATGGGCACGTAGAGCCAACGTGGAGCGCCGGTCCAGAGAACCCGGAAAAGCACTCCCAGCAGTGCACCGGACCAGATCACCGACAGCAGGAGGACGGCCTTGGGACGCTCAAGCAGCGACCATGCGAGGGGCGTGTAGCTGCCCGCGATCACCAGCATGATGTTGGTGTGGTCCAGGCGCTTGAGGACCATCCTGGTCTTCGGCTCCCAATTGCCGCGGTGGTAGACCGCGGACACGCCGAAGAGCAGCACACCCGTCAAGGCGTAGATGGCGGAGGCGATTTTGCGATCCGTCGTTGGCGCCAATGTCACCAGGACGATCCCTGCCGCGACGGCGAAAGGCGTGGCCACAGCATGGATCCAGCCGCGCCACCTTGGCTTGGTTGTGAGCAGCTCCGACATCGTTAAAGCGTAACCCGCGCCTGGATAAGTTACTGCCGAGTAGCGCCCATTGCGATCGCTTTCCGCTGTTCAGGTGTGCCGGCTGCCCGCCTTGGGAAGGTAGCCTTGGTGGTGCGCCTACGGCAGCGGTCCGGAGGTGTCGATAGTTGTTTGGCTGGGGCCGGCTGCCAAGCGGGCCGGCCGCCGTCGTCGTTTGTTTCGCTTTTAACGTGCTGTTCATAGGAAGTCAGGTGAGTGTCCGGATGGAGTGGCCCGGCTTCCTCTACGGCTTCTACGAGCGCAAACTGCTCCGTTCGCTCGAGCGGGAGAAGATTCCCCGGCATATCGGCGTCATGGTGGATGGCAACCGCCGCTGGGCGCGGCAGTTCAACGCTCCGACCAGCGAAGGCCATCAGGCAGGCGCGGACAAGATCCACGAATTCCTCGGCTGGTGCCAGGAACTCGGTGTCAAAGTCGTCACTCTCTACATGCTCTCGACGGACAACATGAACCGTTCCGGCGAAGAGCTCGAACTGCTGATGGGAATCATCGCCAACACGCTCGATCGCTTGGATGACGACGCCGATATCTCGGTCCACGCCATGGGCGCGCCGGAGCTCCTTCCGGACTACCTCGCCGAGCGGCTCAACAAGCTCACGGCCCGCACGCCGATCCGCGAGCGGCTCCATGTGAACGTGGCCGTCGGCTACGGCGGACGGCGCGAGATCGTTGACGCCGTGCGGGAACTGCTGCACGACGCCGTCGCGCACGGCCGCGACATCACCGAGCTGGCCGATGAGCTCTCAGTGGACGACATCTCGCGTTTCCTTTACACGCGAGGCCAGCCGGACCCGGATCTGGTGATCCGCACGTCAGGTGAACAGCGTTTGTCAGGTTTCCTCATGTGGCAAAGCGCCTACAGCGAGTTCTACTTTTGCGAGGCACTCTGGCCCGCGTTCCGCAAGGTTGATTTCCTGCGGGCCCTGCGGGACTACGCCGGCCGCCAACGCCGCTTCGGTTCCTGACTCGGTGACTTCCGGTGCGCTCCCGTTTACGGGAAGTTCACATGTTGTCTACACGAATCGCCGTTTGGGCTAACCGGAAATGTAATCGCACGGGAATACGTTAATCCCATCAGTAGGCAAACCGCCTGCTGATCGGGGAGGCCAGTAGATGGAGCGAATCATCGCACCAGTTACGTGGGGGCCGCGCCGGCCTTCCGGCCGAGCCGCCTCACGAATAAGCCGGGTTCGCCGGGGCTGGAGTCGATGTGGCTATTTCTGAGCAACTGCCCGTAGTCGTTTCAGACGGGGAAAGTTCAGCTACCTCTCGCACCAAGCGGGCCAACAGCGGGCGGACTGCACAGTCCGGGACCCGACTGGCCGGAGCTATGTGATTGACACTTCCGTCTTGCTTTCCGATCCGCACGCCCTGTTGCGCTTCGCGGAGCACGAAGTCATTGTCCCGATCGTGGTCATCACCGAATTGGAGGGCAAACGCCACGATCCCGAGTTGGGCTACTTTGCCCGCAAGGCCCTCAGGCTCCTGGATGACCTGCGCATCGAGCATGGCGGATTGAATCAAGCCATCCCGATCGGAACCGACGGCGGCACGCTGCGCGTTGAGATGAACCATGTGTCCACCGAAGTGCTTCCGGCAGGATTCCGTGGCCCGGACAACGACAGCCGCATCCTGGCAGTCGCCAAGAACCTCGCCAACGAAGGCCGCAACGTCACGGTCGTCTCCAAGGACCTTCCGATGCGCGTCAAAGCCTCCGCGATGGGGCTGTTCGCGGACGAATACCGCAATGAACTCGTCAAGGACTCCGGCTGGACCGGCATGGCGGAGATCGAAGCCAGCGAGGACGAAATCACCACCCTGTACGGGCATGAACCGGTGTTCATCCCGGCGGCGGCGGAGCTGCCCGTCAACACGGGGCTGGTGCTGCTTTCCAATCGGGGCTCCGCCTTGGGACGCGTCGGCGCGGACAAGCAAGTGCGGCTGGTCAAGGGGACCGCGATGTCTTCGGACTGCACGGCCGCTCGGCGGAGCAACGGCTTGCGATCGATCTGCTCATGGATCCCAGCGTCGGAATCGTCTCGATCGGAGGCCGCGCGGGTACGGGAAAGTCGGCCCTGGCCCTGTGCGCCGGACTCGAGGCCGTCCTGGAGCGCCGGGAGCACCGCAAAGTGATCGTCTTCCGCCCCTGTATGCGGTGGGTGGACAGGAACTTGGCTACCTTCCCGGTTCCGAGGCGGAGAAGATGAACCCCTGGGCGCAGGCGGTCTTCGACACTCTCGGTGCACTCGTCAGCCAGGAAGTCGTGGAAGAAGTCATGGACCGGGGCATGCTGGAAGTCATGCCGCTGACCCACATCCGCGGACGTTCGCTCCATGACGCCTTCGTGATCGTGGACGAGGCACAGTCGCTCGAAAAGAACGTGCTCCTCACGGTCATGAGCCGTATCGGCCAGAACTCCAAGATCGTCCTGACCCACGACGTCGCCCAGCGGGACAACCTCCGCGTCGGCCGGCACGACGGCGTTGCCGCCGTCGTCGAGACCCTCAAGGGGCACCCGCTCTTCGGCCACATCACCCTGACCCGCTCCGAGCGCTCGCCGATCGCAGCCCTCGTGACGGAACTGCTTGAAGGGGCCGAAATCTAAGGCTCGGCCTCTGTTGTCCGGAGGGCCGTGGCCAGGTTCGCCTGGCCACGGCCCTCCGCGCGTCGATCGTTGTCGTTCTCTCACCGACGCTCGCTTACCTATGTCGGGTTTTTCCTCGACGCTCGCTCACGTATGTGGGGTTTTTCCTCGACGCTCGCTCACGTATGTGGGGTTTTCCCCGACGCTCGCTCACAAACCCAGGAACTGTGCTGTGGCTTCATGGCCTTCCACCTTTAGCTTCCAATCGGGTCGGGTGAAGGAGCCCGAGGTGAGTCGAACTCGTTGGACCTGCACGACGTCGGTGCCCCATTGGTCGCGGTAAATGCCGTTGGGTTCATAGCCGAGGCTGGCGGAAACGCCCAAGGATTCCTTGTTCCAAATGGCAGCTTCGAATGTCGCTACTTCGGCGTTCAGGTAGTCGAAGGCGTAGCTGAGGGCGGCCGCGCGCATCTCCTTGCCAAGGCCTAGGCCTTGGGCGCCTTTCTTGAGCCAGGAGCCGGTGGAGACGGTCTTCAACGATGCGAAGTTCTTCGCCTCGATATCCTGGCAGCCAATGAACTCGTCGTTATGCCAGATGCCGAGGAGGAGCGTCCATGATTCCGCAGCCATTCCCGCACGGCAGCGCCAATACCACCGGGCCATGTTGGCACCCAACTCATCCTTGGGCAGTTCCGTCCAGGGGTTGCTGAAGGGGACTTCCCAGGCTCGTGAATGCCGCTGAGGGCGGCCTTGACGGCTGCGGGGATGTCGGCGTCCTGTATGGGGCGCAACTCCAAGCGGGGTGTGGTCAGGATGAGGCCGAAGAAGGGCCAGATGGCGCTTAGCTCATTCATCCGGGAAGCCTAGCGGACATGTGAGCGGGCGTCGGCCGGAAACCGGATATAGGTGAGCGGGCGTCGGCCGGAAACCGGATATAGGTGAGCGGGGGTCGGCCGGAAGCGGACATGTGAGCGGGCGTCGGCCGGAAACCCGATATATGTGAGCGGGGGTCGGCCGGAAACCCGATATACGTGAGCTAGCGTTCCAGGGCGGGGCCGCGCTCATGCACGGGGACCGATGTCCCAACTGATGTGCTTCCGGACGTCGGTGAGGTTCATCGATTCGGCGAGGAACAGATCGTCCAGCATGTATTCGTCCACCCCCAGGATCCGCATCCAATGCCCGTGGCCGGAGGTATCGCCGTCGAGCGATTGGCTGGAAACGCACACACCCGTTCCCGAGTCCACCCGCAACAGCGTGCGCCCAGGGAAACAGAGCGGCGTTGCCGCATCGGCAGCCACGTAGCTGGATCCCGGCGTCGCGATGGTTTCGAGCGCCGGACGCCCTCGTGCTCCACTTCCCGAATGGCGCCGAACGACACCCTGTTGGACTCGGGAAACTCCATCGGCACTGGCGCATTACCGGCGAGCTCGACAGGATCAAGGGCTGCAGCGAGCCGACCGTTCCCGAACGACGGTTCGCCGTAGGCCGCTTCGGGGCGTCGGCGGACCAAGCCCGCGGAGTCATAAACGGGGGTGACCAAGTGGGCGGCAATAGCCAGGACTTGCGCTTGGAACCAAGGTAGAGACCGTCGCGGGAGTCGTTGATGCCCGTGGTGCTATGCAGCAACGCGCCGTCGACGGTTTCGAGCCGAAGCGCTCCCGGCCGGCGCAACCAGGCTCGCACTGTGGCCTCCGCCTTGCCCGGCCTGTCCAGGTATTCGAACCTGAGACTTGTCCATTTCCAGGGGGAGGAGCGGCAGAGGTTTCGGAAGGTGGAGGACATGTCGGCATCCGGACTGCCTTGGATTTCTGCACTGTAACGCCCATATCCACAGTCTAAGCGTGCGTAACCGGCGGGGGTTTGAGAAACCGATAGCATCCGAGGGTGATCCGACGACTCGGCGAATTATGGGGGACCAGTTTCCCGGCCTTCTGGCTGCTGCTCGCAGCTTGTGTGTACTTTGCGGTCATGGCTGCGCGGCTCACGGTCATCGACGTCCGTCACCACCTCTTGCCCAACCGGATCGTCTTCCCGTCCTATGCCATCGCCGGTGCGTTGCTGCTCGGCGCGGCGGCAGCCGTCACTTTGGCTGGGGAGCGGCTGGACCAGCGCCCGACGGCGGTGCCTCCTTCCTCGGGTGCCCGCCTTGGGAATCGTGGCCGGGGGAGCCGTGCTGTGGGTGTTCTATTTCATCCTGCGCTTGGTGTATCCGCCAGGGATGGGCTTCGGCGACGTCAAATTGGCCGGTGTCCTCGGCCTTTACCTTGGCTATCTGGGGTGGGCGCATGTTTTTGCCGGAACATTTGCGGCGTTCCTCTTCGGTGGGCTGTGGAGCCTGGGAGTCCTTGCTGCCCGGCGGGGAACCTTGAAATCTTCGATACCGTTCGGGCCGTTCATGCTGGCCGGTGCCGCTGCGGCCATGTTTGCCCTGCCGACGTGAGGAGAGCTGTGGGCAAACGGAGCGAGAAGCGACCGTTTGAGCCGCCTTGCCCGCTGTCATTCGGGCATCGCCGGTGGGATACTCGCCCTACTGGCGGATCCGATCCGGAAGCGGAGGCAGAGCTCGTGTTGGTTATGGCTGATTCAACGGAAGCAGGCTAGGCCGTGCCGGTCCCGGAATTCATCCGAGAAATCCGCGAGAAGATCGGCAACGATCCGCTGTGGCTACCCGGCGTCCGGGGCGTGGTCCTGGACGACGAGAACCGGGTCCTGCTGTGCCAACGGGCCGACAATGGCCGGTGGACCCTGATCACCGGAATGCTGGAACCCGGGGAGCATCCGGCCCCTGGTTTGCTCCGCGAGATCTTCGAGGAGACTGCAGTTGTGGCCGAAACCGAGCGCATCCTGGCGGTGGGCGTGATCGGCCCGGTCACGTATCCCAACGGAGACGTCTGCGACTTCCTGGATATTGCCTTCAAATGCCGCTATGTCTCGGGAGAGGCCCGCGTCAACGACGACGAGTCAATCGCAGTCGGCTGGTTTGCCCTCGACGAGTTGCCTGAGATCAGTGCCGGCCACCGCGAAACCATCCGGCTTGCGCTGGAGCCAGGTTCCGCCGTCGCATATCAGCGGGATTGACGGGCCGCGAGGATCGCGCGGGCAGCGAAGAGGCATGCGGCGGCACCACAGGCAATAGCGCCGACGATGGTCCACCATTCGCCCTTGGCGGAGGCTATCGAGACGGCCAGGAGGCCGAAAAGGACTGCCCCGAGTCCCCATCGAACGGCCGGGCTGATGTTCGCGGATTCTTCGGGCTCTGAACTCATGCGTTCCAGCCTAAGCCAGATGCTCGGCCCGGAGGACATGCCCGGCGTTGCGTCCCGGCAGTGGACAGATTCCCATATGTCCACTGGTCCGAGCCAAGGGCGGGCATGTCCCGGGCTCAGCGCCGGGCGAGCTCGCCGTCTTTGTCCCCAGCGGGCCGGACTCCGGAACAGCGTCTACGGCGCGAGACCCTCGCCGGAACCCTCGGCGGAACCCTCGGCGGACCGTTCGCCGCGTCCCTCCGCGGACACTCCGAGGCGTTCGGCTTCAAGGCGTTCGGCCTCGGCGCCCCGACGGCCTCGCCCTGGCCACCATTCCGGCGGTGTCGGAGAGCGGGATCTGCTTGAGCGTGATCGCGAGGAGGAGGGCGATGGCGATGAACGGGATGAGGTACCAAACACGGGTGCCAGTGAATCGGCGTAGGCGTTGACGATGGCGACCTTGACCTGGACCGGCAGTTGGGCCAGCGTCTGAGGGTCAAGCTTGCTGGTGGACTGTGCGGCCTGTGAGGCTGAAGCACCCGCGCCTGTGAATGCCCTGGTGAGGGACTCAGCGAGCCGCGTGGTGAAGATCGAGCCGAAGACGGCGACGCCCAAGGAAGCCCCGACCTCGCGGAAGTAGTTGTTGGTGCTCGTTGCCGTGCCGATTTGCTCGGCTGGAACGGCGTTCTGCACCACGAGGACGATGACCTGCATGATCAAGCCCAGGCCCGCGCCGAAGATGAACAGCTGGATGCAGATGACCCAGATCGGAGTTGCCGCCGTGAGGGTCGTGAGCCACAACATGGCAACGATCGTGAGGCTCGCTCCGAGGATCGGGAACATCTTGTACTTGCCGGTCTTGGAGATGCGGATACCGGAGTAGATCGACGTACCCATGAGTCCCACCATCATCGGCAGCATGAGCAGGCCGGAGACGGCGGCCGAGGTGCCGGAGGACATCTGCAGGAACGTCGGCACGAAGGCGATAGCGGCGAACATGCCCAAGCCCAGGGTGAAGCCGATGGCCGTGGCGTTGATGAAGATCCGGTTCTTGAACAGGCTCAACGGAATGATGGGATCTTCGGCTTTACGCTCCACAAGGACGAAGAGGAAGGCAGCAAGCACCATGCCGGCGCCGAAGGCCCAGGTGAGCGGGGAGTCCCAGCCTTGGTCCTTCTTGCCGCCGAAGTCGGTGAAAAAGATCAGGCAGGCCGTGGCAGCGGACAGCAGCAGCACGCCCAGGATGTCGATGCGCTTTTCGGCCTTCTTGTTCGGCAGCGTGAGCGTGAACCAGGCGATCGTGAACGCCGCAATGCCGACGGGGATGTTGATGTAGAAAGCCCATTCCCACGTCAGGTGATCGACGAAGAAGCCGCCCAGGAGCGGGCCGGCCACGGCGGAGAGGCCGAAGATGGCGCCGAGGGGCCCATGTACTTGCCGCGTTCCTTGGCTGGAACGATGTCCGCGATAATGGCTTGCGACAGGATCATCAGTCCGCCGCCGCCCAGGCCCTGGATGGCGCGGAAGATCACGAAGCCCAGAAGTCGGTGGCGAAGGCGCAACCGATGGAAGCTGCGGTGAACAAGCCGATGGCAATGAGGAAGAGGTTCCGCCGGCCCAGGATGTCACCGAATTTGCCGTAGATCGGCATGACGATGGTGGTGGCCAGCAAGTAGGCCGTGGTGATCCAGGCCTGGTTCTCCACGCCGCCGAGCTTGCCGACGATCGTGGGCATGGCCGTGGACACGATGGTCTGGTCCAGGCTCGAGAGCAGCATTCCGGCGATGAGCGCCGAGAAAATGATCCAGATCCTTCTCTGGGTCAAGAGCAGCGGTGCGGCCGCTTTGGTCTTGAGGGTGGTACTCACGGTTGGTCCTTCTGGGGTTCGACGGGGTGGGTGTCCAGCGCTTGGGCGAAGAGAGTACGGGCTGCGTGGAGGTTCCGGTCCAGCAGTTCGCGGTAGGGCTCGGTGTTCTCTTCGGAAAAGAACTGTTGGCTTGTCTTCTTGGTGACGGCGCCGAAGACCGCCGCGGCCATGACGATCTCGGCATGGTCCGCGGCGAGGCCTTCACGGATGCGATGAGCTCTGCGAATTGGCGCTCGCGGACTTCGCCTTCACGGGTCAACCGGCCAAGGAGCTGGGGCTCGGCCTTGACTGCGGCGATGAGCTGGCGGATCTCCGAAGGGCTGACGGTGGACCGCTCGAGGACCGCCAGGGTGAAGTGCCGCAGGGCGGACAGCAGCGAGCCGGAGATCGTGCCGGCTGCACGATCGGGATTGCGGTTAAAGGCTTCCAGCGCGTCCTCGGGAAGCTCGTCGGAGAACGAGCCGATCACTGCGTCTTCCTTGGTGTGGAAATAGTTGAAGAAGGTCCGCCGCGATATGCCGGCCTGCTCGCAGGCTTCCTCGACAGTGAAGCCGTTGAGTCCGTGCTGGGCCGTCAAGGACCGCGCGACGGCGGAGATCGCTGCGCGGGTCTGAGCGCGCTTGCGCTCCCGGAGTCCGCCGTCGTTAATTGCACTATTTTCCACAAAGTAAAGTTTTGCACTTTTAATTGGAAAGTGCAAGAAATCTTATGCGGGCAGAAACGACGACGGCGGCCGGCGCCTTCCGTGGGGAAGGTGCCGGCCGCCGTCGGGCTGGCCAGTCGGGCTGGCGAGAAACTAGGCCTTGTGGGCCGGGCGGGTCATGGTGGTGACGTCGAGGGCCTTGTCGAGCTGCTCTTCAGTCAGTTCGCCGCGCTCGAGGTAACCCAGGGAGACCACGGCTTCGCGGATGGTCAAACCCTCCGCAACGGCCTTCTTGGCGATCTTTGCCGCTGCTTCGTAACCGATGAACTTGTTCAGTGGGGTCACGATGGACGGGGAAGCCTCGGCCAGGAAGCGGGCGCGCTCGACGTTCGCGGTGATGCCGTCGATCATCTTGTCGGCCATGACACGGCTGGTGTTGGCCAGGAGGCGGATGGATTCGAGCAGGTTGGCAGCCATGACGGGGATGCCGACGTTGAGCTCGAAGGCGCCGTTGGTACCGGACCAGGCGATGGCGGTGTCGTTGCCGATGACCTGGGCACAGACCATGATCGAGGCTTCGCAGATGACCGGGTTGACCTTGCCCGGCATGATCGACGAACCCGGCTGGAGGTCCGGGATGGAGATCTCGCCGAGTCCCGTGTTGGGGCCGGAGCCCATCCAGCGGAGGTCGTTGTTGATCTTCATGAAGGAAATGGCGATGTTGCGCAGCTGGCTGGAGCCCTCGATGAGGCCGTCGCGGTTGGCCTGCGCTTCGAAGTGGTCGCGTGCCTCGGTCAGCGGCAGGCCGGTGTCGGCTGCGAGCAGCTCGATGACGCGCTCCGGGAAGCCTTCTGGGGTGTTGATGCCGGTGCCCACCGCGGTGCCGCCCAGGGGGACCTCGGCGACGCGGGGGAGGGCGGCGTTGATGCGCTCGACGCCGTAACGGACCTGCGCTGCGTAGCCGCCGAACTCCTGGCCAAGGGTCACCGGGGTGGCGTCCATAAGGTGGGTACGGCCGGACTTGACGACGTCCTTGAACTCCACGGCCTTGCGGTCCAGGGAAGCAGCCAGGTACTCGAGGGCCGGGATCAGGTCGTTGATCAGGGCGACGTCGCGGCGACATGGACCGACGTCGGGAAGACATCGTTGGAGGACTGCGAAGCGTTGACGTGGTCGTTCGGGTGGACAACTTTGTCGCTCCCGGCGGCCGCGAGGGCGCGCGTCGCCAGCTCGGCGATGACCTCGTTGGTGTTCATGTTGGAGGACGTGCCCGAACCGGTCTGGAAGACGTCGATGGGGAAATCGCCGTCGTACTTTCCGGCGGCAACCTCATCGGCAGCGTTGGCAATGGCCTCGGCGAGCTCGCCGTCGAGCACCCAAGTTCAGCGTTCGCCAGGGCCGCGGCCTTCTTGACGCGGGCCAGGGCCTCGATGTGCGCGCGCTCAAGCGTCTTGCCGGAGATCGGGAAGTTCTCCACGGCGCGCTGCGTCTGGGCGCGGTACAGGGCGTTCACAGGAACGCGAACTTCGCCATCGTGTCATGTTCAATACGGAACTCGGCCGTGTTGGATTCTTGAGTGGAAGTCATGGGGCTAGCTTATGGCGAGCAGCCGCTTGACCGAAAACCGGTGGAACAAAGCTACGGCCGCCGCTTGCCGCCCCTTCGGGGCGGCCCGGCATCCGGCCTAGAGCTTGCCGATCCCGGAAACAAGCGCCGCGCGGCCTTCGTCCAGTTTGTAGGAAAGCCCGACGACGGCGGCCCGGCCGTCGTCGATCGCGTCGGAAATCACACGGGAACTGTCGGCGAGGCGGCGGGCCGTCTGCTTGACGTGCTCCACCACCATCTCGTTGACGTCCGTCTGCTCGTTGCGCATTGCGGTGAGGACGGAAGGCGTGATGCGCTCCACGAGGGAACGGATGAAACCTGCCGGCATTTCACCGGTCTCGACGGCACTCTTCGTCGCGGTCACCGCGCCGCAGCTGTCGTGGCCAAGGATCACGATGAGCGGAACATGCAGTTGGGAGATGCTGTACTCCAGCGAGCCGAGCACCGCGTCGTCGATCACCTGACCGGCGGTGCGGACCACGAAGGCATCGCCCAGGCCGAGGTCGAAGATGATTTCGGCGGCCAGGCGGGAATCAGAACAACCGAAGATCACGGCAAAGGGGTGCTGGTCCTCCACCAGGGAATGCCGGCGGGAAGCGTCCTGGTTGGGGTGCATGGACTCCCCGGCGACGAAGCGTTCGTTTCCTTCGCGCAGACGGCGCCAGGCAAGTGCAGGAGTCAGATAGGTAGCCACGGCGCTACTTTACGGCTTTGTGGTGCCAGGCTGCGAAACTGTGTCGCCCGGCTTCGTGCTCGCGTCCGCCGAAGCGACCGGAGCTACGTCCATTGCCTTGACCACTGCGGTGGCCAAGGTGGAGAACTCGTCCAGGCCGGCGCCGCCGCTCAGGATGATCGTGGTGCCGCGGTAGTTCAGGACCATGCTGCGGTTGCCCTTGGCCGTGTCGTGGAGCTCCCAGTCGTGGCCGCCGGCGCTGCGCGTTCCGGTAACCGGAGCACTGCCGGTCTGCTGGAAGATCCAGGTTGGGTTGGCCTTGCGGGTCTGGACAATGCCGATGAAGGCCTGCTTGGGAGTGACGTATCCGACCTCCCACGTGGGCACGCCATCGCCGGTTCCGGATGACCAGCGGGCGTAGTTCGGACTGAATGTGTCGCCGGTATCCGGCGCCACCGGTGTGAAACCCGCCACATCTTTCGCATTGGCGGCGGTTGCCGCCACATCGACGTTGGGCTTGTAACCGTTGCTCTTTGGCGCCGGATTCATGAGCACAATCGGCAGGAACGCCAGCACGCAGAGGAGCAAGGCGATGAGCATGCCAATCACCGACGCATTGGCCCTTTTGGCTGCTTTCGCCGGGATAACGGGCTTCACCGCGGCCTGACCAGCGTCGTCGGCGCCAGCTGCGCCCGTGCCTCCGCCGTCGGAGGGGGCGGCGGCAATTGCTTTGTCTTGCGTTTCACTCACGCTTCAATAGTCTCCTATCCAAGCGGCTAATACACATCGGCCGGTCCGCGCAAGGGGCGTTCCGGGAGTTGGTCATCCCATGACCGCGCCACCCGCCCCGACTATGATCTCTTCTAGAGGAATCATTCAGGCCGCCAAGCCCAGCCATTCCTGGTCCCACGAATCGCGTCATCGAAGAAGAGGTTCACGTGTCTCCAGCGCCAATGTCCCAGAAGTATTCCACGATTTCGCCGGCGCTCGCCGTCGGGACCGATGAGCCGGACCGCAACCTGGCCCTCGAACTTGTCCGGGTTACCGAAGCTGCCGCCATTGCGGGCGGCCACTGGGTTGGATTCGGCGACAAGAACAAGGCAGACGGCGCCGCCGTCGACGCCATGCGCTCCTTCCTCCACACCGTCCATTTCAACGGCGTCGTTGTCATTGGCGAGGGTGAAAAGGACGAAGCCCCCATGCTCTTCAACGGCGAGCACGTCGGTGACGGCACCGGACCCGAGTGCGACGTCGCCGTCGACCCCATCGACGGAACCCGCCTGACCGCGCTGGGCATCAACAACGCCCTCGCCGTGTTGGCAGTTGCCGAGCGCGGCACCATGTTCGATCCCTCCGCCGTGTTCTACATGGAGAAGCTCGTCACGGGTCCCGAAGCAGCCGACATGGTGGACCTGCGCCTCCCGGTGAAGCAGAACCTGCACTTGATCGCCAAGGCCAAGGGCGTCAAGGTCAACCAGCTCAACGTCATGATCCTGGACCGCGACCGCCACCGCCCGCTGGTGGAGGAAATCCGCGAAGCCGGTGCCCGCACCAAGTTCATCATGGACGGCGACGTCGCAGGCGCCATTGCCGCTGCACGTTCCGGCACCGGCGTCGACGCCCTGATGGGCATCGGCGGCACCCCGAAGGCATCGTTGCCGCTTGTGCCATCAAGTCCCTCGGCGGTGTCATCCAGGGCCGCCTGTGGCCCACCAGCGACGACGAGAAGCAGAAGGCCATCGACGCCGGACACGACCTCGAGCGCGTCCTCTCCACGAACGACCTCGTCACGAGCGACAACTGCTACTTCGCCGCTACCGGCATCACCGACGGCGACCTCCTCAAGGGCGTGCGCTACTCCAAGGACAAGGTCCTGACCCAGTCCATCGTGATGCGCTCCAAGTCCGGCACCATCCGCTTCGTCGACGGCGAGCACCAGGCCAGCAAGTGGGAGGGCTACGCCCGCAAGTAGGACCCACCCCCCCAGCGCGAACTGGCAGCAAATGCCCTCTGAATCGAGGCAAAGTCAATTGGTCGTAGCAACGCGGGGTTTATGCCGCGTGTAGCAGCTGGTTCAGCCGGTTGGCTGGGGTTTGTAGGTTGAGGGTGGGCCGTGGGCGGCGGTTGAGTTTCGCAGCGACCCGGCGGAGATCCTCCGGGGTGTGAGCGGAGAGGTCCGAGCCTTTCTCGAACCAGAATCTCAGGAGCCGGTTGGTGTTCTCGTTGGTCCCGCGCTGCCAGGGCGAGTGCGGGTCGCAGAAGTAAAGCGTGGCGTCGAGCGCGGTTTGGATCCGCGCGTAGTCGGCCAGTTCCGTGCCGCGGTCCCAGGTGATCGACCGTCGCAGGTGGTCCGGGAGGCTGCCCATCTCCCGGATCATCGCGGCAGCGACGGTCTCGGCGCTGTGGTCCCCGGGGAGGTGGAGCAGGATCGTGAACCGGGTCGAGCGCTCCACAAGGGTGCCGATCGCGGTCCCGCCGGAGCCGATGATGAGGTCACCTTCCCAATGCCCGGGGACGGCCCGGTCCTGGACCTCCGCCGGGCGCTCACTGATCTTGAACGCCTCCTTGTAGGGGCTGTTCTTGGTCCGGTCCGCGGCGTGGGGAACGCGCTGTTTCCGTTTCAGGCTGAGCTTTTCGGCCAGATCTGCCCGCAGGATCCCGCGGGATTGGACGTACAGCGCCTGGTAGATCGTCTCGTGGCTCACCTGCATAGTCTGGTCATCGGTGAAGTAGAACGCCAACATCGATGAAATCAGTTTCGGGCTCCACCCGTCGTCCATCCAGACCGCTATCAGCCGGCAGAGCGCTTCGTTCTCGACGAGCTTCAGGGGCTTCGGTCTGTGCCTGGCCTGATGGGCTTTTGTGTGCGCCACCGAGGCGTAATAGACCCCGTCCGCGCTCGTGTTGCGATTTACCTCCCGCCACACCACGGACTTGTCCCGACCGATCGCCTCACCGATCCTGGCGTAGCTCATTCCACTGCGCCTGCCCATCTGGATCATGCCCCGCTCAGCCAGGCTCAGCGCCCGCTCGTTGGGACCCTCCGCGGACGGTGCGGGATCCACAAGGCCGCCCGTATTGCTCGCATTCACAGTCATCTGGCCACATTGAGCCCACCAGTTCGTCCCGGTCCCATGCGAGGCCCCGACACGCCGGGAAGCAGCGATAACCGACAAACCACCACACACCAGATCAACGAACTCGGTACGCGCATTCGGAGGAAACAACTTGACCATGAAAACGCTCCATCAATCAGAGCGTTGCTACGACCATATGACTTTGCCCGAGATTTGGAGGCAATTGCTGCCAGTTCGCGTTAAGCCGCTGAATCCGTCCTGTGGATAACTCAAATTAGGGCTTGAAGCCGGGCAAGAATTGAGCATGTCCCGGACACCGATGCCTCCGCAGCTTCCAAACGGTTCCTTTCCGGCGTCGGCCGCTAAGAGCCTCGGACTGAGCCCGAAGCAACTGCGCCGCAAGGGCATTGTCACGTTGTCGAGGGGACTGCGCCTGCCGCTCCACAGCACCGGGACGGTTGCGGAGCACTTGCGGGGTTACACCGAGCTCGATCCAGAGTGCTGCCTGAGCCATGGTTCCGCGGCGCGGATCCATGGCATCAGTTTGTCCAAAGAACTCGAAGCGGACTGGCGGATTCACCTCGCCCGACCCAGTGAGAATTGGAAACCGCGGAGACGCAACGTTGTTGGGCACCAACTGACTTTCAAACCGGGTGAAGTGATGATGCTCGACGGCGTCCGGCTTACCTCGCCTGCGCGTACGTGGCTGGACTTGGCCCATGTGATGAGTATCGATGACATTATCGCGGCGGGCGACTCGATCGTCGTCGAGCACGGCGAAAACCATCCCAGGCCGCGTCAGGCATTGGCGACCGTTGACGAATTGAAGGCAATGGTCGCAGCCCATCCAGGAATGCGCGGCGTCCGCAAGGCCCGGCTGGCCCTGGATCTCGTTCGAGTCGGCGCGGATTCGCCGCAGGAAACGCAAATGCGCCTCATATTGCTGCATGCTGGTTTGCCTGAGCCCACGCTGAATCACGTCATCTTCAATGAGTGGGGTGCCCCCGCCGTGTGGCCCGATGCCGCATACCTCAAGGAGCGGGTGGCTCTCCAATACGACGGGCGGCATCATGGAGAAGCTGAGCAATACCAGAAGGACATCAGGCGCCAGGCGTTAACGGAACGGCTGGGTTGGCGGGAAGTCCGGGTCCACCATGATGATTTGCTCGGGCCCCGGCCGGAAGTCGTAGCGAAAGTCCGCCGCGCGCTGTGGACTGGCCGCGAGTTGGCAGGAGATGCCCGCAAAATTGGGGCAAAGTCAATTGGTCGTAGCAACGCGGGGGTTTATGCCGCGTGTAGCAGCTGGTTCAGCCGGTTGGCTGGGGTTTGTAGGTTGAGGGTGGGCCGTGGGCGGCGGTTGAGTTTCGCAGCGACCCGGCGGAGATCCTCCGGGGTGTGAGCGGAGAGGTCCGAGCCTTTCTCGAACCAGAATCTCAGGAGCCGGTTGGTGTTCTCGTTGGTCCCGCGCTGCCAGGGCGAGTGCGGGTCGCAGAAGTAAAGCGTGGCGTCGAGCGCGGTTTGGATCCGCGCGTAGTCGGCCAGTTCCGTGCCGCGGTCCCAGGTGATCGACCGTCGCAGGTGGTCCGGGAGGCTGCCCATCTCCCGGATCATCGCGGCAGCGACGGTCTCGGCGCTGTGGTCCCCGGGGAGGTGGAGCAGGATCGTGAACCGGGTCGAGCGCTCCACAAGGGTGCCGATCGCGGTCCCGCCGGAGCCGATGATGAGGTCACCTTCCCAATGCCCGGGGACGGCCCGGTCCTGGACCTCCGCCGGGCGCTCACTGATCTTGAACGCCTCCTTGTAGGGGCTGTTCTTGGTCCGGTCCGCGGCGTGGGGAACGCGCTGTTTCCGTTTCAGGCTGAGCTTTTCGGCCAGATCTGCCCGCAGGATCCCGCGGGATTGGACGTACAGCGCCTGGTAGATCGTCTCGTGGCTCACCTGCATAGTCTGGTCATCGGTGAAGTAGAACGCCAACATCGATGAAATCAGTTTCGGGCTCCACCCGTCGTCCATCCAGACCGCTATCAGCCGGCAGAGCGCTTCGTTCTCGACGAGCTTCAGGGGCTTCGGTCTGTGCCTGGCCTGATGGGCTTTTGTGTGCGCCACCGAGGCGTAATAGACCCCGTCCGCGCTCGTGTTGCGATTTACCTCCCGCCACACCACGGACTTGTCCCGACCGATCGCCTCACCGATCCTGGCGTAGCTCATTCCACTGCGCCTGCCCATCTGGATCATGCCCCGCTCAGCCAGGCTCAGCGCCCGCTCGTTGGGACCCTCCGCGGACGGTGCGGGATCCACAAGGCCGCCCGTATTGCTCGCATTCACAGTCATCTGGCCACATTGAGCCCACCAGTTCGTCCCGGTCCCATGCGAGGCCCCGACACGCCGGGAAGCAGCGATAACCGACAAACCACCACACACCAGATCAACGAACTCGGTACGCGCATTCGGAGGAAACAACTTGACCATGAAAACGCTCCATCAATCAGAGCGTTGCTACGACCATATGACTTTGCCTGGATTTTGAGGGCATCTGCTGCCAGTTCGCGCGAAGGAACCCTAGCGGAGCTTTTCGCGCAGCTTCCGGGCCAGCTGGTAGGCCCCGTAGCGGAGCTTGTTGACGGGAAGGTCCCACGTGCCGGGGTAGGCGATTTCCCTGCCTCCGAAGGACTTCTTGAAGGCGGTGAATCCGGCCCACTTGTGGTCGGGCTCGTCCTCCGGGCCACGCCCCACAGGTCGACGTGCTTGAGCCCCTTGTCCTTGGCATCGGCCATGAGCGTCACGAGCAAGGGAATGCCCGCGCTGAGCTTGCGGTGCGTGTCATCGAGCGCTGCGTGGGCGTAGGTGCGGGTGTCGGCGGAGTCGTACGCCAAGGCGGCCGCAATGGGTTCGCCCTCGAGTTCGGCGATGAACAGCGTGCCGGCACCAGCGGGCATGAGGGAGCGGGCCACCGAACTCAGGTAGTCGTCGCTCTGGGGCTTGAAGCCGTTGCGTGCCGCTGTCATGTGGAGGAAGTCGAGAAGTATCGAGATCTCTGCGGGATCCTGCGAGGACCGGAAGGTGACGCCCTTCTTATGGATGTTGCGGTACAGGTTCCGGTTGGTGGGTTTCATGCCCGCAAGGACGTCTTTGAAGTCGCCGTCCAGATCCACGATCCAGCTCAATTCCGGCTGCTGGTTGGACGGCGCGGGCTGGAGGCCGCGTCCCCCCAGCACCGCAGCGGCGTCGGCCGCTTCAAATCCAGCAGTGACGGGTTCCATCCTCACAAACACCGCCTTGCTGCGGCGCGCAATCGCCACCAGCGCGGCCAGGGCTTCGTCGAAGGCTTCCAACGAGTCGGCCACGGGGCCGTAGGGGGAGTAGATGACCTTTCCAGCCGGGTTCTTTTCCTCCACGGCGAGGAAACGCCACCCCGGACCGGACTCCTCGTGCACGGTGCGGCCGAGGGATCGCTGGAAGGACGCCCATGCGGGCGTTTGCAGGAAGTACTCCACCCTCTAATTCCCCAAGCCGGTTGTGACGGCAAAGGCGACGCTGGTTCCCGTTGCGCCGGAAACCGGGTGCACCATTACGGGCTCTTCGGATGCCGGGATGAAGGCACTCCCGCCGCGTTCCACGGCGAGCTCGCTCTTGGGGGAGTCGAGCACCACGGAACCCGAAACCACGACGACGACGGCGGGACCGGCTTGCGCCATCGGCACCGGTTCCGCTCCGGGAGCCAACTCGATGCGCTGGAGCTGGAATTCCTTGAAGGGCGGCACATAGAGATCCTGGCCGAATCCGGAGATCCTGGGCTCGATGCGCGGTACGCCGAGGGAAGCGAATTCGATGGTCTTCAGGAGTTCGGGGACGTCGATGTGCTTGGGGGTGAGGCCGCCACGGAGCACGTTGTCCGAGGCCGCCATCACCTCGACACCGAGGCCTTTCAGGTAGGCGTGGACGTTTCCGCCCGGCAGGTACACCGATTCGCCCGGGGACAGGAAGACGAGGTTCAAGAGCAGCGAAATCAGGACACCGGGATCGCCCGGGAACTCATTGTTGATGTCCATCAAGGTGGAGAGTTCCGCGGCGTGCTGACCCATCGGTGCGCCCGATTTCAGGATCGAAACCACCTGATCGGTGGCGGCGGAGACGGCATCCCCGCCGGTAATCAGCCGGGTGAACGCAGCCTTGAGTGCCGACGGCTCATCGGGCTCGGAGAGATCCGCGATGACACCGGTGATGACGTCCGGGACGTCGACGGCGGCAAGGTCCAGGAGGGTTGCGAGATGCTCGAAGACACGCTGCGAATCCGCGGCCGGACGGAAACCGCAGAGGGCGTGAAACGGGGTCAGCGCAAAGATCATCTCGGGCTTGTGGTTGTCATCCCGGTAGTTGCGCTCGGGCGCGTCCGCCGCCATGCCTGCGGCATTTTCCTTCGCGTATCCGTCCTTGGCCTGCTGCAAGCGAGGGTGGACCTGCAAGGACAGGGGCTTGTCGGCCGCAAGGAGCTTGGTGAGGAACGGCAAGCGCGGACCGAATTCGGCCACGCTCGTTTCACCGAGGAAATGCACGGGGTCCACCTTGATCAGGGCGTCCAAGGCGACGGACGATCCATCCGGACGGATGGCCACGGACGGCGAGTCTGGGTGCGCTCCGATCCACAACTCCGCCTCCGGACCGCCCGAGGCGGGCCTTCCCAGCAGAGCGGCGATCGCCGTCGTCGATCCCCATGCGTAGGGGCGGAGAACATTCTCAAGCTGGTACACGGCAGGGGATCCTTGTCATTGCGGGACGGTACATTCGGGATTGCCGGGGATGACCTCTTAACGGCTGCCCGGGCTCTTAACGACTGCTTCGGGCGGAGACGTTCGCGGTGGAGAAGACTTCGGCGACCTTGTCGCGGAGCCGGGCGCCTTTCTCGGTGGCGGTGTTGTTGAGCTCCTGGGCGAATTCGAGCAGTTCGCCGCGAAGCCGCACGGCCAGCTCGTCGGTTCCGGACGCCAGCATGCGCACTGCCAGGAGGCCGGCGTTGCGGGCGCCGCCGATGGACACCGTGGCGACGGGAACACCGGCGGGCATCTGCACGATGGACAGCAAGGAATCCATACCGTCCAGGGTCTTCAGCGGGACCGGGACGCCGATGACGGGCAGCGGGGTGACGGAGGCGAGCATCCCGGCAAGTGGGCCGCGCCGCCGGCTCCCGCGATGATGACGCGAAGGCCACGTTCATGGGCAGTCTGGCCGTATCGGATCATTTCCGTGGGCATGCGGTGGGCTGAGACGACGTCGGCTTCGAAAGGGATGCCGAATTCTGCCAGGGCGTCCGCCGCGGCTTCCATGACCGGCCAGTCGGAGTCGGAGCCCATGACGAGGCCTACGATCGGGCGGCGACAGCCGCATCCGCGTTTTCGGCTTCCATGTTCTCTGCGCTCATGCGGTCTCCTCGGAGGTGGTTTCGGCCGGCATGCGGCCGTCGCGGATGATGTCGGCCACTACGGTGGCGCGGCGTCGGATGGAGTCGACGTCCGCCGTCGAGTTGCCGACGAGGTTCACGTGCCCGATCTTGCGGCCGGCCCGCACGGACTTGCCGTAGCAGTGGACCTTTGCGGCAGGTTCGTAGGCGAGGGCCTTGGGGTAGGCGCTGAAGAGATCCTGGTTGTCGCCGCCCAGGAAGTTCTTCATGACAACTACTGCGCCGAGCGCGTCGGTGGCACCGAGCGGGAGGTTGAGGACCGCTCGCAAGTGCTGTTCGAACTGGCTCGTGACGGAGCCGTCTTGCGTCCAGTGGCCGGTGTTGTGCGGCCGCATGGCGAGCTCGTTGACCAGGAAGCCGACTCCGACGCCGGGCGTTTCGAAGAGTTCGGCCGCCATGACGCCCGTGACGCCGAGTTCATTGGCGATCCGCAGCGCTGCCTCTTCGGCCGCCGCGGCGACTTCTACGGGAATGTCCTGGGCCGGCGCAATCACTTCGTCGCAAACGCCGTCCACCTGGACGGTGTGGACTACCGGCCAAGCACGGGATTCGCCGTCTGGGGTCCTTGCGACGAGCGCGGAAAGCTCGCGGCTGAAGTCAACCTTCTCTTCCGCGAGCAGCGGGCTCATGGCGTCGAACCAGTCCGTGGTGCTCCGGGCGTCGTCGGCGGAATGGACGATGCGCACGCCTTTGCCGTCATAGCCTCCGCGCGGGGTCTTCAAGACGATCGGCCAACCGGTCTGCTCACCGAATGCCACGAGGTCCTCGACGCCGTGGACTGCAGCCCACGCCGGATTGGGGAGCCCCAAGCGGTCGATCGCGGCGCGCATCACCAGTTTGTCCTGCGCGTGCACCAGGGCATCGGGGCCGGGCTGGACGTTGACTCCGGCCTCGATCAAGGCCCGGAGGTGCTCGGTGGGAACGTGTTCGTGGTCGAAGGTCATGACGTCCAAGCCCTCCGAGAACTCAAGAAGGCCGCGAGGTCCTTGTAGTCGCCAATGGGGGCCGTTGCTACGGCCTGGACTGCGGAAACGTCCTCACCTTCAGCAAGGACCCGGAGTTCAAAGCCGAGAGCGGTTGCGGCCGGGGCCATCATTCGTGCGAGCTGTCCGCCGCCCACCACGCCAATTACAGGAAAAGTCACAAGGTTCAGCCTACCGAACCAGCGGCTGGTTCCCAGATTCTGCTCGCCGCTGGGTCCTTGGAACCCGGCTCGAAGCCGTCGGCACGGAACAAATGGGCAAGCTCCAAGAAATCGGAGCTAAAATGGAGGCTTCGGCCCATCGGCCCCCTAGAACAACGGCCATGGAGGGTCATGATCAACACACTTGCAGATCGCATCCGCGGGCTCGCCTCGCTCTTTTGGCGCGAAGTAGCCAAGTTTGGCGCTGTCGGCGGTGTTGCGTTCGTCATAGATAACGGCTTGACCTACTATCTCATGCACGGCCCGATGTCGGACAGTGAGGCGAAGGCCCGTTTCGTCGGCGCCACCGTGGCCACCGTGTTCTCGTGGATCGCCAACCGTTTCTGGACCTTCCGCCACCGCCGCCAGCAGAACGTGGTGCGCGAGTTCGTGATGTTCATCATCATCAACGGAATTGGTATCGGCATCTCCACCGGCCTCACCGCCATCGCCAAATACGGCATGAACATCCAGGACAAGAACGTTCTCTTCGCCGCCGGAGTCGTCGGCATCCTCGTGGCCACTGTCGTGCGCTTCTTCGCCTACCGCTTCCTGGTCTTCAACAAGGAACTCGACGAAGAGCCGGCCTTCTCGCATGACCACGAGATCATCGAGGCCACCACAGGGCCAAAGCCAAGGCCATGCATGTTGCCAGCTCCGAGACTGGCTCGGACCAAGGCGAAGACGCGGTCAAGCGCGGCTGACGTGCCTAGGCGCCGCTGACGCGCTCGTTGTCCAGCAGGTGCCGGGTGACGTCGACGTCCGGGTGCACGAGGACCACTGAACCGTCTTTGCTCCACGCGCCCAGTGCGTCCGCGAGGGCCGACTCCAAGCCGTCGGCCGCGCGGACCAGCAGGCGGACGCCGGCGTCGTGTTCCTTGGCGAAGCCGTCCAGCAATTCGCCGTGCGAGTGTCCGGCTTCAGGGCGGCGCAGCGCCGGAAGCGCGGCGTCCGGTTCGGCGTGCGCCATGAACACGTCGCCGTGGGAGCGGACTTCGGCCGCGTAGTCCACGACGCCGGCAGGCAGTTCTCCCGGCCAGCGCATCGCGAGTGCCGCGAGCGCCACGGCGACGACGGCGTCGAAGTCGGCTCCCGCACCGACGTCGGGGGTGTCCGTGACAAGCAGGTCGGCGCTGCCGCCGTCGAGCACCAGTTCCATCCCCAACTGCCATCCGGCCAGCGCCCATACGAGGGACTTCCAATGGGCCGGCAGGTCGAGGCGAAGGCTCATGCCCGGTTCGGCGTCGAACTCGTCCTGGAGTAGGTTGCTGGTCTTGGCCACCCAATTGTCCAGGACCCGTCCCGAGAGCTCCACCCGTTCGGCGTCCGGCCCGTACCAGGTCAGCCGGGGGGATGTGGCGTGTCCGGAGCGCAGGGCTGCCATCAGGTTCATCGCGGGGGTGTTCATGGCTACATCTTGCCACGGGGCGTCCGGCCCGGCGCAGGCGGGTATGACTTGCGCCACATGGGGCCAAGGGCCGGTGACGGCACGGCGCTTGAGGGGCCAAGCAATTTCCCTGAAATTCAATGAAAATACATCTTAAGTGAGTCGAAGCTTCCGTTTTTCCGCGGAAGCGCGCGGATGGGGCAAAAAAATCGCGGGCGTGGCGCGGCGGGAGTTAGTGCGGAAAGTTGATTATTATCCCGGCGCGGCTTGACGGCTTGGTAGTTACACACGTGTAATTAGATATCGAACGCCGCTGCGGGAGTATCGGGTACATAACCGAGTACCGAATGAGCACGGCAGCAGCTGCACACATCAGGAGGGACGCCATGGGGCAAGCGTTGCGTATCCAGGAAGATGCAGTCGTCGCGGAATATGCGTCGGTGAAGTACCGGTCGCGTGAAGTTCCGGGGATTGGTATGTTGACCCGGCAGATCCGCAGGCGGCGGACCGCTACATAGAGACCACTCGGGAGTCGCTGGAAGACGAGGCAACAGCCTTTCTTGCTGCCCACGAGGCTCTTGTGGGAGGCACGCCGGCAGATCCGGAGGATGATCTCGACGATCCTCCGATGGAGCTGCGCCGTCCGCTCGACAACCCGGCCCAGCCGGTGTGGATCGGGCTTCCGCGCCAGGGGGACTTCGACGACGAAGGCGAACTCGGCTGGCAGACGGACGCCTTGTGCGCCCAGACGGACCCGGAGGCGTTCTTCCCTGAGAAGGGCGGCTCCACGCGGGATGCCAAAAAGGTTTGCGGTGCGTGCAATGTCCGTTCGCAGTGCCTTGAATACGCACTCGCCAATGATGAACGTTTTGGTATCTGGGGCGGGCTCTCCGAGCGTGAACGCCGCAGGCTGAGGAAGCGAGCGGTCTGATTCTCAAGGCAGTACACGTTACCGCCGTCGTCGTCTCGCACGACGGCGGTAACTATCTCCCCAGAACCCTGGCGGCTCTGCTGGACCAGACGCGTCCGGCAGATGCCGCCATTGGCATTGATACGGGCTCCCGCGACAAGTCCGCCGCGTTGCTGCAGCGGGCTCTCGGCAAGGCCAATGTCACCGGCACGGGCGAACACAAAACAGGTTTCGGTGCGGCCGTCATGGCCGCCCTGGCCCGCTCGGCGCCACCTTCGCGGGAGCCGGGAGCCGTGGAATGGATCTGGTTGTTGCACGACGACGCCGCTCCCGCCCCGGATGCACTCGCCGAACTCCTTCAGGCAGTCGAGCGAGCCCCTTCCGTCACAGTGGCCGGTTGCAAGCAGTTGTCCTGGAACGCGGAACGCAGGCTCGTCGACGCCGGCCTGTCCACGAGCCGCTGGGCCGAACGGCTGACGCTCATCGAAGCCGACGAACTCGACCAGGGCCAATACGACGGGCGCACGGACACTTTCGCGGTGAATTCCGCCGGCATGCTGATCCGCCGCGATGCTTGGGAGCAATTGGGCGGCTTCGACCCCGCGCTTCCCGGAGTGGGAGACGACGTCGATTTCTGTTGGCGCAATTGGCTGGCGGGCAACAGGGTGGTGGTGGTTCCGGCGGCGCGCATGTTCCACGTGGAGAACCGTCCCCACAGCCTGGCGACACCTGCGGCCGCACGCAAGAGCCAAGTCCATTTGAGGCTCACCCACGCTTCGCCGTGGAAGGTTCCGCTGCACGCGCTCGGCGCGTTGCTCGGGAGCATGGTCAGGCTCGTCTTAAGCATCCTGGTCAAAGAACCGGGTCACGGAATTTCCCAGCTTGGCGCGACCGTTGCGGCGCTCGGCCGTCCCGGGGCGATTTGGCGTTCGCGGCGAAACGCCGCCCGGACGCGACGCGTACCGCGGTCAATGGTCAAGGGCCTGCAGACACCGCGGCGCGAGGTTTGGGCCCATCGACGCTCCCTCGTCGAGGCGATTGGCGCAGACGAATTCCAGGAGACCGACTCCCTGGCTCCGGAACCGAGCGGTGACGCAGGTGACGATTTTGTGGCCCTAGCAACGAATGAGCGGGGTTGGATCGGGACGGGCGCGGTGGCCGCCGCGTTTGTTGCACTGGCTGCCTCCATCGTGGGGCTGCTGGGGCTCCTGGGTGCAAACGGCGTGACGGGCGGCGGCCTCTTGCCGTTGTCCTCCGCAGGCGACATCTGGCGGTCGGCATCCACGTGGTGGATTGGCTTGGGCGCGGGTTTGCCCGGACACGGGGATCCGTTCGCCTACATCCTGTGGCTTGTGTCATTGCTCGGGGGAAGCGATTCCAGCACGGCGATCGTGTGGCTGTTGTTGTTGGCGATGCCACTGTCAGGATTGGGCGCCTGGTTTGCCGCGGGCGCGATGACCAGCTTGCGCCGCTACCGCTTCATGGCGGCGCTGATCTGGGCCGCAGCCCCGGCCCTTCAAGTCGCCGTGAACCAAGGACGGGCCGGCGCCCTCTTGGCCCACGTAGTGATGCCCTTGTTGGTGCTGGCACTCTTCCGGGCCACCGGATCGGCCCTGGGGCGCGGGACTACGCTGGACCAGGCCCAGCAGTCCGGCCGCGCCGCAACCAGGCCGTTGCCGGGCAAGCCGGGCGTCAACGGCACTCCGTCGTGGACTGCTGCTGCCGCGGCCGGCTTGGCGCTGGCCGTGGTGACTGCCTCTGCGCCATCCCTGCTTCCTCCCTTTGCCGTCCTCATTGTTTTTTGCGGCATCGCCTTGGGGCGGCGGGGCCGGACCATTTGGTGGTCGCTGCTTCCAAGCGCCGCGCTCTTTGCGCCGTACGTCCTCTCGGCGCTTGAACGGCCCCGCACCATGCTGGCCGATCCTGGCGTCCCGTTGGGATTCGAAGCCGCACCGTTGTGGCAGCAACTGCTTGGCCAACCCTTGAAATTCGACGTCAACGGCGGATTGGCCGGCTTGGCATTATTCGGCCCGTCGGGTATTCCGTGGGCGCTGGCGCTTGCCCTGCTGATCGGCGCGCCGGTCCTGCTCCTGTCCATCGCCGCACTCTTTGTCCCGGAGGCCGGTCCCGCGTCACGCGTTTCCTCTGGGCCGGAGCCCTTGTGCTCCTCGCCTGGGCATGGCTCGCCGGACACGTCGCAACCGGAGTCGACGGCAACCTGCTCATCGCGCCATTCACGGGTCCGGCAGTTTCCGCGGCCGGGTTCGCGTTCCTGGGAGCGGCGCTGATCGGCGCCGATAACCTCCTCCACCTGAAGGCCAAGGCGGAAGACGGCCGCCCGGTCCAGCGCGCGGCAGTGCGCATCGTCTCCGCTGTAGCGACGCTTCTCCTTATTGCCGGACCCCTGGCAAGCATGGGCCTCTGGGCAACCCAGAATGTCCTGGCCGGCCCAGACAGCCCGCCCTCGGCTAGCGGCGCGCTGGGCACGCCGCGACTGGTCCAGCCCGCAGGTCCGGCACGTTGCCGGCCACCGCCGTCGACCACGGCCAGGGGCCGGAGCAGACCCGCACGCTGGTCATCACCGCCGGTGAGAACGGTGGCTACACGTCATCCCTCATGCGCGGAGCCGGAACTACTTTGGACTCGCTTTCGACTGTCGCTGCCGGACGTTCCATTGTGGGATCACCCGGGCAGGAACGCCTCGTGGCCGACGACGACGCTACCGCGTCCATCCGGAACGCCGTAGCCACGATTGTCGCGGGAACAGGGGTTGACCCGCGGCCCGCCCTTGAGCAGCTTGGCGCAGGATTCGTGGTTCTGAAGTCAGCCGACACCGCCGCACCGTTGACGGCCAACCGGATCGATTCCGTGCCCGGCCTGGTGGCTGTGGCAAAACCGATTCCGGGTGGCTGTGGCGGGTCACGCCGCTCAACCAGGCCGCCGCGGCCGACGCCGAAACGGCACACCGTGTCAGGGTGGTGGACGCAAAAGGTGCCGTCGTTGCGCTCTTGCCTTCCGTTGGATCCTCTGCCACCGGCAACATCCCGGCGGGCGGGACGGACGCCTGGTGGTGCTCGCTGAGCGGGCAGATGCCGGTTGGAGCGCTTGGTTGGATGGCCGCCAACTGAGCCCGACGACGTCCGGATGGGCCCAAGCATTCACCTTGCCGTCCGCGGGCGGCGAGATCGAGATCCGCTACACCACCGTGTGGGAGCCTTGGCTCAGCATTTTGCAGGCCGTGGTGATTGGATTGACCGTCCTTCTGGCCATCCCCATGCCTGCCCGCAGGCCGAAAGCCGGCCTCCTGAAGGAACAAAACTCCCTCCGTAAGGAGTACAGCAGTGTCTGACAACCAAGGACCGGCCGCCGAGCCCGGAGCGGGGTCGAGGAAGCGCGGCCAGCGCAAAGCCCACAACCAGAGCAAAGGCCAGAACAAGAACAAGGCCGTTGTGTTGGGAGCGCTTTCCGCGACGTTGCTCCTTGCTGCTGGGGCCGGGATGGTGTCGGCAGCCTCGATCCTGCCGTCGCCGTCGGGAAGCAAAACGCTGGACATGACCCTCGCGGATGTCCCGGCGGGCAGGACAGCCGCAGTGTGTCCGGCACCTCCCCATCTCGCCGAGGGAACGAGCGCGGGCACCGACAGCCAGTTCAGCCCTGTTTCGCGTTCGGCAAAGAGCTTCCTGGACGCGGTGGTGCTCAGCGACGCCGGCGGATCCGTTCCCGGGAGCAACCTCGCCTCGCTGGGTGGTTCTGCAATCGCCGATATTGCCAAGCTCCCGCCGCCGCCCAGCCCCTGCGTCCGGGCGCCCGTGCTGAATGCCGGCGTCGTGGCCAGCGGCCTGCGGGCGACGTCACCGTGGTGGGCGCCGATCCCATCAGCGGCCAGAAGGCCGCGGTAGCGGGCCTGATGAGCTACACCGCGAGCGACGGCGACCTCCGCGGACTGGCGGCCGCACCCTGCCAACAGCCGGTCAATGATGCATGGCTCCTTGGAGCGAACACTGCACTCGGGCGAACGGCGGTCTTGAACATCAGCAATGCCTCGGGTACCCCGGCTACCGTCAATCTCGAGCTGTTCGGCGCCCACGGGCAGATCCAAGCCCGGACAGCCGAGGCTTGCTGGTTTCGCCGGGAGCTACCCGGTCCATCAATTTGGCCGGACTGGCCCCGAACGAGGGTCAGCTCTCGGTGCATTTGCGCAGCAGCGGCGGCCCGGTCGCGGCAACCATCCAGCAAAGCGTCCTCCGGGGCCTCACCGCCGGTGGCGTCGAGGTCATCACTCCTGGTGCCGGCGCCGCCGATTCCCAGGTCATGACCGGGGTGGACGTCCAGGACCCGGCCGCCGTGAAGTCACTCGCGGACAAGCCCGGTTTTGCCGACGTCGTTCCGGCCCTGCAGATCACCGTTCCCGGTCCTGTGGACGCCGTCGTGGACGTGCGCTTGTACGGGCCGAACGGCCAGCGCGCTTTGCCCGGCGGGGGAGCCGTGACCGCGAAGGCGGGTTCGGTCACCGAAGTGCCGCTCGCGGGCGTCCCGGCCGGTATGTATACCGTCAGCGCTAGCTCGGATGTTTCCTTCGCAGCTTCCTCCCGCGTAACGCGGGGGCTCAAGGCGGAGGACCCCGTTGACTTCGCCTGGTCTCCGGCTGCGGTCCGTTTGGGCAGCCAGCATGTGATGGCGGTACCCCAAGGCGGGACCCGTTTCCTCAGCTTCGGTGTGCCGACGGGACGGGCCACTGTCAGTTACACGCCGGTCACCTCGGACGGCAAGGTACACAAGGCGCAAACGGTCGACATCGCCGGAGGGACCACCGCGGTCATCGGCGTTCCGGACAAGTCCGACGGCGCGGCGGTTTCGGGCTACATCGTGTCGGCGGCAGGGGATGCGGCCTACGGCGCGCTCGTCCTCGGCCAGGGCGATCAACCAGGCGTTTCGGTCCTGACCATCCAGGATGGCGCTGCGGGCCACGAAAAAGTGCAGGTCACGCTCGGTTACTGATAGCGGCGGCGGTACACGGGGTCCAGGGTCTCCGGCGGCACTCCGAGCATCTCGGCGGTGTACTCGACGACGACGTCGTGCACCAGGTCCTGGAGGTCCTCGCGGCCGCCGGTGGTGTGCTCGACGACGCGCCGATAGATGGTGATGACGGGACCCGCGCCGCGGGCTGCCGGGGTGTACGAGCCCAGCGGTGCCGCGGTGCCTTGTGCCACCAGTTCCTCAAGGTTCGGCGGGATCTCGTCCACCGCGAACGCGACGCCGTCGAGCCGTTTGCCCCACATATCCTGCAGCCGTTCAGCGGAATCGAGCACGAGGTCGTCGAACCTTTCGGCGCGCGTCCGGTAGCCGGGAAGGTTGGGAAGGATGATTTCGCCGCGCAAGCCCCGCCCGTGGCGGTTCCTGCGGCGCTCCCTGAAGCCGCGTGCGGACGTGCCCGCCGTCGTCGTTTCCTGGCTGTCCCCGGTGTCGGACAAATGGACTGTGAAGCCCGGAACGTGGTGCTGTGACTGCATATATCGACTCTAGACCCGTGATTCCGCCAACGCGACATAATGCGCGCAAAGGGCAATGCACCGCGCCGCGGGAAGTGCGGCTAATCTGGGATGTTGTGGGTGCAATTCGTCAGTGTTCCAGATCAGCTTGCCGCCAATCCGCGGTGGCTACTTTGACGTACGTCTATGCCGAGTCCACGGCGGTGCTTGGTCCGTTGGCCACGTATGCCGAGCCGCATTCCTACGATCTGTGTGCGCAGCATGCCGAGTCGCTGACCGTGCCGAGAGGCTGGGAAGTCATGCGGCTCGCCATGCCGTCCTCACCGCCCCAGCCGGGCCGGACGATCTCCTTGCCCTGGCGAATGCAGTGCGGGAAGCCGCATCGGCGCCTGCCGCGCCGGAACAGCGCACAGTCCGGGCCCCTTTTGACGGACCGGCCCCGTGGAGGGAACAAGGCGCCACCTGCGCATCCTGCGCGATCCGTCCTGAACCCGGACGACAGCAACCACGCGTCCATTGCCTCTGTGTACCGCCGCGTGTGTCGCCCAATGTGTCGCGGCTCCCTGAGCGACAAGCATTGTGACACCGTGTGCAGCGCCGCTGGGTTGTACTCTGGAAGCTGCCATATCTGTCCAAAGCGGCGTCCGCGAGATGCCATCCAGGGAGCTTCAACCATGCCAAAGGTCAGTCCTGAATTGTTGTCCATCCTGCGGTGCCCTGTTACCGGGTCCCCGCTGGAGCAGGACGGCGAGGAACTTGTCTCGACGGCCGCGTCCGCCTCGGGTGAGAAGCTCCGCTATGCAATCCAGGACGGAATCCCCTTGCTCCTGCCCCCGGAGCTGCTGGCCGCCGCCAACGCCGCGGCCTCAGACCAGCACGACGCAGGCCGGCACGACGCCTGAGCCCCCCTGACTCGACCATTCGGTACTTCCAAAGGACTTCCATGACTTTCGACTACAAGGTTGCAGACATCTCCCTGGCCGAAGCCGGGCGCCACCAGATTCGCCTGGCAGAGCACGAAATGCCGGGCCTCATGTCGCTGCGCGCCGAGTTCGGTCCAAGCCAGCCGCTCAAGGGGCGCGTATTGCCGGGTCCCTGCACATGACCGTGCAGACCGCGGTGCTCATCGAGACGCTGACGGCCCTCGGCGCGGAGGTGCGGTGGGCCTCGTGCAACATCTTTTCCACCCAGGACGAGGCAGCGGCCGCCGTTGTCGTCGGCAAGGGAACTGTCGAGGATCCCCGGGGTGTTCCCGTGTTCGCCTGGAAGGCGAGACCCTCGACGAATACTGGTGGACCGCCGAGCAGATCCTCACCTGGCCGGGCGCGGACGCCAACCCTGAGCTTGGGCCCAACATGATCCTCGACGACGGCGGAGACGCCACGCTGCTGGTCCACAAAGGCGTCGAATTCGAAGCAGCCGGCGCGGTGCCGACCGCCACGGAGAATGATCCCGAAGAGTATGCGCTGGTCCTCGACGTGCTGCGGAAGAGCCTTGCCGCCGACCCGAAGAAGTGGACCCGCATCGCCGCCGGGATCCGTGGCGTGAGCGAAGAAACCACCACGGGCGTGCACCGGCTCTACCAGCTCGCCGAACAGGGCAAGCTGCTGTTCCCGGCCATCAACGTCAACGACTCGGTGACCAAGAGCAAATTCGATAACAAGTACGGCATCCGCCACTCCCTGCCGGACGGCCTCAACCGCGCCACGGATGTCCTGATGGGCGGAAAGGTCGCCGTCGTCTGCGGCTATGGCGACGTCGGCAAGGGCGCCGCAGAGGCGCTCCGCGGCCAGGGTTCGCGCGTGATCGTGACGGAGATCGACCCCATCTGCGCGCTCCAGGCAGCAATGGACGGGTACCAGGTGGCCAAGCTGGATTCCGTGTTGGAACAGGGCGACATCTTCATCACGACTACGGGCAACAAGGACGTCATCATGGCCTCCGACATGCTCCGCATGAAGAACAAGGCGATCGTGGGCAACATCGGCCACTTCGACAACGAGATCGACATGGCCGGACTGGCAAAGGTCCCCGGCGTGCACAAGGTGGAAATCAAGCCGCAGGTCCACGAGTGGGTGTTCGCCGCAGCCGACGGCCGCGAGGAGCGTTCGATCATCGTGCTTTCCGAAGGCCGCCTCCTGAACCTGGGCAACGCCACGGGCCACCCCTCGTTCGTTATGAGCAACTCCTTCGCGAACCAGACGATCGCCCAGATCGAGCTGTGGACCAAGAGGGACCAGCCCGAGGCCGAGCGCGAATACTCGAACCAGGTCTATGTCCTGCCCAAGATCCTCGATGAGAAGGTTGCCCGCCTGCACCTGGATGCTTTGGGCGTGGAACTGACCGAGCTCAGCAAGGAACAGGCGGAATACCTGGACCTTGACGTTGCCGGGCCGTACAAGCCGGAACACTACCGGTACTAAGAACACTGGCTGGGGGCACGCCGGAAGGCGGGCTCCCAGCCAATATCAAGCCGCGCCCCTTAGGATGCGGCTGTGGGGCGTGAGTTTTATTGGGGGGCGTGAGTTTTGGAGAAAAAAGGAATGGGCCTTAATCCCGACGGCGAGCAAGCGGACACTTTCGAGCAAGTGGACGCTGCGAGGCT
The DNA here is from genome assembly GCA_001549895.1 of Arthrobacter sp. Hiyo8. Lineage (GTDB taxonomy): Bacteria > Actinomycetota > Actinomycetes > Actinomycetales > Micrococcaceae > Arthrobacter. The sequence continues at coordinate 1,207,982 of AP014719.1, read as the reverse complement.
CTTCGACACCGAGCAGGACGGCGGCAGCGCCCGGCACTTGGATGCTGGGCACTTGGACACTGGGCACATGGATGCTGGGCCGACGAAGCGAAGCAGGTTCCGCAAGGTCGCCTGGATCGTGGTTGTCTGCCTCATTGCCGCGCTCAGCGGCACGTTCGCCGCAGTGGCCCCGCATGCGGCGAGTGCGGCAATCGAGTCCGAGGGATCATCAGGTGAACGCAGCGAGGCAGCGGCGGTGCTGCCCGTCGTGAAGCCTGCCACGGTGGTTGCCTCGCCTGCGAGCGGAGCCAAACAGGTGAACCCGGCTGCGCCCGTCACTATCAGCGTCAAGGACGGAACCCTGGACAGGGTCTCCCTGACGAGCGCCCAAGGGAAGACCGTTGATGGTGCGTTGACCCCGGATGGACTGAGCTGGACGGCATCCACTCCGCTCGAATTCAACTCCTCCTACACCTTCAATTACACCGTTGCCGATGCGGCCGGTCGCGCAACGTCGAAGACCGGATCCTTCACGACGGTCTCCACGCAGAACGAGGCCGACGCCGCCATGTACCCCCTGGACGGGGCGAAGGTGGGCGTGGCGCAGCCGCTCCAGCTCACGTTCAGCGAACCGGTCGTCAACAAGGCCGCTGTCGAGAAGGCCATCAAGGTCACCTCCACGTCGGGCCAGGTGGGGGCCTTCCACTGGTTCAGCGACACCATGGTGCGCTACCGTCCGGAGAACTTCTGGGCAGCGAACAGCACCGTCACCGTGGATCTCAAGCTGTTCGGGGTGGACTTCGGCAACGGCCAGATCGGCAACTTCAACAAGACGAACACCTTCAAGATCGGCGACAAGAAAGTGGCGGTGGCCGACGCGGTTGCCCACACGTTCACGGTCAGTATCAACGACCAGCAAGTGGGCCAGTGGCCGGACACCATGGGCGACACCAGGTTCCCTTCCGCGCGCGGCTACTTGGTCCTTATGGAGAAGTACCGGGTGGAGCACATGGACGCCTCCACCATCGGCCTTAAGCCGGGGGATCCGGCCTACTACGGACAGCTTGACGTCAACTACGCGACGCGCCTGACGCCCAGCGGCGAGTTCATCCACCAGGCCACCGACTCGGCCTTGCCGTACATCGGCGTCACGAACCTCTCCCACGGCTGCATCGGATTGGGACCTGACGGCGCGAAATGGGTGTTCGACAACATGACGACCGGAGACGTCGTCCAAGTGGTCAATACCCAGGGTGACTACGCCAACTACGACGACGGCTTTGGCGACTGGAACATCCCGTGGGCCCAATACGCCAACTGACCCAATACGCCGACTGACCCAGTACGCCAACTGATAGGGCGCGCCTGAGCGCACTGCCCCGGACGCATCGGAACCCCCGGTAGACTTGGCGGGTCAGTCTTGGGGGCTGGCTTTCTGCCGGGGGATGTGGAGTTGCACTGTGGCGTCGCAAAGGAAAAGCAAGACCGGGAAGATTCTCGGAATCATGGGGATATGTGCCGGCGTTGCGGTCGGAGGAATCGGTGTTGCAACCGCCCCGAACTGGCTGCAAACGGCGGTCGAATCAGAAGCGGGATCTCCGCAACGCACGGATGCCGGGTTGGCGTCCGCTGTCGTCAAGGCAGTGGAACTGGGAATCACGCCCTTGACGGCGCCCGCGAAGTGAATCCCGCCGTCGGGCCTTCCGTGAAGGCGGTACACGGCACGCTGAAGGACGTTGAACTCGTCCCGGCCAAGGGCGGAAAGGCCATCACGGGAAGCATCAGTTCCGACGGCAGCACCTGGTCCACGCTGGATCCCTTGGCGTTCAACACCGAGTACCGTTATGGCTTCACTGTTGTTGACGGCGCGGGCCGGGAAACCCGGAAGACGCAATCCTTCAGCACGGTATCCACGCCCAACGAGGCCAATGCCTTGGTGTTCCCCAACGACGGTTCCGTCATGGGTTCGGGGCAACCCATCGAAATCAACTTCAGCGAGCCTGTGGCGGATAAAGCCGCCATGGAACAGGCCGTGAAGATCGGTGTTTCCTCTGGCCAGGAAGTGGCCTGGCGCTGGTACTCGGACCGCAAAGTGCGGATCCGCCCGGAGACCTTCTGGGCGGCCAACACGAGCGTCACAGTGGACATGCCTTTGTTCGGCAAGGATTTCGGCAACGGAATGATCGGCAACTCCAACGTCAAGGCAATGTTCACGACCGGTCCGCAGCGGATAGCGGTAGTGGACGACGCCACCAAGACCATGAAGGTGTATTTCGACGGCGCACTCGTCAAGACAGCTCCCGTCACCCTTGGCAGCCCGGACTGGCTCTCGCCCACCGGATACGCCGTGATCATGGAGCAGGAACGCCACTCCAAATTCAACGCCGGCAGCATCGGACTCAAACCCGGTGACAAGGGCTACTACGCACCGCTCGTCGTCGAGCACGCCAACCGGCTCACGAACTCAGGGGTCTACGTTCACCAAGCGCTTCCATCGGCTTACGGGGCCGTCGGCGCATACAACGTCTCGCACGGCTGCGTTGGCCTGCTCCCGGCCGATGCCGCGTGGTTCTTCAACAACATGCGTACGGGGGATGTGGTGCAGGTACTGAACACCGGAGCCCCCGCGGTGGAACCGCTTGAAGGCTTCGGGGACTGGAACATCGCCTGGGCCGGCTACGCGAAGCGCTAAGCCCTGCCGGGACGTGGAGGCAGTTGTGCCCGACGGCGTTGCGCACCGTGCGTGCCGCGCGCTTTGCTAGCGCGTGAACGGGAGCCTGTTGAGCCGGTCGCCCATAACGGCGCTGCGTTGTTCAGCGCGGCGCAGCCGTTCCAGGTCCCGGTTTCGCCGCTCGCCCAACACTGCGTTCAGGTAGCCTTCCGGCGTCGTTCCGGGCGGCGGAGGTGGAGCGACGTAAGCCGCCAGCTCGCTTGCGAGGGCCGCGGCCAGGCGGGCGCGTGAGTCCGGAGCCATTCGCCAGGCCTGCTGGATGAACTGTGAGGCCCGCCTCGCCGTCCCATCGGGAACCCTGCCGATATCGGCGAGCGCCACCCAAGCCTGCAGGTGCGGAGGCGCGAAGGGGAGGATTTTGGGTTCGGCAGGAACGCGCTGCCTGAGCGCATAGGTTCCTGCCACGACGTCCCCGAGCCTCTTCGACTTGTCATTGAACAGTGCCACGGCAATGGCCAATCCGCCGAACGTCGCATAGATCTCCAGGAACCCGATCAAGCCGCGGATCACCGCGTGCCGGAAACGGATGGATCCGCCGTCGTCGCGCACGATCCTGAGCCCGGTAGCCAGCTTGCCCAGAGAACGGCCACGGCTCAGCGTTTCCACCGCCACGGGGACCACCACGAGGCACAGCACCCCACTGGACAAAACCATCGCGTTGCCCGCGGCCACGTCCACATCAGGTGCCGCCATACCGATCAGGAACAACAGGCCCACCAGCAACACGACGTGAACCAGGACATCGAGCATGAGCCCAAGGGCCCTCGCCCGAACGATGCCGGCCGCAGTTCAAGGACTACGGCCTCGCCGGTAATGATAGAACTCAAGCCCGCCCCAAGCATTGCCACGACCTCCGCAGGACCGGACGGCTCCCGCTGGATCGAGTCTAACCGCGGCCGCCGATGCGGAGGAGGGCTTTGCGTGGATGTGGGACTGTTTGGGGAGGGTGGGGATTAGGGTAGAGCCGTGGACATGGATGCCTTCTCTGTGGTGAACGGGACCAAATGGGCCCGCTTGCACGAGCTCGCGCACAAACGACGCCTGGACGGCGGCGAAGCCGACGAGCTGCTGCGTTTGTACCAAGTGGTGTCATCACACCTGTCCCTCATCCGGTCCGTGGCCCGGAGAGCGCACTCTCCGCCTCCTTGTCGGCGGCCCTCGCCCAGGCCCGCACGCGCTTCACCGGGGCACGATCGAATTTCATGGAAGACCTCGCCCGCTTTTTCGTGGTGTCCCTGCCAGCCGCGTTCTACCGATTGCGGTGGCTCACTGTCTGGTGCGGGTTTTTCTTCTGCCTTGTGGCCGGTGCCTACACGTTCTGGATCGGAACGTCCCCGGATGCCTTGAGGGCCCTCGGAAGCAGCAACGCCGTGAAGCAATACGTCGACCACGACTTCGTTGACTACTACTCCGAGAACCCTGCTGCATCCTTCGCCGGCGCGGTCTGGACCAACAATGCCTGGATAGGGGCGCAGGCCGTGGCCTTGGGCATCACCGGATTCTGGGTACCCTACATGCTGTTCGGGAATGCCCAGGGCCTGGGAGTTGCGGCTGGCGTGTTTGCCGCCACCGGCAAGATGGACGTGTTTTTCAGCTACATCCTCCCGCACGGCCTCATGGAGTTGACGGCTGTGTTCATCGCCTCCGCGGGCGGTCTCCGCATTTTCTGGGCGATGGTTTCACCGGGTCCGAGGCGCAGGATGCAGGCAGTCGCGGAAGAAGGCCGTTCCCTGATCACCGTGGCCCTGGGCCTGGTGCTTGTCCTGTTCGTTTCCGGACTCGTCGAGGCCTTCGTCACGCCGAGCCCGCTTCCCGTGTGGGCCAAGATCCTGATCGGTTCGCTCGTTCTCGCGGCATACTGGATCTATGCCTTGGTGCTGGGCGGGCGGGCATTCCGCGCCGGCGCCACGGGTGACCTGGACGCAAACGACGCCGGATACCGGGAGATTGCCGCCTGACGGCACCCGGGTCCGGCCGCAATCCGACGTCCGCCGGGGTGGCTCATCGTCTCTCCGCGAGGGCTGACGGTAGGCTCGATGGCAGAGAAGATTGCCAGCGGACCGTTCCTGCTCCGGCATGTGAATCCTACGGAAGTGAAATCCAAGTGACCGAGAAGAGCCCGATCCCCAAAGATCCGGACGCGGATATCCACGACGACGGCGACGAGCCGGCCTTCGAATGGATGAAGCCCGCGGCCAAGTCCGCAGCCACTGATGCACGTCCGGCCGGGTCCCTGACGGAGCCCGGGACTCTTCGAGCACGCGGGAGCCCGAAGGGGCAAGCCGGGGCCGGCGCCGTGGGAGCGGCAACCGCAGGCGAAGCTGCACGGCCGCCCGCGGGACGGCCCGTGGCAGGACCGTCCGTCGCAGGACAACAGGCGGAGAGCCGGGCTGACCGCAAAGCCGCCGAGGCTGCGGAGGCCGGACAGGAACCAGCCCTCTTCGCGGAGCCTTTGCCGACGTCGGCCCTTCAGGTCCGCCCCCGGAAGCCGAAGTGGAACGCCGCAACCACGAGCGGAGCAGGCCGCCAACGCCAAGCCGCTGGCCCCGCGCATTTTCCAGGTCCTGCTGGCCGTCTTCTACCCGGTGGTCCTCCTGGTGCTGGCAATCCGCGCCGTGGCGAGCCCGCTGTTCTTGTGGGTGGAGTACTACCGGCCGGGATTCCCTGGCGACGGCTACGGCTTCAACGCCGATGACCGGATGACTTATGGGTCCTACGCCCTGGACTATCTCAGCAACTGGTCCGGTCCACGCTACTTGGGCGAGCTCGTCAACCAGAACGGCGAGAAGCTGTTCAAGGAAGGCGAAGTTTCCCACATGGCCGACGTCAAGACCGTGATGCTCTCCGCATTCGGTGCCGGCGCGCTCATGATCATCATCGGCATCATCGCCATGCTCTATCTGCGCAAGCGAAGCACGGGCGGAATCCGCCGCGGAATGTTTGCCGGTTCGATCGTCACTTTGGTGCTCATCCTTGGACTGGGCACGCTTGCGGCCTTGGGCTGGCAGCAGTTCTTCACGGACTTCCACCACATTTTCTTCGCCAACGGCACCTGGACATTTGCGCTCGACGACACGCTGATCCGCTTGTTCCCGGGGCAATATTGGATGGACTCCGGGATTGCGATCGGTGCATTGGTCTTCATCACGGCCCTGCTGACACTCATCTTCACCTGGCCTACCCGCCGTCGTCGCGGACTTGCACCCAAGAACCAAGCTGCTGCGGAACACAGCGCGGATGCGGACCCGGAGGTCCGCGCGGAAGCCGGCACGCCGGAGAAGTAGCACCACCGCAACAACGAGGAAAGCGGTCCGCCTGGGAGTCTCCAATCCCAGGCGGGCCGCTTCGTTCATGCGGGGTGTTTAGTGTGCGAGCCGTCCTGGCCTTCCGGTCAGGCCGCTCAGATCCAGGACGGCATCCACATGCGCATCCGCCAGTCCTGGTAGCTGATCACTTCCGCCGTCCACACCGGATAGAAGAACGCCGACAACAGCACGGCAAGGACCACCACAAGGCCCACCAGGTACAGGCCGGAGCGGCGCCGCCATGGAGGAGCCCCGCTCCTGCCGAGCACCAGTCCCAATCCATAGACGAGGGCCAGCACGAGGAAGGGCTCGAAGGAAAGCGCATAGAAGTAGAACATGGTGCGCTCCGGATACATGAACCACGGCAAATACCCGGCGGCGACCCCGGCCAGGATGGCCCCTGCCCGCCAGTCGCGCCGTCCCGCCCACCAGAACAGCACCACAAAGAGCGCAATCGCGGCACCCCACCAGACCACCGGGTTGCCGACCGACAGGATCGCCGAAGTGCAGTTGGGCAGATCGCAGCCGGGAGTGCCCGGCTTGGGGGACTCATAGTAGAACGATGTGGGCCGTCCCATGACAAGCCAGGTCCACGGACTCGCCGAATACGGGTGCGGCGAGCTGAGGCCCTGATGGAAGTTGTAAGCCTGCACGTGGTAGTACGCCAGGGAGCGCAACGGCCCGGGAATCCAGCCCCACGTGGCGGAAGGATTCGTGTCGGCCCAATGCCGGTAGTAGGCGTCGTTGGAAAGGAACCAACCGGTCCAGGTCGACAAATACACGGCAGTCGCCGCGGGAATCATGGTGAAGAACGCCGGAATGCCGTCTTTGATGATGCCTGCGCTGGGCCAGCTCCGGATGCCCGCAATGCGCCGCGCGCTCATGTCCCAAAACACCGTCATCAAGCCGAAAGCAACAACGAAGAACAGCGCCGACCACTTGGTGCCGACCGCCAAGCCGAGGCAGACACCCGCCGCCAGCCGCCACCACCGGAATCCGAGCCACGGGCCTGAGGCGAGGTGCACCGCCGTCGGACGGCCGTCCTTGGCTCCGCCCGCCAGCGCGGCAAGCCGTGCCGCCAAGCGGCGTCGTCCGTCGTCGCGGTCCATCAGCAGGGCGCCAAAGGCGGCGAGCAGCCAAAACATCAGGAAGATGTCCAGGAGCGAGGTCCGCGACATGACCAGATGGTGGCCGTCCACGGCGAGCAACAGTCCCGCCACCGCGCCAGGATGTGGGAACGGAACAGCTTCAGCGCGATCAAGGCGACCAGGAAGATGGAGAGCGTGCCGGTCAGAGCCGCGGAAAACCTCCAGCCGAAGGAATTGTCCGAACCAAAGAGCCACATCCCGAAGGCGATCATCCATTTCCCTACCGGGGATGCACCACGTACTCGGGGGAGTTGAGCAGGACGTTGGGGTTGCCCGCATTGAAGGCATCGTTGGCCTTGTCCGGCCAGCTCCGCTCGTAACCGCTGACCAGGAACGAGTAGGCATCCTTGACGTAGTAGGTCTCGTCGAAGACGAGGCTATGCGGGTCACCGAGGCGGACAAAACGCAGAATCCCGCCGATCACGGCCGTGATGGCGGGGATCAGCCAGAACCACAGCCTCAACGACGGCGGATAATCCCGCCAGCTCTGGATGGTTCCAATGAGCCGCGTCCGCAGGGCCTCGGCCGTGAAAGCCTCCCGGGCCGTATCAACCAGGTTTGCGGGCGGGGCGCACGGAGGTATCGGTCACTCAGCCCATGCTACCTTTTGCCTCCGGTAGCTCCCTGAAGGCCGGAGGCGGAGCCAGGGCATTAGGCTTGTTGGGTGACTGAACAGCTGAGCTCCCCGGATGAAACCACCGTTCCCGATTCGGCGGAGTCCCTTGAGGCGCACGCGCTTCCTGACCTGCCCGACGGCGTAGGCCGGATAGTGCTGGCTGCCACTCCCATCGGCAACGTTGGCGATGCCTCCAGCCGGCTCATCGAGTTGCTGCAGACGGCCGACATCGTCGCAGCGGAGGACACCCGGCGCCTGCATCGGCTCGTCCAGGCGCTCGGCATCACCGTGTCCGGCCGGGTCATCAGCTACCACGAGCACAACGAGGCCGCCAAGACCGAGGAACTGCTGGACCACGTCCGGGCCGGCAAGACCATCATCATGGTGAGCGATGCCGGAATGCCCGCAGTGTCCGACCCCGGCTTCCGCCTCGTGGAGGGAGCCGTGGCCGCCGGGCTTTTCGTCACCGCCTTCCCCGGCCCGTCCGCCGTGTTGACGGCCTTGGCGCTATCGGGGCTGCCCACCGACCGGTTCTGCTTTGAAGGATTCCTGCCCCGCAAAGCCGGAGAACGCAGCTCCCGGCTTGCGGACCTCGCCAACGAAGGCCGGACGATGGTGTTCTTCGAGGCCCCGCACAGGCTTGAGCCAATGCTCCGTGCCTTGCACGAGCGTTTCGGCTCGGACCGTCGCATCGCGGTCTGCCGCGAATTGACGAAGACCTACGAGGAAGTCATTCGGGGAACCATCCGGGAATTGCTCGAGTGGGCCGAAAACAACGAGGTCCGCGGCGAGATCGCCGTCGTCGTCGCCGGCGCCCCCGAACAGGCGCCAGGCAAGCCTGAGGACCATGTTGCCGCCGTCAATGAACTCATCGCCCAGGGAATCAGGCTCAAGGAGGCGGTGGCCGCAGTGGCCGAGGACGCCCGCATCAGCAAGCGCGAGCTGTACTCTGCCGTGCTCGCGGCGCGTTAGGCCGTGCTTGCGGCGCGGTTGCTTCAGCCCCCACTCCGGGGCTGTGCAACTGCACAAACTCTTGCGCCCGCGGCAGTGCGCGAAGGCGTAGACACTGCTTCGCGGCGGGCAGTACCGTGACAGTAATTCCACAAAAATCAAGTGTTGGTGCATCCCTACAATGTGCGCTGACTGACGAAGGAGTCACTGTGACTGTTACCGCCGATCGCGAAAGCGAACTTCTCGCCTCCGTTCCCACGGGGCTGCTCATCAACGGCCAGTGGCTGCCTGCCGCGTCCGGCAAGACGTTCGACGTCGAGGATCCCTCCACGGGCAAGGTGCTCGTGAGCATCTCCGACGCCGGAGTGGAAGACGGCGCCGCGGCGATGGACGCTGCCGCAGCCGCCCAGGCCTCCTGGGCCCGTACCGCTCCGCGCGAGCGTGGCGAAATCCTGCGCCGGGCATTCGAGCTGGTCACGGCACGTGCCGAAGACTTCGCACTGCTCATGACCTTGGAAATGGGAAAACCCTTGGCCGAAGCCCGCGGTGAAGTAGCCTATGGAGCCGAGTTCCTGCGCTGGTTCTCCGAGGAAGCCGTCCGCGTCAGCGGCCGCTACTCCGCAGCTCCGGACGGCAAGAACCGCATCCTCGTCCAGAAGAAGCCGGTTGGTCCGTGTCTCCTGATTACCCCGTGGAACTTCCCGCTGGCCATGGCCACCCGCAAGATTGCCCCCGCGGTGGCCGCCGGCTGCACCATGGTCCTCAAGCCCGCCAACCTGACCCCGCTGACCAGCCTGCTCTTCGCACAGGTCATGCAGGAAGCCGGCCTCCCCGCAGGCGTGCTCAACGTCATCCAGACCTCCACGGCCGGCGCCGTCACCGGGCCCCTGATCAAGGACGACCGCCTGCGCAAGATCTCCTTCACGGGTTCCACCGCCGTCGGACAGGCCCTCATGCGCGAGGCCGCGGACAAGGTCCTGCGCAGCTCCATGGAACTCGGCGGCAACGCCCCGTTCGTGGTCTTCGAGGACGCCGACCTGGACAGGGCTGTCGAAGGCGCCGTCGCGGCCAAGATGCGCAACATGGGCGAGGCTTGCACTGCAGCCAACCGCTTCATTGTGCATGACTCCATCGCTGACGCCTTCGCCGACAAGTTCGCTGCCAAGATCTCGGCACTGAACACCGCGCGCGGTACCGAACCGGACTCCACGGTCGGCCCGTTGATCGACGGCAAGGCCCGCAACGGGGTGCATGCACTCGTGTCCGACGCCGTTGCCAACGGAGCGGTCGCCGTCACCGGCGGTGCCCGGTGGACGGCCCGGGCTACTTCTACCAGCCCACCGTGCTCAAGAACGTGTCCGCGGACGCGCGCATCCTGAAGGAAGAAATCTTCGGGCCCGTTGCGCCGATCATCACCTTCAAGAGCGAGGATGAGGCCATCAAACTGGCCAACAACACCGAATACGGCCTGGTGGCCTACGTCTACACCAGGGACCTGAACCGTGGACTGCGCGTCAGCGAAAAGATCGAGACCGGCATGCTCGGCCTCAACGCAGGCGTCATCTCCAACGCCGCGGCACCGTTCGGTGGCGTGAAGCAGTCAGGCCTGGGCCGTGAAGGCGGTTTCGAAGGCATCGAGGAATACCTCACCACGCAGTACGTCGGCATCGCGGATCCCTACGCCGACTAGTAGGACTTCGGCGGACCTCTCGCAACGGGGAACTGCCGTTGAGTGAAAGGCAGGGCACTGAACCTTTGGGTTCCGGTGCCCTGCCTTTGCCGTTCCATCCCAACTGATCCCCACCGCCACCCTCGCCTCGCAAGCTCGGCCAGGGAACCCTGGCGGCGTGGCCCCTCACTGTCGTTTTAGGCGCCCATAACGACAACAACTGCTAGTGAGTTGGGTCAGCGCGGCCAGCGGATGGAACTGAACAGTCTTTGCCAGGATCCTGCCGCACGGCGAGCTACGGCGGCGGAAATGCCACCCAGCCAACGGAAGGGGGTCGATAGGAGCTGGAACCACCGGGACATCAAGGATGGCGGGAACCAATCCGCACGGAAGGCCTCGAACCATGTGGCATTGCGCCGGAACGCCGCACGGACAGCCGCGATCCGGATCGGGGCCGCGTTCGCTTGCTCCGCCGCAGTGTCCGCAGGGACGCCCGCCGGGGGACCGTAACGCTGCCGTTCGAAGTCGCCCGTGAGCGAGGCTACTGCGTGCTGCCCGGCGTCGTCGTCGGCTCCCGACGGCGACGCTGCCGCCACGGGCGCGCCGAGCACAGCCGAGTTGCTCAATCGGGCCGCGAAATGCCGCGGCGTTTCGCTCGGCACCGGCGGTACACCGTAATCCGTGGCGAGGTCCTGGAGCTCAGCCCACGCCAGGACCGGACCACCCGGCCTCAGGCGCCGCGCCCGGATGCCGGAACGGACCAGCCGCGGGGAGGCCACCAACACCGCCAAAAGGAGCGCCGCTGCGGTGACGTACAAAATGGCGGCGGAACCGGTGCCCGTGCCCGATCCGACCCCGGACCCGCAACGGGCGGTACAGTGGCGGTACTCGGCGCGGGAGTCGAGGCACCCGGGGCCAGGTTTTCGTCATGCAGGTTGGTGCCCGGGCCGCCCGCTGCAACAGGGTCGCTCGCGTAGGGCGGGACCACGCCGCGGGAAGGGTTGGTTCGAAGGCGACCCAACCGACTCCCTCGAAATAGAGCTCGGGCCAGGCATGGGCGTCGCGGGCATCCACCTGGTATTCGGGAAGGGTTCCTGTCCCGCCACGGCAACAGTGGCCCCGTGGCGTGGCCCGGCGCGTAGCCGACGGCGATGCGGCTCGGGATTCCCTCCAGCCGTGCCATGACGGCCATCGCGGAAGCGAAGTGCACGCAATAGCCGCTCTTCTGCTGCAGGAAATCCGCCAGCACGGACAGGCCGTTGCCGTCATAACCGCCCTGGACGGGAGCCTGCAGGGAGTAGCTGAACTGGGACGAGCGGAGATAGTTCTGGATCGCCATCGCCTTGGCATAGTTGCCGTTGGCGCCTGCCGTCACTGTCTTGGCGGTGTTCTTCACAATGTCAGGAACATTGCTTGGCAACTGGATGAAATCCTGCGAGATGGAGGTGGGCTTGGCATTGTCCTCGCTCAACGTCGCGGACGTCACGGAAGGCAGCGCCGAATATACCGTGTACTGCTGGTTCCGGGTGGTGCTGTCCTCGCCGCGGATGCTCAGTGTCTCGGGATCCCAGGACCAGCGTCCGCTCAGGCCGTTGACGGCGGTCGGGGCATAGGGGACCGGGAGATACGGGCTGGTGAACTGTCCGGTATCGACCACGGTCAATTGGCGGACCAGCTCGGCGGGGAGCGGGTAGTCGGGCGCCATCCGGCCAGGCCCGATGCGCCGGGAGGCTTCGCGGTCGTCCGGCGCCCAGGTATCGCCGTCGAACTTGTCAATGGTGACGGAACGCAAGTACACCGGGGCCGTGGAACTCGTGGCGTAGGTGATGCTGCCGTCACCGGTGGGATTCCGCAGGCTGTTGCCGAGCGTGATCATGGGATTCAGGCCGTTGGAGACGCCCCAGGGATTCAGCCTCGAACCGACCGGAAACGTCCCGCGCTCAAAGCCCGGAACCGCCAACGGCAACAGCAGCCCCAGCACCAGGGCCACGCCACCGATCACCATGGACCGTTTGAGCTGCCCCGTACCGTGGGCGTTGTCGGTCTGCAGCCTCGAGTCCGGTGCGAACCACTGGCTGCAGCCCAGGATCAGGATGAATCCGACGGCGGCAGCCAGGAATCCGGGCAGGCCGCCGCCTTGCGGCTTGATGGTCGCCGGGAACACGAGGACTACCAGCAGGCCCAGTCCACTTGTCGCGGGCATGCCGAGCGGAACGGCCAAGGCGTCGATGAGGATAGCTACCAAGCCCAGCCCCGCGCACGCAACGAAAACTATTCCGGCGTTCGGGGAGACGGGTGCCGTCTCAGATACCACCGTTTCGCCGGCCCGTTTCAGGAATTGGCCCAGCGTGTCAAGGGTCGCGCCGGAAGGAATGAAGCCCGCGATGCTTTCCGGCCGGAAGAACGTGAAGTCGAGGATGAACACCAAGGCGAGAAACCCGCCCAAAGTGGTGAGTACCGGGTGGACCCTCAAGGCACGAAGGACGGCGAGGGTCAATCCGACGACGAACACCGTGGTGATAGCGGGAACCAACCATGCCCAGCCCCTGAAAACCCGTTGAGGGAGAGCGAGGCTCCGAGTACGGCGAAAGCGATGGCCGCCGACATTGCCCAAGGGTAGGCTCCAGGTCCCGGCTTCCGCGGGGAAAGGGGCGCCCTTCCCGGACCGCTGGACCTTCCCGGACTATTGGAGGAGGGGTCACTTGTCCCGCCGGCTCCGGGCTCGGGGGCCGTCCCGGGGGCCGTTCCTGGAGGTTGTGGTCATCGTGGCACCGCCGCGCCACGGCGGACGTCCATCGCTGCGGCAGCAGCTGCGAGGATCTCTCCCTGATCGAAGCCGGCCCAGGCGGCGGGAAGGTCCGTCCTCGAGCTCACGGCGACGGCACGCCATCCGCCCAGCTTGAGGGCTTCGATGACAGGCTGGACATGGCGCGGGTGGTCGGTAACAACGAGGGCAAATGCGTTGGCCCCGTAGCCGGCGGCCGGCGCCAACGCCCGGGCCTCGGAGAGCGGCATGTTGCCAAGCAGCGCGAGAACGGGGCCACGGAGGCGGTGCGCGGCCAGCTTGTCCATCAGGTGGTCGTCGAAGGGGCCTCTGCACCCTCGACGGCGGCGGTTTCTTTACGGCCGCGCTCGCCGTGGACGTGCCGTGGACCGCTGAGCTGGATGGCGGCGAGGCTTTCGGCAATGGACTGCAGGCCTCCCAAACCACTGAATTCCTCGGTTTCGGGATACGGGGCGGAGCGGGATGAACGGAATGCGGGGTGTCCCGCGGCATCCAGGAACCGCAGCGAATAGTTGCGATCGGCGAGGTGGGTGCTGATCGACATCGCCGCCGTCACGACCCATTCGAAGTTCTCGCTGCTCACCAGTTCAAAAGCGTCGTCGTGGGCAGGGCCGAAGACCGCGGCCGGGCCGGACACGAAAGCGGAATAGCGCTGGTCCAGGATGATGGTCGCCTCTGGCGTGGTGACGGATTCCTCCTGCCGCACCATGAGCTCTCCGTGCCGCGCTGTCGCGGCCCAGTGGACGCGTCGCATGGGGTCCCCGTGCCGGTATTCGCGGGTCATCACGTCGTCGTCACTGGGGTTGGCGCGGATCCGGGTGGCCGTCACGCCGTCGTTTCCGCGCGCGCCGGCCAGGCCGGTGGCGGGGAGTTCGACGGCGGCAGGCGTCACGGTGAGGATGTCGCCGTCGTCGATCTCGTGGCGGTGCAGCGACAAGCCGAAGGGATCGCAGAACTCGGCCGTCACCGGACCGATCTTGAACTGGCCGCGCTTGCCGGAACGCAAATGGTATTCATAGCGGCTGGTACCGCCGGAAGCGGCGCGGGCAGGAAAGCGAAAGGCCGGAGGTTCGCCGAAGCGCGGCGGCAACTGCTCCTCCATGATCACCGGCCCGGCGGCTGCACCGGTCCGTGCCACTGCCAAGCGCACCGTGGCCGTGGAAGAGGTTTCCACGGAGGAGGGATGGAATTCGCGGAACACCTGGAAGCGCGGTTTGAGGATACGGACCCCGGCAAGCGATACCAGCGGCAGCACCAACAGCAGGATCCCCAGGGCCAGCAGATCCCGCCTGCCCATGATCTGGGCAAGCAGCAAGGAACCCACGCCGCTGGCAAGCAAGCCCACCCACGGGTCGTGAACAGATGCTTCGGAAGTAGATCGACCAGCGCCATGCCTGCCCCCTTCTTCGCTTCCCCTAGGCGCCGCGGCGTTCCGCGCCGGCGTCCTGGCTGACGGGGAGGGAGGCCAGGATGGCCCGGATGATGCTCTGCGGAGTGTCACCGGAACTCGCGGCCTTGCGGTCAAGGATGATGCGGTGTGCCAGAACGGACTCAGCGACGGAAATGACGTCGTCGGGAAGGACGAAATCCCTGCCGTCAAGGGCGGCCGTCGCTTTGGCCGCCCGCAGTAGTTGCAGCAGGGAACGGGGGCTGGCTCCGAGGCGCAGGCGTGCGCTGTCGCGCGTGGCCCGGCCCAAGGCAACCGTATATTCCTTGACCGATTGGGAAACGTAAACCTGCTGTACCGTGGCGATCATCGCGGCTACGTCCGCGGAAGTGACCACAGGGGTGACTTTGGCGAGGGGTGAGACAGCCTGATGCGTCTCGAGCATCTCGATCTCCGAGAGCTTGTCGGGGTAGCCCATTGAGATGCGGGCCATGAAACGGTCCCGCTGCGCCTCCGGCAACGGATACGTTCCTTCCATCTCGATGGGATTCTGCGTCGCGACAACCATGAACGGTTCGCCCAGCTGGTACGAATGGCCGTCCACTGTCACCTGGTGTTCCTCCATGCATTCGAGGAGGGCGGACTGCGTCTTCGCGGAGGCGCGATTGATTTCGTCGCCGATCACGATGTTGGCGAACACCGCACCCATCCGGAACTCGAACTGCCGCGAGGACTGGTTGTAGATGGAGACGCCCGTGACATCCGAAGGAAGCAGGTCCGGGGTGAACTGGATACGGCTGACCTTGCAATCGATGGTCCGGGCGAGGGTCTTGGCGAGCAGCGTCTTGCCAACGCCCGGCACGTCCTCCACCAACAGGTGGCCTTGGGCGAGGAGCACGGTGAGGGCAAGCGTGGCGGCCTCGGCCTTGCCGTCGATCACTTTGTTGATGGCCGCCAGGATCTTCTCGCTGGCAGCATGGAATTGCCCAGGATCCATGACGCTCGGCTTGTGCCCGTTAAGGGACTCGCGCTCAGGCGGCAAGGCAACCACGGCCTCGCCCCGTAGCAACTCTTCGTCAACGGTGCCGTGTCGCTTTGAGTCCATGGACAATCCCCTCAGCCATGACAGAAACCCCAGCCGGGCCGCGGTGCCCTGGCCGGGATATACCGCCTTTTGTACCAGACTACCCAGCCTAGGGCCGCCGCAGACAGAGGCATGTTCTTGAGGAATGGATACACGGGGGATTAGCTCGCGGTCCGGAAGGCATCAGCAGGGAAAGATAGGGTGGATCCATGTGCAATTCCCTCCCACCGGCTTCCTACCGCGCAACTGAAACCGGCGATTCCCGCAAGGAATACCCGCCCGCTCCCGAACCGCTGCCGGTCCCCGTGATGGACAACCACACGCACCTCGATTTCCGGCACGGCCTGCTCGAAGTAGCCGTCGCGGATGCTTTGGACGCGGCCGAAGCCGTGGGGGTCCAGGGCGCCGTGCAGGTAGGTTGCGACCTCGAGTCATCGCGGTTCACGGTCCAGGCGCTGGACGCGGACCGGCGGCTCCTCGGAGCTGTCGCGATCCACCCCAACGATGCCCCGTGTACGCGGGACGCGGAGAGCTGGAATCGGCGCTCGCGGAAATCGAGGAGCTTGCGGCGCATCCTCGCGTTCGTGCGATCGGTGAGACCGGCCTTGATTTCTACCGCACCCATGGCGACGGCCTGGTGCACCAGCGCCATTCGTTCCGCCGCCACATCGATATTGCGAAGCGGCTGGACCTCACCCTCCAGATCCACGACCGTGACGCGCATGACGACGTCGTCCAGGTTCTCCGGGAGGAGGGGGCCCCGGAGCGGGTGGTGTTCCATTGCTTCTCGGGCGATGAAGAACTGGCGCGGATCTGTAACCTGAACGGCTGGTACATGTCCTTTGCGGGCACCATGACGTTCAAGAACGCCGCAAATCTGCGGGACGCGCTGGCCATCGCGGATCCGGAACTGGTGCTCGTCGAAACGGATTCCCCGTTCCTCACGCCGCACCCCTACCGGGGCCGTCCGAACGCGAGCTACATGGTGCCGTACACCGTTCGTTCCATGGCCGAAGTGACCGGAACCGAGCTTTCCACGCTGTGCTCGCAACTGGCCCAAAACACCGTCGCAACGTACGGTTCCTGGGACTGAGCCGAATCCGGTTTACATACCCAGTATGTAAAAATCTTGGTCACTTTATAACGCTTCGGTTACAGTGGGTAACCAGTAGCCGGGGTCGGGGAAGGCCTTCGGACAACTAACTCCGTTCGCAATTGGTGTTTTCAGTTGAATTGAGTGTGGCGGCGCACAACTCCGCTGCAGTCCTCCAGCATGCTTCGGCAGGCATCCGGGACCGCGGCAGGAGGCCCCTGTGCGCTTTTCCCCGTGCCCGGATGGTCCAAAAGTTACGGGCAAACATGGTTAAGTTCTTCACCACGGGCGGCAAGTTCAGTTTCGTCAAAGTCGGTGCGCAGCTGCTGGTGCTTTCGGCACTGGTGCTGGGAGTGGTTGCTTTTACAGGCAACAACAAATCAGTCACCCTCAACGTCGACGGCAAAGTGAGTTCCGTCCAGACCTTCGGCAACACCGTTGACCAAGTGGTCAAGGCAGCCAAGGTCGATCTGAAGGCTGAAGACCGGGTATCCCCGGCCTTGGACGCCTCGGTGCAGAACGGTTCCATCATCAACGTCAACCTGGCCAAGGCCGTCACCGTCAGCCTTGATGGCGCCCAGCGGACGGTCAACACCACCGCCCCCAACGTCGAAGGCCTCGTTTCCGAGCTCGGCGTCGCGAGCGCATCGGCCGTCTCGCAGCCGAAAGACACGCAGCTGGCCGTCTCCGGATCCTACGTTTCGATCCTGACCCCCAAGACGATCAGCCTGATTGTCGACGGTCAGAGTTCGGCAAAGACCACGACGGCGGCCGACGTGGGCACCGTCCTCAGCGATGCCGGCGTCTCGCTTGGCGCCAACGACCGGGTTTCGCAGCCCAATTCGGCTCCCGTTGTCCAGAACATGGTGATCAAGGTTTCGCGGGTGGACACCAGCAAGACCGCCACCGAGACCGAGAACGTCCCGTTCGACACGGTCACGACGGAAGACGCCACCCAGTTCAGCGACCAGAAGACGGTCACCCAGGAAGGGGTCCTCGGGCTGCTCAGCAAGACGTTCAAGCTCGTCCTGGTGGATGGCCGTGAGGCTTCCCGGACGTTGGTCTCCTCTGACGTCACCGTCAAGCCGGTCTCCGCGAAGGTAACGGTCGGAACCAAGGAACGCCCCAAGCCCGCACCTGCCGCAGCTGTTGCCTCCGGACCTACGGGTGCGCCGAACGAGGCAATGTGGGACAAGATCGCACAGTGTGAGTCCGGCGGGAACTGGGCCATCAACACCGGCAACGGCTACTACGGTGGCCTGCAGTTCGACATCCAGACCTGGATCGGTTCCGGCGGTGGCGCTTACGCTCCCAACGCCGCCGCCGCCAGCAAGGCCCAGCAGATCGACATCGCCAACCGCGTCTACGCGCAGCGCGGCCTGTCTCCGTGGGGCTGCGGATGGGCAGCATCCAGCTAGGCAAAAATGAACGTGGCCGGGTCCGGAATTTTTCGGGCCCGGCCTTTTCGCGTGCTGAAGCCAAGAGGCGGCGCTCCCGCCGGTCGCTCAGACGATACGATACCTAGGTGACTGAACCGAATTCCGAACCCGCCGCCGTCGCGCCCTTCTGGGAGCTGCGGACATCCGACGGCTCGCCGAGGAAATCGGTGTCCGCCCCACAAAGACCCTGGGCCAGAACTTCGTCATCGACGGCAACACGATCAGGAGGATCGTCTCCGCCGCCGGTATTGATCCCGAGGAAACCGTGCTGGAGGTCGGCCCCGGCTGGGTTCGCTGACGCTCGGCCTGCTCGACGCCGCCAAGACAGTTGTCGCCGTCGAGATCGATCCCGTACTGGCCGGCAAGTTGCCGGAAACGGTGCGCACGTGGCGCCCGGAAGCCGTGGACGAATTCCACCTGGTCCTCTCCGACGCCATGAAGGTCACCGAACTTCCGGTTCAGCCGACGGCTCTCGTGGCCAACCTGCCGTACAACGTCGCCGTCCCCGTGGTCCTGCACCTGCTCCAACATTTCCCGAGCCTGCAACACGGGCTGGTCATGGTCCAGGACGAGGTGGCGGACCGGCTGGCCGCGGGGCCGGGCTCCAAGATCTACGGAGTCCCCTCGGTCAAGGCCGCCTGGTACGGCCACATGCGCAAGGCCGGCGTGATCGGCATGAATGTGTTCTGGCCGGCCCCCAAGATCCACTCCGGCCTGGTGTCCTTCACCCGCGGCGCGCCGCCAGCAACGCACGCCACGCGCGAACAGGTCTTCGCAGTCATCGACGCCGCTTTTGCCCAGCGGCGCAAGACGCTCCGCGCGGCCCTCGCGACGTGGGCGGGGAGCGCGGCGGAGGCCGAACGTTTCATTGTCGCTGCAGGCGTTGATCCGACTGCCCGCGGAGAGGTGCTCGATATCAACGCGTTTGTCCGGATCGCCGAGGCACGCCACCCCCTGGACGCATGAATCCGGCAATCGGCGGTGCGAACCGCGGGCGCTTCGTCGCACGGACCGTACGCGTCCGGGCACCCGGCAAAGTGAACGTTTCCCTCAACGTCGGCCCCTTGCGGCCCGACGGCTACCACTCTGTGGCCAGCGTGTATCTCGCGGTGTCCCTGTACGAGGAAGTAGCCGCAACGAGCACGGAGGGGACCGGGATCACGGTCAGCATCGCTCCCTCAAGCACCTTGGACCTCGACGGTGTGGACATCCCGCTGGACGAGCGGAACCTGGCCTACAAGGCTGCCGCCATCATGAGGGATGTCTCGGAGAAAGCCACGGGCGTGCATTTGGAAATCACCAAGCGCGTCCCCGTCGCCGGGGCATGGGCGGCGGCTCGGCCGACGCCGCGGCGACACTCCTGGCCTGCGATGCCCTCTGGAACAGTGGTTTGTCACGCGAAGAACTGGCCCACCTTGCAGCCGAGCTGGGCGCGGATGTGCCGTTCTCGCTTCTCGGAGGTACCGCCGTCGGGCTTGGCGTGGGCGACGAACTCTCACCTGCACTCGCGAAAGCGCAGATGGACTGGGTCCTCGTCTGCGCAGACTACGGACTTTCCACACCCGAGGTTTTCCACACCTTGGACAGGCTTCGGACCACCGAGGGACTCGACATCCCCGAGCCGCTCGAGGTGGACGCCAAGATCCTTCAGGCGCTGCGCGACGGGAATCCCGATGCCTTGAGCAAAGTCCTCATCAACGACCTCCAGCGCGCCTCGATCGAGCTGGCCCGCAATTGCGGGACACCATAGGGATAGGGGAGTCCAGCGGTGCCTTGGCCGGGATTGTTTCCGGTTCCGGCCCACCGTGGCTTTGCTTGCCCACAACCCCCGGGCGGCCGAGGGGCTCGCCGAGGACCTTCGGCACCTGGGACACAACGCCCTTGCTGTGCACGGCCCGGTTCCGGGTGCCCGAATCATCTCCGATACCCTTCTTTGACACGTCGCCCTGACTGTTCACACCAGAAAGTAGTACCCAGTGGCCCACCTGCTTGGCGGTGAAAACCTCACCGTTTCATTCGCAACCCGCACCATCCTCGACGGCGTAACCCTTGGTTTGGAGGACGGCGACAGGATCGGCATGGTCGGGCGCAACGGCGACGGCAAATCCACGCTGATGCGCTTGCTGGCATTGCGCTCGACGCCGGACTCCGGACGCGTCACCAAACGCGGCGACGTCAACGTCGGCTACCTCGACCAGTCCGACGTGCTCGACGGCGACCTCACGGTCGGCGCCGCGATCGTCGGCGACCAAGCCGACCACGAATGGGCCGCGAACCCCAAAATCCGCGAGATCATGGGTGGCCTCGTGGCCGACGTCGATTGGCACGCCAACGTGCATGCCCTCTCCGGCGGACAAAAGCGCAGGGTCGCCCTGGCCAAGCTGCTCATCGAAGACCACGACGTCATCATGCTCGACGAACCAACCAACCACCTCGATGTGGAAGGCGTCGCCTGGCTTTCCCGGCACTTGAAGACCCGCTGGCGCGCCAACCAAGGCGCGTTCCTTGTGGTGACTCACGACCGTTGGTTCCTGGACGAAGTCTGCAACCGGACGTGGGAAGTGCACGACGCCATAGTGGACCCGTTCGACGGCGGTTACGCTGCCTACGTGTTGGCCCGCGCCGAGCGTGACCGCACGGCGTCCGTCGTCGAAAGCAAGCGCCAACAGCTGGTCAAGAAGGAGCTGGCGTGGCTGCGCCGGGGCGCCCCTGCGCGCACGTCCAAGCCCAAGTTCCGCATCGAAGCCGCCAACGAGCTGATCGCAGATGTTCCTGATCCGCGCGACTCGGTGGCCCTCAGCAAGATGGCAACCGCCCGCCTCGGCAAGGACGTGCTGGACCTTGAAGGCGTCTCCCTGGACTTCAAGGGGGACGACGCCGGCCGGAAGCTCTTCGACGACGTTACCTTGCGCTTGGCTCCGGGGCAGCGGCTGGGGCTGGTGGGCGTCAACGGTGCCGGAAAGTCCACCCTCCTGAGGCTCCTTAACGGCGAGATCACGCCGAGTTCAGGCAAGGTCAAGCGCGGCAAGACTGTTGTCACGGCGGTGCTCAGCCAGGACGTCAAGGAACTCGATGACGTGTCCGACCTTCGCGTGATCGAGGTCATCGAACGTGAGAAGCGCTCCTTCAGCGTGGGCGGCAAGGAATTCACGGCCGGCCAGCTCGTGGAGCAGCTCGGGTTCACGAAGGAAAAGCAGTGGACTCCCGTCACCGACCTTTCCGGCGGCGAACGGCGCCGCCTGCAACTTCTGCGTCTGCTTGTGGGCGAACCGAACGTCCTGATGCTCGACGAACCCACCAACGACCTCGATACCGACACGCTTGCCGCCGTCGAAGACGTCCTGGACGGCTGGCCCGGCACGCTGGTTGTTGTCAGCCACGACCGCTACTTGCTGGAGCGAGTCACGGATTCCCAAATGGCACTCCTGGGTGACGGCAAGCTCCGCGGACTTCCGGGCGGCGTGGACCAGTACCTGGAATTGCGCGAAGCCGCGCTGGCGAGCGGCGCGGTGACCGGCGGCGCGTCGAGCGGCAGCGCGAGGCCGACGGCGGGAAGCGGCTCGAGTGCCGCAGCCTCCGGGCCCAGCGAAGCAGAGAAGCGCGAAGCCCGCAAAGACCTGAACAGGATCGACCGTCAACTGGGCAAGATCGCGCAACAAGAAGAGAAGCTCCACGTCCAAATGGCGGCCAAGTCCCAATCCGGCGACTTCGACGCCCTCGGCGAACTGAACACCAAGCTCCAGGAACTCCTCGACGAAAAAGAAGGCCTAGAGCTCGAATGGCTCGAGGCGGCGGAGATCCTGGGGGAGTAGGCGGGCTGGGACAGGCGCCGGCATCCTTTGCGGTTGCCTTTGGTGCCTGAGCCGGCGCTTCCGCGTCGCTTAGACACGGCCCATATGTGGGCCCGCTCGGTCGCTGAGCGACCTCCGGCCCACGAAGGGCCGCGATGCGCTCCTTTCGGAAGAACCGCCTCCGGCGGGGTAAGTCACCTCGCGGGGGCGGACTGCCGGCGTCGTCCGCCAGCGGTGGGATGGGTAGGGCCGTGGAACTCGAGGCACAAGGGAGACTGTAGGTCGTCGCGAACGAGCGATTCTCGACCCCCAAATTTGCCAGCGACGCAGAAAGTGAAATCCGATGCGCGGATTCCAGTGTCGATAGGAATTTTGCGTGTCGACGGAGCGCATCGGCGTCGGAGGTCCGGGCGCGGGTCGAAGCGGCTGTTTGGTGAATCGGGGGCGATTCTCGACACCCAAATTTGCCAGCGACGCAGATCGAGAAAATCGCTGCGCGGATTCCAGTGTCGATAGGAATTTTGCGTGTCGACGGAGCGCCTCGGCGTTGAAGGCCAGGCGCCAAACGGAACGATGGCAAGAGCGGTGCTGCGGGCCTTCGGGTAGGAGCGCATCGCGGCGCATCGGGGTTTGGAGGTCGCTCAGCGACCGGAAGACCCCATATGCGCTGTGTCTAAGCGACGGCGAAGGGCCGTTGCTCCGCGTAGGCGACCAAGGGCGACGGCGACGGCGAAGGGCAGTTGCGCCGCGGAGGCGACCACGGGCGACGGCGACGGCGAAGGGCAGTTCCGCCGCGGAGGCGACCACGGAAACGCAACCGCGGAGGCGACCGCGGACACGTGGGAAGGCGACTACGGACGCAACCGCAACCGCAAAAGCCAACCAGACGCCCTAGCCCTCGCTCCGGAGTTCCGGCTCCTTTTGCAGGCCCGTCAGGCCGTTCCATGCCAGGTTGACCAGGTGGGCGGCTACCGCGCGTTTGTCGGGCTCGCGGTGGTCCAGCCACCATTGGCCGGTCATCGCCACCATGCCCACGAGCATTTGGGCATACATGGCGCCGTCGGCTGCGCTGAAACCGCGCCGGGCGAATTCGTCGGCGAGGAGGTCCTCTACGCGATCGGCCACGTGGGAGAGGAGGGTGGAGAAGGCGCCTTCGGGCTGGGAGGGCGGGGCGTCGCGCATGAGTATCCGGAAGCCGTCGCTCCGCTCCTCGATGTAGCCTAGCAAGGCAAGGGCCGCCTGTTCAACGAGGACGCGTGGTTTGGCTTCGGCGGCGAGGGACTCGTTGATGGCGTCGAGGAGGATCCGGAATTCGAACTCCACAACCTGGGTGTAGAGGCCTTCCTTCGAGCCGAAGTGCTCGTAAATCACCGGCTTGGACACGCCCGCGGCGGCTGCGATTTCGTCGATGGTCGTGGCGTCCAGGCCGCGGGCGGCAAAGAGGCCCCGGCCAATTTCGATGAGCTGGGAGCGGCGCTGGGAGCCTGTCATCCGGGCACGGACAACCTGGGCTGCGGGTGGGTGGTTGATCACCCTGGAACCCGTCGACTGCCGGGGAAGTCCTGTGCTGTTGCTCACGCATCCATCATGCCTTATGGCACGCGTGAAGCGGCCTCTGGAGTGCCCGCCAATACCGCTGGAAAGGACTCGGGGTTGCGCCAAGTCGCGAACACCGCGATGGTCATGGCAAACTAGATTCTTGTGTGTGCGACCCGGTCAATCGGGAACCCCGCGGACCCTGCGTCCGCAAGGGCTAAGTGCGCACGGTCCGCTCTGGTGTAATGGCAGCACCCCGGCCTTTGGAGCCGTGGAGTATAGGTTCGAATCCTATGGGCGGAACTTGTCGGTGGTCTGCCGGCACCGCCTCTGAAGGCACCGTCTCTCCCGAAGCTGTCCACTGGCTGCACGGAAGGCTGTGAATCGGCAAGAGTAGGATAGAGCAGATGCCGCAGCCGGGTTCGCCCGGACGTAACCGAGCAAGGAGAGCGACTTCGTGAGCCCCGATACTACTGGCCCCGCCGCTGTAATTGTCCTAGCTGCCGGAGCCGGTACGCGGATGAAGTCACGGACTCCCAAAATCCTCCACGAAATCGGCGGACGCTCCATGGTGGCGCACGCCATCCTCGCAGCGCGCTCCATCGATCCCCGGCAGCTGGCCCTCGTGGTCCGCCATGAGCGGGACCTCGTCGCCGCGCACATTGAACTGATCGATCCCGACGCCGTCATCGTGGACCAGGACGATGTTCCGGGGACCGGGCGCGCGGTGGAAGTAGCCCTTGACGCCTTGGACGCGAAGGCAGAACTCACTGGCACGGTAGTGGTCACCTACGGTGATGTGCCTTTGCTGACCGGTTCCCTTCTGTCCGAGCTGGTCGCCACGCACGAATCCGAAGGCAACGCCGTGACGGTCCTGACCGCGGTGCTCGATGACGCCAATGGCTATGGCCGCATCCTTCGTGCCGAGGACGGCACCGTGCTGGGCATCCGCGAACACAAAGACGCGAGCGACGCCGAACGTTCCATCCGCGAAGTCAACTCCGGCATCTACGCTTTTGACGCAAAGGTGCTTCGCGAGCAGTTGCGCAAAGTGACCACCGAGAACATCCAGCAAGAAAAATACCTCACTGACGTTCTTGAATTGGCGCGCGACGCCGGAGGCCGGGTTTCCGCCGTCGTCACCGCCGACCGTTGGCAGGTCGAGGGCGCCAACGACCGTATCCAGCTCGCCGCGCTCGGCGCAGAGCACAACCGCCGCATCATCGAGGCGTGGATGCGTGCAGGCGTCACGGTCGTTGATCCGGCCACCACCTGGATCGATTCCACCGTCACACTGGACGAAGACGTCCGCCTCCTGCCCAACACTCAGCTCCACGGCACCACCACCGTGGCGCGCGACGCCGTCGTCGGCCCCGACACGACCCTCACCGACGTTTTGGTGGGCGAAGGCGCGAAGGTGACCCGCACCCACGGCTCAGGATCGACCATCGGTGCGGGAGCCAGCGTTGGCCCGTTCACCTACCTGCGTCCCGGCACCGTCCTTGGGGAGACCGGCAAGATCGGCGCCTTCTACGAAACCAAGAACGTGACGATCGGCCGCGGTTCCAAGCTGTCCCACCTCGGCTACGCCGGCGACGCCGAGATCGGCGAGGACACCAACATCGGCTGCGGCAACATCACGGCCAACTACGACGGCGAGAAGAAGCACCGCACGGTGATCGGCTCCGGTGTACGGACCGGTTCCAACACTGTCTTCGTGGCCCCCGTAACGATCGGCGACGGCGCATACAGCGGCGCCGGTGCCATCATCCGCAAGGACGTTCCCGCCGGAGCCCTCACCCTGAGTGTCGCTCCCCAGCGCAACGCGGAAGGCTGGGTCATCGCCAACCGGCAGGGCAGCAACTCGGCCCAACGGGCGCAGGCTGCGCAAGCCGCGCTTGGCTCCACTGCCACCCCCGATTCCTCAAGTACTCCGGCAACCACAGAAGAGGGCACACAGGCATGAGCGAAATTACCGCACACGGCGAGAAGAAACTAGTTCTCGCCGCCGGACGGGCGCACCCCGAGCTGGCGCAGGAAATCGCCAAGGAGTTGGAGACCGAACTCCTGCCTATCGACGCCTACGACTTCGCGAACGGCGAGATCTATGTGCGCTCAGCGGAGAGCGTCCGTGGCACCGATGCCTTCGTCATCCAGGCGCATCCGGCTCCGCTGAACAACTGGCTCATGGAGCAGTTGATCATGATCGATTCCCTGAAGCGCGCGTCCGCGAAGCGGATCACGGTTGTGTCGCCGTTCTACCCGTACGCCCGGCAGGACAAGAAGGCCGCGGCCGCGAGCCGATCTCCGCCCGCTTGGTGGCAGACCTTTACAAGACCGCCGGCGCGGACCGCATCATGTCCGTGGACCTGCACACGTCCCAGATCCAGGGGTTCTTTGACGGCCCGGTGGACCACCTCATGGCCATTCCGCTGCTTGCCGACTACATCCGCACCAGGGTCGAAGCGGACAACATCACCGTTGTCTCGCCGGACACCGGCCGTGTCCGCGTTGCGGAACAGTGGGCCGAGCGCCTGGGCGGTGCGCCTTTGGCGTTCGTCCACAAGAGCCGCGACCTCACGGTGCCGAACCAGGCCGTCTCGAAGACCGTCGTCGGGCAGATCGAAGGCCGCACCTGCGTCCTGATCGACGACATGATCGACACCGGTGGAACGATCTCCGGCGCCGTCCAGGTCCTCAAGAACGCCGGCGCCAAGGACGTCATCATCGCGTGCACCCACGCCGTCTTCTCCGAGCCGGCGGCACAGCGCCTGGCCGATTCCGGTGCCCGCGAGGTGGTCGTCACCAACACCTTGCCGATTCCGGCCGACAAGCGCTTCCCGCAGCTCACGGTCCTGTCGATCGCACCGTTGATTGCGCGCGCCATCCGCGAAGTGTTCGACGACGGTTCCGTCACCAGCCTCTTCGACGGCAACGCCTGATCCCCACCGGCTCCCAGCCTTCGCAAGCTCAGGCCGGGGCCCTCGCCGGCGTGGGCCCACTCATCGCTGGTCCAACCCAACTAACTCGCAATTGTTGTCGTTATGAGCCCTCAAAACGACAACTAATGCGAGCCAGTTGGGGCGGGGCGGGCCGTTTTCCCTTTGGCGCGACCCGGCTGCTAAACTCTTGGAGATACCTTGGCGAGGGAGAGCACATCCGGGTTAAAACCGGATTGCGGGTCTCCGTTATCGACTGGGTCTGAATCTCCTTCAACGAAGGCGGACCGAACCTGCTGCTCAGCGGCTGGCATTCCGCCGGGCGTGGAAGGTCACCACAGACCTCCGCCCTTGCTGATCGACTTGCCGGCAATTCGCCGGCGCCACAGTAATCAAGGAGTACACATGTCTGAGCAGAAGCTCGCAGCAGAACTGCGCACCGAATTCGGCAAGGGATTCGCCCGCCGCGCCCGTGCAGCCGGCCAGATCCCGCCGTCATCTACGGTCACGGCGCTGAGCCCATCCACATCAACCTGCCGGGCCGCGCCACCACCCTGGCCGTCCGCGTTTCCAACGCCCTGCTGGCCCTGGACGTCAACGGCGAAGAGCACCTTGCCCTCGTGAAGGACATCCAGCGCGACCCGATCAAGCAGATCATCGAGCACATCGACCTCCTGACCGTCCGCAAGGGCGAAAAGGTTACCGTTGACGTTGCCGTCCACGTTATCGGTGAAGCTGCCATTGGCGCTGTCGCCAACCAGGAAGCCACCACGGTTTCCCTCGAAGCCGAGGCTACGCACCTGCCCACCTTCGTCGAAATCAGCATTGAAGGCCGCAAGGCCGGCGAGCACGTCCACGCTTCGGACATCGTCCTCCCGAGCGGTTCGGAATTGCTCACCGATCCCGAGACCCTCATCATCAACATCTCGGAGGCCACTTCGGAGGCCGAAGAAGAGGCAGCTCCTGCCGCTGAGTAGTCGTTCGGTTTATTAGTCTTTCCGACTAATTGCGGCATTAGCCTTAGCGGGTGGCCGGGTCCCTGAGGGGTCCCGGCCACTTCTTTTTCATTCCACACTCTTGATTCCCTAGGATGACTCCATGACAGACACCTGGCTGATCGTAGGCCTTGGCAATCCCGGCGCTGAATACAGCCACAACCGCCACAACGTCGGCCAAATGGTCCTGGACGAACTGGCCTCACGGATGGGCGGAAGCTTCAAAGCCCACAAGGCCCGGGCGCAAGTGGTCGAGGGCAGGCTGGGGATCGGCGGACCGCGCGTAGTGCTGGCGAAACCGATGAGCTACATGAACGTTTCCGGGGGACCCGTATCCGGCCTGGCCAGGTTCTTCGACATCGCCCCTGATCACGTTATTGCCGTCCACGACGAAATTGATATTCCCTTCAATACGGTCAAGCTGAAGATCGGCGGCGGAGAGGGCGGGCATAACGGCCTGCGGGATATTTCCAAGGCCTTGGCTACAAAGGACTACTTGCGGGTTCGCGTGGGGGTGGGCAGGCCGCCCGGAAGAATGGACACCGCGGATTATGTCCTCAGGGATTTTGGAGCTTCCGAGAAAAAGGAGCTGCCATTCCTCCTGGATGAAGCTGCGGATGCCGTCGAGGTATTGATGACTCAAGGTTTGCTTGCCGCCCAGCAGAAGTTCCACCCCGTCAAGGCCTAGCAGCGTGGGCCTACGTGCACTCATTTCGGTGGTTAACAAGTACCCTGATCGTTAGTCGGCTGGCTAATTGATTCACGCCGATCGCTATGATACTTTGCAAATCACTGCTGGGGGTGAAGAGGAAATACAAAAGCAAACGACCCGCTGAACGTCACGTCCGCCAGAGCTGCGAAGGTAGCGTGATCTAAATTGCGAGCAACACCGGAGTCTGAAGCAGAGCGACCCGCAACGGAGCGGCAAGCACTGGGCGCTGCAGAGCGTCGAAAATGGTCGTCCCTGGTCCGGCAGGATCTTCAGAACACGGTTATCGACGCGCTCGGCGACCCGTCTTTGTACGGAGTGGTGGTGGTTGGCGCGCCGGGCGTCGGCAAAGCGACTTTCGCCGTTCGGTTGAGGCCCGGCTCACTCCAAAGACTCACGTCCTGCACCTCCACGGCTCCACGGACGTCAGCACTCCTTTTGGGGCGCTGGCCCATCTGGTGGCGAGGCTTCCCGTCGATGCCGCAGATTCCCCTGGCGCGATCATCCACGGCATATCGCATTTGATAAGTTCGGACGCCGCGGGGCGCGAAGTGCTCTTGGTCCTTTCGGAACTGCCCGCTTTGGACAGCATGAGCACGGCCCTTCTGGTGCACTTGTTAATCAGTGGGACAGCGAAAGTCCTCGTCACTGTCCGCCAAGCCACAGACATGCCAGAAGACCTGATCAGGCTGTTGAAAGACGGCCTCCTGGACGAAGTTGAACTTCAGGTTTTTTCACGGGCGGAAGTTGCTAAATTACTGAGCGGCGTCCTTGGAAAACGGGTGACCGCTACTGCTGCAAGCGCTTTGCACGCGTCCAGCGGTGGAAATCCCTTGGTGCTCCAGGCCATCGTCACCGAACAGCTCCGCTCAGGCAACCTGCACCTGGCCGGACAGGTTTGGGCGATGAAGGGCGAAATCCACCTTTCTTCCGCTGAAGTCCTGACCGACCTGGTCCGCTCGCGCCTGGCCCGGGAGACCCCGCGGTCCAGGAAGCCCTGGAGCTGCTTGCCCTCATTCGAACGGCCCCGCTCGCCGTGCTCTTGGACGTCCTGGAACCTGAAGTGGTTGCCGAGATGGAGTGGTCCGGCTACCTGCGCGTCGAACCGTCAGGCGCCCGCCGGGTGGCGCTGCGAGACGAGTACATGGGTGAGGTTATTCGGGGCTGGATGGATCTGCCACGGCGGAATGAACTGCGGCGGCTCGCCGCCGGGGTGATCGGCAGCATCACCCGGGACCTTGATGCCGAGGCGCTCCTGGGCTTTGCCTCTTCGACACTGAATGTCCGCGAAACCCTTGAACCAGGAGTGGCACTGGCAGCTGCGACGGCAGCGAACAGGCAATTCGATCCCTGGTTCGCCTTGGAATGCGCCCGGCAGATCGGCCGCGAGGACAAGGAATGGGTGGCTGCCGCCCAGCAGCGCTGCGTTTCCCACGTTATTCTGGCCGAGCACGAGGCCGCGGTGGCCGCTTTGAAGGATGTGACGCCCGAGCAGCTTCGGCGCCTCCCGGCGTATGACTACGCGGACTATGTCCAGGAACTCTGCAGCGCGCTGCTGTGGGTTCCAGGTGGGCACCTCCAAATACCCGGCCTCATCGCCGAGGCCCGGGAGGATCTTTCCCGCCGATCGCAGGAAACCGGAGCGGATGCCACGGAAATCGAACGGGCAAGCGGGATGCTCAGGCTCGCGAGTTTCGAGCTCCACGTCCATCAGGGCGAGTATGCCGAAGTTGCCGAAGCCTTGGAGCAGGAGTACCGGGACGGCATCGATCTTCAACAAAGGCTGAGCTGCGGGAGCCTGCTGATCATGGCCTGGGCGGTGTTGGGCAGGGAAATGGAAGCGATCGAGCTGGCGCGCGAGCTGAGGCACAAGATACAGCGTGCAAAGGCGCGGCCGCGGTTGCACAACTGGTTGTCCGAAGGCTTGTTTGCCGCACTCCTGTGCAGCGGACAGTGGGAAGAACTAGCCCGGATGCTGACTGCGACCCTCGATCAGCAACCAAAGAACATCCATTATCTTGGCGGTGCCGCCGAACTGGCGCTGGGCGTTTCCTACACCTACGCAGGACGGGCTTCAGTCGCGATCGACACCCTGCTGGGCGCCCAGGCGCAGTTGGAGATCAGGCGCAACTACTACGGACCAGCACTGGCCTACTCCGCGCTCGCTTTTGCGTACGCCCAGGCCGGAGACGTGAAGGAATCCCGGACTTTTCTCGAATTGGCCGAAAAGGGACAAGGGGAAACGGCCTGGTTCCCCGCCTGGATGGCCGAATTCTGCGTCAAGATGGCCAGGCGTTGGCTGAAGGATCCCGGGGCGAAGCAAAGCCTCATCGAGTCCGCCAACCGGGATTTGGCGAAAGGACGGATCACCACGGCGTCCATCAGCCTCTTCGGCGCCACCGTCCACGGCACCGAGGAGGAACTGTTGCTCCTGGAGCAGGTTTCGTCCCGCCGCCAGGGCAAGATGGCCGCAGTCAACCGGATGGTGGCGGAGGGAACCCGCAAGAAGGACCCGAAGACGTTACTACTTGCAGCTTCGGTTGCCCAGGAACTGAAATTGGATGCGGTGGAGTCCCGCTGTGCCGTCCTGGCCTTGGACATCGCCCGGGAAGCCGGCGATTCAGCGTCCGCAAGGCTGGCCCAGCAACGGCTGGACCGCTTGGTCGGGACCGTGCCGGTACTTCCCCTGACACCTCACACTTTTGGACCCGAACTGACGGAAAGGAGCGTCAGGTTGCAAAGATGGCCAGTCAAGGGTTGAGTAACAAAGAGGTAGCCAACCAGTTGCAAGTTTCCGTGCGCACAGTGGAAGGCCACCTTTACCAAATCTTCACGAAAATGGGAATCTCATCGAGGAGCGAGCTTGAAGGAACCGCGCAGTCATGAGAACGCTGCGGCGGTTCATGCACATGCCGGAGAACGCGCTACAAGGCCGCCCGAACCGTGGCTCGATTATGGGCATTTGCTCCCCGGAATTACGGCCGCCATCCGCGCGGATGATTGTTCGGCAGTCTTCATCGTGGGCGATTCCGGCCTCGGCGCGTCGTCCCTCCTGGCCCAGCTGGGCAGCGTTTTTGGCGGGGAAGTTGCGGTAGTCCCGATACACGGAAGTCCGTCACTGACCGCTGTCCCGTATGGGGTACTGGCTCCTTTCCTTGCCCATCTTTCACTCGCCGACATATCTTCCCGGGTTGCCGTGCTTCGCTCACTGTGGGATCACCTCGAGGGCATCCGCGTAGGTACAGGACCGGCTTTGCTGCTGGTCGATGACGCGCACTACCTGGACGATGCACGTGCGCGATGCTGACCGAGCTTGTCCAGGCAGGATGGGCCAAAGTCGTGGCCGCATGCGTTCCACGGCCGGGAGTTCCAGCACCGCTCTTGCGCATGTGGCACGAGGGGACCGCCGAATGGTTCGACCTGGAGCCTTTGACCGCTGAGCAAGGCCACGAACTGTGCGAGGCATTGCTCGGGGAATCGTCTTGAACAGCACGAGCCATGGTTTCTGGACGGAGGCGGGCGGCAACACCCTCCTCCTGAAGACCCTTGTCCGCGAAGCTGAGAGCTCGGGAACCCTCGTCCAACGGCACGGCGTTTGGCTCAAGACGGCCGCGACTCCGGTCCACACGGTAAAGCTGGAGGCCGTCGTCAAACTTCAGCTGATGCGCATTTCGGCCGCGGGCAGGGAAGCCTTGAACTTGATCGCATTGGCAGAACCGGTGGACGAGACGTTGATTAACGTTGTGGCCGGTGAAGCGGCCGTCCAGGAGCTGCTTGACCAGCATTTGATCAAGCCCGGAGGCAATGGGTTGCCAAACCTCCGGCTCGTCAATCCGGTCTACGGAGAGGTGCTGAGAAGCATCGTCCCGGCCGCGCAGAGCCTCCAACTGCATCGGCAGCTGATCTCCCGGATGGATGTGTTGGAGGATAACCCGGATTCCTTGTTGCGGATGGTGACATGGTCACTTGATTGCGGGGCGGACGTGCCCGATCGTCTTTTGATCCGGGCCGCGGTCCTTTCGGCGAGGCTACTGCAGAGCGAGACCGCATTGCGTATGGCGTCGGCGGTCCGGGACGTGCAATGGCAATCGATTGCTCAAGCCGTTTTGGCCCGCTCATACTTCAATCTCGGCCGCCGGGACGAGGCCGCGGCAGCCTTGGCCCAGGAAACTGTGGATGGCGACGCCGGACCCTCCCAGGTCGTATCCAGCAGCGTCCTTCGCGC
The DNA here is from genome assembly GCA_001549895.1 of Arthrobacter sp. Hiyo8. GTDB lineage: Bacteria > Actinomycetota > Actinomycetes > Actinomycetales > Micrococcaceae > Arthrobacter. Next base: position 1,175,600 of record AP014719.1, on the reverse strand, counting down.
GGCCACGCGTGCAGCCGTCGGGCAGTCGGCTTCCTTGATCCGGGCGGAGGCCGAGATCCTCCGCGAATGGGGCGAACAGCAGCCCGGCCTCGACGGCCAGCGGACGCCGGCCGCGCAAGCCGCGGTGACGCTCGCCGCCACCGTGATCGGGCTGCTCGCCGGCTCCGTCGATGGCGATTACAAGAGGATGGGCCCGGAACTGGAGCGGGTGCTCCTCCAGTCGGGAACCGTGGAAGGCTCCTTGGCCCCACTGTTCAGGGGCCTGGCACTCGCACTTAAGGCAGAAATGATGTGCGCCCTCGGCCGCGGGCGCCAGGCGAGGCTATTGGTTCTCGAAGCTGCCGCCTTGGCGCAGCCCCAGGAGAACGATGTCTTCTTCATCCCCGAGTTCATCTCCGCCCGCCTCGTCATCTGCGCGTTGGCCGTAGGTGACTGGCCGACGCACAAAATCTCCTCGACAGGTACTACGAATCGTCGGGCGTCTCGATGGCGACCTATGGCGGCGCGGCCTACGTGGTGGCCGGATACATTGCCATCAGGCAGGGAAAAACCGGCGACGCCCTGCCCTTGCTGACGGCGGGACTCGAAGCCTTGAGGGACAGCGATCCGCAGAATCTCTTCGGACTGTGTGCCGCCATGGCTTTCTATGCCGCAGCCGGCGCCGGGCTGCCTGAAGCCGAACGGTTCCGGGCGGACTTCAAAGCCTGGGGACAACACAGCACCCACCTTCTCGCGGCACAGGCAAACAGTTTTTTCGACGCCGGACTTGAACTCCTCAACGCCGACGGTTCGGGAGTGGAAGCGTTGCACCAAAACGCTGACGACGCGGCGAAGGAAAACGCGACGTACCTTGAACTTCATGCCCTTGAGCTTGCGCTCGGCCTGGGAGACACCAGCAGGTTGGACCGGTTTTGTGAAACCGCGGCTGCAACGGAGGGCGAGTGGGCACAAGCGCTCGCCGAGTACGGACGGGCACTCAAGTTCGGGGGAGCTGCCCGGTACCTGTCCGCAGGGGAGAAGCTACAGGCCGCCACTGCCTACCATCTGGCCGCGAAGGCATATGGATTGGCGTTGGCAGCACCGGATCGCGGCCAGACCAAGGAGCTCAGCGCCGTAGCGCGGGCGGGGCTGGCGCACTGCAACGAAGAACTCGGCCAGGGCAGCGAGGAAACGCAGAACGAGTCCGTGGTTCCGAAGCTGACCAAGAGGGAATGGGACATCGTCAATCTGGCGGTCCAGGGACTCAGCGACCGGCAGATTGCGGACACGCTGCTTATCTCGGTCCGGACGGTCGAAGGGCACCTGTACCGCTGCTATTCGAAATTGGGGATCACCGGCAGGGACGAACTTGCAGGAGCCGCGGCCGTCGCGCAGGGAGCGTCGAGTACAGGCTGAAGCCGGGAATGGCCGCGGGGGAGTAGTAGTGCACTCTCGATTCGAACGGACGCCACTGCCGGCGACGAGTACCCGCCACCCGGGGGAAAGGTACTCACACCCGCATACGAGTATCCGGCACCAGGAAAGTCGAGTACTCACTACTGGTGTGGGCCTGACGGCCAGCTGGTTAATTGGGGGTGTCACCACTCGATCACTGGGGGTCTCGCTCATGTTGACAGCAGGCAGTGCATCTACGGTCCATGCCGTTCGGTCCGGGAACGCGTCCCGGTACCAGGCGTTCGACGCATCTTCGGCGACGTCTTCGTCGGATGGAACCGGAGGCAAATCGGTAATTTCGACGGCCTGGCCGCCGATTGGACCCAGAGCCGCTGTTGAGGACATCGCCGTCGCGCTGGCAGCTTCCAAGGGTGGCGTCCTTGTTACTGGGCCGTCGGGGAGCGGCAAGAGCTACTTGACTACTCGCGCGGTGAACGAACTACGCGGGCGCTCATTCGTCGTCGTCATCCGCGGCAGCGCGGCGTTGGCGAGATCACCGTACGGCGCCCTCAATATCCTTCTGAGCGATCTTGACCCGGGATACCTGGCACATCCAGTCCTGGTGTTGTCGGCACTCACCAATTTGCTCCGTGAGCGCTCCGAGGGAAAGCCGGTGTACCTGGTCATAGAAAACGCGACCGAGCTTGATGAGTTGGCGGCCATGACAGTGGCCCAACTTGCGAGGAACGGCACAGCGCAACTTGTCCTCACCTGCACCGACCCGCAGCGGCTCTGCGGCGAGATCACGCGGCTGTGCGGGGATGGCTTCCTGCACCGGATCGACCTCAAGCCCCTGACTTTCCAGGAATCGCACGCCTGGCTCGAAGCCGGGCTCGGAGCACAGGTCTCCCCGTCCGGCGCCCATGCCCTGTGGACGGCCAGCGGGGGCAACCCGCACTACCTCAAGATGCTCGCAGCGGAGCTCGCCGAATCGGGTTCGCTCCTGAAAAGCGACGGCGTCTGGGTCTTGACGTCCCGGAGCGAACAGCATGGCAGGGCAATCACCGATCTGATCACCACGCGGCTTGGGCGAATGGGCGACGGTGAGCGCAAAGTCCTGGAGATCCTTTCACTGGCCAGGGCCGTGCCCTGGAATCCCTGCTGGCACTCGCCTCGGCGGACGATGTGGACTCCCTTGAGAAAAGGGGCGTCCTCGTCGTCGACGACTCGTTGCCCAGGATGGCCCGGCTCCAAAGCCAGCTGGTCGGTGACGTGGTCCGGGCGAACGTACCCCCTGGCCGCAGCAACGAACTCCGGGGCCTGCTCCTTAAATCGATGGATCCGGCCCTTGGCCAACGCTCGATGTTGCTATCCATGGCCGCTTGGGCATTGGACTGCGGAGCCAAGCTGGGAAGGGAAGAAGCGCTTGAAGCTGCCGCTATGGCGAACCGGCACCTTGATGCGCGGCTGGCCCTGCGCTTGGTCCGGTCCATTCCGGGCCACTCCACGGTGCCCGGGGCAGTAGCCGAGGAAGCCCGCGCGATGATGACACTGGGTGACGTCGCTGCGGCCCGGGAGCTGCTGGGTCTTCACTTGGATGAACCCGGGGATGAAGCCACCCTGGCCGAATGGGTCCGGCTCAAGCTGGCCGAGGCCGCAGTCCTTCTGGCCCTTCCCGAAACCACGGCGCAAGCCTGCGAAACGCTGGCCCGCGTTAGGCAGCGGCTCGAAGCCGAAACCGGCGAAGGGCAGGACATCGCAACACTTCGGGAGGAACTTGTCCTTGCCGAATCGCAGGCAGCCAGCTATTCGGGTTCCTACGCTGAGATGGCGGCAAGACTGGAAGAAGTTCTTCAAGACTTTGAATCGCACGGCACCGAGTTCCGCCTCCTTGCCGGAAGCTGGCTGTGCGAGGCGTGGGCCCTGACGGGACGGCAATCCGAGGCGGCGGACATGGCGGAACAGCTGACGGCTGACTGCCATGATCCTGCTGTTTCGGTCGCGGCGGCCCGACGCGCCACATCGCGGCTACGGTTCGCCTTCGTACTTGCAGGACGGTGGGATAAAGAGGCGGAAATGGTCCAACCCGGCGACGACCTCTTGGTTTCCGTCGCCGAGGCACTGCCCACAGCGATCGATCTTCCCAAAGCGATCTTCCGGTGCCTCCAGGGACGGGGCCAGGACGGTTTGGACGCGCTCATTCCGGTCATCAGCCAATTGCGCGTCCAGGACAACGAAGGCATGTTGGATGTCGCCTGCACTGCGGCGGCCTACGCCTCGGCTTTGCAGGGCGAGCAGGAGCAGGCCCTGCGCTACCTGAAGGAAGCCTCCACCCAGCTGCGCCGGCCGACGTGGCGGAAGGAACGGACGAAGAGGTACCTCGCGGCGTTGGCCCGCGATCGGGTCGACGGCCCGGATGCCGCCGTCGAGGAGCTCCTCCGCTTGGCCGACGCCGACCGGGACGAGGGCGCCCCGGTCACGAGATCTTTTGCCTCAGTTCAGCCGTTCGGCTTGGCGCGGTGGCAGCCGCTCCACGGCTGTTGGACTCGGCACTCCGCTGCCAGGGACGATTCGCGGAACTGTGCGTTGCGTACGCACGGGCGACGATGTCCGGAAGCGCAGAGCTTCTTCTTGAGGCTGCACGGTTGGCCGAAGACATGCAGAACGACAGGTTCGCCTTCGATATCGCGGAGACGGTGTTGCAGCTGGACCAGGTTCAGTTGGACAAGACGGCTCTCAGGAAGGCGCGGCAGCTCGCGGAAACGTGCCGGCAGCGCCTGCGCACCCCGCAAAGCGGAAACCAAGAGGGATTGAAGCTGACCGCTCGCGAGATGGAGATCGCCAAGCTGGCGGCGAACCGGGAGAGCAACAAGGGTATCGCCGCGAAGCTCCATGTTTCAGTTCGCACGGTGGAAGGGCATCTCTACCAGATCTTCGGCAAGCTGAAAATCGTTGAACGCTCTGAGCTGAGCTTCGCGCTTGGCAACGTCGAAGGTGGTGCGAAATGACTGAAGTGGTTGCGGCCGATGCGCTTGTCGGACGATTCAACGTGATGGCCGCCGTCGTCGACTGCCTTCTCGACGCCAATGGGCCCGGAGTCCTGCTTTTCGGTGACGCGGGCATCGGCAAGACGGCACTGATTAACGAAGTGGTCTATGAATTAGGGCAACGTGTCCGCCCCTTCAGGGTCTTTGCCGGTCCAACCCTGGCCTCGGTACCGTTCGCTGCCTTGGCGCCCCTTTTGACGGCCTTGACCCCGAGCCAGATCAACGAGCCATTGTCGGTCCTGAGGGCCGTGGTCGCGGCGTTGAACCCGGCAGGCCAGCCACATCCGGCACCGGCGGTCCTGATCGTGGAGGACGCACATCACATCGATGACAGCAGTGTGGCTGTCCTGGCCCAGTTGGCAGCCGCGGAAGCCGCCAAGGTCGTGTTCCTTTGCCGTCCGTATCCGGCGCCGCCGCAGAGGTCTTCTCGATGTGGTCCGAGGGACTCGTGGACCGATTCGACTTGCAGCCGCTCAACGAGCAGGAAGTCAACCAACTTTGCGCCCAGGCCTTGGATGCGCCCGTCGTCCAGGGCACCAGCGCCGTCCTTTGCAGGTACTCGGGTGGAAACCCGATGTTCCTGCTGGAACTCATCGAACACGCCAAGTCGTTGGGCCACCTGGTCTGCCGCAACGACGCCTGGATGCTTTCGGGTGAGCTTCGGGGAACCAGCGTGCGTTTGATGGACCTTGTCCGGAACCAGATCCTGATGCTGGGCGCCGCGCAGCGCGACACCCTGGAGACGGTGGCCCTCGCCGAGCCTGTCCCGCTGAACGTCGTGCAACGGGCCGGCGACTCCAGCGCCGTGGACGAACTGCAGGAACTGCACTTCATCGAGATTGCGTCCGACCCCGAGCGGCATGTCCGGCTGGCCCAGCCGCTGGTTGGCGAAGTCATCCGCCAGCTGGTCCCGACCGCCCACAGCATGACCATCCGGCGGCGCATCGTGAACCTCATGGAGTCCAAGCCGCAGACCATGGACGGGCTGCTGCGCTACGTCTCCTGGGGATTGGAATCGGGCACCGAGGTTCCGGACTCCGACATCCTGGAGGCGGCCCAGCTGGCAAACCGGTTGTTCATCCCCAGCTACGTGGAGCGGGTTACCGGCGCGATCAAGGATCCGTCCCTGAGGCTTGCCGCCCAAGTAGAGGTTGCGCGGGCCAAATGGTACCGGGGCGACATCAGGGGATCGGTGTCCTCGCTTGCGGGGGTCGTGGATCGGACCAATGATCCGCGGACGGTCCGGCAGGCATCGATGTTGGCGGCCCAGCTCGCCGGGCGGCAAGGCGTCGGGCCGAACGCCATCAAACAGGCTGCGTACGAATGGGAGGCAGCCTTGGCCAGGCTTGCCGAATCCCGTCAGGACATCGACCCCGATGAGCTGGAACGCGGGAAACTGGGAAGCAGGCTCCTTTCGCTGGAAGGCCTCCAAACGGAAGGCCACTACGTCGAGACAGAGCGGGAACTCCGCCAGATCTGGAAAGAAGCGGACGACGACGAGTCCCGCCTCGTGGCGGGCACCCTCCTCGCAGAGGCCATGGCGGTCACGGGACGGCCGGTGTCCGCCATCCAGATTCTGATGGAGATACAGGAAATGGTCGCCGCGAGCGGCGACTGGAGCCTCCAGTACGCAGGAATGGTGATGCGCCGATACATCCTGGCTTTGCAGCAGGCAGGCGAATTCGGCGTTCTTGAAACGTTCCTCAAGAACCATGTTTCCCAAGCACCGAACTCCCTGATCTATTCGGGCGGGATGCTCCACCTGGCTGCCGGAATGGTGGACCTGCGCCGGGGAGACCTGGGAGTGGCCCTGCCCCGGCTTCGCCAGGCTGTCAGCATGCTGCGCGTCTCCGACATGGGGAGCGACTTGCCCGACGCCGTTGCTGCCGCCGCCTACGCGGCGTCGATCCTGAAACGCCGGGAAACCGCGATGACGTACTCCAACGAATACGACACATTGGTCCGGGAAGGCGTGCATCCGTCGCTGCTGGCACAAGGTCATGCGGCAGTTGCGCGAGCCGAGCACACCGGAACGCAAACGGCGATCTCGCGACTCATGTCCCTTGCGGATTCCGCGGCCGCGGACGGGGCTATCGGCGCCGAGATCGACATCCTGATGTTGGTCCTGAGGCTGGGAGACCCCAGTGTGGCGCGTCGGCTGGTAGCGGTGGCCCAGGGCAGCGAAGGCCGCACTGCGGAGTTCGCCTTGAGCGTCGGGCTTGCCCTCGCGCACAAGGACGCGGATCGCCTCATTGAGCTGAGTGATTCGGCAGCCAAGGACGGACTGGAGCTTGCCGCCGCTGACTGCGCCAGCCACGCCCTACGGATCCTGGAAAGCAGGGGGGACAAGGCGCGCCAGCTCGAAGGACAGCGACTCCTCAAGCGTCGCACCGCCGCTCTCGACAAGGCCGGCCCGGCCGTTGAAGGGCCTCCCCGGATCTCCAGAAGCTGACCCGGCGCGAACAGGAAATCGCGACGCTCGTGCAGTCGGGTCGAGCAACAAGGACATTGCGCTGAGCTTGGGCCTGTCATTGCGCACGGTCGAAGGCCACTTGTACCGAATGTTCGCCAAGCTTGGCATCAGCCACCGCGAAGACTTGATGAACGGTGCCCACGGCACGCAGGGACTGGGCTAGCCGCAGGCGCGACTGGGTTCACCACTGGGATCGGGTGACCGCTTCCCCGAAGCCGCGTTCCGCCGTCGTGCGCTTGAACAGACGGCACGCAAAGGGCGAAAGGCCTAAAAGCGAGTACTGAATCGAGTGGTTAAAAGCGCTCGGACGGGTAGTCAATCGCCGCGGGAGGGACCGCGCATCCAAAGACGGGTAGAGCCCACTCGCGCCCGCCTTGGGGGTTCGTTAATACGCTTTTCCTGATGGCAACCGCCACTCATTTGGGGATAAGTGGGTCTCGAGATGAAACGCAGGAAGAATTCTTTGCTACAGGAAAACCACCCGGTGATCCAGCGAGAAGTCAACTCCAATGCGACCGGTTTCCCGCATTCCGCGGGCACCCCCACAATCGAGCCGGCGGCGGGCGGTCATGTGCCCTCTGAGACCAGGGCACGTCCCGTTCCGCCGCCGGCTTTCTTTCACACTGGAGACAACAGGCACCGGGAGGTCGACTGACCATGGCACCGAACACGAAGGTAAAGACCCTCAAGGCAGAGCCCAACGGGAGCTCGCAGTCCTTGCACACGCAGGCACCAGCTTGGCCGGAGGGCGCGGGAACACGGACAACCACACAAGATCAGGCGTTTACTTTCGACGTGGCGATCGTGGGCATGGCTATGTGGGCCTGCCCACGGCGCTCGCCATCAACGCTTCCGGTCGGCGTGTCCTCGGCCTTGACGTGTCCGACGCCCGCCTGGCCGTGATCCGGGAGCAACGGGCAGATCTTCTGGACTCCGACCGGGAACGGCTGAGCAACGCGCTGCTGGACCCGACCTTCATGCTGAGCAGCGATTTGTCATTGCTTGCCCGCGCGGCGGCAGTGGTTGTGTGCGTTCCCACTCCCGTGGACGAGTACCTGGTTCCGGACCTCTCCATTCTCCGGGCGGCCTGTGCCTCGGTGGTCGATTTCGCCACCACTGGCCAGTTGCTGATGCTGACCTCCACAACGTACGTCGGATCCACGCGCGACCTCCTGGCTTTGCCCTTGGCAGCGCGGGGACTTATCCCGGGCCATGACGTGTTCGTGGCCTTCTCGCCCGAGCGCATCAACCCCGGCGTGGATTCGTTCTCCCACGAAGACGTCCCCCGGGTAGTCGGCGGCGTGACCCCGGCGTGCGGCGAAGTTGCCGAACGGCTCCTGAGCGCCAGCACCAAGTTGGTTCACGTGGTGCCGTCGGCGGATGTCGCCGAGATGACCAAGCTTGTGGAGAACACGTTCAGGCCGTCAATATCGCCCTGGCTAACGAATTCGCCGATATCTGCCACGAACTCAACATGGAAGTCATGGACGTCATCGATGCGGCGTCCACCAAGCCGTATGGATTCATGGCGTTCACACCCGGTCCCGGAGTCGGCGGACACTGCATACCGTGCGACCCCCACTACTTGCTGTGGCAATTGCGCAAGGCCCGCTTGACAGCCCCGGTGATCGAGCAAGCGATGGCCGGGATTGCGGGCAGGCCGCACCAGGTGGTGGAGAAGGCCAGGCGTATCCTGTCTGACCGCAACCACGGTGTTTCCGGTGCACGCGTCATGGTCCTCGGGGTTGCGTACAAGCCCGACGTCGAAGATCTCCGGGAATCCCCGGCGTTGGAAATCATTGCCGCCTTGATCGCCGACGGAGCGGAAGTGGCATTCTCGGATCCTTGGTGCCAGACGGCTCCCGACGGCCATGGCGGGACCCTTCAATCCGAGCAATCGCCTGCTGACTGGGGTGCGGACCTGGTGATCCTGCACACGAGGCACAGCCAGATGGAACTTGACTGGCTGGCCGGAGCCCCGGCAGTCCTGGACACGACATACCGCTTGCCCAAGGCCGGCAACGTGACCCGGCTCTAGATCCACCATGTTTTCGACGGAAGCAGGAGTAATGAAAACAGCAATAACCGGCGGTGCCGGTTCATAGGAAGCCATCTTGTTGAGTACTTGTTGGCGGCCGGGGACGAAGTCGCCGTGCTGGACAACTTGTCGACCGGACGCCTGGAGAATCTCAAAGGCGTCATAGGCCACAGGAACTTCCACTTCGTCGAGGGCACCATTCTCGACCGTGACGCAGTGGACAAGGTGGTGGCGGGTGCCGACAGGGTCTTCCACCTGGCCGCCGCGGTTGGCGTGAATTTGATCGTCGACCACCCGTTGGAGAGCCTCCGCACGAATATCCATGGCACCGAAGTGGTCCTGGACTCGGTCCTCGAATCAGGTGCCTCGCTGTTGCTGGCATCCACAAGCGAGATATACGGGAAGAACACCTCGGACAGCCTCTCGGAGGAAGCGGACCGCATCCTGGGATCCGCGCTCAAGTCCCGGTGGACCTACGCAGCCGCCAAGGGTATTGACGAGGCATTTGCCCACGCATACTGGCGCCAATTCGGGTTGCCGGTTGCCATCGTGCGGCTCTTCAACACGGTCGGTCCGCGGCAGACAGGCCGCTATGGAATGGTTGTTCCGCGGCTTGTGCGGCAGGCGCTCGTCGGTGAACCCCTGACGGTTTACGGAGACGGCCATCAAACCAGGTGCTTCTCCTACGTCGGCGACATCGTTCCGGCCATCGTCCGCATTTCCGAGGAACCGCTTGCCTACGGAAATGCGTACAACCTCGGCGGCAGCTACGAGATTTCCATCCTGACGTTGGCCGAGAGGATTGTCGAACTCCTTGGGAGCGGCAGCGCGATCACTCTGGTGCCTTATGAGCAGGCCTACTCAGAGGGCTACGAGGACATGCGCCGGCGGGTTCCGGACAACAGCAAGTCCTTCGGCTTGTTGGCTTCGAGCCGAAGACCACCTTGGATGAGATCATCCTCAACGTCGCGGCCGACTACAAACCCGCAAAAGTCCTGGATCCGGCAGGTTGGAAGATTACCCTCGCGTCGTGAACGAAGGGACGGCATAGCCTACAGCGTAAGGACGGGCGGCTGGGTGAGTGGAGTACACGCTGACCGGTCGCCCGCCCTTGTCCAAGGAAAGATCCGACGAACCCTTTTCCAGGAGCACGATGTGAATCGCCCAGCATCCGGATCCAAGCGTCACGGCCGGGGTGGAGCGGCTGTGCTTGCGGTCCTGACCTTGCTGACGGCAGCGTGCGGTGGACCGAGCCCGAGCCCGAGTCCGACGCAATCAGCCGGCCGGTATCCCTGGCACACCGGGATTGTATCCACCACCTTTTGGGTCGGCGAGATCTTTGATCCCAAAGCGGCAGACGGGAGCCAAGTGATGTCGACCTACGACTCCCAGTGGATGCAGAGCTATGGAGGCTGTGACGGCGTCGTGACGAACGGCTGCAAGACCGAGGCGAGAACGCAGGCCAAAGGCTATGCACCGACCAGCATGACTCCAAAGGAGAACCCGTTCTACCTCGATCTTCCTTACGACGACGTCAACGATCCCACCGCCTTCGCGGAACGGGCCAGTGTCATCCCGTGGGCAAACGATCCGGGTTTCGCGGGCAATGCCCAGAACCGTTCCTTCAGTTACATGAAGAACCAATGGGTCAGGATCCGGATGGGCAACCGGGAATGCTACGGACAGATTGAAGATGCGGGTCCGGGCCAGTATCACGACAAGGACTACGTTTTCGGCTCCAATGACGCCCGTCCGGCCAACAAAAAGTTCAACGGTGCCGGAATGGACGTCTCGCCTGCGCTCAACGGGTGCCTTGGTTTCTCCGATCTTGATGGCGAGTCGGACAAAGTCGACTGGCAGTTCGTGCCACGGGACCAGGTTCCCGCTGGACCGTGGCTGAACATCGTCACGGTCAGCCAAGTGAAGTAGCACCGGCAACCGGAGCCGTCCAGGCAATCCGGTAGTGACAGTCCCAAGAAAACCGGAGGTATCCATGCAGTGGCTTAAGAAGCTGTTTCGGCACGGTAACGGAAGGCACCTCGCCCGCCCGGCCGAAGCCAAGAACCAGAACAGGGCGGACCGTCCAGGCCAGGCATGATCCTCTGCCAATCGGCGGGATCGTTGATCGGCGGGTCAGGGCAGTTTGGCGTGGAATCCCGCGCTCAATACATCGGAGAAGCGTTGGGTTCCTTGATCGATCCCGCTACACACATGGCTGGCCGGATCCTCGGGGTGTCCTGGGGGCACGACGTGTCCCGGTTCAAGGACCACATGGACACCCGTTGAACCCCCTTGCTGATGGCGAATGAGTTCAATCCGCGGGCCGCGTCAAGGTCGAATATCTCGCCCGGGAGGTCGTTCCGGCCGATCATAGGTGTCAGGCCCATCTTTCCCCAGATCTGTTCGCTGTTAAGGGTGATTCCCGCACGCTGGTAGATGATGCTTAGCTGGTCGTTGGTGGACTGGGCCGCTGAGGTTCCGGCATCGAGCATGCTTTGCGATTCGCTCCGGCTTGAACCGTAGTTCATGGTCATGATGTTGACCCCGGAGAGTTCGACGCCGGCGGCGAGCATCTGGTCGACGGCGGAGGTTCCGGCGTCGGTCAGCCCTTGCGGGGTGACCGGGAGGGTAAGCCAAATTGAGAGGGCGTGCCCTTCCTTGATCCTCTCCTTCTGGAGGGCAGCGACGGCTGCGGCGCGGCGCTGCCAGGCCGCGCTGTCCGCCAGGTTGTCGCCCTCAACGTCAAAGTCGATTGTTCCGGGGTTGTAGCGTTCCAGGACCGCACGATAGGCCCTTTCCAGATCTGTTGCATTCGAGCAGGAGTTGGCGAGCTCGCTGTTGACTGAGCCGCCGAAGGACACAGCGAAGGCGCCGCCGTTTGACCGAAGCTTGGCGATACGTTCTTCGAGCTTGAGCGAGGTCTTCGCGGCATCGAGGCTGTATGTGCTACCCCAACTCGGTGTGCAGGGCTGTCCAGCCATTGCCACCACGAACGCCAGCGTGACATTCTTGGTGCCCTCGCCCACGGGTGTCTCGAAAGCGTATTGAGGGACCACAGTCACGTCGACGTAGCCGGAAAACCACGGGGCTCGAGGGAACCGTTTGCGTCCGTGGTAAAACGCCACACGAGGATGCCTCCCATCCCCACCGCCACAAGGATTGCGGCAATGCAGGCCCGGGCGAAAGCTGACAGCTGGCGGCGAGGTCCCTTGGCCGGGACGACGAGCGACGGACGTCCCGCGCGCCGTCCGACTCAGCCGAAACGGACGCGCCGCTTCCCCGGTTCCTGGACACTCTCTTCCGCCATCCTTAAATTCCGACTGCCTGATTGCACCATTTGACCACGAACGGATCGGATTCGCCCCTGCCCGCGCCCCGACGTTTGAGCCCGGTGTTGCGCGCGCAGCGCACGAGTAGTGGCACCGTCCGGACGTCAAGGTTGAGTGTAAAGACGGGTAGAGCGTACTCGTGTCCGTCGTCGCCCTGGTTCTTACGCTGATGGTGTCAGTTGGTTGAGGGCAACGGGGGAAAGACAGGTCTCAGAATGGAAATGGACGCTCTGGTCCGAGCGGCATTAGGACGCGGCGGATTAAACCGAGAAGGCGTTTGCCTGGAGTTCGAACCTGCTCTTGGGGGATCCAGCACGGTCCCTCCCATGGACCCGGCGCCAATTGACGGCGCTGCCGGACGGCAGCGCGCCCTCATCGAGAGGGCCCCTGAGCGGGGGCCGGTGGTGAATAAGCCTTTGAGACCGAGGCTTCCCCCAGTCGCCACCGGCCCCTTCAGGAACCACGGCAGTGCGGGTTGGCGATGAGTCCGCGGGGGAAGGGCATCGCATCCGGACCGATCCGCATGTCGAGGAAGCGGGCAGGTCTTTGGGCTGCCTCGTGGGTGTCGGTGCTGCTCCTGTTGACGGGCGCAACATCGCTGATCAACGGAAGCCAGGCTCCCTCCGGATCCGGAACCACCAGCCCCACGCCGTCTGCCGCCCCGCTCTCATCCGTTAGCTTGACGTTTGATGCGGGCCGGTCAAGCCAGATGGAGGCGGCCCGGATCTTGAAGGACCACGGCCTCCGGGCACGTTTTTCATCGATTCGGGCTTTGTTGGAGCGCCTGACTACATGACAACGGACAATCTCCACACCCTGGCCGCGGACCAGAATGAGATCGGCGGGCATACGGTCACCCTTGCCGATGTGACTTCCGTAGAGCCTGACGAAGCATCGAGGCAGATCTGCAACGATCGCGTGAACCTTACGGACTGGGGCTTCAAGGTCACCTCCTTTGCCTATCCGTTTGCGGCTTCGACGCCGAAGTCGGAAGAGCAGGTCGCTGGATGTGGCTACAACAGCGCGCGTGGCCTCGGCGAGATAACCACTCCCATCGACTGCGCGGGCTGCGCTGCAGCGGAAACCGTCCGCCCGGCGGACCTGTTCCGGACACGGGCAACATCGGAAGTCGGCAGCAAGTGGACGTTGGCCGACCTTCAGGCGACAGTAGCGCAGGCCGAAAAGGCCGGGGGCTGGTTGCAATTGACCTTCTACGACGTCGACAACAGCGGCAGCCCCGCTCCATCAGCCCCGCGTTGTTCGAACAGTTCGCCACTTGGCTGGCGGCCAGGACCCAACAAGGGACCATGGCCGTGCGCACGGTACACGACGTGATCGGCAGCGTGGCGAAACCCGTAGTGAACGGTCCCGTCGCGGCGCCGGCTGCACCAGGAACGAATGCCCTTCGGAATCCGGGGCTGGAAACGGCTGGAAAGTATGGCTTGCCGCAATGCTGGCAGGTGTCGTCCTATGGCAAGAATGCCGTGGTCCTGAGCACCTTGAACCCTGGACACTCCGGCGTGGTGGCCCGACGCCTGGACGTGAGCGAATACTCGTCCGGTGATGCCAAACTGCTTCCGTCCTCGATCTGGGAGCATGCGCTCCGAGCGTGAGTACCGGCCACAGCTATTCGCTCAGGGCGTGGTACCAGTCCACCGCGAAGACCCAATTCGAAGTGTATTACCGCAACAAGCTGGGCACGTGGACCTACTGGACGGCCAGTCCGTGGTTCGCGGCCAACACCAGTTACGAGCAGGCGATCTGGGATACGCCGCCCGTTCCGGCAGGAGCCGAGGCCATCAGCTTTGGACTGAACCTCTTCAGTGATGGCCAGCTTGCTACCGATGATTACGAAATGTACGACACAGTGGGAGCTCCGTCGCCGTGATAGTTCTGCTTTCGATCTTCTTGGTTCTGGGGGTCAGTACGATCTTTTGGTCGGTTGCCGGGCTGGTCCGCCTGGCGGGTGAGGAATCGTGGCGGGTCAAGGGGTTGTCTTCCCGGATCCGGGGGTGGATCGCGCTGCTGCGCGGCGGCACGTTACCGATCCCTCGGCGTCCGCGGGCCCGCCATCGTGCGAAGGGGGTGCGGCTCTACCCGGCGAATGTCGCGGTCCTCGTGGCCGCCCACAACGAGGCCCTGGTCATCAGGGAGACAATCCTCGCCGCGTCCGCTTTGGTACCTCGCCGCAACATCCACGTCGTTTCGGACATGTCCACTGATGACACCGCAGCTATTGCTCGGGCCGCGGGGGTGAAGGTCCTTGACCTTGAACCGAACCGTGGCAAGGCAGGCGCACTCGCGGCGGGCATCGCCCACTTCGACCTGTGCAAGCGGTTCAAGGTGGTCATGCTCCTGGACGCGGACACACGCCCGACGCCGGATTACCTCGAAACGGGTTGCCGCTGTTTGACGATCCGACGGTGGTTGCCGTCGCGGGACGGGCCAAATCGATCATGAGTCCGGCACCTCCGACGGCGATCGGCCGCTTCCTCGTGGCATACCGGGAGCGCTTGTACATCGTGGTCCAATTGCTCCTCAAATACGGCCAAGCGGCGCAAGGGGCAAATGTCGTCTCCATCGTGCCCGGGTTCGCCAGCATGTACAGAACCAGTGCGCTCGCAAAAATAGAGGTCCTGGCGCCGGGGCTGGTGATCGAAGACTTCAACATGACGTTTGAAATCCATGCGAAGAAACTGGGAAGGATCGCATTCCATCCCTCTGCGGCTGTTGCGTATACCCAGGATCCGGACAACCTGAAGGACTATATCAAGCAGGTGCGGCGGTGGATTCTTGGTTTCTGGCAAACCGTCAGGCGGCACGGCCTGCAATTCAGCAGATTTTGGTTTGTGCTGGGGCTGTACATTGTTGAACTCGTAGCCAGCTGCCTTTTCTTCGTCCTTCTGGTGCCGGCATTCCTGCTATCGTCCCTCGCTGCCATCGAGGTGTGGATTTTCGGCAATCGCTCAGAGGTTTTTATCTTTCTGTCAGGCGTCCTGCGGCCCCAGGACGTTCTCATTGGGGTCTTCCTGCCGGACCTCTTCTTGACAGTCCTTGCCGCAGTTTCGATGCGCAACCCGCGCTTTTTGTTGATGGCGCCCTTCTTTCCGTTGATGCGGATATTGGACGCGGTCATTTGCCTCCAGGTCTTGCCCAAGGCGTACTCGGCGAGTTCGTCGGGAGTTTGGGTCAGCCCGGTTCGGAGGATCCAACGCCAACCTCAGGAAATCGCGACGCCGGGGCCGTCCGTGGTGCGGACCGGCTAGGGACAGCCCTGGAAAAGTGGGCGGACACGCGGACGCCCATGCCAGGCAGCCATTGCGGCTGGGTGGCATGGGCGTCCGACACTCCCGGAGTGGGTAATGTCCTGCTGACCCGTGGGTCCCGGGATATTAGTTGGTGACTCCCGAAGTGGTGACAACGTTGAGCCACGGACCGGCCGGCACGCTGGCACGGTCAACGAAACGCCACGATACGTGGTCATTGTCGCCGTTCAGCTCAGCGAAGCCCAGGCAGCCGTTCAATGCAGGGGAGACATCCATGCCTGCACCCTGGCTCGGGTCGCCGGAGAAGGACTTGTTGGCCGGACGCGCGTTGTTCGCGCCGAAGACGTAGGCCGAATCGTGGTAGAGCGAACCGCTCGAGGGCCCGGCGTCTTCAACTTGTCCGTAGCAAACGGCGCCATTGGGGCCGGTGATCTGGACCCATGCGTTCTTCATGTAGCTGTAGCTTGAGTCCGCACAGTGGTTGACGCCCGTTTTGGCGTTGTCCGCGGCGGCCCACGGAATAACATTGCAACGCTCGGCGAAAGCGACGCTGTCATTGACGTCGTCGTAAGGCAGGTCCAAGTAGAACGGGTTCTGCAAAGGCTTGGGCTGGTGCAGTGGGAAGTACCCATTGCTGGCTACGCGCTGTTCCGTGGCGCACTGGAAGCTCGTGCCGGTGCCGGAGCTGACTCCGTCGCAACCGCCGTAAGTGCTGCCGGGACAACCGCTCGCGCTGGACGGAGTGGTTCCCATGTTGACCCCCGTGTGCTGCAAGGCCCACTGGCCGTTGTAGGTGGAGCAGACCTGGGAGCCGTCCGAGAGGCTGGCATTGAAGATCTCGCCCACCCAGAAGGTGGTGCTCACGATGTTGGTGTGGAGGGGGTAGGTTCCCGTGACGGGTAGGGGCGCTGCCGTTGGTGCGGGTGCGCCGGCGGCTGTTGCGGCCGGAGCGGGGGCGGCGGCAGCGGGCGTGCTCGACGGCGCCGCGGCCGGAACATTGCTGGGTGTGGGCGTCGGCGTCGGTGCCGGCGTGGCGGTGCGCGTTTGCGCGGATGAAGGCGAAGGCGATGAGCTTGGCCGCGAATATGAACCGCGGTCGCCGGCCTGATAGGAGGATTTGTGTGATGACTGGACAGCTGAGATGGTGGCGAACCCACCAAAGGCAAGTACAGCCACGGCGATGAGTGCTGTGAACAGGTGTTTCATATTTTGGGTGACATATCTGTTGGGGACATAGACATACGAGACCTGGGCAATGGATAAGGCGAGCTGCAGCTGAACGTGCGGCAGCGTCGTACACGGCCAAACGGTGTGCCACGACAGAGTTGTTGCGGAAATCGGCTGCGCTTCAACTCCCCAGAAGTAGCCAGCCGGAACTTACTCTTGCGGCACCAGCTTACACAGTCAGATCACAGAGCGGTAACAGAGGATGCAAATCCGGCGGGAAAACCGGGGTGGAAACGGCGTCGTGGTGCGTCGCCCGGAGGCTCCGTGGAGCGGGGATGTTTCGTGCAAGTAGCCCCGGAAAACCAAGTAGTTACCACTCAATCCAGGGACTGAAACCCGAAGGTAACGTTTGGAAATGACACCGGTCCGTGCCACAGCCGTCAGGAACGTGTGTCCGGCGGCCCGAAGATGAGACAGGACCATGGACGATACCGAAGGGACCCACACCCCGCCCCCGATTATTCGGGCCGCGGAGCTCCAGGAGATTGTTATTGCCTTGTCCGGGCCGGAACCGGCCGGGATAGTCATCTCGGGACCGGGAGGCTCCGGAATGACCACCCTCTTGGACGCAGCGGCTTCAGTGCTGGGCGGTTCCTTCAGCGTGATCGCCCACAACGTCTCGGAGTCGTTCGCGGACATTCCCTTTGGAATCGCCATGGCCCTTGTTCCGGACCTGCCGGCGAGGGCCAAAGTGTGGCCGGGTTCCATCGTGGCGGCTTGCCGCAAAGCGGTGCGTGGCGCAGCGACCTCCGGATCCGCCGCACTGCTGGTACTGGACAACATAGATTTCCTGGATGACATGTCTCTTTGGCTCCTGAGCCAACTGCTTGTTGAACCGGACATCCGCCTGATTGCCACCCACCGCTCGGACCGGCCCTTGAGAATGGAACTCATGGAATCCGTGGTGTCGCGGCAGCTGTCGGTGGTGACCCTGGACGATCTCACGCAGGAGCAGCTTCGCGAATTCCTTGATGATCGCCTCGGCGGGCGCGCAGCCCGCAGCCTGGTGCGGGACATCCATACCCTCACCGGTGGAAACCTGCAGACCGCGAAATTGTTGGTGGACGAAGCCGCAGCGCGTGGCGAGATCGTGGAACAGGCCGATTCCTGGATGTTGTCCGGACCAATCCGCTTGGACGGTTCGCAAGCGCTCGAGCTGACCCGCCACCGGCTTGAGGGCTATTCCGTGCCACAGCGGCAGGTGGTGGACATTCTGGCGGTGGGGGAGCCGATACCGCTGGCCGTCCTTGAACAACTCGGCCCAAAGCGGGCGATCGACGCGCTGCGGTCCGACGGAACCATCCGGGTCCTGAAAGACAGCCCGGAGACGGCAACGCTCAGCCATGCCATCGAAGCGAGGCTGGCCCGGCAGCACTTGGGACCTGAACGGATCCTCGAACTTCGGAGGAGCATCTACGCGACGTCCTCACCCGTTGGCGATGATTCGCTGTGGACGCTGTTCCGCCGCGTGGACCTAGAACAGGCAAGCGGTTTACCGGTGCCGGATGCCGATCTTTTGGCCGTGGCCATCGCCGCGAACGACATTCACGACAACCGGAGGGCCCGGCGGGCCGCGGAAGCGGTGCGGGCGCCGGAACTCGGACTGGTTGCCGGCGTGGAACTGGCGAGGGCGCTCTATCAGACAAGGGACTTTCCCGGGCTGTGACGGTCTTGAAGGGTCTGGTGGCGAACACCCCCGACGTCCTGACGCTCGACTTCGCCCACGCTGTGTGGCTTCTGCTGCATGCGCTTCTGCCGACATCGCCGGGAGCCAATGTGCTGAAGGCGGTCCTCCAGGATGCCCGACGGCGGCTGGTGGCTGCCGCCCTCGGCATCCAGCCCGGCGAGCCAGCCCATCTTGGCGAGTCCGCCGTCCGGGACGAACTGGACGTCCTCCAGCTGTATCTGGACGCCCAAAACGGTAGCTGGCCTTCAGCCAACACCGAGCTGTTCCAAAGGCTTTGCCATAGCCAATTGGTCGATCCTGGATTGAGATCGGAGGGCCATCCACCCCCGCCCACCCAGGCCGGCGTGCTGTTGATGGCGCTCGTCTCCCAGGGGCTGGCTGTCAGCGGACGGTTCGCGGACGCCGTCGCACTTTCGACCCTGGCGCTCGAAGCGGTGGGGCGGCTGCCGCGCTGCCCGTGGACTTCCACTCCACTGTGCTGACCATCCACGGGTCCAACCTGATCTGGCGCGGGCAATGGGGCGGGCCCGAAATGTTCTGCGCCGGAAGTTCCAGCTTCAGCAACCGGATGAGCTATTTCGGTGGCTCAGCGCATCTGTACAGGGCACTCGTACTTGCCAGGCAGGGGAGCCTGGAACTGGCATGTGAACAGTTCCGCCAGGCCAAGGCCCGGCTGGATGAAGCCGACCCTGACGGGCTCCTCCCGCCGGCGCTCGGCGGACTTGCCGCGGCTGCGTGGTTGCTGGGGGACGTCAACCAGGTCCGTCGCGCCCTGGCTGCCTACGATTCGCGGGCCAGCGGAGGGAACTATCTGGCCTCGCAGCTCGCCGAAAGCTATTCGTCCGCCGCCCGGTCAGTGCTGATTGGCGCTGAGCACTCGCACCGGAAGCTGCTCCAACTCGCCGGGTCTGCCGCCAAAAAGGGGCACCGGGCGCTTGAGATGTTGAATCTCGGCCTTGCGGCCCGTACCGGCACCCGGGGAGACCGGCAGCTGGGGCCGGAGTGTCCGAGCTGGTGTGGAGTGTCGAGTCCGGCATGCCGTCGGGACAGGAAGCAGGACAGGAAATGGGAACTGGGCAAGTAGGCATCGGAGAACCTCAGCAAGCGTTGGACCAGGAGGAGGCTTTCGTTTTTGACGAACCCACCCGGCCAGTCCGGAGGCCGGATCCTCGGTCCTTCCGGCGTCGTAAAGCTTTCCCAGCGTGAACGCGAAGTGACTGCCCTGGTGGCCTCCGGGCTGAGCAGTGCGGAGGTGGCTGCCCGCCTGGGTATCGCCGTGAACACGGTCAACGCCCACCTGCAGCGGGTCTACGGCAAGCTCGGAGTGTCCCGCAGGCAGAAGCTTTCCGAACTGTGGGACGAGCTCGCGAAGCCGGAGGAGTAGGGCCAACGCTCCTATTGGTGGGACAATTACAAGGTGACGCCGCCAGTCCTGGCGGTCCGCCGCTGGCGATTGCCACGTAGTCCTGACAAGGAGCACCGGTTTTGACAATGGTTTCCACCCCGCGTGGGGAGATGCCCAGGTTTCCGCACTCGATGACGATGAAGTCGGTCGCATCCGCAACGACTTCCCCGTTCTTGGGCAGGAAATCAACGGCAAACCGCTGGTCTACCTCGATTCGGGCGCCACCTCGCAGAATCCCCGGAGCGTGCTCGAGGCTGAGCAGGAATTCTATGAACAGCGGAACTCGGCCGTTCATCGCGGAGCGCACCACCTTGCGGTAGAGGCAACCGACGCCTTCGAAGACGCGCGTTCCACCGTGGCACGTTTTGTGGGTGTGGAGGACGATGAGCTGATCTGGACTGCCAACGCCACCGCCGGGCTGAACCTCCTGGCCTATTCGTTTTCGAACGCCAGCGTAGGCAGTGCGGGCGGGGAAGCCGGACGCTTCGCCCTCAAGCCGGGGACGAAGTCCTCGTCACCGAAATGGAACACCACGCCAACCTGATTCCGTGGCAGGAGCTGTGCCGGCGGACCGGGGCAAGCCTCAAGTACATTCCGCTCGACGACGCCGGTGCGCTGCGTCTCGAGGAAGCAGCACGCCTCATCACCCCGCGCACCCGGATCCTGGCCTTCACCCACACGTCAAACGTCCTCGGCAATATCAACCCCGTTGGCGTGTTGGTCGGAATGGCGCGGGAAGTAGGCGCCTTGGTGGTCCTGGACGCATGCCAGTCCGCGCCGCACCTCCCCTTGGACTTCAAGGCGCTGGACGTGGATTTCGCCGTGTTCTCCGGCCACAAAATGCTGGGGCCCACGGGAATCGGTGCGGTCTATGGCCGCAGCGAACTGCTCAATGCCATGCCACCGTTCCTGACCGGCGGTTCCATGATCACCACAGTGACCATGGAGGAAGCCCAATACTTGCCTGCTCCCCAGCGTTTCGAGGCTGGAACCCAGCCTATTTCGCAGGCCGTGGCCCTCGCTGCCGCAGCAAACTACCTCAGCGAAACAGGAATGCAGCGGATCGCCCGTCGTGAGGCGGAGCTCGGCCAGCGGCTTGTCACCGGCCTCAGCGCCATCGACGGCGTGCGTGTGCTGGGCCCGGGCCGGGAGAAGAACGGACCGGTCTTGCCGCGTTCGACGTCGCCGGAGTGCACGCGCACGACGTCGGGCAGTACCTCGACGAGCTGGGCATCGCCGTCCGGGTGGGTCATCATTGTGCCCAGCCCTTGCACCGCAGGCTGGGCCTGAGCGCGTCCACGCGGGCCAGTACCTACCTCTACACCACATCCGATGAAGTCGATCTGTTGGTGGATGCGGTTGCCCGGATCAGGCCGTACTTTGGGGTAGCGGCTCCTGGAGCCACATCATGAGCGGCCTGGACTCGCTCTACCAGCAGTTGATCCTGGAGCATTCCAAGGCGCGCAGCGGCGGAGACCTTGCCAAGCTTCCGGCCCGGGAACCGGCACCCCCGGCACGGAACAGAGCTACACGGGCCAGAGCCACCAGCTGAATCCCATTTGCGGGACGAAATCACCCTCCGGCTGAGTCTTGGCACCGCCGGTGACGGACAGGCCGTCACGGAAATCCATTGGGACGGCGACGGATGTGCCATTTCGATGGCGTCGGCGTCCATACTCAGTGAAATGGCACCGGGCATGTCCCCGGTGTCTCTTCGCCACACGATCGACCACTTCCGCGAATTGATGCGTTCGCGCGGCAAGCTGGAAGCGGATGAGGAACTTCTCCAAGACGCTGCCGCCCTGGCCGGCGTTGCCAAGTATCCTGCCGGGTGAAGTGCGCCATGCTCGCGTGGGTTGCCGCGGAGGACGCGCTGCGCCAGGCCGAGGCGGGCCAAGGGTTGGCCCAGGCTCTTTAGTGCGGGTGGGCCGAGGTCGAGTACCCTCCACTCTATTTCGGCCCGTGGTCCGGACTTAGCCTCGAAGCATGATTACTTTGGAGAGCAGGCGCGAATGGCGCCAGAGCCAGCATAGGGTCCGCCGGGCGGAATTCGTGGTTGTGGGATTGTTGCTCGCCCTCGTCGCCGCGACAATTCTTGCCGCCGTCGCGGGATTCGTGCGGTAAGGCCGAATGGTTCACCGCAGCTGTGCTGCGGCCTTCACGGCTGACTATATAAAGGTTGGAAAACCGCACGAGGCAAAGAAAAGCTCGGACCCGAAAAACCGGTCCGAGCTTTTTTGTACCATTGGCCTAGTCACCGCATCATTTGGGTACCCGCTGCGATGAGCACCGAAATCGACATGAGACCGAGAATTACCCAAACAAAGATCAATGACCAGTTCTTCTCTTGGGCTTTCCTGTGGGCCCCATGCCACACTCGTTCCATACTATTCGCGTCCATAGCAGCAAGGTATTCCTGCAGATAGCGCCCAAACAGCGTGCCGACCACCCCAATTGAAAAGGGCATTACTCGCATTAAAATGCGGGCTACTCGTATGCGGTCCCGGCACGTCAGGCGCGGGTAAAAACGTCAGGCACGCCGTCGCCGTCGTCGTCCCTTAGCTCCTCCCGCGCCACGTGGCGGTAGTGCCGGTTACGGGCTTTGAGTACGACGGCCGCAAGCACCGCCGCGGCGAGGGAACCGGCGAGGATGGCCACTTTCGCGTGGTCGTCGTGCGGAGAACCGCTACCGAAGCCCAGCTCGGCGATCAGGAGGGAGACGGTGAAACCGACGCCCGCCAGCATGGCCAGCCCTGCGACGTCGATCCATGCCAGGCCGTCATCCAGCCGCGCGCGGGTGGTCTTGGTGATGAGGAACGTGGTGCCGAGCACTCCAGCCGTCTTGCCGGCCACGAGGGCCAGGACGATGCCGACTGCCACGGGATCGCGCAGGGCCGCTCCCAGTCCTTCGGCCCCGCCCAAAGCCACGCCGGCGGAGAAGAAAGCGAAAACAGGCACCGCAAAGCCGGCGGAGAAGGGACGCAAGCGGTGTTCGAAGCTTTCGGCGAGCCCGGCGGCAGGTTCGCCGTTCTTGCCTGAGGCTACGACCGGCACCGCGAAACCAAGCAGGACCCCGGCCACGGTGGCGTGGATGCCCGAGGCATGGATGAAGGCCCACGTGGCTGCGGCCAAGGGGAGCAGCAGGTACCAGCTGCGGACGCGTTTCTGGACCAGGAACGTAAAGAGGGCCAAGGGCACCGCGGCGGCCAGCAGCATGAAGGGCTGTAGGCCGCTCGAGTAGAAGAAGGCGATGATGCCGATGGCAATCAAGTCGTCCACCACTGCCAGTGTCAGCAGGAAGGTCCGCAATGCCGCGGGCAAATGCGTGTTGATGACGGCCAGGACGGCCAACGCGAAAGCGATGTCAGTGGCAGTAGGGATGGCCCAGCCCTTGAGTGTTTCCGCGCCCGAGCCGAGGTTGATCACCACATAGATGAGCGCGGGAAGAACCACGCCGCCCACCGCTGCCGCCACCGGAACGATCGCTTTTGCCGGCTTCCGCAGTTCCCCGGCCACGAATTCACGCTTGAGTTCCAGTCCGGCGATAAAGAAGAAAACGGCCAAGAGCCCGTCGGAGGCCCAGTGGCCCAGGCTCAATTCCAGATGCCAGGGAGCGTAGCCGATCTTCACTTCGCGCAGCGCGAAGTAGCCGTTGGCAAGGGGCGAGTTTGCCCAGGCGAGTGCGGCCACAGTAGCGGCGAGCAAAAGCGCGCCACCAACGGTTTCAGTGCGGAGAATAGCCAGGATCCGTTGATATTCCGGGAAACTGGATCTGCTGAATACCCTTGAGGGGGCAGCGTCGTGGGGGCGGTTCGCCATGTGGCTCCTTGGGGAGTGCGGGGTGGACAAAACTATTGCCGACCAGACTTCCCGGCGCACCTGTGTTCTATTTTAGCGGAACGGTCACCTACCCCGCCGAGGCCCAACTAGCTCGCAGTTAATGTCGTTATGAGGCGTCATAACCACAACAAATGCGAGTCAGTTGGGGCCGGAAGGGCGTTACGTGAGCAGCGCCGTGATCCCGATGACCGCCGTCGCGAGTCCGAGCACCATGGAGATGGCGACCAGCACGACGTGGACGGTGAGGAACTTCGTGGCCTTCCCGTTGGCGTCGCGGGCACGGGGGTCCGACATGACCCGGCGCAGGAACTGTGGCCACACGATGAGGGACCACGCACCCGCGACGATCAGCACGATCGACAGCCCGGCTGCCAACTGCACGCTAGTGGCTTTCGAGCCAGGCCTGGGCCTGCTGGGACTGGATGTTCAAGGCCTTGCCGACCATCGGTTCGGCTGCGTCGGCGATCTTGCCGCCGAGGAACGGAACCGACGACGTGACGGCACCTTCGAGCTCGACGCGGGTGCTGCCGCCGTCGGCCACCAGGCGCTGCGTTGCGGTGACATCCAGCGGGGCGCCTGAGATCTTGAGGGAGATGTTGCTGGTCCGCGAGCCATCGGCCGTCGGGGCGTCCCACTTCTCGGTCTGGGTGACGGTGAGCTTCTCGCCCACGAACTTCCGGGCGATCTCCGGGAGGCGCGTGGTGGGCAACGTGCGGACCGTGGTGGTGGTGAAGGCGCCGGCGACGTCGCCGTCGATCTGGAATGATTCCAAAGTGCCGCCGACATACTCGCTCGTGTGGCGCAGGAAGTCTTCGTCGATGAAAGTGGCGGCTACGCGGTCGACGCCGTAGGGCAGGATGGTGGATGCGTTCAGGGCCATGGGGGTCCTCCGTGAATATCTCGGTTGAAAGCTCTTGCGGCTCCCAAACATCCTACGGTGTGGGCGGGGTAGGCTAGGAACGCCCCGGGATTCGAGAGAATTTCGGGTTTTCGTGCTGCCTTCCCCACTCCAGGAGTGCCATCCATGAGCCCCAAAGGCCAACCGTCAGCGGTCAACTCAGGAATCAGCCCTGCCGGCACTGTCGCATCCCTTGATGGATTGCGTCGGGCCCTGGGTGAGGACCGGACCTTCGCCCGGGTCCGGCCCGAGGCCTCCCGGGCCTTCACCGAACGCAGTTCCGACTACCAGATCAGCGCCCCGCGGGCCTGCGGGCCGCGCTGCTGGCCGAGATGGCCGATGGCCTCGCCTCCCAGAGTCTCGAAGACAGCGCCGTGGTGCTGGCCGTGACGGCAACGGGCCGCGAAGCCGAGGACCTCACCGAGGCCTTGGCTGCCTATCTCCCGGCGGACTCGGTGGCGGCCTTCCCCAGTTGGGAAACCCTGCCGCACGAACGGCTCTCCCCGCGCTCGGACACAGTGGGCCGCAGGCTCTCGGTCCTTCGCCGCCTTGCCCACCCGGAGAGCTCGACGGCGGGTCCCTTGCGGGTGGTCGTGGCGCCGGTTCGCGCCGTGGTCCAGCCGGTCGTGGCGGGCCTCGGAGAACTGGTCCCGGTGACGTTGAGGGTGGGCAGGAAATGCCCTTCAGCGACGTGGTACGCCGCCTTGCCGACGCTGCCTATTCCCGCGTGGACATGGTGACCCACCGTGGTGAATTCGCCGTCAGGGGCGGTATTTTGGACGTCTTCCCACCCACCGAGGACCACCCGATCAGGGTGGAATTCTTCGGCGACGAAGTGGACCAGATGCGCTGGTTTGCGGTGGCAGACCAGCGTTCGCTCTCCGGTCCGGCCGTGCACCACCCCAGCGAATTGCACGCCCCGCCGTGCCGGGAAATCCTCATCACGCCGTCCGTCATGTCCCGGGCGGCAAGGCTCAAGGCCGAGATGCCGGCCGCCGCTGACATGTTGGAAAAGATCGCCGGCGGCATCGCCGTCGAGGGCATGGAGTCCTTGGCACCGGTCCTCGTGGACGCCATGGTGCCTTTCGTGGACCAGCTGCCGGCCGGTTCCATCGGTGTGGTCATCGAACCGGAAAAGGTCCGGACCCGAGCCCATGACCTCGCGGCTACCAACGAGGAATTCCTCGAGGCAGCCTGGTCCACGGCGTCCAACGGCGGGACGGCTCCCCTCGATCTCGACTCGGTACTGGGCTCCCAAGCCGCTTCAGCGTTGCACGCGGCCAGTTTCCAATCCTTGACGGACACCCGGAGTGCGGCGCTGGCCCACGGCGTCTCCTGGTGGTCCATCACGTCGTTGGCGACCGACGAAGACCTGGTCCTCGACATCGACGTCCTGAACCTGCACGCCCGTGAACCGCGCGGATACCAGGGCGACGTCGCGGAAATGCTCGAATTCATCGGTTCCCATGTGCGGGACCAATGGCGCATCGTGGTGGCGACGGACGGCCCCGGGCCTGCCCAGCGTCTCGCCGAGTTGTTCCATGATGCTGATATCCCGTGTTCCCGCGTCGACTCCCTGGCCCACGAACCCCAGGCCGGCATCATCGAGGTGACCACTGCCGCCGTCGGACGCGGTTTTGTGCTGGACGGCCTCAAGCTGGGGCTGCTCACGGAAGCGGACCTCCTGGGCCGCTCGTCGGCCGGGTCCACGAAAGACATGCGGCGCATGCCCTCAAAACGGCGCAACGCCGTCGACCCCCTCCAGCTGCACGCCGGTGACTTCGTGGTCCACGAACAGCACGGGATCGGGAAGTTCGTGGAGCTGATCCAGCGCAAGGTGGTCGGCTCGTCTGCCGGTTCTTCCGGAGGGGACGCCGGTCTTCGCGAGTACCTCGTGCTCGAATACGCGGCGTCCAAGCGCGGAGCCCCGGCGACCGGCTTTTCGTGCCCACGGACCAGCTGGACCAGGTGACCCGCTATGTCGGCGGCGATACGCCCTCGTTGAGCAAGATGGGCGGGGCGGACTGGGCGAGCACCAAGTCCAAGGCCCGGAAGGCCGTCAAGGAAATCGCGGGCGAGCTCATCAGGCTGTACTCCGCCCGCATGGCCTCGCGCGGACATGCCTTCGCGCCGGACACGCCGTGGCAACGGGAACTTGAGGAAGCCTTCCCGTATGTGGAGACGCCGGACCAGCTCACCACCATCAACGAGGTCAAAGCCGACATGGAACGCGAGATCCCCATGGATCGCCTGGTCTCGGGAGACGTCGGCTACGGAAAGACCGAGATCGCGGTCAGGGCCGCGTTCAAGGCGGTGCAGGACGGCAAGCAGGTCGCGGTACTGGTTCCCACCACGCTGCTCGCCCAGCAGCACTATGAGACATTCACCGAGCGGTTCTCCGGATTCCCTCTGCGCGTCAAGCCGCTGTCCCGCTTCCAAGGCGCGAAGGAAGCCAAGGAAACCATGGAGGGAGTCAGGAACGGCTCCGTGGACGTCGTCATTGGCACGCACCGCCTGCTGTCCAAGGACTTCGAGTTCAAGGACCTTGGCCTGGTGATCGTGGACGAGGAGCAGCGCTTCGGTGTGGAGCACAAGGAAGCGCTCAAGAAGATGCGCACCAACGTGGACGTCCTGGCCATGAGCGCCACTCCCATCCCGCGTACCTTGGAGATGTCCCTCACGGGCATCCGCGAAACGTCCACGCTGGCCACGCCACCGGAGGAGCGGCACCCCGTGCTGACGTACGTCGGGCCGTTCACCAACAAGCAGACCTCCGCGGCGATCCGGCGCGAACTCATGCGCGAAGGCCAGGTCTTCTTCGTCCACAACCGGGTGTCCTCGATTGAGCGCATCGCCGCCCAGATCCGGGAACTCGTCCCGAAGCCCGCGTCGAAGTGGCGCATGGGCAGATGTCCGAGAGCCGCCTGGAAAAGATCATCGTGGATTTCTGGGAGAAGCGTTTTGACGTCCTGGTCTGCACCACCATCATCGAAACCGGCCTGGATATTTCCAATGCCAACACCCTGATTGTGGACGGCGCGGACAAGTACGGCCTCTCCCAGCTCCACCAGTTGCGTGGCCGCGTGGGCCGTGGCCGGGAACGCGCCTACGCCTACTTCCTGTACCCCTCCGAGAAGCCGCTGGGCGAAGTGGCGCTCGAACGACTCAAGGCCGTCGCGGCCCACAACGAGCTTGGCGCGGGCATGCAGTTGGCCATGAAGGACCTCGAAATCCGCGGTGCCGGCAACCTGCTGGGCGGGGAACAGTCCGGGCACATCCAAGGGGTTGGCTTCGACCTGTACATCCGCCTGGTGGGCGAAGCCGTGGCCGAATACCGCGGCGAGGCCGAAGAGAAGGCCGCAGACATGAAGATCGAGCTGCCCGTCAACGCCCACTTGCCGCACGATTATGTGCCGGGTGAACGCCTGCGCCTTGAGGCCTACAGGAAACTGGCCGCAGCCATCACCAATGAGGCCATCGACGAGGTATTGGCCGAACTCGTCGACCGGTACGGAGAGCCGCCGCTGCCCGCGAAGAACCTGATCGCCGTCGCCCGCTTCAGGGTGGGTGCCCGCGAAGCCGGGCTGTCCGACGTCGCGCTCCAAGGCAACTTCATCCGTTTCTCGCCCGCCCAGTTGCCTGAATCCAAGGTCATGCGGCTCAACCGCATGTACCCGGGATCGCAGATCAAGCCGGCCCTCGACGCCGTGCTGCTCCCCAAGCCGAAGACGGCGAGGATCGGCGGCCGCGACCTGCAGGACGCCGAAATCCTGGAGTGGGCCAACACGGTAATCGAAGCTATCTTCGCGGCTTCGCCGGCCACCCAGACTGCGGGCTGAAGCTTGATGGGAGGACACCACGCCGCGTCCGGGCCGCGGCGTGGATAGCTATCGCTTCAACCGGCCCGTACGCCTTGGGCTGGTACCCGCTGGACGCCACCGGAATCCTCATCGGAGCGATGACGACGGCGGGAACTGCCTTGGTGTGCGATTGGGACCACCGCTCAAGCACCATCGCCCACTCGCTACCGCCGCTGTCCAACGTGATCGCCGTCGGGATCGAGAAGGCCAGCGGAGGGCACCGGCAGGGAACCCATTCGCTGCTGGGCGCTTCGGCTTTCGTGGTGCTCGCCGCCATGGCCGCCCAGTTCCAGCTGGACACTCCCGTAGGCCGTTTGTCCGTGGGTGCCGGACTGTTGTGCATGTTCATGATCAACCTGGCCGCAAAAGCACTGAAGCTGTTCCCGAACTCGGGGTGGATCTCCAATTGGATCTTCGCGCTCGCCATGGCCGGGCTGGTCACGTGGTTCGCTCCGCATCAGTGGAGCTGGCTGCCCTTGGCCATGCTCACCGGCGTCGTGGTCCACATTGCGGGCGACATGATCACCACCGGGGAGTGCCGCTGTTGTGGCCCATCGTCATCAAACCGCCTAAGTTCTGGCGCAAGCTGCCCCTTGTCAGCGGGATTTGGCGGGCCAACGGCGCGTTCTCCATCCCCTTGCTTGGTAAAGCCGGTTCGCGGCGGGAATGGCTGGTCCTGATTCCCGTGAGCGGTTACGCCATGGTTGGGCTTGGCCTGGCGGCATGGGCACTGCTCCGAAACCAGTGGCCGGCACTCCTGGCACTCATGATGGGGCTGGGTGGATGAGGGTGGATTTCAGAACTTCGATTGGCCACCGGTAGTGATGGTTCCGACAGGGTTGCCAGCCTTGTCCGCGGCGCCCGCTGCCGGAGTGTAGACCGGAGAAGCCGGTGAGAGGCTAGTGCCCGCGGTACCACCCGAGCCGTTGGAGGTGAAGGTGATGACGAGGGTTCCCGAGGACTGGGTCCAGGTCATGCTTGCCGAGAAGGTTCGAGCCGAGGTGCCTGTGTTGTAGGCGGCACCAAGTGAGACGCTGCCAAATGCTGGCGCAGGGCAGGTGGAGCCAACGAACGTCAATACGTTGCCTGCGCTGATACTGGCGGTGCCGGTGGCAGTCAGGGTGGCGGACGTCGAATCCCAACCACTGCACAGGGTGTGTGCGTCCATGTCGGTCGAGAAGACGATGGTGAGCGTATCTCCTAAATCGGCTGTCTTTCCTGTCCCACCGTTGGCCATGGTGACCGAGCTGACAGCCGGGGCCGTAGTGTCGATCTTGACCGTTTGAGTTTGGGAATTGCTGGTGTTCCCTGCGATATCAGTGGCGGAGTAGAACACCGTATGAGTGCCGTCACCGCCGCTGACAACCACCGCGGCTGTGGCCGCGTTGACGGTGACCGGGGGAAGGGCGTCCACATGGTAGGTAATCGACGCGACGCCCGAACCGCCGGCGTCTGTCGCGCTGAGGTTAACCGTCACCGTGCTGGTCCTGTTGTAGCCCAAGGAGTTTGGCGTTGGCGAGATTGAGGCAACTCCCACCACCGGGGCAGTGGTATCGATCTTGACCGTTTGGGTCTGCAGGGTGCTGGCGTTCCCGGCGACGTCAGTGGCGAAGTAGGACACCGAGTGGTTGCCGTCGCCGCTGACGCTTACGGCCGCCGTGGCGGCGTTGACCGTCGCTGTGCTGCCGCCGTCGACCGCGTACTTGATGTTCGCAACGCCCGAACCGCCGGTATTGTCCACGGCGGCGAGGTTGACCGTGACCGTGCCCGTGCGGTTGAAGCCTGCCGTGTTCGGCGTCGGGGAAACCGAGGTCACGCTAATAGTGGGGGGCGTCGAATCAGTATTGACTGCAGAACTGCGTGCGCTTTCAGCGCCGGCCCACAAGGAGATGACAGGCGTGACTGTGTAGTACCAGGAGCCGCCTGGCACGCCTTGTTCAATGCAACTAAGGGTGGTCACCGTGCCCGCGCAGCCGCCTCCTGCGGCCACCGCGGTACCACCGCTCGCAGAGGTGTAGCGGGCGACGGTGTAACCCGTCACTGCATGTCCGGCCGGTGTGGAAACAGCCGCCCAGCTGACGGTGACATTCGTGCCGCTCAG
Organism: Arthrobacter sp. Hiyo8; assembly: GCA_001549895.1. Classification (GTDB taxonomy): domain Bacteria; phylum Actinomycetota; class Actinomycetes; order Actinomycetales; family Micrococcaceae; genus Arthrobacter. The sequence continues at coordinate 1,145,055 of AP014719.1, read as the reverse complement.
GGACGCAGAGGGAGTGCCGCCTTGCGGCATGCTGTCGGCTTTTGCCGCCCCGAAGTTGCTGCTGCTCAGCGACTGCCAAAAGGCGTTGGCTGCCGGGCCGCCCCAGGAGATGAACAGCACCGCAAGGAGCGTCCACGTCACGCGACTGCGGACCGCCCGATTGTTTCCGCGGCCTGCAGAGTGCTTGGGCTTGTTCATTTGCGGACCGCCATCGTCACTGGAAGGTGGAATACAGCGCCTTGGCAGCTGGATTGTGAAGCCGTCGACATCGACGCGGCTGCTGGCAGGGTGATCAGGATGGAGGAATTCGCCGGTATGGAAACCGTTGGCGTCAAAGGAGCGCCGGGAGCATTGAACGTCACGCCCGTAGTGGTGCACAGCGGGTGGGATGCATCCGCGGTGGCTGTTCCGTTCGCGGTGAAACCGTACACCTGCACTGCGAAGGCATTCGGATTGCTTGCCCGCACGATGGCGTCCGCGGTACCTCCCGGGATGAGGGTGGTAGCGGGACTGTCACCGGCAACGAAGGCGTCCACGGTCACTGTCTGCATGGTGGCGCTGGCTGCCGAGCCGCTGCCGATCCCGACTGTGGACCAATAGGCGTAGGCCGATCCGACACCCAGTACCAGGCTGAGCACGGCAGCCGTTGCGGCTGTTTTGGCTGCAGCCAAGGAGCCGGGCTTCATCCACCTGTTCGCTTTCATGTCAGTTGCCCGCATTTCAATTGCCCTGTCCCGTCCCGGAGTAGGAAATCTGGAGTGTTGCGCCTTTGCAACCGTCCTGGTTGAGCGAAGTGTCCAGCATTGTTATCTGTGGCCACCGAGACGCCGGAATACCGCTCGACGAGAGCGAGGAATTCCCTGGCGGGGCGGCGATCGGATAGTTGCCGCTGAATTGGGTTACTGAATAGTCCGAAGGATTGCACGGCCGGTTGTTCGCCACGGCCTGGGCATTCCGGGTGACTCCTGTCACGGAAACGGTAAGGCCCGTGACATTGAGGCTGGAATTGCCCGGGTTCGTCAATTGAAGATTAATCGGCACCGAGTTGCCCGGTGCCAGAAGCCCGGTGGGGCCGCCTGAGATGGTGAACGGTTGGTGCTGCCCGGCGGTCACCGTCAAGGAAACGACGACGACGGCGGACTGTAGCGTCCCGCTGGTGCCCTTGAGGCTCAGGGAGTAGGTTCCAAGAGGTGTTGCTGAAGTCGTGGAAACGTCGAGGTTTGCCGTCGCGGATCCCGGCCCGACGGCGACAACCGCAGGCGAAAACGATGCTGTGGCTCCTGCCGGCAGCCCCGAGATTGTCAGTGAGACGTTGCCGACAAACCCGCCTGAGGGCTGGACCACGACGTTGTAGCTTGCCGACGTTCCCTGCGTGACGGATCTGCTGGTAGGGGCAAGCTGCAAGGTGATGGCTTTTGGCGTGTTTTGGTTGCCATTGCCATTACTACTGGCGGCAAGCACGACGCCCGATGTGAGGGTCACCAAAAGGAGGCCTGCCAGAAGCACTTTGGCTCCCGCTCGGACGATGCGAAGCGGCGAGTGGAATAACTCCGGAATGCTCGGCACCTGGGCCTCCTCTAGGATTCTGCGTGGTTTCTACTGCGGTCGGACAGCACAAGCTGGTGGGCCCGTAGCGGGCCCACCAGGTGGATGGCTAGTTGCTGGAGTACGCGAAGTTGACGGTGACGTCCTTGCAGGCGTCCTGGTTGCTGGCCTTGTTGTTGAATGCGATCGTCGCACCGCTCCAGCTGTCCACATTCGTACCACTGGCGACTTCGTGGCCGACGCCCATTGTCGCGTTGGCAAGGGTGAAGTCCGTAGCGTCGCAGCCGACGGCAACCGCTCCGCCTTTGGTCACGCTCGCGATGCTTGCCGTCACGCTGGTTACGTAAACCGGGCTCGTGTTGGGGTTGGTGAACTTGCCGCTCAAGGTCTGAGGTGCGCCGCCCGGCTCCAGACCGGTGACAACGCCAGTCTGATTGACCGTGATGGCGACGTTTGTCCCTGATGCTCCGGAACCGACACCGCTACCGGTGTTGGTCCAGAAGGCGTAGGCGGCTCCGCCGCTTGCTGCCACGAGGGCGAGTGTTGCTGCTGCCGCGTAGACTTTTCCCTTTTTGCTGAATTTGCGCATGAGTGAGACTCCTTTGTGAATTGGTATTCCCCAGAACAGGCGATAGCGGCAATGAATTCGAAATTTCCAACCCTTGCTTCGATTGCCCATTCAATCGATGACCACATGCTGGCATGGGCGGTCTTTAACAAACAACGAGTGGTGTTACCCGTTTTTTCAGCCCCATGCGAGTGGTACTACTTGGTTTCGAGGAGTCGCACTTAAACAACTGTGGCCCCGGACTAAATGTCCGGGGCCACAGTTTTGCGGTTAGGTCTTAGCTTTCGCCCGCCGAGTTGGAGCGGCCGAGAATGGTCTGCGGGATCCAGAAGGCGAGGCCAAAGAGGACCAGGCAGACGGCCATCGGCCAGGTGTTCTCCAGGGTCAGGAAAGTCAAGGAGAAGATGGCGCCCAGGAACAGGACCATGCTGAATACAAAGAGCAGAATGCTCTGGCCCATGGGGTTCTCTTTTTCGATGGGCTGGCTGGCGTTCTGGGACATGCTTTCCTCCTCGGCCCGGGGGCTCAAAAACTATGGCGGCTGCCGGGAAACTCAGTACGCGGATGAACCTTGTTCACCTTTGACGATGGCAATTCCGGAGCTCGCACCGATACGTGTTGCACCAGCAGCAATCATAGCCTGTGCATCGGCGAGGGAACGTACTCCACCCGAGGCCTTGACGCCGAGATCCGGGCCTACCGTCTTGCGCATGAGGGCTACATCTTCCACCGTGGCGCCGCCACCGTTGAAACCGGTCGAGGTCTTCACGAAGTCCGCCCCGGCCTCCACCGACGCCTCGCAAGCCAGGACCTTCTGCTCATCAGTCAGCAGGGCGGTCTCGATGATGACCTTGAGGATGGCTCCACCCGCGTGGACCGCCTCCGCCACTGTCGTGATGTCATCCACCAATGCGCTTTGTCCCCGGCGCGGGCCGCGGCGATGTTGATCACCATGTCGATTTCATCGGCGCCATCCAATACGGCACCGCGTGCTTCGAAAGCCTTGACGTCGCTGGGGGTGGCGCCCAGCGGAAAGCCGACAACCGAGCAGGTGAGGACTCCGGAACCCTTGAGCGCCTTCGTGACGGTCTTGACCCAAATCGGGTTGACGCACACCGACTTGAACTTGTACTCAGCCGCCTCGGCACAGACTTGGCGCACCTCGGCCTCGCTGGCCTCTGGCTTGAGAAGAGTGTGGTCGATGTATGAAGCGATGCTTGCACTGTTGTCCAGTACGCTCGAGGCTTCGTTGCTCATGGAGGTCCTTCCGTGGCGGGCCCGGTGTGCCGCAAGGGTCGCGGCTCATCAAATGACCATCTTGCCACACTGGCCGGCTGCCGTGGAGGCTCCCTTAGGCGGCTGCGGAGCGCGCGGAACCCGGGGACTGGGTGGCACTGGAAGTGCGGAGCCTGGCGTCTTCCTCAAGCCGGGCGGCGCAGTGAGCCGCTGCGGCATTCGAGGACAAAACAAGCCCAAGGCGCATGCCGTCCCGGGAGGCGGCGTCCCCGATCGCCCAGATACCCGGCACTGAAGTGGCGAAGTCGCGCGCCACCTTGATGCCGCCGTCGGGAGCTGTTTGCAGGCCGGCACTTTCAGCGAGCCCGTTGCGGGGGAGCCGTTCCTCGGCGAGCACCACAAGGTCGCCGTTCATGCTGCTACCGTCCTCGAAAACGATTCCGGTAGCCGGCAGGACCGAACCGGCGACGGAAGGCATGACCGCAGCCGGACGCAAGGTGGTACGGATGGGTCGGACTCCGCGGGCACGCAGCACCGCTTCGGCCTGGCCGGCCGCCGGACCGGTACCAACCAGAATCCCCAAAGGACGACGTCCCAGGACCCTGGTGATGTCCTTGACCGCGGTGCCGATCGGTTCGGCGTCGTCGATGGTGGAGTAGTTGAGGCTGCGTGCTGCGCCCTGCACGGGCGGGTACATGGGGGCGGAACCGGTGGCAATGACCAGCTGATCGTAGGTGAACTCGAGGCCTTCGGTGGTGGTCACCGTACGGGCCTGGACATCGATGAAGCTCGCGGCCTGGCCGAAACGCACGGAGACCTGGGGGAGGGCGGCCAGCTCCAGGAGCGCATCGGGGCACTCGTCGCGGTTGCTCAGCACGGTGATGTTGCCGGGGAACACGGTGGTTCCCGGCTGTCGAGAAGTAGTGCTGTTGCCTGTCAGCCGACGGACCAGGGCCTGGGCTGCGGGCCCGGCTCCGGCGATGACGAGGTGGACGGAGCCTGCGGACGGTGTGATGGACATGATGGTCCCTTCGCTGAACTGAGCTGTGGTTGATGTGCCTATGCCCAGCGTAGGCGGGGGGTTTTCGGTGGTGTTTCCCTGTTGTTGCCATTTGGCGGTGGCCCGTTCCCTGATGGTTACCCGCCGGTAATGAGCTGGGTCACATGGGGGCGGGCGCCGTTGAGTTGCGGACCACCAACTCGGGAATGAGGCGCTCGTCCGCGATGGGAGCCTGAGCATGATTGAGCCGGTCCATGGCCACGGCTCCGGCGACACTTCCCAGTTCCATCGCGTGGAGGTCGACGGACGTCAGCTCGATGCCGTGGAGCCGGCCGGTCCGTGAATTGTCATAGCCCACCAGCGACAGGTCCCCGGGAATGGCCAGGCCCCTGGCGTAGGCGGCTTCGCGTGCCGCCAGCGCGAACTGGTCGTTGTGGGCGAAGATGGCGGTCGGGCGGTCCGCTGAGTCAAGGATTTCACTTGCGGCACGCATTCCGCCATCTTGCGTGAAGTCATGGGCCGGTACGGTCCGGGGAGCCAGGCCGGCGCCGCGCATTGCCTTCTCATAGCTTCTCCGGCGGACCGTATGGCCGTCATAATCGGGTCCGGCCAGATGGGCGATCCGGGTGTGTCCAAGGCTGAGGAGGTGTTCGGTGGCGGCGCGGGCGCCGGCGTCGTCGTCGGAATACACGCTGTCGACGCCGGGTACTGGCCGCGCGACGCTGACGATCGGGACTATCCGGGCCAGTTCCCGCACCCGTTCGTCCGGCTCCAGCAGCGTTGCGGCGATGATGATCCCCACCCGTGCCTCGATCAGCGAGTCCACGGCTTCCGCGTCTACGCCGTCAATAGACTGGGAGACGCTTAAGATGAGTCGGTTGTGGGCCTGGGGGAGCGACATCCTCACGCCGCTGAGGATGTCGGCATAGACCTCGTTGTGGATGTCCATCAAATAGAGCCCGACGGCGGAGCGATGCTTGCGTGCCAGGTCGGCAGCGGCTGCGTTGGGCCGGTAACCGAGACGTTTTGCCGCCTCGAAGATGGCCTGCTTCGTCTCGTCGCTGACGCCTGGAGCACCACGGAAGGCGAAAGACACGAGCGTGCGGGAGACGCCGACTTCACGAGCAACATCGCTCTGTGTTGCGGGACGGAGCTGCCGGTCAAGACCCATGCCCTCATCTTCCCACGGCGGAGAAAGTCTCAATTAAGTCATTTGTTAGATTGACCTTACATTTAAGTCTTTCGCGCGTTAGTCTGTTATTCAGAGCGGGTGTATGACCCGCATCACAAGACAAAGGAGTCCTGATGTCTGCTACGCAAAGCCACAGGGGAGTCGGCAGCGCGGTCGCGCTTCCTCCCCTGAGCAACGGCCCGCATCGTAAGCGCCTTGGCCTAGTCGCCCTGATTGCCACCTTCGGTGGACTGCTGTTCGGTTATGACACGGGTGTCATCAACGGCGCCCTGAGGCCAATGACGGCCGAACTCGGCCTCACCCCGTTCACCGAGGGGATCGTCGCCAGCTCGCTCGTCTTCGCCGCGGCGATCGGCGCGCTCTCGGGCGGGCGCATCTCCGACGGGTGGGGGCGCCGCAAGACGATCATTCTGCTCGCGGTACTGTTCTTCGCCGGCACCTTGGTGTGCGTGTTCACCCCGAGTGTCGGCGTGCTCGTCGTCGGCCGCGTCCTGCTCGGTCTCGCCGTGGGCGGCGCCTCGGCGGTGGTCCCGTGTTCCTGGCGGAGATGGCCCCGTTCGAGATCCGTGGTTCCCTGGCGGGCCGCAACGAGCTCATGATCGTCGTCGGTCAGCTGGCGGCTTTCGTCGTCAACGCCATCATCGGCATCGTGTGGGGTGACGTTCCCGGCGTCTGGCGCATCATGCTTGCGGTCTGCGCGTTGCCGGCGATCGCGCTGTTCTTCGGCATGCTCCGCGTGCCCGAGTCGCCGCGCTGGCTGGTGGAGAAGGGCCGGCACGATGAGGCCCTCGCCGTGCTTCGGTCCGTCCGTTCCGAGGACCGTGCGCTCGCGGAGCTCGGCGAGGTGGAGAACGTCGCCAAGGAGGAGCGGGAGAGCCAGCAGATCGGCTGGCGTGCGGTCTTCAGCAACAAGAACCTGTTCCGCATCCTGCTTGTGGGAATCGGCTTGGGCGTCGCCCAACAGCTGACCGGCATCAACTCGATCATGTATTACGGCCAGACGGTGCTCGTCGAGTCGGGCTTCAACGAGAGCGGCGCGCTCATCGCGAACATCGCGCCCGGAGTGATCGCCGTGATCGGCGGCGTCATCGCCTTGACCCTGATGGACCGGATCGACCGTCGCAAGACCTTCATTCTGGGCCTCGCGCTGACCACCAGTTGCCACCTGCTCATCGGGTTCGCCTCCATGATGTTGCCCGTCGGCAACCCGATCCGCCCGTACGTGATCCTCTTCCTGGTGGTTGCCTTCGTGGGGTCCATGCAGACGTTCCTGAACGTCGCGGTGTGGGTCTACCTGTCGGAGGTCTTCCCGCTGCACATGCGCGGCTTCGGCACCGGCGTCTCGATCTTCTTCCTCTGGGTCGTCAACGGATTCCTTTCGCTGTTCTTCCCGTCGCTGGTCGCGGGGCTCGGGATCACGGGCACTTTCTTCCTTTTCGCCGTCGTCGGGCGCTTGCCCTGGTCTTCGTCGTCAAGCAAGTTCCGGAAACCCGTGGCCGGACCTTGGAAGCGCTGGAGGAAGACGTCACCACCGGTGCCATCTACCTCGTCCACAGGAACCAGGGCTAGACGCGCAACCGGTAACCCCGCTTGACGACGGTTTCCACGAGCTTTCCGTCCGGCAGCGAGGACCGCAAGCGGCTCACCGTCATGTCCAGGGCGTGGACCGAGCCACGCAATTCCAGAAGGTCGGAAAGGGCCTCTCGGGACAGCACCGCGCCCCCGGCTCCCAAAAGCGCGCGCAGCAGGAGCAGCGGAGCCGGGCCAGTTCCACCACGGAACCATCGATCCTCAAACAGCGGCCGCGCAGCTCGATGTGCCCTGCGGGAGTGTCGAGCCGGCGGACATGGTTCAGGGCCAGATGTTCGGTGACGAGCCGGATGAGCGCACCCATGCGGTAGCGGTCCGGGATGAGGGGGCTGAGCCCGGCGTCGACCAACGGCTGTGCGGTGACAGGCCCGACGGCGGCGACGGTCACCTGGGTCTTGAGTGCCTCGATCAGCTGACGGTACAGGCCATCTCGTGGGCCGTGCTCCACATGGCGTCTACTGCGGGCGCGCTCGTAAAGGTGAGCACATCCAAGTCCCCGGAGCAGGCGGCTTCGATGAGGCGCGGAAGCTTGTCTTCGCCGTCGGGCTTTACCCAGCGGTACGGGGTGACAGTGAGGACCGTCGCGCCGGACATGCGGAGGCGCTCCAACTGGCGGACGTCGGTGTAGCCGTGCAATTGCACGGCGACGGTCTTCCCGCGGACTCCTTCCTGAAGGAGCATATCCACCAGTGTGGCGGTGGTTTCGTCACTGCTGATCCCGACGTCGGCAAGGCCTGCCGCGCGGACTGCACCCCGGGCTTTTGGCCCGCGCACGAACATGCGGCAGGCCCCAGCACATCGAGAAGTTGCTCGCCGATGCCGAAGGAGTCCGCGGCTTCGCACCAGCGCCGCATGCCGTAGGCGGTGGTGGCGATGCAGATATCCGGCTTGGCCGCGATGATCGTTTTCGTGTCCTCGATGAGGGTGATGTCTTCCTGGACCGGCGCGATCTTCAAAGCCGGAGCGTGCAGCACGGAAGCGCCGCGCCGCTCGAGCGCCTCGATCAGGTCACGTGAACGCCGGTGTGAAGTCACTCCGATCCGGAAACCGTCCAGCGGCGCATCGTCGTTTGGTCCAGGGGTGGCCAGCGGCGAGCCTGCATCGATGGAATCAAGGGCATTCAGCGTAGTCATGTGTGTTCTTTCAGGCTTCAAGGAGGGAAGCCGCGAGGAGGTCAAGGTCTGCGGTGGCTTCGGTGTGATCGCGGTTGGCTTCGGCCACGCGGACCACCTCGCCGATGACCAGGACGGCCGGGTTGGTGCAGCCTGCGGCCGCGGTTTCGATGGTGCCGAGTTCGGCGATGGTGGTGCGCTGCCCGGGGCGGTAGCCGCGTTCGACGACGGCTATGGGCATCGCGGGATCCATCCCGGCCCGCCTTAGCCCGGCAGCGAGTTGGGGGAGGGTGCCGATGCCCATGAGGACCACGATGGTCCCGCCGAGTCCGGCCAGGTGCGTGTGTTCCTTCTCGGTCAGCGGTGCATGGCCGGAAACCACGGTGAACATGTGGCTGACCTCGCGGTGAGTGACGGGAATGCCCGCGGCCGCCGGGACCGAGATGGCGCTCGTGACGCCCGAGATGACGCGGACCGGGACCCCAGCCTGCACGCAGGCGCTGACTTCTTCGCCGCCACGGCCGAATACATAAGGGTCGCCGCCTTTGAGCCGGACTACGTTCTTGCCGGTCAACGCGGCGTCCACCATGAGCTTTTCGATGTCGCATTGGGCGACCTTGTGGTGCCCGGGGCGTTTGCCGACGTCCACCAGTTCCGCCGACGTCAGTCGCGCCAGTTCCGCGTAGGGGGCGAGCCGGTCGTAGAAGACGACGTCGGCGTCCCGCAGCGCGTTGACCGCGCCTATGGTCAGCAACTCGAGGGTGCCGGGACCGCCGCCGACCAGGGTGACGTGCCCGGACTCGCCAGCAGCCGGTTCGCTGGCGACGGGGATCCCCGCTTCCCGGCAGCGTGCGAGCAAGGGCTCCCAGCCGGGCTGGCCGTCGTCGACGACCGCGACCAGGAAGGGCGTTCGGGCAGCGGGCCGTCAGAGTCGGCGCCGTCGGGAGTGCTGAGCCGATGGACGACGGCGCCCGCGGCTTCGAAGCGCCGTACGGCTTGCCGCGCGGCGTGGGCCGAGCCTGTGACCAGAACGTCGCGGCCTGTGAGGTCGATGGTGAGCTGCATGGTTTGTGCTCCTTAGCCCTGGCCGCGAACGGGGATCGTGCTGGCGATGAGGACGCCGCCCTTTTCCTCGTTGGTGGCGGGGCGGATTTGGCCGCGTTCAGGGACGAAGGCGATGGCCTCGTCTTTCTGGTCGGGTGCGTTCACGAAGGAACGGAAGCGGCGCAGGCGTTCGGGGTCCTTGAGGGTCTCTGCCCATTCGTCCTGGTAGGTGTCGATGTGCCGGGCCATGGCGGCTTCGAGGTCGTCCGCGATGCCAAGGGAGTCGTGGATGATGACGTCTTCGATGTGTTTGAGGCCGCCGTCGAGTTCTTCCTGCCAGCGGGCGGTGCGCTGGAGGCGGTCGGCGGTGCGGATGTAGTACATGAGGTAGCGGTCGATGTATTTGATCAGGGTGTCGTCGTCCAGGTCCTGGGCGAGGAGCTGGGCGTGGGCGGGCAGGAAGCCGCCGTTGCCGCCGACGTAAAGGTTCCAGCCCTTGTCGGTGGCGATGACGCCGACGTCCTTGCCGCGGGCTTCGGCGCATTCGCGGGCGCAGCCGGAAACGCCCATTTTGAGTTTGTGCGGGCTGCGCAGGCCGCGGTAGCGCAGTTCCAGGTTGATGGCCATGGCGACGGAGTCCTGGACGCCGAAGCGGCACCAGGTGGAGCCGACGCAGGATTTCACGGTGCGCAGGCTCTTGCCGTACGCCTGGCCGGACTCGAAGCCGGCGTCGACGAGTTCCTTCCAGATCTCCGGGAGTTGTTCGAGGCGGGCGCCGAACATGTCGATCCGTTGCCCGCCGGTGATCTTCGTGTAGAGGCCGTACTTCTCGGCAACGCGGGCAATGACACCCAGGCCCTTCGGCGTGATTTCGCCGCCGGCGATGCGGGGACCACCGAGTAGGTGCCGTCCTTTTGCATGTTGGCCAGTGCGCGGTCGTTGGTGTCCTGCAGGGTACCGCGCCCGGCACCGAGCACGTATTCACTGTTCTGGGAGGCGAGGATGGAGGCGATCGTCGGCTTGCAGATATCGCAGCCTGCGCCGGTGCCGTATTTGGCAAGGATGTCCTCGAAGGAGGTCAGCTCCAGCACGCGGATGGCGTCGAAGAGTTCCTGGCGGGAGAGGCTGAAGTGCTCGCACAGGGCCTTGGAGACTTCGATGCCGGACTTCTTCAGTTCCCCTTCGAGGAGTTTCTTGAGCATCGGGACGCAGGAGCCGCACTGGGTGCCGGCCCGCGAACATGTCTTTAGTTCGCCGAGTTCCTGGACGGGGGCGTTGCCCTCGCAGGAACCGCAGCCGTTGATGGCATCGCGGACGCTGCCTGCGGCGACGTTGTTGCAGGAGCAGAGGATCGCGTCGTCCGGCAGTTCGGTCTCGGGGCGTCCCCGCCGCCCGCAGCGGTGAGGTAAGCGCCTGGTTCGGCAGGGAGTTCGCGGCCGAGCAGGGGCGCAGGCTCATGTAGGGGGTGGCGTCGCCAACGAAGATCCCGCCGAGCAGGGTCTTGGCATCGTCGGTGGTGACGATCTTCTGGTAGACGCCGCGGGCGGGGTCGGCGTACACGATCTCCAGGGAGTGCTCGGTTGTGGCGAACGCGTCGCCGAAGCTGGCCACGTCCACACCGGAGAGCTTGAGCTTGGTCGCGGTGTCGAAACCCGGGAACGTCGCTTGGCCGCCGTGCAGCCGGTCGGCCACGATCTCAGCCATGGTGTTCGCCGGAGCCACGAGCCCCAGGCACATGCCATCGAAGTTCGCGACTTCGCCGATGGCCCAAATGCCGGGGACCGGGGTGGCGCAATGGTCGTTGATGACCACGCCGCCCTTCTTGCCGAGTTCGAACAGCCGTTCAACGGTGGGGCCGTCCGCGGCGCCTTCCGTTCGCGGAACAGTTCATCGCGGGGGCGGATGCCGATGGACGCGATAACCATGTCGGCGGGGATGACGCGGCCGTCCTTCATGAGGACGCCGGTGACCTGGCCGTCGTCGGACAATACTTCGGCGGGGTAGGTTCCCGTCAGGACTTCGAGTCCCTTGGCGGTGACCAGCCGGCCCAGTGCCTGGCCGGCTCCCTCGTCCAGCTGGGCGTTCATGAGCCAGCGTGAACCGTTGATGACGGTGGCCTGCGCGCCCAACTCCATGGTGCCCGCCGCTGCTTCCAAGCCGAGGAGGCCGCCGCCGATGGTCACGGTCCTGACGGTCCGGCCAAGCTTCTCCGTGAGTTCGGCGATGGCCTTGTTGATGGCCCAGACGTCGTCGAGGGTGCGGTAGACATGGGCGAGCTCGCCGCCGGGGAAGGGAGCTGTGCCGCGTCCGAGCCGGTGGCCACCACCAGGTGGTCGTAGTCGTAAGTGTTGCCGGCCGCGGTTTCCACGGATTTGGCTTCGGGGTTGATCTTGACCACCCGCTCGCCAGTGCGCAGGGAGATGGATTCGTGCTCCCACATGGACATGTCGCCCAAGGTGAGGTCATAGTCCACATCGGTCAGCGCCTTGCTCAGGGTGACCCGGTCATACGGAACGTGCGCTTCCTCGGTCAGGACCGTGACGTGCCAGCCCTCGAGACCGCGGGTATGCATGGCATCGGCAAAACGGTGGGCCGCAGGGCCTCCGCCGGCGACAACAATACGGCGCTGGTTTTCTGGGGTGGAAGTGTGTCCGGTCACTGGTGGCCTTTCGCATACGCCGCAGAACGTGCTCCGCAACTTGTCACTTCAGACTACGGACGGGCAGTTTCTCCTCAGTTTCCCTTTTGTTTCGTGATCTTAACTTCTGGGTCACGATTGGATGTCGGGACCCGTGAGGTCTCTTTTACGCACCCGACACATTGACTGCATTCGAGTGAAACACTCCCCGCCTACCTTGAAGATATGGCCGCTCGGCGGCCACGGCCTGAAGGAAAGGACAGCATTTGTCCGGCTGCAGGCATAGCGAGAGGGGTTGGCATGACCGTCATTCTGGAACGGGAAGAACAACTGACGAGCGCGCCGACCGAGTCCGGCTGGCATCGTGTATGCCCGTTGGACGAGCTGGAACCGGCTTGGGGCGAGGCGGCGTTGATCGACGGCGTGCAGGTGGCGCTCTTCCGCCTCGATGCCGACAATGTCTACGCAGTCGCCCAGCAGGACCCTGCAACCCTGGCCAATGTCATGGCCCGGGGATCACCGGCTCCCGGGGATCACGCCCCACTATCGCCTCGCCGTTGCACAAGGAGGTCTACGACCTGCAGACCGGTGAGTGCTATTCCAACCCCGGGCTCCGGCTTCCGGCATTCAGGACCCGCATGGTTGACGGCTTCATCGAAGTCGAACTGTAGCCCGGAGCCCCCAGCCGCGCACCGCCGTCGTCCGTCGTGGAGCCGAAGCGCTCAGAGCCCGAGCGCCTCGCGGACATCGGCAAGAATGTGGTCCAAAGTGGTCCGCGCGGCGTGCCGGGTTTCGGCGAGTTCCGCCGCCGAACCGACCGACTTGATGACCTCCAGGTAGCACTTGAGCTTTGGCTCGGTGCCACTGGGCCGGATGATGACGCGGCTTAGGTCCTTGGTCAGGTAGAGGAGGCCGTCCGTCGGCGGCAGTTGCTCGCTTCCCTGGGCCAAATCCACAAAGGTCTCGATGGCGGAACCGCCAAAGGACTCCGGCGGATCGGACCGGAGCCGGTTCATCATGGCGTCCAGCAAACCAAGGTCCGCCACCCGGATGCTGAGCTGGTCGCTCGCATGCAAGCCATGCACCAGGTAGATTTCGTCCAGGGTGTCGAAGATCGTCTTTCCTTCGGCCTTGGCCGCCGCCGCTAGTTCGGCGATGAGCAAGGAGGCGGAAATGCCGTCCTTGTCCCTGACGAGTTCGGGTGCAACGCAGTAGCCCAGGGCTTCCTCGTAGCCGTACACAAGTCCCGGCACCCGGGAAATCCACTTGAATCCCGTGAGCGTTTCCTCGTGGGCGAAGCCGGCCGCCGCCGCGATGCGGGAAAGCAGCCGGGACGAGACGATTGAGTTGGCGAAAACGCCTCGTGTCGCATCGCCTTGCCGCACATCCGCGGCGTGCCGGGCCACCACGTGCGCCCAAGTAGGGCGCCCACTTCGTCGCCCCGCAACATCCGCCAAGCACCCGTATCCGGGTCCTGTGCCGCTACGGCCGCGCGGTCGGCGTCGGGGTCGTTGGCCAGCACGATATCGGCACCCAAACGCGCCGCTGCCGCCAAAGCCAGGTCCAGTGCGCCGGGCTCTTCAGGGTTCGGAAAACTGACGGTGGGGAAGTCCGGATCCGGTTCTGCTTGCTCTTCCACGAGTGAGACGTCGGTGAAGCCTGCCGCATTCAGCACAGACACCGCAGTCTCACCACCCACGCCATGCATGGGGTCAAAACGATCTTCAGTCCACGGGCCGGGAAATTCTCGACGTCGGCGAGGCCGGCCATCGCGGCCTCATACTCCCCGGTGATGGAAGCGGGCAGTTCAGTCCAGCCGGACTCGGCCAGTTGGATGGAATCCAAAGGGCCCACGGCTTCGATGCTTGCCGCGATCTGCGAATCGTAGGGTGCCACGATCTGGGAACCCCGGCCGCTTTCCTCCACGGCCCGGCCACCCAAGTACACCTTGTAACCGTTGTCCTGCGGCGGGTTATGGCTCGCTGTGACCATGACACCGCCGTCGCAATCAAGCGAACGGACCGCGTAAGCCAGCAACGGGGTGGGAAGCGCCGAAGGCATCAGGAAGGTCTCGATTCCCGCGGCCGTGAAGATGGCTGCGGACTCCCGTGCGAAGACGTCCGAGTTGTGCCTAGCGTCATAGCCGACGACGGCGCGCGGCCGCGTTCCCGGGCAGCCGCCTCAACGGCGTCCTTGAGGAAGGCCGCCAAACCTGCCGCTGCCCGGCGCACCACTACGCGGTTCATCCTGTTGGGACCAGGACCGAGGGCGGCACGGAGCCCAGCGGTACCGAACTGCAGCGTTCCGCTGAAGCTGTCTTCAAGCTGTTGACGGGCCGCGGCGACGCCATTGGAGGCGAGTCCGGCCAGCTCGGACAGCGCTGCCGCAGTGACCGGGTCCGGGTCCTGGGCAGCCCACTCGCCGGCGTCGGATATCAGCTTTTCAAATTCGGCATCGCTCGATGTCATAGGGATAAAGCTATCGTCAAAGGGAATGAATGCCGAGGTCACCGGCTATGTCAGCCGTCACAGTCCGGCCCACGCCACCCAACTGACTCGCATTAGTTGTCGTTATGAGGCGTCTAAACGACAACTAATGCGAGTCAGGTGGGCCCCTGGCGTCAGGGTCGCTGCCGCGTGGTGGTGAGGACGAAGCTCGCCGGGCCGCCTGCACTGAACGCTGCCGCACCCGTGTTCCCCATTGCGGGAAGAAGATGTCCGAAATGACTACCGAGCCGTCTTGGGTGAAGACCTCCACCGACGAGGAATCCAAGAGGATGCGGAGACGGACCTTGCCGTCCTTCAGGGGCACGGAGGCTTGGTGGTAGGGCTGAATTTCGGCGAGAAGTTGGAGGTCCCGGCTGCAGAGCGGTCCACTTTGAGGGTCTGGCTTGCGCGGTTGTACGAGATCCGGAGGCCTGCCTTCCCGTCCGCCGAAGCCCGCAGTACCAATCCGGCCTCGGAGGCGCCCGCAACGTCCATTTCGGCGTCGATCAGCTGGGTTCGGGTTCCGAAATCGCCGCCGAGGGGTTCCGTTGAATCGGTGACGGTGAGGTTTTTGCCATGTACTTCACTGGTCTTGGTGTCCGTGAGCGCATCCGCGGCAGCCTGGGCGATGCTCGAATGGAGCTCGAAACGGCTTCCTGTGGCTGCGAGGGTGAGCTGGCGGGGGATGGCCATTGACCCGCGCCATGGCGTGCTCGGGACGGATTGCGCATAGTCCCAGTTCCCCATCCAGCCGAGAAGCACCGGCTTTCCTCCAGGAGCCCGGTGATGGTGTTGGCCGCATAGAAGTCCGCGCCATGGTCAAGCCATTGCGATTCCGTCAGCGGGTCGCCCGGCTTTGCCGCGTTTTCCGCCGTGAACCGTGTGCCGTCGAAATTGCCCACGAAGTACTGCATGCCGGAGCCTCCTGCGATGCCTCCCGGGTTGATGCTCAGGATCATGACCCACTTCTTCAGGCCGTTGCCGCCGTCGACGTCCATCTGGAGCAGCTCGGGAACTTCCCAGAGCCCGCCCTGGGCGCCCACTCCCGAGAAGTCGCTGAGGAAGGTCCAGTGCAGCAGGTCGGTGGATTTGAAGAGTTTCACCACCTGGGCGTCAGCAACCACAGTGGTCATGACCCAGTATTTGCCGGGCTCGTACCAGGTGATCTTCGGATCCCGGAAGTTGTTCGACGCCGGCTGCAAGCTAAGCACCGGGTTGCCTTTGTACTTGGTCCAGGACGTCCCGTGGTCCAGGCTGTAGGCCACGGACTGGGCCTGGCTGCCCTTGGGCAGCGCCCCGCCGTCGCCGTACGAGCTGGTGTAGAGGGCTACCAGCGGCGGGTTTTCAGCGCTGCCCAGGCCGGAGGCGTTCTTGGTGTCCGGAACGATGGCGCCGGAAAAGATTTCCTCACTGGCGGAGCCTTCCATGGCTACCGGTTTCTGGGTCCAGTGCACCAGATCCGTGCTGGTGGAATGGCCCCACGACATGTCTCCCCAGAAGTTGCCGTGCGGATTGTGCTGGTAGAACGCGTGATAGGTGCCGTTTTCGTAGACAAGCCCGTTGGGATCGTTGATCCAGTTTTGCGACGCCGTGAGGTGAGCGGCAGGCCGCCAAGGGTCCGATTCGGATGGTGCGGGGGCAGCCATCCCGACGGCGGTGCCGCCGGTGGTGCCGCCGGCGGATGGCGACGCGTCCGGCGTCGGGGTGCAGGAACTCGCGAACATTGCGATGACGGCGGCGACGACGGCGAGTGCCGCCTTGCGAGCGGGCCGGAACGGGCGTTGGGGAGAGTGGAGCATGGGACTTCCTGGGTTGTGGAGCAGGGCGCCCGGGGTGAACCGGGCGCCCCATGTTGCCGGGCAGGCAGCGAAACCCCTGCCTGCCCGGCTGTCTTTGCCTGTGGCCTACTTGTAGAGGCCTTCCCCGCCGACGCGGACGTTGGTGGGGAGGTAGCCGAACGGGCCGAGGCCGTTCTTGCCGAAGCTGCGGTCAACCTGCGTGACGCCACCGGCGAAGTTGATCTTTACCGTGGGGGAGAGGGATCCTCCACGGACTCCGTCAACGTTGTCGATGAAGGACTGCACCAGGCCGCCCGGCTGCACATAGTGCGAGTAGGCCTGGAACTGACGGCCGTTCTGCTGTGCAGACTGGGTGCCGCTCGGGTTGTTCGCCGGCAGGTTCAAGTCGGTCGGCGAGCCGAGCGCGAGGCCCGAGTTGTTCACCGGCTGGAAGTCCGAACGGACACCGTTGCCAACAAAGCCGTAGACGCCGTCGGGACCACGCATGCCATCGGCGTAGGTGAACTGGTGGCTGATCGTGAACAGGTAGTACTTGTTCTTGCCGTTTTCATTCTGGATGAAGATCTGAGGGCGCTCGGTCTGGTCGTTGACGCAGTTGGCGGACAGGATCGGCGGCAGGAAGTGCCACTGGGTCAGGTCCTTGTTGTCTGCGACGGCCAGGCCCACGCTCGCGGTCTGGAACCAGGAACCGGTGGTGGTGTTGACCGTGTTGGTGTTTTCGGCGTGGGGATCGCCTGCCTGGTAACCGAGATCAGCATCGGTGCACTTGTAGGAGCCGCGGTTTCCGGCGGTGTTGCCCTCAAAGACCATGAAGGTCTGGCCCGGGTGGGCCGGGTCTTCGAACGTGTACGGGTCACGGAAGGCGAAGCCGGCGTTCTGGGCCTTGGTCTGGTACAGCTTTCCGTCCGGTTCGAGCAGCTTGGTGTGCTGGAAGCCGTCGAAGGTCACGCCGTTCTGGTCGGCGTGGATGTTGCCGAGGGCCTTGGCAATGACTGCGTCCGGAGCGATCCCGCCTCCGCCCGCGTTGCGCTCTGCACGGTCGTAGAACGTGGTGGCCGTGTAGAACACGTTGACGTGGTCACCCTGCATGAGGCGCGTGGAACCGGACCATTCGGTGTTGCCGATGGAGGTGTTGTCCAGGAACAGGTGTCCGCCGTAGTTCCACTTGTCCTTCGCGGGTCTGCGTTGGTCTTGCGGAAGAAGTAGCCGATGCGGGCGTTCCAGTGGCGCTGGTCGAAGCCGTAACCCGCGTGGCGATCGGCGACGAGGGAGAAGATGACATCCCAGCCCTTGTAGCTGATCTGGTTGGCGTTCTGGTCGGTCAGGGACCACGTGTCCCAGACCCACACGTCGTCGTTCATGGCCGGGAAGTCCTTCGGGATCTCCGGCATGGTGACGTTGGGGCTCATGGAGTTCTGGCCGGCGGTCACGTTCGGGTTGCTCTGGGCCATGATCTGCTTGGCATCCGCCCGCGTCCACTTGGACGTGAAGTTTGCGGCGGGATCAAAGGCTTGTTGCGTGTGGACCGTCGGAAGCGGGAATCCCGGCGTGGGAGCCGGCATTGTGGTGGCCGGCTTGTCGGCAGGCAGGTTTGCCTGGGCTGCCGGGGATGCCATGAGCACCGTCGCGGCCACACTGGCAGCGGCCGCAAAAGCGGCTACAGACCGCAGGCGTCGGCGTGGCCTGTTGGGGGTTGAGTGAGATTTCATGCTTGCTCTTCTCGCGGAGGTTGGACTACGTGGAATTGGCGCAAGGCCTGGTCCGCACTCCGGCGTTCCCGTAACACCAATGGCGTCGTCGGGAACGCCATCGTGTCGGGTGGACGGGGATTCTTAGGAAGCCCCCATCCTTCGGTCCGGCACGTCGACTTGCCGGGACCGTTCAAAGCTTGACGTGCGCTTGATGCGGTTGCAAGCCGTGTTTCGAGTGCCGTTCCGGGCTCTGGAGCACATGTCAGACATATGTGCGCAAGCGTTTACATTTTTACACCGCGCGCGTGCCATGGAAAGCGCGGCGGGTCAAATGTTTCTGAATAAATCTGATTTATTCGAAAAGTTCACATGCCATTAACGCGGGGCGAATTGACTTGACAGGAGTCGGAAAATTGCCTGGGGACGGCTGTCGTTGGTGGGATTCGTGGTCCGGCTGGAGCGGGATACAAAACTGCCCGCGCCGGGGTCCGGCGCGGGCAGTTCGCTCGTTCGAGGGGGGGCTATTTGGCCTTCGTGGAGCGGGTTCGCACCAAGGCGGTGACGCCCGCGGCCAGGCCGATGAGGCCGGCCGCGAGTCCGAACCAGCCAGCCGTGGATCCTGCGTCGCTGGATGTCGTCGATGCCGCGGCCGACGGCGCCGGGGTCACGGACGGGGAGGACGTGGGAGCCGCCGATGCGGCTGCGTCGCTCGCGGTGGTGACGAACGAGGGAGCCGGGTGCTCCGGTTCAGGCTGCCCCTCAACGGTCTTCTCGTCCCACTTCACCACCGTGCCGTCGGTGTAGCTCTGTGTGGCTGGCAGCGTCACGGTGGTGCCGGCGTCGGGGAGTACACCCACCGAGATCGAGAACGCCTGGTATTCGTTCTGCCCGATCTGGTGTGCGGCGTCCGCGGTCCAGACGACCGAACTGACCGCCTTGGTCACCGTTGCCCCTCCAACCGTGACGGGTTTTGGCAGGGTGGTGGTGACGAGCTCGGCCGTCCAGCCCTCGACCGGCTTCACGGACACAGAGTTGAAGGGCGTATCCGTGGGGAGTGATACTTCGAGCTTGTTGGTCTTGGCCGTCGGGGACTCGTTGGGAACGTTGAAGGTCAGGTGGGTGTAGCCGCCTGCTGCGGGGTCGTCGGGATTGACGTTGACGTGTGCGGACGCTGCGGAGATGCCGAAGGCGAGCAGCCCGGCGGCCATCGTCGCGGCGCAGGCGGTTTTGAGGGTACGGCGGGAGGAGGTCTTCATGGCAATGATGCCCTTTCACAAAGGAAATGCGGTTTGGGGACCGGGCGGACGGAGGTCCGGACCGGTGAAGGCAGCGAGGTGCCGCCTGTCCCTGGCTATATGTGAAAGGGAGAGTCTCAGACGGCGGCATCAGGGCTGGCGGGCCGCGCAGGGAAGGAAGCCGAAGGCCGGGAAGGCTGCGTGGATGCACAACCGGGTCGGGCACGGAGCAGAGGTTCGGAGTGGCTGAATCGCTGTTGGAGCAGGCAGTTGGACCAGCGGCCGCAGCCACGCTGCCAGTGCCCACAATGCTTGTTCGCCGCGCGCGAGGACCAGGGCCGTGCCCAGGGTTGCGACTAAGTGCGCCCCGAGCATGTGCCAGTCGCTGGCGCCAGCGTGGGCTGAGGCGATGGCGCTTACGGTTTCCGGGGTTGACGCCGAGGGAACATGTCCTGCATGCCCGGACTGCAAAGATGCCGCGGTGGACGTTCCGGACAGGGCGCAGAATGCCCAGTGAAGGCAGAGCTGTCCGGCTCCCAGCAGCCCTGCGACGACGGGAAGCGAAAGCCGGGCGCGCGTCAGGATGGCGACAGGGAGGATTGTCAGGGCACAGAGCGCCGTCAAAATGCCTGGTGCCGGAAGGTTTCCGCCGCCGGCAAGGTGCCCACCCGCGGCCAATCCAAGAATGATCGAGCCGACCAGGCTGGTCCGCAAGAACCGGAAAGGCGCGGATGTCATGATCGGCGGTCCTTCCGGTTCGAGCGCTTAGGGCGGAGAATCACTCAAATTCTACTGCGCTACGAACTCCGGAATAGCCGGGAGCCTGGGCTCCCGGCTATTCGATCAAAGCTTGGCGATGATGTCCGCCAGGAGGCGCGAAATGCGTGCGCCCGCCGTCTGGCCCGCCTCGATGACTTCCTGGTGGCTGAGCGGTACCGGGCTGATGCCTGCGGCGAGGTTGGTCACGAGGGAGATGCCGAAGACCTCCATGCCTGCGTGCCGGGCGGCGATGGCTTCCAGAGCGGTGGACATGCCCACCAAGTCCGCGCCGATTCGCTTGGCGTATTGGACCTCGGCCGGAGTTTCGTAGTGCGGGCCGGTGAACTGGGCGTAGACGCCTTCGTCGAGCGTCGGATCCACTTCGCGGGCCAGTCCGCGGATGCGCGAGGAGTACAGGTCCGTGAGGTCCACGAACGTGGCGCCTTCAAGGGGAGAAGCCGCCGTCAGGTTGATGTGGTCGCTGATCAGCACGGGTGTGCCGGGGTCCAGGCTTCGTTCAGGCCACCGCAGCCGTTGGTCACCACCAGGGTCTGGCATCCGGCTGCCGCGGCTGTGCGTACGCCGTGGACTACAGCGCGGACGCCTTTGCCTTCGTAGTAGTGGGTACGCGCGCCGAGAACGAGGGCCCGCTTGCCTTCCTTGGTCAGGACCGAGCGGATGGTGCCCACATGCCCCTCAACGGCAGGAGCGTGGAAGCCGGGAACTTCCGACGCCGTGAGGGTCGCCGTTGTTTCGCCTATGAGATCCGCAGCGGCGCCCCAGCCTGAGCCGAGTACGAGTGCGACGTCGTGGGATTCGACGCCGGTCTCGGCCGCGATGTAGTCGGCCGCAGCTTTGGCGGCCTCGAAGGGGTCTGTATTCATCAGCTCTGTGTTACTCACTGGTACAAACTACAGTGCCGCGCGCGCTGTTGAACAGGGCGGAGTTGGGCAGGTAAGCGGCCTCTACAGGCGTTCTCAGGTGGGGCTTAGTGGCAGGTCCGCCCGCATTAAGTGAGAATGGAACATTGTGACCATGCATCCTGACTTCAGCTCACCACGAATCGCGATCCTGGGCGGAGGTCCAGGCGGATATGAAGCGGCCATGGTGGCTGCGCACTTGGGAGCGAGGGTAACCCTCATCGAGCGCGCCGGACTCGGCGGCTCAGCCGTCCTCACCGACGTCGTACCCTCCAAAACCCTGATCGCGACGGCGGATCTCATGACGCGCGTCGGCGAGGCGGGGGAGCTGGGAGTCAAGTTCGCCGTCGACGGCAGCGATGTGGCGCCGGGCATGCGCGCGGACCTGGGCCACATCAACGACCGTGTCCTGCACCTCGCGCGGGAGCAGTCGGACGACATCCGGGTGGGCCTTGAGCACCTTGGCGTGGAGATCCTGATGGGCTCCGGAAAACTCCTGGACAACCACACCATCGAGGTCATTACCTCGGAGGGTGTCAAGACAATTACCGCCGATGCCATTCTTCTCGCCGTCGGCGCCCACCCCCGCGAACTGCCCACGGCAAAGCCCGACGGTGAGCGCATCCTGAACTGGGCACAGATCTACAACCTCGAGGAACTTCCGGAAGACCTGATCGTCGTCGGTTCCGGCGTCACCGGCGCCGAATTCGCTTCGGCCTACAACGGCCTTGGCTCGAACGTCACCCTGATTTCGAGCCGCGACCAGGTCCTGCCCGGCTCGGACACAGACGCGGCCCAGGTCCTTGAAGGTGTCTTCAAGCGCCGCGGCGTACGCGTCTTGTCCCGCTCACGCGCGGAGGCCGTTGAAAGGACCGACGGCGGTGTTAAGGTGACGCTTGGCGACGGCACCACCGTCTCGGGCAGCCACTGCCTCGTCTGTGTTGGCTCCATCCCCAACACGGCCGGAATCGGACTCGAAGAGGCGGGCGTGGCTGTCACTGAGTCCGGCCACATCAAGGTCGACGGCGTCTCCCGCACCACCGCGCCGAACATCTACGCCGCCGGTGACTGCACCGGAATCCTGGCCCTCGCCTCGGTCGCTGCCATGCAGGGCCGCATCGCTGTTGCGCACTTCCTGGGCGACGCCGTCATGCCGATCAAGCTCCACCAAGTGGCTTCCAACATCTTCACTTCACCCGAAATCGCCTCTGTGGGCGTCTCCGAGGCCGACCTCGAATCGGGCAAGTACCAGGGTGATGTGGTCATGCTGTCCCTGCTGAGCAATGCCCGCGCCAAGATGCGCAACACCAAGGACGGCTTCGTGAAGATCATTGCGCGCAAGGGCTCGGGCACCGTGATCGGTGGCGTCGTCATCGGTCCGAACGCCTCCGAGCTCATCTATCCGATCGCCGTTGCCGTGAAGCAGAAACTGCACGTCGACGACCTCGCAAGCACCTTCACGGTGTACCCATCGCTGACCGGTTCCATCTCGGAAGCGGCGCGGCGGCTGCACGTGCATATGTAGGGCTTTTGCTCTCGGCTCGCATTCGATCCTGCGACACAGAAAATGCCCCACGACGCGCGAATTCGCGTGTCGTGGGGCATTTTCCGTCGCGTGAAACCAGATCAAGCACTTTGGACGACGATGACGAGTCGGCCGTCGTCGATCCGGTAGAGCACCCGATAATCTCCCGTTCGGACGCGCCACTCGACCCGCCCTGCCAGCTTCTTGGCGCCGGGTGGGCGCGGAGTCTCGGCCAGCAACTCGATGGCTGCTTGGACCCGGCGGCGGCCCTCGGGAGGGAGCGTGCGCAGTTGCTGAAGGGCCGCCGGTAGGAACGTGATGTTGTAGCTCACGTCAGGCCCAGATCGCATGTGCGTTCCAGATCAGTGGGTCGGCTATTTTGTCAGAGCCTCCTGAGATGCTTCGGGCATGGAAGCGATCGGACACCTCACTACCCGCCAGGCCGCTGCGCCCGGCGGCGGGTTCGTCGTGTTCCATAAGGTGCGCGAGCCGCGGATGGTGACGGCGCCGGGTCAAATGCCGGGGCCGCGTCGGCTCGCTCTGCTGGATCCGCCCGAGGATCGCGACAGCCGTCACGACGGCGGTCGCGGTGGTCCGCAGGGTGTTCTTGAGGGCGCACTCGCGGCGTTGCGCTCGCTGGCACGGACGGCTGTGGACGACGTCGGGACGCTGGGGTTGCAGGACTCCGCCGCGTTTGCCTCAGGCGTGGAGGAACTCTCCCGCACCCTGGACTACTTGCAGCTCGTCGCCGCGGGGCAGTTGCACCGGGTCCGGCAGCAGGAGCCGGCCGGCGGGACCGGCTGGACGACGGGCTGGGGAGCAGACGCCGGGGAGGGCGGTTCCAGCGATGGTCCCCGCAGCGCCGAACCTGAAGGTCGAGCAGCCGGGGCCAGGGTCGACGTCGACGGCGGCGGGCTCGCTGCCGGTGACGCCCGGGCCGCGGTCCGGGAGTTCCGGAACACGGGCGAGCACCTGCGCTCGCTGCTGCGGATCGGCTCGGCGGAGGCCCGTCGCCGCCTTGCCCTGGCGGAGGATCTGCTGCCGGGCCGCTCCCCGACAGGTCAAAGGATCCAGCCGCGATATGGGGAAGTGGCCGCGGCCCTGGCCTGCGGGAGCATCGCGGCCCGGCCGGCGACCACCATTACGATGGCCCTGGACCGGGTCCGGCCCCTGTGCAGCGCGGAGACAGCCGCGGACATGGAACACGCGCTGACCATGACGGCGGCCGAGAACGACGCCGATTTCCTGGCCAGGATCGCCCGCCGCTGGACCGACGCGATCGACCAGGACGGTGCCGAACCCAGCGAAGAAGCCTCGCGCCACCTCCAGGGCGCTTTCCTACGTAAACCCAAACACGGTCTGCAGCATCTGGAAATCTTCGCCACCCAGGACCAGTACGAGCACCTGCTCACCGTCATGAACACCGCCACCAATCCCGGACCCGCACATCCGCGGAGCCCGGACCCGGGACCATGCGGTGGACGCGGGCGGCGGAGACGACGGGCCGGCAAACGCTCCGACGGACGGCCGGGCGGATGCTCTGCCGGGTGGTTCAGGTGATGATGCCGCGTCCCTGGACCGCCGCACGAGGGCGCAAAAACTCCTGGACGGGTTGCTGGGCGCCTGCAAGATTGCCCTCGCCACCGGTGCACTGCCTGCGGCCGGAGGCCAACGCCCCCAGATCATGGCCACCATCGATCACCGGGAGCTCCTGGCAGCGCTGAAAGACGCGGAGCAGCTCACGTTCCTCGGGCAATCTGGACAAGCCGGGCGCTCCGGCGGGTCGCAACGCGGCACGGGGAGCTTTACGTTCACCGGCCCGGTCCCGGCGGCCACGCTGCGGAAGATCGCCTGCGACGCCGACATCATTCCCGTCGTCCTCGGCGGTGACGGGCAGGTGCTGGACATCGGCCGGTCCTCCAGGATCTTCCCGGCGCACATCCGTAAGGCCATTACCGCCCGGGACAAAGGCTGCGCGTTCCCTTCGTGCACCATGCCGGCCCCGTGGTGCGAAGCCCACCACATCGAGTACTGGTCGCGGGGTGGACCAAGCAGTGTCGACAATGGTGTCTTGCTGTGCAGCCACCACCACCATCTGATCCACAACGAAGAATGGCACATCCAAGTCCAAACAGGCGTGCCCTGGTTCATCCAGCCACCCCACATCGACCCACGCCAACAACCACGCAAGAACCGCTACTTCCATTTGTGATCGCGCGTGTCGGTGTTACCTGCCTTGAGAGTGTGATGTGCCGGGGCCGATCGACCAGAAGGCGACCACGCGCCCGCGAGGTGACCTAGCTGCAATGATGCGCGCGTGGGTGATTATCCAGAAGGGCGACTTGCACGCTCTGGTTTACTAGGGCACATGGGGGATCTGACAGAAAACAAGGATCGCACACTCAGAGTTGAAGGCTTGGTCAACGGACGTGACCTCGGTGGTCTACGGCGCGCAGACGGGGCACTTACTCCGCGAGGCGTGTTGTTCCGGAGCGAGAACGTCGATTGGATCACCGGGAACGGATGGCAACAGATCCATGATGCCGGGATCCGCACTGTGGTGGACCTCCGTCAGCAAGGCGAACGGGACACGGATACCAAGGAACGGCCCAGTTGGCTCACCACAATCCACGTTGATCTTGACGGCCTGGAAAACAAGGAATTCTGGGCCGACTACTGGGACAGCGGTCTGGTGGGCACAGCGATGTATTTCCAGCCGCACCTCGCCGCCATGCCCGAACGGGCCGGCGCCGCTATATCCGCCGTGATCAACGCGCCGGCAGGAGGGGTCCTCTTCCATTGCATGGGCGGCAGGGACCGGACTGGCCTGCTCGCCATGGCTCTGCTTCACGCAATCGGCACAGACCCCGAAGGCATCGTCGATGACTATCTGGAAACCGTCAGGCTTGGCGATGCGCGGGCGGCCAGAGGCGAGCGAAACAACGTCGAACCTAGGCTTGAGGAACTATGCCGGCAACACGGCACAACAACTGAAGGCGCCTTCCGGGATGCCTTGGAAAAATTCGATCTCCACACCTTCCTCGACGCCGCGAAGCTCACCGACAGGGACCGGGAGGGCCTGTTCACGTGGCGCGGCGCGGCAACCCCTACGCCGCAACGCCCTGGAAATGCTTCTCGATAATCCCCTTGATGTCCCCATGGCACCCTCCGCACCCCGTCCCGCGCGGGTCGCCTTGGAAACTTCCGGCACGGACGAGCAGCCATCCAACACGGCTTCCTCGATGCTCGCGCCGCTGACGCCTGCGCAGCGGCACACTGTGCGCTGCGGATCATCATTCGAAGCGGAAGAGCCGAGCTGGTCCGGCCCGTCCAGGCGTAGGAGGAGTGAACGGTCTGCTGGCAACTCGGAGCCGCGTTCGAACAGCATCACCAGCTCCGCGGCCGTGCGCGGCATGCCTACGGTGACGAGTCCTTCGAGCGCGCCGCCCCGCGTCGTCATTTTGACGTAGCGGCCGTGTTCGGGATCGGCCCACTGGGCGACCTGGCGCCGGGCGTTCCCTCGGAGACACCCACGGACAACAGCTCGTCATCCCACGGCTCAGCGCTGTTGTCGCCAGCGACCGCCAGGTTGATGCCTCGCGCCTTCAACACCACGACCCCGGGCTTCTCCTGCGGCATCGGTGCCAAGGTGTCGGCAGCGTCCTGGCCGCCTTCGGCAAGAAGGATCAGGTACTCGGCAAGCCACTCGGCCTGCCGCCAACCCGGTCCCACAAGCCCGGAGGGGCCAAGTGCTGTGCGGCATTCGGCGCACTCGGCATCGGCGCAGCGGACTTCGGCGCAGTCCCCGATGGCGAACATGTGCGGCTCGTGATAGGTCCGCAAATGGTGATCCACCAGGATGCCGGTGGCCGCGGGCAGCCCGCAGCCTTCGGCCAGTTCGATCCGGGGGCGCACGCCGCAGGAAAGGACAAGAAGGTCGCCTTCGATCCGCGACCCGTCGTTGAGGACGAGGGCGGAAAACATGCCGTCGGGCCATTGTGCTCCACCTCCGTGGAACGGGCGTTGCCCACCATGGTGATCCCGCTGTTGCGCAAGCTCGCCGCGAGAACGGCTCCACCGCCGCGGTCGATGTTGCGGCCCAGCGGGAAGGAACCGTTGTGCACCACCGTGGTCAGGGCGCCTTCTTCGGCTGCGGCCAACGCCGTTTCAAGGCCGAGTACACCGCCACCGAGCACGATCACGCGCTTGCCGGCAGTCACGGCGTCGCGCAATTGAGCGGCGTCGCGGAGGTCCCGGAGGGCGGTCACCCCTGGCGGGAGGACAGGGTGTGAAGGGTCGGGGTTGATACCCGTGAGGTTCGGAATGACGGGTCGCGAACCCGTGGCGAACACCAAACGGTCGTAGCCAGGCGTGGTCCCGTCCGAAAGGACAAGCTGCTGGCGTGCGCGGTCGATGCGTTTGACGGTGACACCCAGCCGGACTTCGACGCCGTCCGCCGCCAAATCGGCAGCGTCCGCCATCGCGAGGGCTGCCGCGGTAGTACGACCCACGCCGAGATCCGCCACCATGACACGGTTGTAGGCCGCTTCGCTTTCCTGCCCGACGACGAGCAGCTGGACAAGGCCGCCGCGCACGGCGGGCAACAACTCGTCCACCAGCCGGCCGCGACCGGTCCGAACCCGACCACCACAATTCGCTCGCTCACGATGCCTCCTTGACCTGCGTTGACAAGCCGGCGCCCGCTGGAACAGCCAACTGGCCAGCCAACGCCGATTCGATATTTGGTAGTGCCGCCTTCCGGACCCAGACCGTGCTGGTCTTGAACTCCGGCATGCCCGAGATGGGATCCGTAACCGCTTCAGTGAGCAGGTTGGCGCTGCCCAGTCCCGGGAAATGGAAGGGGAGGAAGACGGTGTCCGTCCGGATGCTGTTGCTGAGCTCCACCCTGCACAGGACCTCACCGCGTTCGTTGGAGACCCGGACAAAGTCGCCGTCGGTGATGTCCCTGACGGCCGCCGTCGCGGGGTGGACCTGCAAGAGCGCCTCCGGCTGCGCGGCGGCGAGTTCGGCCACGCGGCGGGTCTGGGCGCCCGATTGGTAATGTTCCAGCAACCGCCCGGTGACAAGCGTCAGCGGGTCAGGATCAGAGCCGACGACGGCGGATCGCCGGGACCGCGTCCTCGGTGCCACCGGGACCATCACCGCGCGTCCGCTGGCGTGCGCGAAACCGTCGAGGAAGAGTCGCGGCGTTCCCGAACTACCGGTGGGATAAGGCCAGTAGGCAGCCTCTCCTCGATCCAGCATGGCGTAGTCGATTCCGGAGTAGTCGGCCAGGCCGCCCGCCGAGGCGAGCCGGAGCTCCTCGAACACGGTCTCGGGATCGTCGCTGAACGTGGACGGAGCGTCGAGCGATTCGGCGAGCCGGGCCATGAGCCACAATTCGCTGCGGACGCCGGGGGGAGGGGTGAGCGCCTTACGACGGCGGAGCACGCGGCCCTCGAGGTTGGTCAGGGTACCTTCTTCCTCGGCCCACTGGGTGACCGGGAGGACCAGGTCGGCTTCCAGCGCCGTCTCGGACATGAAGAAGTCGCAGACAACCAGGAAGTCCAGGCTCCGCAGGCCCTCGATCACCGCGCCGGCGTCGGGGGCTGACACCGCAACATTGGCGCCGTGCACGAAGAGGCAACGGACGCCGTCGGGCTGTCCCAAAGACTTCAACAGCTCCACGGCGGGAAGACCGGGGCCGGGATGAGTGATTCGTCGACGCCCCACACCTTGGCGACGTGGGCGCGGGCGGCGGGATCGGTGATCTTGCGGTAGCCGGGAGCTGGTCGGCCTTTTGGCCGTGCTCGCGGCCGCCCTGGCCGTTTCCCTGGCCGGTCAGTGTGCCGTAGCCGCTGCGGGAGGATCCCGGCAGGCCGAGGAGGAGGCTGAGGTTGATCGCGGCGGTGGCGGTGTCCGTGCCGTCGACGTGCTGTTCGACGCCGCGGCCGGTGAGGATGTAGCTGCCGCCGCGCCGGGCGCCGTCGGCGAGGCGGCGGGCGGTTTCCCGGATAAGTGTGGCGGCACGCCGGTGATTGACTGGACGCGCTCCGGCCAGAAAGCGGAGAGGCTACGAACTATCGCAGGGTACCCGGTGGTGCGATCCTTGAGGTATTCGGCGTCGGCGAGGCCTTCGTGGACCACCACGTGGGAGATACCCAACAGCAGGGCCAGGTCCGTTCCGGGGGTCGGCTGCAAGTGGATGCCGCCGCCGTCGCCGGTGAATGCGGCCGTCGCGGAACGGCGGGATCGGCCACGATCAACCCGCCGGAATCGCGCGCGCCCTGCAGGTGCTGGACGAATGGTGGCATGGTCTCGGCGACGTTGGAGCCGAGAAGGAAAATGACGTTTGCCGAATCGAGGTCTTCCACGGGGAACGGGAGGCGCGGTCCACACCGAACGCGCGGTTTCCGGCCGCCGCGGCGGAGGACATGCAGAAACGTCCGTTGTAGTCGATGCGCGAGGTTCCCAGCGCCAAGCGGGCGAACTTGCCCAACTGGTAGGCCTTCTCATTGGTGAGTCCGCCGCCGCCGAACACGCCGACGGCGTCTGGCCCGTACTGCTCGCGGGTCTGCTTGACGGCGCCGGTGACCAGCATGAGTGCCTGGTCCCACGTGACTGGCCGGTGGACGCCGTCGGACCCTTTGAGCATGGGTTCCGTGACGCGTCCGGTGTGGTTCAACAACGACGCCGATGTCCAGCCCTTGCGGCACAGCCCGCCCCGGTTGGTGGGAAGTCGCGGCCGGACACGTCCAGGAGCGGAAGTGCCTTTGCCGCGGGAGCGGGGTCTGACCCCGGCTGCGCCGAGGCGCCGCCGGGGTCAGGGTCATGGCGCACTGCAGCGCACAATACGGGCAGTGGGTGTTGGCGCCATTGGGCATATTAGATGTGTCCCATCGCGGTACGGTTGGCCTTCCGGAGGTAGCAGACCCAGCAAACGATGAGCATCAGCACGTAGGCGCCGACGAAGCCATAGAACGCGGGGTGTAGGAGCCGGAAGCGCTGGATGCATTGAGTACCTGGGGGATGACGAATCCGCCGTAGGCGCCGATCGCCGAGATCAGGCCGAGCGAGGAAGACGCAAGGCGTGCCGTGCTGGCGGCGCTCGCACCGGAGCGCGCTGCGCGGCTGGAGGTGGCGAAGATGACCGGAATCATGCGGTACGTCGCGCCGTTTCCGAAGCCGCTCGCCGTGAAGAGGAACAGGAACAGGACCAGGAAGAGCCAGAAGTTCTTGAGCGGAAGGGTCCAGATCATGGTCAAGGTGATGACGGCCATCGCTGCGAACGCCGTGACGGTCATGCGGGCTCCGCCCATGCGGTCAGCCATGCGTCCACCGTAGGGCGGGCGAGGGAACCGACCAGCGGGCCAAGGAAGGCGAGCGAGAGGACAACCGCGCCGAGGTGCATGGAGGAGAAGGCCGGGAAGTAGTCCTTGATGAGCTTGGGGAAGACTCCGGAGAAGCCGATGAACGAGCCGAAGGTACCGATGTACAGGAAGGCCATGATCCACAGGTGCGGTTCCTTGAGCGCGGCGATGGAGCCTGCGACGTCACCCTTGGCGCTGGTGAGGTTGTTCATGTACTTCCAGGCGCCGAACGCGGCGACGAGGATGAGCGGAATCCAGATGAGGCCGGCCATGGGAGGTTGACCGTACCGGCGGCCAGGAGGGTGACGGCGATCGGAACGATGAGCTGCGCGACGGCGGCACCAAGGTTTCCGCCCGCGGCGTTCAGGCCCAGTGCCCAGCCCTTTTCACGGGCGGGGTAGAAGAAGGTGATGTTTGCCATCGAGCTGGCGAAGTTGCCGCCGCCGAAGCCTGCAAGGCCGCAACCAGCAGCATGACGCCGAAGGGGTGCCGGGGTTTGAGACACAGAGGGCGAGGCCCGCCGTCGGGATCAGCAGCAGGAGGGCCGAGACGATGGTCCAGTTTCGGCCGCCGAATCTCGGGACCATGAAGGTGTACGGGATGCGCAGTGTGGCACCGACCAGGCTGGGGATCGAGATGAGCCAGAAGATCTGGTTGGTGTCGAACTTGAAGCCTGCTGCCGGGAGCTGGACGACGACGATCGACCAGAGCTGCCAGACGACGAAGCCGAGGAACTCGGCGAAGATGGACCAGTACAGGTTGCGCTTGGCGATGGAACGGCCAACGGCGTCCCACTGCTCCTTGTTCTCTGCATCCCAGTTGGCAATCCAGCGGCCAGGGCGGTGTTCAAGCTCGGGGACGAGGGCGGTGGGCGCCTGCTCGTTGGTGAGGATTTCGGTGCTTCGGTCAACTGTCACGGAGTGCCTCCTTTGTGGGGACGTTGTCCTTACACGTTAGGTACGGCGCGTTTCGCGGACCGTCGCGGTTTGTAAACGTGCTGTGACATTTGCCTATCGGAGGGGGTCACCACTGCGTGAGGCGATGGTGAGGTTGTTGTGGTGCGGACCACAGAGTGAGACTTTCCAAAGCGTCCACATGCTGGACTTGATTGTCCATTTGTTGGATAGCGGGAACTATTATTGAACTCTCAATAATCTGCCGGCAGGCTCAGCGACGCCGGGCCGGCGTGAACGAAAGCATCCACTACATGTCTTCCATCGCTGAATCCAAGGAAAGCGAGTCAGTCAAGCCGGTCAACTCGCGGGGCCGGGTGATCTTCGCCAGCCTCATCGGAACGTCCATCGAGTTCTACGATTTCTACGTTTACGCCACGGCAGCTGTGCTCGTCTTCCCTAAACTCTTCTTCCCGACGGCGGACGAGACCACCCAGCTGTTGAGCTCCTTCGCGGTGTTCGGTGTCGCCTTCGTCGCCCGGCCGCTCGGCTCCATAGTTTTCGGCCACTTCGGTGACAAATTCGGTCGCAAGGGAACCCTGGTTGCGTCCCTCCTGACCATGGGTATCGCCACGTTCCTGATCGGTTGCCTCCCCACGGCACAGGTCCCGGCTGGACCTTCCTGGCTCCCACATTGTTGGTTGTGCTGCGGTTCGCCCAGGGCCTGGCCCTCGGGGGAGAGTGGAGCGGCGCCGCGCTGCTCGCAACGGAGAACGCGCCGGCCAATAAACGCGCCATCTATGGAACATTCCCGCAGATGGGTGCGCCGATCGGCTTCATCCTGGCCAACATCATCTTCCTGGTCTTCAGCTACACCTTGACTCCCGAGGCCTTCGCCGCCTGGGGCTGGCGCGTGCCGTTCCTGCTCAGCGCCGTCATGGTGATCCTTGGCCTCTACGTGCGCCTCAAGCTCATTGAAACTCCCGCATTCACCAAGGTGCTGGAGTCCAACGAAGTGGCCAAGCTGCCCATCGGACGCGTGTTCAAGAAGAGTTGGCGCCCGCTGATCCTCGGTACCTTCATCATGCTTGCGACGTACGTGCTGTTCTACCTCATGACCACGTTCACCCTGACCTACGGCACCAAACCAACCCTGGTGGGCGCCCAAGCCGCTGCGGTGAAGGCCGGAAAGCCCATGACCGACGCGGCCGCCGCGGCGTTCGTACCAGGCCTGGGTTTCAGCCGGAACGACTTCCTCTGGATGCTGATTGCCGGCGTCGTCTTCTTCGGCATTTTCACCCTGGTGGCCGGTCCGCTGGCCGAAAAGTATGGCCGCCGCAAGATGCTCCTGGCCGTGACCGCGGGAATCCTGGTATTCGGCTTGCTCTTCGTGCCGTTGTTCAGTGGCGGCTTTGTTGGCACCATGGCGTTGCTGATCATCGGCTTCTCGCTGATGGGCCTTACCTTCGGCCCCATGGGTGCGCTGCTTCCGGAACTGTTCCCGACCAACGTCCGATACACCGGATCCGCCGTCAGTTACAACATGTCCAGCATCCTCGGCGCGGCTGTGGCTCCGTTCATCGCGGTCTGGCTCTGGGAGTCGGCCAAGGGCAGCACGGTCCTGGTGGGTGTCTACCTCAGCGCCATGGCGGTACTGACGCTCGTGGCCCTGTTCCTGTCCAAGGAAACCAAGGACACGGATTACGAAAACAACGTAGCTTGAGCTTGAATTAACAGGCTCGGGTTAAATGGCTCCGGCCCCGCACCCATGGTGCGGGGCCGGAGCTCTTTAATTGGGCCACGCTGCCCGGGTTCCCTGGCCGAGCGAAGCGAGGCTAGGGAGCCAGTGGGTGGGCCCACGCTGCCCGGGTTCCCTGGCCGAGCGAAGCGAGGCTAGGGGGGCAGTGGGGACTAGTCTTCGATTGTCGCGATGACGGCGCCCGCGGAGACGGTCTCGCCTGCCTTTGCCACCAAGCCATGAATGGTGCCGGCTTTGTGGGCGGTGAGGGGCTGTTCCATCTTCATGGCTTCGAGGACCACGATCAGATCGCCTTCTGCAACCACGTCGCCGGCGGCTACTGCCACCTTGACGATGGTGCCCTGCATCGGCGAGGTGAGGGCGTTGCCGCCCGCGACTGCGGCTGTGGCGCCCGCAGAGCGGGAACGCTTCTTGACCTTGGCGCCCTTGGTGCCCGCGTTGGCGACAGAGGAAACCGAGCCGAGAGTCGCCGGAAGGACAACTTCCAGCCGCTTGCCGCCAACCTCGACGACGACGCGCTGGCGCTCACCGGCGTCGGCGGCTTCTGTTCCGGTTCCGGTAGGCGTCCACGCGGGGACGTTGTTGACGAACTCGGTCTCGATCCAGCGGGTGTGCACCTTGAACGGGCCTTCGGCCGGAGCGAACGCGGGATCGGTCACCACTGCGAGGTCGAAAGGAATGACGGTGGGGATGCCTTCAACCACCATTTCCTCAAGGGCGCGGCGGGAACGCTGGAGGGCCTGTTCGCGGGTAGCGCCGGTGACAATCAGCTTCGACAGCATGGAGTCGAAGTTCCCGCTGATGACGTCGCCCTGCTCCACGCCGGAATCGATGCGGATGCCCGGACCTGTCGGGTTCTTCAGGGTGCTGATGGTTCCCGGTGCGGGCATGAAGTTGCGGCCCGGGTCTTCGCCGGTGATGCGGAATTCGAAGGAGTGGCCGCGGACCTCGGGATCGCCATAGCCGAGTTTCTCGCCACGGGCGATGCGGAACTGCTCGCGGACCAGGTCGAGGCCTGTGACTTCCTCCGAAACGCAGTGCTCCACCTGAAGACGCGTGTTGACTTCGAGGAACGAGATGATGCCGTCCTGGCCCACCAGGAATTCGCACGTTCCAGCGCCGAGGTAGCCTGCCTCTTTCAGGATGGCCTTGGAGGACTCGTAGAGGCGCTCGTTCTGCTCCGGGCTCAGGAACGGCGCGGGGCCTCTTCCACAAGCTTCTGGTTGCGGCGCTGGAGGGAGCAGTCGCGAGTGGACACCACAACGACGTTTCCGTAGGCGTCAGCGAGGCACTGGGTCTCGACGTGGCGGGGGAATCCAGGAAGCGCTCGATGAAGCACTCGCCGCGGCCGAAGGCGGCAATGGCTTCACGTACTGCGGACTCGAAAAGCTCGGGGATTTCCTCGATGGTGCGGGCCACCTTGATGCCGCGTCCGCCGCCGCCGTAGGCGGCTTTGATGGCGATCGGGAGCCCGAACTCCTTGGCGAAGGCCAGGATCTCGTCAGCGGACTCGACCGGGTCGGCCGTACCGGGAACCAAGGGGCGCCGACCTTTTCGGCGATGTGGCGGGCCTGCACCTTGTCGCCCAATGCGGAGATGGCGTCCGGGACGGGCCGATCCAGGTGATGCCGGCGTCGATGACCTTGGCGGCAAACTCGGCGTTCTCTGCGAGGAAGCCATAGCCCGGGTGGATGGCGTCCGCACCCGACTGCTTGGCGACGTCGATCAACTTGTCCATCACGAGGTACGACTCGGCAGCGGTGTTGCCGCCCAGTGCGTAGGCCTCATCTGCCAGCCTGACGTGCAGTGCGTCGCGGTCGGGGTCCGCATAGACGGCCACGGATGCGATGCCTTCGTCCCGGGCTGCGCGGATGATGCGGACCGCGATTTCGCCTCGGTTGGCGATCAAGACCTTGGTGAGAGGGCTGGAAATGGGCTGCGCCGGATTAGCTGACAAGTTGACTCCTTCTGTCCTTCAGGGAGCCTAGCGTGATTTTGAGGGTTCCGCCCATATTGATGGGGGATTCCGTGTGTGAGACGGTCTGTCTTTGTAGGGTTGCTACAAAGGCTGGAAATTGGCCGCCGGGCCGGCGACCCAGACCGCCGCTATTCGCTGCCCGCTTCGGAGCCGTTGTGGGTCCAGAGTTCGGTGATCCCGACGTTCGCTTGCCCGAGCAGATCGCGGAGGGTCGAGATGGAGAGCCCGACGACGGCGTGCGGGTCGCCGTCGACCTTGCGGATGAAGGCCCGCCCAAGCCGTCGATCGTGAACGAACCGGCGCAGTGCAGGGGCTCGCCGGTTGCGATGTAGGCGTCGATGTCCTTCTCGCTCATCTCCGCAAAGTGGACCTCTGCGCTGGACACCGCACCGACCGTTGCTCCGGTGCCGACGGCCGTCTCGCCGTCGTTCATGTCCGCTGCGGTTTCGCGGCAGTCCACGAGCCAGTGCCCGGTGTGGAGGACGCCCTTGGAGCCGCTCATGCGCAGCATTCGTTCCTTGGCAATGTCTACTGTGTACGGCTTACCGTGCGATTCGCCGTCGAACTCGAACACGGAATCGCAGCCGATCACCAGGGCCCCCTCGGCGTCGGGCAGGGAAGCGACAGCCTCGGCCTTGGCGCGGGCGAGGAGGAGAGCGGTGTCATGCGCATCGGTGACGCCGTACCGGGCTTGCACGGCGTCCTCGTCCACGTCCGAGACGAGTACCTCGTGGTGGATGCCGGCCTCCGTGAGGAGCTTGGTGCGGGCGGGGGACTGGGAAGCCAGGATCAATCGGGTCACGGCTCAAGCGTAGTACGCGCTGCCTTCCCACGACGCTCGCTCACTTATATGGGTGTTTGGCCGGACGCTCGCTCACTTGGGTGAGCGGGCGTTTGGGGAAAGGGCCTTAAAGGTGAGCGGGCGTCGGTTCTGGACACAGAACCGACGCCCGCTGATAGGCAACCAGACGCTTAGTGGACCAGCTCCTTGGTCCCGCCCGCCGACGTCGTGCGCTGCAGGTTTGCGCCCTCGACGTCGACGTCGGGCAGGACCCGGGACAGCCATCGCGGCAGCCACCAGGCCTTTTCGCCCAACAGGTACATCACGGCCGGGACAATGGTCATCCGCACCACGAACGCATCGACGAGCACGCCGAACGCCATCGCGAAACCGAGCGGCCGGACCATGGTCAGGTGGCTGAAGATGAAGCCGGCGAACACGCTGACCATGATGATGGCGGCGGCCGTGACCACAGCTGCGGCATGGCTGAAGCCGCTTCGGACTGCTTGCTTCGCATTCTCGCCATGCATGAACGATTCGCGCATGCCCGATGTGATGAACACCTGGTAGTCCATGGCCAGGCCGAACAGCACACCAATGAGGATGATCGGCAGGAAGCTCAGCACCGCTCCGGGATTGGCGACGTCGAACACGGAGCCCAGCCAGCCCCACTGGTATACGGCCACCACGGCGCCGAACGCTGCCGCGAGCGAGAGCAGGAAACCGCCGGTGGCGAGCAGCGGGACGACGATCGAGCGGAACACCAGGAGCAGGAGGACCAGCGAGAGCCCGACGACGATCGCCAAGTACGGCGGCAAGGCGGCACCGAGCTTCGCGGAGACGTCGATGTTGCCGGCCGTCTGCCCCGTCAATCCGATGGTGGCGCCTGTGGCCTGCTGGATTTCGGAACCCTTGCCCCGCAGTTCCGAGACCACCTGGACGGTGCTGGCGCTCGCGGGGCCGTCCTTGGGGATGACCTGGAAAACGGCCGTGCGGTGATCCTGGCTGAGGGCTACCGGAACGGCTGCCACGACGTTGTCGACACTGCGCAGCTTGTCCGCGACGTCGAACTGCTTCGTCTTGGCCTGATCGTCGCTGAGCCCGTCCGGGAGGGTACCGACAACCACGATGGGACCGGTCATTCCCTCGCCGAAGCTGGTCCGGGTGAGGTCGTACGCCTTGAACGCTTGCGAATCGACCGGCTCCGAACCGCCGTCGGGCAAAGCGAGGCGCAGCTGGGAGGCCGGGAGGGCCAGCACCCGAGCAGCACGACGCCGGCAAGCAGCGAGACCACCGGATGCCGGGTCACAAGCCCGCCCAACCACGGCTGCTTCGCTGCTGGTCCGCCGCGCGGTCCGCCGAGGCGTGGTCAGGCTCGGCGTTGTGCCGCTCTGCCTTGGCCCAGGCCCGCTTAGAGATCAGTTTGCGGCCCACCAGCGAGAGGACTGCCGGAGTCAGAGTGAGGGAGACGACGACGGCGACTGCCACCGTCGCGGCGGCCGACAGACCCATGACCGCAAGGAATGGCAGCCCGGGAACCACCAGTGCCGCAAGCGCGATGACGACGGTGAGGCCGGCGAAAAGGACGGCGTTGCCTGAAGTGCCGGTCGCGAGGGCCACTGATTCCTCGGCGTCCATCCCCGAAAGCAATTGCCCGCGGTGGCGGTTGACGATGAAGAGCGAGTAGTCGATCCCGACGGCGAGTCCCAGCATGAGCGCGAGCATCGGGGAGATGGAACTCATGTCAATGACGCCGGTGAGGGCAAAGGTACCGCCGACGCCCACCGCCACGCCGATGATCGCCATCAGCAGGGGAAGGCCGGCGGCGACGAGCGTTCCCAGCATCACAATCAGGGCAATGGCCGCGACGGCGATACCGATGATTTCGGAGACACCGAACAATTGGGAGACGTCCTCGGTGATTTCCTTGCTGGCCAAGGCTGTGACGCCTGCCGAGGAGACCCCATGGACAATGTCCTGGACTTGCTGCCGGACGGCGGGGTCAGGCCATTGATCGAGGTCTTGAACTGGACCTGCGCGATCGCCGCTTTACCGTCCGTGGAGACAAAGCGCATCCCTTGGGAAGCGGTCACTTGGCGTTTGGCCAGGGCGAGGGTGGCGGCGCCGTCGGCGGCTTGCTTCTGGCCGGCATCGAGCTTCTGGCGTCCGGCCAGGAGTTCGGCCTGTTGAGGGGCAAGCTGGGCCTGGATCTGCGCCGCGGGCATACCGACGGCGGTCATTTGCTGCTCGGCGGCCTTGAGTTGGGCATCGCCTGCGTCGAGCGTGGCCCGCGCCTTGTCCAGCTCAGCTTGCCCGGCGGCAGCTTTCTGTTCCCCGGCAGCAAGATCGGACGGTGCCTTGTCCAAGGCGGCTTGGGTCGTGAACGGGTTGACCGTGGACTGCACATCCGGCAGCTTTTCCAGCTGGGCGAGGGCCGACGCAATGGCGTCCTTGCCGGCTTGGTTGAATCCGGCGTCGCCGGCTTCGAAGACGATCCCTGCGGAACCGCCCGAGGAGGCAGGAAGGTCCTTCTTGAGTTTGTCCAGCATCTGCTGGGTCTCAGTGCCGGGGATCTGGAAATTGTTGGACATGGTGCCGTGGAAGGCGGCTGCAGAACCGCCGACGGCCACGAGCACAGCCAGCCAGAGGGAGATCACCAGCCAGCGGTGACGGTAGGAGAACTTGCCAAGGCGGTAGAGCAGGAGTGCCATATCGGAACCGATCTGTCGGTGTGTGGTTATGCCGAGTGTTGGGAGTCTGCCGCGGGCTGAGGGCTGTGCGCCGACGGGGTTTGAGGGCGGGTGCCGTGAAGCCTGAACCGAGCAGGCCGATAGCGTCGATCAAGTGCTGCCGCAAGCTCGCGAGGGATTCAGCGGATAGATCCGGGCCGTGTTGTTCGAACCAGACGCTCATGGCTGCCTTGCCGCAGGAAATGATGGACCCTGCCAGAGCCCGCAGATAGAGCTCGTTGACATCCGGGCCGAGGCGACGACGGGCAGCGTCGATGATCTGAGTGGTGCAGTGGTCCCAGGCTTCCAGTTCGGAACGCACCAAGGCACGGTTGTCGTGGGTGAGGCTGAAGAGTTCGGCCATGGGGGAAACCGTCATAGGGTCAGCCAGCGCCGTGAGGGCGGCCCGGGCGGAATCGAGGATGGGTTCGTCCGAAGGGCGCAATCGGAACTGTTCCAAGGCATGGTCCAGGAAGCCTTCGGTCACGGACGCCAAGGCTGCTTCGAGGCTGGGGAAGTAGTTGAAGAAGGTGCGCCGGGATACGCCGGCTTCTTCCGCGATGTCTTCCACGGTGAAATTGCCGGCCCCCTTGCTGCGCAACACGGCGAGGGCCGCGTCGGCGATCGCTTGGCGGGTGGCCAGTTTGTTCTGTTCGCGGCGCGACGGGAGGGCGATAGTGTCGGAAGGCGTCACATAGTTACACTAAGTGCAACTTTGCACTCAGGGCAAGTTAAATCTCCGGTGGGGTCTCGTGTTCCTGGGGCGCGGCCGACGTCGCGGCCTGCGTGGATTGCTGGGTGGGCTGTTGGGCTGCCGCGCTGGTGAGGTAGATCGACTGGCCTGTGGCGCCTGGCTCGCCTTCGGCCAGGGGAATGGCGAAAACGGCAGTCCCGTAGGCGCACACTTCGGTCCAGTTGCCGCCCATCTCGGACGTGTCGAAGCGCATCGCGACGATTGCGTTGGCACCGCGCTGCTGTGCCTCGTTGACCATGCGGGCCATGACTTCCTGGCGGCTCTCATAGAGCGCCTTGGTCATTTCGGGCAGCTCGCCGCCGCCGAGGGAACGGAAGCCGGCCATTACCTGGGCGCCGATATCCCGTGAGCGGACGGTGAGGCCCATGACTTCGCCGAAGACGGCGTCGATCTTGTGGCCCGGAATCTTGTTTGAGGTGACTATGAGCATGGACAGAGCCTATCCAGAATCCACCCCGTTAAAAGGACAAATCCCCGGGGCATTTTGAACTGGCCCCGGGGATTTGTCCGCGCGACGATGTGCCGTCGCTAGGCTTTGGCGCCAGCGAGCTCGCGGGCCTCCTCGGATGCCTCCGGGGACTCACCCTCGGCCGCGAATGCCGTTCCCTTGCGGGGCGCGTTGTAGAGCGATTCGTCCAGGATTCCCTGCCGCTTGGCGACGATGGCCGGAACCAGCGCCTGTCCTGCCACGTTGACGGCCGTGCGGCCCATGTCCAGGATGGGGTCGATCGCCAGGAGGAGTCCGACGCCGGCGAGCGGCAGTCCCAGCGTGGAAAGTGTCAGCGTGAGCATGACGACGGCGCCCGTGGTGCCTGCCGTTGCCGCGGAACCAAGGACGGAAACCACCACGATCAGCAAGTACTGGCTGAAGTCCAGGTTGATGCCGAAGAACTGGGCAACGAAGATCGCGGCGACGGCCGGGTAGATGGCGGCGCAACCGTCCATCTTGGTGGTGGCGCCGAGTGGCACGGCGAAGGACGCGTAACCCTGGGGGACGCCCAGGTTGCGTTCGGTGACGCGCTGCGTGAGCGGCAGCGTGCCGATCGAGGAACGTGAGACGAATGCCAACTGCACGGCGGGCCACACGCCCGAGAAGTACTGCTTGACGGACAGTCCATGGGTCTTGACCAGGATGGGGTAGACGACGAACAGCACCAGGGCGAGGCCCGCGTAGATGGCCACCGTGAACTTGCCGAGCGAACCGATGGTGTCCCACCCGTAGACGGCCACTGCGTTGCCGATCAGGCCGATGGTGCCCAGCGGGGCAATGCGGATGATCCACCAGAGGACCTTCTGGATGACGGCCAGGGCGGAAGCGTTGAGGTTCAGGAATGGTTCGGCCTGCTTGCCCACCTTGAGGGCTGCGACGCCGACGGCGATGGCGATCACCAGGATCTGCAGCACGTTGAAGGTGATCGACGTGCTGGCGACGCCGTCCGTGACGGTGGTGCTCGCTCCCAGGCCCAGGAAGTTCTTGGGGAAAAGACCTGTCAGGAACGCCCACCAGTCGCCGGTCTTTCCGGCGTACTCGGCCTTCTTGGTGATGCCGGTGCCGGAGCCTGGCTGCAAGAGCACTCCAAGTCCGATGCCGATCGTCACGGCGATGAGTGAAGTGATGGCGAACCAGAGCAGAGTGTTCCACGCCAATTTCGCGGCATTGGACACTTGGCGCAGGTTCGCGATGGAGCTCACCACGGCTGTGAAGATCAAGGGCACGACGGCGGTCTGCAGCAGCGAGACGTAGCTCGAGCCGATGGTCTGCAGCGTGGCGCCGAGCCCGTTGGGAGCTTTCGTGGTGCTGCCGGTGGCTTTGGCCAGGAGGCCGAGGGCCAGGCCGATCACGAGGGCCGCGATGATCTGGACGCCGAAGGACGTTGCCCACTTGGGAAGCCGGGACGAAGTCTTTCCGGCGGAAGTCAAAGTGTTGGATGAATTGCTCACCGGAACAAACTAGGCCCGAAAAATACCACCGCGACCCGACGTTGAGAAATGTTACGGTCTCACATTCGACCCACTCCCAAAAAAGGCCCGCGAATTCGCCGCCAATCCACCCATTTATGAAGTTATTCCCGGACAGAATGTGGGGAATGTCTCGTACGTCTCAGCCCATCTGACTCGCATTTGTTGTCGTTATGAGCCTCCAAAACGACAACAAATGCGAGTCAGTTGGGTCACCCGAGCAGCGCCCGGCGAAGCGTATCCAGGCCGACAGAGCCGATGTTCAGGGCATCCGTGTGGAAGGACTTCAAGTCGAATCCGTCGCGGCGTTCGAGTTCAGCCCGGATTTCTTCCCACAGCCGTTGCCCCACCTTGTACGACGGAGCCTGCCCCGGCCATCCGAGGTAGCGGGTGAATTCGAACTGGAGCTGGCCCGCGCTGATGGGGAGGTTGGCCTTGAGGAATTCGAAGCCCTTCTCCGAGGTCCAGGTACCGCTGCCCCAGCGTTCCGGAACTTCCAGCTCGAGGTGGACGCCGATATCGAACACCACGCGGGCCGCGCGCATGCGCTGCATGTCCAGCATGCCCATGTGGTCGCCCGGGTCCTTGAGGTAGCCGAGCTCGAGCATGAGCTTTTCTGCATAGAGTGCCCAGCCTTCGCCGTGCCCGGACACCCAGCAGACGTTCCGCCGCCAGTTGTTGAGGAGCTCGCGGCGGTAGACGGCGGTGGCCACCTGGAGGTGGTGGCCGGGGACGCCTTCGTGGAACACTGTGGTGGTTTCGGCCCAGGTGGTGAAGGTGTCTTCGCCGGCGGGGACGGACCACCACATGCGGCCTGGCCGGGAGAAGTCGTCCGAAGGGCCCGTGTAGTAGATGCCGCCTTCGTCCGTGGGGGCGATGCGGCATTCGAGCGTCTTCATGATGTCCGGGATGTCGAAGTGGACGTCGGCCAATTCGGACACTGCCCGGTCTGAGAGTTCCTGCATCCAGGCTTTGAGGGCGTCGGTGCCCTTGATTTGCCGTGCGGGATCGTTGTCGAGGATGGCTTTGGCTTCCTCGATGGACGCGCTGGGCTTGATTTGCTCGGCCACCTGTTCCTGTTCGGCAATGAGCCGCTCGAGTTCCTGCACGCCCCAGGCGTATGTTTCCTCGAGGTCCACGGTTGCGCCAAGGAACAAGCGTGAGGCCAGTGCGTAGCGTTCGCGGCCCACGGCGTCCTTTTCGGGAGCAAAGGGCAGAAGTTCCGCTTCGAGGAAGGCGGCAAGACGCAAGTAAGCGGAGCGCGCGACGGCGGCACCGGCGTCGAGCTTTTCCTGCAGTTCCGCCGGCAGCGGCTGGCCGTCGATGGTGGCTTCGGCGGCGAGCTTGGCGAAGAAGCCGTCTTCGGCCGCGTATTTGCTGGTCTGTTCGATGACGATCTTGACTTGGCGGGCCGCGGAGACTTTCCCTGCGTCCTTCGCCGAGCGAAGGGAAACGATGTACCCGTCGATCGCTTCCGCAACGTTGGCAGCGCGGCCGGCGATGTGCTCCCAGTGTTCGGCCGTGTCGGTGGGCATAAGGTCGAAGATCGCGCGGATGGTTTGGGCGGGAGATTCGATATTGTTCAGGTCCGCGGCGTCCCAGCCGGACTCGTGGATCTCAATCGCCAGGCCGAGCCGTTCCCGCATCGCGTCCAGCGTGACGACGTCGGAGGCGTCCGTGGGTTCGAGGGTGGCGAGCTCGTCGAGGGTGTCCCGTGCTGCCTTGGCGAAGGCCGCGGCGCCTGAGGGCGAGAAATCCTGGTATTCGGTTTCGTGTCCGGGCAGGCCGAGGGTGGTGGCGAGGCTCGGGTTGAGGGCAAGAAGGGCGTCCGTGTAGGCATCGGCGACCGCGTCGATGGCAGTCTGGAGGCGTGCCGGAGCTGTGTTAGAGGTAGTCACCCCACGAGCCTAACCGCGTCCAGGCGCCTTATGAAAGGGTTGTTGCAGAAGATCCGGCCGCCAACCCAACTTGCTCGCATTTAATGTCGTTCTGGGCCTTCAAAACGGCATTAAATGCGAGTCGGTTGGGTGACCACAAAACTCAGCCCCGGCTGCGCTTCCAGGCGCCTGGACCCGGTGTGGATCCATGCGCAGTTGCTGCCGGCGCAGCCAGTGCCGCGTGCTCGGTTTTGGAGCTTCGGCTTCCTCGGACGCTCCAAGGGAGGCGACGACGGCGGCAAGCGCCGCGAGCTCTTCCGGCGTCGGGTCTCCC
Source organism: Arthrobacter sp. Hiyo8 (assembly GCA_001549895.1). Lineage (GTDB taxonomy): Bacteria > Actinomycetota > Actinomycetes > Actinomycetales > Micrococcaceae > Arthrobacter. The sequence goes on along the minus strand of AP014719.1, from coordinate 1,102,281 downwards.
TTGACCACCGAAAGCAAGGGCTCGGCGGGCACCGCGTCCGTGGAACCGGGCCCGGAGCCTGGGTTCTGTTCGACGCTCACAGGGGATGTTTCCGTGCTTCTTGGTGGGCAGGCTGGCCCGCTTGTCGCGGAGGGCGCGGAGGCCCTTGATGATCTGCAGGCGGGTCTCCGACGGCGCGATGACGGCGTCGACGTAGCCGAGCTCGGCCGCCTGGTAGGGGTTGAGGAGTTCTTCCTCGTACTGGCGGATGATCTCGGCGCGCTTGGCTTCGACGTCGCCACAGGCCTCGGCGACCGCGGCAAGATCGCGGCGGTACAGGATGTTGACGGCACCTTGGGCGCCCATGACGCCGATTTGCGCCGTGGGCCAGGCCAGGTTGAGGTCCGCGCCGAGCTTCTTGGAACCCATGACGATGTACGCTCCGCCGTAGGCCTTGCGCGTGATGACCGTCAGCTTGGGCACGGTGGCTTCGGCGTAGGCGTAAAGCAGCTTGGCTCCGCGGCGGATGATGCCTTGGAATTCCTGGTCCTTGCCGGGCAGGAAGCCGGGGACGTCCACCAAGGTGATGATGGGGACGTTGAAGGCGTCGCAGTGGCGGACAAAGCGGGCGGCCTTTTCCGAAGCCGAGATGTCCAGCGTGCCCGCGAACTGCATGGGCTGGTTGGCCACGATCCCGACCGTGTGGCCTTCAACCCGGCCGTAGCCGATGATCACGTTGGGGGCGTAGAGCGACTGCATTTCGAGGAAATGGGCGTCATCCACGATCTGCTCGATGACCTTGCGCATGTCGTACGGCTGGTTGGCCGAGTCCGGGATGAGCGTGTCGAGGGCGAGGTCGTCGTCGTCGAGCTCCAGTTCCTGCTCGTGCTCCAGGACGGGCGCCTCGGACAGGTTGTTGGACGGCAGGAAGTCCAGGAGTTCGCGGACGAACTCGATCGCGTCGGCTTCGTCATTGGCGAGGTATGTTGCAGTACCGGTGGTGGCGTTGTGCTGGCGTGCGCCGCCAAGGGTTTCCATGTCCACGTCTTCGCCGGTGACGGTCTTGATGACGTCGGGGCCGGTGATGAACATGTGGGAGGTCTTGTCCACCATCACGATGTAGTCGGTGAGGGCGGGGGAGTAGGCCGCCCCGCCGGCGCACGGGCCCATGATGAGGGAAATCTGCGGGACGACGCCGGAAGAATGGACGTTGTTGCGGAAGATGTCAGCGAACATCGCCAGCGAGGCGACGCCTTCCTGGATACGCGCGCCGCCGCCGTCGTTGATGCCCACCATCGGGCAACCGTTGCGGAGGGCGAATTCCTGGACCTTGACGATCTTCTCGCCGTTGACTTGGCTCAGGGAGCCACCGTAGACGCTGAATTCCTGGCTGTAGATGGCTACGAGGCGGCCGTCGACGGTGCCGTAGCCGAGACGACGCCGTCGCCGAGGGGCTTCTTCTTCTCCATGCCGAACGCGGTGGAGCGGTGGACGGCCAAAGCGTCGAACTCTACGAAGGAGTCTTCATCGAGGAGCATGTCGATGCGTTCGCGGGCGGTGTTCTTGCCGCGGGCATGTTGCTTTTCGATGGCTTCGGGGCCGGACGGTTGTTCTGCACGGGCCTGGCGGTCGCGGAAGTCGGCAATCTTTCCCGCTGTCGTTGTCAGATCGTGGCTCATCAAATGTCTCCGGCTCTGTAGCTGATTTACGCTGGCACTGCTTTGTTAGGCATGCGCTCTTAAGTAGCATCCGTACAAAGTGCGGGCCCTGTTGGCTAGTCTAATGACGCAAAAGCCACAGACCGCTGTAGAAACCCTACAATTTTCCGACTTCAAGTCGAGCATCGAGTGATGTTACTCGCCAGTAACATAGTTGGGCTACAGTGTCCTCATGACCTCAAGCAACGATGCTTCTGCAAGCCCTGCCCTTCCCTACCAGGCACGTGGATCACTGAAGGGCCGCACCATTCTGATGTCCGGCGGCAGCCGCGGCATCGGCCTGGCAATCGCTACCCGCGCGGCACGTGACGGCGCCAACATCGTCATCATGGCCAAGACCGGGGAGCCACACCCCAAGCTTGAAGGAACGGTCTTCACGGCCGCCGAACAACTGGAAGCGGCGGGCGGCCAAGCGCTGCCGCTGGTGGGTGATGTCCGCAACGACGGCGACGTTGCCGCGGCGGTTGCCGCCGCCGTCGAACACTTTGGCGGAATCGACGTCGTGGTCAACAACGCCTCGGCGATAGACCTCTCCCGCACTGACGCAATTGACATGAAACGCTATGACCTCATGCAGGACATCAACGTCCGAGGCACCTTCCTGCTGTCCAAGCTCGCGCTTCCGGCCCTGCGGACATCGAACAACGCCCACATCCTGACGCTCTCGCCGCCGCTGAACCTTGACCCGAAGTGGGCAGGCATGCATCTGGCCTACACCATGGCCAAGTACGGCATGAGCCTCACCACGCTGGGCCTGGCCGAAGAACTCAAGAACGACGGCGTGTCGGTCAACTCGCTGTGGCCCTGCACGCTGATCGACACTGCCGCCATTCGGAATATGCCCGGCGGGGCACAGATCGTCCAAGCGGCCAGGGGCCCGGAAATCATGGCCGATGCGGCCCACGCTGTCCTGACCGGGGCGAACCTGTCCGCAGACTCAGGCGCTTCAGCAAGCAATACAGGCAACTTCTATACGGACGAACAGGTGTTGAGGGCTACCGGAGTATCCGACTTCAGGCCCTACAGTCTGGGTGCCCCGGAGGAGAAGCTGGTACCGGATATCTTCCTCTAAGCGGACAACTTCTTCCCGGACCGGCCTGGCTGGATAGGATTCTGTCTATGGACGTCGAACAGCCTGCCAGCAGCGAACCACGTGCCCCGCGCTTGGGCCTGGACCGCGATGCCCTGCTTCACCCCGACTTCCTCGCGGCCGCCGGTATTTCGCAATTGAAGATCGTGGAGACCACAGGCTCCACGAACGCCGATCTGCTGCGCGCCGTGACCATTGAGCCTAAGGAATGGGCAGACCTCGCGGTCCTTACCGCCGAGCACCAGACGGCGGCCCGGGCCGGCTCGACCGTCACTGGGAGTCTCCCGAACGTTCGGCGATTTCCGTTTCGATCGTCCTGCGTCCCGTGAATTCCCAAGGCCTCCCCGTTCCCACCCAGAGCTATTCCTGGCTGTCCCTCCTGGGCGCGCTGGCCTTGCGCGAGACCCTCCTGGAAACCGCCGGCCTGCCCGCCGAGATCAAGTGGCCCAACGATGTCCTGGTCCGAGGCAAGAAGATCGCCGGGATCCTGGCCCAGATGGGACCGATGGGGGATGGATCCGTTCCGGCCGTGATCCTGGGCACCGGCCTCAACGTGACGCTCAGCGAAGATGAGTTGCCTGTCCCGACAGCGACGTCCCTTGTGCTCGAGGGTGCCACGACCACGGACCGCACCGTGCTTCTGCGGAACTACCTGTCACGCTTCGCGGCGCTCTACCGCAGTTTCTGCAATGCCGACGGCGACCCCACCGCGGGATTGGCCGGCGGCTCGTCCCTGCACAAGCGGGTTGAAGCTGTCATGGTCACCTTGGGACGAGAAGTGAAGGCGCATTTGCCGGGCGACCACGAATTGGTGGGGCATGCGTCCAGGTTGGATGAGTATGGTTCCCTTTTGGTGGTGGACCATGGTGGCCGCGAGCACGTCGTGACTGCCGGCGACGTCGTCCATCTGAGGGCTACCGAAAGCGGTTATGCGTAAAGAGCTCCTGCGCGGGGAGCAAGTCATCGTGATTACGCGGCAGCAGCCCAGGGCGCTTTTCGGTCCCGTCCTGGCGTTCATCTTGGTCCCCGCCGCGGCCGCCTTCGCCTGTGCATGGATAGTCAAGGGCGGACCGGGTAAGTTGCTTCCGGTCATCACGAGTGATTGGACCCAATGGTTGGTGGCCGCATGCCTGGCCATCGTGGCGATCGTGCTGCTTGGCTACAGCCTTCCGCGATTCATCCGCTGGCGCGGCGTACGGTACATCCTGACAAGCGGCCGGATAGTTGCCCGTTTCGGAATGCTTCGCCGGGGAGACTGGCAGGTCCCGCTGGCCGCGGTGCGCAGCGTGGGGATCAAACAATCGCTGCTCCAACGGATATTGCGCTCCGGGAATATATCCTTGGATACCGGGCACCCGGCGAGGCCGTTCTCGCGGATGTTCCGGAGGTCGGCAAGTTTCGAAGTTTCATCCTGGATGCCATGGCCGAGCTTCCGACAAATGTCGGGTTCGGCCCGGGCGCCGTACCGGAGCATGGCGACTTTGACGGTTTTGTTGGACCAGTTGACTACTCTGGTGCCGCGTTGCCCTGGGATGTGAGAGAAGGTGGAAGAGATGAGCGTTGACGAGCAGGAGCCTGAGTACATGGACCACGAGCCCGACGCCGTGCCCGAACCTTCCGTGGACCAAGCACCTACGGGGTCCTCCCCGTGGTGTCCCCGCCCACCGGCGCATTGTCAGCAGAACGGCTTGCCATCAAAGCGCTGGAAACGCGGCTCTTGGGCGGCGAACGCAAACTCCGGCGGCGCGAAGTCGCGGCCGGAGCAGGCGTCTCGCTGTTGTCAGCCCGCAAGCTGTGGCGGGCGCTGGGATTCCCGAATTTCGGTGACCAGGATGTAGCGTTCACCGAGCGCGACCTCGCGGCGCTTTCCACCATCCTCGACCTGGTCCGCGCCGGAAAGCTCACCGAGGAAGCTGCCATCTCCGTGACGCGCGCCATCGGTCAGATGACCGACCGTATGGTGGTGTGGCAAGTCGAGGCGCTGATTGAAGACATGGTGGTGCAGCAAGGCATCCCCGATGCCGTTGCCCGCAAGCAGCTGGTCAATGAACTGCCCAACCTTGTGGACGCCATGGAAGAGATCCTGCTGTACTCATGGCGACGCCAGATGAACGCCGGTGTGCAGCGCCTGGCCGTCCGTGCAGAGGCAGGTTTGCAGGCGAGCGAAGCAGGCCGCGAAGGAGATGAAGACGACGCTCCTTTGCCTTTGGCGCGCGCCGTAGGTTTTGCCGACCTCGTCTCCTACACGAGCCTGTCACGCCGCATGAACGAGAAAACCCTGGCCCAGTTGGTCCAGCGCTTCGAGAACAAGTGCGCGGAGATCATCTCCATCGGCGGGGGGCGCCTGGTCAAGACCGTCGGCGACGAAGTCCTCTACATCGCCGAGACGCCGGCCGCTGGTGCCGAGATCTCCTTGGCGCTTGCCCAGGCCTTCACGGAAGACGAAATCCTCCCGGAAGCCCGCGTGGCCATGGTCTGGGGACGGATCCTTTCCCGTCTCGGCGATATTTACGGCCCCACCGTCAACCTGGCGGCCCGCCTCACGGCCTTGGCTGAACCTGGCACGGTCCTCGTGGACGAGATGACGGCGGCAGCGCTGGGCCAGGACGAACGTTTCATCCTGGTTCCGCAGACGGCCGAAAACGTTCGTGGTTTCGGGGAAATCCTTCCCGTCCGGCTTGCCCGCGGACTTGGCAAGGGACTGGTCCTCGACTGATGAATTCACCGTCCGCAGCAACCGCCCTGAGCCGGGATTCACGTTGACCTATGGCTTCGGGACGGACCGTGGACTCAGCCGGGAACTCAACGAAGACTCGCTCATCGCAAAGGATCCGGTCTTCGCGGTGGCTGACGGCATGGGCGGGCATGAGGCAGGCGAGATTGCCAGCGCGTTGTGCGTGCGTACCCTCGGCAGCATGCCGCAATTGGCGCCGGGAGTCCGCTCGGCAACTGCCGTTGCCCTGCAAAGGTGCATCCTGGCTGCCGACTCCCAGATCCGGAATGCCACGGGTGGCCGCGCTGGAACAACGCTCACCGGCGTCGTCGTCGCCGAGCATATGGGCGTCCCGTATTGGCTGGTCATGAACATCGGCGATTCACGGACGTATCGGGTGAACGGGGGCGAATTCAGGCAGATCAGCGTGGACCATTCGGAAGTCCAGGAACTCGCGGAGGCCGGAAGCATCACGCGGGAAGAAGCCACGGTGCATCCGCGCCGCAATGTGGTGACCCGCGCCCTCGGCACAGGGGGCGAAAACGAAGCGGACTTCTGGTTGCTGCCCATCCAGGACGGGGATCGGATGCTGATCTGCTCGGACGGACTCACCGGGGAGCTGGGCGACGAGCACATGTTCCGGATCTTGAGCACGGTTGAGAAGCCCCAGGACGCGGTGGATGCCCTCATCCACGAGGCGTTGCTGAGTGGCGGGCGGGACAATGTGACCGCGATTGTGGTTGATGCCAGGATCGAGTTGAACGACGCCGCAAGGACCGGCACCGGCTCTTCCTGATGGCCTTTGCAGGGAACGGGATTTGCGACATGCCCGGACTATGTAGGAAGATTCCGGTCAATACCACCCAACTCCGGGCGGCCCGTGCCGTCCTGCAGAGGTAAACATGACCCAACGCTCCTCAGCGCGCTCTGGCGGCGCGACCCGTGCCGCCGTGCGACGCCCGTTCTCCGTTGCCCTCGCGGGCATTGCCATGGCCGTGGTGATGTGCGCCTTCCCGTTGCTTTCGGCCCATGCCGAGACCACTCTGGCTCCTCAGAATAGCCAATCGACCACTGCCCCGACCCCGGCCCCGGACCCGGCACCAACCGAGCCCACGCCAACCCAGCCGATAATCGTGGACCCGGCGCCCTCCAAGCCACCCGTCGTCGTGCCGGTGGCCCGGCACCAGCCCGGTGGCGCCCGCGCCCGCCGCGCCCGAACCGGCCCCATGACTCAGGTGACCGTGGAACCGGAACCCAGCGTGGCGCCGTCGGAGGCTTCTGTCGCCTCCAGCCCGGCGACCCCGTCGAACAGCCCGACGGCGAGCGCCTCGCCGTCGGCATCGTCCAATTGGAATACCCCATCCAGGACGGGCTCAAGGCCACGCAAGCTGCCTCGGTGAGCGGCACCAAAGGACCGGGCTCGGACATGTTCGCCGTGATCGCGATCATGGGCGGCGTGCTTTTGGTGGCGGCCGGAGGCATTGCCTTCGCCTTGTGGAGCCGCCACCGCTTTACGCACTGATACCCGCTTGTGATTCCTGCTTGTGATCCCTGCTTCCCGTCCGGGGCCGTATTTTGTCGCGGCTTTGCGGCAAGATAGGTACGTGAGCACAGCAGAGAGCGAAACCGCAGTTCCAACGGAAGCCGTACGGAAAGAGTACGAAAACCTCGCAGACCTCGTCCGCAAGTACCGCTACGCGTACTACCAGGAAGATGCGCCGACGGTTTCGGATGCCGAGTTCGACTCCCTGTACCGCCGCCTCGAGGAGCTCGAGGCCCTGCATCCCGAGCTCGTGTCCAACGATTCGCCCACACAGGAAGTAGGCGGCGAGGTGTCGGCTGCTTTCGCCGCCGTCGAGCACCTCCAGAGGATGTACAGCCTGGAGGACGTCTTCTCGCTCGACGAGTTGGAAGCGTGGGTCCGCAAGGCCGAGGCTTCGGTCGAAAAGCTGGGCACGGCGGCTTCCCGCATTGCGTGGCTGACGGAGCTGAAGATCGACGGCCTGGCAGTGAACCTGCTGTACCGCGATGGCAAGCTGGTCCGTGCCGCCACGCGCGGAGACGGCACCACGGGCGAGGACATCACCCACAACGTGCTCACCATCAAGGAGATCCCGCGCCAGCTCAGCGGCAGCGGATATCCGTCCGAGGTGGAAATCCGGGGCGAAGTCTTCATTCCGTCCAAGGCATTCGCCGAATTCAACGAAGCGCTGATCGAGTCCGGCAAGGCGCCGTTGGCCAACCCCCGCAACGCCGCGGCCGGCTCCCTGCGCCAGAAAGACCCCGCGGAAACCGCCAAGCGTCCGTTGCGGATGTTCGTCCACGGCATCGGGGCACGCGAAGGCCTCGACTCCACGAGCCAGTCGGAAACGTACAAGCTGCTGGAGGAATGGGGCTTGCCGGTCAGCCCCTACCTGAAGGTCCTGGACTCCTTCGAGGAGGTCCTCGACTTCATCAAGCACTTCGGCGAACACCGGCACGACCTCCTGCACGAGATCGACGGCATCGTGGTCAAAATCGACGACTTCGCCACGCAGCGTGCCCTCGGTTACACCTCGCGCGTGCCGCGATGGGCCGTTGCCTACAAATACCCGCCGGAGGAAGTCCACACCAAGCTGCTGGACATCCAAGTCAACGTCGGCCGCACCGGCCGCGTCACTCCCTACGGGGTAATGGAACCGGTCAAAGTGGCCGGATCCACTGTGGAGATGGCCACCCTGCACAACCAGGACGTGGTCAAGGCCAAGGGCGTCATGATCGGCGACATCGTGATTCTCCGGAAGGCCGGAGACATCATTCCTGAGATCGTCGGGCCGGTATTGGCGCTGCGCGATCAGCAGGATCCTCCTGTGCGCGAGTTCGTGATGCCCACGGAATGCCCCTCCTGCCACACGCCCCTTGCTCCGGCGAAGGAGGGCGACGTCGATATCCGCTGCCCCAACGCGAAGTCGTGCCCCTCCCAGCTGCGCGAGCGTGTCTTCCACGTCGCGAGCAGGGGAGCCTTCGACATCGAGGCTCTCGGGTGGGAGGCAGCCATCGCACTCACCCAGCCTGCGGAACCGGAAACTCCGCCCCTGCGCAGCGAGGCGGCCTTGTTCAGCCTCACGCCGGAGGACCTCGCCGACGTCCGCATCCACCGCGAGAAGCGCTCCAAAGGCGTGGGCACGGGAACGTTCGAATTGGTGCCCTACTTCTATTCCAAGGCACCGCCAAGACCCCCTCCAAACCCACCGCCACCACCGAGAAACTGTTCAAGGAACTTGAGAAAGCCAAGACGCAACCTCTCTGGCGCGTCCTGGTTGCCCTTTCCATCCGGCACGTCGGCCCCACTGCGTCCCGCGCCCTGGCCACGGCCCTCGGGAGCATGGACGCCATCCGGGCCGCTTCCGAGGAGGAACTGGCCAACGTTGACGGGGTGGGACCGACCATCGCCGCGGCACTCAAGGAATGGTTCGCCGTTGACTGGCACCAGGAAATCGTGGATAGCTGGGCAGCTGCCGGGGTGCGCATGGTTGACGAGCGCGACGCCGGCATCCAGCGGAACCTGGAAGGCCTCACCATCGTGGTGACAGGCTCCTTGCCCACCCTGAGCCGGGACGAAGCCAAGGAAGCCATCATCATCAGGGGCGGCAAAGCGGCGGGCTCGGTTTCCAAGAACACCAGTTACGTCGTGGCCGGCGAGAACGCAGGCTCCAAGCTGGACAAGGCTGAGCAACTCGGCATCCGGGTACTGGACGAGGACGGCTTCAAGGCATTGCTCGACGGCGTCTTGGAACCCGCCGGCGGCACGGCTCCGGATGATGAAGACGCAGCCGTTGCCCTGGCGGGCGCTGCGGCGGCGGAAGTGGACGCTGCCGAATGACGGCCGATGTCTTGGAGCTTCTCGCTGTTGCCCGCGTGGCGGCGGCGGCAGGAGCGGAGGTGCTCGCCGCCCGGCCAGCCGGCCCGGCTCGGCGCGGAACCTCGGCGTCGTGAACAAGGGTGACGCCGGCGACTGGGTGACGGCCTTCGACGTCGCGGCGGAGAACGCTGTGCGGGACGCAATTACCGCAGCACGCCCGCACGACACCATCACGGGCGAGGAGCACGGCACCACCCGGCCCGAGCAGCCCAGCGGCTACCGATGGTCCATCGATCCTTTGGACGGCACCACCAACTTCATCCGGAACATCGTCTACTACGCCACGTCCGTGGCCGTTGCGGATGCCGACGGCGTCTGGCTGGCCGGCGTCGTCAACGCCCCGCGCTGGGACGCATCTACTCGGCGGCACGCGGCCATGGGGCGTGGCTTGAAGAGAATGGGCAGCGTACCCAGCTGAGCGGACCGCTCCTGGGCCGGACGGGACTGATTGTGGCCTCCGGGTTCAGCTACGATCCCGCCACGAGGGCTGAGCAGTTCGCCGGTCTCGGGAACCTCATGGAAGGCTTCGCCGATCTCCGGCGGCTCGGTTCCGCCGCGTTGGATCTCTGCCTCGTGGCGGATGGAACGCACGACGCCTTCGGAGAACGCGGGCTCAACGAACACGACTACGCGGCTGGTGCGTTGATCGCCGAGGAAGCCGGATGCTGGGTCCGCCGCCCACGGCTGACCAGCCCCCTGGATGGCGGTCCCACGGATGCGGATCGTTTGGAAGCGTGGACCTGCGCGGGAACCCTCGAGCTCTCGGGCAAGTTCCCGCTCTAAGGCCTTTCACCTTGGCCCCGACGACGCGGGATGACCGCCGTCGTCGGGGCTTTGTGGCTGGCTGCGCGTCTGGACCCTTCGTCGTTAGGCCCGGCCGCGGCGAGCGTCCCAAGCTCCGAGAAGCGGTTCGTCGGTCGGTCCAGGCCGTAGTGGTCCCGCAGCGTGCTGCCCGTGTATTCGGTGCGGAACAGCCCCCGGTGGCGCAGCACCGGCACCACGCGGTCAACAAAGGTTTCGAGACCCGACGGTAGAACGGCCGGCATGATGTTGAAGCCGTCGGCCGCGCCGTTTTCGAACCATAGTTGGATCGCGTCGGCCACTTGCTCCGGCGTTCCCGCGAAAGTCAGGTGGCCGCGGCCTCCTCCCAGCCTGCCGATCAGTTGGCGTACCGTGAGTTTCTCGCGGCGGGCAAGCTCCACAATGAGGGTGTAGCGGCTCTTTGCGCCTTCGATCGAGTCCTCGTCCGGAAGATCGGCGGGAAGTTGGCGGTCGAGGGGCAGGTCCTCTGGGCTCACGCGGAGCGTCTTGGCCAGCTCGGCCCTCGCGTATTCGGGCCGGATCAGCTCATCCAGTTCGCGTTCCAGGCGCAGCGCTTCGGCATGCGTGGAGGCGATCACAGGGACAATACCCGGCAGGATCTTGATGCTCTCGGCCGCCCGGCCAAGCGCGACCGTCCGGGCCTTGAGGTCTCCGTAGAACGCCTGGGCGTCCTCCAGGGTTTGCTGGGCCGTGAACACGGCCTCGGCGTACCTGGCGGCCAGGCCCTTGCCGTTCTCGGAGGAGCCGGCCTGGACAATCAAGGGATGGCCTTGGGGGGAGCGCGGCACGTTGAGCGGTCCGCGGACCCGGAAATGCTTGCCCACGTGGTTGATGGGCCGGACCTTGGTTGAGTCTGCCCAGACGCCGGCTTCCTTGTCGGCAATGACCGCGTCGTCCTCCCAGCTGTCCCAGAGCTTGGCGGCCACCTCCAGGAACTCGGCCGCTCGTTCATAGCGGGCGGCATGGGCGGGCTGATCGTCGATGCCGAAGTTCCGGGCGGCTTCCGGTCCGGCTGTGGTCACCACATTCCAACCGGCCCGTCCGCCGCTGACGAAGTCCACCGAGGCGAAGCGCCTGGCCAGGTTGAAGGGATCGTTATACGTGGTGGATGCAGTGGCGATGAGTCCGATCTTTTCGGTGGCGGCTGCGATTGCGGTGAGCAGCACTGTCGGTTCCAGCTTGCCCGCGGGACGGCGTCCGACGTCGCCGAAGATCACGGGGGAGTCTGCGAAGAAGATGGAGTCGAACGTGCCGCGCTCTGCGATCCGTGCGAGGTTTTGGTAGTGCCGGATGTCGGTGCTGGCGCGCGGGTTGCTTTCCGGCAGCCGCCACGAAGCCTCGTGGTGTCCGGTGCTCATGAGGAATGCGTTGAGGTGGAGTGTGCGTTGCTGGGGCTCATCTGTGTTCCTTTCGTTGTCTCCTGGCCGCCAATCAACCACGAGACAACCGCCCCGCGCCAGCATCGCGAAACCTTCCCGCAACAGCAGGAAACCGGGCTTCACAGCCGGAAACCGGACTCAATCTGGCGCCACGCGAAGCAATGTTTGAGCGGCCTCCGACGCTCGCTCACTTATGTGGGGTTTCCCGCCGACGCTCGCTCACTTAAGTGAGCGAGCGTTGGGTGGAACGGCCTTGTATCTGAGCGGGCGTTAGGCCCCGGGTGATAGTTCGGTCACGGAAACACCGCTTTGGCATCCCGGGCACCTCGGGCGCGACTACCATGGATCAGTGCATTCTCAGATTACCGTCCGACCCGCCCTGCCCGAAGACTACGACGCCGTAGCCCGTATCACGATGTCGTCTTACGTGACCGCTGGCTACTACGGCAGCCCGGACCACCCATACCTGGAGAAGCTGCGCGACGTGGCCGGCCGCGCCCGGTACGCCGACGTTTTCGTCGCCGAACGCGACGGCCAGGTTATCGGATCCGTCACGTCGGCGAAGGCCGGAGGCGACTTCTCGGACATCGGCCTTCCGGACGAACTCGAAATGCGTACCTTGGTGGTTGATCCGGAGGTTCAGCGCTCCGGCGCGGGACGAGCACTGGTCCAGGCCGTCGTCGACCAAGCCCGCTCCATGGATGGCATCAACGCCGTCTCCCTCACCACGGGCGCCACGTGGGAAAGCGCCAACGCCCTCTACGCCAAAACCGGATTCGAGCGCGAACCGGAGCGAGATTGGTTCGTACCCGGGACCGACATAAAACTGTTCGTTTATCGGCAGGATGTGCGCCAGCAATAAAGTTTCCTCGTAAACCCCGGTCATCGGGCCGGGTGCGGAAACTGAGAAAGGCGCGGCATGCGCAAGACATTCGGCACGGGCTCGGTCTGGGAACAGGCACTTGGATACTCCCGAGCGGTCCAGGTGGACAACACGCTCTTCATTTCGGCCACGGCGGCGTCGGGACCTGATGGCATCGTCGGTGACGACTTCTACTCGCAGACCAAATACATCCTCGAAAAGCTGGGTGCGGTCCTGGCCGACGCCGGCTTCGACTACGAGGACGTCGTGCAGTCCAAGCTCTACCTGACCGACATCACCAAATGGGAAGACGCCGGCCGCGCGCACGGCGAGGTCTTCGGCGAGATCCGGCCCACCCTTTCCCTGGTCCACGTCTTGCCGTTCCTCGACGCGGAAATGCTGGTCGAAATCGAACTGGTAGCCCAGAAGAGCGCCTGAACAGCCCAACTCACTAGCAGTAAGTGTCGTTTTGACGCCTCATAACGACACTTACTGCGAGTCAGTTGGGTGGGAACTACTTGGGTGGGCGAGTCAGTTGGGGGAGAGTCGCGCGGGGACGCCGTAGCGGTGTTCCGGGCGGCCGGTGCTGCCGTAGCGCAGTTGGATTTCGACGGCGCCATCGTCGGCCAGCGAGGACAGGTACCGTTGCGCCGTGGCGCGTGAGACGCCCACCCGTTCCGCTACTTCCGTGGCCGAGTATTGTTCCCCGGCGCCAAGGATTCCAGTACCGATGCTTCGGTCGCCGATCGCGGCTTTCCCGACGGCGCCACGTCCCCGCGACGAGCGCCCGCTTGGCCCGTTCGATTGTGTCCTGGTCCACCGCATGCTGCCGGCCCAGGATCCGCCGGTATCTGGCATAGGAGCGCAATTGCTGCGACAGCGATTCGGCGGTGAACGGTTTGAGCAGGTATGCCAAGGCACCCCGCCGGAGGGCTGTCCTGATGGACACGGCGTCGGAAGCCGCGGTCAGCATCATGGCATCCACATCGAGTTGCCCCAGGAGATCCAGGCCCGAACCGTCCGGCAGGTAGACATCCAGCAACACGAGGTCCGGCCGAAGGCTATGCACGGACTGCAGTGCCTGCGCGGTCGAACCCACCGGGGCCAGGGCCAGGAAACCGGCCACGGAGTCCACGTAGGCGGCATGGAGCTTGGCGACGTGGAAATCGTCATCCACAATCAACACCCTGAAGTCTTCGCTCATTGGTTTCCTTCCTTGCGTTCAGCTGCGGGTGGTTCGGCTGCTGCGGAGGATTCTGCCAATGAGGCATCGCCCGGCTTGCCGGTAACCCCCGGCATCGTGGCCATGAAGACGGCGCCCGGGCCGCCGGACGAGCCGGGGTCCAGGACGCGCACGTCGCCACCGCGACGCCGGGCGAGTTGCCGGACCAGCGCGAGCCCGAGTCCCTGCCCGCCTGCCCTGGCGATGACGCCTTCGGCGGGTTCCGCCGTCGTGAACCCCTCCACGAAAACCTTTCGGGCTCGACACCGCCGAGGCCGTCGCCGGAGTCCGCGACGACTATGTGCAGCGTGCCGCCGTCGGGCCCTGGTTCGTCGAGCAGCTCAAGCTCTACCCAGCGTTGCGTCGAAGAGCCGGCGACGGCGGCATTGACGGCGTTGTCGATCAGGTTGCCAAGCACGGTGGTGACGTCCTGTGGCTCGGTGACATGCTCCGCACCAGCGTCTCCGGGCCGATCCGCAACGCCACCCCTCGCTCGTCCGCTTCCACGCTCTTCGCGCCGACGAACGCCTGCAGATAGGGATCCTGGAGGAGTTCGGCTTGCTGCACGGGAAACTTCAGGGGGCCGGTGGCGGAGATCGTGGCGAGATAGTCCTTGGCCTGGCCGTGCTGGCCGATGCTCATGAATCCGGCGATCGTATGGAGCTGGTTCGCGAATTCGTGGCGCTGGGCCCGGAGCGCGGCGGACATGGTGCCAACGGCGTCGAGCTGGCGCGTCAGCTGCTGCAGCTCGGTACGGTCCCTGAGCATGACCACCCAGCCGAGATCCTCTTTGCGGTGCAGCGCCTTGCGGGCGTTGGCAACCAAGACCCGCCCGCCCGCGACGATTTCCACGGCTTCGGCGTCGTGCGCAGAGGGTTGCGTGAGGGCTTTGAGCTGCGCGGGGACGGGGGCATTCTCCCAATCGGTGCCCGCCAAGTCCGTGCCGGACCAGTCCGAGCCCGCCGCGGCAGGGGAGCCGGGAGTTCCCGCGCCTTCCGGCATGCCGAGCAGCCGCCTGGCCGCGGCATTGAAGACCGTGATGCGGTCATCGGCGGAAATGCCGATCACGCCGTCGTCCACTCCTTGAAGCACGGCAACCTGGTCATGAACCAGGGTGCTGATTTCTTCGGGTTCGAGGCCCAACGTCAGGCGTTGCAAACGGCGGCGGAGGAGGAATGACGCCAGAACCCCGGCAACCAGGGAGCCTGCCGCGGTCACGGCAATCGGGACGATGTCCTTGGCAAGGCTCTGGCTGAGCGACTCCATCGAATAGCCCACACTGACTTCGCCCACCACCGTGCCTGCGGAACCCGTCCCTGCGGAACCCGGAGCGAAGACCGGACCTTGGCACCCGCGGACGGTCCCAGAGTGCCTGTGTTCCGGGTGGTGACTTCCTTCCCCGACAGCGCATCCGAGGGATCCGTGCTGACCCGTTCGCCCAGCCGGACCAAGTCCGGGTGGGCAAGCCGCAAGCCGGTCTCGTCCGTGACCACCACGAACAAAGCACCAGTGCGGCTCCTGGCAGCCTCGGCAGCAGCCTGGATGGGGCCGCCGCGAGCACTGCGGGAGGCGGCGTTCCCGGCTCGTTGCTGATGGCTTGGACCTGGGAACGGAGCGCGGGATCCGAAGCCACGGTGCGTGCCAAAGTCAGCGCCTGGTTTTCCGCCTCCGTGCCGATCCGCCCATAGACGAGCCACGCATGCACGGTGCCGCTAAGCAGCACGACCAAGAGAACGACCCCCAGTTGCAAGAGCAGGGTCTGCGTCGAGAACCGCAGGGCAAGCTTGGGCATGCTGCCTCCTTCCGGCGGGGATTGGCCGGCTGGAGCGGGGCAGCAGCGGCGCTGTACTTCTACGTCTACCCCTCCATTGAAGCACTGAGCACAATGAGCAAAATGCTCTCAATCAGCAGTATGTCCATCAAATCCCACAAACGCCTTGATGTGAGCGTCGCCACTATAGGTTCTGTATCGCGCATCACATCGACGTGATGCCGTTCACTGTAGTAAGGAGCCGGCTGTGCTGGTATTGCTTGGATTCGCAATGATTGCGGTGTTCATGATCCTGATCATGACAAAGAAGTTGACGCCCGTTCTGGCGCTGATCATCGTTCCCACCATCTTCGGCCTGTTTGCCGGTGCCGGTCTTGGCATCGGGCCAATGGTTATGGATTCGATGAAGTCCATGACGTCCACGGCCGCACTCCTGATGTTCGCGATCGTTTACTTCGGACTCATGATCGACGTCGGACTGTTCGACCCGTTGGTGAAGTTCATTCTCCGCAAGCTGGGCAACGACCCGCCAAAGTGGTTCTGGGTACCGCCATCCTCGCGGCCGCTGTATCGCTCGACGGCGACGGCTCCACCACCTTCATCCTCACCACCGCGGCGATGCTGCCTGTCTACCTCCGTTTGAAGATGAGCCCCGTGGTCCTGACCTGTGTGGCCGGCCTCGCCAACGGCACCATGAACATCCTGCCGTGGGGCGGTCCCACTGCCCGTGCGGCCACTGCCCTCAAGATCGACGTCAACGACGTGTTTGTTCCGATGGTCCCGTCCCTCATCGCCGGCCTCGTCGTCGTCTTCGTGTTCTCCTGGCTCCTGGGCCTGCAGGAACGTAACCGCCTCCGCGCCACGGCCCCCGAGATCTGGGGCGACGTCGCCGACGCAGCGGACGTGTTCGACGGCGGCACGCGCCGCGGCGCTGGCGGCACCGG
Organism: Arthrobacter sp. Hiyo8; assembly: GCA_001549895.1. Taxonomy (GTDB): domain Bacteria; phylum Actinomycetota; class Actinomycetes; order Actinomycetales; family Micrococcaceae; genus Arthrobacter. The sequence continues at coordinate 1,085,880 of AP014719.1, read as the reverse complement.
ATCCTCGGGCCGCGGCGGGACTCGCACCGGCGGAGGCTCCGGCGTCGTGGTCCTGGAACGCACCGAAACCTTGGTTGACCTCGCCGACATCGGCTTGACCGACACCGCACTCGATCCCCACCGCAAGACCCTGCGCCCGAAGCTCTTCTGGTTCAACCTCGGCCTCACCGTCGCCGTGATGGTCATGCTCGTGGCCAACCTTGTGCCGCTGCCCTACGTCTTCATGGTGGGCTCCGCGATTGCCCTGCTGGTCAACTTCCCGAAGGTCAAGGAACAAGGCGCGCAGTTGGTGGCCCACGCACCGTCCATCGTGGCGGTGGTCAGCATGGTCATGGCGGCGGCTGTCCTCACGGGTGTCCTCAACGGCACGGGCATGGTCAAGGAAATGTCTGCGTGGCTGGTCCACATCATCCCCGCCGAGATGGGTCCGTTCATGGGCGTCATCACCGGCCTGCTCAGCATCCCCATGACGTTCTTCATGAGCAACGACGCCTTCTACTTCGGCGTCCTGCCGGTCCTGAGTGAAACCGCCGCGCACTACGGCATCAGCGGCGCGGAAATGGCCCGGCCTCCATCACCGGCCAGCCTTTCCACCTCCAGAGCCCCTTGGTCCCCGCGATCCTGTTGCTCGTCTCGCTTGCCAAGGTGGAACTGGGCGACCACCACAAGAAGGTCCTGTGGCGCACAGCGGTCATCTCGGTCGTCATGCTCGCAGTGGGCATGCTGACGGGAGCCATCGGCATCGGGTAACAAAGCACCAGCAACGCGGGTCACTTACGGCCCATTCGGGACCTCCGGATGGGCCGTAAGTGACCCCGCGTTGTTCGTCGTCCAACCCACGTAGACTAGTCCGGAAAACCATTTGAACTTTGCAGGGGAGATCCATGGCTGCGATCAACCGTGACGACGTCGCGCATCTTGCGCGTCTGGCTCACATTGAAATGAGTGCCGAAGAGCTGGACAGGATGGCGGGCGAGCTCGCCGTCATCGTCGATTCGGTGAAGTCCGTCAGCGAAGCCGCCGGGGACGATGTCCCGGCTACGTCCCACCCGATTCCGTTGAACAACGTGTTCCGCGAAGACGTTGTGGGCCACACGTTCACGGCCGAACAGGCGCTGTCCGGGGCTCCGGATTCCTTCGAGGGCCGCTTCAAGGTTCCGGCAATCCTGGATGAGGACTAAGCGAATGACTGAATTGAACAACTCCGAACTCATCCGCTTGTCCGCGGCTCAGCTGGCCGCCAAGCTGGCCGCGCGCGAGGTCACGTCCGTCGAGGTCACCCAGGCGTACCTGGACCGGATTGCCGACGTTGACGGGCAAGTCAACGCATTCCTGCACGTCAACGCTGAAGAGGCGCTCGCCGTAGCCGCCGAGGTGGACGCGATACGCGCCGCCGGAGGTGCCGAAGCCGAAGCGCTGCACGAGCTCGCCGGCGTACCCATCGCCGTCAAGGACCTCATCGTCACCATCGGCCAGCCCACCACGGCCGGCTCCAAGATCCTCGAGGGCTGGCACAGCCCCTACGACGCCACCGTCATCAAGAAGCTGCGCGCAGCGAAGATGCCATCCTGGGCAAGACCAACCTGGACGAATTCGCCATGGGTTCCTCCACGGAACACTCGGCGTACGGCCCCACCCGCAACCCGTGGGACCTGGACCGCATCCCCGGCGGCTCGGGCGGTGGCTCCGCGGCCGCCGTCGCGGCCTTCGAAGCTCCGCTGGCCCTCGGCACGGACACCGGCGGATCCATCCGCCAGCCTGGCGCCGTCACCGGCACGGTCGGCATGAAGCCCACCTACGGTGCCGTTTCCCGTTACGGCGCCATTGCCATGGCGTCGTCGCTGGACCAGATCGGTCCGGTTTCGCGGACCGTGCTGGACTCGGCCCTGCTGCAGGAAGTCATCGGTGGACACGACCCCTTCGACTCCACCTCGCTGACGGACCCCTTCGATACGCTCGTTTCCGCAGCCAAGACGGGCAACGTCACCGGCATGAAGATCGGCATCGTCAAGGAACTCCACGGCGAGGGCTACCAGGCCGGCGTCGAGAACCGTTTCAACGAGTCCCTTGAGCTGCTCAAGGAGGCCGGCGCGGAAATCGTCGAGGTTTCCTGCCCCAACTTCAAGTACGCGCTGGGCGCCTACTACCTGATCATGCCGTCCGAGGTTTCGAGCAACCTGGCCAAGTTCGACGGCGTCCGCTACGGCTTGCGTGTCCTGCCCAAGGACGGTCCCATGACGATCGAACGTGTCATGGGTGCCACTCGCGCCGCCGGTTTCGGCGATGAGGTCAAGCGCCGCATCATCCTGGGCACCTACGCCCTGAGCGCCGGCTACTACGACGCCTACTACGGTTCGGCGCAGAAGGTCCGCACGCTGATCCAGCGCGACTTCGACGCCGCGTTCGCGCAGGCCGACGTCCTGATTTCGCCGACGGCTCCCACGACGGCCTTCAAGCTGGGGGAGAAGCTGGACGATCCGCTGGCCATGTACCTCAACGACGTCGCCACCATCCCGGCGAACATGGCCGGTATCCCGGGCTTGTCCCTGCCTGGCGGCCTGGCCGACGAAGACGGCCTGCCCGTAGGCATCCAGCTGCTGGCGCCTGCCCGCGAGGACGCCCGCCTGTACCGCGTGGGCGCTGTCCTTGAATCCTTGCTTGAAGAGAAGTGGGGTGGCCCGCTGTTGGCGAAGGCACCTGAATTGAAAAACGCAGGTCTCGGTACCGCATTCAACACCGCCGGAGGTTCCAACTGATGTCTACCGACGCCATCCTCAGCTTCGAAGAGGCCATGGAGAAGTACGACCCCGTCCTTGGCTTCGAGGTCCACGTGGAGCTCAACACCAAGACCAAGATGTTCTCCTCCGCTCCGAATGTCTTCGGCGACGAGCCGAACACCAACGTCAACGAGGTTGACCTTGGCATGCCCGGCGTCCTGCCCGTGGTGAACAAGACGGCGGTAGAGTCTTCCATCAAGATCGGCCTTGCCCTGAACTGCAAGATCGCCGAGTCCTGCCGCTTCGCCCGGAAGAACTACTTCTACCCGGACACCCCGAAGAACTTCCAGACGTCCCAGTACGACGAGCCCATCGCGTACGACGGCTACCTGGACATCGAGCTCTCGGACGGCACTGTGTTCCGCGTCGAGATCGAGCGTGCGCACATGGAGGAGGACGCCGGCAAGCTGACCCACATGGGTGGCGCCACGGGTCGCATCCAGGGCGCCGACTATTCGTTGGTGGACTACAACCGTTCCGGTGTTCCGCTCGTCGAAATCGTCACCAAGCCGATCGAGGGCGCGGGTAGCCGGGCACCTGAGCTCGCCAAGGCCTACGTGGCCGCAGTACGCGAAATCGTCAAGAACCTCGGCGTTTCCGACGCCAAGATGGAACGCGGCAACGTCCGCTGCGACGCCAACGTCTCGCTGCGCCCGCACGGCCGCGAACGTTTCGGCATCCGTTCCGAAACGAAGAACGTGAACTCGCTGCGCGCCGTCGAGCACGCCGTCCGTTACGAAATCCAGCGCCACGCAGCCGTCCTGGACTCCGGCGAGCCGGTCATCCAGGAAACGCGCCACTGGCACGAGGACACGCGCACGACGACGTCGGCCGCGCAAAGTCCGACGCCGACGACTACCGCTACTTCCCGGAGCCGGACCTCGTTCCGGTCCTGGCATCCCGCGAATGGGTCGAAGAACTCCGCGCCACGCTGCCCGAGCCGCCCGCTGCGCGCCGCAAGCGGCTCCAGGCCGACTGGGGCTATTCGGACCTCGAGTTCCGCGACGTCGTGAACGCCGGCGTCATGGACTCCATCGAGGAGACCATCGCCGCCGGTGCCAGCGCCTCCGTGGCCCGCAAGTGGTGGATGGGCGAGATTGTCGGACGCGCGAAGACAGCCGACGTCGATCCTTCCGAACTCGGCGTCACGCCGGAAACCATCGTGGAGCTCAACAAGCTCGTCGAGGGCGGCAAGATCAACAACAAGATGGCCTCCCAGGTACTCGACGGCGTCCTCGCCGGCGAAGGAACCCCGGCCGAGATCGTCGAGAAGCGCGGCCTCGCGGTCGTGTCCGACGACGGCCCCTGCTGGAAGCGATCGACGCCGCACTGGCGGCCCAGCCCGACGTTGCGGAGAAGATCCGCGGCGGCAAGGTTCAGGCCATCGGTGCGATCGTCGGCGGAGTCATGAAGGCCACCCGAGGGCAGGCCGACGCCGGCCGCGTCAAGCAGCTGATCCTGGAGCGGCTCGGCGTCGAAGGCTGACCACCCGCGCCTCACCCAACTGAGTCGCAGTTAATGTCGTTCTGAGCCGTCAAAACGACAACAACTGCGACTCAGTTGTGTCTGGATCCACAGCCCCCACACAGCTTCAAGCGTCATCATGGAGTCATCAGTTCTTTGCTGCCCGCCCTTACCGGCCCGGGGAGGAGCGGAGAAAGGATTCGGCCATGTCCACCATGACTCCGGGGGTTCGTAAGGCCCTCATCGCCGGCGGTATTGCCGTCGTCTTGAGCGGCGGTGGTGTGGCCGCAGTCTGGGCTGCCGGCCAGATCATCCCCGCGTACGTGGTAAGCGCGACGCCGACAAGTACGGCGTCGCCCGCCACGCCGTCGCCCGGGCTACGTCGCCCGCCACGCCGTCGCCCGGCAAGGCCAGGCCGTTCCCCGTGCTTCCCCGCGGCATCGCAGGTCCGGGGATCCACGGTGAGTTCACGGTCAAGAACAAGGACGGCAGCTACACGACGCTCGTGTCGCAGCGAGGCACCGTGCAGTCCGTCAGCGATTCGAGCATTTCCGTCAAGAGCGATGACGGCTTCACGCAGAGCTACGCGATCACATCGTCGACCACCATCGTCAAGCTCCCCGCTTCCGGAACGGGCACGCAAGGCCGGCGGCCATCGCCCCAAACCATCAAGGCCACCGACCTGAAGACGGGCGACTCTGTCGCAGTCTCCGGCACGAAGAGCGGCACCACAGTCACGGCCACACGCATTATCGGAGGTACCTTGCCTGCTGGCTCAGTGATGGCGGACGGCGGTTGGGCTACGGGAGCGTCTCTTCCTGAACGCTGTTCGAGCTGACCCTGCGCCCGCTCGTCTGGCTATGATGCTACTACCGCCGCACCACGCCCGTGGTCCGGCGGCTTAGCCACGAAGGAGACGAATGCGCCCCACGATCAAGTCCGTGGCGGCGGCAGCCGGGGTCTCGACGGCGACCGTGTCCTATGTGCTTTCAGGCAGGAGCGGCAAAGACGGCAGCAGGAGCGGTTCCGGGGTGGCACCAGCTACCGTGCTTCGGGTTCAAGAGGCTGCCCTCGCCCTCGGATATCGCCCCAACCAATCGGCACGGGCAATCCGCACCGGACGAACGAACCTGCTCATGTTGTCGCTCACCATGATCTCGGATCCGTGGGCATTGGATGTGAGCCGCGCTGTTGGTACGGCTGCGGCCCGACGAGGCATTACGCCGATGATCCTGGCCGATACCGACTGGCGGGTGGCCCTCAAACGGCAAAACGCGGACGTGACATTCATCGACGGCGCCGACGAGCCCGGCGATGTCGAACTGCTGGCACAGGCGGCAAGGTTGCAGCGCCTGGTGGTCTTCAGCGACACCATGGAACCTGAGGGATTCGACGTCGTGCGGCCGGTGGTTGGTTCGTCGTGCGATCTGGCAGTGGAGCACCTCACCGCGCGGCACCGCCGCGTGGCTTGCCTGATCTCATCGGCACCGTCGATGAGCACCCTGGACATCCGCTTGGGTGCCTACACCCGCGGCCTTGCCAAGGCTGGTTTGGAGTACCGGACGACTACGTCGAGGCGTATGACCGCGACGGACTCAGCGCGTTCGACGCAGCGTTTCGGCTCCTGCAGCGTGCGGACCGACCGACCGCGATCTATGCGACCACCGACTTCGCCGCGATCGCAGCCATCCATGCGGCCCAACGCCTGCAACTCCGCATTCCGGAAGACGTCGAAGTGATCGGGATCGGCAACACCACGGAAGGCGAGCGCATGACGCCGTCGTTGACCACCGTTGGTCCTGAGGGCTTTTTCGATGGCTTGGCCGCATTCCTGCTCGACCGCGCAGAGAATCCCGATGTGCCTGCCGGCATTCTGGAATTCCCGTGGAAGCTCATCGTGAGGGACTCTGCGCCCTCGGCGTGAATCCGACTCTCCGATGAGAAACCCGACGCTCCCGGCGTGAGCCGGGGCTGTCCCTTTGGCAGGTCGAGGCATGCGCCCGGTGATCGCTCTAACCGCCCTCCATGCACTTTGGTGACGTTTTGTGCCCGAAAAAGTTAAGAAAAGATCATTCGAAATCTTGCCTTTAAACGATTAACATGATGTGATCAACTGCACAACACCAGTTGGGTTGGCTGTTCGCCGAATGCGGGCCCGCCCGAAGGACCGTCGGTCTTCTGACCAAGACATCGGAGAATTCTTATGAACCACAACGTGACCCGCAGGTCATTCCTTTCCTTTGCGGCTGCCGGTGCTGCCGTCGTTTCGCTCGCTGCTTGCGGCGGGAACAGTGCCGCAGGGGTAGCGCAGCCAAGGCCGCCTACGCTGCTCCCGCGAAGGACCTGAGCGCGGAGCTGAGCTACGCCATCTGGGACGCTGCGCAAAAGCCCGCGATGCAGAAGATCGTGACCGAATTCAACAAGCAATACCCGAACATCAAAGTCACCATCGACGTCACGCCGTCCAAGGCTCGGCCTACTGGACGAAGATCCAAACCCAGGCAAGCAGCAACACCCTTCCGGACGTTTTCTGGATGAACGGCCCGCACATCAAGCTTTACGCGCAAAACAACCAGCTGTTGTCCCTGGACGGCCTGGTGTCCGGCAAAGCAGTGGACACGGCCAATTACCCCAAGGCACTCGTGGATTTGTACACCGTCAACGGGGCGTTCTACGGGGTCCCCAAGGACTTCGACACCAGTGCGCTCTTCTACAACAAGGCCCTCTTCAAGGAGGCCGGCGTGTCCGAACCGACGTCCACCTGGACGTGGGACGACGTGAAATCCGCCGGCGCGAAACTATCCAAGTTCTACCAGGGCAAAGGCATCTACGGCTATGCCGGCGACCTCACGGGTGGCCAGACCAGCTACTACAACACGATGATTGAAGCCGGCGGGACCATCATCTCGACCGACGGCAAGAAGTCCGGATACGACTCCGCCGGATCAATCGCCGGCCTCCAGTTCTGGCGCGACCTGATCGAGTCCGGGGTTTCACCCTCGATGCAGCAATTGACGGACACGTCCTCGAGCGACATGTTCACGTCCAGGAAATTGGCTATGACCATGGACGGTTCCTGGGCCGTCGGGCCAGCCCAAAAGGCACTCGGTGACGATCTGGGCATTGTCAGCCTCCCGAAGGGGCCGAAGAGCAACCAGAGCGTGATCCACGGACTTGCCAACGTGATTCCCGCCAATGCGAAGAACCCTGCCGCGGCGCAGGCATTCGTGGCCTTCCTGGGAACCCAGGATGCTGCCAAGATCCAGGCGGAAACGGGAACCGTCATCCCGGCCTTCAACGGCACCCAGGACGCCTGGGTAAAGTCTGTTCCCTCCGTTGACCTCAGCGTATTCCTTGACCTGGCCAAGGATGCCTCGCCCTACCCGGCGTCGGCCAATACAGCCGCCTGGAACGAACTCGAGAACACCCTGCTGCCGCAGGCGTTCGCCGGGACCAAGCCGGTTGCCGACGTCGCAAAGGACCTTGCCAGCCAGATGAATGCCGCCCTGGCCAAAGAATCATGAAAGCCCAGACCCTGACGCCGGTAGCCAAGGGCGTCCGTGCAGCCCTACCAGCGGGCATCGCCGCAAAGGAAAATCGAAATCGGATGGCTGGTGGCCGTGGTTGTTCGTGGTGCCTACTGTCGCGGGCATCGGCGTGTTCTACCTTTGGCCGATCGTCCAGACGTTCTACTACAGCTTCACCAAGTGGGGAGTCTTCGGCGGAACCAAGTTCATCGGCCTGGACAACTATGTGCGGATGTTCGCGGATTCCACCATTCCGCATTCAATCGTCAATACGCTGGTCTACACGGTGGTCGTGCTGCTGGGAATTCCCATCGCGGTCATCCTTGCGTCCTTGATCGAGCGTCCCGGCCTGCGCTTCGCGGCCCTGTACCGGACGCTGTACTTCATTCCCTACATCACCATGCCGGCCGCCGTCGGGATCGTATGGAGGTTGATCTACAACGGTGACTTCGGACCCATCAACTGGTTCCTGGGCTTGTTCGGGATCCAGGGCCCCTACTGGACATCGACGCCGGGGTTCGCGCTGCTTGCCGTGGCTACCGTGGGGCTTTGGATGTCGCTGGGATTCAACCTCATCATCATCAGCGCGGGACTGCGCGAGATTCCGCGGGAGCTCTTCGAAGCCGCGGAGATGGACGGGGCCAGCCGGGTCCGCCAGTTCTTCAGCATTACCGTTCCGTTGTTGACGCCCAGCATCTTCTTCGTCACGATCGTCACCGTGATCAGCGGTTTCCAGCTGTTCGATCTGCTGTACGTGATGATGGGGAAAGCGAACCTGGCCATGCCGCAGACGCAAAGCCTCGTGTACATCTTCTACAACCAGGCCTTCCTGCAGAACGACAAGGGCTATGCGGCAGCCATCGGCATCTTGATCCTGCTGATCATCGCTCTTCTGACCGCTTTCCAATTCCGCATCCAGAAGAGGTGGGTCAACTATGTCTGAATCGATGCTCTCAACAAAAAGCGGCGTCGAATCGCGGCAGGGCGGAACAGCTGCATTCAGCCCCTCTCGCGCCGGGGGCAAACCACCGGGACCCTCAAGCCGCGGCACCAAGGGCAGCAACGGCAAGAGCCGAGGCGGCGCCAAAGGCGGCAAGCAAGGCTCGAACGTGCTGGCACATTGTGTACTGGGCATTGGCGGTTTGGCCATGATCTCGCCGCTCCTGTACCAGATCGTCATGTCGCTTTCGACGAACGCAGAAGTCCAAAGCACGCCGCCCACGCTGTGGCCCAGCGTTGTCCAGTGGCACAACTTCGTGGACGTCTTCACCTCCATGAATTTCGGTTCACAGCTCTGGGTGACGGTGGCAATCACCGTGATCCGGGTGATCGGGCAAGTGCTTCTCTGCTCGATGGCGGGCTACGCCTTTGCGCGGATGCAGTTCCGGTTCAAGGGGCTCATCCTGGCCGTCGTCTTGTCGATCATCATGGTGCCGTCCCAGTTGTTCCTGATCCCGCAGTACCAGATCATCCAAAACCTGGGGTGGCTGAACAGCATTGCCGGCATCGTGGCTCCGGGCATCTTCAGTGCTTTCGGCCTGTTCCTGATGCGTCAGTTCTTCATGGGGCTCCCGGACGAACTCGAAGACGCGGCACGGCTCGACGGCGCCAATCCGTTCCAGATCTTCTTCCGGGTCATGCTGCCACTCGCGGCCAACGGCCTGTGGGCCCTCGTCATCATCACTGTGCTGTGGTCCTGGAATGACCTCTTGTGGCCTTTGGTGGTGACGTCGACGGCGAACGCCGCACCCTTGAGCGTCGGGCTTTCGAACCTCCAGGGTGAGCACGCCAACAATTACCCGATCCTCATGGCGGCATCGCTCATGGCCATGGCGCCGATCCTGATCATGTTCCTGCTCATGCAGAAGCGTGTCATGGCGGGCATCGGCCGCTCCGGACTCAAGTAGAGACTCACATGGACACCCACGTAGAGACCCACGTAGAGCCTCACGTACGAAAGGATCGCAGCCTTGACGGAACAGAACCCGGCCCCGGAAGACGGTTGGTCGTTCGTGCTCGTGGATGCCCTGGAAAAGGTCTACCCGGACGCTCCACCCCGGCCGTTCGACGGGACCATTCCGATGTCCGTTTTCCCCGGCGAGACCGCCTCGGTGCAGGTGGCCCTCCGGCCGCCGATGAAGCACGACTTCCGGCTGTCGGGTGCGTTGGAAGTCTCAGTCGACGGTCCGGCGGCAGGATTTACCTCCATTTCGCAGGTTGAGCTGGTGCCATGTTCATTGGCGGCATTCCCGGAGCATGATGCCGGTTACGACCGCGACACCCCGGACTGTATCCGGACCTATTGCGGCCAGCCCCGGACGGGATGATCAAGCCCTTCTACGGGCAATGGACCTCCGCATGGATCGACTTCGTGGTGCCATCCGCGGAGAACGCCGGTGATCACGAACTCGGGATCTCGGTACGGGACGCGGAAGGCAACACGCTCTTCGCCACCCACCTCTGCGTCACCGTAGTGCATACGCACGCCCCGGAACTGGAGATCGTGAACGCCCATTGGTTCCACTGCGACGGCCTGGCGAGCCATTACGGCGTCGAGGTCTTCGGTGAGCAGCATTGGTCGATCATCGATGCCTTCATGGGGTCCGCGGCAAGGATGGGCGCCAACTCGCTGCTGACACCCACATGGACCCCTCCACTGGACACGGCCATGGGGGATCGCGGCTGGCCACCCAACTAATCGGGATCCGCGATGATTCCGGCTACCACTTTGATTTCAGCAGGCTGGAGCGCTGGGTTGGCCTTTGCGCCAAACACGGCATCGAGTACCTGGAAATAGCCCACTTGTTTACCCAATGGGGGGCCAAAGCGACTCCGGCGATCTATGTCGAAACCGCGGAAGGCCTGAAGCGGCGGTTTGGCTGGGACGTGCCGTCGACGTCGTCCTCGTACCGGGAGCTCATGGCCGAACTGCTGCCGGCCCTGCGGTCCTTCCTGGCGGAGCACTGGTCGCTTGACCGGTCATTTTCCACATATCCGATGAACCGGAGGGCGCCGAGGCCCTGGCGGGATACCAACGGGCAAAGGGCGTCGTCGCGGATCTCCTGGACGGTCTGACGGTGGTTGATGCCCTGAGCGACTTTGAGTTCTATCGCAGTGGGGCCGTGCCGAATCCCGTGGTGGCGAGCGATGCCGTGGCACCGTTCCTGGCCGCTGGGGTGAAGGACCTGTGGGTCTATTACTGCGTTGCCCAGGACACCGGCGTTGCCAACCGGTTCATTTCCATGCCTTCGGTGCGAAACCGGGTGTTGGGCCACCAGCTCTTCGCCCTGGAATGTGCGGGGTTCCTGCATTGGGGATTCAACTTCTACAACTCGGCCCATTCGTTGGCGCCCGTGGACCCGTTCAAGGACACGTGTGCCGGGGAGCCTTCCCGGGCGGCGATGCCTTCCTGGTCTACCCGGGACCGGACGGGGTGCCGTGGGAGTCGATCCGTTACAAGGTGTTCGCGCAGGCCATGTGGGACCACCGGGCTCTCTCGCTCCTGGCCAAGCTGGCCGGTCGCGAGGAGGTGCTGGCGCTCATCGATACGAACGGCTCCGGCGGCAGCCTCGCCATGGACAGTTTCAGCTACGACCCCTTCATTACCGGAGGGTTCGCGAGCTGGTCAACCAGGGAATCGTGCAGCGCGTGGGTCAAACACCGCGCGCGCATCAACTTATCTAGTTAGGAAAGTACTTATGGACCTCAAAGTAGGCATCGTCGGATTCGGCTTGCGGTCGTCGCTGTGGCGCCACGCGCACAAGCCCGGCCACGGTTCGGAAGTCACGGTTGTGTGCGATCTGGGCGAGCGCGGCAGGGCTGACGCAGCAGAGAAGATCCCGACGGCGGTCATCACCGAGGACCTGGACGTCTTGTTGGCCTCAGGCCTGGACGCGGTGCTGGTCCTGACCCCGGACAACCAGCACGCCGCCGTCGCGGTCCGGACGCTTAGAGCGGGCATTCCCACCTTCTGCGAGAAACCGCTCGATGTCACGCTCGAAGCAGCCGACCTCATCCTCCAGACGGCCTTCGACACCGGGACACGACTGTACGTGGGCCACAACATGCGGCACATGCCGGTAGTGGTGCAGATGCGGGACATCATCCAGGCCGGGACCATCGGTGACGTCAAGGCCGTTTGGTGCCGCCACTTCGTGGGAAACGGCGGGGACTACTATTTCAAGGATTGGCATGCCCAGCGCGCCAACACCACCGGGCTGCTGCTGCAAAAAGGCGCGCACGATATCGACGTCATCCACTGGCTCGCCGGGGGATACAGCACCAAGGTGCAGGCAATCGGTGATCTCGCCGTCTACGGGGACGTCGCGTCCCGCCGCGACAACACGGGCCGCCGGATGGGGGATTGGTTTTCGGTGGACAATTGGCCCCCCACCGAGCAGACGGACCTCGCCGAGACGATCGACGTCGAGGACATCTCGATGATGAACATGGTCCTGGACAACGGTGTGCTTGCCTCGTACCAGCAGTGCCATTTCACCCCGGACTATTGGCGGAACTACACCGTGATCGGCACCAAGGGCAGGATCGAGAACTTCGGTGACGGGGCCGGCGATCAGATCTATGTATGGACCACCCGGACAACCTCAGGGTTCGCCGAGCCCGACCAGAAGGTCTTGGTCCGTGACGGCGAAGGCGGCCATGGCGGTGCGGACCCCTTGCTCATAGCTGAGTTCCTGCGGTTCGCCAAGGCCGGGGGAACCACAGCGACCTCGCCGATCGCGGCCCGGGAGGCCGTGGCCGCGGGAGTGCTTGCCACCGAGTCCCTCCGCGGCGACGGTTGCGCGAAGCTGGTTCCGGCCTTGCCGGAAGAGCTCGTGGAGTATTTCAACGCAGGGCAGCCGGCCCGGGTCCGGGAACTCTAGCGTCGCGTGCCCCGGCGAGTTCGGTCATGACGGTCTGTAGTGCTTCGCAGACCGTCATGACCGATTTCCGTTTCAGGGTCTCCGGCCTCGCCAGGATGTCGATCTTGCGCACGGAATTCACCCCCGCGAGCGGTCGCAGCACCACGCCGGCGTCCAGGACGCGCTGGGCGGTGAACCGCGGGAGCAAACCTATCGCGCCACCGTCCGCCACGAGCGAGGCCACGGTGGAATAGTCGTTGATGCGGTGCAGGACATCGGCCGGGCGCCCGCTGACAGCGACGACGGCGGCCAGCACGTCCGCGGGGGAGTATCCGTCGCGGCTGGTCACCCAGGGCTGCCCGACGACGTCGGCCGGCCTGAGTTCGCGGCGCGCCGCGAGCGGGTGCCCGGCAGGCAACGCGACGTCGAGCGGTTCGTCGGCGAGCGGAATGACGGCCACTTTGTCGGTGGGCCAGCCGGGACTGTGCTCCATCCGGTGCGCCAGCACGAGGTCGTAACGCGCGGCGAGGCCCGGAAAGTCTTCCTGGGCAACGTCTTCGTCGGCGAGCTTCACACGGGGAACGCTGTTTTCCGGACCCGCGGTGCGCGCGGTCGTCAACAAGGCCGCGAGCGGAGCGAACAAAGCCTGCCCCGCACTGTGGAAGGCGCTCACGGTGACGGTGGAGCCCGGGGAGTCATGGTACGCGCCGATCGCCGCCTGGGCGTCGGCCATGGCGCTCACGACGGCGGCTCCGGCGTCGGCGAGGACCCGGCCCGCATCGGTGAGCACCAAGGCGCGGCCTTCCTTGCGGGTCAAGGGCACGTCCACCGACTTCTGCAGGAGGGCGAGCTGCTGGGAAACGGCCGAGGGAGTGACCATGAGCGTCTCGGCCACGGCCTTGACACTGCCGAGATCTCCTAGTTCCCTGAGCATTTGGAGCTGATGTACTTCCATTTAGCAAATGCTAAATCGTTGATTGAGAAAAACCTAGTTGTGCTAAACCGTCCGTGGGGCTTCAATGAAGTGAAACGGCACACAAACGGCCCAATCCCTTGAGTTAGGAAGACCCATGAAGGCTCTCTACAAGTCCGGTCCCCACGCTGGTTTTGAACTCGTCGAACGGCCCGAACCGGAGGCAGGTCCCAGCGACGTCAAGATCCGCGTCATGACCACCGGTATCTGCGGAACGGACCTGCACATCCAGTCCTGGGACGCTTGGGCGCAGAGCATCATCGAGACTCCCTTGATCGCGGGACACGAGTTCTACGGCGAAGTTGTGTCCGTGGGCGAGGACGTCCGCGACGTCAAGGTCGGTGACCGCGTCTCCGGTGAAGGCCACGTGGTCTGCGGCATCTGCCGCAATTGCCGCGCAGGCCGCCGCCAGATGTGCATCCATACGGTGTCCGTGGCGTGCAGCGCGACGGCGCCTTCGCCGAATACGTTGTCATTCCGGAGACCAACGTCTGGGTCCACCACGATCCCTCCGTCACCCCGGAGCTTGGCGCCATCTTCGACCCTTCGGCAACGCCGTCCACACCGCACTGAGCTTCCCCCTCGTCGGCGAGGACGTGCTCATCACAGGTGCCGGCCCCATCGGGCTCATGGCAATCGCTGTCGCGCGCCACGCCGGTGCCCGCAAGATCGCCATCACGGACGTGTCCGCTCCCCGCCTCGAACTCGCCCGGAAGATGGGCGTGGACCTCGCCGTTGATGTGTCGAAGATGCGCGTCAAGGATGCCCAGCTCGAGCTCGGCATGCGCGAAGGATTCGACATCGGCCTGGAAATGTCCGGGCATCCGACGGCCCTGCCTGAGATGATCAACAACATGAACCACGGCGGACGCATCGCCATGCTTGGCTTGCCCAGCCAGTCCATCGACATCGACTGGGGCAAAGTGGTCACCCACATGCTGACCCTCAAGGGCATCTACGGCCGCGAAATGTACGAAACCTGGTACGCCATGAGTGCCATGCTGTCCTCCAACCCCGTGCTGCACAGCCACATTTCCGCCGTCGTCACGGACAAGCTGTCCGCCGCCGACTGGGAAAAGGGCTTCGAGATCGCCCGCGCCGGCACAGGCGGCAAGGTTGTCCTCGACTGGACCGAACTCTAGAACGCTGAACTCTAAGACACCGTAAAGTCCTCCCCAAGACCCCAGTACCAGGAGCCACCATGTACTCAAGCATCAAAGACCAGCTGCAGGGCGAACTTGAAGAGATCCGCACCGCGGGCCTCTTCAAGACCGAACGGCACATCGACTCGCCGCAGGCCAGCCACATCTCCGCAGGCCAGCTCGGCCAGCCGGCGAACGCCGTCCTGAACTTCTGCGCCAACAACTACCTGGGCCTCGCAGACCACCCGGACATCATCGCGGCCGCCAAGTCCGCCATGGACGAGCGCGGCTTCGGAATGGCCTCCGTCCGCTTCATCTGCGGCACCCAGGACCTGCACCTTGAGCTCGAAGCCCGGGTCTCACAGTTCCTCGGAACCGAGGACACCATCCTCTTCTCCAGCTGCTTCGACGCCAACGGAGGTGTCTTCGAGTCCCTGTTCGGGGCCGAGGACGCCATCATCTCGGATTCCCTGAACCACGCCTCGATCATCGACGGCATCCGGCTCAGCAAGGCCAAGCGCTTCCGCTACGCCAACCAGGACATGGCTGACCTCGAAGCCAAGCTGATCGAAGCCTCGAGCGGCGAAGCTCCGGCCCGGCGCAAGATCATCGTGACGGACGGCGTCTTCTCCATGGACGGCTACCTCGCGCCGCTCGAAGCCATCTGCGATCTCGCCGAAAAGCATGACGCCCTGGTCATGGTGGACGATTCCCACGCCGTCGGCTTCATGGGAGCCACCGGTGCCGGAACCCGGAACACGCGGGTGTTTCGGACAGGATCGACATCTACACCGGCACGTTCGGCAAGGCCCTTGGCGGCGCTTCCGGAGGCTACGTCTCCGGCCGCAGCGAAATCGTCGCCATGCTGCGCCAGAAGGCCCGCCCTTACCTGTTCTCCAACTCCCTGGCCCCGGCAATCGTCGCAGCCACCATCAAGGCCATTGAGCTGGTCCAGGGTTCGGGCGAGCTCCGCTCCAGGCTCTTCGAGAACGCCGCCTTGTTCCGGCGCCGCATGAGCGAGGAAGGCTTCGAGCTGCTCGACGGCGAGCACGCCATCATTCCGGTGATGTTCGGCGACGCCGTGGCGGCAGCGAAGGTTGCCGACGAGATGCTCCACCACGGAGTGTTCGTCACGGCGTTCAGCTACCCCGTGGTACCCAAGGGAGCGGCCCGGATCCGTGTGCAGCTCTCGGCCGCGCACAGCTCCGAGGACGTCGAGGCGTGTGTCCAGGCCTTCGTGAAGAGCCGCGCAGCCGCGGGCTCTGAGTTCCCATGATCCTCACCATCCTGGGCGGCGGGGGATTCCGGGTACCCCTGGTCTATTCAGCGTTGCTGTCCGACCATGGGCCCGGCCGGGTCACCGAACTGAGGCTGTTCGATGCCGACCCGCGCGCCTGGGCGTGGTGGCCAGGGTCCTCGCCGACATGGCCGAGGGGGTGCCCGACGCACCAGCTGTGAGGACGTTCACGGCGCTGCCGGCAGCCTTGCCCGGCACCGACTTCATCTTCTCCGCCATCCGGGTGGGTGGACTCGAGGGGCGCGCCGCCGATGAACGGATCGCACTGGAACACGGAGTCATTGGGCAGGAGACCGTCGGTGCCGGCGGGATTTCCTATGCCTTGCGGACCATTCCCGTGGTCCTGGATATCGCCGAGTCGGTGAAGAAGCATGCTCCGCACGCCTGGTTCATCAACTTCACCAACCCGGCCGGCGTCATCACCGAGGTCATGACGCGGGTCCTTGGCAACAAGGTGGTGGGGATTTGCGATTCGCCGGTGGGGCTGGCCAGGCGATGCTTGCTCGCAGCCGGAATCCACCGCGGCGCGGCTGCCTTTCGGGATGGCTCCGTGCAGATCGACTACATCGGCCTGAACCACCTGGGCTGGTTGCGCGGGCTCGTGGTCGACGGTGCGGATGTCTTGCCGCGGCTCCTGGCCGACGACGGCGCCATCGAGTCCTTTGAGGAGGGCCGGCTGTTCGGCGCTTCGTGGATCAAAGCCCTAGGTGCGGTTCCCAACGAATATCTGCACTACTACTACTTCAGGCGGGAAGCGCTCGACGCCGACCGGCGCGCCCACACTACCCGCGGCGCCTACCTGGCGCGCCAACAGTCGTCCTTCTACAGCGGGCTCGCGGCAGCAAACGACGGCGGTGCGGAGCCCGCCCAGGGGTCCCGTCGTCGAAAGCGGCTTTCAGGCTCTGGGAGAAGACCAAGCTCGATCGCGAAGAGACATACATGCAGAGCAACAGGGACGCGGCAGGCACGTTCGAACGCGACGCCGAAGACCTGGTTTCCGGCGGCTACGAGGCCGTGGCCTTGGCGATCATGCGCGCCATCAGCCAGGGCGAATCGGCCCGACTGATCCTGAATGTCCCCAATAAAGGCACCCTGGCGGAACTCGACGCCGACGCCGTCATCGAGGCGCCGTGCCTCGTGGATGCGGGTGGAGCCCGCTTGCTCCCGGCCAAGCCCCTTCCGGACTACGCGCGCGGGCTCGTCGTCAACGCCAAGGCGGTGGAACGCGCCACCATCGACGCTGCGCTCACGGGTTCCCGGCGCTCCGCCTACAAGGCGATGGCCATGAACCCGCTCGTGGACTCGGTCAGGGTGGCAGAAGCGCTCCTGGCCGACTACATCGGCCATTTCAAGGAACTCCAATACCTGCGCTGAACCCCTTCGCCTAAGCCCTGTCCCGAGGGGAGAGGAGGCCTAGTATCTGCAGCATGGACAAAGATGCAGCACCTTCCGTGACCGAAGTGTTGGATTCGCAGCAATGCTGGAATCTCCTGAGGGGCGTGTCCGTCGGCAGGCTGGCCGTGTGGCTGGGAGACCACCCTGACATTTTTCCGATCAATTACACCGTGGACCAGGGACGGTGGTCTTCAGGACCGGAGCGGGCACAAAGCTCGCCGCGGCCTTGGGCGAATTCCCGGTGGCCATGGAGGTGGACGGCGTCGACGCCAACACCGGTGTCGCGTGGAGCGTTGTGCTCCATGGCAAGGCGGCGCCCGTCAAACAGCTCGACGACGTCATCAACACGTTCTCCCTGCCCCTGTTTCCTTGGGAATCAGGCAAGAAGGACCATTTCGTGCGGGTTCCCGCGGATTCGATCTCCGGACGGCGCTTCACTGTCACGGAACCACTCACGTGGTGGACCCCCTACAGCGGCATCAAGCCGTCCGCGTTGGAATAGCCGGCACCGGCGCTGTTCGGCACCGGCGCTACTCGCATCTGGGCCTGCGCGCTGACAGGATGGGGAGATGGCTGCAAATTATGATGTGGTAATTGTCGGTGGAGGAATCGCCGGGTTGTCGCTCGCCTCAGCGCTGGCCGGCCAGTGTTCGGTAGCCCTCGTGGAAGCCGAACAGACACTGGCGTACCACACGTCCTCCCGCTCGGCCCGGCAGCTCATCCCCAGCTATGGACCCGCCGTCGTGCAGGAACTCACCGTCCGCACGCTGGAGCTGATGGCAGCCCGCGACGCCGGATTGCCGGTACCGGTCCTGAAACCGCGCTCGTTCATGCTGGTGGGCGACGAAGCCACCGTCAAGGCGGAAGCCAGCGGACACATGCACCCCATCACGCACGCCGAAGCCTTGAGCTGTGCCCGGCACTGAATCCGGGGCCTTCACGGCCGCCGGCCTGGACACGGGGTCATTCGCCTGCAATGCGCCCGTGCTGTTGGAAGACCACCGGCAGCGCGCCGAGGCCGGGGGAGTGGACATCATTACCGGCGCCCGGGTCCATTCTGCCCAACGGCTTGGTTCCGGCTGGCAATTGGGCGCCGGGCTGGAAGGCTTCCAGTCCGCCGTCGTCGTCAACGCGGCAGGTGCCTGGCGGACGAGCTCGCGGTGCTCAGCGGCGTGGAGAAGCTCGGCTTGCAGCCGTTCCGGCGCACGGCGGCCATCGTCGACGTCGAGCGCCCGCTTCGGCCGGGCACCCCCATGGTGGCGGCGGCCGATGACACCTACTACTTCAGGCGCGAGGGGGAACAGGTGCTCATTTCCCCGTCGGAAACGGTGCCGAGCGGTCCCGAGGACGCGCGGCCGCGGCCCGGCGACGTGGAGGAGCTGGTGGTCCGGCTGAATTCGATCACGTCGCTGGGCATCCGCTCCGTGGCAAAAGCCTGGACGGGGTTGCGCACGGAGGCTGCCGACGGCGTTCCGGTGGTGGGATTCGACGCCGAGGCTCCCGGTTTCTACTGGCTTGCCGGACAGGGCGGCTACGGTTTCCAGACCTCTTCCGCCATCGCCGAACTCGCTGCCGCGGAGATCCTGGGTTCGGGGACTGTTGGCACCGCACCGGGCATCAGTCCGGCATCCCGGACACCGAGGGAGCTGGCAGCGGCCCGTTGGTCCATCCGCCGTTGAACAATAGGTTCATGAGCGGGCAGACGAGCACACTGATCAGCAACATCGGCGAACTGATGACCCAGGACGCGGAGCATCGCGTCCTCAAGGATGCCGCCGTAGTAATCGAGGGTGAGCGGATTGCCTGGATCGGTCCGGCGTCGGAGGCTCCCTCGGCTGATGGGCACATGGACGCGGAAGGCCGCGCCGTGCTCCCGGGGTGGGTTGACTCGCACTCGCACCTGATTTTCGCCGGGGACCGGACCGCCGAATTCGAGGCCAGAATGGCCGGCCAGAGCTACAGCGCCGGCGGTATCGCCGTCACCACGGGCGCCACGCGCGCAGCGAGCGACGAGGAACTGACCCGGCTCGCTGCCGGGCGCGTGGCAGAAGCCGTTTCCCAGGGCACCACCTACCTCGAGAGCAAGACCGGCTACGGACTGGACCTTGAGAACGAGGCCCGCAGTGCCCGCATCGCGGCAGCGACCGTGGACGAAGTCACCTACCTCGGCGCGCACTTGGTCCCGGCCGGAGCCGACGCCGAGGAATACACGGACCTCGTCTGCGGTCCGATGCTCGACGCCGTCCGGCCGTACGTGAAGTGGGCCGATGTCTTCTGCGAGCGCGGCGCTTTCACCGAAGAGCAGTCGCGCCGCGTCCTGACCGCGTGCCGCGACGCGGGCCTGGGCCTGCGCGTCCACGGCAACCAACTGGGTGAAGGACCTGGCGTGCAGTTGGCCGTGGAGTTCGGCGCGGCCAGCGTCGACCACGTCAACTACCTCTCGGCGGCAGACATCGGGGCGCTCGCCGGGACCTGGAGCGGCTGGGATGCCTCCACCGGAACGGGCACGCGCGGCACGGTTGCCACTTGCCTGCCTGCTTGCGATCTCTCCACCCGCCAGCCGCTCGCCCCGGGCAGGGCGTTGATCGACGCTGGGGTGCAGATTGCCTTGGCCGCGAACTGCAACCCGGCACCTCCTACACGAGCTCCATCGCCTTCTGCGTCACCACGGCGGTGCTGCAGATGCACCTAAGCGTCCATGAAGCTGTCCGGGCGGCTACGTATGGCGGTGCGCTTGCGCTCGGCAGGGAGTCAGGCAATGACGTCGACGGCGAACGGGCGGTGGGCTCGATCACCGTCGGGCACCGCGCCGACCTGCACATGCTCAAGGCGCCGTCGGCGACCCACCTGGCGTACCGGCCCGGTATCCCGCTGACTTTCGCCGTGTGGCGGGCGGGCGTCCGCGCTGTCTAGCGGCGCCTCCGCAACGCTTCTCCCCACAGCTTTCGCAGCACAGGCAGGCCTCTCCAGATGGAGGGGCCTGCTTTTGCTTGGGCGTGTCCGAGGTGCCGCACGATCCTTGTGCGATTGAATATGATCGTTTAGTGTTTATATGGATCATAAAACGTCAAATGGTTGAGTGTTGAAGAGCGCGTCGAAGTAGCGCGGACAGGAATGGTAAGTGCGATGAGTAACAACACCCTCGGGGCCTTCATGGAAGAAGAGCTTGTTTCGCAGCCCGAGGTCTGGCAGCGGGCCATCGAGCAATCCAAAGCGGAGCACCTGCTTCCCGCCGACGGCGAGCGGATCGCCGTCGTCGGTTGCGGTACCTCATGGTTCATGGCGCAAAGCTATGCCGCCGCCCGCGAAGCCGCAGGCAAGGGAGTCACCGACGCGTTCGCAGCGTCCGAAGCCTTCCTCAATCACAACAGCGCGGGCCGCCAGTACGACGCCGTCATCGCCATTACCCGCTCCGGTACCACCACGGAGGTGCTTGAGCTCCTGGAAGCCTTGCGTGGAAAAGTCCGCACTATCGCGGTGATCGGCGACGTGAATTCACCCATCACCACCCTGGCCGACGCCGTGATCGGCCTTCCCTACGCGGACGAGAAATCGGTGGTCCAGACCCGCTTCGCCACGACCGCCCTCGTGTACCTCCTGACGAGCCTGGGCATCGAACTCGGCACGGCAATCGAGGACGCCCGTCCGGCAGTGGCCGAGCCCGTTTCCCAGGAGTTGCTCGACGCCGAACAGTTCACCTTCCTCGGTACCGGCTGGACCGTTGGCCTGGCCCACGAAGCAGGCCTCAAGATGCGCGAAGCAGTTCAGGGCTGGACCGAATCCTACCCGGCAATGGAATACCGGCACGGTCCCATTTCCATCGCCGCCCCTGGCCGGGTGACGTGGATCTTCGGCCCGCAGCCCGAGGCTTGGACGCCGACATGGGCCGCACCGGCGCCCTTTACGTCAATACCGGCAAGCACCCGCTCGCCGAGCTGGCCCGGGTCCATAAGGTCACGCTGGAGAGGGCACGCGTACGCGGCCTCAATCCCGACCTCCCGCGTAACCTCACGCGCTCTGTTGTCCTGAACGCCACGGCCTAGGCAATCCCATGGTTCTCGGAGCCGCTGAATCCGCAGTCCTGGCCTTCGATGTCGGAGGGACCGATCTGAAGGCAGGCCTGGTCGACACAGCCGGGAATGTCCTGGGTTTACGCCGCAGGGCTACGCCGCATGATCCTTTGCGGCCGGGCGAGGCGATCCTGGACGCCGTTGAGGCATTGGCCTCGGAATTTGCCGCTGAATTCCCCGCCCACCCGGCGAAGGCAGCATGCATTGTGGTCCCGGGAATCGTGGACTCCGACACCGGAGTGGGGATCTATTCGGCGAACCTGGGCTGGCGGAACTTTCCCTTTGGGGAAAAGGCCGCGCAACGCCTCGGACTGCCGGTCTCCTTCGGCACGATGTCAGCACGGCCGCCGAAGCCGAATTCCGTTTCGGAGCGGCCCGGGATTTTCGCAACGTCGTGGTGATGGTGGTCGGCACCGGGATCGCCGCCGCTGTCATCTCCGACGGGTACCCGGTACGCGCAGGCGGCTTCGCCGGGGAACTGGGCACGCCCTCGTTCCGGACCCGACGGTCCGGCCACACGATCCTCGAGGCCGTCGGCTCCGCCGGAGCGATCGCCCGGCGTTACAGCGACAAAGCCGGAACTCCGCGCGCCGGTGCCCGTGAAGTCCTCGAACGGGCCACGGCCGGCGATGCCCTTGCGGCCCGGATCTGGGCCGACGCCGTGGACGCCCTCGCGTTCAGCCTCAGCCAATGCGTGAGCATCATCGGCACCGAAGCAGTGGTGGTTGGAGGCGGGCTTGCCGAAGCCGGAGAAGGACTCCTGCAGCCACTGCGTTCCCGCCTCGATGAGCTGCTCGATTTCCAACGCCGGCCCATCATCATGCGCGCCCAACTGGGCCAGGATGCGGGTTTGCTTGGCGCCGCCATGAGGGCCCGGGCCCTGCTCCCGGCTGCGAAGGCCGCCTCCGGCACGGGGACGGGGCGATGAACCAGCCGATGAACCAGGCCATGAAACGGGTCATCACCGTTACCCCAATCCGGCCATCGACCTGAGCTACCACGTCGCCGGGATCACCCCCGGAGCAAGCCATCGCGTTGCCGCGCCCCTCAGCCGCGCCGGCGGAAAAGGCCTCAACGTTGCGCGCGTGGCCCACCAGATGGGCCATCCCGTGCTGGCACTCGCGCCCTCGGGCGGCACGGCCGTGCCGAGTTTGCTGCCGAACTGCTCAGCAGCGGCGTGCGCATCGCCTGGTTCCAGTCGCCGCGGACACTCGGCGCAGCATCGCCCTCGTCGATACGGTGGGCGGCGAAACGTCCATCTTCAATGAAGAGGGCAGTCCCTCCAACCGTCAGAATGGCAGGCGCTGGCCGCCGCCGTCGTCGACGCCCTGGACGGTCAAAGCGCGGGAGTGCTTGTCGGATCCGGAGCCTGCCGCCCGGCGCGCCGGCCGACTTCTACCCGGCGCTGGTGCGCCTGGCGCACGACGCCGGGATTCCCGCCGTCGTCGATACCTCCGGTCCGGGGATCATCGCCGCCGCACGCGCCGGGGCGGACCTCCTCAAGCCCAACAACCACGAGCTCCTCGAAGCAACAGGGAAAGCAGCCTGGACGTAGCGGCAGAGCGTTTGATCGGGCTCGGGCCAAGACGGTCCTGGTCAGTGCCGGCGCCGACGGCATGCTCGCGTTCCACCATGCCGCCCCGGAGGGTACTGGGCCGCCCGGCTCCCGGAACCACTCAGCGGCAACCCACAGGAGCCGGCGACGCCGGAGTGGCGGCGGCCGCCGTCGCGCTCGCCGACGGCATCACCGACATCCCCACGATCCTCCGCCGGGCAACAGCCTGGTCCGCCGCCGCGGTGCTCATGCCGGCCGCCGGCGAGATCTCGCCGCTCTACGCGGACCTCGAAGACCAACTCATTCTCAGCTGGAAGGAGACCCTGTGACGCTCGTCAGTACACGGGAACTCATGGACACCGCCACGGCCAACGGAATCGGACAGGGCGCCTTCAATGTCATCCACCTCGAAACCGCGGAAGGCCTGGTTGCCGGGGCGGAGTCGGCTGGTGTTCCGTTGATCCTGCAGATCTCGGAGAACTGTGTCCGTTTCCACGGCGGACTCGTACCGATCGCCCGGGGTGCCATGTCCATTGCCCGGGACTCTTCAGTGCCCGTGGCCCTGCACCTGGACCACGCCGAATCCGAAGAACTTGCCCTGCAGGCTGTCGACCTTGGCTTCGGGTCCGTCATGTACGACGGCGCGCACTTGCCGTACGACGCGAACGTCGAAGTCACGCGTCGGGTCGCCACCTACGCCCAGGACCACGGGGTCTACGTCGAGGCCGAGCTCGGGAAGGTGGGAGGCAAGGACGGTGCCCATGCCCCGGGGTCCGCACCGATCCGGCCGAAGCCCGTTCCTTCGTGGAAGCCACCGGCGTCGACGCCCTCGCCGTCGCCGTTGGTTCCTCGCACGCCATGACCGAACGCAGCGCAGCCCTGGACCTGGCCCTGATCACCCGGCTCAAGGAAGCCGTCCGGCTGCCGCTCGTCCTGCACGGGTCCTCCGGCGTAGCAGATGAAACGCTGGTGGCGGCAATCCGGGCCGGTATGACTAAGATCAACGTATCCACACACTTGAACGGGTTCTTCACCCGCGCCGTCCGTGAGTACCTGGATGCCAACCCTTCCGTGGTGGACTCCCGCAAGTACATCAAGGCCGGACGTGACGCCCTGGTGTTGGAAACCGCACGTCTGCTGACGCTGTTCGCGAAAGTGAACTAGTCCCAATTTCCGGAAGGTTCGTGATGACCCGCAACGATCGACTGACAGCCATCCTTGATCTCCTCGCCGAGTCAGGGCATGTTGAGGTCGAGGATATCGTGACCCGCTTGGCCGTCTCGCCGGCGACGGCCCGCCGTGACCTGGACAGCCTCGCCAAGCAGCGGCTCCTGAGCCGAACCCGCGGGGGTGCGACCACGGGATCCGTGGCGTACGAACTTCCGGGGCGCTACAACAGGGATGACCACGCCGAGGCCAAGCAGCAGATTGCCTTGGCCGCTTCGGAGCTCATCATGCCCGGGGCCGTGATCGGACTCAGCGGCGGCACCACCAACACGGCTTTGGCCCAGGTGCTTTCCACCCGCGAAGACCTGAACGCGCCTCCAACCGGCCATGCTGACGGTGGTCACCAACGCCATCAACATCGCAGCCCAGCTTGCCGTGCGCCCCAACATCAAGATCATGGTCACCGGCGGCATCCTGAACCCGCGTTCCTACGAACTTGTGGGGCCCTACACCGATGTCATCATGCAGAAGGTTGCCTTGGACATCGCCTTCATCGGGGTCAACGGCGTCGATCCCAAGATCGGGCCCACCATCACCGACGAGGGAGAAGCCATGGTGAATACCGTCATGGCCCGGCGTGCCACCGACTCCTATGTCCTGGCCGACTCCACGAAGATCGGCAAGCGTGCCTTCGCGGCAATGGCCGGGTACGACTTCCGGCGGCTCATCACCGATTCGGGCATCACGGCAGAAGACAAGGCTGCGTTTGAAGCAAGCGGCACCGAAGTGATCGTGGCCAAGGACGACTAGCTTCGATAAGTGACCGTCAGAAGACCATCGGGGGAGCATTCAGCACGGTTTCATCGGTGCTGCGCTGCACCCACTGGCTGAACGGCGTGTCCAGATCGTACTTGTCCTGGTCGTTGCGGATCAGTGTCCGTAGCTCCGCGTTGCCCGGGTTGTTGAGAGATTCGAAGTACTCCACAGACCAGTGGAACCACCGCATGCAGAAGAGCCGCATGGTGAGGCCATGGGTCACCAGCAGGGTGTTGGGCGCGTAGTCGGGTTTCTCCCAATGCCGGTACAGGGTTTCCATGAAGGACGAAATCCGGTCATACACATCGGAGCCTGATTCGCCCTCGCGGAACCGGTAGAAGAAATGCCCGTAGAGGTTGCGGAGCTCCTTCTGGTCCCCGATGTCTCCGGCGATCTGGAAGTTGGCCCAGTCCTGTTCACGCAGCCGGGCTCCTCGATGACTCTTTCCGTGAGGCTGCCCAGATTCAGTGCCTCAAGGGTCTGGTAGGCCCGAAGGTACGGAGAGACGTAAACGCATACGGGTTCGCCGTCGAGCTTCCTGCGCAGCGCCTCACCCGCAGCCCGTGCCTGCTCTACGCCAAGCTCCGTCAACGGGATGCGGTAATCGGGCACACGGTTGTAGATGGAAGTGTCGGCGTTGGCGGCGGACTGGCCGTGCCGGATCATGAAGATTCGTGCTGGCGCGCTCATCCCACCAAGCATAGGCTCAGGAGTGGCCCGGCCCGCGCAGGCGGACACTGGTGGACCCGGCTCACGGGAAACCTCAGGCAAATGAAGGCAAGATAGGAGCATGCTCCTAGCCTCAACGCGCCGGTTGCGCGCCGAAGTACTGATCGTCCTTGGCCTGTCCCTGGGCCAATCGGCCGTGTACTCCGTGGTGCAGTTGTTGGACAAGATGACCCAAGGGCCTTTGGCCCATGCGACGTCCACGCTCAACCGCTCGCAGAGCACGCGCGAGTATTTCGATCTCACCTACCAGCTGCTGGACATCGCGTTTGCCCTGGTCCCGGTGGTGTTGGTGTTCTACTTCCTGTCCTTGCACCGCCAAACCGCGGAGAGTCCCTCGGGCTTCACCCGGCTGGGCTTCAACTTCGCCCGCCCGGGCCGTGACGCGTTGCAAGGACTGGGCCTCGCCGCGCTGATCGGGATCCCGTCGCTGGGCCTCTACGCGGCCGGCCGCGCCCTCGGAATTACGACGGCGATCATCCCCAGCGGCCTGGACTCCTACTGGTGGACAGTGCCCGTTCTGGTCCTCTCCGCGGTGCGGCACGCCGTCGTCGAAGAAGTCATCGTGGTGGGCTACCTCCTGGACCGGTTCGGGAAGTTCGGGTGGAGCACCACGCTGGCGATTGTGCTCAGCGCGCTCCTTCGCGGCAGCTACCACCTGTACCAAGGCTTCGGGCCTTCATCGGCAATGCCGTCATGGGCCTCGTGTTCGGCTGGATCTACACCAAGACCAAGAGGGTCATGCCGCTGGTGGTGGCCCATGCTCTCCTGGACATCGTGGCGTTCGTCGGCTTCAGCGTCTTCGGCAAGGCAATCGGGCTGGGCTGAAGCGCGTTAAAAGGTTTCGGCCGCCACTGCGGGATGACGTCATTGGCACCCGCATATGGCGGCCGAAGTTTTTCCCGGCACTCCTGGCCCGATGGTCCGTCAGATGGTGACGGCTCCGTTGGCGGTTTCGAACGTTACCGACATGATTCCCGGCGTTCCGTGCGGAGCCATCCATTGGACTGCAACGTCCTCGAGAGGCTTCTCCACGGGTTCCCCTAGCCACTCGGTGACACGCTCCGCGGAGCCGGCGATGGTGAGGCTGGACATCTTGACGTCGCTTGGGTAGACGAGGGACGGGTGAAGTGCAGGGTCGCCCTCCCACCGCAGCAAGTAGGGAACCTGGGGATCGGCGATGAGCCCCAGGATGCCGATTTGCGACCAGACGAGTTCGCGGCCGTCCGGGAACTTGCGGTTGCCAGGAACGGCGGCGCGTCCAAGCCGCTGTTCGAACGGGCTCAGGTCGTCCACAGCGACGCACCAGCCCATCCAACCACCTCCCGCGGCGGAGCGTGCACGGACGGCTTGTCCAAAAGGTGCCTTGTCGGATGCCGGGTGGTCAAGGACCTCGACAACTTCCAGGTATTTGTGGTCAGCAAGGGGAATGATCATGTTCCGGGTACCGAAGCGCGGGTGCACTCCGCCCCGGACTGCGTCCACTCCCAATGCTGCGGAAATCCGCTCGGTGGTGGCCAAAAGGCCATCTCGTTCACAAGCGTAAGAGACGTGATCCATGCGCATGGCTTCATCTTGGCACTTTGTGATGGAGCTCTCAGCTAAGTCAAGCCTAACCAAGGTGGGATGTATCGAAAAGGCAGCTCAGAGTCACTTCAGGACGCGCCGGGACCGAAAACTACTGTGTTCGTCACAAAGCTTCCGGAGCCCGCAACACCATCCCTAGACTGGCGGCAACCGAACACCGGCAGGCTGAATACTTCGGCCCGGCAAGCTGAAGCACGGCAAGAGCCCAGACAACCAGGAGTCCGCATGTCCCAAGGATGGTCATTCGAAACGCGCCAGATCCACGCCGGTCAGGAGCCGGACTCCGCCACCGGAGCCCGGGCACTCCCCATCTACCAGACCACCTCGTTCGTGTTTCCCAGCGCGGAAAGCGCTGCCAACCGCTTTGCGCTCGCCGAGCTGGCGCCCATCTACACCCGGATCGGCAATCCCACGCAGGATGCGGTGGAACAGCGCATAGCGAGCCTGGAAGGCGGCTTGGCCGCGCTCCTGCTGAGCTCCGGCCAGGCCGCGGAAACGTTCGCCATCCTCAACGTCGCCGAGGCCGGTGACCACGTGGTGGCCAGCCCGAGCCTCTACGGCGGCACCTACAATCTGCTGGCGCATACGCTGAAGAAATTCGGAATCTCGGTCACCTTCGTCGAGGACCCGGACAACCTCGACCACTGGCGCGAGGCCGTGCAGCCAAACACCAAGCTGTTCTTCGCCGAAGTCGTCTCCAACCCCGCCAGGACGTTTTGGACATCGAAGGCGTCTCCCGCGCCGCGCACGAGGCTGGAGTCCCGCTCGTCGTGGACAACACCCTCGCCACGCCCTACCTGATCCGGCCCATCGAGTGGGGCGCTGACATCGTGGTGCATTCGGCCACCAAATACCTGGGCGGGCACGGATCCGCCATTGCCGGTGTCATCGTGGACTCCGGCAACTTCGATTTCGGCAAGGACCCTGAGCGGTTCCCCAACTTCAACACCCCGGACCCGAGCTATAACGGCCTGGTCTATGCCCGCGACCTCGGCAAGGACGGTGCCCTCGGCGCGAACCTCTCCTACATCCTCAAGGCCCGGGTCCAGCTTTTGCGCGACCTCGGCTCGGCAGTTTCACCGTTCAACGCTTTCCTGATCTCCCAAGGAATCGAAACCCTCAGCCTGCGGGTGGAACGCCACGTGGACAACGCCACCAAAGTGGCGCAATGGCTGGAAGGGCGCGACGACGTCGAATCGGTCGCGTATGCGGGGCTGCCTTCCAGCCCGTGGTTCGAACGAGGACGGAAGTACGGGCCCGGGGAACCGGCGCCGTGGTGTCCTTCACCATCCGGGGCGGGATCGACGCCGGCAAGCGCTTCGTGGACGCCTTGGAGCTGCATTCCCATGTGGCAAACATCGGCGATGTCCGTTCCCTGGTCATCCACCCCGCGTCCACGACGCACAGCCAGCTGACCCCAGAACAGCAGGCCGTGGCCGGCGTGAGCCCGGGACTGGTGCGGCTGTCCGTCGGGATCGAGCACATCGACGACATCCTCGCGGACCTCGAGTCAGGATTCCGGGCGGCCAAGGGCAGCTAGGCCAGTCGCCGGTTCGTTCCGTGATGGGTCGCCCACTCCGATGGGCGCCCCATCTCGCGGTTAGCCCGCGATGTAGTACCCGGAAGTGTCGGCTATGAGCTGCACTGTGCCGTTGGAGTTGTTGGTGAAGGAGATCGTGCCATCCGGAGCGACGGGCGTAATGGCGAAGTTCGGGATGATCTGTCCCGTCGCGTAGTTCACGTTCGAGGTGCTCGGCTGCGGGCTTCCTCCGGCGTAGGCGGTGATGAACCCGAACGACGTCGGGTTGGCCACGGTGATGTTCATCGCGACAGCGGAAACACCGGACGCTGGAATGCCACCCTGTCCCGCGACCTTGACGTTGATGGTCTGTCCGGGGCAACAGGTCCGTTGATCCGCCGGTGCCGTTACGGGTATCCAATTGGCGGAACGGGGCCTGCGCGGAAAACGCCCCGGCGGTTGACGGTGTGCCCGCAAGGTAATAGCCCGAGGTATCGGCGATGATCTGGACGGTTCCGCCGGAGGTGTTCGTGAATGAAATCGTCCCGTCGGGAGCGACCGGCGTAATGGCGAAATTCGGAACGATCTGTCCCGCGGCGTAGTTCACGTTCGAGGCGTTCGGTCGCGGAGTCCCTCCAGCGTAGGCGGTGATGAAGCCGAACGACGAGGGATTGGCCACCGTGATGTTCATCGCGACGGCGGAAACACCGGAAGAGGGAATACCGCCGCGGCCTGTGACTTTGACGTTGATGGTCTGTCCGGGGCAACGGGTCCGCCGACGCCACCGGTGCCGTCACGGGTATCCAACTGCCGGAACGGGGCCTGGGCGGAGAACGTCCCGGGAGCGGGCGACGCGCCAGGCGTGAGGGAGTAACCGGTGATGTCGGCGATGAGCTGGACCGTGCCGTTGGAGCTGTTCGTGAAGGAAATCGTGCCATCCGACCCCACCGGCGTGATCGCGAAATTCGGGACGATCTGCCCTGGGGCAAAATTCAGGTTCGAGGTCGCCGGACGATTTGTTCCGCCGGCGTACGCGGTGATGAAGCCGTTCGACGTCGGGTTGGCCACCGTGATGTTCATTGCGACAGCGGAAACTCCGGTCGCCGGGAGGCCGCCGCGTCCCGCAACCTTGACGCTGATCGTCTGTCCGGGGCGACCGGCCCGTTGACGCCACCGGTCCCGTCCCGCGTGTCAAGCTGCCTGCAGGGGTTGTAGCCGCAAATCCGCCCAACGGGTCTTGCGACGGCGAAAAGAGCGACGGGCTGACGTACAGCAGCCGGTTAGGCATGCAGTTTCCGGTCGACTGGACTATTCCGGCTGTTGCGCCGACGGTCAACGTTGCCGAGACCTGCGCGGGGCTCCACGAGGGATGCATGGCGAGGAGCATCGCGGCCGCTCCTGCCGCATGCGGAGAGGCCATCGAGGTTCCGTTCAGGACAGCCGTTGCGGTATTTGACGTCTGCCAATCCGAGGTGATCTGGACTCCTGGTGCGTACAGGTCGACGCAGGAACCATAGTTGGAGAAGGATGCCTGCCGGTCGAAGCTGTCGCTCGCGGCCACCGTGATCGCGGCAGGCACTCGGCTGGGGGACAGCGTGCACGCGTCCGTGCTGGAATTGCCGGCCGCCAAGGTGACGGTAATGCCGTTATTGATCGCGCCCTGGACAGCGTCGTCCAGGCTCTGGTTCGCAGGTCCGGAGAGGCTGAGGTTGGCGACGGCGGGTTGGCCGGGCTGGTGCTGCTGGACCATCCAATCGAGGCCGGCTATGACGTCGGAGGAGTATCCCGTACCGTCGCAACCAAGGACCCGCACCGGCACGATGGTTGCCGACTTGGCCATGCCGTAGGTGCTGCCGGCCGTGATGCCTGCTACGTGCGTCCCGTGGCCGGCGTCGGGCATTGCCGGATCGGTGCAGGGGCATTGGCGGGCTGCCCCGAGAAGGCACTCCACCCCGCGGTCACCCGACCGCCGAAGTCCACATGGGTGCCAAGCACCCCGTTGTCCACAATGTAGACCTGAACCCCGGCGCCGCTCGAAGGCGGGGTGTAGCTCCCGGACAAAGGGAGGGTGCGCTGATCGGTCCGGTCGAGGTTCCAGGGTGCCGGCGCTTGGGTGTCCGAAATCCGAACCGGGGTGTCCCGCTCGACCGATGCCACGTGGCTCGACTTCGCCAACGCAGCGGCCTTCGCTGGCGTCGCCGTGACGACCGCGGCCTTCACGGCATGCGTGAACGTTTTGTCCACCGAGACTCCCTGCGAGCGCAGCTCCGCGGTCTTCCCGTCAACGTCGGTGCCTTCGGCGTAGTGGACCACGTATCTGTCTTCGCGTGCTGCCGGAGTCGTGTCGGCGTGCGCCGGCAGCGGCACTCCCACGGTGAAACCTGATACCAGCAAGAACAGGGCTATTGGAACGACGCCGGATGGCTTTTTCACGAGCTTCAATCTTCCTGTGACGCACAGTGGCGGCGGAGACATCCGAAGGATGCAGACTGCTGCGCCCAATTCTATCTCCAGTCACACAGGCATCACCCGTCTCTTCAATTTCAGACATCCACAACCCCGGCTTCGTGAACAAAACGCGGCCAAGTGTCACAAAGCTGTCATAATCTTCGTCAGAAGGGGTCCGGTTTTCCTAGACTCTTCCCATAGGTCATGAGTGCCAGCGACAGCCCCGGCTTGCTGGCCGGCAACCCTCCTTTCGCGGCGGGGTGCCCGGGTGAAGACCTGGCCTTCGCTGTGTTGGCGGCGGGCAAGCGCGATGTGAGGTGTCGACGAATGACAATTGCTGCAACAGCCATACCCCTTTCAGGTACCCAGGATGGAACCCTCAAGTATGTTTCCGTAGGAGGGCTCGAACTGGAGGCCGGGGTTTCCTCCCTGAGGTCGTCCTTGCGTACGAGACCTGGGCCGGCTCAACGCCGACGCTTCCAACGCCGTCCTCGTGGAGCATGCACTGACCGGCAGCACCCATGTGGCCCGTGGCGAGAGCGACGAAGAAGGCTGGTGGGAACAACTCGTTGGTCCCGGCGCCACCATCGACACGGACCGCTACTTCGTGGTCTCTGTCAACATCGTGGGAGGCTGCTACGGCAGCACCGGGCCGTCGTCGAGCGCTCCTGACGGCAAGCCGTGGGGCTCCCGCTTCCCGCTTGTGACCTTGCGGGACAGCACTGTAGCCGAAGCCCGGCTGGCCGACGCCTTGGGGATCCACAGCTGGCACACCGTGGTGGGCGGGTCCATGGGCGGTGCCCGCGCACTGGAATGGGCCGTCAGCTATCCGGACCGCGTCAAGCGATGTGCCGTGATTTCGATCGGGGCGTACAGCACTGCCGAACAGATTGCGTTCGCGCAGGCCCAGACGCTCGCCATCCGGCAGGACGCCGACTTCAAGGGCGGCGACTACTATGGCCAGGCAGCGCCCGAGGCGGGGCTGGCCCTCGCCCGGCGGATCGCCCACATCACCTACCGTTCGGCGGATGAACTGGACTTCCGCTTCGGCAGGAACGCCCAAGGCGGCGAGGCACCCCTACAGGCTGCGGCCTTAGGGGACCGTGGCCGCTACCAGGTGGAGAGCTACCTCGACCACCAGGGACGCAAGCTGGTCCAGCGCTTCGACGCCAACAGCTACATCGCCATCACCGAGGCGCTCATGAGCCACGACATCACTCGCGGCCGGGGCTCGTTGGAGGACGCGTTGTCCGTGGCCACGGCGAAGTTCTTCGTTGCCTCGGTGGACTCGGACCGGCTCTATTTCCCGGAACAATCGCACGAGCTGGCCAAGGCCTTGCCCGGAGAAGTCCCCGTTCATGTGATCGAGGCGCCCATCGGGCACGACGGTTTCCTCACCGAGATTGGCCAGCTCGGCCCCCAGCTGCGGGAGGCGTTCTTCGGCTGAATCAGCCGTTCATGATCTCCTGGCGGAGCTTCATGTAGTCCTCCATGGCAATTTTCCCGTCGCTGTACTCCTGGTCGAGTTCGGCCAGTTTCCGTGCCGGTAGCCTTGCGGCGCGCTGTCCGGCTGGGGCGCGCTGTTCGCTTGCGGAGTAGCCGACGACGGCGGAGCGGCCTGAGGTGCGGGCATTCCCACCGGGGTTGCGGCTCAGCCGGGAAGATGACCGGGGGTTGCTCCGGGTATCCGACGGGTAATCCTGCGGAGGATAAGGCTGCCCGGGTAATCCTGCGGAGGGAAGTCCCGGAGCCTGCGCTGGCGCGATCGGTTGTACATGCGGATCCCCATGGGAATCAGCCAGGAGCAGACGATGATCCAGAAGATCACATTGTTCACGGTGGAGGGCCTCCCTAGTCTTTCACCAGCTTAGCCCCGGTCCCTGTGACCCACACGGCTCCGGTTCAGCTCCGGGGCAGGATGGTGTCGGCAGGACCGAAGACGGGTCCCGGCGTCGGGCGTTTCGGCAGGATGCCGTCGCCGGAGGAGCGGTGCCGGATCCGGCGGATGACCCACGGGACAAAATACTCCCGGGCCATACGAGGTCGCCCGAGCGGGCCTCGCGCCAGCTGCGCTGGGGAGCGGCTTGGGGAACAGCGGCTCGAGGTTGTGGGGCACGTTGAGTGAATCGAGGACCATCGCCGCGATGGTGTGATGGCCGAGCGGCGAGAAGTGCAGGCGGTCTTCGTCCCACATCTGGGAGTTGGAGAGTTGCCGCAGGGACCACATATCGGCGATCACGGCATCGTGGCGGGCGGCCACCGTGCGGAGGTTTTCGTTGTAGATGGCCACTTTGCCGCGGATCCGGCCGAGGACCGATGACGCGGTGTCCGGACCGTTGAAGAGAACCACGGTGGCGCCGTCGGAACTCAGGGTCTGCACTGCGGCATCGAGTTTCTCGGCCAAGGCGTCGGGATCGCCGCCGGGACGGATGAGGTCGTTGCCGCCCGCGGAGATGCTCACGAGGTCCGGCTTGAGGTCCATGCACGGGCCAAGTTGTTCGTCGAGGATCTGCTGGAGCAACCGCCCGCGGATGGCCAGGTTGGCGTAGGCGAAATCCCGGTGTCCCCGGCTCAGTTCCTCGGCTACGCGGTCGGCCCAGCCGCGATGTCCCCCGGGTTGTTGGGCTCGGGGTCGCCGATCCCTTCGGTAAAGGAATCACCCAATGCCACGTAGCGGGTCCACGGATGAATCCGTTCGTCCGGCTTTGGTCCCACCGTGGGATCAATGTCACTCACGTCGATATCCTGCCTCTTGCTGCAACGCCACGCGCCCGTAGCTTGTTACTCATGGGTAACTGTAAGAATAGTCCCATGAGTCAAGCTTCCGCCTTTCCTGCCCCGGTCGTTTTGTGGTCCCACGAAGAGGAGGAGCGGGCTGGCAAGCCATTGCTGGTCCTGTTGCACGGTTACGGGTCCAACGAGCAGGACCTCTTCAGCCTTGCAGGCTTGTTGCCCCAGGACTTCGTCGTCGCTTCGCTCCGTGCGCCGATCGCGACGGGCCCGGGCTTCACGTGGTTCCCGCTCACGGCGTCCATCGACTATTCCCTCGACGCCGTCAAGGACGCCGCGGAGTACGTGTTTTCCTGGTTGGACTCCTTCAAGTCCAACCACAGCTCGGTGACGCTTCTCGGCTTTCCATGGGCATGGCCATGGCCACCTCGCTGTTGCGGCAGCGCCCGGCGGACTTTGCCGCCGTCGTCGGGCTTTCAGGCTTCGCCGTCGACGCCGATGCGGACCCCGCATTCCGCGACGCCGAACTGGACGGTTCCGTGCCGCTCTTCTGGGGACGGGACCAGCAGGATCCTGTTATCACCCCGGACAAGATCGAATACACCATGGACTGGGTCCGAAAGCACACAGACCTCACCAAGGTGCTCTACACAGGCATGTGGCACGGCATCAACCAGCAGGAAATCGGCCACGTTGGCGAATTCCTGGAGCACAAGGTCCTCTCGTAGCAACGCGGGGTCACTTACGGCCCATCCCGAGGCACGTTATGGGCCGTAAGTGACCCGCGTTGCCCTAGGAAGCGGCCGCGATCCGCACCGTCTGTCCGTTGACGGTCACCGTATCGCCGACATGGAGTTGGCGGCCGCGCCGATCGTCGATCTCGCCGTTGACTTTGACCAGGCCGTTCTTGATGAGTTCCGTGGCTTCCACGCCGTCCTCCACCAGGTTGGCGAGCTTCAGGAGCTGGCCGAGTCGGATCATGTCGTCGCGGATGGGGATTTCTTCGATTTCCGGGTTGCTCATACAAGCAATGATGCCTGAAGTAAGGTGGTGAAAATGCCGCAATCGTCCCGTCCCGCCATCCGAAGCACCTCCCGTCCGTTGCTCACCGGCCTGCTTCTCGCGGTGGCCAACGGTACCCTGCTTCCGGTCCAAGGCCGGATCAACAGTGCGCTGGGGGCAAAGCTCGACGACGGCGTGGCGGCCGCCGTCGTCAGCTTCACTACCGGGCTGGTATTGATCGCCGTGATCGGCCTTGCGCTGCCGAAGGGCCGCGCTGGTTTGCGCCGAATAGTGCCTGCCGTCAAGGAGCGCAGCTTTCCGCGGTTCTATGTGGTGGCTGGCGGGATCGGCGCTCTCTACGTGATTGCCCAATCGTTCACCATTGGCCTTCTTGGAGTCGCGTTGTTCACGGTAGCCGTGATCACAGGGCAGACCGTGAGCGGCCTGTTCGTGGACCGGCTCGGCATCGGTCCCGGCGGGAAACGCTCGATCACGGGGGTCAGGATTTTGGGAAGCATCCTGACGATCGCCGCCGTCGCCTGGGCCGTGTCGCCGCGCCTCGGGGCTGCGGCCGACGTCGGGTCCTTGCTGTTCCCGATCCTGTTGCCAGTCGTGGCGGGTTGCCTCATGAGTTTCCAACAAGCCATGAACGGGACTGCCACGGTGCACTACGGCAGCCCCATCGCCGCGACGCTGGTGAATTTCGTGGCCGGAACGGTCATTCTCTGGATCGCCTGGCTCATCAAGGTGTCGTTGCTTGGTCCCGGCACGCGCTTCCTGCTGAGTGGTGGTATTACGTGGGCGGCCCGATGGGGTGCGTCTTTATCGGCCTGGCTGCTTTGTTGGTCCGCAGCCTCGGTGTTTTGGTGACGGGGCTGGGGATGATTGCCGGGCAGCTGCTCGGATCCCTCGCGCTTGACCTGATCCTGCCGGCTCCGGGAACCTTGGTGGCTTTCCCCACGATCCTTGGCACCTTGCTGACCCTGTTCGCCATCATCGTTGCCACGCTGCCTTGGCCGAAGGGCGCTCTCTCTCGCCGCCGTCCCGCCAAGGGTAGCCAGGCGGGTCCCGGAGGCAGGACAGCGGCCAAAGGCCGGTAGGCTAGGACACGCAGCTTCCTGCACAGCATTACCTTCGCGCACAACCACGGACCGCACCCAGCGGCCCTGTAGAACATTGGAGTACCCATGGCAGCAAAATCCGTCCTCGACCAGGTCATTTCCCTCTCCAAGCGGAGGGGCTTCGTGTTCCAGGCCGGTGAAATCTATGGTGGCTCCCGGTCCGCGTGGGACTACGGCCCCCTCGGTGCCGAGCTCAAGGAAAACATCAAGCGCCAGTGGTGGCAGAGCGTTGTCCGCGGCCGCGAAGACGTGGTGGGCCTGGATTCCTCCGTGATCCTGCCCCGCCAGGTATGGGAAGCCTCCGGCCACGTCGAGGTGTTCTCCGACCCCCTGGTCGAGTGCCTTTCCTGCCACAAGCGCTACCGCGCCGACCACCTCGAGGAAGAGTACGAGGAAAAGAAGGGCCGTCCCGCCGAAAACGGCCTCAAGGACATCGCCTGCGCCAACTGCGGCACCCGCGGCCAGTGGACCGAACCGCAGGAGTTCTCCGGCTTGCTCAAGACGTTCCTGGGCCCCGTGGCCAGTGAAGAAGGCCTGCACTACCTGCGCCCGGAAACCGCGCAAGGCATCTTCGTCAACTTCAGCAACGTGCTCACCACGTCCCGCAAGAAGCCGCCGTTCGGCATCGGCCAGATCGGCAAGTCCTTCCGCAACGAGATCACGCCGGGCAACTTCATCTTCCGCACCCGCGAGTTCGAACAGATGGAAATGGAATTCTTCGTCGAGCCGGGCACGGATGAGGAATGGCACCAGTACTGGATGAAAGAACGCATGTCCTGGTACACCGATCTGGGCATCCGGCCGGAGAACCTGCGTTTCTTCGAGCACCCGCAGGACAAGCTCAGCCACTACTCCAAGGGCACCACGGACATCGAGTACCGCTTCGGTTTCCAGGGCTCCGAGTGGGGCGAGCTTGAGGGCATCGCCAACCGCACCGACTTCGACCTCTCCACCCACTCGAAGGCCTCCGGTCAGGACCTCAGCTACTTCAACCAGGCCACCAACGAGCGCTACACGCCGTACGTCATTGAACCGGCCGCCGGCCTGACGCGCTCCTTCATGGCCTTCCTTGTGGACGCCTACACGGAAGACGAGGCACCCAACGCCAAGGGCGGCGTCGACGTCCGTACCGTCCTGAAGCTTGACCCGCGCCTGGCGCCGGTCAAGGCAGCCGTGCTGCCCCTGAGCCGCAACGAGGACCTGTCCCCGAAGGCCAAGGACTTGGGCACCCAGCTGCGCAAGAACTGGAACATCGACTTCGACGACGCCGGCGCCATCGGCCGCCGCTACCGTCGCCAGGACGAGATCGGTACCCCGTTCTGCATCACCGTGGACTTCGACACCCTCGATGACCAGGCCGTCACCATTCGTGAGCGCGACACCATGAGCCAGGAACGTGTGTCCCTGGACAAGGTGGAGGGCTACCTGGCCGCACGGCTGATCGGCGCCTAAGCGTGTCCATCGAGTACCGCGAATGGCGTGAGGGCGACGACCTCGCGCTCCTGGAAATGTGGGGTGGGCCGGAGACCCTGCCGGCCCAGCAATTCCGCGCCGCCCTTGCGCCGTCGAGCAACAGCGGCCAGGGCCACCCTTGGCGCCGGTGCATCGTGGCGGAAGACGTCGTTGACGGCATCGCAATTCCGGTGGCCGCGGGGGTGGTCCACGAGGCGTCCCTGCACGCGGAACGTCTCTGGGCCTACATCGAGGTTGCCAAGGACCACCGCCGGAGCGGGATCGGGGCCACGCTCCTGACCATGCTGCGGCGCGAAGCCGGGCAGTCGCCGTCGGGCGTCACCAAGCTGCGCAGCAAAGTGGAGCCCGGCACGGCCGGTGCCGCCTTCGCCGAGTGGGCAGGGCTTGCACCCATCCAGCGTTCCCGGCTTGTGGTGGTGGATCCCGAGCCGCTCAGGCTGCCTGTGTTTGGTGACGGCTCCGAAGAAGCCGCTTCCGAGCGGGTGGAGGACCTCGCCACGGGATCGGTGGAACTGAGCGATGTCGTCGGCCGGTACTACACAGCCGTGCACCACTGGGACAACCCCGGCGAGCTGGGCATCCCCACCGTGCAGCGGCTGTTCCTCGACGATCTGACAGGGGCCCACGGAGCCGTCGTGCTGCGTGCGCCCAAGGCGAGTGCCTTTGGCGCCGGCGTTCCGGCCACCCGCAAGGGCAAGCTGCAGGCCTTCGCCATCAGCTATGCCCAGGGCAGCTCGGACGAGCCCTCGGAAGTGTTCCTTGGCCACGACCCGCTTTTGCCGGATGACGAGGCGCGGGAGGCGGTCCGCGACCTGCTGGCGCTTATTGCTTACCAGCACCCCGTGCTCCTTGAAGTGGACGATTCCATGACGGCCGTGTGCGCCGTCGTCGATCCCTTGCTCGAGCAGGGCAAGGCGAAGCTCCGCGGTGCGGACACCCTGGTGGTCAGCGAATAGCTTGCGGCTGGCCCAACTGACTCGCAGTTGTTGTCGTTTTGAGCCCTCATAACGACAACAACTGCGAGCCAGTTGGGTGAACCCTTGACGACGCCGCTGCCCTGGGTGTAGGCATGACGACGTAAGCCCCGGCCGTTGCTCTGGTGGGGTAGCGGCGGGTGGAACGAATCCGGTCTCATGAAGAGAATCGGCGGTAACACCCATGAATGGAACAGCCCTCGACGGACTCCGTGAACAGCTCCGTGGGCAACTCGTCACTCCCAGCGATCCTGACTATGACTCCGCCCGTGCCGTCTTTAACGGGATGATCGACAAGCGTCCGGCGGGAGTCGTCCGGGTGGCCCAAGTGGCGGACGTCATCGCGAGCGTGAACTTCGCCCGGGACAATTCCCTGCCATTGGCTATCCGCGGCGGCGGCCACAGCGCCCCGGTTTCGGGACCTGGGACGATGCCCTTGTCATAGATTTCGTCAACCGTACCGGGGTCCGTGTTGACCCCGACGCCGGTACGGCCCGTGCCGAGGCGGGAACAACCTGGGCAGATTTCAACCACGCCACCCATGCCTTCGGACTCGCTACCACTGGCGGGATTGTGGGATCCACCGGCATCGCAGGCCTGACCCTGGGTGGCGGCATCGGCTATCTTGCCCGCAAGCACGGCCTGTCCTGTGACAACTTGATCTCCGCTGACGTGGTGACTGCGGACGGCAAGTTCCTGACTGCGAGCGAAACCCGGAACGAGGATCTCTTCTGGGCCTTGCGGGGTGGCGGGGAAATTTCGGTGTGGTGACGTCGCTGGAGTACAAGCTGCACCCGGTGGACATGGTCCATGTGGGCATTGTCATCTACGGAGCGGAGAACACCGAGACGGTGGCGAAGTTCTACCGGGATTACATGGACTCCGCTCCCGAAGAGTTCGGCACGTTCCTCGGCTTCCATCAAGGCCCGCCGGTGCCGTTCCTTCCCGAAGAATGGCACGGCAAGCCAGTGTGCGTCGTGG
The DNA here is from genome assembly GCA_001549895.1 of Arthrobacter sp. Hiyo8. GTDB lineage: Bacteria > Actinomycetota > Actinomycetes > Actinomycetales > Micrococcaceae > Arthrobacter. The sequence goes on along the minus strand of AP014719.1, from coordinate 1,046,274 downwards.
TCGGGATGTGGACGGGAGACATGGCCGAAGGCGAATCCCGCTGGGCGCCGTTCCTCGAAGCCGCACCCGTAGCCGGATCCCTGATCACCCCGATGCCGTACCCGGCACTCAACGTGGCATTTGACGGGCTCAATCCCAAGGGGCTGCAAGGATACTGGAAAGCCAACTTCATCAGTGAACTCAACGATGGCGTCATTGGTGCGCATGCGGAGTTCGGGTCCACGGTGACCAGCCTCAACACCGCCGTCCATGTCTACCCGATCGACGGCGCGGCGGCCCGGGTCGGAGCCCAGGACACCGCCTTCGCGAACCGCGGCATGAAGTTCGCCCCGGTGATCGCGGCACAATGGCCGGACCCCGCGGACAACGAAGCCAACATTGCCTGGGCCCGCAACTACGCGGAGGCGCTCCGTCCGCACTCTGCTGCCAGCGGCTACATCAACTTCATGGATGCGGAAGACCAAAGCAGGATCAGCGACAACTACGGGGTCAATTACGAGCGGCTGCAAGCCATCAAGGGCAAGTACGATCCAGGAAACCTCTTCCACGTGAACCAAAACATCAAACCCGCCTGAGCACCCGGGTATCAAGCGAGCCCAACTGATCCCCACCGCCACCCTCGCCTCGCAAGCTCGGCCAGGGAACCCTGGCGGCGTGGGCCCACGCATTTGTTGTCGTTCTGAGCCCTCATAACGACACCAACTGCGAGTTAGTTGGGTGGGACACAGCGCTGCCCCACGTAGGCTTGTGGGCATGAGGTTTTGCAGCTAATGGGTCACGGCCATTCACACGGACACGCGGAGCATTTCGAGCCAAGCCCGACGGCGCTCGCGTCACGCAGGCGGGCCAACTGGCTCCTCGTGGCCGTGCTGGCTCCGATCGCGGTACTCACGATCGTTGCCATGCTGGTCATGTGGCCATCGGGGAGCAAAGAGGGCATCACGTTCGCGAGCCCCTACACGGCCGCTCCCGGGGTGACGTTTGATACGGGCAAGATCCAGGCCGTCACCCAGGAAAGCTGCACGCAAGGTACGCAGGCGCCGAGTACGAACGGCACGAACCAAAGCAGCGGCCCACAGCCGCAGGGGTCCCAATGCACCTTCGCGTCCACGCAACCGGATAACGGCGGCAGCCCCGTGAAAGTGGTCATCAACCCGGACGTGGCCAAGTCCCACGGCGTCAAAGTGGGGGACAGCATCCGCTACCTGAACCTCTCCGGTGTGCAGGGCGCGGCGGCAGGCAACGGCTCGCCGTCGTACGTTTTCCTCGACTTCGTGCGGACCGTTCCCATGGCACTTCTGGCGATCCTGTATGCCGTGGTGGTCATTGCGGTGGCGCGCTGGCGCGGCTTCAGGGCGCTCCTCGGGCTGGCCGGAGCCTACGTGGTGATGGTGAGCTTCATGCTTCCTGGACTGGTGGAAGGCAAGCCGCCGCTGCTCGTGGCTTTGGTCGGCTCCACCGCCATCATGATGGGGGTGCTCTATTTCGCCCACGGATTCTCGGCCAAGACCTCCACCGCGTTGCTGGGTACGATCTTCGGCCTCGGCATTACGGCGCTGCTGGCGGCCTGGGCCACGGATGCGGCCAACCTGACCGGGATCGCGAGCAGCGAGGGCGCCACGCTCGTGAACATGTCGGACAAGATCTCGCTCTCCGGAATCATTCTCTGCGGTCTGATCATTTCCGGGCTCGGAGTGCTCAACGACGTGACGATCACCCAGTCCGCGGCCGTGTGGGAACTCTACGAGCTCGCACCCGAGACTGGCGCGCGAAAGCTGTTCACCTCGGCCATGAGGATCGGCCGGGACCACATCGCCTCCACGGTCTACACCATCGCCTTTGCCTACGCCGGCGCAGCGCTACCCCTCCTGATCATCGTCATGCTGTACGACCGTCCGCTGGTCGATGCCCTGACCAGTGCCGAGTTGTCGGAGGAAGTCATCCGTACACTGGTGGGCTCCATCGGCCTGGTGCTGGCCATCCCCGTGACCACCTTGATCGCCGTGCTGGTGGTGAAGGCGACCGGTCCGAGGCGGCTCGCGGCTGCCGTCGCGAGGGATGCGGCGCCAGCTCTCGACGACGACGGGAAGGTCCGCGAGCTTGAAAACGCCGGTTCCAGCGATGCCTTTGAGTCCTTCGATACTGGCGAGCTTGCCGCCGTCGTCATGACCAGGCGGGCACGCAGGGAAGCCGAGCGCAGCTAGCCTCCGATGACATTTGTCATCCCTCATTGGTGACACACGCCCGGGCGCCGGACACGGATCCCGGCTTTGATGGGTAGTGGAGCAAACCAAAGCCAAGGAGAGTCATGACAACAGCGAGTGTGCCGGCCGTCCAAGCCGCCGGACTGCACAAGAGCTTCGGGAAGGTCCACGCCGTACGCGGCCTGGACCTCACCGTGCAACCGGGGAGGTGGTGGCGTTCCTCGGTCCCAACGGAGCCGGCAAGACCACCACGATCGACATGATCCTCGGATTGAGTGCTCCGGACCAGGGAAGCGTCTCCATCTTCGGCCACACTCCCCGGGGAGCCATCGCCCGCGGCCAGGTGGCAGCCGTGATGCAGACCGGCGGCTTGCTGCGGGACATCAGCGTCCGCGAGACCGTGCAGCTCAACGCTGCCATGTTCGATTCCTCCCGGCCCGTGGACGAAGTCCTGGCGCGGGCGGGCATCCTGGAGATCGCCGACCGCAAGGTCGAAAAGTGCTCAGGCGGCCAGCAGCAGCGGCTGCGCTTCGCCATGGCCCTCGTGTCCGATCCCGGATTGCTGATCCTGGACGAGCCCACCACCGGCATGGATGTGGCGGGACGACGGGACTTCTGGACCGCGATCAGGAGCGACGCCCAGCGCGGACGGACCGTCATCTTCGCCACCCATTACCTCGAAGAAGCCGACGCCTACGCGGACAGGATTGTGCTGGTCCGGCAAGGCAGCATCGTGGCGGACGGCACCGCCGCCCAGATCAAGAACCTTGCCTCGGGCCGAACCGTCAAGGCTTCGCTTCCGGCGGCTGAGCGCGTGCTCCTGGCCGGGATGCCGCCCGTCGAAAGCATGGATTACGACGGCGGCCGCCTCACCGTCCGCACGGGCGACTCGGACGCCGTCGTGCGTTTCCTGCTCAACAACACGGGCGCCCACGACGTGGAAGTGGCGGCCAACAACCTCGAGGAGGCCTTCGTGGCCCTCACCGGAGACGATGCGGTGCCGGAATCCACGAGCATCACTTTTGAAGGAGACCTCGTATGAGCGCGGCAACAGTCCTCCAGGAACGGAAAGCGTCCTCCGGCGGGGTCAACAGCACGTTCCTGTGGATCGAAATCAAGCGGATGCTCCGGAACCGCCGGACCATCATGTTCACGGTGTTCATGCCGGCCGTCTTCTTCTTCATTTTCGGCCTCTCCAACAAGGACAAGCTCCTGCCCAACGGGCACAGCTACGGCCAGTACATCCTCATCAGCCTCACGGTCTATGCCGCGATGACCGCCGCTACGGGCGCCGGCAGCCAAGTGGCGGTGGAGCGTGCCCAAGGGTGGAGCCGCCAGCTTCGGCTCACGCCCCTCCTGCCCGGTGCGTACATCGCGGTGAAAGCCATGGCCGCGCTCACGCTGTCCCTCGTTGCCGTCGTGGCCCAGTTCGTCATCGGCGCCCTTGCAGGTGTCACCATGGATGCCCAGACCTGGCTGACCGCGGGGTTGGTGGCTTGGCTGGGTTCCCTGGTCTTCGCGGCCCTCGGTTTGTTCGTCGGATACCTTATGCCGAGCCAGAACGTCATGCAGATCCTCGGCCCGGCCCTGGCCATCCTTGCCATGCTCGGTGGACTGTTCATGCCGATCGAGATCATGGGGGAGACCTTCGGGAACATCGCCAAGTTCACGCCCGCGTACGGGATCGGGCAATTGGCCCGGAGCCCCATCACCGGCGAGTTCGACTGGGCGTGGATCGTCAACGTGCTCATCTGGCTCGCGATCTTCGTGGCCGGGGCTGCGATGGCGTTCCGCCGCGACACGAAACGTGTCTGAACAGAGCGCTAGGGTGGGCACCATGACCAGCAGCCAAGGCCGAACCTCCTTCAGGGACATGCTCGTCGGCAACATGTTCCGCGGTGCCATGTTCCGCGGTCCTGGGCCACGGGGCTGGTTCATCGGCGCGGGAGTCTCCATCCTGCTCTGGGCCTGGCCGACGTGGAACATCGTGTGGTCCGTGGACGAGCCGCTGGCCTGGAAAACGGCGGCGTCGGCGTCCCTGATCGTGTTCTTCGCGGCCTACGTCTTCCTGCCACAGATCAGTTGGCGCCTGGGCGTCCGGGCGGGGATCGTGTCCGTCTTCATCCTGCTGGCGCTGAACGGGCTGATGATCCTCATCATCGGACGGGAAGCCTTGTGGACCTGGACGTTCCTGGCCTGCGCCATTGCCATGACGTCCCTTCCGCCGCGCGCGGATTTCTTCCTCATCGTCGGATTGGCCCTCGCTTCCTTCACCACCCAGTTGGTGACGGGCAACGGGGAGCAGGCCTTGCTCCAGGCCGGGATCATCGTGTCCCTCGGCCTCATGATGTCCGCCTTCGCGCGGCTGATCAGGCAGACCGCACGGCTCCGGGAAGCGCAGACTGAACTGGCCGATGCAGCCGTGGCGGCGGAGCGTAGCCGCGTCGCCCGGGACATGCACGACATCCTGGGGCACTCCCTGACCGTCATAGCAGTGAAGGCTGAATTGGCCGGCAGGATGCTGGACACCGTCCCCGGCGAGTACCCGGCCCGCGACCGGGCCGCCGCCGAGATCTCCGCGGTGCAGGACTTGGCCCGTGGCGCGCTCGCCGACGTCCGCGCCACGGTGGCCGGTTACCGCGGCGTCAACGTCCTGGCGGAACTCGCAGTCGCCCGGACGGCCCTGGAATCGGCAGGGATCGACGCCGAATTGCCGGGAACCGTCGAACAGGTTCCGGCGCGTCACCGGGAGCTCTTCGGCTGGGTGCTGCGCGAAGGCGTCACCAACGTTGTGCGGCACTCCGGCGCCGCGCGCTGCCGCGTCCGGTTGACGGCGTCGAGCGTTCTAGTCGAGGACGACGGCGTCGGTCCGGCCTCCGGGGCCGCTCCGGGAATGGACTGGCCGGGATCCGCGAACGCGTGGGTGCCGCCGGGGAACGGTCAGCATTGGCCCGAGCGACCTGGGAGGGTTCAGATTGGCGGTGGAGGTATGAGTATCCGATTGGTGATCGCAGACGACCAGGCGCTCGTGCGCGGAGCATTGGCCGCGTTGCTGGGGCTGGAGCCGGACATCGAGGTGGTCGCCGAACTGGGCGATGGGACAGGGGTGGCGGCCGCCGTCGTCGAGCACTCCGCCGACGTGGCAATGCTCGACGTCGAGATGCCTGGCCTGGACGGGATCAGCGCGGCAGCCGCCGTGCGGCGGGCCGCGCCGTCCTGCCGGGTCCTCATGGTGACCACCTTCGGGCGGCCAGGCTACCTCAAGCGCGCCATGCAGGCCGGCGCCTCCGGATTCGTCGTCAAGGACACGCCCGCCCGGCAACTGGCCGAAGCGGTACGCCGCGTACACCAAGGGCTCAGGGTGGTGGACCCGGTGCTTGCCGCGGAATCGTTGACCGCGGGAGACAGCCCTTTGACCGAACGCGAGGGGGAGGTGCTCAAGGCAGCGTACGACGGCGGAACGGTAGCCGACATCGCGAAGTCAGCGATGCTTTCCGAAGGGACGGTGCGGAACTACCTGTCTGCCGCGATGGCCAAGACCGGCGGCCGTACACGTGCCGAGGCCGTGCGGATCGCCGAAGACAACGGCTGGCTGCTCTAGCGGCCAGGCACGTATTCGACCGTCCCGTCGATTTGCCCCGCTTTGAGACAATGGACGGGTGACTGTAGTAGCAACGCCCCTTCGCCCAAGCTCGAACTGCCCCGCTGCAGCTCGGCCGGATCACGGTGGACACCCCCGTGATCCTCGCCCCGATGGCCGGAATCACCAACTCGGCCTTCCGTCGGCTGTGCCGTGAATACGGCGGCGGCCTGTATGTGGCGGAGATGGTGACCTCCCGTGCCTTAGTGGAGCGCACCCCGGAATCGTTGCGCATCATCTCCCATGACGACGATGAAAAAGTCCGTTCCGTGCAGTTGTACGGCGTGGACCCCGTCACCGTTGGCCAGGCAGTGCGCATGCTCGTCGAAGAAGACCGGGCGGACCACATCGACCTCAACTTCGGCTGCCCCGTGCCCAAGGTCACCCGGCGCGGCGGCGGATCCGCCCTCCCCTGGAAGATCGACCTTTTCACGTCGATCGTCCAGACGGCTGTCAAGGAAGCCTCCAAGGGCGACATCCCGCTGACCATCAAGATGCGCAAGGGCATTGACGAGGACCACCTCACGTACCTCGACGCCGGCCGGATCGCCCGCGATTCGGGCGTTGCCGCCGTCGCGCTCCACGGCCGCACGGCCGCTCAGTTCTACTCCGGCCAGGCCGACTGGTCCGCCATCGCACGCCTGCGCGAAGCCCTCCCGGACATTCCCGTCCTGGGCAACGGGGATATCTGGTCCGCCGAAGACGCAGTCCGCATGGTGCGCGAAACCGGGATCGACGGCGTCGTAGTGGGCCGCGGTTGCCAAGGTCGCCCGTGGCTCTTCGGCGACCTCCAAGCCGCGTTTGAGGGAAGCGACCAGCGCCACCGTCCGGGCCTGCGCGAAGTAGCCGAGGGCGTCTACCGCCACGCCGAGCTCATGATCGAAACCTTCGGCAACGACGAGTACAAGGCGCTGCGTGAGATCCGCAAGCACATGGCCTGGTACTTCAAGGGCTACGTGGTGGGAGGGGAACTGCGTGCCAAACTGGCCACGGTGCCGACACTCGAGGTCCTGCGCGAGCTGCTGGACCAGCTGGACATGGACCTGCCGTACCCAGGCATCGATTCGGAAGGCCCGCGCGGACGCGCAGGTTCCCCCAAAAAGCCGGCGTTGCCCAAGGATTGGCTTCTCAGCCGGCAGATGGACGCGGACCAGACGCGCGATATCGCCGCAGCCGAACTCGACGTCTCAGGCGGCTAAAGCGCGGCCCGGACCGGCGGGTGCACGCGCACGGCCCGAGTCGTGGAAAACTGGCTGCATAGGCACGGGCTGAAGAGACGCCGGTGCACGGCAAGCGGAGGAGGCAGATACCCATGGGAACTGAAGCGATGTCTGCAGCACGCCCGGCCGAAAACGCAACGGGCATTCCAGGCTACGTGGAGGCCGACTCGGCACGCTGGGTCCAGGAACCCGCAAGAATACCTACCGCTCGGACTTCGAGAGGGACCGGGCACGGGTGCTGCATTCGTCAGCCCTCCGGCGGCTCGGGGCCAAGACCCAAGTGGTGGCCCCGGATACCGATGACTTCGTGCGCACCCGGTTGACGCACAGCCTTGAAGTGGCCCAGGTGGGCCGCGAATTGGGCCGCGCTCTCGGTTGCGATCCGGATGTTGTGGACACGGCGTGCCTGAGCCACGATCTTGGCCATCCGCCTTTCGGGCACAACGGGGAATCGGCGCTCAACGAGGTCGCCCATGGAATCGGTGGCTTCGAAGGCAACGCCCAGACCCTGCGCCTGCTGACCCGGCTTGAACCCAAGGTTCTTGCCCCCGACGGCCGGCCGCGGGCCTGAACCTGACCCGGGCCAGCCTTGACGCCGCGTCCAAGTATCCGTGGTCCGCCGTCGATGCCCCCGTCATCCACGGACAGCGGAGCAGCAAATTCGGCGCTTACGAGGACGATCTGCCCGTGTTTGCCTGGCTTCGTGACGGAGCGCCGGGGAACCGTTCCTGCATCGAGGCCCAGGTCATGGACCTGGCCGACGATATTTCGTACTCCGTCCACGACGTCGAGGACGCCATTGTTGCCGGCCATTTCCAGCTGAAGTGGCTGGACAATCCGGACCACCGGGCCCGCGTGGTGGGCTACACCAAGCAGTGGTACTTGCCCCACAACGATCCCGCTGAAATCGACGCCGCACTGGCACGCCTCGAAGCCACGAGCGTGTGGGTCCGCGAAGCCGACGGCAGCCGCAAGTCGATGGCCGCGCTGAAGGACATGACCAGCCAGTTGATCGGCCGGTTCTGCCAGAGTGCCTTGGAGACCACGAGGGCGCATTTCGGCCCGGACCACCTCACCCGGTACGCTGCGGAACTCATGGTCCCCGAGGAAACCGTCACCGAGATCGCGGCCATGAAGGGCCTTGCCACGACGTTCGTGATCTCCACCGACCATCGGCAGCCCGTCTATGAGCGCCAGCGCGAAGTCCTGCACGCCCTCGTCGGCGTGCTCAACGCGAGCGGAGACCGGCATCTGGAACCGATGTTCGCCGCGGATTGGCGGGACGCCCCGACGACGGCGCCCGGCTTCGCGTTGTCATCGACCAGGTGGCGTCCCTGACGGACGCTTCGGCGCTGGCGATGTACGAACGCCTCGTGGGCAGCCTCCCTCGCTCTGGTAGCCCGACGGCGGCCCGCGGCTGACCGGGCGGAGCGACTAGGATGGTGACGTGGCTGGCCTGATCAAACGTGAAGATATCGACGAAGTACGCCAGCGCACCGATATCAAGGAAGTAGTGGACGGCTACGTCACCCTCAAGGGCGCCGGCTTGGGGACCTTCAAAGGCCTGTGTCCCTTCCACGACGAGCGCTCGCCGTCGTTCACCGTCCGTCCGCAAGTGGGCCGGTACCATTGCTTCGGCTGCGGCGAAGACGGCGATGCCATCTCCTTCGTCCAGAAAATGGACCACAGCTCCTTCCACGAAGCCGTGGAAAAGCTCGCAGCCCGGATCGGCTACGAACTCCGCTATGAAGACGGCGGCACAGGTCCCAACCGCGAAGAGGTCGGCAAGCGCCAACGGCTGCTGGATGCCCACAAAATCGCCGACGAGTTCTTCCGTGCCCAACTGCTCACGGCAGGTGCCGCAGAGGGCCGCAACTTCCTCCACGGCCGCGGCTTCGATCGGACCGCGGCCGAACAGTTCGGCGTCGGCTACGCGCCCAGGGTTGGGACTCGCTGCTGAAGCACCTGCGCGGACGCGGGTTCACGGACGCCGAATTGAAGCTGACGGGGATGTTTTCCGAAGGCAACCGGGGCATTTACGACCGCTTCCGGGCCGGCTCATCTGGCCCATCCGGGACATCGCCGGCGACACCATCGGCTTCGGCGCCCGCAAGCTCTACGAGGACGACCAAGGACCGAAGTACCTGAACACTCCGGAGACCGTGCTCTACAAGAAGTCCCAAGTCCTCTACGGCATCGACCTCGCCAAGCGGAACATCGCCAAGGACCGGCAACTGGTGGTGGTGGAGGGGTACACGGACGTCATGGCCTGCCACCTTGCCGGCGTCGGTACCGCTGTGGCCACGTGCGGTACGGCCTTCGGTACGGACCACATCAAGATCGCCCGCCGCTTGCTGTCCGACGACGGCACCGGGGGAGAGGTCATCTTCACCTTCGACGGCGACGCCGCCGGGCAGAAGGCCGCTTTGCGCGCCTTTGAAGAAGACCAGCGTTTCGTCGCGCAGACGTACGTGGCCGTGGAACCGAGCGGAGCGGACCCCTGTGATCTTCGCCAGCTTAAGGGCGACGCGGCTGTCCGGGACCTGATCGGCACCCGTCGGCCCCTCTTTGAATTCGCCATCCGGGCCTCACTCAAACGCCACAACCTGGACACCGTGGAAGGCCGGGTCGCCGCCCTGCGGGAATCGGCCCCGTCGTGGCGCAGATTCGTGATTCCGGTATCCGTCCCGCCTATGTCCGCGAGCTGGCAGGCTGGCTCGGCATGCCCATCGAGGAAGTCAGCCGGGCCGTGGGCTTGGCCGCCAAACGCGCTGCTTCCGGCGCGGCGGGCAATACAGGAACTGCGGGATCTGCAGGCACTCCAGGAGCCCCGGGCACGGGCAAGGCGCAGCGCCGGCCAGTCCGGCCAGCCGGCGGCAGCACCGCCGTCGAACGCTCCCATCGCGTTCATGCGCCCGGATCCGCGGGATCCCATTGCCGCCATGGAACGGCAGGCCCTCGAAGTGGTCATCCAGAACCCGGCCTTACTGGGTGGCGAAGCTGCGCTTAGCGGCGGAGCATGGGAACGGTTTGAAGCGTCCCATTTCGTCACTCCGGCCTACTCAGCCGTGCACACCGCCATCCGGGCCGCCGGGCTGGCACACGCGGGAGACCCTGTGGCCTGGGTGGAAGGGATTCGCCAGGAGGTTCCGGAACCGCTCCAAGGCCTGGTCTCCGAGCTTGCCGTCGTCCCACTGCCGGCCAGCACGTCCGAAGCGCTTCAGCGCTATTGCCGCGACATTTTGGCCCGGCTTTTCGAGCTGCAGATCACCAGGGTCAAGGCGGACAAGATGGGCCAATTGCAGCGACTGGACGCCTCGGCCCAGCCGGAGGAGTTCCAGCGCCTCAACCGGGAACTCATGCAGCTGGAAATGCAGCGCCGCGCGCTCCGCATGGACAGCTGAGGGCCGCCCTGGCGCCGATTTCGTTTCCAAGCAGCCCTTTGTTAGGCTTGTACACGCTTCATTCCTCCGTAGCTCAATTGGCAGAGCATTCGACTGTTAATCGAAGGGTTACTGGTTCAAGTCCAGTCGGAGGAGCGCTACTCAAAAATCCCCGTCCTCAGTAGAGGGCGGGGATTTTTGGCGTCTGTGCCTCACCTGTTGGTGAGGGTGATGTCGTCGAGGTACATCCAGGTGTCGTCGGCGGGGCTGGAGCCGTCGAGGTGGACGTTGTACCAGAGGGTGATGGTTTGGCCTTTGTAGGCGGTGAGGTCGGCGGTGAGCTGGGTCCAGGTGCCGTTGTTGTTGCAGAGTTTGAAGAGGCTGCCCAGGGTGGTGCCGGTGGTGGTGCGGACTTGTGCTTCCATCCAGTCGTACGGGCAGGCGTTGCCGGTGCAGGGGTCTTCCTGGCTGTGGGGCTGGTACCAGAAGGACAGGGTGGTGGTTCCGGTGGCGGGGATGGTGATGGTCTGGGACAGGCTGCTGTCCCCGAGGGGTTCGGTTCCTGAGGCCAGGCCCAGGAGCGCGGAGCCGGTGCCGGTGTGGGCGGTGGTGGAGGCCACGGGTGCCTGACCCGCCGGTGGTCCAGGAGCTGAGTCCGGATTCGAAGCCGCCGTTGGTGATGGCCGAGGTCGTTGTTCCGATGGGGTGACCGGGGCGGAGGCCGCCGAGGCCGGGAGGTGCCGATGGCGTTCGTGGCGGTGACGGTGAAGGTGTAGGCGGTGCCGTTAGTGAGTCCGGTGATGTTCGCCGTCGTGGCGGGCGGGTTCCCGGTGACGGTGACCGGGCCAGGGTGGTGGTGCCGGCGTGCGGGGTGATGGCGTAGGAGGTGATCGGGGAGCCGCCGTTGTTCGGGGCGGTCCAGGACACGGTCGCTGAGGCGTTCCCGCGGTCGCGGAGACCCCGGTAGGAGCCGCGGGTGCCGTGGCCCCGCGGTCGGCGTGACCGCGCCGAGGCCGCCGACGCCGGGGAGGTGCCGATCGCGTTCGTGGCGGTCACCGTGAAGGTGTAGGCCGTGCCGTTGGCCAGGCCCGGGACGGTGGCGGTGGTGGCGGGCGGATTCCCGCTGACGGTGACCGGGCCAGGGTGGTGGTTCCGGCGTGCGGGGTGATGGTGTAGGAGGTGATCGGGGAGCCGCCGTTGGCCGGGGCGGTCCAGGTCACGGTGGCTGAGGCGTTCCCGGCCGCCGCGGTGACCCCGGTGGGGGCTGCGGTGCGGTGGGGGTGGTCTGGGTGTTGGTGAGGGTGACGTCGTCCAGGTACATCCAGGTGTCATCCGCCGGGCTGGAGCCGTCGAGGTGGACGTTGAACCAGAGCACGACGGTTTGGCCGTTGTAGGCGGAGAGGTTCGCGCTGAGCTGGGTCCAGGTGCCGGAGTTGCTGCTGAGCTTGAACAGGCTCGCCAGGGTGGTGCCGCCGGTGGTGCGGACTTGCGCTTCCATCCAGTCGTAGCGGCAGGCGGTGCCGGTGCAGGTGTCGTCGGCGGTGTGCGGCTGGTACCAGAAGGACAGGGTGGAGGTCCCGGTGGCGGGCATGGTGAGGGTCTGGGCCAGGGTGCTATCGCCGAGCGGTTCGGTGCCGGAGGCCAGGCCCAGGAGCGCGGAGCCGGTGCCGGTGTGCGCGGTGGTGGAGGCCACGGGTGCCCTGACCCGCCGGTGGTCCAGGACGTGAGCCCGGATTCGAACCCGCCGTTCGCGACCCCGGGAACCGGGCCGCCGGGTCACCGGAGCCGAGGCCGCCGACGGCGCGGACGTCCCGACGGCGTTGCTCGCCGTGACCGTGAACGTATACGCCGTGCCGTTGGTGAGTCCGGTGACGGTCGCCGTCGTCGAGGGCGGACTCCCGGAGACCGTCACCGGAGCCAAGGCCGTGCTACCCGTGGAAGGCGTCACCGCATACGAAGTGATGGGGGAGCCGCCGTTGCCCGGCGCCGTCCACGACACCACCGCGGACGCGTTCCCCGCCGTCGCGCTCACGCCGGTGGGAGTCCCCGGAACCGTTGGGGCCGTCGGTGTGACGGGAGCCGACGCGGCCGACGGTGCAGACGTCCCGACGGCGTTCGTCGCCGTGACCGTGAAGGTGTACGCCGTACCGTTGGTCAGTCCGGTGACGGTCGCCGTCGTCGAGGGCGGGTTACCGGTAACCGTCACCGGAGCCAAAGCCGTGCCACCGGACGAAGGCGTCACGGCATACGAAGTGATGGGGGAGCCGCCGTTGGCCGGCGCCGTCCAGGACACCACCGCCGAAGCGTTACCCGCCGTCGCGGCCACCCCGTGGGAGCAGCCGGCGCCGTCGCCGCAACGGGTGCATTGCCCAAGGCCTGGGCGACCGTTTGAACTGACGTGGTCCCGTTGGCTGTTCTCGCTGCGAGCCATGTGACAAAGGTCTTGAAGAGGTTCGGGTCGATGGTCAACGTGGGATCAGTTCCGACCGCGATGTGGTGGAAGGTCAGCTGGACCCAGCCTCCTCCCGGTTCCGCGTTGGTCACGAGGTCTTCGAGGTTTTGTAGCGTCCAGGTGCTGTCCACTTCATCAGGTGCCGCTGTGTTGTATGGATTGGCCGGGGGATGGTTTCCGCGAAGGGGCAGCCGGAGCAACTCGCGGGCGAACGGATGTCACCCAAATTGCGGGCACTGGCAAAACCGCAATTCTTCACGATTTGCTCGACGGACGAGTTTTCAGCGGCGAAAGGATAGGCGAAATCGGTGGCGTTGAACCCCCAGCTGGCAAGCGTGGTCCGGCCGCCGCACACCTCGTTGGTGGCGGCCGACGTGGACAAGGTGGTGAGGTCCGGGTGGGTGATGGTGTGGCCGCCGATCTCGTTCCCGTCCGCGGCGATGCTGTTCAGATTGGCACGGGTGAGCCATGACGGATTATCGATCCAGCTGGTCGTAATGAAGAAGGTGCCGTGCAATCCGAGCGACTTCAGCAACTGTTCGGCCGGGAGCTGATCGGCATTGCCGTCGTCGAACGTCAGGCTGATGATTGTTTTCGGGAGTGCCGCACGCGCGGGAGGCGCCAAGTAGACAGCGGAGTAGCCAAGCAAGAACAGCACGGACACGGCCGTGGCCCAGCGGAACCACGTGGGCCGCCGGAACAGTATGGTCAGGAGCCGCATCGGCTTCCCCTTTTTCTGAACAGACCGGGTCAGAATCCCCAGGTCCGGAGCCTAGTGGCTATGCACGGCACGGGTTAAGAGTGGGTGGTACCCGTTTTGGACCCGGTCTTCCGCCCTACCACTCAGGCTCCGATGCGCGTACCCGGCCCGAGGCCGTCGACTCAAGCGAAACGAGGCCGTCGACTCAAGCGAAAGGGGCGTACCTGCCGTCAGAAACGAGCTCGATTGTCCCGTCGTGCACGCTCACCAGCGGCCCGTGACCCGGCAGGATGGTCTCAGCGCCCAGCTGCCTGAGAACCTCAACGCTGGCCAAGGTCTCCGACGGGTGGTGGTGGAAGACGGCGGGCAACAGCTGCGGTCCGCGGACCAGACTGACAGCGTGGCCCGTGACGAGAGCATCCCCGGTGACCACGGCTTTAGCTGAAGGGACGAAGAAGGACACATGGCCGCTGGTGTGGCCGCCCGTGGCAATGATCCGGGGAGATCCCGGGAGCGCGTCCAGGATGTCCTGGGTCATCGCAGCGACGCCGGGACCGCGACGTCCGACAAGCCCCGGAGCGGATGGCGTGGACCGCCCACGCGCTGACCCTGGGGCGGAGGATCCGCAAACCAAGGTCCTTCACGGTGACCTGTTCAAGGACCTCCCGGCGGATGTTTGGCAACTCCGCGTTGGAAGCAAATACCGGAATGCCCATTGCGGATATTCTCGCGGCATTGCCGATGTGATCAGAGTGACCATGCGTCAGGAGAACTCCGGCAGCATTTTCAATACCCAGTCCAAGGAAATTCACGCTCGATTGGAGCAATGGCCAGTTCCGGGATAGCCCGTGTCGATGAGGGTGAATTCGTTGCCCCGTTTGAGGATGGTCCAGTTGACGGCAGGTCCCTCGATGAAGAAGACGTCCTCGGCAACTTCCGTCACGTTGTCCTCGGCTGACCATTTCTTAGGCATGCTTCCTTCTGTTTGTAGGTGTCGCGGGGCTCCACATGCGTGCTCGGATGCGCCTCAGGTACGCCGGACCATCTTATCCTCGGTGAGGGCCCGGCCCTGCCGTCTTGGTGATACCCGGGAGGGTATTCAGGCCCCCTTCCCGAGGTGCCCGGGGCTCGATTTCACTTGGGGCAAAACCTTTGCTAAAGTCATAACCTCTTCATTCCTCCGTAGCTCAATTGGCAGAGCATTCGACTGTTAATCGAAGGGTTACTGGTTCAAGTCCAGTCGGAGGAGCGCAAAGGCCCCGCACCGGTTTAGATCGGTGCGGGGCCTGCTTTTTTGCCTCGGTTTGTCTGATGTGCGTAATTATTCGAATGTGCAGAATCTCATTGCCGCGTCGTCACACGAAGTCCATTTCCACTTGCAGGAATCTCGCTGCCTCGGCCACGGCGGACTGGAAGGCGTCATCTTCGGTTGGCGGCGTCCTCGGCTCCCGTGGATGCCATTCGTGGGCGGCGGAGTGGACGCGCGTGAATCCGCCTCCAGGTGGTGCGTAGAAGATTCCGAAGCGTTGGACGGGCCATTCCGGGGAGGTCTCCGGTGCCACGAGCAGGGCCGCGCCATTTGTCGGATTGAACCATTGCGCAATCGGCCTGCGGCGGTCCTCCGTGAAGAGTCCAGCCGCATAAAGGGCCGCGGATTGCGGGCTTGTCACGGTGCATAGACGATCCCACCACAGCGGCAGGATGCCATCATCCTTGCGCTGCCATGGGGCTGGAATAGGCTGGAGTTCCTGCCAACGGGGCACATCTCAACTTTATCTCCGGGCCATGACCGGGAACAGGCCTCGAAGCAACGGAAGGCCTCCTTAGTCCCGTTTCCATGGCCCCGGATTGATCCGGTAGAGGATTGCGGAACCGACGACGGCGCCCAGCAGGGCTCCGAACACAGGATTTCCGGCCCCGCGGCCCAGCAGGAAGCCGACGACGGCGCCAAGCACCGCTCCGAGGAAAAGGCCCCTGCCGTTGCGGTGCGGTTTGCGCGTCATGCCTTGAGCCTACTTCCGCATCGGGACGTCCGCGCTTCTCGAATCAGTTGACTGGCGCGTCAGTGGATGGACCCATCAGTGGATGGAGGGACGGACCGGGGCCGCACGACGAGCCACAGGGCCGCGACGGCGCCGGCGAGGCACACGGCCTGGACAGCCCCCATGGGAACCGCGGAGCGGACGCCCAGCCAGCCAACCACCGGCGGGATGATGCCGGCCATCAGGAAGTTCGAGGCACCCAGCAGGGAAGCCGCGGTTCCTGCCTGTGCGCCATGGTTGGCCAGGGCAATCACCTGGACGCAGGGGAACATGAAGCCGGTGGCAAGGATGTAGAACCACAACGGGACCATGACGCCCCAGAGGCCGAAGCCGAGCAGATCGAACACCACAATCAATACCGCCATCAGCAGCATCCAGACCGTGGCAAACGCCATGATCCATTGCGGCGCTACCCGTTTGATGACCCTGGAGCTGATTTGGACGCCGGCGACGATGCCCAGGGAGTTGACGCCGAACAGCAGGCCGTATTCCTGCGGGGAAAAGTTGTAGACCTGTTGGAACAGGAACGTGGACGCGGAAAGGTAAGCAAACAGTCCGCCGAAGTTGAACCCGCCCACGAGCAGCATCCCGACGAAAATCCGGTCGGCGAACACAGCCTTGTAGCGTTGGCCCGCCGTCGACGTCGTCTGCCGGCGGAGTTCGGCAGGATACGTTTCCCGGATGAGGAACACAGCGGCAATGATCACCAGGATTCCGTAACTGGCCAGGAAGTAGAAGATCCCGGGCCATGGCATCACCAAGAGCAGCTGTGAACCGATGATCGGAGCCAGAATGGGCGCCAGGCCGTTCACCAGCGACATGCGGGAGAACATCCGCACCATCGCGTAGCCCGCGAAGAGGTCCCGGACCATGGCCATGGCAACCACGCCGCCACCGGCTGCACCGACGCCCATCAGGACGCGGAACAGCGCAAGCGTGCTGATGTCAGTGGACAGTGCAGCACCGAGGGAAGAACCGATGTGCAAGGCCGTTGCCAGGATCAACGGCATGCGGCGCCCGAACTTGTCGCTGAAGGGCCCCACCACCAATTGGCCAATCGCGAAGCCCACCGTTGTGCCCGTCAGCGTGAGTTGGATCGCAGCGGCTGACACGTCGAAATGATGCTCCAGCGCGGGAAACGCGGGCAGATAGAGATCCACCGTAAATGGACCCAAGGCGGTCAATGCGCCAAGCAGCAGGATATAGAGGAGTTTTTCGCGTCGACTGAGGGAATCGCCCGGTACAGGGGGAGTGTTCACGGTTATCAATCCTATGTGCGAAAGATCATATTTATCAGCGATGGCAGGGGCGCGCCGCTGGGCCGTCCCGGAAGTTGAGGCTGAAGCTGAATGGTAGTTTTGTGGACAGGTGCGCGTGGGCGGTTGTATTCGTCTCCGTGCCGGAGCCGGGTAGGAGCAAGATGGAAGCAGTGAGGCGGAACCTATGAGTGGACGTCACAGCGGCCGGGTTGGCCAACGCCCGGGCATTTCGGCGTTGCCGAACACCCTGAAACTTGCAGCCCGGCTCGCGCCGCGGCAGCTCAACGACGAAATCAGCCTCGCCAAGCTTGAACTCAAAGGCAAAGGCAAGCAGCTGGGCATTGCCGGCGCTTTTGTTGGCGTTGCACTGATCTTTCTTTCTTTGCTTGTCATCGCCCTCGTCGTGGCGGCCATCTTGGGCTTGGCCACGGTCATGCACCCGTGGCTGGCCGCGCTCGTGGTTGCGGCGGCGTTCCTTGTGATCATTCTTATCGGGGCACTCATTGCCTTCCGCGCGTTCAAGGGGGCCATGCCGCTTGTGCCTGAGAAAACCATCCGCGGCATCAAGCACGATCTCGGCATAGTCAAGGAAGGTACGGCCTTCGACGCCAGCGTCCTCGACCCCTCGTCGGAAGCCTACAAGGCAGCGGAGGCAGCGAAAGCAGCCGCAGCCGAGAAAGCCAAGGCAGAAAAGGCCGCCAAGGCAGAAGCACACAAGGCCGAGCAACCCCCGCCCCGAGCGAAGCTGAGCTGCTCCGCCGTCTGGAGCAGCGCCGCGAACACCTCGCCGACGTTCGCGATCAGCTCGGCGTCGAGCTCGACGTCAAGACCCAGGGGAAGGTCCTCCGTGACGTCGCCGGGCAAAAGCTCGACGACGGACGCCGGTTCGCGGCCGACAGAATCGCGGATTTCAGTGAGAAGGTTCCTGCCGGGCTGCCGGAGCGGCTCGCCGCGCGCTGGAAAGAGCTACTTCTCTTTGCCGCTTCGGCCACGGTGGCCGCAGTGGGACTGCGGAAGCTGTTCAAGAAGTAATCGGGACGGCAAGCAGCAGCGTCAGCTGCGGACTACGGAAAGGGGGACAGGTGAAATTCATCGGTGCAGGCGCACGCCCAGGCCAGCCACAGATCGACCACGATCTCATCTTCACCGTCCCCAATTTCCTGACCGTGCTCCGCTTCATGGGCGTCCCGTTGTTTGTGTGGCTGGTGCTGTGGCAAAGGGAATACGGTTTCGCCGTGCTGGTCCTCGCCATCATGGGAGGTACTGACTGGGTGGATGGCTACGTCGCGCGGCGTTTCAACCAGACCTCCAAGCTGGGCCGCATCCTCGATCCCGTCGCGGACCGCCTGGCACTCATCACCGTCGCCGTCACGCTCGCCATCGCCGGGGTAGTGGACTGGTGGTACCTGGCCGCCCTGGTGGTGCCCGACGTCGTCCTCGCCACGGCCTCATTGTTCTACTTCCATAGCCACCCCGACCTCCCGGTAAGCCGGATCGGCAAGATCCGGACGGCCTTCCTGCTCCTGGGCACCCCTCTCCTGGTCCTCTCCAAGCTCGCGATTCCCTACACCGGTGTCTATTTCGTGATCGCCTGGATCTGCCTGGGATTGGGCCTGCTAGGGCACTGGGTAGCGGCCTACAACTATTTCTGGGCAATCCTCCGCAAGGGCAAAGAGCTTAAAGCCCACGACGGCGGTCGCAGCTGATGGTCTGGTTCGCAGTCCTTCTTGCGGTGCTTGGCGCCTTCTGCCTCGCCATTGGTGCCCAGCGCCAGGGCAGCGCGGTCAAGGCGGATACCGGTGGCCTCGCCCTGAGTTCCCACGGTTTCCTGCGGCTTCTCCGAAATCCGCGATGGATGTTCGGGCTGCTTTTGCTTGCCCTGGGCATGGGCATGAACGCTATCGCCTTGGTATCGGCACCCTTGACTGTGGTGCAGCCCATCGGCGCCATCGCCTTGGTCATCACCACGGTGGTCAACGCCAAGGACCAGGGCTCAGTATCAACCGCGGCACCGTGGTGGCGATCTCTGCCTGCGTGACGGGCTCTGCGATGTTCGTTCTCCTGGCTGTCAACGCCACCCAGGAGAACCACCATGTCAGCGGAGAGGACGAAATAACCATCGTCCTCCTGCTGGCACTCGCCGTCGGACTTTTTGGAACGTTGGCGGTCATGTTCCGGCACCGCATGAGCGCCTTTGTCTACATCCTGGGTGCCGGAGTGTTGTTTGGCTTCGTCGCGGTCCTCACACGCATCATCGGCCGGCACTTGCTCGACCCCAACGGGCATTTTCTGCTCAATGTGCAGTGGTACACCGTCGTCGCCATTGCGGCTGCCGGCGGCCTCGGCTCGTGGTTCGTGCAGAGTGCCTATTCGGGCGGGCCGCCGGATCTGGTCATCGCAGGGTTGACCGTGATCGACCCCATTGTGGGAATTGCCATCGGCATCGCGATTTTGGGTGAGCTTCGTCCCGATGTCCACGCCGTGCTGGCAATCGCCATGGCTGTGGCCGCTTCCCTTGCTATCGTTGGGGTTATTGCCCTGAGCCGGCACCATCCCGAGGTCACCAAGAGAAAGCGTGACGCGAAGGCGGCTGCAAGCCGGAAGGCCTAGGGCAGAGTTCGACAACCGTGCCCCGCACATCCGCGGCAGGCAACCGGCGAAGACACCGCAGGGCCAAACGTTTTGCTGTGTTCGCACCGTGACCATCAGGAGTTCTCCACGTGACTGTTCCCGAAACCAACAAACCCCTCACCATCCTGATCGCGGCGGAGACGTACCGCCCGCAGGTCAATGGTGCTGCTCAGTTCGGGTACCGGCTTGCCAAAGGCATGAAGGCGCGGGGACACGATGTCCACGTCCTGGCCTGCCGGGCGGACAACGGCAAGAGCTTCACCGAGTTCGGGGACGAAGGCACCGTCCACCGCTTGAAGTCCCACGGAGTCTTTACCCACGAGTACTTCCGCATCTGCTATCCCTGGGAAATCAAGAACGACATTCGACTGCTCTTCGACAGGGTGCAGCCCGACGTCGTTCACATCCAAAGCCACTACATGATCGGTGAACACGTCCTCTACGAGGCCAAGAAGCGCGGTATCCGGATCATCGCCACCAACCACTTCATGCCCGAAAACCTCAACCCGTTCCTGCCGTTCCCGCAGTGGTTCAAGGACATCATCGGGCGGGTCTCGTGGAAGGACATGGGTAAGGTCATGGGCCAGGCCGATGTTGTCACCACTCCCACGCCGCTTGCCGCGAAGGCCATGCACCAGCACGCTTTCCTTCGCAAGGTCCTGCCTTTGTCCAACGGTATCGACGCGGCGGCTTATGAACTGGCGCCGGGTGAAGAGATCGAGCCGCATGCCTACCCCACCGTTCTTTTTGTGGCCGCCTTGCTGAAGAGAAGCACGTGGACGTCCTGATCGACGCCGTCGCCAAGACCCCCGCCGACCTCAACGTGCATCTTGAAATCGTCGGCGGCGGCGAGGTCCGTGCCGCATTGGAGGCCCAGGCCAAGCGCCTGGGGCTGGGCGGGCGGGTCAAGTTCCTTGGACTCGCGAGCGATGAGGACCTGAGGAAGGCCTACATTCGCGCTGACCTGTTCTGCATGCCCGGGACCGCCGAACTGCAGTCCCTCGTTACGCTTGAGGCGATGTCGGCGTCGACGCCGGTTCTCCTCGCCAATGCCATGGCCCTGCCGCACCTGGTGCGCGAAGGCGAGAACGGGCATCTGTTCACGCCAGGCGACAGCAACGAGTTGGCAGCCCGGATCACCGAGCTTTTCCGTCTGCCGGCCGGCGAACTCGAAGCCATGGGCAAGGCGAGCCGCGCCATGGTTGAGCCGCACAGCATCGAAGGCACCCTGCAGACGTTCGAGGACCTCTACCGCGGGCGGGCTACGAAGACAAGGTCATCTAGTCACGTGGAGCCGGCTAGTGTGCCGCTTGGCGTCGGGAGCCGGATTGTTTTGCTAGAGTGTTTTGGCCGGGGACGCTGATAAGGGGTCCCGCCGACTCGGGGCTATAGCTCAGCTGGTTAGAGCGCGGGACTCATAATCCTAAGGTCCTCGGTTCAAGTCCGAGTAGCCCTACACAAAATGTGCCCTGACCTGCGGAAACGCAGATCAGGGGCTCATTCGTTTTGGAGATCTAAGGTAGCCATCCGGTCGGAATCACTCCCGACTCCGACCGAAAGCCTCCAACAGGGACGTGGGTCATCCTTGAATCCGGCCCTTGTGTGACTAGCGACGCTGGTGTAGATATCAGATCGGAGGGCAGTCATGGACATTGGGCGGGTAATCGAGCAATACCACTCGGGACTACACGTATTTGCCGAGGGCGATCCGGAGCCCATCAAGGCAATGTACGCGCGGAGCGAGGACGTGCTTCTAGCGAATCCCTTCGGCGGCTCTTCGCGCGGCTGGGATGCGGTTTCACAGGCGCTGGACTTCGCTTCATCAAACTTCCGCGATGGTAGGCCAGTTCGGTTTGAGGAAGTTTCGCGTTACGTCGGCGCAGATCTTGTCACGCTGTTCGAGCACGAGCATTGGGAGACCAAGGTGGGCGGTCGCGACGAACCGTCGCCCTTCGACTTGCGCGTTACGACCACTTTTCGGTTGGAAGGCGACGGATGGCAAGTGGTCAGTCGCCACGCCGACCCGTTGATGGCACGGCATCCCGACGGACCGATCCGCCCCACGAAGTGAGTTTTGCGATCCACGAAGGCGCAGCCGCGCCGCGCGTGAGGATCTGATCGGACTGTTCCCGCCGATGCTTTGATTCGCGGGCCAGGACGCGACCAACGAATCCGACTTTCGTTGACGAGGCTAAGGGACCTTCGGTTTCCGGGACCGATACGGCTGGACCAACGATGCAGCACCAGGGCGCTAGCTCGGCCCGGCCACACGGCCGTCGGTGTGCCCCGCAGCTGAAAAGCCGGGGGCGCACCTTTTGGTGTCTGTGAACGATCAGGAGACCTGGAGGCCGCCGTTGATGTCGTACGTTGCTGCGGTGATGTAGCCCGCGTCCGCACCGAGGAGGAAACTCATCAGTGCGGCTACTTCTTCGCGGGTGCCCACGCGGCCCATCATGATCCCCTGGGACATTTCCGATTTGCGTTCCTCGGTGAGGGTGCCGCCCATGATGTCCGTGTCGATGGGACCTGGTGCGACGCAGTTGACCGTCACGCCGTGTTCGCCGACCTCGCGGCCAGAGCCGGGTGAAGCCGATGACGCCTCCTTTGGAAGCGCTGTAGGCGACCTTGGAGAAGGTGCCGCCCCGCGCTGGGCCGAGATGGAGGAGATGCAGACGATGCGCCCGACCCTGCGTTCGATCATGCCTTTGAGGACTGCCTGGCTGACCAGGAAGGTGCCGCGCATGTTGATGTCGAATACGCGGTCCCATCCTCGACGGTCTCTTCCATGAACGGGGTGGGGTTGCTGATGCCGGCGATGTTGGCCAGGCCGACGATGGCGGCAGTTCGGCCTCCACCTGGGCGATTGCGGTGTCCACCGAGTCCTTGTCGGACACGTCGGCGCCCAGGCCGAGCGCCCGGACGCCGTGTCTTGCGGCGATCTCATCTGCTGCGGCTTTTGCGTCGACGCCGTTGATGTCAAGGATGGCCACGGCCCAGCCTTCGCTGGCCATCCGGTCCGCGACGGCCCGGCCGATGCCCCGGGCCGATGCGGCTCCGGTGAGCACGACGGTGCGTTCGCAAGCGCTTGCGAACCAATCTTTGCGGACGTTAGGCTGATCACATGACTGTTTCCGTCCAGGCTGTCGCCGACCGCGCTGGCGTCTCGATTTCCACGGTGTCCCGAGCCCTGCGCGGGGTCCCCGGCATTTCGGAGACAACGTGCAAGCGTGTGCGGGATGCCGCTGTGGAGTTGGGGTATGTCGCGTCGCCGAGTGCGTCCCGCCTCGCGACGGGGCGCACGCGCACCGTCGCCGTTGTCGTCCCTCTTCTCACGAAGTGGTTTTTCGCCGAGGTTATTGCTGCTGCCGGGCGGGTGCTGAGCCGCGAAGGCTATGACGTCCTGTTGACTGAGCTGTCCACCGTCGAGCTGCGGGCCGGCTTCTTCGCGAGCCCGCGCCTGCACGGGCGCTCCGATGGTGCGCTCGTCGTAGCCCTTCAACTCGGGTCGGAGGAGCTCGCGTCGCTCAAGGCGCAGGGGCAGGTCCTCGCGCTTGTCGGTTCGGAGAGTGCGGGCGCGTCCTCCGTCCAGGTGGAGGACCGGATCGGCGGACGCGCCGCGGCGCGTCATCTGATCAATCTCGGTCATGAGCGCATCGCCTTCGTCGGCCTGCGTGCCGGTCCAGGTTCGACCCTCGGCGGCGTGCCGCCGGCCGAGCGGCTCCTCGGCTACCGAGAGGCACTGGCCGAGGCGGGCCTTCCCCCGGATCCGGGCCTTGAGCACGTCGTGGAGAACACGGTCGACGCCGGTGCGGCCGCCATGGCCGCACTGCTCACCGCGGAGGAACCGCCGACGGCGCTTGTCGCGGCGTCGGACGAGATCGCCTTCGGGGCAATGGCCACGCTCCGCGGGGCCGGGCTCAGCGTCCCGGACGATTTCTCCATCGTCGGCTACGACAACCACGAGCTCGCGGGCGTCGTGGGTCTCACGACGATGGACCACGGCGTCGCCGAGCAAGGTCGCCTCGCAGCCGAAGCGCTGGTTGCGGCCCTGGCTGGGCCCGGCCGCCGTCGGGCGCATCGAGCCCCGTCTCGTGGTGCGCGGCTCGACCGCACCGCCCCGCCGCCTCCGGGCGGGCTCCCGCTGACCTTTCACAATCCACCCAAACGAACAAGGAATCCCATGGAATACCGCAAGCTCGGAAACTCCGGCATGTACGTCAGCGAGATCGCGTACGGCAACTGGACCACGCACGGCGAACAGATCGACCAGGAAGCGGCCACGGCCTGCGTCCGGACGGCCCTGGACCTCGGGATCACGACCTTCGACACCGCCGACGCTTACGCGGGCACTCGCGCCGAGACCGCCCTCGGCGAGGCCCTCGACGGTGTCCGGCGTGAAGGCCTGGAGATCTTCACCAAGGTCTACTTCCCGATCGGCCAGCCCGGCAAGAATGATCGGGCCTGTCCCGCAAGCACATCATGGAGTCCATCAACGGCTCCCTGCGCCGCCTCCGGACCGACTACGTGGACCTGTACCAGGCCCACCGCTACGACTACGAAACCCCGCTCGAAGAGACCATGCAGGCGTTCGCTGACATCGTGCGTGCCGGCAAGGCCCACTACATCGGCGTCTCCGAATGGACTCCGGAGGAGATCCGCAGGGCGCCGCCCTCGCCAAGGAGCTCGGTATCCACCTCGTCTCGAACCAGCCCCAGTACAACATGCTCTGGCGCGTCATCGAGCCGGAAGTCGTTCCGCTAAGCGAAGAACTCGGCCTGAGCCAGATCGTCTGGTCCCCGCTCGCCCAGGGCGTCCTGACCGGCAAGTACGCCCCGGCGCCGCGGCTCCCACGGCGTCGCGCTTCACCTCCGACGGCGGCGCGTTCAAGACCGAGCACCGCTACATGCAGCAACCTGTGCTCGAAGCTGTCCAGGCCTTGCGCCCGCTCGCGAACCAGGCTGGCCTGTCAATGGCCGCGTTCGCTGTGGCCTGGGTCCTGCAGAACACGAACGTCTCCGCCGCCATCGTCGGAGCCTCCCGTCCCGAGCAGCTCAAGGACAACGCGACCGCCGCCGGCGTCGTCCTGGACCCGGGCTTCTCGCCAAGGCCGATGAGGTCCTCGGCGACCTCGTCGAGCGCGACCCGGCCAAGGTCGAGTCCTTCCTCGAACGCCCCTGAATCAACGCCCCGCATCGACTTCTTCAAGGAATCCCCAGTGATCTTCATCGTCGTCAAATTCAAGACCAAGCCCGAATTCACCGCGCAATGGCCGGAGATCGTGGCCGACTTCACCGCCGCGACACGTGCCGAGGAGGGCAACCTCTGGTTCGAGTGGTCTCGCTCCCTCGATGACCCCTCCACGTACGTGCTGGTCGAAGCCTTCCAGGACGGCGCCGCCGAAGCGCACGTCAACGCCCCGCACTTCGCAGCCGGCCTGACGGCCATGCAGCCCGCCCTCGCCGAGACCCCGAAGATCATCAGCCGCCAGCTCGACGGCGCCGGCTGGGACAGCATGGGCGAGCTCCGGGTCGACACGGTCGGCGCAGGGCTGTGAACCGGCGCGCTATCGGCGCCGTTCCGGTCAGCGCCATCGGTCTGGGCGCCATGCCCATGTCGATCGAGGGCCGTCCGGAAAATAGACGGATTCAACCGGTCGTCGCAACACCTCGATTCTGGAGGTAGCGATGGCAGGCCAGCAGGCTGGATGAAGGCGTTGACGGGCAGATCTGCGATGAAATCACCCGGGAAGCCGTCATTACGGCGGGACACCGAGCGGGCGTTCTGGCGTGCGATCGCGACGGGGTGCACGAGCGAGGTGGCGGCGACATCAGTCGGCGTGTCGCAAGCGGCTGGCACGCGCTGGTTCCGGGATCGTGGCGGCATGCCGACGTTCATGCTCACATCACCCAAAGGCCGGTACCTTTCGTTCGAAGAACGGGAAGAGATCGCGCTGTTGAAAGCGCAGGGCAGCGGTGTGAGGCAAATTGCCCAGGAACTGAAACGGAGCCCGTCAACGATTTCCCGGGAGCTTTGCCGGAACGCAGCTACTCGCGCGGGGAAGCTCGACTACCGTGCCTCGGTCGCGCAATGGAAGGCAGAACGGTTCGCCCAACGCCCGAAGACCGCCAAGCTTGTCACGAATGAACGGCTGCATCAGTACGTCCAGGACAAGCTCGCCGGTGTCGTCCGGGCACCTGACGGTCGTATCGTCACCGGCCCTGGGGCGCCGGAGTGGACGGGCAGGAACAAGCCGCACCGGGGCGACCGTGAGTGGGTGACAGCGTGGAGTCCGGAGCAGATCTCCAACCGGCTCAAAGTCGATTTCCCGGATGATGAGTCCATGCGTATCTCTCACGAGGCGATCTACCAGGCTCTCTACATCCAAGGCCGTGGAGCGCTCAAACGCGAGCTTGTTCTGCATCTTCGTACGGGGCGCGCACTGCGCGTACCGAGAGCCAGGTCGAAACGGCAGTCCTGGGCTCATGTCACCGAGGAAACCCTCATCAGTAACCGCCCTCCCGAAGTCGCCGATCGCGCCGTTCCCGGCCATTGGGAAGGGGACTTAGTGATCGGCCTGCAACGATCGGCGATCGGTACCCTGGTCGAGCGGACGACACGGTTCACCATGCTGATCCACCTACCTCGCGAAGAAGGCTACGGAATCATCCCACGGACGAAAAACGGACCCGCGCTGGCCGGCTACGGCGCCGTGACGATGGCAGACGCCCTCGCCAAAACGATCACGACACTACCCCAACAACTGCGTCAATCGGTGACCTGGGATCGCGGCAAGGAACTCTCCGACCACGCCAGATTCACCGTCGACACCGGGGTAAGGGTCTACTTCGCCGACCCGAAGAGCCCCTGGCAGCGAGGCACGAACGAGAACACGAACGGGCTGCTGCGCCAATACTTCCCGAAAGGCACCGACCTGTCCCGATGGAGTAGCGATGACCTCGCAGCGATCGCGCACACCCTCAACACCAGGCCACGTAAAGCACTCGGCTGGAAGACGCCCGCCGAAGCGCTCGAGGAACAGCTACGATCAGTTCAACAACCCGGTGTTGCGACGACCGGTTGAATCCGTCAATATCCTCTCCGTCATTCCCGCCGGTCCTGCGGCCGGGACCACGGCGTCACCGGCCGGTCCTGCAGGAGGCCGTCGACGCTCAGGTCCACCCTTTCATTGAAGAAGCTCAGCAGTCCGTGGATCTGCGCGGCGTCGCGGAAACGCGTGTCGTAGCTCCAGGCCACATTCCTGCCGTCCTCGCTGCCGGGGTAGCTCCAGTAACGGGCTTCGCCCTTGTAGGGGCACACGGTCCTCTTGGGGCTCTCCTCCATGAGGTCGAGCCGCACGTCCCCGGGCGGGATGTAGTAGCGGACGGGAAGCAGTGTCTCGTACAGGAGTTGCGCACCGTTCGTTTTGGCGAGCGTGACGCCGTCGAGGGAGACCTCCACGGTCAGGGAGGAGGCCCGGATGTCCACGCGGTGGAAGGGTCGCGGGGGTGGCCGATGATCTCCTCGTCGTCTTCGCGCCATTGAAAGGAGGCGAAATCCAACACGACATACCCGGCAAGGTCGGGTCGTCCGGACGCAACGCTGCCCCTGGCGCCGTCGTCGTCCCTGTCACGACGTCGAGCTGTTCGCCGGGGTGGTGTGCCGGCCGAACCCGGTGCGCGGATCCAGCGACGTCGGTGAGCCTGCCGACAGCCTGACGCCGAGCTCCGGGACATCGGCCGCAGGGCCGGCGGCTCTGAGCTCTGCCAGCAGTTCGGCCTGCGGCACCGCATAAATCGGGGTAATGCGCTTCGGCTCCCAGACCAGCCACGCGTGCAGGGTGTCGACGACAGTGTTCCCGCCCAGGGTCGCGCGGATTCGCTTGGCGGTGGGTTCGTAGCGCAGCTCCGGGAAGGTCCCGAGGATCACTCCGGATAGTTTGGTGGCCATGCTTCAAGCGTGAGCGCAGGGCCATGCGGGGTCAATGTCCTCGTGAGCCGATGGTAGATGAGTTCACTGCCAGCCAGTTCACGCCGCCGCCAAGCTAAGCCGGGACGCCGAAAATCAGGGGCCGACGTCGTACATCTCATAGTCGTCGGTGGTGATGGTGCCATTGGCCTGGATGTTCAGGCCCCAACTGATCCCCGAGGCGCCGGCCGGCAGGGGAGGCGTGGTCCGGGTGATTTGGGTCCAGTTCGCCGCGGCCAGGACCAACGGGCTCGCGGTCCAGTACTTCCAATACCCGTTACCGACGCGGTAATAGAGTTCAAACTGGGTTGGCGCGGTGGATTTGAACCAGGCCTTCAACTGATATCGATGTCCGGGTGTCCCAGTCGGCGAGCAACCGCCCAGGTCCAGGGCGGGAAGAAGTTTCGCGTCCCCTGACGAACGCCCGGTCAGCGTGAGTTGTTCGGCGTAGGCGCCGGTGTGGCCGGGCGAGACGACGGCGAAGGCGGGGTGTTGGTCCCGTACCCGCCTGCGGCCAGCACAGCGGAATCGTGTTGACCAGGGTCTCCAAGCCGGGGTTTTGAATCATGTTCGTCCCCGGAGGGGGTGGGGAGGTACGGCAGGGCCCTGAACGGCGGGCTGCTGGGTCCCGCCGATGACCTGGTCCACCGTCTTAACCGCGACGGTACCGGCGGTCTTTTGCTGTGCCAGCCAGGTGGCGAACTGGTTGAACAAGGCCGGGGTGATCGTCAGCGTGGGGTCCGTGCCGACGGCGATGTGGTGGAAGGTCAGTTGGACCCACCCGCCACCGGTCGTTTGGGCGTGTGTCACCTGGTTCTCCAGATTCTGCAGGGTCCAGGTGCTGTCCACCTCATCCGGTGCCGCAGTGACGTAGGGATTCGCCGGCGGGATGGTGTCTGCCGCGGGAAGCGTCGCCGAGGCCGGGTCCTTGCTGGAAGTGTCGCCCAGGCCGCGGGCGCTGTTGAATCCGCACTGTTTCACCAGGGCCTCCGTGGCGGGGTCTTCGGAAGCGAAGGGATAAGCGAAGCTGGTGACTTTGAAGCCCATGTTCATCAGTGCCACGCGCCCGTTGCAGATCTGCCGTGTCGACTCGGCGGGGGTCAGGGACACAAGATCCGGGTGGGTGACCGTGTGGCCGCCGATTTCATTGCCGTCGGCGGCGATCTGCTGGAGGTTGGCAGTGGTCAGGTAGGTGGGCTGGTCGATCCACCCGGTGGTGATGAAAAACGTGCCGACCAGGCCCAGGCTCCTGAGCGTGGCTTCGGCCGTCAACTGGTCCGCGTTGCCGTCATCGAACGTTAGCGAGACCACCGTGTTTGCCGCGGCATGCGCCGGTGCGGCGAACCCCACTCCGGCCAGCAGGCCGGCAACAATCAGCGCCGTGCTGCCAAAAGCGGTCCAGCGTTTGCGGAAGTGGTTAACGATCCGGATTCCGGAGACGCCGGGCCCTGCGCGGCTCTCGAGCGGCGATACAGTTGCCCCCTGTTGCTTATCCGTGGCACCCATGGTCAACTCCTCCCCAGCCTGGGTAATGCACCAGACGCCGAGTGATCCTTCGTTGATTTCCAAGAAGGTGCCGCTCGAAGAGGGAGTCCGATCTGGGTTCCGGCGGGCGGCACCCGGTTGTGATTTGCTCACACACGCGTACTTTCGAGGCTACGGCCAACAGGTAGCCGCAAAAACGAGTGGTCAACACTCGTTCTTTTTGCCGCTCCCTTAGGTATCGGGCCTGATGTAGCTAATTAGCTCTGTGGCTCGTTTTCCACGAACGTTCCGGGCGGCATCCAGGCGCCGAACACGGGGCCTGGATCCGGCCGCTTTGCGTGCCGCCCGTCGTCGGAGACTCTTTGCTTGAGACGTTGCAGGACCCATGGGAAAAGGTGCTCCCGTGCCCAGATAATGTCATCGGTCCGTGCTTCACGCCACGTGCGCCCAGGTAGGTCTTTCGGTGTCATCGGTTCCAAAGTGTGGGGACGTTGAGGGTATCGAGCACCATGATGGCGATGGTGTGCTGGCCCAGGGGAGAAAAGTGCAGCCGGTCCGGATCCCACATTCGAGGGTGGGTGAGTTGACGCAGGGCCCAAAGATCAGCGATTACCGCGTCGTGGCGCGCGGCGATGGTGCGCAGGTTCTCGTTGAAGATGGCTACCTTGGCGCGGGTGTGTCCCAGCACGGGCGTATCGCCCCAGTCCGGTCCGGCGAACAGCACAACCGTTGCACCGGTAGAGGCGAGGAGTTGCACGCCGGCGTCCATCCGGGCGGCGAGTTTGTCGGGATCGCTTCTGCGGAAGATCAGGTCATTGCCCCCGGCATTGAGAGTGATCAGATCCGGTTGCAGGGCCAGGGCGGGGACGATCTGCTCATCCAGGATCTGATGGAGCAGCCGTCCTCGGACTGCCAGATTCGCGTAAGCGAAGTCGTCGTGGCCGGCACTCAGTTCTTCCGCGACCCGGTCCGCCCAGCCTCGCAAGCCCCCGGGCTGCGAGGCTCCGGATCTCCTACCCCTTCGGTGAACGAATCACCCAAGGCCACGTAACGGCTCCACGGGTGCAGGCGGGCCCCGGAACCAACGGAGCCTCCCTGCGCCGGACTTTCGGCGCTGGGAGCGTTCATCCCTCCATACTGCTCCTACCGGGCCTAACGCGCCACGGCTATGCAAGACGCACACCGTCAAGAGGGGTGCACCCGTTGCTTGTGGCGGGACCGTCATTGCTGTAAGTTACTCACCAGTAACTTACGTGAAGGAGTGCCATGTCCAAGGCAGCAATCGACCTAGAGAATCTCCCGTACGCCGACGGTGACTTCTATGGCTTTGAGCAATTGCTCACGGGCAAGGAGCAGGACCGGCTGGCGGAGATCCGCACCTTCCTTTCCCGTGAGGTCAAGCCGATTGCCGTCGATTGCTGGAACCGCGGGGAATTCCCCATGGCCCTGATTCCCAAGCTTGCTGAGATTGACCTGGTCAGTCCGGTGAGGCGGCAAGGCTATTCCAACGTATTCGCCGGCCTTGTCCACGCAGAGGCAACCCGCGCCGATGCTTCAATTGCCACGTTCATGGGCGTCCACGACGGCTTGTTCACCGGTTCCATCGAGGCGTTGGCCTCTCAGGAGCAACAGGACGCCTGGCTGCCGGACATATACTCCCTCAAGAAAATCGGAGCCTTTGGGCTGACCGAGCCATTGGGTGGCTCGGACGTCGCAGGAGGCACGCGGACCACCGCGCGCCGCGACGGCGACAACTGGATCCTCAACGGGGCCAAGCGCTGGATCGGCAACGCCACCTTCTCGGACTGGGTTGTGATCTTCGCCCGCGACCTCGACGACAATCAGGTCAAGGGCTTCCTGGTGGATACGAGCCTCCCTGGATTCAAGGCCAGCAAGATCGAGAACAAGATCTCGCTGCGGACCGTCCAGAATGCTGACATCACCCTCGAAAACGTCGTGGTCCCGGACTTCTTCAAGCTGGCCAATGCCAACAGTTTCAGGGACACCAACAAAGTCCTCAAAGTCACACGGCTTTCGGTCGCGTGGCAGGCTGTGGGCCAGCAGCTTGCCGCGTTCGACGTTGCCCGCCGCTACGCGGTTGAGCGGATGCAGTTCGGGAGGCCCTTGGCATCGTTCCAATTGGTGCAGCAACAACTCGTTCAGATTCTGGGCAACACAGTCAGCTCCATGGGCATGATGGTCCGCCTCGCCCAGCTTGAGGATGCCGGGGTAGCCAAGGATGAGCAATCCGCGCTGGCGAAAGCCTTCACCACGGCCCGCATGCGCGAAAGTGTTGCCCTGGGCCGCGGCATCCTGGGCGGAAACGGCATTGTCACGGACTACGAGATGGCCAAGATCTTCGCCGACGCCGAGGCGATCTACTCCTACGAGGGAACCCACGAAATCAATACTCTTGTGACGGGGAGGGCGATCACGGGGATTTCCGCGATCGTCTAGCGACAGCACATCGTCCAGCGACAGCACATCATCCAGGGGCAGCAACACAGACGGCCGGAGATCCGTGACGAAGGCGAGCGGGTTGACGTAGTCCTCCCCCTTCCGCACTCCCCAGTGAAGGCACGGTGATCCCGGGCAGTGGCCGGTTTTCACTACTCCGATGGCTTGGCCCTTGCTCACGGGTGCGCCCTCTGCGAGTTCGCTGTCCACTGGTTCAAAGCTGCTCCGCAATCCGTCCCCGTGGTCGATGGTGATCACCGGACGATCCACCACGACGCCCACGAAGCGCACGGTGCCGTCGGCGGGGCGGCGACCGTGACGCCGTCGTCGACTGCTTGCAGATCCACTCCGCGGTGCCCGCTCAGCCACGGCTTGTCCGGAGGGTCGAAGCCACGCAGGACGGCAGGCTTGGGGGAGAGAGGCCACGCCCAGTCCGGACGGACGCCGGGCGAGGCGGTTGGGTCCGGCGACGGCGACGCCACGGCGGGCGCCGCGCCGAGGGCAACGAGCAAGAGAACGTAGGCTGGAAGATGTGCGGTGCTCATGGAACAAGCCTTCGTTGGCCGTCCAGGGTCCGAAAGCCGCAAGTTCGGCTATGTGGAAAACGGTGGGGGAAATCTGCCGAAGGAAAGAGGCCGAACCCGTGGCTTTTGCGGTCAAGAGGCCGAAGGCGCTGTAGTACACTTGGTGGAGCAGTTTGCTGTGCCCTCAAGCTTGTTTAGAAGCGCTTCTCATTCAGTTGCGCGGGGTCCCAGGCTGACTACGCGTATCCAACCCTCCAATTGCGAATCCTCGCGGATTCAATGCTGCGGAGGATTGTGCCTCTTGCGGTCCGGCGAGTCATTGGCCGGATGAGAAGTGCAATGGATGCCAGGAGCCAAGGCCCGTTCGGGTCCGGCTAATTAACCGTCAACTATTGGCAGGGTAAGAGCGGCCGCGTGGCTCTCTCATGAATGACCTGCCGGAAGGAGCGTCGGCATGCCCGTCGTAACTATGCGCCAGCTGCTTGACAGCGGCGTCCACTTTGGACACCAGACCCGTCGTTGGAACCCGAAGATGAAGCGATTTATCTTCACGGAGCGCAACGGCATCTACATCATTGACCTTCAGCAGTCGCTGTCCTACATCGACCGCGCTTTCGAGTTCGTCAAGGCTACTGTCGCCCACGGCGGCACCGTCCTGTTCGTCGGCACCAAGAAGCAGGCCCAGGAAGCAATTGCTGAGCAGGCTACCCGTGTTGGCCAGCCGTACGTCAACCAGCGTTGGTTGGGCGGTATGCTCACCAACTTCCAGACCGTTGCCAAGCGTATCCAGCGCATGAAGGAACTCGAAGAGATCAACTTCGAGGACGTCGCAGGCTCGGGTTACACCAAGAAGGAGCTCCTGCTCCTCAAGCGTGAACTCACCAAGCTGGAAACCAACCTCGGTGGTATCCGCAACCTGACCAAGGCTCCTTCTGTTCTGTGGGTTGTTGACACGAAGAAGGAACACCTGGCTGTTGACGAAGCCAAGAAGTTGAACATCCCGGTTGTTGCCATCCTGGATACCAACTGCGACCCCGACGAAGTCGACTTCCCGATCCCGGGCAACGACGACGCCATCCGCTCCGTAAACCTGCTGACCCGCGTGGTTGCCGACGCCGTTGCTGAGGGCCTCATCGCCCGTAACCAGCGCGCAACCGGTGCTGCAGAGGCCCCGAAGAGCCGCTGGCTGAGTGGGAGCGCGAGCTCCTCGAAGGCAGCAAGGCCGAAGCTGCTGAAGCACCGGCCGCCGAAGCTCCGGCTGCGGAAGCTGCCGAAGCACCGGCCGCCGAGGGTACCGAAGCTGCTGCCGGCGAAGCCGAAGCAGACAAGTAAATCCGGACCTTTCCCGCGCCGATTTCGGTGCGGGGAGCTACTGACAGGATGGCGGCCCACCAGGTGGGCTGCCGTCCTGTCAGTCCGTAAACACATAAATTTCTAGACAGAGGGGTTCACATGGCGAACTACACTGCTGCTGACATCAAGGCCCTGCGCGAGCGCACCGGCGCCGGCATGATGGACGTCAAGAAGGCTCTTGACGAGGCCAACGGCGACGCCGAGAAGGCCATCGAAATCATCCGCATCAAGGGCCTCAAGGGCGCTACGAAGCGTGAAGGCCGCTCCACCGCCGAAGGCCTGGTTGCAGCCAAGGTCACCGACGGCGTGGGCGTAATGATCGAGGTCAACTGCGAAACCGACTTCGTCGCCAAGGCTGACAAGTTCATCCAGCTGGCCGACAAGGTCCTGGCCGTCGCCGTCGAGTCCGGCGCTGCCGACCTCGAGACCCTGCTGGCCATCGACGTCGACGGCAAGCCCCTTTCCGAGGTTGTCGTCGAAGAGGGCGCCGTTCTCGGTGAGAAGGTTGTTGTCCGCCGCATCGCCCGCATTGAAGGCGGCACGGTTGACGCTTACCTGCACAAGACCTCCAAGGACCTCCCGGCCCAGGTCGGCGTCCTGTTCGCCGTTGAAGGCGTGGGCGACGCCGCTGCTACCGCAGCCCACGATGTTGCTGTCCACGTTGCAGCCATGGCCCGAACTACCTCAGCCGCGAAGATGTCCCGGCCGAGCTGGTCGAGTCCGAGCGCCGCATCGCCGAAGAGACCGCCAAGGCCGAAGGCAAGCCGGAAGCCGCTCTCACCAAGATCGTCGAAGGCCGCGTGACGGGCTTCTACAAGGGCGAAGTTCTCTTGGACCAGGCATTCGCCAAGGACTCCAAGAAGACCGTTGCGCAGGTCCTCGAAGAGGCCGGCGTCAAGGCAACTGCCGTTGCCCGTTTCCGCGTCGGAAACTAGTTAGACATACAAAAGGGGTGGTCACTTCGGTGGCCGCCCCTTTTGCATGCAACGGCAGGCCCGCACCGAGTGCATCCAGAGCCGGCAGCTTTCTGCCCGGCCCCCAGCAAGATAATCTAGCCAGAGTCCACAAACGGGAAGGCACCATGGAAACCGAGAACACTGCAATCCATCCGGAGAAGACCCGTCGTCGTGTACTGCTGAAGCTGTCCGGCGAGGTCATCGGCGGCGGAAAGCTTGGTGTTGACCCGGAAACCGTCCGCGCCATCGCCAAGCAAATCGCCGCCGCCGTGTCCGAGGTCGAGGTGGCAATCGTCGTCGGCGGCGGTAACTTCTTCCGCGGCGCCGAACTGTCCCAAAGCGGCATGGATCGCTCCCGCGCCGACTACATGGGCATGCTCGGCACAGTTATGAACTGCCTGGCCCTGCAGGACTTCCTGGAGCAAGCGGGCGTCGAGACCCGCGTCCAGAGCGCCATCACCATGGGCCAGGTGGCCGAGGCCTACATTCCGCGCCGTGCCATCCGCCACATGGAGAAGGGCCGCGTCGTCATCTTCGGGGCAGGCGCAGGCCTTCCGTACTTCTCCACCGACACCGTGGCCGCCCAGCGTGCACTCGAAGTGCATGCCGACGTCGTCCTCATGGCAAAGAGCGGTGTGGACGGCGTGTACACCGCGGATCCCAAGAAGGATCCCACGGCAGAGAAGCTCGAAAAGCTCAGCTACGACGAGGCCCTGCGCCGCGACATCCGCGTCATGGACCAGACCGCCATGACCATGTGCAAGGACAACAATTTGTCCATGGTTGTCTTCGGCATGGAAGGCGAAGGGAACGTCACCCGGGCCATCCTCGGCGAAAAGCTGGGCACCCTGGTCACCCCCTAGCAAGGGCTAGGATATTTCTAGGACTCTTCCGCCCGCAGGGCGGAAATTTATTGTGCATTGCGGCCCGTGGACCGGGGCGCGACTATTTCTGAGGAGAAACCGTGATCGAAGAAACCTTGCTCGAAGCCGGGGAAAAGATGGACAAGGCGGTCGAGGTAGCCAAGGAGGATTTCGCGTCGATCCGTACCGGTCGCGCGAACCCCGGACTCTACAACAAGGTGATCGTGGAATACTACGGCACCCCCACACCGCTGCAGCAGCTGGCTTCCTTCGCTATCCCGGACGCCAGGACCATCCTGATCACGCCCTTTGATAAGACCTCAATGCGCGATATCGAAAGGCCCTGAGCGACTCCGAGGTCGGCGCCAATCCGTCCAACGACGGCAACGTCATCCGGATCACCATCCCGGAGCTCACCCAGGAACGCCGCAAGGAATACGTCAAGATCGTCAAAGGCAAGGGTGAGGACGCAAAGGTTTCCATCCGAAGCATCCGGCGCAAGGCCAAGGACGCCCTGGACAAGCTCGTCAAGGACGGCGAAGCCGGCGAAGACGAGGGTGCCCGCGGTGAAAAGGAACTCGACGCTATCACCAAGGCACACGTCGACGGTATCGACGAGCTCCTCAAGCGCAAGGAAGCCGAGCTGCTCGAGGTCTGATGAGCGAGGCTGAGCCGGCGCCCGCGCAGGGGATTCCCACACGCGCCAGACGCCAACGAGGCAACCCGACGCCCAGGGCGGGCCGGAATCTTCCGGCCGCCATCGGCGTCGGACTCGCCATGCTCTTCGCCGTCCTCGGCGGGCTGCTGTTCCTGCCGTTGGGGTTCGTTCTCCTGACCACTGCGTTTGCGGTCCTCGGCGTGTGGGAAATTTTCCGTGCGCTCGAAGGCCAGGGCACCAGGATGCCGATCATCCCCGTGTTGACAGGTACCGTGGCGATGCCGCTTGCGGCTTACTTCGGTGGCACCGAAAGCCTGCTCTTCGCGATGGTGCTGAGCAGCACGGCGGTCCTGCTCTGGCGTTCCCTCGAAAGCGCCGCGGGAGCTCCACGCAGCGTCTTCTCCGGAATCTTCACGCTTGCCTGGGTGCCTTTCCTGATCAGCTTTGCCATCGTGCCCCTCCATGCAGGCGGGGGAGCGACGACGGCGGGTCCCTGGCCCGGCGGGCAGGTTCCCGCGGGTGCCTGGCAGATTGCCGTGATGCTGCTGCTGGTGGTGTCCAACGACACTTTCGGGTACCTCGTAGGGGCACTCTTCGGGAAGCACCCGATGGCCCCCAAGATCAGCCCCAAAAAGACCTGGGAAGGGTTCGCGGGCTCAGTGGCAGGTGCCATGGTCATCGGGATCCTCGCCAGCGTTTTCGTCCTGGGCAGGCCCTGGTGGGTCGGGTGGTGCTTGCCGTGGGCATGGTGGCCGCCGCTACTGCCGGTGACCTCGCGGAATCCATGGTCAAACGGGAACTTGGCGTCAAAGACATGAGCAGTATCCTGCCCGGACACGGCGGGGTCATGGACCGCCTCGACTCGATCGTCTTCGCGGCCCCGGCAGCATATATTCTTTTCGCGCTGTTGAGCGGCGCCTGATAACCACCCAGAAGGAAAGCAGTGGCAGTGGACATTCGTCGCCAGATCCCCGCAGCATTTGAGCGCGTGGCGCACAGCAAGTATGGCTACAACGCAAAGCAAGTTGACCAGTTTTTCCAGCGCGCCCGGTTGTCGTTCGAAAACCGGGCCGAGGCGTCGGAGAAAATCGTTAGCAGCGATGTCCGGGCGGTTTCGTTTGATCCTGTCAAGGGCGGATACGACGCTACCGCTGTGGACGCCGCGTTGGACCGCCTCGAAGATGCCTTCGCCCGGCGTGAACGCGACGAGCTGATAGCGGCCGAAGGCGAGGAAGCCTGGTTGCTGAAGATCGGCAAACTCTCAGGAGTGTTGCGGGGCCGCTTGCACCGGCCTGATGGCGAGCGTTTCCGCCGGCCGGACAAGAAGCGTGCGCGCAGCTACAACATCGCCGAGGTCGATGCCTTGTGCGTCTCCCTGATCGGTTACCTCGAAAACGATAAACCGCTGAGCGTCGACAACGTCCGCCGAGCCGCTTTCTCCGAGGCCCGCGGGCGCGACGGCTACGAAGAGGCGCAGGTTGATGCCTTCCTCGACCGGGTTGTCGAGCTCATGGCGGCGATCGACTAGCGGAGCTGGCGCTCCGTGGCCACCGGCCGTTCCGGGACGTGAAGCCTGGTCATCAGCCGGGTGACAGTCCCGGGACCCGGTGTTTCGTGGCCCGTGAGACGAGCACCATCACGGCAAACGCGGCAGGCACCGTCCACGCCGCGGGCTGGGCAATCCATCCGGGCGCAGCGGAACCGATGACCGTACTCGATACCAGCGCACCCCCGCAGAGGACGGCTCCCGTCAGCATGCCGGCAATCGCGCCTGCGTCGCTCAGGCCGCGCCACCAAATGCCGAGCAGCAGGACAGGACAAATGGTGGACGCCGTGAAGGCGAACACCAGCCCTACGCTGCCGGCCAAGGCCATTGAATCCGTCGTGAATGCAAAGGCCAAGGGGACGAGGGCGGCCAGGAGGGCGGCCACCCGGAATCCGCGCACGCTCCCGCCAAGAAGGTCCTGGCTGATGACGCCGGCCAGCGAAACCACCAATCCCGACGTCGTCGAGAGGAATGCGGCAAACGCGCCGGCAACCACCAATGCCGACAGGAGATCGCCCGGCATTCCGCCCAGCAGCTTTCCAGGCAGCAGCAGGACCAAGGCGTCGGGCCGTCCGCTGCGTGCAAGCTCAGGAGCGAAGACCCGACCAAGCAGGCCGGACGCCGTCGGGAATAGATAGAAGACCGACAACAGGCCCAATACGATGAGGGTGGTCCGCCGCGCCGATTGGCCGTCCGGGTTGGTGTAGAAGCGGACGAGGACGTGGGGGAGTCCGAGCGTTCCGAAAAGCAGCGCCACCAGGAGCGAAACAGTTTGGTAGAGCCCGGCCGCGGGAAGGCCCGTGGGATTGCTCGACGCTTCCGCCAGGACCGGTGAGCCGCCGCCCGACTGGTTCAACAGCAGGTACACCACAGGAACGGCCAACGCCGTGAGCTTGAGCCAATATTGGAAAGCCTGTACGAAGGTGATGGAACGCATGCCACCGGCCACTACCGTGACGCAGACCACCGCGACGACGGCGATGGAGCCCACCCAGGAAGGCAATCCCGTGCTGATCCGGATGGTGAGCCCGGCGCCCTGAAGCTGCGGCACGATGTAGAGCCATCCGACAGCAACAACCACAAGGCTCGTGACGCGGCGGACGGCTTTCGACTGGAGCCTGGCCTCCGTGAAATCCGGAATCGTGTAGGCACCCGATCGGCGCAAGGGGGCAGCCACGAACAGCAAGAGCATCAGGTAGCCGGCCGTGTAGCCCACGGGAACCACAGAGCATCCGTCCCGTCAACAGGATCAGCCCCGCGACGCCCAGGAAACTCGCTGCCGACAAGTACTCGCCGCCGATCGCCGAGGCATTCCACCACGGCCGGACAGTGCGGGATGCTACGTAGAAGTCGCTCGTGGTGCGCGAAATGCGCAGGCCGTAGAAGCCGATCCCCGCAGTCGCAAGCGCCACGCCCAGAAAAGCCGCGAGCCCGACGGCGGGATTCACTTCTCCTCCACAAGATCGCGGTAGCGGGCTTCGTTCCGTGCCGCGGAGCGGTTGTAGAGCCATGCGCTCAGGCCGATCACCGGATAGAGCGCTACTCCAAGGATGATCCAATTTACCGGGACGCCCAGAATCCGCATCTGCGCGAGCTGGGGGACCAGCGCCACCATGGCACCGTAGGCGGCCAGCACCAGCAGGAATCCGGAAGCCACAACTACGGCAAGGCGCAACTGCGAACGGATGAGTGACCGGACGAAGACCTGCCCGACGTCGGAGTCTTCGGCGGCCTCGCGTGAATTGTACGGACGCTTGGGGGCTACCCTGGCAACTGATTGCGGGCCGTAACCCTCACCCGCGTCATCCTTGGGGCCGGATCCGGGTGGCCTCGAGCTTGTCCCGCACGGCCGGAAGGTGCCTGCGGCTGATCGGCAGTTCGGCTCCGGCCACCGTGACGCTGGGGCGTGCGGCGGCAAGTTTCATGTGCCCCACGTGGTTCAGCGACATCAGGTATGAGCGGTGGATGCGGATGAATCCGGCTTCCGCCCACTGCTGTTCGAGGTCGCTCAGGGGTACCCGGATCAGGTAGCTTGCCTCCGCGGTGTGCAGCCGGGCGTAGTCTCCCTGGGCCTGGACATAGCTGACGTCGTCCCTCCGGATCATCCGGGTTGTTCCGCCTTGGTCAACCGTGATCATCTCCGGTACCTTGCTGCCGTCCTTGATGAGCTCGCTGATGCGGCTGACGGACCTCGCCAGGCGTTCGGCACGCACCGGCTTGAGCAGGTAGTCGACGGCAGCCAGTTCGAATGCCTCCAGCGCGCAGTCTTCGTCGGCGGTCACGAAGACGACGGCGGGAGGGCGGGGCTGCGCGAGATGGCGCGGGCGATGTCCAAACCGGAAAGCGCGGGCATGTGGATGTCCAGGAAGACCGCGTCCACGGATTCCGTTTCGAGGGCGCTGAGGGCTTCGGCGCCCGAGATTGCGCGGTGGATTGCGCCGATACGCTCGTCCCGCCCAGCAGGAAGGCGAGCTCTTCAACCGCCGGGAGCTCGTCGTCGGCGACGAGTACGTTGATCATGGTTATAGATTAGCCTCAGGCATCATGGCTCGGCTGGGACTTTGGCACGCGGATGGTGATCAAGGTGCCCTCGCCCGGTGCGGTTTCGATGACGAGGCCGTGTTCGTCCCCGTAGACCTGCCGAAGGCGGGCATCGACGTTTCGCAGTCCAACATGGTCGCCGTCGGCGTGTCCCGCCAGGACCGAGCGCAGGTGTTCCGGATCAATGCCCACGCCGTCGTCCTCGATGGTGACCTCCGCGAAAGCGCCGGAGTCGTTGGCGCAGATGGTGATGTGCCCGGGTCCTTCCTTCGCTTCAAGCCCATGGCGC
The DNA here is from genome assembly GCA_001549895.1 of Arthrobacter sp. Hiyo8. Classification (GTDB taxonomy): domain Bacteria; phylum Actinomycetota; class Actinomycetes; order Actinomycetales; family Micrococcaceae; genus Arthrobacter. The sequence goes on along the minus strand of AP014719.1, from coordinate 1,006,106 downwards.
ACGGCGTTTTCCACGAGCGGTTGCAGGCTCAGGAAGGGAATCACCGTGCTCAGGACTTCGGGCGCGATCCTGAGGCTCACTTGTACCCGGTCTCCGAAGCGTGCCTTCTCCAACAGCAAGTAGCGGTCGATGCTCCGGAGTTCTTCCGCCAAGGTGGTGAAATCCCCGTGGCGGCGGAAGGAGTACCGAGTGAAATCCGCGAACTCGACCACCAACTCGCGTGCCCTGGCGGGATCGGTGTTGATGAACGACGCAATGGCGTTGAGCGAGTTGTAGATGAAGTGGGGGCTGATTTGTGCGCGCAGGGCCCGGACTTCGGCCTCCATGAGCAAGGTGCGGGAAGCGTCGAGTTCGGCCAACTCCACTTGCACCGCCACCCAGTCGGCCAGCTCGCTTGTCGCCCGGACCAACCCCGCACCGGTTTGCGGCGCGAAGGCGGCGACCGCCCCCACCACGCGGTTTCCGGCCCTGATCGGTGCCACGACGGCGTTCAGCTCGTGCGACGCCGGGACAACCACGGTCCGTCCGTCGGAGAGAACCCCGGAGGCGAGCTCCATCAGGGAGGCTTTGAGTTCTTCCGCCGCGCCATCCCACGCCAGGACTGACTCGGTGTCGGTGATCGCCAGGGCGTCGCAGCCAAGCAGGGAACGCAATTGCTTGCTTGCCTTGGCAGCTCCCGCCGCGTGGAGCCCGGTGCGCAGGTGCTGTCCAGCGCGCGACGCCGCGTGCAGGGTTTGGTAGGTGGCCCTCTCGGCGTCTGTTCCCAGCTCGCGGAAGGAACGGATCACCTTGAGGCCGACCCCGACGACGATCGCCACGGCGAGCACGATGACCGCAATGGCGGCGGCGGTGACGAGCGGGGAATCCGGCATGGAGCAAGACTAGCGAACCCGCCGTTCGGCGCAGCAACGTGTCCGCTGGGCGACGCCTATGCCGGGAAATCTGGAAGTGGCGCAGTTGCCCGGCGGATAGTGATTCCAGTCACATCGGCCAGGAGTGTGTGGTCGATGTAGACGTCCACAACCAGGAGGAAGCCATGGGTAACGAGGCCCAGACACCGGACGCAGCGGCGTCCGTTGATTTCCAGGAAGTCCAGCAAACGGGCAGTTTCAGGAGCTTCGCAAGCGCCACCGCAGTTTTGTCTTTCCAATGGCCATCGCATTCCTGCTTTGGTACTTCGCTTACGTCCTGCTGGCTGACTACGCGGTGGGCTTCATGTCCACCAAGCTGTGGGGCAACATCAACGTCGGCCTGGTCTTGGGCCTGCTGCAGTTCGTCTCAACTTTCGGAATTACGGGCTGGTACGTTCACTACTCCAACCGGAAGCTGGACCCGATAGCCACGGAAATCCGGAATGAGATCGAGGGCCATGAGTTCGACAAGGGCAGCACCGTGAGGGGGCGGCGAAATGAGTGCCATGGTCCCGATGGTCAACGTTGCCGCGCTGAAGGACACCACGCTGTTGAACATGGGTATCTTCGCCCTGTTCGTCCTGGTCACCATGGTGATCGTCTTCCGGGCCAGCCGGAACAACAAAACGGCTGCCGACTACTATGCCGCCGGGCGCTCGTTCACCGGTTCGCAGAACGGCACCGCCATCGCCGGCGACTACCTCTCCGCGGCCTCCTTCCTCGGGATCACCGGGGCGATCGCCGTCAACGGCTACGACGGCTTCCTATATTCGATCGGGTTCCTCGTCGCATGGCTTGTCGCGTTGCTGCTTGTCGCGGAACTCATGCGCAACACGGGTAAGTTCACCATGGCCGATGTGCTTTCCTTCCGGCTGCGCCAGCGCCCGGTGCGGATCGCCGCGGCCCTCACGACTTTGGTCGTCTGCTTTTTCTACCTGCTGGCGCAGATGGCCGGCGCCGGAAGCCTCATTTCCTTGCTCTTGGGCATCGGCGACTGGGGCGGACAAGCCCTGGTGATCGTCGTCGTCGGCGCCCTCATGATCATGTACGTGCTGATCGGCGGAATGAAGGGCACCACCTGGGTCCAGATCATCAAGGCCGTGCTGCTCATCTGCGGTGCGGCAGTCATGACGCTCTGGGTGCTGTCCATCTACGGCTTCAACCTGTCCAACCTGTTGGGTGCCGCAGCGGATACCGCCAAGAACCCCAACGTGCTGAACCCCGGCCTGCAGTACGGCAAGACCGACACGTCCAAGCTCGATTTCCTGTCCCTTGGGATGGCGCTCGTCCTCGGCACAGCCGCCCTGCCACACGTGCTGATGCGCTTCTACACCGTGCCAACGGCCAAGGAAGCCCGCAAATCGGTGGTCTGGTCCATCTGGCTGATCGGGTTGTTCTACCTGTTTACCCTGGTCCTCGGCTACGGCGCGGCAGCCCTCGTTGGAGCCGACACCATCAAATCGGCCCCGGGCGGGTGAACTCCGCGGCGCCGCTCCTGGCGTTCCACTTGGGCGGGCCGTTGCTGCTCGGCTTCATCTCGGCCGTCGCGTTCGCCACGATCCTGGCGGTGGTGGCGGGTTTGACCATCACGGCGGCGGCGTCGTTCGCCCACGATATCTATGCGAACGTCATTTCCAAGGGCAAAGCCGGCGCCGGAACCGAGGTAAAAGTGGCCCGGCGGACTGTGGTGGTCATCGGGGTCCTTGCGATCATTGGCGGTATTTTCGCCAATGGGCAGAACGTAGCGTTCCTCGTTGCCCTCGCTTTCGCAGTGGCGGCGTCCGCGAATTTGCCGACCATCCTCTACTCCCTGTTCTGGAAGAAGTTCACCACCCAGGGCGCCACCTGGAGCATGTACGGCGGACTTGCGGCGGCCATCATCCTGATTGCCTTGTCGCCGGTTGTTTCCGGCGCCAAGACGTCCATGATCCCGGGTGCCAACTTCGCTGTCTTCCCGCTGAGCAACCCGGGAATCGTGTCCATCCCACTCGCCTTCCTGCTCGGCTGGCTCGGAACCGTGGTGGACAAGCGGCGCGAAGACACGGCAAAGCAGGCCGAGATGGAAGTCCGCTCCCTGACCGGCGTCGGAGCCGAGAAAGCGGTGAACCACTAGGAGTACCCGTCCGACGCGCGCTCACAAACAAGGCCCTTCGGAGTGACGCTCGCTCACAAACAAGGCCAAATGGCGGATCCCTCCTGCAGAAAGATCTGCAGGAGGGATCCACATTTTTCACCAAAAGGTGAGCGGGCATCCGCTTAGTGGTTGTGGCCGCCCGGCAGGGAGTGCTCACCGTGGGGACGGCGTGCGCTCCGGCTACCGAGGCGGCGAGCCCCGGCGTCGTAATTGCTGCGACCACGACGGCGGCGGCAAAGGCTGCGCCCAAAAGCGCGCCGGCCCGCGGGGAGCCTGCGCTACTCCGCCGACGTCGTTGCGGAACCTTCGGGCTAGCCAGGCAGAGGATCCCAGTGCCATCAGGACCAGGAACAGAGCTGCCAGATGCCCGCCGTCGAGCACTCTTTGGGCCAGACCGGCAACCAGGAATCCGACGTGGACCAGCACGGCCGCGAGGAGGCCCAGGGTTGTTGGTTTACGGAACCGGAGCCGCCCCGTTGGAGGCTGCCAATCGAGCTGACGAGAAGCGCCAGGCCCCAGGCCGCGAAGATGCCGCCCGCCACACAAGGGGTCCCCGGCCCGAAATGTAGCTGGATGCGATGGAAAGCTCCACGAGGCCGGCCCCCATTCCCGCGAAACACGAAAACAGGGTGAGGGATGCCCCGGCGGTGGGTCCTACGGACGTCGCTGCTTGAGCTGACACGGACGGCTCCTTCCGGATTTCCGGGTTTTCTAGACGTGGGCCCTGGCGGTGGTGGCCGGAACCTTGTCCTGCGAGAGGCCGATGCCGAGGAGGACCACAGCGCTGGCCAAGTGCAGGACGTTGTCTGCGCCGTTAAGGGCAATGATGTTCAGCGCGGAGCCCACGAGGAACAGTCCGAGGATGCCGACAAGCAAGTAGACCGCACCGACTGTGGTGTTGATGGTCTTGGACAGCACGGTGCTGTTCATGCCCGCGTAGAGCAGGGCGGCGCCGATAGCGAGGTGGATGATGTTGTGCAGGGGGTTTACCGCAAAGATGATCAGATTGGCACCCTCGGTAGCGAAGAATCCAATTCCCGAGGTGACGAAGAATCCAACGACACCCACGAGCAGGTAGACGGCTCCAAAGATGGTGGCGATCAGGCGGTTGGGCGAAGTGCGCATGGTCCAAACCTTCCGGTATGGCCGGTTTGTATCCGGCCTGTGTTCGAAACCCCGGACGGGGCTCTCAACCAGAGATTCGGACCACCCGGCGCTATGGATGGGTGGGATCGGACGAATTTTTTCGACGTCAACCTTGTGGCTGGAGACGGATGGCGTCCATCTTCAAATCATTGCCTTCGAAGCTGTACCTGAAATTGAGGATTTTGCCCTGGCACTGCAGGGTTCCAGCAAGGTTGGCCGTATTGGTTCCGTTGACCGAACTGACGTTCACCGAGTCATAGTGGGGCTTGCAGCTGTTGTCCAGACCGAGGCCCGCGACGCCGGAAACGAACTCCTCTTTCGTCAAGCTTTGGGTGAGGACAGGGTCCATGTACTGGTCGTAGGCTTGCGAGCTTTGGCCGTTCACGATCAGGCGGGTGAAATCATCAGAGACGGCCATGGCCCTGTTCGTTGCATTTCCCAACAGATTGACCAGCACGACGATCCCCACAATGATCAGCACCAGGACCGCGCCGCCCGCTCCAAGGAGGATCCAGAGGAGCTTTCGCTTCTTCGCTGGCGGCGGGACGGGCATTCCGTACGGGCCGGGGTATTGGCCCGGCGGGCCGTAGAGGTTTGGCTGCGCATAGGGGCCAGGGTATTGCCCGGGTGGACCGTAAGGCGGGGTGCTGCCGTACTGTGGCGCTCCACCGCCCCACGCCGGCGGGAAGGCTTGCGGTTCCTGGTTCGGCTGCGGCGGTACCTGCGGGGTGCTCACGGTGGTTCCCCTTCCCGGCGGCCAGGCCTGCGTCGCCAACCGGACGGAAGCCGCCACCCGGCCCAAAGCGTCCACCTGCATCAAATCGCACATTCCGGCGCGGAGCAAGGGCATCATCGAGCTTGGCTGGCTCCCTTTAACGCGCTCAGCCGGTGCGGAGCGCCTTCTTGGTATTCCGGTTCAAAAGCGGCTGCACCCGGAAGGGAATCAATTCCCCCATGGACATGGCCGTGTCCGTTCGTTCCACCCCGTCGCACGCAAGGATCTTGCCGTTGATCCGGAACAGATCCTCGGCGTCGAGAGCCACCACCCGCAGCAGGAGGTCTGCAGAACCGGTCAGGCCGTACCCCTCGAGGATTTCCGGGATTTCGGCGAGGTCCAAGGCAAGCTGTCCAAGCTTTTGCTGCTGCACATGCACCGAGATGAACGCCATGAGGGGGTAGCCAAGGGCGGCGGGGTTGATGCGCCGTTCGAAGGAGAGGAACGCATGCTTCTTTTCCAGTAGGGCCATGCGTGCCTGGACCGTATTCCGCGATAGTCCCAGCTTCTGCGCCAAGGCGACAACCGTGCCGCGTGGATCCTTCGCCATGGCCGAAAGCAGGCGTGTGTCGGTGCCATCTAAAGCTTGCATAATGCGCAACGTTAGCACGGTGCGCCTGCCCCAGATAGGGCAAAATGCGCAGAATTTCCAACGGTGGTTGTACCCAATGAGCATTGTGAGTAGGGTCACAATTAATCCAGGCGACGACGCCCGGATGCTGGCCCGCGGGTGGATCACAAGTCCCTCCAAAGGCCTGCGAGCACGAGCTGAAAGGTGCGATCAACTGTGTTGACGGACGAACCCGGCCAGGACGCCTACAAGGCTTCGAATCCCGGAATCAGTGCAGCAAGCCCGCGTCGGACCGGCGGGGATCTGGTCCAACTGATTTCCCGGAAGGGGAACGCATCAGCCACCCGGAGTTCGATCTCTGGGTCAGCGATGTCACGGACGAGCAACTGTGCTCGCTGTACGAAGACATGGTGGTCATCCGCCGCATCGACGCCGAGGCCACCGCCTTGCAGCGTCAGGGAGAGTTGGCCTTGTGGCCGCCCCTGCTGGGCCAGGAAGCATCGCAGATCGGTTCCGGCCGGGCCCTGCGGGACGACGACTTTGTCTTCCCCAGCTACCGGGACAACGGCGTTGCCTACTGCCGCGGTGTGGAGCCCACGGACTTGGTCCGTGCCTGGCGCGGCAATGCCTCCTCCGGCTGGGACCCGTACCGGCACAACATTGCCACCCAACAGATCATCATCGGCTCGCAATCGCTGCACGCAACCGGCTACGCCATGGGTATCCAGCACGACGGCGCCGACTCGGTAGCGGTGGCGCTCTTCGGAGACGGTGCGACGAGCGAGGGCGACGTCAACGAGGCAATGGTCTTCGCGGCAAGCTTCCAGGTACCCGTGGTCTTCATCTGCCAGAACAACCACTGGGCCATCTCCGAACCCGTCCGGATTCAGTCCCACATCCAGATCGCCGACCGTGCTTCGGGCTTCGGAATCCCCAGCATGCGCGTCGACGGGAACGACGTCCTGGCTGTTTTGGCTGTCACCCGTATCGCGCTGGACCGGGCCCGCAAGGGCGGCGGACCGACGTTCATCGAAGCGGTGACCTATCGCATGGGCCCGCACACGACGGCGGATGATCCCACCCGTTACCGCGACGCCAACGAGCTTGAGGACTGGGCGGCCAAGGACCCGATTGCCCGCCTCAAGGCGCTGCTCCGCACCAAGGCCTCCTGACGGAAGAAGTCGAAGCCAAGACCCAGGCCAAGGCGGACGAGGTGGCAAGGAGCCTGCGGTCAGGCGTCATCAACATGCCGGATCCCGCGCCCTTGACCTCTTCAAGCACGTCTACAGCACGCCCAACTCCTGGATCGAACGCCAGAAGGACCACTACTCCCGCTATCTGGAAAGCTTCAGCGGATCAACCCAGGAAGGTGCACTCTGATGAGCAAGTTGACTTTCGCCCGCGCCATCAACGCCGGCCTGCGCAAGTCCCTCGAAAACGATCCCAAAGTTGTCCTCATGGGTGAGGACATCGGTGCGCTCGGTGGCGTTTTCCGGGTCACCGACGGCCTCCAGAAAGACTTCGGCAAACACCGGGTGGTTGACACCCCTTGGCGGAATCCGCGATCATCGGCACCGCCGTCGGACTGGCCTACCGCGGCTACCGCCCGGTCTGCGAAATCCAATTCGACGGCTTCATCTACCCGGCATTCGACCAGATCGTCAGCCAAGTAGCCAAGATGCATTACCGTACCCAGGGCCGCGTCAAGATGCCCATCACCATCCGCGTTCCCTTCGGTGGAGGGATCGGGTCACCCGAGCACCACTCGGAGTCCCCGGAGGCGTACTTCACCCACACCTCGGGCCTCCGCGTCATCAGCGTCTCCAACCCGCAGGATGCCTACACCATGATCCAGCAGGCCATCGCCTCGGACGATCCGGTGCTGTACTTCGAGCCCAAGCGCCGCTACCACGACAAGGGCGAAGTGGACGAGACCGCAGATCTGTCCACGGCACTGTCCATGGAGAAGGCAAGGGTGGTCACCGCAGGCAGCGACGTCACCTTGGTGACGTACGGACCGCTCGTGAAGACCGCGAACGACGCCGCCATGGCCGCCGCCGACGAAGGGGTCTCGGTGGAGGTTATCGACCTGCGCTCGCTGGCTCCGATCGATTTCCCGGCAGTGGAGGCGTCCGTCCGCAAGACCGGCAGGCTCGTCATCACCCACGAGGCTGCGCAGTCCGGCGGGCTCGGCGCCGAAATCGCCGCCAGCATCACCGAGCGTTGCTTCAACTACCTTGAATCGGCGCCGGTCCGGATCACGGGATTCGACATTCCGTACCCGTATTCAAAGCTCGAGATGCACCACTTGCCGGATCTGGACAGGATCCTTGACGGCGTGGACCGCGCACTCGGCCGCGGCAACTCCCTGAGCGGGCTGGAAGGATGAGCGCCACCATGATCAAGGAATTCAGGCTGCCCGACCTCGGCGAGGGACTCACGGAGTCGGAAATTCTCAGTTGGAAGGTTGCGGTGGGGACACCGTGACCCTGAACCAGGTCATTGCCGAGGTGGAGACGGCCAAGGCCGTGGTCGAGTTGCCTTCGCCCTTCGCCGGAACCGTGGCCGCCCTGCACGAACAAGCCGGTTCGGTTGTGGAGGTCGGCAAGCCGATCGTGTCCTTTGAAGTCGACGACGCCGGAACCTCGCCTTCCGCTGTTGCCGGTTCCGCTGCGGGCGCATCCGTGGAAAGCCCCGCGGAGACTGCGGCGAAGCGCGAGCCAAACCTCGTAGGCTACGGCGCCGTCGTCGAAAAGTCCGGACGGCCGGCCGCCGCCAGCGGTCCTTTGACGGAAGCACCGGCGAACGCGAGGCCGCCCGGGAAGCCGTTCCCGCCGTCGAGCCCGTTCCAGTGGTGGAACAGCCCGGACCGCTCTCCGTGCCAAGCGGGCAGGCAGTGGAGCAAGAGCGTCCGCGGTCCACGCCTCCGGTCCGCAAACTGGCGAGGGATCTCGGAGTCGACCTCGAGCTGGTCAAGGGAACCGGACCGGGAGGCCTGATCACCCGTTCGGATGTCCAGGACTTCGCGGACGGGTCCCAGCCGCAGCTCATCGCTCCCGAGGCCGCCGCGTCCGCCGTCGGGGTTTCCACTGAACGCGAGACCCGCACACCTATCAAGGGAGTCCGGAAGTTCACGGCCGCTGCCATGGTGCAAAGTGCGTTCACGGCGCCGCATGTGACCGAGTTCCTGACCGTTGACGTCACGCCCACCATGGAACTGCTGACGCGGCTCAAGGCGAGTCGCGAATTTGCCGGGTACAAGCTCACGCCGTTGACCATCGCGGCCAAGGCGGTGTTGATCGCCTTGCGCAGGAACCCGACGCTGAACTCCCGCTGGGACGAAGGCGCACAGGAGATCGTGCAGTTCAACTACGTGAACCTGGGTATCGCCGCCGCCACTCCGCGGGGTCTGACTGTTCCCAACATCAAAGACGCGGACAAGATGACGCTGCTGGAACTGTCCACGGCGCTGTCCGAGCTGACGGACACGGCACGTTCAGGCAAGACTTCCCCAGCAGATCTGACGGGCGGGACCATTTCGATCACGAACATCGGCGTGTTCGGGATCGACGCCGGAACCCCCATCCTGAACCCGGGCGAGGCTGCCATCGTGGCGCTGGGATCAGTGCGCAAAGCTCCTTGGGTGCACAACGACGAACTCGCGGTGCGCCAGGTGATGTCGTTGAGCCTGTCCTTCGACCATCGACTGGTGGACGGCGAACAGGGCTCGAAGTTCCTGGCCGACCTGGGCGCGATCCTGTCCGACCCAGCAACCGTCATGACCATGATCTAGCGGCTCTCCAGGCCAACTGACTCGCAGTTGTTGTCGTTTTGGAGGCTCAAAACGACAACAACTGCTGGGCCCACGCCGCCAGGGTTCCCTGGCCGAGCTTGCGAGGCAAGGTGGCGGTGGGGAGTTAGTTGGGCCTTGCTAGCGGAAGGTTAGCGCACCGTCAGGGCGGCCAGGGCCATGCGTTCGAGGATGGGCCGGGCACTCTTGACCGCCATGCGTCGACCATGGTGCCGGACCGAGTGCGGCGTCGAGTTGATGAGGCCGAAGGCTGCGTGCGCGCGGACCCGGAGCTCGGCGGGATCCGTGTCCGGATGCAATTCGCCGAGCACCCCACCCACAGTTCCACATAGTTGCGCTGCAGGGTGCGGACTTCGGCCTGGTCGGCGTCGCTGAGGTTGCTGAAGTCGCGGTCCTGGACCCGGATGACATCGGGATTGCTGAGGGCGAAGTCCACGTGGAACTCCACCAGTCCGCGCAACGCAGCTTCAGCGTCGGCGGCTTCGGACACCACGGTGCGGCCGCCGTCGAGCAGATTCCGGCTCACACTCAACAGCAGCTCGGCGAGCACGGCTTGTTTTCCTGGGAAGTGCCGGTACACCGCAGGTCCGCTGACTCCTGCCGCGGCCCCAGGTCCTCAAGGGACACGCGGTTGAAACCATCGGCGGCGAACAACCCGGCCGCGGCGGTCAGGAGGGCCTTGCGCCGTGTTTCCTTGGCTTGGCTCCGCTGGGTCGGTGCTGGGCCGTCCTGCTGGGAGCTCCGCTGGAAGGTGACCACAATTCCTCCTTTTGCACGCGTCCACTTCAGCGCCTGTACCGGGCGGCCCGTGTCGGGGTGATGGACAACACAGTTAATAGAGACTAACCTAAATTCCAGTTATGCGGTACTAACTGAGATGGCCATTGGCCGGGATGGGACACAGTCGATGGAGACACTCGCCAGCCAGCTGGATACCAGCAGCGATCAGTTCGCGGCCAACGCGGAAGCGCAGCTGTCCCTGGTTTACGAGCTGAAGAAGCGCCTAGCGGTGGCCGCCCTGGGTGGCCCGGAGAAGTCGCGCGAGCGGCACATCTCCCGGGCAAGCTGTTGCCGCGCGAGCGCATCAACTACTTGCTGGACGAGGGAAGCCCGTTCCTGGAGATCGCCCCGCTGGCGGCCAACGGGATGTACAACGACGACTCCCCGGGTGCCGGAGTGATCGCGGGGATCGGCTTGGTCCATGGCCGCCAGGTGATGGTGGTGTCCAACGACGCCACGGTCAAGGGCGGAACGTATTACCCGATGACGGTGAAGAAGCATCTCCGGGCGCAGGAAATCGCGCTGGAGAACAGGCTGCCGTGCGTCTACCTCGTGGATTCCGGGGGAGCGTTCCTGCCCAAGCAGGACGAGGTGTTCCCGGACAAGGAGCACTTTGGCCGGATCTTCTTCAACCAGGCGAGGATGTCAGCGGCGAAGATCCCGCAGATCGCCTCGGTCATGGGGTCCTGCACGGCCGGTGGCGCTTACGTTCCCGCCATGAGCGACGAAACCGTCATTGTCCGCAACCAGGGCACCATTTTCCTGGGCGGACCGCCCCTCGTGAAGGCCGCCATCGGTGAAATCGTCACCGCCGAGGAACTCGGCGGCGGCGACGTGCACTCGCGGATTTCCGGTGTGACGGACCACCTCGCCGAAAACGACGAGCACGCACTGCAGATCGTCCGCGACATCGTCTCCACCCTGCCCAAGCCTGCAGCCCGCGCCTGGGACGTGGACACCGCCGTCGAGCCCGTGGTGGACCCGGGCGAGATCTATGGTGCCGTTCCAACAGACGTCAACGCCCAGTACGATGTCCGGGAAGTCATCGCCCGGCTCGTGGACGGCTCGAGGTTCCACGAGTTCAAGAAGAACTACGGCACCACCTTGGTGACGGGGTTCGCGAAGCTGCACGGCCACCCTGTGGGCATCGTGGCGAACAACGGTGTGTTGTTCAGCGAGTCCTCCCTCAAGGGCGCGCACTTCATCGAGTTGTGCGACCAGCGCGGCATCCCCTTGGTTTTCCTGCAGAACCTCTCCGGCTTCATGGTCGGCAAGGACGTCGAGCAGGGCGGCATCGCCAAGAACGGCGCCAAGATGGTCACCGCCGTCGCCACCGCCCGCGTGCCCAAGCTGACGGTGGTGATCGGCGGTTCCTTCGGTGCCGGAAACTACTCGATGTGCGGCCGCGCCTACTCTCCGCGCTTCCTCTGGATGTGGCCGGCGTCCCGGATCTCGGTGATGGGCGGGAACCAGGCCTCCAGCGTGCTCGCCACCGTCAAGCGCGACCAGTACGAGGCCCGCGGCGAGGAATGGTCCGCCGAGGACGAGGAAGCCTTCAAGGCCCCCATCAGGCAGCAATACGAGGACCAAGGCAGCCCCTACTACTCCACCGCCCGGCTCTGGGACGACGGCATCATCGACCCCGCTGACACCCGGCGCGTCCTGGGCATGGCCTTGGATACCGTCTCCCGCCAACCCCTGCCGGAAACCTCCTTCGGCCTCTTCCGGATGTGACCCCATGACCATCAACTCCTTCGAAACCATCCTTGTCGCCAACCGTGGCGAGATCGCCTGCCGCGTCATCCGCACCCTCAAGGCCATGGGCATCCGTTCCGTTGCGGTCTATTCAGACGCCGACGCCGGGCCCGCCACGTGCGCGAAGCAGACACGGCCGTCCGGATCGGCACAGCCGCGGCGGCGGACAGCTACCTGCGGATCGACGCCATCATCGAGGCCTGCCTGCAAAGCGGTGCCCAGGCGGTCCACCCGGGGTATGGATTCCTGGCCGAAAACGTTGAGTTTGCCAAGGCCCTGGACGCGGCAGGCATCGCGTTCATCGGCCCGGCATTGACGCCATCGAGATCATGGGCGACAAGATCCGCTCCAAGAACCACGTCATGTCGTACGGCGTCCCCTGCGTCCCGGGTATCGCCGAACCGGGATTGAGCGACGAGGCGCTCATCGAGGCGGCGCCCGGCGTCGGCTTCCCCCTGCTCATCAAGCCCTCGGCTGGTGGCGGTGGCAAGGGCATGCACATCGTGGAGCGGCTCGAGGATATGGCGGCAACGCTGCTCACGGCCCGACGGGTGGCGGCGAGCGCCTTCGGCGACGACACCCTGTTCCTGGAACGTCTTATCCAGTCGCCCCGGCACATCGAAGTCCAGGTCCTCGCCGACAACCACGGCAACGTGATCCACCTCGGCGAGCGCGAATGTTCCCTGCAGCGCCGCCACCAGAAGGTCATCGAGGAAGCACCGTCCCCCCTGCTGGAGTCCCTCGCGAATGGGGCCGAGGTCCGGGCGCGGATCGGTGAGGCCGCCTGCCAGGCTGCCCGAAGCGTCAGGTACAGCGGTGCCGGTACGGTGGAGTTCCTCGTCTCGGACCAGGATCCGGAGCACTTCTTCTTCATGGAGATGAACACCCGCCTCCAGGTGGAGCACCCTGTCACGGAAATGGTGACAGGCGTCGACCTTGTCGAATGGCAAGTGCGCATCGCCGCAGGTGAGGTCCTCACGGTGGCGCAGTCCGACGTCGTGCTTGAGGGCCACGCGGTAGAGGCGCGAGTCTACGCGGAGGTACCCGAACGCGGGTTCATGCCATCCATCGGCGAGATCATGATGCTCCGGGAACGGGCAAGCAACGATCCGCACGTCCGCGTCGATTCGGCCATGCTGACGGGCCTGTCTGTCAGCGGGGACTACGACCCCATGCTCGCCAAGGTCATTGCCTGGGGTCCGGACCGCAAAGCGGCGCTGGACACCCTTGACCACGCACTGGGGGACTACACGCTGCTGGGCGTGCACACGAACGTCGAGTACTTGCGGCTCCTGGTCAACGACGACGACGTCCGCGCCGGCCGCCTCGACACCGGCTTGATCGAGCGCAAGCTGGACGGGATGGAATTCCGCCAAGTGTCCGACGTCGAGTTGGTTGCCGCCGCGATGCTGGACCGTCAGGTCTTGGCTCCTGCCGGAACGGCAGCACCCTGGAACGCCGCCGACGGCTGGCGCGTCGGCGCGCCCGCACCGTGGAAGACCACAGTCGGACGTCCCGACGGCGGACTGGCCACCGTGGGGCTGACGGTGGACGCGCAGGGCTTCACGGCGCGCGTGGACAGCGGCGTCGAGCACTCTGCCGTCATGCGGCCGGGACCCTCGGGACATGCGGTGCTGGTGCTCGACGGCGTCGAGCACCCTTTCACGCACGGCTCACCATCTTCGGAGCTTGGGACACGCGAACTCTGGCTGGGCAGCGACGGCTGGTCCTGCCGGCTGGAGATCCTGGACCGCGAAGCCCGGCTCCAACGAATCCTCGCGGCATCCAGCGCGAAGAAGGCGCCGCGGATCCCGAAGTCCGGTCTCCCATGCCGGGAACCGTCGTCTCCGTTTCGGTGCACAACGGCGACCACGTGGAAGCGGGCGACGTCCTCCTCGCAGTAGAGGCCATGAAGATGGAACACCAGCTCGTGGCCGCTGTGTCCGGCACCGTGCACCTCAGCAGCAAGACCGGGACCTCGTCAAGGCTGACCAAGTCCTCGCCACCATCCACGTGGCGGCGGAGCCCGCCCCAGAAGTCTCAGCAGAAAACCAGAAAGACGAGGAAGTCTAGCCATGGCAAGTTTTGAACTCACCGAGGAATACCAGGACCTGAGCGACTCCGTCCGGGAATTCGCCGACGAGGTAGTGGCCCTGTGTCCACCAAGCACGACGAGGAACACAGCTTCCCGTACGAGGTAGTCAAGCAGATGGGTGAGATGGGTCTTTTCGGCCTGCCCTTCCCTGAAGAGTTCGGCGGAATGGGCGGGGACTACTTCGCCCTGGCGCTCGCGCTGGAACAGCTGGGCCGGGTGGACCAGTCCGTGGCCATCACCCTCGAGGCGGGTGTCTCGCTCGGCGCCATGCCCGTGTACCGCTTCGGCACCCAGGAGCAGAAGGAACACTGGCTGCCCCAGCTGACCTCGGCCGAAGCGCTCGCAGGCTTCGGTCTGACCGAGCCGGAAGCCGGCTCGGACGCCGGTGGCACCAAGACGAACGCGCACCTCGAGGACGGCCGCTGGGTCATCAACGGCAACAAGGAATTCATCACCAACTCCGGGACCGACATCACCCGGCTCGTCACCGTCACCGCCGTCACCGGGCAGCACGAACGCAAGGACGGGAGCATCAAGAAGGAAATCTCCACCATCCTGGTTCCCACCGACACACCCGGTTTCACCGCCGAAAAGGCCTACAACAAGGTGGGCTGGAACGCCTCCGACACCCACCGCTGACACTGAACAACGTGCGGGTTCCCGAAGAGAACCTGCTCGGTGTCCGGGACGGGGCTACGCCAACTTCCTGTCCATCCTGGACGAAGGCCGCATCGCCATCGCCGCGCTTGCCACCGGAGCGGCCCAGGGCTGCGTCGACTTGTCCGTGAAATACGCCAAGGAACGCGTGGCCTTCGGACAGAACATCGGCAAGTACCAGGCCATCCAGTTCAAGATCGCCCGCATGCAGGCACGGGCCCACACAGCCCGCCTGGCCTACTACGATGCGGCCGCGAGGATGCTGGCCGGCAAGCCGTTCAAGACCGAAGCGGCCATCGCTAAGATGGTCGCAGGCGAGGCAGCCATGGACAACGCACGGGACGCCACCCAGGTGTTCGGTGGCTATGGCTTCATCAACGAATTCACGGTGGCACGGCACTACCGCGACTCCAAGATCCTGGAAGTCGGGGAAGGCACCACCGAGGTCCAGTTGATGCTCATCGCCCGCGAGCTGGGCCTTTAACCGTCAGGGAAGGTAAACGATGATCGACAAAGTTGTTGCCAGCGCCGCGGAAGCGGTGAAGGACATCCACGACGGTGCCTCTCTCGCCGTCGGCGGGTTCGGCCTGTGCGGTATCCCGGTGGCGCTGATCGATGCGCTCCACCATCAAGGCACCAAGGACCTTGAAACAGTCAGCAACAACTGCGGCGTGGACGACTGGGGCCTGGGCATCCTGCTGAAGGACGGACGGATCCGCCGGACCATCAGTTCCTATGTTGGTGAGAACAAGGAGTTCGCGCGGCAGTACCTCGCCGGTGAACTCGAGGTGGTCCTCACCCCGCAAGGTACCCTCGCCGAGAAACTGCGCGCCGGCGGGGCCGGAATCCCCGCGTTCTTCACGGCGGCCGGCGTCGGGACGCAGGTTTCGGAAGGCGGTCTGCCGCAAAAGTACGACGCCGACGGCAACGTGGCGATCGCATCCTCACCTAAGGAAGTGCGCACCTTCAACGGGGCGGACTATGTCCTGGAGGAATCCCTGACACCCGATTTCGGACTGGTCCACGCCTGGAAGGGGGACCGTCACGGGAACCTCGTCTTCCACGCGACGGCTATGAACTTCAATCCACTGTGTGCCATGGCGGCCCGGATCACCATCGCCGAGGTCGAAGAGCTTGTGGAACCCGGCGAACTCGATCCGCAACATATCCACACCCCGGGCATCTTCGTCCAGCGGGTCGTGGTTGCACCGGACACGGAGAAACGCATCGAAAAGCGGACCGTCGCGTTGACCGGCAAGACAGGAGCGTAGCCATGGAATCGAACATCACCCAGGATGTGCCGCCGCGTCCCGAGGCCGTCAGGCACGAGTACCGCCGCGCCGGCGCCGAGCACCACGAGGGCAAGGCTGGACGCGGAACGAACTCGCTGCCCGCGTAGCCCGCGAACTCACCAACGGGCAATACGTCAACCTGGGGATCGGCATGCCCACCCTGATCCCCAACTACATCCCCGAGGGCGTCGAGGTGATCCTGCATTCCGAGAACGGGATACTGGGCGTCGGCCCCTACCCGGCCGAGGACGCCGTGGACCCGGACCTGATCAACGCCGGCAAGGAAACGGTCACAGTCAACGCGGGCGCCGCGTTCTTTGACTCGGCTACCTCGTTCGGCATGATCCGCGGGGCCATGTGGATGTCGCCGTGCTGGGAGCCATGGAGGTCGCGGCCAACGGGACCTGGCCAATTGGATGATCCCCGGCAAAATGGTCAAGGGCATGGGCGGCGCCATGGACCTGGTCTTCGGCGCCAAACGGGTGATCGTGATGATGGAGCACGTGGACCGCAACGGCAAGCCCAAGATCGTCAAGGAATGCTCGTTGCCCGTCACGGGGAAAGGCTGCGTGGACCGGATCATCACCGACCTCGCCGTGATCGACGTCGTCTCCGAAGGCGGGGCCTCGAGGCTCGTGCTGCGCGAGCTGGCACCGAATGTCTCGGCCGAGGACGTGGCGGCAGCGACCGGCGTCGAGCTCTTCGAAGAGGACCAGGAGCTGACTGTATGACGGCGGACGCTGAACCCCGCGTGGTCGAGCAGCGGGGGATGTACTTCGACGAACTCGAGGAAGGCGTTGTGTACGCCCACCGGCCCGGGCGGACCGTCACCGAAACGGACAACGTCCTGTTCACCACGTTGACCATGAACACCCAGGCCCTCCACCTGGACGCGGCGTGGAGCGCCAAACAGCCCTTCGGGCAGAGGCTCATGAACTCGATGTTCACGCTGTCCACCATGGTGGGACAGTCCGTCACCCAGCTGACCCAGGGCACCATCATTGCCCAACTGGGCCTCACGGACGTCTCCTTCCCGCACCCCCTCTACCACGGCGACACCCTCTACACAGAGACGGTCATCATCGGGAAACGGGAGTCGTCGTCGCGTCCCGGGCAAGGCGTGGTGACCATGAAACATACCGGCCGCAACCAGGACGGCACGGTTGTGGCACTGGCGACGCGGGCCTGCCTCATGTGGAGCCGGACAGCGCATCTGGAGGCGCAACAGGGGACAATCAATACATGACCTTCACCATGGGCCCCGCTTTGCTTTTCTGCCCCGCCGACCGTTCGGAACGGTTCCAAAAGGCCGCTGAACGTTCCGACGCCGTGATCGTGGACCTCGAGGACGCCGTTGCGCCCGCAGACAAGAAGCGGGCCAGGGGCGCGATCCTCGCCCAGCTCGGCTCAGGCGGCGAGACCGCCGAGCTCGACCCCAGCCGCACGATTGTGCGCGTCAATCCGGTGGGCACCCCGGACTTCGAGAAGGATCTGCACTGCCTGGCGCATACTCCTTACCGCACCATCATGCTGGCCAAGGCCGAGACCGCCGAACAGTTGAAAGCACTCGAGGGATACCACGTCATCGCCCTGTGCGAGACGGCCAAGGGAATCGTCAACGCGGCTGAGATCGCCCAGGCTCCCAACGTCGTCGGGCTCATGTGGGGCGCCGAGGATTTGATCGCCTCGATGGGCGGCACCTCCAGCCGCAAGGACGATGGCGGCTACCGAGCCGTCGCAACGCACTCCCGGTCCACCGTGCTGCTGGCGGCCAAAGCCGCAGGCAAGGAGGCCATCGACTCGGTCTACGTCGACATTCCCGATCTTGCGGGGCTGGCCGTGGAATCCGCCGACGCCGTGGCCAGCGGATTCGGTGCCAAGGCCTGCATCCACCCGAACCAGGTCGCCGTTGTCCGCGAAGCGTATGCACCGTCGCCCGAAGCCGTCGCAGTGGCGCGGGAACTGCTTGACGCTGCGGCTGCGGCCGGAACCGGTGTGTTCCAGCACAAGGGCAAAATGGTGGACGGTCCCATCCTGAAACACGCCGAATCCACGCTGCGCAGGGCCCGGCTTTCCTGAAGGGTCGCCCCGGGTCTATTGACCGCGCCGTCGTGGCTTCGGCAGCGACAACGGGGCGATGACCTCGTAGAGCTCCATCCGGATCCAGCGCTGACCCGTTTCCCGGAACTCGGCCCTCGTGGCGAAGCGGTACAGGAAGCTGCGGGCCCGCACCCAACGCGGCCGGTCGCCGTCGAACGGGTCCTGGCGCAACAAGCGCAAGGTGGGCGGATCGGCGTCGAGCAGCTTGCCCAGGAACGCGTAGAACCATTCCTCGTGCACAGTGCGCAAGGGCAGGAACCACATCAGCCAGTCGAGGCGCAAGTGGTAGGGCGCCCATTGCCGGGGGAGCCGGCGGACGTCGCCGGGCTTGCCCTTGAAGCCGTATTCGCGCCAATCTGCCTCGTCGACGGGAACGTCTGCCTGGGTGCCTTCCACCACGATTTCCACGCGGTGCCGCGTCACCGTGCCGAACGCCCGTACGTGTTGACCAACTGCCATCGGTTGAAGCTCGCGTTCATGAGCTGCCCGCGCGAGAGCAGGTTGCGGATGGGCCAATAGCTGAGCACCAGGAGGAGCACCGTCACCGCGAGCACGACGGCGAGCCACCACACCGGGGTCTGCGGAACCGCCGCTGCCGGGTTGGTCCGTTGCGGGATGAAAGGCAGCACAGCGTGGGCAACCGGGTCGCTCACCGCAGCGAAGGCGAGCACGATCGCGGACCAATTGAGCCACGCGAAGTTTCCGCTCCCCACCAGCCAAAGCTGCGTGAAGACCACAATTCCTGCGGCGATGGTGGCCAGCGGCTGCGGGGCGAACAGGAAGAACGGCACCACCAGCTGGGCGAAGTGGTTGCCGAGCACCTCCATGCGGTGCATCGCTTTGGGCAGGAGATGCGCCTGGCGGCTCAACGGTCCGGGCATGGGCTGGGTTTCGTGGTGGTAGTACAGGGCGGTTAAATCACGCCACTCGCTTCCGCCATGGATCTTGATCATGCCGGCGCCGAATTCCAGCCTGAAGAGCAACCACACGAGCAGGACGAGGATGGTCCTGGGCGGGGGGACCTGGTCCGAACCGAGGAAGCCGACGGTGAAGCCCATTTCCAGCAGCAGCATCTCCCAACCGAAGCCGTAGAAGGTCTGGCCGACGTTGACGATCGACATGTAGAGCAACCACAAGGCCAGGAACGCGGCCAAGGGAAGCCACGGCGGGCCAAGCTGCGGCAGCCCGCCCACGAGTGTCAGGGACACGGCAAGTCCTGCGGCGCACACGGCGCGGAGCAACGTGTCCGAGTACTTCCAGCGGAACAGGCTGGGCCTGCGCAAGACCCTGTGGCCGTCCACATACCTCGGGACAGGCAGGAGCCCATGTTCGCCAAGGAGTGCGGGAAACTGGTTGAGGCTGGACAGGAACGCGATGAAATAGAGCGCGGCCGTGCCGCGCTGGAGCACCTGCCGGGCGAATTCATAGTCCGGCGCCTCGAACCACGAGACCCAGTCCACAAACCAACGCTACGCCTGGGGTGCGGGATACTTAAGCAATGCAGCCGCGCAAGATCATCCTCCTCGGGTCCACTGGTTCAATCGGCACTCAAGCGATTGACGTCGTCGACGCCGCCCCCACCTGTTTGAGGTCGTGGCGCTGAGCGCGGGTGGCGGGAACCTGGAACTCATCGCGCAGCAGGCAGTCCACACCAAGGCACAGGCAGTCGGCATCGCCTACGGCGACGCCCACGAACTCCACAGACTCATCGGCGCTGCCGCCTCCGCCGCCGGACTCCGGAACTACGATCCGGCGATCATCACGGGCCGGATGCGTCCACCAAGATTGCCGCGATCGAAGCGGACGTCGTACTCAACGGCATCACGGGGTCCATCGGGCTGGCGCCCACGCTGGCAGCACTCAAGTCGGGCGCCATCCTGGCCTTGGCGAACAAGGAATCCCTCATCGTGGGCGGTGCCCTGGTGAAGGCCGCTGCCGCCGTTGACCAGATCGTGCCCGTGGATTCCGAGCACTCGGCCATCGCCCAATGCCTCCGCGCAGGAACCGACAAAGAGGTTGGGAAACTCATCCTGACGGCGTCCGGCGGACCTTTCCGGGGCCGCAGCCGGGAGCAACTCCGCAACGTCACCCCGGCCGAGGCCCTTGCGCACCCCACGTGGGACATGGGCCTCATGGTCACCACCAACTCGGCCAGCCTCGTCAACAAAGGCCTGGAGGTCATCGAAGCGCACCTGCTGTTCGACGTCCCGTTGGACAGGATCGACGTCGTGGTGCACCCGCAATCCGTGGTGCACTCGATGGTGGAGTTCGTGGACGGCTCCATCGTTGCCCAGGCTTCTCCGCCGGACATGCGACTGCCCATCGCCCTCGGCCTCGGGTGGCCGGACCGCGTGCCCGGCGCCGCCAAGGCCTGCGACTGGACCAAGGCCACCAGTTGGACGTTCGAGCCCCTCGACTCGGTGGCTTTCCCGGCCGTGGAACTGGCCAAGGACGCCGCGAAGCAGGGGAGCACGTTTCCAGCGGTCTTCAACGCGGCCAACGAGGAAGCGGTGGAAGCCTTCCACGCCGGGAGGATCCGCTTCACCGACATCGTGGACACGGTGGAGTCCGTCCTCAGCGAACATTCAGGATCCTTGGAGCTGACGGTGGACTCGGTGTTGGATGCTGAGAGGTGGGCACGCACGCGCACCCATGATCGTTTAGCCAACAGCACCCTTTAGGAAGCAGTACTTAAGGCATGAATCCCGTCATTCTGTTCATTCTCGGAGTCGTCTTCGTCGCGATCGGCGTGGCCGTCTCCATTGCGCTGCACGAGGTGGGGCACTTGCTTCCCGCCAAGCTCTTCAAGGTGCGCGTCACGAAGTACATGATCGGGTTCGGTCCTACCCTGTGGTCCACGCGGAGAGGCGAGACCGAATACGGCGTCAAAGCGATCCCGCTGGGCGGCTACGTCGCCATGATCGGCATGTACCCGCCCAACAAGGAGGATGGCAGCGTCAGGCCGTCCAGCACCGGCATGTTCCAGACACTCGCCACCGAAGCCCGGTCCGCGGCGCACGAGGAAGTGGGCCCCGGCGACGAGAACAGGGTCTTCTACAGGCTGCCGGTCTGGAAAAAGGTCATCATTATGCTGGGTGGGCCGGCCATGAACCTGCTCATCGGCCTGGTGCTGACAGCGGTGCTGCTCATGGGCTTCGGAGTGTCCACCGCCACCACCACCATCGCCGAGGTGTCAAAGTGCCAAGTCAAGGCCGGCGAAACCGTCGATCCAAACTCGCCGAACTGCCAACTGACCCCGGCCGCGGTGGCCAAGCTCCAGCCGAACGACGTTGTCACCAGCTTTGACGGCAAGCCCGTGACGAGCTGGGCCGAGATGAGCGGCTGGATCCGGGCATCCGCCGGCAAGTCCGTGCAAATCACCGTGGACCGTGGCGGCAAGAGCGTCACCACGCAGGTTACCCGGTGCTGTCCGCACGCCCCGTCATCGCCGACAACGGCCAGCAGGCCAAGGGCTCGGACGGCAAGCCGCTGTACGAGGAGGTCGGGTTCCTCGGCATCGGTGCGCAAACCGCCATGGTGCCCCAACCGGCGTCGACCGTTCTTCCGATGGCCGGCGAGAACATCAAGCAGATCGCCGGAGTCATCCTCAACCTCCCCGCCAGGGTAGTCGGAGTAGCGCAAGCGGCTTTCGGCTCCGAACCGCGCGATCCCAATGGCCCCATCAGCGTCGTCGGCGTTGGCCGGGTGGCCGGTGAAGTGGCTGCCATGGATCAGGTTCCGCTGCAATCGCGCGTCAGCGCCCTCGTGGGGCTCCTCGCAGGACTGAACTTCGCCCTCGCCGTCTTCAACCTGGTTCCGCTCCTGCCGCTCGACGGCGGACACGTGGCGGGCGCGCTCTACGAGGGAGCCCGGCGTCGAATCGCCAAGCTGTTCGGCAAACCGGATCCCGGCGCTTTCGACATCGCCAAGCTCCTGCCGCTCACCTACGTCGTGGCGAGCGTCCTCATGGCCATGAGCGCGCTGCTGATCTACGCAGACATCGTCAAGCCCGTCAACCTCTTCGGCTGATCCGGATTGGGCTGGGGGATAGGCTATCCATATGACTGTTTTCGCTGTTGAGTACGTTTACGACGCCGAGTCCGCCGAGGTGCGCGACGCGAACCGCCCCGCCCACCGCGCCTGGCTCGCCAGCCTCGCCGAGCAGGGAACCCTGCTGGCGAGCGGCCCTTACACCGACGGGGCGGGTGCGCTGCTCCTGCTCGAGGCCGCCGACGAGGCCGAGCTGAACGCCACGTTGAAGGAGGATCCGTTCGCCGCCGTCCGGGGGATTGCAGGCATCCGGACGTCGGAGTGGAACCCGTCATCGGAATGCTCTCCGCCCACGCCTCGTAGCAGCATGACCGGCCGGGTTCCCGGCCCTACGATCCACCCATTTCAACCCAAGGAGTCCACGTGACCTCGGTCAGCCTGGGAATGCCGTCAGCCCCGCCCCCCGTTCTCGCGCCCCGCCGCAAGACCCGCCAGATCAAGGTGGGTTCGGTCGGCGTCGGCTCCGATTCACCCATCAGCGTGCAATCGATGACCACCACCCCACCACGGACATCAACGCCACCCTGCAGCAGATCGCCGAGCTGACGGCGTCCGGCTGCGACATCGTGCGTGTCGCTTGCCCCTCCGCGGACGACGCCGAGGCACTGCCGATCATCGCCCGCAAGTCCCAGATTCCCGTGATCGCGGACATCCACTTCCAGCCGAAGTATGTCTTCGCCGCGATCGAGGCCGGTTGCGCTGCGGTGCGCGTCAATCCGGGCAACATCCGCAAGTTCGATGACCAAGTGAAGGAAATCGCGGCGGCAGCGCGCGATCACGGTACGTCCATCCGGATCGGCGTCAACGCCGGTCCCTGGAGCCCGGCATCCTGAAGAAGTACGGCAAGGCCACCCCGGAGGCCCTCGTCGAGTCGGCTGTGTGGGAAGCGTCGTTGTTCGAGGAACACGGCTTCCACGATTTCAAGATCTCCGTCAAGCACAACGATCCCGTCATCATGGTGGCGGCCTACGAGATGCTTGCCGAAAAGGGCGACTGGCCGCTGCACCTCGGCGTGACCGAGGCCGGGCCCGCCTTCCAAGGCACCATCAAGTCCGCGACGGCCTTCGGAGCGCTCCTGTCCAGGGGTATCGGCGACACCATCCGCGTGTCCCTCTCCGCCCCGCCTGTCGAGGAAATCAAGGTCGGCAACCAGATCCTGCAGTCCCTCAACCTGCGCCCCCGCAAGCTCGAAATCGTCTCCTGCCCTTCATGCGGACGCGCCCAGGTGGACGTCTACACGCTGGCTGAGCAGGTCACGGCCGGGCTTGAAGGAATGGAGATTCCGTTGCGCGTCGCCGTCATGGGTTGCGTGGTGAACGGCCCGGGCGAGGCACGTGAAGCCGATCTCGGTGTGGCCTCCGGAAACGGCAAGGGCCAGATCTTCGTGAAGGGCGAAGTCATTAAGACTGTCCCCGAGAGCCAGATTGTTGAGACACTGATCGAAGAGGCCATGCGTATCGCCGAAGAGATGGGGGAGGCCGATGGCGAAGATGCTGTCAAGGGTAGCCCCGTGGTTAGCGTCTCGTAGCGAGACAGCCGCCGATGGGATTTCCGTCCGGGTGCTCGGCGCTGCCGACACCCGGGCCCTTCGCGTGCTCGCGATGGAAGACCCTGTAGCGAACGTCTTCATTCTGGCGCATCTCGATTCGTCGGGGAGCGCCGCACCCACGTCCGGTGGGGCGAGCGTCTTTGGAGTGTTCGACGGCGATGCCCTGGTGGGTGCCTGCTGGGCCGGCGCCAATCTGGTTCCGGTGCAGCTGGACCCCGGGCTGGCTTCCCGCGTTGCGGCTGTTGCGCACCGGGCAGGACGCCGGTACGCCTCGATCTTTGGGCCGGCGCAGACCGTACTGGCGCTGCATTCCCGCTTGGAGCAGCTGGGCCATTTCGCCCACGAGGTACGTGCCGACCAGCCACTTCTGGCCATCTCGGGCCACCCGCCATCGAAGCCAATCCGCAGCTCGGCTTCGGAAACATCGCGGATTTCGACCGTATCCTGCCCGCGTGCGCAGCCATGTTCGAAGAGGAAGTGGGGTATTCTCCCTTCCTCGGGAGCGAGGACTTCTACAGCCGCCGGGTGGCCGGACTGATCCGGCAAGGCCATTCCCTGGTGCACATCGACGCCGGCGGGAAAGTGAAGTTCAAAGCCGAACTCGGGGCGGTCACCGCGCAGGCCACCCAAGTGCAGGGCGTCTGGATGAACCCCGAGTTCCGCGGCCAAGGACTCAGTGCCGGGTACATGGCGGGAGTGGTTGTCCTGGCCCAGCAGTTCGCGCCGATCACCAGCCTTTACGTCAACGAGTACAACACCAGGGCGCGCGCCACCTACGAGCGGGTCGGGTTCAAGCGCCTGGGAACCTTCGCCACGGTGCTGTACTGATCAACCCAACCCAACTAACTCGCAATAGATGTCGTTTTGAGGGCTCATAACGACGTCTAATGCGAGTCAGTTGGGAGGGGTGAGCGCACCGGTGAGGTAGTGCTGGACGTTCGGGGCCACGAGCCGCACTACCTCGTCCTGGGATGCCGAAGCCAGGGGCTCCAGCCGGACCACGTAGCGCATCAGCATGAGACCCACCACCTGCGTGGCAACGAGGTTGCCACGCATCTTCGCCTCCTCAGGGGAACCGGGAAGACCCGCTGTGATCCTGGACAGGATGGTCCTCGCCACCATCTCCCGCAGCAAGGCAGTCTTGGCCTTGGAGCCGATCGTTCCCCTGACGAACGCGACAAGCCCGTGTTGTGCCGGGCTTTCCCACAGACGCAACACGGCGCGGACGATTGCTTCGGAGCGTTGCGCCGGGCCAACGATTCGACGCCGGCCAGGACCTCGTCGGGATCAGCCGGAAGTTCGATGCTCTGGGCGAAGAGTTCGTCCTTGCCCTTGAAGAAGTGGTGGACCATGGCCGGGTCCATCTCTGCTTCGCGGGCCACTTGCCGCAGGCTCGTGCCGTCGAAGCCGTGTTCGGCGAAGAGCCGGCGCGCTGTAGCGAGGATCAGCTCGCGGGAGTCGCTCCCGCCGCTGCGGCGTCCCCGCCGCAGGGAGGCACGCCGCCGCTCATGAGGTCCGCCGTCGGAGGGTGAACGAAGCCAGGACCAAGACCCCCACAACGATCGCCGCCATGACCCCGGCATCCTGCCACATGGCCTGCGTCGCCTCGGTGTTGTCGGCGATCTGCTGGAGCGCATCGACCGAAAACGTCAGCGGCAGCACATTGGAAATGCCCTCCAGGAGGCTGTTCATGTGGTCCCTGGCCACGAAGAGTCCGCACAAGAGGATCTGCGGTATCACCACCACCGGCATGAATTGCACCGCCTGGAATTCGGTCCTCGCAAAGGCCGAGCACAACAGGCCGAGCGCAACACCGAGTACTGCGTTGATGACGGCAATCATCACGACGTAACCGGGACCGCCCTTGATATCCAGATTGAAGATCCAGTAGGCCACAGCGGTTGCCACAAGGGACTGCAGGGCCGCCATGATGGAGAACGCCAACGCGTAGCCGAACAGGAGATCGGCTTTGTGGATGGGCGTCGTCAGGAGCCGTTCCAACGTCCCCGACGTCCTTTCGCGCAACATCGTGATCGACGTGACCAGGAACATCACCACAAACGGGAAAATGGCCAGCATCATGAGTCCCACGCGGTCAAAGGTCCGGGGGAATCCGGGAGGCAGGGTTTCGTTCTCGAACAGATAGTAGACGCCCGTGAGCAGCAGGGCCGGAACCACCATGATGAGCGCGACGCTCCGGTGGTCGCGCCGCAGTTGTTCCAGGACCCGCCTGGTGGTGGCAAACATCATCCGTGGATTCATCACGCCACCTGGCTTTCATTGGCACTCCGGTGGCTCGAAGCGGCGCCCGCTTCCTGGATGATGTGCAGGAAGGCCTGTTCCAGGTCGTTGCTGTGTCCCCGCTCGCTCAGTTCCGCCGGACTGAGCTGCGCCAGCAGCAATCCATCGCGGAGCAGGAGCAACGAGGAACAGTGCGAGGCCTCCTCCATGACATGGCTGGACACCAGCAGGGTGGTGCCCGCTTTGGCCAAGGCGGCGAACCGTTCCCACAGCTCGGCACGCAGTACCGGGTCCAAGCCAACCGTCGGTTCGTCGAGGACCAGCAGCTTCGGATGCGAGACGAGCGCGCAGGCCAGCGAGACCCGGCTGAATTCACCGCCGGATAGGTCTGCCGTCTTCCGCCGTGCCAGTGATTCGAGCCCGACGGCGGCAATCGCCTCCGCGGTGTCGGCCGCCGAGACGCCGTGCATGGCTCCGAAATACCTCACGTTCGCCTCGACGCTGAGGTCCGTGTAGACGCTCGGTGCCTGGGTGACGTATCCGACGTCGTGCCGCAATGACGGAGTACCTGCTGGACGGCCCAATACGTCCACGCTGCCGGCTGTCAGCCGCTGGACGCCGACGATGCAGCGCATGAGGGTTGTCTTGCCGCTCCCCGAGGGTCCAAGCAGGCCCGTGATCCGTCCGGGCTCCATGGCGAAGTCCACGCCACGGAGAATCTTCTTGCGGCCGCGCGTGACGTGCAGGCCCTCCACCGTGACCGCAGGGGACGCAGGGGACATGCCTGGTGCAGGACTTCCCGCTGGACTGTGGGACATCGCGGCCTCCGATTTATTCATCAGGTGATGAATAAAAGGTAAATCCGATACACAAGCGCGTCAACTGTGAGCCTCGGTGACAGATCCTGCAACGCGGGTCACTTACGGCCCATGTCGGACCTCCGGATGGGCGCTAACTGACCCCGCGTTGTTCGTTGCCAGAATTGATTAGTCCAAGCCCTTGAAAAAAGTGTCCGCCATCACATAAATTCAGAACCAGCCGTGTCGCTGGGGCGCGGACGGTTTCAGAGAGGAAACACAAAACCAAATGGCTGTAGGCGTTGATCTTTCGAAGGCATTCGACGAGTCCGACTAAGCCTCCAGGACAACGCCCGCGGCCGACCAGCCGCTGAGCCACGCCATGGCAGGATGACCAGCCGCCCAGCGGCCAGGGCTTCCTCGCACCATGGCGTGGCTCATGTTCGTTCGGGCGGCTTTGCTTTCCGAAGAACCCGGGGAAGGAATCCGGGGGACGGCCCCGGCAGGTTCCCCGGCCGCAAGCCGGTAGATTGGTACACAGTAGTTTTTGCCAGCTCTTGCCATAGAAACGGATTCTGACCCGTGGTCCTTCGCCTCTCCCAGCTGTTCCTGCGCACCTTGCGTGAAGATCCCGTCGACGCCGAAGTCGCAAGCCACAGACTCCTGGTCCGTGCGGGCTATATCCGCCGTGCCGCACCGGGCATCTACACGTGGCTGCCTTTGGGATTGAGCGTCCTGCGCAAGGTCGAGCAGATCATCCGCGAGGAAATGGCCGCTATCGGCGCCCAGGAAGTCCACTTCCCGGCACTGCTGCCCCGCGAACCGTACGAGGCGACCAACCGCTGGACCGAATACGGCGAAGGGCTGTTCCGCCTCCAGGACCGCAAGGGTGCCGATTACCTCCTCGCCCCCACGCACGAGGAAATGTTCACCCTCCTGGTCAAGGACCTGTACTCCTCGTACAAGGACCTGCCGCTGAGCCTGTACCAGATCCAGAACAAGTACCGCGACGAAGCACGCCCCCGGGCAGGCCTCCTCCGCGGCCGCGAATTCATCATGAAGGATTCCTACTCGTTCGACGTCGACGACGCCGGCCTGGACGCGAGCTACGCGGCCCACCGTGCCGCGTACCTGAAAATCTTCGAGCGCCTTGGCCTTGAGGTCATCCCCGTTGCCGCCACGGCAGGCGCCATGGGTGGATCCAAGAGCGAGGAGTTCCTGCACCCCACCGAGATCGGCGAGGACACCTTCGTGCGCTCGGCGGGCGGCTATGCCGCCAACGTCGAAGCCGTGACCACCGTGGCCCCGGCCGAGATCGACTTCAGCAACGCGCCTCCCGCACGCGTCCTGGACACCCCGGACACGCCCACGATCGACACCCTCGTGACGGCTGCCAACCAGCTCGCCGCGCGCAGCGATTCCGACGGCGGCGCCTGGACTGCCGCCGACACCCTCAAGAACGTGGTCCTCGCCGTCACGCTGCCCACGGGCGAACGCCAGATCGTGGTCATCGGCGTTCCCGGTGACCGCGCCGTGGACCTCAAGCGCGTCGAAGCCAACATCGGTTCATTCCTGCCCATTGCCGGCGAAATCGGGCTCGAAGCGGCGAACGAGGACGACCTCAAGAAGATTCCTGAACTCGTCAAGGGCTACATCGGCCCCGGACTTGTCCTCGGCGAGGCCGTTCTCGGGCTCGAAGGAACGTCCAAGTTGCTCTTCCTTGTCGACCCCCGGGTTGTCTCGGGTACCAGCTGGGTTACCGGGGCGAACGAAGACGGAAAGCACGTGTTCGGTCTCGTAGCCGGGCGCGACTTCGCCTGGGATGGCGTCATCGAATGCACCGAGGTCCGCGCGGGAGACGAAGCCCCGGACGGCTCCGGCCCCTTGGAGACTGCCCGCGGCATCGAAATGGGACACATCTTCCAGCTCGGCCGCAAATATGCCGAGGCCCTCGACCTGAAGGTCCTTGACCAGAACGGCAAGCAGGTTGTGGTCACCATGGGCTCCTACGGTGTCGGCGTGACACGTGCCGTGGCCGCCCTGGCCGAGGCCAACAACGACGACCGGGGCTTGATCTGGCCGCGCTCCGTGGCCCCCGCGGACGTCCACGTGGTCGCCGTCGGACGTGGCGAGGAAATTTTCGCGGCGGCCGAGAAGCTCTCCGCCGAACTCGAGGCCGCCGGCCTCGACGTGATCTACGACGACCGCCCAAGGTTTCCCCGGCGTGAAGTTCGGCGACGCCGAGCTCGTGGGCGTCCCCACCATCGTGGCGGTGGGCCGTGGCTTGGTGGACGGCGTTGTGGAGATCAAGGACCGTCGCACCGGCCAGGCAGAGAACGTGGCAGTCGAGAAGGCTGCCGACTACGTGGTCAACGCCGTACGCCAGAAGTGATCTCCGGCTTCGAGTCGGTCCAGCTCACCACGCTCGTCATGATCGTGGTGGCTGGATTCGCGGCCGGTTGGATCGATGCCGTGGTGGGCGGCGGGGGACTGATCCAGCTCCCCGCCTTGCTCCTGGTTCCGGGGATCACCCCGGTCCAGGCGCTGGCCACCAACAAGATGGGCTCTATTTTCGGGACGACAACTAGCGCTGTCACCTACTACCGCCGGGTTGGCCCTGACCTCAAGACGGCCATACCCATGGCGGTGATTGCCCTCGCGGGCAGTTTCGGCGGAGCCGTCCTGGCGGCCAACCTTCCCGCGAGCGTCTTCAAACCCATCATCGTGGTGGCCCTCATCGCCGTCGCGCTCTTCACTGCGCTGCGGCCCAATGCAGGCGAGCTGACCGCGCTGCGTCATGGCGGCCACACGCACTACGTGGTGGCCTGCGCCATAGGCGGCGTGATCGGGTTCTACGACGGCCTGATAGGTCCTGGTACAGGCTCCTTCCTGGTGATCGCCCTCGTCTCCGCGATGGGCTATGCCTTCCTTGAGGCCAGCGCCAAGGCGAAGATCGTCAATATGGCCACGAACGCCGGTGCCCTGTTGTTCTTCCTGCCGCACGGATCACTGCTGTGGGGCGTCGGCGCCGTGCTGGGCTTGTCCAACATGGCCGGCGGCTACCTGGGCGCCCGGACAGCCGTGAAACAGGGCAGCGGGTTTGTGCGGATTGTGTTCCTGATCGTGGTCGGCGCGTTGATCGTCAAACTCGGCGTGGACGTCTGGAACGACTACTTCGCCACGTAGCGCCCCGGACGTCGCAAGCGATGGCCGCAGGGAAGCCCCGGGCGTAGCATGCACTCATGTGGGTCGATTCCGGCGACTATGAGCAGGCACTGGAACGTGCATGGGAGCATACGCGTGAGTGGTTGAGGGCCTTGCCCGGGCGGCCGGTACGGCCAAGCACCACGGCTGACGACGTCGCGGCAGTCTTCGGTGGACCGTTGCCGGCCAGCGGACTGGACGCGGCCTCGGTCATTGATTTCCTTGCCGAACATGCAGAGCCCGGGCTCATGGCCATGCAATCGGGCGTTTCTTCGGTTGGGTCATCGGCGGCACGGTGCCGGCAGGCATGGCTGCGGACTGGATGGTTTCCGCATGGGACCAGAACTCCGGACTGCGTTTTGCCACACCCGCCACTGCCGGGATCGAAGAGGCGGCAGGGCAATGGCTCCTTGAGCTGCTCGGCCTACCTGTTGGCTCCGACGTCGGATTCGCGACCGGCGCAAGCATGGCCAACTTCACGGCGCTCGCGGCGGCCCGATGGCGCCAGCTGGCCGCCGTCGGTTGGGATGTCAACGCCGGGGGACTCCAGGGCGCGCCGAAACTTCGTGTCCTCGTCGGGGCCGAGCGCCACGAGAGCCTGGACATGGCCTTGCGCTTCCTGGGCTTCGGGGCCCCGGAGGTTGTTGCGGCGGACCATCAAGGAAGGATTGACCCAGCCGCGCTTCGGACTGCGTTGGAGTCCGGTTCCGGTCCGGCAATCGTGTGCCTCCAGGCCGGGAACCTGCATTCCGGAGCCTTCGATCCTTTCCCCGAGGCGATTTCCGCTGCCAAGGATCATGGCGCGTGGGTCCATGTTGACGGGCTTTCGGGCTGTGGGCAGCCGCTGTGCCGGGACTGCGGCATCTGGTGGAGGGCGTCGGATTGGCCGATTCGTGGGGAACCGATGCCCACAAGACCCTCAATGTGCCGTACGACGCCGGGATCGTGGTGGTACGTGACGTTGCTGCCCTGCGATCCGCCATCGGCATGCACGCCGAATACTTGATGCAGGATGACCACGGCCCGGCGACCCCATGGAGAAGGTACCCGAGCTTTCCGACGGGCCAGGGAGTGCCGGTATGGGCGGCCTTGCGTTCCCTGGGTGGGGATGGCGTGCGGGAGCTTGTCGCCGGGCGCGCCGAGTGTGCCGCGGAACTGGCCAGGCGGCTTGCCGAGGTGCCCGGCGTCGAGGTCCTCAACGATGTGGTGTTCACGCAGTTGTCGCTGGCCTTCGGTTCCGACGAGAGGACGCGTGCCGTGACGGACTTCATCATGGCCGACGGGAGGGTCTGGATGTCCGGTTCACGCTGGCAGGGCAGGGATATCCTGCGAGTCTCGGTGACCAACTGGTCCACGGACTCGGCAGACCTGGATATCGCGGTGCAGGCCATCAAGGATGCTCTGGCGGCCACCGCCTAAGCGTGGCGCCTGAACGGCACGGCCTCCGGCGCCCTGAAGCTAGCTCGAGGCGGCCAGTCCAGGTTCGGGCAGGTCGTGTGCGGCGGGCAGGCCGTCCAAGGGACGTCCTGCGAGGGTGCTGGCCACCCACAAGGAGCGTGCAAGGTCGCCCTCATGCCGTGGCTTTCGGGCATACCACAGGGCGTTTTCGACCTCGCGAACCAGGCTCCATTCGCGGGCCGCTTCGCCGTCCAGGCCGGCCGCGCGGCTGAAATCCGCGCAACGCTCCAAGAGCGCAACCTCCGGGGCCGTCGTGGAGAGGTCGCGGATACGGTTCCACAAGATCGGGGCGACGGCGAACTCCGCCTCACCGATCTTTGGTTGCGGATCGATCGCCACGTATGCGCGCCTTCCGGCGGCCCGGGCGCCATTGAGGTGGGGGAGGATGTTCATGAAATGCAGGTCGCAATGGACCAGGACGTCCCTGCCCGCCCGCCGTCCGACAGCGCCCCGGGTCTGGCACACCTCCAATGCGGCTTCCAGGAGCCATCGGGGGAAGGGCTGGCCAAGGTGCTCCCAGTCCGCCGGCAACTCATCGCTCCAGCGCTCGGCACGTGCCGCTATATGCTCAAACTCTTTCCACTCGGGCCGCTCGTCGGGTTCGATGCTGAGTTCCTTCACGAGCGATCCCCACACGTCGCGGGCTTCGTCCATCGGGGCGCCCTGTAGCCAACTGACGGCGTCGAGCCGCTCCAGGAGCATCGCGCAGGACGCGGCATCGGCGTCGAGCATCCTGACGGCCCGGTGCCGCCCCACAGGGCCAGCGCGTGCCGTTCAACGAGGGCCTCCTCGTGCGGAACGCTATCTTGAGCACCGAACGGGCGCCGTTGTAGAGGACCGGAATGACGATGCCGCCGTGGCCATTCCAAGGTTGCCCGCCGGGTTCCAGGTCAACGGACAGCCGCCAGCGTTCCAAGCTGGCATTGATCAGTCCGGGCAACCCTGAGAGCCACGCCCGCCCCTCCGCTGTGCGGGAGTAGCGTGCCTGGAGGTCGCCAGGGATCGAAACGAAGGTAGACATCACTGTCAGCCTACCCAAGCCGGTCCGGGGATGGTTCAGACCACTCCGGAGGAGCCCAGGAGGCTTCCGATGAAGAACGTCGCAGCAAGCGCAAGGGCTCCGCCGATGACGACCCGCACGGCGGCGCGGGTCTTCGAGCTGCCGCCGATCCACGCCCGATCGCTCCCGTGATGGCCAAGGCGAGCAGCACGGAAATGAAGGTCAGCGGTACACGCAGTCCCGGAGGCGGGAGCAGGATCGCGAGCATCGGCAGTACCGCGCCGAGGGTGAAGGCAATGGCGGACGCGAAGGCCGCGTGCCAAGGGCTCACGATGTCGTCCTCGTCGATGTTCAATTCGGCGGAAAGGTGGGCCGCCAAGGCGTCATGCTCCGTCAACTCCACGGCCACTTTCCGCGCTGTTTCAGGCCGCAGTCCCTTGGCCTCATAGATCGCAGTCAATTCCGCGAGCTCTTCTTCGGGTTCCTCGGCGAGCTCCCGGCGTTCCTTCTCGATGAGGGCCTTTTGGCTGTCACTTTGGCTGCTGACGGAGACGTACTCGCCGAGTGCCATGGACACCGCGCCGCCCACGAGTCCGGCGGCTCCGGCAGTGAGGATCGCGCCGGTGTTCGTGGTGGCGCCGGCGACACCCACCACGATGGCGGCGACGGAGACGATTCCGTCATTGGCGCCAAGGACGCCTGCCGGAGCCAGTTGAGCCGGTGGGCGAGGTCGTTGGCGTGTGGTTCGTTCTCGTGCAGGGCTGCAGTTTCGATGGAAGCCATGGTACAAGCCAAGCACTTGGAATCTGCTGCCGCCAGCAAAGAAAGGCTTTCCTATGGACCCGGAGTGCCGCTCGGCAGCGGGGCAGCGCCTTGCCGTCGACCGCAAGGCCGGCGAAGGGACCAACCGGGGTTCCCCAGGCCTGGCTGCGTTTGGCGGCGTCCACGAGCCCGTCGATCGCCCATTGGCGCGTCTCGCCCTCCGACAACGCGACGAGGTCGGCGTAGGCAGTCAGCGAGCTGGACTCCATGCTCCCGAGCGCCAGCCCGGGTTTGGCGGCGAAAGTCGCAGGCAGGCGATAGCCGGCTTCCCGCGGGGGCGTGGCGATGCAGTGCAGCCGGCCCTGGGCCTCCGCTCCGCGGAGCAGCTCCTGATGGCGGGCCAACCACGTGGTTGCCGTCGCCGACGCCTTCGCGTCCAGCTTGGTCAGGGCCACTTGGTATGCATAGATCGCCTCCTGTTCGGAGCTGACGACGGCGGCAAGGGCTCCGGGCAGATCGGCCTGGGTGGGCGCCGTTCCGGGTGTCGGCGCCGTCGTCGAGGTGCCCGTTGAGGCAGGGCAGCTCGGCGGCGGTGCCGGGCGGCACTCGCCCGGGCGGGTCGCTGGTAGCGGCAAGCCCCAGTTCGTGGCAAGCCGCGATGACTCAAGCAGCTGGGCGGTCCCGACGGCGGCAAGCAGCCGGGCCATGCCGCCGTCGGCATTCGCGGCGTCCGCCAAGCGACGGGAAGCGCTCGCGGAGAGCGCGGAGACGAAGCCAGCCCGCGTTGGGCGGTCCTGCGTGGCACGGAGGCTGGGGGTAGCCGTGGGAGTGCTCGACGCCGGCGGGCCGGAAGGTTGCAGCAGCGCCTGTGCCTGGCTTGTCAGCAACATCACAGTGTCGGTGCTCTCCAGGAGCGATGCGCTGCCCAGGAGCGTCTCGGTCGAAGAGAGCGCTTCGGAACGGGCAGTTTCGGAAAACGGCACCGCCTGGGGCTTTCCAACGTCCCGCGGGACAAGCACGGCGCCGACTCCGAGGACGAGGACTGCGAGGAAGGCCAGCAGGAGGGTCCTCATCCAGCGATGGCTCCGTGGTTTCTCAACAGTCTCGTGGTTCACAACAGACTATGGTGTCACGCCCGCAGGCAACTTGCGTCCCCGCGGAGGGACCCCGTGCACCACGCCGCCGCAAATGTCGTTAAGCTAGTAGTCACAACATCATCTATCGGGAGGCGGCTGGCCAGTGAGTCATTCGGAAGCCACGACTTCAACAGACCAGGCTGGAACGGATCCGACGAGTCCAGCACAACACGAGGTCCGCAACCCCGAGGAGAGCAGGCTGAAGGCCCTTCTGGAGCCTGCCGTCCTGGCGAGCCGGCTCTATCTTGAGGATGTTGCCATCCACGTTGCCGGTTCGCACCGGGTAGTCCACGTGGTCATCGACCTGCCCCAGGAGGAAACCGGCGGCGTCAGTCTGGACGTCATCGCGGAAATCTCCAGGGCGCTCTCGGACATCCTGGACAACGATCCCCGCACCGACGGCCGCCCCTACGACCTCGAGGTCTCCTCGCCGGCGTCGGGCGCCCCTCACGGAGCCCCGCCACTGGCACCGGGCCCGCGGACGCATGGTCAAGGTCAACGTGATCCAGGGAGAGAACCTGACGGGCCGCATCCAGTCCGTCGACGACGACGGCGTCACGCTGGTTCCCGAGCAAGAGGTCAAGAAGGGCATGAAGCCCAAGCAGGGCGAACCCGTGAAGATTCCTTTCGACAGGATCCGCCAAGGAAAAGTCGAGATAGAGTTCAGCCACCTCAACGAGGCCGTGCTGGAAGACGAGTACAACGGACCTTCCGAGGAGGCCTAATGGATATTGACATGAGTGCGCTGAGACTCCTGGAGCGTGAGCGTGAAATCCCGCTGGACCTCCTGATTCCCACCATTGAGCAGGCGCTCCTGGTGGCATACCACAAGACGCCGGGCGCCTTCGAAAAGGCCCGTGCGGAGCTGGACCGCAAGAGCGGGCACGTGACCATTTGGGCCACGGAAATCGACGACGACGGCGAAGCCATCGGCGAGTTCGAGGACACTCCTGCCGGATTCGGCCGCATTGCGGCGAGCACCGCGCGGCAAATCATCCTGCAGCGCCTGCGCGACGTCGAGGACGACAACGTCCTCGGCGAATTCAAGGGCCGTGAAGGCGAACTCGTCGCCGGCCTGATCCAGCAGGGCAACAACCCGCACATGATCCAGGTGAACCTCGGTTCCGTGGAAGCACTGTTGCCGCCGCCCGAGCAGGTGCCGGGGAGAAGTACACCCACGGCAACCGCCTGCGTGCGTTTGTGGTGGACGTCCACCGCGGCGCCAAGGACCCTCCATCACGCTGTCGCGTTCACACCCGGGCCTTGTCCGGAAGCTTTTCGAACTGGAGGTCCCGGAGATCGCGGACCGATCCGTCGAGATCGT
Source organism: Arthrobacter sp. Hiyo8 (assembly GCA_001549895.1). GTDB lineage: Bacteria > Actinomycetota > Actinomycetes > Actinomycetales > Micrococcaceae > Arthrobacter. The sequence continues at coordinate 970,558 of AP014719.1, read as the reverse complement.
GGCATTGGCACGCGAGGCCGGACACCGGACCAAGATGGCCGTCAAAGCCAACACCCCGGGCATCAACGCCAAGGGTGCCTGCATTGGTGAAATGGGTTCCCGCGTCCGCGCGGTCATGACCGAACTCAATGACGAAAAGATCGACATCGTCGACTTCAGCGACGATCCGGCGACCTTCATCGCCAACTCCCTTTCGCCGTCGCGCGTGAATTCCGTCACTATCACGGACGAAGCCACGCGTTCGGCCGCGTGGTTGTTCCCGACTACCAGCTCTCCCTCGCCATCGGCAAGGAAGGCCAGAACGCCCGCCTCGCAGCCAAGCTGACCGGCTGGCGGATCGACATCGTCTCTGACGCCACTCCGGCCAAGGGCAACTAAACAGACCAAACGGTGCCCGGCCCGGATCCCCGCACCTTGTGGATTCGGTGGCCGGGCACTCGGGGGCTTAGAATGGATGGAACCGGGCCTATGCCCGGTATCCGTGCGCTTTGGCGTGCTCGCGGCTTGTGGGGCAATAATCCCGGCAAGTCGAGGGTGGGCGCCGAGCCAAGCAGAACCGCAGAAGACAGGCAAAGACACTGAGGCAGGTTGATACACCCAGTGACTGAACTGCTTCACACCAGGCACCAGCCTGTGCGCACCTGCATCGGATGCCGGAAACAAGGCAAGCGGAGCGAGTTGATCCGGCTTGTCGCCGAAGGCGGCGGGTCACCCGTCGTCCTGGTGGATGAACGACGCCGGATGGCTGGCCGGGGTGCGTGGCTGCACCCCAGCACCACATGCCTGACGCTGGCAAGCAAACGGCGTGCTTTCGCTAGGGCCCTCGCGGGCGCAAGTGAAGTCACCGCCGTCGAACGCTACCTGGCGGCAGTCATACCCCTGCGGACACCCACGTGAAAGCAGGAAAACCGTCCAAACCTGAAAGCGGGTCAGAAAACTGATGGAAACCCGATGAGTTCCCAGCGATGAGTGCGCAACGATGACAACTTTGTTGCGCTCTGCACAGGGCCTATCCGCCGCGTTCGCGGCAGGGGCCCGCAGTAAGAATTAGACGGTTCGTGCCTGGCTCGGTGCGGACCGAGACAGGAGAAATGTGGCCAAGGTCCGCGTACATGAGCTCGCCAAAGAGCTCGGTATTACTTCCAAAGATGCAGTGACAAAACTGCAGGAATTGGGCGAATTCGTTCGCTCCGCCTCTTCGACAATTGAGGCACCGGTCGTGAAGAAGCTTCGCGACGCCTATCCGGGCGCCGGCGCTGCGAAGGCCGCTGCCCGGCAGCACCTCGCGTTGCAGCCCCGCGGCACCCGCTGCCCTGCTGCACCGGCAGCATCCCGCCCGGCTCCGGCCCCGCTGCGCCCAAGGCTCCGGTTCCAGCCCCAAAGCTGAGACCCCGCCCCGGCGGCGCCTGCGGCTCCCGCAGCCGCAGCAAGCCCCGTTTCCGCCAAACCGGGCGCCCGTCCGGCACCCAAGGCCGAAGCCCTGCCCCGGCACGTCCGGCAGCCAGGCACCGCGGCCAGGCGGCCCCGTCCGGGCAACAACCCGTTTGCGACCTCGCAGGGCATGCCCGCGGCCGTGGCGACGGCGAGCGTCCTCCCCGTCCGGGCAACAACCCCTTCGCAACTTCGCAGGGCATGCCACGTTCCGGTGGCCGCACTGACGGCGAGCGTCCCGGCGGTCCGCGTCCCGCGGCCGGCGCAGGCGGCCCCGCCCGCAGCCGGTTCCGGTGGTCCGCGTCCGGGTGCTCCGCGCCCGGTGCTCCCCGTCCGGGCGCTCCGCGTCCGGCAGGTGGCCCGCAGGAAACCGTCCCAGCCCGGGCATGATGCCCAACCGCACCGAGCGTCCGCTCCCGGTGGCGCAGGCCGTCCGGGCGGCGCTGGCCGTCCGGTGGTGGCGGCCCCGGCCGTCCGGGTGGCGCTCCTGGTGCAGGCACCGGTGGCGGAGCTCCCGCCGGCGGTGGCTTCGGCAAGGGCGGCCGCGGACGCGGCGGTACCCAAGGTGCCTTCGGCAAGGGTGGCGCAGGACGCGGCAAGCAGCGCAAGTCGAAGCGTGCAAAGCGTCAGGAACTGGAGCAGATGAGTGCTCCGTCGCTGGGTGGCGTATCCGTACCCCGCGGCGACGGCAACACCGTAGTCCGGCTCCGTCGCGGCTCGTCCATCACGGACTTCGCCGACAAGATCGAGGCGAACCCCGCCGCACTGGTGACCGTGCTGTTCCACCTCGGTGAGATGGCAACGGCTACGCAGTCGCTGGACGAAGACACCTTCGGCCTGCTCGGCGCCGAACTCGGCTACAAGGTACAGGTTGTCTCTCCGGAAGACGAAGAGCGCGAGCTCCTCGACTCGTTCGACATCGATCTCGATGCCGAACTGGAAGCCGAAGGCGACGACGTCCTCGAACCGCGTCCGCCGGTTGTCACCGTCATGGGTCACGTTGACCACGGTAAGACCCGATTGCTCGACGCTATCCGGAAGACCAACGTGGTTGCCGGCGAACACGGCGGCATCACGCAGCACATCGGTGCCTACCAGATCAGCCACGTCCACGAAGGCACTCCGCGCGACATCACCTTCATTGACACCCGGGTCACGAGGCGTTCACCGCCATGCGTGCACGTGGTGCCAAGGTCACCGACATCGCCATCTTGGTTGTCGCAGCCGACGACGGCGTCATGCCGCAGACGGTGGAAGCACTCAACCACGCACAAGCGGCCAACGTGCCGATCGTCGTCGCGGTCAACAAGATCGACAAGGAAGGTGCGAACCCGGACAAGGTCAAGGGCCAGCTCACCGAGTACGGCCTGGTTCCCGAAGAATACGGTGGCGACACCATGTTCGTTGAGGTTTCTGCCCGCCAGAACATCAACATCGACGAACTGATCGACGCCGTGCTGCTGACCGCAGACGCCGCTTTGGACCTGCGCGCCAACCCGGACAAGGACGCTCGAGGCATTGCCATCGAAGCGAACCTGGACAAGGGCCGCGGCTCCGTGGCCACCGTCCTGGTCCAGTCCGGTACCCTGGCCGTCGGTGACACGATCGTGGCCGGTACGGCCACGGCCGCGTGCGTGCCATGTTCGACGAAGACGGCAACGCCCTCGACGTCGCGCTCCCGTCCCGTCCGGTCCAGGTCCTGGCCTGTCCAACGTACCGCGTGCAGGCGACACCTTCCTGGTGACCTCCGACGAGCGTACGGCCCGCCAGATCGCTGAAAAGCGCGAGGCAGCCGACCGCAACGCGGCACTGGCCAAGCGCCGCAAGCGCATCAGCCTCGAGGACTTCGACAAGGCTGTGGCCGAAGGCAAGATCGACACCCTCAACCTCATCCTCAAGGGTGACGTTTCCGGTGCGGTCGAAGCCCTCGAAGACGCCCTGCTCAAGATCGATGTGGGCGACGAAGACGTTCAACTGCGCGTCATCCACCGCGGTGTGGGTGCCATCACGCAGAACGACGTCAACCTCGCCACGGTGGACAACGCCATCATCATCGGCTTCAACGTCAAGCCCGCCGAGCGCGTGGCTGAACTGGCCGATCGTGAAGGCGTGGACATGCGCTTCTACTCCGTCATCTACTCGGCAATCGATGACATCGAGCTGGCCCTCAAGGGCATGCTCAAGCCGGAGTACGAGGAAGTCCAGCTCGGTACCGCCGAGGTCCGCGAAGTCTTCCGTTCTTCCAAGTTCGGAAACATCGCCGGTTCGATCGTGCGCTCGGGCATCATCCGCCGTAACACGAAGGCCCGCGTCAGCCGCGATGGCAAGGTCATCGGCGACAACCTCACCGTTGAGACGCTCAAGCGCTTCAAGGACGACGCCACCGAGGTCCGCACGGACTTCGAGTGTGGTATCGGTCTTGGCTCGTACAACGACATCAACGAAGGTGACATCATCGAGACCTTCGAGATGCGCGAAAAGCCGCGCGTCTAAGGTGTCGCAGGCCGGTGCTGCTCTCGGCGGCTCCGGCCCGTTCTGCCGATATGGGGCCCCACCCCTACGCTGGGCGGCTGACGTCTTACGACGTCGGCCGCCCAGCTTCGGCAGCGGTGTCAGCCTTCCCAATGCTCGCAAGCTCGCATTGGGACCCTCGGCTGCCACCTTAGCCACTCCCGGGCCCCCATATCGGCTCCACGGGCCTCAGTGGGAAGCTCGCGGCCCGTTTCGGGCCTTTTTTGGCGAGTGGCATTTTTTAGACTTAAGTACGCGAGACGCCACCGCGCCGTCGTACGCAAATTTTAGGAGTAGAAATGGCTGATCCGGCACGCGCTGCCAAGTTGGCGCAGCGGATTAAGGTTGTTGTTGCTGAGGCACTGGGCCGGCGGATCAAGGATCCTCGGGTTGAGGGCATCACTATTACGGATGCCCGCGTCACCAACGATCTTCAGCACGCCACCGTGTATTACACCGTCTTCGGCGACGAAGCCGCCCATTCTGATGCTGTTCGGGCGTTGGAGAAGGCCAAGGGTGTTTTGCGCCAGGAAGTGGGCCGCAACATCACCGTGCGGCTGACTCCGACCTTGGAATTCGTTGCCGACCTCATCCCGGTCAACGCCTCGAACCTTGAGGAGCTCTTGCGCACCGCCAAGCAGCGCGACGCCGAGGTGGCCGCCCTGGCCGCCGGCGCCAAGCACGCCGGCGACGCAGACCCGTACAAGAGCGATGCCCCGCAGGATGCGGACATCGACGAAGACGATTTTGACGAAGAAGACATCGACCTCCGTGCCGATGAAGATATCGACGAAGACGGCGGCAAATAGTCCGGCGCTTCCCGGGTGGGGCCGGATCCGCAGTTCTCGCGACTGCCGGATCCGGTCCTGCGTGTTTAACCGTGAAAAGCCGGGCCAAAATGCTGGCCCGTCGCTAAGATCGGAGCATGGCGGCCCACGATGCAGCTCAGAGTCCCGAAGACTACCTTGAACACGCCGTGCGGCTCGCGGTTCAAAACGTGGCCGACGGCGGCGGCCCTTTCGGCGCCGTCGTGGTCACCCCGGACGGACGGCTCCACGACGGCGTCAACCGGGTCACCCGCGACAACGACCCCACGGCGCACGCCGAAGTAGTGGCCATCCGGCGGGCCGCGTCGGAACTGGGGAGCTTCAACCTCAGCGGCTCGGTGCTCTACTCAAGCTGCGAACCGTGCCCTTTGTGCCTCTCGGCGGCCCTATGGGCCGGGTCAGCCGCGTCTACTTTGCCGCCGATCGGCACGGGGCAGCGGCCGCAGGCTTCGACGATGCCGTGTTCTACGAATATTTCGACGGCAACAGGCCCGACCTGCTGCCCGTCCAACACACTGACGTTCCTGCATCCGAGGCTCCCTTCGATGCCTGGCGCGGGCACAAGAACCGGACCAAATACTGAGGCTCACGTCCGCGCCGGGAGTCGCCCGACGCCGTCGAGCAGTTGCTGCTGGTCACCGCACAAAGCGATCCTGATCCATCCTTCGCCGATGGAACCGAACGCGGTTCCCGGTGCCACGGCTACTCCAGCGTCCGCCAGGAAGGTACGCACCCAGGCACGCACGTCCCCGCCGCTCACATGCGAGACGTCCGCCCAGAGATAGAAAGCTCCCTGGGCGCCCAGGAAGGGAATGCCCTTCTGGGCAAGCACCGCCGAGGCGGCATCGCGGTTGGAACGGTAGTGCTCCCGTGCCGTGTCCACATAGTCCTGCGGGCCGGTCAGCGCCGCGACGGCAGCGTACTGGGACGGCGAAGCCACGCAGGAAACGATCGCTTCCATGACGTTGTTCATCTTCCGTTCGAGGCCCGGCGGGCAAATGAGTGCGCCGATCCGCAGTCCCGTCAGCCCGTACGTTTTGGACAAGGTCAGGGACGTGAAGACCCGGGCCTCCCGGGAACGGCGCTGTCGAAGCGGGCGGGACTCGTGTGCGGAACGTCGAAGGTGAAGGCTTCGTAGCATTCATCCGAAATGATCCACAGATCGTGTTTGACGGCCAATTCCACGAGCTCGCGCGTCGTTTCCTCGCAGATCACTGCGCCCAGGGGATTGGACGGCGAATTCAGGACCAATACCTTGGTGCGCGGCGTGATCAGGGCCTCGATGTCCTCGATGCGGGGTTGGAACTCGTGCTCCGGGTAGAGCGGATACTGCACCGGGACGGCGTGCAACAAATGGCTTGTCATGGCAAAAGTCGGGTAGCCCGGATTGGGAATCAGGATCTCGTCGCCGGGGAGAGGAGCAGGCTCATGGCGAAGTGCAGTCCCTGCTGGGCTCCGTCCACGACATATACGCGCTCCGCCCCGATATCCACGTGGTTGTGGGCACGGAAGCGGTCGGCGAAGGCTTCACGCAGCGCCGGGATTCCGGCATTGGGGGTGTAGTTGGTCTCGTCCCTGTCCAGGCAAGCGATCCCCGCGTCCAGGATGTGCCGGGGCAGCGCGAAGCCCGGCTCGCCGATGCTGAGGACGATCGCCCCGGGGGTGCTCCAGGCCGCCTCGGTGATCTCGCGGATCTGGTTCACGGGCACTTCGCGGACGTGTGCGGCAAGCTCAGGCATGGGAGCCATCTTAGCCGCGGTCCCGGAGCGTCCAGGGAAGCCGCGGGCCGCAGGATGCATGCCCGGCGCGGATATACTGGGAGGCGTGCTTTCTGGACTGGTAATCGTTGACAAGCCGCAAGGATGGACCAGCCACGATGTGGTTGGACGGATGCGGCGACTGGCCGGTACCCGGAAAGTGGGCCATGCGGGGACCCTGGATCCCATGGCCACGGGGGTGCTTGTGCTTGGCATCAACAAGGCCACGCGATTGCTGACCTACATCGTGGGCACCTCCAAGACGTACTCCGCCACCATCCGGCTCGGTGAATCAACCATCACGGACGATGCCGAGGGCGACATCACCGCAAGCCGCAGCGCCGCCGCAGTCACTGAGGACGCCATCCGTTCCGGCGTCGCGCAGCTGAGCGGCGAGATCCAGCAGGTCCCCAGCAGCGTCAGCGCCATCAAGGTCAACGGCGAACGGTCCTACGCGCGCGTGCGTTCGGGGCAAGAGGTCAAGCTCGCCGCCCGGCCCGTGACCATCCACCGTTTCGAGATCCACGCCATCCGGAGGGTCGACGACGGCAGGGTGGTGGACATCGACGTGACCGTCGAATGCTCCTCAGGCACCTACATCCGCGCGCTGGCACGCGACCTGGGCGAGGCTCTCGGCGTCGGCGGCCATCTGACGGCGCTGCGCCGCACCCACGTGGGACCGTACTCCCTGGAGCAAGCCGCACCCTCGAACAGCTTGCCGAGGAACTGGAAGTCCTCGACATGTCCGCCGCCGCCCGGGCGCTCATGCCCAACCGGGAACTGAGCGACGCCGAAACCACCGAAATCTCCTTTGGCCGCAGGATCGCCGCGGGGCCCGCAGCGGGCACGGCCGACGCGGCCACCGCCGAGAACCCGGCTGCCGCGTTCTCTCCGTCAGGAGAGCTGGTGGCGCTGTTGGCCGATGCGGGGAGCTTCGCCAAGCCCGTCCTGGTGTTCGCCCCCGACAACGAAAAGCAGGCACAGTAACCATGGACGGATACTTTTACGCTGTCCTGATAGTGGGCCTGTTGTCCACCATCATTTGCGTCGCGGCCGGCATCATGAAGAAGGCCCCAACGACGTCACCATACTGTCGGTTGCCGCCGTCGAACTCGTCCTGCTGGTCTATCTGGTGGGATCGATCATCCGCGTGGTGATGGGTGAAAAGATCGCGGGGGAGCCCTGGGAATTCTGGGGCTACATCATCACGGCACTCATCCTCCCCGTCGTCGCGGTGTACTGGTCCATCCTGGAGCGGACCCGTTGGAGCAATTTCGTCATGGGCGCCGTGGGCGTCACCGCATTGGTCATGGCGGCCCGCATGAACCAGATCTGGTACTGACATTGGAAGAAGCACACGAAGTGACTGTTGAAACCACCGGGAAGAAGAACCGGGACACCCGCAACACCGGGCCCGGGAGGCTGCTGATTGCGGTCTACGCGGTGTTCGCGATCTCGGCCACGGCCCGTGCCGGCTACCAGATCCTGACCAAGTTCTCGGATGCTCCCTTGGCGCACATCCTCTCGGCTTTCGCCGCCGTGGTGTACATCGTGGCCACGGTCTCCCTCGCGAAGCCAGGCCGCACGTGGTTCAAGGTGTCCCTCGCGGCCGTCCTTGTTGAGATGGTCGGCGTGGTGGTGGTTGGCGCCATCAGCCTTTTCGATCCGGTGGCTTTCCCGCACGACACTGTGTGGTCCTTGTTCGGACGTGGATACGGCTTTGTGCCGTTGATCCTGCCGGTCCTGGGACTACTGTGGCTCTACCGTCGGCGTCCGGCACCACTCACGCAGTAGAAATCGGAGCTCCGCCATCGGGCAAGGGCGCCGTGGGATAGCGAGTAACCTTAGAGAATTCCGGCGCCGGAGCAGGCACCGGGCATAGTCAATACCAGCAGTAAAAGGCGAGGTTGATGGTCCACATCTGGAACGATCCCACCGAGGTCCCCGAGGATTTCGGTCCCAGCGTCGTGACCATCGGCAACTTTGACGGCGTCCATCGCGGACACCAGCAAGTGCTGACGCAACTGTTGCGCACGGCAAAGCAGCACGGTGCGCGGTCCGTCGTCGTGACCTTCGATCCCCACCCGGCACTGGTCCATCGGCCCGACTCCGCTCCGGAGCTCCTCATGGGGCTGCAGGACAAGCTCGATGCCCTGGCCGGCACGGGCGTGGACGCCGTCCTCGTCATGAAATACAACCTCACGCTTGCCGCCATGACGCCCGAGGAATTCGTCGTCAAGGTCCTGCTGGACGGGCTTCACGCAGCACATGTCGTTGTGGGCCACGATCTTCGTTTCGGCGTGGGAAATTCCGGCGACGTCGGCACCATGCAGGAATTGGGCAAGGAACTCGGATTCGGCGTCCACGTGGTCAACGAGTTCGGCGCGGAAGGCTTTCCAGTACACGACGACGGCGGCACGGACCGCCGCTGTTCCTCCACCTGGGTGCGCGAGGCCCTTGCCGAAGGCGATGTCGAGACCGCGTCCGCCGTCCTCGGCCGCCCGCACAGGATGCGCGGCGAAGTGGTCCATGGCGCTGCGCGCGGACGCGCCCTGGGCTTTCCGACCGCAAACCTCGACCACGGCGCCACGGGCTACGTACCGGCGGACGGAATCTACGCCGGCTGGCTCGTGGACGAATCCGGAACCCGCTGGCCAGCCGCGATTTCAGTGGGTTCCAACCCCACGTTCGACGGCGTGAGCCGCCAGGTGGAAGCGCACGTGATCGACCGCCCCGAGGAGGCGGTGGAGGACTTCAACCTCTACGGCCAGACCGTCGTGGTGGAATTTACGGCGCGGCTGCGAGGCATGGTGGCCTACCGCGGACCCGAGGCCCTGGTGGAACAGATGCGGCTGGACGTCGTCCAAGCCCACCATCTCCTGCTGGACAAGTAGCCCCTACCGTGAGCGTTGAGAAGAACACCCGGCCACTCGACGAAGGCATCGTCAAGGACTTCAGCTCACGCATGAGCTACGCCTCCTACCTGCAGCTGCCCGTGCTGCTCAGCGCCCAGCAACCTGTCAGCCAGCCTGAACACCATGACGAACTCCTGTTCATCATCCAGCACCAAACCACCGAGCTCTGGCTAAAGCTGGTCCTGCACGAACTCCGCAGCGCGGCCGCCTGGCTCCGCCAGGACGACCTCGGCTCCGCGCTCAAGGCCATCGCCCGGGTCAAGCACATCCAGAAGACGCTCACCGAGCAATGGTCGGTGCTCGCAACGCTCACCCCCACCGAGTACTCCCAGTTCCGTGGCTTCCTGGGCAATGCCTCCGGCTTCCAGTCGAGCCAATACCGCGCTGTCGAGTTCATCCTCGGCAACAAGAACGCCAAAATGCTGCCAGTGTTCGAATCCGATCCGGAGTCGAAGGCGATGCTGGAGGAGCTCCTGAATGCCCCGAGCATCTACGACGAATTCCTGGCCTTCCTCGACCGGAACGGCTACGACGTTCCGCGGTCCGTCCTGGACCGGGACGTCACCCAGGCCCACGAGTTCGCCCCCGAGCTCTTGCCTCTTTTCAAGCACATCTACGAACATGCCGCAGACAACTGGGCGGCGTACGAAGCGTGCGAGGAACTGGTGGACTTGGAAGACAACTTCCAATTGTGGCGCTTCCGGCACCTCCGCACGGTGCAGCGGACCATCGGCATGAAGACCGGAACCGGAGGCTCGAGCGGTGTGTCCTTCCTGAAGAAGGCCCTTGACTTGACGTTCTTCCCTGAGCTTTTCGCCGTCCGGACCGAGATCGGCAGTGAGCGGCGGCCGTCGTTGAAGAGGCTTTGATGAGGGTCACACGGCAGCTTTCGACAAGATTGCCGGGCTGCCGGTAAACTGAGGGATGGATCCGGCTGCAGTCCGTGGCGGCTGGACCTGTTTTGTGTGCGGTCATCGGCGCATTACAACCCGGCAGCGAGGCGCTGAATCGGACGCACGGCACAACTCTAGGAGTTCACGTGGCACTTGAAGCCGCTGTTAAGCAGTCCATCATCGAGGCATACGCAACGTCCAAGGGCGACACTGGTTCGCCGGAGGTCCAGATTGCAGTCCTGACTCAGCGGATCAAGGATCTGACTGAGCACATGAAGGAGCACAAGCACGACTTCCACACCCAGCGCGGTCTGCTGGCCATGGTTGGTCGTCGCAAGCGCATGCTGGGCTACCTCAAGAAGACTGACATTGCCCGCTACCGTGCGCTCATCGAGCGCCTCGGCCTGCGCCGCTAGTTTGACTTCGGGCGGCCCGATCCTCCGCGGAACGGGCCGCCTTTTCTCCATAACTAAATCCAACACTTAACAGGAGTTCAACCGCATCGCGCATTCGCGGTCCTCGGTAGTGATCCCCGGGAGCAACCTTCTGCGATGAAGGCACAGCCCGTGGGTCTCGATCGATGACCGGGTGTCGTACAGGCCAGGAACAGACGCTGGCCTGGGTCGATGCGGGAGGACTTCCGCTAAACAAGAAACGGAGGTGACTCTCAATGGAGGGTCCCGAAATCCAGTTCTCAGAAGCCATCATCGACAACGGCCGCTTCGGCAAGCGTGTAATCCGCTTCGAAACCGGCCGCCTCGCCAAGCAGGCAGCCGGCGCCGCGATGGTCTACATCGACGAAGACACCGCACTGCTGTCCGCAACCACCGCAGGCAAGTCCCCGCGTGAAGGCTTCGACTTCTTCCCGCTGACCGTCGACGTCGAAGAGCGCATGTACGCCGCCGGCCGCATCCCGGGCTCGTTCTTCCGCCGTGAAGGCCGCCCGTCCACCGAAGCCATCCTTGCTTGCCGCCTCATGGACCGCCGCTGCGTCCCGCGTTCGTCAAGGGCCTGCGCAACGAGGTACAGATCGTCGTGACCGTCCTGGCGATCAACCGGACGAGCTCTACGACGTCGTGGCCATCAACGCCTCGTCCATGTCCACCCAGCTCTCCGGCCTCCCGTTCTCCGGCCCGATCGGCGGCGTCCGCGTTGCCCTCATCGCCGACGAACAGGGCACCGAATGGGTTGCCTTCCCGAAGCACTCACAGCTCGAGAACGCCGTCTTCAACATGGTTGTTGCCGGCCGCATCGCCGGGGACGACGTCGCCATCATGATGGTTGAAGCCGAAGCCACGGACAACTCCTGGAACCTCATCAAGGAACAGGGCGCCACCGCTCCCACCGAAGAGGTCGTTTCCGAGGGCCTCGAGGCTGCCAAGCCGTTCATCAAGGCCCTGTGCGAGGCCCAGGCTGACCTGGCCGCCCGCGCTGCCAAGCCTACGGTTGAATTCCCGGTCTTCCTGGACTACCAGGACGACGTTTACGCCGCTGTTGAAGCCGCCGCTGCCGAGAAGCTTGCTGCTGTCTTCCAGATCGCCGACAAGCAGGACCGCGACAACGCCTCTGACGAACTCAAGGACGAAGTCCTTGGCGCCCTCGCCGGCGAGTTCGAGGGCCGCGAGAAGGAACTGTCCGCAGCCTTCCGCTCCTTGACCAAGCAGGTTGTCCGCCAGCGCATCCTCAAGGACCAGATCCGCATCGACGGCCGCGGCCTGACGGACATCCGCCAGCTGACCGCCGAGGTAGAGGTCCTGCCCCGCGTTCACGGTTCCGCCATCTTCGAGCGTGGAGAAACCCAGATCATGGGTGTCACCACGCTGAACATGCTCAAGATGGAACAGCAGATCGACTCGCTGTCTCCTGTCACGCGCAAGCGCTACATGCACAACTACAACTTCCCGCCGTACTCCACCGGTGAAACCGGCCGCGTCGGCTCCCCGAAGCGCCGCGAAATCGGCCACGGTGCACTCGCAGAGCGCGCCCTGGTTCCGGTTCTCCCGTCCCGCGAGGAATTCCCGTACGCCATCCGCCAGGTGTCCGAGGCCCTCGGCTCCAACGGTTCGACGTCGATGGGTTCCGTCTGTGCTTCCACGCTGTCCCTGCTCAACGCAGGCGTGCCGCTGAAGGCCGCCGTTGCCGGTATCGCCATGGGCCTGGTTTCCGACCAGGTTGACGGTCAGACCCGCTACGCTGCCCTGACCGACATCCTCGGCGCCGAAGACGCTTTCGGCGACATGGACTTCAAGGTTGCCGGTACTTCCGAGTTCGTCACGGCCATCCAGCTGGACACCAAGCTCGACGGCATCCCCGCATCGGTCCTGGCCGCAGCCCTGAAGCAGGCCCGCGAAGCCCGCCTGCACATCCTGGACGTCATCAACGCCGCCATCGACACCCGGACGAGCTCTCCGAGTTCGCACCGCGCGTGATCGCCGTCAACATCCCCGTTGACAAGATCGGTGAGGTCATCGGCCCAAGGGCAAGATGATCAACCAGATCCAGGAAGACACCGGCGCCGACATCTCCATCGAGGACGACGGCACCGTCTACATCGGCGCCACCAACGGTCCGTCTGCTGAAGCAGCCCGCGCCGCGATCAACGCCATTGCCAACCCGCAGATCCCGGAAATCGGTGAGCGTTACCTGGGCACGGTCGTCAAGACCACCACCTTCGGTGCGTTCGTTTCCCTGACCCGGGCAAGGACGGCCTGCTGCACATCTCCGAGCTGCGCAAGCTGGCCAGCGGCAAGCGCGTGGACAACGTCGACGACGTCGTCTCCGTGGGCCAGAAGATCCAGGTCGAGATCACCAAGATCGACGACCGCGGCAAGCTCTCCCTCTCCCCGGTTGTGGCCGAGGAAGAAGGCGCCGTCTCCGAGGAAGCTCCCGCCGAAGAGGCTGAAGTTTCCGCCGAGTAGCCTGAACCGGCAAACACGCGGCAGGACCGGTGGACATGTCCACCGGTCCTGCCCGGTTTTAACAACGGATTCCCGTCCCGGGGCGATGCGCCCGCTGGTACGATTGCAGCCAGATTTGGCACCCATGATTTCCCGCAGAACTGAAAGGTCTTGATGACTGTCGTACCCCTCCCATTGGCGCAGACCGTGCCGGCGGCGAATTGATCCATGGCGCTGAAGGCGGCTCCGTTGTCCGGCGTTCAGTGCTTCCGGGAGGCGTCCGGGTGCTCACAGAGGCCATGCCCGGGCAGCGATCCGCAACCATCGGATTCTGGGTGGGTGTCGGTTCCCGGGACGAGGCGGACGGCCAGCACGGCTCCACCCACTTCCTTGAGCACCTCTTGTTCAAAGGCACCAAGAAGCGCACAGCCCTGGAGATCGCGTCCGCTTTCGACGAGGTCGGCGGTGAATCGAACGCGGCCACCGCGAAGGAAAGCACGTGCTACTTTGCGCGGGTGCTGGACACAGATCTTCCGATGGCTATCGACGTCATCGCGGACATGATCACCGGCGCCGTGCTGGATCCTGAGGAACTTGAGCAGGAACGCGACGTGATCCTTGAGGAAATCGCCATGGACAGCGATGACCCCACCGACGTCGCACATGAAAACTTCGTGGCCGCAGTGCTCGGTGTGCATCCGCTGGGCCGACCGATCGGGGGCACCCCTGCCGCCATCAAGGCTGTGTCCCGCGATTCGGTGTGGGCACACTACCAGCGCTACTACCGGCCGGACGAAATTGTCATTACCGCCGCTGGCGGCCTGGACCACGACATCGTGTGCCGCCTCGTGCTCGATGCCTTGCGGACGGCCGGGTGGGAGCTGAAGGAGACCGCTGCCCCCGTTGAGCGCCGCTCCACCGAGCGGGCGGACATCACGGGTACCGCAGGACTGCATGTGATCAAGCGTCCCGTGGAGCAGGCCAACATCATCATGGGTTGCCCCTCGATCGTGGCCACCGACGATCGGCGCTTCGTGATGAGCGTCCTGAACGCTGTCCTTGGCGGTGGCATGTCTTCGCGCCTCTTCCAGGAGATCCGCGAAAAGCGGGGCCTCGTCTACTCCACCTATTCCTTCGCCTCCGCCTATGCTGACGCAGGCTACTTCGGCATGTACGCCGGCTGCACGCCGTCGAAGGTCAAGCAGGTCCTGGAACTCCTGGGCGCCGAGCTGGACAAGCTCGCTGCCGACGGAATCACGGACGAGGAACTGCGCAAGGCCGTCGGCCAATTGTGCGGCGGAATCGTCCTGGCCCTTGAAGACACCGGTTCGCGGATGTCCCGCCTCGGCCGCGCCGAGCTCGTCTCCGGCGAATTCCAGGACATCGACGAAACGCTGGACCGCATCAAGGCCGTCACCGCCGAGCAGGTCCAGGAACTCGCCCGGGTGCTCGCCGAAGCCCCCGCACCGTAACCGTCGTCGGGCCCTTCGAGGAAACCGAGACGTTCGGCCTCTGAACCCGCGTCCGGGTGGGGAAGGCTGGACGCGCCTGCTCGATCGGGAACATGATGGTGACGTATCCATCGTCCCGCGCAGGAGTCGCCATGAACGAGCCATTGAAGAGTCATGCACACACTGCGCTGGAGGCATTCCTGGGTCATTGGCGGGGGAGCACCGAGCTTGCGGCCTCGCCCTGGGGACCCGCCGGACCGCCGACGCCGAGGTGACCTTCTCGCGCGCGGCGGGAGGCTACGCCTTGGTGCAGAGCTACCGGCACATCGAGCCTGACGGCACCCATTTCGAGGGCCACGGTGTCTTCACCGTTGACCCGGACCACGGAGAGACCCTCTGGTACTACGTGGACAGCATGGGCCGGCCACCGGAAGCTCCGGCCCGCGGGCATTGGGAGGACGGCACGCTCAGGCTTGAGCGGCGTAGTCCTCGCGGGACCGCGCGCCACACCTTCAAGGTGGACGGTGGCGTGCTGACCCACACGGCGGAACTGAGGCTCGGGGATGCCCCGACGTTCAGCCCGTTCATGGTCTCTGTGTGCAGGCGCGTCTAAGGCACACGTCCGGCAGGCACAGCGTTCAGAGGACCTTGGCCTCCAACGACTCAACGATCCGCGCATCCGGCATGCCGTCGAGCGAGGCCGGCCTTCCAGGTCCACTCCACACCCGTGTCCGCAAGGTGTCCAGCATTGATTCAGCGCGCTCCCGCTCGACGAAATCAAGCTCAATCAGGACCCGCTGGGAATCGTCCACGGGCTTGGAGACCCTGTACGAAACAACGCCGGAGCCGGCGCGATCTGCCGGATCCGAGTCGAACGACCGCTTCCATGCGTCGAAGTCGTTCACGGCGTGTTCGATCAGGAGGGTGTACATGGCTGTTCCTTTGCTGTTGCGCGGATAGGCACAGCGTAGGCTCCTTGGACCCCGGGAGCCACCCTCCGGCCGTGGCCGGCTCAGCCCCCGGCAAACGGCGGGAGGACGTCGACGACGTCGTCCGCACCGAGAGCGGCCGAATGGTCGCGGACCGCTATCTCGTTGCGCAGGAAGCTGCTGCGCGAAATGATCCGGGCCAGGGGCGGCGTGCCGGCCGGTGGTTCCGGACGTTCGACGGCGAGCACGGCCGCGATCAGCCCGTCCAAGCTGGTTCCGTCCGGGAGATCGTGGTGTTCCTCTTCGACGCCTGCCGCGGCGCGCGCGGCAGCGAAGTATCTTACGAGCAAAGCCTCAGCCTCCGATGGCGCTCATGCTGCGGTCTGGTTGGACGAAGTCGGGTGCGCCGAGGCCGGTGTGGTCCATGCCGTGTGCCTTGGGTTTGATCCACATGGCGTCCTGCCAGCGTTGGGCGAGTTCCTCGTCGCTGGCTCCGGACCGGAGTAGTCCCAACAGGTCGAATTCTTCGCGTGAGAACAGGCAGCTCATGATCTTGCCTTCGGCGGTGATCCTTGTGCGCCGGCAATCGGAGCAGAACGGTTCGGTGACGGAGGCGATGATGCCGACGGTGCCCAGGAGCGGACCGGTGGCTTGGACGGATGCCGGGTCCCGCCGTCGTACTTCGAATCGTTCCGCCGGTGCGCCGTCGCGTTCGCGCGGGTCCGGGCCAGCACGAAGTCGCGGGAAAGCAGTTCGCGGATCTCGGCTGCCGTGATCATGTCGCGCCGGGTCCAGCCGTGGTCGGCGTCCAGCGGCATTTGTTCGATGAAGCGCAGTTCATAGCCGCGCTCCAGTGCCCAGGCCAGGAGCTCGGGGGACTCGGCGTCGTTGATGCCGCGCATGAGGACGGCGTTGATCTTGACCGGCCCAGGCCCGCGGCCCGGGCGGCATCGACGCCGGCCAGCACCTTGTCGAGGAAAGGCCGCCGGGTCAGCTTCGTGAAGGTTTCTTCGTGGAGGGAGTCGAGGGAGACGTTGATGCGGGTGAGTCCGGCTTGCTTGAGCGCTGCTGCTTTCT
Organism: Arthrobacter sp. Hiyo8; assembly: GCA_001549895.1. Classification (GTDB taxonomy): domain Bacteria; phylum Actinomycetota; class Actinomycetes; order Actinomycetales; family Micrococcaceae; genus Arthrobacter. The sequence continues at coordinate 953,870 of AP014719.1, read as the reverse complement.
TGTCGAGTCCGACGCCGTTGGTGGTCATGGAGATCGGCAGATCGGGGTGCGCCTGGCGGAGGGCGGTGATGATGTCCACCAGGTCGGCGCGGACCAGGGGCTCGCCTCCGGTGAGGCGCAGTTCGCGGACCCCGAGGTGTTCGACGCCGATCCGCACCAGCCGGACGATCTCGGCGGCGGTCATCACGGCTTGTTTGGACAACCATTCGAGGCCTTCGGCCGGCATGCAGTAGGTGCACCGCAGATTGCACTTGTCGGTCAAGGACAAGCGCATGTCGGTGGCCCGGCGTCCGTAACGATCGAACAGGCCAGGGGGAGTTCCTGCAGGGCGCGGCGGGGGCGCAGAAACGCCGCTTCCCGTCCCGTCGCCCGCAGGGGGCAACGGCATGCCTAGCTGAACACTCATGGGTTCAGGCTACGCCAGGCAGGGCCCGAGCGTGATATCGGCCACCAGTCACGTTCGTCTTCCGCTCCCGTGGAAGGCAACGCAAGAGGTGACTTCTTACGGAATGCATACGGTTGGCCCGTGGACGCCCGGAACACGTACCGCGGGCAGCACGCGAATCTATGCTGAAGGTGTGAACACGCAGCCCGCCCCGCACGGTGCCGACGTCGGCAATCGGCGCATCCTGCTGGTCGAAGACGAACAGACCATCGCCGACGTCGTCCGGGACTACCTGGTCCAGGCAGGCTTCCAAGTCGATCTCGCGGGGGACGGCTTCACCGCGCTGAGCCTCGCGGCCGCCAGGCGGCCCGACCTTGTCATCCTGGACCGGATGCTGCCCGGACTCGACGGCGTGGAAGTGTGCCGCAGGCTCCGCCTGGCCATGAGCGTACCGATCATCATGGTGACCGCCCTCGGCACGGAAGACGACCGGATCCTGGGATTGGAAAGCGGAGCGGACGACTATGTCACCAAGCCCTTCTCACCCCGCGAGTTGGTCCTCCGTGTGAAGTCCGTCCTGCGCCGGAGCATCCGGGAATTCAGCCCGGAACCGCCAGTCGAACTCGCCGGCTTCGAATTGGATCCTGCCTCGCGCACAGTGCTCCAGGATGGCAAACCCCTGATGCTTACGGTGCGTGAGTTCGATCTGCTGGCGTTCCTCCTCCGCCGGCCCAACCAGGTGTTCAGCCGCGAGGATCTCATCAAGGCAGTGTGGGGTTGGGACTTCGGGGATTTGTCCACTGTGACCGTCCACGTGCGTCGCTTGCGGGAAAAGATCGAAGACAACCCCACCACCCCGATGCTGCTCAAAACGGTCTGGGGAGTCGGCTACCGCTTTGACGCGAAGGAAGGTGGACATGCAGCCGGCTGAAATGTTCACCATCCTGGGCTGGATGCTGTTGTGGGCTGTCCTCATCGGCGCCTTGACCCTTGCCTTGCTGCGTTTCCTGCGTGGCGCGTCGATCCTGGTCCAGATTTGCCTCGTGGTGGTGGCCACCGTTGCCGTCCTCGTGGCAGGGATGGTGAGCGCCTTCAATGCGATGTTCATTTCCGCCCTGGACCTCGAAGTCATGTGGTACATCCTCGGGGTAGCCTCGGCCGTGGCGATCGCGATTTCCCTGGTCCTCGGGGCCGGGGTGTCCCGCAACGCCATCCGGCTCGTCGCAGCAACGCGGCGCCTCGGCAGCGGAGAAGCCCTCGATGGCTCCTTCCTGCCACAATCGGGATCGCGGCGGGCCGGACCGGCAATGAACTCCGAGCTCGCCCAGCTAGCCCAGGAACTCGAAGCGAGCAGCGTCAAACTTGAGGAATCCCGGCGACGGGAAGCCGCCGTCGAAACCGCCCGCCGCGAACTGGTCTCCTGGATCTCGCACGACCTCCGGACCCCTTTGGCCAGCATGCGGGCCATGGCCGAAGCGCTGGAAGATGGCATGGCCTCCGACATCCCCGCGTACTACCGCAAGATCATCGCCCAGACGGACCAGATGGCGGTCATGGTCAACGACCTCCTGGAACTGTCCAAAATCCAGGCGGGAACGCTCCGCCTGAGCGCAGAATCCCTCGACCTCTACGACCTCGTGAGCGACGCCATCGCCGATCTCGCGCCCCTCGCCGCCCAACGCGGCATCCGGCTCGACGGCGGCGGCGACCGGGAGTGCATGGCCGTCGCGGACGGCCCAGCCTGGGACGGGCAGTCCGGAACGTGCTGCTCAACGCGATCATCTACAGCCGGCCCGACGGCGGGTCATGGTTCGCGTCGGACGCGACGGGAGCGACGCCGTCGTCGACGTCGTGGACAGCTGCGGAGGCATCGACGAGGAGGATCTCGCCCACGTTTTCGAGACCGGCTGGCAAAAGGACCGTTCCCGGGGAGCGGGGAAGCCTGTGGAAGGGGGTCCACCGCGATACAGCGGAGCAGGCGTGGGGCTCAGCATGGTGGCAGGCATCGTGAAGGCTCACGGCGGCACGGTCACGGTGGCGAACACCGGCGAGGGCTGCCGATTCACGCTCCGCCTTCCGTCGGGTGCACAGGCCGCCCCGGCCCACGCCGAGGTATTTCCGAAGCAGACAGTCCACGCGGACACCGTTCCGTCAGAGAGCCCCAAACAGGCAGGCACATTATGAGCAGGACCACTTCGAAGAAAGCCGGTACCAGGACGGCCGTCCGGTGGGCGGCGGCGTGCGGCGTGGTGGCCATCGGGTTCGGGGTGGCGGCCGGCGAGTTGCTGGCCGGGTTCCTGAGCCCGTCCGTTTCACCGGTCACCGCGTTGGGCGGTGTGGTCATCGACGCCGTGCCGGGTTGGGCCAAGGAACTGGCCGTCAACCTTTTCGGCACCGCCGACAAACTTGCCCTGATTGTCAGCATCGCCCTGGTGACCTTGGTCCTTGCCGCGGTAGCAGGACTGCTGGAGTATCGGCGAAAAGGAGCGGGCTGGCGCTCGCCTTGCTCGCTGGAGCTGCGGGGCTGGCTGCAGTGCTGACCCGTGCCCAAGCCGCGCCGACAGCCGCAATTGCCCCCGTCGTGGCCACGATCGTCACCATGCTTTTCCTCCGGCTCCTGATCCAGCGGCTGGAAACCTGGCGACCCGTGCCCGTTGCAAGCGACATGCCCTTGGCGCGCCGAAGCTTTATGCAATTGCTGGGTGGAACCGCGATAGCAGCGGCGGCGGCGGGGATCGTCACGACCCTCGTGCGGAGGGCGGGAACGGTGGCATCCGATTTCCGCCGCGGGGTGGCGCTTCCTGCCCCGGTGACGCCCCCGCAAAAGGTTCCCGACGGCGCCGCCCTCACCTTGGCGGGCCTGCAGCCGCTCGTCACGCCGAACCCCGACTTCTACCGGATCGACACCGCGCTGATCCCGCCTGCCGTGAATCCGCCGGACTGGACCCTCAAGGTGACTGGCCTGGTGGAACGCGAAGTCACCTTGGATTTCGCCACCCTGCTGACGAAGCCGATGATCGAGCGTCACGTGACCATCGCGTGCGTATCCAATGAAGTCGGCGGAGACCTGATCGGCAACGCCCTCTGGCTGGGCTGGCCGGTCCGCGAACTCCTCGCCATGGCCGGACCGAAGCCCGGTGCGGACATGGTGCTCTCCCGCAGCACTGACGGCTGGACCGCCGGAACCCCCTCGAGGCGCTCACCGACAATCGGGACGCGATCCTCGCCGTCGGAATGAACGGCGAACCCCTGCCGCTGGAGCATGGCTTCCCCGTCCGGATGGTCGTCCCGGGCCTCTACGGCTATGTTTCGGCCACCAAATGGCTGACCGAACTGAAGGTGACGCGTTTCGCCGACGATCAGGGCTACTGGGTCCCTCGCGGTTGGAGCGACCACGGTCCCATCAAGACCCAGTCGCGCATCGACGTGCCCGGGACGGCCGCTCAGTAAAGGCGGGAACGGTCCAGTTCGGCGGTGTCGCGTGGGCTCAACACCGCGGCGTTTCCCGGGTGGAGCTGCGCGTCGACCGCGGCAAGTGGCAGGAAGCCAAGCTCGCGCCCGGGATCTCGTCGGATACGTGGTACCAATGGCAGCTGGCCTTGAGCTGGGCTCCGGGAACCATGAAGTCCAGGTCCGTGCCACCGATGCCACGGGTACGCCGCAGCCCGAAGCCCAAACTCCCGTCGCCCCGGACGGCGCCACGGGGTTCCACACCATCCATGTCACCGCCAACTGACATTAGGCTGTGAAAGTCTGAGCGAACCAATCCGGGAGGAACCCTCGTGGCACGATCCGTCGCAGCACACCGCCAAGCCGTCCAGGAGCTGCTGTCCGGCCTCGCGGACACGAAGGGCACCGAGGAGCTTCCGCTGATGGGGCGCTCGGCCGGGTACTTGCCGCCGATGTCCTGGCCCGCTCAGCCTGCCGCCGTTCGCCAACTCCCAGATGGACGGGTTCGCCGTCCGCTCAGCCGACCTTGCCCCCACGCAGGGAGCGACGCCGGTGCGGAGCTGACGGTCGTGGACCCGGTCCCGGCCGGCGCGGCACCGGTCCGACTCATCCCGGGCACCGCAGCCCCGATCATGACGGGCGCCATGATGCCCGAGGGGCCGACGCCGTCGTGCCTATCGAACAGGCCCTGCCTGATGTCTTTCCCGTCCCCGGCGTGCCAGCAACTGTCCGTCTTCCCACCACCGAGCCGGGAACGTTCGTCCGCGACGCCGGGAGCGACATCACCGCGGGAACCGTCGCCTTGCACGCAGGAACTGCCTCGGGCCCGGGCAATTGGGGCTGCTCGCCGCCTTGGGGATGACCGCCGTCGAGGTCCGCACGCCGGTGCGCGTGCTCCTGGTGACCACGGGCGACGAAGTCGTGGAGCCCGGCACGTCCCTGCCGGCAGGCAAGATCTACGATTCCAACGGAACCCTGCTCGAAGCCGCCATGCTGCAGTCCGGCCTCCACGTCACACGGACGGGAATCAGCGGCGACGATCCCGCCGAGCTGTTGGCGCTCCTCCGCGGCCGGAGCGGGACCGTCGATCTCATCGTCAGCACCGGGGGCGTCAGCAAAGGAGCCTACGAAGTGGTCCGGCAGGCGATGATGGGCCACGCCGTCGAATTCGTGTCGGTGGCCATGCAACCCGGCGGCCCCCAGGGGATCGGAATGTTCGACGGCGTGCCCTTCCTGGGATTCCCGGGCAATCCCGTGAGCTGCCTCGTGTCCTTCGAAATGTTCCTTCGCCCGGCGCTCGCCGCCGTGGTCGGAATCCCCGCCTTGCGGCCCAGCCTGCAGGCCCGCCTTACGGAGTCTTTGACTTCGCCCGCCGGAAAACACCAGGTCCGCCGCGGAACGCTGCTTCCGGGGGGAACAGTCCGGCTGGAGGGCGGTGCCGGCTCCCATCTCATCCATGCGCTGGCCAACTCGAACGCGCTCGTCCAGGTGCCTGCGGCCGTCACGGAACTCGACGCCGGGGCGGAAGTGGAAGTATGGATGTTGTGAACGACACTCCAGAACCCGCCGGCATGGTCGGCGGCGCCCTTACGCATTTGCGCCAAGATGGTACAGCCCAAATGGTCGACGTCTCCGGGAAGGCCGTGACCACACGGGAGGCGACCGCCACGGCCACCGTCCACAGCACCGCCGAGGTGCTTTCCTTGCTCGGCGCCGGTGAGCTTCCGAAAGGCGACGCCCTCGCGGTAGCGCGCGTTGCGGGCATCATGGCAGCCAAGAAGACGCCCGAACTCATCCCCCTGTGCCACCCGCTGCCGATTTCCAAGGTCACCGTGGACTTCGAACTCGGCCCGGACACGGTGGTTGTCCTGGCAACGGTGAAGACCAGGGGCGTCACGGGCGTGGAAATGGAAGCGTTGACTGCGGCATCGGTGGCCGCCTTGAGCGTTTACGACATGATCAAGGCAGTGGACAAGCACGCAGTCATCAGCGGCATCCAGGTGCTGGCCAAGAGCGGCGGAAAGAGCGGCGACTGGGCCGTTCCCGCCCCGTCCGGCGCGCCCGGCGAAGGAGAGCGCACATGAACGCCTGCGAACCCGTCCGTGGGCCGCGGAAGGCCGGCGTGGTCATCGCCTCCAACCGTGCCGCGGCAGGAATCTATGAGGACAAGAGCGGCCCCGTGATCCTGGACTGGCTGGTCGAACACGGCTACGAGACCTTCCCCGTCATGGTAGTGCCGGATGGGGAGCCGGTCGGTGCCGCCATCCGGGCGCTGCTGACCCTGGAACCCGCCGTCGTCATTACGAGCGGCGGTACCGGTCTGAGCCCCGATGACCGCACTCCGGAAGTCACCTTGCCTTTGCTTGACCGAGAAATACCGGGGCTCATGGAAGGCATCCGGCGCGCCGGTGCCGCCAAGACCCCCATGGCGATGTTGAGCCGGGGCCATGCAGGTACAGCCGGCAAGACGTTCATCGTGAACCTGCCGGGCTCACCGAAGGCGTAATGGACGGCCTTGCCGTCCTTGATCCTGTCATCGCCCACCTATGCGATCAGTTGGAGGGAAGCCATGACCACTGAAACCGACTTCGAAGTCATCAGCGCGATCCTCAGCGCGGAGCCGATTTCCGTTGACCAGGCCATAGCGGCGGTTGAATCGGACACGGCGGGAGCGGTAGTGAGCTTCAGCGGCGTGGTCCGGAACCACGACGGCGGCAAACCCGTCGACAGGCTCAGCTACAGCGCCCACCCCACGGCGCACCAGGTCATGGCCGACGTCGTCGCGAAGCTCGTGGCAGAGCACTCGGGGAGGCAGCCCAGCCTGTACGGATCTGGGCAGCGCACAGGATCGGCCTGCTGGAGATTGGCGAACCTGCGCTCGTCTGCGCCGTTGCCGCTGCACACAGAGGACAGGCTTTCGCAGTGTGCTCGGAGCTCGTGGACAGGATCAAAGCGCAAGTGCCCATCTGGAAGGAACAGTTCTTCAGCGACGGCACGGTCGAGTGGGTCGGGGCAGGGGAGTAGCTTCCCGGCGACCCCACGTTGGGGCGAAAAACCCGGCGCGCCGCCCGGTAGGGTTAAGGGCATGACCGAACAACTTGCTGTCGCCGTTCTGGGCGCCCAGGGCCGCATGGGTATCGAAGCCGTCAAGGCGGTGGAGGCAGCCGCCGACATGAAGCTCGTCGCGGCGCTGGGCCGCGGCGATTCCCTTGATACCCTGCTCGACGCCGGTGCGAAGTATGTCGTCGACCTGACCGTTCCGGACAGCACCGAAGCGAACGTCCGCTTCGCCGTCGAACACGGCATGCACGCTGTTGTCGGCACCACCGGCTGGGACGCCGAGCGGCTCGCGCCTTGCGCGGCCTGCTTGCGGCGAACCCGGAATCCGGCGTCCTGATCGCCCCCAACTTCGCCCTCGGCTCCGTCCTCGCCTCGGCTTTCGCCGCCAAGGCCTCCAAGTATTTCGAATCGGTGGAAATCATCGAGCTGCACCACCCGAACAAGGTGGACGCGCCTTCGGGCACCGCCGTCCGCACGGCCCAGCTCATTGCCGCCGCCCGCGAAGAAGCCGGCGTCCCGCTAGCCCGGATGCCACGAACACGGCCCTTGACGGTGCCCGCGGTTGCGACGTGGACGGTGTCCGCGTCCACAGCGTCCGTTTGCGTGGACTCGTGGCGCATCAGGAAGTGCTCCTCGGCGGCCCGGGAGAGCAACTGACCATCCGCCACGATTCCTTCGACCGGGCGTCCTTCATGCCCGGTGTGCTGCTGGGACTGCGCAATGTGGCGTCCCACCCCGGGCTGACCGTCGGCCTGGACGGCTATTTGGATCTGGGGCTGTAGGCGCATGGGCTCGCTCTGGAAAGCATTCAAGGAGAACCGCACCAAGATCTGGGTGGGTGCCGTCACCCTGTTGCTGGTTCTCTACCTCGTGGTTACCTTCGAGCGCTCGATCCTGCTGCTCAGTGACGCGAACCTGGTCGCCAAGGGAATCGGAGCCGCCTACCTGGTGCTTCCGATCATTGGAGCGTGGGCATTGATCCGCGAGCTTGTTTTCGGTGCGCGCACGGAAAAGATGGCGAAGGTGCTCGAAGCCGAAGGCGGGCTGCCGGTGGACAACCTGCCGCGCACGCCGGGAGGCCGCATCGTGCGTGCAGCCGCGGACGCCGAGTTTGAAAAGTACCGCGTGAAGGCCGAGGCCGCCCCGAGGACTGGCGTTCCTGGTTCCGGCTCAGCTGCGCCTACGATGCCGCCGGCGACCGCAAGCGCGCGCGGGAATCCATGCGCGACGCCGTGCGACTCTTCCGCGCTGAGCCCACCGCAGCGGAGCGGTAGCGGCCGGCCCCTCGGAGAGAACACCTTGTATTCGAATATATGTTCGAATACCATGGCTGCATGAACGATCCTTCGAAGCGGCCGAATGGCTATCCCCAAGGCCTGGATGGGCCCATGAAGGCGATGAGCCCGGGCGTCGTCGATTTCCTCTTCCGGCAGCTTGTCGCAGGGGAACCCCCTGAAGATGTGCAGTGGCGCCGCGAGGGAACCGTTCTGGGCGAACAGCAACCGGGCGCCGAACTTGCCAGGCGGCTCGCGGAGACCGACGTTGAATCGCTGACCCCCGTTGAATTGTTCGACTATGTGCGGGCAGCACAGCGGCTGGGAGCGTGGGCGGACCGCTTGCGGGAGTCCGCGGTTGCCCGGTATTGCTCGCCGGAGAGGCCAGCGACGCCCGGGCGCCACAGCGACGCTTCGGCCTGAGGCCGTGCTCCCATTTCGTTGAATTTGACGACAATCACGCGGGCCCCATTCTCCTAACCCGCAGCTGACAGGGTAACGTTTTTCATATGTCTGACTCTCGTGCGAACGTTCCTGCTCTCGGTACCCTTCTGACCGCCATGGTCACCCCGTTCACCAAGGACGGCGAAGTTGACTACAAGCAGGCAGCGGAACTGGCAGTCAAGCTTGTTGACGACGGCTGCGATGGCCTGGTGGTCACCGGAACAACGGGGGAGACGTCCACGCTCACCGACGAGGAAAACCTCGGCATGTTCCGCGCCGTGAAGGAAGCCGTGGGCGGTCGCGCGGCAATCATCGCGGGCACGGGAACCAATGACACCGCGCACTCGGTGCACCTCTCCCAGGAAGCCGCGAAGCTCGGCGTCGACGGACTCCTGCTCGTCACCCCGTACTACAACAAGCCGAGCCAGGCTGGCGTCCGGGCCCACTTCGAGGCCATTGCGTCCGCCACCGAGCTTCCTGTCATGCTCTATGACATTCCCGGGCGTTCCTCCATCCAGATCGCGCCGGAGACCATGATCGGCCTTGCCTCCCACCCCAACATCGTTGCGGTCAAGGATGCCAAGGCCGATTTCGCCGCGGCCACACGCGTCATGGCGGAAACCGACCTTCTTTTCTACTCGGGGACGACGGACTGACCCTCCAGTGGATGGCCATGGGTGCGGTGGGCCTGATTGGCGTCACCACCCACGTTGTCACCCGCCGCTTCCGTGAGCTGATCGACGCCATCAACTCGAACGACCTTGGCACGGCACGCAAGATCAACTTCGAACTCGAGCCCGTGATCCGCGCAACCATGACCCGGGTCCAAGGCGCCGTCGCCGCCAAACAAATTCTTAAATGGCAGGGAGTCCTGCCCAACTCGGTTGTCCGTTTGCCCCTCGTGGAGCCGGACGCCGCCGAGATCGCAATCATCCGCGAGGACTTGGCGGAAGCTGGAATGGACTTCACTGTCTAGAACGATTCCGCCGGAAAGTAGCGCATTATGACCCAAACCGCCCTTCCCGGACTTGTCACCCCGCCCAAACTTCCGCAGGGAACACTCCGGATTGTGCCCCTCGGCGGGCTGGGGAGATCGGCCGCAACATGGCCGTTTTCGAAATCAACGGCAAGCTGCTGGTGGTTGACTGCGGCGTGCTCTTCCCTGAAGAGACACAGCCGGGTGTCGACCTGATCCTGCCCGATTTCTCGTACATCGAGGACAGGCTGGACGACGTAGTTGCCATCGTCCTGACGCACGGCCACGAAGACCACATCGGCGCTGTGCCGTATCTTCTGCGCCTGCGCGCGGACCTGCCGTTGGTCGGTTCCCAGCTGACGCTTGCCCTCGTCGAGGCCAAGCTCCAGGAACACCGGATCAAGCCGTACACGCTGACGGTCGCCGAAGGGCAGGTGGAGCAGTTCGGCCCCTTCGAATGCGAATTCGTTGCCGTCAACCACTCCATTCCGGATGCCTTGGCCGTCTTCATCCGCACTGCCGGCGGCAACGTCCTGCACACGGGCGACTTCAAGATGGACCAGTTGCCCCTCGATGGCCGCATCACGGACCTGCGCCACTTCGCCCGCCTGGGTGAAGAAGGGGTGGACCTGTTCATGGCCGACTCCACCAACGCGGATGTTCCCGGCTTCACCACGGCGGAAAAGGAGATCGGCCCCACCTTGGACCGTTTGTTCGGCCAGGCCAAGAAGCGGATCATCGTTGCCTCCTTCTCCTCGCACGTGCACCGGGTGCAGCAAGTGCTCGACGCCGCCGCCAAGCATGGCCGCAATGTCGCCTTCGTGGGCCGGTCCATGGTGCGCAACATGGCTATCGCCGCGAAACTGGGCTACCTTGACGTCCCGCCGGAATCCTCGTGGACATCAAGAACATCGACAACCTGCCGGACCACCGCGTGGTCCTCATGTCCACGGGCTCGCAGGGCGAACCCATGGCGGCACTGTCCCGGATGGCCAACGGTGACCACCGCGTGGTGGTGGGCCAGGGCGACACCGTTATTCTGGCCTCGAGCCTCATCCCCGGCAACGAGAACGCGGTCTACCGGATCATCAACGGGTTGCTCAAGCTCGGCGCCGACGTCGTGCACAAGGGCAACGCCAAAGTGCATGTCTCCGGACACGCCGCTGCGGGCGAACTGCTCTACTGCTACAACATCCTCAAGCCCCTGAACGCGATGCCTGTGCACGGCGAAACCCGTCACCTCATCGCCAACGGCAACCTGGCGGAGGACTCCGGCGTGCCCTCGGACCGCGTCATCCTCAGCGACAACGGCACAGTCATCGACGTCAGGGACCACAAAGCCAATGTTGTTGGCCAGGTGGAAGTGGGCTTCGTCTATGTGGACGGCTCCAGCGTGGGTGAAATCACCGACGCCGACCTCAAGGACCGCAGGATCCTCGGCGACGAGGGCTTCATCTCGGTCATCACCGTGATCAACCGGACCACCGGCAAGATCGTCTCGGGCCCGGAAATCCACGCCCGCGGCGTGGCCGAGGACGATTCCGTATTCGACGAAATCATCCCCAAGATCAATGCTGCCCTCGAAGACGCGGTGCTCCACCACGCGGACCACACCAACCACCAGCTCCAGCAAGTCGTGCGCCGTGTGATCGGCACGTGGGTCAACCGCAAGCTTCGCCGGCGCCCCATGATCATCCCGTTGGTTCTGGAAGCATAGCCCGGACGGAGAAGACTCCGAACGGCCCGGTTCAAGCGAACCGGGCCGTTCGTGTTGTACGCCAAGCCCGCAGCGGAACCAGGTCCGCGGATTGTTCTACAGGGGCAACATGGCTCCTCCGTTCCCCTGAAATCCGCGGCTTTCCGGACGGCTTGGGGTAGCGTGGCCGATATGGCGACTCGTACTACCTCCGCGCCTAGAGGCAGCTCCAACAGCAAAACCAGCGGCTCGGGCAGCGGCCGGACCCGGCCAAGACCGGCAGGAGCAGCACAGGCGCGGCCCGCGGCAAGCAGGCCGCCGTCGTCGAACCCCAACAGCCCTGGATCCTGCGTGCGCTTGCGGGCGTCTGGCTGGGAATCGGGCACGTGGTGGGTGCGGGGGTCCGCCGGATCGGCCATGACGTCAGTGACCTTGATCCCGCCGACCGCCGGGACGGCGCCGCGCTCTTCAACCTGGCTCTCGGTGTCTTCATAGCAACCTTCGCCTGGTGGGGCTTCAAAGGCTGGTTCCGGACGTTGTCTACAGCATCGTGAACGGAACCTTCGGTTGGGTGTCCCTGCTTCTGCCGCTCATGCTTTTCGTCTGCGCCTTCCGGCTCTTCCGGCAGCCATGGGACAGCCGCGGCAACAACCGCGTGGGCATCGGTTTCCTGATCATGACGTTCGCCGGCACCGGCTTGGCCCACATCATCGGGGGCCAGCCGACCGTCGCCGACGGCTTCGATGGCCTCCGGCGTGCGGGCGGGATGCTCGGTTTCCTCGCAGCATCGCCTCTTGCCGCCATCCACCCCGCCGTACCAGTCATGGTCTACGGTGCCTTGGCGTTCGTCTCCCTCCTGATTGTCACGGCCACGCCCTTCGGCGCCATTCCCCGGCGTATCCGGGGCGCCTACGAGCACCTCATGGGCGTCGATCTCGTGGATGGCGGCGCGCAGCACGACGATTCCCACGACCGCAGCTACCTTTACGAAAACGAGGCGGCCGTGGAGCCAAAGAAGAAGCGCCGCAAGCGCTTCTTCGGCAAGGACCACGACGACGACCCCACACTCGAGGGTTATGTGGGCGACGAAGCCTTCGAGCACGCAATCGTCGACGACGATGCCCTCCCGCGAAGGGCGGCCCGCCGTGCCGCCGGGCGTGCGCAGGCCGACCCAGGCTGAAATCGCCGTCGAGAAGATCAAAGCCGCGCAAGGTCTTGGAAGTGCACAGGGACTCGGAAGCGCGAAGGCGGTTGCGGACAACGCCACCGAAGCGATCCCCTTGGTCGCGCCGGCCGCCGCCGTTCCACCGGTCATCGTGCCTTCGGCACCGGTCAGTCCACCACCGCCCCGACGCCGATCCCGCAGCGCACCGAACAACTTTCGCTCGCCGGGGACGTCACGTACACGCTGCCGTCCTCCGACAACCTGACTCCGGGCTCCATCCCGAAGGAACGCACGGAAGCGAACGACGCCGTCGTGGCCGCCTTGACGGACACGATGCAGCAGTTCAACGTGGACGCCACTGTCACCGGATTCAGCCGTGGACCCACCGTGACCCGCTACGAGATCGAACTTGCTCCCGGCACCAAAGTGGAGCGCGTCACTGCCTTGTCCAAGAACATCTCCTACGCGGTGGCATCGAGTGATGTCCGTATCCTCAGCCCTATTCCGGGCAAGTCTGCCATCGGCATCGAGATCCCCAACACGGACCGCGAGACCGTGTCCCTCGGCGATGTCCTGCGCAGCCAGAACGCCAGGCGGACAGACCACCCCATGGTGATGGGCGTCGGCAAGGACGTCGAGGGCGGCTACGTCGTCGCGAACCTCGCCAAAATGCCGCACTTGCTCGTGGCCGGTGCCACAGGTGCCGGTAAGTCGTCGTTCGTGAACTCCATGATCACGTCGATCCTGATGCGTGCCACACCCGATGAGGTCCGCATGGTCATGGTGGACCCCAAGCGCGTGGAACTGACCGCGTATGAGGGCGTTCCGCACCTCATCACGCCCATCATCACCAACCCCAAAAAGGCCGCCGAGGCACTTCAGTGGGTGGTGCGCGAAATGGACGCCCGCTACGACGACCTCGCCAACTACGGCTTCAAGCACATCGACGACTTCAACAAGGCGGTCCGCGCCGGCAAGGTTCTGCCGCCGGTCGACTCCAAGCGCGTCATCAAGCCGTACCCGTACTTGCTGGTGATCGTGGACGAGCTCGCCGACCTCATGATGGTGGCCCCGCGCGACGTCGAAGACTCGATTGTCCGCATCACCCAACTGGCCCGTGCTGCCGGCATCCACCTGGTCCTCGCCACCCAGCGTCCGTCCGTTGACGTCGTCACCGGCCTGATCAAGGCCAACGTCCCTTCGCGTATGGCGTTCGCAACGTCCTCCGTCACCGACTCCCGCGTGGTCCTGGACCAGCCCGGCGCGGAAAAACTCATTGGCCAGGGTGACGCCCTCTTCCTGCCGATGGGCGCTTCCAAGGCGATGCGTGTGCAGGGCGCCTGGGTCACCGAGTCCGAAATCCACCGCGTGGTGGAACACGTCAAAGGCCAACTCAAGGCTGTCTACCGTGACGACGTCGCACCCGAGGCGCAGAAGAAGCAGATCGACGACGACATCGGAGACGACCTCGAGGTCCTGCTCCAGGCCACCGAACTGGTGGTCACCACGCAGTTCGGCTCAACCTCGATGCTGCAGCGCAAGCTCCGCGTCGGCTTCGCCAAGGCCGGCCGCCTCATGGACCTGCTCGAGTCGCGCGGCGTCGTGGGCCCGTCCGAAGGTTCCAAGGCCCGCGATGTCCTGGTCAAGCCCGACGACCTCGCTCCCGTGCTGGCAGCCATGAAGGGGCAGGATGCTCCGGCTATCCCGACGCGCACACCGCGGCGCTGAGCGACAACGCGAACGCGAACATCGCCGTCGGCGGTTACGCCGAGGACTTGGTCGCCGCCGATCTCGAACGCCGCAAGCAGGCCACGGAGTACCACGACGGAGCAGATGGCATCGATGACGAGGACGACGGCGGCGAAGACGCCTGGTCATTGACCGGACGGTAGCCTAGAGGGGTGACTACATCCGACGGCAGCAAAGCCGGTTCCAGCAGCTCCGATATCTGGAACCTGCCCAACATCCTGACGATGCTTCGAATTGTCCTCGTCCCGTTCTTCGTGTGGTTCCTCTTGGCGGACAACAGCCAGCACGGCATTTGGCGCTGGACCGCCGTTGTGGCCTTCGCTGTGGCGATCTATACGGACAAGCTCGACGGCGACATCGCCCGGAGCCGCAACCTCGTCACCAACTTCGGCAAGATCGCGGACCCGATTGCCGACAAGCTGCTGATCGGATCGGCACTCGTTCTCCTCTCGGCGCTGGGGGAGCTGCCGTGGTGGATCACGATCCTCATCCTCGTGCGCGAATGGGGCATCACCGCCTTGCGCTTCTTCGTCATCCGCTATGGCGTGATGCCGGCCTCGCGGGGCGGCAAGCTAAAGACCGTCATCCAGACCGTCGCGATCTTCCTCTACATCCTGCCGCTGAATTCCTTCGCGCCGTGGCTCGTCAGCGTGGCCTTCTGGGTCATGATCGTCGCACTCGCCATTACAGTGTGGACCGGCGCCGAATATGTGATCGAAGCCGCAAAGCTTCGCTCGGCGGGCAAGCGCGCATGAGCCCCACCGCTGATGAGGCGGCTGCGTCCGCCGTCGCCCTCGCCATCGAGCGGGGCGTTACCGTGGCTACCGCAGAATCCCTGACAGCCGGAATGGTTGCAGCCACCCTCGCCGATACTCCCGGCGCGTCAGGCATGCTCCAGGGCGGGGTGGTCGCCTATCAGAATGCCGTCAAGGCCGGAATCCTGGGGGTCTCCGAGGAGTTGCTGTCCGCCGTCGGATCCGTCGACGCCGGAGTGGCGGCGGCCATGGCCGACGGTGCCAGGCGCGCGTGCGGGGCCGACGTCGGGGTCTCCACGACGGGGGTTGCGGGACCTTTGCCGCATGACGGGAAGCCGGTTGGCACCGTCTTCATTGGCGTCGCCACGCAGGGCGGAACTGCGGCCCATGCCTACTCCTTTCGGGGAGATCGCCCAAGTATCCGTGCGCAGGCGACCGCGGCCGCACTGGAGCGGTTGTTGGAGTGCCTTGTCCATGCCGACTTACCGCACGTAAAGTAGCCGGGAACAAAAACAGCGGCCCAATAGTTGTTACATTGTGTCGCCCCGGAATGGCCGGGCGCCTAGGATGTAAAAAACAACCGGTGCACCCGCAAGGTGAACCGGCCTCACGAGGGAGCAAGGCGATACAGATGGTTAAGCAGCCCGTATCCATAAACGGCGTTGTCCGCTGGAAGGATGTGGGCTTGGCCGAGAAGGCACCGAGCGAACAGAAGGAGCGCAAAATGGTTGTACTGCGTCACGAAATTGGTGATGTCCTGCGCGATGTCCGCCAGCGCCAGGGCCGTACGCTCCGCGAAGTCTCGCACAGCGCCCGCGTTTCCCTTGGCTACCTGAGCGAAGTTGAACGCGGCCAGAAGGAAGCATCCTCAGAGCTGCTGTCCTCGATCTGCTCGGCCCTGGACGTTCCGTTGTCCGGCATGCTCCGCGAGGTCAGTGACCGGGTTGCCGTCGCCGAAGGCGTCGCTGTTCCGGACACCGTCCCGCAGGAATTCGCCCAGCGCTATGGCCGCGATCTCGATCGCGAGCTCAGCGCCGAACTGAACGACGACTTCACCCAGGGCATGCTCTCCGGAGCCCGCTAGGCGGACCTGAAGTAAAGAAGGAGGGCCTCCAGCTGGAGGCCCTCCTTCTTGGGCTTTTGTGGCCTGGCGAGGTCAGTCCTTGCCGATACCTTCGCCATACGCGGTGTTGAGCCGTTCAATGTAGTCAGCAAGCGTCTGGATTTCTTCCAGCGGCCATTCACCCAGGCGTTCCCGGAACACCTGCCGGCGTGCGTCCTGGACCTGGTGCATCTTTTCTTCGCCCTTGGGGGTGAGCCGGATGGATTGTGCGCGGCCATCCTGAGGGTCGGCCTCTTTGTAGACCATGCCGATGCTTTCCAGGAACGCGATCTGGCGGCTCACCGATGGCTTCCCGACGCCGATGCACGAGGCGAGCTCCGTGAGGCGGATTGGCCCCTCTTTCCGGATGATCGTCAGCAGTCCGTAGGCGGCTGGTTCCATGTCGGGATGGACCTGGCGGGACAACTGGTGGGACAGCGATCGTGCGCGTCGCCAGAACATGCTCAGCTGGTGTTCCACCTGCTGGAGGGCGGCGTCGACGTTGTCGCCAACCTCCACCATCTCTGGCGCGTCGTCGGGAGTGTTGCTCATGACAACCATTCTAGAGTCCGCTCCCATGAGAGACTCTATTGGTGCGGATCAGTGACTTCTGGCGGCTGATGGACGATGAATTCGGGGCCGGCTACTCCCGGGTCCTCAGCAGCTCCCTTGTATTGGCCGGCGTCGGCGGACGGACGGCAGACGACGCCTTGGCAGCGGGCTACAGCCCCCGCGACGTCTGGCTTGCCCTGTGCGACGTCCAGGACGTTCCGCCGGAGCGACGGCTCGGCAGGGATATCAAGCCCGCCGATAAGGGTTCCCGGACGTTCTGAGTTCCGGTTCCTGGACGGACACGCCCACAAATTTGTTCGAATATCTGTTCGGATGAGGCTATGCTCCTATCAGAGGAAAATTGGTCCTGACGGAGCGGTTTCCGTGTCATTCGAAGCCCGTAGTTGTCCACATAGACGAAGTCGCACACAAAATTGTCAGCGGCTCGTACTAGCGTCGGATGAGACAGGAAAGCGGCCGTTCAGGCCAGTCCACAGCGAGAAAGCATCAGAGGTGTGAACCATGGCGGCAAACCAGGATCGTGAGAAGGCGCTCGAGGCAGCGCTTGCCCAAATCGACAAGCAATTCGGCAAGGGCTCCATCATGCGCTTGGGTGACGATATCCGTGCGCCCATCGAAGTCATTCCCACTGGTTCCATCGCCTTGGACGTCGCCCTGGGAATTGGCGGCCTGCCGCGCGGCCGTATCGTGGAAATCTACGGCCCGGAATCCTCGGGTAAGACCACCGTCGCGCTTCACGCTGTGGCCAACGCCCAGCGCCAGGGCGGCATCGCAGCCTTCATCGACGCCGAGCACGCCCTCGATCCCGAGTACGCGGCGAAACTGGGCGTCGATACCGACGCGCTGCTGGTTTCGCAGCCGGATACCGGTGAGCAGGCCTTGGAGATCATGGACATGCTGATCGGCTCCGGCTCCTTGGATATCGTCGTGATCGACTCCGTCGCCGCATTGGTTCCCCGCGCTGAAATCGAAGGCGAAATGGGCGACTCCCACGTCGGCCTCCAGGCCCGCCTTATGAGCCAGGCCCTGCGTAAGATCACCGGCCGGCTGAGCCAGACCAAGACGACTGCCATCTTCATCAACCAGCTCCGCGAGAAGATCGGCGTTTTCTTCGGTTCCCGGAGACCACCACCGGTGGCAAGGCCTTGAAGTTCTACGCGTCCATCCGCATCGACGTCCGCCGTATCCAGACGCTGAAGGAAGGCGCGGATTCGGTAGGTAACCGGACCAAGGCCAAGATCGTCAAGAACAAGATGGCTCCGCCCTTCAAGATCGCGGAGTTCGACATCATCTACGGCCAGGGTATTTCCCGCGAGGGCGGCATCATCGACATGGGCGTCGAGCACGGCATCATCAAGAAGTCCGGTTCATGGTTCACTTACGACGGTGACCAGCTGGGCCAGGGTATGGAGAATTCGCGCCGTTTCCTGCGGGACAACCCGGAGTTGGCTGCGGACCTCGAGCGGCTCATCAAGGAGAAGCTTGGCGTCGGAGTAGTCAAGCCTGCCGAAGCCGAAAAATCTCCGAAGCTGAAGGCCGTTGACGGCTAAGCGCCAGGGCCGCTCCCGTTCCTCAAGTTCTTCCCGGTCGTGGGGCCCGTCTGCGGATTCGTCCGTGGCGGCGGACCCTGAGGCCAATCCGGAATCGGTAGCCCGGTCCATTGTTTTGCGGCAACTGACCAACTCGCCCAAGAGCAGGCTTCAGCTTGCCCGCAAACTGGCCGAACGGAACGTGCCGGAGGAGGTGGCCGAAGCCGTGCTGGACCGCTTCGAGGAAGTCCGGCTCATTGATGACGCCGATTTCGCCGAGATGTGGGTCCGCAGCCGTTCCCAGTCGAGGAAACTCGCCCGGGTGCCTTGAGGCGCGAATTGGCGGACAAAGGCATCGACACTGAAACCGCGGAGCAGGCGCTCGCGCAAGTGAGTGACGACGACGAGCGGAACGCGGCCAGGGATCTGGTCGCACGCCGTTTGCGGGCCGGGACGGACCTTTCCGACAGGGCCGAGCGGGACAAGCAAACCCGGCGGCTCGCGTCGATGCTTGCCCGCAAGGGTTACCAGCCATCCACGGCATTCCGGATTGTCGGCGAGGTCTTGGACGAAACCTTGGCGCAGGAGCCTGGCTCCTATGGCGCCGGAGAGTACGGCGGTCCTGAAGCACACGGTCCTGAAGCAGGCGGTCCTGAAGCAGAGGACATCGGCTAAACGGTGTCTCGGAGAAACTGAGAGCTGCCTGTGAGTATTGTCCCCGGCGGCGGGGTTGGGTGGCTTCTGGGTGCCTGTCGGCTAAGGTTCTGGACTAGTGTTCCGAGTCGGGAGGCAGGTCAGATCCAATGAATCCGTTGTCGCTACGGCTTTCGGCAATCATTGTGCCCTTGCTTGTCGCGTCGCTTCTCCAAGCAGGCCCGGCTTCGGCGGACGACGATGCCCCGCCGTCGGGCTATCCCAGCTGGGCAGAAGTACAGCAAGCCCAAGGGAACGAGGCTGCCGCAAGCGCCGAAGTAGACCGCATCAACCAGTTATTGGCTGGACTTCAACAGAAATCCGGAGAGCTCGGCGCGGCGGCCATCAAGGCCGGAACTGAGTACGCCAAGGCCCATGACGCCCTGCTGCACCAGCAGGCAGTCACCCAGAAACTGGCCGAGGCGTCCCAACAGGCCAAGGCAAAAGCGGATTCCTTGAGAAAGGCCACGTCCTCCCTGGTGGTCCAGGCATACGAGTCGGGCGGCTTCGATCCCGGTCCCTGGTCCCTTGCGAACGCCGCCATCGCGCCGGACAACATTCAAAATTTCGCCTTGCTGAACAGGGTCCTGGATCGTACGGCGAAGCTGCACGATGATGCCCTGAGCGCGTCCCGGGCATCTGCCGCCGCAACCGCCCAGGAACAAGCCGCCCGCGATGTGCTGGCCCAGTTGGACAGCGATGCCGCGGCAAAGGCCCAGGCCGCAGAGTCTGCAAGGCGGGCAGCCGAAGACAGCGTGGCCGCCACGGACGGCCAGCGAAAGACCATGGTGGCCCAACTCGCGTCCTTGACCTCCACTTCTGCCGCTGTCGCACAGAAATATCAAGAAGGCCAGGTTGCGCTTGCCGCGTACCAGGCCGCCCAGGAGGCCAAGAGGGAGGCGGCGCAGCGCAAGGCGATAGCCGACGCAGCGGCAGCCGCAGCGGCCGCCGCCAACAACCAGCAAGCGGTCCAGCCGCCCATCAGCAGTGGAGGAGGCGGCGGCTTCGTAGGCGGGGGTGGCGGTGGCGGGGGAAACATCGTCAACGACCCCGCCGGCGCACGGCAATACGCGTCCTCCCGGCTCGGCGCCTATGGTTGGGGCCAGGACCAAATGCAGTGCCTGTCCTTGCTGTGGACCCAGGAATCAAGCTGGATGACGGACGCCACCAATCCCAGCAGCGGCGCTTACGGTGTAGCGCAGGCGCTGCCGCCGGACAAGTACTATTCGGCAGGCAGCGACTGGCTCAGCAACTACCGGACCCAGATCGATTGGGGCCTCGGCTATATCCGCGACCGTTACGGTTCGCCCTGCAACGCTTGGCAGCATGAGATGGGCTTCAACTGGTACTAGTCCGAGGGGCTACCCTAGATTGGTGAGTTCCCCTTCTGCAGCACCAGCACCAGCCCCCGTTCAGCAGCCCGCTCCGGGCCCTGTCGTCGATCCGGCACCCGAGCACGCGGCGAAGCGCACCTACCAGGTCCGCACCTTCGGTTGCCAAATGAATGTCCATGATTCCGAGCGCATGGCAGGGCTCCTCGAGGATGCAGGGTACGTGCCGTTCGACGGCGGCGTCGCCGACGTCGTGGTTTTCAACACCTGCGCCGTCCGTGAGAACGCCGACAACAAGCTTTACGGCAACCTCGGGGAACTCAAACAGGTCAAGGCCGCCCATCCTGGAATGCAGATTGCCGTCGGCGGATGCCTTGCGCAAAAGGACCGCGAAACCATCGTGCGCAAGGCGCCGTGGGTGGACGCAGTGTTCGGGACCACAATGTAGGGGCGCTCCCGGCGTTGCTGGACAGGGCCCGCCACAACAACGAGGCACAGCTGGAAATCCTGGAGTCGCTGGACGTCTTCCCCTCCACCTTGCCGACCAAGCGCGACTCCGTGTACTCGGGCTGGGTTTCCATCTCCGTCGGGTGCAACAACACCTGCACCTTCTGCATCGTGCCGTCGCTCCGCGGCAAGGAGAAGGACCGACGTCCCGGCGAGATCCTCGCTGAAATCCAGGCGTTGGTGGACGACGGCGCCGTCGAGGTGACGCTGCTCGGGCAGAACGTGAACTCCTACGGCGTGGAATTCGGGGACCGTTTGGCTTTCTCCAAACTGCTCCGCGCCTGCGGTGATATCGAAGGCCTCGAGCGTGTCCGTTTCACGAGCCCGCACCCGGCTGCCTTCACCGACGACGTCATCGACGCGATGGCCGAGACCGCCAATGTCATGCCGCAGTTGCACATGCCCCTCCAGTCCGGTTCGGACAAGGTCCTCAAGGACATGCGCCGCTCCTACCGTTCGACCAAGTTCCTGGGGATCCTGGACAAGGTCCGCGACAAGATTCCCCACGCCGCGATCACCACGGACATCATCGTGGGCTTCCCCGGCGAGACGGAAGAGGACTTCCAAGCCACGCTCGACGTCGTCGAGAAGTCACGCTTCGCCTCAGCCTTCACCTTCCAGTACTCCAAGCGCCCGGGCACCCCGGCCGCGGACCTTCCGGACCAGCTGCCCAAGGCCGTTGTCCAGGAACGCTACGAGCGGCTGACGGCCCTCCAGGACCGCATCGCGGCCGAGGAGAACGCGAAACAGCTCGGACGCCGGGTTGAACTGCTTGTCACGGCCCAATCCGGCCGCAAGGCCGAGGAAACGCATCGCCTTTCGGGTCGTTCCCAGGACCAGCGCCTGGTCCACTTCTCCGTGCCGGAAGGCGCAGAGACTCCGCGGCCCGGCGATTTCGTCACCGTGACCATCACCGAGGCCGCTGCCTTCCACCTCGTCTCCGATCCGGAGACGACGGCGGACTACAGCTTGAGGCGCTCCCGTGTGGGCGATGCGTGGGACCGCTCGCAGGCCGATTCCTGCGGCGCTCCAGCCCCGAGTGCCTCGGGTACCGGGTCCGGCGGCATCGGGTCTTCAGGTTCAAGGGCCGTCTCCCTCGGTATGCCGTCGCTCCCCGGACGACGCGGTTAGCCCGGCATGGCAGCAGTACCGGCCGGGTCAGTTGGTCCGAATCCGCCCGTGATCGCCGTCGTCGGCCCCACCGGTTCCGGCAAGTCCGATCTCGCCGTCCACCTCGCCCTCGCGCTCGACGGCGAGGTCATCAACGCCGATGCCATGCAGTTCTACCGTGGAATGGACATCGGCACGGCCAAGATCACCGTCGCCGAACGCAGGGGAGTGCCCCACCACCTCCTGGACACGATGGATGTCACCGAGGAAGCCAGCGTCTCCGCTTTCCAGGCCGACTGCCGCGCCGCCATCCGTGATATCCATGGCCGAGGCAAGCGCGCCATCCTGGTGGGCGGCTCCGGCCTCTACGTCCGCGCAGCCTTGGATGTCCTGGAATTTCCCGGCACGGACCCCGGCGTGCGGCAGCGGCTGGAGCAGGAGCACGAAACCTCCGGTCTTCCAAGCCTCCAGGAACGCCTCCAACGCATCGACCCCGTGTCCGCCGGCAGGCTCGGCGACGCCCGCCGCGTCATCCGCGCGCTGGAAGTCTTCGAGCTCACCGGCCGCCCGTTCAGCTCCTTCATGCCGCAGCGCGAGTACTTCCAGCCGGCCGTGCAGATAGGGCTCGACGTCGACCGCGGAGTGCTGCGCGAGCGTTTGGCCGAGCGCGTGCTGAAGATGGTCGACGCGGGACTTCTTGAAGAGGTCGCGCGGCTGGACGCCGTCGGACTGCGGCAAGGCAAGACGGCATCGCGGGCGCTCGGATACGCGCAGTTCCTGAAGGTCCTCGACGGCGAATCCGACACAGCTGCCGCGGCCGAAGAAACCATCGTAGCCACCCGGCAATTCGCCCGGCGCCAACTCACGTGGTTCCGGGCGGACCCCCGGATCCACTGGCTGGACTGGCAGGATACGGATTTGGTGGCCAAAGCCGCAGAAATCTGCGCGAGTCCGGCGTCGGTGATTTAGGCGCAACCCCCAGTACAGGTAGCCTTGAGCCATGGATGAAACCCTTGCATTTTCCGCCCCGCAGCCTGCCGCTGCCGGCGGTTCCGTACCCGCCTCCGGTCTTCACGGGCTGGCCTTCTCCAAGGGCACGGTACGGGCAACGACTTCGTCCTCATTGCGGACCCCGAAGACGCACACCAGATCTCTCCGGAGCAGGTCGCAGCGCTCTGCAACCGCCACCTGGGCATTGGTGGGGACGGGCTCATCCGGGCAGTCCCTTCACGATTCCTGCCCGAAGGCCTCCAGCTGCTCGAAGCGGATTCCGCTGCCGAGTGGTTCATGGACTACCGCAACGGCGACGGCTCGTTGTCCGAAATGTGCGGCAACGGAGTCCGCGTCTTCGTCCAATTCCTGATCGAGCAAGGACTTGTCACCCTCAACGCCGGTGAATCCCTGACCATCGGAACGCGCGGCGGCATCAAGAAGATTGTCCGGACCGCTGAGGGCTATGCGGTGGACATGGGTCCGTGGGAGTTCATTTTCCCCAAGGATGCCACCAGCAAGGCCATGGACTCCCTCGTCAGCGCCGACGGACTCGAAGTGGCCCGGCCTGCCCTCTCTGTCAGCATGGGCAATCCGCACACTGTGGTGGCGTTGGCCGAACTTTCAGAACTCAAATCCACGCAGCTCTTCAAGGCGCCCGTCGTCGATCCCAAGCCGGCCAACGGCACCAACGTCGAATTCGTGGTTCCCGCTGAGCCCCTCGTCCACGAAGGCGTAGGCAACATCACGATGCGAGTGCACGAACGCGGCGTCGGCGAGACCCAATCGTGCGGCACCGGCGCCTGCGCGGCCGCCGTCGCCATCCGGCACTGGGCCGGGGAAGGTGCTCCCGACACGTGGCGCGTCAACGTGCCGGGCGGCGTCGTCGGCGTGCGGTTCTTCCCCGGAGAAAGCGGCCGCGAACACGTGGAGCTCAGCGGCCCCGCCGTGATTGTCGCTAGCGGGACGCTTTCCTGACCCGCAGGACGCGGAAGGATTTCGACGTGCTTTCCCGGGACACCGCGAAGGAACCATCGAGGGTATCGGCCAGCCAGCGCTGAAGCGAGTCCGCGCCAAGGTTCTTCTGCACCACGAGCCAGGCGTTTCCACCCGGAGCGAGCCGCGGCAGCCAGGTGAGCAGCAGGCTGTGGAGTTCATCCTTGCCGATACGGATGGGCGGGTTTGACCAGATAGTGTCGAACGTCACGGCGGGATCGACCTCGTCGGGCAGGCTCGCGGTGACATTCCCGAGCTCCAGGAGTGCGGCGTTCTCGTTGGTCAAGGTGACGCAGCGTTCGTTGACGTCGACGGCGTGGACCTGAGCGTGCGGCGCCATGAGCCCCATGGTCAACGCAATGGGACCCAGCCGCAGCCGATGTCCAACAGGTTTCCCTGCGGCGCCGGCGGTGGAACCTCGGAGAGAAGGATCGCGGTTCCCTTGTCGATCCCGTCGGGGCTGAAGATACCGCCCGATGTCTGGAGCCGGCGGGTCGCGCCGGCCAGTTCCACCGTGAGGGCTTGCGGGTGAACGCCCCGCGGGCTGTGCGCTGAAATAGTGAGCAGACTCCATAGCTTGCCAGATTAGTGGCCAGCAGCGGGCAAGGGAAACCGCGCACTGCTCCAAACTGCCCCGGCCCGGGCTTGACGAGGTCTGATAGCGTGGTTCGCATGTTCTTGATCTCCGAGTAACCGACTCCGTGTAGCCGGCACCGCCCGCGACGCAGGCCTGCATTATGTGCAGCGCCATTCCGCCTTGGCATGTCCGTTCCAGAGGCCGTTCTTGACGCTTGGACACTCAGCAGATCGTCCCCTCCCGCCCCTGGGATCTGTGTTCGCAATCCGCGCAGCCGTCCGGTTGGAGACCCCAGGCCATCGGCAGAGGCTTGCCAGGCATCAGCCCTGCGCGAATTCCGCGCCACAAGAGACGAATCGGCACTATTCTGGAAGTGCCGAACCCCCTAAAAGGAGACCATGACCACGCAGAAGAACACCGGACCCGATTCCGACGCCCAGGACATGAGTCCTGAAGAAATCCAGGCTGTCATCGACCGGATTCTCTCCAAGGACGCACCTGCCATAGTTCAGGACCGCGACGAACCCCGGGGCGTGTTTGGCAAAGCCCAGGCAATTTCCCGCCTGGACGAAGAACACAGCATCTACGACGGCGATCAAGAGGACCTGGCCGAACGCCGGGCCCTGCGCCGTACCGCCGGGCTGTCCACGGAACTTGAAGATGTTACCGAGGTCGAATACCGGCAGCTGCGCCTTGAGCGCGTCGTGCTGGCAGGCCTCTGGACCGAAGGCACCCTGGCCGACGCCGAGAATTCCCTGAGGGAGCTCGCCGCCTTGGCCGAAACCGCCGGCTCGGAAGTCTTGGACGGCATCGTCCAGCGCCGCATGAAACCGGACCCCGGCACCTTCCTTGGCTCAGGCAAAGCCATGGAGCTCAAGGACATCGTGATGTCCACAGGAGCCGATACCGTGGTGGTCGACGCCGAACTGGCGCCATCCCAGCGGCGCGGCCTTGAAGACATCGTCAAGGTCAAGGTGGTGGACCGCACCACGTTGATCCTCGACATCTTCGCGCAGCATGCCAAGAGCCGCGAGGGCAAGGCCCAGGTTGAGCTCGCACAGTTGGAATACCTGTTGCCGCGCTTGCGTGGTTGGGGCGATTCCATGTCCCGCCAGGCCGGTGGCCAGGTGGGTGGCGCGGGTGCCGGCATGGGTTCCCGTGGTCCTGGTGAAACCAAGATCGAACTGGACCGCCGCCGAATCCGCACACGCATGGCCAAGCTGCGGCGCGAAATCGCCGCCATGAAGCCATCGCGCGAGACCAAGCGGGCCAACCGCCGTCGTAATGCCGTTCCTTCGGTTGCCATCGCCGGTTACACGAACGCCGGAAAGTCGTCACTGCTCAACCGCCTGACGGATGCCGGTGTCCTCGTGGAGAACGCGTTGTTCGCCACCCTGGATCCGACGGTGCGCAAGGCCCAGACCCCTGACGGAATCGGCTACACGCTCTCGGACACCGTCGGCTTCGTGCGTTCGCTGCCCACCCAGCTCGTGGAGGCTTTCCGCTCCACGCTGGAAGAAGTGGCCGACGCCGATCTGATCCTCCACGTGGTGGACGTTTCGCATCCCGATCCGGAAGGCCAGATCGCGGCCGTCCGCACGGTGTTCAGCGAAGTGGATGCCCGGAAGATCCCGGAGATCATCGTCCTGAACAAGGCGGACGCCGCTGATCCGTTCGTCATTGAGCGGCTCAAGCAAAAAGAGCCACGCCACGTCGTCGTGTCCACCCGCACCGGGCAGGGCATTGCCGAGCTCCTCGGGGCTATCAGCGAGGCTATTCCGCGCCCTGGCGTGCGCCTTGAAGTCCTGATTCCGTACAACCGCGGCGAGCTCATCAACAAGCTGCACAACACCGACGCCGAAATCCTCAGCCTTGAGCATGAGGAGGAAGGCACCCGCGTGGTGGCCATGGTCCACGAGAACCTGGCAGCCGAGTTGGAGTCGTTCGTCAGCAATGGTTGATCCAGAGGCGGGGGAGCGCGGCGAAACCGTGGGGAACGGACCGCCCTCGAACTCCTGGACAAAGCCGTTGCCGGCATGGGAGGCCAAAACCGCACGGGCCAGCACCAGATGGCCAGGCAGGTGGCGCGGGCGATCGAGACCGGCGAACACCTCCTGGTCCAGGCGGGCACTGGCACTGGCAAGTCCCTTGCGTACCTGATTCCGTTGATTGCGCACTCGATGGAGAGCAACAAGCCCACGCTCGTGTCCACGGCCACCTTGGCCCTGCAGACGCAGATCGTGGGCCGGGATCTGCCCCGGCTCCTGGAAACCATCAATCCGGAGCTGGACCGCCCGGTCAGCATCGCCCTGGTCAAAGGCCGGGCCAACTATGTCTGCCGGCACAAGCTGGAGGGCGGGTTCCCCAGCGAGGAACCGGCTGAGGGCAGCTGTTCTCCCTTGGCGAGGACACCAGCGTTCCGCATCTGGCCGCAGCCATCGGCGGGCCTGCCTCGCAGCTTGGCAAGGAAGTCGTGCGGCTGCGTGAATGGGCGGCGAAGACCACGACGGGGGACCGCGACGAACTCATGCCGGGCGTGACGGACCGGGCCTGGCGCCAGGTATCCGTCACGTCCATGGAGTGCCTCGGAGCGCAAAAGTGTCCGATGGCCGAGGAGTGCTTCAGCGAGCTCGCCCGCCACCGCGCCGCGGAGTCCGACGTCGTGGTCACCAACCACGCGATGCTCGCCGTCAGCGCCTTTGAAGGGCTGGCCGTCCTGCCCGAATACGACGTCGTGGTGGTGGACGAAGCACACGAGCTCCAGGACCGTGTGACCGGTGCCGTGTCCGGGCAGCTGTCCGTGGCGATGATCCATGCCGCGGCCTCCAGCGCCCGCAAACACACGGCCATCACCGTGGACGCGCTGAACGCCGCCGCTGATCGTTTGGAACTCGCGATCATGGGAGCGCCGTCCGGCCTCTTGCCCAACGGGCTCAATGACGAACAACTTGATGGCGTGGACCAGCTCCGGGAAGCGTGCCGTGCGGCGCTTTCCGATTCGAAGGGGGATTCGTCCAACGCGGTCGACGGCGGACGTCAGCTCGCGCGCTCACGGCTCATGCTGATCCTCGAGTTGTGCGAACGGCTGCTCTCCGCCCGGGAAAACAGGGAAGTCGTGTGGCTCTCCCGGAACAGCAGCTTCGATCCCCAGCAGGGCTACACGGCCCCCGACGAGGACTCGCCGGCGCTCATCAACATCGCGCCGCTCAGCGTCGCCGGACGCCTCCGCGAAGGGCTCTTCGCGGGCCATACCGTGGTGTTGACCTCTGCCACTTTGGCTATCGGGTCTGCATTCGAGGCCACAGCCGGAGGGCTGGGCTTGACTGGCCAGGGCGCCCCCAGCTGGACGGGCGTGGATGTCGGCTCGCCCTTCGACTACCCGAAGCAGGGCATGCTGTACGTCGCCAAGCACCTTCCCAAGCCTGGTCGCGGCACCTCGCCCGAAGCGTTGGACGAACTTGAAGAGCTCATCAAGGCCTCGCACGGCGGAGCTTTGTGCCTGTTCTCTTCCCGTCGTGCGGCTGAGGACGCCGCGGAAGCGATGCGGTCGCGCCTGGATGTGGACATCCTGTGCCAGGGAGAATCGACCATGGCCGCGCTGGTCAGGCAGTTTGCCGAGGAGGAGGACACCTGCCTGTTCGGCACCATGTCCCTCTGGCAGGGCGTCGACGTTCCCGGCGGTTCATGCCGGCTGGTCGTGATTGACCGGATCCCGTTCCCTCGCCCGGACGATCCCCTGATGACGGCACGGTCCCGCGCGGTCGCCCAGGCCGGGGGCAACGGTTTCATGGCAGTGTCTGCAACGCACGCGGCCATTCGGCTGGCACAAGGGGCCGGCCGCCTCATCCGTTCAACGGGGGACAAGGGGTCGTGGCAGTACTGGATTCACGGCTTTCGACGGAGCGCTACGGCAACTTCCTCAGGGCAGCGTTGCCGCCCTTCTGGCCCACCACGGACCGTTCAGTGGTGCGCGGTGCCTCGAACGTCTTTACGCCGAGTCGGCCACGGCCTAAGGCAGGGGCCCTCGGGTGAGGGTGCCTTAGAGCGAGTGCGTCCTAGAGTGAGCGCAGGACCGAGACGACTTTGCCCATGATGGTGGCATGGTCGCCCAGGATGGGTTCGTACTGCGTGTTCTGCGGGAGCAGCCACGTGTGGCCGTCGCGCTGCCGGAAGGTCTTGACGGTGGCTTCGTCGTCCAGGAGTGCGGCCACGATGTCGCCGTTGAGTGCGTCGTTTTGACGCCGCACTACCACCCAGTCTCCATCGCAGATAGCGGCGTCGATCATGGAATCACCGGCGACCTTGAGCATGAAGAGCTCGCCATGGCCTACCAATTGCCGGGCAGAGGCAGGACGTCCTCAACGGTCTGGTCGGCCAGGATGGGCCCACCGGCAGCAATGCGCCCGACGAGGGGAACCATGGCCGTGTCACTGGCACTCGCGAGTTCCGTGACGGCCAGGCCGCCGGCGCTGCGGAGTTTCGCCGGCGCTTCAACGCCGGGGATGACGGAGCCACCGTCCAGGGTCAACGGCATGAGGACTTCCATGGCGCGTGGACGCTTGGGATCTCGGCGAAGATAACCGAGCTTCTCGAGCTGCGACAACTGGTGGGTGACGCTGGACAAGCTGGCCAAGCCGACCGTGTCTCCGATTTCGCGCATCGACGGCGGATACCCGTGATCGTTCACTGAACGTTGGATGGTCTCCAGGATTTTCTTCTGGCGGACGGTCAGGCTCTTGGGGGCCTTCTGCGGCTGCTGGCTCCGCGCTGAGGCCGACCCGCTGCCAGTGGCTTTCGCTGCCATGTTCGCCAACACCCTTCCGTTCCGTCCGCGCGGCCCTGAGGGGCTTGCCGGACTGTCGGCCTGAAATGTCAGACCCTCCTGTTGCACTGATTCAGTGCTCGTTCCTTCACTCAAACGTAGGGCAGGCGCAGGCGTTTATCAAACATTTGTTCTAGCGAGTCTCGACATCGTTCGTTGATAAGTGCTAAAAATGTCATAGCAAGGTTCGAATATGTGTTCTATAAAAGTGGTGCGGGGTCCGGGTGTTCGCCCGAATCGTTCGAAGACAACAACGAACAACCGTCCTGCAAGCACTGAATGAAGGCAAGAATTGGCAGCCGCAACCAGAGATTCCGGAACGCGGCATTGTTCAGAAGGGCTCAGCTCATGTCCGCAATCACCATCACCCACACACCCGGCCACGGTGCGCCGGCGGGCCGGCTCCGCCTGACCCGCAGGGGCCGCATGGTCTTCTTCGGCGTCCCGGCCATGCTCCTGGTTGCAGCGCTCCTTAGCCTGGCGGGATTCCTGAATTCGCCGGCCAAGGCTGCTGATTCCGCCGCTGAACTGCAGCCCACCTCCAGCACGAGCGTCACGGTACAAGTGGGCCAGTCCTTGTGGGGATTGCGGGAAGCGCCGCACCATCCCGCGATCCACGCGACGTCGTTGCGGAGATCATCCAGCTGAACAACCTCCAGGACGGCCACATCGTGCCCGGCCAGCAGCTGTTCATTCCTTCGACTTAGCGGCAACTTGGACCGGGTTGCCCGGCCCCTGGACGGTCTCCGTGCCGTCACAGTTTCAGGGCATCCGCCGCGGCACCTTAAACTGTCATGGTGAGTGACCAGCTTGAGCGACTTGACCGACTTCCCCTCCGGACCAACCTTCGCGGCCTGAGCCCCTATGGCGCGCCGCAGCTTGATGTTCCGATTTTGCTCAACGTCAACGAAAACACGCATGGCGTCCCAGCGGACGTCCAGGCGGCCATCACCGAAGCGGTCGCGGCAGCCGCCACCGGACTGAACCGCTACCCGGACCGCGAGTTCACCGAATTGCGCGAGGCCCTTGCGGAATACCTTGGCCACGACCTTTCGGCCGAGAACATCTGGGCAGCCAACGGCTCCAATGAAGTACTCCAGCAGATCCTCCAGGTCTTCGGCGGCCCGGGCAGGTCCGCGCTCGGTTTCCCGCCGACGTACTCCATGTACCCTTTGCTCGCGAGCGGAACAGACACTGCATACATCGCTGGTGTTCGCGCTGAAGACTATGGCCTCGATGCGGCCTCGGCGGCCGCGCAGGTCCGTGAACTCAAGCCGAATGTCGTGTTCCTTTGCTCCCCGAACAACCCCACCGGCACGGGACTTGGCCTGGACGTTGTCGAAGCCGTGTACGACGCCGGCGAGGCGAGCCGGACCGTGGTGATCGTGGACGAGGCCTACCACGAGTTCGCCCACGACAACACGCCAAGCGCGTTGACGCTCCTCCCCGGCCGGGAGCGCCTTATTGTGTCCCGGACCATGAGCAAGGCGTTCGCCCTCGCCGGTGCGCGCATCGGCTACATGGCAGCTGCCCCCGAGGTCGCCGACGCGATCCGTCTGGTACGCCTTCCGTACCACCTCTCCGCCATCACGCAGGCGACCGCCCTGGCGGCCCTCCGTCACCGCGAAGCCCTCATGGCGGACGTCGAGGACATCAAGGTCCAGCGCGATCGCATTGTCAGCGAGTTGACCCGCATGGGCTTCAAGCCGGCCGCCTCCGATTCGAACTACGTATTTTTCGGCGGAATCGAGAATCCCCACGCCCTGTGGCAAGGCCTGCTGGAGCGCGGAGTCCTGATCCGCGACGTCGGCATCCCGGGCCACCTCCGCGTCACCGCCGGCACGGAGCCTGAAACCACTGCATTCCTCAAGGCGCTCGAAGCCTTGCTGGACGGCCAGGTCTCCGCACCGGCCTAGACTTGAACAAGTCCCACCACTCCTTCCTCCTAAGGACATATCGATGAGCGAAAACGGCGCCAGCACGGCGGCCGCCCGGACAGCACGCATGGAACGCACCACCAGCGAATCCTCCGTCCTGGTTGAAATCAACCTCGACGGCACGGGCGTCTCGGATATCAGCACCTCGGTGCCGTTCTATGACCACATGCTGACGGCGCTCTGCAAGCATTCGCTCATCGACATGACCGTCAAGGCGAGCGGAGACACCCACATCGACGCCCACCACACCGTGGAGGACGTTGCCATTACCTTCGGCGAGGTCCTGCGCACAGCCTTGGGTAACAAAGCAGGGATCCGTCGCTTCGGCGAGGCCACGGTCCCGTTGGATGAAGCATTGGCCCACGCCGTCGTCGACGTCTCCGGACGTCCTTACCTGGTCCACGGCGGTGAGCCCGCAGGGCAGGAATACCACCTGATCGGTGGACACTTCACCGGTTCGCTGACCCGCCACGTCTTTGAGGCCATCACCTTGCACGCCGGTATCTGCCTCCACATGAATGTCCTGGCCGGCCGGGATCCGCACCACATCGTGGAGGCCCAGTTCAAGGCCTTTGCCCGTGCACTCCGTTCCGCCGTCGAGTCCGACCCCCGTGTCGAAGGCATTCCGTCCACCAAGGGTGCCTTGTGAGTGGGCAGATCCTCAAGGACGGCGCTGTGGTCGATCCGAAGGCTGCCAGCCGCATCGTCTCGCCCGAGGGAAAGCCGACCGTAACGGTCCTTGACTACGGCTCGGGCAACGTCCGCTCGGCGGTCCGCGCGCTTGAGCGTGCCGGAGCGGCAGTCACGTTGAGCGCCAAACCCGAAGACGTCCTGAACGCCGACGGTCTCCTGGTCCCCGGCGTCGGCGCCTTCGAAACGGTGATGCGTGAACTCAAGGCAGTGGACGCGATCCGGATGATCGGCCGTCGCGTTGCCGGAGGCCGGCCAGTCCTGGGTATCTGCGTAGGGCTCCAGGTCCTGTTCGAGGCCGGAGTGGAGCACGGTACCGAGGCCGAAGGCATGGGCGAGTGGCCCGGCAAAGTGGAACTCCTGCCTGCCCCGTTGTGCCGCACATGGGCTGGAACACTGTGGACGTGCCGGAAGGCTCGAAGCTGTTCGCCGGCGTCGAGCACGAACGCTTCTATTTTGTGCACTCGTATGGCGTACAGAAGTGGAATTCGACGTTGTCCAGCCCCGCATGGCTCCGCCGAAGGTGACGTGGTCCGAACACGGCGCCCCTTTATCGCCGCCGTGGAAAACGGACCGTTGTGTGCCACGCAATTCCACCCCGAGAAGTCGGGCGACGCAGGAGCCCGGCTCCTGCGCAACTGGGTTGAGGGTTTGCGCCCGCAAGCAAAAACCCAGCCGCAGCCGACCGAGGCCGGAGGCGCTGCCTGATATGTGGTCCGTTATCTTCATGGGCGCGGCCGGGCTGCTGGTTGGCGGCGGAATCTCCTTCCACCAGCAGAAACGCCCCGCCTGGGTCTCCATTTCGTTCTACGTACTCGCTGGCTTGGCTCTGCTAGCCGCCTACCTCTTCACTTTGCCTGCAAAATAAGTTGCCGGGCAACTGACGCCCGTCCCACAACACCGAGGACTTCAATGACCACCGCCTCCGAACTGCCCGTTCTGGAACTCCTGCCCGCCGTCGACATCGTGGACGGCCAGGCCGTTCGTCTCCTTCAGGGAGAAGCCGGCTCCGAGACCAGTTACGGCACCCCGCTGGAAGCGGCGCTGAACTGGCAGAACGCCGGAGCCGAGTGGGTGCACATGGTGGACCTTGACGCGGCGTTCGGACGCGGCAACAACGCCGGCCTCATCAGCGAGGTCGTCTCGCAGCTGAACGTCAAGGTGGAGCTGTCCGGCGGACTGCGCGACGACGAATCCCTTGAGCGCGCGCTTGAGCTCGGCGTCGCCCGCGTGAACCTCGGAACCGCCGCGCTGGAGAATCCGGAATGGACCCGCCGGGCCATCGACCGCTTCGGTGACAAGATCGCCGTCGGGCTCGACGTCCGTGGAACGACGCTCGCAGGCCGGGGCTGGACCAAGGAAGGCGGGGACCTCTGGGAGGTGCTGGCCCGCCTTGAGGATGCCGGCTGCGCCCGCTACGTGGTCACCGACGTCACGAAGGACGGGACACTGCAGGGACCCAACGTCGAGCTGTTGCGCCAGATGGTCGAAAAGACCGGCAAGCCAGTTGTCGCGTCGGGCGGCATCTCCAGCCTTGAGGACCTGCGCGTCCTGCGGGAGCTCGTACCGCTTGGGGTCGAAGGAGCGATCGTCGGCAAGGCGCTGTATGCCGGTGCCTTTACGCTCCCGGAAGCGCTGGACGTCGCCGGCCGCCGCTGATGTCTCACGATCCACAGTTCCCGGCAGCTGACCAGGCTTCGACTCCGGCACCCGGCAGTTGCCCGGGCACATCGCTGCGGCCCTGGCAGGTGCTGGCGGCGCAGGCGATTCTGCCGGCCAGCCCTGGGCAGGCCGCGACCTGAGCGGCGACGCCGCAAAGATCCATAATTTCGAGGACGACGACGGAACGGCCGACGCCGGATACCTCGCCGCCGTCGCGGCTCTGCTCGCCGGAACCGGCAGCGAGGCCGGTGTGGTGGCTTCGTTGGCAACGGCGAGGGTGTTCGTCCCGGTGGTGGCCCAGCTCGCTGAGGAAGCCGAGGGCGTGGACGGACTCCATGCGGACAAGCAGGCCGACATGGCGCTCGTGACATTGAAGGCGCCGGATGGCCGCACGGCCATGCCGGTGTTCACGTCGGCGGCCGCCCTTGAAGCCTGGCATCCGCAGGCCCGTCCCGTCGCTGTTTATGCGGCCCGGGCGGCCCTGTCTGCCGTCTCCGAAGGAGCCCAGCTGCTCGTCCTGGATCCCGGTTCGGATGTCACCTTCGTCGTCCGCCGGCCTGCCATGTGGTCACTGGCACAGCAGCGCGACTGGACGCCGTCGTACCTTGATGATGAACTGGAGTCTGCTCTCAATTCCCTGGCAGGGATGTACCCGGCCGTGCGGCGCCTGGAGGTGCGGCCGGATCTGGAATGGCGTCGCGCACGGCTGACGGATCGGCCATGGCCGGCGGGGACCCGGGCCCGAATTGCGCGTGGTGCTGTACCTCGAAGACGGCCTGGACGCCGCCGCGGTGCAGGATCTCGTCTCCGGACTGAACGGGCGTTGGGCGCAGAACGAATTGTTCGCCGAGCGGGTTGACTCGATCGAGGTCAGCTTGCAGCGGGCGGCACAGTAGCCGAAGGCACAGGGGGAACGTCCTTGTCCTGCCCTCGGCAGAACAGAGGATGAGCTCGTGAATTTCTCTCTCTACCGGGAGATGCTGTCCATCACGTCCGTGCGGCGTCTCCTGCTGGTGGGCATGGTGGCCCGCATACCGCACTCGGCAGCGGGAGTCCTGCTCACCCTGCACATCGTGCTGACTTTGGGCAAGGGATATGCCGCCGCCGGTGCTGCCGCGGCGGTATTCACCATCGGCATCGCGATCGGCGCTCCGTGGCGGGGCGGCGCGTGGACACTGTCGGCCTGCGCAAGGCGCTTATTCCTTCCGTTGTGTCTGAGTTGGTGATTTGGTCCGTGGTGCCGCACGTCAGCTACGAATGGATCCTCCCACTTGTCTTCGTCGGGGGCCTGTTGACGCTGCCCATCTTCAGCGTCATCCGCCAGTCCCTGGGGGTGCTGGTTGACGGCGAGCAGCGGCGTTCGGCCTATGCGCTGGACTCCATTGGCACCGAAGTGGTCTTCATGATCGGCCCCGCGGTGGGCGCGGTCGTGGCTACCAGCGGGTTCACGGCACTCGGCCTGACCATCGTGGGTGTGTGCACGTCGGCCGCCGGGCTCTTCCTTCTCTGGTTCAACCCGCCCACCCGCAGCGAGGGCGTCCTGGACGCCGGCCAGACGGCTGACCGGGATGCCGATGAGCTTCATGCGGCCGAAGCCGCGGTGGTGGCATCGGCTCCGGCCCATCTTCAGGAGGCGGCTTCGGAGATGGCTCCGACAGTGTCGCAACCTTCCGGGTTGCGGGGAAAGATGGCCCGGAACTTCACATGGTTCACCGCGGCGGTAGCCGCCGTGTTCGCCGTCGCCGCAGGATCCGGAATGGTCCTGAGCGGCACCGACGTCGGAATCGTCGCGGTGTTGCAGCGCGGCGGGCACGAGAGCGAGATCGGAACTGTCTTCTTCTTCTGGTGCGCCTCATCGGTAGTCGGCGGGCTCATCTACGGCGCCATGCACCGGCCGTCTCGCCCATCCTGCTCCTGCTGGGAATGGCGGCATTGACCATCCCGATGGGCTTCGCCGGGGACACGTGGACCCTTGCATTGTTGTCTCTGCTTCCCGGCCTGCTCTGCGCGCCGGTGCTGTCCGCGGCGTCGGAAAAGGTCGCCGACATCGTGGATGAGGAGCGGCGCGGCGAGGCCATGGGCTGGTACGGCTCGGCCCTCACTGCAGGCGTGGCTTTCGGTTCGCCCGTCGCGGGCCTCTTCATCGACGGCGTGGGGCCGTGGGCCGGCTTCGTCGCCATCGGGACGGCGGGAGTGGTGTTGTGCCTTGCCGGGTTGTTCCTCCAGCTGCGTCGGCGCCGGAGCATGACCATCACCCAGACGGGCGCGGGAGACCCCGCCACCTGAGTCGCGCCTAAGCCGCCAAACGACGACGGCGGGCTGGCCAAAGGGCCAGCCCGCCGTCGCGGTCGTACAGATAGTCCGGATCAGTTGACCGGGCCGGTGAACTTTTCGCCCGGGCCCTTGCCCGGCTCGTCCGGGATCAGGGACGCCTCGCGGAACGCAAGCTGTAGGGAGCGGAGGCCGTCGCGCAAGGGGCCGGCGTGCTGCGAACCGATTTCCGGTGCTGCGGCGGTGACGAGTCCGGCCAAGGCGGTGATCAGCTTGCGGGCCTCGTCCAGGTCCTTGAGCTCTTCGGCCTCGGGGTCGTCGGCCAAGCCCACTTTGACGGCTGCCGCGCTCATGAGGTGAACGGCGCCGGTGGTGATGACCTCAACAGCCGGAACTTCCGAAATGTCGCGGATCTGCTGGCTTACTCCGGCACCAGTGCCGGCGGGCTCGTGGTCGAGGGAATTGCTGTCTGAAGTGCTCATGCTGGTAAGCTTGTCACAGACCGACTGGAAGTTGCCATTTTCCATGGCTCACGCAGCGCTCGGCCACCCACCGTTAATGTGCGGTTGGTTGCCGATTTCTGTAGAATTGATTTTCAGTTTGCAAGCGGAGTTCTCTCCCACCCGCGTCAGCCGTTTCCCTTCGGGGATGTAAGTTGCCGGGTACCTGGTCGGACACCGTTCAAGGTCAGCCTTGGATGGTGCGAACGCCTCCCTTGAGGGGCCGTTTCCGATCTTCGAGGCCTTCGATTGCGCCAGCAATTGGGGGCCTTCTCTATTTGCCGGTGGAATACTCATCACAACAACAGGAGCTTTGACATTAGCGAGCCAAGAATCAATGAGCGTATCCGCGTCCCCGAGGTGCGTTTGGTCGGCCCTGCCGGCGAACAGGTTGGAATCGTCCGTATTGAGGACGCCCTGCGTCTGGCTGCCGAGGCTGACCTGGATCTCGTTGAAGTTGCACCGCAGGCGAAGCCTCCGGTGTGCAAGCTGATGGACTTCGGCAAGTACAAGTACGAAGCCGCTGTTAAAGCCCGTGAGGCCCGCAAGAACCAGACCAACACGGTCCTCAAGGAAATCCGCTTCCGCCTGAAGATCGATACCCACGACTACGAGACCAAGCGCGGCCACGCGCTTCGCTTCCTGGGTGCCGGTGACAAGGTGAAAGCCATGATCCAGTTCCGCGGACGTGAGCAGCAGCGCCCTGAAATGGGCATCCGCCTGTTGCAGCGCTTCGCTGAGGACGTTGCCGAAGTCGGCGTGATTGAGTCCAGCCCGCGCATCGATGGCCGCAACATGGTCATGGTGATCGGTCCGCTGAAAAACAAGGCCGAGGCCAAGGCCGAGGCCCGCCGCGCGGCGCAGCGTGCAGAGGCCAAGGCCCAGAATGAAGCCAAGGCCGCAGGCCGGATTGACGTTTCAGGCGAGGATGCTCCCCTGACCCAGTCACTCGCGGACTTGCTGCCGGCGGAACTCCTGGCCCAGGCCGAGGAAACCCAGGCCGAGGAGACCGTATCGGAAGCCGTTGAGGCGGAGGCCGCTGAAGTCGAAGAGACTCCGGTCGCTGAGGAAACGGTTGTCGAAGAGGCTCCCGTGGTTGAAGCAGCTCCGGTTGTCGAGAAGGCTCCTGTAGTTGAAGCAGCTCCTGTAGTTGAAGCAGCTCCAGTTGTCGAAAAGGCTCCCGCGGTTGAAGCAGCTCCCGTTGTCGCGCCGGCGCCCGCAAAGGCACCGGCACCGGCAAAGGCACCTGAGCAGGCAGCTTCGAAGCCTGTTGTGCCGGCTGCCCCCAAGCCTGCTGCCACACCAGTACCGAAACCGATGGCGAAGCCCGCGGTTCCGAAGCCTGCAGCTCGGCCGGCAGCCCCCAAGGCCGCTCCGAAGCCAGCGGCACGCAAGACCAACTAGTCACGCCGCAGGAGGCATTCCTCCGCCCGGCACGAAAGCAGCAGCCGCCCCCTATGGGGTGGCTGCACGAAAGAACTGCAGACCCAGTCTGCGGACACGTAAGGAGATCGGTTCCCATGCCGAAGATGAAGACCCACAGTGGTGCTAAGAAGCGCTTCAAGCTGACCGGCACCGGCAAGCTGAAGCGTCAGCAGGCCAACCGGCGCCACTACCTGGAGCACAAGTCCTCCACCCTGACCCGTCGCCTTGCCGGCGACAAGATCGTCTTCAAGGGCGATGCCAAGGTCATCAAGAAGATGCTCGGCGTCTAAGTTCCAAGTTTTCTGGTTGCTGCCATCCGGTAGCCGCCGACTACACCAAAGCCTTCTCAGGCCGGCCGGGTTTCCGGCAGTAGCAGCTTGGGATAAGAATTTTGAAGGAGTACGCACGTGGCACGTGTGAAGCGGGCGGTAAACGCCCACAAGAAGCGTCGGGTTGTCCTTGAACGGGCCAAGGGTTACCGCGGTCAGCGGTCTCGCCTGTACCGCAAGGCAAAAGAGCAGCTGCTGCACTCGTTTGTGTACAGCTACGGCGACCGCCGCAAGAAGAAGGGTGACTTCCGTCGCCTCTGGATCCAGCGCATCAACGCTGCATCCCGCGCCAACGGCCTGACCTACAACCGTCTGATCCAGGGCCTGAAGGCCGCTGAGGTCGAGGTTGACCGCCGCATGCTGGCAGAGCTGGCTGTTTCCGACGCCAACGCTTTCGCCGCGCTGGTCAAGGTTGCCAAGGACTCCCTGCCTGCCGACACTTCCGCTCCGGCCGCCAAGGCCGAGGCCGCTCCGAAGGCTGCCGCCAAGGCTGCTCCGGCTGCGAAGACCGCTACCGCCGTCAAGGCCTCTGCTTCCGAGAAGCCGGCCATCGAAGGCGCTGTTGTCGCCGTTGAGGGCGAAGCCGCACCGGAAGGCCACGCCATCAAGGGCAACGCCGAGTCCAACAAGTACCACGTTCCGGGTTCCACCTGGTACGACGTGACTGTTGCCGAGTACTGGTTCTCCACCGTTGAGGCCGCAAAGGCTGCAGGCTTTGAGCCTGCCGGTGGCGAAGCCCGCCAGCAGATCAAGAACTAGTCGCAACTGCCACTAAAGTTCTTTATATGAACGAAACCGGGCGCCCGCAAGAACTTCCGATGTCCAACCCCCGAGCCGATCGGGTCAGGGATGTCGCAAAGCTTGCAGGGCGCCCGGCCCGTTTAAAGCGCGGGCGGTTCCTCGCGGAAGGCCCCAGGCCGTTCGCGAGGCGCTGGTCCTGCACCGGGAGCGGACCGCGGCGGGGAGTCCGGCGTCGTACACGAAGTGTTCGCGAGCGAAAGCTGCCTTGACCGGCTCCCTGAACTCGCCGAACTCGCCGACGGCGTTGCCTTGCGGCTGGCGAACGATGATGTCCTGGCCGCCATGGCGGACACCGTCAATCCCCAAGGGATTGTGGCCGTCTGCAGCTTTGTGGACGTCAGCCTTGAATCAGTGCTCGACGCCGGGCCGCGGCTGATTGCCGTCATGTGCCAGGTGCGCGACCCCGGCAACGCGGGCACGGTGCTTCGGGCCGCTGATGCCGCCGGGGCGGATGCCGTGGTCCTGACGGCCTCCAGCGTTGACATTTACAACCCGAAGGCTGTGCGGTCCACGGCAGGTTCGCTCTTCCACTTACCGGTTGTGTTGGGTGCGGACGTCGGGGAACTCGTGGCCGGCTGCAAGGAGCGCGGCATCGGGATCCTCGCAGCGGACGGTTACGGCACCCTCAACCTGGACAAACTTCAGGACGAGAACGCGGCGCGCCGCCTGGGTGCGTCAGCAGCGACTTCCGCCTACGCCCTTGAAGCCCCGACCGCCTGGCTGTTCGGCAACGAGGCGCAAGGACTTTCAGACTCCGAGCTTGCCCTTGCCGACCATCGTGTCGCAGTGCCCGTCTACGGTTCGGCGGAAAGCCTGAACCTTGGCACAGCAGCCACGGTTTGCCTCTACGCCAGCGCACGCTCGCAGCAAGCCTCCTGACACTCCCGCTGCAGGTACGGTATTGCTTGCAGGAACGCGACCTCGCGGTCTGTTCGTGCCTTTCACTCACATCCCCTGAATTGAAGAAGAGGTGGAGCCTCCGTGGCTGCAAATGGCGGTACCAAGGCAATCGTGGCGGCATTGAGTGCCAACCTGGCGATCGCTGTGCTCAAGTTCGTCGCATTCGTCCTGACGATGTCGTCGTCCATGTTGGCCGAGGCAATCCACTCCGTCGCCGACTCCGGCAACCAGTTGCTCCTGCTGCTTGGCGGGAAGCGCGCACAGCGCGCAGCGAGTCCCGAGCACCCGTTCGGCTATGGCCGTGAGCGCTACATTTACGCCTTCATCGTCTCGATCGTGCTGTTCAGCGTTGGCGGACTCTTTGCGCTCTATGAATCCTGGGAGAAGTTCCAGCACCCCCATGCCATTGAGGGCGATTTCTGGTGGGTACCCCTGGCCGTGCTGCTCGGCGCTATTGTGGCGGAATCCTTCTCGTTCCGGACCGCCATCCACGAATCCAATCCCTTGCGCGGCAAACAAAGCTGGATCAAGTTCATCCGCAACGCCAAGCAACCGGAACTGCCCGTGATCCTCCTGGAGGATTTCGGAGCCCTTCTGGGCCTCGTTTTCGCGCTGTTCGGCGTGAGCCTGACCCTCATCACGGGCAACGGCTTGTGGGACGCCGCGGGCACCGGAATGATCGGCCTGCTCCTTGTGGGAATCGCCGTGGTGCTCGCGGTGGAAACCAAGTCCTTGCTGCTCGGCGAATCTGCCACCAAAGAGGACAATGCGCGGATCACGGAAGCCATTGAGTCGGATGGCACGCGCATTATCCACCTCAAGACCATGCATTTGGGCCCGGAAGAGTTGCTGGTCGCTGCGAAGATCAGCGTGGGCGCGGCAGATACGGGGCAGGCGATTGCGAGAGCGATCGACGCCGCCGAACTCAGGATCCGCACCGCGGTACCGATCGCCCGGGTCATCTACCTCGAGCCCGACGTAGAGCGTGTCCAGGTCTAGGCAGCCAGCGGCTTCTTGCGTTCCAACCAGCCGCTGATGCCCGCGACGCCGAGCCCAGGATCGCCAGGACGGCCCCGACGAGGGCAGGGGCAACGTATCCCCAGCCCCAGGCGATGACCACCCCGCCGAGGAATGCGCCAAGGGCGTTGGCGATGTTGAGCGCGGAGTGGTTGAGCGAAGAGGCCAAGGACGGCGCGTCCGGCGAAGCGTCGAGCAGGCGCGTTTGCAAGGGCGGGATGAGCATGGAGCCGATGCCGCCCACGATGAAGACCATGACGAACGCCGACCACGCCCAGTGGGCCGCGACCGCGTAGGCCACGAGCGCCAAGGCGATGAGGGGCAGCACCCGGTAGATGGTTCCCATGACCGACTTATCGGCGATGCGGCCGCCCAGGATGTTGCCTGCCACCATGCCCAGTCCGTACAGGGCCACCACGAGGGGTATCAGCGCCTCCGGGATGCCGGCCACGGACGTCATGGTGTGGGAGATGTACGTGTAGGTGGCGAAGAAGCCGCCAAAACCGATGATTCCGATCAGCAATGCCAACCACACCTGGATGCGTTTGAGGGCACCAAGTTCCCGGCGGATGCTTGCCTCCGGGTGGGCTGGCTCGAAGGGGACGAACTTCCAGAGCAACACACTCGTGGCCAGGCCGATGATGCCCACCACCACGAAGAGAAGGCGCCACCGAAAGTCTGGCCGAGCCACGTCGCCGCGGGAACACCGATGACGTTGGAGACGGTCAGTCCGCCCATGACCATCGAAATCGCCCAGCCGCGCTTGGTGGGAGCAACCAGGCTCGCGGCGATGACCGCGGCGATTCCGAAGAAGGCGCCATGGGGCAGTCCCGAGGCAAACCTCGTGATCACCATGGTTCCGTAGTCCGGTGCGATGAAGGACGTCAGGTTCGCTATCGACAGGAACAGCATGAGCCCCAGGGCAAGTTGCTTGCGGGGGAGCCGGGCACCAAGTGCCGCGAAGATGGGCGCCCCCACCACGACACCCAAGGCGTAGGCCGAAATCAGGTTCCCGGCCTCGGGAGTGCTGATGTGGAGTCCCTGCTCGATCTCCTTGAGCAAGCCCATCATGGTGAACTCCGTTGTCCCGATGGCAAATCCACCCATGGCAAGGGCGAAGATCGCCAGCGCCACGTGACGGCTTCGGGTCTTTTGGGAGGTCTTGGTGA
The DNA here is from genome assembly GCA_001549895.1 of Arthrobacter sp. Hiyo8. Classification (GTDB taxonomy): domain Bacteria; phylum Actinomycetota; class Actinomycetes; order Actinomycetales; family Micrococcaceae; genus Arthrobacter. The sequence continues at coordinate 911,985 of AP014719.1, read as the reverse complement.
CAGCAGTAGTGGTCATCGTCCTGTTTCTTGGGGCGAGCGGGATGCAACTCGGAGGGAATAAAGCCGACTTTCAAGCTTAGTTCGAGTCCTCGGTGAATAGCCCTGAATGTGACAACTTCCATAGCGGGGGCGATGACCTGAGGGCCAATAGACTGTTGCGGTGACTGGACTGATAAGCGTGGCGGGCGCCGCCGTCGTCGATTCCCTTGAAAATCCGAAACGGCTGCTCGCCGCGAGGCGCAGCGCCCCACCGCAATTCGCGGGAATGTGGGAGTTCCCGGGCGGCAAGCTGGAGGCCGGGGAATCCTTCGAAGACGCGCTGCACCGCGAGTTGCTCGAGGAACTCGGGATCACTGTCCGGCTCGGGTCTGAGGTGGAGCCTGACGCGGGCGCCGCTTGGCCGCTGAACGAGCGCGCCGTCATGAGGGTATGGTTCGCCGAACTGCTCGACGGCGAGCCGCGTCCGCTCCAGGACCACGATGAACTCCGGTGGGTTCCGCTTGGCAATGGCGACGAGGCGTTGACCTTGCCGTGGATTCCTGCCGACCTGCCGATTGTCCGTGCACTGCTGGAACGGGTGGCCTCCGGCCTGCTCAACTAGAAAAGCGCGGACTGGCCGTTGTTGGAAAGGAAGCAGGTGGAAGTGAAGCGGGCGTCTCCTTGCCCGCCGTCGCGTTCCTGTGGCTGAAACCGCTGCTCCCGGAGAAACCGTGACGGGCCTTGAAGTAGTTGATACGGCCGCTTAGCCAGGTCCTGTATTCCTTCGAGGCATACGAGCCTTGGCCATAGAGGCGCCGGTACTTGCCAACGAGCTCGGGGTGGTTGGCCGCCAGCCATTGCATGAACCATTCCCGCGTGCCCGGCTTCAGGTACAACGCCCCGGCCGTGACGCCAGTGGCGCCGGCCCGGAGAGTGCCGTAAAGAGCGACTCCAGTGCATCATCGCTGTCCGTCAGCCACGGCAGGATGGGCATGGCCATGACACCGCACGGCAGCCCGGCCTCGCGCAGCCGGCGGATGAGCTTGAGCCTGGCGCGCGGCGCGGGTGTGCCGGGCTCCACTGCCGAGGCCAGGGCTTCGTCAGTCATGGCCAGGGAGATGCCCAGGTCCACGGGCACGTGGCTGGCGGCGTGCTTGAGGAGAGGGATGTCGCGGCCCAGGAGGGTTCCCTTGGTGAGGATGGAGAACGGAGTACCGGAATCCGCCAGGGCCCGGATGATCCCAGGCATCAGCTGGTAGCGGCCTTCTGCCCGCTGATACGGATCCGTGTTGGTGCCGAGGGCCACATGATGGTGGCCCCACGAAGGCTTGGACAGTTCCTTGCGCAAGACCTCTGCCGCGTTGATCTTCACGATCACCTGGGAATCGAAATCGTGTCCGGCGTCGAACTCCAGATAGGTGTGGCTCTTGCGCGCAAAACAGTAGACACAGGCATGGCTGCATCCGCGGTACGGGTTGACCGTCCATTCGAAGGGCATCTGGGAACCGGACGCCACCTTGTTGAGCACCGATTTGGCGGTGACCTCATGAAAGGTGACTCCGGAGAATTCGGGGTTGAGACGGAACGCACAAGCCCGGCCAGCGGCAGCAGTGCGTCCGTTGCTGGGCGGCTCCGGACGGACCGCTGCTGCTGTTGTCTCCGGGTGCCGGACCACGTTGTGGTGAAAGTGCCTGTGCGTCCCATCTCATGGCCTCCATTCGAATATATGTTCGAACGCTTGTCAAGGCCGGTTGAAAAAAGGCCGGTTAAGGATCGAACGAGCCACCTGGAAATCGCTCAGCCGTTGCTAGGGTGGATGCATGATTCTGCTGACGGGATTCGAGCCTTTTGGCGGCGATTCCAGCAATCCCTCGTGGGCTGCCGTCCTCGAAGCACAGGAGATCTTGCGCTCCGAAGGCCATGACGTGGTAGCGCTCGAACTGCCGTGCGTTTTCGGTGAATCCGCCGCGGTCCTGCGCGAGGCCGTGGAGAGGCTGCGCCCGGAGCTGGTCATCTGCGTCGGGCTCGCCGGCGGCCGGGACCGGCTCTCCTTGGAACGCGTGGCCATCAACTGCGATGACGCCAGGATTCCGGACAACGCCGGAAACAGGCCCATCGACGAGCCGGTAGTCCCCGAAGGTCCCGCGGCGTACTTCAGCACACTCCCGGTGAAGTCCGCGCTCCGGGCGCTCCAGATCGCCGGAATCCGTGCCGAGGTCTCGCAGACTGCCGGGACCTACGTGTGCAACCACGTGTTCTATGCCCTGATGCACGAACTCGCCGGAGCCGTTCCGCCCCGCGCGCGGGGCGGCTTCATCCACGTTCCCTATGACGAAGCCCGACTTCCGCAGGGTAGTGCGACGCCTGGGATGGCGACGCGGGACATGGGGCGGGGGATCGCCGTCGTCGTTCGCGCTGCGCTTGAGACTCCGGTGGACACCAAGCTGTCCGCAGGGCGGTTCACTAGGCCGGCGCCGTTCACTTGGCTGGCGCGGGCGAATCCAGCTCCCACTGCACCACCACGCTCGCGGAAACCGCCACCGATCCCGCTTCGATGGGCACGCCTTCGCTCGTTGAAGCACGCTGTATACCGGCCTTCATAGGCACCGGTGATCCATGCTCCGGCCGCTGATCGATGGAGAGGACGAGCCCCAAGCGGCCGCCGGCAAGCGCGGCGAAGCGGGCCGCCTTCGCTTCGGCCTCCCGCCAGGCAGCCTCCTGTGCCCGTGCCGCAACGGCCGAGGCATCCGTGAATCCCTGTTCGATCCCGTGGATGCGAAGGTTGTCGCCGCCCGCCGCCACCGCGGCGGAGATGGCCGCGGGGGCCGCCGACGGCGGGCCGACCCTGGCAACCAGGGTGGTTGACGCAACATAACCGCTGACCTTTTGCCCCTGGTTCTCAGCCCACACAAGGTCGGCGCGAAGATTGAGGCCGCTGGTCCGCAAGTCGGAACCGGCCACGCCGTGCCCTCGTAACGCGTCGGTCACCGCCGAGACGATCGCTCCCGCATCGCCATAGGCCGCTTCGGCGGCGTCGCGCCTGACCTCGACGGCGAGCGTGAGCGTGAGCAGGTCGGGAACGGCTTCCGCGGTTCCCTCTCCCGTGACAGTGATGGTGCGGACCGGTGTCATGAGGCCATGCTAGCCCCGGGCGCCCGCGAACGCCGTCCGGAGAGGGTCACGAGTTAAATCCCCGCGGGACCCTTCTACTAGACTGGTTGTTAGTGCCCGCCGGACGCGTCCAGCGAGCATCGCTCCTGCTTTTGCCATGGCCCTGCCTGGTGAAGACCATTTCCGACTCGTAGCTAAGAACAGTAGATGACTGACACTTTGCCGGGCGCTGCCATCCCGAACCCTCTGGATGAAGCCGCCATCACCGCTGCCGTTGAGGAAGCCGTCGCCGCGATTGCCGCTGCATCCTCCCTCGAAGAACTCAAAGCCGTCCGCTTGGCGCACACCGGCGAGAAGTCGCCCTTGAGCCTTGCCAACCGTGAAATCGGCGGCCTGCCCAAGGAGCAGAAGGCCGCCGCAGGCAAGCTCATGGGTTCCTCCCGTGGCCGCGTCAACCAGGCGCTCGCAGCACGGACCGCTGTGCTCGAAGCCGAAAACGACGCCCGCATCCTTGTCGAGGAAACCGTCGATGTCACGGCAGCGCCGCGGCGGCGCCGCGCCGGTGCCCGCCACCCGCTCTCCACGCTGCAGGACCGCGTGGCGGACATCTTCGTCGGCATGGGCTGGGAAATCGCCGAAGGACCGGAGGTCGAGTCCGAGTGGTTCAACTTCGACGCCCTCAACTTCAAGCCGGACCACCCGGCGCGCGAAATGCAGGACACCTTCTTCGTGGAACCTCCTGAGGCGCACCTGCTCATGCGCACGCACACGTCCCCGGTACAGGTCCGGTCCATGTTGGAGCGCGAAGTACCCTCTATGTGCTGTGCCCGGGCAAGGTATTCCGCACCGATGAACTCGATGCCACGCACACACCCGTGTTCCACCAGTTCGAGGGCCTGGCCATTGACAAGAAGCTGAGCATGGCCGACCTGCGCGGCACCTTGGAGCACTTCGCCCGCCAGATGTTCGGTGACGAGGCACAGATCCGCCTGCGTCCCAACTACTTCCCGTTCACCGAGCCGTCCGCGGAGTTGGACATTTGGCACCCCGGTGCCAAGGGCGGCCCCCGCTGGATCGAATGGGGCGGCTGCGGCATGGTCAATCCCAACGTCCTGCGCGCTGCCGGCATCGACCCGGACGAGTATTCAGGTTTTGCCTTCGGCATGGGCATCGAGCGCACGCTCATGTTCCGCAACGAGGTCGGCGACATGCGCGACATGATCGAAGGCGATGTACGTTTCAGCGAGCACTTCGGGATGGAGATCTAACAGTGCGTATCCCACTTTCATGGCTGCGTGAATTCGCGCAGGTTCCGGCCGACGCCACGGCCGAAGACGTCATGGCGGAACTGGTCAAGGTCGGCTTTGAAGAAGAAGCTGTCCACCGCCCCACGGACGAACTCAAGGGTCCCATCGTGGTGGGCCAGGTCCTGAGCCTCGTCAAGGAACCGCAGAGCAACGGCAAGACCATCAACTGGTGCCAGGTCCGCGTGGTCCCCGAAGGCCAGGAGCAGACCCTGACCGGCAAGGGCATCGATCCCTCCGGCGTGCAGGGCATCATTTGCGGTGCCCACAACTTCGTCGAGGGAGACAAGGTTGTAGTGACCCTCCCGGGCGCTGTGCTCCCGGGTGACTTCCACATTTCCGCGCGCAAGACTTACGGGCACCTGTCCGCGGGCATGATCGCCTCCGTCCGTGAACTCGGCATCGGCGAGGACCACGACGGCATCCTGGTGCTTTCCCGCATCGGCCTGGATCCCGAAATCGGCACCGACGCCATGTCCCTCCTTGGCCTCTACGACGAAGCCGCCGAAATCAATGTCACTCCGGACCGCGGCTACGCGTTCTCGATCCGCGGCGTGGCCCGCGAGTACGCCCACGCCACCGGAACCGTCTTCAAGGACCCGGCTGCCAAGGTCAATGCCCCCGCCGCGCTCTCCGGCGGCTACGGCGTCAAGCTTAACGACGACGCCCCCATCTACGGGAAGCCCGGTTGCGACCGCTTCGTGGCCCGCACGGTTCGCGGCGTGGACGCCACCCGCCCCACCCCGCCGTGGATGGTCTCCCGGCTGCGCTTGGCCGGCATCCGCTCCATTTCGCTGCCTGTGGACATCTCCAACTACGTGATGCTCGAACTCGGCCAGCCGAACCACTGCTACGACCTCGACAAGCTTTCGGGCGATATCGTGGTCCGCCGCGCCGTCGCGGGGGAGAAGATCACCACCCTCGACGACAAAGTGCGTTCGCTCGACGTCGAAGACCTCCTGATCACCGACGACTCCGGCGCAATCGGCATCGCGGGCGTCATGGGCGGAGCCAATACCGAGGTTTCCGATTCGACCACCAATGTCCTGGTCGAGGCCGCGCACTTCGACGAGGTCTCGATCGGGCGCTCGCGCCGCAGGCACAAGCTGCCGTCAGAGGCGTCCAAGCGCTTCGAACGCGGAGTGGATTGGCAGGTTGCCAACGTTGCCGCCCAGCGCGTCGTGGACCTCCTGGTGGAACTCGCCGGCGGGACGGCGGACGAAGCCGGTACCGACGTCGGGACGGCACCTGACGCCGTGACCATCGAGCTGCCTGCCGGCTACGCGGCCTCCCGGATCGGCATCGACTTCACGGAAGAACAGATCACGGGTTCCCTCAAGGACCTGGGCGCCATCGTCCTGAAGGACGAAGTGGGCGGCTCCTATGTGGTCACGGCACCGAGCTGGCGCAATGACCTGGAAACCAAGGAAGACCTCTCCGAGGAAATCGCGAGGCTGGTGGGCTACGACAACATCCCGGCGACCCTTCCCGTGGCACCTCCAGGGCGCGGCCTGACCCGGACCCAGCAGCAAAAGCGCCGTGTGGTCCAGGCCCTCGCCGACGCCGGGCTCACCGAGGTCCTCTCTTACCCGTTCGTCTCCAAGTCGGCCAACGACACCTTCGGCGTGGCGGAAGAGGGCGCGGCACGCACCGCCCTCAAATTGGCCAACCCGATCAGCGAGGAACACGGTTACCTGCGTACCTCCGTGCTTCCCGGCCTGATCGAGGTGGCCCGCCGCAACCACTCCCGCGGTTTCCGGACCTAGCCCTCTTCGAGGCAGGCTCGGTGTTCCTCCCCGACGGTCAGCTGGGCACGGCATCCATCCCGCCGCTGGGAGTCAAGCCAACCGACGAGGTCCTTGACGGACTGTACGACGGCGTCCCGGACCAGCCGCTGCACATCGCCGCTGTTTTGACCGGCCATGATTCCCCGGCAGCCGCGGCCCACACCCCGCGTGCCTGGGACTGGGCCGACGCCCTGGACGTTGCGCGGCTCGTCGGCGACGTCCTCGGCGTGGAACTCGTGGTCAGCCAAGGCAGCCACCAGGCGTTCCACCCGGGCCGTGCCGCCCAGTTGGCGCTTCGCTCGGGCGACGTCGTGGGCTACGCGGGCGAATTGCACCCCAAGCTGCTCGCAGCACATGACATGCCGGCGCGCTCCGTGGCCCTTGAGCTCAACGCGGACGCACTGTTCGATGCTGCTCCGGACGTCATTGTTGCCAAGCACATCTCGGGCTTCCCGGTCGCCACGCAGGACGTTGCCCTCGTGGTGCCGCAGGACGTTCCGGCGGACGCCGTACTGGCTGCCCTGCGGGAAGGCGCCGGCGAACTCCTCGAAGACGTTGCCCTGTTCGATGTCTACGCAGGCCAAGGGATCGAAGACGGCAAGAAATCGCTTGCCTTCGGGCTGCGGTTCCGTGCCACGGACCGCACCTTGACCGCCGACGAGGCCTCGGAGGCACGCGAGGCCGCCGTCGCCGTCGCCGCAGAGCGGTTCGGAGCAGTCCAGCGCTGACGAGTATCAACCCGGGCATCCAGGGGCTGGCTGTTCACATCCAGTCCCTGGATCTTGCCGATTCCGCCGCCATCGAAAAGATAGCGGCGGAATTGCTGTCTCCGGCCGAAACCCTAAGGGGAGACGCCATGGCTGCGACCCTGCGCCTGGAGTTCCTTGCATCCAGGCTGGCGCAGCAAGACTTCGCCGCCACCCTTCTGGGTGTTCCCGCCTCGAAGCTCAAGGCGGCCTATGAGTGCCCGGACTGCGGTTCTGGTCCGGACATCGCGCATGGCCGGCCCGGATACGTGCTCGACGGCGGCCCCGCGCCCCTGGCGCTCAGCGCCTCACGGTCGTCAGGCTGGGTGCTGTTTGCCGCCGTCGCGTATCCCGGGCCCGGGCTGCGGGTGGGCGTCGACCTGGAAAATGCGGCGGCACGGAGTTCGTCGGCTTCGACGACGTTGCCCTGACCGCACGGGAGCGGCGCCATCTCGACGCGCTGGAACCCGGACGTCGGGCCCAAGAGCGGGCACGATTGTGGGCGCGCAAGGAAGCCTGGTTGAAGATGACAGGCGAAGGGCTCAGGGTGGCGCCGGATTCCCTCGAGGTGCTTGAACGGCCGGGGCTGTGGGACCTGGAGCTCCCGGCCAGCGCTGACGGCCGGGATCTTCCGGCCGGACTCCTCGCCGCGCTCGCGGTAACGTCCGCTGAGTCCTTGGCTTAGCTGAATTCCAGGGTCAGCTGAAAGCGGGCAGGCCTGCTTGGTACAGCCACGGTTCCAGGACACTGGCCGCGTCGAGTCCCGGGACGTAGGCGTTGGCCGCAGCGATGAATTCCTCCGTGGAGACCGAGCTGTGGCGCTTGGCCTCTGTCCAATGCCGCAGCAACCCGAAAAACGCTGCGTCTCCGCATGCACGCCGGACGGCATGGAGGGCAAGGGCTCCGCGCTTGTAGACGCGGTCATCGAACATGTGCTCCGGCCCGGGGTCCCCGATCACCAAGTCCTGGGCGCCCATGTCGAGCTTGCGCCACGCCGTCTTTGCGCGGTTGGCGAGGGACATGACGCCGGCTTCCTCGGACCAGATCCACTCCGCGTAGCAGGCGAAGCCCTCATGCAGCCAGATGTCCCTCCAGCTGCTCACCGTGAGCGAGTTGCCGAACCATTGGTGGGAAAGCTCGTGGGCGATGAGGCGCTGCGCGTCCCACGATTGCTCCATGTGGTTCCGGCCGAAGATCGAGAGGGTCTGGGCCTCAAGGGGGATTTCCAGTTCGTCCTCGGTCACGACTGCCGTGTATTCCGCAAAGGGATACGGACCGAAACAGTCCACAAAGGTGCGCATCATGTCGGCCTGCCGTGCCAGGCCTTCGCGGGCCTCGGTCAACAAACCGGGGGTGACGGCAACGAACTGGGGCACAGGAGCCTGCCGCAGGGCTTCGGCATGATGGGCCGTCCCGGGGCGGATCCCACCGGGGGCGGGGCTGAGCTGGTGAAGCCGGTAGCGTCCGATTTGCACCGTGGCGAGATAGCTTGCCATCGGCTCGCCCTGTTCGTAGACCCAGGTTTCGCGGCTTGATTTCCTGCTGTGGGAGACGAGGCGGCCGTTGCAGATGGCGCGGTAGTTGTCGTCGGTGGTGATACTGATCAAGTAGCTGGACTTGTGCCGCGGATGGTCGTTGCACGGGAACCAGGACGCGGCACCGTTCGGTTGCCCGGCAACGAGCACGCCGTCCTCAAGCTCTTCCCACCCGACTTCGCCCCACAGGCCCGGCGCGGCTTCGGGTTGCCGTCGTAGCGGAGTTCAACCGTGAAGTGCTGGCCTGCCCGCAAGCGGTCTTTGACGGTGATCACGAGGTGCTCGCCGCGCGGGCTGAACTTCGGCACTTTCTTGCCGTCAACCAGGATTTTGGAAGCCCTCAGGCCCACCAGGTCCAAGACTACGGAGTCCGTGTCTTCGAGGGTTATGCAACGGAGCATGGCGCGGCCGTTGAGCCGGTTGCTGCCCAGGCTATAGTCCAGGTCCAGCTCGTACCTCAGCACCTGGAATGCCGTGCTCCCGTGGTGCAGGGTGTAGGGATCGGCGGCAGTCGCGGTTGTTTCCTGCGCTTGGGTTGTTCCGGGTTCGCTGCGGCTCATGTGCGCTGGCTGCCTCCGTGTAGCTTGTTGTGCTGCGGTCGTGTCACGGGCCGGTATTTCACGCCCTCTTGCCAATCTACGCTACGGTCCGGACCACGGGCTGACCGGGTTGCCCATCCAGTATGTGCCCGCGGGAACCGTCTCGCCACGCATAACCAGCGACGCCGGTCCCACCGTTCCGCCGGCCCCGATACTTGCGCGCGGCAGGATGACGCCGTGCGGACCCATCGTGGCGCCATCCCCGAGGACCACGGTATCGATGCTCATGATGCGGTCATGGAAGAGGTGTGTCTGGACCACGCAGCCACGGTTGACCGTGGAGCTTTCGCCGAGCGTGACGAGGTCGGCTTCGGGGAGCCAGTAGCTCTCGCACCAGGTACCCCGGCCGATTTTCGCCCCGAGGGCACGGAGCCACCACACCAACGCAGGCGTGCCGGATGCCGAACGTGCGAACCATGGAGCACTGACCATCTCGATGAAGGTGTCCACCACTTCGTTGCGCCAGATGAATGAGCTCCACAGGGGGTGCTCGCCCTCTTTGATGCGCCCCACCAGAATCCATTTCGCGGCGACCGAACTTGCCGCGGCCACCGCGCCGGCCGCGAGGACCACGACGCCTCCGAGGACGGCGGCAAGCCAGTAGGAGGTCTCGGTGGCGATCCAGTCGAGGGCCAGCATGATGCCGACGGCGATCCCCACGGTCAGGATGACCGGCACCAGCCGGCATAGTTCCCACAGGGCCCGTTTGGTCTTGAGGGCCAGCGGCGGGTTGAAGGTGAGGCTCAGATCTGCGTTGACGGCGGTCCGGCGCAGCCTGACGGGCGGACTGCCCAGCCAGGAGGTGCCCGATTTGGCCTTGGCCGGCGTGGCCGACAGGACCGCGACGAGTGAGTTCTTGGGCACGCTGCGTCCTGCGGCGGTCATGCCGGAGTTGCCGAGGAACGAGCGTTTGCCGATCTTGGCCGGTCCGATCTTCATCCAGCCGCCGCCGAGCTCGTAGGAGGCCACCATGGTGTCGTCGGCGAGGAACGCGCCGTCGCCGATGGTCGTCATGCGTGGCAGCAGCAGCACCGTGGAAGCCTCCACATTGCGGCCTACTTTGGCGCCCAGCAGGCGCAGCCACACGGGCGTGAAGAGGCTGGCGTAGATGGGGAAGAGCAGATCCCGGGCCATGTCCAAGACCCGTTCAGTGGCCCAAACCTGCCAACCGACGCGGCTGCGGACGCGATAGTATCCCTCCTTGAGACCGACGCCGAGCATCCGGGTAGTCGCCAGGATCAGCAGGAGATTGCACAGGAACCAGGCGAGTGCAGCCAGGGGAATGGCAAGCAGGAGTTCAGGGAAGGCATCCTGCAGCGAGCTCCGGCCTTGGATGAAGACCAGGATGACGATCGCGGCGACGAATGCCGAAATGTACGGAATCAAGGCGAGCAGCGCCGAGGCGGCAGCGAACGCCGCAAACCAGAGCCGGCCGATCAGGTGGTGCGACGAGGGGTCTCGGGCCATCCATTCTTGGCTTTGCCACGGCGTTCGGCGGGGGATCCGGCAACGAGGTGCCCGGCCTTGACCTTGCCCAACACCGCGGAACCGGGCTCCACCCGCGCGCCCGCGCCGATGCTGGTTCCTGGCATCAGCGTGCTGCGGGAGCCGACTGTGGCCCCGGCACCTACATGGATGGCGCCGATGTGGACAAAGTCACCGTCGATCCACCAGGCGGAGAGATCCACTTCGGGTTCGATGTTGCAGCCGCTGCCCAACGACAGCAGTCCTGTGACGGGAGGAAGGGAGTGCAAATGGACGTTGTTCCCTATCTTCGCCCCCAGTGCCCTGGCGTAGTAGGGAACCCACGGAGCGCTGGCAAGGCTGATGGCGCTCGAAAGGTCCTGGATCTGTTCGGCCAGCCACAGCTTCAAGTGGACTTTGCCCGATCGCGGGTAGGTTCCGGGTTGGACCCCACGCAAGAGGGTTCGCGCGGCCAGGATCGAGATGCCCATGCGTCCGGGCGGGCTCACGAACACCAGCCAAGACGCCAGGATCCACCACCAGGACACCACGGGAGCGGCTGTGAAACCGGCGAGGTCGGCCAGCAAATGGTTCGCGGCCATGAGATACGTGAGCCAGCGCATGCCAACCAGGATGTTGAGGAAGATCCCCATCAGGGTCTGGAAGACCTGCGATTTCCGGGAGGTGGGGCGAACCGTGCGTTCCGCCGCCGGCGCCTGTATGCCGCCTTCGGGCAAAGACTGCCGCGCGGCGTCGACCAGGGCGCCGACGCGGGGTGTCGCGTAGATTTCGGCCACAGTGATGGTGGGGTAGCGCACGCGCAGCGCCGAGACCAGTTGGGCGGCGGCGAGGGAGCCGCCACCGTAGGCGAAGAAGTCGGCGTCGAGCGAGGTGACGCTGGAGCCGAGGACGCTTTCCCATTGCTCAACCACCCATTGGGCGTCTTCGGGAAGGTTGAGTGGTGCCTTGTCGGCATCCGCGGCGCCTGCGCCCGCCAACGGCCACGGAAGGGAATGCCGGTCTACTTTGCCGCTGGTCTTCGTTGGAAGCGAATCCACGACCGTGAGCAGGGGGATCAGCGCGGCGGGCAGGCTTTCCGTCAGGAGCTCGCGGGAAGCTGCGAGGTCGATGTCCTCAGGTCCGGCTGGAGCCAGGTAGCCGACCAGTATCTGGTTCCCCGCCGCCGTCGTGCGGACTGCGGCCGCGGCACCGGCGACTCCCGGGAGGGCCTGCAGGGCGGCGTCGATCTCGCCGAGTTCGATGCGCCTGCCGCCAAGCTTGACCTGTTCGTCCGCGCGGCCTTGGAAGATGAGGCCGGCTTCCTCGTAGCGGACGAGGTCGCCCGAGCGATACGCCCGTTCCCATCCAAGGGATGGCATGGGGGCGTACTTTTCGGCGTCCTTGGCCGGATCCAGGTAGCGGGCCAGTCCGACGCCGCCGATGATCAGTTCGCCCGTCCCGCCTTCCGCCACCGGAACCCCGGCGGCGTCGACGACGGCGAGGTCCCAGCCGTCCAGCGGCAGTCCGATCCGGACGGGGCCGTCCCGCCGAGGGGAGCCGCGCACGCCACGACGGTCGCTTCGGTGGGGCCGTAGGTGTTCCACACTTCGCGGCCTTCCACCGCGAGGCGCTCGGCGAGTTCGGGCGGGCAGGCCTCGCCGCCGAAAATAAGCAGGCGCACGTTCTCAAGGGCTTCGGCCGGCCACAGGGCCGCGAGCGTCGGAACGGTGGACACCACTGTGATGCCGTGGTTGATGAGCCATGGGCCGAGGTCCATGCCGGAACGCACGAGGGCGCGCGGTGCCGGGACCAGGCAGGCACCGTGCCGCCATGCAAGCCACATCTCTTCGCAGGACGCGTCGAAGGCCACTGAAAGGCCGGCGAGGACCCGGTCCTGCGGACCGATCGGATCCTCCTGGAGGAAGATCCGGGCTTCGGCGTCAACAAAGGCAGCGGAGGAACGGTGCTGCACCGCCACGCCCTTGGGCGTGCCGGTGGAACCTGAGGTGAAGATGACCCACGAATCGTCGTCCAGCCCTGGGGTGCGCGGAGCCGGGTGCGGTGCCGGGCGCTCCCCGGACACTTCGATCTTGCGGCCCTTGGTGACAACGGCAGATACCTTGGCTTCTCCGAAAACCAGCCGTGCCCGTTCCTCGGGATCGTCCGCGTCCACGGGCACGTAGGCGGCCGCAATCGAGAGGATCGCCAGGATGGCAATGTACAGATCGTTGGATCCGGAAGGGACCCGCACGCCGATCTTGTCTCCCGGCCCCAGTCCGGCTGCGTTGAGCGTCGCCGCAAAACCGCGCACCTGAGCCATGAGTTCGGAGTAACTCAGCGACTTGTGCCCGTCATCGAGGCAGACGCTTCCGGGAATGTCCGGGCCGTGTCCTGGAGGATCTCGACGAGTGTGCGCGCTGGAGGGGCGGCTGCCGAGCCTTGCAGCTGGGGGAGATGCACGACTTTGAGTTCCAGGCTGTCCGCCGGGATTTCATGTTCCTGGGTCACGTTCCCAAGTTTCTCGGATTGAGGTGAACAAAAAGTGTCAGCGGCCGCGTGGCATTTGCTTCGATTTATGGGACCAACAGTAGTTTGCCTGTGGTGTTGCGCGCTTCCAGGTCGCGATGGGCCTGGGCGGCCTCGGCGAGCGGGTAGGTTCCGCCAACCCGGACTTTGAGGGCGCCGCTGGCGGCAGCGCGGAAGACTTCGGCCGAACGCCAGTGCCGTTCCTGCGGGTTTTGGAGGAAATGGCCAAGCGTCGGGCGTGTCAGGGACAACGATCCGCCTGCGTTCAGTCGCTGCGGGTCGAACGGGGCACGGGTCCGGACGCTGCCCCGAACAAGACGAGTGCGCCGCGGATGCGAAGGCTCGCGAGGGATCCGTCGAAAGTATCCTTGCCGACGCCGTCGTACACCACGTTGACGCCTTCGCCGTCGGTGAGCTCGCGGACCTTGTCCGCAAATCCGCTGTAGCGCAGGACCTCGTCCGCGCCGGCTTCCCGGGCCAGGGCTTCCTTCTCGTCCGAGGATACTGTGGTGATGACGCGGGCACCCCGGGCCTTGAGCAACTGCGTCAGGATGAGTCCCACGCCACCGGCGCCGGCATGGGTCAGGACGGTGTGGCCCGGCTCCACGCGGAAAGACGAGTTGATCAGGTAATGCGCGGTCATTCCTTGCAGCGGCAGGGCTGCCGCGGTGTGGTCGTCGACGCCGTCCGGTACCGGAAGCGCTTTGTCGGCGTCCACCAGGGTGTACTCCGCGTAGCTGCGGGATCCTTCAGCGGTAGCGATCCTGTCGCCGACGGTGAAATCCACCACGTCCGCGCCGATGGCAACTACGGTGCCTGCCGACTCGGAGCCGGGGGTGAATGGATACTCAACCTTGTAGATGCCGCTGCGCTGATATGTGTCGATGAAGTTCACTCCGGCGGCTGCAACTTTGACAAGGAGTTGGCGCGGACCCGGAACCGGGACCTCTGCCTCGGTGAGTTCGAGGACTTCGGGCCCTCCGGCTTTCCGGGCAATGATTGCGTGCGTCATGGGTCTCCTTCTCCGTCGAGGCACTTTCGTGCCCGCATTCACACAACCATCCTAGGGAGCGGAGTCCGTCGAGTGTCCAGTCAGCGGCTCGGGGCGGTGGTTCGCCGTAATGTGTCCGGATGACTTCCGGGCGTGTCAGCCCCTGCCGTGCGCGGAAGCGACGGGGCAGTCAAAGCCGCGGCCCGCGGCGAGTCCGACCTCATTGAGGTAGCGCACGACGATGGCGTATGACTGCATCAACGTGGTTTCGGTGTAGGCAATCGAGTGCTTTTCGCAGTAGCTTCGGACGATCTCCGAGGCGCGGCGCAAGTGGGGGCGGGCCATGTCCGGGAACAGGTGGTGTTCGGCCTGGTGGTTGAGGCCGCCCAGGAGGATGTTCATGAAGGGGCCGCCGGAGATGTTCCTGGCAGTCAGGATCTGGCGACGCAGGAAATCGACGCGGGAGTCTTCCGGCAGAACCGGCATGCCCTTATGGTTCGGGGCGAAGGAAGCACCCATGTAGAAGCCGAACACCATGATCTGGACGCCCAGGAAGGCAAATGCCATGCCCAGCGGCAGGAAGGTAAAGGCGAGGACCGGCAGGGCGAGAAGCCGTGCCAGGAGGATGGGCGTCTCCACCCAGCGGTGCTTGATGGCTCCGGGCCGGCAGATGTACATCAAGGACTCCCACTGCAGGCTGATACCCAGCAGGAGGAGGAGCGGGAAGAAGAACCAGCCCTGCCTGCGCGTGAGGAACGCGAAGCGTCCCTGCCTGCCGGCAGCGGCTTCAACGTGGAAGGCCAGGGCGCCGGTCTTGATGTCCGGGTCCTTGGAAATAACGTTCGGGCTGTTGTGGTGCGCGCCGTGCTTCTGTTCCCACCAGGAGTAACTGATGCCGGCAACCGACGTGGCCAGGATACGCGCGGACCAGTCGTTGGCCCTGCGGGAGGCAAAAATCTGGCGGTGGCCGGCCTCATGTGCCAGGAAGCTCAACTGGGTACAAAGGATGCCCAGGGCTGCGGCGATGAGTAGCTGGTACCAGCTGGGGCCGATCAGCGCGAAGCCGAACCAAGTGCCGGTCAGCAGGAGGACCAGGGAAGCGAAAACGCTGATATAAAAGCCGACGCGGCGCTTCAAAAGCCCCTCCGCGCGGACCGTCTTGAGAAGCTCGGAATAGCTGAGCACGACGGCGTTGGGTGGCCGGACGACCTTGCTAGGACGTTCAGTGGTGGAGGTCTGTGACATATGCAGTTGCCCCGTAATACATAACGGGCAACGCTGCAACCGACGATCGGCTGCACGGTCTAGATCACCCTCTATTCAGCATACGCTCCCAAATCGGCGCGCCGAGCCGGGCTGCTCCAGAAAGCCCTGAAAAAGGTCGTGCATAAATATCGGCAACCATGAATAGTTTTGCTGTATAGTCGTGCCATGACTATTTCTGTTGCCGTCTCCGGTGCCAGCGGCTATGCCGGGGGAGAGGTGCTGCGCCTCCTGGCGGGCCATCCGGACGTCACCATCGGCGCCATCACCGCGCACAG
This sequence comes from Arthrobacter sp. Hiyo8, assembly GCA_001549895.1. GTDB lineage: Bacteria > Actinomycetota > Actinomycetes > Actinomycetales > Micrococcaceae > Arthrobacter. Next base: position 896,402 of record AP014719.1, on the reverse strand, counting down.
CAATGCCGGTTCCAGACTAGGGGAGTTGCAGCCGCATCTCCACGGTTTGGCCAGCCGGATTCTCGAGGACACCAGCGTGGAAAACCTCGCTGGCCACGACGTCGTGTTCCTGGCCCTCCCGCACGGAGCCTCGGCTGAGATCGCGGCGCAGCTGCCCGAAGGCACACTGGTGATCGACGCCGGCGCTGACCACCGGCTCGAAGACCCCGCGGCGTGGGAAAAGTTCTACGGCTCCGCCCACGCAGGGACCTGGCCCTACGGGCTTCCGGAACTTCCCGGCCAGCGCGACGCACTCAAGGGGGCGAAGCGGATTGCGGTGCCCGGTTGCTACCCGACGTCGGCCCTTCTCGCCCTCACGCCCGGCTTCGCCTACAAGCTTCTCCAGCCGGACGACGTCGTGATTGTGTCTGCTTCCGGCACCTCGGGTGCCGGCAAGGCAGCCAAGGTGAACCTCATCGGTTCCGAGGTCATGGGGTCCATGAGTCCTTATGGCGTGGGCGGCGGACACCGCCACACCCCCGAGATCGAACAAGGACTTTCCAACGCGGCCGGTGAACCAGTCACCGTGTCCTTCACTCCCACCCTCGCGCCCATGAGCCGCGGCATCCTGAGCACGGCGACAGCAAAGGTCAAGGCCGGGGTCACGGCCGCCGAACTGCGCAGTGCCTGGGCCGAAGCCTACGACGACGAACCGTTCGTCCACCTGTTGCCCGAAGGGCAGTGGCCCACCACTAAATCGGTGCAGGGTTCCAACCACGCAGTCATGCAGTTGGCCTTCGACGAGCATTCCGGCCGCGTGGTTGTCACGTGCGCCATCGATAACCTGACCAAAGGGACCGCCGGCGGCGCCGTGCAGTCCATGAATATTGCCCTCGGCCTGGACGAATCCGCCGGCCTCAACGTCCAAGGAGTTGCCCCGTGACCATCACCGCCCCCAGGGATTCCGGGCCGCAGGTGTCAAAGCCGGCATCAAGGCGTCCGGGAATCCGGACCTTGCCCTGGTTGTCAACGACGGCCCCCTGAAAGCCGCGGCAGCCGTTTTCACCTCGAACCGCGTGGCCGCGGCACCCGTGCACTGGTCACGCCAGGTCCTCTCCGACGGGCGCGTTGACGCAGTGGTTCTGAATTCCGGCGGCGCCAACGCCTGCACGGGTCCGCAGGGATTCCAAAATACGCACGCAACCGCAGAGAAAGTGGCGGCCGTGCTCGGGATCTCCGCCTCCGACGTCGTGGTCTGCTCCACCGGACTGATCGGTGAGCAGCTGCCTATGGACAAGATCATCCCGGGCATCGAAGCGGCGTTCGCGGAACTCTCCGAGAACGGCGGTCCTGCCGCCGCTACGGCGATCATGACCACGGACAGCGTGGCGAAGGAAGCAGTCTTCAGCGGCACCGACTCCGAAGGCAACTCGTTCACCGTCGGGGCATCGCGAAGGGCGCCGGCATGCTGGCGCCAGGCCTCGCAACCATGCTCGTGGTGCTCACCACTGATGCCCAGGTCCCGGCGGAAGAGCTCGACGTCGTCCTCCGCGACGCCACGCGCGTCACCTTCGACCGCACCGACTCGGACGGCTGCATGTCCACCAACGACACGGTCGTCCTGTTGGCCTCCGGGGCCTCCGAGGCCATCCCGTCCGCCGAGCAGCTTGGCGCAGGAATCACCCAGGTGTGTGCCGAGCTTGCCCGCAAGTTGATCGGCGACGCAGAAGGTGCCAGCCACGACATCGCCATCCGCACATTCAACGCGGCGAGCGAGCGCGACGCCGAAATCGTCAGCCGTTCAGTGGCCCGCTCCAACCTCTTCAAGACCGCCATCTTCGGCAAGGACCCCAACTGGGGCCGCGTCCTGTCCTCGGTGGGCACCACGGACGCCGTCTTCGAACCGGACCAGCTCAACGTCTCCATGAACGGCATCCAGATCTGCCGCAACGGCAGCATCGGCGACGACCGAAACCTGGTGGATCTCGAGCCCCGCGAGGTGCTCGTGGAAATCGACCTGCAGGCCGGCGACGCCGAGGCCACCATCTGGACCAACGACCTCACGCACGAGTACGTGCACGAGAACAGCGCCTACTCGAGCTAGACGGGATGACCATGACTGCGCACACCCGCGAAAATACCTCCATGAGCGATGCCCAGGACAAGGCCGCGACGCTGATCGAGGCACTGCCGTGGATCCAACGCTTCGCGGTACCACCATGGTGATCAAGTACGGCGGCAACGCCATGGTCAACGAGGAACTCCGACGCGCCTTCGCCGAGGATATCGTCTTCCTGCACCACGTGGGTATCCACCCGGTCGTCGTGCACGGGGAGGCCCGCAGATCAACTCGATGCTTGGCCGCCTGGGTATCGAATCCGAATTCAAGGGCGGCCTGCGCGTCACCACTCCCGAGGCCATGGACGTGGTCCGTATGGTGCTCACCGGACAAGTGGGCCGCGAGCTCGTGGGCCTCATCAACTCCCACGGACCCTATGCGGTCGGGATGTCCGGTGAAGACGGCGGACTCCTGCGTGCCGTGCGCACCGGCACCGTGGTGGACGGCGAGGAAGTGGACCTCGGCTTGGTGGGCGAAGTGGTGGGCGTTGATCCCAGGGGTATCGAGGACATCCTCGACGCCGGCCGCATCCCGGTGATTTCGACGGTCGCCCCCGAGATCCTTGACGAAGGGGATGGCACCGGCTCCACTACCGGACAAGTGCTTAACGTCAACGCGGACACGGCAGCAGCGGCGGTTGCCTCGGCACTGGGCGCATCCAAGCTCGTCATCCTGACCGACGTCGAGGGCCTCTACGCCAACTGGCCGGACAAGTCCTCGCTCATTTCCTCGCTGACGGCCACGGAATTGCGGGAGATGCTGCCGCGCCTGGAGTCCGGCATGATCCCGAAAATGACGGCCTGCCTGAAGGCCATCGATGAAGGAGTCGAGCGGGCGCACATCGTGGATGGCCGCCTGCCGCACTCCATGCTCCTGGAAACCTTTACGACCGCGGGCATCGGAACCCAAGTTGTCCCCGACGAGGAAGTGAACGCATGAACGAAACTGTTGGTTTGAGCCCGACCGGCGCTGCGGAGGCCGCCGCAACCACGCTCGTTTCCCAGAGCACGGGAAGCGACTGGCTTGCCCGTTACTCTTCTTCGCTCATGGGCGTCTTCGGCACCCCGCAGCGGTCCTGGTCCGTGGCGCGGGAGCCCTCGTGTGGGACGCCGACGGCAAGGAATACCTGGACCTCCTCGGCGGGATTGCCGTGAACGCGCTGGGCCATGCCCACCCGTTCGTCACCTCTGTCATCTCCAGCCAGCTGGCCACGCTGGGGCACGTCTCCAATTTCTTCACGAGCCCCACGCAGATCGCGCTCGCCGAGAAGCTCCTGGCCATCACCAAGGCTCCTGCCGGCTCCAAGGTGTTCTTCGCCAACTCCGGCACCGAGGCCAACGAGGCCGCGTTCAAGCTGGCTCGGCGCAACAGTTCTGCCACGCGCACCAAGATCATCGCCCTGGAAGGTGCCTTCCATGGCCGCACCATGGGCGCCCTGGCCCTGACCGCCAAGGAAGCCTACCGGGCACCGTTCGAGCCGTTGCCCGGAGGCGTGGTCCACATCCCGTTCGGCGACATCGAGGCGCTCCGTGCCGCCGTCGACGAAAGCACAGCGGCCGTGTTCCTTGAGCCCATCCAGGGCGAAGCGGGCGTCCGCCCGCTCAGCGTCGAGTACCTGCGGGCTGCCCGCGAAGCCACCACCGCCGCCGGCGCGCTGCTGATCCTGGACGAGGTCCAGACCGGCATCGGCGCACCGGCAAGTGGCTGGCCAGCGAAGACGCCGGAATCGTGCCCGACGCCGTGACCCTCGCCAAGGGCCTGGGCGGCGGCTTCCCGGTCGGCGCGCTCATCACCTTCGGGGAGCCGACGTCGTCGCTCCTGACCGCCGGCCAGCACGGCACCACCTTCGGCGGGAACCCGGTGGCAACTGCCGCCGCCCTCGCCACCTTGCATGCCATCGAAAGCCAGGGCGTGCTGGCGAACGTTCTTAGCGTCGGCGCCCGCTTGCGGGCCGGACTGTCCGACGTCGACGCAGTCACCGAAGTGCGGGCGAAGGCCTCCTGATCGGTTTCGACCTTGACGCCGACATTGCGCCTGCCATGGTGACTGCCGCGCTCGACGCGGGCTTCATCATCAACAGCCGGGCCCGCGAACCATCCGGCTGGCTCCGCCGCTCATCCTGACCACCGAGCAGGCCGACCGTTTCCTCGACGCGCTGCACGGCATTATCCAGGCGGCGGCAGCCCAGACCGCTGCACCCCTGACCGCTAAGGACGCACAGTGAACACCACACGTCATTTCCTCAAGGACACGGACCTCACACCGGCCGAGCAAGCCGAAGTGCTTGAGCTCGCCGTTCGAATGAAGGCCGCTCCGTACAGCGTCCAGCCGTTCGCAGCTGCCGGCAATGGGCGCAAGACCGTCGCTGTCATCTTCGACAAGACCTCGACCCGGACCCGTGTGTCCTTCGCTACCGGAATCGCGGACATGGGCGGGAACGCGCTCATCATCAACCCGGGCGAGGCGCAGATCGGCCACAAGGAATCCGTGGAGGACACCGCAAAGGTCCTCGAACGCATGGTCTCCACCATCGTCTGGCGTACGTCCGCGCACTCCGGCCTCGTAGCAATGGCCGAAAACTCCAAGGTTCCCGTCATCAATGCCCTGTGCGATGACTACCACCCCTGCCAGTTGCTCGCGGACCTCCTGGCAGTCAAGGAGCACAAGGGCGAACTCAAGGGCCTCACCATGGCCTACCTGGGCGACGCTGCGAACAACATGGCCAACTCGTATCTCTTGGCAGGCGTCACAGCGGGCATGCACGTCAGGATCTCGGGCCCGGAAGGCTACCTGCCCGCGGCCGAGATCGTGGCGGCAGCGGAGGAGCGCGCTGCCGAGACCGGCGGTTCCGTGCTCATCACCACCGACGCCAAGGAAGCCCTGAACGACGCCGACGTCGTCGCCACCGACACGTGGGTGTCCATGGGCCAGGAAGCCGAAAAAGAAGCCGGATGCAGCTCTTCCGCGAGTACACCGTGGACGAGGCGGCCATGGAACACGCCGCACCGGACGCCGTCGTGCTCCACTGCCTGCCTGCGTACCGAGGCTATGAGATTTCCGCCGGCGTCATCGACGGCCCCAGTCCATCGTCTGGGACGAAGCCGAGAACCGCTTGCACGCCCAGAAAGCGCTCATGGCGTGGCTGATGCACAAGTCGGGACTCGCATTCGTCGACGGCCTTTCCCCCGTTGAGGGCACCGGGGAGAGCACGTTCTAGTGTCCACCCATCCTGCGTCGCAAGGCGCCAGCCCTGCCACCAAGACTGCCCGGCAAGCGCGGATCACCGCGATCCTGACTGGCGAGTCCGTGCGCTCGCAGGCCGAGCTCGCGGCACTGCTGGCGGACGACGGCGTGCAGGTCACGCAGGCGACACTCTCCCGGGACCTCGTGGAACTTGGGGCGGTCCGCGTGCGCGGCAAGGACGGCGCGCTGGTCTACGCAGTGCCCGGCGAGGGTGGCGACCGCAATGCGAAAAGCGGTGTCACCCAGGAAATCCTGGACGCGCGCCTGTCGCGCCTGTGCGGCGAGCTGTTGGTGACCGCCGAGGCGTCGGGCAATATCGTGGTGCTGCGGACGCCACCGGGTGCCGCGAACTTCCTCGCCTTGGCCATCGACCACTCGGTGATGCCGTCGGTATTGGGTACGATCGCAGGCGACGACACCTTGCTTTTGGTTGCCAGGGATCCCGACGGCGGCGCCGAGCTGGCAGCCCGTTTCCTCCAGCTGGCCCAGGAAGCCGGACCGGGGAACTAGTCCAGCCCGGCAAGTGAACCATTCCGGCGCTGTTCCACCCGGCCTTCGGCCCGAACCAAGCTTTGACTCAAAAGAACCAAGCAACAACAAAGGAGCACTCTCGTGACTGAGCGCATTGTTCTGGCCTACTCCGGTGGCCTTGATACTTCCGTAGCCATCGGCTGGATCGGTGAAGCCACCGGGGCCGAGGTCATCGCTGTGGCCGTCGACGTCGGACAGGGCGGCGAGTCGCTGGAGACCATCCGCCAGCGCGCCCTCGGCTGCGGCGCCGTCGAGGCCTACGTGGCCGACGCCCGCGACGAATTCGCCAACGAATACGCCATGCCCACGCTGAAGGCCAACGCCCTCTACCAGGGCCACTACCCGCTGGTTTCGGCGATCTCACGCCCCGTGATCGTCAAGCACCTCGTCAAGGCCGCCCGCGAATTCGGTGCCACCACCGTTGCGCACGGTTGCACGGGCAAGGGCAACGACCAGGTCCGCTTCGAGGTCGGCATCCAGACGCTGGGCCCGGACTTGAAATGCATCGCACCCGTCCGCGACCTCGCCCTGACCCGCGACAAGGCCATCGCCTTCGCCGAGGAAAAGGGACTGCCGATCGAGACCACCAAGAAGAACCCGTACTCGATCGACCAGAACGTCTGGGGACGCGCCGTCGAAACCGGCTACCTCGAGGACATCTGGAACGCCCCCACCAAGGACATCTACGACTACACGGCCACCCCGGAATTCCCGCCGGCACCGGACGAAGTCACCATCACCTTCGAAGCCGGCGTCCCCGTGGCCATCGATGGCGTCAAGCACACTCCGCTCCAGGTCATCCAGGAACTGAACCGCCGCGCCGGTGCCCAGGGCGTTGGCCGGATCGACGTCGTCGAGGACCGCCTGGTGGGCATCAAGTCCCGCGAAATCTACGAAGCTCCGGGCGCGATGGCCCTCATCACCGCCCACAAGCACCTCGAGGACGTCACCATCGAGCGCGAGCAGGCCCGCTTCAAGGCCACCGTCGGCCAGCGCTGGTCCGAGCTGGTCTACGATGGCCAGTGGTTCTCCCCGCTCAAGCGCTCCCTGGACGCCTTCATCGAGGACACCCAGAAGTACGTCTCCGGCGACATCCGCATGGTCCTGCACGGCGGCCAGGCCATCGTCAACGGCCGCCGCTCCGACACCTCGCTCTACGACTTCGACCTCGCCACCTACGACACCGGCGACACCTTCGACCAGTCGCAGGCCAAGGGCTTCATCGAGCTGTGGGGAATGTCCTCCAAGGTCGCCGCAGGCCGCGACCTGCGGGTGTCGGGCAAATGACGTCGGTGGGCCCACGGACGCCGGGGTCCCCGGCCGAGCGCAGCGAGGTTGGGGAGCGTTCGGGGACGAATGAAGGCGCGCTGTGGGCGGCCGGTTCGCCGGCGGTCCCGCGGACGCGCTTGCGGCGCTGAGCAAGTCCACGCATTTCGACTGGCGGCTGGCCCGCTACGACATCGCCGGCTCCAAGGCCCATGCCCGCGTGCTGCACAAGGCCGGGCTGCTGGACGACGCCGAACTAGAAGGCATGCTCGCGGCGCTCACCCAGCTGGATGACGACGTCGCGAGCGGCGCCTACCAGCCGGCCGAGAGCGATGAGGACGTCCACGGTTCCCTCGAACGCGGCTCATTGAGCGCGCGGGAACCCACCTGGGCGGCAAGCTCCGGGCAGGCCGTTCGCGCAACGACCAGGTGGCCACGTTGGGCCGCATGTTCCTGCGCGACCACGCCCGCATCATCGCCCGCGGCGTGCTCGCCACGATCGACGCCCTCGTTGATCAGGCCAAGGCCCACCAGGGCGTTGCCATGCCTGGCCGGACGCACCTGCAGCATGCCCAGCCTGTCCTGCTGAGCCACCACCTGCTGGCCCATGCCTGGGCACTGTTGCGCGACGTGCAGCGGTTCCAGGACTGGGACAAGCGCGCCGGTGTCTCGCCCTACGGTTCCGGTGCTCTGGCAGGTTCCTCGCTCGGCCTGGATCCCGAGGCCGTCGCTTCGGACCTGGGCTTCTTCTCGGCGGTCCACAACTCGATCGACGGCACTGCCTCGCGCGATGTCTTCGCCGAGTTCGCATGGATCTGCTCGATGATCGGCGTGGACCTGTCGCGGGTCTCCGAGGAAGTCATTCTGTGGGCCACCAAGGAGTTCTCCTTCGTCACGCTCCATGATTCGTACTCCACGGGGTCGTCGATCATGCCGCAGAAGAAGAATCCGGATGTCGCCGAGCTCGCCCGCGGCAAGGCAGGGCGCCTCATCGGCAACCTGACCGGGCTGTTGGCAACGCTCAAGGGCCTGCCGCTCGCGTACAACCGCGATCTGCAGGAAGACAAGGAACCGGTATTCGACGCCGCGGACACCTTGGAGGTGCTGCTCCCGGCCGTCTCCGGCATGATCGCCACGCTCACTTTCAACACCGAGCGCATGGCATCGCTGGCACCGCAGGGCTTCGCGCTTGCCACGGACATCGCCGAGTGGCTTGTCCGCCAGGGAGTGCCGTTCCGCGAGGCGCACGAGCTCTCCGGTGCGGCGGTGAAGCTGGCTGAAGGGCGCAGCGTCGAGCTGTGGGACCTGACGGACGAAGAGTACGCGGGCATTTCGGAGCACCTGACCCCCGAGGTCCGCACCGTGCTCAGTACCGAAGGTTCACTCAACAGCCGCAACTCCCAAGGCGGAACGGCCCGGCCGCCGTCGAGCGCCAACTGCTTGCCCTCGAAGCGGAGCTCGCGGCGGTACGGAAGTACGCGGAGTAACGAAAAGAAGGCCAACGCCGGCGGGTATTTCGAGGCAGTCTTTTTCGCAAAGGCTGCAGCGAAATGCCCGCCGCTGCCAGTTAATCCTCGTTAACAGTCATTAACCCTGTCGGATACTATGGCGCTATGACCGAGATCACTACCTCAGCGCTTCTTGCCGAGCTCCACAAAGCAGCCGGCACTGTCACCGACGTTGTCGCCAAACTCGACGACGCCGATGTTGCAGCTCCCTCCGAGCTGCCCGGGTGGACCCGCGGCCACGTACTGGCTCACATTGCCGGTATCTCGAACGCCATGGCCAGGCAACTGGAATACGCCGCACGCGGCGAGACCATCGACATCTACGACGGCGGCTACGAGGGCCGCACGAAGGCGATTGAGCTGGCGGCTAGCCATAGCCTTGCCGAACACCGTGACGCCACCGAAGCGGCCCTCTCGCGGGCCCTGCGGGCCTTCGATGGGCTTGTGGAGTCCGGCTGGAACACCCGGATCAGCTTCCGGAACGGAACAGTGCTCGACGGCGGCCTGGCGCTTTGGCGCGAACTGGTCATCCACGTCACGGACCTGGGAATCGGTCGCGGACCGGAAGCCTGGAGCCGGCAATTCTGCGAGCACCTTTTCGATTTCCTCTCGGCCCGCGTGCCCGCAGACCAGAAATTCGTGCTTCAGCCCCTGGGCCTGCCGCAGGTGGTCATCGGCTCGGGGCGGCAGTCCGTTGCCATCAACGGCATGATCACGGATATCGCGGCCTGGCTCGCCGGGCGCACGCCTACCCTGGGAAGCCTGCGGGCCTCTGCCGACGCGGACGGTGTTGACTTGCCGGAGCTTCTCCCGTGGCCATCGAGCGTTCCCGCGACACGATAGCGCTGCCGCGTTTGCTTGCCGCTGCCCTCCACAGATGCATCGTGGCGTAGGAACGCCACGGGCTCACGTTGCGGAAGTCTGTAGGCAGGCCCTCCGAGGCGGCCAAGTTCTTGAGGCCGTTCCGGACGGCTGCGTCGTTGGCGAGGAAGACGTCCGGGTCGCCGATGACCCTCATCGCCACGTAGCCCACGGTCCATGGTCCTACGCCGGGCAACGGCAATAGTTTGTCCGCGAGCGTTTGGGGGTCGTCGCCGTAGTCGAAGTCGAGTTCCCCGCTGGCCATGGCTGCTGCCGCGGCAAGCACGGAATCTATGCGGCGCTGGGGGCCCTTCAGTAGTTCCCGGCCCGAGCAGGCGATTTCCCCGGCCGTGGGGAAGAGACGGTCCATGCCCAGCGCGTGTCCCGGGTGCCCTTCCGGCAAGCGGGTCCCGGCGTCGGACAGTTGGCTCAAAGCGGTGCGTGCGGCGGCTACGGTGATTTGCTGGCCGATCATCGCCCGGATCAGCAGTTCCTGGGGATCCACGGCACCCGGAACCCTGATCCCGGGCGTATCGCGAACTGACGGGCAGAGCCTGGCATCGGAGGCCAACGCCTCGTCGACGGCCACGGGATCGGCGTCGAGATCGAACAATCGCCGCACCCGGCTAAGGAGCACGGGAAGATCGTGGAGATCCAAGGTGCTGACGGCGAGGGTCAGCGCGCCGCCGCGCGCCCCGGCGTCGTACTCCACTGCGAACACTGCGTTGCCGCGGGGCAAGCGGAGGGTCCGCGTATAGCTGGTGGGACCCGCCAGTTCGACGCCGGGAATCGCACGGGCCGCGAGGAAATCGAAAATCCCCGTGTCGAAAGGCTCCCGGTACGGGAGGTTGAGGGTCAAGGAAGTGGCCTCACCCTGCTTGCCGTGATGGCCTAGGGGCTTGGCGGTGGCCCGGAGTGCCGTGGGAGTCAGGGCGAAGACTTCGTTGATGGTGTCGTTGAACTGGCGGACACTGTTGAACCCGGCGGCGAACGCCACGTCCGAAAGTTTCATCGAGGTGGAGACCAGAAGCGTTCTGGCCGTCTGCGCCCGGCTGGCCCGCGCCAAGGACAGCGGCCCGGCCCCGAGTTCGTGGCTGAGGATCCTGTTGAGCTGGCGGGAGGAGTAGCCCAGCCTGGCGGCGAGTCCTTCGACGCCCACCCGGGAGATCGCGCCGTCGTTGATGAGCCGCATCGCCCTGCCGGCGACGTCCGAGCGCAGGTTCCACGCAGGCGTGCCCGGAACCGCCTCCGGCAGGCAGCGTTTGCAGGCCCTGTACCCGGCCTCGTGGGCGGCGGCCGAGGTTTCGTAGAACGTCACGTTTTCTGCCTTGGGTGTCCGTGCCGGGCACGACGGCCGGCAATAGATGCCCGTCGAGCGGACGGCGGTGAAGAACTGGCCGTCGAACCGGGGATCCCGCGCATCGATCGCACGGTAGCGTTGCCAAAAGTCCATGACTTCATCCTTTCAGCATCGGCAGGCGCGTCCTAGCGGAAATCGGACATTGCCGGCCACGGCCCGGTTGGCGGATTTTTGCTAGGGTCTGGGCATGACAACGCAGGGTGCGTCTCCGGAGGCCATCAGGGCCATTCTTTCCGGTGATCCGCGGGACGTTGCCCCCTTGCTCCTCGGCGCCGTGCTGAGCCACCGGACTCCCGAGGGCACGGTGTCCGTCCGGCTCAGCGAAGTGGAAGCGTATCTGGGCCCGCGGGGATCGGCCCAACCCGACCCTGGATCCCATACCTTCGGCGGCCCCACCGCCCGGAACGCTCCCATGTTCGGTCCGGCAGGCCGCCTCTATGTCTACTTCACGTATGGCATGCACTATTGCGCCAACATTGTCTGCGGTCCCGACGGCGTTGCGTCCGCGCTGCTGTTGCGGGCAGGGGAGGTGGTGGCCGGCCAAGCCTTGGCACAGTCCCGCCGTCCGGCGTCGAAATCGCCGACCGATCTTGCCAGCGGGCCCGCCCGGCTGGCGTCCGCCATGGGGCTGACGACGGCGGACAGCGGCCGGGATGCCTTGGCCGAGCCCTTCGGCCTCGAACTTCCGGTCACTCCGGCGGCGCCATCGGCAGTCGCGAGCGGGCTCCGGGTCGGAGTATCGGGCGACGGCGGTTCCGCCGACTACCCGTGGCGCTTTTGGCTCTCCGGGGATCCCACGGTGTCCCGCTACAAGCCGGGCCGCAGCCGCGCCGTCGGGAAGCGTTTGTAGGGGCCCACGGAGGAATCCTTCAAGCGGCGTGTTCGGTCCGGGCGGGCTCCGCGACATATGCACACTGGTTGTCGGCCAGCTCGAACGGCGCGAGGCGGCCAAGCAGGGACTCGCGCACGTGGGGCCATTCTTCGCGCAGGATCGAGAACACGGCGGTGTCGCAACGGCTCCCGTCGGGAGCGAAGCGGTGCCCCCGCAGCGTGCCCTCGTAGCTGGCACCAAGCCGCTGGATGGCCGAGGCGCTGCGCGTATTGCGGGCATCGCAGCGGAAGGCCACCCGGTGGACGTCCAAAACATCGAAGGAGTATGCCAACAGCAGTTGCTTCGCGGCCGGATTGACGTGGCTGCCCAGAATGGGCGCCCGTAAAAAGTGCCGCCGATTTCCAAGCGCTGCTGGCGCGGACTGTACTCGCACAGGGATGTGGTTCCGAGCAGCGCTCCCGTCCGCTGTTCGACGACGGCGAACGGCATGGTCGCCGGATCTTCGAGGCGGGCCGCGAAGAGTTCGGCGAGCTCCGCGGCACTCAAGGGCTGCTCGGCGGCCATGCCGGACCACATCCCGGAGTCCACAAAATCGAAGAGCGGACCGGCATGTGCGGGGGAGAGCGGGACCAGGCTGATGCCGTGTCGGGTCAGGGCAACGTCGTGCTGCATTGCAGCATTGAAGCACCACTTGGTGCGGATGGAAAAGCTCAGGAGGTTAGCGCCGGGTGAACATTGTGTGACGCACCGGCGTGCGGGCAGTTTCACCCACGTCAAGCAAAACCGCTGTAGAATGGACGGTCCGTCTTTTTCGATAGGGGAACGTTTCGATGCACGACGCTGATTTGATCCACGAGCGGGAGTACGTGGCCGGTCTCTACTCGCGCCTGGATGAGCTGCGGGAGGAAAAGCGCCAACAGCTGGCGCAGGTCCGGCGCGCCGGAGCGGTGGGCACCATGCAGAACGTTTCCGAAAGGGACGCCTTCGCGGCACTGTACGAGGACCGGCTCGCCCAGCTGGACGCCGTCGACGACCGTCTCGTGTTCGGACGCCTTGACCTGGACAGCGGCGAGGCGCAGTACATCGGCCGCATCGGACTGTCCACGGCGGATCTCCAGCGGCTTATGGTCGACTGGCGCGCCCCGAAGCCGGCCACTTCTACCAGGCGACCGCTTTCGACCGGCAGGGCGTCCGCCGTCGTCGTCACCTGATCCTGCAGGGCCGGGAGGTCAAAGCGATCGAGGACGATGTCCTGGATGCCAGCATGCTGGCGGACAACGCCTCGCTCCAGGGCGAGGGCGCACTCCTTGCCGCCCTGAATTCCAAGCGCACCGGCCGCATGTCGGACATCGTCGGCACCATCCAGTCCGAGCAGGACCGGATTATCCGTTCGTCCATGTCGGGTGCCTTGGTTGTCCAAGGCGGCCCGGTACCGGCAAGACGGCGGTCGCGCTCCACCGCGCCGCCTACCTGTTGTACACCCACCGTGACCGCCTGAAGTCGGCAGGTGTGCTGCTTGTTGGACCTTCTTCGTCGTTCATGCACTACATCGAGCGGGTCCTGCCGTCCCTCGGCGAGACCGGAGTCGTCATGGCGAGCCTGGGCCGCCTCATGCCCGGTATCCACGCCGTCCCGGAACAGGATCCCGACGTCGCAGCCCTCAAGGGCAAGCTGAACATGGCCGACGTGATTGCGAATGCCGTGGCCAACCGCCAGCGGACTCCCGCCGAGGACCGCATCCTCGAGGTTGACTCGCGCAAGCTCACGCTGTCCGTGCGGCAAGTCCGCCGCGCCCGGGACAGGGCACGCGCCACCGGCAAGCCGCACAATGAAGCGCGCGTGACGTTCGTCAAGATCCTGCTGCGCGAACTCACGGAGCAGCTGACGGAGATCGTCGAGGAATCGAACATCGGCAACAATGCCGACCGTTCCTACCTCGCCGAGGACGTCCGCTCGGCACGCGACGTCAGGATCGTCCTGAACTTGTGCTGGATGCCCATGACACCCGAGAAGCTCGTTTCCGAGCTCTTCAGCAAGCCAGCCATCCTGGAGGCCTGCACCCGCACCTCACGCCGGCGCAGCGTGCCCTCCTGCTTCGCCCCGCGGATGCACCGTGGACGGAAGCCGATGTTCCGCTGCTCGACGAGGCCGCTGAACTCCTCGGCGAGCTCGATCCTGCCGCGGGCAGGGGACTGGCCCAGCAAGAACACGACCGTGCCCGCGACATCGCTAACGCCAAGCAGACACTGGTCAACATGGAGGCCATGGGCGTCGACGTGTTGATGACGGCCGAAGAACTGGCAGACCAGAACCAGGAACGCGAAACACGGCTGACCGCCGCAGAACGGGCCACGAGCGACCGTTCGTGGGCGTTCGGACACATCGTGGTTGACGAAGCGCAGGAGCTCTCGCCCATGCAGTGGCGGCTTTTGGTCCGCCGCTGCCCGCTGAAGTCCTTCACGATCGTCGGCGACATCGCCCAGACGAGTTCCTCCGCCGGTGCGAATTCCTGGCAAAGTGCCCTCGCGCCGTCGTTCGGGGACCGCTGGCAGCTCGAAGAACTCACCGTCAACTACCGGACTCCCTCGCAGATCGCCGAAGCGGCAGTCCGCATGGCGAACCGCGCTGGGCTGGTTGTTTCTGCTCCCAAGGCCGTTCGCGAAGGCAAATGGTCACCGATCGTGGACCGCGTCGACGAAGCGGGGATGGTAGACCGGCTCGTCGAAATCCTTCCGGAGGAACTGGAAGCGATCGACGGCGGCCTCCTGGCCGTGATTGCCGACGGCGCCCTCCTGCCTCGGGCTGCAGCCGCCCTCCGTGGGGTCTACGGTCACCGTGTGGGCACCGGAGCGGGCAGCTACTCCCAGGACATCGTGGTCATCAGCCCCAAGGAAGCCAAGGGCCTGGAGTTCGACGGCGTGGTTGTTCTTGAGCCAGCCGCGATGCTCAATCACGAGCATGGCAAGGTGGGCGATCTCTACGTTGCCATGACCCGTCCGACGCAGCGGCTGCGCCTCATTACCGCGGCGCCACTGCCGGCGGGTATCGAGCGCTGAGCCATGCGAGCAAGCCGCACGGCAATCCTGCTAACTTAGAACTCGTGTCACACGTAAACAACCTCGAGTCCCAGCACAACGACCCGGGCTTTGCCAATATCTGGCAAGAGCTCAAATGGCGCGGCCTGATCCACGTTTCCACTGATGAAACGGAACTGGAAAAGCTGCTCGCCGGGGACCCGATCACGTATTACTGTGGCTTCGACCCACGGCTCCGTCACTGCACCTTGGCAACCTTGTCCAGCTCCTGCTCATGCGCCGCCTGCAGTTGGCGGCCACAAGCCGCTCGGCCTGGTGGGCGGCTCCACCGGACTGATCGGCGATCCGCGCCCGACGGCGGAACGCACCTTGAACACCAAGGACACCGTGTCGGAGTGGGTCGGCTACCTTCAGGCCCAGGTCCGACGCTTCCTCAGCTTCGAGGGCGACAATGCCGCACGCATGGTGAACAACCTTGACTGGACCGCGCCCCTGAGCGCCATCGATTTCCTGCGCGAAATCGGCAAGCACTTCCGCGTGGGCACCATGCTCCGCAAGGATGCAGTTGCCTCCCGTCTCAGTTCCGACGAGGGCATCAGCTACACCGAATTCAGCTACCAGATCCTGCAGGGCATGGACTA
This sequence comes from Arthrobacter sp. Hiyo8, assembly GCA_001549895.1. GTDB lineage: Bacteria > Actinomycetota > Actinomycetes > Actinomycetales > Micrococcaceae > Arthrobacter. The sequence continues at coordinate 881,027 of AP014719.1, read as the reverse complement.
CCTCCAGCTCAACCGCGACTACGGTTGCGTGCTGCAGACGGGTGGCTCGGACCAGTGGGGCAACCTCACGAGTGGCACGGAGCTCATCCGCAAGGTCGACGGCAAGATTGTCCACGCCCTGGGCACGCCCCTCATCACCAACTCGGACGGCACCAAGTTCGGTAAGAGCGAAGGCAACGCCATTTGGCTCGACGCCCACATGTGCAGCCCGTACGCCTTCTACCAGTTCTGGCTCAACACTGCGGATGCCGACGTCGTTGACCGTCTCAAGGTCTTCACGTTCCTTAGCCGCGCCGAGATTGAGGAACTCGCAGCCGCTGTTGCCGAGCGCCCGTTCGCCCGCGAAGGCCAGCGCAGGCTCGCTTTCGAGGTCACTTCACTGGTGCACGGAGTGGACGCGACGGAGAAAGTGATCGCAGCGTCGGCTGCCTTGTTCGGCAACGGCGACCTCTCGGTTCTGGACGAAGGCACCCTGGCGTCGGCAACTGCCGAGCTGCCATCTGCCTCGATCGGCACAGAAGGCCTCGGGATCATCGACCTCTTGGTTGCGTCCGGACTTTCCGAAAGCAAGTCCGCTGCCCGACGCACGGTGGGGAGGGCGGCGCCTACGTGAACAACAGCAAGGTGACCGACCCCGACGCCGTCATCGACCAGGCGGAACTGCTACACGGCCGGTACCTTTTGCTGCGCCGCGGCAAGAAGAATCTGGCCACCGTCGAAGTGACCGTCTGACGTCTACCTAGCTCCACGGTGTGTTCTTGTGTGGGCGCGCCAGACGGGCTGTTCCATGTTCTATTGCACGCTCCTCCGAGCCGACTTGCGCGGCTCCGGGGGAGCGTGTATCGTTTTCTGAGTCGCTGCCGCTGAAGCGGATAAATTGCGAACAAAATCCCATTGAATGTGAATAATTCGATTTAGACCAAAAGTCTGGAAATCGGATAATTTATCGACTCTGTGGGGAAATTCGATTCACTTGGGTAAATTTCTGGAGAAATCCTGGATTTGCAAAGTTGAAATGAATGAAATAAAGTAGAAACATCGCAGCGAGGAAATGCGGAACATCGAATTTGTTCCGAGGAGTATTCGGATTGTGTCTGTTGTTTGAGAACTCAATAGTGTGCCAAGTTTGTTGATACCGATTTGTTTTTATGAATTGGTTGATTTTGCCGGGCCTTGTCCGCCCCTGTGGGTGGGGTCTGGTTTTCAGCTGGTTTCAAATTTTGTGCAGCCTGGTCGCCGTTATTTCCGGTGGTTGTGGTTGTGTCTGTTTTTGTTTTACTTCAACGGAGAGTTTGATCCTGGCTCAGGATGAACGCTGGCGGCGTGCTTAACACATGCAAGTCGAACGATGATCTCCAGCTTGCTGGGGGGATTAGTGGCGAACGGGTGAGTAACACGTGAGTAACCTGCCCTTGACTCTGGGATAAGCCTGGGAAACTGGGTCTAATACCGGATACGACCGCTCCACGCATGTGGTGGTGGTGGAAAGCTTTTGCGGTTTTGGATGGACTCGCGGCCTATCAGCTTGTTGGTGGGGTAATGGCCTACCAAGGCGACGACGGGTAGCCGGCCTGAGAGGGTGACCGGCCACACTGGGACTGAGACACGGCCCAGACTCCTACGGGAGGCAGCAGTGGGGAATATTGCACAATGGGCGGAAGCCTGATGCAGCGACGCCGCGTGAGGGATGACGGCCTTCGGGTTGTAAACCTCTTTCAGTAGGGAAGAAGCGTAAGTGACGGTACCTGCAGAAGAAGCGCCGGCTAACTACGTGCCAGCAGCCGCGGTAATACGTAGGGCGCAAGCGTTATCCGGAATTATTGGGCGTAAAGAGCTCGTAGGCGGTTTGTCGCGTCTGCTGTGAAAGACCGGGGCTCAACTCCGGTTCTGCAGTGGGTACGGGCAGACTAGAGTGATGTAGGGGAGACTGGAATTCCTGGTGTAGCGGTGAAATGCGCAGATATCAGGAGGAACACCGATGGCGAAGGCAGGTCTCTGGGCATTAACTGACGCTGAGGAGCGAAAGCATGGGGAGCGAACAGGATTAGATACCCTGGTAGTCCATGCCGTAAACGTTGGGCACTAGGTGTGGGGGACATTCCACGTTTTCCGCGCCGTAGCTAACGCATTAAGTGCCCCGCCTGGGGAGTACGGCCGCAAGGCTAAAACTCAAAGGAATTGACGGGGGCCCGCACAAGCGGCGGAGCATGCGGATTAATTCGATGCAACGCGAAGAACCTTACCAAGGCTTGACATGAACCGGTAACGCCTGGAAACAGGTGCCCCGCTTGCGGTCGGTTTACAGGTGGTGCATGGTTGTCGTCAGCTCGTGTCGTGAGATGTTGGGTTAAGTCCCGCAACGAGCGCAACCCTCGTTCCATGTTGCCAGCACGTAGTGGTGGGGACTCATGGGAGACTGCCGGGGTCAACTCGGAGGAAGGTGGGGACGACGTCAAATCATCATGCCCCTTATGTCTTGGGCTTCACGCATGCTACAATGGCCGGTACAAAGGGTTGCGATACTGTGAGGTGGAGCTAATCCCAAAAAGCCGGTCTCAGTTCGGATTGGGGTCTGCAACTCGACCCATGAAGTCGGAGTCGCTAGTAATCGCAGATCAGCAACGCTGCGGTGAATACGTTCCCGGGCCTTGTACACACCGCCCGTCAAGTCACGAAAGTTGGTAACACCCGAAGCCGGTGGCCTAACCCTTGTGGGGGAGCCGTCGAAGGTGGGACCGGCGATTGGGACTAAGTCGTAACAAGGTAGCCGTACCGGAAGGTGCGGCTGGATCACCTCCTTTCTAAGGAGCACCATTATCGCCCTTCTTCCTTCCGCATGGTTGGTGGGGGGTGTGTGGAAGCAAAGCCCATTGCGCAGGCGTCTGTTCTGCGGTGGGTGCTCATGGGTGGAATATCAGCAGATAGCGGCCGGGTGGTTTCTTTCCCGCGTTCAGTACGGATGTCCTGTCATTTTTGTGGTGGGGTGTTGTGGAACGGTGCGGGTGGGGGGTTGTCCGGTTTTCGTGTTTGGCACACTGTTGGGTCCTGAGGCAACAGGGCCGTCGGGGGTGCGTGGCCTGTGTGGGTTGCGTGGTTCCGGGCGGGTTTGTGTGTTTCTGGTTTCCTGGCTGCATTGCTTCGTGTGTTCCCGGTTGTCCTTTCCTTTTGTTGGGGGTGGCGGGGTGCGGGGGTGTGTGGTACGGGGTTGTTGTTTGAGAACTACATAGTGGACGCGAGCATCTAGGCACGCGCATGGTCATTGCCTCTTGTGGGGTGGTGGGGTGTGTGTGTCTTACAGCAATTTCTTTTTATGAACCCGGCCTTTCGGGGGTTTGGTTCTCTCGAGAAGTTTTTTGATCTTGTGTGGTCAAGTTTTTAAGGGCACACGGTGGATGCCTTGGCATTAGGAGCCGAAGAAGGACGTAGGAATCTGCGATAAGCCTGGGGGAGTTGATAACCGAACGGTGATCCCAGGATGTCCGAATGGGGAAACCCCGCCAGACGCGTTTTGCGTGATCTGGTGACCCGCATCTGAACACATAGGGTGCGTGGGGGGAACGCGGGGAAGTGAAACATCTCAGTACCCGCAGGAAGAGAAAACAAGAGTGATTCCGTTAGTAGTGGCGAGCGAACGCGGATGAGGCTAAACCGTTCCATGTGTGATAGCCGGCGGGCGTTGCATGGGCGGGGTTGTGGGACTTTCCGTACTGGTTCTGCCGGACCGGTGGGGTGAGAGCATGGACATAGGTGAACGGTCTTGAAAGGCCGGCCGGAGAGGGTGTTAGCCCCGTAACCGTAATGTTGTGTGCCGCCTGGAGAGGATCCCAAGTAGCACGGGGCCCGAGAAATCCCGTGTGAATCTGTCAGGACCACCTGATAAGCCTAAATACTTCCTAATGACCGATAGCGGACCAGTACCGTGAGGGAAAGGTGAAAAGTACCCCGGGAGGGGAGTGAAACAGTACCTGAAACCGTGTGCTTACAATCCGTCGGAGCCAGTCTGATTCTGGTGACGGCGTGCCTTTTGAAGAATGAGCCTGCGAGTTAGTGTTACGTCGCGAGGTTAACCCGTGTGGGGTAGCCGTAGCGAAAGCGAGTCTGAACAGGGCGAGTGTAGTGGCGTGATCTAGACCCGAAGCGGAGTGATCTACCCATGGCCAGGTTGAAGCGACGGTAAGACGTCGTGGAGGACCGAACCCACTTCAGTTGAAAATGGAGGGGATGAGCTGTGGGTAGGGGTGAAAGGCCAATCAAACTCCGTGATAGCTGGTTCTCCCCGAAATGCATTTAGGTGCAGCGTTGCGTGTTTCTTGCCGGAGGTAGAGCTACTGGATGGCCGATGGGCCCTACAAGGTTACTGACGTCAGCCAAACTCCGAATGCCGGTAAGTGAGAGCGCAGCAGTGAGACTGTGGGGGATAAGCTTCATAGTCGAGAGGGAAACAGCCCAGACCACCAACTAAGGCCCCTAAGCGTGTGCTAAGTGGGAAAGGATGTGGAGTTGCGAAGACAACCAGGAGGTTGGCTTAGAAGCAGCCATCCTTGAAAGAGTGCGTAATAGCTCACTGGTCAAGTGATTCCGCGCCGACAATGTAGCGGGGCTCAAGTACACCGCCGAAGTTGTGGATTTCAGATAGTAGACAAGCCTTCGTGGTTCAGTCGTCTGGAGTGGTAGGGGAGCGTCGTGTGGGCGGTGAAGTCGCGGTGTAAACCAGCGGTGGAGCCTACACGAGTGAGAATGCAGGCATGAGTAGCGAAAGACGGGTGAGAAACCCGTCCGCCGAATGATCAAGGGTTCCAGGGTCAAGCTAATCTGCCCTGGGTAAGTCGGGACCTAAGGCGAGGCCGACAGGCGTAGTCGATGGACAACGGGTTGATATTCCCGTACCGGCGAAGGACCGCCCATGCCAAGCGGGGGATACTAACCGCCCGGAGCCTGCCCAATCACCCTTGTGGTGTGCGGGTTTTGGCCGAGCGCGGGACCTGATCCCGGGAGGTAAGCGTATTAACAGGTGTGACGCAGGAAGGTAGCCGGGCCGGGCGATGGTTGCCCCGGTCTAAGGATGTAGGGTCAGCGATAGGCAAATCCGTCGCTGTGTCTTTGATGACGTTCCTGAGATCTGATAGGACCCCCGTTCCGGGGGATCCGGTGATCCTATGCTGCCTAGAAAAGCATCGGCGCGAGGTTCAAGCCGCCCGTACCCCAAACCGACACAGGTGATCAGGTAGAGAATACCAAGGCGATCGAGAGAATTATGGTTAAGGAACTCGGCAAAATGCCCCGTAACTTCGGGAGAAGGGGGGCCCCAACCTTGAACACCACTTGCTGGTGGGAGGGGATCGGGCCGCAGAGACCAGGGGGAAGCGACTGTTTACTAAAAACACAGGTCCGTGCGAAGTCGCAAGACGATGTATACGGACTGACTCCTGCCCGGTGCTGGAAGGTTAAGAGGACCGGTTAGCCGCAAGGCGAAGCTGAGAATTTAAGCCCAGTAAACGGCGGTGGTAACTATAACCATCCTAAGGTAGCGAAATTCCTTGTCGGGTAAGTTCCGACCTGCACGAATGGAGTAACGACTTCCCCGCTGTCTCAACCATAAACTCGGCGAAATTGCAGTACGAGTAAAGATGCTCGTTACGCGCAGCAGGACGGAAAGACCCCGAGACCTTTACTATAGTTTGGTATTGGTGTTCGGAGTGGCTTGTGTAGGATAGGTGGGAGACGTTGAAGCCCTCACGCCAGTGGGGGTGGAGTCATCGTTGAAATACCACTCTGGTCACTTTGGACATCTAACTTCGGCCCGTGATCCGGGTCAGGGACAGTGCCTGATGGGTAGTTTAACTGGGGCGGTTGCCTCCTAAAAAGTAACGGAGGCGCCCAAAGGTTCCCTCAGCCTGGTTGGCAATCAGGTGTCGAGTGTAAGTGCACAAGGGAGCTTGACTGTGAGAGAGACATCTCAAGCAGGGACGAAAGTCGGGACTAGTGATCCGGCGGTACATTGTGGAATGGCCGTCGCTCAACGGATAAAAGGTACCTCGGGGATAACAGGCTGATCTTGCCCAAGAGTCCATATCGACGGCATGGTTTGGCACCTCGATGTCGGCTCGTCGCATCCTGGGGCTGGAGTAGGTCCCAAGGGTTGGGCTGTTCGCCCATTAAAGCGGTACGCGAGCTGGGTTTAGAACGTCGTGAGACAGTTCGGTCCCTATCCGCTGCGCGCGCAGGAAATTTGAGAAGGGCTGTCCTTAGTACGAGAGGACCGGGACGGACGAACCTCTGGTGTGTCAGTTGTACTGCCAAGTGCACCGCTGATTAGCTACGTTCGGATGGGATAACCGCTGAAAGCATCTAAGCGGGAAGCTCGCTTCAAGATGAGATTTCCATACACCTCGTGTGTGAGAGGCCCCCAGCCAGACCACTGGGTTGATAGGCCGGATGTGGAAGACAGGACTAAAGACTGTTGAAGCTGACCGGTACTAATAGGCCGACAACTTACACCACACAAACACGATCACTGCTTGCGTCCACTATGTGGTTCCCGAACAACAACCCGTTCAGGAACAAACCACAACTACATAACAACACCACCGAACCCTTCACCGGGTCCGGACAAGTTGTAACCACGTATCTTCCACCCCGCACCCACGTGTGCGCGGGGACGGGTAACAGGGTTACGGCGGTCATAGCGTGGGGGAAACGCCCGGTCCCATTCCGAACCCGGAAGCTAAGACCCACAGCGCCGATGGTACTGCACCCGGGAGGGTGTGGGAGAGTAGGACACCGCCGGACAACCATTCACCGGCCAGGCCCCGACACACCGTGTCGGGGCCTGACCCACTTAACACACCCCAACACACGACACACGAGCCAACCCCCGCTCACAAATGACCCGGTTTCCCGGACCCCCGCTCGGATATGGCCTGGAAATCCCAAACCCCGGCTCAGATATGCGGTTCCACGGCCCACGCTCAGATATGCGGTTCCACGGACCCCCGCTCACCTATGGCCCGGTTTCCCGGACCCCGCTCACCTATGGCCCGGTTTCCGCAAACCCCCGCTCAGATATGCGGGTTCCCACGGCCCACGCCCGCCCACATGATGTGAGCCGGCATCCGGCCGGAACCCGGCAGATGTGAGCGAGCGTCCGCCCAGGAGCCGGTATATGTGAGCGGGCGTCCGGCCGGAACCCGGTATATGTGAGCGGGCGTCCGGCCGGAACCCGGTATATGTGAGCGGGCGTCCCGCCGGGACCCGCCATACGTGAGCGGGCGTCCGGCCGGAACCCGGTATATGTGAGCGGGCATCCGGCCAGGACCCGGCATATGTGAGCGAGCGTTGTTTGAGGATTCCGATCCCGGACTCGGATCTGCAAGCCGGCCCTAGCGGCTCAGTCATGCTTGGGGTTGTGATGATTCCCACGGGAAGCTGAATAGGCGGCCCTCGAATGCGTTCGCAGATGCCTGTTCACCTAGAATTACATAAGAGATACGAGCCGGATCCCGGCGGCGTGAGAACAAAATACGGATACGAGCGGCTGCGCATGCGCCAGTGGTCAGCTCACAACAGGAGGAATCCATCATGGCTGAGCACAACGGCGGCAACCGCGGCAACTTCGGCGGTGGCCGGGGCGATCGCGGCCCGTTCCGCGCCAACAACAATTCCGGGGCGACCCGCGAGGATTCCGTTCCAGGGAAAACCGTGACGGCGCTCCTGGCGGTGACCGGGATCGTAAGCCGTTTGGTGACCGTCCGAGCCGCGACGGCGACCGTAAGCCGTTTGGTGATCGTCCTCGTCGGGATGGGGATGCGCGTCCGAGTTTTGGTGACCGGGATCGGAAGCCGTTCGGTGACCGTCCGAGCCGTGAGGGGGATCGGGATCGGAAGCCGTTCGGTGATCGTGACAGGAAGCCCTTTGGTGACCGTCCTCGTCGTGATGGGGATGCGCGTCCGAGTTTCGGCGACCGCGAGCGGAAGCCGTTTGGCGATCGTCCGAGTCGTGAGGGGGATCGGGATCGTAAGCCGTTTGGTGACCGTGACCGTAAACCCTTTGGTGACCGTTCTCGTCGTGATGGGGATGCGCGCCCGAGTTTCGGTGAGCGTGATCGGAAGCCGTTTGGTGACCGCGAGCGGAAGCCGTTTGGTGATCGTCCTCGTCGTGATGGGGATGCGCGCCCGAGTTTCGGTGACCGTGATCGGAAGCCGTTTGGTGATCGTCCGAGCCGCGACGGTGACCGTGATCGGAAGCCGTTCGGTGACCGTCCGCGCCGCGAAGGCGACGGAGAACGCCGTAGCTTCGGCGACCGCCCCGAGCGAGGTCCCGCAAGTTCGATGGCCCACGTACCGAGGGACGTAGCTTCGGCGGCGGATCCTGGGAAGAGCGTCCCGCCCGGGTTCCCAACGCGGCGGATCTGCGCAGCGCCAACCGCCCGGACCGCGAGCGTTCCCCGGAGATCGACGACGACGTTACAGGCCAGGAGCTCGACCGGGTCACCAAGCACCAGATCAAGACCCTTGAAGGCATGAACGCTGATTGGGTTGCCAAGCACCTGGTGATGGCGGGCCGCCTCATCGATATCGACCCTGAGCTGTCCTTCCAGCATGCCCTCGCCGCAAGCCGCCGTGGTGGCAGGTTGGCGGCTGTCCGCGAGGCTGTGGGCCTGACTGCCTACGCTGCCGGCCACTATGGGGAAGCACTTCGCGAATTCCGCACCTACCGCCGGATCAGTGGCTCCAACGTCCATTTGCCCCTTATGGCCGACTGCGAACGCGGTCTGGGGCGCCCGGACCGTGCGCTGGACGTCGTCCGTTCACCCGAGGCCCAGGATCTCGACGCTCCCGGCAAGGTTGAGCTAGCCATTGTGGCTTCCGGCGCCCGGAGCGATCTTGGCCAGTTGGATGCCGCCGTCGCTGAGCTGGAGATCATCCAGCTCGACATCAACCGCGCCTTCTCCTATAGCCCGCGTCTGTTCCGTGCCTACGCCGACGCCCTGACGGCAGTGGGTCGCACGGAAGAAGCCGGCAAGTGGCAGCGCCAGGCGGTTGTCGCCGAAAATGCCCTCGGCGTTGGAGACTTCGAGGATCCGGACATCATCGACCTCGGCGAGGAAGACGAGAACGAGGTTCGCAAGCCCCGTTTCCGGAGCATCGAAGAGAACACCGGGCGATCCGAAGAGAGCACGTCCGAGGCCGCGCCCGCGATCCCGGAGACGGCCATCTCCTCCGAAACCACCGAACAGGACGACACGGAACAGAACGACGTAGAACTCGACGACGTCGAGTCTGACTACTTCGAGTCCGACGACGCCGAGTCGGACCGCGATTCCGTAGAGGAAGACGAGGACAACGAGGAAGACGGAGAAGAGGCTTCCGACGGCGAAGAGACCAAGAATGACTGAGGCCTCACTGGTATCGCGTTTTGACGCCGTTCTGTCCGACCTGGACGGAGTTGTCTACGCAGGTCCGCACGCGATTCCCGGCGCTGTGGAGTCCCTGCAGCGGCTCGAGTCGGTCGGGGTGCGCCTGGGCTATGTCACCAACAACGCCTCGCGTACCCCCGCGCAGGTTGCCGCGCATCTTCGTGAACTGGGCGCGCCTGCTGAGGACAACCAGGTGGTCAGTTCTTCGCAGGCCGCAGGCGACCTTTTGGCTGGACTCCTGGCTCCGGGTTCCCGGGTAATGATCACCGGCAGCCCGGCCCTGGCCCACGAAATCGAACTCGTGGGCCTCACACCTGTCCACAGCGCCAAAGACAACCCTGTGGCTGTGGTCCAGGGCTTCAACCCGGACATCGCGTGGAAGGACCTGGCCGAGGCGTCCTACGTTGTTGCCGCAGGCGCGCTCTGGGTAGCTACCAATACGGACATGTCCATTCCCAGGCCCGCGGGATCGCTCCCGGAAACGGCACCCTCGTGGCCGCTGTCGCGTCCGCCACGGGCAAACAGCCGCGGGTCGCCGGCAAGCCGGAGGCCCGCTCTTCCACTCGGCGGCACGGAGGCTGAAGTCAGAGCGCCCGATCGTCGTGGGAGACAGGCTGGACACCGACATCCTTGGTGGAAACCGTGCGGGCTTCGCGACGGCGGCGGTCCTCACCGGTGTCGACACGCCCGAGTCCATCCTTGCCGCTCGCAGCTCGGAACGCCCCGGCTACTTGCTCGCTGACCTGACGGAACTGTACGAGCCGTACCCCGAGATCGTCGAGGAGGACAGCACGTTCCGCTGCGGAAAGGCAACCGCCGAAGTCCAGGACGGCCTGATCACCGTCTCCGGTTCCGAGAAGGACCTGGACGCCTGGCGTGCTGCGTGCGCAGCCTGGTGGGCCGCCAATCCCGACGCGGCAGAGGCTACATCGCCGCGGCTCGAATGGCTGGAAAACTAAACTGGTCCAATGAGCGAGTTGAACGATCACCCGGAGGGCGCCGGCGGTCCGCAAAGCACTGAGCTTCAAAGCCTCGAGCCGCAAAGCGCCGAACCGCACGACGCTCCATGGCCAGACGGCACGGCGTCCACGGGCGACGCCGCCGTGGATTCCACCTTGGAGCGGCTGGCGGTCGTCTCCGCTGTCCCGGTGGCCGAGCACAGCGGCATCTACGCGGGGATCCATGACTCCCTCCTGGCGTCCCTCGACGAAGAACGCTGAGCATGCCAAGACTCGACCAGGAACTCGTCAGCCGTGGATTGGCGAGATCGCGGACCCACGCCGCGAAACTCATTGCGGACGGAAAAGTCAGCTCCGGAGGCAGCGTTCTCGCCAAGGCAGCGCAACAGGTCTCCGAAGAGACGGAAATCGATGTTCAGGCCCACGCCGAGGACGTTTACGTCAGCCGCGCCGGACACAAACTGGCCGGGGCGCTGGCGGCCTTCCCTTTCGTCGTTGTGGAAGGGAAGCGGTGCCTCGACGCCGGAGCCTCCACCGGTGGCTTCACTGACGTGCTGCTGCGGCAAGGTGCCGCGCACGTGGTGGCGGTCGACGTCGGGCATGACCAGTTGGTGCCGTCCCTGCGGAACGATCCCCGCGTCGCAGTCCATGAGGGCCTCAACGTCCGCTACATGACGCCCGAGCAGATCGGCGGGCCGGCAGCGCTCACCGTGGCCGACTTGTCCTTCATTTCCCTCACCCTGGTTCTGCATCCGCTCGCTGCATGCACCGAACCCGGGGGAGACCTGGTGCTCATGGTGAAGCCGCAATTCGAGGTCGGCAAGGAACGGCTGAGCCGCACCGGCGTGGTCACCTCCGATCATGAACGGCGGCGCGCCGTGGCCCAGGTCGCCAGGGCGGCCGTGGACGCAGGGCTTGAACTCTGCGGCCTGGCACCGAGTCCCCTGCCCGGCCAGGACGGAAATGTGGAGTACTTCCTGTGGATAAAACGCAGGATGCAGACGGAGTTGCCTAAGATCGAAGAGCGGGACGAGGAAGTTGCTGCACTGATGGAACGAATCTGGACCACCCACTAGAAAGCAGAACACCATGAGCAGGCGCGTTTTGGTCCTTGCCCACACCGGGCGCGAGGACTCCCTTCGCGCGGCCTGGGATGCCTGCGGGCAGCTCCACTCCTCCGGCCTGATCCCCGTGATGCAGAAATCAGAGCTGGACGACATCGAACGGTTCTACGGCGTGGTGGACAAGCCGATCGAGATACTCCACGAGGACGTCCGGTTGGAAGATGTCGAACTCGTCATGGTTCTCGGAGGCGACGGCACCATCCTGCGCGCGGCCGAGCTGGTCCGCAACGTCGATGTTCCCCTGCTGGGCGTCAACCTCGGGCACGTTGGTTTCCTCGCCGAGAGCGAGCGGGCCGATCTTGCCCAGACAGTCGAGTGGATCGCCAGCCGCGAATACACAGTGGAAGAGCGCATGACCATCGATGTCCAGGTGTGGGTCCGGGGCCAAAAGATCTGGCATACCTGGGCACTCAACGAAGCCGCCATCGAAAAGGCGGACCGGGAACGCATGATCGAAGTGGTGACCGAAGTGGATGAACGTCCGCTGACGTCCTTCGGCTGCGATGGAGTGGTGCTTGCTACCCCTACGGGCTCCACGGCCTACGCCTTCTCATCCGGCGGGCCTGTGGTGTGGCCGGAGGTGGAGGCCCTCGTGATCGTCCCCATCAGCGCCCATGCCCTCTTCGCCAAGCCCCTTGTCGTTTCGCCGCGGTCCAAGCTGGCCGTGGAGATCCTTACCCGGACCGATGCCCAGGGCGTGCTTTGGTGCGACGGCCGCCGTTCCGTGGACCTCCCACCCGGCGCCCGGATCGAAGTAACCCGGTCCACCCGGCCTGTGCGGCTTGCCCGCACCCACCAGACCCGTTCTCCGCCCGGCTCGTGCGGAAGTTTGAGCTGCCCATCCACGGCTGGCGGGTCCGGCACCCCGTTCGGCTGACATCCACACCGGTCCTACCCCGTGATCAGGACCTTCAAGCCCAGCCTTTGCCGACGCCCCAGGACGTGCGGACAGGCAGAGCGGCCGACCCCACAAAGGAGATGTAAACCATGATCGAGGAACTCCGGATCCGTGATCTCGGCGTCATCACCGACGCCACCTTGCCGTTGGGGCCCGGCCTGAGCGTGGTCACGGGTGAAACGGGCGCCGGCAAGACCATGGTGGTCACCGCCGTCGGGCTCCTTCTGGGGCCAGGTCCGACGCCGGTGCGGTACGCTCCGGTGCCAAGTCGGCCTCTGCGGAGGCCACGCTCTTGCTCGATCCGGCGCACGCGCCGTGGGACGGGCCGTGGAGGCCGGCGGCGACGCGGAAGAGTACGACGGCGGCACCCAGCTCCTGCTGGCCCGCACCGTGGGTGCTGACGGCCGCAGCCGTGCTTTCGTGGGCGGCCGGTCGGCGCCCGTCGGCGTGCTGGCGGAACTTGGCGAGAGCCTCGTGGTGGTGCATGGCCAGTCGGACCAGATCCGGCTCAAGGGTGCCGTGGCGCAGCGGCACGCATTGGACCGCTTCGCCGGGGCAGAGCTCGCGGCGATGCTCACCGAATACCAGGAGCTTTACGGCCATTGGAAATCCAGCCAGGCAGAGCTCGACACACTCCGCGGCGAGGCCCGCGAAAGGCTGCGCGAGGCGGAATCGCTCGCGGTCGCGCTCAACGAAATCGACGACGTCGATCCCCAGCCGGGTGAGGACGAGTCCCTCAAGGCCGAGGCCGTGAAGTTGGCGAACGTGGAAGAGCTCCGCATCGCCGCCGCGGCAGCACATGAAGCACTGATCTCGGAGGAATTCGGCGAAACGGCCGATGCCACGACTCTGATTGACTCTGCCAAACGTGCGCTCGACCAGGTTTCCGAGCATGACGAATCGTTGGCGGGAGCCGCCGCAAGGCTCGCCGAGATCGGCTTCCTCGTCAACGACATCGCGGGGGAGCTGTCCAGCTACCAAGCGTCCCTGGACTCCGAGGGACCCGAACGGCTTTCGGAGATCGAGGAGCGGCGCGCAGCGCTGGCCAAACTCATCCGCAAGTACGCTCCGAGCATCGACGAGGTCCTGGAATGGGCGGCAGCTTCGAGGACCCGCCTGGATGAACTGCAGGATGACTCGAGCCGGATCGAAGCGCTTGACGCCGAGGTGGTTGCTGCGGAGTCGACGCTGCGAAAGCAGGCCACGCGCATCTCGAAGTCGCGCTCGAAGGCAGCCAAGGAGCTCTCCGCGCGCGTGAGTGCGGAACTCACTGCCTTGCGATGGCCGATGCAACCCTGGTGATCGAGGTGGACAGCCAAGGACAGCTGGGCCGCACGGCATCGACGACATCTCCTTCCTCCTGCAACCGCACTCAGGCGCCCCGGCACGCCCCTCGGCAAGGGCGCGTCCGGTGGTGAGTTGTCCCGCGTCATGCTCGCCATCGAAGTGGTCCTCGCAGCCGTGGATCCGGTGCCGACCTTCGTCTTTGACGAAGTGGATGCCGGAGTGGGCGGGCGTGCCGCCGTCGAGATCGGACGCCGGCTTGCCATGCTGGCCCGCCACGTCCAGGTGCTGGTGGTAACCCACCTGCCGCAGGTGGCCGCCTTCGCCGACCAGCACATTCGGGTCACCAAGACCTCAGTCCGGGGAAGCGACGGAAAGACCGCTTCTGGCTTCACGTCCAGCGACGTCCAGCTCCTCGATGACGAAGAACGCGTGAAGGAGCTTGCCAGGATGCTCGCGGGGCAGGAAGACTCGGAGTCTGCGCGCGCGCATGCCCAGGAGTTGCTGGACGACGCCAAACTGCTGCCCCAGCAGGCATAGAAGCCCGGCCGCAGCCTGGAACATCGGTCACATGCGCGCCTTCGTCGGGCTGGGAGACCGCTTCGGCGGTCCCGGTGCCGGGCGGCGGATTCCCAGCCGCCCGGCCTGTTTTTACCGGTCCGGGTGGACTTTACTCTTGATCCTTGCCCCACGGCAGGGGACTATTGAGCATTTGGGAAAACGGCAAAGCGGATCCTTTGGAGGCGCAATTGATGATAGGCTCGAATTCCGTGGTGCAGCGATCAAATTCCCGTGTAAATTCCCGGTTCCCGGGCTCGTCCAAGACGACCAAACACATCTTTGTCACTGGCGGTGTGGCGTCCTCGCTCGGTAAGGGACTGACGGCTTCGAGCCTCGGCCACCTGCTGCGGGCACGCGGTTTGTCTGTAACTATGCAGAAGCTCGATCCCTATCTCAACGTGGATCCGGGCACGATGAACCCCTTCCAGCACGGCGAAGTCTTCGTCACTGACGACGGCGCCGAAACCGACCTCGACATCGGACACTACGAGCGCTTCCTTGATGAGAACCTCGAGGGCTCGGCCAACGTCACAACCGGCCAGATCTACTCGACTGTCATCGCCAAGGAACGGCGTGGTGAGTACCTCGGCGACACCGTCCAGGTCATTCCGCACATCACGGACGAGATCAAGCGCCGCATGCGCCTCCCCGCTGAGGGCAAAAACGCTCCGGACGTCATCATCACCGAAATCGGCGGCACCGTGGGCGACATCGAGTCGCAGCCTTTCCTCGAGTCCGCGCGCCAGGTCCGCCAAGACATCGGCCGCAACAACGTCTTCTTCCTGCATGTCTCCTTGGTGCCGTACATCGGACCCTCGCAGGAACTGAAGACCAAACCAACACAGCACTCTGTTGCCGCGCTGCGTTCCCTCGGCATCCAGCCGGAAGCGATCGTGATCCGTTCGGACCGCGAAGTGCCTGACGCCATGCGCGAAAAGATTGGCCGCATGTGCGACGTCGATATCGACGCCGTGATCAACGCCGCCGATGCGCCGAGCATCTACGACATCCCCAAGACGCTGCACACCCAGGGCCTTGACTCCTACGTTGTCCGAGCCCTGGATCTCCCGTTCAAGGACGTCGACTGGACCAGTTGGGACAAGCTCCTCGAAGCTGTCCACAACCCCAAGCACCACGTAGAAGTTGCCCTCGTGGGCAAGTACATCGACCTCCCGGACGCTTACCTGTCCGTGACCGAGGCCTTGCGTGCCGGCGGTTTTGCGAACGAAACCAAGGTCAAGATCCGCTGGGTCCCCTCGGACGAATGCGAAACCCTCGAAGGCGCCACCAAGTCCTTGGCCGGCGTCGACGCCATTTGCGTTCCCGGCGGCTTCGGTATCCGTGGCCTCGAGGGCAAGCTTGGTGCGCTCAAGTTCGCCCGCGAGACAAAGCTTCCGGTGCTGGGCCTGTGCCTCGGTCTCCAGTGCATGGTCATTGAGTACGCCCGCAACGTGGTCGGCCTCGAGGGGGCGTCCTCCAGCGAGTTCGAACCCGACTCCAAATACCCGGTCATCGCCACGATGGAAGAACAGCTCGACATCGTGGACGGCAAGGGCGACCTTGGCGGCACGATGCGCCTGGGCCTTTACGAAGCCAAGTTGGATGAAGGCTCCGTGGTTGCAGAGACCTATGGCGCAACAACCGTCAGCGAGCGTCACCGGCACCGCTACGAGGTCAACAACAAGTACCGCGAGCAGATCGCCTCCGAGGGACTCGTGTTCTCCGGTACGTCTCCCGATGGCAAGCTGGTTGAGTTCGTGGAACTGCCGCGTGACGTACACCCGTACTATGTGGCAACACAGGCCCACCCCGAACTCAGCTCCCGCCCGACGCGCCCGCACCCGCTGTTTGCCGGCCTCGTGAAGGCCGCGCTGGAGCGTCAGTCCGGCGTGGACTCGGTAGCAAAGTCAGCCCGCAAGGTCGCTGCGAAGTAATCGCTCACACAAACGAAGGACGGCGCGATGCCCGGTATTTCTGAAACCCCCAGCACTTTTCGGAAGGTTTCGGACATGCCGAGCCCGCGCCGTCTTTTGTCGTCCAGCAAGGTCTATGAAGGCCGTATTTGGGACGTCGTGAGCGACGCCTTCGAGCTGGGTGAAGACACGGGCACTTTGGTCCGCGACTACATCGACCATCCCGGCGCCGTCGCGGTGCTGCCGATGAACGTCGACGGCGAGATCCTGTTGCTCAAGCAATACCGCCACCCGGTGGGCATGGACCTGTGGGAGATTCCTGCCGGGCTCCTTGACGTGGCCGGCGAGGACTTCGTGGTCGGCGCGGCCAGGGAGCTCGCGGAAGAGGCCGATCTTACGGCTGCCACGTGGAATGTCCTCGCGGACTTCTTCAATTCGCCGGCTCCTCGAGCGAGGCGATTCGCATCTATCTGGCACGCGGATTGGGAGACGTTCCCGAGGCGGAACGGCACGTCCGCACGGATGAAGAGGCCGAAATCGAACTCGTGTGGGTCACGCTTGACGAGGCGGTTTCGGCGGTCCTCGAGGGCCGCCTGCATAACCCGTCCGCCGTCGTCGGGATACTCGCGGCCGCCGCCGCACGCGCCGACGGCTTCAGGAACCTGCGGCCGGCCGACGCTCCCTGGCCCGCCCACCCGAGCCAGCGCTGACCGTGCCCAGCTCGCGGAGACCAGGGTCCGGACCGCCATTGACCGGGCCGTCACGGACTACCTGCAACACCTCGGCGTGGAACGAGGCCTTGCAAGCAACACTCTGTCCGCATACCGGCGGGACCTGTCCCGCTATTCGAACTTCCTGGCCGCGTCCGGCGTCGACAACCCGGGCAATATCTCCCGGCGTGACGTCACCGCCTTTGCGCAGGCGTTGGCAGACGGTTCCGATGGGGCGCCGCCCTCGGCGTCCGCTCTGCGGCCCGCACCGTGGTTGCCGTCCGGGGCTGCACAAGTTTTGGGCCCTGGAGGGACGACGACGGCGGACCCCGCCAGCGATGTCCACCCGCCAATGCCCGGCAAGCGTCTGCCGAAGGCAATTAGCGTCGGCGAAGTGACCCGCATACTTGAGGCTGCCGGTGCCGACACCGCCACCGGGTTGAGGGACCGCGCGCTCTTGGAGTTCCTCTACTCCACAGGTGCCCGCATCAGCGAAGCTGTAGGCCTTGACGTCGACGATGTCTCGCTCGAAGCGGAAGCCGATGGTCCTGCGATCGTGCGGCTCTTCGGAAAAGGTTCCAAAGAGCGCCTGGTTCCTCTGGGGTCTTACGGTGCACGCGCCGTCGGGTCCTACGTGGTTCGCGGAAGGCCTGCGTTGGCCGCGAAAGGAAAGGCACGCCGGCGCTGTTCCTGAATGCCCGCGGAGGCCGGATCAGCCGGCAGAGCGCCTGGACTATTCTCAAGACCGCGGCCGAGAAGGCCAACATCACCAAGGACGTCTCCCCGCACACCCTCCGGCATTCTTTCGCCACGCATCTGCTTGAGGGCGGCGCTGACGTCCGGGTGGTTCAGGAGCTCCTGGGCCACGCCTCGGTGACCACCACGCAGGTGTACACCTTGGTCACTGCCGACACTTTGCGTGAGGTGTATGCGGCTGCGCATCCGCGAGCCCTAGGCTGACGCATTGCGCCACCCGCTGGACACTGCACGCAGTTCGGTGCCGGTTACGCCAAGACCTTGAAGGTCAGTTCCACCGCGTTCAGGAACAGCGCCAGAATGGACATGCCGAGGCCGGCTACGAGCAGAAGGCCCGGGTGCGCCAAGCCGACAACCACCCGCCTCAGATGAGGCCGGGAGCGCAGGAATTCGTCGAGGACGATCAACAACGCCCAGAATCCGGTCCATACCCACCCGGCGTAGAGCGGATGCCGGACCAGCCAGCCAGGCAGCCAGGCCTCGGAGGCTTGCTCGTTCCCCTCTTGGCTCATGGCGACACTCTAGCAACCGGCGGCTCTTGCTGGTCCGGTTGGCGTGGCAGCGCTGTAACCTGCGGGCTCGTGCCGGAAACTATACAGTTGGCCAGGGTTTGGTTGGGGTTTCGGATTGAGGGTGGGGATTGTGCTTTCCGAGGGGAATCGGCGTTCGTTGCGCTGCATAGGGATACGTACCCGCGCATATTCCGTTTTGTGCGGCGACGTGTGGAGGATCCGCATGTGGCCGAAGAGTTGGCTGCGGACGTATTTCGGGTCGCTTGGCAGAAGTGGGATGAGGCGTCATCGGTGGATGTGGCCTGGTTGTTCACGGTGGCGAGAAATCTTCTGGGAAACGCTTATCGGAGCCATCGGCGCCAGGTAGCACTGCATGAGCGCCTCCGTGAGTCCGTGGTTTCCGGCGACGGGCCGGAAACGGATACTCGCTGGTGGATGAGGTGTTGGATTCCATGCGGGAGAAAGACCGGGACATCCTGCAGTTGGCGTACTGGGATCAAATGACGATGGTAGAGATCGCGGCGGTCCTGCAGTGCGGAGAGTCGGCCGCGAAGGTGCGGTTGCACCGGGCGCGGGAGGCTTTCCGAAAGCTACTGCCGGCCGGTAGCGGCGCGTTGGCACAGAAGTTGGGGGCATAGGGATGGATCCGATCAGAGAATTGATTGAGGGGGCCGATCCGTTGCGCAGCGGAGTTGGCGCGGTGCCGGATGCAGAGGCGGCTTTGGTCCGGGTGCTGGCTTCTCCCGGGAACGGTCCTGACAAGCTGCCGCCGAACGTTCGGTCCATGGCGGCTGGACGTCGGCTGCGGAATGCCAGGATTGCAGGATTGCTGACGATGGCCGCTGCCGCGGTGACCACAGGGGTGCTCGTGGCAGCGCACTTGGGTTCGATCACTGCAGTCCCGGATCCGGCCGGCACGTCCTCCATGACGCCGAGCGCGCCACCGACGGCCACAGCTACGGCGGGCGGCACAGCCAGCCCGACGGCGAGCCCGAGCGAGACAGCAGGCCCGACGGCGGCGCCCACGTCACTTGCCGGCGTCGGACACGGTGAGTGCTCGATTCAGAACCTGACGGGCGCCATGACTTCATTGGAGCAGCTGAAACCGGTTCTCCGGCTTGTGGGCTGCAAGGCCGGATGGATGAGCATCATGGCGCCCGCACCAAGCGACAATCCGAACCCGGAACCGGGGGACTGGTTCTGGATCGCCAAGCTTGTCAACGGGAGCTATGTGCAGGAAACCAGCCTTGGGAACTGGGCAGGCGCAGCGTCCAACAACGATCGGCTGACGGCAGAGCAATTCATGGACAAGGCGTTCGTCACCAACGGAATCCCGGTGGAGCTTCGTCCCGATCTGGTGGGTTCCCCGGAGCCAGGATCACTCGCCGCCGAAGGTCTCAAGACGTACGAGGACCGGTCCACGGGTTATAGAGTGAGCTTCAATTACCCGGCATCGTGGCAACTGGCCGATCCGTCCGGCAGCCTTGCCCTCACAAACGGCCCGGGAACCGCCCTCACGGATTCCAGCGGCCAGTACACGGCACGGCTGGCCTTCGGCGACACCAATGACTGGAGCACCAGCGGCTGCCAAAACAGGGCGCCCTACAAGATCCTCGACAGTCAGCCCATGACCGGGCTGCCGACGGACCTGGCGTCGCCGCCCAGGGCACACCGAGATTCGTGTATGTCGCAATGACCTCAGCTGCAAATGACGGGGGTCCGGTTCAGGCAGGGATAGGAATTACCAACCGTATCGCCGGACAGGACGGAATAGGCTGCGTCCTTGACCTCGCGGTAGCAGGACCCGGTCCCTTGAAGTTCTTTAGCTTCACCGATCGCCGTCCACTGGGAGGGCCTTCCTGGGGTCTTTACAAATTCACCACCATCGAAGAAGCCGCGGCCTTTACCCAGACACAAGGCTATAAAGACCTCAAGGCGGTCATCACTTCGCTCACGATCACCAAGGTGGGCTAGAGACACGGCGCGACGCCGGGCCACCTTAGGTGAGCGGCCCGGCGTCGTTCTTCGGGGGCGACGCAGTCGTAGTCTTGATGCCATGACAGCCGCACACGTGACCCTCTGTTTTCTCCTCCGCGAGGTCGATGGCGGCCGGGAGGTCCTTCTGGGACGCAAGCGCACCGGCTTCGGCAAGGGCAAAGTAGTAGGCGTCGGCGGCCATGTGGAGGAGGGCGAGACCGCCGTCGAGGCGATCTGCCGGGAAGTCCGCGAGGAAGTCTACGTCGATGTTGAGCCGGACGACCTGGTGGCCGCGGGAACTGTGGACTTTGTTTTCCCTGCCAAGCCCGAATGGAACATGTTTACTACCGTGTTTCTTTCCGAATCCTGGGTGGGGGAGCCTTCCGAGAGCGACGAGATCACGCCCCAGTGGTACCCGGCGGAGGACCTGCCGGTAGCTCACATGTGGGCCGACGCCGAGCACTGGCTTCCCGCGATGATGAATGGCCGGCGCATGGATGTGCGCGTGGTGCTCGCAGATGACAACGAGAACGTGGCCGAGGTCTTCCACGCAGACTGGAACAACGACGGAGCAGCAGCTGGTGGGTCCGCGCGGAATTGGGTGCCCGGGCTGTAACCTTGGGGCGTCTTGCGGAAACTTACACGATAGACGCCCACTTCGGGCGCTAACCGACAAAGGGGAACGGTGGATTCCAGACAGAAGATGCGGAGACTGAGAATCATCGTGTTGGTGGCCCTTGCCGCAGCGGTCCTTGCAGCGGGATTCCTCGTTGCCGCCAACCTTGGGTCCCAGGGACAATCCCGGAGCGGAAGCCAGCTACCGGCAACAGCAGCTACGACGGCCCCTGCGACGACTGCCCATCGGCGTCGGCCACGGCCTCGGCTTCAACGGCCGCTACGGAAGAACCGACAGCATCAACACCAGCGACGGCGGGCTCCGGGTGGACGAGCTTCGTCAGCACCAGCGCCCACGTGCAGTTCGATCTTCCTTCGGGATGGACGGCCGCCGATGTTCCAGCAGGCACCGCCAGTAATCCCGCATCCGGAATCCAGGTGAGCGATGAGTCGGGCAGTGTGGTGGCGAAGTTCTACTACGGCACGGGCGGCGGCGTAGGCGGGGCATGCGGGCCAGGAACGTACAAGCAAAAGGAGCTCGACACAGCTGCCACGTCACTAAAGGGCCAGTGGGTGACCACCGCCCAGGCCAGGTTCTCCTACCGCGTGCTGGATCAGACGGCCAAGGCAAGGGCGTCGGCTATCAAATCGGTCTGGTGGACAAGTCCAGCGGGGAAGTGCAGGACAGCTGCCTGATGTACTCCTTCGTGGCCGGCGCTCCCAAAGGCACGCTGTCTTTCGCCACGGACGGGCCCCAAGCCCTTGGCGCCCGCACCTTCAGCACCATGGCGGAAGCCACGCAGTACTTGCAGACACCGGAATACCAGAAGCTCAAGCGGATGATCACCAGCCTGCAGCTGACTCAATAGCGACTGGAACGACGGCGGGCCGGCCTGGGCCCATGCGAAGCCGGGTTCCCTGGCCGAGCTTGCGAGGTCAGGGGCTCGTGGGGAGGTGACCGGCCCGCCGTCGTGCAGGTGGAACTACGGCAGGTGCCGTTCGTCCACGCCGTTGTATTCGCTGAGCGGGCGGATCAGGGAGTTTGATCCGAGCTGCTCCATGATGTGTGCGGTCCATCCGGTGATGCGGCTGGCGACGAACAGCGGGGTGAAGGTCGGAGTGTCGAATCCCATGAGGTGGTAGGTGGGTCCGGCGGGTAGTCGAGGTTGGGCTTGATCGCCTTGGCCTCGTCCATCGCCTGCTCGAGGCCGTTGTACAGGCCCAGGATCTCGGGCCGGCCGTAGTGGGCGATCATCTTGTCCAGCGCGGCCTTCATGGTGGGCACCCTGGAGTCGCCGTGCTTGTAGACGCGGTGACCGAATCCCATGACCTTTTTCTTCTGCGCGAGGGCGTGTTCCATCCAGGTCTTCGCCCGGGAGGCGGCGTCATCGAGCGATTCCTCGGTGCGGATGCCGATTTCCTCGAACGTGTGCATGACGGCCTCGTTGGCGCCGCCGTGCAGCGGGCCCTTGAGGGCGCCGATCGCCGCGGTGACCGCGGAGTGCAGGTCCGAAAGGGTGGAGGTGACAACCCGTGCCGTGAAGGTGGAGGCGTTGAAGGAGTGCTCGGCGTAGAGGATCATCGAGACGTTGAACGCCTTGACGACCTCGTCCACCGGGTCCTCGCCGAAGGTCATCCACAGGAAATTGGCGGAGTAACCCAAATCGTCCCGCGGTGCCACGGGTTCGATTGTTTGCCCGTCCGCGCGCCGACGGCGTTGGTCGTAGGCGACCACCGCCGGCATGGCGGCGAACAAGTCAATGGCCTTGGCCATATTGGCCTCGGGCGTGGAAACCTCGGCGAGAGGGTGCCGGGCTCCCAGCACCGAAGCGGCCGTCCGGCAGACATCCATGGGGTGGGACGTCGTCGGCAGCGCATCGATGACCTGCTTCACCACCGGGTCAAGGGCGCGGCCCGCGCGCTCGCGGGCAGTGAACTCAGCAAGTTCCTCCGGAGTGGGCAGCTCGCCGTTCCACAGCAGGTAGGCGACTTCTTCGAAGCTGCATTTGGCGGCGAGTTCCTGCACGGGGTAACCGCGGTACAACAGCGAGTTGGTGTCCGGGTTGACCTTGGAGATCGCGGTGTAGTCAACCACGACGCCGGCCAGGCCTTTCTTGATCTCAACAGCAACCATGCTGTCCTCCTTCGTTCGTCGGCAAGCACTCCGGAATAGCCGGATCGCCTGCATCCCTTGGTTGATCCAGTTACCGGCTGAGCCCAGGAACCTGGAAGTTGAAAACGCTCGTGTCGAAGTGGTTGTAGGCCTCGTAGTCCACGAGGTCATAGAGGCGCGCACGGGTGAGCATGTTCTCCACCTGCGCCTCCTGCGTTCCAGTGGCCTTGATCGTTTCCAGCGTACGCTCTGCAGCCCCCATGGCAATGCGGAGCAGGGTGACGGGTAGATCACCATGTTCACGCCGACGCCCTGGAGTTGTTCCACGGTGAAGAGTTCGCTTTTGCCGAACTCGGTCATGTTGGCCAGGATCGGCACATCCACTGCATCACGAATGGCTTGGAACTCGCTGAGATCTTTCATGGCTTCCGGGAAGATCGCGTCGGCGCCGGCGTCGACGAGTGCTTTGGCGCGTTCCTGGGCGGCCTGGATGCCGTCGACGGCGCGGATGTCGGTCCGGGCCATGATGAGGAAGTTCGGATCCCTGCGGGCGTCGGCTGCCGCGCGGATGCGCTTGGCGGCGGTGTCGACGTCGACCACGTTCTTGCCGTCCAGGTGCCCGCAGCGCTTCGGGTTGAACTGGTCCTCGATGTGGCAACCGGCCAGCCCGGCGTTTTCGAGCTCCTGGATGGTGCGGGCCACGTTCATCGGTTCGCCGAATCCGGTGTCCGCGTCCACCAGGGCCGGGAGTTCGGTCATGCGGGCGATCTGCCCTGCGCGGGTGGCGACCTCCGTGAGCGTGGTGAGCCCGATGTCCGGCAGGCCGAGGTCGTTGGCCAGGACGGCACCGGAGATGTAGACCCCGGGGAAGCCCTTCTCCTCGATCAGCCGTGCCGAGAGCGGGTTGAAAGCCCCGGGGAACTGGGCGATGGTCCCGGAGTCCAGCAGGTCCCGGAGCTTGAGGCGCTTCTGCTCCGGGGTCGTCTTGGAGTAGAGCATCTAGAACAGTCCCTTCGGTGCGGCGGCGAGGTCGATGACGCCCGGGGCGGCGGTGATGTTCAGCTGGTCCAGTTCGCCCGGTCCGAGCTCCGGGAGGCGCTCGGCGGCGGCGAGGAACCTTTCGATCTCGGCTTCCTCCACGAGCCCCGCGGCGAGGGTGCGGAACTTGTTCACGTACTGCTGACGGGCGAACGGCCGGCACCGAGCGGGTGGGCGTCGGCCACGGCGATCGACTCGGTGATCACTGTGCCGTCCGTGAGGGTGATGACCACGGTGCCGCCGAAGGCCTTTTCCGCGATGTCCAGGGAGTGGTAGCGGCGGGTCCATTCGGGGTCTTCCACGGTGGTGACTTTGTGCCAGAGTTCCACGGTGTCGGGGCGGCCGGCGCGTTCGGGGCTGTAGGAGTCGACGTGGTGCCAGGAGCCGTCCTGCAGCGCGACGGTGAAGATGTACGGGATGGAGTGGTCCAGGGTTTCCCGGGACGCGGTGGGCGAGTATTTCTGGGGGTCGTTGGCGCCGGAGCCGATCACGTAGTGCGTGTGGTGGCTGGTCTTGATCAGGACGGAGGCCACGTTGGCCGGGTCCGTGGCCTCGGGGTGCTCTTTGTGGAGTTTGCGGGCGAGGTCGATCCAGGCCTGGGCCTGGTACTCGGCGGAGTGTTCCTTGGTGTAGGTGTCCAGGATGGCGCGCTTGGGCTCCCCGGCCTCGGGCAGCGGGACCTCGTAGGAGGCGTCCGGGCCGTCGAGCATCCAGGCGATGACGCCGTCTTCGCCTTCGTAGATCGGCACGGGGGAGGTTTGGCCGCGCATGGAGCGGTCCACGGCCTCGACGGCCATCTTGCCGGCGAACGCGGGGGCGTGGGCTTTCCAGGTGGAGATTTCGCCCTTGCGGACTGTCGTGTGGCGGTGGTGGTGTGCAGGGCTTGGCCGACGGACTGGAAGATTGTCTCGACGTCCAGGCCCAGGAGGGTGCCGATGCCGGCGGCGGCGGAGGGGCCGAGGTGGGCTACATGGTCGATCTTGTGCTTGTGCAGGCAGATGGCCTTGACCAGGTTGACCTGGATTTCGTAGCCGGTGGCGATGCCGCGGATCAGGTCCTTGCCGCCCGCGCCGACGTGCTGGGCGACGGCGAGGATCGGCGGGATGTTGTCGCCCGGGTGGGAGTAGTCCGCGGCCAGGAACGTGTCGTGGTAATCGAGTTCACGGACGGCGACGCCGTTGGCCCAGGCCGCCCATTCGGGGGAGACCTTGTCGCTGATCCCGAAAACACTGGAGCCTTTGCCGTTGGTGGTCGGTGCGTGGGTCAGGGCCTGCGCCCGGGCAGCAATGATCGGGCACGGTTGAGGGAGGCAACGGCGACGGAGGCGTTGTCGATGATCCGGTTGATGACCATCTCCGTGATGAGGGGAAGAACCTCGACGGGGTCGGCGGCGACGGCGGCGATCTTGTGCGCCAACTGCTGCTCGCGGGGAAGGCTTTCTTCGCTCTTGTAGACGCGGACGTGGTTGTTCTTCACCATGGTGCTCCTTTTAGTGAGGTGTGTGGGTGGTTTTGACGTGGGAAAGACTGCGGTGCAGATGGACGGTGGTGGCTGCTTCGGCGAGCCGGGGGTTGCCTGCCGCGATGGCTTCGGCGATCGCGGCGTGCTCGGCCGCGGCGGCTTGGAGGCGTTCGGCGTCGTCGGCCGCGAGGCGGCGGACCCGCACGAGGTGGACGCGCAGGCTCCGCATGGCCTGGGCGAGGTAGGAATTGCAGATGGCCTCGTCGATCGCCTCATCCAGCCTTCCCACGAGGGCGTAGTAGTCGTGCCGTGCGGGGTCGCTGTCGTTGAGCATCTCCGGGCCCGCAGGAGCTCGGCGTGGAGCCGCTCGAACACCGGGCGTTCACCGCGCACCGCGGCCAGGGCGGCGGCTTTGCCTTCCAGTGTTTCGCGCAGCTCGAACAATTCGTCGATGTCTTCCAGCGAGATATCGGTGACGACGACGCCGCGGCCGCCTGCCGCCGTCGTCAGCCCTTCCGCGCTGAGCCGGCCCAGCGCCTCCCGGACCGGTGTGCGGGACACGCCCAGGCGTTCGGATTGTTCCACTTCCGCGAGGACCGTTCCGGGTGCCAGGCGCCATTCGATGATGTCTTCGCGCAGGGCCGCATAGGCTTTGTCGCTGGCACGCATGGACCCTCCTTCACTGGGTGGACGTCCTCAGTGTATACATAAACAGCGAGAAAGCCTAGCTTTTCTGGCGAATGCTCGCCCAATGATCGATCTGTGTATACATCCACCGGTGAATTGTGGACTAACTCCGGTTCCAGCGGTACTCGTTCTCCGGACGTCCCGGAGTGCCGTATCGCGCATTCCGCGTGACCATACCGGCGTCGGCCAGGTACTCGAGATAGCGGCGTACTGTAACCCGGGACATCCCCAGGGCGACAGTTGCCTCGCTTGCGGACACCGGCCGGCCAAGGCTGGCCAGGAGGTCTTTGACGGACTCCAGGCTATGGGCGGAAAGGCCCTTTGGCAGTGGGACTTCGGTGGGTGCGCGGAGGCTGGCAAACGCCTGGTCCACATCGCTTTGCGATGCTCCGCTCGCCCGGGCGCCCGACGCCGGTGCGGCGAGTTGTTCGCGGAAGGCGCGGTAACTGGCGAGTTTGTCCGCGAAGGTGGCGAACGTGAACGGCTTGATGAGGTACTGCACCACGCCGATCGACACCGCGCTCCGGACAATGTTCACTTCCCTGACGGCGGTGATGGCGATGATGTCCGCAAGGAGTCCCGAAGCGCGCATTCGGCGGGCAACATCCAGTCCATGCAGATCCGGCAGGTTCATGTCCAGCAGGACGAGGTCCACAGGCTGGCCGGCAACGGCGAATTCGTTGAGTAGCCGCAGGGCCGACTGTCCGTCCGGGGCCGTTCCCGCGACGGTAAAACCGTCGATTCGGCCCACGTAGACGCCATGGGCATCGGCGGCGATGGGTTCGTCCTCGACAACGAGGACGCGGATTTCGGTCATTCGGCTTCTTTCCTGGAGTCCGGCACCGGGAGCACTACGCGGAAGAACGCGCCGCCCAAGGCGCTCGTGGAGTCGCTGATGGACAGCGTACCGCCAAGCCGCTGCACAGCTTGCCGGACCAGGGCGAGGCCCACGCCGCGGGAAGGGGCTCCGGGCTGCCCGGCCTGTCCGATTCCCGCCGCCTTGGTGCTGTATCCGTACTGCCAGACGTCGTCCACGATGCCGGGATCGATCCCGTGGCCGGAATCGACAACCGTGAAGGTGGTTCCTTCAGGTCCGGAGTCGATGCCCAGTTCCACTTTGCGCGGCGGGGAGCGGCGGCTGCCGCGTCGAGGGCGTTGTCCAGCAGGTTTCCCAAAATCGTCACAAGGTCCTGCACTGCCAGGCCCTGGAGGCCGTCCCCGCCGGTCACTGTGACCGTCAGCTCCGCTCCGCGTTCGTGCGCCTCGGCCGACTTCCCCATGATGAGCGCGCTCAGGACGGGCTCGTCCACTGACGCCACGAGGTGGTCGGTCAGTTGTTGACTCAGTTCCAAGTCCTTGGTGGCGAAGTCCAAGGCATCGGAGGTACGCCCGAGCTCCATGAGGGACACTATGGTGTGCAGCCGGTTGGCGTGTTCATGAGTCTGGGCCCGCAAGGCGTCAGACAGGGTCTTCATGGTTTCGAGTTCACTGCCCAGGGACTCGATTTCCGTCCTGTCCCGGAGCGTGGCTACGGTCCCGAACACCGCAGGCCGCTGCCGGCCCTCATGCCGGGCGGCCCCACTGCCGGCGCCTGGTTCACCACCAGGATGCGCGAGCCGGTGAGGTGGATCTCGTCGTGCGCCGTCCGGCCGGACTCGAAGAGGCGGTGGAGGCTGGGATCGAGTGGCAGATCAGACAGGCGTGGGACGGCTTCCGCCGCGGGATCGACGTCGGACCGTTCCAGTCCCAGCAGTTCCGCGGCCTGGTCGTTGTACATGACAACCCTGCCGCCGGTGTCGATCAGGACCACGCCTTCGCGGACCGAATGCAGGACCGACTCGTAATACGCGAACAACTGCGCCAATTGCTCCGGTCCCCAGCCCCTGGTGACCGAGCGCAGGTACCGCCCCAATAGCCACGAGGCGAGGGAGCCGCCTGCGAGCATGGCCAGGGAGATGCCGATGATCGCCGTGAGTCGTGCTGACACGGCGACATCCACGGTGCGCACCGTGACACCCGCCGCCACGAGGGCCCGGACTTTGCCGGATGGATCCTCCACGGGGACGATGGTGCGCACGGACGGGCCCAGGGTGCCGGCGGTGACTTCGGTGAATGTCTGGCCGCGGAGGGCAGGATCGATGGTGCCGATGTACGGTTTGCCGATTTCGTCGGGGTTCGGATGGGTCCAGCGGGTCCGGTCCGGAGCCATGATGGTGATGAAATCGGCATGGGCATTGGCCGTCACCACCTGGGCGTACGGCTGCAGGGTGGCGGATGGATTCGGCGTGCCGGCTGCTTGGAGCACGAGCGGATTGGCTGCGATCGCGGCGGCCACTGCCTGCATGCGCTGGCCGGCGTCGTTGTAGGCCCGGTCCCTCGCGTCCAGGAAGGCAGCCGTGCCCACGATGGCGGTGAGCGCCAGCACGAACAGTAGATTCGCCACAAAGAGTCTGCGGGCAATGCTCCAGCGTCGGATCACGTGCTCCTTTCTGCGGGCCATCCTGTGACCAATATGAACGCAACAGTGATACATGTCACGCCGCGCCTAATGATGGGTATCACAGCAGAGCGACGCAGGGACATTTTGCAGGGACCACGGCGCTTTCCAGAGTATCTATAAGGAGCAAAGCCATGACCTCTCAAAGAGGAGAGATTGCACCCGCGAAGGCCGGGCGCAAGGGGCTGGACAAGTCGCACTACCTCTACATCGCCGTGATCGCCGCAGTTGTGCTGGGCGCCGTCGTCGGCTTGCTTTTCCCGGAAGTGGGTAAATCCCTCAAGCCCTTGGGTGACGGCTTCATCAAGCTCATCAAGATGATGATCGCCCCCGTCATCTTCTGCACCATCGTCCTGGGCATCGGATCGATCGCCAAGGCCGCCACGGTTGGCAAGGTCGGTGGGCTCGCACTCATCTACTTCCTGGTGATGTCCACCTTCGCGCTCGCCATCGGTTTGGTCGTTGGCAACATCATCCACCCGGGCGAGGGCCTGAAACTGATCCCGTACGACCCCAATGCGAAGGCTGCCACGAACAGCACCGCCGATTTCCTGCTGGGCATCATCCCCGGAGACATTCCGGTCCTGCCGACGCTCCTGGCCGCCATCCTGGTGGGCTTCGCGCTGCAACGCATGGGGTCCCAGGGCCAGCCGGTCCTCAAGGCAATCCAGCACGGGCAGGCACTCGTTTTCCGGATCCTCATCATGATCATGTGGCTGGCTCCGGTCGGCGCCTTCGGTGCGATCGCCGCAGTGGTCGGTGCCACCGGCGTGAAGGCAATTTTCGGAATGCTCACCCTGATGGTTGCGTTCTACATCACCTGCGCGCTGTTCATCGTCGTGGTGCTCGGCACCTTGCTCCGGGTTGTGGCAGGCGTCAGCATCTTCCAGCTGATGAAGTACCTGGCCCGCGAGTACCTGCTCATCTTCTCCACCTCGTCCTCCGAAGCGGCGCTGCCCAGGCTCATCGCCAAGATGGAGCACCTCGGCGTTTCCAAGCCGGTTGTTGGTGTCACGGTGCCTACCGGCTACTCCTTCAACCTCGATGGAACTGCCATCTACCTGACCATGGCCTCGCTGTTCGTCGCCAACGCCATGGGTATTCCGCTGGACCTCGGCGCCCAGGTATCGCTGCTGGTCTTCATGATCATTGCGTCCAAGGGAGCGGCCGGCGTTTCCGGAGCCGGCCTGGCCACCCTCGCCGCGGGCCTGCAGGCACACCGGCCCGAACTGCTGGGCGGCGTCGGGATGATCGTCGGCATCGACCGCTTCATGTCCGAAGCCCGCGCTTTGACCAACTTCACGGGCAACGCCGTCGCCACCGTGTTGATCGGTACCTGGGTCAAGGAAATCGACCGCAACCAGGTCACCAACGTCTTGTCCGGTGCGACGCCTTTCGACGAGTTGACCATGATCAGCCACCATGCTGAACCCGAGGTGAAAGAGGCCGTGGCCGCTTAGTCCGGCACGCCGTTCGGAAGCATCCATGCAGGCAAGGCAGAAACCCGCCAGGGGACCTGCCTTGCCTGCTTTTGATTGCATGTTTTACGGCACGCGGGCCCAACCTTCTACCTCAGCTAGAAGGTAAAGGCTCAAATTGCGGGCAATGTCAAGTTCCGCAAAATGCCGTGTCGGGCGCTGTAGCCTAGGTGGGGAGCAGTGCTGGTGCTGGAGACAGCCGCAGGAAATGACCGTCGTGGAGAGAGTGGATAAATACGTGAGCAGCGAACGGGGAGCAACTACGCTGGAGGGCACGGATTTCGATCTGGAAGACGCCGTCATGGGGCCAACGGGCCGCCCGTACCGCGACTTCCCCGAACCCGCGCCGCTGGCCTCGCATGGCCCGGCCCGGGTCATCGCCATGGTCAACCAGAAGGGTGGCGTGGGCAAGACCACGTCAACCATCAACCTCGCCGCCGCGCTCGCAGAATTCGGCCGTCGCGTCCTGCTCGTTGACTTCGATCCGCAGGGAGCCCTTTCCGCAGGCCTGGGCGCGAACCCGCACGAGCTCGACCTCACCGTTTACAACGTCCTGATGGACCGCAAGGTGGACATCCGTGACGCCATCCAGAAGACCGGCGTCGAAGGCATCGACCTCCTGCCGGCGAACATCGACCTCTCCGCCGCCGAGGTCCAGCTGGTCAACGAGGTAGCCCGCGAGCAAGTGCTTGACCGCGCCCTCAAGAGCGTCGAGGACGATTACGACGTCGTGCTCATCGACTGCCAGCCGTCCCTAGGCCTCCTGACGGTCAATGCACTGACGGCTGCGCACGGCGTCATCATCCCGCTGATCTGCGAATTCTTCGCCCTCCGCGCGGTAGCACTGCTCGTCGAAACGATCGAAAAGGTCCAGGACCGCTTGAACCCGCGCCTTCAAGTGGACGGCGTGCTCGCCACGATGTACGACGCGCGCACCCTGCACAGTCGCGAAGTCATTTCGAGGCTCGTGGAGGCGTTCGGGGACAAGGTCTTCGAGACGGTCATCAAGCGTTCCATCAAATTCGCCGACGCCACGGTCGCCGCGGAGCCGATCACCAGCTACGCGGGAAACCACATCGGTGCCGACGCCTACCGCCGCTTGGCCAAGGAATTGATTTCGCGCGGCGGCGCACCCTAGCCCGCGTGGCAGAGCCACTCACCCCTGAAGCCGGGCCCGTCCTGGTGGGCGACGCGCCGCCGTCGTACTCCTCCGGGAGTAACTCGGACGACGCCGGGGCCCCGCCTTCTGGACGGAAGGCCGGCTTTGAGGTCCGGCTGGCGAACTTCACCGGCCCCTTCGATCTCCTGCTCGGCTTGATCTCCAAGCACAAGCTGGACATCACGGAAGTTGCGCTGGCCACCGTCACGGACGAGTTCATCAAATACATCCGGCGGTTGCAGGAGTTGGGGGAGGACTGGGCGCTGGATGAGGCCAGCGAATTCCTGGTCATCGCCGCGACCCTCCTGGACCTCAAAGCCGCAAGGCTCCTGCCGGCGGGCGAAGTGGAAGACGCCGAGGACATTGCCTTGCTGGAAGCCCGGGATCTTCTTTTCGCCCGGCTCCTGCAGTACAAGGCCTTCAAGCAGGTGGCTGCGATCATGTCCGGCACCTTGGAGTCCGAAGCCCGGCGCTTCCCGCGGCAAGTTGCGTTGGAAGGGCATTTCGCTGCAATGTTGCCCGAGCTGATTTGGCGCCACACGCCCGAACAGTTCGCCGCGCTGGCGGCCAAGACCCTCGCGCCGAAGGACAACACGCCAGAGGAAGTCGGGCTCGACCACCTTCACGGAACACCCGTCAGCGTCAAGGAACAAGCCGAGATCATCGGGTACCGCCTGCAGCGCGGCCAGCCACAATCCTTCAGGGCGCTGATCGCGGACGCTGAGTCCACGCTTGTTGTCGTGGTCCGGTTCCTGGCGCTCCTCGAGCTGTTCCGCGACCGTGTGGT
Organism: Arthrobacter sp. Hiyo8; assembly: GCA_001549895.1. GTDB lineage: Bacteria > Actinomycetota > Actinomycetes > Actinomycetales > Micrococcaceae > Arthrobacter. Next base: position 849,083 of record AP014719.1, on the reverse strand, counting down.
GGCGTTTGACCAGCCGGGTCCGCTCGCAGAACTGACCGTCCGCTGGACAGGCGCCCCGAAGGGTGGAGCAGCGACAATGTGAGCGACGAATACGAGCAGGTCGACCAAGGAGAGGAACCGCTGTGAGCGAGCAGGATACAGGCGGGGACGGCCTCGCCGAGCTTGAGGCCCTGCCCGGAGGCGCCCGCGCGGCCCTCGAAGCCGTCCTGATGGTGATCGACCAACCGGCCACCGCGGAAGAGCTCGCTGCCGGGCTCAACGTGACGGTCGCCGTCGTCGAGGATTTGCTGGAGGGACTGCGGCAGGAGTATAGCGGCTATACTGTTAAAGCCCCGGCAGGGACGCTGATGACTTGCACATTGATGCACGTGCCAGCGCTGCACCCCGGGGTTTTGAGTTGCGGAACGTTGCCGGCGGGTGGCGGATCTATTCACGCGCGGAATTTGCCGACGTCGTGGGCAGGTTCGTTCTCGAAGGCCAGACCGCGCGGCTGACGCAGGCAGCCCTTGAAACCATGGCGGTCATCGCGTACCGGCAGCCGGTTTCCAGGGCCAGGGTGTCGGCCATCCGCGGCGTCAATGTCGATTCAGTCGTCAGGACCCTTGTCCAACGCGGGCTGATCGAGGACTCGGGTACCGATCCTGAATCGGGGGCCATCCTTTACCGGACCACCTCGTATTTCCTCGAGCGCATGGGCATTGGCTCGGTGGCGGAACTGCCTCAATTGTCCCCCCACCTTCCGGGGCTGGAGGGCATCGAGGAGTTCTTCGACGCCGAACGCATGTAGCCGCGGGAACCCGCGGCGGCAGGCAAGGCAAAACAACTCAATATTGCAAGGATCTACAAACGCCCGGGCTAGTAGCGGGCAGAGTTCACACAGGGCAGATATCCTCTGTCCGGCTGGCTAATGTTGAGAAAGAACAAGCCGGCCACCATAACAAAAGGACGGGTCATGACACAGGCGGGACGCCAGGGTTCACCACGTAATAGTTCGGGACGAAACAATTCCGGACGCAACGAGTCGCAAGACTCAGGCCGCAGCAGCGCCGGCCGTACAGGAGGCAGCGGCTTCGGTGCCGGCCGGGGTGGCGCAAGCCGAGCCGGAGGCGCCTCCGGAGGCAGTAAGCGCAGCTTCTCCCCGGGCGGAGAACGCCCTTCAAGCCCAGTCGTCCGCGTGAAGAGCGCCCCTTCGATCCGGACAACCCCACGTCGGCCGGAGGCTACGGGCGTCGTGACGACGCCGGCCGACAAGACGCAAGGCCGGCCAAGGCCCCCGGAAGCCAGGCTCAAACAAGCCCGGCTTCGGCAAGGCTCCGGGCACCCCGGGCGCATTGAAGCCCAAGGCCAGCAACAAGAAGCAGTACGCTTCCCGCGCCTTCGGCAGTGAGCGCTTCGGCCAGAACCTTGGCCCGATCCGTAAGCCCGCGGCCGCCGCGGCGAGGTGGCGCAGTCCGAGCAGCACGACGCCGATGGCGTGCGCCTGCAGAAGGTCATGGCCCAGGCAGGCGTGGCTTCCCGCCGCGTGTGCGAGGAAATGATCGAGGAAGGCCGCGTCGAGGTCAACGGCCAGCTCACCACCGAGCTCGGCATGCGTGTGGATCCCGCGACCGCCGTGATCCACGTGGACGGCATCCGGATCCAGCTCGATGACACCATGCTCTACATGGTGTTCAACAAGCCAAGGGCGTCGTCTCCACCATGGAAGACCCCGAAGGCCGTCCCTGCATCAGCGACTTCCTGAAGTCCGCCAAGAACAAGGGCGAGCGTCTCTTCCACGTCGGCCGCCTTGACGTCGCCACTGAGGGCCTGCTGCTGCTGACCAACGACGGCGAACTCGCCAACCGCCTGACGCACCCCTCCTACGAGGTGCCCAAGACGTACCTGGTACAGGTCCGCGGTCCATTCCCGCAGGGCGTCGGTGCGCAGCTTAAGGCCGGCATCGAGCTCGAAGACGGCATCGCTTCCGTCGACTCCTTCAAGCTCGTGGACTCCACTCCGGGCCACGTGCTGATCGAGGTTGTGCTGCACTCCGGCAAGAACCGTATTGTCCGCCGTTTGTTCGAAGCCGTAGGTTCCCCGTGCTTCGTCTTGTGCGCGTCAAGATCGGTCCCATCGGCCTGGGCGACCAGCGCCAGGGCAGCATCCGCAACCTCGGCAAGCAGGAAGTCGGACACCTCCTGGCCTCTGTAGGACTGTAAGGCATGTCGGCATTCCACTCGCACGGCCGGGGCCACCTTGACGGCCCGGTGGTCGTTTTCGGCACCGGGCTGCTCGGAGCCAGCATCGGTCTCGGCCTGCGTGGCCGGGGTGTCTCGGTGTTCCTTTCGGACCCCTCGCCAACCAACCAGGCCGTCGCCGTGGATATCGGTGCGGGCAGGCCTCTGTCCGAGCTTGCGAATCCGCCCAGCTGGTTGTCGTCGCGGCGCCACCGGACGTGACGGCCGACGTCGTCGAGCGTGCCCTGGGTGAATACCCGGAGGCCGTTGTGGTGGACATTGCCAGCGTCAAGCTGGCAATCCAGGCCGATCTCCGTGCGCGTGGAGTGGACCTGTCCCGCTACGTGGGACGCACCCGATGGCTGGGCGCGAGAAGTCGGGCCCGTCGCTGCCCGCGGCGAGCTCTTCACGTCCATGCCCTGGGTCCTGTGCCCGTCCGACGAGACCAGTGCCGACGCGCTTCAGACTGCGCGTTCCCTTGCCGGGGACTTGGGGGCAATAGTCTCCCAGTTCACGGCGGAGGAGCACGATGAAGCCGTTGCGTTGGTATCGCACTTGCCCCAAGTGATGTCATCGCTTCTCGCAAGCCGTTTGCAGGGGACACCGCTCCACGCGCTGTCCCTGGCCGGCAACGGGCTGCGGGACACCACGAGGATTGCTGCCAGCGATCCCACCCTTTGGGTGCAGATCCTTGGCAACAATGCGGCCAAGATGGTGGATATCCTCCATGGTGTCCGTGAGGACCTCAACCGTCTGATCGGTACCTTGGAGGATCCCACAGCCCCGGTGCGCGGCTGGACCTTGCCCAGCTCATCAGCGAAGGCAACGCCGGGCAGGCCCGGATCCCGGGAAAGCACGGCGGACCCCCGCAGGCATATTCATGGCTTACAGTTCTGGTAGACGACCGGCCCGGGCAGATCGCCAGGCTGTTGACGGAGATCGGCGAGATCGGCGTCAACGTCGAAGACCTCCGCCTGGATCACTCGTCCGGGCAGAACGTTGGCATGGTGGAACTTTCAGTCATGCCCAACAAACATGACCTCCTTGTTGAAGCCTTGACCGACCGTGGATGGCGGGTACTCCAGTAATGACACGTGAACTATTCGGTCCGGAGACCGTAGTACGCCCGGCAAGCCGCTCGTTGTCGCCATCGACGGCCCGTCCGGCTCCGGCAAGTCCAGCGTCAGCAAGGAAGTTGCCCGGCGCTTGAAGCTCGCCTATCTGGACACGGGTGCGATGTACCGTGCTTTGACCTGGTACTGCCTCAAGACCGGCATCGACCTCGCCGACGGTGCCGCCGTCGAGCAGGCCTCAAAGGATTTGCCGCTGGAACTGAGCACCAGTGCCAACGTCGAATACGTCAGTGTTGCCGGGGTGGACATCACAGAGGAAATCCGCGAGCCGAGGATCTCCTCGTCCGTCAGCGCCGTTGCGACCACCCTGGGTGCCCGCAATGAACTGATTCGTCGACAGCGCCAGCTGATCGAACAGCACCACCGCCGCATGGTGGTGGAGGGACGGGACATCACCACCGTCGTCGCGCCCAACGCGGAGGTCCGCATGCTGCTGACCGCCAGCGAGGAAGCGCGGCTGCGGCGCCGCGGCCTCCAGTTGGGCGGGACGCAGAGCCAGGAGCAGCTTGCCGCCCAAGTGATCCACCGCGACGCCAAGGACTCCACTGTGGTGAACTTCACCCAAGCGGCCGACGGCGTCGTAACCCTGGATTCCTCGGAGCTGGACTTCGAAGAAACGGTCGAAACGGCATTGAGCATTGTGGGCAAGGTCATCTACGGTGACTGAAGCCCGGCTCCCGGCACGCTGGACCATGGTGTGGAGCCGGCCTGTTGGCTGGCTGTTGGACCACGTCCTGTACCGGACCGCGATAACGGGACGTTCCAATGTTCCCAAATCCGGCCCGGTCATTTTCGCGGGCAACCACATCAGCTTCTTGGACGGGCCGGTGATGTTCGGCGCGGCTCCGCGGGCCATGCACATCCTGGTCAAGAAAGAGATGTTCAAGGGTTTCCTTGGACGGGTGCTTCGTGCCTCGGGGCAGATTTCCATCGACCGCTCCGGTGACCGCTCGGCTCTCCAGCTCGGAAAGAAAGTGCTCGACGCCGGCCGTTGCGTGGGGATTCTCCCTGAAGGAACGCGGGGAGCGGCACCGCCGGCAACATCAGCAACGGCGTCGCATGGCTCGCGCTGATGTCCGGGGCCACAGTGATTCCCGTGGCTATCCTCGGAACGCGGATCGGCGACGAACACCGTGACTCCATTCCGAGGCTGCGCCGACATCTGCACGTCAGTTTCGGAGCCCCTTGAATGTGACCCGCAGAAATGGCGAGTCGGGGCGTGTTTCAATGGACAGGGCGGCCGCGGAGATCCGCGCTGCGCTGGCTGGACACGTCCAGGATGCCGTCAAGACCACCGGTCAGTCCCTTCCGGGGGACTAATGCACCGGCCCACAGCCAATGCAGCACCGCCAAGAAGAAGTAGCCGGGACGCCGGCAGATCACCACTAAGGAAAGTGCAATGAGCGATACGACTCACAAATCCGGCAACATCGGAGCCGGCGACGACGAATACACGCCCACCGGCACCGACCAGGTGGCTGAAAACCTCGCCGCCCTGGACGACGACGAAGCCGAACTCCGTGCAGCCTCCCTCCGGGCGGGCCTGGAAGACTACGACCTCGACGAGGACGACGCAGCCCTGCTGAACGGACTCTACGACGACGAAGGCGACGACGGCCCCTCAAGCTTGACCCGGTCCTGGCCATCATCGGCCGCCCCAACGTCGGCAAGTCCACGCTGGTGAACCGCATCCTTGGCCGCCGCGAGGCCGTCGTCGAGGACACCCCGGGCGTTACCCGTGACCGCGTCATGTACTCGGCACACTGGAACGGCCGCAACTTCACGCTGGTGGACACCGGTGGCTGGGAACACGATGCCAGGGGCATCCACGCCCGCGTCGCCGAGCAGGCCGAGATGGCCGTGGAACTGGCCGACGCCGTGCTCTTCGTGGTGGACTCCGCCGTTGGCGCCACTGCCACGGACGAAGGCGTCATGAAGATGCTGCGCAAGTCCAAGAAGCCGGTCATCATGGTGGCCAACAAGGTGGACGACTTTGCGCAGGAAGCGGACTCGGCAACGCTCTGGGGCCTTGGCTTCGGCGAGCCGTACCCGGTGTCCGCCCTCCATGGCCGCGGCGTTGCCGACCTCCTGGACCACGTCATGGACACCTTGCCGGAGTTCTCCACGGTGGAAGGCGTCGAGCGCTCCGGCGGTCCCCGCCGCATTGCCCTCATCGGCCGCCCGAACGTCGGCAAGTCCTCCTTGCTGAACAAGCTGGCCGGCTCCGAGCGCGTGGTGGTTGATCCCCTCGCCGGGACCACCCGCGACCCCGTGGACGAATTCATCGAACTCGGCGGCCGCACGTGGCGCTTCGTGGACACCGCAGGCATCCGCCGCCGCCAGCACATGGCGCAGGGCGCGGACTTCTACGCCTCCCTGCGTACGCAGGCCGCGCTCGAAAAGGCGGAGGTCGCCGTCGTGCTCCTGGCCGTTGACGAGGTGCTCAGCGAACAGGACGTCCGCATCCTGCAGCTCGCCATCGAGTCGGGCCGCGCGCTCGTCCTCGCGTTCAACAAGTGGGACCTGCTCGACGACGAACGTCGCCGCTACCTTGAGCGTGAAATCGAGCAGGACCTGGCACACGTTGAATGGGCTCCGCGCGTCAACATCTCCGCCAAGACCGGCTGGCACAAGGACCGTCTTGTGCCCGCACTGGACCTCGCCTTGGAGAGCTGGGACAAGCGCATCCCCACCGGACGCCTCAACGCGTTCCTGGGCGAGCTCGTGGCCGCCCACCCGCACCCGGTCCGCGGCGGCAAGCAGCCGCGCATCCTGTTCGGCACCCAGGCATCCAGCCGTCCGCCGAAGTTCGTGCTCTTCACCACGGGCTTCCTGGACCCCGGATACCGCCGGTTCATCACCCGCCGGCTGCGGGAAACCTTTGGCTTCGACGGCACGCCGATCGAGGTCAACATGCGCGTCCGCGAAAAGCGCGGCAAGAAGCGCTAATTGAGACGCGCATCACAGATGACACCCGCCAAGGTGGCATTGAGAACCTCGAACATCGTGTAAGCTTTTTGAGGTGGTTCGGCCGGACTGCCTAGGTGAAAACCTAGGCGGAGAACGGCAGGACTGACGGGCTGTAGCGCAGCTTGGTAGCGCACTTGACTGGGGGTCAAGGGTCGCAGGTTCAAATCCTGTCAGCCCGACCAGAAAGCCGTGGGAACTCTAGGGTTCCCACGGCTTTTGCGTTTAAGCGTTGGTGTTGCAGTGAGTGCGTGGACTCCGCTCATCTGAAGGGATCGTCAGCGCTGGGATGTCGGATTCTGCTCAATCACTCGAATGGATTAACTTCGGACCCGCGAAATCACGGGTCCGGCAACTTCGGCGAAGAGAGTGATCCGGCAGAATCCGACGGTGTTCCCGAGATTCTCGCCCGACCTGAACACGCCGTCCTGACCTTCTTTGACGGGCCAAGGCGTTGAAACGACGTGACTCGCGGTGTCGCAAGCGCTTTCCCAAACCAAAGAAGGTCAGGATGGCGCATGCATCGAGGTGCGGAATGATCCAGCAGAATCCGGTGCACTCCGAGGAAGGCGTACTCATTTCCAAGGCCATGGGCACAGACCGCGAGAGATCAATTTGCAGCAGGGGACAACTTGGCGGGCAATTCCAAAGGTAGCTTGACGCCGAGGGCGCTTTCTAAATGGTCCTTTTTGAGATCTGTGTTTCACCACAGTTTGCGCTCGAGGTATGTATGACGCTGACAGTGACCAAGGCTTAGGCTTTGACAAGGCTTATTGGAAGCACGGAATCAAGAGTGTCGCGGCCGTTAAATTCGTGATGGACGGGCCTGGTACCTGGCAAGGAACCGATTGGACCACCACAGTTTATGGAAACAAGATCCGTTGCAAGTAAGGATTACCAGTTCTCGTACTATGGCCAATGGGTTGGAGGTACTCTCGGCTCGAAGACCGCTTACTGTCTTGGTTCCACTGTTTGTCCCTGCCGTCTACGTGTTGCACCACCCCCGACTATCATTGGACGGTGAGTGAAACCCTGCCCCCTTGCCCCGAATGCGCCAGCGAATACACCTACGAGATGGGTGCGTTGCTGGTCTGCCCCGAGTGCGCCCATGAGTGGTCGCCGGTCGCGTCTGATGAAGCGGCATCAGAGTCCACGGAGATTAAGGACGCCGTGGGCAATGTGCTCGCGGACGGGGACACGGTCACTGTAATCAAGGACCTCAAGGTCAAGGGGAGCGCCACGGCCATCAAGGTCGGAACCAAGGTCCGCAACATCCGCCTCGTGAACGGCGTGGGGGACCACGACATCGACTGCAAAGTGGACGGCTTCGGCCCCATGCAGCTCAAGTCCAGCGTGGTCAAGAAGGTCTGACACGCCCCAAAAGCAACCCCCAGTCCCAAAGACAACAAAACCCCGCCGTTCCACTGGAGGAGCGGCGGGGTTCGTCGTTTCGCGACTCACCGCACGCGAAACAAACCTCAAACCCCCTGCAGCGCCCCCAACGCCTTCACCAGCGGCTCGAGCTCCGGCACCGATTCTGCGGCCGTCAAGGACTCCGCGAGGTTTCGTCGTGCACCGGCCGGGCCGCCAGCAACAGCTTCTGGCCCGCTTCCGTAAGCTCGGTGTAAATCCCGCGCCGGTCGTCGGCGCACAGGATTCTGGTCAGCAGCCCCCGGTCTTCAAGCCGGTTCACTAAGCGGGTCGTGGCGCTGCTGGACAGTGCTGTTGCCCTGGCGAGCTGCTGCATCCGCATGTGCCAGCCGTCCTGGCGGCTCAACGCGTCAAGCACCGTGTACTCGACCACCGAAAGATCCGCAGCGGACTGCAACGCCTTCTCAAGCGCTGCCTCGATATTGCCGTGCAGCGCAGCGAGAGTCCGCCACCCCTGCGCGCGCACCTCAACGGCGTCGTCCTTGATGCCCATGTCTCCCAAAACTCCTGCCGATTGATGAAGGACCAGACGCACGAAAAGTAGTTGCTTGCGCAATTACATGGCGTGTGCAACTATATATACAGCGTCTGCAACTAATATTCTACGGTTCTCGGCGGCGCACTTCCACTCTCACGGGAATCCATCCCCACAAAGGAGCAACAACATGCCCGCAGGGTTGATCGTCCTTGCCCTGGGCGGATTCGGCATTGGCTTGACCGAGTTTGTCATCATGGGCCTCTTGCCCGAGATTGCCGCTGACTTCGGAGTCAGCGAAGCGGCCGCAGGGTGGTTCATCACCGGCTATGCGCTCAGCGTTGTTGTCGGCGCCCTTCTTGTGACGGCGGCCGTCACCCGCCTGCCCCGCAAGCCTGTGCTCATCGGGCTCCTCGTCCTGTTCATCGCCGGCAACTTCCTCTCCGCCATCGCGGACAGCTACCCGGCCATGCTGATAGGGCGCATTGTCGCCGCCCTCTGCCACGGCGCGTTCTTCGGTATCGGCTCAGTGGTGGCGGCCGGTTTGGTTCCGGCCCACAAGAAGGCGGGAGCCATTGCCATCATGTTCACGGCCTCACCGCCGCCAATGTGCTGGGCGTGCCCTTCGGAACGTTCCTCGGCCAGAACTTCGGCTGGCGGTCCACGTTCTGGGCTATCACCATCATCGGCGTTGTCGCGCTCATGGGCATCGCCCTCATGGTCCCGCGCACCACGGAAGGGACCGCGACCAGCAGCCTCCGCAGCGAGCTTGGTGCATTCACGTCCGGCCAGGTGTGGCTGTCCATCGTCGTCACGATTCTCGGCTTCGGCGGCATGTTCGGCGCCTTCACCTACATCGCCTTCACCCTGACCGAGGTCTCCGGATTCGATCCGCACGCCGTCCCGTGGCTCCTCGTCCTGTTTGGGGCCGGGCTGTTCGTCGGCAATATCGCCGGCGGCAAAGCGGCCGACAAATCCATCGACAAAACCCTTATGGTCATCCTCGCGGGCCTGGCGCTGGTGCTCGTGTTCTTCGCGCTCACCGCCGCGAGCCCCGCGGCCACCCTGTTCTCGCTGGCACTCATGGGCGGCTTTGGCTTCGCTACGGTCCCGGGTCTCCAGATGCGCGTCATGCACTTTGCGGCCACCGCGCCCACCCTCGCCTCCGGCGCGAACATCGGCGCCTTCAACCTGGGCAACGCCCTCGGCGCCTGGCTGGGCGGAGTCACCATCACCATGGGCCTGGGTTACACCTCGCCGATCTGGGCCGGGGCCGCCATCACCGTAGCGGCCCTGCTCGTCATGATCGCCGCCGCGGCGGCGGCCGGCGTGGGGGAGCGGCGCAGTCCGCTTCCGCACCGCAAGCAGCCCCCGACGTCGTTCGCGAACCTGAGGAGGCACCGGTCGCCTAGGCGAACCGCAAGGAAGCCCGCCACCTGTTTTTCAAGGACAGCGGCGGGCTTCCCCGGGTTCAGGGGCCGTCGCTGCTGCCGCGTTTGGCCAGGATCTCGCCGTTGGTCTGGCACGTGGGACAGTACTGCAGGGAAGTCCCCACGAAGGCCACCTCCCGTACGGTGTCCCCGCAGACCGGACACGGCTCTCCGGTCCTGCCGTGCACGCGCATCGAGGCTTTCTTGGCGGGCTTCAGTTCGTCGGGCAGCTTGCCTGCGAATACCCGGGCCGCTCCCGCGAGTATGTCCTTCATCGTGGTGAAGAGGCGCTCCACCTCCTCTGGCTCCAGCGACGAAGCGTGGGCAACCGGAGACAACTTTGCTGCGTGGAGGATTTCGTCGCTATAGGCATTCCCGATACCCGCGATGAGTTTCTGGTTCTTCAGGACCCCTTGACCTGCTGCCGCTTCGTGAGAAGCCTGCTGAACTGCTCCAATCCGAAGGCCGGATCGAGGGGATCCGGGCCGAGCTCGGCAATGCCATGGACTTCCTCGGGCTGACGAACGATGAAGAGGGCCAAACCCTTCCAGGTGCCCGTGTCGGCAAGCGTGACGTCGTAATCGTGGCCATTGTTCGAAAAGCCCAATTGCGCGGCGAAGTAGCCGGCTGTCGCGGTCGCTTCAGTGTCCCGTTGGTTGTCGGCGAACCATAGCCAGCCGGACTTCGCAAAACTGACAACCAAGTAGGCGGGCTCCGCATCGGCGCCCTGGGAAACGGCAACCATCTCGAAAACGAGGAATTTCCCCCGCCTGCCGACCGCTTCGACGGTCCGCCCGATCAGCGATTCATGGGGAATATCCGCCATTTTCAGGGCGAACGCCGATGGCAGATGGAACTGCGTGAGCCGTGCCCCGGACAGTTGCTCGTCCAGAAAGTCGGCCAAGGCGGTGATTTCGGGCAGTTCCGGCATGATCGCGCTCCTCCGACGGCGTTGCAGGACTATGCGGCTCGAGTCTGCTTCCAATCATTCCAGACACCTGTGGGGAGGGGGCATGGATGTGCTTATACTTTCAGCGGTGGCCGGATGACCGGGCCGCCGTCGTGGTCCGAAATGTCCCGATGAAAGGCGACTCATGAGCAACATTCCTGCCGATCTTTCCTACACCGCCGAACATGAATGGGTCAGTGCCCCGAATGCAGACGGCGTCGTGCGCGTCGGCATCACGGACTTCGCCCAGGATGCACTCGGCGATGTCGTGTACGCCCAGCTGCCCGAGCCCGGCACCACCGTGAAGGGCAACGACGTCGTGGGTGAAGTCGAATCCACGAAGAGCGTGAGCGACATATATGCCCGGTCAGCGGCGAAATTATTTCCCGCAACGAGGCTCTCGACACCGACTCTGCCCTGATCAACTCGGATCCCTACGGTGACGGCTGGCTGTTCGAGGTAAAGCTTTCGGAAGCTGACGCCATCGAGACCCTTCTCAGTGCATCAGAGTACGAACAACAGGTAGGCTAAATGGTATCTGGCCCGCCAAGTCGGTTCTCCCCGGAACGCCGGGAGCGACGGCGGCGGGCCAGCGACCTGTTTGGCCCGGGGGAACCGGGCAGTTGCGTAACCGGCAGTTTTGTCAACTGCCGGCGGATGAGGAGGATTTCCATGGTTGGCGGCAAGCGGAACCACGCCCGGGACGAGCACGGTGCTGTAGAACAGCCAACCTCGGAGACCACCTCAATCCAGCTCACGCCCGTGCGCCACCACGAGCCGGATGCCCGTCCGCCGCTGGCCGCCGAGGAGCGCGCCGCGGTCCAGGCATTGCCTCCTGGATCGGCCTTGCTGATTGCGCACACCGGCCCGAATGCCGGCGCGCGGTTCCTTCTGGACTCCGACACCACCACCGCTGGCCGCCACCCGGATGCGGACATCTTCCTGGATGACGTGACGGTTTCGCGCAAGCACGTGGAATTCGTGCGTACCCCCGAGGGCTTCGAAGTGGTGGACACCGGAAGCCTCAATGGCACCTACGTCAACCAGGACCGGGTGGACAACGTCCTGCTCAAGAACGGCAGCGAGGTCCAGATCGGGAAGTTCCGCCTCACCTACTACCTGAGCCCTGCCCGCGCAGCAGGCCAAGACTGATTCCGGGTACGCCTGTGGCACTGCCCCAGCCGGAACGGCGAGGACCGCAGGTCCTCAACATCGGGGAGGTCCTCGCCCAACTCAGCGACGATTTTCCCACCATGACGGCGTCCAAGATCCGTTTTCTTGAGGAAAAGGGACTGATCAATCCGAAGCGCACTCCTGCCGGGTACCGGCAATACGCCGAAAGCGACGTCGAGCGCCTCCGCTTCGTGCTGGCCCTCCAGCGTGACCAGTACCTGCCCCTGAAGGTCATCAAGGATTACCTTGACGCGATCGACCGTGGCGAGCGTCCCGAAAACCTCCCGCCGGGCGTGTCGGTGTCCCCACGGATTGTCTCGGACGAACTTGCGGCCGAGCTGCAGGGCCGCGCACGCGCCCTGAGCGAGGAACAGTTGCGGACGGAATCCGGGGCCAGCGTCCCGCTCTTGCAGTCCCTCCTCAGTTACGGGCTCATCAGCCACGTCAACGGCAAATTCGACGAACACGCCCTTCAAGTGGCGCGTGCCTGCGTCCAACTTGAAAGCCACGGACTTGAGCCGCGGCACCTCCGTCCGTTCCAGGCCGCGGCCGAGCGCGAATTCGGCTTGGTGGAGCGCGTCGTCGCTCCTCTGACGTCCCGCAAGGACGCGGCATCGCAATCCAGGGCTGCCGAAGCCGCCCGGGAAATCAGCGAACTCTGCCTCAGCCTGCATCGAGCCTTGGTGCAGGACCGTATCTCCCGTATGGACGCATGATGATTGAGGTCGAGATCGTTGGAGTGCGGATTGAACTGCCTTCAAACCAGCCTCTGGTCCTCCTCCGTGAGATGCACGGGAACGCCATGTCCCTATTTGGATCGGCACGCCCGAAGCAAGCGCTATCGCCCTGGCCCAGCAAGGCGTGGTGCCGCCCCGGCCGATGACCCACGATCTGATGATCGACGTCGTTGAAGCACTCGGCCACACGATCATCAGCGTGAACATCGTCGCGGTCGAGGACAACATCTTCTACGGCCAACTCCAGTTCGACGACGGCACCGTAGTGAGTTCCCGCGCTTCCGATGCGCTGGCGCTTGCCTTGCGGGCGAAATGCCGCATCTGGTGTGCCGACGCCGTCATGGAAGAAGCCGGCGTCCGGATCACCGAACACGACGAAGGCGAAGACACCGAGCCGGCCCCGAAGTTGACGAGGAACGGGAATTGCGCCGCTTCCGGGAGTTCCTGGACGACGTAGAGCCCGAGGATTTCGAAGGCTGAAGGTAGCCTAAGGTTAAAGTTGAGGGTGAAAGTTTCGACACGATCTGAAAATGCCCGGACGTCTTTGACCTAAGGCTCCCGCACGCCTAACGTCGAAGATATCAAGTTCCCGTTGCATGCAGGTCGCGCGCAAGTCACACTGAAAGGTGCGGACGCGTTGAAATTACACGAGTGCATTTCCCTTTCGTGTTGCCCCGTATGCACCATCCCCAAGGGAACTTCTGACAAGGAGGGTCACGTGAGTCCCAAAGGCGAAGCAGGCGAGCTAAAGCAGGCCTCGACAGGCGTTGCTGTACCCGCAAGCGGTGCCCAGGGTCTGCTTTTCACCGAGGACCTTCCGGTCCTGGATGAAGATGCCGGCTACCGTGGCCCCACCGCGTGCAAGGCGGCGGGGATTACCTACCGCCAGCTGGACTACTGGGCACGCACAGGCCTTGTTGAACCCGCCGTGCGGGGAGCCGCCGGTTCCGGATCGCAGCGGCTCTATGGCTTCCGGGACATCCTGGTTCTCAAAGTCGTCAAGCGGCTCCTGGACACAGGCGTGTCCCTCCAACAGATCCGCACGGCCGTCGAACACTTGCGCGAACGCGGAGTGGAAGACCTGGCGCAAATCACGCTCATGAGCGATGGCGCGAGTGTCTATGAATGCACTTCAGCGGACGAGGTCATTGACCTGGTGCAGGGCGGCCAAGGCGTATTCGGCATCGCAGTGGGCCGCGTCTGGCGCGAAGTCGAAGGCAGCCTAGCTGCGCTCCCGAGCGAACACGCGGTAGAACAGCCCTTTCCGGACGACGAACTCAGCAAGCGCCGTTCCGCCCGCCGCACCGGCTGAACCGCCGTCGGGATTGCCGCCAGCGGCCACTGAAGACCAATGAAGCCGCCTTCCGACAGGAAGGTGGCTTCATCTTTTTTTGAAGGGGGTGGCTTCTGGCTCGCAGAGCCGCTCAGCGCTTACGGCGTTCCCGCGTGCCGTTGTTCGAGGACAACATGTTCTCCAGGAGCGAGTCGAACAGCTTGGCGGTGTTCTTCGCCGAGTCGCCAGGCCAGTGGTGCACGGCGTGGGCGGCCCCTGGATTTGCTGCCAATTCGCCTGCTCCGGAATATGCGGTGCCAGCAACAGCTCGCCGAACATCGATTCCATCTCGGCGAGCCGGAACGTGTGCTCGGACGAGGCGGGACGGACCCTGTTGGCAACGATCCCTGCAGGAGCCAGCTGGGGAGCGAACTCCTGGCGGAACAATTGGATGGCGCGCATGGTGCGTTCCGTGCCGGCTACCGAGAAGAGCCCTGGTTCGGCAACAAGGACCACGCGGTCACTCGCGCTCCAGGCCATGCGGGTGAGGCCGTTGAGGGACGGCGGGCAGTCGACGAGTACCAGCTCGTACTTTTCGGCCGGGCAAGGACAGCAGTCAGGCGGCGGAGATCGCGGCGCCCAAGATCTGGCCGGTCGTAGATTCCGGTGTAGGCGGATCCGACGGCGACGTCGAGGGCCGTCCCGCCGCCGTCGCCGCGGGGTGGTCAACCCAGCCGCTGCTGACCACGTTGTCCAAGAGTCTCGCCTTGCGGGGGTTCTTCAGCATGCGGCCAATGTCGAGCTGGTCGCCGGCCTGGACGCCGAGGGCCGTAGTGGCGTCGGCGTGGGGATCCAGGTCCACGACAAGGGTGGGGATCCCTGCGGCCAGTGCGGCCGAGGCCAACCCAGTGGTTACGGATGTCTTGCCCACGCCGCCTTTGAGGCTGCTGATGCTGACTACTTGCACTTGAAAACCCAAAACCTAACGCCGGTTGCCGTGTCGCGGTGCTTGTGTTCCGGCCTTGCCGGAACCGGGCCCTGCCGCTGCCCTTCAACATCATATGTTGAGTGGCAACAGATTCCTGCCTTATCGGCCCGGAGCGGCTTTGACGGACTATTACTTCGCTGGCTTATTAGCACGTGAAACTGCATCGTGCGCGAAGGTACACTGCTCGTGACGAATTCCTGTGTGACTGTCACCACAAAGATTTGTGTTTGGGTATGGAGGTCTTACACACTGTGACCACCGACCGTTACACCCGCAATGATGCAGGAGAAGCATGTTTTCCAAGATTCTGGTGGCTAATCGCGGCGAAATCGCGATCAGGGCCTTCCGCGCTGGCTACGAACTCGGCGCCAAGACCGTAGCGGTCTTCCCGTATGAGGATCGCAATTCGATCCACCGGCAGAAGGCTGACGAGGCTTATCTGATCGGCCAGGAAGGTCATCCGGTCCGCGCGTACCTTGACGTGGACGAGATTGTCCGTGTCGCCAAGGAAGCGGGTGCAGACGCAATCTACCCGGGCTACGGGTTCCTGTCCGAAAACCCGGACCTCGCCCGGGCGGCGCAAGACGCCGGCATCACGTTTGTGGGCCCGCCCGCGGAGGTGCTTGAGCTTGCCGGCAACAAGGTAGCCGCACTCGAGGCCGCCCGCAAAGCCGGTGTGCCGGTCCTGAAGTCCAGCGCACCGTCCCGCGACGTCGACGAACTCATCGCCGCGGCGGACCAGATCGGATTCCCGATCTTTGCCAAGGCCGTCGCCGGTGGCGGTGGCCGCGGCATGCGCCGGGTGGAGACCCGCGAGGATCTCCCGGAGGCACTCCAGTCGGCCATGCGCGAGGCGGACGCTGCGTTCGGCGATCCCACGATGTTCCTCGAGCAGGCAGTGCTGCGTCCCCGTCACATCGAGGTCCAGATCCTGGCCGATGCCGAGGGCAATGTCATGCACCTCTTCGAGCGCGACTGCTCCCTGCAGCGCCGCCACCAGAAAGTCGTGGAAATCGCTCCGGCCCCGAACCTGGACGAGTCCATCCGCCAGGCCCTGTACCGGGATGCCGTGGCTTTCGCGAAGGCCCTGAACTACGTCAACGCCGGAACAGTCGAGTTCCTGGTGGACACCGAGGGCGAACGCGCCGGCCAGCACGTCTTCATCGAGATGAACCCGCGCATCCAGGTTGAGCACACGGTCACCGAGGAAATCACTGACGTGGACCTCGTCCAGGCGCAGATGCGCATCGCCTCGGGGGAGACCCTCGCAGACCTCGGCTTGAGCCAGGAGACGGTATTCATCAAGGGTGCAGCCCTGCAGTGCCGCATCACCACGGAAGATCCCGCCAACGGATTCCGGCCCGACGTCGGAAGGATCACCGGGTACCGTTCCGCGGGCGGCGCCGGCGTCCGTCTCGACGGCGGCACGGTCTACTCGGGTGCCGAAATCAGCCCCCACTTCGACTCCATGCTGGTCAAGCTGACCTGCCGCGGACGCGACTACCCGGCCGCAGTGGCCCGCGCCCGGCGCGGCCTGGCCGAGTTCCGGATCCGTGGCGTGTCCACCAACATCCCCTTCCTCCAGGCCGTCCTGGCCGATCCGGACTTCATTGCCGGCAACGTGGCGACCGACTTCATCGACAAGCGCCCCGAACTGCTGAAGTCCCACGTCTCCGCTGACCGCGGAACCAAGCTCCTGACCTGGCTGGCCGATGTGACGGTCAACAAGCCCAACGGCGAACTCAAGGTCCACTCGGACCCCGCAGCCAAGCTCCCGTCGATTGCCGGGACCGTTGCACCGGCCGGCTCGCGCCAGAGGCTGCAGGAGTTGGGCCCGGAAGGCTTTGCGAAGGCGCTGCGCGAGCAGCAGGCCGTGGCCGTCACGGACACCACCTTCCGCGATGCCCACCAGTCGCTCCTCGCAACCCGTGTCCGGACCCGCGACCTGGTCGCGGCCGGTCCCGCGGTCTCCGCCCTTCTGCCCGAACTGCTCTCGGTCGAAGCCTGGGGTGGTGCCACCTACGACGTCGCCCTGCGCTTCCTCGGCGAGGATCCTTGGGACCGGTTGGCCGCCCTGCGCAAGGCCCTCCCGAATGTCTGCCTTCAGATGCTGCTCCGTGGCCGCAACACGGTCGGGTACACGCCCTACCCCGAGGAAGTCACCGAGGCGTTCGTCAACGAGGCCGCGGCAACGGGCATCGACATCTTCCGCATCTTCGACGCCTCAACGACGTCAACCAGATGGCTCCGGCCATCCGCGCGGTGCGGCCACCGGCACAGCAGTAGCGGAGGTTGCACTCTGCTACACCGGCGATCTCCTCGACCCGAACGAGAACCTGTACACCCTCGACTACTACCTGGACCTCGCCCAGAAGATCGTCGACGCCGGTGCGCACATCCTCGCCATCAAGGACATGGCCGGACTGCTCCGCCCGGCGGCCGCAGCCAAGCTTGTCAGCGCCTTGCGTGAACGCTTCGATCTTCCGGTCCACCTGCACACGCACGACACCGCAGGCGGCCAACTGGCCACCTTGTTGGCTGCCGTGGAAGCCGGCGTGGACGCCGTCGATGTCGCATCAGCCTCCCTGGCCGGTACGACGAGCCAGCCGTCGGCGTCGGCGCTTGTGGCTGCCCTGGCACATACCCCGCGCGACACCGGGCTCAGCCTGGCCAGTGTCAGCTCCCTGGAGCCCTACTGGGAAGCGGTCCGCAGGGTCTACGCGCCGTTCGAGTCCGGGCTTCCCGGTCCCACCGGCCGGGTGTACCAGCACGAAATCCCGGGCGGCCAGCTGTCCAACCTGCGCCAGCAGGCCATCGCGCTGGGCCTTGGCGAGCGTTTCGAGGCCATTGAGGACATGTACACCGCCGCGGACCGCATTTTGGGCCGCTTGGTCAAGGTGACGCCGTCGTCCAAGGTCGTCGGCGATCTCGCGCTGCACCTCGTGGGAATCCACGCCGATCCTGCGGACTTCAACGAAAACCCACAGAACTACGACATCCCGGACTCCGTCATCGGCTTCCTGTCGGGCGAATTGGGAGATCCTCCCGGAGGATGGCCGGAGCCGTTCCGCACCAAGGCGCTCCAGGGCCGCAGCATCAAGGTCCGCGACGTCGAACTGAGCGCCGAAGACAGTGCTGCGCTCAAGGGCGATTCCAAGTCCCGCCAGCGGACCTTGAACCGGCTGCTGTTCGAGGGGCCCACCAAGGACTACCTCAAGAGCGTGGACACCTACGGCAATTTGTCGGTACTTGATACCCGCGACTACCTTTACGGTCTCCAGCTCGGTGCCGAACACGTCATGGAGCTCGAAAAGGGCGTGCGCCTGATCGCCTCCTTGGAAGCGGTCTCGGAGCCCGACGAAAAGGGCATGCGCACCGTCATGTGCAAGCTCAACGGCCAGTCACGCCCGGTGGTGGTTCGCGACAAGTCCGTTGTCAGCAACGTGAAGGCCGCGGAGAAAGCGGATGCGTCCCAGCCCGGCCAGGTAGCAGCGCCGTTCGCCGGTGCCGTGACCCTGACCGTCAAAGCAGGCGACGCCGTCAAGGCCGGCGACACGGTCGCCACCATTGAGGCGATGAAGATGGAGGCATCCATCACGACGCCGGTAGCCGGCACGGTCTCGCGCCTCGCCATCAACAACGTCGAGCAGGTCCAGGGCGGCGATCTGCTGATCGTGGTCGAGTAGCAGCCCGCTCCTCCGCGGAGCACGCAACAAAGGAAGGTCCCGGGCTGTCAAGCCCGGGACCTTCCTTTGTTGCTTTGACCGATGCGTCGGGTGCGGCCCGTCAGGACGCCTTGGGGCCGAGTACATTTCCTCGATCACGGCGTCGAAGTCTTTCATGACCTGGGCGCGCTTGACCTTCAACGACGGCGTGAGGTGGCCTGAGGCCTCGGTGAAGTCGGACGGAACGATCCGGAACGACTTGATCGCTTCCGCATGCGAGACGGACTGGTTCGCGTGGCTGATCAGTTCCTGGACCGCTGCCCGGACGAGGGCGTTGTCCGCGGCAGCCGTCGTCGTAGTTGACGCGGGAAGGCCGTGGCGCTCCAGCCAGCCCGGCAGCGCTTCCTCGTCGAGGGTGACCAGCGCGCCGATAAAGGGCCGGTTGTCGCCGATGACAAGGACTTGGGACACCAGCGCGTCAGCACGGATCTGGTCCTCCAGCAGGGCCGGTACGACGTTCTTGCCGCTCGCTGTGACGATGATTTCCTTCTTGCGGCCTGTGATCTTCAGGAAACCCTGTTCGTCCAGTTCGCCGATGTCACCCGTGCGGAACCACCCGTCCACGAAGGTTTCCGCGGCGAGGTCATCCCGCTTGAAGTAGCCCTTCATGACGCAGACGCCCTTGGCGAGGATTTCGCCGTCGTCGGCAATCCTGACCGCGTTGCCGGGGAGCGGGGCCCCACGGTGCCGATCTTGATCAAGGACGGCGTGTTGACTGAAATGGGTGCAGTGGTCTCTGTCAGGCCGTAACCCTCGAGGATCTGCAGGCCGATACCGTGGAAGAAATGGCCCAACCGTTCGCCGAGCGGGCCGCCACCGGAGACGGCATGGCTGACGTGGCCGCCCATTGCGGCGCGAAGCTTCCCGTACACCAAACGGTCGAAGACGGCGTGCTTGAGCCTCAGCACCAAGCCAAGGGATCCCTCCTGCTGCGCCTTGGAGTAGGCGATCGCCGTGTCCACTGCCTTGTGGAAGATGGCGCCCTTGCCGCCGTCCTCTGCCTTGGTGAGGGCAGAGTTGAAGACCTTCTCGAACACGCGGGGAACTGCCAGGATGAAGGACGGCTGGAAGCTCTGCAGGTCAGCCAGCAGGTTCTTGATATCCGGCGTGTGCGCCACCTGGGCACCGGCGGCGACGGCAAGGACCGAGATGAAGCGGGCAAAGACGTGGGCGAGCGGGAGGAACATGATGGTCTTGGCGTTCTCGTTGACGACGTCGCCGAGGGAGGCCAAGGCGTTCTCCGAGAGTTCCACGAAGTTGCCGTGCGTGAGTTCGCAACCCTTGGGGCGGCCCGTGGTGCCGGAGGTGTAGATGATCGTGGCGACATCGGCCAGCACGGCGCTGCTGCGGCGCGCCTCGAGTTCCTCGTCGCTGACGCCGCTGCCGGCACTGCGGAGCGCGTCAAGTCCTCCGCCTTCGAGCTGCCAGACATGGGCGACAGAGCCGAGGCCTTCGGCCGTGACGGCCTGGCGGATGACGTCCTCGTGGTGCGCGGATTCGGCGAATGCGGCGACGGCGCCGGAGTCGCCGAGGTTCCAGGCCACTTGCGACGGCGACGAGGTTTCATAGATCGGCACGGAAATGCCGCCCGCAAACCAGATGGCGAAGTCCACGAGGGACCATTCATAACGGGTCCTGGACATGATGCCCACGCGGTCGCCCACACCGACGCCCTTGGCGATCAGGCCTTTGGCCAGGGCCGATACATCCTTGAGGAAGTCGGTTGCCCGGATGTCCTGCCATTGGCCGGCGCTGTTGAGCTTGGCAAACAAGGCCGGGTTTGATGGTACGGCGGCCTGACGAACCACGAGGTCCGTGATGTTGGTTTCGGGGGCAACATTCACCAGGGGCGGAACACTGAATTCACGCACGATAGCTCCTTCGATATCAACAGACCATTACGGGCTGCTCTAACTCTATATGGCCAAGTAATGGGTGTGTCGCAATTCACCTTACTCAAGTTACTGATGAGTAACTTTACGTGAAGCGTGGGATTCCGCCAATGCAGGCGTATGGGCGTTCCGTCCGTACCGCCGACATGTCAGTACATATGCGGCGCTCGGAATAGGATGGCGACATGCCACTGAATTCATCCAACGAACAGGTCCCGGCAAGAGTTCGGAAGATTTCCTGGTCCGGTTCGGCCGCAACCGGCCGGCGCCCCGGCTCCACGCACGGCGGCCTGCGCTGGGAGTCCGTGCCGTGGGCCGCGCGCCGTTCCCATCTCGGCCGGAGGGGACTGGCGATCGGGATCGACATCGGCGGCACAAAGGTGGCAGCGGGAGTCGTGGATCCTTCGGGCCGGGTGATCGAGGAAGCGCGGCGCTCCACGCCCGGCAATGACGCCCGGGCAGTAGAGCAGGTGATCGTCGAGCTTGTCCAGGAATTGGGGAGAAGCCACCGGATTGCCTCCGTGGGGATCGGCGCCGCCGGTTGGATGGATCTCGACGGCGGCACGGTGCTGTTCAGCCCGCATCTCGCCTGGCGTAACGAGCCGCTGCGCGAGAACCTTCAGAGCCTGCTGAGGCGCCCGGTACTTGTCACCAACGACGCCGATGCTGCCGCCTGGGCTGAATGGCGCTTTGGGGCCGGTCTTGGGGAGAGCCGCCTCGTCTGCATCACGCTCGGCACCGGCATCGGTGGCGCCATGGTCATGGACGGACGAGTGGAACGTGGGCGATTCGGTGTGGCGGGGGAGTTCGGCCACCAGATCGTGGTTCCCGGCGGGCATCGCTGCGAGTGCGGCAACCGCGGATGCTGGGAGCAATATGCCTCCGGTAACGCGCTCGGCAGGGAAGCCCGGGAGCTTGCCCTCCGGAATTCACCGGTCGCCTACGAATTGCTCAAGGCTGCCGGAGGCTCCGCCGAGAACATCACGGGGTTACCGTGACGGAGCGGGCAAAAGCCGGAGACTCCGCTTCGAGGGAGCTCCTGGAAGAAGTGGGGCATTGGCTGGGGCTCGGCCTGGCGAACCTGGCGGCTGCGCTCGACCCAGGGACGTTCGTCATTGGCGGTGGGCTGTGCGATGCCGGGAGCTTCTTGTGGGCCCTGCACGGACAGCATTCGCCCGGAACCTCACCGGCCGCGGTTTCCGTCCCGCGGCTGCGATCAAGCTTGCCGCATTGGGACCGCGGGCCGGGATGATCGGCGCTGCCGACCTGTCCCGGGTCAGCGGCAGGGCACACGGCTAGTACGGGATCAGCCGCGAGGGGATGCGCGGTGCGGCAGTCCCCTTAGACGCGGGCGCCGTCGTCGTTCTCGTCTTTTTCCTGCGGCAGCTTCATGATGAGGTACACCACGGAGGCCAGGAAGATCGC
This sequence comes from Arthrobacter sp. Hiyo8, assembly GCA_001549895.1. Classification (GTDB taxonomy): domain Bacteria; phylum Actinomycetota; class Actinomycetes; order Actinomycetales; family Micrococcaceae; genus Arthrobacter. Next base: position 827,269 of record AP014719.1, on the reverse strand, counting down.
CAGGATGCCCATCACGGCAAGGAGCGGCGCCGAGCGCCAGAACATCGCGGTGAACAGCAGGGCAAGCGGGCCGCCCACGGCTCCGATCCACGCGAGCATGGTCAGCGGTTCGGTACCGGCGAGGCTCGGCGGGTCCTCCGGGACGAAGCCGTTCCCGTCCTCGACCTCGTAGTCGCGCGGACCGGGCTCCCCGCTGCCCGCGGGTTCTTCCGCAGCGCCCCTTTTGGACAATCCAAGCGGGTCGAAGTCTTGGAAGGAACGGGACGAGGAGCGGCCCGGAACCTCCTCCGGACCTGGACCCGGATCCGTTCCGGAATCGCTGCCAGTCTCCTCGGCGGTGGGCGCCTCGTCCAGGGCGGAGGAAGGCATCGACTCAAGCCTGGCTACCAAATCGAGCCAGACGGCGTCGTCGTCCTTGTTGGCACTCTGGTCGGGGAATCGGGCCCTGGCCTATTCATGGGTGAATCCCGGAGCTCGGTGCCGGACGGTGTGGCCCGGGCGGAACTGCTTGTCAGCCCTGCCATGGTTTTCCTGATGAACTCGGCCGAGCCCCGGAAAATCTCCAGGGCGTCGTTGTCCAGCGTGGCCACGTGGTAGCTGTTCTCCAAGGTGCTGAACTCCATCGAAGCCGTGACCCGCTCCTTCAACTGCTTGATGCTCCGTTCCGACACCACGTGGTCCACGGAGGAACGGAACACGCGCACCGGCGCGGAAATCCGGGGGAGCAGGCTAATGGTGTCCTTGTACATCTTTTTCAATTCATGGGCGGCTGCGACCGGCGTCCTGGGGTATGCACCCTCGTCCATGCCGGGTTTGAGGATGTCGTTGGCAATGGCCGGGGTGGACTTCATGACGTGCTTGAGGATGCCGACCACGGCTGCGCGCGGATCATCGATCACCAGCCCCGGATTGACGACGACGGTACCGGCGACCGGCCGCGTAGCCGCGATCCGCAGAGCCAATGTACCACCCATCGACAAGCCGGCGGCGAACACGAAATCGCACTCGGCCTGGAGCTCGAGGTACGCCGCATCCACCGCATGGTGCCACTCCTGCCAGTGCCGGGTGGCCATATCCTGCCACGTGGTCCCATGGCCCGGAAGCAGAGGGAGGCGGACGGCGTAGCCTTCGGCGGCCAGATACTCGGCCCAAGGGCGCATGCTGTGCGGGCTGCCCGTGAAGCCGTGGCTCATCACGACGCCGATGCTGGGTCCACTACCGGTGAAGTCGCTGGCATACGGCGAGGGATCGGGAGAGTGTTCATGATGACTCCGAGGCTACTCTGTTGGCGGCACTGCTTTCCGTGATGAGTCCATCGTGTCACTGTTCGGGACATTTCTCACTGGAGTAGGGTGGCTTCTGAATGCGGGCCGGGACCGTCCGGACGCCTTGCAGACGCCGCCCCGGAGAGGAACCAAAGTGTTCTATTGGGTCATGAAACGGATCTTTTTGGGTCCGCTTCTCACATTGCTGTTCCGCCCCTGGGTCAAGGGCCTCGACAACGTTCCGCAGGACGGCGCAGCGATTCTCGCTTCCAACCATTTGTCCTTTTCGGACTCGATCTTCATGCCGGTGATGGTGCCCCGGCGCGTCAGTTTCCTTGCCAAGTCCGAGTACTTCACGGGTACCGGGCTCAAAGGCAGGCTTACGGCGATGTTCTTCAGGCTCACCAACCAGTTGCCAATGGACCGATCGGGCGGGCCGCGTCCGAGTTGTCCTTGCAGGCCGGCAGGGACGTCCTGGCCGACGGTGGCCTGCTGGGTATCTACCCGGAAGGCACCCGCAGCCCCGATGCGAGGCTCTACCGGGGCAAAGTGGGGTCGCCAAACTTGCGCTCCAAACCCGCGTGCCCGTTGTTCCCGTGGCCATGATCGGCACGGAAAAGGTGCAACCCATCGGCAAGCGTTTGCCCAACATCCGCAGGATAGGGATCATTTTCGGGCAACCATTGGACTTCAGCCAGTATTACGGCAAGAGGAAGACCATTCCGTTCAGCGCGCCGTGACCGACCAAATCATGTACGAACTCATGCGGCTCTCGGGGCAGGAATACGTGGACGAATATGCCGCCGTCGTCAAGCAGCGGCTGGCCGGGCAGCTTCCGGAGCCCGCGAACGGAAGCGAAGCGAATCCGGCCGACGGCGGGCAAGAAAGCGGCCGTCCGCCCGGCAACGGTTCAGGGCCTGACGGTGACGGCAGCGCAGTGACCGGGAAAGTGTGACGGACGCCGAATAAGGGTTACGGAAGCCGTGCCCCGAACAGCGGGCAAGGCAACTAGTCTTGGAGAGTGACTGAGCTATCCGCGAACCCCGCATCGTCCGTGACCGGCCCCTGACCAGTTCCCTGGGCAGCCCGCTGACCAGCACCGCGCAAAGCGGCGCGGCAAACTATCCCGGCTTGGACGATTGGCGCCAGCTGCCGATCTCGCAGCAACCCACCTGGACCGACCGGGCGTCTTCGACGCCTCCGTCAAGGAACTCTCCGTGCTCCCGCCGCTGGTTTTCGCGGGCGAAGTCGACATTTTGCGCGAGCGTCTGGCCGCGGCAGCCCAAGGCAAGGCATTCCTGCTTCAGGGCGGCGACTGCGCCGAGACTTTCGAGGACGCCACAGCTGACAAGATCAGTGCCCGGGTCCGCACCATCCTGCAGATGGCCGTTGTCCTTACCTATGGCGCGGCGATGCCCGTCATCAAGATGGGCCGCATGGCCGGCCAGTTCGCCAAGCCCCGCTCGTCGAACGAGGAAACCCGCGACGGCGTGACCTTGCCTGCGTACCGCGGCGACATCGTCAACGGCTACGATTTCACCCCGGAGTCCCGCGCCCACGACGCCAGTCGCATGCTGAAGGCCTACCACACCTCGGCTTCCACACTGAACCTCATCCGCGCCTTCACGCAGGGCGGCTTCGCTGATCTTCGCCTGGTGCACCTGTGGAACAAGGGCTTCACCGAAAACCCCGCCCACGCCCGCTACGAGTCCTTGGCGCGTGACATCGACCGTGCGATCAAGTTCATGGCGTCCTGCGGCGCCGATTTCGAAGCCCTCAAGCGCGTGGAATTCTTCGCGAGCCACGAGGCATTGCTGCTGGACTACGAGCGTGCCCTGACGCGCATCGACTCCCGCACGGGACTTCCCTACGACACCTCCGGACACTTCCTCTGGATCGGTGAACGCACCCGTGAGCTCGACCATGCGCATGTGGACTTCCTGTCCCGCGTGCGCAATCCGATCGGCGTCAAGCTCGGTCCCGGGACTTCCGGAGACGACGCGTTGCGGCTCATTGACAAGCTGGACCCGAACCGCGAGCCTGGCCGCCTCACCTTCATCACCCGGATGGGTTCCAAGAACATCCGCGAGAAGCTGCCCGCCGTCGTCGAGAAGGTCACTGCCTCCGGCGCCCAGGTCCTCTGGGTCACGGATCCCATGCACGGGAACACTGTCACCTCGCCCAACGGGTACAAGACCCGCAACTTCGACGACGTCGTGGACGAAGTCCGCGGGTTCTTCGAAGTCCACCACGCCCTGGGCACGGTACCCGGTGGCCTGCACATGGAAATGACGGGCGACGACGTCGCCGAATGCCTTGGCGGCGCCGATCCCATTGACCAGGATGCCTTCCTGGACCGCTACGAGTCAGTGTGCGATCCCCGCCTGAACCACATGCAGTCCCTCGAGATGGCATTCCTCGTGGCTGGAGCCCTCACCAAGCGGTAGGCCCCACCAATCGGTGGTCAAGCAGCGGCCCCAATACAGGAAAGGCGATCCGGAACGGTTCCGGATCGCCTTTCCTGTATGCGGGGCCCTATACGACGGTCAAGGTGACCACGGAGCCCTCCGGTGCATCGCTGTCCACGGGGTTCTGGTCCCGGACAGTGCCGAAGAAACCGCCCAGGATGTTGTTGATCTTGACCTCGAATCCGAGGGACTCCAAGGCTTTGCGGGCGGCATCGGCCTGCTTGCCAATGAAGTTCGGGACGTGCACCATCTTCGGACCCTTGGACAGGGTCAGGGTGACGGAGTCGCCGCGGATCAGGGTGCCGTTGGCAGGAGCCTGGCTGACCACGGCCCCCGCGGGGACCTTCTTGTCGTTGACGGGTTCCGGCGCAATTTTGGCGGTCAATCCGGCGTCGCTGATCGCTTTGACGGCGGCTTGCTGGGTCATGCCCCGGACATCCGGTACAGGGAGGGGCTGCGGTCCCTTGGAAACCACCAGTGCCACCGGAGTGCCGTGGCGGACTGCGGTGTCCTGGGCCGGGGACTGGGAGATGACGGTGCCCAAAGGCACTTTGTCGTCATACTGCTCGGTGACTTTGCCGAGCGTCATCCCCGCCACGCCAAGGGCATTCTTTGCCTGGTCGAGTGTCAGGCCGGTCATCGCGGCAAGCGGGAACAACTGTGGACCCTTCGAGACGAAGAGCGACACCGCTTGGAACTTCCTGACTACCTGGCCGGACGCGGGTTCCGTTCCAACCGCCAACCCTGCAGTGACGTCGTCGTCGAACACGTCTTTTGGCTCGGACTGGAAGCCCGCGGTTCTTAGGAGCTGTTGTGCCTCGGCAACGGTCTTGTTCTTGGTGTCCGGTATGGTTCCGGGCGAGCCGGGCCCCATGCCGAAGAACCAGCCCGCCGCTGTGGCCAGGATCGCCAGGACAATCACGACAATTGTCCAGATCACGGCCCGGCGGCGCGGGTTGCCTTCCCGCAAAGAGCGCGACGGCGTTGCCGCCGCCCGGGCGCGGTCCTTTTCTTCCTGGCGCTCCATGCGCTTGATGTCGCGTTTGCTGGGCGGGGCTTCCGCCGGATCCAGGGGTTCGCGGTCCTGTGGCACTTGGATGTCGAAAGCCGGGGCGCCAGCAGAGAATCCCGACGGCGGAAGCACCGTGGTGGGATTGCGCTGGCTTGAGATAATCTCCGTCGGGCGGCCTATCCGTTCCAGGGGCTCCGTACGTTCGGCAGGGAAAGGGGCGACTACCGCGGTTGCCCCGGCCGCGTCTTGTTGTCCTTCCGGCGTTGCCGCCTTTGCGGCCGGCGGGTTGATATCCAGTTGCGCGTCGCTCAAGGTTGTGCGGATGTGCCGCAGTTCAGACAAGAGCGCCGAACCGTCCACAGGACGCTCTTCAGGATCCTTGGCGGTGCACCACTGGACGAGTTCGTCCACGTCCGCGGCAAGGCCGGGACTGCGAGCGACGGCGGGGCGACGGCCGCGTTGACGTGCTGGTAGGCAACCTGGATGGGGACGTCGCCGGCATAAGGTTGCCCGCCGGTAAGCATCTCGTAAAGCATGATGCCGGTGGAGTAGATGTCGCTCCGGGCATCGGCGGCTTTGCCGAGGACGAGCTCGGGAGCCAGATATGCGACCGTGCCGATCAGGGCGCCGGTGCTGGTTGTCGCCGTGACGGCCCGGGCCAGGCCGAAGTCGCCCACCTTGATGCGGCCGTCGTCGGCGATCAGGACGTTCTCGGGTTTCACGTCGCGGTGGATCAGCCCTGCCGCGTGGGCGGCCGCGAGCCCTTCGATGACGGGGTCGATCAGTGCAAAGGCAAGCCGGGGCGGAAGCGCCGCCTTCTCGTTGAGGACATCGCGCAGAGTATGGCCTTTGATGTACTCCATGACGATGTATGCAATGTGGCCGTCCTGTCCTTGGTCGAGGACGCCTACGACGTGCGGGTGGGAAAGGCTCGCCGCGGCCCGGGCCTCGCGCTGCAAACGGTCGAGGAAGTTTTGGTCATTGGCCAGGTGCGGATGCAGCACTTTGAGCGCCACGTCGCGGTCGAGCCGTTCGTCGGTGGCGAGATAGACGGTTGACATTCCGCCGTTCGCGAGGCGCGATCGCACCAGATAGCGCCCGTCCACGAGGGATCCGAGGAGTTGGTCCGAAACTTGTTCCTGCACCCTACGATCCTAGTTGAGCAAAAACACGGGCCCGAATCGACATGCGATCCGGGCCCGTGTTGTGCGCCGCGAGTTAGCTGAAGTTCTTCTTGAGGGCCAGGATCGAGGCGACGTAGGCCTTGGTGTCGTCGTACATGCCGTGCTTGCTCACCGAGTACTGGCCCTGGTAGTAGCCTGCGATGGCCGTATTCAGGTCCTTGCTCGTGTTGACGAGCGCCCGGATGATGGCGACGCCGGCGGTCACGTTGTCATACGGGTCGAGGATGTTGAGCTTGCGTCCCACCAATTGGGAAGCCCATTCACCCGAGGAGGGGATCACTTGCATCGTGCCGATGGCGTTGGCGGGGGAGACCGCACGCTGGTTGAAGCCGGATTCCTGGAAGGCGAACGCCATGGCCAAGGACGGGTCCACTCCCATCCGACGCGCAGTATCGGCGACGATCCCCTTCATCTGGGCGGTGCTGGGGACCGGGGACGCATTGAGCAGGGCCTTGTTCGCGTTGGCTGAACTGACCACTGCCTCGGGGTAGGTGTAGCCCAGGAATGTGCTCGGAACCAAGGGGGCGCTGACCGGAGCAGGGCCGGAGCCGAGGCCGCAGGAGCGCCCGGGATGGCTAGCTTCTGCCCGGGATAAATGATGGTGCTCATGGACAGCTTGTTGGCCGAGAGAAGAGACGACAGGGACACCCCAAGGCGGGACGCGATACCGCCCAAAGTGTCACCTGACTTGATGGTGTACGAGCCGGTGTTGGCAAGTGCCGGCGCTGCCGGAGCCGCCGGAGCCGCCGGAGCGGAAGCGGGGACCAGTGCGGCCGGAGCCGGTGTGGCGGGAGCTGGTGCGTTCGTTCCGGGGCCGACCTTGATCTTCTGTCCCGGGTAGATGATGGACCGGCCGTTGAGGCCGTTCCAATTGAAGACGTCGGACAATGCCACGCCGTGGCGGGCGGCAATGCCGCCCAGGGTGTCACCGGGCACCACTGTGTAGCTGGCAGTCGACGACGACGCCGGGCCGGATGCCGGGCTGGGTGCGGGTGCCGGCGCACTTGGAGCCGGTGCCGAACCGGTCAACTTGATCTGCTGTCCCGGGTAGATGATGGTGTTGCCCGAGAGGCCGTTGAGCTGCAGGACAGTGTTGGTGTTCAGCCCGTAGCGGGCAGCGATGCCGCTGATGGTATCGCCCCGGACGATGGTGTAGGTGGCCGGAGCCGCCGGTGCCATGGGCTGCATGGCAGCCGGGATGGTTGCGGCAACCGCGGAGGCAGGGATGACGTTTGCGGACACTGCCGCTGCCTGGCCCGCATGGCCGCGGTCAGCGATGCGGGAATCTTCTGGCTTTGTACCGCCGGAAGCGCTGTTGCCGGCTGGGCGAGTGCCAATGAAGAGAGCATGACGGCGGGCAGCGCCGCTGTGGTGGCCGCAATTATGGGCATGCTCGTTGTCTTCTTGTGCGAGCTGGGCGTCGTCATGGGAGCAATCCTCATCTCAGCAGCGGCTGTTGGGAATGCCGCTGTTGCCAGTGTTACTAAAGTTAGTAGTGATGCAAATGTGATCAATGTGAATCTCTCACATTTTTCGATTCCGCACAAGAAATCCCTGCGCATTCGATTCTTGGGCAATTCCTGGCACAAATTCCGCCCGTACCGCCCCTCCGGCTAGGCGCAAAGCGCGAGGGCGTGGCAATCTTGATCCGTGAGTAATGTAGAAAGCCTCGTTTCCGAATGGCTGCCGCTGCCCGATGTGGCAGAGCTGCTGAACGTTTCAATCACCAAGGTCCACGGTCTTCTGGATGAGCGTGCAGTGGTGGCTGTGAGAGTGGGCGAACGCAACATCCGTTCGATTCCTGCCCTCTTTATCCAGGACGGTCATGTGGTGGATAGCCTGAAGGGCACCATCGCAGTGCTTGGCGATGCCGGGTACACGGATGAGGAGCTCATCGTGTGGCTTTTCACTCCGGACGAGTCGCTGCGTGGCCGTCCTGTCGACGCGCTCCGCGAAGGGCGCAAAACTGAAATCCGACGCAGGGCTCAGTCGCTTGCCTGGTAAGGGACGCCTGCCTTAAATACAGTGGTGCCGATCAGCAAGCTGATCGGCACCACTGTATTTAAGGCAGGTATTTAGACTGCCCTTAACGCGGAATTATGAAAGAGTTCACGCGGCCCGGCTGACGGCGGCTTCGGCCAACTGCCTGAGCGCGGTGAGGGGGAGGTCCGCCAGGGGGAGGCGTTCCAAGGCCTCGAAAGCTTCGTTGCTGAGTTCCTCGATCATCGCCTCCGTGGCTTCGAGCGCTCCGCAATCCACAATGATCCGCCTGATTTCGGCGACCTCGGCCTCTCCAAGGTCCTGCCTTCCGAGCATCGTATCGATGTAGCTCGAATCATCCGCAGCGGCCTGGTTGATGGCGAATCCCACCAGGACCGTCCGTTTGCCTTCGCGGAGGTCGTCTCCCGCGGGCTTTCCAGTAGTCCCGGGATCCCCGAACACTCCCAAGACGTCGTCGCGGAGCTGGAATGCTTCACCAAGGGGCAACGCGAAAGCGGAATATCCTTGCAGGAGCTCTTCGCTGGCACCGGCCAAGGCGCCCCCAAGGGCCAAGGGGTGTTCCGTTGAGTATTTCGCCGACTTGAAACGGATGATGGACTGGGCGCGATCGACGGCCCCCGCGCGATCCCGCACCGGACCCGCGACTTCCTCGAGGATGTCCAGGTATTGGCCGGCCATGACCTCGGCGCGCATCAGGTTGAAGATCCGCCGCGCAGCCGTGCCGGAAGCGGCCCTGCTGCCGATCTCCGTGAACGCCTCCTCGCTGAACGACAAGCAGAGGTCTCCGGTGAGAATCGCGGCCGCGTGTCCGAAGCGTTCGCTGTCCAGGGCCCAGCCCTCGCCCTCATGGAGCTGGCTGAACCGCTTGTGCACACTCGGACCGCCGCGACGTGTATCAGAGCGGTCGATGATGTCATCGTGAATCAGGGCTGCGGCCTGGAAGAGTTCCAAAGCGCAGCCGGCCGTGATGATGTCGGGATGTGCGGACTCACCTCCGGCACCCCGCCACCCCCAGTAGCACATCAAGGCCCGGAGCCGTTTGCCACCGGTCACAAGGCTCGTGATTGAACCCATGAGGGGAGCGACATCTGGGGAGATGGTGGCCATCGTTTCTTGTTGCACCCCAAGGAAACCGTTGAGTTTGGCGGCGACATCGGCCACAAAACGGCTCTGCTCCGAACCCAGGCTCTCCGCGGTCACTTGATTGACCCGGCGGCCACGTTGGCACCGATGGTGAACGTGGATTTGCCCGCGGTTTCCACCACCGAGATATTCACTGTTTCATTGTCGCCACGCAGGAAGTCCTTTGATTTGATACTTCCCACGGTGCTTCCGGGACTTCCTTGAAGCCTTGCGCCGTGAGCGCGGAGGTGTAAAAGGCCACAACCGCGTCAGACGGGGACGCAATGGTGCCGACCAAGGCCACCGACGCCGGCGAGGAGTTCTTGTCGAAGCTGCTGGATTCCACAGCCGCCTTGGGCATCAAGGGAATCAGTTGCTGCGGGAATCCCGGGACCAGGGAGCCGACTGCCGCCGAAGCTCCTGAGGCAGCCGTGGACGCGGTGGCCTGTGCCGGACTTGCCGAGGCAGTGGCCGCCCGGACGATGTTGGCGCCGCCCCTTGGGATGCCGTGCCTGCCGGGGACGACCCGCAAGCCGAGATGGTCAACGCGACGCCCGTGGCCAGCAAGGCCAAGCTGACGGGTTGAGGCTTTCCAAAGAGCTTCACAGGGATTTCCTCCTGGGGACGACGCCGGATGCTGCCTCCAGTTTAGGGCGCCGGATGCGGCCACCAGTAACCAGTGCCGCGGCATAGGATTTCCTTGTGAGACCACAAGCAGAGAACAACGGGCGGGGCCCCGGACAGGAATTCGCCCCGGATCCCGCGGCCCTGCGGGAACTGAGGCGCACCAGCATCCTCCACGTGGACATGGATGCCTTCTTTGTCTCGGTGGAATTGCGCACCCGGCCTGAACTCAAGGGGAAACCCGTCATTGTCGGTTTTCCGGTGGATCGCTCCGTTGTGCTGTCCGCCTCCTACGAAGCGCGCGCGCTCGGTGTGAAGTCTGCCATGCCCATGGCCAACGCCATGCGGATGTGCCCCAACGCGGTCATCATCGAACCCCGCCATAGCCTCTACTACGAGGTGTCCCGGCAATTGATGGGAATATTCGAATCGATAACGGACCTCGTGGAGCCCTTGAGTGTCGACGAGGCGTTCCTGGATGTCGGTGGCGCGATCAGGCGGCTTGGTCCGCCTCTCCAGATCGGCCATCTGATCCGGAGCCGCGTTGCCTCCGAGCTGGGGATCACTGCGTCCGTGGGAATAGCCACCAACAAGTTCGTTGCCAAAATCGCATCTACGCGCTGCAAGCCCGACGGACTGCTGCTCATTGAGGAGGGGCAGACCGTAGCCTATTTGCACAGCCTGCCCGTGAACGCCTTGTGGGGAGTCGGGGCCAAGACCGCCGACGTTCTGGCCAGGCTGGGGATCCGTACCGTGGCTGACGTTGCGGCCACGCCGCTTGCTTCCTTGAAAAAGGTCCTGGGAGCTTCGGGCGAGCACGTCCACCGATTGTCGATGGGCTTGGATCCCCGGCCGGTCACGCCTATCCGGCTCGAGAAGAGCATAGGTTCCGAAGAAACGTTCGCTGTCGACACCCCGGATGACGCGCTCCTCCATCGCGAGTTGCTGAGGCTCTCCCACCGGACCGCGTCACGGCTCCGGACAGCCGGAATGCTGGCCCGGACCATCGCGCTGAAGTTGCGCTATGCCGATTTTTCGACAATCAGCCGGAGCAAGACAATGCATACGCCGGTCGATAGCGCCCAGTTGATCTATCAGGTGGCGAGCCAGTTGCTGGAGTCCTTGGGGGAGCGGCCCATGAGTGTGCGCCTTATAGGAGTCCGGGCCGAGCAGCTCGAAGCGGCGGAACACGCCTCGCTGCAGTTAAGCTTCGATCGCAGGGACGACAACTGGCGGGCGGCTGAACAGGCGCTTGACCGTGTCACCGAGCGATTCGGCAGCAAGACTGTCCTTCCGGCGACGCTTTTGGAGCCGCACGCGGAGCCCGACAGGCCGGGTTCTCCCTAGGCTTCGAAGGGCCCACGAGTGCCCTCCGGCGTGTCTTTCAGAACAGCGGCCAACAAACTATCCTAGAGATACACAGATTTAGACCGTCTGGATAAATTGCCATGTTGCGTCTGTTCCGTGAGACCGTGTTCACAAGACCCGGTCTTCGGGAACCCTTTTTTGGGTTCGTCCGTTCAAGGGAACAGAGGCAACGGCCGCGGCGTATCCAGACGCTGGCCGACTAAAGGAGGTCGCGATGCCCCTATCGGAGCACGAACAGAAGCTCCTCGAGCAACTCGAGAAGCAACTGCATGAGGACGATCCGAAGTTTGCCAATTCAATGGGCTCTGACCCCATTCGTTCATGGTCGACCAGGCACATCGTTATTGGCGTTCTAGGCACTATCGCCGGAATTCTCTTGTTGTTGGTAGGTGTGTCCTTGCAGAACATCTTCCTTGGCGTGCTGGGCTTCATCGTGATGGGCGCCGGCGTCTACTTTGCCACCCTGAGAAGGGCAGCCGGCGGGAAGTCGAAGAGCGCCAAGCCGGGCAAGTCGAAGAACTCGTTCATGAGCAACCTCGAAGAACGCTGGGACGAGCGCCGCCGCGGCGAGGAGAGCTGAGCGCTCCACCAAGGGGCTTGGCCTCCACTCGGAAGCCGAGTCCTCCACATTGCACCACCAGGCTCCGGCCTGATTGCGAAAAGACCCGAATATCGGGTCTTTTCGCATTTAACGCCGCGCTCGCACCGCGAGCGAGCCCATAGGCGCGACTCCCATGCCGCCGTCATGCACTTCCCTGCAGCGCCGCCGCAAAGTCTCCTCCACCACCAACCACCCCTGAGATCCACGCGTTTTCAGGCTCCTGCATTCGAATGTGGGGCAGAAACACGCCGGATTGCGTTGACTGTGGGGCTTGTGGAGTAAAGTGGAGCAAGTAAGAGGGTAGTGGCGGCGTGGGGCAGGTACGGGCACCTTTACGGATGGGGCGGTGGGCCAGTGTTTCTTGGCACGCATTCTCCCCGTCTGGACGAAAAGGGCCGGATCATCCTTCCCGCCAAGTTCCGCGAGGAACTTGCTGACGGCTTGGTGCTCACAAGGGGCCAGGAGCGTTGCATCTACGTCTTCAGCCAGCGGGAATTCGAACGTATTCACGAGTCCATGCGGGAGGCCCCCATCTCCTCCAAGCAGTCACGTGACTACATCCGGGTTTTCCTGTCCGGAGCCTCTGACGAGGTACCTGACAAGCAGGGGCGCGTGACGATTCCGCCGGCGCTCCGGAGCTACGCAGGTCTTGAGCGGGAATTGGCGGTCATTGGCGCCGGAACCCGTGCGGAGATCTGGGATGCCCAGGCTTGGGATGAGTACCTGGCCGAGAAGGAAGCCGCCTTCTCGGAGACCGACGACGACAACCTTCCCGGGTTCATTTAGAAACCGGGACAGGAAGCAGCAATGCTTCTTGGACGGGATCTCCAGCCGCCCATCACATAGTTTTCCTGGCTCACCTTCCCCGGAGCCAGGCGGACGCTGCGATAGGCGCGGATGGGGATCCGGCTCAAGAAGCGACCCGCCCGACTGACAGACGAACGAATCAGCTCTGAGGAGGCCGCATGGAGGAGCAAGACGCGCCAAAACCCACCTCGGAGCGACATGTACCGGTCCTGAAGGACCGGTGCATCAATTTGTTGGCACCAGGTTTTGAGGCCGCCCGCAACCGTGGCGAAACGCCCGTCGTCATCGACGCCACGCTGGGAATGGGTGGCCACTCCGAAGCGATGCTCCAGCGGTTCCCCGATCTGCATCTTGTTGGGATAGACCGGGACGAAGAGGCCTTGGCCCTTGCCGGTGAGCGCCTGCGACCCTTCGCGGCCCGCACCGACCTGGTACATGCCGTCTACGACGAAATCGAAGATGTCATCGCAGACCTCGGAATCCCGGAAGTGCACGGCATCCTCATGGATCTGGGTGTGTCTTCCCTCCAATTGGACGAGCGGGAGCGCGGCTTTGCCTACTCCTACGACGCCCCGCTGGATATGCGGATGGACACGAGCCGCGGCCAGACCGCTGCCGACGTCGTCAACAACTATTCCGAAGAAGACCTGGTGCGGATTATCCGCAAGTGGGGCGAAGAGAAGTTCGCCGGCAGGATCGCAAACCGCATCGTCACGGCGAGGGCGATCAAGCCCTTCGCCACCACCGGTGAACTCGTCGAGCAGATCCGCGGAGTTGTTCCTGCGGCCGCTGCGAAGTCCGGCGGGCATCCGGCAAAGCGGACTTTCCAGGCCTTGCGGATTGAAGTCAACGAGGAACTCGACGTCCTGGAGAGGGCAGTGCCTGCCGCTCTCGCGGCCTCGGCAATGGGCGGACGAGTAGTAGTGATGTCGTACCACTCACTCGAGGACAAGATCGTCAAATCGGTCTTCCAATCCCGGTCCAAGTCATCGGCCCCGCTCGGCTTCCCCGTGGAGCTGGAAGAACATAAACCGGAATTCAAGACCCTGACCAAGGGCACGGAAGTGCCCACACCTGAAGAAATCGCCGAAAACCCGCGTGCGGCATCTGCCCGCCTGCGGGCCGTGGAACGCATCAAAGCGAGGAGAACAGCATGAGCACCGCTGCCGCGAAGATCCTGCCGACCACGGTGGGGAACACCGCGCGTGCCCTGCCCGCCCGGGGACCGGAACGCGACACGACCCGGAAGGCGCGGACGCCGCTCTCGCTTGTACAGAGTGTTCCCGGACGACGGCGGACTCCGTTCGTCGTCTTTTGCTTCGGCGTGCTGGCGGCAGCCCTGTTGACTGTCCTGGTGCTCAACATCTCCGTTTCCACGGCACAATACGACCTTGTGAAGCTCAGGAATGACGCCGCGTCCCTGAACAAGCAGAACCAGGATCTGACACAGCAGGTCCAGAACTACCAGGCTCCCCAGAATCTTGCCGCCAAGGCCGCAGAATTGGGAATGGTAGCTTCCACTGCCACGGGACAGATCGATCTGGACAACTTGACAGTCACAGGAAAGGCCACGCCGGCAACCAAGGGACAGAATCCCGGTGCCGTCATCGCTGCCCCTGCGGTCGCAGGCCAGTCGAGCGTCACACCTTCGGCACCCGCCAAGAACGATTCACTGGACAGCCGCAAGCCCAACGGGGCCGCCGACTCCACGCCGGCCAAACCGCAGGCGCCCGTGGCTCCTGCGGCACCCAAGCCGCCGGTTGTGGATCTCCACGGTGGTTCGGTCCCCGCTCCACAGCAGAAGGTACCCGGGCAGTAGCGTCCAGCCGACCTGATTTCAGGTAAACAGCAAGGCAAGCAGCAAGGAATCGACGTGGTGCAAAAAACCGGCAAATCGAAGAACAAGAGAACGCCGGCGGCGAAGAAGCGCCTGCGCCTCGGCCTCGGAATCATGCTGACGTTGTTGCTGGTGGTTGGGGGCAAGCTGTTCCTGGTCCAGGGACTCGACGTCGGCGGAATGGCCGAGGCTGCTTACAACAACCGGCTGACCACCACCGTCCTGCCCGCCGAACGCGGCAAGATCCTTGACGCCAACGGCACCGTGCTGGCCAGCAGCGTGATCCGCTACAACATCGTGGTCGACCAGACCGTCAACACCAACACCTCTGAGTTTTCGCGCTACAACACGCAAACCCAAGCCATCGACACGATCTCGAGGACCCAAGGGATAGCAGAACTTTCCAGCGCCCTGGGCATGGACGTCAACCAGGTAACGCAGGCAGTGACCGGCGACAAGAAATACAACATCGTGGCCAAGGAAGTGAAGCCCGATCTCGAAGACCGGATTTCCCAACTGCATATCCCCGGTATCGTCTCCGAGGGCATCAGCAAGCGCGTCTATCCAAACGGCAGCGTCGCGGGTGGCATTATCGGCTTCCTCAAGGACGGCACCACGGGCCAAGCCGGACTTGAGCAGACCCAGGACGACCTCCTGCGCGGCAAAGACGGCAAACGCGTCTTTGAGATCGGCGCCGACGGCCTCCGTATCCCCGTGGCAACCGATCTGCTGACCCGGCCGTCAACGGCAAAGACGTCAAGCTGACGCTGAACACGGACATCCAGTACTTTGCGCAGCAGGCCATCCAGACCCAGGTCAACCAGCTCAATGCCGAGTGGGGATCGATCGTCGTCGAGGACATCAAGACCGGGAACCTCATTGCGATGGCGGACACGAATGCCCGGATCCCAACGACCCGGGCAAAGTGGCGGCCGCGGACCGCGGCGTGCGGTCAGTGACGGCTGCCTACGAGCCTGGCTCGGTGGAAAAGATGATCACGGCGTCGGCCGCGATCAATGAAGGAAAGTCCAGCCCGCTGGACACTGTCACCATTCCGCCGGCTTTGACCATCGACGGTCAGACTTTTACCGATGCGTTCGACCATGGAACCGAGCAGAGGACCCTTGCCGGCATCCTTGGATATTCGATGAACACAGGTACCGTGATGATCGGCAGCCGCCTGAGCAAGCAACAGCGTTACGACTACCTCACCCGCTTCGGTATCGGGCAAGCTCCGGACATTGGCCTTCCCGCCGAAACCTCAGGCATCCTGGCCAAGCCCGATCAATGGGATGACCGCCAGCAGTACACCGTGCTGTTCGGCCAAGGCGTTTCACAGTCCACGCTGCAGACCGTCCGGGCGTACCAAAGCATTGCCAACGACGGCGTGATGCTGCAACCGCGGCTGATCGACGGCTACGTCGGAGCCGACGGAGCCGAGGAGAAAGTGCCTGCCAAGGATTCCCAGCAAGTCGTTACCAAGGAAACCGCGCAGCAAGTGCGGGACATCCTGGAGAGCAACGTCACCATGGGCGAAGTGAAAGATGCTGCCATCGACGGATACCGGGTGGGCGCCAAGACAGGTACGTCCCAGGCACCGCGTGAAGATGGCCTCCCTGGCTTCGATGGCTACACCGCGTCGATCGTGGGCATGGCGCCGATGGACAATCCGCGCTTCATCGTGGAGGTCGTCCTCCAGCGGCCAAGGGCAGCATTTACGGCATCACCCAAGGACCGATTTTCCGCTCGGTCATGGGCCAGGTCCTGCGTACCTACAACGTCCCGCCGTCCACCGGCACGCCGGCGCGGTTCCCCAGTACGCCAAATAGGGCCAGCACGGCAAGTAGTTCAGTTTCGCCAAGTAAGCTTGTTGGGCATCTGTCCGGCCACATTTCGATCCAACCATGCCGTTCGCGGGAGCCCAGAGGGTTCCCGTGCGGCCAGTTTTACGAGTACCAACGGAGACCACCTTGTCAGAGCAGAATGATGCCGTATCGATCCCTACAGGGAATCCGCCGGCTACCGACAAACCCGGCTTCCGTCCAGCCGTCGTGGCGCCTGTTCCCCTGGAAGCCGTCGCCTCGTCCCTCGGAATCGCGCTGCCGCCGGACTCCGCCGCCACGTCGGTGACGGGTGTGTCCCTCAACTCGCGCACCGTGGAGCCGGGAGACTTGTACCTGGCGCTGCCCGGTGCCACGCGCCACGGGCCGACTTTGTCAGCCAAGCGGTGGCAGCCGGTGCCGTGGCCGTCTTGACCGATGGGGACGGCGCACGTCAATTGGCCCTTGAGGATCTTGCTGTTCCCGTTCTGATCGTCGGCAATCCCCGCGCAGCCGTCGGTTCACTCGCGGCCCTCGTTTATCGAAGCCAACCACTGGATGGGGTTTCGCCGACGCTTTTCGGTGTAACCGGTACGAACGGCAAGACGACGACGACGTATTTCATCAACTCCCTGCTCCGCGCCTTGGGCATGAACCCGGGATTGATCGGGACGATTGAAATTCTTGCGGGGGGTGAGGCCATCCCGAGCCTGCTGACCACGCCGGAATCAACGGATGTCCATGCCTTGCTCGCCCTCATGCGCGAACGCGGGCTGGAAGCGGCTTCCATGGAGGTCTCCTCCCATGCCCTGTCGTTCCACAGGGTCGACTCGGTGACGTTCGACGTTGCCGGCTTCACCAACCTGACACAGGACCACCTCGATCTCCACGGAAGCATGGACGAGTACTTCCGGACCAAGGCGGAGCTGTTCACGAGCGCGCGCGCACGGCGGGCCGTAGTGACCGTGGACGATCCGTGGGGGCGCCAGCTGGCCGATGAGGCGGGAATTCCCGTAACCACGCTGTCGGCCACCCCCGGGGCCGAGCCGACTGGACGGTGGAGTCGGCCAAGCCGCGCGGGCTTGGAACGGACTTCGAATTGCGCCACCGCGACGGAACGGTCCTGCGCGTCCATACAGGATTGCCAGGGGACTTCAACGTCGCCAACGCGGCGCTGGCCACCATTATGGTGCTTGACTCCGGCATCGAGCCGTCGGCACTGCAGGCGGCTCTCGACGGGCACGATCCCTTCACCGTTTCCGTACCCGGCCGGATGCAGCTGATTTCGGATGCCCCGGCTGCCGTCGTCGATTTCGCGCACAACCCGGACGCACTGGCGAGGGCCCTCAAGGCCGTGCGCCCGCAGGCCCCCGGATCCCGCGTGATCGTCGTATTCGGCGCCACAGGACAGCGCGACCAGGGCAAGCGGCCGACCATGGGCGCCATAGCCGCCCGGCTCGCCGACGTCGTGATTGTCAGCGACGACGATCCCCATGATGAAGACGCTGCCGCGATCCGTTCGGAAGTCATCGCAGGGGCCCGTGCCGCCCGCGAGTCGGAAGACCTTGACTGCGAGATCGTGGAAGCGTGCCCCGGGACGTCGCCATCCGCCAAGCCGTGGAACTGGCCACTGAGAAGGACACCATCCTGGTCGCCGGCCGCGGCCACGAGGTGTGGCAGGAAGTGAAGGGCGTCAACCTCGCCCTCGACGACCGGGTGGAACTGCGGGCGGCCTTGACAGCCAGGGGATTCAAGGTTTCCACGGACGAGCGGATAGAGTCCTAGACCGAGATGATTGCACTTACTGCGGCGGAGATCGCCGATATTACCCATGGCCGATTGGCAGCGGACCCGGGCATTGTCCCGGCGTCCGTCGTTACCGACTCCCGTGAGGCGGCCGCTGGATCGTTGTACGTGGCCAAGCCCGGAGAGAACGCCGACGGCCACGCCTATGTGGGCGCCGCCTTTGAACGCGGGGCTGTCCTGGCGCTGACCGAGCGCGACGTTTCCGACGACGACGGCCGGCCATACCCCGCCGTCGTCGTCGATGACGCCGTGATCGCCATGGGTGCCCTGGCTGCGGAGTCCGTGCGCCGCATCCGTGCCGCACGTGCGGCCCAGGGAGAGCCCTTCACTGTCATCGGCATCACGGGCTCAGCGGGCAAGACCACCACCAAGGACCTGCTCGCGGGCATTCTTTCCCGGGCCGGTGCCACGGTGGCTCCGCAGGGTTCGTACAACGGTGAAGTCGGCGTGCCGCTGACCGTGTTCGGAGCCGATGCGGGCACCCGCTACCTCGTGATCGAAATGGGGGCAACCGGGATTGGCCACATCAAATACCTCGCCGAGATGGTCCAACCGGACATCGGCGTCGTTCTGTGCGTCGGCACCGCCCACGCCGGCGAGTTTGGTGGCGTGGAGAACATCGCGAAGGCCAAGGGCGAACTCGTAGAGGCGCTGGGCGGGACGGAACCGCCGTCATCAACCTCGACGACGCGCGGGTCGCCGCCATGGTCTCCCGCACCCAGGCCACAGTGCTCGGAACCACCGCTACCGGCATTCCCGGCTCCGCAGTCGAGGCCCGGAACGCGGATATCGACGAAAACGGCCACCCGGAATTCGAGCTCTTCCTGCCCGACGGCGGGGCTCCCCATTCCGTCCACAGCAAGCTCATCGGTGCGCACCACATCACCAACCTGCTTGCCGCTGCGGCCGCCGCGTTCGCGGCTGGCCTCCCTGCGGCCGGGATCGCCGAGTCGCTGAGCGAGCAGTCGCCCGCCAGCCGGTGGCGGATGGAACGCACTGAGCGCGCGGACGGCGTCACCATCATCAACGACGCGTACAACGCGAATCCGGAATCCATGCGCGCAGCATTGCGCACCCTCGCCGACCTCGGGCAGGGACGCCGCACGTGGGCAGTGCTTGGCGCGATGTTGGAACTCGGCGAAGATTCCATCCGCGAACACACGGCTGTGGGTACGCAAGTGGTCCGCTTGAACATTTCCAGGCTCGTGGTGGTTGGCCGGGAAGCCCGGGCGCTGTATGTTTCCGCGATCCAGGAAGGCTCCTGGGGCGACGAGTGCATCTTCACCGAAACTGCCGACGAGGCCTACGAACTGCTGCAGGCTGAGCTCAAACCGGGCGACTTGGTGCTTTTCAAGTCCTCGAACGGGGTCGGCCTAAGGCATTTGGGGGATCGGATAGCATTACCTCCACAGACCGGTACGAGTGCGAACACCGCGGCCGCAACTGCCGCCAATGAAGGGAACGAGCTGCTGTGATTGCACTGTTGATCGGCGCGGGCGTCGCCCTCCTGGTGGCCCTGGTTGGCACGCCACTCTTCATCCGGTTCCTCGTCACCAAGGGATACGGCCAGTTCATCCGCGACGATGGACCCACCTCCCACCACACCAAGCGTGGTACCCCCACGATGGGCGGGACAGTCGTGGTGGCCGCGGTGCTCATCAGCTACGGGTTGACCCACCTGATCATGTGGATGATGAACCCGCGATCACCGGGCCCGTCCGCCTCGGGTCTGCTCTTGTTGTTCCTGATGGTCGGTATGGGATTCGTTGGTTTCCTCGACGATTTCATCAAGATTTCCAAGCAGCGCAGCCTCGGACTCAACGCCAAGGCGAAGCTGATTCTCCAAGCTTTTGTCGGCATTGTCTTCGCAGTGCTCGTCCTGAACTTCCCCGACTCGCAGGGGATCACGCCGGCCTCCACGCATATTTCGCTTGTGCGGGACATTCCCTGGCTGAACCTGGCCTTCGGGGGCACCGTCCTCGGAGCCATCCTGTTCGTCATCTGGTCGAACCTGATCGTCACTGCGGCAACCAACGGCGTCAACCTGACGGACGGATTGGACGGCCTCGCGGCCGGTGCCTCCATCATGGTCTTCGGAGCCTACACACTCATGGGAATCTGGCAGAACAACCAGGCATGCGGTTCACCCCGCGAGGCGGGCAGCGGTTGCTATTCGGTCCGCGACCCGCTCGATCTGGCGCTGCTGGCAGCTATTTGCAGTGCCGCGTTAGTGGGCTTCCTCTGGTGGAACACGTCCCCGGCGAAGATCTTCATGGGCGACACCGGTTCCCTGGCAATCGGCGGTGCCGTGGCCGGCTTTGCGATCCTCTCCCGCACGGAACTTCTTTTGGGCATCATCGGCGGGCTCTTCGTCCTCATCACGCTGTCGGTCATCATCCAGGTGGGCTACTTCAAGGTCACCAAGGGTAAGCGGGTCTTCAAGATGGCCCCACTTCAGCATCATTTCGAACTCAAGGGCTGGGCCGAAATCACGGTGGTTGTCCGATTCTGGATTCTTTGTGGACTATTCGTGGCCGCAGGCCTTGGGATTTTCTATGCTGAATGGGTGGTGCTGCTGTGAGCGCAAGTCCTCAAACCAAGCCTTCTGCCAATGACCGGCTCAAGGACCTCGTCAGTTGGGATTCCGACTGGAAGGGCCTCCGCGTCGTCGTGACCGGCATCGGTGTGTCCGGATTCGCGGCCGCCGATACCTTGATCGAACTGGGCGCACGCGTGGTGGTTGTCGACGCGGCGACGAGCGCCAAGGCCCTCGCGCAGGCGGACACCTTGAAGATCGTCGGCGCAGCCGACGTCCTCCTCGGCCAAGATGCAGTCAAAACGCTGCCCCGGGTGGACGGTGAAAAGGCCGAGCTCGTCGTGACGTCGCCGGGCTGGCGCCCGGACCAGTCCCTCCTGGCAGCTGCCAAAAGGGCCCACGTACCGGTGTGGGCGACGTCGAACTCGCTTGGCGGGTGCGCGAACGCCAGGGCCGCAAGACGGCGGACTGGCTCACCATCACGGGTACGAACGGCAAGACCACCACGGTGGGCATGACCGAGGCGATGCTGCAGGCAGCGGGGCTCAAGGCAATCGCCGTGGGGAATGTAGGCACGCCCATCCTGGACGCACTCCGTGACCCAGTGGAGTACGACGCCTTCGCTGTTGAGCTTTCCAGCTTCCAATTGCACTGGATCGAGTCGCTCTCCCCGGTGGCGAGCGTCTGCCTCAATGTCGCCGAGGACCACGTCGACTGGCACGGCTCCTACGAGTCCTACCTCGCGGACAAGGCAAAAATCTTCGAGAACACGCAGAAGGCGTGTATCTACAACGCCGAGCAGATCGAGACCGAACGCATGGTGGAAAACGCCGACGTGGTCGAAGGTTGCCGGGCGATCGGTTTCACCACCCTGACTCCGGCGGTCAGCATGCTCGGCGTCGTCGAGGGCTTGCTCGTGGACCGCGCGTTCATCGAAGAGCGCAAGAGTTCAGCAGAGGAACTCGCGTCCCTGGCGGACCTGGGCCGGCCGCGCCGCGACACATGGTTGCGAACGCGCTGGCCGCCGCCGCGCTGGTGCGCGCCTACGGCGTCGAACCGGCCGCAGTGCGGGAGGGCCTCAGGAACTATCTCCCTGGAGACCACCGCATCCAGCCTGTGGCCAAGCAGAACGGCGTGCTCTGGGTCAACGACTCCAAGGCGACCAATCCGCACGCAGCTTCTGCTGCCCTGTCGGCGTTCGACAAGGTCGTCTGGATCGCCGGCGGTCTCTCCAAGGGCGTCAACTATGACGAGTTGGTCGAAAACAACGCGCACAGGCTCAAGGCAGTGGTGCTGATCGGCTCCGACACCGCGGACCTGGAAGCCTCCCTCAAGCGACACGCAGCGGATGTGCCCGTAATCGGGCAGCCCAAGGGCGACACTGAAATGGTGCAGTCCGCCGATTCAGCTGGTACCGCCGCGGAACCGTCTCCGATCTTCGGCGACACCGTGATGGCCCATGCTGTCGAGTCGGCAGCAAGTATCGCCGAGTCCGGCGATACGGTGCTGATGGCCCCGGCGGCTGCCTCCATGGACCAGTTCTCTTCCTACGCTCACCGTGGCGATGCTTTCATCCGGGCAGTGCGCGAGCTTGTGGAAGGCCAGGCACAGACCACCGAGGAGTAACAATGGTCAGCACGCCCACGCGCAGCGGGCCCGGGCGGACCCGGGCCGGCAAGGCAGACCCCGCCGGACGCGCGGGAGGCGTTGGGCGGGCTTCGCTGCCGTCCCGCATCCGCTCGGGGATTTCCGGGTTTTGGTCGACTCTCGAGGGAAGCGGTAAATCGAGCGGCGGGTCAACCTACTACTTGATTCTTGGTGCTTCGCTTGCGCTGACGGCCATCGGGATCATCATGGTCCTGTCGGCGTCGAGCGTCGAAGCGATTGCGGCCGGCGAATCCCCATACTCCATCGCCACTAAGCAAGGCATGTTCGCCGCTATCGGCATCGTCGCGATGCTGGTGCTTTCGAGGGTCAATGTCCTGTGGCTCAAGCGATTCGCGTGGCCCTCGATCATTCTTGCCGGCGCCTTGCTGGTGCTGGTTCTGGTCATCGGCAAACGTGTGCTGGGCAACCAGAACTGGATCGAGATCGGCGGCTTCACCTTCCAGCCATCGGAGTTCGCCAAGTTCGCGCTGGTGCTCTGGATGGCCACGGTTCTTTCCGTCAAAGCAAAACTTCTGGACAAGTGGACGCACGCGCTGATCCCGGTCGTTCCGGTCTCCGGCGCCATCATCACCTTGATTGTCCTCGGACATGACCTCGGAACCTCCCTGGTGGTCATGCTCATCATGGCTGCCGGATTGTTTTTCGGCGGCGTCAACTTGAGGCTCTTCGCTGCGGCCGGCGGAGTTGCCGCAGCTGCCGCCCTGATCCTGGCGTTCACGAGTGGAACCGGATGTGCCGGATCACCTCATGGATGGGGCAGAGCTGCGCGGGGGCGAGCGACATCGGCTTCCAGAGCGAACAGGGGCTCAGCGCCCTTGCTTCGGGAGGTTGGCTTGGTGTCGGACTCGGCCAGAGCCGGCAAAAATACCAGTGGATTCCCGAAGCCCACAACGACTTCATCTTCGCTGTCATCGGGGAAGAACTCGGGCTTGTGGGGACGATCGTGGTCCTGGTGCTTTTTGCCTTGCTCGCGGTTGCGATCTACCGGGTCGTCAGCCACCAGGAAGACTTGTTCGCCCGGGTGCTCGGCGGCTCGATCATGGCGTGGATGCTTGGACAGGCTGCGATCAACATGGCCATGGTGGCAGGGTTGCTCCCCGTGATCGGCGTTCCTCTGCCTTTCATTTCCTATGGCGGTTCAGCGTTGGTGATGTCGCTATGTGGCGTGGGCGTAGTGTTGTCTTTGGCCCGCGCCCAAATGGCTCCTGCCAGCCGTTCCAAGCCGCGCTGGCGATTTGCGAAAACTGCACGAAAGCGTACATAGCACTCCATGAATTCCCAGCCCAAGCCCCTCTCCGTGGTCCTCGCCGGCGGCGGGACCGCCGGACACATCAGCCCCCTGCTTGCCATCGCCGACGCCATCAAGTCGCTGCGGCCGGACGCGAAGATCCTTGCCGTCGGCACGCCCAACGGCATGGAAACGCGCCTCGTGCCGGCCGCCGGCTACGAGCTGGCCACGATTGACCGGGTTCCCTTTCCCCGCAAGCCTTCCGCGGATCTGCTCAAACTGCCCGGCAGGCTCGCGGCGGCCGTCAAGCAAGCCGGTCGCATCCTGGACGACGCACAGGCCGACGTCCTCCTCGGCGTCGGCGGCTATGTCTGCACTCCCATGTACCTCGCGGCCTGGCGTCGCAGGATCCCCATCGTCATCCACGAGGCCAACACGCGCGCAGGGCTTGCCAACCGGGTAGGAGCCATGTTCACCAAGCACGTGGGCGTGGCCTTCCCGGAAACCCGGCTACGGCACGCCCGCCATGTCGGGATGCCCATGCGCAAGGCCATCGCCGGTTTGGACCGGGCGGCCTGGCGCGCGGATGCCCGGCAGTCGCTTGGCCTGGACGCCGGACAACCAGCACTCATCGTGACGGGCGGTTCCTCGGGCGCCCAGAGCATCAACCGCACCATCGCCGGTGCCGTCGCCGCTTTGGCGGATGCCGGTATCCAGACACTGCACATCACCGGCCGGGGCAAGGCAGTGACGAACGACGACGGCGCCCCCTGGCTGCCGACGGCTACCACCAGGTGGAATACGTCGACGGCATGGAAAACGTCTACGCGGCAGCAGACGTCCTCCTTGCCCGATCCGGCGCGGCAACCGTCAGTGAGGTGGCCGCCGTCGGGCTCCCGGCAGTCTTCGTTCCACTGCCCATCGGAAACGGCGAGCAGGCAATGAACGCCTCCGCACTGGTCAAGGCCGGGGCAGCGCTTCTGGTCGACGACCGGGCCTTGACCGCGGAGTGGCTCAAAGCCGAGTTGATTCCCTTGCTCACGGATCAAGCCCGCCTTGAGGACATGGCCAGCAAGGCAAAGGAACTTGGCATCAGAAATGCTGATCAGCGGATGGCTGATCTCGTCTTGGAAGCGGTATCCGAATGACCCAGCCCCACGCAGACATCAATTCCCTCGGCAGGGTCCATTTCATCGGCATCGGCGGCGTGGGCATGTCCGCCGTCGCACGCATCATGGTGGCCAGGGGCGTTCCCGTGAGCGGTTCCGACGCCAAGGACCTGCCCGTCATGCAGGACCTCCAGTCGGCCGGGGCGCGGATCGCTGTGGGCTACGCCGCAGAAAATCTTCGTGACGCCCAGACCGTCGTCGCCGGTTCGGCCATCAGGGCGGACAATCCGGAGCTGGAAGCGGCCCGGGCGGCCGGCCTGCCGGTGCTCCACCGCTCCGAGGCCCTCGCAGCAACCATGGGCGCCGACCGTGTGGTGACCGTGGCCGGGACGCACGGCAAATCCACCACCACGTCAATGGTTGCCGTGTTGCTCAAGGAAGCGGGCCTGGATCCGTCGTTCGCCATCGGCGCCAACGTACCTGCCCTCGGTGTCAACGCCGCGCACGGCGCCTCGGATATCTTCGTTGCCGAAGCCGACGAATCGGACGGTTCCTTCCTCAACTACCGGCCCCTCATCGCCGTCGTCACCAACGTCGAGGCCGACCACCTGGACTACTACGGCACGCCTGAGGCCGTCTACGCCTCCTTCGACAGTTTCGCGTCACTCCTGCCCGCCAACGGCGTGCTTTTCGCCTGCGCGGACGACGACGGCGCCCGGGCCCTCGCGGAACGGACCCGCGCCGCAGGCAATACCCGGGTACTGAGCTACGGGACCGCGGAGGACGCCGATATCCGGCTGCGCGACGGGGGACCCGGCGACGTCAGGGTCTCCGTGGGCGGACAGGAATACCGGCTCGACCTCCAAGTGCCCGGGAGGCACAACGCCTTGAACGCGGCGGCCGCGTTCGGCGTCGCCGTCGAGCTCGGCGTGGCGCCCGGGGCTGCCGCGGCCGCCCTCGGCCATTTCACCGGAGCCTCGCGGCGATTCGAGTTCAAGGGGCAGGGGAGGGGCGTGCGTGTCTACGACGACTACGCCCACCACCCCACGGAGGTCCGGGCCGCCCTGACCGCTGCCCGTTCCGTCGCAGGCGGCAACAAGGTGCATGTGCTCTTCCAGCCACATCTGTTTTCCCGCACGCGCGAATTCGCGGAGCAGTTTGCTGAAGCGCTTGGCGAGGCGGATACGGCCCTCGTGCTGGATATCTACCCTGCCCGCGAGGATCCCATTCCCGGGGTCACGAGCACCCTGATCACAGGGCGCCTCAAGAGCGGCAGGCTCGTTGCCGGCGGGCAGGAAGCGCTGGACGCGGTTCTCTCCGCGGCCGGCGAGGGCGACATCGTCCTCACCGTCGGAGCCGGTGACGTCACGGCATACGGGCCCCGGATCGTGGAGCTGTTGGGTGGCTGACACCCGGAAGCCGACTTTCAAGCCGCAGGCGGGCACCCGGCCGGAGTCGTCAGTGCTGAACGCAGCCTCGACGATCCCGTCGGTGGCCCTTCGGAGGCCGCCCGTGCGAAGGACAGCAACGTGCTGGCCTTTCCGGAACCCAAGGGACGCAAGCGCCGGAGGACCGTGCTCACTGCCTTGGCAATCATCGTCGCCCTTGTCGCCGGAATTATCGTTGCGGCGATCTACTCGCCGGTGTTCGCCGTGCGCACAGTGTCGGTCGACGGTACGAAGCTTCTCCAGGCGGGGAGCGTCCAGAAGGCACTCGAACCGGTGAAGGGAAAACCCCTTCCGCAAATCAACGACGCCGAGATCGCCGCGCTGCTCAAGCCCCTCGTCCAGGTGCGTTCAGTCAGTACCGAAGCCCGGCCGCCGTCGGAACTCCTGGTCCACATCGTGGAGCGGGTACCGTGGCCCTGGTGAAGAGCGGTGACAACTATTCACTGGTTGACGTCGACGGCGTCCAGCTCGGATCAACGGCCGATCCCGCATCGGTTGCCTTGCCGCTCATCGATGGGCAAGGAGCCAACCAGAATCTCTTCAAGGCGATCACGGCCGTTCTTGCGACGCTGCCGGCGGATGTCCTCGCGAAGATGGCCAACGCGTCGGCCTCGTCGCCGGACGCCGTCGAGCTCAAGCTCACGGACGGCAAGATCGTCGTGTGGGGGAATGCGGACGAGAAGGAGCTGAAGGCCCGCGTCCTCGAGGCGTTGCTCAAGGCTCCCGCCAATCCAAAAGTTCCGGTGAATGTCTACGATGTCAGCGCACCGAGGCACCCGTTCACCAAATAGACCATTTCAGGAAGTAACTTCTCTGACGTAGAGGGCTATTTTTCGGACTTTCACACGACACGCGGAGGCGGTCATTGAATGTCGGATTCATAGCCCATACCGTCACTTAAGAGTTACTTGACATAACTATAACCTTCAACTAGAGGGTTAAGGTCCAAGGATTCAAGTTGGACTCGATCTGTTTCGCTATAGGACACAAGCAAGGGGCACGAAACGTGGCAGCACCGCAGAATTACTTGGCCGTCATCAAGGTCGTCGGCATCGGCGGCGGTGGCGTGAATGCAGTTAACCGAATGATCGAAGTCGGCCTCCGCGGCGTCGAGTTCATCGCCATCAACACCGATGCCCAGGCTCTCCTCATGAGCGACGCGGACGTCAAGCTCGACGTCGGACGTGAACTCACCCGCGGTCTGGGAGCCGGCGCCAACCCCGACGTCGGACGCCAGGCAGCCGAGGACCACGCCGACGAGATCGAAGAGGTCATCCGCGGAGCCGACATGGTCTTCGTCACCGCAGGCGAAGGCGGCGGCACCGGAACCGGCGGCGCCCCGTCGTGGCCCGGATCGCACGCTCGCTCGGCGCACTGACCATCGGTGTCGTCACGCGTCCCTTCACCTTCGAAGGCCGCCGGCGCGCCGGCTCGGCCGAGGCCGGAATCGACGCCCTGCGCGACGAAGTCGATACCCTCATCGTCATCCCCAACGACCGCCTCCTGTCCATCAGCGACCGTAACGTCTCCGTCCTGGACGCTTTCCGTTCCGCTGACCAAGTACTTCTGTCCGGTGTCCAGGGCATCACGGACCTCATCACCACCCCTGGCCTGATCAACCTCGACTTCGCCGACGTCAAGTCGGTCATGCAGGGTGCAGGCTCCGCGCTGATGGGTATCGGCTCGGCACGAGGAGAGGACCGCGCTGTCAAGGCCGCCGAACTCGCCATCGCTTCTCCGCTTCTGGAAGCATCGATCGACGGCGCCCACGGCGTCCTGCTTTCCATCCAGGGCGGCTCGGACCTCGGCCTGTTCGAGATCAACGAGGCCGCGAGGCTCGTGCAGGAAGTGGCCCACCCCGAAGCCAACATCATCTTCGGTGCCGTCATCGACGACGCCTTGGGTGACGAGGCGCGCGTCACGGTTATCGCCGCCGGTTTTGACGACCTCAAGGCCACCTCGCCCTCGATGAACCAGCCTGCAGCCCAGCAGCCGGGTCAGCACCAGGCCACTGCCGCTCCGGACCGTCCCGCGGCACCAACAGCTGCTCCGGCCTACTCTGCGCCGCAGCATGTTTCCGCCGGTGTCGGAGCTTCCGGCTTGAGCAACTGGGGCCAGCAGCGCCCGTCCGCCTTGCCCGCCGACTCGGGCTTCGACGTCGACCTCCCGGCCGTCGTCGAACCGGACCTTTCGGGAAGCCGCACCGACGACCTCGATGTTCCGGACTTCCTGAAGTAGCAGCTCTGTTCAAACCCACCCAGGAGAGTTAGCCAGTAGTGTTTTGGTGGCGAAAAGAAGTGCGGCCCGGAATTTCGGTTGCCTTCTCCGATGACGATGCGGGCAACCTTGCACTGCACGTAGCGGACAATCCTGACGACGTCATGGTGCGCCGGGCCCGGCTGGAAGCAGCAGCGGGGCTCGGCGGACGCCGTTTCCAATACATGAACCAGGTCCACGGAAAAGCCGTCGAATTCATCTCCGTGCCCGGGACGGACCAACGGCGGACGCCATGGTGTCAAGGGGGCAACCCCTCGCGGTCATGGTGGCCGATTGTGTCCCGTTGTGCTCTTGGGCAAAGTGCCGGATGACGTCAATCCCGTCCTTGCGGTGGTCCATGCCGGCCGGCCCGGGGTTGCCGCCGATATCGTTTCGGCCACTGTGGTGGAGATGCGAAACCGCGGCGCGGCGGCCATCAGCGCCTGGGTGGGCCCTTCCATCTGCGGTGAATGCTACGAAGTTCCGGAACAGCTGCGGACGGACGTGGCTGCCGCGGTTCCGGAAACCTGGTCCACAACCTCGTGGGGCACGCCCGCACTGGACCTGCCTGCCGGTGTGCGTGCCCAGCTGCAGGCACTCGACATCACGGTCGAGTACTCGGGGAGTGCACGCGCGAGACCGCCCGGCTCTTCTCGTACCGCCGCAATCAGAAAACAGGGCGGTTTGCAGGTTTGGTGTGGACGCATGAGTGAGGATTTCCCCACGGCGGAAAGCGCCGCGGGCGATCGGCGTACGGCCGAGCTGCGCGAACGGCTCTCCGCGGTCCGCCAAAGGATTTCGGCGGCAACCGCGGCCGCCGGGCGAAGCGAAGAGCCGCAACTGATAGTCGTCAGCAAATTCCATCCCGCAGCGGACGTAGCGCGGCTGGCGGCACTTGGCGTGACGGATGTCGGCGAAAACCGGGACCAGGAAGCGGCCGCGAAGTCCGCCGAGCTCGCCGGACTCCCGGTGCGTTGGCACTTCATTGGTCAACTGCAAAGCAACAAGGCCAAGTCCGTCGTGAAGTACGCGTTCTCCGTCCAATCGATCGACCGTCCGCAACTCGCCGAGGCACTTGCAAAGGCCGTTGCGCGGCAACAGTCCGAGTCCGGCAGACCGGACCTCGACTGCTACATCCAGGTCAGTCTTGAGGACGACGGCGGCGCCCACCGCGGCGGTGCCGCTCCGTCCGACGTCGAGCGCCTCGCGGAATCCATCGCAACCGCCGCCGGACTGCGCCTGGCCGGCGTGATGGCGGTCGCGCCGCTCGGTGCGCCCCCGGAGGAAGCGTTCGAGAAACTCGCCAACATTTCACAGGATCTTCGGGACTTTATCCGGACGCCGTGGGGGTATCCGCCGGGATGAGCCAGGACCTCGAAGCTGCCGTTCAATTCGGTGCGACACACCTGCGAATTGGCTCGGATATTCTCGGTTCGCGCCCGCGCGTGGGGTAGCGTCAAAGTATTGGAAGCGACGGGCCGGGATTTCAGCGATGTCAAGTCATGGGCGGCCCGCCCACTGCAGACACGATAGGAGTCCAGCATGGCTGGCGCACTGCGCAAGACAATGGTTTATCTTGGGCTCGCCGATGGCGATGAACACTACGAGTCTGAGCAGCACGTGCAGCACACGGACGAGGACCGGTCGGTCGACCACAATCGTGAAGAGCGCCGCGCCCCAGCACCTGTACGTGAAGTAGTTCGTGAAGTCCCCCTGTCGCCGAAGAGGAATACCGCGCACCCGTGACACCTATCAAGCGTGCGGCGTCCAGCCGCGAAGACGCCTCCGGTCTGAGGCAGATCACCACTGTCCATCCCCGCTCCTACAATGACGCCAAGATCATCGGCGAGAGTTTCCGGGATGGCATCCCGGTGATCATGAACGTCACGGACATGGGCGAGGCAGATGCCAAGCGCCTCGTCGATTTTTCCGCCGGTTTGGTCTTCGGACTCCACGGCAGCATTGAGCGCGTCACCAGCAAGGTTTTCCTGCTGTCGCCGTCGTACGTCGAAGTTCTCGGCGACGACAAGAAGGTCAGCGAAGCGCAAGCAACGTTCTTCAACCAGAGCTAGCGCGGTCAACCCGGATGCCAGGCAGAGCGATCTGCCTGGCATCTGTGTTGCAATAGAGGGACTGACCGGAAAAATGGCGAACTAGGAGATCTGAGCTAACCCGTGGGCATAGTTTTCGGCCTTTTGTACATTGCATTGCTGCTGTTCCTGGTCATCCTCATCATCAGGCTCGTTTTCGATCTGGTGCAGATGTTTGCGCGCCAGTGGCGCCCCGCGGTGGCGCCTTGGTGGCCGCGCACGTGGTCTATTCCGTGACTGATCCGCCCTTGAAACGGATCCGCCGGCTCATTCCACCGCTGCAGCTTGGTGGGGTGTCCCTTGACCTGGCATTTCTGATCGTGTTTATTGTCGTCAGCATCGCGATGGGATTCGTCTACTCGCTGGCGTAGCTCTTCCGCAGTCCATGTGCCGTCAATCTGTTTTCTTCGGCTAGTGGCTGCAAACCTCCGACCCAACACGATGGTGTTGAATTGGGGGAATCAGATGATATTTAGGTACCGTAGTTTTGAACGGCCGGAAGGCCTACTGACTAACTAGACCAACGAGGTGACCAGATGGCTTTGACGCCAGAAGACGTTGTCAACAAGCGCTTTCAGCCGACCAAGTTCCGCGAAGGCTACGACCAGGACGAGGTCGACGACTTTCTCGACGAAATCGTCGTCGAGCTGAGGCGCTTGAACCAGGAGAACGACGAGCTCCGCAAGAAGCTCGCCGAAGGCGGAAACCCGGTCCCTGCCAGCGCAGCATCGGCACCCGTGGTCGAGAAGGTGCCCGCTCCGGTGAAGGCCGACAAGGACGCACAGGCCAAGGCGGAAGCCGAAGCGAAGGCCGCCGAGGCCGAGAAGAAGAAGGAGCCGGCCGTTGCCGCCGCTCCGGCCCGGCCGCACCTTCCGCAGGCTCTCCTTCCGCCGAGTCCGCAGCCGGCCTGCTGGCCATGGCCCAGCAGATGCACGACAAGCACGTGGCCGATGGCGAGCAGCAGAAGGAAAAGATCATTGCCGAGGCACAGATCGAAGCCTCCAGCCTCGTCAACGACGCGCAGGATAAGTCCCGCAAGATCCTCGGTGCCCTCGAGCAGCAGCGCAGCGTTCTCGAACGCAAGGTGGAGCAGCTCCGCGGCTTCGAGCGCGACTACCGCTCCCGCCTGAAGGCCTACATCGAAGGCCAGCTGCGTGACCTGGATGCCCGCGGCTCGGTTGCCGCTCCTGAGGTCGGCGAAGCCGCCGCAGAGGTCTAGCAAGTATTCTGAAAGCCGGTGGCTGGGGATTCCTCGGCCACCGGCTTTCGCCTGTTAAGGCGCCAGAAGCCACGGTTACCGAATGAAAGTACTATGAGCGACGAACAAACTGACGGCACAGAACAAACGAACGGCACCACGGAACCGGTCCGCACCAAAGCCCACACGTGGCGTCCGGCACTGCTTTGGGTCTTTGCCGGCTTCGCCGTGTTCGCGTACGCCTTCGATCAACTGACCAAGCTCTGGGTCACCAGCACCATGGTCGAAGGCGAGCGGATCCCTGTGCTTCCTCCGCTCCTGCATTGGTACTACATCCGAAACTCGGGCGCTGCGTTCTCCATCGGTGAAAACGTCACGTGGGTCTTCACGATCGTCATGGCCGCCGTTTCGGTGGTGATTCTGTTCCAAGTGCGTCGATTGGGGTCGGTCTGGTGGTCACTGGCGCTCGGCCTGCTGCTGGGCGGCGCGCTCGGGAACCTTACGGACCGGCTTTTCCGCGAGCCTTCCTTCGCCATGGGCCACGTGGTGGACTTCATCCAGTTGCCCAACTTCGCAATCTTCAACATCGCCGACTCCGCGGTGGTTTCCGGCGTCGTGATCATCTGCCTGCTGACCATACGGGGGATCGGACTCGACGGCTCCCGCCATCATTCCGCCGATTCCGCGCCGGCAAAATCCGGCACGCCGGAAGAACAGGCTCCGGGCGATGTCTGAGCAGTTCGTGGTGCCCGAAGAATTGGGCGGGGCAAGGGCCGACGCGGGCTTGGCGAAGATGATGGATATCTCCCGCTCCGCGGCCGCCTTGTTGATCGCCGAGGGCAATGTCAAAGTCTCTGCGAACACAGTGGGCAAGTCGGCGAAACTCATTGCCGGGTCCGTGTTGGAAGTCACCGTTCCCGAACGCAGGGATCCCTTGGAAGTCGTGGAGGAAGTCGTGGAAGGCCTGAATATCCTGTTGGACGATGACGATTTTGTCGTCATCGACAAGCCGGTCGGCGTGGCGGCGCACCCGTCTCCGGGTTGGGTTGGTCCTACCGTGGTGGGTGGCCTCGCCGGTGCGGGATACCGGATCTCGACGTCAGGCGCGCCTGAACGTGCCGGCATCGTCCACCGCCTCGACGTCGGAACGTCGGGAGTCATGATCGTGGCCAAGAGCGAACACGCTTACACGGTGCTCAAGCGGGCCTTCAAGGAACGCACGGTGGACAAGGTGTACCACGCAGTGGTCCAGGGCCTGCCGGATCCCCTGGAAGGCACCATAGACGCGCCTATCGGGCGCCACCCCGGGCACGATTGGCGATTCGCGGTGATCGAGGATGGCCGTCCCTCCGTGACGCACTACGAAGTCCTCGAGGCCTATGGCAAGGCGACCCTCGTGGAAATTCATCTTGAGACAGGCAGGACACACCAGATCCGGGTTCACTTCTCGGCCCTCCGGCACCCCTGCGCCGGCGACCTGACCTATGGGCGGACCCGCGTTTGGCTGCCAACCTGGGACTGACCCGGCAGTGGCTGCACGCGCGGCGGCTTGGCTTCAACCACCCCCGGACCGGCGAGTGGGTGGAAGTCACCAGCCAGTATCCGGCGGACCTGCAATACGCGCTCGAGCTTCTGGAAAGCGGCAACGCGTAGCGCGATCCACGCTTCCAGCGCGCCACTCCAACCGCGGGGTCCCTGCCGGTAGACTGTCGTGGTGACTTCCAGCAATGACTCGTTCGTCCATCTGCACACCCACACCGAATACTCCATGCTGGATGGTGCGGCCCGCCTCACTGAGTTGTTTGACGAGACCGAGCGGTTGGGCATGCCGGCACTGGCCACCACGGACCACGGGTACTTGTTCGGTGCCTTCGATTTCTGGAAGAAGGCCACCGACAAAGGCATCAAGCCGATCATCGGCGTCGAGGCCTATGTCACGCCGGGCACGGCGCGCGGCGACAAGGAGCGCGTCCGTTGGGGCGACGAGAGCCAGCGGAAAGACGACGTGTCCGGTGGTGGTTCCTACACCCACATGACGTTGTTGAGCTACAACAACGCGGGCATGCGGAATCTGTTCCGGGCATCCTCGATTGCTTCGCTCGACTCGGTGTTCGGCAAATGGCCACGCTTGGACCGGGAGTTGCTGAACACCTATTCCGAAGGCCTGATCGCCACCACCGGTTGCCCTTCCGGTGAAGTCCAGACCCGCCTCCGGCTGGGACAATACCGGGAGGCGCTGGCTGCGGCATCCGAGTTCCGCGACATCTTCGGTGCGGAAAACTACTTCTGCGAACTGATGGACCATGGCCTGGACATCGAGCGGCGGGTCACCGGCGATCTGCTGCGCCTGGCCAAGGAACTGAAGCTTCCGCTCGTGGCCACCAACGACCTCCACTACACCCACGAGCATGATGCGAAGGCCCACGAGGCGCTTTTGGCGATCCAGTCGGGCTCCACTCTGCTTGAGCCCACCTATGACAACGGCGGCTCCCGGTTCGCTTTCTCCGGCAGCGGCTACTACTTGAAGTCGCCGCAGGAGATGCGCGAGCTGTTCCGCGACCATCCCGAGGCCTGCGACAACACCTTGTTGATCGCCGAGCGCTGCGAAGTGTCCTTCAACACGGGCGCGAACTACATGCCTCGGTTCCCTGCCCTCCCGGCGAGGACGAGACGTCCTGGCTCGTCAAGGAAGTGGCCACGGGACTCGATTACCGCTACCCGGACGGCGTCCCGGACAAGGTGCGCAAGCAAGCCGACTATGAGCTTGACGTCATCACGTCCATGGGCTTCCCGGGCTACTTCCTCGTGGTGGCCGACTTCATCAACTGGGCAAAGAACAACGGAATCAGGGTAGGCCCGGGCCGTGGCTCGGGTGCGGGCTCCATGGTGGCATATGCCATGCGCATCACCGACCTCGACCCGCTGGAACACGGCCTGATTTTCGAGCGCTTCCTCAACCCGGACCGTGTGTCCATGCCCGACTTCGACGTCGACTTCGATGATCGGCGCCGTTCCGAGGTGATCGACTACGTCACCCGGAAGTACGGCGACGAGCGCGTTGCCATGATTGTCACCTACGGCACCATCAAGACCAAGCAGGCGCTCAAGGACTCCTCCCGCGTGCTTGGCTACCCGTTCAGCATGGGTGAACAGCTCACCAAGGCCCTGCCACCGGCCGTGATGGCCAAGGACATCCCGCTGGCGGACATCCAGAACCCGGAGCCAAGCGCTATGGCGAGGCCGGCGACTTCCGCCAGCTGATCAGCACCGACCCGGAGGCTGCCAAGGTCTTCGAGACCGCGCTGGGCATTGAGGGCTGAAGCGGCAGTGGGGCGTGCATGCCGCCGGTGTCATCATGTCCTCGGACCCCATCATCGACGTCATTCCTGTCATGCGCCGCATCCAGGACGGCCAAGTCATCACGCAGTTCGATTACCCGACGTCCGAAGGCCTTGGCCTGATCAAGATGGACTTCCTCGGCTTGAGGAACCTGACGATCATTTCCGACGCGCTGGAAAACATCAAGATGAACCGGGGCGTCGACCTCGATCTTGAGCACCTGGCGTTGGACGACCCGGCGTCGTACGAGTTGCTGGCGCGCGGCGACACTTTGGGGGTCTTCCAGCTCGACGGCGGACCCATGCGGTCGCTGCTCAAGCTCATGAAGCCTGACAACTTCGAAGACATCTCCGCCGTGTTGGCGCTGTACCGGCCAGGTCCCATGGGTGCCAACGCGCACACCGACTACGCCCTGCGCAAGAACAAGATCCAGGAAGTCATCCCGATCCATCCGGAGCTCGAGGAACCGCTCTCGGAAATCCTCGGCGGAACCTACGGCCTGATCGTGTACCAGGAGCAGGTCATGGCCGTGGCCCAGAAGCTGGCCGGCTACTCACTGGGTCAAGCCGATATCCTGCGCCGCGCCATGGGCAAGAAGAAGAAATCCGAACTGGACAAGCAGTTCGCCGGCTTTTCCCAAGGCATGCAGGACAACGGCTACTCCATGGAGGCCGTCAAGACCCTGTGGGACATCCTGCTCCCGTTCTCCGACTACGCCTTCAACAAAGCGCACTCCGCAGCGTACGGTGTCATCTCCTACTGGACTGCGTACCTGAAGGCCCACTACGCCCCGAATACATGGCTGCCCTGCTCACGTCCGTGGGCGACGACAAGGACAAATCGGCGATCTACCTCAACGAGTGCCGGCGCATGGGCATCACGGTCCTACCGCCGGACGTCAACGAATCAAGCCTCAACTTCACTCCTGTGGGAACCGACATCCGCTTCGGAATGGGGCCATCCGCAACGTCGGCGTCAACGTGGTGGAAGCGATGGTGGCGGCCCGTGCGAGCGAGGGCGCCTACACCTCCTTCAAGGACTTCCTCATGAAGGTTCCGGCGGTGGTCTGCAACAAGCGCACCATCGAGTCCCTCATCAAGGCCGGCGCGTTCGACTCCCTCGGCCATCACCGGCGTGCTTTGGCCATGGTGCACGAAGAAGCGATCGACTCGGTCATCACGCTCAAGCGCAATGAGGCGATCGGCCAGTTCGATCTCTTCGCCGGATTCGAGGACCAGGAGCCGCAGGCCTCCCTGAGCACGGAGATCCCGGACCTGCCGGAATGGGAGAAGAAGGACAAGCTCGCCTTCGAGCGGGACATGCTGGGACTCTATGTTTCGGACCACCCCCTGCAGGGGCTTGAGGGCGTGCTGAGCCAGCATGCAGAGCAATCGATCACGTCTATTCTCGGAGAAGACGGACCCCATGACGGCGCCATCGTCACCATTGCGGGCATGATCACTTCACTCAGCCGCAGGATCGCCAAAGCAAGCGGCAATGCCTACGCGCGGGCGGAGATCGAAGACCTCGGTGCTTCCATCGAGGTCATGTTCTTCGGCCAGGTGTACGGGCCCATCGCTTCGGTCCTCGCGGAGGACCTGATCGTGGTGGTCAAGGGCCGCTTGCAGCGGCGCGACGACGGTGCGGTCACCTTGAACTGCATGGAGCTCTCGGTTCCGGACCTGAGCGAGAGCACCAACGGTCCTCTCGTCATCACGATGCCCACCTACAAGGCAACCGAGGCCGTCGTCACCGATCTTCGCGATGTTTTGACCACCCACCGGGGAAACTCCGAGGTCAGGCTCCACTTGCAGGGCGACTCCAAGGTCGAGGTCATGGGCTTGCCAGTGCACCTGCGCGTGAATCCCACCCCGTCACTTTTCGGTGACCTCAAGGTACTTCTTGGCCCGACCTGCCTGGACACGTGACCGGCCGGCTACCTGAGCCAGCCGGCCGGTGACGCTGGATTTCCTGCCCGCACCGGATTTTCCTGCCCTGACTAAATTTCATAGTCGAGCGGAACCGGCTGGCCGTAGGAGCCCGAGTGGTACAGCAGGGAGTGTCGTCCTCGCCGACCAGCCCGTCGACAACCTCCACCACCACGATCGCGTTGTTTTCGAAGGACAGGCGCATCTGGATCTTGCCGATCAGCCAGCCGGCCACGTTCTTGAGGATGGGACATCGAAGGCCCTGGCTCCCAATGATCGCCTTCAAACCTTTCCTGGGTGCGGGCGAAGCGGTCCGCGAGGGCCTGGTTCTCGAGGCCGAGCATGTGCAAGCCGATATACGTCGAATTCGCCACCGCCGGCCAGGAACTGGAACTGCGGGACATGTTGAACGTGAAGCGGGGCGGCTCGGCCGACAGCGAAGCCACGGAGGTCGCAGTGAACCCGAAAGGCTTGCCGTTGAGGTCGGCAGTGATGATGGCCACGCCGGCGGCATGCCGGCGGAACATTTGCTTGAATGTTGCTTCAAAAGCTGGATTGTCCGAAGCCACTTTGCCGATCTCCTGCGTGAGCTATTGGTATTAACGCTGGTGGATTCAGCGTATTCCGCTGCTCGCCGGCACGCTTGCTTGTTGGGCGTCCAGAAACGTTTGTTAATGTTTGTGTCATGACCAAGCCAACATCGAACCTTCTCGTCTCCGGCCCCGCGGGGGATACTGACCCGGACACCGGAACGGACACGCGGGACCGCACATGGTGGCTTTGGCTCGCGGTGCCCGCCGCCTCGGGCGTTGGGCTGGGCCTCGCTTGGTGGCTGTTGGCTCCGGGTGGCCTCAACGTGATCTCGGGAAATCCTGCCCTCGCCGATCCGACGGCTTCGGCGGGGCGGCTCCCGAGGGATTTGGTCCTTGCCGGGCTTCTGCTGCTTTCCGGCTGCTTCACCGCGGTCCTGCTCGACAGCAAGGTCCGGAGGCCGGGGCACGGCCTCCGCACGTTCCTGGCCGTTCTCGGTGGTGCCGTAGGGGCCTTGGTGGCCTGGCAGGTGGGTCTGCTGGCCGCGCAATGGTGGGGCTCCGCCTCGAGTGGAAGTGACGGCTTCTCATTACGGTCGGTGACGGCCCTCTTGCTGTGGCCAGGGCGACGGCCCTTGTGACATTCCTCCTGACGCTTTTCAGCTTGATGGGAAAGCAGCCGGAGGGACCGCCGCTTGCCCCGTAAAATGATCTGGTGACCAATTTCCCGGAGAATCCTGCCGAAACCGCCGCCCAGTCCCTGGACTTCCACCGCATTGACTTGCGCGGACGGTCCCTGACCTTGGCGGAACTGCGCGCCGTGGTGCCCCGGGCGAAACATCAGACCATGGCGGACGCCGAGCAAAAAGTCCTGGACATCATTGCGGCCGTCCGTTCCCGCGGCTTCGAAGCGCTTGGGGAGTTCGCATTGGCGTTCGACGGCGTGGAACAGTCCCATCCGCGAGTGCCGGCTGCCGCCCTTGCCGAAGCCCTTGAAAACCTGGATCCTTCAGTGCGCGCAGCCCTGGAGGAATCCATCCGCCGTGCCCGGCGTTTTGCGGATGGCCAACGGCCTGCGAACGTCGACGTTGAACTGGGGGACGGCGCCGTCGTCAGCCAGAACTGGGTACCCGTGGGCCGCGTGGGTTTGTATGTTCCCGGCGGCCTGGCCGTCTACCCGTCCTCCGTCATCATGAACGTTGTTCCGGCGCTGGCCGCCGGGGTTGCCTCGATCGCCTTGGCTTCCCCGCCCCAGAAGGACTTCGGAGGCTTGCCCCACCCCACCATCCTGGCAGCTGCCGCTTTGCTCGGCATCGACGAGGTCTATGCCATTGGAGGCGCCCAGGCGATTGTTTCCTTTGCCTACGGCATCCCCGGGGCTGCCGATGATCAGGCCATCGAACCGGTGGACGTTGTGACCGGTCCGGGAAACATTTTCGTGGCCACCGCGAAGCGTCTTGTGAAAGGCGTCGTGGGATCGACTCCGAGGCCGGCACCACCGAGATCGCCATTTTGGCTGATGCTTCGGCCCGTCCGGCGCTCGTGGCCGCTGACCTCATCAGCCAGGCAGAGCACGACCCCAAGGCGGCGTCTGTCCTGATCACCGACTCCGAGGAACTCGCCTCCGCTGTGCAGCGGGAACTCACGGTGCAGGCAGGAACCACGAAGCATGGCGAGCGGGTCACCACCGCATTGTCGGGACCCCAGTCGGCGTGGTGCTGGTGGACGATGTCGAGCAGGGCATCGCGGTCTGCGATGCCTACGCGGCAGAGCACCTGGAAATCATGACGGCGGACGCAGCAGCGGTCGCCGCAAGGATCCGCAACGCGGGCGCGATTTTCGTGGGGGACTACAGCCCGGTCAGCCTCGGAGACTACTGTGCAGGATCCAACCACGTTTTGCCCACGAGCGGCACCGCAGCCTTCTCTTCCGGACTGAACGTGACAACATTCCTCAGGGCCGTACAGGTGATCAACTACGACAAGGCTGCCTTGGAGCAAGTCAGCAAACACATCGTGAGCCTCTCCGATGCCGAAGACCTGCCCGGCCACGGCGACGCTGTCAAGATTCGTTTCGCGGGGGCCTAAACCACTACATGTATGGGTCACAACCACTACATATAGTAATTACAGTCTTGTCATTAGGCCTTATATAGCCGTAAACTGGTGCCGGAAGTCAAACTTCCGGCACCTTTTGCGTTCCCGGCCGATCCCGCCGCGGGGACAGGTGGCCGGGAACCGAGCAGGGGAGGCCCAGCGTGTATTGTCCGTTCTGCCGAAACCCCGACTCACGTGTTGTGGACAGTCGAATGGCCGACGACGGCTCGGCCATCCGCCGTCGGCGCCAGTGCCCCGAGTGCGGACGCCGTTTCACCACCGTGGAGACCACCAGCCTTTCCGTCATCAAACGCTCGGGCGTGGGGAACCCTTCAGCCGGATCAAGATCATCAACGGCGTTCGCAAGGCCTGCCAAGGCCGTCCTGTGACCGAGGACGACCTTGCGATGCTGGCCCAGGAAGTCGAAGAAAACATCCGCTCTTCCGGTGCGGCGGAGATCGATGCCCACGAGGTCGGCCTGGCCATCCTTGGACCACTCCAGAAGCTGGACGAAGTCGCCTACTTGCGATTTGCCAGCGTTTACCAGGCCTTCGAATCGCTTGAGGACTTCGAGTCGGCCATTTCGCTGCTCCGCCACGAAGCCGAAACCGCAGCCGCGGATAATGCGGCGAAGGGCGCCAAGGGCAAGAGCTCCGAGAAGAGCCCCATCTAGCTCCGGTGGCGGCAGCGGAGGGGAAGCCGCAGCCGCCACCGGCACCACGTCTACTTGGCGAGCTTGTGGTGGAGGGCGACGTCCAGCGCGGCCCCCACGATTCCGGCGTCGTTCTTCAGTTCCGCCGTGACGATGCGTGTCCGCAGATCCAAGTGCGGGAAGTACTCGTCCGAACGCTTCGAGATACCGCCACCGATGATGAAGAGCTCGGGGGAGAACAGGAACTCGACGTGGGAGAGATAGCGCTGCAGCAGCACGCTGTACTCTTCCCAGCTCAAGCCGTCGCGTTCACGCGCGACGGCGGATGCCTTCGTCTCGGCGTCGTGGCCGTCCACTTCGAGGTGGCCGAGCTCGGCGTTGGGCACCAGGTGCCCGTTGAAGATGAAGGCCGAGCCGATGCCCGTTCCGAGGGTGATCACCAGAACCGTGCCGTCGACGCCTTCGCCTGCGCCGTAGCGGGCTTCAGCGAGACCGGCTGCGTCGGCGTCGTTGATGACCTCGACGGGACGGTCCAGGCGCTTGGTGAGGAGCGAATCAATGTCCGTGTTGAGCCAGACTTGTCCACGTTGGCGGCAGAGCGGACCACGCCGTGCTGGATGATTCCGGGGAAAGTGACTCCCACGGGCGAACCCTTGGCCGGAGCATCCTCACGGGCCGACAACTCTTCGACGATCTGTGCGATCACTTCGGCGACGGCTTCGGGAGTGGCAGGTTGCGGCGTCGGTATGCGGAGGCGGTCCCCGAGCAGCTTGCCTTTCTTGAGATCGACGATGCCGCCCTTGATGCCGGTGCCACCGACGTCGATGCCGATCAGCGGGCCGTTCTTGTGGATCTTCTCATCCTTCTTGGTCAATGCGTTTCCGTTCATGGCAGGAGGGGTGGGCATGTCGCAGCGCGAACGGCTGCAGGTGACCTTCCGGAGAGCTTAGGGAAGAGTCAGGATTTCGGCGCCGGTCTCGGTGACCAACAGGGTGTGTTCAAATTGTGCGGTCCGCTTGTGGTCCCGGGTGACGACGGTCCATTCATCGGGCCACATGTCCCACTCGATCGTTCCAAGGGTGAGCATGGGTTCAATCGTGAAGACCATTCCGGCTTCGATGATGGTGTTGTAGGCCGGCGCGGCGTCGTAGTGGGGGATGATCAGGCCGGTGTGGAACGCCTCGCCGACGCCGTGGCCCGTGAAGTCACGGACCACGCCGTAGCCGAAGCGTTTCGCGTACGACTGGATGGCACGGCCGATCACGTTGATTTCGCGGCCGGGCGCTACGGCCTTGATGGCCCGGTTGAGCGACTCCTGGGTGCGTTCCACCAGGAGCCGGGACTCGTCGTCGACCTCGCCCACCAGGAAGGTGTAGTTCGTGTCGCCGTGGACGCCGTTGATGTAGGCGGTGATGTCGATGTTCAGGATGTCGCCGTCCCGGACGACGGTGCTGTCCGGGATGCCGTGGCAGATGACCTCGTTGAGCGAGGAGCACAGGGACTTGGGGAAGCCGCGGTAGCCAAGCGTCGAGGGGTAGGCCTGGTGGTCCAGTATGAATTCGTGGCCGATCCGGTCCAACTGGTCGGTTGTGACGCCGGGCTCGATGTGCTTGCCGACCTCGACGATCGCCTGGGCCGCGATTTTGCTGGCGATGCGGATCTTCTCGATGGTTTCCGCAGACTTGACCTCTGAACCGGTGAACTTCGCGGGTCCCGGCTTGCCGACATACTCCGGGCGCGGGATGGACGCCGGAACAGGCAGCTGTGGGCTGACGGTCCCACGGGTCAGCGTGCCGATGGGTGCGGTCAGAGCGGGAGAAGGCATAGATTGATCATATAAGGGACGCACGAGACGCAAGTAACTAAGAAGCTAAATATCGGCCCGTGCGAAGGCACCGGCCCCGCCGGGCTTGCGGCGGGATTCGAAAAGGAGAAACCGTGGCGGAGTTCTGGTACAACGTTCAGACACACCAAATCGAAGAGGACGCGATGTCCGACTGGTCCCAGCTGATCGGTCCCTACAAGACCCGCGAAGAAGCGGAGCACGCCCTCGAAAAGGTCAAGGCCCGCAACGAAGCCTGGGACAAGGACGAGGAGGACTGAAGCTGCTTCCTCCTAGAAGGAGTGTTCCGGGCCGGGGAACTGGCCGGACCTGACGTCGTCGGCGTAGGCCTTCGCCGCGGCGCCCAGGGTGGTGCGAAGATCCGCGTATTGCTTGACGAACTTGGCCATCTTGCCGCCGCGCAGTCCGGCCATGTCCTGCCACACCAGAACCTGTCCAGTGGTCGCGTTGCCTGCGCCGATTCCTATAGTCGGTACGTCGATGGCTGCGTCGACGGCGGCAGCTGTTTCAGCGGGAACCATCTCCATGAGCACACAGAACGCTCCGGCATTTGCGAGGGCAACGGCGTCTTCGACGAGGCGCGCGGCGTCGTCGCCCCGGCCCTGGACGCGGTAGCCGCCCAGCGAGTGTTCGCTCTGGGGCGTGAAGCCGATGTGCGCCATGACGGGAATGCCTGCCTGGACCATGGCCCGCACAGTTCCCGCATAGAACGCGCCACCTTCGATCTTGACGGCGTGCGCCAAACCTTCCTTCAGGAAGCGGACGCCTGTTGCCACTGCCTGCTCCGGCGACACTTCGTAGCTGCCAAAGGGAAGATCGGCCACTACCAAGGCACGCTT
The DNA here is from genome assembly GCA_001549895.1 of Arthrobacter sp. Hiyo8. GTDB lineage: Bacteria > Actinomycetota > Actinomycetes > Actinomycetales > Micrococcaceae > Arthrobacter. The sequence goes on along the minus strand of AP014719.1, from coordinate 784,594 downwards.
GGCGGACCGGGCCACCGCGCGGCACAAGGGGAGGAGCTCGTCGACGGTCACAGGGAGGCTGGTTTCGTTCCCGAAGACGTTGTTGGACGCCGAATCGCCGATCAGCAGGACCTCGATGCCGGCCTGGTCGAAAATTTCCGCCGTGTATTGCTCATAGGCAGTCAACATCGCAAAGCGCTCACCCTTGGCCTTGGCCTGCTGCAGATGATGGGTGCGGATCCTCGCGGCGGGCTTCGGCGTTGAAGCATCCGCTGAAGCCCCGGAACCTGCCGCGGCAGGTCCCGTTCCGTAAGGCGCGGGAATTTCGGCGGGCATGCTGGAATCGGAACTGTTGCTTGGGGCCATGGATAGAGCGTATGCGGTACCGGCCGTCCTAGCCACCGGCGCATGGGGAGCCTCACATTTGTAAACGCTGTGTTACGCGAACCGGGGGTGCAGCCAATCCGGGCCAATGCTTAGTAGAGTGAATGCTGAGTTGTCGTCGGCTTCGAATCCCGAATCCGCGGCATGGACGTTGACCCGGAAATGAGGCCCATGGACCGCCAGCAAGAGTTCGTTCTGCGAACTATCGAAGAGCGTGATGTGCGCTTCGTACGCTTGTGGTTTACCGACGTCGTCGGTTCCCTGAAATCGGTGGCACTTGCGCCGGCAGAAGTGGAAGGCGCCTTCGAAGAAGGCCTGGGTTTCGACGGTTCGGCCATCGAGGGCCTCGCCAGGGTGTTCGAATCCGACATGCTTGCCCAGCCAGACCCCTCCACGTTCCAGATCCTCCCGTGGCGTGGTGAAACCGAGCAGACCTCCAGGATGTTCTGCGACATCCTGACCCCGACGGCGAGCCGTCGGCCGCAGACCCCGGAACGTGCTCAAGCGCACCCTCGCCAAAGCCGCGGACATGGGCTTCACGTGCTACACGCATCCCGAGATCGAGTTCTACCTCCTCAAGTCCCAGGACCTCGATGCCAACGGCGTTCCTGTTCCCGTTGACGAGGGCGGCTACTTCGACCACGTGCCCGGCGGCGTGGCACAGGACTTCCGTCGCACGGCCGTCACCATGCTTGAATCCGTGGGCATTTCCGTTGAGTTCAGCCACCATGAGGGCGGACCCGGCCAGAACGAGATCGATCTCCGCTACGCGGACGCCCTCCAGACGGCGGACAACATCATGACCTTCCGCACGGTCATCAAGGAAGTGGCCCTGCAGCAGGGCACCTACGCCACCTTCATGCCCAAGCCGTTCACCGACCACCCGGGTTCAGGCATGCACACCCACTTTTCGCTGTTCGAGGGTGACACCAACGCCTTCTACGAAGCCGGCGCCGAATTCCAGTTGTCCAAGACCGCACGCCAATTCATTGCCGGTATCCTCCGCCACGCGCCGGAATTCACCGCCGTCACCAACCAGTTCGTCAATTCGTACAAGCGTCTCTGGGGCGGCGGCGAAGCGCCGAGCTACCTGAGCTGGGGGCACAACAACCGTTCGGCCCTGGTTCGCGTGCCGCTCTACAAACCGGGCAAGGGCCAGTCCGCACGGATCGAATACCGCGGCATTGACTCCGCCACCAACCCGTATCTCGCCTACGCAGTGTTGCTCGGTGCCGGGCTCAAGGGTATCGAGGAAGGCTACGACCTTCCGGCCGCCGCGGAAGACGACGTTTGGTCGCTGACTTCGGCCGAGCGCAAGGCGATGGGTCACACGCCGCTTCCGGCCAGCCTCCACGACGCCATCCGCGCCATGGAGGATTCGGAACTCGTAGCGGACATCCTCGGCGAACAGGTCTTTGACCACTTCCTGCGCAACAAGCGTGCGGAATGGCAGGACTACCGGCTCCAGGTCACGCCTTACGAGCTCAAGCGCAATCTCGGCATTCTCTAGGCTGTGAGTGTGAGCCTGGCCCGCCGGCTCATCTCGGCCGGTTTCAGCGACCTTGAAAAGGGTGAGCGGTTCCTTGCCGCGCGTGAACTCGACGGCATCGACCAGGACACGATCTTCGCCGGTCTGCACCTCAGCGCCAACCCGGACACCGCGTTGCAGTCGCTGGTCCGTCTGATTGAGAAGCATCCCTCGCTCAGGCAGCTCGCTGGGGAGCACCCGGATCGGAGCGAGCCGCTTTACCGCTTGCTGGGGGCATCCGAAGCCTTGGGGAGTTCCTGATCAGGCATCCGGAACACCTGGACGTCTTCGATGTCCGCGTCAGCCCGGAGCCCTTGTCCGCCGATGCCAGTGAGCTCCGGACGAAGCTGCTCCGATCGGTCAAGGCAGACCCCAACTCTCCCCGGCCCGTTGCCGCGATGACTGGAGCCAGCGCCTACACGGCTCTCCGGACGGCTTACCGTCGCGGGCTCACCGAACTGGCCATCAAGGACCTCTGCGCCGCCAGTCCGCAGGACTTCATGCCCGCCGTCGGTGCCGAACTGGCCGACCTCGCAGGTGCCGCGATAGAGGCGGCCCTCGCCGTTGCCAGGGCCGAAGCCGCGGCGACTTTCGATCCCGCCGATATTGCCGGCGTCGGGCTGGCCGTCATCGGCATGGGCAAGTGCGGTGCCCGGGAGCTCAACTACATCTCCGACGTCGACGTCATCTACGTGATCGAGGCACCGGACCTGGAGGACGCCGAGGCCGCGACCATCGGCACGGCCTTGGCCGCCGGGATATCCCGTGCCATTTCATCCACGGGGACCGAACCGGGTCTGTGGGAGGTCGACGCGAACCTGCGGCCCGAGGGGAAATCCGGTCCCCTCGTCAGGACGTTGCCCTCGCACTTGAGCTACTACGCGAAATGGGCTGAAAGCTGGGAGTTCCAGGCGCTCCTTAAGGCCCGGACCATCGCAGGAGACAGGGACCTGGGCTCGCGTTACGAGCAGGCTGTCCAGCCGCTCGTGTGGGCTTCCGCCGGCCGGGAAGGGTTCGTGGAATCGGTGCAGGCGATGCGCCGCAGGGTGACGAACAACATCGCCCCGGCCGAAGAGCAGCGCCAGATCAAACTCGGTCCCGGCGGGCTGCGCGATGTCGAGTTCACGGTCCAGCTCCTGCAACTTGTCCACGGAAAGTCCGATGAAACGCTCCGTTGCCGGGATACGACGTCGGCAATATCCGCGTTGTCCGCGGGCGGCTACATCGGCCGGGTGGACGCCGCTGCCTTCGACGCGGCCTACCGCTATCTGCGGGTACTTGAGCACCGCATCCAGTTGTTCCAGATGCGCCGTACCCACCTCATGCCCACAAGCCAGGAGTCTTTGCGGTTCCTCGCCAAGGCCGTCCTGGGCCCTTTTCCACAGGCAGGCCGCATCCGGACGCGCTGGTTGAAACCTGGCAGAAGACCAAACGGTCCGTTCGTGAACTGCATGACCGCATCTTCTACCGGCCGCTGCTCAACACGGCCGCGAAGTTGAGCACCGAAGACGCCCGGCTCACTCCGGAAGCCGCCCAAGGGCGGCTTGCGGCACTCGGTTACCGCGACCCGCAAGGCGCCATGCGCCACATCGAGGCCCTCACGGCCGGGGTCAGCCGGCGCGCCGCATTGCAGCGGCAGTTGCTCCCCATCCTTCTCGGCTGGCTCGCCGAAGGTGTGGATCCCGACGCCGGACTGCTTGCCTTCCGCCGTGTCAGCGAAGCACTCGGTACCACCCATTGGTATCTCGGGATGCTCCGGGACTCGCAAGCGGCGGCCGAGCGGCTTTGCCACGTGCTCTCCAACTCACGGCTCATCGCGGATCTCCTGGAGGTTTCCCCGGAGTCCGTTGCGTGGCTTGGTTCCGACAAGGAACTCATGCCGCTGAGCTTCGAGGCGCAGTGGCAGGAAATCCAGTCCAAGATGTCGCGCCACGCCGATCCGGAAAACGCGATGCGGCTTATCCGGCTCATCAGGCGCCGGGAAATCCTCCGGATCGCCATCGCGGACAGTTCCGGCCTCCTGGAACAGGACGCAGTGGGCACGGCGTTGGCCGATGCCGACCGGGCTGCGGTTCTGGGCGCCTTGCACGTCGCCGAGTCCATCGTGGCTTCCGAGGGGCCCCTCACGACGCACGTGTTGGTGGTCGCCATGGGCAGGCAAGGCGGACGCGAGATCGGCTACGGCTCGGACGCCGACGTCATGTACGTCCACCGTGCCCTCCCCGGGGCGGGTGAATCCGAAGCCCAGCAACAAGCCCTTGCCATTGTGGGTCACATTTCCACCTTGTTGACCCAACCCCTCAAACCGGCCATCCTGGCGGAGCGGGTCCTCACCGTCGACGCCGATCTTCGTCCCGAGGGGAAGAACGGGGCCATGGTCCGTTCCCTCGAGTCATACGCGGAGTATTACCGGCGATGGTCCCTCATCTGGGAAGCCCAGGCGCTGTTGCGGGCACAACCCATGGCCGGCAACGACGAATTGGCCGCGGAATTCCTTTGGCTCATCAACCCGATCCGGTACCCCGAATCGCTCGCCGAGACGGATGTGCGCGAGATCCGGCGCGTCAAGGCACGGGTTGAGTCGGAACGGCTCCCGAGAGGCGCCGATCCAGCCAGGCACGTCAAGCTCGGCCGGGGCGGACTGAGCGACGTCGAGTGGCTGGTGCAGCTGTTGCAGCTCCAACACGCAGGGAAGCATCCACAACTGCGGACCACGTCAACCCTGCAGGCCCTCGACGCGATCGAGTCGTTGGGCCTGATCGACAAGGGCGACATCGTGTTGCTTCGCGAAGCCTGGCGGCTCGCGAGCCGCATCCGCTCGGCGAATGTGATCTGCACCGGGCGTGCCTCGGATCTCCTCCCTGCTTCCCGAAGGGACCTGGAGGCCGTTGCCAGGTGGTGCGGTTACCCTCCCGGGCAGGCTGCGGTGTTCGAAGAAGACTATCTTCGCTTGAGCCGGCGGACCCGGGCGGTGTTCGAAAAGGACTTCTACGGCCAGTGAGCTCCAGGCTGAGCCGTCCCGCGAAGTACGGAGGCGGCTAAGCTCGAAGGATGCTGGAAACCGTGTGGCTCATTCCCCTGAAGGATCTCGACGACGATGCCCGCGCCATCACGCTCGGCGACGTCGCCGTCATGGAATTGGCCGCGGGGCAGGAAGACTTCGTCGGGGACCCGTTCAAGATGATGCTCATGGGGTTGGAAGACGAAAGCCGCCTGCCGTACGTGATCGAAGCGGCAGGCGCCGCCATCGGAGTATTTACCTTGCAGGCTGGTGCCGCAACCCTGGCAGGATGGCACGACGACGATTCCGCCTGGCTCTTGCGCGGGTTCCTGATCGACCAGAAGCGCCAGGGGAGAGGCCTGGGCTCCCTGTCTGCTGTGGCCGCTGCCCGGGAAGCGCAGAAGCTGACAGCAAGGCTGGGTGGCGGGCAGGCCGGCGTCGTGCTTTCCGTCAACGAACACAATCCTGCCGCCAAGGCTGCCTACGCAAACGCGGGTTTTGTCGAGACCGGCAAGTATTTGGGTGGTTCCGCCGGTCCGCAATGGACCATGTACCGGGGTTTCGGCGACTAGGCGGTACCTAGGACTCGACCAGCGTCACGATTGTTTCCGGGCGCACGCCGTCGAATTTCATCGCCTCGGCGGCAGCTTCGGACTCCAGCGTTCGCTGGAACGTCTCCATGTCCGGGACGTCGACGATCAAACCAACCCGGTTGGTTTTTTCCGGGTCCACGAACGTTCGAACCGTGAAGCCCAGGGGTCCGAAGAGTTCTTCCCGTTTCGGCGAGCTAAGCCAGTGCTCAACGTCATCGACCTCGTGGAAGATCATCAAGGTTGTCATCGTATGCCTCCGCTTTGAGTAGTTGCGTCAGGAGCCGGAAGGGATGAGGACTCTCTCTCAAGCATCCTGATCACGCTGAACGTACCACGGCGTCCACGCCCGCGACAGGGGCGTTGGAATGGCAGAACCGGGCGTGAATGCCCGTTCCGGTAGGCACGCCGGATTGCCCCATGGTTTCGGCTCTGCGACGCGCCGCGGACACAGACGCTCGCTCACTTATGTGGGTGTTTGGCCGGACGCTCGCTCACCTATGTGGGTGTTTGGCCGGACGCTCCTGCAGACATGACCTCAAGGTGGACGTGTCCCTTTATGTGAGCGGGCGTTCCGGGAAGGATTAGAATAATAAGCATACTTATAGTAAGGTTGCTGAGGTTTGCACAGCGATAAAGGCAATCATCAGAATGTTTACGACTGAAACTGGAGCTACATCATGAATGTCATCCTCGGAATCGTCGCGGTCATCGCGATCCTTTTCTTTATCATTGGCGGCACCGTAAAGGCCCTGGGATTCCTTCTCTGGATCGCCCCGATATTGATCGTCTTGGCGATCATCGTCTTCCTCTTCCGGTTGATTAGCGGGCGCCGGCGGGTGTAGGAAAAATTGGGGGTCCGGCCCCTGCGATCCGGGGTCTTTACCAAAAGAACGGCTGTGTCTTAGCGGGCACAGCCGTTCTTTTTTGTGGGCACGAGTCCGCCGGCGTTAAAGGGAAAGGGCCGCAGTTCACAAAAATGAACTGCGGCCCTTCATTTGCCTCGTGCGGTGTTACTAGACGCCGTAGTAGAGCTCGAACTCGTACGGGTTCGGGCGCAGCGACAGCGGACGGATCTCGTTCTCGTACTTGTACTCAATCCACGTGTCGATCAGGTCCTGGGTGAAGACACCGCCGGCCTGCAGGAACTCGTTGTCCTCGCGCAGGGCCTCGAGTGCTTCCTCAAGGGAGCCCGGAGCCTTGGGGATGTCCTTGGCTTCCTCTGCAGGCAGTTCGTACAGGTCCTTGTCGATCGGAGCCGGGGCTCGATGCGGTTGCGGATACCGTCGATGCCGGCCATGAGCTGGGCGGAGAACGCCAAGTACGGGTTGGACGCGGCGTCCGGAGCGCGGAACTCGATGCGCTTGGCCTTCGGGTTGGAGCCCGTGATCGGGATGCGGATGCCGGCGGAGCGGTTGCCCTGCGAGTAGACCATGTTGACCGGAGCTTCGAAGCCCTTGACCAGGCGGCGGTAGGAGTTGACCGTCGGGTTGGTGAAGGCGAGCACGGCAGAGGAGTGCTTCAGCAGGCCGCCGATGTACCAGCGTGCAGTGTCGGACAGGCCGGCGTAGCCCTTCTCGTCGTAGAACAGCGGGTCGCCGTTGCTCCAGAGCGACTGGTGGCAGTGCATACCAGAGCCGTTGTCACCGAAAATCGGCTTCGGCATGAAGGTTACGGACTTGCCGTACTCCCACGCGGTGTTCTTGATGACGTACTTGAACTTCTGCAGGTCGTCGGCTGCGTGGACCAGCGTGGTGAACTTGTAGTTGATCTCGGCCTGGCCGGCAGCGCCGACTTCGTGGTGCGAGCGCTCGACTTCGAGGCCTGCTTCGTCCAACGCGATGCACATGGCGTCGCGGAGGTCAGCCTGGTGGTCAACCGGGGAAACCGGGAAGTAGCCGCCCTTGAAGGGGGTCTTGTAACCGAGGTTTCCGCCTTCTTCTTCGCGGCTAGTGTTCCAAGGTGCTTCAATCGAGTCGACCTTGTAGAAGGAACCCTGCGGGGAGGATTCGAACTGGACGTTGTCGAAGACGTAGAACTCAGCTTCGGGAGCAAAGAATGCCGTGTCCGCAATGCCGGTGGAGGCCAAGTAGGCTTCTGCCTTTTCGGCAACGCCGCGCGGGTCGCGGTGGTACGGGTCGCCGGTGCGCGGGTTCACGATGGAGAAGTTCAATGCCAGGGTCTTCTCGATGCGGAAGGCGTCGATGAAGGCCGTGGTGACGTCCGGGATGAGCTGCATGTCGGACTCGGCGATGCCCTGGAAACCGCGGATGGAAGATCCGTCAAAGAGCTGGCCGTTGACAAAGAAGTCAGCGTCAACGCTCTTGGCCGGCACATTGAAGTGCTGCTGGACGCCCGGAAGATCGGTGAAGCGGATATCGACGAACTTAACATCTTCGTCTTTGATGAACTTGAGGACTTCGTCCGCAGTCTTGAACATCTATGCTCCTAACGCATAACAGGTAACAGGCCCCTCGGGCCGTCTGGTCCAGCGCAAACCGAAAGCAGGGAAACAAAAAAGTATCCCTGATGCGGCGGCTAGCAACTTCTCCAACCATAGGGAAATGGGATTTCCCCGGAGTGTCAGTATTGTTTCGAGCAGGTTACAGAACTGCCTGCCGTGTAAACGCTACTGGTCTACTGCAGTGCCAGTCTATGTCTTTCGCCTGTGTGTCTGTTTCCTTGTGAAGACAGCCAAGAGCGCACCGGCGCCACCTCCCGCCGTCGGGCGTGCGATGGTGAAGCCGTAAGCTTGAAGTGTGGTTGATCGTAAAGATATTGGTTCATGGCTCACAGGGCCGGACACGTCCGGAATTTCCAAGTACCCGGGAGCGCGGCTCGGCCTCCCTGAATCCGGTCCAGGCTCCATGGCCCGGGCCGGCCGTCGCATCCTGGCAATCTGCATCGACTGGGTCATCGCCCTGGTGATCAGCAACTTTGCCTTCGGCGGCAACCAATGGGCGACACTCGCTGTCTTTGCGGTGGAACAGGTCCTTCTCATCGGCACACTGGGCTACAGCATCGGACACCGGGTTGCGGGCATCCACGTGGTACGGCTCGGAGGAGCGCAGGCAGGACCCTTGGCCGCTTTGGTCAGGACGATCCTCTTGTGCCTGGTGATTCCCGCGGTTGTTTTCGATCCTGACCAGCGTGGCCTCCACGACAGGGCCATGAACACGATCCTCATTCGGATGTAACTTTTTGCGCAGGCAAAAAAGCCGCCCGTTCCTGGAGATTCCAGGAACGGGCGGCTTTTGTCGTGGTTAGCGTCCGCGTGCGGCCTTGCGGTCAGGGCGTGCCTTGTATGGGTCGATGCCCTTCGGGATCGGCAGGCGGTTGCCCAGCGAAGAGATTCGCTTGCTGACAGCGCCGACCTCAACCTTGGTGAGTTCGTTCTTGTATTTGTTCATGGTCTTTGCGATCTGGCTAATGGGCACTTGGCCTTCGCCACGACCGCTTTCGATCACGTGAATGGTGACGTTCGGCAGGATACGGGCGAGCTTCTTGCGCTCGGCGTCAACCAGCGGCTTGACGCGATGCGACGGTCCCTCGCTGACCAGCACGACGCCGGGCCGGCCGATGGCGCGGAAGACGGCGTCCTGCGTACGCGGGTTGACGGCGACCGGCTGGTCTTCCGTGATCCAGCCGCGGCGCAGGGTTCCCAAAGCCGCACCGGAAGCTCCGGGCTGGTTCTCGATCTGCGCGAAGGCGGCACGTTCCGCGCGCCGCGAGAGGATGAAGACAGCTGCCAGCAGGCCCAAGGGGATGCCGATGATCAGGCCGGTGACCCAGTTGTTCAGGAAGAACCCGACGACGAGGCTGACAGCAACGACGCCAAGGAACGCCAACAGCATGAGCCACACGACGATAGGGTCATTGCGGCGGGTCATCTTGAAGACCTCGCCGATCTGCTTCAGCTGGCTCGGCTTCTTGGCCTTGGCTTCCTTGGGCTTGCGGGAAAACAAGCCACGCTTGGGAGCGTCGGCAGCCGATGTTGTCGAGTTGCTGGAATCAGGGGATTTCGCCATAGTGCCTTAATTCTACGTGATTTATGCCAAAGGACCGGACGCCGGATTTGTCCGGGGTCCGGTCCTTTGACCGTGCTTTAGCCGACGTGCTATGCGTGGTGTGCGAGGAGGGTGCGGGCTTCCTGGCGGGTGGTGCCGGAGTCCTGGATGCCTTCGGCGATGTGGGCCAGATGGGCGGGGATCTCGCGGCCTTTTTTGCGCATCGCGGTGGCCCAGAGGCGTCCGGCGCGGTAGGAGGAGCGGACCAGGGGGCCGGACATGACGCCGAGGAAGCCGATTTCCTCGGCTTCGGTGGCGAGTTCGACGAATTCCTGGGGTTTGACCCAGCGGTCCACGGGCAGGTGCCGTTCGGAGGGCGCAGGTACTGGGTGATGGTGATCAGGTCGCAGCCCGCGGCGTGCAGGTCGGTCAGGGCTTCGGAGATCTCTTGTCGGGTTTCGCCCATGCCCAGGATCAGGTTGGATTTGGTGACCATGCCGTGGGCGCGGCCCTGGGTGATGACGTCCAGGGAGCGGTCGTAGCGGAACGCGGGGCGGATGCGCTTGAAGATCCGGGGCACGGTTTCGACGTTGTGCGCGAAGACTTCGGGGGCGGAGTCGCAGATCGCGCTGATGTGGTCGGGTTTGCCGGAGAAGTCGGGGACGAGCAGTTCGACGCCGGTGCCGGGGTTCAGTTCGTGGATCTTGCGGACGGTTTCGGCGTAGAGCCAGACGCCTTCGTCTGCCAGGTCGTCGCGGGCGACGCCGGTCACGGTGGCGTAGCGCAGGTTCATGGCCTGGACGGAGCGGGCGACCTTGGTGGGTTCGAACATGTCCACGGGGGAGGGTTTGCCGGTGTCGATCTGGCAGAAGTCGCAGCGGCGGGTGCATTCGGAGCCGCCGATCAGGAAGGTCGCTTCCTTGTCTTCCCAGCACTCGAAGATGTTCGGGCAGCCGGCTTCCTCGCAGACGGTGTGCAGGCCTTCTTTTTTCACGAGGTTCTTCAGGCCCACGAATTCCGGGCCCATCTGGACCTTGGCCTTGATCCACTCGGGCTTGCGTTCGACCGGGACGGCTTTGTTGCGCTGTTCAACGCGCAGCAGCTTACGGCCTTCAGGTGCCAGGGTCACTGGAGTGCTCCTTCGGGGCTGGATACGAGTGCTTCTTCGTGCTTGCGGAACTCTTCGATGAAGCGCTCGGCAATGTCGGCCGGGTTGATGGTCTTGCCGGTCTCGATGGACATGGTGGTGACGCTCGCGTCGGTGATGCCGCACGCGATGATCTGTGCGTAGGGAGCGAGGTCATTGCTGCAGTTGATGGCCACGCCGTGCATGGTCACGCCGTCGAGGACGCGGATACCGATCGCGGCGATCTTGCGGTCCGGACCCTTGTCGTCCGCGAGGACCCAGACTCCCGCCCGGCCTTTGACCCGCGTGGCCTTGATTCCGTAGTCCTCCATGATCGCGATCATGACGGCTTCGAGACGCTCGACGTAGTCACGGATCCCGGCGCGGTTCTTCAGTTTGAGGATGGGGTAGGCAATGAGTTGGCCGGGTCCGTGCCAGGTCAATTTGCCGCCACGGTCCACGGGAACAACCGGCGTGCCGTCAAACGGGCGCTCGTGGTCCTCCGTGAGCTTGCCTGCCGTGTACACCGCGGCATGTTCAAGGAGCAAGACGGTGCTGGGTTTGTCGCCGGCAACAACCTTGTTGTGGAGTTCGCGCTGGATATCCCAGCCCTGCATGTAGTCAACGAAATCCGGGCAAGACCCAGCTGTGAAAACTCAAGAGTCATGGGGACAAGCTTAGACCCCGCGGGCGCAGGCCATGATTTTGTGGCCAAGCTCTCAGTCGTACTCGGCTTGCTTGCGGGGCTCCGGTCCTTGGCTTGTGGATAACTTCTGCGGGAATCCGCGATTTCCGGTATTTGTTGAGGCATGGAGACTTTTTCGACCTGCGGGAGTGCCCAGGACCGTGAGCGGGACATGCCCTCCCAAGGGATCGAACCTTCCGAACCTGTGATCCCGGGCTTTGTTGCGGTGCGTGAACTGGGCCGCGGCGGAAGAACCACGGTGTGGCTCGCAACGGAACAGCGGTCGGGGAAAAGCTTCGCCGTGAAATGCCTCGGCCGGAAACCGGAGACGGCGGATCCACGCGACGCCAAGTCATCCCTGCTGCGTGAGGTGCGGCTTCTATCCAGGCTGGACCACGAGCACCTCGTCAAGGTCCATGGCGTTGTTGAGTTGGCAGAGTCCGTCGACGGCGGCTTGGGCGTGGTCATGGACTACGCCCCTGGCGGCTCGCTTGGGCAGTTGGTGTCCAGCAGGGGGAGTCTTGGCGTGGGCGAGACAGTGACCATCCTGACGCCCCTGGCACAGGCCTTGGCCTATCTGCATTGCCAAGGGGTGACACACTCCGATGTTTCGCCCGGAAATGTCCTCTTCACCGCGCAAGGGAAACCGCTCCTCTCGGACATGGGCATTTCCCGCATGGTGGGGACGCCGCGGGGTTCCGGACTCGGGCACCCCAGGATTCGCGGATCCTGCTCCGGCTGTCCGGGGACAGCGGAACTGGAGCCGCAGCGCGATACCTACGCCCTCGCCGCGCTTGGCTGGTATTGCCTCACGGGTTCCGCCCGGACACTGCGGCACGCCGGCCGCCCTTGACACTCTTGGTGCCTGCGGTGCCTACTGCCTTGGCCGTTGCGATCGAGGCCGGGCTTCATCCAGAGGCGCAGCAGCGGCCGTCCGCGGCCGAATTGGGTGTTGCGGTCTACCGAAGCGCACCGCCGGAAGCTGTGGACCTTTCCGTTTCGGTGCACGCGACGGTTGTTCCGGAACTGATGACCCGGCGTCGGGCTTCTGCTCCTCGCCCAAAGCGCGCCCGCATCGCGGCGCTTTTCGGCCGCTTCCGCCCTCCAGGGTCGGGACGCAGACACCGGCGTGCGGTTGCGCCGGTTTCCGAACGACGGCGGGCGGCGCCCGTCGTGCTCGCTCTGGGGATGATTGCGGGCGCCGGATCAGTAGCCGCTGTGTGGTTGGCTGGTGCGGTGTGGTGGGCTGGCGATCGAGGACCGGGAGCCGGGCAAACGGCCCTGGCCCGGCGTCGAGTGCTTCCCAGGAAGAACGAGTCGCGAGCGAGCCCGGCATGCCGCGCAATACCCAGCAGGGGCCGGTCCCGATAAAGTCCCGGTGGAGGCAGAAGTTCCCGCGGTGGTATGGGGCCGGATCCGATCCGCAAACCCGGAGGAAGCCATACGGGGACTGTCGGCACTCCGGGACAAGGCGCTGAGTTCCGGAAAGTTCGAGCTCCTGGAACACGTTAATGTGCAGGGCTCGGCGGCTGCCGCCTCCGATGGAAAGCTCAAGGACGAATTGCTCGGCGCCGGCTTGGTTCTCGCGGGCTTTTCCACCACCCTCTCGAGCGTGAGTGTGGAGAGACCTTCCAGCCCGGACCGGGCAGCAGTTGCTGTCACGGTGGAAACGTCCGCCTATGAAGAACGGGACGCAGCAGGGGAGATCGTCGGAGCGCGGCCCCGGGGCGAACCACAGGAACTCAGGGTGGTTCTCCTGCGTGGCGAGGACGCGTGGAGGATCACCGAGATCCTGGCCAAGCAGTCTTAAATGATCACTTGCCGCCGCTTGCCACCCATTGGGCGGCATCCGCCAGCGCGGGGTGCTGCCAGGCAAAGCCTGAGTCCACCAGCCGTGCCGGTTCCATGCGCTGGTTGGCGAGGACAAGTTCCTCCGCCAGATGGCTGCCGAGGACCAAGCGCAGCGCGGGGGCAGGTACGCGAAGGAACGCCGGCCGGTGCAGGGCCGCCGCCAATTGCGCAACGATGGCGTTGACGTCAGCGCTTTCCGGGGCGCACACGTTGACGGGACCTTCGAGCGAGGAGTTGAGCAGGTATTCGAAGGCTGAAACTTCATCCACAAGGGAAATCCAGGGCCAATATTGCCGGCCGTTTCCCAACGGTCCGCCCACGCCCATCTTCAGCAACGGAAGGAGCGGACCCAGCGCTCCGCCATCAGGGCTGAGGACCACGCCGGTGCGCGGCGTCACCACCCGCACGCCTGCGGGTGCCGTGTGGCGGCGGCCTCCCAATCGACGCACAGGGTGGCCAGCATGCCTTTGCCTGGCCCCGCGTCTTCCCGGAGCAGGCCGGCACGAGACGAGCCGTAATAACCCGAGGCTGACTGGCTCAGGAATGTTCCGGGCGGAGTTCCCAGCCGTCCCATGGCTGCCGTGAGAGTTTTTGTGGTCCGCAATCGTGAGTCGATAATTTCGCGCACGCGTGCTTTGGTCCAGCGCCGCTCCCCGATGCCTGCACCGGAGAGGTTGACCACAGCGTCTGCGCCATCGAGTACCGCCTCATCCAGTTGGCCGCGGCCGGATCCCAAGAGGCTTCGCCGGTTCCTTCAGGCGGGCGGCGAACCAGCCGGACGACGTCGTGCCCGCTGCCGAGGAGATGCGCGGAGAGCGCAGTTCCGATGAATCCCGAGGCACCCGATATCACGATTCGCATGCCCTATCTCATCATGGCAAGCATCACTCCGGCATTACGGCAGGCCTCAAAAGCCCTCGCGACTCCTTTGACTATGATCGAACAATGACCTCCTCCAGCTACTTCCGTTTCCCGCATTTGCACGGTGATTTGATCACCTTCGTGGCCGAAGACGACGTTTGGATTGCGCCCGTGGCCGGAGGCCGCGCGTGGCGGATTTCGGCCCAGCAGCTCCCTGCGCGCAATCCCCGCTTCACCCGGACGGCAAGCGGCTTGTGTGGACGACGATCGTCGGGGCTGCTCCCGAGGTGGTGACAGCGAACGTCGACGGCGGCGGGTACCGGCAGTTGAGCTACTTCGGTCACAGCACCACCCGTGTCAAGGGATTCACCTCCTCAGGCGACGTTGTGGTCACGACGGCTTTTGAACAGGCCGAGGGGCGGCACACGCATGCTTACGCCTTGCCGTTCGACGGCGGCCCCGCCGTCGAGCTTCCTTTCGGCCCCGTCGAATCGGTGGCGTTCGGCCCGGAAGTGGGGACGAGCGACCCGTTGTCCTTGCCAGTGTGCTCTCGCGCGAGCCTGCCTGGTGGAAGCGGTACCGTGGCGGTACCGCCGGTAAATTGTGGATCGACGCCGACGGGAACGGCGAGTTCGCCCGCTTGCTTTCCGGGCTCGACGGGAACCTCGCGGACCCGCTGTGGGTAGGCGGACGGATCGCCTTCCTCTCGGATCACGAGGGCTACGGAAATCTTTACTCGGTGCGGCCGGACGGTTCGGACCTGCGCCGGCACACCGATCACGAGGACTTCTACGTCCGGCACGCCGCGAGCGACGGCAAGCGGGTCATCTTCGAATCGGCTGGCGAGTTGTGGATCCTGCCGAGTCTTGAGTCCGACGCCGAGGCAGTACGGCTTGACGTCAGCCTGGGCTCGGCATCCCAGTCGCGGCGGCCGGCACCCTCAAAGTCGCCGCCCACTTGGGCGACGTCTTCCCCAACGCGGCCGGTTCGGCAAGCGCTGTGGAATCCCACGGAACCATCCACTGGCTGCGCCACAAAGACGGACCGTCCCGCGTTGTCGAAGCGACTCCCGGCGTGCGGGCACGGCTTCCCCGGCCCCTTATTGACGGTCGTATCGCCTACGTAGCGGACCATGACGGCGTCGACGCCATCTACATCAAGAGGATTGCCCGCGCTTGTCGCAACCGGCGGTCGAAGCACCAGTCCAGGACGCCGCACCCGCCCGACGCGAAGGTGAAGAGGACGGCGCCGGACAACTGCCCCGCCCCGTCTCGGCATCGGCGATCACGGGACAGCCCGAGACGTCCGGGGTTCGGCTGCAGGAACCGCACGCGGAGCCAGCTCCGGCGTCCGCGGATAGCGTGACTGCACCGATGAGCGCCACACGTGGCGGAGCCGAAGAGCCACGGCTCGACTTCCTGAGGATCGATTTCCCCAGGGCAGCCCGTCCGAGCGCCCTCGAAGCCAGTCCCGATGGCAAGTGGCTTGCCGTGGGTACCGCGTTCGGGGACGTTTACCTGGCCGACACTGCCAATGGCACCTTGTCGCGGCTTGTCAGCGTAGGGGACGGCAGCATTGACGGCCTCGCGTGGTCGCCGGACTCGCAATGGCTCGCATGGTCAGAGCCTGTGACATCCTTCGGCTCACGGAGCAAGTTGCGCATGGTCAACACCGCCAACCCTGGAGACATCGTGGAGGTCACGGACGGCCGCTTCTGCGACGAATCGCCGGCCTTCACTCCCGACGGAAAATTTCTGGCGTTCCTCTCGAACCGCAGCTTCGATCCCGTGTACGACGGCCATGCCTTCGACCTGTCGTTCCCCAGCCCCATCAAGCCGTACCTTGTGGCACTCGCTGCAGCCACTCCTTCGCCTTTCGGCCCGGTCGTGGACATGCTGGACGAGGAGGAAGCGGACGCCGTACCCGAAGGGGAGAACGGCGCAAGGAACGCCGAGAAGGACGGTACCGGGATGGTGCCGGAACCGCCGTCACGGTCCGGGTGGACCGTGAGGGCCTGCCGTTGCGCGTCATCGGCGTCCCGGTGCCGCAGGGCAACTACTCGGCGCTTTCGGCCTCCAGCGGCGCGCTGCTGTGGCTCGATACCCCCTCTCAGGCGTCACGGGAGATGGCCGTGGCACGGTGCAGGACAAGGCACCTGCTCCAGCGCTGGTCCGCTACGAGCTTTCGAAGCAGAAACAGGTCACACTCGTCCCCGCCGTGGAGCGCTACCGACTCTCCGGAGACGGCAAGAAACTGGTCTTCGTCAATGATAAGCAGGTTGTCGCCGTACCATCCGACGCCAAGGCCGAGGAAGAATCGGGAGAGCTTGTCAAGGTTGAGCTGAACCGGATCCGGATGGTCTTGGATCCGTTGTCCGTATGGGGACAGGCATTCGACGAAGCATGGCGGCTGCAGCGGGACTTCTTCTGGACCGAAGACATGGCGGGCCAGGACTGGGATTCGGTCTACCGGCGGTACCGTCCCGTCGTCGAACGCCTCGGCTCGCACGACGACCTGGTGGACCTTCTGTGGGAACTGCACGGTGAGCTTGGCACGTCCCACGCATACGTTCGTCCGGCTGCGGTGGGCGAACCAGGGAGCAACGGCCAGGGCAGGCTCGGTGCCGACCTCAAGCTCACGGAAGCCGGTTGGGAGATCACGCGCATCCTGGCGGGAGACACTTCCGACCCCTGGCCAACTCGCCGCTGACCCGGCCGGGAGCCGACGCGAAGGTGGGCGACGTGATCCTGGCGATCGACGGCGTCGGGCTCTCCGCAGACCGAACTCCGGCCAAGCAACTGGTGGCGCAGCGGGCCGGACCGTGGAACTCACGATCCTGAACGGCGGCCGGCACGCCGGGGCGGCAGGCCGGCAGCGGCGGATCGCCGTGGTTCCAGTGAAGGACGAGGAACGCTTGCGGTACCAGGAGTGGGTTCACGCCAACAGGCGCACCGTGCGCGAGGCCTCGAATGGAAAGTTCGGCTATCTGCATGTACCGGACATGATGGCCAACGGCTGGGCGCAGCTTCACCGGGACCTTGACACCGAGACCGCGCTGGACGGGTTGATTGTCGATGTCCGGCGGAACCGCGGTGGCCACACGTCGCAGCTCGTGGCTGAACTGATCGGCCGCAAGGTCACCGGCTGGAGCATGCCGCGCGGCGAAAAGCCGCGTACGTACCCGCACCACGCCCCGCGCGGCCCGTTATTATCCTCGCCGACGAATTCGCCGGCTCCGACGGCGACATCATCACGCAGGTGTCCAAACTCCGCGGCATCGGCCCGGTCATCGGCACCCGGACCTGGGGCGGCGTGGTCGGCATCGACAACCGTTTCGCCCTGGCTGACGGCACCGGCGTGACCCAGCCGCGCTATGCCACGTGGTTCTCCGGCGGCATCGGTTGGAGCGTGGAGAACTTCGGGGTTGAGCCTGACATCGAAGTAGTGTTCCCGCCGCACGCCTACGCGGCCGGTACCGATCCCCAGCTGGAGTACGGGATCGGCGCGCTCAAGGAAATGGTGCAGGAACTACCCACGGACCGGCCACCGCTGCGTGAAGGCTACCGCAAGCTCCGCCCGGCCGCGTTGCCCGCAAGGCCGCAAAAGAGCTAGCTGGAGGCCCGCACGACGAAGTCCCCGCCCTTCCGGAAGGAAAGGCGGGACTCGCTTTTTGGACAGGTTTCGGACGGGTTGCCGCTAGGAAGCGAGCGTGGCATCCAGCGTGATCGGGGTTGCCCGGAGTGCCTGGGAAACCGGGCAGTTGAGCTTGGCGTCTTCGGCGAGGCGCTGGAATTCTTCTTCGGAAACACCGGGGATGCGTGCGCTCACGGTCAGGTGGATGCCCGTGATGCCTTCGCCTGGCTGGAAGGTGACGTCGGCCTTGGTGTTGACCTCCTCCGGCGTGAAGCCTGCGCCTGCGACGCCGTTGCTGAAGGCCATCGAGAAGCATGCCGAGTGCGCGGCGGCAATCAGCTCTTCGGGGCTGGTCTTGCCCTCTGCGGACTCCGCGCGGGCCTTCCAGGTGACGTTGAAGGGTCCGAGTCCGGAGCTGTCCAGCGTGGTGTTGCCGGCGCCTTCGATCAGGTTGCCGTTCCATACGGTGTGTGCGGTGCGTGTTGTAGCCATGTCCACTCCTCAGCGTCGTTGCGAATTGGCACCCGGATACCGGATGCCGCCGGGTTCAATCCTAGGGATTCGACGGCGGCGGCGCACCGCTTGTCCGCTCTCAGAGGATTGTGACTGCCGTGGTTCGGGCGGCCACGGATTAAGCGGCGACGGCCGCCCGGACGAATGGTCCAGGCGGCCGCGCGGTTTGCTCCGGTCAGCGCTTTTCCGCTCCTACTGCCAGATCGTTGCGATGGCGATGTTGAGCAATCCCAGGCCGCCGACGCCATGGGCCAGTCCTGTTGAGACCGGTTCGCCCTTCTTGACCTTGCGTGAGCCGATGACGGCGAGCACGGCCACGGCGAGGCCGATCGCGAACTTGATGCCCAGCTTGAAGTAGTTGGGGTCGGCGTTGGGCAGCATGGGGAGGATTCCCATCATGGCAATGCCGGTGATCAGCTGCACGAAGGCGCCGTCGCGCTGGCGCGGGTGGACGGTCGGCTGCTTCATGGTGGCGATCCAGTAGCCCACAATCATGGCTGCGCCGACGATATGCAAGAACAGCAGGACGTTGAAGAGGATAGTCATGGCTCCAGCTTAGCCAGATTCTTCTACGAGCCGTAGCAAAGCCACGGAAGAAAATGCATGCAAAGACGGGAAGGTCCCGGCAGTTTCCCGCCGGGACCTTCCCGTCACGTGATGATACTTATTAGAGGCCGAGGTCGGCTTCGAAGGCACCTTCCTCAAGGCGGGCCCTGAGGGTCTGCAGGAAGCGGCCGGCGTCGGCACCGTCAACCAGGCGGTGGTCGTACGTGAGGGACAGGTACATCATGGAGCGGATGGCGATCGAGTCGTCACCGTTTTCGTCCGCAACCACGACAGGACGCTTGACGATCGCGCCGGTGCCCAGGATGCCCACCTGCGGTTGGTTGATGATCGGCGTGTCGAACAGTGCGCCGACAGAACCGATGTTGGTGATGCTGAACGTACCGCCGGACAGCTCGTCCGGACCGATCTTCCCCTGGCGGGTGCGGCCGGCGACGTCGGCGATCTTGCTGGCCAGGCCGGCAAGGTTCAGGTTGCCGGCGTCGGAAATGACCGGAACCAGCAAGCCCTTGTCGGTGTCCACCGCAATCGCGAGGTGTTCCGCATTGTGGTAGGTGATTTCCTGCTTGTCTTCGTCATACGCAGCGTTCAGCTTGGGGTGCTGCTTCAAGGCTTCGGCCACGGCCTTGGCGATGAATGGCAGGAAGGTCAGCTTGACGCCGTTCTGGGCCTCGAAGGAGCCCTTGGCCTTGAGGCGGAGCTTGGCGATCTTGGTCATGTCGACCTCGTGCACCTGGGTCAGCTGCGTTGAAGTTTCGAGGGACTCGCGCATGCGGCGGGCGATGACCTGGCGGATGCGGGGAGCCTTCTCCACGGTACCGCGGAGCGAGGAAGCAGCCACGGGGCGGCAGCAGGCTTGCCGGGTGTCGCGGGAGCTGCGGCCGCCGGCGCCGGAGCGGCGGCTGCTGCCTGCGCAGCCGTTTTCATTGCGTCGGCTGCGGCGAGCACGTCCTGCTTCCGGATACGGCCGCCGACGCCGGTGCCCGTCACGGTGGTGATGTCGACACCGTTCTGGTTGGCAAGCTTGCGGACAAGCGGGGTGACGTAACCGGACTCGCTCGAAGACGCTGCGGGTGCCGGAGCTGCTGCCGGCGCGGGTGCGGCTACCGGGCAGCCGGTGCTGCGGGTGCCGGTGCTGCTGCCGGCGCGGGTGCGGCTTCAACGACGGGTGCCGGTGCGGCGGGGCTGCAGCCACAGGTGCCGGGGCTGCGGGTGCTGCCGCAGGTGCGGGTGCCGCTGCGGCGGGGGCGCCCGAGCCGATGACGGCAAGGACAGAGCCGACTTCAGCGGTCTCGTCCTCGTTGACGCGGATCTCAAGCAAAGTACCGGCCACGGGGGAGGGGATCTCGGTGTCGACCTTGTCGGTGGAGACCTCGAGGAGCGGTTCGTCCACCTCGACGCTGTCGCCCACGGCCTTGAGCCAGCGGGTGACGGTGCCTTCGGTGACGCTTTCACCCAGGGCGGGGAGAGTCACATCGTGACCCGATGCCTCGCCGGAAGCTGCCGCCGGGGCTGCGGCTTCTTCGGCAACGGGAGCCGGTGCTGCTTCAGGTGCGGGGCTGCCGGTGCTTCTTCCGCAGGTGCGGCGGCGGGCGCTGCAGCGCCGTTGCTGCCGCTGCCGATCCGGACCAGGGAGCGCCGACTTCGGCGGTCTCGTCTTCAGCCACGAGGATTTCTTCGATAATGCCGGCAATAGGAGACGGGATTTCAGTGTCTACTTTGTCGGTGGAAACTTCGAGCAGGGGCTCGTCGACTTCCACTCGGTCACCAACCTGCTTGAGCCAGCGAGTGACGGTGCCTTCGGTGACGCTTTCACCAAGGGCGGGCAAGTTAACGGATTCAGACATGTCGTCCCCGTTCTCCTTATTGATCTTTAGTGCGGATGAGTGTTGCCTGCTGGGGTCCTGCGCCCGCAGTTCGTGCGGGCGCAGGACCGGGTGTCTTGCGTAAAGACTTAGCCGTGGAGCGGCTTTCCTGCCAGCGCGAGGTGGACTTCGCCCAGGGTCTCGTTCTGCGTCGGGTGTGCGTGGATGAACTGTGCCACGTCCTCCGGGTGTGCTTCCCAGTTGACGATCAGCTGTGCTTCGCCGATCTGCTCGCCCATGCGGGAACCGATCATGTGGATACCGACGACGGGGCCGTCCTTCTGGCGGACAACCTTCACGATGCCGCCGGTGCCCAGGATGGAGCTCTTGCCGTTGCCGGCCAGGTTGTATTCCTGGGTCTGGACCTGGTCCTCGCCGAACTTCTCCTTGGCGCCCTTTTCGGTGTAGCCGACGGTGGCGATTTCAGGTTCGCAGAAGGTGACCTTCGGGATGTTCACGTCTTCGACGACTACCGGGTTCAGGCCGGCGATCTCTTCGGCGACGAAGATGCCCTGCTGGTAACCGCGGTGGGCCAGCTGGACGCCCGGGACGATGTCGCCGACGGCGTAGACGTTGCCGACGCCGGTGTGCAGGCGCTCGTTGGTGATGACGAAGCCGCGGTCGATGGTGACGCCTGCCTCTTCGTAGCCGAGGTTGGCGGTGACGGGGCCACGGCCCACGGCAACCAGGAGGAGATCGGCTTCGAAGGTCTGGCCGTCAACCAGGGTGACCTTCACTCCGTTGTCGTCCTGCTCGACGCCCTGGAAGAAGACGCCGGTGCTGAACTT
This sequence comes from Arthrobacter sp. Hiyo8, assembly GCA_001549895.1. GTDB lineage: Bacteria > Actinomycetota > Actinomycetes > Actinomycetales > Micrococcaceae > Arthrobacter. The sequence continues at coordinate 763,219 of AP014719.1, read as the reverse complement.
GATGCCGCGCTTCTTGAAAGCGCGCTCAAGGTTCTTCACGATGGCGGTGTCTTCGTTGGGAACGAGGGAGGGGAGGCCTTCGACGATCGTGACGTCGACGCCGAAGGACTTCCACACGGAAGCGAATTCGACGCCGATGACGCCGCCGCCGAGGACGATGACGCTCTTGGGGATGTAGTCCATGGTCAGCGCTTCATCGGACGTGATGACGCGGCCGCCGATTTCCAGGCCGGGCAGGGAACGGGAGTAGGAACCCGTAGCCAGGACGATGTTCTTGCCCTTGTAGGCTGTGCCGTTCACGACGACGGTGTCGGTGCCCTGCAGCTTGCCTTCGCCTTCGATGACCGTGATGCCCTTGGACTTGATGAGTCCCTGCAGGCCCTTGTACTTACCGGCGACGATTCCGTCCTTGTAGGCGTTCACGGCCGTGATGTCGATGCTGTCCAACGTGACGTTGACGCCGTACTTGGCGGAATCGCGTGCGTGGTCGGCCAGTTCGGCCGAGTGCAGCAGGGCCTTGGTGGGATACAGCCGTTGTGCAGGCAGGTGCCGCCGAGCTTTCCCTTCTCGACGAGGCCAACGGTGAAACCAAGCTGAACGGCACGCAGAGCCGTGGCGTAGCCGCCGCTGCCGCCACCGAGTACCAGGATGTCGAATTCTTGCGCAGTTGCCTGATCGGCCACTAGGACGCTCCCTCGCGTGAGCGATGACACGCGACTACGCGTCATCTGGTCTTGGAACTTGTACTGCCGCGATTATGCCAGCACCGAAGTTCTCTTGCATTTGTGACTACCGTGGTTCACCTTAGCGAACCACTTATCCATGCTCCACCCTGCCGGGGCATTTGTGGGGCGCTTGTGGCCAGACTCACGTCGGCCGTGGGGCCGGTCATGAACCGGCCCCACTTGGGACTTGCTTAGGCCGTCGCCAGCACGTCTTCGACGTAAGCGAGAAGCGTCCGGACAGTGCAGCCGGTGCCTTGCTTGGGCGTGTAGCCGTAGGGGCTGCCGTTGTTGAAGGACGGGCCGGCGATGTCGACGTGCGCCCAGGGGATCTGCTTGCCCTCGGCGTCCTTCCCGACGAACTCACGCAGGAACACGGCCGCCGTCATCATTCCACCGTGGCGTTCGCCGATGTTGGCGATGTCCGCCACCTGCGAATCAAGGCTGGCCCGAAGCTCCTCCGGCAGCGGCATCGGCCACACGAGTTCGCCCGCGCGATCTGCCGCGGACTTGAGCGCGCCCGTGACGGAGTCGGAACCCATGACTCCGGCAGTGCGGTTGCCGAGGGCGATCAGCTGGGCGCCCGTCAGCGTCGCGACGTCGATGATGGCGTCCGGCTGCTCGAGGCTGGCCGCGACGATTCCGTCCGCCATGACCAGGCGTCCCTCGGCGTCGGTGTTGAGGACCTCGACCGTCTTGCCGCCGTACACGGTAAGGACGTCTGCCGGGCGCTGTGCAGCGCCCGAGGGCATGTTCTCGGCGATGCAGAGCCACGCGGTCACCTTGACGGGCAACCCGAGCCCCGCGACGGCAGGACAGTATTAAGTACGACGGCGGCGCCCGCCATGTCGCTCTTCATGTCGCCCATGCCGAGGGCCGGCTTGATGGAAATGCCGCCCGTGTCAAAGGTGATGCCCTTACCGACCAGGGCGATCTTCTTGGTGGCCTTGGCCAGGGCATACTCCACCTTGACGAGGCGCGGCTGGCGGGTTGAACCTTTTCCAACGCCCAGGATTCCGCCGAACCCGTCCTTTTCGAGGCGTTTTTCGTCCCACACGGTGACCTTGACCGGCAGCCCTTGGAGAGTTCCTTGGCAGCTTCGGCAAAGGACTCCGGGTAGAGGTGGCTCGGAGGCTCGTTGACCAGCGTGCGGGTGGCGTTGACCGCGCGTCCCACGAGCAAGGCCCGATCGAGCGCGGGCTGGACGTCCTTGCCGTCAAACGCCGTGTGGATCAGGACCTTGCCGACCGGGTCCTTGAGGCCGTCCTTGCTGGAGCGGTGCTCTGTATAGGAATAGGAACCCAGCACAGCGCCTTCGGCGACGGCTGCGACGTCGGCGAGGGACGCCGTCGGGAGGGCCAGTGTCACGGAGGACAAACCGGCAAGTTGGCGGACGGCGGATCCCGCAGTCCGGCGCAGGGTTTCCTCGGCCAGGAGGGCGTCGTCGGCGACTTTGCCGACACCCGCCAGGACGAGGACGCCCGAACCGGTCTCCGGAAGACCCGGCAGACGGTGTACCTGATCGGCTGCTCCCGTGATGCCGAGGAGGCCCAATGAAGCCGCGAGGGTTTCCGCGGCCTTCGCGCCCAAGGGGTTCCCGAGCAGTACCGGCCCGTCTTCCCCTGACCGACGGCTATCACGAGTGCGTCGCTGGGCGCCTTCTTCAGGTCCTTGGCGATAGTGCCAAGGGTGATGTCTGTAGTCTTCACCACGAGGATTTGTCCTCATCTCTCTCTGCATGGCTTGGCCGGGCTGCATGTTAGGCGCCCGGCCCTGGTACCCCTCCGTTGTCCGCCTGGGACAACGTCGGTGGTTGCTTGGGTCCGCACACGGCGGCACGTCTCGATCGTAGTCTGTCTGCCGCGCCGGAAAGCAATTAAATGAGAGTTGCGGCACATTGGCCGACAGGAATGCGCGGCCGTCCGGGGCGTTGTACCAATACAGGGAGCGTGGCCGGCCGCCAAGGCATCCGCTGCGGCGTGCAGCCGCCTGCTCCTCCAATGAACTTGAAACTGCGAAAGGAACATGCCGTGCTTGAACGGATTTCCGGCTCACTCCTTGACCCTGAGCCGCTCTACGCGAGCAACATCGAGCTCTTCCACAGCCCGGACACCAGGGGCCTCAACATGCTGATGGGCTTCACGGGATTCGCTGACGCCGGGCACGTGGTCCAGCAGATCAACCGGGAACTGCTGGATACGCTCGAAGTCGAAACGGTGGCTGTGTTCGACGCCGACCAGCTCATCGACTACCGCACGCGCCGTCCCCACATCAGCTTTGTCGAAGACCATCTGGAAGACTACAAGGCCCCTCAATTGGCGCTTTACAAGCTGAATGACGGCTTGGGCGAGCCGTTCCTGTTGCTTGCCGGTTTTGAACCGGACCTCCAGTGGGAGCGTTTCGCGCGCGCCGTCGTCGGGATCGTGGAAAAACTGGACGTCAACCTGGTGACCTGGATCCACTCCATCCCTATGCCGGTTCCGCACACCCGGCCGGTTGGTGTCACGGTGCACGGCAACCGTCCGGAACTCATCGAGGGCATTTCCACGTGGAAGCCGACGGTCGAGGTTCCTGCGGCCATTGGCCACATCCTCGAGTTGCGGCTGGCCGAAGCCGGGCGGAAAGTGGCCGGGTATGTCATCCACGTCCCGCACTACCTTGCGGATGCCGAGTACCCGCCGGCAGCGGTGGCGGGACTCGAATACCTCGGTGCAGCCACGTCCCTGATGCTGCCGACGGACCGCCTTCGCGAGGCCGGCAGGGAAGTGGGCAGGCAGATCGCCGAACAAGTGGAAGCATCCGAGGACGTCCAGCAGGTCGTTTCCAAGCTGGAGTCCCGCTATGACGACAAGGCCGAGGGAACGGTCCGCCGTTCCCTGCTGGCCGACGAGAACGACGAATTGCCCAACGCCGAGGATCTGGGCGCGGCGGTTGAGGCGTATCTCGCACGTAAAGATGCGCGCCCATAAAGCAGCTTTAATGCGGCCCGGGCATAATGGAAGGGTGAACGCACCCCGCGCCTGGCTCATTTGGACGATCGGGGTGCTTGCCTACCTTGTGGCAGTGGCCCAGCGCACATCCTTTGGTGTGTCCGGGCTGGAGGCTACCGAACGGTTCCATGCCAGCGCGGCGGCCATCTCCTTCTTCACCGTGCTTCAGCTGCTGGTCTACGCAGGCCTCCAAATACCGGTTGGGCTCCTGGTTGACCGCTTCGGCTCGCGCGCCATGATCGCCAGCGGTGCCGTACTCATGGGCCTCGGTCAACTCCAGCTGGCATATGCCGACGCTGTTCCGGCTGGAGTGCTCGGCAGGGTCCTGGTCGGCGCCGGGGACGCCATGACCTTCGTCTCCGTGATCCGCCTCGTGCCGATCTGGTTCGCGCCGGCGAGGGTTCCGCTCGTCACCCAGCTGACGGGAATGTCGGGCCAGCTCGGCCAGCTCATCAGTGTGGTGCCCTTCGCCCTCGTCCTTCATTCGGCAGGCTGGAACACGGCTTTCCTGGCGTTGAGCTCGTTGTCCGCGCTCGCCGTCGTCCTTGTCCTTGCCTTGCTCAGGGACGTTCCGCCGGGCCACCCGCCCAGGGAGAACGCGCAGGGCTGCGCGCCACGGGCGTGACCCTCGCGCGTGCCTGGAAGCAGCCCGGCACGCGCCTGGGACTCTGGTGCCACTTCACTGTCCAGTTCAGCGGCAACGTCTTCGCCATGTCCTGGGGCTACCCGTTCCTGGTCTCGGCGCAGGGCCTGAACCCGGCCACTGTGTCCGCCCTGATGGGACTGTTCGTCGTCACCAGCATTCTCGTGGGCCCTCTGTTTGGAACCTTCGTGGCCAGGCACCCGATGCGGCGCTCGGCCATGGTGCTCCTGATCACGGCGGCTACGGCACTTGCCTGGGCTGCTGTCCTGCTGTTGCCCAGCAGGGCGCCCCTGTGGTTGCTTGCATTGCTCGTGATTGCCCTGGCGATCGGCGGACCCGGGTCCATGATCGGCTTTGATTTTGCCCGGACATTCAATCCTTCCCACAGGATTGGTACCGCCACGGGCATCGTCAATGTGGGCGGCTTCGTTGCCGCGCTCCTGACGATCTACTTGGTTGGGCTCATCCTCGACATTCTCCACACGAGTGGTTTCTCGGGCGGGGAGCTGTACGGCCTGGCGTCCTTCCGCATCGCATTGAGCGTGCAGTTCCTGTTCCTTCTCGTGGGCACGGTGTTGATCCTCATGACCCGTCGCAAGGTGCGCCGTCAGATGGCCGCCCAAGGCGTCCACGTCCCGCCGCTCCTCGTGTCGTTGGCGAACCAGCGCCGGCGCCGCGTGGAATTGCGCCGCGAACGTCTCGCGAAGCAGCGGAGTTCCACGCCGTAGCCTGTTTTCGCGGTGTTCCTCCACAGGGGTCGACGGACACCTTTGTCCACATAGGGCAATTGAGGCCTGCCGTGGCCCGCCATTGATGCCGATGCTGGATTCATGACAGCAGACAACCGCGTGACCGTCTTCCGGCCCGAGGACATCCTCGGCTTCATTCCCCACGCCTTGGGGCTCTGGCCAAAGGAGAGCCTCGTTGCCATCACGCTGCGGGGGCAGACACTTGGCGCCACACTCCGCGTGGACCTTCCGGGCGAGAGATCCGACCGCGCGCTTGCCGCGTACTCACGGAGGATCGGTGAGTATCTGGAAGCGGACCATGACGCCGACGGCGTGCTCTTGGCATTCTTCAGCGACGACGGTTGGGACGCCGGCGGCGCCGTGCCGCACGGCCTGCCGCTGCTGGAAGCCCTGGTACGCGTCCTGGATCATCGGGCTTGGTGTTGCGGGATGCATGGTTCATTGGTTCCGACTACTGGCGAAGCGCATTCTGCACCGATGTGGAGTGCTGTCCCCTTCCCGGCCGTCCCGTAGACCAGATCCTCGATAGCCGGCTCAACGCGGAAATGGTGTTCCGGGGAGCAACGTCTTGGAATCGCCACTGTTGTTGGGGCCTGAGGACGAGCCCGTCCGTGATCCGGAATTCATGCGCACGGAAGACGCCACGCTTGGGGAATTGCTCCGGCTATGGCGGAGCAGGAAGGCATTCGAAGAAATGCTGGATGTGTGGAGCGGGGTCCTCGATTCCGGCCGCCCAGCGGAGTTCGACTGCGAGGCTGCGGCGTTCCTCCGGGCAAGCCTGCGGGTCTCCGCCTGGCGCGACGCCGTGGTGGTCCTGGCGGCTGCCGGGAAAACCGTCGCTTGTGGCGGTGCGGAGGCCTTCGGCTTCTTTGACCAAGACGACGATGAACAGGGTTCCTTGGTCGTTCCGCCCGGTCTCTGTCCCCTCCACCAGCAGCGGGCAAGCGGACTCCGGCCACGGATGTCAGCGTCTTGCGCTATGGAGACGTGCTCCTGGGCCTCTACCCGGAGAACCCCGACTGGAGACGGTTGACGAGCCTGGACGGGGTTCTGGCGATGCTCTCCCGGCGCAGTGGTGGGGAGGCGCGCGCTGCAACGCTTACGATCCGGGGGTGGATTCAGTGGTGCCGGGGGAGCGGTTCGTTCGCCCGCGAGCTCCTGTCCCAGGCTGACGCTGAACAACGGGGCTATCGACTCGCGGAGTTGCTCGCCGAGGTGGTGAGGCGCGGAACAGTCTGCGGCTGGGCCAAAAGCAAGTCGTCCGCGTGGCGGAAGTTCGGTGGTGCGGTGGCATGACTCCAAGCCCCGGGGTGACTCCAGGAGCGTCACATTGAGTGAAATCCGTGCGGCACGTAATTGTCTGCCCGGTAGCGGATATCGACCCCGGAACTCAAAACCGTGAGACAATGGTTGCCGAGACCCGGTTGGGTCCGTGTTTCAAGTGCCGTTAACGTCCCCTGAACTCTAGGGAACATTAAGGCGCCGTCGGGAGTTTTACCTAGAGACTCTGCAGTCGGCGATGGCACTTGATGTTGATCACGGACTTGACAGGGTCATAGTGGTGTTGCCCCCATGGTGATTCCACAGACCGCCGCTAGAAAGGTTTTCTGTGACCCCGTCTTCCGCCGAGAAGGAACCCGCCGCCCTGGCCGAACTGTCCGCCGAAGAAAAGAAGGCGGCTACAGCTGCGAAGCGTGCGGCAACGCGTGCTGCCAATGCTTCGACTGCAGGTGCAGACAAGCCGGCACCCAAGAAGCGCGGGCCCAAGCCCGGCGCCAAGGCCGCTGCCGAAGCAGCCAACAAGTCCGCCGGCGCCGACGAGGACTCCGAAGAAGAAGCCGAGGATTTTGACGCCGTCGTTCCCGACGAAGCAGAGCTCACGGAGGAAGTCGAAGAAGGCGAAGAGGGCAAGAAGCCCGCGACCACCGGCTCCGGCTTTGTTTACTCGGATGCCGATGACGATGACGCGCCTGTCCAGCAGGTCATGTCAGCCGGTGCCACGGCCGACCCCGTCAAGGACTACCTGAAGCAGATCGGCAAGGTTGCCCTGTTGAACGCTGAGCAGGAAGTCGACCTTGCGCTCCGCATTGAAGCGGGTCTCTTCGCAGAAGAGAAGATCAACGCCGACGACGGCTCCATGGACCCGAAGCTGAAGCGTGAACTCGAGTTCATCATCCACGACGGCAAGAGGGCCAAGAACCACCTCCTCGAAGCCAACCTGCGCCTCGTGGTCTCGCTGGCCAAGCGCTACACAGGCCGCGGCATGCTCTTCCTGGACCTCATCCAGGAAGGCAACCTGGGCCTGATCCGTGCAGTGGAGAAGTTCGACTACACCAAGGGCTTCAAGTTCTCCACCTACGCCACTTGGTGGATCCGTCAGGCCATCACCCGCGCCATGGCGGACCAGGCCCGTACCATCCGCATCCCGGTGCACATGGTGGAAGTCATCAACAAGCTGGCACGCGTCCAGCGCCAGATGCTGCAGGACCTTGGACGCGAACCTACGCCTGAGGAACTTGCCCTCGAGCTGGACATGACTCCCGAGAAGGTCGTTGAAGTCCAGAAGTACGGCCGCGAGCCCATCTCGCTGCACACTCCGCTGGGCGAGGACGGCGATTCCGAATTCGGCGACCTCATCGAGGACTCCGAAGCGGTTGTGCCCGCGGACGCCGTAAGCTTCACCCTCCTCCAGGAACAGTTGCATTCAGTGCTCGATACCCTGTCCGAGCGGGAAGCAGGCGTCGTCGCGATGCGCTTCGGCCTTACCGACGGCCAGCCGAAGACTTTAGACGAAATCGGCAAGGTCTATGGAGTCACCCGCGAACGCATCCGTCAGATCGAATCGAAGACGATGTCAAAGCTGCGCCACCCCTCGCGGTCGCAGGTTCTGCGCGACTACCTTGACTAAAGCAACGGACGCCATGCCTTAGCCGGCACCGCCCGTCAAAAGTGGACCCCCGGATTCCCCGGGGGTCCACTTTTGCATCAGCGGCTGTGTCTAAGGGCTGTTCCGTTCGAGCGCGTGGCCAAGGATGCGGGCACCTTCCGGGAACGCCGATGGGTTGGGTCCCGCATAGTTGAGCCGGATGAACGGTCCCGCCGGTTCGGCGGGAACCACTCAGTACCGACCGCGATCATCACCCCGGCACTCTCGCAGTCACGGGTCAGCCCCTCGAGGTCCGTGCCGTCCGGCAGGCGTGCCCAGAGATTCAGCCCTCCCTTGGGGATGAGGCTGAGGTGGGCCTGGGGGCGTGCTCACGAAGGCTCGTGACAAGGAGGTCGCGGCGCGACTGAAGCTGATGGCGGAGGCTGCGCAGATGCGTCTGCCAGGCCGGCTGCGTGACCACATCGAGTGCCGCAGCCTGGAGGAGCCCGCTGACGTACATCGACTCGGCTGCCCGGTCCGCAAGGATGCGTTCGCGGGCCGGGCCGCGAGCAATGACCGCGGCAACGCGGATGGCGGGTGAAACGCTTTTCGTGAGGGAGCGCAAGTAGACCACATGGCCCGAATCGTCACGTGCGGCGATGGGTACCGGCGTCGACGTGATGCCGAAGTCGTGGGCCCAGTCGTCCTCGACGAGGAAGGCGCCGTATTCCCGGACAACATCCAGGACTTCTTCCCCCCGGCGGGCGGACCACTGCGCACCGGTGGGTTGGCATAGTTCGGTTGGGCGTAGAACAACCGGGCGCCCGTCTCCTCAAAGGCCCTGGCCAATTCTTCGGGCTCGGGCCCCTCGGCTCCGCTGGGCACCGGGACGATGCGGACTCCGGCTTGGGTCGCGGCCAGGATGGCTCCCCAGTAGCTCGGGGATTCCATGAGCAGTGGCTGCCCGTGGCCCACCAATGCCGTGAAGATGGAGCTGAGGCCTCCTTGGCTTCCCGGCAGGACGATGACGTCGCTCGGTGTCGGCGGGGTGAGTCCTGCCGGCGTCGCGGTGCCGAGTTCGTGCGCGAACCAGGACTGCAATTCGGGAAGTCCGGCGCCGGAGGTCGGGACAGGGCAGCGTCGCCGCGGGCCACGCGGGCGAGAGCGGCCCGGACAAGCCGTTCCGGCAGGAGTTCCCGGTCCGGGTATCCGGAGTGGAAGGCAATAGTGGCGTTCGAGGTGTCGCGCATCGTGGTGGAGGCTGAGCGGGAAGGAGCCTGCGGCGCACGCAACGCTGCGGTTTGCCAGCCGTAGTCCGAGGGCGCGCTGTCCGGACGGCCCGGACGAAGGTCCCGACGCCGGGCCGGCTCTCGATCAAGCCCTGCGAAGTGAGCGTCTGCAAGGCCTTCTGCACCGTCACAGGGCTGGCCTGGTACTCGGCAACCAGTGACCGCGTGGACGGCAGCCGGGATCCCGGAGCGGCCCGGTGATCCATTCCCGCAGTCGCATCGCAATCCTGGAACTGCTATCGTTGTTCATGAAAGACAATAGTAGCGCTACTACAATTATTCGAGAAGTGATACCGTCCCGCTCGATAACGGGCCTCTGGTGGGGCCTCCTCGGAGTAGCGGCGTTTTCCTTCACTGTTCCCTTCACCCGAGTGGCGGTGGGTGGCCTGTCGCCGCTGTTCATCGGCTCCGGCCGTGCCGTCGTCGCAGCGATACTCGCGGCATCCGCCCTCGTGCTCACCAGGCAGCGCCTTCCGCGAGGCAAACAATGGGCACGGCTCGCGGTGGTCGCCGCCGGGATTGTTGTCGGCTTTCCGCTACTCACCTCATTCGCGCTTACGACGGCGCCGGCCAGCCACGGCGCTGTCGTCATCGCCCTGCTGCCTGCTGCGACGGCAACCGCCGCGGTGCTCCGCGGGCGTGAGCATCCTCCGGCAGCCTTCTGGCTGGTCACGGCCGTAGGGGCCGTTGCGGCCATCGGATTTGCCCTATCGCAGGCCGGTAACCCAGCGCAGTCCGGTGGGTTCGGGCAACTCAACTGGGCAGACGTGCTCCTCCTCGGCGCCGTCGTTTCCGCGGCCATCGGTTACGCGGAAGGTGGCCTGCTCGCCCGCGAACTCGGCGCATGGCAGACCGTATCCTGGGCGCTCGTCCTGGCCCTGCCGTTGATGGCCGGCCTGACAGCACTCTCCGTGTCCCAGCAGCCGCCGTCAGCCTCACCGGTCCAATGGGCCGCTTTTGCATACCTCGGAGTCGTCAGCATGTTCTTCGGCTTCGTCGCCTGGTACCGGGGCCTCGCCGTCGGGCCCATGGCCAAGGTCAGCCAGGTACAACTCATCCAGCCCGTGCTGAGCATTTGCTGGGCAGGGCTGTTGCTGGGCGAATCCCTGGGCTGGACCACGATCGTCGGCGGGCTGGCCGTCATCGCTTGCGCCGGCATCGCGGTCCGGGTCCGCCTTAATCCGCAGCCCGCCGACCAAGGCCGCTGAAGACCAATAGAACACCGAGACCACCCGCCACAGAAAAGGAAGAATAGAACCCATGTACATCCCAGCGCACTTCGAGGCCGGTCCTGACGTGATCCACGACCTCCTGACGCGGCCAGGTGCAGCCAATCTGGTCACCATGACATCACAGGGCATGCTTGCGACTTTCCTGCCGCTCATCTACGAGCCCTCGATCGGCGAACACGGCGCGCTCCACGGACACCTCGCCCGAACCAACCCGCAATGGTCCGAGCCCTCGATCGGGGAATCACTCGTCATCATCCAGGGCGCGGACGCCTACATCTCGCCTACCTGGTATGCATCGAAGGAAGAGCACGGACGCGTCGTCCCGACGTGGAACTACTCCACGGCCCACGTTTACGGCAGGCTTGCCGTCCATGACGACGCCGAGTGGCTCGGGAATCATGTCAGGCGGCTGACCGGGCTCAATGAAGCCCGTTCCGAGCGGCCGTGGTCCGTGGATGATGCCCCGGAGCGCTACGTCTCCGGCCAGTTGCGTGCGATCGTCGGCATCGAGCTGGTGATCAGCCGTATCGAGGCGAAGGCAAAACTGAGCCAGAACCGGCCCGATAAAGACATCATTGGGGTCGTGGCCGGCCTTGGCGCCCAAGGGCACCAGGAGATCGCTGCCGACGTGGCCAGGGCCAGGCAGGATAGGACGCACCGGGACGCGGGCCGCGCCTAGGCAACGTTGCGGCCTGGGCCGGGAGACCCCGGTTAACGAAGCGGCCCCCTCCGTCCGGAGGGGGCCGCTGTCTCTATGAAGTTTTGTCAGCCAGGTGGCCGCGGGGGCCAGCCATTGGGGCTAGTCGGCGAGGACGGGTTCCTTCTCCTGAAGGCGCGCCGTCTCGTCATGCCAGTCCGAAGTCATCGGCCGCAGCGTGGCCTCTACTGCACGTGCGTGGTGGCCGCAGAAGAGCAGCTCACCGCCGGAGGACTCGAGTACAACGCGGACATATGCCTGGGCCCGCAACGGTCGCACCGGTCGAGTGCATTGAGTGTGCGGTCTGCAACTGCTGTTGTCATGTTCGGCCTCCTTAGTAGTTCTGTGTATCCATATAACCAGCATTCGAAGCAAAACCATGGCAAGGATGGGTCACGTTCGCTGTCCGCGTATCACATGTGCGTAACACCGGGAAGTGGCGTCCAGCACGATTGGGAGTGGCAGCTCTCGTCCGGGCTCCGGGGCAGCTAGCCTAGGAGGAGTGTTTTTTGCCTCTGTTACACCCCCGAAGGAGCGCCCCGCCCGTGGCACCGAGTTCTGAATACAACGCCCGGCACCTTTCAGTTTTGGAAGGACTGGAGGCGGTCCGCAAACGTCCGGGCATGTACATCGGCTCCACCGACTCCCGCGGCCTCATGCACTGCCTGTGGGAGATCATCGACAACTCCGTGGACGAGGCGCTGGCAGGCTTCGGACACGACATCCAGATCATCCTCCATGCGGACAATTCGGTGGAAATCCACGACGACGGCCGCGGCATCCCCGTGGACCTGGAACCCAAGACCGGGCTCACCGGCGTCGAAGTTGTCTTCACCAAACTTCACGCAGGCGGAAAGTTCGGCGGTGGCTCCTACACGGCGTCCGGCGGTCTGCACGGCGTTGGCGCGTCGGTAGTGAACGCGCTCTCCGCCGTCTGGACGTGCAGGTGGACCGCGGCGGCAAGACCTACCAGATGTCCTTCCGCCGGGGCGAGCCCGGACGGTTCAAGGACACCGGCTCGAAGCTCAGCCCGACGTCGGTCTTCGAACCGTTCGTCGAGAACTCGGTGCTCGACGTCGTCGGCAAGGCCAAGCGCGGCGTCACCGGTACCCGCATCCGCTACTGGGCAGACCGGCAGATCTTCACCCCGGACGCGAAGTTCGCCTACGAGGACTTGGCCGCGCGCGCCCGCCAAACGTCTTTCCTCGTTCCGGGCCTCAAGCTCACTGTCCGGGACGAGCGCCGGCTCCCCGGCACCCCCGGCGAGAGCGGCCCGCACCAGGAGGTCTTCCACCACGACGGCGGCATTTCCGAATTCGTCGACTTCCTCGCCGCGGATTCGGGCGTCACGGATATTTGGCGGCTCCATGGTGCGGGCAAGTTCAAGGAAACCGTTCCGGTCCTTGACGAAAACGGGCACAGCAAGATCGCTGAAGTGGAACGCGACTGTGAAGTGGACATAGCGCTGCGCTGGGGAATCGGCTACGAAACCACCATGCGGAGCTTCGTCAACATCATCGCCACGCCAAGGGTGGCACGCACCAGGCCGGCTTTGAGCAGGCACTCCTGAAGACGTTCCGCAAGGCCGTCGAAACGAACGCGCGCAAGCTCAAAGCGGGCAACGACAAGATTGAAAAAGACGACGTCCTGGCTGGCTCACGGCAGTGCTGACGGTCCGCTTGGCCGAGCCGCAATTCGAGGGCCAGACCAAGGAAATCCTGGGGACATCGGCTGTCAGGGCGATTGTTGCCAAGGTGGTCGAGGATGAGATCACCGCGCGCCTGAACTCGGCGAACCGCAACGACAAGGCCCAGTCCGCCCTGCTGCTCGAGAAAATCGTCAGCGAAATGAAGTCCCGTATCTCGGCCCGCGTCCACAAGGAAACGCAGCGCCGGAAGAATGCGCTGGAAACGTCGTCGATGCCCACCAAGCTGGCAGATTGCCGCACGGACGACGTCGGACGCTCTGAGCTGTTCATCGTGGAAGGTGACTCCGCCCTGGGCACCGCAAAGCTGGCGCGGTCCTCGGACTTCCAAGCGCTGTTGCCGATCCGTGGCAAGATCCTGAACGTGCAGAAAGCCTCGGTGGGGGACATGCTCTCCAACGCGGAGTGCGCAGCCCTCATCCAGGTGGTGGGTGCCGGCTCGGCCGCAGCTTCGACATCGACGCCGCCCGCTACGGCAAGGTGATCCTGATGACCGATGCAGACGTCGACGGCGCGCACATCCGTACGCTGCTGCTCACCTTGTTCTTCCGGTACATGCGTCCGATGATCGACGAGGGCCGGGTATATGCGGCCGTCCCGCCGCTGCACCGTGTGGAAGTCATCAACGCCGGCCAGAAGGCCAACGAGATGATCTATACGTACTCGGAGGCCGAACTGCACGTCCTGCTGGCCAGGCTCGCCAAGGAGGGCAAGCGCTACAAGGAGCCGATCCAGCGCTACAAGGGCCTCGGCGAAATGGACGCCGAACAGCTCGCCGAGACCACGATGGATCCGCGCCACCGCACCCTCCGCAAAGTGGGGATCGAGAACGCGAAGATGGCGGAGGACACCTTCGACCTACTCATGGGATCGGATGTCGCCCCGCGCAAGGACTTCATTATTGCCGGCGCAGCGGACCTGGACCGGGAACGCATCGACGCCTGATCCGGTGATCCGGTGGGCCTGCGTAGCCCGGCAGCCTGCTCAGTCCAATCCGGTTCAGCCCAGCAAACCCGGGACAATCAGCAAGCCTGTCGGCACAGCGAGCAACATGGCCGACGCCGCGAGGACCAGGGCGCGCTGGGCTGCCGGAAGCGGTGGCTTGGGTGAGAGCAGCCGGCTGACGCGCGACGCCGTCGTACGCGGTGAATCGGCACCGCCGGTGCCGCTCAAGGTGCTGCCTTCGGGGAAGCGTCGTCGCTGCTTGTTCCGGGCGGGGCGAATTGCTCCACGGGACGGGCGGAACCGCTGGCCACGATCGCGATCGCCTTGATGAGTGTTCCTTTGCTTTCGGTGCGCAGGGCCACGTCATCGGCGAGCATTTCGATCAGGGAGTTGACCGCAACCTGGGCGAGCCGCGTGGTGGGGAACCAGGGAGTGCCTGGCGCCACGCCGCGAAGGCCCACAAGAGAAGGTCATGGCGTTGCGAGAGGTGGGCATTCTCGTGGATGAGGACGGCCCGGAGCTCGGCAGGCTCGAGGGCAGCCATCAGGCCGTCGGACAGGACGGTCACCGACCGTGCGCCGCCGGGCAGGCAGTACGCAACGGGGGAGTCGTGGTTGATGACCACGGTGCCGGGGCCGTCGTCGGACGGTGAGGCCAGGAGTGCGAGGAGTTCGCGGTGCCTCCGCCGCTGCCGCTCGATCTTGACGTAGGTGAGCAGCAAGGTGAATACGAGATGGGCGCTCAACAGTGCCGCGGCGGACAAAGCGAACAAGTGCCAGAAGCCCAGTGCCGTGGTGGGCTCGTTGTGGAGCACCATGCCGGCCAGGGAACGCAGGCCCGCAATGAGGTTGTCGCCGATGGGCTCGAGCCCGTAGACGAGCATGGCGCCGATCATGGAGAGGCCACCGGCGAGTGCGATGGCCTGCCAGAGGACCATTGCCATGAAGGGTGCGCGTGACGGCCATTCGGCGCGCGACAAAAGGACAGGAACCGGCCAGGCCAGCACCAAAGCAAGGACCGCCAGAAAATATGAGGTCCAGAACATGGGGGCTTAGTTTTTGCCGAGCAGCTTGCGCAGCGTGGCGGCTTCACTTTCGCTTACGGAACCGATGAACCGGGCCAGCACGGCTTCGCGGTCCGGGGCGGAGCCGAGGGCCTCGTGCATGAGGTCCGCCGTGTGGTCCGCGCGGCTCGAAACAGCCTGGTAGCGGTGCGGGCGGGTGCCGCGTTCGCGCTCCACGAGGCCTTTCTTCTCGAGGCGGGACAAGACCGTCAGCACCGTGGTGACTGCGAGGTCCTTGCCCTGGTGTCCTGCAATACCATCCGTGGCGGCGGAATCCTGCGCCAGCAGATCACGGAGTTTGTTGGCTGTCGCTGCCTCCTGGCCCGCCCAAAGGAGATCCATGACCGCCCGTTCCAGTTCGCCAAGACTTGCCATCAACGCATCCCTACTTTCCGCACTTGCCTTGCCCGTTTTCGCGGGCTGCATGGAAGTGCGACGATCCAACATTCCTCCCTCAATCTACCGCTTTTCGGGCGGCGATTCTACGTGAGGTAGAACATGCGGCGCGGCGTGTCCTTGCGGCACTGTGACACCGCTGGAAGAGTGGTGAGCACATCGCAGGGGTTTGTTCTACACTGTGTAGAAGAAGTCGGTTCTACGCAACGTAGAAAATGGACGCCGCCAGCGGGCGGCGGAACAATAAGGACAGCCATGGACGCCTTGGAAATCGCACGCTGGCAATTTGGAATCACCACGGTCTACCACTTCATGATGGTGCCGTTGACCATCGGGCTGGGCCTCGTGGTGGCCGTCATCCAGACCCTCTGGTATCGCACCGGCAAGGTGGAATACCTGCGGATGACCAAGTTCTGGGGCAAGCTCTTCCTCATCAACTTCATCATGGGCGTGGCCACGGGCATCGTGCAGGAATTCCAATTCGGCATGGCGTGGAGCGAATACAGCCGGTTCGTCGGCGACGTGTTCGGTGCGCCCCTGGCCTTGGAAGCGCTTCTGGCGTTCTTCGTGGAATCGACCTTCCTGGGACTCTGGATCTTCGGCTGGAAGCAACTCAAGCGCGGCATCCACCTCGCGTGCCTCTGGATCGCCGTGATCGGCTCGGTCTTCTCGGCCTATTTCATCATCGTGGCCAACTCCTGGATGCAGCACCCCGTCGGCGTCACGATGGTCAACGGGCGTCCCGTCATGACCGACGCCTGGGCGGTCTTCACCAACAACACCGCCATGGTGGCCGTACCCCACACGCTCTTCGGCGCGCTGGCCGTCGCCGGTGCGTTCCTCCTGGGCATCGCCTGGTACCACCTCTGGCGCCGCCGCCACGATGGCATTGACACCGTAGGAGCCGATGGCCGGGCCGTAGCAGGCGAAGCCGTCATTCCCGGACGGGACAAGGCCGACTACAAGGTGTGGATCACCTCCCTGCGGATCGGCGCCGTCGTCGCCATGATCTCGTTCGCCGGCACCGCATTCACGGGCGACTTGCAAGGCAAGCTGATGTTCGAACAACAGCCCATGAAGATGGCCGCGGCCGAGGCCGCCTGCCACGACGGCACCGGATTCTCCGTGCTGAGCGTCGGCAACCTCGGGTCCAAGAGCTGCAACGACATTGTGGCCGTGATCGAGGTCCCCGGCATCCTTTCCTTCCTGGCCAAGGGTGATTTCAACACCGAAGTGAAGGGCGTCAACAGCCTCCTTGACGAATACAAGGCAAGTACGGCACCCACCTGCCGGACAATCCCCTGTACGGCGATCGGGCAGGCCAAGACATCCAGTACGTACCCGTCATGGAAGTGACCTACTGGGGCTTCCGCATGATGATCGGCTTCGGCGGGATCGCTGCCTTTGCCGCGTTGCTCGCCCTGTGGGTGACCCGCAAGGGCATGGTCCCGCAATCCCGCTGGATCATGCGCCTGGCGGTCTTCGGCATCCTCGCTCCCTTCGGTGCAAACGCCGCCGGTTGGATCTTCACCGAAATGGGCCGGCAGCCGTTCGTCGTCGCGCCCAATCCGGACGCCAGCGGCGTCGACCAAGTGTTCATGTTCACGGCCGCGGCCGTCTCACCCGGCGTCTCCGCCGCCGAGCTCATCACCTCGCTGGTCGTGTTGGCCTCCATCTACGCGGTCCTGCTGGTGGTCGAGGTCCGGCTGCTGGTCAAATACGCCCGGGGCGGAGTGGTGTCCGCCATGCCGGAGCTCGCTGAGGCTCGCAGCAGCGAAAAGAAGGAAAAGAAGGACGACGACGGCGGGACGCCGGGTGCTCCGGGCCAGCCCGGTGACAGCGACGACGTCCTGGCATTCGCCTACTAGGAAGCAAAGGATCTTTCGAATGGAACTGTTGCCTACCGTCTGGTTCGTGGCCATCGCCGTGCTGTGGACGGGTTACCTCTTCCTGGAGGGCTTCGACCTCGGCGTCGGAATGCTCATGAAGCTCTTCGCCCGGAACAACACCGACCGCCGGGTGCTGCTGAACACGATCGGCCCGGTGTGGGACGGGAACGAGGTGTGGCTGCTGACCGCGGCCGGTGCCACCTTCGCGGCTTTCCCGCTGTGGTATGCCTCGTTGTTTTCGGCGCTCTACTTGCCGCTGCTCATTGTCCTGGTGGCCCTGATCTTCCGGGCTGTGGCCTTCGAGTACCGGGGAAAAGTGGACACCGCGCGCTGGCGGACCGTCTGGGACTGGGCGATCGCCTTGGGCTCGTTCACGGCCGCGTTCGGCATCGGCGCTGCCCTCGCGCTGACCACCACCGGGCTGCCGATCGACTCGAACGGCGACCGCCAGGGCGGCCCCTTTGCCTGGTTCAGCGGATACGCGGTGCTGGGCGGATTCGCCGTGGTCGCGTTCGCCCTGGTGCATGCGCTCGCGTTCCTGGCACTGAAGACCGACGGCGCAGTGCGCCACCGGGCGCGCCGCTGGTTTGTGCGGCTCGCCCCGCTCGCATTGCTGCCGCTGCTGGCATGGATGGTCGCCGTGCAGCTGCTCAGCGGCAAGCCGTTGACGTGGATCCTGGTGGCCCTCGGAGTCCTCGCAGCGGCAGGCGCCTGGGTCCTTGCCCGCCGCGGCGCTGAGGGCAAGGCTTTCGGAGCCCTGGGTGCGTTCCTGGTGTGCGCCACTGCGTCCATCTTCGGCGCGGCGTTCCCCGTGGTCATCCCGTCCACCTTGAACCCTGCCTTCAACCTCACCATTTCCAACGCCTCGTCCTCCGCCTACACCCTGGGGCTGATGAGCATCGTGGCTGCCGTCGGCTTGCCCCTCGTCATCGCCTACCAGGCCTGGACCTATTGGGTGTTCCGCCGCCGCGTGAGCGCTGCACATATTCCCCCGCACATGGTTTCCTCCCCGCCATCGCGGCAAAGGTGCTGGTGGGCCATGCGGCGCCGGGCGGACCAGCCGCCAAACACTCACCCCGCAACGCCGGCGAGTAGCGGATGAAGCCCCAGCTGCCTGCCGGACCCGCCACGCGATCGGCTTTGTATTTCCTTGGCCTGCTGTCCTCACTCAAGGCCTTGTCCCTGGTACTGATTGCGCAGGCCATCGCGGGGATGCTGTCCGGACTTGCGGCAGGCGGCTTGGGGTGGCGCGAAGGACTCCTTTGGGGCGCCGCCGGCGCTGTCCTGCGCTCGCTGACAGTCTGGGGCCAGGGAGTCGCGGCGCGCCGCGCGGCCCTCGGGGTCAAGGAAGAGCTGCGGTCCCGGCTGCTCGGGCGGGCACTCGGCCCCGGGGCAGCGGGACGGGTCGGCGACGTGAACGACGGCGGCCTTGCCGTGCTTGCGACCCGGAGCCTTGATGCACTGGACAACTACTACACCCAGTTCCTTCCCGCGTTGGTCAATTGTGCCGCTTTGCCCTTGCTCCTCGGCGTACGGATCCTCTTCGCGGACTGGGTCAGCGCCGTGGTGGTGGTGCTGACCCTGCCGCTGGTCCCGCTCTTCATGGTCCTGATCGGCCGCCATACCGAGGACCGGGTGCGCGAAGCCCAATCCACGCTGCGGAGGCTCTCGGGGCACATCCTGGAGTTGGCCAAGGGACTTCCGGTGCTGGTTGGACTGGGTCGCGCGGAAGAACAACGCGCAGCCCTTGAGGACCTCTCCGAGGAATACCGCTCGCGCACCATGGGAACCCTGCGGACTGCCTTCCTGTCGGCTCTCGCCCTGGAACTCATAGCCACCATCTCCGTCGCCGTCGTGGCCGTCTTCATCGGGGTTCGACTCGTGGCCGGCGACATGGGTCTGGAAGCAGGCTTGCTGGCCCTCATCCTGGCCCCCGATTGCTATCTTCCCCTGCGCGAGCTGGGCACTGCCCACCACGCCAGCGACGACGGGCGTGAGGCTTTGGCTGCAGCCACCGCCGTGCTGGAGTCGCCGGCGGGACGCCCGCTGAATGACGGGCACGACGACGGCGCGCCCGCCAGCAGCGGGGCGCCAGCCGGCGTCGTGGCCACCGGACTGACGGTGACGTACGCGGGAAGGACGGCTGCCGCCGTCGGGCCATCGGCTTCAAGGCTCCGGCCGGGCAGATCACCGCCCTTGACGGCCGCAGCGGTTCAGGCAAGAGCACCATCGTAGGTGTCCTCGCCGGCACGATCGGCGACGGTCCGCTGGCAACCATCGAAGGGTCCGTCACCGGACTGGAAGCCGGAGCGGTCGCTTGGGTTCCGCAGCATCCCGTCATGGTCGCCGGCACGGTGCTCGACGAGATCATCCTTTACCTGAACGGCGGCAACCAGGACTTCGCGCCGTCCGGCCCTGGATCCACGCCGGACGCTGATATCGCAAGGGCCATGCGTTGCCTGGAGCAGGCCGCCGCGGAGCACCTCGCGTTCAAACATCCTGCCGAGTTGAGCCCTGGCGAAGTGCGGCGGGTGGCCGTGGCCGCGGCTTGGCGCGCCTCGACGCCGGTGCCACGGTCCTGCTGCTCGACGAACCCACCGCCCACCTCGACGCCGCGTCCGCGGACGCCATCCGTACGGCGATCGCGGGCTGCGGGGGCCGCGACTGTCATCCTCGTGGCCCACGACGCCGCGACCCGGAAGCTGGCGGACAACGTAGTGAGCGTCGACGGCGGGACGAGCGACCGCGTGGCCGCGCAGGAACACTCCGGTCCCGTGGGCCTGGAATCCGCCGTGTCCGTGCCTCCTCCGCTCCGGGGCGACGCGACTCCGGGAACCACACCGGACGGGGAATTGAACCCCCACCGCCATCTTCACGCTCAAGGCCCTCGCGCGGATCCTGGCGCCCGTCCGCTACAAGTTCGCCGGTGCCGTGCTGCTCGCGGCGCTCGCCGCCTTGTTTGCCGTGGCACTGTCCGGGCTGTCCGGCTGGCTCATCATCCGGGCCAGCGAGCAACCGCCCATCCTGTACTTGCTTGGAGCGATCGTGGGCGTCCGGTTCTTCGGGATAGGCCGGGCGGTGCTGAGGTACGCCGAACGGCTGGTCGTCCACGACACGGTCTTCGCCGCCATGACGAGGCTCCGGGGCGCGCTCTGGGCAACTCTCAGCGCCCGGGCGCTGTCCTTGCGGCGGCTCCTGCAGGGCGGCAATGTCCTTGGAGCTGTGGTGGACGACGTCGATACGCTGCGCGACGTTCTGCCGCGCGTCGTGCTTCCCCGCTGTCAGCGCTCGCCGTCGCGGTGTCGGCGGTGGTCGCCTCGGCGCTGCTGGTTCCCGCCACCGTGCCGGCGGTTGCAGCGACCGCCGTGGTTGGGCTGGTCCTGGCTCCGGTTCTTGCCCTGACAGCGGACCGCAACGCGGCACGCGCCGAGCAGGAACTGCGCTCGCTTGTTCTGCGCGATGTTGCCGCGGCCCTCGACGCCCGCGCGGAGCTCAGCGCCAACGGCGTCGCCGGAGCAGTCCTGTCGTCCTTGACCCGGAAGGACAACGCAGCCACGGTGGCAGCACAGCGTTCCGCGTGGGCTGATGGAATCGGCCAGGGGTTGACCGTGCTTGCCTGCACCCTGGGAGCCCTGGGGCTGGGATTTTGGCAGCACCTTCAGTGCAGGGCGGAACGGTCGCGCCGGCGGTGCTCGCCGTCGTCGTCCTTGTCCAGCTGGCCCTCGCGGAACCCTACGCGGCGGCAGTGTCCGCCGTGCGGCAGGGTCCGGCATTGGCCGCGGTACTGCGGCGGATTGCCCAGTCAGGTGCCTTCGATACGCCGGAGGTCGACGGCGGTGTGCTGACGCTGCCGGAACGACCCGACGGCTCTTCGGGGCTGCTGCTGGATGGCCTTGAAGCGTCCTGGCCCGGCAGCGCGCCTGTATTCGGAGGGCTCAGCGCCGAAGCGGTGCCCGGACGCTGGCTCGCGGTCACCGGACCTTCAGGCTCGGGAAATCCACGCTGCTCTCCGTGCTGCTTGGCTTCCTGCCCGCATCATCCGGGAGGGCCTACATCGGCGGGAAGGCCGCGTGGTGTCCCCAGGAGGCCCATCTCTTCGACTCCACGATTCGAGGCAATTTGCTGCTCGCCGCCCGGCCGGCCGCAAGCCTTCCGAAGCGGATATGTACAAGGCCTTGGGCGCCGTCGGGCTTTCCGGAGTGGTTTCCGGGCTTCCCGGTGGTCTCGATAGCCGCATTGGCCCCTCGGGTTCGTTCTTGAGCGGCGGCGAACGCCAACGGCTGGCCATGGCCCGCACCCTCCTCACAGGAGCAGCTGTGCTGCTCCTGGACGAGCCGACCGCCCATCTCGACGCCGAGGCCGGGCGGCTCATGATGGCGGAGCTGCGCGCCGGGCTGAAGGACATCACAGTGGTCCTGGTGACCCACAACCCGGCCGACATCGACGGGGGAGATTCCCGGCTTGATCTCGGCTCGCCGTCGGCGCTCCCGGAGCTGGTGCGCGGGAACTAGCCCGAAGTTACGTTTGTCCGAGCCGCCCGAGGGTAGCGTCCACAGACTCGACGATATTGTCCACGAGTTTCCGGGCGTCGTCCTCCCTGATGAGCGGCGTCGATTGGCCTGCCCACAGCGACATCAGGCCCGGGATTCCCTGTGCCGCCGCGGCGGGCCGGAACTTGCCGGTCAGCCAATTCTGGATCGGGAACGGGGCATGCACGGAAGGATCGGCGAGCTCCGCGATGATCCTGTTGGGGATGCCGCGCGCCAAACGGCCGCTGAGGGCACGGGTCAGGACCGTGTGGGCGGCGCCGGGTCCGCGCATCGCGGCCAGGTGTGCGGGACTGATGGCTGACTGCCGCGTGGCCAGGAAGGCCGAACCGATCTGGACGGCGTCCGCGCCCAGCGCCAACGCGGCAGCGACTCCACGGCCATCCGAGATACCGCCGGCCGCGATGACCGGAACCGAGACGGCATCCACCACCTGGGGCACCAGTGCCATGGTCCCCACGAGCGAGTCCTCCGGGGCGCGCAGGAAGGAAACCCGGTGTCCGCCGGCCTCCATCCCCGTGGCGACGATGGCGTCCACGCCGCCGGCATCCAAGGCCACCGCTTCGTCAACAGTGGTCGCGGTACCGACCACCACAATGCCGTTCCGCCGGGCCTGTTCAATGACGGCCCCCGATGGAACACCGAATACGAAGCTCAGCACAGCCGGCCGGGCCTCGATGGCCGCTTGGATCTGTTCTTGCAGATCGGGCAGGTAGGCGTCCGGTTGCGCGGGTGGTTCCACGCCCACCAGCTCGAAGTACGGCCGGAGGATGTCCACGTAGGCGGCGAACTGACCGGGGTCCGCGGTTGGCGGTTCCTCGCCCTCGATGGGGAGCCAAAGATTCAGTGCGAACGGCTTCCCGGTGGCCTCCCTGAGGTCGCGGGCCGTGGCCGCAATCCGTTCCGCATCGTAGCCGTAGAGGCCGTACGAACCCAGCCCACCGGCTTCGCTGACTGTGGCCGCCAGCTCCACCGATGACAGGCCGCCGAATGGTCCGAGGACAATGGGCAGATCAATGGTGAACAGGCGGGTTGCCCTCGTGTCTTTCCACGACATCGCGGCGCCTAGCCGTCCACGTCGTGCAGGTGATGGACGACATCGTGCAGGAAGTACTGGGCGAACGTCAACACGGTGAATGTCGAGCCGTTGCTGCGCACCCCCGTGCGGGGCCATTCGTCCTCGTGCACGGCAGCGAAGGAGTTGGCAATCTGGGTGCCCTCGGCGGCCAGCTGCCCAGCGACTTCGGCCGGATCCGCATTCGCGTAGTCGCCGTCGATCGCGGCCTTGTCCTGGTCCCAATTGGCGAAGCGGGCGTCGTCCTCCCGCAGCATCAAGTTCAGGCGCTGGTCGAAGAGGCTGAAGACATCCCGCACGTGGCAGGCATACTCCAGCGGTGACCACGTGTGTTCGTCCGGGCGGGTGGAGGCGTCCTCCCGGCGCAAAACGGCCCGCCAACGCGGCAGCATGTTCAGGACTGTCCCCGGGACGGTGGACGGCGTCACAGTGGCGGCGTCGAAGCCGCACTCGGGACAGGGCGTGGACAGGACCCAGGTCCAGTCCTTGTCATCGGGAATGATCGGCATGGCAGTAGTCTAGGGCCCGGATTCCTGATCCGGTCACACCGCACGTAGAGCCCCTGTTCCAGCCCTGATCAGCCCGATCAGGAGTAAAGTTAGGTGCTGGGGAAGCCTGGAAAGTGAAACTGCCATGCTAAAGGATCTAAACGTCGCCGGCGTGCTCCCTGCCAGCGATATCGCCCGCGCACGCGACTTCTACCGCGACAAGCTAGGCCTCGAACCGGATAACCCGGAAGCCACAGACAACCTGATGTACAAGTGCGCCAACGGCACAGCCTTCCTGCTCTACGAGACGCCCAATGCCGGGACCGCGAAGAACACCCAGTTGGGATTCCAGAGCACGGACCTGGACCAGGACATGGCCGATCTCAGGGAACGCGGAGTGGTCTTCGAAGAGTACGACTTCCCGGGCCTGAAGACCGAAAACGGCGTAGCCACCATGCCGAGCGGAGAACGGGGAGCCTGGTTCCTCGATTCGGAAGGAAACATCCTCAGTATCGCCACGATGTAGCCCAGCGCGGCCGGGACGTAGCCTTCAACGGTTACGTCCCGTCATTTCTCGCCGGCGTTTCCTTCTTCCCAGGCCAAGCTCGCACCGATGGCATCCACGGGCTGGGAGAGGGGAACGCCGGAGCCGTCGCGGCGGCCGTGTTCTTGTGGGAGGGCACGTGCAACGCCGGCGCTGGATGACGCCTTCGCCGGACCATGGCCCGCCCACCCGAGCAGGAGTGTGTCTTCACCCTTGAGGAAACGGTGCGCCCGCACGCCTCCGGTCGCCCGGCCCTTGGCCGGGTACTCCTCGAACGGGGTGATCTTCGCCGTGCCCGGAGCGGTTCCCGGCAGCGCGCCGTTGCTGCCCGCAATCGTCACCACGACGGCGGCTGGATCATTGGCGCGCACCGTGCCGAAGTGGATGACGTCGTCGCCGACCCCCAGCTTGATTCCTGCCATGCCGCCGGCGGTACGGCCCTGCGGCCGAACGGCGGAGGCGCTGAAACGCAGGAGCTGCGCAAGCCGGGTCACGAAGACGAGGTCGACGTCGTCGTCCTGGGCGGGCTCCACGCCCACCACAGTGTCCTTGTCCTTGAGGGCAATGATTTCCCAGTCTTCGCGGTTTAGCGGGTAGTCAGGCTGGACGCGCTTGACCACGCCTTGCGCCGTTCCGATGGCCAGCACGGCATCCAGCGGCACGAACGCCACGAGCGATTCGCCCTTGAGCAGGGTGATGAAGTCTTTTGCCGCGACGCCCCCGGCAAGGTTGGGCAGGCCGGACATTGCCGGCAGTGCCGGCATGTCCATGACCTGTACCCGCAGCATGCGGCCCTGCGAGGTGACCGCGCCGATCTCGCCGCGTGCGGTTGTCTTGACCACGGAGCGGTAGACATCATGCTTGCTCCGCGGGCCGGATTCGGCCAACGGCTCCTGATTGGAGGTCCGTGCGATCTGGCCGGAGGCGCTCAGGAGTGCCCAGCAAGGGTCATCGGGGATTTCGAGCGGGAGCGCGGCGGCCTTGCCCTTGCCGGCCGGGATGGCTGCTGCGAGGGCGGCGGCGACGGTGGGGGAGACAGCCTCGGATTCGAGGAGGACCGTGCGTCTCGGGGTACCGTACTTGTCGGCCACTTCGGCCAACTCTCCGGACACCAGCTCGCGCAGGAGCACGTCGGATGCCAGGATCGCCTCGAGCTCGGCGATCTCGCGCCGCAGTTCTTCCTGCTCCTTCTCGAGTTCGATGCGCGAGTACTTGGTTAGTTGGCGCAGGCGGAGTTCCAGGATGTAGTTGGCCTGGATCTCTGACAGGTCGTAGATGGACATCAGCCGTTCGCGGGCAGCCGATGCCTCGTCCGAGGAGCGGATGATCTGGATAACTTCGTCGATGTCGACGATCGCGATCAACAGGCCCTCCACCAGGTGGAGGCGGTCCTTTTTCTTGCCCAAGCGGAAGGCTGTGCGACGGCGCACGACGGAAAGGCGGTGGCCGACGTACACCTGGAGGAGCTGGAGTAAGCCCAAGGTCTGCGGCTGCCCATCCACCAAGGTCACGTTGTTGATGCCGAAGGAGTCTTCCATCGGCGTGAACCGGTAGAGCTGCTGCAGCACGGCGTTGGGGTTGAAGCCGTTTTTGATTTCGATCACGAGCCGCAGTCCGTGCTTGCGGTCGGTGAGGTCCATGACGTCGCTGATGCCGCTCAGCTTCTTGGCGTTGACGGCATCCTTGATCTTTTCAATGACCTTCTCCGGACCCACCATGTAGGGGAGCTCGGTCACCACGAGGCCGGTGCGGCGCGCCGTGAGCTGCTCGATCTCCACCTTGGCGCGGGTCTTGAATGAACCGCGTCCCGTGGCGTAGGCGTCGCGGATTCCGTCCAGGCCCACGATCCGGCCGCCGGTGGGCAAATCCGGGCCGGGCACGAACCGCATGACATCTTCCAGCGTGGCATCCGGGTTGGCGATGAGGTGCCGGGCGGCCGCGATGACTTCCACGAGGTTGTGGGTGCCATGTTGGTGGCCATGCCGACGGCGATGCCCGTAGTGCCGTTGACCAGCAGATTGGGGAAGGCGGCCGGGAGCACGTCCGGCTGGGTGAGCTGGTTGTCGTAGTTGGGGACGAAGTCCACCACGTCTTCGTCGAGGTTCTCGGTCATCGTCATCGCAGCCGCGGCGAGCCGGGCTTCCGTGTAGCGCGGTGCTGCCGGGCCGTCGTCGAGCGAACCGAAGTTTCCGTGCCCGTCGATCAGGGGCAAGCGCAGCGAGAAGTCCTGTGCCATGCGGACCATGGCGTCATAGATGGCCGCATCACCGTGGGGGTGCAGCTTTCCCATGACTTCGCCCACCACGCGGGCACTCTTCACATGGCCGCGGTCCGGGCGCAGGCCCATGTCGCTCATCATGTACAAGATGCGCCGCTGAACGGGTTTGAGGCCGTCGCGCGCATCGGGGAGCGCACGGGAATAGATCACCGAATACGCGTACTCCAGGAAGGAGCCTTCCATTTCGGAAGTGACGTCGATATCGATGATGTTCTCGGTGAAGTCCCCGTCGACAGCGGCCGAGGCCGCGTTTGAGCGGGAGGGACTTTGGCTTCGTGCCATGGAGTCGGTGGATCCTTAAACGTGTACTGCGGAAGACTTGGCTAGGCTAAGCCTATGGTGGATCAGCCTGGCGCCGGCGTATATCCGGAATATTGGGAGGCCGATGTCGTGCTTCGCGACGGCGGAACGGCCCACTTGAGACCAATCTCACCCGAAGATGCCGGCGCCCTCCAAGCCTTCCATACGGCGCAGTCCGAGACGTCCATTTACATGCGGTTCTTCTCGTTCAAGCCGAGGCTCTCCAGCAAGGAACTGCACCGCTTCACGGAGGTGGACCACAAGGACCGGGTGGCGTTTGTCATCACCATCGGCGGAGAGATCGTCGGCGTCGGCCGCTACGATCGGCTCGATGACCCCACGGAGGCCGAAGTGGCCTTCAATATTTCCGATGTCCAGCAGGGCCGGGGCATCGGCTCCATCCTGCTCGAACACTTGGCCGCGGCCGCGCGGGAGAACGGCATCCGCCGCTTCACGGCCGAGGTCCTGCCGGAGAACCGCAAAATGCTGCGGGTCTTCGCCGATGCCGGCTATGAGCTTGCCCGCAAATTCGACGACGGCGTCGTCAGCGTTGAATTCAACATCGACCCCACCGCAAAATCCCTCGCCGTCATGGAATCGCGGGAACACCGCGCCGAGGCCCGCAGCGTGCGGGACTTGCTTGCGCCGTCGTCGATCGCGGTGGTGGGCGCCAGCCGCCGGTGGGGGACCGTCGGGCACCAGTTGCTTGAGCACATCCTGGATGGTGGATTCACCGGTGCGGTCTATGCGGTCAACCCTGAAGCCTTCGAGGTGGGCGGCATGAAGTCGTTGCAGCTCGCCATCGTCGCTGTGCCTAACGAGGAAGTGCCGAAGGTCGTGGACGAGTGCGGGGCGGCCGGGGTCAAAGGCCTCGTGGTCGCCACAGCAGGGTACGCGGACGACGGCGAGCGGGGGCTGCGGAGGCAACGTGAGCTCGTGCGCCAGGCGAGGTCCTATGGGATGCGCGTGATCGGCCCCGAGTCCTTGGGGATCGTGAACACGAACCCGGAGGTTTCCCTCAACGCCTCCATGGCCCCGAACCTGCCCGGCGCGGGGGACTGGGCTGTTTTCGCAATCCGCGGCCATCGGGGTCTCCGTCTACGCGGCAGCGAGCCGCCGGGCCTGGGCCTTTCCTCGTTCTTGTCTGCCGGCAACCGCGCCGATGTCTCCGGCAACGACGTCATGCAGTTCTGGGAAGACGATCCCGATACTGTCGCCGTCGGGCTCTATTTGGAGTCGATCGGCAATCCGCGCAAGTTCTCCCGCCTGGCCCGCCGATTGTCGCGGAGCAAGCCGGTCATCGTCGCCAAATCGGATGTGACGGGGCTGCGGCTTCCGCCGGGGCACGTGGTGAGGACCACACTGGCGCCTGCGGCCGCCCTGGACGCGATGATGCGCCAAGCCGGCGTCATCGCCGTCGAAACCATCGAACAGCTCATGGACGTGGCGCAGATCGTGTCCAGCCAGCCCCTGCCCAAGGGCCCGGCGCTCGCCGTCTACAGCAATTCCGCGGCCTTCGGCAAGGTCGTGGCGGACAACGCGGCGCCCCAGGGGCTCGTCGTCGACAGGATCGTCACCGACGTGGATCTGGACGCGGGGATGTCCGCATCGCGGGACGGGCTGCGGCGCAGCCTCCGGAAGAATCTTGCAGACGATTCCGTGCATGCGGTGGTGGCGGCCATGGTGCCGTCCCGCAGCCTCACGATGGAAGCGATCGCGGGAGTGCTCGCTGAATGCGCGGCGGAGGCCGGAAAGCCCGTCGTCGCGGCATTCACCGGGATCCTCGACACTTCCGTGCAACTGGACGGATTACTCGCCCCAAACGGGGAGTCCGGGTCTTCCCTTCCTTGCTACTCCAGCGCGGGCAGCGCAGTGGCGGCCTTGGCGGCTGTGGTCCGTTACGCGAAGTGGCTGGACCGGGACCAAGGCATGTTCATCGAGCCTCCTGGTTGCGACCGCGAAGGTACCCGCGAACACATCGAGCGGCTCCTGTCTGCTGTCGCGGGGGAGCAATTGGTACGGCTCGACGGCGGCGAATCGGCCGCGCTTCTGTCCCGCTACGGAATCCCCGTGGTGCCGTCGGCTGTGTTCGAGAGCGACGACGAAGCGGTAGACGCCGCCGAACGTCTCGGCTGGCCCGTGGTGCTCAAGACCACGGATCCCGCCCTCCGGCACCGCCTGGACCTGGGAGGCGTGCGTCTCGACATCGAGGATGCGGACTCGCTTCGGCGCAACATCGCGCAGATGCGTCGCGCACTAGAGCCCTACGGTTCATCGGCCATAGAGGTGCAGGCCATGGTTCCAGTGGGACAGGCGTGCACCTTCCGGGCCATCGAGGATCCGCTCCTGGGGCCCGTGGTCTCTTTCGGTTTGGCGGGAGACGCCGTGAACCTCCTGGACGATTGGGCGCACCGGGTACCTCCCTTGTCCACGACTGATCTCCACGACTTCATCAGGGCACCCCGGGCTTCCCTGAAACTGTTCGGCTACCAAGGGCTGCCGGCCGTGGACGTGGCCGCCCTCGAAGACCTCGGAGCACGGCTGGTCCGGCTCAAGGATGAACACCCCGAAATCGCGCTCGTGGAGTTCAATCCCGTCCTGGCCGGGACCCGGGGCGCGAAAATCCTTGCCGCCGAGGTGTGGATCGGGAACGCCGCACAGCGCACAGACAGTGCCCGCCGTGCGATGCTCAGCTGAGCTGGCAGTTGACCGCCGGAGGGCCGGACGGTTATGAAGTCCCCAGCCGATCTGTGAAAATGGGGGAATGAGCTCGAAGTCCCCGACGCCTCCGTCCGGTCCGGCTACCACCGGGCACCATGCAGCACACAACCACAGCTCGCAGGGGCAGAGCCTGGACCAGTCACTTCAACGGGCAGGCTTCTATCCTGTCCTGGTTGCCGATGTTGTGGCCGACGCCTTGGACGGGCGCGACTGCCTTGCGCATCTGGTGCATTTGGAAACACATTTCGACCGTGCCGAGGTCCGGCGGCACATCACGGTCCTCGTCCTCACCGAGGACATGCTGGTGATCACCCACGTCGACGACCAGCAGCTCGACGAAGCCGGGAGCAGATCGTCGCCCAGATTTCCACCGAGTCCGTCCCCGTGGCACAGATCCGCTCGGTCGTCCTCAGCTACATGTATGCGCAGCCGCAGAACTACACTCCCAGCGACCCCGTCAGGGAGCTGACCCTCTCCATTGCCTGGTCCGGAGGCCAGCGGCTGGACGTGGGACCCGCCAGCTGCGGCGATCCCAGTGCGAAGCCGACCACGGATACACGGGCACCATCTCCCAGGAGGACATCGTGCTGCGGATCAGCTCCGAGGCTGACGGACCCCGGGCCGTTCAGGACGCGAAGGTCTTTGCCCGCGCGCTGCGGGCCGTGAATACGGGCGCTCCCGGGCCCTCGGTTCACGCAAGTACCATCTCCGGTCCGCGACTCCGCTCCGGCGTCTTCGGCAACAGGCTGAGCCGCGGGCACCAGCGCTGATGGCGACGTCGGAACCCGTCGCCCAGGACACCGTCCCCGTTACCGGCGCCATCCCCGAGCTTCCCGGCGCGCCGCTGTATGGCAGCAAATCGATCGCCGAGGTTTTCACGAGCGCCGCGGCGAGCATGGGCCTGCCCGGCTTCGACAACAAACTGCACTTGCCCGCATCGCAACGCGTGTGCGTTGTTCTCGCCGATGGCCTGGGGCGCAATCTCCTGAAACAGAAGGCCGCGCACACCCCGTTTCTGAGGTCGATTGCGAATTCGGGACAGGGTGCCGTCCCGGTGTGGCTTGATTCGGCTTTTCCTTCCACCACGGCATCGTCCTTGGCCAGCCTTGGAACCGGCCGCACGCCCGGTGAACACGGCATGGTGGGCTATGACGTCCTGGATCCTGCCCAGGACAAGGTAGTCAACTTGCTCGGCAATTGGGACGCTGGTGTCGACCCTTGCGTTGGCAGCCGTTCCCGACAATCTTCGAACGGGTGGCCGCTGACGCCGACGTCGTCACCGTGAGCCTGCCCCAGTTCGGGGCGTCGCCGATGACCCGCGCGGCGCTCCGGGGAAGCCGGTTCGTGGGCGGCACCTCGCTCCATGCCCGGACGGCAATGGCGGGGAGGAAATGGCTGCGGGAACCCCCTCCCTCATGTACTTCTACGTCAACGAGCTGGACAAAGCCGGACACCGCTACGGCTGTCAGTCCGATCGCTGGGAGCACCAGCTCGAGGAAATCGATTCGACGGTCAAGAGGCTCTCTGCCTCACTGCCGGCGGGGACAACCATCCTGCTCACGGGCGACCATGGAATGCTCGACGTTCCCGAGTCTCAGCGCATCGACTATTCCGCCGATCCTGCCCTTATCGCAGGGGTGCGGCACACAGCGGGCGAGCCACGCATGGTCCACCTGTACCTCGAACCCGACGCCCGGGAGCTTCACCGGGACGCCCTGCTGGATGCCTGGCGCGCCCGCTTCGGCGACCGGATCTGGGCCTTCACGCGCGGGCAGGCCCTTGAAGCAGGACTCTTCGGGGTCCTTCGGCCGGAGGTTTCCCCCGGATCGGGGATGTCATGATCGCGGCCCGGGACACCTTGGCGCTCTACGACGTCCGCCGCGTCCGTCCGACTGCCTTGGAGGTGGTGGGGCAACACGGTTCGCTGACCAAGGCGGAGCGTGAAGTTCCCTTGCTATGCTTCCAAGCCGGAGGCCCCAAGGGCGCCGTGGCTGAACTCATTTTCTTCTCCGGAACCATGGACTGCGGCAAGTCCACCCTTGCCTTGCAGATGGATTACAACCACCGTGCCCGCGGCCGGGGCGGGGTCCGCTTCAGTTGCAACGACCGCGCCGGCGGATCCGTCATCTCCAGCCGTCTCGGGCTCCAGACGGACGCCGTGGAAGTCATTGACACCACCGATTTCTGGGACGAAGTTGTCCGACGCCGGACCACGGGCCTCAAGGTGGACTACCTGATCTGTGACGAAGCCCAGTTCTACTCACCCGGGCAAGTGGAACAGCTGGCGCGCGTGGTTGACGAGATGGGCGTAGACGTGTTCGCTTTCGGAATCACGTCCGACTTCCGCACCCGGCTGTTCCCCGGATCCCAGCGTTTCGTCGAGCTCGCGGACCGGGTCCAAGTCCTGCAAGTGGAAGCGCTTTGCTGGTGCGGCCGCCGGGCGACACACAATGCGCGGACCGTGGACGGCATCATGGTGGTTGAAGGCGAGCAAGTCGTGGTGGGAGACGTTGCCAGGGAGGCCGGACAAGCGGAGGTCACCCCGGAGCAAATCGACGCGTCGCACCCGGTTGTCGGGTACGAGACCCTATGCCGAAGGCACTACATGCGCCGGGTCACCGCTCATGGAGCCAATCTCATGGCGAGCCGGGATCAGTTGCTGCCGTTCGACGTCGACGCTTGCCTTTGGCACGGTGCCGGCTGAAGCCGCAACGAATTGAACGCTGCCTAGTCTCCGCGCGTCCCGAAGACGATTTCATCCCAGCTCGGAATGCTGGAGCGCTTGGCCGTGACGGCTGGCGCTCGGCCGCTCCCGCGTCGGAAGTTTCTTCATCCTTCTGCCCGGAACGGGTGGGCTTCGGCTCTTCGCGATCCCGCCGGGAGCGCCGCCGAGCAATTCGTCCAAGCCCGCCCGCGGCGATGCTGCTCCCGGGGTTCGCGCCTCGTCCTGGCCGGTCTGACCGTCGTGATCGTTCCTGCCGCGCAACATGGTCACGGGGCGCAGCGGACCGGGGATCACCGTGATTTCACGGGTGTCCGTGCTGACGCCGTCGTGAAGGTGGAGGGAATCGTCTTCCTTGTCGTCATGCTTCGGGGCCAGGCTCAGCCGCGACAGCATGGATGCACGCGCGTCACGGCGGCTGGGGCCGGCCCGGATTCAGGCTGCTGGTCCGTTTCCGTATCGGCCGGCTCTTTGTCAGCTGCGTCGCTGTCCGCACGTTCGTCGTCGACGTCACCAGGACGTGGATGCGCAGCCGGAACGCCGCTGCTCAGAAGCAGCGCCAACGCGTCGTCACTGTCTTCGTCAAGTCCCAGCCTCTGTCCGCGACGCGAGCGCAACATGTCAAGGAGCCCATCGGCTTCCTTCGTGGCGGCGGCGGCAGCCGCGCGTGCGGCGGTCCCGGCATCGGCCTCAAAGTCAAAGGGCCGGTCGGAGACGGCCGCGAGCCGCCGCGCCGGTACGGGCCCATCAAGGGGTTCCAGTTCGCTGAGCTGCTGGCCCAGCGGTTGGCGTTCTGGATGGATTTGCGGGCGGGATGGAACGTCCACATCGCGGGCGGTTCTTCGCCGATGCTCTCCAGGCTGCCTGGCTTGGTTTCGAAGCGTGCGACGACGGTCCACGTGCCATCGGTCCGGCGCCAGGAATCCCATTCCACGCTAGAGGAATCGATTCCGTGGGCCGTGAGCCGGTGTGCGACCATTTCGCCCAGGCTTGCGGGTTCATCGCCGAACGCTGCGCGGTAGGCGTCCTGGCCGGGGCAGGGGCAGCGACTTCGACTTTGCGTGCCTGCTGGGCGATGTACTCGCGTTCTGCAAGCACAGGGCCCTCATACCGCTGCACGTTGGCGAGCGGCATCCCGGACAGCTCCGCCACTTCCGCGGCCGTAGCGCCGCTGCGGATGCGTGACTGAATGTCACGGGGGACATGGCGACGGGCGTGATCGAGGAACGTGCGGCCACCTGGGCAGGTGTCCGGCTCGCTGCAACCCGCAACGCCTCATCAATCGGAAGCTGGAACATCTCGCCGCCGGTACCGCTCAACAGGAGATGTCCGCCGTCGTCGTGGACGCCAACCAGCCGTAGATCCCGCATAAAATCCTCCACCATGGCCTATCTGACATTCGAAACTCTGCCACCCGGTACGGCCTTTTCCTACTAGGACAAAGGGCGCGCCGCGATATTCCGCGATTTCCGGCATTCCGTGCGCAGGCGATCGGCACCGGGGTATGGACATTCGAGACATCCGGGAGGACAATCTGCCCGATATCGGGCACAAAAATGCGGCCCGCTGCGTTACATCCTTAGACCGGGCGAGGTTCCGGTCGACAGGATCGCAAGCCCTGCGTGACGTGCAAGGAGAACGAAGAAGGGACCATGGCAACGGACTACGACGCCCCTCGGAAGACCGAAGAAGACACCGAGGACTCGATCGAGGAACTCAAGTCGCATCGCACCGAAAAACAGTCGTCATCGGCTGTTGACATCGATGAGACTGACCTCGCGGACGCCTACGAGCTCCCCGGGGCGGACTTGTCCGGCGAAGAGCTGCTGGTCCGCGTCCTGCCTCCGCAACCGGACGAATTTACGTGCTTCAATTGCTTCCTCGTCAAACACCGCTCCCAGATTGCGCGGGAGAAGGACGGGCACCTTTATTGCAAGGAATGCGAAAGCTAGCCTCGCGAAGACTGCGTGGACAGCGCTGCCAGAAGTTCTTCGGGCGGCGCGTGGACGTCAACCAGTACGGGGTGCGGTCCGCCGGGTCGGTGATTTCAATACGCACCACGGGATCGATCCAGCCCCGGAGGCACAGGAACGCCAGTCCGTGGAGACGGGTTCCGCGCTCCGCGGTGGCCTCGTCCTTGCGGTACGCGGTGACGGCGCCGACAAACTCGCGCTGGATAGTAGCGCGTCCCACTTGGACGGTGTCCCGGTCCACCACAATCGCCGGGGTGGACAACACCAGCATGGTGGTCATGATCGCAAAGAGGACCAGCGCGGCGATAATCCCGCGGTGATGCTGATCGGCGCGAACATCAAGATGCCCGCGGCGGACAAGCCGACCACCACAATCCAAATCCAGGGGGAGGGCCAGAGCTTTTCCGTAAACAGGACGCCCGTTCCACTCGAGGAATGGTGCGGCGCGGGTACGGAAGCAGTCGATTCAGGCATACCACCAGCTTATCGGGACTGTGCCCCGGGAATTAACGCCCCTCATGCCCTGCGGCCGGCGTGCAGCCGCAACCGGGGAAGCACTCCGTGGGCGATAGAATGTGTGACTGTGAGCCACGAGACAGCAGTAGCCAGCCAGCAGACACCTCCGCCGAATACGGCGCGCCGACCCTTCAGGTCCAACTGAAAATGCTCGACGCCGGATTGGAAGCGCCGTCCTACGCCCACCCCGGTGACGCCGGGGCGGACCTTCGGGCCCGCGCGGACGTATCGCTTGCGCCGGGTGAGCGGAAGCTTGTTCCCACGGCGTCTCAATCGCACTGCCGAACGGCTTTGTCGCGCTGATCCACCCCCGGTCAGGGCTGGCAACCAAGCACGGACTCACGGTGGTGAACGCTCCCGGGACGGTTGATGCCGGCTACCGAGGTGAAATTTCCGTGACGCTTTTGAATACCGACCAAAACCACGCAATCGAACTCAAGCGCGGCGATAGAATTGCTCAAATGGTGATCCAGCGCGTCGAGTATGCGCAGTTCGTATCCGTGGAGGAGTTGTCCGACACCTCGCGCGGCACCGGCGGCTTTGGATCCACCGGAGGCTTCGCGCCGGCCGTGAGCTAGCAACAACCCTCGACAATCGGCGCCGCACGGAGCTGATTGCCATGCTGCCCGCGAGTTGATGGGCAGTCTGCGGTTTACTGGGGATAGACCACTACTAAGGAGACAACCCGATGCTTTTTGGGCGCGGAAAGAAGTCCAAGGCTGAGCAGCCGAAAGACAACGGTACTGAGCAGGCCAATGCCGCGACGACGCAGCAGGACGCCGGCACGGTAGCCAGTGGAGCCGCCAAGGGCGACTTCCGCCTGTCCAAGGGGCCATTGGATGCCAGCGAAATAGATAGCCAGGATGGCTACGTGGATCTTGGCGCCTTGCTGATCGAGCCTTCCGAGGGCCTTCAATTGCGCCTCGAAGTCGAAGAAGCAACCCAGCGGGTAGTGGCCGTCACCATGGACCTCGATGGCTCGAGCCTCCAGCTCCAAGCATTTGCCGCGCCACGCTCCGAAGGGCTGTGGGACGAGATCCGCGAACAAATCGGCCAGTCCGTATCCAGCCAAGGAGGCGAAGTCGAGGAGATCGTCGGCACCTTCGGCACGGAACTCATCGCCAAGCTTCCCACCGAATCCGCCGACGGCGGCCGTGGCTTCCGGGCCGCCCGGTTCATGGGCGTGGACGGACCCCGCTGGTTCCTCCGTGGCGTCATCGGCGGCAACGCGGCCTTGGACAGGAAAGCGGCCGAAGGACTGGAGAACCTCTTCCGCAAGGTTGTGGTCATTCGCGGAGACAACCCATGCCGCCCCGCGAGTTGCTTCAGCTGAAGCTTCCCAAGGATGCTGTGGCCTCCGGCCAGCACGGCGCTCCCCATGAAACGCCGGAGCTTCAGCGGCCGGAACGCGGCCCGGAGATCACCCAGATTGGCTGACAAAGCGGCGCGTGCCGCTGCCGCCCATGGCAGCTCGGCGTCCCTGCCCCTCACTGAACTCCCTGTCCGGGGCAGGGTCGACTGCACGGGTTTCATCGAGTCGGTCACCTACCAGCCCGCCAATGAGCAAGCACACTTCTCGGCTATCGTCGTCGACCGGATTGCGCATAGGGGCGACACCGGTCCGTTGACCCGGCTCCGCGTCATCTGGCTCGGGCGCCGCAAGGTGCCGGTATTGAACCAGGGACGGTCCTGCGGCTCGAGGGCATGGTCACGCCGAAAGACGGGATGCCCACAATGTTCAATCCGCGCTACGAAATCCTCTCCCGGCAGGAGCACCAATGACCGTCGCCAATGGATCCGGCCCCCACGAAAAACCAGCGGAGGAGGAGCCCGGCTCGGCCGAGGAGGCCAGGCAGGGCGCCCAGGGGCCGAGCATTGCGGACATTGCCGCCGGCTATGCCGAGAAAGCCGGACTCCAACGCAACAGCCACGGGCACGTGGATATCCTCAAATCCGCCGGGGTGTCCAGGGCATAGCCGAGAGCATCGTGCCAGGCCTCGTCTTCCTGATCGCTTTCATGGTCACCCGCGACCTTCCGGCGTCCCTGATCGCCTCCCTCGCGGCGGCAGCCGTCTTCACCGTAGTCCGGCTTGTCCAACGGCGCCCGTTGACCCAGGCGCTTGCGGGGATCGCCGGCGTCGCCATCTCCGCTTGGCTCGCGAACACCACCGGCAAGGCCGAGGATTTCTACGTCCTGGGCTTCTATACGAATATCGCCTACATCGCCGGAATGGTGCTGTCGATCCTGCTCAAGTGGCCGATCGCCGGCCTGCTTTTCGGATTCGTCCGCAACGAGGGCTTCGAATGGCGGAAGAACCCGGAGCGCCTGCGGGCCTACGCCATCGGCACGTGGGTAGTCATTGCCGTCCTGGCACTACGGCTGGTGGTCCAGGTGCCCCTGTATTTCATGGGCGAACCCGGCCTTGCCGCGCTCGCTACCATGAGGCTGATCATGGGCGCTCCGCTATACATCCTTGGCTCTGGATTGCCTGGCTTCTGACCCGGCCGGTGCCGGGCCAGAAGCCGGATCGTGATCCTCAGCCGTCGAAGCCGTCGTCGTCGGACTGATCCGAAAACTCTTCTTCGACGTCAACTGAGCCGTGGTCCGCGGCGGACGGGGAAAGCAGCCCCTGAGGCCGTCCTCAGCCGCAATGGTGGTGACGAAGAACAGCTCGTCGCCGCCGTCGATCACGTCGTCGCGGCTCGGCGTGATGGGCGCATGGTCCCGAAGGATCGCCACCAGGGTGGCGTCTTCGGGCCATTCGATGCCGCCCACGGTGCTGCCGATGATGTGCGAGTCGTGGGGAACGGTGAATTCCACGAGTGAGGAGACGCCCGTCTGCAAGGTCAGCAAGCGGACGAGGTCACCGATTTCCACGGCTTCTTCCACGAGCGCCGTCATGAGCTGCGGGGTGTTGACTGCGACGTCGACGCCCCAGGAATCGTTGAACATCCAGTCGTTCTTGGGATTGTTGACCCGGCCAACCGTGCGGCCCACACCGAATTCGGTCTTGGCCAGCAAGGACACCACGAGGTTGACTTTGTCGTCGCCGGTCGCGGACACGACGACGTCGGCCCCTTCCAGCTTCGCTTCCTGCAGCGTGCTCAATTCGCACGCGTCGCCCACGAGCCAGCGCGCCCCGCGGAGCCCGCTGCGACCGATGACCTCCGGTTTGAGGTCGATCAGCATGATCTCGTGTTTGTGGGCGAGCAATTCACGCGCGATCGATGAACCGACGCTGCCGCGCCGACAATAACGACTTTCACTCAGACTCCTTGGCAGGTGCGCTGGAAAGGATGCGCGCCACCTCGGCGCTGCGGTCCAGATTCAACATGGCGTGCACGGTGTCGCCCTCCTGGTACGCCGTTCCGGCCTGGGGCAGGACGCCCTCTCCAAAACGGGTGAGGAAAGCGACACGGATTCCGGATGCTGCCTCGATGGCAGTCAGCGGGTGCCCGATCCAGCCTTGGTCGAGGTCCACTTCGGACAAAACCAACCGGCCCGAGGGTTCGCGGTAGTCGCCCGCCAAGTGTTGCTCAGGCAGGATCCGGCGCAGGACCTGGTCCGCGCTCCAGCGCACGGCGGCTACCGTGGGGATGCCCAGGCGCTGGTAGATTTCGGCGCGGCCGGGATCGTAGATGCGTGCAACAACATGCGAAACATGGAAAGTCTCACGGGCTACCCGGGTGGCGAGGATATTGGAGTTGTCACCGCTGGAGACGGCGGCGAAGGCGTACGCTTCCTCGCAACCTGCCTGCTTGAGGGTGTCCCGGTCGAAGCCGACGCCGGTGACTTTCCTGCCGGTGAACCCGCTGCGCAGGCGGCGGAAAGCACGGTCGTCCTGGTCGATGATTGCCACCGAATGGCCGGCGTCTTCCAAGGTGTGCGCCAACGTTGCGCCAACTCGTCCGCAACCCATGATCACAAAGTGAGCCACGGTTTCTCCTTCACTCTTATGCATGCCGCTCGGTAAGACTCTACCGGGGCAAGTCGCGGAAGCCAGTCCGCCGTCATGACATCGCGTTCGATTCAGAGTAGCTTTGCGGAGTGCTGACAATTCTCAACGCCGCGAAGCGGGTGTTGGTGGGGCGGCCGTTCCGGAACGACCGCCTGGCCCACACCCTGCTTCCCAAGCGCATTGCCCTGCCGATTTTCGCCTCGGACGCCCTGTCCTCCGTGGCGTACGCCCCTGACGAAATCCTGCTGACGCTGGCCCTCGCGGGCGTGAGTGCCGTGGCTATTTCGCCGCTCGTAGGCCTCGCGGTCATGGTGGTCTTGCTCACGGTTGTTGCCTCGTACCGGCAGAACGTCCACGCCTACCCTTCCGGTGGCGGCGACTACGAAATCGCCAACGTCAACCTGGGGAAGTTCGCTGGCCTGACCGTCGCCGCCGCGTTGTTGGTGGACTACGTCCTCACCGTCGCAGTGTCGATGTCCTCCGCCGCGGCGTACCTGACCACGGCGATCCCCTCGCTGCACGGGCAGCAGGCGCTCATCGCCACAGTCGGCGTCATCGTCCTGGCACTCGTCAACCTGCGCGGAATCAAGGAAGCGGGCAGTGTCTTCGCGGTTCCCACCTACATCTTCATGTTCTCCATCCTGGGCATGACGGCCGTCGGTATCTTCCAGGCGGCCACGGGCCAACTCGGCCAGGCTCCCTCTGCAGCCTTCACCATCGTCCCGCAAGAGGGATTCGACCAGGGACTCGTGGGCCTGGCAGGTGCGTTCCTGCTGCTGCGGGCTTTCTCCTCCGGCGCAGCCGCACTGACCGGTGTGGAGGCCATCAGCAACGGTGTGCCGAACTTCAAGAAGCCCAAGAGCAAGAACGCCGCCACTACGCTCTTGCTGCTCGGCGTCATCGCCTCGGCCATGCTCGCGGGCATCATCTACCTTGCCAATGCCACCAAGGTCCACATCGTGCTGGATCCGGCCAAGGAATTCCTCCTGCATGGCCAGCCGCTCCCGGACGACTACATCCAGAACCCTGCCATCAGCCAGATTGCACAGACGATCTTCGGCGCCGGGTCCATCCCGTTCTACGTTGTTGTCGCCGCGACGGGCGTCATCCTCGTCTTCGCCTCCAACACGGCGTTCAACGGATTCCCGGTCCTGGGGTCCATCCTCGCCCAGGACGGCTACCTTCCCCGCCAGCTTCGGACCCGCGGAGACCGCCTGGCCTTCAGCAACGGCGTCCTCGCCCTTGCTGCCGGCGCCTTGGTCCTCATCATTTCCTTCAACGCCGATGTCACCAAGCTCATCCAGCTGTACATCGTGGGCGTCTTCATTTCCTTCACGATGAGCCAGTTGGGCATGGTGCGTCACTGGGGCAGGGAACTCAAACTTGCGCAGGACAAAGCCCTCCGCCTCAGGATCGTGAAGTCCCGCACCATCAACATGCTCGGCTTCGCCATGACGGCGCTGGTGTTGACCATCGTGCTGATCACCAAGTTCGAACAGGGTGCCTGGATCGCCCTTCTCGCGATGTTCGTCCTGTTCCTCATCATGTGGAGCATCCGCGCCCACTACGACAACGTGGCCAAGGAACTGGCCGTTGACGAGGATTCTTCCCCGCGTGCATTGCCTACCCGGGTCCATGCCGTGCTCCTGGTGTCCCACGTCCGCAAACCGGTGCTGCGCGCCCTCGCCTACGCGCGGGCGTCGAGGCCGTCCCGGCTGGACGCCATCATCGTCGACATCGACCACGAGGAAACCGCGCACACCGTCGAGGCCTGGGACAAGCTGGACATCCCTGTGCCGCTGACCGTTTTGGCGAGCCCGTACCGCGAAACCGTCACGCCGATCCTGGACTACGTCAAGAACATGCGCCGCGATTCCCCGCGCGACCTGATCGTCGTCTACATCCCGGAATACGTCGTCGGCAAGTGGTGGGAACAGCTCGTCCACAACCAGACCGCCTTGCGCATCAAGGCCAGGCTCCACTTTGAACCCGGCGTCATGGTGGCCAGCGTCCCCTGGCAATTGAAATCCTCCGAAGAAGCAAAGGCATTGCAGGATACCTGATGACCCACCCGATCAACACCGAGTCCAGCTCGCCCACGGCCCAGGACGGAGCTGCCACGGAGCTGGTGGTGGACGTCGGCCCCATCGCCCATGGCGGCCACTTTGTCGCACGGCACGAAGGCCGGGTTATTTTTGTCCGGCACGGCATCCCGGGGGAGAAGGTCCGGGTCCGGCTGACCGACGCAGGAGAGTCTTCCCGTTTCTGGCGTGCCGACGTCGTCGACGTCCTGGAAGCGTCAGACGACCGGACGCGCCATTTCTGGCCGCTCGCCGACTCTCTTGCCGCCTGGCGCAAGGGCGGTCCGCCCGTGGGCGGCGCGGAACTCGGGCACGTAACACTGGAACGGCAACGGCTGCTCAAGTCCGAAGTCCTCGCCGAACAGTTGAAGCGGCTCGCCGGCGTCGAACTCGATGTCGAAGTGGAGCCGGCGGCCGCCGGTGACGCGGCCCCGGCGGTGTTGCGGCATCCGACGGCGATACCGGCTCGGCTGGCGGACCCGTGCCAGCTTTGCCGTCACCCCCGGTGGCCGGCTGGGGATGCATGCCCACCGCTCCGACGTCGTGATTCCAGTCCACGAGATGCCCTTGGCGCTGCCGGGCATCAACGAGTTGCGGCTTTGGGACATCGATCTGCGGGGGATCTCGCGGGTGGAAGTGGCCGCGCCCGCCAACGGATCGCGTCCCCTCGTCCTTCTCGCCCCGGAGGAGGGTACTGACGCCCGGCGCCTCAACCGGATCCTGGGCCAGCTCCCGCAAGAAGTCTCAGTGGCGAGCTTCGACCCGTGGGTGGAGACGTCCTGCAGTTGCGCGGCAGGACGTGGGTCCAGGAATCGGCTGCCGGCCACGAATACCGGGTGACGGGAGAAGGGTTCTGGCAGATCCACAAGGACGCGCCCGGGACCCTGGTGGGGGCGGTGACGGGATTCCTGCACGACGGCGGCTACCTCCTTCCGGGATCGGCCGTCGCCGATCTTTACGCGGGAGCCGGATTGTTTACGGCGCCCTTGGCGGATGCCGTGGGGATCACCGGTTCGGTGCTGTCCGTCGAAGGATCGCCCGGGACCAGCCGCGATGCCCGCAAGAACCTGCACGGAGAGACCCAGGTGGATATTGTCCAGGGCAGGGTGGAACGTGTCCTCCGGCAGCGACCCCGGAGCTTCGACGCCTTGGTGATCGACCCGCCGCGGGCCGGCGCCGGCAAGGCCGTGGTCAGCCAGCTCATCGAGTCCGGGCCCCGCGCAATCGCCTATGTGTCGTGTGATCCGGCCTCCTTCGCGCGTGATCTGGGGTACTTCCGGAACGGCGGATGGCGCCTCGAATCCCTCCGGGCATTTGACTTGTATCCGCACACACACCACCTGGAGACCGTTGCGTTGCTGGTGCCCGCGGCATAGGCGCCACTACGATGGGGGAGAAGTCCTACGTCGCGCTTCACTTCTCCACCGGCCGGCAGTCGCTCAGATTAGGTTTGCCTAACTAGCTAGCGGTCAACCACGCGACAAAGATGAAAGCTGTTGCGAGAGGAGTCCTGCCATGAGCACTGTGGACAGCTTCGGTTCCAAAGGCGTACTGAATGTAGCCGGCACCGATTATGAAATTTTCCGGTTGAACTCCGTTGAGGGCGCAGACAGCCTTCCGTTCAGCCTTAAGGTATTGCTTGAAAACCTCCTGCGGACGGAAGATGGCGCCAATATCACGGCCGACCACGTCCGCGCCCTGGCCGGCTGGGACCCGGATGCCCAGCCAGACACCGAGATCCAGTTCACCCCGGCCCGAGTCATCATGCAGGACTTCACCGGGGTTCCCTGTGTGGTTGACCTTGCCACCATGCGTGAAGCCATCAAGGACCTCGGCGGCGACCCCAAGCGCGTCAACCCGCTGGCTCCGGCTGAGATGGTCATCGACCACTCCGTGCAGATCGATGCCTTCGGCAACTCCGGCGCGCTTGAGCGCAACATGGAGATCGAATACCAGCGCAACGGCGAGCGTTACCAGTTCCTGCGTTGGGGCCAGACTGCTTTCGACGACTTCAAGGTTGTCCCCCCGGGAACCGGCATCGTCCACCAAGTCAACATCGAATACCTGGCACGCACCGTCATGACCCGCGAGGTTGACGGCGTCCTCCGCGCCTACCCGGACACCTGCGTCGGCACGGACTCCCACACCACCATGGTCAACGGCCTGGGCGTGCTCGGCTGGGGCGTTGGCGGCATCGAAGCCGAGGCCGCCATGCTTGGCCAGCCCGTTTCCATGTTGATCCCGCGCGTTGTCGGCTTCAAGCTCACCGGCTCCATCCCCGCCGGCGCCACCGCCACGGACGTCGTCCTGACCATCACCGAGCAGCTGCGCAACCACGGCGTGGTCGGCAAGTTCGTGGAATTCTACGGCGAAGGCGTTGCGGCCGTGCCGTTGGCCAACCGCGCCACCATCGGCAACATGAGCCCGGAGTTCGGCTCAACGGCAGCGATGTTCCCGATCGACGACGTCACCCTCGAGTACTTGCGCCTCACCGGCCGCTCCGAGCAGAACGTCGCCCTGGTCGAGGCCTACGCGAAGGAACAGGGCCTCTGGCACGATC
This sequence comes from Arthrobacter sp. Hiyo8, assembly GCA_001549895.1. Lineage (GTDB taxonomy): Bacteria > Actinomycetota > Actinomycetes > Actinomycetales > Micrococcaceae > Arthrobacter. The sequence continues at coordinate 720,269 of AP014719.1, read as the reverse complement.
CCTCGCACGAGATCAAGTTCTCCGAGTACCTCGAGCTCGACCTGTCCACGGTTGTTCCCTCGATCTCGGGCCCGAAGCGTCCCCAGGACCGGATCATCCTCACCGAGTCCAAGGCGCAGTTCCGCGAGGACCTGCGCAACTACGTGAAGGAAGACCTGGCCGACGGAAGCCTGGACGAAGCGATCGACGAGAGCTTCCCGGCCTCCGATTCGCCGTCGTTCACCGCCACCGCGACGCACCTGTCCGACGTCGCGCCGCACGGACACGGCCCGAAGTCCAACGGTCGTCCGTCGAACAAGGTGAGCGTCACAACAGCTGACGGCCGCGAATTCGAACTGGACCACGGTGCCGTTTCGATCGCTTCGATCACGTCCTGCACCAACACGTCCAACCCGTCGGTGATGCTTGCCGCCGCGCTGCTCGCCCGCAACGCCGTCGACAAGGGCCTCACGTCCAAGCCGTGGGTCAAGACTTCGGTTGCTCCCGGCTCCAAGGTTGTCACCGACTACTACGAGAAGTCCGGCCTGACCCCCTACCTGGAGAAGCTCGGCTTCTACATCGTGGGCTACGGCTGCGCCACCTGCATCGGCAACTCTGGACCGCTCGACGCCGAAATCTCCGAGGCCATCCAGGCCAATGACCTTTCCGTCTCGGCTGTCCTCTCCGGCAACCGCAACTTCGAAGGCCGCATCAACCCGGACGTCAAGATGAACTACCTGGCCTCCCCGCCGCTGGTCATCGCCTACGCCCTGGCCGGAACCATGGACTTCGACTTCGACGCCGATCCGCTGGGCCAGGACCAGGACGGCAACGACGTCTTCTTGAAGGACATCTGGCCGAACCCGGTCGAGGTCCAGAAGGTCATCGATTCCTCGATCGACAAGGAAATGTTCGCCCGCGGCTACGAGGGCGTCTTCGACGGCGACGACCGCTGGAAGGCACTCGACACTCCGGCAGGCGACACCTTCGCCTGGGACGCCAAGTCCACCTACGTGCGGAAGCCCCGTACTTCGAAGGCATGAAGGCGCAGCCGGAACCGGTAACGGACATCGCCGGAGCCCGCGTGCTGCTGAAGCTCGGCGACTCCGTCACCACCGACCACATCTCCCCGGCCGGTTCCTTCAAGTCGGACACCCCGGCAGGCCAGTACCTTCTGGCCAACGGCGTGGAGCGCAAGGACTTCAACTCCTACGGTTCGCGCCGTGGCAACCACGAGGTCATGATCCGCGGAACCTTCGCGAACATCCGCATCAAGAACCAGCTGCTCGCTGACTTCAACGACGGTGCGGGCGTCGAGGGTGGCTTCACCCGCGACTTCACCCAGGCGGACGGCCCCCAGGCCTACGTCTACGACGCTGCCCAGAACTACCAGGCAGCCGGCACCCCGCTGGTGGTCCTGGCCGGCAAGGAGTACGGCTCCGGCTCGTCCCGTGACTGGGCTGCCAAGGGAACCGCGCTGCTTGGCGTCAAGGCTGTCATCGCCGAAAGCTACGAGCGCATCCACCGCTCCAACCTCATCGGCATGGGCGTCCTCCCGCTGCAGTACCCGGCCGGCGAATCGGCTGCGTCGCTCGGCCTGGTCGGCACGGAAACGTTCTCGGTCGAGGGCGTCACCGAGCTGAACAACGGCACCACGCCGCGGACGCTCAAGGTCACGGCAACGGCCGAGGACGGCAGCACCAAGTCCTTCGACGCCGTGTTGCGTATCGATACGCCGGGCGAAGCGGACTACTACCGCAACGGCGGCATCCTGCAGTACGTTCTGCGCCAAATCTCGGCCCACTAGCCGATACCGGCGCGGGCTCCGCCTGCGCCAAAGGCAAAAGCTACAGCCCCGGCTGGTCATCGACCGGCCGGGGCTGTAGCCTTTCCTGCGGCTTGGTTCCGGCCAAGGCGTTAGAGTTGTATAGCACGTCAACCACCCTAAGGAGGGGCCGTTGGGACTTTTGGAGACAATCCGGAACCCGCAGGACCTGAGCAAGCTCACCAGTCAGCAGCTGGAGCAGCTTGCAGGCGAGATCAGGACTTTCCTCATCACCAACGTCGCCCAAACGGGTGGTCACCTTGGACCGAACCTTGGCGTGGTGGAACTCACCATGGCCATCCATAAGGTCTTCGATTCGCCGCGCGACAGCATCGTTTTCGACACCGGCCATCAGTCCTACGTCCACAAATTGCTGACCGGCAGGCAGGACTTCAGCACCCTCCGGCAGCAAGGTGGCATGTCCGGCTACCCCGATCGTGCCGAGTCCGAGCACGACATCGTGGAAAGCTCCCACGCGTCCTCCTCTTTGTCCTGGGCCGACGGTATCTCCCGTGCCCGCCAGTTGACCGGCGAGGGCGACCGCTGCGTTGTCGCCGTCGTCGGAGACGGTGCGCTGACGGGCGGCATGGCCTGGGAGGCAATCAACAACATCGCCGCCGACAAGCGGCGACGCGTGGTGATCGTCGTCAACGACAATGGCCGCTCCTATGCCCCGACGGTCGGCGGTCTTGCCGACTACCTCGCTTCGCTGCGCCCCACGATCGATTCCTTCCGGGCAGCCCCCACCTATGAAGTGGTGTTGGACTGGTGGAAGAAGAAACTCCAAAGCGGCGGCCCGATCGGCCAGTTCACCTACAGGAGCCTGCATGCCATGAAGAAGGGCATCAAGGACTGGTGGGCTCCGCAAGGCATGTTCGAAGACCTCGGCATGAAGTACATCGGCCCTGTCGACGGCCACAACATGCGTGCCCTTGAGCACGCGCTGACTACCGCCCGTAATTACGGCGGCCCGGTGATCGTCCACGCCATGACTGAAAAGGGGCACGGCTACGCGCCTGCCCTCGCCAATGAGGCGGACCAGTTCCACGCCGTCGGGATCATCGATCCCGAAACCGGCGAACCCACCGAAGCGGGTGGAGCCCGCTCGTGGACATCTGTGTTCGCTGAGGAAATCGCGGACATCGCCGATGAGCGCGAAGACATCGTCGGTATCACCGGAGCCATGCTGATCCCCGTCGGGTTGCACAAGTTCGCTGAACGGCACCCTGAAAGAGTGATCGACGTCGGGATCGCCGAACAGCACGCCCTCACCTCGGCCGCAGGCATGGCCTTCGGTGGACTGCACCCCGTCGTCGCCGTTTACGCGACGTTCCTGAACCGTGCTTTCGACCAGCTCCTCATGGACGTCGCCCTGCACAAAGCCGGAGTGACGGTCGTGTTGGACCGCGCCGGCGTGACGGGCCCGGACGGGCCAGCCACCACGGCATGTGGGACATGGCGATGGTCCAGATCGTTCCAGGGCTGCACCTCGCGGCTCCGCGGGATGCCAGCCGCCTGCGGGAAGAACTTCGCGAAGCGGTTGCCATCGCCGACGCGCCCAGCGTGGTGCGCTTCTCCAAGGGCAGCGTGGGAAGCGAGATCGAAGCGATCGAACGGCTTTCCGACGGCGTCGACGTGCTCGCGCGCCGCCCCGAAGGCTCTACCGAGAACGATGTCCTGGTTGTCAGCGTAGGCGCGATGTCCGAACTCGCCCTCGACGTCGCGTCCCGGCTCGGATCCCAAGGCATCAGTTCCACCGTGGTGGATCCGCGGTGGGTCCTGCCTGTACGCAAGTCCATCATCGCCCTCGCTGCCCGGCACCGTTTGGTGATCTGCATCGAAGACGGTGTCCGGGCAGGCGGCGTCGGCTCCCGGATCCGCCAGGAGATGCGCGCGGCCGGCGTGGACACGGCCCTCAACGAAGTGGGGCTTCCGGTCGAATTCCTCGACCATGGAACCAGGAGCCAAGTCCTTGAGCGCGTGGGCCTTACCGCCCAACAGATAACGCACGACGTCGTCGCGCAGGTCCTGGGGACAAAGGTGCCTTTCGCGCGGCCCCTGCCAGGACAAGAACACCCCAGCACAGGCAGTCTCCCCAAACTGTGAACCGCCTGTTCAAGGCAGTATCCAACAAACAGGCACCCTTCGACGGCACAGGTCCGAACAGCACTTGCCCGGAGTGGTTCAGAAAAGGACAGGCATGAGCGGCATCATCCGCACCTATAAGCGCGACGACGAAGCGGTCCTGCATTTCCGGGAAGCTTGGTATGACGACGAATTCAAGCAGTTCGTCATCAACCACGGGGTCGTAGGACACCAGAGCAGCACTGACGAAACCGACGTCGACGACGAATCCGCCGTCGAAGGCCTCATGACGGCCTTTGCCGCGCAATGCGAAGAAGACGGCTACGCGGAGATTCCCGAGACCGAGCAGTTTTGGGTGGTCGCTCAGATCGCGCTCAAGACAAAGGACGGTACCGACCGCGACCGCTACCTTGAACGCAAGGCGAAGGCCGCGCTGACGAGCGAACTAGCCTGGCGCGGTTTGGGTACCGTGGATCGATCCGATATCAGCGACTCGAAGCTCAACATTTTCTGCCTGTGCCCGGATGTCAACAAGGCCGTCAACGCCATCAAGGTGTGCATCAGGGGAGAAGACCTGGACTTCACCAAGCTGAGCATCGCGGCGGCGCCCCATGCCGAACCCACCGCATTCAAAGTAAAACACTCGCCGAAAACGGGCGCGGGCTTTACCCTCTAAGGACCACATCACCGCTTCGAAGGGACACGCATGGCGCCCAAGAGCAACTGGCCCGGACACACTCCGCTGCCCAAGGGCTTGTCCGCTCCCGCACGAAGGGCACTCGCCCACGAAGGTCTGGAAACCCTGGAACAACTCGCCGAGTTCGGCGAGCGACGGGTCGCGGCCCTGCACGGCATGGGACCCAAGGTCATGGCCCAGTTGCACGATGCGATGGAAGAGGCGGGAATCGCCTTCGGATCCTGAGCGGCGGACCCGCCCCCGCGGTCGTTGTAGGGTGAAACCATGACTGAATATCGCCGTCTTGGAAATTCCGGATTGACCGTCTCAGTAGTCGGTTTGGGGTGCAACAATCTCGGGCGGGCCAATACGGCCACTGAATCGCAGGAGGGTACCAACGCGGTAGTGCACGCCGCCTTGGACGCCGGAGTGACGCTTTTCGATGTTGCAGACGTCTACGGCCGGGAGCCCGGCCTCAGCGAGACCATGCTGGGCGTCGCCCTGAAAGGTCGCAGGGACGACGCCGTCGTGGCCACGAAATTCGGCATGGACATGCACGGCGCCAACGGCAACGATTTCGGCGCCCGGGGATCGCGCCGCTATATCATCCAAGCAGCCGAGGCATCGCTGCGCCGCCTCGGCACGGACTGGATTGACCTGTACCAGTACCACACCCCGGACCCCCTCACCCCGGTTGACGAGACCCTCGCAGCCCTCGATGACCTCGTCACAAGCGGCAAGGTCCGGTACCTCGGCCATTCCAACCGTGCTGGGTGGCAGATCGCCGAAGCCGAATACGTCGCACGGATACAGGGCGGTGCACGGTTCATTTCGACGCAGAACCACTACAACCTTCTGGACCGCCGCGCGGAACTCGAAGTCCTTCCGGCCGCCCAGGCTTTCGGGCTCGGTGTCCTGCCGTATTTCCCCCTGGCGAACGGGCTCCTGACGGGCAAGTATGCTCCAGGCAGCGCCCCGGAAGGATCGCGCCTCAGCCACACGCGGACCAACATGGTCCACGACGCCGACTGGGTCCAGTTGGGCAGGTTCAGCCAATTCGCCAAGGAGCGGGACCTGAACGAATTGCAGCTGGCCTTCTCCTGGCTGGCCGCCCAGCCCGCAGTCAGCAGCGTCATTGCGGGAGCCACCAGCCCGGAGCAGATCGCAGAAAACGCGAAAGCCGTGCGCTGGGTGCCCACGGCGGAAGAACGTGCCGAAATGGACGACATCTTCCCGCGCACGCCCAAGGTAGCCCTTTTCTAAGGAGCGTTCCATGAGCGGGGAGCAGGCAGCGGCTGCAGGCCGGCGCGAATCCGTGAGCTTGCTGGTGGACTGCGACACAGGAATCGACGACGCCCTGGCCCTCGCCTACCTGTGCAGCCAGCCGCAGGTGGAACTCGTCGCAGTGAGCAGCACTCCGGGCAACGTCGGGGCGGAGCAGGTGGCACGCAACAACCTGTCCCTGCTCGAGTTGTGTGGCCGCCCTGACGTGCCCGTTGCCATCGGGCCCGGGCTCCGCTGCGGATCCCGCTGACCACCACGCCGGAAACCCACGGTCCCCAAGGCGTGGGCTACGCCGAGCTACCGGAACCGCGCGGACAACTGAACGGCGTCGACGCCGTCGAGCTTTGGGTCGAAGCGGCCCGGTCACGGCCGGGGAGCTGACCGCCCTGTTGACGGCGCCCCTCACCAACTTTGCCCTCGCCCTGCGGCCGAGCCGCGGCTGCCGGAGCTGCTGCGCGGCGTCGTGATCATGGGTGGCAGCTACTACTACCAGGGCAACACGACGCCCACCGCCGAGTGGAACACCCACGTTGATCCGCACGCAGCCGCCGAGGTGTTTGCGGCCTTCTCCGGACTTCCCGAGGAATGCCTTCCGGTGGTGTGCGCCTTGGAGACCACGGAACGGATCGAACTGACACCCGGGCACGTGGCGGCCTTGGCTGCCGAGGCGGGTTGCACGGAGCCGGAACTTGTCCTCCCGGAGCAGCCGGAGGGACGGCGCAGTACTGCGTCCAACGAACTCGTGCGGCACCTCAGCGATATGCTGCGCTTCTATTTCGAGTTCCACCGAAAGTACGGCCAAGGCTACGTGGCGCACATCCACGACTACTTCGCGGCGTCCGTCGCCGCACGCACTGCCAGGTACAGCACCCGCACGGCCACAGTGCACGTCGAGACGGCGGCCCCCAAGCTCATCGGAACCACCGTGGCGGACTTCCGCGGACTGTGGGGCGAGCCTCCCAACGCGCGCATCGTCTCGGAAAACCACCCAAGCGAAGCCTTCGCCGAACTGGTGCGCGCATTGGGCGGCCTTGCCCGGAGCCTGCCGGTTCTTGACGCCGGAACGCTACCCGGCGGCCGGCTTCGACGCGATCCCGGGAGCCAGGAAGCGTTTGCCGTTGACACGCTCGGAGGCGCCCACCCGATCCAGATACGGTGTGATGCCGCCCAGGAACATCGGCCAGCCGGCGCCGAGGATGACACAGAGGTCAATGTCTTCAGGCCCGGCCACCACGCCTTCGGACAGCATGAGTCCGATTTCCTCGGCCAGGGCGTCCTGCGTGCGACGAAGGACCTCCTCGGAAGTGGACGGCGTGGTGCCGAAGGACATGAGTGCCAACGTGTCGGCCGGGATGACCGGCTGTCCGTCAGGACCCGGGCCCAGAGTGACTTCACGCCGTTGTCAACCAACTTCTGCAGGTTCTGGGATACCGCAAAACGCTCGCCGAAGGCAGCATGCAGCGATTCCTGGACGTGCTGGGCGACCGGAAGGCCCACCATCGCGCTGAGGGTGAACGGACTCATCGGCAGGCCCATGGGGCGAAGCGCCGAATCGGCGACGTCCGCCGGCGTCCCTTCGTCGAACGCGGCAATGACTTCGCCCATGAGTCGCAGCAGGATCCGGTTGACAACGAAAGCGGCGGCGTCCTTGACCAGCACGGCTGTCTTCTTCAATCCCTTGGCGAGCTCGAACGCGGTGGCCAGCACGGCGTCGTCGGTCTTCGGAGCACGCACGATCTCCAGGAGCGGCATGACGGCGACGGGGTTGAAGAAGTGGAACCCGACCAGGCGTTCCGGGTGCTGCAGATCCTCAGCCATCGCCGTCACGGACAGCGAGGACGTGTTGGTAGCGAGGATGCACTCGGGGGAGACAATGGCCTCCACTTCGGCGAAGACCTGCTTCTTGACGTTGAGTTCTTCGAAAACTGCTTCAATGACGAAGTCTGCGTCGGCGAATGCCTCTTTGGAGACGGAGCCGCTGACGAGGGCCTTGGTCCTGTTCGCGGCGTCGGAACTGATCCGCTTCTTGCCGAGCAGCTTGTCCACCTCCGCATGGACGTAAGCAACTCCCTTGTCCACGCGTTCCTGGTCGATGTCCGTCAGGACCACGGGCACTTTGAGCTGGCGCGCGAACAGCAGGGCGAGCTGGCTCGCCATCAGGCCGGCACCGACGACGCCGATCTTCGTCACCGGGCGCGCGAGCTTGCGGTCGGGCGCACCTGCAGGCCGCTTGGACCGTTTCTGCACGAGGTCCAGGAAGGCGTAGACGGTGGAGCGGAACTCGTCCGTCTGCATCAACTCTGCGAGCGTCTCGCATTCCAGGCCGCGGAATCCGCCTTGCCCATGGTCCGGTTGGCCTCGAGGATATCCAGCACCTTGGCCGGAGCCGGTGATGCGTTTGACGTTTTGGCTTCCACGAACGCACGGCCGCCGCCACAGCGCCGGCCCAGCGTTCGACAACCGAGGGGTCCTCCGGGTCCACGGAGTTGCTCCGATCCGGGACGGCCTCGCCCGCGATCACTTTCGCGGCCCAGGCAATGGACTGCTCCACGAAATCCGCGGGTTCGAAGATCGCGTCGGCAATGCCCAGCTGGAAAGCCTGGGGACCGGTGAGCGTGCGGTTGTTGCTCAGCGGATTCTCGATCATGACCTTGACGGCGTTTTCCGGGCCGATGAGTCGCGGCAGGATGTAGACGCCGCCCCAACCAGGGACGAGCCCGATGAAGGCTTCGGGCAAAGCGAGGGCGCCGGCACCCGTCGAGACCGTGCGGTACGTGGACTGGAGGGCGATTTCGAGGCCGCCTCCGAGCGCGAGGCCGTTGATGAAGGCGAAGCTGGGAACACCCAGATCGGCGAGCGTCGCGTAGACATCGTGGCCCAGTTGCGCCATCCACAGGCCGTGTTCCCGCTCTTCGAGTCGCTTGACCGCAGAGAGGTCCGCGCCGGCCACCAGGAAGTATGGCTTGCCTGTGACGCCGACGCCGACGATCTCGCCGCGCGCAGCGCGATCCTTGAGGCCTTCAAGTACCGTCCCGAGCTCGACGAGGGTATTCGGTCCGAGGGTGGTGGGCTTGGTGTGGTCCAGGCCGTTGTCGAGGGTGATCAGGGCGAACGTTCCGGCGTTGCCGGGGAGTTCGATGTCCTGAACGTAGGAGTGGGTCACGGTCTCGTCCGGGAACAGTCCGGCCAGTTTCTGGAATTCTGCGGCGCTCATGCTGCGGCTCCCTTGCTCTCGGTCTCGACGGCGGTCTCGGTCTCGCTGTTGTAGCTGTTGTAGCTGTTGTAGTCGGGGTGGTGCGGGTTCTCCCAGATTACTGTGGCACCCATTCCCAAACCGATGCACATGGTGGTGATGCCGTACCGGACGGACGGGTCTTCCTCGAACTGGCGGGCCAGTTGATTCATGAGCCGAACGCCGGATGACGCGAGGGGATGCCCGACGGCGATCGCTCCGCCGTAGCGGTTGACGCGAGGGTCGTCGTCGGCGATTCCGAAGTGGTCCAGGAAGCTCAGGACCTGAACCGCGAAGGCCTCGTTGATCTCGAAAAGGTCGATGTCCCCGATGCCGAGTCCGGCGTTCTTGAGGGCCTTCTCAGTGGCCGGGACCGGGCCGATACCCATGACCTCGGGTTCGACCCCCGCGAAAGCATAGGAGACCAGGCGCATTTTCACGGACAGGCCGAGCTCTTCGGCAGCCTCCGCGGAGGCCAGGACTGCCGCCGTCGCGCCGTCGTTCAAGCCGGCCGCGTTGCCTGCGGTGACCCGGCCATGGGCCCTGAACGGCGTACGCAGCTCCGCGAGGTCTTCAACGGTGGTCCCGGGCCGCGGCGGCTCATCGACGGTGTTCACTGTCCAGCCTTGTCCGGGCTTGATGGTGGCGACCGGGACCAAGTCGGGCTGGATCTGTCCCTTGCCGTAGGCGGCGGCAAGCTTTGCCTGGGACGCCGCTGCGTAGGCGTCGGTTCGCTCTTTGGTGATCGCCGGGAAGCGGTCGTGCAGGTTCTCGGCGGTGTTGCCCATGTTCAGGGCGGCTGGATCGACGATCCGCTCGGACATGAACCTGGGGTTGGGATCCGCGCCCGCACCCATGGGGTGGTTGCCCATGTGCTCCACGCCGCCGGCGATCACGACGTCGTACGCGCCGAAACCGATGCCGCTCGCCGTCGTCGTGACCGCGGTTATTGCTCCGGCACACATGCGGTCGATCGCAAAGCCGGGCACGCTGCGGGGAGGCCGGCCAGGAGGCCGCAGTGCGGCCGATGGTCAAGCCTTGGTCGCCGGTCTGCGTCGTGGCGGCGATGGCGACTTCGTCAACGCGTTCGGCGGGCAAGCCCGGGTTGCGTCGCATCAGTTCCCGGATGCACTTGACCACGAGGTCGTCGGCGCGGGTGCCTGCATAGATGCCCTTGTCGCCCGCTTTGCCGAATGGCGTCCGGACACCGTCAACGAAAACGACGTCGCGGACTGTCCTCGGCTTGGCGCTGTTCCCGGTTTGGCTCATGTGTGACTCCTCGTTGAGACATGGATGCCGGACAGCCCTCACGGGGGAAGCCGGTGTCATTTACCGCCATGTTACTCGCCAGTAACTTAGCGCGCAAGGAGATCCCGCTCACATATGACTGCCTTTGGTCCGATCCTCGCTCACGTATGACGGGTTTCCGGCGGACCCTCGCTCACGTCACTGAGCGGGGGTCGGGCCGGGAGGGCTTGTTTGTGAGCGGGGGTTGGGCCGAGACGCGGGAACCCCGCTTTAAGGCGCCGGGGTCCGTTCCTTGGACGCCGGGGTCCGCGGCTCTTTGGGCTCCTTGGGGGCAACGGCTGCGGATTCAGTGACGCCTCGGTGAGGATCGGCGCCGTGATGGCGATTTGCCACTCGCGGGCGCCAAGGGCGCGCAGCTCTTCCGACACGGACTCCACGGTGATGTCCGACGGCGGCCGCCACAGCACGCGCCTCATGTAATCCGGGGTGAGCAGGTTTTCCACGGGAAGCTTGAGCCGATCCGCGGCCTCTTGTAGCCGGGGCCGGGCAGTCCCGAGCCGGGCCGCGGCTTCGGGATCGCGGTCTGTCCAGACACGAGGCGGCGGGGGAGCGTTGGTTGGAAGATGGAGCGGCGGAAGGTCGTCGGTGGTCCTCGCGCCGGCAATGCAGCGCAGCCAGCGTGGTGCTTCGCGCTGTGCCGCCCGTCCGTGGAAACCTTTGGTGGCCAGGAGCTGCGGAACGGTTGTGGCATGGCCTTGGCGGCGGCGACCAAGGCGGAGTCGGGAATGAGGCGGCTGGGAGCAACATCCCGTTTCCGAGCGAGCTGATCCCGTTCGTACCAAAGTTCGCGCACGGCAGCCAATTGGCGGCGGTCACGGATCTGGTGCAGTCCGGAGGTCTTGCGCCACGGGTCCACCCGCGGGGCGGGAAGGCCTGCTCCGAGGATTCCGGCGAATTCCTGTTCGGCGAAATCCAGCTTGCCATCCGCTTCCAGGAGTTCGATCAGTTCTTCGCGCAGTTCGGCGAGCACCTCGACGTCGAGGGCCGCGTACCGCAGCCAGGGTTCCGGGAGGGGGCGGGTGGACCAGTCGGCGGCCGAGTGTTCCTTGGCGAGGCCGAAGCCCAGGAGCTGCTCTATGACGGCCGCCAGGCCTACGCGGGGCAGCCCGGCAAGGCGTGCGGCGAGCTCCGTGTCGAAGAGCTTGTCGGGCCACATGCCAAGCTCGGCCAGGCACGGAAGATCCTGCGTCGCGGCGTGCAGGATCCACTCGACGCCGCGCAGCGCCTCGTTGACGATTTTCAGGTCATCGAAGGGTTCGGGATCGATCAGCCAGGTGCCTGCGCCGTCGCGCCTGATCTGCACGAGGAAGGCGCGCTGCCCGTAGCGGAAGCCGGAGGCTCTTTCTGCGTCGACCCCGGCGGGGCCGGATCCCGCGGCGATGGCAGCGGCGCACCGCTCCAGGCCGGACAGGGTGTCGATGACAAGCGGCACCCCCTCGCGCGGGGCATCCAGATCGATGATCTCGGGTATTCGGCCTTCGAAGCCGTCTACCGTGATGTGTGGTGTGGGATCAGCAGCCGGAGCGCCGGCTGTGGTGGGTTCCAGATTTTCAGGGGTCATGGTGCCTTCAGTTTACCGACTCTGTGCCCGGCCGGTCCGGCCAAGGGCTCCAGCACACCTTCACAGGCTTCATGTGAGCCGCCGATTTGGCAGGGCGTGACACCGGGAGGCAGGGGAGGGAGCCCCGCGAACGTGCAGACCATATCGCACCATGCCTCCAGATGGGCCTGGACATCGGAAGACGCTGGTGTCCATGAGGCGCGGAGTTCGATGTCGATGGTTTCAGGTCTTTCGGCCAACGTGCCGAAGCTCTCGGACAGGATGCGCGTGGCCGTTCCGCCAGCCGCCCGGTACTGGGCTGAATGGTTCTCCAGGGAGTCCACGAGCCATGTCCACGCAACGGAACCGAGCATGGCGTCATTGCCCATGTCGGCTTCCAGCTGGGCGCGGATATAGGTGACGATCCGGAATTCGCCGTCCCATACAGCCGAGCCGTCGGGATCATGGAGCAAGATGAACCGGCCTGTTGCAAGCTCGTCGTCTTCGTCGTCGGCCGCGCCGGGGGAACCCGGTGTGTTTTCGCTGGAAAATGCCATGGCGGCGGGGCCATGGACCGGGGTCCGGCCGGGACGCGTCGACCGGCTGAATACCTCTGCCCCAGGGCAACGGCGTAGGGGCCAAGCGGGAGGGCGCCGGGATTTCCGCGAGCCGCAGCTCGCTCCGGCACTTTGCTTTTCGTAGCGTTCCCAACGCATGCAAGAAATCCGCGGGAACCTGTGCGAGTGCGTTCACCTTCGCAGATTATGTGTCCGGGGCGGCGAAACCTTGAAGCCACGCCGCCCCGTCCTGCGGCCTATGCCGCGGCCAGTTCGCGCTTGATTGCGGCAACGAAGGAATCGATGTCCTCTTCGGTGGTGTCGAAGGAACACATCCAGCGCACCTCCCGGTTCGCTTCGTTCCAGTCGTAGAACTTGAAGGAGGAGCGGAGGCGATCGGCGACGCCGGCGGGCAGTACCGCGAAGACGCCGTTGGACTCCGTGGCCTGGGTAGGCTCCACGCCCTCGATGGAGTCGACCGCCGCACGCAGCCGTGAGGCCATGGCATTCGCGTGTTCCGCTGAGCGAAGCCACAGCCCGGACTCCAGAAGCGCGACGAACTGGACCGAGATGAAGCGCATCTTGGAGGCCAGCTGCATGTTCATCTTGCGCAGGAACTTCAGCCCGTGGGCGGCCTCGGGATTCAGGGCGACCACCACTTCGCCGAACAGCAGCCCGTTCTTGGTGCCGCCGAAGGACAAGATGTCGACGCCGGCGTCGCGGGTGAACGTCCGCAAGGGCACGCCAAGGTGGGCGGCAGCATTGGCGAGCCGGGCGCCGTCCATGTGCAGTTTCATGCCCTTGGCATGGATGTGGTCGGCGATCGCCCGGATTTCTTCCGGCGTGTAGCACGTGCCGAGCTCCGTGGTCTGCGTGATGGAGACGGCCAGGGGCTGCGCGCGGTGTTCGTCGCCCCAGCCCCACGCTTCGCGGTCGATCAATTCCGGGGTCAGCTTGCCGTCCGACGTCGGGACCTGGAGAAGCTTGATGCCGCCGATCCGCTCCGGTGCGCCGTTCTCGTCCATGTTGATGTGGGCGGTCGATGCGCAGATGACCGCACCCCAGCGCGGCAGCAGCGACTGCAGGGACAACACGTTCGCGCCAGTCCCGTTGAAGACGGGGAAGCATTCGATGCCTGCGCCGAAGTGCTCCTCCATGACTTCCTGGAGCCGCTCCGTGTACTGGTCCTCCCCGTAAGAGACCTGGTGGCCGCCATTGGCTGCGGCCAGGGCCGCCAGGATTTCAGGGTGGACGCCTGAGTAGTTGTCCGAGGCGAAACCGCGGACGGAGGGATCGTGGAGGCGCCCAACGGCTTCCGTGTCGAGGGCAGCCGGGAATTCTTCTGTAGTGCTCGTCACTTGTTCATTCACGCTTTCAGTCTATTTGGCCAGGAGGAGCGCTGTCCGTTCAGTTCCGCTGCAGGCTTGTCGAAGAGCCCGACGGCGGCCGCCGCCAAGTCCTCGACGTCCGTGTACCCGGGGAATTTCCGCTCCGGGTGCTCCCGCCGCATCGCCGCGTCCAGGAGCGACTTCACCACGAAGACGACGGCGGCGCTGTGCTGCTCCGTTGGTTCGTCCTTGTTTCCTGATTGATCGCGGCGGAAACCGTCAGCCACGGCCAGGGTCCAGGTCTCCGCGGCAGCCTTGGCCGCCGCGTAGGTGGCGGCCCCGGCGGTAGGTGCGGCGACCGCCGTCGAACTCACCATGGCGAAACGGCCCGTGGGGGAAGAGCCGAGATCCTTGTAGAAGACCCTGGAGACGTTCCTCAGGGTGGTGATGGCGCTTTGCTCAAGGGCGGCCCAGTCTTCGTCCGGCTGGTCTTCGATTCCTTTGGCTCCGCGCCACCCTCCCACCAGATGGATGACGCCGTCGACCCTTTCCGTGCTCCCGTGGATCTCCGAGGCGAGTTCGCGCACGGACTCAAGCCGGGAAAGATCGCATACGAGGGAGTGACGTCGTCGCCCGCTTCGGCCGCTGCAGCCTCGATGCGGGCCTCGTTTGAGCCGATGGTGAAGACCCGGTGCCCGGCCAGCGCGAAGGCGCGGGCCACGGCGATGCCGGAAGAGTTGCTGCCACCTGTGACGACGACAGTCAGCGGTCCGCCCGTCATGAGGTTGCGGTCTGCCCGGTGATACCGGTGGTTGATTCGATGATCGGACGCATTTTCTTCTCCAGTGCTTCGTAGAACATGGACAGGGGAATTCGTCGTCGAGGACCTGGTCTGTGAGGCCGCGGGGCGGCCCGTCGAGCGGCAGTGCCTCCGGGCCCTTCGCCCAGACCGAAGCCGGGTGCGGAGTGACCGTACCGGAAATGAGCTTATACGCTGCAAGCCAGTGGGCGGCCTTGGGCGGTCGATCGAGCGCCAGTACAGTTCTTCGATCCGGGCACCGAGCTCGATCACGACGTCGGCCGCCTCGTCCCAGTCGATGCTGAGCTTGCTGTCGGTCCAGTGCAGGACGTGGTGCTGGTGCATCCAGGCGAAGAGGAGCTGGCCGCCCAGTCCGTCGTAGTTGCGGACCCGGTTGCCGGTGATCGCGAAGCGGAAGATGCGGTCGAAGATGACGGCGTACTGCACGAGCTTCGCGTGGCGCCGGGCGTCCGGGGAGGCATCCTCGTCCTTTTCGATCCGGACGGATTCGCGGAAAGCCGTCAGGTCGCAGCGGAGCTCCTCGAGCGAGTAGAGGAAGAACGGCATCCGTTGCTTGATCATGAACGGATCGAAGGGAAGGTCGCCGCGCATGTGGGTGCGGTCGTGGATCAGGTCCCACATGACGAACGTGCGCTGCGTGAGTTCCTGGTCATCCAGCAGCTCGGCGGCATCTGGGGGAAGCTGCAGGGACGTCGTTGCGGCGGCTGCTTTGAGCACGCGGCGGAAGCGGGCGGCCTCGCGGTCTGCGAAGATGGCGCCCCACGTGAAGGCAGGCGTTTCCCGCACTGCAACGGTCTCGGGGAAGAGGACGGCCGAATTCGTGTCGTACCCGGGAGTGAAATCCACGAAACGGATGGGTACGAACAGCTTGTTGGAGTAGTCGCCGGCCTCCAAGGCGCCGATGAACTCGGCCAGATCACCTCGATCAGGACCGCTTCCACGAGACGGCTCGTGCTGCCGTTCTGGGTGTACATGGGGAACACTACGAGGTGCTGGAGCCCGTCTTCGCGGTGTTCCTGCGGCTGGAAGGCCAGCAGTGAGTCGAGGAAGTCCGGAACTCCGAAGCCGGCGTCGGCCCAGCGGCCGAAGTCCGCGACCAGGAGTTCGAGATAGGCGGCGTCATGCGGGAACGCAGGGGCCAGGCTCTTGATGGCTTCCGTGATGGTGGCCGTGTATGCCCGGGCAGCCTCGTGGTGGAGGGCATCCTGGATGGAACCGTCCTGGCTTTGGAACGCCTGGAGGGCAGTGGCCGCGGCCTTCAGGGAAATCCAGTCCCGGTTGTCAGAGGTGATGCGCGGACGGGTGGTGGTAACGGTGATGGTCATCGTCGACTGTGCCTTTCCTCAAGAATCGTTGTTCTGAGGCGAGCGTAGCAAGCGGTCAGAGTCGCTAATTCAAAAGTGGCTCGAGCATAAGAAACTCTTTCGCAAGTGGCTCCGGCAGCCCCGGAAGATCCAGCCCGGGGAGGGCTGGCCTTGGGGGCTGCCGGCAGCTTGGCGCTACTGCCCGGCCGGGGACTCGACAAGCCTGAGCGAAACGGAGTTAATGCAATACCGCTGGTCAGTAGGTGTGCCGTAGCCCTCACCCTCGAAAACGTGCCCCAAGTGGGAATCGCAATTGGCGCAGCGGACCTCCACCCGTTCCATTCCCAAAGTACGGTCGTGGATGTAACGGACCGTGCCTTCCGCGAGTGGTGCCCAGAAGGACGGCCAGCCGCAATGGGAATCGAATTTCTCGTTGCTGGTGAAAAGCTCTGCGCCGCACGCGCGGCACTGGTAGACGCCTGCCGTATGGGTGTCCCAGTACTCACCCGTGTACGGGCGTTCCGTTCCGGCTTGGCGAAGAACCCTGAACTCCTCCGGGGTAAGTTCCTCGCGCCACTCGGCGTCCGTTTTCTCCACGCATTGCCCGTCCTTCGGGACATCCTGGAGGGGAACCCCGGCCAAGGGTCCGCGGCTTGGAAGTACTTCCTGTTATCTGCAGTGCTCATGCTCACTCAACGCTCACGAGTCGCCGATAAATCCCGAGCCGGCGTAGAGATGCAGCACGGGCAGCCCCAACTGATCCTGGGCTTTGTTCGCCCAATCTGTATGGAAGGTATCGGCGATCGCGTGCGGGCGGGTCACGACGACGGCCTGCGCGGCATTGAGAGCCTTGACCTTGGACACCAAGCCGGCCACCGCGCCGCCGTCGACGATTTCACCAGTCACCCCGCCACCCAGCCCATCCAGGGCCGCGAGCGACGCCGACAAGGCCTCGGCAGCCTGGGCCCGCTCCGACTGCGGATCCGGCGCCTCCGCGAGCAGATCCCGGAATGCCTTGGCTACTTCAAGCAACGAGAGGTTCTCAAGGAAGTCCACCAACAAATGCCGTTCGGTGTTTGCGGGCACCAGCACCACCAGGGGCGAGTCTCCGCCGTCGATCAGTTTGGCAATATTGACGCGGTCGTCCGGGCCGAGAGGCTCTTCGGTAAGGATGACGATTGGTTCACTCATGGCTACAGCGTAGACCTGAGCCGTGCCGGGAGGCATGGTTTCGCGCGGCAATTCTGTTCTCGCCGCGGTGTTGCCTCCCGCGAGGAAACGCCACGGAGGGCGCTGTTCGGAACACTGCCCCGCAACCGGGAGAATGGTCACATGGCATCCATGACCCGAGCTGCGCCAAACGTTGAGACCGGTGCGAAAATGTCCGTCCGCGCCAAATGGGCCGTTGCGGGGATCGTTGCTGGAAGCAGCATCGCCGGCTTGCTGGGCGCAGGGTCTTCTGCGCTCGCAGCCTATTTTGCCCGGCGTGTCATTACCCCCTCAACGCGCGAGGCCGACCAGGAGGTGTTGGCGGTGGTACGCGGTGATAAGGGGCTCCAGGTCATTCTCGCGGCCACCCCGGACACCACCGTCGACGGCGTGTTCAGCCTCTTCTTCGCGGGCGGGACAGGGTTCGCGCGGATCGGTCGGATCGTGTCCTATTCGCCCGCCGAACGGACGGTGCAGCGCGAAGTCGAGGAAGTCTATAGCGGGGATCTGTCGACGGCCCGGCGCGGGTGGTGGAGCGGTGCTGTGTACGACTCCCGGCGGCGCTTGGCCTGGACTCCGAAGACATACAGATCGACGTCGAGGGTGGGCAGGCGCCTGCGTGGCTGGTTCCGTCAAGCGCCGGGAAACCGGCGAAAACCTGGGCGATCATGGTCCATGGCCGTGGGGCCACGCGGCTCGAAGGCTTGCGAGCCGCGCGCGTAGCGCACGACCTTGGGCTCAACAGCCTGCTCATTTCCTACCGGAACGACGGCCTGGCGCCGTCTGCCCCGGACGGGCGGTACGGCCTGGGGTCGACGGAATGGCACGACGTCGACGCCGCCATTGAGTACGCACTCGCGCACGGCGCCCACGAAGTGGTCCTGTTCGGGTGGTCGATGGGCGGGGCGATCTGCCTGCAGACGGCCGATCTCTCGCATCACCGCCATGTGATCAGGGCCATGGTCCTGGACGCACCCGTGATCAACTGGGTCAACGTCCTGGCGCACCACGCGCAGATCAACAGGATCCCCTACGCCGTGGGCCGTTACGGGCAGCTCATGTTGGGGCACCCGTTGGGCAGGCGCCTGACCGGCCTGGCCGCGCCCGTCGACTTGAAGGCGATGGACTGGGATGCCCGCGCCGTCGAATTGCGGACTCCAACCCTGGTCATCCACAGCGTGGACGATGAGTATGTTCCCTACGAACCCTCGGCCAGCCTCGCCGAAAAGAATCCCGACATGGTCACCTTCGAACCTTTCGAAGGCGCGCGCCACACGAAGGAGTGGAATGTGGATCCGCAGAAATGGGAGCGGTTGGTGCGCTCATGGCTCGCTCCGCACCTCACGCCCCGCGGCGGGCCTGTGTCGGCGTGAGCATGCCGGTGCTACTGCCGGTGTTTGCTAGGGCTGCCGATAGAGGCAGTCCGAGCGCCGGTCAGCCGGATAAGGTCTGCGGGATCCAGCTCGATGTCCAGGCCCCGGCGTCCACCGGACACGAGGACCGTGCCGAAGGCAACGCCGATTCGTCGAGTACAGTTGGCGACGGCTGGCGCTGGCCCAGCGGGGAAATCCCGCCCAGGACATAGCCGGTGCGCCGCTCGGCCATCTTGGGTCGGCCATGGTGGCCTTCTTCGATCCGAGAGCTGCCGCGATTGCCTTGAGATCCAGCGTGCCGCTGACCGGAACTATGCCTACCGCCAGCTTGCCGTCAATGTCCACCATCAAAGTCTTGAAGACCCGCTCGGGATCGATACCCAGGACCTCGGCCGCTTCAAGCCCGTAGCTGGCCGCCGAAGGATCATGCGTATAGGGGTGCAGTGTGAAAGAAACGCCGGCCGCAACCAGTACGGCTGTGGCCGGCGTTCCTTGTGAGGCCTGTTTCTTAGCCATTCCCGGTATCCCGGATCAGGACAACAAGCGGTCCGCCGCGGCGACCTTGCGCTTGATCCGCCCCAGCATGGCCGTCATGCCACGCATGCGCAGGGGAGTGATTGCCCGGGTGAGGCCCAGCAGTTCCGGCATGTCATCCGGTACAGCCAGGATCTCCGCGGCAGTCAGCCCATCCAGTCCTTCGTGCAGAACCCCGCGAAGCCGCGCGTGGTAGGTGCCTCCGGCGGTGCCTTGAAGAACAAACGGTAAGCGACGCCGTCGGGGTTCTTTTCCTGTTCAATGGTCAGGAACAGCGGCGATTGGCACTCCACCACTTGTTCCAGCAGCTCAGGGTGGTCCAGCAGCCGTTCCGGCAAAGCCGGGAGCCCACGCGAGAACTCAAGCAACAGCTGAAGGCGATCGGGCTCGGTCAGTGCCTGGAAGTCATCGACAATTTCCGCCAATGCGGCGGGCAAAGCATAAGTACTCATCACTTCCAGCTTACGCAAGTCCGGGCCGGTCTGGCTCCTGTTGCTTGAATATGGCCTAGCCAATGTGGCAGGCCCATCGGGCAGGCACGGAGATTCCGGACTACTTTCCGGCGAGTGCGGGACGGAGCCCCGCTCAGCGCCCTTGGCGATCGGGACGCGCACCGCGTTGCCCCACTCCGTCCAGGAACCGTCGTAGTTGCGGACCGTTTCGAAACCAAGCAGGTACTTCAGGGCGAACCAGGTGTGGCTGGAACGCTCGCCGATACGGCAGTAGGCCACGACGTCGTCGCCTTCCGTGAGGCCCGCTTCCCCGAGATAGAGGTCCTCAAGTTCGGTCCGGTTACGGTACGTGCCGTCTTCGGCAGCGGCGCGTGCCCACGGGATGGACGCCGCGGTGGGGATGTGCCCCCGCGCAGGGCGCCCTCTTCGGGGTAGGCAGGCATGTGGGTGCGCTGGCCGGTGTATTCCTCAGGGGAGCGGACGTCGATCAGCGGCTTGCCGAAGTGGGCCAGCACGTCATCCTTGAAGGCACGGATCGGGGCGTCGTTCCGGTCGATCACGGGTACTCGCCCGGGCGGGCTGGGGGATGTCGGTGGTGATGTCGCGCCCTCGGCGATCCACTTGTCGCGGCCGCCGTCCAGGAGCCGGACGTCCTCGTGGCCGAAAAGCGTGAAAACCCAGAGGGCGTAAGCGGCCCACCAGTTGGACTTGTCGCCGTAGATCACCACAGTGGTGTCCCGGGAGATGCCCTTGGCGGCCGCCAGGGCCGCGAAGGCTTCACCATCGACGTAATCCCGGGTGACTTCATCGTTCAGGTCCGTATGCCAGTCGATCTTGACCGCGCCCGGAATGTGGCCGGTCTCGTACAGGAGGACGTCTTCGTCGGATTCGACAACAACCAGCTTGCCGTCGCCAAGCGCGCCGCCTTCAAGGGCTGCGGCAAGCCACTCGGTGGACACCAGGCGTTCGGGGTGGGCGTACGCGGCGAACTTTTCGTTCTGTTCAACGGGGTAGGACATTGGTATGGCCTTTCACTGACACTTTCACTGACACCGGGCGGCACCGGGCGTTAGGACATGCCCGGGCTTTAGTCCCACAGTATCGAGGGCCGGGGACTAAAGCTCCTCCCCGTTCATATGGTGAAATATGGCCTTCATCACGTGTCCGCCCTGGGCATGGCATTGCCGGTATTCTTGCTGGGGACTTACGACACGAAGAACGGACCGCATTGGTACAGATCGAACAGCTCGCCGCGCGCACGCCGGCGGTCTCAGCGGATGAGATTCTCAAGGGTTTCTACCCTTCTCCACGGTTCGGCGAGGTGTCCTTCAAGAGCTACCGGCCTGATCCGAACCAGCCCAGCCAGGCAGCAGCGGTCAAGTCCCTGGAAGCGTTTGGGGCGACGGTCGGAGCCGGCGACGGAGACGGCCTGTTCAAGCGCCTTTTCAGCAAGAAGGCCAGCACCAGGGCCGGCATCTACCTCGACGGCGGATTCGGCGTCGGAAAGACCCACTTGCTGGCCTCCCTGTGGCACTCGGCTCCTGGTCCGAAAGCCTTCGGGACATTCGTGGAGTACACCAACCTCGTGGGCGCCCTCTCCTTCCGGAAAACCGTAGAGGCTCTGAGCAGCTACAAGCTTGTCTGCATTGACGAATTCGAGCTCGATGATCCGGGCGACACGGTGCTGATGTCCCGCCTCATGCGTGAATTGTCCGACGCCGGTGTGAAGCTCGCTGCCACATCCAACACTCTGCCTGGTTCACTGGGAGACGGCCGCTTTGCCGCCGTCGACTTCCAGCGGGAGATCCAGGTCCTTGCGGACCAGTTCGATGTTGTCAGGATCGACGGGGAAGACTTCAGGCACCGCGGCTTGCCCGCGGCTCCGGCACCCTTGAAGACCGAAGACCTCAAACGGCAGATGCACGCCGAGTTCGACGGCCAGACCGTGGCCGTGGACGACTTCCGCGGCCTGATCGACCACCTCGCCGGTGTCCACCCCAGCCGCTATCGCAAGCTGATCGCAGGCATCGATGCTGTTGTCTGGCGCGACGTCGAAACCATTACCGAGCAGGCCGTCGCCCTACGCTTCGTGGTACTGGCCGACCGCCTGTACGACAAGGACGTCCCGATCCTTGCTAGCGGTGTGCCCTTCGACAAGCTCTTCACCGAGGAAATGATGACTGGCGGGTACATGAAGAAGTATTTCCGCGCCGTGTCCCGTCTGACCGCCCTGGCGCGCGAGGGCCAAAACCACGAGCCGTCTTAGAGATTGGGGCAGGCTGCCCACGCTCTACTTTTGGGGTTCCCTGTCTTTCAGGACCCAACGCACCAGGATTCCGGCGGCAAGCGCCCAGAACGCGGCGCCGATCCCGGCGAAGCTGAGGCCCGAGGCCGCGATCAGGAACGTCACGGAGGCTCCCATGCGTTCTTCGGCAATAGCCAGGGCAGAGGCGATGGCGGATGCCAGGGTGCCCAGCAGGGCCAAGCCCGCGACGGCTTCCAGGAGCCCTGCCGGGCCGCCGCCACAACGGTCACCAACGCGGCGGAGAAGGCTGCCAGCATGAGGTAGGCCAGGCCTGACGTGAAGGCCGCGATCCAGCGCCGGCCCCGGTCCGCACCTGCTTCTTCCCCTGCCGCCAGGGCAGCGCTCAACGCCGCCAAGTTGATCGCATGCCCGCCAAAGGGAGCCCCCAGTGCGGTCCCTGCGCCGGTCACCAGCATCGACTGGCGCCACGGGACGGTGTACCCGAAGGACTTCAGCACGGCCACCCCCGGAATGTTCTGGGAAGCCATGGTGACAATGAACAACGGCAGGGCGATGCCGGCCACTGTGGTGGGAGTGAAAGCAGGGGTGGTCCACTGCAACTCAGGCAACAGTCGGTTCACAGGAATATCCACGCCGTTGACCACGATGTAGATTCCGATGACTGCGAGTGCCACCAACAATGCGGCAGGGACCGACCAGCGGGGTGCCAGCTTCATCATGACCAGCCAGCAGAGGATCACCGGAGCCACCAAGAGGGGAGCGGTGCCCAAGGCTTTGAACGGGGCAAGGCAGAGGGACAAAAGCACTCCGGCCAGCATCGCCTGGGCGAGGGCCGTGGGAATCTTCGCCATTAGCTTGCCAAGCGCCGGAATGAGCCCGGTCAAGGCAATCAGTACACCAGCGATGAGGAAGGCGCCGACGGCGGCCGGCCACCCGCCGTCGGGCACTCCGGTTCCCGCCAGCAAAGCGGCCCCTGGCGTCGACCACGCAAGGGTGACAGGCAAGCGGGAGCGCCAGGAAAGCCAGAGCACGCCGAGCCCGAAGGCGAGGGTGAGGGCCAGGAGCCCGCTGGCGGCTTGTTCCTGGGTGGCCCCACCGCCCGGAGGCCTGCGAGCACTACTGCGAAGGAAGAAGTAAAACCGACCAGGGCGGTCACGATTCCAGCAACAAGCGGGCGGGAGAGCTGCCGGGAGGCGGAAGCTGGACGTGGCTGTCCGGTGTGGAGTGATGACGCTGGCATAGTCCATCACGTTACCGGAGCCTTGGTGCGCGTGCCGAGGCGGCAACAGTTAAACGCCAAGGGCACCGGCGGCGCCTCGCGGCGGGACCGGTGCCCCGTTGACGTAACTGTAATCGGGAGCTCTGGCCGGCAGAACCGGCTACGGAGCCTCATTGGCGGAGGGAGCTGTCCAGGCCGTAGCCCTTTCAGCGTCACCGTCGAGGTTGTCCACGAACTCGGAAGCGGCTCTCTGAACCGCATCTAGTCGTCGATAAAATCGGCGGTCTATTCGATCCCGTCCTTGATGGCTTCTTCACTGCCACCAACGAGGTCCTGAACTTTGCCCTTCAGATCGTCAAGTAATCCCACGGGCACCTCCCTTCAATCACGGAGCCAGTTCGCTCCTCCGTTCTCGATCCTAACCCGAGACCTTGGAGGTGCCAAGGGAAAATTTGACTGGAATGTCAAACGATCCTTGGAAAAGGTCACAGCTGCTTCTCGGGAGAAAGCTCCTGGTGGCGGGGGCTGTCCGGATTCATCAAGGAGTGCTTGCGACCGTAGCTGAAGTAGATGACCAGTCCGATGACCAGCCACACCACAAAACGCAGCCAGGTTTCCCAATGGAGCTGGAGCATGAGGAAGCCGGATGCGAGCATTCCGAAGGCCGGAACCACCGGCATGAACGGCAGCCGGAAGGTACGGGGCGCATTGGGCTTCTTGTAGCGGAAGATGATGACTGACAAGCACACCACCACAAACGCCGCGAGGATGCCGATATTGGTCAGGTCGGCGACGGCCTTGATGGGGAAGACGCCGGCGAGCAGCGCCGAGGCGATGCCTGCGATCCACGTGACGCGCTGCGGGGTGCCGTGCCTGTCGGTCCCCGCAAACCAGCCCGGGAGCAGGCCGTCACGGCTCATGGAGAACCAGACACGGGTGACGCCGAGCAGGAAGGTCAGCATCACGGTCAGGATGGACAGGACCGCGAATACGGAGATGATGGTGGCGATGACGGGCAAGCCGACTCCGGTGAAGGCGGAGGCGAAACCGGCGGTGGGGTTGATGTCCTTGTAGTTCTGCATGCCGGTAAGTACCAGGGTGGCCGCTACGTAGAGGAGCATGGCGATGACAAGCGAGAGGACGATTGCCTTGGGCATGTGCTTCTTGCCGTCCTTGGCTTCCTCCGCGGCCGTACTCATGGCGTCATAGCCGAACACTGCGAAGAAGACCGTTGCGGAGCCGGCCAGGACCGGCCCGAAGCCGCTGGGCATGAACGGGTTGTAGTTGTTGGTGTTGATGTAGAAGATGCCCAGACCGATGATGAACAGAATGAGCACCACTTTGATGGCCACCGCCACGAGTTCGAAGCGGCCAAACGCCTTGGTTCCGCGGCTCAGGATCCAGGTGACCAGCAGACAGACCAGGATGGCCGGAAGATTGATGACCCCGCCCTTCCCCTCGTCCACGGTGGAGGTCATCCAGGTGGGCATGTGGATGCCTATTCCGGCGAGGAATGCGTCAAAGTAGCCGGAGATGCCGATCGCGACGACGGCAACGATTGCGATGTACTCCAGCAGCAGGTCCCAGCCGATGAACCATCCGATGACCTCGCCAAGGGCGACGTAGCCATAGGTGTAGGCGGATCCGGCGCGGGGGATCATGCCCGCGAATTCGGCGTAGGAGAGTGCCGCGGCCGCAGAGGCAAGGCCCGCAACCAGGAACGAGATCAGCACGGCCGGGCCGACACCCGGGGTATCCGCGCTTCCGTGCGCCACGAGCCCGGCCAAGGAGAAGATCCCGACGCCGATGATGCCGCCGACGCCGATGGCCGTCAGTTGCCAGAGGCCCAGGCTTTTGAAGAGCCCGCTGTGCTTGCTTTCCTCCTCGATGTCGTCAATGGGCTTCTTCCTCATGATCGAGCGGACGAGAGTTTGTTGATTCACCATGTGCTCCTGCGTGTGGGCGTGGACGAATTAGGCCTGAAGAAAAGTATGCGAGCTGAATCACATTGGATAAAGTGATTTTTGCTGAGTGGTATTGATCAATTCTGCTGATCCTTCGGGTGGGCGACACAGGTAGGCGGGGCGTAGTGGGGGGTTATAGGACAAAACGTGTGTATGGATTGTGCCTGCTTCCCAGTGTTGGCGGGCGAATTTCGGGGTAGCTAAGCTTTGGAAGCTTAGGGTGGCTGGGGTGCTTGCATATCTCTGGAATGTCTGGTCTGCGGTCAGGCGCTGGTACGGAACGGGAAAACGGCCGCGGGTAAGCAGCGCTACCGGTGCCTGGAATGCGGGGCGAGCCGCTCGGGTGAACGCCCGGAGGTGAGCCGGCGTGCGGAGCTGGGTGCGTTTCTGGGCTGGCTGCTGGGTACCGGCGGCCAAGCGCTGGTTGACTCGTTCGGTACGGCCCGGTCCTTCCGGCGCCGCACGGCGTGGTGCTGGAATATTGCCCCCGCGATTCCGGCCACGGGCGAGATCCATGACCAGGTCCAGATCGACGGGATCTACGTCGGCTCGTGGTGCTGCCTGATCGCGATCGCCGGTGAGCATGTGATCGGCTGGCAGTGGTGCGACACCGAGAAGAAGGCCGCGTGGGCGGCGTTGCTTGGACGTTTTCCGGCTCCGCGGGTGGTGATCACCGACGGTGGTTCCGGGATCGCCGCCGCGCTCTCTGACTGCTGGTCGGATACCGCCATTCAGCGCTGCCTGGTCCATGTCCAGCGCAACGTGCGCACCTACCTGACCAGCAGGCCCAGGACCGAGGCCGGCAAAGCTCTCCTGCGCCTTGGCCGGGCCCTGACACGGATCAGCACACCCGCGCAGGCCGCGGCGTGGCTCGGCCACCTCAATGACTGGTACCAGAACCACGGGCAACTGGTCCGGGCCCGGACTTACCGCACCGCAGCCTCCCCGGCACCGGCGTGGGTGCGGGCGAATCAGGCCTGGTGGTTTACCCATGACCGGCTCCGGAAGGCCTATCGCCTCTTGGAGCGGCTCAGCCAAGCAGGGAGCCTGTTCACCTACCTGCGTACCGAGTTCACAGGACTCGATATCGCGGCCACGACAAACCGGATCGAAGGCGGCACGAACGCGCAGCTGCGCCTGATTCTGCGGGCCCACCGCGGGATGAGCGAAGAGCACCAGAAGCGGGCCATCGAGTGGTACCTCTATCTCCACAGCGAAACTCCGGACCAGCCCGCCCAGCTCATCCGCCCCGAGCAATACACACCACACGCCCGGCGGCCCAAACCGCCGTCGAGCAGCCACACGGACCCGAGGAATACGGCAACACAGCCACCGCAGAGGAAGGCCTCTGGGCCGCAAAGGTTGGGCAGGACGCACGTGACACGCGCGGGATTTACACACGTTTTGTCCTATAACCCGTAGTGGGTGGCTGCGGGCACAAAAAAGCAGCTCCGGCGGAGCTGCTTGAACGGTGTCACTGCATTTGACCAAGTGCAATTGCGATGGAGGAAATGGAGCGGACGACGAGATTCGAACTCGCGACATCCACCTTGGCAAGGTGGTGCTCTACCAGCTGAGCTACGTCCGCACATGATGGTCATCCGGCCGGGGCCGGACGTTCATCAACAAGCAAGTTGCCTTGCCTTGGTGGGCGATACTGGGATCGAACCAGTGACCTCTTCCGTGTCAGGGAAGCGCGCTACCGCTGCGCCAATCGCCGGATCGGCATAAGCCGCCCGGCCCGTTTCCGGGACCTTAAAATACGAGAGCGGACGACGAGATTCGAACTCGCGACATCCACCTTGGCAAGGTGGTGCTCTACCAGCTGAGCTACGTCCGCACATGATGGTCATCCGGCCGGGGCCGGACGTTCATCAACAAGCAAGTTACCTTGCCTTGGTGGGCGATACTGGGATCGAACCAGTGACCTCTTCCGTGTCAGGGAAGCGCGCTACCGCTGCGCCAATCGCCCAAATGCAATCCGGCCTGGACCGGAAACCAAGGTTTTCACCGAGGTGGGTACGGGATTCGAACCGTGTATACGGCTTTGCAGGCCGCTGCCTCGCCTCTCGGCCAACCCACCGTGTAAGCACGATTCCTGGGGCTCCAAGAAGTCAATGCCGTGACAGTGTCCTGCGAGCGGACGACGAGATTCGAACTCGCGACATCCACCTTGGCAAGGTGGTGCTCTACCAGCTGAGCTACGTCCGCATAGTCTTCTTCGGCGGCCTGCCCGCAGGGGCATTCCGTCGCTTTCCGACGAGTAAAAACTCTATAGGAGGTTCCGGGAAACTCCAAATCGATCTGCCGGAATCGTGAGCAATGGGCGTAAGTTCCTTGAATTGGCGCGGAATTTGCGAGTTACACGCTTGTGATTCGTGGGCATTTTCCTGGTTGTTGCCTAGCCGGCCGGCCCGATACTTTCCGGATTTTTGAATTCCGGCGGGGTCGGTTAGTCTTCTTGTGCACGGGCGATTGGCGCAGTGGTAGCGCGCTTCGTTCACACCGAAGAGGTCACTGGTTCGAACCCAGTATCGCCCACCAAGAAGGGGTCCTGTGCGAAACATGGTTCATGTTTCGCACAGGACCTCTTGTCGTTGCTCGTGGATCCGTCGCCCAATCACGCAAGGGGTGACGCCCGGACCACCCGGTTCCTTCCGAGTGACTTTGCTTCGTAGAGGGCCGCATCGGCGGCCGCAATCATCGCGGTGAGGTCGACGGCGTCGAACTCAGTTGACGTGACCCCGTAACTCACCGTTGGGACGTGGATGTCGTCGAGGCTCTTGGCTGCCGCCAAAGAGCGATTGATGTCGGCCGCGATGCTTTCAGCCCTTTCCTGGCTGGCTCCCGGCAAAAGCAGGATGAACTCTTCGCCCCCGTAGCGTCCGACCAGGTCCGTGGATCGTACCGACTCGGTGCACGCAGCCGCGAACGCCTGCAGTGCGGTGTCCCGGCGGCATGACCGTACTCGTCATTGATCGCCTTGAAGTGGTCCAGATCGGCCAGGATCAATGAGGCGACCGAGTTTGTGGTGTGCAGGCGCTCGAGCTCCTTGATGGCCAACTCCATGAACGTGCCACGGTTGAGGAGCCCGGTCAGGTTGTCGCGGGCAGCGCGTTCGCTGAGCCGGTTGATCAACTGATCGTTGCTGAGGGCGGTCATGCTGAACGAGACGGCAAC
Organism: Arthrobacter sp. Hiyo8; assembly: GCA_001549895.1. Lineage (GTDB taxonomy): Bacteria > Actinomycetota > Actinomycetes > Actinomycetales > Micrococcaceae > Arthrobacter. Next base: position 692,134 of record AP014719.1, on the reverse strand, counting down.
CAGGAGTATCAGCGTGACCAGGCTGGCCATGGAGGGGCCAAAATACAGGCGGAAGTTCGGTCCGCTTGGACCTTCGACGAGATACACGGACAGGCGGCAGAAATAGTAGGCCGCCAGGAATCCCGCGGCCAAGGCCATCGACTTATGCACATGGGAGTAGCTGGAATCAAGTAGCCACAGATCGCGGGACGCCAACGCGATTCCCACAGTCATGAATCCCAGATAGACCAGGCCCCGGACCACGTGTTGTGACCGGGGCTTTCCAAAACGGAGGCGATGGCCGTGACGCCACAGGCCGCGGCAAATTGCCACCGAGGCGGCGGTAACATCCTGAGGGACCGGGCGCCGGTCCACACACTGAACGCTCCGCCCACCAGGAGGACGTTTCCCGAGGGATTCGCCCAGACTTGATACGGCGTCCCGTTGAGAAGGAACGCAAGGTTGCCTGCGAGGAAGAAGAGGAGTGCGATGCACCACCACCCGTTGTAGGACGACCGCGTGCGCCTGAAGGATGCGTAGAACAAGAGGAGCAGGGTCAGGGCGACCACGCCTAGGGCGACTCGCAGTGTTGTTATATCGAGGACCAAGATGCGCTCCAGTAGCCGAGGACGTGACCAATTATGGCACCGTGAGTCAAGGAACCTTGCGCGCCATGCGTGGGGCCTTGTGAATTACGGGATAAGGGAAGTCCCGTCGACGGCCACCAAGGCTCCGCGTTTTCTTGTCGGCGGTGTGTGAAAGAGTTTTCTTATGACAGATCCACTGCTTGCCCATGCCACCGAATACGGCCGGATGTATGCCCGGTCCACGTCCGAGACTTTCTCGGTCCCTTCCATCACCACGGTGATCGGCCAGCAGGCCCATTCCCTGGACGGCTGGTTCGGCTACATGGGCGCCAGCAGCTTGGCGAAGGACCCGGAACTCCCGCAACATCTTTCCAGTCCTGCCAAGATGCGGCAGGCCGTCAACAAGGCAGCCAAGGCCGCGGAGGTGTACCGGGACGACGCCGCGCGCCGCGGCGACCGCGTGCACAACTACTGCGAGCAAGTGGCCCTCCGCACCCTCGGACGCGCGCACCGCGTCAAGGAAACGCGTGAAGAGCTCGCTTCGAACGGCGAGGATGCCTTCGCGGCCCGCTTCGATGAATGGTGGGAGTTGTACCGGGTGGAGCCCATCGCTCCCGAGATTACTGTCTGGAACTCAAGCGTTGGTTACGCCGGAACCTTGGACCTCGTCGCCAAAATCAACGGCAGGGTCTGCCTGATCGACTACAAAACCAAGGGCACAACCCGTGACGGAACAGTGAAACCGCTCGACGACAAGGTAGTGATGCAACTGGTTGCGGGCATGAAGGCCGAGGAAAGCCTCGTGGATCCGGTGGCCGGGGAGTGGGAACCGTGGAAATACGGTGAGAACCCGGTCCTGCTTGCGGTGGCTATCGGCGAGACCGAAGTGCGTCCCCAGCGGGCCAATCCGGACGTACTCAAGCACCACTGGTGGAAGTTCTGCGCCTTGAAGCGGGTGTGGGAGATGTCTGCCGATGTGGCCGCAGCGGGAACGGCGCTGCTCCCGGTAGCTCCGCCGTCGTACCCTGCCGCTGCAGCGCCCGCAGGCTCAACTAAACTGGCCTAGGCCCCTTTTGCCGGGACCGAAGCTTCGCCGATCGTGAGGAAAGACAGCACATGGCCATTTTGAGTATCCGTATCATCGGCGACCCCGTGCTCCGCACGGTTGCTGATCCAGTCACGGAATTCGGGCCTGAGCTCGCCAAACTGGTGGCGGACATGACCGAGACCATGGAGGACGTGGACGGTGCAGGGCTCGCCGCACCGCAGATCGGTGTCAGCCAGAGGGTCTTCACCTACCGGATCGGCGGGGTGGAAGGCCACATCATCAACCCCGTGCTTGAGAACAGCGATGACTTCCAGCCCGACGAGGTAGAGGGCTGCCTCTCCATTCCCGGACTCGCGTTCCCGGTTCGTCGCCGCAGGACCACCCGTGCAACCGGTGTGGACATCAACGGCAACACCGTGTCCGTGGAGGCGGAGGGCATGCTCGCGCGCTGCTTCCAGCACGAGACCGACCACCTGGATGGGATCCTGTTCACGGACCGCCTGGAGGGTGAGGACCGGAAAACCGCTCTCCGCGCCATCCGCGCGGCGAACTACCACTCCGTGACTGAACGGACCACGGCCAAGAGGGCCAACACCGTGGGCTCGAGCTTCGGCAGCTTCGGGCCGCCGAATGAGGGTGCTCTTCGCCGGCACCCCGGCTGTCGCCGTCCCTTCCCTTGAAGCCCTGATCGAGGCCGGATTCGAGATCGTCGCCGTGCTGACCAGGCCGGATGCCCCGACCGGCCGCAAGCGGATCCTGACGCCGTCTCCCGTGGCGGCACGTGCGGCTGAACTCGGCATCGACATCATCCACGCCTCGAAAGTGGACGCCGGGACCACCGAGCGGATCGCTTCGTATGAGCCGGACGTCGCCGCGATCGTCGCCTACGGGGGCCTCGTCCCCCAAGCCGCGCTCGGAGTACCGCGCCACGGCTGGATCAACCTCCACTTCTCCCTCCTCCCTGCCTGGCGCGGCGCGGCGCCGGTCCAACGCTCAGTCATCGCCGGTGACGACATCACCGGAGCCGCCACGTTCCTCCTGGAAGAAGGACTCGACACCGGACCGGTCTTCGGGACGTTGACGGAAACCGTGCGCCCCGAAGACACGGCCGGCGACTTGCTGGAGCGGCTCTCGCGCAGCGGGGCGGTCCTGCTCAGCCAGACATTGTCCGCCGTCGAGTCCGGCAAAGCGGCGCCCCAGCCCCAGCAAGGCGATGTCTCGCTGGCGCCAAAACTGACGCTCGACGACGGCCGCCTCGACTGGACGCAACCGGCCCTCGCCATCAACCGCCGGTCCCGAGGCGTCACGCCGAACCTGGAGCCTGGACCACGCTCGACGGACAGCGCGTCAAGCTGGAGCCCGTCGGATTGCGCCCGGACATCCGGGAGCTTGCGCCCGGCCAGGTCCGGGTTGACGGTAAGAACGTCCTGGTCGGGACCGGATCCCATGCAGTGCAGCTCGGGCGGATCCAGCCTGCGGGCAAGAAGATGATGCCGTCGGCCGATTGGGCCCGTGGTTTGGCAACACCAGAAAGCGTGGAATTCGAATGAATGAGTCCGGCCGGCGCGGCCCTAACAACAGCGGGAATCGGGACGGCGGGGCCACGGCAACCGCGGTCCCGGGCGAGAGCATCCGCAACGCCCAAGGCCGCGAACGCAATAGGGGCCGCAGCGCGGTTTCTCAACCAACGCACCGTCGCAGCGGACCCGGCGCGCGGATCCGGCACGATTGGTGGCGTTCGAAGTCTTGCGCGCAGTCGCTTCGGAAGACGCGTATGCGAACCTCGTGCTGCCCTCACGGATCCGCCACCACCACCTCGACAAGCGCGACGCCGGATTCGCCACCGAGCTGAGCTACGGGCACTGCGCGGCCAGGGGATGTACGACGCCGTCCTGGCCGAGTGTGTCGACCGGCCGCTCGCCCAACTCGATCCGGCAGTCCTTGACGCGTTGCGGCTTGGCGCCCACCAATTGCTCGCCATGCGCGTTCCTGCCCACGCCGCACTCGACCAGACGGTCGGGTTGGCCCGCGCGGTCATCGGGCCGGCCCGTCGTCGCTCATCAACGCCGTGCTTCGGAAAGTCACCGCCAAGACGCTGCCGGAGTGGCTCGACCACCTGCTGGAGAACGAGACCGACGAAACCAGGATCGCCTCCGTACGCCATGCGCACCCGGAATGGATTGTCAGGGCGCTGCGCCAGTCCCTCGTCATGCATGGACGTCCCGCGAGCGAAATCACCGAACTGCTCGAAGCCGACAATGCGGCGCCGGTGGTGAACCTCGTGGCGCTGCCCGGCATCGGCAATCTTGATGAAGCCCTGGAGAGCGGGGCCACCCCCGGCGAACTCGTCATCGATTCGGCGCTGTCCAGCGGCGGCGACCTCGGGCGCATGTCTTCCATCCGCGAAGGCACCACGCGCGTCCAGGACGTCGGATCCCAGCTGGTAGCCCGCGCCGTCGCTGGTGTGGACCTCGGACAGTCCGCCAAGGACGGCGAGAAGTGGCTGGACCTGTGCGCCGGTCCCGGTGGCAAGGCAGCGCTGCTGGCGGCCCTCGCCCACCAGGAAGGTGCGACCCTCCTCGCGAACGAGCCCGCGGAACACCGGGCAAAGCTGGTCAGCCAAGCCCTCTCGGCGGTCCCGGCGGACGCCTGGACCGTACGGGTAGGCGACGGGCGCGACGTCGGCAAGGAACAACCGGAGACTTTCGACCGCGTGCTGGTCGACGTTCCCTGCAGCGGCCTTGGCGCGCTGCGCCGCCGCCCCGAATCACGGTGGCGCCGGACGCCCAAGGACCTTGCCGATCTCGGTCCGTTGCAGCGTGAACTGCTTAACTCGGCCATCGACGCCGTCAAGCCGGGCGGAGTAGTGGCGTACGTGACGTGCTCCCCGCACCCGGCCGAAACCACCGCCGTCGTCAGCGATGTCCTGCGCAAGCGGGACGACCTGGAGCAGATCGATTCCGGCGCGGCCCTGGATGCCGTCAGCCTGAGCGGCAACCTGGCGCCGGGCACGGGTTGACCGCCCAACTGTGGCCGCACGTGCACCAAACCGATGCGATGTTCCTGGCCCTTATCCGGAAGAAGCCGTAACCTTCGGCGTCTTTCCCCGGCTGAAAGTCCCGCGTGCCTAAGCTGGAGAATTGCCAAACCACCCAGACCGCCACCAACACTGAGGGAACTGCCTTGACTGAGTGCTGTATCAACCCGAGCATCCTGTCCGCGGATTTCGTGAACCTGGAAGCCGAGCTGAAGAGAATCAGCAACGCCGACGCCGTTCACGTCGATGTGATGGACAACCACTTTGTCCCGAACCTGACGCTCGGCCTGCCGGTCGTGGAGCGGATCCAGGCCGTCAGCCCGGTCCCGCTCGACGCCCACCTGATGATCGCCGACGCCGACCGCTGGGCACCGGCCTACGCCGACGCGGGCGTGGCTTCCGTGACCTTCCATGCGGAAGCGGCGATGGCTCCCATCAAGCTCGCCCGTGAGCTCCGTGCCCGCGGTTCGAAGGCGGGCATGGCCCTTCGTCCGGCTACGCCGGTGGAACCGTACCTGGACATGCTCAGCGAACTGGACATGCTCCTCATCATGACCGTGGAGCCGGGCTTCGGCGGGCAGTCCTTCCTTGACGTGACGCTGCCCAAGATCCGTCGGGCGCGTGCCGCGATCGACGGCTCGGGTATCGGCGTGGCAATCCAGGTGGACGGCGGCGTCACGGAGGAGACCATCGTCCGGGCGGCCGAAGCCGGCGCGAATGTGTTCGTTGCCGGATCCGCCGTCTATGGCCACGAGGATCCGGCTGCCGCGATTGAGCGGCTGCGCGCCGCCGGCCTCGCGGCAATGTGACCGGCACCGCGGCAATGTGACAACAATGACGCAATTGCCTGCATATTGGTCGGGGAATACATCAGCCATTCCTCCAGTTGTGTCAGAATAGCAATACACATACGTGCTCCGGGGTCGGTGTAATTCCGAACCGGCGGTTATAGTCCGCGACCCGCGAGCCATCGCGTTTCCTTCACGGGAATCACGGCGGCGGACGGTTGAACTGGTGGAATTCCGGTACCGACAGTTAAAGTCTGGATGGGAGAAGCACGTACAGTCATGCTTTGGGCGCTCCGTGCGCCCGGCATCGCGCTGTCGTACACCCCCGGAGCCATCGCGGCATTCGAGGGAAGGAACGACATGGACTTTCTGCGATGGCTCTTCGAAGCACAGATTCCCGTAGGCGGATCTGTGCTTGTTCTTCGCGAAGTGCTAGGCAATATTTTCGGGCTCGCCAGCGCCTTGGGCGGCATGCGCCGCAAAGTCTGGGCATGGCCCATCGGGATCGCAGGCAACGTGCTCCTGCTGACCGTCTTTCTTGGCAACGTCTTCGGTGCCGCCTCACCGGCAACCCTCTGGGCCAGGCCGGACGCCAGATCATGTTCATCAGCGTCGCCGCCTACGGCTGGTACCGCTGGCGCCAAGGCCTCCAAGCAGGCACCCACGGCCACGCCATTGTGCCCGGCTGGGCAAGCCCCAAAGTGCGGATCGGAATGCTGGCCGCCATGATTGCCGGAACAGCCGCACTCACCCCCGTCTTTGATTCCATGGGCTCCTACCCGCCCGTGTGGGCTGATGCCTGGACCTTTATGGGTTCACTCTTGGCAACGTATGGGATGGCGCGCGGCTGGACCGAATTCTGGTTGATCTGGGTTGCCGTGGACATTGTCGGAGTTCCGCTGCTTTTCAGCGCGGGCTACTTTGCCAGTGCGTTTATGTATCTCTTTTACGGGTTCTTCACACTCGCCGGATTCTTCGTCTGGTGGCGTGCGGACCGACGGGAAAGCCAGCCGCTCAGGGCAACAGCCGAGCCGGAAACCGCAGGAGCCCTCTCATGAGCGAAGCCATTAGCCCGAAATTTTTGGAAGCTGAGTCGGCGGCCATGGAGACCGCACTCCACGTGGCCCTCCGGGGACACCGTGGCGCCAATCCCTTGGTGGGAGCAGTAGTGCTCGGGCCCAAGGGAGAGCAACTCATCACGGGCTACCACCGGGGCGCAGGCACCCCCACGCCGAGGCGGACGCGATCGCCAAAGCGCAGGCAAGAGGCCTCGACCTCGCCGGAACCACCATGGTGGTCACCTTGGAGCCCTGCAACCACGTGGGCCGCACGGGACCGTGCACCCAGGCGATCATCGACGCCGGCGTATCGCGAGTGGTTTACGCCGTGGACGACCCCCACGATCCGGCAGCGGGAGGGGCCGCGAGGCTGCGCGCTGCCGGTGTGGACGTGCGGTCCGGGCTGGCCGCCGCCGAGGCCTTGAAGCTGAACCGGGAGTGGTTCAATGCGGTGGAGGCGAGGCGCCCGTTCGTCACTCTCCACATTGCCCAGACCCTGGACAGCAGGATCGCGGCCGCGGACGGGACCAGCCAATGGATCTCCAGTCCGGAATCGTTGGCCGACAACCACGGACTGCGCCGCTTGATCGACGCCATTCTGGTGGGTACCGAAACCGTCCTGGTGGACAACCCGCGGCTGACGGCACGGGAAGAGAACGGCGATGAATCGCCAAGCCAGCCACTCCGGCCGTCATGGGTCTACGGGAGATTCCGGCGGACGCCGCCGTGCGGGGGACTGACGGGAAGTTCGTCCATTTGCCGACCCGCGACCCTTCCGAAGCTTTGGAGTTGCTCTTCGCCGAAGGCGTCCGGCACGTCATGGTGGAAGGCGGCTCCCGCATCCTGAGCGCCTTCCTTGCCGCGGGCCTTGTGGATGAATTGATCGTCTATCTTGCGCCGACCTTGTTGGGCTCCGGTACGCCGGCCCTGACGGATCTCGGTATCTCCACCCTCGCCGATGCCCAGCACTGGAACTGGGACGACGCTGCCGGCGGTGCGGTCCATGCACTGGGCCGCGACCTTCGGCTGCATTTGAGGTCCGGACCATCGGACGGAAACAAACCGGCCTGGACGAGGTCGCACACCGATCACCACGAACCATTTCCGGGCAAGGACGCCTCGGACACCACTACAGGAGGACACTGATGTTTACCGGAATCGTTGCTGAACAAGGCACGGTCCTGTCCGTCGAGCACGACGGCGAGGCCAGCGCTACGCTGCGCCTCATGGCCCCCAGCACCACCGAAGGGCTTGGCTTGGGCGGCTCCATCGCGGTCAACGGCGTGTGCCTTACCGCCACGGACATCGACGGCCGGGAGTTCAGCGTTGACGTCATGGGCGAAACCCTCGTCCGCACCACCATCGGCGAACTGGCCGCGGGTGACACCGTGAACCTCGAGCGGTGTGTCCAGGCGGGCGGCCGCCTGGACGGCCACGTCGTGCAGGGCCACGTCGACGGCGTCGGGCAGCTTCTGGAGCGCGAGTCGCTCGGCAATTGGGACCGGCTCCGCTTCGGCGTGCCGGCCCCGCTGGCACGGTACATCGCCGAAAAGGGGTCCATCGCCGTCGACGGCGTTTCACTCACCGTCACTGCCGTCAGCCCGGCTGAAGCAGAGAACCCCTGGTTTGAAGTGGGGCTCATTCCCACCACGCTTGACGAAACCGGACTCGGGCCAAGGCCACGGGCGGACGCGTCAACCTTGAGGTGGACGTTCTCGCGAAATACACCGAGCGGCTGCTGTCCTTCCGTGCGCCGGCAACTGCAGGCGGTGCTGCCCAGTGAGCGCCGCACACAACGGCAGCACCACGGTGGTACGCCAGGGGCTGGACCCCGTTGAAAAGGCCGTGCAGGCGATGGCGGCCGGCCGTCCCGTCATTGTCGTGGACAATGAAGACCGCGAAAACGAAGGCGACATCATCTTCGCTGCCGAACACGCGACGCCTGCCCTCATGGGCTGGACCATCCGCTACAGCTCGGGCGTCATTTGCGTCCCCTCGAAGGGGCACGGGCCGATGCCCTGGCGCTGCCGCCCATGGTCCTGGTCAATGAAGATGCCAAGGGCACGGCCTACACGGTGTCCTGTGATGCCGCTGTGGGCGTAAGCACCGGGATTTCCGCCACGGACCGGCCCTGACAGCCCGGATTCTGGCTGATTCCAGCAGCACGCCGTCCTCGATCACACGGCCGGGCATATTTTTCCGCTCCGGGCGTTAATGGGGGAGTGCGTGAACGTCCGGGCACACGGAAGCGGCGGTTGATCTCTGCCGGCTTGCGGGGCTCGCCCCGGTGGGCGTGATCGCCGAGTTGGTACATGACGATGGTGAAATGATGCGCCTGGACAGCCTCCGGGAGTTCGCTGCGGAGCATGGATGTCCTCTGATTTCGATCGAGGATCTCGTTGCTTATGTTGTAGCGTCGGAGGCTGGGAACCAGGTTGCAATTCCGGCAGGAAACGAGGAGCAGCGATGACTACAGCGACAACGCACGACGGCGGCACTCCGGCGCGCGCAACGCATCCGGTGAGCGGCGGCCCGATTGTCCAGCTACCCACCGCCTTCGGTGAGTTCGTGGCACAGGCGTGGACCGACCTTGCTACCGGTGCGGAGCACCTGGCCGTGAGTTCCCCGAAGGCGCCGCTCGAAGGCAAGGCCCCGCTGGTGCGCCTGCACTCGGAGTGCCTGACGGGCGACGTTTTCGGTTCGTACCGCTGCGATTGCGGCGAACAGTTGGCCTATGCCCTCGAGCTGATCCGGGAAGAGGGCGGCACCTTGCTCTACCTGCGCGGACAGGAAGGCCGCGGCATCGGTCTCGCAAACAAGATCAAGGCCTACGCACTGCAAGAAGCCGGATTCGACACGGTCGAGGCCAACGAGCAGCTCGGGCTGCCGGTGGATGCACGCTGCTACAAAGCGGCTGCCCAGATCCTTGCCGAAATGGGCCTCCACGAAATCCGCCTCCTGAGCAACAACCCGGACAAGCAGAACCGGCTTGCCGCGGCCGGCGTGAAGGTTGTCGAGATGGTGCCCACCGAGGTTCCGTCCCGTGAAGAAAACCTTCGGTACCTTCAGACCAAGAAGGACCGGATGGACCACCGCCTGACCCTCGGTGACACCGAACCAGCCGGCACCCACGCTTCCGCCGGCACATTTGACCTCGAACAAGACTGAACTTCACCTACAAGCCTGACTGAACGGACTAACACACACCCATGAGCGGACACGGCGCCCCACCATCGACCTCACCACCCTCAACCCGGCGGAAACCCACCAGCTGAAGCTCGCCATCGTGGCGGCCAGTTGGCATACCAGATCATGGACGGGCTCCTCGACGGAGCACTGCGTGCCGCGAAGGAAGCCGGCATTGCCGAGCCCACTGTGCTGCGCGTCCCGGGATCCTTTGAGCTTCCCGTCGCGGCTGCACGGCTCGCGCCGCATTTCGACGCGGTCGTCGCCCTCGGCGTCGTCATCCGCGGCGGGACGCCGCACTTTGAGTACGTGTGCCAGGCGGCGACGGCGGGACTCACTGAAGTCAGCGTCCGCACCGGGGTGCCGGTCGGCTTCGGCGTGCTCACGTGCGACACCGAACAGCAGGGCCTGGACCGGGCCGGACTGGAAGGCTCGTCCGAGGACAAGGGGCACGAGGCCGTGACCGCTGCGCTCTCCACGGCACTGACCCTCAAGCAGTACACCTAGCAAATCGACGAAAGGGATGTGGGCATAACCGCGCACGTTGTGCGTTCGCTCACATCCCTTCCGTCATGCAATGACCGACAGGCGGGCACCGCCCCGAGCAAGTAGGCTGTAGGGCGTGAAGAATTTCGAGACGCTGTTCGCAGAACTGAGCGAAAAGGCAGCGACCCGTCCGGCAGGCTCCCGCACCGTCGCCGAATTGGACTCCGGAATCCACGGCATCGGCAAGAAGGTCGTGGAGGAAGCCGCCGAAGTCTGGATGGCTGCGGAGTATGAGTCCGATGAAGCCGCGGCCGAGGAAATCTCCCAGTTGCTCTACCACCTGCAGGTCCTGATGCTCGCCAAGGGACTGAGCCTGGAAGACGTTTACAAGCATCTCTAGCCACGTCCGCTTCGTCAGGACCTGGCAAGGTCCCACCGGAGCCCCAGCGTGGCCCCGCGCTCACTGCATGTTCCCTCTGAGAAAAGTCTCATCTGAGAACAGTGCTGTGGGCACCATGCCTGAAACACTTACCTTCCACCCCCAAGAAAGTCCCAACATGCTGCGAGTAGCCGTCCCCAACAAGGGATCCCTGTCCGAAGCCGCCTCCGCGATGCTGTCCGAGGCGGGATACCGCCAGCGCCGCGATACCCGCGAACTGGTCATGGTCGATCCCGACAACGACATTGAGTTCTTCTTCCTCCGCCCCCGCGACATCGCCGTGTATGTCGGCCAAGGAACGCTCGACGTGGGCATCACCGGTCGAGACCTCCTGCTGGACGCGCAGGTCGAAGCGGAAGAGCTGCTTCCCCTTGGCTTTGCCGCGTCCACCTTCCGCTTCGCCGGCCCCGTCGGCGACTTCTCCGCCGTCGAGCAGCTTGAAGGCAAGCGCCTCGCCACGAGCTACGACGGCCTCCTGCGCGATTACCTCGCCGAGCGGGGCGTCAAAGCCAAGGTGGTCCGCCTCGACGGCGCCGTGGAGTCTTCCGTGCGCCTCGGCGTCGCAGACGCGATCGCCGACGTCGTCGAGACCGGAAACACGCTCAAAGCAGCCGGAATGGAGATCTTCGGCGAGCCCATCCTCAAGTCCGAAGCCGTCCTGATCCGTCGCACCGGCGAAGGTGGTGCCGCAAACGGCACCGTGAAGGAAATCGAGGTCCTGATCCGGCGCCTGCAGGGCGTGCTCGTGGCCCGCCAGTACGTCCTCATGGACTACGACATCCGCAAGGACCTCGTGGAAGAAGCCGCAACCCTCACCCCGGGCCTCGAATCGCCCACGGTGTCGCCGCTGCGCGACTCGGACTGGGTTGCCGTTCGCTCCATGGTTCCGAAGAAGGAAACCAACCGGATCATGGACGAGCTGTACGACCTTGGCGCCCGCGCGATCCTGGTCAGCAGCATCCACGCCTGCCGCATCTGACACGAGACAATCCAGGAGTAGCAATGGCTGTAGCAGTACGGGTCATCCCGTGCCTAGATGTCGACGCCGGCCGGGTGGTGAAGGGCATCAACTTCGAGGGTCTTCGCGACGCCGGAGATCCCGTCGAGCTGGCGCACCGCTATGACAACGCCGGGGCGGACGAGCTCACTTTCCTTGATGTCACGGCGTCTTCCGGCAACCGGGAAACCACGTTCGACGTCGTTCGCCGCACTGCCGAGGAAGTCTTCATCCCGCTGACGGTCGGCGGTGGTGTCCGTGGCGTGGCCGAAGTGGACAAGCTCCTGCGTTTCGGCGCGGACAAGGCCTCCATCAACACGGCCGCCGTCGCACGCCCTGATGTCATCGACGAGATCACACGCCACTTCGGCTCACAGGTGCTGGTCCTGTCAGTGGACGCGCGGCGCACGAGGCCCGGCTCCGAGCCCACGGCCTCCGGCTTTGAGGTGACCACCCACGGCGGACGCCAGGGCACCGGAATCGACGCCATTGCGTGGGCCAAGGAAGCCGCGGACCGCGGTGTGGGGGAGATCCTCCTGAATTCCATCGACGCCGACGGCACCAAGGACGGTTTCGACCTCGAACTCATCCGCCTGGTCCGTGCGGCTGTCCACATCCCGATCATCGCTTCCGGCGGCGCTGGAAAGCCGGCGCATTTCCCGCCCGCGGTGGAGGCAGGTGCCGATGCCGTGTTGGCGGCTTCGGTGTTCCACTTCGGTCCGGATGACATGATCGCCCAGGTCAAGGCAGCGATCCGCGAAGCAGGCTTCCTGGTCCGCTAGCGGGTCCCGCCCAACTAGCTCGCAGTTGTTGTCGTTTTGAGCCCTCATAACGACAACAACTGCGAGCTAGTTGGGTTTAACGAGCGGGTTAGAGGCCGACTTCGGCTGACTGGAGCAGGGCGACGGCGTCGGGCTGGCCTTCGAAGGTGACCAGCGCGTGATGCGTGCGGCCGTGGGCGTGCATCAGGAGCTCACCGGGCTCGCCCACGATGGCGACGGATACGGGTGCCCGCTTGGCAACATGGCGCGGACCGGTAGGGCGGACCAACACGATTCCGAGGTCCACGCCGCGGTAGAGAATGGCGGCACGCTTGATCAGTTCATCCCACAGGGCGTCCGAGTATTCCTCGTCCAAGGCCCGCGGAGCCCAGCGGTCTCCGGCCCGGCGGATGTCTTCCGTGTGCACGAAATACTCAATGAGGTTCGAGGACTCGTCGAGGGCCTTGATCTTCAGGGGAGACAACGCGGGTGGCCCCGAGCGGAAGGTATTCACCAGCTCGGCGTAATCTTCCGGCGTTTTGAGCTTCGAGGCCAGTTTGGCAGTGGCTTTATCGGAGGCCCTGGCGAGGCTCTTGATGAGCAAGCCGATACCGACGGCCGCTTTGCGCTCCCGCAAGTACAAGTGCGCCGCGAGGTCCTTCGTCAGCCACCCTTCGCAGAGCGTGGGGGAGTCAGGTCCGGCCGCCAGGAGTGTTTCGGCCAGTACTTCGCGGGAGGGATCGACGAAATGCATCACTTGTGAAACTAGCACGAGACGCGCTCTGTTGCGCAGTGGAACCGCCGCTGAATTTCGGCTCCACTTGAGGCACTAGACTTGATCTGATGTCTGAGCAGTCAACACCCCCAGCCACGCCCGCCGCCGCTTTCGCCGCGGAGCCCGCCGTCGCGCCCGTCAGCCCGCTCCCGCATGAGCTGGCCACCGCGCTGAAGCGCGATTCCGCCGGTCTCGTGGCAGCGATCATCCAGCAGTTCGACACCGACGAAGTGCTCATGCTGGGCTGGATGGACGACGAAGCTTTGCACCGGACGCTGACCACGGGACGCGTGACGTTCTACTCCCGCTCCCGCCAGGAATACTGGCGCAAGGGAGACACCTCCGGGCACGTCCAGTTCGTGAAATCGGTGGCCCTGGACTGCGACGGCGATGCCCTCCTGGTCCGCGTCGACCAAGTGGGTGCGGCCTGCCACACCGGTACACGCACCTGCTTCGATGACCGCAGCCTCGCAGCCGTGACAGGCGAGCGGGACTAGCCCACCACACACCATCCACTGAGGCAAGCACACAAGAAGGCGGAGAACACAAACCATGCAGGACCTTGGAATCATCAGCCCGGGCCTGGAGGAGTTCCGCGAACTCGCCGCACACAGCCGGGTCATCCCGGTCCGGCTCAGGGTATTGGCCGACGCCGAGACTCCCATCGGGCTCTACCGCAAGCTGGCCCAGGGCCAGCCCGGCACCTTCCTCCTGGAGTCGGCAGCCGTCGGCGGAGCATGGTCACGCTATTCCTTCATTGGCTCCCGTTCGCGTGCAACGCTGACCAGCAAGGACGGCCAGGCCCACTGGATCGGCGAACCTCCCGTCGGCGTGCCGGTAGACGGCAGCCCGGTCGACGCCGTCCGTGACACCATTGCAGCCCTGCAGACGGACCGTTTCCCGGACCTTCCGCCCTTCACCTCCGGCCTGGTCGGCTTCCTCGGGTGGGAAACCGTCCGGCATTGGGAAAAGCTGACCAGCCCCCCGGAAGATGACCTCCACCTGCCGGAACTGGCCCTGAACCTTGTCACCGACATGGCTGTCCACGACAACATGGACGGCACCGTCCTGCTGATTGCCAACGCGATCAATTTCGACAACAGTTCCGAACGCGTCGACGAAGCCTGGCACGACGCGGTCGCCCGTGTGAAGCGACTGCTGGACCAGATCAGCACCCCCGTGAAGCAGCCCGTATCGGTGTTGCAGTCCGAAGCCCTCGACTTCGCGTCGAGCGTCCAGGAACGTTGGAACGAGCAGGAATACCTCAACGCGATCGACCGCGGCAAGGAAGCCATCGTAGACGGCGAGGTCTTCCAAGTGGTCATTTCGCGACGCTTCGAAATGGAGTGTGCCGCGGATCCGCTGGATGTCTACCGCGTGCTGCGCAACACCAACCCGAGCCCGTACATGTACCTCTTCAGCCTCGAAGATCCGGACGGCCGCGAATACACGATTGTCGGTTCCTCTCCCGAGGCCTTGGTGACCGTCACGGGCAATGAGGTCATCACCCACCCCATTGCCGGTTCGCGGCCCCGAGGCAAGACCGTCGAGGCCGACAAGGCGCTGGCCACCGAGTTGCTCGCGGACCAGAAGGAGCGCGCCGAACACCTCATGCTCGTGGACTTGTCCCGGAACGACCTGTCCAAGGTCTGCGTTGCAGGAACCGTGGACGTTACGCAGTTCATGGAGGTGGAACGCTTCAGCCACATCATGCACCTCGTGTCCACGGTGGTCGGAGAGTTGGCGCCCGGGGCGAAGGCATACGACGTGCTGAAGGCTACCTTCCCGGCCGGTACGCTCTCCGGTGCCCCAAGCCGCGCGCCTTGCGTCTCCTGGACGAACTCGAACCTCACCGGCGCGGCATCTACGGCGGCGTGGTGGGTTACCTGGACTTCGCAGGCGATATGGACATGGCGATCGCCATCCGTTCGGCATTGTTGCGTGAGGGCCGGGCCTACGTCCAGGCGGGCGGCGGGATCGTGGCCGATTCCCACAAGCCTTCCGAAGCGCTCGAGACTGTCAACAAGGCGGCGGCCCCTTGCGTGCCGTGCACACCGCGGGATCGCTCCACAACATTTCCCCGGACCCAGTTTCCGTGGAGACGGTCGTCGACGGGAACCCCGGCCTGTGAGCGCTGCCCGCCCTCAGCCGGCCACCACCAAGCCTCCCGTGTGGGCACGGAAAGGCAATGTCGTGCTCGGCATGGCAATTCTTGCCCTCGCCGTTTTCGGGACTACCACACAGACCTGGATCAACGTCCGGCTCGATCCCGCTGCCGCGGCGAATGCCGATCTCCACGTCCAGGGGAGCAAAGCGGCAACTGCGGTGACCGCACTCGCGCTCGTGGCACTTGCCGGGGGACTGGCATCGTCCATCGCGGGCAAGGTTTCACGCTGGATCATTGCAACGATCATCGTGCTTGCCTCGGCAGGGATCCTCATTGCCGCGGTGACCGTCCTGGCGGATCCCCTCGGCGCGGCGCAGGGAACCATTGCGGCGACCACCGGGATTTCGGGTGGGCAGGCAGCTGCGTCGTCCACTGTGTTCCCGGTGCTCGCGGTCGTGGCTGCGGGCCTGCTCGCTTTGTGCGGCGGCCTGCTGCCGCTCGCGGGCCGGCACTGGAAGGCGCGCACCAAGTACGACGTCGCCAGCAGGGCGGCCCTCGCGGGTTCCGGGCCGGTCGACGAGATCGATAGCTGGGACAGCCTCTCGCGCGGAGAAGACCCTACGTAAGACCCGACTGTCCGGACGTCGGACGATGTCCCGGGTGCGGTCAATAAATGGCAGAATGTAAGCAGTATTCATCCTGAGGAGATTTTCACATGAGCAAAACCACAGTGTCCGCGAGCAAGGCCCCTGTGACCGCTGCGAGCCACAGCGACGCCATCGGCCACGGCAACAGCCCGGCCGCGTGGACCTGCGTGATTGTCATGCTGGTAGGGGCCTTGGTGTCCTCCATCGCCTTTGTCATCGCCAGCACCCCATCTTCATCGCCGGCATCGTCGTGATGGTGGCCGGCCTGATTGCCGGCTGGGCCATGCGCAAGGCCGGCTACGGCGTCGACGGCAGCAAGCTGAAGAACGCCGGCCACTGACTGTGACCGTTCTTGATGACATCATCGTCGGTGTCAGGGAGGACATGGAGGCCCGCCGCCGTCTTGTTTCCCTCGACGAGCTGAAAGAGCGCGCCGCGGCCACCGCGCCTGCGCTGGACGCGTGGGCTGCCTTGGGCGGTCCGGCGGCCAGCCGCGACGAACTGAAGGTCATCGCGGAAATCAAGCGCCGCAGCCCCTCCAAGGGCGATCTGGCGAGCATCGTCGACCCCGCGGCCCTTGCGGTGCAGTACGCCGACGGCGGTGCCTCCGTGATCAGCGTCCTCACCGAGCAGAGGCGCTTCAACGGGTCCCTGGCGGACCTCGACGCGGTGCGTGCCGCCGTCGACATTCCGTTGCTGCGCAAGGACTTCACGGTTGACGAGTACCAGATCTGGGAAGCCCGCGCCCATGGCGCGGACCTCATCCTGCTGATCGTCGCGGCGCTATCGGACGCACAGCTGCGGGAATTCAGCGCGTTGAGCCACGAGCTCGGCATGAACGTCCTGGTGGAAACCCACACGCCCGAGGAAATCGAGCGTGCGGCCGCGGCCCAGGCCCGGATCATCGGCGTGAACGTCCGCAACCTCAAGACGCTCGACGTCGACCGCTCCCTGTTTGCCTCGCTCGCCGGAAGCATTCCGGCGGGAGCGGTGGTCGTGGCCGAGTCCGGCGTCCGGAACGCCGACGACGTCGCGCATTATGCGGGGAACGGTGCCGACGCAATCCTTGTGGGCGAAGCCCTTGTCAGCGACTCCACCCCGCGCGAGCGGATCAGCGAATTCAAGGCGGCCGGAGCTGCCGCCATCGCCGTCAGGACCTGAGACAGGCCTGATTCGCGGCGTGGACCCGGACAGCAGCAGACGCGGCTGGTAGCTGTCCTGTGGCTCCTGGAAATACCCAACTACCAACTGAACAGGACGGTGAGACTGATGGTGGACGCATCAACAGCCAACTCGCAAGAGAACGTGGCAGACGCATTCCTACAAGGTGGAGCCTCGCTCCGCAACGCCGCCGGGCCGTACTTCGGCTCGTACGGTGGACGCTGGATGCCCGAGTCCCTCATCGCCGCCCTGGACGAGGTCGAGGACACGTTCGAGAAGGCCAAAGCCGATCCGGAGTTCCTTGCCCAGCTGAAGGACCTCAACAAGAACTACTCGGGCCGTCCGTCGCTGCTCACGGAAGCCAAGCGTTTCTCCCAGCACGCCGGCGGGCCCGCATCTTCCTCAAGCGCGAAGACCTGAACCACACCGGATCCCACAAGATCAACAACGTCCTCGGCCAGGCTTTGCTCGCGAAGCGCATGGGCAAGACCCGCGTCATCGCTGAGACCGGCGCCGGCCAGCACGGAGTTGCCAGCGCCACCGCCGCGGCCCTCCTCGGCCTGGAATGCGTCGTCTACATGGGCGCGGAGGACTGCCGCCGCCAGGCACTCAACGTGGCCCGCATGCAGCTCCTCGGCGCTACCGTGGTTCCCGTGACGAACGGATCACAGACGCTCAAGGACGCCATCAACGACGCGCTCCGCGACTGGGTTTCCAACGTGGACAACACCCACTACTTGCTGGGCACCGCTGCCGGTGCGCACCCCTTCCCTGCGATGGTGCGTTTCTTCCACGAGGTCATCGGGGAGGAGGCTCGCGCCCAGATCCTGGAGCAGACCGGCAAACTTCCGGACGCCGTCTGTGCCTGCATCGGTGGCGGTTCCAATGCCATCGGCATCTTCCATAGCTTCCTGGATGACGCCTCGGTGAAGATCTACGGCTTTGAAGCCGGCGGCGACGGCGTCGAAACCGGCCGCCACGCGGCCGCCATCACCCTAGGACGCCCTGGCGTGCTGCACGGTGCCCGGTCCTACCTCATGCAGGACGAAGACGGCCAGACCATCGAGTCCCACTCGATTTCCGCAGGCCTGGACTACCCGAGCGTGGGTCCTGAGCACTCGTACCTCGCGGACATCGGCCGCGTGACGTACGAGCCCATCACGGACACCGAGGCCATGGACGCGTTCCGCTTGCTCTGCCGGACTGAAGGCATCATCCCCGCCATCGAGTCCTCGCACGCCCTGGCCGGTGCCATCAAGGTGGGCAAGCAGCTCACCGAGGGCAAGGACAACCCGGCGGATACGATCATCATCGTGAACCTGTCCGGACGCGGTGACAAGGACGTGGAAACGGCCGCCGAATGGTTCCACATGTTGGATGAAAACGGCAACGTCAAGGGCACCACCCTGTCCACGCGCAAGCCCAAGGGCCCGTCCGAACGCAGCAACCTTGAGATCAGCATTGACGAAGCAAACGGGGGCCAAAACTGATGACTGAGCAGATGAGCAGCAAGTCCGCGGCCGCGATCGACCGCGCGAAGGCTCAAGGCCGGGCCGCGTTGATCGGATACCTGCCGGCAGGCTACCCGGACGTTCAGTCAAGCATCGACGCCGGAATTGCCATGGCCCGCAACGGCGCGGACCTCATTGAAATCGGCATCCCGTATTCGGACCCCGTCATGGACGGCGCCGTCATCCAGGCTGCGACCACAGAGGCAATCGCCAACGGTTTCGCGTCGCCAGTGTCTTCGACGTCGTAGCGGGCATCACTGCGGCCACCGACGCCGCCGTGTTGGTCATGACCTACTGGAACCCGGTCATGCGCATGGGCGTCGACGAGTTCTCGCGCAGGCTGGCCGAGGCCGGGGGAGCCGGCTCATCACGCCGGACCTCATTCCGGACGAGGCAGCCGAATGGTTTGAAGCTTCGGACAAGTACGGACTCGACCGGGTCTTCCTCGTTGCCCCGTCGTCCACGCCGGAACGCCTGGCCATGACGGTGGAGGCAAGCCGCGGCTTCGTCTACGCCGTCTCCATCATGGGTGTCACCGGAGCCCGGCAGTCAGTCAGTAGCGCCGCGGAGAAGGTTGTGGCCGATACGCATGCTGCCGGCGCCGAACGGGTTTGCGTCGGACTCGGTGTCTCCACCGCGGACCATGTCCGCGAGATCGCCGCTTACGCCGACGGCGTGATCGTCGGTACCGCGCTGGTCGCGGCAATCCGCGACGGCGGCGTTGACGCCGTCGCGCAACTCACCAAGAACCTCAGCGCCGGCCTCGGCCGCGCAACAGCGCAGGCCTAGAAAAGGAAAAGCGTAGACAATGCAGAGTCTCCTCCACGTCGCGGCAATGGCTCCCATGAGCATTCCGAGCCCCTCATGGTCCGGATTTGATATTCCGCTGCCGTGGGGGACTCTGCGCATCCATGCGTACGCCCTGTGCATTCTTCTGGGCATCATCCTGGGCCTGTGGCTCACCGCCGTGCGCTGGAAGCGCCGCGGCACCCCGGAAGGCAGCCTGTGGGACATCGCCATCTGGGCCATCCCCTTCGGCATCGTGGGCGGCCGGCTCTACCACGTCATCTCCTCACCGGACGCCTACTTCGGCCCCGGCTTCAACGGCACGGGCGACCTCTCCCTGATCCCGCAGATCTGGCGAGGCGGCCTGGGTATCTGGGGTGCCGTGGTTCTCGGCGTTGTCGGTGCGTGGCTTGGTTGCCGCCGGTCCGGCGTCAAGCTCACGGCCTTCCTGGATGCCGCAGCCCCGGGCTGCTGCTGGCGCAAGCGATCGGACGTTGGGGAAACTGGTTCAACCAGGAACTCTTCGGCGGACCCACCACCTTGCCGTGGGGCCTCCAAATAGATCCCAACAGCCCCAATTTCCCGGCCGGAATGCCCAGCGACACGCTCTTCCACCCGACGTTCCTTTACGAATCCCTCTGGAACATCGTCGGCGTCGTGGTCCTCCTCGTCCTGGACCGCCGCTTCCATTTCCGCCGTGGCAGGCTCTTCTGGCTGTATGCCATCTACTACACGCTTGGCCGCGTCTGGATCGAAGCGTTGCGGATCGACGATGCCGAACAGATCAACCTCTTCGGCATCACGACGCGGCTCAACGTATGGACGAGCATCTTCGTCTTCGTCGCGGCGCTCATCATCTTCATCGCCCTGAGCCTGCGCGGCAGGCCGGAGCCGGACACAGCGTACCTTCCCGGCAGGGAGCCCTCCGCGGTGACAACCGACGAAGATGAGCCCGCCGCCAACTCAAATGCCGATGAGCCGACTGCTGCCACTGAGACGGACAGCACAATTGTGACCGATGCGAAGGCCCATGATACGGACGGATCTGTCTCAGATACCGGTGCGCATGGTAATCTCCGGAATAACCAAAGCGATCTGGGCCATACTGCTGAGCCTACGGAAACGGCCGAGGAGTCACACGCCGGCGTCACGTCGGATTCCGGCTCCGCGTCCACCGAAACCACCGCCAGCAGCGCCCCGGATCCGGGCCGGAAGCTGGCAGCACCAAGTAGCCAGCGCTACGGCACAGGGGAACCGGGCTACCGCCCAGAGGCCCCCGGCCACAGCGTCGTGGCACACTTGGCAGTCGCCCGGCAGCACACAGAGGCTCCGCGGTCAAGCTTGGGTCAGGGGCATGCGTAACTGTTCGTTGCGACTTGCCCGCTGACCTACAATTTCAAGTAACTAGCGCTTTGTTATGCCGTCACACGGCAGGCAAGGTGGGGCCAACGTTGTCCCTTCCATTCGCACGATCTCGAGGAAGGACGTCTTCAATGACCCATCTTCATAACCCAAGCTGGTCCGAAACAGTCGAACCGCAGGGGGCCATCTCGCCCTTCAAGCGTTTCGCTGCGCTCCCGGAAGCCCAGGGACTCTACAACCCTGAGCAGGAGAAGGACGCTTGCGGCCTGGCCATTATCGCCACCCTGCGTGGTGAACCCGGCTATGACATCGTGGAAGCGGCACTGACTGCCCTGCGCAACCTCGAACACCGCGGCGCCGTGGGCGCCGACGAAGGCACGGGCGACGGCGCCGGGCTCCTCATGCAGGTTCCGGACGAATTCTTCCGGGCCGTCACTGAGTTCGAGCTCCCCGCACCCGGCCAGTACGTGGTGGGCACCGCCTTCCTGCCTGCTGAAACCCGCGAAGCAGAGACCGCAAAGGCCGGCATCGAGGCGCTTGCAGTCGATGAGGGACTGACGGTCCTTGGCTGGCGTGAAGTGCCGGTGGTCGGGGACCTGGTCGGCGCCATGGCCCGTGCCTGCATGCCTTACTTCGCGCAGCCGTTCCTTGCTTCCGCGACGGGCGAAGTGCTGGACCGGAATGAACTCGACTCCCGGGCCTGGCGTATCCGCAAGCGTGCCCAGAACAAGTTCGGCGTCTACTTCCCGTCGCTGTCCTCGCGCACCATCGTGTACAAGGGCATGTTGACCACTGCCCAGCTGGAGCCGTTCTACCCGGATCTCTCGGACAAGCGCTTCAAGACCAAGCTTGCGATCGTGCACTCGCGCTTTTCCACGAACACGTTCCCGTCGTGGCCGCTCGCCCAGCCCTTCCGCACCATCGCCCACAACGGCGAAATCAACACCGTCAAGGGCAACCGGAACTGGATGCGGGCGCGCCAGTCCCAACTCGCGAACCCGCTGCTGGGCGACTCCCCGGAGGAGTTGTACCCCATCTGCACGCCGGGTGCCTCGGACTCCGCGTCCTTCGATGAGGTTGCCGAGCTGCTCTGGCTTTCCGGGCGGCCCATCACGCATTCGATCATGATGATGATCCCCGAGGCGTGGGAAAACCACGCCACGATGGATCCGGCACGCCGCGCCTTCTACGAGTACCACTCCCTGCTCATGGAGCCGTGGGACGGTCCGGCGGCGGTGTCCTTCACCGACGGCAACCTCGTTGGTGCGACCCTTGACCGCAATGGCCTGCGCCCCGGCCGTTACTGGATCACCGAAGACGGCCTGATCGTCTTCGCCTCCGAAGTCGGCGTGATCGAGGTCGAACCGGCCAAGGTGGTCAAGAAGGGCCGTGTTTCGCCGGGGAAGATGTTCCTGGTGGACACCGAAGCCGGTCGCATCATCGACGACGCCGAGGTCAAGGCCGAGGTGGCCGCGGCCAACCCTTGGGCTGAATGGGTCAAGGACAACCTGATCGACCTCAACGAGCTACCCGAGCGCGAGCACGTGCTGCACACGGCTGCGTCCGTGAACATCCGCCAGCGGACGTTCGGCTACACCACCGAGGAGTTGAAGATCCTCCTCGGGCCGATGGCCCGGACCGGGCCGAACCGCTCGGCGCCATGGGCTCCGACACTCCGGTTGCCGTGCTGTCCAAGCGCCCGCGCTTGCTGTTCGACTACTTCGTGCAGTCTTTCGCCCAGGTCACCAACCCGCCCTTGGACGCGATCCGCGAAGAGCTCGTGACCTCGCTGAAGTGCGCCATCGGTCCCAACGGCAACCTTCTCGACGTCGGGCAGGTCCGCCAGCCGCAGATCTCCCTGCCGTTCCCGGTGATCAACAACGACCAGCTCGCCAAGATCGCCAACATCGAGAACGCCGACGGCGACAAGGTCGCCATGAAGGTCCGCGGACTCTACCGTCCGGAGGGCGGCGAAGCAGCACTGCGGAGCCGCCTCACGGAAATCTGCGAGCAGGTTTCCGGCGCGATCAACCGCGGCGTTCAGTACATCGTGCTGTCCGACCGCGACTCCAACGCGCAATGGGCCCGATCCCGTCCCTGCTGCTCGTCAGCGCGGTACACCACCACTTGCTGCGCAGCGCCAACCGCACCAAGACCGCCCTGGTGGTCGAGGCCGGCGACGTCCGCGAAACGCACCACGTGGCGGTGCTCGTAGGCTTCGGCGCTTCCGCCGTGAACCCCTACCTGGCCATGGAATCCGTGGAGCAGCTCATCAGCACCGGCGAAGTGGTTGGCGTGACTCCCGAAGACGGCGTCTACAACCTCATCAAGGGCCTCGGCAAGGGTGTCCTGAAGATTATGTCCAAGATGGGCATTTCCACGGTGGCTTCCTACACCGGTGCCCAAACATTCGAAGCCTTGGGCCTGTCCCAGGACCTCGTGGACGAGTTCTTCTCCGGCACCCACTCCCAGTTGGGTGGCGTCGGCCTGGACGTCATCGCCGCCGAGGTTTCGGCACGCCACCAGATGGCCTACCCGGAAGGCGGCATCGAGCTGCCGCACCGTCCGTTGCTCGGCGGCGGTGAATACCAGTGGCGCCGCGACGGTGAACCGCACCTGTTCAACCCGGAGACTGTCTTCCGCCTCCAGCACGCCACGCGCGAACGCCGCTACGACATCTTCAAGTCCTACACCAAGGGAATCGACGACCAGTCCGAGAACCTCATGACCCTGCGTGGGCTCTTGAAGTTCAAGGACACCCTGCGCCCCGCCGTGCCTCTTGAGGAAGTCGAGCCGGTTTCCAGCATCGTGAAGCGCTTCTCCACCGGGGCGATGAGCTACGGCTCCATCTCCAAGGAAGCCCACGAAACCCTCGCAATCGCCATGAACCGGCTGGGCGCCAAGTCCAACACCGGTGAAGGCGGCGAAGACGTGGACCGCCTGCTGGACCCGGAGCGCCGCTCCGCGATCAAGCAGATCGCCTCCGGCCGTTTCGGCGTGACCAGCCTGTACCTGACCAACGCCGAGGACATCCAGATCAAGATGGCCCAGGGCGCCAAGCCCGGTGAAGGCGGCCAGTTGATGGCGCAGAAGGTGTACCCCTGGGTAGCCCGGACTCGTCACTCGACCCCGGGCGTCGGGCTCATCTCCCCGCCCCCGCACCACGACATCTACTCGATCGAGGACCTCGCACAGCTCATCTACGACGCCAAGCGGGCCAACCCCTCGGCGCGCGTGCACGTGAAGCTGGTGTCCGAAGTCGGGATCGGCACGGTGGCGTCCGGCGTCACCAAGGCGAAGGCCGACGTCGTGCTCGTCTCAGGGCACGACGGCGGAACCGGCGCCTCGCCGCTCAACTCGCTCAAGCATGCGGGTGTCCCGTGGGAGCTCGGCCTGGCCGAGACCCAGCAGACGCTCATGCTCAACGGGCTCCGCGACCGCGTGGTGGTCCAGGTGGACGGCCAGCTCAAGACGGGACGCGACGTCGTCATCGCCGCCCTGCTGGGTGCCGAGGAGTACGGTTTCGCGACTGCGCCCCTCGTGGTGTCCGGCTGCATCATGATGCGCGTCTGCCACCTCGACACCTGCCCGGTCGGCGTGGCAACCCAGAATCCCGAGCTCCGCGCCCGCTTCAACGGCAAGCCCGAGTTCGTGGTCAACTTCTTCGAATTCCTTGCCGAGGAAGTCCGGGAGCTGCTTGCCGAACTCGGTTTCCGCAGCCTCGAAGAGGCCATCGGCCACGCCGAGGTCCTCGACACCCGGGAGGCGGTGGACCACTGGAAGGCCGATGGGCTGGACCTCGACCCGATCCTGCACGGCCTCGAGTTCGACGACGACGTTCCCCTGCGGAACCTCACCGGCCAGAACCACGAGCTCGACAAGCACTTCGACCAGCGCCTCATCGGCATGGCCGCCGAGGCTTTGAGCGACCGTACGCCGGTGAAGATCGCGGTCGACGTCATCAACACGGACCGGTCGGTCGGCACCATGCTGGGCCACGTCGTAACCAAGACGTTCGGCGTCGATGTGCTCGCGACGGACACGATCGACATCACCCTGAAGGGCACCGCAGGGCAGTCTCTGGGCGCCTTCCTCCCGGCGGGCATCACCCTGCGCATGTTCGGCGACTCCAACGACTACGTCGGCAAGGGTCTCTCGGGTGGACGCATTATTGTCCGCCCGGACCGCACCAACGTTTTCCAGGCGGAGCGCAACGTCATCGCCGGCAACGTGATCGGCTACGGTGCCACGAGCGGCGAGATGTTCCTGCGCGGCCAGGTGGGCGAACGGTTCCTGGTACGCAACTCGGGCGCGACCGCCGTCGTCGAAGGCATCGGTGACCACGGCTGCGAGTACATGACCGGCGGCCAGACGCTGATCATCGGCCGCACCGGACGCAACTTCGGTGCCGGCATGTCCGGCGGTACAGCCTACGTGCTGGACCTCCAGCCTGCCCGGGTCAACAAGCAGGCGTTGGATTCCGGCGAGCTGCAGTTGCTCGAGCTTGACGACGAGGACCGCACCATCGTCCATAGCCTCCTGGTCAAGCACCTGGAAGAAACCGAATCCGTCCTCGCGGGCCGCTTGCTCGAAAACTTCGATGACACAGCCGCCCGCATCACCAAAGTTCTGCCGCGCGACTACGCCGCAGTCCTGCAAACCCGTCTCGACGCTATTGAAGAGGGCCTTGATCCCGATGGCGAAGAAGTATGGTCTCGAATCCTGGAGGTAACCGGTGGCTGATCCACGCGGATTTCTGAAAGTCCGGCAGCGCGAGACGCAGCCTCGCCGTCCTGTTCCCGTCCGCATCATGGACTGGAAGGAAGTCTACGAAGCCCAGGACAAGGGCGTGCTCAAGAGCCAGGCAGGGCGCTGCATGGACTGTGGCGTTCCGTTCTGCCACCAGGGCTGCCCGCTCGGGAACCTCATTCCGGAGTGGAACGACCTGACCTGGCGCGGCAAAGGCGAGGAAGCGATCGAGCGCCTGCACGCGACGAACAACTTCCCGGAGTTCACCGGCCGCTTGTGTCCCGCGCCGTGCGAAGCATCCTGTGTCCTGGGCATCAACCAGCCGCCGTGACCATCAAGCAGGTGGAAGTTTCGATCATCGACGACGCCTTCGAAAACGGCTGGGTCCAGCCGCTTCCGCCGGCACGCCTCTCCGGCAAGACGGTCGCCGTCGTCGGCTCCGGCCCGCGGGGCTTGCCGTCGCACAGCAGCTGACTCGGGTCGGCCACACCGTGGCCGTCTACGAACGCGACGACAAGATCGGGGGACTGCTGCGCTATGGCATCCCCGACTTCAAGATGGAAAAGGAGCAGGTCGACCGCCGCGTCGAGCAGATGAAGGCCGAGGGCACCCGCTTCCGCACGGGTGTGGCGGTAGGAAGCGACGTGACGTGGGAGCAGTTGCGCCGCCGTTACGACTCCGTGGTGATCGCCACCGGTGCCACCGTTCCGCGCGACCTTCCCATCCCCGGCCGCGAACTCGAAGGCATCCACTTCGCCATGGACTACCTGGTGCCCGCCAACCGCGTGGTTGCCGGTGAAACCGTCGAGGGCCAGATCGACGCCAAGGGCAAGCACGTCATCATCCTCGGCGGCGGCGACACCGGCGCCGACTGCCTCGGCACGGCACACCGCCACGGCGCCGCGTCTGTCACGACCCTCGCGATCGGCAAGCAGCCGCCACTCGAGCGCGCCACGCACCAGCCATGGCCGACGTTCCCCACGCTCTTCGAGGTTGCCAGCGCACACGAAGAAGGCGGAGAACGCACCTACCTCGCTTCCACCGTTGAGTTCGTCGGCGAAAACGGCAAGCTCACCGGGGTCAAGGTCGCCGAGACCGAGTTCGTGGACGGCAAGCGCCTCCCGAAGGCCGGCACGGAGCGCGTCATTCCGGCCGACCTGGTCTTCCTGTCGCTCGGGTTCACGGGGGCGGAACCTGCCGGTATCACCGAACAGGTCAGCGCAGAATTCGACGGCCGCGGCAACGTGGCCCGAGATGGGTACTACATGACCAACACCGAGGGTGTTTTCGTGGCAGGCGATGCCGGCCGCGGGCAGTCCTTGATTGTCTGGGCGATCGCGGAAGGCCGCGCCTGCGCTGCCGCCGTCGACAAGTACCTCATGGGCAGCACCATTCTCCCCGCGCCGGTGGCTCCCACCGACCGGGCCATAGCGGTCCTCTAAGGACCGGCGCACGACGCTTTCCCAACTCCAACCGCAGCACACTACTAGGGTAGGTATATGAGACGCGCAAAAATCGTGGCAACGTTCGGACCGGCAATTTCCAGCTTTGACAACACCCTCGCGGTGCTGGAAGCCGGCGTCGACGTCGCCCGCATGAACATGAGCCACGGAGACTACTCGGTACACGACAACACGTACGAGAACGTCCGCAAGGCTTCCGCCCAGCTCCACAAGCCCGTTGCCATCATGGCCGACTTGCAGGGCCCGAAAATCCGCCTGGGTCGATTTGTCGACGGCCCCCACGAACTCGCCGTCGGTGACACTTTCACCATCACCACCGAGGACGTCCCGGGTACCAAGGAAATCTGCTCCACCACGCTCAAGAGCCTGACCGAAGACGTCAACGTCGGCGATGCACTCCTGATCGATGACGGCAAGGTTGCCCTGCGCGCCATCGAGGTTGACGACGTCAAGGTGGTCGCCACGGTGACCGTCGGTGGCTGGGTCTCCAACAACAAGGGCATCAACCTTCCCGGCGTTGCCGTCAATGTCCCCGCACTGAGCGAAAAAGACGAAGACGATCTCCGCTGGGCCATGAAGCGCGGTGTCGACATGGTGGCACTGTCCTTCGTCCGCGATGCGTCCGACATCAAGCGCGTGCACGAAATCATGGACGAAGAAGGCCGCCGCGTGCCGGTGATCGCCAAGATCGAGAAGCCGCAGGCAGTGGAGCAGCTCCACGAGATCATTGACGCGTTTGACGCCATCATGGTTGCCCGTGGCGACCTCGGCGTGGAACTCCCGCTCGAGGAAGTGCCGATCGTCCAGAAGCGCGCCATCGAACTGGCCCGCCGCTGGGCCAAGCCGGTCATCGTGGCCACCCAGGTCCTCGAATCCATGATCGACAACCCGCGTCCGACCCGTGCCGAGGCTTCGGACTGCGCCAACGCAGTGCTCGACGGCGCCGACGCAGTCATGCTTTCCGGCGAGACCAGCGTGGGCAAGTACCCGATCGAGACGGTCAAGGTCATGGCCCGGATCATCGAGTCAACGGAAGAACACGGCCTTGAGCGCGTTCCTCCGCTGGGGACCAAGCCCAAGACCCGCGGTGGCGCCATCACGCGTGCCGCCGTCGAAATCGCCGACCAGCTGGACGCAAAGTACATCTGTACTTTCACCCAGTCCGGCGACTCGGCGCGCCGTCTGTCCCGCCTGCGTCCCGTCAAGCCGGTGTTCGCTTTCACCCCCGTGGAGCACGTCTGGAACCAGCTGGCACTGACCTGGGGCATCCAGCCCGTCCTCGTCCCCATGGTGGGCCACACTGACGCCATGACGGCCCAGGTGGACCGCAGCCTCCTCGAGATGAAGATCGTGGAGAACGGCGACCTCGTAGTCATCGCTGCCGGTTCCCCTCCCGGACAGGCCGGTTCCACGAACTCGCTCAAGGTCCACAAAGTGGGCGACCTCGCAGACACGTCCCGTGTGGAAGAGGCCGCAGCACGCAAGGAAAAGGTCGGACCGTGGCCTGAAAAGAAGAAGTCCAAGTCCAAGGCCTGATCTTTTTAGCGCTGTTGAGGAGGCTCCGCCGTGTGGCGGGGCCTCCTTTGTCTTGTTTTGGGGCGGGGTGGTTCGCGTCCGGAGACGACGAAAGGGCGCCGCTTCCCGTGGAAGCGGCGCCCTTCGCGGGGGAGTGCTAGTTGACCTGGTTGATGATGGTCTCGGCGACCTCGCGCATGCTGAGGCGACGGTCCATGGAGGTCTTCTGGATCCACCGGAATGCTTCCGGCTCCGTGAGGCCCATCTTCGTGGTCAGGAGGCTCTTGGCGCGCTCCACAAGCTTGCGGGTGGCGAACTGCTCCTGAAGGTCGGTCACCTCGCTTTCGAGGGCCCTGATCTCCTCATGGCGGGACAGTGCGATTTCAATGGCCGGGATCAAATCGGCCGGAGTGAAAGGCTTCACGACGTAGGCCATGGCCCCGGCGTCGCGGGCGCGCTCCACGAGTTCCTTCTGGCTGAACGCGGTCAGCAGGACGACGGGGGCGATCCTCGCCTTGACGATCTTCTCCGCGGCAGAAATGCCGTCCATGACAGGCATCTTGACGTCCATGAGGACCAGATCCGGCTTCAGTTCTTCGGCCAGCTGGACGGCCTTCTCACCGTTGTCGGCTTCACCGACAACGTCGTAGCCTTCGCCCTTCAAGATCTCGATGATGTCCAGGCGGATGAGGGTTTCATCTTCTGCGACAACTACTCGGCGTGCCGGCTGGGATGCGGGCTTGGACTCCGTCTGTTCTGACACGGGATCTCCTTCAAGACGTACGGCGGGTTCTCAACCATCTTAGTTGCACCCGGTCCCTGCGTATGATTTATTGCTCCGCCGAGCCGGTTCTGGAAATTAGCCTATCTGCATGTAGAGTAGTTTCGCGCACTGCAACAGGGAGCGTTGAGTTCTGTGAAGAGCCCGACGTCGGTTAGTCTTGTTTCGGTGTTTCCGCGCCCGAGTGGCGGAATTGGCAGACGCGCCGCACTCAAAATGCGGTATCGAAAGGTGTGTGGTTCGAGTCCCACCTCGGGCACAGCATTCCCCTTGTCAGAGGGGGTTTTGCTTTAACGTGTTGACAAAGCTTGGGGCTGTCCCTCTGACGCTAGGGGTGCGGGCTGTGGCCTGGCTCCCGCGGTGGCCTGTTCAGGTGTGTGGGTGGCGGGTCCAGGGTCCTGGCTGGTGGGCCTCCGCCTGCTATGGGTGGGATTATGCGGTTCCTCGCTCCGGTTCTGTCGGGTTGGCCGTGGATGGCCAACACCTGTTCATGGGATTGGGGTGCAGGTACGACATGATGAAACCGATTTTGTTGGGGAGCGGTTCTCGGAAGGTTTCTCGGGCCATCCGGGGAACTGTGTGGGTGAGTTGGTCCTGTCAAAGCGGGTGTGGACACTGTCAACACTGATGTCTGCTTTATCGACGCTGGGGGTGCGGTGAAAGCCACCGGCACAACCCATCGTCGAATTGGCTCTAGTCTTGGCGGCGGTTCCACTCACCTTGGCTATGTCAACCGCTGAGTGTGTCGCGCCTCCGCGGACGCGCCCCCAGCCGGAAAGGCTCGCCCGGTGCGAGCACACGGATGCGCTTGGGTTGACCACGGCGTCCCGGAGCGTGTCCGGGTCGGCGTTGAACGGGGCGAACTCGGGTGAATCTACGCTGCCCCAGTGGTGCAGGAGCAAGTCCGCATCGGGATGGGCATTGGCCATCTCGACGGCGCCGTCGAAGGTGAAGTGCCATTCGCTGTCCGAGAAGTCGAAGAGGAGCGCGTCCGGAGTCGGCATGGTCAGATGGTGTTCGCGGATCAAGCGTGAATCGCCTGGTGCCCAGATCACGCCGTCAAGGGTCTCGATCCAGAAGCCACACGAGTCCTCATCGTGGAAGGTACGCTGCCCGGCTGGGCGCGGCATTCTGCCAGGCGTGGTCGGCCGGGTGACCGTGACCCGGACCCCTCCGACGGAGAAGGCGTCGCCGATGCCGTGGCCGTCGGCGGGCATGCCAAGTTCGCGCATCAGCTCGGCAACGTAGCGGGTCGAGTGGAACCGCTGAGTGACTGCATTCAAGGCCGTACATGTCGGCACGCTGAAGTGGTCATTGTCGGCATGGGTGACGAGGACGGCGTCGAGTCGGGGCACGTCTGCCGCCTGCAGCGGGAAGTCGATGAGCACGGGCATGTCGAAGTCCTGGAGCAGCGGGTCGACGGCCAGCAAAGTTCCTCGTGCGTTGATCAGGAATCCCGCCATGCCGAGCCAGTACAGGACGGTGCCGTGTGGGTCGTCGAAGGCCTCGGCCCGAATCGGCACCGTCGGCGGGCCATGGCCTGCCCGCGGGGCTGCGCCGGACCGGTGTGCGCGGATCGTTCATTTACTCTCCTTGGGACAATTCTGGGGTGCAGCGGGTGCTTCTCCGATCGAGTCGGGGAATGGGCACTGCCGATTTGCTGCCAGGAACGGGTCAGTCTAGTCGTACTAAGCAGCTGTAAACGCTCAGCTCTCTTCCTCGATAATGCCCTTCAATACGCTCATCGCGCCCATACCGTTGGGCCAACCGGAGTAGAACGCCAGGTGCAGGAGGGCTTCCTTCAGCTCTTCGTCGGTGACACCGTTTTGTCGGGCGAAACCGAGATGGAACTTGAGCTGGTCCATCTTGCCCAGTGCGGTCAGCGCCGCGACCGTAATCAGGCTCCGATCGCGCTTGGAGAGCTCCTCGCGCTCCCAGACCTCATCGAAGAGAACCTTGTCGGTGTAGTGGACCATTCCGGGGGCGAAGTCGCCGAAGGCCTTCTTCCCGCCGCTCCAGCCTGTGTTCTGCTCTTCATGGCTCATGATCATTCTCCTTCGTCGCAGCTGCTCGAATGCTTCTATTCCATCGCCGCGGCGGCGGGGGAGGGAGTCTCCAGTGAAGGGTGTACCAGTGGGGACTCCCTCCAGGTCGGTGGCCGGAATAGCGTTGTCTGCATGAATACCAGAGACGAAGCGCGGGAGTTCCTCATGTCCCGTCGGGCGAATATCAGCCCCGAGCAGGCAGGGCTGGCCGTCTCGGGTCACCGTCGCGTGGCGGGCTTGAGGCGTGGTGAGGTGGCGATGCTTGCGGACGTGAGCCCGGAGTATTACGCCAAGATCGAGCGAGGCAACCTCGTCGGGGTGTCCGACTCCGTGCTGGAGTCGGTCGCCCGGGCCCTGCAGCTCGACGATGCCGAGCGCGAGCACCTGTTCGACCTCGCCCGGCCGCCAACGGGCGTGCGCAGCCTGTGCGCAGACGCAAGCCGAAGACGTGGGTGGCGAGGGATAGCCTGACCCGTGCACTGGAGGTCATCGTGAACGGCCCGGCCTTCGTACGCAACGGGCGGATGGACATCTTGGCCACCAACGCTCTGGGCCGCGCCTTCTACGACGAGGTCTTCGCCGGGCCCGGGCAGGGAAACCTCGCCCGGTACTGCTTCCTCGACGAACGCGCCAGGACCTTCTACCCGGACTGGGAGGCAGCCGCCGACGTCACCGTCGCGATCCTGCGCACGGAGGCCGGCCATGACCCACGGGACAAGCAGCTGCACGACCTCGTCGGTGAACTCTCCACCCGCAGTAATGCGTTCCGCACGCGGTGGGGTGCGCACAACGTCCGCCGCCACGGCTCGGGGACAAAGGACTTTCACCACCACGAGGTCGGCGACCTCACCCTCACTTACGAGGGTCTGGAACTGACCGCCGAGCCCGGGCTGTCGTTCCTCATTTACACCGCCGAGCCCGGATCGCCGAGCGACCAACGGCTGCAGCTGCTCGCGAGCCTCGCCGCCACCGAAATCGCCACCATGACCGTATCGCCGTCGCGCCCCGTGCTGGACGATACCACTACTACGAAGGATTGATCATGCACACCAGAACACTTGGCCAGGGCCTCAAGGTCTCCGCGATCGGGCTCGGCGCGATGGGCATGTCCCAGAGCTACGGACCCAATCCCGGCGATCGCGATGAGATGGTCGCCGTGCTGCGATCGGCAGTCGACGAGGGCGTGACGTTTTTCGACACGGCAGAGGTCTACGGGCCGTACGTCAACGAAGAGCTCGTCGGCGAGGCGCTTGAGCCGATTCGCGACCGGGTGGTCATCGCCACCAAATTCGGCTGGGACATCCGGGACAACAGGATGGCGGGCCTGAACAGCCGGCCAGAGCAAATCCGCCGCGTCGCAAACGAGTCCCTACGCCGCTTGCGCACGGACGTGATCGATTTGTTCTATCAGCACCGCGTCGACCCGGCCGTGCCGATTGAGGATGTCGCCGGCACGGTCGGCGAGCTCATCGCCGAAGGCAAGGTTAAGCATTTCGGCCTCTCCGAGGCCTCCGCGGCCACGATCCGCCGCGCTCACGCCGTGCACCCGGTCACCGCGGTCCAGAGCGAGTATTCGCTCTGGACACGGGACCCTGAGACAGAGGTGCTGCCGACGCTGATGGAGCTCGGCATCGGATTCGTCCCCTTCAGTCCGCTCGGCAAGGGCTTCCTCACAGGCACCATCAACTCGGCGACGGCTTTCACCGAGGGCGATATCCGCAACCGTGTCCCGCGGTTCGAGGCGGAGAACCTCTCAGCGAACCAGAAGCTCGTCGACCACGTAAAGGGCCTCGCCGAGGCGAAGGGCGCGACGCCGGGCCAGGTCGCCCTTGCCTGGTTGCTCGCGCAGCAACCAGGGATCGTGCCGATTCCCGGCACCCGACGCACCGAGCGCATCCAGGAGAACGCAGCAGCCACTCAGCTCGCGCTCTCCGCGGACGAGCGCTCCGACCTCGACAGCCTCGCCCGGCGCCTCGGCGTCCGCGGAGACCGCTACAACCCCGAGCACATGGCGTACGTCAATCACTGATCACAACATAAGGAAAAGCAGAATGACTGACAACAACTTCACACAGATCTTCCCTCTCGGGGAGAAGAACGACGCCTACGCCCAGTACTTCATTGGCCAGAGCTACCTGGCCCCGCTCGCCGGCGGGATCGTGCCGGTCAGCAACGTCTCTTTCGAGCCGGGATGCCGCAACAACTGGCATATCCACCACGGCACCGATGGGGGAGGCGATCAAATCCTGATCTGCACTGCGGGCAGCGGCTGGTACCAGGCAGAGGGCACCGAGCCGATCAGCCTGGAGCCGGGAGCGGTGATCCGTGTGCCGGCCGGCACGAAGCATTGGCATGGGGCGAAGGAAGACTCGTGGTTCTCCCACGTCGCCTTCATCACCCCGGGTGAGAACGTCAGCAACGAATGGCTCGAGCCCGTCACCGACGAAGTGTACGCCCAGCCGCCGAAGAACGAAGAAGGCGCATGAGCATTCTGAACGAGAGCTACACACTAGCCAACGGCGTCGAGATTCCCAAGCTGGGCCTCGGCACCTGGTTCATCGACGACGACAAAGCTGCTGACGCGGTGAAGGCCGCGATCGAGATCGGCTACCGCAACATCGACACAGCTCAGGCCTACGGCAACGAGCGCGGTGTGGGCGAAGGGATCCGCACCAGCAGTGTCGCTCGTGAAGAGCTGTTCGTCTCGACCAAGCTGGCTGCGGAAATCAAGGACTATGACGGTGCGGTGGCAGCGATCGATGGGTCGCTGGAGAAGCTCGGGCTCGAGTACATCGACCTGATGCTCATCCATTCTCCGCAGCCGTGGGACGACTTTCGCGGCGGGGACTACGCAGACGGGAACCGTCAGGCATGGCGTGCCCTGGAAGCCGCCTACCGAGCCGGCAAGGTCCGTTCCATCGGGGTGTCGAACTTCCTGGAATCCGACCTGGACACCATCCTGTCCACCGCGACCGTGGTCCCGCAGGTGAACCAGCTCCTGGTCCACGCGGGCAACACGCCGGCGGACCTGCTGGCCTACTGCGTGAGCAAGGGTATCCTTGTCCAGGCATACTCGCCGATTGCCCACGGGGAGATGCTGAAGAACACCGAGGTGCGGGCGATAGCAGGGAGATACGGGTGACGGTGCCGCAGCTGTGCATCCGGTACACGCTGCAGCTGGGCACGGTGTCGCTGCCGAAGACCGCCAACCCCGAGCACATGCGCTCCAACGCCGAAGTCGACTTCGTCATCGCCGATGACGACATGGCCGCGCTGCGCAAGCTGCAAGACATGGACTACGGCGAGCACACCGCTTTCCCGGTCTACGGCGGCAAGCGACACAGGAGGACGATGAAGGATGACGGCTTGGACTCCGCAGCAGCTTGAGGAGATCGGCTCGACCGACGACTTCCACATCTCGCCCTACCGTGATGACGGCACGACTCCGGGCACACCGACCTGGATCTGGTCTGTCGTCGTCGAGGGTGACGTGTACGTTCGCGCGTACAACGGGCCCGCATCCCGCTGGCACAGCTCAGCGATGACGCAGGGGCTGGGCGCATCCGCGCCGGCGGCATCGACGCTGAAGTTGCGTTCACCCGGTGGACGGCGAGATCAACGACCGCATCGACGCAGCCTATGCGAAGAAATACGCAGGCAGCCCGTATCTACCGCCGATGACCTCAACGAGGACTCGCGCGGCGACAGTGCGCGTCGACCCGAGGTAGGGCTCCCTCCCTCCGACCGCTGATCGAGCTGGGCAGTCCGGCGTCGACGACGCCCGGCTCAATCAGAGGCACACGGCCGTCCGAGAAGACCTCGATCAGCTTGCCGGTTTCCTTTTCGTGAGCTGGTCGAGGAATACCCCGATGAGGTAACGGAGCCAAGCAGGTTCGTGCCGATCACGACGCCTTGCACCCTTTGCAGCCGGTCATGAGGGACACCCGATCGGTGAGGTCAATGCGTCCCGCGATCGATCCGATGGCCGCTTCGCTTGACGTGACTCATATCACCTGACATGATGGTTGCTGGTTCTTTCGAGACCTGGGTATGTAACTCGCTTCGGGCGAGGCAAGGCTCAAGCTCTGCGACCTTCATCGGTCAACCGGCTTGGGCCTTTTTCGTGCCCCGAAACAGGATCACCTGAAACAGCTCAAGCCGCGTTGCCTCACACCTCCGCCCAATGAAGGGCGGATCTGAGAACGCGAGGAAATCATGAGCAAGCAATACGCTCCCTTAGCCGCAGACATCGTGCGGCTGGTTGGCGGCAAAGCCAACATCACCGAGGCCTACCACTGCCAGACCCGGCTTCGTTTCGCCCTCAAGGACGAGTCCGCCGTCGCGCTGGACGAACTGAACGCCACTGAAGGCATCGCAAAAACCCTCTCCAAGGGCGGAGTTTTCCAAGTGGTGGTCGGCATGCACGTCAAGGACGTGTTTGACGAAGTGGAGCGCGAGCTCGGCGATCTGTCTGCCAACGCCAAGGACGACGACGGCCCAGCCAAGGGCAAGCGCAAAAACGTGGGCAGCGCGGTCATCGAGTTCGTCTCCAGCGTCTTCCAGCCCCTCATCCCGGCTCTGTCTGGTGCTGGTATGGTCAAGGCCCTCCTGGCCCTGCTGGTCGTCCTGAAGGTAGTGAACACCGGCTCCCAGACCTACGTGCTGGTGAACCTCTTCGCAGATGCGGTGTTCTACTTCCTGCCCGTGCTCCTGGCGTTCAGCGCGGCACAGAAGCTGAAAATCAGCCCCATCCTGGCCGCCGCGGTCGCCGCCACGATGCTGCACCCCAATTGGGTGGCCCTAGTGACAAAGAAAGAGCCGGTCAGCTTCTTCGAGATCCTACCCTTCCCGCTGGTGAACTACTCAGGTGCGGTCATCCCGATCATCCTGGTCATCTTCGCCCAATACTACGTGGAGCGCAGTCTCACCCGGGTAATCCCGAAGTCCGTGAACCTCGTGTTCGTCCCATGCTGACCTTCCTCATCATGGGCACTCTGGCCCTCGGCGTCCTGGGCCCGATCGGCAGCATCCTCAGCGGCTACCTGGGCTCGTTCTTCACCTTCCTCAGCACCAACGCCGCCTGGGCACCGGCCCTGTTGGTCGGTGCGACCCTTCCGGTGATGGTCATGTTCGGC
This sequence comes from Arthrobacter sp. Hiyo8, assembly GCA_001549895.1. Classification (GTDB taxonomy): domain Bacteria; phylum Actinomycetota; class Actinomycetes; order Actinomycetales; family Micrococcaceae; genus Arthrobacter. The sequence goes on along the minus strand of AP014719.1, from coordinate 655,731 downwards.
CTGCACAACGGCATCGCGCCCTCGGTGTCGTCCAGCTGGCCCAGACGGGCAAGGAGAGCATCTTCGGCCCGGGCGCCCTGGTCTCCAACATCGCCATGGGTGCAGCGTCCCTGGTCGTCGCTTTCCGAACCAAGGACAAGAAGACGCGTCAGATTGCCACCGCGGGCGGCATCACCGGCCTGATGGGCATCACCGAACCGATCCTCTACGGTGTGGCTCTGCCCAAGCGGTACCCGCTGATCGCGGCCATGATCGGTGGCGGCGCGGGCGGCCTGTACGCTGGCCTGTCCCAGGCGCACCGTTTCGCCACCGGATCCTCCGGCCTGCCTGCCGTGCTCCTCTACATCGGTGACAACACGCTGGTGAACATGATCAACATCATCATTGCCTTGGTCATCTCCGCGGTGGTCTCCGCCGTGCTGACCTTCATCCTCTCGTTCAAGTTCGAAAAGTCCGCCGGCGAAGCAACTGCGGCAGCGGACGACGCCGTCGCCGCACCGTCCGGCCGCCGCTCGTCCGTTGCCGAGAGCGCCGTCGTCGCCAGTGGTGCGGGTGGCATGGCCACGCTGGTGCGTGCCGAGACCGTGGAGCTCGCGGCCCCTTGCGCCGGCTCCGTGGTGCCGCTTGCCGAGGTCAGTGACCCGGTGTTCGCTTCCGGAGCCATGGGCCGGGCATTGCCGTGGAGCCGTCCTCGAGCGTCATCGCCTCCCCGGTGAGCGGCACCATCGCTGTGGCCATGAAGACCGGTCACGCCTTCGGCATCAAGACCGACGACGGTGCGGAGGTGCTGGTGCATGTCGGCATTGACACGGTGACCATGAAGGGTGAAGGCTTCCACGGCGCGCTGGAACGCGGCACCCGTGTGGAGGTAGGCCAGCCGCTTGTCACGGCCGATCTGGACGCCATCCGGGCCGCCGGCCACCCGGCCACCGTGCTGGTGGTGGTGACCAACGGTCCCAAGGACGCACCGGTGGAGCAGCTCGAGAGCGGCTCCGTGGTGGCAGGCGCGGCGATCGCCGCCGTCGGACGCTGACCAGGAAGCCACGAAAGGAACCGCAGAATGCAGCATGAGCAGCTCACCCCATTTCCCGGGGACTTCCTTTGGGGGCCTCCACCTCCGCCTACCAGGTGGAGGGCGGCTGGGACGCCGATGGCAAGGGCGCGTCCGTGATCGACATCCACATGCACCGTCCGAAGGGTGTCACGGACTTCAATGTCGCCGCGGACCATTACCACCGCTACGCCGAGGACGTGGAGCTTTTCGCAGAGCTGGGGCTGAATGCCTACCGCTTCTCCATCGCCTGGACCCGGATCATCCCGGACGGTGACGGCGAGATCAACGCCGCGGGCGTCGCCCATTATCACCGGGTGATCGACGCGCTCTTGGCCAAGGGCATCGAGCCCGTGGTGACCATGTACCACTTCGACCTGCCCGCGGCGCTGGACGCTCGTGGCGGTTGGTCGGAGCGGGCCACCATCGACGCCTTTGAGCGCTACGCCCGGGTCCTTTTTCAGGAGTACGGCTCCAAGGTGAAGTTCTGGCTCACCATCAATGAGCAGAACATGATGATCCTGCACGGCCGGGCCATCGGGACCACGGGCCGCAGCGGCCAAGTGGGAGGTAAGGAGCTCTATCAGCAGAACCACCACATGTTCCTTGCCCAGGCCCGGGCCATGGTGCTCTGCCACGAGCTGCTACCCGGGGCGAAGATCGGGCCGGCCCGAACATCGTCTCCGTCTACCCGGCCACGTCCGCTCCGGAGGACGTCGTTGCGGCGGACGACTGGGATGCCATCCGCAACCTGCTCTACGTGGACCTGTCCGTGCGGGGCAGCTACCACAACCTGGCCTGGGCCTACTTGAAGTCGAAGGGCTGGGAGCCGGAGATCCTGCACGGGGACCTCGAGTTGCTGGTCGCAGCGAAGCCGGACTTTCTCGCGTTCAATTACTACTCCACCCAGACCGTGGGTGCGTCCCGCGGGGATTCCTCGGACATCCAGGTACGGGGCGGGACCAGCAGATCGTACGCGGCGAGATGGGACTCTACCGAGCGGTGAAGAACGAACATCTGCCCGTCAACGCCTTCGGCTGGGAGATCGACCCGGTGGGCTTCCGCACCACCATGCGCCGCCTCTGGGACCGGTACCAGCTGCCGCTCATCATCACTGAGAACGGCCTGGGTGCCTTGGACGAGCTGGTGGACGGCCGGGTCCGGGATGACTACCGGATCGAGTTCCTGAAGCTACACCTGGAACAGATCCGCCTGGCCATCAGCGACGGCGTGGACGTGTTCGGCTACTGCCCCTGGACTGCGATCGACGTGATCTCGACCCATCAGGGCATCTCCAAGCGGTACGGGTTCATCTATGTGGACCGCACGGAGGACGATCTGAAGGAACTGGCCGGGTACGGAAGGACAGCTTCTTCTGGTACCAGGACGTCATCGCCACCGGCGGTGAGTCACTGTCCTTCTGAGGACGGGCCCGCGGTGCGGGCACCGGTGGTGCGGGGCATCCTGCCCCGCACCACCCCATGAACTGTTGATGGAAGGAACGGTGAGACGTGCAAGTCAAGCGCGTGCTCAACAACAACGCGGTCCTGGCGATCGATGACGACGGCAACGACCTTGTGGTGATCGGACGGGGCCTCGGCCACGGCCGCAGACCGGGTGATGAAATCTCCCGCGAAGTGGCAGACCAGGTCTTCGTCGCGGCGGAGAACGCCAATGTGGAGCGGCTTGCCCGCTTCCTGGATGACATCCCCTTGGACTGCCTGAATGCAGCCGGCGAGGTCGCGGCGCTGGCGGGGGAGCGGCTCGACCTGCGGGTCAGCCAAGCCCTGGTGGTACCGCTCGCTGACCATCTCAGCTTCGCCGTCGAGCGGCTGCAGGCGGGGATCCGGGCGCAGTTCCCGCTGGCCTGGGAGGTCTCCCAGCTGTACCCGAAGGAGCTCTCCACGGGACGCGAGGCGTTGGGCCTGGTGGAGGCGTCCCTGGGCGTGAGACTGCACGACGACGAAGCAGTCGCCTTGGCCATGCACTTCGTGAACGCCCAGTTCGCCACCCCCGGCATGGAGAAGGCCATGCAGATGACCGGTGTCATCGCGCAGGCGTTCGCGCTGGTGGACAAGACCTTCGGCTTCACCGTGGACCAGCAGTCCATGAACGCAGCGCGCTTCGTCACCCATCTGCGATACCTGTTCAGCCGAGTCGCCTCAGGCAAACAGATCTCTGAGAAGTCCTCCGTACTCGTGGACGCGATCATCCAGAGCCACGCCGAGGCCGTCGTCTGCGCCGCCAAGATCCAGTACCTACTGGAAATGGGACTGGACACGAGCCTCACCCGGGACGAGGTCGCCTACCTGGCGTTGCACGTGGCACGCCTCGTTGCGGACGTGAACGAATACCGCTGAAACCGGGATGCGTCTCGTGCTCCAGGGCCGAGCAGCATGCCCGCAGAGCCATGGTCGCGGCACCGTGCACTGACGCCGTCACAATCCTCCCTCAACCAACCGGTAGCGTTGACGCCCGCTGGGCACTGTTGAGCCGAACAGACGAAAGAGAACTTCAATGAAAGCAACAGCTCTGAAAACTGCAGGAACCACAGCGTTCCAGGGAGTCGGAGTCAATCCGGGCCGCGTCATCGCTACTGTCAGGCACATGCCGGAGCCGTTGGCGGAGCCGGCCACCAGTAATGCCCTGCCCGCCGGGACGGACCCGGCGGAGGCCATCGCTGGCCTGAAGGCCGCGGCGCTTGCCGTCCATGACGAACTCAAGGATCGCGCCTCCCGGGCCCGGGAGGACGGCAAAACCGTCCTGGAAGCCACGGCCCTGATGGCCAAGGACGCCATGCTTCTGAAGGCCGCCGGGAAGCTGATCACGGCCGGCACCGGCGTGGAACGCGCCGTGTGGGAGGCCGCCGAGGGCGTGGCCGCCCGGTTCAAGGCCCTGGGCGGGTACATGGCCGAACGCGCCACTGATGTACTGGACGTCCGCGCTCGCATCGTCGCTCAGCTGCGCGGCGCCCCCGCCCCGGCATCCCCAGCTCCGCCACCCCGTTCATCCTCCTGGCCGAGGACCTCGCCCCGGCCGATACCGCCACCCTGGACACCACCGTGGTCCTGGCCCTGGCCACCTCCGGCGGCGGACCCCAGTCCCACACCGCCATCATCGCCCGCTCCCTTGGCCTGCCTGCCGTCGTCGCGGCAGCGGGCATCGAGGCGATCGACGACGGCGTGGAGGTGTACGTTGACGGCGCTGCCGGTGTCGTCGTCCCGGAACCGGGGGAGCCGGAGCGGGAATCGGCCGCGAAGTGGGCGGTCAGTGCCGCGACCCTGGCCCCCTTCGATGGCACGGGTACGACGGCGGATGGTCACCCGGTGCCGTTGCTGGCCAATGTGGGCAACGCAAAGGACGCTGAGGCGTCCGCGGGCATGGGCGCGCAGGGCGTGGGCTTGTTTCGCACCGAGTTCTGCTTCCTGGAGCGGGACACCGAACCGTCCGTGGCCGAGCAGGCCGACGCCTACCGAGCCGTGTTCGCGGCTTTCCCAGGAAAGAAGGTGGTGGTCCGCACCCTGGACGCCGGGCGGACAAGCCCCTGCCGTTCCTGACCGATTCCACAGAGCCGAATCCCGCCCTGGGCGTCCGCGGCTACCGCACCGACTGGACCACTCCGGGCGTGCTGGATCGCCAACTCTCCGCGATTGCGCAGGCGGCCGCGGACACCGAGGCGGACGTGTGGGTCATGGCCCCGATGATCGCCACCCGGCCCGAGGCCGCGCACTTCGCCAGCCTGTGCGCCGCCGCGGGGCTGAAGACGCCGGGCGTCATGGTGGAGGTCCCCTCCGCCGCGCTGACCGCCGGAAGTGTCCTTCAGGAAGTGGAATTCGCCTCGCTCGGCACCAACGACCTGACCCAATACACCATGGCCGCGGACCGCATGCTCGGGCCACTCGCCGGGCTCAACGACCCGTGGCAGCCGGCCGTTCTTCGCCTGGTGCAGCTGACCGTCGAAGGCGCGAAGACCGCTGGGGACAAGGCCGTGGCGTCTGCGGCGAGTCCGCTGCGGACCCGTCCCTCGCCGTCGTCCTCACAGGCCTTGGCGTGAACACGCTCTCCATGACGTCCCACTCGCTCGCCGCCGTCGGCGCGGTGCTGAAGACCGTCACCCTGGCCGAGGCGCAGGAGGTGGCGGCCCTGGCGGTGGGAGCCGCCACAGCCGCGGAAGGCCGCGACTCCGTGCGGGCCCGCCTGCCGATCCTGGCCGAACTGGGCCTGTAGAAGCACCCTAGATTTCCCCCGACCCTCATCGATCCCATCCTGAAGGAGAACCCCCATGCCCGAACGCAAAGCAGTCGTCGCCAGCGCCTCCGGCCTACACGCCCGTCCCGCAGCAATCTTCGCCGACGCCGCCGCTGAACTGGACGTCGAGGTCACCATCGCCCTGGACGGCACCCCGAAGGACGAAGCCATGGACGCCTCGAGCATCCTGTCCCTCATGACCATGGGCGCCGGCAACGGCGACACGGTGGTGCTGCGCGCCGAGGGCGCCGGCGCCGAAGAGGCCCTGGACAAGCTCGCCGCCCTGGTTGAAACCGACCTGGACGCCTTCTGACGATTTCCGGAAGAGAAAATGTCCGCCCGGCAGGTCAGTCGGCTGATGAGGCGTTGTGGATTATCGTGGCGAAGTCCAGGAGGGTGGTGCTGAGGGCGGGGAGTTCGCTGGGGTGGAGGCCGTATTTGGTGAATTCGGTGGTGGGGAGTGTCCGGTGCCTGGCGATGGCGGCGGCTAACGTTGGCAGGTCCAGTGTCGGGGCGCGGCGTTGGCAGAGGGTGATCAGTTGCTGGTGGGTGAAGCGGTGGCTGGTGATGGTAGTCGCGGGCGTATCCGCGTGAGTAGACGGCGAGCAGCTTGGATGCGACGGAGTCTTTCAGGGACAGGATTGGTCCGATGTCGATGATGGCGGGGGAGTTCTCCCACCAGTCCAATCCAAGGTCGATGACGACGGCTTCTTCGTTGTGCCCTACGGTGACGCTGGCGAACTCCTCGTATTGTCGGGTGATCTCGACGGTGTATCCGGAGGCTTCGAGGGCGGCCGTCATTTTCTGCACCGATGCGGCGAAGGTTGCCGGGGTGTGACTGCGGTGCAGGGCGAAGAGGTCGATGTCGTCCGAGAGGCGTTCGGTGATGCCGTGCTCAATCAGGGCCTGGCCGCCGCGAGGAGGAAGCCGTCGGCGGCCAGGACGCCGAGGGCGATCTTGGCTGCTACGCGCTGAGCGTCGTCCATGAGCGGTGTTCCTTCGCTTCGCGGGTGGCGGGGAGCTGGGGGAAGGTGTTTTCCCAGAGCTGCCTGCACCGTGCGGGAAGGATCATGGTAGGCCACAGGGCCGTCAGCCGTGCCGGGTGGACGATGCGGCAGATTTCCTCGATGGATCCCGAATTCTGAAGGGTGAGTTGGTACAGCACCGAGCAGCTTCCGTCATCGACCACGGTGTAGCTTGTCTCCGGTCCCCAGTCCAGGTGGAGGGGGAGCTCCACGGTTCCGGCGGCAGGACCGTGCAGGTCGTTGAACGCGTGCGGGACCAGGTACACGAGGGAGTCGGCGATGGTGTGCCGGTGCTCGACCGGGGCTGCGACATACTCGCGGAGCCGGATACGGATGAGTTCGGACACGGAGGTGCCTTCCCGCACGGCTTTGCGGTGGGCTTCATTCCACAGTTCGTCGCTGACCCGGATCGTGTGCCGTGGCGTCCCTGCCGACATAGTGCGCTCCTGCCTTTGAGAGGGTGTTGGCTTCAGCGACAAGTCTACGCGGTGTCATGACACCCCGAAAGAGGGCGTCATGACCAGGCAAGAGACGCGTGTTGGGCGTTGCCAGACCCGGCTCTGTACCCGTCCCGGTGACGCTCCTCGAGTCTCCGCCGCGGCACTTGCTTTCGCACGGGGTAGGTTTTCGGGAGTCCCGGGGCTGAGCTTCAGTCAATAGAAACGCCCCCGGCTACCCCACATGGGGCAGCCGGGGTGTTTTTGCTGTGGAGGACGGGCGCTAGGACGGGAGCTGGTCCGCAAGGCGCGCCTTGATCCGCTCGCTGTCATCAAGGAGGGAGGCTTCGTTCACGGCCGCTGCCGCCGGGGAATTGTTGTTGCGGGCCGCTGTGATCAGGTCCTGCTGGTAACGCCACAACGAATCGTCGTCGCTCGCATCCAGCGAACCTTGTGCGCCGACAATCTTGTACGCCCGGCACTTTTGCCAGAGCGCCCGGATCATCTGCGCCAGCACGGGGTTGCCGGCAGCGTTGTACAGGATGGAGAGCAGGGCCTCGTCATGGTCCAGCAGGGCGGGATTTCCGCCATCTACAAGGACTTGATTGCCAACGAGGATCGCCTGCACCAAATTTACGACGACGTTATGGTGGCTTACGAACAGAACTCGCGAATTCTTTTGCTGACCACCTGGAAAACCCATCTTGATTCCTTCAGGTCCCGGTTCGAGGCGAATGGTCTGAAGCCGGTGGTCTTCAGTGGGGCAATGAAGGCGAAGGAGCGACAAGCCGCCGTCGACCTTCTTTTGAACTCCGATGACTCAGAGCCGCTGCTGGTGTTGGGAACCGGCTCCTACATTGGCGAGGGCTTTGATTGTCCGAAGCTGGATACCTTGTTCCTTGCGGCGCCCATTTCCTTCAGGGGCAGGTTGGTCCAATACGCCGGCCGAATCATCCGACCATACCCAGGGAAGACGGTGGCGACCGTTCACGACTACCATGATGAGTCCACTCCGGTCGGTCCTGGCAGCTTCCCTGAACAAGCGGTCGCCGGGGTACGTCTCGCTCGGGTTCCCTGATCCGCGGAAACTGCCAAGCGCGTGACGTCGTCATCCCCGCAGGGACAGTCTTCGGTGATTTTGCGACAGCATCAGCCCACCAATGGTCCCCGTGACGACCACGTAACGGAAAGCGACGTGGACGTACTTGACGTACCTGATGTACGTGCGGATGATTGATATATGAGCACCCCACACATGAGACAGTCGGTGGACACGTCTACGGGTTTACCCAAGCACGGGATTCGTTGAAGACGATCCTCGATGCCAGCGAGCGGGGAGGGCTGTCCACGATACGGCGGCCCGACCGGCCACGGCCGCCGTCGTCAATGGAGAGAGCTTGCGCCGTTATCTGGAATTGACGGTCGTCGCCAATGTCCAGGTCGTGAACGAGGACGGAGCATGGGCTGTCTTCATGCCGGGGCAGCCTTTTGCCGCTGAGGCCACGGAACTGGGTGAAGCGTTGGCGGACTTCGTCGATGCTTTGCGGGACTACGCGGAGGATTGGGAGGATCATTTGCACGCGGCGCCCAATCACCGCGAGAACTGGGCCTTGGTTCAGCTCATTGATCTGTGCACCGATCAGCAATTGGCCGCCTGGCTCACCGGCTCGGTGGCATGAGCGTCCGACGCGTGGGCGGACGGACGATCATGAGAAGTTCTGTCTAACCGAGCGCTGGGAGTTGGTGACGAATGCCCGCGGGAAACCAGTGCGCCATCACGCGACTTACCGGTTGAGTCTGCAAGACGGACGGATCTTGCGGACCAGGATTTCCCGCCCGGTGGATCGCACCACGTATTCGAGTTCGATCTGGAACCATATTCTCCAAGACCAGCTCGAGGTCAGTGAGGATGAGTTTTGGGCATGCGTCGATGACGGTGCCTTGCCTGCCCGCGGAATGGCATCCCCTCCCGCTTTGGCTATTCCCCTGGCGCTGGTCTGGCAACTCACCCACACCGTTGGACTGAATGAACGAGATGTTGCCCGGATGACGAAGGAGCAGGCCGTTCAGGCGATCAACGATTACTGGATGTCGCAAGGGGGAGGACAGGACGATTGAGGCGGTTGTCCGGCTGGTCGGACAGGCCGCAGTTGCCATAGCGGACATTCGTCTCCGTGAAAAAGCGGCGTGTGCACAATGTGCACACTTTGGCTGTCGGACTGGGCCGTACCGGGGCCGGACCGGGCCGTACTCGGCATGTTTTCGGCACGTCCCAGTGTTTCCGAGTCACACCCGATCGAGGCCACCGGCCGCGAGCTCCGCAGGCTATTCTCCTGGGTCCAAAGCGATGACGACTACACAGAGGGCACCGCGGCCCGCTGACGACAGCGTTCAACCACATCCCAGATCGGGCATCAGAATGGCAAACAGCGAAGATACTTCTGGCTCTTCATGGCTGGGTCGTGGCGGCATGAGGCCCGGGCGTCGTGGACTTTCGGCGGCGAGCATAGTGCGGGAGGCGTGCGCCTGATCGCCTCTCGAGGGCGAGTTCGGCTCGTTCGACGACGGAGCGGACCGAAGGGTTTTCCGAGTTGCCTGGAGGACTTTAGCCTCGATCTATCAGGAGCACCGCGCTAAACGCCCGGTTGGCGGCCTCTGTGCCCGCCGGCAACAGATTGATCGTGTGACCACCTGATAGCGCTCATCCGAGCGGGGCAGAATGCGAAGTGTGTTCCGGGAGGGTAGGGCGTGCTTGTGCCATCTGGCAGGGTGAGGTGCGCTGAGCTCCCTTCGGGCACGGTGAAATCGATGCGGAGCTCCTCGTTTGCGATCTCCCAGGCGACCTGGATCCGGCCTTGGGGTGACATGAAGCGGAAGCTGGCTGAGGTGATGCCTCCGCCGGGGTGGGGCTCGATGTCGAAGCGCTCCCACCTGGCTGAGCCGGCGGCTTGTCGGAGGCCTACGAGGTATTCGTGGAGGAAGCGGATAACGGCTCCCTTGCTGTAGTGGTTGAGCGATTCGTGCGCGATCCCGTGTTCATCGACGCCTTCCCAGTCCTCCCAGACGGTGGTGGCTCCACGATCGAGCATTCCCAGCCACGACGGGGTTCCGCGGCGGAGCAGCAGACTGAAAGCGAGGTCTGTGTAGCCGTTGTCCGCGAGGACGGGGAGCAGCAGGCCACTGGAGAGGAATCCGGTGCCGAGCCTGTCGCCGGCGTCGTGGATGAGCTGGACAAGTCGCTCGACTGTCGCAGAACGCGTAGGCTCGGGGACGAGGCCGAAGGCCAGGGCCCGGACGTAGGCTGCCTGGGTGTCTTCGCGGGTGTGCCCCTCGGGTGTGAGGAACTCGGTCTGCCACGCCTCCCTGACACTTTCAGCGACCCTTCGGTACCGCTCGGCCGCCTCGGTATGGCCGAGAATTCCGGCGATCCGGCTGAGTGTCTTGGTGGTGCGGTACAGGAAGGCGGTGCCGACCTCGCCACGGTCCGCGCTCATGTAGGCGTAGGGATTTTCGGCCATGGGGTCGATGAGGGACCCGTCTGCCCGGCGGCGTTTGGGCTCGAGCCATTCTCCGTAGTGGAAGGGGGCATCCCAGATGTACTGCTCGTGGGGGAGCGGTGTCTCTGGGCGGGCGATCCGGGACGGGTGGCGGCCGTCTTGGCGAGATGGAGCGCGTAGTCGACCCAGCGGGTCATCGAGTCCCAGCTTTCCGCGAGAAGCTCCGTGTCTCCGTACGCTTCGTAGATGGCCCAGGGGACGAGCACTGTGGCATCGCCCCAGCCGGCGGATCCGCCCATGACGCGCGAGGGGTTGCCGGGATGGTGCCGGATCCGTGCCGAGTCGGGGGAGAAGGCTGCGGGGAGCCCGTCCTCGCACTGGTCATCGCGCACGGACTGGAGCCATTTGCGGGAGAAGCCGTGGACGTCGTAGAGCATGGCGGCGGTGGGGGCGAAGACTTGGTAGTCGCCGGTCCATCCGGAGCGTTCGCGGGTGGGGCAGTCGGTGGGACGTCCACGATGTTGCTGCGGAAGCTCCAGAGGCCGCTTCGTGGAGTCGTTCCAGGTCCGGGTCGCTGCACGTGAACCACGCGCGGCGTGCGAGGTCCGAGTGGACGACGACGACCGTGAAGTCATCGATGGAGAGCTCGCGTCCAGGGTGCGACACGCGGACATAGCGGAAGCCGTGGACTGTGTGCCGCGGTTCGAAGATGCCGGGCCAACCCGGCGATGACGCGGTCGGTCTGGCGGAATTCGAGCAGCCCGCCTTGTGGTGTTTTCATGTTCAGGTGGGTGGTCGTCAGGTCGCCGCCGGCGTCGAGGTGCTCGCCGAACTCGAGCACCGTCTCCGTTCCTTCGGGCCCCAAGCTGGTGAGCCTGACCCATCCGGAGAGGTTTTGGCCGGCGTCGAGGATCGAGACCCCGTCCCGAAGCCGGGTCAGGGCCGCCGGCTTGCGTTCCTCGACGCGGCGCACGGGCGGGGCCGGTGACCGGGAAGGGTAGGTGACGTGACGACGCCGACCCGGACCGGGCCGGGTTCGGCGCGGTCCGGATCGATGCGGAAGTCAGTGGTCTGACCCGTCATGAGGTCCGCCCGCACGATGGGGCTGGGCAGGGTGATCCAGTCCCGGTCGGTCCCCAGGGTCATTCCCGCACCGGATCCGAGGTCGATTTCGAGTTGGGCGAGGGCGGCGGTGGTGTTGCCCCAGACGTTCCGGCGCTGGGCGCCGCTGTTCCTGCCGCGGAACCAGCCGTCGGAGAGGACGACGTCGATCCGGTTGCCACCGGGGATGAGGAGGTCCGCGACGTCATATTTCTGGGCGTACAGGGTTTCGTCGTAGCTGGTGGAACCGGGTGCCAGTTCGATGTCTCCCACCCGGATGCCGTTGAGGAACACCTCGTAGACGCCAAGGGCGGTTGCGTAGAGCGTGGCTGCGGCGGGACGGGCGGGAAGGTCGAATGACCTGCGGAGGATGTAGGCCCCGCGCTCGTCCTGGCCGGCAGTTGGTTCGGACTCGGCCGGCGAGATCCAGGCGGCCGTCCATTTGACGAGCGCTGTTCCGGCGGGGGCCGGCGCCAGGTCCGGCGGGGTGATGAGCGTGTTGCCCATGGGTGTTTCAGCTCTCTTGTCGGTTGGCATTTTGGGTGGCAGGTCGTTGCTCAGCGCACGGATTTGATCTTCAGGAAGATGATGAGGCTTCCCAGGAGAGCCAGCGCGGCGCCGGTGAGGTAGAGGGCGGTGTAGTTCTTCTCGGCCCGGCCGCCCCCAGGACGATGATGAAGGGCGCCAGGAGGGGTGCTATTGCGCTGGGGATCCGTTGTGCGAATCCGACGACGGCGAGGTAGCGTCCGGCCTGTGCCCGGTCCGGTAGTACGGCGAAGATGATGGCTTGGTCCACCGCGCTGAAGAGGGCGATCGCGCACTGCATGATGAGTGCGCCGACGAGCAGGGTGATGAAGGAATGGGCGTAGGCTTCGGTGATGCCGCCGGCGAGGAAGAGCAGGCCGCCGAGAAAAGCGAACAGCCTGCGTCGACGGAGCTTGTCGGAGAGGAACCCGCCGGTGAGGGCGCCTGCGGTGGCGGCGACGATGCCGAGCATGCCGATCAGGGCGACGGTTCCGGCGACTTCCTTGATGGGAAGGCCAGGCGCTGGGCGTAGAAGAAGCTGCCGAAGGTGGTGTTGAAGTAAAGGCCCATGAAGAAGATGAAGCGGCCCAGCCAGTTCCAGCCGAAGTCCGGGTGCTTGCGGGGCTGAAGGTGTAGCTGGTCAGGAGGGCCTTGACGGTGACGGTGCTGTTGTGGACGAGGCCCACGGAGCTGCCTTCGCGCTTGACGAGCGAGAAGAGAGCCACCAGTGCAAGACCCACGAGGCCGGGGACAAGGAAGACGAGCAGGGTGCTGGAGGAGACGGCGTAGGCGATGCCGATTCCGAGGACGGGGCGATTTGGGCCGACAGCCCGCTGAACGCCGAAATCTTGCCGCGCTGTTCCTCGGGAATCCGGTCGGCCTGCAGGTTCAGGATGGCCTGGCCGCGGCCGCCCAGCCGAAGAGTCCGAAGACCCAGCCGAGGCCGATGAGGAGCACGCTGGGTGCCAGGGAGATGCCGAGGAGTCCGAGGATGCCGAGGAGGGCTCCGCCGATCATGAAAGGGGTGCGGCGGCCGAGGCGGGAGCGAAAACGGTCGCTCCAGACGCCGACGAGGGGACTGGCGGCGATGGAGATGAACTGTGCCGTTCCGGTGACGTAGCCGAGCAGCTCTTCGTGGCCCGGGGCGAGCTGGGAGATGCGGACGGCAAGTGAGTAGGACATCGGGACGATGAACGCCATCGCGACGCCGAAATTCGCCAACGATATCAGCGTCAGGTAGCTGGCACTGGCCTTCTTCAGCGCCGGCGCCTCGATGTCGGGGATACCGGCGGGGGTCCTTGCCGGGAACCCGCGTCCGTGAGGACCGCGGATTCCGCTTCTTTGGGTGGTAGGTCCCCGTAGCTGGGCTTGACCATGATGACTCCTTTGTCTGGGTACGATGTGCGCGACGTATTTTATTGCTGCGGCAGGGATTGGTGACTGGTGGGGTGGGGGCGGCGGCGATGCCGCCCCCACGGTGAGCTTGTGGCTGCTATGAGCGCTGGGCGCCTGCGGGCATGGACAGCGCCGGTTCCTGGGTGAAATCAGGTGCCGCGGTTTGGTGCTGCCCGTTTTGTGCGGTGATTGAGCCTGGCTTGCGGCCGTGGAGTCCCGTCCATCGCTCGCGGAGCGCGAACGCGGCGGTCTTGGCCTGCGGTCCCGGGTGAAGACGCCTTCTTGTTCCCGTCCACACGGTGGATCGCGGGGCCGGTGCCGAAGTCGGCGAAGTTCCAGACGTGTTCTCCGACGAATGACGGGATCCGGTCAAAGACACGGTGGTTCATGGCGAGGAAGCCTGCTTGGAATTCCTCCGTCCACGGGGTGTCCAGGACGGAGTGGAGGCCGGCGATGGTGTCGGCGCCGTATTCGCTCATCATGATGGGCTTGCCGTGCTTCGCGGCCCAGCCGCGCAGATCGGCCTCGAGGAGCTTCTCGGCGGTCTCGAGATCGCCGGTGGCGACATACCAGCCGTAGTAGCGGTTGAGGGAGATGACGTCGACGAGGTCCGCGAGGCGGTCGTTCTCGCTCGTGGCGAAGATGACCGCCGTCGTGGTCACCGGGCGCGTCGGGTCGAGCTCCCGGGTGAGCTTGATGAGCGGTTCGAAGTATTCCCTTGCCCCGTCCTCGTTGGAGGAGGGTTCGTTGGCGACGCACCACATGACGACGCTGGGTGGTTCTTGTCCCGGTCGATGAGCTCACGTAGATGCTGGGCGTGCGCGGCCTGGGTCTGGTCGTTGATTGTCTCCGGGGAGAACGTGGGCCGGGGCGGCTGTCCCGTCAGTCCGGCCTCCACGGCGAGGTTGAGTCCGACGGCGGCGGTCTCGTCGATGACCACGATCCCGTGCCGGTCCGCGAACTCGATGACTTCCTCGGCGTAGGGGTAGTGGGAGGTGCGGAAAGAGTTTGCGCCGGTCCAGTCAAGGAGGCGGAAGTCGTGGACGAGGTAGGCGTTGTCGTGGCCTTTGCCGCGGATGGCGGTGTCCTCGTGCTTGCCGAAGCCGGTGAAGTAGAACGGCTCGCCGTTGATGAGGAACTGTTCGCCCTGGACGGCGACCGTGCGGATCCCGACGGGAGTTCGTAGGCATCGACGACGTGCCACCCGTCATGGATCTCGACCTCCAGGCGGTAGAGGTATGCTGCTCCCGGCCTCCACAGCACGGCGTCCTCGACCCGCAGGGTGCCGGAGTGACCTTCGCCTGACGCGACCGTGTTCCCTGTCTCGTCGATGAGCCGCACACTCGCGGGGGCCGGTTCGCTGGTAGCCAGTCGGTAGCTCACCAGCCCGGTGCCGCCGTCGACGACGTCCGTGGTCACCGTTATATCGGTGAGGTGCGACCGGGGGTGCTGTAGAGCCAGACGGAGCGGGCAAGGCCGGCGTAGTTGTAGAAGTCGTGGAAGTACGTCTGCCGTTCCTGCCCGTCGGCGCCGACGGTCAGCTTCCCGGGCGGGATGGTGATGTTGGTGAGCCGGTTGTCGACGGCGACGGTGAGGCGGAATTCCGTCCCGGGGCAATGAGCCCGGTCAGGTCCGCTTCGAAGGGCGTGTATCCGCCGACGTGCTCCGCAACCAGGGTGTCATCGACGTAGACGGCAGCGGCGTGGGTTGCGGCGTCGAAACGGAGCACAATGCGCTGGTCCGACCAGCCGCGGGGGACGCGGACCGTGCGTTGGTACCAGGCCAGGCCGACATGGTCGCGGATCTTCTGCTCGGCGAACAGGTCGTTGTAGCTGGCCGGGACGGCCGCTTCCAATCGGGTTTCGAGCCGTGACTTCCACGGCTCCGGGCCGAGCGTGCCGTCGAGGCCGAACAGCCACAGGCCGTCGAGGTTGACGAGTTCACGGGTGGCGGTTGCCAGGGGCTTCAGCATCGAAGAACTCCTTGAGGGTCAGTGGGCGAGGGCGCTGAGCGCGCCGGCCCGGGCGACGGATCCGAGCCAGGCGAGGCTCGGCTTGGGGGTGCGGACGAACGTCTGCCGGTCGACGCTCACGAGTCCGAAGGTGGGCTCCCAGTGGCCCACTCGTAGTTGTCCAGAAGCGTCCAGTGCAGGTATCCGCGGACATCGATGCCGTCCGCGATGGCCTCGGACACGTGCTGGAGCGCTTCGCCGGTGTAGGCGATGCGGCGTTCATCATCGGCCGTGGCGATGCCGTTCTCGGTGATGAGAATCGGGATCCCGCCGGTGACTTCGGCGGTGTGGCGGATCGCGATGCCGATCGCGTCCGGACGGTACGCGGTACCGACCAGGGTGTTCTCCGGGCTGGCCGGGTGCGGTTCGATGCCGTCTTCGTTGACCCATTGGCTGGAGTACGACTGGACGCCCACGAAGTCATCGCCGGCTGATCCGTGGAGGTAGAGGTCCTCCCAGACGTATTCAAGTTCCCGTTTCTTCTCTTCGGCTCCGGGCGTGCGACGAACGCCCGGTTCGCGATCGTCCAACCGACCTTGGCGTCCGTGCGGGCGCGGACGATGTCGCGGCGGCCCGGTGCGCCTCGACCAGGCGGGCGCCGATCTGCGTATCCGGCGGGAAAGCTGGGCCGGGGATCCTGATCCACCGTAGGACTCTGCCAATCCTGCTGGGCGTCGGGGGCGGCCGTCATCATCCGGCGCATGGTCGCCATCATGGCGAGCATGTTCGGTTCGTTCATCGTCACGACCCAGGGGACGCCGTCCAGGATCGTGGTGGCCTCGGTGACATAGGAGGCGAACCGTTCGATCGCCCTCTCGCCGAGCCATCCTCCCTCGTCGGCGAACCACTGCGGGTGGTGAAATGGTTCAGGGTCACGACCGGGGTGAGCCCGAGTCCGAGGGCGGTATCGATCATCCGGCGGTAGTGGGCGAGCTCGGCGCGGGAGAAACGGCCAGGGAGCGGCTCGATCCGGGCCCATTCGATGCCGAAACGGTACGCGGTCAGGCCCGCATCGGCGAGCAGCTCCATGTCCTCGGCGTACCGGTGGTAACTGTCGATGGCGTCGCCGCTGGCTCCATGCCGGGGACGGTCTGCTCCTGGAGCCACCAGTCGCTGTTGATGTTATTGCCCTCGATCTGGTGAGGTGCGGTCGAGGCGCCCCAAAGGAAGCCGGGCGGGAAGTTGTTCATTGTCATCTCTTTCTCCGCGGCGCGGCCGTGGATTCGTGGTTCTGGATTCGTGGTTTCGGAAGCTGTGGATGAGGTGCAGCCGCGGGCGGAGCGTCGGGTCCGCCGTCGACTTTTTCGGGCTATCAACGGATTTGGGGAGATGCTTCACACCGAACCGCAGGAAGTGTTTACGCGATTGCCGCGCCGCACTTTGGATCGTTTCAAACTAAGTCCGGGCTGATTGCCCGGCTAGGCGGCTGACCAACCGCCGTCGCTGGGCAGGATGGCTCCATTGATGTTGAGTGAGTCCTCGCTCAACAGCCAGGTGATCGCTGCGGCGAGCCTCTCCGCCTCCGCGACGGGGAGCCGATGGCCTGCATCACAGGGAAGATCCGGCTGGCGGCGAATTCGCTGAGGACCGCTGCTTCGATGTTCGTGGCGACCGCACCGGGCGCCACGGCGTTGCCCGCACGCCTTGGGGACCGTACATGAATGCCGTGTTTTTGGTCAGTCCGATGACCGCGTGCTTCGATGCCGTGTAAGCGGCACCTGCGGCGGAACCGCGGAGGGCTGCTTCAGAGGCGACGTTCACAATCGAACCGCTTCCTGACTCGATCAGGAGCGGCAGGGCGGCCCGCGTCAGCCGCATCGGGGCCGTGACATTGACGCGTATCACCCTGTCCCACGTCTCGTCGTCAAGCTCGCCGACGGGAAGGAAACCATCCATGATCCCCGCGATGTTCGCCAGCCCGTCGAGACGGCCTTCGCAAGCATCGGCGATCGCGTCGACCGTTCGGCTGTCGGTGACGTCGCCGACGACGGTCCTGACGTCCGCTCCGGGGAGTGATGTCTTGAGGTCGTCGAGCCGATCGGCGACCACATCGGAGACGATGAGCCGGGCGCCCTCTTCGGCGAGCCGGACGGCGGTGGCTCGCCCGATGCCGGAGCCGGCGCCCGTGACGATGATGGTCTTTCCGGCGAACCGGTCTTCAGCGGTCATAGTGATTCCTTTGCGTCGTTGCAGTTGATCGCGGGTCCACGTGCCGGCGACACGGGGAACAGGTGTTGCGGTGCGTTGCTCAGATCGTCGCGATGAGATCTTCGATCTTCTTCTTCGTGTCCATGGCTGCTTCGCCCGTGAGGGCGCGGAAGGCCGCTGCGACTTCGTTGGCGAAATCGAACGAGGGGTCCACGAGCCACTGCGCCCGTAGGCCGCTCCAGAGCGCCATCATCTGCCGTCCCGTGCCCATCGGGTCGAGGCCAGGACGTGCACGCCCTTCGGCCTGACGCCGTTTCACGGCGGCAGCGAAGGCGAGGATGGCGTTCTCGTTGTGCTTCTTCATGTACGAGTGTGCCGGGTGCTCCGGGTCCGGGGCATCTGCCCCTAGCGCGAGGAGGAGGCGGACAGTGTTCCCCTCCGTGAGCACCAAGCGCGCCGTTCCCGCGGGATCCCAGTCACCGGAGACCAGCTCGGCCGCCACGGACTCGGCCGTCATGCGCGAGCCGATCTCCTCGTCGGCGAGCTCCATGGCCGCGACCAGGACGTGGTCGCGGGTCGGGAAGTGGTACATCAGCGCGGTCTCGCTCATGCCCGCCGCCGACGCGACCTCCGCGGTGGTGAGGGCCTTGTGCCCCTTCCTGCGGATGATCTCCAGCGCGGCCCGGGCGACGGCCGCGCGCCGCTCCGCGGTCTTGGCGTAACGCCCTCGTGTCTTGGTGGCCTGTTCCATGTGACCCACGTTACGTGAATTCTGAGGAAGCTACAAGATGTTTCTTCGATTAGGTTGAGACCATCGAAATTGCCATCGCATTGGCGCTTCAAAAGTTGTAGTCCTTCAATTTTTGCGCCCAAGATCTGTTGTGCGGCGAGATTCGAGGAGAAGATCATCGGTAAAGCGTGGGTCGCGGTGTCGTGGTTGCGGACCCTTCCATTTTGACTGTCTGGTACCGGACCTCCGTCAAGTTTGGGTGTCGGTCTGATATCCGGACAGCGGCTGGGCCGATGGGTCCGATCATCTGAGGATTCCGAAAGGAGGATCGTAATGGCAAAGACAGTCGAAGAGATTTTGGCCAAGCGACCTGTTGACCGCGTTGCTGTGGAAGGGCACAAGAAGCACCTGCTCGATGAAGTCCGGGCCTTCTGGCTTCGGGAGCTCCGTGAGGCATCGGACCTGACGCAGGTCGAGGTGGCTGCGCGTCTGCGCGTGAGCCAGAACAGGGTGTCCCGCATCGAGCACGGTGACATTGACCGGGCCCAGGTCGATATGCTGCGGAAATACGTCGAACCTCTCGGTGGGCGGCTTCGTGTCGAGGTTGAACTCGGCGACGAACGGATCCAGATCGCCTGACCCGGCAACCCGCTCCGGCATGTTTGAACAACCGACGTAGGAGGCCTTATACGAGGCGATGGGCCGCAAGGGCTAAATCGCAGCGTTCGCTCCGCGCAACGAGGGCCCACCCCTGCAACGGGACCGGTGCACCGAGTCCTCGGACTGGCCGCGAGGGACCGTTCGGAAAAAGGACGGCGCGGATTGCCGGGAGTGTCTTCCTCTCAATCTTCGATCCTCTGGTTGTGCCCTCCGAATCGGACAGAGGGGCGCTACCGGCCTCCCCAGGCGGCAATGGCGCGTTCGACATAGGTTGTGACGCTGGCGTGTATGTCGGTTTCGGGGTCGAGGAGCCATTGCAGGCCCATGCCGTCCATCACGGCAGTGAATAGCCGCACTTCAATCTCAATCTGCGCGGGGGAGAGGTGAACAATGTCGCCAGCTTCGACCGCTTCCTGCAAATGCCCGGCGAGGGTTGCCAGGTTCGAGGTGTAGCGCTGGGTGATGAACGCGTGGCCCGGGTGGGCCGGACTGGAGGCTTCGGCCGCGATAGTGGTGAACAGTTCGAGCAGGCCGCGGTTGTCCCGGTGGGCGGCCATGACCTCTGGCAACCGCCGGAAGTAGTCCAATCCACTGACCTCGATGGGGCCGTTCTCCACGGTCCGTCGGTCCCATTCCTCCAGCACGGCCGTGAGCAGGCCTTCCTTGCTGCCGAAATGCTGGATCAGGGTGGCGTGGTTGACGCCGGCCTGCTCGGCAATCGTGCGGAGGGATCCGCCGGCGAAGCCGTGTTCGCCGAAGACGTCCATCGCGATGCCGATGAGCTGCTCGCGTCGGCGGACGCCTGTGCGGTAGGGGCCCCGTGTTCTGGTCTCTGCGGCTTCTGGCATGTCACTACTTTCTCATGACCATTTGCCGAAATATAACCAGTCGGTTATGGTTTAAGTTCGACACGGCTCGTAGCCGCACGGGACCTCCTGACGGAACGCCGCACGCGTCAGCCCAGTCCCGAGACTCGCAGATGGGAATCCTTTAGATGAAGTACTCCGTTCTCGGACCGACCGGCGTGCGTGTGTCCCGCATCTGCGTGGGCACGGCGACTTTCGGTGTGGCACCGAGCGCACACGAAGCCGATAGCGTCGTGGGAGCGGCTCTGGATCTGGGCATCAACTTCTTTGACACCGCTGATGTCTACGGCTCGACCTCGACGTTCGACCGGCCCGGCGCTCCGCCGGCGGCAGAGCGGGCGTCCGCCGAGGAGATCCTCGGCCGCTCCCTGGCCGGCCGGCGGGATGAGGTGGTGCTGGCGACCAAGTCGGGGAGCGGAGGTTCGATCCGGATGCCGGTCTCTCGCGCCGGTACATCATCCAGCAGGTCGAGCAAAGCCTGCGCCGGCTGCGCACTGACCGCATCGACCTCTATTACGCGCATCTCCCTGATCCGAACACGCCCCTGGAGCAGACCCTTGCCGTCTACGACGATCTGATCCGGCAGGGGAAGCTGCGGTATGTCGCTTTGTCCAACCACCCGGCCTGGCAGATGACCGAGGCCCTGTGGATCGCCGATGACCGCCGGCTGGTCTCCGCCCCCGTGGCTGCGCAGGTGATGTACAGCCTCCTGGACCGCAGCGCCGAAAAGGAGCTCGCCGCCGCGTGCGTGAGGTTCGGTCTGTCGATCATTCCCTATGCGCCGCTGCACGGCGGTCTCCTTGCCGACCTGTCGGTCCTGGACCGGCCGATCGCCGGAGGCAAGCGCTACGGCGGGCCCGGATACCCCGACGCCGAGATCGCCATCGCCCGCCAACTCGACCAACTGGCCCGCGCGTGGGGACTGGGTATGCAGCAGGTCTCGCTGGCCTGGCTGTTGTCCCGCCCGGCCGTGGCATCGGTGATCGTTGGAGCCGAGACCGCCGACGAGCTCCGCGCCAACGCCGCCGCAGCAGATGTCGAGCTCACCCAGGAACAGCTCAATGCGGTCTCGGCGCTAACTGCCGGGACCCGGTCCTGACCGGAAGATACGAGGAACTCGGTGAAGTACTCACGCCTCGGCCACACGAGTGTCAGGGTCTATCAATGACCGAGTTATGCCGACTATTCGATGATGCCGGAATCAAAGGGGCTTCTTGAAGAAGGTCGCGGCGTCCTCATAAGCCAGCGCACGGTAGAACCCTCCTGCCCGCCGGCTCGCTAGAGAGACATAGGCAGCGCCTTGCTCCCGCCCCACAACTCGGCCTCAGTCATCAAGGCCTGCCCCACCCCCTGTCGTCGCACCTGCCCGGCCACCATAACTTCTTCGACCCAGGCAGTAATACCTTCAAGCAATGGCAGGGCTTGGCCACTCGCTACGACAAACTCGCACTCACGTATCGCGGAGGAGCGGTTCTCCGAGCAGTCAGCATCTGGCTAGCCGCTTTAGGAGACACGCCCTAGGCCACTTTCGGGGGCGCCGGCACAGTTCGGCTTCAGGATTTGGAACTGGGTCGTCCAGGAATATGGCTGAGGATAGATTTGGAGAAGCCACCGTCGACACAAATGTCTTGGCCGGTGACATAACCAGATAGCGGACTGACAAGAAATTCGATCACGTTCGCAATGTCGATGGGATCGCCAATTCTTCCCAGCGGGATAATATCTTCCCTTGCCTTCTTGATTTGGGGATCTTCATACATTTTTTCCGTCATCCGGGTGTGAGTCATGCCGGGGGAGACCACATTCACACGGATTCCGTCAGGGGCCCATTCCAACGCGAGTGTCTGCGCCAACATCGTCAACGCAGCCTTGCTGGGGCTGTAAGCACCTGATCCAGCATGGGGTTGTTGGCCGGACATGGAGGAGGTGAAACAGGCGGCGCCGTTGCTGTCCTTCAAGTGCGGGTAACTCGCTTTGGCAAGAAGCCACGCGCCGCGGAGGTTGACGGAGAACATTCCGTCCCAGTCCTCAAGGGACAAGTCGCAGATGGCAGCAGGGCTGGCGATTCCGGCGTTTGCTACCAACGCATCCAGGCCACCGAACTCCGCTATCGCAGCCTCTACCAGTTGACTTGGCACGTCGGGATCCCCGAGATCACCTGCCAGTGCGATGGCGGTACCACCCATGGACTGGATTGAACGAACAACCTGCTCTTGGCTGCTGTTCGATTTGTGTCCACATACGGCAATCATCGGGTGCACACCCCGGGCCAGAGCGGCCTCCGCGATTCTCACGCAGGTAGACGCGCCTATGCCGGTGCTTCCGCCACTTACCAAAGCTCTCATTGCACACATTTCCTTTTACCTGGGTTTCATATGAAGTCATTCTTAACTGAAGAGGGCCCACGGGCTGTAGAGCCATCCGTCTACACCATAAAAGTGGCAGTGGAAACACATCGACTAGCCCGTCGCAACCTCGACCCAGGGGCTAAGACCCCAGATCCCAGCCTTGATTCTTAAGATCCTGCATTGCCTTATCGAATTCCTGCACGGGGTTCTCTTCGCGAATGATTTCAAGGACTACGTTATTGACGCCGCAGGTTTCCCTTACGGCTGTGCCCAATCCATTCCAGTCGATCACTCCGGTGCCGATTGGATCATGGCCCCAGGTTTCGGTGCCCGTATCAGAAATATGGACAAGTCCAATTGCTTCGTGGTGGGAGAGCAAGCCGTTTACGGGGTCTTCTCCTATGTAGGCAGCGTTGGCGACGTCGTACACAATCTTCACTGCTTCGTCGTTGATAGTGCTTACAACGCCTGCCAGATCCTGGATGGTAGGCGTGAAGCAGTAGGGAGTGTTTTCAAAGAGCAGTCGTGTGCCGGCCTGCTTGGCCAGCGGAATCAGATTTTCCAGACTCTCGTACATCCACCCGTAGGTCTTTTCGAGTGAAGGTGAAATCATGGGGCGTCTTGTGCCCGGGGATATCACGACTTCGGGGACATCCCAGGCCGCAGCCACGTCAATCACCGATTTGATGTGCTCGATGCTTTTGCGACGCATGTTGGCGCCCGGGCTGGCCAAGTTGATGTCATATCCACCGGCGTTCAGTGACCTGATGGTTGCGCCGTACTCAACGAGCCTCGCGCGAGTTGCCGAACGCTCAGGGGCGGTTATCTCATCCGGCCAGCAATGTGGCGAGCTGATCGGAACTTCAAAAGTTCTGTACCCACTGTCGACCAATTCAGCTATGGCATCAATCGCCGTAGATGACCATAGATAGGAAAATGTGTTAATGATCATTTGGTTCACGTGAAGGCATCCTCACTTCTGTTCTTCGCCTATTTGTAAACGCGCTACGAATTTTGGTCCCTGCCGAGGGATCGCAAGCGCGAGCCAGGCGGCTCGACGAGGCCCGGGGACACGCCCCCTTTTGCTTGGTCGAGCCGCTACGGCGGCTTGGTACCAGCGTGCCTACTAGGAACGCCTAGCCTCGTCGGTGGCATGCGAAGGAGCCACCAGCAGGTGCTCGCCTTCAAGTACCTCAGCGTCAGCAAGCGCCACAGTGGCGCGGCCGGTGCGGCTGCCGGTCTCGGGCAAGGTGAAGTAAACGACGAGGCACAGGGCGACGACGACAATCATGTAGACCGCGACAAGCATGGGCTGTCCGGCGCCAACGAACGCAGCGGCGATCAGTGGCGCTGTGCCGCCGAAGACGGCGATGACGATCTGGTGTGCAAATCCGATCCCGGATACACGTACCGACGCCGGAAACAGCTCGGCCTGAATGGTCGGGTAGACGGCCTGCCAGATACCGAGAACTACCCATCCCGAGGCTGATACCAGAACGTAGACACCAAAGCCGGGCTGGTTGAGTAGGAGCAGGAGAGGGTAGAAGAGAACGATCATGCCGATGGCACCGACGATGGGGAAGATTTTGCGCCGGCCGAGCCGATCGGACAGCGCACCGCAGATCGGCACGATGACAACGAGCAAGGCCAACCCGATAACATTCCCGGTCAGCGTGGATGCCAGGTCCCGGCCGGTGGTCAGTTTGGCGTAGGTGGGAAGGAAGGTGGCCCAAGTGTAGTAGGCCACGGCCGGGGCAGAGAGTGCAGCCGCCTGCAGCAGCGCCTTGGGATGTTCGCGAAGCAGGTCCATCAGGCGGGCCGCTGCGGACTTTTGATCGACAAGGGCCGTTGCCTCAAACTCGGGGTCTCTTCTGCCCGTGCCCTCAAGATCAGGCCAACGACGCCGAGGATGCCGCCCGCGATGAACGGGACGCGCCAACCCCAGGCGGCCAGGTCCGCTGGGGCAAAGGCTGATGTCACCATTGCTGCGGCGCCGGTAGCTGCGAGAGTCGCCAGGCCGCTCGCCGTATTGGAAAATGAACCGAACAGGCCCCTGCGGTTCGCGGGGGCGTGTTCGACCATGAAGGCGATGGCGCTCTGCGCCTCACTGCCGGCCGAGATTCCCTGGAGGATGCGTGCCACCAGGAAAAGAATCGGTGCGGCATAGCCGATGGTCGCAAACGAGGGTGTGAGGCCGATGATCAGGGCGCCGACCGCCATTCCGGAGATGGACAGCGTCAGGATGCGCCGCCGGCCGAAACGGTCGGCCAGTGGGGAGACGATGACTCCGCTGAGCGGGCGCACAACAAAACCTACTGCGTAGGTGAGCAGTGCTGCGACTAGGGATGCGAACGGGGAATCGCCTGGAAAAATCTGTCCCGAGAACACAGCCGCGAGCAGGCCGTAAATGTACCAGTCGTACCACTCCACGAAGTGGCCAATCGTTCCTGCCACCATATTCACGTTGCGGCGAGGACGCTTGGACACTTCGGGATACTCCGAAGGGTCCGGCCTGCCGACGGCTTCTTTTGAGGTCTTCATTGAACTCTCCATATTTTCACATTTGCTGCGGAGGGGTAATGGGGTGAGGGCGCTTAATGCTTGCCCGAAATTTGCTTTACTGCGGCTCTCTAACTCATCAACACGACCAATGAGATCGGTTGCTGAGATCGGTTGCAATAACCTTACGAGTGATGAAAGTCGGTTGTCAACGTCTTGTTGAAGGGGTCGTTCCGAATCTGGGCCGCGCCGGCGTCTAGCAGGCGGCGACGCTATCCATGCTCTGGAAGCAGGCCTCCCGAACAGAAAGTAGGGCATCAGACCCGAGAAGGGCTGCTCTTGGACCTCGGGTCAAAGTGAAAGATGGCCAGGTCCGGCAGTCACGCATCTGCCGGGAGCGGTGTTTCGTTGTTGAAGTCCAGGTACTCCACCCCGGACCACGCGCATTCGAGGCTTCCGTAGGTGCACCAGTATTCGTCCCAGTGCGAGAGTTTCCATTGGTCTCGTTCCAGGCCGCGGCGGGTAAGCCGTTCCCGCAGAAGTTCCTGGGGAACCCTTACCCGCACGACTGTGGTCTGGGAAGGTGGCCAGTGAAATTTCTCTGCTGCGCGGGTCAGGAAGTCGGGTACCTGAAAGTAAGCGCCGAATGGGGCATCGATTACTACCGACAGGCCGAGGCGCAGGTTCGCTCCAGTCACGTCCATGAGAGTGTCGTATTCGAGGGGCAGCAGGTTGTCGCGGTAGAAGTCGTTGGATTCCCGGTCGGTGGGGTCGTGTCCTGTTGCTTTCAGGGCGAACTCGACAAATCGTCCGCATACCCTGTCCTTGTCCAGGTAAGCGGCATCGTTCTCTCTTGCCGTTTTCTGGGCAACTGTCGTTTTACCTGAGCCGGCCGGGCCAATGACGATGAAGACGCTGGGGGCGGTCATCGGCGGGCCTCTGCCACCGCTGACAGGAACTCCTTGGCGGCTTTGGTGACGCGGTTGAAGTCGCCATCCGGCTGCCATGCTTTAGTCACGTAGCTGCCGACGCCGACACCTGCGACGCCGGCGGCAAACCATTCGCCTACGTTCTCAAGGGTCACGCCGCCTGCCGGCATGATCGGCAGATGGGCGAGTGGGGCGAGGATGGATTTGACGTAGGGGATGCCTCCGGCTTCGGTGGGGAAAAGCTTGAGGATGTCGGCACCCGCCTCGGCGGAGTTGACCAGCTCAGTTGGCGTGTAGGCGCCGCTGACGGTGGGTATCTGGTACCGGTTCGCTGTCCGGATCATTGCCGGGTTCAGTTGAGGGCTGACAAGGAAGTCAGCGCCGGCGCGGATGCACTCGTAGGCCGAGTGCTCGTCCAGTACCGTTCCGGCGCCGATGGCTACTCCGTTGGGCCCGTGCTTGGCGGCGAGCCTACGGATCACATCGACCGCCCCTGGGATCGAGAGGGTGATTTCAAGGGCTCGGAAGCCTCCGGTGATGGCGGCTTCTGCCACGCGTTCTGCCACTTCAGCGTTCTGGAGGCGGACGATCAGGACGGCGCCGGATTCGTCGATGGTCTGCAGGGTGCGAAGTTTCTTGTACATGCTTGCCTTTCTTGCGCCCCGGCGTGTTGATGTTCCCTATTGCCCGGGCAATGTTAAAGTGTCGTTGACAAACTTTCCCACTATCCATAGTGTTATTGCAACCGATCTCAGCAACCGATCTCATACAAGGGGGTATTGCGGTTGACTCACGTACGCACAATCATTCTGGGTGCTTCCCATTGGCATGTTCCGCTTTGCGCGCCGGCCATTGCCGAAGAGCACGAGGTGATCGGAGTCGGTGACGACGACGTATCCCGCGTCCAGGTGCAGGACCTGGCGGAAGGATGGGGGGCGCCGGTTGAAGCCGACTGGCGGAAGCTGGTTGATCTCCCCGACGTCGGCCTCGCATATGTCTTCGGCCCCATGACGGTGTGGCCGAAAAGTGTCTTGCGTTGATCGAGCGCGGTATTCCGTTCGTTGTGGAGAAGCCGTTGGGCACTTCCCTTGACGAGCTTTCCGCCGTGCGTCAAGCCGCGGAGGCAGCCGGCGTGCCTGCCACCGTCCCCCTGGTCCAGCGCGGTGGACCCACAGAGCAATGGCTTGCCAAGGCAGGCCGGCCCACGTACCAGCGAACCTCGTTCATTGCCGGCCCGCCAGCCCGGTATCTCGACAATGCCAATCCCTGGATGCTCGATCCTGTCAAGGCTGGCGGGGGTTGCCTGGCCAATCTGGGCCCACATTTTGTCGATCTGTTCCTTAGGGGCACGGGTGAGACCGTGGCGCGTGTGGACTCCCGGCTCTCATCGGCTCTTCACAACCAGGCTGTGGAGGATCATGCCAGCCTGATCATCACGACGCCGGAGGGACGCGAAGCCATCGTTGAGGTTGGCTACGCATTCCCTGGTTCGCCGCTTAAGCGCTACTGCAGCTTTACCTCGGTTGGTGAGGCAGGATTCGCATCCGTTGATTCGGACGGCACAGCTACGTTCACGGCACTGGACGGCACCACGGAGGTCGACAAGATCAATGTGGACAGCGACCCACTTTATGCTCCGTTCGTGCGGAGCGTCGCCCGGACGCTGGATGATGGATTCCTGGGCCTGACTACGTTGGCCCAGCTCGAAGACGTCATGCGCCCCATTTGGCAGGCCTATGACAACCAGCACGGAGGAAGAGAACATGTCTGACTTGAGTATCGACGTCGTTGCAAAAGCTGCTGGTGTCCATAGGTCAACGGTCTCCCGGGCTTTCTCACGCCCCGAGGCGGTGAAGAGCGAAACACGCGAGCACATCCTTCGGGTCGCCGAGGGACTCGGCTACACGATGAGTCCACTAGCCCAGGCGCTTCGCCGGAAAACCAGCACGTTCATCCCGCTGATCGTCCCTGACATCACCAACCCGTTCTTCGCTGAACTTGCCAAGACGATGACGCAGGCGGCGGACGAGCGCGGCTACCAGCTGCTGCTCTGCGTCACCAATGGTGACCCTGCCAAGACCGATGGATACTTCACCGCCATGCAGGCCATGTACGCCCCCTTCGGAATTGTGGCTCCATCGACAAAGGTCGATACCGAGGCCATGAAACGCTTCGACTTCGGCCATAAAGTCGTGGTGATCGACCGCGTGGAAGGTGACGACTCCGTTCCCACAGTCACCGTCGACAGTCGCCAGGGAATCAGGCTCGCACTGGACCACCTGCACGCGTTAGGGCACACCTCGATTGGCTACGTATCCGGCATTGCCGGGACGCACACCGCCCAGGACCGGATGGACGCCTATTTGGAGCTGTCCGCCGAGAGCGGCAACGCACCTGTCGTGCTGGACAGCGGGTCGGATCTTGATGCGGGCACGCGCGGGGCAGAACATTACCTGGAGATGGACAATCCTCCAACGGCAATCATCGCCGCCAATGACATGGTGGCCTTTGCGGTCATTTCGGCGCTCGGCCAACGTGGAGTACGGGTACCGGAAGACGTGTCGGTTATCGGGTTCGACGGTCTCGCTCTCGGCGCCCGGTTTAACCCTCCTTTGACGACGGTTCGCCAGCCGATTGCCGACATGGGACACATCGCCATTGAACTGGCTGAGAAGCAGAACGCGGATGGCTCCGTGGACCACATCGTCCTCGAACCTGAGCTTCTGGTCCGCCGCTCCACCTCTGGACCACGCAAATGACCAGGGCGCAGGAGTCAACGCTCCGGCGCCTGCCGGGCCTTCAGCACACAGACCACGTCGGCCTGACGGTTCCAAACCTTGACGAAGGCATCCGGTTCTTCGTCGAAGTCCTCGGAGCCGAAGAGCTCTACCGCTCCGAACGCGGGCCCGATGAAGAATTCATGCCCACAAACTTCGACGTCCCGGCAGATGCCAAGCTCACGCTCGCCATGCTGCGCCTGCCACCAAACCTCAACATTGAGCTTTTCGAATGGAGCAGCACTCAGCGGCGTGGTACCCGCCGCGGCACTGCGACGCCGGCGGCCACCACCTGTGCTTCGTCGTGGACGACGTCGACGAAGCGATCGCAGTGCTGCAGGCAACACCTGGAGTACGGGTGCTCGGAGAACGCAAGGAAGTTGCCGGCGACAGCCCCCGAGTAGCCGGCAACCGCTGGACCTACTTCATCACCCCATGGGGATTGCTGATGGAAATCGTGGACCGATCCCGCGTCGCAGCCCCGCCCCCGCTGGTCGGTCCCACGGACTGGGCAACACCTCCAAACACTTCCAGAAAGGACATAAACAAATGCGGCTAGCGGGTCACACACTAGGCACCCCGAACCACACGGTTCCCCAAGCACTTGATCTCTTCCGAGCCGCAGGGCTCGATGCAGCCGAAGTCATCTACCAGGATGACTACAAATCAGGGTTGCCATTAGGTGACCGGCGTGCTGCGGTGGAGGCAATGAAGGCGGCCGATACCGCAGGGATACCCATCGTAGGTCTGACGCCTTACACGACCGCCATCAACTCACTGTACGACGCGGAATGGCGCACAGCAGTTGATGAATTTCGCGGCGCCATAGAAACCGCACACCTGCTCGGCGCTGACCGGGTCCGTGTCTATGCCGGTTCCTGGCACCCTGGGGACAACGACCACACGGCGCGTTGGGCAAAACTGCGTGAAGCATTGGAGACCCTGGCGCCCGAAGCTGGCCAGGCGGGCGTTCGCCTCTGCGTGGAAAACCACTTCGGCACCATGACCCAGACCGCGGCGGCCACCGCTGCCCTAGTCCGGGAAATTGACCATCCGGCGGTCCGCGTTCTCTATGACCAGGCGAACCTGACCTTCACGCACGACGAAACGTTCGAACAGGCCTTTGCTGTTCAAGGAGATCTGGTCGGTCACGTGCATGTGAAGGACCTGGTCTTCACGGATCCCAACGCAGCCTTCCGCGCCACGGAAACGGCCCGGGTCAACGCTTCCGAACGGGCTGTCAGGTCGCGCGTGGTCGGAGGCGGCGTCGTTCCATGGTCCGACATCCTCGCCGCGTTGCTGCAGCACGGCTACGACGACGTGCTGAGCATCGAGCTCGAGTACCGCTGGCATCCTCAAGACCTCCCCGCGCCCGAGGACGGATTCCGGGAATCCGCCGCCGTCCTTCGCGCCATGCTCTCTGACCTGACTGAAGTAAGGAACGCCTGATGAACACCAACCGTCTACGCGTCGGAGTTGTCGGCGCGGGCAATATCGCCACCATTGCCCAATTGCCCACCCTCGTGCAACGTGCCGACGTCGAATTGGCCGCCTTGGTGTCCCGCCGGGATGACCCAAGCAGCCTGGTCAGGCGCTGGGGATTCGGCGCCGCCTACAAGACCGTGGAGGACATGGTGGATTCGCAGGAGCTGGATGCAGTCTTCGTGCTGACGCCACGTTCCGAGCACGCCCACGCCGTCCAGCTATGCCTGAGCCATGATGTCGACGTGTTCTGCGAAAAACCCTTGGCTCCGGCAACCGATGAGGCGGAACGTCTGGCAGACCTCGCCGACGAGCGCGGCCGCATACTGATGGTCGACTTCAACCGCCGCTACGCTCCCGTCTACACTGCCGGCCGGGAAGTTTTCGGTACCAAAGGCGCCACCTTCTGCGTCGCCCAGAAAAACCGCCCCGGCTCCGAATACCGTGCAACATTCGAAAATGCCATCCATATGGTCGATCTCCTCCGCTGGTACTGCGGCGGCGAACCCGAGCACGTCGCCGCCCACGCCGCTGGTGACGACCCCTGGGAAGAAGACGGCGTCGCAGCAACCATCCGCTTCAGCACCGGGAACACGGGCGTCCTGATGGCCGCCCGCACAGCAGGAGCGTGGAACGAGAAGTTGGATGCCTATGGTGACGGAAAGACAGTAGAGGTCAGGGCGCCCGAAACGGTCTCGACCACAGTCAAGGGCGTCACCACATCCCGGGAACTCAGCGCAGAGGCGTATGGCTGGGCTACTGCGACGGACACTCTCGGATTTTCCGCCGCCGTTAACCATTTCCTGGACCGCGTCGCTGACAGGCAACAGCCACTGACCTCAGGCCGTGAAGCCGTTCACACCCAACGATTGCTCGACCGGATCCTCGCCGCTTCCGGGCTCCCGACAGAGGAACAAGCCGGCCGGGAATGGGCCAGCCACGCAGTGAACGGAAGCTGAACAACCAAGCTCGCCCATCCTTCGGGTTAGGTCTTGCACCGAGAACTGTTGAAACCACGGCCTCCACAAGCCGCTGAGCATAGGGAGGCACAAAATAGCTCCAAACCGCCTCCACCAGAGCAACCCGAAAATCGGGGGAACGGGACGACAACCGCTGCGCGGCCGGCTCACCCCTCTCGTTGGCATCCTGCTGGTCGCGTTCAGCGCCAGACAGGCGGTTTCGGCGGTATCCCCACTCCTTGGTCCAATAAGCGGTGACCTACCCCTCGACGCCGTGACGACCGGGATCCTTGGTATGCTGCCGACCGCCGGCTTCGCAGCGATGGGCTTCCTGGCTGTCCCTCTGATCCGCCGTACCCAGCCCGAACACCTGCTGCTGGTGTCAATCCTGCTGACAACACTCGGCCAGATCGGACGCGCACTGGGGTCGACTACCCTCGCCTTTTTGGTGTTCACCTGTGTCGCCATGCTGGGGATCGGGGTGGTAAATGTGGTGATTCCGCCGCTGTTGATGAAGTATTTCCCCGATAAGATCGGGATCCTCCCTGCCCTCCACGTGACACTCCTCGCCGTCAGCACCGCCGTGGCCGCCCAAGCCGCCACACCCTTGGCGGGTATGTATGGCTGGCGGTTCTCCATCGGTATCTGGGCGGTAATCAGCGCCGCCGCAACGGTACCCTGGCTGACGGTCCTTGCCGGCAGGCGTACGGCTGCCCGCGTCAGGAAACCGCCAACCAGCGAAGTACCGCCGCCCCGCACCAGCGTGATCAAGCCCTGGAGATCATCGATTGGCTGGGGTACGGCACTAATCTTCGCGGGTTGCTCGAGCAACACGTTTGCTGCCCTTACATGGCTTCCGGTTGTTCTTATAGACAGAGGATGAGTCCGGAAACCGCCGGGTTCATGTTGGCGCTCTATTCCATCCTCGGCCTGCCGGTCGGCCTTGTTGTCCCTTTTGCTGTGGTGAGGATGCCTCGCCCGCTACCTATCGCAATCCTGTTCGTCGTCACGTTCTCGGCCGGCTATGGAGGCATCATCTTTGCTCCGATGACTTCTGCCGCAGTGTGGGTAGCCATCGCCGGGCTTGGTCAGGGCGCATACTCCTTCGCGTTTACCATGATCAATAAGCGGGCACGAACACAAACCGGGTCGGGGGTACTGTCCGGGTTCGCCCAGGGAGTCGGCTACACCCTCGCAAGCCTCGGCCCATTCCTTTTTGGTCTCCTGCATCAGCCAGGGGACCACTGGCTACCCTCGTTCGGCATGCTCGGAGCCTGGCTCCTCGTGCTTACCGTGGGAGCCCTGATGATCAACAGACCGCGCGAGCTTGAGGATGCCTTCCCGGGCGAGACCGCCAGGCACTCAACAGAGCAAGACACTGACGCGGTGCCCGGCTCCAGCTGCTCACAAAGTCGACATCATCTTCGCTGACAACCCAGAACGCCAGTACTCCAAAGCCTGAGCCAAATAATTCCTTGACAGACCCTTTTCGCCATCCTATGTTTATTGCAACCAATCTCAGCAACCGATCTCATTTCTACTGATATGAATGCAACCGATCTCAAAGGAGAGACGCAATGATCAAAAGTGCAGGTTCTTTGACTGCTGTTGCCCTGGCCGCGGCACTGCTGACAGGCTGCTCAAGCAGCAATCCGGGCGACGCCGGCAACAACAGTGAAGCCGGTCCCGTGACGTTGACGTACTGGGACTTCATGGACCCGAGCCAGAACAACCCCCGGTCCGCGGCGCTGAAGCAGAACATCGAGAACTTCGAGAAGGAAAATCCCAACATCCATGTCCAGCTTTCGACGGTTTCCTTCGGCGACATGATCAGCAGGCTCCCGCAGGCGGCAGCAGCGGGTCAGACGCCGGACGTTGTGAAGATGTACGCACCGGTGGTTCCACAGATGGCTGCCGCCCAGGTCTATCAGCCGCTTCCAGGGGAGGCCAAGCAGATCACCGACTGGCTGCGCCGGTGGATAAGCTGGCGGACAAGGATGGAAAACAGGTAGCCGTGCCGTACGACTACCGCACCTGCACCCTCTATTACAACGACAAGATCCTCAAGCAGATCGGAGCGGCAGTACCCACGACATGGGACCAGGTCGCGGACGTAGCTGGAAAAGCAGCAGCCGCCGGTTATACGGGGTTTGGGACGGGATTCTCCGGCGTCGACAACTCGGCGATCATCTCGACCTTCTTTGATTGCTTCATGAGTCAGGTGGGGCAGGAAGTCTCAGGTCAGGACGGCAAAGCCACCTTCAACACTGAGAAGGGCAAGGAATTCGCCGACTTCCTTGTCAAGCTCAAAAAAGCCGGAGGCATGTCCAAGAGTGTGGTGGGGGACCAGTACTCCACAGTCAATGACGGTCTCCAAAACGGCACTGTGTCGATGGCCGTCCTTGGAACTGAACGCCTGTTGACCCTGCAGAAGGCGAACCCGGACATCAAGTCCTCCACCCTGCCCAAGACCTCAAACGGCTCGGATACCGGATCGACATTCGGCTGGACGCTTGGCATCGGTGCCGGGAGCAAGCATGCCCAGGCCGCTTGGAAGTTCATTGAGTACATGACCGGCCCGAAAGCCGGGGCAGTCATGGCAACCGGAGGTGACGTACCCACTCGCTCCGCGACCTTCAAGGATCCCTACTTCACCACTCTCGGGCCAAGACCGTGCTGGACGTCAGTAAATTCGTCGAGCAGCACAGCGAGCCACACCCCTACCCGGACAACTGGATTGCTATCGCGGGGGGCCTCGCCGGCGCCGGCCAGGAGCTGTACCTCAACAACCGTTCAGCGGACGAGTTCATGAAGATTGCCCAGGACGCGGCCAACAAGTGAGCCTCGGTCCGGACTGGAATAACGACGGAACAGCCCTGGCCCCAGGAAAGCGAACCTCATGTCAGTGACACAAGTACAACGCACAGCGCGGAGTATCAAACCCCGAATCCGGACTTCCCGGAAAGACCGCGCTGTCTGGCTCTACGTCGTCCCGGTCGTAGCGGTCTTCCTCTTCGTCTTCGTCGGGCCCCTGGTCTTCACAGCCTGGACTGCCCTCCACGAAACCACGTACTACCAGATCAAAGAATTCTCCGGTCTGAATTCGTTCACGAAGCTCTTCTCAGACAAGGACCTTCCCAAACAGATCGGCACCACCCTTGCCTTCTCACTTGGTGCGCTGGCCATCGCCGTGCCGCTGGGTTTGCCTCTGCAATGGTCTTGAACAAGATCATCCGCTTCAAGCGGACGGTCCGGAGCCTGTTCCTGCTTCCTTGGCTGATGTCCCAAGCCACCGTCGGCACACTGTGGCTGTGGTTCCTCAACCCCAACTACGGTCCGGGCACGGCCATCACTAAGGCTCTTGGTTTCGGACCCACGGACGTGTTCTCATCGCCTGGTTCGGCCCTTGTGGCCGTGACCCTCATCACCGCATGGTGGTCTTACCCCAAGCCATGGTCCTCTTCCTCGGGGCTCTGCAGACCGTTCCCATGGAACTTTACGAGAGCCTTCGCGTCGACGGAGGGAATGCCTGGCAGGGGTTTGTGAACATCACGCTGCCCTTCCTCCGGAACACCATCGTCTCGGTCGTGGTCGTCCTGATGATGCTTTATGTGCAGATGGTGACCATCATCCTGGTCACCACGCGCGGCGGCCCGCTTGGCGGTACCGAAACGCTCTCCATGCGCGTATTCAACAAGACGTTCCAGAACTTCGACCTGTCGGGAGCTTCGGCAACGGCCATCCTGCTCTTCGCGATCAACATCGCCCTGACCCTGGTAGCAATCCGCTTCCGACGGAAGGACACCCTGTGACTGCCACTATCCCGCCCGACGCCGACGCCCGGGGCAGATTCTGCAACGGTTACCCATTTGGGCCGTTATTACCGTGACCGCTGCCCTGGTGCTGCCACCCATCCTGTGGATCTTGTCGACGTCCCTGAAGACTGAAGCCAATACGGTGGCTTTCCCGCCGGTATGGATCCCCGACCCGGTCTCCTTCGGCAGCTACGGCGGGCTGTTTACCTCCGCCAATATTCGCTTCTTTGCGAACTCACTCATCTACGCCGTCGGGTCAATCGTCTTGGCCTTGGCTGTGTGCATACCTGCAGCGTATGTCGCCACCCGCTTCCGCGGCCGCCGAATGGAGGCCCTCATGACGGCAATCCTCGTGCTGTCCATGGTCCCTGGTGTCGTCGTTTTCATTGCGCTCTATTCGATGTTCGTCAAAACGTCCCTCATCAACACCTACCCTCTGCTGATCGTGGTCTACACGGGCATCATCTGCGGACAAACGATCCTGTTCCTGCGGAACTTCATCGAAAACATTCCGGTTGAGATCGAGGAAGCAGCGGCGATCGATGGCTGCAGCCGGCGCCAAATCCTCCTGCGGATCGTATTGCCCCTGATCCGTCCTGGTATAGCAGCCGTTGCAATCTTCATCTTCGTGTTCGTCTGGAACGACTTCCTTGTCGGAACCGTCCTCGCAACAACCGAGGACATGAAGACCGTGCAGAACGGCATCGTCCGCTACATCTCCACCGGCTTCGGCAACTTCTGGGCCTCCTTCGGCGCCTTCGTCATCGTCGCCTTCGTGCCCGTCCTGGGCATCTTCGCCATATTCCAACGCTGGTTCATCGCAGGCCTGACCTCGGGAGGCGTCAAATCATGACCGTAACGGAACAGGCTCCCCGGGTCGCCGTCGTTGGAGCAGCCGGCTGGGCCGGATCACGACACGCACGAGCATTCGCCGCAGCCGGTGCCAACGTCGTCTTCCTTGTTGACAAGGACCACCGCGCCTACCCACTCGCCCAGGAACTGGGCGCAGTGCTGCTACCCAGCACAGAGACACTCCGCCCCGAGGACCTGGACCTAGTCGTCGTTGCCCTCCCAACCACCATGCAACCGGACGTTTGCGCAGACCTTCTCAGCAGGGGATTGCGTGTCCTGACCGAAAAACCGGTAGCCGCAGACGCAGAGGGCGCCGCCGTCCTGGCCGCTGCATCCGGCGTCAGCGAACGCCTCATGGTCGGGTACACGCTCCACCAGCACCCCGCCGCACCGGTTGTCTCTCAATGGGTCAGGGACCACGACGTGGTCGCCGTGTCCGTCCGCTCCGTGGCCCATAAACAGAAGGTCGACTCGTGGCGCGCCGACCCGAAGGAGGGCGGCGTCGCCGTCATCAACGGCATTCACGCCATCGAACTAGTCTCCTCCTGGTTCGATGGCGACCCGAGAGTACTGGCCACCAGCGCCAGCAGCAGCCTGTACGGCTCGCCGGTACCAGAACACGTCGTCGCCACCCTCGAATTTCCTGAGGGCACGGTGTTTAACCTTCAGAGCTACTGGTCTCCCTGGCAGGAGTCTCAAGGTCTCAACCAAGGGGACTGGAGCCTCACCATCGATGTCCTGGCAAGCACCGGCCGGATGCTGTGGTCCAACGATTCCCTCCACGCGTGGGAACGGGACGGCAGCCAGTACGAGAAGACCTTCGATCCCTCGGACCTCTTCCTTCGCCAGGCCGAGTCGGCTCTGAGGTTCTGCTCGGGTGAAACCCCTGCAGTCACATTCGCCCAGGCACTCCGCGCCACCGAAATCGCCGATGCCCTCCTGGCAGCTGTAGCCTCCCGAGCTAAGGACGAGCTCGCCCCGTAGCATCATCAAACCTGACCACATGGCGACCGGCCGAACCGAGCAATCTCAACTAAGGAAATGAACATGAAACGATCACCTCACACTCCAGCCGCGGGGGGACCGCGGTGCACCCACATTCATGGAAGCGATATCAAATGAGCCTCAAAGACCAGGTGGTTCTGGTAACCGGATCCAGCGGCGGAATCGGCGACGCCGCTGTCAGCGCACTCAAAGCTGCAGGCGCCATCGTCGTTGGCGCTGACCGTTCCCCCAAAGAGGACCAGCCCTTGGAGGCGTTCTACCCCTCGACATCACCTCGGAACAGCAATGCGCAGCCGCAATCCAGGACATCGCATCCAAACACGGCCGCATTGATGTCCTGATCCACGCAGCGGGAGTGCTCGGCCCCACCCCCGGCATTATGGAGACAACAACCGAAGAGTTCGACTCCATTCTGAGGATCAACGCCTCCGCGACCTTCACGATGGTGCGGGAAACAGCCAAATCGATGCTCGAGTCCGGCACCGCCGGCGCCATCGTGGTCCTGTCCTCCGTTGCGGCCAAGGAAGCACGCCTCAACTACCTGCCGTACAACGCGAGCAAGCTAGCGGTACTTCACATCATGTGGTCATTCGCCGAGCTGCTCGGGCCCAACGGCATCTCCGTTAACGCCATCGCACCAGGCCCGGTGAACACACCCATGTGGGCACAATTCGCGAAAGACTCCGGACCGGGCGCGGCTGCCAACCGGGCGAAGCGGGCCGCACAACTGCCGATGCGCCGGTTCGCCGAACCCGACGAAGTCGCCCGCGCCATCCTCTTCCTCGCCGATCCCGACAACCGCTACATCACAGGCGTTTCCCTCGATGTGGCAGGCGGAGCACACCTGGGAATCGGAACCTGAAACCAACCGGCACGGGCTTCTCACATGCCGTCGCCCAGCGCTGCTATGCCTATGCCCCCAACCCATCCAATATCAACGCTTCAAGGCTGGTCTCATCTCCTGGAAAGTAATTCAACAATCGGAGACGAGTAGGAAGGCCTTGACCCAAGGAGACACTTAATGCGACATCATCACACTGCCCTGCACGTAACGGATATGGAGCGCAGCGCGCGATTCTACGTGGATGGCCTTGGACTGACCGCTTGGATGCGTGGACGTCGGGACCATACATCGGCGAACTTTACGGCCGTCCCAACGTAAAGGTCAAAGCCATGCTTCTCGCTACCGGTGACGGAGCCTTCCGGCTGGAACTTGCCCATGCCGAGCCTCTACTGCCCGCAGTCGACCCATCAGAGGCGCAGCCGGGCACAGCACACCTTGCCTTCACAGACATCGACGTACGGCAGGTTTACGCCAAGATGACAGCTCTTGGTTACGAGGCGGTATCCGAACCCGTTGCCCCGGCCTCGGGCCCCATTGCAGGCGGGTGGCTGGTCTACCTCCTCGATCCAGACGGAAATCGGGTGGAGCTCATTCAGGCGCCCGACTGGCAGGGAAGCGACAAGTCTTGAGCCATCGGGATCCAGAAGAACATGCCCGGAATCCTCGGACGCCAGGTGAGGATATCGGGCCGTAGACGATACGCAAGAAAACAGGGGCTACTTGACGGTTCAGACGAAAAGCCGCCGTCACGCATCAAACCTCTAGGCGCCCGCTCATGGTGCCGGTCCAAACCTTTGAAGGGAACCTCGTGAGTCCAGCAGCCCGATCCATGATTCCCGAGCAGAGGCACCAAGAAATCCTCCGCCTCCTGCGGCAGGAGGGCATTCTGAGTGTCCGCGGCCTCACGGCCTATATGAATGTCTCTCACATGACGGTCCGTCGTGACATCACTGCCCTAGAGTCCACTGGCCAAGTGAGCTCAGTCCGCGGTGGTGTTCGGCTCACAAAGCAGCACGGCCAGGAACCTGCAGGGGAACCCAAACTTCGGGCCCAACCCGGAGCCCCGCGCGAAAAGGCGATTGCCAAGCTCGCAGCCCAATCAATCAAGGATGACATGGTTGTCTTCCTCGACGCCGGCACCGCGTGTCGATCACTCGTGCCCTTCCTCGCCGCGCGCCGGCACCTTACCGTAGTAACCAACGACTTCTACATCGTCACAAGCTTGTTCGCCTACCCGAACATAGAAACCATCCACACTGGCGGAGTAGTGGACCCAGCGAGCGCTTCCGGTCAGGGGCCCAGGCGACCGAAATGCTCAAGTTCGTCAACATTGATTTGTCCTTCCTCAGCAGCCGGACGTGGAACATTTCCAGGGGCCTCATGGCACCTTCCATGGACGAATTCGAGGTAAAACGGGCAGCCCTCAAAGCGTCGTCCTCGAGGTTCCTACTCGCGGACAGCACCACGTTCGGCACCGTCTCCCTTTTCAACGTTGCACCTTTGCAAATCCTCGACACTGTCGTAACTGACGATCAACTACCACTAGACGTGCAAAACAATATCCGACAACTCGGGGTTACCGTCCGCTTGGCTACTTTCGGCGAAGGAGGCCCAAGTCCACTCGCGTACGCAACCGAAAGGGGGGCCCGGTGGTAACGCGCGATCCTGAGCGGCAGGCGTCACAGGGCAACGGCGGTGCCGGTATCAGTCATGTTGTCCGAGCGCCCGGTTGGCGGGGGAAGATAAGCAGCGTGCTCGTGGCGGTGGCGAGGAGTTCACCGCTGGCGGTGCTGAGGCGCCCTTCGGTGAATATCACCCGCGGGCCGGATTTTACGACTGACCCCTCCGCACGAAGTTCACCCTTGTTGAGCGTGATTGGTCGCAGGTACTTGACCGCCAGATCGATAGAGGTGTAGCCGATCCCGACTTCCAAGGTACTGTGTGCTGCGCAGCCGAGCACCGTGTCGAGGAGCGTGCAGGCCAGGCCGCCGTGCACCATTCCGAGGGGGTTGTAGTGCGCTTCTCCGGCCAGCACTGGAACTCGACGTGTCCGTACCTCGCATCGACGAGATCGAAATTCATGAGGGAAGCGATCGGCGGCGGCGCAATGCTGCCGTCGCGGAGGCCGGAAAAGTAGTCCAGACCCGACAGCCGTGGCAGCTGTTCGAGCGCGATTGCCGGATCAATCCAGGTGAAGGTTTCCGACCGTTCCGCTGGGTTGTTGGTTGACATGAGGTTTCCTCCTAATTTTTGGTGAGCCCGTAATCGCCTCGCTCGAGCCCATGGAACAACCACCGCGCGACTTCCCAGGGGAGGCCTTGGGGCATCTCAGCCCTTAGCCCAGAACCCGACGGCGGCCGAACGGGTACGTGCGTGTACACCGGCGAGGCTCGTGAGGGCGCAAAGGCCCGCTCACCGCCTACGGATGCGTTAGATCCGCTTCTGGGATTTCCGGGTTCGGCTGTGACTCGGCAGACTTGGTGCGGTTTACGCGGGCCACCGAGCGGAGCAACACCAGGCCGAAGCCCGCTGCCGCCCAAAGCGCGAGGACGCCAAGCGATGACCATGCGGCCGTTCCGTTGAAGTAGCCGTAGTCATTGACGGCGCGGACCGCTGCGCCGGGGGAAGAATCGCTGAGACCGCTTGCCCCCACGAGGGCAGGATGTCGTAGCCGATGGTCGCTCCGCTGACGGCGTTGCCGACGATGGTTAGCGTGATGACTGCTAGGGCGATCCCCGCAGCTCCCAGCCAGGCGCCGAGCGCCTTGGTCGTGAACGCGACCGACGCGGAGAGCAGCGCGAGAGTTGCCGCGAGCAGCGGCCACGGGCCGTCAGGGCTCCGAGGATGGGGCCGGCGATTGTTGCCCCGACGACGCCGATCAGTACGGCGAATCCGCCCATGGCATACAGGCGGTGGCGCAGTCTGATCTTGTCAGCGGCCCCGGTGAGACCTTGCGCCAGAACAAATGACGAGAGTGTGACGCCGAATACGACGTAGAAGGCAGATAGCCCTCGGCTGTCGTACTGCGCCAGCGGCACGAGGTCTTTCTCCTGCAGGGTAAGCCCGGCATGGTCCGCTACGCCATGGACCAGAGCGCGGGCCGCTCCGCTCTCGCTGAGGCCCTTTGCGCCGGCGTAGTCGAACTGCAACGTGGTTGGCGCGGTCAGGGCCACCGCCGCAACCGCGTCGCCATTTTGAACCATGTGGGTGCCTTCGCTGAGCGAGGTGACCTCGGTCACCGTGACGGCGTCGCCCAGTCTCTTTTGAGTTGCCGTGGCGAGCGGTTCGCCCACTACAGCCAGCGGCAAGTGCAACGGTGCGGGGCTGCGCTGAATGCCGACGTAGATGGCGATGAAGGCCGTACCAATGATGAGCCCGGTGAGAACCAGGGCTATCCACGCGCTGTGCTGAGTTCCGGGAGCGGCATTCCCGGCCCGGGCTGGATGGGGAAATGACATCTTCAGGGCTTCCTCGACTAGAATGGTTTGAATATCAAACCGAGGCAATCGTACAGGAGGCGGTTTGAAAAACAAACCATCGAAAGACTCACTCGCCGTTGCTCTTGGCGCGATCGATGACCGGTGGTCGCTCCACATCGTTCGCGCGCTGGCGTTCGGCGCGTCGCGGTACACCGAAATATTGCGTGCCGTGGGAGCGCCAAGGGACATCCTTGCATCGCGTTTGAAAAAGCTCACGGAGTCCGGGATCGTCCAACAGCGGTTGTCGGAAAGCAGCGGGGGCTCCGGGTATGAACTCACCCAAAAAGGAAGGGATTTGGGCCAGGTCATCTTGGTTCTGAAGCGCTGGGGTGACGCATACCGGGACGCGGACGTTCCGGTAGTCGAGTTTGTGCATGATGCGTGCGGCGAAATGTTTGTGGCTGAGGTGCGCTGCGAAGCTTGCGGAAGGCCTGTCAAGTCAGGAGAGCTCTCTGTCCGCCACCCGGAGGAGGCCTGCTAGCCGGCCAGCGATCGGACGCGGGGTGCCCGCCCGATCGCCGCCGAACACACCACGCCACGCAGCCGGAATTCACGGCTTGTGAGCGCCGAAACAAGCGGCTGGTGAGGCGAGCTCGAAGGCCTTGATCTCACCCTCCAATTTCATCGAGAAAAACGGGACGTCGTGCAAGAATCCGTCCAGTGGGACCTGCCGGTCTGGGGATCCCGACGATTCGCGCTCGAATGGAGTGACAGCGTACGGCTGAATTGTTGACGGCTTCCTTCGCAGCGTTCGGCCTCTTATGGCCTTTGGGCACTCTTTCCCGCAGGACCCGGTGGGCACTGCAGCACGGTGCCGCCATTAGGACAAGGACGTGACGCCCAGTTTCCGCACCGTGGCTGTGCCGCCTTCGACGTACACGTCGGTGCCCAGGTTCCCGGACCGGGGAACACCAGATCGCTCAGCACAACCCTGCCGTCTTGGGCGAAGACCTCCACCGAGCACTGGTCGACGATTACTTTTAGCCTAAGCGCGCCGCCGTCGAGCTTCACTGGTGCGGACTCAGCCGACGAGAACTTATCGTGGAAGGCGGTGTTTCCGGAGTTGCGCCGGTCCAGGGTGAGCCGGCTCGTCAGGGCATCGAAGGTGAGGACCGTTGCGGTGCTCCCGTCTGGCGCGCTGAGGAGCCTGAACGCGATGGTCCGTGCCGTGCCGGGCAGGATCTCGGCGTCGATCAGCTGGGCTGATCCGGGCATCGCGTGGGGCAGTTGCAACAGGGAGTTGTGAAGTAGTTCCATGTTCTGGATGGTGCGGGCCGGCTCCCCGGAGTCCAAGGTCAGCACGGGGCGCTGCACCAGGCGCGGGAAACCGTCCACCGTCGCGAGCTCGATCTCGCGGGCAAGCGACATACTGGAGCGCCACGGAGTCGTGGGCAAGGAGTTGGCGTAGTCCCAGTTGTTCATCCAGCCGATCATGATGCGGCGGTTCTCCGGGGCGTTGCTGAAGGAGACGGCGGCGTAGTAGTCACGTCCCCAGTCGAGCCACAGACAGTGTCTGAGATCTACGTTCCCGTCGGCATCGGTTGGAACGAGCGAATCAGGGTCGGCGGTGAACTGCACGCCGTCGAAGTCGCCGACGAAGTATTGCCCTCCGGAGCCGCCGGCCACGGCGCCCGGGTTGATATTGACCACCAGGACCCATTTGACGTTGTCCGGGTCTCCGTCGACGGGGAGCGGGAAGAGGTCGGGGCATTCCCATTCGCCGTCGCTGGCGTTGGCTGGGCCGAAGGTGCTCAGGTATTCCCAGTCCTTGAGGTCGGCCGAGCGGTAAAGCACAACCTGCTGGTGCTGGGCCTCCACCGCCACCATGATCCAGCGGGAACCGGCCGGTCCCTCGTAGCGGAACACCTTGGGTCCCGGAAATGGGCCGAGCCGCGGCCAAGCACGGGGTTGCCTGCGTATTTGCTCCAGGTCATGCCGGCGTCCGTTGAGAACGCGAGAGACTGGGCTTGTGTCCCTTGGTGCACCGAGCCTTCCTTGAAGGCGCTCGTGTAGATGGCCACCAAGGCCGGTTCTTCTGCTGTGCCGAATCCCGACGTATTGCCGTGGTCCACCACGATGCTGCCGGAAAAGACGTCTTCTTCCTCGTTGCAGGCGATGGCAACCGGGTGTTCGGTCCAGTGCAGAAGGTCGGTTGAGGTGGCGTGTCCCCAGGACATGTTGCCCCAGACGTTGTCGAAGGGGTTGTTTTGGTAGAAGAGGTGGTAGACGCCCTGGTGCCACACGAGTCCGTTGGGGTCGTTCAGCCACGTGTTCTTGGCTGTGTAGTGAAGTATTGGCCGCATGGTGGGGGCGGTTTCTTCGGCGCGGCCCCGGCAAGGTGCGCTGTGGTTTCAGTCATCGGAGTTCTTTCGGGACGTCTGGGCCATTTCCAGGGATCGGATCAGTTCCGCCCGCGTTGGCGGGTTCGCTCCGTGCCGTCCGACCGTTATGGCCGCAGCGAGCGAGGCGGCGGTTCCCAGCCGGGTGAGTTTGCCGTAGCCGAAATCGTCCTCGGGGTCCTCGATGAGGCCGGCGATAAGCGATGACATGTAGGAGTCGCCTGCGCCGACAGTATCCTTGACGAGCACTGGTGGTGCCGGCACTTCGATCTCGGCAGCATTCGAGCGCAGATAGGATCCGGATGCGCCATCGGTGATGATTGCAAGTTCCGTCCCGAGATCAAGCAGCCGCTGCGCGACGTCGTCAGGAGACGTGCGCGGGTAAAGCCACCGGGCATCGTCCGAACTGAGCTTCACAACGGTAGCCAGGGCAACTGTGTGTTCGAAAGTCCTGAGCGCTTCAGTGTGGCTGGGGAGCAGTGTCGGGCGGATGTTGGGTCGTACGTGACCAAGCAGCGGCGGGAGAACAGTTCCAGCAAGGACCGGACTTGGGTTGCTCCGGGCTCCGTGAAGGAGGCCAGTGACCCCGTATGCAGCACCTTCGGGAGGAAAGTGGGCTGATGTGGGGGAGGTTCCATTCGAAGTCGAATTCGTACTCTGCGGAACCGCTGCTGTCCAGAAGCGCCCTGGCTGTGGAGGTGCGGCTGAGGTGTTCGGCTCCCGGGAACAGGTGTACTCCTGCGGTGTCCAGGTGTTGTTGGATGTTCCTGCTGCGTTCATCCCTGCCCAGTGCGGTGAGAAATGCGGTGCTGACGCCTAGCCGGCCGAGTCCGAACGCGACGTTCATCCCTGATCCGCCGGGAAACTCGACGGGCCCTGCGGCGGTGTTAATGATGTCGATTATGGCCTCGCCGATGACGACGACATCCGTTTCAGGGCATGGGGGAACTGGGGTGCTATGCATTCGGGGTCCTTGGAGGGTTGGGCGCGTCCTCTACTGGGCGCGCTCGAAGGTCAGGTGTTGGGGCGTGTAAGTGAGTCCGGTGCTGCTCTGCTCGAAGCGTCCTGATGTTTTGGGGAGGCTACGGAATCGCGGAGGACCAGGGGACAGGGGAGAAGGGTCGGGTGAGCGGCGAACAGCTGCAGGTCGGTTTTTCCCTCGATGGCGTCGATCAGGTTTTCGGTGGCCCAGGCGCCCATTTCGTAGTGCGGAAGGGCGACGGTTGTCAGGGCGGGGTAGATGTTTTCGGCAATAAGTTGTTGGTTGTCGAAACCGACGATGGAAATGTCGTCCGGAATCCTGAGGCCAAGTTCCCGGCGGCCCGGTACGCGCCCATGGCCATGCGGTCGTTGTAGCAGAATATAGCGGTGGGCCGGTTTGGGGT
The DNA here is from genome assembly GCA_001549895.1 of Arthrobacter sp. Hiyo8. Lineage (GTDB taxonomy): Bacteria > Actinomycetota > Actinomycetes > Actinomycetales > Micrococcaceae > Arthrobacter. The sequence goes on along the minus strand of AP014719.1, from coordinate 611,324 downwards.
TTTCAGCAGGCGCAGGGCCGCCTGGTGGCCGCCGGGCACCTCCGACGGCTCGGACTGGACGAGTTCTTCGTGATAGGGCAGCCCGGCACCTGCGAGTGTGTCCTTGAATGCCTTGAGCCGGGAGTGGGTGGCGGGGACGTCGTCGGTGTTGTTGAGCATGCCGATGCGGGTGTGTCCGGCGTCGATCAGGGTTTGTACGGCCGACCTCGCACCGGCGATTTCGTCGGGGATGACGGAGGAAACGGTGTGGCTGATGTCTTCGGAGTCCACCAGGACGGCGGGGAGTCCGATGAGGTTCTTGGGACGGCCAGTTTGCGGTGATACATGGTGGCGTAGAGGATGCCGTCTACCTGCCGGTCCAGCAGATCCGCCACATCACTTTCCCTGGAATCCTGGGAGCTGGTGCTGGTGGAGTTGATGATCATGATGCGGTATCCGCGAGCACGTGCCGTCTCCTCGGCCCCAAAATGATCCGGCCGGCGTGCGGGTGGTGGCGATTTCCTCGCTGATGAACCCGATCATGCCCGAACGCTGGGTGCGCAGCGCCTGCGCCAGCCGGTTCGGGCCGTATCCGAGACGCCGGGCCGCTTCGTGGACCCGTTCCCTCGTCTCCGCCCCCACCCGGGCGTAGACAACATCATTGAGGACGTGGGAGACCGTTGTGACCGAGACGCCGGCTGCGGCTGCCACGTCCTTGATGCCAACTGACTTGTTCATTGGTCTCCCACGTCCTTATGTTGATGCTGATTCTATGTCCGGGTACTTGCTGGGTACGTTCTATTCGTCCCAGAGGCCCGATGGCGATCCCCGAGGGACTCGCCAGGCCTGAGCGGGCTACTGAACCACAAGTGGTTCGTGTGCCGCCTGGAAACCGACCGCGGGTGTGGCCCTGAAGGCGTTAACAGTCCTGTCCGCGATAACTTGGGCGTCACTTCCGGAATCAAGGATCGTATTCCGGGCTGATGCGGGATCGACCATGACGGCCGTAACGGCGAGGGCGTCCGAAGCCTGGGTCGTCAACAGCGCGTCCACCTGAGCTTCGAAAGCCGATCCGCTGGACGTGGCGTGAACGTCCATCGCCACCACGTGGTTGTTGGAAACGAAGTTGCCGACCCCCGCCATCAGCCGGATGATGACGGGCGTCGCACCTGCGGGCCGGATGCTCTGTGAGTCGATGATCTCGGAGAAGTGGTTCCCGATGACAGAGTTGTTGCTGCCGCTGACACAGAGAAGCCCGTTGAGGTCGTCCAATCCGTTGTCGACTCCCAGGAAGGGTGTCCAGGGCTCGTGGTCACGCAGGAAGTGATTCGTGGCCACGAGGTTTTCCGAACTGTTCGCTGCGAGAACCACCATGCCAGGGTAGAACGAATGCAAACGGTTGTTGGTGACGCTTGAGCGCGTGACGCCGTCCAGATGGACACTGCTCGCACCGCGGGGGAAGACGTTGTTCGCGGTTATCAGGAGCCCGCCATGGTTCTCGGCGTAGATCGAGTGACCTTTTGGCCCTGCTCCGACCAGGTTGTCGGTGATCTTCGATGCCTGTCCCCACCCGCGCAGTTCGATGCAGCTTCCGCATTCGGCGATGAAGTTGTCGTGAACGGAAAGCGCGTCCGCGTTGTAGATGGTGAGGGCGTTCTCAAGGTAGACGAACCCCATGCCGGTTACGCGGAATGAGTCATTGGCGTTCGCGACATAGATGCCGGTCTTGCCGTTGACGTAGGTGTTCTCGGGGTGCATTCCCGAGCCGTCCGGGGCGAAGTGCAACCCGTCGATGCAGAAGTTGGAGAACTCGACCGAGCTGATCCGTGGGCTTCCGCTTCGTTCAACGTAGAATGCGGCTCCCTTGGATTCCTCTCCGTCTCCGCCGGAGGGAAGGTCGACGAGAATGCGGCTCCCCCCAGGCCATAGCTCATGCAGGTCGGGCCATTCGTCTTCGGGGACGTTGAACCGGATGCTCGATGACGTAAAGCCGTGTCCGGAGCCGTGGATCCTGAGGAAGCTGACGTCGATCAGCACCTGCGTACGCAGGCGGTAGTCTCCGGGCGGAATGTAGATCACCGCGCCTGGCTTTCCTCCATTGTTCGCATCGGTGGCGGTCTGCCGGTCCTTGATATCGGCGATGATGCTGTTGATTACTTCACCGACGTCCTCGGACGGATTGCCGACGGGCCACGTCGTCACGTCGTAGTGGTTGTTGCTTGACATTGGTTCTTCCCTTTGTGCTGTGGTTTCTCAGCCCTTGACGGCGCCGAGGGTCATGCCTGCGACGATCTTGCGCTGCAGGAGAAGGGTGAGAAGGATGACGGGGATCGAGTAGACGGCGGCGAGGGCTGTCATGGATCCCCAGTCCAGTCCGAACTGGGTCTGGAAGTTTGCGATGACCACGGGTGTGGTCTGGGACCGGACGGCGGTCATGAGTAGCGCGAACAGGAATTCGTTCCAGGAGGCGAGGAAGGCGAAGATCGCTGTCACGGCGATGCCTCCGGAGACCACCGGGATGACCACCCGCCACAGGGCTCCGAGCCGGCTGCAGCCATCCACGGTAGCTGCTTCTTCCAGGTCCTGTGGGACGGCCTCGAAGAAGCTGGACATGAGCCAGATGGAGAGCGGCAGCGAGATGGTTGTGTGCGCGATGGACAGTGCGATCGGGGTGTCGGCCAGGCCGACCGAGGCCATCATGGACGCCAGCGGGATGCCGATGGCGACCGGGGGACCATGCGGGTGACGAGTGCGGCCATGATGAACACCCTGCCACTGGCTGTTTTGTAGCGTGTGATGCCGTAGGCCGCCGGGACGGCCAGGATGAGCGACAGCAGGGTGCTGATGACGGCGGTCTGGATGCTGTTGATGAACGACGCCGGCACTCCATTGCGGCCCAGGGCGTTGATGTAGTTATCCAGCGTCCATTCCTTGGGGAGGATGGTCGGCGGCACGGCAATGGTGTCGATCGGCGTCTTGAAGGACGTGAACAGCAGGTACAGGAACGGGAAGCCGTAGAGGACGAGCGCCGCGGCGAGGAGGATCCACAGGATGGTCCTGGTGCTGCGCTTGCCGGCTTCGAGTCCTTCGCGATTGACGCCGCGGCGCTTGCGGCCTCCGCTGGCCGACGCCGGTTCCGTGGTGGTCTGAGGCGCAGTCGCTGTTCGGCTTGGCATAATGCTCTCCGTTTGGTGCGGTGCCGGCGCATTGCGGTATGCGGTGCCGGCGTGGCGTGGCCGTTCGGGAACGGCGGCGGCCAGCATGGCGCCGTCGTCGGGGTCTGGGCCGAGCTCATCAGGTGTCCTTTCCTGGCCGCCAGATGGTGGTTACGGCTACGAAGGCGATGGCGAGCATCGCCAGCAGGTAGATGGTGCCCATGGCGCTTGCGAGGCCTGGGTCGCCGAAGCGGATCATCGTGCGGTAGATGAGCAGGCTCATGGTTTCGGAGGCGGATTGTGGTCCGCCGTTGGTCTGGATGAGGATGGTGTCAAAGGCCCGGGCTGCGTCGATGCCGCGGACCACCAGCGCCACGGCGATGACAGGCCGGAGCAGCGGAAGGATGATCCGGAACAGCAGCGACGGTGCGCGGGCGCCGTCGAGCCTGGCCGCCTCGATGAGGTCTCCCGGGATGTTCTGCAGGCCCGCGAACAGCACCAGGCACATGAACGATGTCGTGAGCCAGATGTCCGGGACGGCGACGGAGAACAGGACGATGTCCGGGTTCGACAGCCAGCCGATCTGGTTTGGGTTCTGCAGGATGCCGGCCTGGCTGAGCAGGGTGCCGAGCAAGCCGAAGTTGTCGATCATGAGGAACTTCCACAGCAGGCCGGCCACGATCGGGGCAATCATGAGCGGATACAGGAACATGGTCCGCCAGACCTGGGATTTCCGGCCCAGGGTCGTGAACAGGAGGGCCATGCCCAGACCCAGGTGAACTCGAGGGTCACCACCATCAGGGTGTAGGCGAGGGTCCGCCATCCTGCACCGATGAAGGCCTCTGAGGTGAAGGCCCGGACGTAGTTGTCCAGGCCCACGAAGTCACGGGGCCCCCGACGATCGGGGAGATTTTGAAGAAGCTGTCCGTGACCAACCGGAACAACGGGTAGGCAACAAAGACTGCGAGGAACAACGCCGCCGGGGTCATCAGGTAGAGGGCGAAGCGGCGATCAGGGATGCGCACGGGATTCTCTTCCGCTGGTTGGGGCCGCGGCCGGCAACGCCATGGGCTGCTGCCGGCCGCGGAGTCTTATTTAAGGAGGGCCTGGATCTTGGACTTGGCGTCCGCGAGCAAGGTCGTGCTGTCTCCGCCGGCGACGGCCTTCTGGAGCATCGGAACCAGTACGGTGTCGACGATCTGCTGCCACTTTGCTGTTGCCGGACGGGTTGCCGTCGCGGGAGCGTTGAGTGTTTCGATCAGCGGTTTGAAGCTCTCGTAGCCGGGCTGGTCCTGGTACTTCTGGAAGGCGGAGACCCGTGCTGCCAGGCCAAGGCTTGACTGGATGGCCAGGTCATTGTGGTCGAAGGCGCACTTGACGAACTTCTTCGCGGCGTCCGTGTTCTTGGTGGCCTTGGGTACCGAGAGGTACCAGGGGCCCGGAACACCGGCAACACCGGCGGACCCGCCGATCATCGGGGCTGTTCCGACCTTGCCGTAGACGGGAGAGTCCTTGGGGATCTGCCGGTACGCGTGGGCCCAGAACTGGGTCATGGCTGTCTTGCCCTGGTTGAAGAGGTTCTGGGCGGCGGCCCAGTCGACCTGGGCCGCGCCGGCCGGGGCGTCCTTGACGAGGCTGGTGTAGAAATCCAGCGCTTGTTTGTGGGCCGCGTTGTCAATCACGACGTTGTTGTTGCTGTCCAGGACCATGGGCGATCCGGCCTGCAGCACGTGGGTGAGGTACTCGGTTTCAACGCCGCCCTTGACGTCCGTGCCATACATGCCGTCCTTGGTGAAGAAGGCGGAGATGTCCTGGTACTGCTGCCAGGTCTTCGGCGCGGCGAGATCGTAGCCGTACTTGGCCTTGAAGTCGGCCTTGTTCTTGGCGTCCTCAAAGAGGTCCTTGCGGTAGAGGACTATCTCGGCGTTGGTCCACGCCGGCATTCCAATGAAATGGCCATCGACGTTGGCTTCCTTGACCAGTGAAGGGAAGATGTCCTTCTTTGCCTCGTCAGTGAAGAGCTCATCGATGGGCTGCAGGGCGTCCTTGAAACTGGGCAGCCACACGGAGTCAAGAGCCGCAACATCGAAGGAGACAGTGCCGGAGGAGAATTCGCTGGAGAGACGGTTGAAGAGGCCATCGTAGGGGAGTTCGACGAAGTTGACGTTGACCCCGGTGTCCTTCTTGCACTGGTCGGCGATGGGCTGCAGTTCTGCATGGCCGCCTGCCTCGACGAGGACGTTGATGGAACTTCCGGCGGCGCCCCCGGACGTCGCCGGGCCCCCTGCGCCGCATGCGGTTGCGGCCAGGATTACCGCGGCTGAAAGGCTGCCGAGGGCGGCAAGCCTGGAGATTGTTTTTCGAGAGGACATCGCTGTCGACTCCCTTTCTCGGGAACGGAATACGAAGACGGGATAAGATGAAAAACCGTTTTGCCAAAACGACTTGGCAACAGATTACGCGCAGGGCGCGGCGGGTGTCAAGGGTCACAAATCATTGGTAGACGCCGTCGGATGTGCCAAAAACTTCCGTCCGAATTTTGGCGTTGACAGCCGTCATGCCGGGCTCCTAGTGTCATCTCTGGTTAGCCCAAACGGTTTGGCACATGAGTTGTGACATTAGTCCACGTGGGACATTAGCCGTTTCCCGGGAACAAGAGCGTGATGCCGCCGAGGCGGATGACAAGGACAGTCAAGCCTTCGGCGGCCGGCCCGGCAACGCCCGATTCTGAGCAGCAGTCTTATCTCATACAGAGGAGAAACCCGTGGTAACTGGAAAGAATCTAGAAAATGCGAATCCAAGCCGCCGCCGGCTGATCGGTGCCGGAGCAGCCGGAACGCTTGCGGCTGCATTGACTTTCGGAACAACACAGAATGCTAATGCGGCCGACGGCCAGCAAGGCGCACCCCTCAATTCGCCCAACACGTACGACGTCACCACCTGGAGGATCAAGGCCCACCCGGAGGTCACCGCGCAATCCGACATCGGGGCGGTCATCAACGACATCATCGCCGACATCAAGCAGCGGCAGACGTCCCCGGACGCGCGTCCCGGAGCCGCGATCATCATCCCTCCGGGCGACTACGACCTGCACACCCAGGTCGTCGTCGATGTGAGCTACCTGACCATCGCCGGCTTCGGGCATGGCTTCTTCTCCCGAAGCATCCTCGACAACTCGAACCCGACCGGATGGCAGAACCTCCAGCCCGGAGCCAGCCACATCCGCGTCCTGACCTCTCCGAGCGCGCCCCAGGCATTCCTCGTCAAGCGGGCGGGGGATCCGCGTCTTTCAGGAATCGTGTTCCGGGACTTCTGCCTCGACGGAGTCGGTTTCACCCCCGGCAAGAACAGCTACCACAACGGCAAGACCGGAATCGAAGTCGCCTCCGATAACGACTCCTTCCACATCACCGGCATGGGATTCGTCTACCTCGAACACGCCCTGATCGTGCGCGGCGCGGACGCACTCCGCGTCAACGACAACATGATCGCCGAATGTGGCAACTGCGTCGAGCTCACCGGGGCCGGGCAGGCGACAATTGTCAGCGGCAATCACATGGGCGCCGGTCCTGACGGGGTCACGCTCCTGGCCGAGAACCACGAAGGCCTCCTGGTCACGGGCAACAACCTCTTCCCCCGAGGCCGCAGCCTCATCGAATTCACGGGCTGCAACCGGTGCTCGGTCACTTCGAACAGGCTCCAAGGCTTCTACCCGGGCATGCTCCGCCTGCTGAACGGCTGCAAGGAAAACCTCATCACGGCCAACCACATCCGCCGGACCAACGAGGGGTACCCGCCGTTCATCGGCCGCGGCAACGGCCTCGACGACCTCTACGGCGTAGTCCACATCGCGGGAGACAACAACCTCATCTCGGACAACCTCTTCGCCTACAACGTCCCGCCCGCCAACATCGCCCCGCCGGCGCCCAACCGACGCAGATCCTGATCGCCGGAGGGACGCCAACGTCGTCGCGCTCAACCACGTGGTCAGCGACGTCGCTTCTCAGCACGTCGTTCTCGACGCCTCAACTACCCACTCGAAAGTGCTCGACAGCGGGACAGCCTCCCAGATCACCTCCTACAGTTCAGACACTGCTATCCGGCCGACCCCCTGACAGACCAACGCGCCAGGAGCGTGTCCGAAGCCGGGTCTCCGTCCTCGCGGCGCGCTCCCACGCATTGATCTGCCCTGCCGGCCGCTGCCGTCAAGGCAGAAATGTCACCTCGTCGATCATCCGGCCGAGGTCTCGCCAGACACGCCGGTGCTGGCCCGATCTAGCCGCCCGTGAGGCAAGCCAGGCGTGCTCGGGGCAACGAACCTACCGAAGACCCGGATCAGGGCATGCTGGAGAAACCCTCCAGCATGTCCCGACTTCCGGAAAGGAGCGTAATGAATTACGGAAACCATGCCGCCACCGCGCCAAGGGGTACGCGCGTCGTTATGACCGGTGCCGGCGGGAACATCGGCCGTGGCCTCGCCCCACGACTCCTAGCCGCTGGATACCAGTTGACCCTGTCCGACCTTAAACCCGTCGACGGCCTGGCTACGGAAGCACGCTTCGACGCGGCGGACGTCCGGACCGGAGAGGGCCTCCACGCCGCGATGGTCGACGCCGACATTCTCGTGCACCTGCCGGCCCTGCACGGCATCCACGTCGCCGATCACACTGAAACGGAATTCTGGGACCTCAATGTAAATGGCACATTCCGCACCCTGCAGGCGGCCGTCGCCGCCGGCGTGGGGAAAGTGGTCTGGCTTTCCTCGCAGGCTTGGCATGACTCGAGCGACGTTTACGGATTCACGAAAGTCATCGGCGAGCAGCTTTTGGACTATCACCGGAGGTGTCACGGCATATCATATGTTGCGGTCCGCCCTGCTTCGCTGGTGCCCTGGACGGACTGGGCCCGTGACTATGGTCGCGGCCTGCTCTACGAGCGAGTAGATCGCAATGACGTGCTCGACGCAATTGGGTTGTCGACGGACTATGTGGCAGCAAACGACGGCGGGCTGGTGTTGGATGCCCTTCATCCGGACGCAGTCCCGGCCGCAGACCTGGCGAGTGGAAACTTGACCCAATCGGCACCGCAGACCGCCTTTTCCCCGGGGCCCGGACCGTAGTCCAGCGCTTTGGCCTGGACATCTCAGCACCCCCGTAAAGCCAAGCAAACTCGGCTGGACCGAGACAGGCTACGCGCCGAGCCGTGACTTCGGAGCGTGGATCAATCAGGTCACCGGACTCAGCGACGATCAGGTTGAAGCACGAACCAGCGACTACTGAACGTGATCCAGTCGAGGGTGGTACACGGACACACTGGCCTTGCAAGTCCAGGCGGCCATTGCCGCCGGAAACTTAACCACCGAGCAGGTGGACATCGCCCAAAGGTGCCGATATTCCTGCAGGGGCTTCGCCGACCAGTGCTGCTGATTTAGGGCGATTCGTGTGCCAAGGTGCTATGGCCAGAGGCCAGAGGTTTGCCTCGCCGACCGCAAACGTAACGAGTGGCTGCCGTCCTGATCGAGTTTGCCGGCCGCGTCAGCGGGGTATGAGCAGGCTGATTTGTGTCCTGATGTCCCGCTCCAGTGCTTCAGTTTCCAATCCGGCGTTTACGCTTGCGGCCATGCTGACAAACATGATCGCCGAGACAATGCGCGCCGCCGTCGCGGCGTCACCCGCGCCGGCCGGTTTTTCCCTGTCGAGTATGGCGGCAATGGCTTCCTCGGTTTGCGCAACGATGGATAGAGCAGCGCTGTGCTGTGGCTCCGTGGGGTCGCCGAAGACCATTTCCCGCAGGTAGAAGCGTCCGTTGTCGATCTGGGTTCGGTTGCACTCCACGATCGGCCGCACGATGGCCATCACCGCACCCAGGGCATCCGGGGTGGTTTCAGCATCCGCCCGGCCCCGCTGGAGCGCTTCTGCGTAGTGGGCGTTCTGAACGAGGAGGAGGAGTTCTCCCTTGGTTTTGGCGTAGAGGAAGAGGGTTCCGGTGCCGATGTCGGCCTTGTCGGCGATCTGCTGGGTGGTGACGTCCTCGACCCCGTATTCGGCGAACAGCTCACTGGCTGCGGCGCTAATGCGGTCCAGCTTCTCCTGCTTGTTCCGCTCGCGCCGTCCGAGCGGCTGGGACGTGACAGGCATGGGTTCCTCCGGAGATAAACTGACTCGACTCAATAATGAGTATACCGGCGCTGCGTAAACCGGCCCTCCGGTCGGCGCCCCTGCTCTTCGTAGTGGGGGAGGATCCCGCCACGCTTGACATACGTCAGTGCTGCTTCAACGTCATAGGCATGGATGGCATAGGCCCCCGGCTTCAGCTGATGGCTGAAGAAGTGAAGTGCTTTTCCAGGTGTGGTCCGGTGGTTGGTGGTGAGGTGCCCATTGATGACTTCTGGTCGCGGGCGGTGGTGGTCAGGGGGCGAGGAATTCGACGACGGCGGGTGCGAACCGGGTGTGGTGCTGGAAGATGCCGCCGTGGCCGGAGTCGGGGTAGATGATCAGTTCGGATCCCTTGATGCGCCGATGCAGGTCTTCGGAGAGGACGGAGGGCACCATGCGGTCGTTGTCGCCATTGGCGATAAGAGTGGGGTGCGTGAGGGTGGACAGGTCCGACGGGGCGGAGCGGCCGAACGCCTGGATGGCCTTCAGCTGCGTCTGGAATGCACGGGTGCTGATTGGTTTGTCGCGGTCGATGGTTCGCTCCTGCAGGCGTTTGATGAAGGCTTTCGCAGCGGGTTTGCCGGTGGCGTTGCGGTTGAAGAACAGGAATTCCTTGGGGTCGGACCGGGTCAGGGTTGCCCGGAGGATGTCCCGGTAGGTGGTGCCGACGACCTTGTCGATGTCTTTGCCCCGCGCGGACCGGTTCCGGTCAGGACGAGTTTGCGGACACGGTCGGGATGTTTGAGGGCAAGGTCCTGGGCGATCATGCCGCCCAGTGAGAAGGAGAAGACGTCTATCTTGTCGAACCCAAGGGCCTTGATGAAGGTGTAAGCGTCGTCGGCCATTGCCTCGATGTTGTCCGGAACCCGTCCGGTGGAGGCGCCGACGCCGGGCTGGTCGAAGGTAATGACGTGGCGGTTCTTGGCAATGGGGTCGATGATGCGGGGGTCCCAGTTATCAAGGGTGGCTGCCAGATGCACGAAGAACACGACGGGGATGCCGCCCTTGGGCCCCAGCTCGCGGTAGGCGTAGCTGACGCCTCCGGCGGTGACAGTGCGGGCAGGTGCCTTCGCGTACGAGGTGATGACTGGTTCGTTCGGGGCGTCGGTGTTGTCCATGACGGGTGTTCTCCTGGATTCTTTGCGTGAAGAGTCGCTGGCGGCGGGTCAGTTGGTGAGGGTGAGCACTGCTTTGCCCCGGAAGCCCCTGCGGCCAGGGATTGCAGTGCCTCTGGAGCCTGGCCGAAGGTGAAGACCTTCCCTACGATGGGGCGCAGCACGCCGGCGTCAACGAGGGCGCTGATCTGGCGTAGTTGGTCGCCGCTGGCTCGCATGAAGAGGAACTCATAGCTGACGCCGAGCTTCCTGGCTTGCCTCCGGATCTTGCTGCTGAGCCCGGTGATCGCCAGGCGCAGTATGGGGTTCAGGCCTGCTTTGCGGCGAATGCCGGATCGGGCGGGCCGGCGATCCTATCGCCTTCCGCCGGGCTTGAGGATGCGCAGTGATTTCTGCAGGTTCTCGCCTCCGAGGCTGTCCAGCACCAGGTCGTATCCGCTCAGGAGCTGCTCGAAGTCCTGGGTGCGGTAGTCGATGACGATGTCGGCGCCGAGGTCCCGCAGGAACCCGGCGTTGGAGCTGCTGGCGGTGGTTGCGACGGTCGCGCCGAGATGTTTGGCGAGCTGGATAGCGATGGAACCGACTCCGCCGGCGCCGGCATGAATGAGGACTTTCTGACCTGGCTGCACCTGGCCCTGCTCGACGAGGGCCTGCCACGCCGTAAGGGCCACCAGCGGCAGTGATCCGGCCTCCTCCATGGTGGCCGAGACGGGCTTGAGTGCAAGGTCTTCCTCCGCGACGGCAATACGTTCGGCAAATGTGCCGATACGGTCCTGGTTGGGGCGGGCGTAGACCTCATCGCCGGGCTTGAACCTCTTCACTCTTTCCCCGACGCGCAGCACGGTGCCGGCGAGGTCGTTGCCGAGGATCAGCTGGAGCTTGTAGGGAAGGATCTGTTTGAACTCACCCAGGCGGATCTTCTCGTCCAGCTGGTTCAGGCCGGCAGCCTGCACCTGCACGAGCACGTCCCGTTCGCCGACGGCGGGTTCAGCAACCTCGGCTTCGCGCAGCGGTTCCTTGTACTTGTTGATCACGAATGCCCGCATGCCGCGATGCTCCTTCTGGGTGGATGTTCTTGTGGTTGGCGCCGGTGGCGACAGTATCTTCGTCGTGGGGCGACGTCCGGTTAAAGTGACTACAATCAATTATGACTGTACTCAGTTAATTGTCAAGCGGTAATGGAAAGCGCCGTGGCGACGTGTTGGATTCATCACCACGGCGCTGCTGCTGTTTCTAGGACTTGCTGCGCGCAAGTTGGGGGTAGAGCGCCTCGATGGGGCGCTGAGTCCGGCCTTGACCTGGATGGACGTCTCGTCGGCGAGGACCTCGTACTCGCCGGCTTCGAGGGCATCCAATACCGTGGTGACCAGATCGGCCGGGTCCATTTTCGGGTCGGTGGCATGCGCAGCCATTGCCGTGTCGACGTAGCCGACGTGGACGCCCACCACGTGTACCCCTTCGGGGGCGAGCTCCAGGCGCAGTGAGTTGGTGGCCGACCAGAGGGCGGCCTTGGTGGCACTGTAGATGCCGCCGACGGCGTACCAGCTCATGGCGGAGTGGATGTCGATGATTGCGGATTCGGCCTTCGCTGACAGGATCGGTGCGAAGGCGCGGGCGAGGAATAGCGGGCCAAGGAAGTTCGTCTCCACGTTGCTCCGGATTTCCGCGTCGGTGTGGGTAAGGATGCCAGGGGTTGCAACGCCGGCCCCGGCGTTGTTGATCAACACCGTGACATCGCCCGCAGCCTCGACTGCGGCCCGTATTGATTCCGGGTCCGTGACGTCGAGGGTAAGGGGGACGATGCGCTCGTCCTCCCAGGTGCGCGGGGTGCGGGCGGTGGCGTAAACCTTGCTGGCGCCGCGGGCGAGGGCGCCGTGGACGAAGTGGGTTCCAATGCCGCCGTTTGCGCCGGTGACGAGGACGACTGCTCCATTGAGTGAGTGCATTTCACGAACTTTCTGTGTTGATTTCCGTCCGCGCCGGTCGGCGTGGATGGTTGCGGGATTAGGCGTGGGCAAGGGCCGGGTAGTCGGTGTACCCGGCCGCCCCGCCGCCGTAGAGAGTGCTGGGATCCACCTCGTTCAGGGGGGGCGTTTGAGCGCAGACGCTCAACGATGTCGGGATTGGCCAGTGCGAAACGGCCCAGTGGGGCAACGTCCGCAAGGCCGGCCGCGACGTCGTCGGCTATCTGCTCACGGTTGCGTCCGTGGCGGACCGCGAGCGCCGCCGTCGGCCCCGTACCCGTTAGCGCCGTGGATTTCAACTCCGTCGGCGCCGGCTGCGATGGCCGAAGCTGCCGCGAGGCGGAAGTCAGCCACGGTGGCCTGGATATCCTCCGCGCTCAGCTCTCGCGGTGACGGCGTCTTCTGGGGTCCGGTCGGCGTTAAAATATTCTGATCTGCGGAGATCGCCGAGGGCGCCATGGGCTGACGGTGGTGAGGAGTGTTGTCCGGGTGGGACATGCGGCCCGCATGCATGAGCTGGATGAACACCGCCCCGCCCCGGGCGTGAACTGCTTCGGTGACGCTTCGCCAGCCCACGACATGCTCGGCGGTGTAGATCCCGGTTGCCACAGTGAAGAAAGGGTCATTGGTTAGTCCTTTTGCGTTCGATGTTTCAGAGCAATCACCGTCATCCAGCCGATGTTCGGCCGCCGTGGACGCTAAGACCTGCTGATGCGGCTACGGGGTAGTGATTACACTCATAACTGAGTATGCTCAGATAATATTCCCCTGAGAATGCGACCGGGACAAGCCTTGTACAACCTCACAGCGTGCTCGGGAGGCCACCTTGTGTCGTTCGGGGAAGGGCGGACCGATTGAACTGCCCGGGGGCAATTTGTTGGGCTTGGGATATCGGGCGGCACGACCGAACAGGATGAAATCGTTCTCGCTCTTACCTTGAATCGATGGCGCGGATGTGCTGGTGCCATTCATGCACCGTCTTAGTAGGTCCGGCACGGTAAACAGGAAGTATGGGTTCCAGATGCGCGACGTCAACCTGCTCGCCTTGGCCTTAGTGCGTCCCGCCACGGCGGTCATGGGCGCCGAAGCTTATTCCCAGCTTGCCCTGAAGGCGGCGCTGCTCGAGTCCCTGACCGGGTTTCCCCTAATCATCGACGGCACCAAATGCATCGCGTGGATTCTGAGGGTCTTGCTGCTGCGGATCAACGGTTACCGGCACGGCTTCAGCACGACGATGTCTTCGACATTGTCGTGCGACTGGCCACCGGCGACACCGATTTGCAGTGCAGCGCCATCCTTATCGAGAAGCATCTGCTTCGACGAGAGGTCCGATGGAAGATGTCCCAGGTTGATGTTCGGAATTCCCGATGGGCAGTCGGCGGGGTGCCTTGTTCCGTCCGTCACCCCTGCCAATTCCCGGCCAAGCCCCGAATGTGAACGTTCCAAAGCTGCGCCCGAAGGTGGCGCCGCAGGCCGTTTGGGCCGTTTGGGCCGAGCATGGACGACGATGCCGGCGCCTTGAGCACGACCTTTGCCCCCTGGAGCACGACCTTTGCCCCCTGGAGCACGCCTGCCAGGCTGCACGGGTTCCTGAATGTAGGCTCCCTGGATGGGGTAGGGCCTGTGTGGTGTCAGGGCCCTGGCGTCGTCGGTGTGCGGCGGTTGCGTGATCTGAGTTGGATGATGCGTACTGCACCGGCTACGGCAACCAGGGCCCCGCCTCCGACCGCGGCGATGAGCAGGGCAATGCCCAGGGAGATCGTCCCGTCCAGGCCGAAGAACCTGACCCTGGCGGCGTCCTGGTTCTGCACGATGAACGCGATGAGCAGGATCAGGAGCACGAGGGCGGCGATGGTGGCGGTCCAGGCCATTCCGGCGCGCGTGACCATCGGCCGGCGTCCTGCCGGCTGGCCCGCGCCGGTGCGGGCGGATGGGAAGGCTCCGCTGCCGGCCGTGGTTCTGCATTCATGGAGGACTCCTTTGTCCTTTGACGCTCAGCTTCAGCCTTCTCCGGGCTGTATTGTGTCGAAGAACCGGTGCTCCGGCGGGGCGGGCGTTGCTTCGGCCCGGCCCGGAGGAAGTCGAGGTCTTCGGGGGAGAGCGGCGCCTGGTCGTGCTGGTCCGAGTCCGCGGTGATTCCGGTTTCCTGATGGATCGTCTCCGTGATCGTGCGCGGTAGAACCACGCACCCGGGGTTCTCGGTGAGCCATTGCCGGGTTTCGGGGCTGAGGCTGTCCCAGTGGTCCCTGAGGTTTATCTCCATGGTGATCCCTTACTGGTTGAATCCGGAGGCAAAGGACCCGGGCCGGTCCGGTACCGGGGACGTGTTCAGCGTACGCCCGGCGAACGCTGAAAGACAGGTAACAGGGGGAGTGTCGTATAGGCTGACCGACTGGCCGCCGCTAATGGAGATGCGATGAGGAACCCCGCGCGAGTCGGAAGCGACTCCAGCGAGGGGATTCCCGGCGGCTTCGCAAACGCGGACTCACAGAGTGCAGACTTTAGGCATGAAGATTACTGCGGGCTTTAGTGTATGAAGATTGCTGCGGGACGACGGGCAGCGCGAACGCAATGGCTGGCTTTGACGGACACGATGTCGGCGGAGAGCAGCGCCTACGGCGAGGCGGTCAGGGCAGTCCGGGCGGGCGAGCTGGACGCGGATGAGGCCGCGGAGCTACTGATCGATCTGATGACGGACGGGGAGATCCTCGGCCTGCTCGACGGCGACTCTCCCGGGCTGCTGCTCCCGCTCATCCCGATACTGCTCAATAGGGTGCCGTTCGTGGCCGGGCGGTCTCGCGGTTGGGCATACCGGGCATCCGTTTCAGCGACGGTGGTCGCGGCGTCGTGATCGGCGCCTCCACCGCCCTCCCTGTGACAATTGCGCGGGCCGCGACCTGGGATCCGTCGCTGGAGGAACGGGTCGGGCTTGCGATCGGTCTAGAGACCAGGGCTCGGGGAGCAAACTACTCCGCGTCCGTGTGCGTAAACCTGCTTCGCCACCCCGCGTGGGGTCGGGCTCAGGAGTGCTACGGGGAGGATCCGGTGCTGACCGCCCGGATGGGAGCTGCCATCACCCGGGGCGTGCGCGTGAACGCGATGGCGTGCGTAAAGCACTTCGCGCTCAACTCGATGGAGAACGAGCGCTTCGAGGTCGACGTGTCGGTCGACGAACACGCCCTGCACGAGGTGTACTTGCCCCACTTCAGGGCGGTCGTGGAAGCCGGCGCGGACTCTGTAATGAGTTCCTACAACCGGGTGCGAGGCGAGTACATGGACGTCAATCGCGCCCTGCTCACGGACGTGTTGAGACAGGAGTGGGGCTTCTCCGGGTTCGTGACGAGCGACTGGGTGTTCGGCACCCATGACGCGTTCCTCAGCCTCCAGGCAGGAATGGACGTAGAGATGCCGCTGCGACTGCTGCGCGCCCGTGAACTGCCGGCCGCGCTGCGTAACGGTGACCTGGCCCGGGCGACAGTGCTGCAGTCTGCACGCCGGATCCTGCGCACGTGCGTGCAGCACGCCGCGGCCCGGGAGATGGAGGCCCCTACCCGCGCCGTCATCGCCTCCCCGGCGCACCGGGCTCTCGCCCACCGGGTCGCCGCGGAGTCGATCGTACTGCTGAAGAACGAAACCGTGGGCGCGGCGCCGCTACTGCCCTTGGCTCCCACCACCGGACATCTTGCGGTGATCGGACGACTCGCGGCACGAGCGAACCTCGGCGATCATGGCTCGTCACGCGTTCGGCCTCCCTCTACGGTCTCGCCGCTGCAGGGGCTGCGTGAGGCGCTTCCCGGGGTGCGGATCACGACCAGCTCCGGTCGGAACGAGCGCGCCGCGGCCGCGTTGGCAGCCGCCGCGGAGACGGCGATCGTCGTCGTCGGCCTGGACCAGCACGACGAAGGTGAGTCCGTCGTTACTGGCGGCGTGGACGTGGGCGTCCTCGGTCGGGCCTTTGCCTCAGGCCCTCTCCGTCGGGTGCTCATCGGCCTCGCGCACCTCGCGTCGCGCTTCGTCCGAGGCGGCGACCGCAGCTCCCTTGAGCTGCGCCCCGGCGATGAGCGCCTCATCCAGGCGGTCGTGGCCGCAAACCCCGGACCGTCGTCGTGCTGATCAGCGGCAGTGCGATCCTCACGGAGTCGTGGCGAGGCCGGGTGCCGGCACTCCTCCTGGCCTGGTATGGCGGTATGGAAGGCGGCCGCGCCCTCGCGAGCGTGCTGACCGGCAGTGAGGAACCCGGCGGGCGGCTGCCGTTTGTGCTGCCAACGGACGCCGCGCATCTGCCATCGTTCGACCCCGCGGCGAAGTCCGTCGTCTATGACGATAAGTGGGGTCAACGTCGGCTCGACGGCGAGGGACGAGCGCCCGCTTTCCCGTTCGGATTCGGCCTGGGCTACACGAGGATCGAGCATCGGCTTCTAGACCACAGGTTCGACGACACCGGCGGCTATGCGGATGTGCTTGTAACCAATACGGGCGACCGTGAGGGCTCGACCGTCGTTCAGGTCTACGCTGCCGATGTGTCCATCCGCAGACCGGTCGCTCAGCTCCTGGGCTTCCAAAAGGTGACGCTGCAGCCCGGCGCGGAGAGGACGGTGCGGGTTGCCTTGGATGCGGGGCCGATCCTGCAGCGCGATCCGTCCACGCGGCGCTGGTCGCCACGGGCGGGGGACTGGGCCTGCTCGCCGGCCAACACAGCCCCGTCGGCTGGGCGGACGCGGGACCGTTGTGGCGCCCGGAGGGACTGATTGACCAGGAAGGCGTCTCGGACCGCCAGCCGATCTGAGGTCGATATGGGGCGCGTCCCACCGGTCACCCGGGAGGGAGGCGAAAGGGCGCCGATGGCCCCACGGCGCGGACGGGCAGCGCGTTGTCGCCCCGCAGCAGGGCGCGAAGCAATCGCCGTTCCTCCCAGCCGAGCAAAAGAGGCGCTTGGCCGAGCCGCAGCACCAGGCCACTGTTCGGAGTCGCGTACCGTTTCTGCAGGTCGGAAAGTTCCTCGGCTTGCAGCAGTGCTACGGTGCTGTCCGTCGCCCGGTCAACCAGGCGGACCAGCGACGAGGGCCCTGTGAGATCGGTCGCAACGAAACGCTGCTCGCTCGCGGCGAGAACTGTCCTTTGCGCCGCGCGGGTCACCACCAGCGGACGTGACGGCCGCCCAGCAGGCCGCTCAGGACGTCCGCCGCGGCGTCGGGGCGGCCGGTTCTCCGCGCGGCGGCCTGCATCCGCTGCAGCCGGTCGGGCTCGCGCAGCACCTCATCGATCTTCCAACCGATCGTTGCGGGGCTGTTGCAGCGGACGGCCGCCCCCTGCTCCATCAGGTAATCGCCGTTGCGAACCTCCTGCCCCGGGATGGGTTTACAAGCACCATGGGCAGCCCCGCAGCCATGCACTCCGACGCTGAAAGCCCGCCCGGCTTGCCGACAAACAGGTCCGCGCGGCCCAGCAGCTGCGGCATCTCCGTGGTGAAGCCGAGCACGCGGTAGCGGTCACCGGCGGTCGCCACCAGCTTCTCGATGCGCTGCCGCAGCACGTCGTTGTTTCCGCACACTACGGTGGCCGTGAATTCCGAGCGCATATGCATCGTCTGACGCACCACGGAGAACGCATAGTCCCCGCCGGTCGCACCCGCCGAGATCAGCAGCATCGGTGGCTTATTGCGATCGCGCACGGGCGCGGGACCGACCGGCTTGCTGATCGGGATGCCCGTGGCCATCACTCGGTCGGGAGGAAGGCCGAGCGCCGTCAGCTCCACCCTGCCTTCCTCCCTGGCCACAAAGATCATGTGGAACGCGCCCGAGAGCCACAGGCCCTGGAAGTCATAGTCCGTCGTCACGACAGCGGTTTTTGCGTCAACCACGCCCCGGAGGAGTAACGACGCCAACAGCTGGGCGGGCAGGAAGTGCGTGCACACGATCGCGGTCGGTCGGAACCTCTTGATCGCACTGATGACCGGACTGGCGTTCACTCGTGTCCAGGGGTCGATTGGGCCGCGGCGCCGGAAGGGCGGGTTGCTGATGTCGTAACCCACTCGACCAGCCAGGGTAAGCCCTCGACCAGGACGAAGTATCCCTTCCCCAGCAGCGCGCGGTAGAGCACGCTACTTACCTGCAGCACGTCCAGCACCTGCACCTCGGCGATGTCAGTGCGCGCGGCACATGCCTGGTGTACCGCCGCCGCCGCGCTGTTGTGCCCTGATCCAACCCCTGCGGACAGGATCAGTACGCGCTCTCCTCTGGCAGTGCCTGAGCCCCGTGCCGATGTTCTGCGCATGTGGTGAGGCTAGCAGGCCGCATCACCACACGGACGAGGCCTGGCCGCGCTCGGTGATGCAAAGGGCCGGCCGGTACCTCCTGAGCGAGCCCGGGCAGGCACCATGCGTTGATCCGGCCTGGCCTGCCCTGCTTCGTCTTCGCAATCAATGGATCAAAAGCTTGGTCTGGGCGGGACGAAGGTGCGGCAGTGCCGGCAGATGATGGCCGAGGAGATGTCATCTGTCGAGGCTGCGGAAGCGGTGAACTGGTCCAGGCCACGGCTGCCTGCTAACGGCCTTCAGCCCTCTTTGACCGGATGCGTGCTCTATGCAATACGGAGTCCAAGGCCTTGCCTCGGGTCCGTAGTGCATAAAATCCGGCGCGGGTGCCGGTGTTTGGGATCAGGTGTCGGGCAGGGGTGCTTTCATATCCACCCTGCGGTGCGCCCCTGTGCGTCGTCTTCGTCCTTGGGCAGTGGGAGATGGCGATTTCTTGCGCGGAGGGACTGCAACGGCGGTCATTTTCGCTTGCATCCTTTCTGGAACTGTCGCTTGTCAGCCAAGGAATCCACAACCCCGAGAACAGTATGAGCGGGAGTCCGGCCGCGAGCTCGTGGGACTGCTCTGACGACTGGGAGCACCGCGACTCGGCAGCGCACAGCCGCCCAGGATTGCCCAACGTGTGGTCGATCGAAGGCCGTGACGCCTACTGCGGGTCGCGCCGGACTTCAGCGGGAGTCCATCCCAGGGCTGGACCGAGTTTGCTGGCGATGTCGGTGAGGATCTGGATGTAATCCTCGTGGTCGAAGCTGAAGGGCAGCGCAAACGCCACCTCGTCGACTTCCTGGAATCCTGCGTGTGCGTATAGCTGCTCGGCGATCTCGTCGCTGGTACCGATCAGATCCGCGGCGAACAGCATGCCCCTTGCCCCCTGCGGCGCCCGTGTGCGGGGAGTTCGTTCGTCAACATACCGCTGGTATTTCTCCCGCTGACCCGGCGATGCCGAATCAGTTGGGATGACCACCAGGCCCTGCGACACACGGGCCTGTCCGTGCGCCTGGGCTGACGTTTCAGCGGCTTCACGGAAGGCGCGAATCTGCGACTGCTGGATTCGGGCAAAGTCCGGTTCCTGATCCGCTTCCGGAAAGATGACGCTGCTGGAGAGCAGATTGAAGCCGTTTGCCCCGGCCCAGACGGCCGATTTCCTGCTGGCCGCCCCATACCAAAGGCGATCCCGGAGCCCGGCAGAGTGCGGCTCGACGCGGTTGGAGAATTCCTCGACTACACCCTGCCTGCCGGAAAAGTCCCGCACCTTTTCCCCGCGATCAGCCGGCAAATCGGTTCAGGCGCCCGTAGCTGAAATCCTCTAACTCGGAGGAATCCGGGTACAGCTCGTGCTTCAGTGTGTCGTAGTGCATCGGTTCGCCCACGCTCAGCCCCGGATTGATGCGTCCCCCAGCGAGCAGATCCACGGTGGCCAGGTCTTCGGCAAGGCGCAAGGGGTTTTCCCAGCCCAGCGGGGTTACAGCGGTTCCAAGCTCGATCCGTGAGGTGCGCTGGCTGGCGGCGGCCATCATCGCGATGGGGGAGGAGATTCCGAACTGCAGATGACGGTGCCGCAGCCACGCGCTGTCGAATCCGAGGCCTTCGCCAAGTTCGATGATCTGCAAAGTGGATTCGTGGCCGAGGCGGGATCCGCTGGATCGAACAGGCCGATAGTGAGGAATCCAAGTTTGCGTAAGGGACGTGAGGTGTCGGGCATGGCTTCCTTCAGGAGCGGATACGGCTGATCTCAGAATATGCGCCGGAACCTGCGGGTTCTTCTGACAATGGCAGGAGGTTACCCTCCGTGTCGCTGAGGTGAGCGGTGCTACGTCGCAGGCATCGAACGCCTGCCGGAGATGGAGCTCCCTCCACAGGGGTGCCCGATAAGCGTCTCCGGACGAAACCGGCCGGTCATGATTCGTGAATGCAGGATGCAACAACTCGTGGAACTTGCGGATGGCGACGGTTGTCCGGGATCGGAACTCGCCAGCCTGTATTCGCAGGCATGTTGTGTGCTTGTCAACGAGCACATAATCCGGGAGGCGGAAGATCATGCTGGCCGAGATGGTCTCAGTACAGCCCCTCTTTACGGCTTGCGTCACGGGTGTCTTCTTGGCAGAAAGGGTTTCCGCTCGCTAAGCGGGCGCGGGCGACTGCTCCTCTCGATGTCTGCGATGGTTATCCAAACGCGGGCCGGGTTGAGGCACTTTCTGGAGGGCTGGTCTGGGAAATTATTCGTCGTGTTTGAGGGCTGCGGCTGCGTCGAGGGCGTCGTCGACGACGATGAGGTAGTTGTCCCGGCCTGCGGCGAGGGGGATGGAGTGGTCGCCGTATTTCTTATAGGCGAGGTCGACGGCGTCGTCGGCGTTGGTGATGTTGAGCCGGCGAAGGAGCCGGCGATGTCGAGGGTGTCTTTGTCGCGTTCGGCGGCGATTTTCATGGCCAGGAGTGTTTCGGTGTCCGCGGCCTGGATGGTGAGTCCGTCGAGTTGTTCCAGGTTTACCCAGGTGGCGTTGTCCGGGACGAATGCTGCTGCGTTGGAGTTCAGCCAATCAGGCGCAAGATCGTAGTCTTCGGCCATCTCGGTGACCACGGCGTTGACCGTGGCGGGGTCGGCGTAGCTGGCGTCGATGTCGGCGGTGGGGCGGTTGCCGATTCCCTGCAGGATGAGCGCGGCACCTCCGACGAGTTTGATGTCGCCGTGGATGCCGCGGGCCTGCAGGCGCCGGCCGAGTTCGTGGAGGAGTGCGCGGATTTGATCAGCGGTGAGCTCTCCGCCGCTCATGCGGTGGCCAGGCTGCGTTCGCGGATGAAGACGTTCAGGGCGGCGAGTTCGGCGGGTGTTTCGGACATGGTGAGTTGTTTCATGGGTTCCCGGACGTGTCGGTAGGACTCGGCCGGCATCCACGCCTCGTTGAGGGGCTTGATGCGTCTGGTCCAGGACGGTGCGGGTTGCCCGAGCCGGTGTGCGGTGTAGTTGGTGATGCCGGCCAGGGCCGCCGCCCAGTGCGGATCCTTGAGCCGGGGGCTGCGTTGGAGCAGCGGCTTTCCGGCTTTGAGGGAGGCTGTGGCGTAGTCGGCGAGCATCTTGATGGCGAACTCGAAGTCGCGCGAGCCGATCAGCTGGGCGAAGGTTTCGGCGTAGTCCCGCCGTGCCGGGTCGTAGTCGCTGCCGCGGGGCATAGGGTCGGAGGCGGTCAGCGAGAGCCCGAGGGTGTGGAGGACGGCCATTGTTTTGCCGAGTTCGGCGCGTTCGTGGCCGGCTTCGAGGTCAACAAGGAACTTCCGTGAAACACCACTCGCCTTTGCGAGCGACTGTTGTGAAAGCCCTCGTTCCTGGCGCCGGGCGCGGATGATCGAACCGGCCGCCGCGGGTGTGTCGATGCTGGTCATGTTCGTCAAACGTCCTCCTTCATCATTCCATTATGTCACCGAATGGTGTCAGCAATGGCCGATTGAACTTGTCCGTCAACGAACTGTGTTGTTTGATGCGTTGGTACTATCGGGCATGGATATGAACCGGCCTCTTCCAGAAGACAGCGTCCGTGGGGCGGGTCAGTCGGCGGACCAGGCGCACGCCCCACACCGGACGGTGTCCGTCAAGGCCCGAGTTGGACCCTCGTCACGGCCGCGGTCCCGATGTCAGTGCTCGGTTGAACTTCGTGCTGCGACACGATGCGGGGTTGTTGAAGCGCCTTGAGGGCGCCTGAGACCAGGAAAGCCGCGCGGGCTCCCGCAGATCCCGCGGTGTGTATAGCCCCACACTCTTGGGCCGGGAGGCGTGCAATCGTCGCAACACGAAACCCTGAAAGTCAGGCGCCGCCTCCCGGGCCAAATCACTTTCCAAGGACAGGTTGCGGGTCCACATGTCACTCGAGGAAGACTCATTGCTGGCGATCGAGATGGAGTTCTTTTCCTCCTCTCGGTGAGGACCGGGAACAGCAGTTCGGCGCCGCGGCGGTAGTGACTGCACGGCAGCGGCAAGGCGTTCAAACCCACGCGCGCCAGGGGACTCTCTATTTCAGGCGCGTCCCCTGGCCCGCAAGCTGCGTCGCCGTCGTCCACCCGTTGCGTTGATTGGGTGGGTTTGAAACCATCCGCCGGTTGGGTAGCCATGGTCAGGCGAGGGTGGTGAGCCTGAGCGAAGCGACCTTTGCGGTTCCTCCGGTGGTGTACAGCGACACGCCGGTGCCGGAGGGGTCTGGGAAGATCAGCTCGGTGAGGGTGACTTCTCCGTCTTGGGCGAAGATCTCCACAGAGCAGTGATCAACGAAAATGCGCAGCCTATACGCTCCATCCATGGCACGCAGGGGCGCGGTGTCGATCGATGAAAAGGCGCCGTGGAACGCGGTGTTGCCCGAGACCGTTCGATCCACGAGCAGTCTGCCGTCACCCGGACGGATGCCGATCCTTGTACCTTCGTTGCCGTTGCCGCGGATCACGAGGCCAAATTCATCTGCGGAACCGGGCACAAAGGTTATCTCGATGAGTTGCACGGCGCCCCCGCCTGCCACGGAACGGATGCCATCGACGTCGAGCTCTGTGTAGGCAACTGTGCGGGTAAGCGCTGTGGGGTCAATCACTGCCTGCTGGGTAAGGTGCGGTGTCCCTTCAGAGCTGACCAGCGAGACCTCGCGTACAAGCGACATGGGGCTTCGCCACGGGGAGGTTGGAATGTCGTTGCCGTACTGCCAGTTGTTCATCCAGGCCATCATGAGCCGGCGACCGTCCGGAACGTTGCTGAAGGAAACGGCAGCGTAGTAGTCCCGGCCCCAGTCGAGCCAGTGATACTCGGTCAGGCGCGCCGGATCCTGGTCGCCTTCAGTGACCGTGGTTTCGGAGCTGAACGTCACGCCGTCGAAGTCTCCCACGAAGTACTGTCCCGCAGATCCTCCGTTCGGCCCGCCGGGATTGAGGTTAACGGTCAGCACCCATCTGATCAGGTCCTCGTTCCCGTCAAGTGGTAGAGGAAATAGGTCAGGACATTCCCAGACTCCGCCAGTAGCGTTGGCCGGCCCGAAACTGCTGAGGTAGTCCCAGCTCTTCAGGTCATCGGAACGGTACATCACGACCGTGAAATCCAGTGCCTCGACAGCGACCATTACCCAATAGGCGCGGCCGGGCCGTTGTAGCGGAACACCTTCGGGTCGCGGAAGTTCGCGGAATTGCGGTTCAGGAC
This sequence comes from Arthrobacter sp. Hiyo8, assembly GCA_001549895.1. Lineage (GTDB taxonomy): Bacteria > Actinomycetota > Actinomycetes > Actinomycetales > Micrococcaceae > Arthrobacter. The sequence continues at coordinate 587,479 of AP014719.1, read as the reverse complement.
CGGGTTTCCGTGGTACTTGGACCAGGTGTAGCCACCGTCCGTGCTCCACGCGAGTGACTGGGCCTGGATCCCGGCGTGCTGTGAGTTCTCCTTGTAGGCACTTGTGTAGATGGCGACCAGGGGTGCAACAGTTCCGTCGCCGAGTCCGCTGGTGTTGTGCTGGTCGTAAACGACGCTGCCGGAGAAGATGTCCTCGTAATCGTCGCAGGCAATAGCGACGGGTTGCTCTCTCCACGTGATGAGGTTGGTGGAGGTGGCGTGCCCCCAGGACATGTTTCCCCAGACATTCCCAAAGGGGTTGTTCTGGTAGTAGAGGTGGTAATTGCCCTCGTAGTAGATGAGGCCGTTGGGGTCATTGAGCCAGGTGTCCTTGCTGGCGTAATGCATCGCCGGCCGGAAAGCCTCACGTGTGGGCGCGGTTAACGCGGTCATGAATCAAAGTCTCATTTCATTTCGTCTTCCTGAGGAAGGGTGGGTGCGGCATCCAGCCGGCGAACGGCGCGGGGCGCTGTTCGGCGGCTGGACGGATGCTGGTGTTAGCAGTTGCTCTTGTATAGGTCGTACGTCCGCTTCGCGGCGGGATGCACCGGCCATGAGCTGGATGTCTTAGGTGGTAGAGCGATGGGGAAATGACTCCAAAGGCGGGAGAGGTCGGATCCTGAGTTAGGGGAAGAGGTTCCGAGCTCCTCCAAAGATCTCAGCCATGGTCCAGGCATCGAAGGAGAGCAGACTCACGGTACCCTCGGCGGTCAGGCTCACGTGCTCGCCGGCCAGGGTCGGGTAAACGCGGGCGGTGAGCGGCTTGCCGTTGGCGAAAATTTCGACGGCGGATCGGTCCACCAGGACGCGCAGGTGCACCCGGCCGTCGGGCATCGGAAGCGGTCCGGACTTGTCGTCGACATCAACGGTTGGATCGAGGCTGCTCTGAGTCCGGTCGAGGCGGAGTGTGCCTTGGCCGTCGCCTTCAGTGGTCCGGCACAGCTCGATCACTGTTTCCTCCTTGGATTTACCGGAGACGCCACAGTCAGCCGATCCCAGCAAGCCCAGTCGCAGCACAGCACCAGGCTCGAGCTGCACATCCAGTTCGAGGTCCAATTGGCTGCCGGACACACCGGTAGCCACAGGTGCCCCGGTACCCGCCAGTTCCTGTCCAGGCAGGCCCACATGGTCCCGGCGCAGCTTCTCGATTTCAGGCACGGGCGCGAACCCCAGGGTTCCGTCGTCGGCCACGGTTGTGACGCGCGGCAAACTCATGACGCCCGACCACCCGGCCTCGATCATCGCGGCGTCGCTGCGGCCCTCCTGAAGCCAACCAAACATGATGCGTCGGCCGGACTCATCCTGGAATGACTGCGGCGCATAGAAGAACCGTCCACCGTAGTCGAGCCGATGCAGCCCGGTGGGCTCGAAGGAGTTTTCCGAATAGCGGCCGGTCCAGTACAGCGGGTGGCGCGTGTCGCCGTTGTCCCATGCGGAAAAGACCAGCACGTCGGGCGCGTCGCCAGAAGTCGGAACCGTACCCAACGATCCCTCGCGTGCCCGGAACAGGTCCACGCATTCCCACATGGTCCCGGTCCAATCGGAATCGGCAGGATCGCCCTGTGAGGCGTCGCCGATGAACAGGGGCCCGACGTATTCCCAGGCGCGCAGATCCTCCGACTCGTACAGGAACGCCGTGCCGCCGCGCCCACGGATGCCCGATCCCACCAGTTGCCGCCAGATGTAACCCTCGCGCCATACGCAGTGATCGCGATACGCCGTGATGGCCACTCCGGCCGGCGGGGCTGCGATGACCGGGTTCTGAGGAATCTTGCTCCAGCTCAGGAGGTCTGCGGATCCGACGGCAACGCAGGGCAACTCCTGCTCGCCCAGCCGTCCCGAGTACACCAAGGTGGGTGTTCCTCCGTCGTTCACCAACACCCCCGACCAGCAGCCGTCGGCGTCCGGACCTGCGGAAGGTTCCAGCGCCACAGGCTGGTCCGTCCAGTGGACGAGGTCGGTGCTGGTGGCGTGGCCCCACTGGATGCGGTGGTGGAAGGCGCCTTCGGGGTTGTACTGGTAGAAGAGATGATAGGTGCCGTTCCACTGGCTCACGCCGTTGGGGTCGTTCAGCCAACCGGCCGGGGACACGAAATGGAAGCGCGGCCGAAGGGGGTCCGCATCGGCGCGTGCAATCAGTTCGTCCTGGGGGACGGTGCCGAGCGGGTGCGTCGATTCAGTCATGCGGAGGCCTTGCTGTCCGTAGGTTCAGTTGCCAGGGCGTGGCCGCCGGCTCCAGCCTGCGGGCGGTAGAGGTGGCAGCGCACCCAGTGGCGGTTTTCGGGGTTGCCCACACCGTGGCGAACGGGTTCCTCGGCCGAGCAGGCCTGGTTTGGGTCGCCGTCGAAAGCGCAGCTGGTCGAAGCCATCACAGCCTGTCGCAGCTCGGCCCGGCGGACGGGATCGTAGGAGCCCGCCCGGCCGGATCCGGGACGGCTGAGACCAGCAGTTGCGTATACGGGTGGGCCGGGTTGGCCAGGAGGTCCAAGGACTCGCCCTCTTCAACGAGCTCACCGGCGAACATGACCGCCGTCCGGTCCGCGAGGTATCGGGCCGAAGCGAGGTCGTGTGTGATGTAGAGCATGGAGATTCCTGCTCATCGCGGAGTTTGCGCATCAGGTTCAGCACGCCGATCCGGACCGAAACATCCAGCATGGAGGTGGGCTCGTCAGCGAGGATGACCTGTGGTTCCCGGCAAGGGCCCGGGCGATCGCGACTCGCTGGCGCTGGCCGCCGGAGAGCTCGTGCGGGTAGGAGTTCAACATGTCGGCCTGCAGGCCACGGTGGTCATAAGCTCCTCGAGTCGCTGCTGTGTCTCTGTCTCGGAGCTGCCGCCCTTCCGGTGGATCACTAGCGACCTCCGCAGGAAATGCTCCACTCTGTGGGCAGGATTCAGCGAGCCGAAGGGATCCTGAAAGACCATCTGAAGTTGGGAGCGGAACGCTCTCGATGCCTGGAAGCGGTCACGCTTGAGGACGTCGACGCCGTCAAGCAGGATCTCGCCGGAGCTCGGACGTTCCAGCCGGGCAACGCAGCGGGCCAGGGTGCTCTTACCCGACCCAGACTCTCCCACGAGGGCCACGATTTCTCCGCGGCCAATGGTCAGGTCTACGCCGTGCAGGGCCCGGACGGACTCCCGGGAGAACAAACCACCTATTGCAAAGACTTTCCTAGTCCGCGGACCTCGAGGGCCGTAGCTTCTGTGTCGGCGGAGGGCGCTGGGATGACAGCACAGCGTGGCTCATCGTGCGGCTCCTTCCAGGACGGCTGCTTCAGCGTCGGCACCAAACGGAGCCACGAAATGGCCGGGTGCTGCTTCGGTGAGGTCGGGGATGTTCCGGAACTTCACGCCGTCGGGCAGTCCGGTCAGCGGAACCCGCGGACCGGTCAGCGGCGGGAACGCACCCATCAACGCCTGCGTGTAGGGGTGGCGAGGGTTGGCGTAGACGTCTTGGGCTTTCGCGGTCTCCACGATCCGGCCTCCGTACATCACGGCCATGCGGTGCGACAGCTCCACCATGAGGGACATGTCGTGGGTGATGAAGAGGACGGAGAATCCCAGTTCGCGTTGGAGTTCCTTGATTTGGGCCATGATTTCCTGCTGCACCACCACGTCCAGGGCGGTGGTGGGTTCGTCGAGGATCAGGAGGGACGGCTTGAGCGCCACGGCCATCGCGATCACCGCACGCTGGCGCATGCCGCCCGAAAGCTGGTGCGGGTAGGACTTGAGTCGAGCGGAGTCGATCCTGACAAGTTCCAGCAGCTGGCCCGCGCGTCGGAGGGATTCCTTGCGGGAGTAGCCGGCGTGTGTGGTGAAGATGTCCACGATCTGCTCGCCGATGGTGAGCACCGGATTCAGCGAGTTCATGGCCGATTGGAAGACCATCGCCACGTCCTGCCAGCGGAAACGCCGCAGTTCCTCCGGGCTCATGGCCAGGACGTCCTTGCCGCCGAAGGAGATGCTGCCGGCGGCGATTTTTGCGGGGTCCTTGAGCAGCCGCATGATCGAGTTGGCGATGGTCGACTTGCCGCAGCCGGACTCGCCTGCCAGCCCGAAGACCTCTCCGGTGCCGATGCTGAAGGAAACACGGTCGACGGCGGTGGTGGAGCGGGTGTCGCCGATGTACTTGACGGTGAGGTTCTTGACGTCGAGAACGGGCTCGTGGGAGCCGAAGGAAACTTGGGAGACTGTCACTTGGCGGCGCTCCTTTCGGTATTCTTTGGGTTTTGATCTTCCGCAGCCGCGGATTAGTGACCTCGTCCACGGCGTAGTTGATGAGCGCAAGTGCGAACGCGACCAGCGCGATGCAGACACCCGAGGGAACAAAGACCCACCAGCTGCCGGTCAGTAGGGCTCCCTCGTTGCCGGCCCAGAAGAGGTTGTTGCCCCAGGAAACGGTGCTCACGTCACCCAGGCCAAGGAACTCCAGGCCTGCCTGGGCGCCGATGCCGTAAATCACGCAGCCGAGGAGGGTTCCCATGACGATCGATGCCATGTTCGGCAGGATCTCGCGGAACATGATGCGGCCCGCCCGTTCGCCGGACACCACGGCCGCGGCCACAAAGTCCTTTGAGCGGATGGATAACGCCTGGGAGCGCAATACGCGTGCCGACCCAGCCCAGCCGGTGACCACGAGCACGAGGATTACCGTGCCCAAACCCGGCGGCAGGAAAGCTGCCAGGATGACAAGGAGCGGGAGCCCGGGCAGGAGCAGGAAGACGTTGGTCACCAGGGACAGTGCTTCGTCAATGAACTTGCCGAAGTACGCCGACGCCAGGCCCACCAAAATGCCGATGAAGGTGGATGCGAAGCCCACAGTCAACCCGACGAACAGGGAACTGCGGGAGCCATGGACAGTCAGGGCAAGCACGTCCTGGCCTTTGGCCGTGGTGCCGAGCCAGTGCTCGGGAGACGGTTCCAGCGAGGCCATCGCGGTGATCCGCGATGGGTCTCCGGGAACAGCACGGGGCCAGCAACGCAAGCGCGATGAACACGAGCATCACGATCATGCCCACCAGGGCCTTCTTGTTGGTGATAAGTCCGTGGACGAAACTGCGGTTGGGCTTGCGGGCAGCCGTGGGCTCAGTGGGCTGCTTGAGAATTGCGGTTGTCATGATGGATCCCTCAGTTGCTGCGCACACGCGGGTCGAGGCGGACGTAGAGGATGTCCACGAGGAAGTTCGCCAGCAGCACGGCGGCGGTGATGGTCAGGAACAGGCCCTGCATGAGCGGGTAGTCGAGGCCTTGGACGGCGTTGAGGAGTTGGTAGCCGACGCCGGGATACGCGAACACCACCTCGGTGAGCATTGCACCACCCACCACGAAGCCAGGCTCATGCCGAAGCTCGTGACCGACGGGAGCATGGCGTTCCTTGCCGCGTAGCGGAGCATGATGCGGCCCGGCCGGAGACCCTTGGCCTCGGCCATGGTGATGTAGTCCTCGGCGTTCGTGGCGATCATGGTGTTCCGCATGCCGAGCATCCAGCCGCCGATAGACACCAGGACGATCGTCAGCGCCGGGAGCACAAGGTGAGCACCGACGTCGCCGATGAACTCCCAGGTAAACGCGGGCTCCAGACCATCCGTGAAAGCGTGGCGGATCGGGAACCAGCCCAGGACTACACCGAACAGGTACAGGGCTCCCATGGCCAGCCAGAAGTACGGGAAGGATCCGATGAAGATCAGGAGCGGCGGCAGGGCGGAGTCGATCGCGCCGCCGCGTCGCCAGGCGGCCAGCATGCCGAGGAGATTGCCGATGATGGCGGCGAACACAAGTGCGGTTCCGCCCAGCAAAAGGGTCCAGCCGATCTGGCTGGCGATGACCTCGGTGACCGGGGTGGGGAAACGCGAGATGGAGACACCCATCTGGCCGGTCAGGATGTTGTGCATGTAGTCGACGTACTGTTCCCAGAGCGGCCGCGTATCCACGCCGAGCATCTTGCGCAGGGCTTCGATCTGTTCGGGCTGCATCTTGCCCTGGGTACGGGCGAACATGCGTGAGACGGGGTCTCCCGGCATGAAACGCTGGAGCAGGAAGTTCAGGGTGATGGAGGCCCAGAAGGCGATCAGGTAAAAACCCAGGCGGCGCAGGATGAAGCGCACGGTTGCTCCGTTCGGGAAAGGCGGGGTCCGGGACGACAATGGTCCCGGGCGGGAAAGATGAAAAGGTTCTCGGCCGGTGGGAACCGGAATATGGCAACTGCAGCCACCGGCCGAGAAGTGGCGCCGGCTACTTGCGCGGTTCCAGGGTGGTCAGGACCAGGACCGTGGTGGGGAGCGGTCAGAGAGCGTTGCGTAGGGGTTGTCCTGAGTGGGCCATCCCGTGAAGTGAACGTCCGTGTAGTCGCCCATTCGGGGCCGGAGAACAGCGGAACCGTCGGGCCACCGCGTTGTATTCCGCCTGAAGCTGGTTCGCGATCTGCTTCTGTGCGGCTTCGTCTCCAGCAGAAGCAAACTGCTGCAGGAGATCATCGGCCTTTGGATCGCCGAAACGGTGGTAGTTCTCGGTGGCCTTGGCGCCCACCGGCTTGACGGTGGATGTGCCCATGGTGGAGCTGAAGTACTTGAACGGGCTGGGGTCGTTCGCGCTCCAGACGATGCCGGTGTCGAACGTTCCCTGCTCGTAGCCGGAGACGACGGAGGCCCAGTCAGGGGAGTCCACCTTGGCGGTCACGCCGATGGCCTGGAGGTTCTGGGAGATCACGTTGGCCACGGAGAGCCAGTCGGAGGAGCTGGCGCCCACGGAGATCTTGAACTCGAAAGGCTTGCCGTCCTTGAGGGTGCGCTTGCCGTCCGCGCCCTTGGGGTAGCCGGCGCCGTCGAGCATCTTGTTCGCTTCGTCGACATTCAGCTTGGTCCAAGTGCAGTTGTTCGCCACATCGGCGTTCTTCCAGCTCGCGTAGTTGCCGGAGAGGCCTGTGCAGTCGGCCGGAGTGGCGTACCCGCTCATGCCGATCTTGGTGACCTGGTCACGGTCAACCGCCATGCTCAGGGCCTTGCGCACCGTCGCGTCATTGAACGGCGCCTTGCTGGTGTTCAACTGCCAGTTGATCATGGCGCCCGTCGGCGGGAACCAGAAGTGGCGGTGGTCCTTGTCTTTTGAGATGAAGGTCTTCTCGATGTTCGGGATGAACTGGGTGGACCAGTCCACATCGCCGTTGACGCTGGCCAGGTTGGCGGCATCGTTTCCGGACATCGCCAGCATCTTGATGCCGGCGATCTTCTGCTTGTCAGGCTGCCAGTAGTTCGGGTTCTTCTTCAGCTCGAAGGACTGGGACTGGAAGCTGTCCACCTGGGTGTAGGGCCGGTTCCCACGGGGTTGGCGTTGGTGTCCTTCGCCGGATCGGCGATGGATGACCAGATGTGCTTGGGGAGGATGGGGAGCTGCCCGATCTCATAGAGCGCGGGGGACCAGGGCTTGTTGAAGGTGAATGTCACCTTGTCGGTGCCCGCCGGAGTGACGGAATCCAGGTACTCGAAGCCGCCCTTGAGCTTCTTCTGCAGCTGGAAGGTGTAGGCCACGTCATCGGCGACGAAAGGCTGCCCGTCGGACCACTTCACGCCGTCACGCAGGGTGAAGGTGACGGACTTGCCGTCCTTGGCAGCGTCCCAGAAGGCGCCCAGCCAGGGGACGGTGTTGCCTTTGGCCGGGTTGAAGACCAGTAGGGGTTCGTAGATGGCCTGCTGGACCATGGGGTTCACAGTGGGGGCGAAGGGGTTGAAGTTACGGTCGAAGGTGCTCATGTCCTCACGCGGGATGGTCAGGAAGGCGTTCGCGTTGGCTCCGGCGTCGGTGCCGGCGGACTTGTTGACAGTGGCAGCGCAGCCGGTCAGCAGCATTGCACCCACAGCCAGTCCGGCCGCTGCAATGCGGGCAGACCTCAAGAGTCGGGTTGTGTCATGATGGGTATCTCTTTCCTATCTTCATCAGCAAGGTGAAGGGGTGGGTAAGGGTTTGCTCTTCGAAACTTGATTTCGCGGTCAGACCGAAGAGCGTTCTAGCAGCGGACAGTCGACCAATTGCTGGTCGGCAGTGATCGGCTGTCCTGCTGTGAGAGCTGCGAGCGTCTGGACTCCCAGTGCGCCCATTTTTTCGAAGGGCAACGCAACCGTGGTCAGTTTTGGCCTGAGGTAGGCCGCGATCAGTTCCTGGTTGTCGAAGCCGATCACGGCGATGTCCCCGGGGATGGTCAGTCCCCGTTCCTTGATGGCGTCATAAGCGCCCATCGCCATGCGGTCATTGAGGCAGAACAGTGCGGTCGGCCTGTCCTGCTGGGGGTAACGATCCAGGATTTGGCACGCCGCCTCGTAGCCTCCATCCGCCGTCGCATGCCCGGACACCACCAGCTCCGGATCCAGTTCGAGCCCGGCGCCGGCGAGTGCTTCGCGGGCACCCTCCAAACGCCCGACGGCCGCGGGAATGTGCGGGTCCAGGTTGATGACTCCGATCCTGCTGTGGCCGGCCCGGAGCAAACGATCGACGGCAACCCTGCCGCCCCGCGCTCGTCCGGGACGATCGAGGGCAGCTTCCCGTCCGCGTCGAAACAATTGATCAGGACAGTGGGAACCTCGTGGGCGCTTTCCGGAACATGTACCCCGCGGTGGTATGTTGCCGCGTACAAAAGTCCTTCCACTCGTTGTTCCAGCAGCTTTTCCGTTGCTGCATCTTCCAGGCCTTGGTTGGGTCCTACGGCATCGGCCTGGTCGGAAGGCGCGATGAGCAGGAACCGGTGGTCAAGCCAGGCTTGATCCTGGGCGCCCTTGATGATGTCCACCGCAAACGGGGCCGTCACGATCTCGGTGACGAGTCCGTACCAATCACTGCGTTGGGAAGCCAGTGCGCGCGCTCCGGCATTCGGGCGGTAACCCAATGCCTGGACGGCGTCGTTGATGCGGATGCGCGTTTCCTCAGAAATGCTGGCGTTTTCGCGGTTGTTCAGCACGAACGAGACCGCCGTCCGGGAGACACCGGCGTGCTGGGCGACATCACTCATGGTGACACCCCGCTGCCGCACAGCCGCGGCTTTCTGGGGGGTGGTGGTTTTCGCCATTGAATGCTCCGTGTCTTCGTTGATCCTGCGCGCAGTACCAAGGGTTCGGTCTGAGGTCGTATCGCAATCGTTGGCAAGTAACGCGAGTTACCTTCAGCGGTGTGATTGAGGTTACACGCGTTACCTCGTAGCTGTCAACGGCTTCCACCGGCATGCGGGCAGTTGGTTCACGATCGCTTGAGCCAGGCCGGGCGTCGGAGGATTTGACTGTTGACTTGTCCGGTGGACAAGCCGTAGGTTCCCTTTTTGACAACGTTGTCTTCGTTCGGTGGATCTGACGCAAGCAGGTGCACTTCAAACGCCCGCAGGACGCCCGGGTCCACGGCATCGAAACCGTCTACCAGAACCTGGCTGTCTCCCCGGCACTTGATGTCGCCTCGAACCTGTTCCTCGGCCGTGAAGAGCGCCTCCCCGGCCTACTGGGAAGCGTGTTCCGGATGCTCGATACCAAAGGCATGCGCAGGAAAGCCAAGGAAGAACTGACACGCCTGGGCATCTCCACCCTGCAAGACGTCACAGTGCCGGTCGAGAACCTCTCCGGCGGCCAGCGCCAGGCCGTCGCCGTTGCCCGCGCGGCTGCCTTCGGCTCCAAGGTCGTCGTCCTTGACGAACCGACCGCCGCCCTGGGAGTCCGCGAATCAAACCAGGTCCTCCAGCTCGTCCGCGACCTGCGCGACCGCGGCCTTCCGGTCATCCTGATCAGCCACAACATGCCACACGTGTTCGATGTGGCAGACCGGATCCACATCCAGCGCCTGGGCAAGTGCGCGGCCACCATCACCCCGCAGTCCCACAGCATGACCGACGCCGTCGCGATCATGACCGGCGCAGCCAAGGCCTGACAGGGCCGATCGGCGCTTCCCGCTCCCTCGGGACCCCTTCTCCGTCCGCGGACCTGCCAACAGGTCCGTGGACGGATCCATCCCGGGGCTCCCACCAACGGCAATCCGAAGAAAGAACCACGATGCACAAGCTCCAACCGGCCGCCCCGCCCACGACCAGATGGACGTCATCGTTATCGGCGAAGCCCTGATCGACGTCGTCAACGGCCCCGAAGGATCCATCAGCTATCCAGGCGGGTCCCGGCAAATGTCGCCTACGGCCTTGGCCGGCTCGGCATCCCGACCGGGCTGCTCACAGCGATCGGCGACGACGAACACGGCACCGCCATCACCAACCACCTCCACAGCGCAGGCGTCCGGCTTCTTCCCGGATCCATTTCCCTTGAACGGACAGCAACCGCCACCGCCACCTTGGCGGCCGATGGCTCCGCCAGCTACGAGTTCGACATCGCCTGGCAGCTGGCACCTGTGGCGCCGGCCATGATCCCGAAAGTTCTCCACACGGGCTCGATCGCCACGTTTCTCGCGCCAGGAGCCGCCACAGTCCGCACCCTCCTCGAGCAATGCCACCAATCATGCCTGGTCACCTACGACCCCAACATCCGCCCGGCTCTCCTCGGCAGTCACTCCGAGGCGCAGTCAGTCTTCGAGGACCTGCTCCCGCTCACGGACGTCGTGAAACTCAGCGACGAAGATGCACACTGGCTGTACCCCGCATTCTCCCCGGACGAGGTCCTCTCCCATTTACTGGAACAGGGCGCGCGCCTGGCCGTCATCACCAAGGGCGCAGAGGGTGCCCTGCTGGCCACACCGATGCCCGGTTCAGCATCCCATCCGTGAAGACCAAGGTTGCCGACACCATCGGGGCAGGCGACGCCTACATGGCCGCACTCATCTTTGAACTGCTGACCCGGGGCGACGAGGCGTTTACGCCGCCGGGCTCGAAGCCATTGGGCAGACCGCGTCGATGGCCGCCGCAATCACAGTGAGCCGTCCAGGCGCCAACCCGCCTACCGCCGAAGAGTTGCAGACGCGTCTGGCAGGCCCTCGGCGACGTCGGCACACCGTCGCCTATTCCTGAGCGGCCGTCGCCCGATCTCGGGCTGTCTGTTCCACGCACCGCCGTCCATTTGTGTGCGCTCATTCAGGCCAAGAAGCGAGACCTTCAACGACGCTAATGCTCTTCATGTTCCTGCACTGCGACGGAAGCCACAGCTGAGAGTCCGGGGCATTGGCCACGATTCAGCTCGTAAAGGTCACGCTCTCAAAGTCGGCGCTCCAGGAGCGCGCCGCCAGATCCTTTTGCGGCAATCCCAGCGAGAGCTCCTGTGAAACGCAAGAGCCCGGCATGGGTCGTCGCTGATGAAGCTGATATCCAGTAGGCCCCGAGCCGGGTCCATCTTTCCCGTCGAGCGAGGCGGCAGCTCGGAAGGTGGACCCGTCGAATTTCGATTTGGAAGTGCACGGGTCCGTCCTGTCCGGGGTCCAGGATCAGGCCGGACCAATACTCGCCGTGTTTGTCTCGGCGTTCTCATCCCGTCACGCCGATGTGGTTGGTGTCCAGGGTGATGCAGCCACCCCGGTACCCGTGGCTCGTATCCACGGACCCGCAGCCTCGCTACCTCTCCTTTGAGCCGCGGGGAAATTGGTCCCGGCTGTGGACAGGGAACAGGCCATCCGAGGAGGCAGAAGCGATAGTCCGCTGGCGGCGCTAGTGCTTCCACAGTCCGTTGCGCACGCGCGCTACCAACAGCGTTGCTCCGGGTGTAGGCTTAGCTCTGACCGGATGCGTGCTCTATGCAATACGGAGTCCAAGGCCTTGCCTCCAGGCGACCCTCCGCGATGGGCTTGCGCACACGGCGCACAGTCCGTAACTCCCGTTGGCAATCCGCAGCAAAGCGGCCTCGATCTGTTCCAGGCCCACCCGGCTCTGCTCCATGAGTGCGGAAGCCTGGGAAAGTTCGAAAGCGATCGTGCTCCCTTCCGGATCGTGTTCGTCGTCGACGTTCGCGTCCTGCCTGGCGACGTTTACCGAAGTGATGTCCCCAAGGAGGGCTTTCAAGAGCGCAACCTTGCGGTCACGTTCCTCCTCAAGGAGTACTCGGAACCGCTTCGCATCGACCATGGGACGAAAGGCTACCGCACAGTTGAGCTTGAGTGGGCCAGTCCGCGAGCTCGTGGGACCGCTCTGACAACTGGGAGCACCGCGACTCGGCAGCGCACAGCCGCCCAGGAATGCCCAACGTCTGGTCGATTGTAGGCCGTGACGCCTACTGCGGGTCGCGCCGGACTTCCGCTGGAGTCCATCCCAGGGCTGGACCGGGTTTGCTGGCGATGTCGGTGAGGATCTGGATGTAATCCTCGTGGTCGAAGCTGAAGGGCAGCGCAAACGCCACCTCGTCGACTTCCTGGAATCCTGCGTGTGCGTATAGCTGCTCGGCGATCTCGTCGCTGGTACCGATCAGGTCCGCGGCGAACAGCATGCCCCTTGCTTCCTGCGGCGCCCGTGTGCGGGGAGTGCGTTCGTCAACATACCGCTGGTATTTCTCCCGCTGACCGGCGATGCCGAATCAGTTGGGATGACCACCAGGCCCTGCGACACACCGGGGACACCCGATCGGTGACGCCGGCACGTACCCCGATGGTACATTTCCCGCCGGCGTCCTGATGACCGCCCCGCCGGGCGAGGTCAAGAGCGCGCTGCCGCTGGAGTCCGAGTTCGGCGTGTTCGAGGCGCCCTTGGAGGATTACGACGTCGTGGAGCTGACCCGCTTCGCCCGGCCCTGATGCGGGGCCGGGTGGCGTTCGGCGATTGTTTCGCTGCGCCAGTGCCCGGCGCAGGGTGACCAGGCATTGGCGCGTTACCTTGACCCCGGTCCATCATCCTTGGGCCGTTTGCCGGGAAGCAGCAGGGCACAGATCCTTTTGAAGACGTGGAGCGGTGTGGGCGCCGGACGCCAGCTGGAAACAGTGCCCGGCCGCGTCATGGCGTCCGGCCGGACGGTGACCGCCCGCTCTACGTTGGGTCCGCCGGGGTTTGGGCGCTGCTGTTGAGGATGTAGTCGGTTGCTGCTGGTCCGGTCATGCGCAGGCTCGGGAACGTCCAGCCCTTTCCGGTCTTTTCCGGGCGAAGGCCCGCGAGGCGGAGTGCGGTGCGGAAAGCCTGGTCGGGCACGGGGACTCTCCGGTTCAAGGAACACCAGCTGACGTAAAGCCCATAGAACGCGTCGGCGTTGATCCCTGAATCGCTCGCGTCGTTAACAATGCAGTCCCGAAGGAACTGGCTGATCTGTGAAGGGGTCATTCTGTGCTCCTGGGAATTTAGGGTTGGATTCCGTAGATGAATTCCTTGGCGTGGGCGACGGCTTTTCTGAAGGCGTCGTTGCGGAGGGTGACTTGCCCGGGGTTTTTGGGGTCGGTTTCGAGGTAGTTCGTGTAGCCGGGCCGCAGGACCCAGATGTCACCGGACGGGGGGAGGTAGAAGACCCCGAAGGAACGGTGCTGGGGATCCTCGGTCCAGATGGGGACGACCGCGACCGCGGCACCGGTGTCCGGGTTGATCCATTGGGCCCGTGGCATGGGTTGTTCGTGGGTTTCCGGGTCCAGGAACGGCGCTGTTCCTTTGCCCCACCGCTTTTCGAAGCGTTCGTAGAAGGCGGGCATCAACTGGTTGTCGTAGGGTCGCCAGGCACTCATGGAAGCTCCTTGGGATTGCGTGGATTTCCGGCTCTCTCAACGTCGGATCCATCGGATCAGCGTGTAGCCGGTTGGCGGATATGACGGTTCCCGGGCCGGCATTCCCGGGTACCGTCCGGAGGGCGGCTCCCAGATGACCGGTCCGATCAGCAGCGACGCGGCGGGAAGCAACTGCCCTGGGATACGCACGGAGGCGGCGTCGGGCCGCTGCGGCTTGGCGTTCGCGGCTGGACGCGGGTGCTCCCGGTCGTAGGCGGCCCGCTTTTCCGGGTTGCCGAGGATGGCGTAGGCGGCCATGATGTCCCGGAGCTCTTCCTGTAATTGCTGTTCCGCCAGGCTGGGGTGTTCACGGGGTGCATGGGCCGGCCGGGTGTCGGGGTGCAGGCCGCGCATGAGGGTGCGGTAGGCGCGGGTTACCTCGCGGGCCGTGGCGGTGGGGGCGATATGCAGGATGCCGTAAAGGTCGGGGCGGTTGTTCCTCATCGTTGGCGTGTTTTGTGTCTTAGATGCGGGGTGTTCTCGTGGGAGGTGGATGGTCCCCGGCCGGTTCGGCCGGGGACCATCGTTGCGGGAGTCATCCCCGGGGCCTCATCCATCCGGCGCTGCTCGCGCTGTGGCGTGGTCTGTGAACCCGACCGCCCTCTTCACATGGTGGGCCGCTGTGGTGCTCCCGGTCCGTGAGGCTGCGCCGGGGTTAGGCGTTGATCTCCTGGCGCTGTTTTCCGGTGGTTTCGATTTCGATGCGGCGCGGCTTTGCTTTCTCCGCGACCGGAATGCGCAGGGTCAGGACGCCGGCGTCGTAGTTCGCTTTGACACCGTCGGTGTCCAGCGCGTCGCCGAGAATGAGTTGTCGGCTGAAGACGCCGCGGGGCGTTCGGAGGCAATCAGTTCCGTGTCCTCGCCGACGGGGTCCGGGCGCTCGGCCTTGACGGTCAGGACGTTGCGTTCGACGTCGATGTCCACCGAGTCCACGTTGACTCCGGGCAGATCGAAGGCGACCACGAAGTCCTCGCCTTCCCGCCAGGCGTCCATCGGCATGGCCGCCGGCCGGGTTGTCGTGCCGAGTACTTGCTCGGCGAGCCGGTCGAATTCACGGAAGGGGTCCGTTCGCATCAGCATGGTGTGTCACTCCTTGCAGATCGCAGCTTTTTTGTTGTCAACCCAGCCGATCTATGGTGGCTGGTATATATTTCTTATAGCACTGCGCAGGGGTCGGGGCAAGCCTGATTTTCGACGGATTTTGGAGGTGCCCGATGGGACAGACCGACGATCGGGGAAGGGGCGTGTACGCGATTTCCGTTGCCGCCGAGCTGGTGGGAACGGGCAACAGAACCTGCGCCTCTATGAACGCAAAGGCTTGTTGGAACCGGGCAGGACCCTGGGCGGGACCCGTCAGTACAGCGAGAACGATCTCGTGACATTGCGGCGGATTGGTGAGCTGCTGGAGCTGGGGCTGAACCTTGCCGGCGTCCGGATGGTCCTGGTCCTCGAAGCCGACAACCGGCGCCTCGAGGCGGAACTCAGGTCCGCGAACGCTACCCGGGACACCGCCCGGCCCCGGTCTGGGTGAAGACGAGTGCGAAAGAGCCCCATGATCGAGGGAATTCGATGAAATGGCCTGAGCCGCCGCGACCGGCCCGAGGCAAAGATGGCGGGTGGCGCGGCCGGGTCACTTGCCGGGGTGATTGCAAGGCCGGCGGTCAGGGCGGCCAGCCCGAGCTCGAACTGCTTCTTGCCGGCGACCTCTGGGAGCTCATCGAGGATGCCGGCGAGAAATGGAACCTCGGCTGGAGGCAGTTTGGCAACTTCCCGCCGCCAACTCGCCGCGTACGTCGCTTGTTGCTGCCGGTGTGTGCGCGGTATTTCCCAGGCCACAAAACCTGTGGCATAGGTGAGGACGGCGTAAACCGCGTGGACGCCTTGCGCCGGGGGCATCCCGGCCCTGGCCAGCGGTCCGAGGAGGGCCTCGAGCCCGTGGAGGAAGCCGGGCCCGATCACCGCCCGGGAGAGGAAGATCATCGGTAGGCTCGGGTGCTCGATCAGGTTCAGGCGTAGTGCCCGTCCCCAGGCATGCAGGATCGCCCCGACGTCATCGGGGAGCGGGTGGGGGAGGTGGAGGTCTCGCAGACCCCGTTGGGCGATGGCATCGAGCAGATCTTCCTTGCCGTTCACATAGCCGTAGGTGGTCATCACTCCGCAGTTGAGGCGGCGGGCCAGCATCGGCATGGTGAGCGCCTCGAGACCTTCCTCGTCGGCCAGTGTCAGCGCGGCTTCGACCACCTGCTCCCGGGTGAGGGAGCCGCGCGGTCGCCGTTTTCGCGGGGTCTTGACAGGGTCCTGCATGGAGGTATCGTACTACTTACGGTAAGTAATACGCTCCTGGAGGTGAGAGCGGATGCCCCGGACCAGTTTGTCGGCCTCGCGGTGAATGTCGTGGTTTACCTGGCTCTCATCGCTTTTGTCCTCTATCGGCAGATGATGGCGCAACCGCTCAGGGTTCGCCCGCTCGTGTTGCTGCTGGCGGTCCTTGGCCTCTTCGGACTCCAACAGCTGGCCCGCCAGTCGCTCGCTGCAGACCGGGGCCGGGTAGTCCTCCTTGTTGTCGGCCTCGTCATTGGATTGGGCGCCGGTCTGTGGCGGGGGACGACGTTCCGGGTTTGGCCCGATGCCGGCCGGGTGATGGTCAAGGGCACGGCAATGACCCTGGTGACCTGGGCGGTGCTCATTGTGATCCGGTTGCCATTCGCGTTCCTCGGTTACGCGGCCAACCACTCTCAGGGTTTCGTGGTGGGCGAACTGCTCCTGGCCCTGGCAGTGACGTTCGCCGCCCAGAACGCGGTGATCTGGGCCGGGCAAAGGGGCTCAATGTTGACGAAACCATAGTCCGCCCTTCCAACCGGAAGTGGTAGGCCATGACCGTCGCAGCCCGGTGGCCGGAAATGGAAGAGGCAAGGAGGGGACATGGAGTCATCGCCCTCAGCGGCACGCGCGCTTGACTCGACGGGTGGGCCGCTGATGCCGGGCCAGAAGGCGATCTTCGCAGTCGCGTGCGTCGTGGCCGGTTTCCTGCCGGTCTCGGTCGGATACGTCCCGGATGAGGCCACCCGGCTCGTCTGCGGTCTGGCCGTCACCGGCGCTTTGCTTGCCATCGCCCTGCTGGCGAGGCGAAATGCCGCTGTGCACAGGTACTGGGAGATACCCCTGGCATTCTTCGGCATGTCCCTGTTCATCCTGGCTGACCGCTACGTTCCGGGCTTCCTTGCAAGCCAGGTTCTCCACAGCCCCCGGTCGCCGGGAACCCGCTGGCATCGACGGTTCCCGCTACGGTGATCATCGAGCTCGACGAACTGATGCTCACCGTCGTCGCTGTCCTACTTGTGGTCTGGATCTCAAGGAGCTCGCTGGCCTCGGTCTACGTCCGCTGGGGGCGGTTCGGAAGGGCTTACGTGATCGGAATCGCCGCTCTCATCGCCTTCTACGTACTCACGTTCGGAGTGCTGTCGCACTCGCGTTTCATGCCTGTGCACGGCGCCGTCGATTTTGGCCGTTACCTCAGCCTGACGCCTGCACTCTTTGTCGCGGCGGCCGCCAACGGGTTCCTGGAAGAGCTGACGTTCCGCGGACTACTGATGTCCAGGCTGAACATCGCCTTCGGTCCCTACCTGGCGACGACTATCCAGGCGGCAGTCTTCGCGTCCTGGCACGTAGGCGTCACCTACACGGCCTCCGGCCTCGTCTTCATCGTGTTGTTCGCCTTCCCACTCGGCCTGATCGGCGGCTATCTCACCCGCAGCTCGGGCAGCATCATTCCCTCTACCCTTTTCCACGCGGGCGCGGACATACCGATCTACCTCGGTTTCCTGTCCTACGTCCCATAGCGCTCCCCGCGGGTCTCCGCTGATCCGGATCGATTCCCTGGCGTCCCATTGCGGTCCTTGGCCGCTATACCAGGGCGGCACCGGTGTCTATTGATCGAACCGGGGGTGAAGCCGGCTTCCAACGGCGCCAGGCGGCGGTCATCTCGGCTTAGCCCGGCCAACTGCCAGATGCACGCTTTCAGTTTGGTGGCTCAGGGAGCGAGAACCTGCGCGTTATGGATGCACGGGACTCACGAACTAGGGTTGCCCGCTGCGAGTGCGGGGGCTTGCAAACGTTTCGCCGTTGACAGGAACACCGACGCGGCCTGATGTCCGGCCGGGCTGAGCCTGCGGTTCGCGAGGTGGGCGAGGAGGATCCGCCGGGTCGGTGAACCGTTGAGCGGAACGGCGATGATGTCGGGGCGGAGTGCACTCAGGGCGAGCCGCGGGCCAGGGCGATGCCGATACCGGCGGCGACCATGCCTTGGGTTTCCTGGTAGTCGTTGGCTGCGAAGGCGATGGCCGGTTCGAAGCCGGCGTCGCGGCAGACCCGCCGGAGGACGTCGGCCACGGGGTGTTCGT
This sequence comes from Arthrobacter sp. Hiyo8, assembly GCA_001549895.1. GTDB lineage: Bacteria > Actinomycetota > Actinomycetes > Actinomycetales > Micrococcaceae > Arthrobacter. The sequence goes on along the minus strand of AP014719.1, from coordinate 569,413 downwards.
CGCGGACGATCCATTGCTGGTCGCTGAGCGCGTCGATCCGAACCGAGCGGAGTGCGGCGACGGGGTGGTCCCTTGGAACGAGCAGCATGGTGGGGTCCTTCATGAGCGGGACGAGGTTCAGGTCCTCGTCCTCGATGCGCTCCCACGGGTAGTCCCAGAGCAGCGTTAGTTCGATGTCCCTGCGCCGCAGCCGTTCGAGGAGGCCGTCGCGACGGGCACTAACCACCGTGACCGCAACGTCAGGGTGGCGGCCCGGAAGGCGAGCACGACGTCGGGCATGAGGGAGGCGCCGACGGTGGGGAACGTCCCCATGTGCAGCTGGCCTCGCCTCAGCCCCGCGAACTCGCCCATCTCGGCCCGGCGGCTTCGATTGTCCGGTCGATTTCTTCCGCGTAGCGGAGGAGCGCCTGACCGGCATCGGTGAGCACGACGCCCCGTGGATGGCGGTCGATCAGCGCGACGCCCACTTCGTGTTCAAGCTTGGCGATCTGCTGGGAGACGGCTGAGGTCGTAAAGGACAGGGCCGTCGCGGCGGACGTCAGGGAGCCGGAACGGCTCACCTCGCGGAGCAGGTGGAGTCGGTGCAGGTCAAGGTCGGCCATGCATTGAGTTTAGCAAAAGTGAACGGTAGTCGAGAATCCTGTGATTGTGCTCAACTCTCGTGGCGTGGATCGTAGAAGGAGCAGGCGCCGTGAGGTGCAACACGAACGACATGTAAAGGAAGAGGACCATGCAACTCCGCGGTCACTGGTACCGGGGCGGCACGAGCAAGTGCTGGCTTTTCGACGCCGAAGATGTAGCCCTCCACGCCGGGAGCCGCGAACAGATCCGCAGCCTCCTGGCAGATGCTTTCGGTGCAGCGGATCCCCGCCAGCTCGACGGCGTCGGCGGCGGCACCTCGACAACGTCGAAAGCGGCCGTCGTCCGGGCGACTCCCGACGGGCCGGCGGACCTGGACTACCTCTTTGCCCAAGTCGGGATCGGGAACCCGACGGTGGAACTTGGTTCCAATTGCGGCAACTGCGCCACCGCGATCGCTCTGTACGCCGTCCAGTCGGGCATCGTTACTCCCCAGTCGGGATCAACCCGGGTCAGGATGCGCAACCTCAACACCGGAGCCGTGCTGAGCGGCACCGTCGCGACCCCGGCGGCCGCATCCCGGCGTCGGGCCTGGCCAGTGTTCCTGGCAGCAGGGCACTGGGTGTTCCCGTGAGCCTCTCGTTCCACGCCCCGTGGGGGCGGACCACGGGAGCCGTCCTTCCAACGGGGAGCGCTGCAGACCAGATCGTGGCCGCTGGGTCCACTCTTACGGCGACTCTCATTGACGCCGGGGCACCTGCGGTGCTGATTCCGGCGGACGAGGCAGGCATCGATCTGTCCGTGATGACCGGCAACCTGTCCGAGCACCTGCCCAGGCTTGTGGCAGCCCGGGCGTCGGCAGGCCTGATGATGGGGTTGAGGAAGCCTGAAGATCCTCCGCAGAATGCCGTGCCGAAAGTCGGTGTCGTCGCAGCGCCCGGTGACTACATTGCGGCCGACGGAACGAGGATCGCGGCCGATACCCATGATCTGCGGGTGCGCATGCTCTCGATGCTCGCACCCCACCCCGCCATCGGCCTGACATCCGCCGTTGCAGTCTCCCTCGCAGCCGCCCTGCCGGGATCGGTGGTGGCGAAGGTGCTGCCCCGGCGTTCGAAACTCACCAAGGGCGCAGGCTTCTGCGCCTCGGAACACCTGCCGGTGTCATCACCACCGAGGTTGTCACGGACGACGACGGGGACGTCAGCGAAGTAGCCCTCCACAGGGCGGCCCGCCATCTCGCCGTCGCCGATATCGACGTCGCGCAGCCTGTGGCCCTGACGGCCTAGCCCCTTTATTCCGCCCCTGCCATCATTAGGTGGGGCACTCACCCAGGAAGTTGTTCAATGAAGATCAAATCCATCCTCGGACATTTGTATGTCCAGGTACTCATCGGCGTCGGGCTCGGCATCCTCGTGGGCGCGCTGTGGCCGGACCTCGGGTCCTCCCTCAAGCCGCTCGGCGACGGCTTCGTGAAGCTCGTGAAGTTCATGATCGCGCCGATCGTGTTCTGCACCATCGTCAGCGGCATCACCTCGCTGACGGACACCAAGAAGGTCGGCCCAACCCTGCTGCGGTCGCTGGGCTTGTTCTACGCGCTCACGGCGGTGGCCCTGGCCATCGGCCTGGGCGCGGTCATGCTCTTCCAGCCGGGAGCGGGCATGCACATCAACCCAGCCCACCTCGATACCTCTGTTGCCTCGAAGTACACAAGCCAGCTGCCCAGCGGCAACCCCGTGGACTTCGTCATGAGCATCATCCCCAGCAGCTTCGTCGGGGCCTTCGCCGACGGTGAGGTCCTGCCCGTGCTCGTGATCGCACTGCTTTGCGGCTTCGCCTTCAGCAGGCTCGGCGCACCCGGCCAGCTGGCCCTCAACGTTGTCAACAGCTTCAACAAGCTGCTGTTCGTCGTGTTCGGCTTCCTCATGAAGGTCGCTCCCATCGGGGCGTTCGGGCCATGGCGTTCACGGTCGGCAAGTACGGAGCTCATTCGATCGGCAACCTCGGCCTGCTGATCCTCGCCTTCTACGCCGCGTGCATCGTCTTCGTGGTCCTGGTCCTCGGAATCCTGGCGAAGCTCACCGGTTTCAGTCTCTGGCGGATCCTGCGCTACTTCCGTGACGAGTTCCTCATCGTCCTCGCCACGTCCTCCAGCGAACCCGTCCTTCCCCGCCTGCTCTCCAAGCTCGAGCGCCTCGGCTGCGACCGCGGAGTCGTCGGGCTCGTCGTCCCGACAGGCTACTCCTTCAACCTCACCGGCACGGCGGTCTATCTCACGCTCTCCTCGATGTTCATCGCCCAGGCCTGCGACATCCACCTGGGCTGGGACCAGATCCTCCTCATGCTCGGAATGATGCTGCTGACCTCCAAGGGTGCCGCGGGCGTGACAGGCAGCGGCTTCGTCGCCCTCGTCGCCACTCTGACGGTCATGCCCACGCTGCCCGTTGCCGGCGTGGCACTCATCGTCGGCATCGACCGCTTCATGAGCGAAGCCCGCGCCCTCACCAGCACGGTCGCCAACATCGTCTCCTGCGTCGCCATCGCCAAGTGGCAGCACGCACTCGACACCGACAAACTCCGTGCCGAGCTCCAGGCAGGCTTCGTGCAGACCGAGGCGGACAAGCTCCAGCTCAGCGAACCCGTGCTGGCACACTGAGGGTACGCCCAGCCAGGCGGGATCCAAACCTGATCACACCCGCGAGGCCCACCAGCCTGTAGCTGGCATGGATTCGTCGACGAGCCGCCAATGCTATGCACACATCAAGGACCCGTCGAAGCTCCAAGAACCAAGAATCGCGGGTCCTCCACCAAGCCGCACCGGGCACCGGCCCTGTAATCCATCGCAACAGGTAACCCGACAGTCGGGCGCAGGACCGGTTCCGGTGCCAACGTGGCGGGGAGAAGAACCACTGCTCCCGCCACGTCCCTCCCGCGACACGACCGGCGTTTCCGCGAGAAGAACAGCAGGGCGGAGAAGGCTATTAACGGCCGACATGCACCGGGATTGGTCTCGGCGTGGCCGTGACCAGGCGGGACCAACTCTCTGAGAAATCGCTTGTGACCTTCCGGAAGCATCGATTTCTCAAGGAAACAGGGGTTCCGCATCCGCTGCTAATCCAGTGGTTTTGAGACCTACAATTTAAGAACCGGCCCGAAGCAATCATTGAATCCATAGAAACCAAAGCGGAAATAATTTGAGTATCTAGACAACAGAGTTTCCGTCGGCGTACAGTTCCGCGGCTTTGACGCGCAAGAGGCGGATCGGAGCTGCGCACGACATTTTGGAAAGACCAGGGTGAGAAGTGAGTGATCGAAGCCGGGCTATCGGGTTCTTGATCCATGACAGCGTGACAATGATCGATGTTGCCGGGCCCGCTGATGTGTTTCATCATGCAAATGCTTTTGGGGCCCATAACGACACTGTCTTGGTTTCCAGCGATGGCCGTGCCAAGCGTGCTTCCAACGGACACTATTTGACCGCCGAGGCCGCAGCCGGAGAGACGGGCGCCTTGGACACCGTGATCGTTCCGGGTGCCTACGGGATGGTGTCCAAGCCTTTCGAGGAGGGACTCGTCGAGGCGGTTTCCCATCTAACGAATGACGCCGGGCGGATCGCTTCCGTCTGTACCGGTGCGTTTCTCCTGGCACACGGGGGCTTGCTGAATTACCGGAACGCGACCACCCATTGGACCCAGGTCGAACGGTTCAGGAGGTCATATCCGCTGGTGCATGTCGTGCCTGATGCGTTGTTCGTGCAGGACGGTTCGATCATCACCTCGGCGGGCATCAGTTCCGGGGTGGATCTGGCGTTGTTCATGGTCGAGGAGGACTACGGACCTGATGTTGCCCGGGCCGTGGTCCGTCAAATGGTCATTTTCAATCAACGGCCGGGAGGGCAATCCCAGCACTCTGTCGCTGTCCGGGTGGGCGTTCCGCGGGACCACGTCCTCAGAAGGCTGTTGGACCGCATTACGGCCGATCCCGGCGCGGATTACTCGATTGACGCCATGGCTGCCATGACGAATCTCAGCGCCAGTAGCCTTGCGCGGCTCTTTCAAGAGGGAACCAACACCAGCCCTGGTCGATACGTCGAAACGGTGCGCATCGAAGCGGCCCAGGCAATGCTCCAGAGGGGAACCACCGTCGCCGCTGCGGCAGCCGCAAGCGGATTTGGAAGTGCTGAGACGATGAGGCGGGTCTTCACGCAGAAGATCGGAATGAGTCCCTCGCTCTATCTGGAACGCCTCCTGTGCCCGCCCTGACGGTTCCCTGGACCTCGCTGCCTGCCTCCGACACACCCTGACGGTATCTGTGGGGTGATTGACGGCATTCGCGGGTCCGCCGACGCCGCCCGTGGTCAAAGCTTGGTATATCCGGGCAATCCGGGCACCTACAAAGAGGAGAACGCAATGCCGTTCGTAAATGTCAAGCTCGTCGACGGCGTCTTCACGGAAGATGAAAAGCACCGGATGGCGGCAGCGCTCACGGACGTCATGGTGAAGTTCGAAGGATCTGAAGCTTTCCGCGAGGTGGTCTGGGTCCTCATTGAGGAACTGCACACAGACGGTTGGCACATCGGTGGTCTGCCTTTCAGGGGACCGGCCAGCCTGATGGACGGCCTTGCCCGCTCCAAGAGCCTTTACGAGTCCATCGACGGCCACCCGGTTACTCGACCGGAACTGGCACAGAAAGCACCTTTGCAGGAAAAGTGAGTGAGTCGTTGGAGCACAGCATGAAGACGGTACTTATCGTCGGCCACCCGGACCTCCGCAGTTCTCGCATCAACGCCGCATTACTCGAGGAGTCAAAGTCCATTCAGGATGTTCACATCCGCGTCCTTTCCGAGCTGTATGGGACGGGCTCCATTGATATCCAAGCCGAACAGGACGCGGTCGCGGGGCTGCCCACATCGTGCTGCAGTACCCCACCTATTGGTACGCCATGCCGTCGATTCTCAAACGCTGGCTGGACGAGGTCCTGACCCGCGGTTGGGCCTACGGGACCGGCACTCCAGGAGCCCTGGCCGGTAAGACGCTCCGGGTTGTCACCACGACCGGCGGCGCCTTCGACGGGTACGGTCCCAACGGCCTCCACGGCTGGGAGTACGAAGCAATGCTTGTCCCCAACCATGGAAGCGCGCCGCGCGCGGCGGCTTCCAGTTGAACCTAATGTAGCTGTGCGGCAGGCCGGCGCGGGCCTCGATTCCCGCCAAACGGCGGGCTATTCCTCTTCAGCCCCGGGAGTCCTACACTGTGCGAGAGGACCATCCGGGAGACCCGATGAAAAAGAGGAAGATACTGACAGTGGTGTTGGCCTCGCTCCTGGCCGTGGCCGGCGCCCTCGATGCCCCGCGGCGCATTCGGCGGAACCGTCGGTGAAAGTCCTGGACACCACCGCCACCATCACCGACCCGGGCTGGTTCGTCAGTGCCTACAACGCGGGCTTCCGGCTGTACGTGATGCATTCAACCGCGTGGGGGACCTGCACTCCATGGGACCGGACACAAACGCAGCTCAAGATGGCGCTGGACGCCGGACTCAGGATTGCCGTCTACACCCGCAACGCGGAATGTTGGAAGGGCGGCATAGAGGCCACCGGTCCGTACCGTGAGCAGCTGGAGTTCTTTGCCCTGGACGTCGAGCTAGGCGAACCACCCATTACAAGTGACATGGTTGACGGTGTCCGGGACATGGGCGTGCGGCCCATTGTCTACGGCATTCACACCCATTGGCCCTTGATAATGGGCGACAGCAGCGAGTTCTCGGATCTTCCGCTGTGGGACGGGGATTTCCATGACTTCGACTACGCGCATTGGACTCCGGACCTTCTTTCGCCCGCGCCCGTTTCATACGGCGGCTGGAACGTGCCGGGGAACATGCGTGTCGGTGTCCAGCAAAAACTCGGCCAGGACATCGGCGGAATCCAGGTCGACCTTAACTCCTTCAACCCGGACTTCTTGCGCTAGCAGTCTTCGGGCGCGCCGCCCGGCAGAGGATCAGCGGGCCTATTGGATCAATAAGGGGAAGAGCTGGAGTCGCTTGAGTAGCTATCGGAGCGGGAAACGGTCCGTGACTGGGCTAGCCGTTTAACCCTGTGAGTTTCACCCGCCGCACCCGGGTAATGACGGTTGGGCAGGGCAGGGACCTGAGTACGGTGTGGGCAGTCGATCCCATGAGGAGGCGTTTGAAGCTGCCCCTTCCACGGCTTCCCAGCACCAGCAATGTGGCATTGGCGGCGGCGTCCAGGAGTGCTTCCCCGGTTCGTTGTTGGACACCAGAGCCTGATGGACAACCATGTCGGGATAGTTTTCGGCCAGACCCGCGACGGTCTCGGCGAGGACAATTCGTTCTTCTTCCAAGACAGTCTCGGCAACGTCGCTCGCCGGCATCACGCGTTGAATGAGCGGCGGCGCGAGGACGGCGTGGACCACTGTCAGCTCCTGGCTGTCCTTGTCCGCTTCTTCGGCCGCGAAGGAAACCGCTTGGGTAGACTCTTCGGAACCGTCAGCGCCGACCACGATGCCGCGGCGCCCCGTCATGTCCTGCTCCCCGACTACTGCCACAGGGCACACGGCGACGGCGGCGATCTGCAGCGCCCTGTCAGCGACGGGTCCTCCAGGCCAGTTGTGCCCGGTTCCGATGACAACCATCGAGGCCCCTTTCGAGTGCTTCCTGAGCGCCTGCCCGGGGCTACCGGAGAACAGCACGGTTTTTACCTGGACCGATGGCTCCAATTCGCCTGCATATGCCGCGGTTTTGCTCAGCAGCTCGTTTGCTGCGGTTCTGACCACCTCGTTCGTACTAACTGATTCGTCGAGCCATCGACTGTCGACCGAGTGAACGAGCAGCACCGGCAGTTTCCGTCGAGCCGCCCGGTCCATTGCCCAAGCCAGCGCGGCCCGGCTCGCCTGGGTGTCAACGACGCCGACAACGATTGGTTTTTTCATGACTTAGTCCGCCTCCATGAAATGTGGCTCCCACTGTCCGGGTGCTGTGCGCACCATTTTCTGCTCGTTTGGCCCGGCCCGGCAGTGCCGGAAGTCCCGCAAGAGAAGCTTCTTGCGGGCACCGTGGCCAGCGACCGAACGCACCCGCGGATCCTGGCCTGTGTCCGTTGCCCGATGCGGGGCTTTGTGCCCTGTTCTGACGGGCCTACCGGTTCTAGCATGCCGGTGTCGAATAAGTCTGCATGGAAGGGTTTGAATGATGTCCAGCTATCAGCCCCAGAATTTTCCTCCGGGTGGAGTCCCGCTTGGACTGCCCTACTATGGAGCCCGCCGATCGAGGCCGTTAAACGATTCTGGAAAAAGTACGCAATCTTCCACGGCCGCGCGAGCCGCAGTGAGTATTGGTGGTGGTTCCTCGCTTCAGCCGTCGTCTCAGGGGTCATCAATGCGGCCGGGGCCACAGGGAACGGCAACACGAGCACCTCGACGGCCCTTGGCGGACTGTGGTTCCTGGCGACGATTGTGCCTTCGCTCGCCTTGGCCGCGCGGCGCCTGCACGACGCGAATCTCAGTGCGCTCTTCTTGTTGCTCGCCCTGGTCCCGGTGCTCGGTTGGATCGCACTGCTCGTGTTTGTGCTCCTGCCGGCCAATCCCAGTGGTCAGCGCTTCGACCGAATGGTGCAGGCCTCTCCGCCGCCGTATCCGCCGAACCCGCCGCAGCCGTACCCGCCCCAGGCTTGAGACTCAGGCAATGTCCGGGGAGCCTAGGCCCTGACCCGCGTGTGTTCCCACTCATCGAGGAGCCCGGGCAGCCGGGTCATGAGGAAACGGTAGAAGGCGCCCATCTCGTCCACCCGGGCCTTCGCCGCTGACCCCTCCGGGAGGCTTGAAGCAGTGGAGTCGGCGAGGTCTGCAAGGCGCTTGTACACGGGGTTCTGCCGAAGGGAAGCGACGTACCACGCGTTGTCGGGGAGGGCGTAGCGGTCACGGCGGCTGCCGGGTTGAGAGACCCGATGCACGAATCCGACGGTCTGCAGGTACCGCACGGAGCCGGAGACGGCGGCGGCGCTCGCGCCCAGTATCTCGGAGAGTTCGGCCGCAGTCAGCGAGCCGTCGTCAGAGACCACAAGGGCCATGAGGGCGCGGGCCGGCATCTTGGGGAAGCCCGCGGCCGTGAGGACGGCCGCGGACGTCTCGGCGGAGTCGGGCATACGCTTGCTGCCGGGATCTGTCACGCCGTGCCTACCTCCCGGCGGCGCACGGCCACGAGCGAGAATGCCGTGAGGACCGCGGCAATGCCGAGCATCCAAAACCCGCCGCTCCAGTCGGTCCCGCTGCTGGTGGTGACGGGGCTGTGGGTAAACGGTGAGAGGTCGCGGACCTTCTGGTCAAGGCCGAGCATGCCGCCGTAGATCCCGAGGACGACGCCGACGCCCAGAAGCGCCCACCCGGCAGGGACCGTGGCACGGGGCCAGACAACGAACACTGCGGCGGGCAGCGCAAGGTAGATGAGTGCTGCGGGAAGCTGGTCGACGGCGGTTTGCCAGACCTCGCCGACTGCACTCGAGGTGTCCCCGGAGGCTACCAGGGAGACCCAGGCCCCGAGGGCGGTGAACCCCATGACAAGCACGACCGAGACGGCGCCGAGTCCGACGAAGCTGCCCAGCCAGCGCATCCGGCCCACGGACTCGGACACCACGGGCTCGGCGGTTCCGGCCACCTCCTCCTGTCGGAGGCGAAGAACGGCCTGCAGACCGCACACCGCGGCAAGTATTCCGGCTACCTCGAACAGCGCCGCGACGAGGAGCTGGGTCATTGACGTGCCCTGTGCTTCGATCATGCCGCGGAGGACGGCCGTGATTTGGGGTTGGAGGTGATGGAGGACTGGATTGCGGAACCAAGCGAGCCCGTGACCAGGCCCATCGCTAGGCCGCCTATGCACCAGCCGATGATTGCTCCCTGCTGCAGGCGTAGGGCGAGCGAGAAACTTCCGCGCAGCCAGGGCCGGGCGTCGGCTCGTCCGGATCGCCCTGCGAGCACGCTCGCGCCGACGTCACGGCGCGCCATGACGGCAACGACGACGGCGGTGCACGCCGCCCAGAGTGCGAGGGGAAGGAGCAATGGCCACCATCGGTTGCCTGTGTAGGCGAAGGTTTGTTGGCCCCAGCCAATGGGGGAGATCCAGCTCGGCCATGCGGCCGTCATGGTCGTCCCGTCGGGGCTGACCTGTCCGGTGGCGTCGCCGAACCCGCGCAGCAGGTACGCGAGCATCACGATGGCCGACGAGATGCCGTTGGCCCCCGCGATGTGCTGAAGAACTCGGAGGCCAGCAGGCCCACGCCGAGGAAGGCGAAGCCCACGGCGCCCGTCGCGAAACCGGCCAAAAGCGAGCCGGCCGGGTCAAGCCCTCCGGCCGTGAAGCCGAGTGCCGTAGCGACGGCCACGAGCACGTTGGCCACCGCGCCGTGAAGGACAGTGGCTCCGAGCGGGGCCACCGTCCGGCGGCCGTCGCGGACACGAGCTCAGCCCGCCCTGATTCCTCTTCTGCCCGGGTGTGCCGGACGGCCATGAATGTATTCATGAGTCCGGCAAGGACGCCCAGGAACGCGAAGATTTCGAAGAACGTGAACGAATCGAGCGCCGGACCGCGGGGGAGGCGCGCAGCACAAGGATCGCGGGAGCCGCGGTCGCGAGCTGAAGCACCTGCGCGCGCGTCGCGTCGTCGCCGAAGGTCTTCGCTATGGCCGCGACGGCGAATAGTGCGAGCATTCCGATCGAGAGGACCCAGACAATCACCTGCCAGCGGTCCCTGCGCAAGCGGTGCCGGTAAAGGATCCACAATGCGCCCATCTCAGGCTCCCGCCGCGGCGCGGTGGCGCCTATGGTGGCTGCCGCCGTCGTCCGCTGCCTGCAGGGCAGGCGGGGCGACCGTGTCGCCGTAGTGGCGCAGGAAGAGTTCTTCGAGCGACGGCGGAGCGATGAGCAGGCCTTTGACCCCGAGGCTGCCCAGAAGCGGCAGGACCTCGTGGACGCGATCGGAATCGGCGCCGAACTTGACGCGCCCGTCGGCCACGGTGAGATCGTGGACCTGCGACAGCGTGTCCAGTGCGTGGGTGTCAACACTGTCCTGCGCGAACGAGATTTCCGTGCGCGTGAGGTGGCGCAGTGCGTCGAGTGTGCCCCGTCGACGATCCGGCCGGCGCGGATGATGCTTACGCGGTTGGCGAGCTGCTCGACTTCGGAGAGGATGTGGCTTGAGAGCAGGACTGTGGCGCCGTTCTCGTGCACGATCCGCCGGATCTCGCGCGTGAAGACTGCCTCCATGAGCGGGTCAAGACCGCTCGTCGGCTCGTCGAGGAGATACAACTCGGCGTCCATGACGAGGGCCGAGATGAGCGCGACCTTCTGGCGGTTTCCCTTCGAGTAGGCGCGGCCCTTCTTGCCCGGGTCGAAGTCGAAGAGTTCGCAGAGGTGATGCTTGCGCTCTTTGAAGGCAGCATGGTCCACGCCGCCCCCGCGGAGGCGGGAGAGGAGGTCGATGGCCTCGCCGCCAGAGAGGTTGGGCCAGAGGCTCACGTCTCCCGGGATGCTCGCGACGCGCCGGTGAAGTTCGACGGCGTCTGCCCAGGGATGCATGCCCAGGACGCTCGCGCTGCCCGACGACGGCCGGGCCAGACCGAGAAGGATACGTAGCGTGGTGGTCTTCCCCGCGCCGTTCGGCCCGAGGAAGCCGTGGATCTCGCCCTTGTGGACCTCGAGGTCGAGGCCGTCGAGCGCCTTGACGCGCCCGAAGTTCTTGTGCAAATCGACAGTCTGGATCACGGTGTCCATGACACAAAGGTACCCAGTTTTCACAAAGTTTTGAATAGCCTAAAGGCCCTTGTATTCCGGTGCAGTTCGCGCGTTGGCCTAGCGGTGCTTGTAGTAGTCCCGCCAGATCAGGCGGTGCACGGGGATGCGGCGAGCCAATGACCTGAGCCCGGGGATGAAGGGCACCAGGGTGAGGAGCAGCGTCAGGATCACCATGGAAAACACGACGAGGACGTCCGCGTTCGGCGATGATTTGAAGGGTTCCACTTGGTAGAGGGCCGAGAAGAGCCACAGCCACGACTGGCCGGGGTAGTTGCCGGTTTCATTCATCATTCCCCACTGGTCGCCTGTCAGATGCTGGGCGTCGGCGAGGCCAGGGAAGTAGCTGCCGTCGCCGAGGAACAAGATGCTGGCTTTGTAATCGGTGTTGTAGAACGAACCCTTTGCGCCCAGGACCGGATCAAGGGTCCCTTGCTGCGCCATGGCCAGAAGGGCTCCGGTGAGGGCGGGTACCGGGCCGTAGTCGCCGGGCGGAACCTTCGCCGGGTCGTTGTCCGGGGCTTTGCTGAGTGCATCCCCGTACGCGGTGGTCCAGGCAGCGTGTTGGGCGTCGCTTGCCTTGGTCCATTCGTCGATGGCCGCCGGAGGGTTCGGTAGGGTTTGGAGCGGGCCGATGATGAAGTCGTTGGCGGTGTCGATCGGAAGCCGTACGCCGGAAAGGCTCTGCAGGTCGATCGGTCCGAGTTTTTGGGTGGCATCGGGCGTCGAGTTGTAGGGCGGCCCATATCCCGCGGTGCCGCTGGTGCCCCCGAGTTCCGTGGTGGCTGTCGCCACGAAGTCCGCGGGGTCGGCCATGGCCAGGACTTCAGGGTAACCGTTGGTTCGTCCGGCGAGCTGAAAACCGCTGAGAGTCCCAGGACAAGCAAGCCAACAACCACCAGCCCAACAACAAGCTCCTTGAACAGGTCATATTCGCGCGTCGTGCCGGGCCATGGCCTGCTGGCGATGTCGTTTCGCGTGCGCCACGAGGTTGACGCTGGGGATTTGGTCACTTTTTGTCCTCGCTGTCAGTTGCCGGGTTTGGCGCTGGTGAGCGTAGCTGGGCGTCAGATTCGGCAGCCTCCAACGGGGGCACCACGCCGTGCATCCGCACGAGAACAACATGGAGGGCGACAACGACGGCGACGGCCAGCGGGAGGAGCGTGATGTGCCACATGAGTATCTGGCCCAGATCGGCGACGTTGAACCATGCGCCCACACCGACGGCGTTAAGGGCGTCTTTGGCTTGGAAGGCGATCCACTGCGAGTCGAAATTGCTTTGAAGCAGGTAACCGGTAAAGGCGGTAACGATCGAGACGACGAACGCGACCATCCCGGTGATCCAGGTCAGCACGCGCCCGCCCGCCAGGCGGCCATCCAGAATTTGCCCCAGAGGTGGATCACCATGAACATGAAGAACAGTTCAACGCTCCACAGATGGGTGCTGTTGATGAAACGCCCTAAGGCCGAGGCATGGAACCACGTGGGCCCATTCAATGCCAGCACGGCGCCGGAAGCGAGGATGTAGACGAACGCGGCAACGGCGCCCATGCCGAAGACGTAAATCCAGGACGCCACGTAACTCGGCTGGCCTTCAGGAAGCAGCTTGTCCGGCGGTAGCCGGCGCAACGCCCAGCCCGGGCCTTTCCTGTCCAAGTGGAGAATCGTGGTTCGCCGTCGTCGGTAGTCGAAACCGGGCCGTGGTCGGCAGTCATTTCCGTTTCCTACCGTGTGGAAACGGAATCACCAAGGCGAGAATGAATAGCACGACCATCGTGGCAATGACCACCAGATTGCCGAATTGGATCAGGAAGTCACCCCACTGGAAATAGACTCCGCCATCCGGCATTCCGGCATCCGCCTGGTGTATTCCGAGCATCACGGCCTCTTTCGACGAAAGGCGGACCTTGGACGGGACGCCTTCCTATGCATGACGCTACAAGCTTGCCGGCCAACAGACACGGGTCCAAGGGCCCTATTGGATAGCGCCGGCCGCATGCATGCTGGAATGGCTTGGAATGCCGACCATCGAAAGGACCCCGCCATGTCACCGGATACCGCAAACCCCGTGGAAGTCCTGAGCGAGGAAGAATGCTGGAATATCCTTTTGGGTGCGACGTTGGGGCGGTTGGCATTGAGCATCGCCAACGAACCTGAGATCTATCCGATCAATTTCGTTGCCCACGACGGGAAGATCCTCCTCCGGACAAATCCAGGGGAGAAGCTGTTCGCGCTCACGATCAATGACAAAGTTGCGTTGGAAACTGACGGGGTCGGTAGCCAATCCGTCTGGAGCGTCGTAGTTAAAGGCAAGGCGCGGCAACTTGAATCCGGTGCCGAGATTGAAGCCGCCGAAAGGATTCCCGCCAACAATTGACCTCCACAAAGAAGCGGGTGTTCGTTGAGATCGTCCCGACGTCCATCACCGGGAGACGGATTCACCGGGGCCCGGAAAACGACGAGCTGGCCCCTGGCGACTTGTACTGAACACCATCTGCTTCACCGGAGATCCGCGCTTGGCCGGCGCGCCAACAGGACCGGACATGCGGCGTGATGAAGGACAGCATGGGCAGTTGAACCGATAGTGCCCCGAACCAGTCCGCGTCCTTTCGTCCCGACGACGATGATGGACGCATCTTGAGCCTCCGCCAAAATGGACCCAGGGATGGACGTTCCAACCGGCGATCTTTTTTGGACGTCGAGGTCCGGAATTGTTTGGTGGGCGCTCTGCACCGCAGAGTCAAGAAGCGCCTGGATTCGTGGTTCAACATGGTCTTGGGCCGACGTCGCCGCGTCAGGGATAGGGCGTGGAATACGGTGCTTCTTCCGGACGTGCACCAATCGAAGGGGAGTCCCGGACAAGGCCGCCAGGTCGCAGGCATGCCGAAGCGGCAGCTCCCAATCGTCGAAGTCGACGCCGACCACAACCGGACCGCCCAGGTGTTCTCCGCCGCGGATGACAGCGACGGGGCAATCGGCTGTTGCCGCGAGTTCCAAGCTGACGGAGCCGATCAGCAGTCCCATGAAGCCCCCCGCGCCCCTGGTTCCAACGACGAGCAAGGCGGCGCCGGAAGAGAGTGTCCTGAGGTGTTCGGCTGGCCACCCATAGAACAGCGTCGTCTTGACGGCCAATCCGGGAACCGCATCGAGGACCTGTGCCACGCCCTCGGCCAGAATGTCCTCGGCCGCGCGTCGCAACCCGCTGCCTTCGATGCCAGGCACGGGACCCAGATCATGGGTGATTGCCGGCCACAGGGTGCTGTGGACCACGTGCAGTCCGCAGTTCCGCTGGGCCGCCTGGCGGGCAGCCCAGCGGACAGCCGGGACAGCCCGGCGGACCCGTCGTAGCCAACGATGATTTCTTCCGCGGTGTCCATGGTCTCCTTACCCGCGAGGGTGATTGAATGTGGAGCGGCTCCAGTCTTACTCCAGAAGCTCACTCCAGATGCACGTGGCGTCCGGTGACACTCTCGGCGTGGATCCGGATAAAGAGATTCCGTTCTCCACCGGCCCAAGGCTCCGCCATGACCTTTCCCCACAGCCTGGTCAGCAGGTCCTGATCCTCAACGCGGGAGGAAGCCCCACTGACGAGCACAGACCAACCTTCGCTGCGATCGGCACGTGAATCGTCGATCTGAAAGGACGACTCGAGCGACGGGACTGCCTCGGCGATGGATCCATCCCCGGCAGTGCGGAAGTAGATGGACTGGCCGTCCACCAAGTAGTTCACGGGGAGGATCATCACCCGGCCTTGCTGGAGAAAACCGAAGCGGCCAGTGGTATTTGAACGCAAAAGATCCCAGCACCGTTCCTGGCTAAGTTCTTCCGCGACGTGCAGTCCGCCGTCAACGCGGCCTGCGTCCATGCTGGGGAGTGACATGCCTGCTCCTATGTGTCTAGCTCGTCTTTCGGGCACCTGATCGCGGGTGTGAACACCTACAACTCCCAGCAGCCTATTGGGGGCCATTCTCCTGCTGTAGGGCCGAAAGGCCCGGCGGTGTGACTAAATGCCCTGTGGAACGGACCGGAAACGGGCGACACTGGACCCAGGTACGCAATCCAGTTCAAAGGGAGATTGGCCATGATGTGGGGATGGGGTGGAAGCATCGGCATCGGCGGCTGGATCGCCATGGGGCTGATGATGTTGCTGTTCTCGGGTGGCATTGCCACCTTGGTTGTCCTCCTGCTGCGGGGGAACCACACGGGCGGACGGGGTTTCCAGGGGCCAGCCGTTGATGATTCCGAACGTATCCTCAATGAGCGCTTCGCCCGGGGCGAGATTGACGAAACGGAGCTCGCGGCTCGCCGGGCTGCTCTACGGCGCCGGCAATGAGCAGGGCTTCCGCGGCGCGGGCTAGTTCCGCGCGTTTCGCCGGCTCTGGAACCGGTGAAGGGCTTCGATAGCCAGGATTCCGCCGAGCGCGCTTCCAAGTGCCGTCATTAAAAGATCGTTCGGTGGCCATTCCAAGCCGAAGAAGTCTTGGAGAAGGGCGTTCCCACCACGAAGACCAAGCCCAGGTACATCGTTCCGATGATGGTTGCGCGTCGCAGGTTGAGCGGGCGCGAAATGGCTGCCAGTATCCATAGACCCGTGAGTGATAGCGCGAGAACGGAAGCTGTGCGGGTGGCACTGACTGTGTGCGCACCGACAACCGTTGCGTAGACGTTGACGGCAAGGACGGCGGCAGCGACGACGAACCCGGAAGGCACGGCGAAGGAGAGGGAGCGTTTGAGGAATCCCGGGGTGTAGCGGCGGTTGTTGGGCATGAGCGCAAGGAAGAACGCCGGAATTCCGATGGTGAGGCCGTCTGTGGCGGAGAGTTGGCGCGGCAGGAACGGGAAGTCCCACAGAAGTGCTCCGAAGGTGGCGGAGAGGACGATGGCGTAGG
The DNA here is from genome assembly GCA_001549895.1 of Arthrobacter sp. Hiyo8. GTDB lineage: Bacteria > Actinomycetota > Actinomycetes > Actinomycetales > Micrococcaceae > Arthrobacter. Next base: position 553,150 of record AP014719.1, on the reverse strand, counting down.
CGGTCTTGCTAAGGAACAGGGCCGAAACCCGTTCAATATTCGCGATGACCCGTCTGCCTTCCGCAACCACGCCGGGAAGCCTGTCGAAGCGGCCGTCCAGGAGGACAAGGCGGGACACGGCCTTGGTGGCGGCCGCGGCGGAGTCCATGGCGATACCTATGTCCGCTTCCTTGAGTGCCAGCGCGTCGTTGACCCCGTCCCCGGTCATCGCGACAGTATGGCCTCCCCGCTGCAGTGCAAGGACCATGTCCTTCTTTTGTTCCGGGGAGACACGCCCGAATACCACGTTGTTCTCCAGAGCTTCCAGCAGCAGGTCCGGATCGACCGGCAATTCCCGTGCGTCGTACCCGTATTCCGCGTCCAGCCGACCTCGCGGGCGACGGCGGCAACGGTGCGGGGATCGTCGCCGGAGAAAATCCTCACCTTCACGTCCTGCTCGCGGAAGTAGTCAAGGATCTTTGCAGCATCCGGGCGCACGCTCTCCCGGAAGGTCAGCAGGCATACCGGGGCACAATCGGCCGGGGGTTGATCCTCCGCTGCGGCCCGTGCCGGCAACGGGCCGGGCAAGTAGGTCAGGGCCATGGTGCGCAGGCCGGTTGAGGCCAAGCGGCCTGCTGCCCCAACAATGCGAGCTGTGCCTGGGGTGTCTTCGCGAAGGACAATCTCCGGAGCGCCCAGCACCCAGGTGCCGCCGACGAATTGGTCTGAGCCGAAGCTGACGGCGCTCCATTTCCGTGCAGAAGAAAACGGCACCGTCGAGCTCGGGCGAAGGCTGGTGCCCGAGGGGAAGGCATCGGCAAGGCACCGGGCGGTGGCATTGGCCTGCGGGTCGGTCCCGAACCAGCCCAGAACCTCCCTCCACCCGGGTTGCGGCGACGGACCGGCCTCGTGGACGCCGTCGAACACGAGCTTGCCTTCGGTGAGGGTGCCGGTCTTGTCCAGGCAAAACACGTCCACACGAGCGAGGCCTTCAACGGCCGCCAACTCCTGGATCAGGACTTCCTGACGGGCCAGCCGCAGGCCGCCGACAGCGAAAGCGACGCTGGAGAGGAGCACCAGGCCCAGCGGGATCATGGCTATGACGCTGGCGACCGCCCCACGGAAGCGGTCCTCCAGCTTCCGGTTGTGATGGCTTGCTCCCAACCACCGCTCGCCTGCATTTGCCCGTTGATGACAAGAATCATGACGGGCGGCAACAGCCAGGTGATCCAACGGAGGATCCTGTTGAGGCTATTGCGGATCTCGGAGTTGACCATAGAGAAGCGTTTGGCCTCGGCGGTCAGTTTGCTGGCGAAGGAGTCGGCGCCGACCCGGACCACCCGGGCCCTGCCGTTCCCGGCGACGACGCTGGAGCCGGAGAGCACTTCGGATCCCGGTCCCTTGCTCACGGGATGTGATTCGCCGGTGAGGAGCGATTCGTCAAGTTCCAGGCCTTCGCCGTCGATGATGGAAGCATCCGCGGGCACCTGGTCGCCGACTCGCAGCACGAGCACGTCGTCGCGGACGACGTCTTGCAGGTCAACATCCTGCGCCGTGCCGTCGCGAACCACCCGTGCGGGGAGGCGTCGAGAATCGCGAGTCGATCCAGTGACTTTTTGGCCCGGTATTCCTGAACGACACCAATGAGGATATTGCCCGCGGCTGCCAGCCCAAAGAGCGCATCCTTCCACTGGCCCAGAAGAAGCAGCAGGCCGAAGCTGCAGCCCACGATCACGTTGAACAGCGTCAGGAGGTTTGCCCGGAAGATCTGCCCGAGCGTTCTGCTTGGAGCCTCCGAAACGGTGTTGACGAGTCCTGCTTCCGTCCGGGCCAGGACCTCGGCGTTGGACAACCCGGATCCAGCGGGCGAGCGGCCCACCTCGGCACCGGGATGGTTCAGGGCTGGTTGTTGGGTCACAGTTTTCCGCACTTCTCCTCGACGGCACCTTCCTTTTCCTCCCGCTAGGGAAGGTGCGGCGTCCAGGACCAGTTCCGTATTTCCGGGAGGTCTTCGAAGTGTTCCCGGATGTATCGCGCATGTGCATCCAGCTGCCTGCGGCAGAAGTCGACCAGTTCGTCCGCGCCTCCGACCTGCCGGTGAATGCGACGCAACGCTTCCAGGACCAGGTGGTAGCGGCTCATTTTGTTCAGGACCACCATGTCGAAGGGGGTGGTTGTGGTTCCTTGTTCGTTGTAGCCGCGGACATGGAACCGTTCCGGGCGGGGTCTTCCATGCAGGAGTTGGTGCAGGGCCGGGCGTAGCCGTGCCAGGCCATGATGACTTCTCGGTCTGCCGTGAACAGCTCTTCGAACTTCTCACTGGAGAGTCCATGGGGGTGGGCGTCGCGGGGCGGGAGGACCATGGCATCCATGACGTTGACAACGCGGACCACGAGTCCGGGCAGATGTTCTTGCAGCAACCAGGCTGCGGCCAGCGTCTCCTGGGTGGGGATGTCCCCTGCACAGGCCAGGACGACGTCGGGCACAGCCCGGGCGCCGTCGGGCACAGCCCGGGCGCCGTCGGCACAGCCCGGGCGCCGTCGGCTCGCCGCCGAAGGGCTGCTCGTTTCCGGCCCAAGACCAGATGGACGCTCCTGCCTCGGCGTGGCGCCTCGCCTCCTCCAGGGTGAGGTACTGCGGGTGCGGTTGTTTGTCTACGACCACCAGATTGACGTAGTCCTTGCTGCGAAGGATGTGGTCGGCAGTGACGAGGAGGGTATTTGCGTCCGGTGGCAGGTAGACGCGGGTGACGGTGCCCGACAGGGACAGCACCGTATCGATCAGTCCGGGCCCTTGGTGGCTGAATCCGTTGTGGTCGTTGCGCCAGCAGGTGGAGGTCAGGAGTATGTTCAGGCTCGGCACGGGGGCACGCCATTCAAGTTCCCTCGCATGCTGGAGCCATTTGGCGTGTTGGACGGTCATCGACGCGCTGACCATCGCGAAAGCCTCATAGCTGGCGAACAGTCCATGGCGGCCCGAAAGGAGGTATCCCTCCAGCCAACCCTGGCACAGGTGTTCGGACAGGACTTCCATGACCCTGCCTCCCGGCGAGACATGGTCCTCGGCCACGGCATGATCGCCGGCCCTGGCCGGTTCCAGGAGGCAACGGTCGGTGGCCTCGAAGACAGCCCCGAGCCGGTTGCTGTTGGTTTCGTCCGGGCAGAAGAGCCGGAACCGCGGATCCGGGGCCGTAGCGATGTAGACATCCCGGAGTAGTTCCCCTAGCGGCCGGGTGGTTTCGTGGACGACCGACCCGCGCGGGGCCGCCGGTACCGCGTACTGTTCCAGCCCGGGGATCTCAAGGACAGTCCCTGTCCCGCCCGGCCCGCGCGGCCCGCGCGGGCTGCGCCCATGCGAAGACTGCCCTCCGGAACAAGCGCGGCCAGTTCGGAGACGAGCCGGCCCGCGTCGTCGAAGAGCGTTTCCGGCTGGTAGGAGCGCATCCAGGCCTCAAGCTGCGCCAGGTGTTCGGGATTCTCGCGAACGTTTGCCAAGGGCACTTGGTGGGAGCGAAAGGTTCCTTCGACGGGAAGCCCGTCCACCATGGCTGGCCCGGTCCACCCTTTTGGCGTCCGCAGGATGATGGCAGGCCATCGCGCTGGGCCGTGCACGCCCTGGCTACGCGCCTTGGATTGCAGTTCGCGGATGCGCCCATGAGACTCGTCCATCGCGGAGGCCAATGCGCGGTGGACAAGCACCGGGCCCTCGCCGGAGACGGTCACCGGATCCCAGCCATGGGCACTGAGCAGCGCTTCGACGTCCTCATGGGATTTGCGGCCCAGGACAGTCGGTCCCGAGATCTTGTATCCGTTCAGATGGAGTATCGGTAGCACGGCGCCGTCGCGGGCCGGATTGAGGAAGGATGGCGCCTTCCATGAAGCCTCCAACGGGCCGGTCTCGGCTTCGCCATCGCCGATGACGCAAGCGACAATCAGTCCGGGGTTGTCCATGGCCGCGCCCGTGGCGTGCATCAAGGAGTAGCCAAGCTCGCCCCTTCGTGGATGGATCCGGGAGTGGCCGGACCGACATGGCTCGCGATCCCGCCCGGCGTCGAAAATTGCCGGACAAGGCGCCGGAGTCCCTGGAGGTCCATCCCCACTTTGGGATAGATCTCCGAGTAGGTGCCCTCAAGATAGACGTTGGCGACGACGGCGGGACCGCCGTGGCCTGGACCAGCGACGAACAAGACTTCCGCTGAGGTTCGCCTGATCAGGCGGTTCAAATGGGCATAGATCAACGACAGCCCGGGGCTGGTTCCCCAGTGGCCAAGGAGCCGGGGCTTGATGTGGCGCGGGAGCAAGGGCTCTCTCAGTAGAGGGTTTTCCTGAAGGTAGATCTGGGCCACCGTGAGGTAATTGGCCGCGGACCAGTACCGGTTCAACAGCTCGAAGTCTTCGGCCGACGCGCCGGTGACGGGGTTCCGGTTTCCATGGGCTTGCCTCTTCCGGGTTCGACGGCGTGGAATGCACGCGTTTCTGGCGTCTGGACTGTTCTGGTCTTCACGGTGTCAGATGCACCACCGGGGCGGTTAGGGCCATAGGGCCCTAGGCCGCGCCGCTGCGAGGCTGCTATCACAACTCCACGTAGCCATTTCCAACCGCTCGACACAGCCCAACCCACGGCACTCGTCCTCCCTCCCCAAGCCGTACCCTTATCCCAAGGGCGACTCCCTCAGGCAACGCATTCGAACGGATACGGCATGTCAGATCTCAACGTCAAGGAGCGGCACCGCATGCAGCTGCCGATCAACGAGGCCGCATGCCTTCCCCCGGACCAAGTGCTCGAACATCTGGGCTCCAGCCCAGCCGGCCTGACAAACAAAGAAGCCGCGGAACGCCTCGCAGAACTCGGCCCGAACGCCGTCCGGACGCACCGGGCCAACGGTTGGGCGGTATTGGGCCGGCAGTTCGCCAGCCCCATCCTCATCCTGCTGATCATTACGGCAGGGCTTTCCCTCTTCCTGGGCGATGCCACGAATTCGATCGTGATCGGCGTGATCCTCCTGGTCAGCGTGGGTTTGGGCTTCACCAATGAATTCCGCGCCGAACGGCCTCCGAAGCCTTGCATTCCCGGGTAACCCACCGCGCCGTCGTGCTGCGCGACGGAACCACGCAGGAGGTGGACGTCACCGCTCTGGTGCCGGGCGACGTCGTACACCTGAGCCTGGGCGCCATCATCCCCGCCGACATCCGCCTCCTGAGCACTAAGAACCTCCTCTGCGACGAAAGCATCCTGACGGGGAGTCCTGCCGGCCGGCAAAGATCACGCCCCCGTGGCACCCGGATCGTCCCTGGGGGACCTCGCATCCTGCGTCTTCATGGGAACCGTCATCCAGTCCGGCGGCTGCACGGGCGTCGTCGTAGCCACGGGCGGCCGCGCCGAATTCGGCCGTATCGCCCTGGGCCTGGGAGAACGGCAACCCCAGACCGAGTTCCAGCTCGGGCTGAAGAGGTTCTCGTTCCTGCTTTTGCAGGTGGCTATCGGCTCACCACGCTGATCTTCATCGCGAACCTGCTCCTGCAGCGCCCGCTGATCGAGTCTCTGCTGTTCTCCCTGGCAATCGCCGTCGGCATCACTCCGCAGCTGCTGCCCGCCGTCGTGAGCACCAGCCTCGCTACCGGCACCCGCCAGCTGGCCCGGCGGAAGGTCCTGGTCAAACGGCTGGTTTGCATCGAGGACCTGGGCGACATGGACATCCTGGTTACCGATAAGACGGGCACCCTCACCGAGGGGCGCATCAGCTTCATCGGCGCGCTGCCCGCCTCCCCGGACGTCTCCGACGCCGAACTCCTCACCTTGGGTCTGCTGGCCACCGAAACCGACTACTCCGAGGCCAAGCAATCCACGGCCGGGCAGAATCCGCTGGATGCCGCATTATGGGAAAGCTCGGGTGCGGCACCGTTTGATCCCACCCGCTTTGAGCGCCTCGACCTGATCGACTTCGACCACCAGCGCCGCCGGACCAGCGTTCTGGTGCGGGAAGCCGGCGGCCCCGCACGCCTGGTCACCAAGGGTGCCCCCGAGGACGTGCTCGCCCTCTGCCGGCCGACGTCGCCCAACGTGCAGGCCATGCTGGACGAACAGTTCGACGCCGGATCGCGCGTCGTCGCGGTGGCTACCCGTCCAGCCACGGGGATGAGTAACATCACGCCTGCTGACGAAAGGGACCTCGTCCTGGCAGGCTTCCTCGTCTTCCTCGACCGGCCCAAGGCAAACGCGGGAGCGTCCCTGGAACAATTGGCCACGCTGGGTATCTCCGTCAAGATCGCCACCGGGGACAACGCCAAAGTCGCCGAAAAAGTATGCTCCGAACTCGGCGTGATTTCGGGCGGAACCCTGACCGGCGCCGACGTGGACGTATTGTCAGACACCGAGCTGGCCGCGGCCGCCCGGGAAGCCACCATCTTTGCCCGCGTCTCGCCCGAGCAGAAGGCGCGGATCATCACCCTGCTGCGCCAAAGCGGCGGAGCGGTGGGCTTCATGGGCGACGGTGTGAATGACGCCCTGGCCCTTCACAAAGCCGACATCGGGATCTCCGTGGACAGCGCCACCGACGTCGCCAAGGACGCCGCCGACATAGTGCTTTTGGAAAAGGACCTGGGAGTCCTGGCCGAGGGCGTGATGGAGGGCCGGAGGATCTTCGCGAACACCATCAAATACGTGCTGATGGGTACGTCCAGCAACTTCGGAAACATGTTCAGCGCCGCCACGGCGTCGGTGGTACTGAGCTTCCTTCCCATGCTGCCGGGGCAGATCCTGCTCAACAACCTGCTCTACGACAGCGGCCAATTGGCCATCCCGGGCGACCGCGTGGACAAGGAACAGCTGTTGGCACCATCGCATTGGAACATCGCGTTCATACGGCGCTTCATGTTCCTCTTCGGGCCGATCAGTTCACTCTTCGACTTTGCGACCTTCGCGCTCATGCTGTTCGTCTTTAACGCGGTCCCGGGGGAGTTCCGGGCAGGCTGGTTCATCGAATCCATCGCCACGCAGACCCTCATCATTTTCGCCATCCGGACCCGGCGGGTCCCGTTCCTGCGAAGCCGCCCTTCGGCTGGTCTGTTGACTGCATCCTTGGGAGTGGTGGCCGCGGGATCTTCCTGCCGTTGTCACCACTGGCGGGCCTGCTGGGCTTCGATCCATTGCCGGTGCCGTTCTTCCTGTCGCTACTGGGAATGATCGTCGTCTACATGGTCATGGTGGAAGTCGCCAAGCAATGGTTCTTCGCCCGGGCCGCGCAGCAGCTGCCGGAGCTTCCGACGCCGGTGCGCCGTCGGCCGGATACCCACCACATCTCGCGCCGCGCCGCCCGCTTCAGCGCTCCCGTTGCCGGGATTGCGCCAGGGCGTCCATCGGTCACTCTTCGTTGACGCATCGAATCGCCGATTCGTCCGAAAGCACGACGGCGGCCGTCGCCTCGGCGATGGCGCGTTCCTCGTCGCTCGGGACCACCAGGACCGGAAAAGCCGATGCGTCGGTGCTGATGACGCGGACGCCGGTCTCGGCGGAGCGGTTCCTGGCTTCGTCGACAAAGAGGCCGAGGGGCCCTAGCCGCGACACAACCTGGGACCTGAACCGGCTGGAATGTTCGCCAATGCCCCCGGTAAGGATCAGGGCAGCAGCCCCGCCGACCACCATGTTGTAAGCGGCGATGTACTTGGCCAGCCGGTAGGCGGCCATGTCCGAAGCGAGGATCGCACGGGTGTCACCCTGCCGTGCGGCGTCCTGGATTGCGCGCATGTCAGCCGATCCGGCCAGGCCCAGAAGGCCCGCCCGATGGTTGAGGAGCTCGTCGATTTCATCCGGTCCGAGGCCGCGGCGCTGCAGCAAGGTGACAATGGACGGATCCAGATCGCCGGAACGGGTGCCCATGACCAACCCCTCCAGGGGGTCATGCCCATGGACGTGTCGACGCTGCGGCCCTCCCGTACGGCGGTAACCGAGGCGCCATTGCCAAGGTGCGCCACCACCGCATTCAAGGCGCCGGCGGACACCGAGGTACGTCCCCGTATGGCGGCAAGCCATCTCGACGGAGATCCCGTGGAAACCGTAACGCTTGATCCCGTATTTCGTATGCAGCTCGTCCGGAACGGCGTAGCGGGAGGCATGGTCGGGAATCGTGCGGTGGAAGGCCGTGTCGAATACGGCCACCTGGGGCGTGCGCGGCCAACGGGCGGCCGCGGCACGCATGCACGTCGCGCTGGCCGCGTTGTGGAGCGGCGCAAACTCGACAAGTTCCTGGATGTCATCCATGACGGTCTGGGTAACACGGACCGGAGAACTGAAGCGATCCCCGCCGTGGACCACCCTGTGTCCGATGGCGTCAGGGCGTTCCCCGCCCGTAATGTCCCGAATGGCGGCATCGACCACCTCGAACACGTTTCCAAGGAAGACTGGATCCAGCGTGCCCTCTTGCGGGCTGTTGATGGCCGTTCCAGCAGGATACCGGGACTCGGGTCAGATGGTCCGAGGCGCCGTAGCTGGTACTTCAAGGATGAGGAACCTGGATTCAATACGAGGATCAGCACTCTGACGTCCTTTCAGGAAGACCACGCGGCACCCGACCATGGAACGCGATACCCCTCGAGGAACATAACCCGGAAATTGCGCTCGCGGGGAGGGTCTTACGGCCCTTGCAGGTCAACGACGCAGCCGACGAAACTGGGGGAGATTGCTGCTGGTTCCGGGAAGGCACGTGGGCTCGTGAAGACAAAGATCCTCGTTGGTGTCGATGGGTCCGTGGTCGGTAGTGCTGCCGCGGACTGGGCTGCCGAACGGGCCCGTGATCTTGGTCTTCAGCTCAACCTGGTCCATGCCGTTCCTGAGCCATGGGCGTTCCCGGAGAAGGCCCTCCACGATGGGGCGACTGCAGAAGCAAAGGACCTGCTGAAAGGCGAGTCAGCGCGGGTCGCCGCACGGTTTCCCTCCCTGGAGGTAGTGACGACACTGAGTTCCGGAGAGCCCGCCGAAACCATGCGCAAGCTTTCTGCGGATGCGGAAATGGTCGTCGTGGGAACCGATAGACGCCCGGCAACCACGGCGAAGGATTCGGTTCGGTCAGCTTTCAGATCGCGGTCATCAGCCATTGCGCCGTCGCGATTGTGCCAGCCCCCTCAACGCGCGAGTCATCCGGCGTAGTAGTTGGTGTCGATGGTTCCCGGGACTCCGAACTCGCCGTCGAGTGTGCAGCTGACGAGGCGCAGCGAATGGGGCAGGAACTCGTGATCGTCCATGCCGGTAGCGGCCGCGCTCCTGCACCGTCCGGGAGATCAGTGCGCGGGACCGGGCCTGCAGAACCTGGACTCGATGGGCACGCGCTGTTGTCCAAATCGGTCCACGGCCTGGAGGGGCGGCACCCGGGTTTGGCCATACTCAAGATCCTGGACTTTGAGCGTGCGCCGGCCGAAGCGCTCCTGGATGCCAGTACCCGTGCACGGCTGCTGGTCATGGGCTGCAAAGGAAGAGGCGGTGCCCGCGTGCTCGTCGGCTCTGTGGCTCAGCATGTGCTGCTCAACGTCCAGTGCCCGACGCTGATAACCCGCCCGGTTGTGCAAACATAGCCGCCGGGCGGAAGCAACCGGCCTTGGTTGCTCCACCCTGTCGGGCGGGCGGCCGGCAGGCTAGGGCCGAAAGTCGCGGTCCAATTTTCGGAGCCGGTCAAGGGGGACACGCCCTGGCGAATCGACCCCCGGTTTTCGGCTGTGCCCCAAGGCCCGGAGGGCATTCAAGATGGTCGCGAGATCTACCAACTCCTGCAGGAGAGCCCCGGCAACCGCCGGGACGAAGCCGTATGCTGCCGCGGCCATCAACCCCACGCTAAGGAGAATGCCTGTCCAGATGCTGGTGCGGGCGATGTGGATGGTGTGCCGGCCGATGTCAACGGCAGCGGCCACCTTGGATAGGTCATCGAGCATGATGACGACGTCGGCCGATTCGCTGGCCGCGGTTGCTCCCCGGGCACCCATTGCTACACCGACGTCGGACGCGGCGAGGACAGGTGCGTCGTTGACTCCATCACCGACCATCAGGACCGGTCGGTCGTTCAATTCGGCGACGGCGGCCACCTTGTCGGCAGGCAGGCAATCGGCCAGGACCCGGGTTATCCCGGCTTCGGCCGCAATATGTGAGGCAGTGGAACGGGTGTCGCCAGTCAGGAGCATGGTTTCCCGCACCCGAGGCGTCGCAGCTGGGCCAGGGTGGCCACCGCGTTTTCCCGCAAAGGGTCGCTCATGATCAGCGTTCCAGCGAAGTGCCCGTCCACGCCGACGGCGATCCCAAGTTGTCCGCTGGCCACGTCTGCCTTCTCGAAGCCGCTTGTGGCTGGGCCGACGAAGGCAGCTTTGCCCACCTTTACAGTCTGGCTTCCGCAGACTGCCGTGACCCCCTGGGTCGCGTGCTCGTTGGCGCTGGTGACGGGCAACAGATGGAGGCGCGCGTCCGTGCTGCATCAATCACGGAGGTTGCCAGCACATGCGAGGACGACTGTTCAGCGGACGCTGCGAGTTGCAGTATCCGATCGGCTGACATGCCTGGCGTGGCGGTCGCGGAAACCTGTATGGCGTGCAGCGCGGGGCGGCCGTGCGTCAGTGTCCCGGTCTTGTCGAAGACCGCCGTCCTGACGCGGGCGAGTTGTTCGAGGGTGCCGGCATTCTTGATGATGATTCCCGAGTGGGCTGCCCGGCTGGTGCCGGCAAGGAACGCCACAGGTGCTGCGATCAACAAGGGACACGGTGTCGCAACGACGAGCACCTGGGCAAACCGTTCCGGATCGTGACTGAAGTACCATGCGATTCCTGCCAGCAGGAAGGCGAATATCGTGAAGGGAACGGCGTATCGGTCCGCAAGCCTGACGGTGGGGGCGCGGCTCGCCGCGGCTTCTTGGACCAGGGCCACGATCCGGCTGTACTGGGAGTCTGCAGCGGTGGCACGTGCAACAACGCGAACGGCTTCGTCGCCGTTAACCGATCCACTCATGACGGGGTCGCCCTTGCCGTGCTCGACCGGCAGGCTTTCGCCAGTCAAGGAGGATTCATCGAAAGTCCCGGCAGGGGAGAGCAAGAGACCGTCCACTGGGACGATTTCGGAGGTTTGACCAACAGTGTGTCTCCGGAACGGATGCTCCCCACGGGAACCTCTTCCACCGGGTTGCCCGGGTCTCGCGGTGCGCGGTCCGCGGAGCCCGCTCAAGGAGGGCTTTCAGTTCGTGCGTAGCCCTTCCGTGGGCAAATTCCTCCAGGGCGTCTCCTCCCGTGAGCATGAGGACGATGATGAGGGAGGCAAGGTATTCTCCGACCACGAGGGTGCTGGCGATGGCCGTCACCGCCAACAGGTCGATGCCCCACCGTCCCCGGAAGAGATCCCTGATCATGGACACGGCACGGTACGCGGCCACGGTTAGCGCATAGATAGTCGCTATTGCCTGTGCCGCTGGCATTTGACCGAGGCCCCACAGTACCCCGACGCACACTCCTACGAGGAGTGTGGCCGCGACGAGCGGAAAGCGCAGAATTGTGGCCATGGGAGCCGCCGCTCTTGGGTGCCGATTCGGGGAAGGAGCTTCAGCAACGGTTGCCTAGTGGTGGGATTCCCGGCTGAGGATGACCTTCAGGGCGTGTGTTTCAGCCGCCCTTGAGAAAGTGTCGTAAGCATCGATGATCTGTCCCAGGGTGAAGTGGTGCGTCGCGAATTTCTCGGCGGGGATCTTGTGCTGGGCCACCAGGCGGAGGAGCATCGGCGTCGTGTTGGTGTTGACGAGGCCCATGCTGATGTTGATGTTGCGGATCCAGAGGTCCTGGAGGCGCAGTTCAACGGACTTTCCGTGCACGCCGATGTTGGCCACATTCCCGCCGGGGCGCACGAGCCGCAAGGCCATATCGAAGGTGTCCGGGATCCCGACTGCTTCGATGGCGACATCCACTCCTGCGCCGTCGGTGAAGGACATGACGTCGCTGATCCAAGCAGGACCGGAGGGGTTCACGACCCCTGTTGCGCCGAACTCCCGGCCCGGAGAAGGCGCCCTTCGTCCGGGTCTATGGCGATGATTGTGGCGGCGCCGTGGAGGCCTGATGTGGCTATCGCGGCGAGGCCGATGGGCCCGCTCCGACGACGGCGACGACGTCGCCTGGCTTGATGCGACCGGCTTGGACTCCGATTTCGAACGCCGTGGGCAGGATGTCCGAGAGCATGACGGCTTGGTCATCGGTGACCCCGTGGGGCAGTTTGTAGAGCGAGTTGTCCGCGTAGGGGACACGCACGTACTCGGCTTGGGTGCCGTCAATGAGATGGCCAAAGATCCAACCGGTTCCTGCTTGGCCCTCCTCCCCGGAGCAGTGCGAGTAGAGGCCCTTCTTGCAGTTGCCGCAATGTCCGCAGGACTTGATGCAGGAAATGAGGACGCGGTCTCCGGTCCTGAGCCCGGTGACGGACGAACCCACTTCGGTGACCGTTCCGACGCCCTCATGCCCGAGGACCCGTCCCTCCTGGACCGCCGGAACGTCGCCTTTGAGGATATGAAGGTCCGTCCCGCAGATTGTGGTGGTATCGATGCGGACGACGGCGTCGGTGGGGTTGACGATGTGGGGATCAGGGACGTCCGTCCAGGACTTTTGTCCGGGTCCGCCATAGACGAGTGCTTTCATGATGCTCCATCAAGCTAGGGCAAGAGGTACCGTCGGCGACGCCGGCAGCAAAAGTCAGTGGAACAGCTCGGAGCGCGCATCCCACAGGGGAGTGTTCCAGATATCGGGCCGGGTGGCCTTGAACCGTCGACCAGTGAGGGCATCCAAGGTCAAACGCAGATAGTGGCTCTTGCTGCCCGGCTGCCAGGGATCCAGGTGGAGGGCATCGGCTGCCGCCTTTTCACGCAGGTCGACGATGAAGTGCGCCTGCCCTCTGGCGACGACGCTCCAGGCCTTCCCGGTGCCCGCATCGAAACCATCGATTTCGAGCGCGCAGGGATGGCGCATCGTGTTCCAGAATTTCGTGCCGGTGCCTGTGCGGAAGACGATTGATCCGTGGTCCACGACGTAGTTCACGGGAAAATGTCCGGATGGTCCTCGACAATGACGGCTAGCCTGCCAACGGCTGCTTGGCCAAGCAATTCAAAGCATTCGTCTGGACTCAGACTTTCGATTTCATCCGTCGATTGAGGGTTCATGACCATGACGCTACCGGCGGCTGTCCGCCGTCGTTAGGGGCTTTAGGCCGCCGGGCGACGCCGTCATTCGAGTCCGGCGCGCGTTGCGTCATCCAGGGGACTCCACCACGTCAGGGGAGGGGTGACGGTGAAGCGGCGTCCGGTAATCGACGTCGGAACGATGCGGACGAAGTGGTCTTTGCGGCCCGCTTGCCAAGGGAAAAGGAGCAGCCCGACCGTATCGAGCACCTCCTGGGTCAGCTTGATGGCAACAGCGTGACCTTTCACGACCACGCTCCACGCCACCCCGGTGTCCGGGTTGACGCCGTCGGCCTCCAGCGCAACCGGTGTTTCGCCCAGGGCCGAGTGGAGCTTGGTCCCTTCTGCGGTCCGGAAAACGAGGGTGCCATGGTCAACCTTGTAGTTGATCGGGAAGATGTCTGGATGGTCTAGTACCCACACTGCGAGGCGTCCCACCGAGACGCCGCGCATGAGCTCCCAGCATTGCTGAGGTTGCAGGACCTCCGGTTCCGGGGTTGATGGTTTGTTCGTCATGACGGAGAGGCTACGCCCGGGAGTGAGCTGGAAACAGGGCACAAAGACCCGCGCCTCAAGGGCGTCTGGGCGAACGCGAGACTCGGGGAGTAGTCTGGCATCGGATACGCCAGCTGCCACGACACGGGTACCTGCCCCGTGTGGGCTGCACCGCTCGAAAGGCAGTAAATGAACGGCTCTCTTCCAGATCCTGTGCGGCCTGATCGCCTTCATGTCACGGGAACCCGGATCGAAGACCTGCTGAGGGACTTTTTGGCCAGGGCCGGAGAACTCCTGGATGCCCAGGAGCAGATGCGGGGCTTCTGGAAGCGGTGGTGGCCGTCGCCGAAGACTTGAGCCTGGAAGCCGTTCTGGACCGGGTGGTCAAGTCCGCGTGCCGGCTACTGCATGCCCGCTACGGCGCGTTGGGAGTCATCGGCGAAAACAAGTCTTTGAGCCACTTCGTCACAGTCGGGATCGACGAGGACCTTGCACGCCGCATCGGCCCGCTGCCCACCGGGCACGGGGTCCTCGGCCTGCTGATCAGCGAACCCGCGCCCCTCCGTCTTCATGATTTGCACCAGCATCCGAAGTCATACGGATTCCCTGCAAACCATCCACCCATGAAGTCTTTCCTTGGTGTCCCGGTGCGGGTCCGGGACGTCGTCTTCGGCAATCTGTACCTGACGGAAAAAGAGGGGGTGGCGATTTCACTCCCGAAGACGAGGATCTTGCCGTCGCATTGGCTGCTGCTGCCGGCGTGGCCATCGAGAACGCCCGCCTCTATGAGGACGCCCGCCGCCGCGCGTCCTGGCTCGAAGCATGCATGGATGTGACCGGCCGGATGCTCGGCGACGACCGGACCTCGGAGCCGGAAAATGTCGGGCTTGACCAGATAGCCGACAGGGCGCTCCGGGAATCCGGTTCCCAGCTGGCCCTGATTCTCGTTCCAGATGGAGGGTGGATTCGTACTGCGTCGCGGGTGCCGCGGGAACGGAGAGCGCACATTTCGCCGGAAATATCCTGCCCATGGATTCCGCCGTCATCAGGTCGGTCGCCGCCACCGGGATGCCCGCCTGCATGGACGAGGCCGGAGACATCCTTGGACTGGCTGACGGCTTGTCCAAGGGAAAACTCCTGGCGATAGATCTCAGTGCACAGGGCGCCCATCACGGACTTCTGTTTCTGGTTCGGGCCCCTGGAACGGGCCGTTCGCTAAGACGGATGTGGAGATGGGGGCCGTGTTCGGCTCACACGTGGCCTTGGGCCTGGAGCTTGACCGGATTCACCGGCTCCGTGAACAGCTGGTGGTCTTCTCGGATCGGGACCGCATTGCCCGGGACCTGCACGACCTCGTCATCCAGCGCCTTTTCGCCGCGGACTCAGCATCCAAAGCCTGCGGCGGTTCACTACAGGCGAACCTGCCTTGACCCGGATCAATGCGGTCACGGCTGAACTGGATGAGACCATCAGGGACCTCCGCAACACCATCTACTCGTTGCGCTCTTCCGGCGAGCAGGAGTTGCTGAGCAGCCGGATACTGCAGACTGTCCGCACTGCCACCAGGTCCCTGCCCTTCGCCCCCCACCTCACGCTCACGGGGACGGTCGATTCAGTGCTCGACGACGGAACAGTCACCAACGCGCTGGCGGTCATCTCCGAAGGCCTCAGCAATGCGGTCCGTCACTCCGAGGCCGAGGCAATCAGCGTTTCAGTGTCCGTGGAAGACGGCATGCTGACCTTGATCATCGAAGACGACGGCAGGGGCTTCAGGGATGCCGTCCCCGGAAATGGTCTGGTGAACATGGAACAGCGGGCCTCGGAGTTGCGTGGTTCGTTTGAGGTGACCAGCGCCCCAACGAAGGGGACTACCTTGGTGTGGTCGGTTCCGGCCCACTGAGTTTCCCGTCTGCTGGTCCGTCAACGGACGGGTCCGGTGTCCGTTTCCGGTCCGTGGGCAATATAGACGGCTGCCTGGGTGCGACGTTCGAATCCCAGCTTTGCCAGCATCGAGGACACGTAGTTCTTCACCGTTTTCTCGGCGAGCTGCATGAGTTCCCCGATCTGCCGGTTTGTCAGGCCCTGTCCGACCAGATCGAGGACCCGCCTCTCCTGGGGTGTCAATGAGGCGACCCTGGGATCCACACGCCGGGGCTCTGTGAGTCCCTGGATGATCTTCGCCTTCACTGACGCATCAAACAACGACTCACCGCGCGCGGCCTGGCGGAGCGCACCTATCAGGTCGGTACCGCCGATTTCCTTGAGGACGTACCCGGCCGCACCGGCAAGGACGGCTCCCCGCAGGGCTTGTTCGTCGTCGTAGCTGGTCAGTATCAAGCAATTCAGGGTGGGGTCCACGGAGCGCACCTCCCGGCACACTTCGATGCCCGTGCCGTCGGGCAAGCGGGCGTCTAGCACTGACACGTCGGGGCGCAAAGCGGGAATCCGCCGTGCGGCTTCCTCCGCGGAACCGGACATGCCCACCACCACAAAGCCTTCGCTTTCGAGCAGCTCCTGCAGTCCCCGGCGGACAAGCTCATGGTCGTCCAGGACATAGACACGGATAGGCGGCGCGCCAAGGACCCGGGCGTCGCTTTGGGGTGATACTGGGCGTTCCATGATCCTCCTGTCGGGCAGCCCGTGGCCGCGGTCCCGCCGGTCCGGCATGTTTCCCGGCTATGTCATTGTTCACTGCCCGCCAACGGCAAACAAGGGCCGAAGGACCCAAGCCGGGGCCATGACTTTCGGCCCTGTTTGGCAGCTGATTTTCTGCCCATTCTTAGAGAAACCGCGGGAACGGAAAGGAACACCATGGCCAGGCAAACCGGGCAGGACAAGATCATGCTGCTTGGTTCTGTCAGCGCGGCATGTGTCGTCCATGCCCATTGTCCAGTTCTCGTCGTGCACGAACCCGAAGCGGCCGAGCACCCCGAACCCGTCCCGGCCCAGCCGGGGCGGCCATCAAATAGCCCAAACCGATCAAAGGAGCACGATCTAGATGAAGAAGTGGACCCGTTGGCAGGACTGGACGGTCATCGCCGCCGGCGCCTATGCCGCACTCTCGGTGCTGTGGACAAGTCAAGGCGGATCGTCCACGGCCCTCATGGTGATCCTCGGCGTCCTGCTGGTCGCCGCCGGGGTCACCAACCTGGCCATGCCGGGAATGCCGGCTGCCGAGTGGGCGCAAGCCGTGTTCGCCGTCGTCCTCCTCCTTGCGCCATGGTTTGGAGGCTTCACCTCCATGACAGGGGCCGCCTGGAGTGCGTGGATTCCGGGCGCGGTCGCCCTGGTTGTCACGGCCTTTGCAATCAAGCCCAGCACCGAGGAATACCGTCACCACCATGTGATGCCGGCCCGTAGCCGTGCAATTCCGGAACGGGCATCCGGCCACCGCCGGATGCCCGGCACTGCAAATTTCGAGGAGACCAGCATGAACAGCAATCACCCGGCCCGCCTGCGGTTTTTTGGCGCGACCGACACTGTTACTGGTTCCCGCTATCTCCTCGAATCCCGGGACACGCGGATCCTGGTCGATTGCGGTCTTTTCCAAGGCTACAAACGTATCCGCGACCGAAACAGGATCCCGTTTCCCGTCGCCCCTGGTTCCATCGACGCGGTGCTGCTCACCCACGCGCACCTGGACCACACCGGATACGTTCCGGCACTGGTGCGCGATGGCTTCACCGGGCCGGTCTACGCCACCCACGGGACCAGTGAACTATGCAAACTGCTGCTGCCGGACAGTGGCCACCTCCAAGAAGAGGAAGCCCGCTACGCTGATCATCGGGTTCCTCGGTGCATGTTCCCGCGCTTCCGGTCTACACCGCGGCCGATGCGGTCAGGTCCTTGAACTCATTCGAGCCGCGGGATTTTGATGCTCCGCTTGAAGTGGGAGATGGCATCGAGGCCACCTTCCTCCCAGCCGGACACATCCTCGGCGCCGCCCAGATCCACATAAATGTCGACGGGCATTCCATACACTTCTCGGGAGACTTGGGCCGTGCCGACGATCCCCTCATGTTCCCTCCCCGGGAATTGGAGGCCGCGGACATTCTTGTCACTGAATCGACGTACGGCAACCGACGCCACCCGGATCAGGACGCGGCCGCTGAGCTTGGCGCGGTGGTGTCCCGCGTCGCCAAACGCGGGGGAGTTGTCATGATCGCCGCGTTCGCCGTCGGCCGCGCGGAAACCCTCATGCTCCACCTCTCCCGGCTCCGCCGCAAGCACCTCATTCCGGACATTCCGATCTATCTGAACAGCCCCATGGCCATCGACGCGTCCTATATGTACCGGCAACACCCGGACGAACACCGCCTCCTCGTGGACGAGTTCGAAGACATGTACAAGCTGGCCACCATGTCACGTACCGCAGACGATTCCAAGCTTCTCAACCTGAGGGGAGGGCCAATGGTCATCATCTCCGCCAGTGGCATGCTCACCGGGGAAGGATCCTCCACCACCTTGAGGCTTATGGCCGGATCCGAAAAACGCCATCATCCTCAGCGGCTACCAGGCCGGAGGAACACGCGGTGCCGACCTGGCGGCCGGAGCAAAGGAACTCAGGATTTACGGCCAGGACGTCCCCATTCAGGCCGAGGTCGTACAAATTGAAGGATTCTCCGCGCATGCCGACGCCGACGAAATCATTCGTTGGATGCACACCGCGGATGAAGCCCCGCACATGACTTACATCACTCACGGCGAACCCGAGGCCTCCGATGCCCTGCGCCGCCGCATCAAGCGGGAGCTGGGCTGGAACGCCAGGGTCCCTGAATACCTCGAAGCAGTCCCGCTCGACAAACCGCTCTAGCAGCAATGGTTTCCACCCACGCCGGCATAGGAGGCCGATGATGGCTCTCTCCGAGCACGAAAAGAAGACACTGGAACAGATCGCCCAGGAACTGGAACGCGATGACCCGAAATTCGCGGCAAAGATGAGATCGACGCCCGGGCGTCCCAAGTCCCGACACACAGCTTTCGGCATCTTCGCCGCCGTCGTCGGATGCCTTGTGCTCCTGACCGGGGTCGCGGCCCGCACCCCGGCCCTCGGAATCATTGGATTCACCATCATGGGCGCAGGGGCGTACCTGGCAACGAGGCGCTTCGGCTCCCCGCAGATACGGTGGCGTCCGAGCTCTTCCCAGTCCATGGGACCCGCAGAGCTGGGGTAGTTGAGGTGGAAGCCCAACGGTCGAAGACATCATCGAGGAAGAGCGGACATGCCATGAAAGAGCCAATAGTCGTCGGCATCAACGACACCGGGGCCAACGAGGCCGCGGTGACTTGGGCAATGCACCGGGCCGCGGCTTTGAAGCTGCCCGTGCAACTCGTGCATGCGGTGGATGACCGCTGGATGGCCGAATCCTTTGCCTACAACGAGATGGCCAACAAGGCCGCGACAGAGCTTCTGATCAAGGCCAAAGCCCATGCAGCCGGGGTGGAACCGAAAGTTGAAGTTCGAACGGTATTGATTTCGGGCACCCCAGGGTACGCCCTTCGCAAAAGGTCCAAGAAGGCTTCCCTGGTGGTCATCGGTTCCGGGACCCATGTCAGGCCCGGAGGCCGGCTGACCGACCGCGCCCTGCAGATCGCCTCCGTGGCCGTTTGCCCCGTGGCCGTCGTCGGAGAAGAGACGGTGCACAACCGCCACGGAGTCATCGTCGGAGTGGACGGTTCGGAGGAATCAACACAGGCGGTAGCATTCGCCGCCGCGGAGGCAGACCGTGAAGGACAGGAACTGACCGTCATGCACGCCTACCCGATACCCGGCGCCTGGTTGCAAAGGGGGTTGCCTGAGGGCAGCTTCGTCGAGCAATTCATGGAAGAAGAACGGCTGGTCCTCGCCGAGACAGTCGCCGGCCTGGCGGAAAAGTACCCCGACCTCGTCGTCCACAGGGTCCTGGCCACCGATCCACCGGTCCAGGCCCTCGCTGAAGCCGCATCGACGGCGAAGCTGCTGGTCCTTGGCAGCCGCGGCGGAGGCGGAATCAAGCGTCTCCTGCTGGGCTCAACCGCCCACGCAGTCCTTGCCCAGCTGGCGTGCCCCACCATCATTACCCGCATACGCCGGGTCAAGAAGAGCAAATAGCGGGCGGGGTTCCTTCCCGGGGAAAAGGCGGGCGAGGCCATCACGGGAATCGACAGCACAGCCGTCGAACCCGACTCGGGCAGGCCCGGCACTCTGGAGAGCACCGTTGACGCCTGGCGCCAGGACCCGGATTCAGGCTAGGTGTACGTGGCGGCCAGTCACCACCGCGGCGTGGATCCGGATGAAGTCATTCCTTGCTCCGCCTGCCCAGGGCTCTACCATGGCCTGTCCCCAAAGATAGGTCAACAGCTCCGGTTCCTGCACATGCGAGGAAGGTCCGCTGACCAGGACCGACCACCCTTCGCTTCGCTCGGGCTGCGCCTCATCAATCTCGAACGATGAACTCAAGCGAGGAACGGCGTCACCGATGGTCCCGGCAGCGGACGTACGGAAGTAGATCGCCCGGTCATGGACGAGGTAGCTGACGGGCAGGATCATCACCCTGTTCTTGTAGTTGAAGCCGAAGCGGCCTGTGTCCTGTGAGCACAACAGCTCCCAGCAACGCTCCTCGCTAAGCTCCTCCGTGACGTGCCGGACATCGTCAAAGGGGCTGGGATCCATGTTGGGAATGGACATTTGTTTCTCCTGGGGGCCGATTTTGCTTCTGCATGTCACGGCATTTGAGCGGCTGGATCGGCGAGAAGGCGACTCAGAGACCACAAGGGCGCCATCAGGCGTCTCCTCTCTCCGCCGTCGGTGTCGTTCACTTCTTTTCCGGAGCATGGACAACAAGGACCGGGCAGTGGGCGTGGGCAACGCAGGCTGAACTGACCGATCCGAGCAGCAGCCCGCCAAATCCTCCGTGGCCACGCCTGCCGAGAACGATCATGTCAGCTTCCCGGCTAGCTTCAATGAGGGATTCCGTGCCTGACCGCGGACAACGCGCGAGACGACGTTGTCCGGCAGTCCCGGACCGAACGCTTTCTCCAAGGATTCCTTGAGGACCTGTCCGGCGCCTTCCTCGAAGTCATCGATGCCCATGGCCACATAGCCGCCATAGACCTGAGGGAACTCCCAGTAGGCAACGGCCTCGATTTGCGCTCCCAATGGCACCGCAAGGCTCTGGGCCTGCCTCAGTGCCTCTATGGAGGCTTCCGATCCATCAACACCAACAACTATCCTTGCAGCGGATGCTTCCCGGCCCATGACTTTCCTCCCGCGATAGGGGTGATTTCGTTCCCGCTAGCGTGACCCGTTGCGATTCCGGATAATAGGGCCGAAAGTCACGGCCCGCCCGTGGCAGGCCATCATCTGGACCGTGTGTACTACTCCCGTGTAATCGGGATCTTGTGAGCGGAGGAGGGTTGGACCCTTTCCGGAATCGGGGCTCTCACTTCGAGAACACCGTCCTTGTATGAAGCGGAGACGTCGTCCTTTTGGATTGTGTCCGGAACTGGCAGCCTGCGGACGAAGGAGCCGTAGCGGAATTCCGTTCTGTAGCTGCCCTTGTCCTTTTGCTCCTCCTTCTCCTGCCTTTCAGCCCTTATTTCAAGGAACCCGTCGCCAAGCGTGATTTCAACGTCCTTCTCGGGATCGATCCCCGGCAGTTCGGCGCGAACCACCAGGGTGGTGCCTTCAACCAATTGTTCGACCCGGATCCCGGATGCTGCCACATCACCTTCGAATAGCCGTTCGATCATCTCAATGGGTGAGCGACGGTTATCGAACCACCTGATTAAGTCCGACATTCCTGACCTCCTTGTCCTGGAATCTGGTCATGCCCGAACCGGCTTGACCCTTCCAGAATGCGAAGCATGGGGAATTGATCCCAGAGTCTTTGGTCCTCCATCTTCCGGATTTTCAGTTGGTCGAGTGACATGAACGAAGCGGCGTCCTCCCTTCGGCACCGGACACGCAGCCCAAGGCACAAGGCAATGCGGGGAAGCCATGGTCGGCGAGGACCGAGGCAGCCGGCCTGACCAGCGGTCACGAATCGCGTGGGGGCCACCATTGGGATGGCGGGCTGATCACGAACCTGCGACCGCTCATTTCCGCCGGCGTAATCCGGACCAGATGATTTTTGGCGCCGGCTTCCCAAGGCGAGAGTTCCATAACGGAAGATTCCTGCAGTTCTTCAGCTTCCGTGACTATTTCGGCAAGTCCCTTGACGATGACACTCCACGCAATTGTGCCGTAGGTGTTGAAACCATCGGCTTCCAATGCAATCACTTGCCCGGCCATGACGGCATCCAGTTTGGTGCCCGGTCCTGTCCGGAAGATCACTGTCCCCTCGTCAGGCAGGTAGTTGACTGGGAAGATCTCCGGGCTGTCGCCTCTGACGAGCGCAATTCTGCCGACGGAGGAGGAACGAAGGTACTTCCAGCACTCATGAACGCTGAGTACTTCGGTGTCAGGTCTCAACTCTGAATTCTCCATAATGGTGAGCCTACCGAGATGGTCCACGCGGAAGTAGAGGAATAGGTCTCAGGTCTCTCCCGCGACCCGTGAGCCCCGGTTCAGGCATTCGACACGGACCGGTAATCCGGTCGGACGCCACTCCCGCAGGGCCAGACCAAAAGCCGGCGCAAGTGGAGCCACTCGTACCCCGCCCCAACGGGGCCAAAGAAGCTTGACATGTTCCGGTCATCATCCAGCGAATGCAGGAAATGGCCTTCTGCTTAAGGACCCGTCAGTTTTTCAAACCACTGCCTCATTCCGGCCAAGGCCACGGCCAGTTCGGGGAGTTCGGGATGCCATGGGCGCTCCCATTCCAATGAAAGCCACTCGGTTCGGTCTTCGAGGAGAATGAGGATTTCGTGCAACGGAATGTCGCCCTGACCGAGGAGCCGTAGCTGTCCGTCGAAGTTGGCATCTTTGAGTTGCGCATAGCCAAACCACGGGCCGATGGCTTCGAACGTCGTGGCGGGGCGCTCACCGGCAGCGGCCGGATGGAGTACGTCCCAGATGACTTGGACGCCGTGACCGGGGCATATCTCGTCCAATAGCGTCATAACCCGCCGGATGTCCGTTCCTCGGGGATGCGAGTCGTGCGTTTCCAGCCATATCCGGATGTCAGGGCGGAGAGGGCGGCCGCCGCGAGCCGCCTTGCGATGCGTGCATCCGAATCCGTGCCAGCCCCACCCGGAAAAACGCGGACGCCTGCCGCTCCCAGGTCACGAGCGAGAAGCATCTGGGCCTCAAGCTCGCCGAGTACGTGGTCGTCGCTTAGCCCGGGATCGCCCACACGTACGTACGTGGCTACGCAGACGACGTGCAACCCTGCCTCGTTGATCCGCCTACGGATCCAGCCGCGCTCTTCACTCGATAAGCCAGCATGCACTATTTGTCCTGCCATGGAACGGAGTTCGAGCCTTGAACCCCATAGGTGGCCGCAATGTCCAGAATCTCTTGGAGGGACGCTTCCGGGCAGCCGAGCGTAGAAAACGCAACCTTCGCTTTCACGAAGTTCTCACCAACCAGGCGGCCGCCGCCGAGCCTTTCGCCCACTTCACTATCAATTCTTCTCCTCCGATGAATGTCCGCTGATTCAAGGAGAAGTCCCTGAGGAACCTGAGGTCAAGCATTGGTAGCTGATTTGAACAACAATGCACATCTCCTGCGCGGCCAATTATCACGGGCCCAACTGGCCTTGACTTTCGGAGCCAGCGTCCGCTCTAGTTCATAATGAACAAATCAAACACAAGCGAACTTGATCGGAGGCTCTCATGCTCCCCGAGGACCGGCACCTGCAGATTCTGAAGGAGTTGGCTTTTCACGGCTCCCTCAGCGTTGAGGATTTCGCGGCAAGAATGGGAACGTCCGGGATGACGGTCCGTCGTGACTTGGCAGCTCTCGCGGAGCAGGGGCTCCTGCAACGCGTCCGAGGTGGTGCCGTCCCTGTCGCCGGGTCCGCCATTGAAAGCGGCCGGCGTCGCGCGACCGGCATGAACCCCAGGGGACCATCGGGTCCCGGCAGCGTTCCTCTGTTGTCAGGGCGGCCGGGCGGGAGCCGCCCGCTGGCGACGGTCGGCATGATCGTCCCGTCCGCGTCGTACTATTTTCCCGGGGTTATCCGGGGCGCGGAGGCGGCCGCCCAGGAAGCGGGAGTTCGGCTGGTGCTGGGGGTTTCCAACTACTCCGGGGCCGAGGAACGGCGCCAGCTTCGCCGTCTGTTTGAACACGGCGTTGACGGCATCCTGGTTACGCCCAGTGAGGTTTCCTTGGCCGGAACTGAAACCCTGGCCTTGCTGGCTGAGACGGCGGTGCCGGTTGTCGTCGTCGAACGCTCCATCGACGACATTTCTGAAGAGTGCCGCCTGGAATCCGTACGCAGCGACCATGTGCGCGGGGCGGAGATCGCGGTCAACCATCTCCTGTCCCTCGGCCACAGAAGGATTGCCTTGTGCGTCCGGGAGAAGACTCCCACTGCCTCCCAGGTCATCGAGGGCTACCACCTCGCCATGCGGCGGGCCGGGACCCCGCAGGACTCCACCATGGTGCGCCCCGTCTCGCGTGCGCTGAACGATCCACAGGCGCACCGCCTGGTGGTGGAAGGGATTCTCGACTGGTGCGCCGAGTCGCACGTGACCGCTGCGATCGTGCACAGTGATGAGGACGCGCTGCAGTTCGCCAGCGCCTGCCAGGATCGCCGCGTCCGCATCCCCGGGGACTTGGCTATCATCGCGTACGACGACGAAATCGCGGCGCTGGGTACCGTTCCCCTCACCGCCGTGGCACCGCCAAAATACGACGTCGGCCACGAAGCGCTGCTGATGTGCCTGAACCGGATCGGAGCCCAGCGACGGGGCGTGTCGGCGCTGCAGCGACTGAGCCTCTCTCCCAGCCTCAATATCCGGGATTCCACCCAGAGCCAGGCTCTTCACGTCGGGGCCGCCGAATGACGGAAGCCAAGACAACTTCACTCCGGTTCTAGTGTTCAATTCTGTTCATTCCGTTGATATGTTTACTCGCTGACCGTTTCACTGGGAGTTAAGTGCTTCAAGGCACACCACGACTTCGCATCGTGAACTTCAAAGGAGAACAGAATGAAGCGTCGCCAGCTTCTGCTCGGAGCGGCCAGCCTCGTGGCCAGTGCCGCCCTCATCACGGCCTGCGGGACAACCCCTCCGCAACCCCGACCCCGGCTCAAGAACCCACCGGCACCATCACGTTCTGGTCCTCGCTCGCCGGGATGGACAAGGTCGCCGCAGCGTTCAACGCAAGCCAGAACAAGATCAAGGTCAACTTCGAAACCGTCCCCAACGGCGCCAGCGGGGGTTACGCCAAGCTGTCCACTGCCATCACGGCGGGCAACGGTCCCGACGTGGCCACCATCGAATACCCGCAGCTGGCCCAGTTCGTCAGCAACGGTCAGCTCCAGCCGCTGGACGGACTGATCGACAAGTCCGCAACGCTGGACAAGCTCTCGGACCAAGCCCGCGGACTGGTGCAACTCGGCGGGAAGACCTACGCCCTTCCCTACGACACCACCCCGATGGTCATGTGGTACCGCAAGGACCTGCTGGAAAAGGCAGGCGTTGAGGTTCCAAAGACCTGGGATGATTTCGAGAAGGCCGGCCAGAGGGTCAAGGCAGTGGCGCCGAACGCCTACCTCGCCAGCTTCTACCCGAACGATCCGGTCGTCACCGCGGGCCTGGCCTGGCAGGCCGGTGCCAAGTGGTTCTCAACCGAGGGCGACACCTGGAAGATCGGCGTCAAGGATGAGGCCACGCAGAAGGTGGCCAACTACTGGCAGAAGTTGATCGACGAGAAGATCGTCAAGGTCGAACAGTCCTTCAGCGACGAATGGTCCGCCGATCTGGCCAGCAGCACCGTTGTCGGTGTCCTCGGCGCGAGCTGGAGTGCCCCTGGCCTGCAGTCGCGTACGAAAGCAAACAACCAGGCCGGCCAGTGGATTGCGGCCGAGGTGCCGAACTGGGGCAATCCCTCGAACGGTTTCCTGGGCGGTTCCAGCTTCAACATCCCCAAGGGTAGCAAGAACCCCGCCGCTGCAGCTAAGTTCATCGAGTTCCTCACCACCAACCCCGACGCCGTCAAGGCCCGCGGCAGTGCCGGCTCGGCCTACCTGGCGTTTCCAGGACTGACTCCAGTGGCGAAGGGCGCGTTCGACGCGAGCTACTTCGGCAACGACATCTACGCCGTCTTCGACAAGGCCTTCGCCTCCGTCAGGAGCGGCTGGCAGTGGGGACCGAACTGGGACCTCACCAACACCGCCATGAAGGATGCTTTCGGCAAGCTGACCACCGGCGGCACCGTCAAGCAGGGCATCGAAACCGCGCAGACTGCCACGGTGGGCGGACTCAAGCAGAACGGCCTCTCCGTCAAGGAGTAGGCCCGCCCGGCGGGGTGGCTTCATGGCAAGCCACCCCGCCAGCGAGGAGATTCAAATGGTCAATCAAGCACCTACGAAGCCCGCCAGCCGAGTTGCCGCCGCCCCCGCTTCAACCATCCGCAAGCCACGCGGCCTTTCCGGAACCGGCGGCCGCACCGCCGCCCTGTTCCTTACCCCGTTCTTTGCCGTCTTCGCCTTGGCGATGGTGGCACCCGTCATCTATTCGATCGTGTTGAGCTTCTTCGCTCAGCAGAAATCCGGCCTGGGCTTCGGCGAGGCGAAGACCGCGTTCGTCGGCCTCGAGAACTACCTGCAGGTCCTGCAATCCGAGGCCTTCGTGGGCGGCATCGGCCGCCTCGCGCTGTACTGCGCTATGTACATTCCATGCATGGTGGGCGGCGCCTTGGCGTTCGCGCTCCTACTGGATGCCGCCGTCGCACGTGCCCGGAAACTGTTCCAACTCCTTGTCTTCCTGCCGCATGCCGTTCCGGGCGTCATCGCCGCGCTCATCTGGGCCTATCTGTACACGCCGGGAGTCAGTCCCATCGTCTCCGTCCTCCAAACCGGCGGCATTTCGCTGAACTTCCTGGACGCCCACCTGATCCTGCCGTCGATCGTGAACATCGCCGTGTGGGAATGGACGGGCTACAACGTGATCGTGCTCTTCACGGCGCTGCAGGCGGTTCCGCGGGAAGTCCTCGAGGCCGCTCGTGTTGACGGAGCCGGGGAAATCCGTGCGGCCCTCAGCATCAAGCTGCCGCTGATCCTGCCCGCACTCAGCGTCATCATGCTCTTCACCGTGATCGGCACGCTGCAGCTGTTCACCGAACCCTCCATCATCTCCAAGGCCACGGCGTCCGTCACCAGCACATGGGTTCCGAACATGTGGGCCTACGACGCGGCCTTCAATCGGCACAACCTCAACCAGGCCGCGGCCGCCTCCATCATCATTGCGCTCATGGCCGCCGTGCTGTCCTGGGCCGTCACCCGCTTCAGCTCAAGGATGAACAAAGCATGAGCGCCACCACCTTCCCCCGGCCCGAACTGCGCTTGCGCCTTCACCTTTGAAACGACGCCGGGCCGCCCGAGTCGGGTTCGCCAGCACCTTCACCGTGAACGCACTCCTGATCCTCGGTTCCGCCTACATGGTGCTTCCGGTGCTGTGGCTCTTCTTCGCCTCCACCAAAAGCACCGCGGACCTCTACGGAACGGCGGCCTACGCTTTCGGGCACCCGGCCTTTTTTGACAACGTCGTCGCGGTCCTGAGCCAAGACGGCGGCGTGTTCCTCCGGTGGATGGCGAACTCCATGTTCTACGCGGCTTTCGGAGCCGTCTTTGGCGGGCTCATCTCGGTCATGGCCGGGTATGCGTTCGACAAGTTCCAGTTCCGCGGCAAGGACTCCTTCTTCGGTATCGTCCTGGTGGGCGTCCTCATCCCGAACACCGCCACCGTCCTGCCCATGTATCTGCTGGCATCGGTCTTCGGGATCACCAACACCATCTGGGCCGTCCTCATCCCCGTGCTCTGCAACCCTTTCGGTGTCTACCTGGCCCGGGTTTACTCCGCGGCCTACGTCCCGGCCGAAACGCTCGAAGCCGCGCGTGTGGATGGGGCCGGAGCCATCCGATCCTTCTTCTCACTCGGCCTGCCCATGATGCTCCCCGGATACGTCACGATCGCCCTGTTCCAGTTTGTCGGCGTCTGGAACAACTTCATGCTTCCGTTGGTGATGCTCCAGGACCAGCAACTGCTCCCGGTCAGCGTCGGGATTTCCATCTGGCAGGGCTACGCCGTACCGCAGCCGGAATTCACACCCCTGGTGATCACTGGGTCCCTTCTGTCCATCGTGCCGCTGCTTCTCGCGTTCATCATGCTGCAGCGATTCTGGAAGTCCGGCTTGACGGCAGGGAGCGTCAAGTGACCCTCAACGTTGCCTTGGCCATGCCGGCCCACACCGCCCGGGCCCTGTTCCCGGAACGCAGCCTCGACACCCTCGACCCTGAACTGAACCTCCTGAGCCTTGAGCCCATCCAGGACTTCCACGCACCCGAAGGCAAGGCGCTGCTCGCGGAGGCCGACATCCTCATCACGGGCTGGGGCTGCCCATGATTGACGACGCCGTCCTGGATGCGGCACCGCGCCTGCGCTACGTCCTGCACGCGGCCGGGAGCGTGAAACACCACGTTGCGGACGCCTGCTGGGAACGCGGCGTCCAGGTCAGCTCTGCCGCGGATGCCAACGCCATCCCGGTCGCCGAATACACCGTGGCCATGATTATCCTGGCCAACAAGCGCGTCCTTCAGATCGCCCGCGCCTGCATACCGCCCGCGCGGAGATCCAGCCCGAACGGCTCTTCCCTGACATGGGAAACTACCGCAAGCGCGTCGGGATCATCGGTGCTTCCAAGATCGGGCGCCATGTCATCCGCCTGCTCGCTCCGTACGAGCTTGACGTCGTGGTGGCCGACCCCTACCTCGACGCCGCCGAGGCGGCCGCGATCGGCGTCGAGCTCGTCACCTTGGACGAGCTCGTGGCGAGCAGCGACGTCGTGTCCCTCCACGCGCCGTCGCTCCCCTCCACCAAGAACCTCATCGACGCCGGCCGGATCGAAGGGCTCCGCCCCGGAGCCACGTTCATCAACACCTCTAGGGGTGACCTCGTCGACCAAGGCGCCTTGCTGGCGCGGGTGGAGCGCGGTGATATCTATGCCGTGTTGGATGTCACCACCCCTTGGGTCCTGCCAGCGGACTCCGGCTTCTACGCGCACCCAAATGTCCTGCTGACCCCGCACATCGCCGGTTCCCTGGGCAACGAACTGGAACGCATGGCAGCCAGCACCGTCCAGGAAGCCCTCCGGCTTTCCCGGGCGCCCCCTCTCGTTTCGCGTCCGCGCCGAAGATCTCGGCATCACCGCCTAGTTCTCAAGTCCGTCCATTTTGTGCCTCGGCGTCCAGGGCGCCTTTGGCACGTCCACCACACCTGCTTAGGAGCAACTCCGTGTCACCACAGATCTCACGCCGAACGGTTCTCCAGACCGCAGGCACGCTATCCCTTGCAGCCGTTGTCAGCTCGATGTTTGCCCAAAATTCCTGGGCGGCATCAGTGCCGAGCGCCGCGGACTTCGCCGCGCTGCGGACCCGCTGGGTGGACCAGATCACCGGCCGCACGGTGATCCAGGCGGGTGATCCAGACTTCGCCACGGCTATCACTGCGCTGAACAACAAGGCCGCCGCCTCGCTGGCCAAGGTCAACCGCGCGGCAGGCCGTACCTCGGTCTTCACCGACCTGTCGCTCGCCAACGACGTCCACATTGCTTCCACCTACCAGCGCGTCTGCAGCAGCTCGCCATCGCTTGGGCGACCCCCACTGCCACAGTGTTCGGGGATGCTTCCGTGCTTGCAGACATCAAAGCGGGGCTGGCGGACGCGCATGCCGTTGCCTACAACGATACGAAAGTAGAATCCGGGAACTGGTGGAACTGGGAAATCGGTGTGACAAGGGCCTTGGCCGATACATTGGTCCTGATTCACGGCGAACTGACCGCCGCCGAGATCGCTGCCAACTGCGCAGCCATCGACCACTTCGTGCCAGACCCGTGGCAGCAGTTCATGGCACCAAGAGCCAAGGTCACGTCCGTGGGAGCCAACCGCGTCGACCTCAGCCAAGCAATCATCATCCGCTCCTTGGCCGGGGAAGATACCGCAAAGCTTCAGCACGCCATCACGGGACTGAGCCAAGTGTGGCAATACGTCATTAGCGGAGACGGATTCTTCAGGGACGGCTCCTTCATCCAGCACAGCACCACCGCATACACAGGTTCGTACGGGGTAGTGCTGCTCACTGGATTGTCCAAGCTGTTCGCGCTCCTTGGCGGCACGGCCTCTGAAATCTCCGATCCAAGCCGCAGCATCTTCCTCGACGCAGTCGAGGGTTCGTACGCGCCGTTCATCATCAACGGAGCCATGGCGGATGCCGTGCGTGGCCGCTCAATCAGCCGAGAGGCCAACACCGGCTACGACCTCGGGGCTTCCGCGATCGAAGCCATTCTCCTCCTGGCACGCGCCATGGATCCCGCTACCGCTGGAAGATGGCGGGGCCTGTGCGCCGGATGGATCACCCGCAACACCTGCCGCCCGATTCTTGCAGGGGCCAGCGTGCCAAGAACTGCCCTTGTCAAGGAACTCCAGGCCAGCGGTATCGCGCCAGCCGCGGAGACCGCGGGGCACCGGCTCTTCCCTGCCATGGACCGTACCATCCACCGGGGAGCGGCTGGGCACTGTCCTTATCCATGTCAAGTAACCGCATTGCCTGGTACGAATGCGGCAACGGCGAAAACAACCGCGGGTACCACACGGGTTCCGGCATGACACATTTCTATACGGCCGACCTGGGCCAATACGACGACGCCTATTGGGCCACCGCCAACTACAACCGGCTGCCCGGCACCACCGTGGACACCACGCCCTTGCCGGACAAGGTGGAGGGCGAATGGGGTGCAGCCCGCCCTGCAAACGAGTGGACGGGCTCCGCGGCCCTGGGCGAGGTGGCCGCCGTCGGGCAGCATCTTGTGGGCCCGGTGGCACCGGCTTGTCGGCCAGGAAGTCCTGGTTCATCAGCGGGACCTGGCGGTATGCCTCGGCGCCGACATCAGCACCAGGAGCGGCGCCCGCGTGGAGAGCATTGTGGACCACCGCAATCTTCACGAAGGAAACAACGCCCTCACGACGGCGTCGGGCAGCATCGCCGAATCGGCCGGCAGCGCAGTGGTTCTTGATGACGATCGATGGATCCATTTGGAAGGGTTCGGCGGCTACGCCGTCCTCGACGCCTCACCGCTCACGGTCCTCCGCGAAAGCCGCTCCGGAAGCTGGTCGGCGGTCAATCTCCTTGCCGGCAGCACCACCGTCCAGCAGCGCAACTTCGCCACCGTCTACATTGACCACGGCGCAGGCGATACACCGGGCAGCTACGCCTACGTGGTGGCTCCAGGCGCATCGGTCGCCCAAATCAGGCAGATCGCACAAGGCAACAACCACACGGTGATCCGGAACGATGCCACCGCCCAGTCCGTGGAGTTCAAGAGCGAGAAGACTACGGCGGCAACCTTTTGGAAGGCCGGAACAGCGGGGGACCTTGGTGCCTCGGGTCCCGCGTGCGTTGTCTACTCCAGGCACGGAAATGTGCTCAGTCTGGCGGTCAGCGAGCCC
Source organism: Arthrobacter sp. Hiyo8 (assembly GCA_001549895.1). Taxonomy (GTDB): domain Bacteria; phylum Actinomycetota; class Actinomycetes; order Actinomycetales; family Micrococcaceae; genus Arthrobacter. The sequence goes on along the minus strand of AP014719.1, from coordinate 521,908 downwards.
ACGCAGAAAGCATCCCGCATCACATTGACGCTGCCCGAAGGAACATGGTCCACAGTGCTGGAAGGCTCCGGGCGGCCCTCGGCGCTGATGCCGAGGGCCGCTCAACCCTCACGCTCGACACTGCCGGACTCGGCGGCCAGACGCAGACCGTCAAACTCCGCCGCTAACCGAACATGGGCCACCGTGCCGCTGCGACACTTGGACGCGATGGTCGGCGTGGTCGACCTCAAAAACCTGGAAAGAGCATCCAGAACGTCATCATCACCTGAGCTGTGTGACGGGGGCGTCCGGCCGTCCCCTGCCACTTGGTGCTTATGCTTCCCAGGTGGCGGGTGAGGAATCGGGAGAGCCCGAGATCGTCCGGCAGCATCTTTTGACCAGGCGTGGCTGGCCCTTCCGGTCCTAGGATCAACTGGCCCCCCTCCATGCGGACGGGGCTGTTGTGCCGTGGTTATAGTCGAAGGATGAAGCAGCGAGTATTGGGCAAGACGGGGCGGTCCGTCTCCGTTGTGGGGCTGGGCACATGGCAGCTCGGTGCAGACTGGGGCAACGTGGACCCGAAGGAAGCCAACGACATCCTGGAAGCCGCAGTGGATTCCGGGGTGACCTTCTTCGATACCGCCGATGTGTACGGCGACGGGCGGAGCGAGCAAACCATAGGGCGTACCTCGCTGCCAACCCGGACTGGAGATCACGGTAGCCACCAAAATCGGGCGGCGCCTGGAACAGAAACCGGAGAACTACACACTGGCCAACTTCCGGCAGTGGGTCGACCGTTCCCGGCGGAACCTCCGGATGGATTGCCTGGACCTGGTGCAGTTGCACTGCCCACCGACCCCTGTCTGCAGCCGGCCGGAAGTCTACGATGCGCTGGAGACACTCGTCAGTGAAGGCGCAATCAAGGACTACGGCGTCAGCGTCGAGCGGACCGATGAAGCACTCGAAGCCATCAAACACGGCACGGCCACCGTCCAGATCATTCTGAACGCCTTCCGACTCAAACCCTTGGAGGGCGTCCTGCCTGCGGCGAAGAACGCCGGAGTCGGCATCATCGCCAGGGTCCCTCTGGCCTCCGGCCTGCTCTCGGGCAAGTATTCCAAGGACACAGTCTTTGCCGAAAATGACCACCGGAAATACAACCGGAACGGTGCAGCATTCGACGCCGGAGAGACCTTCTCCGGAGTTGACTTTGAACAAGGCCTCAAAGCGGTGGACGAATTCAAAAAGCTTGTCCCGTCCGGAGCAACTACAGCCCAAGCGGCCATCGCCTGGATCGCGGCACAAGACGGCGTCAGCACCGTCATACCAGGTGCCCGAAGCCCCGAACAAGCCGCTCCAACGCCGCCTCCATCCAGATACTGGACCACCTGGGTCCGGACTTCGAGAACAGCGTCAGGGAAATCTACAACACGTACTTCCGCGAGATGGTCCATTCACGCTGGTAAACCCGGAAAGCCAAGCTATTCCGCATGTACCGGCAGTCAGGGACGACGATAGGGTTGGTGCATGAGCGCACCGGAAACGACACACGACTGGCAGCCCCTATGGGCGCGGCTCAATGCAGGCGAGGAAACACTTCCCGCCGGCGTCCTGATGACCGCCCGCCGGGCGAGGTCAACAGCGCGCTGCCGCTGGAGTCCGAGTTCGGGGTGTTCGAGGCGCCCTTGGAGGATTACGACGTCGTGGAGTTGACCCGCTTCGACCGCCCTCTGGCGCGGGCCGGGTGGCTTTCGGCGATGGTTTCGCTGTGGTGGGCCCGGTGCGCGCAGTGGACGGCGACTCTGTGGCGCTCGATCACGAGGCTGTGATTCTGGCCCGCCTGGCGGAGGAAGCGTTCGTCGAAGGCGCGGATGTCGTCTATGCGCCCGTGGACGCCGCGGCGGCGGACCGGTACGAGGCCCTCGGGTGGACGCGGGCGGGCGAACTGGCCCCTAGGAGCGCCGGGTCTTCCGTGAGGTCCGGCAGCTGGAAGCTGCTAGGCATCGATCACCAAATCGGTTCGTGCTGTGGAGCAGCAGGGCAGGAACTTGCCTGCCTCGATTTCCCGTGCCCGAATCCCGCCCTGGTGGTTCATGTCGACCTCCCCGGAGAGCTTGACGACCTTGCAGGAGCCGCACATGCCCTCTTTGCAGTTCGCTCCGATCCTGACGCCGGCACGCTGCGCCACCTCGAGGATGTGTTCGGAGGGGTCGATGCGCACGTTAATGCCGGTGCGCATGAAGGACAGGGTGAGGCTTCCCGTTCCGACCGTGTCGAAGCTCGAGCATCGGAGGACCCGGCCTGCGGTCCCACGTCCGGACTGCCGTCGGGGGCTTCGGGACCGGGAACGTCAGGGTCGACGGTTTCCAGCGGCAGGCCCGTGGCCTGCAGGGTTCCATCGGCGTCGTAGCCCGGCTCGTAGAGCCCGAACGCGGTGGGCTGGCTTTCGTAGTAGTCCTCGGCGGAATCGGCTATTTCCTCGGCTATTTCCTCCGCAATGTCCACTGCAAACGCGAGCTCCGCCTGGTATTCAAGGAGCGTCTGGCGATCTCCCGAGAAGAATTCCATGTAGATGGAGGTGTCGTCGACGCCGACCTTCTTGAGGAGCTCGGTGGCTGTGTTCAGGTAACCCTCGGGGCCGCAGGCGTAGACTTGGCGGCCGTTGGCGTCGGGAGCCACCTCGTCGAGCATGGCCGCCGTCAGCCTTCCGGTGAGCCTTCCCAGCCCTCGGGTTTGCTGCGGTCGCCCAGGGAGTAGAAGACCTTGACCCGCGAGTCCACGGAGGCGATGTAGGCCAGCTCCTGGTGGAAGGCAAAGTCTCCGGCCGCCGCCCCGTGGTAGAGCACCACGACATCGGCTTGTCCGGGCAGCGAGTGGATGGTCCGCACCATCGACATGATGGGGGTGATGCCAGCGCCGGCGGCCAGGAACAGGTACCGTGCCCGCCGGTCGGCGTCGGGCAGGTGGAATGCCCCGACTGGTCCGAGCATGTCGAGGACGGTGCCGGGTTTGACGTTCTGGTGCACCCACGGCGAGACCTGTCCCGTGGGTCGCATTTGACTGTGATGTCGAAGGTCCACGGCTTGGTGGGCGAACTGGACAGCGAGTAGCTGCGGTCCACCGCGTCCTGGTCCGCGCCCTTCACGGGAAAGGCGACGTTCACGTACTGGCCCGGACGGAACGCCAGCGGCGCACCATCGCAGCGGCGAAACACGAAGGTCATCATGCCGCCACCTCGGGAACGGTCTCGACGCATTCGGCCAAGAACTCCTGCGGATGCCAGGGGCCCAATGCGCGGGCGGCGCTTGCGGGTCCCTCGGTGCTGCCCATGACCCTGTTCCACGGCATCTCAAGACCGCGAATGCGCTGTGGTTCCTGGACGGCCGTCTCAGTGCCGAGTTCGATCATGCCAGGTGCTCCTGCACGCGCTGCACGTACCAGTTGATGAACGCCTCCACCTGGTATTCGCTCTTCATGTACGGGCCGGGTTCGTAGGCGGGGCTGCCGGCGCCCTTCTGGCATAGCTCCACGAACTCCTTGTCCTGCAGATTGGTCTGCTTCCAGGTGTAGGTGAGCTTCTCCAGGTCGTAGTCGACGCCTTCCTCGGCGTCGTCAGCCACCAGCCAGGTGGTGCGTACCAGTGTCTGGTGTTCGTTGATGGGGAAGACGGCGAACGTGATGACGTGGTCGCTCTGGAAGTGGAACCAGCTGTTGGGCTGCAGGTGCATCGAGCAGCGGCCAAGGCGGAAGTCCCGCAAGTCGCCGAGCAGCTTCTTGGAGAGCCTGCGCCCGTCGGCCGAGAACGATTCGCCCTCTCCGTCGAGCGATTCACGTGAGATACGGATTCCCGCGATGCGGGTGTCGAGCTCCTCGACCACCTCGTAGGGAAGGCCATAGCGGCGGCAACGCTCCTCGAGCGAGGACTGTGCTTCCTTGTTGCGGTCCCACACCTCTTCGAGATGGGCCGGGATCAGGCCCTCCGTCAGACCCCAGGTGGGAAAGAGGGAACAGGCAAGCTCGGGGTGGCCGTCGCAGTGGTAGCACTCACGGTTGTTCTCCATGACGAGCTTCCAGTTGCCCTCCTCGATGATGTTCTGCTGGTAGGCGACTTTAGTCTTCGACAGATCGTGCGGCGCGAGGTAGGGCTCGAAGATCTTTGAGGTTTCGTCGAAGTCGGTTGGCGGTTCGTCGGCAATGCAGACGAAGATGAGTCCGGCGACCATGCGGCTGTGGGCGCGCTTGAGGCCGAAGCAGCCCTTGTCGAACTTGGTTTCCCCCGGCGCCGAGGCATGGATCAAATTGCCTTCGGGAGAGTAGGTCCAGGAGTGATAGCCGCACACCAGGTTTCCCGTTGACCCCGCGGGCTCGGTCAGGACGCGGGCGCCGCGGTGGCGGCACACGTTGTGCAGGACGTTCACGCCGCCGTCGTCGTTGCGCAGCACGATCAGGGAGTAGGGACCGTAGTCGACGGTGACGTAGTCGCCCGGCTCCGGCAGTTCGGCGATGCTGGCGGCATAGATCCAGTGCTGGCCAAAAATGGCCTCCATGTCGATCTTGAAAATCGTCGGATCGGTGTAGAAGGGGGCGTTGAGGGAATACCCCACGCGCCGGAACTCGAACAACTCGGTGATTTCCGCCAACTGTTCGGCAGGCAATGACGAAGCGAGTTTTCGGCGTGAATTGAGGGGCGCGTTCACTGGAGCAGACATGTGTTTCCTCCCGGGAGGGCTAGGTAGGGGCGATCCATCGAGACCGGCGTTGGTGGGTGCAATCGCCGTTGTCGAACGTTTTATTCATGAGATTAGAGCCGATCGATCTGCAACAAAAGCGCAGGATTGTGGAGATAACAGTGCACAATAGATGCATGATCGATCCACGGCTCATAACACTTCGGGTGTTTGCCCAGTGCGGCACCATTGGCGCAACCGCAGAGCTCACGGGCTATTCTCCCTCCGCCGTCTCCGCGCAATTACGGGAGTTCCAGCGCGTGCTTGGAATGCAGCTGCTGACGAAGGACGGCCGGGGTGTGCGGCTGACCGCCACAGGCCGTTTTCTCGTGGCGGGCTCGGACACCTCATTGCCGAATGGGAGAACCTGCGCGCTGCGGCCATGGAGGCCGGCGAGCAGATACCCGCGCGTTTTGGACTCGGCGGATTCTCCACCGCGGCCGCCCAGTTGCTCGCGCCGCTGGCCGCCACCTTGCGCTCAACACACCCGTCGCTGGAGGTGCAGGTGCTGGAGGCCAACCCGGCCCGCTGCTTCGACTTGTTGGTTGCCGAGCGGATCGACATCGCGGTCATCGTCGCCATGCAGTCCGACACCTATGTTGAGGACGATCCGCGCTTCGAGCAAACCGTTCTGCTCGACGATCCATTGGACGTGATCATTCCTTCCAGCCATCCGTTGGCATCGCGGGAAAAGGTCACGCTCGAAGAGCTGGCGTCGGAACCCTGGATCACCGAGGCTGCCGGATCCACCTACCATTCCCTGTTCACCGCGGCGTTCACGGCAGTCGGGGTGACGCCGCGGATTGCCCATGAGGCCGTGGAATGGGAAACGCAGATCGCCTTCGTTGGTGCGGGGCTGGGCGTGGGCCTGCTGCCGCGACTCGCCCCCTGCATAGTGCCGAAAACGTGGTTCGACTGCGCATCACTGGCAAGGGGAAGCCATCGCGGCGCATTGTCGCTGCGGTGCGCAGTGGCAGCATTGCATCGCCCCTGATCAAGGAGTCGCTCGGCATCCTGCGGGTCAGCGCCAATCGGATCCTCACCGCCCGGCCCGAAGACGATCTCTAAAATCGGATGTCCGCGATTCCTTGCCGAAGGGCACGCGGCATCGACGCCGGCCGGGGCCTCGTCCAGGAAGGGCCGTCTCATCATCGGGGCGCCGCGTGACCGTTTCCGCTCCGCGGCTGTGGCATGTTCAGTTAAACACCCATGTTTTCCGGCCACGATGGAGCATCGATAACGTCGCTTGGCTTGGTTCGGCCCGCGGATCACTGTAGGCGTAGGAACCCGGCCGGCTGGCGCCACCGTCGTCTTGGCAGTTGCACTTGGCGTCGATTTGTAGCCGGACCGTGACGGGTTCGGAACCTTCGAAGTTCACGATTATCGGATCGGTGCCGGCGCCTGAGATGCGAAGCACGTTTTCCTTCGGCAGGGATTGATTCATTGTGGATTCCTTCTTTGGGCGCCGTTTGGCGAGCTTTGGGGCATTAGTTAGGTCCTCGAAAATCATCGCAGTGAGGGTCTGGCCGTATTTTCGAACGCAAGATCCTCCAGGAACGGCATTCCGTCCAGGTCGATCAGCGGGTTGTTGTCCTGGGTAGCGACCAGCTCGCGGGCCTCGGCCTCAGTATCAACGCTCGGCATGGAGCCGGGCAGTGGCCGCCGGGCGGATTCGCGCAGGAAGTAGATGCCGATCGCACCGACGATGGAAGTGCCCATGAGGTAGTAGGCCGGGGCCATGTCATTGTGCGTAGCCTCGATCAGGCCTTGGACGATGAATGGCGTTGTGCCGCCGAAGAGCGCCATGGAGAAGTTGTACGCAATGCCCATGCTGCTGTAGCGGCCCGATGTCGGGAACTGCGCGGGGAGCGCCGAGGCGAGGTTGGCGACATAGAACGTCACGGGAAGGCGACAAGGGCAAGGCCGGCGAGCGTGGACCAGACATTGCCGACGCCGATCAGCAGGAATGCCGGGATAGCGAACAGAATGGTGCTTCCGGCACCGATCCAGAGGACGGGGCGGCGGCCGATGCGGTCGGACAGTTTCCCGGTCAGCGGGATGCAGGCTGCCATGATCACCATCACCGGGATGGTTAGCAGCGTGCCGTGGATGGGGTCGTAGCCTTTGGATTCGGTCAGGTATGTCGGCATGTAGGACGTCAGGACATAACCTACTGTGTTGGCAGCGGCGGCGAGGATCATGGCGAGGATGATTTGACGCCAGTAAGCCTTGATGATGGGCAGGGGACCGTTGGCCACCGTTTTGTCGGCTGCTGTAGCAACTGCAGATTGTGCTTGCCGGGCGTCGAGGGTTGCCTGGAACTGGGGGGATTCCTCGATCTTGTTCCGGAAGTAGACGGCGATCGCACCGAGCGGCCCGGCGATCAGGAAGGGCAGCCTCCAGCCCCATTCCTCCATGGCCGCTTGGCCCAGGGACAGTTGCAGCACGGACACGATCGCAGCTCCCAACGCGAAGCCGAGATACGAGCCCATGTCCAGGAAGCTCGCGAAGAAGCCGCGCCGCTTGTCGGGGGCATATTCGCAGACGAAGGTAGTGGCGCCTGCGTACTCGCCGCCGGTGGAAAAGCCCTGGACGAGTTTCAGGATCACCAACAGGGCGGCCGCCCACACGCCGATCTGGGCGTAGCCAGGAAGGAGCCCGACGGCGAAGGTACTTGCCGCCATCAGCATTAGCGTCGCCGCCAGCACCTTCTGGCGGCCAATCTTGTCGCCGAGCCAACCGAAGATGACACCGCCCAGCGGGCGGGCGATGAATGTTGCGGCGAAGGTGCCGAGCAGGAACAGGGTTTGGACGGATCTGTCAGCTTCCGGGAGGAAGACGGGCCCATAGTGGTGATCAGGTAGCCGAACACGCCGACGTCGTACCATTCCATGGTGTTGACGACGATCGTGCCGCCGAGTGCCTTCTTGAGCATCGTCTGGTTGACGACGTTGACGTCGGACACCTCTAGCCGCCTGTGTCTGAGGAGCTTCGGTTTCTGGGTCATAACGATTCCTTTTGCTCAATGTTGCAATTGGCTCATATGTGGCCGTCAGCCGGCACCTTGTGACAGGTTCGGTTCGCCCGCGGATAGGCGTGGTGCTTCCCTCGGAGGCCTTGGGAATGAAGCACCTCTCCTTCATTTAGGAAAGGACTCGCAAATACCGGTAGGCGCCAATTCTTGATCGTTCCGCATGGAACAACAGAATTCGCCATAAGCAACAGAGTGCGCTAGATCACAGTAATTGTCAAGGACGTTGCGCAAATGAGTTGCTTATCGTGAGTTTTGTTGCGTACAGGGGAACTGTCGCCATGGGTCTACTTGAGCCAGGCGGCGACCTTGTCCGAGTTCGCGTCGATCCATTTCTGCGCGGCGGAATCCGGGCTCATGTTGTCCTTGGCGATGTACCCGGCAACCGTGTCCTGGTCCTGGTTCGTCCACGTGAATCTTTTGACGAGGGAATACGCGGGGCTGCCGGAGTTGGCGAACTTGGTGGAGACGACCTTGTTGAGCTCGTACTTGGGGTAATCGCACGCGACCTTGGCCGCGTCGGCGTCGCAGCCGGGCGTGTGGGCCGGGAGGTTGACTTTGACGAGCGGGACCTCTGCGATGAACCACTGGGGCTCGTAGAAGTAGCCGATCAGCGGGGTCTTGTTCTGCTCCGCTTGCCGGAAGGCCTGGATGAGCGCCGGTTCGCTGCCCGCATACACAACTTTGAAGTTGAGGCCGAGGTTCTTCACGAGGGCTGCGTCGTTGGTGACAAAGGAGGGGTCACCGTCGAGGAGTTGGCCCTGTCCTCCGGACTCGGAGGTCTTGAACAAGTCTGCGTACTTGTTGAGGTTCTTGGAGTCCGTGATGTCCGGGTACTGCTTGGCCATCCACGGCGGCACGTACCAGCCGATTACGCCGGTGTTACCGGTCTGCCCGGCGTCGACCGCAGTCTTTTGCTGCTTGATGTACTTGTCCGCGAGCTCGGGGTGGCCCCAGTTCTCAAGGACGGTGTCCACCTCGCCGCTGCCGAAGCCCTGCCATGACACCTCTTCCTTGAGGGTCTTGTAATTTACGGTGCAGCCGAGCTTTTCCCTGGCAACGGTCCCTACGACGTAGGCGTCCGCCTCGTACCCGACCCAAGGGTTTACGGCGACGTTGAATGCTCCGCATCCACTCTTTCCGCTTGGCGGGTTGCGCTAGGGATATCCCCGGCGCAGGCCGTGAGCGCGAGGACCGCGGTGAGGACAATTGCGGCAGACGTTCTCTTCCCCATCTTTGGGCCACGCTCCGTCAGTGATTTCTTCACGGCTCTTTCCTCTATCGGGTGCTGCCGAAGCGGGCAGTGGCGTGTTGGGTGATCCGGTCGAGCATGACTCCGAGAGCGGTGATGGCGATGCCGGCGGCAAGACCCTTTCCGAAGAGCTGGCTCTGGGAGAATCCGGCGACTACGAGATAGCCGAGTCCTCCGCCGCCGACGAGTCCGCCGACGACGACCATGGACAGGACGTAAAGCAAGCCCTGGTTGGCGGCGAGGACTACTGCCGCGCGGGCCATGGGGAGCTGGACCTTCGCGATCATCTGCCACGACGTTGTTCCGAGTGATTCCGCGGCCTCCACGGCAACCGGCGAGACACCTCGGACCCCGTCGGCAACCAGTTTCGTCGCGATGGGCACACCGTAAGCGAACGCGGCGGCGATCGCCGTGAATCGTGTGGGACCGAAGAGGGCGAGGGCCGGTACCAGGTACACGAAGGACGGGATGGTCTGGAAGGCGTCGAGCACGGGTCGGATAACCGAGTCGGCGGGCTTGCTCCGACCCATCCAGACGCCCAGGCAGACAGCGACGATGATCACAACGAACGCGGCTACTAGCGTGGTCGCGAGCGTCTTCATGCTCTCACTCCACAGCCCGCTTCCGAGGATCACGGCTTCGCACACGATCGTGACTGTGGCGGCCCGCCGGCCGGCGAGCACGAACGCGATTCCGAGCAGCGCGAGCGCCATGGCCCACCACGGCGACTGTGCGAGCACCGACTGGAGTGGGTCGACGAGAAGTGCGGTGACGGTGTCCTTGAGCCATTCCGTGAAGCCTGAGAACGTGCCGACCGTCCAGTCGGTCGCGGCTGAGACGGCCTTCGCCAGTGGGGTGCCGAGGTCGGGCGAAGCCGGGAACTTCGAGAGTGCAAGATAGATGTGCGAGAGATAGATGGCCACGGCGGCGACGACAGCGCTGGCGATGATAGTGGTCCGACGCATCTGCCGGCCCCCGAATGTGCCGGTCTGTCCCACTCCGGACCCGCGCTGCATGCGGGCTTCGATGCCTGAGCGTTCGGAGGCCCTCGTCGTGGTTCGGTCGAGCATGATCGCCATGAGCACGATGGCAAGGCCGGAGACGAACGCCGAGCCGACGTCGAGCGACTGGAGCGCCGGAGTGCCCAGTCCCGGGCCATTGATGAGCGCGGCTATGGTGGCCATCGAGAGCGCCGCCATTGTGCACTGGTTGATGCCGACCACGATAGTGCGCCGGGCCATGGAAGTTGCACCTTCACGAGGGCCTGCCAGGGGTGCTGCCCATGGACGCGACGGCCTCGAGCGTGGCCGGTGAGACCCTCGGATGCCGTGCTCGGTGATGCGCACCAGCGGGGGCAGCGAGTAGATGATGGTCGTGACAATCGCGGCCGCCGGGCCGATGCCGAAGACGAGTGCGAGCGGTGCCAGGTAGGCGAACGACGGCAGGGTCTGCATGAGGTCGAGCAAGGGTGAGACCGCGGCCGAGACTCGGCGGCTTCGGGCCATGACAATGCCTAGCGGGAGTCCCGCGACTGTGCAGATGCCGACTGCGAAAAACGTGACGATGAGCGTGTCGATGCTTTGTGCCCAGTAGCCGAAGAACCCGAAGAGCAACACGCACACGCCGACGAGGAGCATCGAGCGCACGCCGGCGAACGCCAAGGCCAGCCAGGCGAGGAGCGCGACGACGCCGAGCCAGCCGATCTCCGGCACCGGGCGTCCGTCCGAGGCCTGGCTGAAGATGCCTTGGAGAAAGGTAACGAGCCCATTGATTCCGTCCGTGACCGGCTGGACGATGTGCTGGAACACGAAGGAGTTGGTGCGGGCGCTGTCAAAGGCGTCGCGGACGCTGTTCAGCCAGAGTTGGAAGTCCGTCTTGTCTGCGCCGCCCAACTCGAGGGTGTCCACGCCCTTGAGCGTGGCCCAGAGTCCGAGCCAGACGACACCAATGCCCACGAGCGAGACCGGGCGCCAATGACGTCGGCAGAATCCCAGGACAGCAGGACCTCCGGACGGGGTGGCAGGGGTTCGTCCTCCAGGTGAGTTGGAACGCGCGCCCCCGGACCGTCGTCGACGGTTGGCCCGCTCTGTGGCGATGCTCACCCGGCACCGCCTTGGTGGGAAGTCGGGATGGCTCTTCGGCGACGACGACGCGGAGGATATCCTCGTCGTCGACGATGCCGAGGAATTCCTCGCCGTCGAAAACCCTAACGGGGAGCTCCGAGTGGAGGACCTGCCGCGCGGCTTCGCGCACGATGCGGTCGGCCTGCATCACCGGCCCGTCGAGCGCCTCGCCTTCGCGCGGGGGCCGCACCACATAGCGCAGCGTGAGCACATGGGAGCGGGGACATCCGAGATGAAGTCGCGCACGTAGTCGTCAGCGGGGTTGGCTACGATGTCGGCCGGGGTTCCGATCTGGACGACCTCGCCATCGCGCATGATGAGGATCCGGTCACCGAGCTTGAGGGCCTCCTGGAGGTCGTGGGTGATGAAGACCATCGTCTTCCCCACCTCCTCGTGCAGGCGGCGGACCTCGTTCTGCATGTCGCGGCGGATGAGCGGGTCAAGGGCGGAAAACGGCTCGTCGAAGAGCAGGACCTGCGGGTCCACGGCGAGTGCCCGGGCAAGGCCGACGCGCTGCTGCATGCCGCCGGAGAGCTGGTCGGGGAACGAATTCTCGTACCCGGTCAGGCCGACGAGGTCGACCATGTCCTGGGCTCGGGCGCGGCGCTGGACTTGCCCTCCCCGCGGACTTCGAGGCCGTAGGCGACGTTGTCGATCACCTTGCGGTGCGGGAGCAGGCCGAACTGCTGGAACACCATCGCCATGTGGTTCCGGCGCATAGCCCGGAGGCGGGCCTTGCTCGCGCGGATAACGTCTTCGCCGCCGATCGTGACGCTTCCCGCCGTCGGCTCGATCAGTCGGGTGAGCAGGCGTACGAGAGTCGATTTGCCGGAGCCGGAGAGTCCCATGACCACGAAGACCTCCCCAGGGCCACCGCGAACGAGACGTTCTTGACGGCCGCGACGCAGCCGGTCTTGCTTTGGAGCTCCTTGCGCGAGAGGTGCTCGGCTGGGGTGCCGATGATCTCGTCAGACTTCTGGCCGAAGATCTTCCATAGTCCATCGACCTTGAGCGCGGACTCAGTCGCGTTGGAGCCGGGGGTCTCTTCTATCGCAGTGTGCGTGCTCATGCTCTTCTGCTCTTTCCGCCATCACTACCCCTTTATTGATGATGCATCCGCAGTGCTTGGCTGTCACGAAAAGTCGGAGACGCTATTTCGTCGTCCTGGGCCCCTGACCCTTTACTGATGACCCGGCGCCCCAGTGCCCGGGGTCATCGGTGCGTGTAGCCCATTTGCACGCTGATCCGGATTCCGGCCTGACGAAGTGCGTCAATAAGTCCAGGGATCTTCTGCGGGTCAAAGCGGAACGCGGGTCCGGAGATGCTGACGGCTCCGATGACGGTTCCCAAGTGGTTGTAGATCGGAACCGCAATCGCGTTCAGGCCGATTTCCAGTTCCTCGCGTGTCTCCGCATATCCGTCGTGGGCCACATCGATCAGCTGCTTCTCGAGGTCGTCCCGATTGGTGATAGTGCGGGGAGTCCTGGCATGAAACCCGGCTTCCGTCAGGATGCGGTCCCGTTCGTCGGCGGACAGTGCAGCCAATAAAACCTTCCCGCTCGAGGTGGCATGGAGCGGCGTCAAGCCGCCCACCCAGTCATAGGTGGCCAACGACGACGGTCCCATGGCCTGATCCACGTTTACGGCATAGTTCGATCTCAGGACAGCGAGGTTCACAGTCTCCTTGAACTCCTCCGCAAGACTTTCCAACACTGGCCGGGCCTCGCGGACCAAGCTGAGCCGGCCGGGAATCGAGCTGGCAAGCCGCAGGATGCCAAAGCCCAGCTGGTACTTTCCCCGGTCGCTGTTCTGGTGGACCATCTCCCGGCTCACCAATGAGCCGAGCAGTCGAGAGACCGAGGATTTGTGGATGCCGATTTCCTCGGCGATTTCGCTCACCCCCGCGTGTCCGTCACGGGAAAGGATTTCGAGGATCTGGAGGGCGCGGTCAACAGATTGCACGCCACCGGGCTGCCCGTTTCCGCCCTTTTCGGAGTCAAAGTCAATCGTGGCCATGAGCCATACCTACGTCTTTCTGCGGCGAAACAAGAGGCTGGAACTTCCCCTTGTTTCTCTAAATCCTAGACCGGAACCACAGAGGCATTGAACGGGTGGCTTCCCGCCGATCCGGCGGTCAGGGTTTGGGTCCACGGGAGCGGCAGCGCGGGAACCGGGTCCCCTGCCCGCGCGCCGCTGGGAGGCGCCGCCAGGACACCGTCGGCCAAGGCGAGGCCCCTCATCATTCCCGGCCAGTGTGCTGGGTGGGTGTGCCAGGCCGTTGTCGAAGCGGAAGGGCATGAGGCGGGTGCGACCCGGATCAGGGTCAATTGCGGTACCGGAGGTTACCTGGCCGAGGTTCGGGCGCGGACGGTGTCCTAGTGCCGCGATCAGGGGCGCCGCAATGGTCATCAGCGCCATCATGGCGGCCAGAGGGTTTCCAGGCAGTCCGATGACGAAGCGCCCGTCCGGCAGTTCGGCCAGTACCGCGGGATGTCCGGGACGCATTGCGATGCCATCCAGCAGCAGCCTCCCGCCTAGCGCGGCTATGGCGTTGCGGAAGTGGTCCGTTCCGGAGCGGCCGGTTCCGCCTGTGGTGATGACGACGTCGGGCCGCTCCACCGGGCGGCTGCCCGTATCGCTGAGGGCGGCGAGCCACTCGTGATATGAGTCCCCGATTCTTCGCTGTCCCGCCGGGACGCCTCCCAGCATTGCCAGCACCGTGCCCAGTTGCGGGCCGAATGCGTCCCTGACCTGACCCGGCCCGGGCAGCCCGGAGGTCACCACTTCCGCGCCCGTCAACAGGATCGTGACTCGTGGCTTGCCAAAGACGTGCAGCTCGTCGTGGCCGGCGATCGCGGCAAGGGCGATATGGGCGGGATTGAGCACGGTGCCTGCGGGGATCAGCATTTCGCCTGCAGCGGCTTCCTCGCCTGCTTGGCGGATATGCTGGCCGCTTCGCGGTTCGCCGGCCTTGCTTCGGAGCCGAGGGTCAGAGCGGGCACGCCCGCCATGTCATCGCTTGTCCGGCCACTTTCACGGCGTAATACGGCGTCGGTACCGGTAGGCACCAGTCCGCCGGTGGCTATGGGGCTGGCACGGTGCGGTGCCAGCGGTTGTCCCGGTTTCACCAAGGTCCAGGGTCCGCTGCCGCTGACGGCCCAGCCGTCCATGGCCGAGGACGCGTAGTGCGGTAGGTCTTGGCTCGTTGTGACGGCCCGGGAAAGCGTGCGTCCGATGCTTTCCGCCAGGGGCACGGGCAGCGCCGGGATGGGGGCGGCACAATCGAATGCCAATCGGCGGGCCTCAGACCAGCTCGTCGCGGACTTCCCGACGGCCGGTCGACCCGAAGGCCGACGCTGTTCACCGCCGCGATCGACTAAATCGTGAGCAGGCAAGCCTTGCCCCTTATCTGAAGGCTTTTCGAATGAGATCCTGCTCCCCGGGAACGGCGTTAAGGCACCTTCTTGGCCCTTAACGCCGTCCCTTCGGGGAGCAAACGAGCCAGACCAGGCCCGGCCCGTGAAACGCGGCGCCTAGGCCTTGACGTAACCGTTGGGGTTCAGCACGTACTTCGTTGCGGCTCCCGCATCGAACTCGGCGTACCCGCGGGGTGCGTCCTCCAACGCGATGGCCTTGGCGTTGACGGCTTTGGCGATCTGGACTTTGTCATGCAGGATCGCCATCATCAGTTGCCGGTTGTACTTCATCACGGGGCACTGGCCTGTAGTGAAGGACAGGGATTTGGCCCATCCCGTGCCGAGGGAGAGTGAGAGGGAACCATGCTGGGCAGCGTCGTCGATTCCACCTGGATCGCCAGTGACGTACAGGCCGGGTATGCCAAGGCACCTCCAGCGGCCGTGATGTCCATGAGGGAATTCAGCACGGTGGCCGGCGCTTCGTGCGAGGCGTCCTTGCCGTGTCCGCGGGCTTCGAATCCGACGGCGTCGACGCCGCAGTCCACTTCCGGGACGCCGAGGATCTGCTCGATTTGGTCCTTGGGGTCGCCCTTGGAGACATTGACGGTTTCGCAACCGAATGACCTGGCCTGGACGAGGCGGTCTTCGTTGATGTCACCCACAATGACGACTGCTGCGCCGAGCAGTTGCGCTCCGGCGGCCGCCGCCAGGCCGACCGGGCCTGCGCCTGCGATGTAGACGGTAGAGCCGACCCCGACCCCGGCCGTGACTGCTCCGTGGAAGCCGGTGGGGAAAATGTCCGAGAGCATGGTCAAGTCCATGATCTTCTCCAAGGCCTGGTCCCGGTCCGGGAACCTCAGCAAGTTCCAGTCCGCATAAGGCACCAGAACATAATCGGCCTGGCCTCCGACCCATCCGCCCATGTCGACGTAGCCGTAGGCGCTGCGTGGCCGGTCCGGGTTGACGTTCAGGCAGATGCCGGTCTTGCGTTCCTTGCAGTTCCGGCAGCGGCCACAGGAGATGTTGAAAGGCACCGATACGATGTCGCCGACCTTGATGAATTCCACATCCGGGCCAACTTCCACCACTTCGCCGGTGATCTCATGACCGAGGACCAGGTCCCGCGGTGCGGTGGTGCGGCCGCGCACCATGTGCTGGTCGGAGCCGCAGATGTTTGTGGTCACGGTGCGCAGGATCGCTCCGTGGGGCACCTTCCGCCCGACATTGGCGGGGTTGACGCCGGGGCCGTCCTTGAGCTCGAACGTCGGGTAGTCGGTGTCAATGATCTCGACTACGCCAGGTTCCTTGTATGCGACTGCTCTGTTTCCTGACATGGACACTCCTAAGGGCCATTTCATGGTGTTTTGATTCAGTGGTCGGACATTCGCTAAAACAGTTGCCAACGGCTTGCCCGTTGCCCGTAAGCGGTGCTCCGGCGCTTACCTCCCAGGCATTCAGGCAACCGAAGCACCGCTTACGGGAAACGCGATTCCCCAAGACCGGTTCAGGGGATGAGAGAGGCAACCATGCTGATATGGCGATCTTAGATTAAAGATATATCAGAAATATGTTACGTGAGCCGAACGGGTCATGTCCAGAGGTTTTCAGCGGCCGAGTATGAGGCTCAGTGCTTCTGCGCGGGCGGCCGGCAGCCGGAGCTCGCCCCGCACCGCGGAGGTGATGGTCTTTGACCCTGGTTTTCTGACGCCCCGCATGGACATGCATAGGTGTTCACACTCGACGACGACGATCGCACCGAGGGGTCGAAGCGAAGTGACCAGGGCATCAACCACCTGCGTCGTGAGCCGCTCCTGAACTTGGGGCCTTCGAGCGAAGGTGTCCACCAGTCGGGCGAGCTTGCTCAGCCCCGTGACGAATCCATCCGGGGAGGGATGTATCCGACGTGGGCTACGCCGTGGAACGGGACCAGGTGATGCTCGCAGGTCGAGTAAAAGGGTATGTCCTTGACGATGACGAGTTCTTCATGGCCAAGGTCAAACGTCTTGTCCAGCACGGCGAGGGGGTCTTCGTGGAGGCCGCCGTACATTTCCGCCGCTGCGCGGGCGACGCGCGCGGGGGTCTCAACCAGGCCGGGCCTGTCCGGGTCTTCGCCTACGGCCAGGAGGAATTCCCGGACGGCCCGTTCCACCCGCGGACGGTCAACCCCTGGGGAGGACACCGCAACCGCGCCCCGGCTGTCACCCATGGCTGCCTGCGCCTGCCGGCTCGAGGCGGACAATGACTGACTTTGACGTCGGGGTTCCGCTGATGTCGGCTACCGAGTCCAGCGGTACGAGGACGTTGGTCTCCGGGTAGTAGGCGGCTGCGCAGCCCTTTGGCGTCGAATAGGAAACGATGCGGAAATTCTCCGCCCGTCGCTCGGTACCCGGAATTCGGATACCAGGTGAACCATGTCGCCGTCCTCGAAACCAAGTTCGGACACATCGGATTCGTTCACGAGGACCACCCGGCGGCCGCCGTGAATGCCGCGGTAGCGGTCGTCCTTGCCGTAGATGGTGGTGTTGTACTGGTCGTGGGAGCGCAGCGTCTGGAGGATGAGGCGGCCCTCCGGGACGCGGAGGTACTCCAAGTGGTTCGCCGTAAAGTGGGCCTTGCCGGAAGCGGTGTCGAATTCCCGGGCATCCCGGGGCCGGTGGGGGAGAACGAAGCCTCCCGGGTTCTGGACCTTCTCCTCAAAATTTTCGAAGCCGTCGAGTACCGCTTCGATGTGTTTCCTGATCAGTGAATAGTCGTCCCTGAGCGCGAGCCAGGCGGCCTTCGGGGTGTTCGGCAGGGGGTGGCCGTCGCTGTCCGTGAAGAGCCGGTGGGCCAGGTTGCAGACGATCGCCACTTCGGACATCAAGTGCTCACTTGCGGGCTTGAGGCGTCCACGGGACGCGTGGACGGCACTCATGGAATCCTCCACCGTTACCCTTTGATCACCTGTCCGCTGCGTGTCCCTCTCGGTGCGTCCGAGCGTGGAAGGATCAGGGCGCGCCGCCCCGTTGCCAGGTGGGAATGGTTCAATTTAGTGGAGATCTGGACCGTAAGGCGAGTGCTGGCCAGCGATTGCTCCGTGGTCTCAGAGTCGGGGCCGCCCGCACAAAGTTGCCGCCCATCCCGATGAAAACCCGGACCTTGCCGTCCCGCATCGCCCTGATGGCTGCGACGGTATCGTAGCCGTGGGCCCGGGGGGAGAGGAATTGGAACTCTTGGTCCAGCCTGTCGTGGAACTTCTCCGGCATTTGCTCGAAAATGCCCATGGTGCGGTCGCCCTGGACATTGGAATGCCCGCGGACGGGGCAGACTCCGGCCCGGGCTTGCCGATGTTGCCCTGAAGAAGGAGGACATTGACGACGTCGCGGAGCGTAGGCACGGAATGCTTGTGCTGTGTGAGGCCCATGGCCCAGCAGACAATGGTTGCTTTCGAAGCCAGGAGACGCTCACCGGTGGCCTCGATCTGTTCCATCGTCAGCCCGGTCGCTTCGAGGATGTCCTCCCATGCCACGTCTTCCAGTTGCTTCACATAGGCATCGAGGCCGACGGTGTGTTTGCTGATGAAGTCATGGTCGAACACCGTGCGCAGGCCCGGGCTGGTCCTTCCGGCACTTTCGGCCTCCAGCAGGTATTTGCCCAGTCCCTGGAAGAGCGCCTGATCGCCTCCGGCCCTGATCTGCAGGAAGTCGTCGGTCAGCTCGGTGCCAACCATCATGCCAACCACGTTCTGCGGGTTTTCGAATTTGAGCAGTCCGGCTTCGGGAAGTGGATTCACGGACACGATAACCGCACCGTTTTTCTTGGCCTTCTCCAGCGAGCTGAGCATGCGCGGGTGGTTCGTGCCTGGATTTTGGCCGGCAACGAAGATCAGCGACGCTGTTTCCACGTCTTTGAGGCTCACGGAGCCCTTGCCGATGCCGATGGTCTCGACGAGGGCCGAACCGGAGGATTCGTGGCACATGTTGGAACAGTCCGGAAGGTTGTTGGTCCCGACACCGCGCACGAGGAGCTGGTAGGCGAAAGCCGCCTCGTTTGACGTGCGGCCGGAGGTGTAAAACACCGCCTGGTCCGGGCTGTCCATGTCCCTGATCTCCTGTGCGATCAGCTCCAGGGCATCATCCCACTCGACGGGCCTGTAGTGCGTCGCGCCCTCGTCCAGGAGCATCGGATGCGTCAGACGCCCCTGCTGTCCCAGCCAGTAGTCGTCCCGTGTCTTCAGTTCAGCTATGGAATGCGAGGCGAAGAACTCCGGTGTGACCCGGCGGCGTGTGGCTTCTTCCGCGACGGCCTTCGCGCCGTTCTCACAGAACTCGGCCGTATGCCGTTTGTCGTGCTCCGGCCAGGCGCAGCCCATGCAGTCGAACCCGTCTACTTGGTTGACCGCCAGCAATGTTTGGACGCTGCGCAGTGGGCCCATCTGCTCGAGGGAGATCTTCAGCGCATTGGTGACGGCCGGGAGGCCCACGGCCTTCGACTTGGGTTTGGTGACAGTCAGCGTCGACTCGTCGATATTTTCACGGGGGGCTCTTGAGGCCATGGGCTTTTCCTTCAGATCTTTGGCCGGATAGAGAGGTCTGGCGGTGAGGAGGAGGAAGTCCGTGACATTCTTATCCCGCGCATATTGATATATCAGTTGTAGGGATACTATGTTCACGGGGCCGGTGAGTCAAGGGCGCCGTCACCGAACAGGAAGGATCAGACGTGGAGAGCAGCGGCAAGTTATCGGTCATGGGGGAGTCGGAAGTGCCTGCGAGGCAGGATGACGAGTCCTATGCCGAGTATGCGTACCGGGTGCTGTGTGATGAGCTGATCGTCCTTGATATCAAGCCCGGGGAGCCCTTGAATGATGACCTGATCTCGCGTCGGCTTGGCGTGGGAAGAACGCCTATCCGGGAAGCCATGAAGAGGCTGGAAAGCGACCACCTGGTGGTGGCCTATCCACGCAGGGGAACCTTTGCCGCGGGCGTGGATATTACGGACCTTGCCGAAATCTCCGAGATTCGTCAGCTTTTGGAGCCTGCGGCATCTGCACGTGCCGCTCGAATGGCATCGGACCGGACGCGGCAGGAGCTAAGGGAGCTTGCCCGGGAGGTTCGGCAGCTCTTGGCCGACCACCTGGCACAGCGGGACCTCATGCGCTTGGACATGCGAGTGCACCGCAGCATCTACCGGGCGACTGGCAGCCGGCATCTGGAGGATGTCCTGATTCGCTGTGACAACCTGGCGACCCGTATCTGGAGTCTCGTACTGGAGAAGCTCCCGCCGGTTTCCGAACACATTGCCCAGCACGTGGAGCTGCTTGAATACATTGCGGATGGCGAGGCAGAAGCGGCTGCAGACCTGACCGCCAAGCACGTTACCGACTTCGAGAACCTGATCCGGGGGGTCCTCTAGCAAGACTGAGCGTCCCGGATGCCCGGCGCCGTTCCCTTCGGCGGCCGGGCATGGTTTTGCCCTTTGTGTCAGCCGACAGGTCCAGGGATCAAAGAGCGCGACTGTTCACGGGCGGCCTCGGCGGTGTGCAGAAGCAACAGTGCGGTCGTCACCGTTCCGACGCCGCCGGGAACGGGCGTCAGTGCTGCCGCGACGCCCAGCACGCTGGCTTCGTCCACGTCCCCGACGAGGGATCCGTCGGCAAGGACGTTCGTGCCGACGTCGATCACTATCGACCGGGAGGAAACATGGGCGCCCGTGAGCAGGCCGGTCCGCCCGGCTGCGACAACAACGATGTCGGCAGTCTCCGTGTATCTCTCGAGCGGACCCGACTTGGAATGGCAGACGGTGATGGCGGCGTCGCGTTCCAGGAGGAGCAGCGAAAGCGGTTTGCCGACGACGGCGGAACGGCCGATGACGACGACGTTCCGGCCCGCCACCGGGATGTCGTAGTGGTCGAGGATCTCGACGACGGCCCGGGCGGTAGCAGGTGCGAAGGCGGGTTGCCCCACGGCCAGCCGGCCGAGGCTGAGCGGGTTCGCGCCGTCGATGTCCTTCTCTGGTGCGATGTGGCTGACCAGGGCATCCGTCCCGACCCCGGCGGGCAGGGGCGTCTGCAGGATGATTCCGTTGACGGACGGATCCGCGCTGAGGTCTTTCAGGACGCTGGCCAGGACGTGCTCTGTGGCGCCAGGGCCAAGGTCGACAATCCGGCAGCCGATGCCCGCGCGGTCGGCTGCACGTTCAATGGAGCGGACGTACCAATGCGTGGACTCGTCGTCGGTTGCCACCACCACCGCGAGGAACGGGCGCGCTCCTTCGTTTTCGAGCTTCATTGCCTCATCCCGGGCTCTCAGCTGGATGACTGCTGCGAGCGGCTTGCCGGAAAGGAGGGTGGCGCTCAACCGAGGATCCTTTCGCGTACGCGCTTCACGAGCGCGTCTGCTGCCAAGACGACCTTCTCTTCGATCCCGTCGGTCTGCTGGGCAAGCTGGGAACGGGTAACACCGTCCTTGATGGCCACAATGTTGATGTCGATATTCACCCGCGCCGTGCTGGCAGCTGCGCGGGCGGCATCCGCGGCGGCTGCGACGTCGCTGATCACGTTGGCATTTGCGACGTCGAACAGTTCCGTGGCCAGTTCGACGACGGCTCCTGAGACCTTGACCAGTTGTGCCGGGGTCTGCGCTGCACGAATGAGGGCAGCTTGGATGGCGGCCGACCTCGCTTCGTTGGAGGCCTCCGTCCCTGAGGGCAGCTTGTAGGAATCGATGACCCCTTGGAAGGCCAGTTCGTCGGCTTCCGCAAGTCGCAGGGCGGAGTCCACAAGTTCGTCCGCGGCCGCGATGATTCTTGAGACCAATGCGGCGTGTTGCTCGTATTTGGCGCCCGTGGTGTACCTGGCGACCATTGCAACGAGGGCGGCACCTTGGGCGGCGTGAAGCGCAGCGGCCGCGCCTCCGCCGGGGTCGGCTCACGTGAAGCAAGCCTGGTGAGGTAGTTCTTGATTGTTTCTGAACTGATCATGGGTCTTCCTGTTGTGTGTCTTCCTAGGCAGGGGCGGCAGAAGAGTCGGAAAAACGGCGGCCCGGACTCTGGTTGCGAGGATGAGTCCGGGCCGCGTGCCTTTGGATGCCGGGCCGGTCTTAGCCTCGGAGCCTGGTCATCGTGGGGTCGTACAGCGGATCGGCCGTGACCGTTGCCTGGATGCGCCGTCCGAAGTACTCGATCTCGACGGAGTCACCCAAGGAGACGCCGGAAGGGAGGTACGCGTAGGCGATCGGCTTGGCAACGGTGTAACCATAGGCGGCGCTGGTGATGTAACCGACCGCCTGGTCCTTATAGAAGACCGGTTCCTTGCCCAGGACGACGCTGCGTCCGTCGTCGACGGTCAGGCAGCGCAAGCGGCGGGCGGAGTTTTCCTCGGTTCGCCCTTCCAGAGCGGCTTTGCCGACGAAGTTGTCCTTGGCCATCTTCACGGCGAATCCGAGGCCTGCTTCGAGGGGGTCGTGCTCAGTGGTCATGTCGGTGCCCCATGAGCGGTAGCCCTTTTCAAGCCGGAGCGAGCTGAAGGCGGCCCGGCCCGCCGCGATGACACCGAAGGGCTGCCCTGCCTTCCACAGTGCGTCCCAGAGGCGCTGGCCGTTGTCCGCGCTGGTGTAAAGCTCCCAGCCGAGCTCGCCGACGTATGAAAGGCGCATGGCGGTGACGTTGACTCCGCCGATGACGACATTCTTGGCCCGGAAGTAACGGAGACCGTCGTTGGAGAAATCGTCGCTGCTGACGGTGCTGATGAGGTCCCGGGCGAGGGGCCCCAGAGACCGATGCAGCAAGTGCCGCCCGTCGTGTCACGTACCTGGACCCAGTCGCTGGCGGAGCCGCTTTCGGTCTGGTGGCGCGCGGCCCGGTCAAAGTAGGCGGTGTCGATGTTTCCGTTGGCCCCGAGCTGGAACCTGTCTTCGCTCAGGCGGGCCACCGTGATGTCGCTTCGGATACCGCCTGCGTGGTCCAGCAGGAGGGTGTAGGTCACTGCACCTGGCTTTTTGTCCAGGTCCGCGGTGGTGAGCTCTTGGAGCAGCTTGAGTGCTCCGGGGCCGGAGACCTCGAGGCGCTTTAGCGGTGTCATGTCGTACATGGCCACCGCGGTGCGGGTCTTCCACGCTTCGGCGGCGGCGATGGGCGAGCTGAACATTCCGGACCAGGCATCGCGGGCCGGGGGCTGCCATTCGGCCGGCATTTCCTTCAGCAGTTCGGCGTTGGCCTCGAACCAGTAGGGGCGTTCCAGCCGCCGGATTCGAGGAAGAATCCTCCCAGTTGCTTGTGGCGGGCGTGGAACGGGCTGACGCGGAGGTTGCGGGGGGAGAGCTTGGGCTGGAGCGGGTGCAGGACGTCGTAGATTTCCACGAAGTTCTGCTGGGACGTTTCGCTGACGTATTCGGGGGTGAGCTGGACGTCTTCGAAGCGGTGGATGTCGCATTCGCCCAGGTCGATCCGGGACTTGCCCGTGGTCAGCAGTTCGGCAACAGCGCGGGCAACGCCGGCCGAGTGGGTGACCCACACGGCTTCGGCGACGAAGAAACCATCGAGCTCCTTTGATTCGCCCACCAGCGGGCCGCCGTCGGGGGTGAAGGAGAAGATGCCATTGAAGCCATCTTCGATGTCGCTTTCCGCCAGCGCCGGAAGCAACTGCTTGGTCGCCTCCCAGGCCGGGAGGAAGTCCTCGAGGGTGAAGTCAAGGCGGGAAGGCATGTTGTGTTCGCTGATGCTGTCCGGCGCGTAGCTGCCGAGTTCCTCGACGTCCACCGGCATGGGGCGGTGGGCGTAGGAGCCAATGCCATAGCGGTCGCCGTGCTCGCGGTAGTAGAGGTCCTGGTCCTGGTGGCGCAGGATGGGCAAGGAAGCGCCGTTGGGTAGTTCGTTCCGGCCCTGCTGTGCCGGTACGGGAGTTGTCGTGACGTATTGGTGGGCCAAGGGCAGGAGGGGAACGGACATGCCGATCATTTCGCCGATCTTGGCGCCCCAGAATCCTGCGCAGGAGACAACGATGTCCGCAGGGATGACACCGTCGGAGGTGCGGACTCCGGTGACCCGGCGCCCGGATTGCTCGATCCCGGTCACGGTCGTGGACCCACGGTACTCCACCCCGGCTGCCTCAGTGCGCTTGATCAGCAATTGGACTGCGCGGCGGCGCGGGCCAGCCCGTCGCTAGGTACATGGAGGCCTCCAAGGATGTCTTCCTCGTTGATGAGCGGGTAGAGCTCCTTGCACTCGTCGCGGGAAAGGATCTTGCCTTCGATTCCCCAGGATGCGGCGTAGCCGAGCTTGCGTTTGAGGTCGGCGAGCCGGGTCTCCGTGGTGGCGACTTCCAGGCCGCCTACCTGGTTGAAGCAACTGACGCCGTCCTCGGTCAGCGACAGGAGCTTTTCGACCGTGTACTTGGCGAAAGTTGCCATGGTCTTGGAGGCGTTGGTCTGGAAGACCAGCCCCGGGGCGTGGGACGTGGAGCCCCCGGGCATGTTCAACGGTCCCTGGTCCAGGACAGTGATGCTGTTCCAGCCGCGGGCGACCAGTTCATCTGCCAGGTTGGTGCCGACGATCCCAGCTCCGATGATGACTATGCGTGGCGTCGATGCCATGTGGTTTCTCCTGCTATTTCTCGTGGTTGGGCTACTGCTGCTGCTTGTTGTCGGGCGTCGGCTAGCGGAAGACGACGGTGCTGGTTTGGTTCAACAGCACGCGGTGTTCGCAATGCCACCGCACGGCCCGGGAGAGCGCGAGTGCTTCGGCGTCCTGCCCGACCGTGGAAAGGGCAGTCGGCCCATAGCTGTGGTCTACGCGGATGACTTCCTGTTCGATGATCGGTCCCTCATCAAGATCCGCGGTGACATAGTGTGCCGTGGCACCCACCAGCTTGACGCCGCGGTCGTACGCCTGGTGGTAAGGACGCGCGCCCTTGAAGCCTGGCAGGAATGAGTGGTGGATGTTGATCGCCCTGCCCTCCAGGGCGCGGCTCAGCTCGTCGGACAAAACCTGCATGTAGCGGGCGAGAACCACCAAATCGATGTTGTACTCGTCAACCAGTTCGAGAAGGCGCCGTTCCGCATCCGCCTTGGTGTCCGGCGTCACCGGAATGTGTACGAATGGAAGCCCGGCAGCCTCGGCCATGGCCCGGTGGGTTTCGTGATTGGAAACTACCAGCACCAGGTCCCCGCCCAGGCTGCCCCCACGCCAGCGGAAAATCAGGTCGTTCAGGCAGTGCCCGAACTTTGACACCATGACCAGGACGCGCTGCTTAGTCTCGTCATGGAATCCGAACTTCATGTCAAAACGGTCGGCGATCGCCCGGAACTCTTCCTCGAGCGCGTCCGGTGAGTACTCCGGGGATCCGGAAAACGCCGTGCGCAGGTGCAGGGTCTGGCGGAGTCCGTCGTCGAACTGCTGGTGCTCTTCGATGTTGAATCCCCGTTCGAACAGGAACGTCGTGACCGCCTGGACGATGCCGGCGCGTTCAATGCACGACAATGTGAGCACGAACCTCCGCGAACCGTCGTCTTCAGAGGCACTCGCCTGCGGAAGTGTGCTTTTTATTGGAGTGGTCTCCACGAGCGTCATGTCTCCTCCTTAAGATATATTTTCGATTCGATAACTGATATATCAGATTGGGATATAGCGTATACTGGAGTTCGAGTGAGGTCAATAGTCCGCTTGGCTGGACGCGAAAGGTCGGTACCGTGGTATTTGAAGCGCTGGCAGCGGTGGATGCCGCCGGTCCGAGATCCCTGGCGGAAGTGGCCTACGAGCGGATACGCGACAGGCTCCTGACGCTGGACATCAAGCCGGGTGACTTGGTGAACGACGACGTGCTGGCGAGGGACCTTGGCATCGGGCGCACTCCTGTGAGGGAAGCGTTGAAGCGCCTCGAGTTGGACCGTCTGGTCATTAGCTATCCACGCAGGGGAACTTTCGCCACGCGCGTAGAGGTGACCGATCTGGCGTTCATTTCGGAGATTCGCGCCCAGCTCGAACCGCTGGCGGCCGCGCGGGCGGCTCGGGTTGCAACACCGGCAGCCAGGGAGAACTTGCGCTCCGTGATGCGTGCAGTCGAGTCATTCGAGGTCGACGGCGCCTCCGTGGTGGAGACACTGCGCCTTGATGCCCGTGTGCATCAGGGGATCTATGCGGCAGCGGCAAATCCCCACCTCGAAGATGTGCTGATCCGCTACGACAACCTGGCGACACGGATCTGGTGCATGGTGCTCGATCGCCTGCCGGATCTTTCCCGCCACGTGCATGAACACCTCGACCTTCTTGGCGCCGTGATCGACGGCGACGAGGCCAGGGCTGCGGAACTGGCGCGACTTCACGTAGACGGCTTCGAAAAGGCGGTCCGTTCAGCGCTGTTTGCTGCGTAGGAAGACCGCCCTCCTCCGATGTCCAAGCTGGAGTGATCGTGGTGGGAACGCTACTTGTCCGGATGCAGTTTGGCTTGCTCCACGAGATCGCTGATCCACGGCCGTTGCCCGCGGTGCAGTACCAGGCCTTCCGGTACGCCCTGAACGGACGCTGCTGAACCGGATATGTCGATGGTGATCCGGCCCGAGCCATAGGGGCGTTCGTGATGTGAAGTTCGCCGTAGGAATCCGGCAGCACAGGGTCCAACCAAAGCCCCCCTTGGGAAATGTGTGCGTCGTAGCGCATCAGGCTGGTCACCAGCAGGATCGGTGTGGTGGCGGCCCAGGCCTGTGGGGAACAAGCCGTGGGATAGGGTACCGGTTCGGCGAACTGGTCGCGGCCGAAGCCGCAGAACAGCTCGGGCAGCCGCCCGCCGGAGTATTCGGCCGCCTCCAGCAGTGCAGTGGCTATCCGCTGTGCCTCTTCCACAAACCCATACCGGAGCAGCCCTGCCACAATAAGCGCGTTGTCGTGGGGCCAGACCGATCCGTTGTGATAGCTGGCAGGGTTATACGCCCGCATGTCGCTGGCGAGGGTCCGTATTCCCCATCCGCTGAACATCTCCGGGGACATCAGATGCTCCACCATTTGTGGCGCCTTGTCCTCATCCACAAGGCCGAACCAGAGGCAGTGGCCCATATTGGAAGCGCAGGCATCCACCGGCCGCTTATCGCGGTCCAGCGCGACGGCGTAGTACCCTTGTCCGGCAGCCAGAACTGTTCGTTGAACCGCCGCTTCAGCGTCGCGCCCGGTCCCGAAGTTCGGCTGCCAAGGCGAGGTCGCCGGCGTCGTACGCCATCCAGGAGCGCGCCACGTATGCGCCGTGGACGTAAGCCTGGACCTCGCAAAGGGCGATCGGCGGTTCCGCCAGGGTTCCATCGGCGAAGTTGATGCCGTCCCAGGAGTCCTTCCATCCCTGATTGACCAACCCATGATCGTTGAGGCGCTTATACTCGACAAAACCGTCCCCATCCCGGTCCCCGTATTCGCGGATCCACTCCAAGGCGCGGTCAGCGTTGGGCAGAAGGGCGTCGATGGTCTCTCTGTCAAAACCCCAGCGGCTGACGGACCCAGGACCACCACGAACAGTGGGGTTGCGTCGACGCTTCCGTAGTAGGCGGATTTGCCGCCCAGCGCCAGTCCGGTGGAAACATCGAGCCTCACCTCGTGGAGGATCTTGCCGGGCTCCTCTTCCCTCATCGCGTCCACGACGGTGCCCTGGCGCTCAGCCAGGGTCTTCAGAGTGCCCAATGCAAGGGAAGGATCCACTGGAAGCGACATTTCCGAAGCCCAGAGCGAATCGCGACCGAACAGGGTCATGAACCAGGGCGCTCCGGCGGCGACGACCACCCGTTCAGGATGGCCAGGGTCCTCGATTCTCAGCGCTCCCAAGTCGTCGTAGCTTCGCCGCAGAGTCCGCTGGATGGAACGGTTGCCCATCTGCAGTGCCGGAATCTTCGCCACCCACTCTTGACGGCGCCGGTCACTCGGAGACATTTCGCCAGGCGCCGGATGGACAAATGGGGCCTCGGGGCGTGCGCCGTTGCCCGTGGGCACAACATTCAATCGAGTACTCCACTGCCCATAGGGCGGAACGACTATCTCAAATATCAGCCCTTCAGGTGTGGCTTTGGCCCCATCCGCCTTGACGACGACGCCCTTCCGGACGTCGTGCCATGTGGCCTGGATTTCCAGGGCGTCGCCGTCGTGACCGCGTGTCTCCGCCCAGCGACGCTGGATTCGTGCCTCTTTCACTTCGAACAAGTCGGCGAAGTCCGCTTCGACGGCCAGCACAATCTGGCATTCAACGGGCTTCGTCGAGTAGTTGCGGATGGTGATCCGTTCCCGGATCCCTGCCCCACCTCACGCAGCCGTTCCACGATCAATGGACTGTCCGCATACCCATCCGAGAGTTGCAGGCGGCCAGCGAAGAGGGCCCGGTACGGTTCCTTCGTCTCGGCAGCCAAGGGTTCGAGGGGCTGGCCGTTGATGGTTAGGTTCCAGCGGAAAGGATGCGGGTATCCAGGTGAAAGACCCCGTGTGGGAGTTCGGGATGGATGTCTCCATTGGCCGATGAAATGCAGAAGGACGATCCTTCAACCAAAGTCACTGTGCCTGACCCAAGGGGTCCAGCCGCCGTGTCGGCATTCCATCCAGCCACTGCCGGCTCCTTCTTACGAATGCACTCCTGACCCGCCCGGGCGCGGGTGGACCTTTGCTGCTCCCGTGTGGATGTAACCGACGCTACGCCCGTCGTGGACCGTACGCCAGAGACGATTTACCTCGTAAACAAGAACCATTGGTCCCCTTGGGACTGTTCGTATATCTTAATTCATGGTTTGATATATTAGTCCTGAACTTGATCTGAATTCGCCGGAGAATTGATCGCCAACTCAACGAGGAGTGAACAGTATGCAGCAACTCGCGCACCGGCTCGAACGTCTGGGCACCGAAACCGCCTTCAGCGTCGCCCAGGCCGCGGCCGCCTGGAAGGCGAAGGGGAACCGTGTGTTCCCCTTCCATCTTGGTGACATCAACATCCCCACGGCCGGGAACATCGTGGAAGCAATGAACCGGGCCATCGCGGACGGCTACACGGGCTACTGCCCCGGCCCCGGCATCCCGCAGCTGCGCGAAGCCCTGGCCGAGGACATTGGCTCGCGCCGTGGCATCGACTTTTCCCCGGACAACGTCGTCGTGATGACGGGCGGCAAACCCGTCATCACGAAGTTCCTGCAGGCGGTCATGAACCCCGGCCAGGAAGTGCTCTACCCGAACCCCGGCTTCCCGATCTACGAATCGCAGATCGAATACCTTGGCGGCACGGCCGTGCCGTACCGCTACCTGCCCACGAGCACGGGCTTCTCGATCGACCTCGACCAGATCCGCGCGTCAATCACTCCGAACACGGTCGCCATCATCTACAACGACCTGCAGAACCCCATCTCGGCGGAGTCGACGGCGGGCGAGCGGGAGGCCATCGCACAGCTCGCCCAGGAGCACGACCTGTGGGTGCTCTCCGACGAGGCCTACTTCGAGACCCGCTATGAGGGCGTCTCCAGCTCGATCGCATCTCTTCCGGGCATGGCCGAGCGCACCGTCATCCTGTACACATTCAGCAAAAAGTTCGCGATGACCGGCTCGCGTCTCGGTTGCGCCGTTGCACCGCTCGAGATCGCCAGGGTGCTCAGCACGCTCAATACCAACGATGAGTCGTGCACGACGCACTACGTGCAGTGGGCCGGCGTCGAAGCGCTCCGCGGCCCCAGGAATCCGTGCAGCAGATGCTTGACGTCCTGCAGAAGCGTCGGGACACTGCCTGCGAGCTCGTGAACTCCATCCCGGGCGTGCGCGTCGCCGTGCCGCAATCGACGTTCTACCTGTTCCCCGATGTCACCGAGGCTATGGAGCGCATGGGATACACGGCCGTCGGAGACTTCGCCACCGATGCCCTGTACAAGACCGGCGTCTCCTTCTGCACGCGTGAGCACTTCGGCCGCCGCCTGCCCGGTGAGGAGCGGCAGTACATACGACTCGCCTACTCGGGCATCGAGGTGCCGGATATCAGCGAAGGCCTGGGCCTCCTGCGCGAGTGGATCGAGACGGCATGAGCCGGGTAGTCGTCACGGGACGCATACCCGAAACCGCAATCGAGAAGCTTCGCGCCGAGCACGACGTCGATGCATGGACGGGTTCGGAGTCGATCGGCCGCGAGGAGCTCCTGCACCGGGTGGCCGGGGCAGACGCCGTGGTGAGCCTGCTCACCGAACGCATCGACGCCGAGCTGCTCGACGCCGCCGGCCCGCAGCTCAAGGTCGTCGCGAACGTGGCCGTGGGGTATGACAACATCGACGTCCCCGCCTGTACGGAACGGGGCATCGTGGCCACCAACACGCCAGGGGTGCTTACGGAGGCAACCGCCGACATCGCCATGGGCCTCGTCCTCATGGCGACCCGCCGGCTGGGTGAGGGGGAGAGGCTTATCCGCTCCGGCCAGGCCTGGAAGTGGGGGATGTTCTTCCTGCTCGGGTCCAGCCTGCAGGGCAAGACCCTCGGCGTCGTCGGCATGGGCGGCATCGGGCAGGCGACCGCGCGCCGGGCCAAGGCCTTCGGCATGGACATCGTCTACCAGTCGCGCAGTGAGCTCGATCCGGTGATCGCCGCCGAGCTTGGCGCACGGCGGGTCGACCTCGAGGAGTTGCTGACGGTGTCCGACGTCGTCTCGCTGCACTGCCCGTACGGGCCCGCCACGCATCATCTGATCGGCGCCGAACAACTCGCGGCGATGAAGAGCTCGGCGTTCCTCGTCAACACCGCGCGCGGACCGATCGTCGACGAAACGGCCCTCGCGTCCGCGCTCCGCGAGGGCGTCATCGCCGGTGCCGGGCTGGACGTCTTCGAGCGTGAGCCCCAGGTCCATCCCGAATTGCTTGACCTGGAGAACGTGGTGCTCGTGCCGCACCTCGGCTCCGCGACAGTGGAGACGCGTACCGCAATGGCGATGCTCGCCGCCGACAACGCCCTCGCCGTGCTCAGCGGCGAACAACCGCCCGCACCGATCAATTAGAGGCTGGCTGGGGTCGAGTCCGCCGTACGTCCACCGCGCGGCGGAATCGAGCCGCAGCTCAGCGTCCTTCAGGACGACAATCAGATGAAGTTACGCGGGCGAACTGGTCGAACCCCGTGTGATGAGCCGGGTCGCGAGCTCAATCCTTGGCCCGTCCGTGTTTGGGTCGATGCCTTCTCGCTGATTCGTCAAGCGCAGGAGCATGCGAAAGGCGGTGGCCCCCATTTCCTGAATGGGCTGCCTGACCGTCGTCAGTTGCGGTGTCGCCCAAGTCGCTTCGGGCACGTCATCGAATCCGACCACGCTGACGTCCCCGGGGATGTCGAGGCCGAGGTAGCGCACCGCGTCGTAGACGCCGAGGGCCATCATGTCCGATGCCGCGAAGATGGCGGTCGGCCTGTCCTCCCGGTCCAGGATGTCGACGGCGAAATCGCGTGCCTCGTCGCGGTTCCAATCAGCAGCACCGATTAACCGAGGCTCGACGTGCAGGTCCATGGCCGACAGGGCAGAACGAAAACCGTCGAGGCGCGCCCGACTGTAGAGGTGATTCTTCACCCCTCCGATGAGGCCGAAATGCTTGTGTCCCAGGCTTAGAAGGTGCTCCGCCGCAATCCGTCCACCTTCCCAGTTCGCCACGCCCACGCTCGCGGCACTGCGAGGGGCAGGGCTCATCGGGTCGATGAGGACGACCGGTATGCCAGCCGCGTCGAGTGCGCTCAGCTGCGTCGACGTCGGATCGACCAGGACGACGATGGCTCCGGTTGAGGGCGGCGCAGGAGGCGGCCCACCCAGTCGCGGTCCGGGCGGGCGATCGTGAGGACCACGTCGCAGTCTGCGACCGCCGCGGCTTCTTCGACGCCGGTGAGGATGCTATTTGGCCAGGAACCACCGATGTTGCTCACCACAAGGTCGACAAGGCGAGGCGCGTTCGCGGGCAGCCGGCCCACAGCTTGTGATCGCTTGGTCTTCGCGTAACCCATCTCCTGTGCGATCCGGACCACGCGCTCGCGCGTCACAAAAGACACGTCTGTTGCTCCGCGGAGAACCTTTGACACTGTCGGTGTGCTGACGCCGGCCGCGGCTGCCACGTCGGCCAAGGTCGGGTTCTTGCCATCCGCCGCTGGACTGTTGTTTTTGCGCAAAAAAATTATCCTTTGATCTCCGAATGGCGATATGTATACTCACTCTGCGCAAAACGATAATCGAAAATTGCGCAACTTTTCAAATTGCGATGACCCGGTGGCGGGTCAAGGAGGAAAGTCGATGGAGACTTCACGTCTTACTACATCAAGGCGGGGCTTCTTGGGCCTTGTCGGAGGCGGCGCGGCCGTCGCCGCTCTTGCGGCTTGCTCGACCGGGGGCGGTGGCGGTGGGGCAAGCGCCAGCTTGAAGTTCTGGAACATGCCCTGGGGAACTCCGGCGTTCAACACGCTCGACAGCAAGATCACCCTTGGCTACAAACCGGAGTCGGGGCTTCCTGCGGCGACATATCAGGCGATCCAGTGGGCAAACTTCAACCAGACCTTCTCGTCTGCCCTCGCATCGAAGACCGGGCCGGCCATCTCTTCGGGCGGCGGAACCCAGGCTTTCCAGTTCGCTAAACAAGGCTTCATCGCTCCCGCGGACGGCCTCATCGAGAGCTGGAAATCCAATGGCATCTACGATGACTTCCTCCCTGGAGTCCTCGACACGATGAAGACCGACGCCGGATACGTCGCCGTTCCGTACAACCTTGACATGCGGGTGAATTGGTACAACAAGGAGCTACTCGAAAAGGCGGGCGTGACTCCTCCCACCGACTGGCAGTCCTACCTCGACGCCGCAGCCGCTCTCAAGAAGATCGACGTGTACGGGTTCGCGGCCAACGGCAATGCCAGCGGCGGTAACGCCTTCCAGATGATCGTGGGCCTGATGATCAACAACGGTGGCGGCATCTTCGACGAAGAGCACAAGCCGAACCTGGTGACCGCCGCGAACATCGAAGCTCTCGAGTTCGTGCGCGAGAACATCAGCAAGGGCTACATGGACCCGGCAGCCATCAGCTACACGGCCACGAACGCGAACTCGCAGTGGAAGGCCGAGAAGTTCGGCATGGGCTTCGACGTCCCAACCTCGCGGCAAACGTCGGGGAGCGGCAGCATCCAAGTTGCTTGTCAGCGATCCGCTCACTAGCGCCAGCGGCAAAAAGGGCGCGCTGTATTTCCCGAACAACATCATGATGTACAAGAACACGCCGAGCCAGAAGGGCTCGGAGGCGTTCATGACCTACTACTACCAGAACATGAAGGCCCTGTGGACCCAGAACACCGGCATCGGCCTTCCGGTTCTGAAATCAATCGCGGCAACCCGGAATTCCAGTCGGACCCAAACGCAGTCAAGATTGTCAAGCTGTGGCAGCCCATCGCCAAGACCTGGGCAGCGCCCGGCGGAACCGCCCTTTTCTCGAACATTTCTTACGTCGACAGCACGCCCGCCATCTCCGACTTCGGCCAGAACGTTCTCTCAGGCAAGGCTCCAAAGGACGCCCTGACCACATTCCAGGCCACGTTGACGTCGCTCATCAAGGACTGATCCATGACATCCACGAGCATCGCCGAGAGCGTCAAACGTGCACGCCGTGGGGTCGGACCGGCCGGGCGGGACGCAAGCCCGGTCCGGCGCCCGCCGGTCGGGCCAGGAAACGGTTTACACCGCGTACTTGGACTCTCATAGCATTCGCAGCACCATCGCTCATCCTCCTCCTGCTCCTCAACGTCTACCCGCTCGTCTATGCCTTGATTCAGGCACTCCATGACGGCACCCTTCTCGACACCGGGCCCTTCGTCGGATTGAAGAATTTCGGCGACGTCCTCGCCCAGCCCTCGTTCTGGTCGGCGACGTCCTTCACCGTCGTCTTCACGATTGTTGGCGTATTCGGCTCCTGGCTCGTTGGACTCGCGCTGAGCCTGCTGCTTCGCACCCACATCCCTGCCGGCGGGCTGTTCAAGGTACTGCTTCTCCTGCCGTGGATCGTTCCGACGGTGGTCTCCGCGACGTCGTGGAACTGGCTGGTTGCAACACCCCAGAGCCCGCTTCCGGTGATCGCTGAGCGTCTAGGCTTCGGAAACGTGCTCTTCCTGGCAGACCCGGTGCTTGCGCAGGTGGTCGTCTGCCTCTTCAAAGTGTGGATTTCGTTCCCGTTCATGATGATGATGATGTCCTCGGCTCTCGCCTCAGTCGACACGAACGTCTACGAAGCGGCGAAGGTCGACGGGGCGACAGGGTGGCAGTCGTTCCGGCTGATAACACTCCCGCTGATTGCGCGTACGACGTTTGTGTCGTGGATTCTGATGACGATCTTCTGCGTCAACGACTTCCCGACGATCTTCCTGCTCACCGGCGGGGGTCCGGCACATGCGACGACGTCGCTCGTCCTCCTCGCCTACCTCACCGTCTTCCAGAACTTCCAGACCGGGCCGGGCGTCGCCATCGCATTCCTGATGACGTTCGTCCTCGTGGTGATCTCGGTTGTTCTTTACCGCCAGATCCGAAAGGTCAACGTCGAATGATAACGACCAGTGCTCCCCAAGAAGACGTCCGGACGGGACCCGGGACAGGAGCGGGACTCCGGCCGGCCGCCAGACCTCACAGGACATCCGCCAGAGAGGCAAGTGGCCCCGCTTCATCTTGATCCTGCTCATGACCGCCGTCGTGCTGGTCCCGATTGTCGCCGTCTTCGGACTGTCGCTGACACCGTCACTCGGCTCCAACGCAGAAGGTCTCACCTTCGAGAACTTCGGGAACATCTTCACGCAGACGGCCGTCCTGACCTGGCTTGGCAACAGCCTTGTCATCACCGCCTTCACGGTCGTTGTCGCCGTCGCGGTCGCGGCTCCCGCCGGTTACGTTCTGTCCAGGGCCCGCAACCGGCTCGTGTCGGGATATTCGCTCATCCTGTTCGTCGTGCAATCCCTGCCTGTCGTCACGTCGGCGATCCCGCTCTTCATCTTGTTCGCGAACCTCGGGTTGGTGGACAGCCTCTTTGGCGTCGTGATCATCTACGTCGGTGCCACGATGTCGGTCGCCATCTGGATGATGGCTGCCTACTACGACTCCATCCCCATCGCCCTTGAAGAAGCCGCCTGGATAGACGGTGCCTCGATCTTCGGTTCGTTCACCCGGATCGTCCTCCGGAACTCCCTGCCGGGTATCCTCTCAACCGCGATCTTCTCGTTTCTCCTGGCCTGGAACGACTACCTCATCGCCGTCGTGTTCCTCCGGTCCGACCCGAACTACACCCTTCCGGTCGGCTTGGAATCCTTCTTCCAGCAGAACGCCACCAACTGGGCCTCGTCATGGCGGTCGCCGTCGTGATGATGCTCCCGCCGATCATCCTGTTCGCGTTCCTCAACAAGCACTTCTCGGTGGGCGGAATCGGCGGGTCGCTTTCCAGCCGCTGAGAGACGCCCGCAAGAACGCATCAACGAACCATGCCGCATGGCGGCAGCAAGGAAAACATGAGTACCCCTGATCCACGATTCACGACCAAAACCGCACTCGTCGTGCGCGGCGGTTGGGACGGGCACCAACCCGTCGAGGCCACGAACCTCTTCATCCCGTTCCTCGAGGCGCGCGGCTACACGGTGCGCGTGGAGGAATCACCCGCCGTCTATGCCGACAGCTCCTACATGCCCTCGGTCGACCTCATCGTGCAGTCGAACACGATGACCTCGATCGAGAAGGAAGAATTCGAAGGTCTCAGATCCGCCGTCGAAGCGGGAACGGGACTCGCAGGCTGGCATGGCGGCATCGCCGACTCCTATCGCAACAACTCCGACTATCTGCAGTTGATCGGAGGCCAGTTCGCTGCGCACCCCGGCAAAGCCCCGAAGAGCTGACCGGTGAACAGGCTGACAACTACCGCCTTCACACCATCAACATGAGCGAAGCTGCAGCCTCGCACCCGATCACCGAAGGCATCGTCGACTTCGAGCTGACCACTGAGCAGTACTGGGTGCTCCACGACACCTACAACGACGTGCTCGCGACCACCACCCAAGCCGTCCGGCCCTGGGATCCGTGGAACCGCGAAATCACCTCACCCGCCATCTGGACCAGGCAGTGGGCGAGGGCCGCATCTTCGTCTCTACGCCCGGTCACCGTGTAGACATCCTCGAGAACCCGAACGTCAAAACCATCATCGAAAGGGGACTGCTGTGGGCGTCCCGCTAACCGTCGGAGTTATCGGCGTCGGAAAGATCAGCGAACAGTACTTTGAAAGCCTTCCGAAGCTGCCCGGTCTCAAGCTCGTCGCTGTCGCAGACATCAACGAAGAACGTGCGCACTCCGTCGCCGCCGAACAGGGCGTCGAAGCCCTGAGTGTCGAAGAACTCCTCGCCGACGACCGCATCGACTCAATCATCAACCTGACTATCCCCGCAGCGCACGTCGAAGTCGGAACCCGGGCGCTCCGCGCCGGCAAGCACGTCTTTGCCGAGAAGCCCCTTGCGTTGTCCCCGGAAGACGCCCTCCCTATGCTGGAGCTCGCCGACTCTTTGGGGCTTCGAGTCGGGAGCGCGCCCGATACCGTCCTCGGCACCGGCGTCCAAACGGCCCTGCAGTTGCTCAACGAAGGTGCCATCGGCACGCCGGTCGCGGCGCAGGTTCACTGGTCCGCACCCGGACACGAACGTTGGCACCCGTCACCACTGTTCTACTACGAACCCGGAGGCGGCCCGCTATTCGATATGGGTCCCTACTACCTGACCAGCCTCGTCATGTTCTTCGGACCGGTTGTCCGCGTATCGGGAGTGGCCACTCGGTCCAACCGTGCGCGAACCGTCGAGACCGGACCGCTGGCCGGCACGCCGATTCCAGTCGAGATCGACACCCATGTCAGCGCGATCCTCGAACATGCGAACGGGGTGATCACCACAATCACGGTCAGCTTCGAAGTCTGGGCCACCCGGACTCCGCTCTTCGAGATCTACGGCACGGATGGCACCATCGCCGTCCCCGACCCGAACCGATTCTCAGACCCCGTCGAATTAATGACCCGGGAAGAACCGGAACGGCGCGAGGCGCCAACCTCTGCTGGCTATGAGGATGCCGGCGAGGTTATGGTCTCGCAGACATGGCCAGGGCGATCGAGACAAACCGCCCACATCGCGCCTCCGGGCGGGTAGCGTTCCACATCCTCGAGATTATGGATGCCATCACACGCGCGAGCCGGGAGCATCGGGTCATTGACGTCGACAGCACGGTCGACAGGCCGGACGTTGTGCCGTTTGGTGCGGCACCCGACACCTGGTAGGCGCAAACTCACCGGCACTACACTGGGATCACCGGGCCGAGGCAAAGTGACCGGCTCTCGAGGGAGGTCCGTGATGGCAGGTCCATTGCTCGAGACCAAACTTCACGTTCCCGGGCCACGGAGCGCTCTCGTGGCCCGCCCCAGGCTGATCAGCCGTCTGGGCCAGGCCGATGAGCAAACGCTGATCCTCATTTCAGCTCCCGCCGGCTTCGGGAAAACAACGGTGCTGGCCGAGTGGCTGGCAGATTCGCCCGCCACTGGCCGATCGCACGCCTGGCTCTCACTCGACCAACGGGACAACGATCCCGTGCTCTTCTGGACCTACCTTGTGGCTGCCCTGGACAAGGCGTCTACCGGAATCGGCGCCAGAGCACTCGCTGCACTCCGGTCCACGCAATCGAGCACTGAAGACTTCCTGACCACCCTGATCAACGAGTTACAGGGTGGTCAGGACAGGTTTACGTTGGTGCTCGACGATTACCATGTCATCGACAATCAGGGCGTGCAGGAGGCTCTGGCCTTTCTCGTAGAGAACCTGCCCTCGCAACTGCAACTGGTCATCGCGAGCCGTGCCGATCCAGCTTTGCCGCTCCCGCGACTCAGGGCACGCGGCAGGCTCCTCGAGATCCGTGCCGCCGATCTCCGCTTCACCCTGGAGGAAGCTGGCACCTACTTCAACGCCGTGATGGGACTGGGTCTCACCGCGCAGGATATCGCCGCCCTCGAAGGGCGGGCGGAGGGCTGGATCGCCGCGCTCCAATTGGCGGCGCTCTCGATGCAGGGAAGGGGCGACGTTGCCGGCTTCATCGCGGGTTTCGCAGGTGATGACCGGTACGTCGTCGATTACCTCGCGGAAGAGGTACTCCAGCGCCAGCCCGACGACGTCCGGAATTTCTTGCTGCAGACCTCCATCCTGAACCGGCTCAACGGTCAACTCTGCGACGCTGTGACCGGCCAAAACACCGGTAAAGCAATGCTCGAGGCGCTCGATCGGGGGAACCTGTTCGTGGTTCAGCTCGACGACCGACGCTGGTGGTACCGCTATCACCACCTCTTCGCCGACGTGCTGCGGGCGCGTCTCATGGACGAGCAGCCAGGCCGCATCCACGAACTGCACGAGCGCGCGAGCCTTTGGCACGAACAAAACGGCGACATTCCGGAAGCTATCCGCCACGCACTGGCCGCCCAGGACTTCGAGCGGGCCGCGGACCTGATAGAGCTCGCGATCCCTGCCCTGCGCAAGGACCGCCAGGAAGCCACGCTGAGCCGTTGGCTCGAAGCGCTCCCCGGCGAACTCATACACGCGCGGCCGGGCTGGGCGTCGCCTACGCGGGGGCGCTCCTCGCGAGCGGCGAGCTCACCGGTGTCGACGCCCGCCTCGAGGAGGCAGAGCATTGGGTAGGTACGACGGCGGAAGGCCGCGACGGCGGCAACCTCACCAGTTCGATCGCGATCTACCGTGCCGCGCAGGCGCTTGCAAGCGGGGACACCACCGGGGCAATGACGCACGCGGCTACCGCGCTCGGCCTTGTCGGGAAGGACGATCATCTTGAGCGCGGAGCAGCATCCGGGCTCTTGGCGATCGGTCACTGGACGAATGGCGAACTGGAGGTAGCGCACCGCCTGTGGTCCGATTCCTATTCCAACCTTGAAAGGGCCGGGCACCACTCGGACATGCTCGGTTGCTCCATCGCTTTGGCCGACATCCGGATTACCCAAGGCCGGCTCCGCGACGCAATGGCCATCTATCAGCGGGTCTTGAGCTCGCGGGAAGGCACCCGGCGCAAACGCTCCGGGAACGGCCGACATGCACATAGGAATGAGCATGCTCCTTCTTGAACGCGGCGAACTTGACGCCGCAAGGGAGCACCTCCTGGCCAACCAGAGGCTCGGCGAGGACGCCGCGTTGCCCCAAAACCCATATCGCTCGCGGGTCGCGATGGCTCGGGTCCTCCAAGCGGAAGGGGACGTGGACGGCGCGCTTGAACAACTCGACGAGGCAGAGCGCCTGTACGTCGGCGACTTCTTTCCCGCGGTACGTCCGGTCCCGGCCGTGCGGGCGCGGATTTGGATCTCGCACGGAAGGACGTCCGACGCTCTCCGCTGGGCGCGCGAGCATGGCATTTCCGCCGAAGATGAGCTCTCCTACTTGCACGAGTTCGAGCACATCACCCTGGCCAGGGCACTCCTCGCCCAGGACAGGGCGGAGCCGTCGGAGGACCCTGCCGGACACGTCGTCGCCATGATTGACCGCCTCCTTCGGGCCGCGGAAGAGGGCGGCAGGACGGGACCGTCGTCGAGCTTCTGGCGCTTTTGGCACTTGCCTACCAGAAAGAAGCGGACGACGGCGGGGCGCTGGCGGCGCTGCGACGCGCGGTAGCGCTCGCAGAACCAGAGGGCTACGTTTCAGTGTTCGTCGACGGGGGTGAGGCGATGGCGACCTTGTTGAATGCGCTCGTGAAGCGGGGAAGGGCCTCAGACTACGTAGGCCGGCTCTTGGAGTTGTTCGGGACCGAAACGCGCAGCACCCGGCACGGCAACGCTTGATCGAGCCCCTAAGTGATCGTGAGCTGCACGTGCTTCGGCTTCTTTCCTCGGAGCTGGGCGGCCCGGAGATCGCGCGCGAGTTGCTCATTTCCCTGAACACCCTCCGGACACACACCAAGAACATCTACGCCAAGCTCGGCGCGAATAGCCGCCGCGCGGCCGTCCGGCGGGCCGAGGAGCTGGAGCTCCTGCCGCGAAAAGATCACCACATCAATCACCAGGTGTGGTGATCCCGCTCACCACATCTCCTTCTACCTTCGAAGCATCAAAGAAGTCATCCGCAGAGGCGGTTGAACTCCACAAAGGCAGAAGGAGGGGCGATGAACGCGAGATCGGTAGGCCGGGAAGACACTCCGGCCGAGTATGAAATCCGCGTCAAAGGCCATCTTGATTCCCGCTGGGCCGCTTGGTTCGAAGGACTGAGCGTCACCAACGAACACGACGGGACCGCCGTCATCCGCACCCGGACCGTAGACCAAGCCGCGCTCCACGGTCTGCTGCAAAAGCTCCGCGACTTGGCGCTACCGCTCCTGGCAATCACCCAAACCGGAACCACGCAAACCAGCCGGCCGGCGTCGAACGCCCGCATCTTCATCCCCAAGAAGGACCACACCATGAAAACCACCACCCAAACCCGACAACTGATCGTGGCCGAATGGACCCCTGCGGAAGACCGCGATGGTCGCAGGCATCCTGTACATCGTGACGTTCGTCAGCTCGATCCCGGCGCTTTTCCTGATTTCTCCCGTCCTGAACGATCCGCACTACATCACGGGCCCGGGTGCCGACTCGACCGTCATCTTTGGCTGCTTCCTCGATCTCGTCAACGCGGTTTCCGCGGTGGGCACCGCCGTCGCGCTGTTTCCTGTGGTCAAACGGCAGAACGAGGGCATTGCGCTGGGCTTCGTCACCGCCCGGATGTTTGAAGCGGCGGTCATCGTGATCGGCGTCGTCAGTCTTCTTGCCGTTGTCACTTTGCGCCAGAACAGCGGCGCGGACCCTGCCTTGGTTCCCGTGGGCCAAGCCCTCGTGGCGGTCCGCGGCTGGACGTTCATTCTCGGCCCGAGCCTGGTTCCGGGCGTGAGCGGGCTGCTGCTCGGGTACCTGATGTACCGTTCGGGGCTCGTGCCGCGCATCATTCCCCTCCTTGGACTGATCGGCGGACCGCTGCTCCTTTCGTCGACGCTCTCAACGATGTTCGGTATCAACCAAGGGATCTCGGTGTGGTCGGACTCGCAACCTTGCCGATCTTCGTTTGGGAGTTGTCGCTGGGCATCTGGATGGCGGTCAAGGGCTTCCGGCCCTCGCCCATCACCACAGGGCAGGTGCGCGCAGCCTGAGGGCTATGCGGGCTTTGGGCGGGCGCGTACGTGCATCCGCTCGCCCTGCTGTCCAAACAAGCTGATGAATTCGACGGGTTTCCCGTCGGCGCTGGCGAACCAGTGCGGCGTGCGGGTGTCGAATTCCGCGGCTTCTCCTGCGCGGAGTTCAAAGTCGTTGTCGCCCAGCACCAGGCGCAGCCGTCCGTTGAGGATGTAAAGCCATTCGTAGCCTTCGTGAACTCGCGGATCGGGCTCGGACCCACGGGCATCACCTGCGAGCACCATCTTGAAGGCCTGCAAACCGCCCGGCCGGCGCGTGAGGGGAACAGCCGTCATGCCGCCATGGGTGATGGGCCGCAGGTGAATTCTCGGATCTCCGGTGGGCGGGGCGCCGACCAGATCATCAAGGGGAACACCGTACAACCTCGCAAGGGGCAGCAGGATTTCGAGGTTTGGCCTGCGTTGGCCGGATTCGAGCCGGGACAAGGTGCTCACCGACACTCCGGATGCAGAGGACACCTCTCCGAGGGTGAGATCCCGTTCCGTGCGGAGTGCCCTAAGCCGGGGCCGACAGCCCCGAGAACATCATCAAGCTCATTTGCCATACCCATAGTTTGCCATAACAGCAAAAGAGTTTGCCAGATTTCCCACGCGAGATGAAAGCTTGTCTAAGCACCCAAGGACGCTGGCTGCGGACTTTCAGGACACCATGAAGGGCGAATCAGTATGGACACCACACGGCATGACGTCGTAATTATCGGGGGCGGCATTGCGGGACTCAGCGCGGCCACGACGCTGAGCCGCGCGCTTCGCTCGGCGCTGGTGATCGATTCCGGAACACCACGCAATGCACCTGCGGCGGGTGTGCATGGCTATCTTTCACGGGACGGCATGAACCCCCGGGAACTCCTGTCGATCGGACGCAACGAAGTGCTCTCCTACGGAGGAACTGTCATTGACGCCGAGGCCGTTTCGGCACGGCGCACTACCGACGGATTCGAGGTGACGCGCAGTGATACCCGCCGGTTTTCGTGCAGGCGCCTTCTGGTCACCACTGGCCTGACGGACGGGCTGCCTCCCATCGACGGCCTGCGGGAGCAATGGGGGAAGGGCGTTGTGCACTGCCCCTATTGCCATGGCTGGGAAATCCGCGGGAAAAGGATCGGCGTGCTGGGTACCGGAGCAATGTCCGTCCATCAGGCACTGTTGTTCAGGCAGTGGTCCCCTGATATCACCCTTTTCCTCAATGACACCGTGGAACCCACCGAGGAAGAGTGGGACAAGCTCAGTGCCCGGTCCGTAACAGTCGTCGACGGCGCCGTGGCCTCAGTGGACGCTGTCAACGGGGTCCTCACGGGTCTCACGCTCCGCCAGGGTTCCTCATTCGACATACAGGCCGTGGCTGTCGGTACACGGATGGAGGCCAGGTCCGCGCTGCTGGAATCACTCGGACTAAGTACCCAGGTGCACCCCATGGGGGTGGGGCGGTTTATCGAGACCGATGCTACTGGTGCGACGGCCGTCCAGGGCGTGTATGCAGCGGGCAATGTCTCCAATGTGATGGCCCAAGTGATCACCGCGGCGTCCGAGGGCGTCATGACCGGCGCACGGATCAACGCCGATTTGATAGAAGAGGAAACCCGGTGGGCCGTTGAGGGGCGGTTCGGCCCCTTCTCGGCGGCCTCGGAAGCCGCCGTATCTACCACTGTGCTGGGTCACGTCGATCACCTTCGCCTGGCACCGGGCGTCAGTTCGTGGGCTCCGTAGCTGTGGGTCCTTCTCTCTGTTTTAGGCTTCGGGGATGACCATGGCGAAGCGTTCCTCGCGGGCTTCGTCCGGGTCCGGGCCGCTGCGGTTGCCGGTGTCGAGCGCGTCGATGGCGGCGAGTTCGGCGGCACTAAGTTCGAAGTCAAAAACATCGAAGTTTTCGGCGATGCGTGCCGGGTTGGTCGATTTCGGGATGGCTGAGCGGCCTTGCTGGAGGTGCCACCGGAGCATGACCTGGGCCGGACTCTTGCCGTGCGTCCGTGCGATGGTGGCGATTGCCGGGTCTTGCATGACGTTCCGCCGCTCCTGGCCTCCCCATCCTGGGTAGAAGGTGATCCCTCCGATGGGCGACCAGGCCTGGGTGATGACACCATGTTCGGCGTCGGCGGCTTGGACGTCCGGCTGGGTGAAGTACGGGTGGAGTTCGATCTGGTTCACGGCCGGGACGACGCCGGTCGAGTCGAGCAGTCGCGTCAGGTGGTGGGGCATGAAGTTGCTGACGCCGATCGCCCGCACGCGCCCGTCGGCAAGCAGGGTCTCCAGTGCCTTGTATGCGGCGATGGTCTTCTCGAACCGGTCGGGTGCGGGCTGGTGCAGGATGAGCAAGTCCAGGTAGTCGACGCCGAGCTTGCCCGTCGCTTTGTCCCAGGCATGCAGGGACCGGTCGTAGCCATAGTCACTGACCCAGACCTTGGTCTCGATGAAGACCTCTGCCCGATCCAGGCCCGAGCGGCGGATGCCTTCACCGACTTCCCGTTCGTTGCCGTACGCGGCGGCGGTGTCGATGTGCCGGTAGCCGGTGGCCAGCGCGGCCTCGACTGCCGCCGTCGTTTGCTCCGGGGCGCTTTGAAAGACGCCCAGGCCCAGGGCTGGCATTGTGACGCCGTTGTTGAGAGTCAGTTCCATGTCCATGCGATTCACGGTATTCAGGTGTGCGCGGATGTGGGAGGGCACGTCAGTACCCCCTTTGAAACGGGTGGTCCGGAAATTCAGCGCGCGGTTTCGAGTTGCGGCGCCGGCGCAACTTCCCGGCGGGCCCCGGCGCGGCGGGCGGCCAGGTCCGCGGGAAGGATGAGGGCCGCTGTAACGGCCAGGGCGAGGAGCAGGAGAATGCTGCCTGTCGTGAGGGCGGCGCCGACCTGGGCGGCCAGGTGCGCCACGGCGGAACTCGTGGTCGGTACCGTCGCCGCGGCAGCGACTGCGATGCCAAGCCCCAGGCAAGTGCCGACCTGGTGGAAGGTGTTCACCAGGCCGGATGCCGCGCCGGCGTCGAACGCGGGGGCTCCGATGATGCCGAACGA
Organism: Arthrobacter sp. Hiyo8; assembly: GCA_001549895.1. GTDB lineage: Bacteria > Actinomycetota > Actinomycetes > Actinomycetales > Micrococcaceae > Arthrobacter. The sequence goes on along the minus strand of AP014719.1, from coordinate 478,202 downwards.
GGTCAGGGGCGCAAACGCGAGACCCTGTCCCGCGCCGATGAGGACCATCGGCAGGGCAACCCCGGTCAGGTACGCGGAGTCGACACCGACCCGGCTGAGCCAGAACATCCCGGCAAGAGTGATCAGAATCCCTGCCGCCAGCGGGATTGAACCCGGCAACTTGCCCATGAGCCGCGGGATGCCCATTGCGACGGCGAAGTTCACCGCCGTCATGGGGAGGAATCCGAGGCCGGCCTGCAGCGGGTCGAAGCCGAGCACTTCCTGCAGGAACTGCGTGGTGAAGAAGAAGAACCCGATCATCGCGCCCAAGTACAGGAAGCGCGCCACATAGGCGCCGGTTCGGCGGCGGCTCGCGAACAGCCGCAGCGGCATGATCGGCTGGGCCGCCCTACGCTCGATCAGCACGAACACGACCAGGAGCACGACGCCGGCGCTGACGGCCGTGACCGTGACCGGCGAGCTCCAGCCGGCGTCGACCGTGTTGATGATGCCGAACACGAGAGCGCCGACACCGAGGGTGGCGCTGAGCGCGCCGAAGGCGTCGAAGCGGCCGCGGGCCCGGCCTGATTCCGGGATGAACCGCGGCGCGAGTGCGATCATCGCGGCGCCGATAGGTACATTGACGAAGAATCCAGCCCGCCAGGAGATCCAGTGTGCCAGCGCCCCGCCGATGACCAGCCCCAGGCTGGCGCCGATGCCTGCGGTAGCGCCGTACAAGGCAACGGCCCGGGTGCGTTCACGGCCTTCCGGGAAGCTCGCGGTGAGCAGGGAGCCGCAGCTCCGCCTGCAGGCTCGGCAGGGCAGTGAAGATGACCGAGTTGTCCAGCAGGATCATGAAGTAGCTGAGGAGGATGATCGCCAGGATCGCTCCCGGATGGGAGGCTGTTGCGGGTTCAGGTTTCATGCTCTCCATGCAACCGTAATTCCATACGGACCGGGAGTCCCGGCCGTTCCGGGTAACGCCAGTGCCTCCCTTGGCCGATCGACCCGGCGTAGCGTGGATGCCATGACACACAGCGAGGACGTGCGGAAGTTCCTGACCTCCCGCCGGGCAAGGATCACCCCGGACGAGGCAGGGCTTCCCGTCTACGGCGGCAACCGGCGGGTCACCGGACTGCGCCGCGAAGAAGTCGCGATGCTCGCCGGGATGAGCATCGACTACTACATACGCCTTGAGCGCGGAAACCTCTCCGGCGCCTCGGACAGTGTCCTCGAAGCCCTCGCGCGTGCGTTGAAGCTTGACGACGCCGAAACGGCCCACCTTTTTGACCTGGCCCGTGCCGCCACCGCCTCCCCAAGGGTGAGGCGCAAGCACAGCCCGCAGACAGTGCGGCCGAGCGTGCAACGCGTCATCGATGCGATTACAGCAGCGCCGGCTTGGGTTCGCAACGATCGCGGGGATGTCCTCGCCGCCAACGAGCTGGGCCTGGCCCTGTATCTGGACATGATGGCAGAGGTGGCCACTCCGCCGAACAGCGCGCGCTTCACTTTCCTGAACCCCAAAGCGCGGGAGTTCTTCGCCGATTGGGAACGCGCAGCGGACGACATCGTCGCGGTCCTGCGCTCCACCGCCGGAAAAAACCCGTACGACAGGGACCTCACGGACCTGATCGGTGAACTCTCCACCCGCAGCGAAGAGTTCCGCACGCGGTGGGCCCGTCACGACGTGAAGTACCACCGCGCCGGCCGCAAACACCTCCACCACCCGATCGTCGGCGACCTTGACCTGAGCTTTGAAGCGCTGGAACTTCCCGCAGACCCGGGACTGCGCATCAACGTCTACACGGCTGACCCCGGGACCCCCTCCGAGGACGCACTGAAAGTCCTCGCCAGCTGGGCTGCCACCCAGCGCGACACGTCACAAATAGCGGCTCAGGGAAAGAAATGAAGGGCTGCCGCACCACGTTGTCGACCTGAGCAGCTGTGGATGATACCGTCGTCGCTGGCTAGACATTTGGGATTTCAGCACGCAATCGCAGGGGATCTATATTCCCCACTATTCACGTGAATTCCGTAATTCGTCTCAGGGGGGACAAATGAAGAAGTCTATTGCAGCGCTTGCACTTGCAGGAACAATCGTACTGGCCGGCACCGCGCCGGCCGTAGCATCCACCACCTACCCGGCGCCGGGCAATGAGTACGGAACCGTTTCTGACGGAACCATATCTCGCGGCGAATCCATCACTTTCTCCGGTAGCGGCTACATCGCCGGCGAAACAGTCAACATCACGTTCGAGCGAACCGGCGGCAAGAAGGCTTCGGACGGCGGGAGGCCCGCTCCGTCCAACTTCAGCGTGATTGCTGACGGCACCGGCGCTTTCTCAACGCCCATTACCTTCACCGACGGCGGCAACTACATGATCGGCGCTGTCGGCGCCACGTCCGGCAACAGGCGCTGGGCAGCCGTGGTTGTGAATTCCGGCAACGGCGGAGGCAACAATAACGGGGGCGGCAACCATGGCGGCGGCAACGGCAAGGGCAATTCCGGACTTGCTGCTGTTTCCAGCGTTACCGCCGCTGGCACAGCAAGTGGCGAGGCCAACACTGTTGCAGAGTCCAACCTGATCCTGTGGTCGCTGGTCGGCGCAGGCGCTTTGGCCGCGAGCGCGGCATCCACAGCGGTGATTCGCCGCCGCGCCAAGAAGTAACACGTCGCTACAAGGGCAGGTGCTTCTCCGGGAAACTGGAAAGCACCTGCCCTTTGCCGCTTGTGGATGTAAGGATCGGTTATGCCTCACCGCCTGATGCTCCTTGATACGGCCTCGCTCTACTTTCGCGCCTTCTTCGGCGTGCCCGATTCGATCCGCCGCGCCGATGGCACCCCGGTAAACGCCGTTCGCGGTCTGCTGGACATGATCGCGCGGCTCGCCACCGACTATGGGCGACACATCTGGTTGCGTGCTGGGACGAAGACTGGCGCCCGCAGTGGCGCGTGGATCTCATCCCGACGTACAAGTCGCATCGGGTGGCGGAGGCGGTCGAGGGTGCGCCCGACGTCGAAGTGGTACCGGATGCGCTGCAGCTGCAGGTTCCCATGATCCGGCAGGTCCTCCGCCTTGCGGGGATCGCCGTCGTCGGGGCTGCCTCCCATGAAGCCGACGACGTCATCGGCAGCTACGCGAGCCACGCCGGGGTTCCCGTAGACGTCGTGACGGGCGACCGGGATCTGTTCCAGGTGGTCGATGATGCCCGCCAGGTGCGCGTCATCTACACGGCGAGGGGCATGAAGAACCTTGAGGTCGTGACGGATGCCGTCGTCGTGGGCAAATATCGAGTGCTGCCCGAGCAGTACGCCGATTTCGCGACGCTACGCGGCGACGCATCGGACGGGCTGCCGGGTGTGGGCGGGATCGGTGAAAAGACGGCCGCGTCGTTGCTCGCGACGTACGGCACGCTCGACAAGTTGCTCGCTGCAGCGAGGGATCCAGGCAGCGGGCTGTCCGCGCCTGTAAGGACGAAACTCGCCGCTTCCGCCGATTATCTGGCTGTTGCGCCCGTTGTTGTGAACGTCGTGCGCGACCTCGCACTGCCCACGCTCGACGAGGCGGGAGCGCTGCTGCGCCCCGTCGTCGGGGACTCGCGCATTGAACTCGAGCGTGTCGCTACGGACTGGAACCTCGGCGGCTCGGTGAAGCGATTGCTCGAAGCCCTCGACCTCAGGCAGTGAGGGACATCAGCCGTGCGCAATGATCGGCACAGCTGACAAATCAGTGAGTCGGTGACGCCGGGATGGTTCCCGCTGTGGCTTCTATCTTCAGGGTAAGCGCGGCGAGGGCGAGCATTTCCAGTCCGGTCCAGGCGAGTGTCCCGCCCCAGATTTCAGGGGAGAAGCTCAGTGCCCCGTCGTGGACCGCCACACCGGCGAAGTACGGGCCCAGAACACGACGGGGGAGAGGCCTGTCACGATCATTAGCCGTGCGTGGCTGGTCGGGCGGGGTCGCACCATGGCCCACAGCAATCCAACGAGGACTGCGCCGGCGACGGCCGCCGGCACGAGCCAGGCGTCACGCAGCGCGACCATGATCTGCAGGGCCACCGAGGGCAGCAGCACCATGGCGCGGGAACGGCGGCGTGCAGGCGCCATCGTAGCGAAAGCAAAAGGACGGGCACGAAGAGCACAGCCGTTGAGACAAAGAACGATCCCAAGGACACGATGATGGACGACGACGTCGGCACCGTCACCGCGGGCTCCGCCCCGGGAGCGGAGATGTACGTCTGGATGAGCCCGTGACGGGCGAAGACCGTGAATTCCTGCAGGATGAATGCCGCGACCATGCCGGAGAGCATGGCGCTCGCGACGGCTGGTATCAGCCGCGGCCATGACCGTTCGGGTGAGTACCATGCCGAGGAGAACGGCGCGCCGAGGATGAGGAAGCCTCCCGTGGCGAGCCCCAGATGGGACGGGCTGAATAGCGCCTTGAGGCCCTGCTCGATGCCGAACACCGAATGCCAGGCGAAGTCCGCCATCCCGGAGATGAGGAAGAGGACGACCCGGCTGCGGCGGCCCCATACCCGGCGGGGATGGCTTCGGTCCACCGTGTGCCGGGTGCGTGGCGGCGCCAGGTCAGGGCGGCGATCCAGAGGGCGCACGCCGCGAAGCCCGAGTAGAGGATCGCGTGCCACGGAGTGAAGAACGTCTCGAGGTCGCGGAGGTTGTTGTGCGCCCAGCCGTCAACATAGGTTCCGGTGAGGAGCCAAACGCCGGCCACGAGGGTAATGACGTCTTCAACGGCAGTCGTGGGGCGGTGGACTGATACCGGCGGAATCGCAAAAGCGTGAGCTGCTGTGGCGTCCATAGCTCCACAGTAGGTCCCGCCGCCTTTCGCGGCGAGAGGCAATCTCTCTTGCTGGAACCCCGGCCGCTGCGCCGTTTGCGGTTCCTGTTGACCAGGCTTCTTGCCCGAACCTAGCATCGCCGTGCTGGTGCGTGATGGTCTGGGGCATCCCTTGACCTTGGACCCAGCCGCCGCCTGGCAGTGATCGTCTTTGCGGCACTCATCGCGTGGACTGCCTGGGACCGGAAACGGCGGCAAGCATCGTGGTCTTCCGGACGGGTCTGTGCCGCCGGCCGCTGGTTATCGCCGGTATTCGCCGGCCACGGGACAGGTGAACGGATCCGCTGCCGCGAGTCCTACCGTATTAAGGTAGCGAACCACGATTGCGTACGAGTGCAGCAGCCCCGTTTCGGTGTAGGCGATCCCCTCGGCATCGCAGTGCGCCTTGACGAGCTGACGGACCTCTCGCAGGTGCGGGCGGGGCATATCGGGGAACAAGTGGTGTTCTATTTGGTGATTAAGCCCGCCCAGGAGCAAGGTCACGAATCGTCCTCCGGCGATGTTGCGGGACGTGACCACCTGCCGTGTCAGGAAGTCCACCCGGCTGTTTTCGGACAAGATCGGCATCCCCTTATGATTCGGCGCGAAGCTTCCTCCCATGTACAGACCGAACACGGCGACCTGTACCACGATGAATGTGACGGCGATCGCGGGGGACAGGACGAGGAAAAGCAGGCCGACGTAGGCACCGAAGTGCAGACCCAGCAGGGCGATCTCAAGCCACCGGTACTTCACTGGCCCTCGCCGAAGCAAATACTTCAACGAGTCAAGATGCAGCGTCCATCCGAGGAACAAGAGCAAAGGGAAGAGCAAATAGCCTTGGTGCTTGCCGAGGGCACGGCCGAGTCTTCCGCGGCTGCTTGGCACTTCGTTGTGGAAGATGACCACACCCTGTGCGATGTCCGGGTCATGATTGACCATGTTCGGCGGGCATGGTGCCGCGAGTGCTTGTCGGTCCAATACGCGAAACTCATGCCTACCACCAGGGTGGCAATGAGGCGTGCAGTCCACTCGTTCGCGGAACGGGACGCAAACACTTGCTGATGGGCTGCTTCATGGCCGAGGAAGGCGAACTGCGTGAAGACGACGCCGGAGGCGCCTGCCACGGCCAGCTGAAGCCAGGAGTCTCCCAAGATAAAGAACACCACCCAGATCCCCGTTCCCACCACGGCCAGGATCGTCAGCAGGAGGAGGTAGTAGCGTCGGCACCGCCGGAGCAGACCCGCTTCCCGGACGGATTTCAGGAGGTCCGCATAGCTGCTCGTGACCTTGTTGATCCGTGCCCTTGGCGGAGCGGGTCGTGGCGGCATCGTCAGCGCGGGCACGGACGGTGAAGGCTGGTTGGTCAAGGGCAAGTGGTTGCCTCCTCGGATGCGCTGAAGACGCGCTGCCGGGTCCGGGGCAACACAACCAGCCTAGGCGCCGCTGGCCCCACCCGTCCAGATGATTGGGATCAGGGCGGGACGATCAGTCGGTGATTGGTCTGGCATTCCATACGGTCCGGGGTTGACCAGCGGGGTGCACGTTTTCTCAAGTTTGCAGCACGGTATTGCAACCCGGCGGTAAGTTACCCCAAAGTAGCTAAGGATGCCGCGGACATAGGGGTTCGCGGCCAGGAGAAAGGCAAGGCCATGCGCCGATTCCGACTCACCGCCGTCCTCGCCGCTGCGGCGCTCACGATTGGACTCTTCGCCGCACCCGCGGCTCAGGCCGACTCGATCTCGCCGGACCCGCCCGGAGCCAATGACTGGACGTGCAAGCCGTCGAGCGTGCATCCGTACCCGGTAGTCCTCGTCCCAGGGACGTTCGAGACGATGTACAAGAACTGGGCGCTGTTCTCGCCCGTACTTAAGAATCAGGGGTACTGCGTCTTCTCGCTCAACTACGGAGTAGTCAACGGTGTCCCGCCAGCGGGCCAATTCGGGACTCCGCGGCTGAGCTTGCGACGTTCGTTCGCTCAGTTCTCGGCGCAACGGGTGCGAAGCAGGTAGATCTCGTCGGCCACAGCCAAGGTGGGATGATGCCGCGCTATTACATTGGCTTCCTCGACGGCGCCAAGTATGTGCACCATTTGGTTGGCATTGCGCCGTCGAACCATGGCACCCAAGGCCTGATCGCGCCGTCGCCAGCAGGGATGATTCTCGACACGACCGCAACGAGCACCCTGTGCCAGGCCTGCGCGGACCAGCATGCCGGCTCGGCATTCATGACCGAGCTCAATTCGATCGGCGACGCCGTGCCGGGGCCGTCCTACACAGTGATCTCGACCCGCTACGACGAGGTCGTGACGCCCTATACGAGCCAGGCTCTTGTTGGGCCGCTCAAGCAAGTGTCCAACCTTGTCCTGCAGGACTACTGCCCGCTCGACACATTCGAACACGATCAATCTCCCAACGACCCGAACGTGTGGTCTCTGGTCTCCAACGCGCTTCTCCAGAGCGGCCCCGCAGATCCGGGGTATCGCCCGGAGTGCGTGTAGCGGGTGGTGGCCCGCCTGGGCTTTTGGTCCAGGAGGTTGCAGGCCCCGACGGCCATGCACGGTCCGCAGATCAGTCGGGCCGCCGATAATGTGCTGCCTGTATTCTCGCCCGGCACCGTTAGGATCGGTCCTGTGTACCAACGACAATGCGAAAGCCCATGATCCCCGACCCTTTCCCGACTGGTACAGGTCTGCCTCCGGACCCGCCGGAGGTTCCCGGCAAAGGTCCAGGCACAGAGTTCAGTCCGGGCTGCTGACTGACCGGGTACCGGGACAGGCCGTGATGGCCGAGCTCTTGGCCGTGCGGGAAAGGGACGCTCCGCGGTCCCGGCTGGGGCGCGTGTTCGGGCTTGACCCGCTGACCGCAGACAGCCGCCCCTGGTACACGGGCGCCGTCGGGGAATTGGCGGTGGCTCGGGTTCTGGCGCGGCTGGGACCGGAATGGACAGTCCTTCACGCGGTTCCGGTCGGGGCCGGCACGTCAGACATTGATCATGTGTTGATCGGGCCGGCAGGGGTGTACACAGTGAACACCAAGAATCATTCAAACCAGAGAATCTGGGTGGCTGGCCGCACTCTGATGGTGGCCGGCACGAGACAGCGCTATCTTCCCAACGCCATGCACGAGGCGGCCCGAGCCGCCAAGCTCCTCTCCGCAGCAGCAGGTCTGGCGGTGGAGGTCACCGGTGTCCTGGTGTTCGTGGAGCCCAAGGGCATCACGGTCCGGGAACGGCCCGAGAGCATAACTGTGCTGAGCGATGGTCAGCTGTTGCGCTGGCTTAACCGGCGCAGACCGGTCCTCACTCCGGAGCAGATCGCCCGCATTGTCGCCGTTGCTGCGTTGCCGGGAACCTGGCACCGCCAGCCTGCGGCGCCCGGGGACGCCATCGCTCTTCAACGGGGTTTCGCCGCCCTCAGGACGGAAGTCGGCGGGCTCGACGACGGCGGGCGGCATGGGCGCTTGCCGTCGCGGCCTGTTTCGTCACTGCTGTTTTCAAACTTCCGGTGATTATCGCGTGGGTCTTGCCGATGCTCACGCACGCGGGATAGCCACTAAAGCGACAAAGTGGGCTTTGGATTGCCAGCAGGCGTTGTGCCCGGATTGCCGGAATCGGTGAAGCCCAGGCTTCGGTAAGGCGCCGCAGCGTAAACGCCGAGAACCCTGACCTCATCGGTGAAGAACTCCAGCTCCTCGAGCGCGAGTCGCACGGGTGTGTCGGATGGGTGCCCTTCAACGTCGGCCATGAACGTGGTGGCAGCAAACTCGTTACCCACCATGTAGCTTTCCAGGCGCGTCATGTTCACACCGTTCGTTGCGAAACCACCCAGGGCTTTGTACAGGGCCGAGGGTACGTTCCTGACCCGGAAGACGAAGCTCGTGATCACGGGACCGGGCAACTCGTCGCGGGTTTGCTGCCGACGCTCCCTTGACAGGGCGACAAACCGGGTCGTGTTGGTGGCGTCGTCCTCGACGTCTTCTGCCAAGACGTCCAGCCCGTACATCTGGGCGGCGAGCGGAGGCGCGAGCGAGACTTTGGAAGCGTCATTCCAGTCGCGGACCTCCCGTGCGGATCCTGCCGTGTCGCCGGCAACAACTGGTTTCAGCCCCATTGACCGGATCAGCTTCCTGCACTGGCCGAGGGCATGAACGTGGCTGTGGACTTCTCGCGCCTGTTCGAGCGTGCTTCCGGGTATGCCCAGCAAGTGGAATCGGATCCTGAGAAAATGTTCGCCCACAATCTGCAATCCGGATTCAGGCAGGAGCACATGGATATCCGCAACGCGCCCGGCGATGGAGTTCTCAATCGGAATCATGGCGAGGTCCGCATCGCCGGATTTCACTAGTTCGAAAGCATCTTCGAAGCTGGGGCACGGTACTGGCTCCATGGCCGGGAACATCTGAAGGCAAGCGATGTTGGAGTTAGCGCCGGGCTCTCCTTGGTATGCAACTTTACGAACCATGGAGCACATGGTGTCACATTTTGCCGCGTTCCCTCGTTCCTGGTGCCGGGTGCGTAATGTGCACCCGTCGCCGGCTCTAGATGACGCCGGGGATGCGCCGATGCGTGTGCGGAAGTATCGGGTTACCCTCACTGAGCGCATCGCACTCCCGGACCGCGTCCCGATCCACGAGCCGACGGATGGCGGTAGCTCACACGGCGGTGTAGCCGCCATCGACAAGTACGTAAGAGCCGGTCATGAAACTGGCCTTGTCGGAAAGTAGGAACGTGGTGACGTTCGCGATCTCTTCGGGCTGTCCCAGGCGGCCGAGCGGATGCTTCGCCTCGAGCCCACTGAGGACTTCTTTCGGCGCGGCGGCCAGGAGCGGCGTATCGATATAGCCGGGCCGATCGCGTTGACGCGCAATCCCTGGGCTCCGTATTCAGCCGCAGCATTCTTGGTCAGGCCCACGACGCCGTGCTTGGCCGCGGTGTAAGCGGCGTTGCCGGGAGCAGCGACGGCGCCGTGGATCGACGCCATGTTCACGATGGCACCTTCGGAGGCACCTGCGGCAAGGATGGCCGGACCTGGTAGCGCATTCCGTAGAGGACCCGCTCAGGTTGATGGCGATGACCCGGTCCCAGTCCTCAACGTCGAGGTCTCCGACAGGAGCATTTGCGCCGCCGATGCCTGCGTTGTTGACGGCATAGTTGAGGGCACCATAGCGCGAGACCGCGAAGTCGACGGCCTTCTTACTGTCCTCGGCGACGGCAGTGTTGCCTTGGAAGGGAACCGCGGTGCCGCCAGCGGCGGTGATCTCGTTGCTCACACGCGTTGCAGCGTCTCGGTTGATGTCGACGACGACGACGTTGACACCGTTCTTCGCGAGGTCTTTGCTGATTGCTTCCCCAAGTCCGGAGCCTCCGCCGGTGACGATCGCGGTCTTGCCTTTGAAGTCACTCATAATTCCTCCTCGTGCGGCGGGATCGGTCCCGCAGATTTCAGTGGTGAGGGCTGGTTGAGCAGCTCGGTTGTGGCAACCGTACGCCGTCCCGTGAGAAGAAGCCCGGATTCCTAATCTCCTAGCGCCACAGGTAGGGGTCCTTTGACCTCCCGCCCAGGCGTGGAACGGCCCGAAAGTCTTCCTTCAGGTGCGAAACGGCGGCACCATGAAGTAGAGCAGAACCCGTCCAACGATGGAAGGGAGAGCAGCATGGATGAGCGAAGATCCCGTCGACGTCCGAGGTTTCCGGGCTGGGAAGTCGGACCGGCGGCGGTGGGACTGGGCTTGGTCGCCCACCTGGTCTCGGGTGGCGTGCCTCCGGGGGTGCCTGTGCTGATCGCGCTGACGGCCCTGCTGAGCATGTGCGCTTCGCTGCTCGCCCGGATCAACCTACCGAGTTGGCTATTGCTCGTTCTCTGCGGCGTGGCCCAGCAGGTTCTGCATCTGGCCTTCGACCGACTTTCTGGAACCTTCTCGGTTGGCGCGCCCGCCCAACATCAGCATGCAGCGACGGGATTGCAGCCTGGGCAGCTGACCGCGACGCCATCCCCTGCCGGCACTCTCCGGATTTGATGCTGGACACCCACGTTGCCGCAGCGTTGCTGACAGCGCTCCTCGTCGCCCGTGTGGATCTATCGCTTGCGCGGGCGTGGACCCTGCTCCATCGCACAGCTTCGGGAGATACACACAAAGCCCATCAGGGCACGCCTTAGCCATTCCGCACCAACCACGAAACCTCATTCGTGCGCAGCCAACGCGGCGACATCCGCGATAGACGAGTTTGGAGGCCCGATGGCTAACCCTGCATGCCCCGGGGTCACTGCCAGTACCCTCTCGACGGGACTCCCTCATTATCTCTGTGGGCTGTGATGCATGGCTGGCTTCTACGATGCATCGCTAATGTCGGCAAGAAACCAATCCGGGGATTGCGGACTCCGCTGCAGATGGAATGTGCTCAATGCGGAGTCTGAACTGAGGCGGACCTGTAGCCGCCAGTGTTCAACGGCTGCGGGGTCTTCGCCGTCGGAGGCGGCCGACGCGCTGCGGTGACGCCGCCGTCGCGCCCGAACCAATGCGCGGCGGCGGCGTCGGGATCCACGGCCCAGATGCGGCCGTCATATCGGACGGCCAACGGGGCGCCGTCGGGGCTGAAGCGAACGGCGATCTCTTCTAGCGTGTGAATGGCCTCGGCAGTGAGTGTCATCGATGTGTTCTTTCCCGGGTTGCACGGCGCGCCGTTGTCATGCGGCCTTTGCGAGGGTTGGATCGGTTTTGTCCGCACTCTTTTAATCGTTTGTGTCCACGGAAAAGGTACGCTCGCGTCCAAAAAACCTGGGCGCGAAACTCGCCGCTCGCTCCGCATGGTTGCCGGCCCGCAGATCCCGGCTACGCGTACTTCAGGCTGAGCAGAAGTGCCTTGAGCTGCTTGTATTGTTCGGTAGCCATCCAGGACCTGGCTGCGTCTGGGGAGATGAAAGCCGGGGTGCCGAAGATGACCCGGGCGACCATCATTCCGTTGGGCATGAAGGTCTGGTTCGTGCCGGAACTGTGCACGGACGGATCGAACTCGGGGGCATTGCGGACGTCCATCAGGTACATGTAGGTGCCGTCGACGCCCTGATCGACGGCGAAACCGAATTCCCGGGACCGGCCGGCCAGATTGGGCAATGCCGGAATGGGGGCGCTATCAAGGACCGTTCGTGTCACTGGGCCGGCGGCGCCGTCGCCGTACGTGGCTGGAAACGCTCTCCCACGAGGCAAGGCAGGGCAGATAATGGTCCTAAGCGAACCTTGGCGGGCCCGACCCGGGAGACGATGAAATGGTTGCGGACATCATTGTCCAAGTGGTGGCAGACCTTATCGAGGGATGGTTCGATTGGCGGCCGACGCCTCGCCAGCGTGTCTTAAGGGCTCTGGATCTCTCGAGTGAGGCTGTCCTATCTCTGAAGCAAAGGGAATTCGGGCGGACGTGGCTGACGTACGGCTTGGGACACCTTGTGGATCTGGGGCTTGAATCGCGCGTCAAGGATATTCAGAAGGCACTGCAGCGCGTTGAATCCTTCCCTTGGGAAACCAAAGAGTAAGACCATCTAGAACACCGGACGCCAGGTCTCGACGGCGTCATCGCCGACAGCAACGATCTCACGCCAGCGGTCGAACACTGAGCAAGGGTGGGAGATGCCCAGATCCACGATATCGCCGACCTGCAGGCCTTCTGCGTCGTCCACGATGGCGTGGTGGTCGAAGAGGCGCGTCAGCGTGGCGCCTTCGCCGTCCGGCAGGAGGGCCCCGTTACGGAATCGGGAGACGATCACCGGCAGGCCGGCGTCGTACGCCAACTCCCGCTTGCCCGCGTTCAGGACAACGCGCCCGGGTTCAGGGGCGGAGATGACCAGTGCCCGAACCACGACGGCGGCGGTGAGACCGGGATTGGCGAGACGCTCTGGTAGGTGCCGTGGTCGTGCACGACGTAGCAGCCTGACCGGAGCACGTTGACGGAGGTGCTGTGCGGCAGGAACGCGGCGGCACGGTCCTGGAACGCCGAGCCGCCGTTGCTGAACACCGGCAGATCCACCTCGAAAGTCGCGTGCAGTTCGTCGAAAATGTCGCGGGCCAGGCGGCAATGCGAATCGATCCCGGCCAGGTTTGCATCGGTCCTGGTGTTCGGTGCCACGCCCTCGTAGGCGCTGACGCCGGCCAACAGTAATCCCTGGGCGGCACGAACCTCAGCAGCGAGAGGCCCGGCTTCGGCTTCGCTGCGGATCCCGGTGCGGCCGCCGGCGGTCCCGACGTCGATCAGTACGTTGAGCGGCCGTGGCGAGTGTTCGAACACTTCGGCCATGGCTTGGACGCCCGCCGTCGAATCGGCCAGGCAGTAGATCTCCAGCTCCGGCGAGGCTGTCAGCCGGGCGCGGAGCTCCTCGAGGTGGCCGCGGAACAGCACCTCGTTCGCGATGAGGATCCGGGTGGCACCCCACTCGATGGCCTGCGCGGCCTGCGCGGTGGTCGCCACGGTCACGCCCCAGGAACCGGGCAACTGCCGGCGGACAATCTCGCCCGTCATGGTGGTCTTGATATGCGGGCCAGCACCATGCCGCGCTCCCGTGTCCAGGCCTCTTTGATGCCGATATTGCGCTCGACGGCGGCAACGTCCAGGAGCATCTGCGGCAAGGTGTTGAGAGGGAGGGCGGGGTCAAGGTGCGGCATGCGATGCGGTTCCTTCAGGACGTTCCGGAAGCTGGGTACCCGGAGATCCTATCCGGGTTCAGTAACTAGAGAACCCGTCGGCAGGTCGCCGCGAATGACAAGTAGTGGCCACTCGGGCGGTTACAGGGCGGAATGAGTATGGTCTTTCTCGTGTCAGACCTTTCAGGCGGATCGTCGCGTGGCTGGCTGCCACGAGCTGAGTCCAGGCCATAGGAGGTCACATCATGTCCGTCATCATTGCAACCAAGGTTTCCGGTGACACGAGCGTTTTCGCCAAGTCGCTGGAGGAGCGCGCTGACGAGTATCGCCAATGGGGGAGCGCGGCCGGGCTGCTGGGGCCATCCACCATCAGTTCGCGGTCGGCGACGGGTTTGTCCTCGTAGTCGATGAATGGGAATCGACAGAAGCATTCCAGAAATTCTTCGGTGACCCGAGATCCAGGCGTTCATCGGCTCGGTCGGCGGCGACCCGAACGTGGCCCCTGAAGTCACCGTCGGGGAATCGGTCGACTCTGCGGACAAGTACTAGCCGACTCGCGCATGTCGGTCCCCGTCAACGTACAGACTGTTCGCCCCCGCATGCTGGCCGCCGTCCGGCGTGAGGTCTTTCCGGGCGAAGTCGGCTCGGCATGGGGCCCTGCTGTGGCGCTGGTCTGGGACTTCATTCGCAGTCAGCCGGGTCTGTGGACGGACGGCCAGAATGTCTTCGTCTACCACCACCCGAACACGCCTGACGCACCCCTTCTGTGCGAATTCGGCGTCGAAGTCACGCGCACCTTTGAACCGGCGGGCGAGGTTCATGCAACCGAAACCCCCGCGGGCCAGGCTGCCGTGGCAGTCCACCGTGGGCCGTACCACCGCATGGACGAGGCATACAAGACGATCGAGGAGTGGATGGCGGCGAATCATAGGGAGTCTGCCGGGCATTCGTGGGAGATCTACGGAGATCCGACACCAGATCCGGCGGACACTGAAACCACGATCGTGCACTTGCTGAAGTAGCTGGCCGGCCGGGGCGCCTTCGCCGAGTTCGCGGAACATGGCCGGGGGAATGGCTGCGCGCCGCTATGCATATAGGCCGAAAAACCAGGTGGTCAGGGGGTGAGGGGCCTTGCAGAACCTGGACGGCAAGCGCTTTGTCACCTTCGATGAGAGCAGTTTCTGCGAGGTTGGAGCGGCCCCAGAGCCCCAGGTACATCCCGTGCAGCGGGGCGGCAATGGAGGCCTCGGCTACCCTTGGCCGAGTTTCCAGCTCCGGGCTCCGGGTACGTGGAAGATCACTGCCCCTTTCGGCTGGGGCATCCGTCCCAGGCGAAGCTGTCGCGGAGTGAACATTGTCAGGATTTCGTCAATTCCGTCGAGCAGGAAATCTTCTGCGAAAACAGGGTCTGCCAACCCTGATGTTTGGCAGGCGTCGATGAGGTGGACGGCGTGTTCATGTGCCTGGCGCCGGCGCCAGAACCCGGCTTTGCGCGGAGGCGGGCCGAAGTTCCAGCACGGCTCCTCGGTTCGAGTGCCGACATTGTCCCGAGGAAGGCGTCCGCGCCTTGGAGGAACCACATTTCGGCTCCGGTGACCGGTGGTTCAGGTTCCTCGACGAACTTGCCCGAAAGGACTATTTGGGCTGCCCAACGTTCGATCGACCCCAGATGCCCGAAGAGATCCCTCAGTGTCCAGCCAGGGCACGCAGGGACAGGACGGGTCAGAATGTCCTCGGGTTGGCGAGCGAGGACGCTCAGGCGGTCAAGGCTGTTGGCCAGCTCAGTAAGAAGGCGATCCGGCGACATATGCCGAGCATAATGGGCCGGCCGGTTTCCCTGAATTCCAGCGGGTTCCAACACGGTGTGGCGATCACGCCAACGATGCTCCTGGCGCGGGTCATTTCACACTGGCATCCCGCACTTAGGAAGCAGGCTTACTATGGTGGATGTATGCCGGACTTAAACGACTGGACGACTCCACGGTTGCTCTCAACTGCAGCGCGACTGGTCGAGCATGCCTGGAATGAAAAGCTTGCTGTCTTGGGCCTGACCCATGCGGGTGTCATAGCGTTGGAGGTTCTCGACGCGGAAGGGGCCATGGTGCAGGCCCGGCTTTCCACCAAAGTCCAGGTGCGGGCGCAGACCATGGGACAGACGCTTTCGAGGTTGGAGGCGCATGGGCACATTACCCGGGAACGTAGCCGCCTGGACGGGCGCTCGCAGCGGGTGGCTGTTTCCGAGTCGGGCCGGACGGCCCTTGTCCAGGCCCGGGCGCTTGACCGGAATCTGACTCCCGGCGTCGAAGTCGGCGTGGAGGAACTGCGCGGCAAGCTAGTGGCCGTTATCCGCTGGCTCGGTTCTGCGCGCTGGGGCGAAGAAATGCCCGAGAACGAGTCAACGGCAACCAGCAAGGATCTGCCTGAGCAGAGCTAGCGCACCAGCAGCATGGCCGCCCGATTACGCCACTGCGTGCTGCCGCCGTCGTCTCACTACCGTTGCAACCACCAGGAGCACGACGACGGTCCCCAGGCCGAGTCGCGCCGCCAATGGGCCGTTGGGTTCGGCGCCGGTGAAATACATCAGGGCCAGCACGGGGGCGATGGCGGTGAACTCGTAGCGACGGCTCAACACGACGAACGGCAGAAGCAGCAGTGCGTACCACGGATAGCTGGGCGAAACGACCAGCAGCATCCCTCCGATCATCAAGACTTGTCCGTCCCATGGCCGGGCGGCGTCGGTTGTCCGCCATACGTAACCCGCGAGGCCGAGCAGGAGCACGAGCGCTGCCGGCGCTGCCCAACTGGCCGGGAGCACCAGCTTCAACAAAGCGAACCGCGGGCTGTCCTGCCCGTCGTACCCCTCCGAACGAAGGTATTCGGGAAGATAGCCCAGGACGGCCCAACCGCTGGCGAGGACGTACGGTACGTACACCACGGCGAACGTGGCCACGGCGGTCGCGCCGAAGCGGAACGGCCGCCGGTACAGCAGTGCCGGGGCGCTGATGACCGGGATCAGCTTGGTGGCCACGGCCGCGCCGAAGGCGATTCCGGAACCCAGTGTGCGCCCGCCCACCAGCAGTAGCGCCGCCGCCAAGGCCAGGGCGGTGCCCAACGCATCCACATGCGCCCCGTTGATGGCTTCAAAAGCCACCAGCGGAGACCAGGCCCACCAGACGGCTTGGTGCGCGGGCCTTCCGGTGCGGCGCAGGAACGCCAGCAATGCCACCGTGATGGCGAGGCTAAGCAGGAGCCCTGCCAGTTGGAAGGCGATGAATCCAACCTCGGGACCCGGGACGAGCCGCACGGCCAGGAAATAGAGTTCTGCCACCGCCGGGTAGACGGTGGCACGGCGGGCTGTTGATGGCCGTGCACAGGGTACTGCCGCCGGGAATGTTGGTGGTGGTCTCCGTACCTGTGGGGAAGGGATTGCTATGGCATGTTCCATCCGGCCCGGCGTCTTGGAACAGCCACGGCGGCCGCAGCGGCCGCAGCGCTTCGTCCGCCGGAACGTGGGCATATGGAGAGATTCCGGCCTTCTGGACGATGCCGTCCCACGCATAGCGTGCGGAGTCGTTGCTGGTGGCCGGCGGTGCGGCGATGGCCCGGCTCCTACCAAGAGCGAGCCCAGAAGGACGACGGCGGCGCGTGCCGCGCCGGGATCCGGCGCGCCACTAGTACCGCCGGGAAGAAGACAATCCAGGCGGCCAGCGTGCCAAGGGGAGACACCCACTCCGCGGACGGATCGGTGGTGACGGTCCACCAGACGACGGCGGCGAGCAGGGCCACCAGTGCCAGCGCCATCACCGCGGCCGAAATGCCGGACGCGCGCCGGGTTGTTGGTTCGCTCACCCTTCGATCGTGCACCACGTGCAGGCTGGTGGGCCATCGATCCGCGGCACCGTATGCCTTTCGTAAGGTCTGCATCGGGACGGCGGGAGGGTCTTGGTGGTGTGATCAAGGCATGGACAGATTGACCACTTTCCTCCAACAGCGGATGGAAGCGGTGAACGGACGGTTCTCCTCGCCCTTGCGCAGCAGGCGGCTGACGGTGGTGCTGGCCGTTGGCTCGGCCTTGCCTTCACCGTCTGCTTCTTGACCGGACTGTTCAGCCACCTTCTGCAGGATCCGCCAGCGTGGATGCTTTTCCTTACCCGCCCCGTATGGCTGTACGTGGCTACGCAGGGCATCCACGTCACCACCGGGATAGCTTCCATCCCGCTCCTCGTCGCCAAGCTCTGGTCCGTGTATCCCGAACTCTTGCGTTGGCCCCCGCTGAAGTCCGTGATGCACGGCCTGGAACGGGCCTCCATTGCGCTCTTCGTGGCCGCTTCGCTGGTGGAAGTCACCATCGGCCTGCTTAATACTTTCCAGTGGTACCCTGGCCGTTTTCCTTCAGGGATGTCCACTATTGGCTGGCCTGGGTCATCATCGGATCTTTGGCGCTTCACATCGCTGTCAAGATGCCCCTGATCCTGGCCCATTGGAGCCGTCGGTCGGACGCGGCCACCATCGCTGCGGCGACTGAAGGGGGAGTGCCGGACAGCAAAACTCTTCCTGCAGCCGCGAAGGCTCGAACCGGGCACGGCTGGAGCCGCAGGGGGTTCCTGGCGGCAATCACTGCTGGCACCGGCGTCGTCGTCTTGACGACTGGGGGCCAGTCCTTCGCCTGGCTGTCGGGCCTGAACCTCTTCGCGCCGCGCCGAATGGATACCGGCCCCCAGGCCGTCCCCATCAACAGGACGGCCGCCCAGGCCGGTGTGGCTGACGCTGCGCTGGGCCCGACTGGGTGCTGACTGTGTCCTCGGGATCGGTGCAGAAGACGTTCACACTGGCGCAGCTCGCGGCCTTGCCGCAGTACAGCTACGGATTGCCCATCGCCTGCGTGGAAGGCTGGAGCCAAGGAGCCCAGTGGCGCGGTGTCCGAGTCAGGGACCTGATGGCAACGGTGGGCGCACCGGCTGATGCCGAGTTGCAGATTTCCAGCATGGAGAAAGGCGGCGTCTACGGGCGGTCCTTCATGCCCGCTGCGTACAGCCAGGACGAGCAGACCTTGCTGGCGCTCGAGCTCAACGGCGAACCTCTGGACCTCGACCACGGCTATCCTGCACGGATCATCGCCCCGGACGCCCGGGCGTCTTGCAGACCAAATGGGTGCACAAAGTGGAGGTGATCTGATGCGGCTCTCCTTAGGGATTCCGTCGGCGCCCGGTAGGCGCGGGACCGTCTGGTGGGTGCGTGCAGCCTGGGCATCCTAGGACTGGCAGCCCTCGGATACGCCCTCTTCGGATTCCTTGCCAATGTGCCGCCTGCCCAGCTGATCGGTGTGGCTGCCTGGCTTGCTGTGGCGTTGTTGGTGCACGACGGCGTGCTGGTTCCGTTGACGACGTTGGCCGGCGGCGGCTTGTCGAGGTTGACGTATGGGCTGGGCCCGTTCAACGGGGGATCGTGCGCGGGGCCCTTCTGGTGGGGGCATTGATGACGTTGGTGGCGGCCCCGCTCATCCGCGCCCAGCAGGTGCTCCAGCCAACCGGGCCGGGCAGCGGCGCCAACAGCACCGTCCTGCAGGGAGACTATGTGCTGGCCTTGGGCGTTTTCTGGATGGTCCTGGTGGTGGCCGCAGCGACTGCTGTGGCCGCCGTCGGACTCTACGGCCGCCGTTCCAAGGTCAGGAAGACCCGGCCCTGAACCGTCCGGGTTGCCACGGTATCCAATCCCGCGCGGGCCGCGTGGACAGCGAGCGCTTTCGCGCCGGCACGGGCCCAGGGAAAGGCCGCGCTGGCACGTCCGTCTGAATCCTCCAGCACCGCCAGATAGGCCACATCGAGAAAATCGCGTGCTTCGGCCTCCGCAAGCACTTGCCCGTCCGAGGCGAGCAAAGAGGCAACACGCTCCAGGAGCACCCGGATGTTTCCGCCGATGCCGATGTTGCCATCCAATAACAGGGCCGAACCCCAACCTCGCTCGTGCGGGACGGGGTCAAAGATGGAGCCCAGGATGGCCGCACCGCCCCGGGCGGTGGCCAGCTTCACGGCGGCTGGGCTCGAATCGACACCCATGGAGGCCAGCCCCAGTTCCCGGGCGGCCTCCAGTATCCGCCCTGGGCCGCAGCCCACATCAAGAACGGCCCGCGGAGGGCGCGAAGCAACTCGCGCTCACCTGCCGTGGCCGGGCCGGACCAGCCGAGCATGTTGAAGTGGACGGGCCCGATGGACTCCGGCAATGCCGACTCCGGACGCAGCGTCAGTCGCCCCAGGCCGAGGGGCAGGCTGCGGGCATAAGGCTCGTGGCCGCCTGTCCAAAGAGAGCCGGTCCAAACAAGGCGAGCGGGCGGGAGTCAGGCGCAAAGGAATCGGACCGGGCACCAGGGCCTCCGCGAGCTGTCTGGATGCTCATCGCGAGGAACCCCACGTGGGCACGACGCCGGCCGGCACCCCAAGCGGCATGCCCGCCTCGGGCAGTCCGACGCCAAACCGCTCCACTGCGAGGGCAAACCGGGTTCCGCTGCATTCCCGCGCGGCAGCCAGAGCATCGGCGAAGTAGTCCACGTCCCGCACGACGGGAAGCAGTCCGACCTCCAGGCCAGCGCCGGCAAGCCGGGCCAATTGCTGCGCCCGGTCCGCGGAGTGGACATGTCCACCCCGCGGAGCAAACCGCCGTCGGGCCGGTACAGGCCCAACGCCCAGAAGCCACCGTCCGACGCCGGGCCGAACCACGCGCCGCGATGCGGTACCGGAGCGGGGGCTGCCAGTCCGCCAGGAGCGGGGCCAATTGCTCCCCGCGTATTTGGGGCGTGTCCATGCCAGAATCAGCAGGGGTCCGGCCGTGAGCGAACAGATGGCCGCCAGCCGCTCGTCCAGGCCACCGGAGCACTGGGCGGATACTTCAAAACCGGCTGCATCTCTTTCGTGCGGCGTGCCGTCAAAGACGAGCAAACGCCTATCCGCCGGAAGGGATCGCACTGTTTCCAGGGTCTGGCTCAGGCTGGTCTGGGCCAAGGCTGCGGCCTGCTCCGGGGTGAGCGGGGGAGTGAGGCGCGTCTTGACCTTGCCCGGGCTGCATTCTTTGGCAATGACGGCGATGGTGAGGTTCACGGCGTCGCTCCATGGGGATCAGCCGGTGCTCGATCGGCCGGCCCGTCGCCCTTCGTCGCCTGAGTCCGCTGCGATGCGGCGGCCAACTGGGTCCCCATGTCTTTGAGCGCAGTGACGGTTCCGCGGAGTGTGCCCGTTACTTTGGACTTTCCCAGCCGGGGAGCATAGTCGACCGGAACTTCGGCCACACGCCAACCGTCGCGGTGCGCTTTGAGGAACATTTCCAACGGGTAGCCGCTGCGTCGGTCCTTGAGGTCCAGGCCGAGGAGTGCGCTGCGCCGGGCAAGGCGAAGGGGCCGAGGTCAGTTAGAGGGATCCCCGTGAGCCTGCGCAACTGCCGGCTCAGGACCATATTGGCCAAGCGGGCGTGGATCGGCCAAGCACCGCGGCCGGACGCCTGGCACCCAACACCAGATCGGCACGGGCTGTGCGCACGAGCTCGAGCATCGGGGCCAATTGGGCGGGGTCCAGCGAACCATCGCAATCGCAAAAGCCCACAAACTCCGCCGTGGCCGCCAGCAGTCCGGCATGCGCCGCTGCGCCAAAACCGCGCCTCGGTTCGTCGACGACGGTGGCCCCCAGGCTCGCGGCCAGGGCGCCGGAGCCGTCGGTTGATCCGTTGTCCACGACGATCGCGCGGTATCCAGGCGGCAAAGCTCCCAGCACCTTGGGAAGGGCCGAACGTTCGTTGAGGCACGGTAAGACGACGTCCACGAGTGCGGCGGGTGGGCCCCATCGTCGGCCGGTCCGTTGGGGAGGCCGGCCATTCCTCTTCGATCGCGCGAACCGCTTTGCTCTTTCTCCACCCTTTGACCGTAGAATCCGCAGGCCCGGTGCGACAGGCGGATTTCCTTACGGAACCGGGACGTTTGCCTCCTACGGCCTAGGCCTGATCCCCGCGCAGCGGTGCAATGGCGAACTCCCGCATTCCGTCCTCGAAACCACGCTTGGGGATCCAACCGAGCTCGGCCCAGGCCCGGGCCGAGCTGGCGGTGATATGACGGACGTCGCCCAGCCGGAATTCTCCTGTGACCACCGGCGCGGGCGCCCCGGCAACAGAACTCAGGACCTCCGCCACCTGCCCTACGGTGTGGACCTCCGACGCGCCGATATTATATGCCCTCGCGCAGCCCGAGGCAACCCGGCCGCCAACCAACGCGTCAACGGACAACAGATTTGCCTCCGCAACATCCCGGACATGGACGAAGCTGCGGCGCTGGCCGCCATCCTCGAATACCCGCACTGCCTCCCCACGGGCCAGCGCAGAGCGGAACACGCTGGCCACGCCGCGTACGGGGTGTTCTTGGGCATCCGAGGGCCATAGACGTTGTGGTACCGGAGGGCGATCGCAGTGCTTCCGGTTGAGCGCGCCACGCGGCAGCGAGGTGCTCCTGGGCCAATTTGGAGGCGGCATAGACGTTCCGCGGATCCATGGCCGCGTCTTCGGTGACCAGTGCCGGGAGCAACAACTCGCCGGTGGCGGGTCCCGGGGGTCAAAGATTCCGTGCTCCAGATCCTCCACCCGGCGCGGGGCGGGGTGCACCGGCCTGCCTGCCGAATCGGTGTAGGCGCCCTCACCGTAAACCACCATGGAGGAAGCGAGGACCAGTTTGTCGACGCCGGCGGCTGCCATGCCTGCCAGGAGCACGGCCGTGGCCAAATCATTGTTGCGGATGTAGTCCGGTGCGTCGAAGAAGTCCACGCCGAGTCCCACTTTGGCGCTCTGGTGCATGACGACGTCGACTCCGGCGAGCGCCTGCGCCACCGCGTCCGGGTCTCCGGCGTCGCCCACCAGCACGGACACGCCAGGAATTCCCGGCGGTGGATCCGGGTGGACTGCCGGATCCAATGAATCCAGGATCCGGACTTCCCAGCCGCGTGCCATGGCGGCTTCGACTATATGGCCGCCGATGAAACCGGCTCCGCCGGTGACCAGAATCCTCACGGCGCTGTTCGTCCCGTGCCGGGAGGAGAGGGCCGGGAGGACAGGGCCGGCGGCTCCATCACGGTGGCCACAGCGCCGGGCGGCATGGGCACCATCCGCCACGTTCCGCCGTCATCCGCTGGTTCTGCGCCGCCAAGCCCCGCGGACACAGTCCGCACCGCGTCTGACAACACCGCGAGGATCCGCGGTTGCGCCGCCGCCAGGCGTCCCAGGACCAGTTCCGCCGTCACCGGCTCGGAGCCATCGTGCCCCGTATCGGCATCAGTGATGAATGCCAATGCGGCGAAGTGCATGTTCAATTCCGCCGCGAGCATCGGTTCCGGGTACTGGGTCATGCTGATCAGCTGTGCCCCGGACTTAACCAAGGCCGCGGACTCGGCCTTGGTGGAGAATCGCGGACCATTGATGACGGCCACGGTGCCCGCCCCAGCGAAGTCTTCGCTCCGGTGCTCCAAGGCGGCGATGAGTGCCGCCCGCAGCGGGCGCTGTAGGCTCGGCGGCAGGCAGGTGCTGCACCCCGGTGGGCAGCGAGCCGTCGTAGAAGGTGTCCGCCCGTCCCCAGGTCTTGTCCAGGACTTGATCGGGTACGGCAAAAGTACCGGTTCCGTGGCTTGAGACCAGTCCGCCCACGGCCGCGGAGGAGATGACGGCTTCTACCCCGAGGCTCTTGAGGGCCCAGAGGTTGGCGCGGTAGTTGATCTGCTGCGGGGCAACGCTGTGCCCGCGGCCGTGCCGGCTCAAGAACGCGACCACCGGCCGCCGTCGCGGTCACCGTCTGCGCCGGTGCCGCCGTCGTCGCCGCTGGTGCCGGCCGGCGCGGTGAGCCGGGCAATCGTGACCGGACTGGAGGGAGGCCGAACGGCGTCGGGATGTCGAGCCTGCTGAGCACGACGGCCTCGGGCAGCTTGTAGAGGCCGGTCCGCCTATGATTGCAATCCGTGCGCGGTGTTCTGCTTGGTGTTCCGGGAGCGATGACATGACCCCATCATGCCAACGCCGGCCCGCGCCGTCGCGGGTGGAATCCTTACGGGTTCAGAACGCGCGCCGGGACGCCTGGACTGGATTGACTTAGCCCTCGCGGTCGATTTGCAAATAACTGAGTCCGCTCACATCGAGCCAGTACCGTGTGGGCGTCTCCACGAGGCGCAGGAGCACGCCCTCGCAGGAAGCGCAGCGCACAACGATTCCCGGAGCGTCAACGTAGACCATCGTCTCCCGAAGACCCGGACCGCGCCGCAGTGCTTGCATCGTCCGATCGCTGCGACGATATCGAAGCGGAACAGTTCCCACAGCGGTCCTGCCACCGCGTTTCCGTCGAGATGGGCTATGGCATTGCCTGCGATTCCAGCGATGTCCTGATCCTCGAAGCCCGGATCTTTGGCACCGGAAGAATCAGGGCCGTTGTTGCCACTCACCGGGTTCCTCCTGTTCCGCCGAAGCGCTCGGTCTTGATCGATCCGGCGGGATATCCCGCCTGCACGAGCCATTCCGCGACAGTTTCCACGAAGACCGTCTGGCCACAGATGAAGACGTCCGGGGCAGGGTCCGTTGGCAAGATGTTGGCCAGCAGGGTTTCCGCCGTGAGCCGTTGCGGAGGAGTCGGCCAATCCGCGGGCGCCTTGCGTGTGTAGACGTAGTCGATGATGAGCTTGCGGGATTCCCGGGTCAAGGCTTGGAGCTCTTCCCGATAGAAGCCCGATTCCGGTGACTTGAGCGAATAGAGCAGCCGGAACTGCGCAGGATTCTCCGAAACATGGTGCGCACGGATCATGGACATGAGCGGTACGACCCCGGATCCTCCGGCAATCAGCTGAACGGGGTTCGTGTCCGTTGGCTTCCAGACGAACCAGCCGCCCACTGGTCCGCGGATCTCCAACTGGTCCCCGACCGCCAGCTCCCGGACCAGATAGGGGGAGACTTCTCCGTTGGCCAATTCGTCAACGGTAATCTCCAAGGTTTCGTCCAGGCCTGCCCTGGCCACGGAATATGAGCGGACGGCCGTGTAACCGTCGTCCGCGGTGAGGCGGATGTCGATGTGCTGTCCGGCGAGGTTGCCGTTCAAGCCGTTCACCCGCAGCCCGATGGTTCGCGCGGTTTCCGTTTCGGGCATGCTGCTGACGACGTCGGCCACGCGCCATAGCGTACTCATCGGATGCACCTCATGAGTAGCGCTCCTCGCGCCATGGGTCGCCGTGGAGGTGGTAGCCGTTGGATTCCCAGAAACCAGGAACATCATCCTGCGTCAACTCGATGCCGTTGATCCACTTTGCGCTCTTCCAGAAGTACAAATGCGGCACCAGGAGACGGGCAGGTCCGCCGTGGGTGCGTTCAAGGGCTCACCGTCGAATTCCCAGGCCACCCACGCCCGGCCGCCAAGAAGGTCCTGGAGCGGGACGTTGGTCGTGTATCCGCCGTAGGAGTGGGCCGTGGTGAACCTGCAGCTTGTTTCCACGTTCTCAAAAAGAGAATCCAGTGACACTCCCCGCCACGAGGTGCCCAGCTTGGACCAGCTGGTCACGCAGTGGATATCCGTATGGATGTCCACTTGGGGCAATCCCATGAAGGCGTCCCATGACCACGCATGGCGCTGCCCTGCCTCAGTGGTAATAAAGAATTCCCAGTCGTCTCTGCGGATCCGGGGAGCGGGGCCGGCGGTTAGGACCGGGAAGCTGCCGGTCTCGTACTGGCCCGGTGGCAAAGCGGGATTGCCGCTCTGCCGTCTTCCATGAAATCCAGAAGAGATAATGCCCACCATGTACCTCCGATGCGGAGACTCAAGCCGGCTGTGCCCGGTTCCCCCACGATAGGGCAACGGCCGGGCATGGTCTAGACACTAGGCAAAGCCTGACCGGGTGACGCCCGCTGCAGTAGCTTGGTAGGTGTCATGCTCGCCATCACGGAGCTCCGGACCCTGCTGTCCGCCCAATGGTCCACGGGAATGATCCCGCACATTGTCTTCAGCGAGAACAGCACAGACTACTTTCCCGGTTTTGATCGCTGGGGCACCGGGTCCGCGAAGGCACGCCCTTCGGGCATCGAGAGCAGCGGCATTTGCCAGCCTCCCGTCCACTCGATTGCCTTGCGGCACATCCTTGACCGGGGGAGGGAGAACGGCGGCGCCGACCGGGAAGCGGCAGAGTCCTTCCTCGACGAATCGTTCGACGGCTGGCTGGCGTGGCACCGCTGGCTTGCCACCGTGCGCGACCCGGACGCTACCGGGCTGATTGAAATCCACCATGGTCGGGAATCCGGGTTCGATAACTCTCCGCGGTGGGACGGGCCCTACGCCCGCGTCCAGCCCGGCACCGTCCCGGCCTTCACCCGGCGTGACACCCTCCGCGTCGCAGACTCCAGCGAGCGGCCCGATGACAGCGAATACACGAAGTATCTGTGGCTCGTTCAGCAGATGGCTTCCGTAGGGTACGACGACGGCGACGTGCGGAGCGTCGTCGGCTTCCGGGTGCGGGACGTATTCTTTTCCGCGATCATGGCCGCTTCCAGCGATGTCCTGGCCAACGAGTGGATCTCTACTGACACTGTCTCCGGATTTGCGCCGCTGGTGTCCGGAGGCGAAGAGTCGTTGCTCGCGGCGCAGAGGACCGCTGGGAAGCCTGAACCAGTCCTGGACAGCCGCGGCCTGCCTCGAATGGATCGGGCCGGGCTGGTAGGTGCGCACCGCTTAAGGAAGTGAACGACGCCGTCACCAACCGCCGCGCGTGGGCGTATGTCCCTTCCGGGCATCGCCGGGCATTGCCATCTCGGCCCGCAGGCCAAGGAGCCGGATCGGACGGCCCGCCTCGATTCCAGCCGCGAGATCCAACGCCCGCGCGAGGATTTCGTCCCGGTCGAAGGTCTCCGGAATCTTCCTCCCCTGGGTCGTGGTCAAGAACGGCGCATACCGGACCTTCAGGGTCAGCCCGATGACGGGCCGTCCTTCGGCCACAACATCCTCAAGGACATGCGCTGCCAGCTCCCGCACCGCGTCCTCCACCTCGGCCGGATCGGTCAGGTCGTGCTGGAAGGTGGTCTCGCGGCTATGTCCGCGGGCAACCCACGGGGTGTCGTCCACGACGCTCGTGCCGTCGCCGCGTCCGAGTTCCGCGTACCACGGACCCATCCTGGGGCCGAACTCCGGGACCAGGTCCTGGGGATTGGACGCGGCGAGTTCGGCCACTGTGTCGATGCCGAGCTTGGCCAGCCGGGCAGACACCCTGGTCCCGACGCCCCACAGTTCCTTGGTGGGCCGGCGGCCCATGACATCGAGCCAGTTCCCGGCGGTGAGCCGGAAGACGCCGGCTGGCTTGCCGAAACCGGTGGCGACCTTGGCCCGGACCAGGGTATCGCCGATGCCCACGCTGCAATGCAGCCGTGTGCGCTCCAGGACGGCGGCCTGCACCTGCCGGGCGTAGGCTTCAGGATCCTCCGTCTCGACGCCCACAAAGGCTTCATCCCAACCCAGCACCTGCACCGTGGCCCGGGCTGCGCGCGGAGGGTAGCCATCACCGTTTCGGACGCCGCGAGATAGGCCTCCTGATCGACGGGCAGGATCACGGCGTCGGGCACTTTCCGGGCCGCAATGCGCAAGGGCATGCCGGAACCCACGCCAAACGCCCTGGCCTCGTAGGACGCGGTCGACACAACGGCCCGTTCCGTGGGGTCGCCCCGACCGCCGACAATGATCGGCTTGCCCGCAAGTTCCGGCCGTCGGAGCACTTCGACCGCTGCGATGAACTGGTCGAGATCAACGTGCAGCACCCACGGGATTCCGCCCACGCCACCAGCTGTCATGGCTGCGTGCGCTCCGCCTCGATGTCGATGCCCGTCACCACATCTCCGGCGCGCTCGTAGACGAGCCAGATTGCGCCCTTCGGGAAGGCCTGAGGCGGCTGCGTGACCGTGAAGGCGGCTGGAACGGTACCGTCCCGGAAGATCTTCTTGCCTGTACCGAAAGTCACCGGGTACAGCCAGAGATTCAGCCGGTCAACGAGGTTCTCGGTGAGGAGGGACTGGAAGAGGTCGCCGCTGCCGATGACGTGGGTCTCGGCGTGCCGTTCGCGGATTTCGCGGGCCTCGGAGGCGACATCCGTCAGCACCGTGGTCCCGGCCCAAGCGGGGTCGCTCAGGGTATGTGATGCGACATATTTCGGCACAGCGTTGAACCGGGCAGCAATCGGGTCATCGGCCGGTGCGGTGGGCCAGAAACCGGCGAAAATGTCGTACGTCTTCCGGCCGAGGAGAAGCGCGTCGAGGCGTTCGATTCCCGCGGTGATCGCCTCACCGGATTCCTTGTCGAAGTATGGTGCCTGCCAGCCGCCGAACTCGAAGCCGCCCTCGCGATCCTCGTCGGCCCGCCGGGCGCCTGGTAAACCCCGTCAAGGGTGCTGAACAGGTCGACCACGATGATTCCCACACGCCCATTTTTCGGCGGGCGCGGCCGAGTTGGCAAGAGCCTGTGTAAAAGCTAGCTATTCGCCGTGTCCAGCTCGTCGAACAGGCGCGACAGGCAGTCGACATAGTTGGTCATTGCGTCCGCGAAAGTGAGAAGCCTGGGTCCGCCTTCAGTGCCGGGCTCTGCCCTTTCGTTGCCTGCTTCGTCGGTGTGGCAGAGGAGGGGTTCGCAACTGGTTCCCTTCGCGGTCAGCCGTGCGATTCCCCAAGGATGGCTGGGGTCCGTCACTGCGATTCCCGCCGCGTCGAAGGTGTCGCGGAGGACGTATCGTGTGACTGTCCTCCATGACTGGAGGAACTGTGGCTGCAACTGTTCAATGAGTTCGTCGTCGTTGCTTTCGTAAGCGCGCCCCAGGTCCATGGAAAGCTCGTCCCATTCCCGGGCGTCGCGGACCATGAGGTGCCCGGCCCGGAGACGGGCAATCGTTTCGTTCAACGTCATGGTCTGTCCCCAAACTTCCTGTCGTGTCTGTTCCCGCCTGTGAAAGCAGGTCATCAACGGAGAGAACGGACGGGAACCCCGCATGATTCCCGCGGGCGGTGGGCCGCTTGGACGTTCATCTGAAGTTGCTCGTGCCCGCGGACCCTTGAACGTCCGGTCGCTCGAGGGCTAGCATTGCGGCCACCGGACCCGGCTGTCCTTGGCCGAGAGGCCGGGCGGACACTGACATCGGTCGACTTCGGGGAGACGGTCATGGGCGGGACAACTGCGGACGCGTCATCAGCGGACCTTATGGTCGACCTGATCATATCCCTGGACGGATATGCATCTGCCGAGGGATGGCCCGGCTGGTGGGGTCTGGAGGGGCCGGAATATCTGGCATGGCTCGCTGAAGAGGGGGAGAAGGGCCACACCTTCCTTCTCGGGGCGAACACCTACCGGCTGATGTCCAGGATGTCGGAGGAGGCCGAGGCCCAAGGCCCGGGATTCTCGGAGGATGAGGGGGCCGCCCTGACCGGCCTTGCTGCGGTACCGAAGGTCGTTTTCTCCTCCACGCTCCACGCTCCCTCACGTGGCCGAACTCGGAACTCGTCACCGGGGACGCGGTCCAGGCCGTGGCGGAGATGAAACGGACCCGGACCGCGCCCTTAAGCACCCTCGGAAGCCTGAGCCTGTGCCGGTCCTTGCTGACCGCCGGACTCGTGGACAGGTTCCGGGTGGTCGTTTTCCCGGTGATCACGGGCAGCACCGGTCGGGAACGGATCTACGACGGCTATCCCGACGTCAAGCTCGAGATGGTGGAAAGCAGGACCTTCGATGGCCGGCTCCAGCTGCTCGAATACGTCCCCACCGTCCTCAGCGGTCCGCCGGGCAGCGGTCCGGCGTGAGCCAATCCGAAGGGAATCGGTCATGAACTCGACGATGTTGGTAACGGGCGGCACCGGCACCCTCGGGCGGCTCGTGGTTTCGCGGCTTCGGGACCGGGGCCATGCCGCACGCGTGGCAGGCCGTCATGCCCCTCCACCGGAGCAGGACATCGAATTCGTTAAGTGTGACCTCGACACCGGCGAGGGAGTCGAAGCCGCCTTGAGCGGTGTCCGGACGGTGGTGCATTGCGCAGGCGCGCAAAAGGGCGACGGCGACAAGGCCGGCCGCCTGGTCGCCGTGGCTTCCCGCGAGGTCGCGGACCAGCTCGTTGAGCTCGCGCTCGGTGAGCCTGCAGGTCTGGTACCCGATTTCGCCGGGCCGGCGTGCTACCCGATGGGTGGCCTCATCCGCTCCTACCTCGCCGCGGCCGGTCAGAGACGCCTTCTCGTCCCGCTTCATATGCCGGGGAGTGCCGCCAAGGCAATCCGGGAGGGTGCAAACCTTTCCGAGGACAGGTCAGTCGGCCGGAGGACCTGGGAGGAGTTTCTCACCGAGCATGTGTCCAGAGCTGTCCGGAGGTGACGCGGCCGGGGTGAGCTGAACTTTCCATGCCGTCCACGGCCGGCGGGTGCAGGGCGGCATGCCTGGCCCGCGCCGCCGGCTCAATGGAGTCCACGGCATAGGGTTTGGTGGCCGAGCGCTGCAGGGGAAGACGCAAGCGCACCTGATAAGCGCCGCTCCGGAACTTGGCGCGCGGATCCATCTGGATAACCAGGAGCGGCTCTTGCCGTGAGGCGTCCACCCGCAGCAGCATTCCGTGCCGGAGTCCATCGACGAGCAGCGGGGTGGCCGGCTCAACCGCGGTCTGCTTGAGGAGATGCTGATATTTCGGTCCAGCCGCCAGGAACAGAATGCCGTGGGAGAAGCCGACGACTCGCAACGGGATTACTGTGTCGGGCTGCCGGGTGGGCCTGGGGTGCCTTTCGTGTTCCCCGGTTAAGGGTTCAGTGACCGTCTTCAACGAGCGATCGCATTCCCGGCACTTGGTGCGCGTTCCCACGTCGGCCAGAAGGGTCACAAGAAGTCCCCTAGGGGCCTTGCTCCACTTGTCGGCCACAACGTGGCACCATGCCGGGTGGTACTCCTTGCCGTTCTTCATCACGTAGACCTGGTCTTCGCCGAGGAGGGGCTTACCCTCGCGCCGCGCGGCCGGCTCGACAGGTTTGAGGGCGCCGAGGCCTTTGGCATCTGCGCGGACCGCGTCCCCACCCTTCAGGTACGTGCGGATCCATGGAGAGAGTGGTCGTTTTGGGCTAGGAATTGCGGGGCCTTCCTCTGCGGAGGGAGTGGTCCTTCCCTCAGTTCCCCCCGTACCTAGCTTGATGGCTTTTCACGGAAGTCGCCAGTCCGGCTACCGTAGCTCGTCACACGATTCCGTCCTTGACTTTTCCCTTAGGGGAAGGTGCGAAGGTGGGAAGCAGGGGGCGCTGCCAGTCGCGTTGCCATCGGAATGAAGGGGATGGGGAGTAACCCGGCATCACAATTCGGGCCATTCAAGAAGGGGAAAGCATGGTAACAAACAAGGAGGTCACTGACGCGTCCTTCGACGCTGAGGTGCTGAAGTCAGCCAAACCCGTCGTCGTGGAATTCTGGGCGGATTGGTCTGGACCCTGCACCAGGCTTGCCCGGTTCTGGAACAGCTCGCGGTCGAATACGCCGACAAAATCGACGTTGTGAAAGTCAACGTCGATAAGAATCCGGAAACCGCTGCTGCCTTCAGGATCAGCTCTATTCCGTCCGTGTTCTTGTTCAAGGACGGCGAACGGAGAATCTCCGTGATCGGCGTCGGCGCGAAGCGGTACTTCGAAGTGGAATTCGCTGAATACTTGCGCTAGTCCTGCTTCACCCCATGAGCGCCTTCCCCTACAGTGGGAGTCAATCGGGGAAGACGGGGTACAAGGTGCGAATCGGTGAAGCCGCCCAGGCGGCGGGGATGACGAGCAAGGCCTTGAGGTTCTATGAAGAGCATGGGCTGCTGCCGGCTGCAAAACGGAACGCCAACGGATATCGCGATTACACAAGTGAAACCATCAGCAGGCTCGACTTCATTCGCCGCGGGCGCGCCGCTGGACTGGCCCTTGCACAGATCCGCGAAATCCTGGCCCTTCGCGATGCGGGCCGCGCCCTTGCACCCATGTGCGCGACCTTCTGGCCGGTCAATTGGCAGACCTCGACGCGCAGATCGCAGAACTCGTCGCGCTGAGAGCCGCCGTCGCCGACTACCACGCTATCGCGGCTGCCGCGGACCGGAGGCGTGCGACGCCGAGCGGATCTGCAGCTACATCTGAAGGCTGCCTCAGCAGCGGCAGTCCCTATGAGCGGGAGGCTTTGCGCATGGCAACTCGATTAGGCCTAGGAATCACCGCCGCGGCGGCCACGCTGGCGGTGCTGGGCGGATGTGCGTCGCCTGCAACGCCGCAAACCAACGTTCCGGGAAGTCCGACAACATCCGCTGCCCCGGGTATACCTTTCGCTCTGTTCACGCACTGTGGTATCTACGAGGCGCAGGTGCAGGGCTCATTCTTTATTGCAGACGAACCGCTGGACGACGGTCACGGCAATCCTCCGGCAGGCTGGGGCAACCCCTACCAGCCGGGCATCATGACTGTCGAGGGACAAAGGGCGGTCTTCCATGACGACGGCGGCCATACGGTGACCTTCCACGAACGTGCTGGTGCCACGGGCTTTCTGAGAACCTGTTCTTAAGGTGAGCGACGTGAAGCGATGTGTCGTGGCCCTGCTGGCCACGGTCCTCTGGTCGTCCGGGTGCGCCGGCCCGGGCGGTCCGGACGCGGGCCACACCGGAGTTGTCACCGGTGTTGTGCTGACGGCCCCGGTGTGCCCCGTTGAGCGCGTCGGTCACGAGTGTCCGCCGCGCCCGTGGCCGGGCCGCGGTTGTCGCCCTGGACGGAGAAGCTGTCCGGGGCTCGACGCGGACCGATGGAACCGGAGCCTTCCATCTCACACTGCCTGACGGCAGTTACGTCATCAAAGCGAGCAACGTCGGCGGTTACGTTTCGACTGCGACCGAGCCGGTAGTCATCTCGGAGACCCCGTTCACATCACACTGGTTGTTGACAGCGGGATTCGCTAAGCCAGTTAATCGGCGGACGGTCGTTTTCGTTGTTGTTTCGTCGCCGCCCGGTGTTCCTTTGTGACCCGGTGCCGGCGCTTCGAGCTCCGGGTGGGTTTGCTCGCCCGGCGGGCAGCAGGCTCGGGAGCAAGCCCTCCGCCACGAGGCGGGAGAGCTTGGCCAGGGCAATCTCACGATTGCGCAATTGCGACCGCTGCTCGGAGGCGGTCACGGTGATCACCCCGGCGATGAGGCGTGGTCCAAGACGCGTGACGAGCTGCTGCCGTTGGTCATCGGAAAGCGCCGCGGAGCCGGCGACATCCCATGACAGTTCGACGCGGCTGTCCGAGGTGTTGACGTGTTGACCGCCTGGCCCTGACGAGCGTGAGAACCGCCAGCCAAGCTCCGACGTCGGAATCGTGAGCGCGGGCGACACTTCGAGATCCATGCCGTAAGCGTTTCACGATATTGGCGGGAACAAATCCCCGCCGCGTATCTCTCAGCTCCCGGATGCCTTCGCTGCTTTGATCGCGGCCTTGGCAGCCTGTTTGTTGGCGCGGACTCTTCTCAGCGACTCCGGATCCACGATGTCGGCGACAGAAAGAAATGCGTTCTTCTGGCCGTAGGCGCCCGCAGCCTCACGCCAACCTGGCGCTTGGAGTCCGCGCTGCTTGCCGAGCAGTGCCAGAAAGATCTTTGCCTTTTGCTCTCCGAAGCCGGGCAACCCTTTCAACCTGCTGAGCACTTCCTGGCCGTCAGGCTCGTCCCGGGTCCAGATGGCGGTTGCGTCTCCGTTCCAATCGCGCTGAACAACTGCGGCTAGATCCTGGACGCGGCTGGCCATCGAGCCTGGGAAACGGTGGACGGACGGCCGTTCCTTGAAGACGTCGACGAAGCCATCCGGGTCATATTCGGCGATTGTGGCAGGGGACACGGATCCGATGCGCGTCCGGATCTTTTCGGGTCCGGCGAACGCCGACTCCATGGTCACCTGTTGGTCCAGCAACATGCCGATGAGAAGTGCGAACGCGTCATCGCTGAGCAATTGGTCGGCGGCGGGGTCGCCAGTAATGTGCAGTTCCATGCGCCCATCCTCCCACCTGCTTCGAATCGCGTCATGGTGGCGTGCTCACGAGCCCGATTCGGTCTTTGCCAGCGGGCTCGCCGGCAATTCGCGTCGTTCGAGTGTCTGCCCGAAGGGAACGTCCCGGCTGATGGCGACGGTGTACCTGGTGAACCCATGCTGCGTGACGAGGATGCCGTGACGGCTCTCCTTGACGGCATGTTCGCGGGCGATTTCGACGGCGGTGTTCAGGTCGTTTTCGATGGTGTCGGGGTCGTGGGCGGTGACTTCCAGGACGACGTCCGAGTGGCGTTTGATCATTGTGGTCTCTTTCTCGGCGGAAGTACCGGGGCTCTCGGCGCTCGCGGGCTTCCAGGGCCGGGCGCACCCGGCGAGGCGGAAAGCGGTGGTTCGAGAGGGGTTGCCCGGCATTCTGTGATGGGGCGGTTGACGGCCGTAGAGTCCGGCGGGCTTGATCGGCGGAAGCATCTTCCTGCGGATCTGTAGCCAGTGTGGATGATCGGCGGCCCGGGCACAAGGTGAAATGCCGAAAAGTCTGGCGTGTCGGCAAAATCCCGTGGTCGCACCATCGGTGGACCACCTCACGTGTCAGCGGGTGCCTGACGTTCCTAGGACCAGGAGGGCCATGCGCAGGAGCCGGCTTCTGCCCTAGTGTCGATGTGAGACCACCAAGCCGTATCGAGGGAGTACTGATGAGAATTGCAGTGACGGGTGGAAGCGGAAAACTGGGCGGCACGTGGTGCGCCGGCTTAGCGGGGACGGGCATCAGGTGTTGAACCTGGACCGTGCGGGCGAAAGGAGCCCGGGTCTGGCGATCGTCGACCTGCGTGACTATGGCCAAGTGCTGGATGTGTTCCTGGGCTGGACGACCGGCACAGCGGCTTCGATGCCGTGGTGCATCTCGGGGCCATTCCAGCACCCGGCATTATCCCGGATGCTGCGACGTTCGAGAACAACATGCTCTCCACGTACAACGTGTTCCAGGCGGCCCGCCGGGCCGGCATCAAGAAGGTCGTCTACGCCTCAAGTGAGACGGTGCTGGGCCTGCCGTTCGACGTCGACCCTCCCTACATTCCGGCGGATGAGGAATACCCGGCGCGGCCCGAAAGCACCTATTCGCTGGTGAAGCATTTGGAAGAGCAGATGGCCATCGAGTTGACTCGCTGGGACCCTGAGCTCAGCATCGTGGGACTCCGGTTCTCCAATGTCATGGACGTGGAAGACTACGAACGGTTTCCATCCTTCGACTCCGACGCCACGCTGCGTAAGTGGAACCTGTGGGGTTACATCGACGGCCGGGACGGCGCGCAGGCCGTGGCGCGGGCCCTTGAGAACGGCAAGCCGGGGTTCGAAGCATTCATCATCGCCAACGCGGACACCGTCATGCGCCGGTCGAGTGCGAGCCTGGCTGCGGAGGTATTCCCCGGCGTCAAGGTGATCAAGGAACTGGGAGAGCACGAGACCATGCTGTCCATCGACAAGGCCAGGCGACTGCTGGGCTTCCAGCCCGAACACACCTGGCGCACCTACCATTCGAACCGCACCACCCCCGTCGAGGATTGAGGAACATGATGCGATACCGCACTTTGGGCAACAGCGGCGCCGTGGTGTCGAACTACGCGCTGGGAACCATGACATTCGGGGCCGAGGCCACCGAGGAAACGTCCCGCGACATCCTGGATAGCTACGTTGCGGCCGGTGGCAACTTCATCGACACCGCAGACGTCTACAGCGCCGGAGTATCGGAGGAGATCATCGGCCGCTGGCTGGCCGAACGGCCCGATGCGCGGGACCGCGTGGTGCTGGCCACCAAGGGCCGCTTCCCCATGGGGACGGCCCCGAACGATGTCGGCACCTCCCGACGCCACCTCACGCGGGCGTTGGACGACTCGCTGCGCCGTCTGGGCGTGGAGCAGATCGACCTCTACCAAATGCACGCATGGGACCCGATTACGCCATTGGAGGAGACGCTGCGCTTCCTGCACGACTCCGTCAGCAGCGGCAAGATCGCCTACTACGGTTTTTCCAACTTCCTGGGGTGGCAGTTGACCAAGGCCGTGCACGTGGCCAAAGCCTTTGGCTGGAGCGCGCCGGTGACGTTGCAGCCCCAGTACAGCCTGCTGGTCCGTGAAATCGAATCGGAAATCGTTCCGGCTTCCCTGGATGCCGGCATCGGGCTGTTGCCGTGGTCTCCCTTGGGCGGAGGCTGGCTCTCCGGCAAGTACAAGCGCGACGTGCCGCCCACCGGAGCCACCCGCCTCGGTGAAAACCCGGAACGCGGCATGGAAGCGTGGCAGGCACGCAACGATGACCCCCGCACCTGGGACGTCATCGGGACAGTGGAAAAGATCGCGGCAGATCATGGCGTCAGTGATTCCCAAGTTGCACTGGCATGGTTGGCGGACCGGCCTGCCGTGACCTCCGTGATCCTCGGCGCCCGAACCACGGAACAGTTGGCGGACAACCTGGCGGCGGCTGACCTGGAACTCAGCCCTGAGGAAACCAGCCGGCTCACGGAGGCCAGCCAACCGCGCGTCGGCGTCTATCCGTACGGTCCGATGGCGCAGAACCAGCGCAGCCGGAAGATCGAGGGCGGCCGGTAACGCCGAGCCCGGGTTCGACGCCTGTCCGGCTTCGCAGCCGATTGCCCGCGAGGCAGGACAGGCGTTGAATGTGCCTTATGGTCGATTGGGTTCTGATCTCCAACCTCGGCACCGCCCTCGGTACGACGGTTCTCGCCGTCGCGACGTTCATCTCCACGAGATCGGCCAACCGATCCGCGCGGCTGGCCGAGCGTGCCCTGCTGAACGGATTGCGCCCGATCCTGCTGCCCTCCAACTGGTCTGACGCGCCGCAGAAAGTGCGGTTCATGGAAGGCAAGTGGATGGTGGTGCGCGGTGGCCACGCCACGCTGGAGATCAGCAGCAACGCCGTGTACTTGTTGATGTCTGTGCGCAATGCCGGTGCAGGAGTGGCGGTCCTGCATGGTTGGCACCTGCCACCGGACGCCAGGGCTCCGCTGGCGCCTGTGGAAGAGTTCCACCGGCTGACCCGGGACATCTACGTGCCTGCCAACGACGCCGGATTCTGCCAGGTTGCGATCCGGGACCCTGAGTCGGCCGACTTCCGCAACGCCACCGCGGGAGCAGCCGGAGAAGGCTTCACGGTGGATGTCCTCTACGGAGACGCCGAAGGCTCGCAGCGCGTTGTGTCCCGCTTCTTCATCACGCCCGGACCCGGCGGAGCGGGCCACGACGACGACGTCGATTGGCTGCTGATGGTCTCGCGCCACTGGAACCTGGACTTGCCAGCGCCGCGCGGCTGAACCCGGGTACGGCGCCGGCCGCGTTCCTAGCCGGCTTCGCTTTGGATCCGGTCCTTCACGCTTTGGGGCATGGTTGAGCACGCGTCGTTGTCGGAGCGCTGGCCGGCATGGCTGTCGGCAGTGTCTGTGATGCCGATCGTTCCAACGGCCGCTTGCCATCCGCCCAGGCCATCGAGTTGCCGGGGACCCAGACGTTCGCGGCGCCGTTCACAAGGTTCCACACGGCAGGGTTGACGCCTGTGCCAAGGTAGATGCCTCCGTTGGGATCCCGCCTGACCAGATCCGGCAGCGGAAGGACGCCCATCAGCTGGGCCGACTGGTAATCGGACATGTTCCACGGTGGTGTTCCGAAGTAGTACCAGCTTGCGGCGCAGACCCCGTACAGATGGGGACCGAACTGGGCATAGTTCAGGTAGAGCTCCAAGGTGCGCTGAGGGCTCAACGTGTAGCTGAACTGAGTTGCCAGGACGGCTTCAATTCCCTTGCGGACGGCATTCTGGTCGTCCCAAAGGAAAATGTTCTTGACCAACTGCTGGGGGATGGTGGAACCGCTGGGGTCCGGCTTTCCCTGGAAGTACGCCTGCGCCCTCGCCTGGAGGTCTCCGACGTCGAAGGCTCCGCTGCGCGTGCCGAGCTGTTCGTCCTCATGGGCGATGGTCGCCGCCAGCAAGTGCCGGCTCATGTGGTTGATCGAGACGAACTGGTAGACGTTGGGTTCACCCGCTTCCAGCATGTAGGCGGTGCGCGGTGGGGTCACGCCCATGCTGAACATGAAAGCGACGATTTGGACCAGAACAAGCGGGGCGATCAGCGCCAAGAGGAGCTTGCGGCGCCACTTCCCTTTGGATCGTTTGGCCTTCTTGCCATCCGGGGGTACCGGCGGCTGGCCCGATCCGGCTCTTGCGGCTCCAGCGGGACAGGCACCGGGGAGCTGATGACTTTGGCCCGGGCAGGATAAGGGCGGCCCGCTGAAGGAGGTCTTCCTGGCTGCGGACGCCGAGGCGGGGTCGGTGGTGTTGGAGTGTCCATCGGTCTGCCTTTGCTTCTCGTCCCGCGCAGTTACCCCTGGAAGGGGGAGAGGATGGCACGATATTCTACCGGGCCTTGCTGATTGTTCCGTCCAGCTAAGTTGGCCGGAACCCGGTCCTTAGCGTGCAGGAGAGGATTGTAAGTACACTTACCGAAGTCATCACGAGCGAATATCGGAGCGGCAATGACTTCTGCACGGACCTTTGAATCGATCGTCATTATTTTTAATCCCAACAGCACGGGGGATGCACGCAGGCTGGCTGAGGGTCTCCACAACGAGCTGGAGAATCTTCTCAGCTACACCGCGGACATCAGGCTCCAGCCAACCGCCCATGCTGGCCATGCCGTCGAGCTGGCGCGCGACGCTGTGAGCGGTGGCGGGGATGTATTGGTGGTTTCCGTCAGTGGTGACGGCGGCTACAACGAGGTTGTCAACGGCGTAATGCAAGGAGGCAACCCCAAGGCGGTGTGCGCGGTGCTGGGGCGGGCAATGCCAATGATCACAGGCGGAGCACGGGCACCCAGCCGCTCGGGGAGGCGATCGCCGCGGGCAGGGTGCGGAGCATCGATTTGCTGCGCGTGCACACGGGAAAGGGGTCGGGCTCGCCGGGGGAGTACGCGCACTCGTATGTCGGCTTCGGGCTGACCCCGGTAATGGCGATTGACCTGGAAAAGGGCGGCAAGGGCGCCCTGAAGGAAATGGTCTCCGTGATCCGGACCTTCTCGAAGTTCGAGCCCTTCGAAATACGCCTGGCCGACGGCAAGCGCCGCCGTTTGGACAGCCTCGTGCTCGCCAACATTCCGGAGATGGCCAAGTATGCCACGCTCAGCGGCGCCGACGACAAGCTCGCTGACGGAAAATTCGAAGTGGTCCTCTTTGCCCACAAGCCAAAGTGGCGGGTCCTCTTGACGGCGCTGCGGGCGGCTACCAAGGGGCTGGGGACCAGCCCAGCGTGAGCAGCTACTCGTTCACCACCCTCAAGCCCCTGAGCTACCAGATCGACGGTGAAGTGAAATCCGTTGACGCTGACGTGCCGGTCAGGATTGAGTGCGCACCGGCGGCCCTCTCCACCCTGGGATAGGAGGGCGCGGGGCCTTGCCTGCCAGTAAGCATGCTGATTGACTCAGAGGCGAAGCGCCGAACTGGCGCTCGTCTTCGTTGCAAAGGAGATGCACCATGGGACTTCTCGCTTTTCTTCTGCTCGGCCTGATTGCGGGCGCCATCGCAAAGGCCATTCTTCCTGGACGGCAAGGCGGCGGCTTGCTGCTTACCCTCCTTCTAGGAGTTGTCGGGGCGTTTCTTGGTGGTTGGATCGGTTCCCTCGTCTTCGGTGGTGGACTGGGAGACTTCTTCGATCTGAGGACCTGGCTGCTGTCCATCCTGGGGGCCGTCATCGTGCTGCTGATCTTCGGCCTATTCAGAGGACGTCGAAGCAGGGTCTAGACGTGGATGGCCCGCAGATGGGCAGGCCTTCGCCGGCACAGGATCGTTCGGGTGTGGATTCAGTGGCGTGATCTCTACGGTCATCCACACGTGCAACGGGAGCGAGGCAAGGATTTCCTTGAGATCGGCTTCAGTGTCGGCGCTCCAGAGGCCGACAGTGCGCCACTCGCCCGGCTCTGTGGGCGGCCGCCACAATCGCAGGAGGTGGCCCATCTGCGCGAGTTCGGCAGCGCGGATAGCCTCGCGATCCTTGGTGGAGTCGACCGTCGATTCCGGCGTTCCATGCGGGACGTTCGTGGTGAGGGTGGTGAGGAATTCCATCGGACTGATTTCTTTTTTGTTGTGTGATTGTTGGCCTGCGGGCGGGTGCCCTTTCTCTGAGTCAACCCGAGTACACGTCTGCGGTCCACGACTTGTATCCGAGCACTGGTAGGCCCGCCTCCCAGCGGTCATTCCGGCGTACAATCAACCCGTGGAACTCCGGCAGCTCACCTACTTTGTCGCTGTCGCCGAGGAGCTGCATTTCGGTCGAGCCGCAGAGCGGCTCCACATTGCCGGCCCGTCGCTGTCCCAGCAGATCATCAACCTTGAGCGCGAGCTCGGGACTCAGCTCCTCATCCGTGATCGCAGGCATGTCGAGTTGACGCCCGCCGGCAGCGAGTTCCTGACTGACGCCCGCGAGGTGTTGGCCGCTGCCACGCGAGCGTTCGATCGGGCTCGCAACGGAGACCGACAGTTGCCGCTGCGGCTGGGCTATGTCAGTTGGCTTCCCCGGGGATCGCGACAATGCCCACCCTTCGGATCCGTATCGACGAGTGGGTCCTGCCATCCCATACCCAAGCGGCGCGGGTGGCCGAAGGCAGCCTCGACCTCGCCATCGCGTGGATTGAGAATGCCGACGTCGTGCGGCAGAACCTGGTGGCCGAGCTCCTAATGTACGAGCGACTGCAGGCGGTCATGCCAGGCGCCCACCACGCGACCCGTCACGACAGCGTGCCAGCAGCCGAGCTCACGGTTCTCGTCGATGTTGACGAAGCGTCCTGGGACTCGTGGAACCGCTATGCGTTGGCCTTCGCGAAGGCCAGCGGGGCGTCCGTCACACACATCGACGACGGTGGCATTACCGGACCGGCATTCTTCGAACATGTGGCCGCTTGAGGCGGCCAGTGCTGCAATCGCCTAAACGCCATGCGGCGCCGATGCCACCCACCTTGACCCGCCGGCCCGTCACGTCCCCGGTACCGCTGTGGGCATGGGACTTGCTGCATCGCGCGGATGACACACGGCCTATCGTCACGGGCGCGATCCGAACGTTGATCGACGGTGCATCGGCGGCTGGGTGGCGAATCCCCCGACCGAAACCCACTGGCCCCAACCACTGAAAAGCAAGCGTGAAACGTTTCGCACACCTAGGTCAAGGGAACTGAGGCAGCCATCGGAGCCTAGTAATCGACGAGCCGCCGCCGGAGGGACACCGTCCCCAAGACGAGTCCGACTGCGGCCGTAGCCAGCAGTACCGCGAGGTCGCGGCCGAGGTTGTCGGTCGATTGGTAGAAGATCGCGGCCTCCAAGGCATCCACGCCATAAAACGTTGGTGTGAAATGCGCTATGGCCTGGATCCAATCCGGCAGGAAGGCTGCAACACTGATTCCTCCGCTGAGGAAAAACAGGTAGATGGAGAGGTTGATGCCTGCCCGGCAACGGCTGAAAAGCGTCGCAGCGCGCCTCCCAAAGCGGTCCCAAGCCCCGCGGCCGCCAGCGCGATCAATCCGATCGCGGCCAGAGCCGGCAACCAATACCAGCCGGCAGGCCGGAGCACCCCAAAGGCGAAC
Source organism: Arthrobacter sp. Hiyo8 (assembly GCA_001549895.1). Taxonomy (GTDB): domain Bacteria; phylum Actinomycetota; class Actinomycetes; order Actinomycetales; family Micrococcaceae; genus Arthrobacter. The sequence goes on along the minus strand of AP014719.1, from coordinate 437,118 downwards.
GACAAGGCCAGCACCACCGCCGCCACGAGCATTGTCGTCACCCAGCACGCCAGGATTTTGCCGGCAATCAGTGTCCCGCGGCCAATCGGCGAGAGCAACAGCGCCTTGATGGTCAGGTCTTCGAACTCGCGGGCCGCGGCCAACCCGCCGTTGACGATCCCCATGATCGTGAGAAGGAGCACGAGGATCGGCACGAGCTGGAACTGGACCAGGTCGACGTCGTGCGGCCTCAGGTCCGATTCGGACACGCCGACCATGATCGGAGTGTCCGGCTGGCCGGCATAAAAATTCGTAATAGCGGCTGGCACTGAACGGCGCAGATCGTTGGTGAAGTCGAGGTTCAGGTTGTTGATCTGCACGCTGACGGGGTCGGGCCGCCGGCCCGGTAGTCGTCGTCGAACGTGGCGGGCACGGTAATGACCGCCGCAACCTGAAGGGTGTCCAGCAGCTGGGTGGCTTCAGAGGGAGTTGCCCGCTGGACGCGGAAGGCGTCCGAGTTCTCAAGGATCGAGACGAGTCTCTGCGCTTGCGGCCCGCTGTCCTCGACCACCAGGGCGACCGGGTTCCGGCCGACCGCGCCGGCCACTACGAAGATGATCAGCAGGAACGCGACGGGCGGCAGCAGGCTGGCCAGAATCGCCGACGGCGTGCGGAACCAGGTCAGGATGTCTTTCGCCGCGATAGCGAGCACGGCACGCCCGGACGCCATCAGTGCCTCGCCCCCCGCCGGCTGAACACGAAGGCCGCGAACCCTACGGCCACCACGGTGAAGCCCGCCAGCACGATCGCGTCCACAGTCAGGCCCTGCGGAGCCGTCTGGTAGCCGTGGAAGGCGTGCTGGAAAGCGGCGATGGCATACGCGAGGGGCGATATCGCGGCGATCCCGCCCGGGATGGCACCCAGCCAGTTCGCCGGCCCGAACGGTCCACTCAAGAAAAACAGGGGAAGAACGGCCGCGATGGACAAGGGGATTGCCTGCTGCCTCCGGCGGACCAGCGTCCCGACGAGGACGCCGAGGGCGAGGAACGCCGCCAGAATCAGGAGTCCGAAGCCCAATACTTCGAGGGGATGGAGCGGACGGACTCCGATAAACAGGACCACGACGGCGAGTAGCAACAGCGCGGACGCCGCCGCGAGGACCGCGGCTCCCAGTACCTTGCCTACCCCGATGGTCAAACGGCTCACAGGCGCCAGCGCGAGTTCCTTGATGGTCCCGAGCTCGTAGTCCCTCGCGGTATTGACGCTGCCTTGTAGTTGGGACGCGAGCATCAGGCCGGCAACCATGATGCTCACGGCGAGGTACGGAATGTAGCCGGTGTCCTGGGCGTGGACGTCGGATTCGCGGGCGGTCACAACTACTTGGTCCGGGAAGGCGTCCGCGTAGAAGGACGTGATGGACAGCGGCACGGCCCGGCGGATGTCGTTGGTGAAGTCGACGTTCAAGTTGTTGACTTCCACGGGAATCTCGATCCGCGCTCGGGCGGCAAGTGCGGCGTCGAACTCTTGCGGCACGGTGACGACGGCGACGATGCTGCCGGAGTGGATCTCGCTCTCCGCTTCGGCGGGGGTTGCGGTGTGGATGATGAACGAATGCGAGCCGTCCATGGCCTGGACGAAGCGTTGCGCGAGCGGTCCGTGGTCGTTCATCACGACGGCGATCGGTGCCTGGCCCCCGCTGATCGCAAAGAGGAGGAAGAGCAGCAGGAAGTTGATCGGGATGAGGACGCCGATGATCGCGAAGAGCGGCTCCCGGAGGGTGAGGCGGATGTCCGTCGCCGCCACGGCCCGTATCACGCGGAGGTCATGGCGGAGGCTCATTCCCGGAGCTCCTTGCCTGTCAGGCTGAGGAAAACCTCGTCGAGGCTCGGCTCGCGGCTCTGGATCTCCTCAAGGCTCGTGGAATCCACGACGGCGGTCACCACCCTGCCGGTGACATCGGAACCGCCTTCCACAGTGACCTTCAGCGAGCCGTCGGATGCAACTGCCGAGACGACGCCGGGGAGCGCGAGGACCTTTTGAACGATGTCTTCCCCAGGCGCCGGATGGGTGCGCATTTCGACCACCGTGTCACCGAAGCTGCGCCGCAGCTTCGACGGCGAATCGAGCGCCACGAGCCGTCCGCGGTCGATGATGGCCAGGCGATCGCACAGGGCGTTCGCTTCCTCAAGGTAGTTGCTGGTGATGAGCACCGTGGTACCGCGGTCCTTAAGTTCGAGGATCCGGTCCCAGAGGGCATGCCTGCTCTGCACATCGACGCCGAGGGTCGGTTCGTCGAAGTAGAGCAGTTCCGGTTCGTGGAGCATGGCCCGGACCAATGCCAGCCTTCGCTTCATGCCGCCGGAGAACGTGGCGACGCGGCTCTTCCGGCGCTCCTCCAATTGCGCCAACTCGAGGAGCGCGGTGATCTTCCGCTCGAGACCATGCCGGGGCACGTCGAAGAGATCGGCGTGGAACCGCAGGTTGGCCTCGGCCGTGAGTTCCTCGTACAGGGCGTTCTCCTGCGGTACGGTCCCGAGCGAGCGCCGGATCCCGCGTGGATCCTTCAGCAGATCGATGCCCAGCACCTTGACACGGCCGGAACTTGGCGGCTGAGGCCGCTGATCATGTTGATGATGGTCGTTTTGCCTGAGCCGTTGGGCCCCAGAAGGCCGAAAATCTCCCCGAGCTCCACCTGCAGGCTGAGATCGTCGACGGCGGTGAGGGAACCGAAACGCTTGGTCACACCTACGAGCTCGATGGCCGTTTCAGTCATGCCTTCTCCTGCCCGTGCTGGCGGGTTGCACTGGCCGCCACTCGCGACGGGCGCGACGGGCGCGGCCGCTCGGCGCGAATCGCGGCGGCCGCTTCCGTCAAAGCGGCGTAGTTGTGCCCGCTCACGAAGGCGTCACAATAGGGCAGCGCAGCGGCCATCCCGCCTGCCAAAGGTTGGTACCCGGTGCCAGCCTTCCTCGGATTAACCCAGACGATCCGGTACGCAAGGCGTCGCAACCGCGCCATCTGGGCTTCCACCAATTCCGGCGCGTCCTGGGCCCAACCGTCGGAGAGCACCACCACCACCGCGCCCCGGCCAGCCCGCGGCGTCCATGGCCGTCGATGAAATGCCGGAGGCTCTCCGCCAGCCTGGTGCCACCCGCCCAGTCCGGGGCGGCTGCGGCTCCGAGGGCCAGGGCCTCGTCGGCATTCCGGTTCGAAAGCTGCCGGGTCAGCCTGGTCAGCCGGGTGGAAAACACAAACGCCTCGGCCTGGGCACCGGCCACCGCTCCCTGCAACAGGGACAGGAAGACCTGTGTGTACGGTTCCATGGACCCGGATATATCGCACAGGAACACCAAGCGGCGCGGACGCGCGCGACGGCGGGAGTAGACCAAGGAGCTTGCGTCGCCGCCGGTGCGCCGGGCCGCGCGGATGGTGCGCCGGAGGTCGAGCTTCGCACCGTTGTGCGCCCATTGGCGTGTCCGACGGCTGCGGCGCTCCGGGGTTGCCAGCACGATGCGCCGCACCAGCTGGCGCACCTGGGCACTTTCTTCGGGGGTGAGCTCGGCGAAGGATTTCTCATGCAAGTGCTCGTCAGCGGAGGCCATGGCCAGGATGGCCTCGAACCCGGGTGCCTTGGATTCGTCGTCGTTCCCTACGCCGGGGACGGCGAGGGGTGCCTGCGACGCCGGGACGTGGCCGTCGGCATGTGCCAGGCGTCGCTCGCTTACAGCGGCCCGGGCGTGCTCCGCCGCGCCGATTGCTGGAGGACTGTTGGCATCACCGCGGGTGTCTGCCGGATCGAGCATCCCGTCAAATGCTGCCGAAAAGACGGCATCGAATGCCGGCAGTTGCTCATGCGAGGAGACGAGCGCCACCCGGCAGGTCCAGTACAGCGGCTCCCGCGCAGTAGGAGGAACGATCCGGAGCGCTTGGCCAGCCAGCCCGCACGGTCCGGGGAACTCGGCAGCCCTGCACGGCGCAGGGCCATGCTGAACCCCACCGCCAAAGCCGCCGCATCGACGCCCGCCAGGCCATCACTCGGCGCGTACTTAGGCATTGCCGCCCGCCACCCATCCCGGGCCGCGGGCCCACGCAAGGTCCAGGTCATCGCGATTCTTCAGGACCGAACCCCAGGTCTGATTCACCGCAACCGGATCCAGCCGGTCGACGCCAAGCACAGTGAGGGCGGACACCCAGTCGATTGCCTCCGCGATCCCCGGAGGTTTGGCCAAGTCCAAGGATCGCAGCCTGGTGATGGCAGCTGCGGCATCCAGGGCGAGTGGCTCGGCGCTCCCAGGCACCCTACGGCGAACAATCGCGGCGATCCGCTCCGGCCGGGGGTAGTCAATCCAGTGGTACAGGCAGCGCCGTGTCAATGCGTCGTGCAGATCCCTGGTCCGGTTGGAGGTCAGGACGACGACGGCGGGTGCGTGGCGCGGATAGTGCCCAGCTCGGGAATAGTCACGGCGGCTTCGGCCAGCAGCTCGAAGGTGGAGGCCTCGAACTCCGCGTCGGCCCGGTCGATCTCATCCAGTAGCAGGACGGCCGGACGCGGGCCGGATGCTCGATCGCCTTCAGTAGCGGGCGACGCAGCAGGTACTGTTCCCCGAAGAGGTCGGCCTCCTCCATACGGACGTCCCGGACTTCCGCCAATCGGATGCCCAGGAGCTGGCGTTGATGGTTCCACTCGTAGAGCGCCTCGCCCACGTCGATGCCCTCGTAGCACTGCAAGCGATACAGGGGAGTGTCGAGCACCTTCGCCAGTGCCTTCGCCGCCTCGGTCTTCCCGACGCCGGCCTCACCCTCCAGCAGGATGGGTTGCGGCAAGCGGACGGACAGGAACAGTGCGGTCGCCAGTCCGACGTCGGCAAGATAGTCGCCGTCGTCGAGCGCGGACGTGAGCGCGGAAACGTCCGGGACAAGACGCCGCACCTCGTCTTCCGCGCCTGCCCGCACCGGCCCGGAGGTCCGGGGCTCAGGACGCGGCATATCGTTCCGGATCGGCGAGGAAGGCCCTCCTGCATCCAGGGGAACAGAAGTAGTACGTCGTTCCGGCATATTCGGCGTGCAGCGTGGACTCCACGGCCGCGACGCTCATGCCGCAGACGGGATCCACGGCGCTCGCAGGTTCGGCGCTCGCCGGCACCGGATCCGCCGTCGCAGCCTCCGGAGTCGTCGTGTCCGCAGTCCGGCCGAGGTGGCGCACGGACACTAGCTCGGCCAAGATCGACAGCGCGATCTCGGCAGGAGTCCGGCCGCCCAGCAGCAGCCCCGCCGGGCTGTGCACGCGCGCACGCTGGCCGTCGTCGACGTCGAGCGAGGCCAGGACGGCGGCGCCGCGCGTGCGGCTTGCGACAAGGGCGACGTACGGCACCCCTAGCCGGAGCGCGGCCTCCAATGCGGGTTCCTCGTCCCGGCCCTGCGACGCGACGATGAGGGCGGCGTCGTCGGCCCGCGGTTCCGCCGTGGCTCCGTCGCTGAGTTCCATGTCCAGGTCGAGGATGGCACCCAAGGCACCCAACGCTTGTGCCACGGGGGTCCCGCCGACCACCACCACCCGGGGAGCGGGCATTTGCGGCTCGAGGAAGATCTCCACGGCGCCGCCGCTGAGGCAGGGGTTTGAAACCTCGACGGCGCCCTCCTCGCGGGTGCGGGACGGTTCACCGGGGACGACGCGCAGCAACAGGGGTTCGTGCTTGGAAAGCGTCTGCAGGCCGTATTCGCGCACGGACGCCTCGACGCACGTGCCACCCAGGAACCCGTCGATGTCCCCGTTGGCCAGCACCAGGGCGGTGTCCCCGGCGTGGGCGCTGGTGGGGTGCTGCGCGCGGACCACCGTGGCACGCACAAACGGTTCCCGGCGCTCCACAAGTTCCTGCACCTTAGCGGCCAAGGCTTCTCCGTGCAGCGGCATGTCACACCGGTGGCCTGGCCCGGCCCTGCATGGCCTCCCACACCCGGGCCGGCGTGCACGGCATATCCATGTGGGTCACTCCATATGGCGTCAAGGCATCCACGATCGCATTGACGATGGCCGGCGGGGACCCGACCGTGGCGGATTCACCGATGCCTTTGGCGCCGATGGGGTGGTGCGGCGATGGCGTGACGGTGAACCCGGTCTCCCAGTCGGGGACTTCCATCGCCGTCGGGATGAGGTAGTCCATGAACGAGCCGCTGAGGCAGTTGCCCTCCTCGTCGAACGCGATGATTTCCATGAGCGCCATCCCGACGCCGTCGGTCAGCCCGCCGTGGACCTGGCCTTCGATGATCATCGGGTTGATCCGGGTCCCGCAATCGTCCACCGCGATGAAGCGACGGACCTTGACGTGGCCGGTACCGGCGTCGACGTCCACCACGCAGATATAGGCGCCGAACGGGAACGTCAGGTTGGGAGGGTCATACGTCACCTCCGCGTCGAGGTTACCGTCGATGCCCTCCGGGAGGGCCACCGTGCCGTGGGCGCCGAAGGCGATCTCGGCGATCGTCTTGCCGGCGCTTGGATCGCCCTTGACGAACCAGCGGCCCTTTTCCCACTCGAGGTCCTCGGGCCGGGTCTCAAGCATCGCAGCGGCAATGAACCTCGCCTTGTCCCGTACCTTCCGCGCCACCAGCGCTACCGCGCCGCCGCTGACCGGCGTCGAGCGGCTCCCGTAGGTGCCCAGGCCGAAGGGGGTCTGGTCAGTGTCGCCGTGGACGACGTCGATGCTCTCAGGCGGGATGCCGAGTTCCTCCGCCACGATCTGGGCGAACGTGGTTTCGTGGCCCTGCCCCTGGCTTTGCACCGAGATCCTGACGACGGCCTTGCCGGTGGGATGGACGCGGAGTTCCGCGCCGTCGGCCATGCCGAGTCCCACGATGTCAAAATGCTTACGGGGCCCGGCGCCGACGGTCTCAGTGAAGAAGGACACGCCGATGCCCATCAGCTCGCCGCGCTCCCGCTTTTCGAGTTGCTCGCGCCGGAGATCCTCGTACCCGGCCATTTGCATGGACAGCCGCATGGCAGGCTCGTAGTTGCCGGAGTCGTAGATCCAGCCGGTCTTGTTGGCGTAGGGGAACTGCTCGGGTTTGATGAAATTCTTGAGCCGGAGCTCTGCCGGATCCATCTCGAGTTTCCGGGCCAGGATGTCCACCATGCGCTCCACGAGGTAGACCGCTTCCGTCACGCGGAAGGAACAGGCATAGGCGACGCCACCGGGGGCCTTGTTGGTGTAGACACCAGTGACCTTGCAGTAGGCCGCCTTCAGGTCGTAGCTCCCGGTAAAGATGGAGAAGAAGCCGGCCGGGTCTTGGTGGGCTGTGCGGTCGCGTTGAAGGCGCCGTGGTCTGCCAGCACGCTGGTCCGGACTGCCAGGATCTTGCCGTCGTTGGTGGCCGCGATCTCGCCCTGCATGATGTAGTCTCGGGCGAACGACGTGGACATCAGGTTTTCCGAGCGGTCCTCCACCCACTTCACCGGCTTCCCGGTGACGATCGAACCGACGACGGCCAGGACATAGCCGGGATAGATGCCCACCTTGTTGCCGAAGCCCCCGCCGATATCGGGGGAGACGATCCGGATCTTGTGCTCCGGAATGCCGGCGACTATCGCATACAGCGTCCGGTGGGCATGCGGGGCCTGGGTCGTTTCGTAGAGGGTCAGCCTGCCGTCGATCGGATCGAAGTCCGCCACGGCGCCGCAGGTTTCCATGGGCGCCGGGTGCACGCGCGGATACACGACCTCCTGGGCGACGACGACGTCGGCAGCGGCGAACACCGCCTCGGTTTCGGCCGCATCGCCGATCTCCCAGTCGAAGATCCGGTTGTCCGTCCGGCCCTCGATATCGTCGCGGATGACCGGCGCGCCGGGATCGAGGGCGCGGCGGGCATCAATCACCGGAGGCAACATGTCGTATTCGACGTCGATCAGCTCCAAGGCGTCCCGGGCGGCGTAGCGGTCCTCCGCGACCACGAAGGCGACTTCCTGGCCCTGGAAGCGGACCTTGTCCGTGACGAGGACTGCCTGGACGTCCGCGGACAGGGTGGGCGCCCACGCGAGGTTGAGGGCCTGCAGGTCCTTGCCGGTGATAACGGCGAGGACCCCGGGATGCGCCAATGCTTCGGACGTGTCTATGGAAACCAGTCGGGCATGCGCAACGGGAGCGCGCAGAATGGCCCCATGCAGCATGCCGGGCAGCACAATGTCGTCGAGGTAATTGCCCTTGCCGCGGACGAACCGCGGGTCCTCCTTGCGCTGGAGGCGGCCGAACCCGATCGGGCGGCCCGGGTCTCCGGCCGCCGGGTTGGGTGCATGCTCCTGGACGGTGGTCATGCCGTCACCTCTTCTTCGATGGTCCCTCCGGCACCGCCGTCGTCCGCCTGGGCGTCCGTCTCAGCGTCCCAACCGGGCGGGTGGGCTGCGGCCCACTTCACCGAGCGGACGATCGTCGCGTAACCGGTGCACCGGCAAATCTGGCCGGAAATGGCTTGGCGGATCTCGCCGTCGTCGGGATGCGGGTTGCGGTCCAGCAGGGCCCTGGCCGTGAGCATCATGCCTGGAGTGCAGAATCCGCATTGCAGGCCGTGCTCCTCCATGAACCCCTGCTGCACCGGATCGAGCGTGCCATTGACGGCCAGTCCCTCGACGGTCCGGATATCGTGCCCGTCGGCCATGGCTGCCAGCACGGTGCATGATTTCACCGGTTGTCCGTCCATCAGGACCACGCAGGTTCCGCAGTTGCTCGTGTCGCATCCCCAGTGCGTGCCGGTCAATCCAAGGTTTTCGCGGATGAAGTGGACCAGCAACACGCGGGGTTCGATCTCCCGGGTCACCTTGTCCCCGTTGACCGTCATGCTGACCTGCATTGCTTTCAGCCTTCCTGTGCGCCTGCCGCGCGTGCACAAGCACGGCGCAGGACCCTGCGGGTGAGTTCATCGGCCAAGTGCCGTTTGTAGTCGACCGGCCCGCGCTGGTCGTCCACCGGGTGGCAAGCGGCTGCTGCGATGCGGGCAGCCTCGGCGAACAGGTCTTCCTGCGGCTGCTGTCCGCGGAGCACGGCTTCGGCCTCGGGGATAGTGCCGTCCAGCCCGACCGCCGTCAGCCCGATGGCGGCCTCCTCCACCGTGCCGTCTGCGGAAAGCCCGACGGCGGCCCCGGCCGCGACGACTGCCCAGTCACCCACCCGGCGCTCCACTTTTTCATAGGCGCTGCCCGAGCGCGGGCGGATCGTGAAGCGGACTTCGTACAACAGTTCGTTTTGCGCCACGGCGGTTTCGTAAGGGCCGCGGTGGAAATCCGACATCGCGACGATCCGTTCGCCGTCGGGCCCGCGGATCACGGCCTGGGCGCGCAGGACATCGCAAACGGTAGACAGGTCTTCGGCCGGATCCGCTTGGCAGAGCGAGCCGCCGATCGTTCCACGGTTGCGGACCACAGGGTCCGCGATCACCTGCTCGGCGTCGCGGATTATCGGAAAGAGCTCGGCGACTTCGGCTGACTCGAGGAGCGCTGTGTGGCGGGTTAACGCGCCCACACGCAACTGCTCGCCTTCCCTGCGGATGAATTCCAGTTCCGTCAGGTCGTTGATGTCGATCAGCCACTCCGGCCGCGCCAGGCGGAGCTTCATCATCGGCAGCAAGCTGTGCCCGCCGGCGATGATGCGCGACTCGGGACCGTGGCGTTCGAGGAGGGACAGCGCGTTTGCGACGTCGCTGGCGCGCTCATAATCAAATGGAGCCGGAATCTGCATTGTCCACCCCTTAGGGGCCAGACGTCCTGCACCTCGTAGGACGCGGACCTATGATCAGTCTTGCCCGCGTCATTGTGGGTGTCAACATAGTCAAGGGGCCAGATCACGGCCATTTTGACCCGAAAAAGAATTTCCCAGGCAGTGTCCTTTTCGCGACGTCCCGCCCGTCGTCATGGTGTATCAACCGAGAAGAAGGAGTCATCGTGGAGTACATGCTTTTCATTTGCAACGACCCGGCAGCGCCGGAATATGTCGCCGCCGAGGACAATATCGTTGAATGGGTGGCCGAGATGGAAGCCCGCGGCGTAACCCGTCACGGTGACCGGCTGCGTCCCGTCGAGGACGCCACCACCGTCACGGTGCGGGCGGGCGAAGTGGTTGTCTCGGACGGGCCGTTTGCGGAGACGAAAGAGTGGATCGCGGGCTACGACGTCATCGCGTGTGCCGATCTCGATGAGGCCATCGAGGTGGCGTCCAAGCATCCCATGGCACGATTCGGCAAGATCGAGATCAGGCCAGTGTGGCCGCTCGGGCTGTAGCGGTTCGCCCGGCGTCCGGCGTCTTGAGCGGGGAGATGAAATGGCGAGAGAACTGACGGATGCCCGGACCGCCGTCGAGGCTGCCTCCGCCGAGGAGAACGCCCGGATCACCGCAACCCTCATCCGGGTGACGGGAGACTGGAGCCTGGCGGAGGATTGCGTTCAGGACGCGTTCGCAAAGGCATTTGTCGACTGGCCGGAGCACGGCGTTCCGCGGAACCCGGGGCTTGGCTGACCACAGTGGCGAGGAACAGGGCGATCGATCGCATGCGGAGTGCGGCCAGTGAAAAGAGGGCTGTCCGTGAACTCGCGATCATCGCCCAACTCGAAGGCTTGGGGGATGGGGGCAGCAATGATCCGGGTGCGGAAGACGACCGGCTGCGGCTGATCTTCACCTGTTGCCACCCTGCCCTCCCGCTCGACGCAAGGGTTGCGTTGACGCTGCGTACCGTCGCAGGGCTGACGACGGGTGAGATTGCGCGTGCGTTCCTCGTCTCGGAGGCAACCATGTCAAAGCGGCTGGTCCGTGCACGGGCCAAGATACGTGACGCAGGAATCCCGTATCGGGTACCGCCCCCGGAGCTGAGAGCCGAACGCACGTCCGGGGTCCTGGCGGTGCTCTATCTCATGTTCAACGAAGGCTATTCCGCCACGGGCGGCGATTCCTTGATCCGGGAGTCCCTTGCGCGGGAAGCGATTCGCCTCAACCGCTTGCTCGTTTCGTTGCTTGCCGGTTCACAGCAGGAACCGGAGGCCATGGGCCTCCTCGCGCTCATGCTGTTCCACCATGCCCGGCGAAGCTCTCGAACGGACGCGGCGGGGACTTGGTGACGTTGGAGGAGCAAGACCGCGAATTGTGGGACCACGCTGAGGTTGCCGAGGCCGTTGCGCTCCTCGCTGCTGCCGAACGGCTTGGCATTTCACACCGATCCCGGCCAGGGAGCTACCGTGTCCAGGCCGCTATTGCGGCATGCCATATGACCGCCCGCACCCCAGGAAGTACAGACTTCGCCCGGGTGGCCTTGCTGTACGACTCCCTTGCGCAGATTGCGCCGTCGCCGGTTGTCGAACTCAACCGCGCTGTCGCCGTCGCAATGTCCCAAGGTCCGGAGGCCGGGCTGGCCCTCATCGAGCAACTGGACCGATCCCGCTCGCTCGAGGGGTACTACCTTCTGCCCGCCGCGAAAGCGGACCTCCTGAGGCGGCTCGGCCGAAGGTCGGAGGCGAGGGACGAATACCAGCGGGCCCGCGAACTCGCACCATCCGAGGCGGAACGCCGCTACCTTGGCAAACGCCTGGCGGAGACTGGTTCTGCGTCCTCGTCCTCATCTGAATCCACGCCGAATAGCAATGCGACATCCGCCGTCAAGGAGAAAAAATGAAACATCTCTTGCTGATTCAAAACAATTTCGACGCCTGGAACGCCCTTCCAGAGTCCGAGATCGACGCGATCATGGAGGCGCACACCTCCTTGCAGCAGGAACTCAGGGCCTCCGGAGAATTTGTGGAGGCTCATGAACTCGGTGAAGAAGCGAAGTTCGTGAGAAACAACGGCAGCGGGCCTACGGTGACGGACGGCCCGTTCATCGAGACGAAGGAAATCGTGGCCGGCTACTACGTGGTTGACTGCGTGGACATGGCAAGGGCTGTGGAGATCGCCGGCAAGTTCGGAGAGGCCAGGCTGTGGCCTATCGAGGTACGACCCATGGACCCGTGAGCGATCCGGAGACCGTTGACACTGTTCCGGGCCGCGAGGAGACTTTTTTCTGGGGATGCCTCGCCGAAAGGAGCCCCAGATGTCGTGGCACGTCGAGGGTACGTATTTTGAGAATTGCAACTGCGACATGGTCTGCCCGTGTTCCACTTCAGGGCTGACCGCACCGGCGGATAACGATCGATGCAACGTGGCCCTGGCCTTTCATGTGGACACAGGTGAGGTAAACGGCGTCGACGTCGGTGGCCTGACGGTCTGCGTCGTCGCCGATACGCCTGCCCTCATGAGCGACGGGGGATGGAAACTCGGCGTGCTGATGGACGCCGCCGCCTCACCCGAGCAAGCCGAAGCGCTCGGCGCGGTTTTCGGTGGCCAGCTCGGCGGACCGATGGAGGGCCTCACACCCCTGATCGGTGAAATGGCGGGAATGGAATCCCTCGAAATCGCCTACACCGAAGACGGTCGTTCGCACCAGGTCCGCGTCGGCAGTGCCGTCGACTTGGCCGTTGAGGACTTCGTGTCTCCGATGGATGCCACAGGGCTGGGAGTGAAAGTCAGCGGGGTAGGATTCCCGGCGGACACCTTGGCCGCGGGCACAGCCAGCACGGCCCGCGTGGACGTGTTCGGGATGACCTGGGACAACGCCGGGAAGAACTCCTTCTCCGCTCCCTTTGCCTGGTCGGCCTAGGTGCCGCTTCCTGGACGCTCGCTCGCTTATACGGTCAAATTCCACGACGCTCGCTCTGATATGTCGTCAAATTCCGGGACGCTTGCTCACATCATGTGAGCGAGCGTCGACGGAAAACACCCTAAAAAGTGAGCGAGCGTCCCGGGACGCGAAGCTTAGTCAAGCGGTCCGACAACCCGGTGCGCTTAGCCGGCCACCGTCGTGAACGGCAAGACGAGCCGCGACTGGTGGGTGGCGTCGCGGTAGATCTTGTGCGTGACGGGGCGCCTACCGGCAAGTGGAAGGCGTCAGGCGGGAGTAGTGCGTTGTGCTCGTCGGCCAGCGGCTCATCGTTGGACAGTTCAACCGTGAGGCGATGACCTGCCTTGAACGTGTTGGCGAACGGGTAGAGGCGCAGTACGTACTCCTCGATCGTCCGGGCTCCACCGGCACTGATCGGGTGTGCGGGTGGTAGGGGTTGCCCTCGGTAGTCCGTTCGTCCAGCTCGTGGTGCGATGCCTTGAGGTAGCCGGTGGTGATCAGCTGGCGTTGCCCGTTCGGCGCGGTGTCCCAGAGGCGCAGGATGAAGTTTGTGTCGATCTGGTCGATTTCCGCGAAGATGTGGGCCGCGCCGGCGCCGATGAGTTCAGAATCCTGCTCGAACGGCTGGGTGCTCCACGAGAGGATCTCCACCTTATCTGTCACCGTTAGCGGGGCTTGGTAGAAACCGTCGGGGCGGCGTACTCCGCACCCATGGGCTCCGGCTCTTCCGACAGCTTGTGGCGCGGCCGGAGATAGAGGGACTTGTACTCGATGTCCTTCGGGGCCACTGCCCGGCGGTCACCACTTCGCGCGAGCCCTCCACGAAGACGCTGACGGGCGGCTCGTCCATGACCCCGTTGTCGATGCCTTTGATCCAGTAGTCATACCACCGGAACATTTTGTCGTGCTCCTCGATGAAGGGGCGTGATTGCATGGGCGGGTAGGGGCCGATGGTCAGTTTTTTCGGGCCCTTGAGTGCGTTGTACAACTCGATGGTGCCGTCAAGGGTCCACCCGCGGCCTTGGTCGAGCTGCAGCCAGACCGGGATGTCGATGTTCGGGGCCAGCGTGATGGGGTTGCGTTCTTCGTACCATTCACCGTCCAGTTCGTTCATGACGATGTCGAACCAGGCCTCGTGGTTCTTGGGGTAGTTCAGTACATGGACCAGGTTCGGCCAGGCCGCGATGTCCGGATCCTCGAGGCGCTCGGCGACGAGCTTCTTGAGTTCCCCTGGAGAATGCTTCTCGATCATGCGGGACTTCACGTTGTCGGTGAACGCCCAGCCCGAGTCCCCTCCGCGTCCTTCGCGGGCGGCACGCGGCATGAACCACATGATGCCGCCGTGGTACGTCGTTTCATAGAAGTCGTAATGGCCGCCGGAGACGAAGATCGCCTTGAGGTGCGGCGGACGCTCGGCGGCGGCCAGAACCTGCATCGAACCGAAGTAGGAGATGCCCACCATGCCGACGTTCCCGTCGCACCATGGCTGCGCGGCGACCCATTCGATGAAGTCGTAGGCGTCCTGGCCAAGCGACACACCGCCGGCGTTGTAGTTGCCGATGTGCTCGCCGCCCGAGAAGCCCGAGCCTCGGAGGTCGCCGATGACATGGACGTAGTCCTCCTTGACGATCCTGGCGATGTCCCCGGCCTCGATGCAGCCGTCCCACATGGGGCTGGGACGCCGCTGCGGGGGAGTGGTGAGGGCAAGGGCCTGCAGCTCCTTGCCGTACGGACTGAGTGCCACCAAGGCCGGGCGCGGCTTGTTTTCGGGGCCGTGGTAGGCGTCCGCTGCAAGCTCGACTCCGTCGCGCATCGGGACCCGGAGGTCCTTGCGGACAGCTATGGATTGCCCGCTTGCATCCAGGAACTGAAAGTCATCCATGAGTGTTTACTCCTCGTCTTCGATCAAATGGTCCAGCGACGTGCGGTACCCGTGGAGGGTGGTGAAGAACGGGAAGGCTCCAGCGTGGGGTCCCGTCGTATCCAAGGTCCTCGGCCACGCGGGTGAAAGGGGAGTAGGGCGAGTCTGTGTCCTGCAAGCCGGAGGCCAGGCAACCGCCGGCCGCATTGCTGACACGGGCCTCGATGTCCAGGCTCCCTTGGAGCGCTTCCCTTGCCTGTCCGGCGTCGAGCTCCACGCCGTAGGGCGTGCCGTCCCTGTGGCGGTACGGGTGCCCCAGGTACAAGTGCCGTGGACGGACCTCATCCCGCAGGTACTCAAGGCTCGAGCGGTAGGCGGCCGGGTCCACGAACCCCGGAAAGCCGTTTGCCGCGCCGTGGATTTGGACCGCGTCGCCGACGAACACGTCATTCTGCCCGTCGAGGACGTATGCCACAGACCCGGGGTGTGGCCCGGAAGCGAATGGACCGAAACCGTGGCGCCGCCGCCCAGCGGGATGGTCTCGCCGCCCCGCACCAACAGCGTCGGCTCCATCTCGCCCGAGATCACGGCATTCGTGGCCGCGGTGAGCTTCGCCTCGCCGTCGGGATCCTGCAGATACTGCGCCCGCCCGGAAAGGTATTCGTCCACATGGGCCCGGCGCGAGCGCAAGAACGGTGCGTCGGCCTCATGAATGACCACTTGGGCGCGCCGTCCGGTGAGCTCCCACAGGGCGTAGGCGCCGCCAATGTGGTCGATGTGTCCATGGGTCAGCAGGATCCAGCGGACGTCTTCGATCCGGCGTCCGATTGCCTCCAGTGCCGGCACCATGCCGTCGGCGGGGGAGGACGCGATCCCGGTGTCGACGATGGCCGGTTCAGCGGTGTCGATGAAGAAGCTGTAGAGGCCGAAGCGGCCCCACGGGGAGACGAGGGGATGTACAGCAAGCGGCTTCGTCATTGGCCGGTCCTCGCGTTCAGGAATTCGCCCGTCTCCTCGAATGCCCGGTACAGCTCCGGTATCCAGGAGAAGTGCTGGACAAAACCATGATTGGCGCCGGGGTAGCGGGTCACTTTTGTCTCGACGCCGGCCTCCGCCAAGCGCCGGCCATAGAGTTCGCCCTCGTCCCGGAGGGGATCATGCTCGGCGGTGATGACCAGCGCTGCCGGCAGCCCGGCGAGATCTTCCCGCTTGATGGGGGAGACACGGGGTCTGCAGGGTCGGCCCCGTTCTCAAGGTAGAACGAGTTGAAGGGTTTGAGGCCCGCCGTCTCCAGCCCGTACCCTTCGGCGTTTTCGCGCAGTGAGGGGTAACGCTCGACGTCGAAATCCAGGTCCAGCGACGGGTAGAACAGGACCTGGTGGGTGATCTGCTTGAACCCGTCGTCGAGGGCTTTCACGGCGACGGCGGCAACGAAGTTGCCTCCAGAGCTATCACCTGCGATGGCGAGATTCTTCCCGTCCCACTTCAGGTTTCCGCCCTTCCCGGCCGCCCAGCGGACCACGCCATAGCAGTCGTCAAGCCCTGCAGGGAACACGGCCTCGGGAGCCAAACGGTAGCCAACCGAGATGACCTTGTGTCCGGTTTCCTTTGCCAGGGCGCGTGCCACGTAGTCGTGGGTGTCCAGGCTGCCCAGGAAGAAGGCGCCGCCGTGGAAGTACACCAGCAGGCCATAGGAGTCGGCCTCCATCGGCGTATAGATCCGCACCGGCACTTCGCCCGACGACGTGACAGCCGTGGCGTCGTCCACCGAGTACAGCGGTAGCCGCTCCGCCAGCGGCGGGACCTGGGCTGCCTCGCCGGCGCGCATGGCTCGAGGGTCCAAGGGCGAACCATCGGGTGCCGGCAAAGTGGCCAGGACCTTGGCGATTTCCGGATGGATGGCCATGGCGTTCATGCCCTCGCTTCTGCTGTTACGGGCGCGCTGGCGGGCTTTTGCGACGTGGGCTTCTGACCCGGGAAGACATCGTTGACCTCTTCCTCGATCCAGCCTTGGCGGGAGATGCGCTGCAGCTCATCCGTCACCGGCTTGCGGGTTGCCTGGAACAGGGCCAGCGCCTCCTTGACCGTGGCGGCCTGGGTGACCGCGTCGGCGAGTGCACCTGCGTCCTCAATGGCCGAGTTTGCGCCTTGTCCCTGGTGGTGCAACATGGAGTGCGCCGCGTCGCCCATGAGCACCACGGAGTCGGTGTGCCACGAGTCGACCGGGTCGATGTCGTAGACGGCGCGGACATTGACCGTGTTCATGTCGAGGCCCCTTGTGATGTTCACGATGCGCTCGTCGAATCCGCTGACGGTTTCCAGGAGGCTTTCCTTGCTCACCTTCGGCGCCCAGGTACCGTCCGGGTTCAGGGCAGTAATGTCGAAGGACACCTGGTTCCGGTGGCGAAGCGGCAACAGGTAGACCTTGGTGCCCTTGCCGATGTACATCCGTAGGTTGTCGTCAACCACCAGGCCGTGGGCGTCGTCGGCGGAAATGACCACACGGTAGGCGTGTTCTCCGGAGAACACGGGCCTTTGCCGCAGAAGAGCTGCTCGCGGACCACGGATTTGATGCCGTCGGCACCCACCACGAGGTCTGCCTCGACGGTATTGCCGTTCGTGAAGCTCAGCACGGAACGGCCGTCCATTTCCTCGATCTTCTCGAGCTTGTGGCCCAGGTGCACCATTCCCTTCGGGAGCACGCCGAGCAAGGCCTCGATGAAGTCGCCCCGGTGGATGAGGTAGGTGTGGGCCTGCTCGCCGAACTCCGGCCATGTGTCCTTCAAGATCGGTGTTCCGCTGGCCGTGAGGATCTCGAAGTAGTCGCTCGGCGAACTGACCTTGGCGATAGCATCGAAGATCCCCCACCTGTTGAAACGGTCCATGGTGGCGGACGTAATCCAATGCCGGCGCCAACCTCCCGCATCTGCGACGCTTGCTCGTACACGTTGACGTTCGCACCGAGCAGGCTCAGGGCTTTGGCCGCAGCTGCGCCCCCATACCCTGCGCCGACGATGGCGATATTGAGGTTCTTGATATCTTCAGATTTCATTGTTTGGATCACTTTCTGGACTCTTCCTTGGCCTGGGACCAAGTCTGGAGAAGCGGGTAGATTGTGGTGCCCGTCCGGAAGTCAGGCGTCCAGCGACAGGAAGCCGGCCGGGTTGTCTTCGAGCAGGAGTTTGAGAGTGGCGTCGTCGATTCCCGCGGCGCGCATGTCGGGGATCATGTCCTCGAAGATGTAGTTGATGGTGTGGCCCTTGACCCCCGGCCAGCCCAGCGGGCTGCAATTCGCGTCCGCCGAAACGAGCAGCTTGTCTGCGTAGCCCTTTTTCACGAGGGTCACGAAGTGCTGCATGCGTTCGGCGCGCTTGCGGCCCCAAAACGGGGGATCCGGAAGTTCGAGGTCGTAGCCGAAGGTATCGAAGCCGATTCGGCCGCCCTGCTCGTAGATCCAGTCATGCGGGGTGATCGGAGCGTTCAATCCGTCGTCGGCGTGGCCGAAGAGCACGCGGTCCAGGGAGAGGCCCTCTTCGTTGAAGATGGAGACCGCCGGCTCGGGATCGATGGCCAGGTGGGTCAGTATTGGCGCACCGGTGACGACGGCGGCGCGGGCCGCGGCCGGTAGACTCGTTTGTCCAGCTCTGTCATTCGTCCACCGCGGCTCACGCCCACCTTGATCACGCGGCTTTGGCGCCGGTGTTTCCGATGCCCACGGTGATCTCGTGGATGAACACTTTCGCGAGGTAGTCCACGGTGGCGCGGGAGAAATGCGGCAGGGCGGTGTCGCCGCCGACGAACCCGGTGCAGGCCACAATGTGCACCCCGGTCTTCCGGGACAGGGACTTGTAGTAGTCGACGTCACGGCCGTTGCAGATACCCGTGGCGTCCACTAACGTGCCGCCGCCGTATTCGCGGAACTTCCGCAACTTCGGCACGGTTTCTTCATAGGCCTGTTCCGGGGTCTTCCACCATTTGCTGTCGAGTTCGGACCCGGGCATGCCGTACCCGATGTGTTCGTGGACCGCCACGATTTCCAGTTCTTCGGCCGGAATGGTTCCCAGCACTGTATTGACCTTGGTCATTCGTTCACCTCAGGGGTTCTCAAGCTTGTTGCGGGTGGGCGGGTGCTGAGCGCACGGTCAGGAGATTGCGCGGATTGTCCACGAGGATGCGTTGGGCGTCTTCGTCACTCAGGCCCTGGGTCTTGAGGTGGGGCACGAACGTGGCCACCACGTGGCTGTAGGGCAGCTCGTACTCCGGGAGGCCCTTGGCCACTCCGATTGAGTTGCCCGAGAGGATGATCTTGCCGGCGTGGCCGGCGCTGACGAGTTCGAGTACCAGTGCAGTGCGTTCCTGGTCGCTGAGGTAGCCCGGATGGTCGTTCAAGCCCACGTGGTCGATGCCGACGAATGCTCCGCGGCGGGCCACCTCAATGGCCGTTCCGGCGGCGTCCTTGCGGTCCAAGTCACCGACAAGCACCCGCTCGGCCCCGATCTGCTCATCCAGGACGATGTCCAAGTCGTGCAAGGCGTCGGCGCCGAAGCGGATGGAGACCGGAATACCTGTGTCCCTGGCGGCGCGGGCGGAGCCGCGGAACAGGCTTTCCTCGGTGGGGGTCAGCCCGGCACGGTCGGCGATGGCGGCCACGATGCCCGCGGCGGCGCGGCGTTCAAGCCGGGGAACCACCATCCCCTCGCTGACCTCCCTCCCGAAGAGATCGGCGAACTTTTCGGCCGGCCACGGGGTGGGCGGGTTGGTCTGTGGCGTCAGGAAGTACCCGCCGAGTTCTTCCTCCGGGCCCAAGCCCGTGGAGGCCACGATGTGGACGCCGGTGGAGCGGGAGAGTGCCTCGTAGAGTTTGAGGTCGCGGCCGTGGAACATGCCGGTGCTGTCGACGATCGTTTGCCCGCCGAACCCACGGAACTCCGTGAGTTTCGCAGCCAGGGCCTCGAAGATCTCCGCCCGGTCCATCGAGATGTCGGGAGCGTACTGGGCGCCCGGGAGCACCGACAACAACGCTTCATGGACCGCAACGACGCCCAGTTCAGAAGCAGGTACGGGGCCCAGGACCGTGTTGACGGTTTGCCCGGCGGGGCATCAATCACGTCGGCGGTGCCGGTGGGGGTGGTGTGACTCACGGGGGTCTTCTCCCTTGAAGATCGGATGTTGGATGCAGGGACGCCGCGCAGTGTGACCGCGCCGTCGCTCCGTTGCGATGCAGCCAGCATCACACTTTCCTTTACATACTGTCAAGAAATTTATACAAGAGAATTTTCCTTGACATGCTGTAAGAATTAACTCCACACTGTCTCATACAGTCCCCATGAACCAGATCGAACAGAAACAAGGGAGTTTCATCGATGAGTCAAACCATTTCGGTAGCGAGCCGCGGCTCTGTACGGGCCACTTTCGTGGCCGCCTACAGCGCTGTCACCCTCGCGCAGATCACCAACGCGTTGCCAGGGGCCCTCAGCGGCACCTTTGCCGTGGAATTCCACACCTCGGGCGCTGGCCTGACCTGGATCGCGGGCATGTTCCTGATGGGCATTGTGGTGTTCGAGCTCAGCTGGGGACTGCTGGGCGATATGTTCGGGCGCAGGAAGCTGCTCTATGTCGGCGCTGCCGTCAGCGTCATCGGCTCGGTCATGGCCGCGATGGCGCCCTCCACCGGCGTGATGATCGTCGCGCAGGCCATCGGCGGCATAGGGGCGGGCATACTCTTTCCCATTTCGCTTTCCATGATCGCGGCGATCACCCCCGACCACCGCGCCCGGGCGAAGGTCATCGCCACCTGGGCAGGGTTCCTGTCACTGGGCGCGGTGATTTCCCCGGTGCTTGCCGGGTTCACTGCGCAGTTCTTCACCGTGCCCGGCGGTGGACCAGGCGCCTCGAACGCCTTCAGTGGCTGGCGCGCGGCCTATTTGATTGCGGCCGCTGTTGCCGTCGTCGTTCTTCTCATCGCGGTCCGCGCGAAAGATTCCGCAGCCGCCGAGGGGCGCAAACTGGACATGCCCGGCCAGCTCACTCTCGCCGTCGGCCTCATTGCCGTCCTTTACGCCACGGTGACGGCGGTCGACGCCGGCTTCGGCAGCGCGCAGGTTATCGCAAGCTACATCGCCGGCGGAATCCTGCTCATCGCTTTCATCATCATCGAGTCGCGCACCGCTCAGCCGCTGATCCACCTCTCGCTGTTCAAGAACAGCTCCTACTCGATCACCGGGATTGTGGCCGTCACCGGGATGTTCGCTTTCCTTGCGATCTGCTTCAGCACGAGCGTCGCCGTCAGCGGCCTGGCCCTGGCCGAGACCTGGAAGGTCGGAGTTCTATTCGTCTTCATCCAGGGCCCGGCATTCGCCTTCATCCCGGTGGTCGGGTGGCTCATCCACCACGTTGCCCCACGCTGGGTACTGACGGCCGGCTTCGCTTTCATGGCCGTTTCCGGGTTCTGGCTCTCCACGTTCGCACTCGGCACCCCGGAGACTTTCGGCGGCACGCCGTGGACAGCATTCATTCCGCCTCTGCTCGTGCTGGGTGTCGGCTTCGCCCTCACGGTCGGCTCCGTTACCGCAGTGGCCATCAACACCGTCCCGGCCCAACAAATCGGCATGGCGTCCGCCACGACGAATCTCCTGCGCGACCTCGGCTTCGCCCCCGGTCCTGTGATCGGCTCGGCCATCGCCTTCGGCATTGGAGCCACAGTCTTCGCTGGTCCCCTTGCCGGAATCCTCGGGGCGGCCGGAATGCCCGCAGATGCAGTGGCCGGACTGGCGCACGTGCCGCCGCTTGGTTTCCTCTCAGGCTGGGACGGCATCGTCGCCCAATTCTCCGGCCAGGCAGCCGGAGGCGGTGCTCCGGCCCCGGCGGTCGATGGCATGGTCAAGGCCCTCGCCGCAGCCAAGCCGCGCATCCAGGGGGTCGCCGGAACGTCCCTCGGCGAGGGTTTCCAGACCGTCTATCTCTGCGCGGGCGTCGCGGCGACCCTCTCCGCCGTTCTCACCCTCTTCATCTCCGCACGGTCCTCAGCGCCTACCGCCGATGCCATCACGGAGACCACCGAAGCAAGCGCCGAGGCCGCCGTCTAAGACCTCCGGCGCTGACCCGACCACTTACTATCCACAAGGAGAACCCCGTGACTGCACCTATCGAGTCAGACATCGACATCTGGGCTGACGACATCCTCGTCGACCCCTACCCCACCTATGCCGCGCTCCGCGAGCAGGCTTCCGTGGTCCACCTTCCGAAGAACGAGCTGTACGTCCTGACGCGCTACGACGCCATCCGCAATGCCCTCGGCGATCCGGAGGCCTTCTCGTCCACCAGCATCGGATTCAACCCGATGGTCAACCAGGCACTGCAGGGCACCTCCCTTGCCTCCGACCCGCCGATCCACACGCAGCTCCGCGCCACGCTGTCCCAGAACCTTACCCCCGGGCCCTTCGCGGCCTCAAAGTCGTCATCGACCAAAAGGCGGACAAGCTCGTCGCGGAACTGGCCACCAGTGGCGGCTTCGAGGCCATCGATGCCCTGGCCCGGGCCTTCCCGATCGAGATCGTCGCCGATCTTGTTGGTTTCAGCGGCCACGTCAAGGACAACATGCTGCGCTGGGGCCAGGCCGCGATGCAAGTCATCGGCCCGCTGAACCAGCGCACCCAGGAGAGTTTCCCGATCGCCGGCGAATTGTACGGCTGGTGCTCCTCGGTCACCGCGGATGACCTCGCTCCGGGCTCGATCGGCCGCGGCATCTTCGACGCCGAGACCCGCGGTGACATTCCAAAGGCTCAGCAGGCCACATCATCCACCAGTATCTTGGAGCCGGCGTCGACACGACCATTGCCTCCATCGGCAACATCGTCGCGCTGTTCGGCCTCCACCCCGATCAGTTCGAGCTGGTCCGGGAGAACCCGGAATTGGTTCCCGCGGCGTTCGCCGAAGTGCTGCGCTATTGGGCTCCGGTCCACATCTGGGGACGCAAGGCCACGCGCGACGTGGAGATCGATGGAGTCACGATACCCTCAGGTGCCCAGGTCGGCATCCTCTTCGGCGCGGGCAACCGGGACCCGCGCCACTACGCGAACCCCGACACCTTCGACGTGAGACGAAACCCCGTGGACCACCTCTCCTTTGGTTATGGACCGCATGGCTGCGCCGGCCAGGGCCTCGCGAAACTCGAGGCACACGCGATCATCGAAGCGCTTGCCCGCAGGGTGAAGACCCTGGCCCTCTCCGATGAGGTCCGCGAGCCGAGCAATATTACGCGGAGCTTCGAGGTTCTCCAGGTTGAGAAGGTAGTGGCGGCATGAGGATCGAACTGGACCGTCCCCGCTGCGAAGGCCACGGCCTGTGCGAGGAGGCCGCGCCCTCGCTGATGCACTTGGATGACGACGGCGAATTGGTCATCGATGTGCCGGACGTGGAGGGTGCCGGGCTTGACGCCGCGAAGGCGGCGGTCAGGGTTTGCCCGGTCGCAGCGCTCCGATTGGCTGCGGCATGACCATGCGCAGGATTGTGGTGGTCGGCAACGGCATCGCCGGACTCACAGCATGCGACTCGCTGCGCGCGGCGGGCTTCGACGGCGACTTGACGGTGGTTGGCGACGAGCGCCACCAACCGTACAGCCGTCCCGCCCTGTCGAAGGCGCTGCTGCACAGTGTTAACGGGAGCAACGCCGACGCCCTCCAGGCCCACGAGCTTCCCGAGCCGGGCCACGGAGCGAGCGAGTTGCTCGGCGTCAGCGTAACGGGCTGGACGTCGACTCCAGGCTGGTTCATCTGGACGGTGGCGATGAATTGCCGTATGACGGCCTCGTGATCGCCTCCGGTTCCCGGGCGAGGCGCCTCAGGGAGGGAGCGCAAGGGAAAGGCTCCTCCAGGGAGCTCACTTTGCGCACCATCGAGGATGCGATCCTGCTCAGGGAGCGACTCGCATCGCGTCCTTCGGTGGTCGTGATCGGCGGCGGGCCGCTCGGAATGGAGGTCGCATCGGGCTGCCTGCACCTTGGCTGCGAAGTCACGCTCGTTTCCGACGGCAAGCCCCTCGCGCGCCAGCTCGGCGACTACCTGGGGCATATGTTCACCTCCTCTGCCATCAGGCAAGGCCTACGAGTGGTTGTCGGCGGGAAAGCCCGTCTAATGGAGTCCGACGCCGGGACGCGGGTTGTCTTGGCCGACGGCACCGAGCTTGAAGCGGATCTGGTGGTCACCGCCGTCGGCGACGAACCGAACACCGATTGGTTGGCCGGAACCCGGCTCCTCGTCGATGGCGCGCTGCGGGTCGATACCCGCGGCCGGCTTCGGTCGGATATCGTCGCCGCCGGCGACGTGGCGTTCTTCCCGAGCAGTCGCGGGGTACGGCGGGTGCCCCTCTGGACGAGCGCGATCGACCAGGCGAAGGCCGCCGCCGTCGGGCTGCTCAAGGGCGACGCGGCGCCCGAGTTCACTTTCCAGCCGTACTTCTGGACCGAGGCCTTCGGCCTGTCGCTCAAGTCGGTCGGCTTCACGCCCATGGTCGGCGCACCGGACTACTTCGAGCCGGGGGAGGACAGCGACTCGATGCTCTTGCGCTGGGAGGACAAGGACGGCTCCGGGACCGCTGTGGCGATCAACTACCGGATCCCCGTCCCGAAATTGCGCCGACTGGCCGACGCCGGCCCGTCACCCAGGACCCTCGCTCACATGATGTGAGCGAGCGTCGGCCGGAAACACCCCAAAGATGAGCGAGCGTCTGGAAGGGACGGCGCGACGGCGGAACGGCGGCGGAAGGGGCTCCGCCGCCGGAGCTGACGCCCCCGCCCCGTTCGCCACCCCGGACGCTCGCTCACATATATGGCCATCCACCAGCACGCTCGCTCACATATGTGGCCATCCACCAGCACGCTCGCTCTGATAGATGTCCAAATTCCAGGACGCTCGCTCAGGTCTGCTGCCAAACACGTGGGCGCGTGCAGTTCTTTACGGCTTGTCAGCTCGCTTGGCGACGCGCATCCTTTGCTCTTGCTCCGCACAATTGCCGCACACCACGGTTAGGATTGACCCATGTCGTCGTTGCGAGAAGCCCAGAAGCAGCTGACCCGCGACGTGATCGTCGAACGGGCACTCGAACTCTTCACAGAGAAGGGCTACGCGGCAACCACGATCGACGAGATCGCCGCCGCTGCCGGCACCACGAGGGTGACTTTTTACGCGTACTACCCCTCGCGGAGCGATCTGATGAGGGACTTCATGTCGCGCGTCAACGCCGTGCTCGACCGCGCGGATGGTCCCGACAGTGCGTCGACCGCCGTCGAGCTCGTGGACGTGGTGCGGGATGGCAAACTGCCGGGAATCCTTGCCTGGCTCGAGTCGCGCGCTGCGCTCTGGCCGGTCTTCCGTCCGTACCTCGACGTCCTCGACGAGGCTGCTGCGGTTGATCGCGAAGTGCGGACATTGGTGGAGGGTTGGCATGAGGAAGTCATCTCCGACCTTGTCCGCGGCATGCAGCTTGCCGGGCGCTTCCCTGAAGAAACGCACCACATCCGCGGAACACTCGCCTTCACCCAGCTCGACTACGTCGCCACTCTCTGGACGCGGCGCAAGCTCGAGCCAAACCGCGACCACGCGCTAGAAGTGCTCGCCGACAGTTGGTACCACTTGCTCTGCGACGCAGGATAATCAAGCTCCACGCAGCTGCCCAGCTGGTCTTTGCGCTTCACAGGAGTAGCGTTTGCTGTGGCTGACGAGAGGGGTCCACATGAGCTACAAGTATCGAACCGTCAGGGTTCGCGGCACCGAGTTGGTAGGAACCATCGCCCGAAAACACGGCAGCGCGCCGGAGATCTACGAAACCTCGAAGGACGCGAACACATCGGTAGTTCCCGTGTTTTTCCAAGCGACCGGCGAGATCCGATTCTTCGACAGGTCAGTCCTTGAAGACGTCGTGACGCCGGCCAGCTAGCAGCAGTTGCGCGTCTCGGAACTGACCAGAGACGTTTGATGCCAGAGGTCCTGCGACTTGTGGTCGTGGGGCATAGCTTTTGTGGCCCACACTTGGCAAGTGCGTACTTTTGGTGTTGAAGAAGAATTCCTGATCGTAGATCCTGACAACGGCAGTCCCGTGCCCCTCGCCGGCGATATCGTGCGCCTTCATGGTGCCGGTCCCCAGGGGGTGGCTCCTCCTTTCGGCCCGACGTTGGCGATCGAGCTTCAGCAGGAGCAAATCGAAGTCATCACCTCCCGCACAGCAGCCTGAGTGCCCTAGGCGCTGAAATACGTGCCGGACGCTCTTACGCAGATTCGCTGGCCCGAAGGGCGGGCGCGAGAATTGCAGCCCTCGCGACGTCGCCGCTGGCGATCGCTCCGCATGCAACAAACACCGAGCGCTACGACGCCCTCCTGGAAAAGTTCGCTATGACTGCCAGAGAGCAGCTGACCTGCGGATACCACGTCCATGTTTCCGTTGACTCGGATGAGGAAGGCGTGGCAGTGCTGGACCGGATCAGGTCCTGGCTGCCGGTGCTGACTGCACTGAGCTCGAATTCACCGTTCTGGAATGGGTCCGACAGTGGTTACGCCAGTTTCCGGACCCAAGCTTGGAACCGATGGTCCAGTGCCGGTCCCACCGATGTCTTCGGATCTGCCGCGGCCTACCACTCCTTGGTGGCCGACCTGTCGGCAACGGGAGTGATCATGAGCCCGGATTTCGACGCTCGCCTGTCTGCCCGGCACCCTACGGTCGAGATCCGTGTCTCGGATGTTTGCCTTGATGCCCGGGATGCCCTGCTGATCGCGGCCTTGGTGCGTGCCTTGGTGGATACAGCCGCCAGGGAATGGAAATCCGGACAGCGTCCGGACATGGTTTCTGTCCCCGTCCTGCGCCAAGCCACGTGGCGGGCCAGCCGGTTCGGCCTGCACGGCGAGCTGCTCCACCCGGGAACGCACAAGCCGGCCACAGCAAGGCACGTCCTTGCCGCACTCCACTCCCACGTCCGCGATGCCCTCGAAGGGACCGGGGACGCACACTACGCCAACGAGGGACTGCAAAGGATCCTCAGCCAAGGCACGGGAGCCGCGCGGCAACGGCAAGCCCACCAACGCACCGGCAGTCTTGCCGGCGTCGTCGCATATGCAACGGGCGTCACCCACCTCGAACCCATTGATCACGAACGCACCGACCAACCGTACTTCGCGGCGGCCTCGGGGACTGCCGCGCTCGTGGCGAGCTAGCCGTCGGCCGAAATTGCGGCTCCATCGGAGCTCGCCGTTAGGGTGAGGCATGAGCGATAAGGGCAAGAGCTCCGACCGTTCTTAGCGCACCGTGCCTGAATGCACGACGGCGGGCGTTCAGTGCCGGAGCCACCACCAGGAAGGAATCCAATGACTGAAAGCAACAATTCGCCGAGCAAACGCACGATGTCGGCGATGTGGTCCGACGGCCTTGGCCGGGCAGCGATCCGTTCAGGGCAGATGCTCCTGGTCATCACCCTGGCATCGGTGATTGTGTGGGCGATGACCAGCGTTCCGCTCGTCATGATCCCGGTCACAATCGCGCTCATTCTTGCCTCGGCAATTTCGCCTCTTGTGCGTTGGCTGACTGCGCACCGGTGGCCCCGGGCCCTCGCCGTCGCAGCGTCGTTCGTGGGGATCCTTGCAGTCTTCGGCGGAGTCATCACCGGAATCGTCTTTCTTATCAGGGCGCAATCCAAGGAGCTTGCCGTGAAATTCACTGCCGGCATCGAGCAACTGCACCAATTCCTGAATAACGGCCCCTTCAAAGTCAGCGACGAGCAGCTCCGATCCGTGGCCGATTCCATCCAGCGCTTCTTCACGAGCAGTAGCTTCGGCGCCGAAGCGCTGACCGGCGCGCGGACGGTCGCTGAAATCCTGGCCGGCTTGGTTCTTATGGTGGTGATCCTGTTCTTCTTCCTCAAGGACGGCGAGAAGATCAGGAACTTCCTCTTCGGATTCCTTCCCGCGGCTCACCGCGGAAAGGCCCACCTGGCCGCGGAACGAAGCGCCGTCGTTCTGGGAGGATACGTCCGCGGCACGGCTCTGATCGCAGCAGTGAACGGCGTGATCATAGGAACAATGCTGGCCATCCTCGGCGTCCCGCTTGCCCTGCCTCTGGGCGTTTTTGTGTTTATCGGCGGGTTCATTCCCATCGTTGGTTCCACCGCTGCGGGTACCCTCGCCGTGGGTGTCGCCTTGATCTCGAACGGTCCGGTGACATCGCTCATCGTCCTCGCTGTCCTCATCGCGGCCAACCAGCTTGAGCACCATTTCCTCCAGCCCGTTTTGATGGGCAAGGTGCTGAGCATCCACGGACTGGCCATTTTGCTCGCCTTGGCCATTGGCACGATGCTCGCAGGCATTATCGGGCCTTGTTAGCCGTACCGACTGCCGCCGTCGCGTGGACTGCCATCAAGACGTGGACCGGGCGCGGAGACACGGCGCCCGCCGGGATCGGCCCCGCCGACGGAACCGCGGCCTGAAAAGGACTCACACAGCCACAGCCCGATCCTAGGGCGGCACCCGGTCTTACGCTTGCGCTAGGAGCTCCTCGCGCAGTTGCTCCAGGTGGGACGGTTGTTCTGCCAGGGCCCGCGTGGTCGGCGGGGACTGGGTGCCCGAACGCCCGCGAGGGGTCGTCGGTGCGGGGGACGGCGAGTCTCAAGGCCCGCCGACGTCGGGTGCCGCGGCATCGCGGCGGGTGAGGGCCGGCAGGTTCCAACGATGTTCGATGGTCGCAAGGATGCTCGTGTGATCGAGCGGGACAGCGCCGGAGGCCCGAAAGACGGTGCCGGCGGGGATGAGCGGACTGATCAGCACGGTAGGCACCCGCACCCCGAAGCGGGTGAAATCGAAACCGAATTCCCCCGCGGCGTCGTCCGGCGGTGTCGCGCCCCATGGCGGGGCGACGTGGTCGTAGCAGCCCCCGTGTTCGTCATACGTGATGATGAGCAGCGTGGAGTCCCAAGCTGGCCCATCGCGAACGGCGCGATAGACGTCGAGAAGGAATTGCTCACCGAGAGCGACGTTGTAGTTGGGATGTTCGCTGTTGCCCGTCGAGGACCAGGACGGCTCAAGGAAAGCGTATGCAGGGAGCTTCCCTGCTGCCGCGTCGGATTGGAAGTTCGCGAACAGGCCAATGTTCGACGGCGGGGCGTGCCGGGTGTCGTCGAAGTCGAGTTTCGTCAGGGGCGACTTGGTTTCGCCGTAGATCTTCCACGGGATGCCGTGGTTGCCCAGGTGCCCAAAGATGCTCGGCACGGTGAACCGCTTGGCCTTGTCATCCAAGTTGCCCTGGCTGGTGCCGGCGCAGGCGAAGGCCCGGTTAGGCATCGTCATCGTCGGAGCGGACGCGAACCAGGCGTCGCAGACGGCGAATCCCTTCGCCATCGCCGACAACACCGGCAGCGTCTGCGGGGTGAAGCAGCCCATGATCATGTGCTCGCTTGTTTCAGGCACCACGTGCCAGCCCTTGGCGAGGTTGTCCTTGATGGCGCCGGCGTAGTTGCCCACAAAACCGGTCATCGAAGGAAGAGCCCCGCCTTCGGCGCGCCGGCGCTCCCATAGAGCTGGGCGTTCGTTGCCTGGTACCCCTCTCCGGGGTCGGCGCCCGGCATGAAGTAGAGGTCGGGGGTCGAGGGAGTCAGCTGATAGACCGTCACCGGACTGCCGTCGGATGCGGGCAGGACTCAGTGCCGGTCAGGCCCTCGAACAGGTCCCCGAAGGCGAAACATTGCCGGAAGCGGCATAGAGGTATCCGAGCATGTGATCGAATGAGCGGTTTTCAAGCATCAAGACGACGATGTGCTCGACGGCGTTAAGACCAGTTGCCGCCACGGTGACCATCCCCTTCGGAAAGAGTTCCTGTCCGTGCTGAACAGTCTCCCACGCCGCTGTCCCGGTGGATATGCCTTCGACCCGGTGCGGCTCAGCCGGGAATAGTGGCCATGACGCGTTCGCCGTTGAAGTATTCGAGATGCCAGCCGTCAACGGGATGGTGGTGGGCAAGGTTGAGCACGGCGTTGTCGATGCTTTGCAGAGTGCGGCCCACCGCACGGCCGAGGCTCACGCGGAGGAGCGTTCCGTGGGCGACCACCAGGACGCGGCGGCCGTTGAACTCCTTGGCCAGCGCTTCCAGCGCAGCCAAGCCGCGGGAGGCTGCCTTGTCCTCGCTTTCCGCGCCGCGGAAACCGCCGGGGATGCGCAGGGCGTCCAATTCAGGTCCTGCCTGCAGGCCCTCGGCAGGTCCAAAACGGCGCTCAGTGAGCTCCGGCACGCGCCGGTCCACGGTGAGTCCCAGCCCTGCGGCGATCAGCTCGGCGGTCTCCGCAGCCCGGCTCAGCGGCGACGAAACGATGGCGTCCCACTCGTAGGCGGACAGGACGCCGACGGCGTCGCGCGCCTGGCCGCGGCCGACGTCGTTCAGCGGTATGTCGGTGGATCCCTGCAGCCGGCGCTGGGCATTCCAGTCTGTCTGGCCGTGGCGTACGAGGGCGAAGGTAGTGAGGGGCATGCCTTCCATTCTGCCCTGAACCCAATCCGCGGACAGCCAACGCCCATGCTTCGGACGGTCTTCGTCCTGCAGGTGAACGCGGCATGAAGCTTCGGTCAACAGGTGCCTCGAAACCCGGAAAACCTGTCCGAACGACCGGCCGGCCTCTATACGGTGGACGCATGAAAGCCTCCCTCAAGCGTCGCAGTGCCCTCACTGGCGGACTCATTCTGGCCGTCTCTTCAGCGCTCCTCACCCCGGTGGGCCCCACCCATGCGGACGATGTGCGCTCAAATAGCAACAGCACGGACCAGGCTTCCCACCTCAACCTTGGCGCCGCAGACCTCCCTGAGAAACGGACCGTGACAACCCTCGCTCCGGGCGTCACGCTCACCAAAATCAGCAGGGGAGGGCTGACTCTTCGCTCTTCTGGACAGCCGAAGTGGCGATTCCCTCTGATTCGCCGGATCCGGATGCTCCGACGTCGGCGCTCTCGAGCCAGGCCACAGCGCAGCGCACGGCCGACAAGCTCAAGGCCGCCGGCGTCGATGCCCGCGTTGAACATGTCCAGTCGCCGCAGCTTGCCGACGCCGGAGGCGATTTGGGCTTCCGGGCCCGTGCCGGCCACTTTGCCGCACAGGCCGACGGTGCCTCCGTCGTCGCGAAGATCAAGGCCGCCGGTTTTGCCTCCTCAGTGATCTATACCGGTTGGGACGGTGACTCCGAAACCAGCACAAAGACGCGCGGACCGTGGAATCTTGATGTCATCACCATCGACCCCCGGAAGTACGACGGCCAGCTAGCCGCATCATTCGGCCCGGACCTGGAGAAGCGGGAGACCACCAGCCAGCTGGCCGCGGACGCCCACGCCATCGCCGCCGTCAACGCAGGCTTCTTCGTCTTCGACCCGAAGGCCGGCGCCGAAGGTGACCCCGCCGGCGTCGGTGTGTACGGAGGCAGGATTCTCAGCGAAGCCGTGGCGGACCGTCCTGCCCTCGTCATTGACGGAAAGAAGAATGCCAGCAGTATCCAGCGACTGACTTGGTCAGGGAAGATCGCCTCCTCGGCCGGAGAAGCCGCTCTGGACGGCATCGACCGGGTACCCGGGCTGATCCGAAACTGTGGCGGCGCCAACGACTTGCCCACCTCAGGCCCGCTCCAGGACGTCACCTGCACGAACTCCAGCGAGCTCGTCACGTTCACCCCGGAGTTCGGACCGGCCACGCCTGCCGGTCCGGGTCTTGAAGTGACCGTGGACAGCAAAGACACAGTGACTTCCGTCGCCGAAACCCGTGGCGCGGCCGTGCCTGCGGGCGGACACACCATCCAGGCCACCGGAACAGACGTCGCCAGGCTCCGCGCGCTCGCTCCCTTAGGCGCGAAGCTGAAGATCGACGCCGGATTGCTCGGCCAGGATGGGAAGCCCTTGCACACCGACAAGGCCACGAGCGTCGTGAACGGCGGCCCGCTGCTCGTCAAGGACGGCAGCGTGGACGTCACCGCCCGGCATGACGGCATGGTGCACCCGAACGACGGAAACAGCTTCTACTACGGTTGGGTCCACAAGCGGAACCCCCGGACCTTCGCCGGTACCGACGCTCAGGGCAGGACCATGCTCGTCACGGCGGACGGACGCTCGACTGCCTCCCTGGGATTGAGCTTGAAGGAAGAGGCCGACGTCGCGGTGTCGCTCGGCATGGTCCAGGCCATGAACCTCGACGGCGGCGGCTCAACAACGGCCGTTGCCGAAGGAAGAGTCCAGAACAGCCCGTCGGGCGGTTCGGAACGCGCGGTTGGGATGCGCTCCTGGTACTTCCCGCCCGTAAGGACGACCAGTAGGGCAGAGGACGTCCCAGGGGAACCAGCTAGATCCAGTCCCGTTTCTTGAACGCCAGGTACAGGAAGATTGAGCCGCCGGCCATGAGCGCGCAGGATAGCCAGAGCCCATAGTCGCTCTGGAAGCCGAAGAAGGGCACGTTCTGCCCGAAGAAGCCCGTCACGGCAGTCGGGACGGCGATGATCGCAGCCCAGCTGGTGACCTTCTTCATGACGAGGTTCATCTGGTTCCCCTGGATGCTGATGTGGGTTTCCAGGATGGTGGTGACCAGGTCGCGGAGCGATTCCGTCCATTCCGAGGCACGCAGCACATGGTCGTAGACGTCCTGCAGGAAGGGCTGCATCGCAGGGCTGCAGCCGACCAGGTCTTCGCGCCGGAGCAGGGTGTTGAGGACTTCACGCATGGGCAGGACGACGCGGCGGAGCCGGACGAGGTTCTTGCGGAGTTCGAACGTCTTCCGCTGTAGGTCATGGTCGGGGGAGTGGTCGTCGAAAAGCGACTCTTCGAGGGCGTCGATGTAGCCATCGAGTTCCTGGACGGCGTCGAAATGCCCGTCGACGATCATGTCCAACAGGCCCCAGAAGAGGAAGGGCACCCCGTGTTGGGCGAGGTCGGTTTCCGAGTCCCAGTGCGCCGTCAGCTCGTCGGTGTCGAACTCCGGCCCGTGTACAGTCACCAGGGCGTTATGGGTCACGAATGCCGAGACCTCGACGACGGTCAGCTCGCCGGTGCCAGGCTTTAGAGCCGCTTGGTAAGCCGAGAGGAACAGGTGGTTCGGGTACCGGTCCAGTTTGGGCCGCTGGAAGTCGTGGACGGCGTCCTCGACGGCGAGGCGGTGAAGCCCATACACGGTTTCGACGCCGAGCAGGTCATCCGCCGTCGGGTCCGTGTAGTCGATCCACAGGACCACATCGTCCTGGCGGGCCAGGGCTTCGATCTCGTGGCCCGGACATCGTCGCGTTCGAGTTTGCCTTCGCGGTATAGCCGTATGAACACCATCCGCCCCATGGTACGGGACCCGTATCCGTGCTCCCTGAGTGTCAAGGCTTCCCGGCCGGGACGTGCCTTTGCCGCAGTTCCGTCCCTACAATTTAAGTGCGGCCTCGCGGTGTCCCGCCGCGGCCGCCGACAAAGGAGAGCCATCATGGGTTGGGGTGAGAGGATCCATCACGCTGCCGGTAAATTCCACGGCAAGGCCACGGAAGCGGCCGGCGAAGCCACCGGCAATGACCGGCTGAAGGCTGAGGGCAAGTCCCGTCAGGTCAGGGCCGATCTGAAGCTGGCAGGTGAAAAGATCAAAGGCGCCTTCAGGAAGCACTAGTCCATCGACGCCGACAGCAGGGCGCGGGCCATACGGCCCGCGCCCGCGTCATGTCCTGGTACTTTGTTCCAGCATCTGGACTCGGTCTGTGCGGCCAGCCATGATGAAGGGAGGCGCGGAGGGCTGGATCGTCAACCCCAGTTTGCGAGTGGCACCCGCAGTGGAGGCGCGGTGACATGACACGCGAATCGGTGCCGGCGGAGCAGACGAAGGCAGCATCTTCGCTTGAGCCCAGTGAAGCTTTCCTGGCCGAATACTTTGCCCAGGTGCCCCGGAGGATCTGAGGAGCTATAGTCCCGAGACGCTCCGTGCGCGGCCGGGCACCACCTGAAACTGGCGTCGTCGCGCGCGCCCGGGCAAGCCGCCGTCGGGATCTTGACCGAATTGGATGCCAGCATCGTCGCAGTCGTGACGGACGACATCCCGTATCTGGTCCACTCCGTCACGGCGGAGCTCACCCGCGACGACACGTCCATCAATCTGCTGGTTCATCCCAGCTTTAGGGTGCTTCGCGACCCGGTGTCCCACGAGCTACTGGAAGTCCGCCTTGGAACGTCCATGGAGGGCGAAACCCCTCCGGAGGCCGGGGAAACCGAGGTCTGGATTGCCGCGGAGATCGGCAGGCTGCCCGATGCGGCTGCCGTGAGGCGACTGACGGATAACCTGCAGAGGGTGCTGGATGATGTCCGGGTTGCCATCCGCGACGGATCCGCCATCCGTGGCAAGCTCGCCGAAGCCGTCGCCTCGGTGGACGGGTTCCCGCGCGATGTGGCGCCGCCACCGAAACAGCTCAGGGAATTGCTCCTCTGGCTCGACGACGGAAACTTCCTGTTTCTCGGTTACACCGAAGGCAAACTCACGACGGCGGGTGGCCAGGACCTGCTCGTCGAACGGCAAGGCGCCGCGCTGGGTCTGCTGAGGCGGCCAGAGGGGGACGCCGCGGAGGCGTCGGCCAGGCGTGCCGGGTATCCACGGCTCCCAAGCACTCGCCCTTTCCACCTCGGAGGTCAGGTCCACAGTCCTGAGGCACTCGTACCTGGACCAAGTTCGCGTGAAAATGTTCGATCGGGCCGGCCGCACCACCGGCGAACGACGCTTCTTGGGCTTGTTCACGGCCGGTGCCGCTCACCAGTCGGTCCGCCGAATTCCGGTTCTCAGGGAGAAGGTCCAGGCAGTCAGCGAAAGGCTGGGGTTTACGCCCGATCGCAACAGGCCAGGGAATTGATGGCCGTCCTGGAGACCTTTCCAAGGGACGAACTGTTCCACATCGAAGCGGATGACCTCGCGCGCCTGGCGGGCGAAATTCTTCGTGCCGAGGTGCTGCAGCGGATCCGCGTGTTCCTTCGTCCGGACAGCTTTGGACGGTTCGTGTCCGCGCTCGTCTTCTTCCCGCGCCGCCGCTACAGCACGGCGGTCCGGCTATTGATGGAAGATGAACTCAAGCGGGCGTTCGGGCGGACTCTGTAGACTTCGAGGTCCGTCTGACCGAGTCACCCATGGCCCGGGTGTTCTTCCGGATCCATGTAGGTGCCGCGCCCGACGCTCCGGCGTCCAGGCCGCCGTCGTCGACCCTTCCCAACTGGAGCGGCGCCTGATCGCCGCTACCCGCTCATGGTCGGACGGACTCGACGACGCGATCCGCGACCGCTTCCCGGCGGCGGAGGCCGCACGGCTCGCCGGGCTCTGGTCCGACGCCTTTCCCGCCGGTTATCGCGCCGTTTACGAGGCGGAGGCCGCGCTCGGGGACATCGTCAACTTCGAGACCTTCGACCTGGACGGAGCAGGCGGCAGGCCGTTCGGGGATCCCCTGCTCACGGTATACATCAGGACGGGTGCGCCGAGCACCCTCGTGGAGGACGCCCGGATCCGCCTTTACCTGACAAGGCCCAGGAGCCTGACGCAGATCCTGCCCTTCCTGCATAACCTCGGGCTCGAAGTGCTGGACCAGCGGCCTTTCGAGCTTCGGCGGGGCGGCCAGGAGCTGTTTCTTTACGACCTCGGCGTGAAGTTTCCTGGCAGCGTTGACCCCGAGGGAACCAGCGGACTGCTCGCGGATGCCTTCACGGCCGCCATGCGGGGGGACATCGAATCCGACCGGATCGACGCACTCGTCATCCGGGAACGGCTTGCGTGGCGGCAGGCCGCAATCCTGAGAAGCTACGCGAAATACCTCCAGCAACTGGGGACCACCAACTCGTACGGATTCATCGCGGACACGCTGATCAGCAACGTCCGGGCAACACGCGCGCTCCTTGCCCTGTTCCAAGCGAAGTTCGATCCCGGGCTGGACGAGCCTGACCGCGGCAGGAACACCGCGGGCGCGAAAAAGGAGTTGCTCGCCGCGATCGACGACATCCCTGTCCTCGACGCTGACCGTCTGCTGCGCACGTTCATGAACCTCGTCGAAGCCACAACGCGGACCAACTACTTCCAAGGCAAGGCCCACTTGAGCTTCAAACTCAATCCCGCCGCGATTGCAGGTGCCCCGTTTCCGCGGCCGAAGTACGAGATCTGGGTGTACTCGCCGCGGG
Organism: Arthrobacter sp. Hiyo8; assembly: GCA_001549895.1. GTDB lineage: Bacteria > Actinomycetota > Actinomycetes > Actinomycetales > Micrococcaceae > Arthrobacter. The sequence continues at coordinate 401,431 of AP014719.1, read as the reverse complement.
TGGAAGGCGTCCATCTGCGCTTCGGAACCCTGGCGCGCGGGGGTTTGCGCTGGTCTGACCGAAGCGAGGATTTCCGGACCGAGGTCCTGGGACTGGTCAAGGCACAAAACGTGAAGAACTCCGTCATCGTGCCCACAGGAGCAAAAGGAGGCTTCTATCCAAAGCGATTGCCGGACCCTGCCATGGACCGCGAGGCCTGGCTCGCCGAAGGCCTGGAATGCTACAAGATCTTCATCAAAGGCATGCTGGACCTCACCGACAACCTGCTCACCACGGCGGACGGGGAAACGGTGGTGCCCCCGGCCAGCGTGGTGCGCCACGACGGCGATGACTACTACTTGGTGGTTGCAGCTGACAAGGGCACAGCGTCATTTTCAGACGCGGCCAATTCCGTGGCCCGGGACTACGGCTTCTGGCTCGGCGACGCCTTCGCTTCCGGGGATCCGTGGGATATGACCACAAGCAGATGGGCATCACGGCCCGCGGCGCGTGGGAATCCGCGAAACACCATTTCAGCGAGCTCGGCATGGATTCACAAGGCGAAGACTTCACCGTGGCCGGCATCGGAGACATGAGCGGCGACGTCTTCGGAAACGCAATGCTCCTCTCCCCGCACATCCGACTGGTGGCGGCATTCGACCACCGGGACATCTTCCTTGACCCGAGCCCCGACGCGGCAACGTCCTTCGAGGAACGCAAGCGCCTCTTCGGTCTTCCCCGTTCGTCCTGGGCCGACTACGATCCTTCACTGATCAGCAAAGGCGGGGTGTCCACTCCCGCCGGGCCAAAGCCATCGGGATCACGGAACAGGTCCGGACCGCCCTCGGCCTGGATCCAGGGACGGCCTCGCTGCCACCCCACGCCCTGATGCAGGCCATTCTTAGGGCGCCCATGAACCTGCTCTACAACGGTGGCATCGGAACATACGTCAAAGCCTCCACCGAAGGCCAAACGCAGGTGGGGGACAAAGCCAACGACGCCATCAGGGTCAATGGCAACGAACTCAGGCCCGGATCGTGGCCGAGGCGGGAACCTGGGCGTCACGCAGCGCGGCCGAATAGAGGCGGCACTCGCCGGTGTCCTTCTCAACACCGATGCGATAGACAATTCGGCCGGCGTGGACTGTTCGGACCACGAGGTCAACATCAAGATCTTCGTTGACCGGATGATTGCGGCAGGGAAAATGGGGCCGAGGAACGAGCGGGCTTCCTGCATTCCCTGACCGACGAAGTAAGCCGCCTGGTCCTGGCAAACAACATGGACCAGAACGTCCTCCTTTTCAATGACCGGCACCTGGCGCTGGAGTTGGGTCCCGGCTTTGAGCGGATCATGGACTGGCTGGAGAACGCAGCGGACCTGGACCGCGGCCTGGAGGCCCTGCCGAGCACGGAACAACTCCAGGACAGGCTGCGGGCAGGCACTGGGCTGACCTCTCCGGAGCTGTCGGTGCTCGCCGCCTACGCGAAGATCGAGCTGGCGAGGGAGCTCACCGCAAGCGACCTCGCCGACGATCCCTGGTTCAAGCGGGTCCTCCGTGGCTATTTTCCCCGCCAGTTCTCCGAGCGCTTTGATGCCGAACTGGACTCCACCCGTTACGTCGGCAGATCATCTGCACGGTGGTGGCCAACGACATGATCAACCTTGGAGGGATCACGTTCGCCTTCCGCGCCATCGAGGAGACCACGGCCACCGCGGCGGCAGTGGCCAGGGCTTTCGTGGTTGTCCGCGAGGTTATGAGCTGCAGCGCTTCGTGGACAGGATCGCCAGCCTGCCTCCCGGGTTTCCCAGCGAACACGCCGCCGCGGTGGCCCTTCCACTGCGCAGGCTCCTTGACCGTGCAACCCGCTGGTACGTGACGCATGACCATCGGGACCAACCCGTCGCGGAAGCCTAAGGAGGATCGGGCGACCGTGGATCTGCTGCGGACCCGGACCACGGAATTCCTGCGCGGCTCGGACCTTGACCGCGCCGAGCAACGGTTGGCGCATTGGAACGACGTCGGGATGCCGGGTGACCTGGGGCGGCGCGCCTCCGATTTGCTGGAGAGCTTTTCCCTCCTGGACATCTCGCTGGTGGCGGAGCAGGTGGATGAACCCCTCACCACCATCGCCGATATGTACCACACGGTCATTCATTGGATCGGCGTGGGAACGCTGTTGCTGCGCATCACTGACCTGCCGCGGCAAAGCCGGTGGGAAGCCCTGGCTCGGGCAGCCCTCCGCGACGACGCCTATTCCGCCGTCGTCGACATCACGATTTCCGTCATGCGGACGACCCGGGCGAGCGGGGCCTCCGGCGCCTCTGCCGTGGACCGCATTGTGGAGTGGGAGAGCGGACGCCAGGAGCAGCTGGGAAGGATCAAGGACACCTTCGTGGAGGTCACCAAACCCGGGCAAGTAGACCTCGCGTCGATCTCCGTGGCCCTGAAACTCCTGCGAACGCTGGCGAAGCGCTAGCCGTTTTGAACCTTGAACCCTCGGGATCGTCGCACAAGACGCTTTTTGGGCTACGGGATGCGAATCCTCTAAGGTTGGTGCCCGATGGCAGCTTTTAATAGAACGTCCGATCAGCCTGGATCCGCGTCGCCGCGTGGGCCTGTCTTCGTCGACGCCTCAGGCCGACGCCTGCGGAGGCTCAAGCTTATTGGGCTCGGAGCCCTTGTGCTCGCAGGAGGCTATGTCATCCTCCTGCTGGTTGCGTTCATGGGAGGCCCAACGTTGCGGCGCCGTTCCTACCTTTGCCGGCCGCAGTGAAGCCCTTGGCGCCACCGGCCGCTCCGGCAGCCCGTGGTCTTCCGTCATCCCCATCGACTCCGCCTTCCAACGCGGATGGGCTCCCGACCGGCGAGGGCCGATTGCCTGCGCCTTCGACGCCGGCCGCTTTCGGTGTTCCGGTGACTTCTCCTTCGCCCGCTGCTGTGGCACAACCGATCAACGGTGCGGCCGCGCAGCACGCTGCCTCGTTTGCGCCGGTTGCGTCCTCTGAGCCGAGCACGTCGCCGACGGGTCCGGGCAAGAGCGGGTCAGCTCCGGCCAGGCCACGCGGCCGTCCACGCCGACGCACCCGTGAGTGCGCGCCGCCTGAGCAAGCGCACTGCTCCGGTCAGTGTCAGGGCGCACTGGTTCATCCTTCTGGCCGTCCTGTTGGCACTGGGTGTCGCACTCGTCGTGCAGGGGTACATGCATCACCTCGCCGGATCGCCGATGACTCGGTGCCCGGGGGTGGCTCCGCGAGTACCGTCCCGGACGCGGTCTCGCACGGTGGGCCGGTGGTTGATTCCCGCGGCGGCTCCGTTCGTACCGTCGGTCCGCCGGACCGCACGCTCGCGCTGACGTTCGACGACGGTCCGGACCCGGTCTGGACTCCCCGGATCCTTGACGTCCTCCGCAAGCACCATGTCCATGCCACGTTTTTCGTGGTCGGTTCAGCTGCCATCGACAATCCGACCTCGTGCGCCGCATCCTTGCGGACGGCAACGAGATCGGGGTGCACACGTTGACACATGCGGACCTTGGGAGCGCCCGGCTTGGCGCCAGCAGCTTGAGGTCCAGGGTGACCAGCAAGTGATTGCCGGCATCACGGGCCGTGCCTCGACGCTCCTGCGTCCGCCGTACAGCTCCGAGAACGACGCCGTCCGGGACGGCACGTGGGCGGCGATGCGCACCGCTGCGGACCGGGTTATCTCACTGTGCTCACCACCCAGGACAGTGAGGACTGGCAGCGGCCCGGAGTCGCCGCCATCGAGAAGAACCTCACCCCTTCAGGCCCGCAGGGCCAGGTGCTCCTCATGCACGACGGCGGCGGAGACAGGGAGCAGACGGTCACGGCGCTCGACTCCGTCCTCACCAAGGTCGCGGATCAAGGCTTCCGGTCACGACGGCGGCGACGCCGTCGGGATCGCAAGCATGCGCGATGCCTCGGTGGGAGAGCAGATCAGCGGAAACGCGTTGGTGTGGGGAATACGGCTCAGCGATTTCTTCATCGTCGCCATCTCCTGGGCGCTCGTTGCGGCCGGAGTCGTGACAGTGGTCCGGGCCGTGCTCGTGGTGGTGTGCGCAGCGCGCCACCGGAGAGCGGCGCGCCGGTCCTTGCGACCGGCCGCAGCCGACGCCGGGTAGACGTGCCGGTCCGCCCGGGGTCACGGAGCCGGTCAGCGTCATCGTCCCCGCGTACAACGAGGCCGCCGGCATCGAAGCCGCAGTCCGGTCTATCGCCGCATCAAGCCATCCGGTGGAGATCATTGTGGTTGACGACGGGTCGACCGATGACACCGCGGACATCGTCGAAAAGCTCGGCTTGCCGGGTGTTATGTTGATCCGGAAAGAGAACGGCGGCAAACCCTCCGCGTTGAATGCCGGGCTTGCAGCCGCCGGCCACGATCTCGTGGTGATGGTCGACGGTGATACCGTCTTCGAACCGGAAACGGTTCACTCCCTCATTCAGCCCTTCGCCGACCCTCGAGTGGGCGCAATTTCAGGGAACACCAAGGTTGCCAACCGTGGAGGGATCCTCGGAGCCTGGCAGCACATCGAATACGTCGTCGGCTTCAACCTGGACCGCAGGTTGTTCGACATCGCCGAGTGCATGCCGACCGTTCCAGGGGCTATCGGTGCCTTCCGCCGCGATGCCCTGTTCCGGGTTGGCGGAGTCAGCGACGACACGCTCGCTGAAGACACGGACCTGACCATGGCACTGTGCCGCGATGGCTGGCGGGTCGTGTACCAGGACGATGCGAGGGCCTGGACCGAAGCTCCCGCGAGCCTTGGCGCGCTTTGGAAACAGCGATACCGCTGGTGCTATGGCACGCTTCAGGCCATGTGGAAGCACCGGGGCGCGGTGGTGCAGGGCGGGCAGGCTGGAAAACTCGGCCGGCGCGGGCTCGGCTATCTGCTCGTCCTCCAGGTGCTGCTGCCGCTGTTCGCTCCAGTAGTGGACGTCTTCGCCATCTACGGCCTGGTCTTCCTTGATCCGGTCCGGATCGCCGCGCTCTGGCTTGTCTTCCTCCTGGTGCAATTCCTGATGGCGGCCTATGCGTTCCGGCTCGACAATGAGTCGCTTCGTCCACTGTGGACCCTTCCGCTTCAGCAGTTCGTCTATCGGCAGCTCATGTATCTCGTCGTCATCCAGTCGGTAGTCACGGCCTTGGCCGGCGTGCACCTGCGGTGGCACCGAATGGAGAGTATGGAAGCCTGCGCGTGCCGCCGGCTTCGCAGGGCCAAGCGTAGCCACGGAGAGTGCCGGCGCGGACTGTCCCTAACCCCTAGCGCGCAGCTCCCGCCGAAGGATCTTTCCTGACGCCGACTTGGGAATCACCTCGACGAACTCCACCGATCGCACGCGCTTGAACGGAGCCACCCGCCCGGCGACGAACTCCATGACCTCCCCGTCCCCGAGCTCGGCCCCGCCTGCCGGACGACGAACGCCTTCGGCACCTCTTCGCCGTCGTCCGCGTGGGTGCCGATGACCGCGGCGTCCGCAATCCGCGGGTGGGTGAGCAGGAGCGCTTCGAGCTCGGCGGGCGCAATCTGGTAGCCCTTGTACTTGATCAGTTCCTTGAGTCGATCGACGATCGTCACGACGCCGTCAGCCGTAACGGTCGCTATGTCGCCGGTGCGGAGGAAGCCATCCGGATCGATAGTCGCCGCTGTTGCGTCGGGCCGGTTCAGGTAGCCGAGCATGACCTGCGGGCCGCGGACAAGGAGCTGCCCGGGGGCGCTCGGTCCTTCGGCCGGGATGTCGATTTCTTCGTCCGTGGCGGGTCGAGGAGCTTGCACTCGGTGTTCGGCACGGCGTAACCCACCGAGTCGAGCGGGACGTTCTCGGCGCCGTCGCGCGGGATGGCGTGGGAGACTGGGCTCAGCTCGGTCATGCCATAGCCCTGGAGCATCGTGCATCCGAGGCGCTTCGCAACAGCGTGTCCCAGTTCGCCATCGAGGGGAGCTGCTCCTGAAAGCACGACGCGCACGGACGAGAGATCGTATTGGTCCACCAGCGGATGCTTCGCCAGTGCGACGGCGATGGGCGGAGCGATGAAGAGGTACGTGCAGCGGTGGTCCTGGGTGATGCGGAGGAACTCGGCGAGGTCGAACTTCGGCATCGTGACGAGCCGGGCCCGCTCGCCGAGGGCCAGATTGAGCAGCACTGTCAGGCCGTAGATGTGGAAGAACGGCAGGACGGCGAGCAGCACGTCGTCGGGAGTCACGCGGAAGAAGGCACTGGACTGCGCGACGTTCGCCACGAGGTTGTACTGGCTCAACAGGACGCCCTTCGGTGTGCCGCTCGTGCCCGAGGAGTAGGGCACGACGGCGGCGGCATGCGGATCGACGCTCAGCGTGGGCGCGGGAAGGCGGCGTCGATGATGTCCGCGAGCGAGGGATGACCCGCGGCCGAGGCGAGGTCGCCGCCGTCGAGCACCACGAGGCGCTCCGCCGGAATGCCGGCGGCCTGGGCGGCGGCCGCCGCGCGTTCCAGGAAGGGCGAGACGGTGAAGAGCCAGGAGGCGCCGGCGTCGCTGAGCTGGCTGCCGACTTCATCGGCGGTATACAGCGCGTTGACCGTGGTGACGACGGCGCCGCGCGGAGGACCCGTGGAAGACGACCGCGAACGCGGGCACGTTGGGCAGAAGAGGCCCACGGTGGTCCCGGGGCCGCCCCGTGGCCCGCGAGCCAGCCTGCGGTCGCGTCGATTCGGCTGACGAGTTGCCGGTAGCTCATTTCCGCGCCGGACGTGCCGTCCACGAGTGCGATCCGGTCAAGGTCCTCGCCGCTCAGCCCACCGAACAGATACTCATAGATCGTGACTTCGGGGATCTCGACATCAGCGTACGGGCTGGTGAACATTGCGGCTCCTTCAGCGCACGACGGCGGGAGTCGCCGTCGTGCGTCCATTACACCCGGCGGCGCGGGGCCGGGACAAGGGGCGCCGCGGCGGGATGGCCTGCAGCGGACGCCTTCACGCCTCGTCTAAACCGGTGCGGGATGGTCGACCAGGGCAGGAGTATGCCAGGGTCGGGTGCGATCCCTTTGGGGAGGGGACTGTGGTGCCGCGGCGGTGCGGGAAGCGGTGGCATCGCGGTGGGACCGGCTTGCCGAGCAACGGGGACCGGAGGCGTGGGCGCTGCTCCGCGTAGTGGGACTTCGGGGCAGAGATCGGTGATCAGGCCCATTCCTGCGTATTCGCGGACGTCACTGATGCCGCTCACTGCGGCGCGCTTGTCGGGAAAGGACTTGGAGACGGCTACCACCGTTCCGTCCGGCGCCTTGAGCCTGAATCTGAAGCTCGTGTCCTCGTCGATGAAGAGTTCAAACATCCCGGTCATGCATATCCTCCTGAACAGCGGGCGGCGCGTGACGCCCGGTAGGTCTCGCCGGGACCGGGGCGCGACGTTGCGCCCCGGTCTTTCAGCCGGCAAATGGATCATCTGACTCACAGTGCGATGTACTCGCCACACGGTGTAGTTAACCAAAATACGGTGAAGAACCCTGGCTGGCTAGTGCAATGGACGGCCCAATGGTCACCGTTGCTCGAGGATCCGGTGCGCGGCGTCCTGGGCCGCCAATGCCCTGTCGTCTACAATTTGGCCAGGCAAGTGGCCGGCGGCGGCGATGGCCGCCGCAATTCCGCCACGGTACGCGGGTGCCCACGCCCCGGTGCGCCATCGCGTGGCAGTTGGCACACAACGGGACGAGGTCCGCGATCGGGTCCAGCCGGTAGTCGCTGCCAAGCTGTGAAACCGGAACCACGTGATGGACGTGGATGTAGTCTTTGCCGATGTCGCCGTAGCTTACTTCGAAGGAGAAGGTGCATGCGGCACAGGACGTTCCGTGGAAAGCCAGGCAGATGCGGCGGGCTTCAGGGTCCCGCTCGTAGCGGTTCGTTTCAATGCGGCTGACGGCTCCTTCCGGGTAGGTCCCGGAACAGTCTGGAACGGCTCGGACGCCGCTGGGCCGTGCTCCCGCCACACGCGCTGAAGAGCAGGTTCTGACGATGACGGAATAGACCGCCCCGAACCGCGGAAGCGATTCCAGGCCACGTCCGGCACCTCCCTGGAGAGGACACTCGACGGGATCTGGCCGCCGAGGGGGAGCAAGGCATCGAAGGCCACGCTCACGTACCGCGCAATACCCTTCGGCTCGGTGCTTTGTGGCACTTCGTAGCTTTCGGACATCACGACGCTGTGTCCGATCAGCCCGCGTCCGTGGGGTCCTCCGCCTTGCAGGAGAAGCCATGCTTGGTTGCCCGGCTGGATCTTCCGGTGTTGCCCGACGTTCCACCGCTCCAGGAATTGACCGGTTTCGGCGACCTGCTCGATCACAGCCTCGTAGTTCCAGTCGTTCCAAAGCCGTGGATTCCATCCCAGGATGATGGCTGCCATGGCTGCTCCTCCCTGCGTGCCGGTGAATCTATGCGAGCCGGGTCCGGACGATTTCGCTGACGGCCTTGCCGTCGAAGCGGCCGGCGACCTTTGCTGTGACGGGCTTCATCACGGCGCCCATCTGCTTGATCGTGGGTTCCTGGCCGCTGGCCTTCAATGCGGCGATTGCCTCGTCGACGATGCCCTCGACTTCGGCGAGCGTCAGCATTTCGGGCAGGTACGCCTCTATCACTTCTGCTTCGGCGATTTCCGCCGCGGCGCGCTCGGCCTCGCCGGCCTCCGTGTAAATGCGGGCAGTGTCCCTGCGCTTGGCGGCTTCCTTCTGCAGCAGGGCCGTCACCTGGGTGTCGTCCAGCTCGATGGGTGTCTTTCCGGACTTCTCGCGCGTCTCGATTTCGCCCAGGACGTTACGGACCGTCGTGAGCGCAGTTTTGTTGCGGTCCTTCATGTGGACAACGACGTCGGCGTGCAGGCGTTGCTTCAGGGTGCTCATGGTAATTCCCTCTACTTGGTGGTTGTTTTCATTCTTCACGGTCTTGACCGTCCGCGCGGAAGAGCCATGCAGGCGGCTGGACCGTTATCTAAAATTCTGCGTCCGGCGATCCCCACGAAGGCCCTCAGCGACGTAGCATCAAGGTAGGCGGCTGCCAGGAGTGTGGCGAAATGTTTGAGAGATTTACGGACCGTGCCCGTCGCGTTGTTGTGCTTGCCCAAGAAGAGGCTCGCATGCTCAACCATAACTACATTGGTACTGAACACATCCTGTTGGGACTGATCCAGGAGGGTGAGGGGGTCGCCGCCAAGGCGCTTGAGTCGATGAGCATTTCGCTCGATGGCGTCCGCGAGCAGGTGCAGGAGATCATCGGCCAGGGCCGCCAGGCCCCTCCGGGCACATCCCCTTTACGCCGCGCGCCAAGAAGGTGCTTGAGCTCGCCCTCCGGGAAGCCTTGCAGCTCGGCCACAACTACATCGGTACAGAGCACATCCTGCTCGGCCTCATCCGCGAGGGTGAAGGTGTTGCCGCGCAGGTCCTGGTCAAGCTTGGTGCCGACCTCGGTCGGGTCCGCCAGCAGGTCATCCATTTGCTCTCCGGCTATGAGGGCAAGGACCCAGCGGGATGGTCGCCGGACCGAGCCAGGCCGAGGTTGCTCCCGCCGGTTCGGTGGTGCTGGACCAGTTCGGCCGCAACCTTACCCAGGCCGCGCGGGAGAACAAGCTTGATCCTGTGATCGGCCGCGAGCTGGAGATGGAACGCGTCATGCAGGTCCTCTCCCGCCGTACCAAGAACAACCCCGTGCTGATCGGCGAGCCGGGCGTCGGCAAGACGGCCGTCGTCGAGGGCCTTGCCCAGGCGATCGTCCGGGGCAACGTGCCCGAGAGCCTGAAGGACAAGCAGCTCTACACGCTCGATTTAGGCTCCGTGGTGGCCGGTTCCCGTTACCGCGGGGATTTCGAAGAGCGCCTGAAGAAGGTCCTGAAGGAAATCCGGACCCGCGGGGACATCATCCTCTTCATCGACGAGATCCACACGCTCGTGGGTGCCGGCGCCGCTGAGGGTGCCATCGATGCCGCGTCTATCCTCAAGCCGTTGCTGGCGCGTGGTGAACTCCAGACCATTGGTGCCACCACCTTGGATGAGTACCGCAAGCACATCGAGAAGGACGCCGCTTTGGAGCGCCGCTTCCAGCCGATCCAGGTCCAGGAACCGTCGGTGGCCGACACTGTTGAGATCCTCAAGGGCCTGCGTGACCGTTACGAGGCGCACCACCGGGTGACCATCACCGACGGCGCACTGGCGGCGGCGGCGAGCCTCTCGGAGCGGTACGTTTCGGACCGCTTCCTGCCGGACAAGGCGATCGACCTGATCGACGAAGCCGGTGCACGGCTTCGCATCCGCCGCATGACCCGTCCGCCGGAGCTGAAAGCGATGGATGCACGCATCGCCGAAGTGAAGATGGAGAAAGAATCCGCCATCGACGCCCAGGACTTCGAAGGCGCCGCGTCGCTGCGCATGAAGGAGCAGAAACTTGTCGCCGAGCGCCGGGAAAGGGAGCTCAAGTGGAAGGCCGGCGGCACGGACGGCAACGCCGAGGTCGACGAGGAGCTGATTGCCGAAGTTCTCGCGAACTCCACCGGCATCCCGGTCTTCAAACTCACCGAGGAAGAATCCAGCCGCCTGCTCAAGATGGAGGAGGAGCTGCACAAGCGCGTCATCGGGCAGAATGAAGCGATTAATTCCGTATCGCGTGCAATCCGCCGCACGCGTGCCGGCCTGAAGGATCCCAAGCGCCCGGGTGGCTCGTTCATCTTCGCCGGGCCCACGGGTGTCGGCAAGACCGAGCTCGCCAAAGCATTGGCGGAATTCCTCTTTGCCGATGAGGATGCACTCATCACGCTGGACATGTCCGAGTACTCGGAAAAGCACACCGTGTCCCGTCTCTTCGGTGCCCCTCCGGGCTACGTCGGCTACGACGAGGGCGGGCAGCTGACCGAGAAGGTCCGGCGTCGTCCGTTCTCCGTGGTGCTGTTCGACGAAGTGGAGAAGGCCCACGCCGATCTCTTCAACTCGCTGCTGCAGATCATGGAAGACGGCCGCCTGACGGATAGCCATGGCCGGGTGGTGGACTTCAAGAACACGGTGATCATCATGACCACCAACCTGGGTACCCGGGACATCTCCAAGAGCGTCGCAACGGGCTTCCAGTCCGGCACGGACACCACCACCGGCTACAACCGGATGCGGGCACGGGTCACGGAGGAGCTCAAACAGCAGTTCCGTCCCGAGTTCCTCAACCGCGTTGACGACGTCATCGTCTTCCCGCAGCTCACGCAGGACGAGATCATCGAGATCGTGGACCTGATGATCCGTCGCTTGGAACAGCATCTGGCGGATAAGGACATGGGCATCGAGCTTACGGACGCGGCCAAGGTCCTGTTGGCCACCCGCGGCTACAACCCCGCCATGGGTGCCCGGCCGCTGCGCCGCACCATCCAGCGCGAGATCGAGGACCAGCTTTCCGAGAAGATCCTCTTCGGCGAACTGCACCCGGGCGACATCGTGGTGGTCGACGTCGACGGCGAAGGCGACGAGGCCAAGTTCACCTTCGCGGGCAACGCCAAACCGCGCATCCCCGACGCGCTGCCGGCCGTGGGCTGACGCTGGTGAACAGACCGCGCCATGCGGCCGCCGTCGCGCCTGCCTCAGAGAAGTTTGTGCCCGAGGCTGGTGAGCAGGCGCGCGACGGCGTTCTCCGCGGTTGGCGGCGGGCCGAAGACCTCGCGCTGCAGTGAGGTATCGGCGACGTAGCGGCCGGTCCCGAACCACTCCATCATCGCCTGAAAGTCCGGCCCCATCTGGTTGATCGGGTTAAGGACGAGCTCGATCTGCCGGCCGAGCATTCGGGAAGAGATATCGGCGATGTCCTGCATGGTGACCGGCCGGTCCCAGCCGATGTCGATGCGCTGCCCTTCGACGCCGCTCGCGTCGACTGCCGCCGCGAGGTACCCGGCGAGGTCACTGGCAAGAACGTACGTCAGGGGAACACTCGAAGACCCGAACCACCTGAGCCGCCCTTCGCTGAAAGGGTCGCCGAATCGAGCGATCTGCTCAAGGAAAGCGCCCGGGCGCAGGGCCACAAACGGGACGCCGAGCTCCTCCAGGCGATCCTCGGTCAGTTTCTTGTGCCAGAAGTGTGGAACCTCCGGGGTCTGATCGCACGTGAGGATGCTAGTGAGGACAAATCGGCGAATACCGGCGCGGCTGGCCGCGTCGACGAGGTTGATGTTGCCCACCGTGTCCGTGACAGGGGTGTCGCCTTCCCGGTGATGGGTGTATCCGGCCGCCGAGGTGATCACAGCGTCGACGCCGTCCATGGCGTGCGCAAGCGACTCCGGGTCCATCATGTCGCCACGGGCGATCGTGGCCCCTAGCTGCTCAAGGCGGCCCGCAACCGAACCGGGCCGCACCAACGCGCGGACCTGTTTTCCGCCCGCCAGCAGCCTCGACACCACCTGGCTGCCAAGCATCCCGGTGCCGCCGACCACAAGTACTGGTCCACGGTCGGTCATTTATTCCTCCACCTCGCCGCGCCACCCTCCGGTTTCGTTTCCACGCGACTCGATGAACTCCTTGAATTTCTTCAGGTCGGCCTTCACCTGCATCTCGTCTATCTGGAGTGCGGCTCCGGCCTTCTCCATAAAAGTCTCGGGCGACCATTCGAAATGGACCTTGACGTGCGTGTGGTTGTCGTCGAGCGGCGAAAACCTGATGATGCCGGCGTGCGATTTGCCGTCAATACTGCGCCACGCAATCCGGTCGTCGGGTTCCTGGTCGACTATCTCCGTATCGAAGGCCAGTTCCACGCCTCCTACCTTGGTGACCCAATGGTTGGTCGTGTCGCTCAACTGGGTTACGGATTCCACCCCGGACATGAATCGGGGAAACGACTCAAACTGCGTCCACTGGTTATAAGCCGTACGCACGGGGACCGCCACATCAATCGTTTCTTCAACCTTTCGCATCTTTCCTCCTCGCTCGGACTTGCGTGGGCTGGCCGCAGGGATTGCCGCTCGGACCACCCCTCCGGGTAGCCAGCCACTCTTGAACGTTAAGCCTGCTGATAATCCAAGTCCAGACCTGCCACGACCGCTGGGCCCGGCGCCTCCTCAGGTCCGGGAGCGTCCGCGGCGCGCGACGGCGTCGATCGTCACGGCCGCGACGAGAACCAGCGCCGTGACCACGTACTTGGCCGGTGCGCTGTAGCCCTGCAGGCCCATGCCGTTATCGATCGTGGCGATCACCAGCCCGCCCAGGACCCCGTGCAGCACCTTGCCGCGGCCGCCGAACAAGCTGGTCCCGCCTATCACCGCGGCGGCCACGGCGTAAAGCACCAGAGTGCCGCCGTCGTACGAGGTCGAGACGGAACGGAGGCGCGACGCGTAGACGATTCCGCCGATGCCTGCAGTGAAGGAAGCGAGGATGAAGGCGAGGGTGCGAATACGGGCAAGGTTCACGCCTCCCCGCCGAGCGGCCTCGGCGTTGCCGCCAATGGCGTAGACGTAGCGACCGAACCGGGTTCGCCCAAGCAGCAGGGTCCAGGCGGCGAGGACTCCGAGCACCACGAGAAGGACCCACGGAACGCCACTGATTTCGACCAGGATTCCGCGGTCCGTATTGCAGAGCCAGACGATCGCCACACCGGCGGCGAGCACCGCCGCGATCTTCAGGGCGCTTACACTGGCGGGCGGCGCGACGAGCCCGGTGTTGCGCCGGCGGGCGTCCCGCAGCCACGTCCACGTGCTGAACGCTCCGACGACCACGAGCATGAGGATCCAGCTGGTGACCGGGCTGAGGTTGCCGCTCGCGATGTTATTGATGACATTGTCGTTGATGGGCACGACGCCGCCGCTGCCAAGGATGATGAGCATCACGCCAAGCCAGCCGAGCTGGCCGCCAAGAGTCACGACGAACGACGGCAGGCCGAGCCGGGTGATGATCGTCCCGTGGAGCAGTCCGATCCCGGCGCAGCCAAGCAGGCCGACGGCGATCGCCGCCCACCACGGCCAACCGGTGGACTCCTGCACGAGTTCGGCCATAATGACGCCGCCCACCCCGCCGACGTACCCGATGGACAAGTCGATTTCGCCGAGCAGGAGCACGAAGACCTGGCCCATTGCGAGCAGCATGAAAACGGAACCCTGGATGAGCAGGTTCACCATGTTCCCGGGAGTCAGGAAGTTCGGGTTCAGCGATTGGAATAGTACCGAGATGAGCAACAGGCCCGCGAGAACCGGAAGCACTCCGCTCTCGCCGCCCGGACCCGCGCGAACGCAGCGCGGAAATATTCGGGGAGCGACGTCGCGGTGATGTCCGGATTCAACGCCAAGGCGGCCTTCCGCTTGGCTGCCGCCGTGGTCGGCTCGTCCTGGAGCACCGCCGCTGCGGAAGGGAGCGGACCCTTGGCGGCGGTGAGCTGGCGGTTCGACGGCGGTGGAGGCGCGAGTTCCGGCGTTGCCCGATCGGAGAACCCCGTGGTCATCAGGTCAACCACGATCTGCCGGTCCATTTCCGTGACAGGCCGGATAGCCACCAGCTGCCCGAGCCTGAGCACGGCGATGCGGTCCGCGACTTCGAACACGTCGTTCATATTGTGTGAGACGACGATGACGGCCACTCCACGGTCGGCGAGCTGGCGGATCAGGTGAAGGACCACCTCCGTCTGGGCGACGCCGAGGGCAGCGGTGGGCTCGTCCATGATGACGAGCTTCGAGTTCCACAGCACCGATTTCGCGATCGCCACCGACTGGCGTTGCCCTCCGGACAGCGACGCGACGGGTTGCCGGATCGACCGCACTGTTGTCACGGCCAGGCTCGTCAGTGTCTCCCGGCCGCGATCTCCATGCTCTCCTCGTCGAGGAGGAAATGTCGCAGGCGTTCGCGGCCGAGGAACAGGTTCTGCACGATGTCGAGGTTGTCGCAGAGTGCCAGGTCCTGGTACACGGTCTCGATGCCGAGCGCCGCGGCTTCGTGCGGCGAGTTCAACCGTACGGGCTGGTTTTCCCAAAACAGCTGCCCGTCGTCGGGGGTGTGAATGCCGGCAACGCATTTGATCAAGACCGATTTGCCCGCGCCGTTGTCGCCGGCAAGCGCAGTCACCTTGCCGATCGGCACCTCAAGGGTGATGTCGACCAGTGCCTGCACCGGCCCGAAGTTCTTGTCGATGCCCTCCAGCCGAAGCAAGGGCCCGACGTCGGCGGGGTCCGGGCTGCCAACTCACTCATCGTTCGGACTACTGGATACCTGCCGCGGTGCACGCGTCCTTCACTTGCGAGATGCACAGCGATGAACTCGTTACGGCGCCGTCTTTGACGACAGTGTCCGCCATGTTCTTCGTGGTCACCCACAGCGGGGTCAGCAGGACCGATGCGACATCGGACTTCGCGGTGTCGTCCGTGGTCTTGCCGTTGACGAGGGTTGACGGAACAGTGACGCCCGCCCGAAGGTAGAGCGCTGCCGCGGCCGCAGCCTGGGCCTCAAAGTAGATCGGCTTGTACACCGTTCCGCACTGGTAGCCCTTCAGGATGTTCTGCAGGCCGGACAAGGACGCATCCTGTCCAGTCGTCGGGAAGGTCTTGGCGGGAATCTGCTTGCTCTGCAGGTAGGCGATCACCGCGTTGGCATTGTCGTCGTTCGGCGTGACAACCGCGTTGATGTTCGGGTGGGCAGTGTATTGCTGGGCGAACGTCGTCTGAGCCACTGACGGTGTCCACGTGCCCGCCGGCTCTCCGACGTTGACGTACTCGCCATTGTCGAAGTGCGGCTTGAGTACGCCGTTGTAACCTTCGGCGAACAGCTTCGCGTTGTTGTCGGTCGGGTCGCCATCCATGACCAGGATGTTTGGCTTGGTGACTTTCCAGTCAGCGATGCACGTGATTTCGCCTTGGCCGATGAGCTGACCAACCTTGACGTTGTCGAAGCTGACATAGGTGCGATCTTTTGTCCCGCCTTTGACGAGCCGGTCATAGTCGATCACTTTGACGCCGCGCGCACTGGCGGCCGCCTCGATGGCCGCGCCCGAACCGGAGTCCAGGGCGTCGACAAGCAGCACCGATGCGCCGGCCGTGATATCAGCCTCGGCTTGGGTCTGCATCGTGCTTGCGCTGCCCTGCGCGTTGTCGATCTTGAACTTGGAGGAATCGAGTCCCGCGGCTTCGAATGCCTTCTTCAGGTACGGGGCGTCGAAAGTCACGTATCGCGCGGAGGTGGTGGTGTCCGGCAGCAGTACGCCCACCATGCCCTTGCCTTGTGAAGCGAGCGACGTGAGCTGTTTCATTGCCGAGAAATCGGCCGTGAACGCATCCGCAGATATCTGCGGTACAGCTCCTCCGGAACTTGCGGTGCTCGACGACGACGAAGATGTGCCCGTGCTCGAACACGCGGCGAGTGCCGTGATAGCGATGGTTGCAATGAAGGCGGTTCCGGCGCCTCGTGCCGGGACCTTCATGTTTAGCATTTCTTTCCTTCTGTTGGTTGCGACTGCAGGCGACCTGGCGGGGTCGGGCCGGAACCTGGGCGTTGGCGGCGGACGCAAGTCCACGCCGGAGGCCACGGCGGTTCGCACCAACGGACGTCGCTGAGTCAGCACCGGGCTGACTGCGACTTTACGACCAGCGACTCGATATCACGGGGTCCTCTCCGGACGGACGTGCCGGGCGACGCCGGCATGTCCGTCGATGTTGCTCTATGACTACGTTCTAGACCGGAAGTCCCCTCTTAGCAAGGCTTCGCGCGCGGCAGGATTCAACGACTGCGGTCCAATACCGCACGCGTCTGTCGGGAAGTAGCTGCGCGCGGATTTTGTTACACCAATACCGGAGTACTTGCTCGGTGCCCCGGAATGCAGTCCACATCACAGAGGTGGGTTCAATGAAGAAATGGACGCGATGGCAGGATTGGGTCACGGTTGTCGCCGGTCTCTATGCTGCTTTATCGGTCATCTGGACCACGGCCGCCGGCTCGTCGGCTGCCTTGATGGTCGTATTCGGCGCTTTGCTGATCGTTAGCGGTGTGATCAATCTGGCCATGCCCGGAACGCCGGTCATGGAGTGGGTGCAGGCGGCCTTCGGTGCCTTGCTGTTCCTTTCGCC
Organism: Arthrobacter sp. Hiyo8; assembly: GCA_001549895.1. Taxonomy (GTDB): domain Bacteria; phylum Actinomycetota; class Actinomycetes; order Actinomycetales; family Micrococcaceae; genus Arthrobacter. The sequence goes on along the minus strand of AP014719.1, from coordinate 384,411 downwards.
GTGGCTAGGCTCGTACTCCATGCAAGCCGGAGTCGCTTGGACATCGTGGATCGCTGGCCTGGTGGCGCTCGTCGTCACCGCGATGGCGATCAAGCCCAGCACCGAGGAACATCGGCATCACATGGTCAGCCCTTCGCACTGAAGTCTTCAACGCGATGTCCTGAAACGCTGAACAGCGGAATACCGACCGGCGGGCCGTTATCGGACCCGCCGATCGCCGTTTTTTGCTCCCGCCTGCCTGTCTGTGATGCGGGGACATCCGCAGTTCAGACTGTCAGCACGGCAGCTCCGGTAACACGGCTAGCGGCCAAATCCCGCAGCGCCCGGTCGGCCTGAGCCAACGGATACGCCGTCGTGGTGGGAGCCAGCGGGATTTCCGCGGCCAAGGACCAGAACTCTTCGCCGTCTGCCGGGTGTTGGCAGTGACGCTGCGGAGCTGCCGCTCATAGAAGAGATCTGCGGAATAGTTCAAGGGCGGTATGTCGCTGAGGTGGATGCCGGCAATGGCCAGGGTCCGCCCCGGCCCAATGCCTTGAGGACGACAGGGACGAGGTCCCCGGCAGGGGCAAACAGTATCGCCGAGTCGAGTGGGTCTGGCGGGGATTCGTACGCGTCGCCCACAAACACCGCACCCAGCTTCCGCGCCAGTTCACGGGCCGGCTCCGAACGCGTCATCACGTACACCTGCGCCCCTTGGTGGCGTGCCATCTGCGCCGTGAGATGGGCGGACCCTCCGAAACCATAGATGCCCAGTCGGCCACCCTCCGGAACAGCGGCCCGTTTGAGCGCCCGGTACCCGATGATGCCGGAGCACAACAGAGGGGCTGCCTGTTCGTCCGAAAACCGGGGCGGGATGGCATAGGCAAAATCCTCGGACACCGTGAGTTGTTCGGCATAGCCACCGTCCCTGTCCCAACCCGTGAAGACAGGGGAGAGGCAAAGGTTCTCGTCACCGCGGCGGCAAAACTCGCAGCTCCCGCAGGTTCCACCCAGCCAGGCCACTCCGACCCTGTCACCGCGCCGGAACCTCACGCACCCTTCGCCCGCCTCGCTGACTATTCCTACCGCTTCGTGGCCGGGGACTACATTCGGCATCCGAGGGGTGAGGTCGCCCTCTGCCAGATGCAGATCCGTGCGGCAGACACCACAGGTCCGGACTCTGACCAGGAGCTCATGCACTCCTGGTTGAGGATCGGGGCGTTCGCCCCAGACAAGCGGCCCGGATTCAATCGGAGCTGGTTCCCGGACCCACCACGCACGCATCGGCTTCGCCCCTCGCCGCTAGCCCTGATTCCGCGTGGTAGTGCCAGCCTTTGCGGCCGCCGCTCCGCTTTCAGCAGGCGCAGGCCGCTGGCCAGCACGCCCACATGGCTGAACGCCTGCGGGAAGTTGCCGAGGAACTCTCCGGTGTCCGGGTGGATCTGCTCGGGTAGCAGGCCCAGTGAATTCGCACGGCTGCAGAGGGACTCATAGAGTTCATGGGCTTCATCCACGCGCCCTTGTCCTGCCAGGTTGTCCACCAGCCAGAAGCTGCAGAGGAGGAACGCCCCTTCGTTTCCGGGCAGACCGTCGGGAGAAACCGATGGCAGGTAGCGGAACAAAAGTCCGTTGCCGGCGTCGAGCTCCGCCGCGATCGCTTTCGTCGTGGAAACCATCCGGGGATCGTCGAAATCAATGACGTTGCGGACGGGAAGGGTCAAGAGCGACGCGTCGAGACGCCGTTGCCACCTAGGTTCTCGGTAAAGGTGCGCCGCCGGGGATCCCATGATTGTGTCAGGGCAGCCTGCCGGATTTGACGGGCAGTGGCCTCCCACCGGCGTTTGGGATAGGGAAGCCCGTCCCTGCGCGCGATCTGGATGGCGCGGTCGATCGCGACGTAACATAACGCCGCCGAGTAGGTGAAGGGCCTGCTCTTGTCCCGGATTTCCCAAGGCCCCGAGTCGGGAACCCTCCAGCTCCTGATGGCCATTTCCACAATGGGTACCAATGCGGCCCAGAGCCGCTCATCCACTCGCTTGCCGCTGCCCGACCACTGGTAGGCGATATCGACGATTTCACCGTACACATCGTGCTGGAGTTGGTGGCGGGCGCCGTTTCCCACCGGACCGGGCCGAGCCGCGGTATCCGCGCAAGTGCGGGTCCTCGACCTCATCGGGCGGCTGGGAACCGTCCAGCGCGTACATGACGTGCGGGGCACCGTCCCGCTCGACGTTGGTCAGGACCCAGGCAAGGAAGACGTCCGCATCACTGGGATCGCCAATGCGCCTGAACACATAGTTGGAGAACGAGGCGTCGCGCACCCATGTGTACCGGTAATCCCAATTCCGGGACGTTCCGGCCACTCCGGCAACGAAGAGGTAGCGGCGGCCAAGATGGCCCCGTCTCGGCGTGGTCCAGCATCTTCAGCGTCAAGGCCGAACGCTTCATCAACTCCGCTTGGGAGCCTTCGCAATCCAGGTTTGATGCCCACCGGCGCCACGCATACACGGTCTGGTCAATGAGCTTCTTGCTCTCCGGATGCTGACGGAGCCGGAACCGCCCGGACCAGTGCAGGACCATGGTCAGGGTCTCTCCCGCGCGTAGCGTCAACTCGGCGTACAGGCCACGGCCGTCGGGGATGAGTTCAACGGAAGACCATAGGTAGACCTCGTGGACTCCGTCCTGCCGCCAATCAAACCTCCAGCCGGTAGCCAGGGTGTCAAAAGTGACACCGGTCTTCGGTATCAGGCTGATGCGCAGCGGGACGTCGCCGCCCACGGCTCGCGCGTGCCGCAGGAGTTCGGAACGGCCGGCCGGCACCGGCTCCGACAAGTCGGCACCCGCACGCAACGTCAGCCCGTCCGTCACCTGCAGCACGCCACGATCGGACACAAGGGACGTGACCAGCACGCAGGAATCCTCGGTGTAGCGCTGGGAGGATGCCAGGGTGCGAACAGGAGCTATTTCAAAACGGCCGCCTGATTCCGCGTCGAGGATCCCGGCAAGGAACGGTGGACTGTCGAATTCCGGCAAGCAAAGCCAGGTAATGGCGCCGTCCCGTCCCACCAAAGCGCAGGTGGACCCGTCTCCAATGAGTCCGTGATCCTCGATGGGCAAATACCCGTCCTGGTTAACCACCGGGCGCGCAGGGGCACCAGTGATCATTTTGTTCGCTCCTTTGGGTTCAGGCGAGGCTTCCTATATGGATTCTCTCGCCGTTCCCGCGTGCACGCCACAGTCCACCTATCCCGCAAGAAGCTGCGGGTTCCGCCCATGGCCTCAGGGAGTGAGCAGGACCTTGATGGAGCGCCGTTCGTCCATGGCGCGGTAGGCCTCGGGCGCTTCCTCGAGCGGCATCACGGTGTCGAAGACCCTGCCCGGATTGATCTTTCCGTCAAGCACGTCGGCGAGCAGTTCCGGGATGTAGGTGCGGGCAGGGGCCATGCCGCCGGCAATCGAAATGTTCGTGTCGAACAAGTAGCGCAAGGGGCCTCAGCTCCGCCTGTCGGGACACCGACAAAGCCGAGGGCGCCGCCCGGCGGACACTGTGCAGTGCCTGTTCCATGGACTCCTTGGTCCCGACGCACTCCAACACGGAGTCGGCCAAAACGCCTCCCAGCAATTCGCGGACCTTGGCTACGCCGTCCTCGCCACGTTCAGCGACGATGTCTGTTGCGCCGAATTCGAGGGCAATAGCCTGGCGGTCGGCATGCCGCGACATCGCGATGATTCGTTCTGCTCCGAGCCGCTTTGCTGCGAGCACGCCGCAGAGCCCGACTGCGCCGTCGCCGACGACGACGACGGTCCTGCCGGGGCCGACCTTCGCCGCGAGGGCGGCGTGGTGGCCGGTGGCCATCACATCCGAGAGCGTCAGCAAGCTCGCGCGGAGGGCGTCGTCGGGTTCCGTGATGCCGGGAACCTTGACGAGCGTGGACTCGGCGAGCGGCACGCGCACGGCCTGGCCTTGGCCGCCGTCGATCGCGTGACCGCTGTCATCCTTGCCGCCCCAACCTGCCAAATGATCGCAGGCAACTGTGACGCCGTTCAAGCATTGCGGGCAGGCCCGCAGCTGACCACGAACGGAGCGATCACGAAATCGCCGGGCGCCAGGGTGGTGACGTCGTCGCCAATGCTTTCCACCGTGCCGATGAATTCATGTCCGATGGCCGAAGGCTGGTGGGTGGGCTTTACGCCGCGGTAGGGCCAAAGGTCCGATCCGCAGACGCAGGAGGCAGTCACTTTGACGACGACGTCGGTGGGCAGCTGGACCGTCGGGTAGTTACGGTCTTCAACGCGGATGTCGCCGGGACCGTGGATGATGGTGGCGCGCATGGGGCTCCTCAAATGGTGGTTGTTGGGCTTGAATCGAGTCTATCCCCGGCATGCCCGTGGTCTTGTACTGGCCGGTAGCTCAGCGTGGACTCGCTGCGGTCCTGTTCGTCGCTTGGCCTCCAGGTCACGCAGAATAGCTCCATGACAAAAAGCAGCGGGCGCTTACCACGGCTTGAAGACGTAGCGGAATTGGCGGGAGTCTCGCACCAGACCGTTTCACGGGTGATCAACGACCACCCCAACGTCAGCAAGGGCACCCGGGAGCGTGTCGAGGCCGCCATCGCCGAGCTGGGATACCGGCGCAATACTGCTGCGCGGAGCCTCGTGACCCGCCGTTCCCAGACCATCGGGGTCCTGGCGAGCGAGCTGGCGCAGTACGGCCCGGCGAACACCCTGCTGGGCGTCGAGCAGGCTGCGAGGATGCCGGCTATTTCGTCAGCATCGCAGCCTTGAGGACGGTCAACCGGGAGGCGATCCTTGATGCGGTCCGGCATTTCCTGGACCAGTCCGTGGACGGAATCGTTGTGATCGTTCCCCATTCGGACACCCTGCTGGCGTTGGCGGAAGTGAAGGCCGGGGTTCCCGTAGTGGCCGTGGGGTCGCTGGGCGACGCGTCGGTCGGCGGAGCCATGGTGGACCAGAAGCGCGGCGCGGAATTGGCCGTGAGGCATCTGGTGGAGCAGGGGCACCGGCGGATCGGGCACGTGGCCGGCCCGCAGGACTGGATCGACGGCGTCGCCCGGGCCGAAGGGTGGAGCGAGGCCTTGCAGGCGGCTGGCCTTCAGGACGATTTGCTGGTGGTGGGGACTGGAGCGCCGGCAGCGGCTATGACATCGGCAGGAAGCTTGCCGGTGAAAGGACCGCCACGGCGCTTTTTGTGGGAAATGACCAGATGGCCCTGGGCCTGCTGCGTGCGTTCAACGAGGCAGGTGTCCGGGTGCCCGAGGATGTTTCGGTGGTGGGTTTCGACGACCAGCCCGAATCAGGCTATTTCACGCCGCCTTTGACCACGGTACGCCAGGACTTCGAAGAACTCGGGCGGCGCTGCATGGACCTCATGCTGAGCGGTATCGAGGGCGGGGAAAGCGTCGGCGCCACGGTGGTGGAGCCAGAGTTGGTGGTGCGCCAAAGTACGTCGGCTCCCGCCTGATCGTATTCATGTTCATGTGGGAAGGACGGCTTGACGTGAATTTTGTTAGCGCTCACAATGGAACCAATCCGCAAGGCTGCGGGCTGGCTTATTGGAGGACTTCATGGACGTCACAGCGGACGGCAAGGAACATTACGTCATCGGCGTGGACTACGGCACGCTTTCGGGCAGGGCCGTGGTGGTGCGGGTCAGGGATGGCAAGGAACTGGGAAGCGGAGTGTTTGAGTACCCGCACGCGGTCATCACGGAGGCCTTACCGGCCGATCTGACCGGCGCGTCTGCTGGCCCGGCTGTCCGCCTTCCCGGCGAATGGGCGCTGCAGGTGCCGCAAGACTACCGCGACGTGTTGCGCCACGCGGTTCCCGCAGCGGTGCGCGACGCCGGGATCGATCCGGCCGCCGTCGTCGGGATTGCCACGGACTTCACGGCGTGCACGATGGTGCCGGTGAAGGCTGACGGCACTCCACTGAACGAGTTGCCCGGCTTCGCCCGCAGGCCGCATGCGTATGTGAAGTTGTGGCGCCACCATGCGGCCCAGGAGCAGGCGGACCGCATCAGTGCACTCGCCGCCGAGCGGGGCGAGGCCTGGCTGCCGCGCTACGGCGGGCTCATTTCCTCGGAATGGGAGTTCGCCAAGGGACTCCAGCTCCTGGAGGAGGACCCGGGCGCGTATGCGGCGATGGACCACTGGGTGGAAGCCGCCGACTGGATCGTCTGGCAACTGTGCGGGAACTACGTGCGGAATGCCTGCACCGCAGGGTACAAGGGCATCTACCAGGACGGCGCCTACCCGTCCGGGGAATTCCTGGCCGCCCTGAACCCGGGCTTCAAGGACTTCGTCGACACCAAACTGGCCCACACAATCGGCCGCCTGGGCGACGCCGCGGGTTACCTGACTGCCGAAGCCGCCGGCTGGACCGGCCTCCCGGCCGGGATCGCCGTCGCGGTCGGGAATGTTGACGCCCACGTCACCGCGCCCGCCGCCCGGCCGTGGAACCGGGACAGCTCGTCGCGATCATGGGCACCTCCACGTGCCACGTCATGAACGGCTCCGAGCTTCGTGAGGTGCCGGGCATGTGCGGAGTGGTCGACGGCGGGATCGTGGACGGGCTCTGGGTTACGAGGCCGGCCAGTCCGGGGTGGGCGACATCTTCGGCTGGTTCACCAAGTACGGCGTGCCGCCCGAATATCATGCAGCTGCCGAAGCCACGGGCCTGGGCATCCACGAATACCTCACCGAACTCGCCTCCACCCAGGAGATCGGTGAACACGGACTCATTGCCCTGGACTGGCACTCGGGGAACCGGTCCGTCCTGGTGGACCACGAACTCTCCGGAGTGATCGTGGGCCAGACCCTGGCAACCCGCCCGGAAGACATCTACCGGGCGCTGCTGGAGCCACGGCCTTCGGCACCCGCACTATCGTTGACGCCTTCCGCGACGCGGGGTGCCGGTGAAGGAATTCATCGTGGCCGGAGGGCTGCTGAAAAACACGCTATTGATGCAGATCTACGCCGATATCACGGGACTGCCCCTCTCCACGATCGGCTCCACCCAGGGTCCCGCGCTGGGTTCGGCGATCCACGCCGCCGTCGCTGCGGGGAGTACCAGGACATCCGGGAAGCCGCGGCTGCCATGGGATCCGAGCCCGGCGCCGTCTACACCCCGATCCCGGAAAACGTCGCCGCCTACGAGGAATTGTTCCGCGAATACCGGACCCTGCATGACTACTTCGGCCGCGGAGCGAACGAGGTCATGCACCGGCTCAAGAAGATCCAGCGGAACGCGAGCAAAACGCTCCTCACCGCGGGGTCTCCGCATGAGCGCCCTGCTGGACACCATTGCCACGATCCGCCGCGAGGTCTGCGCGCTGCACGCCGAACTGACCCGGTACGAGCTGGTGGTCTGGACCGCGGGCAATGTCTCCGCCCGCGTCCCGGGCATGACTTGATGGTCATCAAGCCGTCCGGGGTCTCCTACGATGCGCTGACGCCCGAACTCATGGTGGTCACGGACCTCCACGGGGTTCCCGTGGGCGGCGATGGCGACGGGGCGTGGGCAATCCGGACCTTTCGCCGTCGTCGGACGCTGCCGCGCACGCCTACGTCTACCGGAACATGCCCGACGTCGGCGGGGTCGTCCACACGCACTCCACCTACGCGACGGCATGGGCTGCGCGCGGGGAGCCGATCCCGTGCGTACTGACCATGATGGGCGACGAATTCGGCGGCACCATCCCGGTGGGCCCGTTTGCGCTGATCGGGGACGACTCGATCGGCCGCGGGATCGTGGACACGCTCCGGGCGTCCCATTCACCGGCTGTCCTGATGCAGAACCACGGCCCCTTCACCATCGGCAAGGACGCCCGCTCCGCCGTCAAGGCCGCCGTAATGTGCGAGGAAGTGGCCCGCACCGTCCACATTTCCCGGCAGCTCGGTGAACCGCTGCCCATCGACGCCGGCCAGATCGAGTCCCTCTACAGCCGCTACCAGAACGTCTACGGCCGCTAACGCGCGCCACCCACGAACCTTCAAGGAGAAACGCATGCCCATCGCCCACAACACGTCCCTCGAACACTACGAAGTGTGGTTCCTCACCGGCAGCCAGCACCTTTACGGCGAGGACGTCCTCAAGCAGGTCGCCGCGCAGTCCCAGGAGATCGCCGCAGCACTGAACGCGTCCTCCGATGTTCCGGTCAAGCTCGTCTGGAAGCCCGTGCTGACGGACGCGGACGCGATCCGCCGCACCGCTCTGGAAGCGAACTCGGACGACGCCGTGATCGGCGTTACCGCGTGGATGCACACGTTCAGCCCGGCCAAGATGTGGATCCAGGGACTGGACCTGCTCCGCAAGCCGCTCCTGCACCTGCACACCCAGGCGAACGTGGCCCTGCCGTGGGCGGACATCGACTTCGACTTCATGAACCTGAACCAGGCAGCCCACGGCGACCGCGAATTCGGGTACATCCAGTCCCGCCTCGGCGTGCCGCGGAAGACCGTCGTCGGGCACGTCTCCAACCCGAGGTCACGCGCCAGGTCGGCGCGTGGCAACGCGCCTCCGCCGGCTGGGCCGCGGTGCGCACCCTCAAGCTGACCCGCTTCGGGGACAACATGCGCAACGTTGCCGTCACAGAAGGGGACAAGACCGAAGCCGAGCTGCGCTTCGGCGTCTCGGTCAACACGTGGTCCGTCAACGAACTCGCCGACGCCGTGCACGGCGCGCCGGAGTACGACGTCGACGCCCTCGTCGCGGAGTACGAGCGCCTCTACGAGGTCGCACCGGAACTGTGCGCCGGCGGTGCCCGGCACGAGTCGCTGCGCTACAGCGCCCGGATCGAACTGGGTCTGCGGTCCTTCCTGGAGGCGAACGGCTCCGCCGCATTCACGACGTCGTTCGAGGACCTGGGCGCGTTGCGCCAGCTTCCCGGCATGGCCGTGCAGCGGCTCATGGCCGACGGCTACGGCTTCGGTGCCGAGGGCGACTGGAAGACCGCGATCTTGGTCCGGGCTGCGAAGGTCATGGGCGCCGGACTGCCCGGTGGCGCCTCGCTCATGGAGGACTACACCTACCACCTGACGCCGGGGGAGGAGAAGATCCTCGGCGCGCACATGCTCGAGGTCTGCCCCTCCCTGACCGCAGCCAAGCCGCGCGTGGAGATCCACCCGCTGGGCATCGGCGGCAAGGAAGATCCCGTCCGCATGGTCTTCGACACCGATGCGGGGCCCGGCGTCGTGGTCGCGCTCTCGGACATGCGCGACCGGTTCCGCCTCGTCGCGAACGCCGTCGACGTCGTCGACCTCGAGGAACCGCTCCCCAACCTCCCGGTCGCGCGTGCACTGTGGGAGCCGAAGCCCGACTTCGCCACCTCCGCCGCCGCGTGGCTCACCGCAGGCGCCGCGCACCACACCGTGCTCTCCACCCAGGTGGGCATGGACGTGTTCGAGGACTTCGCCGAAATCGCCCGGACCGAACTGCTCACCATCGACGACGGCACCACCATCAAACAGTTCAAGAAGGAACTCGCGTGGAACGCCGCCTACTACAAACTCGCCGGCGGGCTGTGAACGGCGAGGGCTTTTAACAAGAAGAAGCCCGGGCTAACGGCGCGTTGCCGTTAACCCGGGTTTTTCCGTATCTCTTATTCGTGGAACTTCTCACGCGCCTCGCGCTGTTGGCGTTCGAGCTTGGCTTCCGCTTCGGTCCTCCGCTGGCCGACGATGCGCATCTGGTGGGTGGTCGGGTGTTCGTATTCCTCCACGAAAGCGCCCTTTTCCCTCGGAAGGTAATGGCCGGGAGCCGGGACGCGAGCTTTTGGTCTTCGTTTTCGCTCATGTCAAAATCGTCCCACCGGGCGGCGGCGGGCAAAAGGGTTCGGCCCATAGTGCCGCAAGTGGAAGCGACATCCCGGTCTTCGGACCGGGATGTCGCTTGCCTTCTCACGAATTCACAAAGTCAGCCGAGGTTCAGGGCCGTCCAGGAGACGGGTGGCAGGGTGATTTCGACGACGCCGTCACGTACTACGGCACTCTTATTCGGGTGCAGCCGACGCGGTTCGGATCGTTGAGCGTGTTCTTGGCGTATACATCCGCGTCCGAGAGCGTCTGCGCATCCAGGACGATCGCGCTGTCAAGAGCCGTGAGGTCGATGGTGACCGTTGCCTCTTCAGTCCGTGATCGGTTGACCAGGAAGACCGACGTCGCAGCGGCGTCCGCGTCGTAGGTAGCGACCGCGTCGATGAGCGGGACGGCACCGTAAGCGTCAGTGCTGTACTTGTCCGCATCCAGCCTCACGTCCAGGGCGACACCCTTGGCCAGTTTGGAGGTCAACGCGAACGGGAAGAACGTGGTCTGTTTCCACGCGGGACCGCCGGGTTCGGTCATGATGGGAGCGATCACGTTGACGAGCTGCGCCAGGGAGGCGGACGTGACACGGTCGGCGTGCTTAAGCAGTGAGATCAGGAGGTTGCCGAAGACGACGGCGTCGGCTACTGAGTACGTGTCCTCAAGCAGTCGCGGCGCCTTGGGCCAGTTGTCCAGCCCTTCGATTTTGTCCACGTTATGGAACCGTTCGAGGTACCACACATTCCATTCGTCGAAGGAAATGTTGATGGTTTTGGCGCTCCCGTTGACGGCTTTGACGTGGTCCGCCGTCGCTACAACGGATTCAATGAAGTGGTCCATGTCGGTGGCGGAAGCAAGGAACGAGTCCAGGTCACCGTTCTTTTCTTCGTAGTAGGCGTGGCAGGAGATGTAATCAACGTCCTCGTAGGCGTGGTGAGTACCACGCGCTCCCATTCTCCGAAGGTGGGCATATGGGCGCTCGATGAGCCGCAGACCACAAGTTCAACTGAAGGATCAAGCTGGCGCATTGCCTTCGCGGTCTGCGATGCGATTTTGCCGTAGTCGTCGGCAGAGCGATGGCCCAACTGCCACGGGCCATCCATCTCATTGCCGAGGCACCACATTTTGACGCCAAAGGGCTCCACCCGGCCATGAGCGCCCGGCGGTCCGACAGCTCCGTCCCGGAGCGGATGTTGGAGTACTCCAACAAGTCCAAAGCTTCCAGCGTGCGCGGGTGCCGAGGTTGACGGCCAGCATGAGTTCGCTGCCCACCTTCTCAAGCCAGGTGCTGAACTCGTGCATGCCGATCTCGTTGGTTTCGGTGGAGTGCCACGCGAGGTCGAGTCGGTGGGGGCGCTGTTCCTTGGGCCCAACGCTGTCCTCCCAGCGGAACCCGGAGACGAAGTTGCCGCCCGGATAGCGGATGGTGGAAACACCGAGTTCTTTGACGAGCTCGATCACGTCAGTGCGGAAACCGTCGGCGTCGGCGCTGGGTGACCGGGTTCGTAGATGCCGTCGTAGACACAGCGTCCAAGGTGTTCAACAAACGAACCGAAGAGGCGGGATTGACTGCGCCCACTGCGAATTGTGGGTCGATCGTAAGGCGTGCGGAAACCATGGTCTGCTTTCGGTGAGAAGGAGCGAGAAATGAAGAGGTGCTTCAAGGGCTATTTGAGGCTGCCGAGTGACAGGCCGCCCTGCCAGTACTTCTGCAGGGTGAGGAATGCCACCACGAGGGGAATGATGGAAATGAACGAACCGACGACGATCAGGCTCCAGAGCGAGTGGCCGCCCCCGTTGTTGGACGAAGCCAACTGCTCCCAGAGCCCTATGCCCACGGTGAGCGGATAGAGCCTCTCCGTGGACAACATGGCCAAGGGCAGGAAGTAGTTGTTCCAGGTCCCAACGACGGAAAGCAGCAGGACGGTCACCAGCGCCGCCGAAGCAAGGGCAACGAGACTTGGAAGAAGGTGCGGAGTTCACCGGCTCCGTCCACCCTGGCCGCGTCGAGCAGCTCGTCTGGAACCGCTTCTGCGGTGTAAACCCGCATCAGGTAGACGCCGAAGGGCTAAGCAGCGACGGCAGGATGACCGCCCACACGGTATCGGTCAGCTTGAGGTTGGACATCAGGATGAATGTCGGGATGACCAGCGCCGTCATGGGGACCATCACGGCACCGAGCAACAGTGCGAACGTAAGGTTCCGGCCCCGGAACTTGTACTTGGCAAACCCATAACCGGCCAGGACCGAGATTGCGGTCGCTCCCAGACCGCCGCTGACAGCGTAGAGAAGGGAATTGCCCAGCCACTGTACGTACTCCCCGCCGTTGTAGGCGAAAAGCTCCTGAATGTTCGCGATCAGGTTGAAATTCTTGTCGAACCACATAGCGCCGGACGAGCCCGCGAAAAGTCCTTGGGCGTCTTTCGTGCTGGCGACGAAAAGCCACCAAATGGGAGCCAGGAAATATAGGACCAGGACGCCCAGAAAGGCATGAGCCACCACGTTGCGCCGCCGGGCCGCGACAGCCGGGTTGCGGCCGGGAGATGTGTTGTCAGCGCACTCATGAGAGGTTGCTCCCCTTCTTGCGGGTGGCGAACATGAAGATGTACACCGCGATGAAGACGACGATGCCGAGGGAGAAGGATATGGCCGAGGCGTAGTTGAACTGGGCGTATCCAAAGGCCAAATTGAACGCGTAGATGTTCGGGGTGAAATCCGGGGTGATGCTGCCGTTGGCTACCGGCCCGAGGATTTGCGGCTCGGAGAAGAACTGCAGCGTCCCGATCAGCGCGAAGATGAGAATGAGCACAAGTGCCGAAGAAACCAGGGGGATCTTGATGCGGAACGCAACCTGCCTTTCGGAGGCCCCATCAATCTTGGCGGCCTCGTAGAGGGTCGGATCGATTCCCTGTAATGCCGCGTAGATGATGATCATGTAATAGCCGGCCCATTGCCACGTCACAACATTGAGAAGGCCGTAGAAGACGTTGTCCTGGCTGAGCAGGAAGGGCGCGGAGGCGTGGAACAGGGAGAAAAACTGCTCAAGGGGCCGAACGTCGGACTGTAAAGAAAGCCCCACATCAGGGCACCAATGACGGCCGGCACTGCGTACGGCAGGAAGATCATGAGCCGGGAGAACCTTGCGAGCCGGGTGGTGAGGTGGTCGAGCACGAGGGCGGCTGCCAGGGAGACGGCCATCTGGACCGGGATGAGGACCAGGGAGAAGCGGACCACGAACCACACACCCTTGAGGAACTGTGGATCCGAGAAGGCGCGGAGATAGTTCTCCAAACCGCTGAACCGCGTCCCTGTCGCCAGGCCCTTGGTGAACAGGCTGAGGTAGAGGGCGTAGGCAAGCGGAGCAAGAAGGAACGCCACGAAAACTATTCCGAACGGTGCGATGAAGAGCCATCCGGTCCTGGCCCGCCGCGCATTCATCTTGTCGCTGCGGGAGCGGGTCCTGCGTTCGGGCGGGGGCGCGGAATTCACTTTGTCCGGGTGGAAGTGTGTGGCAACGACGTCACCGTTGACCCGTGAACTGCCATGAGCTGTCCTGCAACTTTCTCTTGATCGATTCCGCCCGTTCCGCCCACCCGGGGCCGGCGGAACGGGAGGAGCTGTCAGTTGACTGTGAACCCTTGGCTCTTCGCGTAGTTCACCATGATGCCCTGCAGCTCGGTGGCTGCTTCGTCCCCGCTGACTTTGCCGGCATTGATCTTGACCGTCTCTGCCTGCAGTTGCGCGTAGTAGTAGACGCTGAACGGGCTGTAACTGAATCCCTTGTAGGCATTTTCGGCCGGTATGTAGATGTCCTTGTTCGCGGTCTGTCCGCCAAAGAAGTCGACGGCGTTGTTGGTGAACGCGTCCGACTTCAACACATTCTGGTTGAGCGGGAAGATCGTTTGGGTCTTCCAGCCGTCCGTCAGCGAGGCGTCGTCGGCGTAGAGGCCCTTGGCGACTTCGGCGGCGAGCTTCTGGTCACCGGCCTGTGAGGTGACGGCAAAGGTGGATCCTCCCCAGTTCACGGAGACTGGGTTGCTTGCATCCCATTGGGGGAGGGGGCCGCAGCGAATGTTCCCTTCTCGTTGCCCTTACCCACTCCGGACCCGGTGAGGTAGCCGGGAGCCCATGCGGCCGAGATGTACGTAGCGTACTTGCCGCCGATCATTCCTGAAATGTAGTCGGTGGTGAACTGGTCCTGGGTGGCGACCAGGCCCTTCTTCACGAGTCCCGCCCAGTAGTTCAGCACGTCCTTGGCCGGCTGGCTGTCGAGGTGGATGGAGATGTTCTTCTGGTCCGCCAGGTCATAGGTGAAGGGAACGGCGCCCTTTTGGGCCATGAGGGCGGTCAGGGCGGCGGGGACATTGCTGCCAAGGTCTCCGAAAGCAGGGCCGCCGGCGTCCTTGACCTTCTGCGCGGCCGTTTCGTACTCGGCCCACGTCGTCGGCGGCTTGATGCCGTACTTGTCCAGGATGTCCTTACGGTAGATCATGGCCATCGGCCCGCCGTCGACCGGAATGGCGTAGACCGAATCGCCCTGCGAGACGTCCTTCCAGGAACCCGCGCTGAAGTTCTTCTTGACGTCTGCGGCGCCATACTTGCTCAGGTCCACAAGCGCGTTTTGCAATTCAAAACCCGTCAGCTGGTCAGCCTCGAGCATGATCACGTCAGGGGCTCCCTTGCCGGCCTGGATGGCAGTTTGGAACTTCGCGTACTCCGGGCCACCCTGGCCGGCCACGGTCCAGCAGACCTGGACATCGGAGTGGGAGTTGTTGAAGTTGTCGACGACCTTGGCCATGTTGGGGTACCACGCCCACACGGAGACCTTCGGAGCATCGGAATGCACAATCTTGTTTGTGCAATTGGTGGTATTGGAGCCCGCACTGGCGGCATCCGCGCCACCACTGCACCCTGCCAGTGTGGCGGCAAGGGCAGCGGCTGACACTGCTGCGGCAATTGCTTTCTTGTTCACGTAGTTTCCCTTCGGTCGTGCATGGACGTCGTCGTCGGAGGTGGAGCAGCGAGGGCAGGCCGTCTTCCAGCCAATGGATGGTGGTGGGACTTGGACGGACTCGGCGGATGGGGGACAAGAGACATTTCCGAGCTTTTACATCGATGTAAGTAATCGTTGTAAATCCATGATGATGTGACTGGACTTACATGTCAAGAAGAAATCGGACGGCGTCTTCGGCGGGCTAGATCGCCGTGGATTCCCGGCTGATGACCTTGAACCCGGCTTCAAACTCGCGGGCAGGCGTTGCTTCGGCCGCGCCGTCGATTCGTTCCAGGAGCATCGCGACGGCGGTCTCGGCGATCTCCCGACGGCCCGGATCTATGGTTGACAACGTCGGGAGTGAATACCGGGTTTCGTCGATGTCGTCAAAGCCGATGATCGCCACATCCTCAGGGATTCTCAGTCCAGCATCCTGCATGACACGCATCGCCCTAGGGCGATGGAGTCGTTGAAGGCCACGACGCCGTCGAACTCCAGCCCGGACTCCAGGACGTGCCGCATTGCCTGGGCGCCGTCGGAACGGTGCCACGACTGGACGTCGATTGCCAGTTCGTCCCGGTAATCCAGCCCCGCCTTCTGCAAGGCGCGGCGGTAACCTTCCAAGCGAAGCCCGGCTGAACCGATGACTTCATTTCGGTGGGCACCAAAAGCGAGTAGTTTCGTTCGTCCGCGTTGGAGGAGGTGGTCGGTAGCTGCTTGCGAAGCCTCGATGTTTTGCATGGTCACGTGGTCCGTGGGGCCGTGAAAGATCCGCTCACCCAGGAGGACCATGGGAGTCGGAATCTCGATGAGGCCCGCGTCCTCCTGGCTCAGGCCGAGCACGCTGTACAGGACGCCATCGACCATTCGCATCCGGGGGCCATGCAGGATCTCCAGCTCGCGCGTCCGGGAACCTCCGCTTTGCTCGATGATCACCACTTTCCCGCGTTTTGAGGCGGCCGTCATGACGGCATCGGCGAGCTCGGCAAAGTAGGCATTCTTCAGATCCGGGATGATGAGGCTGATGACATCCGTGCGTCCGGACCGCAAGCCCGGGCCGAGAGATTCGGCTGATAGCCGAGTTTCTCGATGGCCAGCAAAACCCGCTCGCGGGTCTCGGCTTTGATGTTTGGATGGTCATTGATGACGTTCGATACGGTTTTGATAGACACATCGGCCGCCTGGGCCACATCCCGCATGGTAATTGCCACTTTTCCTTCTTCCGCGCACGTCAGCGACCGTCCTTAGCTGAAGATTACAACGTTGGAAAGCGTTTGGGCCGAAACGGCACCGAGCTGCAGGATGGGTAGGTGCCAACCCGGTAGTGGGTGGATGATGGCTGGATGAGCGAAGACAGCGGTTCCCGTCCGGATTTTTTCACCCGGTTCACCACCAAGGTGGCCAAAGTGCTCGGCCACGCCTGGGTGTTCAGCGCGGCAGTAATCATCCTCATTGTTTGGGCGTTTACGGGACCACTCCTGGGATTTTCGGATACCTGGCAGTTGGTCATCAATACCGGCACGACCATCGTGACTTTCTTGATGGTCTTCATCATCCAAAACACCCAGAATAGAGACAGCGCCGCCCTCCACGTGAAGCTCGACGCCGTGATGCGTGAACTCCGGATCACCAACTCCAAGCTTTATCAAGCTGAAGACGAAGGCGAGAAGGAGCTTGAGGAGCAGCGCCGACGCATCGAGCAGGAGGCCGAGTCCGATTAGCCGGATCTGGGTCGTGGAGTGCTGGCGGTTCCTACATGAGCCACTGAACCGAGACGTTCATCGCGAGCAGGGCATTCGTCAGCGGCGCAAGTATCGACTCGTCGGCCTCCATGCGGTGCAGCGTCTCGAGGAATTCATCCACCTGGATGTTCGTGAACCCGCCGTCCCGGAGTTGCTGGACGGCAAGCTCGGTATTCTGCTTCCGGGTGTTGCTGAATCGAGGGGTTACCTCTGGCTGTACCGGTTCCGAATCCATTGACTTTGCTTGCCCCCGCAACCTATCCCTGTCGGTATGACGCTCGCGCACACCGTATTCCTGCATTACGAATGCTACTATCTCGCGGGCCGAACTGGAGCAACGGCAAGTCCGTCAGCCAATAGCATGGGTCAATGATGGATAAGTCGTCGGTTCCTGGCGCGTTGAAACACGAGGTGGCCCGTGACCCTCGCCGCGTCCACTGGATGGAATTGTTCTTCGACCTCGTCTTTGTGGCTTTCGTCGGGCAGCTTGCGCGCGGGATCCACGGCGACCCCGGATGGGCTGAGTTCGGCACCTTCGTCCTGCTTTTCTTTCCGGCGTGGTGGGCTTGGGTGAACATTGTCTCCGTAGTCAACCTCCTGCCAGGTTTGTCGTCCCGGGCTCTGGGCGTCGCGATGCTCGCGGCGATGGCGGCGGCGAGCATCATGGCCGCCGCCGCGCCCGGTGCCTTTGGCGAACGTGCTTGGGCCTTTTCGCTGGCCAATGCCGCCATTCGCGTGGTTCTGCTGATCTTGTGGCTGTACCAGCACCGTGAAAATTCGGCCGAATTTCCGTGGCGGATTTGGATCTACAACGGCGGCACGGCCGTCCTCTGGCTCCTCTCCGCCTCCTTACCTCTCCACATTGCCGTCGTTCTGTGGGCCACCGCGATCGTTGTCGAGATTGGCATGATGGCTCTTAGCGCCCGCCTTTGGCCTGACCGCGGCATCGCTGGCATCAACATCGAGCACGCATCCGAGCGGCTTGGCTTGTTCGTCATCATTGTGCTCGGCGAGTCCATCTTCACGATCGTCACCGAGGTGTCTGACGATTGGGCCCGGGCGCAGGCCTGCTCGGTGCGCTCGGATTCCTCGTGGTTGCCCTGCTCGGCTGGGCATTCTTCCAATACGGCACGGGGACAGTCACGGCAGGGCTCGAGCGACTGCAGGCCCGGTCCGATTTCGCCGGGATCCTTCAGACCACGTTGTTCATGCCGTTTCTTCTGGTTTTGGGGGTAACTGCAATCGCCGGGGCCATTGCGACGGCCATTCCAGCCCCCTATGAGCACTTGCCCTTCGGTTCCGGGATTTCTCTCGGGGAGGTCTGGCCCTCTTCTATGGTTGCAATGCGATCGTGTCGCTTCGCTACGGTCAGCCTCCGCGCGCGGTGCTGCCGTGGGCGGTGCCGACCGTGGTGATCGCCGTGTTGCTCATACCGGTGAGCGCTGTGGTTCCCGCCGCCGTCGCGTTGGCCCTCGCAGTGGTTGTCCTGCTCCTTGTCACCGTCTACGTCGAGATTCAGAGGCGACGGCGGCACGCCCCAACTAGCTGACAGTTGTTGTCGTTCTGGGGCCTCAATACGACAACAACTGCTAGTCAGTTGGGTCAGCCGTTGATCACCTGGGGACCCCGAGGGCTTTGAGGCCTTCGACGCCGAATTCCAGGCCATAGCCGGATTGCTTGGCGCCGCCGAAGGGGACCCGCGGGTCGACGTTGCCATGTTTGTTGATCCATACGGTTCCGGCCTCAAGGCGGGCGGCAACGTCACGGGCAGCGTCCAGGTCGGAGGACCAGACGGAGGCGCCGAGTCCGACGTCGAGCGCGTTCGCCATGGCGACGGCCTCGTCCACGGTGCCGTAGCGGATGATGGGCAGGGCCGGGCCGAACTGTTCCTCGGCGACGAGGGGGTTGCTGTTGTCGATGTCGGCTACGAGGGTGGTGGGGTAGAAGTTGCCGGGCTGGCCGTCGTCGGGTTGCCGCCGAGCAGGATGCGGGCGCCGGAATCGCGGGCGGCATCCACGAGCTTCGCGACGATGTCGTACTGCTGCCGGTTCTGCAGCGGTCCCAGCACGTTCGCCTCGTCCAAACCAACCCCCATGGGCATCGCGGCGGCAACGGCAGCCAGCTCGGTGCACACTGCTTCATAGAGGGAGTCGTGGACGTAGAGGCGCTTGAGTGCGGCGCAGGTCTGGCCGGTGTTGATGAAGGCACCCCAGAAGAGTCCTTCGGCGATGGCTTTGGGGTCTGCATCGGGCAGGACGATGCCGGCGTCGTTGCCGCCGAGTTCGAGAGTGAGGCGCTTTACCGTGTCCGCGCTGGAGCGGATGACGGCCTTGCCGGTGGCGGTGGATCCGGTGAACATGACCTTGCCGATGGCCGGGTGTTCGGCGAGCCGGGCGCCGACGTCCCGGCCGCCGGAGACCACCGTGAGGAGGCCTTCGGGGAGTTCTTCGTTGATCACGGCGGCCAGGGCCAGCACGGACAGGGGTGTGTATTCGGAGGGTTTGACGACGACGGCGTTGCCCATCCGGAGGGCGGGGGCGACCTGCCAAATGGTGATCATCATGGGCCAGTTCCAGGGGCCGATCGCGCCGACGACGCCGATGGGCCGGTAGTGGAGTTCGGCGCGGGTTTCGCCGTCGTCGACGACGGTTTCCACCTCGAGCGGGTGGCGGCGGTGGCGCGCAGCCACGCGGCGCAGGCGCCGACTTCGAAGCGGGCGTTGGGGCCGTTGAGCGGTTTGCCTTGTTCGCGGGAGAGCAGGCGGGCGAGTTCTTCGGCGGAGCGTTCGACGGCGTCTGCCGCCCTGAGGAGCGCGGCGGACCGGGCGTCGTGGCCCAGAGCGGCCCACGCCGGCTGGGCTACCTGGGCGGCGGCGACCGCGCGTTCGAGGTCGTCGACCGTGTGAACCGGGGCCTCGCCGACAACGGTGCCCGTGGCGGGGTCGATAATGGTCCGGCTTTCGCCGGTGGTCGGGGTGATTGAAGCGAGGAGGGCGTCGTAGCTTTCCAAGGGTTTACTCCACTCTGAGTTGGTAATGGTTTCTATGGACAAGGCACTTGCGGTCAGACGGCCATCAGGATCATGGCGCCCAAGGCGCCCGCCGAAGAGATCGCCTCAAGCGATGCAGACGCGTGACGACGGTGTCCGCGGCCATTTGGTCGAAGGGTTCGGGCGGCCAGGGCGATTGAGTAGGCGATGACCGCTGCCGCGAGGGCAACTGCCAGGGCCGGATTCGCTCCACCAAGTCCTGAATGCGCATGTGCTTGGTGTACAGAACTTGACGTGACAGTGGGAAGGGTTGTGACGAAAATGGCGAACATGGCCACCATGGACAAGGAGCGGTGTATTTCCATGCCGCCCCGGCGATCCTTGGGCAAGAGCACCAGCGGAAGAGGGGACGTGAGGAGCAGGAGAAGGCCCCACACGACGCCCGGCACAATGCCTGGCCCGACGGTTGTGTCCGCCATCGCAATGAGCATGAGTGCCATCGGCCCCCACTGGCTAAGGTTCCTGACCAATCCTTCACGCATCGGGCTCCAGATTCCGAGGGCACAGCAAGCGAGCATGACGATCGAAAGGGTGGTGTGCATGGTGTTCACCGATCATCAGTCCCGGCGCTACACGTCGTCTTCGTCGCCGAGATGGACGGCCGCCGGCCCCTCCTCGCCGTGACCGATCCGCCGATACACGGCCGGGTTGCTCCGGCGGAGGCGGAACGCCCATGCGATCCCCACCAGCCCGGGCACGATGATCGCGGCAGGCAGGACGAACGTCAGCGCATTGGTCTCGTTTTGGCCGAGCAGTACGTTGAAGTTGACCACGATCAGCACGAAGATCGCCGCAAGGAGCACGAACCCCAGGGCAGGGGCGATCAGGCGGGTCCAGATTCCAGCGTCATGCCTGTTCTTGCGGAAGAACCCAATGACCGCCAGCGAGACAACGGTCATCAAGAGGACAAGTCCCATGGCGCCGTCGTTCGTCAGCCACGTGAACATGGTCAGGACAGGGTAGAGGTCGCCCAGCGATGATCCGGTCCCCGCGATGGCGAAAGCCACCGTGACCACGACGGCGATCACCGTCTGGGCGATCGACCCGGCGTAGGGGCGCCGCTGTGCCGCCGTACTGCGCCCAGCTTGCGCGGCAGGACTTGTTCCCGGCCCAGGGAGAAGAAATAGCGGGCTGCGGCATTGTGGAAGCTGACGAGAGCTGCGAAGAGGCTGGTGACGAAGAGCAGGCGGGCCAGGTCGGCGAGAAGTACGCCGGCATGGTCGCTGAGGAAACCGAACATCAGGTCCGGTCCTTGTTTCGCGGAAGCGTCCACCACTGCGGACGGTCCGGTTCCGACCGCCA
This sequence comes from Arthrobacter sp. Hiyo8, assembly GCA_001549895.1. Taxonomy (GTDB): domain Bacteria; phylum Actinomycetota; class Actinomycetes; order Actinomycetales; family Micrococcaceae; genus Arthrobacter. The sequence goes on along the minus strand of AP014719.1, from coordinate 363,526 downwards.
TGGCCCACGAGGAAACAGCGTAGAACAAGGCGATGATGGCCACCGCGGTATATGTAGCCCGGGCGACAGTGTGCTTGGGGTCCTTGCTTTCCTCGCCGTAGATCGCGGCCGACTCGAATCCCATGAACGCCGCGATGCCGAAGGAAAGGACCGCCCCGACGCCCGGCACGAAAAGGCTCTGCGTGCTGAGCGGCGCTCCGCTGACTCCCTCGGGGGCCACGGCAAAGGAGACGACGTCGTAGACAATCACCACGAGGAACTCCAGGCCGACGAGCACCCCGAGGACCTTCGCTGACAGGTCCACGCGGTTCACGCCGAGGAATGCAACGACGGCGATGCAGACAAGCACCGGAATCCACCACGGGACGGTGATGCCGAAGCGTTCGTTGATCAGGCTTGAGACGGTGAAGCCGAAGAGGCCGTAGATGCCGACTTGCATCAAGTTGTAGGCCATCAGGGCCACCATGGAAACCCCGACGCCGACCGGCCGGGAGATGCCCTGCGCCACGTAGGAATAGAAGGCGCCGGCGTTGACGACGTACCGGCTCATGGCCGCGTAGCCGACGGCGAACACGGCGAGGGTTCCGCCGAGCAGCAGGAAGGACAGCGGCACGCCAGTGACTCCGGTGACGGCAAACGTCGTCGTCACGCCGCCGGCGAGGACAGTGAGCGGAGCCGAGGCGGCGATGATCATGAAGGTCACCGCAGGGACGCCGAGACGACGTCGATGATGATGCGAGTGTCCCACCTCAGTGGTCTCTTTCCCGGTTGTTAAACTCATTTCTGGGCCTCCATGTGGCAGTGGCCGCCTGAGGCGGGTTTCGACGGCGGAACGTCGAGTACGGGGCTCCGGTCGAAGAAACCTTCGGGGCGGAGTTTGAATCCCACCGTGTCGACGGGCATGATCGGCCAGTCCTCGGGGCGGGGAAGTGGGTCAGCCCGAAGGTGTGCCATACGACGATGTCTTGTCCGTCGATGTCCCTATCGCGGGCGATGTAGGCCGGCAGTCCGGCTCCTCCGGAGTGCTGGTTGACGAAGTCGCCGCTGGGGTAGCGCTCGTTCTCGTCATAGCGGGTCACCCATAGGTCCTTCGTGGCGAAGGCTGCGCGTTGGGCGATGGACGATTGGGGATCGGCGAGGAGCATGGGATGGCCTTGTCCGTGGAGCTTGTATCCCACGGGGTCGCCCAGGCGGTTGAGTGAGTCGGGATTGGAGATGATCCAGGCCCGTCCCGCCGCCATGTCAGACTCGCGCACGGCCTCCGACTCGCGCTTGAGCACCGTCCGACGGCGGGCGAAGGCGTTGCCCCGTTCGTTGCCTTCTCCCATCGGTACCCGGACGGCGTCCTCTTCCTCGACCCTGTTGCTCAAGCCGTCGATGGCGAAGTCCAGCCGGGCGCTGAAGAGGTGCTGGTGGAAGGGCGCCCCAAGGCCCGGTGCGAGCTCCGAGGCGTACGGGTAGCCCTTTCCGGGGTGGGCGCTCGTGAAGACGACGCCGGTGGCCTTGGCTTCGAACTCGATGGTGCCGTCAAGGTAGAGGTACCAGTAGAAGCCGTAGTCGTAGTTGCCGATAGTCGTGAAGAAGCTGATGACGAGCCTGCGGTTCCGGCGGGTGTAGTTCACGCCGCTCCAGAGGTCGCTGTGCTTGGCGAGGATGCTCCAATCCTCTTCGTGCATGCATATTCCGTTTCGGATTTCCCGTGGCCGGCCGAACGCGTCACTGACTACCGGGCTGAGGTAGGTGATTTCGCCGAGGCAATCGCAGCCGAGTTCGAGCGAGTTAGCGTATTGGCCCACGAGGTATTCGCCGGTATCGAAGTAGTTCTGCCAGGAGCGCACGGGTGAGGGGTCGCCGTATGGCACCACCATTTCGGCGATGGAAGCCCGCTTGAGGATGCTGCGACGGCGATCGACGTCGTCGAACGCGACATTGTGCAGAACGACGCCTTCCCGGACATCGAAGCCGATGTCCAGGCTCCACTTCTCCCACTCGACGTGGTTTCCATTGTGGACGGTGAAGCTCGGACCTTCCGGCTGGGTGATGTGGATCGGCTTCTGCGTGGTGCGCATCGGTCCGGTCAGCTCCGGGTCCGTAAAGTTGCCATGTTCTGCCGGCACCGGGACGGCGCCGAAATCCAGGACATGGTCCACCGTCTTGCTGACGACATCAACGTAGGCAACCAGCCCATCCACGGGGTGGGCCCAGGCGCTGTCCTCGCGGAACTCCTGGACGAATGCCAAGCCGCGCAGAATCCGGCGGCCTTTCTCCTCGGGGTACTCGAAGACGCCGGCCGAAAGGGGAGCGACCCTGACTTTGCTGACGTCGAGGTTCCGGTCAGCCAAGGCCTTGAGCCACCGCTCGTCCTGGGCGAGGATCTCTTCGACCACCTCGAATTCTTCTTCGATGACCGGAAGCTCGCCCGTCACCGAGGTGTCAAGATCTACCTTCGAGACGACTTCCTGGTGTGTCACGGAGACCACGACGTCCTGTGCCGCACCGCTCAAGACGTTGTGCAGGAACGCCCTGAACCTGCGGTCCGGAGTCTCCGTTTCGCCCGCTCCTGAATCGCGAGGGGGGTCAAGGAGGCCAAGGTAGGCGATCCGGATGGATCCGTCGAAGAGCCCGGCGTAGGCCAAAATGCCCCTGACGGCCGTGATGTCTTCGGCACTGGTCAAGGCATACGGAGACAGTCCGGCAATCTCAGCCATGTCGGCGATTTCTGGAGAGGAGGTTGTGCTCATGGAAGGCCTTTGTGAGTGGCGGTTTATTTTCTATGTGTGTAGAGAATAGCATCGTGTAATCTGAGTCACAACGGTTGTAGAAAAAAGATTTGGGGAAAGAGTGCCGAAGATCGTAGACCACGACAAGCGCCGGGTGGAGCTGGTCGAAGCCACGTGGCGGATCATCGCCAGCCGGGGGATCGAGGGTGCCACGATGCGCGAGATAGCAACGGAAGCGGGCTTTGCCAACGGTGCGCTCAAGCCGTACTTCCCGACGAAAGACGATCTCTTGACGTTTGCTTTCGGCCACGTCTTCAACCAGACGAATAGCCGCATGAGCGACTCCACCGCCGGCCTGCGGGGACTGTCGGCGTTGCGCAGCTACTGCCATGAAATATTGCCGCTCGACGCCGAGCGGCTAAACGAAGCGCGAATCGCGATCGCCTTCTGGCAGCGCGCACTGACGGACCCGGCGAAGGCCGCCTTGCACGATTCCTCGATGGAGCAATGGCGTGACGCCCTGTTCGACAAGCTCCGTGAAGCCAGGGAACTCGGCGAACTGAAAGAAGGTCTCAACGACGACGACATCGTCGGCGGGATCATGACGTTTGCGCTCGGTGCCCAGATCACGGCCACGCTGACGCCGGAACATCACTCGGCGGATCAGCTTCGGTCCCAACTGGAGACTTACATATCGCTCATTTCATCCGAAAAGGGCGATCTGGTGCCGACGGCCGGATCGAAGGGTTCCGCTTAGCGGCGCAGGGTGCTCTGCCGCGCCACGAGCTCCGGCGTGAACACCACTTGGCTATGTACGTGGCCGGGTTCGGCGTCGATTTCGTCGAACAGGAGTTGGGCGGCACGCTCGCCGATCAGCTGCCTCGGTTGACTGATGGAGCTGAGTGGGATGCTCGACTGGGAGGCGAAATCGATGTCGTCGAACCCGACGATGGCGATGTCCTCGGGCACGTGGAGCCCGTTCGCGGCGAAGGATTGCAAAAGCCCTAGGGCTAATTGATCGTTGGCGGCAAACACGGCGTCCGGGCGCTTGTCAGGTTGGAGATTCCCGATGAGATCTCCAATCCGGCGTCCGCGTTCGAATTTCAGATCGGGCGTTTCGAATAGTTGAAGCGGGACTCCGGCACGTGCGGCCGCGTCGGCGGCACCCCGGTATCGGTCCTCGACCTGCTGCAGGGTGAAGGGGCCGCCGACGAATGCAGGGCGTACCGAGCCGACACTGACGAGATGCTCCAGGGCAGTGGCGCCGCCGGCGACGTCGTCCACCGAAACCGAGCAGAACTGATCCGTGCTTGCGAGCCTGTCGACGAGTACAGAAGGGATACCCCGGTCGCGCATTCTTTCCAGCCGTTGAAGAACTTGTCCGAATGGCGTGATGAGGACGCCTTGGACCCGCTGCTGCTCGAAGAGGTCCAGATAGGCCTCCTCGCGGCCGGCGTCTTCGGCGCTGTTGGCCAGTATCAGGGAGTGCTTGTGGTCTTCGGCGACGTTTTCAGCGCCCAAAGCGACATCGGTGAAGAAGGGGTTTCGCACGTCCAGCACCAACATGCCGAGGCTCCTGGTGGAGCCGGACCGCAGTGAGCGGGCTGATTCGTTCCGCACGAATCCCAGCTCTTCGATGGCGGCAAGAACGCGGGTCCTCTTGTCGAACGAGACTTGGTCCGGACGGTTGAGGACATTCGAAACTGTTCCGACCGAAACTCTGGCAAGGGCGGCGACGTCAGTCAGCTTTGCTCCCGGCCGCTTGGCACTCTCTACCTCCCAATTGATGAATCGAATCAAACCGCTTGATCAATATTACGTGGTTCGATCGGCGATCTCCGGGATTGACTGTTGACACGCCATGGAAGCAGGCCCTACCGTGTGAGTAGGCTCTTGAATGAAACGATTCAAGACGGAATTGATTCAAAAGAAACGCACTGCTGTTCGAAGACGACGCACAGGCAACAGAAGGAAAAACCATGAACACGACGGAAGCGGCCCTCGGCCGCCTCGGCGAATTGGCCATCGAGGTCCCGTCCTGGGCCTACGGCAACTCGGGCACGCGATTCAAGGTGTTCGGCACGCCCGGCACCCGCGGACCATCCAGGAGAAGCTGGCTGACGCCGCGAAAGTCCACGAGCTGACGGGTCTTGCACCGACTGTGGCACTGCACATCCCGTGGGACAAGGTGGACGATTACTCCGCCCTCCGCGGGTACGCGGCGGACCTTGGCGTCGGGCTGGGGACCATCAACTCCAACACGTTCCAGGACGACGAATACAAGTACGGCTCCCTGACGTCCTCCGACGCCGCGGTGCGCCGCCGCGCCATCGACCATCACCTGGAGTGCATCGAGATCATGCACGCCACGGGTTCCCGGGACCTGAAGGTCTGGCTGGCGGACGGCACCAACTACCCTGGCCAGGATGACATGCGCGGCCGGCAGGACCGCCTCGCGGAATCCCTTCAGGAGATCTACGCGGGCCTTGGGGATAGCCAGCGCCTGGTGCTGGAGTACAAGTTCTTCGAGCCTGCTTTTTACCACACGGACGTTCCGGACTGGGGTACCTCCTATGCCCAGACCCTGGCTCTGGGGGAGAAGGCCTTCGTGTGCCTGGATACCGGCCACCATGCCCCGGGAACCAACATCGAGTTCATCGTGATGCAGTTGTTGCGCCTGGGCAAGCTGGGCTCCTTCGACTTCAACTCGCGCTTCTATGCGGACGATGACCTGATTGTCGGTGCCGCGGATCCTTTCCAGTTGTTCCGCATCATGCACGAAGTCATCCGCGGCGGGGGCTTCGGAAAGGATTCGGGCGTGGCCTTGATGCTGGACCAGTGCCACAACTTGGAGGAGAAGATTCCGGGCCAGATCCGGTCCGTGCTCAACGTCCAGGAAATGACGGCCCGTGCCCTGCTTATCGACACGGACGCGCTCACCGAAGCGCAGCGTGAAGGCGATGTCCTGGCCGCGAACGGCATTTTCAACGACGCTTTCTACACGGACGTCCGGCCGATCCTGGCCGAGTGGCGCGAATCGCGCGGCCTGCCCGCGGACCCGATGACCGCGTTCAAGGCCAGTGGCTACCAGAAGAAGATCAACGAGGACCGCGTGGGCGGCCAGCAAGCCGGATGGGGCGCTTAGGCATGAATATGCAGAACACAACCAACAAGACTGTTGAAGAACTGATCGCCCGTTCCAACCGCCTGGGCGCGGACAAGCGGAACACGAACTTCGCCGGCGGGAACACCTCGGCCAAAGGCACGGAGACGGACCCCGTCACCGGGGAGGACGTCGAACTGTTGTGGGTCAAGGGTTCCGGCGGGGACCTGGGAACCCTGAAGGCGGAAAACCTGGCCGTGTTGCGGCTGGACCGGCTGCAGGCCCTCAAGGCCGTTTACCCCGGCGTCGAGCGCGAAGACGACATGGTGGCCGCCTTCGATTACTGCCTGTTCGGCAAGGGCGGCGCTGCGCCCTCGATCGATACCGCCATGCACGGGCTCGTGGACGCCGCGCACGTGGACCACCTGCACCCGGACTCCGGCATCGCGATCGCGACCGCGGTGGACGGCGAAGCCCTGACCTCCAAGGTCTTCGGCGAGAAGGTCGTGTGGGTGCCCTGGCGCCGCCCCGGCTTCCAGCTGGGACTGGACATCGCCGCGCTCAAGGAAGCGAACCCGCAGGCCATCGGCACCATCCTGGGCGGCCACGGCATCACCGCCTGGGGAGCCACGAGCGAGGAAGCCGAAGCCAACTCCCTCTGGATCATCGAGCAGGCCGAACGCTACATCGCCCAGAACGGCAAAGCCGAGCCTTTCGGTACCAGACTCCCCGGCTACGCCGCGCTCCCGGAAGCCGAGCGCCGCGCCAAGGCGGCCGCTTTGGCTCCCGCCATCCGCGGCCTCGCCTCGGCCGACAAACCGCAGGTGGCCACTTCAGCGACGACCCGCGAGTCCTGGAATTCCTCGAAGGCGCCGAACATCCCCGCCTCGGCGCGCTGGGCACCTCCTGCCCGGACCACTTCCTCCGCACCAAGGTCAAGCCCCTCGTCCTGGACCTGCCCGCCGACGCCGGCATCGAGGAGAGCGCCGCGCGCCTGACAGAACTCCATGCCGCGTACCGCGAGGACTACCAGGCCTACTACGACCGCCACGCCGGCCCGGATTCCCCGGCCTGCGCGGCGCGGACCCGGCCATCGTCCTGGTCCCGGGCGTCGGAATGTTCTCCTACGGCAAGGACAAGCAGACTGCACGGGTCGCCGGAGAGTTCTACCTCAACGCGATCAACGTGATGCGCGGCGCCGAAGCCATCTCCTCCTACGCGCCGATCGAGGAAGCCGAGAAGTTCCGGATCGAATACTGGGCCCTCGAGGAAGCCAAACTCGCCCGGATGCCCCAACCCAAGTCCCACGCCACGCGCATCGCTTTGGTGACCGGCGCGGCGTCGGGCATCGGCAAGGCGATCGCGACCCGCCTCGCCGCGGAAGGCGCCTGCGTGGTCATCGCGGACCTCAACCTGGACAACGCCCAGGCCGTCGCGGCCGAACTCGGCGGCGACGACGTCGCCATCGGCGTGCAGGCAGACGTCACCGACGAAGCCCAGATCGCTGGCGCCATCCAGGAAGCCGTCCTGGCCTTCGGCGGGCTGGACCTGGTGGTCAACAACGCAGGCCTGTCGATCTCCAAACCCTTGCTGGAAACCACGGAGAAGGACTGGGACCTGCAGCACAACGTCATGGCCAAGGGCTCGTTCCTGGTCTCCAAGGCCGCGGCGAAGGTCATGATCGACCAGGGCCTCGGCGGGGACATCGTCTACATTTCCTCCAAGAACTCGGTGTTCGCCGGCCCGAACAACATCGCCTACTCCGCCACCAAGGCCGACCAGGCCCACCAGGTCAGGCTCCTCGCCGCGGAACTGGGCGAACACGGCATCCGCGTCAACGGCATCAACCCTGACGGCGTGGTCCGCGGCTCCGGGATCTTCGCCGGCGGCTGGGGCGCCAAACGCGCCGCCGTCTACGGCGTCGACGAGCAGGAACTGGGCAAGTACTACGCCCAACGCACCCTGCTCAAACGCGAAGTCCTTCCCGAGCACGTGGCCAACGCCGCCGCCGTGCTCACCAGCAACGAACTCTCGCACACCACCGGCCTGCACATCCCGGTCGACGCGGGCGTCGCAGCAGCCTTCCTCCGATGAACGGACAATCCAGTGCCGGCGGCGTTTTCGCCGCCGTCGATATCGGAGCGTCCTCGGGGCGCGTCATGCTCGGCCGGGTCACCGGCGGCCCCGCGTCCGGAAAAACGGTCTCGCTGGAAACGGTGCACCGTTTCCCCAACGGCGTCGTGGAGCTCGACGGCGGACTCCACTGGGACTTCGACGCCCTGTTCGGTGAGGTGCTCACGGGACTTGCGGCGGCCGCCGAAACGGCCGCCGCAAGCGGGGAGCGGATCGCCAGTATCGGGATCGACACGTGGGCCGTCGACTACGGACTCGTGGATGCCTCGGGTGTCCTGCGGACCCAGCCGTTCAGCTACCGCGACGAGCGCGGCCGCACCGCCGTCGCGGACGTCCACAAGGTCCTGGACCCGGCGCGGCTCTATGCCACCACGGGTCTGCAGTTCCTGCAGTTCAATACCATCTACCAGCTCGCCACGGAGCGTGAATTGCGCGGCGTCCAGGCTCTGTTGATTCCGGACCTTATTGCGTTCAAACTGACGGGGCAACGCCGTACCGAGGCCACGAATGCTTCCACCACCGGGCTTTTCGACGCCGTCACGGGGGAGTGGGCCACCGAATTCTTCAGGGCACTCGGCCTGCCCAAAAACCTGTTCCCGGCCATCATCCAGCCGGGCGAAACCGTAGGCACGCTGCTGCCGGAGATCGCGGCCCGGACAGGGTTGCCCGCGGAGACCGCGGTGGTTGCCGTGGGATCGCACGACACCGCCTCGGCCGTGGCGGCCGTTCCGGCCCGGCAGGAAGACTTCGCCTACATTTCCTCCGGCACCTGGTCCTCGTGGGCGTTGAGCTGGACAGCCCGGTCCTGGACGAGTCAAGCCGCTTGGCCAACTTCACCAACGAACGCGGCGTCGACGGAACCATCAGATACCTGCGCAACGTGGGCGCCTGTGGTTGCTCAGCGAATGCCAACGCACCTGGGCGGCCGAAGGGCACCGGCAGGAACTCACGGCGCTCCTGGAGTCCGCGGCGGCACTTCCCGCCGGCGGCCCGCAGATCAACGCCGACGATCCTGCGTTCATCGCCCCGGACAACATGCCCGAACGGATCAGATCCGCGGTCCGCGCTGGCGGTGCCGTCCTCCCGGACCGGCCGGCCGCCGTCGTGCGCTGCATCCTGGACAGCCTCGCCGCCGCCTACGCCAGGACCCTGGCGCGCGCCGAAGAACTGTCCGGAAAGCGGACGTCAGTGGTCCACATCGTGGGCGGCGGCTCGCAAAACAGGCTGTTGTGCCAGCTCACCGCGGACGCCACCGGCAAGACCGTGATAGCAGGTCCGGTCGAAGCCACGGCCCTCGGAAACGTCCTGATCCAGGCCCGGGCGGCAGGAGCCATCAACGGAAGATTGGCGGAACTGCGGGCACTCGTGAGGGCAAGCGTCGGGCTCGAAAGCTACGAACCAAAACTGGCACTTCAGAGTCCCTAGGTCCAGCGCCCTGTTGTGCCGCAAAACCCCTCGATAAACTTAAGGGCGCCGAAGAGACGCAAGGTTGGTTGCGGGAAAGGCAAGATCATGTCCGACAGCAGCGGCGTCGAAGAACCCACTGAAGATGAGACAAGTGGAGCTCGCGAGGAACCGGAACTCAGGGGCCGTTACGTCGAGGGGGAGTACGGCAAGACGGGAACGGAACCCGGCGGCACTCCGAAGACGAAGAAGGCCAATACAGCGAAGGAGACTACGGAGCGGCGGCAGCCAAGGCGGCTTGCCCGAACCCTTGGGTGGGAAAGCCAAGGAATCCGGGCGCTACGCAAAAGCCGACCTCGGTGACGCAGGAACAGTTCCGGGGCGCACAGCAGAGTCGGAAATCGGCCAGTACGCGGAGGGGGACTACGGCGCGAACGCGCAGTGGGACCGCTACGCGAGGCGGCCAAACCACCGGTGCCAGCGGATGACGACGACGACTGACGCAGTCGAGTGCCCTGGCATCGATTACGTCGGCCGGACCGTGTTTTCTTCAGACTTGGCCCGGAGGAACCTCAGATCCTCGGGGGAGAGGCTGACCTGGCTGTGCTGGTCGGCATCCGGGGTGATGCCGGTTTCCTTATGGAGTATCTCCGTGAGGGTCCGCGGCAAGACCACGCATCCAGGGTTGTCGATTAGCCAATGCCGCGTTTCGGGGCTGAGCATGTCCCAGTGGTCCCTGATGTTCATCTCCATGGATGGCGCCTAACTAAGTGGGTGCAGGGAAAAATGGTGGGTGCAGACAAGAATGCCGGCCGAGGCCGGTGCCGGGAACGTAATTAGGATACGCCGCGGCATAGGGGAAAGACAGGCCCGGAGATGGCAACTGAAAGCGACGGCGTAGGCTTCCGATCCAAGCGGGGCCCGATACTCATAGCCCTGATGCTCTCGAGCGGCCTTGTCGCGATCGATGCCACCATTGTGGCGACTGCGGTGCCTTCGATTGTGCATGAAATCGGCGGGTTTGCCTCGTTCCCGTGGCTTTTCTCCGCCTACCTGCTCGCACAGGCCGTTTCGGTTCCGGTGTACGCGAAACTTTCCGACATGGCAGGTCGCAAGCCGATCATTCTCACCGGGATTGGACTCTTCCTGATCGGATCGATCCTCTGCGGCTTGGCGTGGAGCATGCCTGCGCTCATTGCCTTCCGCGTGGTTCAGGGCTTGGGTGCCGGCGCGGTCCTCCCGGTGGCCATTACCATCGCCGGCGATATCTACACCCTCGCCGAGCGTGCAAAGGTGCAAGGCTACCTGGCCAGCGTGTGGGCCACCTCGTCGGTTGTCGGCCCAACACTGGGCGGCGTGTTCGCTTCGCTTGGAGTGTGGCGCGGAATCTTCCTGGTCAACATTCCGCTGTGCCTCGTGGCGGCGTGGATGCTGGTTCAAAAATTCCAGGAGAACATCGAACGGGTAAAGCACCACGTCGACTATCTGGGAGCCGTCCTTCTCACGGTCACGTTGACCTTGACCATCCTCGGGGCTTTGGAGGGTGGACAGGCATGGGCCTGGGATTCTCCGATCAGCATCGCGGTGTTCGCCCTTGGTGCAGTGTTACTCGTTGCCTTCGTCCTGGTCGAGCGACGAGCAGCTGAGCCTGTCCTTCCGCCGTGGGTGGTTTCGAGGCGCCTTCTCGCCACGACCGCCCTGATCTCCTTCGGGCCGGAGCAATCGTGCTTGGCCTCACTTCTTACGTTCCGACCTTCCTTCAAGGTGCGCTTTCGGTGTCGCCATTGGCTGCGGGCCTGTCATTGGCAGCCTTGACCATCGGCTGGCCCATCAGTGCTTCTCAGTCGGGCCGTTTCTATCTACGGATCGGCTTCCGGGCAACAGCGTTGATCGGGATCACCGTCACCCTCATCGGTTCGGCGGCCCTCGCCGTGACGGCCTACACACCGAACCTGGTGCTCGTCGCGGGCAGCTGCTTTGTCGCGGGACTTGGGCTTGGGCTTCTGGCAACCCCGAGCCTGATCGCCGCCCAGTCCAGCGTCGAATGGCACGAGCGCGGAGTGGTGACGGGCACCAACCTTTTCGCGCGATCCATCGGCAGTTCTCTTGGCGTCGCCGTTTTCGGCGCCGTGGCTAATGCGATCTACGCCGGCAGCCCCGGTGGCGGGAAGAATTCGCAGGCGGTTGTCTTGGCGTCTGCTGCAGTGTTTCTTGCCGTGCTCGTGAGCGCCGCGCTCACAGTCATCGCTGTCTTCGCAATGCCCGATACGGCCCCGGAGGCGCCTGCGCCCCAAGGCAAAGGACCGGCCCGCCTGCTTCAGAAAGTGCGGCGACTCAACGGGCGGGACGGAGGCCCTTAGGCCCGCGTCCTCGGCTGGGCTAGTTCCCCGGCTCCTCCGGAGACTGACTGGCTTCGTGGCCAGCCGTACGGACAACGCGGATCTTCGTGGTCTGCGGCTCTGACTGTTCGGGAGCTGGATGCGGATTTCCAGGACGCCATCCTCATACGTCGCGACGATGCCGTCTTGGCTCACTCCGCGGGGCAGCGGGATGCTTCGGGACCGTTCGCCGTAACGGAGCTCGGTGCGGTAGCCCTTCTTGTCAACGTGTTCGGCATCCTCTTCGCGCCGCGCCTCGATATGCAGGGTGTCGTCGGCAATGCTGATATCGACGTCGGTCTCGGGGTCGATTCCAGGCAGATCCACCCTGACAACGAGCGTGTCCCCTCTTGGTACTGCTCGATGCGGAGCGAAGGGTCGGATTCGCCTTGAAGGAAGCGTCGGAGCGGCTCCGGTACTCCAAGTCCGCCGCGTCCGAATAGGTTGTCCATGATGACCTCCTGGTAGGTACCGGCTGCGGGCCAAGTTAGACGTGCCGGGATGAGAAAAAAGCTACGCCTAGCATGGTCCCGTGGATAGCCCTTTGTCTCAGCCGACGCGGCGTCCACCACTTAATAGCGCAATCTTGACGACGGCTGTGCCGGGTCGGAGACTGAGCATAGGAGGCGCGCCGTGGGCAATTTACCGTGGATATTCGTGCTGCTCATCCCATCGCTGGGCTTCATCTTCTTCCTGATTTACGCAAATATTCGGCTCTCAGCCAGGCGGAAAGCCCTTGGGTTACCCCCTCTAGGTCTGACTCCACGTCGTTCCAAGACTCGACACCGGAAGCACCACAAGTATGTGATCATCCATCGCTTGAAACACTGAGATCGGTTCCTCTCAGCTTTGATGGAAGTCCGGAGCCTTTGGGGCGTCGAGTATTCCAGCGATCTTCTCTTCCAGGGCGGCGATGGTCGCTTCGGGCAGGACAATCAGCCCATCCAATTCGCGCCGGGCGCGCTTGTAGGCGGTCTGTCGCTCCGCCGGCGTCGCTGCACTGTCAGAAGCGATCCTCAGCAGCTTCCTGGCGGTCGCCAGCCGCTGGCGCTCGGGCTCGGTGAAGTTGCTGTCCTTGATGCGCTTGGCTTCCCGTTCCGCCACATCGAACGCCAGCTCGAAGCTCCGGACGGCCGCGCGATACTCAGCCAGCCGGGCCGCCGTCGTGATTTCTCCCGGAGTTGCCGGACGCAGACCGTCAGCATCCCGCTTGGCCCGAAGAAATTCCACGGTGAGCGGTTCGCGGACATCGGACATGACCGGAAAATCGATGAGCTTAGCGATGTCGAGTTCGTATTCGAGCCATCGCCTGTTCACGGCGTCGTGTGCTTCTTGCAGCCGCACCACCTCGGCCTGGCTGGCGTGCTCCGCTTCCGCCGCGCGGTTCTTGAGCTGATAGAGCTCCACCCGACGGCGGTGCCGCCTTTCGCTGGCCCTGGACCAGGACCGCGCCCACCCGCCAGCCAATCCGCTCAGCGGAAAGATCAGCCACCAGTTGTGGCTGACGAATTCGAGGAAGGGATTCACCGCTTCATCGTCCCACCGGCCCGGACCTGTCTCAAGAGGGCGCAGCCTAGCCGACCTTCCGGAGCCAGTCGTCAGGAGCGGCAAGACGACGGAGCTACGCATCGCTCCGATGTGATCAAGGCCAGGAAGCACGTGGACATCCCAACCGGAGTCAATGAGTTCTTGCTTGTGTGTCGTCAGGGGCTCGCCGATCTTTACATGAACGTTGCCCCATGCCGGGCCGTAATCGATCAGATCGTCCGATCCTGCGAAGGCAAGGCGGGGCAAACCCGGCTGGACTTCGGCGGCGGAATCGTCGAAGTCTTGAAGGGCCTCGTAGAGAGTGACGAATTGTCGGGTTTGTGCTTTGTTCGTTTGAACGGGCACCGAATCCCAGTCTCCAGGCTCAACGTCGGCGGTCGGTGAAGGAACGACGTCGGCAGATTGTGTGGACATGGAATGTGCTGCTCGCGTGACCGCCAACATGCTCTCGTAGGGTCCATCGAGGGGTGGGAAGCCGCCCATCACTAGCGCCCAGAGCCGGTCAGTGCGGATTGCTAGTTGCAAGCCACAAAGTGCCAGCCAGGAGTAGCCGTAATAGGCGAAGCTGCCGGCATCAGCGGCATCGGCGATGGCAAGGAGATCAGCCGTGACATTCCGTGGAGTAAGGGTGTCCGGTGCGGGGTGGGCCATCCGGTGGCTTTCATAATCGGCGACGATGACGCGGTGGGATCGCGCGAGTCCGTTCACAAGATTGGGTCCCAGATCCGGATCTGCGCCCCACCGGCGCATCGTTTCGGCTTCCTCCGGCGGATAAGGGGCGAAACGGGCCGGAACCATCAGGGCGCGTCCGTTTCCGTGGATGGCGATGGGAATCGTCGTGCCGTCGTGAAGAACGGCTTCAGCGGTATCAATCACGGCTTACCCTCCATCCAGGTGCGGCCCCTTGTGGTCAAGCTTGCCACCGAATCGCCGGCGGCGGGCGTTCGCGTGGTCGCCCAACTCAAGCTCTTTCCCATCGACAGGCACCCTGCCCAGGAATAGCCTTAAGCCGTCCCATTGACCTACGAGGATGACGGAGAGGTATCCGAACATGGGAGCTACAGAAAACGCCGAATTGGTCCGGCGGGGATATGAGGCCTTTAACACGGGTGATCTGGCGGCACTCAGCGAGTTGTTCGCTGAGGACGCAGTCTGGTACGCAGCTGGGAATGGCGTGCTGTCCGGCACTAAGCAAGGACGCGACGCCATTCTGGCCTATTTCGGCGAGCTGGGAGCACGTTCCCAGGGTACCTTCCAAGCCGCGGTCCAGGACATCGTCGGTGGAGAAAGCCACACCGTCGGGCTCCAGCAAAGCCGCGCAGAAAACGATGGAAAAACCTTGGATATTGCAACTGCCATTTCCTTTGTTCTCCGCGACGGAAAGGTCGTAGAGGCCGGGAATTCTTCGAGGACACGGCCAAGGCAGACGAATTCTGGACCTGAATCCCGGAGGTGGATCCCGCTTTTGAAAACTCATTGACATCCCGGGCGGCGGGGTCTATTGCTTGGCATGTCCACACCCATCCACACCAGCAAGGAGCAGATATGGAGCCGTACGGAGTGGTGCACTTCTTCCCGGGAGGCACCAAGGACCAATACGAGGCGTCAATAGCCGCTGTTCACCCAGGAGAGGGGCTCTTGCCCGAGGGCCAGACTTTCCACGCAGCAGGCCCGTCGGCGGGCGGTTGGACGATCATGGCCGTCCACGAGTCGAAAGAAAGTTGGGAGAAATTCCGCGACAGCATTCTCATGCCCCGCATGCAGGCGGGCATCGCGGGTGGATTCGAGTCACCCCCGGAAGAGACCGTCGTCGATCTCTACAAGGTCATGCCCTAACCATTCGAAAAGGCCGCCCCAGGTCTCGCGGGCGGCTTCCGACTATCAGCGAGGGAAGTGGAAAGGAAACAGTTTTGGCCTCCATAGTGAACTACTTCGAAGTCGGTTCCCCCGATCCGGAGGGCACGCAGGCCTTCTACGGCTCGCTCTTCGACTGGAGTTTCGGTGAGTCCTCTCCTGCCAGCTACCAGATGGTGAATGGCGACAAGGGCGGGCTGTGGGACACGACCTCGCTCGAGGGAACGTCGTGGGCGATCTTCTACGTCCAGGTTGACGACGTCAAAGCCGCGATCGCCAGGGCCGAGTCTCTCGGTGCAAGCGTAGCCATTCCGTTCGTTGACAACGGCGCGATCGAGTTCGCGCACCTCCTGGACCCGCACGGCAACCGTTTCGGCGTGTGGCGTCCCAAACAGCCGAACTGAAGCGTAGGGATCATCCGCACGACGGCGACACTCGATGAACACGACGGCGACACTCGATGAAAAGGACGAAGTGCATTGACTCTCGATACATTGCCCGTGATCGATTTCTCCCGTCTGGATGCAGGCCCGGAAGAAGCCGCACGATTCCGTGACGAACTGCGAGATGCCATGCATGAGGTTGGCTTCCTCTACCTAGCCGGCCACGGCATCCCGCAGGAGTTGACGGACGCGATTCTCGACGTGTCGCGCCGCTTTTTCGAGCTGCCGGAAGAGGAAAAGCTCGCGATCGAGAATGTCCACAGCCCCCAGTTCCGCGGTTACACCCGCGTTGGTGGCGAGCTCACCGACGGCGGGATCGACTGGCGCGAGCAGATCGACATCGGCGTCGAGCGCGATGCTGTTGAGCCGGGCCCTGGCATTGCCGAATATTGGCGCCTGGAGGGCCCAACCTGTGGCCGGAGGCGTTGCCCGAGATGCGGGACATTGTCTCGGAATGGACCGAACGGCTGAGTACCATCTCGCTTGCGTTGCTACGGGCACTGGCAGTTTCGCTCGGAGCACCCGAGGACACTTTTGATGCGGCATTCACCGAGCGCGCTTTCCCTGTCCTCAAAATTGTGAGATATCCGGGGGAGTCGAACCCGGAACCCAAGCAGGGCGTAGGATCCCACCGTGACGGGGGAGTGCTCACGCTTCTCCTGGTTGAGCCCGGGAAAGGCGGTCTCCAGGTCGAGTACCAGGGGAAATGGATCGACGCCCCACAAGTGCCGGGGACTTTCGTGGTCAATATCGGCGAAATGCTGGAACTGGCCACCAATGGCTACCTCAAGGCCACCCTGCACCGGGTCATCTCACCCCTTCGAGGCACGGACCGGATTTCGCTTCCCTTCTTCTACAACCCCGCACTGGACGCGACCATGCCACAGCTTGCCGTGAGCCCTGAGTTCCAGGCAAAAGCCCGTGGCTTGTCCGTTGACCCGACAAACAGTCCGATTCTGGAAACCTACGGGGACAACGCCCTCCGGTACCGGCTTCGGGCCCATCCGAACGTCGTCGCAGAGCATCACGCCGACCTGCTGTGAGCCGGACAGGTCAAAGCCGGATAATGGGGTCATGGATTTCGAATTGCTCACCATCCAGGATTGTCCCCACAGCTCGGCGGCCCGCGAACTTTTCTCCCGGGCCGTGGAGCTGGAAGGGAACAACCCGGCCTTGATTTCGGTCAGGGAGATTGTGAGCGACAAAGAGGCGGAAATGGCCGGATTCCACGGATCCCCGACGTTCATGGTGGACGGAACTGACCTCTACCCGTCCACCGCGGAACCGGCTATGGCGTGTCGCGTCTACCGTACGGCCGATGGCTTAAGGGGCCTGCCCAGCCTGGAGTCGCTTCGACGGGCGATCCAGGCCAGGCTGGCCGCCTAACGTCAGCCCGGGACGTGTGCCGCTGAAACCACCGGGTGGTCCCGGCCAGGTTTCCCAGCGCCGAGGCTCCTTGCGGGGATCCGAGTTCCTCGAAGAACTCGACGTTGGCCCGGACATAATCTGCCCACTCATCCGGGACATCGTCTGAATAGTAGATCGCCTCCACCGGGCAGACGGGATCGCAGGCGCCGCAGTCCACACATTCGGAGGGGTGGATGTAGAGCGAGCGTTCGCCTTCGTAGATGCAATCCACAGGGCATTCGTCGATGCAGGCTTTATCCTTGACGTCCACGCAGGGCTGCGCGATCACATAGGTCATGACGCGCTACACACCGGTGTAAACGGTCTTGCCCCACGTGAAGACGTCCAGTGCGGACTTGCCCTGCTCGCGGAAGGTGTTGGTGGAGGAGTCCTTCACGCCACCGAACGGCACGTTCAAGTCCAGGCCGGCCGTGGGACGGTTGACCTTGATCACGCCCGCCTGCGCGCGTGCGGCGAAATCCGTGGCCAAGGCCAGAGAGTCGGTGCAAATGCCTGCGGTGAGGCCATAGCGGGAATCATTGATGGCGGCGAGTCCGGCCTCGTAATCGGGGACCTGCAGGACCGCGACTACCGGACCGAAGATTTCCTCGGTCACGGCAGCGTCGTCAAACGCAATATCGGTGAGCACCGCGGCAGGGAAGAGCAGCGCTCCGGAGGGGTCGCCGTCGTACTCTCCGTGAAGGAGGGTGGCGCCGCGTTCGACGGCGGTGCGCACCGCTGCCTGGTCCTGTTCGAACTGCTGGCTGCTCACCACAGCGCCCATCTTGGCGCCGTCGAGCCCGTCACCGGCGGTGTAGCCCGCGCCTCGGCAACAAGGGCTTCGAGGAACGCGTCGCGGACACCCGGGGTGACGTACACGCGGGACGTCGCGGTGCACGCCTGGCCCGTGAGTCCGAACGCACCGGCTGCGACTACCGCGGCGGCCTTCTGCGGATCGGCGTCGTCGAGCACTAGGACGCCGTTCTTGCCGCCCATTTCAAGCTGGACGCGGGCGCGGCGGGCGTTCAGGATTTCCTGGAGCCCAAGCCCCACTTTGGTGGATCCGGTGAAGGACAGCCCGGCGATGCGGGGATCGCGTGCCAAAGCGTCTCCCACCACGCGGCCCTTTCCGTGGACCACGTTGAAGACTCCTGCGGGTACACCGGCGTCGTGGAGGGCGCGGGCAAGGTGCGTCGCGGAGAGCGGGGTGAGTTCGGCCGGCTTGATGACCACGGCGTTACCGCTGATGAGTGCGGGGGCGGCCTTCCATGCTGGGATGGCGATGGGGAAGTTCCACGGGGTGATGAGCCCGACGACGCCGAGCGGCTCGCGCCGGGTGGTAATGGTGGTATCCGGGAGCCCACTGGGAAGTACTTCGCCCGTGGCGCCCCAGCCGAGGGAGCCGAAGAAGCGCAGGACGTCCGAGGCGCGCTTGACCTCTCCCTTGGCTTCGGCGAGGGTTTTGCCTTCTTCGCGGACGAGGTCCTCGGCGATCGCGCTTTGGCGCTCGAGGAGCAGGTTGCCGGCGGTCATGAGGATGGCGCCGCGGGCGGGGCGGGCAGGGCTGCCCAGGCCGGCTGGGCGGCGGCAGCGGCGGTGATGGCCGCGTCGACGTCGTCGGCGGTGCCTCGCGGGGAGAGGGCAGCGAGTTCATCCGGGCGGGCCGGGTTGATTCGCTGGATTTCGGGTTCTCCGGTCCATTCGCCGTTGATCAGGTGCTGCGCGGCGGCAACATCCTGTCGGGCGGACGTTGCCGATTCGGTGGCGGTGGAAGTCATGGTCATCCTTTGGCTTAGCGGTTGGGATTGGGTGTTCGGGCTGTTCGGGAGGACGGCCGGACCTAGAGGCTCCGGATCAGGCCCCGTCGCAGCGAAGCGCGACGCCGGTGATGTAGGAAGCGGGGCGCTGCAGAGGAAAGAAGCGGCGGCGCCGAACTCCTCCGGTTCGCCGTAGCGTCTGGCCGGAATGGTCTTGCGGGATTCGAGTTGGATTTCCTCGGGCGTGGTGCCACGGCGCTTGGCCGCCGCCCGGTCCAGTTCGGCGACGCGATCGGTGGCGATGCGTCCCGGCAAGATCATGTTGACCGTGACGGCGTCGAGAGCCACTTCCGCCGCAAGGGTTTTGAGGTAGCCCGCCAATGCTGCGCGGCCCGTGTTGGAGACGGCAAGGTTGGGCAGGGGTGCCACAACGCCGCTGGATCCGATGGCAAGGATCCGTCCCCAGCGCCGCTCCCGCATCCCCGGCAGGATCTTCGAGACAAGCGCGTGGTGCGGCTTCACGAGCAGCTCGAACGCGGCGGTGATGTCGTCGGCGCCAAGGCTCGCGCCGCCCCCGGCTTGGGACCGGGGCCGTTGAGGACAAGGATGTCGATGGGACCGAGCAGTTCCACTGCGCGTTCGACGGCGGCGGTCACTCCGTCCGCTGTGCTCAGGTCGGCCTCGACAGCCACGGCGCTGTGGCCGTCAGCCTGCAGCTCTGCTGCGATCTTCTCGGCCAGCTCGCCGCGGCGGCCGGTGATGGCAACCCGGACGCCTTCGGCCGCGAGCCCGCGGGCGACGGACAGTCCCAGCCCTCCCGTGGAGGCGGCGACGAAGGCGGTCTTGCCGCTGATTCCGAAATCCATTAGAGCCTTCCTGCTGTGTGCTCGGCGGGGTAAGGGAGAGATCCAAAGCGTGGGCCGCTTCAGCCAGATGCGTCAGCATTCCGTTCCTGAGGACCTCCGGAAAGGAGTCGCCGGCGGCCGGACGCCGGAGTCCTTGATGAAGCCCCGCTCACGGAAGCACTCCTTCCGGACCGCCAATGCGATCCGGGCCTGCTGCTCGAAGTTGATGAGCGGCAAGTACGGGAGCAGCGCGTCCCGGGCATCGTCGTAACCGCCCGATTGCACGCGCGGACGCAGGCAACGAGGGCTTCCGGGTAGGAGAACCCCGTCATGGCGCCGGCGGCGCCAGCCACCAGCTCGTCCAGCAGCCCTTGACCTCCCAGCCCGCCGAACACCGAGACGTCGACGGCGGCCGACAGTTGAGCGATGGCCACACTGGTCGGCGGGCCTCGGCCTTGACCGCGACAACAAACTTGCACGCCTGGACCACGTAAATGAGTGCTTCGGTGCTGATGCCGACGCCGCTGGCCACCGGGTAGTCCTGCAGGACGACCTTGGCCCCGGTGGACTGGTGGATGGCGTTCAGGTGCGCGATCACAACTTCCGGCCGGGCCGAATTGGCCTGCACCATGACGGCTGCGAGCCGGTCGCCAGCCACGGCCTGGGCGGCGCGGATTTCTTCGACTGCCGTGCCCGTGAAGAGCGAGGTCACACCCACCACGAGGGGCAATCGGGTTTCTTCGACCACCACTTCGAGAGCCAGGCTGCGCTCCGCTGCGGTCAAGGCGGCCGCCTCGCCGAAGACACCCAGGACAGTCAGCCCTGTCGCGCCGATGGATTCATAGTGCTCCACCAACCGGGCCAGGCTGTCGGTGTCCAGATCGAGGGTGCTGCCCTGGAATGGAGTGGCGACGACGCCCCACACTCCGGGTGCTAGTGCTTCCCGCATTGGTTTGTCCTTCCGTTCGTGCTGAAGTTCGGTGTCTTGCATCTGTTCATGCTGCATTCAGCGGCCCGGCCACACAGGCGGGCGTTTTTCCTGGAAGGCGAGCACGCCTTCGGCGGAGTCTTCACTGTCGAGTGCGGCCATGAGCGCCGGCAGCCTGAGGCCGCGGGCTTCCGCCGCGCTCAAGTGGCTCGTCCTGCTGACCATTTGCTTGACGGCCCGGACGGAGCTGGGCGCGCAGGCGAGGATCTGGTCCACCCAGCGCTGCACCGCGGCGTCGAGCTCCTCCGCGGGGACCACTTCGTTGACCAGTCCCATCGATTGCATTTCCGCGGCCTCGGCCTTGCGGCCCGTGAGGAGCATGCCCATCGCTTGCGTGTAGGGGACGCGGCGCACCAATTGGTGGATGCCGCCGTCGAGCGCCAAGCGCCCGACCCGCGGTTCGGTGAGGCCGAAGCGGGCCGAGTCCGCGGCGACCACAATGTCGGCGCCGAGCACCATCTCCATGCCGCCGCCCAGCGCATAGCCGTTCACCCGGGCAATCACCGGAATGTCCAGGCTCGTGCGCAGGCTCAGTCCGCCGAAACCGTTGGGGTCAAGCTCCGCCCAATACTGCAGGCCGGTCTTGTCCACGGCAGAGGCGGACATGTCCGCCCCGACGCAAAACGCCCGCGTGCCGGCCCCGGTGATGACGACGGCGCGCACGTCAGGATCGGCTTCGATCTGGCTCCAGATCTCGTTGAGCCGGGCTTGTGCAGTCCCGTCGACGGCGTTGAGCACGTGCTGGCGGTCGATGA
This sequence comes from Arthrobacter sp. Hiyo8, assembly GCA_001549895.1. Taxonomy (GTDB): domain Bacteria; phylum Actinomycetota; class Actinomycetes; order Actinomycetales; family Micrococcaceae; genus Arthrobacter. Next base: position 342,191 of record AP014719.1, on the reverse strand, counting down.
CCACCGTGGCCACGTAATTCTCGATGGTCAGCGTGACCTGGTCGACGATCGTCTTCTCTTCCATCGACACGGTCACCGGAGCACTCCCAACTTCTGCAGGCGCTCGATGGTTTCAGCGTCGAAGCCGTTCTCCAGGAGGACCTCCACATTGTGCTCACCGAGCCGCGGCGCCACGCGCCGGACGGAAGGCGGGGTAGCAGACAAGCGAATGGGGGCGTTGAGCATCTTCACGGTGCCGACGCCCGGGTGCTCGGCTTCCACGATCATGCCGTTGGCCTCCGTCTGGGCATCGGCCAGTGCCTGTTCCAGGGTGTGGACAGGCGCGTTGAGCAGGCCTTGGCTTTCCAGTTGGTTGGTCCAGTACTCGGTAGTGTTTGTGGCCATCCGCTCCCGGAAGATCGCCTGCAAGGCCGGCTTGTGCTTGAACTGCTGCTCCAGGTTGGCGAACTCCGGCCGCTGGGTGAGGTCCTCGTCCAGGCCCAGCGCTTCGGAAATCCGAGCGAGCGGATCAGGCGTGAAGCCGCCCACCATGCAGACGGCGCCGTCGGTGGTTTCGAAGACACCGCTCAGCGGCATGGCGCCCCAATTGACTTCGTAGCCGCGGTTGAGCTGCATGCACGCCTCCTGCATCTGCAGGTGGAGCATGGAGTCGTACATTGTCACCTCGACTTTTTGCCCGACGCCGGACGCCTCCCGGGTGCGCAGTGCCAGCAGGATGCCCTGCATGAGGTGCATGCCCGTGATGTAGTCGCACAACGTGGTGGGGTAGATGGCCGGCTTCTGGTCGTCCGACTCGCGCCGCCACATCACGCCGGAGTACGCCTGTGCGATCGCATCCTGGCCGCCCTTGTGCGAGTAGGGTCCCACCGGGCCGAAGCCCGTGCCGGAGGCCCAGATAATTCCGGGGTTCTCCGCCTTGAGTTCCTCGTAGCCGAAGCCCATCCGCTCCATCACGCCGGAACGGAAATTGCTGACGACGACGTCGGCGTCGGCCATGACCCGGCGGAGGACGGCTTTGCCCTCGTCGGTGCGGGTATCCACGGAAACGCTGCGCTTGTTCCGGTTGATGGACAGGAAGATGGGGTTGTCCTGGCCGTCCTTGTCCGGGAACGAATTGCGCGAAATGTCGCCGGCGCCCGGACGTTCCACCTTGATGATGTCCGCGCCGTAGTCGCCCAGGAGCTGGGTGCAGGACGGTCCCATGAACACTTGGGTGAAGTCCACGATCTTGATGCCGTCGAGCGGAAGCGGGATGCCGTTGGCTTGGCAGCGCCGTCGGGCGCCGCCGTCGTGGTTTCCTCAAACTCATCGAGAAGCGTGTCGGTGCTCATGCCCCACCACCGCTTCGTTGTCGACTGTAGCGTTCGACGACGGGATGTCGCCCGGGTCCGCACCGTGCCGGCGCATGCCCTGCTGGATGTCCAGCGCGGAAACGTCGCGGACGAGGGTGCCGTTTTCGACCGCGAGAGCCGCGGCGACGCCGACTGCCTGGCCCATGGCCATGCAGGGCGGGATCTCGCGGGACATCTTCTGCGCTTCCGGGGTGGCGGAGTAGTGGCGGCCGGCGACGAGGAGTTGGTCCACTTCCTTGGGAAGCAGCGAGCGGTACGGGTAGTAGTAATCGCGGCCGCGGGCCACGGTGTCCGCGAAGTGGCGGCGGGAGGTGACATCGTCCTTGGTCATGACGTATTCGCCCTCGAGCAGGCGGGTCTGCCGTACGCCCATTTGGGAGGCGACGTCCAGCATGTAGCAGTTCTCGAAGCCGGGCAGGTGGCGCGGACGTACTCCACGGCCTCGGTGATACGGTCGCGCGCGGCAAACTCTGCGGCGGTCATGTCCGCCGGATCCACGCCGTCGTACCCGGTCATGTGGGGAGCGTTGCACCAGACGACGCCGTCGATGGGCGTCTTGAGCCACCACAGTTCCCAGGCGCCGCCAAGGAGGCGCTTGATGGTGCGGTTGATGGCACGGGCCTCCTTCGGGTTGGCCTGCTCGAAAGCTTCTGCGGCGGCCGTGTCCACGTTGCCCAGGCGGAAGACGAGGGTGGTGAGGTAGCTGTCCTTGATGTGGCTGGCGCCGGCACGGGAGGCGACGTCGATGTCACCGGTCGTGTCGATGACGATGTCCGCCATGAACGCCTGCGGGCCGGACTTGGTCTCGCAGATGACGCCCTTGATCACGCCGTTGTCCACGATCGGGCGGGAGAACCACGAGTGCAGGCGGAGGTTGACTCCGGCTTCGCGGACAAGGTCGTTGGAGACGCGCTTCCAGCCGTCCGGATCGAAGGCTGCGGCGTAGCAAATCGGCTTGGGGTTGGTGTGGGAGTGGAAGTCGAAGGTGCCGTAGCGGCCCACTTGTTCCAGAGTTCCTCGGAGGTCTTGCGGTCATCGGCAGGCGGAACGATAGCAAGGCCGAGCTTCTGCAGCCGTTCCACGTACTCCGAAACGATGCCGGTCACCGTGATTTCCTGGCCGTTGATCATGTCGTCGAGCACCAGGACCATGCCTCCGGAGGCAAGTCCACCGAGCGAGGAGTAGCGCTCCAGGAGCGTGACGGATGCGCCGGACCGTGCTGCGGTGACTGCGGCGGCCACGCCGGCGGGCCCACCGCCGACCACGAGGACGTTGGAGCGGGAGATGACGGGTGCGGTGAGGTCCGCCGTCGTCGTACTGAGTTCCAGTGACGATGTGGTGGCAAAGGAGTTCATGGTGGAGGATCCTTACTTCCCGGCGGGCATTCCGTTGGAACGGTTGCCGGGTATAGACGGGGTGCTCAGGAGGAGCCCGCGGCGATGTACGCAGCAGACTAGGCCTGGCGGAGGGCATGCCGAGTAGAGGTCCCGGGGGACCTGGACACGGAAGATTGAGATGTTTGCGAACGGACGTCCAAGGGTCCGTACGTGTATGGGAGCGAGCGGCGGCTAGCGCCGGCTGGTCACCATACGTGAGGGGCGTTGACCCAGATAGCTACGCATACCTCTTCGTAGCTGTTTTTGTACCAGTGAGGCGTATCCGAGGAGAAGGTGATCGAATCGCCCGCCTCAAGCGTGTAGCACTCGCCGTCGAGGAAGATGTCCTTCTTTCCCGACAAGATGATGCCGAACTCCTCGCCGCTGTGGCGGAAAGGAGTGGCGCTGGTGTCGTGGCCTGGCGGACTCACGATCCATTGGGCCTCCAAGGCGCCATTGAGGTCCGGGGTCAGGAGTTCATAGACTGCCTCTCCCACGGACTTCTTGGTGACGCCTTTGAGGTTTCGCCGCTCGGACTTGCGGACAACCGGCGACCTGGTTTCTTCCTGGCCGAGGAAGAACTTCCCCACAGGAATGTCCAGGCCGTGAGCCAGCTGCGCCAAGGTGGTGAATGATGGGTTGGCCAGCCCGCGTTCGATCTGGCTGACGATCGCCGGGCTGAGACCGGTGATTTCCGAGAGTTTGGACAGGGTCATCCCCTTGTCCTTGCGCATCGTGCGGACCTTGTTGCCGACAGTTGCCAGAAGCGCGCTCGTGCCGGCAGGTGAGGATGCCGTGATGATCTCGTTGGTCATGATCCAGCTTTCTCTCGGTGAGCTGACTCACATAACTATAGTGAAAATTTTAGCGAATCAATGGTTCGGTGAAATTTTCTCGTTCTCCGGGTTCACTGACGCCGCTGCCGCGGCAGACTCTTCAATGCACGCGGGCAACGAAGGCTATTTACCAAAAAGCATTGACCTGGTGAATATCTTCAATATAGTTAAGTGAGTCGCATCACTTGGGGAAGTTTGCAACACGATCAGAGACGTTGGCGCTTCAGCCTTCTGGCGGAAGGCCAGCCCGGCCCCACGTCCACCCTCGTATTTCCCTTACTGATCCTGCGGCACCCAAGCAAGCCGTCCACGCTCCCTCTTACGGGACTGGGTGTCCCCGTTTGCTTCAAAGCGCTACGAAGAGGCACGCGTAGCTATCTGGGCTAACTCGCTTCCCATGAGGTGAGCTGGTTCGGCCTTGCCGGACCAAGCCAAAATGATAGTTTCGATCACCGTCGATTCCCCTGGATGTCAACGGTGATCCGTACCCTCACGCACCGCGAAGGTGCGGAGGAAGGAAAGAATCATGACTGACACTGTCGTCAAGAATGGCCGGAAAGCGCCCGGAAATCCCGGCTCTCTCCGGAAATCCGCCGTGGGCTGCTGGGCCTCGGACTCGGGAACACCCTTGAGTGGTACGACTGGATGGTCTTCGGACTCCTGTCGGCCTTCATCGGGCCAAAGTTCTTCCCCTCGCAGGACCCCACCGCCGCAACGCTTAACGCCCTGGCCGTCTTCGCCGTCGGCTTCGCCTTCCGTCCCTTGGGCGGCGTCCTGCTCGGTACTTTCGCCGACAGAATCGGCCGTCGAAAAGTGATGCTCTGGTCCATCATGATGATGGCAATCACCACGCTGATCATCGCCCTGTGTCCGACGTACCAGCAGATCGGCGGCGCCGCCGGCGTCATCCTCTTGGTCTGCCGCATCGTGCAGGGCATCTCCACCGGTGTTGAAGCTCCGCTTTCCACCGCGCACGCCGTCGAACTGGTTCCCGTGGGACGCGAAGGGTTCGTCGCGGGCATCATCTCCTTCTTCGTCAACTCGGGCATTCTCCTCGCTTCGCTGGTCAGCTACCTGTGCAGCCTGATGCTGAGCGGGGCTGTCATGGCCGACTGGGGCTGGCGTGTTCCCTTCATCGTGGGAGCGATCTTCGGCTTCATCGTGGTCTACCTTCGGCGCACTCTTCCGGAAACCATGCGGCCCGAGGAGCTCGCGGAGAACTCCTCCAAAGCTGTTTGGGCGGCGTGCGCAAGCATTGGCTGAGCGTGCTGGCCATAACCTTCGTGGTTGGAGCAGCGCAAGCCTACAACTACGCCTGGAATACCGGCCTGCCCACCGCGGCCCGCAGCGGCTTCAAAGAAGACGCCACCGCTGTCTTCGCCCTCACCACCATTCTTGGAGCCGTGCTGGTTGTCGGCAGCCTGGTAGTCGGCAAGTTCGCAGACGGCAAGTCGATTTCGAAGTGGTTCCTGATCACCCGCGCACTGTCGATCCCGTCGGTCTTCCTGATGCTGATGTACGTCCGTCCGGGCATCGGCGGGTTCGCCGCGGTCCTCCTGGGCGGCTCGGTTGTCCTTGTCCTGAACATGACCTTGTACAACGTCGTCACCAGTTCCCTGATGCCCAAATCATGCCGAGGCGCCGGAACTTCCCTTGGTTACGGGATTGGTGTGGCCGTCTTCGGTGGTACGGCTTCCTATCTCCTGGTCTGGCTCCAGTCCATGAATGCATCGTGGATCTTCCCGGTTTACGTCGCGGTGCTGTCCGTGCTGAGCATTGTCTTCTACCTGCTGGCACGCAGGAAGAGCGGCATCTTCATTGGAAGCTAGGAACGTGATCTCGTTTGACCTCAGTCAGTCCGACGTAGAGCTCTACACCGCGGCCCGCCAACTGCTCCTCACGGCTCATCACAGCGAGAACCATCGTGTCGCTGCCGCGATGCGGGGCGCGTCAGGGGCGATCTATCTGGGCCTTCACATCGGTTCCAAACGAATCAACGTGTGTGCCGAATCCAGCGCCCTCGCCAATGCCCGCATTGCCCAGGAAGCCTCCATCGAGTCCTCGGTCGCAGTCAGCATGGACGAACACGGAGAACCGCAGGTCACGAATCCTTGTGGCGTCTGCCGGGAGCTGCTGCGGAACTACGGAGCCGGGGCAACGGTCCTGGTTGATGCCGGGGGAGAGGTTGGAACTGTCGGTCTAGCCGAACTCCTGCCATATCCCTGGATGCGGGCCACCGAGACCGAATGGGCCACCCAACCACCGGAAGCCACGAAGATGCACTAAATGCAACGGAAAAGTCCGGGTCCGCACTCTGAAGAGTGCGGACCCGGACTTTTATCGTGAAACTGTTCCCTCGGCAACTGTCCGCTGAGGAACGGCGCCCTTTGGGAATTGCGGCGTTATGCCGAGCGGCGTTCCCCGCGACGTTCGCGCAGGATGTTCAGGCGGTCTTCGAGGATCTGCTCGAGCTCGGGGAGGCTGCGACGTTCCAGCAGCATGTCCCAGTGGGTGCGGACGGCCTTCTCGTTGGTGTCAACGGGGCGTTCACCATCAACCAGGAGCGCTTCCTTGCCGGTCTTGGAAACCCAGACAGGAGGGATCTCGGCTTCGGAGGAGAAGGTAACGAAGACCTGCTCTCCGTCCGCGCAGCGGTATTCAACCCTCTGACGCGGCGCCGGCTCCACGCCGGATTCGGTTTCCATGCTCTGGGCGCCAAGACGCATGCCCGCAGGCTGCGATCGCTCATGATTACTCCCTCTGTCTGTTCGCGGAACCATGCTCCGCGCTAGCCGGACGCCGCGAGGCGTCGCCCGGACTACTGTCTGCACACGTTGCATCACTAGATGAAACGCCTGACCAAGCGTTAATGTTCCGTTCGGATTGAACCGGCCGGACAAATACACCATTATACGCGGATCGAAGCTGACAGGACAAAGCGAAGAGGACCGGCCAGAGAGATTGTGGCCGGTCCCCGTTCAAACTGTCGGTAGTTACGCGGACGGTTCTTGTTTGGAATCGCTGAACAGGTCAGCGACACCGGATCCGCCGTTGGCGCCACCGAGCGCTCCGCCGATGCCCTTGAGGCCTCACCGACCTCGCTCGGGATGATCCACAGCTTGTTGGATGAGCCCTCCGCAATCTTCGGCAAGGTCTGGAGGTACTGGTAGGCAAGCAGCTTTTGATCCGGGTTGCCCTTATGGATGGCGTCGAAGACCTTCTGAATGGCCTGCGCTTCGCCATCTGCGCGGAGGATGGCTGCCTTCGCGTCACCCTCTGCAGCCAGGATTGCCGCTTGCCGTTGGCCTTCGGCCGTGAGGATCGCCGATTGCTTGGTGCCTTCGGCCGTCAGAATCGCAGCACGCCGGTCGCGCTCGGCCCGCATCTGCTTCTCCATTGAGTCCTGAATGGAGTGCGGCGGGTCGATTGCCTTGAGCTCCACGCGGGAAACGCGGATTCCCCAGCGTCCCGTGGCTTCGTCCAGGACCCGCGCAACTGGCCGTTGATCTGGTCGCGCGAAGTGAGTGCTTCTTCAAGATTCAAGCCGCCCACGACGTTACGGAGCGTCGTGGTGGTCAGCTGTTCAACAGCCTGGATGTAGTTGGCGATCTCGTAGGTCGCTGCCCGGGGATCCGTGACCTGGAAATAGACCACGGTGTCGATCGATACAACCAGGTTGTCTTCGGTAATCACCGGCTGCGGCGGGAAGGAAACCACTTGTTCTCGAAGGTCCAACAGCGGCAGCAAGCGGTCGACAAACGGGATCAGGATGGTGAGCCGGGGTTGAGCGTGCGCTGGTATTTACCGAGGCGTTCCACGACGCCGGCGCGCGCTTGCGGGATGATCCTGATCGAGCGGACCAAAACGATAATCACGAATATGACGAGAACTAGCAGCACGATCGCGGCTGCAGTTCCTCCCAAGCTGTCCATACATCTCCTTCATTCCCCAGTTACGTTTTTGATGCGGTATGTGTGCGGCAAAATGCCGGTCGCCAGTCGCCGAACGCTCGTCGTCGAACGTCGTGGCGTAAGCCATGGCGGGACGCTGCTAGTGCGGGCTGTTTTCCGCTGTCGGGGCGACTACCGCCGTCGCGCCGTCAATCCTGGTGACCTGCACGGTCTGGCCGGCGTCGATGATTTCCGCCGCGCTGCGGGCGCTCCACACATCGCCACCGATTTTGACGAGTCCCGCCGTCGCGCTGACGGGCTCCATGACGAGCGCCGATTGGCCGATCAAGCGGTCCACGTTGGTGCGTTGCTCGGCGGGCCCTTTGTGCAGATGCTTGAGTGCGATAGGACGGACGAACGCGATCATCAGCAGGGACACGATGCAGAGGACCACAATCTGCAACCACAGATCGGCTCCGGCAAGGTCAGCGACGAGTGCAGCCAGCGCGCCGGCCCGAGCATGATGAAGAAGAAGCTGAGCGTCAGCATCTCCACCACGGCGAAAGCGAGAAACACCGTGAGCCAGAGGGCCCACCAGTTGCTGCCAAGCCATTCAAACATCGTTCCCCTGTTTCCGGACTTGCGGCGGCAGCCGGCCTGATCCGGACTGCAGCGTCGGCAAGATCACAGTCGCTATTTTTCCATCCTAGCCCGGCGCGAAGGTTCCCGTTAGGCGCCTTGCTACGGCGCTGTGAAAACGCTGAGGGTGAACTTCGCGGTGGCTTGAACGGACGTTTCCGAGGCCGTTGACGCCAGAAGGGCGGCGCGTTCCAGGTGATGACCCGCCGGTCCCATGAAGGCGACATCGGCGATGTCCCGCCCACCGAGCTTGAGGTCCACGTCGAGGTGAATGGTGTCCGCGAGAGTGAAGAACTCCTGCATGGACTCGGTAAGTCGTTCTTCTTTTCCCGGCTCAATGTTGAGCATTCCGGTGCGTTCCGCAATCTCCCCAAGGTGTCCGTTGCGCGGAGTCACCACGATCACCCGGCCGCCTGGACGCAGGACGCGGGCGAATTCCGGGGGTTCCGCGGCGCGAAGACCACGATGATGGCATCCACGGAGTGGTCGGCGATGGGCAGTGGTCGCCAGATATCCCACACCAGATTGACGGCGCCGGGATTCAGCCGTGCGGCCCGGCGGAGGGCGAACTTCGAGATATCGATGCCAATGGCTGCCGCAGGAGTGCGTTCCAGCACTGTCCGCAGGTAGTGGCCGGTGCCTGTCCCCGAATCGAGGACCAGGGAGCCCGGTACCGACAGGACCGGAGCCGCCTCCTCCGCGATGGCTTCGGCGAGCGGAGCGTAGTGGCCCGCGCCCAGGAAATCGTCGCGGGCCGCGACCATCTCTGCCGTGTCCGCCTCGAAGACGGTGCCCTTTCCCGTGAGCAGGTTGAAATAGCCCTGTTTGGCGGCGTCGAAACTGTGGCCGGCGACGCAAACCAGGGAAAGCGGCGCCGCCCCGCTTAGTCCAAAAGGACCCCTGCAGACCGGGCAGCGCAGGGAAGGGACGGCGTCGGAAAGCATAGGGACAATCCTACGGCGGCCGGAGTGGCAGATATCGTCACGCCGTGGCGGCCGCTAGGCTCACCAGCGTGAAAGCCGAACAACTCCCGCTGCTGAATTCCGTCTCTGCTCCCGCCGCCCATCCCGATGGGACCCGCGCCGTCGTGTCCGTAACGCGGCCCGATTTCGATGCTGATGCGTACGTCGGGCAGCTTTGGAGCGTTCCTTTTGACCCTGCGATCCCGCCCCGTCGGATAACCCGTGGGTTCCGGGACACCGCACCGGCATTCTCGCCCGACGGTACGGTATTGGCATTCCTCAGGGCGACGCCGGACGGCAAGCCGCAACTGCACGTGGTGGAGGCCGACGGCGGGGAACCGCAAGCGATCACTGAGCAGAAACTGGGTGTCTCGGACTTTTCCTGGGCACCCGATTCTCACAGGATTGTTTTCTCTTCGCGGGTTCCCGAGGAAGGCCGTTACGGAACGGTTGACGGCGTCGGGCCGGGCAGCGAAGACCCCGATTGATCACCGACAACCAATACAGGCTCAATGGACTGGGTTACACCGCCGACAAGCCCGCGCAACTGTTCGTCGTCGACGTTCCCGAGCCCGGAGCGGAACCGCCGGTGGCCCCGCCGGGAGGGCCGCTAAAGCCCTCGGGCCAGAGGCCGCGAGCCTGGTGCCGCGGGCCATGCAGTTGACCTCCGGCGACGTCGACCACACCTCGCCGTCGTTCAGCCGCAACGGCGAGAGCGTTTACTTCGTCGCCTCGCTTCACGAAGGCCACGACGCCGATCTCGCCTCGGGTATCTATCGTGTCCCCGCCGCGGGAGGGGACATCACCGCGCTGCGTCCGGACGCTGCACCGCAGTCTGTCCTGGAAGTCTGCGAGTCCGTGGACGGCGAATGGCTGTTCTTTACGGCACAGGACCTCGGCGATGACGGCCTGGATTTCGTCGCGAGGAACACAGCGCTATATGTCATGCCGGTCCGGGGTGGCAAGGCGACGATGCTGAGCGACGTCGAAAACCAGGACGTTGGCTGCCCCCTCGAAACCGTCGGAGCGGATGGGGTGCTGGCGCCCAACACGACTCGTGGGAACGTGCAACTGATCCGCTGGACGGCCGACGGCGGGACCGAGGTCCTCGTCGAGGGGCCCCGGGTGGTGATCGGCGCTTCCGCGGTGCGAGACATCGTGTCTGTCTCTTTCGGTGACGCGTTCAGCAACGGTGAGCTCGGCGTTCTGGAGAACGGTGAATTCCGGGTGCTCACCGATTTCGCCAGGGCGCTCCGAGGCAAAGCAGCCATTCTTGAACCGCACGAGTTCACAGCCACCGGCCCTGACGGCTACCCGGTCCATGGCTGGGCGGTCCTGCCGGAGGGGCCAGGCCTGCACCCCGTGCTGCTCACCATCCACGGCGGCCCTTTCGCGCAGTACACGGGAGCCTTCTTCGACGAAGCCCAGGTTTACGCAGAGGCGGGATACGCCGTGCTGATGTGCAACCCGCGTGGTTCCGCCGGGTACGGCCAGGCGCACGGCGGGGCCATCAAGGAAAAGATGGGCACCGTGGACATGGCGGATGTACTCACCTTCCTGGATGGTGCCGTGGAAGCCTTCCCCGCGATGGACAAGGAATCGATCGGCATCATGGGCGGGTCCTACGGCGGATACCTGACGGCCTGGGTCATCGGCCACGAACACCGCTTCAAGGCAGCCATCGTGGAGCGCGGATTCCTTGACCCCGTCAGCTTTGCCGGATCATCGGATATTGGATGGTTCTTCGGTGGCCAATACACGGGCGGCTCGCTGGAACAGATGGCGGCCCAAAGCCCCATGGCCGTGGTGACCGCAGTCCGGACACCCACGCTGGTAGTCCACAGCGAAAACGATCTCCGATGCCCGGTTGAACAGGGCCAGCGCTACTTTGCCGCCCTCAAGGCGCAAGGCGTGGAGACGGCGTTGCTCCTCTTCCCGGGTGAAGATCACGAACTATCGCGCTCGGGCACGCCACACCACAGGCGACAGCGTTTCGAGCAGATCCTCGCGTGGTGGGCAAGGCACCTGCCTTCAGCAGCAAACCGGCCCCGCGAGGCCGGCTCAGCTACGGATTGAGGAAACCAAGCCCGCGGCGTGCCTCGTCGATACCGGGGTACGCCCAATGTGCTGAGTATTCTGCATCGTTCGCCAGGGACCGCAGCTCGGCGCGGTCCACATAGAGTCCGCCTTGCAGGTGGTCGGTCTCGTGCTGGACTATCCGGGCCTGCCATCCGGAGAATCCAGCCGAGGCTGCACTGCCGTCGGGACGCTGATAATGCAGGCGGACATCGCGGTGCCGTGTGACCACGGCCTGGAATCCGCGCATCGACAAACAGCCTTCGTAGAACGACGCCGTTGCAGTCCCCTCGGGTTCGTAGCCGGGGTTCAGTATCGCGAAGAAGCCCAGCGGTGTCCTTTGGCGGATCTCCGAGGCCACAGGGTCAACATCGAAATGGTCTTCGAGCACGGCCAGCTGCAAGGGGATGCCGAGCTGCGGTGCGGCGAGGCCCACACCGGGAGCGGCGTGCATGACATCCCGCATCCGCTCGACCAGTTGCGCCAGTTCGGTGTCGTCGAGCTGGCCGTCATAGGGCGCGGCGCGCTGGCGCAGCACGGGATGGCCGACCTGCACGATGGGCGGGAGGCCTTCGAGGCCGAGCAAGTCCTGGACTGCGCTGCGGATTTCCGAGGCAGTAAACGTGGTGTCCGGCCGGCAGCCAGAGGGCGGGTCTCAAAGTCCATGGATTGAGCTTAGTGTCAATGCATCGTGAATCTACGGGCAACAAGCTCCGAGAACATCGGCAAGGTGATGGCTCGGCCGATCACCGCGTTCCTTGCGTTGAGGACCTTCGGGGGCAAGGGCGGCCCAGCGCCATGTTGAGGCTGGCCTGCCAGATGGCTTTCTTCGCTGCACGCTGCCGGTCCCGCTCGAATCCAGCGAGTTCCTTGGTGGCAGGGCTCCCGCGGATGTTCGCAATGCTTCGCTGATGATCGGCGCCAAGGCAACGGCGTCCAACCAGCCCAGGTTCATCCCTTGGCCGCCGATCGGGCTGATCTCATGGGCGGCGTCTCCAATCAGGGCGACCCGTCCGTGGATCATGCGGGAGACCATCCGGGAGGTGACGCCGAACGCGCTGATCATCGTATTGCTTGCGGAATCCACCGCGCTGCCGGTCCGCTTCTTGATAAGTGCGGCGAGCGCATGGGGAGTGGGTTCCTGGCACGGCGCGCCAAGCCGGACCACCCACCGGCGGATGCCGTCGGGCAGGGGAAGGACTCCACGATTCCTCCGGGCTCAAGGAAGAGGACGGCGTTGTCGCCGTACGTCGAGTCATCCCGGAAATCGCCCATGACGTAGTAGTCGGGATAGGTGCGGAGACGCGGCTCCAAACCCAGTCCCTCACGGACGGCGGAATGGACACCGTCGGCGGCCACGACGAAGCGGCCTAGAAATTCCACCGGAGCCCCGATTTCTGTCCCCGCAGACGCAGGTGTCCGCCGTCGTCGACGACTTCCTCAACCTGCACCCCGCGGTGGAGGGCTCCCGGATCGAGGTCGATCACCCTGGACTCGAGGGCGTGGGTGGTGAGGTATTGCGGAACGGAAAGGATGAAGGGGTACTCGGCGGAGGGGCGGGCGAAGTCCATGTCGGCAACTTTCCTGCCACCGCTGTAAGCCGCACCGTGGGTGATGCGGACCCCGGAAGAGACCAAGGGATGTGCGGCACCTACTGCGTCCAAGGCCGCCAGGGCGGGAGGATGGATTCCTATGGCGCGCGTCTGGCGGCCCGACGTCGCGCGCCTTTCGAGAACCGCGACGCGGTGCCCGTTTTGCAGCAGCAGGGCTGCCATACATAGCCCGACAGGTCCGGCTCCAACCACCACGACGTCAAACATCACGGACCTCGCCGGGCCGGTAGACCAGCAGGCTGTGCCACAAGCCGCTCGGTTCAACCGTCCAGGCCGGGGGAGTGGCCGCACGAAGTTCCGCCGCGGTATAGCTGCGCCTGATGGACGTGAGGCCGTCGCCGTGGATGTAGGAACCGATGCCGAGGGGCCAGGATCCTGCCCAGAAAAGTGCGTAGGCCATGCGGCTGCGTTTGAGGTCGTTGTGGAGGGCAATCCGGCGGCAAAGCTGCTCGGAATCGTGAAGGAACGAGGCGAGTTCCGGGGTGGTCAGGTGGTGCAGGACATGGTTGGAAATAACGACGTCGAATGTGCGACCTTCTGACACGAGCTCCGAGCTGAGGGCCTTCCGGTAGCTCACGCCCTCCACCGGCGGAGCGGAGTTGGCGAACTGGAAGGCGCGCTCGTCCGGGTCGATTCCGGTGATTTCCAGCTGATAGCCGTCCGCCGCGGCACGACGAGCGAGGTTACGGGCGACGTCTCCACCGCCGCAGCCGATGTCAAGGACCGTGGTGGGCACCGCCGTCGTGAGCAAAGGCTTGATCCGTGAGCTGTAGGTGGCCCGCCAGCCGGAAACTACGGCGTTGACGATCGGAAACCGCGCGTAACTCCGGTTGAGCCGGTCAAGCTCGCAATCGGGACGGTCCATGTCTTCCACCGCGGTCACATCCCGTTCGCCGAGAAAGCCGCCAGCGCGGGGGTGGGCGAGCATCAGAGACCCGGCATCACAGAGTCGGGGAAACCCTGGTGAACAGTCCCGTCTCCACCGTGAGGCCGGGCCGAATGCCATGGAACAGATGCGTTCCTCCCGCTCTGCCGGAGTTTGTCCCAGGATGTGTTTCAAGACGAAGAGCACAGTGGCGCTGCTCATGTTGCCGTAGTCGCGAAGGACGTCGCGGGCGGGAATCATCTGTTCTTCGGTGAGTTCAAGCTTCGATTCGACTTTGTCGAGGATGCTGCGGCCGCCGGGATGGATGGCCCAATGTGTAATGTCCCGGTAGGGGAGTCCTGCCAGGGAGGGTCCGGGCAAGCAACGGTTCGAGCGCGCCTGTGATGTGTTCCTCGATGATGTGGGGCACGTACGTGCCGAGAACCATTTCGAATCCTTCGTCTCCGATGTTCCAGGCCATGGCCTCTTCGCCGACTGGCGTCAGGACTGTCTCGAAGTGATCGAGCCTGATCACCGGGTCCGGCCCTTCGGGTTCGCGGGAAGTTACGACGGCGGCTGCCGCGCCGTCCGCAAAGATCGCCGAGCCCATGATGGTGTCCGGATCGTTTGAGGTCCGGACGTGGAGCGAGCAAAGCTCCACGCAGATGACGAGGACGACGGCAGAGGGGTCGGCCTGGCAGAACTGCCGGGCTGCGCGGAGGGCGGGGAACGCGGCGTAGCAACCCATGAAGCCGAGGTGATAGCGCTGTACCGCCGGGCTGAGTCCGAGGCCCGGACTACTTTGTAGTCGGGGCCGGGATTGAAAAATCCCGTGCAGGAAACAGTGATGACATGGGTTATGTCAAGTAAATCGATATCGGGACATTTCCCGACGGCGGCCTTGGCGGCCTCGATGAACAATTTGGTGGCTTCGACGGCAAAGATTTCGTTGCGGACTTTGGTGCTGGGGCTAAGTACACGGCCCGTGGCAGGGTCGAAGAACGAGGGATTCTCGGAGTGGTTATCAAGGGACAATTCGGCGACGGCGGTGAATCGGGTATCGATTGCTGCTGAATCAAAACAGGTTCGCACCAGCCGGGATCCAAGCCGTGTCAGGCCGGGTTGAGATGCAAAAACGTCGCGCGCCTGTGGTTGCACAAGCACTGTGGGCGGTACGGCAGTTTCCAGAGACCTCACGTAGACCGGCATGCTTCATTGTTGGCGACGAAGATGCCGTTGACAATGGCAGGGCGTGGAAATGTGGACGTTTTGAGGGGCATCGGCTGTTTTCCGGGAGCTGCTCCTCGACCGGTTTCCGGGTTTTCAAAGCTTCTGCGTCACAAATTGAGGCGATGGGCTACTAGTTCTAGTAGGAGCCCATTTGTCCGTTTCGCTGAGCTCACCGAGCGGCTGGACCGGTTGGCAATCGACAAAGGAACGGGTTCTCACAGCTACTCCCACTCTCGTGGTTTTAACGCCGATAATCTACATTATGTAAAGTTGCGAAAGACCGTTCGCCCGTTTCTGCGAATACATCCGCTTCTTCCGACGGCCGCACAGGTGCCGAAATCGGTCCTGCCAGACCCCCGCTTCTCCCCGGGCGCAGTGGCAACCAAACCGGCGAACGAAGCCCAGTGACAAAGCCGCCGACCACGTATACGCTCCGATCAGCTTCCATCTTCAGGGGGATTCGATGAAGCATTCACGATTGTGGCAAAACACTTTTCGCCTACTATTTTTCGTCCTGCTAATGACTTCTTGTGCATCGGGCCCGGTAGGCGAAACAAGGCCGGACGTCCCAGCGCTTTCCCCGACCGTTTCCACGCCTCCAGTGGTTACGTGCACGTCGTTCCTGCCGTCCGCCCCATGTTCGCAATACGTCAGCATTTCGGGGACATCCGACGGCGTCACCCTGCCTTGGGTGGCGGCAGGCGGGCTGAGAGTGGAACTGTATTCCGTCAACGGGGTGCTTCAGTTCGCGGCGAAAACCCCGTGCAATCCGATCAGTGGACCGGCGACCATCACAGCGAACACCCTCACACTCGGCAAACTCGCGGCTGGAGCAATGGGCTGCGCCGGCGAGTCTTCTGCTCAGGAGCAATGGGTCACGCAATTCCTCAGTCGCCCCATAGAAATGTCGTTCGTGAAGGACACTCTGACCTGGACGGCTGGAGCGGACACGCTCAGCTTCAAAAGCAAATAGCAGGCGCTCGTTGTGGCGTTACGCTGCCCACCAGACGGAATTCCCGGCGGGGCTCCGCTGGTCCAGCATGGGGCTCCTCCCCCACCAGGATCCAAACCGCGATCGTTTCGAGTCCATATTCACGCCGCAACGCTTGCCACACACCGGCTGCCTCAGAACACATCCTCCGGATCCACCGTGGATGTTGCGTACTCCGGACACCCGGCGGGTCGATAACTCTGGATGGTGATGCCCCGGGGCGTCGTACGTGAGCTGAGCAGCTCCAGCGCCCGGTCCGGACCGGATTCGGGGAACAACCGTGTGCCCTGGCCGACGATCACGGGATAGGTGAGCAAATCGAGTTAGTCGACGAAGTCGTTGGCGAGCAGCCATCGGACCAGGACGCCGCTGCCCGGGACCAGCAGGTCGCCGTCCACTGAGACGTTGGTCGTTGTCGTCAACCTCATGTCGTTTCACCCCGTCGAACAACGGCCGCGGACCCCTTCTGGATCCACGCTACGTGCCCTCATTCTCCCAAGCCTTTACGCCCTTTGCCCGGTAGCGCCGTCGAACGCTGAATTCGGTCATGGCGGCGGCTTCCGTGCGACGATATCCGGATGGAACAGACCCCGGATGTGCTGCGCTATGCCGCCTTTACCGATACCCCCGAAGGAGGAAATCCGGCAGGAGTGGTCCTGGATGCAAGCGGCCTGGACGACTCACGGATGCAGGCAATCGCGGCTGAGATCGGGTACGCGGAAACGGTCTTTGTCACCGAGATGGCCGTTGACGGGGACGCCCGCCGAAACCGTGTGCGGTACTTCTCCCCCATCGCCGTGGTACCGTTTTGCGGCCACGCGACTATCGCTTTGGCTGTCGCGCTCTCAGGACGCGACGGTGCGGGAACCTTTGTATTCGACACCGAGGTAGGGCCCGTGGTGATTGAGACGGCGGGCCGCGGCACTGAGGCCACGGCAAGCTTCACGAGCGTGGAACCCAAATTGCCGAGTTCTCCGACGGCGTCCTGGATTCCCTGCTCGGATTGCTCGGCGTGGGCCAAAGCGAACTGCACCCGGGCTACCCTCCGAAGGTCGCTTTCGCCGGAAACTGGCACCCCATCCTGGTCTTCGCCGAACGGAGCACCTTCGACTCCTACGTGTTCAACCCGGATGCCATGCGCGCGCTGATGGATGCCCAGGGCTGGGCCGGCACCGTCACGACGCTCTGCGAGATTGCTGGCGGCGAGTTCGACTCGCGCAACCTTTTCCCCGTGGGAACCATCACTGAAGATCCGGCGACAGGTTCAGCCGCCGCGGCTTTCGGCGCATACCTCCGGTTGCTTTCGCTCGTGCAGACCCCAACCCGAGTGATTGTGCACCAAGGCAGCCACGTCGGCCGCCCGAGTGTCCTCATGGTCGATATTCCCCCGCAAGGCGGAATTGTCGTGAGTGGCGAAGCTGTGGAGATCGCCGAGCCCACATAACCAGTCCAGGCCCCACAAAACCAGGATAGTAAGGCAACCTTTTCAGTTTGCCTTACTATCTGCTAGCGTCGTTGTTATGAACCCCACCCGGATACAGACGCGACGGGCATGCTCGAAGCTGCCGCGGAGCTTCGTGTCCTCATTGGCCAGTTGACCAGGCGGCTGCGTGAGCAGTCCCAAGTGGACAACCCGACCCAAGTGGACAACCTGACGAATGCGCAAAAGGCCGTGTTGATCCATTTGGATCGTGACGGTCAGGCCACCCTGTCCGCGCTGGCCCGCGCAGAGGGAATGCGTCCCCAGTCCATGGGCGCCATCATTTCCGCCCTTTCCAGCGCAGGACTCGTTGAGAGCGGCCCTGATCCGGCAGACGGCCGCCAGCGGATCTTGTCCCTCACAACCGAAGCCCGGAGGAGCATCAGCGCCAGCCGGGCGGCCAAAGCTGATTGGCTCTACCGCACCATCCAGTCCAAACTCACGCCGGACGAGCAGGAACGCTTGCCCGGCGCTATCCACCTACTCAAACGCCTTCTGGAGCCGTGATACCCATGCCCATCACCACGTTGGACCCACAGACCGCCCTCATCATCGTTGACCTTCAGCGGGGAATCGTTGCGTCCCGAAGGCTCATCCCCTTGAGCCAATCGTGCGGAACTCCGCTGCACTGGCTGACGCCTTCCGCAGCCACGGACTGCCCGTGGTACTGGTGAACGTCACCGGCGGCGCGCCGGGCCGGACAGATCAAGGCAGCACTGCAGGAAGGGAGTTCCCCGCCGATTTCGCCGAACTCCTGCCCGAACTGAACCAGCAACCGAGCGATCACCTTGTCACGAAGAAGACCTGGGGCGCCTTCACCAACACCGGTCTTGGCACGCTCTTGGAAGACCTCGGAGTAACGCAAGTTGTCCTGACGGGTGTCGCCACGAGCATTGGCGTGGAATCCACTGCGCGGAGCGCCCACGAATCCGGCTTTAACGTCACCCTCGCACTCGACGCGATGACTGATTTGACCATGAACGCCCACGAAAACTCCGTCAGCACGATTTTTCCCCGGCTGGGCGAGACCGGCACGACGCAGGAAATCCTGGACGTTCTCAAAGCCACCCGGTCGTGACCGCGCGGGACGCCGCCCAACCATCGAGCCCCTCAGCTGACACGGGCAGCCGAGGGCTGACTCCCCACGGAACGCGGCCGGCGCTCCGGCTGCAGGCCACGGAACCCGCCGTCAAACCCGCTCGGCTGGAGGTTCACGGCACCGCTGCTGCTTGGCTCCACCCTGAACCCGATCAACAGTTCGATGATGGCCACCGCGCTGGTGGGCATCGGGGCTGACTTCCGGTCGAGTCCGGGCGCCACCGCCGGGCTCATTTCCGTCCTGTATCTATGCAGCGCAGTGGCCCAACCGACCATGGGGAAACTCTCCGTTCTCTTCGGGCCCAGGCGGGTGTTCCTTTCCGGCGTCGCTATCCTTCTGCTGGCCGGAGTCGTCGGAGTGCTGGCGCCCAACCTGGGCGTGCTGCTCATTTCGCGGGCACTCATCGGCATCGGAACCTCAGCGTGCTACCCGACGGCGATGGCGCTGGTCCGCCGGCGGGCCGACGAGTCCGGCATTGGCGTACCGGGCCGCGTCTTGGGCAACTTTTCGATCGCGGCCCAGGTGACCGCCGTCGTCGGCTTGCCGCTCGGCGGAGTGCTGGCCGGCGCGCTCGGCTGGCGGGCCCTTTTCGCACTCAACATTCCGTTGGCCCTGCTGGCCTTCACCTTCACTTTGCTTGGAGTAGCGAAAGACGCGCCGGTGCGCAAACAGGGCCTGGTTAGCCTGCTCACCATGCTGGACCTGCCGGGGATCGCCTCTTCGCCGGTGCGATTGTCTCGCTGCTGGTGTTCCTCTCGGCGCTCACGACGCCGGCCTGGTGGCTTGCGGTGCTGGCCGTGGTGCTCGCGGGGGTGCTGCTGTTGCGGGAGCGGCGTGCGGGCAGTCCACTGATCGACGTCCGGATGCTGGGCAGGAACGGACCGCTGCAGCGTACCTACCTGCGTACGATCCTGGCCGCCCTGGCCACGTATGCCTCGATGTACGGGACCAGCCAGTGGATGGAACAAAGTATGGGGCTCAACCCCGCGGCGGTGGGGCTGATTCTGATTCCGTTAAGCCTGCTGAGCATTGTCGTGGCACGGGTCGTCTCCAGCCGGGCGTGGGTCCGCTGGCCGTTGATCCTTGCAGGCGTCGCATTGACACTGTCCGCAGGCGTGATGCTGCTCGTGAACCACAGCTCCGGCGTCGGGCTGCTCATTGGAATGACCTTGCTGCTGGGCCTGACCAACGGTTTCAGCAGTTTCGCGAATCAGGCGGCGCTGTACCTGCAAACAACTGCCGCGGAGATCGCGGTGGCCTCCGGGTTGCTGCGGACGTCAATGTACTTGGGCGCGATCGGCTCCTCCAGCCTCATCGGCATCGCCTTCGGGCCGTCCGCCACCGACGCCGGTTTCCACACTTTGGCGTGGATCCTGGTCGCAATCGGCGCCTCGATGGTTCTCCTGACGGCGTTTGACCGCAGCGTTCCGGCCGTCGCCGCGGAGCATTGAGCCCGACGGCGGAAGCACTGGACGGCAACGGGTGCGCCCCTCGAGAAACGCCGCGATGATCAGAAGGATGACGCAAAGGCGTGCGTCATCCCCGCTCAGCTGTTTGCCGAAACCGCAGTCCCCAGGCCAAGTGCCGTGAGGATCGCGGCAGACGTCCGTTCGAGTGCTTTCGTCACAGATGGCCTCTTCAGCCAGAGAACCGCTTTGGTCGCCACCAGGGACAGGACGCCGAGGTAGAGCATCGAAATGACGAAATCGATGACTCCTAGCAACATCGTCAGTCCAAAAGACGCTTCCCCCGGAGGAAGGAACTGGGGCACCACAGCGAGGAAAAACAGGCCACTTTGGGGTTCAGCATGCACGAAACAAGTCCCGCCAGGAAAGTCGAACGCAGTTTGGGGCCCGCCTCGACAGAGTCCTGTTCCTGGTGGGCTGGCTGTCCTCGCCGGCTGTGGATAAAGGCGCTGATCCCTAGGTAAACCAGATACAGGCGACCGATGATTTTCACTACCCTGTATGCCTCGGCCGACTGCTCCAGAAGGGCCGCCAATCCTATGCCGACAAGCCCTGCCCAGAAGATGCTGCCGAGCGAGGACCCGAGGCCCGCCGAGAGGCCGGCCTTGACGTTCGACAGGCTGTACCTCAGGACGAGGAACGAGTCAGGGCCGGTGTGAGGGCCAAAATCACGCACAATCCGACGAACGCCGCAAGTGAACTCAGAGTCATGTTCCCATTGAATCATTGCGCGGGATCTGCCCTGCTG
Organism: Arthrobacter sp. Hiyo8; assembly: GCA_001549895.1. Lineage (GTDB taxonomy): Bacteria > Actinomycetota > Actinomycetes > Actinomycetales > Micrococcaceae > Arthrobacter. The sequence goes on along the minus strand of AP014719.1, from coordinate 321,568 downwards.
CCGCGGGCCTCACGGAAGCTTCCCAGAGCCCCGGCTACAATAGGGCCGTCCGTATTTCCCCTGGAGAGGTAGTTCCTTTTGGTCACTCGCCACGATGCACCCAGCCCGGAGCCGGGTCAGTCACCCCCTGTTGCCTACCCGGGCCAGGGAAAACTGGCTGCCCGCAGCCGGCGGTTCAGCTTTCGCCGTTCGCCCCGCTGGTTCAAAATCACCAGCGCCGCAGTGGCCGTCTTGCTGATCGCAGTCATCGCGTTTGGAGGGTATTGGGTATGGCGCCTTCAGTCCAACATCTCATCGTCCGCACTCGGTGCCGGTGGCGTCAGGACGGAAGGACCGGTGGACGACAGCAAGGACCGTCTCCAAATCCTCGTTCTGGGTACCGATACCAGGAGCGGTAAGAACGGGCAGTTCGGCACCACGGACCAATCCTCCGGCTACGGCCAATCGGACGTCATGATGTTGCTGGATATTTCCGCGGACAACAACCATGTCAACGTGATCAGCTTCCCGCGCGACTTGTTGGTCGACGTGCCGGCCTGTACTGACAACAAAACCGGCAAGCAATACCCTGAACGGCAAAATGCGATGATCAACAGCGCGATGGCCGAGGCAGGCATCGGCTGCGCTGTTGACACCGTCAACAAGCTCACGGGTTTGGAAGTTGACCACTTCATGATGGCCGACTTCAACGCCGTGACCGAACTATCCAAAGCCGTCGGCGGCGTCGACGTCTGTGTGAGCACCGCCGTCAACGACCCTGACTCCGGATTGCATTTGCCCAAGGGCACCTCACAGGTGGAAGGTGACCAGGCACTTGCCTTCCTGCGCACCCGCCATGCATTTTCCGACGGCGGAGACCTCGGACGGATCAAGGCCCAGCAATCGTTCCTTGGTTCCCTCGTGCGGAAGCTCAAAGCTGACGGCACGCTCGGAAACCCCCAAAAGATGCTGGGCATCGCCGATACGGTCACCAAGAACCTCACGGTCGACAACGGTCTCGCCTCGGTCCCGGCCCTCTTGACCATCGCGGGCAGGCTGAAAAACATTGACCCGGCCAAGGTCAACTTCATCACCGTGCCCAATGTCCCTGCCTCGTCCGATCCCAACCGGCTCGACCTCGACCAACCGGCTGCGGGCAACTTCTTTGCTGCCCTGACCAAGAGCCCCGACCTCAGCCAGCCCGCACCAAGCGCCGCGGCGTCCCCTGCTCCCTCCACGGAAACGTCGAAGGCCGGATACGACAAGGCGCTTCAACCGATCACCGTTGCAAATGGAACGGGCGTGACCGGCAGAAGCCAGGAGATCGGAGCGCTTCTCTCCGCCGGAGGCTTCACGAAGCTGGCCAGGATCCAAGCCGACTCCCGGCCGCAGACCATGGTCTACTACGGTGCAGGCTTTGCCGACGTTGCCGCGGACGTCGCCGCAATGTTCGGGTTGCCGGCGACGAGCGTGCAGCAGGTCGCCAGCGTCCAGGGAGTCCAGCTCTACGCCGGGCAAGATTTCGCCGCAGGCAACAAGCCGACGCTTCCGGCCCCTAAGCCCAATGACGTGGTTGCCCAGACCGCCCAAGACCAGACGTGCCAGACGACCAACCCGGTCGGATAGCCGATAAGACAGAAAGCGCCCTCCGTCCCGCATTGCGCGGCGGAGGGCGCTTCTGTTCTTGGCTTACTGAGGCTGCTCCCCCGACACGTTGACCAGCCAGGCAATGCCGAACTTATCGGTCAGCATCCCGAAGATGTCTCCCCACGGCGCCTTCTCCATCGGCACGGTGACCGTCCCGCCGTCGACCAGCCCGTCCCAATAGCCGCGAAGTTCTGCTTCGTCGTCGCCGCTGAGCGACACCGAGATGTTGTTTCCCGGGCTGTAGTCCATGCTATTGGGGGTGTCTGCGGCCATGAGCAGCAATCCCTTGTCTGTTTTGAGCGCCGAGTGCATGATCTTGTCGCTCTCGGCGGGGTCTTCGCTCGCGTGGAACTCCGCGAAGGTGCTTTGGGTCAACTCGCCTCCAAAGACCGACTGGTAGAAGGCCATGGCCTCCTTGGCGTTGTCCCGAAAGCTGATGTAGGGGTTGAGGTTCGTGGTCATTACATGGCTCCTCGGTGTTTGGGGGCAGCACGATCAGCTACCTTTTCGTCATGCTAACAGCGCCCGCCGGGACCATCTACAGGCAAACTTTTTCCTGCCCGACGGCGGCTGTCAGCTCCCGGGGCCCCGCTTCCTAGCTGCCGCTTGTCTGCCGGCCGACCAGCCCGACTGTGTTGCCCTCGCTGTCCTTGATAAAGGCCATCCACTCATCGCTTCCAACTGGCCCGAGGCTTCCATCGACATGGCTGTAGACCAATTGTGGCTCCTGGACGATCTTCGTTCCCGAGGCGCGTAGGTCTTCAACAGAGAGCCGGAGATCCGGGACGTCGAGGTAGATCAGCGACGACGGAGCGCCGAGATCCAGGAGAAGCCTGACGCCGTCGAGATCGAAGAAGAGCAGGCCGGGCGGATCGAATCTTCCGCTCGGCGCACTGCCCAGCAACCGGGAGTAGAACGCCGATGCCCGGTCGAGGTCCACCGCCCGCTGAGCAACCTGGATCAACTTCATGTTGCACCTCCGGTGGTTGGCGTCGCTTCACGTGTCGTAGCCACATCTTCCGCGGTACTCGATCCTGGTTCAAGAGGTGCTGGTTCAAGGGTGCGGGTTCAAGAGGTGCCGGTTTAAGAGCCTAGTGGCATGCGCAGGACTTTCGGTTCGAGTTCGGGCATCAGTGCGGGATAGTGTCGTTTCCATGCCTGCTGCAAAACCCGCCCTGCCCCGCACCGCCCTCATCGCCGGCCTGGCCGACGCCATTCTCATTCTTGTTTTCGCGGCCATCGGCCGCGACGCACACCAGCGCGCCGATGTGGTGACCGGGGTCTTTTCCACGGCATGGCCGTTTCTTGCCGGTGCCGCGATCGGATGGCTTGCCGTGCGGGCCTGGCGGGCACCCCTGCAGATCTGGCCGGCCGGCGTCGGCGTATGGATTGGAACCGTGGCCGGGGCATGCTTTTGCGTGCGGCTACCGGACAGACCGTGGTGCTCGCGTTCATCATTGTCGCCTTGATCAGCTTGGCGATTCTGCTCCTCGGCTACCGCGCCGTGATCGCCCTCGTGGTGCGTGCCCGTCGACGGAGCCGCCGGTCCTAAGCACCGGCCGATGGACTAGGCTTGCTACGTCCACTGCCGCACTTCGGAAAGGCCGCCCCCAGTGATCACCGCTTTTGTCCTGATCAAGACCGACGCTTCACGCATCCCGGAGACGGCCGAGGAGATCTCCGCCATCCAAGGAATCAGCGAGGTCTACTCCGTCACAGGCGAATGGGACCTTATTGCCGTGGCGCGCGTGGCGAAGCATGAGGAGTTGGCGGACGTCATCGCCGACAAGCTCTCCAAGGTTCCCGCGGTGGTGCACACCAACACCCATATCGCCTTCAGGGCCTACTCGCAGCATGATCTGGACGCGGCGTTTTCACTGGGCTTCGAGCAGTAACCGCCTGAAGCCGGGCGCCTTGCCTACCTTTGGGTGAGTCCCACCCACGTGTCGAGGACCCGGATGGCTGCTCCGGAATCGATGGATTCCGCAGCCCGCAGCCAGGCCGACTTCATGCGGTCCAGGAACGGTCCGTCGGCTGCAGTGTCGAAGGCCACCAGGCCTGCGGCGGCGTTGAGCAACACCGCGTCCCGGACCGGGCCCGGCTTCCCGTCAAGCACTTCGCGTACGACGGCGGCATTCGCCTTGGCGTCGCCGCCTCGAAGATCGGCGACCGTCGCCGCAGCGATCCCCAGATCCGCCGGCGAGAACCGCTGCTCGCTCACTTGCCCGTTCCTGACTTCCCATACCGTGGATGGACCCGTAGTGGTGAGTTCATCTAGTCCGTCTTCCCCGCGGAATACCAATCCGCGGCTCCCCCGCCGTGCAAGGACCCTGCGATCAAGGGAGCCATGGTGGCGTTGGCAACACCCACGGCCGAAGCCTGGACATGGGCCGGGTTGGTCATGGGTCCCAGGAAGTTGAAGGCCGTGGGAATGCCAAGCTCCGCCCGCACCACACCGGTATGGCGGAACGACGGGTGGAACACCTGGGCGAAACAGAAGGTGATTCCCGCCTCTTCGGCGTTGCGGGCTACGCGTTCGATCGGCAAGTCGAGCCTCACGCCCAAGGCTTCCAGGACATCGGCAGAGCCCGACGACGACGATGCCGCCCGGTTCCCGTGCTTTACGACACGCGCTCCCGCGCCGGCCGCCACGAGGGCAGCCATGGTCGAGATGTTGACCGTGTTGAGTCGATCGCCGCCGGTGCCTACGATGTCGAGCTTTTCACCCGGAATGCTCACGGGCTTGGCGTTGGAGAGCATTGCCTCCACCAGTCCTGTGACCTCTTCCACCGTTTCCCCTTGGCGCGCAGGGCCACCAGGAAACCGGCAATCTGGGAAGGGCGGCTTCTCCCGACATGATCGTGTTCATGGCCCATGCCGTGTTCCCGACCGAGAGGTCATGCCCGTTGATCAATGCGGAGATGAGTCCGGGCCACGAGTTGCTTGCCTGCTCTGCAGATGCCTGTGAAGTCACCACTTGATGCTAGCGATCCACCCTGCTCCGTGACCAATGCTAAGGACGCCGGGAACTTTTCCGCGCGAATTCGCGTGTTTGTAGAAAAAGTCTCCCCAAATGGCGGTTCGCATTGGGAAGTCCGGACTTTTACAGACATAATGTCCTTGTGACATCTGCGACCCATGCCCCCAGTACCCCGGCGCACCCGACGCTGAATCGCCCCAATTTGGTTTCCGTTGGAACCGTTGTGTGGCTTTCCAGTGAGTTGATGTTCTTCGCCGGTCTCTTCGCCATGTACTTCACGCTGCGCTCCACGTCGGCGCCTTGTGGGCGGAAGAAACCGGCAAGCTCAACTTCCCGTTTGCGCTTGTAAACACCATCGTCCTTGTGTCGAGTTCCTTCACTTGCCAGATGGGTGTCTTCGCCGCCGAGCGACTTGAGCCGCGCCGTCGAGGTGGTGTGCTGCAGTTCACCCGCTGGGCATGAACGAATGGTTCATCCTGACGTTCATCATGGGCTCCTTCTTCGTTGCCGGGCAGACCACCGAATACGCGATGCTTGTGTCCGAGCATGTGACGCTCTCGGCCAATGCCTACGGTTCCTCGTTCTACATCACAACCGGCTTCCACGGCCTCCACGTCATCGGCGGCCTCATCGCCTTCCTGTTCATTATTGGCCGTGCCTACGCCGCCAAGAAGTTCGGGCACTTCGAAGCGACCTCGGCAATCGTCACCTCGTACTATTGGCACTTCGTGGATGTTGTGTGGATCGGCCTCTTCCTGGTCATCTACGTACTGAAGTAGCCCGGCACCCACTCTTGTTCCACAAGAGGATGAATTTTAAAGAAGCGGCTCTTGGAGCCGACGCAGGATCGAATAAAGGAACCACCACGTGAAGGCACTCTCGCAGAAGCGACGTCATCCACTGGCAGCCATTGCGCTGCTGCTGATGGGACTCCTCGTCACTGGTGGGCTCTACGCCGTTGCCACAACGGTCAACCAGGCGAAGGCAGATACCACTACCTTTAGCGCAAGCGACGCCCAGGAGGGCGGCAAGCTTTTCGCCGCCAACTGCGCCACCTGCCACGGCATGGGCGCCAGCGGAACCAAGGACGGCCCCTCGCTGGTCGGCGTGGGTGCTGCTGCGGTTGACTTCCAGGTTGGCACCGGCCGTATGCCCATGCAGATGAACGGACCCCAGGCCCAGGAAAAGCCGCGGCAGTTCAACGACCAGCAGACCCAGCAGCTTGCGGCCTACGTCGCTTCGCTCGGCGCTGGCCCGTCAATTCCCGACGCATCGCTGCTCGACGAAAAGGGAGATGCCGCCAAGGGTGGCGAACTCTTCCGCGTGAACTGCGCGATGTGCCACAACGCCGCAGCCGCCGGCGGTGCTTTGACCCGTGGAAAGTTCGCTCCGGCACTGGCTGGCGTCTCCGGCCAGCACATCTATGAAGCCATGGCCACTGGTCCGCAGAACATGCCCGTCTTCAACGACGCCAACATCTCTCCTGAAGGCAAGCGGGACATCATCACCTTCCTGAAGAAGATCGAAACCAACGGCTCGCCTGGTGGAAACGATCTCGGAGGATTGGGTCCGGTATCCGAAGGTCTCTTCGTCTGGGTTGCAGGCCTCGGCGTCATCATCGCCTTCACCATCTGGCTGACGTCGCGTACGTCCTAGGCCAGCGCACTAAAGAACTTCTGCTGTCCCCACAGCAGTTTTGAATTGAACATTAACCCGGTTACGGCCGGGACAACGAGAGAAGGATGAGGCGAATTATGGGCAACCATAGTGACGGCAGTCCGAACCACTCGGGCACCGTAGCTACGGCTGGTCAGAATGTTGTGGAGAAGTTCCAGGATCCTGGGCTTCCTCCGCACCGTTTGCGCCTGGCTGACACGGACCCGAGAGCCGCTAAGCGAGCCGAGCGACAGGTGGCCATACTGTTTGGCATCTCCGTCATCGGCACGGTGATCTTCCTGGTGTCGTACTTTGCCATTGATCTTGGCAAGACTCCACGATCGCAACAATCCGCACCCAAAACCTGTTGCTCGGCCTTGGCACCGCATTTGCGATGCTGGGCATCGGCACCGGCATCGTGCACTGGGCCAAGGCCCTCATGCCGGACCACGAGGTTTCGGAAGAGCGCCACGCCATCCGCACCGAGGATGACCGGCAGGCAGCCGTGCGAATCGTCGAGGACATCGTCGAGGAAACCGGCATCAAGCGTCGCCCGCTGATCCGCAACACCCTTCTGGGTGCCGTGGCACTGGCGCCCCTCCCTGCCTTGGCAGTGTTCGGTGACCTGGGTCCCCGCCCGGACAACACGCTCGCGCACACCATGTGGGCTCCCCAGGACGGCAAGCTCAAGCGCCTCACCCGCGACCCCGACGGAACTCCGATCAAGGCATCGGACGTGACCATCGGTTCCGCCTTCCACGTGATCCCGGAGGGCCTCAACGAACTCCAGGAGGGCAAGCTCAACGCGAAGGCCAAGGCCGTCGTTTTGCTCATGCGCCTCAACCCGGATGACTTGACGATCTCCAAGGGACGCGAAACCTGGAGCTACAACGGAATCGTTGCCTACTCCAAGATCTGCACCCACGTTGGTTGCCCCGTTGCCCTTTATGAGCAGCAAACGCACCACCTGCTGTGCCCGTGCCACCAGTCAACCTTCGACCTCACCAAGGAATGCAAGGTTATCTTCGGCCCCGCCAGCCGTCCGCTCCCCCAGCTGCCCATCGCGGTTGACGCTGAAGGCTACCTCGTAGCCACGAGCGATTTCAAAGAACCTGTAGGACCGAGTTACTGGGAGCGTGACGAGCATGAGCGCCTCATCAACAGCTGAAGTCCCCTTCGTACCCAAAACCAAGGTTGGCCGGATCACGGACTTCGTTGACGAGCGCGTCGGCGGATCCGGAATCCTGCGTGAATTCGGCCGGAAGGTCTTCCCCGACCACTGGTCCTTCATGTTCGGTGAGGTGGCGCTGTATTCCTTCGTCATTCTCCTGATGTCGGGTACCTTCCTGACCTTCTTCTTCGACCCGTCCATGGCAGAGACCCATTACTCGGGTTCGTACACCCCTCTGACGAATGTCGAAATGTCCGTCGCGTACAACTCGTCGCTGAACATTTCCTTCGACATTCGCGGTGGCTTGTTCTTCCGCCAGGTCCACCACTGGGCGGCTTTGCTGTTCGTGGCATCGCTTGGTGTACACATGCTGCGCGTTTTCTTCACGGGCGCTTTCCGCAAGCCGCGTGAAATGAACTGGGTAGTGGGCGGCGTCCTGCTCATCCTGGCCATGGCTGAAGGCTTCACCGGATACTCTCTTCCCGATGACCTGCTCTCCGGTAACGGCCTGCGAATCATCGACGGTGTCATCAAGTCCATCCCGGTAATTGGAACGTACATCTCGTTCTTCCTCTTCGGAGGCGAGTTCCCGGGTACGGCCATCATCGGCCGACTGTACGTGCTGCACATCCTCCTCGTGCCAGCCATGATCCTGCTGATGATCGTCATCCACCTGTTCATGGTGGTTGTGCACAAGCACACCCAGTACCCCGGCCCGGGCCGCAACGACGGCAACGTCGTTGGTTACCCTCTCGGTCCGGTTTACGCTGCCAAGGCCGGCGGCTTCTTCTTCATCGTGTTCGGTGTGGTAGCGCTCATGGCTGCGATGTTCACCATCAACCCGATCTGGAACTACGGGCCGTACGACCCTCCCCCGTGTCTGCAGGTACCCAGCCTGACTGGTACATCGGCTTCGTCGATGGTGCCCTGCGACTCATGCCTGGTGTGGTCAACGACTTCCACTTCGAATACATCATTTTCGGCCACGTGCTGACGCTGAATGTGCTGCTGCCCGCGTTGGTTCCTGCCGGCATCATTTTCACGGTGCTGTTCATGTACCCGTGGATCGAACGCTGGATCACCAAGGACAACCGCGAGCACCACGTTCTGGACCGTCCGCGTAACGCTCCTACCCGCACTGCCATTGGCGTCGCAGGCTTCACCTGGTACTGCGTCATGTGGGCCGCTGCCGGCTCGGACCTCATCGCAACGCATTTCCACGTTGCCCTGAACGACGTCACGTACTGGCTGCGCACGCTGTTCTTCATCGGCCCGATCATTGCGTTCATGGTCACGAAGCGTGTGGCGCTTGCGCTGCAGCGCAAGGACCGCGAGATTGCCCTGCACGGCCGTGAAACGGGCCGGATCGTGCGCCTGCCGCATGGCGAGTTCATCGAGGTACACGCACCGCTGGACGACTACAAGCATTACAAGCTTGTGGGCTTCGAGTCGCCTTCCCCGTTGCCGGCCGAGCCGAACGAGCACGGCGTGGTCACCCCGAAGGAGAAGCGCCGCGCGGCGTTGTCCAAGTGGTTCTTCGAAGACCGTGTTGCCCGGCAACCCCGGCCGAGCTTGAAGCCGCTCACGGACACGGCCACCATGAGGCCATCGAGTCCGCCGAAGAGCACAAGAGCCTTAGCCACTAGCTCCCGCAGATAGCACAAAGAAGGCCCCGTCCACATGGACGGGGCCTTCTTTCGTTTGCGGGCTCAAGCGGCCGGTTCCCGGGCTTTGAGCTAGTGGGTACGGTACCCCGTGGATTGGCTTCGGGTGGACCGGACGCCCGGCCGCTGCAACGGGACCCACAACTTGTACCGGTCGGCACGGTAGTAGGACACGGAGTAGTCCACCATGGCACGGGCAACGAAGGCGTGGCGCTGAATCTTGAGCAACGGAGTACCGACGTCTACGTTCAACAGCCGCGCCGTTGATGGGGAAGCTGCCGTCGCTTCGATCATGTCCTCTCCCCACTCCATCACCAACCCGTATTTCTCACTCAGAACGTTGTATAGCGAAGTGGGGGCGCATCGTCCAGGAGGCCTGGCACGCGATGGGCCGGGATGAAGTTCTCATCCACGCTCATGGGTTCGTTGTCCGCGAGGAGGAGCCGGCGGAAGCGGACCAACGGCGTACCTTCCTCCAGCTGGAGTTCCCTCGCCAGGAAGGCACTGGCTGCGATCTGTTCAAAGCTCAGGACCTTCGCTGCCGGAACCATGCCGCGGCGTTGCATTTCCTCGCTGTAGGACGTGAGCTTCACCTGGAGGTCCAGCTTCGGTTTGCGGACGAAGGTTCCCAATCCAACCACGCGTTCAATAACTTCCTCGCCGACCAGGGCGTCGATGGCCTGCCGCACCGTCATGCGGGCAAGTCCGAACCGTTCGGAAAGGTCCCGCTCCGAAGGCAACGCCGCACCGGGTTTGCACGACGCCGAGATATAGCTGCGCAGGATCTCGCGCAACTGAACGTAGATGGGAGTGCCGCTCTTGCGGTCGATCTCCCCCGCGATGCGGGATGCCTCAGCGGGCACAGCGGCCCCCGGCCACGAAATCTGTCATGAAATAAGCGTAGGCCAATCCACCGGCAGGGCTAGACCAGCTCGGCACTGTAAACGCGGGCGCCGTGTGGCGGCGCTACGCTTGTAGGGATCAAAATCGCAGTCGGCATCTGGCCGTCCGAGTCAAAGGAGCCGGTTTGCCCGAGCACAAAGCCATCGTCGCCGCAGAGATCGGCCTCCATGCACGGGCCGCCGCCGTGTTCGTACGGGCTGTGACGGCCACGGGCCTTCCGGTGACGATCCGTAAGCCCGGGCAGCAAGCGGTGGATGCCCGGTCTTTGCTCGAGGTCATGACCGAGGATTTCGGCCACGGGTGCGAAGTGGTTCTGTCCGTCTCCCGAGAAGCGCTGCAAGCCGGCCGCACGCTCAATGAGGTCAACGATGCCTTGGCCGCTCTTTCGGCCGTCCTGGAGGCCGTAGAAGGGCAGTGAGCGGGCCAGTGCGCTACGACGCACCGGCATGCAACATCCAGATACAACGACGGCGGGCCCCACCAAGTGGTGGGCCCGCCGTCGTTGTTCAAGTGCTTCTAGTGCGCGTGGTCTCCACGGCTGTATTCGAAGACCCAACCGACCAAGGCCACGAGGCCAGGCCAGCGGCGACAAACGTGATCCAGAAACCTACGGCGAGGCCAAGGAAGCCACCGGCACAGGCCAGGCCGAGGACCAACGGCCACCAGCTCCAGGGGCTGAAGTGTCCCTGCTCGCCGGCGCCCTCGTGGATCTCAGCGTCCGGACGGTCTTCCGGGCGCATGCCCACTCGCTTGCCTGTGAAACCGAGGTAGCCGCCGATCATGCCTGCCAGGCCGCCGACCAGGAGAATGCCGAGGGTTCCGACCCACTCGGACCAGTGGGTCAGGAAGCCGTAGGCCACCGCGACAGGGACGAAGAAGAAGGTCCCGGCTCCGAAGATCCATGATTCGATTTTCACTTGGCGTCCTTCTGATCAGCGTTGCCGAGTACCTTTGCTGCCGGCTCGGGGCTCTGTGCAGTGTGGTGCTGGGCGAGTTCCGGGTGGTGGAGGTCCAAAGCAGGACGTTCGGAACGAATACGGGGCAACGAGGTGAAGTTGTGCCGCGGCGGCGGGCAGGATGTGGCCCACTCGAGCGAAGCGCCGAAGCCCCAGGGATCGTCAACTTCTACCTTCTTGTTGCTGCGCCACGTGATGTAGACGTTCCAGAAGAACGGCAGGAGCGAGGCGCCAAGCACGAAGGACGAAATGGTGGAGAACTGGTTCATCCAGGTGAAGCCGTCCTGCGGCATGTAGTCCGCGTAGCGGCGGGGCATGCCCTCGACGCCGAGCCAATGCTGGATCAGGAACGTGCCGTGGAAGCCCAGGAAGAGGAGCCAGAAGTGGATCTTGCCGAGGCGTTCGTTGAGCATCTTGCCGGTCCACTTGGGCCACCAGAAGTAGAAGCCTGCGAACATGGCGAACACGACGGTTCCGAAGACGACGTAGTGGAAGTGCGCTACGACGAAGTAGGAGTCCGAGACGTGGAAGTCAAGCGGCGGGGAGGCCAGGATGATGCCGGTCAGGCCACCGAAGAGGAAGGTGACCAGGAAGCCGATGCTCCAGAGCATGGGGTCTCGAAGGTGATCGAGCCTTGCCACAGTGTTCCGATCCAGTTGAAGAACTTCACGCCGGTGGGTACCGCGATCAGCATCGTCATGAAGGAGAAGAACGGCAGCAGCACCGATCCGGTGACGTACATGTGGTGGGCCCAAACGGTAACCGACAGGGCGGCAATGGCGATGGTCGCGTAGACCAGGCCCTTGTAACCGAAGATCGGTTTGCGGCTGAATACCGGGAAGATCTCGGACACGATGCCGAAGAACGGCAGCGCAATGATGTAAACCTCCGGGTGGCCGAAGAACCAGAACAGGTGCTGCCACAAGACAGCTCCGCCGTTCTCCGGGTCGAAGATGTGGGCGCCGAAGCGGCGGTCGGCACCGAGCGCGAAGAGCGCGGCGGCGAGCGGCGGGAAGGCCATGAGAACCAGGATTGCCGTCACAAGGGTGTTCCAGGTGAAGATCGGCATGCGCCACATCGTCATGCCGGGAGCGCGCATGCAGATGATGGTGGTAATGAAGTTCACGGCACCCAGGATGGTTCCGAAACCGGACAATGCCAGGCCGAAGACCCAAAGGTCTCCGCCCACGCCCGGGGTGAACGTCGTGTCCGACAAAGGCGCGTAGGCGAACCAGCCGAACGAGGCGGCACCTTGCGGGGTGATGAAGCCGGACACCGCGATGGTGGAGCCGAAGAGGAAGAACCAGAAAGCCAGCGCGTTCAGTCGCGGGAAGGCGACATCGGGGGCGCCGATCTGAAGCGGCATGATGACGTTTGCGAAGCCTGCGAACAGCGGCGTCGCAAACATCAGCAGCATCACGGTGCCGTGCATCGTGAAGAGCTGGTTGTACTGTTCCTTGGTCTGCAGGATCTGCATGCCGGGCTCGAAGAGCTCGGCACGGATCAGCAGCGCCATGACGCCACCCAGGCAGAAGAACACAAAGGACGCGATCAGGTACATGTACCCGATGGTCTTGTGGTCAGTGGAGGTGATCCAGTTGACGACGATGCGTCCCTTGGACTTCGGTACTACCGGAGCGTCAAGGACTCCGGCGGATTGAGTGTAAGTAGCCACGTCGCTTCCCTTAATTCTTTGCGTTCAGGTTCGGGTTGCGGTCGTACTTCGAATCGAGAAGACCGGTGTTGCCGCTCTGGCGAAGCTGGTCCATGTGAGCCTGGAACTCAGCCTCGGAAACGACCTTCACGCGGAACAGCATCTCTGAGTGGTATTCACCGCAAAGTTCGGCGCACTTGCCGTCATAGGTGCCCTCCTTGGTGGGGGTCAACCTGATGTAGTTGGTCTTGCCCGGGATCATGTCGCGCTTCTGAAGGAAGGCGGGTACCCAGAAAGAGTGAATGACGTCGCGGGAGTTCAATTCAAGGTCAACAGACTTGTTGACCGGCAGGTACAAGGTGGGGAGCTTGTCCTTGTCCACGTTGTTGCCCGTGAGGTGCGCCTGGACGCCGGCCTCGTGAAGGTCTTCGGTGATGACCGGGCCCTTCACGTAGTTGAAGTCCCAAGCCCACTGCTTGCCGCGCACGTCAATCGTGACGTCGGCCGCCTGGGAGCGGTCATCGATTGCACGCTGGTCCTGGTCGGTGAAGTAGAAGAACACCAGCACCATGAACAGCGGAATGGTCAAATAAAAGACTCCAGAGGGAGGTTGTAGCTAAGCTGCTTCGGGAAACCCGTGGTGCCCTTGCGGCGGCGGTAGGCGATGATGCACCAGACCAGCAGGCCCCAAGTAATAATGCCGACGGCGAGGGCGGCGATCCATGAGTTGACCCAGAGGTCCATGATCCGATCGGTGTTGCTGGTGGTTCCACGTTCCGTGGGCAACCAGCCTTTTTCTACCTCTGGTGAACATCCGGTCAAAACCAACGCGCCGGCTAGTGCCAAGCCAGTGATCGAGGTGATCTTTATGCGTCGGCTGCCGGTTCGGTTCTGCGAACTCACAGACGGCCCTTCCTCTTGTTGCTGCAGCCCGGCCGGCCGGAAGCCCACCGGGCACACTAAAGTTTTACTACCCGATGTAGAGCTTACCGCTACCGAGCGGTTTTCGCCGACATGCTGGCCCAGTGCGTCGGACCGGGTTCAACCCGTTCCTGAACTGGGCCAACAGCCTGCGAATGCCCGGGTTAGTGGAACGAATCGCCGCAGGCGCAAGACCCGCCGGCGTTGGGGTTGTCGATGGTGAAGCCCTGCTTCGAGATCGTGTCCTCGAAGTCGATGCTGGCACCGCTCAAGTAAGGCACGCTCATCTTGTCGACAACCACTTCGACGCCGTCGTAATCGCGGACGGCATCGCCGTCGAGCAGGCGCTCGTCGAAGTAGAGCTGGTAGATCAGGCCCGAGCAGCCGCCCGGCTGAACAGCGACGCGGAGCCGCAAGTCCGTGCGGCCTTCTTGTTCGAGAAGGCTCCGGACTTTACCTGCGGCGACATCGGTCAACTTGACCTCGTGCTCAGGAAGCTCGCCGCCCGCGAGCTGCGCTCCGGTGCTGTTTTCGTTGGTTGCAGTGCTCATTGGCCTACCTTCTTATGAAGCTCTTGGCGGCTGCGCCTTCGCGCGGCCTGCCCTTACCCAAATACGTGCGGGCTATAGCTACATGCTACGTCGAGCCGACGCATAGCTATAACTCCTAACGTAACCGGCCGGACCCTTACGTTGTTCCCGGTCGATGCAGGCGCGGGCTCAGAGGCCTTCCGTGTTCAACCGGGCGAGCATCAGCGCCTCAGCGAGCACAGCGTTGCGGAAATCGCCGATGTGGAGCGATTCGTTGGCGCTGTGGGCCCGTGAGTCGGGGTCCTCGACACCAGTCACCAGGATCTGGACATCCGGATAGGTTTCCGTCAGATTCGCGATGAACGGTATGGATCCACCGATCCCCATTTCAACGGCGGGCACGCCCCATGCTTCACCGAGTGCCCACATAGCGATCCGGGCTGCAGCTGACGTTGTATCGGTGGAGAAGGCGTTGCCCCGCTCCCCCGGCACAAACGTCACCTTCGCACCGAAGGGCGCGTTCGCCTCCAGGTGCCTGCCGACTGCGTCCATGGCGGCATCGGGATCCTGCCCAGGAGCCAGGCGCAGGCTGAACTTTGCCCGCGCGGCGGGGAGCAGCGTGTTGGATGCGACGTCGACGGCGGGTGCGTCGATGCCGATGATGGACAACGCGGGCTTGGTCCAGAGCCTCGAAGCGATGCTCCCGTTGCCTGCGAGCCGTACGTCGTCGAGCACTGAGGCGTCAGCGCGGTACTGTTCCTCGTCCACGTCCTCTACGACGTCATCCTTGGCAACCAGGCCCTCGATGGCCACGTTGCCCTCGTCGTCGTGCAGGGTCGCGATGAGTCGGGACAGAAGGGTCGGCGCATCCAGTACCGGACCACCGAACATGCCGGAGTGCACGGCGTGATCCAGCACCCGCACTTCGAAGGTGCCGTCCACCAAGCCGCGGAGACTCGTTGTCAGCGCGGGAACACCGACTTTCCAGTTGCTTGAATCCGCCACAACAATGACGTTCGCCTCGAGGAGCTCGCGGTGGGTTTCGAGGAAAGTGCGGAACGTCGGCGAGCCCGCTTCTTCTTCGCCCTCGAAGAACAAGGTGACCCCAAGGCCGAAATCGTCTCCCAGCACCTGGGTTACGGCGGCGTAAGACGCCAGGTGGGCCATGATTCCCGCTTTGTCGTCGGCTGCGCCACGGCCATAAAGGCGGCCATCGCGTTCCTCTGCGACGAAGGGCTCGCTGTCCCACAAGGTCACATCGCCCGGCGGCTGCACGTCGTGGTGCGCGTAAAGCAGGATCGTTGCTTTGCCCGGCGCGGCGACGCGGCGCGCAACTATGGCAGGTCCACCGGGATTCCCGTCGGCCTTGTCGCAGCGCAGGATCTGGACGTCCTGGAAGCCCGACTCGCGGACCAACGCAGCAACAGCCTCGGCACTCCGCTCCAGCTCCGCCGGGTCAAAGCTGGGCCAGGCGATCCCAGGGATAGCGACCAGGGCTTTCAAACGGGTCATGGTCTCGTCGAAGGAAGCATCGATCGAGGACTTGAGCGCATCAACATTGATTGTGCCGGAGCCGCTGGAAAAGGTCTGCGGGATCTCCGCATTCATTGAAGTCATGGCGAAAAGACTACCTCCGCAAGTGGTGCCGGGGAACCGGACCGGGCGGCGTGGCGGGCCCATTCGGGGGCGGCACGTCACGGCGACTTTGGCGCGGTTCCTGCGGGGTATTCTGTAGTGGTGTTTGGACGTAAAAAGGATGAGCCGAGCGCTCAAGACCAAGTAGACCAGCTTGCCGCCGACGCTGCCGTGAAAGGCGTTGGCAAGGGCGCTCCCACGCCCAAGCGCAAGGAACAGGAAGCGGCCCGTAAGCGCCCCCTCGTCCCGACGGACCGCAAGGCTTCGAAGGAAGCCGAGCGCATTGCCGTGCAGGATCAGCGCCAGAAAATGCGGCAGGCCCTGGACACCGGGGACGAAAAGTACCTGCCGCTGCGGGACAAGGGACCCCAGAAGCGTTTTGCGCGCGACTATGTCGACGCCCGTTTCAGCCTGGGTGAGTACCTGATGTTCGGTGCCCTGCTTTTCGTGGTCATCTCCTTCATCATTCCTTCAGGAAGCGACGCCCTGAGCTATATCCTGATCGGCTTCTGGGTTATGTTCCTCGCGGTGTTCGCGGATGTCTTCATCCTTTCCCGCAAGTTGCGCAAGGGCTTGACGCAGAAGTTCGGCGACGTCGAGCGGGGCACCGTCTGGTACGGCAGCATGCGTTCCCTGCAATTCCGTCGCTTGCGCCTGCCGAAGCCGCAGGTACAGCGAGGCCAGTACCCCGCTTAAGGTCCCCGATCCCCGAGGACAAGCGTCCGACGAAGCAGAAGGACCCTGGAACAGTTGTTCCAGGGTCCTTCTGCTTGACCGCAAGTGGCTGTTCAGGAATGGTCCAGGTGTCTGGTTATCGGTTCCCTGCCTGGCGGCGACGCTTAACTGCGCCGTTTGGCCAAGGCCCTGTTGATGCCGGCGGCCCAGAATGGACCTTCGTAAAGGAATGCCGTGTAACCCTGCACGAGGGTTGCTCCGGCGTCGAGCCGCTCCTGGACGTCGGCCGCGGACTGCACTCCGCCGACCGCGATGAGCACGAGGCCCTCCCCCACCGCGGCCTTCAGCCGGCGCAGAACCTCAAGCGAACGCGCCTTGAGCGGTGCGCCGGAGAGTCCGCCGGCACCGCACGCATCCACTTTGCCCGGGTCGGTTACCAGGCCTTCCCGGCCGATGGTGGTGTTTGTGGCAATGATCCCGTCGAGCTTGAGGTCCAAGGCGAGGCGGGCGACGTCGTCAATGTCTTCGTCACTCAGGTCCGGTGCGATCTTGACGAGCAGCGGCACGTGGCGGCCGGCGGATTCGTCTGCGGCGTCGCCGACGGCGCGAAGGAGCGGGCGAAGCGTTTCGACGTTCTGGAGCAGGCGCAGTCCCGGAGTGTTGGGCGAGCTGACATTGACTACGAGGTAGTCGGCGGCGGGTGCCAGGCTGCGGGCACTGACCAGATAATCCTCGACTGCGTCGTCGAGCTCGACAACCTTGGTCTTGCCGATATTGACTCCGATCACGGGCCGAACCCCTGAATGCGTCCGCTGCAATGCCGCCCGAGCGGCCTTGAGCCGCGGGCCACGGCCGCCGCGCCGTCGTTGTTGAAGCCCATGCGGTTGATGACGGCCTTGTCCTCGATCAAACGGAAAAGCCGTGGCTTCTCATTGCCGGGCTGCGCCTGGCCGGTGATTGTTCCCACTTCGACGTGGCCGAACCCCAGTTCAGCGAGGGCCTCGATTCCGTGGCCCTCTTTGTCGAAGCCGGCCGCAAGGCCAAAGGGCGACGGGAACGTCAGCCCGAAAGCCTCCGTGCGCAATGAGGGGTGCGGGGCCGTCATTTTGGCCAAAACGCGTCCTGCGCCTGAGCGGTGTGCGAAGCGGATCGCCTGGAAGCCGATCTTGTGGGCTTTTTCGGCATCCATCCAGGAGAAGGCCAGCTTGAAGAATGTGGGGTAAACGCGCATGCTCCTAGTTTTCCGGTTTACGGGTCGCGCACCAAACCAAGCGGGTTACCGGGCGGTAGCATGTACGAATGCCGAGCAATCCACGTGATGGAGTTCACTCCCAGGCAATCATCGAAGCCGATGTCATCGTTATTGGCGCAGGATTGTCGGGACTGGTCGCCGCTGCCCAAGCCTACGCCGACGGCAAACTGGTTGCCGTCCTGGACCAGGAACCGTCCGCGTCCGTCGGCGGCCAGGCTCACTGGTCCTTCGGTGGCTTGTTCCTGGTCAACTCTCCCGAGCAGCGGAGGCTGGGCGTCAAGGACAGTGCCGAACTCGCCTTGGGCGACTGGCTGGCGTCCGCGGCCTTTGACCGGCCGGAGGACTCGTGGGCCAGGTTGTGGGCGGAGGCCTACGTGGATTTTGCCGCCGGCGAGAAACGCCGCTGGCTGAGATCGCTCGGCGTGCGGCTCTTTCCGTTGGTGCAGTGGGCTGAGCGCGGCGGCTACGGTCCCCAAGGCCACGGCAACACGGTCCCGCGGTTCCACGTCACCTGGGGCACGGGACCCGGCGTCGTGCAGCCTTTCCTGGCAAAAGTGAACGAAGGCGTGGCCCGCGGAAGGATATCCCTCCACTTCCGGCATCGCGCCACGGAAATGACGACGACGGCGGGCGGCGTCACCGGGGTCGGCGGCGAGATCCTTGGGGCGTCCGGCGCCGGACGCGGCGAAGCATCGTCCCGGACCGTCGTCGGGCGCTTTGAGGCGGCCGCCGGAGCCATCATCGTGACGACCGGCGGCATCGGCGGGAACCACGCTTTAGTGCGGAGGCAATGGCCCGACGGCGGTGCGCCGGAACATATGCTGAGCGGTGTACCCGCCTCCGTTGACGGCGCGTTTCTGGCCGCCGCCGCAGCCGCAGGCGGCAGGCTCATCAATGGCGACCGCATGTGGCACTACCCCGAAGGTATCCACAACCACTCCCCAGTGTGGCCTTCGCACGGTATCCGCATACTCCCCGGTCCGTCGGCGCTGTGGATTGACGCGACGGGCGGCAGTTGCCCGCCCCGCTGTTTCCAGGCTTCGATTCTCTGGGCGCCCTCCGGCACATCCTTGCGGGCGGACACGGACATTCATGGTTCGTGTGCAACCGCACCGTCGCGCTGAAGGAGTTCGCCCTGTCAGGCTCCGAACAGAACCCGGACCTGACTGACAAGGACATCAGGCTCCTTGTTTCCAGGCTCAACCCAGGCAGCGATTCACCATTGCGCCTCTTCCTGGACCGTGGCGTGGACTTCCTGCACGCCGCGACGGCCACCGAGCTCGCCGCGAAAATGAACGCGCTCACGGGTTCAGCGCTGATAGATCCCGCCCAGCTCGATTCAGTCATCCACGATCGGGACGTGCAAGTGGCAAGCGGACTGGGCAAGGACCCGCAGCTCGCTGCGATCCGCGCGGCGCGGCGTTTCGCCACCGACAAGATCATGCGAGTGGCGCCTCCGCACCGGCTCACCGACCCGGAGCACGGCCCGCTCCTGGCTGTCCGGCTCTCCGTCCTGACCCGTAAGAGCCTCGGCGGACTTCAAACGGACCTCCGTTCGCGCGTGCTTGACGATTCCGGAGTTCCTGTCCCCGGCATGTATGCGGCGGGTGAGGCCGCCGGTTTCGGCGGAGGAGGAATCCATGGCCACCGGGCATTGGAAGGGACGTTCCTTGGCGGCTGCCTGTTCTCCGGACGTGCAGCCGGGCGCGATGCCGCGGCGAGTGTCTAAGCTGTTCCCATGGAGTGGCAGACCGATATCCTCGGTGCGGACTTCGAGAGTTGCGCCTTCGAGGCGGCCGGACCTGATGGCGTCGTCCGGCGCGCAACGCTGGTCCGGCATGTCCCGCGCCAGGGCGCGGACAGCCCGGGTGGCTTTCCCCGTCCGCCAACCGTTCGGTCCTGTTCCTGCACGGATGGAGCGACTACTTTTTCAACGTCGCCTTGGCGGAGTTCTGGACGGGACAAGGCTTCCATTTCTACGCGTTGGACATGCACAACCATGGCCGCAGCCTGCAAGCGGACAGGCCTGGCGGTTACGTTGAGCACCTGAACGATTACGACGCCGAAATCAGCAAAGCCATCGATATGATCCGCTCTTCGGATGGGCATGGGCAGGAGCCCGGCTCGTTGACCCTGATGGGGCATTCCACCGGAGGCCTCGTGGCCGCTTTGTGGGTCAGCAGCCACCCCGGCTCCGTCCAGTACCTCGTCCTCAATAGCCCGTGGCTTGAAATGCACGGAAGTTCCGTGGTCCGCCGCGCCGCCCAGACCATGGTGAAGCCGCTGGCACGCTTCCGGCCACGACCATCCTGCGCTTGCCCGAACGCGGCTTCTATTACCGCAGCATCAGCAGCTCGGCCGAAGGCGAGTGGCTCCTCGACGATAAATACCGCCCGCCTTTGGCTTTCCCCATGCGCGCCGGTTGGCTCAGCGCGGTCCTCAGCGGCCACACGAGGGTAGCCCGGGGCTGAGAATAGACATCCCGATCCTGGTCTTGATTTCCGGAGCGAGCGCCAACGGCATGGTCTGGCAGGAGTCCATGCGGCATTCGGACGCCGTGCTGGACGTCAACACCATGGCCGTCCGAGCCATGACCCTTGGCCGGACCGTCACCCTGGAACGGGTGGACGGCGGCCTCCATGATGTCTTCCTGTCGGCCGGCCCGGTGCGCGCCGATGCCTACGACAGGCTAGCGCGTTGGATTCACGGGTACATTACCAACGAGCCGCGGACGGAACCTCCGGCAGGCTACGAACTTGGACAAGCGGGGGAAACGCCATGACCACTGAACTGGGGTGCCGGTCTGGCAACATGACTTCCTGGGCGGTGGTTTCGAGGCCTTGGAGCTGGAACTTCCACCGGACGAGGAGGGTCCGGTCTGCGCCACCCTCGTCCGGCACGTCCGCCCGCTCGCCACGCAGACGGCGCCGCACGGACTCCTGGACGCCTTGACGGCATTCACTCGACGACGGCGCCGGCGCGACGTGCCCGTCACCCACGGGCCGCCGAGGGTGGTGCTGTACCTCCACGGCTGGGCAGACTACTTCATGCAGACAGAACTGGCCGAGTTCCTCGGCGCCTCGGGTTTCCATTTCTATGCCCTTGACCTGCGCAAGTTCGGGCGGAGCCTGCGGCCGGGCCAGACTCCCGGCTACACCACCGATCTCTCGGTCTATGACGAAGACCTTGACGCCGCCCTTCGTGCCATCCAGCAGGATGTTGCCGAACTGACGGGTAGCGCGGAGGTACCCACCATCCACCTCCTGGCCCACTCTCTGGGCGGACTGATCGCGGCGCTGTGGGCTGACCGGAATCCTGGCCGTATTGCCACCCTGACGTTGAATTCGCCGTGGCTGGAACTCCAGGGCAGCAGCCTGATCCGCAGCATGGCGATGCGTCTGGTGGAACCGTTTGCGCGTACCGATCCCAAACGGCCCTTCCGTTTCCCTGAGATGCCGGCCTACTGGGAAAGCGTCAGCAATCTGGCCCACGGCGAATGGACCCTGGATCCGGAATGGAGGCCCCGGCTTCCTTCCCGATCCGTGCAGGGTGGACAAAGGCAGTCCTGGCCGGGCACGCCGCCGTCGAACGCAAACTCAATATCGACGCTCCGGTGCTCGTGCTGCTTTCCGGCCGGACTCGGATCCAGGCCGAGTGGACCGCGGAGCTCATGCGCGTCGACGCCGTGATCGACGTCGAGCAGACTGCCCGCCGGGCGCTGGGCCTCGGGCGCCGGACGGCGGTTTTCCGCTATCCAGGTGCCCTTCACGATGTATTCCTGTCACGGCGTACCGTCCGGCAGCAGGCCTACCGGGACGTGGCCATCTGGTTGGCATCCTATCCGGACTGAACGGTTTACGGCGCGCTCGTGTTAACACGGCGCGCTCGCGCTGAGTCGGTGCCGCGTTCAGCGGGGTGCCGCAGCGTCGACCGCGCCTCCGTAGCGGCGGTCCCTTTTGGCATAGATCTCGACGGCGTCCCACAAAGTCCTGCGGTCGACGTCGGGCCACAGGGTGTCCATGAAGACGAATTCCGCATAGGCGGATTGCCACAAGAGGAAGTTCGAGAGGCGCTGCTCGCCGGAGCTTCGCAGGAACAGGTCCACATCCGGAAGATCCGGCTCATCGAGGTACTTCTGGATGGTCTTCTCGGTGACGGAGCCGGGCTTGAGGCGGCCATCAGCGACATCCTGGGCAATCGCGGCTACGGCGTCGGCGATTTCAGCGCGGCCGCCGTAGTTCACACACATGGTCAGGGTGCACGTGTCGTTGCCGCGCGTGTACTCCTCGGCTTCTTCCAGCTCCTTGATGACCGAGCCCCAGAGCCTGGGCCGCCGTCCCGCCCAGCGGATCCGCACGCCCCATTCATCAAGCTGATTGCGCTGCCGACGTAGCACATCCTTGTTAAATCCCATGAGGAAGCGCACTTCTTCAGGAGAACGGCGCCAGTTTTCGGTGGAGAAAGCGTAGACGCTGACGTACTTGATGCCCAGTTCGATCGCGCCCGCCATCACATCCAGCAGGGCCGGCTCCCCGGCTTTGTGACCCTCAATGCGCGGAGTCCACGTTGGTTCGCCCAGCGGCCGTTGCCGTCCATGACAATGGCCACGTGCCGCGGTATCAGTTCTGCAGGTATGGCCGGCGGCCTGGCGCCCGAAGGGTGGTGGTAGGGGCCCTCACCGGGGTGGTCCGCGCCGTTGCCGTCTTCTTTTTTCCCAGTGCCACTTTCAGCTTCGCTCCACATGTTTGAGGGACTTCAATGCTCGTTCAAGGTGCCATTGGAGGTAACTCGCCACCAATCCGGCGGCCTCGCGGCGATGCAAGGATTCGGACACATCCGCCGTAGCCCAGTCCCCCGTCAGCAGCGCACCCAGCAAGACGACGGTCTCGGGAGCGGGTGCCGGCGAGCCTGGCGGCCGGCAATCGTTGCAGATCATTCCGCCCAAGGGAGCGGAGAAGGCTGTGTGCGGACCCCTCGCCCCGCAGCGGGCGCAATCCGTGAAACTGGGCGCCCAGCCGCCGGTCGCCAAAGCGCGGAGCAAGTAGGAGTCCAGAATGAGCTCCGGCGGGTGGTCGGAACGGCTCAACGCGGCAAGTGCCCCGACAAGCAGGTTGTACTGGGCGGTTCCCGAATCGGCGTCGGCGTCGGTCAGCTTTTCTGCCGTTTCCGTCATGGCGGCGGCAACGGTGTACCGGGAGTAGTCGGCAGCGATCGAGCTCCCATAGGCGCCCTTCGCGACAGCCTGGGTGACGATGTCAAGAGTGCGGCCGGAAACGAGTTGCAGGTCGGCAACCATGAACGGCTCCAGCCGGGCACCGAACCGACTGCTGGTCCGCCGTACGCCCTTGGCAACTGCCCTTACTTGTCCGTGGTGCTTTGTCAGCAAAGTGATGATGCGGTCCGCTTCGCCCAACTTGTGGGTGCGCAGCACTACGGCATCGTCCGATAGGACCGCGCTGCAAACGACGAAGGATTGGCCACAGTTAATCTTCGCACCACACCGGACCTTCTCGGGGCCGGCGAAGCCGTGCGGCGCC
This sequence comes from Arthrobacter sp. Hiyo8, assembly GCA_001549895.1. Taxonomy (GTDB): domain Bacteria; phylum Actinomycetota; class Actinomycetes; order Actinomycetales; family Micrococcaceae; genus Arthrobacter. The sequence goes on along the minus strand of AP014719.1, from coordinate 298,408 downwards.
GTGTTGACGACGCCGCACGGCAAATGGCTATGCCCGGACGGACCTGATGGCCCGGTTGACGGCAGAGATGACTGCCTTGAGTGCCGCGGTGCTCGTGTTGGGATCGATACCGACTCCCCAGAGGACCCGCTCGCCCACGGCGCATTCAACGTATGCTGCGGCAGTGGCGCTGCCACCTTCGGAAAGGGCATGTTCGGAGTAGTCCAGGACGCGGACGTCCACGCCGTCTTGACGCAGGATGTCCAGCATGGCCGCGATCGGGCCGTTGCCCGTGCCGGTCCGCTGGACCATCGTGCCGTCAATGCGCAGGGCCGCATGCAGGGTCAATTCGCCGGACTCATCGGTCTCGGTGCGGATGGAACCCAGCGAGTAGCGTCCCCACTGGCCATCGGCCGTGCTGGCCGGCAGGTACTCGTCCTGGAACATGGCCCACAACTGGGCACCGCTGACCTCGCCGCCCACAGTGTCGGTGCGGTGCTGGATGACGCCGGAGAATTCGATTTGTGCGCGACGCGGCAGGTCGAGGCTGTGCTCGTTCTTGAGCAGGTACGCCACCCCGCCCTTGCCGGACTGCGAGTTGACGCGGATGACGGCCTCGTAGCTACGGCCCAGGTCCTTGGGATCGATCGGCAGGTACGGAACCTGCCAGGTGAAGTCATCCACGGCCTTGCCAGCGGCGGCGGCGTCCTTCTCGAGGGCTTCGAAGCCCTTCTTGATGGCGTCCTGGTGCGAACCGGAGAATGCCGTGAACACCAGGTCGCCACCGTACGGGGAACGCTCGGGAACGGGCAACTGGTTGCAGTACTCGACCGTCCGGCGGACTTCGTCAATGTCCGAGAAATCGATCATCGGATCCACGCCTTGGACGAACATGTTCAGGCCTAGGGTGACCAGGTCCACGTTGCCGGTACGCTCGCCGTTGCCGAACAAGCAGCCTTCGATGCGGTCGGCGCCGGCCAGGTAGCCCAACTCAGCGGCGGCAACACCCGTGCCGCGATCGTTGTGCGGGTGGAGGGAGATGATGATGCCTTCACGCGGGTGCAGATTCCGGTGCATCCATTCGATGGAGTCGGCGTAGACATTGGGCGTGGCCATTTCCACGGTGGCGGGCAGGTTGATGATGACCTGCTTGTCCGCGGACGCTTCGAAAACGTCGGCGATCGCGTTGCAAACACGTGCTGCGTACTCGAGCTCGGTTCCGGTGAAGGACTCCGGCGAGTACTCGTACGTGATGTGTGTGTCCGTGAGGGTTTCCTCGTATTTCTTGCACAAGCGGGCACCCTGGAGGGCGATGTCCAGGATCCCGTCCTCGTCCTGGTTGAACACGACGCGCCGTTGCAGGACCGACGTGGAGTTGTACAGGTGGACGATGGCCTGCTTGGCGCCGACGAGGGATTCGTAGGTGCGTTCGATCAGGTGCTCGCGCGCCTGGGTCAGGACCTGGATGGAAACGTCATCCGGGATGTGGCCGCCTTCGATGAGCTGCCGCACGAAGTCGAAGTCTGTCTGCGAAGCGGACGGGAAGCCGACTTCGATTTCCTTGTAGCCCATCTTGACCAGCAGTTGGAACATTTTCAGCTTGCGGGCCGGGCTCATGGGGTCGATCAGTGCCTGGTTGCCGTCACGGAGGTCCACTGCGCACCAGCGGGGAGCCTTGGTGATGACCTTGTCCGGCCAGGTGCGGTCCGGCAGCTCGACATTGATCTGTTCCTGGAAAGGCAGGTACCGATGAATGGGCATTCCGGAGGCTTTTGTGCGTTGCGCATGACTTGGGGCCTTTTCTCTTAATCTTTGATGGAAGATTGGCCGGGCATAGCTAACTCCGCAGCGAGGGTTGGCCTAGCGAATGATCGCCTACGAGGCCCCGCCGCGGCAGCTAAGGAGAAGCATTCCTGCACGCACCATTTCACAGTAACACGGGTGCGTATGATGACAATGCAATACCAGAAGCAACGTCCACTATGCAGACGCGTGAACGGTAGTGAGCCGGTTCCGCTCGTCGTCCGAAGGAGTTCTTGTGCCACAGTCGGGGATCACACTGTCCAACATCGATGAAAGCGTCAGGCCGCAGGACGACCTTTACCAGCACGTCAACGGGCGTGGCTGAAGTCGACGGTCATCCCGGACGACCGACCGCTCGAGGGAACCTTCACCGCGCTCCGCGACGGCGCGGAACTAGCAGTCAAAGCGATCATCGAGGAAGCTGCAGCAAAGGGCGAAGACGCCAGCGGCATCGAGCGCAAAGTAGGCGGGCTCTACAACAGCTTCATGGATGAGGAAGCCACCGAGGCCAAGGGCATGGAGCCTATCCGCGCCCGGCTCGCGGAGGTCTGTGCCACGGCGTCGCCGGCCGAAGTGGTGGCCCTGACGGGGCGCCTGTTCCGCTCGGATGTTTCCGGCCTCTTCTCGATCTATCCCGCTCCCGACGCCGGGAACCCGGACCGGATCCTGTTGTACATCGGCCAGGCGGCCTGGGCCTTCCCGACGAATCGTATTACCGGGACGAGAAGTTCGAAGGCATCGTCAGCGCCTATGCGAAATACGTCGCCAAACTCTTCGGCCTGGCGGGCATTCCCGACGCCGACACTGCCGCGGCGCGCGTCGTCGCCCTTGAGAAGGCCCTTGCTTCGCACCACTGGACAACGTCACCCTGCGCGATCCGCAGAAGACCTACAACCTCAAGACCGCGGAAGAGGGCCGCGAACTGTTTCCACACCTTGACGCATGGTTCGATTCGGCCCGCATTGAAGCGGACAAGTACACCGAGCTGGTGGTCAGCACCCCGGACTTCTTCACCGGTGCGTCCGCCCTTGTCGAGTCCGAGTCCCTTGCCACGTGGCAGGAGTGGCTGGCCCTGCGCGTGCTCAATGCCGCCGCCCCTTATCTTTCGTCGGCGTTCGTGGACGCAAACTTCGATTTCTACGGCACCACCCTGAGCGGCACTCCACAGAACAAGGACCGGTGGAAGCGGGCGTCGCCGTCGTCGAAGCCGCCCTTGGGGAGGCGGTAGGCCAGATCTACGTGGAACGCCACTTCCCCGAAGGCTACAAGGCCAGGATGCAGACGCTGGTTGCCAAGCTGATCGAGGCCTACCGCGAGAGCATCACGGCCCTCGACTGGATGGGCGAAGACACCAAGGCGGAAGCGCTGAAAAAACTTGAGGCCTTCCGGCCCAAGATCGGTTTTCCGGACAAGTGGATCGACTATTCCGCCGTCGAGATTGACCCGAGCGACCTTTTGGGCAACGTCGAGCGGGCACACAACGCCGACGTCGACCGTCACCTCGATGAGGTCGGCAAGCCGGTCGATCTCGACAAGTGGCTCATGACCCCGCAGACCGTCAACGCGTACTACCACCCGATGCTGAATGAGATTGTCTTCCCCGCCGCGATCCTGCAGCCACCCTTCTTCACGGCGGAAGCTGACGACGCGGTCAACTATGGAGGCATCGGCGCCATCATCGGTCACGAAATCGGCCACGGCTTCGACGACCAGGGCTCCCAGTTCGATGGAAGCGGAGCGCTGCGGAATTGGTGGAGCGAGGAGGACCGAAAGGCCTTCGAAGGACTGGCGGCAAAGCTCGTAGCCCAATTCGACGCCCTTGCCCCTACGCCGCCCCTGAGCACAAGGTCAACGGGAAGCTCACGCTCGGCGAAAACATCGGCGATCTCGGCGGCCTGACCATTGCCTACAAGGCCTACCTCTTGAGCCTTGACGGTGCTGAGCCGCCGGTCCTTGAAGGCCTCACCGGACAGCAGCGCTTCTTCATGTCCTGGGCTGCCGGCTGGCGCCAAGTCATCCGTCCCGAGGAGGCCATCCGGCGCGTCGCTACGGACCCGCACTCCCCCAACGAGTTCCGAACGAATGCCATCGCCAAGAACCTGGATTCGTTCCATGAGGCGTTCGCGGTGGAAGCCGGGGATGGAATGTGGCTGTCGCCTGAGGACCGCGTCAGCATCTGGTAGGCAGCAGCAGCTACCTCGCGACGAGTGCCGGGTTGACCGCCTGGCATTTCACGTCGCCTGCGGTCTGCTTGACGACGTCGGCCGGTACGGAGGCAACTCCGTACTTGGTTCCCGAATCGAAGTCACTGCCGATATAGACCTGGACTCCCACGATGCCGTTGGATGGTTCGACTTGCGAGGCCGGGATCCCCAGGAGATTCGCGACATCCGGCGCAACGTCGGCATAGCCTGCCCCGTAATACACAACGGTCTTGGGAACGGCAGCCGCGAGGAAGTGTGCGGCTTTCGTGAATCCGCCGCCAACCAGGGCGGCTGCGATCTCCTGGCCGCGGGATGCGATGCCTGTTCCGTCGGCAACGGTCACTGTCTGAAGGGCCTTGTCATAGGCGGGAACAGGCGGAGCGCTCGGCGCTGGCGCCGCGCTGCCGGACGGTGCCCCGAGGCCGCAGGCGAGGGACTGGCCGAGGGAGCGGCCGTAGCCCCCGGGGTGGTCAGGTCGAGGTTCGCGCGCATGGCTGCGAACAGCTGGGTGGCCTGCGGTTGAACCAATTCGAGCCTGTTGGGATCGACGGCGGCGGGCTGGGTGGGAACCGACACGAACGCGACCTTGGACAAGTCAACGTCCTTGAGGCGGCTCCCGATGGTCAGGAGCGACTGGACGGACGCCAGGCCTTCGTCCACGGTCAGGTTCTTTGTCACGGCATCGGCAATGGACAGCAGGCTCTGCGGATTGCCCAGCGTGCCATCAGACTTGATCTTCCGGGTCAGCGAGGAGAGGAAACCCTGCTGCGCCTGGATACGGCCGAGGTCGCTTCCATCGCCAAAACCGTGGCGGGTACGGAGGAAGGCCAGGGCTTGTTCCCCTTGGACGCTCGATGTTCCCTTGGGGAGCCGGAGTCCGGAATCGGGGTCGTAGACGGCGTCGCTCACGCACACGTTGACTCCGCCTACGGCGTTGGACAGCTCCTTGACTGCGTTGAAGTCAGCCATCATGAAGTGGTCGATTTGCAGTCCCGTGAGCTTGTTGACTGTGTCCACGGCGCAACCGATCCCGGCTTCTGCCATGGCCGAGTTGATCATGACGTTCGAGTGGGGTTGATACACGGTATTGGTCTTGGGATCAGTGCATGACGGACATTCACCAGGAGGTCACGGGGAAAGCTCGTGAGGCTCACTCTCTTGTTGTCCGCTGAAATGTCCAGCAGCATCATGACGTCTGACTGGCCGTAACCGGTGGAATCCTGCGTTGAACCGTATTGCGAGTTCTTGCCGTCCCTCGTGTCGGACCCGAGGATGAGGATCTGCAGGCGGTCCGTTGCATCGTTGGCCGCGGCTTCGGTTCTCGTGGCGCCCGCCGACAACGGTGCTTTGCTGATGTTCGATTGCAAGCGGATGACCCAGTAGGCGGCGAAAGCGATACCGGCAACCAACAGCACTGACACCGTCACGGCAGTGACCTTGAGCCAGAGCGGGAGGCCCTTCGGAGCATTCATGTGGCGGGGGTGCCGGGAGCTTCCCCGTGGCGTGCAGCGCCGCGGGCACCAAGGGTGCCGGGCTCTTGTACGCGTGCATCGCGACGTCGCACGACTCGCTCAACCTTTCCTCGGAAAATGGGATTCGGACCATTTTACGGGCCCAAACTGGGAAATTCCCCAGCGGTTAGAACCCCAGCTTCACGAGTTGCTTCGGGTCGCGCTGCCAGTCCTTGGCCACTTTCACGTGCAGGTCGAGGTAGATCTTGGTTCCCAGGAGGGCCTCAATGCCCTTGCGGGCGTTCGTTCCGACTTCGCGCAGCCGGCTTCCGGCCTTGCCGATGATGATGGCCTTCTGGGACGGGCGCTCAACGTACAAATTGACCCGCACGTCGAGGAGCGGGTTGTCTTCGGAGCGGCCCTCGCGGGGCAGGATTTCCTCCACCACCACGGCCAGGGAGTGCGGAAGCTCGTCGCGGACGCCTTCCAGTGCTGCTTCCCGGATAAGTTCGGCGACCATGACGGCCTCCGGTTCATCGGTGAGTTCACCGTCCGGGTAGAGCGGCGGAGAAGGCGGCATGTGGCCGATGAGGACGTCGGCGACCGTATTGACCTGGAAACCGTCGGTCGCTGAAACCGGAACGATATCGGCCCAGCCTTGCTCGCCGAGGACTTCGCGGCCAACGCGGCTACAGCCAGGAGTTGCTCGGTCAGGGCCTGGCGGTCAACAAGGTCGGTCTTGGTGACCAGGGCGATGATGGGCTTGCGTCCCACCGCGGCGAGCTGGGCTGCGATGTACTTGTCGCCCGGTCCGATCTTCTCGTTGGCGGGCAAGCAAAAGCCAATGGCGTCCACTTCGGAGAGGGTGTCCGCGACGAGATCGTTGAGCCTCTTGCCAAGGAGGGTGCGCGGGCGGTGGAGGCCCGGAGTGTCGACGAGGATCAGCTGCGCGTCGTCCCGATGGACAATGCCGCGGATCGTGTGCCTGGTGGTCTGCGGTTTTGCCGAGGTGATGGCCACCTTCTGGCCGACCAAAGCGTTGGTGAGGGTGGACTTGCCGGCGTTGGGACGCCCCACAAGAACCGAGAATCCTGCGTGGAAGCCGCCGAAGTCCTGATCGGCGTCGAACTTCTTATTGTGCTTGCTCACGTGGAACTCCCTGTTGCGTTGTGTCGGCCTCGTCGAGAAGGTCTTCAAGGTCAGTGTCTTCTTTTGGAATGGCTGCCGCAATGATATGGCTGACCCGGTTTCGCCGGCCTTCCAGCCTATCGGCTTTCAAGGAGATCCATCCACGTGCACCGCGCTGCCGACGATGGGCACCTTGCCCAGGGTCTTGGCCAGGAGGCCGCCTACGGTGTCCACTTCGTCGTCGTCGAGGTCAATGTGGAAAAGTTCGCCGAGGTCGTCGATGCTCATCCGCGAACTGACGCGGTACGTGCCGTCACCAAGGTCAGTGACCTCGGCATCGTTCGAATCGTACTCATCGACGATCTCCCCGACGATTTCCTCAATCAGGTCCTCCAGCGTCACCAGTCCGGCCGTGCCGCCGTATTCGTCAATGACGACGGCGACGTGCGTGGACTCTTGCTGAAGCTCGCTCAGGAGGTCGCTGACAGGCTTCGATTCGGGAACGAAGCGTGCCTCGCGGGCTATGGCGTCAACGTCTTGGCGTACTGATGGTTGTTCGGGGCGGTGCAATGCGGCAGCGACGTCCTTCAAATAGAGAATGCCGCGGATCTGGTCCGCGTTCTCGCCGATGACGGGGATCCTTGAGTACCCGGAACGGAGGAACAAGGCCATGGCCTGCTCCAGGCTGGATCCGGACTCGATGCTCACAATGTCCGTTCGAGGAACCATCACCGAGCGCACCAAGGTGTCGCCGAAGTCGAAGACCGATTGGATCAGTTCGGCCTCGCTGTCCTCGATCATGTCGGATTCCGTGGCCCTGTCCACGAGTTCACGGAATTCTTCCTCGCTGAAGAATGCTTCGTCGCCGCTGGGCGCGCCGGCGCTACCGTACTGCCGATCGCCACGAGCCAACCAGGGATGGGACCAGGATCCAGCACAGGAACCTGATGAGTGGTGCCGAGTAGCGAACCACCCGCCCGAGTGGGCGCGTCCGAGTTGACGGGGCGAGACGCCACCAGAACGAATCCAATGACGGCCATGATGCCTGTAGCCGCCAATCCGGCAAGCCAAACGTTCTCTAGGAGGCTGTGCATGACGACGGCGACGGCCACTGCTGCCGCCATCTCGAACCAGACACGCCAGAACCGCAGTGCGCGAATGTGCGCAACGGGCTGGGCGAGGATACTGCGAAGCGAATTTCCCCTGCTCTTGACGATGGCTTGCTCCGCGTCGTGCCGCGGCAGGAAGGTGAAGGCAGCTTCAGCCGCGGTCAGCAGGGCGACGAAACTGAGGAATACCAACGCCATCCCGACCAGGATGAGCGAGGTCACAGCATGGTCTCCATGGGGGCGTCCTTGCCGAGGAACGCGGACAGCAGCTCACGCTGCAGGCCGAACATCTCTTCCTTTTCCTCCGGCTCCGCGTGGTCGAAACCGAGGAGGTGAAGGATTCCGTGCGTGCAGAGCAGGAGCATTTCATCCTGCGTTGAATGACCGGCGTTGCGCGCTTGAACCTCGGCTACCTGCGGGCAGATGGCGATGTCGCCCAGCATGCCCTGTGGAGCCGGCTTGCCGGGAGTACCTGGAGTCAGCTCATCCATCGGAACAGACAGGACGTCCGTGGCGCCGGGTTCGTCCATGAGCTCGATGTGGAGCTTTTCCATGGCGGGCTCATCCACCAGGAGGATGGAAAGTTCGGCCTGCGGGTGAATGTAGAGCCGCTCGAAGATGAAGCGCGAAAGCGTCACCAATTGTGCCTCGTCCACCTGGACGCCGGACTCGTTGTTGACCTCGATGCTCATCGGTGTTCTCCCCGTTTGTCATGGATGGGCGTGTGCTGGGCACGCACCCGGTGCTTTTCGTCCCACTTGCTGTAGGCGGACACAATGTCAGCGACGAGCCGGTGCCTGACGACGTCGGAAGCGTCCAGCATCGTGAAGTTCACGCCGTCGATCCCGCTGAGGATCTCCTGGACGATGCGCAGCCCGGAAGTGGCGCCGAAGGGCAAATCCACCTGGGTGATATCCCCCGTGACAACCATCTTGGATCCGAAGCCCAAACGGGTCAGGAACATCTTCATCTGTTCCGCCGTGGTGTTTTGCGCCTCATCGAGGATGATGAACGCGTCGTTGAGCGTGCGGCCGCGCATGTACGCAAGCGGTGCTACCTCAATGGTCCCGGCAGCCATGAGCCGCGGAATCGATTCCGGATCCATCATGTCGTGCAAAGCATCGTACAAAGGACGCAGGTAGGGTCGATCTTGTCGCTCAACGTTCCCGGCAGGAACCCGAGGCGCTCACCTGCCTCGACGGCGGGCCTCGTGAGGATGATGCGGCTGACTTCCTTGAGCTGCAGTGCCTGGACGGCTTTGGCCATCGCCAGGTACGTCTTGCCGGTGCCCGCAGGGCCGATCCCGAAGATGACGGTGTTGTCGTCAATGGCATCGACATAGTTCTTCTGGTTGAGCGTCTTGGGCCGAATGGTGCGCCCGCGGCTCGAAAGGATGTTGTGGGTCAGGATTTCCACGGGGTTTTGCAGCGATTGGCTCCGCAACAAGGAAACAAGCTGCTGGAGCACGTCCGGGGTGATGACTGTCCCCTTGCCGACCAGGCCACGGACTTCCTCCAGAAGCCGCATGATCCTGGGAACGTCGCTTGACGGTCCGCTGAAGGAGAGCTCGTTGCCGCGCACGTGGAAGTCGACGCCGGGGAACTGGGCTTCGATGTAGCGCAAGGCCTCGTCATGGCTGCCAAGGGTCTGAACCATCTGATCCGAGTTGTCGAAGATGACAACTTCCGTCCGGGCGCCCGGGACAGAGTGGGAAACTCGGCCGGACCTGTCTCAACGCTGCCGGCCTTGGGCCGCCCGTTCAATGATTCTGTCATAGTGCTGGCCTCGCGGCCTGTGCTCCTCCGGCTTGGTGATGTCCATCGATTTTCTCCGATGTCCGTCTGCTGGATGGGCGCAGGATCGTGGCCTCGGATTGCTTTCAATCCTACGCCAGCCAGTCTCCGCGATGGGTCCGGACCGTGCCCGGCGGGGCTGCGGACGGCGGATTCGTGCCGCTTTGGTATCAACTCGGCATCGACCTCGTATCAATCGGATTGCAGTTGTCCGCCCGGGTATCGAAACGCCAGCCGGGGCCCGGAGACTATGACAAGCTGATTCATGGGCAAAAATGCCCTGTGCCCGGCCGCCGGGCGCATGACTCCCCCGCGCTACAGCGGCCGAACACGATCAGGAATCCAAAATCACCAGGCCAGCCGTCACCCCTCACGGCACACGCATCCGGAAACGTTCCGCGATGCTTGTGACCGCCTTGACGGCTGCCTTGTTCCTGTCGGGATGCATTGCCGATCGCACTGGACAGGGATCCACGACGCCGGTCCCCACCCCGACCGCTGCCCTGCAGACGGCCCCGACAGCAATGCTCCGCTCGAAACGACCCAGGCCTCCAACAAGATCCCCGTGTACTGGATCGGGCGCAGCGACACGGACACCTTCCTGTACCGCGAATTCCGTGACAACCCAGGCAACGAGAACCCCATCACCACGGCGCTGCGGATCATGATGTCCCAGAAGCCTCTGGATCACGATTTCTTCACTCCCTGGCAGAACCCTGGCAGCCTGGCGACCTCGATTTCCGGTAAGAACGTGGTCACGGTCGATGTTTCCCGCGACGCGTTCAACTCCAATCTCGATGCCGGGATGGCACAGCGGGCGGTCCAGGAACTCGTCTATACCGCTACCGCTGCGGCCGCAAGTTCGGGCCTGATCGATTCAGGACAGCAGATCAAGGTGACCATCCTGGTTGACGGGCACACGGACTACATGGCATTCGCCAGGTCAAACTCGGCGATCCGATGGTCCGCGACGCCTCCATGGTGGCGCCGGTGTGGATCATCGACCCGCAGGAGGACCTGACCTTGCCTTCCGGTCCGGTCAAGTTCAACGGCCGAAGCACGGACCCCTCGAAGAAGCTGCATTGGCAAATCCTTCGCGAGAACTCAAACGGCGACAAGTCCTCGTACCTCGCCGGGCAGGTCACTGCCTCGACCGTTCCGGGACAGGGTGGAACCTTCAGCTTCACAGTGGGGCTCGGAGCGGGCCGATACGAATTGCGGGTCTCCTTGATGGGACCCAACGACGCGGACATCGCGACTGATACCCGTACTTTCACCGTTCGCTGAGGACGTCCGCTGATCTAGGACGTGCTGCGGGCTACCAGCGCCCCAGGATGTCACTGGCGAGCACGACGGCGGCAGGACCCGCCGTCGACGAGCGAAGCACGTGGTGGCCCAAGAGCGCGGTGACGGCGCCGACATCGCTGAGCTTCGTCACTTCGCGCGGTGAAATGCCGCCCTCCGGGCCGACAATGAGCAGCACTTCCCGCCCAGCCCGGCATCGGCGTCGGAAACCCCGCCGTGCCACTTCTCCAGGACCTCCCGTAGCGGACGTTTCGCGTCCTCGTGCAGGATGATCGCCAGATCGGCGGCGGCAACGCCGCAGCCAGGCCGGAGCCGTCGACGGCGGCACGCACCTCGGAATCCACGCGCGCCGCGCCTGCTTGGCGGCTGCCGTGGCGACAGATTGCCATTTCGCGTGGGCTTTTGCCGCCCGGTCACCCTTCCAGCGCACGATGGAACGTTCCGCCTGCCAGGGCACGACGGCGTCGATCCCGAGTTCCGTAGCCGTTTCGACGGCGAGCTCGTCCCGGTCGCCCTTCGCGAGGGCCTGGACCAACACGAGCCGTACGGCTGGCTGGTGTTCCTCCTGGACGGCGGAGGCAACGACCGTCAGGGTTCCCTGCCCGGATTCGGCCACCGTGCCCGTGAGCCGTTTGCCGGCACCGTCGGCGATATCGACGGCTTCGCCGATTTCCAGGCGCTTGACGGTGACAGCATGCCTGGCTTCGGCGCCGTCAAGCATGAAAGAGTCGCCAGGGCCGAGCCCGTCAAGCGATCCGGCAGCTGTGAAGAATACGGGGTTGCTCACCGCTACAGGTTACCGAGCTTGTCCCGCAGCTTCGCGAACATACCTCCACTGGCCACAAGCTTGCCTTCGGTGAACTGCTCCCCGCGCAACTTGGCCAGTTGGCGAAGCAGGTCTTCCTGTGCGGCGTCGAGCTTGCCGGGCGTCTCAACGTGCAGGTGCACCTTGAGGTCTCCCCTGCCGTAGCCGCGGAGATGGGTGACGCCCAGCCCGCGCAGGGTGATGACTTCGCCGGACTGCGTGCCGGACTTGACGTCGATTTCCTGGGGACCGTCGAAAGTCTCAAGCTGGAGCTCGGTACCCAGCGCCGCGGCGGTCATGGGGACGCTCAGCGTGGCGTGGAGGTCGTCGCCTTCCCGTATGTAGGTGGAATCGCTGTTGACCCGGATCTCCACGTAGAGGTCGCCGGGAGGCCGCCTGCGGGCCTGCTTCGCCTTGCGACGACAACTGGATGCGGGTCCGGTAGCGACGCCGCCAGGCACCTTGACGGTCAGCGAACGTCGGCTGCGGATGCGGCCCTGGCCGTTGCACTCATTGCAGGGATCCTTGATGATCGAGCCGAAACCTTCGCACGATCCACACGGCGCGGCCGTCATGACCTGGCCGAGGATCGAGCGCACGGCCCGCTGGACCTGGCCCGAGCCGCCACAGATGTCGCAGCGTTCCGGGTGGGTGCCCGGTCGGCAGCATGAGCCTTCGCACGTGGACAGATGACTGCAGTGTCCACTTCGAGCTTTTTGTTGACACCGAAGACGGCTTCGCGCAGGTCGATGCGGACACTGATCAAGGCGTCCTGCCCGCGGCGCATGCGTGACGCGGGCCTTGCATGCCGCCACCTCCTCCGCCGAAGAAGGTGTCGAAGATGTCCTGGAAGGCGAATCCCTGGCCCGCGTAGCCGCCGCCGAAACCGTTGTCGGTCCCGTTCTCGTTGCCGGTGGCGTCGTAGACGCGGCGCTTCTGTGGGTCGGAGAGGACCTCGTAAGCGTGAGTCACCGCCTTGAATTCCTCTGCAGCGCCGGCCCGGGGTTCACATCGGGGTGCAGCTTACGTGCGAGTTTGCGGTAGGCCTTCTTGATCTCCTCGCCGGTTGCTTCCGGCGAGACGCCCAGAACGTCATAGTGACTGCTCAAAGTCGGTATCTCTTCCTTGTTTACGGTTCCACTGCGTTTCTTGCGGGGCGGTTTCCAGCCGAGGCCGTCAGCCGCCCAGAATGCGGGAAAGGTAGCGTGCGACGGCACGGACGGCCGCCATGGTGTTGGGATAGTCCATGCGGGTGGGTCCAAGAATGCCGATCTTGGCACTGCTGCCCGGACCGTAGCCCGTGGCAACCACCGAAGCCTCGGAGAGGCCGTCGTAGGGGTTTTCGCGGCCGATACTCACCGTGACGCCCCGGGGTCTTCCGCCATGTCGGACAAAAGCCGCAACATGACCACCTGTTCCTCAAGCGCTTCGAGGACCGGACCGATGCTCAGCGGGAAGTCCACGTTGGAGCGGGCCAGGTTTGCCGTGCCTGCCATGACCATGCGTTCGTCGCGGCTCCGCTCGGCAAGCCTTTCCAGGCCGTGGGCAAGGGCGCCGGCAAGGTTCCGAAGCGCCGGCGGGCACAGGGCAACCACCGATGGCAGCACTTGCGGCATGAGGTCGAGCTGGGAGCCGGCGATGCTTCCAAGGAATCGCGCCCGCAAGGCCATGAGTTCGTCGTCAGTGGTGTCCGTCGCGGCGTGCACAACGCCCTGTTCCACCTTGCCCGAATCGGCGATCAACACCACCAGGACCTGGCGCGGTGCCAAAAGGACAAACTCAATGTGCCGGACGCGCGCGCGGCTCAGGTGCGGATACTGCACGACGGCGACCTGGTTGGTCAGTTGGGAGAGGAGCCGGACGGTGCGCTCAAGGATGTCCTCGACGTCGTCAGGTCCCTCAAGCAAGGAGTGGATGGCCCGGCGCTCGGCGGCCGAAAGTGGTTTGACCTCGGAAATACGGTCGACGAACAGGCGATAACCCTTGTCCGTGGGAATGCGGCCGGCGCTCGTGTGCGGTGCGGCAATGAGGCCTTCTTCTTCCAAGAGGGCCATGTCATTGCGGATGGTTGCGCTCGACACTCCCAGATGGTGCCGTTCAACCAAGGCTTTGGAACCGACCGGCTCGCGGGAGTGAACGTAGTCCTCCACGATGGCGCGTAACACTTCAAGCTTGCGTGGTTCGCTCACTGCCCACCTCCAATCAACATTTCAACAGTTAGCACTCAACATGCCCAAGTGCTAACAAGTCTAGTATGAGCCACCTCGTTGTTAGCATTGGTACCGCTCGCGGCGAACATGATTCCCGCGCGGTCCTGCGCAATGCCACGGACCGTGACCGATCCCTAGCGCAAAGTGGTGTGAAGACCGTGTCTTACGACAATTGGGCCCGCAAGACCTCTCCTCGCCTGCCAAACGGCAACTGCCTGAGGTTCCTGTTGAACGCGGAATGGTTCTCGAAGACGTCCAGTCCGGCTGGGTCGGGGCCGTGACCAGGGTGGAGAAGTCCGGAGGCATGCACATTGTGGTGCTGGAGGATCGGCGGGGAAAGGCCAAGTCGTTCCGGCTTGGCTTCGGATTCCTGCTGGAGGGACAAGCCGTGAAGCTCCTGCCGCCTGCCCCACGCCCGGCCGCCGCCAAGGGGGCGGCGCCAGCAGGCAGGACAGCATCAGGATCCGTCCGAGTCGCCGGCCAGCGGGCCCAAGTCGCCAAGGCGAGCCGGATATGGGTGGAAGGTAAGCACGACGCCGAACTTGTGGAAAAGGTGTGGGGAGATGATCTCCGGGTGGAGGGTATCGTCGTCGAGCCGTTGCATGGCGTGGACGATCTCAAGGCGGCAATAGCCGCATTCTCCCCTGGCCCGGGCCGCCGTCTCGGGATCCTTGTGGACCACTTGGTCCCGGATTCGAAGGAGTCGCGGATTGCGGCCGACGCCATGACGCTGCCGGGCGCTGCAGGAAACGTCTTGATCGTGGGACACCCCTACGTGGACGTCTGGCAGGCAATCCGGCCCAAGGTGTTGGGGATCGAGCAATGGCCGACCATCGCGCGGGGCACGGATTGGAAGACCGGGATACTGAAGGCGTTCGGCTGGCCGCATGAAACGGCCGAGGACATCGGACTGGGTTGGCAGAAGCTGCTGGGCGCCGTCCACAGCTACGCCGATTTGGAGGCGTCTCTGCTGGGTCGCGTGGAGGAAGTGATCGATTTCCTGACCGTTCCGTGATGAATTACCTGCGTAGGGGACAGCAGTTGGTCGGCTGACCGCGTGCCAAGCAAGTATTCTGGGACAGCAACACTGCACCGATAGACACTCGAAGGAAGAAACTGTGGCAGACAACGCTCCTGACGATCGGGACGGCACCTCGGGCCAGTCCCAGTACCACGGCGTTCCTGCCAACGCGCTGCCCTTGACCGCCTCGGAAGACCGGCAGTGGGCAACCCTGGCGCACTTTGGAGGAATCCTCGGCTGCGTGCCTTCGCTCCTGATCTACCTGATCTTCCGCGAGCGTGGCCCGTTCACGGCCCAGGAATCCAAGGAAGCGCTCAACTTCACTTTGCCTCCGACGATTGCCGCAGTGCTCGCAAACATCCTGGTCCTGCTCCCGGTGGTGGGAAACCTGTTCGCGGTTTTGGCCACGGCGATTTGGGTCGCAGTGACCTGCTTCTCGGTGTCGGCCGGAATCCGCGTCAACCACGGTCAGCCGCACCGCTACCGCTTCAACCTGCGCTGGATCAAGTAGCCGGTCCTCGCGGCGGATGCCTATGTAGCCCCCCGCTCCGGGCGCTGGCGCCTGCCGCTAGTCCGGAAGGATCCGGCGGACCACGGCATCGGCGAGTAGCCGGCCCTTGAGGGTCAGGACCAGCCGTCCTTGGAAGGCCGCTGCGGGTTCAACCAGGCCGTCGGCAATGAGGCCTGCGACGGCGTGGCGGCCCACCTTGTCGAGCGCGTCGACTTGAAGCCCGGTGCCGAGGCGCGCCTCCAGCATGATGCGTTCCACTTCCCGGGTTCCGGCGTCGAGCGTTTCCCGTCCAGCGGCCGGCGAGGCCCCGCTACCGAGCCTGTTGGCATAGGCGGTGGGGTGCTTGACGTTCCACCAGCGGACGCCGCCCATGTGGGAATGCGCACCGGGTCCGATGCCCCACCAGTCGTCTCCCCGCCAGTAGGCAAGGTTGTGTTTGCACGCCTGTTCGGGCGTACGGGACCAATTGCTGACCTCGTACCAGTCCAGACCGGCGGCGCTGATCAGCTGATCGGCGAGTTCGTACTTCGCGGCGTGGTCGTCGTCGTCGATCCCGGGAACCTCGCCGCGCCGGATCTGTGCCGCCAGCTTGGTGCCTTCTTCCACAATCAGCGCGTAGGCGCTGATGTGGTCCGGACTGTAGGACAAGGCAGTCTCCAGGGAGATCTGCCAATCAGCCATCGACTCGCCGGAGTGCCGTAGATGAGGTCGAGGCTCACGGCAAGGCCGGCGTCGCGCGCCCATTGGACCACCAAGGGACGCGGCTGGGTGTGTGCGTACGGTCCAGGACCTTGAGCACGTGAGGGACTGCCGACTGCATGCCGAAGGAAATCCGCGTAAAGCCGGCATCCGCGAGCAGCTGGAGGGACTCCGGCGTCACGGAGTCCGGATTCGCTTCAGTGGTGACTTCGGCTCCGGCTTCCAGTCCCCAGTGCCCGACGGCGGCCGTCAGGATGCGTGCGAGATCTTCAGCAGGCAGGAGGGTCGGCGTGCCGCCGCCGAAGAACACCGTGCTCAGGGGCCGCTGCGGCAGCCCGGAGGCTTCCATGGCCCGGACGGCGAACTCCACTTCCGAAATGGCAGTGGACGCGTAGGCGTCCTGGGAGGCGCCGCCGCCAAGCTCAGTGGCGGTGTAGGTGTTGAAATCGCAGTATCCGCAACGCACGGCACAGAACGGTATGTGGACGTACAGTCCAAACTTGCGCGAATCGACACCGTCGAGCACCTGCGGAGGCAAGATGCCGTCCGCAGGTGCAGGATCCCCAAGGGGAAGAACGCTAGGCACGGAACTCCCTCCGGGGCCGTTCTGTGCCCGCCTGTACCGCAGTGTTCCGGGCGGACAGCCGCATTACTTCTTGGCCTTGTCCTTGGATTCGTCGGTGGTCAGCGCTGCGATGAATGCTTCCTGTGGAACTTCCACGCGGCCCACCATCTTCATGCGCTTCTTGCCTTCCTTCTGCTTTTCCAGAAGTTTGCGCTTACGGGTGATGTCACCGCCGTAGCACTTGGCAAGGACGTCCTTGCGGATGGCGCGGATACTCTCGCGGGCGATGATCCGGGAGCCGATGGCGGCCTGGATGGGGACCTCGAACTGCTGGCGGGGAATGAGCTCGCGCAGCTTGCCTGTCATCATGACGCCGTAGGCGTAGGCCTTGTCCCGGTGGGTGATAGCGCTGAAAGCGTCAACCTGCTCACCCTGGAGCATGATGTCCACCTTGACCAGGTCGGCAACCTGCTCGCCGTCGGCCTTCCAGTCCAGCGATCCATAGCCGCGGGTCTTGGACTTGAGGATGTCGAAGAAGTCGAAGACGATCTCGGCCAGCGGCAGGCGATACCGGATTTCCACCCGGTCTTCCGAGAGGTAGTCCATGCCGCCCATGACCCCGCGGCGGCTCTGGCACAGCTCCATGATGGCGCCCACAAACTCGTTGGGAGCCAGGATGGTGGCAGACACCATTGGTTCGCGCACCTCGGCGATTTTGCCCGTGGGGTATTCGCTGGGGTTGGTGACGTGCAGGACGCGTTTGTCCTCAAGCGTGACCTCGTACTCAACGTTGGGAGCGGTGGAGATGAGGTCGAGGTTGTATTCTCGCTCGAGGCGTTCACGGGTGATTTCCAAGTGCAGCAGGCCCAGGAAGCCCACGCGGAAACCGAAGCCCAGGGCGGCGGACGTCTCCGGCTCGTAGACGAGCGCGGCGTCGTTGAGCATCAGCTTCTCGAGGGCATCCCGCAGAACGGGATAGTCCGTGCCGTCCAAGGGGTACAAGCCGGAGAAGACCATGGGCTTGGCATCGGCGTAACCGGCCAGGGATTCCGAAGCGGGCTTGGCCAGGTTGGTCACGGTGTCGCCGACCTTCGACTGGCGGACGTCCTTCACGCCGGTGATGAGGTAGCCTACCTCGCCGACGCCCAGCCCCTTGGAGGGAGTGGGTTCCGGAGAGCTGACACCGATTTCCAGGAGCTCGTGGGTGGCGCGGGTGGACATCATCTGGATCCGCTCGCGTGGGTGCAGCATGCCGTCCACGACACGGACGTAGGTGACCACGCCGCGGTAGGTGTCATACACGGAGTCGAAGATCATGGCGCGGGCCGGAGCGTCCGGGTCGCCGACAGGGGCTGGAAGATCGCGGACGATCTTGTCCAGGAGGGCCTCCACGCCGACGCCGGTCTTGCCGGACACGCGCAGCACGTCCTCGGGATCGCCGCCGATCAGGTTGGCGAGTTCCGCGGCATACTTTTCGGGCTGGGCGGCCGGGAGGTCGATCTTGTTGAGCACCGGAATGATGGTGAGGTTGTTTTCCATCGCCAGGTAGAGGTTGGCCAGGGTCTGGGCCTCGATGCCCTGGGCGGCATCCACCAAGAGGACCGCGCCTTCACAGGCCGCAAGGGAACGGGAAACCTCATAGGTGAAGTCAACGTGGCCGGGGGTATCGATCATGTTCAGGGCGTAGCTGGTGCCGTCGAGTTCCCAAGGCATGCGCACAGCCTGGGACTTGATGGTGATGCCACGTTCGCGTTCGATATCCATGCGGTCCAGATACTGGGCCTTCATGTCGCGGGACTTAACGACGCCGGTGTACTGCAACATGCGGTCGGCCAGGGTGGATTTACCGTGGTCGATGTGGGCGATGATGCAGAAGTTCCGGATGATGGCCGGATCTGTCGCGGCGGGCACCGGTGCGGTGCGGGCCATGGGAGACACGCAGGGTCCTTACTGTCGATACTCACACGGCCGGACTCCGGACTGGTCTGGACCATTCCGGCCGAAGCCGCATATCTGAACTAATAGTCTCCATGAACATGACGCGGCTTGTGCACTGTGATCGGGCGCCGTCGCAATGTGGAGACGTATGTGCACGACTTGTGTGCGAGGCGTTTTGTGCGACCCGGCACGGCAAGGGAAAGTACGGTGGTTCCATGGCACCGGATACACATTTGCTTGGCAGACTACTCAGAGGCTCCCTGGGCTACCTCCGACGGATCATCGGATCCCCGGCTGGCACACCCCCTCACCGGTCCCCGCAGGCCGGGCCCGGCGAAGGCGGCCAAGCCCGGAGCGCAAGCACCGGCGTCGGGCAGCTCTCCGCTCCTACCCGGGCGACTTCCGCGGCGCCGTGGCTCCGCGGTACTGCCCCAATCCGGACGGCAAACCGGACCCCGGAGAGATCGTGTGGTCCTGGGTTCCGTACGAAGAGGATTATTCCCAGGGCAAGGATCGCCCGGTCCTGTTGATAGGGCACGACGGCGCGTGGCTGCTCGGGCTGATGCTGACCAGCAAAGACCACGACAACGGCCGCCGTTCAGATGACTACGTCGACATCGGAACTGGGTCCTGGGACCCCCAAGGCCGGCCCAGCGAGGTCAAGGTAGACCGGGTGGTTCGCATCAATCCGGCGGACGTCCGGCGCGAGGGTGCTGTCCTCGACAAGCGCGCTTTCCAAGTTGTGGCGCGTCGGCTCAACGGGCAACACGATTCGGCGTAGACCCGAAATCCCCGGAAAAGGGCCGAGTCTGATAATATTTATGGCTGTGTGTCCGTGCAGGTCGACGGCCACTCATGGTTGGCTGCCATAGGCATCCCCACGCCGCTCAGTCGATGGCCAACCTGAAAACCCTCTAGACCATTTTCCGCATTAAAAAGAGAGTTCACACACGTGGCTAATATCAAGTCCCAGAAGAAGCGCATCCTCACCAACGAGAAGGCTCGCCTGCGTAACAACGCCGTCAAGTCTGAGCTGAAGACGGCCATCCGCGCCGTTGCCACCGCCGTTGAGTCCACGGACAAGGATGCCGCTGCAAAGGCTCTTGTTGCTGCTAGCCGTAAGCTGGATAAGGCTGTCAGCAAGGGCGTTATTCACAAGAACAACGCTGCAAACCGCAAGTCGGCGATCTCCAAAAAGGTCAACGCACTCTAAGGTTTATCCAGTTCGACTGAGCTGAACGTGAGGCCGGCACCCATTTGGGTGCCGGCCTCGCGTATTTAAGATTCGAGGCACGCCGGCGGACGGGCGGGGCTTACTGACGACGCGGAATATGCCTATCGACCCAGATATTCGGGCGTCGCCAAGCATTGCGCGTAGCGCCCGACAGTCTGGGTGTCGAGCGCGGACCTAGCGTCCGCGGGCCGAGGTGGCAATGACGGTGACAGCGTGCTCCACCGCGTACACAGGATCCCGCGAGAGGCCCTTCACTTGGGCGTCCGCTTCAGCCGTGACCTGGATGGAACGGATCAGGCCTTCGGGAGTCCAACGGCGAACGTCGCGTTGGGCCTGTTCCACGAGCCATGGCTGCATGCCAAGCTGCTTGGCGATCTGTGCCGACGATCCCTGGGCGCCGGCTACCTTGGCCAGGGTGCGGAGCTTTGCGGCGAAGGCGGCTACCAGTGGCACCGGGTCAACCCCGGTGGCGAGGGCATGCCTGAGGCTGGACAGCGCTTGCGGCCCGTTGCCGGCCATGGCGGCGTCAGCAACCTTGAATGCCGTGGCTTCCACGCGGCCACCGTAGTAGCGTTCGACGGTGGCTGCGTCCACCGTGGTGGTGGCGTCCGCGATGAGCTGGTTGCATGCCGCAGCGAGTTCGGAGAGGCTGGCTCCGACTGCATTGACGAGGGCTTGGACGGCTTCCGCTTCGATGCGGCGGCCGCCTGCCTTGAATTCCGAGGCGACGAATGCTGTTTTCTCGGCGTCCTTTTTCAAGGGTTGGCAGTCCACCACCGGCCATCCGGAGGACTTGATGGCGTCCAGGAGTTTCTTTCCGCGCACCCCGCCACCGTGGCGAAGGACCAACACGACGTCGTTCTCCGGTTGGGCTACGTATTTCAAGGCATCGGCAAGGAAGGCATCGGTCATGGACTCGAGGCCCTCGATCTCGATGAGTTTTGCCTCATCGAACAGCGACGGCGTGACCGCCATTGCGAGGGAACCGGACTCGTAGCTTCCGGCATTGAGCTTGCTGATTTCCACTTCCGGTGCTGCGGCACGCACTTGCGATCGGATCCGATCCATGGCCCGGATTCCGAGGTATTCCTCAGGGCCGGTGATGAGCACTACCGCGGATGGGGTAACGTCCCGCCAGCTGGCGGTGTTCGCCGCGGAAGTTTTAGCCTTGGAGACCTGGGCAGCAGCCAATGTTGCTTCCTTCCAGAAGGGTTTTGCAGAATTCCAGTCTCCCACGTTCAGCGGGTCCATCGGCGACGAAGAGACGACTCCCCTGCGGCTATGAGGAGCACCAAGCGGCCGTGCAACCACAGTACGGCGGAGACCACCCGCGTCGGATGCAAGACCAGCCACACAAGCAGGACTGTCCCAACAGACCAGAGACTCATGGTGGCGATTCCAGCGGGACCTTCCGGCCACGGCAAGGACGCTCCGGGAAGCCCGGCGAAGAACCTGGCGATTGCCGCCACCATTCCCGCGCTGGCCCCGGCAACGGCTATCGGAACAATTGCAAGCCAGGGAAGCAGCGGGACAAGGGGGACAGCAATGGTTCCCAGGATCGTCACGGGTGCGACAAACGGAGCAACTGCGATATTCGTCAGCAATGAGCAGCTGGAGAACTGCGGTTGCAAGGCTACGATGACCGGGCTGCACAGAAGCTGCGCCGCCAAGGGGACGGCAACGGCGGACGCTAGCCAGGAAGGTACCCAAGACGGAGCCCAGGAAGCGATAGGCCGTGCCAACAGGACAATTCCCAGGGTAGCGAGGACGGACAAGAGGAACCCCACACTCGTACCAAGTGAGGGATCCAGGGTGAGAAGCCCAGTGACCGCGAGGCACAGAAAGCCCAGGCTCCTGCCCTGCCGGCCGCTACTTAGCGCGGTGAGGCCGATAGCACCCATGACCGCTGCCCTCAGGACGCTTGCGTCCGGCCCCACCATCATGACAAAGGCCGCCAGGCCACCAAGGGCCACGATTGCCGCGACTCCCTAGCAAGCCTGAAGCTCCTTGCCAGTAGCACCAGGCCGCCAAGAATGAGGCTGCAATTTGCGCCGCTCATTGTTGAGTTAGGGGGTGGGTGCACGTTAAGCAGACCAGCCAAGGGTGCCTAGGCAGAATTTCACGGCCTGCTGAGTCACCGCATGTCCGAGCTTGAGGGCCTTTGCCTAGTTGGAACTTGGTTCGGGTTGTCCCAGTTCTCCGTCGTTTCGAGGGGGCATCAAGAGCGCCTTCTGTCCGCTTTGACTCTGCCGTTGGGGAAGGACCTCGATGGGTCGTTTCTGTGTCCCGGTCGCCGCCCGGGGCGTGGCAAGGTTGGGTCATGCATATTCGACAGGAGGCCGGAGCCGATCACGTCGAGGAATTGGCTCACGTAACCGAGATGTGTTGCGTCCTTTTGAATGTGGCAGTTTGATTCAGGACCGGCGTGACGGCTTGAACCAGAACCACCCACGACTCACGGGTTGCTACCGTCTCGCCCGCACCATCGCCCAACAAACCGCAGACCAAAGTTCAGCGGCGGGACGCCGGCTCGTCTGTGCAGATTCTTCTGCCTCGGCCTTGGCGGCCTGAACGATCTCAAGGAAATCCGCCCGCTGGGGGCAGCGCTTGGAAACCGCGGCCAATCCCATCGTCTGCGGTCACCTGCTGCAGCAGTGGGGAATGGTGGTGGACCTCCGTGTAGGTTTCCTCCAAATAGCCACCGTCATAGGCACGGATAACGCGACCGTCAGATCCGCTGCTGCCTTAATCGTTTGCCGGCCAGACACCTCTACTTGACCCGCAACGCGCTCCGTATTCGACCCTCATTGAGCTGCTCCTCTGCGCCGTAGTCGCATCCGCCGAGTGTTGCACGCCGGCTGAAGCACGGCGGACAATCGAAGGGAAGGGCTGAAAAGCACGGCGCAGCAGGAGGACCCGATGAGTTTCCCGTTCGAGTCGATTCTGGTCTTGGTCTTCACCATCGCGATGTGCGAGGGATACGTCATACTCCGCGAGGATGCTGAGGCAATAGATGGTCGAGCCCTGTCCGGGGCGATCGGAGCCGGCATGGGTCTCGTCGTCGTAGCGTTACTGATCTTCTGGATGCTGGGTATCGCACGATAGGCCCGCAAGCAGGGTCTCACAAGCTCGACGCGCTTGTTTATGTGGCGTATGTTTTTGGAGCCCGGCCCTTGTATCGTGCGGCCAAGAGCGTTCCTGCTGTTGCCAGGACAGGAATGATCAGGAAGAAGGCACCGCCTCCGCTATTAATCACCCCTGCTATTCCGATCCACCAGCACAGGGCCGCTGTAAAGCCATAGAGGATGACCATGGAGCCACGATGCGCAGACTGGGCACGGCTAGCCCTGTGGCGGCGCGATTGATTGACGTGTTGGGCCTTGTGGTGACGGCTCTGACGGCGTGCGGCCCGGAACGTCGCGATTGTTGCAAGAACGGGGACGACCAGAAAGATGGCCCCGCACCGCTGTTCACCACTCCGACCAACACGATCCACCAGCACAATGCCGCGGTGAAGCCCGAGAGGACCACCAAAGTCGGTCGTGTGGCGGGACGAGCCGGAATCAGCGATTCAAGATTGGTGCTCACGGTCGCTCCCTGTGCGAAATCCCAATACTTTGCTCTTCATCAGAGCACGGATCAGGGAGCTTTGCGAGGGGTCCACCCCGGCATTGCTCCATCCAAATGGCTCGCGAAAAAATGGCAGGTTAGCGGTACCCGCCACGAGCCGCCGCATCCTTCACCCGGCGGTTTCTCCCCGGATCTTCGCCGGTAAGCGTGACTATTCGAGGCGGGTCTTCCGGAGTTGCATGAGCCGAGTCCACCGAGGGCGGTGGACTGTCGAGTTTGCGCGCCATATCCGGCTCCAGATCCGAGCGCAGCCAAACCCGCAGGGAATCGTTCCGATACAAAACAATTCCTGGATCTGGAGACTGGCTCTGAATGGTCGTGTTGCGGCGCCATGCAAGCTCGCTTATTGGTGGCCCATCCGGATCTGGATTCGCCAAGGTCAGGCCAGCGGCTTGGGCTATCTCCCGTGCTTTGAGGAAACGTTCCCCGACAACATCAGGAACAAAGACGAAGTCCGCGGCCCGTTGGTCGTCGTTGAGCATGTCAGGCATGTCGCTTGTCCTCCTACCCGTATTGTCCGTCCCGGCCAACACGCAGACAACGCTTCACCGACAAGAGCAGTCGCCGAATTGTGAAGAGTCCCCTCGCCGCGCGGCCCTGGCGAGCTAGCACCATGCAATGACGCTGCGGTGTCGCCTTCAGCTACTCCCCAGCCTGGCAGCCGTTTTATTGGGACCCTACTCCGGGAACTGCCGCTGGTTGTAGGCTCCGAACATGCCGGAAACAGAAGGTAGCAAGCGGCTGGAGCCAAGAATGACGCGCGGCAGCTTTAGATTCACCTACTGGGCCGTGATTGTCCAAATCTTCCTCAGCGTCATCCTCATGCTGCTGAATGTCGGCATCTTGCCGGGCAGGGAGTGGGAACCTGTAGCTTTCTTCCTCGCTGCCGCACTCTTCTTAGTCAATTTGATCTTTCTCGGCCGCCTCCTCCGTGTCCGCCGCAACGACACACACTTCTGGAACGAAGAAGAAGCCCGCAGGGAAGAGTGGGATCGCAGGGGAAGGCAACTCTAATTTTGAACCGATATATCAGAGGACTCTCGGTATTGCTCGCGATCCGGCAAATGTAGCGCCGCCTCAAGGGCTACCGGAAGCCCTTCAGTGAGGCGAAGTCCTCCCCAGTGCGGCCACTCGGCGGCCCCGGATCCACCTGTGTGGATAAGAGCTGTCGGTTAGTGGTTCGTTCGCACTAGGAAGTTCGGTGCCTGCTGAATCCACCCGCCCTCACTCTTGACGGACTCCAAGGCCCTTTTCGCACCGGCAGGAACCATCAGCCAGCCGGCTTCGGTCCGGTCCGGCGATTCCACCTTCAATCCGTAGCCTTCGAAGCTTCCCAGGAGCGTGCACCCCATGGATCGGCCCTGTCCTGCGGAGTCGACCGGGACAATGCAGATCTTGTCGCCTGCGGGCGCACCGTAATAGGTGTAGTCATCGCTCTTTCCCAAGAGCCGGGTCTGCGAGGGGTCGATCAGATCCTTGGGCAGGATGGCCAGTGCCGGGCGGGAAGCCTGTCCGTTCCCTGTTGTGGTCTGGACAGCGACTCGATGATCCTCGACGCATCCAGGGAATTATCCGGAGGCGCCAGAACCAGGGCGGCCGCACCTCCAGCAGCGCCCACAAGGACCAACCCAAGAAACACTGCCTTGATCTTGGCGGGTAGCCTCCGCAGCGTCACGACTGCCAGGCGCGTCCGGCTCGAGACCGGCGGCATCCCGGCGCGGCATGAACGAAACCTGCCTGATGCATTGCCGCCCGCTCCCTTGCCGATGTCCGTGCGGGCGCCGCCGTCATCTCCACGAGCTGGCGCCGCAGCTCCTCGCTCCTGTCACCCTGGAACTCGTATGCCCTCATGATTCCCTCCCTCCGTGCACAGCGTGATCATCAATTGCGTGCTCGTTGGACACTTCCTGATACAAAATTCAGAGCCTTGTTTTTGCCCGGTGCAGTCTCGATTTCACGGTGCCCTCGGCGATCTTGAGAGCGGCGGCCGTTTCTCTGACACTCAGTCTTTCGACTACGCACAACGTCAAAACATCGCGCTCCATGGGTCTAAGCCTCTCGAAAGCCTGCCGAAGACCCAATGCTCGTGCCTCACGTTCGTCAGCGTCGGCGAATTCATCGGCCACATCGGGGCCTGCAGCCGGCGGAGGGAGCTGGACAAGCAGGTTTCTGTACCGTCGTCGCTGCCGGATCTCGTTGCGGATCGTATTGTTCGCAGTAACCAGCAACCAGGCCACGATCGAGCCATTGACCATGCGCACATACTCCCGCCGGCGCCATGTCTCGTAAAAGACAATTGCCGTCACGTCCTCAGCGGCGTGAGGGGATCCTAGGAATCTCAGCGCGTGCCGCAGCACTCTGTCCCGATGGCGATCGAACATGGCACCGAAAGCATCACCATCGCCGTTGATGACAAGCCTCCACAACCTCTCGTCCGAGCATTCCGAGTCCCCGTTCATACTCCATAGTGTCCGGACCACGGAATTGGTTCCATGCTTTCCAACAGAACTTTTCCCACGCCAAGGATTGAGAGTCAACATGGTGGAGAATATTGGCGGACCTCCATGTAGCTTTCCTCCAAATGGCTGAGTATCTCAACCTGATCCAGGATTGGCCATAATCTGCCGCAATACTGGTCTGCACCCCCAGCCGGTCCAGTCTCGCGAGGCTTCGGATCAGTACTTCTGCGGCAGCGCGACGGAAGGCGTAGTGGAGGGGCTGACGTTGAAGGTGGTGAGCGTCGAGGACATGACGGAGTTGAAGACCGGGGCCTGCGTAATCCCGTAGATCCAGCCCTGCGGGTGCTGGACGTTCACTAGCACGACGTATTGAGGATCGTCCATGGGGCCATGCCCACCAGAGAAGCGGTGTAACCGCTCAGCCCGGCGCCGTCCGGTCTTGCTGTCTCAGCGGTGCCGGTTTTGCCGCCCACCCGGTACCCGCGAACTTTCACGTCCTGGACTTCACCGGCGGTGACGACGCTCTCGAGGATCTCCTTTAGCGATTTGTCAGTTGCCGGGGTGAGCACCTGCACTCCGGCGTCCTGTTGAGTCGGTGTTACCTTGCCGTCGCGCCGGTGGTTGATTCAAGGAGCTGCGGCTTGAGCCTGACGCCGCCGTTCGCGATCGTTTGGTAGACCATCGCGGTCTGCAAAGGGGTTTGGGCAACGCCTTGGCCGAACAGAACCGTGTACTGTTGCCGGCCGTCCCATTTGTCGGGAGAAGCGAGTATGCCCGTTGATTCGCCGGGGAGTGGTATCCCTGTTTTCTCCCCGATTCCGAACTTCCGCAGGTAGCCGTAGCGCTGCTGGGCCGTCAGGTCTTTGCCCACCATGACGGTGCCCGTGTTGAGGGAGTAGCCCAGTACGCCCGCGAAAGTCATATGCAGCGTGCCGTGCCCAAACGAGTCATTGAAGGTCTGACCGTCGATGGTGTAGCTCGGGGGAATCTCCAATTGCGTGAGGGGTTGCACCTTGCCCTCCTGGAGCGCCGCGGCCGCGGTGACCGACTTCTCCGTCGAGCCTGGTTCGACGGCCGCTGTCACGGACCGCACGCCCTGTCCTCGGGCTTGCTGGCCCCTGGGTTGTTCGGATTCATCGGTGAGGTGTCAGCCATCGCGCGGATCTTGCCGGTCTTGGCCTCCACCACGACGATGTTGCCCCATTCAGCGTGCAGCTGGGCCACGGAATCCGAGATCGCTTTCTGCGCAAGGTATTGAAGATCGCTATTGATGGTCAGCTGAACAGTCTTGCCGTTGACCGGCTTCACCTGTTCGATGGGCGCCACAGGGATGAGAATCCCGTCTGCACCGATTTCGAACTGGCGCTTGCCGGGTGTTCCGGTGAGCTGATCGTTCAGGGTCTGTTCGACCCGGCGGCGCCCTGCATCTGGTCGTCGACAAACCCCACGATGTTGCCCGCAACCTCGCCGAGCGGGTACTCGCGCTTCCGCACGGCGTTGGAGCTCACGCCGGGAATCTCAGATCCGCCACCCGCTGCTCCACATCGGGTGTGACGGATCGGGCCAC
Source organism: Arthrobacter sp. Hiyo8 (assembly GCA_001549895.1). GTDB lineage: Bacteria > Actinomycetota > Actinomycetes > Actinomycetales > Micrococcaceae > Arthrobacter. The sequence goes on along the minus strand of AP014719.1, from coordinate 270,997 downwards.
GTAGGCGAATTTTCCGGTTCCGCCAACGCCTTCTTCACGACCGAATCATCCAGGCCAAGAATCTGGGCCAGCTCGGTGATTCCCTGATCGCGAGCGACATGCCGGACAGACCTGTCCGGCAAGGGGATATCGAAGGCATCGAAGGCCGAGCTCTGGCTGGGGTCAGTCACGATGTCATAGGTCAGTACCGTACGGGCGAGAACCCGACCACGCTCATCGAGAATCTCCACCCTCGTGAAGGGGATGTCCTGCGAAACGGTACGCAGCTGCTGCGCCGCAGCGCTCAGGGTCGGGCCGTCAATGACCTGAACCCACACAAGCCTGCAGCCGATCAAGGCAAAAACGGCGAACCCGACGATCAATCCAGCCCTCGAACGCCATGCACGACTGACAGCATCTCTTGCCTGAGCCATCGCCGCAGACCCCCCACTCCCCGATATCAACCTGCCCATCCTACGCACGCCCCACCGAATCCCTCGGAAGAATCACTGCCAAAGTCGCGCCGGCTGCGCGACGGATGAGCCGGCATAGGCAGTCGGCGGGAATCTCCTCAACATGGTCGAGTCTATTGGTGGACCTCCGCGTAGGTTTCCTCCAAAGAGCCTCCGCCACGGGACATCGGTAACCGCCGGAACTCAATTCCGCGAGGGTGGTCGCGCTTCGCGCTGGCGTGAGGGCTGGGTGCAATTCTCTTGCCGTTGGGCATGTCCTGGCGGGGGTGTTGGCAGTTCCGTTGGTACCGTATCGAAAAGTCGGTCCCGATCGTGGCGAAACCCGCTCGGTACCCCGGATTTCGGGAGTCGACATGGGCACCGGGAACTTTTGTGCTCATGGAGACATGAATGGGTATGGAGACCATGAGTCCGTCCGTCTCAGACCAGGTGTTGTGGGACCGCAGCGTTGCAGGAGATGCGGATGCCTTCGGCGAGCTGTTCGTTCGACATCGCGACGCGGTCTACAACTACTGTTTCCGCCGCACGGCCTCGTGGGACGCCGCGGAAGACCTCACGTCGGCCGTGTTCCTGGAGGTTTGGCGGGCCGACGACAGCTGGCCCTGGATCGTGAATCGGCGCTGCCATGGCTGATCGGAACCGCATCGAATATGGTGCGCAGCAGGATGCGATCCGCGGTGCGACGTTCCGCTATCGAGCGTCGAGCGGCTCGGCGGGAAGAGATGACCGATCCTGCCGACGACGTCTCCGAGCGCATCGATTCCGAGCGTCGCATGGCCGCCGTGCTGGCGGCCATAAGCCGGTTGCCCCGAGGCGAGCAAGAAGTCCTTGCCGCGTGCGTGTTCGCCGAGCTCGACTATAAAGCGGCCGCGGCCGCCCTGCATGTACCGATAGGCACGGTGCGTTCACGGCTGTCCCGTGCCCGGGCCCGCCTCCAAGAGAGCAACCAGCCGGTAGAAACCCGGGAGGGAATAGACGATGAACATCTTCGATGAAGTGCCCGCCAAGCGGCGCATGCCCGAAGACGCCGAGCGACGTGCATGGGCGCGAATCAAAGAAGGCATGGACACCGGCGAGGAGCAAACCGCGAGAGGACGGCTCCCCGCCAAGTGGCGGATCGCAGTCATGGCCGTAGCTGCGGCCGCTGCGATCGCCGCAGCGTTCCTGATCATCCAGCCGTGGGCAGGCGTCGGCGGTCCACCCCTATCGGCTCCCGGCCCAACAGCCCGATCACGAGCCTTGGCTCGATGCCGCCGTCGAGCGCTGCCAGCATCCCAAACGAAACGATCATGCTGATCGGATCGACAACCCCGGTTGGAGCAGCGTCGCTGTGGCCGGATGTCGTGTTTCCGGTGGCGCCGGGCACGGGTCGCTCGATAGCCCAGGCCGGATCCGTCATCGTTGAGGCAAGATTGCAGGGCAGCATGTTGATCGTGGCCAACAGCTCCGATGCGGGCGCCACATGGACGACCAGCCAGGTAGCCTTGGCGACCCCGGTGCCATACGTCGACGTATCGCTATCCGGTGACGGCAAGCACTGGATAGTCGGCCCGCCACACGAAGGAGGGGCGACGATGTCGACCTACGCGGGCGCCTACGTCTCCACGCCGGGCGGCGCCCTCCAAAGGGTCTCCCTGCCCGGCCAGGCCTCGCACGCCGCGTGGGCCGGATCGACTCTGCTCGTGAGCGGCGGAGCGATGGACACCCACCTCTGGTCAAGCACCGACAACGGACAGTCCTTCACCGACATCAGCCCGAGTGTCCAAGGATCGATGCCACCGCTCGGATATCAGGGCGCTCCGTCGATCTCGCTGCTGCAACTGGGCAGCGCTTTGGCAGCCATCTCACTTGCACCGAACGGAGCAGCCAGCACCGCGACCGTCTACGTGACGAGGGACGGCGCCACGTTCGGCAAGGGCGCTTCGGTGGGACTGCCGAACATCGCGCCAGGGCCGCTGAACGGACTTGCCAGCACCTACGGCAGTGACGCCGTCATCGTGACGAGTGCCGCACAGCTACTCAAGGTCACAGCCGATGCCCAGTTCCAGCCGCTCGTGATGTCGGGGATCCCCTCAGGAATGAACTCGCTCGGAATCCAGTTCCGGGACGACGCCAGAGGCATCGCCAACACCACGAGGACGACATGCGCTGAGGGGAAGACCGGCTGCTCCACGCTCTCCACCCGGTACACCACGGCGGACGGCGGGGCCCACTGGACCCTGCCCCCTAAGCACAAAAGGCTGCCTCCGGCGACACCGAAACCGCCATTCCCCGTGGTGAATTAACCGCCAAGTCACACTGCAATCAGCCTTCAACGTAGTCTCACGAACGGTCGTTTTTGATCCTTATGTGTATGCCAAGGGCGGGCAGGCGGTCGCCGCGGACGCCGTGCACTGGACGATCGCCAATCGACAGGCGAGTTCCGACCACACCACGGGCTCCGTGGAGCCTGCGGTTGACGCACTGCTGGCAGCATGGTCACCACCTCATGTCCGTGCTATCCGCTCCTGCGAACGCGCGTGACGACGAACGCAATGATAACGACAAGCAGAGTCACCAGGCCTAGCCAAAAGCTGAATCCTAAACTGCCCGAAATCAGTCCCCCGATCAAGGCCAACGACCCGGCCACCCCGAACAAAAAGAAGAAAAGTGGGTTGATTGAGGAATCACGATTGCCTGCCATGGTGCGGTCAACCTCTCTCATAGTCCAGCCAAGGTTCCGAGGTCCACATAGACCTTCAGGAACCGTCAACCTGTTGACAGTTTTGCGCATCCCCAGCGGAAATCACCTATACCGCCAAACCGATCCGTGAAAAGGCCGCCATTCCGAACCAACAGTCACAAGTGGCTACTGTTCAGGTCTGCCTAGTGAGCTCCAATCACGGGGCATTGCCAGATCGGTTATTGCTCATAGGCGTGGCCCTGGCTTGATGAATTTCACTGTGCCGATGTGCGTTTCGCGAACTCGATGCGGATGTACTTGAGTTCATCGCGTGGGAGTACGGCCGTCACAACGCCGCCCGTTCGAGGGATGCACCCACCCCGTACACGAACGGTTCTTGTCCATCTCCACACCCTGCACTTCGATGCCGTCAATCCGCACTGCCACCTCACGGTTGGCCGGTCGACTTCTGAGGTCGGGGCGAGTCCGTCCCAGACGTTGCCTCCGAGCTGTCGTTCGCGCCGGTAGCGGTTCATGAGGATGTAGTTCATATGTTCGGCCAGCACCCTGGCCGGAGATGAGCGTTCGGAGGCCTCGCGGTGCCAGGTGGTCCTCACAGCCTCCCAGAGCTTCGGGTATCGCATGCGTTGAACCCCTTCAACTAGCCAGGCCGGCGGGGCCAAGGGTAACAGTTTCGATCGACCTTCGCGTCTGCTCGTCGAGCTCGGCCAGGTTTATCGGGTCGGCTCGGTCAGCGGGGTTCCGCCACAGCGTGTAGGTGATGCTCGCCGACATCTCGTTGTATCCGCGGGAATCCTGCCCGTAGTGGAACCCGACCATATCCGGATCTTCCAGCGAAGGCTGGGACACCAGACCCATGATCGGAATCGGCATGAGTACCAGACGCTTGGCATGCTCGAGGCGCGGGTCGGGTGCGTCTTCGGGAACCACTCCATCGAACCTCACTTGCCGATTGTGCGACGGCCGCGAGCGGTTGGCAATACCGCGTATGTGTGGACCCCAGGCTCTTGACCGCGCGCCTGTCGTCCGCGAGTCTTGGCGCATGGCACTTCGATATGTTCGGTGCATTGCCGCGGCGGCAGCCGCGATGGCGGTGATGAGTGGATGTGCGACGCCGGCAACGCCGACAATCGATGCCTCGACAAGTCCGGCAACCACCCCCGTCTCAAGTGTCCCTTTCGCCCTCTTCACTCATTGCGGCATCTATGAGGCACGGGTGCAGGACACCTTCTTCCTCGCCGACCAACCGCTGAACGACGGCCACGGAAATCCCCCAGCGGGCTGGGGCAACCCCTACCAATCGGGCACCATCACCGTGGCAGGCTCGCAGGCCGTTTTCCACGACGACAGCGGCCACACCGTGACTTTCCATGAACGTCCTGGTGCCACGAGCTTCCTTCAAACTTGCTCCTGAGGCGTAGTACGAGCGAAATTTTGAGTACAAGCCCACCCGCTCACGGGACACGCGGGGATCGGCGGCCAGGGACCAATAAACTGGCTGGCACTCCCCGGGAAAGGCTGGCCGAAGGTCCGGGTTCACGAGCATGCTCACTGTCGTGCTTCTGGTGGTCGTGTCTTTCAGCATGACCGCGCTCAGCAACGAACAGCGCATCAACGGACTCAGCTGCGGATCCAGGCGGTTGCCTCGCCGGGGAGCGTGCCGTTCTTGACGTCGGCGCTGGCAAGGAGCACCTCACCCTTGGGCAGGGCCACCGGTGCTGTCCCGAAGTTGGCCACGACATGCCAGTTGCCGGGGCGCACGAAATGCAGCACATTCTCATCGCTGATGTCCCCCATTCAAGAGTCTCCGGACCTTGGAGCTGGTGCCGCAGGCGAGGGCGCGTCGGTAGAAAGACAATGTCGAGGCAGGGTCCTTCTCTTCGACGCTCACGGCGTACGGGCGAACCATCCCGGCTGGGGCAGGTGCGAGCCGCCGGTACCGAAACCGAACGAGGTCCCGTCCGGCTCCCAGGGCAGGGAACCGGCAGCCATCCCGGCCGAGTCCGTCATACTCGGCACCGCGGAAGAACGAGGGGTCCTGACGCTGTTCAGCGGGGATGGCCGCGACCTCGTGCAGGCCAAGCTCCTCGCCCTGGTACAGGTAGGCGGCGCCGGGAGGGCGAGCATGAGCATTGTCGCGGCTTTGGCCCTGCGGATCCCGCGGTCGACGTCGATTTTATCGGCCGGACCGCCGGCCTTAACCCATTCGACGCCCTGCTTGACGTTCCGCCCGTTCAACGGCGGCAAGCCGTAACGGGTGGCATGGCGTGTGACGTCGTGGTTGGAGAACACCCAGGTGGAGGTCGAACCTGTCAGCCGCACCTGTTCGAGGTTGTCGGTGATGATCTGGCGGAACTGGCCCGCGTCGAAATCGGCGACGAGCAGGTCGAAGCTGAACGCCTGCCCCAGGCCCTCCGAAGATGCGTACTTTGCGCGCCGCTCGAGAGTTTCGACCCAGGCCTCGGCCACCGCGCAACGCGGCGGGGTGTATTCGTTGAAGACTTTCCGCCATTCGGCGTAGATTTCGTGGACCTCGTCACGGTCCATGAGCGGGTGGGTGCCGGACGTGCGGTCCATGGCAGCCAGTTCGGCTTCGCTGGGCAGGTCGGCGGAGAGGTCTTTGACCAGCAGGTTGGCGACGTCGACGCGGAAGCCGTCCACGCCGCGGTCGGCCAGAAACGCAAGGTGATCAGGAAATCCTCGCGTACGTCCTGGTTGTCCCAGTTGAAGTCGGGTTGCTCCGGGGTGAAAGTGTGCAGGTACCACTGCCGTCGCTGACCCGTGTCCAGCCGGGCCGCCGAAGGCTGCCGTCCAGTCCGATGGCGGCAGTTCACCGTTGGGTCCGAGCCCGTCGCGGAAAATGTAGCGTTCCCGTGCCGGGAGCCTTTTGCCGCTGCCAGGGCTTCCTGAAACCAGGCATGGCGATTGGAGGAGTGGTTCGGGACGATGTCGACGATGAGGCGGATGCCAGCGGCGTGCAGGGCCGCGGCCATTTCGTCGAAGTCATCCAGGGTACCGAGGCGGGGTCCACGTTGCGGTAGTCGTCCACATCGTAGCCGCCATCGGCCAGGGCGGAGGGGTAGAAGGGGCTCAGCCAGACGCCGTCGATGCCAGGGCCTTCAGGTACGGGACCCGGGAGGTCACTCCGGGCAGGTCACCCAGTCCGTCTCCGTTGGAGTCGGCGAAGCCGCGCGGATAGATCTGGTAGACGGAGGCCTGCCGCCACCAGTTGGCATCCGAAGTGGACAAGGTGGACGGGGACTTCAGGGTTTCGGCCATGGAAGGGTTTTCTCCTGTTCTCGATGGGGGGACTGAGGCAAGGATTTACTTGATTGCGCCCTGGGTCAGGCCTGACATCACCCAGCGCTGCGCAAGCAAATACACGATAATCGACGGCGCCATGGCCATGAGGTAGGACGCAAAGGACACGTTGTAGTTGTTGCTGAACTGGGTTTGGAACATCTGCTGCAATACGGGCAGCGTCTGCAGTGCGGGGTTCGAAACGATGAGGGCGGGCATCATGTAGTCGTTCCAGGAGGCCAGGAACGCGAAGATCCCCACGGTGGCACTCATGGGTGCCAGGAGCGGGAAGATCAGCCGCCAGAACACCTGCCCTGTGCTGGCCCCGTCAATACGGGCACTTTCTTCGAGTTCGGTCGGAATGGAACGCAGAAATGCTGTGAACAGCATGACGCTGAAAGACAACTGGAACATGATGTGCAGAATGACCACGCCCACGGGATTGTCCAGATGGACCATGCCGCTCAGGCTCACTTGGGACAGCGCCACCACCGGGAAGGGCAGGAACATGGCCGCCAGAAGGTAGAAAAACGACCAACGGAACAGTTTGCGGTCCCAGTTGCGGGAGATCGCAAAGGCTGCCAGGGCGCTCAGAATGATGGTGCCTGCCACGCTGAGCGCAGCAACACCCACCGAGACGGCGAAACTGCGCGGGAAGTTCGTCAGGGTCCAGGCCTGGGCAAAGCCGTCCAGGCTCCAAGGCCCGGCAGCGAGAAGGCGTTTCCGTCGACGGCCTGCGCGGTGGTTTTGAAGGCCATGGAGACAGTCACGTACAGGGGAACCAGGACCGTGAGCGAGCAGAGGGCCAGGACGGTGGTGAGGGTCCAGCGGCCGCGTTGCGCCCGGGACCTGCGAGGGCGGGAAGTCGCCGGCCTGCCGGCGGGCCTTGCGGCTGTGGAGGGCTCGTGAACCGTTTGGGTGGTCATCAGAAGGTCGCCTTTCCGTGGGTGGCACGCAATTGCAGCAGCGCGATGACGATGGCGATCAGGAAGAAGATTGTCGCGTTGGCCATCTGGTAGGAGTAGTCGCCGTTGCTGAAGCCGTTGAAGATGGACATGGCGACACTGGTGGTGGAGGTGCCGGGCCGCCGTTGGTCAGGCCAACGATGATGTCGTAGGCATTCATGAAGCCCTTGAACCCATGATCACGTTGATCACGATGTAGCCCGCTGCCAGCGGGACCGTGATGGATGCCAGCTTGCGCCAGGCCGTGGCACCGTCGAGGGCTGCTGCCTCGTAGACGTCGGCGGGAATTGACAGGATCCCGGCAATGTAGATCAGCAGCGTGGCAGGGACCGCCTGCCACGCGGTGACCAGAACCAGGGCGAGCCAGGCGAGGTCCGGATTTGCCAGCATGCTCGTTTCCAGCGACTGGAGCCCCAGTGCCGTGGCAATGTCCGGTACGGAATTGGAAAACAGGAAGTTGAAGACGTAGGCGATGACGATACCCGAGATCACCATGGGCAGGACGAAAACGGCGCGCAGGGCGACCTTGGCCCGGATCTTCTCGGTCAGCCCCAGTGCCAGGAAGAAGGACACCACGTTGACTACCACCACGGTCACCAGGGCGAAGCCGATGGTGAAGCCGTAGGCCTTGAGGATGGCCGGGTCGGAGAAGGCCGCGAGGTAGTTGGTGAGGCCGGTGAACTTGAACTCACCGAATCCCACCGAGTTGGTGAAACTCAGGGTGATCCCCATGAGGGCAGGGACGGTGATCGCGAGAGTGAAGGCGAGGACCGTGGGGAGGAGGAAAGCATAGAACACGGGTTCAACGCGCCGTCGCTGGGACGGGCGTCCATTGCGTATCAATGACATGGAGGCACTCAATTCTTGCGGGTCGGTCAGACGTTGCGCAGGGCAAGGCGTGCCCAGTCGGCGTCCAGGGTCTGGAGGAGGGCTTCGGGAGCGGCGCCCAGAGCGATCGACTGGGCGTAGTTCGACACCGGGATCGAGGCAGGAATCAACTGGGAGGCCCCAGATAGAAGGCGCCGTCGTCGTAGTACTTCTGCATTCCGGCCAGGGCCGGGCTGCTTGCCGGTGGCGCATCGTTGCGGACACCGAAGCCGTTGTTGTCTGCGTTGTACTTGTCATTGATTTCCGGGCGCATGAGGAAAGAGAGGAACCGCCGTGCCGCGTCCTTCTTTGTGGAGGCCTCGGGGATCCACAAGGCCAGGTCCACGTTCACGCGCACTTTCAGGTCGGCCGGGTCCTCGGTAACAGGCAACGGGAAGGTGCCCAGTTTCATTGCCGGGCAGTCTTGGCGATTTCGTTCAGCGCCCACGGGCCCTGCATATACATCGCGCCCTTGCCCTGGGAGAACGCGAGGTTGCCGTCGGCGTAGCCGCGGCTGGCAGCATCCTTGTTCGCAAACGCGGCCAGCTCGACCATCCGGTCCATGGGGGCTTTAAGGTTCTTCTCAAAGGAAGCGGCGGAACCGGCGTTCAGCGACGTGCCTTGGCTGTTGAGCGTGGAAAAGAACTGCGGTACGTCGACCATGCCTCCGATGCTGTAGTCGAACATTCCTTGCCCCACTGTCCAGGTGTCTTTGATGGTGTTGTAGAACGGGGCGATCCCGGCGTTCTGCAAGGTCTTGCAGACGGTGACGAGCTGCGGCCAGGTGGTGGGGACGGACAGCCCGTGCTGGGCGAAGATTTCTTTGTTGTAGATAACGGACGCGGACATCATCGAGTAAGGGATAGCGCAGGTGCGGCCTGGATACTCCGCCGTCTGCGTCAGCAACGGCCAAAGCTTGGGGTTGATCGCCTTGGCCTCGGGCATGTCGGACAGGTCGCTGAGCGCCCCGTGTTTGACGAATTCCGCTACGGAGAAGTTGTAGTTCCAGCAACCCAGGTCCGGGGCTGGTTGCGCACGAAGTCGGCGGACATGTTCGACGTCGAATCGCGGATCACCCGGACCGCGTCCTGGCTCCTGTGGAACTGCTCAATCACCCGGTCGAAGTAGCCGATGACTTCGGGCTTCGATACATAGAACGTGATTTCCGTGGCAGTGGTCGAGGACTGCGCCGGGGCGCATCCTTCGAGGGCGAACCCGGCCCGACGGCACCCGCGCCGAGCAGGAACGATCGTCTGCTTAGGCCGGGCTTCCGGGTCGTTTGGACTGCAAGCACCTCATTGTCTCCTTTGACTGGTCACGCATCACCGCACGGGAATGCGTTACGAGAGAACATAAATCTAGACATTAAATCTAGACTGTAAATCTAATGCGAACTAAGCTTGCACCAAGCCGAAGATAAGGTCAAGAGATGGAACAAGATGATGTGGCCACCTCGCCCCAGCTGCTCCGCAAGATCAACATGGGGGCGGTGCTCCGCTATGCCCTCGAGTCCGAGGCCTTCAGGGCCATCGACGCCATGGCGGTGACAGGCCTGACCCGGTCCACTGTTCTTGGTTTGTGCGATGAGCTGGCCGCGCAGGGCTGGATCGAAGAGATGGGCGATTCCCGCGAAGCCGGCCAGTACATCAAAGGCAGACCGCCCGGCGGTACCGCTTGCGCGGGGATGCCGGCCACATCGTCGGCGTCGACGCCGGCCAACACACGGTCACCGCCATCGTCGCCGACCTGCGCGGCACGATCTTGGCGCGCGCCGCCCAGACCCTTGACAGCCAACGCGGCAGTGTTCGCCGATCGACCGTTCGGAACACCGTCGACAAGGCCTTGGCCTTGGCGGGCATTCAGCCAGAGGAAGTCTTCCTGGTCGTCGTCGGAGTTCCCGCACCCGTCGATGACAAGGGCCGTTCGCCCGATAGTACCGAGTACTGGCGCAACATGAATCCGGATTTCCCTGCTGTCTTTGCCGATTGCGGGCGCACAGTCGTGGACAACGACGCCAACCTTGCCGCACTTGCCGAGAGGGCACACGGCGCCGACGCCGATTCCTTTGCGGCGCTGCTCTCCGGGGAGCGCTTCGGTGCGGGCCTGGTCATCGACGGGGTGCTCTTACGAGGACCGCGAGGCGCGGCGGGCGAGATGCGCCTGCTGAACGTTGTCGAGGGCGTGGGCTCGGCCGACGGCATCGGCCTTCTGGGCAGGAAGTGGGCGGTGGACGCCAGCCGGGCCGGAAAATACCCCCGGGATCAATACTGGCCGGGATCCGCCAGGAGCGGTTGTCCGCCGAAGCGGTGTTCGACGCCGCAGCAGCCGGCGACGTCACCGCGCTCGGCATCGTTGATCGGCTGGCAGAGCGGTTGGCCCGGATTGCCCATGTGCTGGCGAGCCTGTTGGACGTGGAGAAGGTCATCATTGCCGGTGCGGTCGCGGCAGCAGTGGAACCGGTACTAAAGAAGGCCGCCGCCGTCCTTGCCGAAAAATTCGAAGCCCCTGTACCCGCCCTGGCCGCCTCCGCATTGGGGGCTGACGGCGTCGTGCTGGGAGCGCTGGAATGTGGACTGTCGACGATACGCAGCCAACCACTTACCTTTGATCCGCATCTTCTTGAACAGCACCGCGGAGCCTTGTCCTAAGTGCAGCCTAATTGCCGGCCAAGCAGGAAACCGGGGCACCCACCGGCCCGTCGACATACTCGTCCCTACTGGAACAGTAGGCGTTCGAAGCGAATCGTGACGCGAAACTCCCAAGAACTTCTATAGGGTGTTGCCATGACTGCTGGGGGTGCGGCTGTTGAGCCGTTGGTGCACATCAAAGACTTCAGAATGGACTTCGGGAACACCCAGGTCGTCAAAGACCTGTCCTCGATGTGAGAGCCGGGGAGACGTTCGGGTTCCTGGGCAGCAACGGCTCAGGCAAAACGACGACCCTGCGGGCACTTTTGGGCATCTACCAGCCCACCGCCGGGACCCTGCACATCGGAGGGAAGACCTTCGACCCCCGCGACGGGATCCGGCTCGGGTACCTTCCGGAAGAACGCGGCCTCTACAAGAAGGAGCAGGTCCTGGATGTCATGGCCTACTTCGGCCGGCTCAAAGGCCTCCGCAAAGCCCAGGCCCGCAGGTGGTCCCTGGAGTACCTGGAGCGCGTGGAACTCGCCCACAACGCCGGCACCAGACTGGCTTTCAGTGTGTCTTCCCGGATTTTGGCATGGGCCCCAACCCGGCGCAGATGATTCCGGCATCCTCCAGCAGGGCGGCAATCATGCGCGCGTGCGCCACCTCGTCGACGCCCATTTCGCGGTCGTCGCAGCGTGTGCCCGAACCGCTCCCGGGCAGTTCGAGCGGACATGCCGAGGGCGGTGCCGATAACCTCCCAGGAGTCTCCGTTGGCGCGGGCGGCGCTGACAGCGGCGTTTAGCTCGGCCTCGGCAGTCGCGGCAGCCGTGCGGGCAGCGGTGATCCGCCGGAAAGCCGCGGCGTCCCTATCAACCTGAGGCGCCGGGCTCAGGCGAAGGTCCGAGCCGTCCACCCGCAGCGGCACGGCGAGGTGCTCGACGTGCAGGACGTAACCTTCTTCGGGCCCGCGCTGAACGTAGACGGTGAGGACGGTCTTTCCCTCGCCGTCATCGAAGTCCACTTTCCCGTAGCTCTCGCTCGGGCCGACAGGCCACTGGCGCGGCCTCAACCGCTCTCCAGCGTCGTACGGCGTCGACTCGTGGACGTGCTCTCCGAGGCTGAAAGCGGGGGCTTGTGCTTCGCGAGGGGTCATGCTGGCCGTTCTCCTTGCAGGTTCGGCGTGCCGCTGCGCCGCGACGGGTCGGGGTAAAGCAAGGGCTCTCCACTGGGGGTGCGATGCTGCTTCATCATCGATTCCCCCATCCACTTGATCACTTCGGTGTTCGCAGCGGCATTCGGGCCGCGCCGCAGTACCGATACCAGTACAAGGTACTGCGGGTTGAGACACACGAGTACCGGGTACTCGATCCTCCCCGCCAAGAGGTGGAAGACCATGCACGTGTACTTGGCCCAACAAGGCTTACTAGACGATAGATTCCAGGGGGAGCTACTGGGTCAGCTCATGGCAGGAGAGGCACGAAATTGAGCTGAGGCTCCGCTGAATCGCGGTGTGGCCGGCGCGTTGTCCGCGGAGAGCTAGGCCTTGGACCCTGCACGCTGGATCGCACGGTAAACGGTGGATCGGGCGACGCCGAAGAGTTCGGCGATCTCCGTCGTGGTGTGCTTGCCGCCCTGGTGGAGGCTCACGAGGTGGGATTCCTGCTTTTTGGAGAGCTTGGGCTGCCGACCTCGAAGCTTGCCTTTGGCCTTCGCGACCGCCATGCCTTCGCGGGTCCGGCTCGGATGAGGTCGGATTCGAACTCGGCGACCATGCCCAGGACGTTGAACAGCAGTTTGCCCACCGGGTCGTGCGGATCGTAGATGCTTCCGCCGACATTCAGGGTCACTCCTTTGAGGGTGAGCTCGTCGGCGATGTCCCTTGCGTCCGGAAGCGAGCGGGCGAGGCGGTCGAGCTTGGTCACCACGAGCGTGTCGCCGTCACGGCACGCAGCCAGGGCCTTACCCAGTCCAGGGCGGTCGCGCTTGGTGCCGGTGAACCGTGGTCGACGTGGATCGCATCGGGGTCCACACCGGCGGCCGAGAGGGCATTGCGCTGGGCGGTGAGGTCCTGAGAGCTGGTCGAACAACGAGCATAGCCGATGAGCATACTTTGGACTGTAGCGTATAAGGCACGTTCACCGGGCAATAATTCGGGCAGGGTATACGGGAATCCAGCGGGGGCGGAATCACGCGGATCTGAACAGGGGCTCAAGGCTGCCAGGGAGGCGTCCGGTGGACGACCGGCTTACGGGCGGCATCGCCGCTGAAGTCTGTATATCTTCATGGCTATGCCGGAGTCCGCGGCTATGCTTTCTGCGTGAGGGTAGGGAAATTCCTGATGTACAGCACCCGGATGATGAGACGAAGGCCGAGTGGTGACGAGTCAATCCGGCGATCGCGCGGATTCGGCACGAGCTGACAGCTGCGCCTACTTTGTCAATAACCGGCCCCAAGTCTCCTGGGCTTGGGATCTCAAGGACCGAAACCTTAACTTCCTGCGAGCAATCGATCCGGGCTACTACGTCCATATCAGGAAACATGAGGCTCCGATCCTAGAAGAAGCAGGGCTCGACGCTCAGTACGCTGCAGCGTCCATCCGTCTAGCTCATGCTCAGGCCGTCGAGACGCTGTTCGCGCTACTCGGAGCGCTTGCTCAGGCTCCGTACTGTCCCATCGGGTGGATGCTCGCATACTCGAACCCCGAGCTCCGCGAAGTGACCAAAGCTCTCATTTCAATACAAGGGCTTGTCGATAAGTCGGCATGGGAAGAAGGCGTGACGCTTGGAAAGCTCGCCAATCTTGTCTTCAGCCGCACGGGATGGCTTGAGGAGAAGGTCGCATCAACGGCGGAATCATTTGCGCGGATGTGGCAACACTGGGCCTCGAGCATGCTCGACATGCATCAGGTCGCTGAATATAACTCATTCAAGCACGGGAGTCGGGTGGCCCTCGGTGGTCACGCCATCAGGATCGGGCGCGAGACAACGCCTGGCTTAGCGGTGCCGTCCGAAGGGATGGTGACGATGGGAGGGAGCGTCTTCGGTACGTCGTTCTACACCTCGGTCGAACTCGGCGGAAGGCTGCACCAGTACCCGCAGCAACGCTCACACAACTGGAGCGCCACCGCGCTTGTCGACGGACTGGATCTGCTGGCGATGTCCATTCGGAACGTAATCGCCTGCCTCCGAATCATTGGTGGCGACGACCCAGGGGAGTGCGAGTTTCAGATCCCTGAGGATCCCGCTGCATACAACCTGCCATTCGCCCCCGTTAGGGGCGTCACGTTGAGCAGCTTCGACCTCAAGCTGGGGGTGGAAAATATCGAGCCGCTCACGAAGGATCAGGTGCTTCATCGGCTTCGGCCTTAACAACCAGTCGCCGTCGCGATGATCACCGATGCTCGCCCTGGTACTTCCTTTGCAAGTTGCAGCAGTCCCTGATCTATCCTCACCAATATGGAATATCCCCCTGTAGTTCAGCAGACGTCAGCGCTGGCTGATTCCTTCGCTGGACATCCGAGTACCATCCGGAACTTCGCGTTCTTCTCCTATCGCGGCGACGAGCGCCTCGATACAAGCGACTTGAGTCCTCGCGCATGGTCAGATGCGCTCAATTCGCTGGCCGAACTGGCAGAGCCAGAGGAATGGACCGGGCTGTCCCCTCGGCGCTCCCGCGGCCCATCCTCGACAGCTATGTTCGATATACGTACCAGCGGCTTGCCATGGAGAACAAAATAGCCGTCACTGAGGATGGCGAGTACGCAGCCATGAATACCGGGCTTCTTACTACCTACGCGGAAGACGTTTTCGGCCTTTTCCAGCGGAACCGGTCGACCCGGTCAAATGTTCAACCTTGGTTCTTCCAACGCTGGGCGACTGAATCCGATCGAGACATCATGCGGCACTTCGGCACTGAGCCCCCGATGCTCGCTGAGTACGTGACCGCCGCAGCTGACTTGGTTTACGACTGGCGCAGGCCGCTGAAACTGGCCTATGAACACATCTTGGGGGATAACCTCGACCGCTTCCCTCCCGAACTTGCGGGGATGCCTTCTCGAGCGCGGGCGGCGCTTACTCATTCAGTTGAGCTCACCCTCAAGCGCGTTCGCCGCAACTACAAGCTAGTCGTACCTCAGTGGTACCCAAAGCTCCAAGAGGCCGGAGCGCAGTTCTTAATGCCCTCGACCTCACGGGATCCGACTCAGCCGACCTCGCATTAGTGGTCTCCCAGGTGGGAGACAGCGGCTACCGCGGGCATACGGTTCTGACGCTGGAAATGGCCTACACGAACGCGCGGCTCGTCGCCCGCCCTGACAGCGAGTGGTTGAAGCCACAGGCACCTGATCTAGGGCCGGCCGACATGTAGGCCATAACCGGTGGGTCCGCGACGTGCTCAGGGTTCGACCCGACACGGATTGCCCTTGCCGCCGACGTCCGGTGAAGGATCCTTCACCGGACACCCGTTCCGTCGGCTGCCTACCTCAACTGTTGTGTTCGGCCAGTCTCATAATGAAGGACGCCATCGCATTCCAATGCGAACAATCTGTCGGCGACTTCCCGCGCCTGGGGCTCGCAGCAAGACATGGCGAAGAACCCCGGAGAGATGAAATCGAGGAGGCAACCTTGCTCGGCAAGTTCAGAGGCCAGGGGCTGCCAGGCGTTGGGGTCATCCGATTTCAGCAGGACTCTGAATGTGAAGTTGAGAGCGTCGCGCTCCACTCCGGTGGCAACGAGCGCATTCTCCGCCGATCGCATCACGTTCACGCGGTCGCCAAAGTTGACGTCATAGAGATACGCGGGGACTGCCAGGACAGTCGCCGTTCCGTCCTTTTCCAAGCGACCGCGAAGACCCTCCCACATCTGCTCCGTGTCAGGTTCAGGGGGTACCGCAAACCATAGGGTCTCTTGCGCTTCCTGAGCTTCTGGAAGGGGCTGGAGTGAGTCATCGCGCCAGTGTGCCACGACGCTGGGATGTTGCCGGTAGTCAGTCACCAGCTGAGACTACCCAACGAACGCATCCATGAGAGCGCTCCGGCGGACATGCCCTGTAATGCCTGATGAGGGAGCCCGAGCGAACCGTGCCGAAGAGGGATCGGCTTTCGCGCGGCGAGGTGACAGTCAATGCTGCAATAAAATGCCTCCATTTAGCGCTGAGATTCATACCCGTGAGGTTGTGAACCGATAGCCTCGAAGCGTGCTCCGCGCGCGGCTGCGGCAGCAGCCGCAATCGATAGGGTCGGTGTACCGTCAGGAACAAGTCCCCGCGGCGCTGGACATCACGTACCAGAGTCTTCGCCGCACCCAGGGGAGACTCAGCGACTTGTTTGAGGAGAGATGACAACAGTGGGAATCACCCCAGGCGCCTTAGTCGCAGTCTTTGTCACCCTGTTCGTGGTCTTTGTCGCGCTGTACGTCGTCCGCCGAAGGAAGTGACCACTCGGCGGCCAAGCCCCTCAGCCCGCGCACACAACCTCACGGGGAAGAACAGCTAAGGAAGCTGACTATCCGGAAATTCACTACCGACAGTTTGACCGCGATGGCGGGGTCAAACTGTCGTGGTCGAGATCGCTGCGAACTCGTTCTCTTTCTGGGCTCGATGGAGCGTCGAGTGCCCGGTGAAGGATCGGCTAACGGGCGTCCTCCCCCGCGCCTGATTGCTCATCTTGCACTGTTCTGGTCATCCTGTCGATCCGCTCATAGAACAGCTTCACCCCGATTCCAACCGCTACGAGAACCACAATTAGGCCACCCACCGCAATGCGCCAAGGATCGAATTCTGGTCGGAAAATGATTGTCCCTGCTATGAACAAGAACCCCACCGCTTGAGGCCAGGAAAGTATGAAGTTCTTTCGCATGCTTGTCCTTAGACGGGCCAGACGCGCTGGAAGTCACTCTTTAAGAAGGTCGGCCGTGGCATGTTCGGAGCCTACATCCCAGTCCCTCTCCGTGACAGGCTTCTCGCCTTGACGACAGCTGCCGCCCGCTGAGGGATCGGCTTACGGGCGCTGATTTTGGAAAGGTCACTCACCTTTTTCGCTTCCAAAGACTAGGCTGTCGTCACATTCCTAGTACTAGGAGAAGACCAATGGGGATAGCGGGAAGCCGAACAAAGCCGATGTTCGAGAAGACCGAACAGTGGTTGTCGCCGCTCTCTCCGAACCAGGTCTTGGCGGCGATCTCCACAGTTTTTGCGTCGGAGAAGGCAAGGATCCACGAGGATGAGGACTCCCTCGACATACGAACGGGATCAAACTGGCAGTACCGCCTCTGGGGCAATCTGTTCTCATGGGGTCGCAGGAACATACCAGTTGCCATAACAGTCCGAGTCCGAACAGCCGAGCAGGGCACCGAGATTGAGGCTCACGCATTTGATACCTTCGGTATCCGGTTGACTGATCAGGCATTTTTCGGAGCCGAAGAGACTTTTGAGGACAGGCTCAGCGAGTTATTGGCAATGGCTGCTTCCGCCGCAAAGGCATCTCCCGAAGCCTGAACGCAGACCCGAGCCAGACACCCTGGGCAACAAGTTGAGACAATGCGTGAGCGTCCCCTAGAGGACCGTCTAACGGGCGCGGGTCGACGGTCGACCCGCGCACCTGTCGAAGCAATGAGTTGTTCGTTGCCGCGTACGGCAAGATGACAGCATGGCTCATGAACATGCGACGGATGCCCCGTCGCCGAGTGGTGCGCGGGACAACAACGGGGGCTCCTGGGTCCAGATCACCGAGGAAACCCGTATTCGGACATCCATACCGCCAGGCCCCGGGTCCCCGGTTTGGGAAGGCAGCTGGCTTCGCAGGAGGCTGTGGCTAAAACGCGCGGCTGCGGTCCTGGTCATCGCCTCGGTCACGGCATGGCTCGGATGGGCTGTCATCGACGGGACTAAACACGCATTCGCCAGCTACACGAGGACCGATGGAACCGTCACGACCCAAGCCGAAACAGGTCGTCACTCTGACGGATGCCAGCTGGACCTCGACTACACCGTCGGTGGGCAGCCGCTGCACGGCGTTGCAAGAGTCAACGCCGTCTGCAACACCCTGCCCGGGCCCGGCTCCCGCGCCGCGCTCGACGTCGACACAACCGATCCGCATGACATCTGGATCGATGGGGCGAGCGATGCGAACCATCCGGATCCCCTGATCTTTGGCCTCTTTTTCCTGATCGGCCCGGCCGTGGCCGCCTTCGCGCTCTGGAATGAGCTCACCGACTACGGCAGGATCCGGAAGCTGCTCGCGTCCGGGGCTCAATGGCAGCAGTTCGAGGCGACCGTCACGCGGAAAACGGGTAGCCGCAGCGGCATCACGGTCAGGTTGGAGGCAGAGGATCTCTCAGGAAACGTGTGCCCCTTCAATGTTTTCTACCGATTCGTCAGCCCGATTGGCCCTGTAGGCAAAGGCGACAGGATTAAACTGACCGTGCTCGCGGATGGCAAATGGCAAGCGCTCATTTGGAGGCCGGACCGCATGCGAATCTACGTCGCGCACATCAGCAGATCGCTCTAGCGCTGTATCGAACCGTTGCCGAGACCCGGGTACATGAGACGCAATCTGCCTGCATCAACGGTTCTGTCCGGTGAGGGATCCTTCACCGGACGCTCTCGCCCGGCCACCGCCTGGCACGGCCAGCATTTTTAGAGGAGAGGACGCAGGGCCTAAGTCTTTGCGTCCAGACCGTCGACGCTCGGTTTCCGGTCATGGTTGACGACCTTCACGACCGGCGTCTGTTGCAAGGCACGCCTCGGCTGTTCCAAAACTGCGCTGTGCCGGAGCCGACCCTCGTCCGATGGACGACCCGGCCACCGCGACTCTAAAATGAGCCCAAGGCCGACTGCGGAGGGCCAACGAGGTGTTCCGGCGGCCACCCGAGACCTCGTTGAAGGTCTCGTCTGCGCTTTAAGGCCGTGCACTTCCCGTGCAGAAACGCAGATGGAGACCACTTATGCACACAGAGCCTCAAGCCACAGAGACGGTCCGTTCGGTGACCGTGGAGGCGAGCAGTACCCACCCGGCAGACTGGGGCAGGGCCATGGCCGTCGCCCTGAATCAGCTAATCCAGGACATCATCGCCGCAACCGGCACGGATCCGTGCCGTGACCCCGAGGGCCTGGACGTGTCATTGCACATCAACGCGGTGCCCACGGGCGAGGCCATCACTGTGGTGTGGCGCGGGTAGAAGCCGATGCTCCACCATGACCGGGCAATGAGCTACTGGCCAGGGCTGAAGGACATGGCCGCAAAAATAACGGCTGACGGTGTCCGGATCGATCGCGCACCCGACCAGGAATACAACCTCGAAGCCCCTAGACACGGTCGCCACAATCGATGATTGGAGATGGTGGTCCATGCTGACCTCGCACTTTCAACAATTCCTCAGCGAGGCAACCGTCCGGGATCCCGGGGCGGCGGGTGACCTGCTGGCCCGGACAGCTTCTACGCCTGTACGTAAGCTGGTGCCTGGCCCACGGGATCAGCCCCGTCCCGGAGACTGACTTTGGAGCAGGCATGCGCCGCTGCGGCGTCGACGTTCACCGCAGCGGGCTGGCGATGACCGGACCTGCCGCGGCGGACTACATCCTGGCCAGTGACCCGGGTATGAGCTGAACGAGGCGACGGTGCATGCCTTGTCAAGAAGACGGACGGTGG
Organism: Arthrobacter sp. Hiyo8; assembly: GCA_001549895.1. GTDB lineage: Bacteria > Actinomycetota > Actinomycetes > Actinomycetales > Micrococcaceae > Arthrobacter. The sequence continues at coordinate 251,456 of AP014719.1, read as the reverse complement.
CGACACTCAGGTGAGCTGGGGAGCATCTCCCTCTGAGTGCGGTGGTGCTACGCATGGGAGCGCTGAGAGGACAATCCGAGGGCCCGAAAGGGATCCTTTACCGGACAGTTTGCGTCGTGACTCGGGGGCAAGTCGTAGCACTCATACGTGACTATGTCAACGAATTCTGGCCAGCCACCCTGACATCAGCTGAACCAGCGCGCCCTGGAACGGCGCGGTTCGTGGCCGGTAGAGGCCTGTAGTGCACGTGCGCGGTGAGGTGGCTGGAAATGGGCGGGGTTCAGGCTGCCAGGCTTGCCTTACTCAGGGTCGTGGAGGCCTCCGCGGATGCCAGGATGCTTAGTCTGCAGTCGGCTTGGAACGGATCGATGTGCGCGGGCAGGTGGTGGGACCGCGAGCAGGCGTGCAGCTGCTCGAGAGCGTCTGGCTCGACCCTGGCGCGTGTCACGTCGATTTCCAGGGCCAGGCCTTCCATTAGGGCGTTGGCGCGTTTCACGACCACATAGAGAGCCTGAAGGCTTTGCGTTGTCACGCGGCCTTGGGCCGCGATCTTGGCGCGGACGCAATCGATGTCCACACGGACCAGGACGTTGAGCTTGTCTGTCATGATGCTCCTGCCGTTCATGGAACGGTCGCGACGCTGCGACCGCCCACGCAAGCTTAGGCACGAACTGTGACGCACGCAACACCCCCCTGCGCGCAGGGGTCTGATTCCCGGGCTGTTTTCAGGTCTGAATCCGCGCAGGGACAAGCCTCTCGTGCTCGGAGTGGTCTTTCCTCTCGTTGCCGCGCTCAGCCCACGACAACACCTTCCGGCGCGCCAGCCGGCCCAAGATGTCCCCGGTGGCCAGGGCGGTGCGGTCGCAGATTTCCTGGACCGCCATCATCATCGGCAAGGTCAAAGGCGCGGTCCGGAGCATGGCGTTGGAGAAGGCGGCACCCACCTGGGCGTAGGTCGCGATACCTGAGAGGTCCAGTGCGACGCGCGATCTGCGATTCTCCATTTGGCATTCGACAGGATCGGTTAGTCGCACCATCGCCATCCGGGAGGAGCTCACGCCTGTTGATGAAGACGTGAGGGTTCCTTGCCGGCGGCCCGCTCTGCACCTCGCACCGCGGCCCGGGAGACTAGAGTTGATTCATCAGCCCAACCGTACGCAAGGACGATCTGGGCGCCCTGACGCACGCGGGACCTCATCGAATCTGCAACGAGGTGGTCACGATGGTCGCACCAAGCAGCACGGGGCAACGCCCCGATGCGTCGGGCCGGACTCCGGTCGTTTCGCCCCAGGATCCTTGCTGCGGGGCAAGTGGTGCCCGCGCGGATTCAAGCCAGACTTTCTTCACGCCGTTCAGCGTCGGCGACGGAGCGGGGCTGGAGATCCCCTCGACCCTCCGGGTTACCTGCACCGAATGCGGAGCGTCCACGACACTTCCGGTTCCGTCCTGGTGGGTACCCGAGGGCTGGGAAAGGTATGACTGAGCCACGGCGCGTCTGTGGCCGGTCATGCCGGCACGGCGCGACACCGGTTCCCCACGCCCGGGGGTGCCTCGAGCGGTGGTGCTCAGTAGACTTGGTTTGTCCCTTTTCACACGCGTACGTGCCGGACAGGAGGCAAAAGACATGGCCGGCTATTTTGAACTCATGGATGCCCCTGATGGCGGGTACAGGGTGGCGTTGGTGGATTCCGAGGATTATCTGGTGGCAATGTCGGTGACCTTCCCCGACGGGCCGCCGCAGCGAAGGGCATCGCGAATATCAGGAAATCGCCGCGTCAGCCACGGTCAGGGACCACAGGCACGGCCACGATGAACTGGCCACCCACCGGAAGCGCCTTGCCGCTTCCGCGCAGCACGGCAAGATCGAACGTTCCCGGAAAGCAGCAGGCCGCTAGCCCGCTCCGGCCGCCGGCGCCGTCCGATGTCGCGCGGCGGATCCGCGGGCAGGGCGGGCAGTAACGCCGGCGTCCGGGTCCTGCCTGAAATAGCCAACGGATTCTTACCGTGAAATTCCGTACGGATCCTCCAGACCCCGGAGTGCCGGTGTCAGGTGATACCTGGTTGGCGCTGCCGTTGGCCCAGCAACACGGATGCGGCGAACCCGGCGCCAAGGACGAGGACGCACCCGAACCATCCGAGGGCCAGATAGGCCATTACCAGCGTGTCCGTGGCCTCGTAAGGGCGAGCGACTGCCCGGCGACTACGACTTTTCCGGCCGAGGAGCGCGCAATGACTGCCATCCGCAGGCCGGGCTCCGGCTGCCACGTCACGGCGTCACCACCTGATCTCCGGGCCGTATCGAGCACGCCGGACGGCACCACCGGCAGCACTCCGTGGAGAGTAGCCGTTCCCGTCTCCGGGTTGTCATCGGTGCCGTACACGATGACAAAGACCCGCTATCGGGGGTCAACTCGACCCGCGGGACCGCGGGGCGGATGTGCCGAGGAGCTGCAGCTGGGCCGCAGCTGCCGCCGCTGGCGCCACATTGGCCGACCGGCGCCCGGATTGCTGGAATGCGATGTAAAGGCTGCCGAATACGAGCGTCACCACAGCTGCTGCTGCCAGCCATCCGATAGTTCTCCTCATACCGGTCATCATCGGACAAGCACCGCCAAGGCGGAAGGGCCGGTCACCACCGGCCGTGAGCGAGCGGTCCGGTATGCGCAAGGCTGTGGCCGCGGATGTTGGGCGTGCGTGGCGTCAGGGTACAGCCGGAAGCTGTGCACGAGCGGCCGGCTGCCGTGGAGCCGCGCTTCGCTGCACTGTGGTTGACCGTGCACCGGGCCTTGAATTCGACTCGAAGAAGGGCCGAACCAGGCTGGATGGACAGTTGGTTGACGGTGAGACTTTGGCGGCGGTCAGGACGGCGGCATCTGCTTGTGCTGTACCGGCGAAAGGCCGGCGCTCATCAGGCGCGGATTTCGGCCGGTAGTGCGTGTAACCAAGGATTTCCCGCGAGTCATATCTTCCTCCTTCCCGTGTGAACGTTGTGTATGGTAGGAAAATCACGCCAACGGGCCTCGTCCGCGACACGCGCGATGCGAGGCGTCGAATGGGAGGCGGACATTGGAACCCATAGCGGTCGAAGGCGGGAAAGGTACCGTGGAACTTAGGTCCGACGGGATAATCCACCTTGTCTGGAACGACAGAGTCAACATCGAGGCTGTCGACGCCCATGCGGCAATGGCTGCCGTGAATGAGGCCGGCAAGGGCTCGGAATACCCGATGCTGGTCGACATGGCGACGACGGAGTCCGTGCACCGTCATGCCCGTGCTGTTTTCTCTATCCCTTGTGCGGCCTCCCGGATCGCCTTGCTTGGGACCAGCCCTGTTGACCGGGTTCTGGCAAACTTCTTTCTTGGTGTCCACATCCCGCCATGTCCCACCCGCTTCTTCACGTCCAGGGACGAGGCACTGGTCTGGTTGATGCAGGACCTGGCCGAATGACCCGGGCCTCAGCATAGGCACAAGATACGCCCGCCCACGCACCCTGGGATCGGGTGCGGGCATGCAGCACTCCCCCGGCGGCGCTTTCAGCAGGCGTGGACATCTCAGGAGCCATTGCAGTGGTCACCCCGCCGTCAAGACGTTATCCCGCGCCCTGACCTGCAAAAACGAGTACACGTTACTGGTGCAATAGCGCCGCGCCGGGTGTTGACTTGAACCGGGAACAGTGTGGACCGGCCCGCCAACCGTTGGCCGGTTATCGGACGAGCCGGCGACGAAGAGAGCGTCCAGTTCCTGGAGCCTGAGTTCTCGACCCCCAGACGTCGCCGGCCCCTATCGTGCCCTGTGAATCGCCGCGCCACAGCTGGAGCGAAGCGCTAATCCCCGGCGCAACGCGCCCGTGCAGAGAAGTACCCGGCGAGGATCCTCAGTCCTTCAGTCTTCGGAAGGCTCGTCCGCCCCTTCTTGCGCCCGGACCTCTTCTTCGTAGGCGTATGGCCATTGGCGACGCACCGCGAACTCGTCCCAGCCACCCTGCAGGCGGTTGTGCGCCCGATTTGCGAGGATCTCGAGGGACCGCACAATTTCCCCGGGCGGTAGCTCAGGCCTGCCGGCGAAGTACCCCAGCAATATATTCACGGCCGTCGCTTCCTGCGGTGTCATTCGAGCCATACGGTAACCGTAGAACGCGCGGACCGGCTCAGGAAGCGGTCGTGGCCCAGTTCAACCTTTTCTTCGAACGCCCGTTAGCCGATCCCTCAGCGGACGGCTAGCGCGGTGTTGCAGTAACGGGGGGCGGATTCAAACGGTCATTGCAACAGGAGTCCTTCGATCAATTCGATCGGTTTTCTGAACTTTGAACTCTAGTCTTTTGCGTGGCCGGTCGTTGAGTTCCTGTGCAACCCAGTCGAGGGTCTTCGGCGCTGTGGATGCTCAGGTCCGTGCCTTTCGGGAAGTACTGGCGCAGCTGGCCATTCGTGTTTTCGTTGATGCCGCCCGGCCAGGGAGCCCCGGGGGTGGGTGCGTGGGAAGGGTCCGGTGCTGGCTGTGGTTCTGCGTTCATGGCGGGGGCTCCTCGGTGTTCCTGGACGATTCGGCGTCAGCCTTCTTGGGAACTGAGCAGATTCTAGGAACTCTCAGCACCGACACTCCGCGTACCGCCCTGTCGAACGGCACGCGGAGCTAGGGCCCAGTCATACGCCGCTGCAGAGGCTGGCGCATCACTCGAACCGCAGCCGGCCCGTGCACCCGACTTTCGGGTTTCCTGTTGCGATGGATTGCCGGGACCTGGCTGACGTTTGTTCTACGCGGCCGCGAGTTCTTCCTTGGTGGCTTCGTCGGGGGCTTCCGTGGGGTAGCTGGCGTAGGCCGGGATGGTCAGGAAGGTGGGGAATTCTCGGGCCTGTTGTGGCACCGGGGATGTATTTCGGTTCGTTTTATGGTTCCGGGTGTCTTTTTTCGTGGATGGTTCCGCAGGGGACGGACGGGTGTACCTCGAGGGTGTAGGTGGCGGTGTCGTGTTGGGTGACGAGTATGCCGTGCCGGTGTTCCAGGGCGGCAGGTATCAGTTCGTTGACGGCCTCGGTTAGCTGGTCGTCTCTGCTGCGGGTCTGGCTGACGGTGATCTCGAGACGGAACGTCGCGGTTTGGTGCATGGGAGTGTCCTTGTCCGGGGCGGCCTTGGCGGGCGCGGGTCAGATCTGCCGGGAGGGTCTCGAGGCCTTGGTGCGGAAGGCGAGGATGTCGTCCTGGTGGGTGAACATGGACCGTCCTTTTCCGGCGGGTTGAATCAGCCAGAGGGTGTTCCCGTCGTGGGTGACACCGTCGGCGATTCCGCGGGCAATTTCCTGGCCGTCCTTGCTGAGCTTGATCTCGTCGCGGGTCCGGATCCTTGTCCAGTCGCGGACGTATTCGTCGGTTGTCACGGTCCTCTTTTCTGCCTGCCGCACATGGTGCGGGAGACGGTTCTGATATGCGCGGCCGCGTTGATTTGCGCGCGGCTGCGTTGAGAGGTGCGGCGGCCTGCGTGGAGGACCACACAGGCCGGCCGTGAGGCGTCATTTGCCCGGGGGTGTCGTGCCGCCTGTGCCAGCGTGCGGGAATTAGCCGTCGTTGCCGGCAGGGGTGGTCGTTGCGGTGTAGCCCTCAAGCTTGAGCGCGGCCTGGGCGTACTTCTGCGTGAACGTGTCGGCGATGTTGACCTTGGAGGTGTCAACGCCGATGGTCTTCTCCTCGTCGAAGATCGTCTTGGGGCCACCGGCAGGCATGATGCCGTCCGGGAGGAACTGACCCTTGTCCTGGTTCAGTGCGGCGACGTACTGGTCCTTGGAGATGGTGCTGTTCTGGACGTAGGACTGGGGCAGCTTGTCCGCGATCTCCTGGGCGGAGTGGGTGCTGATCCAGTGCATCGTGTCCACCAGGGCGTTGACGACCTTCTGGGCTGCGTCCTCGTGGGTCTTGACCCAGTCAGACTGGGCGAGGAGGCCGGCCGACGGCAGGGTGCCGCCAAGCGCTGCCTTGGCTCCGTCAGAGGTGGCGAGGTCGATCGCGGAAACGGCGAGGTTCTTGTTCTCGAGGGCGCCCACGGTCGGCTGGGTGGTCATGACGCAGTCAGCGGATCCGCGCTGGATCGCCGCGATTGCGGTTGCTCCGGCGCCGACGGCGATCGTGTGGTAATCGCTCTTCGCGAGGCCAGCCTTTGCAGCGATGAACTGGGTGAGCTCATCGGTCCCGAGCCGAGGTCGGTGACGCCCACGGTCTTGCCCTTGAGGTCTGCGCCCGTCTTCACGTTCGCCTTGGGGTTGCACATGATGCGTTCGCCCGGTGCGCTCGAGAGCTGCACGAGGTTGATGACGTTCTTGCCCTTGGACTGGAAGTCGACGGTGTGGACGTACCACGCACCGGCCATGTCCACCTGCCCGGATGCCATGGCGTCTTCGGCGCCCACGCCGCCCTGGGACTCGGTGGAAAGCTCCATCTTGACGCCGTACTTCTGGTAGAAGCCGAGCTGCTCTGCGAGCTGGTACGGCAGGTAGATCTGCTTGTCGATGCCGCCGACCATGAGCTTCACGGTGGGCATCGAGGCGGTGTCCGCGGCAGCACTGCCGCTTGCCGTGCTGTTGCTGCTTGCGATGCTGGTGCCGCAAGCTGCGAGGCTCAGGGCGATCACTCCGGCAGCGCCGACGGCGTAGATCTTGTTCTTCATCATGGTTGTGCTTTTCCTTCTATTGTGAGGATTCGAGCGTTGGGTAAGGGGAATGGAAGACGGCGAGCGTCAGATCGCTTGTGCTTCAGAACGGTTTGGCGGACGCCACTTGAGGAGCGTGTGCTCTAGCAAGGCGATGAGGTACTCCGCGCCGAGCGTGATGACTGCGATGATCACCATGCAGGCGAAGACCGTGTTGGGATCGAAGGTTCCCTGTGCCTGGCTGATGATGAGGCCGATTCCCTGCTGGGCGCCGAGCACTTCAGCGACAAGGGCACCGATGATCGCGAAACCGAATGCCGTGTGCAAGCTCGCGATAATCCAGGTCATTGCCGAGGGATGGTCACGTGGATCGCAACCTGAAGCGGGGATGCACCCAGGACGCGTACGTTTCCGACCAGGTTCTGGTCCACTTCACGGACGCCTTGGAAGGCGTTGAAGAAGACGACGAAGAAGACCAGGACCGCCGCGAGGAGCACCTTCGGGAAGACGCCGAGGCCAAACGCCACGATGAAGATCGAGCCGAGGACGATTCTGGGGATCGAGTTCACGATCCGGATGTACGGGCCGACAACTTCGGACAAGTACTTATTCGAGCCGAGGAGTATTCCGAGCACGACGCCGACCAGCGTTCCGAGCGCGAAGCCGTAGATGGCTTCCTGCATGGTGACCCAGAGGTTCTCCCAGATGGTGCCGAATGCCGTGCCCTTGGTGAAGAGATCCACCAGGCTGTTCCAGATTTCGGACGGCTGGCCGAAGAAGAACTTGTCCACCCAGCCGGCCGTGGTGAACCACTGCCAGCCGCCGATCACGATGACCGCGAGGATGGCGCGGCCGGCCAAACCCACGTGGTGCGGCGGTTCATCGCACGCCGGGCGGAATTCTTAAGCTCACTCGCTTGTGCTTTTTCTTGCTCTTGCACGGGAGCACCCCTACTGATTGTGGTTGTCATGCTGCTGCACCTGCCGATTGCTTGTAGGCCCGGGTAACTTCGTCCTTCAGGGATTCCCAGATCCGGCCCTGGAGCTCCAGGAAGCGCTCCTCGTGGCGGATCTGCTGGACATCGCCGCGCGGCCGGGGAAGGTCGATGTTGAAGACATCCTTGATGGTGCCGGGGCTGCTGGTCATGATGACGACCTTGTCGGCGAGTGCTACTGCCTCGTCGAGGTCGTGGGTGATGAACAGGACGGAGGGGCGCAGTTCTTCCCAGAGCTGGAGCAGTTCGTTCTGCATGATGGCTTTGGTCTGTACGTCGAGGGCGCCGAACGGCTCATCCATCAGCAGGATCCGGGGGTTGTTGATCAGCGCGGCCGCCATGGCGACGCGCTTGCGCATGCCGCCGGAGAGCTGGTGCGGATAGCGGTCCTCGAAGCCGGCCAGGCCCACGCGGCGCAGCCAGTCCCTGGCGAGCAAGGTGGCTTCCTTCTTGGGCGTCCCGAGCAGGACCGGGCCGATCAGGACGTTTCCGAGGACGGTCTTCCAGGGGAAGAGCGCATCTGCTTGGAACATGTAGCTGACGCCGTTGGTGATGCCGTCGACGATCTGGTCGTGGACCCTCACCGAGCCGGCGCTTGGCCGCTCCAGGCCGGAAACCTGGGCCAGCGTGGTGGACTTGCCGCAGCCCGTCGGTCCGACGATCGCGCAGAACTCGCCCGGTTCGACCCTGAGCGTCACGTCATTGATGGCCGTGAAGGTCTCGCCCTTGGGCGTCAGGTAACGCTTGGTCAACCCGACAATGTCGATACCCGCCCCTTCGGCTCTCTCGGGGCCGCGGGGGCCGGTGGGGATGGTTGGCATCCATGTTGCTAAGACCTCTCTGTCTTTCGGTTCTTTGACCACCCGGGATCTGAAGCGCCACTGTGGTGCGTCAGGGACTCGAGACGGTCCGGTGCTTCTTTCCGGTTCAGCCGCGTCGTGGAACTGCGGTGTTGGTTGTGAAGCCGGCGCACACTGACGTCTTCAAGCCCGCCCATACCGGACTGGGGTGGGCGGCCGTGAACTCGGGTAGCAGGGGGGCCGGAACGGCGGCCGTGCGGCTACTTCTTTGTCCTTCTGACAGCGCTGTCACTCGAATCCCTTCCCGGGAGTCGCTTTCCTGCGTGATGTGGATCACCGGAACTATGTCAAGCTTAGAAAGTGATCATTCGGGCCAGAAGTCTTCAGTAAGTTGTGCGCCTTAACCGCAAAAGTGCACGTTTTGTGCGTTTTCTGCAATAGCGTAAATGCCCGTCCGGGGTGCGGATCCCGGTGAGCCAGGCGTCAGTGGCACAGCGCCTCCGGGCCGGCCGTTCTTCGACCCTGACCACCCAGATCCTCCTGGGATCGCTCTCGCTGCTGCTGCTCACAGTGGTTCTGGGCGGGGTTCTGTTCACGATGATCAGCAACCAGACCCTGGACCGGCAGTATCAGCTGCGTGCCCTGGGCATTGCGACCACCACCGCGCAGATGCCCGAGATCCGCTCCGCCCTCGCGGCCCGGGATCCCCAGCACATCATCGACGGGCTCGCCCGGGAGATCACGGCCGCCGCGCAGTCCTCCTATGTGGTGGTCACCGACCGCAACGGCATCCGGTTCTCCCACCCGGACCCGGCCCTGATCGGCCAGAAACTGGAGGAACCCGTCGCCGTATTGGACGGCGAAACCCATGTGGGGTTCGACCCGGGCAGCCTGGGCAGGTCGGCGAACGCCAAGGCCCCGGTCTTCGGGCGGACGGCACGGTGATAGGCCAGGTGTCGGTGGGCATCGAGGACACCCAGGTCCTGGACACACAGGTCCAGAACATCTGGCTGATCGCCGGGTTCTCGGGCCTGGTCCTGGCCCTGGGCGTGGGCGGTTCGCTGTTGCTCTCCCGCCGGATCAAGCGTGTCACGTTCAACCTGGAGCCGGCTGAGATCGCCTCCCTGTTGCAGGAGCGGGAGGCGCTGCTGCACGGGATCCGGGAGGCCGTCGTCGGCCTTGACGACGACGGGAAGGTGACAGTGATCAACGGAGAGGCCCGGCGGCTGCTCCAGATCGAGGAACCGGCGCTGGGAAGACCGGTTGCCGAGCTGGTTCCGGAGGGCGGCTCCGGGACCTGCTCACCGGCAAGCTCTCCGGCACCGACCAGGTGGCGCTGACGGAGGACGCCCTGCTGGTGGTCAACCGCATGCCGTTGCGACCGCCGGGCGGAGCATCGGTTCGGTCGTCACCTTGCGGGACCGCACGGAGATCGAGGCGCTGGTCCGTGACCTGCATTCCGTCCGGGGCTTGATGGAGGCAATGCGGGCCCTGGAGCACGAATACGCCAACCGGCTGCACGTCGTCGACGGCCTGTTGGAGATGGGGGACGTGGAGCAGGCCAAGAGCTACGTCTCGCAAATCTCCTCCATGTCCAGGTCGCTCGGCGAAGGGCTGCGCGCAAGGATTGCGCCGCCGGAGCTGGCGGCCCTGCTGCTGGCCAAGATCACCGTTGCCGCCGAACAGGACGTGCACATGGAGGTGACCGCCGGGTCCAGGCTGGAACGTCCCCAGGTTGACCAGGCGGAACTGCTGACCATCGTGGGCAACCTCCTTGACAACGCCGTGGACGCGCTGGCCAACACGCCACGGCCGCGCACGGTGACGGTGCAGTTTGACGACGCCGACGGCGTTTTCATCGCCGTGCGCGACAACGGCCCCGGCGTCCCGGCAGACAAGATCGAGCAGGTGGTGGTGGACGGCTATTCCACCAAGGACCCGCGGCCGGCATGCGGCGTGGAATCGGGCTGGCCCTGGTGCGGAGGATCGTCCACCGGGCAGGGGGAACCCTGGACGTGTTCCCGGGCCCGGCGGCAATTTTGAGGTGTGGCTGCCGGCAAACCCGCACATTGCGGAGAAGGACAGGAGGGCGGACATTGATCAGGACCTTGGTGGTTGACGACGATTTCAGGGTCGCCGGAATCCACGCGACCCGCGTGGCCAGGGTTGACGGCTTCGAATGCGTCGGCCAGGTGTACAGCGCCGCAGCCGCGCGGGAGGCAATCGCGCGCCTCAACCCGGACCTGCTCCTGCTGGACGTGCACCTTCCGGACGAGGACGGGATCTCGCTGCTGCGGTCCCTGCAGGCGGCCGGAACCGAAGTGGATTGCATCATCATCACCGCAGCCCAGGACCTGGCAACCGTCACATCAGCCATGAGCAGCGGCGCAGTCTATTACCTCGTCAAGCCCTTCAGCTTCGAGCGGCTCCGCACGCAGCTGGAGGCGTACCGGAAGTGGCGGCAGGAGCTGGAATCCGCATCAACCGCCAACCAGGCAACCATCGACAGCCTCTACAACGCCCGCTCGGCCGGGCCAGGCCCGCCGCCCGGCGCCACGCCTGCAGCCCACCATGCAAAAAACGCTCGACGCCGTCCGCGCCGCGGGCGCTCCCGTCAGCGCCGCCGAGATCGCCGAGCAGCTCGGCGTCAGCCGCCCGACGGCGCAGCGTTACCTCAGTGTGCTGGAACGCAAAGGCCTTCTCATCCTGGACCTCACGTACGGCACCACCGGCAGGCCGCTGAACTCCTACACCGTGCCCTAGCCGCACGGGGCACCACCCCGGTCGGGGCGGCGAAAGAGGGGCTTGGCCGTTTGCTATGGAGGGCTACTTCTCCCCCCCCGTTTCCCCCCGGACTGACTCGAAATTGAACTGGCCAGTCCGGCGTGGCGAAGGGTCGACCGTGTTGGAGGTGAACCGCCCGAACCGTGCGGCGCGCCGGCTGAAGGGCAAGTCCGATCCTTTGGACGCCTACCAGGCCGCTCAATCGTTACTCGACGGCAGGACCACATCGGTCCCTAAAGCCAAGGATGGTCCCGTTGAATGCCTGCGGATCCTGCGGGCCGGGCGTACATCGGCGCTAAAGGCTCGCACCGCTGCCATCAATCAGATCAAAGGTCTCCTCGTTTCAGCCCCGGACAAGCTCCGGGCGAAATACAGGGGCTAGGAACCTCGGCGATGATCACAGCCCTGCAGCGCACCAGGCCGGCCGGTCATATGGCTGACCCCGAGTACGTGTGCCTGCTGACATTGAAAGCCCTGGCCACCCGTTGCCAGTCCATAGCGGCAGAAATCGCCTCAGCCGACGCTGCCCTCCAAGAAATCCTCGATGTCTACGCGCCGATGCTCTGTGACCTGCCAGGAGTCGGAACGGAGGTAGCCAGCCAACTCCTGGTCACAGTCGGAGACAACCCAGACCGGATAGGAAACGAAGCCCAATTCGCTGCCCTCGTCGGGGTCGCGCCCATACCCGCGTCCTCGGGCAAGACAACCCGTCACCGGCTCAGCAGAGGCGGCGATCGCAACGCCACCCATGCCTTGTATCAGGTCGTCCTGGTCCGCATGGCCTCGTGCCAACGGACAAAGGACTACGTGGTCAAACGCACCGCAGAGGCCAAGAGTAAACGGGAAATCATGCGCTGCCTCAAACGCTACGCAGCCCGGGAAATCTACCGGCAGATCACCAACCCCCAAGCAGCGCCAAACAACACCGACCTTCGCCACACGCGCACCACGCTCGGAATAACCATCACGACCGCTGCCCGCGAGCGTGGCAACTGGCCGTCCAAAATTTCTCTCTTGGAACGGGGCCTCCTCCGAAACGACAACCTCGCGAAGAACTACCGCCAATGGCTGACCCAGCAATCCATGCAGGTCGCTGTAGTACTCGCCGAGAAACGGGCGGATATTGCTGAGGTAGGCTTCTGAGCTGCGCCCCGATTGGTCGAGGCCGGCGAGGATCAAGGTTCAGATCCGCGACCCTGCCGTGGGCAGCCTGCGGATCTGGTATGTGGTGGCTGCATCACGAATAGCCTAGGCACACAGGGCTGTCTCCAAGGATTAGCGCCCCTCATACGCGGCGATTTGCGCGATGCGGCGGATGTGTCGTTCCTCGTTGGTGAAGGATTCCTGCAGGAACGCCTCGGCTATGCCGGTGGCCTCCTCCACACTGTGCTGGCGTCCTCCGATGGCCAGCACGTTGGCATCGTTGTGCTCGCGTGCGAGGGTGGCGGTGGCATGGTTCCAGGCAAGGGCGACGCGCGCACCCTTGACTTTGTTGGCCGCTATTTGTTCCCCATTTCCCGAACCGCCGAGCACGATGCCCAGGGCATGCATCCCGGCCTGCTGGTCCGCCACCACGGCCAGTGCCGCATTGATGCAGAAGGACGGATAGTCGTCCAGTGGGTCGAATTCCCTGGGCCCGTGGTCCACGACGTCATATCCCTTTTGTGTCAGATGGCTGACCAAGTGGGCGCTGAGCTCCATTCCGGCGTGGTCCGTGGCGATGTGGACGCGGGGGACGGCAGGGCTTGTAATCACGATAATCATCCATTCAGTCATGAGTCGCCCGGGCAGCCGGGACTACGCGGATCAGTAGGACAGAGCAAAGAAGATGCGGTCCCGCTCCCAAGGGAAAAGCGATATGCGCCGATCCGCTTGCGCGATTCAGGACCGCCTGCAGTGCAAGCCGCCCCTGAAGGAAACCTTAGCCACCGCAGAGCACCCCATACTTGGCCCGGGGTCCGTTACCGGGTACCCGGGGCTACGGGAACGGCGATGCCAAGGTCGAAGATCTCGATGCGTCGCGCGTGGCCGGCTTCCGGGGTGTGCTGGCACAGCAGTTCGATGACGTGCCCGTCCGGATCGGCGATGTAGATCTGCTCGACGTAGTCGTCGCGGACGCGTGGTCCGCCCACACGTTCAAGTCCGCGTTCCCGCATCGCTGCCAGGAAGGCTCAAAAGAATCGACCAGCACCGCGAAGTGATGGCACAGCCCGTGCGCAGTTCCTCAGCCTCCCAGCCGGGGGTGTTCCTGGCCAGGCGGCCAGGTTCGGTTTCGCGGACCACGTGCACTTCGACGTCGCCGTTCTGGAAGTACGCACCATGGAACACAAAATCCGTGGGCCGGTGAATTTCCTCGAATCCGAGGACGTTGACATAGAAGTCCCGGGTGGCGGCAATATCGGAGACAACAAGGCACACATGATGCATGGTCATCGTTCGGGCCGGCAATTCCTTGACGCTGAGGGTGGATAGCTGGTTCTGGTGCATGGGTATCCCCTTCTTCTTGAAGCGGCCTCGACTGTGAGGAGGCATCGAAAACAGACTTCCAGTATTAGCTCCAAGTCATTGCGCCGGGACCGATCCGGTCAAATCCGGGCGTATTGGAACGGATGTTCAGGTTTGCGGGTATTGATTGATCTCCTCAGGTCACTGGGGTTGTATCGGGTCGACCGAAACCTACTTTCGGTGTCCGGCTGGCACCGCAGCCCCCGGTCACCGCCTTGTCGCGAAGGAGCGATATGCACCCGGCCCGGTATCCGAAAACGACCGCGATTCCCAGCATCGTCGTCGTGTTCTTTTTGATGTCGAAACACAAGTTCCAGCCTTTTGCGGCGCTCCCGACATGAGCGCGGGTCAGCCATCCCGACGAGCAACCAGATCATCCGCTGACCCGCAACACAATCACGATCGGATCGCAATGAAAGCACCCACGGGGACAGCAGCCCCCGCCCTCACCGCCACACAGCAGATCGACTCCCGGCCCCTGACCGGACACCAAAAGAGCCTCATCGGGCTTGTGGTTCTCGGCAACATCTCGGAGTTCTTCGACATGTTCCTCATCGGTTTCGTCGTCTCGCTATTGACTGTGCCGTGGCACCTCACCGGCCTGGAAGCGGGTGTCATCCTCGCCTGCTCCGGGCTCGGCACCGTCCTCGGCGCCATCATGTGGGGACGCCTTGCAGACAAGATCGGACGCCGCAAAGCCTTCTTCTGGTGCGTGGTCCTGTTCACCTTCTTCACCTTCCTGTCCCTGTTCACCCCCGACCGTGGCTGGTGGGTCCTCGCCATCCTGCGGGTGGCGGTGGGCATCGGTGTCGGCGGTCTCAATATCTCGTCGATACCCTACGTCCAGGAGCTCGTGCCCTCGAAGCGGCGCGGCCTGCTCGCCGGCCTCGCGTCAGTGTTCATCCCGCTCGGTCTGCTGCTCGGCGCCCAGGCACAGCAATGGCTGGGAGACATCATCGGCTGGCGTGGTCTCATCGCCCTCGGGTCCTCCCGGTCTTCCTTCTCCTGTGGCTGCGGCGCGTCCCTGAGTCGCCGAGGTTCCTGCAGCTCCAGGGCCGCACCGAGGAAGCCCGCGATGCATTCGCGTGGGCGATGGATATCCCGCCACCGAGGTCGGACAGCTGCCGGACGTAGCGCATCAAACCAAGGCGCCCTACCGCCTGCTCTTCCGGAAGTACCCAAAACAGCTCGCCATCATCACCCTCGGCTCTTTCTGCTTCATCCTGGGATCATTCACCGTCCAGTCCTGGGGCCAGACCCTGCTCAAGGACGGCTACGGCTACACCGCCGCCACGGTCGGTGCCCTGTTCACCTGGGTCGCGATCGGCGACGTCCTCGGCCGTCTTACGTCGGCGTGGCTGGCTGACCGAATCGGCCGACGTTGGGTCCTGCTGTCCTTTGGCCTGCTCGGTGCCGTCGGCTGCCTCATCGCAGCAAACGCCCAATCCGGCGTGGTGTTCTTCGCCGGTGTGCTCATCACCATGACCTTCGGCGACGGCGCCTTCGGCATCCTCAATGCCTTCGGAGCCGAACAGTTCCCGCACGAGGTCCGGGCGACCGGCCTGGGACTCGGCTACGGCCTCGGCGCCACGGCCAAGATCTTCGGCCCGCCCTCATGGGTGCGCTTGTCGGTGGCTCGATGATCAAACAAAACGTCACCGTGCAGGCGGTTCCGCCGCCTTTTATCTCTTTGCCCTTCTTCTTGCCCTGGGTGGGCTGATCTACATGGTGGCCAAGGAGACCAAAGCCGTCGCTTTGGAGTAGGCCGGGCCGCTGCGGAAACGGAACGAGAAGCGCAGCATAGGGGTCGCGACGGGCGCCGGATCGATTCCCGGGACAACGGCGACAACCATGATCCTGGCCGGGGACTCGCCACCGTCCCGGCCAGGATCATGTTCCCAGCCCGAGGGATCAGGCTGCACCTGCCGAGCCCTCGGGCTGGGAAACAACACGGTTAGACCTCTTCAATAGATCGTGCGCAAACACGAACAGCTGCCACCTGTTCAGGCAGCAGCCGATACCTTGGGCGCGATCGAGTACAACCGGTGGAGCATCCACGGCGGTGACCGAACCCACGCACGGGTACTTCAGAAAACTGATATGGGTCATGATGACCGAAACATTGGTTGCTGTTCTGCCCGCGTTCGAGCACGAATGACATATAGAGATCCGTTTTTATCGGCCTTCTGGGAACACGGGTTGCATTTCTTTCCACACCACGGCGGAAGCCCTCGGGAACCAGCCCGGGATGTCTCAGGGATGGAGCAGCCGGACCAAGGAGGCGGCGGTTGCCTGATCTGTGACGAGTTCGGAGATGAGGCCGCCCGAATGGCTGCGGCGATGGGGCGGACCTTGTTCCAGCCGGCGGCTACGGCGAGCCGTTGCGGGATTTGCCGCAGCGCATCGGCCGCTATTCCGAGCAGGAAGGGGCCGCCGGATGGTTCAAGAACGGAACCGTCTTCCCGCAGGAAATGGCCGCACAGGTGGCCTACGGCACCTCGGGTCTCGAGTTCGTCCAGTTCCTTGACGGGGATGGGACTATAGGCGCCGGTACCGTCGAAGCGTTTCATCGAGCCGACCCCACCAGAGCCAGTTCGCTGTGCGGGCCCAGTTCCAAGGTTTCCCGGACCACGGCCGCGCTCAGGGCGGCCTCGAGCGAGGAAGCTGTCTTGTGCACGAATGGTGCCGGTAGCGCCCGAAAAGAGGCACCAAGCCACGCGGCAATGAGCCGGGCGGTGTTCGGACCACCGCCGTCCACACTCGCACTCCCGGTACGGCGTCCCTGTCTGCCCGTCCGCCCGGGAGACACCCCAGCAGGTCAATGACCGTGAGGTCCCGCCTATGCGCCTGGACCATCGACTCAACAACGCCGGACAGCGACCGACTCGAGGCGACACCAAGGAGTCTGACATGGGAGAGCTGGGATTCAAGGTAGCGTGCCGCGACGTAGCCGAGCCTGCTTGAGTTTGCGTAGAGTGCCCGGGGTTTGCCCGTCGAGACGATGCAGGCGTGAAGGGGTGCCCGGCGCTGCAGTTCCGTCTCCAGCTCAGGCACACGATCCACGGGCGGGCCGATCCTGAATTGGACAACGCCGCGTTCGCGGGCTTCCGTCAGCAGGCGGGAGACGCTGGGCCGGGAGAGGTGTTCGACTGCGGCGATGTCGCTCTGCAGCATGCCCCGACAAAGTAGTGGTGGGCGATGCGTTGCAGGAGTTGGTCGTGAAGGTCTTCCTCGGCCCGGCCCACTGCTTGATCAGGGTCCTTCAGTCAGCGCGTGGTGCGGCGAGTGAAAGGTGGAGCGTGCCCAGGATCAGGTCCGCCGACTCTTCCACCGTAAGCTCCGCAGGAACCCGTATGTAGGCTTCGTCGGCTTCAGGCTGCTCCAGCGTGGCGATCTGCGAGGCCAACAGACTCGCGGGCATGTATTCGTGCTCGCGGTCTTCCAGCCTCCGGGCGATGACTTCGGCCGCACCGTCGATGTAGATCAGGAGCAGATCGGACACCTGGGTCCGGAGCAGGTCCCTGTACGTGCGTTTGAGGGCCGAGCAGGCCACGACGCTGGGCTGGTTCTCGCTGACGCCCTTGGCGATGGTGGCGGCAACCACGTTCAGCCACGGGATCCTGTCGGCATCGGTTAGAGGGATACCCGCCGCCATCAGGGCTTTGTTCGACGCCGGGTGGAGGTCGTCCGCGTCGATGAAAGGTATGCCGAGCCTCTTTCCCAAGGCTTGTCCCAGTACCGTCTTGCCGCTTCCGGACACGCCCATGATGGCCATCGGACGGAGGCCCGCCATCAGAGGACCGCTTCCGGCGCAGGTCTTGAACCAGCCGGCTCAAAACTGAGCAGGACTTTCCCGGATTCGGCCGGGTTCCTGGCCACCTCGAAGGCCTCCAGTCCACGGTCCAGCGTGAATTCGTGGGTCACGACCGGGTCCACGTAGAGCGAACCGTCCGCGAGGGCGGCAATGACCTCGTCGATCTCGTTGTTGAATCGGAAGGAACCGAGCAGTTCGAGCTCGCGGGTGATGGCCAACGAAATGAAGACCGGCTGCGGTCCTGAGGGCAGCAGCCCGACCATGACCACTTTCCCGCCGCGGACGGCGCCCTTGATGGCCGATGCGAGTCCGAAGTGGCTGCCGGAGGACTCGATGACGACGTCGGCTTCCACGGCGGCGATTGCCTCGGCGTCATCGCCCTTGAGGACCTCGTCGGCGCCCACTGCGCGCGCGATCTCAAGAGGCTTGTCGTGCATGTCGACGGCAACGATCCGTGTTGCCCCTGCGCGCTTGAGGACAGCAACAGCCAGCGCGCCGATCGGACCGCTTCCGATCACCAGCGCCGTCTTTCCGGCCACGTTCCCTGCTCGGGCGACGGCGTGCCAGGCAACGCTGGCAGGCTCCACAAGCGCCGCGGTGCGCAAGTCCAGCGTGGCCGGAAGGGCCCGGAGCATGCGGGAGGGCAGGGTGGCGTAGCGGCTGAAGGCGCCGTCCGTGTGCGGGTACCGTGCTGCGCTGCCGAGGTAGGTGCAGCCCGGGGAGAGGTTGGGCCGGTCTTCCGGATACTTGGCGGCACCCGGGGCGGGGGTCGCGGGGTGGACGGCGACGGCGGTTCCGGCGGCCGGACCGCTGCCGTCCGCGGCCTGCTGGACAACTGTGCCGACGATTTCGTGACCGAGCACCATCGGGGCCTTGAGGATCGATTCCCCCGCCGCGCCATGGAGCCAGTAGTGCAGGTCCGAGCCACAGATGCCACCGTAGGCGATCTCGACGACGGCCTGGTCGGGGGTGGGAACAACGAGGGCTATGTCCTCGATGCGAAGGTCACCGGCGGCGTGCGCCACAACCGCGGGTGAAGACTGGGGAAGCTGGAAAGCGCTCATTAGACGACCACCGTCATTCCGCCGTCGACGAAGATCGTCTGGCCGTTGACGAAGTTCGAAGCCTCGGAGGCAAGCCAGACCGCCGGACCAGCGAGATCCGCCACGGTGCCCCACCGGTGGGCAGGCGTCCGGCCCAGGATCCAGGAGTTGAAGTCGGGATCGTCCACGAGGTTCTGGGTCATTTCGGTGTGGATGTAACCCGGAGCGATCCCGTTGATCTGAAGGCCGGAGGCTGCCCATTCGGCGGTCATGGCGCGTGTCAGGTTCCGCAGTCCACCCTTGGCGGCGACATAGGGGGCGATCGTGGGGCGTGCCAGGTCCGTCTGCACGGAGCAGATGTTGATGATCTTGCCCCGGCCCCGGGGATCATGTGACGGGCGGCTTCACGTCCCACGAGGAAAGCGCTCGTCAGGTCGGTGGTGATGACCCGCTCCCAGTCCTTCACATCCAGGTCCAGCATCGGGACGCGGTGCTGGATTCCCGCGTTGTTGACGAGGATATCGAGGGGGCCGACGTTCTCCTCGACCCAGGCAATTCCGCGGGCCGCTTCCGTGTCGCTGGTGACGTCGAACGCGCAACTATGGATGCGGCCGGGCCCGAAGTCCGCTGCCATGGCGGCTTCCGCGTCCTTGAGGCGTTCCGTGTTGATGCCGTTGAGGACAACGGTGGCACCGGCGTCAGCCAATCCGCGGGCTAGCGCGTTGCCGATGCCGCGGCTGGATCCGGTCACGAGCGCAACGCGCCCGGTGAGATCAAACAGGGATTTCATGGCGTTGACTCCTGAACGGTGGCGATCCCGCCCGCGGCGGCGCGGCTGTCACCAAGGATTGCAATGGCCTGGCGGACAACTGCGAGGTCCTTCTCGCCTAGGCCCTGATCAATCAGTTCGCGGTAGAGTTCGACGCCGGCAGTCGCCATCGGAACGGCGGCACCGGCCGCTTCAGCACTTTCGAGCACGAACTTGAGGTCCTTGTGCATGAACTTCGCCGGACCCGTGGGCGCGTAATCCTTGGCTGCCAGCCGGGGTCCGACAATCTCCAGGACCCGGCTTCCGGCGAGTCCGCCGGCCAAGACCTCGAACAGGGTTTCGACGTCCATGCCTGAGCGTTCGGCGAGTTCAGCGGCCTCGGCGAGTGCCGCCGTCGTGGTCCCGACGATCAACTGGTTGCACGCTTTGGCCAGGGATCCGGCCCCAGTTCCCCGAGGCGCCGTACCGTGGTTCCCATGGTCTCGAATGCCGGCAGGAGCCGCCTGAAGTCCTCGTCGGGTCCGCCGGCCATGATGGCCAGGGTCCCTTGTTGGGCTCCTTCCCTGCCTCCGCTGACCGGGGCATCGATGACGGAAGCGTTCCCTTCGCTGGCTTCGGCGACGGCCTGCCCGAAGGCCCGGACGGCGACCGGGGACACGCTGCTCATCACCACAACGAGCGTTCCCGGCCGGGGCGGCATCAACCGCCATTCGTCCAGCAGGCCGGTGGAGGCGTCCTCGATGAAGGACAGGTCAGGGAGCATGAAGATGATGACCGGTTCGTCCCGGAGGGCCGCGACGTTCTTGGTGCTGGATCCGCCGAGGCGGATGAAATCCTCGACGGCGGCCGTGGAGCGGTTCCATGCGGTGACCTTCCATCCGGCGTTGAGCAGGTTGGCTGCCATGGGTGCACCCATCAGCCCCAGCCCGACGAAGCCGGCACTGCGGGGAATGAGGGTGGTCTTCGCCGGGCCGGAGGCGCGGGGGTTGTTCTCGTTGTTCAATTTCCAACCTTGGTTCCCGGGCCGGGCCCGTATGTGCTCTGGGTGGTGGGGCCTGTATGTGCCGGGTGGGCTTTGAGGCCGGGATTATTTGCCCCAGATCTTGCGGTACGCGTCCTGGTAGCCTGTCGGATCCCAGGCATCGGTGGCCGTGGTGTTGTCCTTGGTGGAGACGTGGATCTGCGGGACGTAGCCGCTGGCGGGCTGGTTGTTGAAGGCCCGGTTGAGTTCGTCCACGATCTGCCATCCCTCTGACTTCAGCGGTGAGGGAACGGTGGCGGTCTGGTACTCGCCGGCCTTGATCCGCTGCAGCGCGGAGGAGTCGCCGTCACCGGCGCCCACGTTGAAGGGGCCCGCTGGCGTTCACGCCGCCGGCACGCAAGGCCGCGGCCGCGTTTTCGTAGTAGACGTCGTTGATGGCCACCGAATAGGTCCAGGAATTATTGAATTTGCTCAGCAGCGAGGACACTTCCTGCGGCATCCGGGCGCTGACGTCCGAGAGCGGGACGTTGTCGTAGTCCAGGACCTTGACCCCGGAGCAGGTTTCGAGTTCCTTCTTGATCATCTGGGATTTGCCCTCGGCGAAGGGGATGGAGGAATCGGTGAAGATGACGACGCCGGCGTTGCCGTTCGATTTGGCGATCACATAGTCGGCGCTGATCTTCGCGACGTCCTCGACTTTGGTGGTGATGTTGGTGAACAGTTGCGGGTCGGTGCTGGGCCGGGGTGGAGAGTGCCTGCCACGCGGCCAGCGGGATCTTGGCGGCGTTGGCCTCGGCGACCTGGGCTGCGGTGGTCTTGGGGTCGAACCCGCCGATCACGATGCCGTCGGGTTTGGTGGTCAGTGCCTGGCTGAAAGCGCTCTGGATCCCGGCCGGGGTGCCCAGCCCGTCGATGACCTTGACGTTCCAGCCGATCGCCGCGGCTGCCTCCTGAAGACCTTTCGCCACACCGGCGACGCCGGGGTTGGTCATCGACTGGGCCACGTAGACCAGGGTCTTTCCGGTAGCGGCCTTCGGGCCCGTGGTGGGTCCGTCCCACGGAGCGTCGGTCTTGGACGCGGTTGCCAGGGCTTTCTGGGCGGCGGCGACCACGCCGGCGCAGCCGCTGGCTCCCGTGGCGGCTGCACTGGCCGCGGATTCGGAGGAGCCGCTGGTGCAGGCGGTGAGTCCCAGGGCCATGATAGCGCCGGCTGCGAGCAGGAGTCGGGGGGCGGAGTGGTTCATCGTTGAAGCCTTTCAGTCAGGGGGAATCGTCAGGGGTGGTGCGTGGAGCAGGCGGAACGGTTGTGGAGGCTGCAGGCCCGGTGTCAGCGGGCAGTGGTGGCCGGTAGTGCTGCGGGAGTTCCGGGTCCGGCGGGAGATGAGGGTCCGGCGTCGTCCGCGGCGGGTTCGCCTGCGGTGGGGATGGTGGGCGGCGGGGCAGCGACCGCGCCGGCGCGGAGCTTGCGGCGGGCGGAGTAGCCTGCCAGGCCGACGGCGATCAGCAGGGTGACGCCGTTGAAGAGCGGGGTGACCCAGAACTGGGCGCCCAGCTGGGAGATGCCGGCAAGGCCGATCGCCAGGGTGATGACCGCTACGAGCGTGCCGATCACATTGGCGCGTCCGGGTTTGATGGCGGTGGCTCCCAGGAGCGCTCCGACGAAGGCGGGGAGGAGGTAGTCCATCCCGACGCTGGGGTTTCCGATCTGCTGCTGTGACGCCAGCAGTACCCCGGCAACTCCTGTGACCACGGCGGAGAAGGAAAAGGCATAGATGGAATACCGCTTGGTGGGGATGCCCATCAGTGCGGCGGCCGGGGATTTGAGCCAAGCACGTAGAAGTACCGGCCGAGCGGGAGGCGTTCGAACAGGACCCAGAGGATCACGGCGACGATCAGCAGGTATACGGCAACGATCGGGACGCCGGCGATCTTGGAGTCGTAGAGGTCTTTGAAGGATGCGGGCAGTCCGGCGTCTCCCGGAACGACGCGGGCGCCGTTGGTGATGGCGCCGGTGATGGAGTAGAGCACGGTTCCGGTGCCCAGGGTGGCCACGAAGGAGTCGATCTGGCCGAATTCGACCAGGAGGCCGTTGATGATGCCTACCACTGCCATGGCGGCGATGGCCGCGAGGGCGGCGATGCCCCAGGGTACGTGGCCGTCGACGATGAGTTTGAGGACGATCACGTGGGAGAGCCCGAGTCCGTAGCCGATGGACAGGTCGAACTTTCCGGTGGCGATCGGGATCATGGCGCCCAGGGCCAGCAGCGCGGGGATGGCCTGGTTGCTGAGGATGGCGTTGAAGTTGCGGCCGGAGAGGAAGGTCTGCGGCAGGATCAGGGCAAATACCGCGAACAGCACCACGAGGATCACTACGAGTCCGTAGGGTCCGAGGAGGTGGGCGACGCCGCCCTGGCGGCTGGTTTTCATCTGGTTCATGTGAGGATTACTCCGAAGTGAGAGCAGCACCGGAGGCAGCCGCAGTGAGGTTTGCGATGGTGAGGTCAGCGCCGGATAGCTCCGCGGTGACGGTTCCTTGGACAAAAACGAGTGCCCGGTGGCAGACGTTGGCGACTTCTTCGAAGTCGGTTGAAATCATCAGTACGGCCAGCCCGGCCGCGAGGGACTCTTCCAGCAGGGTGTAAATGTCCGCTTTGGCGCCGACGTCGACCCCGCGGTGGGTTCCTCCAGGATGATGAGTTTCCGGCGGGTGCTTAGCCAGCGGCCGATCATGATTTTTTGCTGGTTTCCTCCGGAGAGGGTGGCGATGGCCACTTCCGTCAAAGCGGCCGGACGCCGTACTGGTCCACGAGTTTGCGGGCGAGTTTGCGTTCGGCTTTGGGGCTGGTCCAGGCGAAAGGGTTCCTGGAGCGGATGCCGGGATTCGGCAGGAAGTTTTCCCGCAGTGTCAGCTCGGGGGCGCACCCCTCGTCCATCCGGTTGCTCGTGACGAATCCTACGCCCGAGTCCACCGCATCAGTCGGCGTGCGGGCTTGTAGTCCTCCGAGTCGAGCTTGACGGTGCCGGAGGTGATCCTGCGGGCTCCGGCCAGGGCCCGTCCCAGTTCCATGTGTCCGGCTCCGGTGAGCCCCACCATGCCCACTACTTCTCCGGCGTGGACGGAGAAGGAGACGGGGCGGGTCTGTGCGGTGGCCAGTTCGAGCACTTCCAGTCGCCGGGTGTCCTGCTGCACTCCGCTGCTCGAGGTGTAGCTGAGCGGTTTGTGGCCAACGATGTCCACCACGAGTTCGCGGGGTGTCTTCTGGGCGATGGGTCCGCTGTGGATGAGCCGGCCGTCCCGCAGCACCGTGACGGTGTCCGAGATGGCGAAGACCTCATCGAGCCTGTGGCTGACATAGAGCAGCCCGTGGCCCTGGCTGCGAAGTTTCTCAAGAACATCGAAGAGCCTGCGGGAATCCGCTGCGGGCAGGCTTGCCGTAGGTTCATCGAGGACAATGACCGAAGCGTTCGAGGCCAGGGCACGGGCGATGGCAACCAGGGACTTGTCCGCCCTGCTCAGCTCCGAGACATACCGGTCCGGCTCGAGGTGGGAGGCGACAGTCTGCAATGCCTCGGCGGCGTTGTCGCGGACCTGCCGCCAGGAGATGAATCCGCCGGTGCGCCCGAAACCCGTGCCGAGGGCGATGTTTTCCGCGATCGTCATGGTGTCCACCAGGCCAAGGTCCTGGTGGATGAAGGCCATGTTCGCTGTCGCCTCCGGTGTGCCTAACGCGTGCCCGGCGACCGTGATCTGGCCGCTGGTGGGCGAATACAGCCCGGAGAGGATCTTGATCAGTGTGGACTTGCCGGCACCGTTCTGGCCCAGCAGCGCGTGGATGCTCCCCGCATCCAGGGTGAGGTTGACGTCCTGCAGAGCCGCGTTGACTCCGAACCGCTTGGATAGGTGTTCAATCTGGATCAGCGGTTCCGCGGGAGGTGGGTTGAGTCCCATGTTCGCTCCTTGCAGCCCCAGTGCTGCGTAAATTTCTGGGTGGTCACCAATGACCTGCTTGACCAATATCTTGTACTAAAACCAGCCTGTTGGTCAATAGCTGATTGAATGAAACTCTTCATTACTCAAAAAGGGTGCGGTCTGCAGGGGCAGACCGCACCCAGCACTGGCCCGGGAACGCGGGTCTCAGAGGGAGTGCGCGCTGAGCGGGTTGGCCAGGGCGCGTGCGATTTGCTGGAGCTCCTCCACGATGTCCGCGTGGTCCAGCTCGTCGGCGCGGGCTTTGAGCAGCGTCGCGCTGATGGCAAATTGCGCCGGCTCGCCCGGGATGTCCACCACGGGAACGGCGAAACACACAACGCCGATTGTGGTCTCTTCGTCGTCCATGAAGTAGCCGCGGTGGCGGGATTTCTCGAGGTCGGACATGAGCTCGGAGATGCTCGTTAGGGAGCGCGAGGTGAACGGCACGAAGGTCTTGCCCCGGTAGCGGTCCTCCACCACGGCGTCCGGAAGGGTGGAGAGCACCGCCTTTCCGGTGGCCGTGACATGGGCCGGGAAGCGGTCGCCGATATTCGCGGTAAGCCTGATCGGGTTGGTTCCCTCATAGCGCGCCAGGTAAAGGACGTCGGTTCCATCCAGGAGCGCCAGGCGGGCCGCTTCGCGGGAAATCAGGCGGGAACGCCGGCATAGGGCGTAGAACTCGGAAAGGTGGTCGGCGGAGCGAAGGTAGTCTCCGGCGAGCGAGAGGATCCTTCGCCCCAGCGTGAACCGGCCGTCGGAGCGCCGGAGCATCCCTTCGCCCTCCAGGGCAGCGCAGATATTGGCTGTGGAGGATTTGGCGAGGTCCATCGACTTCGCAATTTCGGGCACATTCATGCCCGCTTGGCCGGCAGCTGCGATGAGGTCCAGTATGGCCATTGCCCTGGTGACGGCCGGAACTGAGCTTTGGGCTGCCGAGTTTGTCTCTAGCGTCATGGTGGTTCCTCTAATCCAAGATATTGACTTTAAGCCAGTATATTGGCTTATCATTGTCGCGTCACCCCCTCCCGCCTCCCGTTCAGGACCGGTGGCACAGATGAGGCCGTCCGTCCTCCGTCACGGAGTAGCCATGCCGGAATTCCGGGCGGTCCCCAATTTTCTCAAGGAGTACACCGTGTGCGCGGAAGATATCAGGGCTAGCTCACTTTATCGGGCCCGACAAACAATGGGCCTGCCGTCCCGCAGGACCGCTTCGAGGAGATCTTCGAACAGGTCAAGACCTGGGGAACCTATACCGACCCCTCGGCCGGGGCATGGCAGGCGGTCACCCCGGCCTCGGTAGTGGAAGCAGCATCGCTTGTCCGCAGTGGGCGCGTGGTGACCACGGCCCTGCCCTGGAATACCGTCAGCGGACCGTCCAACGCCAACCCGGCCCTGCATTACATGACGGACCTTGGAGTGCGCGAGGCTCCCGAGCCGTCCTGCAATAAAGACTTCATCGGCGTCGACTATCACGGGAAGGCCGTCAGCCATCTCGATGCCCTCAGCCACATCGCCTACAAGGGCCTCCTGTATGAGGGCCGGATCTCAAGGGATGTCGTGACGGCCACCGGTGCAGACTTCGGTTCGGTCAGCGCGCTTGGTTCCCTGGTGACCTCTGCGGTGCTTCTGGATTTCACCGTCCTTTTCGACGTGCCGTGGCTTGAGCCCGGCACCGCCATCCACGCCGAGGACATCCTTGCCGCCGAAGCACGTCTCGGCGTACACATCGCGCAGGGCGATGCGGTCCTGATCCGTACCGGTCACTTCCGCCGCGCGCGTGAACTCGGGATCTGGGACTCCTCGGACCTGAGTGCCGGGCTGCACGTTGACTGCATGCCGTTGCTGGCCGAGCGCGGAATCAGCCTCCTAGGTGGTGACGGGGATTCCGACGTCCGCCCTCACCCACCTCCGGCATCCACTCGCCATCCATGTCCTCGCGATCACAGCGATGGGCCTGCCCCTTCTCGACAACCTCGACCTCGAAGACCTCGGCACCGCGTGCGCCGAGGAGGACCGCTACCGGTTCATGTTCGTAGTCGCTCCCCTTAACATCCCCCGTGGCACCGGTTCGCCCATCAACCCCTTGGCGGTCTTCTAATGACATTCACAGTAGGCATCTCCCCGACTTCCTTGACCCCGACGGCAACAACGTGTGGGGCGACATCGGCCTCTCCGGACTCGACGAAGCCGGTCTGGCCTGGGAATACATGCACGACAGGTCCGCGGCCCTGACTCCGGCACAAATGGAGCAATACGACGCCATCCTTTACGCCGCCCCAGCCGTCACGGAGGCGTCCTTCGCCGGTGTCACCAATCCACCGCTGATCCTGGCCAGATTCGGCGTCGGTTTCGACACAGTCGACCTCCACGCCTGCACCAGCGCCGGAACAGTAGCCACCATCACTCCCGATGGTGCCCGCGGCCCGGTAGCGACGGCCACCTTGACCATGCTGCTTTCCGTACTGCACAACACGGTTGTGAAGGACCGTCTGGTCCGAGAACAGCGCTGGGACCTCCGCGAGGGGTATATGGGCACTGGCCTGACGGGAAAAACCATTGGTCTGCTCGGCGTCGGAAACACCGGCGGGAACTGGTCCGCCTCCTGAAGCCCTTCGGCGTCCGGTACGTGGGCCACGACCCCTTCTGCCCGCCCGAACGCGCCCGTGAACTGGGCGTAGAACTGATGGAACTGGACGAAGTTGCCGCCCGCTGTGACGCCCTCATTGTGATGGCAGTGCTGACCGAGCAAACCCACCACATAGTCAACGCCGCAATTCTGGACCGTATGAAGCCAACTGCCGTGGTCATCAACATGGCCCGCGGCCCCATCATCAACGAACAAGACCTCATTACGGCCCTTAAGAGCGGAAGCATCGCCGGAGCCGGCCTGGACGTGTTCGAAAAGGAACCCGTCACCAACGAGCTCATCGGCCTGGACAACGTCACGCTCTCCCCCCATTGCCTCTCCTGGACTGACGAAATGTCCCTCGGCAACGGCAGCAGCTGCGTGCGCGCCATCGTCGATGTCGCCAACGGGCGCGCACCGAAATTCGTCATCAACCGCGAAGTCCTCGACACCGCCGCCTTCAAAGATCGCCTTTCCCTGAGGCTCGGCTAGCACAGCACACCAAAACAGAAAGCAAGCCATGACACAGATCGCACACGAAAAAATGGAAGTGGTCGTCCACCACGCCGGGGACGTGGACCACGCACTCAATTCGAGCGTCCGGGAGCTGCAGACAAGGGCACTTGCGCAAGGTACCGCGGGAATCCTCATCACCAAGCACGGCCCCGGACGATTCACCCTCGAACTGAGCCCCGAGGTCCCCTTCGGCTACACCCACGAGAAGGCCTAACCCGATTACAGACCGGCTTGCCGAAAAGGTCATCCTGAACCGGACCTGCAGGCATCGAAATTCCAACGAACCTGCAAGTCCACGACGCTCTGATCCGCTTTGTCAAAGCTGATGGTGGCCGGTTCCGTCACGGACTCACTTCTTGACAGGAGAGATCAGAGAGGCGCAGGAGGACGAACGACAATAGGCCCACAGTTGGGGGTGAGGGCCAGCCTTTGGTGCCGCTGCTCGCGCGAAGACAGTACGGAGACGCGCCTATGTTCCCCAGATCCGAGACCAGCTGAGAATCAACCGGGCACCGGCGGGGCCGGACTCACCCCGACCGCACCCTCGCGCGCTAAGCTCTTCTCCTCGTGGGCCACCAGAGGGCCCCGAGGAGTACTCCTTCGGCACTTAAGTCCATCACATGTCACTGTCCCGCTGTTCACAGTGGAGGCGAACAACGGGACAGCGGTAGCAATCGTTCCAGTATCGATGCTGCTATTCAAGTTCGGCGATGGTGCGTCCTGTGCGGTCGGGCGTGAGGACGGAGAAGATGACGCCTGCCACTGGGCCGATGATGCCGAGTGCGAGGGCGAACGGGACGGTGCCGGCGAGGGTGAGTGCGAAGAGGGGGAAGACTCCGGCTCCGAGGCCACGTCCTACGTAGTAGCTGGCGCTGGAGCCGGTGGAGCGGATGCGGGTGGGGAAGAATTCGGACATCCAGACACCGAGTACGCCGAATCCTCCGGCCCCTCCGGCGCACATCATGAGTGCCCAGAACGCGGGAGCGGTCCAGAACGCTCCGGTGATGTGTGCGTGTCCCGAGGTGAGCAGGGACAGGAACCAGACGAAGCCGGCGGTTCCGAAGACACAGGCTGCCGTGAATGCGTACTTGCGTCGGATGCGGTCGGAGATGAAGCCGGTGGTCGAGTAGGTGATGATCGTGGAGACGTAGCCGAGCAGGACGATCAGGCTCACGGTGTCGAGGGGCAGTTGCTGGGTCTTGAGCAGGTAGGTGGACAGGTAGGCGCCTACCGAGTTGGTGGTCAGGAACATCGCGGTTGACAGGATCATGAACAGGACGGTCCCGTAGGCGAAGCGGGGGCGGAAGATGTCGATCACGGGAACTTTGGAGCGGCGCAGTTCCGGCGGGAGGGTGCCGTACCGGCGGTGTTCCTGGTAGGCGAGCCATTGCTTGGATTCGGGCAGCAGCTTCAGTGATGCTGCCCCGATCACGAGGCTGACCAGGCCGATCGCGATGTATCCGGCCGCCAGCCCAGGTCGTGGCCCAGGGTGGACAGGAACAGGTAGATGAGGCCGGCGGTGAGGATTTCGCCGACGAAGTACATGGACTGGATGATGCCGCCCATGGTGCCGCGTTTTTTGGTCTGCCAGCATTCGGTGAACATCGAGAACGAAAGGCCGAAGAGGCCGCCATGCCGATGCCGGCGAGCACCCGGGTCAGAAGGAAGATTTCATAGTTGGTGGCCAGCCGCCGAGGGTGGCCGCGACACCGAATGCCAGGACGGAGATGGCGAAGGTGCGGCGCCGGCCGAGGGTGTCCCCGAGGGTGCCGAACACGAATCCGCCCAGGATGGAGGCGAAGCCCTGCACCGTGGCGACCGTGATCAGGGCGATGGTGGAGACGTGCAGGCTGTCGGAGATGTACGCGAGAGGGAAACCGATCAGATTCAGCTCGGCGCCGTCGAACAGGGTTCCCAGCAGGGCGAAGGCCAGGATGAACCGGATTTCCCTGCGGGTGTAGAACGTGGAGGTGCCGCCCGAAGGTGCGGCATGTCCTGCGGAGGCCGCCTGCGCCGGGTGGTCCTTGGGGGCGGGGCGGTCTTGTTCAGCTCGCGCATTTTGCGAGTCCTCCTTCTCCAGCTGCGGTGCTGGGGGTCGTCGTTGACCAAGATTGGAGAGGGTAAAGCTTGGGGGGGAAGGATGGCGGGCGCTTGGCCCGCCATCCTTGGGATCGGCGAGGATCAGGCGGGAACGGTGACACTGCCAGGTTGGCGGACTTCAAGGCCCGTGCGATTTCATCGCCGGCGCCCTCAGCCAGGGGAAGCAGCGGCGGCCGGACGGTGGCATGCTCCAGGATGCCGCGGGCGACGAGGCCTTCCTTGAGGGCGACGGTCCCTTCCATGTGGGACCCGCGGTGGTACACGTTCTTGGTCACCGGCAGGAGGCGGTCGTGAATGGCCCGCGCCGCGGCGTAGTCCTTGGCCTTGCCCGCCGCGATCAGCTCCACCAGCGGTTCAGGGCGAGCCCGCCGTAGCCGACCAGTGCGCCATCGACGTCGAACATCGTGTGCAGCAGGTACTCGTCATGGCAGGTCAGGATCTGCAGCTCCGGGTAGGCAGCGCGCAGAACGGGGATTTCAGTGTCCCAGCGCTTCATGTTCCGCACACCGTTCTTGGTGGCGAACACCCCTTCCTGCCCGGCGATCTCCAGCTGGGTTTCCAGGTCGTACGTGGCCTTCGTGGCGTCAGGGTACTGGAAGAGAATGAGCGGCAGGCCCGAGGTTTCGTAGATTTCCTTGTAGCGGGTCTGCGGCGCGCCCTTCTGGTATCCGAAGCGCAGCCAGCCGTGGGACGGGTAGACCAGACCGGCAGATGCGCCGGCCTCGACCGCGCGCTTGGCTTCCAGGGCGGCAACCATGTTGCCCTCCCCCGTGATGCCGGCGATGATCGGGATCTCGCCGTTGACGGCGTTCTTGAATTCCCGGATGACAAGTGCCTGCTCCTCCTGGGTCAGGAAGGTCCCCTCGCCCGCGTGGCCCAGGACCACCAGGCCCTTGACGCCCTCGACGCCGGCGAGCCAGCCACCCAGGCGGTGGATCGCGTCGACGTCGACGCTGCCGTCCCGGTTGAACGGCGTTACAGGTGCGGGAACGAGCCCGCGAAGATCGATGGTCATGAGAGCTTCCTCTGTTTTCTTGATCGTAGTCCCGCTACAATGTGAGAACGTTTGCGGGAACGTTTTCATTGTGCGGTGTGGTGCGGCTCACTGTCAAGGCCCTGCCAAACACGTGGAGGAAATAGAGTGTCTTCTAGGACAATCCCGAACAGGAGTTTTCACATGGAACCGGCCGAACCAGGCGCAAGCGTCACGTTGCGGGATGTTGCCGCGGCCAGTGGCGTGAGTCTTTCCACCGCCAGCCGCGCCCTTGACGAGCGGGGTCCGGTATCGCGCTCGCCGCGGCCCAGCACGTCCGGAAGATTGCCGAGGAACTCGGCTACCGCCGGAACTCCTTCGCATCAAGCCTGCGCCGGGGGGAAACCCGGACGCTGGGGGTGCTAGTGCCGCGCCTGAGCGACACCGTGATGGCGCTGATGTTCGAGGAACTGGAACGCGCGGCGTCGGACCGCGGCTACTTTGCCATGGTCGCCACCAGCGGCGATGACCCGAGGACGAACGCCGCGCCGCCGAAACCCTGCTGGACCGCAACGTCGACGGGCTGATCCTAGCAACGGCCCGGCTCGACGACGATTTGCCCCGCCTGCTGCGCAAACGCGGCGTAGCGCACGCCCTCGTGCTGCGCACCGACGGCGTGAGCCCCTCCGCGGTCGGCGACGACGAAGTAGGCGGATACCTCGCCGTCCGGCACCTGATCGACCTCGGGCACCGCGACATCGCGGTGGCGACCGGCCCCTCCTTCACTTCCAGCGGCGTCGGCCGCCTCGCAGGCGCACGCCGGGCCCTGGACGAGGCCGGCATCAACCCGCCGCAGGAATGGCTGATCGCCGCCGGCTACGGAATAGAAAACGGATTCACGGCCGGAGAATCACTGCTCGATCAGGAAGCCGTAAAACGCCCGACCGCCGTGTTCGCGGCCAACGACAACATAGCGCTGGGCATCATCGCCGCCGCACACCACTTCGGGATCACCGTCGGGCGGGACCTGGCACTCGTCGGATACAACGACACACCACTTTCAGCCAGGCTCTCCACCCCCTGTCCTCAGTCCGGGTGCCCCTCGCCCAGATCGCCAGCACCGCCATCGATCTCATCGTCAACCCGGGCAAGGAACCACACATCCGGAATCCATGCCCACCCTTATCCCCAGGGAATCCAGCGGCGCCCCAAGGCACGCATGAGTAGAACGTCAACAAAACCGGGGTAGTCGAGCCCCGGTTCAAGCTGAGTCATGATTCCAACCCGGATGAAGCACTGAACCCCAGCTGCGCCAATGCAAGAGAGCGTGGTGAGCTTCCTGTGGAGCAAGATGAAGAGGGCGGCGAAAATAACCAGCACGACGGTGAGGACGGCAACGACGATGATCAGCCGGGTATCGCGGATCGGGACCGTGGTGGTCACGGCCGCGACGGTAACAAATAGGCCGATGCC
The DNA here is from genome assembly GCA_001549895.1 of Arthrobacter sp. Hiyo8. Taxonomy (GTDB): domain Bacteria; phylum Actinomycetota; class Actinomycetes; order Actinomycetales; family Micrococcaceae; genus Arthrobacter. The sequence goes on along the minus strand of AP014719.1, from coordinate 219,473 downwards.
TCTGACGCAAGAAGCCACGGCCCGGATCGTCTGCATGCCCAGTTTCGTCCATGACGGACGCTGACTTCTGCGATCCACGCGTGCGCGTCTCGCAAAAGCGCCGATGAAGGCGCGCCAACTGCATCCGTCCTTCGCCGGCACCAGGAAACCGGCCAATTTGTCTTATCTCACGACTCTGGCGTTTCGATCTAATCCGTCACGTTGTTGTGCGCACAAGATCGAAACTGCTGGGTCGGTGACCGCCGACATCGTTCCAGTCGGCGGCAAAAAAGATGGCGATGTCAGCAAAATGAAGCCACCAACGTTACTAAATGAGGTGGTCGTTGTGTGCCACAAGGACATCCACAAATTGGCAATAATCCTTGTAATTCCGGGGATTTTGGTACCCACCTCCTATAACAACTTTAGTGCCACGGAGCTCATGCGGTCGTCCCGCTCATTGTTGAGTTAGGAGGTGGGTACCCTAGGCGAACATTTCCGCAGGTCGGGGGTGCTTACGAGGTCTTCCCAATGAGCTGGAAGAACTATTTGCTCCTTGTTCCGGCGTCAACAAAGGACGATGAGGCTCCCTGCTTGGAATCATCGAATACCCGATCAGCCGACGAACTTTGAAGTAGGAGATGAGTCGCCTCATGCCCGAGTCGCGGGCGCTGGGGCACTCCCCTGGCGCTCTCGAACCACTGCCGCGTGCCGCCCAGCGGACGATAGAGGACATATCGCGCGCATCATAGTAGAGCGCGTCTGCCCAGCCACGGCGCCGGTCGGCCATCGCGAAAGCTCCCACCGCACGGCGATACCGGGGATCGAATACCTGCCCAGGGCTGCCTAGTTCCGGAACACCTCATCCTGCAATCCGTGGATGAGATCAGTTGTAACACCCGTCCAACCGAATCGGAGAAGCAGATCGCGAGATGCTTCCGCCGCAACGTTCTTGATGTCGTCCTCGATAAAGTCTGGCGCGAGTATGATGCGTCGCTCCGATCTGTGTCCACCCATTCGGTAACTGCCGTTGAAGCCGCTCCGCCGTGGGTGCGCGACAACGAGTTCCCACCCCTTGGCTCCCTCGACGGCGAACTCCTGTGAGTTTGGTACGCCAAGATCCTTTTTTGCGTCATCCGTGAAAACCTCGCGCCAGTGCTGCGGCAGGTCCTGCCGGTGAAGGTGGGGTACGTGTTGAAGAAGCGCCGCGCTGACTCACCGATGGGCGCACCATCGTATGGTCCACATGTTGCCGACTCCCCGTTCGCTTTCTGATGGATCTTCAGCCGTTGGTACTTTGCGCAACAGCTCGTTGCGCAGGAGTCTGGACCTGAAAACCTTGAAGTGACGGAGAGCTTGTTCCTTTTGGAACGAGGATGCCAACCCGCGGTCTTGGCCGCGGGATAGTTGATCGTGGCATCCGTGCGCTGCTGCTCCGCGGCGCTGATGCGGGCGGCCAGACCGTCGTCGCTGAGGTACCCGTGCAGGCGCTGCTGCCACGGGGTGTCTTTCTTCTCAGCGAACCAGCCGTGCCGCGTACTGAAATCGTGCGCCTAGGGGTACTTCTGGTAGGTGAGCCGACACCGCATGTTCCGTGGCTGGATGACGGTAGCGCCAAGCCGCCGGGAACTAGGTCCTTTGAGACTCCAAGGTCCGTTTTTCGCAGCTATTCACAGCCCGCACTAAGCCTTCTTGATATCTAAATGGGGCAGTTTGAGTATGAGCGGCTACCTCAAGGTTCTGCCGGCGGACGCTTGTAGAGGAATAGTCAATCCCGCTATGGCTTTCGAGCTGGCTAGGAGCCGTTGAGTGGCCCGCAAGAACATGTCTTTGTCGGCGCTGGGGGTACATTGAGCAATCCCCTTCCGAGTGGGCCGGCGTCCAAGGTGGTGCGTAGGGGCTTCCGCCGAAGGGTGATCCGTCAGGGCCTTAGAGTGGACGCTTCCCGCGGACTTACCTACTCGACTGCGCCCGCGGTTCAGGGGGTGCCAATTGAAGAAGCTCCCTCTCGGTAATGACTTCCGGCAGAATATCCGCAACAAAAGTGACCGTTCTCGATCGCCAGCAGCACCGGAATGGCCAACCCGGCACCGTCGGCGGATCCACCCCCCGCTTAGCCACCCTACCCTCACATAGAAAAGAGCAGTAACAATGAAAACATCCGACTCGCACGAATTGGCCAGCTCCGAGGCATCGTTTCGCCTTCCGGCTGGCGGTGTCGATGCCATTATCACGGCGCTGACTACAGAAAACTCAGCTGGGCCAGCCTTCGTATATGAACGGGTGGATCCTTTCACCAGGGAGCCTCTAACGACGTGGATCGGCATACGCGTAGACGAGAGGCGGCTGAACAACGATGCTGAGCAGTTCTCTGAACTACGGCGAGAACTTGACGGGCTGAAAGTTGAGGGCGCCCCGGGTGGGTGTTTGCATTCATCGCGCACCCAGCTGGGCGCGATGAGTCCGATTCTTCCCCAGGTGCCCGGTCCGAAACTCCCTCAGCCGTTTTCCTACGGCTTGTTGATTACATTTACATCGACCACGTAGCGGGGTCAGCACGCGTGATTCACGTTGGAAGCGGTGACCCGCGATCCCGGCCAAGTGGGCTGAGATGTGTGAAAGCGCAAAGGGGCAGCCGCTCGACCTGTCCCCCCAGGAGGCTCAGTTTGAATGGGCGGCAGCGATATCCGAGGAAGAGTTCGCCAACGGGGTGACGTCCTTCCAGGAACGTGCATCTGAACTCGGCCTCGGCGGCGTCGTTTTATCTGTACGAATGTCGAGCCGTCACGTTTCTGACGCGATCATGAGTTACCGCGTTCTTCGGGCAATTAATCCGTCGACCTGCATGTTTCTACTCCAGCGGCCCGGCTTCGCGCTTTGGGGCTCAACGTCCCTCTCGCTGGCTGAGATCCACAACCGCCGCATCGTAGCTGAGACGGATGGCGCAACGCACCCAATCCCGGATATGCCCAATGGGGATGAATACGTCTGGAACCCGACTGCAAAGGAGATTTCTGAATACGACGTAGTGGCTGAGGCGCTGTGGGAGGACCTCGCCCCGATTTCTATGCCCGGAACACAGCGATTCACGCGCGAGCTGGAGCAGCGGATCTTTTTCGGACTCGGGCATCTCTTCGCGGAGATGCGATCAGTAATCGCTGACGAACACGACGAAATTTCGGTGGTCGAAGCATTGGCTCCTCACGGGGCCGCGGTCGGTCATCCTCGCCCTGCCGCGCTGGCGCTCATCTCAGAGCTCGAAGTGGTTCCCCGAGGCCCTTTCGCAGGTGTGGTCGGTATGTTCGGTACCGATGGAGTCACCGATGCCTGCTCTGTTACACGGTCGATGTGGACCACCCTGGGTGGGAGTTTTGTCCATGCAGGAGCGAAAGTTGTACCAGCGTCGGTGGCCCGTGAGGAGTACGACGAATCGGTGCTGAAGACTCTCGCGCTGCGCCAGTCTGCACGACCACTCAAAATGTGACTCACCGGCGCGAATTACACGCACACCGGGTTCATCAGTCCAGCAGGGTCAAACAAAAAGTTCCGCAGAACTGACCTGTGCTTCTATGACTGCTTTGGCGTCCTTAAGCGCCTTGATGGCCTGGTCCTGCAGGCTTTCGGTCACCCTGACTGCGGGGATGGCGAAGTTCAGGGAGCACTTCGGGTAGACCGGCGGAAGATCCAGAGAGATACCAATGCCGATGATGCCAGGAGTGTATTCTTCACGGGAGTAGGCGATGCCAAGTTGGCGTATGGTTTCAAGCTCGGCGAGGACTCCGTTGGGGCTGAGAATGGTGTGCGAAGTGACGGGTTCAAACCTTGTTGTAGCCAGATACCGCGAGAGCTTGTCCTGGGGCATGTCGGCCAGGATGGCTTTGCCGCCTGAGACGGCGTAAAGGGGCGCGAGGTCCCCGTTTCGGAGGTGAGACACGAGGCGGTGACTGCTGGTGGCGGTCGCAATGACCTCGGCGCTCCGGCCGTTGAGCCGATTCAGGGCGCTGGATTCGTTGATGGCAAGCGTCAGCGCGAGCAGGTGGGGGGTGGCCGTGTCGATAAGTCGGAGGACGTGAGCCGGACGGTCCGAGAGCATCCGCACAGAAGGGCCGAGCGTGTGGGTTCGACGGAGTTCGTCGAAGCTGAGGTATTCCCGCGCGACCAGCGTTTTGAGCAGCTTGGTGAGGCTGCCTTTGGGAATGCCGAGCGAGGCTGCGATTTCGGTATGGGTCAGTCCCTGTTCAGCGTCGGCGAGCAGTTCGAAGACGTCCAGTACCCGGTCTGCGGATTTGACCGCGGCCGGCGGTTCTTCGGTGGTCATCTCTGCTGGCTCCCTGCCCTGGCGGGTTTTGGCGCATAGTGGTCGTCGCCCATTTTATCTGCCTGCGCGGGCCCGTACGGGACTCGCGCAGGCAAAGCTGCTAGTTGCCCTTGAGCCACCGGAATCCGCGGTCGTAAAGGTCCTCGACAGCCGGTCCCGTGAGTCCAGGCATGTCCGTCTTGACGGAGTATCCGATTCGGGACTGGGCGTAAGCCAAGTGGCGGTATCCCGCTGGGAACTCCTCGAGTAGCGCCGGGTCCAGGTCCGGCGCTTTGCCCGGTTTCACGGTTTGGATGCGATCGGCTTCGTAGATGGGCTGGCGAAGGACGACTTTCCATTCGCCATTCTGCTTTTCCATGAAGTCGTAGAACCGACCGGTGCAGATAATGTCGCAACTGACACCTTCGACGTCGGCGCGCTGGGTGATGGTCATCTTGGTCTGGGCGACGGCGCGGTCGGCAGCGACGTCAATGGAGCTGCCTCCGAGGAAATGTAGGATGCTGACGCCCTTATTCCACGCCTCAATGCTGGCTTGGATAAAGTCTTCGGCCGGTCCCTGCATCCAGGTGGCCATCATCTCCCCTTCGGGAGACCAGACGGTGCGGAACCTGTTCCAGTCGCCCGCGTCCCGCCAAACCGCCCAGTTTTCGATGACTTCCCTGATGCGTAGCTTTTCAAGCAGTTGAACGTCCATCGCAGTACACCCTCGTTTGGTCATTAGTTCTATACATAAACCATGATGGGGTGAAAGTGAGTGCTGCGTCAACGACAATCCTGAAATTACTTGCTTTAATCCACCTAATGCCGCAACACTTGTTTCTACATGGAAACTTCAGGTTCGCCCTGTTGATCCAAAAGCCCCTACTTCAATGACGACGCGTGCGTGGTTGAACGCGAACTCTTACTGGTTGAGCTAACCGGGGTCCGGACCACCAACATCAGCACGAAGACTAGCCCCCTAACCAATTCAGAAGGACCAAGCCATGGCAACGAACGTCTACGCCGCCACTCTCACCTCCGAAGTGCTGCGAAGCTTTGCGAAAACCCCGGACAATCGGCTCAGAGAGATCCTGTGCAGCCTGACCGCCCACCTGCACGCCTTCGTTCAGGACATCGCACCCTCGGTCGAGGAGTGGGACCATGCGATCGACTTCCTCACCCGGACCGGAAGAGCTTGCAGCGATGTGAGGCAGGAATTCATCCTGCTATCCGACGTCCTCGGCGTCTCCATGCTCGTTGAGACCATCAATGGGCAGGAAACCCCCGAGGCGACGGACTCGACGGTGCTCGGGCCTTTCCATATGGTTGAATCCCCGGTCCGGGAACTCGGCGACGATGTCTCCCCCGAAAGTGAAGGTCCGCGTTGCGTAGTCAGCGGTCACGTCCTCTCGATCGACGGGACTCCCATCCCGGACGCCAAGATTGACATCTGGCAGGCGGACGCCAAGGGCTTCTACGACGTCCAGCAGCCGGGCATCCAGAGCGTCGGCAACGGCCGGGCACTGCTGCGCTCAGACCGGAGGGCCGGTTCCACTTCCGCAGCGTCGTCCCGATGCATTACCCGATCCCCACCGACGGGCCCGTCGGCGAACTGCTGAGGGCCGCCGGGCGCCATCCATACCGTCCGGCCCACATCCACTTCCTCGTCGCAGCGCCGGGCTACCGGGAACTGACCACCCACATCTTCATCGGCGGGTCCGACTATATCGATTCCGATGCCGTGTTCGCGGTCAAGGGATCCCTGGTCAAAGACTTCACCGAGAACCCGGACCCGGAAGACGCCGCACGATACAGGGTCCAAAGCCCGTTCCGGCACAGCCGCTTCGACATTGTCCTGCACCCCGAGTCTTAGGAGAGACCGCCATGACATCCCCGTTTTCCTATGAAGCACTGCCGATGCGCGTCAGTTTCGGTGCAGGCCACCGGTCCAAGCTGGCCGACGAAGTCAACAAACTGGGCCTCAAAAGGGTCCTCGTCCTCGCCACCGAATTCCAGAAGGGCTCGCCCAAGAGATCTCTGACTCCCTGGGCGAACTCAGCGTCGGCGTCTACGCCAAAGCCGAAATGCACGTCCCCATCGAAACCGTCCGGGACGCCCAGCGTTTCGCCACCAAAGCCGGCGCGGACGGCTGCATCGCCGTCGGAGGAGGATCCACCACCGGCCTCGGCAAAGCCATTGCCCTCGAATACGGCACGCCGATCATCGCCCTGCCCACCACCTACGCCGGATCTGAAATGACGCCGGTCTGGGGTCTGACCGCCGACGGCGTGAAGAAAACCGGCCGCGACCCCCGCGTGCTGCCCACTAGCGTCATCTACGACCCGAATTGACCCTCTCGCTTCCGGTAGGCCTGTCAGTCACCAGCGGCTTCAACGCCATCGCCCATGCGGTCGAAGCCCTCTACGCCCCCGACGGCTCTCCTATCATCTCCCTGATGGCCGAAGAAGGCGTCCGGCCCTTATCACTGCCCTGCCGAACATCGTCAACGACCCCCAAAACATCGCACACCGCGGCGACGCGCTCTACGGCGCCTGGCTGTGCGGGCGACCTTGGGCGCCACAACTATGTCCCTGCACCACAAGCTCTGCCACACCCTGGGCGGGACCTTCAATCTCCCGCATGCTGAAACCCATACCGTCGTTCTCCCGTACGCTCTGGCGTACAACTCCCCTACGGTCCCGGCGCCATTGAAGCCCTCCGGCGTGCAACGGGCCAGGACAAGCCGGCAGGCTATTTGCGCGAACTCAGTCTCAAGCTCGGCGCACCAGCGTCGCTACGCGATCTCGGGCTCACCGGAGCGGACGTCGAAACGACAGTTGATCTGGCAACCCGCAACCCCTACGCCAACCCGCGCAAAGTCACGCCCGAAGCTATCCGGTGGCTGCTCACTGCTGCACTGAACGGTGACCCCGTCACCGAGTAACTGAATCCCATACATCCGGCGCATCCGGAGGCGAGGCTCCTGTGAGGATTTCCAGCTGCCCGCGCGTCAAGCCGCCGGTACAAGCAAACAGTAAATTGCAATACGAAAGGCAGCTCCATGGGAGACGATGCAGACTGGAAAGATTTGGCCGGCAGGCGGGTCCAGGTTCAGAAAGAAGGCCGAACTATTCGGACCGGATATGTCAAGGACGTAGCCATGACTGCGGACGCTCTCTGGATGGAAGCCTACGGCACCGAACCTCGAACCCTGTATGAGAAAGCGCAGGGCTATACCGCATACCTATACGACCCATCGAGGTGAGCAAATCGTGAACAAGCATGTGGAACCCATCGAAATCAAGGTCCGCGACAAAGCCTCTATGGACCGCTGCATCACTGCGGCGGTCAACCGGATGATCGGGATCGCAAGGCAGCAACGGACCCACGGCATCTTGGTCACCCGGCTCGGAGATGGGCATTTCATCGTCGGCCTCAGTAATTCCGTCCCCATTGGCTTCACGGATCAACTCGATTTCCGACGCCAACCCGCCTGACTGACTACGAACACTGTCCCCTTCCACTTGTGACGGCCGACTGGCAAAGAAGACCCAGCAAGGACTTCACGCGTGGCGCCAACCGGCGGTATCTACGGTGCGGAGCGGACCTTCACGCTCCTTAGGAACTTCTCCAGCCACCATCACCTCTAGAATCAAAGCCCTCGTGTCGATGTTCATCCGTTGCCCTCGGCTACAGTGGGTTCTCTGTCCTTGACACAACTTGACGCGCTCCGGAGGGTAACAGGGAAGTAGGACTCGGCCCGTCACCCCTGCACCAATCAACCTCAACTATGGGCTACCGCGTGAGTGTCGAAGTCGGGCTTCCGGAGGATGGGATCGCAATTGTCGTCAGTTTCGTGACCCCAAACCGACTGCCACAACTGTTCACCGGGCGTTCCGCTGTGAGCCCAGTTCCACATTTTCGAAGGTCTGAGGGGTCCCACGTCACCAGCCACAAGTGAGCCTTCTTAATATATAAGCCAGCCAGTTCGATTATGACCAGTCAAGTTGAAGGTCTGTCCGCGGACACTTAAAGCGGGAATTCCCATCACGCTATGGCTTTCGAGCCGGGTAGGAGCCAATCAGTGAAGCCACAAGAACATCCGCGTCTCGGCGCTCAGGATATCCTGAGCAATCCCTTCGGGGCGAGCCGACCTCCAGAGTCAGGCTCGGCGGCTCCTCCAGAGGATAAGCCAACTAGGCCTTGGAGCAGGGACTCAATCGAATGTCAACGGCGCCGCTGCGCTGGATGCAATCCTCGAACACGCATGGGGTATCGGCTTGCGGTATTTTGACACGGCACCGCTTTACCTTGCCGGGGAAAGCGAGAGACGACTGGGCGCTTTCCTAGGACGCCACAAGCGTTCGGACTACGTTGTTTCATCGAAGGTGGGCAGGCTCCCAAATATCACGAACCCCAATGAGTTTGGAGGACTGCGCCAGTTCGATTACTCGGCTGGCGGAACCAGAGCCTCGATCGAGGCAAGCCTTGAGCGACTCGGCCTTGACCGGATCGACTTCGTTGTCATCCATGACCTAGATCGGAAAATGCACGGTATTGAGTTCGATGCGGTCTATGCCCAAGCAATGGATGAATGCTTTCCGGTACTCGATGGATTGCGCACAGAAGGGGTCATAGGTTCTATCGGAATATCCGCCGCTGACACTCGCGTGTGTCTCCAGGCGGCGAGAGACGCTCCCTTAGATGCCCTGATGATGGCCGGTTCCTATACTTTGCTTAACCACGAGCCGCTTACTGAACTGCTCCCGTATTGCCTTGAGAAAGGGGTATCAGTGGTCATAGCCTCTCCTTTCAATTCAGGAATCCTTGCCACAGGTTCGACAGATTCTATGTATGACTACGGTAAACCGACCGCAGACATTCTCTCCGAGTACTTGAACTCGTGGAGGTCGGAAGCCGGCATGGTGTTGCCTTGGCAACGGCCGCCCTCCAATTTCCGTTGCTTCACCCGGCCGTTGCCTCAGTCGTCGTTGGCCACCGTTCTTCAGAAGAACTGGACGGCAACGTGGCCGCTATGCGGACCTCGATTCCGCCGGCGTTTTGGGCCGAACTGAAGGAACGTGACTTAATCCCGATGAAGCTCCAGTAAATGCGGAAAACAGTGCTTAACAGGATTTCTGAGAGGGGCCTAGCCTACCGCCCGTCCGTAGATTGTGCATCCGCCAATGCTCATGTGTCGCATAAATGAATGGCGACAGATAACCAAAATATCCAGACGGTGCGTGGATTCGATAAAAATTGGGAAAATCAACCTGAGCACTCCTCATGATCGGACCGCGATGATCGGCACATCCCTCATGATCGTCGACAGTGTCGAAAGGCAGTTAAGCGCCCTGAGTGCTTATCGTTGATTTATCGTAAGTTCAACCGACGGAACGGCATCTCTAGCCGGCGTCGTCCCGCTGATACAATTAGGAATTGCTCGTGACTAACAACTGGATGGGGTCCGCACCTATCAAGATTCTCCTCGCCCCCGGGGCATGGCACGGTGGATGGGTGTGGGAAAAGGTACAGCTCGCCCTTTCGAAGGAAGGAATCCCAAACGAGGCCATTTCATTTCCTGGGCCCGGACGCGCTCCTGGTGATTTCAGTTTTTCTGGCCACTGCCAGTACTTGCGTAAAAAAATCGATGAAGCAAAAGGCCCGTGATTGTTCTTTCACATTCTTATGGGGCGCCGTCTCAGGTGAAGTGGCGGTTCATCCAAAAGTTGCAGGAATGATTTTTGTGGCCAGTTATTGCCTGCTTCCGGGAGAAAGTATCGCGGGAATAAACGAAGCATCCAATCCACATCCAGGCTCCCCCAAACTATCGATGCGTGAAGGCGACTACACGACAATTAGTCGAAATACGGCGATAAGATCATTCTACAATGGCTGCAGAGAAGATGATGCTGAAGCCGCTTTCACTCGACTTACTCCCGAGCGTTTCGACCTTGCGCTGGCTAGGGCTACTCGCTCGGCCTGGCGTGATATTCCCTCGCACTATGTTAAGTGCGCCCGAGATGAAGTTCTAAGCCCGAAGTTCAACAGATGATGGCCGCCGACTGGCGACCAGCACGTCAATCGACGCTGGCCACTCCCCGATGATCTCGCATCCGCTGGCACTTGCTGAGATAGTTATCGACCAATATCTTCTTGTCATGGAAGCTGCCCGGGAGACATGAGTTCCTGTTCTTCTGGCTTCGGGTCTTCAAATGCGGGGGATGCCGCGTCTTGAGTGACCACCCGACTTAGGCCACCGAGACTGCCTGGTCTAGAACCACCACGATCCTCTCCCCCGGCCACCAACTTCCTCAATGAGGTCTGGGTAGAAGACACGCCAAGGTCGGTGATTTCCTTCACGAACCGTGACTCCCACCCGGCACCACACCTGCCCTCCGAAGAGCATCGATATAGGCAAACAATGCCAACCTCAACAGGGCTTGTATCCCTTAAGTACCCCCTGTTGAGGTGGGTGGTCGTCGTTTACGGTGGCCTTGGGAGGGGCCGGGGTGGTGCCGGTTTTCGGCTGGGCGTCATGGCTCGCGAAAGAGATCGTTGCCCCCGGCCTGTCTTCCAAGCAGACCCGATTGAGGGAATTGGTGAAGGAGGGAGGCGGTGCGCAGCACCGGCGTTCCTCCGTCAGCACCGGATAACTCACAAGCGCGGGAGGCCCGTATCCGAGGGCATCCTCAACAGTTGCGGGCGTGTGCGGGAGATCGCCCCAGGCGCTGGAATGGGCGCATGACGGTTCTCCCGGGGTGGGATGCCCGCTTAGTGGCTTTGGGCTGGTGGACCGGCGACGACGGGTTGTCCCATCGCATGTATTCGATGCGAGAAGGAGAACCATCATGCAGGATCAGGATAAACCCGCCGTCCTTGTGCGGGCAGTGGCCGGTATCGACGCCGCGATCACGGCACGGCACCACATCGCATTGCGCGAATTTTTCGATGACGGAACCGAGCATCTGAGCCGTTTCACGGTCGACCCGACCCTGGCAGGTCTGGAGCGTCTTTCGCAGCGGCTGGCCGCCGTTCCGGCACCGGTGACCGCGGTCGTGGAACCGACGTCCATGACCTGGCTGGCGTTGACCCTCGCGGTCGAACGCGCCGGCGGTCAGATGGAAATGATCGGGGCCGCCATTCCTCGCGGCTGCGCGGGGCCATCATGGGCAAGAACAAATCCGACGTCATTGACTCCGAGGTGCTGACCCATGCCGGGGAGATTTTCGACCCGCCCCGCCTGGTTCTGGCAGCCCGGGACAGCTGGCACTGCGCCGGGCCGTGGTCCGCCGGGCGGGAGCTGTCATTGACGGCAACCGGTACTGGCGGCGGCTGCTGTCCCTGGCCCGGTGGGCGTTTCCGGACGTCTGGGCCGCGTTCGCCGGATCCGAGTCAACAGCCTTGGCCGTGCTGGGGCGCTGGCCCGACCTGCGCTCCCTGGCATCGGCGCGCGCGGCCACCCTGACGGCCGTGGTCGCCGAACACACCCGTGACGTCGCCGACACCCCGCCGCGCCACCGCCATCAAAACCGCAGCCCGGCAATGGGCGGATTTCTGGGAAGGCCACCTGGACCTGGACGCACTGGCGGTGGATGTCACGGAGCACCTGACGGACCTGCACGAGTCCCGGGTCCGGGTGGAGCGGTTCACCTCCCACGCACGCCAGTGGTGGGAACGGCTTTACGGTGATGACCCGCTCATCCTGTCCTTCCAGGTATCGGCCCGGCCACGGGTGCCTGCATCCGCGCCTACTTCGGCGACGGCTCCGCCTTCGACAGCGCCAAGAAAGCGGCCAACTACGTCGGCATCACTCCTTCGAACTGGTCATCGGGGACCATGCACCAGGCCCGCCGGGCCATCGACAAGGAAGGCCCCGCACCGCTGCGTCTTGCGTTCTATCAGGCCGCCAGCGTCGCCCGGACCATGGATCCCCAGCTGGCGGCGTTCTATTACCGCCTCATGACCGAACACGGACACTGCCACACCCAGGCCACCATCGCGGTGGCCAGAAAACTGGCCGAAAGGACCTGGAAGACCCTCACCACGGGGAAGATGTATGAGCTCCGCGACCTCGAGGGGCGGCCCCTGACCAAACGAGCGGCGAAGGAACTCATCGCTTCCCGGTACACCATGACGCCCAAGCAACGCACCCAGTCCCGTCCCACACCCTCACGGCCAAACGGGCACGCCTGACCCGATAACAGCGTCCCGGCACCGTCGCTGACCAGGCGCGCCCCCGCACGTTTGCCCCTTCACCAGCCGCGTCACGGCCGCATTGACAGGCGACGGCCAGACAAACCGCACCGCGAAACGACGGTGACGGGGCACTCACCATGCCCGTCGTCCACGGCTAAAAAACGCTTGACAAGCGTTAGGGAATCTCTTCACGGTTCGTGGTGATTGTTCTGCCGTGATCGATGTTCATGCCGCTGATTTGGCGGCGCTGCGCAACAGGATACGCGTTTTGTAGTTGCGTGGGTTGGTAAATCCCCGGCCTGTTAACCGGCCTTCGCGTCCGGGTCAAGCTTGGGTTTATTGCTGTCAGGCCTTTAGCCGGTCCAGGTGTTTCTGGAGGCTTGTGATGACGCGGGCGTGCCCGGCCACCTCGCTGTCCCAACCGCGCTCGAGCGCGTCATCTCTGAGTTCGGTTTTGTCGTGCAACTGGGCCTCGATCTGGGGCAGGAATTCGGTGCTGGTGGTGTAGTTGTCGCATTGCTCGCAGATGTTGGCGTAGGGGCATGCTTCGGCGGCGAGGTGGCGCGAGCAGTATCCGTGGGCGACGCGGGTCTTGAGCATTTCGCTGTGGAGCCATTCGATGCGTTCGGGCACGACCGGCCGGTCGCTGACCACTAGGGGAAGTTGCCGGCTTTCGCGGATCCTGGCCATCGCCGAATCGTATGAGGCCCGGACGGTGGTGTCGGCCAGGTGGGCGTAGCGCGTTGTCATCTCTGGGGTGACGTGGCCCAGCAGCGCCATGAGGGCCTGCAGGGTCATGCCGGCGTTGACCAGTTCGGTCGCGTAGGTGTGGCGGAGCTGATGCGGGTGACATGTTCGGGTGTTCCGTCGGGGCGGACGAGCCCGGCAGCTTGAACCGCGTCGTCAAGGCCGCGGCGAATCCGGGTTGCTCCGATTCGGGTGCCGCGCAAGGTGAACAGGAAGTCTGCGGGGCGGCCGGTGCGCGGATGCGGCAGTGCCCGCTGGGAACCCCGTTCGCTCATCCATTGGTCCAGGGCGGCCAGGGTCGCGTCATCGAGAGGGACCACGCGCTCGGTGTTGAGCTTGCCCAGCGGGACCTTGAGCCAGGTGCCGTGACCGGGAAGGTCCTAGAGGCAGTCGAGTTCGAGGTCGAGTAGTTCCCCGAGCCGCAGGCCGCCGCCTCGCAGCAGGGTGATCCCGGCGCGGGCGGCGGTGTCGGGGAGGTTCGCGACGGCTTTCATCAGGGCGCTGTCTGTTTGCGGGGGCAGTGCCCTGGGCAGCGGTGCTGGCGGCCGCGGGATGTCCGCGCGGTGGACAACAGTCTCGGCCGGCCGGTCGGCCCATCCCCAGGCGGTGAGGTCATCGAAGAAGCTGCGCAGGTTGATCACGACGTGCATATGGTGAGTGACCGAGATCCGTTGCCCGCGTCCCCTCCGTCCTTGGGAGAGCCGGGTTGCATCCCAGGCCAGGAATTCTTCGAGGTGGCGGCGGGTCAGGCCAGTGAGTTCGCGGCATTCGGGGTGTTTCCCGGAAAGCCAGACTGTCAGCAGGGTCAGGTGTTCTGCCCGGGAGGTAACAGTGGCTGGGCGAAGTGTCGCGGCGATGGTCGTGAGGTAGCGGGCGATGACGGGGCGGATCAGCGGCTGCGGCACTCCCTCGGCCCGTTGCGCCGGCGTCCGCTCCCGGCGGTTGGGGTGAACGGGCGGGATGTCCGTGACTCCCAGCTGATAGCAGAGCTTTCGCAGGCAGCGGTGCTGACTGCCAAGGACTCGCCGCGTGCGCGGCGCCAGGAGCGTCGATGTTGCGATAGCCCGCTCCACTGCATCCAGATCGGCGTCCGTCATGGATTGCAGGTCGACGCCGCGGGTCATGCAAAGCAGCGGAAACGCGTTGCCGATGACGCGTTGTGCCCATTCCGCGCTCCAGTCGAACGTCGTGGCCGCCCGGCTAACCGCGGTGTTGTCGTCTGGATGCAGCCGGGACCAGAGCGAGAAATGAGTGCCCTTGCCTTTGAGTGTGAGCAGTTCCAGGTCGGGGACGAGCCGGCCGGTGGCAAAGCACCAGGAGAGGAAGGCCCAGGCGTCGAGGCGTTTGATCTGCAGAAGGCGTTCGGCGACGGGACGACGCATCCACTCCACGGGATTCGGGCAGTTGTCCAGGAAGGCAGCCGCACGCAGGCGGCGCAGGTATTTTGCCTGCGGACCGTAGGAAAGTTCCTCGACGAACCCGAAGTAGTCCTCGCGCAGATCTCTATCACCGGGGCCGGGGAGAGGAGGGGTTTGGTGACAGTAGGCATCATGACTCCAATCGTGATCTGGCAGCCGCGTACTCCTCGGCCAGCGTTGTTGCCGACAGATGGACATAGCCGGCGGTCGTCTCCGGGCTGGCGTGGCCCATGAGGTCGCGCAGCACCAGCAGATCGATTCCGGCAGCGGCGAGTTCCGTTCCATAGGTATGGCGCAGCCGGTGTGGACGCACCAGCGGGGTGCCTGCCCGCAGCCGGTGGGTGCGGAAGATCCGCCGTAGACCGGCTTCGGTCAGGGCATGGCCTGTGGTCGGTCCTCGCAACACCACGAAGCATTCCCGGGCAGTGCAGCCGGCCGGACGCTCGGTGCGCAGGTAGGACGCCAGTTCCGTGAAGAATGACGGGTCGACCGGCACGACACGTTCCTTTCCGCCGTTGCCCTTAACCCTGACCCGCCGCAGACCAAAATCGACGTTGGCCAGCGGCAGCAGCCGTACCTCTGACGCGCGCAGTCCGCCCAGCAGCATCAACAGCGCCATCGAACGATCGCGGGCGGTCAGCAGATCGGCGATGAAAACGGCCACCTGGGCAGGATCCAGGGCAAAGGGAAGCCTCTTCGCTTCACGCACCAGCTTGCCCCCGCCACGCTCGCGGCCTTTGCCCAGGTGCCCGAGCAGCCCGCGCCGCATGGCACGGAAACCGGAAGACCGCCGCGCCGCCGGGACCGGGTTCTCGTTCACGGCACCGGCTATCACGGCGTAGTCGTACAGGCTCCGCACTGCAGCAATCCGCCGGTTCATCGTCGCCGGGGCTGCACCCATGCGTGAAGTGAGCCGGACAACCGTGGCGCCGGAATTCTTCTGCGGCTGCTGCTGCCAGTCGAGGTAATCGAACAGATCAGTCGGGGCGACATCCGCCAGCCCGAGCCCTCGCTCCATGAGAAAACGCAGGAAATTCAACAGGTCGAACGCATACGCCCGGCGCGTTGCGGGTGAGAAATTCCTTGTCGTCAGATGGGCCAGGAATCCGTTGACCAATTCCCCGGCGGCGTCAGCAGCACCCGTGAGAATATGACCATCCCCGGACCGGGCAACCTTTAGTCCCATGCGTCCTCCTCCGGCAGGACTGTTTCCAGTCTCCTACCGCCACGACGGCATCCGGGGCTTCTGGAAATTCGTGGCGTGTCCGGTCATCGAGGGCCGGTTAACTGATTTCCGTTTGATGTGTTTGATGGCTGTGTTGTTTGCTTCTACTTTCGCCGTTGTCGCGCCGGTGACGATGAGGACTTCGATTTCCTTCCACCACCGGCAGATGGTGCGCCAGAGCCGGTTCGTTTCCGGTTGGGCGGCTTGTTCGACAAGGACTTGGAGGCGGTCTTTCGCGGCGGCCGCGTCGGCGAGGGAACCGGTTGCGAGTAAGGTCCGGAGCTGTTCTTTGACCAGCCAGGCAGCCTGTAGCTTCCCGGTGGCGTCGTCGGTAGCGAATACGGTGTTGAGCCTGTCCGTGCCCGGTCCGAGAGGTGTCCCCGCCGCGCAACAGCAGGCGCCGGTTGGCCCAGACAGGATCGATGGAGCGTCCCCGCCGGCCATGGACCTGCTGCGTGAGGCGTTGCCGGACTTCGGTGAGCATGTCGTTGCGAGCTTGACCAGGTGGAACGCGTCGACCGAGACCGCGGTGCGCGGAAGCCACATCCGCAGTGCCTTGCGGAACGCGGCGGACGGATCGATCGCGACGACCTGCACGCCCAGGCGCCACTGCAGGGGCCGGGCGAACAGCCAGTCCCCGACGCCTTCGCTGTCGCGGCCGTCCACGATCCCGAGCACCTGGCCGGTGTCCAGATCGACAATGGTGCTCATCCACGGTTCGAAGCGTTTCCAGGCCTTGGTGGCCGGGTCTCGGAAGAACCGCACGGGTGCCAAGGCGTCCACGTCGGGCAGTGTCAGCGCCGCGTAGTCCAGGCCCGCTGGACCAGCCACCAGGAGACACCGAACGAGGAAGCCGCCTCCGCCGCGGCCCGGCCCGATCCGATGACGGCGGCCACGAGGGTGTCGCGAAGCCGGCGGGTGGACCGGGCGCGGCGCGGGACCTGGGCGGTCTCCTCGGCGAAGGTCTGCCGCGGGCACAGATACTCATCGCAGAAGAATCTCCGCTTGGACCAGATCACTTCAACCGGGCCGGCGACAGGGATGTCACGCAGACGTTGGAGCCGGCGCGAATGCACACGGGTGCTGACGACGCCGCAGCACGGGCAGCCGGCCTCGGCGGTGGCTTCGACGCGGACCCGCCGCTGCCCGAAGGCGAGGACGTCGGTATCGGTGACGCCGTAGTCGGGCAGATTAAAGAGGACGGTGGCAGCATCGGGGCGCGGGGAAGTAGGCTCGATCAAGGCTCGTAGCTCCTGACTCTTGATGAATGCGTAGAGAACATCCATCACAGCAGGGCTACGAGCCCTTCAGCTTTCAAGACACGGAATCCGTTTCACCACGAACCACGGAGAGCCCTCAACAGGGACCATTTAAGCTAGGTATGTCGGAAACCATGTCGCAGGAAACCAGGGTCTGTGTCTGTCCGCTACTTGGCTATATTGCCGGGACCCGGGCTTTGGAAGGCCGTCAAAATTTGTCGTCGAGCTCGACGAAATCAGCCGCGCCCCGAACAGTGGACAACAGAGGAACACGAATTCATTGCCTGCGATCCCGCCAGCATCGAAAGCTCGTTGCTCTCCGGATCGCCTCCCACCAAGTCAACGACACGCCTGCGCCAAGAAAAGAGAACGAGGCATGGTCCGTAAAGCACCTGACGTCGTAGACAATCGCAGCTGCCTGGCGGATCCAACAGAGGCTTAGTAAATTGACCGTTCGGTCGCGGTGTCATGCCCTGGACCATCCCCCATCCCTCCACGAGTGGGGGTCTTGAAGACGCCAGCCGGACTCGTCAAGGACCCGGTCATGGTCAGCTGCCGACAAGTCTTTCGGTGTAATCTGCCCTCCAGCGGCTCCTAAGGTCTGAAGTGCGGCAGTAGAGCAAAAAACTGACTCTTGAGTCTGGCAAGGGAGCATGCGAGCAAACCCGCTCATCAAGAGCACCCATCTCGAACACGACATCGTCCTCGGCGGCCACGACGTGCGGGCCTGGATGGCCCGGTGTGAGTCATCGATCCGAAGGCTGTCGCTTTGGATAAACCGACCGGGGTTTCCCACAGCTCCAGCACCAGGGTCCTGGTCAGAACGGTGACCGGGAAGGCGCGCTCCAGGGCGGGGGAAGATCTACAGCAGCAGGGACCGCAGCCGGTTGATCGCCCGTGTGCATTCGTGGGTCAGGTCGCGTCGAAACCGGAGAGCGCCTTCAACGTCGCAAGCAATTCGCTGTCCTGGTCCACGGACCGCAGGGTGTGGGGCTTCGAACGTTGAGTCTTGATGTGGCTGGTCTGGGACTGGCTGGCAGGGTTGGTGCTGGAAGCCTCTTCCTGGCTGTGACTCAACACCCCCTCGGCCCGTTCGTGGGCCTTGGATCCGAATTGTCCGGTCAGGGGAATGGCGGCCAGTGCCTGCCTGGCCCACCCCGATGGCTTGATCAGAAGACTGCGCGGCCCTTGGGGACTGTGGCTCATCACAGGAATGCCTCGGAGTGACCTTCACCCGGCCGGCGTCCGGCCGCACCGCGCGGCCTGAAGCATCTGCCGGTTCCTGAGGAAGGAACCCCGGCCGCGATGAGAACTGTCGCATGCTCCCACCCGTTCGTCATCGGCGTGGACACCCACGCCCGCACACATACCTATGCCGTTATCGCTGCCAGCGGCGAGCATCTGGGCATCCAGGCCTTCCCGAATACCCACGCCGGCAGGAACCGTGCGATCGCCCTTGGGTCGCACGCCGCACTGGCGGCGACCTCGGTGCCTTGTGGGTCATCGAGGGCGCCGGCAGCTACGGGGCCCTGCTCACGGGCACCGTCGGAAGGGCGGGGTACCGGTTCGTTGAAGCCCTAGGGCCTACGCACCCGCCCGGCGGGGCGCCGGAAAATCCGATCCGCTGGACGCGGCCGCCATCGCTGCAGCAGCTCTTCCACTGGACGAGGATCATCTGCGAATCCCGCGACAGGACGATGGCATCCGTGCCGCCCTGCGCGTCCTGGTCGCCGCCAGAGAGCAGATGACGCTCGAGCGCACCGCCAGGTCAACGCCCTGACCGCCTACTGCGGGCCCTCGACCTAGGAATCGACGCCCGCAAGCCCCTCACCGATAGCCAGATCACCGAAATCTCCCACTGGCGCGCCCGCGACGAAGAGCTGGCTCCGTCGACTGCGCGGGCCGAGGCCGTCCGGCTCGCCAAGCGCATCACCACGCTGGACGCCGAGCTAAAGGACAATCTCACCCGTTCCACGGAGCTCTTGGAGTCCAGCCCCGCCGCTCCGCTTCTGGAGGAAACAGGAATCGGGACCGTGACCGCCGCCGTGGTCTACACGGCTTGGTCGCATCTAGGCCAGGTACGTTCGGAGGCCGCCTTCGCCGCTCTGGCCGGGGTCAATCCCATCCCAGCATCGTCGGGGAACACAGTCCGACACAGACTCAACAGAGGAGGCGACAGGCGCCTCAACAGTGCACTCCACATGGCCACCGTCGTCAGGATGGTCCACGACCCCGCCACCCGGGCCAATGCCGAACGCAAGAAAGCCGAAGGCAAGAACCCCGAGAGATCCGCCGCATCCTCAAGAGATATCTCGCGCGGCACCTCTATCGCACCCTGAACGCCCTCCACACCCCTAACGAAACCGTCCCGAGGGCGGCTTGACAGATATAGAAGATTCGGATCATCAGTGACAGGGCAAGAAAGTCATACCGGGTCCAGCGACCAAATCCCCGGCTCTCGGGGAATAAATGTAACGGGTGGAAACCGCTCGGCTACGTCAGGGATGATGCACTGGCCGCCCGCCGTGCTGGCCACATCGTCCCCCGGTTCACGCAGGCCTGGAGAGCATACGGACGCGCAGTCGACTCCGCCGGACAGGACCTGTTTGTCTGCCTGCTCTTGTGCCGGCCCTAGTCGGCCTTCCCATCGCACTGGTGCCCGCATGGCTGACCGACACTACTTGGGACGCTCCGTCGGTCCTGATGGGACGCAACTCAGTGCAGACCGCCAACGCGGTTCAGGGCGTGATCAATCTCCATGACAAACAGCCCGGCGGCCCTCGATGGAACCGCTCTGCAAATGATATTCTGCCTGACCACGGCCGGTGGTGTCACCATCAGTGCCGGCTGATGACCGGCAGCAGTTCGGTGCGCTTTCGTCCGGTCAAAGGGAGCGCTGTTGGGACGGTTACCAATGGGCGAAAACTTGAACGCGCGCGGATAGGCAGCGCCGGTTCAGGGCAGACCCAGCTACCCGCCCCTTCCGCGGAACCCGGTTGTCGCCACTTCAGGGGTCCATCAACAGAGGCCGCTGGTATTACCAGCTGACCGTTCCGCCAATCAGGATCCTGGAAGGCGCAGGATTGGCGGATTTTGATGAGAGATTTAAGGCATCGATATGGAAAAGCTATTGAAAACGACCATGTTTCATATCGCCTCATCCCGTCATTAGATCTCGTGTCACTCTGATATTGGGATCCGACTACAGATCCTGTTTCCTCTCCTGCCGCTTGCTAATGCGCCACCAAGACGAGCTGGAGCAAATGACCAATGGAGGTCAGAGTGTTGAAAGTAGCCAGCTTTAGGGGAATTCGTTCGGCCGTGTTCGGGGTAGCCCCGAGAAGGGATGCGCCCTTGTTGGCTGCCGTCCTGGCCGTCGGGATGATCGCGCTCACCGGATGCGGGGCAGGAGACCACGCCACCGCAGGCAGCTCTCCCCGGCTCCAGACTGTGTCCGTGGGACATACCAAGGACCTCTCGAATGCTCCCCTATACATCGCAATGGCAAAGGGCTACTTCGCCCAAAATGGCATCGAAGTACAGGATCAAATCATTGCAAGCGGGGCCACCGGGATGAGCTTGGTAGCCACCGGCCGGCTTAACGTGCTTCAGGCGGGTCTGTCCGCTGGTTACTTCAATAGCATCCACCAGAAGTTGGACCTGAAAATTGTCGGAGGGGGGAACGTTATGCCCGAGCCGGCTCCGGACCAGCCCCGGCGGTCTACTAGTCCGGAAGTCCTTGGTGGACAGCGGCCAAGTGAAGTCCATTTCAGATCTTAAAGGTCATCCCATGGCGTTGACCGGGGGCCTAGGAGCCGCTTTGAGTTATTTCGCGGACAGGGTGTTGCGTACTGGCGGTCTGAGCGTGAGCGATGTCAAAGCCGTCAACGTCGGGGTGGCCGATACCGCCACTGCGTTGAAGACGGGAGCCGTCGATGCAGCGGTCGGCGTCGAACCTTACGCGTCCCAGGCAATAAGCCAAGGAGTCGCTGTGAACTTTGCGCCCCTCCCTGCGGGCTCTGGGGTTGCAGCCATGATGTACAACTCCGCCTTCAGCTCCAGCCCGAGCGCGAAGGGCTTCTACGCAGCTATGGCACGGGCGGCGTGTGACCTACGCCCGGAAGTGGCCAAGAGCGATGAAAACCTAGCAATTCTGTCAGCCGCACTCGGCGTGCCGAGTGCGCAAATCAAAGCAACCGCATTCTATGCATTTGATATGGCCCCCAGTACGAGCAATGTAGGGCAGATGCAAGATTTGTGGCTAAGGACGGGCCAACTCGAGTACAAAGACCCTCTGCCGATGGATCAGTTGATCGACACCAGCATCTCCCAAAATCTCCCGGCATCTTCTGTTTGCCCCGCTTTGCCGAAAGGGTGACTTACTTGCAAACGAAAATGAATCCCATTGACCAAACCTTGATCCAGCCACATATCGCTGTTAAGGAGGTGAGCAAATCATTCATCGGCCCCGCCGGAATTACACATGCTCTTGAAAACGTTAGCCTTTCGGTAAGCGCTGGATCATTCGTATGCCTCCTTGGTCCCTCAGGTTGTGGAAAATCAACGTTGCTGAGGATCATCGGTGGTCTTGAGCAAGCCGATGAGGGTTTGTGTGAGATAGACCGCGCTACGCATCCGACTCGCCCGGCAATGGTATTTCAGGGGGAGGTCTTTTTCCTTGGCGAACCGTGCTGCGCAATGTCACCTTCCCGCTCGAAATAGACGGAATTTCTAAGAAAGAGCGCAACGAGACTGCCCATTACTGGATCGAGCAGGTCGGTCTCCGCGGATTTGCTGACAGCTATCCTCATCAGATGTCCGGCGGAATGCGCCAGCGGGTGGCCATTGCCAGAGCTTTTGCGTCGGGAAGCGACCTTCTGCTCATGGACGAGCCTCTCGGGGCCCTCGACGCTCAAACTCGTGCCCTAATGCAGGAGCAACTTCTCGACCTATGGCAACAGCACCGTAAAACCGTGGTGTTCGTTACCCACAGCCTCGACGAAGGACTCCTGCTAGGAGACCGAATCATCATGATGTCTTCGCGCCCTGGCCGTGTTCGCGATGACCTTGAGGTCCCGTTCGATCGTCCCAGGGACGCCCGCCTCGTAGGTTCATCTGCATTTGCCGAACTGAAAGCCACCTTGTGGGACTCCCTCCGTGACGAGGTCGCAGCGGGACTCCTAATCGAAAGCAGCAACTCATGAAGTCAACACCAGCCACCTCTGACTCTGTAAGAAGCAACGTGATCGAGCGGCAGCCCAGCGAAGGACGACAGAACGTCGCGAGCAGACTACTGCAACGAGAGATCCGCAGACGCAGAAGGGATCTCATAGCAGGAGTCATAACGCCTGTTGTACTCCTAGCAGCTTGGCAGATGGCATCTCAGTTCGGCGTCCTCGACGTACGGCTGTTCTCTGAGCCCACTCGTGTTCTCGAACAAGGCTGGAAGATGCTTAGTACGGGGATGCTGACAGGCGACTCATTCGCGACCATCCAGCGGCTCGTCATCGGATACGTTATTGGAGCAGTTGTAGGGATAGCGTTCGGACTCGTCCTTGGGATGTCGCGGCTGATGCGCGCGGCCCTAAATCCAACCCTGGCAGCTCTGTACGCCGTGCCAAAAATCGCAGTCCTCCCTTTGTTGCTGCTCCTGTTTGGGCTCGGCGACGTTCCCTTGGTGATTATGGTCTTTTTGCTGTGGTGTTTCCGGTATATATCAGCACAGAATCTGGTGTGCGCAGTCTGGATACGCAACTGATCGAAGCTGGACGGTCCTGCGGTGCCACGGCATCACACTATTTCTACGCGTTATCCTTCCAGGCTCACTCAGTCAGATATTTGCTGGTCTGAAGGTTGCTGCCGGCCTTGGAATTGTTGTAATAATCGCCGCGGAGTTCGTCAGTGCTAACAATGGGCTTGGGCAACTTATTTGGACGTCATGGACCTTACTTCAACCCGATCCGATGTTTGTTGGTATAGTACTCGCCGCGCTCATTGGCGCCGTTTTCATCCAAATTATTGTCACACTGGAAAAGATTGTCATCCCATGGCGAAGCGGCGCCGTCCGGCGTAACAAAATCAATACGGAGGGTCCGACACCATGAAGTATAGTTACGCTTCCGTTGCTCTGCCGACATTGAGTCCACAAGAAGCCATTTTTGCCTTAAGTGATGCCGGATATAAGGGGGTGGAATGGAAAGTTGGTGAAGCGCCGCATGCAATGTCCAGCACCGCAAATTCATTCCTCCAGGGCAATAAATGTACGCTGCCTCTTGACCCACGCGCCGGCGCACAAGCAAGGCTTTGGTGCGAAGAAGCAGGGCTGACGGTTGTTGGTCTGGCACCCTATGTCGAGATGGGTAACTTAAACGCGTTAGTTGCCGCGTTAGATATGGCCGTCTCAGCAGGTGCACCCCAGATCAGGGTGCAGGGCTCTCGGTTTAGCCCTGGGGACCTACTTATCGGAGGCTGTTCGCCGAAGCCTTGAGTTTCTTCTGCATTGCAGAACGAGAAGCAGCTCGGCGTAAAATCCGTATTGCGGTCGAGATCCACCACAACACGATCTTCGCCAGCGCTTCCCTTGTCCACCGATTGGTCTCAAATTTTGATCCAGCCGTCATTGGGGTCATATACGACGTTGGGAACATGGTGTATGAAGGTTATGAAGATCACCGCATCGGAATGGACCTGTTAGGCCCCTACCTCCACCACGTGCACCTAAAGAATGCGGCGGCATTTCCTGATGAACTGCGCGCAA
Organism: Arthrobacter sp. Hiyo8; assembly: GCA_001549895.1. Lineage (GTDB taxonomy): Bacteria > Actinomycetota > Actinomycetes > Actinomycetales > Micrococcaceae > Arthrobacter. The sequence goes on along the minus strand of AP014719.1, from coordinate 195,592 downwards.
ATGGTATTCAGAAGTGGCGCAACCGCTGGACACCGCTAGATGAAGGCTTGGTAAACGTAAAAGACTTCCTGTTGGCGTTGGAAGCAGGAGGCTACAATGGCTGGATCTCGTTGGAAGACCTGAGTACCGAACGTGATCCCCTCAGCACCCTGAAATACAACGCAGGGGTGTTGAATGCGCTGGGGCGCCCGGCTGGGGGCACTCATCGCCAGCTAACTGATCGGATCGGAGAGGAGACGAGGTTTGGAACTTCGACAGCTCCGCTATTTCATGGCTTTAGTGGAGCACGAGCATTTCGGTAGGGCTGCAGCTTCGCAGGGAATCAAGCAGCCGCCCCTGTCACTGCAGATCAAAAGTTTAGAGCAGGAGCTTGGCGTTCAGCTCTTCACCCGGAATCGAAACGGTTCCAAACTCACCCCTGCGGGACGAACCTTCGCAGAGCATGTGCGCACCATTCTGGAATCCATTGAAACCGCTCAGCGAGAGACGCGTCGTACGGAGCGCGGGGAACTTGGCCACCTCAATGTCGGTTTCCTTGCCTCTGCGCTCACTTCTATCCTCCCCAATGCGTTACGTGTATTCGCAGGAAGCTGGCCGGATGTCACGGTCGAACCCCGGGAATTCCGGAAAACGGCAGACGCCATGACGGCATTAAGTGCAGGAAGCGTTGATGTTGCATTCGGCCGCCCTCCTCTCGCCACCACTGTAACGTCTGGCTCCCTTCTGGCATTGAGGTTGACCAAAGACACCACGCATGTTGTGCTTCATCGAAGTCACCGGCTTTCCTCTGCGCCCGTCGTGGATCCGCGGCTGCTTTCCAAAGAGAAATTCATTCTTTCCCCGCTAGAGGAGCGCTTTCCTCAGTACTGGCATTTGGTATGTAGAGCGGCAGGATTCGAGCCGCTCGTCGTTGCGCGAGTTCAGGGTATCAATACGGTTGTCAGTTTGGTTGCGGCAGGGATTGGGGTGGGTGTCGCACCGGGACCTTCTTCTATGAGCGGGCGAATGGACGTCGTCATGCGTCCCTCCGTCACCGAGTCATGGCACCCCCCTGACGTTGATATGGCGCGCGACTGACCGTCGCCCAATGGTACTTAACTTCATTGACGTGGTGAAGAAGGATTTGGTAACTAATGCCGAACCGATGTCGGACAGTGAATACGATCGCCGCTATTTGTTGGATCTCTATGCAGATATAGCGGCGATCAAATAAATAATCCAATCATGCGTACTTGTCATCTGCTTAACCAATGCCGCGCCCATGCGAGTCTCCATTAATCAACTCCGAAGTGGCGGTCACAATTTTACAAAGCTCCCAAAAGAAAGGCACGAACCCGATGAGACTGTCTACAGTTGAACACCTTCACAGGCTCTCCCCGTGAACCGCGCAGAGTCCCCCGGGGAAGCGGGCTTTACCAGGGCCCTGACAGTACGGAGGAACCCCCAAGTGGGGAAACGACGCTGCCCGACGGGCAGGTATGAGTACCAGTGTCATTCATGATCACTGACACTGCCCGGCTCTTCTTTACAGACTCGCTACCGCTGGCGCAGAGAGCTGCGACCGATAGTTGTTCAATGTCTGTACCCACGCTGCTAATCCATGGCTGGTTGTGTGACTCTGACGACTGGATTTACCAGCTTCCTGCCCTGCGGCAACGTTGCCGCACTATCGCCGTCGATCTCCGAGGACATGGTCGTTCATCAGCACCACCCGACGGCTACTCCCCGCAAATTATGGCTGCTGATGTCGCAGCCCTCCTCGAGAATCTCGAAGTAGACCGAGTCGTAGTGATGGCACATTCATCGGGGGCAGAGGTCGCAGTCGCCCTGGCGTCCCAGATTCCAGAAGCCGTGCACGCGCTGATTGCTGTTGACCCCTCCTATGGTCTGCCCGAAGAGAACCGGGCGAGGTTTGAAGAGTTTGCTGCCCGGCTCGCCGGTCCTCAGGGCGCTGAAGTGGCCAGCGCCCATTTTGCTTCTATAGAGACAGCCTCCACCCCAGATCACCTCAAGGAATGGCATGTACGACGACCTCTGGGCGCTCCCCAGCACGTTCTTCAGAACACAATGCGAGAATTTGCATTGGGACCGGAAGGGCTACGTCTGCAACCTCAGAGCGACCGACACCTCCTCAACCGTCAGGCTCCTGTCCTCTCCTTCCATCGCGACCACGTCCGCGCGGAAGCAGACCTAGTTCGGTGCATCAACCCGTCCAGCTCCTCATTGGTCTACTCCGGATCAGGGCACTGGCTTCACCAAGAACAGCCGGAGCGGTTCACAGCTGACGTTGAACGGTGGTTGTTGAAACTGGATGGGAAGGTAGTAGAAAGCGACTAGGACCCGCGCGGTAAGTTCGGCCCCCACTCCCCTGATCTGGTGTTCCTTGGGCACTGGCAGGGTTTCGGCGGTGGGGATCTTATACCCGTCGCGTTAAGTGGTGATCTCCACGGCGAGCTGGCCACATTGCTCCTGCCGGGCCGGTCCAAGTGCCCTGGCCCGAGGCGGCCCAGACCGGGTCGGCCGCGAGCCGGCGCCCAGGCGAGTGACTTCGTTGGTCATGAGTTCCCGACGGGCGGCAAGTTCCTGTTTCCACAGGGCAGGGGTGTCCGGGTGGGCCACGGCGTCGGCCAGAGCCGGCCAGCCCGGTAATCCGTCTGCGCTTCAGTCTCATCAGGTCCGGGTGTCCGGCGAATCTGATCCAGGGGAGCTCGCGAGTGATGATTCGAATTCAACCAGTAGATTGGTTCCGGCGACGCCCGAGAGTTCAGTAGCTGCGACGCGAATGGCGACTGTCGGAGCTATTTTGATTACTGTCCTGGGTGCTGGCGCCACTCTCAGTTTCTGTGCTACCCCCACGCCAGAAGTGGTTCAACAAAACAGTTGTAACAAGTTGGATCCGGGGCTGGCCAAAGAGTATCCGTGGCTTCAAAACATTAAGGTTGACGCTTTCGCGGTCATGTGGTGGCAACAAGTCACCAGAACTCAAATTTCACGCGGGTCCTCCTGAGACGAAGCTCTCTATCAAAAGGCCGCTGGCAATCCTTCATGAAAACCCGGGTCACAACAGGGCAATCCCAACACTCGAGCGTTTTGAGCGGCTCCGGGCCGCAACTTGCCCTGATATGCCAGCGCTAACCGACGATGAACGGGTGAGCCAGGCGCCCTTGGTACAGCTCTGAACCTTTGATTCCTCGTGCCGTCGCAAAGAATTCCCAAGGTACCTCGAGCCTCCGGCCGTTCCTGCCTGTACTCTGCGAAGGCGTGCAGGCACCTAGGCGCCACCTGGCGAAGAGCGTAGATTCAGACAAGGAACTCGGCATTCGTTCAAAGGAGCCGATGATGGCCGAATGGAATGCCGACAATTTGGCAGGTTCCCCGGTTCTTGGGGCCATAACACTCGTCGACGGTTCGTCCTTCTGTATATCCCTTCCAAACGGGGACGTCCTGCCCCATCATCCTCACGGGGTTTTCTATCGAGACACGAGAATACTTTCGCGTTGGTGTCTTGCCGTGAATGGCGAGCCACTTGAAGCATTAGGCGCCTGGACACCTTCGCCATTTCAGGGAACCTACCTCGGGAGGGCAGCGGGTGACGTCGGCCGTGCAGATAGTACGATGACCGTCGAACGGAAACGGATGGTTGGGGCGGGCATCATCGAGCACATCACAATCCACAACTATTTCCGTGAGCCGACTCGCTGTGAAGTGAGGCTCTCGGTGGATGCCGACTTTGCCGATCTGTTTGAAGTCAAAGGCGGGCGATTTCATCGACACTGGGAAAAGTTGCGGCTGCACGAACGTGATGAAGTCAGGATCGAGGCCGTCTGGCAGGATGTCCGGAAGGGTGTCACCGTGCATGCGCCAGGCTGCACAGTGGATGCCGAGGGAGTTTCCTATCAGATGCTCATCCCTGCCTACGGCGAGTGGAGCGTGCGCTTGGTCGTCGTTCCTTCCGTGGAAGAAGACAACGCCGAAGACATAGCACAGCTTCTGCACTCCACCCGGACTCCCCCTCACCCCAGGAACTCCGCAAGAAGGCCTGGGTGGAAACTCTCTCTGTTCTCAGCATTGAAAATCGGTCTGTCGAGAATACCATCCTGCGCAGCCGCGATGACATCGGTGCCCTACGGATTGTGGACCCGCAGCGGCCAGACCGGATGGTCGTTGCTGCAGGTGCTCCTTGGTTCATGGCGTTGTTCGGTCGCGATTCATTGCTTGCGTCCTTTATGGTGCTGCCCGTTGATGCCTCACTGGCCTTGGGAACGTTGCAGACGCTGGCCGAAAGGCAGGGCTCGGTCGTGGATCCCCGCACCGAGGAACAGCCGGGCAAGATACTCCATGAAGTGCGGTTTGGCGTGAATATGGGCGTCGCACTCGCTGGCAAGTCCGCCTACTACGGCACCGTGGATGCGACTCCACTTTTCGTCACGCTGCTCGGTGAGGTCACCAGATGGGGTGTGGCTCCTGAGGATGTCGCAATGCTGCTCCCGCATGCGGACCGAGCTCTGGACTGGATCCGAGAATACGGCGACCGCGACGGGGATGGCTTCGTTGAATATGAGCGTCTGAACAAGCAGGGGCTCGTCAATCAGGGCTGGAAGGACTCTTGGGATGGCATCAATTTTGCTGACGGCCGCACCGCGGAACCTCCGATTGCTTTGTGTGAGGTGCAGGGCTACGTGTACACCGCCTACATTGCGCGGGCGTGGATAGCCTATGAGGCCGGCGACCTTGGTTTAGCTGCTGAGTTGCGGGATTGCGCGGACCGGCTGAAAAGACAGTTCAACGAAGAGTTCTGGCTCCCGGACCGTGGCTATTTCGCCGTGGCATTGGACCGAGACAAACGTCCGGTGGACGCCTGTGCGTCCAATATGGGGCACTGCCTCTGGTCTGGAATCGTAGCTGAGGACAAGGCACGTCAGGTTGTTGACCGGCTTATGTCCCCTGAGATGTTCAGCGGCTGGGGCGTCCGCACTTTGGCGTCTGATATGCGTGCCTACAACCCGGTCAGTTATCACAATGGCTCGGTCTGGCCTCATGACAATGCAATAATCGTTGCCGGTCTGATGCGCTACGGATTCGTGAAGGAAGCACAGCAACTTGCCTCAGCGCTGATGGAGGCGGCGGAGTACACGGATAACAGATTGCCCGAGCTGTTCTGCGGGTTCAGCCGTTCTGATTATCCTTCCCTCTCCCCTACCCCACGGCGTGCTCTCCTCAGGCTTGGTCCTCGGCGACGCCTGTAATGCTGCTCCGAAGCCTTTTGCGTTATGAGGCTGACGTTTCCGAGGGGTCGTTGTGGATGGACCCGGCGCTTCCTGAAAGCTGGGGACCCTGCATTCAACTAATGCAAATATCGGTGGCGCCCGGCTAAAGCTTGATGTATCGGGGACTCAGGTTTCTGTAGAGGCCTGCCTGAGGGAATGGTCCTTCGGAAGGGGACTCGGCCCTCGTCGGGCGATTTGCTGAAGGGTATCGGAGGAATGCCATAGATTTTTCGGATCCGGCCGGCGGAGGGGATGAGCGTCTGGGGCTCTCTGTGAACGTCCGCTACGAGTGCCCTGCGCGCATAACCACTGATCCGTCATGCTCATAGACCATGATCCGCCCCCGGCCGCAGTGCAGGAGGACCCAGAAAATTGTCGCGTCCTCATTTATTTCGTCGATCTGACCAGGTAATGGGGGTTGGCCAAGGCGCTGAACAACCACTTCATCTCCGGCGTTCAAATAGATCCAATCGTCGTATGTCACGGGTCCAGGCTGGTTGTGGTCATGTGCTGCATTGCTGGACATGTCTTTAGAGGGCAAGGTCTCGTTCAAGGGTCAGGCCGAAGGAAACTTCGCGGGTAATTTCCACGGTGTATCTGCCGTGTTCGTGTCGTGTGACCCGGACTCCCCCATCAGTCCGGCGGATAAGCGCTTCTTCTTCTGCAAGTGCAACCTCCTGGCTTAAGCGCGATGCCAAGTCGTTGGCGCGCGATACTGTGATCTCACGGCGATACTCGGCCCGTTCGCTTTTCCCCCGAAGGTCGGCGCCATGTGCAGCTGACAGATGTTGTCCTGTGGTCGGCCTGGCTCTTATCCGTGGTCCGCTGACGTCAGGCGCGGCGGCAAATCGGCTCATGCTGCGGGGTTGTCCAGGCTACCGCTGCGAACAAATTCGCCTGAACTGTTGTACTCCACCGGATTCCCCTCTGAAGGACTGATGCTGCTGATTTCGCTGCCCGCCAGCTGCGGAATCCAGGACCAGAAGAGCTTCTTGCCGTGCTCGCTGAAAAGCGCGTCGTGGATAGGGAACATGGTTGCCGGACTCACTGAACGGACGAACTCGACTGCCTCGGACAGCTTCCCCCAGGGAGAAGAGATGGGAACGGCGAGCACTTGGATATTTTCGGGAGTGTATTCATAGCTGTCGCCTGGATGAAAGAATCTCGGTCCGTCCGCAGGACTCAGCACCACACCGATATTCTCCTCACGAGGAAAATCTTCGTGAATGACTGCGTGGAGACCGCCCACTGACGTTACGTCAACGTCACCGATCCGCATGGATTGATCCGGCGGGAGCAAACGAAAATTCGCTTTGGCCAGAGGACCGAGCCCCGCCGCTGTGGACGCGCCGGCGAGCAACACCGCGTCGGTGTTGAGGGCTAATAGATCTTCGAGCCGCTCGGGCGCGACATGGTCGTGGTGCCGGTGGGTGACAATAACGGCATCCAGTCCAGTGAGTCCGAAGGCTTCGTCAGAGGAGAAGCTGCCTGGATCGATCAAGATGCGCGCGTCGTTCACGTCGACGAGAACTGCTGCGTGTCCCAGTTTGGTGATCTTCATGGTTTCTTTCAGGGGCCTTGGAATTTGTCATGGCGAAAAGGGCCGGGCAACTGTGAAGTTCACCCGAGCCCCTTTTGAATGTATCCGCTCACTTAGGACATGAGACTTGCGGCAGTCCTCACATCACTGCGCCTGCATAGCCAGGGCACGCGCCTCCGGCCCAGCAGCGCGATGGTTCGCGCGTGCTCCGGGTGCTCAACCGGAACAATGCTTGAGAACACTGCAGTCCAGCAGTTGGGGCAGCAGTATTGGCGGAAGACAACTTCTCCGTCCACGTACGTTGCATGGTCAGAAGTGACCTGCGGCCCGGCAGTTCTCGGTGCGCCGTCGAACGTCCCTAGCCAGAGCTCGTCGTCGGTGGCAGTGTCTGCCAGTTGCACTCCGCAGTGTGCACAGGCGACGAGCACTGAATCGTCGACGCGGACCTCAACCAGGTTGTCGTCGATGCGGCGACCGTGGCTGACGTTCAGGATCGGGCGCGTACCGCTGACTGCTTCGACTGTGGACCGCTGCTTCCGCTCGTCCCGGATCCGTAACCGGAGCGATTGGGTGCGTGCCTGGTCTACGTGTTCGGAGCTTTCGTCGTAGGCGACGCCGTAGATTTCTTCTGCGGCCGTAACCGTCACCTTGCCGGCAATTAGATCAGCTTCGACCGCTTCCGGTGACCGGAGCAGCGGGTCGCCATAGCCGCCGCCGCCCTGCCAGTGCATATAGAGGACTTCGCCCGGTTTGACATCGCTTTGTGCGTAGCATTGGCCGATCTCGATTGCGCCGCCAGCTCATCCAGTGTTTCAGGAACGACTCCTCCTCTGAGCATCTCGAAGACGTCCACGTCTCGCACGACCAGATCGAGGCCGGTGTTTCCCGGATAGCCGCCGGACAGGCCTGTGTTCTGTGAGACGGCTTTGCCGGCCGATGCCAGGACCAGCCCCATTGGAACGCTGGTGCCGTGGGGGTGAATGCAAGCGACGCGCTGACACCTCCACGCATACGACCGGGACCTCCGGAGTCAGTCTCCTCCCGGCGCCAGAGTACGAGCATCGGATAAAGGAACTCCGACATTTCCGTATCGGGGATACGCCCCATCGGAATGCAGAAGAGCCCTCCCGTGTCCATGCCGTCAGCCTGCGGGCGAGCCCCATATCCTCCCGCCATGGGCTCCATGAGGATGTTGAGGAACGGTACGGGTACCTCTCCGCGTTCGTCCAGTCCGGCGATGACGGCAGTGTCCCAGGTGCCACAGCAAGCGGCCTGCACGCTCTTGCCTAGATCCACGGAGCGGTCGAGCATCTGCGACAGGCATTCTGCTACGAGTGTTCCGGTTAGCCAGGCCGGACCGATGGGTCCGCGGCTTACGGCAGCCGGGAAAGTGGCGTTGTTGATCGTTCCTTCCTCTGACACCAGATCGAAGCAACGCATCAGGCCGCCCGCGGACCACGGTATGTCGTGGGCCAGGATAGGTAGAAGCGCGATCATGACTCCGCCGCGCATTCCTGCGTAGGTGCAGTTGATCATTCCGGCCTGCGGTCCGTTCCGGTGAAGTCGAAGGTAAGGTGATCATCCTTCTTCGTCATGGCCACGGTGATCTTGTGCAGCGACCGATCGCCTTCGTGAGACTGATCCTGATAGCCGGTGGCACGCCACGTGCCATCGGGCAACGATTTCAGCTTGCCGCGAAGCCTGTTCTCGGAATCGGCCATCATGCGCTTCATGACGGCTTTGACGGTGTCGGCGCCGTAGCGCTTAATGACCTCAAGAAGACGCTGCCGGCCTACGTTGTTGGCGCCAACTTGGCCCTGAGGTCAAGGCCAACGAGCATGGGAACCCGTGAGCGCCTCGTCCACATGTCGGCCATATCGGCCTGCAATTGGCCGCCCCGGACAATCTTTACCGGTGGTGTGGGCAGGGCTTCGCTGAAGACGTCCTGAGCAGCCGGCGAGAACGAACCAAGTCCTACACCGCCCAGGTCAGGTTCGTGGCAGATCCCGCTTGTCCAGGCAAAGAGCTTTCCGTCATGGAATACAGGCTGATAGATGATGACGTCGCTTTGATGCAAGCCTCCACCGACCCACGGATCGTTGCAGAGGAACATGTCGCCCTCTTCAATGCCTGGGTTTGTTGCGCGGTTCTGAAGCGTCCAGTAGACCGCGAGGTCGACGGCGCCGACAAGCCCGGTGTTGTAGAGACCGACTTGGACCTCCTGACCGAATTCGTCTCCGATGGCGAAGTCGAAGTCATTGCGTCGGTCACGATGGGCGATCCAGACATCCTCTTCAGCGCCTCACCCATCTCCTCTGTGATCGACCAGATGCGGTGGCGGATGACTTCGTAGGTCAGCGGGTCCACCGCGTCGATTTGCTCCTGCGTAACGGAGTGGATGGGAAAACCCTGCGGGAGGGAATTCATAAGCTCATCTGGACTCTTTGGTCGGCTGGAATAAACTTCGGAACCGGGGATAGTCATGCTCATAGCTGGGAACCTTTCTGAGTCAGAATGACAAGATTTCCGAGCTTGTCGATCTCGCCGCTCATGCCCTCCGGGACAACTACGTCGTGGTCGGTACCTCGATGACGGCCGGTCCCGTGATTTGATGGCCGCTTCTGAGTTTTGTGTAGTCGAAGATGGCGGTATCCATGTAGCCGGCGGAGCTGAGGCGCACGGGTCGTGTGGCGATCTGGGCCGCCGACGGATCGGCGGTGTCGGCAGCGTCAATTGGTGGCAGCTCGAGGGAGACGGCGAGTTTGCCTTCAGCCCGGACCCGATACGTGATGGCTTGGATCCCGGCTGCGCTGAATCCCGAACCTTCTCCGTAGAGTTCGGCGTAGCGACGTTCGAACCGCACAGCCGCCTCTTCCAAACTCTCTGCTGTGATCGCCTGGTCCATGGGGATAGGCAGTTCAGCCAGCTGCATTGAATAGCGCATGTCGGTCTCGCGGTGCAGTTCTACGGACTTGAAGTTGAGCCCCTGCCGTTCGAGGGAGGCCAGTACCTGGTTGCCCAGTTTCTGGAAGTTCCGCTCAACGCTCCTGGCATCGAGGGGAAAGGTGGCCGGATCGGATAGTTCTGCTGTCAACACGACATCTGATGTGGCCAGGCCAAAGGCCGAAAAGGCGGAGGCAACCGGTCCCAGGGGAACGACCGCCTGCTGTACGCCCAGTTCCGCGGCGTATGCTGCACAGTTCGCTGGGCCAGCGCCGCCGAAGGCGTAGAGGATGAAGTCCCGGGGGTCATGCCCTGCTTCAACAACTGTCTTGCGAAGCAGGTCACCTGTCTGCGCATTCTGCACTTGATAGATGGCCGCGGCCGCATCTTCAACGCTCATACCCAAGGGCTCTGCGATGCGTGTGCGGATCGCTTCACGGGCGCGCTGGATGTTCAGAGATTTCTTGCCACCAAGCAAGCCACGTTCGGGAGGATTCCCAAAACCAGGTTTGCATCGGTGTTGGTCGGCTCCGTTCCGCCTTGGTCGTAGCATGCCGGCCCGGGTACTGCCTGTGCGCTTTTGGTCCAACCTGGAGGTTTCCGCCCTTGTCGATCCAGGCGATGGCACCTCCGCCGGAACCGATCGCGTGCACTTCAAGCGTCGGGACGTTGATGGGGTGGTGATTGATGACCGTAGTGGACGACCGAACCGGTTCGCCATCCACTACGAGTCCTACAAGGAAGGTCGTCCCTCCCACGTCGGTTGTGACGATGTTGGGGTGCCCAGCTGAGCTCCCAGTGCCACCGAACCTACTACTCCACCGGTGAGTACAGACCCTACAGTACTGATTGCATTTGCAGGGGCCTCTTCGGCGACAATGGCGCCTCCGTTGCTCTGCATCACCAGAAGCGGGCCTTTGAGTCCCTCTTCACGAAGTGCATTCTCCAGGTTTCCAAGGTAGTGCTTGAGCCCTGGGCCAATCTGGGTGCTCATGATGGTGGTTGCGTTTCGGGCAAATTCCCGGATCCTTGGACTGACCTCAGATGAGATTGAGACAAACATCTCCGGGTGATTTCGTGGATGATGTCGCGGATTCGTCGCTCGTGGGTGGGGTTGCGGAATGACCACAGCAGCGAGACTGCGATCCCTGAGACGTTCTGATCGATAAGATCGCGAACGGCCATCCGGACGTCGTCCTCGTCCAGCGGGACAATGATGTTTCCGTCACGGTCTACCCGCTCGGTGACCTCGTGGGCATGGCGCTTTGGGATCAGACCATGGGATTTTGATTGGGTCACAACGCTTTGCAGCTGCTCTGGTGAGCCGCCAAGGTACCGGCCTTCAACGTTCATGATGTAGATGGAATCGCGGTGACCGCGTGTGGTGATGAAACCAACTGGCGGGACGTTGCCCATAACAAGTGCGTTCAACGACGACGTCGTGCCATGCGCGATATGTTGTGTATTGGCCAGCACCTCCCGCACCGTCAGGCCCATCTGTTCCGCCAGGACGCCGATAACGTCCAGAACGCCTTCAGAGTAATCTGGCGGCGTGGATGGTGCTTTCGCTCCGACGATGTTTCCTGCATCGTCGGCCAAAACAGCGTCGGTAAAAGTTCCCCCAACGTCGATTCCAATGATGTATCCCACTTATACGCTCCTTTGCGTGACAATTCTGGGAAGCCAGTGATGTGGATCACTCCGGCTTATATTCAAGCTACTCTTGCTGACTTGCTCCGCCCACGGGTTTCCCCGCTGCAGAAAAGGGATTGAACCTACTTGAGCTGGCGCACCAGGTAGTCCCAAACGTTGCTGATGGCGGTCTCGTTGTAGATCCGTTCGCGCTTTGCTATCGACTCCTCGGGCGCGGACCAGGCCGGCACGCCGCCGTAGCCCAGCGTCACGAGCTGCTGTTCGGCTGCCCGTTCCAACAAAATTGCCGCGACAGTTGCTGACTGAAGATCCGGGCCTACCGCGACGATCCCGTGATTGACGAGAAAGACGGCCCGGGCGCCTCCAAGGGTTTCCGCGAGGGCCACCCCGAGTTCCTGTGTAAAGATGAGATCGGCGGTCAGGGTGAATCTCGGACCGATGGCGGGACGAAGAAGTTGGCTGCGTGGCTGACCGGCACCAGTTCCTGGCCTGCCGCGGCTAAAGCGACAGCATGCGGGGAATGCGTGTGGACAACGCCTCCGACGTCTGGACGGGCCGCGTAGATCTCAGTATGGATGGGTACTCAAGATGACGGCGCCCTCTCCTTCAACGACGGCACCTTCCCTGTCCACAAGGTGGACGCGATCTGGAGTGACTTCCTGAAGGCCCCAGCCGCTGGCCTTGATCCACGCACCGCGTCCTTCCGGATCACGGGCTGAAGCATGCCCCAGATGAAGTCGCCCTGGTCAGCTCCCCAAGGATCCGGGAAGAAAGCGAGACGAGTTCCCTAATGTCGGTGTTCATGATTCCGTTCCTGAGTCATCGGTGAAGAAGGCCGCCATTGACGCTTATGGTCTGGCCGGTGATGTAGCTGCTGTCATCGGAGAGCAGAAAGGCGGCCAGGCTGGTCATGTCGTCCGGTCCTGCTGTCCGGGCAGTGCCTGACGGGCAAGCATGGCTTCCTTTTGCTCTGGTGTGACTGTGCCGCGGTCGACCTCGGTGTAGACGGGGCCAGGGGAGAGGGTATTGACGCGGATATTCCAATGCCCGAGTTCCTTGGCCATGGCATAGCTCATCCCCGCCACGGCGCCCTTGCTGGCCACGTAATGGGTGTATCCGGTACGGCCCAGCTGAACAGCGTCCGAACCGATGTTCACGATGCTTGCCTTGCCGGAGGCCTTAAAGCCGTCCAGCAGTGCTGAGGTCAACAGCCAGGGGCCCTTGACGTTGACGGCCATGAGGGTGTCCCATTCTGCTTCGGGGATCTCCCAGAAGGGCCTCATGGTTATGGTGGAGAAGATTGCGGCATTGTTAATGAGCCCGTCTACTCGGCCATAATCGCCGATCGCTTTCCGGGCCAGCTCGGTGCACGAAGATGACGAGGAGACGTCAACCTCCACCGGCAAGACCTTACCCGTGTGCGATAGCGATTCCGCCAGAGCAGCCACGCCCTGGAAGTTCCGGTCGGCGGCGATGACGGTACTGCCGTCATTCGCCAGCCTTTGGACGTAGGCTGCGCCTATACCTTGCGCTGCCCTGTAACGACAATGACCTTTTGGTCCAGTCCGAGATAACTCACGATTCTCCTCGTTGAGATGATGATGAGCCCTAAGGCTCAGTAGGCGATGTTGATCGTCTTGAGTTCGGTGTAGCTGAGCAGTTCTTCGATGCTTTCTTCACGGCCGAACCCTGACGCTTTGACTCCCCATAGGGGACGTTGGGAAGTGTTTGGCGGAGTCGTTGATCCAGGTGAATCCCGCTTCAATTTCCCGGACAACCCGCAGTGCGCGGTTGAGGTCAGCAGTCCATACGCTCGCGGTGAGTCCATACGGGGAGTCATTGGCGATCTCCACTGCCTCTTCTTCGGTCTCAAAGGTAAGGACCGACAGCACCGGCCAAAGATCTCCTCTTGGGCGACAGTGTCGCCGGGATTCACATTCGTCAGCACCGTCGGGGCGATAAAAAGACCTTCTGCAAAGGCTTCTCCGTCCGGACGGCCGCCGCCTGCGACAACAGTCGCCCTTCCTTCCGTGCCGTCTCGATGTAGCCCATGACGGAGTTGAACTGCTTCTCGTTGATCACAGTGCCCTGATCCGTTCCGGGGTCGAGGGGATCTCCGAGGCGGTGCGCTTTGAGCTTGTCAGCGATTTTGGCGACAATCTGGTCATGGACACTGCTATGAACGAGCAGTCGGGAGTTGGATCCACATGACTGACCCGACCAGGCGAAGTTCATGCCGTTGATGGCGCCTTCGGCGGCCTTGTCCAGGTCGGCGTCCGGGAAGACAACCATGGCGTTCTTCCCTCCCAGTTCAAGGGAAACTTCCTTGACACCGGATTCGGCGGCCGCTTTCTGGATGGCTAGTCCGGTCTGCTCTGAGCCGATGAAGCCGATTCTCCGGACCAGTGGGTGGCGCACGAGTGTATCCGCGACGGTTCGTCCCTGACCTGTGACGACCTGGAAGACTCCAGGAGGGAAGACATCCTGAAGTAGCTCCCCGAGTCGAAGTGCTGACAGCGGCGCGGTTTCTGGGGGCTTGAGGATGGTGGGGTTTCCGGCCAGGATGGGCGCGAAAACCTTGCCCGCGAACATGAGCGGGTGGTTGAAGGGCACGATTCTGACGACGACGCCCACCGGCTCCCTCACAGTCATGTGAAGGCCAGTGCTGGCAGGGATGGTGTCACCTTTCATCTCAAGCGCCAGGCCGGCGAACAGACGCGCATGTGCGAGGGTCAGCCGGACGTCCATCCGCGAGTTCTGCAACGCAGAGCCACCATCAATGGAGTCCAGATAAGCGAGTTCCTCACCGTGGGCTTCAATGATGTCCGCAGCCTTGAGGAGTGCAGCGGCACGTTCCGGAACCGTCGTTAAGCGCCACATCCGCCGCGCGGCGTAGGCTGCTTCCGCCGCCGTGTCTGCGTCCGCCTTCGAACCGTTGGGGACCTGGGTAATGGTGTCCCTGGTGAATGGACTGATTCTCTCGTAGACCTTCGAGCCTTCCGCATCCCGAAGTTCGCCACCGAGCAACAGCTTCCATTGGCGCTCTCGCAGGTTGGTCTGGAACGGGGTGCGTTCTTCAATTTGATTCAGCATGATTTGTCCTGTCCTGTATGCCCTTCATGGTGTAGGTCGGTGAACTGGCTTCGCTGCCTCCGCACGGACTCTTGTTCCCAGGGCCAGGAGACCAGTTCACGCCGCCTAGAAGGGTCTTTCAATGTCTTTCTTCGTAGCAGAAAGTACGCTGGACCGGGGATGTGGGCGCACAACTAAACGCCCACGCTGGCGTGGCGAGTCCGGCGCGAAACAAGAGAGTCTTTCCCATCCTGCAACTTGGGGGTATTGTTTCCGCTGTGAAGAAAGCAACTATTGAACACAAACGCCCTCCGTACCCGATTGATTCGGTGGATAACGCGTTGCGGATCCTCAGCATTCTCCGCGACGAGGGGGCCGTTCGCATCACTGATGTTGCGTCGAAACTCGACGTTGCTTACTCCACGGCGCATCGCTTGATGTCGATGCTCATGTACCGGGGGTTTGCCCTGCAGGATGATTCCCGGCGCTACGTGGCCGGGCCGGCGCTGGGAGCTCCGGTCATCGGGTCATCCTGGACGCAAACCCTGCGGGAACTGACCCGGCCCTCGCTTGAACTTCTTTGTTCCCGCCTTGAGGAGACGGTAAACCTCACAGTCCGGGTCGGCATCCACGCGAGGGTTCTGATGACTATCGAGGCGACTTCTGTACTCCGTATCGGCGACAGAGCCGGCTCAGTCTTGCCGGCGCACACGACTGCCGGAGGTCGGGCGTTGCTGGCACATGTTCCTCTGGAGCAACTCGAGCGGCTGTATCGAGGCAAGGGTGCTGAGCTCGCGGGAAGCTACCTCCCGGACAAGGAGTTCGAAGAACTCCTTGTCGAACTTGAGCGCACCCGGAAACGCGGATACGCCATTTGCCGCGAGGAAGCCCAAATAGGTGTCGCCGCACTGGCAGTCCCTCTTTCCACCCCTCCCGGCAGGTCCATGGCCACGTTCTCGGTTTCCGTGCCAGTGGCGCGGCTGGAGGCGCTTTACGCTCCAGACAAGCTGGGCCTCATCTTCCACACCCAGGATGAAATCGTCAGTATTCTGAGGTCCGAGGCCGGCGGCGAGAACGGCCGGTCAGAAAGAAGCGGTCGGTAGGATGCGGAGGTTTCACTAAGGGTTACCTTAGTACGGATGAAGGCCCCGGCTGCTTGCAGCGCCGCTCGCCCTTCCGGCAATTGGGCGGCAAACGCTTGGAACACATGTACCATTTCGGGCCAGCACTGAAGCTCAACGCTGACACCCGCAGTTCCGGCGTGGGCCGCGAGCCTGATGGAGTCGTCGAACAGAATCTCCCGTGATCCGACTTGGATAAACATGGGCGGAAGTCCAGCCAGGCTGGCGTGCAGGGCGTTGGCTCCTGAGTGCCTGGGTGATCGGCCGTGCAGGTAGTCCGTGGCCGCGCGTCGGAGACCGTTCACGGTGAGGGAAGGGTCCACATCGGCCCGGGTGCGCAAAGACTCGCCGGTCAGTTCCAGATCAATCCAGGGCGAGAACACGACACACGCGCCAGGCATAGGCAAACCTTGTGCTTTGGCAGCAATCAGTAGGGTGATGGCCAGTCCCCGCCCGCCGATGCGCCCGCAACAACGATGCTCTCCGGATTTGTGCCGTCCTCGATGAGCTGGGCGTACACATTCAAGGAATCCTGCACTCCTGCCGGGTACGGATGTTCGGGAGCGAGACGGTAGTCGACTGAGACAACCTTGGCACCGGCCACAACACCGATCTCGGAGGAGAGTGACAAGGATTCCGTAGCACTTCCGGCCACGTACGCGCCCCCGTGGAAGAAGAGAATGGTTGTGTGGAGGTCTGGTGCATGCGAAGTCTCAATCACCCCGACGCCTCCAACCGTTCGATGGCTTATGGTGATGCCCGCATCGATTTTGTTCCTCGAGGCCAAATCAGCGAAACGGATCCGAAGTTCGTGGATGTCGTCGCTAAAGTCCGGAACGGACTGCGCCAACATCTCGACGACGGACTTCAATTCAACGGAGGGCATCTCTGCCACCTCACTTTCTTGTGCAACCTTCTCGAACACAGCAAGACCCGCGGGCCTTGGGGATCCGGCTAGCAAGCAGGTGTCCCACCAAACCCCGATGTCCCCAAAGGCACACCGAGAGCTCGTCTAGCCGCTGACCATGGTCAAGGATCGCCCAGACGCTTTCGAAAAGGTGAAGTCATCCAGTACGACGCCTTCAAGTTCCGTTTCGAAATCCGCGAGGCTTCCGGGCCACTTCGTTACCACTCGGCCGGTTCCACCCAGCCTGTACCAGCTGTGGCATCCTCCGGCTATGTAGACGCTTCTCTCCATCATCTTTTCGAGGCCGGAGTTGAATGTTGCTTGCGCCTGGGGTGTTACCTCAATGACGGGCCTTTCCTGACGGACCGCCTCATCCAGGCATTTGGTGATGTACTTGGTTTGAGCCTCGATAACGCCGATGAGTGATCCAGAAGCCTGGGTATTCGGACCGGTAACGAGAAACAGGTTTGGGAATCCCTTGACCATCGTTCCCTTGTAGGCTTCGGGGCCCTCCTGCCATTCCTCCGTCAGTGGCCACCCGCCGGCGCCAATGATCTCAACATGGCTAAGCATTTCTGTTGCCCGGAACCCTGTAGCGAGTACGACAATGTCAGCGTCGAACTTCTCTCCGGTTTCCGAGACAACCCCTGAGGCAGTGAGCCGTTGTATCCCCGCGTCGATGACGGTAGTTTTCGGATCGGCAAGGCTGGGTAGAAACTATTGGACACGACGGGACGACGGCAGCCGAAGCGAGAGTCGGGGGTGAGTATTTCCCGCAGCCGTGGATCACTGACAGCAGATTCCATGTGCTCTCGCCAGACCGTCTCGGCTCTCCGCAGAAACTCCTCGTCCATGACAGCCTGGGCGTGCGTGGACTGGTTCCAGTAGTCGTATTGTTCTTTTCGAAGCTCCTGAAGGATTTCTGGATGGTTTCGGAAATGCTCCTTAGCCGTCTCGTCGTAGAATTCCTCGGCTTCGGCATCACATGCGGTGCCGTCCGGATGACCGCCAAGACCGAGTCTGCCTGCTCAACGGCATGTGGGACGACTTGGATTGCGCTGGCCCCCGCACCGATCACTGCGACACGTTTTCCTGTCATGTCAATGTCCGGCAGCCATTCGGCAGTGTGGATAATCTGGCCCCGGTAGTCTGCCAGGCCCGGCAGGTCCGGAATCAAGGGCTGGTTGAGAGTTCCGAGGGCGGAGATTAAGTATCGGCATTCAATGACCCGTCCCCGGGACGTCTGGAGACGCCAAACCACTTTTTCGCTAATCCACTGCGCTCTAACGAGGGCTTCCTCAAAGCGGATGCGCTCCCGGAGTCCCAGCTCATCGATAACGCGATTCGTGTACTCGAGGATCTCCCATTGGCTGGCGTAGTTGCATGACCATTCGGAGTTTTGCGCGAATGAGAAGCTGTACAGATGGGCTGGAACGTCGCATGCTGCGTTCGGGTAGGTGTTGTCCCGCCAGACGCCCCCGGCTTCGGGGCCTTTTCCAGAAGGACGAAATCTGTTCGGCCGCTCTCCAGCAGGTCGTGGGCGGCCGCGATACCGCCGAATCCCACTCCGGCTATGACTGTTTCGAAGAATTCAGTCTCTGCTGCTGGATTCATTTGTTTTCTCCTAGGGTTTCAAGATTTTCGTTCCCGGCTGCTTGAAGTTCCGCAACGAAGGCACGGAATCCGGCGGAGCGAGTTCGTGGTGGGATGCGCACAAGGTCCCGAAGCATTGCTGTGAGCTCTGTCGGTTGGCTTTGCCGCGGTGGAATCACCGAGTAATCAAGGCCGCGTCCCACTTGGACGTTGGCTTCAGGGAAGATTTCCGCGAGTGTTTCAACCAGTTGTCCCACTGTTGTTGTCTCGGCAGATCCAACGTTGTAGGCCATGAAGAGTTCATTCATGGGGCTGTCGCCAGCGGCCGCCGCTACTGCGTCTGCAACGTCTTCGACGTAGACAAGTTCGGTCTGGGAAATGATGTTGTCTGGGACTGTGACATTGTCTCCACGCATTGCGCGCAGGACCTGAGCCTCAATGGCCGCACTGCCAACGCTGCCACCGAGATTGGGGCCGTAGCCGTAGATCACCGTCGGCCGAAGAGCAATCGTGGGAAGCTGCTGATCTGCTGCGAACGCGCTCAGCATATGCTCGAGGACCAGCTTCGAGGCGGTGTAGTACGAAGTGAACCTGGTTTTGAGCGGTGATTCTTCGGTAATCGCCTGCTTCTGATCATCCGCATAGACGCTCCAGCTACTGATGACCACCAACCGGCCGGCACCGACTCCTTGGCAAGGCATGCCAACCGCAGCGATGCCGCCACGTTGATCTCGAGTGTTTCAAGAATGTCTTCTTGTGCGCGGGCTGCAATCAAAGCGGCTGTATGGACAACGGAGTCCAAGCGCCCAAGACCCCTTATTGCTCGTTCGGTTGCCTCGATGTCTGTAAGGTCAACTTCAAGGAGAGTGAGTCCGGTGTCATCCTTGATGACGTCCGATAGGTAGCCGTTGTTGAGTTGGCGGTCCAGGAGGGTAACCGCCAACCGTTCTCGAGCAGCTTGCGTGCGGTGTAGGCTCCGACCATGCCTGCGCCGGTGATCAGGGCATGACGTTCGTTCATTGTTTTCCTCTTTCATCTAACAAGCGCATGGTTACCGTCGCAGTTCGTTCTTGCCCAGTTCAGGCATAGCCAGGGCAGCCACCAAAGTGATCAGAGCGACACCCACAACGTAGTACGCCGCGGAGATGGGTGAACCCGTCGCTTCGATCAGCAACGTCGTTATGAATCCGCCAAAACCACCGAACACGGTGACCGCGATCGCGGTTGCGATGGAAACGAGAACCCGCGTCGCCTAAGGGCGAAAAGTTCGGTAACGGTTGCCGTGCCTACGCCGGCGATTGCTGCGGTCGGGAGAGCGAACAGGCCCTGTGCCACAATCACAGTCAGCAGTGATCGGCCATTGACGATTAGCAGGAACAGCGGCACCGACAGTACGACATAAGCAATTGCACTGCCGAGAATGAACGGCCGACGGCCAAAGCGATCAGAAAGGTGCCCAGCGAGAGGAAACAACACAACAGCCAGGAAGCACCCGATGCAGGTGGCCCACAATGCCTCTTGCTGGTTGATCCCGGCGAACTTACTGGTGAATGTCGGCATGTAGTTGATAGTCACGAACGAAGTGACTGCCCAGAGCGCGGTGATGCCGATAGTAAGGAAAAATCCCTTGACGGAGCTCAGCTGAGTTCGGTCGTTACTTTGACTCAAAGCGCCGGAGTCCTGGGATGATTCAGTCTGATCGGAATCGCTGAAGACAGGCGTCTCTTCCACTCGGCGACGAAGGTACAAGACCATCACAGCGAGGAAGGCACCAAACATGAAGGGGATGCGCCATCCCCACGCCTGCATTTGTGCTGGTCCAAGGATTGAAGTGAGCACTGCAACCACGATTACGCCCGTCAGCAGACCGCCGTAGGTGGCGACCTGATGGAAGCTACCGAAAAGCCCACGTCGTTTGGGGTGGCCCACTCCACGAGGAAGACAGCAGAGCTGCCAAACTCACCTCCAGCCGAGAAACCCTGGAAGAGCCGGCCAAGGACGATGATGGCCGGCGCCAGTAAGCCGATCTGCGCATAAGTTGGCGCAATTCCCACCAGCAATGAGCCCGCGGCCATCAGAAGCATTGATAGCAGCATGACGAACTTGCGACCCTTACTGTCCACCAAGGGACCCAGGATAAACGCCCCGACAGGACGCGCCACAAACCCACGCCAAAGACAGCAAAGGTCGACAACAGGGCAGCGTTCGGATCGCTTCCCGGGAAGAAGTTGGCGCTGATGGCAAGGGCCAAGAAACCGTAGACGGTGAAGTCGTACCACTCCATGACGTTTCCGAGGGTGGCCAGAGTTACTGCACGTGTTCGCGCCTTCTTGGTAACCTGTGACTCGGTCTGCAAAGCACTCGACATTGAGGCTCCTAAAATTCTTTGAGGTCGAAGGGTCCCGGAGAGCCCGGTGGACTCAGTGTAGGGTCGCCCACCCATTGCTATCGCCACTTTTCTTCACAACGGAAAACTCCTGAAGCGATTGCCCTTTTCGATTGAGAAGGACCCTCCGGGGCGGTCCAGCCCCAAAGTCTGCTGCCGGTTGACGCGTCCCACGAACCACTGTCACCGTAGAACGACCGAGTCTCCTACGAGTTGGCGCCGACCTGGCACATGGGACTTCTGCTTTGCAGAAAGATTTGCACTGCAGCGAGTCATTTGAGGGATGCCGGGGAATGCCGGGGAATGCCGGGGAATGCCCCTGAAGTCTCGCTTAGACGGTCAATGTCTAAGGCCTGGAGGCATCAGCCAAGAGGGCTTCGGCAGCGATGGTCATCACGCGGACTACGAATGCCTTGCGTCGCGAGGGCCTGTCATGACGGTCACTAACGAGCAGCGCATCCACCTGTGGAAGGACATGCCATCCGCCACAGAGTGTAAGCACAGTGAGAAGAAGGTCCGCAGCGTCCGTCCTGGAAATTCCCGGAAGAACCTTCAGCATCTCATCAACCTTCGAACCCCACGTGCCTGCCCTGGCGGCCCGGTCCGCAACCTGATCACCACGTTCCAGACCCTCCCAGAAGAGAAGGCGTGACACCGCGTCTTCCTTGGTGCGATGTTCAAAGAGCCTTCCGGCAAATTCACCCATGGCCGTGGGCCCGCATCCGACGATGGGGACTTCGTCCATGGCACTGCCCAATTCGGCAGCCAGCACAGCGTCGAAAAGACCTTCCTTGTTTCCAAAGTACTGATAGATGCGTTCCTTACTGATGCCGGCACCGGACGCGATGTTGTCAACTCTTGCCCCCGCCAGCCCTTTCTTACTGAATTCAACGGCCGCGGCCGTCAGCAAGAGTGCTTTGGTGCGTTCGATATCCCATGCCATGTCCATTTTCCAAGCCGTACGCAGGGAAGCCGGAAGGAGGGTTTGATTCCCTGGGACGGCTTCCGGGGGTTCTGGTTACAAGCAGATTCCCAGTTTGCGCTCGCGAGCAGAACCCATTTCTTGCTGGCAGAAACGACGACTCATTTGTGGCTTTGCCGACCGCTGGCGATACTTCGGCGTGTCACCACGATCTCGGATGCCGTGGGGCAGAGCCCTCCGGTGCGATGAAGCACTGGCGCCGGCTCGAAACCAAGGGGTTCGGCGATACAGGCCCTTCCCTATTGGCAACGTCGACGACCGACCTTGGGCGCACGGTTCGTCCTGGAGAACGCCGGCGAGGGCAGCACTTGGATCACGCTGGGCCTGGAATATCTTGTCCAGATTGAGCCGAGATACAGGTGTTGACACAGTGATGGTCGTGATGGGGCGGCCAGTCGCGGAAGTAACAGGCACAGCTGCTGACGCCGCGCCGATTTGGGTCTCTCCTCGGCACAGCGCATATCCACGCTGACGGGTGGCCTTGAGTTCCCGAGCAACTGTCGGTAGGCCCTGTCGGTGAGCGCCAGCCCGAGCCCCGCCACTACCCGCCGATGCCACGCATGCACAGTTAAGGTCATAGACCCGGAGGCATACTCATGGTGGAAAGACAATGCGGTATCAGCCATGCCGACACCGCATAGTCGTCGTCCACCTCCCTTCCTGAGGATCTGTCACAACTCGATGAGCCCCAGCCAACCCCTACACGGTCGACGGACTGACTTAGACGAGAAACACCCTGGTGGGGTCCTCAATCACATGCCGCAAGGACGTCGCCGGGCTCATTCCCTCACGCCCGTCACGGCGAAAAATGAGCTACCAACGTTACTAATGGAGGTGGGTCGTTGTCGTGCCACAAAGATGTCCACAGATAGGCCGGGACCCGCGTAATTCCGGGGATTTTGGTACCCACCCCTATATCAACTTTGGTGCCACGGAGCTCATGCGGTCGTCCAGCTCATTGTTTAGTTAGGAGGTGGGTAGGATGGCATCATGCTTAGTTCCAAATCACTGCGTGTACGAGAGTACCTTCGCGTCTCCCAAGATCGATCCGGTACTGGCAAGAGCCCAGATCAGCAGCATGATGAGATGGCCAAAGATTGTTCGAGCAAGGGCTGGGAACTTCATCCTCATCCGTACCGGGACGACAACCGGAGTGCCAGTCGATACTCCAGCAAGGTCCGCGAGGGTTACCTCAGACTCGTGTCCGATATTCGGGCGGGTAACTTCGACGCAGATGTGTTGGGCCTCTGGGAGGCGTCGCGTGGCTCGCGACGGACGAGCGAGTGGTTGGAGATCATTGAGGTCTGCAAGGACCAAGGCATTCTAATCTGGGTACTGACCCACGGGAGGGTTTACGACCCCACTAATGCCCGCGACCGCCGGTCAATTCGTGAGGATGCAAGCGACGCCGAGTACGAAAGCGACAAGACGAGTCAACGGATCCTACGTCACTCGCGTGATAATGCAGAGAAGGGCCGCCCTCACGGAAGACAAATCTACGGATACCGCAGGGTTTACGACGCGGAGACCCGTCGGTTGATAGAGGTTGTCCCGCATCCTGACCAGGCACCGGTTGTTCAGGAGGCAGCCCACCGGGCACTCTCCGGTGAGAGCTTCTACGCCATAGCAAAGGACTTCAATACCCGAGGCATCCCACCGCGTCGGAGCGCGTACCGCGAGCAACGTAAGTATCTGGGTGGACAGGGCCCGCGGTCAAGCAGATGCTGACGATGCCGGCCTATGCCGGCAAAAGACAACATCGTGGCGAGATCATCGGAGATGCGATCTGGCCACCGTTATTGGAGCCTGAGACGTGGGACAGGCTCCAAAGAGTTATTAGCCCGCCGGATCGACGGAGGACGAATGATTGGCCTGTTGCCCATTTGCTCGGGGCATTGCTATCTGCGGCATCTGCGGAGTAGGTACGCGAATTGGCAAGCAGAATAGTGGTCGCAAACGGTATGACGATCAAGGGAACGCACTTCCTCGCGCGCATTACAACATATATATCTGCAGCGGCGCTCCTGGCAAGACTGGTTTTCATGTGGCCATGAAGGAGGAGCATCTCGACAAGGTTGTGGTCGACGTTGTTCTTGCCCGTCTCGAGCGGCCGGACTTTCTGGCGATGCTCGGCCAGGCAGACGACAGCGTAGACGCTGAGCGGGAGGCGCTTATCAAAGAAATTGCGGATCATCAGGCCTGGCTTAATGAGGTTCAGTTTGAGGCGGAACGCCGACGCGATCTGAGGTGGCTCGACCGCCAGGAAGAAATCGTGCTTCCAAAGATGAAGGCTGCGCAGGACCGGCTAGATGCACTGGTCGGAGTTGATCCCGTAATAGTCGAGCTCGTGAGGTCTGGTCGGGTCCGGGAAATCTGGTCTGAACATGAAGCAGCCGGGGACTTTGCCTGGCGCAGGAAGGTGCTTCGCGCCCTAGTGGTTCCGAAGATCAACAGAGTGAAGCCGGGTGAGATTGGGTCTCGCGGTATCAACCGGGATCGAGTGGACTTCCTCTGGAGGTGACGATTCGACCCCAACCTTGATAGCGCTGCTGAGACTGCAGTCAGGCCCATTCATGTTTGCGATTAGCGCAGCATTCGAATACGATTCGAATCATCATGGAGAACTCATTCGATTCGATTGCGATTCAAGCTGACAAGCCTGTCAGCGACGAAGTCGAGTCCTATGACGAATGGGTTCAGCGAAAGGCAGCTGAGGCTCCACCGCTTTCGGAACACCAAGCCTCTCTCCTGATTGGACTATTTTCCGGCTCTTCAGCACCTTACGTAGCGACGTCGACGAAAGCTGCCGAAATTGTTGCAATTGCGCCGTCTGCGCATGAGCAGAAAGTCGATTCGGAGCTTGAAGCGCTTGCAGCCCAGATCTCGAGCGTCTTCTCCTCGTTGACACCTGCCGAGAAAGCGCAGCTGATCCGTCTTCTCGCTCCGGTAGGGTGATAAGCAGCCCGTGGGCAGGGCTTAGGACTCAAACTCAACAAGGATTCTTGCGGCACGGCCAGTGATTTCGTCAGCCTTTGCGAGTATTTCGACTTCTTCTTCCGGGCTGATGTACCTTCCAAGAGGTGCCGGTTCAGGCGATCTCGGGGACTTCTTCGACACCGATCAGATCCCAGGGTTCCGGCACGACGGTGTGTCCGGGGCGATACGCGCAGGCATGTAGACCACGACGTGCTTGTCGTGGTCGGACTTGATAACCGCGGGCACGCTCTCGCTGCGTTCGAGGCGTGAGCGGACGGCGGCCACGTCCTGCAGAATGACCGAGCGCATCTCAAACGCTAACGGCCTGGCAGGGGTATCACGTGGTCTCCGAGCTCGAAACTGGAACTCTCAGGCTGGACTAATGTCTCCCCGCAGTGCTCCCGCGGACGGGATCGTTTCTACCGCTTTCGCCAACGCGAGTACGACAGGCGGACGCAACGATCGTGGCACGCTCTCAGCCATGGCGTCAGTGTTAGGCCGACATGCCATTGTTGTCCGCATGTGCAATCGGCTGAGGTATAGAGCCCGAGCGGTTGCCCAGCCGCGCCCATCATTGAGGTCCCGAGACCGTATTCCAGTCGCACCCCTGGGCACGTCCTTATTGATTTCACTCGAATTCAGCAAGGAGTGCTGCCACACGAGTATTGAGCTCGTCGGCCAGGGCAAGGATCTCGATCTCTTCTTCGGGGTCACATGCCTGATGGTGTGAGGTTCGGGTGCAAATGCTAGCGCTTGAGGTTGCTGCACCGGAGCCTCGAGGAGCATCCTCATCACCGCGATCACTGCAGACAACGATGACCGGTGCATCGAGCTGTATTGATAGATGTAGCCCCAGCGGTCGATGCCCGGCAGCAGATTCGAGCAGTCCTGCCAGTCGCCCCAGTCAGGATTCGGGTCGTCACGCACGTGACGATGCGCCGTGCTGTCCGTTGCGGACTCCTCGCGCCGTTGCGCGAGCGAACGGACCAAGGCGGATGACCAAGCTGAGTTTGTGCCGAGCACCTCGAGCCACGACCAGACAGCACATGAAGGGCAGCTGGCTTCCTCTTCTGCGGTTCCGATCTGGGGGCGCAGCTCTTGGAACTCGTCCGGGGCGAGATTGAGGCCCGGTCGCGTGTGAGGCCCAACCCACCCTGGCAGGCCGGCGCGAGGAGCACCGCGGCGAACATCATTCGTCGGAGTCTGAGTCGCTCGATCCAGAACGTCTGCCTGCTGTTGGCGAGGATAGATCCGAGGCGGAGCAGACGCTCGAGCGCATCGGACTCTTCATGGTGTGCCGCCGGCCAGGCTGTTGCCCGGGATTCGTGATTGGTCCGCGGCGACCGCAGCTGGGAGATCAGTCGCTGTGACGCGCCTGCCTGCTTCTTGAACCGGGTCAGTACGGCGTCGTCGCGGCACTCCTGGGCGGTGTTCGTGACAGCGCACCAGTCGGTCCAGAGGTTAGGTTCAAGACATGAGACTCTATTCGGCTTAGCAGATATCTCCCGGTACAAAACTTGGGCCCCGTTGATCGCAATGGCCAGTACGTCCAGTGCAATCATGTCAAAGCCGTTGCCTGCCTGGGGCCGAGTGCTAGATTCCGGCAGCGAGCAGGAGAACGCAAATGGAGAGTTCCGTCGCGATTTCAGATCAATCGCGTTCTACGAGCTTCTTGAGTTGCGCGTCGTAGACGTAGTCGGTGATCTCGCCGGACATAATCATTGCGACGGCCTTATTGATGGTCTCCAGCGGCACCACGAACCACTCCGAGGGTCGTAGTTGCGCCCCTTCCGGTCGACCTGTGTCAGGTCCAGACGCACCTCGGCGAACACGCGGTGCAAGAGGTGCTCCAGCCGCGACGCACGCACGTTGTAGAGCCGGTAGTCCGCCAGCACCTTCACAGGTGCCATCAGGTAGGTCGGTGAATTCACCGCGTTTTTGATGCGGGTCTCGACGTTGGTGGTGGAGAAGCCGATCTTGTGGAGGTCTTTCATCCCCGCGACAACAGAATCCTCGCTGAGCGACTGCAGCACGTAGATGTGACCGCTCTCCATGTCGGCGTCGAGGATTTCGTCAGCATCGTGGCCTGTCCGCGCCAAGACCTGGCCCTGCGCCTCGTACATGCGGGTCATGAGGCTCTGCTTGTACATCGCCGACTCAGTGCCGTTCTCGAAGACGACGCGCAGGCGCTGCTTCTGCCTCGGCCTACCACCAACGATCAGGTCGACGTCCTCGCCGACCTCAGCAACGAAGCACATGACGCCGCTCAGCACGAAGAACACACCCTCGCGGATGAGATCCATGCCAGTGAAGGGCATCAGCTTGTATGTGCCCTCGGCCAGCTCGGCGTGCTTCGTTTTGAACAGCGGCTCGAACAGGTCGAAGTCCTCGGCCTTCACCCGCTGAGCAACCGAGTCCGGAGACTCGGGACGCTTGATCACGGGCAGATCCGACACGTCGAGGATGCCGGAGTCGTCGCCGAGCAGATCGTCCAGGTCATCGCTCTCAAGGAGATCGTCCAGGGACTCAGGAGCTGCCTCTATTGCCAGCAGCTCGAACTCCGTGTCGAGGTGTCTGAGCGCCGCGATCTTTTCGTCGTTGGCGAGGATGCCCTCGAGCCGGGCCCCAAGCTTCCGCTCGGCGATCTCTCGGGTCGCCGAGCTAGGCAGACGCCCGTGCGTCCGGCGGAACTCCACGATTTCCAGAAACGCCCGCTCGAGCCGGTCGGACGAGGTTATCTTCTTGGGTTTCTCGGGCGCGTCGAGGAGCCGTCGAGGTCGTTGTCGATGAGGTCCTGCAGGGAGTACGGTGCTGCTTCGAGGATATCGTCGTAATCGCTCATTCGCTCTCCACCATCTCAGTCGCGCGCTTCTGTGCTTCAAGCTTCTGCTTGGCCCGCTGGAGCCACAGCAATGCGTCTGCATACCGCTTCTCAGTCGGGTCCTCCGCCCTCGCGTCCGGTTTCCGATCGTTGACCTTGATCCAGTTCTTGATCCTGGGAACGAGGGCGAGGCTTCTTCCTCGGTGAACTCGATACGCGTCGCGGTGATCGTGTCCTGGATGATGCGCAGCACCGAGGGGGTGACCGACTTGGACATGACCTCGAACGCCCGCTGGAACGGGTTCACCGAGTCGATGAGGTTGATATTCAGCTCGTCGATGTTGACGAACTTCTCGGCCATCTTGATGAACCGCTTGTCGCCTACAGTGCGCACTTCGCCGTTCTTGATCACGGAGTCCACGACGACCTGCTGGCGGACCTCCTCCACCTGCGCCTCGGTGAGATCCGGGTACTTCTCCCGGATGATCTTCGGAATCAGCACCTTGTTGGTCGTCTCGGCGTCCACGGAGCCGGCCGCGGCCCGGGCGAAGGTGTCGTCCTGGAGGATTGTCGCTTTCAGGTCGTTCAGATCGGTCTCCACGATCTGCTTCACGCGATCGCTCGACGGCTCCTTGAAGCCCTTGATCTTCAGCTGGCCTGGCACCGCGGAATCGTCACCGTCGAATTTCTTTGTCTTGAACGTGAAGTTCTGCGCGAGCACCTGCTCCATGAGGAGCGAAGCAGTGATGGCCTTGAGCATGTTGTTGACCGAGACCTTCACCTCGCCCTGCGAGGCGTCGGGTTCGGCGATGAGGTTCGTGAACTGCGCGTGGGCCTTGCCGGGGCTGTCGCGGGTGACCCGGCCGATAATCTGGATGACCTCGGTCAGCGATGCCCGGTACCCGACGGTGAGGGCGTGCTCGGCGAAGGGCCAGTCGAAGCCCTCCTTGGCCATGCCCAGGGCGATGATGATGTCGACCGCATCGCCGTCCTTGGACGCCGTATGGGCCAGGAAGTGCAGCGTGTCGCCGCGCTTCTTCTGCTCGGTGTCGTCGACGAGGTCGGCGACGCGGACAATCGTTCCAGTGTCTTGCCGGCGCACATTGATGATGCCGGTGTCCGGGTCCTCCCCTTCGACATGCCCGATGACGTCGATGATGCGGCCGATCTCTTCGAGCTTGTCTTTCGTGGACTCTCCCGAATTGACGTTCGGGATGTGCACGATGGTCTTCTTGTCCAGGTCGAGCACTTCACCGATCGCGTCGGTGTAGCGGCCCTGGTAGAAGTGGTGGCCGATGCCGAGCGAGTGCAGGTGTTCATACCCGTTGAGCTGGTCGTAGTAGTTGAAGGTGACCGGGGTGAACTTCGCTTCGTCCTCAGGCGAGAGCACCGGAACGGAGTCTCCTCTGAAGTACGAGCCTGTCATCGCGACGATGTGGACGTCGCTGCCGTTCATCACGTCGCGCAGGAGCGCGCCGAGGCGGCTCGACTCGATGTCGGCGGAGACGTGGTGGAACTCGTCGATTGCCAGTACCGTGCCGTTGAACGACTCAGGTGCGAGTTTCTCGAATGCGAAGCGAAGTGTCGCGTGGGTGCACACGAGCGTTGCATCAGGCCCTTCGAGGAACTGGATGAACGCGTCGACCTTGCCTGCCGAGGATCCGGCGTCGCACAGATTGTGCTCCGGCTTGATCTCCCAGTCCGCGAAGAAGCCGAACTTCGACAGGGCCGTTGACGCGAACGACGCGCCGATCGAGCGTTCGGGGACGGCGACGATGACCTTCCTGCGCCCTTGGTTGTAGAGCTTGTCGAGGGCCACGAACATCAGTGCACGTGACTTGCCGGACGCCGGCGGGGCCTTCACGAGGAGGTGCTGTGCGTCGCGTTTCGCGAAGACTCGCTGCTGCATGTCACGCATGCCCAGGGCATCCGTGTTCACCGAGGCCTTCGTTTTGGCATAGGTGACATCGACGATGTTGATGGGCTTCTTGATCGCGTTCACTTCGCGGTCCTCCGGGGCTTCTTCACTGAGGCCCTTGCGGCCTCGGTGTTTGTCATCTCCTCATACATAGCAAAGAGGTCAGACAGTCTTTGTTCATCAGTCTCGTATCCGCGCTTGGAGTAGATTGAGTCGACCAGCGCATCGATCTGTGAATGAGCGGCGCGCAGATCCTCCGGCATCTTGTCCGGGTCATAGAGCTCCGCGAGGGTCCGCTCGCAGTGATACTCTCGGACGTCCAACACGCGCAGAGCAGCGACTGTGAGCTTCTCCTTCACCGCGTCGGAGAGCGGTGGGACAGGGAAGTTGTTGTAGACGATGTAAGCGCCGTACTGGAAGTCGAGGCGCATCCGTCCGGACACTGCCCCAACCCAAGCCATGTGCATCTGGGAGGTCAGCATAGCGAAAGTCCAGGGCTCGGCGTCGTAGATCGCGAAGCCCTTACTCGAGATCACTACCCCGGCGTCGAGGTAGCCCATGGGGATGTAGCGCCGACGTGAGGACGAGATACTCGGGACCACGATGGACTCGGTCGGTTTGTAGGCGTTCTGCTTGAACCGATTCGGGTAGACCGCGTAGTCCACGGTCGTCGCTGCCTCGCTCTCGAGCCGCCATTTTGACACCGCTTCCAGGCGCTTCGCGATCGCAGGGATCGCCTGGGCCTCTTCCAGCTCGTCGTCTGCGATCCACAAGCAGTAGCGCTCGATGTCGTTAATGAACTCCGCAGCGCCTGCGAAGCGCTTGATGTAGCGTGCCGCCTCAGGGTGCTTATCCAAAATCGCGTCGCGGTCCCTCGGTTCGAGGAGGAGATGGCCGCCGTCCTTTGGCATGGAGCCCAGAGCCATACGCGGGAGCGACGGACTGAGGGCGGCAGTCCGGCGGTAAACGAAAACCGACGAGGCATCGGCAAGATAGCCGTTGATGTTCGTCGCCTCTATTTGGAGGCCATCGCTGTAAATGTACTTCGGCTCGGAACTGGCCATCCTCAATCCGATGACGACTACGGTGACGCCGGCGTTGCGCTTGGCGTTGTTCTCCCAGTTGAACGACGTGTATGCGTACCCGATCTCGATGTCCTTCGTGAAAATCATCGGGAACATAAGGCCGACGTGCTCGCCCTGAGTCACGGAGTTGGTTGAGACGAACGCCAACTCCGCCCGAGTGCCTTCAATGTAGTCTGCACCCTTGATGAACCATAGAGCGATATAGTCCAGGTCCTTCGAATACGGCCGCCGCCCGAACACGAAGGGGTAATCCGCTTTCATTTCCGCCTTCTGCGACTTCCCGCCCTTGTACGGAGGGTTGCCGATCAGGTAGATCTCTCCACCGTCGTTCGAGCAGACGTCGTTCCAGTCGACCCGGGTCGCGTTGCCCTGCTTGATCTGGCCGGTCTCCTTCAGCGGGATCAGTGGGATTGAGACGTTGAACTTCTCCTTGAACTCCGTGTTCATCTGGTGCTTGGCAATCCAGAGGGAGAGGATCGCGACCTCTACGGCGAAGTCGTCGATCTCGATCCCGAAGAAGTTCTCGATATTAATCCTCGACTCGGCGAACAGCACGAGGTGCTTGTCGTCCAGCTCGGCCAGGCGTTCGAGGATTGCGTGTTCGAGCTTTCGCAGCTCCTTGTAGGCGATGATCAGGAAGTTGCCTGAACCACAGGCTGGGTCGAAGACCTTGATGGCGCTGATCCGGTCGAGCAACGTTTCGAGCTTCTTCACCGAGTCGAAGCTCTCGTCGAGCTCGTCCTTCAAGGCGTTGAGGAAGAGCGGCTCGATCGTCTTGAGGATGTTCGGCACCGAGGTGTAGTGCTGGCCGAGGTCGCTGCGTTTGCCCGGTGTGACGATCGCCTGGAACATCGAGCGAAGATGTCCGGGTTGATCTCGCGCCAGATGAGCTTGCCGGCATTGATGAGTTCTTCTCGCGCCTTCTTGGTGAATAAGGGCACCACGTGGTCCTCAGACATCGTGAACAGCCGGCCGTTGACGTAGGGGAACGCCGCGAGGTGTTTGGGTTTGTCGGACGCGTCGGCGGTGTCCAGCGCCGTGAACAGATCTGTGAGGAAGTCCGCGGTGTCCAAGCCGTCGTCCAGCGTGTGAGACCCGACGGCGTTGGTGAACTGGTTCTCGGCAAAGATGCCCGTGTCCTCGGCGAAGTAGCAGAACAGCAGACGAGTGAAGAACAGGTTAAGCGCGTGGCGTCCACCTGGTTGCTTAAGAGATCAGGGTTCGCGTGGAGCAGCTCATCAAACAGCTTGCCCATGCGCTCGGCAGCCTTGACGTCCGCATGCGTTTCGGCGACATACTGCGCTTTCTCCATCCCGGCCCAGGGCAGGAAGAAGGTGAAGTGCTGGTCGATGTCCCGAATCGGGAATCCGATCGTCTCGCCGGTCTGGGTATCCGTGGCTACGAGCTCGACGTAGTCGGTGACGATCACGAAGCGTGTGCTGTAGCGCACGACGCCTGGGGACGTCTTCAGTTCCTCCAGCACTTCCAGGGTGTCCCCTGCTGTCTCCTTGAAGTAGACGACCTTCTTCTGCGCGACCTCACTTCCCTGGTCAGTTGCGACGTTCAGATCGCCGTTGCGCAGGCGAGTGACGCTGCTCTGAGGCTTTCCGTAGGCGAGCAGGAGATCGAAGATGAACTCGCGGTCGTACGTCTCACGACCGGCGAGTGGCGCGACGCGCTCTTCGATGGCTTTCAGATTTAGCTTCGCCACGTACGAATTCCTTGTGCGTAGGCGACACCGTCAATGGTCGCTGGGCGTTTGGTACTCATGCGCCTTTCCTCTAGTCCGGCTGAATTGCCGTCTGCGTACGACCATGGTTCAAACACGTTGCTACTCCTTACATGGCAGGGCGGGAGCGCGCTACCTCCTCGTGATCTTATCCGGGACCGTGCTTCGGTTGTTTTTCATCCATCGCGTCACGCGACGGCATGTGTTTCCCATGCCCGGATAAGAGCCCTTATCAGGGACCGGCTTTTAATTTGCCCTCGCCTTCTGCACACTGGAGGGATGGGCGGTTCACCAGTACGGCTGGCAGCAGTGGAGGCTCCGGAGGCGGTTCCCGAGCCGGAGATCAACGATGAGCTGCGGGAGCTCGAGGCTGTGTCTCTTGATCTGGAGACGCACACTCTGTCGGCCAATACGCGGCGCGCCTACGAATCAGCGTGGCGATCGTTCGAGGAGTTCTGCAGTGCGCACGGCCTGGAGCCGCTCCCGGCGCATCCGGAGACCGTGCGGTGGTACGTCGCCTGGATGTCGATGCAGCTGGACGAGCACGGCCTCCCCCGCTTTTCCGTCGCGACGATCCGCCAGCGTCTGGCCGGTGTCGCGGACCGGCATCTGCGCGACGGGGTGCTCGATCCAACAGGTCACCGAGGCGTGAGCGGTCTGGTCCGCGGCCTGGCGAAACTGCGTGCCGTGCGGCCGGAGCGGAAGCGACCGCTGCTCCTGGACGACGTCCTGCGAGTGATCGGCTCGATGGAGCACGACGTGTACCCCGCCGGAGTCTCGGCCGCGCGAGACGCGCTGGCGATCTGGCTCGGCTTCGCCGGGCGCTTCGTCGCAGCGAAGCAGCAGGTCTTCAGCTGAACAGTCTCGAGCTTCACCGGCTCGACGGCGTGCTTGTTCATGTCGGTGCGTCGAAGGCGGATCAGGACAACACGCTGCCCGACGTCGTGGTGCTGCCTTACGGCGAGACACCGTCGACGTGTGCACCGTGCGCGGTACATCGCTGGGTCGCGCTCATGAACGCAGTCGACCGCCGGCAGACCATGACGCTGCTGTACGCCTACCAGCTGGACGTGCACGTGTGCGGGAAGGCAGGGACCAGTCCAGGGCTTATCAGCAGCGCGGACCTGATGTCGGGTGCGCCATTCCTGCGGGCAACCTATCGAAACCGCAGGAGCGCCCGGATTCATGAGCAGGGCATCACTGGCGATGCGCTCCACACGATGCTGCTGGCGCGTATGGCCGAGGCCGGGATGAACCCTTCGGCGTACGGATTCCACTCCCTGCGCGCGGGGCATGTGACTCAGGCCAGGCGCAACGGTGCGAGCACCGAAGAGATCATGCGCGCCGGCCGCTGGCGGAAGGCCGAGACGGTGAACGTCTACGACCGCGAGTTCAACCCCGCAGCACGAAACAGCGTCATGCGACTCGGGCTCTGAGGCCCCGGAGCACATTGCCCCGCGTCGTCAGGCCTTGTCGTCCTGCTGTTCGGCATGCTCGGCGGTGGCTTCAGGGTGCAGCAGCTTGTATCCGCCGGTGAGCGACTGAACGATCCGGGTGAGCCGTCCGATCTCCTGACGCGTCTGCTCCCACTGATGATGGGCGGCTGCAAGATCGGCCAGATACCGCTGCAGGAGAGCTTCGCTCTGCTCAGCGTCGTTGTCGACGATCAATGAGGAAAGAGGCACCTCCAGGATCGTGGCCATGGCTACGGCCTCGTCCAGTCGCACGGCCCGGGTCTGCTGCTCGATCCGTGTGATCGCCGTCGGATCGACATTCGCACCAAGGATAGTAGCCATCCGGCGCGCCAACTCGACCTGGCTCATGCCCTGTCGTTCGCGCTCTGCGCGTAGGCGGCGGGCGAAGATGTCGGACGGCAGTGTGTTCATGTCGGGTCCTCATGGCTCGGTCTCAGGGGGTCGACGCAGTTGCGCATCTGCGCGCAGCGCACGATACCGGCACGGGTCTGCGGTATCCACAGTGATTGTATGCGCTCGATCTGCCTCGTTTTCGAGGGAAAAACGTCGACTCGCACACGAATGGCGAGCACAGCCCTGTCTCGCGCGTCCGTGAATCGTTGCGCATAGCGGCGCGATAGAGACCACGGATGAATCCATGCCCGGCATCAGGAACCACCGTACCGAGCGTGTCTGCGCATTGCGTCGAGCGACCTGCGTATCAACGCCGGCAGGGGTGCGCGAGCTCGCTACCATTCGATAGCGATTCGAGTGGATGATTGAGTCACGAGTCGATAGACTATTCGTATAAGAGCCCTCAACGAGTCCGCGCACCCGCCGGATCGTAGACCGAAAGACGAGAGGACAAGCAATGAATCGAATCTACGAGGCCGCGACCATGGCGCTGGTGCACGCAGAATCCACCCTCCCGGGTGGTGTGACCGCAGCCTGGGACATCAAGAACCTTCTGAGCAACGCCAAGACCTGGGTGCAGACCGTGGGTGGTCTGCTCCTGATGCTTCTCGGCGTGGCGGGTCTGATCTGGGGCGGCGTGCTCTTGGTCAAGAAGCTCATGGGCAACCAGCAGGGCGGACAGGGCACGGCTGGGGTCAGATCCTGCTGCTCATCCTTGTCGGCGGCGCGCTGGGCACCGGCGGCTGGACGCTGATCAGCACGGTCGGCTCGGGCGGCCAGACCACGATCGAGCAGCTCGGCAACGGCGGCACCATCATCGTCCAGCCGTGGGGTGACGCGACGAATGCTGGCGGGATCCCGGAGCTTCCCGACTCCCCCGCACGCTGACTGTAGAACGCGACCACAGGACCGGGCGGCCTGGGCGATCCGCCCTGCCGGCCCGGTCCTTCGCGTCTGCACAGCTCACGTTCCCATCGGCAGACAGATGACAGACACAGGACACAAGACATGAGTATCAAGGACCGAATCACCAAGTTCACGAAGAAGTTCAAGCTCGACTCGCACCACGCGATCGAGCGCTTCGGCCTCTTCTTCGGCGTGCTCTCGCTCGCCGGGCTGCTCGTGCTGACGACCTCGGCGCTTCGGCGTTCGTGGCCGGCCGCGCTCAGCTGGCCGACACGGCACTGTGGACGCCGAGCTTCACAACCTCCAAGACGCAGCTCAAGGGCAACGTCGATGGGTTTACACCAACCAGCTGAAGAACAAGACGCTGGTGATGATGCACTTCGACGACCGGGCGAAGATCAGCTACAACGCTTCCGACTACCAGGCGTTCCTGCTCGGCTCAAACGAGCAGCTCAAGTCGGAGAAGCTGGGGACCCCAGGGGTCTCCGGCTCGTTCTATGTCTTCGGATCGACCGGATACGTTGGTGTGCTGCTCGAGGCGAAGCAGCCGTTCGAGCAGCAGGTGCTGAACCTCACGCTGCGGGCGAAGGCTGAGCTCACGTTCAGCCAGCAGCAGGCCTCCGGTGCGAGCAACGAAGACGTGGTCGGCGATGCGTCGTTCGCCAAGTTCGATCAGTGGCGGGTCTTCATCAACCCTGGTGCGACAGGAACCAAGCCGCTGGCCACGCTTGACGCTACGAATTTCGATCCGGCCGGGCCTTCTATGAGATCGCGCTCAAGAGCAAGGAGAACGCCGCCCGCACGGCGCTGGACACCAAGCTCGCTGAGATGCGTACGAACCTGACGCAGATCTCCTCCTACACGGACGATCTGGCCACGACCAAGGTCGACGGTCTGTTCCTGCGCCCGCCGACCGTGCCGACGATCGTTGCCGGCGACGAGATCTCCGGGCACAGTGCCTCGGAGACCAAGGACAAGACGTCGACGCTGGCGCTGAACGCCAAGA
Organism: Arthrobacter sp. Hiyo8; assembly: GCA_001549895.1. GTDB lineage: Bacteria > Actinomycetota > Actinomycetes > Actinomycetales > Micrococcaceae > Arthrobacter. The sequence goes on along the minus strand of AP014719.1, from coordinate 159,819 downwards.
GCGTCGTGCGCGGCGGGTTCACCTTCGACTGGCGCTCGGGGAACGTCTACGACGGTTACCTGGACAGGATCGTGCCGAAGGGCCAGAGCTACATCGAGTTCCTGCAGGCCAAGGCCGCGGAGACTCAGGGCACGGATGCCAGCGCGTCGAACGGGATTAACGACATCCAGTGGACACTCTCGAACGGCAAGAGCCTGACACAGGACTACCGAACCTCGGATGTGACCATGCGCCCGCTCACCACCGCGATGAACAACCTCTCGCAGGCGTACCAGGACTACGCGACGAACAAGGCGCAGTACCAGGGGACGCTCCTGCTCGAGCTGCTGAAGCTCGACGTCGACCTGAAGGACGTGCGCTCGAACAGCATGACCAACACCGGCGAGGGCTTCCTCACCACCTACCGCTGATCTGAGGCGACCGCCGAAAGCAGGGGATGCCGCCATTGCGCGACGAACGCGGCGGCATCCCCATCTACGAGAAGGAAGAAGGAGACATGGACGAGAAGCCGAAGCCTTCGAAGCGCGGTCCGGACGCGGATGCGTCACGGGCGTCCGCTTCGCCGGGCCCGCTGGTGCGAACCCTGGTGCGGCTGGCGGTGTGGCGGGCAAGACCGGTGATGTGAAGAGCCAGGTCGCGGGTGCTGCCGCCGAGGCGGCTGCGAACAAGCTCATCGGCGACCGGATGAACGCGAACCAGAAGCGCTTCGTGGTCGCAGCCGCACGCGGGGCAGCCGAAGGCGCGACCCAGGGCGGCGGGCCGGTGCAGCGGTCGGCGCAGGTGTCGGTGCGACCAAGGAAGCCGGCACGCAGGCGCAGGAGAAGAAGAACGGCGGAAAGCCTGACGATGAGAAGTCGAAGGACAACGCCAAGTCTGCGAAGGAGCAGGATCAGAAGCCCGACGAGAAGCAGCTCGGGCCGGCGGTACCAGCTATGCGCGAGACCAGGACAAGAATGCGGACGATGAGGCCGATCGCAAGAAGGGCGGCATCGGGAAGACGGCAGCCGGTGCTGGCGCTGCGGCGGTGGCACCGAACGCCGCGTTCTTCGCCACGCTGCTGCTGTTCCTGAACTGGCTGAAGTCCTTCTTCTTCGCGCTGCTGGCGAAGGCACTGACGCTCCTGCAGATGTTCCTGGCCTGGGCTGCGAGCATCGGCGGGGCGGTCTGGAACTTCTTCACGGCACCATTCCAGGCGGCCGGCGCGGCGGTGGCGAACGCGATTGCCTTCGTCACCGGCGGAGCAGCGATCTCGACGTCGGTTGCGGCAGCGGGTGTCGCGGCGTCTCGGGCCTCACCATCCTCGGGCTCCTGGCGGCATCATCGGCATCTTCAGCGTCAACGTGGCAGCGAATGACTCGCCTCTGGCGGCAGACTGCCGCGTGGTGTCGAACGGCAACGCTATTCCGATCGGGAATCCCGGCCCTGCTGACGCGAACGTGGAGAAGATGGCCAAGACGGTCTACTCGACTCTGAAGTCCGCGGGGATGTCGGACGTGAACATCGCGGGCATCCTCGGCAACTGGGACCAGGAGTCGGGAATCGACCCGACCAGTGTGCAGCACTTTCCGACGCGCACCTACACGATGAGTCCCGAGAAGAAGTCGGCCGCGGCCAACACCGACAACGGCATCGGCCTGGGCCAGTGGACCTTCGGCCGGAACACCCTGCTGCGCAACTACGCCACGGCGAAGGGTGCGGACTGGTGGGACATTAAGCTGCAGCTGACGTTCATGTTCGACAAGAACGGCGACAACGCCAGTGACGTCGAGGTGGTTCAGGGCATGATCTCGACGCCGCAGCCGACGCCCAGGGCAGCCGCGAAGTACTTCCACGACAAGTGGGAGCGCTCGGCTGACAGCTCCACCGCGCAGCGTGAGGCGAACGCCGATAAGTGGTTCGGCATCATCAGCGGCTGGAGTGTGGATCAGAGCCTGGTCGTCTCGATCGACAAGGGCGGCGACTTCATCAAGGACGCGACGAAGGTCATCAGCACCTTTCTCAGCGGCAACGCCTGCCAGGCGAACGCATCCCGCGTCGGCAGCATCACTCCGAAGAGCGGCGGCATGACGCAGGAGGAGGCCCAGAAGCTCGTCGACCTTTACAACCAGGAGGGCGACAAGTGGCTCGATGAGAAGTACGGCCCAACGGTGGTCCGGGCTCCTGCGGCGACAACCACGCGGAGAACTGTGTGTCGTTCTCGAACTACTTCCTGAACAAGTACACGACCTTCACGCAGTACGCCTGGGGTGATGGCATTGATACCGCCGGATACGTGGCCAAGACCACGGGCAAGAAGCTCAGCTCGACGCCGACGCCGTACTCGGTGGGCTCGGGGCCTGGCACCGGTTCGGCCGGGCACACGCTCGTCGTGCTCGGTGTTCAGGGTGACAAGGTCATCATCGGCGAGGCCGGGTACTGCGCCTTCATGGGCCGGGTGCGAGTGGACAGTGCGACAGCGATGGCCGCGGAGGGCTGGCAGTTCGTGGACATGTCCGACGCGATGCTGCCCAACGGACAGGTGAATCCTCCCCAGCCGGCGGCGTAACGAGGAGGTGAGGATCCGATGGATCACAGGATCCTCACCTCCTCTCCCCCAGACATGTCCGATTTCGAAGACACGACAGACCGAACGAGGAAGAACATGACGGAAGAGACGACTGAGCTCGAGCAGCGTTCGTTCCGGGCCGATGTCGGCACGGACAAGGACGTGGCGTCGGGGCCTAAGAAGAAGAAGCGCTGGAACTTCCAGAAGCCGGAGCTCAAGGCTCCTGTGGAGGGCGCGGCCCTCGAGGCGAAGTTCGACGGCTGGACCACGGCAAGGCGGGAGAAGAAGGCCGCGCGTACGCCCGAGATGAAGAGCCGATCGGTACGTCTGGTCATTGGTGTGGGTCTCGGTTGTGCACTGGCTGGTATGGCGGTGTTCACCAGCCTCGCGACCAGTGCTTTCGATCAGCAGAGCGCGAAGAACGCTGCCGAGATCGCCCAGCTGCAGGCCGCGGCTTCTCAGGCGCAGGAGCAGCAGAGCGCGAAGCCGATCGACGCTGCGGCGATCGCCGCGCTCACGACACGTGCCTCGGAGGCGGCGACCAAGGTCGCCGAAGGCCAGCAGGCTTATGCGGTTCTGCATGCTGCGATGAACAATGCGAAGAGCAGCGGAAACGGCACACCGAGTGCCGAGGCGCTGGTAGCGGTCGAGCATCGCAAGGATCTGGCGGCGGCTTGGGATACGGCGTCGTTCGTTGTTGATCCCAAGCTCGCTAATGTCTGGACTACGGTCCCCTATTTCTCGCGTGATCAGATCGATCCACGGTTTCCCTGGTACGTCCGCTTCGACGGGCTCAAGGCATCGGATCCGAAGACGTACGCCTGGAACGTCAAGTCGGTGATGCCCAAGCTCGACTCACCTGGCACCGTGCGCGTGGTGTGGGCGTGCGCGCAGCAGGACAACACCGTGCTGGCTTGGGCCAGTGCGACCTACACCGATAAGACCGGGACGTTCAGCCAGCTCGATGTCGTGACCACGGCCAAGGGTGCCGAACATCTGTCGATGACCGATGCGGCGAAGGCGGAGCTCCTGCCGGAGCTGACCGGAACAGGGAAGGGGAAGTGACGATGACCGAGACGATCGAAACGCCGGAGCAGACCCAGAAGCAGGGCTTCTGGACGAGGAATCGCTGGGTGCTGGTGCTCGGTGCCATGGTGGCTGTTGGCGGATGCCTGGCGGGGATCAGCGCAGCGGGCCAGTCGCAGGCAGTCGCAGCACAGACCGCGCAGATCACACAGCTTCGGCAGGACGCCGCCAGCCGACAGGCACAGATCGAGCAGGCGACTGCCCAGAACGCTTCCCGGGCGCTGGGCGTGAGCGATTCTCGCGTGAAGAAGGACACGGCGGAAATCCAGCAGCTGCTGTCCACGGCGTTCACGTGGAACTCCGGAGACACCTACGAGACGGGCCGGGCGACGCTCAACAGCCGCTTCGACCTCACCGAGGAGGACGCCTTCCTGCAGTCCTTCATGCCGCCGGCGCAGTTCAACCAGGACCAGTCGGGCAAGCGCTACTACTACCTGGACGCGATCGGCCTGAACTCGAAGCTCGGCAGCAATGTCGACATCGAGGTAGTCGAGGTGTCGGCGACGAACTACCGCTATGCGGTCATGGCTGACACCGTGGTGGGCTCGAACGGACCCGCGACGATCGACGCTCAGGGCAAGCCGATGCCGAAGCCGACTGCGACGCGGCGTGTGCTGATCCTCGTGACGACCGATGTCACCGGCAGGCTGACGCAGATGATCGGCTTCCCGGCGTCAGGCGAGACCCGGCAGTCGGGATGATTCAATAGCCATTCGACTGCCTTTCCGACTCGTCAACTGATACGATTATCCTCGTATTCGAGTTGAACCCTGATAGGGCGGAAAGGAGGTCGGGAATGACGCAGCAGACGTATCCGAAGCGGAGCTTTGGATCGGCGGCGGCCGAAGCACAGTCTGTCGACAGCGGTGCCACCGTTGCGGCGCGACATGATGACCAGGGCGGGAAGCGCAGCGGGAATGGCCCGCTGTTCAGCACCCGGACCCTGGTCATCGGCGCGTCGCTGCTGGTTGGTGGGATCCTCTGCTCGATCGCGGCCACCGGCTTCTCCGGTGGCGGGACGGTCGTGAGCGCGGCGGACAAGCCCGAGATCTTCGGCTTGCGCCAGCAGATCCAGACAGCGAAGTCGAACACCGAGTCCTTTCCTGACGCGAACGCTGCCGAGAGGAGCCTCGTGCGCGCACAGACCGCCGCCGGCGAGGTCGCAGAGCTGCAGAACGGCTACCTCGGACTGGCTGCCGCCGTCGCAGCGGCTGATGGGAAGCTCGATGCGGCGCAAACCGTGAACCAGCGTCGGGATCTGATCCCCTACTTCGACCGGGGCATGGCTCCTGCGGTGGTGGAGCCCTGGTATCTGCTGGCTTCCGACGCCAAGGTCCCGGCGGGTGCCGGGATCCCCGAGCTGTTCGATTCCGGTGTGGCCTGGGTAGCGCAGGCACGGAGACAATCAATGCCGACGGCAGCGTTCCGGTGTCTGGTTGGCGACGCAGACGCGCACCGCCGCTGGAGAACCGAGGGTCCTGCTCGCCTGGGCACAGGCCGACTGCGACACCACGCGACAGGTGTTCACAAATGTGCGGATCAGCATGACGGTCAGCGGCGCTACTCTGGCCCTGGGGGGTGAAGCGCTGATGGGTACTCAGAAGAACATGACGAACTGGACGCGCAGACACCTCAGCAAGATCACCATCGGTGCTGCGGGCGCGGTTTCCTCCTTGGCGCGTCGACGCTCGGTCTGAGCATGGCTACCAGCTCCGACGAGGCTCCTGCAGCACAGGTCGAGGCGACCAAGAACGGTCTTCGTGACGATCTGTCGGCAGCCGAAACGGCACTGCAGGAGAAGCACACGACGCTGATGGACCAGCTCGGCACGGTGAGCGTAGAGCGCATTTCGAAGGATGCTGCAACTGCGCGATCGCTTGCGCTGACGCTGGCCTCGTCATCGGCCTCGACGCTCGATACCCGGCAGCAGCAGGCTGCGCTGGTTGTGCGCTATGCGTTTCTGCCGGCTGGCTCTCCGGTGCTGACGCAGTTCCTGCCCGAATGGCTTCAGGCCACAACCAGCCAGGGCCCGACCACGTACCAGCTGACGTCGCTCGATCAGCAGGTCGCGAGTGTGCAGGGGCTGACCTCTACAGCTACCTGGCCGTCGCCCGGCTCAATCCGGTGCCGACGAGCGGTGAGAACGCGACGGAGAAGCCGCCGCAGTACCTGACCTTGATTTACCAGACGAATGTCGACGGTGCGGTTCTGTCCCTTGAGGCCTTTCGGGCCTCGGACGCCGCGCGGGACGCACTCGCCAAATGACCACATTCACGACTCCACACAAAGGACGCAGACCCATGACGACGATCACCAGCCCGGCCAAGACCAGCGAGAAGCAGGGAAGACGAAGGCAGCCACAACCGCAGCGAAGGCTCCGACGAAGAAGCGGCCGTTCGCCGCGGCGACTGAGGGGGTTCAGGCCGTCTGCTGGTGGCGTTGTGGGCGACCGTGATCCGGGCAGGGACTTTGGTCGTCGACTACCTGCTGGTCATGGTGACCGCCGTCGGCGTCATCCCGATGATCGGGCTCTATCTGCATCAGGCCTCGGGGGCTGCGCAGAACGAGCTGACGACCAGCGGCACTGTGGCGCTGTGGATCGTCCCGCTGCTGTTCGTCGTGACGCTGCTCGCCGTCGCCGAGATCGCTCTGATGCGCTGGCTGTGGCGCACGGGCAGCCGTTGGATCGCCTCGATCCGCGAGCACCACGTAGCCCGGAAGACCACCGGCAAGTAACCGACCGAGAAGAGAGAAAGCGAGATCGATATGCGAATCGCAGGATTGGCGATGACCGATGTGTGGGCACACCGTGTGCTGCGCGAGCGAGGCGTGGAGACCGCACGCATCGAGAACGAGCAGGCGGACGTCGTCGTGTTCGTTGAGACGATGGAGCTGGCGCACCACGGGCCCGAGCAGAACTTCAGGCCGTATCTGCACATGAACGGCGAGCTTCGCGGCGTGCGACCGCATCGGCGACTGCCCTATGGCGTCGACGCGGTGACCTTCCCCACCGGGGGTGGCGAGACGGTGGACGTGTTCTACGAGTTCGACGATAAGCAGCTGACGTTGCTGGCGAAGCGGGGTACTTCTCCCCTGGCTTCACGGTTCCCGAACAGGTTGTCGGGATCGAATGGGAGCTGCCTGCCACGATGGACGCCATCGTGCTGGCCCCTGCCGGTGATCCGGCGCGCAGCACTGAGAGCGCCCGGATGTTCCTGTGGTGTTCGTCAAGGTCCATGACCTTGGCAGTCTCGACGTCGACATGGAGTCCTCCGGCTACGACCTGGCCGAATACTTCGCGGACTTCTCGACCGATGGCGCACCGCCTGTGGAGCCCGAGTGGTCGAGGGACAGAGCCTGCGCCAGCGTTCGGGTGAGATGGCCACCCTGTTCGACGACGCCGACTTCGAGCACGCGCAGGAAGCGACCAGCGTCGCTTCGGCCGAGCAGGGCGAGCCGGAAGCACAGGACGACATGAGTGCGCGCCTGCAGGCCGTCGCTGCCGAGCTGGATGCCGAGGAGGAGCAGTTCCGTCTGGAGCGCGCTGCGCAGGAAGGCACCCCGGAGAACATCTACCGCGATCGGGTCGCCAGTGCCCTGGAGACGGTGGACGAGCCGGTCACGGAAGCTCCTGAGTTGGAGGATCTGTTCTTCGACGATGAGGTGTCCGTGAACGACACCACGCCGGTGCGGCCTACGTACGACGAGCTCAAGCGCAAGGTCGAGCAGCGTGCTGCCGACCTGGAGCACGACGACACCGAGCTCGCGCACCAGCGCTGAGCCTGGGCAATACCAGCGGAAGCACACGAGAACAACGGCCCCGGCGCGTGGATGATCCCACCGTCGGGCCGTTGTCTTCAATCGATCAGCGGGACAGGAGGGACGGGCGTGGGTCTCAAGCAGGACGTGGTCGTCGTCAACGAATTCAGCGTCAAGAAGCCGGACGGCTCGGGGTCGCGGGCGCGACACCCGGAAGCTACGTCACGCGGTACATGGCTCGAGAGCAGGCGGTGGAGTCACTGGCACCGGTACAGCGGCTGCGCACCGACGATTTCATCCTTCGATACATGGCTCGCGAGAGCGCGGTCGAACGTGCTCCGTCGAGGCGCGCGGCGAAGGACGAGATGCGCCAGGCCCAGGGGGACGGCGGTGTGGCGTTCGGCTACGGTACGGTGTCGCTCTCTGATGAGCAGCTGCGGGCGGCAAGCCGGGATCTCCAGAAGCACTTCGACAAGGGTCACACGGTGTTCAAGACCGTGCTCTCGTTCGATGAGGCGTATCTGAAGAAGCACGGCATCGTCGATGCGGACTTCCACTGCGAGAACCGCGGCGACTACCGCGGTCACATCGACCAGATGAAGCTGCGAATGGCCATCATGCATGGCCTCAACGGGATGAGCGCGGGAAGCGGTGGGTTCGACGATCTGCGGTATGTCGGCGTGATCCAGGTCGACACCGAGCACGTGCACTGCCATCTCGCGATGGTCGATGCCGGAACCGGCCGCCTCATGCCCAACGGGCAGCAGAAGGGCAAGCTCCTGGACCGGCACAAGTCCCGGCTGCGTCGGGGCGTCGACGCCTGGCTCGACGAGAAGCAGGCGGTGGCCCATCTCTCCAGCGCTGTCGGCTATGAGCGACGAAACGTCACGACCTTCATCAAGCGCTGGGCTCACGAGCGGATGCGGGCGGAGGCGCTCCCCCAGTTCCTGCTCGCCTGCCTGCCTGCGGACCGCAGGCTCTGGCGTGCCGGCACCAATGACATGCGGATGCGCAAGGCCAATGAGATCGTCACGGAGCTGGTCACCGAACAGCTCGGGCGCGCGGGGTCGCCTATGCCTGCGGCGATGGAGAAGATCGTGGACTATGCAAACGAGCGACGAGCGAAAGAGTCGCTGACCACGGATGCCTGGCAGCGTCTGGTCGATTCCGGACGAGCTCAGATCATCGAGCGTGCTGTCAACGGTGTCTACCAGCTGGTGCGTGCGCTGCCGCCGGATGAGCTGAGGATCCGCACTCCCATGCTCAAGGTCATGGGGATGGACTATGAGCAGATGGCGGCGCTGGCGCGCGATCGGCAGGATGCTGCCAGCCAGGAGACGGACGACGATCTGGTGTCGTTCGGATTCCGGCTGCGCAGTTACGCCTCGCGGCTGGATCATCACCGGGAGCGTGCGGCGGCATACCGGGACCTCGTCCGGCAGTGGGAGAAGGCCGATGCCGCCGGCGTGGCGGTGGAGGACTCGCGCCCCCTCTATGACTTCTATCGCTTCGAGGAGGAGTACCAGCGCCGGCTTATGGCGAAGTACCAGCACTTCCTGCCGTTCGTCGGCGACGAGCACGCCTGGTATGAGCAGCACAAGCAGGTCTCCGAGTATGGGCAGCGCCTCCTGTCGCTGATGAGCTTGCGCCAGGACGTCTCTCTCCAGCGTATGAAGGAGGGCGAGGACGCCGAACGTCTGGGCCGGGAGATTTACGGTCAGCCGGGCGGACGACTGCTCACCGAAGGCGCAGGAGGCCGCGCGGTGCTCGATCAGCGCATTGCCGCGATGCGCCGCTCCTACGACGCGCAGCTGGATGAGCTGCGCGCGGATCTGGCCGTGTCGGGACTGGTGCTGCGGCCTGTGACGATCAAGACCGGGAAGCGAGGGCAGAACGTGCCGGCGGCGGCCGACGGCGCGCTCTCACCTCTGGCGACCCGGATTGAGAAGGGCGCGGCGTATGACTTCGACGAGGTGAAGGCCCTGGATCTGCATCATCTGGGCTACGACTTCTTCTCGGACACCGAGATCGGCGGCAAGGCTCGTCGGACGTTCGCTCTTGAAGCTCAGCACCGTCGCCGGCTGCTCGTCGGAGCGATGACCTATCTGGACGAATCCGGACAGGCCGAATCCATCGCCGGGCTTCCGGTAGACGACGTGGCGAGCATGACAAAGCTGGCAGCAAAGCTGACTCGCGAGGCAGCTGAGACAGGGACCAGCCTTCTGCCGAGCCGGTTCGCAGAGCTTCGTGCCCAGCAGGAGATCGAGAAGACCCGACGACACCCCGTGACGGCGCTGGATGCCGGGCTGGCGGTTCGACTGCAGGGGGAGATTGATCAGGCCGCGATCGAGGCCACGAGTTCGTTCGATTACGAGGCAAACCGTGACCTGGATGGAGTCGAGTCGAATCCCGCAGGCGACTAAATCACCATTCGATACACCATTCAGAGTTGCTTTCGACTCTATTCAGTATTAGTCTTTGGATCATTCGCGGATGAGTCGAATGGCCCAGAAGCGAATGTGACAGATCAGTACCGACTCGTCAATCGAGTCGGGCAACGAAATTAAGGAGACAGATCATGGCACAGCTTCGGGGTCCGGGGTCGATGACCGGCGTCAACCTTCTCGCGAAGGTCTACGACAACGGCGTGACCAAGGACGGCAAGTTCCGCTTCGTCGACGCCCAGATCGACGCCCGCGACCAGCGCGGTCCGGCGCAGACCAACCTGCACCTGACCTCCCAGCGGGTGAAGGACAGCGACGGCAAGACCCGCTACAACAACGGTGCGGCCTACAGCACCGGCCAGTTCGAGGAGATCGTCAAGGCCGCCGGCCCGAACTTCGAGCCCATCACGAACAAGGACGGCGAAGAGATCGGCCGCATCTACGCCGTCAAGGCCAACGTGATGCCGTCGACCAAGGGCAACGGCCTTGTGCTCAACACCAAGTCCCTCGAGCAGTCCGACTTCAAGGTCGACAGCAAGACGATGGACCAGCAGTTCGCGTCGATGAAGGCAGCCAAGGAGGCCGCCGACGCCGCAAAGGTGTCCCAGGCCAAGGAGGCTCCCGCCGCCGAGGCGCAGGCGGAGGCTCCCGAGCAGAGCACCGACGTGCCGCTATTCGAGGACGAGGAGCTGGCCGTCGGCTAGTCCGCACAGGGCTGAACGGCAGAGCACAGCACGCCTCACGAAAGGCCCCGGATTGCGATCCGGGGCCTTTCTGCTTCCCCAGCACCACCAGACAAGACAGAGAGAGCAGAACCATGGCAGACCTCACGAGCTACTTCCTGGAGACGGACCGTCCTAGGGCGTCAATCTCCTGGTCAAGACCTACGACCGCAACGCCACCGAGCACGGGCTTCGGCGCTACCTCGACGTCCAGGTCGATCACCGCGACCCGAACGGGCGTCAGGCGGATCCGCATCTGACCTCGATCCCGGCCCGCGACGGACAGGGGCGTCCCCGGCATAATCACGCCGCGGCTTACGGGCACCCGGACTTCGACACGATCGAGTACAACGCCGGGAGCAATCGACAGCCGATCCTGAACGAGCGAGGCGAGAAGATCGGCACGGTCTATGCCGTGAAGGCGGAGCTGGTGCCCTCGCCGTACGGCGACGGTGGCCACTTCATCAACATGAACACTCTCGAGCCCTCGGACTTCGAGGTCGACCCGACGACGATGACCCGGCAGGCCCTCTCCGCGCGACGAGTTCGACAGGAACAGGCCGAGGACGCCTCGGTGATCTTCGAGGATGACCTGAGTGCGAACGCCCGACGCGAGAACACCCATACCGATCTCAGTGACGGCATCTACCGAGGTGTGTCGATGCCGGCGGGTGTTTCGAGCCAGGCCGGTCTCGGGGCTGCGCATGGGCCGAAGAGCGCTGTGCCGTCTTCTCCCCCGCCGGGTGCGCCTGGTTCGCGGTTCAATCCGATCGTGAGACAGCGGCATCCGGAGATGTCGATCCCGGAGAGCCCCAATCCGGGGATGATCAGCTCGAACGATGTGCCGAAGGCGCGGAAGAAGCTCAGGGCACCGACGGCACAGGAGATCTCTGCATTCGGCCGGGTCAGCCAGGCAGCTGTCGAAGGTGCCCGGACCGGCGCGCAGATCGGCAAGGCCGTCCCGAAGCTCGGCCCCGTTGTCGGTGGCGTCGTGGGCGGGGTGGTCGGTGCCGGGCAGGGTGTTGTGCGCGAAGCGGATGCAAAGGTCGCCGTGGACGCCGAGATCATCGAAGCAGAGATCGTCGAGGACGAGCGGTCCTCGAACCCGTTCGCCGCGGCCGGAGCACGGTTCGGCACGGCATCGGCAGGAAGCACCGCTCCCCCGAGGTCGTCCGCGAGGACATTGTACCCGTATCAGTACGAGGAGGAGAAGAAGAGCAGCGACTCCCCGCAGTTCGGATGAGCCGAACGGCGATTCGAAAGGCCCTGTGGAGTGATCCATGGGGCCTTTCGCCCGCTTAGAGCCCGCAGTCGGATAGGTCTATCGTGATAGGATTCGACTGATCTTTGAATGGAACTCGAATGGAACGAAGGAGCGATCACGGATGTTCGCAGATGCCCGACTGAATGAGAACTACCCCCTGCTGGCGCGACTGTCCGAACCGCTGAAGCCGGCGGAACGTGAGATCGTCGGCCGCGAGCATGAGATCCAGCAGGTGCTGGCGGGCATGGAGCGACCCGAGCTGTCGAATATCCTCCTGCTCGCAGAAGCCGGTTCGGGTAAGACAGCCCTGGTACAGGCCACGATGCTCGAGGACCACAAGCGTCTCTATCTTGAGGTGGACCCGGCGCGCATGATCTCCGAGGCCGGCGACAGCAATCTCATGGCCGCGACGCTCAAGGGCTTCTTCGACGAGGCGGAGCGGTACGTCAAGCACGAAGATCACGAACTTGTACTGTTCATCGACGAGTTCCACCAGATCGTGCAGCTTTCGGACGCCGCGGTCGAGGCGATCAAGCCGGTGCTGGCGGCATCGGGCACCAGGGGAATCCGGGTGATCGCCGCGACGACCTACGACGAATTCCACATGCATATCGCGCCAAACCAGCCACTGGTCGAGCGCCTTCAGCGCATCAGCCTGGCCCAGCCGGGACGAGAGACGACGATCACGATCCTGCAAGGTGTGGCCGAGCGCTATGGCGTGGCCGAACAGTTCGTCGACGATCATCTCTTCCGTCAGATCTACGAGTACACCGAGCGCTACATGCCGGCGAGTTCGCAGCCGCGAAAGTCGATCCTGGTGCTCAACGCGATGGTCGGCTGGCACCGCCGGGGGCGGTCGATGAATAGGGACCTGCTCGCCGACGTGCTCCAGGAGTCGCTCAACGTCAACGTCTCTTTCAAGGTCGACGTCGCGAAGATCAAGCAGCAGCTCGACGCGAAGGTGCTCAGCCAGGATCTGGCCACGAGAGCCGTGGCCCGCCGCCTGCAGCTTTCGGTGGCAGATCTGCAGAACCCGGGTCGGCCGATGGCCAGCCTGCTGTTCACGGGCAGCACGGGTGTCGGCAAGTCCGAGCTGACCAAGCAGCTGGCCAAGCTGCTCTTCGGCGACGACCAGCGCCACCTGATCCGTTTCGACATGTCCGAGTTCGCCGAGGACTCCTCGCTGCAGCTGTTCCGCTCGGAGCTGACCAAGCGGGTGTGGGACCGATCGCACGCAGTCGTGCTGATTGACGAGGTCGAGAAGGCCTCGGCGATGGTGACGCGACTCCTGCTGCAGGTGCTCGATGACGGCCGCCTGACGGACGACAACAACCGGCAGGTGAGCTTCCTCAACACGTACATCGTGCTCACCACGAACGCAGCCTCCGAGGTCTACAAGACGATCGCTGACTACGCCCCGACGACACCGGCTCGGGCAAGGAGCTCATGGAGTACGAGAAGCTGATCCGGCGCTCAATCACGAAGACCCAGGCGGACAATCGCTTCCCGCCCGAGCTCCTGGGCCGAATCGACGCCATCGTCCCGTTCCAGCCCTTGTCGCTGGCGACGCAGCAGCAGATCGTGAAGAACAAGCTGCGCGAGCTGGTGCAGGAAGTGCACGTGAAGCACAACGTGCGCGTGACGATCAATCCCCGCGTGTTGCAGTACCTGATCGAGGACCGCGGCAACACGGACTCCGATGCCGGCGGTGCGCGTGCGGCTGTGGCCAGGCTGACCAGCGAGGTCACCACGGAGGTTGCGACCTTCATCAACCAGTTCCCGGCAGAGCGTCGGATCGGAATCGACATCGAGGGTGAGATGGTCAGCGACCGGAAGGATCTGCGGACATCTGACGCACACGTCATGGTCTTCACGATGCAGTGACACCCGCGAGACGAGCCGAGTTGAGCCCCAGTCGAACGATTCGACTGGGGCTCTTTGCTCATTCGATAGATCATTTGATTGTTGCATTCGATATGCACGACAGACTATTCTGATAAACGAGGCGAATCGTGACTCACAACCGAAGGGATCGACAGGCATGAGCATTCTGACAGCACCGAAGAAGACTGAGAAGAAGGAGCGGCAGAAGAAGCCGGATGAACTCCTGGCATCGGTCGTGCGTGAGACCGCGGTTCCCGCGGCCGTTGAGCTGCTGCGCAGCAACGCACCGTTCGTCTTCCCCAGCGGCACCGCCTGGGCCATCCTGGTGCTCGCCGCCGAGCGGATCGGCGGACTGAGCCGCAAGCAGGGTCGCGACGAGGCCAAGGGCTCGCTCATCGAACTCATCGAGGCAGACTCGATCTGCACGCTGGCAACCGCCGACATGCTCTCCGAGGAGGTCTTCGGAATCATCCCGACGACCGAGACCCTCGCGCGCATGGAGGAGTACTCGCTGCTGACCGCGCCGACGGCCGCTGACGGCAAGACGCCGCTCTACAGCTGGGCGGTCGTCTACCAGAACCAGAACGGCCTGCAGGTCGATCTGGTCGCGGACGCCACGTTCGCGATGGCGCTCGGTGTCTCCACGGGCTCGATCGCGCTCAAGGATGCCGTCGGCCGCGAGGCATGGGCGGCGCACAGCGGTGAGACCGACGACGAGCCGACGGCCGAGGGGATGTGGAGCCGGCGAAGATCAAGGCCGCTCCGGATGCCGAGGACGAGGGCGATCCTCTCTTCGAGGGTGCTTCCGATGCTGACGTCAACTTCGACGAGGAGCCGGCGTTCGGCGATGCGTTCGGCGAGACCGCAGACGAGGATGCTGAAGCTCCGGCGTTCGAGGAGCACACCGATGTCGAGGGTGAAGACGAGGACGCCCAGCACGAGCACGCGGTGATCTTCGACGACGAGGACGAAGACGACGACTACGCCCCTCAGGGGTCCTCGGAGACCGCACCGGTCGACGACGAGCCGTGGCCGATCAGGAGCAGGTGCGCAGCACCATCGCCCGGCGCTTTCTCACCGAGGATCTCGACCTGGAGGTGCGCCTCGACGAGTTCGCCACCTCGTTCGGGGTGGCCGCGCCGACGGTGCAGATCGCTGTCCCGGACGGTGCGAGTTCTTGGCTCGGCGATCAGATCGCCCAGCTCACCCGCCAGGCGAACGCGCAGCTGGCGAAGCTGCACGCGGACGGTGAGGCCGAGTTGCAGACCGAGTTCGTCAACATCATGAGCCTGCATGCCGAGCAGGTCATGCGTGACGTGGCGATCGACCGCGAGGGCAGCGTTTACAAGGAGCTGACCACCGGTGCGAAGGTCGAGTACCGCGAGGCGCTGACGGGCAAGGACGAGACCGCTCGCCAGGCTCAGGCCGAGATCGCCAAGGCATTCGAGGCGGCAATTGCCCAGATTGGGCAGCAGGCGGCAAGCCAGGCGGAGGTCCAGTACCGCGAACGGAACAAGGCCAAGATCCAGCGCGAGCAGCTCGAAGCTGTTGCTGCGATCGACGCGAAGATCGAGAACGACTACGCCCACACGCAGCAGGAGATCCTCGGGCTGCGCCGCAAGGATGCCGATCGCCGCATGGCTATTGGCACGACCCGCATCTTCACGGTACTCGCAGAGCGCCAGCAGGAGAACCTCGCGGCCGAGCGGGCACTGCTCGTGGAGCTGACCAGCGAGATCCAGCGCATCATCGACGAGAACCGCAAGAGTGACATCAGCCGCGCCGATGCCCTGGCCGAGGAGCAGTCGCGCTTCGACCGGGTCGCGGCCCTTGAGCAGGAGCACGCGAAGATCGTCGAGCGTCTGCGTACCGAGCACACCGACCGCCTGCGCCGCACCGAGGACGAGTTCGAGAAGACCCGCCAGTCCACGATCGAGCAGATGCGGGTCCGGGACGAGGAGTGGCAGCACAACCTGAACCTGGAGAAGGAGAAGACCGCGTCACAGACCAGCCGCGTGACCGATCTGCTCGCGCAGATGGACCACATGGGCGAGTCGTTCAAGAAGCAATACGACGACCGGGTCAACGACCTGCAGGCCGACCGCCAGGCGTACATCAACGATCTGGAGCGGTCGAACCAGATGCAGGGCCGGCAGAACAAGCTGCTGACCACGCTCATGATCGCGATCGGGCTGGTCATGCTCGGTGCCGGCTTCATCGCCGGAGCGATCCTCCTCTGATCAATGGCCCGTCGTCACGGCGGCGGGCGAACACACAGCACACAGCGACGACGGTGCGCGGCGGATACGCGAGACGTTCCCCGGGCACCGTCGTCGTCCGCATTAACGGACAGACGAACGAAGGAGCGCATCATGGCGCGAGAGAAGCGGAAGGCACAGCGACCCTCGGCAAGCAGCTGGGACAAGATCTCAGCTCGGGATGCCGGGCAGACGCTGACGAACCGGGACGTGCACGGCTCACAGCAGCTGGATCGCGGCGTCCGTCAGATGAAGAAGTCCAAGACGCCGGCCTGGTCGTAGGCATCGTCGTCGACGTGGTCGTCACGCTCCTCGCCTGGATCCTGTACTCGGTGATTGCCATGGCACTGATGGGGCTGACCGGGGCGATCAACGGCGCAGGCACCGGTGGGGCACTGGCCCGAAGCAGTACTATCTGGAGTCGACCCGGACGGTCGAGGGTGGCGCGGTCGAGAAGTGCTACCAGCAGCTCGCCTCGAACGGACAGCCCGAGGGGACGTGCTATCCGGAGATCGCGAACGTGCCGGTACCGGACTGGTACACGGCAAAGCAGGCTCCGCAGGGTGAGGTCATCAAGCCTGGCACGAAGGCGGCCCCTGCCGCGAATACCACGAGCCTGGGGGCTCAGCTGGCCGACGTCACGCTCTTCAAGCTGTTCGTCACGGTGGGTCTGGGCCTGCTGGTCGGTGTCGTGATCAGCGCGTGGTCGGCGAAGCGGGTCGACACCGCGAACCTTATGCATGACGACTCCGACATCAACTTCCACGACGACGATCAGCACATCGCGCTGCCCGAGGAGATCCAGCGCAAGTTCGATTGGTTCCCGGACGCCGGCGCGCACTCAGACGTGCAGGTCAGCTCGATGATCAGCCACATGATGCTGAAGCGGAAGGGGCTGCAGAATGTCGAGGTGTCCCGCCGGGCGGAGGCGGACATCATCGATCAGGACGGCAACATGGTCTACTACAAGGGCGAGGCGATGGTCGACGACGACGGCAAGATCCTCTCGGATCTGCAGCCGATCATCGACGAGGCCTTCGGCGACGCATTGTTCGAGGCTTCGGGCGTCCCCGATGACAAGACACTGCGCAAGTGCTGGGACACGACGCAGATCCCGTACAACCCGGGAACGCGAACCGCGACAAGCTCAAGGGTCCGGACAAGGGCTACGGCACGGTGGCCGACCTCATCAAGAACGACTGGACGTTCCCGGATTACGAGATCCAGCGTCCCGGCGGCGCATACATCGTGGACACCGCGCCGGTGAACACGATGGTCCTCGCGATCACCCGAGGCGGAAAGGGCCAGACCTACATCGAGCCGATGATCGACATCTGGTCGCGCGAGAAGAAGCCTCCAACATGGTGATCAACGACCCCAAGGGTGAGTTGCTCGTCAACAACTACATTCCGCTGGTCATGCGCGGATTCGAGCCGGTCCAGTTCAACCTCATCAACAGCATGAAGACCGACATCTACAACCCCTTGGGTCTGGCTGCCGACAAGGCGCGCGAGGGTGATATGACCAAGGCTGCTCTGTATGTCGGAAACATTGCCGAGGTCTTCTTCCCGACCGACGGCGGCGAGGATCCGGTGTGGCCCAATGCGGCGTCGAACGCGTTCAAGCGCATCCTCTACGGCCTCATCGACTTCTACATGGAGGAAGAGCGCGAGCTGCGCAAGCACGCGGCGGAGACCAAGATGGACCCCGCAACGCTCGAGCAAAAGCTCGACGACATGTGGGGCAAGGTCACGCTCTACAACTCGTACCAGATGTTTGTGCAGCTGAGCTCGAAGAAGGTCAAGAACCCCGAGGCCGAGCTGGAGAAGAAGGTCAAGGCAGGCGAATTCGAGGACCGCGAGGATGAGCTGGAGGAAGCTCAGGCGGAAGCGCAGCGTCAGGCGTTCCTGTGGGAGGGAAAGGCCGAGCAGGACATGCTGACGCTCTACTTCAACGCGACCGAGGCCCTGCCGATGAACAGCATGCGCACGCTCATTGGCAACGCGCACAACGCCCTTCGGTCGATGGCCGGAGCCGAGAAGATGCTGGCGAGCGTCTACGGCATCGCCATCACCGGCATGAGCTTCTTCACTGACCCGACGATCTCGACGCTCACCTCGGGCAAGCCGTCCCAGAACACAGACCTTGCCGGCCTGTCCTTCCCGCGTCGCCTAGGAGTGCGTCTGGCGAACAACTACGTCAAGCGCGACCACCTCATTGGCAAGCAGGCCGTGTGGTCGGCGTACAGGGATCCGATGTTCCAGGAGGACCTGGGCGAGGACTTCGACCACGAGGAGATCGTGGGCCGAGAGGGCTGGGCGCGCTACAACTTCAAGGGGATCTTCCCCGGCGACGAGGCCTGGCTCAAGCTGGAGCTGATCAACCCGCAGACGAAGATGCTGGTGCGCTCGTTCTACTTCCACTTCCAGAAGAGCTACCAGCTCTCGCTCAACGGCCGGCACTACGTCATCGAGCCGGTCACCGGCAAGAAGATCGTGAAGAACGGCGTACTGCGCGAGCTGCGTCCGGTGCGAGAGGGCGGCAAGCGGGACGGGCGATCACCGGGTACAAGCCCGGCGACACGACGTACAAGGAAGAGCGCCTCGACCTCTCCGCCGGCGGTGCGCCGGAGCGGGTCACGAGCGAGCTGCGTGCGATCACGCAGACGATGGTCCGCTACAGCGAGTCGCCCAAGGCTGTGTTCTTGGTGACGCCGCCGCACCTGATGCAGTACGCCAAGCTGGTGCTCATTCTCGTCAAGCAGCTCGTCGACGTCTCGTTCGACCAGTCCTACATGACGAAGAGCAATCAGAAGCCGCTCTACAGGACCCGGTACATGCTCGATGAGCTGGGCAACCTGCAGTCGGAGGGTAAGGGTATCTCCGGCTTCGAGACGATGCTCTCGATCGGCCTCGGCCAGGAGCAGCAGTTCACGCTCATCCTGCAGACCCTCCAGCAGCTGCGCGACGTCTACGGCGAATCGGTCGACAAGATCGTGCAGGGCAACACCTCGAACATCGTGTTCCTGAAGAGCACCGACGATTCGATGATCGAGACGCTGGAGAAGATGTCGGGAAAGACTCACGTCTCCTACATCGACTCGAAGCAGATCAGCCAGGACCTCGACAAGATGATCGGAGGCCGGACGGAGGGCCGGTCTCGTACACGAAGAGCACCGTGGAAGAGCCGCTGATCAAATACAACAACATGGCGTTCATCCCCGAGCGCAACAGCATCGTCTTCCGTGCCGGCGACGCGCCGGTCTGGAACAGGAACGAGACCATCCTGCCGATGTCGTACAAGCTGCTGCGCACCGACGCCAAGATGATCCACCCGGGCAACGACTACTCGCTGCAGACGATCCCGACGCTGAGCTCGGCGATGGAGTTCGATGTGCGGATGAACCAGCCGGACTTCCAGAAGATGTTCTACAAGAGGCTGGGGCAGTCGGTGCACGCGGCCAACGCCAAGACGATCTACCAGGAGAGCTACGGCTACAAGGACGTCGACATCGCCCGTCTGGACCCGACACCTACGCGGATGCGGTCATGGAGATCGTGCACATGCTGGCGAACGTGAAGGAAGGCAGGGACCCGCATGCACCGATCGAGGTGGACTCCGACGACTTCGCCTCGGCGATGATGTTCGACGAGGATCAGGTCGTGGAGAACGTGGAGGTCGCCGCGGCGGTCGCCGAAAAGGGTGCCCTGGCTGCGCAGCAGGCGCGGAAGATCTACGCCGAGGGCACGATCAGCCAGGACATGCTCGTCTCGCCGTCTGGCGCGGCGAAGATCAAGAGCCTGGACATCCAGTTCACCGAGGGATATAAGGCCGCACTGACGGAGCTGCAGCAGGACCGGGACAACTTCTCGGTCGGCGGCGACGGATCACTGCGCAGCGCGGACGGAGCGTATGCGTACATCACGCCCACGCGGTCGGCCTCGTTCACGGAGGCCGCGGCGAAGCTGAACGCGGCGGCGGAGGACGACGCTTCGCGGGTGTACGCCGACGAAGAGCTGAACGCCGAAGGCCTGCAGGCGCTGGCGACGGTGGAGATCTCGGCGCACTTCTACAAGTTCCTGGCCTCGCTGCCGACGTGGGAGCACCTGGCTGACGGAGCGTTCGACCGCGCGATGGCCCAGGAGATGCTCCGCGACGCCTGATCGAGCAGGAATGACAGCACCCCGTGACCCCCGTGACCCGATCCGGTCGCGCGGTGCTGCTGTATTGGGCGGCCTGACTGCGATTCGGAATCCCCTCGACTCGCATTAATCCCATTTCTGGCCTCATTCGGAATGGTCGGATAGGATCTATATGACAGTTATGATCCGATCACTCCAATGGAGGCGATAGAAGATGAAAAAGGGACACGGCCTGCGACGGTACTTCTACGAGTACGTCACGCATGAGGCCATTCGACAGGCGCGGGAGCAGACGGGGCAGGTCATCCCGATCTCCCAGGCCAAGCGGATCCGCCAGCGGATGGATGAGCGTCTTTCCGAGCAGGGGATGTCGGTGGCCGACCACCGGCTGGGCGTCACCGCTCTGCTGACCGCGCTGGATGATTCGATCCAGGAGTCGGTGCCAAGCGCCGAGGCTGTGTTCGATGAGTACGCCGGCGCGGATCCGCTCTTCCAGCGGCTGCAGGCGCAGTTCATGCGCGAGGTCGGCCTGGGTGAGCACGCCAAGGGTGCTGCGGCTCTGCCCATCAGCCCCTACGATCCGGAGTGGTCGCAGCGAGCGACGGTCAAGAACGTCGGCACGTCGCTGGCGTATCTCCCGGATCAGACGATCACCGAGATCCTCGACGGCGAGACGAGCCGGGCCGCCGATGGCGAGCACGGGCAGATGATGCTGTGGGTCGTCGACGCCGAGGGGCAGATGATCGAGGCAGGACCGGCGATGACCGACGAGGACGCCTCCGGCCTCACCGCGCTTCGCGATTCGATGAGCGTCAAGGAGTACGAGCAGGTTCGCCAGTGGGCGATCGACGGAGGACGCGACCCGCGCACCAATCGGATCGACCGGAACCGCTTCATGTCCACGGCGGCACTCGAGCGTTCCTTGGCGATGCTGCATGAGCTGCAGGCCCAGGGCCTCGACTACGAGGTGCTGCGCGACCGGAACCCTGGTCAGCTCAAGGCCCGGATCGCCAGCACCGGTATGGAGATCCGTCTCACCGAACCGCGTGAGCGCGAGGACTACGCCGGCGCGATGATTTACGACAACGGCGCGATCGTTCGTTACTCCACGAACCACAAGGTCGGCAAGGACGCGGCGGTCTACTCCCCCACGCCCGCCGAGGCCGTGGATCTCCTGCGCTTTGCGCAGGGCCAGGCCGTGGCACGGCAGGACCGGCCGGAACTGCTTGCCGGGACGCTTGGCCCGACGCACACGGAGATGATCCGCACTACGGCGAAGAGCCCGCTCGAGCCTACGGAGGTCGAAGACAACTACCACGGCGCGAAGGACTCGATGTTCGCCGTGAAGGAGTACCGCGTGCCCGGTGAGCGCCCGCGTGAAGGTTCGCTGGTGATGCTCCGCCGCGAAGGCAAGGAGCGGACGCTTCCGGAGTTCTACAACCCCACCGAGGGCGGTCGGGCGGCAGCGGAAGAGTACATGGCCACGGCCGTGCGGACGGCGCGTGAGAATCTCGCGGCCTCTCTCGACGTCGACGGGCTCCTCGCCTCGTTCGAGGACCAGCGTGCCGAAGGCCTGAACATCGTCGAGTTCGAGATCCCCGCACTCTCCAGCGACCCGAGGTTGCTGCGATCCTGCGATCCTACTGGGACGTCCTGGTCGGACAGCGAGCTCACCTGCTGCGCCCCGGCGCGACCCAGGAGATGTACGAGGAGCGCCTCGGCATGATCGGCGAGCTCCAGGTCGGTGACGGCAGCGAGTCGCTCGATGCCGGCAATCTCGTCTACGGTGGCACGCCGGAAGAGACGGTGCGCGCACACGCGGACGAAGTGCTCGACGAGCTTGTGGGCACCTGGGAGCCGGAGATCCGTGTTGTCGGTGACGAGATGCTGGACCAGCGCTTCGATCCGATGCGCGTTGCCCGCTTCATGACCAGTGCCAAGGGGCAGTGGTCGAACCTCGACGATCTGGCAGCAGCTCTCCGCCGTGCCGAGATCGATCCGAGCGAGATGATGGGTGTCGGCTTCCAGACCGACCGTTTCAAGGACCGCCTCGTTCGCTTCGACGAGCAGAGGGCGACGCCAATCGACACGCACGAATCTCCGTTCATCCGCCGGATCGGCGAGACCGTCTGGGTCAGCCTGGCACGCAACGCCACGGAGCCTACGGAGGTGCTCATCGACGACCAGGGCGTCATCCGTTGGACGGCGGAGAAGATGCGCCGCAACGGCTCGACCTCAGAGGTGACCGGCCAGATCGGTCAGGTCTTCGATGTCGGCGAGCACGGCGAGATCGTGACGCGATTCGTCGGCGGCGACAACGGACTCATCGTGCCCGGCTACGAGGCCCGCATCGCGGCCCAGCTGCCCGGTGAGACGAAGACTGTCGAGGAGCGCACGCTGCTGCGCGGCTACGAGCAGGCGATGACCGAGCGCATCGAGTACCAGATCGCCAACGACCTCCTGACGAACCGCAGCGAGGCCGGCGAGGGCTCGAGCCTGAACCGCGTGTACTCGCAGTTGTACGGCACGAAGCACCCGCTCGACTTCATCGAGCGTTCGCTGGATGCCGAGGGCCAGCTCGATTCGTGGACGGCGTCGATCCTGGCGACCGAGGCGAAGCGGGTGCGGTACAGCAACGGCATCAAGCAGGGTTCGACCGTGTACGCCGAGCACCAGGCGACCAAGAGCGAGGCAGACCCCGCCGACGACAACCACTTCGATGCCTGGAAGCTGACCGGTGGCCGCAACATGGCTGTGCTCACGGGCACCGACCAGAACGGCATCGCAGCCCCTGCCGGTTACTTCGACCCGGTGATGACCGGCGGAGCGACCAACCAGGGTATCGTGCGCTACCTCACCCAGGACGCCCAGGTCTCCCCCGATGGTCGGATCGTCCCGGGCGACCCAGCTGTGCTGTCGGGCGCGCGTGCGCCGCTGATGAACCGGCCGGAACTGGAGACGCTGCGTTTCGATCCGTTCGACCGCGAGCAGATGACGGCCTCGACGCTCATGCAGTCCTCCAAGATCACGACGCCCACTGGTACGGCGATGATGACCTTCGGCGGGTGGACTGCCGACGATCCGATCGTCATCAGCCGCGAGTTCGCCGAGGCGAACCAGATCCGCGGTGTCGGCGGCGAGCTGCGCTCCCTCGTGGTCGGCGACAAGCTCTCGGACCTGCACGGCAACAAGGGCGTCGTGTCGCTGGTCGTTGACAGGGACAGGCCGCTTGCGGAGGCCGAGGCGCTGGATCTGGAGAAGGAGGTGGCCTGGTTCAAGGCCAACCCCGACATGGATGTGGTGATGAGCCCGTTCTCGCTGATCTCGCGCCGCAACGCCGGTTCAGGACGGGAGCTGATGGGCACGCTGGCGGAGGACCGGGAGCGTGTCCGGGTTGCCGTTGCCGCGGGTCTGGATCCGCAGGAGGTCGAGCCCGAGGCTGCCGACAAGTTGATGGGCTCCGATCTGCAGCACCCGAGCGGCGGGACGACGAACTGTGCTATCGGCCAGATGCGCTTCATCGTCACGCACATGGCCGTCGACGAGAAGACGAAGGTCTACGACGACGAGGCTGTGCTCTCCGGCAAGGGCCGGAAGGCTTCTTCGCAGCTGGCCTGGGCGCTCGGCGCGCAGGATTGCCCGGCGATCATGCGCGAGTTCTATGGTCACAACAGCGGAGCCGAGGCGAATCTGCGCGAGTTCATGCTCAGCGTCGGGCTCGACATGGAATCGGACGGTACGCTGCGCGTGGTCGGCCGCGACGAGGACCATACGGGTCTGAGCCATGACGCCGGCGACGAGCGGCCCGAGCGCCGCTTCTTCCCGATGCCTGAGCTCGCGCGCACTGAGAAGGGCGTGGTGCTCATCTCGACGATGCGCAAGACCTTCGGCCAGCTCATCGGAGACAAGGGTGGTGACCTGGAGATCCCGTTCCCGCTGAAGTACCCCACCGGCGAACAGACCGAGCAGGTCACGGCGTCGTCGTGGAAGATGCCGGTGCTTTCCTCGCACCTTCGCTCCGGTCAGGAGTTCGAGGACGGCAGTTCCGTCACGCACGACTACACGAACCGCTACCTCGACATCCACGAGCAGGCCTGCCGGTACCGTGCCGCGCAGGAGAAGCTCGCGGCCGGCCAGGTGACGCAGCGCGTGCGCCAGGAGCTGACCGAGGAGATGAGCAAGGCGGCGTCGCATGCGCAGCGGAAGTTCGAGTCGATCACGACCGACCTCGAGCAGCGCGTGTTCTCCGGCAAGCACAACGCCTTCAAGTCCGGGCTCATGAGTTCGCGGCTCTCCGATTCGGCTACGGCCGTGTGGACCGCGGATCCGCGACTGGACATCGACCAGGTGGCGCTGTCGCCGGTTATGGCCGAGCAGCTGGGGCTCGCCGAAGGCGACCATGCGCTGATCTGGCGCGATCCGGTGCTGCGCGATGCGGGCCTGCGCTACATGCGCGTGGCGATCGACGAGCGCCTCACCGGCGTCGCGATCAACCCGGTCATGGACCAGTGCTTCGACGGCGACTTCGACGGCGACGCGGTCGCGGTCGTGAAGCTGCACAGCGAGGCGGCCAAGCAGGAGGCGATGGAGAAGCTCTCCGTGCCGGCGAACCTGCTGGACACGGGCGTCGTGAAGAACGGCGAGCACCCGCTGGCCATGCAGGTCTCGCTCGACACGCAGGTCGCGGTGTCGAAGGACCCCTTCCTCGCCAACGGTGTGGCGGCTCTGCAGACCGAGGCGAACGAAGCACAGCGTGCTCCTGGTGTTGACAGCCCGGAGAAGCGCGAAGCGCGAGCCGACATCGCGCGCCGCCTTGGCGACTTCTACCGCTACGCCCAGCGCGACGAGTTCGGAACGGCGCTGCGGTTCGATGACCTGCAGACGCACCTGAACAGCGTGCGCGACGTCTGCGTGGTCACCGGAGCCAAGGGCAATCGCGAGAAGCTCATGGACTACGCCCGCTACCTCGGCGGACGCAGCGGCCGTTCCGGAATCAACCAGCAGGACCAGGAGGCGTCGATGTTCGCTACCGCGATCAAGTCCCACGGCACCGGTCTCGGCGGCTCGTATTCGCAGCGAGCGGTCCGTGCGCTGCGGAACGTGGACCTCAAGGCCGTGCTCGAGATGACCTATCCGGTCACCCAGAGCATTCTCCAGGCAAAGCACGACGCGAGCGAGGCCAAGCACAAGTACGAGATGCTCCAGGGTCCGGGACGCGATCTGTGGCGCGGGCGTCTGCTCGAGCACCTTGGCCCGGGCCAGTGGCGTCCGGTCTTCGAGGATGGCGAGGCAGTGCAGGCCACGAAGGAGCAGTGGGCGGCGCAGTTCATCGAGTTCTACAACGCGAAGGACGGCTTCAACGTCACGGTCAACCCCGAGTACGTCGAGCGGGTGGCAAAGGCTCTTGCCGATCCGAAGTCGGGACGCGTGCGCAACCTGGAGGTCGACACGTCACTGCAGGGTTCGCTGATGGACCGCATGGCCTATGGAGGCACGCTGGAGGACCTGATCGCCGCGGCGGACAACCACGAGAACCTCTACGACGGCGAGAAGAACGAACAGTTCTGCTCGGCTCCGACCCGTCGTGCGCGGACGCTCTCGGCAGAGCAGTTGCAGGACCTGGGCCAGGAGCGCAGCGCCGAGCAGGCCATCGCCGACACGCTGATAAAGCGGGATGTCATGGCGGAGAGCCACATCGGCGCGCAGGCCCGCGGCGACCGTCGCCGGTCGCAGCACGCAGTCGTCGTGGGATCCACGCGACAGGCAGGCACGACGGCGCAGACTTACCGGCCGTCGATCGACATCGAGCCGTGAACACGGACTCGGACACCGACTACGAGATGGGGAGCTGAGAGACATGGCGGATGACAACAACCAGGGTGCCGGACGCGGGCGCAAGTCGCTTCCGGTGACGGGCGAGCTCGTGCTTCAGCCGGTGTACCCGCAGTACTCCGGCTCGGCACGGACTGAGCCGCCGATCGATGCCGAGTGGTGGGAGGTCGATCAAGACCAGTCATCTGGCCCTGGCTGGGGCGAGCAGGCACGGGGGTTCTTCAACACCCGTGCCCAGCGGCGGCGCGATGAACAGTCGCGCCGCCGCGCGGCGGCCCGCAAGGCGATGAACGATCGCAAGGATCTGAGCGAGCGGGACGAGCTGAAGCTGCTCCGTGAGAACATCCAGGCCGCCGGCGAACAGTACATGGAGTCGCTGCGGAAGTCGGACATCCTCGTGCCGGGTTCAACGACAACGAGCGCACTGAAAAGCTCAGCGCGATGCACCGGGTCTACGGTCAGATGATGGTCACGAGCGCGATGCGTCCGCTGCAGGAGGGCGTCAATACGGCCTCCGTGGTCCGGGTGATGTCGACGCTCTCGGCGATGTACCTCATGTCGCCGACGTTCCGTCAGGTCGTGAAGGACAAGGCCGCTCCGGTCAAGGCCTCTATCCAGGAACGGATCGACCAGAAGGCCCAGAAGACGCATGACTGGGCCGCGGGGCAGGCCGACCGGCGGAACCGGGGCATCCGGAGCAGAACGAACTGCGTGCCACGCAGGGCAAGAAGCTGCTCAAGGAGGCTCGGGTCGAAGACTACGTGTCGAAGCGGTGGCAGAAGCGCTATGACGACCTGAAGTTCCGCGAGCGTGGGCATCGTGAGATGTTCACGCCGCGCTCGGCGGGCATGACCGAGGTCGCGCTCACCGAGAACGCGTTCGCGGCGCTCCGGCAGCCCGGTGCACAGGCTGAAGAGATCATGGAGAGCTACAACACCATGATCAGCCGTCTGTACCGGCAGTGCGAGGAGGACGGCCTGACCCGCGAGGAAGTCGCAGAGTCGTCCCGGGTCGTGCTGGCGAGCGGATGCGTGAGGACCCTCGCGTTCAGGTCATGGTTGATGGCTTCAGCCACGGTGCCCAGCGCATGTCCCCTCCGCACGAGGAGCGGATTGCCGGGACGGATCGGGTGCAGCGTGTCTGGCGTGGTGACTACCAGGCCTACACGGGCAGGCCCGTGGATCCGACCCGGTATCAGGACACGCCGAACGGACCGCGAGTGGTCGGCGCATTCACGCTCCGGTCGCAGATGGGTGCCGAGGAGCACAAGGACGCATGGGCGGGGTCATGGCGATGACCATGTCGGAGGCCGCGGCCCGTGGTGACATGAATGCCTTCAACCAGGACCTGGCTGGCTACATGCTCGGCTGCATGGCCGTGTTCAGGAGGTTGACGGCGAGGGGCTGCCCGGCGTGATGCCGGAACGGCTCTTCCAGGCACGCACGATGCAGGCCACCATGACCGCGGACGGGTTGAGCGCGGAGCAGCAGCGCCAGCAGTACTCGTTCGCCTACATGGATGCTCTGGATGCGGTCAACGAGTCGTATCCCGAGTTCGCACAGGCGTGGCATGCACAGTACGGCGAGAAGTTCGGGCACTTCTCGACGAGGGTGGCCGCTGATCCGGTCGGTGCCTACAACGAGTGGGCATCACGCGAGAGGGGCGCAGCCAGCCAGCAGCAGAGCCGCCAGGCGGTAAGCCGGCCCGGAGCCGGCCGACGATCACGAATACCAGCCATGAGCCGGATGACACCAATGACGAAGGAAGGACGAGGACATGGCTGAATCACGACCACGGAAGCAGCTCGCTACCAAGGCCGGTCGCACGATGGGCCAGGCGGTGGTGTCGAAGAACGGCAAGCGACTCGAGAGGGGCAAGCCCGCGGTCGAGGCCGAACAGCGTGAGCAGCGAGGACTGCGGAAGAAGGTCCTCGCCGGGGCGGGCAAGGGGCGCGATCGAGGGCGCGGGCCTGGGGCGACCGTTGGTTCGGTGGTCCCAGACCTCGGCACGGTGGCTGTTGGAGCAGCCGGTGGCGTGGCGGGCGCAGCGCTGAGTGCGAAGGCGGCGCGCGCCGAGGCGGTGCAGGAGCGGCACGAAAGGACGAGCGTATCTCGGACGCGATTGCGCAGGCCACGAACGAGCAGGTTGCACGGGGGCTCCCGGCAACAGGTGCAGTCGCGCAGGGATTCGGCCATGCGTCTCTGGATGCCCAGGCAGCATGGGCAGGGCAGCACGCAGCCCTTGAAGGATCGACGTCGGCGCGCGATGCTGTGCTGTCGGTGAAGGCCCGCCATCAGGCTGCAGCAAAGGCCCGTGAATACGAGCCGTCGATCCCGATCGAGCAGCCTGCCGAGAACAACAGTTACGAGAAGGAAGGCTGAGCACTATGAGCAGTCAGCAGCAGAAGGGTGGACTCCCTCGGGAGTCCCAGGTCGCCGGTGGCTTCGGCTTCGTGACGGTCGAGGACCGTCAGAAGTGGGAGCAGGCCCGGCAGCTCCAGCACCGGCCGGAGTCGGCAGCGAAGGCCTTCGTGAAGGGGTTCATGTCGGGGGTCACGGAATATCGGAGCAAGCTCAACGACGCCCGCCTTCGGGCCGAGCAACAGCAGGCGGTCAAAGAGGAACACGAGGCGACGTCGGCAAAGACCATCCGGCGGACGATCAAGGACGCCGAGACGGTCGACATCGAGCAGCGCGACCTGCGGGACCAGCTGGACCCGGGCTTCGAGTTCTGAGCCAGGTTCCGGCATCCGTTGAATGACCTCTCGAATCATGAATTAGACGATTCGAGAGGTCATTCGGATAGACTGGTTTACAAGGCGAAGAGAGAGGTTTCGAGGAACATTGTGCGGCAAGGGACTCGAAACGAGACAGGATAGAGAGTAGGGCAGGACGTATGGCATGGCGATGACCGAGGAACAGCAGCGCATCTCGAAACGGGAGTTCATTGCCCGCGTGGCGGCGCGTAGTGGGTGGCCGATCAAGACGGTGAGCTCGATCTACGAGGGAATCTTCGGCGAGCTGACCGAAGCGGTCTCGCAGGGCGAGACGGTCGTGCTGACGCGATTCGGCCGCTTCTACCGACAGGCACACAAGGGGCACAAGGTTCGCTTCGGCAAGCAGGACATCGACGACTATTCGGTGCTGAAGTTCTCCGCCTCACCCAGCGTGAACCGCCATCTCGACGGTGAGGACGTCGATGACGAGCTGATCATGGACGACGAACTGGAGGAGTCGGACTCTCCGCGAGATGAACGACAGCTCGTCGGAGTGTGACGATCTGGGCGGAGCAGAAAAAGAGATCCCCGAGTGCATCTGCACTCGGGGATCTTTGTGTGTTCGGACGAAGGGCTGGTCAGTCGTCGGAGATGACCATGATCAGGATGAAGATGAGCACCAGCGGCCCGAGCACGATGGCGGCCGTCGCGATGATGTGATCGATCCCCCAGGGTGACTGCAGCCAGGTCGTGAATTCAGTCCACAGGCGGGTGACGGTGGTGGTGATCCAGGTGAAGAAGCCGGTCGCCCAGCCAACGAACGTGCCAACGCTGACGCCGCCGATGATGCAGAGCGCGACGATCCGGCGCGTGGTATTCACGGCGGCGACTCCGCGGCGAATGGTGTGAAACATGAGAACTCCTTGTCTGCCCGGGATCCGAATCAGGCTCATTATCTATTGAATCGTCTTTTCGACTAGTCTACGAGAGAGGCTGATAGATGAACAGAAAGCCCCGACTCGACCATATGAATGGTCGAGTCGGGGCTCTGCGTTGCGGGGATGGTCTGTCACGGCAGGTTGCGCACGACTTCGACTGTGAGCGGACGATCTCGTCGAAAGGGTCGTCCGCGTGCTGTGCAGCGAGGTGTTCGCGCCAGAGCTTCGTCGTGAACGCGATCGAATAGCAGGCGAACAGGAAGTGGATGTCGTACTCGCGCAGATCCCATTCCCAGGTGTCGGAGCCGACGAGCTCCTCGTTTTCCTGCAGCCATTTGTGCGCCTCTGACTCACTGTCGGCGTGCCAGCGTGCGGCGTCGAGGATCTCCTGGCGGCGCGCGACCGGAGACTGCTGGTCGATGTCGGTGTCGCCGAGCTCGTACCAGTCGAACTCCTCGATCAGCTCGTCGAACTGCTCGTCCGTGATGCCGTCGGTGCTCCACAGCTGGCGGCTGGCCGCCGAGGCGGCGTCACGGTCCTGCTGGGCGAGCGTGGTGTACGAGCTCGCGGCGGTGTGCCGTGCACGGGCCTGAGCCGCCCAGTGCGCCTCGAAGTGCTTCTGCATCGCGTCGTCGTCGAGGCCGCGCAGCTCGTGGATCTTCTTCACGAGCGCGAGCTGCTTCTCGCGGAAGGCCTGAACCTCGTTGCCGAGGACTTCACTCTCTTCGAGGTGCTCGCGCACCAGCTGCAGAAAGCGGTCAGCGTCGTACTTCTTCACCTCGAGCGAGCGTCCACCGCAGAGCTTCTCGGCCCAGTAGCGCACGTCGATGCTCGGCGCTCCGTCGGAGTAGTAGTGGTCGTCACCGCGGCCGGCGCTGGTGAAGAAGCCGATCATGTCGGGCTCGCGCGTGAAGACGAGGCCGTCGGCGATGTCGCCGGAAGTCGCGAGGTGGCCCGGCCAGGTGGTGACGTCCCAGCTCCACATGCGGGTGCCGGGGGCCTGGACGCGCAGGTGCTTGTACAGCCCGTCGTCATGCAGTACGACGAGGCGGTGGTCTCCGGTCTGCTCGACGAAGCCGCGGTACGCCGAGGCGTACGGGTTCTCGGGCTTCGGGCTTGCTGTGGTGGTCATGCTCGGACTCGTTTCGCGTGTGGGGTCAGGAAGAGATGGGCCAAACAGAGAGCGGCGGCGGAATCCGTATTGGATCCGCCGCCGCTCCCGGGCAGGCTCTGCCTGCCGTGGCTGTGTCAGTCGCCGTATTCGGGGCTGCCTGCCTTGTCGCCGTAGTCGATCGGGATCGACGGCGTGTAGCTCTGCGTCCGTCGAACATTGCTCTGCCTGGCCCTTGCCTGTGCAGCGCGACGTGCGGCGTTGACGGGCGGAACGGAACGCTCCGAACGCGGTGCCCGCTGCAGATGCGACTTGTCGGCGAGTGGCTCCGGGGTGGAGTCCAGCTCCTGGAGCGAGACCCCGCGAGGGCGGCCAAGACGCTGTCCGGCGATGTGGAAGGCTCTGCCGTTCGCCCGCTCACCGAGCACGATGGGCTCCAGGATCGGAAGGCCGCCTGGCTCTTCAGGAGCAAGGGTCCGCCAGATGAGGCGATGCGACGGCTTCGCATTCGGGTCAATGCCGACATAGGCTTCCGAGCAATCGGAGAGATCGGCATAGCTCGGCATGAACGAGAGGTGCTTCGTCCTTGGTAGGTACCGCTCTGGACGGCGGCGAGCTTGGCGATCGTCACGTTGTACAGCCGGGCCTCGCGGCCCCGGGGTTGACCATCGCCGCGTCGAACAGGGACTGCATGTCCTGCCGGAACCCGGGATCTGGCCGCAGCTTGAAGCGCCGGCTACTCATCGCGATCCTTCCCGCGCTGCTCCTTGCTCCAGGTCTCACGAAGGCTTGTGGTGAACTCGTCCAGCGACATCGTGGGCTCGGATTCGCCGGCCGCGCGACGAGCGTCGGATTCTCTGACCCGGCGGGCGACCTCCGCCTGGAACTGCTCTTCGTTCTCGGCGTCATGGGCGGCGAGGCGCAGCCAGTCCGAGAACGGGATGATCGCGGCCTCCGCGGTCACGTCATCGACGCCGAAGAACACAGGCTCGCCTTCCCCGCTGCGGAAGCGCGTGATGATCTTGCCGAGGTGCGGTTTGAGCTGCTCGTAGGGAATGACGGTGACGTCGAGCGGCGTGGTGTTGTCGGGGGTGCTATTCGGAGTGGTCATACGTTGATCCTATTGGAATACGAGTTGAATGGGAATGAGTCGCAGTTCCGACTGACTCCCGATAGCCCTGAGACAGAGGCCGGCCCGCCGCTTGGATACACCAGGCGGCGGGGCCGATTCGGCTTCATGGTCAGAAGTCGATCGACTGCTTTGCCGGGCGGCGCAGCACTATGGAAGTGACCTCGAGCGAGCGAGGCTCTTCGCTTTTACGAGGTATTGCTTTCGGAGGATGAGAGCCAAAAGTGTGAAGGGCACCAACACAGGGCCACCGGAATCCCCGGTGGCCCTGTGTTGGTGAGGCAGCGCCGATCAGGCGGTGACGAGCGCCGCCGCGTCCTTCTTGAGGGTGTCCTCGGTCTCCTCGTCGAGAAGATCGGGGTCGACACCGGCGGCGCGCGCGGCGTTCTGGATGTCGCGCTTGGTGAGCAGGTTGACGATCTGCTCATAGCTCGACTCGATCGGCGGGTTCTTCACCGTGCCGTAGGAGAGGATGTACTCCGTCTTCTTGGCGCGGGTGAAGGCGACGTAGAACTCGCGTCGCGATGCCTGCGACATCTTGGTGTCCTCCTTGTGCAGGATCACGACGTTGTCGAATTCCATGCCCTTGGCACCGTGGATGGTCGAGACGAGCAGATCGGCACCCGACTCGGCGTTCTTCTCCTTGCGCTCACGGTTCGCCTGGTTGGTCAGGCTCTGCCGTACCGCATTGTGGCGGATCTCGAACGAGAGCAGGTTGTCCCGCAGACGCTCGAAGAACTCCTTGTAGGACAGCGAGCCCTGCATGCAGAGCTGCTCCCAGCCACGGATAGCCGGAGCGTTCTCGGTCCACCACTTGGAGACCATGCGGAGCACGGCCTGCTCGACCTTCTTGTTTCCGGCGTTGCGCGTGAGCTTGTCCAGGTTGTCCTTGATGCCCTGGACCACCACGAAGGCGGCGTTGGCGGGCTGGACCTGGAGGACATCGTTCCAGAAGTTCTTGATGTACTTCGAGAAGATGTCGGTCGAGAAGACCTTCTCACTCACGAGCGAGGCGATGTGCCGCTGCGGGTACTTCTGCTGAAGCGCCTGCTGGATGATCGCGACCTCCATGCGGGAGTACGCCAGGAAGCAGACCTGCTCACCGCGGGCCAGGCAGTCGTCGACGTACCGGGAGATCGTGTGCATCACGATGCCCGACAGCTCCTCGCTGACGAATCCGCGCAGCTTGGGCACCGCGCGGTAGTCGAGCGTGACCTTCTCCTGGAAGGTCTTCGCCGTCGGCACGGCGAGCGAGTTCGCCTGCAGCTGGATACCGGCGATCTGGTTGGTCTCCAGGTCGCCGAGCACGACGTTGGCGAAGTCCAGGATCTCCTGGTTCGACCGGTAGTTCGTCGTGAGCTTGAAGGTCGAGAAGACCCCCGAGCCCTCCAGTGTGTTGAGCGCGCGCGGGTTCGCCGAGCGGAACTCGTACAGGGTCTGGCTGGCGTCGCCGACGATGAACAGGGACTGTGCGTGCTTGGTGATGTACTTCAGCACGTAGATGAACTCGAAGATCGAGTTGTCCTGCACCTCGTCGATGATCAGGTACTTGCTCTGCACGTGGGCCGGCTCCTGCATCGAGTCGATCCGCTGGTAGGCGATGATGATCTCCAGCTCGAGGGACGTCTGCTTGATCGTGTCGAGCAGTGACATCATCTCGTCGAAGTGGTTCTCGATGTAGGTGTTCAGCGAGGTGAACGCGCCCGTCTTGTTCTGGGCGACCTCCACCAGGCGCATGCGGAGCCCAGCAGCGAAGTTGTCCGTCGGGTAGAAGATGTCGATCGAGTTGATGATCGTGTCGATGCTCGACAGCTCGTGCGTCGGGTGGTTCAGCTTGTAGATGTCGTTGATCATCCGGGCGATGGTCATCGATCCGACGTTCGGATTCTTCGCCGTGATGTTGTCGGCCGCCGCGTTGGTGAACGACAGGACGGTGACGTCCGAGGCCGGCACGCCGCAGGCCTCGAGGTACTTGATGCGTTCCAGGATCACCGAGCTCTTGCCAGTGCCGGCACCGGCCTGCATCATCACCAGAGGCTCATGCGTGGTGACGCCGGAGAGCTGCTGGTGCGAGAGCTCCGGACGCAGCGCCGGAGGCGTCGACGGCTGGGCCGGCGTGTTGAGCTGGGGCTTCATGTTCTCGAGGTGCGAGAGGGTGTGGCTCATCAGCAGATTCAGGTTCTGCTTGGAGAGCGCCGCCGCGATGCCCTCGGAGAACACCCCTCGATCTTCTTGTGGATCGAGCGGTAGGCCTCGAGCGGGACGTTGTACGTCTCCAGGTACCGCAGCTGCAGCGCAAGCGCGTTGAGCTGCTGGTCCGCCGGGTTCGACGGAAGGCCGTCGATGTAGGCGTTCACCTCATCGGCGATGCCCTCGGAGTCCCAGATCTCGGCCTGCCAGGCGATGCGATCGTGGACGTTGAAGCCGTTCGTCAGCCAGTCGGCCAGGGCATCAGGGTTCTGGTGCGTCAGGCCCGCGGCGCGGAGCACCTCGACGATGTAGGCGTGAGCATGGCCCATGGGGTCGGTGTCCCAATTGAGAAATACGGCCGCGTCGTGGTTGCGGGGACCCGTCGTGGCCGAGACGATCGGCACACGCACCGGCTCCGCGGTGCCCTTCTTCACGAAGAACAGCTCCATCCGGTACTGGACGATGAAGTCACGGGAGATGGCGGTGCC
Source organism: Arthrobacter sp. Hiyo8 (assembly GCA_001549895.1). Lineage (GTDB taxonomy): Bacteria > Actinomycetota > Actinomycetes > Actinomycetales > Micrococcaceae > Arthrobacter. Next base: position 125,311 of record AP014719.1, on the reverse strand, counting down.
GCCGGTGCTGGACTTGCCGTTGGCGTCCTCGAAGAGCTTCGCGCCCTGCGGTGTCATGTCGAAGAACACGTCCCAGTCGTTCGAGCCGGTCTCGATGACGCAGCGGTCGCCAGCCTGCGGGGTCGCGATCGTGAACGAGCCGCCGGCCTCGGTCAGCGCGCTGCGCAACAGCGGCGCAAACGGCAGGGACACGACAGTGATGCCGTGCTGGGTCGTGCTGGCCTTCTTCGTGATGTGGTCGATTGCCAGAGCGCTGTAGGCGGTGTTGCCGGCCTTGTCGGCGGGGCGCAGCTCGCTGTGGAGCAGCCGGTCTTGTGCTTGCCGTTGCCGGTGAGCTTCGAGGAGAAGAACTTGGGGTCCACGGTCTTGGTCGAGGCCTGAACCGTGGTGAGATCGATGTCGTCGAGCAGGAGAGGCATGGTACGCGCTTTCTGGATCGGAGTGAGTAGAGACTGAATGACGTGTCGCATGACCCCGATAGGTGATGCGAAAGGCGATGAATACCATTCTCCCCACTCGGATACGATGGGGCAATGCGTATCTGATAGGACTTGAAAGAGTCCATGAAAGAGCTGTCCACTGAGACGAAGAAGGCCACCGACTGTCGATCAGACAGCCGATGGCCTTACTTCCTCTGTGCTCTCCAGGTATCACCCGTCGGGGCCGTGAGGCCCCGAACACCGCGCGCCGGAGGCAGCGCGCGGTGATCCACGGTCGGATCTTGCGGGCTACTCCCCTGCGTTGTCGGCGACCGCAGCGACGGTCACCTGCGGCGTGGCGGGATTCTGCGGTGCGGCCTGGGCTGCGAGCAGCCGATCCTCGATCCAGGTGCGGATCGCACGCCCGGCCGGGCGTGCGCCGTGCTCACGGACGAAGGTCTGCTCGACCAGCGCTGCGAGCTCATCCACGGGGATGTCCGCCGGCAGCGCCTGGGCGAGCCGGGGACGGGCGTCGATGATCCGCTCGCGCTGCTGTGCGTAGTGCGAAGCGAGGATCTGGCCGTAGATCTGCTCGTCGATCGGGTTGAAGCCGACCACCAGCGAGAAGCGGCCCAGCAGCTCAGCGTCGAAGAACTGCGCCAGCGCCGTGTTGAGGCTCCGGTGCGAGACTGTCTTCGGGCCGACGCTGAAGCCGGTCTGCTTGCCGTCGAGCGACTCGCGCGCGGCGTTGGTCGTCGCGACGACGAGCGCCTTGGAGAAGTCGATCCTCTTCCCGCGGGCCGTGGTGATGAAGCCCTCGTCCAACGCCTGCAGGAACAGACGCTGGACCGCGCGGTCGGCCTTCTCGAACTCATCGAGCAGGATCACGCGGTGCGGGTTGGACTCGAGCGAGTCGAACGGCAGCTCGGCGTTCGAGTTCGAGCCGATGTAGCCGGGAGGAGCCCCGACGATCCGGGACATCGACGACTCGTGGTGGAACTCGGTCATGTTCAGGATGATCGGCTCCTGCCCGGTCATCTGCTCGGCGATGATCTTCGCGGTCTCGGTCTTGCCCACACCGGAAGCGCCGGCGAACAGCCAGGCGATCGGCACCGTGCGGGGGAAGACGTTCAGTTCTTCGCGCGCGACGCGGTCGACCAAGGTGTCGAGGATCGAGTCCTGACCCTTTAGACGCTGGGATAGCGTCGCAGCAAGATCCGAGACATCGAAGCTGTGCTTCATGGTGTTGCCGGTGAGCATGCGCCGGGCGACATCGGTGACACGGGCTTCGGTGAGGGGTACGCACGGGATCGCCTGCAGCGCCTGCACGGTGGTGGTGTCGCCGGCGGCCTGCGCCGTGGCGATGAGCCGCTTCTGCTCGAGGACACGGTCGGCCATCGCACGGTCCAGCAGCGTGATGGCGTTGTCGGGCCGGTGGGAGCCCGAGCCGGTGTTCACGTTCTCGTCAGCGATCCGGACGATAGTTGTGAGCACGTCATCGGAGACGCTGATCTGACGCGTGTAGTGCGCGAGCAGGCCCGGACGGATCTTGCCCAGGACCTCGACGGTCTGCTCCGGCGTGATCTCGTCGACGACCAGACGCGAGAAGCGCCGCTTGAACGCCGGATCGTCGTCCAGCGTGCGGGCTTCCTGTGTCGTCGTCGCGCCGATGACCTGCATGTCCCCGCGCGCCATGGCGGGCTTGAGGATCTGCGCGATCTTTCCGTAGGTGCCGCTCTCGGAGCCGCTGGTGAGCTGATGCACCTCGTCCATGAACAGGATGACCTTGTTCTTGGGATCCGAGGCATAGTCGACGATCGACTTCACCTTCTGCTCAAGCGCGCCGACGAGCGAGGAGCCTGCGACGAGATTCGAGAGCGGCAGCTCGAAGACCGTGTGGTGTTTCAGCTGGTCCGGGATGAGCGTGTCGCCGAGGGCGATGCGCCGGGCGATGTCTTCGACGATCTTCGTCTTGCCGACGCCGGCGGGGCCGACAAGCAGGGCGTTCGGCTTCGTCTTGCCGATGAGGACGGACAGCAGCTGCTCGATGAGCCGGTCGCGGAAGAGCGTTGGCTCGGCGTTGGCGAACCGCTCGTTGTAGTTCACGAGCATCTCTTCGGCTGCGGCTGCGTCGTCAGGCTGGCCGCCGCCCATGGGCATGCCGGGGATCGGGAAGCCGGGAGGAACGCGGGCCCGCCGCCGGAGCCGTTGGACGAAGATGCGTCGTCGTCGCTGTGGCCGGTGAAGTTGGACAGACCCATGGGAATCTCCTTGCATGATTGGACGCCCGAATCGGAGCATCGATTGAATCGTTCAGGGTTGATGGAATGAGAACGGCGGCGCTGTCGGGATGGACAACGCCGCCGTTCAGAGGTGGCCGATCAGACGATCATCCCGAGCAGGCGCTGCGGGACGGTCGGGTCGATGTGCTTCATGGCCTTGGCGAAGTGCTTCGCGGAGCGGACCATCGAATCCCAGTCCATGACCCCGCACGGGGCGTAGTAGAGGTTCTTCGGGTGGTCTTCGCGAGTGCTCGGGACGCGCCACTCGAAGTCGGTGATGACCAGGCTCAGCCGGCGCTTGCGGACCGCGCTGGCATTGATGTAGTCCCAGATCTGCTTGTAGTCCGTTCCGCCGTCCACCTTGGGGACCTTGCGGAACTCCTGCCAGATCTGCGTGACCGACTTGTTCTCCACCTTCAGCAGCGTCTCCTGGGAGAGCACATGGCTGAACGAGTTGAAGTAGAGATTCACGTTGAGCTTCTTGGCGATCTTGATGAGCATCAGGACCGCCTCCTGATAGTTCGCCTCGGTGATCGAGCCGGAGGTATCCACGTAGATGTGGATGTCCGGCATGTAGCTCACCGAGGTGATCCGGCCAGGCTTGTTGTAGTCGTCCGGGTCACGGCGGTTCGCCTTCAGGAACGTGGTCTTCGACTTCCGGAAGATGTTCTGCGAACGGTTGACCTTGCCCATCCGCTTCAACACCCGGGTGAGCGCTGCGAACAAATCGAGCTTCGTCGGAGCCTGCTTGCGGAACACGACCTGAGCCGAGCGCGTCGCCGGCGCGCCGGCCTGTTGGGTGGCGGCCTGCGCCTGGGCACGGGCGGTCGCACGGTGCATCGCGGTGAGCTTCGACAGGTTCTTGTTCGAGACCACCTTCACTGGAGACGACAGGGACTTGTTGATGATGCCCCACTCGGCGGTCACCTTGCCGGGCGTGCCCGGGCATGGGCCTCGGCGTTCACGAACACCAGCGACTTCGGGCAGAACAGCTCGCCCACGGTGAACGGCAGAACGCCTGAGGTGACCGGTGTGCCGCCGGGCTGGGCCTGCTGCACATTCTGCAGCTCGACGTACTGCATGAGCAGGTGCACGACGAGGCGGGCGAACGAGAGCTCCTCGTTGTTGTCGGTGTCGTCCTGGCGCAGCAGCAGCGACTCGGTGAGACTCTTGAGCTCGAGAGCGGCGAAGTCGCCGAGAAGCTTGATCGTCCCAGCGGGCAGCGCCGAGCTGATCGTCTGCACCTGCTGCGCCAACCAGGCCTTGAAGTCATCGAACGCGATTTCGGACTGGAACCAGAACCCGAGGGTGTCGGGGTGGTAGGCGTAGGCGAGCGAGGCGAAGAACAGGTCGGCGTCGGTGGAGCCCGACAGCAGCCCTTGGCGCTGGGGATCACGTCCTCGCGCGCGGTGTAGACGACCTTGCCCAGCACAGGGGCCGGAAGCTTGTGCTTCCGGCCGGCCTGTGCGGCGAAGAGCTCCCCCACCGGCAGCGGGGTCGTCTGGTCGTAGTTGACCATCGTCTGGCCGAGCAGCTCCTTCATGAAGTCCTCGGCCCCGGGCACCAGAGTGTCACCGAGACACGCCAGCAGTGCCTGCTCGATCCCGCCGCTGAGGTCGTGCCCCTTGGCGTCGGTGATGTTCGCAGGGGCTGCGGGGTTCAGCGGCGTACGCAGCGGATCCGCGATTGCGCTCGTGATCGCCGGCATCGGATCGTAGGTGCCCGTGCAGGTGATCGTGTGGACCGGGTCGAGCACTGCCGGCTTCTGGTTGGTGACGGTGATCGTCATGATGGCGGTCCTCTCCTTTCAGAGGTCGGAGTGCGGATTGCGGATCAGAGGAAGGCCGAGAGCAGCGGCTTCACGGCGTCCGCGACGGGGGTACCGCTGTTGAGGAAGGCCTCGACGTTCTGCGTGTCGGCCTGGTGGGCGGAGACCATCTCGAAGAGCGTGCGCGTGTGCGCAGCCTCGATCTGGTGCGTGTGCGCGGCGAGCTGCTCGATGAGGCGGGTGTTGTCCTCGCGCTCCTTGAGCGCGTAGAGCAGCGACCCGGACTTCTCCGTGTCGGTCAGCCCGGCGATCATTGCGGCGAGATCGGTGATCGACTGCGCCGCCTTCAGGTCGGCGTAGCAGTTCGGCTTCGGCACGACGACCTGGTTGGACGTGTGCTGTCCGGAGCCGGACGCCAGATCCTCGGCGATGGCCGCGACGATCTGCACGGCGAACGGGTGTTGCCGACATGCGACTCGACGACCTCGTTCAGCACCGTGGTCTCGCGATCGCCGATCGTGGTCGGCATGGCGAGGTAGCGGCCAGCTGGTCGCGCTCGGCGCGGTTGAGCCAGCGCGACAGGTTGTCGATGGTTCGCGGGGTGGTGAGCTGGTTCATCTCCTCACCGGAATCGAACAGCTCGGCGAACGAGGCGGTGGCGTTGTCGTCGTCATCGTCCGCGCCATCGGCAGCGACGATGCCGGAGATCGACTTCTGGAAGACCATCGCCGGGAACTGCGTGAGGACTTTCTTCACCCACGGGTTCATGTCGTCACCCAGGATGGAGATGAGCGTGGCCGCCTCGGGCTCGACCCGATAGATCGAGAATCGCGAGAGCTTGCCTCGTCCAGGGTGGTGACGTTGCCCTTGTCGTTTCCGGCGACGAGGATGCGAAGGTTGTCGGGGAGGTCCTCGCGGCCGAGCCGGCGCATGGTGATCATCGTGAGGATGCCTGATGTGACATCCGCGGTCGTGCGGTTGATCTCATCGCAGAAGAGAATCGGCCACTCGCGCGGGTTCTGCTTCGCGTAGTCGATCGCCTGCTGGACAACGTCGTGCGGGTAGAAGACCTGCTTGTGGCTCTCGGTGCCGTCAGGCTTGGTGTAGGGCACCAGGCGCGCGCCGGTGAGGTCTTCCTTCGCGGCCATCTGGTTCACCGCGAGGGTGAAGGCCTTGGTGTTCATCGAGTAGGCGAGCGACTCGACCCAGGAGGACTTGCCAATGCCGGGCTCGCCCATGAGGGCGGGGACGATGCTCATCTCGAGGTCCTGGCGGACGATTTCGGACAGGGTGTCATTGAAACGCATGGTTGGGTCCTTGTGTTTGGGCGAGAATGCGACTGGAAAGGTGGTGCGGTGTTGTATTCAGGTCGAGGACCTGAGAGGCAGCACGAAGGGTCACTTCGCGTGCTGGCTGGCGACCATCGCCGCGGCGCGATCGAGCAGGAAGGGGCGGTTGTTCCGGCGTTCGTTGTGTTTCGGGCGATGGGGCAGCTCTTCGACAGCGGCCTGGTAGAGCAGCCAGGCGCGATCGTTCTGCGAATACCCGGTCTGTCCGGAGAACTGGATGAGCGGGCTGAGCATCTCCCGGTACAGCGTGCCGAGAACGGAGAACTCCCATCGCGAATAGTCGCCGTGGAAATCATCGAGCGTTTTGAGGCGGCGCTGTGCCCTGAGCCGGCCTTGGCGATGATGGTGCTGGCGTGCGGGATCTCGGGGATCTCGACTGAGGTGCGGACGGCTGCCACCTGGGCACTGGCCTTCGCCTTTTCCGCCAATGAGGCGTAGAGGTCAGCCACCGACGCGAACTCGGGTTCGATCACGGCGGTGCTTCGTGCGTGTGCAAGGACGTCGGCCGCGACCGGGCGGCGCGTGAACGTGCACCAATGGTCGATCAGGATTTCGTACCAGCCGTGCTCTTCCTGGAGCTTGCGCTTGCCGGCCCCGATCGGGAAGGCGCTGAAGTTGGCGGGCAGTGGCGCGACGAAGTGGTAGCCCAATCCGGACATGGACTCCTCGGTGTAGAGGATTCCCGGCAAGGCGAGCAGCTGCTGCGCTATTTCCGGTGGGCAGGTCTTCTCGATGTCGATGACGATGAGGCCGTTGGTCGCAGCGCGCAGGTAGAACGCGCAGTTCGCCGCCGCCGGAAGTCGTGTGCTGAGTTCGTCCAGGGTGAGGAGGCACTGTTCGTCGATCGCCCAGGCACCGCGAAGCGGGCCGACGTGGCGGCAGCCGGGGTTGCACCCCTCAAGGAGGTGACGGATGTCGATCGGAGCCTTCCGCGTCGGCTCCTTCTCAGGGTCGTCGGAGTTGATTTCACCGATCTGGCCGGAGACCGTCCAGCGGGATGTTGTAGCCAATGAGCGGATCGCCGGGTTGTGGTAGAAGTCGGGGAAGTACCCCGGGGGTCAGCGAAGGTCATCGGCGGCCTTTGTGGTCGGGAACGATCGGGAAAGAGGACGACCCCGACCAGGCACCTGTTGCGGGTCGCGTGAAACGCGATGTCTGCATGGTCAGATGTCCGATCGGGGTCATGGTGAATTGCCGCTCTCAGCCGCGGTACGTAATACCGGCGGGCTCGGCTTCCTGGCCGTTATCTGCCCAGGGGTTGCCCGGCGCGGGTGCACCGATTGCGGAGCCGGCGTCCTTGAGTTCCGCGTTTTCACGGATCAGACGGGCGATCATCTCCTCCTGCGTCTCGGTGTGCTGCGCGGGAGCCTGCGCGACCGGCTGAGCCTGAGGTGCAGCCGTAGCAGGAGCCGCAGTAGCGACAGGCTGCGCCTGAACCTGCACAGGCTGAGCAGCCTGCACCGGGGTCGCGGCGGGAGCCGGGAAGGCGAAGCCGTTCTCGTCGATCACGGTGCCTGTGCCTGCATCGGCGACGTTGGTCGTGTCGATGGGCGCGGCCTCGCCGACGGGAGCGTTCTGACCGGCCTGCACAGCCTGCGGCGGAGCGGCGAAGACGATGCCACGGGCAGCGAGCTCGTTGGTGCTGGTGTTGCCGCCGTAGTACTTCACCGGCTCGTTGACGATCACCTGATCGAGCGAGAGACCGCGCTTGTTGTAGGTCTTCGGCTTGTAGACGCGCAGCACGAGCGTGACGTCGAGACCCTGGGCGAGCTCCTGACCGGAGGTGTCCTGGGTGACCTGACCTCCGCCGTTCGGGATCGCGATGACCGGGAGGTTCCGACCCTTGGAGTCGATCGAGTAATTCGCACCGGTCTCGGGCCGCTTCTTGGAGGCGTAGCGCCGCTCGGCGACGAAGCGTTCCTCGAGCGTCGGGTTGGCGGGGTCCTTGCAGATGACCTCGGCACCGGTGACGGTCGCGGTCGTGTGGGGCACGCCGACCGGGTTCATGCTGTTCTGTGCGCGGCGGGCGTCGGAGGCCTGCAGCTCAGCACCCTCGATGAGGTGGGTGAGACGGGCGAAGCCCAGCTTGCCACGGACGAGGACGAGGGCCCCCTCGGTGAGCTGCTCGGCGGTAACGGAGTAGTTGGCCATGCTGGAGGCCCTTTCTATTGGAGTGGGTGTTCTTACGGGGGTTGAGGGGCCAGTGAGTCGAATGGTCTATCGACTCACCATTCTATCAAGTTCGACTCGTATTGGAGTAGAATGTGTGAATGGAAACGCAATGGCCAGAAGTGCCATTGCTGAAAGGAGGCGCACGGCGATGACAGGCACGATGACTCGACCGGACCTGACCCCTGCAGGGGTGGACACGGTCGATCCGACGAGGTCCGGGCGTGATCCCGCTGATGAGCGGCGTCCGGGGCAGGCGAATCTGAGCAATGGTCCGGTACTGGCCGCGGGGCTGATGGCCGCCGGTGGACTGCTTTTCGCCGGGTGGGCCCTTGGTTCGGCGGCGCACGATGACGGCGGGCTGCTTCAGGCGCTCGGAAAGGACCGGGCGGGAATCGCCGCCCCGGCGGCCGAGACGCACACGAAGGATCCGGTTCAGGACGGCACAGTCACCGTCACGCTGCCCGATGTGAATCACAACGGCATCCCGGACGCCTTTGAGAACGGCGCGGTGACGGGAATCGATCCCGTGACGGGCAAGCCGATGCCTGTGAAGCCGACGGAGACGACCACTCCCCCGCCGCACAAGCCGAAGCCCGAGGTCTACCTGATCAAGGTCGACGACACGCTGACCGCGATCTCGGCCGAGACGGGTGTCCCGATCGACAAGCTGGTCGTGGCGAACGGCATCGAAAACCCGAACCTGATCTACGCCGGGGCATCACTGCTGATTCCGCCGGCGTGACGTCGCTGACGGCAGCTGCGCAACAAGACCCCGACAGCATGTCGGGGGTCTTGTTGCGTTCTAGGCCGTAACCGGAGAGGCCGCGAGTCGATCGCGAAGCTCGCCCAGGCGCGCGATCTCCACGTGCATTTCGGCGATGTCATCGGGGCGTAGTCCTGGGGGTACTCGAGCTTGTACTCGGAGAGCAACTCGATCTTGGCGTCGATCAGATCGATTGCCGATTCACGGTCGAGCAGTCTCGCGACTGCGGTGAGCTGTCCGTGGATGGCGTCTGCGAACTCGCGCAGGCCCTGTTCATAGTCGATGTCGGGGCCGAGCGCCCAGGCGAAAGCCTGCAGCGCCGACTCATCGTCGTGGCGGTCGATCGCATGAGCGTCGACGATCACTTCGGCTGCCAGTTCCGGGATCGAGGTTTCTGTCGTCATCGACCAGCTCCACCTGGCTCCAGTGAAAACTCGAGCGCGAGGGCAGCGACCTCGTCATGCGTCTTGGGCATGCCGGTATACAGGTCTTCACCGGAGGCGACGACCCTGCCGTTCTGGTTGACGCGGTACGCCCAGTTCCCCTGGTAACGGTGGCCGATGGTGCCGCCGCCAACCTTGTAGATGTGGACGAGATGGGCGTTGATCAGATGGGTGGACTCGGTGAGCGCCGGATCGAAGGTGCTGGCCATTGAAGCCTCTTTCGGTTGTTCGAACGTCTGCTCGTGGCGCTGGGGAATCCGGGTCTTGCCCGGATTCGGAACACGTCACATCTCTTCCCCCGGGACCGACGTGAGTCGGTCCCCCGCTCTTGCATCACCCGTGCTCACACGGTCTCCACGAAAACAAGAACGCCCCGCTGGGCTTGGATCCTTGCGGGGCGTTCTGGTCAGCGAACAGCAGGTGACGAGGTTGAGTTCAGGCTGCGTCGGCGTTGCCGGAGTCACTCGGTCCGAAGAGGAAGCCTCGGGCCTCCCCTCGATTCATCAGATCCGGCAGGTGCGCCAGCAGCACAGCGCGCTGCGTGGTGCGGCGGTCGGCGATGAGATCGTAGGCGCGCAGTGCCTGCATGTTGATGACCCAGCCGTACTCACGGTTGACCGTTGCTTCGAGGTCGGATCCAGGCGTGACGGCCATGTTGGTGAAGTCGTGGTCGAACTCGGGTGCGATATCGAGGTGCTGACCCGGCTCGTCGATGTAGAGCGTGTCGCCGCGCAGCTGTCGGCCAGCGGCGTCGAACGCGGTGAGGTAGACCCGATCGGCGCGGCTGGTGTTGTCGACGTGCACAGCAGCGATGGCCACATCGGTGAGGAAGCTCGTCAACTCGAGGCGCTCGATCACGCGGGCGCGGATCTCGTGGCACCACATGATTCGGCGGGCATCGTTGAAGCCCTTGAACTCATCTGCAATCGAGTCGCTGTTGACCATCTACTCAATCCAATCCTTATTAGGTTTGAGCCCAGATCATCAACCGGACCCAATCGTTCCTACAGACGCAATGGTGATCAGCGTAGCATCTACAGACGCACAAGCAAGTCGGTCGGTTTGTTTTGGTGCGTCCCTAGACGCGCGCGACTCACACTCGCGATACCATAGAGGTGCTAATGCAACTCACACCGGAGAGGCCGGTGTGAGTTGACTCCACGAGGAACACCTATGAATCCAGAGATTGATCCCGGCCAGCACCGACCAGATGAGCTGCCGCACCTCGCTGAGCGGCTAGATCAGCTGTTCAGGACGGTACCGAAGAGTGTGGAAGACCGTACTTTTCATACTTCACAGTCAGTTGCTGAGGCACTTCAGGCGCAAGGGATTGTGGTAACGGCCAACCACATCAGAGCATTGCGGTCTGGTCGTCGTCGGAATCCGTCGTTCGTGCTCCTGGCAGGGTTGGCGGAGTTGTTCCATGTCCCGCTCTCCTACTTCGCAGATGACACCGCTGCGACAGAGATTCAGGAATCGCTCGAAATCATTACCGCGATGCGTGACGCCGGGGTCAAGAGGCTCCTGACTCGGGCTCATGGGTGTCACAAGAGGGCCTGGGTTCCGTGCTGGCCGTGCTTGATCAGATTCGCAAGATCGAGGGAATCGACAAAGACAAGAAAGAGCAGTAGATCGTGACTTCAGGGAAGATGAGTGTCCTGGGCAAGCTGATGCCTCGATCATGCGCTGGCGGAAAGCGAACAAGAACTACCTGACGCGAGAGGCTGTCCGTCTTCACCTGGATCATCTGGCCCTTCATCCGCGATCCGTCAGCGCCCCAAGCGGCATCGACCTGGAGTCCGCGTGTCCGCGGCCATGGTTGACGGTTGGCGTGTCTTTACTATCTCTCCCGTGAAGGGTCCGTCGCGGGGCACGATCATGTATCTCCACGGCGGAGGGTGGATTCACGAGGCGTCTTCGTATCATTGGAAGCTGATCGAACAGCTGGCGGAAGAGACGTTCTCTACTGTGATCATGCCGGTGTATCCATTGGCACATGAGGGTGGGACAGCGGCAGAAGTTGTTCCATTTGTCACAAAGCTGTCACAAAAGTACCCGGGTCCTCTGACGTTGATGGGTGATTCCGCTGGCGGCTCTATCGCCATGTCAGCGAGCCTTTTGCTGAGGAACGAGGGCTCTCCAGCGGCGCTCACGGTGTTGATCTCTCCGGCACTTGACTTGCGGATGACCAACCCTGAGATCGATACTGTTCAAACTTTGGATCCATGGCTTGTGAAGCGTGGCCAGTTGGAGTTGGTTGAGATGTGGGCCGGAGACGATGTCGACGACGCGGTTCTCAATCCATTCCTCGGAGAGCTATGGGGGCTCTCCAAGCTTCTGGTCTTCAGTGGCACTCGGGACATCCTCAATCCGGACACACGGCTCTTTGTTGAGCAGGCCCGGAGCGCAGGTGTGGACGTTGAGTACCACGAGAAGGCCGGCCACATTCACGTCTACCCGCTCCTGCCGATCCCCGAGGGTAAGCAGGCACGGCGGCAGATTGTTCAGGCGATCCTAGGAATACCTGCCCCATAAACAGACAGTTCGGGATTGATGCGGAACATTTGGGAACCCCACCTTCGATCGGCACTGAAAGCTGCCGAGGAGCTACTTCCGGCAAGCGGTGAAGTAGCAGACCTTTTGGAGGCTCTTTCCCAGAGCCGCGGGAGGCCGTTGACACTTCTGACCGAAGATCTGGGCTCAGCCCGGTCCGGGTTGTTGATCTCGACTGAAGCCGCAGACTACATCGTGGTGTCCTCTTCGACGTCGCCGGAGAGAACGGCCGCGATTGTCTGCCATGAAGTGGCTCATGCTCTGCTGGGCCATGCGCACACCGCAGATCTTGCGGATTCCCTCATGGATTCGGGGCTCGTGACCGGACTTGACGAGGATCTGGTGCGGTCGGTTGTCGCTGCTCGGGACACTTATGAAGAAGGGCCCGAAGCGGACGCCGAATTGCTGGGAACGCACCTCTCGTTCCTTCTGAGAGAGCGCGTTCTCCGAGGCGGTCATACGTTCTTTGATGAGCGCTGGCAGTAAGAGTTCTGGTGATGGTCGACAAAGTCAACTGGATCTTCATCGCTCTGGCCGGCGTGTCACTTTTTCTTGCCGTCGAAAGGACAGTTCGCCTCAAGGATCAGCGAGAGACAGTGAATCATCAGGCGATGAGTGTCGCGCTGTTGACTTTGGGGGTCGCTGCTACGGCCTATGGGACTATGACGCTGACTGCGTCGTTTTTCAACTTCGGGTTAGCGATGTGGCACGGTCTGCTGGGTATTCTCATCGGGGCCCTCGAGGTGATCGTCTTGACTCTGCGCTTTGAACAGATTCCACAAGTGACCTTGAGGCGCGCTCAGGTACGGTCAGGTCTGGTCACTCTGGTCTTGTTTGCAACGTGGCCATTGGGATTCGCCTGGGCTCCTCCGATCAACGATCTGACCAAGATCGACCCGCTCAATCCGGCGGTGGCGCTCCACATCGCTGTTTTTCACCTCTACATCATTTGGGGTCTGCTTCAGCTGCTGAGCTTGTCCTTTTCACGAGTGCCGCGTGAGTTCGGCCGCCGCCCCATCAGTGCAGTCGCGCTGGTGATGGTTGGCCTTGGGTGCGCAGGGTTCATCTGGGTGAACGTTGTGCTCGGTGGTTCCGTCTTGATCGGGGTTCACCAAGACGTCGCCAGCATTCGTGCTCCAACAGGCATATTTCTCAGTTTGTGTGTTGGTGGGGCGGCACTGCTGGGTTTTGGCGAACGAGCTTGGGCTGCCATTGTCGCGAGGTATCGACTCTGGCAACTCGGCAGGTTGTGGGAAGTTTCAGTTCATCTGTCATCTTCCGAACTCCGGCTCCGGATGCAACTGCCAGCCTCAGCGCGCACGCAACGGGCCTATATTGAGATTTCCGATGCCCTTTCCACTCTGCGGGTCGATACGGAACGCCAGTTGTCCGTCAAGGAAGTGGCTGCGCTCCTGATCCGTAGTGAGACCACAGAAGATCGATTTGCTCCAACCATCTCCCAGGCGTTGCCGCCAAGATCCACGCGGCTTGAAGATCTTCACATGATCCACGCCTTGGCGAAGGAATGTCGCAAAGGGAAGCAGCGATCCTTCTCTTCTTCGCTTCATGGGGGTAGTTGAACTCTTTATGCTGCGTGAAGCTCGAAGCTTCCATCTTCCGTGAGCGAGCAGATCAGAGCACGGGCTGCGTCGGTCTGGCGCTGGTAGGTTCCGGAAAGCGAGTCGAGGAAGGCGATGAACCCCTGCTGGTCAAGCCCTTTCGGCAGCTGATCTGCATTGATCCGAAGTGCCTGTGCAGCCCGGTCGTGGTCGGAGGATCTGAGCAACCGGGAGTAGCCGTAGTCACGGCCTGCGGCGTCTAGGCCCGCGGTATAGCGGTCCCAGGCGAGGACGAAGGTGTCGACTTCACCGTCCCACTCCCAATGAGTGCGCTGACGGAGGCCCTGGGAACGAACGAATTCCGGGCAATCCATTCAGGGGTCTTCATGGCTGTGGTGCCTTTCTGGATCGTGTGCATGGCTCAGTCGCCCCACTCGAAGGTCTGCCCCACCAGGTGCGCGGGGCCAGAAAGCACAGTGGCGGTGAGGAGCGAGCCAAGGGAGCTGTCAGCACCGTGGCCGTCCCGGTGTGCTCAAAGACCTCGTCCTGCCACCAATCCTCGAGTTTCTGTGCGGAGTCGCCCGCGGGAGGAGTAAGCCAGACCTCGGTGGTAGATTCGTGGCCGTCGCTGTAGGTGTTCTCGATCCAAACGCGGGCGAACGGGCCGAGCAGCTGATCCACGTGGTCGAGCTGGGCATCAGAGAGACCGAGAGTGGAGCCCTGGTCGTCAGCGCCACCGGTGAGCACGGCGGGACCGACGAGGATGTCGGCCGGGCCGTATGCCTCGAGGTAGAGCCGCTGGGAGCGAGGGTTGTACTGCAGGCCGGTGAGCTTTCCTTCCTCGTTCAGCCAGCTGGTGACACCATGCTGAAGGTCGATGCACTCGACATAACCCTCTACGAGGGCCTGCAGCTGTGCGAGGGATTCGCTCTCGGGGATCTCGACGATGCGGAGCGGCTGTTCGGTGTCAACGGGGATGAGCAGTGCACGAATGGTCATGGATCAGCCCTCCAGGCTCAGGTCGGTTTCGTGATGGAACGGGTGAGGCGGGCGATGGCACGCCGGCGCACGGCTGGCTATTTGTTCTGGTGCACCGCCCGAATCGGCTTTGCCGATTCCCTATTGGTGGGAGAGCAATGCTGGGCGGCGGCGGGACTGCGGAAGTGCAGCCCCGCCGCCGTCCGCGTGAGGATCACAGCCGTGTGGTCGTCCAGAGGTCGTTGAGGTCATCTCGGATCTCGTCCATCAAGGCGAGTTCGAGGCCCTTCTCGACGTCGACGGCCCGGATGAGTCGGTCCTGGGTGAGCTCCTTGGTCTGGAGCACCACCGGCATCCGCTCGTCCTGCGTGCCCTTGGTGATCAGCTGGTAGATGCGCACCGGCTTGGTCTGGCCAGTCCGGAAGAGCCGGCCGTTCGTCTGCAGGTAGTGCTTCAGCGAGAACGGCATCGTGTACCAGATCATGGTGGAGCCGCCGTGCTGCAGGTTCAGCCCTGCGCCAGCAGAGGCAGGGTGGATCAGCATCACCTGGATCTGCTTGTTGCTCCAGCGCTGCTTCATCTCACGTGAACCGTCGAAGATCTCCGCCTTGATGCCGGCCCTGTTGAGCTTGAGCATCAGCTGCTCGCGATCCGACTTGAAGTGGTACGCGACCAGCATGGGGTCTCCCCCGTTGTTGCGGATCAGGTACTCGGCCATCTGGATCTTCTCGTCGTGGAGGATCTCGTACTGGCCCTTGGTCGACGGATCGTCCGGGTCGGCGGTGTAGAGAGTGCCCGAAGCGAACTGCATGAGCTTGCTGGTGAGCACAGCCTGGTTCTCGGCGATCACCGTCTTGATGAGCTGCGCGTCGGGATCCTGGAGGAAGTCCTGGATCATGCCGGCCTTGAACTTCTCGTAGGCGTCCGACAGCGCAGTGCCCGTGAGCGTCGCGAGATGGTCCCGGATCACCTGCGCCTCGGGCTGCGGCGAATGCTGCACCCACTGGTCGTAAGCCCGCTCAGCCTTGCGCTGCGCAGCTTCGTTGACGACGTCGATGACCAGCTCCCGCTTGAACGCCTTGTAGGCGTCCATCAGGTGTGCGGGCAGCTTGACGTGAACGTTCTCGATCGTGAGCGGAGGCAGAACCACGGCCGTGTTCTGCGCGCTCATCACCAGGTGCGAGATCGCCTGGTGGATCTGTTGTTCGGCCCGGGGTTCGGGTCCCATCCGACCGGGACGGTCTGACCGGGGATCATCTTCGGCGTGAACCACCGCCGTCGGAATTCTGTGATCGTCGCGCCGAGCGCCTGGCCCTGATCGAGCAGATAGATCTGGCTCCACAGGTCCTCGAGACCGTTCGGTGCAGGCGTGCCCGTCAGTTCAATGAACCTGGTGATCGCCGGGCGGACCACGCGCAGGGCTTTGAAGCGATTGGACGAGTGTGACTTGAACTCCTGGGACTCGTCGACAATGACGGTCTGGAACGGCCAGATGATGGTGTCGCGCAGCGTTCCATCAGGACCCCTGAGCTTCTGCACGGGCATCTGGTCGACGAGCCCGGTCTGGCAGGCGGTGCACACGCGGTCCTTCAGCCCGTCGCCGTGGCAGACTTTGCAGCGCTTGTCCGGGGAACGGCTGATCAGATCCTGGTTGATGAAGTACATCGTCGGCGGGTCAACGAACACCTGCTTGATGCGCTCGAGCCGCTGCTTCTTCGAGAGCTTGCGGTCCCGCTCGTCGACGATCAGCGAACGGGTGCGGATGTTGAAGCCGCGCTCCTCGATCTCGTCGAGCCAGGTGGACCGTGCGATCGCGACGGGCGCGATGACCAGGATGTGGCCGATGGGACGGATGCACTGGAGAGCGGAGAGAGCAGTGATCGTCTTGCCGGCTCCGACGCCGAGCCATACGCCGGAGGCCGGGCGGCTTGCGATGAAGTCGACGGCCTGCTGCTGGTGCGGCATCAGTGAGAAGGCGGACGGAGACGGACCTGCCGTTGGGGCGCTGGGCTGGAGACGCAGCCGGCGGAGGCCCGGCGGCGTGGGAGGTGCCCCGGCGGTGGTGAGGATGGTCATGAGCGGTGCGAGCAACGCAGCAAGGCTGCGCCGCCCTCTCCTTTCGGGATGATCGGGTGCGCAGCGGCAGCGTCGTTATGGTGTCGTGCGCCTGAAGGCGCAGACGTGGTGACAGAGTCGCTGTGTCAGCCCACCATCAGCCACAAGCCGACGCCGATGACGACGACTGCGGCGAGCATGATGGCAACGATCGCTGGGGTGGAGAGGTCCTTCTTCTGCTGCTCTTCAGGCGTTGAGCTGCTCTGTGCGGATTTTTTCTTGGGCCAGGACATGTCGGTTGTGCTCCTTCGGTTGTGGGTACAGCAGGTCCAGCACTGTCAGACGCTGAGGGTCTCCTTGAGCAGCGAAATCTTGGCTTCGGCGTCCATGGGTCTTGGTCAGTCCGCGACTCATGAGATCAGGTCCGAGTCCTGGGGACCTGCGCGATCTTGTAGGCCGTGGTCTCAGCCGCCAGGAGGTTGAAGAAAACAGCGGCAGCATGGTCCTCGTCGGCCTCGCCAGCGAACCATTGCATGAAGTGGCGAAACGCGCTGGCCTTCATGCGCTCGAGTTCTTCCAACGAGTCTGCCTTCTCCCAGTTGCGCTCTGCATATTTCCGCGCGCCTCTCTCCATGAGGGCCGCGCAGCGCGTGAGCAGCTGCTGGTCGAACGGCACATTCTCCGGGACGAGGAGGTCGAAGCGCGGGCGTCCGGTGCCTGGTTCGCGATTCATGCCCGAGGCATAGGTGTCCCGCTTGCCGGAGTCCTTGGTCTCGAACTGCGGCAGGGCTGTCTCTACGATGGTCATGCCGACACCGGCACAGCTTCGTCGGCGGTCTCGGCCTCAGCTGCTGCCCTGATGTTCGCGACCAGGCTCTTCGTGGCCATGAGCATGTCCATGCGATGGCCGCCCCAGTGCACCGTGTGAGGGTTGGCCCCACTCGTGAAGGTCAGGACGATCACCGGAGCGGCGGTGTAGCCGAGCTCTTCGGTGATGTAGCGATGATCCTTGTCGCCGGGCTCGATGGTGATCTTCGTGTACGCAATCTTGTTGCGGTCGAACAGACCCATGGCCTTTTCGCAGTTCGGGCACTGTTCGGGACCATAGATCGTGATCTCGGGCTCGGCATGCGCCGTACGCGGGATGTCGAGCATGGTGGTCGGGGGTGTCATCTCGTGCTTCTTTCTGTTGTCTTTTCTGGGAGGCCGCGGTGGTGGTTCTGCTACGCCGACTGCTTGGTCTGTGCTGCGTTCGACGCTCCGGAGAGGTACTGCATGAGGTGTTCGACGGCCGTGTAGCTGTTGACGACGTAGACCTCGGCTCCGAAGCGACGCATCTTGGCGTGGGTCGCGCGTTGCCGCGGGTCCGGCTCTTCGCCAGGACGCTTTACCTCGACGAAGACGGTGCCGTGCGTGCCGGAGGTGACCACGATCCGGTCAGGGATGCCGCCGCGCGCCGGCGAGATGAACTTCAGGCAGAGGAAGCCATGTGCACGGCACTGCGTGAGCAGGTGGCGCTCGATGGGGTTCTCGCGGATCTCAGCCATCGGAAAGACCCCGCGGTTCGAGAGCTGCGGCGAGTTCGGTTACGAACCGCTCAAGCTCTGGGTCGGCCGGATCGAACAGCGCGTCGAGGATCCGTTCATCGGCAATGCCGTGGTGCTGGAGCCAGATGACGCGTTCGAGCCGGTTCATGGCAGTGATCGAGGTGTCAGCCGGAGCGGCGATGACATCGCAGGCACGGGTGTGTTTAGTCATCTGCCGGCTCCTTTACCTGGCCTGGTGATCACTCATCGTCGGATCCGGCGGGTGCGGCGACGGTGCTCGTGGCATCTTCGTCGTCGGCTGCCTCTTCGGCCTGGTCGTCGTCGTCGGCGTCACCCTGCAGGGCATTGGGGTCGACGGCGATCCAGCGCTTCGCGCGATTACCGAAGAGGGGTGTCCTTCCTCGGCGTCTTCGACGATGAGCCCGGCCTTGACGAGCTCGCGCAGCCGGGTGCGGATGCCGGAGTCAGAGGCGCGCGGGGTGCCCTCTTCGAAGGCGAGCAGGCGGCGGTACCAGTTGATCAGCTCGTCGTGCGTGAGCGGGCCGTGTTCGCGGACGAGCTCCAGAACCACGGGGCGGACCTCGGACGCGCCGAGCGCGGCCTTCATCGCCGCCTCGTACGAGGTGTCGGGGTCGTCAGCGCGTACGGCGAGGCGTGTGAGGCTTTCGAGCGTCGCAGTAGACATGGCCAGTGCTCCTTTGCGATTGCAGTAAGGGTCTATTCGGAGTCGCAGTTGAATCGTCCATTCCATTCAAGTATGACGCGATTCGACTGTGTATGGAATGGTGGGTTGATACGTGGCTGGGGTGTGCACAAGGCCGGTCGGAATACTCCGACCGGCCTTCTGGGTCCTGCAGCGGGGGCGACGCTGTGCTGATCTGCCGATCAGGCGGCGTTCATCCAGTTCTTGGTGAACGTCTCACCGAGCATCTGCGTGTACACCTCGAGGTTGAGCGAGCTGATGAGCCCGGCCAGCCTCGAGACGTCCATGGCGTGCAGATCCTCGTTGCAGATGATCATCGACCACGAGGGATCGATGCCGTTGATCCGTCGCGTGGTCACGTCCTGGTCCTCCGGAATGAGGCGCATCTTCTGGTTCTGCGCGTACGCCCAACTGTCCGATGCCCAGCCGTGGTGGGCCAGGATCGACTTGGCGATCTCATCACGTGCCGGAGACTCGGCGTTCTCGCGTCGCTTCGCCTGGACCGCCGGCGCGACCTTCCAGGCCCCGGCGTTGTGCAGGCTCACGGCATCCTGCGTGCCGGCTTGCACGACGAAGGCCCGGTTGACCATCTGCAGCGGCCTGGGATTGGTGATCGCGGCGTTCTCGTTGCTGCTCTCCTCATCGCCGATAGGCATGGGGTCGGCGGCGAACGGATAGGTGATCGAGCCCCGGGAGGCCGTGACCATGGTCTGGAACATCAACGCGGTGCGCACCGGGTTCTCCGGATCGCGGGCCTCGTCGATGAGCTTGCGTCCCAGGACAGCGTCGAAGGGCTCAGACAGTGCACCCTCCCCTCTGGCCGCCGTGACAGCCTGCAGGTATCTGGCCAGCGCGTGGTCGATGACCGCGGGATGAGCCAGCGCCTTGTCGGGCCGAGGGCCGGCATGACAGGCGAGGGTGCCTCCGCCGGCGCTGTGGATCTCCCACTGTGCAACAGGCAGATCCTCGGATGCACCGCTGGGCGGCAGCAGCTCGAGGCGGTTGTTTGAGTCCTTACTGATCAGAAACATCGCCTCGGGCTCGATGTCGACACCGATGAGCTCCGCCTGCTCGGCCAGCACACGATTGTTGATCTCAGGGTCGAGGATCGAGTAGAGACCGTCGGTGTTCGTGCTGATGATCCGAGCGCCGGCCAGCGTCTGAGCCTGACCGATGCGCCAGGAGAAGAGCTGTCCGATGATCCGCATCGAGATGATCACGTTGTTCATCCGAATGGGAGTCTTGTGCGAGGCGTCACCGGCACCTGATGCCGCGTTGAGGATGAGCTTCGTTCCATTCCGGAGGGTGTTGAGCCGGGTCTTCAGCTCGGCAGAGATGCCGGGCTGCTTCATCTCCTTTCCGTAGCGCTCCTTGTCGAAGAAGATCGTCGCGTAGCGGTCCTCCCCCAGCTCCGGGTTCCAGAAGGCGCGCATGTTGCGCAGCAGGTTCGGGTAGTAGCTGGTGAAGTCCTCGTGTGTGACAAGTCCGGCCGACGTGTGCGAGTACCTCGGGTGCAGTTTCGTGGACGCGTCGGTCTTCTTGGCGGGGAACAGCTCAGGTGCCTGCTTCGCCGGTTCGGTCCGGTATTCAGCGGCAGTGGCCGTGCTCTTGGCCAGCACGAGCTTGCCGGTGATGACGCGCACGCCTCCTGGGCTCATGCTGTCGGCGATCGCCACGTCGAGTGCCTGGGCGTCCGGACGCTGCGTCGCCAGAAGCATCGCAGCATCCGGTACCTGGGCCTGAGCCCGCGCAAGCTGCTCGGCCTGTTCGGGGTCGTCCTTCTTGGCCTTGCGGTACTTCACCTTCTCCGGGTCCGAGCCCAGCAGCACCAGACGCTTGTCGACGAACGTGCCGTCGGGCAGAGCGAGCAGGTTGTGCTGGCGCTTCGCCTCGGCGACGAAGTCCTTGGCGTCGGGTAGAACAGCTTGGCCATCTCGAGCATGGATGCGCCCTCGCGGTGCGCGGCAGAGTCCCGCTCGAAGGTCGCGATGTCGACCTCGGCACCGTGGATGCCGCCGGTGGAGAACGTCGCGAAACACGACGAAGGCCGGCCGTCCCGGTGGAAGTACGGCAGGTTGTTCGGCGTCTTCGGGATCTCGTCGATCACCTGAGCAAGCAGGCCGTACCGCTCGGCATATTCCTCGGAGTTGTTGAAGTTCTGCCCCTCTATCGAGCGGTAGTACGCAACGATCTGCATGAAGTCGGCGTACGCCTTGGCCTGTGCGGCGTTTGCCGCCCGGTCGGGTGCGACCTGCTCCTCGAAGAAGCGCACGCACTCGTCGAGGACGTTGACCGGCTGGATGTTCAGTTCCTTGGCGACCTCAGGGTGCGGATAGTTGAAAGAGACAGTCTTGATGTCGTTCAGTGCCGTGAACGGGGCGAGGATACGGCCCACGAACTTCGCCGAGGATGCGTCGATGGCGAGACGGTCGCGGCGCACGGTCTGCTTCTTCGTGAAGACGGTCTCGGAGTACTGCGCCAGCAGACCGGCCTTCAGGTCGAAGGCGCTCGAATACGTCGGGTGCCGGAACAACTGTGCGAGACCCAAGCAGTCGGCGACGTTGTAGGCCAGCAGCTCGTAGAGCTCCTCCACAGTGGTGATCACCGCGTCGTGGCCCAGCTTCTCGGACTCCTTGATCTGGCGTCCGAGCATGCCGAGCAGGCGCTTGAGCGCGACCTTCGACTGCAGCTCGTTGAGCCGGCTGACGTCGAGGTGGCGACCCGAGTGGATCATGGCGCGCCGGATCTTCGCAGCAGGGCTCTCCCAGCCGATGTAGCGCGGCATGTAGTCGATGTTCTTCTCGTCGAACAGCTGGTCGTTATGTACGCGCAGCGTCTTGGCCGTGACCGGCTGGAACACCGGGCGCTGTGCAAGGACCTGTGCCAGGAGCTCCTCGGCGTCGGCGATCTGCTGCGGGGTCCGCGCGAAACTCCGCACCTGCTGCGCGTCGGCCAGGCGCTTGCGGTGTCCGATGATGTCGGAGAAGACCTCGGCGAGGTACAGCGCAAGCATCGTGGTGTCGTAGTTGAGCGAGTTGTAGCCGGCCAGGAACGGATGTGTCGCCGGATCGAACTCGGGGTCCGTGTCGCAGACGGGACGGAGATCCTGGGGGTACGAGGACTCTTGGTCAGGGTCACAGACTTGGTCGGCGTCGGAGAGCCCGATGAGCTGGGCGAGCCGGAGGTTGCCCTGGATGGTGTGCAGATCGTGCAGCGAGACGTCGACCGTCGGCAGGCCCGGATTGCCGGCGCGGATCGCGGCGACGAGCGCATGGGGATCGAGGGAATCGACCAGTGCCGCGTCGTCGACGAGATAGAACACCTCGAGCTCGTCCACGGTATCGCCGGGACGCGGCGTGTAGGCGACGATGCTGAACACGTTCGACAGCGACTCGATGTCGTAGAAGCTGAAGAGCGACAAGTCGGCGGTGACGGGTGTGAGCAGACGAGGCTTCGGCTTGGTGCCGGCGGCGGCGAAAGCAGGCATGGGTCTCTCGTTTCGGTTCTGGGGTCGGGCACGCTAGTGGATACCTGCGTGCTACGGGTTGTGGTCTCGCAGGTCGCGCCGGCTCGGGGCGTCCATGCGACGACGGGCTTCGGCGAGCAGGCGGGCCTTCTCGGTCGGATCCGTCTCGATCTGCGATCGGACGATCAGGTTGGTGATCCGCTGCTGCTTCGCGGTCTCGGCTTGGATGTCGGCCATACGGCCCTGCTCCTCAGCGAGATGAAGCAGGGCCGTGGCGACGGACTGGATCGCCGTGGTCATTCGGGACATGGGCGATGAGACCTCCTGGTCGGTGATGCGAATGGATGAGTCCAGATTGTCGGCGACCGGTCAGTCATCGGTCGAGGCAGACGCAGCGGGAGCCGCGGTGCCGCCGAGCGAGACGATGCGCAGCAGACCTCGGTAGTTCGGCTTGAGCAGCGGGATGCCGAGGCGGGCCGGGTCCGTACCCGTGTAACCGGGCGTGTACCAGTCCTTCATTTCGTACTCGGCGATGAGCGGCTCGGAGACAGCCATCTTGTTGCCGGCCGGATCGTGCGGGCCTTGTCGTTGCAGTGCCACATCGGGTCGTTCTGCACGATGCCGAACAGGTCGGTGATGAACTGCTGGCGACCGACGAGCTTGCCCGAGGGCGAGACGCGCGTGAACCACACCCGGTACAGGTCGTAGAGGAAGAAGAACGGCAGCAGGTCCCAGACGAACAGCTCGCGGAACTCGGTCCAGAAAGCGCGGACGGGGTCGTTCGTCTCCTTGTACTCGGCGAGCAGGACCTGCGTGGCCGGCGGCTCGGAGAGCTCGTAGTAGCTCCCGGGCGAAGCGGCTCCGGCGCAGTTGATGACGTACCAGAGCACGTACTCGAGGACCTCGCGGCGCTTGAGGAAGTCGTTCTTGATGTAGCGCTTCTCGGTTCCCGTGAAGCTCTTCGTGAAGGGCAGGATCAGCTGCCGGCGGTACAGAGATTCAGACTTGTCCTTGAACTTCGGCAGGTCGTTGACGCACTGGATCATGAAGCCGTGGAACTCGAAGGCGATCGGCACCCGGTGCTTCCGGTTGATCTGCAGGGTGTCGTTGGTGACGACGGTCTTGTAGTTACCGGCCTCTTCGACGAAGATCCCGACTGGGTTCTCGTCGACGATGATCGCATTGGACTTGATCAGCGGCTCGAGCGCGAACTCCTTGCCGAAGTCCTTGATCGGGATCGACGTGTGCGCGCCGGATCCGAGCAGGTTCCGGCCCAGGGAGCACAGCGTACCCTTGCCGTTGTTGCCCTGCTCTGAGTGGAACCAGGCGGTCTTGTTCCAGCTGACATGCGGCCTTACGAGCGCACCGAGGACTTCCCAAGTGAGGGCTGCGAGCCCTGCGTTCCTGGTATTGAACTCCTCGTCGCCCTCCGTGTAGAAGAGAGCAGTGATCCATTCGCCCACTTCCCACTCTCCGTCGGCGGGGTCGGGATACGGGATCCTGACCATCGGAGCGTTCTCGACATAGTCGACGGCGCTCTTGACGGTAAAGACCAGCGCAGCATCGAACGGGTGGACCTTCTTTGGCTCGAAGTGGAACCGCTTGCCGCCGATCGTGATGTCCAACGGCGTATTCCCGTAGTAGACGATGCCGTTGTTGGCGGCGATGAGATCGCGGTGGGAGTTCAGGTGCACCCGCGGCGCGTCCTCGCGGAGCACGGCGACGACCTCTTTGAAGTCGTTGGTCGTGAGCTGCGTGTTGTAGCGCCGGGCGGTGGTGCGGAGATCGTCTTCGCTGGCCGTATAGATGCCGCGGCTCGGACCGTGCTTGATGTACATGGCGAGCATGTCGTACTCGCGGTCGGTGTTCGCATCGGTCGGCGCGATGCGCACGACGTGGTGCAAGCGCAGGAGAATCTGCGCGACCTGCCAGGTCGAGAGATGCCTGGGGATCGGGTACGTGCCGTCGCCCTTGGGGATTTTGAGGTTCTCGTTGGAGACGATGCCGTAGCAGGAGGCGAGCAGTTCCTGTTCGAGCTGACGCGGTGCCGGCGGCGCAGAAAGGTCCAGGCTGGCGAGGTACTCGTCGGTCACGTGGGTGACGATGAGGTTCTGCGGGGCTGCGACGTTGCCTCCGCCGGGGCGGTTGTCGAAGAAGTCGAGCAGATCGGCCTGGAGGTCGGTGAAGGACCGCACAGCTTGAGTCGGGGCCTGAGAGCTGTCAGTTATGCCAGAAGTGCTCATGCGTGTCTCTTTCCGTCTTGCGGAGAGTCGTGCCGGCGGCGGTTGTGGGAAGCCGACGGGACTCGTATTCGAATGGAACGTGTGGTGCAAGCCTATGGCATTCAACTCGTCTATCACAACCTATTCCGAATGGAGCAGGAGACGAGTCGATAGGTCGGCTGGTGTCAGCCGGATGGTGCACAGGATGGTCAGGCGGCCAGTGGAACAACCGCAGTGGTTCGTCGGCACCCGGCAACCTCAGCGGAGTCGCGAAGTGGCAGCGGGCAGCACAGAGGTTCACCCGTGGGCGGCGTGAGCCGCCCGAAGCGCGTTTCCCGATTCGATCGAGCGCGATGTCGCGGAAGAGGTGGGCTGCGATGGCGGCGAGCCCCCGTTGGCCCCTTGGATCAAGAGCTGTATCAAAACGCTTGATACATGCTGTTTTGCCTGGTCAGACGTGGTTTTTGCTAGGTCGCGAAGCGGGCCTGTATCAAACTGATTTGAAGACTTGATACACCTGTTTTGCCTGGTCAGGCGGGTTTTTAGGGGTTTGTATCATTTGTATCAAAATAAATGAGGTTATACATACACGATCCCTCCTTGATCCGCCCCGCGGCTTGCCTACCTTGGACGACTTGTGGTATCACGCACACACATGCCCGCATGGAAATCAAACCGTTGATTCTTGATACGTTTGATAGAAGGGGTGTTTTTCCTTGGCTGACCTGGGGAAACACCCGTATCAAGGTCTTGATACATGTCGCTGGACTCTCGCGCCCGGCCCCAGCTCCGACCAGGGAAAACGCGCGCATCGCGGCGGTTTCGCTGTTTTGATACACGCCTTGATACACGGACGTCGGACGCGGCCTGGCGAAGAAAATGCCCCGGACGAGACGGGGCGTCTCATCCGGGCGAAGTATCCGACGAATCATCGGATCGGGTCTGGTGGGTGCGGGGCCGGTGCTATTCGGTGTGCTGTCACGGCTTGTTGAACAGAGTCAACGCACCGGCGGCCACGAGCGCGAAGCCCGCAAGGCCGAGGAAGAACGAGCCGAACGACGGGCCGATCGCAAAGAGATTCCCGAAGCCGTCGAGCAGTGCGCCGAGACCGACGCATCCTGCGCTGATCCCCGCGGCCAGCCGCAGCCACGTGTTGCCAGGCTTCACGGCGAGGTTCAGCAAGGCGGCGATGATCGTGAGAATCGAGAGGACGAGCAGGATCTTTCCGTCCGAGCCAGCATCCATGTAGCTGAGCCCGTAGCCGTGGAACGAGGCGATCGGGAGGTAGAGCCCCATGATCGCGACCAGTGCGGCGATCGGGATGGCCTTGGGTGCATAGCGCCTGGCCAGCGCCAGCGGGCCGCCGGCCTCGCGGGTCTTTGCGTCGATCCGCTCCCGCGCAGTGCGCGCAGCGTTCTTGACGGCCGGTGCCATGTGGGCATCGAGGTAGTCCTTGGCACCTGCGGCGACCTTGCCGGCCCCGTCGACGAGCTGCTTGGCTCCCTGGCGCATCTGGTCGCCATTGTCATGGGCCTGCTCGAACTGGGGCTGGTCCTGGTCGTGGTCGTTGGCGCTCATGATTCGAAGTCGCTTTCGATAGGAAGTCTCAATGGTGGTTCGGCTTGTGGAGTGGCCTTTCACTCTGCTAGTGTTTCATGTGTGCGATAGGCGACTGTCGTAGTCACCCGGCACTTGCCGAATGGAAACGTGAATACAGAAGGACCGGAGCAACACTCCCCGTGGGAAGGGAATGCTCCGGTCCTTCTGCGTATCCTCGGTGGGCGCTGGATGCGTCGCGCGGCTCACCGCGCAGACAGCACAGCGGCTGTCTCGGCGGGAACTGCAGCTTCGTGAGGTCCAGCTGGTATTCCGGATACGGGGAATCGGGATTCTGGGTACCAGAGCCAGTCTGCTCGATCACGTACATGATGGTGTAGATGACCTTGAAGTTCTGGTTGGTGCGGATGTAGTCCTCGATCTTGTCGACCTTGGTCTCGCGGAAGCCCTCGACCAGGTGCATCTTCTTGTGGAAACGGTCCAGCTTGCGCTTGGCGTTGCGCTGGGCCTCGTCGAAGGTCAGGCCGTGGGCCGAGATGCGGAAGACGTGGGCGTAGCCGATGTCGAAGGTCGGGAAGAACTTCGCACTCGGGAAGGCCAGTCGGGACTTCGCCCGGAGGGTCGCCAGCAGGTCAGGGGTCTTGATCTGACCGTTGTCTGCGTACGTGATGCGTTCGATGACAGCCATGATGATCAACTCCTTTGCTGCTGTCTGTGTCTCCAGGGGCTCTCTTGAGCTCCTCTTTCAACCAGTCCCCGGTGACCGGTACACCCCGGTCACCCGGGCACAAGTAACCCGACGTCGCACCAGGCCGTGCTGGGCGACGTCGGGGTTCCCTTCTGCTCTCCCGTCGAGCTATTCGGTCTCGATCCGTGCTCGCGGTTCGCCGAACTGGTCGGTGATCGCGGCGGACAGGACCTGACGGGCCAGAAGCACGAAGAGGACCGCCCAGGCTGCGCCGGAGAGCCCGATGCACAGTGGTGTCGACATCGCCTGGATGGCCGCCTGCGGCAGCATCATGGCGGCGAAGTTGTAGGCCAGGTGCAACACCACACAGGGCAAGACTCGGTGCGTCCGCTCCGCGACCAGCGCGAGCAAGAGCCCAGCGGGATCACGGCCACGGCCTGCACGGCGTTGCCGTGCATGGCGGCGAACAGCAGCGAGCTGAGTACCGCGGCGACCACGGCCCCCGTTCTTTTGCGCAGCATCGGGTACAGGAGGCCGCGGAACAGCGTTTCCTCGACGATCGGGGCGACGAGCAGCGAGACCAGCAGGCTCAGCGCGAACCCCGAAGACTGCTGCGTCTGCACGTGCTGGTCGAAACCCGCCGAGCCGAGATGCAAGTAGATCCACTCGGCCGCCGTCTGTCCGGCCAGGAACATCAGCACCGCGGTGAGCGCGACCCAGGGCCAGAACCGGGCGTGGCTGCCGCCGGCAGAACCTCGGGTCCGAAGCTCAGCCAGGTGGGCCGGAGCAGCCGCACGCCGCCGAACACGATCATGACGACCACACCCGCGATCGTGCCCGCGAGGACCGGGCTCGTGACCCAAGCGGCGCAGATCATCACGAGGACGAGGTAGCTGCCGAGCACGGCGACCGGGACGAGCAGGCACCAGATGGTGCCTGCCAGGCCCTGGCGCAGCGCCGCCGGCATCAGATCGACCTCTCGATGACGGCCTGGAGACGCGTCTCCCCCAGGAACTCGTTGAGCTGCAGCTTCGCGAGGAACCGGGTCGGCTGAGCCGTCGCGTCGTCCGCGATCTCGGTGAGCCGCTCGAGCTGTGCTTCTGCGGCATTCCACCAGAGGCACGCGAGCCCGGTCGCCGTGGTGAGCCGCAGGTGCTGCTTCTCGGAGCCGATCGACTTCACCGCGAATCCGTCGAGCACGATCTCGACGACAGGCTCGGCGAACTCATGCCCGAAAGGCCGGAGCGTCTCGACCCGGCGCACGAGCTCGACCAGCGGCTCCGTGTCGTCGAGCGGAGCATCGCATTCGGATCCAGCGCCGAGCACGAGGTCGCCGGTCGGGTGCATCGCGTCACCGGCGGTGAGCATCGTGACACGGGTGCTGTCCTCGAGGATCGTGACGAGCTGGTCGAGCGCCTGCGCCGTGCGCAGTTTCACTCCGCAGGCCTGCTGGTGGCCGATCGCGTACAGCTCGTCGTAGCCGTCGAGCGTGGTGATGATGTCGAACCATCCCGGAGCACGGCCGGAGCCGCTCACGGGCTCGTCCGGTGTCGTCGGCCGGTTCACCACCACGACCGGGTGTCCGAGCTGCTCCATCATCTGGTTGGCGAGCAGGCCGTACATGCCACCGGGGCTGCCGAGAAGTACACCCAGGGTGCCAACGGCTGGTCGCCATCGTTGAGCTCCGCCAGGTGCAGGGCCGTGAGCTCCTTGCGGCGTTCATTGTTCTCGATGACCCGGTGCATAGCCGCAAGTCGCTCAGCGATGCTCGGTGCGGTGAACACTGCGAAGCAGTCGTCGATCGGGTATCCGGTACGCCTCGGACTGTTCATCGCCGGCGCGAGGTAGAAACCATAGAACCCCTCGTTTACGCTGTCGATGTCGCGGACCTTGCCTGCCTGGGCGAAGGCCTTCAGGAGCGCGGCGAAACCCTCGAATGCGGCGACGTACGCCGGGTCGTGATCCTCGGTCGCGAGCAGCTGCAAGAGCGTCGCCCGCGCAATGTCGATGGCATCGGGGTCCGGGTCCATCCCACCCCACGGGTTCGGGATCGTCTTCGGAGCAGAGACATGTAGCAGCCGTGCGATCGACAGCGAGTCGCGCACAAGCTGCCGGTTCTCGTAGAGCACCGGCATGACATCGGAGACGGTTCCGAGGCCGGCGAACAGACGCAGCAACCGGATCGCCCAGAGCTTGAAGGGCTGGTGAGCAGCAGCGTAGGCCTCGAGGATCTGATAGAGCACGTGCGCTCCGCAGATCCCGCCCAGCGCATAGGTCTCGTCCAGCCGGCAGGGGTCGACGGTGATGTCGGCCTGGCTTCCCGGTTCGAGCTCCTGGTGGTGATCGGTGACGAGGGTCTGCCAGCCGAGCATCCTTGCCGCTCTGATGCCGGCGTGGGAGTTCACTCCCCCGTCGCAGGTGAGCAGCACGGTGGTGCCCGGGAAGCGTGCGTTGATCTCTGCGATGTCCTCCGGCGTCAGGTCATGGCCGCGACGGTAGTCGGGGATGTGGAGATTGACGTTGAAGCCGAGCTCCTTGAGACCGGCGTAGCCGAGCACACCGGAGGAGATGCCGTCCATGTCGAAGTCCGGGCGATCGTGATCGTGCCCCGCTACGGCGGATCTCCTCGAGTGCTGTGACCATCGTGTCGAGGTCCTTGAGCACAGCGTGCTCGCTGACGTCGATCGCGGCGAGGTACTCGCCGCTCCAGCCCCGGCGCTGGCAGAGCAGCGCGAACAGGTCCGCGGCGGGTTCGGTCTCATCAGCTCGCCACTGGCGGGCAGCGTCGGGCAGAGTGGTTTTCGTGTTCATGGTGTCCTTGCTGTTCACAGTGGTAGTCCGATGCGGTTTTCACAGCATCGAGTGGTCAACTCTGCTGACATAGCAGAGCTTGCGGCCAATGGCAAGCATTTGCAGTCGAATGGGCTTTCCAATGGGCTATCCGATGAGTTAGCCTCAGTGGTATGGCGATAAAGAAAGTAATCGAATCGGACCTCAGTGGTCGACAGGATGCCGAACGGGTCACCTTCGGACTCGGTGAAACGTGGTACGAGATCGACCTCACAGATGACGAGCGACAGGGGCTTGAGGCGGCATTGAAGTCGTATCTCGCTGCCGGTCGGAAGGCGACGCAGGAGCCACCGAAGCCCCGGAAGATGGTCCCGACGACGACTCCGGAGGAGCGCGAAAAGATCCGCGAGTGGGGCGGGAGAACGGCTTCGACTTCGCGCCGTATGGTCGCATCCCCAAAGAGGTCATGGCTGCCTACGACGCGGCGCACAAGATCACGCGTAGCAAGTAGTCACCGGTTGCTCGCCTGATTCTCAGCTCAAGAGCCCCACCGCCAGCTGGCAGTGGGGCTCTTTTCGTTGTGCTTGCAGTGTCAGAACGGCGGGAGCGACGAGTGGATCACGTCCACGGTCTCGAGTCCGGCTCGAATGGCCTGCGTCCGGCAGTGCATGGTGCCATGCGAGAAGTGCCCCGGCGTGTGCGGCATGAGCTGTTCGCCGTGTCGCTGCGTACAGCCGGCCTTTCGACATAGGTCCAGGAATGCTGCTGTACGCACAGTGCTCCCCTGCATTCGCATGGTCACTGCGAGGTCGACCATCTGCTGATTGCGGATGAGCCCAGCCTTCTTGCGGCCGTGCCTTTCCCAGTCAGCAGGAATGGTCACGACTGCGAATCCCTCAGCTCGCCACAGAGACTCAGCCATGGCATCCGCTCCATCCGGGCACTGCCCGGAGATCAGCAGCGGGCTAGTTACATTGGCCGACCCCAGGCCGTCCAGGTGTCGCGGAATGCAGCGCGCATGGCTGGCTCGTCGTCCCAACTGCGAGCTCCGGTGATGAGGAGGACATGCGAGTACTTGATGGTCTGGTGGCCATTGGCGAGCTTGATAGACATCAGGCGGTCTCCTTCTTGGCTGCCGTGCCGGCATTGATCTCGGTGTTTGGCTCGGGCCACCCGGGGACAACGGTGACGGGAATGCCCTCGGCCTCCCAGAGCGCGATCACGCCGGGGTTGTCGTCGATGGCAGCGGTCACGGTGAAGCCGGCTGCCCTGATTCGCGCGAGGATGTCGGCTTTGACCAAGTCGTTCCGGCGGTCGTCGGCGTCTGCACGCATCAGCAGGACATCGTGTGGGATCTCCCACTTCCGGAGCCACTGCATGGTCAGGTATTCCCAGCGCCGCTTGCGGGCTGTCACCACGAACACTGCCCTTCCGGCAGCAAGATGCTCGTGCACCCAGGTCAGGGTGTCCGGGATCGGAGGACAGAGTGCGGAGGCCTTGTGGAACTTCTCGAAGTTCCGACGCTTCGGGTCGTCGAGCAGGTAGTGCCGGATCCCTGAGACGTCGCAGAGCGTGCCGTCGACGTCGACGATAACGGCTTCTTTGATGGCGGTCATGCGGATGGTCCTGCCTCTCGATGGGAATGATTTCAGGAATTATTCGCGAATTGAGTGTGAGTGCGCAGTCGGGATGGTCAAGCTGAGGCTGATCGGATGGCGCACTCAAGCTGCATCGCACTGTGCAAAGCAGCTGTGTGGTCGCCATTCGCCTGTTCGACAGCCGGGCATCATGTGGTTCCCGGCTGTCGAGTCGACGGATGGAGCTCAGCTCGCCTGGGCGCGTTCGAGTCGCAGCTTCTCATCGCTGAGCGCACCGGCGACCGCACCATCGGTGTGGGACTGAAGCTCCTCGGCGGAGACGTCGTAGATCGGGCCTTCGTTCTCGTCGAGGAAGTAGAGGCGCATCGACTCGGCCGCGGCCTTGGCACCGCGGATGAAATCCTCGGATGGCTCGACGGGGGTCTGGTCGGTGGAGGTCTCAGACATGGGTGCTCCTTGGCTGTGGGTTGGGCGAATCGGATGGAAGGTGATGCAACTGTGCATTGCCGAGACTCGTGCGCGTTGTCGCGCTTCTAAGCCGCATGAAATGCACAGGGGCCAGAGGACCTCTCTGACTCCTGTTTCCTCCCGTGCCAGCTCCGCTGGCTCTGAGCCGTCCACCGCAGGTTCAGCGGTCGTCGCCCCACACTTCATTGGTGCGCCCGCAAGGGCGTCCACCTGTGGATACCGGGCGACGAGAGCAGCGGCTCATCTTCTCTGAGCGAAGCGAATGGGCATGCCGAGCGCAGCGAGGTGAGGGAGCGCCAGCGACCGGGACAAACCCGTCGGCTATGCCGACCAACACGTCCTCGAAGCGCAGCGGAGAGGCCGAGCGTAGCGAGGGTCCGCAGGACACGTGTTGCCAGGTTTGCTTATGCCCTTTTTCCTTTTCCACCGTCTGTTCCACGGCCGGAGCGTTAGCGGAGGTCTGGAACGCACGTTTATCAGGGGAACTCGTTGGTACGTACCGGTTCGGAGATCGTCAGATATTTCGCGCAGCGAGTGTACGAACCGGTGCTGTTCCCCTGCTATCTGGCCACTTTGATTGTTCGCTCTTCTGGTGCTTCTTGGCACTGCCGTACGAATGCCCGTTCGTGGCGTCGTGAGGAACGAGCGACGGTCCTTCTCCCCCTCGGAACGGGTCTGCTCCCCTGGGCGCTGCAGCTCCTGCTGGCACGCAGTGCCGATGCCCGGCGGCCTTGCCGTCACAGCCGTGCCGCCCGCGGCTTCACCCCTTGTTGCGGCTATGGACAATGCTGCGAAACGACCTCACGTTGCGCCGCGCAGCGGCTGGTGCTCCACCTCGTTCCAGCACCGCTGGACCATCTGTTCCGCCTGGGTGCTGTCGTGGTTCCCCGGCATCTGATCCCTTTGCCTGGCGAGCTGTGCGAGCCGCGTCGCCGGGGAGTTCGCGCTCAGGCATCGTCCTCCACCTCCGCGGTTCGTTTGCGCTGTCTTCGCCCACTGCGAGGCAGCGCTTGTAGCACCGCGCCCGAGGTGGGGGTCGCGCCGTCCGAGAGGACGACCTGCACAGCATGCGACCCGTCTGTGCATCAGTCGTCGGCGCATCAGAAAAAGAGAGCTACCAACTCTCAAGCAGCTCTGCTCTGTCGTCGGCACCACCATGTAACGGCCTGCCGATCCGAACGCCCACAGGGGTGTCTTCCAGCTGCGCCAGGGAGGAAGCAGTGCGCTTCTACGCGTCGTCGCTTCCTTGTTTCCTCCCTGGCTCAGCGGGCTGCATGCGTCGGGCACAGCCCGGTCGCCCTCTGTGTGCGGGGCCTCCGGCCGATCGGATCGCACCCTGACCTGGACACCTGGTTCGAGCCCTCAAGAGCCCGTGACGGGACGCCGGCGGCGCGCGATCGAGACTGTTTTCACGTTCCGAAGCCGGTCAATCTCAGTATCAATTCGAGCCATTCACGGGTGACTGCCGGTCGTATCCGGCACAGGATCGCTCATGTCCGGGCGCGGCATTGCCGATTCGAAGCCTTCAGCCCGTCTTCGGCACCAGTTCGTGGTGCAAGGCTCCATTTCGGTCACGAGTCGGCGCATTCGTGGCCGGAGTCCGCCCGGCACAGCACCGCGATTGACCAGCGCTTTCGAGCCAGCCCATCGCCGGGCGAAGTGGGCGGTATATAGCTGTCGGAAGCGGCCAATAATCAGCCGGTGATGACCGCTTCATCGTTGGGGTCCATAGGCGGCCCGCATTAGGCCCAGCTTTGGCTTCTTCATGGGTGCAGATCGTCCAGAGCGTGTACCTGCTTCACTGCCGATGCCGACATGGGGTCGTACCGGATTCGGTCACGATTCGCCCGCATCCGGATTCGAATTGCCTTGCGAATGGTCATGAATGACCATTAGAATGGGAGGGCGATGAACGGTTGAAGTGATCGACTCGTGAGTCGAATGCTTCCCAGAGGACTTCGAGGAGAGAGATGGACATGATGCGCGAAGGGGGTGCCGCTCATGGCAGCGAAGCGTAAGCCCGAGCCGCGGCGCGTACGGCTGACGGTTCCCGCAGTCGACGAATCAGTTCTGGCGTGGCTCGACCTGCAGGACGATGCTTCCGCTTCCATGCGGATGTTGGTTCGCGAGTCGATCGCGCGCGACGGCTATGTCGACGTGATCAACAAGCCCGTCGAGCAGCTGCCCCGACGCGGCCGGCCCCCGCAGGGCGAGACCGAAGAGCAGAGCCGCCCTCCGCAGCCGGAAGCCCAGGCGGCGGAGCAGCAGGCTCATGAGGCTCCGGCCCAGCGCGCTGCGAGTCCCGCCAGGTTCGCGGAGCCCCAGGCTCCCGATGACGACACTGAGGCTCCGCTCCCCGATGTCGAAGTGCAGATCGAAGAGGTCGCCGCTCCGGCTCCGCGAACCTCCCAGACCAAGGGCATCCCCGAGGGCCTGGGGCCTTCCTGACCACGTGACGATGCGATCGTCACCTCACAGATTCCACGTACTTCACCAACTGAGAGGTTCAACGAGACCATGAGCAAGAACGACACTCCCATCCGGCTGACCGGCGGCATCGACGTCGGCAATGGCTACGTCAAGGGCATCATCCGCGGCTCCGTCCGCGGCGAGGCCGTGTTCGACACGATCGACCTGCCCTCGGCGGTCGTCAGTAACTCCCGCTCGACGCCGCTGGTGCCCGACGCGGACGCCGAAGCTGTGAAGCTGGTCGTCGAGGGCGACTTCTTCAACCGTCTCGCGTGCTCGTTCACGACGCCTTTGGTGAGCCGCTCGGATCTGCGCACCTTCGGTCGTGGCGCGCTCAGCGCCCCGGGCTCGAAGTTCACGCAGTTCGAGGTCATCGGCACGCGCTCGAAGACCGATCAGGAGCTCGCCTTCGTACTGGTACTCGGCGTCTTCGCCGCAAAGGCACTGCGCGATCACGTCCGCGAGCACGGCGCGCTTCCCGACGAGGAGCTGCGCGCCTCCGTGCGTGCCGGCCTGGCGCTGCCGATCGCCGAGTACGTCCAGCGCAGGAGCTCCTTTGCTGCGCGGTTCATCGGTGGGCTCGGCAGCGCAGATCCCACCGTGCACCTGGTGACGATCAAGAACTTCAACACGCCGGTGACGGTCCGGCTGACGTTCGAGGACGTGCAGGTGCTCCCGGAGGGCGCGTCCGCGCAGTTCGCGATCACCGACAAGGGCGCGCCGTTGGCGCAGGCCCTGCTCGATGACCTGCGCTCCTCGGACCCGGCGGAGGCCGCGCGCCTGGAGGGTGTCACGGCTGATCTCCTGGTCGGCGTCCGCAACACCATCGGCGTCGACGTCGGCGAGGGCACCGTGAACTTCCCCGTGTTCACCGACGGCGCGTTCAACCCCGAAGCCGCCGTGACCCTGGATTCGGGCTACGGCACCGCGTTGACGAACGCGTTGGACCGCATGAGCGCCAGCGGGGACAAGAACCTGAACTGGCAGAACCGCAAGGCGCTGGCCGACTTCCTGCAGCAGGAGCCGAACGCGCTCACCCGGGTCCGCCACGACAGCGCCTCGAGCTACGTTGACGAGGAGGCCGGCTACCTCTGCGATGAGATCGGCGCGCGCTTCGAGGACGTGCTCGTCCAGGTCGGCGGTACGACTGAGGTCATCTACGTCTACGGCGGCGGTTCCGGCCCCATCAAGGAGCAGCTCCGGCCGATCCTGCAGAAGGCTGCCGGTCGATCCCGGTGCTCTACCTCGACGCGAGCTACTCGCGCCACCTCAACCGTGAGGTCTGTATCTCGCGGCGAACGCCGTCGAGCAGAGCGCTGTGGCTGCTGCTGCTCCCGCGGGCAAGCGCGTGAAGGCGGTGGCGTGATGAGCCCGGCTAAGAGCGCAGCGCTGGACGGCGACATGCTCGATACCGCGAAGCTGATCAGCGAACGGATCGAGCTGACCGACGAGATCGTGCTCGGAGTCCTGCGCGAAGGCGTCACGGACTCCTTCCTCCGGTCCGAGTCGATACGTCTGGACGGGATTGTCTTCTTCGACGAGCTCGCTGCCTCGATCTGGGACGAGGCGATCCGCCAGGCGTTCGAGCGCTGGCTCGCCGTGCGCGGCGAAGCCGGTACCCGGCAAGCACCGCCGAGGAGCCGGGCCCGCCGC
This sequence comes from Arthrobacter sp. Hiyo8, assembly GCA_001549895.1. Classification (GTDB taxonomy): domain Bacteria; phylum Actinomycetota; class Actinomycetes; order Actinomycetales; family Micrococcaceae; genus Arthrobacter. Next base: position 89,809 of record AP014719.1, on the reverse strand, counting down.
AGACACGGGCCCGAGCTCGGAGCCCGTGTGCGCATCCGCGATGAGAACGGCCTGTCCGAGGAGGTCTACGTCTTCGAGATGTACGACTCGGATGCGCCGGAGGATGCGAACTGCATGGTGGTCGACGTCCGGACCCGCGACTGGACGATGCGCGGCTTTGCCGAGCTGGTCCCGGTCGACGATCACGATCCGATCCTTCTCGACGACGGCCGAGCGGAGGACTGAATCATGGCAGCGCCGGTCAACTACACGACGAAGATCTCGGCGGCGCAGACCGTCGCCGAGATGCAGGCCCTGCTGGCGCAGCACGGGGCACGCCGGATCAGCGTTGACTACGACGCCGCCGGCGTGCCCGGCTCGCTCGATTTCGTACTGAGCACGCCGCACGGCCAGCGGGCCTTCTCGCTCCCGGCCAGCGTCGACCGCATGCAGCGGCTCTTGGCCGTCGAAGACACAGCGGGCCGCCTGAAGTCCGGGAGCAAGGCCGAGCGCACCAGCCGCGCCCACGCTGAGCGGGTGGCCTGGCGGGTCATGAAGACCTGGCTCGAAGCGCAGCTCGCGCTCGTGGCCGCCGAGATGATCGACATCGGCCAGGCGCTGCTGGCGTTCCTGCAGGTCGATGGCACGGCCGGACGCTTTACGAGGTCTACAAGGAGCGAGAGAGCCTGGCGCTCTCCCCAGGAAGCAACGACAAGACGAAGGACTGAACAAACGATGACTGATCCCGAGCACAAGACTCAGGCCAAGGCGCTGACCGACGAGTTCGTGAGCGTGCGCTTCCGGCTGTGGCACGGATGACCGACGAACGCTCCGCGGTGTTCGTCACAACCGCCGGCGACCCTGCGCGGGTCCGGATCAGCGTCGTCGACCAGGGGTACCGCTGGCAGATCGCAGATCGCCAGCACGGGCACACTCTGCCACTGGATACGCCGGTGCCGGATGTCACTGAGCTGGTGGCGATCTGCTCCGCGAAGCGGTGCGCCGACGTCCCGGTGCTCGTCACGGACGGAGCCATGTCTCGCGAAGCGGAGCTGAGGCGACATCGACACTGCCAGTACGCGAGAGAAAAGAGAGACCCCGTTGGAGTGAACTGCTCCAACGGGGTCTCTGACGTTCCTGACGCATTCCGAATGACCGGTTCAGCCTTTTGATTCCCATTCGACTCATGATAGAATGAATGCCGACGAATGAGTCTGGCGCTTATCACAATCAGCGCCGGCAGTGGCCGCGAATGTACGTTGGCGGATCGCCAACGATAGACCCCCTGGTGATCCTAGGAAAAGACCCATCTAGCCTTTTCGAGCGGATCGTGCTCACCTCACGGGGAATTAGATCTCTTTCCCCGAGTCAGCCTTCACTGGCAAGAAAAACGGGAGGAAGGCCAGCTTGATTTCTCGCACCGGGTCATTGACTGCATGGAAGATGAAGTCGCTTCGCTCACCAGGGCCGCCAGCACGTGCAGTTTTAAGGCAGCGCTCGTGGGCAATGATGGTTTGGACGGCCTTCTCCGCGATCGCCGTGGGGTTTCCGCCCCTGACAAAGAGCAGCAGTGACACCCTGGCATCACGCCAGGTCGTGTAGCGGTCGAGTAGCTGCTCCAAAGCAGCTTCAATCGTCTTCGGACCGCTCCAGATCTTGCACTCGGCGATGAAGACATTCCGATCGCGTTCTCTGATGAGAATGTCAGTCTTGCCTTGCTTGTTGAACATCTCCCCTGCCGCTGTTCCCTTGAAGGTGGCATTCAGGAAGATCAGCAGCAAATCGCGGATCCGTTCCTCGGTGAAGCTCGCTGCGAGCTCAGGCGTCCGTTCCAAGGCGTTGCGAGCCGACTCGAGGACTCGCATGGCATCCTCGTAGTCCGCATCGTCCAGGGCAGGTTCAGGTTCGAACGGCTTCGCGGCCTTCGGTCGAACTCGAACTGTCTTCCTTTCGAGGGGCACCTTGTAGGCATCGGCATCGGCTTGTCTTTGCAGCGGAATGCCTATGGCGTCCTGAAGCTTCCGCTCCGCCAAGACTTCCGTGCGGCGGCGCTCCACCGCAGCCACATCTGCCATCTGAGCATTGTGCTGATCGATCGCCTCCTTCGACCAGCTCAGCCACTTCTCAATTTGATCTATCTGCGCCAACAGGTCGTTGGAGATCGTCTCGGCTTCGGGGGCGTTCCCCGCAGGTTGTTCGTATTCGACGGTCAGCGTGTGGGATGCTCTGTCCAGATTCGCTGCCGGAGGATTCAAATCGCTGCGGCCGGGACGTCGGAGGAAAACCTCTTTCTCTCCTAAGAAGGGGATGGTCGCCCTGTAGACCTTGACTTGTCGCCGGATGTCTTCGGGGCGAAATTCCGGTCCTAGGTTGACCTTTCGATCAACCGGACGTCCTTGGAACATCTCGTCTCTGAGGAGTACAGGACAGTCAATCCTATGACGGTATCCGAGCTCAGACGCGACGTCGCCGGGGGCCGACAGGATGTCGTCAGGATCCCATTCAGCGAGGTCGTCGGCATAGGCATCCCGGCGTTGTCTCAGGAGCTCGGACAGGTCCGAACCCACGAACAGAATTCGGGTTTGTTTGTAAACAGTTGGTCTCAACGTGGCTCCCATATTGCTCGAACGCTCGGCGTGGGCCCTACCAGTGCAGCATGCGCCTTGGCGGAAGCCGGTCTGCAAGCAGGACGGATCTAGCTTTGTTTGTTCGAAGCGCCCTTTTTCTTCTTGCCCGTGACAGGTGCCTTCGTGAATATCATCGGCACCCCGATCTTCCGCTCAGCTTGTTCGATCTGCGATTTCAAACTCCCTTTGCCGTCAATGAGATTGCATACTTTCATCGCCGCGAGCAGCATGCAGAGAGCTGTTCCAAGCCATGATTCGTGTCCTTGGAGCTTCGCGTCGGGGGCGAACGCCAGTCCGGGTGGCTCAGCGATCTCTTCGAGATAGAGGTCGCCCAGGCCCATTCCGGCGTGACTGTACGTGCTCAGCAGCCGCCAGTGGATGTAGACCTCGAGCCCGCCGACGATCTGGCGGCATCTCTGCTCGAATGGGGGAAGCTCGATATCGAGGGTCTCCAGAATGCCATTGATCTCATCGATGTCGGACCGGTCGAATCCTTCTGCTTCGGTCTCGACCAGGTTCTCGAAGGCCGCCCTTCTCTGCCGGAAGCCTTCCTTGATGATTGCTCTGGCGTTGCTTGGCTCGAGGTAAAGCCAGATCGCGGTCATAGCGTTCTCGACCATTAGCCGGATCAGCGGCAATGCGTGGAGCATGCGGTCCGCCTCCGAGAGATCGATGATGGTCCGCATCAGGTTGACTGCATGGTTCGCGAAGCTCCAGATGAACGGCCCCCCCGCTTTGGACGTCGAACTCGGATTTCATGTTGAAGGGCTTGTCCCGCGACCGGTCCCAATGACCGATCATCTTGCGGGCGTAGGCGCGCATCTCTGAGAGATCAGAGAAGCGCCCGTGTTTGACTGCTTCGTTATAGATTTGGCCGCTCAACCTGGCACTTCCGTTATCGACGTTGCTGAGGGCGAGCATACACTTTTCGACCGCGTCCTAGACGATACAACGACTGTCCATATAGGGGATCTCCACCGGATGCCTGTCTTTGCCTGCCTCGTGAGGTCTCGTTTGGCTGATGCCCGATGCGACACGCTGTTCCTTCCCACACCTTCAGCCGGACGAGGAGCAGTCTTGGAGATATGGCGAATTTCAGGCCGCGCGAAGACGACCGGAAGCTGGTTCGGGTCGAAGGTCGGGACGACATCGGCGAGTTCATTGACCGTGGACACAACGTCGGGACGTTGCAGGGTATCTACTGCGTTGGGGTTCATTTCCCGAAGGACGGACTCTGTGCCTACTACGCGAGTGACAGGGTGACCTATGTCGTCGCCGACGGTACCCCCACGAGTGCCTGACGGCCTCGCCGCGGATGCGCTTGGTCTGACTGCTGAATCGGAAGCGTCGGACGAACCGCGCCTCTATGTCGGCTCGTGAGGACATGCCACTTCTGTTTGGCATCTCGAAATGGTGCTTAGCGGGATTCCTCCCGTCGTCACCAGATGTTGGCTCCGGACCTGGCCAACGCCAGGATCTCATCGCTCTTCCTGATGTTTGCTTCGCTCAACGTGATCGACTCCTTCGTAACCCCGGCTCGATGCGGATGCACCGAGCCGGGGTTCACACGCGAAGCGTTGCTACTGCACACGCTCAGACAGGTGGAGCTTCTTCATGCCCAGAGCGTGCGGGTGGAAGTCGATCCCCAGGGCGACCAGAGCGTCGACGACCAGTTGAGCTTCAGCGCCGAGCTCCTGCACCGCGTCACGGTTGTTCTTCCCGAGGATCTGCTCCACGCCGTTTGCCTCTGTGATCTGCAGGTTCAGCCGCACGCACTCTGTTGGCCGGCCCTCCGGCGAGCTCACGGGTACTGCCTCGATGACTGCGACGAAGACGTCCAGCTCCAACTCGCTGGCGTAGCCTCCGATGCAGTTGTTCAGCATCGCGCCCCAACGCGAGAGCGTCTCTGCATTCTTGGCGACGGCCAAGCTCAACCCTGGGGCAACCTCGCAGCCATCCAGAAGGACAGCTGTTTCGATTGCCCATTGGTGGCGCTGGGCCTGCTGCGCGATGCGCTCACGGCGGCGTGCCTCATGCTGCTCGAGGCGAGCCCGTTCACCGGCGGCCATCAGATCGCGCCGACGGTCCTCGATCAACCCCAAGGCCTGCTGGCGGAACGTCTCGTCCTTCCAGAGGTCCCAGGTTGCGACCTGTGCCGTGCCTTCGGGGAGCAACTCGATCTGCCGGTTGTACTGGTTAATCTCGTACAGCGCATGGGCCTCCTCCTGCATAACTCTGCTTGATGCGCGGCCTCGGATGTCGTTCCAGCGCTCGATCTCGGGCAGATCCCGGATCAGGTGTTCGAGGTCCCGGGAGCCGCGGATGCGACGCTGCCCGCGAGCAGCGATCATCTCCGGAAGCAGGTCGAGATCCCGCGTGACGCCCAGCCGGTTGGCCGCGCAGCTGGCTGCATCAGCCAGCGTGCGCCGTGCCTGGTGGGCAGACTCCTTCAGGATCCGCCGCAGCACAGGCTGTGGCGTCCGGCGCAGGATGGATCTGATCCCCGGCGCTGCAATGAGGTGAGAGAGTGTCCCTGTGCCCAGGCTGAACCCGATGCACTCATCGCGTCGATGAGCCAGTCCACCGGCACCAGCCCGCGGAACAGCGCGAACCAGTTCAGGGTGTTGATCTCCAGGCGCTCGACCTCACGGGCCACCGGCCGGCGGTAGGCACGAACGCCGAAGAGATTCTTCGCCACCTGCGCGTGGTCATGCGCATCGAGATAGGGCATGTAGGTCCCCGCCGGACGGGCCCGGCTGTGATCCATGGCGTTCAGCAGCGGGAAGCGCTCGTTCCAGTCCGGCAGTGTACCGATGTGCTGGTGGATCGCTTTGATCGCCGAAGTGATCGCGACATCGACGCCTCGGGCTCAGGTCCTTCGAGCGGCCGGGACCCAGGGTGCTGGACCAACCATCGCTGCAGTGTCCCTGCCAGGTCCCGGATCCATGACTCGATGACCGGCTCGGCGAAGACGTGCTCGGTGGTGGACTTGCCAGTGCGGTGGTTGATGTCGCGAAGGACGACCAAGTCCTGCTTCGTGCGGGACAGGGCCGTGAGCCGATCGGCGCTCCAGTAGTGGAATGCTTTGCCTGAGGCACGCATACGGTGCGTGCGCCGGTACAACGACGCCGCAACCGAGGTCCGGCCATCGGGCAGCGTCCGAGTCAAGATGCGCAGACTGATGCCGGAGATGATGCCGTCGACAGCCTTGGCACCCTGTTCGGCCAGAATGTCGTCGACGTACTTGATGTAGAGCAGTGTGTGCTCGATGCGCTCAGTCATGGCAGTCTCACTCCGGGTAGATGTAATGAATCCAGCAGAGAGACTCCCGGCGCTGCCTTGCAGCGCTTTGGCTCGTTAAAGAAAAATGAAGGGCTCCGCGGCAAGCGGAGCCCTTCATGAAGTCGGTGACTTGAGAGGCCTTTCACCTCATCTTTCCGTTATGAGCCGATGGAATCGGTCTTCCATTGATTCGTCATGGCGGTCTCCCGATTGCGAATTGGGTGTTCGAGGGTCACGGAGTGAGCGGTTCGCGGCGAAGTGCTCGCGCACAGCGTCGTGGGCTGTGGGGTACTCGTCGTAAGGATCGGGGTACGCAGTCTCGAACTGCGCGGCGGTCCTGATGCCCTGGAAGCGCAGCAACTCCAGGAGATCCGGCAAGTCCTGGGCACGGCCCGAGAACTCGGCGGTGTCAGCGGCGATGATCTTGGCACGGGTCAGCGTGGGCACGCTGGCCAGCTGCAGGTCGATGCACTCGTAGACTGCAGAGTCGTCGGGGATCCACGTGGCTTGGTACATCGCTGCCACGAGCTCAGCGTCGCCGCCGTCCATGACGTTGTCGTTGTTGATCCAGTCACGTTCAAGGTCGAGCTCGGCCGCCACCTCGTGGATCGCAGCTGCAATTTTGGGTGCGAAGTCAGGTGTTACCGTGTCGATGTCGACGGTGAACGCACGGTCGGCAGCGCGAATGCCGTATTTCATGAGCGCAAAGCCGCCGATGGCGCGCAGCTTCATAGGAGCGTTGAGATCCAATGCCTGAAGCTTCCGGTCAAGCACCTTCAGGCCGTGTTCGAGCTGGGCCAGGCTGCACTTGTGGTCGTCGTTGCTCATCGCGCTTCGCTCCTCTGAGATCACGAAGGAGCGGAATGTCCTTCGATCCCAGATCCGGATCGGCTGTGCCGATCAGCTAAGTACCGACGAAGAAAGAGAAGAGCTCAGCACCCGTTTCACCTGCGGGCTGTCCGGCTTGCGGTGCCGACGTAAAATGTGAACAGTAACTGGCGGAAGGAGGCGGGATGAAGAAGGTCAAGTACACCGAGGGTCTGGTCAAGAGAGCAGCCATGGCCAAAACTGAACATCTCGGCCTCGTGTTCAAGTCCTTCGAGATAAGGCCGGCCATGAAGCCGATCAAAGTGGACGGGCGGCTCATTGCCGAGCAGGTGGCCGCCTCGATGGCCATCGAAGATCGTGCCGTCCAGCCGGAGCACATCGTTGTGGAATCCACCGAGGAGTCGAGAAAGGCCGTCGCAGATGTGCTCTCGATCCGGGTGCGGGACAGAGATCGCCGTCAGCCGCCGGGAGATGCAGCGGCTGCGTTGTGAGCCCGGGATACGACAGCACACCGGTCGACCCGGAGGACGCGACTGCGTTCGTAGACGGAGTGTCTTTCGACACCAAGCTGCAGGTATATGAGGCTGAATCGAACGCCATTTCCGCAGTGCAGGGTGAATTCATGTCGGCTATCGGCGCGGGCGAAATCACCGTATTCGACCTCGCCAGGCACGGCGTCCTGGAAGCTCTTCACCAACACTCGTACTCTCCAATTTGGAAATGGGCCGGAAAGATCCGGACCCGGGAGGTCACCATCGGCGTGGCCCGGAGCTGATCCGGGAGCAACTGGCAGTTGAGGTCGGGAATATCGAGTTCTGGGTAGAACAGGATCAGATGGATCCGGTTTGGGTGGCGATGACGGCGCACCACCGGCTCGTCAGGGTGCACCCTTTTGTGGATGGAAACGGGAGAATCACCCGTCTGTTCGCCGATCTGCTGCTGTTCAGCCTCACCTTGCGCTACACCTTCAACTGGCAGCCTGCCATCGACTCGCATCGGTATTTCGACGGGCTGAGGGCAGCTGACAGCACGCTGGACGTTGACATTCTTCTTGACACGGTTGGACTGGTCGACCTCGAGGGCTAGGGGTGTCACTTCACAGTGACCTTCCTGCTACCGTAACGATGGAAAAAAGAAGGAGCCCCGACGCCGGGGATTTCTCCCTCTTGCGTCGGGGCTCAGTAGCCACTGATCAGGGCGGCAACCCATTGTCGGTCTCAGCACACCGCGATCAACGTAGCTCCGGACCCGTCCTGCAGGCCAGTGGCGCAGTCGTACCAGAAACCGTTGGACAGGCGTACGAGGGTCTTCTCCTCGCGGCTGCCCAGAGGCCGACTCCCGGAATTGCGGGGATGTACCGGCGTTCGATGATCGTCGTGGTGCACAGCTGCTCTTCGACGTCCGGATCCCGGACGAACATCGTGCCGGATCCGTTCCTCGCATCGCACGCGAGCTGCTTCATGTGGGCAGGGTGGTCGAGATTGCGCTTCAGCACGACCTTGTCGCCGACGGCGAGATCGGTCAATGGCATGATTTCAGCTGCGATGGACATTGTGGCTCCTTGCTCAGGATGAAAAGGCGTAGTCAGGCCCGGGGCGGGGAATCGAACCTCATTTCTGACAGCACAAGGCTGCGGTTGGCTCACCAGAGCGACCCCAGGAGCAGGAATCCAACCTGCATGGCGTGTTGACGGACACGCCCCAGAACCGGGATTGGAATCTCAGCCGAAGAGTCTATATTCGGCGAGGGACTCGCGGATGGCCTTCACCTTCTGGTGACGGGTCTTCCGGCGATCGATGACCTTGTACTCGCCGGTGCGGCAGGCAACGCACCCGTCATTGGCTGCCTCTGGGCAGCGTTTACCGGAGTGCGGGCGGTGCCGTTGGTCGCGGTCGCCCTTGCTCATGCCGCCGGCCCGGCTGCGAGCACGAAGTTGTCCTGGATGAGCCCGAGGTCGCGCATGAGCTTGTCCTTGGCGGCCAGCTGCTCACGCAGCTCCTGGATCTCCTGAGCGAGGCCAAGTACGAGCTTGTCGCCGGTGAGTTCGCGCCAGGGCTCGCCGTGGCGAAGCGCCTCAAGGCGACCTGTTTCGATGCCGGTGACCGCGTACTTGCCGTTCTCGATGACGACGGTGTTCGAGTCGTTGGTGGGCTTGGTGCTCATGGTGATGCTCTCCTGGTCTACAGATCGAAGGTCCGCTGGGTGCCGCGCACCAGCTGGTACTCGGGAATGCTGATGGGCCAGCCGCCCACCGGGTAGCTGGGGTGGGCGACAAGGCAGGTCCAGGTGGTCTGGTACTGACGCCGGGCTCGCCGCTGTTGTATTCGTGGGTGCCGATCCAGTGGCTCTCGGTCGGAACGACGACGAGCTTGCGGCCGTCGCCATCCAGGTCAGGCAGTTCGATCAGCAGGTTCTGCACGTTGCCGCGGATGTTGACGAGAAGCTGGGACAGTGCGTGGCTGGTGGAGCCTTCGGGCTCTCCCGCCAGGCGTGCAGCTTCAGCTTCGTCGTTCTCGAGAAGACTCTTGAACGCCATGGTGTTCTCCTGTGGGTGGTCTGAAGTGCTGGTTCAGCGGTATGTCGCTGGGAAGGGCAGCCGGCGTCACCGGCCAGCCGTTTGGCGGCGGCCTGGAATTCCTCGAAGGTGATCGGCTGGGCGGCCGGCTGATCAGAGCCGTATGCGCTGGCCCAGCGGAAGAAGTAGCTCTTGCACAGCGCAACGTCGGCCTGGCGGTCTTCCTCGGTGTAGGCAAGAAGCCCGGTCTCGAAGTCGAACGGCAGAGTCTCCTGCAGGATGGCGACGGCGCTCATGGCAGTACTCCTTCACTGGGTCATCGAATGTTCAATGGCTCCTCCGGATCAGCTCCGCTGATCTGCAAACCTCTCTGCCGACACATGCTTCGAAGAGGCCGACCTGCACGAGAGCCAGACAGGGACGGAAAAGAAGACCCCGCAGCGCGCAGAAAGCGCGACCACGGGGTCAGGGTCAGGAGCGCATCACGCGGCTGCGTTCTCCGTGATTGCCGCCTGCTGCCTGGCAGTGCGCTGTGCGTCGTAGGCCAGCAATCGAGCGATAGTGAACGGGGTATCCGCGATGGGGTGAACAGCCGGCCTTCTGGACCCGTGATCTGCAGGCCTCCACGAGTGGCATGGACGCTGTAGACCATCTGGTTGTGGATGTTGCGATCCACGCTGAGCTCCAGGACGGCGTCACGGATGTTTTGGTCGCGAAGAGCCTTCTTGAGGTCCGCCAGGAACAACCGCGCCCGGGCCTCTTCGATTTGTTGGTTGGTGGGTTCGCTGATGCGGATCATGGCGGTGCTCTCTTCATAGAGTGGCTGATGCAGTGGGTATGAAAAAAGACCAGTGGGGGTCACAGACGGCCACGGGTCAAGGTTGCGAATGACAGATCCCCGGTGGCCGCGCTCTTGGCGCAGCCACCGGGGATCGGCTTTTCAGTTATCAGGTTCAGTTGCCGAAGGGCAGCTCGTCCTGGACGGCGGAGCTGTCACCCGCGGCAACGCCGGCGGGGACCGGAGCCGGCGCAGCCTGGACCTCGCGGTTGGTCTGCTCGGCGGCGTTCACGCGCTGGGCCAGACGGTTCTGCACGGTCTGGCGGGATTCGAGGAAGGTGATGCCGGTGGCGATGACCTTCAGATCGCGGACGGTCTCGCCGTTGCGCTCGTACTCGTTCATCCGCAGCTCGGTGCCGACGGCCACGAGGTCGCCCTTGTGGACGTTCGCGTACGGGGTCGACTCGAAGTTCGCATCCTTGTTGATGAAGGTTTCCATGGGGATGGCATCTGAGAGGCGCTCACCGGCGCGGTTTTTGTAGTTGCGGTTCGCGAAGACGGTGAAGACGACCTTGGCGGAACCGTCCTCGTTCGCGAAGACCTTGGGTCACGGGCGAGGCGGCCGAGGATGGTTCCGTTGTTGGCGACGTTCGACATGCTGTTCTCCTTGGATTGTTCGATAGTTATCGCGCCGCATCGACGCCGGAAGGTCTGTATTTGTCTGTCAAGACACACCCCGAATCGGCTCTGCCGATCGGATGCTCTTGCACTGCTCTTGCTGTTCCCGTATCAGCTGCGCTGATCGGTATTCGTGCTCTCTTCGCCGCAGGCGGCGTTCTTCAGTAGTTCAGGCGCGTTGCGATGTCGCTGCTGATCTCACGAAGCAGCGCGGTGTTGCTGCCGGTGGCCGGCAACACCTGCCTGCCATGTGCTTCGTGCTCCTGAACCAGCTGGTAGAAAGCGATCATGTTCTGTGTCCGCAGCTCTTCGCAGATCTTCGTCTGGACGCGTGCCAGCTCTTCGGTGATTTCAGTGAGTCGGCGCTGCTGGATGTAGCAATCGAACTCGAGCTCGGTGGGCTGGCTCTCGGGCATGGCAATGTCTCCTGTAGACAATGGGTAGTCTCTTTCAGGGTGGGACCCGGATCAGCTCTGCTGATCTGTTCGGAGTCGAACTCTCTCGCGGGAGGCGAGCAAGTACAGCGGGACGTTGCAGGGCACACGGATTCCGTGCGCCCCTGCAGTAGGTGGACTTGTGAAGGCCTCAGCCGGCACCATGCAGTGCGATGAGGCGGGCCCGCTCCTTCATGAGCGTCAGGCCGAGCATGTTGAGGCCACGGCCGTCGGAGAGGTCCACGCCCCAGAAACGGTCACCCCAAGTGTTGCCCTCGACCAGGTGCGCGTCGCCGGTGGCGATTAACAGCTCAGCCAGAGCCGGATCCCGGAACTTGCCGCGGACGACCATCTCCATGACGAAAAGGCGGAGGTTATCCCAGTTCGGGCGCAGCGTCACCCTGCGGCCAGCGCGTTTTGCGCGGCCTGGGGTCTCGCAGGCCAGCACCGCGGCACGTTCACCAGCATCCGTAGTCTTCAGGGCCTGGAAGGCGTGCTCTCCGCTGGCGGCCCGGACGACTCCGGGCTCGAAAAGCCCGAGGTGCACTTCGAGGGGTGTGACGTGGAAGTTCGACAAGAAGCGGTGCTCGCCGTCGAACCGGGTGATGGGGTCGGCCATGCGGTTACTCCTCCTTGAGCTTCTCCCACTCGGCCTTGCACTCGGGGCAGACCGGGTAGTTCTCCGGGTTCTTCGACGGTCGCCACTTCTTGCCGCAGAGAGCGAAGACGGCGATGCCCTGCGTTGCGGCGCGGACGATGTCCTCCTTGCTGACGTAGTGGCTTAGGCGGTCGTGATCGCCGGCGTCGTCGTCCTGGTGCTCGCGATCGGGGTCGACGATGTCCAGGAACGCCGCATCGAGATCGGTGTCCGTGTCCGGGTCGTGATGGTGTCGGGGCATCAAGCACAGCGCTCATGAGGAACCTTTCGTTCTGTGGAGCGATGACGGTAGAGGGTCATCATTTTTAATGAAGATCCCGGAGCGGCTCTGCCGCCTCCCGGACTACCCAGCGTTCGAGACATCGCTACGCACGTGCAGGCGTTTCGCAAAGAAGCCTGGCCCGACAGCGAAGATGCCACGGTGTACTTCGTAGAGCGCCGGGCACACGGGACCGCTGGCCCAGGCCTGGATCTCCTCCGGGAACATCGCCCAGCCGTCCCAGGCGAGATGCCAGGCCTGGCAGTAGTAGACGAGCTTCTGCAGCTTCATGGTGGTCATCTGAGGGTTCTCAGGGTGCTCCACTGCATGCTTGGCGAGGATGTACTCCGCGACATCGAACACTGTGACTGTGGTCGGCTCGCTGGAGTCGGACAAAGACACAGCCATCGCTTCAGCCCTCGCTCTGCTCGAGCGTGCGCCGATGGAACAGCCGCATGGTCTCGTCGTCCAGCTGCTCGGGCATGACAATCAGCGTTCGTCGGATGTTGCCGTTCCCGTCGGTGCGCTGCTCGCAGGAGAGCTCGACCTTCTCCCGTTCGGGGTCGACGACCCAGCCCTGATGCGGGATGCGGATCTCGTCGACGAGGTAGATCGTCTCGAAGACGTTGGTCTCCGGCTTCATCCACTCGCGGACCTGCCCGCTGTCGAGTGCGTCCTGCGGGATCTGGAAGACGAACAATCCACCCCTGTGGCTGGACTCCCAGTACATCAAACCGAGCAGATCCCGCTCTACGCGGCCGATCAGCTTTTCGTCGGTGGAGAATCCGCCGGTGACGAGCTTCAGCTCATGGACGAGTTGGTTCTTCCGCCACGGGTGCAGCCGGGGCTCGGAGAGGGTGAGCCCGCCGTACATGAGCATCTCATCGAGCCAGTCGAGGTATCCCTGCAGCGTGCCGGTGAAGCCCGGCTGGGCTTCCTTCTCGCGTCGGCCCTGCTCGGTCTCTTCGAAAGGCGGCAGCTCGACCTCGGGCATCGCTTCCAGCCAGGCAGTGAGGTCGTCGGGTTGGATGGCTGGATGTTTTGATAGTCGTCGTTGGTCATGAGTCTTCCTGGTCTTCGGGGTTTCCGGTGTCCAGCGTGCCGCCGTTGCGGATTGGCACCTGAGACCAGTCGACGGAGCCGTCGGCTCGTTCGGCGTCCTTCTGGGCGTAGTAGTCGCTGAGGTATCCCATTGTGATTAGTTCTCCTTCTTGATGAGCCGCAGTCGGACGGCGCGGGACGAGAACGGTCCGACGAAGTGTTCGTTCACGAACTCAGCGACGCCGGCGTCGATGAGGCTCTGGGCTGTGCCTTCACCCTCGGACCAGTCCTTGACGAGGATCTCGTCAGGGGTCTCGGGGAAGAGCCCGTAGACGGCGAGGTTCACCGTGAGCATTTCCTCCGGCTCGCCATCCTGGGTGTCCAGGATGAGCGACGCAGTCCGGGGGTCGAACAGCAGCGTGCCGGTCAGTCTGAGTGAACCGCCAGCGAAACGGACAGTGACATCCTCGGCGATGGCGTCGAGGCGGGGTGCGGTGCTGCGCATGATGTGCTTCTTTCTGGAGCTGTATGGTGCCCGCCCGAGGGAGGGCTGGTACAGGAGACGAGCGAGAAAGGGTCAGCCGTGCCTGTGCACGAGTCGTCGGATCAGCTCGATCCAGTAGCTCTTCCTCAAGGGCGCAGCGCCTCCTCAAGGTTCTTCGACGGGTCGTTCGGCACGACGAGGACGGTGCTGTGGTTGCACAGGTGCGCCCGGAGAGCATCAGCGAGATCCATCGCCACCAGATCGCTCTCGAGCTTCACGGTGATCACCGTCTGCACCATCTCGTCGCCGAGGATGACCAGCGGGGTCGAGCCCTTGACGCTGAGGTGCTGCAGCAGACCGTAGGTGCTGACGGCATGCGACTGGACCAGGTCGTCGACGGCACGAAGGCGCTCCTGGCGAGGAAGATGCTCCAGCTCATCGCGATCGACGGGGTGCGCGACCCGCACTTCGTAGCGAGGGGCGAACAGGGACTTCAGGGTGCGCAGCATGCTCATGGCAGTGCCCTCGCTTTCGATGTGGAGTTGGTGGTGAAGGGGAATAGCGAAGTCAGTCGATGACTCCGTGGAAGCCGTCGACGAGTGGCCCGGCAAAGGACGTGCTGGGAATGCTTTAGATCCCGTGGACGGCGTAGTCGTAGATCTCGCCGCGGGAGGGACTCGGGAAGCCGTCGAAGTTCGTGCGGGAGACTGGCTGGATCGGATTCGGAGTCGCGGACAGCTCCGTCTTCGGCTTCAGCGTGGTGCCCTTGCCGGCGCGCTTCGCGGCCTGCCGACGGTCAAGAGCCGCGTCGAAGTCGACGATGATCTTGGTGAGCGCGACTACCAGGAGCATGAGGAGGAGGATGGTGGCCCAGCTCTGGACGGGGGTCATCGGGAACATGCGGCGTTGGCCTTTCGTTCGGGCCGGCGTGACCGGTCGACGCGGATTGTCTGCTGGCAGAGCTGGAATGGCTGGTGTCTCTTCGCATGGCGGCAGTGGGAGATGCCATCGGCGTACTGGACGTTGTTCAGCGGGTGCGGGATCGTGATTTTCGCCGCGAGTTCGCGGATCTGGGGATCGCGCGTGCGCTTGTCGGCGTCGTAAAGCTCAGCGAGCTGTGCCATGACGGGCTCCTCTGGTTACTGAAGATGTGGGGTGTTCCGGGACAGAGAGTTTTCTGAGTCGGTGAAGATCCCGAGCCAGCTCTGCTGGCCTGCTCTGCTCTGTTTGGCGTAACGGCGAAGCCGGAGCCGTCACATGAAAGAGAAGCCCCGACGCCAATGGCATCGGGGCTTCTCGTCGGGGTGGACGAGTTTCGGTCCCACGTTTGTGGGAGGCCGAAACAAGGAGGAGTGTAGACGCGCCCCGCTCAGGAGACCTCAGCCTCGAGGATGTGAGGTCTGCAGGCGCTAGCTTCCTGCAGTACGGAATCAAACCGTTCGCGTCTCGTGGGTCCGGCAGGATTCGAACCTGCGTTTTCAGTGCGTCGCGCTGTGCTGCCGCGCCTGTCGCCCGGGTCTCACCTACCACTGGTGCCTGGGGAGTCGAACCCTGGTGAGTCGGAACGCCTGATGCTGTGCCGTTGAGCCACAGACCCTTGCGCCGGGGTACTTTCCCCGGCTGATCCTGATGCCCGCAACGCGATAGTCGCAGCTACGGGCATCAGGAAGTGATCACCGGCCGCACGCTTGCGGGAGGCCGGAAAGAAGGGGTAGAGAGCAAGCGCGGTCCGTCCGGTTTCCCGGTTCGTAGGCCGCCTCGTGGCGTCGGGGAGCTGCCCCGATTCCCGTAGCATTCGGATCCGCGTTCAGAGGTCATGCCCCGTCTTGCGCTCGTCGTCTCTTCGCTTCCGTGCGGGTTCTTGTCGCCGTACGCTCTCCGTCCGTAGGCTCGCCTGAGGACCGGCAAGCCGAGGAGGCGAGGTTGGACGAGCGGCCCTCCAGTGACCACGGGCGCGAAGCTCTCTTGCTACCTGGACTGCGCTGTGTGCCTGTTACCGGCCGCTGGCAGCGCAATCCCTCGTCCGGCGAATGCCGGTCCAGGACGGAAGTTCTGGCTCATCTTTTCGAGCCTCGAACTCTGTCAATGATGTTCCAGAGTCGGCTGTGCCGACTCTGTTTCTCAGCTTCATGCCAAGCGCAGCGGACTGGTGCAAGCCGCAGTTTAGAGCTGGGCTCGATCGGCTCGCAGGTTGTTGATGTGACCGCAGAGGTTCCAGGCTTCGTTGGCCAGATGCGGCGCAGTGTCCTTGAGTGCGCGAGCACACTGGACCACGGTGTCGTAGACCTGGGCGAGGCTGTCGTCGGCGGATTTTGGGTGTTCAGTGTTTCAGCCATGATTTCTCCTTGTGATGTCGCTGGGTGGATCACGCGGTTTGTGCGGCGGCTGCGCTCCATTGGCCGAACCGGGCGCGGATGCTGGTTGCCGGCGGCACGTTGGGCCGCGGATGCACAGGGTTCAAGCGCCAGGCCTCGTAGCTTCGCACTGTCAGGACCCCGGTCTCGTCCCGGCAGTCGCGCAGGGCTGCGAGCATCTGAGGCTCGGCCCATTTCGTGGTCGCATCCTGCAACTGCAGGGGCTGCGTCGTGCTGGTGAGGCCAGCGGCCGCCAGAGCCTCGCCCCAGGATCCGAAGCGGTGCGTGTACAGATGCGCCGATGGGTCGTTGTCGTGGCGGCGCTGCTCATAGGTACGGCGGCCAAGGGTGGGCTCGCCCTGAGCGAGTCTGCGCAACGTGTTCAGCAGCTCTTGGTCGCTGTAGAGGGTCGTCATGGCGTACCTCCTGTCGTGGGGAGTGATTTTGTCCAGCCGTATGCTGCCGACCCGTAGGCTCGCCTCTCGTTGCCTACTTGCGGCCGAGGCTCTGGCAGTGCTCCGGTGCTCCGTATGCGCCGGTCTTGGCGTATTTGGGCAGCTCGGCGGCGGAAAGGTAGTCGTTCCATCGCTCGGGCTGGGTCGCGCTCTTGGGGATCCAGGCTTCGGCGTAGCCGCTCTTTAGCTGGGCCAGGTTCACGTCGGCAATGGCCGATGTGGACACGTACGCGAGCGATCGGCCGTAACGGTCGGTGCGATCCACGCCAGGAGTCTGGTCGTAGGTGATCGTGACCTCGGTGCTCTTGGGCAGCAGCTCGGTCAGATGATCAGTCGCGGCCTGTGCGCCGCATTCCGGCGGTGCACCCTTGCCGTAGTTCATCTCCGGCGCGTCGATGCCCAGGAGCCGCACCGTGTGCTGGGTTCCGGCGTCGTTGGTGGGCTGCAGGTCGCTGTTTGCCTGGACGGCGATAGTGTCGCCGTCGACGACGCGGACGATCTTGGTCTTCACGGTCTTGGGCAACGGCACGGCCGCGCTCTGGTTGGGCGTCTCCGTCGTGGGCATCACCGACGGTGCAGCCGGAGCAACTGGGCTGGTGGTGGTTTGGTCGGTCGAGACAGGCTGGCTCGGCACGCCCTGGCAGCCGGTGAGGCCCAGGATGACGGTCAGGCCGATGAGGATCGTGAGCACGCTGTGCCGGCCGTACGCTCGCGGGAGGCCGGAGACAGGGAGCGCGCGTGCGAGGTATTGGGTCATGATGTGGTGGCTTTCTGTCTCAGATGAACAGGTGCTCGTGTGCCGGGCGTACGCCTCGAGGAAGATCGCGTGATAGGTCGCCGGGAAGTCCGCCCAACGGACGCTCTCGCAGACGCCGAAGTGCATCCGATCGCGATAGGCGATGACGTAGGCGGCAGCCTGCTGGTCGACGTATCGTGCCGACTCACCCTCGAACTCGATGTCGTGCCAGGCCTCGCCGTCGAGGCTCATCGGCAGGGTCATCGTGATCAGGGCCGGGTCCGTGGCTGTGCTGTTGGACAGAGCGCCATCGGACAGAGGGCTGTTGGGGGTGTTTTCGCTGTGTGACATCGGACGTGCTCCTCAGGTCAGTAGTCGGTGACGAGAGACGGCGCTGTGTCTGTTTCACCACGCGGCCCGCCGGAGGGCGGGCAAGCACGCCAGGCGAACAGTGGAAACGAATGACCCGCCGTCTCTTCGAAGAAGACCCCGGATCGACTTCGTCGATCCCAGCCACCCCACCTATCGAATGACACGTGGATAGATTATCGTCAAAGACGAGCATGATCTATCCAATGACGAGTGCGAGAGGGAATCGAATAACAAGAGAGAGGAAACTGAGTGCCTGCGCCGGCTCCGAAATGCCTACGGCCCGGACGGCGACGACCAGGCAGCTGGCGGTGCCGGCTGCGTTCTTGCTCGTCGGCTTCTTGCCCGCCACGCGCTTCCTGGGCAGCGGGCTCCGACAGAAGGTCGATGCGTGTGTGGCGACAGCACTCAGTGTGAGCACTGCGAAGCCGTCAGGCCTTCCGGTGACGGCAAAGCCTGCACAGCCCGCGCCCGCGCCCGCTCCCCGGCGTCCACACCGAATCTCACCGCGGCCTATGACAGCAAGCCGAAGGAGGAGATCACCTCGGTCTCTCAGATCCGGCCGGGACTTGTCTCGATGCTGTCGTCGTTCGCGAAGACCCCTGAGCAGAAGGCGAAGATCGCAACCGCCGGGGCATGCCTGGGCGACGCGGTGCTGCGTGCAGGCTTCTCGGCGGGATCGCTGCACTTCTTCGTCGGAGGTGCACCTCTCGGCTCCGGATCGATGGTCGAGCACCTCGCGACCGACAAGGACAAACAGCTGTGGACCTCCACGGCGTTCACGGGCACGATGTCAGGCTGCCTGCGAAGCGCGTGAGCTGCTGCGAAATGAAGAACGCCCCGGCTGAATACAGCCGGGCGTTCGTGTGCGAAGGGGAAGGTGACGCGTCGATCCGCGCCACGCGATGCACACTGCCCTCAGGGGCAAGAGTGGAAGTCGTGCACCGCGTGAACCTCAGCCGCATGCCCGCAGGAGGCGTACAAGGGCGGAGGTAATCCGCGAATCGAGCACGACAGTATCACGATTCGATAGGACGCGTCGGACCACTCGCGCAATCGTGAGGAATGATGAGTATAATAGGCTCATATACCAATCGAATGCGAAGCGAGAGACAGAGAGCGGGGTCAGACATGACTGAGTCCTCGACGACCACGGTCAACACCGACAAGCGTGAACGCGCGGTGCTGCGGCTGCACCGTGACATGAAGCAGCGCGCGGAGTACTGGGCGCAGAAGCGCGGCTACTCCTCGGTGAATGAGTACATGGCCGACGCGGTGGACGAGAAGATCCGCCGCGAGAACCTCGACTACGACCTGCCGACGCTGGAGATCGCCAGGCTCAATCAGGTCGTCGACGAACTGAGGGCGCTGTCGACGAACCAGGCCAACCTCGAGCGCGTGATCACTACTGGGTTCGACAGCTTGCTGGGGTTGACCAGGGGTGACTCGTACCTTTTGGACCCCGAAGACGGTGAGCTCTGATGGGCCCGGTTCGTACTCGCGGAGGCCAGCGTCTGACGACGGCACAATGGATCGACCGTGCCCGAGCGGTCCACGGTGACAAGTACGACTACTCGCTGGTGGAGTACGTTGATTTCAAGACCAAGGTCGCCATTATTTGCATCGAGCACGGTGTCTTTGAGCAGATGCCGGTCAACCATGTCAGCGCGAGGCGGGGATGCAGGGCCTGCGTGGGTCTGGTGTCGCCGTCCACATCTGAGTGGATCAAACGAGCGTATCTTGTGCATGGCGATCGGTTCGATTACGAGCGCGTGCAGTATCTCAACAACCGCACGAAGGTCACGATCAGATGCCCCGAGCACGGGTACTTCGACCAAACGCCTAAGAACCATGTGGTAAACGGGCAGGGGTGCCCTAAGTGCACCGGCCGTGGAATCTCCGTCTCGGAGTGGATCGAGAAGGCTCGTGCTGTCCATGGTGATAGGTACGACTACTCGGCTGCAAAGTACACGACCACGACGAAGCCTGTCGTAATCGTCTGCGGCAAGCACGGGCCGTTCGAACAGACTCCGTCTGTTCATGTGAAGGACCAGTGTGGCTGTCCCAAGTGCGCCGGCCAGGGCTCTCAAATGAGGAGTGGATCGATCGGGCACGATCGATTCATGGTGACGACTACGACTATTCGCCGTTCGTCTATGTGCGCCAGGATGTGAAGTGCGAGATCATCTGCAGCCAGCATGGCTCCTTTTGGCAGACGATTCTCAACCACATCTACAACCGATCCGGCTGTCCACTGTGTGCAGGGTCCAAGGGGGAAAAGCTCGTCTCACGGGTGCTGCATGGTCTCGGAGTCGATCACCAGCCCCAATGGAGTCACCCGACGTGTCGGGACAGAGCCCCTCTGCTCTTCGACTTTTATCTGTCGCCGCTCAGAGCTTTGATCGAGTTCGACGGGATTCAGCACTTCGAGCCGGTGAAGTGGTTCGACGCGGTGACTGATGAGCAGGCTGAGGCGCAGTTCCTGGTGACCCAGCGTCGTGACCGGATCAAGAACGACTGGGCGTCTATCAACGGCTACCCGTTGCTACGAGTGTGTGAACTGAAGGATGTCGAGGCAGAAGTGACTGATTTTGTGGAAGCGCTCCGACAGAGAGGGGTTGAAGTGAAGGACCCAAAGGACGGTGAGCTCTGATGGCGATGCCAGGCACCAGCTTCCGCGACATGCTCGAGGATGCGAAGACGAGCGAGCCCGCTGAGGTCGACACCTCCTTCCTCGACGAGTACCGCAGGACGGGCGTTGTTCCGCACCGGCAGGCAGAAGAGCCTGCGCCTGAGCAGGATGCGGCTCAGCCCGAGGTCACCGCTGAACGCTTGCGGGAGGCGGCAGAAGAGGGCAAGCCTGAAATCGCCAACGAGGAGCTGCTCGCCCAGGAGCCTGCGGCTGACAGCCTCGATCGGGACGACGATGCGCACCGGCCGGATGAGCCGAAATCTTCGGGCGGCGGCAGCCGCGGAGGTTCGAGGAACTCCGGCGCAGCACCAAGCGGCAGCGCGGCGCATCCCGTCCAGGACGAGGTCATGGCACCGGTGGCCGCTCCCCCGCCATCGCCGCCGGCGCACAGCGATGGCGACGCCGACCTGGCTGCGCAGCTGGATGAGGTGCTCGACGCTGAAGACGCGCAGCGCAGGGATCATGATCGCGTACGCGACATCTCGGCAAGCCGGAAGAGCGATCAGCGCGACGCGATCCAAGGCGCTGCATCGGGTGTGAAAGGTGGTGCCTCGAACGGCACCAGCGATTCGCTCCCGGAGTCGGGCTTCAGGCTCCCGGGACCGAGAGCCGCTGATGGTGCGCAATCTGCCCTTCCCGCTCATGGAGGCGATGCGCGAGCAGCTCAGGGCAGCTGCCATTCGAGAACGCGGGGTCAGCGACAGCACGGCGAGGGGGTTCAGCAAGCGCCTGAGCCAGCCGGCTCTCGTGACGGCGTTCCTGCTGGCGCATCTCGATGTGCGGATCGATACGGATCAGGCGACGCGAACGGCCGCAGAGCTGTTCCGATCGCAGGATCCGCTTCTGGGCTCGGTGGTCGAGCGGATGGACGCACTGGAGTACCGGGAGAACGAGCACAGCACGCAGCTGCAGCGACTCCATGAGGCCCTGCAGCTCGTGCACGAGACCAGCGCGGCGATCGAGCAGGCGGTCGCGTACTCCATCGCGGACAAGACCGAGAACTTCCTGCGCGGCTCGCACAACATCCACGACGCGCCAATCACGCACAAGGATGCGATCTACGTCCGTGACAAGGTCCGCGACGAGACGAGGAAGCGCGCGAAGCTCGAGGAGGACCGCGACGGAAAGCCGATCCGCTGAGCCTGTCCCTTACGAGGCCGGCGACGACAGCAGCAAGTAGAACGAGTCGAAGGAGACGACGCGTGGCTGAGACGCTCTTCCCGCAGCGACAGCGCTGCAAGACCTGCCGGGGGAACCTCGGCAAGACGGTGAACGACCCTGTGTTGTTCGGCCTGTACTGCTCGCCGAAATGCGCGGGCATCGCCGAGCCATCGGCGAATGCCGGATACCAGGGCACCCCTCGAGAGTGCCGGACGCAGCGCGATGGCGGCTGGTTCTTCAAGCGCCGCTACCGTAGCGAGGGCGAGATCCCCGACAAGATCCGCGATGATCCGTCGACGAATTGGTATTGGTGCGGCCACTGCGGCACGCTTCACGTCGGTCACACGCGCGTGGGAACCGCCGAGAAGTTCCGCATGTTCGAGGACCTCGGCGAGGATCTCCCGGATCTGCTGGTCAAGCTCCGCGGGAAGGCCACGCTCAAGCAGGTTGCGGAGGTCGCGGGGATCCGGCCGATCCGGCTCAAGGAGCTGGAAACCGGGTAGATCACCCCGAGGGCCTGAAGACGCTGGGGAAGGTGCTCAAGGTCTACCGGGTCCGGCTCGGCGTGGCGCTGCCGGCGGCAGGACGGTAGAAGCGACCCGGGCGGCGAGACCTCCCGGGGTCGCTTCATTTTCTCGGGTCCTGCGGGTCAGACAGGCGCAGGGAACTCCCGCGGGCCGCACTCTTCAGCGCGTCGGCGAAGCGGATATTGACGGGGTCGGTCGCGTCGAACCAGGAGCAGCGAGATCCTCAACGTTCTTCTCGAAAACGTCGGCCAATCCTTCCCCAGCACTTCGGTGTCCAGGGGGTTCGCATAGCCGACAGCGTCACCCTTGATGGGCACCGGCTCGGTGCCGATCGCGTCCAGCGTCGCCACAGGCGATGCCGGCCGTCTTGCAGTGACTCACCCAAAAAGGTCGCTACCCATCTTGGTACGCGTATTTGTTGACGACGGCACCGAGAGGACCGAGCCAGGCTTCGCATTCGCCTCGACAAAGGCACATGTCTTGGTTCAGGTGCAGTGGCAAGCCGAGTACTACAAGGGTGCTCGTGAGTTCTGGGTTCAGGCTGAGCGGGTGAAACGATGCGTGATCGAGCCGAGGATCCCCTGATAAATGCAAGTGACCTGACCATCTATGATTTGATGTCATCGTGCAACCGCAGCCAGACGTTATCGTCCAACTCCTTTCCGACTCCCCTGCATGGCTCACCCCCGCTATCGCGGCATCTGCGGCAATCGTGTCGAGCTTCCTGACGCTCCTAGGTACCCGCATCAATGAAGGCTGGAAGGCAAAGCGGGCCGATAAGCAGCGCTGGGACACATTCATCATCGAAGAAGCAGCCGCGCTCCAACGCACATGCGAGACTGCCCATAGAAAGATGCGCGACGGGGTGACTGCGTTTGAACTGGACGAGATAGCAGCAGAGGCTGCAGGGCATTACAAGCAGTTATCGATCGTAGGGCCGAAGGAAGTAGTTCAGGCGGCTATCCGGCTCTATGGGTATGTACTCACCAATGTTCATCAGCAGCATCCGTACGTCACCATCATGAAGTCTCACCGGTCGGCGCAAGATCAGCTGACCGAAGCGATCAGGAGACACATTGGGTTGCCACAGATCGTGTGGGAACCGCCTAACCCCGAGGATGTCAAGGTTCAAGAAGATATGCCGACACAATAGGAGCGTTGTAGTGGAGACCGTGCTCTCTTCGTAAGTCCGTCTGCATGGACCTCTAATGCCTGCTTTACGTTCACCCTAGAAGTCATCGTCGATGTCCTTAGAGACGATCCTTTTCGCATGGCGTTTTCACCAACGAAATACGCGCGTACACTAACGCCATGTCGCCTCACACCAAGCAGCTAGGGTCGAATCCAGCCGCGCGAGGGCGAAGAGAGCGTTCGAGCCTTAAGGCGAAGCGCCGTGCCGTCGAACTACCGGTGATTGCGTCTCTGTACGCTGGCTGCGCGCTTCTTGGAGTCACGATCTACACAACGGTTTCCATCTGGCCAATCGAGGAGACAACGGCTTCACTCCTACTGATCTTCAGTGCGCTGATCGCAATCGGCCTCATCGGATGGGCTGCGTTGCTCTGGTTCCTCCCTGATCCACTCCCATCAGACAACGGCTACAGCTCTCGAGCTCGGACTTTCCGCATCGAAAAGGCTACCAGAGCGGCTCAGCGAGGGTCAGCAAAGAAACGCCAAAGACATACATTTGTTCGAAAAACTAGGGAAATCGGGAATCAATTCCCGATTTCTAGACGTGGCCGCTCCGGACATACGTTAGACGAGTGACATACTACAATGACCTCGAGGTCACGGCACAAGACGGAAAGCAAGCCACGCCGAAACAGCCGGCGAGCTTTAGCGAAGGTGGCCGTTGCGCTGATCGGACCGCTCATAGGTGGAGGAATAGGTGGAGCCGCAAACCTCGGGGCAGCCGAGATAAACAAAAATCCCGGGTATTCGTTCAGCTGCACGAATGCTATTCAAAACGCATACGAAATCGCCAAGGAAAGCATAGGTGGTCCAGTAACCATCGACGGCCCAGAAGAGACTAAATGCCACGTAAATGAGAGGGTGCGACAGATGCTAGGCCTCAAATAGTTCTCTCTGAACACCGCAAAAGAGAACTAGGGATCGCCCACATAGCCTAAAAGCAGCCGACTACCACCAATTCCCCACGTCCTTGCCGTTGATTGGCACTTGTGACAGCCAATGAGCCTTGGCAGCTACCGACGAGCCGTAACGGATTCGGCAGTAGTTCTCCCAGTAATTCGCCTGGCAGGGAGTCTGCCCAAAAGGACGCAAAGTACCTCTTTCAGAGCTTGGCCGACCACGAGGGCCCACGCTCGTAAGCCGGTCGCGATCGCGAAGCGGAAGGCGTCTACGAGAAGGCACAGAAGCTCCGCGCTCAACGGATCGACTCGGCACCGAGCGGGCCGCCCAGGGCGAGTCGGAAACCAAGGCCCCGGAATTTCGACGTCTTCATAGTCCTAGGCATCCGCGAGTTTCATCGTTCCGGCGCAGACTGGGTAGCCCGTGCAGCCGAAGAACTGCCCGTATCGCCCATTGCGTTCCTTCATGGTGCGCTTCTTGCATTTCGGGCAGACCACCGGGGTGATGTCATCGCCTTTGGCGGATCGGATCTTGACGGCGCGGTTTCTCACCAGTTCGAGGAGGAACGCCGATTCCCCGCCGGCGCGGGTGACCAGGAGCGCTGAACGCTTTGCACGGGTCAGCGCGACGTAGAACAAGCGTCGCTCCTCGGCGAAAGGGTACGGGTCGGCTGCTGCCATGGCCAGCTGCAGGAGCGGATCGTCTTCAATAGTGCTGGGGAATCCGCTCCTCTCGAGGCCGAGAACAACGACATAGTCGGCTTCCTTTCCTTTCGAGGCGTGCACGGTGTTGAACTCGACGGTCAGGTTGGCGTACCGGGCATCCAACGCGGAGGTGACATCGTCCTTGGAGCGGGCGTACCGGCCAAGCAGCAGAACCTTTGCAGGCCCAGTGAGTTGCTCGTCGATGCCCACGAGGTGTTGCCTGACGACTGACCCGTATTGGCTGCGTTCCCGAACGCTGACAGCGATCACAGTCTCGTCCGTGTCCGGCGCAGAGGACCGGACGTTCTTGGAAATCTGAACGGGGTTCTTCGTCACGAACCCGCCGGCGATGTCGCAGAGGGACTGCGGGACCGGAAAGTGCGGTCAAGCCGGATCGTTGAACCCGCGCCGAACCAGTCGTCAAAGCGCGTCATCACGCTCAGGTCCGAGCCGGCGAAGCGGTTGATTGACTGCCAGTCATCACCCACCGCGTACAGGTACGTTCCTGGAGTCTTCAGCAGCGCCCGGACGAGTGCTGCACGCGCCGTACTCGTATCCTGCATCTCGTCGACCATGATGAGCCGGTAGAGACTCTCCCACCGGCCGACTCGACATGATCAGTGGCGAGATTCAGCATGTCCTCGAAATCGATCTGGCCCGCGGCTCGGAGTTGACGGTCCCATTCAGTAAGGATGACCACGTACAGGCGCGTGAAGAGTCTGGCCCGCAGCCCGTCTCCGGCCCGCTGCGCCAGCTCCTCCGGAGTGAGGCGGTTGCCCTTCGAGTGCGACATGAAGGACCGGATCAGCGCTACCATCGCCTGGTCGCTGATCGGCGGCTCCCCGACCGCCTCCCGGTATCTTCCACAAGTTGGATTCCGTGCCGGCGGAGCTCCTGCTCGAGGTGCTCGAACCCGGACCCGTCGCGAATGGTCGCCGAGGTCGTCTCGATCAACTCGGTGCCGTAGCTGATGTGGGTCCGACGTCGCCACTCCATACTCTCGGTATATCCAGCGAAGTGAGGAGGCGGAGTCCCGTCGGGTCCGAGCGCCCAGTGCTCATGCCACACGTCAATGTCCGGGAAGTAAAAGTCCGGCTTGTACTGCCGGTGGTGCGCGTCCGCGACGTCGTGCGCATACGGCCGCTCGTATTCGTAGCGGACTCCGTTCAGGAAGAGCCAGTTGGCGATCATTACCTCTTCTTGGCTCTTCACGACCTCCCCGGCGAGAGTTCCGAAACCGCTGTTACCGGTGTTCCTGTCCGACTTCTCAGGATCCGCCTCATCACCGAGGTCCGGCAGCTGCCGGCCGAACACGAGCCGGAAAAGGTCCCAGTCCCGCCGGAAGGCCGGGTCCCGGTCGCGGAGAACGTCCACGATCGCCGCGAGTCGCCCGACCCCGTTGTCCCTGGGAAGGTCATCCGGAATGGAGGGCTTGCGGCCGGTGGCCTCACCGATGATGCGCAGCCCGAAGGCATGGAAGGTGCTTGATGCTACCGACGCTCCATCATCGCCGAGGCGGGCGATGAAGCGTTCCGAAAGTTCACCGGCTGCCTTTTTGTTGAACGCCAGAACGAGGATCTCGGTCGGCTGCGCGATGCCGCGCCGGATTGCGTAGCCAGCACGCGCCACCATCGTCGAGGTCTTTCCGGAGCCTGCGGCCGCGATCACCCGCACACGGTTGTCGAAGCAGACCGTGGCCTTCGTCTGCTCTTCCGTTAGCGGCGACTTTTCCACCGTGCGGAAAAAGTCGGCCAGTTCGTTCTTCTCCCAGTCCAGGAACGCCTCGTTCCGCTGGAGTGCCCACCCGGGCAAGTCAGCGGTGCGGCAGGCGTCGACCGCGGCGCGCTGGTCCTCGCGTTTGCCCTTGGGAAACCCGGAGAGCCTCGGATCGCTGTCGGCAGCCAGCCACACAGCGACATCCGGACGGGAGTCCTCGAGCGCGGCGATCGTATCCTGGTCCGCCCACCGGGGCCGGTTCATGACTCCTTGGACCTGGGACCACCACAGGCGGGCCCCCTCGCCCTGCTCCTCCGCCTTTGAGAGCAGAGCGGCGAGGTGTCGCCTCTCGTCGAGCTCGGAGCAGTACGCAGAACCGATCTCACGCACCGCACGACGAGAGAGCCCGGTGAGCACCGTTTCTGTCCGGTGGGCGAGAGTGATGACGATCCGCTTCGAACTCTCATCAGCGTGTAGTCCCAGGATGTCGAGGACATCGACGTCGACCGCGTCTGATATTCCGCGGACATTCAGACGGCCTTCGCCCAACGACAGCACCCACGCCCAGCGCCCCTGAACGCTCTCGCCCACCAGCCTGGCTTCCACTCCGTCATGTGCTCCCCGCCCCAAAAAGCTCGGTAACCCGCCGTTTGCCCTCGTTCACACGGTATCAGCGGGGAAATGTGCGTCGTCGAGCGCGCACCTCGGAATTGTGGCCCCGAATCTCGAATGGAAAACTCCCGCATATGGCCCCGGACGCGCAGGCCCACGGTGTAGCGCGCGGGGTGCTGAGGGCCGAGGCCATCGATTCAGTGTTGGCAGCGGCCAAAGCATGAGAGCATCCATGATATGGCGAAGTCAAAGAAACGGCCTGGACCAGAGTTGTGGTCCGAGGGATTGATGTGGGTCGAGGCGGCTGAGATGCAGTGTGCCCGGTTCGAGCGCCTAGTGCGGGAGAACGAACGGGCGCGGGAGGATGCGGACCGCCGTAAGGACTGCGCTGCGCACCCGTGGATGCGGACATGGGTGACCCTCCGATCCTCGTCCCGACCGTGGCACTCGGATGGCAGCAACAGGCGGAGCTCTCGTTCCTGCTGGTGGCGACGCAGCACGTGCAGGCTGCCGAGGCTAGCCTCCCAAAGGAGCACCGGCCAAAGACTGTGCTCGACGAGGCAAGGATCCTGTTCCTGCTGCGGGACCTGAGTGAGCACCGCGAGGATGCCGAAGGACGGGCGCGGCGGGAACTGCTGGAATCACAGCACTCTGCGATGCTTCGGGAGATCCAGGAGATGCTCGCGGTCCGGCGGGGCGGAGAGCACGAGCTGGAAGCACTCCGGGGGAAATTGGAGGCCTATCCGCCGTCGCTGTTTGAGTTGCCAATGCCCGACGACGAGGAGGTCTGGCTGGCGGGCATCCCTCTCACGCGGATCAGGGTGTGGCTCATGGACGCGCGGTGGTGCTTCCGACGGCGCTGGCGGAGGCGGGTCTGGTAGCACCGGAGCCGCTTGCTTCCACGGTCGCTGGCGACGACATCCATGACTGGCCTGCGCTGCGGCTGAGGTACCGGGCATGGGAGCTTGAGTGGCAGGGCGAGGAGGAGCTGTCCGAGGACGAGCAGCGCGCGCAGGAGATCATGGACGAGATGGACCCCGTCGTCGAGGGCCTTCTTGCCGAGCACATCGCTGAGCAGGAGGGCACGAGCGAGCGAGAGTCGGGGCGCTGAGAATGAACACACACACTGAGCGGACATTTCTTCTCATCGCGAGGACCACGCATACTCGAGCCATCCGAGGCGGTTGTTGCGGACGTTCTGACACGTCGCTCATCTCTTTGCGGCGTGTGACGCCGGGTCAGGCAAAGTCCAGGTGCGACGCGCGTCATAGACACTGACGCGCGTCGCGACGCCCGGCTTTCTGTAACGCACCGCTTTGACGCCGAAAGGCCGCAACGACCTCACCCCTTTGATGGATGCGCCTACGTAGCGATGACATCCGATTCGATACCGACGCTCGAGAGGTCGGCCAGCAATCGATCATAGACCTGGTAATCGTAGAACCCCTTGGCATCGCTGTTCCCCTGAGCCGGGTCGATCTTGTACATATCGGGACGCTGTACGAGATAACGTATCCCACCTGAAAATCACTCCACTCGACGCGGACCTCCATGGTCGCCATGTCGATGTCGTATTTGTCATTTCCGTGATTCTTGGCTATGTACTCGAAGGGATACGAGAAGGTGTAGCTGTCCTCCTTCTTCAGCGACTTTAGATAATCCTCCTCGTTCTCAAAACCTTGATTGTCGAGCTCAGTCCACATGGGCGGTCCTCTCCTTGGTTGCGTGATCGGCGGAAATCGCGAGCCTGATGCAAAATCATACGTCCGCAACCATTGCAGCATCCTCAAGCTTCCTCTGCGCTCTCCTATTAGGGCAGCGTCGGCGCGGTGCCGAGCATTCAGGGAAGGGACTGAGGGCGAGCCTCAACCCTTCATGCCACCCAGTGACTCGTAAGCCGACCGAAACTCCGCTGTCACGTCCGTCCCGTTGCGGCGCGCCCGAACCATCGGAAGTCTTGGACCATGGGCGTGAGGGCTGACGAGATTCCGGAGCTCTTTCATCACGGCTGGAGTGACCAACCCACCACCTTTGTGGACCAAAACCGGCGAACAAATCCGCGCCAAAGCCAACCAAAAATAACCAAAGACTCACCCCACTAGATGCCGTCTGGAATGAATGTTCTAATGCAATCATGGCGAGCTACTTTTCCGGACCAAGCACTGTTCAAATGAGACTCACGGTATTCCTCATAGGAACCGCAGCGTTGATAGGCGGAATCTTCGTCAGTGCGCACCAAGTCGTGGGCAGTACGACAGACGCGCACGGTGTGTACGGCAGAACATACTGCGGGACTACGTTCGCGCCGATGGACTCGGTGCCTCTCCTCCCACGTCGTGCGGAAGACTGTTATGGCACGATCGTGCCTTGGCAGGTCGGCGGAGCGATCCTTTTTCTTGCAGGCGGATTTCTTCTGATCCGCTTGCTTTACATGCTCATTGGTCCAAGAATCCCCATCCCCGCTCCGGCCTCCGAACAGTCCCATGTGACGTCTCAGGCCCGCAGCATGACCCAAACTCCAGCAGCGTGGTACCTCACCCTTGAGCGGCCAGGACAGATCCGTTGGTGGGATGGAAGCCAATGGACAGAACATGTGCAGAACGTCCCTAGTGTCGCGTGGCGTTAGTCTTTGAACGGTTGGTGTTTGGCAGGATTGGTTTATGGCCAATCGTCCCGCTGCTGCCCTTGTTCTGCGTGAGGGTGATTTCGAAGATCTGACCCGTTTGGTGCGCTCCAGTTCGGCGCGGGCGGGCTGGCGCAGCGGGCACGGATCGTGTTGCTGGCCGCTGAGGGCTTGTCAAACACGGAGATCGCCCATCGCGCCGGGGTTGCGCGGGGAACAGTGATCTCTTGGCGTGAGCGGTATCTTCTGACGGGGCTTGCCGGACTGGAGGACGAGGAGCGTTCGGGGCGCCCGCGGGTGCTGGAACACGGGAAGATCGTCGCCGAGACCCTCAAGCCTCCGCCAAAGAGGCTCGGGTCACGCATTGGTCATCCCGCTTGCTCGCGGCCCGCCTGGGGGTAGCGAACAGCACGGTCGCCCGGGCTTGGCGCGCCTACGGGGTCCAGCCTTGGCGGTCCGGGACGTTCAAGTTTTCCACCGACCCGGAACTGGTTGCCAAAGTCACCGACGTCGTAGGTTTGTATCTGGCCCGCCGGAAAACGCTGTGGTGCTGTGCGTGGACGAGAAATCCCAGATTCAGGCCTTGGACCGGACCGCGCCGATCCTGCCGATGCAGCCGCACCTGATCGAACGGCGCACCCCGGACTATGTCCGTAACGGGACCTCGACGCTGTTCGCGGCACTGGAGGTCGCCACCGGCAAAGTCACCGCGGCGTGCAAGCCCCGGCATCGGAACCAGGAATTCCTTGCCTTCCTGAAACAGGTCGCCCGCGCTTACCCGAGCCAGGAGCTGCACCTGATCATGGACAACTATGCCGCGCACAAACACGCCAACGTGCGCACCTGGCTGGACGCGAACCCCAGGATCCAAATTCATTTCACCCCGACGCACGCCTCATGGATGAACCTCGTGGAAGTCTTCTTCGGCATCATCGAACGCCAGGCCATCCGCCGAGGCACCTTCCGTTCCGTCAAAGAACTCAACGCGAAGATCCGTGCCTTCATCGACGGTTGGAACACAGACCGGCCCATCCGTTCATCTGGACCAAAACCGCCAGCGAGATCCTGGCAAAAGCCAACCGTCCAACAACTTCGAACTCAGACCACTAGTCCAGCAATTACCCGTACTGTCAATGGGCCAGGCCAACCGGCCAATTCCGCCCCTGCAAGCCAGACCCGAGGGCGTGCAGTCAGCGCATTATCCGGAACAGGTTTTGGTCTGGGTATCGCCGCGTTCTTCTTGTTCGGGTTTCCCGTTCTTGGACCACTTATCTGCATTGCCGCCATTGTTTTTTCGACGATTGCCTTGCTTCAACGAGTGCCTGGCGCGTCAAAGAAAGATATGGTATTCGCCATCATCGGGCTGGCTCTCGGTGCTATCTATACTCTCATGGCGCTGATTTGGGCAGTTACGGGACGAATGTAAAAAGCCCGGTAATTCGAATCCATGCGCCGTCGCTGTGGGAATCAAGGAGCTGACGTCCATATGAGAGTTCCGGCGTGCCGCTGGATGCCGGCGACGCTCCCGAAAGTATTCCGTGAATCGATGTTAGCTGCGCTCGACAGGGAAACCCTGCGCCAGTAGGCCGCCTCCGCCGTCGTTAGTATCTCGTAGATCCTCTCCACGGTGAACTTCCCGAGGTAGGGGCGCTCCGGCGCTTCCAGAGCTCCCAGTGACTCGACCGCAGCCGCCAGGAGTACGTCATCCTCGATGGACTCCTCCACCCATTCCATGACGCCGTCAGCTGCCAGGTCCTCCCACGTGTAAGGAGAGGTGACGATGGCCTCGCGGACCGCGGAGAGTCTGTCTCTGGCGTTGTGGCTGCGGGACTTTACATAGAGGCGTGTCTGGTACTCATCGGAAGTCACTGACACCACAGGCGTCTTCGCAAAAGGCGAATGCAGGGCAGCGTGAGTGTCGGTGACTTGATATCGGGCGTAGCCCGGATGCCGGTGGTGAAGCTCCTGCCGGATTTCCCTGATCCGGTGGCCAAGGCGAGGTGCGATCGCAGCGGGGTGCCGTTGCCCTTGTTGCTGTCCCCGATGATTTTGCGTGGCATGATGTGTGTCCCGACCGGTGGGAGCCAGTATGTGCTGCGGCCTTTTTCTCATGGTATTCCCCCGTGCCGGCTTTGTTAAAGGGCATATCTTCTTGCCGGAACCAGGCACACACCTCCCAGCGAAACGACCACTATGTGGCATCCTCGAACCATGACCACGCCGGAACGCACATTCCAAGTCCTCGACCCGCAGGTCTGGGAAATTCTTCGCAGCTCCCACGCTGCCTACCAATCAGGCACATCGCCGGTATACGACGAGGTCCTCACCGAAGTCGCGGAAAAGATCCGGGCGACGGCCAGCATCGGCAAGGCTGATATCGGTGCCTTGCTGTTCTGGAAGCGCCTCCGGGCGGACACGACCTGGGTCCGGGAGTTGATGACCAGGCCGGACCAAGACGTCCGGGCAGTGACCGCGAAGGCCGTGGCCGCAGTGAACGACCAATCGCTGACGGTGCCTGAGGCTGCTTCGGCCGGCCGGGGTGAACTATCCTCGCTGCCCGGCTTCAAGACAGGCGATGCTCTCGCGTCAGCGCTTCTGCTGGCTGCAGCTCCGGGGCGCATGGCGGTATACGACGACCGGGCCCAAGCCGGCCTGGAGACTTTGGGTCTTTCACTCTCGGCAGCACGTGGCAGGTATGGACGCTACATGGAGCTGGTGGAAGATCTGCGCACCACGGCGAACATGCACGGGCACGCATGGACTGCGAGGGACGTTGATACCGCGCTTTTTTGGCTCGGCGGGCCTTCAAAGACGCAGTCCGGAGGCGAGGCCCATCCCGCAGCCACGGACCGGGAAGATGAAGGCTGAGTGCAGAACGGAGTGCCCATGCCGTTCTTGAAGCCCTGGACTCGCACGGGACAACCTTGGCTTCCTCGCGGCCATGGGGTCGTCGTTCCGAGTATCGGCGCTGCGGGCCGTAGAGCGGCGTGGGCCACCCCTCGTCGCCGACGTGATGAACCCGTCGTTCGCGCGCTCGGTCTCGGCGTGAAGGGCGTCCAGGTCCATGGAGCGGGTGCGGCAATTGGTGAGGACGCCGTCGAGCACGTCGAGCACGAACATACAGCGCGAGTCTCCATTCCACCGGGTTCAGTAGTTGATCAACCTGCCGGATCGGGCTCCCGTGCTGCATGCGAAGCTGGCGCAGGCCGTTGCGAGGTCGTGTACGCTCTGCCCGAGAGAGATCACCCGTGGAGGACGCGGCGAACAAGGAGAATGCAGACATGGCTAACGATCAGTTCGACACCGATCATGATGCGGCTGCCGCCTCGTCGCGACCGGCCCCTGACTTGGCGATGGCGCGTGAGGCCGGTGAGGTGATCACGCACATGCTCGGAGACGGTCGGTCCGTGATCGACCCGACGGCGACGATCTGGACGGCCGAGGCAGCTGAGGAGCTTCGGTCCAGGATCGGGGACAACCTGATCGTCGGGTCGGGCCAGGGACAGTGGGACAAGCTCGACCAGCAGCTCCAGGGCGCGCCACGTGATGTTGTGCTTCTTGCGGCCGAGATCGTCTTCCTGCGCGAGCATCCGCTGCGCTCGGTCCTGCCCGAGACTCGCCGAGCTCATGTCGATCGGGTTCTATCCCACCTCGACTCCCCCGTGACGGTTCCTGCGCGCATGTCGACGTGGCTGGCTCGCCCAACCGGGATCGCGGGTTTCGAACCGGGCTCCTGGTATAACGGCTCGATGTGGCGGCACGTCACCTGGACCGCTTCCTTCGTCCGCTACTGGCAAGGTCTACTTGAGGGCGAGCGTGAGGTTGCCCGGACCGATCCGTGGAAGTTACAGCACGCCATGCTCTCTTCTGGTAACGACCGTCCCGACATCCGTAACGCGCTGCAGTTCCTTGCCCGTCCCGACATCTTCGAACCGATCGCTTCCGCGGGAATGAAGCAGAAGATCCGCGACGGACTTGCCGATCGAATCGGCGGAGCGACGGGCAGCGACCCTGCGTCGATAGACCGTGACCTGCTGGCTATCCGCACCGCTCTGGCTCGCTCGGTCGCGGGACCCTTCCACTTCTGGACACCGGGCGTGGAAGAGCTTTGGGACTCCTCCGCCGGCGAACCCGACCCCGCCGCCACCGGTGTCGCCACGTTGGCCGAACCTCGTCCCGCCATTACTGGCTCTACTCTCCCGGTGCACAGGCCTCAGAGTGGGAGGAGTTCTCGACCAGCGGCATCATGGCGATCGGCTGGGATGAGCTAGACAACCTCGCTGCGTACCCGAGCCGGGAGGCGATCCGTCAGGCCCTCGACGTCGAGGAGAGCGGCGGTTCAATGAGGAACGCCGTCCTGGCGGTGTGGCAGTTCCAGAACGAGATCGCCGTGGGCGACATCGTCTACGCCAAGCGCGGCCGCCGTGAGATCGTCGGCCGCGGTGAGGTCACCTCCGGCGGCCGGTTCGAGCCGGACCGTGCCTCGTTCCGCCACGTCCGCTCGGTGAACTGGACCCACACGGGGTCCTGGGAGCACCCCGGGGACGCGGCAACAAAAACGCTCACCGACATTACGCCGTACCGCGACTACGTAGAGAAACTTGAGGCTCTCGTCACCGGCGATGTCGAGCCAGTGCCGCCCGTCCCGGCGACGCCGCTCCCGTCATACGACAAGGCCGCGTTTCTCAGCGAAGTCTATCTCTCCGAGACCGGCTACGACCGGCTGCGCTCCTTGCTGCTGCGGAAGAAGAACGTCATCCTCGCTGGTCCACCCGGCGTCGGAAAGACCTTCGCGGCCAAACGCCTCGCATACTCGATCCTGGGCATGAAGGACCCGAGCCGGATCCAGACAGTTCAATTCCATCAGAGCTATTCCTACGAAGATTTCATGATGGGCTACCGACCCACCGAGACAGGCGGGTTCACGCTCGCCGAGGGAGCGTTCTACCGGTTCTGCGAGGAAGCCCGCGCCGACGACGACGACCAGCCCTACTTCTTCATCGTCGACGAGATCAACCGCGGCAACATTTCCAAGATCTTCGGCGAACTGCTCATGCTCATCGAAGCCGACAAGCGCGGACAAGACCTACGCCTGGTCTACAAGAACGAGACCTTCTCTGTCCCGGCGAACGTCCACATCATCGGCATGATGAATACCGCGGATCGCAGCCTCGCCGTCCTCGACTACGCGTTGCGCCGTCGCTTCGGGTTTTTCGAGATGCCCCCCGGTTTCGACTCGGCCGGGTTCACCCGGTGGCAGCAGGAGGCCGGCAGCCCCACCCTCGACCGCCTCGTCACCGTCGTCGTCGACCTCAACAGGACCATAAGCGACGACCCAGCGCTCGGCCAGGGATTTGCGATCGGGCACAGCTACCTCACACGTCCTGCGGGCAGCGACGCCGACGACGCGTGGCTGTACTCCGTCGTCGAGGACGAACTCATTCCACTGCTCGACGAGTACTGGTTCGACGAGCCCATCAAAGCCGAGGAGTGGACAGGCAGGCTCCGGAGTGCCCTCGCATGACCGATCGCTCGATCATCATTCGCAACGTGTACGTGATGATGGCGTACGCGTTCCGGGCGATCCACAGCGACGGCAACGACAGGATTGCCGCCGAGCGATTCGACCACCTTCACGACCTGCTTGCGGAGATCCTTGTGCGTGGCGTCGGCGCGCAGGTCAAGCGCGGCCTTCACCGAGGCTACCTTCACCGCAGCGACGAGATCGCCACCGTCCGCGGCCGGATCGACGTCACTCGCACTATTGCCACCCGCTCGAGCACGCGTGGGCGGCTGGTGTGTGAGTTCGACGAGTACGAACCAGACACGCCCCATAACCGGGCACTGAAGTCGGTCATTGTGCTCCTCATCCGCCACAGCGATGTCGCCGTGGCGCGCAAAGATGCTCTGCGTCGGCTCCTGCCCTACTTGGACGCAGTGACGCTGGTGGCACCGACGTCGATCCGTTGGGACACGCTCACCTACCACCGCGCCAACGCCACTTACCGGCTGCTGCTCGGCGTCTGCGAGCTGATCGTCCGCGGACTCCTCCCCACTCAGGATTCCGGAAGCTCACAGCTCAGGTCGTGGGTTTCGGATGATGCGATGAGCGCTCTGTACGAGCGGTTCCTGCGCGAGTACTACACAGTCCACCATCCCGAACTCTCCTCCGGCGCGCCCACCGTTGATTGGGACCTCGATGAGCCAAGCGGCCACAGCTTGCAACTGCCCTTGATGCGTACCGACATCACTCTCCGCAACCACGGGCGCACTCTCATCATCGACGCGAAGTACTACAGCCATTCGATGCAGACCGGAGCATGGGGCAAGGCGACCGTACATTCGACGAATCTGTACCAAATCTTTTCATATGTGAAGAACGAGGACACCCGGCGCGACGGCTCCGTCACCGGACTCCTTCTCTACGCGCGCACCGATGCCTTAAAGCAGCCCGACCTGGACGTTGTAATCCAAGGCAATCGGATAGGCGCGCAAACCCTCGACCTCAACCGACCCTGGGAGTATGTCAGCTCACAGCTCGAAGACATAGTCGGATGGCTTGAAGACTGAGGAGCTTTTTTCTAGCTCGCTGACACTGCCGCGATGGCAAGGCCAGTGACTTGATCGGCTCAGTCCGGAGTTGAAGCAGTCAATCCACGTTGACGCTCGAGTAGCGACCGCGGATGCAGATCCTCCTGGAGGGACTTCGTTGCACTGGTCCCTTGGCAGCTTATACCGCTCCAAGGTACGAAATGTCCCGCCTGATGGGGGACCAGACGGGAAACTTAACGATAACAAAGCATGCTGACAATGTGCAGGGGTGGTGATCCGGCCGATCCCGGACACTGGCGAAGCAACCGCCGGAGCCCAATTTACCTTCCGTCGCCAGGGCGGCACCAGGTCACCTGTCCTATCGTCCGTGTGGGGTCAGGCGTAATCTGGACGGACTTCACATCAGGAAAGCCCCTGGACAGGAAGGCGGTATTCACGAGCATGAGCCTCAAAGACGAGTGGGACGGGCTCGATTCCGGGACCCGGACTTGGCTTCTGGAAAATCCGGCATGTCTGGTCCTGCCGCCCGCCATGTCGGCCAGGGTGCGCAAGGGCGCGCGCGCAGACATTGAGTGTGACCAGCACGGGCAGGTTGTACTCTCCCCGGAAGACCACGGTTTTATCCGGGAAAAAGCGGAGGCCGCCGGAAAACCAATCCACCTTCCCGTGAGGGAATACAGGTTCTTCGACACAGCGCCTCTACCGGTCATCCCGACAGCGCCGCTTGGAAAGCGCGCCGCACCGACGCAGGATTGATGCCCAGTAGGAACGATATGCTGCGGTGTACCCGATGGCGACAGTTTTGAGCTGCACGGAGGGCTCCGCCTGACCTCCAGGGCATGACCCATTCCAAAGCCGCTGTGCGTCGAGCCGGACGCCGGGACCGTCTACCGGTCCGCCGACCGTGGCCCGTCCGGTGCTGCCTCGTCTGCGTGGTAGTCCCTGAGTATGGCGGCCAGAGCCCGCACGGCGGCCGGATCGTCTTCCCAGGAAGAAGTCCCCTTCCGTGTACAGGCATGGAAGGCGGTCACACCGGCCCCTTCGGCTGCTTGGGCGAGTTCGGACCTTGCCCGCTCCAGCTCTGCCATTTGCTCCGGCGGTATTCCGGCTCGATCCGCGGCCGCGGGCACGATCCCATCTGCGCTGTTCCGGCTTCTTCGGAAAAAGCTTCTTAACCCCATTGCGGTGCCCCCTCTGACCTTGGGAAAGCGCCCCTTCCAGGGAGCAGCCACTTCAATGTTTCGCTTCGACTGTCGGGACATTTCCACCGTATCAATCACCTGGCGTGAGCGGCTGGCGTACGGTGCGTAACTGAGCGCGAATGAAGCCTGCCTGGGTGGAAATTAAGGTCTTGCATGTCTCAAAAATGCGGGTCTCACCAATACCGGGTCCCATGGAACGAGCATCCTCTAGGATGAGACTGATTTGCCGAGGGGACTGCGCTAATTTAGGGGACTCAAGTGGACACTGTGCCGGGGCTAGCGGGGACTTCGAAGCTGGAGAACTTCACACCGGAGGGCTTCCAGTGACAGAAGAAGCCATGCCCGCCCAAGCTGCGGTGCGCAGGACGCGCCGTTGGCCGTACATTGCGACGATCGTTGTTCTGGCTGCAGGCCTATTCGCATTCGGGGCTGGCTATGTGTACAGCACAAACTCGGCGGAGCAATGGCGCACGACGTCGGAAGAGACGTCACGAGACCTCGGTTCGATGACGGCGGACCGCGACAGCCTCGCCCAGAAAAATACGACGCTGACGTCCCAGCTCGGTGACACAACGAGCAAGCTCAACGACACTTCATCCCAGCTCAATACGGCCAACGACCGTATCCGGTCGCTTGCCAACGAGAAGGCCAAGTCGGGGACAGCGCGGCCATGCTGGCCGAGCTCGTGGCTGCTTCGCAGAAGGTGAGCGGCGAAATGGCCTCATGTATCCACCAACATCAGAACTACGAGACATATCTTGGTGGCCCACGGCCCTACGACCAAGTCTCTGTTCAATCTCGCGTTCAGACCCTCAATTCGGTGTGCCAAGTGGCAAGTAACGACAGCGGCAGCCTCACGCGCACAATCCAGGGCCTGGGATAGTGATCCCTATGGCCCTCCGCGCGGCTGCCGCGAGCATGTTCGTCGTACTCACACTCGCGGGCTGCGGACTTGCCCGGTGCCGCCCCTTCCGACGCCGGGCCAGCAGCCGGTTCACCCTCTGCCGCGGCCGAGCCAGGCAGCACGGCAGCATCAGCGGCCTCTCCTGCACCGGCGGTCACAGTCGCCGGATTCAGCAAGTACGAGAAGGCTGCGTTGAGGGTGCGCAATATCGGCTGCGGTGGACTCTCATCGGGGTCCGGGTTCGCCATCGCCGACCATGTGTTCGTCACGAACCGCCATGTCGTCGGCGGCGCGACTGTGCTCCAGGTGAGCACCTATGACGGCCAGGACATCAGGGTCAACGCTGTCGGTGCCGTCATAATCGCCGATCTCGCCATCGTATGGACGACTGAAGCTCTTCCCGCCACGATCCAGCTGGCCCAATCCAACCCGCCTGCAGGCGCGAAAGTGTCGGTGGTGGGCTACCCGCTTGGAGGTGAACTCACCACAACAAACGGTCACATCCTGAGGTACGGTCCCGATCCAATCGGCTGGTCCTCGCTTCCTATGATCTACAGCGACGCCCCCATCGAGCCGGCAGCTCCGGAAGCCCAGTCGTCAACGACGGAGGTCTGCTCGTGGGTGTCGCTTACGCGGGGGCGGTGGGCAATCCATCTTCGTGCCGGTAGAGACCCTCGCCCAAGTACTCCGCACGCCCTCTGGGTACTCGAACGGCTCCAAATGCGACGGGACGCTCTGACGACCGGCTGCTTTCTCATCCTCACCGACCCTGACACCCCCCCACCGGGGAAAACACCGAGGCCGCGTCGACAGTCGCGCGACCAGGAACACCGTCGTCCCGGGAACGTTGCAGCAGATGTCGGCATGACAAACAGTTCGACCTTCTATGACCCGGCCAGATGGTCCGGAAACCGGATTTCGGCATGGTCTAGCTCCTGGCGCGCGAATAGCTCATACGCCTCAGCGAGGTACCTATCCCCGCAGCATCGAGCGTTTCCTCGGCAGCCAGCCGGTCGACAACATCTGTTCGCCTCTTGGTCGAGCAAATCCACGGCCACGAAGCCGTGTTCCTCGATGACGATCCATCCGAGAAGCTCACGGTTTCCACTGACCGCCACCCTCCAGCCATCTCTTAAACCCAGGGATGCAACGTGGCCATCTGTGAGCAGTTCTTCACCGCCGCCAGGGGTAGTCCCACGCAAGTTGCTACTTACTGGGCCGGCACGTAGAGCAACGGCTCCAGTGGCACGTCTGGCCCTCCTGCGATCGATGAGGCTTCAGATAGGCCTGACGCCAAGGCTGTTCCGTCAGGTAGTAGGGTCAGCCGTCCAATAAGAGAAGCAACGGGAAGCGGTGCCGTGGTGGTCCAGGAGCCGGTCGTGACGTCATAGATCTCGGCGGTACTCAACCGCGGGTTCCCGGCGGTCAGACCGCCAGATGCAGCGGAGCCGAAGCCGCCAGCCACGAGCACTTGTCCGTTGGGAAGATTCGAGGACGCGCCGTCCGCACGCGGTGCTTGCATGCTTCCGGTCGTTGCCCAGGTTCGGGTATCGGGGTTGTAAATTTCGGCGGTTGAGAGTGGTCCAAGCAGATTGATTCCGCCGAAGACCAACACTCTGCCGTTTGGAAGAATAGCCGCATTCTGCCCGCGACGTTCACCTGTCATCGTCCCGGTTTGCGACCATGTTCCCGTCTTAGGGTCAAAGATTTCCGACGTTCCTGGCTTTGATATGGAGCCCCCTGCCACCAGTACACTGCCGTCTGCCAGCAGAGAGGCAGAATGCGAGTCTCTCGCGGTCGACATGGAGCCTGTCGCCGACCAGGTACCCAGGGCCGGATCGTAAATCTCGGCGGTAGCCGTTGGGATACCGCTTATCTGGCCGCCAACGACAAGCACGCGACCGTCGTTGAGTAACGTTGCGGTATGACCGCGTCGCGGTGCGGAAAGGCTTCCGGTGGCTGACCAGGTGCCAGCAACCGGGTCGAAGAGCTCCGCCGCGGCTCCATCAAGGTCGCCACCGCCTGCAACGAGGACCTTGCCCGATTGGAGCTTTGTCGCCGTGTGACCGTGGTGTGATTGAGCCATTGAGCCGGCTGATGACCAAAGCCCCGTCTTAGGGTCAAATATTTCTTCCTGCTGCAGGAATACATTCCCGGCACCGGTACCGCCGGCAACAAGGACACGGCCATCATCAAGGAGTGTGGCAGTGTTTCCCGATCTCGTCGAGACCATGTTGCCTGCCGCTGTCCATTTGGCTCCCGAGGCGGGTAGTGCGCTAAGTGTGGCTGTGCCGCTCACAAGGTTTCTCACTCCTTTGACGGTGTGAGGCCCAGGAAGGGCCGGTGTGCACACGGCCCTTGGCAGCTTCCATCAGGTGAGATTCCAAATGTGGTCTCGGCAGTAACATCTCCCAGCGGTTTGTTGAACGGATCGACGGCAGTAGCCGTGTAGGCCTGGGATGTGCCTACAGTCACCGTCGCGGTGGCGGGCGCGATGCTGAGATGGTCGACGACACCGGGAAGCTGGCTTAGCAGTGTACCGGCGATTTTTGAGCCAGTATTCGTAACCAGCGCATTTGCTGTGTTTTTGTTCTTGCCTTCATAGCTGTTGATATGGACGTTGATGCCGGCCTTGAAGCTTGCCTTGTCGACGAGTGTTGCCAAAGAGAAGTCACAGACGAAGTCGCCTAGGTTGCACAGGTCATAGGTGCTTGACGGTGTCGGCACATCCCGGTCCCCCGCGGTTAGAAAGCTCTTGATGCCTTGGGCTGAAAGTGGAGCGGTACCGAAGTGCATCGCCGCTGTATTGCTCTTCTTTGCGGGGTCTGCGATAAGTACTGTCGCAGTGATGCGACGCAAGAGTGCCTGGCTCGCAGCGTCGCCCTTGTTGGCGTTGTCGCTCAGGTTAAGCAGAAGCTCATGCATGACCAGTGCGCCTTGAGAGTAGCCGCCCAAGACAAACCGAGCATCAGGGCATACGGCCGCATCGGCCGATAGGTCTGCCGTGGCAACCTTGAGACCTTCGTTGATGCTCGCCAGATACAAGTCGAGGTGATATTTGACGTAATACACGGTGAACGCTGTTACACCCGCTCCTCCAAACGGGAGAAGTGCGGCGAGAACGTTTTGTTCGTTCTTTGATAGCGTCAGCACGTCAACACTAGCGGCCGCATATACCACGGAGTGTGGACTAACCTTCAGCTTTCCGCTCAGGTCTTTCGCCATCTGCTGGTATAAATCGTTGAGCTCCGGGCCTAGACCGGACTCTGCCGCGAGATCCTTTTCTCCAGAACCACGAGCCCCGATGAAAATCACGGCCGGACAATCACCGCGCGGCACGACCGCCGGCGACGGCTTGGCGGCAGATCCAATGGCTGCGAAAGCGCTCTGTGGTGCGAGAACGAAACCCATTGAGAACATGATGGCGACCAAAACGGCGGCGATTCTGCGCCAAGATTGGGCGCGGATGTTCACGGCATTCTGTCGACTTACCCCGTTCCCCGGGCGGCAACCGTGGCCCTTGTTTCTTCCCGCCCTCATAGCTCGACGCAATGCAAACACGATCGTGCCTTCCGGTAATAGGACTTCCTGTTTGGGGGCGCACCCTACGACGACCGCCTGCATGCCACACGAGGGGAACTAGTCAGCAATTATTGAAAGCCTCGGGTTTCGAGCTGAAAAAGGATCCGCACGGATGGGACAAGTACCCCGACCAACGCCTTGGATACTATTCGGCCGGACGGCGCAGACGCGAGTAGCGACTACTCGTTTGAGGATTCGATTGGCCTTCTGGGTATGAGTAGTCATGGAAACCATTCGCGGCCTGAGTTCCGAAAGGCATGGCCATGTGTACAACCCGTGTCGCAGCTGGCTAGTCTCCTAGCCAACCGTCTCTTTGCCTTGACGTTAGAAAAGGCTTGTGAGATTGGCCAAGACAACCGGGCCGCGCCCGGTGTCCGCTACGCTCAGCCTCATGACAGATGATCCAACCCCAGGCGAGTTGCTGCTGATGTTCGAAACTGTGGCGCTTGAGTACGAGGCATTCGACGCCATGTTGCCCGAAATAAAGGAATTCAATATCGGAGGCAGCCGGGATCAAGCTGCGCACATGGGCAACCAGATACGCGCCATGCTCCTGCGGAAGTTCATCACGAAGAAAGACTCTGTCTACCTTCCAAAGATCTACGACGCAATCGTGACCTGTTCCACTCCCGCCTTTGTCGAAGTTTCCAAGAGAAATGCAGCAACCCGCAAATCGGATTTTGCCGATGCTGGAAAAGCACGAGCTCGTTCGTTGTCGGCGTCGGAGAGCAACAAACATCCCACGGCGAACAGGACATTTACTACGACTTGACGTATGGTCGTCTGCTCCACGCGGATTTCGATAGGTGGTGTCGCCTTGAGAAGATGCCGGACTTGTATCCCGAATGGGCTCTATGGGAGGCACACGGCCCATTCGATTTTTTCGTCAAGGAGGCCCGGCTGACGGTCACTGACGGCCGGGCAAATGGAAGCCTCGTGGTTCCAGAGCGTACCCGCGCTCGACAGTTGCCCACAGACTGACTGCGAGTGAAGCCGTCACCCGACGCGGAAACATCGTGGATCACGCCAGTGGCCTGCGCCCACCGCTTTGCCGAGAGCTTTGTGATTCTCGACAACAGGCAGTGCCACATCGGTGAAAGGTTTGTACGTGCGCGTACGTCCAGGTTGAACGGACGGCAGGTTTAGGATGGCTGGAAGCTCGGTCTCGGCTCGTGGGGTGATGAGAGCAACGAATGGCTGAGGAGATAATGACTGAAAAACGCATTGCGGTCCTTTTGGGGGCGGGAGCTTCTGTCGACGCCGGATTGCCCATGTCAACCGACCTCACTAAGCTCCTCGTCGAGAAACTTGGCGAGCAGCTGACATATGACCGGTCCGTCCTCGACGCCCTGCATTTTGTTTGCAGCGCAATGATTGGTCATCGTGGTTCAGCTGGGAGTCCCCATATGCCGGCATCAATGTGGAGAAGATGTTCTCAGCAGTTCGGCTCCTTAGCGAACGGGCTGAACACGAAGCAGCACCGTTCGTTTCAAGTTGGCTTCCTGGCGTAGAAGGTGTCGACGCCCACCCTGTGGAGTCCTTGGACCGCGAGATCATCGAGTCGATCACTTCCACGCTCACGGGAGAGCGCGGATCCAGCACCAGCCTGACGCATCTGATTTCAAGTATTGCGCGAGCTGCCGTCCGCCCAGGAGACGGATCCGTATACCGGAAGCTGGAAAACAAACTCCTCCCGGCAGTATGCACCGTCCTCTCCCAACATGAGGACGTAACCTATCTCGAGCCGCTAGCCAATCTGGCCAGGAACCAGAAACACGGTCTTGATATTGCCACGTTGAATTATGACCTGACCCTCGAGACAATGTGCTCCAAAGTCGGCGTGCCGGTCGAAACGGGAATGGACAAATGGATACCCGGACACCCCATCGTCTTCGATGAAAAAACCAAGCAAATCAGACTCTTTAAGCTTCATGGCTCTATCGACTGGTCCTACAGGCTGAACAAACCGGACCCAACCAAATCCGAAAGACTGATCCGGACACAAGCAGTCACCAAGACAGACCCCTCAAGCAACTACTCTCCCGCCATCGTCATCGGTGACAGGGAAAAGCTCGGAGGCGATGGCCCGACGCTCGCCTTGATGCGCGAGTTTGAGCGCCGGCTCGAAAGAGCAGACCGCTTGGTGGTGGTCGGATATTCTTTCGCGGACAACCACGTCAACGCCGTCATTCGAAACTGGATCAACACCGGGGCGGAACGTTCATTGACAGTGGTTGATCCGTCCTGGCCCAGGTTTCCAGGCGGCTTCCAATCAGACTTGGTAAATGGCCTGATCAGCTCATACGGACCAGGGTCCGAGCCGCTTCCGCCCAGAATGAACGTGATCAGGAAGAAGGCCGCCCAGGGGCTGGACGAGGCGCTGGCTCAGGGCCCGAGCTCCGGTCCGGACACCGAATTCTGGCTCCACATCGCAGAGCCAGAGGCGGACCCCTTGGTACTCCAGATTCGAAACATGGGCCCTGACGTCGAGAACGTACGGATTTATGCCGGCGACTCAACCGATGACCGCCGGACCATCCGGGGTTTAATCCGCAGGGGCTCAGGAGGCGAGTCACAACAGGTTCTTGACCTTGGTGACCTTCCTCAAGGCGGAGTTCTGGAAGCAGAGCTCTCCCTACGTCGGACTCCGGAGCCTGGCACCGAGGATATTGCGTTGTCGTGTGAAACGAGCACCGGTCTAAGGCACAACATCTACGATGTTCGTCTTCAAACCGGACAAGTAACGCTTCGTT
This sequence comes from Arthrobacter sp. Hiyo8, assembly GCA_001549895.1. Lineage (GTDB taxonomy): Bacteria > Actinomycetota > Actinomycetes > Actinomycetales > Micrococcaceae > Arthrobacter. The sequence goes on along the minus strand of AP014719.1, from coordinate 45,213 downwards.
CCTGAGGCTGTCACCAGCAACCCAGTTTCCGGGGTATGCCATGGTACGGGCAGAGGCTGGCGACCCTTTCCCGCGAAGGTTGGTCCCTGAGGGAAGTCCTAGGACTCTGCTTTGCCTAGGGCAATGGAGGCTCCAGTTTCTCAGGAATGGTGACATCGGCGGGGTCCAGATCCGGGCGCGCCCGCAGCACGCGCACAGAATGGCGGAAGGCCCTGTCTGACCAGGCCACGTCCGCCGAGACCTCAACAACAATCGGCTCCACCAAGGTCAGCCGGACCGGCTCCCTGTCCTTGCTGAACCGGTCCAACCATGTCGCCGGGATCTCTTCGGGCCAGGGGTGATTCCCCACAGGCCGGCGCAGATACCTGCCGAGGTTCCTGGACATTGCAGCACTCAGAACAGAGGAACGGCCCACTATCCGCAACCGCCCGTACATCGGCAGCCCCACCACCACGGTTGAAGGACGGCCAATGGATCCTGTCACCGCGGCAACCACCACATCCAGGTTATTGCGTCGCTTAACCTTCAACCAGATCCGGGACGCCTCAAAAGCTTGCTCCGAGCCCTTGATCATCAGGCCTTCTACCCCTGTTGAGGGCAGGTTCCGAAACCACTCCTCCGCGAGCTCCCTGTCTGTTGTGGTCGGGGAGAGGTTCAGCGGCGGAACCCACGTGCGCGCGAGTTCTTCCAGAAGCTCCCGACGACGGGACCATACAACTTCCCTGATGTCATGGCCGGCCACAGCAAGGAGATCGAAGGCCACATACGAAGCAGGTAGCTCCCGCACCATCCCGGCGAGGCCTGCCTTGGAGGCAACTAGGCGGCGCTGCAGCGCCTCGAAATCCAGCCGGCCCCCGGACCAGATGACCGCCTCACCATCGAGCACACACCCGGTGGCACCTGATGTCCCAAAGCCGAGATCAGTTCAGGGAAGTACCTCGAGAGATCCCTACCTTGCCGCGAGAACAACGACACTTCGTCCGCCCCAATCAAGGCACACTCCCGGAAGCCATCCCATTTGGGCTCAAAGACCAAGTCGCCAGGCAGGGCACCCGCGGAAGGGATTGTCTCCACTGCCCGTGCCAACGCCAGGGCGACAGGAGGACGCAACGACCGTGGCAAACTCTCAGCCATGGCGTCAGTGTAGGCCTGTACACCCCGCAGCTGACGGGGGAGATCTAATCCAAAGGAAATTCCTGCACGCCACTTTTCTTCATAGTGACCTCCGGAGTGAGATCCGGTCATGGCACATTCCTCCCCTCAATCTGTGGAGTGCTGTCTTGCCCGAGTCCAAACGCGTCATAGACGTCGCTCCAGTCGCTGCCCAGCTGTTCGGTCAGGCTTGATGGCATAGGCGTGCCGACGTCCGCGACGTAAACGTTAACGACAGTCGGTGCCCATTCCTTTGCCGTAACCGTCACACGCTTCTCGAATAATTCTTCGGGGAGCCCAGTGACCCGCTGACGACGAGGCGCTCAATTAGGTGGAGCGTCTCGATTGCGGCCAGCATCTCGCCGCACACGGTCTTTGTCGCGTTCAGCAGCATCTCCTCCGCGCTGATCCCTTTTCCATAGGACCGCCGCAATTCATCCTCATGCAGCAAGTGACCGTATAGCCAGGCCCCGGCCATTTCTTTGTTGGAAATGCTCGGCTCGGAACGCGGGGCCTTGGGGCGGCCGTTAGGGTAATCCGGGTCGGCGATCCGGAACTTTGACCTAAGTTCTTCGACTTCCTTTTTGTGTTCGGATGAGGCTGACACGATCTCGGCCAGCGCATTGAGGACTTTGTCGTAATGCACGCCATCCTCTTTGAGAAACAAGGGACGGACCCGTGCCGCAGCAGATTCGACCTGCTCGGTAGGCAACAATGGAGCGGGCTTCATCTGCACGGATTTTTCGCCTGTTACATGGTTCACAATGAGATTGAAGCTCAACGTCCACACAGCATGTTTCTCCAGGACTCTCTTGTCTGCAGCGAGCGAATGCTCCTGAATCAGGTGCGCGTAGCACGAACCGTGACAGGGTCCGGAGAGCCGCCTTCCTTCTGTCGTCTGTCATGAATTCTTCATGGCTCCTGGTTTCGTTCCTTCGATGAACTCCTGCTGATTGGTTCGAAGTAGAATCCGCACCTCAAATGAGTGCGTCCAGTTTTTCCCAGAACGCCAGGCGCAATGCTTTGCGGACCGCCTGCAGGTCGGTCTTGTATTCGCCGATCCTCTGCGCGCAGTCTTTCAGGAGAACCCGGTCGATCTCGACGGGAAGGATGGCCTGTCGGCGAGTAGCTCATTCAACTCGCCTTGGGTCACCGAGCCGTACCAGCTTGCCGCGACGCTCTCACCGACTTCCTGGGCCACGTCCATGGGGCTGTCTTCGGGGACGACGGTCGAATCGGTCCCTCCGGAGCTGTACACCAGATGCGCCCCTGCCTGTACCCTGCCGGATGTGGGCGCTGGAGAGCATGATGAAGCGGACGCGTTGGCGGCCCGGGCTTTGCCGCCGATGCTGTCGGTTTCGGTACCGGACGCGGCAACGGATGCCCGGTGTGGGCAGGAAACGCAAGAGCCGGCCGCGGGGCATCCTGGACGATCCTGGTGAAGCACTCATCAATCAGCTCAGCGGGCAGGGTGATGATGCTGTCCACCCGCAGCGCCAGGTGCTCGGCGACTGACATCACCCCGAGACGGTGCGCCGAGTCCGCGACACCGACCAGGACGACCTTCATGCCCAGGTCCTGGGCTTCTTCGACGGCTTCGGCCAGGTCGTCATCACCGGATACAAGGTAGGCAACCGAGGCTGCCCGGTTGCGGGCCACCCCGACCAGGTCCAGGCCCAGCTTCAGGTCGACGCCCTTCTGCTCTCCGTTGAACGAGATCCTTCCGAGCCTGACCTTCACGCCGGGCAGGAGGCCGATCTGCTTGTGCTGATCGGTGAACAACGCGTCCTTGGACGCGTCATACCAGTACGTCCGCAGCACATCCAGCCCGGAATGTTCTTCCGTGCACTTCATGATGCCCTGGATCAGCTTCTCGAAATTGACGCGAAAAGCGGACCGGAGCGAGGTCCCCGCAATCTGTGTCCCGCCTACGGCCAGAAGGAAACCTGCATCGACGAAGATTGCGCGTTGGGAGACCATGGCCCCGATGATACCTGCCGGTAGCGTCCGTGCCCGCGAGCCGTCGCGGCGCAAATATACGACTTACTCCAAGGTGCCGAGAACCCAGCATCAGAAGCATGGTGACGATAGAATCTGTCCCTGTGGGTAGAGAAGTTGGGGGCGAGGCCGCATGACACGTTATTCGGAGTTTCGGCAGGCCACCCGACGCCATGCACCATCCGAGCTGATCCCTGCGGTCGCGGCGGCCGCTGCCCTCCAGGTCTATGAGAAGGACGTGGCGAAGTGGGCCAAGGGCGTACCGCCGTGGGCGTACGCTGCCATGGCCAGAGATTGTCTGCTCTACAGCGACGAGCACCGGTACAAAAAGGTTGACGACCAGGCCATCATATGGATGCGAAACATCCTCAATGATGTTTACGAGCCGGATGAAAGACTCGTCGCTGACATCTTTGCCATGATCTCCGGATATGTTTACGAGCAGTCCTTCTACCAGAAGGACGAGATGCAAGAAATGGCGCGGTCCTACCTTCTCTACACGCAGACTGAGGTCCCGGAGCAGTATCGGATCCCCTCGGGACCTGACTGGGAGGAGCACCTCGGCCTCCCGCTGCGTTTAGCCATCACCGCGTCATTCATGCTGTGCGCATGGGCAGCAAGCAATCATGGCAGAGTCGACCCAAAGTTCCCGAACTCAGCGGCCTACGAGCCACTGGAGGGGTTGGTTTCCGGGGCGGACATGAACCGGGTCCTTGATCTTTTGACGACAACGGTTCCTGTTGCAAAGGCACGGGCCAAAGAAGTCCGGCAGTTGCCGAACTCACTGCAGCGATACGCGTTCAATCCGCTGGTCGAGCGACCATTCGTGGCTTTTGATGACGGTGTCCGGTACGCACCACAGCCGAAGTTTGTTCTGCGGGCGTTCTCCACCGAAAACCTTTACTATCGGGGTGTCAAAAGGTGGGGAAACGCGTTCGGTCAGGCATTTGGTGCAAGGCTCGAGGCTTACACGGGTATGCAGTTGCAGCACACCGGTAAACACCAGGTACTTCCAGAGTTTGAATGGCGCAAAAACCGAACGGGGAAAATGCGGTCATCCGACTGGTTCCTCATCACCCCCGCCGCCACCATCCTGATCGAATGCAAGTCTGCGCGGATGAGTCTGGACGCCAAGGCGGGGACGGGCGCGGCCGATGAGCTGCTGGACCGCTACGTTAGTCATGCCTACGACCAGCTCGGAAAAAACGCGGCCCAGATCAGGGAAGGAAACCCGGCCTTCGCTCATGTCCCTTCTGACCGTCCCCTGCTCGGGCTGGTCGTAACGGCTGAGCCGATGTTCGGAGCTAATCATGTTGAACTGCGTGAGCGCTTCGGGACAAACGAGTTACCGGTATTGACCGCGTCATTGGAGGACATCGAGCTCATTGCCTCCCTCGACCCCAGACCGTGGGTGATGCGTTGATGAAGATTGCCAACGATCCGGAGCTTGCAACCTGGAGCGTACGACAGTCAGTGACCGAGATACTCGGGCGGGAATCACTCCCTGCAAATCAGCTCATCCATGAGACCTTCGACGTACTGACACCTCTCGAAACCTTTCGGACGAAGCACGCTCCAGGCGCGAGCTTCGGGGTGTTCCCGACATTCTGACCAGGTCAGGTAGCGGTTGCCGCGAGAAGTTTGTTGACAACTGAATTGGTGTTTGAAGTCGACGCGGTGCCCCACGCTCGGGACTGTTGTCTGACCACGACTTTGCACCTCTGACGTGAGTTGGCCCTGCCCGGTTAAGACTGTGCGGCCACCACCGACCACTCATTTGGACCGGTTCGCCACCTAATTCCATAATTTCGACACTCAACGGCCCTACCCCGCACATATCATCTGAAGGACCCCGTGGTTTTGGGATCAGTGGAATCTGGAGGGGCGATCACGGTGCTGTTTGAGCGGGAGACCACCCGCATTCTGGAGTTTGCCCGCCGGGTTTCAGTGTTCGGGTCATCGGAGCACCAGGAAGCGGCAGAACCACGGTGGCAAGGAAGGTTGTCGACCACCTGGAAAACCGAGGCGCGAACGTTTACAGCATCTTTGCAATGCGTTCCCTCAAAGGCTTCCCGTTTGCCGGCCTCGACTCCTTGGACTTGGGGCAGCGCCACCGGGCTTCGGGCATCGTCGGCCTGTCCGACGTGTTGTCGGGGCTGCTGGCACAACAAGGACCCGGTTCATCGTTGTCGATGGCATCGAAAACCTGGACAGCGAGACTCTGGCTGTTATCGAGGTCGCCCGGGAACGCACGCAGAGGCCCATCATCATGACGATGAGCGATATCCCGTTCAGTTCCACGCCTCTGCTTGGTTTGGATTGTTGGCCCGGTATCGCCGTCCCGCTCCAGCCCCTCCGTTATGAGCAGGTCGAGGCTGTCAGCGCGGAAATCCTCGGCGCGCCGGCCGATGATGACGTCGTCGCACGGGTCTTTTCGTGGTCCGGCGGCAACCCTCGTCTCGTGGCCAGGATCATTGAAAGTGCCGTGCTGAGCGAAAGGCTCACACTCCGGGACGGCTCCTGGCACATCAATGGCAACACCCTGATGAACGAACATCTTCACGGCACCGTCGAGGGCCTGCTTTACGGCCTGGATCGCGATGAGCGCACCGCATTGCGCACCATAGCGATCACCGGTTCTTGGCGTCTGGACCATCGCACCACGATCGGAGCTGACGTGCTCGACCGATTGGAGCACCGCGGCCTCCTCGCGGTGGATGCAGGTTCCAACGGAGCCGTCACTGCGTCCGTCTTTCCTCCGTTGATCGCCGACTGCCTCAGGAACCAGGCCCGCGGCTCACGCGCGAGGAGCCCCGTCGATGACTTCAGCCCGGCACAAGGGACCGAGGCTGCCATCGGGTCGCTCAGCAAAAAATACTCCCGCGAAGACCAGACCAGGGTCGTGACTCCCGGAACCGCGGTTCAAGGTCTCACCAAGCGCGAGGCGGAAGTCGCCCTGCTGGCCGGGGATCTGGACAACAGGGAGATCGCCTCGCGGCTCGGAGTCAGCATACGGACCGTTGAGAACCACATCACGAACGCCCGCCGCAAAACACGGACGGATACCGCGAAGGGCTCTCCCATCACGTGCACCGGGCGGCACGGTCCAGGAGCTCGGAATCGCCGCAGGAGGCTCGTGACTAGTACCCGCCGCGGCCGCCAGGTATTCCAGCCGTCCGCTGCTTTGTCCAGCTCCCGACGGCGGTGTTCGGACAGTTGGCCGTTGATGGCTTTCTGCCTCTGGGAATGAAGCCATGTGCCAAGCCTCCGCTCAACGTCATCGTCCCGGTTTTTGTAGCTCGGCAACCGGTCATGCCTGGCAAGATAGTCCGCCAGCGAAGATAGGTTCCGGGTCCAATTGTCCGAATCCCGGATGCCCCGCATGGACGTACGCCAGGACCCGACAGCGTCCAAAGCTTCGGCTCGTTCAGCGCTCAGGACGCCTTGTCCTGCGGCACGACGCTGGGCCCTGACCCACCGAGCCAAATTGCGTTCCGCCAGGTCCATCGGGCTTGACCGTGGAGGGAAACCATTCTCCTCCACGAATTGGGTAAACTCCTGCAGTCTGGCGAGCCATTGCGGCGTCAAAGCCGAAGAATGCCGTGGCGGCGGCGCATTGCGCAGGTGCTCGGACTTCAGCGTCGGATCCTCCCGCGCCCGGCGGCCAATAGTCCAATTGACGGCACGAGTGTCAACGTTGCAAATCTCAGCGATCCTCGACGTACTCAGACCCTGACGGTACATGAGTTCCCACTCTTCGCGGCTCGCAAACCGTCGTTCAGCCATCGTCCCCAAGCGACGCCCTAATCTTCACGCGACAATCCGTGGGCTCATTTTTCCACAGGCACCGCCGACGTCTGATCGGTTCGTTTGCCGATCTAGCGGCCGGGCAAAAGTCAGCAATGCACTAGGCGGCAGCGAAATTCAGGGTTATTCCCATTTTCTTCGCCGCGCGCTCCACCTGCGCCCGTAGACTTCCTTTGCCATCGATCTCATTGCATGCCTTCAGTGAGGCAAGCAGCATGCAGACCGCGGTGCCAAGCCACGCTTCGTGGGATTCGAGCTCGGCGTCAGGCCTGAATGCAAGCCCCGGGGCCGTCTCAGTCTCCGCGAGATAGAAGTCACCCATTGCCATCCCGGCGTGACTGAAGGAGCTCATCACCCGCCACGAACAGTAGACAGGCAGCCCGTCGAAGATTTGACGGCACCGCTGTTCAAAGTGCCGACCCCCTGGGAGGTCGGAGTCGGCGAACTCGTCCAGCACTTGTTTGATCTCATCCACTTGAGATTTGTCGACGCTGTCTGACCCGGTTTCGATGATGTTCTCAACGGCGGCCTTTCTTAACCGGAATCCTTCATGGATGACCGCCCTCGCGTTGCTCGGTTCGAGGTAGAGCCAGATCGAGGTCATGGCATTCTCAACGACAAGGCGTATCAAAGGCACTGCGATGATCATCCGGTTCTGCGCTGAGAGGTCGAGGACAGTACGCATGAGCTCGACTACATGGTTCGTATAGCTCCAGATCATCGGTCCACCACCCTCGACATACTCGGCCTTCATTTCGAACGATTCCTGACGAATGCGGTCCCAGTGCGCTATCTGTTTACGAGCGAAAGCACGTAGCTCCGCCAGGTCGTGGAATTTTTCATGGATAGCTTCAGCGTTGTAAGTCACTTCCCCCATGGGACCTCCGTGTGCGCTCAGACTTTGGCGGATTTCCAGTTCGTACATCCTTGCACGGTCAATAACGAAAAGCCCTGCGGTGCTCGAACAATAGGACTATTGACTACCCGGCCGATGCCTCATCCAGGAGCCGCTGAATCCAAGCCGCGAGCTCGTCCATGTCCTCATCCAGATCATCGAACTCAGTGCCGATCTCGGCCAGCGACGCCTTGGCGCGGGCTCTCGAAGCCAAGCCCTTCTCATGAGCCAGCCGTAGCTCCTCCGTCGTCAGAGCACCGGCCCGACCAAAGGTACAGGAACCCCGTCGGCTTTCTTACGGCAGGTCGCCCGGGAACACGCACCGCCGCGCGCACCATCTCGCCGCGTGTGATCGCAGCAGTACGCCTTCCAAAGCGCACCGACATGGCCGGCGATAGCAAGCTTTTCGTAGTGAGGTTGATGTTCCGGCTGATGCTCACAGAGGCATCGCCGGCCATGAATACGATGAGACGGTTGAAGGATCGCCGATCAGCGGCCCGACTTGAAGATTTCCAAGCGGGTCCTCGAAAGTCGGATTGCAGCGCGGTTCGAGGGCGTTTCAATGCCCCTGCTTCTCTTTGGACGTGGAATTGAGACCCGTGCCGTCGTCGTTCGCGGCGATCCGCGAAGGAGGCACGTCCGAATGCTTCAATATGACTCGTAGGACATTGATTGGAGCTGTGGTTTCGCTCCCGGGGGTTGAAGGAGCGGGCCGAAAATGCGTCTGTCCAGAATTGAGATCAAGAACCACAGCAGAATCCAGGATCTGGATCTTGGGGTGCGTCGACATGCCGTCATCGTCGGAGCCAACGATGTCGGCAAATCGTCGATCCTGCGCATGCTGAACCTGCTGTTGGGGGCGAGTACAGCCGGCCTTTATCAGTCACTAACCCCGGCTGACCTTCGAGATCTCGAGCAACCTCTGGTAGTCAACGCCTGGTGGGCCCATTTCACAGGCAAGAACCGTCGCCCGTTCCCTTCGGAGATCAGCATCGGATCGGACCAGGTCAGTGAGTATCTCTGGGTGCAAATGATCGTTGAGGCTCATCCTGAGGACGAAGAAGCGGTCACTGTGCGCCGCCGGTTCCCGAAAGCGGCCATGAGCGAGGGCCCAGCCGCGAGCAGCTGGAGGAGTTCGGTTGGCGCTACCTGCGCGCTACTCGAGGCTCGTCGATGATGGATGGGGCGCACAGCCCGGTGCGAACTCTCCTTGCGGCTGCGGATCTGGGTACGAATGAGGCGGGCTGAAGGCTCTGCTCAATCAATTCAATGCGCAGCTGTCCGGAAACGAATCGGTCGGTCAGCTCCTCGAACGAGTCGCGAAGCACCTCAGCCGTGCCATGCCGCGAAGCGTTACCCGCGAGGATTTTTCAGTGCGGAGCGTGACCGACCCGTCCAGCGATGTGCTTCAGGACGTGTCGATTTTTCTCAACCGTGGTGACGCTCAGGTGTCGTTGATGGAGCAATCGGACGGTGTACGTCAACTCATGTCTATGACGCTCTTCGACTTGGCCGAGGGTGCTGCCAACGTGCTTGCAATCGACGAACCGGAGATCCATTTGCACCCAACCAGCCAGCGAACAGCTGCGGATCTCCTGAGCGGGGCGGGCAACCAGAAGGTCATCGTGACCCATTCGCCGTACATCCTTCACCGTTTCGAGCCCTCGGAAGTCATCGCAGTCGATCGCCATGGAAAGTGCCATCAGATCGGAGCCACGAAACTGTCGAAGGTCGAGAAAGTTCGAGCACATTGGTGGTCTCCCCGGCTCCTGGAAGCCCTCACTGCTCGCTTCGTGGTCCTGGTCGAAGGCGATGCCGACCGGGTAATCGTGGAAGCAGTGGCTGAGGTTCTCGGCGTCGATCTCGATCGGCTCGGTGCGGTTGTCGTCGAGTTGGACGGTGCTGACAAGTTCAAGAACGTTTTCCCTCTCCTTGGGCCCGACGGCTTCGGACCGACCCTTCTCGGCCTTGTCGACGAGAACGAGAGCGGGTCCTGGGTCAACGCCTTCGGTGGCAAACGGAATACGGTGGTCGACAAGAAGGTGTTCATCTCTGCGGTCGATCTCGAGGACGAGTACACCCGAGCTCTCGGCGGTCCAGCATCGGCACAGGCCCTCATCGCCGGCGGGTTCTGTCGCGAGCAAGGGATATTGCAGGCCGCGGCTGCCGGAGCGGTCGAGGATCTCGCTCCCGACGCCGTGGCGAAGTTCTGCAGGAACAACGGAAAGGTCGACGCTGCAACCTGTATCGCTGAAGTGTTGACCGCAGAGACCGCGGAGAAGATCGGCAGCGTGTCGCGCCTGCTGCGCACTCTCGATGAGCTGAGCAAGCAGTGACCGGCTTCACCTTGAGCCGGGAACAGCTCGATGCGGCGACATCCGATGATGACCATTTGCTGATCGTCGCACCGCCAGGCTGTGGCAAGACCGAGGTCCTCGCGCATCGTGCCGCCCATCAGATCAACTCGCTAGAGAAGAACCAGCGCGTGCTCGCGCTGACTTTCACTAAGAGGGCGCGTTCGAACCTCGAAGAACGTCTCCGATCCGTACTAGGCCATGCACGAACACAGCGGCAGATCGTAGTCCGGAACCTCCACGGGTTCGCTACGCAGGTCGTCCTCGCGCACGGCGGAACCATTGGCCTCGACATGGAGAGCCTGGAGCTGCCGAAAACCAGCACCGTGCGAAAGGCCATGGAGGCTGCCGGAGGCGGTTCAGCGATGTACGACGCCGAGCGCATCCTGAGCGAGATCAAGCGAAACCCGCTCTCCGATGCCGAGGTGCTAACGGCCGTTCAGCAGTACCGGCCCGGGCCTGAGCGAGAACTCGCCGACAAGGTAGAACGTGCGCGCCAGGAGGCGAATCAGCTCCACTACGATGACGTTTTGCGGCATGCGCAGCGCCTTCTCCGCGTTCCAGCGGTCGCACGGCTTTACCAGACCCACTTCGGCGCTGTGCTGGTGGATGAGTTCCAGGACCTCTCGATGCAGCAGCTCGATCTCGCTCTGCTGAGCTGCACCTCGCGGCGGACGTTCGCTGGCGATCCGCTCCAGGGCATCTACTCGTGGGCCGGAGCCGCGCCAGCGGAAGTCGAGGCCGCGATCCGAAAGGCGTGTGGACAGCCGATAAGGCTGCATGAGTCCTACCGTTCTTCCCCGAAGGTGCTGGAGGCGGTGAACTCGGTCAGCGAACTGGTCGATCCGGGCTCGAGCCTGACCTCCGCGCAACCAGAGCAGTGGCCGAGCAGAGGCTGCACTGCCGCTCTAGTTCTCCAGAACCGTGCGTCGGAAGCAAAACTGCTGACGCGACTGGTGGGAGCGATCCTGAACCGGAGTCCGGAAGCATCCGTCGGAATCATCACCCGCGCCGCGTGGCGCAGGGAAGCGATTGACAAGGCCCTCGCGGGAGAGACGAGCTTCTCGGTCCGTCGATGGGACCTCGCGATCGACGATCCGGGGATCGTTGCTCTCATCCAGTCGACTGTCGCCACGCTTCCGCCCGGAGCGAGCATCGCGGACGCAAGAGTCGCGGTTCTCGACGCCGTTGACGCCGCCGACATCGATGCTCGCGAGCTGATCGACGACGCTTTCAACACCTTGGAGCAGAGCGACGCCACCACGGCCCGAGAGGCGGTGAGGTCGATCAGGGTCTCGGACCCCAAGCAGACCATCGGCCCTGGCGTTCACCTGCTCAACGCGCACACTGGGAAAGGCCAGCAGTTCGACTGGGTGTTCGTCGTCGGCCTGGAAGAAGGGCATCTGCCGGGCAAGCGAAACAGCCAGGGGGCGGCTCTGACGGAGGAACAGCGGGTGCTGCTAGTCATGCTCTCCCGCGCGCGCCACGGCCTCTTGGTGACGAGAGTGAAGATGGCGGACGGGATGTACGGGCCATATCAGGCCAAGCCAAGCCGCTGGTGGCCTGGGATCCACGCTGAGTTTTCGTCGCCCGAGGAAGTCGAAGCACATCTGGAGACGTGCGCCACGGGAGCCTTGGTGTAGGCCGGTTGAGACGGCGAGTCCATCCCAAGCGCCCCGGCGCGTCCGATACGGCCATGGTCCCCCCTAGCAGGTTCATCCCGCCAAATGGCAGACGGGATGGTGGCTCCGGTCTTGCGGTCGAAAGCCGTGCGGGTCGACGGACGTTTCACCGGGATCGATGAAAGCCGAAGACGCACGAAGGGCTACATAACGCGGCGCACGGTGACGGCGTACTGCTGCGGAGTTGCTTCTTCTTCCACTCCTCGAACTTCTCGAAGCTGTCTGACGCGGGCATCTCAACCAGCTTGGCGGCCGTCTCGTCCAGTGGCGCGCCGTCCAAGAACTCGGCCTCGGAAAAGGGCATGTGCTCGAGTACGACCCGCAGCGCCACCAACGCGTCGGCCACGAGCAACGGCACCTTGCGCGGAATTGGAGCCACGCGTTCGACAACGGTTCGGCTGAACCGGCCCGTAGGCAGCTCTGTCAGCTCTGGAGTACGCCGTCAGGCTGGGTCTGGTAGTCGAAGGGCAGCTCGGCGACCTACCCGATTAGCTCGTCGGCGTGCGACAGCGTCGCGGCGACGCCGAGATGGCGCTCAGGGAGCCAGACATACATGTGACCGGTCATGAAGACACTCTAGGAGTGAACCCGGACTGACTACGTAACTCGCCGCAGGGGTGCCCGAGCCGAGGGGATCAGCCGTTCCTCCCTCGTCGCGTTGTCCTCGCAACCTGTCTAGCTCCTGCACACCTCCCCCGAGACAATGGTTCACATGGTCAACCGCTACCAACCATTGTCGGATCGCCAGATGGAGGTCCTGAAGTGGGTGGTCGACGGGTGCCCGGACGGGAGGTGGGAGGACCACTCCTACAAACGCACCACTTACGCACTGGCCGATCGGGGCCTGGTCACAGTAGACCGTCGCCGAAACTCATGGTCGGCGCAGGTGACCGAAGGCGGCCGCTACTATCTAGAGCGTCGTCAGTACCCGCCGGATCCCGATGGTCAGGACTCACGCCCGGGGATGCGGAACAGTCCAAGAAGCGCCGTGCGGCTGTCGAGCTCTCTACGGCCGCCCTCATCGCCGAGCTCCAGGTCGGCGACGGGGTTCTGACCATCCCCGATCCTGCGCCGGACACGCGCGCCTACTACCGCCGGGCGATCAGGAGGGCGATTTCAGACGGCGCGGTACCTGGGGGCTACTTGCTGCGCCACACAGGCCGTGATCGTGGCGACCTGGTGATCCGCCTGATCTCGCGTGATGAGGCCGGTCAGAGTGCGGTGAAGCTTCCGCCCATACCTGTCCCCACCACACTGGAGATCGTCCACGAGACGGTGCGGACGCTGCGGGACGAGCGCCCCGGGCTTCTCGACGTCGCGGAGTCGCGCGGGCGGGCCTGCTGGTGCTGCAGGCCATCGCGGACGAGTGCGGCCGACGAGGCTACGAGTTCAGCCTGCGTCCCAACAACAACCCGACCTTCCAGATCAGCGTGGAGGGGATTGCCACCGGCTTCTCCATGTTTGAGGAGTACGAAAACCGGCCCGTGATGAACGAGGACGAGCTCAAGGAAGCAAAGTACGATTGGCAGCGGGTTCGGTCGACTGTACAAAAGGTCCGCTCGGGCAAGCTGGTGATCCGGACCGGTTCGCGCCACTCCCCTGTCTCATGGGCGGATCGGAAACGATGGAGCCTCGCTGACCGGCTGCCGGGCCTCTTTGCTTACGTCGAGCAGTCCACGGTGGAGACAATCGAACAGTGCACACGTAAAGAGCGCGAGCACATTGAACGCCGTCAGGCGTGGGAACAGGCACTCGAGCGGGCGAGACAGCTCCACGTGACTGACTTGAACCGCCGCCGGCTCGACGATCAGCTCGCCGCCTCCCGCCGGGCAGGGACCTCCGCCGCTACGCAGACAGGATCGACCGCCTGGCCGATGCCATGGACGATGCCGAGCCGGCGCTCCAGGCCCATCAATGGGCGGCGTGGACGAGATCAGAGGCCGATTTAAACGATCCCCTGCTCCGCCCGACGGATCTGGCCTACGTCACGCCGGAGCAGATCAAGGACAGCGATCTGGAGGCCTTCATGCCTCGCGGGATGAGCGTATGGCGTCCTCCTCCCCCAGTAGACGACGCCGGGAGTTGAGTTCACCTATGTGGTTGGTCGACACGGAGTATCTCGACCGGAGTGCCCAGTTCGCTCTCAAACTGGGAGGCAAGCGCCTGGTGACCATGGGCGCGCAGAGCGTTGATGGCGTTCTGGGCGACGTCACCGACTCGCTTGATCTCTTTGCGCAGCTCGATCAGCTCGTCGAATCTCTCGACGTTCTCAGCCCCGCACCAAGATCTCAGCACGGCACGGATCGGCGCGGAAAATTCGCGGTCGACCTCTTCGGAGATCTCGGGTGAGATATAGTCGTCCGCCGTCCTCTCCACTGGTGCTTACCGTGGATAGCGGCATACCGCGCCTGCTTCTCCTCATTCTGCACTCGCTGGAGGATCTTCTCCGCGTTCTGCTTGGCGACGGCGCGGGCGACGAGCTCGGTAGCCGGCCAGGGCGCGACGACCGTCCCGTCTTCCGTGAAGGCCTCCGGGTGGTCGGTCAGCTGTTCGACCCGAAGACCCAGCAGCGCAGCCAGCGCCTCCGGCTGCTTGACCGTGATCGAAGCCCCGCGCCGGTAGTTGACGGTGGCGAGTTCGGTGTCCACATACTCGTCGAAGATCTCGCTGGCGGCGTCCTCTCTAGGATCTTCCCAGCCGGGCCGGCTGCGCTCATTCGTGCCCAGCGCTCTTCGCGGGCCTGGAATTCCGCAGCTTGGCTCCACAGCACCTTGAGGCGGCCGGTGGAACCCATTCCTCTTTGCCCTCGAACTCGTCGGAGACGAAGCGCACCAAGACCCTCGCAGGCTTCTGCGTTCCCTGGCGCACGACGCGCACTTCCACCAGGGGGTCGACACCTCGGCCGCGGTAGGCCCATGACTCACCGGGTTCCATACGGTGATCATCTCCCACCGTGCTCCGTCGAGCCAGCATTCCGGTCTGCGAATCGTTCCTGCACATGCAGGAACGCCGGCGTGCCCGTGAAATCAGCAGCATTCCAAGGGTAAAGCGCTGCGGGCCATCCTGATCGACGCGGCCGCGCCTCGGGACCTGTTTCCGTAGCGATTTCGGCACTAGCGCCGTCTGACCGCTCGTTGCCGAGTTGCTCGCGGACAACGGCGATGTCCGTCGCAGGGTCGCGCACGATCCGCTTCGACTTGACGACGAACGCGGACTTTTCGATCACCACAAGGCGCAACCCCTGCTTGGGGACGAGCAGACGCTTGCGCTCGTCGTAGAGGCGGCGCTGTTCTCCGCGGCCTACGCCGGAGACGGTCTGGCGTCGGTCGAAGAACGGCGAGGGCTTCGAATGCTGCTCCTCATGGAACTCGACCACTAGCCCGAGATCCGGCCAGTAACAGTCCACGGGCAGTCTTGTGCCGAGAGGACGCGCAGTAGATGGATCGCCGCGAAGCCAATCGAACGTCGCCTGACGGCGGCCGCTCGCGCCGACGACCTCGTCGCACAGGTCGAGAACGTAGTGCTCATCGGACTCAGAGCGGCCAGGCATGCGGCAATTCTCGCAGAACCCGGCTGAGCGTGGACAACGGGAGGGACCCGCCGTTCAGAAAAGGGTCGCGTGACGAACACTGAATGGACCGACCTTGAGCAGTCGTGAACTGCAGCGGGAAGCTGCGGCATTTTCGCAGGCGTGGAACGTCACCCCTAGTGCCCGAATCCGGTTTCTTAGCGCCGAACGGCTTCGATCATCGACACCTGAAATCACGCAGATCTGAATCGGGAGGCTACCGCCTCACGCGTAGCCGCCACGTCAACATCGCCGACTGTCTCCGCGGCAAGCACTTTGGCTAGCCGTTTCGGCCAGAGCACGTGAACGCCACGAGTCGAGAACGCGCCCCGATCAGGGGCCAGTCGGCTTCGACGAAGCACAGCACACCGGTAACCGGAACATCCCGACGAGGTCGCGCACTAGGTCGACCTGTTTGAGCACCCCATCGACCAGTTTCGTGCAATCGCGCCGGCCAACGAGGAGCCTCTCGACGCGTGGGCGAAGGATGCCGCCCTCGATCTTCAGTTGAGGCCCTCCCTTGTACCGCTTGGCATCGATCACCCAGATTCCACCGGGAGTGATGGCGATGTGGTCGATGTTGGCCTTCGACCCGGGGATGAGGCGGTCATGAAGCACCGCGAGGCCGTCGGGGGCCAAGGAGTCGAGACGAGCCCCGAGGCGTTCCTCGCCGATCGCACCCTGGTCCCAGGCCTTGGTGCTTTGCCGCTCGTCAGATAGGGCGACTGCGAGGCCACCGAAGCGACCCCACTTCTCGCGAAGCCTTTCCTCGTCCTTCGTCTTGCGGCGCTCATATTCGCGTCGGCTGACGATCCGGCTACTCCGGACTCATCGGCCGACAACTCATCATCAGCTCGTTCCAGGTCGGTGGACATGGTTTCCGTAGACTCGGTGGCACACTCCAAGCAGCGGACGGTTTTCGTCTCGCTCTCATAGATCGCTTCTGTCCTGGCCGGAAGAGGGACACCGCACACCCTGCACACTCCGGCGTACCGGAGCCTCATCTGCTTCATGAGGATGCACTTTGGATTACTGGCAAGGACCCAGCCTGCTGGTAAATCACGACGGTTAGACCGCGGACGCGTTTTGCCATGGCTCAATCCTTACCCAGGGCTCGAGTTTTTCAGGGCGTGCCGCGCGTACGGCTGTCGAAGACCTTGCAAACTGTCCCAGTGAAGGAATCCACTTACCGGGCGCTCCACCCACGTGCGGTGCTGGATCTTATGGGACTTCGTTGCCAAGGTGCCTTGACAGGGTACCGTCGTAAGTTCAGGCTGACGCTATGGCGAGATACAGCGGCGGACCAACCGTCCATAGGGCAATGAAGGGCCTCGATCGACGGGAGCCTCCATGTCGAGCCCACAGAGCTGGAAGGCAGAGGTAACCGTCACCCTGGAGGCTATCCAGCAGGTCCGTCAGACGTGCGACCACACTGAACTCACGACTGTGAAGTACGCGCGGAAGGCGGGCCTGTCCTGGGCGGAGATCGCCACCGCTCTGGGGGTCACGCGCCAAGCGGCATGGGAACGATGGCACGAAATCGACGAGACCCTGCCCAAGAGCGACGCATGGGCCCCTTCTCACTGAACGACACGGATCCCGAGCAGTTTCGCAGTCCCGGGTAACGCACCATCGCTGCCACCTCTGATCCCACGCGATTCGACCTGAACACCATGTCGGCCCCGGAAGTTGAACGGGACACGTCCGCGTTTGCTGAGGACTGACCAAAGGCAGTGCCTAGTAGCTGGCTATGCTCGGGACATGGATAAACCTCCGAGCAAAGGGATCGTGAAGACCTGGCATCCGGAAGATGGGTGGGGTTCTATCAAAGTTGATGGCCTAGCCGAGGAGTGTTTCGCTCATTCTTCCTGCATCGCGCAATCAGGCAATGAGTTTCATGGCCTGGTCCCGGGCGATCACGTGATGGTCACTTGGCACTATGCCCAGCAGGATAACTTCTCTGCCATTGCAGACCTGATTGAGCCCTACAGTCCTGTGCGCGTCTTCGATACTTCATTCGACTACAAGACCGACACCCCTGCTAAGACCAGGCCCGACCCCGACAAGGACAGCCAGAGGCTCCGGTTGGACCATGAACTGCTGTGGACGAAGGAACTTCGCCCCGGGGTCTCTTTCGCCCGAGCGTTTCATCGGCTCGCCGGAACGAGTACCTCATCTTCACTGACGTCTCCGAGGCGAGGCATTGCTACGGCAGCGACACGATCACCAGCTCCTACACCACTTGGGTGAAGCCGAAGGCTCTGGTCAACGCCATCGCCGGGCTGGACGATGACCAGCGATCACGCTACCTGAACCCTCCGTACACCATCGGCAGCGCGATGATTTGGCCCCTCAGGAAGAAGGACCAACCCACCATGAACACCGCACGAGGGCTCCGGCTGTCGGTCGCTGACCGCATGGACCTCACCCTTGAATGCATCCGGCGTCACTACACAGGAGAACCAGGGAGCCCCTTGCCGATGTCACCAACGCCTACGAGGACTTCTTCGCCCTCTTCCACGGGTTCAAGGAGTTCGTGGACTTCTTCCATTTTCAAGACCTCATGACGCCCGACTACGCCGAGGTGCTGTTCTACCTGCCGTTCGACAACTTCAAGCGTTCCGGAACGCCGGCCACAACCGAGGAGTACGTGAAGTACAGGGAAAGGGCACTGGAGTTCATCGCAGCACGGAACCGTCGGATGGTCGAGTGGGTCATGGAGTACCACCCCGAGATTGAGGTCCGCCATTCAGACTGACTACGCGGAGACGTCGCAGGCAAAGACGAACCTGGACTGGCCGGCATAGATGACTGTCAGTCAGGGGCATAGTCCGCGCATTGAAGCCGCCCTGTCATGACCACCATGACGTCCTGCGTGCGTTTCCAATCCGGGCCGTACGCCTCATTTGCGAGGATCTTCGGCACACTGTTCCGGATCGTGATTGGTTCGAAACCGTCGCTCCGGCACGGCCCGCACCTGGTAGCCAGCGCGTCAGGCGTCGGGGCAGCCAGCCAGGCAGCACCCGCGTTGGGCGACACCGGCGCTCGTGATCAGATCTGCTTCATTGCCGCAACCGTACTCCTGAGGACATAGTCACACTGTCTGCTCGATATAAGGTCGGTCTCCTTAAGGTCAACGATAAGTCGAACCTCTGACGCTGATGTGCTTCATCGGCTGCTTACTCGCCCTCGTCGAGTTGCTTGCGCAGCCGCTCTACCTCAGCCTCCGCTGCCGCGAGCCTGGCCTCCACCTTTTTGCGATCGACGTCCGGCTTCTGCGCCGGAACCGGAGGCGTTCTGGAGACCAGCCAGCCGATTCGCTGGTAGCCGGTGATCCGCTTCGCATAGCTGCACGCACGGCACTCCTGCTCAGGCTCGGGCCGCGGCCAATTTAGCCCGATCATCTTCCGGACGTGGTCTCGCTCGGGCCCTCCTCGGGCCACCCCTCCTGGCCGCCGGCACTCCACCACTCTTTGAAGTCCGCACGCATCTGCGCAGCACGCTGCTCAGAGACCAACCGCGGCCCGTCGTCTGGCTTCCATCCGACTTTGGTGATGACGCTGGTGGAGACGTGACCGCAAGAGAGCTTGACCGTCCAGAACGCCGACGAGTGAGGCTCAACCTGACGGGTCATGGCCCAGTCCTCGGCACTCATCCCGTACTTCGGCTCCTCCGGGTCGGCAGGGAACTCCTTCACCTCGCTCTTGATCCACTCGACGATGTCGCGATAGTTCTTCTGCGCTGGGCCATGATCAGCCGAACACCGCAGCTCACCGACTGGGAACCTGTACCCGGTGAGTGGGTCGGTGTCGCTGTTCTCATCCGGAATCGGTCGCTCCCATAAGTGAAGACCTCCCGCGTACAGCCGCATTGCAGCTGCACTCGCCAGCGGTACATATCTTCAGCCTTGGGGATGAAGATCGGCCAGAATTCCGGCTTGTAGCGTCGGCGCAACTCGGCGACTTCTTCCTCGAACAGCGCGAGCACCTGCTTCTGCGGTCGCGCCCTGCCGGGCACGTTCGTGAGCAGGCTTCCCGGACCTGTGCTCTGGTTAGTCATCACGTCGGTGTTCATCCTCCAATAATCCGCCACCTCGCTACGCGTTCGGTACCCACGTAGGCTCCCGCCGACGCGGGTGAAAACATCCGGGGGAGTGAATTGACCTCGCAGCATCACCGTCCTTTGGCAACACCCTGGCTCGCTGTCGGCCTCGTCTCTTTCGGCCCGTTGATGCCCCGGCCACGACTGCGCCGAATCCCAGGGGTTACGCTCAGGTGGTTGTAGATAGCGCCTCGTCCGAAAGGGTGTGGCGCTTTTCCTTTCCGCCAGATCCAGGACATGTCGGAGGATCTCATTAGGCTGGCCAGATGACCTCTCAACTGCGATTAATCGACACCGCCTCGGATTGGCTGTATTCGGTCCTTTCGAATCCCGACGGCGACGTCGTCCTCACGAGCCCCTACCTCTCCCATGCCGTATGCAGGAGCATTGCCGGCGCGGCGATCGGTTCCTCCCGCTCATGGACCCTCTACACGACGCTGGATCCATATGCCGTGGCGAGCACGTTCCTCTCGGTCCCGGGAATGGCGCTCATGCTCGACGCGGGAGTCAAGGTTCGCCACGTTGACCGACTTCACGCCAAATGCTTCATAGTGGGCAGTCGAGGGATGCTAGGATCCGCGAACCTCACCGGAGCAGGACTGGGCAGTTCGGTGAATGCGAACCGTGAGCTTGGTGTCGAGCTGGATCCGGATCAAATTGAGAAGACCCGGACGATGATCAACGCCTGGCCTTCCCGATCAGTATCGAGGAGCGATCTCGACGACTTGGCCGAGCAAGCCAAGAGGCTACCGAAGCCCGCTCCGGGGGTGAGGGACCAGGACGAAGACTCAGCGCTTCTTGACATCGAACGGCTCCTTGCCGATGCTCGGGAACCGGAGCGATCTCTCTGGGTGAAGGTTGAGGACGGTGCTCCGGTCTTAGACCATTGGCGGCAAGAGTGGAGATTTGCGAACCCCGGTTCAAAGCGGGGAGACAAATGGATCGGAGAACCCTCTATCAAGACCGGCGATCTCGTCTTCATCTGCGCGACAGGGACCAAGGACTGCTACGTCGTAGTCGAAGTGACAACAGATCCGGAGCTTCTGCCGGAGGACTACGTCGAATGGGCTGCTTACCGGGAGGGCGAGGACCCGGAGCGATGGCCCTGGGTCAACCGCACTAGGCCACGCCTTGTTCCTTCGAGTCTCATCGATTTCAAGTACGAAGACCTCCGTGGAGGAAAGAAACTGCCTCGTGGAAGCCGTTTCCGGCTGAGCCCTGAGGAGTTCGTCGCGGGTGTCCGAGTACTCGCTCAACTGCCGACGGAGTGATCCACTCGCCATAAGGCGGATCATCCGATCCGTATGGGATGGCACCCTTCGTGTCTCAGGATGAGGCAGAAGCAAATGAACACACACGCGTCGAAATGTGGCAACGTTGAAACGCTGAATCAGTCATCAATTCAGGTCATCGATCGGTGCGGATGTTGAGGACGCGAAAGCCATCTGGAACCAGGTCGCGAGCAAGAGTCAGCGCCGCTTCATAATCATCGGCCTCAGCCTTCACTCGCTGGTACAGGTCGCGATCCTCTTGATCTTCTGGACCCGTGAGAGGGCCGATGGTGAGTACGACTTCCATGCTGGCCATTCTCCCATCCGTCGCGTGTGAGCCGCGCTATGCCACGGCGACGGGCAGCTCATCCCAATGTGTCGTGCATCGCTTCGAGAGCATGGCGCGCTTCATCTCCCAGCCCGGCGGGGTTTTCATGCCGGCGAGTCCCACGCCCACCGCCTGGCCGCCGAGCTTGCGGTTGATGGCATCGATTGCCTGACCAACTCCCCTGCCCTCGAACTCCGGTTGGAACAGCGGCAGCGCCTGCACGCCGTTGGCCGCTCTGAGATCCGTGAGCACGACGCCAGCCCTGGCGTAGCGGATGCCCGGCACGGGGAACAGCTCCGGGAGCAGCGCACGCGCAGCCTTGGTAAGCGTGATCGGGTCATCGCTCGGCGTCGGCAGCGGCACCGCGACATGGGCGGTATGCGCGACCGTGCCCTCGTCGGCCCATCCGGTGGATGCCCATGCCGACAAGTGCCCGGCGACAGAGCCTTGTGACCGGAGTCGCGCTGACACACTCTGGGCGTAGATCGAGAGCACCTGTGCCATGTCGCCGGGCTCCGTGAGCTTCTTGGCGAAGCTGCGCGAGAAGATGAGCTGGTCCTTGGCCGCCGGCGGCTGCAGCTCGAGCTCGATGCACTTGATACCGCGCAGCTCCAGGACGGTGCGTTCCATGACGACCGAGAAGCGCTTCCTGATCCACTTCGCATCGGCGTCGCGCAGCTCTTTCGCCGTATGGATGTCCATCGTGGCGAGCCTCTTCGTCGTGCGCCCGGCGACGCCCCAGAGGTCCTGTACCGGGACCGAGGCCAGGATCCGATTCAGCTGTTCGGCCGGGTATCTGCCCAGGTCGAGCACGCCATTCATCGCGGGCTCTTCTTGATGCCGAGCGCGGCGACCTTGGCGAGGGTCTTCGTCGGACCAACCGCGACGCGCACCGGGACGCCGGTCAGGCGCATCACCGTCGAGCGGATCTCCTGGCCGAGGGCTTCGAGCTCTTCAGGCGTGCCGCGGAATCGAAGGAAGCTCTCGTCGATCGAGTAGACCTCCTGCCAGGCCGAGAAACGCGACAGGATCGTGGCGACGCGGGCGGAAAGCGAACCGTAGAGCTCGTAGTTCGATGACCGCGCGCTGACGCCCTTCGCCCGGCACCAGGACTCGATCTTGAACCAGGGCTTGCCCATGATTTCAGGGTCCATCTGCTTGGCCAGGGGTCGGCCGCGACAACACACCGTCATTGTTGCTTAAGACAACAATCGGTCGATCTCGGAGTGTCGGGTCGAAGACCCGCTCAGCACTGGCATAGAAGGAGACGCAGTCAACGAGTGCGATGGAGGTCGGAGCGTCTGGCTGGTTCATCACGGTGTGAAGCGTAGATCGGGCGACTGACATCGGTTTTGTGCAAGACCCAGGTGACAACGCCCCAGATCGTCAGTTCCGACAATTCGTGCAGGGCGAGATCGGGGTAGGCCGGATTCTCACTGCGCAGCACTGGCCGCCCGTGCACCAGATCGAGGCGCTTGACGGCGTACTCCGCGTCGATGACCGCGACGACGATGTGTCCAGCAACCGGAGTGATGCCTCGGTCGACGAGGAGCAGGTCACCGTCGTGAATGCCGGCATTGATCATGGATTCGCCGGCGGCGCGCCAGATGTAGGTGGAGACCCGGTCGCGGATCAGGTGCTCGGCAAGGTCCAGATCGCCCGAGAAATAATCCTGGGCGGGAGAATTATGCGCATACTCTGCATATGTCTCACTCCCGACCTATCTCACCCACCAGGCATGTCATTCTGATCTGGTCCCGTCCACTATCCGACTCCAGCGTCCTGTGGCTTGAGGATGTTGGGGTTTCGCCGCGAATTCTTGAACGAGCGAGAGCCCGCGGCCACAACGTGTCACCCGTTCTTATCGATCAGCGATCACGTCCGCTTCCGTATTGGTCCGACTTCTTCGCCGCGATTGGGCCCTCATTGAGTTCGCTCAGCCTTAGGAGCTACGCATACGACGCCCGGCGGCTGGCAGATTTTCTTGCTTCCCGGGACACGAACATTGTTGCGGCCACGCAGGACGATCTGGTCGCCTACCGCCATTCACGCACCGAAGCGGGCCGCGATGGAGTGAGCGAGGCGACATGGCAACGGGACAAGACACTCATCACCCTGGTCTTCAAGTTCCTGATCCAGCGCAAGGTCGTGGAACAGTTACCCTGGATAACCATCGGCAGGCGTTCACCCATAGATTACCCGGGTGTGCGTGGCGCGCCGGCCATCCGATTCCTCTCAAACGAGCAGTGGAGGGTCTTTCGCGAAGTCGGGCTTGGCGGACAGCTCCCGGGCGGTGAGCTGGACCTTTCATGGAGGGGAACCTGCCCGCAACGGAACATCGCCGGCGCAACTTTGGCGCTCTCGACAGGCATGCGTCTGCGCGAGTTCTGTTCGGTGCTGGACTTTGAAGTTCCATACATGATGGACCGCACGTCGTCGTTCGACATCGAAGCAACCGCCAAGTTTTCACGCCGCAGGACGGTCCACGTCCCGGCCGAGACTCTCAGGCTCATCCACCTGTACAGGCGGACCGAGCGGGCGGACGTCATTCGTAAAACCATGCAGGGCCGGGTCAGACGACGGAAGGAGCTTGCGGTCGTTCACCGGATTGACCGGATACAGAACCGCATCGCGGCCACGTTCGAAGGCAAGGAGCATGTCTGGGACGTTGCGCGGATGCCCGGCGGCCTTCGGCGGCTCTGCGTGGTGGAGACAGCGGAGGGTCTCGAGCCGCTCTCGTTGTTCGTTGGTTCAAACGGACTGGCTATCCAGCAGCGGGCGTGGGGCGCCGTTTTCGGTGCGGCGTCGCGGCGCACGGAGCGATTCCGGGATTCGCCGCTGGTCCCGGCGATGCCGGCTAAGGTGACCGCGCATGATCTGCGCCATACGTTTGCTGTTGTTTTGCTGCGCTATCTCATGGTCAAGGCTTCGGAACGGGAATCCGGACGCAGAAGAGGCGAAATCGGGAATGGTTCGATGAGTGACCATCTTGTACATTCCCCGATACTGTCGGTGCAACGGCTTCTCGGGCATGCAAGCCCATTGACCACCATGACGTACCTTCGATACGTCGAGGACACTGAAGAAATCGTTCGGCGAGCCCTGGACACCTGGTCCGACCCGGACATCACCTACGCGGACTACATCAGCGAGCTCTTCACCCGGGAGCTGAAGTGATGACTTCAGCCCGGTCTCAGACGACGGCCCTTCGGTGGGTGCACGAGGCAACGCACAGAACGCGTGTCTTGAACAGCACGCTCGATCTCAGTGACAGCAGGCTGAGGGTTCTCTCCCGCGAGTTGGGGCAGAGCTGGTACGAGGTGGCCACGACGCTGGGCTACGCGCCGACAACAGTGCGGCGCATGTCGGTTGTGGTTCGGAAATTCATCGAGTTCGCTCAGTGTGGTGACGTCGAGGATGGCGTCTCGCTGGCCGACAGCGGCGCTTCCCTGGTCGAGTGCATCCACCAGTGGGAGCTGTCGCTCAGGCAAGGGTACGCGGCGACAAGCAACATGCCCTACAAAGACGGCATGCAATTGTTGCAGATCATCCGCTGGCACATCCGATCCGGGCGGCCGGCGGCTCCCTGGTGCGGTCCCGGGCCGGGGCAAAACCGCTTGCCCCTTCCAGAAAGGAAACACCCGTGGACGAGCTGCCGAACGGAATCCGGATCCAGTTGCGGGACAGTTGCCGGGCCATCATCCGTGACGCCGAATCCAGGATCCAGCGGGGCACGGTAATGGTCTCCAACGGCGCCGAAGTCAACGACGCCCGGGTCCGCTCCCGGGGATTCTCCGGTTATTGCCCACCGAAGCGCCAGGCCACAGCCTGGCAGGGGATCGAGTTCGGTCCGTCGCGGCCAGGACCCGGAACCATCTGAACGGACTCAACCGGGAGGCCGGAGCGGAGAGTGCCCGCATCCGTGCCCGGAGCAGGTTCGTGCTGCCCGCATCGCTGAGCTCACGGGAGCTGCAGGCATTCAGGATTCTGCTGCTCATGGAGACGGGCTGGGCTCCGGAACAACTTACCGACATGCGACTTGGAGCCATGAAATGGGCGACGGAAAAGTCAGCATTACAACTCAAAAGCTATGGGCCCGCACGATGAAATCGCATGAATACCACCAAGGCAACTCCAGATGGAACGTCTATGCGCTGCTTGAGCGGCTCCTGGCCCTTACAGAACCGATCCGGCACCTGACCACGGCCGCCGGGAAGAACAGTATCTTCTTGTCCGGCTGAACAGGTCGGGACCAGAGACCTATCTGACCAACGAAATCTTCAAGCAGTACCTGCTCAAAGACCTCGTCAAGGATGTCGGCATTTCCTGGACCGGACCGTTTGACATCCGCCGGATCCGGAAAACCTTCAAGTCCGTTCAGGGGGCAGTGACCGGAACCGCAGCGGGTGCCGCAGGCATGGACCACACAGTTCAGGTCTCCCGGGGCCACTACATGCAAACGACAACCATCCACGTCCTGGCGGCCAAGGTCACAAACGCCGCCCAGGAATACGTCTATAACTCCATCCTTCAGGGGCCAGCGGTCATTCCTGCCAGGGCCAAGGAGCTCAGGCTCGCCGGGGACGATGAAACCGTGAGGACCTCGCTGGCCGGACGGTGCGCGAGTCACCCAAGGACATGGAAATGGGGGTGACGGCGTGCAGGAACCCTTACGCTTCGCCGTTCACCACCGAGGGGAAGCTGTGCCACGTCAGGCCGTCGATGTGTTTCCTATGCCCCAACGCGCTGATCTTCCAAGACCATTTACCCCGCATACTCTCCTTCAGGGAGACGCTGCTGGCCCAGCGACCGAATTATCACCCGCAGGAGTTCCAATCGGCGTGGGAGGAACCCTTGACTCCATAGAGGCCATCCTCAGGGAGTTTCCCTGCTCAGTTGAAAACGGCCGCCGATGCCGGCACCGCCTCCATCCATGTCCCTATAAGTCAGCGAGTCCACTTCTGATGAGCCCTCTTCGGCCCCCCGCAGCGCAACAGATCCGCACAGCGACTTTTTCCCCAACTCCGAGCCCGCACTTCAGAGCGTGCCCTTGGTCCCCGGACGCTTCATCCAGCACTTCGGCCAAGCCGATGTCTGGGACCTGAACGCCTGGGAGCGCAACGCGAACCTTTCGCCCAGCAGCCACCGGCTACGCTTCCACACCCCCTGGCCGGCCTGGAACCTCAGGCTCAGGGAGATCGCCATGGTGATGCTCAACCCCTGCCACCCTCAGGTCGCCGGGCCGGGATCTTCCTGCCCATGGCCCGGCCGCCGTCTCAACCGTCAGGTCTGTCGTTGAAGCCCTGCGGACTCTTGCTGCCTGGGTACACGAGGAGGGCCTGAACGAACATCCCTCGACCTGGACAGAACGGGATCTGGACAGATTCATAGCAAGCTGCCATGGGTCCAACCCGGCCAAGTACTACAAGGCCATCCGATGCCTCTACAAATACCGGGCAGTTCTTAGCTACGGCGGACTCGACACCGAGCCCTGGCCAGGAGCCAGCGTGGAAGCGCTCAGCGGGAACAGATCATCCAGCAGGAAAGTCAAGACGCCTGCTCTTCCGCCTGCCGTCTGGTGGCCGCTGCTGAGAGCGTGCTGGAGATACATCGATGTCTTTGCCCCTGACATACTTAAAGCTCGATCACGCTGGGAGGAACTGAACAAACCCGGCACGGCATCCGGACCGGGGCGCAGCTACAAGGATCTGCTGAAGGACTGGCTTCAGGATCCGGCCAACACGATCCCCCTCCATTCCAGCCGCCACCATGCCGACAAGTCGCGGCCCTCAGCCGACGGTTTCCATGTGCATTGGGGCGTTCTGTCACTGTCCATCAGCGGCGGCCAAACCCGTCTCATGTTCAACGGCTCCAAGGAATCCAACCTCCCGCTCAAAAACCTTGTCCTTGCCCCGGAAAACCGCTACCGGGGCAGAACCTTCGACCTCCTGCCCGACGCCCGGGACGTTGATGCAGCAGGAGGCTCACGTTCCCCCTGGATCACGAACGTCGATTCGCGAAGAATGTGGCACGAAGCCGTCGCCCTGCGGACCGCCTGTTACCTGTTCGTAGCCGCCCTGAGCATGCTTCGGGACTCCGAGCTGCAAGGCATCCTCCGCGACCCCGTCGTTCAGCATTTCGGGGCACCGGCCATCCGCACCCGCAAGTTCAAGCACGACGAGTCCAACTCGGAACAGAAGTGGTGGATCATCGAACCCGTCGCCCAGGCCCTGGCCGTCGCCCAGGAACTTTCGATCCATCCGACCAGGGTCTTTTCCGCGGTCCGACAGATCGACCCGGACAACACCGCACTGTGGCCCAACAAAGACATCCGGAAATTTGTCCGCCATATCAACGCCCACCACACGGAAATGGGACTGGAGGAGATTCCCGAATACCGGATCAACCCCCACATGTTCCGCCGGACGATGTCGATCATCGCGGGCCAACAGCCGGACGGTGAGATTGCTCTGGGTCTGACCCTGAAGCATGCTGCCGTGCGTGCACTATCCAACGCGACCACCAGCGGCTACGCCGAACCCACCCCGGAATGGGCCGAAGAACTGAAAATCGAGCTCGCGGACGCCACCGCCGTCCGCCTGGCACGCCTCATGCACGCCCGGACCTCCGGAAACACCATCGCCGTGGGCCCCGGAGCCAAGTCATTCACGGCCAAGCTCGACAAAGTAGCGTCCGCCCTTAGTGCCACCGACGGCATGGAGGGCAACATCGTCGACGAACGAATGATCAGAAACCTGCTCCGTAGCGAGTTCTCCACCGTGAAGTTCGGGAACCTGAACGCCTGCATGGGAGACCTTGGCTCAGCCCTCTGCCTCACCGGCCAGGCATCCGGAACCCCGGAGGCCTTGACCGTCAACCCTGCCCGATGTCAACCGCACCTCTGCCGCAACTCGGTCATCACGAGCGAACACCGCCCACACTGGGTCGCGACCGAACACGACCTGCGCAAAGCCCTCAAGGACAAACGTATCTCGGACAGAAACCGGGCCTCTCTTGAACAAGAGCTCGGGGACATCCGACAAGTGATCAGCGGAGTGGACCGGACCGGCGATGAGTGATATCTCCGCGGCAACCGAAGCCAGGCTCCGCAACGCGATGGACGACTGCTGGGTGGAACGGCAGTCAATTCCGACGGCCGGCTGACGAAATCGAACCTCGCCAAAGAGGCCGGGTCTCCCGCGCAACCATGCACCGCGCGAACGCCCTCCTCGCTGAGTGGGATGAACTCGCGCCCGCCCGGGCCCCTCGAAGCAAGGAGTTCCGCCAGATCGAAGAGCAGCTGGCCCACGAGAAAGCCAAAACCCGGCGGCTGCGCGAGAAGGTCCGGCAACTCGAAGGTCAGCTCAGTTCCGCCGCGACCATCATGTTGGAAATGCAGGCCATCATTTCTGAACAGGGCGGCGCGTCGACGGTCAGAAGAATCGGCAAGAACCAGGACCCGGGCCGATGACCTTCCGACTATGCGGCAGCCGACGCCGTGGAAAGCCGACACACGCACCCAAGAGATCAAGCCCGGATACAAGGCCGGTGTCTTTGCCATCCGTGGGGCCGTACGGGGAGTTCATTCGGCGATACACCGGCCCGGACGGTGTGAGCCGGTGCCGGTTTGGACAATGTCGCGCCTCTAGGCTGGTGGACGGGTCTGTCGGCTGATGACTTTCGTTGTGCTTCGACGCGGGCACTGGCCAAAGCTTGATGAAATCCGCCGGCACGTTCTTCCGAAAAATGCTGTCGGCGTCGTCGTTGTGCGCTCTTCCCGTCGACCGAGGTGCTGGGTGCGCTAATCGACGCAGCCTGGCGACCGCCTCCGGATCCGGCAGCGTCGCGGCCGCCCCGGGGAGACTGTCCCGGTGTCGGGACCAGACGCCCTGCCAATACCGGAGCGGCCGCGGAGGCCCGAGGTCGTTCCGCTGCCGCAGGACCTCAGGCGCAGACCGGGCCGGCGTAACTTTTCCAGGTCCGCGGCGATTACGGTATCGAAGCTGCGCTGGTTGGACGTATTTGAAGCCCTACCCCAAGGTCCGGTTCGCCCGTTGGGAACGCGGGTCCTGCCCGACGGCGCAGCATGTCAGCTCGGCCACACCGTCCGTCCAACGAGGGGGAACATCATGTATTCGGTACTCAGTGTCTTTGTTGTCGTTGCATCCATGGCCCATGTCGGAGCCGTTGCCGCCCTCGTCATCTGCTCCCGCGGGGGACGTTTGGCAGGGCCGGTCGGCGCCGTCGTGACAGCAGCCACTGCCGGAGCCGTCCTGGCGGCGGAATGGGTGGCTCCCGGAATCACATGGGCCGCCTGGGGCTCCGCCGTGGCCATACCGGCGCTCTGCACGGCCTACGCCCTCCGCCGGCCGGAGCTCGCTCCAGCCGGGGCCCTGGTCTGGGCGACGTGGTGTCTGCTCACCGCTGCCGGCGGAGTCTGGCGCTGTTCTTTTTGATGGGTTTGCCGGTTGGTCCGCTGACGGGTTTCCTGTTGTGGGCCACAGCTGTCCTGGGCGCCATCACCCTGCCAAGCTCGGTGGTCCAGACACGGGAAGGGTGGGAATCGCTCCTGCGTACCACCTGGTTCCGGCCCCGCCATCCCATGTCCGAGCCGCCGACGGTTTTCCCCAGGGTGTCCATCCATGTACCCACCCACGCCGAACCTCCCGGCATGGTGATGGCCACCCTCGATGCGTTGGCGGCCCTTGACTACCCGAATTTTGAAGTGCTCGTCATCGACAACAACACCACCGATCCCGCTTTATGGGAGCCCCTGCGCGAGCATTGTCTCGTGCTTGGCGACCGGTTCCGATTCCTGCATGTCGAGGGGATCTCCGGGGCCAAAGCGGGGCCTTGAACTGGGCAGCGGGGCACACCGACCCGGAAGCGGAACTGATCGGGGTGGTCGACGCGGACTACCAGGTCCGCCCGGATTGGCTGAGGAAAACCGTCGGTCACTTCACTGAACCACGCACCGGTTTCGTGCAGGCACCCCACGCCTACCGCGACCACGCCGGCAGCCGCTTCCGCCGCTGGGCAAACTGGGAGTACGCCGTTTTCTTCACCACCGGTATGGCCGCGCTCAACGAGCACAACGCCGGGCTGACCGTCGGCACCATGTCCCTGATCAGGCGCGCGGCCTTGGAAGAGGCCGGCGGCTGGGCCGAGTGGTGCCTTACCGAAGACAGCGAGTTGGCCATCCGCATCCACGCGCTCGGGTACGACAGCGTCTACCTGAACGAACCGTTCGGATGGGGACTGATCCCGGAAACGTTCACCGCCTACCGCAAACAGCGGTTCCGTTGGACATATGGCCCGGTGCAGGAAATGCGCAGGCACTGGCGGATGTTCGTCCGGCCTGGCTGGGCGGGCGGCGCACGGAGCTGACGTGGCTGCAGCAAATACATCACGGTAACCACGGCCTGGACGTGGCCTGCATAGGCCTGCGCGCCATCGCCCTGCCGTTGGGTGCACTCTCAGCGATCTCCATGGCCATACAGCACGAGCGCATCTCCATGCCGTTCGCACTGTACATCGGTGCGACTGCGGTTCTGGTCAGCAGCACGGCCCTGCGCCTGCTGGTCTACCGCCGGCTGGTCGGCGCTACGCTGTCCCAAACGGTCTGCGGCACCCTTGCCTTCGCGGCACTGCACCACGTCATCGTCGTTGCCAGTCTGGCGGCACTTTTCGGACGCCCCGCCAAGTGGGAGCGGACCAGCAAATTCCCTGCCGCCCGCCGCCGCCTGGGTGCGCTCAACGACACCCTGGTCGAGGGCTCACTGGGGCTGACCGGCCTGGTCATCGCGGCGGTGTTGTTTCTGGCCGATTCCAGCGGTCTCATCACCATGTTCGCCATTGCCCTCGCCGCCCAATCGCTGATGTACCTGGCCAGCCCTGCGCTGGCCCTGGTCGCCGACAGGGACCTCTCCACGGAGAACGCCGCCGGCAGCAGCGCTGAACAATTCAAGCCCGCCCTCCAGACACAAAGCGTTAGCGTCTGACCCGGCACTCCTGAACACCGCCGCCGGTTTTCACCCCCGGCCGAAACGCCGGCGCCCGCCTCCCACCGCCTCCCATCGGTACGGGACGACGGCCCTCTGGAGAAGCAGCCGAACTACCGGGCTTGATGAGCCGGACCTTCAGCAGCCCGACGCCGGACATCACCCCGCGAAGGGCTGGCTGCCAAGGGAGCCACACCGCGACTTGGTCGCACGCCGAAAGGAGGCATCGCCATGAATAACGATCCCGACTACGAATACATGACAGTCTTGGTGGACCGTCGCCCACGGAAGCAGAGCAGGGAGCTGAAGAAGCTGGCCAAGAACGGCTGGGAAGTTGTTTCCGTCAGGCCACGGTCAGGGTTCTCATGGTCGAGCAACACCGACGACGCAACGCTCAGACGCGTCCGAAATAGCCGCCGCTAAAAACGGCGGAAACAGCCAACGAAAGTGGTGGCGCCCTGCTCCCCCATGCCAAGCCTCAAGGCATTCAGTTAGCCAAGTACGCCCGGACGGCAGCCCGGCGCGCCACCAGCTTGCGGGCCGGAGGAACGAAATGCCATAGAGCACGGCCCATCTGAAACCCGCACCCATGAGTTCTGAGGCGGGTCCGGAAATAGCCGTCCCAGGCATTCACCGATGAAGACGTGCACGCAAGATTCAGACCAAGTTGGTTACGGGCGGCCCGGGTGCTGGGTGGTTTGGCCGCCCGTGGCCGGCAAGGGCTGCGGGTACTCCCCGCAGGCGCCGCAGGGCGGGACGGCGCGGGAGCGGGGACTGGATCCGCGTTCCGGCCGGGGACGGCAGGCGGAACGAAGCTTGGCTCGGCCGGTGCCGGTGCCGGTGCCGGTGCCGGATGCCCGATGCCGGGTCGCCGGGGCCGGCATGGTGCCGTCTGGTTTCGGGTAAGCCGGGACGGTGGGGTGGTGGGCTCGCGTGGTGCGGTACTGCCGGGTGCCCCCGGCTGCCCGGGCGGAGCGGTCGTGGGTGACGGCGTGTACAGCGGTCTCGGGGTGCCCGGTGACCGGTCGTTCGGGGTAGACGTGAGGGTGTTGATGAGGGTGGTGACGGTTTTCTGGACGGTGTCCCGGAAGTCCGGGTTCACGGCGGCGGCGGCCGCGCCGGCTCCCACGGTGAGGGAGAGCGCAGTGGCGGCGATGACCAGCCGCGTGCGGCGTTTCCGGGCGCGGTCTTCGAGGCTGGCGACGGTGCCTTTTCCCGGGCCGCCGTTGGTCCGGCATCCAGGCTTGCCAGCAGGGCGGCGAACTCGCCCCGCGGTGTGGGCTGCGGGCCGTGTGCGATGCTGCGGATGTGCATCAGGGCCAGTTTCAGTTCTCCGGTGTCGGCGGGGTGGTCCATTCCGGATTCGGTCAGCAGGCCCTCGACGATCTGCTGGTCGTGCAGGTCTTCGGCGCTGCGGAAATCATTGGTGGTCACGATCTACCTTGGCCTTTCGTTTCCTGCTGGGTTTCCTTCAGGCGGGCCAGCGCGCGGCGTTGGAGTTGTTTGATGGCGCCCGGCGTTTTGTTCATGATCCGGGCGGTGGATTCCAGGGACAGTTCGGCGACGATCCGCAGGGCGAGAACTTCGCGGTAATCCTCGGGCAGGCTGTCCAGGAGCGTATGGCCTACGGCCATCGCCTCGAGGGCACGGTCTTCCGCCGAGCCCGTGAGGCGGGGATCCCAGGCGGGGTCGTATTCGATCGAGACCGGCGTACGGCCCGGCGGCGGTGGGAATCCACGGCCCGGGCATGGGCGATGGTGAAGATCAGGGTCCGCAGTCCTGCCGGTCCGCCCCGGAGGTCCCCGAGTTGCGGGTAAAGGGCAAGGAACACGTCCTGGGTCACGGCCTCGGGATCCTCCACCCCGCGGGTGCGCAGATAGCCGCAGACCCCGGGTGAGTACTCCCGGTAGGCATCAACGAACAGAGCATCCGGGTCTGTTCGTGCCAGACCCGTCCCCTCTGTCACCGACGCCTTCACCAACCACCCCCGGCAGCCACTTTATCCGACCCTGCAGGACGGTCCGGACCCGCCGGTCCTTTCCGTGCCTTCGCGTGCTGCTACCGGCCCGGGACGCCCCAAAGGGCGCGCCCCGGACAGCAGCAGCAGTAGTAGGTAACTGCCTATGGCCGGCCGGCCGTCGCAGGCTTGTGCGCGGTGCCGGTGCCAGCCTGCTGCGGCGCAGCCGGAACGGCTGCCTGGGAGGGCAACTGCGGCGCGGCCGGGACAACGGCCTGTTGCGGTGCCGCTGGGATGTGGCGGTGGCCGCGTCGGCCCCGGTTTCGGCCGGGCGGTGGCTCGCGGACTCCCCGGTGAGGCCACGGCCGCGCAGTAGGTGACGATGTTCGATGCGCCGCCGGCGGCTACGGTCAGGGACTTGTACGCGGTCGATGAGGTGTCGAGCCCGCCGTTCGTGAAGGCCTGGCAGAGCCCGTAAGCTGCCGGTCCGCCGCGTCAGGGCCGACCGGAGTCGCCGACGGGCTTGCCGAGGCGGTTGCCTTCTCGGTCGCATCGGCCGTTGCCGTTCCCGTTGCCGTTGCCTCGGCGGTGGGCGTTGCTTCGGTGGTGCCGCGGCCGTTGCCTGGGTGGCCAGGGCGGCGGAAGCAGCGGGCGCGGGGCACCGATCAGGTTGTGGGCGCTCTGCTGCAGGGGCGCGGGCAGGGTTCCCGTGTAGGCGGCGGCAGCGGTTCCGCCGACGGCGAGGGTTCCGGCGGCCAGTGCCCCGGCGGCGATCTTGCTGGTGAGCAGCGCTGTGAAGAATGACATGGGACCTCCAAGGCCAGAAAGTGAACACCCGCAACGGGTGCGAGGGCACCAACCCTTAGCGATGTAATCGTCACGGCCCGGAAAAGTTACGCCCGGCCTGAAAAGTTCTTCCGAAGGCTGCTCTCTGTCTTACCAAGGTCTTGAGCGCTGTCAAGGCACTCTGATTTCGTTAACCAGCTCTAGAGTGCTTGCTGGCGTCCGGTGTTGCCCATCCGGGTGAGCACACTCAAGACGCGGCCGGATTCAACGTCCTATCATCGCCGAAGACCTAAGGAGGGAATGCTCCTATCCTTGACGGTTGCCCTGGCATCGAATGGACGGTGAGTGTTGTGGCTAGACTCTCAACGCAGGAGCAGACGCTTACACGGCGATTCGGGGTCCGTTGGGCCGCCGTTGGAGCGTGTGCCGCGATGGTCCTGGCACTCCTCAGCGGCTTTGCTTTGCCCGCGCATGCGGCTGCAAACACCGTCATCACGCTGACCTTCGATGACGGCAACGCCGACCAGTTGACCGCCGCCGCCACGCTGAAGAACCTCGGACTTCACGGCACGTATTTCGTCCCATCCGGGTGGGTTGACCAGCCGAGCTATTTCACGTCGGCCAACTTGCAGCAACTCTATGCGGACGGCAATGAGATTGCCGGGCACACGGTCACGCACCCGGATCTGGTGACGTTGACGTCGGATGAAGTGACACGGCAGGTGTGCAACGGCAGGGTCGCTTTGGCAAACATGGGCTTCAAGGTCACCAGTTTTGCCTACCCCTTCGCTTCCCAGGATCCTGCTGTGCAGACCATCGTGAAGAATTGCGGTTTCAACAGCGCGCGCGGGCTCGGGGACCTTTACAGCAAGGACGATCCGGGACTGCCTGCTGCGGAGACCATCCCGCCCGCCAACCCGTATGACACCGCGGCGCCGGAGGAAGTGGACAGCACGTGGACGCTGACGGACCTGGAAAATTCTGTGACCAAGGCGCAGGCTGCGGGCGGTGGCTGGGTTCAATTGACGTTCCACCACATCGCCGTGGGGACTGATCCGACGCTCACCATCAGCCCCGATTTGTTCAGCCAATTCGCCTCCTGGCTGGCGCAACAACAGACGGCGGGCAGCATCGCCGTGAAGACGGTTGACCAGGTAATAGGTGGGCCGGTCCAGCCCCTCGTTTCCGGCCCGGCCGCGCCGCCGCCGCCCCACAGGGAACCAACATGATCCAGAACCCGAGCCTGGAGACGCTCACCAGTGGAATTCCGCAGTGCTGGGCTGCGGCGGATACGGCACCAACACGCCCAGCTACGCCGTGGTCTCGCCCGGACACACCGGCACCAACGCGGAACAGTTGACTATGAGCGGGTACGTCAGCGGTGACGCGAAGCTCCTGCCGCCCTGGACCTCGGCGGCTGCTCACCCACGGGCACTCCCGGCCATATCTATCAGCTCAGCGCCTGGTACAAATCCAACGTCATCACCCAATTCGAGGTCTATTACCGCACCGGAACCGGGTACTGGACCTACTGGACCGCAAGTCCGCTGTTCAACGCCAGTAGCAACTGGACCCAGATCACGTGGACCACGCCGGCTCTTCCGGCGGGCGCCTCGGGGATCAGCTACGGACTGAACATCCAATCCAACGGATCGATCACCACGGACGACTACTCCATGATCGACGTCACGCCCGTCACGGCAACGGCCCCGCGGCTCCCACCGGGGTGACCGCGACGGCGGGTAACGCGTCCGCGTCCGTGTCCTGGACCGCGCCGGCCAACGGCGGATCGGCGATTACCTCCTATGCCGTCACTCCGCATGCGGGCACTACCGCTCTGGCACCGGTGACGGTGACCGGGAACCCGCCGGCGACGACGGCGACGGTGACAGGGCTGGCTAACGGCACCGCGTACACGTTTACGGTGACGGCGACGAACGCGATCGGCACGTCTCCGGCGTCGTCGGCGTCGGCACCGGTCACTCCCACGGCGACCGCCACGGCGCCTGCCGCTCCCACCGGGGTGACCGCGACGGCGGGAACGCCTCCGCTGCGGTGTCCTGGACGGCGCCGTCTAATGGGGATCCGCGATCACCTCCTACGCCGTGACGCCTTCTGCTGGGGGTACGGCTTTGGCTCCGGTGACGGTGACCGGTACACCCCCGGCTACCAACACCACTGTGACTGGGCTGACCAACGGCACGGCGTACACGTTCACTGTCACGGCTACCAACGCGATCGGCACGTCTCCGGCGTCGTTGGCGTCGGCGCCGGTCACGCCCACGGCGACAACAGCCTCGACCATCGCCAACGGCGGCTTCGAGTCCGGGCTGACGTCGTGGACCACAGGCGGGGTCAAAGCGCCCGTCGCCTCCACCGTTGCCCACACCGGCACGGGGTCCGCGTTGTTGGGTCTGCCGTCGGGTACGGAACCTTTGGGCGATAGCAATGTTGCCCAGACCATCACGATGCCGGCCTCCGGGACATCGACGCTGTCCTTCTGGTACCAGCCCCACACCGCAGACGATACCTGCAGCGGCACCACGTGCAAGTACGACTGGATGGAAGCACAGGTGCGCACCACCAGCGGCACGGTCCTGGCCAGCCTGTTCAAGCTCTGCAGCAACTCCGGTACCTGGACCCAGTTCAGCGCCGATCTCTCCGCCTACGACGGCCAGAGCGTCGTGCTGTGGTTCAACGTCCACCTCGACGGTTCCAGCCCGGCGGACGACACATGGATGTACCTCGACGACGTCACCCTCACCAACAGCCAAACGACGGCGACGGCGCCTGCCGCACCGACCGCTGTGACGGCGACGGCGGGGAACGCCTCGGCAACCGTGTCCTGGACCGCGCCGGCCAACGGCGGCTCCGCGATCACCTCCTACGCCGTGACCCCGCACGCCGGCGCCACCGCCCTGGCCCGGTCACCGTCACCGGAAACCCGCCCGCCACCAGCACCACCGTCACCGGGCTCACCAACGGCACCGCCTACACCTTCACCGTGACCGCAACGAACGCCATCGGCACGTCCCGGCCTCCGCCACCTCGGCACCGGTCACCCCACCACGACGGCGACGGCACCCGCCGCTCCCACCGGGGTGACCGCGACGGCCGGGAACGCCTCGGCAACCGTGTCCTGGACCGCGCCGGCCAACGGCGGCTCGGCGATCACCTCCTACGCGGTCACCCGCACGCCGGAACCACCACCCTGGCCCGGTCACCGTGACCGGAAACCCGCCCGCGACGACGGCGAACATCACCGGACTCACCAACGGCACCGCCTACACCTTCACCGTCACCGCCACGAACGCCGTCGGCACCTCCCGGCCTCGGCGGCCTCGGCACCGGTCACCCCCTCCGGAACAACGACCTCGGCCATCACCAACGGCGGCTTCGAATCCGGGCTCACCTCCTGGACCACCGGCGGGGTCAGGGCACCCGTGGCCTCCACCACCGCCCACACCGGCACCGGCTCCGCGCTCCTGGGCCTGGCCTCAGGAACCGAACCCCTCGGGGACAGCAGCCTGTCCCAGACCATCACCATCCCCGCCACCGGAACCACCACCCTGTCCTTCTGGTACCAGCCCCACAGCCAGGAAGACCCCTGCACCGGCAACGCCTGCCCGTACGACTGGATGGAAGCACAAGTCCGCACCACCACCGGCACCACCCTGGGCAGCCTCTTCAAACTCTGCAACAACAACGGCACCTGGACCCAGCTCACCGCCGACCTCACCGCCTACAAAGGCCAAACCATCACCCTCTGGTACAACGTCCACCTCGACGGCTCCAGCCCCGCCGACGACACCTGGATGTACC
Source organism: Arthrobacter sp. Hiyo8 (assembly GCA_001549895.1). Taxonomy (GTDB): domain Bacteria; phylum Actinomycetota; class Actinomycetes; order Actinomycetales; family Micrococcaceae; genus Arthrobacter. The sequence goes on along the minus strand of AP014719.1, from coordinate 7,491 downwards.
TCGACGACATCACCCTCACCAACGGCTGAACAGTGGGGTCTGACCGTCCCGTGACAGAGACTGTCCAAATGGCGGTGAATCCGGATTGGGCCTGACGTGGCCTCCGCGCGGACACCGGTCTTTTAGCTGGCGCGGCCGCGGGAGATGACCTTGTTCCGACGTTGGCCACTTCCTGACTCCCGAGCGCCGGCGTTCTGGACTGCTCGGTGGATGGTGTCCCGTACTGGGCTTGGAGGTTCAACGGACCGGCCGGCCCCCGGAGGGGTCAGCCGATCCAGCTTCCCCGGCCGGTCACGAGGTCCAACCCGGTGAGGCAGGACGCTCCGTTGTTACCTACCGTGATGTCACGGTAGGTGATGCTTTTGCCGTAGACATACCCGGCGTCGACCACGGCGCCGGTATCGGCTGAGCGTGCCGCCCACATCGGGGCTGAGGCGCTCGTCCCGCCGACGGTCCACCACCCGGACTGGCCTTGGTAGAGTACCGAGTCGTAGACCGACACCCCCGAGGCGGGGTCGGCGTCAAGAGAGACATCCGGTGTGGCCCGCTTCGTGCCGCAATTGACCTGCGGGTACTGGCTGAACCCGGACTGGGCTCCTGCCGCGGTCTCGTATGCGCTGCACCCGCCGCCGGAGCCGCTCCAGCCCGTTTCGCTGGAGAACGCGCCGGTGCTGGTGAAGTTCAGTGTGGTGCCGCCGACGGAGATGACGTTCGGTGAAGCCGAGGGGTAGGACGCCGGTGTACCCGAGTCGCCCGAGGAGACGAAGAAACTCACCCCGCTGCGCGTGAAGTGAGAGTCGTAGGCTGACTCTCCGCTGAACTCGGCGCCGCCCCAGCTGTCGGAAACGTACTGGGCGTGCCCTGCCGCGTAGTCTTCGGCAGCCAGCAGATTCGTGAAGCTAGTGCTGCCGGCCTCGACGAGCAGAATCTTCGCCCCGGGGCGATGGCGTGGGCCCACTGGACGTCAAGGGAGATCTCCAGTGCCCATCCCGAGTCGGTGCGCGGATACTTCGTGCCGCCGGCCTGGTCGACTTTGCTGAAGCACCCGTTCGCGGTGGTGCATGACGGCAAGCCGAACTGGCTGCTGAACACGCCGAGGTCGGCTTCGATGTTCGGATCGTCGTAGGCGTCCACGATGGCGATCGTCGTGCCGGCCCGGCCGTTGCTCCTGTCGGGAAGTTGTACGCCGACTTGACCGCGCCCGGGGACAGTCCCGTAGGGGTCGTGGAAACACCGGGCCTGACATGGAGCGGGTGACTGGCGTAGTGCTCGGTAGCTACTCCGCCATCTGCGGTGGCCGCACCGCCAGCGGCGAGCACCAGGGCGAAGGAAACCGTTAGAACCGGAGCCAATCGACGCAAACCCAACACAGGAACCCCTTTTTGAAAGCCGACGTAACAGGACAGGACCCTTCCGGTCCGGGGAAGGACGGCCACCGGCGGCTTCCGGGCCAAAGCGCGCGGGACGCTCGTCCGCTGCAGCGTTCTACCAGCGGTTTTGGCGTCTGCGGCACAGGAATGTCCGGGAGTCTCCGATTGTGCGTCCCAACCAGCCCAGAGCAGAGCAAACCTGGGGCGCATGGTTAACATATGTCACTTCTGCCTCTTTGACCACAGAAGCACCCACCGTCTCGTCACAGGGCCTTCAATAACCCTTCGGCCGCCAGAGCGTGGGCCTGCGGGGCCTTCCCGGCACGGACTTCGCTACCGAACCAAGGTCTACGGTATGGCCTTCCCGCGGCGGATCTTGTGGGGAAAGCGACGAGTTTGAGGCAGCGTCGCTGGTTTCCTTCGTTGTCGTTTCCGAAGACGATTGCACGGAATGTTCAACGTCGACTGCACGACCGTCTGGTTCGGGTTTACCCCTGCCCCTTGACGGGTGTCCGGTTAGAGCCATTGAATCCTTGTTTGCGGACGGGTTTTCCGAGAACTCGAAAACGGAATCGGCATGGAAGACGAATCCTTCCCGCTGGCATGCACGGAGGCCTAGGCTGTGAATCACCGTCTCCGCACATGGTCTCCACTAGTCATATTGGGAGAACGGTGAACGTCCCGTCCAGGTTGTCCGATCCGGGCGGGGCGTTTCCCTCCCCCTGACAACTACGCAACAGGGGTTATAGGACAAAACGTGTGTATGGGAGGGGCTTGCTTCCCAGTGTTGGCGGGTGAATTTCGGGATAGCTAAGCTTTGGAAGCTTAGGGTGGCTGGGGCGCTTGCGTATCTCTGGAATGTCTGGTCTGCGGTCAGGCGCTGGTACGGAACGGAAAAACGGCCGCGGGTAAGCAGCGCTACCGGTGCCTGGGCTGCGGGCCAGCCGCTCCGGTGAACGCCAGGACGTCAGCAGACGCTCCGAACTCGAGGCGTTCCTTGCCTGGCTGATGGGCACCTCCAATCAGTCATCGCTGACCTCGTTCGGTTCCGCCCGGTCATTCCGGCGCCGCACGGCCTGGTGCTGGAACGTTGCCCTGCGGATCCCGGTGACCGGGGAGGTCCACGACCAAGTCCAGGTCGACGGGATCCACGTCGGTTCGTGGTGCTGCCTGATCGCCGTTGCCGGTGAGCACGTGCTGGGCTGGCAGTGGTGTGACACCGAGAAGAAGGCCGCGTGGGCGGCATTGATCGGACGCTTCCCGGCCCCGCGGGTCGTGATCACCGACGGTGGTTCCGGGATCGCGGATCAGCCTTCAACACCGACAACAGAGAACCCGCTGCACCGTCAGCGACGAGAGCTTCCAGGCCAGCAGCTCCGTCCTGCCCCAAAACCTTGACGACATCAGCACATAGGCGCTGCTCAAACAACGCCCGGCCAGCACCAACAATCCTGCCCACACGCCCCGGCGGCTCAATCCGCTCCTGACGGCACCGTGCCAGCAAAGCCTCCACAAGCGCAGACTCACGAACCTCCGACGGACACACCCTCTCCGCCAACCAGCCCGCCAGCGGGCCCATCAGCGGAGGTGAACTCCCGGAAACCAAACACTGATCGGATATCGGAGCGATGACGCTCGATTGTCCGCCCCGTTCACATATACGAGACAAGGCCTTCCGCCGGAACTCCGACCTGCTCAGAAACATAGGCCACCGCCGCGGGATCGAGCCCATCTGGCCCAGTCGGGAATCTCGCCTCGATCTCGAAGAACTTCAGCAACAAAGCGAAGCCCAGCCGTGTAGGCCGGGCTTCTGGCCAAGCAGGCCCAAATCACGTCCGACCCATGTCCAGTCCTCAATAAGTCCGGGATTCACTCGACCACGATCACACAGGCAGGCGCCGCACCGCTACAAACTTGGCGGCTCACGTCACGTTCAGGAGTGCCGGGCCTTCTAGCGGTGTTCCCGCGCGGCGCGGCTTTGGTGTTCGTTGAGGGCCCGCCGGCAGGCGACGGCGGCCCAGAGGACGGCCAGGATCCACCACCACGGGCCGGCGGGCAGCGTCAGGGCGAGGGCGAGAAGGACGGTGACCGCTGTGATGTCGAGCAGGAGAACGGGCCAGTACCTGCCGGTGCGTAGCGGCCGGGGAGTGCTGGTCACGGTCGTGTCCCGTTTTGCCGGGCCTGGTCCCGGTTCCGGGTCTGGTCTTCGGCCTCCAGCAGCGCGGCGAGGGCGGCCAGGGCCGGCACGGCGTTTTCTATGACGTTCCGGTAGGCCTCCGGGAGCCGTTCCAAGGCTTGGCCGAGTCTTCGGTCATTGGCGGCCTGCCATGCTGCCAGTATCTCCGTGCCGTTCTGCGTCAGGTTCAGGTTCACGGCCCTGCGGTCACCCGGACGGGGGGTGCGCTCGAGCAGTCCTGCGGTGACCATTTGCTGGACCAGGCTGCTGACCGTGTTGGTGGCCAGCCGTTGGCGGTCGGCGAGGTCGCTGACGCCCATGCCGGGTTCGTCGGCGAGGCGTTGCAGGACCTCGACCTGGGCCATGGGCAGGGATTCCCAGGGGAACTCCTGCCGCACGCTCGAACGCAGGACCCGCCGCAGGCGCGTGATCACCCCGGTCAGCGACCACGCATCGGCGCCGGCATAGTCACGGACCGCCGGGTCGGTGGCCGGGGCGGAGGCATTGGCGGTGTTCATGGCATTAGCCTATCCCGGTAGTCCCCCTATAGAATAGTTCTGTGACCGAACAACTTTCTTCAGGGGCCGCCGCTTACACAGCCTCACCCACCGGCTGGGGGAGGCTGTGGCGGGAACCGGCGAGGCCGGACTGGATCCGGCGACGGCCCGGTGCGCCGTGGCTGGTTGTCGCGACGGTGTGTATCGGTGCGTTCATAGGCCAGCTGGATGCCAGCATCGTGACGCTGGCGGTGCCGGCCATCAGGTCTGACATGAACGCCTCTCTCGCCCAGGTGGAGTGGGTGGCGCTGATCTATCTTCTGGTGCTGGTGGGCAGCATCTCGGCGGTCGGCCGGCTGGCGGACATGGTGGGGCGGAAGCTGCTCTACACCTATGGGTTCGCTTTGTTCACGATCGCGTCCCTGGGGTGCGCCCTTTCCCCGACATCACCTGGCTCCTGGTGGCCAGGGCCGTGCAAGCGGTCGGAGCGGCCATGCTGCAGGCCAACAGTGTTGCGCTGATCCGGACCAGCATGCCCGCCGCGAAACTCGGCAAGGCCATCGGCCTCCAGGGTGCCGCGCAGGCCATCGGCCTGGCCATGGGCCCCTCCGTCGGTGGGCTCCTCATCGGTCTGGGCGGGTGGCGGTGGGTGTTCTTCGTCAACATCCCCGCAGGGGTCATCGGCCTGCTGCTGGGCTGGTTCCTGCTCCCGCGCACCCACGTCAAGGCCCCCGCACCCGGCTGGACTGGCCGGGGCTCACGGCCCTGATGCCGGCCGTCGGCGCCCTGCTCCTGGCTTTGTCGGAGGCATCCAGGTCCGGTTTCGGCAACCTCACCGTTCTTGGGCTGCTGGCCGGATCGCTGGTTCTCTTCGTCCTCTTTGTCCTGCGTGAACGCCGGGCAAGACACCCCTTGGTGGACCTGACACTCTTCCGGTCCGGGACCTTCAGCCGGGGCGTCGCGACGGGATTGCTGGGCTATCTCGTCCTGTTCGGGGTCCTCTTCGTCACGCCGCTGCACCTGGAATCGGAGTATTTCCTTCCCCCGGCCCAGGCCGGACTGTTACTGACGGTCCTGCCGGTCTCGTTGGGACTCGTTGCCCCGGTTGCAGGCCTGCTGGCGGACCGGTTCGGCGCCCGGTTGCCGGCATCGGCCGGGATGGGACTGGCCGCGGCCGCGCTGGCCGTGCTGGTTTTTTCCTCCCATGATCTGTGGGTCACGGCAGCGGCTCTCGCGGCCATGGGACTGGGCCTGGGCCTGTTCACCCCGGCCAACAACGCGTCCGTGGCAGCGGCCGGGCACGACCACCAGGCCGGCATGGTCAGCGGAGTGTTGAACATGACCAGGGGGGTCGGAACCTCCCTGGGCGTGGCCCTGGGCGCCGTCGCGTACTCCCTCGCCAACGCCCTGGGCAACAGCGCCGGCTCCCCGGCGGTTTCCGGACTTGGCTTCCGGATGGCCGTTGCACTCTTCGCGGTCCTGGGTGCCACGGCAGCCATACTGTCATTCCTGGGACGGCGCTCCCGCCCCAAGGCTGTTCCCGGCCCGGAGGGCCCTCCGGAACCCGGCTGACCTCAAGGTTGCCGAACAACACTGTTTTTGCCTTAACTTCCCGAACAGGATCCCGAATCTCCATGACTGCCTCTGATTCTTTCTTTCCGTCGCCGACCGTGAGCGCCTTTCACGTGGGCCCTGTGACCATCCACTTCTACGCCCTGTGCATCCTGGCCGGGATCGTGGTGGCCGTCTGGCTCACTTCCCGGCGTTGGACCGCCGGGGCGGTGCGCCCGGGCAGGTGCTGGACATCTGCCTCTGGGCGGTGCCCGCGGGGATCATCGGCGGCCGGATCTACCACGTCATCACCGACCCGAGCTCTACTTCCTTCCGGGGAAGAATCCGTGGAATGCCTTTGCCATCTGGGATGGCGGACTGGGGATCTGGGGCGCCGTGGCCCTGGGGATCGTGGGGGCATGGATCGGCTGCCGGAGGGCGAACGTGTCTCTCATAGCGTTCCTGGACGCGGTGGCGCCGGGGGTGGTTTTTGCCCAGGCCCTGGGCCGGTGGGGTAACTGGTTCAACAACGAGCTCTACGGGGATCCGACCGCTCTGCCGTGGAAGCTCCAGATCCATCAGATGGACGCTGCCACTGGGTCGGCGGTGACTGATCCCGCGGGCGCACCGGTGGTGCTGGGCTATTTCCAGCCCACGTTCCTTTACGAATCGCTGTGGTGTGTCGTCGTCGGCTTCTTCTTTTGTATGTGGACCGGCGCTTCACTCTCGGGGCGGGAAGCGTGTTCTCCCTGTATGTTGCCGGGTACACGGCGGGGCGCTTCGCTTTTGAACTGATGCGCTCCGACTATGCCAACTTGATCCTCGGGCTCCGGGTGAACACCTGGGTTGCCGCCCTGATCTTCCTCGCGGGCGCCGTCGCGTTCGTCCTGCTGTTCCGGCGCAGACGCTCGACGGCCGTGCCGGGGACTCCGCCCCGCACTCCTCTGAACCGCTGACGGCCGGCGGCTGACCTGCCGTGCCGTTATGCCGGCCCGGACCCGACCACACCTGGCCCACGTGCCTGAAATGCGGGCACCGCTCACCACCGGGGCGCTTGAGAAGCGCGGGCACGACGCCCGAGAACCACCACGATCCATCGCCGGAGAAGCTGAGGAAGATATGTTCAAGAGATACGAATTCGGCCCTGGCCAGATGGGGGATCCGGCGTGCCCCGAAAGCCGCAGACACCTTCTATGGCGGCAGCTGTGACGCGCGGCAGGAACCGGCTCCTGGACACGGGAACAACGCTCGGCCGGATCCTGGTCTTCCTCGGCGTGAGCGCCGTCTGCGGGATGCTCGTGGCCGGCCTGATGGTGCCCGCCGCGGCCGTGGCCGGGATCACGGCCAACGGCTCGGCCCAGTTCTTCAACGGACTGCCCAGCGAGCTGACCGTGGCCCCTGCCGGGCAGGTGACGAGGGTCCTCGCCGCGGACGGATCCCAGATCGCGACACTGTTCAACGAGAACCGCACCCAGGTTCCCCTCGAGCAGATGTCCCCCAACATCAAGAACGCGATCATCGCGATCGAGGACTCCCGCTTCTACCAGCACGGGGCATCGACCCGACAGGCATCCTCCGCGCCCTCGTGACGAACAGCGGCGGGGCCCGGCAGGGCGCCTCCACGCTGACCCAGCAATACGTGACCAACGTGCTCAACGAGAACCTCATCGCCCAGGGCAAAGACGCCCAGGTCGTGCTCAACGGCCAGAAGAGCATCAACGACAAACTCCGGGAGATGAAGCTCGCCATCGGCCTCGAGAAGCAGTTCACGAAGGACCAGATCCTCGCCGGCTACCTCAACATCGTCTCCTTCAACGCCAACGCCTACGGCATCCAGGCCGCGAGCCAGTACTTCTTCTCCGTCGATGCCAAAGACCTCACCGTGCCCCAGGCGGCC